>NZ_JAMYVX010000001.1:0-4237500 GCF_040324475.1 Mesorhizobium sp. C268A
TGACCGTGCCGCCATCCGAAACCAGCATGATCTGGTCGTCATTGCCGACCGGGAAAGTCGCCACCAGCTGGCCGATCTCGGCCACCTTCGACACGTCGGTGGCGCGGATGCCTTTGCCGCCGCGTCCGGTCAGGCGGAAATCGTAGGATGACGAGCGCTTGCCGTAGCCATATTCGGTCACCGTCAGCACATACTGCTCATGCGCCTTGAGCTCTTCGTAACGGCTGTCGGAAAGCTCGGTCTCCTCGCCAATCTCCTCATTGGTGAGTGCAATCTCTTCTTCCTCGCCGGTCACCTCGGCGGCAAGCCGCCGCTCCTGTGCTGCCCGCTTGAGGTAGGCGGAGCGTTCCGCCGGCGAAGCATCGACATGCTCGATCACCGACATGGAGATGATGCGGTCGGTCTCGGCCATGCTTATGCCGCGCACGCCGACCGAATTGCGGCTCTGGAAGACGCGCACATCGCCAACGCGGAAGCGGATGCACTGGCCGGAACTGGCGGTCAAAAGCACATCGTCATTGTCTGTGCAGGTCTCGACGCCGAGAATCTCGTCGCCCTCCTCCTCCAGCTTCATGGCGATCTTGCCATTGCGGTTGACCTGGACGAATTCGGACAGCTTGTTACGGCGCACGGTGCCGCGCGTGGTGGCGAACATGACGTCGAGTTCGCCCCAGCTGGTCTCGTCCTCGGGCAGCGGCATGATGGTGGTGATGCGCTCGCCCTGCTCCAGCGGCAGCATGTTGATCAGCGCCTTGCCGCGCGACTGCGGATTGCCGATTGGCAGCCGCCAGACCTTTTCCTTGTAGACGATGCCGCGCGAGGAGAAGAACAGCACCGGCGTATGCGTGTTGGCGACGAACAGCCGGGTGACGAAATCCTCTTCCTTGGTCGACATGCCGGAGCGGCCCTTGCCGCCGCGGCGTTGCGCCCGGTAGAGCGACAGCGGCACGCGCTTGATATAGCCGGAATGGCTGACGGTGACGACCATGTCCTCGCGCTGGATCAGGTCCTCGTCTTCCATGTCGGCGCCGCCGTCGGTGAGCTCGGTGCGGCGCGGCGTGCCGAACTCGTCGCGCACGGCGGCAAGCTCGTCCTTGACGATCTGTTGGATGCGGGCGCGGGACGACAGAATATCGAGGTAATCCTTGATCTCGTCGCCGATGGTGTTCAGCTCGTCGGCGATTTCGTCACGGCCGAGCGCGGTCAGGCGCTGCAGGCGCAGTTCGAGGATTGCGCGCGCCTGTTCCTCGGAGAGGTTGTAGGTGCCATCCTCGTTGATGCGATGGCGCGGATCGTCGATAAGCAGAATCAATGACTCGACGTCCCCGGAGGGCCAGCGTCGCTCCATCAACTGCTCGCGCGCCGTCTGCGGATCGGGCGCGGTGCGGATCAGCTTGATGACTTCGTCGATGTTGGCGACGGCGATGGCGAGGCCGACCAGCACGTGGGCGCGGTCGCGCGCCTTGCGCAGCAGGAATTTCGTGCGCCGGCTAATCACCTCTTCGCGGAAGCTGACAAACGCCTTCAGCATGTCAGTCAGGTTCATCACTTCCGGCTTGCCGCCGTTCAGCGCCACCATATTGGCGCCGAAGGAGGTCTGCAGCGGCGTGAAGCGGTAAAGCTGGTTGAGAATGACGTCGGCGACAGCGTCGCGCTTCAGCTCGATGACGACGCGGTAGCCCTGGCGGTCGCTTTCGTCGCGAATGTCGGAAATGCCTTCGATGCGCTTGTCGCGCACCAGCTCGGCCATTTTCTCGATCATCGAGGCCTTGTTCACCTGGTACGGGACTTCCGTGATGATGATCGATTCACGGTCGTTGCCGCGCTGTTCGACATTGACCTTGCCGCGCATGACGATGGAGCCACGGCCCGTCGCATAGGCGCTGTAGATGCCGGAACGGCCGAGCACGATGCCGCCGGTCGGGAAATCGGGACCCGGAATGATCTCCATCAGCGCCGGCAAGTCGATTGCCGGATTGTCGATGATGGCGATCGCGCCGTTGCAGATCTCGGCCAGATTATGCGGCGGAATGTTGGTGGCCATGCCTACGGCAATGCCGCCGGAACCGTTGACCAGAAGGTTGGGGAAGCGCGCCGGCAGCACCTTCGGCTCGGTATCGGAGGCGTCATAAGTCTCCTGGAAATCGACGGTTTCCTTGTCGATGTCCTCCAGCAGCTCATGTGCGACCTTGGTCAGCCGCGATTCGGTGTAGCGCATCGCCGCCGGCGGATCGCCGTCGATGGAGCCGAAATTACCCTGCCCGTCGATCAGCGGCACGCGCAGAGACCAGTCCTGCGCCATGCGCACCAAGGCGTCGTAGATCGAGGCGTCGCCATGCGGATGGTATTTACCCATCACGTCGGCGACCGGGCGGGCCGACTTCACATATTTGCGGTTCCAGTGGTAACCGCTCTCATGCGCCGCATAGAGAATGCGGCGGTGAACCGGCTTCAGGCCGTCGCGTACATCGGGCAGCGCACGGCTGACGATGACGCTCATGGCATAAGAGAGGTAGGAGCTCTGCATCTCCTCGATGATGGAGATGGGCTCGATGCCGGTAGGGCCGCCGTCGGCGCCGCGCGGGGGTTTTTGGTCGGTCAAATCGGATCACAATCTAATCAGGAATCACTGACCGCTTATATAGGAAGCACGGCCGAAACTCCAATATTCGTGGTGCTTTTCCAATGAGGATTTCAGTGGTAAATTCAAATGGATACCTCTGATTGCGACGATTTGGCCATAACGCATTCGCCGCCGCCAGGGCAAAAGCCTGCGATGGACCGTTTTCCAAGCCAAGAGCGTATCAGGAGGCAGGCGGACGCATCAGCGGGTAGCCACCCGCCGGGCGCGATAGTCGCCAGGCGTCTCGCCCATGACGCGCCGGAAACGGCGGTTGAACGTCGACAAATCGTTGAAACCGGCCTCGAAGGCGATTGCCGAGATGGCATCGCCTGACATGCGCAGCCGCACCGCCGCGCGGTGCAGCCGGGTTCTCAGCAGAAACTGATAGGGCGTCATGCCGGCGACCTGCCGGAAGGTGCGCAGGAAATGATACGGGCTGGTCGCCGTCGCGCAGGCAAGCTCGGAAAGCGAGACCGGCCGGTCGGCATGGAGCTCGATCTGCCGCACCGCCTCGGCAACCCGTTTCTGGTCGCGGCGGCTCGGCGCTCGGACGCCCGGCACCGCATCGCTGGCCACAGGCAGTGCTGCGCCGGCAACTGCCAGTGCTGCGCCGGCAATTCGCAGACCAAGCTCCTCAAAGGCGTCGATGTCGACCATCTCGCGCGCCGCTTCCGCCTCGGCCAGCAGCGATGCCAGCGCCGGCAAGGGCGGCATATGCGGCACGCGGAAGGCGAGCTTGCTCGCGCCGGGCACGTCGCTGGCGATGCGGTCGAGATAGGCCGGAGCGAAGTGGAAGGACAGGCAACGGTCGCCGGAGCCATGCTCATGCCCGCATTCATAGCAGGCGCCGACATTGCCGAGCAGGATCGCGCCCGGCGCCAGCATGGCGGCGCCTTGCCTGGTGCGGTAGCGGAAGGTGCCGCTGGTGACAGCGGCAACGCAGAAGGTGTCGTGCGCCTCCTCGAACGGGCGGTCGCCGGCGCCGGCCGTGCACAGCACGTCACAGACATACCAACCCTGCCCCGATGCCAGGTTTTGTTCGCTCGTCGTCATGGCTTGAAAGATAGCAATTTTTCCCAAGCGCGACAGCCGGTCGGGGCCTATCGCTTGCAGCCTCCTGACATAACGAAGGCAGCAAGTATGATCGGTACATCCTCCTTTGTCGAAGCGCTCCACAGCGACGGCCCCAATCCCGGCCTGGCTGAAAAGCTGGATCTCTACGGCCGCTTCGTCGGCGCCTGGACATTCGATGCCACGCGCCATCTCGAGGACGGCACGGTTCTCACCGGACGCGGCGAGGTGCATTTCGGCTGGGTCCTGGAAGGCAGGGCGATCCAGGATGTATGGATCCTGCCCGCGCGGGATGCCGGCCCCTCGCCCTCGCTCGGCAAATGGACTTTCTATGGCACAACGCTGCGGGCCTATGATCCCGGCTCGGATGCCTGGCACATCTTCTGGAGCGACCCGCGAAACCAATACTACAGCCGCCAGCTTGGTCGCGCCGAAGGCGACACAATTGTGCAGGTCGGCGCCGACGGCACTGGTTCCTCGGTCCGCTGGAGCTTTTCGCGCATCACCAAGGACAGCTTCCGCTGGCTCGGCGAGCGTTCGCACGACGATGGCAAGACATGGCGTCTCGAAGTCGAGTTCCTGGCGCGCCGCGTCGCCCAGGAACTGATGACGCAACATATTGCAAAAAAGGTGAAAAAACATGCTTGACCATGTCTCGATCGGCGTCCGCGACACCAATTTTTCGAAGCCCTTCTACGATGCCGCGCTAAAGCCGCTCGGTTATTCCTGCCTCAGCCAGTCGCCAGGCTCACTGGGTTATGGTGCGCAAACCGTGGCGCTGTGGGTGAACGACGCGGAGCGGCCAGTGTCATCGGACGAGAAGTCCGGTCTGCATTTCTGCTTTACCGCGCCGACGAGGCAGAGTGTCGTTGCCTTCCATGCCGCCGCCTTGCGTGCAGGCGGCAGCGACAATGGCGCGCCGGGCCTGCGCGCCGAATATGGCGAGAACTATTACGCTGCCTTCGTCGTCGATCCCGACGGCTATCGCCTGGAGGCCTATTGCAACGCTGCCGCCTAACACTGACGCCGTCTCCGGTATCGCCATGTCAGACGGTTCCCACCGGTCGGGCTTTGCTCTACCACTATGGTGGCGCAGGGGTCCGGCCCGGCGGGAGGGGTCAGCGATGCCGAGTTTCGACAGCCTGTTCAACGCCTTCGTGACCATTCTGGTGACCATCGACCCGCCAGGTCTCGCGCCGCTCTTCCTCGCGGTGACACGCGGCATGAACCGCGAGGAACGTCAGCAGGTTTCGGTGCGCGCCTCGATCATCGGCTTCCTGGTGATGGCGCTGTTTGCGGTGGCCGGGGCGTCCATCCTGTCGGTGTTCGGCATCACGCTGCCGGCTTTCCGCGTCGCCGGCGGGTTTTTGCTGTTCTTCATCGCTTTCGAAATGGTGTTCGAGCGCCGCCAAGATCGCAAGGAGAAGATCGGCGACGTCGCCATCACCAAGGACATGATCCACAACATCGCGGCCTTCCCGCTGGCGATCCCGCTGATCGCCGGCCCCGGTGCGATTTCGGCGACTGTGCTACTGTCGGGCTCTTTTCAGGGTTTTGCAGCACAAGCGGCGCTGGTCGGCATCATCTTCGTCTGCCTTGCCATCACCTATCTGGTGTTCGTGCTGTCGGAGCGCATCGACCGCATCCTCGGCCAGACCGGCCGCTCGATCCTCACCCGCCTGCTCGGCGTCATCCTGGCCGCGCTTGCGGTTCAGTTCGTCGCGGATGGCATCAAGGCGCTGATGGCGGGGTAAGCGGCAGCCCCTGCTCCCTGTTCCCTGCTCCCTGCTCCCTACTCCACCGCCGTATCGACGACCTCGAAATCGTGGGTGATGACAGCCGTCTTGGCCAGCATGGCCGAGGCCGAGCAGTATTTCTCGATCGACAGGTTGATGGCCCGCTGGACCTTGTCGCGCGACAGCGCGTGGCCCGTGACGATGAAATGCATGTGGATGCGGGTGAAGACTTTCGGGTCGGTTTCGGCCCGGTCGGCGTCGAGTTCGACAACACAGTCCTCGATCGCCTCGCGGCCTTTTTCGAGGATGTGAACGACATCATAGGCCGAGCAGCCGCCGGTGCCGATCAGCACCAGTTCCATCGGGCTCGGACCCGGCGTCTTGCCTTCCGGCCCGGAGGCGGTTCCCAGCACAACCTTGTGGCCGCTGCCGGACTCGCCGACGAAGGTGCGCTCCTCGACCCATTTGATCCGGGCTTTCACGGCAATCTTCCTTTCAGAAAGCGTCACTGGCCGAAGACGACCGTGTGCATGATCCGCCCCGGCAGCAGCGTGAACACGCCGGCGCCGATCAGGGCGAAAACATACAGCGATATCATGACCCTGCGATGTTTGGCGACCCGATGCATATGCGCGTGCCAGACCGCCAACGGCACGGCGATCAACACTAAAATCGATAAGAGATGGATCGGGCTGAACGGACCGACGAGGCGTATCTGCTGGATCCAGAAACTGGAGACGGCGACGACCAGCATCAGCGCCGCCCAGGCATAGCCGACGACACGATGACGCGTCGTGCCTTTCGGCAGCGCCAGTTGCGTAGCGCCAACGGCCAGCGCGGCAAGGGCCGCGAAGGCGTGCCATGGAATGGGAGGGCTCGCCGACAGAAGCGGTCCGAGCGACACCGCACCCTCTCCTCAGATATCGCTGACTATCGTCAGCTCAGAACGGGATTTCGTCGTCCAGTTCGCGCGACGAGCCGCCGCCACCGCCGCCCTTGGAACCGCCGCCACCGCTATTGCCGCCGCGGTTGAAGCTCTCATTGGGGCCAGACTGGCCGAAATCCGAGCCACGGCTCGCGCCGCCGCCGCCGGCATAGTTGCCGACCTGACCGCCGCCCTCGCCGCGAGAATCGAGCATCTGCAGCTCGCCGCGGAATTTCTGCAACACGACTTCGGTCGTGTACTTGTCGGCGCCGGTCTGATCCTGCCATTTGCGTGTCTGCAGCTGGCCTTCGACGTAAACCTTCATGCCCTTCTTCAGGTACTGCTCGGCGACCTTGGCGATCTGGTCATTGAAAATGACCACGTTGTGCCATTCGGTCTTTTCCTTGCGCTCGCCGGAGTTCTTGTCGCGCCAGCTTTCCGACGTGGCGATGCGGATGTTGACGACCGGGTCACCAGAATTCAGGCGGCGGATTTCAGGGTCCGCGCCGAGGTTACCGACCAGAATGACCTTGTTGACGCTACCCGCCATGACAATTCTCCGCGCTCATCCGAAACAAATATCAAGTCGTTCACCTTATAGGCCGCGGACAATCCTGGCTTGCCGCGGCTGGCTTTTCCCACAAGGTTTTTGTTCCCTTTTCGTTCCTATACTGTTAACCACGGATTGTCAAGGAATGGCAGCAATCGCCGACGCGGGCGCGTGGATTTAGCTGACACGCAGGGGCGAGAGGCGGTGTCGTCAGCGCCGTTTTTTAGCTGGTCGCAACGGACCGAAAAAGCCGCTCCACTCCATGCCCATGGCATGGGCGCGCTGTGCGATCACGGTTGGTGCCGACATCAGCCCGACTGCAGGTTCAGATTTCAGAGCCGGGTCATTCAGCAATTTCCCGATCGCGCGCCCGTGCCACCACACCTGAGCGACGAGCGCCGCTACCACCGCGATCAGGCCCCAGGTCCCCAATCCTTCGCCGAAGATGTAAATCCCGTATGGCGGCGATAGCGCCGTACCCAGCTTGGCCAACAAGATCACGGCCACGAAACCGATGACGGCGATCGCTCCTATACCGAGTACGAGGCGGCGATAGAGCCTCAGAGCCTCGTTGAGGTTCTCGGCGGACGAAAGATCGACGTTGGAATTCATAAATACTACTCCTGCCTCGCGATGATCGGCCCATCTTGTTCCCCATGGATTAGAGGCCCGGCAGGATCCAATCAATACGGGGCATTCAAAACACCCCTTGCCAAATCGATAAGTATTGACTTATGCTTTTGTCATGATCGAAGCACAGATTTTTCGCGCCCTGGCCGACCCGACGCGACGCGCCGTCTATGAGCGGCTGACTTCCGGCGAGATGAGCGTTTCGGAGTTGCGCACCGGCATGAGCGTGTCGCAGCCGGCGGTGTCGCAGCACCTTGCCGTACTGCGCGGCGCCGGCCTGGTCAGCGAAAGGCGGGTCGGCCGCAACGCCTACTATCGCACCGATCCGCAAGGGCTCGAGCCGCTGCTCGGCTGGATCGAACGCTACCGCGCATTCTGGCCGGAGCGCATCGAAAGACTGAAGGCCGTTTTGAAGGACATGGACCAATGACCGACGAAAAGCAGACGCAGACCGCCAAGGATGCCCTCGCCTTCGAATGCGATCTGCCGGACGCACCGGAAAAAGTGTGGCGGGCGCTGACCGTGCCGGAGCTTTTGGCGGAATGGATGATGCCGAACGACATCAAGCCGGAAACCGGCAGCCGCTTTGCCTTTGCCGGGCCTGAGAAGCCGATCGAGTGCGAAGTGCTCGATGCCGAACCGGGGCGCCTGCTGCGCTATTCCTGGCGCGAGCGTTCCGGCGACGCCGACCGCGAGGAGCTGGAGAGCATCGTCACCTTCACACTCGCCCGCACCGTTTCCGGCGGCACGCATCTGCGCATCGTCCATGACGGGTTTGTCCTGACGCCTGCGGTCGCGATGGCCGGCGCCGGCTGCCGGCTCTGGCTGCGCGCATACAAGCCCAAACCGCCTGTCGCCGCCAACGCGCCACGCCTGTTGCTGCGCGCTGCCTGAACCGGCAAAATCAAAACGGAGACAATGAGATGAGCGGCTTTGCCAATCTGGTGCCGATGGTGATCGAGCAATCGAGCCGCGGCGAACGCGCCTTCGACATTTTCTCGCGGCTGCTGCGCGAGCGCATCATCTTCGTCAATGGCGAGATCAATGACGGCATGTCGGCGCTGGTCTGCGCCCAGCTCCTGTCGCTGGAATCCGAAAACCCCGACAAGGAGATCTCGCTTTACATCAACTCGCCGGGCGGCGTGGTTACCAGCGGCTTCGCCATCTACGACACGATGCAATTTGTCAGTTGCCCGGTATCGACGGTGTGCATGGGCTTTGCCGCCTCGATGGCCTCGTTCCTGCTGATGGCGGGAACGCCGGGCCGGCGCATCGCGCTCCCCAACGCCAGCATCGTGCTGCACCAGCCTCTGGGCGGCTTCCAGGGCCAGGCCTCCGACATCCAGCGCCATGCCGAAGGCATTTTGCGCACCAAACGGCACATGACGGAACTGTATGCGCAACATTGCGGCCGCACCTATGAAGAGGTCGAACGCACGCTCGACCGCGATTTCTTCATGACCGCCAAGGAGGCCAAGGAGTGGGGCCTCGTCGACCATGTGTTCGACACCCGCAAAAAGGAGGCGGCCTGATCGGCGGATTGAATGCAGGCCGGTGTTCCCTCAATTTCAACGCCGCTGGTCTGGCCTCGCCTTGAGCGCGGCACTATAGTCTTGCCATGCGCTACCACCTGAACAGACTGACCATAGCCATTGCCATCACGGCGGCGACATCGAGCATGGCCTTTGCCGGGGGCAGCACCAGCACGTCGCGGAAAGGCGCCCTGCCCGGCGTGGCCGGCGACTACCGCATCGCCAAGCCCGCGCCGCAGCCGGAGCCGGACGACGCGCTGCCTCCCGGCGAGAACGGCACGTTCAAGATCGGCGACACCGATGTCAGGATTTCCGGCAGCATCACTGTCGATGTCGGCACGGGTGGGATCAAGCCGCCGCGCCGGTAGCCCCTTCTCCCAGCTACCATACGGGAGAGAAAGCCTGCGCCGACGACTTCCTCGCAAAAGAACAGCCCCGCCGTTGCTTCCGCTAACGGTCGGGGCTTTTTTTTGGATTCCAAATCCAAACTGCCGGTAGTGTTATACCGACTTTGATTTCGGATGCTTCGCGGCATTCAGCCGACTATCCGACTAGCCGTCTCTGATTTTTGTGGGATTCGGCAGGTCACGGTTTGTCTGGTGGTTTGTTGGACTGACGCGATGCGTTCGTTTGGACGCATACACTCCAATGCCTTGAAACTACCTGGCAATTATGCCCGCCGCGGCTCCACTAGCAGGTGGAGCCTCAAGGGACTATCCGGTGGCGTCATGCTCCGCTCCTATGTCCGTTGCGACTGGTGTCAATCCGAAGCACAAATCGCAAAAACCTGCGGCGTCTCGCAGGCCGCTATGGGCGGCGAGGCCATCAAAGACGGCCGGCTCCGTTGACTCCGGCAGAGTGCGCCCCTGATTTGACGGCGTCAACCTTGAATAGCCGGTTACGGAAAATGTGATCGTCGGGAGCTTACGTCAGGGTCAGTTTCTGAAACACCCTTGTCAGTTTCTGCACAGCTTTGTCAGGAGCGTGTTCGGTCTTTGTTCTTTCCGCTTGCCCGTTCGCGCGAAAGACGGTTAAACGGCTTTGGTCGAGAAGTGTGGCGTCTCTCGACGTGGCGGCAAAAATACCTACATAGGGAATGGCCGGGAAAACCCGCCGATCCCACTGACACCAGACCTGAGGCGGCGACCGGCGATGGCCGACCATAAATACCTTTCCATTCGCGGGGCACGCGAACACAACCTAAAGAATGTCGATCTCGACCTGCCGCGTGACAGCCTGATCGTCATGACCGGCCTGTCGGGCTCCGGCAAATCGTCGCTTGCTTTCGACACCATCTATGCCGAGGGCCAGCGCCGTTACGTCGAGAGCCTGTCGGCTTATGCGCGCCAGTTCCTCGAAATGATGCAGAAGCCGGATGTCGACCAGATCGACGGCCTGTCGCCGGCCATCTCGATCGAGCAGAAGACCACGTCGAAGAACCCGCGTTCGACGGTCGGCACCGTCACCGAGATCTACGACTACATGCGCTTGCTGTTCGCGCGCGTCGGCATCCCCTATTCGCCGGCGACCGGCCTGCCGATCGAGAGCCAGACGGTTTCACAGATGGTCGACCGGGTGCTGGCGGTCGAGGAAGGCACGCGCCTTTTCCTGCTGGCGCCGATCGTGCGCGGCCGCAAGGGCGAGTATCGCAAGGAACTGCTGGAGCTGCAGAAGAAGGGCTTTCAGCGCGTCAAGGTCGACGGCGTCTTCTATGAGATCGCCGATGTGCCGGCGTTGGACAAGAAGTACAAGCACGACATCGACGTCGTCGTCGACCGCATCGTCGTGCGCGGCGACCTGGCAACACGGCTTGCCGATTCCATCGAAACGGCGCTGAAGCTCGCCGAAGGGCTGGCGGTGGCCGAGTTCGCCGACCGGCCGCTCGACGCCAGCCAGACCGGCGAGGACTCGGTCAACAAATCGAAGAACGAGACGCATGAGCGCATCCTGTTCTCGGAAAAATTCGCCTGCCCGGTTTCCGGCTTCACCATTCCGGAGATCGAGCCCAGGCTGTTCTCGTTCAACAACCCGTTCGGCGCCTGCCCGACCTGCGACGGCCTCGGCAATCAGCGCGCCATCGACGCCAGCCTGATCGTGCCGGACGAAAACGTCTCGCTGCGCGACGGCGCCGTCAGCCCGTGGGCGAAATCGACCTCGCCCTATTATGCGCAGACGCTGGAAGCGCTGGGCAAGGCATACGGCTTCAAGCTCGGCGACAAGTTCAAAGACCTGACCGAAGAGGCTAAGGATGCCGTCCTGCGTGGCACCGGCGAGCGCGAGGTCACCTTCCAATATGATGACGGCCTGCGCTCCTACAAGACCACCAAGACGTTCGAGGGCGTCATTCCCAATCTCGAACGGCGGTGGAAGGAAACCGAATCCGCCTGGATGCGCGAGGAGATCGAGCGCTTCATGTCGGCGACGCCCTGCCCGGTCTGCAAGGGATACCGGCTGAAGCCGGAAGCGCTGGCGGTGAAGATCGCCGGCAAGCATATCGGCGAAGTCACAGAGCTGTCGATCCGCAAGGCCGACCAGTGGTTCACCGAACTGCCGCCACATCTCAACGACCAGCAGAACGAGATCGCGGTGCGCGTTCTCAAGGAAATCCGTGACCGCCTGCGCTTCCTCAACGATGTCGGCCTCGACTATCTGACGCTGTCGCGCAATTCCGGCACGCTGTCGGGCGGCGAGAGCCAGCGCATCCGTCTGGCGTCGCAGATCGGCTCCGGCCTCACCGGCGTGCTCTATGTGCTGGACGAGCCGTCGATCGGCCTGCACCAGCGCGACAATGCCCGCCTGCTCGACACGCTCAAGCATCTGCGCGACATCGGCAACACGGTGATCGTCGTCGAGCATGACGAGGACGCCATCCTGCATGCCGATTATGTCGTCGACATGGGTCCGGCCGCCGGCATTCATGGCGGCGAGATCATCGCCCAAGGCACGCCGCAGCAGGTGATGGCCAATCCCAACTCGATCACCGGTAAATATCTGTCGGGCGCGCTCGAAGTCGCCACGCCCGGTGTCAGGCGCGAGGCCAAGAAAAACCGCCGGCTGAAGATCGTCGGCGCGCGCGGCAACAATCTCAAGAACGTCACTGCCGAAATCCCGCTCGGCACTTTTACCGCCGTCACCGGCGTGTCTGGCGGCGGCAAATCGACCTTCCTGATCGAGACGCTGTTCAAGGCGGCGTCGCGCCGCATCATGGGCTCGCGCGAGCATCCGGCCGATCACGACCGCATCGAGGGCCTCGAATTCCTCGACAAGGTCATCGACATCGACCAGTCGCCGATCGGCCGCACACCGCGTTCGAACCCGGCCACCTACACCGGCGCCTTCACACCGATCCGCGACTGGTTTGCCGGGTTGCCCGAGGCCAAGGCCCGCGGCTATCAGCCGGGCCGCTTCTCCTTCAACGTGAAGGGCGGCCGCTGCGAGGCCTGCCAGGGCGACGGCGTCATCAAGATCGAGATGCACTTCCTGCCCGACGTCTACGTCACGTGCGACGTCTGCCACGGCAAGCGCTACAACCGCGAGACGCTCGACGTCCTGTTCAAGGGCAAGTCGATCGCCGACGTCCTGGACATGACGGTCGAGGAAGGCGTCGATTTCTTTGCCGCCGTGCCCGGGGTGCGCGACAAGCTGGAGACGCTGAAGCAGGTCGGCCTCGGCTACATCCATATCGGCCAGCAGGCGACGACGCTGTCGGGCGGCGAGGCGCAGCGCATCAAGCTCGCCAAGGAATTGTCGCGCAAGGCGACCGGCAAGACGCTCTACATCCTCGACGAGCCGACCACCGGCCTGCACTTCCACGACGTCGCCAAGTTGCTGGAAGTGCTTCACGAACTGGTCGACCAGGGCAACACGGTGGTGGTCATCGAGCACAATCTCGAAGTCATCAAGACCGCCGACTGGGTGCTCGACCTCGGCCCCGAAGGCGGCGATGGCGGTGGCGAACTGGTGGCACAGGGCACACCGGAAGCCATCGTGCGCGAAAAGCGCAGCTACACCGGCCAGTTCCTGAAGGAGCTTTTGGAGCGGCGGCCCGGAGGCAAGCGCGAAGCGGCGGAGTAACTGACAGACCGGTCGGGCGCCTGGAGAGCTTTGAATGACAGTCCGACAGGCGCTTGCCGGTGATCTCGACGCAGTCGTCTCGCTGACGCAGACCGCCTATGAGCACTACACGCCCCTGTTAGGCGCGCCGCCGCTCCCAGTCACCGAGGACTATGCGCCACGCATCGAGCGTGGCGAGGTCTGGCTCTTGGAGAGCGGCGCGGAACTCGCCGGGCTGATCGTTATTGAGCGCCATCCCGATCATGCGATGATCTTCAGCGTCGCGGTCTCCCCCGCTTTCCAGGGCAGGAAACTCGGCACCGCGCTGCTCGACTTCGCCCAGGAACAGGCGCGGCTATGGGGTGTGCCGGAGGTGCGGCTCTACACCAATTCGCGCATGGAGCGGAACATCGAGATCTATACGGCCTATGGCTTCCACGAAACGGGCCGCCGAGCCAATCCCCACCGTCCCGGATGGATCGTGGTCGACATGATCAAACCGGTTGGAAAAATAGCCTGACCGCATTTTTAGAATGGGAGGAAGACGATGATCAGCCAAGGAACAATCCGCGCCGGGATGGGCGGCTGGACTTTCGAACCCTGGGATACGTCTTTCTACCCGGACAAGCTTTCCAAGGCCAAACAGCTAAGTTACGCCACCCGCCAGGTGCCGAGCATCGAGGTCAACGGCACCTACTATTCCAGCTTCAAGGAGCCGACCTTCGTCAAATGGGCGGGCGAGGCGCCGGACGGTTTCGTCTATTCGCTGAAGGGCAATCGCTTCGTCACCAACCGCCGCGTGCTTGGCGAAGCCGGCGAGTCCATGACGCGCTTTCTCGGCTCCGGCATTGCCGCGCTGGGCGACAAGCTGGGCCCGATCCTGTGGCAGTTCGCGCCGACGAAAAAGTTCGACGCCGACGATTTCGAGGCCTTCCTGAAGCTGCTGCCGGAAAAGCAGGATGGCGTGGCGCTGCGCCATGCGCTGGAAGTGCGCAACGACAGTTTCAGCGTGCCGGAATTTGTGGGCCTGGCGCGCAAATACAAGGCGGCAATCGTCTATGCCGACCATGCCAAATATCCTGGTATCGCCGACATCACCGGCGATTTTATCTATGCACGGCTGCAGACCGGCAGCGACGACAATCCGGATTGCTATACGCCGAATGGCCTGGACGAATGGGCAGCGCGGGTGAAGACCTGGGCGCAAGGCAAGCAGCCGGCCGATCTGCGGCGCGCCGATCCGACTTTCGACGCGCCGGTGAAACCGCGCGATGTGTTCGTCTACTTCATCACCGAGGGCAAGGTGCGCGCGCCGTTCGGCGCCATGGCGCTGATGAAGCGGGTGAGCTGATCGGTTAAAGCGCGTCGCGCTGAAACGGATTCATACGACGCGATTTAAGTCGTTGTCTTGATGCATGCCGTTGTCCCAGAACCGCGGCACACTTCTGTGCGACATGCATTAGGAGCAATTCCAGGAAAAGTGTGGAACGGTTTTCCCGGGAAAGCGATCAGCGCTTTCCCTTGAAAAGGGTTTCAACCCAGAATTGCTACGATGAACCGAAGCGTGATAGCTTATGCGCATCGTAACCTTATCGATACCTCCATCCTGCATAAATCCGGTGCGGGTCCTTTCTAGAGGCCGGCCGCCGCGCGCAAGGACGAGGGCATGTCGCTCGACTACAGTTCCCTTCTGTTGGCTGTCGGGTTTTCCGCCGCTTGCCTCGGCCTGACGCTGTTCGGCATTTGGCTTACCGCGCGCTCGGAAAAATTCCTGCTGACCTGGGCGGTCAGCGTGCTTCTGATCGTCGCCGACGTCTTCGCCTACCAGGCCTATATCGACGCGCCCGGACGCCTGCTCGGCCTCGCCAGCTTCACGTTCCTGCTGCTCGGCTTCGCGACCATGCTGGGCGCGGCCCATCAGTTCACGACCGGCCGCTCGCCATTGCCGCGCATCGCTGTCGGCGCCGGCGTCTCGCTGGCAGTCGCCTTGCCGCCGATGGCGCTTGGCTATGACGGGCTGGGCTTCATGCTGGAGAATGCCTTCGCCGCGCTGCTTTTGTTTGCGACGGCCTATGAATACTGGAAGGGTCGTACGGAATTCCCGGCCCCGATCCTCGGCATTGCAGGGCTCTACACCGCCACCGCAATTTCCTTCGTGCTGTGCTCCGGTGCACTTGTCTGGGATGGCAGGCTGGTGCTTGGCCATGCGCCGAGCAACTGGGCCGAGGATTTCAGCCTCATCGTCGTCATCGCCTGCATGACCGGCATCGGCGCGCTCTCGCTGGCGCTTAACCAGGGACGCCTGGCGCAGCATCATCGCCGCGAAGCGCTGACCGATCCGCTGACCGGACTGCTCAATCGGCGCGCTTTGTTCGACCTGCACGGCAAAACACCGGTCCGGTCCTTCACCGCCGTGATCGTGTTCGATCTCGACGGCTTCAAGGCCATAAATGACGAGTTCGGCCATGCCACCGGCGACGAGGTGCTGAAACTGTTCGCCAAGGATTTGACCGCCAATCTCCAGCCGGGCGATGTCGCCGCGCGCATGGGCGGAGAGGAATTTGCATTGGTGCTCGATCGCACCTTGCCTGAAAAGGTGGAATTCATAGCCGAGCGGATCCGGGCCAGTTTTGCCATGCGCCGGATCGATACCGAGACCCGCCTGCTCTCCTGCACGGTCAGCGCCGGCTACGCCTTCGGCAGCGAGGGCGGCACCAAATTCGACAAGGTGCTCAGCGCCGCCGACAAGGCGCTTTACGGCGCCAAGCGCGGCGGCCGCAACCGTGTGCTCGCCTTCCGGCGCGCCGGGTAGGCTGGGCTGATATTCAGCCGGCCTGAACCTCACCACACGTAAAACAACACCCCAAAGCGCGTCGCATGAGGCCGTTCAGGCGCGACGCGCTTTTAGGCCGCTATGACGATCTCGTTGTAAGTGTCGAGGTCGACGTAGAAAACCTTGGTGATTTCGCCGATCAGCTCATCCTGCTGGTAGCCTTGCGAGCGCAGAATGTTGATGGCGGTGATGATGTCGACACGCTCTGTCAGCCGTCGTTTCTGGTGGTCCTCGACGAACCGTTCCATAGCCCTATTCTCCTGGCAAGATTATCTGAACGCATCGACCGACAATCAGAACTGCTAGGGAAGCTAGGGTGGCTTGCTTGCGTGGAACTTGCAGGCTGAGCCAGCATATTCCCTCGATCTGCTACAGAACCAGACTGATACGGAAGCGGCCGACTCACCGAGGCCTAGGAAAGACTAGCATGCAGTATTCGGCGTGCCAGAGTGTGGCGGCCTCGGACGAAAGTCCGACGCAACGGGTGCGGACCTTCGCGACTTCATCATCCTTGGGCGTTGCGACGCGAAGCGGAGCGAAGACCCAGGGATCCATGCCGGGATGAAGAAGCGTCATTAACGGTGCAGAATGTGGAATGCCAATGTGCCGCAGAAGCGATCTTGTTCTGCATCGCGGCACTCTTTGGCTGATGTCGCGGCATGGATTCTAGGGTCTGCGCGCGTCGCTCCGCTCCTTGGCTCCGCCCTAGAATGACGAAGTGATTGTGGGCATTTCAGCCAATCTTCGACGTGTACGATCCGTGCAGCCGTCGACCTGCGTTAAACCGTCAGAAACTTCCTGACGTCCGCCCGGTCGAGATCTTCGGCCGGTCCGGTGTGGACGATCTGGCCGCGGTCCATGATGTTGACCTCGTCGGCGAGCTCGCGGCAGAAATCTAGATATTGCTCGACCAGCAGAACGGCGATACCGGCCTGGTCGCGCAGATAGCGGATGGCCCGGCCGATGTCCTTGATGATCGAGGGCTGGATGCCTTCGGTCGGCTCGTCGAACACCAGCAGTTTCGGCCGCATGACGAGCGCCCGGCCGATGGCGAGCTGCTGCTGCTGGCCGCCTGAGAGATCGCCGCCGCGCCGCCCCAGCATCTGCTTCAGCACCGGAAACAGTTCGAAGACATGCGCCGGCACGTTGCGGTCGGCGCGCTTCAACGGCGCAAAGCCGGACTCCAGGTTTTCGCGCACCGTCAGCAGCGGAAAGATCTCCCTGCCCTGCGGTACGAATGCGATGCCCGACCGGGCGCGATCATACGCCGCGCTCCGGTCGAGCGCCTTCCCCTCGAAGGCAACGCTTCCGCTCGTCAGCCGGTGGTGGCCGACGATCGATCTCATCAAACTGGTCTTGCCGACGCCGTTGCGGCCGAGCACGCAGGTGATCTTGCCGGCACCCGCCGTCAGCGACACACCGCGCAGCGCCTGAGCAGCGCCGTAATGGAGCGTGGCGTTGGAAACTTCGAGCATGTCAGCGCCTTCTCCAGAAGCGAAGGAACGAGAAGTCGAAGCGATGGAATTGCACCCGCCACACCATGCTCATCTCCCGAGGTAAACTTCGACGACGCGCTCGTCGGTCGAGACGAAATCGAGCGAGCCTTCCGACAGCACCGAGCCCTCATGCAGGCAGGTGACCTTGACGCCGAGTTCGCGCACGAAATGCATGTCGTGTTCGACGACGATGACCGAATGGTCGCGCGCTATGTCCTTGAGCAGGCGCGCGGTTTCCTCGGTCTCGGCATCGGTCATCCCGGCGACCGGCTCGTCAACCAAAAGCAGCTTCGGGTCCTGCGCGAGCAGCATGCCGATCTCCAGCCACTGCTTCTGGCCGTGGCTGAGATTGGCGGCCAGATCGTTGCGCTTGTCGCCCAGCCGGATGATGCCGAGGATGTCGTCGATCTGTCTGGCTTCGGCGGCCGAGCGGCGATGGAAGAGCGCCGGGAAGATCGAGCGCGGGCCCTTCAGCGCCAGCATCAGATTGTCTTCGACGCTGTGGCTTTCGAAAACGGTCGGCTTCTGGAACTTCCGGCCAATGCCCATCATGGCGATCTCGGCCTCGTCGTGCCGGGTCAGATCGACCTGCCCGTCGAAGAACACTTCGCCTTCGTCGGGCCGTGTCTTGCCGGTGACGATGTCCATCATCGTCGTCTTGCCGGCGCCGTTGGGGCCGATGATGGCGCGCATCTCGCCTCTGTCGAGGACCAGCGACAGATTGTTGATGGCGCGAAAGCCGTCGAAGGAGACCGAGACGCCGTCGAGATAGAGGATGGTGTTGGACTTCGACATCGCTCTATTCCGCCGGCTGCGGTTCAGGCCCGGACGCGGACCAGGCACCGGGCGTTGTTGCCGCGCTGCGCACGATCTTGGGTGGCGGCGGGACATCAGGGTCTGTGCCCGCTTCCTCTGCAATCGCTGCAGCCCGCATCGCCCGAGCGTTACCGCGCCAGGAATCCCACATGCCGACGATGCCCTTGGGCAGGAACAGGGTTACGGCAACGAACAGGCCGCCGAGCGCAAACAGCCAGAATTCCGGCAGCAGGCCGGTGAACCAGGATTTGCCGGCATTGACGAGCAGCGCACCGACGATCGGGCCGACAATGGTGCCGCGCCCACCGACGGCTGCCCAGATCACGACTTCGATGGAATTGGACGGCTCGAATTCGCCGGGATTGATGATGCCTACCTGCGGCACATAGAGCGCGCCGGCGATGCCGGCCATGACAGCCGAGACGGTAAAGGCAAACAGCTTCACGTTCTCCGCCCGCCAGCCGAGAAAGCGGGTGCGGCTCTCGGCATCGCGCACGGCCATCAGCAGCTTGCCGTATTTGGAGCCGACGATCGCCCAGGTGATGAAGACGGCGAGCGCGAGTATGATGGCGCTGGCGGCAAACAGGGCCGAGCGGGTGGCGTCGGCCTGCACGTTGAAGCCCAGAATATCCTTGAAATCGGTCAAGCCGTTGTTGCCGCCGAAACCCATGTCGTTGCGGAAGAAGGCGAGCAGCAGCGCGTAGGTCATCGCCTGGGTGATGATGGAGAGATAGACGCCGGTGACGCGGCTGCGGAAGGCGAACCAGCCGAAGACGAAGGCGAGCAGGCCGGGCACCGCCAGCACCATGATGGCGGCGAACCAGAAGTGGTCGAAACCGGTCCAGAACCAGGGCAATTCCTTGTAGTTCAGGAACACCATGAAATCGGGCAGGATCGGATTGCCGTAAACGCCGCGCGAGCCGATCTGGCGCATGAGGTACATGCCCATCGCATAGCCGCCGAGGGCGAAGAAGGCGCCATGGCCGAGCGAGAGGATGCCGCAATAGCCCCAGACGAGATCGAGCGCCAAGGCAAGCAATGCATAGCAGAGGTACTTGCCCGTCAACGCGACGATGTAGGACGGAATATAGAACGCGCTTTGCCGCGACACTGCGAGGTTGAGCAGCGGCACGATAATGGCGGCCGCCAGCAGGATGAAAATGGTGATGGCGATGCGACGGTCGGCGCCCGCGGCGAAGAAGCGTCCCGTGATCATGTTTCCACCGCCCTGCCCTTGAGTGCGAACAGGCCGCGCGGGCGCTTCTGGATGAACAGGATGATCAGCACCAGCACGACGATCTTGCCGAGCACCGCGCCGGCATAGGGTTCGAGAACCTTGTTGACGATGCCAAGCGAGAAGGCGCCGACCAGCGTGCCCCAGAGATTGCCGACGCCGCCGAAGACGACGACCATGAAACTGTCGATGATGTAGCCGCGGCCGAGATTGGGCGAGACATTGTCGATCTGGCTGAGCGCGACGCCGGCAATGCCGGCAATGCCGGAGCCGAGCGCAAAGGTCAGCGCATCGACCCAAGGCGTCCTGATACCCATCGAGGCGGCCATGCGGCGGTTGGCGGTGACGGCGCGCATCTGCAGACCCCAGGGCGTGCGCTTCATGACAAAGAGCAGCACGCCGAAGACGGTGAGCGCGAAGACCAGGATCCAGAGGCGGTTCCAGGTGACGGCGAGTTGGCCGACATCGAACGATCCCGACATCCAGGAGGGGTTGCCGACCTCCTGGTTGGTCGGTCCGAAGATCGAGCGCACCGCCTGCTGCAGGACAAGCGAGACGCCCCAGGTTGCGAGCAACGTTTCCAGCGGCCGGCCGTAGAGGAAACGGATGACGCCGCGCTCGATGATCAGGCCGACGGAAGCGGCAACCAGGAAGGCGAGCGGCAGCGCGATCACCAGCGACCAGTCGAACAGGCCGGGGAATGAGGTTCGGATCACCTGCTGGACGACGAAGGTGGTGTAGGCGCCGAGCATCACCATCTCGCCATGCGCCATGTTGATGACGCCCATGACGCCGAAGGTGATGGCGAGGCCGATGGCGGCCAGCAGCAGCACCGAGCCAAGCGAGATGCCGTACCATATGTTCTGGCCGGCATCCCACAGCGCCAGGCTCGAATTGATGCTGGCGATTGCCGCCGTCGCGGCATCCTTGACCGCGCCTTGCGCATTGGCCTCGACCGCGGTGAGCAGCGAGACCGCGTCGCGGTCGCCGCGCGCGCCGATCAGGGCAATGGCGGCAAGCTTGTCGGCCTCCGGCTTATCGGAGACCAGCACCGATGCCGCGCGCGCCTGTTCGAACAATGCCTTGACCTTGGCGTCGGTCTCGGCGGCGATGGCTGCATCGAGCGGCTCGATATTGGCGGCATCGGGGGGTCTTGAACATGGTGTCGGCGGCGGCGATGCGGACAGAAGGATCTTTCGCGCGCAACGTCAGCGTTCCCAGCGCATCTCGGATGACACGGCGCAGCGTGTTGTTGACCTTGATCTTGGTGATGTCGGCCTTGGCGGCGTCGCCGGCTTTCTCGCCGCTCAGCGGGTCGAGCAGCGTGACGCTGTCGGCGGCCTCACTGCCGACGAAGACGGCTGAATCGGCTTTACGAATGTAGAGATTGCCTTCGGCGAGGGCTGCAAGCGGCCGTTCAACCAGCGGATCGCCGGTGGCGGCAAGTTCGCGCACAACAGCCTCAGTGGTGGCAAAGCCCGTGCCCGTGGCGAATTTGGCGACGATGGCGCGCAGATCGGCTTCGGCTGCGTTCGACGGCAATAGGCTTGCCACCAGGAACACCAGCATGAGGCCGAGAGTGCGCAACAGGATCATCCGTTCAGATACTCTTCTGTGGGGAAATTCCGCGTCCGGGCGGGCTGAAGCGCCCGGACGCTTGGCGGTACCGATCGTGGACGCGTCCACGATCGGTCAGTCCCGGGAGGGATCAGTTCGTGCCCTTGCCGCCGCATTTGCCGGTGGCAACGTTGAAGTTGCCGCAGGACAGAGGCGCGCGCCAATCCGAAATCAGGTCCTTGGAATCGGGCAGATAGTCGGACCATTCGTCGCCCATCACGAGGCCGGGCGTCTGCGACACGGTCTCGAACTGGCCGTCGGCCTGGATCTCGCCGATCAGCACCGGCTTGGTGATGTGATGGTTCGGCATCATGGTCGAATAGCCGCCGGTGAGGTTCGGCACGGACACGCCGACCATGGCGTCGATGACCTTGTCGGGATCGGTGGTGCCGGCCTTTTCGACCGCCTTCACCCACATGTTGAAGCCGATATAGTGAGCTTCCATCGGGTCGTTGGTGGTGCGCTTGTCATTCTTGATGAACTTGTGCCAGTCGGCGATGAACTTCTTGTTTTCGGGTGTGTCGACGCTCTCGAAATAATTCCAGGCAGCGAGATGGCCGACCAGCGGCGCGGTATCGAGACCGGCCAGTTCTTCTTCGCCGACCGAGAAGGCCATGACCGGGATGTCCTCGGCCTTGATGCCCTGGTTGCCGAGTTCCTTGTAGAACGGAACGTTGGCGTCGCCATTGACGGTCGAGACGACGGCGGTCTTCTTGCCGGCCGAGCCGAATTTCTTGATTGCGGAGACTTCGGTCTGCCAGTCGGAGAAGCCGAACGGCGTGTAGTTGACCATGATGTCTTCGGCGGCGACGCCCTTGGCCTTCAGATAGGCCTCAAGGATTTTGTTGGTGGTGCGGGGATAGACGTAGTCGGTGCCTTCCAGCACCCAGCGCTTCACCGAGCCACCGTCCTCGCTCATGAGATAATCGACGGCAGGAATCGCCTGCTGGTTCGGGGCGGCGCCGGTGTAGAACACGTTGCGCTCGCTTTCCTCGCCCTCATACTGGACGGGGTAGAACAGGATGTTGTCGAGTTCCGAGAACACCGGCAACACCGATTTGCGCGACACCGAGGTCCAGCAGCCGAACACGGCGGCGACCTTGTCCTTCGAGATCAGCTCGCGCGCCTTTTCGGCAAAGAGCGGCCAGTTGGAGGCCGGATCGACAACGACCGCCTCGAGCTTCTTGCCGAGCAGACCGCCCTTGGCGTTCTGCTCTTCGATGAGCATCAGCATGGCGTCTTTCAGCGTCGTCTCCGAAATCGCCATGGTCCCCGACAGCGAATGCAGAATGCCGACCTTGATCGTGTCTTCGGCGGCCTTGGCCGGAGACGACATCGACAGGCCGGCGGCGACCACGCCGGCCGAAAACATTTTTGTTATTGTGGAGAAATTACCCCTCATACCGAAGACTCCCAAGCTGTTTGATTGCACCGCGACAATGCAAAGCAACTGCCGTGCCAAACGCGAAGGCGCCGCTCACGAAGATGGAATAGCCGAGCCTTATCAGCCGGTTGGTATATGAGCTGGAGAAAAACAAAGGCAGCCGGTAAAAATTGATTGAGGCAAATTTGCGCATCGCACACTACTTTTGCCTAATTTTCGCCCAAATAGGACAAATGCCTAGTTTTTGATCTCCGGCCGTGGGTTCCGGGCGAACAATGTTGCGGCACCGCGCAAAAATAGGGCAAGCTCGCCCTTCAGAAGAGTGACGTCATGACATCTCGCATCTCATACATTTCCGGCATCCTGCTGCTGATGGCAACGAGCGGCGCCGCGCGCGCCGATTTCAGCGAGGGCAAGCTTCCGGACGGCACCTATCATTGCGAGGTCTATTTGCTCGGCGCCTTCCTCAACCTCGGCGACATCACTATCAAGGGCAATGTCTATAGTGGTCCGGTGACATTCGGCACCGCGACGCAAGGCTACAACTATCAGATGAATGCCAATGGCGAGATCACCTGGCTCGGGCCGCTGGGCGGCTATACCACCGGTGGCAACTCCGTCTCCATGACACAGGCAACACTGGACGGCGAGACCGCCCCGTCATTCGACATCATTCTGAAGCAGCCCGACGGCGCCTTCACCGCCTCGACCTGCACCAAGGGCTGAGCGATGCCCACTGCCGCGCCCACTTGCGGCAAACCCTTCCTTTCATGTCATGTGAATGTTGCCTAAGCAGACTAAGGCAACGGTGCGCCGTAACATCCACCCTGAGAGGCAGACACCATGGCCAATGCACCGTCTTCATCCTCCCCCGTCATCCGCGAAATCATCGCCGAGCGCGTCTCGCGCCGGTCTCTTTTGAAAGGCAGCCTCGCCTCCGGCGCGCTGATTGCCGGCGGCAGCTTTGTCGGCTCCTTGTTTGCCGGCGAAACGCATGCCGCCACAGCGCAGTCGACGCTCGGCTTTCCCGAGCTGAAACGGGTCTACGGCAAGACCCATGCCGCCGCCGAAGGCTATGAGACGACCATCGTCGCGCGCTGGGGCGATCCGCTTGCAGCCGGCCTCGCCGAATTCGACGGCAACAAGGTCGCGGCGGAGGAACAGGAAAAGCGCTTCGGCTACAATTGCGACTACATCGCCTTCATGCCGCTGCCCAAGGGTACGGTGAATTCCGATCATGGCCTGCTCTGCGTCAACAACGAATACATCTCGCCCAATGTGATGTTTCCGGGGATGACCGAGGGCGATGCCGGCAAGACGATGACCAGGGAACAGGTCGATCTCGGTATGGCCGCGATGGGCCATTCGATCGTCGAGGTGCAATTGAAGGACGGCAAGTGGGCAAGCGTGGCGGACAGCCCGCTGAACCGCCGCATCACCGCCAACACCGAAATGACCGTTTCCGGACCGGTTGCCGGCCATGCGCTGATGAAGACCTCGGCCGACGCGACTGGCACCAAAGTGCTCGGCACCAGCTACAACTGCAGCGGCGGTTTCACCCCCTGGGGTACGGTGCTGACCTGCGAGGAAGGCGTGTCCGACATTTTCGGCGGCGACCCGAAAAGGGCGCCGACCGCCGACCTGCTTGACCGTTACGGCTTCGATGGCTCCGACATCTATGGCCGCGGCCGCTTCCATGACCGCTTCAACCTCGACAAGGAACCGAACGAGGCCAACCGCTTCGACTGGGTGGTCGAGATCGACCCTTACGATCCTAAGTCCAGGCCGGTGAAGCGCACGGCACTTGGCCGCATGTCGCATGAGGCCTCGACCGTGGTCCTCAACAAGGACGGCCACGTCGTCGTCTATATGGGTGACGACGACTATTTCGAATATATGTACCGCTTCGTCTCGGCCAAGGCCTATGATAGGGCCAATCCGGCCTCCGGCGCCGATCTGCTCGACGATGGCGTGCTGTCGGTCGCCCGCTTCGATGCCGATGGCTCGATGACGTGGCTGCCGTTGGTGCACGGCCAGGGCAAGCTTACCGTCGAGAACGGTTTTGCCGACCAGGCCGAGGTGCTGTTGAAGACGCGGTTCGCGGCAGATGCGCTCGGCGCCACGCCGATGGACCGGCCCGAGGACATCGAGACCAATCCGGTGACCGGCCGCGTCTATGCGGTGATGACCAAGAACAAGAAGCGCGACCAGTCAAAGGTCAATCCGGCCAACACGCGGCCGGAAAATCTCTGGGGCCATATTGTCGAACTGATCCCGCCCGGCGGCCGCGGCGCGGATGCCGACCACACGGCCGAAAACTATGCCTGGGACCTGTTCGTGCTCTGCGGCAACCCGAAAGATGCCAAGGTCGGCGCCACTTTTCATCCGGACACGTCGGACAATGGCTGGTTCGTCTGCCCCGACAACATCACCTTCGACCCGGCGGGGCGGCTGTGGGTGGCGACGGACGGCGCCAATGATTTCGACCTGCCGGACGGCGTCTATGGCGTCGACACCGAAGGTGCGGCGCGCGGCCTGCCGAAGCTGCTGTTCACCTGCCCGCATGGCGCCGAAGCGACCGGCCCATGCTTCACGCCGGACGGCACGACTTTGTTCCTGTCGGTGCAGCACCCTGCGGAAGATGCAGAGACGCTCGACAAGGCGCAGACGCTGTGGCCCGACTTCAGGGATGGCCAGCTGCCGCGACCGTCCGTCGTCGCCATCCGCCGCAAGGACGGACAGCCGGTCGGCGCATAGTGAGTCCTAGGAAAAAAGGGCGGAACGCGCCATGCGCGTTCCGCGTAGCGATCCCGGAGGACGGCTCAGATCGTCTTGGCCGACATTTGCGAAGCGATGTATTCGGCCTGGCGGATAGCCAGCGACACGATCGTCAGCGTCGGATTTTCAGCCGCACCGGTCGTGAACTGGCTGCCGTCCGACACGAACAGGTTCTTGATGTCGTGCGCCTGGCCGTGCTTGTTGACGACGCCGTCTTCCGCCTTTTCGCTCATCCGGTTTGTGCCGAGATTGTGGGTTGAGGGATAGGGCGGCGTCGGGAAGGAGCGCGTCGCGCCGACCGCATCGTAAAGCGCTGTGGCCTGCTTGTAGGCATGATTGCGCATCGCCGTGTCGTTGGGATGATCATCGAAATGCACGTCGGCGATCGGCATGCCGTGCGCCTCCTTCTCGTCCTTGTGCAGCGTGACGCGGTTTTCCGCGCGCGGCATGTCCTCGCCGACGATCCACAGGCCAGCCATGTGATCATAGTGGTCGAGCGCGGTGGTGAAGGAACGGCCCCAGCCGCCGGGATTGAGGAAGGCGGCCATGAAGGGCAGGCCGAGCGACAGCGTCTCGAATTCATAGCCGCCGACAAAGCCGCGTGAGGGATCGTACCGCGCCTCGTCGCGGATAATGCCGGCCATGGTGGTGCCGCGATACATATGCACCGGTTGGTCGAAAATGGCGTAGACCGAACCGGTGGTGTGGCGCATGTAGTTCTTGCCGACCTGCCCCGACGAATTGGCAAGCCCTTGCGGAAACTTCGCTGACTCGGAGTTCAGCAGCAGGCGCGGGCTTTCGATCGAGTTGCCGGCGACGGCGACGATGCGGGCCTTCTGCTCCTGCAGATTGCCGTCCTTGTCGGCATAGACGACGCCGGTCACTTTTCCGCTAGCGTCATGGTTGATCTTGATCGCCATGGCGTTTGGCCGGACCTCGAGATGGCCGGTCGCCTCACCCTTGGGAATCTCGGTGTAGAGCGTCGACCATTTGGCGCCCCATTTGCAGCCCTGGAAGCAGAAGCCGGTCTGTTGGCAGGAGTTCCGGTCATCACGCTCGACCGAATTGATTGCCATGTTGCCGGTATGACATTCCTTATAGCCGAGCTTGTCGGCGCCGGCCTTGAGCACCTTGAAATTGTTGTTGCCGGGCAGCCGCGGCCAGCCATTGGTGCCGGTGACGCCCATCTTGGCTTCCGCCTTGGCGTAGTAAGGCTCCATCTCGGCCAATGTGACCGGCCAGTCCAGCAGGTTGGCGCCTTCCAGCTTGCCGTAGGTCGAGAGCGTCTTGAACTCATGCTCCTGGAAGCGCAGCGAGGCGCCGGCCCAGTGCGTGGTCGAGCCGCCGACCGATTTGACGATCCAGGCCGGCAAATTCGGAAAATCCTTCGACACCCGCCAGTCGCCGGACGTCGTGCGCTTGTCCGTCCAGGCGAGTTGGCTGAAGGAACCCCACTCGTCATTGATGAAATCCTCGTATTCGTGACGCGCGCCGGCCTCGAGGATGACGACATCGACGCCTTTCTGGGCGAGTTCGTTGCCGAGCGTGCCGCCGCCGGCGCCGGAGCCGATGATCACGACCACGCCGTCGTTGTTGAGATCAAATGAAGCTGCCATGGTTTCCTCCCATGAATTCCTGTTTGCGGGGTTTCAGAACGACGGAAGGGCTCAGAGCCACTCTATGTCGTCGAAACCGCGCGCGATGTAGCCGCCCTTGGAGTAGGATTCGCCCTCGTAGCCGAAGATCGGCCACACCTCCTGCTGGTTGTAGAGGCTGACGACGAGGCCGCCGCGGATGGACTGGAAGAACGGCGTCGCCTCGATCTGCTGTAGCACGGCAACGCGCTGCTCCTCCCAGCCGAGGCCGCGATAGCCGCCCTCGCCCGACTTCTTGTCGAGGTCGGCGATGCCGTCTTCGATCATCGTCTTGTAGGCAGCGTCCTTGCCGGCCTGCTCATCATGCCCTTTTACGGCGATGGCGTAGTATTTGTCGGGCACCTGATCGTGCGGATAGATGTCGCGCGCCATCTGGATCAGCGTTGCCATGGTTTCGGGCTTGAGCGCCGATGTCTCGAGCCCCCAGGCATTTTCAGGGCTGATGACGGCGCTGCCGGAAATGACGAGCAACGCGCCGATGCCGCCGCGTTTGAGAAGTTCACGACGTGAGAGCCTCGCGTCATAGATCGTGACCATTTGTTCCTCCCTGCTTGCTGTTTGCGCCCTTGAACAGCGCCGTTGCTGGCGCCGCGCGGCTGAATGCGGCCGATAATCCGCTACTGGAAGCGCCCTCCACGCTGCAGAACCTCGATCTTGTAGCCGTCGGGGTCCTCGATGAAGAAAAAGCGGGCGATCAGCGATCCGTCGCGGTTGAATTCGACAATCTTCTTGGGGTGGAGGCCGAGCGCGCCGATCCGGTCGTGTTCGCTGTCGAGATCGGACACCGAGACCGCCAGATGGCCGTAACCGTCGCCTAGCCCATAAGGCTCGGTGCGGCCCTTGTTCACGGTGAGTTCGAGCTCGAACCCCGTTTCGGCGTTGGCAAGGTAAATCAGCGTGAATGTCTCGAAATCCAGCCTGTCGGCGACATCGAGCCCGAAAGCGTTTCTGTAGAAATCGACGGATCTGGCCTCTTGGAGAACCCGGATCATGGAATGGATTGCCTTCGCCAAATCAGTCTCCGCCGCTGCATGTTGGAGGCGATTATGGGCGGCACGCGCGAAAGGTGGTGGCAGCCGGTTACCACGGCTAAATTTGCAATCGCTGCTATGCCTGCGCCTAAAGACGAAAGTCCGATTGCCGATTCGGCCCACAAGGCCGAACATGCAGGGACAACCACAACTTGAAGGCGCGACACGCTGCGCCCAAAACCAACAATATCGGGAGGTAAGGATGTGCAGGGTTTTTGCCGGGCAGGATCCGGAAGGCTATCGACAGATCAACCGGTCGATCCGCATCGATGGTCATTCTACGAGTATCCAGCTTGAAGGAACGTTCTGGGCGCTGCTTGACGAAATTGCCGACAGCCAGGGCCTGACGACGCCGAAGTTCATCTCAAAACTCTATGACGAGGCGATCGAGATCAACGGCGCCATTCCCAACTTCGCGTCGATGCTGCGTACCACCTGCGCGCTCTATCTGCGCGGTCACCGGCCAGACATGGATGAGCTGACGCCGAAGCGCGAAGCGGCCTGAGGAAGCTAGCCTTCCGCCGCAACGTCGAGCCCGAGCCGCGCCATATCGGTGAACAGCGCCTGACGTTCGGAATAGGCAGTCTGTTCGCCGGTCACGATGTTGTCGACGACGGTCAGCAGCGACAGCGCGCGGGCGCCGAAATGCGCCGCGATTCGGTAGAGTGCGCTGGTTTCCATATCGACAGCGAGAGCGCCAAGCGCCTGCGCTTCGGCAAAGCGGTCGCGCCCTTCAGGGTGGTAGAAGACATCGCTGCAGATGGTCAGCCCGGCCTGGTGGTCGATGCCGAGCTGGGCGGCGCAGGCCAAAGCGTGGGCGAACAGGCCGGGATCGGGCCCGGCGGCAGCATCGTAGAGGCCGAAGACCTGGCCGCTTTGGTCGCTTTCGGCGCGCACCGACTGCGAGATCACCAAGGAGCGCAGCGGCACGCGGGGTGTCAGGCCGCCGCAGGTGCCTGTGCGGATCAGCGTTTTGACGCCGTGAACATCCAGGAGTTCATGCGCATAGACCAGGAAGGACGGGACACCGATGCCGGTGGCCTGGATGCTGATGGGACGGCCGCGATAGAGACCGGTGAAGCCGAGTACGCCCCGGCGGCGGTTGACGCAGCGCGGCGCCTCAAGAAATGTCTTTGCCATCCACTCGGCGCGTTGCGGATCGCCCGGCAACAGCACCGTTGCGGCATAGTCGCCCCTGGCAGCCTCGTTGTGCGGCGTCACGACATGCTCCCCAAAACCCGCCGCCCGTTTCGCCTGCAATAATGGCAGTGTCACGTCATTGCGCAAGCTTTGAATTAGGGCGCGCTAGGACTCCAATACATCCTTGACCACGGTGGCCAGTTGCTTGAGGGAGAACGGCTTCGGCAGGAAGCCGAATTGCGCGTCCGGCGGCAGGTTTCTGGCGAAAGCGTCTTCGGCATAGCCGGACACGAAGACGAACTTGATGTCGGGCTGGCGCTTGCGCAGTTCGCCGAGCAGCGTCGGTCCGTCCATTTCCGGCATCACCACGTCGGACACGACGATATCGACTTTGCCGCCGAGCGCTTCGAAGACTTCCAACGCCTCGACGCCCGAGGACGCCTCGTGGACGGTGTAGCCGCGCGATGTAAGCGCCCGGGAGCCGCCCATACGCACGGCGTCCTCGTCCTCGACCAGCAGCACCGTGGCCGAGCCCGACAGGTCCTTGGCGCTGTCGGCGGCTTTCACGGGCGCAACCGGCGCCTCGCTGACGTCGCCGGGCTTTTTCGCCTCGACGATGTGACGCGGCAGGAAGATGCGGAAGGTCGAGCCCTTGCCGATTTCGGAATCGCAGAAGATGAAGCCGCCGGTCTGCTTGATGATGCCATAGACCATCGACAGGCCAAGGCCGGTGCCTTTGCCGACTTCCTTGGTGGTGAAGAACGGCTCAAAAATCTTCTTCAGCACGTCCGGGGCAATGCCCGAGCCGCTATCCTCGACCTCGACCACGACATAGTCGGCAGGCGTGAGCTCGCGGTAGGAGAAGCTCTTGCATTGTTCGGCGGTGACGTTGCGGGTGCGCACGGTGAGGTCGCCGCCAGCCGGCATGGCGTCGCGCGCGTTGACGGCCAGGTTGACCACCACCTGCTCGAACTGGCCGATATCGACCTTGACCGGCCACAAATCGCGGCCGTGGTCGACCTTCAGCTTGATCTCGTTGCCAACCAGGCGGGCAAGCAGCATCCGGAGATCGGCAAGCACGTCGGTCAGGTTCAGCACTTCCGGCCGCAATGTCTGCTTGCGCGAGAAGGCGAGCAACTGCCGCACCAGCGAGGCCGCCCGGTTGGCATTCTGCTTGATGTTCATGATGTCGGGGAAGGACGGGTCCGACGGCCGGTGATTGGTCAGCAAAAGATCCGACGCCATGATGATGGCAGTCAGCACATTGTTGAAGTCGTGGGCGATGCCGCCGGCGAGTTGTCCGACTGCCTGCATCTTCTGGCTCTGCGCCATCTGGCCCTCGAGCGCCTTCTGCTCGGTGGTCTCGACGGCATAGACGATAGCCGATTCCTCGGCGCCCTCGCCGGTGCCGTCGGCGACGGCGTTGACGTAGAAGCGGATGTGACGCTCCTCATTGCCGGGCAGCAGCGTGTCGATCGGCTCGATGTCGGCCTGCCTCAGCCGCGCCTTCTCGAAGGCGGCGGCAAAGGCCGGCCGGTCGCGCTCATGGATCACGGTGTCCAGCCGCACGCGGCGGTCAACCGCGTCGCCGTCGACGACGGAGGAAAACAGCGACAGGAACGGCGCGTTGGTGCGCAGGATGCGGCCGCCATTGTCGACGGCGGCAATGGCCATCGGCGTCGAATTGAAGAAACGGGTGAAGCGCACTTCCGAAGCACGAAGGTCGGCCGATGCGTCCTCGCCCTGGGTGCGGTTGAGCACAATGGTGCGGGTCGGACCGTTGGTCCCCTCGCGGCTGGCCGATACCCGATGCATGAAGCGCACCGGCAGCGCCTCGCCGGTTGTCGTCGTCAGATCGAGATCGATGACGGCGTTGCGGGTGGTGCCGGGCTCGGCCTTGACCGAGCGCACCAGCGCCATGCCGTCGCCGGCGACGATTTCCGGGAGTGTCACGGCGCCAGGGGTGAAGCTCGCCAGATCGATGCCCAGCCATTCGGCGAGCGTGGCGTTGATGTAGGTGACACGGCCTTCCTGGTCGGCTGAGAAGAAACCGGCCGGCGCATGGTCGAGATGGTCGATGGCCTTCTGCAAGTCGAGGAAGAAACGCTCCTGCTCGGCCCGTTCCTGCGAGATATCGGCAAGCTGCCAGGCAAGCATCGGCAGGCGCTGACCGGGAACGCTGAAGGTCCGGGCCCGCGCCCGGTACCAGCGCGCGCCGGGCTCGGCGCCTGGCCGGATCGACTGTGCTAGCCGGAACTCACCGTCGCCGGCCTGGCCATCGCGCAAGCCCGAGGCCAGCCGGTATATGGTCACCGAAGCTTCGGGGACATCGGAAAGCAGGCCTTCGACCGTCTTCAGATCGGCGGCCGACGCAGCACCGGTCATTTCGGCGTAGGCCCGGTTGGCGTAGACGACGCGGCCCTTGGTGTCGGTGACGATCAGGCCCTGCGACATCGAATCGACGAAGGCCTTCGACAGTTCATCCCCGGTCGAACGCGGCGCGATCTGCACGAAGCCGATGGCCGTGGCGAACAGGAAGCCGACGCCGATCATGGCAAGCACGCCCAGCATGCCGAGCAGGAACGGATCGCCAAGACGCTCGCGGAAAATGCCGAAAACGATCGCGGCCCCAGTCAGGACGATGATGAACACGATGAGCCGGGTAACCGCGCCTGGCCGCGTGTTCTGATCGACGATCGGTACCGGATAGAAATCGCCGCGCGTTTCCCTGGCCATATGCCCCCTGCTCGTGAGTTGTCCGACACCGCCCCCGGCCGGTTGAATCACATTCTCCTAATCCGGAAAAGGCCCTGGCGGCAAATGTCGGATAAAAATGACGCGTCGGTGTTTTCAAGCTGTTCACGAAGCGTGAAGGCAACTTGCGGTGGCTGGCCGCAACGGTCTAGTGTCCCTCCACTTCAAAAGCCGATTGGGGGCACCGATGCAGTGGCTGGATAATGTGGCGGGTCCCGGATATGCCGCAGCGCTGCTGTGGACGTTTGCTGCCCTTGTCCTGCTGGTCATCGTGCTCATCATCATCAGGCTGGTCCGCAACCTGACCTTCGGCACCTTCGTTGCCGGCGGCAGGAACCGCAAGACACGGCTGGCGGTCATGGACGCCACGGCGGTCGACAGCCACCGCCGGCTGGTGCTCATCCGTCGCGACGACATCGAACACCTGCTTTTGATCGGCGGCCCGACCGACGTTGTCGTCGAGCGCGATATCAGACTTGCAGCGCCACGCCGTCCGGCATTGACCGGCGATGGCGGTGTTGGCCAGCAGCAACAGGCGCCGCGGCCGCGCGCAGCACAACCCGCTCCCACCGCGCCCGCAAGGCAGGCGCCACCGCCGCAACCGGTAAGGGCTGCTCCAGCCGCCGTTCCGCCGCGCCAGGCCGCACCGGCGCCGAAACCGGCTCAAATCTACCAGGCGAGCAATGTGACACCGCTGCCGGCCTATGGCTCCGCCGCCAATACTGCCCGGCAGGCCCCGCCACCGAAGCATGAGTCTATCGACGATACCCTGATGCGGGAGCTCGAGGTCTCGCTCGACGATTCGCACCCCAAACCGGCAAGCAAGCCGGCTGCGAAGGCACCGCAGTCTCTCGACGACGAGATGACCAAGCTGCTCGGCGAACTCGCCAGCCAGAAACGATAAAGCCCGGCGAACCGTCACATCTTGCCGATTCCCGATCGGAACGGCGCTTAAAGCGCGTCGTCCGTTTCAGCGCAACGCGCTTTAACTTCGTGCGACTAAACCCTTCGGCCAAAAACAGAAATGGCCGGGAAACCCGGCCATTTCTGATGAAACAGTCCTGCCTGACGGCAGCGGCTCAATCGTCGCGATAGACCTTCTCGCGGCGTTCGTGGCGCTCCTGCGCTTCGATCGACAAGGTCGCGATCGGACGCGCGTCGAGACGCTTCAGCGCGATCGGCTCGCCGGTTTCCTCGCAATAGCCGTAAGTGCCTTCATCGATGCGCTGCAGCGCCGAATCGATCTTTGAAATGAGCTTGCGCTGGCGGTCGCGGGCGCGAAGCTCGATGGCGCGGTCGGTTTCCGAGGAAGCGCGATCGGCGAGATCGGGGTGGTTGGCGTTTTCCTGCTGCAGGATTTCGAGTGTTTCGCGCGCTTCGCGCAGTATGTCGGTCTTCCAGGTGACGAGCTTCAGGCGAAAGTAGGATTTCTGCCGTTCGTTCATGAACGGCTCGTCTTCGGAGGGTACGTAATTGGCTGTAACGATATCGTTCATTCGACTCACCCAACAACCCCAAATTTGGCGCCTATATATTCGCGCAGAGAAGGCTGCACAAGCGTAATCCGCGCGCGTTTCACGCAATTATTAATGCCCGCGCGGGCGATCCTCAGCAAAGCCTTCCATAGCAGGGGCGCGGGCGAATTCGCACATGATTCGTTGCGCTTGGGCGGCGGCGCCCATTGTGCCTCAGGCCTTTCTCGTGGCTAATCCAGTTGTGTCATTGGTGGGCAGCACACCATTGGGGGTCCGGTGAGCAGACTGTATCTGTTGAGGCATGCGAAGGCTGGCTGGGCCCTGCCCGGCGTGCGCGACTTCGATCGCCCGCTCGACGCATCCGGCATTGCCGATGCCGAAATGATGGGGACGGCGATGCGTGCCCGCAACTACATCCCCGATATCACGCTCTGCTCCAACGCCAAGCGGGCGCGCCAGACGCTGGAAGGCATCGCCGGCCACACCGATACCGGCCGGGTGCTGTTCTTCGACACGCTCTACAGCGAGGATGCCGCCGGCTACCTCGCCATCATCCGCAGCAATGGCGGCCCCGGCTCGCTGCTGGTCATCGGCCACAATCCGATGACGGAAGACCTTGCCATGGCGGTCTCGGGCGACGGCGACGAGGCTGCTCGGGCCATCATGAACCATGGTTTCCCGACCTCCGGCCTTGCGGTCGTGCGCTTCGACGGCACCCTCACCGAGGCTGCGCAAGGCGCGGGCTACCTCGAAGCCTTCCTGACGCCCGTCGATCTCTGAGCCGAGCCGGCCGAGGCCGGGCGCCATTTCAAACTTGAACCGCAAAGCCTATATCGGGCGCAAGAGCACGCCTGAGAGAACAGATTTTGGCATCATCGCTGACCACTTTCACCGACGAAGCGAGAATTGCCCTGGATACGCTGTCGGGGCGTGCGAGCGGGCTTTTTTCGCCGTCGCTTCGGCTGGGCGTCACCGGCCTGTCCCGGGCCGGCAAGACGGTGTTCATCTCGGCTCTCGTCCACAATCTCATCCATGGCGGGCGCCTGCCGCTGTTCGAGGCGCAGAAGTCGGGACGGATCGCTCGCGCCTTCCTCGAGGAACAGCCGGACGATGCCGTGCCGCGTTTTCAGTACGAGGACCATATCTCCGCCCTGGTCAACGACCGTGTCTGGCCGGACTCGACGCGCGCCATTTCGGAACTCAGGCTCACCATCGAATATGAGTCTGCCTCCGGTTGGAACCGGATGTTTTCCAGCGGCCGATTGTCGGTCGACATCGTCGACTACCCCGGCGAATGGCTGCTCGACCTGCCGCTGCTCGGCAAATCCTTCGCCGATTTTTCGCATGAAGCTTTTGAGATGGCTATGCTGCCGGTGCGGGCCGACCTGTCGCAGGACTGGCGGGCGCTGTCGGCGAGGATCGACCCCAATGCCGACGCCGACGAGATGACGGCGCGGCGCCTCGCCGAGAGTTTTGCCGCCTACCTCAAGGCCTGCAAGCTCGACGAGCGGGCGCTTTCGACCTTGCCGCCCGGCCGTTTCCTGATGCCTGGCGACCTCGAGGGATCGCCGGCGCTGACCTTCGCGCCCTTGCTGCTCAAGGGTGAGAAACGGCCGCGCTCCGGCTCGCTGCAAGCGATGATGGAGCGCCGCTACGAGGCCTACAAGACGCATGTGGTGAAACCGTTCTTCCGCGAACACATCACCCGCCTCGACCGCCAGATCGTGGTGATCGACGCCATGCAGGCGCTGAACGCCGGCCCCGGCGCGATGGCCGACCTGGAACGCGCGGTGACCGAAATCCTCTCCTGTTTCCGTCCTGGCCGAGGCAATTTCCTCACCGACCTGTTTTCACGCCGCATCGACCGCATCCTGGTTGCCGCGACCAAGGCCGACCATTTGCATCACGAAAGCCATGACCGGCTGCAGGCAATCGTGCGGCGGCTTGCCGACCGCGCCGTGGCGCGGGCAAATTTCACCGGCGCCGATGTCGACGTGGTCGCCATGGCGGCGGTGCGCGCGACGCGCGAAGGCACGGTCAAGCAAGGCCGCGAAACCCTGCCGGTGATCATCGGCACGCCGCTGAAGGGCGAGAAGATCAACGGCGAAACCTTTGATGGTAAAGCCGAAACCGCCATATTTCCCGGGGACTTGCCGGAGAAAATTGATGCGGTTTTCGACGTTTCGGAAGCCGACCACCGGCAGAGCAGCGACGATCCGGCGATCCGTTTCGTGCGCTTTCGCCCGCCAAAGCTCGAACGCACCGCTGAAGGCGTCACGCTGTCGCTGCCGCATATCAGGCTCGACCGCGCCTTGCAGTTCCTGATCGGAGACCATCTGGCATGACCGCGCCCCGCAGACCGGCAGCTTTCCGCATCGAGCCGGAGGCCGAACCGAAGCAGGAAACGCGCAGCCCCCATGCCGAGCCGCCGCGCAAGCCGCGCACCGTCGTCGTGCCGGCCGAGATCGATGTCTTCGATGAGCCGGACATTGTCGCCGCCGAACCGCCGCCGGCGACCGCGCCGCGCAGGCGCTCGCTGTTTGCCAGCCTGTTTTTCGGCGCGGTCGGCGTGCTGGTTTCGCTCGCCGTCGGCCTGTGGACCGACCAGCTCATCCGCGACCTGTTCGAGCGCGCAGAGTGGCTGGGGTGGCTGGCAGCGGGAATGGCCGCAATTGCCGTGTTGGCCCTCGCAGTCGTGCTGGTGCGCGAATTCCTGGCTATCGCCCGGCTGGCCGAGGTCGAAAAACTGCAAAAGCGGGCGCTCGATGCCGTGGCCCGCGACGATCCGAAGGCTGCAAGGGCCGTCGTCGAAGAGCTTTCGGCCTTTGTCGCTGCGAAACCCGAAACCGCGGCCGGCAGGCGCTCCCTGGCCGAATTGCGCGGCGAGATCATCGATGGCGGCAATCTGGTGCGACTGGCCGAGACCGAAATTCTCGGGCCGCTCGATGCGAGAGCCAAGGTGATGATCCTCGAAGCAGCCAAACGCGTGTCGCTGGTCACCGCCGTCAGCCCCCGCGCACTCGTAGACGTTGCCTATGTCGTGTTCGAGGCCGGGCGCCTGATCCGCCGCTTGTCCGAACTCTACGGCGGCAGGCCGGGCACGCTGGGCTTTTTCCGGCTGGCGCGCAGCGTTCTTGCCCATCTGGCGGTGACCGGCTCGATCGCCGTCGGCGACAGCTTTGTCCAGCAGATCGTCGGCCATGGCCTTGCCGCACGGCTTTCGGCGAAACTCGGCGAAGGCGTGGTCAACGGCATGATGACGGCGCGTATCGGCATTGCTGCCATGGAGACGGCGCGGCCCCTGCCCTTCATTGCCGGCAGGCGGCCGGGTATGGGCGATTTCCTGTCGGCGCTGACCTCGTTTGCGGCCAGAAAAGAGAATGAAGCACCCGCCTCGACCAAGTGAACGCCCTCTCGCGGTCACCAAGCATTAACCAATCTTGTTCATGGTCGTCCAACAACAGCCTCCTTGTTGCCGGGTGTCGTCTATGAAAAGCGTAATCTTGTCCTGCGTCCTGCCCCTGGTCGCGCTTGCAGCACCTCTGGGCCCGACCGGGAAAGCCTTTGCAGCGGAGCCCGACAAGCAGTTCTTCCGCACCGTTGAAGGCAAATGGGTCGGCCCGGGCGAAATCATCGCCGGCAAATACAAGGGCACGAAGTTCACCTGCAGCTTCGACGGCTCGACGCCGGACAACAAGACCGGCATGACGCTCGATGGCGACTGCCGCGTCGGTGTCTTCACCCAGAAAATGTCGGCGACCGTCGAGCGCAAGGGCCGCGACTACAAGGGCAATTTCATGGGCGGCGCCGCGGGGTCGGGCCTGGACATCATCGGCGGCAACGTGGTCGATGCCCGCAAAGTCGTCTTCACCATCAACCGCAACCAGCTGCGCGGCGTCATGCAGGCCCGCATTCCCGACGACAATTCGATGACGGTGACCATCGCCGTGCGCGTCGACCAGCAGCTGGTGCCGGTCATCGGCATGAGCCTCAAGCGCGTCGACGCCGTCGAAGTCGGCTCCATCGCCAAAAACTGACTCTCAAGCGGTTCCCCGAAAAAAGCGCGGAACGGGGTTGCACTGCGCGTTAGCTGAGCTGTTCCGCTCAGCTCGATGTCGGGAAGGACACGCCACCTTGCGGCCAGGTTGGCGCTCCTCAAGCACGGGCCGCTCGGGCGGCACCTTTCTGCCGCGACCGGACATGTGGCGCGCAACCGACGATGTCAGCGTCTCCGATGGCCCAAGCCACAGCAAGGCCAACGTGTCATGGTCCTGTGCGTGCCGGCGGTCCTCCGTGTCAGCGCGATGCGCTTTAAGAACACCAGCAAAAAAGGCGGCGGCTACTCGAGCCACCGCCTTCCTCAATTTCCGAACGAAGAATCAGCCCTTGATGGCGGCCGTCAGATCGTCATAGGCCTTGCAGGCGTCGGCCGGCGTGGTGGCGCCCTGATATTTGGTCGTCACAGCCTGCACCTTGGCGGTCAGGTCGGCGGCCTTGGTCGGATCCTTGGTGATCGCTTCCTGCAGCGCGGCGGTCATCTCCTGCGCCTTCTTGGCCGCGATCTCCTGCGTGCATTCAGGCGCCTTCGAACAGGCCGATGCGGCAAGCATGGCGACACCCACGCCGACGAGCAAAAACTTCTTCATGTCAGTCATTCTCCTCACGAAGGCAGAACTTGATCGTCGCTGCCTTCCAACGGCCGAAGCCTGGCGTCCCATAGCCGCCGATTGCGGCAAAACGCAACGTGTGCGGCGCATAAACCTGTGCAGCGCTGCTGCAACGGCGCGGACGGCCTGATTGAGGCCGCCCGTGTCAGACGAAGCGAGGTTTCAGCCACGAGGCTGCAGCAGCGCCAGTGCGGCCGTCGCCGCGGCAAGGACGGCGGTTAGGGTCAAAGGTCCCGTAGCGCCATAGGTGTCCACGACATAGCCGCCGACAACCGCACCGACGGTGATGGCAACCTGGAAGGAAGTGACCATCAGGCTGCCTGCTGCTTCCAGCGCATCAGGTGCCGCGCGAGACATATTGGTCGGCAGCACCACCGGCGCCATGCCGAAGGCGAAGCCCCACAGCGTAACAAAGCCGAAGGCAACGCCGGTTTGCGCGCCCCAAAGCACCAAAGCGAGTGCCGCAAACGCCATCAACGCGGCGGTTACTGCGAGGGCCATGTGGATGTTGGTGTCGGCCAGGCGACCACCGGCAATATTGCCGATCACAGCGGCGATGCCGAACCCGAGCAGCGCCAGGGCAATCGGCCCGGTTGTGAGGAGCGTCACCTGTTCGAGGAACGGGCGCACATAGACCGAGCCGGCAAAATGCCCGGTCATCAGCAGAACAATGGCAAGCATGCCGAGTTGGATGCCACGCCGCCGTGTCAGCCGAAAGACGTCTGCAAGGCTGTTGCTTGCCGCCGCAGGCAAGGTCGGCAGGCTGAGAAGCTGCAGCAGCATGGCAAGCGCGGCCAGCCCCGCCGTCATGGCCATGGCGCTGCGCCATCCCAGCCAGTCACTGATCAACGCACCCATCGACGGCGCGGCAATGGTGGCGAGCGAGACGCCGAGGGTCACGATCGCCATGCCGCGACCTGTCGCATTGGCGCCAACCAGCCGCGCCACGACGGCAACGGAAAGTGCCCAGAAAGCGCTAAGAGCGATCCCCAACCCGGCCCGGCCCAGCAACAGCAGCCAGAAATTGGGCGCCAGCGCCGCAAGAATATTGGAACCGACCGCCAGGGCCATGAGGCCAACCAGCACCGCCTTGCGGTTCAATCGACCGATGAGAACATTGCTCAACATGGCCGTCACGGCGCCAACGGAAGCGGTGGCGGTGACGACCTGTCCGGCCGTTCCCTCGCTGATGCCGAGATCGCGCGCCATCGGCGTCAACAGACCTGCCGGCAAGAATTCGGCAGACACCAGGGCAAAGCTGGTGGCCGCCAATGAAAGGACCGCGAACCAGGTGGCCGCGCTCCACGCGGCTGGTGCATCGGCATCAAGGCCAATGGCGGCGTCTTCAAGCTGTAATGTTGTGTCAGTCACGGGAAGATCTCCACAGTTTGGAGATCTTAGATAGGCGAGTCCGCCCGGATGTTATGTACCGTAAAATCCGAAATTCATATCCATTCGTCCGGGAATTGTGCGGCGCACAACGCCTGGCGAGACATTGGTGATGCGCTTGAACGCGCGGGCGAAGGACGCCTCGGAATCATAGCCCAAACGGGTAGCGACTTCGGCAACAGACAAGCCGTTTTGGCCCAGCAATTCGCGGGCAAGCTGCATGCGCAGGCGGGCGAGATAATGTGCGGCGCCCTCACCCAATACCGCGCTGAAGCGCTCGGCGAAAATCGAACGCGATTGGCCTGCCACGCCGGCCAGGCTTCCCAGCGTCCAGTTGTGGCCGGGATCGCGATGCATGGCCGCCAGAGCGCGCCCTATATGGGGGTCGCGGATGGCTGCAAGCCAACCGATGGTCGAGGCGCCGTTGCAATTGACCCAGCAGCGTATGAGCCTGGCTGTCAGCAAATCCGCCATACGCGACAGGATGGTGGCGCTGCCCATCTGCGGTTGCGCGGCCTCCACCGTCATGGCCGCCAGCAAAGGGCCGACCATCGGGTCATTGCCGGCCACGTCGCAACCCTTGATGAGAGGCGGCATCAACGTGATCAACGGATTGAGCGCATAGGAGCCGAGAGACATGGAGCCGCAGAAAAGGGTGCTTGTCGCGCCCGTTCCCTGCCGTATCACTTCGCAAACGTTGCCGCCCAACTTGATCACCTGGCAGCCCTCGAGCGAATCGCCCACCACGTCCGGCGCACTCGCCAGCCGATGGGCGATGCCTTGCGGCAGCAGCACCAGATCGCCATCGCGCAACTCCTGCCAGCCTTGCGCTTCGGTGTGAATCCAGCATGGACCCTGGCCGACAAAGTGAAAACGAAGCAGTTGTTGTTGCGGAAAGTCTATGCTCCATGGGTGCCGGAGTTCGCAGCGGCCATAGTTGACACCACTCAAGCGAAAGTCTTGCAGAACTTCGCTGAGCGCATCCATCGGGATATGTGGCAGCGGCGACGGCCGGGACGAATAATCAGGCATTTGCCAGATATAGATACCGGCCGTCCGACAGGCAAGCGCAGACTGTTGTTCCACCGGGGAATCGCTGCCACGGCACCCTACCCATTCTGGCAGGCTTCCCGCCCTTGCCTCCCGCTCCCAGTGCATGCAAGGAGTGCTGTCGGACACAGGGACAAGAGGCATGGCAGCGGAAGCATCGGGCAGCGATCTCATTCAGGTGGTGGCGCTGCTTGCCGCAGGCGTCGTCGCCGTTCCGATCTTCAAACGCATGGGGCTGGGCTCGATCCTCGGCTATCTCGCCGCGGGCGTGGTCATCGGCCCGTTCGGTATTGGCATTTTTTCCGAATCGGAAGCCATCCTGCATGTCGCCGAACTCGGCGTGGTCATGTTCCTGTTCATCATCGGGCTGGAGATGCAGCCGTCGCGGCTATGGGGCCTGCGCCGCGAGATTTTCGGCCTCGGCGCGCTGCAGGTCGGCGTCTGCGCATTGCTGCTTACCGGTGTTGGTCTCGCCGGCGGCTTTCCGATCGCGCAATCCTTCGTTGCCGGCGCCGGCTTCGTCCTGACCTCGACGGCGATCGTCATGCAGCTTCTCGAAGAGCGTGGCGAGATGGCCAGCCCCAAGGGCCAGCGCATCGTGTCCATCCTGCTGCTCGAGGATCTGGCAATCGTGCCGCTTCTGGCGCTGGTCGCCTTCCTGGCGCCGGGCGGCGCCGAGATGACCCTGCAGCAGAGGCTGGCCGAAATCGGCATCGGTCTTGGCGCCATCGTCGGGCTGGTGGTGGCCGGCCGCTATCTGCTCAACCCGTTCTTCCGCATCCTGGCCGACGCCAAGGCGCGCGAAGTCATGACGGCGGCAGCACTTCTGGTCGTGCTGGGGTCGGCGCTGGTTATGCAGCTTTCCGGCCTCTCGATGGCGATGGGCGCCTTCCTGGCCGGCGTGCTGTTGTCGGAATCGACCTTCCGCCACCAGCTGGAGGCCGACGTCGAGCCATTCCGCGGCATCCTGCTTGGCCTGTTCTTCCTCGCCGTCGGCATGTCGCTCGACCTGCATGTGGTGGCCGACAACTGGCGGCTGATCGCCGTCTATGTCGTCGCCTACATGGCGATGAATGCGCTCGGCATCTATCTCGTCGCCCGCATGCTGAAGAGCGGTCATCGTGAAGCGCTGGAACGCGCCGTGATCATGGCGCAAGGCGGCGAATTCGCCTTCGTCCTCTATTCGGCCGCGGCGGCGGTTGGCATCATCGACAGCCGGGCCAACGCAACGCTGACCGCTATCATCATCATCTCCATGGTGCTGACGCCGCTGGCCATCATTGCGCTCAAATATTTGACGCCGCGCGACGAGCAGTCGCTTGAAGGCGTCGACATCGCCGACGGCCTTACCGGCAGCGTGCTGGTCATCGGCTTCGGCCGTTTCGGCCAGATCGCGAGCCAGCCGCTTTTGTTGCGCGGCATCGATGTGTCGATCATCGACAATGATGTCGAAATGATACAGGCGGCCGCCGATTTCGGCTTCAAGGTCTACTATGGCGACGGCACGCGGCTCGACATTCTGCGCGCCGCAGGTGCAGGCCGCGCGCGCGCCGTGCTGATCTGCGTCGACAAGCCGGACGCCACGGTGCGCATGGCGGAACTGATCAAGGCGGAGTTCCCGCTGCTGACCGTCCTGGCACGCGCGTACGATCGCGGCACCGCGCTGTCGCTCATCCGCGCCGGGGTCGACTTCCAGCTGCGCGAGACCTTCGAATCGGCCCTCGTCTTCGGCGGTTCCGCGCTCGAGGTTTTGGGCGTTGAGCCGGAAGATGTCGCCGATGTCATCGAGGATGTGCGACGGCGCGACAATGCCCGACTGGAGACGCAGCTGGCCGAAGGCGTCCGCGCCGGGCAACGTTTCCTCAGGGGCAATACCGGCACGCCGATCCCGACGCCGCTGACGCAACCGCGCCGGCCCGGCCAGGCGCTGAACGAAGAGACGGCCGGCGTGCTGCACAAGCCCGAGCCCGCCGATCAGGGGGAAAGCTGATGACCGCATCGGATGAGCGCGCGCTCGCCGTCACCAAATTCTGGCGCGAGGCCGGCGAAGACGCGTGGTTCGAGAAGAACGACGTCTTCGACGCGGATTTCCGCAGCAGGTTTCTCGACCTGCACTTTGCCGCCGCGCGGCGCGAGTGCGACGCATGGTCGGAGCATGCCGAGGGTTCGCTGGCGCTGATGATCCTGCTCGACCAGTTTCCGCGCAACTGCTTTCGCGGCTCAGGCCATATGTACGCCACCGATCCGCTGGCACGGCACTTTGCCGCCAAGGCGATTGCGGCCGGCCATGACCTTTCGCTGGAAGAAAACCTGCGCGTCTTCCTGTACCTGCCCTACGAACATTCGGAACTGCCCGCCGACCAGGACAGATCGGTCGAGCTCACCACCGCCAGGGCGCCGGAGTATGTGAAATACGCCATCGAGCACCGCGACATCATCCAGCGCTTCGGCCGCTTTCCGCACAGGAACAAGATGCTTGGCCGCGAGACGACGGCGGACGAACAGGCATTTCTCGATGGCGGCGGCTTCTCCGGTTAACCCAGCCACCAATCGCGGCCGGAAGCCAGCCGCTCTATGCCTGACGTATCGACGGCGCTGAGCCGCTCGGTCACGCTCCTGCCGCCCACCGCCAGATCCGGCGCGATCTCTGCCAAGGGCGCCAGCACGAAGGCGCGCTCCACCATTCGGGGATGCGGCACTTCCAGCCCGGTTTCGTGGATGATGCGGTCGCCGAACACCAATATGTCGATGTCGATCAGGCGCGGACCCCAGCGCTCCTCGCGCACCCGCTTCAGCTTGCGCTCGGCCTCGAGGCAGAGGTCGAGCAGCGCCCTTGGCGCCAGCGCGGTCGAGATTTCGGCAGCGGCGTTGAGGAAATCCGGCTGGTCGAGCTTGCCCCAGGGCGGCGTGCGATAGAGCGAGGAGACGGCGATGACACGCGTGTTCTCGTCGGCGTCTAGCAGGCGCAGCGCCGCCGCCATCGAGGCCGAGGGATCGCCGAGATTGCCGCCAAGGCTGAGATAGACCGTGTTATTGTTACTCTGGCCAGACAACGGTCACCTCGACATAATCGAGCACGCCGGGCACCGGTGCGTTGGGCTTGCGCACGGTGATCTCGGCCTTCCTGATCTGCGGGAACCGTGAAGTCAGCGCCTTCGCCACTTCGAGCGCCAGCGCCTCGATCAGGAAGCGGCGATGTCCAGTGACGATCTTTTCAATCACCGTGAAGGCGATGCCGTAATTGACGGTGTCCTCGATGGAATCATCCTCCAGCGGGCGGCTGGGCTCGACCGTCAACTCGGCATCGACATAAAAACGCTGGCCAAGCGCCTCTTCCTCATCCAGCACGCCGTGCCGGGCAAAGAAGGCGCAGTTCTTCATGCGGATGACGTACATTTCTTAGTGTCCTGGGCTCAGCGTCCTGGCTTTTCGCGCGCCAGCATAGCATCGGCGACCGCCAGTGCGTCCACGTTGATTGCGACATCGTGGACGCGAAACAGATCGGCGCCCTTCAGCCTCAGAATGACACTGGTGGCTGCCGTCCCGGCGGCGCGCGCGCCGGCTTCGCGGCCGGTGACGGTGCCGATGAAGCGTTTTCTGGAGGTGCCGGCCATCAAGGGAAAACCGAGCTCCTTAAGCTCGGAAAACCGCGCCATCAGGTCGAGGTTTTCCTCAGCCGTCTCCTTGGCGAAGCCGAAGCCGGCATCGAGTACGATATGATCGTCCGCAACGCCGCTGCGCCTGGCGACTTCCAGCGAAGCCTTGAGGAACAAAAACTGGTCGGCGATGACGTCGGGCAGTTTTTGCCGCTCGCGCCCGGTATGCATGATGACCAGTCCGGCGCCGGTCTCGGCGGCGACGCGGGCGATGCCGGGTTCACGCTGCAAGCCCCAGACATCGTTGACGATATGCGCGCCGGCGGCGACGGCGAGGCGCGCGGTTTCCTCGCGATAGGTGTCGACCGAAATCAGGGCTTCGCCTGAACCGGCGAGTGCTGCGATCACCGGCAGGATGCGGGTCTGCTCTTCTTCAGGCGTCACGGGCGAGGCGCCGGGGCGCGTCGATTCCCCGCCGATATCGACGACGGCGGCGCCTTCTTCCACCATGCGGTGCGCCTGCGCCACCGCCTGGTCAGGCGTGATGAACAGTCCGCCATCCGAAAAACTGTCCGGCGTGACGTTGAGAATGCCGACCACAATGGCTTTCTCGCCAAGGTCGAGATGGCACTTATGCGCCAGTTGCCATCGCCTTGTCGTCATTGTCCTTCAACCATGTGTCTCATTGGCATGTGGCTCATTGGCATGTGGCTCATCGAGCGCTTGCAATCCATCAACGATGCGTGATCGGTGGAAGATCAATTCCGTTGCGCCGGCAACGGCCGTAAAGCAAGGTGAGTGAAGAGGCAACATGATGAAACGACCCCTGCTCTGCGCCCTGATGCTGGCTTTGACCGTCCTGCCGGCGAATGCTGCCAATCTGGTGAAGACTTACAGCTATTTTGCCATCGGCGGCAGCACGCTCGATGACATCGAGACGCAGTTGTCGAAGCATGGACCCGAGGTGAAAAGCACCGGGATGCGGCATCCGGGCGCCACCCAGATGGCGTTCACCACCCGCATCAGCTACGCGCAAACCGCAGACACCTGCCGCATCGCCAAGGCCGCCGTTACCGTCAAGGTCAAGGTCATCCTTCCGGAGTGGCGCAGGCCGCGCAAGGCCGATCCCGATGTCAGGCTGTTCTGGGACACGCTGTCGGCCGACATCAAGCGCCATGAGGAGCGTCATGTCGAGATCGCCAAGAACCACGGCCGTCTGCTCGAAGACGCGCTGAACGCGAGCTTTGCGCAAAAGACCTGCGCCGGGGCCAAGGCGAAGGCGGCGCAGATCACCGCGGCCGAACTCGCCAGGCATGACCAGGACCAATTGCGCTTCGACCGCGTCGAAGGCGTGAATTTCGAAAGCCGCATCCTGCGGCTGCTGCGCTACCGCATGCAGCGCGTCGAGAAGGGCCAGCTTCCGCCCGGCTGAAACACGGACTGATACGAAGCCAATTCTGCCGAAACATGAGGCCAGCCCCAGAAAATTTTCGGGCATAGGTCGAAATCGGCCTATACGGGACGACATATGTCAGGCTCGCAAGATATGTCAGGCTGGCAAGGCGCGAGCTTCGAAACACCAGATCAAGACCAATTGAGGCGGCGCGTAGCGGAGCGGCCATTTGGCGCCGCGCAATCGCTCTCAAACTTTATGGATGAAATGATATGGACCAGGCTGTCGACAAGCCGGCTAGGCTGCCTCCCGCCGCACCGCTGACGGAAAGCGAGAAGAACGTCATCATCGCCGGCATCCTTTTGTCGATGCTGTTGGCGGCGCTCGACCAGACAATCGTCGCGCCGGCCATGCCGACCATCGGGCGTTCGCTCGGCCATGCCGACTACCTGCCGTGGATCGTGACCGGCTATCTCCTGACGGCGACGGCCATGGCGCCGCTCTACGGCAAGATTTCCGACGTCTATGGCCGCCGGCCGACCGTCTATGCGGCGATCCTGATCTTCCTTCTGGGATCGCTGGTCAGCGCCATGGCCCCCAACATGTTCGTGCTGGTCATCGGCCGGGCGATCCAGGGTGCGGGCGGCGGCGGCCTGTTCGCCCTGGCGCAGATCGTCATCGGCGACCTGGTGCCGCCGCGCGAACGCGCGCGCTATGCCGCCTGGATTTCGGGCACCTGGGCTGTCGCCAGCATCGCCGGGCCTTTGCTCGGCGGCGGATTTGCCGAACATCTCCATTGGTCGCTGATCTTCTGGATCAACATCCCGCTTGGCATCTTGGCCATGGCCATCATCAACAAGCCGCTGCGCAAACTGCCGGTCGCCGCAAAGCGGCATCGCATCGACGCGCCGGGCGCGCTGCTTCTGGTGGTGGCGACGGCATTGCTGCTTTTGGCCCTCAACTGGGGCGGCAGCGCCTATCCATGGGCTTCGCGCGAGATCGTCGGCCTGCTCGCCTGTTCGGCGGTCTTCTGGGGTGCGTTCGCGCTCAGGCTGATGCGTGCGGCCGAGCCGCTGATCTCGCTTGAAGTGCTGAGCAATCCGATCGTGCTTGCCGGCACGGCGTCGATGTTCCTGCTGCAGGCCGCCAATATCGGCCTGTCGGTGTATCTGCCGGTCTATCTGCAGTCGATCATCGGCCTGTCGGTCAGCCAGTCGGGCCTTGCCATGCTCGGCCTGCTGCTCGGAACGGTCGCCGGCGCGACCTTCAGCGGCCGCACGATACCGCGCTTCTTCCACTACAAGCGTATAGCCATGGTCGGCGTTCTCTTCGCCATTATCTGCCTTGGCGTGCTCAGCCTGGTCGCCGGCCGCGCCTCGCTGCTGGTGGTCGAGCTCTTGACCATCTGCATCGGCCTTGGAAGCGGCACCACCTTCCCGGTCGCCACCGTATCGGTGCAGAACGCCGTCGACCGCGCGCATCTCGGCGTTGCCACCGGCGTGCTGACCTTCCTGCGTTCGCTGGGCAGCGCGCTCGGCGTCGCCATGCTCGGCGCCGTCGCGCTCGGCTATGGCCTGCCGCTTGCCGGCGAAGGCGCGCCGGCTGCCGGACAGATCGTCTCGGCGACGCCCTTCATGATGATCTTCCTTGCCGCGGCCGTCACGCTCGTGCTGGCGCTGATGACGCTGGCGCTGATGCCGGAGAAGTCACTGCGCGGCCGCGACGACGCCGAGGCGCCAGTCGTTCTGGTGGAGTGATCCGGAAAGCCCTGTAGGACCTACTCCACGACGCCGAGCTTCTTCTGCAGGCTGGTCGACGACGTCGTGTACTGGAAGACGATGCGCTCACCGGGGCTGATGATGCGCTTGGCGGCCTGCGCCATCAGCGCCACCTCGTGAAAACCCGACAGGATCAGCTTCAGCTTGCCTGGGTACCAGTTGATGTCGCCGACGGCAAAGATGCCTGGCACCGAAGTCTGGAATTTCTCGGTATCGACCGGAATGAGGTTCTCATGAAGGTTGAGCCCCCATTCGGCGATCGGGCCGAGCTTCATGGTCAGGCCGAAGAACGGCAGCATGCGCGTGCACGGCACCTCGATGTCGCCGTCAGGCCCGCCCTTGATGGTAGCAGAGGCCAGCTCGCCGTCGGCGCCGGTCAGGCCGCTCACCTGGCCGACCCGGAACTCCAGCTGCTTCATCTCCTGCATGGCATACATCTTGTTGACGCTGTCGGGCGCCGCCCTGAATTCCGCGCGCCGGTGGACCAGTGTCACGCTTTTTGCCACCGGCTGCAGGTTCAGCGTCCAGTCGAGTGCGGAATCGCCGCCGCCGACGATGACGAGGTCGTGGCCGCGGAATTCCTCCATACGGCGCACCGAATAGAAGACGCTCCTGCCCTCATAGGCCTCGATGCCGGGAATGGGCGGCCGTTTGGGCTGGAACGAGCCGCCACCGGCGGCGATCACCACCACCTTGGCTTCGAACACCTCGTTCTCGTCGGTGGTGACCCGAAATGAGCCGTCGTCCAGCTTTTCCAGGCTGGAGACCATGCGGTTGAAGGTAAAATCCGGCTTGAACGGGTGAATCTGCTCCAGCAGTCTGTCGACCAGCCCTTGCGCCGAGATCGAGGGCCAGCCTGGAATGTCGTAGATCGGCTTTTCCGGATAGAGTTCGGCGCATTGGCCGCCGGGCCGGTCGAGGATATCGATCAGATGGCACTTCATGTCGAAGAGGCCGAGTTCGAACACCGCGAACAGGCCGACCGGCCCCGCCCCGACGATGAGTGCGTCCGTCTTGATTACATCGGTCATGCCAGGCGAGCCTCATTGTCAGACTGGGGCGAAACTGGCGCGAGACTGCATGAGCATTGGCCCGCTGCCAAGCGGCGGCGGGAAAAATCAGATGGTACGGGAGATCAACCCTGGCGAGCCGGCACGCGCACGACGAGGCCGTCAAGCGCGTCGCGCACCTTGATCTGGCAGGACAGGCGCGAGTTCGGCTGGACGTCATAGGCAAAGTCCAGCATGTCCTCTTCCATCGCCTCCGGCTCGCCGACCTCGGCCGTCCAGGCTTCGTCGACATAGACATGGCAGGTCGCGCAGGCGCAGGCGCCGCCGCATTCTGCCTCGATGCCCGGCACCGCGCTACGGATCGCATTCTCCATGACGGTCGAGCCGTTTTCGGCCTCGACATCGAAAGGAGTGCCGTCATGGGCAATGAAGGTCAGCTTGGTCATTTATCACCTGAAGGGAGTCCCAGCCGAGATAATCACTCCACCGGACAAGTCAACTGCGGCGCGAAAGCGCCGCTTTGTGACGTTTTTTCGGAAAGCTGGCCAAAGCACGCCCTGGCCCCGTCGATTCATCCCGGTGGCCGCTGCCGAGCGGCAGCCATTACCGGCTGATGGCGGCGATGAAATCGCGCACTTCCTCGATCAGGGTGCCGAGGCGCTTGAGGATGCGCGCATCTTCCGGCTGCTGTTCGATCGAGGTGGCGCAGTCGGCGATGGCAAAGGCGCCGACCCCGCGCGCCGAACCTTTCAGCCCATGCGCCAGTAGCAGTCGCTCCCTGACATCGGCATCGACTATTCTGTCGCGGACGGAAAGCGCCTGCTGTACGAACAGCGCCAATACCTCCTGTTCGAGGGCGCGATCGCCCATAGTCTGACGGGCCAGATGGGCCAGATCCACTGGGCGCGAACGGGCCGGTCCCGACGCATCGCCGCCCGGCATTGAGAAGGCAATGCCGCTTTCACCGCGTACCAATTTGAAACTCCTTGTGCTGATCGCCGAAAAAACTAGGCGATTTCCGTCGCCAACGCGTTAATGAATGGGCTGGAAAATTGTTGCCGTTGAGGCGGTTAGATCACGTTGTCGTTAACCTTATATTTAAAGTTTTACGTATCTCGCGGAATGCATGTTTTCTTTACCCCTGTGTGTCATTACGATACGAAGGTCCATTTTCAGCCTCCTGCGTGGGATAAGACGAGCCAGAATCAGGCAAAAATAAGAAGTCCCTCGGCAGCTAGTACAGGGTAGCGAAGGCATGGCGAAGAAACCAACGACGACCAGAACTCTCGACAGCGACGTAGCCAGGGAACTCGAAAAGGCACTAGACCTCGATCTCAGCGGAGACGGCAGCGGCGATCTCGATATCGCGGCGTCGATGGAAGATCTGGAAGCGCAGATATCGCAGGCCGCGGACGAACTGGCGCGCGAAGGCCGCCCCCAGAAGCCCGCCCCCGCTCAAAACGCGCCCGTCCAACAAAACCAGAGTGCGAAGCCGGCAGCCAAGCCCGCCGAGCTGCGCCCGGTCGAATCGCGCAACAGCGCGCAGCCAGCCGGCTTCAAGCCGGCAAACGATGACCGCCAGAAAGATTACAAGACGCTGCTGCACAGCCTCAACCGGCGCGCGTCTAGCACGATCTATTGGGTCGTGGCGTTCGTGTCGCTGGCCTGGATCGCCGGCGCCGGCGGCCTCGCCAATCTGCTGTTTGGCCCCAGCATCTGGAAAATTCGTACGTTCGATCAAATCCTGGCCCGCCCTGAACTGATCGGCCTAGCGATCGCGGCAATCATACCGGTCGTCCTGTTTTGGGCCTTCGCGGCGATGATCCGCCGCGCGCAGGAAATGCGCATTGCCGCGCAATCGATGACGGAGGTGGCTTTCCGCTTGGCGGAGCCGGAAAACCTCGCCCAAGACCGCGTGATGATGATCGGCCAGGCCGTTCGCCGTGAAGTGGCGGCGATGGGCGAAGGCATCGAGCGCACGCTGGCGCGCGCCGTCGAGCTCGAAACTCTGGTCCACAGCGAGGTCAACCAGATCGAACGCTCCTATTCGGAGAATGAATCGCGCATCCGGTCGCTGGTCGACGGGCTGGGCAGCGAGCGCGAAGCCGTCGTCACTCATGCCGAGCGCGTGCGCGCCTCGATCACCGGCGCGCATGAAACGCTGAAGGACGAGATCGGCGCCGCCTCCGACATTATTCGCGACTCTATCCTCAACGCGTCGACCAAGCTGTCGATGACGATCACGAATTCCGGCGACACGCTGATCGACCGCATCAATGAAAGCTCGATGTCGATCTTCGATTCCGTCGAAACCCGGCTGGATTCAATCACCGACAGGCTGTCGACATCGGGCGAAGCCTTTGCTTCGCTGCTCGACACCCGCATCGCCAAGCTGACGGACACCACAGACGGCCTGACCCGGTCGCTGACCGACCTGCTCGACGACCGCACCACCGGCATGGTGTCGCTGCTCGGCGGCGCCGCCCGCACCCTGAGCTCGGAATTCGAGTCCAGCCTGAACGGCATCGAGCGGACGCTGGCCGAGCGCGGCCAGGCGCTGATCAGCGAATTTCAGACCCGCGCCGAAGCACTCGATACCGGCACGCAGAAGCTCAACGCCGCGCTCGAGGCGCGCGCCCGCCAGATCAACGAAACGCTGGTCGAGCGCGCCCGCGAGATCGCCCACACCTTTGCCGAGAGCAAGGATCATTTGTCGGCCATGATCGATCAGGGCAAGACCCAGATCGGCGCCGACATGGCCGACATCGTCTCGTCGACCTCGTCGATGCTCGAAGCCCGCGCCAGCGATTTCGCCGGCCGCATGGAAGCGGCCCGCCATGTCGTGTCGCGCTCATTCGACACCGATATCCAGCGTCTTGCCGATGCCCGCGTCGGCATCGAGGACGCCGTCGAAAACCACAGCCGCAAGCTGTCCGAAAGCCGCGAACGCATGGCGGCTGCCATGCAGGCGGACCTGGCGAAGTTCGCCGAGGGCCGTGCCGGCATCGATGCGGCCGTAACCAACCAGGTGCAGAAGCTGGCCGAAGGCCGCAACCTGATCTCGCGCGCCCTGGAAGAGGATCTGCGCAAGGTCAACGAGTCGCGCGCCGCCATCGACGCGTCGCTGGGCAGCCATCTCGAGCGGCTTGAAGAAGGCCGCAACCGGCTCAACCAGGCTTTGCATGAAGACTCCGGAAAACTTGTGCAAGCCCGTACGATCATTGACGAAATGGTCGCCGGACATGTCGGTAAACTGGCCGAAGGCCGCAACATTCTGTCGCGCGCCCTGGAAGCCGATCTCGGCAAGCTCGCCGACAGCCGCGCCTCGATTGACGGGCTGGTCGCCGGCCAGGTTGAAAAGATCGCCGAAGGCCGCGCCATCCTGACCAAGGCGCTCGAAAACGACATTATCGGCATCAAGGGCGTGATCGAGAACCACTCGGCGAAACTGGCCGAGGACCGCACCGAACTCAGCAAGGCGCTGGAGAACGACCTATCCGGCATCAGGGGCCTGCTCTCCGACCATTCGAGCCGGCTTGCCGACGATCGTGGCCTGTTGTCACAGACGCTCGAGGCCGACCTCGCCAAGCTCGCCGAGAGCCGGTCGAGCATCGACGGGCTGGTCGCCGGCCAGGTCGAGAAGCTGGCCGAGGGGCGCGATATCCTCAAGCGCGCGCTCGAAGCCGACCTCAACACCATCAAGGGCGCCATCGCGGGTCATTCCGACAAGGTGGCGGAAGAGCGCGGTCAGCTTTCCAGGGCACTGGAGGCCGACCTGCAGAATGTGAACAGCCTGATCGCCGACCACTCGAACCGGCTTGTCCAGGATCGTTCGACGCTATCCCAGGCGCTTAAGGATGACCTTCAGAATGTTAACAGCCTGATCACCGACCACTCGAGCCGGCTTGTCCAGGATCGTTCGACGCTATCCCAGGCGCTTCAGGACGATCTGCACAATGTCAGCGGCATCATGGCCGATCATCAAAACAGGCTCGTCCAGGACCGTTCGGCGCTCTCAAAGGCACTGGAAGACGACATCGCCAAACTGGCGGAGAGCCGCTCCAGCATCGATGGGCTGGTCGCCGGACAGGTCGAGAAGCTCGCCGAGGGCCGCGACATCCTCACACGGGCGCTCGAAGCCGATCTCAATGCGATCAGGAGCGCCATTGCCGACCAGTCGCAGAAGCTGAGCGAAAACCGTGGCGAGTTCGCACGGGTGCTGGAAGCGGATTTGGAAAATGTCAACAGCCTGATCGAGGGCCACAGCGACAAGCTCGTCCGGGATCGCGCGACGCTGTCGAAGGCTCTCGAGGACGACCTCACCAAGCTGGCCGAGAGCCGGTCGAGCATCGACGGACTGGTCGCGGGCCAGGTCGAGAAGCTGGCCGAGGGCCGAGACATCTTGAAGCGTGCGCTGGAAGCCGACCTGCAGAAGCTGTCGGCAAGCCGCGGTGAGGTTGACGACATCATCGCCGGCCATGTCGGCAAGCTGGCCGAAGGCCGCAACATGTTGACCCAGGCGCTGGAAGACGATCTGGCAAAGCTCGCCGACATACGTAAGGATGTCGACCGCTCGCTGTCGGGCCATATCGACCAGATTGCCGGCAGAAGCACCGATATCTCGGCGGCAATCGCTGCCGATGTCGAGAAGATCGAGCAGGCCTTCAGCAAGCAGACCGGCATCATCGAAGAGCGCGCCGGAACCATGGAGCGCGCGTTGTCGGTGGGTGTCGACAATGTCCGCAGCGTGCTTGAAAAGAGCGCCGTCTTCGTTGCCGGCGCGCTCCGCGAGAAGGTGATGGAAGTCACCAGCGCGCTGCACGAACAGGCCGGTGCTGCCTTCAGTGACGCCGACCGCAAGATAGCCGAGCGTGCCGAGCAGACCTCGGCCGCCCTTTTGGCCCGGGCCGAGGACATCGCCCGCACCTTCGAGGACGCGGATCGCCGTCTGCACGCCCGTGCCGAGGACACATCGAGCGCCCTGATTGCTCGCGCCGAGGATACGACGAATGCCTTGCTTGCTCGCGCCGAAGACACAACGAGCGTGCTGCTTGCCCGGCACGACGAGACGTCGAACTCGCTGCTCGCCCGCGCCGAAGAAACGGCCGGACGGCTGGCTGCCCGCGCCGGCGAGATCGCCGGCACGTTCGACGCCGCCGACCAGAAGCTGGTCGCCCGCGCGGTGGAGACGGCGCAGTCGCTGGCCGACCGCGCCGGCGACATCCTGCGTAACTTCGAGGGCGCCGACCAGCGGCTGAGCATGCGCATCGGCGAATCCGCCGAAGCGCTGGCCGCCCGCGCCTCGGACCTTGGCCGCATCTTCGACGCCGCCGACCAACAGCTGATCTCGCGCATCGCCGAGGGTTCGGACGCGCTGTCAGCCCGCGCCACCGAGATCAGCCGCATCTTCGACGAGGCCGATCACCGCTTGGTGTCGCGCATCGCCGACTCCACGTCGACGATCGGCGAGCATGCCGACAACATCGTCGGTGCCTTCGCCAGCACCGAGCAGCGCGTTGCCGAACGCGCACGCCAGACCGGCCAGGAACTTGCCGTCCACGCCCGCGAGATGGAGCAGGCTCTTGCCGGCGCCGATGAGCGGCTGGCCGCGAGCGTTGCGTCCGCAGCTTCGCGCGTCGAGGAACAGGTCGCCAACGTCGAGAACCGCCTTCTTTATACGACGGAGACAATGGGCCAGAAGCTCAACGAGCAGGTTTCCAGCGCAGAAGCTCAACTGATCTCGCGCGCCAACACGATTGCGGAGACTTTTACCGCGGTCGGCCAGCACATCGGCCAGAGCACCAACGACGCTGCCAAGACCATCGGCACCAATACCCGCGAGCTCAATACGATGCTGGCGGCGCGTTCGGCCGAGATGGCGAAGATCCTGGACGAAACCGCGCGGCCGCTGGTGGAGCGCTTCGCCCAGGGCGGCTCGGAACTGCAAAAGAGCATGGAAGAGGTCACCGAACGCGCGACCGAGAAGCTGCGCAGCGAAAATGCCGCCCTCGTCAACGCGCTCGCCAGCCGCACCGCCGAAACGCTGTCGGCCGTCGAAGGCGCGCGCTCGTCGCTCGCCGATAGCGTCGCCGACCTCATCGGCCGCATGAGCGTCTCCAGCTCGCAGCTTGGTGAGCTGATCGAACAGGCGGCGATCAACCTCGGCCAGGTTGACGAACGTCTGAGCGGCAGCACGCAAAGCTTCGCGGCAACCACCGAAAAGGCGGCGCAGACCTTCGCCAGCTCGGCACGCCTGGTCGATTCGAACACGACGCGGCTTACCGAACTGTCGTCGTCGACCCTGCGCGAAGTGGCCTCGATCGCCACCAAGTTCGACGAGCACAGCCGCTTGCTGTCCTCGGCTTCGGATCTGTTGAGCTCGGCGCAGAGCAATCTGGAGCACACGCTTGAGCGGCAATCGTCGCTCGAAGATCTCGCCGTCGGCCTGGTCAAGAAGTCGGAAGACCTCGAGAAGGTGATGCGTTCGTTCGAAAACCTTGTCGGCCAGACGATGCAGAATGCCGAAGGCAAGACGCTGGCATCAGCCGACAAGATCCGCATCGCCATAACGGAAGTGGTCGATTCGGCAACCAGCCGGTTCGCCGATGCGACCGAGGAGATGCGGCGCACCGCAAGCTCGATCAAGAGCGAGCTCGACCTCACCCGCGCCGAGCTCAAGAAGGGCGTCATCGAAATGCCGGAAGAGGCCAAGGAATCGACCTCGGCGATCCGCCGTGCCGTTGCCGAGCAGATCAACGCGCTCAAGGAACTTTCGGATATCGTTGCGAAATCGGGACGTGGCGGCGACAATGCCGAACCGCGCGCCCTGCGCCCGGCGCCTCAGGCGCCAGTGCAGCGCCCGGCCGAGCCGGTACGCCGCCCGCCGCCGGCGCCACAGCCGGAGCGCCCTGCTCCGCAGGCGCCGCTCGGCGGCCTGCGTGGCACGCTCGATATCGAACGCCCTGCCGAAGCACCGCGCCAGCGCGACGCCAACGCCCGCACGCCGCAAGGCGGCTGGGTGCGCGATCTCCTGACCGGAGCATCGCGCGAGGAGGAAGTCGCCAGGCCGGCAGCGCCCGCGGAAGCACCGCGCGCAACTCCCGCCCAGCGCTCGCCGCTGCATGTCATGGAGTCGCTCAACTCGCTCTCGGTCGATATTGCCCGGGCGATCGACCACGACGCCTCGATCGAGCTGTGGAACCGCTACCGGCGCGGCGAGCGTGACGTGTTCACGCGCCGCCTCTACACGCTCAAGGGCCAGCAGACCTTTGACGAAATCCGCCGCAAATATCAGGCCGAGGCGGAGTTCCGCGCCGCCGTCGACCGCTACTGCGACGATTTCGAGAAGCTGCTCAAGGACGTCTCGCGCAACGACCGCGACAACATCATGGCGCAGACCTACCTGACGTCGGACACCGGCAAGGTCTACACCATGCTGGCCCATGCGAGCGGCCGTTTGCACTGATTGAGGCGACACCACAGACACAGAAAAGGCGGGAAGTTCCCGCCTTTTTCTTTGTGCAAAATCGTCGGTCTGCGCTGCCCCTCATCCGCCTGCCGGCACCTTCTCCCGTATAGCGACGGGGTGAAGGGAGATGGCATCAGCCTCGCCGCCCATACTGCGACGGTGACAATTGGCGAGATCATTGGCGATGGCGTTCTTTCTCACTATACGGGGAGAAATGCCCGGCAGCGCAATGAGGGGCAGCGCGAACCTGCGATATTTGGTCGAGTGCTGGTTTAACGCGACGAACGATCGTTCCAAGCCTCGACCGGCTCAGATCACCGAATCCGTCCAGCCCACGATATCCTTCGCCGCCTCGCCGAAGGCGCTGTCGAGCGCGCTGACATAGGCCGGATTGCCGCTGCCCGAGACGGGAGCGGATGCGGTGAAGCTCTTCGAGGCGCGCACCTCGCCGTTGCGGTCGTTCAGGATGCGCACGAAGAGATTGACCTCGGCATGCTCGCCACCATTGACGCGGACTTCGAAGGAGCGGATCTCGACGATCACCTGGTAGTCGATCGCCAGCCCCTCGCCCGGCTTGCCGACGCCGGCAAAGCTTCCGGAGCGCTGGAAGGTTTCGGCGAGCCTCGCCTGCACGATCAGCGGCAGCCGGTCGGCCCATTGCGCGCCCTTGAGATACTGGATCGAGCGATCTGACGGCTTGATGACGATGTTCTGGCTGTCCAGCGCCTTGAGCGCGGATGGCTGGGCGATCAGGATCTGGCGGCGGCTGTGGCCATGGGCGTCGATCGACGGGGCGGACAGCTCGAACGTATCGAGTGGCGCCGGCTTGCCTCCCAATGCCGCGCAACCAGCCAGCGTCAGGCCAAGCAAAACGGCCGCCGATTTATACCCACCCAACCCGAACGTCACGCGTGATCCCCACTGTCCCCGGATCGTATGATGAATCCGCATCCGCGGTCCATGTAATTGCTGCGGGCGGGCACGGAAGTCAACGCCGTGCCCTGCCATCGAACTGCCGGACCTCGCCGTCGCCGCCCGACAGGATGCGCTGCGGGTTGCGGCTGAGATCGGTCACCGCCTCTTCGATGCGACTGATCGAACGCCGGCTGTCCTGGACCAGCGCCTCGACATTCGACAGGCCCTGGCCCGAGAAGCGCGCGATGTTGTCGGTGATCGTGCCAAGCCGGGCGTTCAGCGTGTCGGCGACCTGCTTGAACGACTTCAGCGTGTCCCTGGCATCGGCCATGACGCCGTCGGCCTGGCCCGAACCGAGCAGCGTATCGACCCTTTTCAGGATGCCGTCGACGCGCACCGAGGCATCGTTGAGGCGCGACGCAAGCTGTTTGGCGTCCTTGATCGTCTCGTCGATGTCGTCGGCCCGGTCGGCGAACTTGTCGGTCACCTTGGCGATGTCGGCGGCGGCCTTGTTGGCATTTTCGCTGGCCTTCTGAATGTTGGCGAGCGCCACGCGCACCTGCGCCGGATCGATGCCGTCGAGCACATTGTCGACCTTTGCCAGCGTGCCTTGCGTGCGCGTGGCGAAATCGTTGACCGAGCCGACCGCGGTATCGACGTTCTTGATCACGCCGTCGAGCTGTCCGCTGGTCTCCTTCAGATTGGCGGTGACGGCGTCCACATTGGCGACGATGCTCTTGATCTTGTCCTTGTCGACGGCATTGAGCAGGCCTTCGGCAGCCTTCAGCGTGCCGTCGAGCTTGCCGGAAACACCCTTCAGCTCATCCGACAGCGCGCTGACGGCGGTCAGGAACTTGTCGATGCCGTCGGCATTCCTGGCCAGCGCATCGGAAAATGTCTGGGCGTTCTTGACGGTCTGGGTCAGCGGCCCGCGCACATCCCTGGTGAAACCTTCTAGGTCGGAAAGCACCTTGTCGGCGCGGGTGAAGATGTTCTGCGCCGTCTGCAGCAGGTTGGTGACCGCTGACGGATTGGCGATGATCTCGGCCGTCCTGCCTTCCTTTGCCGCCTCTTCCAGGAGATTTGGTTCCTTTGGATCGGCGCCCTTCAATTCGATGTTGACCTGGCCGGCAAGGCTGGCGATGCCGATATCGGCCTGCGTCGATTTGGTGAGCGGCGTTGTCTGGTCGATCTCGGTCGTAGCAATGGCGGCATTGGGGTCATTGCGGTCGAAATAGACGCGCTTGACCACCCCGACCTTGACGCCGTTGAACAGCACCAGACTGCCGGGGCCGAGGCCGGAGGCCGAACCCTGAATGCGCACGCGCAGCTCCGCCGTCTCGCCGCGATCACCGATCTGGGCGGTCCAATAGACGAACCCGAACGCCGCCAGGATTGCAGCCAGGGTGAAAATGCCGACAATTACGTAGTTGGCTCTGGTTTCCATTGCCCCACTTATGTCTATGCGCGCGCGGCAAGATCAAGTTGCCGAGCGCGTTTTCCGCGGAAATAGGATTTGACCCACGGTTCTTCGCTTTTCAGCATGTCGTCGATCGTGCCTTCGACCAGGATTTTCTTGTTGCCGAGCACCGCCACGCGGTCGCAAGCGGTAAACAGCGTGTCGAGATCGTGCGTCACCATATAGACCGTCAGATCCATCGTATCGCGCAACTTCACCACCAATTCGTCGAATTCGGACGCGCTGATCGGGTCGAGGCCGGAAGTCGGCTCGTCGAGGAAGACGATGTCGGGGTCGAGCGCCAGCGCCCGCGCCAGGGCGGCGCGCTTGATCATGCCGCCCGAAAGCTCCGAGGGAAATTTTTGCGCGGCGTCCGGCGGCAGGCCGACCAGTTCGATCTTGAGCAAGGCCAGTTCGTCCATCAGTTTCTTCGGCAGATCGAGATATTCGCGCATCGGCACCTGCACGTTTTCCTGCACGGTCAACGCCGAAAACAGGGCGCCGTGCTGGAAAAGCACGCCAAGGCGCATGTCGATGCGCAACCGTTCGATGTCGCTGGCCTTTTCGAGGTCGAGGCCAAACAGCTTGATCGTGCCGGACTGCTTGTGCAGCAGGCCGAGAATCGTGCGCAGCAGCACCGATTTGCCAGCGCCCGAGGCGCCGACGAAACCGAGGATTTCGCCGCGCTTGATGTCGAGCGCCAGTTTGTCGAGGATCAGCTTGTCGTCCAGGGCAACGGTGATGTCGCGCACCGACAGCACGATATCGCTTTCGCCCGTTCCCTGCATAGCCTTGGTCGCCTTTGAGTTTCTGCGCATCATGTCAGAACTCGATCGATGCGTAGAAGATGGCAAAAAGGCCATCGAGGATGATGACAACGAAGATCGATTTCACAACCGAGGCGGTGACGTGCAGACCCAGCGATTCGGCGCTGCCGCCGACCTTCATGCCTTCTACGGAAGCAATGGTGCCGATGATCATGGCCATGAACGGCGCCTTGATCAGCCCGGCGAAGATGGTGCTGATATCGATCGCGCCGCGCAGCCGGTCGATGAAGGCCGTCGGCGCAATACCGGAATAAAGCCAGGCGGCTAGGATGCCGCCGCCAAGAGCGGCAAAATTGGCGACGATGGTGAGACAGGGCAGCGCGATCACCAGCGCCACCAGGCGCGGAAACACCAGCACGCCGATCGGGTTGAGGCCGATGACCTTCAGCGCGTCGACCTCCTCGCGCATCTTCATCGAGCCGATCTCGGCGGTGATGGCGCTGCCGGAGCGGCCGGCGATCATGATGGCGGTCATCAGCACGCCGAGTTCGCGCAGGATCAGCACGCCGACCAGATCGACAACGAAAATGTTGGCGCCGAAATAATTGAGCTGGTAGGCGCCCTGCTGGGCGACGATGGCGCCGACGATCGCCGACATCAGCACCACCACGGGGATGGCGCCGACCCCCATGCGATCGATCTGGTTGAAGATCGCCGCCGGATTGATGGCATGGCCGCGCCCGAGCTTCATCTGGGCGCCGCCGATGGTGGCGCCGAGGATGTTCATCGAGGCGAGGAAATCGTCGCGCATCTCATAGATGCGGCGGCCGACCGCCTCCAGCCCGCGGAGGATGATGTTGGGGCGCCGGACGCCGCGCGATTCGGGCTCGCGCCGGACAGCTTCGCCAACGGCGCCGAGCAGGATCGAGGCGACATCGCTTTGCCCCTGCATCTTGATCTCGACACCCTTCTTTTCGAAGACACTGACCAGGCGATCGATCAGCCAGGCGCCGGCGGTGTCCATCTTCTCGATGTGGGAAAGATCCAAAGCGAGCGTCTGGTAGCCTTTGCGCTGCTCGATCTTGCGCATCTCGGCGTCGATCAGCGCCACTGTCGTCGTCGTCCAGATGCCGGAGAAAGCGCAGCCGAGGACGCCGCCCTCCTCGCCGACCGCAACGCGGGGCTGGTGGTCGGCCTCCTTGGCGGCGTTGCCGCTTGCGTCGCGTTTGCCGATGGTCAACATGGCGTCCTGTTTAGCCTGACGGGTCGTACCTGTCGATTTGCCGACGACGCGTTGTCGCATAGCCGGAGCAGAAAATTATGGCGCGTGTCATTTCGGTTGAGGCCGAGCGTTTTCCCATTGCCGGCACCTTCACCATCTCGCGCGGGTCGAAGACCGAAGCCGAAGTCATTACCTGCACGATCAGCGATGGGGACAATCGCGGATGGGGCGAATGCGTCCCCTACAAGCGCTATGGCGAGACCATGGAGGGGGTGCGCGACGCCACCGAGGCCATGCGCCGGCAGATAGAAGGCGGCATCAGCCGCAAGGACCTGCTCGATGCGATGCCGGCTGGTGCTGCCCGCAACGCCATCGATTGCGCCTTGTGGGACCTGGAGGCGAAGATCAGCGGCGTTGCGGTCGCAGACGCCATCCACGCTGTGCCCTTGTCGGCGCTGGTGACGGCCTACACGCTGTCGCTGGGCGAGCCGGAGGCGATGGCGGCGCAAGCCCGCGCCAATGCCGGACGGCCGCTGCTCAAGGTCAAGATCGGCGGCGACAACGACTTGGCCCGCATCCGCGCCGTGACCGAAGCGGCGCCCGACAGCCGCATCATCCTCGACGCCAATGAAGGCTGGACCGATGCCAACATCATCGAGAATCTCGCTTTCGCCGCCGAACATGGGATAGCCCTGATCGAACAGCCGCTTCCCGCTGGCCATGATGCCATCCTGCGCCACATCGCGCATCCGGTGCCGATCTGCGCAGACGAAAGCCTCCACGAGGCGAAGGACCTCGAAGCGCTTGTCGGCCTCTATGACGCCGTCAACATCAAGCTCGACAAATCCGGCGGCCTGACCGCCGCCCTTACCCTTCGCGACCGCGCCCGGGAGCTGGGATTCGGCGTGATGGTCGGCTGCATGGTCGGCACGTCGCTGGCGATGGCGCCGGCAGTGCTTTTGGCGCAAGGCGCCGACTTCGTCGACCTCGACGGTCCGCTGCTGCTTGCCCGCGACCGCCAGCCCGGCCTCGTGTACCAGGGGTCGCTGGTGTTACCGCCTGACAGGATGCTGTGGGGCTGAACGCGCGGCGAGCCCGATCAGCGCCAGGCCGATGATGGCGATCGGGATCATCGCCAGGAAGCCGTCGACGCCGTAGCGCTCATAAAGCGGGCCGGACGCCAGCGTCACCGCCGCCATGAAGAAGCCGTTGAAGAAATAGGCAATGCCTTGCGCCGCACCCGTGCGTTCTTCCGAAACCGTTTCGCCGATCATCTTCTGCAGGCCGATCAACACCATCGCCACCGACACCGAATGCAGGGTCTGGACGCCGAAGAAACCGGCAACGCCAAGCCCGAGTGGCCAGATCAACGGAAAGGCGATCCAGCGCACGATGGAGCCGACGCCGGCGATCAGCATCACCTTGACGACTGAGACGGAGGCAAAAATACGGTTGAAAAACACGAACATGCAGACCTCGGCCACCACGCCCCAGGCCCACAGCAGGCCAACGACGGAATCGCTGATGCCGACCGATTTCCAGTAGATTGAGACAAAGCCGTAGAGGAAGGCATGGCTGGCGGTGATGATGCCGACGCCGAGGGTGAAATACAGGAAATACGGATTGAGAAGGCTCGGCGCCTGATGCTGGATGTCGGCGGCAGATAGCGGCGAAGCCCGGCGCGGGCGGCCAAGCCGCGGCGCCAGCAATCCGGCGACGAGCGCGGCAGACAGTGCCGCAAAGATGATTACCGGCACGGCCTGCGGGCTCGTCCAGGCGAGGATAAAGCCGCCTGCGACATTGGCGCAGAGATAGGATATCGAGCCCCATTTGCGCATCGCGGTGTAGTTCGAGCCAAAGCGGCGCACACCCGACAGCGCGAGCGAATCGGCGATCGGCGAATGCGGCGTCCACACCACCGTCAGCGCCAGCGATACGGCAAGCACCATGGCGTAGGTCGGGTTGAGGAAATAGCCGGCGGAAAGCACCATCGTCGCGGCCACCAGCGCGATATAGACATCCGCCCTGTCCTTCGCCCGGTCGGCCAGCGCGGTCAGCAGGGGTGTTGTCACCACGCGCAGGAACATCGGCGCCGCCAGGATGATGGCGATCTGCTCGGCGTGGAAACCCTGGGCATGCAGCCACAGCGGGAAATAAGGCACATGCGTTCCCAGCGACACGAATAATGTCGCGAAGATCAGACTCATGCGCAGTTCGAAATGGCGCGGCTTGACGAGTTGTTCGGGCGAGAGCGGCGGCAGCGACATGAATCGATCCAATTACGCTGCACAAAGGGCTGCAACGCAGATCGATCCCTTAACATGCGCGAAAGCGGTCCGAAACTGCCTGGACCAGTCGATTAACAGGAGGGTTATGCCGCTTCGACGACCCTGTCTTCGATCAGCAAGGGGATGAACGGCTCGTCCGGTACTTCGGGCAGCACCAGCGCCCAGTGGATGATCTCCATCTTGCCGTCGAAATGTTCGACCACCGCCGTGCAGCTCTCTACCCAGTCGCCGGTGTTGATGTACTGCACATCCTCATAAGTCTCGATGGCGGCGTGATGGATGTGGCCGCAGATGACGCCGTCGACATGCGAGCGGCGGGCCTCCTCGGTCAGCACCGTCTGGAACGAGCCGATGAAGTTGACCGCGTTCTTGACCTTGACCTTGGCCCAGGACGAGAACGACCAGTAAGGGAGACCCAGCAAATGGCGGAGCTTCGTCACCACGCGGTTGACCATCATCGCGGCGTCATAGGCGTAGTCGCCGAGGTAGGCCAGCCAGCGTGCATTGTGGACGACGGTGTCGAACTGGTCGCCGTGGATGACCAGCAGGCGCCTGCCATCGGCGGTTTCGTGGATGGCGCGGTCGGCAACGACGATGCCGCCGAAATGCACGCCTTGGAACTGGCGCGCGAATTCGTCGTGATTACCGGCGATATAGGTGATCGAGGTGCCCTTTCGCGCCTTGCGCAGCAGTTTCTGGACGACGTCATTGTGGCTCTGCGGCCAATGCCAGCTGCGCCGCAGCCGCCAGCCGTCGACGATGTCTCCGACGAGATAGATGATATCGGCGTCGTGATACCGCAGGAAATCGATCAGGAACTCGGCCTTGGCCGCCTTCGATCCGAGATGCAGGTCGGATATGAACATGCTGCGGAAAGTGCGGGTTTCTGTACCGGACATCAGATCGTCACCGTTGCTTTCGCGCAGGCTATGCCCCGATTCATGCAACAACCGTATGACGGTTGCGATTGGGCCAGCCAAAGGGCTAGCGTGCCGCGCCATTCACAGGAGAAAATCGTCATGGATCTTGGCATCAAGGGCAAGAAGGCCATCGTCTGCGCATCGAGCAAAGGGCTTGGCCGCGGCTGCGCCACGGCGCTGGCCGAGGCCGGTTGCGATCTCGTTGTCAACGGCCGCAATGCCGAGCTGCTGGCAAAAACCGCAGCCGAACTGCGCGAACGCTACGGCGTGAAGGTGACCGAGATCGTCGGCGACGTCTCGAAACCCGACGTGCAGCACGCGCTCCTTGCCGCCTGCCCCGACCCGGATATCCTGGTCAACAACAATGGCGGCCCGCCCTTGCGCGATTTCCGCGAGCTCGACCGCGCAAAGATCCTCGAAGGCGTGACGCAGAACATGGTGACGCCGATCGAACTGGTGCAGGCCGTGATCGACGGCATGGCCAAGCGCGGCTTCGGCCGCATCGTCAACATCACCTCGCTGTCGGTCTACGTCCCGATTCCCGGCCTCGATCTGTCGTCCGGCGCGCGAGCCGGGCTGACTTCGTTCCTCGCCGGCGTGGCACGAACGGTGATCGACCGCAACGTCACCATCAACAGCCTGCTGCCGGGCAAGCTCGACACCGACCGGCTGCGCGGCCCGCATGAGGCCGGCACGATGGAAGACCCGGCAGCGGCCGCAGCGCGCAAGACCCGCATCAGCGCCGACGTTCCGGCCAAGCGGCTCGGCACGCCGGAAGAGTTCGGCCAGATCTGCGCCTTTCTGTGCTCGGTCCATGCCGGTTATCTCACCGGCCAGAACATCCCGGTCGATGGCGGCCTCTATGTCAGCGCGTTCTGAAGGGCTCGATGGATAATCGGCAGGATTTCAGCGCAATCATCTGAAATAGTTCGATCTTTCCGGACCGGGTTGTTTTAGCCGCCCTTGCGTCATTTGGCGTCGCGAAAAACCATTTTTGCGTGCTAAAAGGCTGCAAAGCAGGTTTGAGGGAGCGGCCGCATGGAAGGCGAGAACAAGAAAACGGCACGTTCGGACCTCGACGAAGCCGCCCTCTACTTCCACAAGCATCCAAGGCCGGGAAAGCTCGAGATTCAGGCAACCAAGCCGCTCGGCAACCAGCGCGATCTGGCGCTGGCCTATTCGCCGGGTGTTGCCGCGCCCTGCCTCGAAATCCGCGACAATCCGGCAACCGCGGCCGATTATACAGCGCGCGCCAATCTGGTCGGCGTCGTCTCCAACGGCTCGGCCGTGCTCGGGCTCGGCAATATCGGCCCGCTCGCCTCCAAGCCGGTGATGGAAGGCAAGGCGGTGCTGTTCAAGAAATTCGCCGGCATCGACGTCTTCGACATCGAGATCGACGCGCCGGGCATAGAGCGCATGGTCGAGACGATCTCGGCGCTGGAGCCGACTTTCGGCGGCATCAATCTCGAGGACATCAAGGCGCCCGAATGCTTCGAGGTCGAGGCGCAGTTGAAGGCCCGCATGGGCATTCCCGTCTTCCATGACGACCAGCATGGCACCGCCATCATCGTCGCCGCCGCCGTGCTCAACGGGCTGGAATTCGCCGGCAAGACCATTTCCGACATCAAGATCGTCACCTCAGGCGCCGGTGCGGCAGCGCTCGCCTGCCTCAACCTGTTGGTCTCGCTTGGCGCCAAGGTAGAGAACATCTGGGTCACCGACCGCTTCGGCGTCGCCTACAAGGGCCGCACCGACGAGATGGATCGCTGGAAAGACCCCTATGTGAAGGACACCGAGGCGCGCACGCTGGCCGATGTGATCCCTGGCGCCGACGTTTTTCTCGGCCTGTCGGCCGCCGGCGTGCTGAAGCCGGAATTGCTTGATCATATGGCGCCTAAGCCGTTGATCCTGGCGCTGGCCAACCCCAATCCCGAAATCATGCCGGAGGTCGCGCGCGCCGCTCGTCCGGACGCGATGATCTGCACCGGCCGTTCCGATTTTCCCAATCAGGTCAACAACGTGCTTTGTTTTCCTTACATCTTCCGCGGTGCGCTGGACTGCGGCGCCAGCGCCATCAACGAGGAGATGAAGATGGCCGCGGTCCGGGCGATCGCCGCGCTTGCCCGCGAAGAACCGTCCGACGTCGCCGCCCGCGCCTATTCCGGCGAGACGCCGATCTTCGGACCCGACTTCCTTATCCCCTCGCCCTTCGATCCCCGCCTGATCCTGCGCATCGCGCCGGCGGTGGCCAAGGCTGCCTGCGACACCGGCGTCGCGACCCGGCCGATCACCGACTTCGCCGCCTATATCGACCAGCTCAACCGCTTCGTCTTCCGCTCCGGCCTAGTGATGAAGCCGGTGTTTTCCTCGGCCAAGGCGTCGACCGCCAAGCGCGTCATCTATGCCGACGGCGAGGACGAGCGCGTGCTGCGCGCAGCCCAGGTGGTGCTGGAGGAAGGCATTGCCGAGCCGATCCTGATCGGCCGCCCGCATGTCATCGAGGTCAGGCTGAAGCGCTACGGCCTGCGTATCAAGCCGGGCGTCGATTTCGGCCTGATCAACCCGGAAGACGATCCGCGCTACCGCCATTATGTCGACCTGTTGATCGAGCTTGCCGGCCGGCGCGGCGTGACGACGGAGGCCGCGCGCACCATGGTGCGCACCGACAATACGGTGATTGCGGCACTGGCGCTGAAGCGCGGCGATGCCGACGCCATGATCTGCGGCCTCGAGGGCCGTTTCGAGCGGCATCTGCGCAATGTGACGCTGGTCATCGGACCACGCGCGGGCGTCAAGGACCGCGACCTGTCGACGCTGTCGATGCTGATCTCGCAGCGCGGCATCATCTTCCTCACCGACACCCATGTCTCGGTCGACCCGACGGCCGAGGAAATCGCCGAAATGACCATATTGGCGGCGGAGGAAATCCAGCGCTTCGGCATCGAGCCGAAGGCAGCGCTGCTGTCGCATTCGGATTTCGGCTCGCGTGATTCTCCCAGCGCGCTGAAGATGCGGCAGGCAGCGGCGATCCTGGCGCGCGTTGCGCCCGACCTGCAATGCGACGGCGAGATGCATGCCGATTCAGCCCTGTCGGAGCATCTGCGCCAGCGCGTCTATCCGCATTCGCGGCTGAAGGGCGAAGCCAATCTCCTGGTGTTCCCCAACCTCGACTCCGCCAACATCACGCTGACCGCGCTGCGCACGATGATGGACGCGCTGCATGTCGGGCCGATCCTGCTTGGCACCGACAAGCCGGCGCATATTTTGACGCCGTCGGTGACCTCGCGCGGCGTCGTCAACATGACGGCGCTTGCGGTGGTCGAGGCGGCGCACAAGGCACAGGCGGTGGTTCATTTCAACTGACGCCGTCAGGCAGGCACGAAACGGTAATGCCCGGTCTGCGTGAAGGCAAACAGCGTGTCCTCCTCGCGGGCGCCCGCCCCGATATTGTGGATGACCAGCGCTCGTTCCGGCACGTCCGCCGAGCGTTCGGATGAGACGATGACGATGTGCGGCAGGTTGCCGGGCAGCATCTGGGTGACAGATCGCCCGGCTGAAAGTCGGCAGGATCCTCGCTTACGGCCAAGGAAGCACCCTTGCGCCCGAAAAAGGCGGCAAGGTTGCCGACCCGTCGGTGATCGATGTTGCGGTCGGTCGCTTTCAGGCCCCAGGTCTTGGGATAGGCGGCGAAATTGGCGGCCATATCCTCATGCACCAGCTTCTGCAGGTCGAGATTGAAGGCGCGGCGATAGGCGCGCACGATGACATCCGTGCACACGCCACGATCCGGCGCGACGTCGCCGCCGGGATAGCCGAGGCGGACATAGGCCGGGTCGTAGAAGGTGGTGACGCCGATCTGCTCACGCGCGGCTTCGACCAATTTGCTGCGCCAGTCCGGAGCGGCTGGATTTTCCTGCGCCCGGGCGGCGGGCGCCGCCAGGCACAACAGACCGAACTGCAGCGCGGTTCGACGGGTAAGCGTGGTCATGCCCGGTCCCCGGGTTTTGCTGGATCGTGGGATAATTCCGGGGCGATTGCGCCTTTTTCATGCAGCGGTGAGACCGCACAGTTGCCGCTCTAACCAAACCCCTCCTGCAACGCGTCTATGGGCTAAGACCATCTTTGGTTGTAGATTGAGGGAACGGTTAACCGCGAATCCGGTAGACAGGCAGGCAAGCGGGGTTTCGGGCAATGACGGGCGGACGATGGAGGCTGAAGCATCTGGCTGCGCTGCTCGGCGCGCTTGTGCTTTCGGCCGTCGCCACCACTGAACCGCAGGCCGCCTCCCGCGTTTGCCGTCAACTGGAAGCCGAGCTTGCTTCTTCATCGAATGGCGGCGGCAATTCCAGCATGGTGCGGAAGTATGACAAGGCCATCTCCCGCCAGTTCGAACAGCTATCAAAGGTGCGCGGTCGTGCGAGCGATGCGAATTGCGGGTTTTCGCTGTTTTCGCGCAATGTCAGCCAATGTGCCGCGCTGAACAGCAGCATCGATCGCATGAACGCCAATCTCGATGCGTTGCAAGCCAAGCGCGCGCAGCTTGCCGGCGGCGGCTCGCGGCGCGACCGCGGCCGCATCCTGGCCGCGCTCGACGCCAATGGCTGCCGTGACGAGCCCGCGCCGCGCCGGGAGCCGCTGCAGGAAGCCAGCCGCGAACCCGACGACGGCAATCTGTTCGACCAGCTTTTCGGCGGCAACCGGCAGATCGACACGCTCGATCAGCCCGATGATCCCGGCGAGGAGCGCAATGTGCGCCGGGTGCTCAATCAGCCCGGCGTGCCGGATTTCCCGACGGTCGGCGGCGAGTTCCATACGAGCTGCGTGCGCACCTGCGACGGCTATTTCTTCCCGATGTCGAACTCGGCTTCGCTCGGCGATTTCGAGCGCGACCAGAAGAACTGCGAATCGAGCTGCCCCGGCACCGAAATGCAGGTGTTCTATTCGCGCGGCATGGAAGACGATTCGGCCAACATGACGTCGTCGGTGACCGGCAGGCCCTACAGCGAGTTGCCGACCGCCTATCTCTACAAACAGCCCAACATGTCGCGGCCGCTGGCTTGTGGCTGCAATGCGCAGGCCGGAAATTTCGAGATCATCGGCGGCAACCCGCCACCGCCCGAGCAATCGCAGCCTGATACCGAGACAACGCCATTCATTCCGGTGCCGGCGGCCAAACCCGATCCGGGCGCGGATCCGGAGACGCTGGCGAACGTACAAGGCGGGCTCGACCGCGCCGCCATCAAGCGCCTTGCCGTCAAGCCGGTGGTGTCGCCGGTGTCGCTGATCCCGCCGGACCAGCGCAAGGTCAGGGTCGTCGGGCCAGCGTTCCTTCCCGACCCAGCAGCGGCAATAGATCTGCAAGCTCCGGCCCGGAAGCAAGTCCGGTAAGCGCCAGCCTGAGCGGCATGAACAGCGCCTTGCCCTTGCGGCCGCTGGCTTCCCTGATCCTGGCCGTCCAGTCTTTCCAGACCGTACCGGTCCACGGCTCTTCCGGCAACAGGTCGAAGGCCTGCTGCAGGAAGTCGCGATCCTCGTCGGAAAATTCCGGCGCGGGCTGCGGGCCGTCGGCAAGGATGCGCCACCAGCCGACCGCGTCGCTCAGCCGGTCGAGATTGCCGCGCACCGCCAGCCAGAACGGCTCGGCCTTGTCGCCGGAGATGCCGAGCACGATCAGCCGATCCCGCGCCTCGGAAAACGGCATGTGGTGCATGAGCGCACGATTGAGCACGAACAGCTCGTCCGGGTCGAATTTGGCCGCCGATTTCGACGTGGCGGCGGGATCGAAGCGCGCGGCCAGTGCCGGCATGTCATGCACCGCTGCGACATTTTCCGAGGTGCCGACAAGGACGGCCAGCGAAGCCACAGCCATCGGTTCGATGCCCTCCTCGCGCAGGCTTTCGATCGACAGCGCACCGCTGCGCTTCGACAGGCCCTCGCCCGAGGCCGTGGTCAAGAGATTGTGGTGGCCGAAGACAGGCGGCTCGGCGCCCAATGCCTTGAACAGCGCGATCTGCACGCCGGTGTTGGTGACGTGGTCGTCGCCGCGAATGACATGACTGACCCCCATCTCGATGTCGTCAACGACCGAAGGCAGCGTGTAGAGATAAGTGCCGTCCTCGCGCCGCAGCACCGGATCGGACAGTGAGGCCAGATCGACGGTTTCCTCGCCGCGCACCAGATCGTTCCAGTGGATTTCGGTGCGTTCGGGCTGCAGCGGATCGCTGGTGAAGTTGGGCAGCAGAAAGCGCCAGTGCGGCCGGCGGCCATCGGAGCGGTATTCGGCGATCTGCTGCTGCGAAAGCGCCAGCGCCTCGCGGCCATAGACCGGCGGCAGGCCGCGCGTGCGGCGCACCTTGCGGCGCAGGTCGAGTTCTTCGGGGGTCTCGTAGCAGGGATAGACAACGCCGGCTCTCTGCAGCCGCTCCACCGCCGCGTCGTAAGTTTCGAAGCGCCGCGACTGGTATTCGGTGGCGTCGGGAAAAATCCCCAGCCAGTGCAGGTCGTAGAGGATGGCGTCGGAAAATTCCTGCCTTGAGCGGGCAATGTCTGTGTCGTCGAAGCGCTGGATGAAACGGCCCTTGTTGTTCATGGCAAACAGCCAGTTGAACAAGGCGGTGCGGGCATTGCCGATATGAATGCGGCCGGTTGGTGAGGGGGCAAAACGGACGGTAACTGTCATGGGCGGGGCGTAACGGATGCTCTTGGAATTGACAAGACGCGCCCCCGCGCGACGCCAAAGACATAATGCACGCCAGCTAAAATGAAAAGGCTGTGAGCCAGAATCCGGCCGGGCCTGTCTCGGGTGAACCGCTCACCAGCGGTCCACGCCGGCAGAATCGGGCTTTCCTCAGCCGCTTTTTGTCCCCGTTATCCACATATGTGACACACAAGATGTTGGGGTCACAAAAGCTACGCAAACGAATCCTTGACGACGCAAACCGAGTCGCCTTTTATGTGCCATGTGCTCTTGTTGAGGGCGCGACCGGAGAGTTTCGAGCCCGGTCATTTTTCCCGGATTTTGTGCGTTTTGGCCATGATTTCCGCCTGTTTACGAGGCTGGCGGAAGCGTTGGATCGTGGGGCGAAAAGGGAGATTTGTCGGACTGGAATAAATTGTCTGTTAACACTATATTTAGTGTTTGCAGGCAAGTTCGACGCTAGATAATGTGAATTTCCCTCGGTCGAGGGAATCGAGGAAAAATTCAGTTTTGAGGGACCCGCAGGGTTCGGCGCAGAGTTGGAACAGCGGCTTCGCAAGAAGTTCGACCAGCAAGGCGACGAAGACTGCCACAAGGAGAGCCGGTGTTTTCGAACGCCGGCAGACGGCGGACATGCGCGTTTCGCATTGGGGGCAGAAATCCCCGGGGAAAAGCGCTATATATAGACAAAAGGGACCGGACCAATGCGCATCGAGCGTCGTTTCACCAAGCCAGGCCAATCAGCTTACGCGGAGATCGAATTCCGCAAGGCGCTTTCGGAGATCAAGAATCCGGACGGCTCGGTGGTGTTCCGCTTGGACAATATCGATGTGCCGGCGCAGTTCTCGCAGGTTGCCGCCGACATCCTGGCGCAGAAGTATTTCCGCAAGGCCGGCGTGCCCGCGCGCCTGAAGAAGGTCGAGGAGAACGACGTCCCCTCCTTCCTGTGGCGCTCCGTCGCCGACGAGGCCGAGCTTGCCAAGCTGCCGGAAGCCGAGCGCTACGGTTCCGAAATCGACGCCCGCCAGGTCTTCGACCGGCTGGCCGGCACCTGGACCTATTGGGGCTACAAGGGCGGCTACTTCAAGTCGGAAGAAGACGCGAGCGCCTTCCGCGACGAACTCGCCTATATGCTCGCCACCCAGCGCGTTGCGCCGAACTCGCCGCAATGGTTCAACACCGGCCTGCACTGGGCCTACGGCATCGATGGCCCGAGCCAGGGCCACTATTATGTCGACCCGTTCACCGGCAAGCTGACCAAGTCGAAGTCGTCCTACGAGCATCCGCAGCCGCATGCCTGTTTCATCCAGGGCGTGCAGGACGATCTCGTCAACGAAGGCGGCATCATGGACCTGTGGGTGCGCGAAGCGCGCCTGTTCAAATACGGCTCGGGCACCGGCTCCAATTTCTCCATGCTGCGCGGCGAAGGCGAAAAGCTGTCGGGCGGCGGCCGTTCGTCCGGCCTGATGAGCTTCCTCAAGATCGGCGACCGCGCGGCGGGCGCCATCAAGTCGGGCGGCACGACGCGTCGTGCAGCCAAGATGGTCATTGTCGACGCCGACCATCCCGATATCGAGGAATTCATCGACTGGAAGGTCAATGAAGAGCAGAAGGTGGCGTCGCTGGTCACCGGCTCCAAGATCGTGAAAAAACATCTCGAAGCGATCATGAAGGCCTGCATCAACTGCGAAGGCCATGATGACGACTGCTTCGACCCGTCGATCAACACCGCGCTGAAGCGCGAGATCAAGGCGGCCAAGAAGTCGGCCGTGCCGGAGAACTACATCTACCGTGTCATCCAGTTCGCCAAGCAGGGCTACACCTCGATGTCGTTCAAGACCTACGACACCGACTGGGATTCCGATGCCTACCTCACTGTGTCCGGCCAGAACTCCAACAATTCGGTGTCGCTGAAGGACAATTTCCTGCGCGCCGTCGAGGACGATGCCGACTGGCACCTGACCGCCCGCAAGGACGGCAAGGTGCTGAAGACGCTGAAGGCACGCGACCTCTGGGAAAAGATCGGCTACGCCGCCTGGGCTTCGGCCGATCCGGGCCTGCATTTCAACACGACGATGAACGACTGGCACACCTGCGCTTCGGCCGGTGCGATCCGGGCCTCCAATCCGTGCTCGGAATACATGTTCCTCGACGACACGGCCTGCAACCTGGCCTCGATCAACCTGCTGCCCTACCGCAATGCCGACGGCACGATCGACATCGCCGCCTACGAGCACACGGTGCGGCTGTGGACCGTCGTTCTCGAAATCTCGGTGATGATGGCGCAGTTTCCGTCGAAGGAGATCGCCAAGCAGTCCTACGAATACCGCACGCTCGGCCTCGGCTACGCCAACATTGGCGGCCTGCTGATGACGTCCGGCATTCCCTATGATTCCGACGAGGGCCGCGCCATCTGCGCAGCACTCACCGCCATCATGACCGGCGTCGCCTATGCCACCTCGGCCGAGATGGCCGGCGAGCTCGGCGCCTTCACCGACTACGACCGTAACGCGCAGAACATGCTGCGCGTCATGCGCAACCATCGCCGTGCCGCCTATGGCGAAAAGCAGGGCTACGAGAAGCTCGCCGTCAATCCGATGCCGCTGGTCGCGTCCGACCTGAAGCAGCAGGAACTGGCCGCGCACGCCAAGGCTGCCTGGGACCGCGCCATCGAACTCGGCGAGGAGCATGGCTACCGCAATGCGCAGGCGACAGTGATCGCGCCGACCGGCACGATCGGCCTCGTCATGGATTGCGACACCACCGGCATCGAGCCCGACTTCGCGCTGGTGAAGTTCAAGAAGCTAGCCGGCGGCGGCTATTTCAAGATCATCAACCGCGCCGTGCCGGAAGCACTGCGCACGCTGGGCTATTCCGAGAGCCAGATCGCCGAGATCGAGGCCTATGCGGTCGGCCACGGCAACATGAACCAGGCGCCGGCGGTAAACCCCGGCTCGCTTAGGGCGAAGGGCTTTACCGACGACAAGATCGCCGCGCTCAATGCAGCGCTGAAGTCGGCCTTCGACATCAAGTTCGTCTTCAACCAGTGGACGCTCGGCGCCGACTGGGTGAAGGAGACCTTCGGCTTCACCGACGAGCAGCTCAACGATTTCTCGTTCGAGATGCTGCCGGCGCTGGGCTTCTCGAAGAAGGACATCGAGGCCGCCAACATCCATGTCTGCGGTGCGATGACGCTGGAAGGCGCGCCGTTCCTCAAGCCCGAACACCTCGCGGTGTTCGACTGCGCCAGCCCGTGCGGCAAGATCGGCAAGCGTTCGCTTTCGATCAACAGCCACATCCAGATGATGGCGGCCGCACAGCCCTTCATCTCGGGCGCCATCTCCAAGACCATCAACATGCCCAACGATGCGACGGTGGAAGACGCCAAGGGCGCCTACATGCTGTCGTGGAAGCTGGCGCTGAAGGCCAACGCGCTTTACCGCGACGGCTCGAAGCTGTCGCAGCCGCTGAATTCGTCGCTGCTCGCTGACAGCGAGGATGACGAGGACGATGCGGTCGAGCAGTTGATCGCGGCGCCCGCTTCACAGCGTGCCGTGCAGGTCACCGAGAAGATCGTCGAGCGCGTCATCGAACGCCTCTACCGCGACCGCGAAAAATTGCCGAACCGCCGCAAGGGCTACACCCAGAAGGCAGTCGTCGGCGGCCACAAGGTCTACCTGCGCACCGGCGAATTCGATGACGGCCGCATCGGCGAGATCTTCATCGACATGCACAAGGAAGGTGCTGCCTTCCGAGCGATGATGAACAACTTCGCCATCGCCATTTCGCTCGGCCTGCAATATGGCGTGCCGCTCGAGGAATTCGTCGAGGCCTTCACCTTCACCAAATTCGAGCCGGCCGGCATGGTGCAGGGCAACGACGCGATCAAGAATGCGACGTCGATCCTCGACTACGTGTTCCGCGAACTCGCCGTGTCCTATCTCGGCCGCCACGACCTCGCCCATGTCGACCAGTCGGATTTCGACAAGACGGCGCTCGGACGCGGCATCAACGAAGGCAAGGCGACGCCGTTCTCGAAGGGCCTTACCCGCGGCGCCTCGCCGGTCAAGTTGGTGTCTGGCCTAGGTGGCGAACCCAAGGGGTTTGCCGGATCACCTGCCGCGGCCCCTGCCCGGGTCACTCCAACTGCGTTCTCAGGCTCCAATGTGCTGGCGCTTAAACCAGCAAGCGACGAAGCCATCGCCTACAAGCGCGACTATGAGGAGCGAGCCAAGGAACTGGTCGAAGATATTGTTTCCGAGGAGGCTGCCGACCCCACCGGGTTGTTCACCGACGAAGCAGCGAAAGAAGCGGCCGAGGCAAAGGCGCTTGCCTCTACGCGGCGTCAGCAATCCTTGATGCAAGGCTACACCGGCAACGAATGCTCGGAATGCCACAACTTCACCATGGTACGGAACGGAACCTGCGAGAAGTGCGATACTTGTGGATCGACGAGCGGGTGCAGCTGAGAAATCGAGGGTCGGACGAAGATTCCTAGGAGATTTTCATGAGCAATGGCAGTCCGGAAAAATTTGGCGCATTTGTTGAGCGCACACGCCGTGAGAAGAGATGGTCACAGAACCAGCTCGGAAAGTTGATCGGTGCAGGCAGCGCATACATCACGAGTGTGGAAAACGGGGAAATCTGGCCGACCGATTACATCCTAGACCAACTTGCGGCGCTTTTTGGGGTGCCTCATGAGTATCTGATCGTTATGCTCGGACCGAAGCCGCAATCGGCCGTCGAAGCTCAACCTCGACCTAAGGCCTGAAACGCCCATGCGGCCAGGAGGATACCATGAAATCCCTGGATCGCTTCAACTCCGAAAAGCTAAGTGAACTTGAGATCGCCGATCGTGCCCGCAACTTCAGAGGTACCTTCGGCGTCTCAGACAAACTTTATATAAATATCATAGAAATTCTTGAATTCAGATTGAAGGAGATACTTCCCGATTTCAAATTGATGGTTCGGCGTGACATCGAACTGGACAAAACTGCACAGGCTATGAATGATCCACCGAGGATTTTGGTTAGAGAGTCGATCTATGACGGAGCTTGCGACGGAGATCAGGAATGCCGCAGAATACTGGCCCACGAATTGGGTCATCTACTCTTACATGCGCACATAGGCGGCACAAAACAGCAAGATATTCTTGGCTACTCTCCTCAATTTGAGAATATGAATGCGCTGGATAGCATAGAAGATCAGGCAGATATATTTGCACGGAATTTCTTAGTTCCGCCATTCATTGCATTCGAGCATAGACACGATATAGAAAAGCTCTCAAAAATTACCGGCGCTCCCATCAATATTGCGTCAGCCGCTGCATTGATTTCTAAGCGCACTGAGATGCTGAAGGTCAGGCAGCCACCGAAAAGACAACAGTAAATTTGTTTCGCGCCAGCATCAAGTTGTGGCAGAGCGCGCCGAAGCCTTCTGAAGTGGTCGGCCTAACGGACTGATGACATGCGTTATGCAGTCGTAATCGAAAAAGCCGGAGAAAATTTTTCCGCCTATGTGCCGGATCTACCGGGCTGCATCGCGACTGGTGCGACAGTGCCGGAGGTGAAAATCGAAATTCGCGACGCAATACGGTTCCATATCGAGGGCTTGCGTGCTGATGGGCTGGATATACCGAAAGGCCTCAGTCTCACAAAATACGTCGAAGCATAGAGACAGACCCCGACCAGGATTTTCTGCGCCTACCTACTCCACCACCCTCAGCGTCTGCTCGTCAAACAACGGTTCGTCCTGCCCCGCTCGCACAAACAGCACCTTGTGCCCGTCGCCCGCCGGTACCTCGAAATACTGGATGCCATCCGGCATTTCGCCCCAGTCGCCGCAGGGCGGTTCGGGAACGTCATCACTCACCACCGCTTTCAGCTCCTTGGCGTAGGCGGCGTCGGGGTTGAATGTGTAGCGCTTGACGCCGGCGGGCACGGTGCCCTGCGTATAAGGCGCCAGTACGCAGCGGGCGCTGACTGATTTGTCGGTCTTTTCCAGCAACAGGCGCAACACCGCGGCCTCGGCGGTTTCGCCCGATTTGATGTCGAACACCTCGACCAGCGGATCGGGCGCGCCCCCATCGCTGTATTTGATGGCGAGAGCGTTGCCGACGAATTCGAAATGAATCTGGCGGAAGCCGAAATCGCAGCGCTGCGCCCAGGCGGCGAGGCCGACGTCTTGTCGGTCAGTTTTTCCCAGACGCATTTGTCGATCGGCGGGCGCGATGGCGCCGGCTCGTCCGCCCGCGCTGCGGCTGATATCGTCGCCGAGGCAAACAGCGTGCAGATCCAGACAATCAGTCTCATGGCGCTATTCATCGCTGCATCCTGTCAATGTGAAGGCGTCCCACGCCGAGCCGTCCGGATTGGCATTGGCGAAATCGGCAAATTCGGTGAAGGCCGCGCCGAAATCGGGCAGCAACAGCCCTTTCGGCGCCGGTGTCGCTTCGCGCGAATTCAGCTGCTCGGCGCCGCCTCCGGTCAAGGCATAGACCTGGCCCATCCATATCCGGCACATCCCGCTGCCGTCCTCCAGCCCCGCTTCGCGGTCGTCGTCGGTGCAGGCATGGCGGATGGTGCCGAGCGGAAACGAATTTTTGCCATTGGTCCAGGTGATGTCGGCCGGCAAGCGCGTGTCGGTGTTGGGGACGGTCACCGAAAACACTTCGGCCGTCAGTGCCGCCGGTTCATTGTCGAGCGGCCGGAATTGCAACACCGCGCCCGAACGCGGCTCGCGATAGGCGGCGTGGCTTAGCAGACACTCTCTTGCGCTCGCTGCCTGCACGGCGCCGAGCAGAGCCAGGCAAACGACGGCCAGCCTGCGAACGATCATTGGATGTCTCGTCATGAAAGTGGCGCCTCAGATAAAACCGACCAGCCAAGCCGCGCCGCCCAAAAACGCGGCCGAACAGACCCACAGCAGCCAAAGCCCGCGCACCCTGCATTCGAGCACTGCCGAGGCGGGGTTGGCTGGGTCGTAATGCACGTCGACCTTGCCGCCCTCGGCATAGCTGCGCGCCTGGCCGCTGACGAGGCCGGGCATTGAAGCGGTGACCGTGGCGCCGAAGGTGACGCGGTCTGAGGTGTAGTGCTGGCCTGCGACGCCGTAGCTGTACACGATGCGGGATTTGAAGACGGTGCTCCAGCGTCGATGGCTGCTGTAGTTTCGCAGCGCCTGCAGGCCCGAGGAGTCAATGCGGCCGGGGGCGACCGGCCATTTTGCCGCCTGCTCGGCAAGCGACTTCTGGACGAAGGCCATGCGCAGGATCATCAGGCCCATGAACAGCAGCAGCGCTCCGGCGCCGAGGTTCTGCGGCTTGGGCAAATGCGGCCGGATCGCCTCCAGCACGCCACCGAGCGAAAACACCAGCACCACCGTGCCGATCACCAGCCCGGCCGAGAGCTTGACCATGAACTTGAAGGCGCCGTCCGGCAGGGTGCGTTCGATCACGGCCTTGCCCGGATCGGCCGGATTGTAGAAGACGGTCACTTCAGCGCCGGTGGGAAACTGCGCCAGGGTTTCGGTGACTTCGAAATTCCCCAGATTCTCCTTCACGCTGTAGCGCGAGCTTTGAAATTTCTTTTTACCGACCTTGTATTCGAAGGTGACCGCCGGAAAATTGCGCATCTCGGTGGTGTCGCTGCTGTCCGAGCCGACGCCCGACCTTCTGACTTCGCGCGCCTCGACGCGCGACGAGATGATCTTGCCCATCGCCGGCAGCCAGTGGCTCATCGCCTGCACCTCGCGCCATTTGACGAAGGTGATGAACGACAGACCGCCCGCGATCGCGCAGGCAAATCCGACAATCAGAAATTTGAGCTCTACGTCCACCGCGTCCCCCAGGAGTGCCGGAAGCTGCAAATAGATAGCACGGCGAAGGCAATGTCTTGATTATTCGCAAAGGACGAACCGCCCTTCCTCGGGTATCGAAGCCCCCTCAACTTTGTTAAGAGTCGCCCAAACTGTTAGGAGCCATGAGACCAGGATGACAGCACTGCGCGTTCTCTCGGATGCCTTCATTCCGGAACTCCCGAACCACTACAAAGGCAAGGTCCGCGAGAATTACGATCTGCCGGATGGCCGCCGCATCATCATCGCCACCGACCGGCTGAGCGCCTTCGATGTGATCCTGACCGCAATACCGCTCAAGGGAGAGCTGCTGACGCAGACGGCGCGCTACTGGTTCGAGGAAACGGCGGACATCTGCCCCAACCATGTGCTCGATTATCCCGACCCCAATGTCGTCGTCGGCACCAGGCTCGACATTCTGCCGGTGGAAATCGTCGTTCGCGACTACCTCGCCGGCACCACCAGCACTTCGGTGCTGACGAAATACAAGAACGGCGAACGCGATATGTACGGCATCCGCCTGCCGGACGGACTGCGCGACAATGAGAAGCTGCCGCAGGCCATCATCACGCCGACCAGCAAGGCGCTCGATGGCGGCCATGACGAGCCCTTGACGCGTGACGAGATCCTGACGCGCGGCCTGTTGTCGGAAGAGCAATGGGACACCGTCTCGCGCTATGCGCTGGCGCTGTTTGCGCGCGGCAAAGCGTTGGCCGCCAAGCGCGGCCTGATCCTGGTCGACACCAAATACGAGTTCGGCACGGACAAGGATGGCGCCATCATCCTTGCCGATGAAATCCATACGCCCGACTCAAGCCGCTACTGGCTTGCGGCAAGCTATGAAGAGCGTTTCAAGGCAGGCGAGCGGCCGCAAAGCTTCGACAAGGACTTTATTCGCGCCTGGGTGACCGCGCGCTGCGATCCCTACAAGGATCGTATTCCGAGAATCCCCGCCGAGCTCATCGAGCAGACATCGCGGGTTTACACGCAGGCCTTTGAGACCATCACCGGCAAGACCTTCACCGCCGATATCTCGGGAAAGACGGTGCTGGACCGCATTCGCGAGAACCTGCGACCTTATTTCTGACGGCGGCTGGCGGCCGCCGGTCAACTTGCCGAGGTCGCGGACACGGACGGTTCTGGCGAAGCGCGCCACGTGCCGAGATATGATCCGCACAAGATGAGCGCGAAGGCCGCGACAATGCCGATATCGAGCGGCTCCGAAAGGACGAGCACGCCGGCTGCCACGGAGACGGCGGGCGCCACATAGGTGATGACGACCGCCCGTTCGGGGCCGATCTCCCGCACCAGCAAGAAGTAGGTGGCGAAGGCAATCGCCGTGCAAAACACGCCAAGACCGAGGATTGCGCCAACCACCGTTGTCGACGGCATGGCCGCCGGCCAGGCCAACGCCGCCGGCACGGCGTAGATCAGCGCGGCCCCTGCCAGACAGACTGCCGTCAGCGAGGTTGCCGGCACATCGTTCAGCCAGCGCGACGCGATGATCGAACCCGAGGCATAGCAGGCCGCGGCCATGAGAATCTCGACGACCGCGAGAAATCCGCCACCCAAGGTCGGCAGCGCCAGCACGAAGACACCGGCAAAACCGAGGAAAAGGCCGGTCCAGCGGCGTATCCCCAGCCGCTCATCCGAGCCCATCAGCTTGGAGAGCGCGACGGTTACGGCCGGCGTCATGGCAATCAGCAGTCCGGCGGTGGAACTGTCGATGCTGACTTCGCCATGGGTGATCAGCCCCCATGGCAGGATCATCTCGACCAGACAGAATGCGGCGACCGCCCGCCAATGTGTCTTCAGCCATCCGAAACTGCGCTGGACAAGGACGAAGGGCAGCAGCGCCAGGGCGCCGACGGCTGTTCGGGCAAAGACCAGGAAGGGCACCGACACCTCGGCAACTGCCAGCTTGATCAACAAATAGGGAATGCCCCACAGGAGGCTGAGCAGCACGAACAAAAACAGTCCGCGGCGCGTCATGACGGCCTCACAGCCAGAAAGGTGGTCCACTCTTCGCGATCGCGGCCGACGTTGAATTCGTCTCCGACAAGGACCAGCCCGGCGTTTTCGAGGCGGGCCGCGAAGTCGTCCCTGCGCCAATAGACCGTATGATATTCGCCGCTCTTCTCGCCATCGCCAATGCGCATCGAGACGAGAAAGGCGCCGCCCGGCCGCAGCGACCCGGCAATCTTGGCAAGCACCTGGTCGGCCTGCTCGCGCGGCACGTGGATCAGGACGCACAATGCGAGCACCGCGTCGTAGGGGCCGCCGAGATCGTCGGTGATGAGATCGAGAAACTCACCATGCTTGCCGCGTGCGGCCTGCAACTCAAGAAACCGCTTCGTTGCGTCTGTGCGCCGAACCTGGACACCGAGCCCTTCGACGAAGTCCGCATCGTATCCGGGTCCCGAACCGACTTCCAGAATCCGGCCGCCTTTGCCGGCGATCTTCACCAGGCGCTTCAGCCATTTCTGTTCTCTTTGGTTCGGAACGTGCCGCACCAGAGCGTCGTAGCGTTCGGCATAGTCCTCATAGGCGTTGATCGTTTGTCGGCTCTTCGCCAGATCCTCGGATAACACAGTCATCTTTCCCTCCCCTGGTCAAAGAGCTTGCTTAGCCAATGGTGCCGGGAGGCACGCGTCCGTCAAGCATACCGATATCCCTGAGGAAATGATCCGACAGCGAGCGGCGGTCGAGCATGCCGTGCTTGCGAGGTCTGAACGGCGCGGTGAAGAGGTCGAGCATCGGCCGGCGAAGCGTGTTGTAGAGAGCGATGGTGGTGGTCATTGCCGTATCCTCCAAGGTTTGATCCGATGAATGCAGCATGCCGTTTTCCGGGCTTGGTTTCCAATCGAACGTCGCGTAGTATGCATCAGCGGGATTGATGCGTCATGAGCTGGGAACTACCACCATTAGGAGCCATCAGGGTCTTTGAAGCCGCGGCCCGGCTGGGCAGTTTCACCAAGGCAGCCGAAGAACTCGGCATGACCCAATCAGCTGCCAGCTATCAGATAAAGGTGCTGGAAGAACGTGCCGGAACGCCGCTTTTCATAAGAAAAACAAGGCAGATCGCGCTGACCGAGGCCGGACAGCAGCTGGCGCCGCACGCAACAGGCGCGTTCTCGACCCTGGCCGACGCATGGGTCGCGACCAAGGGTGGAGCGACCGGCGTGCTGTCGGTGACGACCATGGAAACCTTCGCATCGAACTGGCTGGCCGTATGGCTTGGAACATTTCAGCTGATGCATCCCGACCTTGCCGTGAAGGTGAATACATCGCACGGGCTGGTCGATTTCACGCGCGGCGACATGGATGTCGGCATTCGCACCGGCAGTGGAAAATGGCCGGGCCTGACGGCTCACTATCTGTTCAAGGCGGACTATACGCCGATGCTCAGCCCGAGACTCGCCGAAAGCGTCGGCGGCATCCACCGCCCCGAGGATCTCTACCAAGTGCCGCTATGCTGTTCCGACGATCCCTGGTGGGAAATCTGGTTCAAGGCTGCCGGCGTGCCGTTCGAGCCCGATCGCGTCATCGCTGGCCCGAAACTGGGTACGCAGGCCTATGATGCGATGGCGGCGCTGACCGACAAGGGCGCCGCGATCCTGACCAAAAACCTTTACAGCGCCCTGTTGGAAAAGGGCCAGTTGATACAGCCATTCGACGTGCTTGGATCGGACGGCGACGGCTATTGGCTGGTGCATCTGGAGAGCCGCCGCAACGCGCCCAAAATCAAGGTGTTTCGCGACTGGGTGCTGGCGCAGACGGCTGAGATACGCGAACGCGAAAAGCGCGACAGCCCTCTAGGCACCGCGATAAAACTCGCCCCCGCCTCAACCCTCAGTCCTTGAAGGTCAACCCGTATTTTGCAACCTGTTCCTTCGGCATATCCGCAAGCGCCTGGCGCGTGGTGTAGCCGCCGTAGATCACCTTGCCGTTCTTGACCATCCAGTCCTCGACGTCGGCCTCGGTCACCGTCATCCTGTCGCCCATCTTGTACTTGTTGCCATTGACCGGCACGTCAGCAAGCAGGCCGATATAGGAGCCGTCGCTGTAGCCGACCAGCTGCAGCCAGATATGCTCGGTGGCGCCGTTCTGGGTCAGCGGGAATTTCACCGTGTAGGTGCCGGGCGTGCCAGCGTCCATCAGTTCGTGGAAGCGCTTGAGGGTCGAGCGGCCGCTGTCCTTGGCGGCCTGCATCGCCTTGTCCTCGGTGGAATAGGACACGACGTTCTGCTTCGACTCCGCCAGCGAAGCGCCACTTCCGCCCGGCATGTGGCCGAGCGAGCTGAAAAACCCGTAGCCGACAGCGGCGGCAAGAGCGACAGCCACAACTGGATTGCGCATGGACCCCTCCGAAACCCGATCACGGGCACGTTACCGGAAGGCTATTGCGATACCGCTAAAGGACAGAGTGAGCGGATCGTTAGCGAGACGCTGAAAATTCAACCCAAGGCGCAGCGGCAGGCGGCGCAGGCGCACCGACACCGGGCCTGACGTTCAATCGGCGTCGGCGACGGTCGTCTGCCCGCCTGCCCATGCCCGCCAAGCGCGCTCGTCGCCATGGAAGACGTTGAGGTCGATGCGGCCGGTCACGCCGTGCGACAGGCCGGAGCCGGAGTACTGCCAGAATAGCCATTTGCGGCCGGGATAGACTTTTGAGGGATGCCGCGCCACGGCGCGCAGCCAGAACGGATAATCGAGAAACGCACCCTTGAGATTGTCGCGATAGAAATCCGGTGCGGTGTAGATGATGGGCCGCTGGCCGTAATGGCGCTCCAGCTTGTCCATGAACACCTTCATCTTTTCCAGCACGGTGGCCCGCGACGGCCGCCGCTTGCAGGAAGATTCGCCGTTCCACTCGACATCGATTACGGGTGGCAGCGCGCCTTCGACCCTCGGCACATTGCGGATGAACCAGTCGGCCTGCTCGCCCGCGGTGCGGCACCAGTAGAAGAAATGATAGGCGCCGCGCTTCAGCCCGGCGGCGTCGGCATTGCGCCAGTTCTTCATGAACATCGGATCGAGATGGTCGCCGCCATCGGTCGCCTTGATGTAGGCGAAGTTGGCGCCCTGGGCGCGCAGCTTGCCCCAGTTGACATTGCCCTGCCAGCGCGAGACGTCGACGCCGTGGACGGCAAGGTAGCGTGGCGAAGCCTTGCCGAAATTGATCGGCTTGGCGTCGCGAAAACCGTAGCGGGTGACCGGCGTGGCCAGCATGGCCGGCGCAGCGCGCGTCAACCGCTTCGGCGCAGACATCAGAGCGGCGGGCTCGAGCTGTGGTCTGGTGCTCCCCTGCGGCGTGCCCGCGACGATGGCCTCTTCTTCCTCGACCATGGAAAAGGGCGGCGCATTGTCGGCCACCATATCGGACCGCATCGGCGCGAGGTCGGCGGTCTCCACCGGAGCCGCTGTGACCGGCGCGCTCGGACGCACGACCGAACTGGTCGTCTCGTTCGACGGTTGCAAGCCATCGACGCCCGCTGTGGACGAACAGCCGGCAAGCCACAGCGATGCCAACATGAAACTGACGACGCCTGAAATCCGCATCTGGACCTGTACGCAAAACACAACAGACCGAAGGCAAACAGACGCCGCCGGACAAACCGGCCTCGATTACTAACGAGAAATTACCAACAAAGTTTGAATCAAGTTATTAGGAATTGGCCCTCTTGTCTTCTCCCCCTGTGGGAGAAGGTGGATCGGCGCGTAGCGCCGAGACGGATGAGGGGTGTTCCAGCGGAGTGAGGCGTTGGCGTTCCCTGGAACACCCCTCATCCGACCGAGCTTCGCTCGGCCACCTTCTCCCACAAGGGGAGAAGGGGAAGCCCTTACCCTCCCAGCCATTGCTGCATGCAGCTTTTCGCCACCACATGCGCCGGTGGCACGGCGTCGGCGGCCGGGCGGCGGGCACGTTCGAGCAGCAGGCGAACCTGTTCGGGGCGCACGCGGTCACGCTCCATGACGAGGAGGACCATCGGATCGCTCAAAAGCTCGTCCAGGGTGCTGATTCTGTCGCTCATCGGTCGTCTCCTCGATACCGGCCCGCAGACGACAGATAGGCAGGCAATCATGGCCCGCCAATGACGCTTTGCCGGCTATGTCGTGGTTTCGGGATTAATTTCCGGTAAGGCCGGCGTCAGTTCGGAGGCGGCGCGCCTTCATGGTGCGGCAGGCCGTCATCTAGCTGCAGCCAGGGCTGCTTCGAGGCGGTCCACATATGCATTTCCGGCTTGAACAGCGAGGGATAGTCGAGCGAGCCGGTGGTGATGCCGACGATGCCGGCGGAGTCGCGTCGGGAAAACAGCGTGGTGCCGCAAGCGGCGCAAAAGCCGCGCTTGAGGTCCGGAGAGGTGTTGACCGTCGCCACCTCTCCCTCGACCGTGACATCGTCGATGCGAAACAAAAGGCGGGCGTTGAAGGCCGCGCCTATGACCTTCTGGCAGCGCCGGCAGTGGCAGACGCGCTGGTTGAGCGGCGCCGCCTCGGTGCCGTAGCGCACTGCCCCGCAATGGCATCCGCCCTGGTATTTCGTCATCATTCGAACCATCACACTGAAGGTCTCTTGATGATATCGACAGGTACCTTTCGGTCAATTGAAAAGCCCTGATGGCGCCATCGATTGCGCCGATAGGACTAATGGCTGCGCCAGGGCTTCGTGGTTTCGCAGGCACAAAAAAGCCGGCCACCTCTTCGAGACGGCCGGCATGTATTTTCAGGCAAGCTATTTCGTTTCGCTGAGGACTTCGTCCCAGGTCTTCACCTTGGTTTCGCCATTGAGGAAGGGCAGTGCCGCGGCCGTCAGCTCCGGTGCGAAGAAGACGTCGTAGTGGGTGCGATTGGGAATGATGGCCAGCCGGTTCTGCGACAGGTTCTCACGCATCCAGCCGGCATCCTTCAGCCCGCCGCCGATCATCTGGTAGAACCTGATCTCGTGCTCGGGCTTGTACATGTCGCTGTCGCCATAGGCCAGCATAACTGGCATCTTCAGCTTCGCCACATCGGCGGAATAGTCGTAATCCTTGCGCATGAAATTGCCCAGCGCATCGAGCAGTTTAGGGAAATCGTCGGGACGTGGGGCGACGGCGACGTAGGATTTGTACATCGGCGTGTCCTTCATGAAATCGGCGGCGGCCGCGCTCACCTGCGCCTGCTGGCCGCGCATCTCGTCATAGAAGCCATTGGCGGCGAAGCCGGTCGAGACCAGGACCAGCCGGCGCACCGTCTCGGGATGCTGAACGGCCATACGGAAGGCGACGCCGCCGCCCAGCGAATAGCCAAGCACGTCGACCTTGTCATAGCCGAGCGCCTTGACGATACCAGCCATGTCGTCGCCCATCCCCTCCAGGCTGAAGGGTCGCTCGCCGAGCGCGGTGCGGCCATGGCCCTGCAGGTCGACGGCAATGATGGTGCGGTTTTCCGCCAGCTTCGGCAGCAGCGGCGCGAACATGTCCGACGTGCCAAGGCCGCCATGCAGCAGAAGCAGCGGTTCTCCCTTGCCATAGACGGCATAGTAGTAATTCAGGCCGTCGATCGGCAGCAAGCCGGACTTTTCCGGCTTCGGCATGGCTGTTGCTTCGGTGGTCATGGCGGGCTTGGTCTCCTCTGCATTGGCTGGGCCGGGCGCTGCAAACAAGGCAGCGACCGAGGCAAGAATGGCGAAATAGATTCGTCTGGACATGTCGGTCTCCTCGGGTTCGCCCAAGGACGAGCGAGCACGCCGCGTGCCGACATGCCCTGCGAAAAATCCGCGGAAGAATGACCGGTTTGGCTGTTTTCGATCGGGTCGCGCGCCTCAGTGGCGCTTGGCCTGCACCAGATAGGCGTCGATCTCGGTCTCGCCGAGCCATTTGGCGGCTTCCAGCCGGTGCAGTCCCTCGACCAGGATGTGGCGCTTGCCGTCATTGCGAACCTGGATCGGCGTCTTCATGCCGTTTTCCAGTATGTCTTCGGCCAGGTGCCGGACCGTTTCGGGATGCAGCGTCTTCTTGCGCGCCGTCGGCACGTAGATGTCGTCGACCTTGACCTTCTGCACTCTCAGCATGCCGGCTCCCGAGGCGGAACATACCGCCTCGCCTGAGATAGTCGGTTTGCCGGGTGCGGCCAAGAGCGGCCAAGCAATTGTGTCGTATGCAATTGCTGGCCCGATCGTTTCCATTTGACGCTTGGCCGGCAGATGGCCGAAATGGCGGCCTGTCACTTTTCCGGTGTTCATGACCCATCTGCCAACCGAATTTCCCGATTTCGGACTGACGCCCGAGCAGCGCCGCGAGGCAGTGCGCGGCCATTACTATGAATGGCCGGGAATGGACGGCGAGCGGGGCGAGATCTGGTGCTATTCTGATCGATTTTCCTACCGCGCCGGCGAGACCGTGACGCTGCATGTCAGCTCGACGGCGCCGCGCTTCAGCATTGTCATTGTCCGCGACGGCGGCAGCGAGACAAAGGTCTTCGAGCAAACGGGGCTTTCGGCGCGCTGGCAGGATACGCCCGACCAGTGCTCGGTCGAAGGCTGCGGCTGGGAGGCGTCTTTCGAATTTCGCATCGGCGACGATTGGCCATCCGGCGCCTATCGGCTGACGCTGACGGCGGACGGGCGCGAGCCCATCCATTGCCATCACCTCATCATCGTCGCGCCCCTGCCCGGCAGAAAACCCGGTCGCGTGCTGCAGGTGGCGGCGACCGGCACCTGGCTGTCCTACAACACATGGGGCGGCTCCAACGCCTATCAAGGCATCACCGGCCCGGGCCGCGACCAGTATGCGCGCATGGTGTCGACGCAGCGGCCTTGGTGCCGTGGCTTCGTGGTGTTGCCCAAGGACGCGCCGCGCGTGCCGCTGGAGGTTGCCGTGCCGCCGAAAACAGTGCCGCGCTATCCGCACATGGAATGGGCGTACGCCACGGGACATTCGAAGAAATACACCTCCTCCGGCTGGGCGAGCTATGACAGCCACTTCTTCCGCTTTGCCGAGCGCGCCGGCTACGGCGTCGATCTCGCCAGCCAGCACGATTTGCACTTCTCGCCCGAGATCCTCGACGGCTACGACTGCGTCGTCTTCGTCGGCCATGACGAGTACTGGACCTGGGAAATGCGGGACGCCGTCGACAGCTACGTCGAGCGCGGCGGTCATGCGGCTCGCTTTGCCGGCAATTTCATGTGGCAGACCAGGCTCGAGGACGAAGGCCAACGGCAGGTCTGCTACAAATACCGGGCGCGGGCCGAAGACCCGGCCTATAGCGGCGACGTCACCCGGGCCACCAACTCCTGGGAAGCGCCTGAGATCGGTCGTCCCGGCGCAATGACCTTCGGCCTCAACGCGACGCGCGGCGTCTATGCCGGCTGGGGCGGATGCGCACCGCGCGGCGTGCGCGGCTTTCCGGTCTATCGGCCCGAGCACTGGGCCTTCGCCGGCACCGGCATCTATTATGGCGACCTGCTCGGCGCCGACAGCCATGTCTATGGCTATGAGGTCGACGGGCTCGATTTCGAGATCCGCGGCGGCCTGCCCTATCCGACACCGGACAGCGGTGCGCCTGACGGGCTGCAGGTGCTGGCCGTCGGCATGGCGAGCCAGGTCGAGGAAAGCGCCGATATCCCGATCGAGGACCAGTTTCTCACCGACGAGGATGGCCGCTTTACGGCCGAAACGCTGTTTGGCGAGGCGACCGACGCCAATCTGGAAAAGGTCAAACGCGGCAACGGCATGATCGTCAATTTCCCGCGCGGCAAGGGCGAGGTTTTTCACGCCGGAAGCTGCGAATGGGTCGCCGGCCTGCTCAGGCAGGATCCGATGGTCGAGCGCGTGACCAGGAATGTAATCGATCGCTACCTCGGAAAGACCTGACATGCAGAAGCCCTCCTCCGCCGGTTCAGAAACGCGCGCGCCCTCGCACCTGTTCTACCTCTCCAGCCTGCGCCGGCCGCTGATCGACCGCGCCGAAGGCATTTATATGTGGACGCAGGACGGCCGCCGCTTCATCGACGGATCGAGCGGACCGATGGTCGCCAATATCGGCCATTCCAACCGCAACGTGCTCGACGCCATGAAGCGGCAGATGGACCGCGCCACCTTCGCCTACCGCCTGCATTTCGAGAACGAGCCGGCGGAAGAACTGGCGCGGGAGCTCGCCGGCAAACTGCCGGAGGGCATGGACCGAATCTTCTTCGTCTCCGGCGGTTCGGAGGCGACGGAATCCTGCATCAAGCTGGCGCGGCAATGGGCGGTCGCGACCGGCCAGCCGAAGCGCTGGAAGGTTATCACGCGTTTTCCCTCCTATCATGGCGGCACGCTGGGTTCGCTTTCGATAACCGGCGACGATGCGCTGGCCGAAACGTTCACACCGATGATGCGGGTGATGCCGACCGTGCCGGCGCCGACGGCATGGCGCGACCGCGACAATCTTTCGATGGAGCAGCGCGGCGTCCGCTATGCCGACATGCTGGAGGAGAAGATCCAGGCCGAGGGCCCGGACAGCGTGCTCGCCTTCATCATGGAGCCGATCGGCGGTGCGGCGACTTCGGCCCTCGTCGCACCGGACAGCTATTATCCGCGTATACGCGAGATCTGCGACCGCTACGGCATCCTGCTCATCCATGATGAAGTGATGAGCGGCGCCGGCCGCACCGGAAAATTCCTTGGCGGCGACCATTGGAACTGCAAGCCCGACATCGTCGCGCTGTCGAAGGGCTTGGCTCCGGCTATGCGCCGCTCGGCGCGCTGGCCGCCCCGATGCGGCTGGTCGAGCCGCTGCTGGCGTCGGGCGGCTTCCAGCATGGCCACACCTATGCTGGCAATCCGCTCGCCTGCGCGGCCGGGCTCGCCGTGCTCGGCGAGATGGACCGCCTCGACCTGATCGCCAATGCCGCCGCGATGGGCGACGTGCTGATGGACGGGCTGAAAGGGCTGGCGAAGCGTTTTCCGTTCATCGCCGATGTCCGAGGCAAAGGCCTGCTCACCGGCGCCGAGATGGTTGCCGATCCCGAAACTCTACGGCCGATCGAACAGGGCAAGAAAGCCACGCAGCGCCTGCTCGACCTCGCCTACGAGCGCGGGCTGATCATCTATGGCCGCAGGGTCAAGGGCGGTGTCGACGGCGACAATTTCATGGTTGCGCCGCCGATGATCGTCACGGCCGAGCAGGTCGGCGAGATCATTGCCATCATCGGCGACTCGCTGGAAGTTCTGGCCGCCGAACTCGACCTGCCGGTCGAAGGCTGAGGGATAGAAGATGGCGCCGAGAAAAGTCATCATCACCTGTGCGGTCACCGGTTCGGTGCACACGCCGTCCATGTCGCCCTATCTGCCGCTGACGCCGGATCAGATCGCAACCGACGCCATCGCGGCGGCCGAAGCGGGCGCCTCGATCCTGCATCTGCATGCCCGCGATCCCAAAGACGGCCGGCCGACCGCCGATCCTGATGTGTTCATGCAGTTCCTGCCGCGCATCAAGCAAGCGACCGATGCGGTGATCAACATCACCACCGGCGGTTCGTCGCTGATGACGCTCGACCAGCGGCTGGCGGCACCACTGCGGGCCGAGCCGGAAATGTGCTCGCTCAACATGGGCTCGATGAATTTCGCGCTGTTCCCGATGCTCGACAAGCCAAGGGAGTGGCAGCACGAGTGGGAACAAAAGCTGCTCGAAGCCACGCGCGACACCATCTTCAAGAACACCTTTGCCGATATGGAAGGCGTGCTCGAAAAGCTCGGCAAGGGCTGCGGCACGCGCTTTGAGTTCGAATGCTACGATGTCGGCCATCTCTATTCGCTGGCGCATTTTCGCGACCGCGGGCTGGTGTCGGGGCCGCTGTTCATCCAGTTCGTGCTCGGCATTCTCGGCGGCATCGGCGCCGATCCCGACAATCTCATCCATATGAAGCGCATCGCCGACAAGCTGTTCGGCGACAGCTACCAGTTCTCGGTGCTCGCCGCCGGCCGCCATCAGATGCCCCTGATCTCGATCGCGGCGGCGATGGGCGGCAATGTCCGCGTCGGGCTGGAGGACAGTCTCTACGATGGACGGCAATTGGCGAAATCCAATGCCGATCAGGTGCGCAGGATACGCGCCATTCTCGACGGGTTGTCGCTGGAAGTCGCAACGCCGACCGAGGCGCGCGAGATGCTGGCGCTGAAGGGTGGCGATAGGGTGGCGTTTTGAGATGATTGATCTGCGATGATGGCGTTCTGGCACACCCCCCTCTGGCCTGCCGGCCATCTCCCCCTCAAGGCGGGAGATCGGATGTCACTGCGGCCTTCGCCAATCTCAATCGTTGCAAAATGGATGGCAGCGCCAAAGCTGCCAATCTCCCCCCTTGAGGGTGAGATGTCCGGCAGGACAGAGGGGGGTGCCTGGGCGCCTTGCCTATCGTGAGTACAGTCACCCTCCGCCCCGGCACCATCGACGACGTCGACACCATCCATGCCGCGCTGCTCAAGCTCGGCACCCATATCGGCGCGCATCAGGAGATCACGTCCACTGCCGACGATCTCCGCCGCTACGGCTTTGGCGACAAACCCGCCTTCTCCACCCTGATCGCCGAGATCGGCGGCGATTTTGCGGGGCTCTGCCTGCATTTCCCGATCTTCTCGACATGGATGGGGCGGCCCGGCGTCTATATCCAGGACCTCTATGTCGAGGACCGGTTTCGCGGCCGCAAGATCGGCGAAAGACTGCTGCGCCGGGTCGCGCGCGACTGCCGCCGGGATGGCGGCGCCTATCTCAGGCTGTCCGTCGACACCGACAATGACGGCGCCAAGGCTTTTTATGAGCGGCTGGGCATCGCCTGGTCGAGCTACGAGCAGACGCAGAAGATTGTTGGCGATGCCTTTTTCGCCTTTGCCGATGCAGCGCAGGATGGGGACGCGGAATGAAAGCCTTCTTTGCCGAGGAGCAGAAACGCCACGACCCGAAGGCCTTTCTGTCCAGCGGTACGCCGCAGCCCAATCCCGAACAGCCGGAGCGGGTAGAGCGATTGTTAGCCGGCGCAAAATCCGCCGGATTGATGATCGAGCGGCCCAGGGAACATGGCCTAGGCCCGGTGGCGGCCGTGCATACGCCGGAGTATCTCGCCTTCCTCGAACACATTTTTGCGCGCTGGCAGCGCATCGAGAGCGCATCCGCGGAAGTCATCCCCAACATCCATCCACTGGCCCGCACAGGGTCCTATCCGGCCTCGGCGGTCGGCCAGGCCGGCTACCACATGGCCGACACCGCTTGCCCGATTTCGGCCGAGACCTGGCAGAGCGCGCTGTGGAGCGCCTGGAGCGCGGTCGAAGCAGCCGAAGCGGTGATATCGGGCGCGCCTGCCGCTTATGCGCTCTGCCGGCCGCCCGGCCACCACGCCTTTGCCGATGTCGCCGGTGGCTTCTGCTTCATCAACAATTCGGCGGTCGCAGCCCAGGTGTTGCGCAAGCAGGCGGCGCGGGTGGCGATCCTCGATGTCGACCTGCATCACGGCAACGGCACGCAAGGCATCTTTTATACGCGTTCCGACGTCCTGACGGTGTCGCTGCACGCCGATCCGGTGCGCTTCTATCCGTTCTTCTGGGGCCATGCCGATGAGCGCGGCGAAGGTCCGGGCCTCGGCTATAATTTCAACCTGCCATTGCCGCGCAAATCAGCCGACGCGGCGTTTCTGGAGGCCCTCGAAGTGGCGTTCCAGCGTATCCGCGCCTTTTCGCCGGACGCGCTGGTCGTGGCGCTCGGTCTCGATGCGTTCGAGGGCGATCCGTTCGGCGGGCTTTCGGTGACCACGCCCGGTTTCTCGCGGATCGGCGTGGCAATTGCCAAGCTTGGCCTGCCGACGGTTATCGTCCAGGAAGGCGGCTATCTCTGCGACGCGCTCGGCGACAATCTCACGGCGTTCCTCACCGGTTTCGGCGGCAAACAGCGATAGCTGACTAGCGCTGCTGCCTCAGCATGGCGATCACCCGGTGCACGCTTTCCAACGTCTCGTCGATCTCTGCCGCCGTGTTGTAGTGCGCAATACCGATGCGCACGACTCCCTGCTCGGCCGGAATGCCGAGATGGTGGACGATCTCCCAGGCGTAGTTGTGACCCGACCATAGAAAAATGTTCTCGGCATTCATCTGCCGCACGATCGTCTCTGGCACGATGCCGTCGACGGTGAAGGACACGGTCGGCACGCGCTCAATGACACGCTTCTGATCTGTGATGCCGCGGATGGTCAGGCCCTCAATGGCGGACAGCCCATCGATCAGCCTCAGCGCCAGCGGGTTTTCGTAGGCGATCGACACTTCGTATGCCTTTGCGATCTTTTGCCTTCGCGAACCGCCCTCGCCGGCCGCAGCACCGAGTTCGGCGAAGTAATCGACCGCTGCGGTAAGTCCGGCCATCAGTTCGATCTGCGGCGTACCGAGTTCAAAACGCTCCGGCAGGCCGTTGGACGAACAGCGGCATTTGTAGGGTTGCAGCGCGTCGATGACGTCGCGACGACCCCAAAGAATGCCCATATGCGGGCCGAAGAATTTGTAGGCCGAGCAGATCAGGAAGTCGCAGCCGAGATCCTGCACGTCGACCAGCCCGTGCGGCGCGAACTGGACGGCATCGACATAGACCAGCGCCCCGGCCTGTTTGGCAATTCGCGTCAGCGCCTTGACCCGGTTGATCGAGCCGGTGAGGTTCGAGGCATAGTTCAGCGCCACGAGCCGAGTCTTGTCGGTGAGCAGAGCGCTGAGCGCCGCCTCCTCGACCTGCCAGCTCTTTTCGTCGAAGGGCAGGAAGCGCACGACGAGGCCAAGATCTTCGGCCAGCTGCAGCCAGGGCGAGACGTTGCCCTCATGATCCATGCGGGTGACGATGATCTCGTCGCCCGGCTTGAAGCCGCGGCCGAGCGTGCGCGACATGTGATAGGTCAGCGTCGTCATATTGGCGCCGATGATGATTTCCTCAGCGCTCGCTGCACCCAGGAAATCGGCCATCGCCGCATGGGCGCCGTCGACCACCTGTTGCGCGGCAAGCGTGGTTTCGAAATAACCGCCGAGATTGGCGTTGGTGGTGAGGAGGCAGCGCGCCACCGCGTCGGCAACCGCTTGCGGCACCTGCGTGCCGGCCGGATTGTCGAGATAGATGCGACGGCGGCCGTTATCGGTCAGGTCCAGCGCCGGAAATTTTCCCCTGACGGTCTCGATCGGAAAATCCATGGCTGTCCCTTCCCCTTGTCTTTGCTCGGCAATTCCGGCCAAACGGTCTGCTTATGGGCACGGATTGCCGACGCGCTGGTGGATCGCATCCACGCCCTTCTGCATCTCGTCGGTCCAGGTCACATCGGCTGACGACAGCGCCATCTCGAGCTGGGCAATCGTCGTCGCGCCGATGATGCTGGAGGTAACAAAGGGTCGGCTGGCGACATAGGCGTTGGCGAACAGCGCCGGTTCGAGGCCGAAGGAGCGCGCCAGTTCGTTGTATTCGAGCTGCGCCTCCGCCGCATTCGGCGTCTCATAGCGCTGGCCGCGGTTGAACAGCTGCGAGCGCGAACCTTGCGGCCGCGCGCCATGATCGTATTTGCCGGTGAGATAGCCTTGCGCCAGCGGCGAATAGGCGAGAAAGCCAACCTCTTCGCGGTCGCAGACTTCGGCGAGGTTCACCTCAAATGTGCGGTTGACGAGGTTGTATGCGTTTTGCAGCGAAACGACACGCGGACCGACGCCTTTGTCGGCCTCGGCGATGAAGCGCATCACGCCCCAGGAATTTTCGTTGGACAGGCCGAGATGGCGGATTTTTCCCGCCTTCACCAGTTCGTCGAAGACGGCCAGCGTCTCGGCGATCGGCGTCTCGCCGGCCGGCGCGCCAACCGCGTCGGCGCGGCGCGGCGTGGCGCCGACGCGGGTCGGGTTGGCGCCCCAGGGGATGTCGCGCTCCGGCCAGTGGATCTGGTAGAGGTCGAGATAGTCGGTGCCGAGCTTGGCCAGCGATTTGTCGATGGCGTCAAAGATGTCGGCGCGCACCAGTTTTGACGGCCGATCGCCACGAAACCAGCGGTTGGCGGTGCGGCCGACCACTTTCGAGGCCAGGATGACCTTGTCGCGATTGCCCTTGGCCTTCATCCAGCTGCCGATGAACTTCTCTGTCCGCCCCTGCGTCTCCTCCTTGGGCGGTATCGGGTAGAGCTCGGCCGTGTCGATGAAATTGACCCCGCGCGCAAAGGCCAGATCCATCTGCGCATGGCCTTCGGCCTCGGTGTTCTGCTGGCCCCAGGTCATCGACCCCAGGCAGATCTGGGTAACAAGAAGATCGGTCCGACCGAGACGGCGTTTGTGCATGGGGTTTCTCCGGCGGGAGGTTTGCGCGGACGGCGCGGGAAGGAAGCCGCATGTATAGGGAAAGCGGCGCCGCTCTCCAACCCTCAGGGAACCCGACCTTTGCGTGAACCCTGGAAAAGTCAGCGCCGGACGCCGGCCAGCGCGCGCCGCTTGGCCTCATCGATCAGCATATTGGCCACCTGCATGCGGATCATGGCGCGCTGGCGCAGATGCGGCGCGACGCGGTCGGGGTGGTTGGCGAAGGCGAAGCTGCGGCGCATGCCGCCGAGATCGGCGTTCTTGACGGGATGATCGAGGCCGAGCTCGACGGCGATCGCGTCAGGGTCGATCGGCGGCAGCTTTTCCTCGGGCTTTGCCTCCTCGCCGGCCAGCGCCAGCTTGGCATGATCGAGAAGGGCCGCGAATTCTGCGGCCAGATCGGCTCCCGCCTCGCGGTATTCGGCGGCGAATGTTTCGCCCGAGACCTTGATGCGGCCGGAATGAAGCTCGTCGGCCACGGAGAGATAGTCGAACGGGATCGACGGCCGGGCGCTCGTCTCTTCCGCCGCCTCATCCTTGTCGGAGGCAACGAACAGATCGTCGAGCAAGGAAGCGAAATCCCGCTTGGCGCCGATGTCAGCCTCCCCCTCGTTTAAGCGTGCGAACAGAGCCGGTCGCAGCATAGAACCGGCTCGTTAAAAATGAATGCCGCTGATCTTAACCAGTTTAGGCGTTTGCGAGGTTTGGGCGGGCCCGGTTGGCGATGCGCAAGACCCAACAAAAAGCCGGACTGCATTTGCATGCAGTCCGGAAATTCGCCAGGAGTGGCGAGGAAAAGCCGGCCATGTGCCAGCGTCTATGCATACGGTGGGGATGCGCCACAAGTTTCAGCGCACGCGGCAATTGTGCCGAAAAAAAATCGCTTGGCATGGCTGCCATGCAAATGCTGCACTGCACAATCTTCACAATTTTCCTATACTCGGCGCCGTGGAGGATCAACAAGGGGCCGAATCATGGGGTTCTTCACTGAAATGTTTGCCCGTCCGCGTCCGCAGGAGCATCAGCGTTATCGTTCCGCCCTGGCACTGCTGCACTCGATGAGCAATGCCGACCGCGCCGACATCGGCGTCAAGCCGGCCGATTTCCCACGCATCGCGCGCGAAATGTCACTGCGTTGAGTAAGCCTTGGCGCTGAACCAGCGTCATACGAGGTTTCCCGGCAGCGGCCGGGAAACCTCGCAACGCGCAATTCGTCAACGATTACCGAGATAGGCGCCCTTGGTCAGCGGCACGCCATTGTGGCGCAGGATGTCGTAGGCGGTGGTCACGTGGAAATAGAAGTTGGGCATGGCGACATGCAGCAGATACTGCATGCCTGGCATCGAGGCTTCGCGCTGGCCAAACTTCAGTTCGACCACCCTTTCATCCGAACCCTCGAATTCGGCGGCTGAGAATGACGCCAGCAGATCGAGCGTCTTGGTCAGGCGCGCCTGCAACTCGGCGAAGGTCGCTTCATTGTCTTCGTATTTCGGCACTTCGCGACGGGCCAGCCGTGATGGCGCGCCCTTGGCGTGGTCGGTGGCAACCTGCACCTGCCTGACCAGTGCGTACATGTCGGGCGCCAGCCTCGCGGTCAAAAACACCTGCGGGTCGATCTTGCGTTCAGTTGCATTCTGTTCGGCGGCCGACAGCACGCCGGACAGCGCCTTCAGCCTGGCCGAAAACACCGGCACCGAGGCTTCATACATCGATAGTGTCACGTCAAATCTCCATTGCGGCTGAAGCGCCGACCGCGGGACGTAGCGCCTTCCCGGGCGATTCTTCAAGCGTCACCACGTCGCCGCAATCTCTATGATAGGCTCCTTTCGTGGTGGAGATTCTCCGATGAGACGCGTCTTTCTGGCAGCGGCCGCCTTTTGCTCCCTTGCCGCATCCGGCCAGGCTGTGTTCGCCGACGATGAACCGGCAGCCGATGACCAAGCCCCTTACGTCGATGACAGGTCGGATGCCGCAGCCGTCATCCGCTCGCTCTACAGCGCCATCAACCGGCACGAATTCGCCCGCGCCTGGGCTTACTACGGCGATACCAAGCCGGCAAAGGATTTCGATACCTTCGTCAAGGGCTATGACGGCACCGGCAGGGTCGACGTCGAAACCGGTGCTGTTTCCGACGAGGGCGCAGCCGGCAGCATCTATTACAGCGTTCCGGTCGCCATCCGCGCCACCGACAAGAACGGCAATGAAGCGGTCTTCGCCGGCTGCTACACGCTGCGCCAGGTCAGCGCTCAGATCCAGGCCCCGCCATTCCGCCCGATCTTTATCGACAAGGGCGCGCTGAAGCCGTCCAAGGCCGATTTCGAGGAGGCGCTGCCGCCAAGCTGTGGTGACGGGCCGCCGCCGCCGAAGAAGGACACCGCACTCGAGCAGGTGAAGAAACTGTTCGCCGCCGATTATGGCGATCAGTGTGACAAGCAATTTCTCGGCGAGGAGCCGAACATCTTTTCGATCAAATACAAGGCAAAGGACGCGGCTGCCAGCGATCCCGACAAGGAAACGCGGCTTTTCGAGTTCTACTGCCAAGCGGCAGCCTATAACGCAAGTTCGGTCTACTACATGACCGACGAAGTATCGGGCGTGCGGCAGTTGCAGTTCACCGAGCCCGAAATGGATATCCGTTACGAGAACAATGACAGCGACGGCAAACTGCTGGGCATGGATATCATCGGCTTCCGCACAACCGGCTGGGCGGCCAATTCCGAATATGACGAAGAAGCCAAGACGCTGACCACGTTCAACAAATGGCGCGGCATCGGCGACGCCTCGGACAAGGGGATATACCTGTTCCGTAACGGCGATTTCTCCCTCGTCCAATATGATGTGGACGCGTCTTACGATGGCGAGGAGAACCCGCAGACGGTGGTCGACTACAACACCGCGCCGTAGGGGTCTTAGCAGGAACCGCCGCGCTCAAGCAGTCCTTCACATTCGCCTTCTCGTTTCAGGCCGCGAACGCATCGGCCGGAAGAAGGCGCGAATGTCCTCGACCAGAAGACTCGGTTCCTCCAGCGCAGCGAAATGGCCGCCTCGCGGCATCGATGTCCATCGCTGAACGTCAAAGACCCGCGCCACCCAGGATCGAGGCGGCATCGGCAACTCGCGAGGGAAAAGCGCTACCCCAAATGGAGGCGAAACGCGTTCCAGCGTCTCGAACGCAAGAGGGAACAGTCGATTCTCCTTGTAGAGTCGCAAGGACGAGGTGAGCGCGTTGCTGAACCAATAGAGAGAAACATCCGTAAGGAGCGTGTCCATGCCGAAGGTGCGCTCCACGTCACCGTCGCAATCGCTCCAGCTACGGAACTTCTCGATCATCCAGGCTGCGAGACCGATCGGCGAGTCTGTCAGAGCATAAGCAAGCGTCTGAGGCTTCGTGCCCTGCAGATGGGCATAGGCGCCCTCCGTTGCCGTCCAGGCCGCGGCCTTTTCCAGAAAGGCCTGCTCCTCAACGGTGACAGGTGGCAGACCTGCACCCAAGGGTGGCCGATAGCTCCCGGGAATGTAATTGACGTGGACGCCAAGCACGCTTTCGGAATGGAGCCGTGCCATCCAGGCGGAAACGCCCGCGCCGATGTCGCCTCCTTGGGAAGCGAAGCGGTCGTAGCCGAGCCCGCGCATCAACTGTACCCATAACTCCGCGATGCGGCCGGAATGGAAGCCTGGTTCCGTCGCCGCCTGGGAAAAGCCGTATCCGGGCAAGGAGGGAACTACCACGTGGAAAGCGTCGGCCGGGTCACCACCATGGGCAGCTGGGTCTGCCAGCAATGGAATGACGTGTTCCATTTCGATGAACGAGCCGGGCCAGCCATGCGTTATGATCAGCGGCAGCGGCGCCGGTCCGTTGCCTGGCTGGTGGACAAAGTGGACGTCTAGGTTGTTCAGCCTCGTCAGATACTGCGGCAGCCGGTTCAGCCGCGCCTCTTGCACTCTCCAGTCGAAGCGGTCTCGCCAGTAATCCGCAAGGCGCTTGATGAACGGCAGCTCGGCCCCATCGTTCCAACCCGCTTCGCTTAGCGGAATTGGCCATCGTGTTGCGCTAAGCCGGCGCTGGAGATCTTCAAGTTGTTCGTTCGGAATTTGGATCTTGAAGGGGTGGGCGTCCATCGCTGTGCTTCCGATCTGTTGGATCATATCAGCCTACACCTAAGAGGATATCGGCCGAACCATGATTGCCAAAACCAACGGGCACCCCTGGGCGATATGCCTCAGGGCGCCTTCGACAGCATCCAGTTCAGCGTTTGGCGCCAGTCGACCATGCGGATCGGCGTGCCATGGGTGCCGGTCTCGAACCGGACGAACCGGGTCGGATAGGCTTTCGAGTTCGCAGTGATGGAGCGGAAGAAGGCTTCCTGCTTCTCCACGGGAAAGACCGGATCCTTGCTGCCTTGGCCGAAGAACACCGGCACACGGCGCCTGTAGGCCGGGCTCGACAGGAAACTGTCATCCCACAGCGAGCCGAGCAGCAGCAGCCCGTTGATGCGCCGTCCCGTATCGCTGCGGCCGGCCAGCTTCCAGCACAGCGCGCCGCCCATCGAGCCACAGGCGACGAAGATTTTCGCGTCCGGCGAGGCCTCGGCATAGTGGCCGATCAGCGCCGCGACCTGGGCCGCGCCCTTGTCGCCGAAATCGGTGAAATCGGGTGAGAGATAGAGGCCGCCATTGCCGGCCATCAGGTTCTTGATTCGGTTGAAGTTGCCGCCGAAGGTGAAGTCGTCGACGCCCTGCTTGCGGCTGCCGCCCTGCCCGTGCAGGTAAAGCACGATGATGCCGGCGCCTTCGGTCTTGCCGACGGCGACATGCCTGACATCGCCGGCATCGGTTTTCAGCATCAAATCCCGCTGCACCTTGCGCACGCCGGTGTCGGTATACTTAGCCTGCACGCGCTTTTCCGGCACCTCGTCGCGGTCGTTGATGTCGCGCATCTCGCGATAGTCGATGACGGTGTAGGCGCCTTTGTCCGTGGACGAGAGCGTCGCCGGATAGGCGAAGAGGTCATCCTTGTAGGGTTTTAGTTCGAGCGCGTCCGCGTGGGCGGCGGAGAACAAGAAAAGAAGTGAAACCAGAAGGGTATGGAACGCGGCTACCCCCTCTGGCCTGCCGGCCTGGCCGGCGGGCCAGAGGGGGGTAGAAGCGCTGAGGCAAGTAAAGAGAGAGCCATGCTAAAGGCATGCGTTTTTCGGCTTCGCTTTGTCAATCCTGCAGCACGCCGCCGGCGTCTTCGAGCGCCTCGCGGGTGTCGACGTCGACCGACGCGCCGTCGCCGATCTCGACGTCGATGACATCCAGTCCCTCGGCCTCGACCAGATGGCGGGCGCCGGTGTCGCCCTCGAGGTGAGCGATGCCTCCAAACAGCGCGCGTGGCAGCAGCACCGGATTGCCGCGGCGGCCGTCATGGGCGGCACGCACCACTGAGCGGCCGCCGTCCCTACGGAAGGCCTCGATCAACCGGTCGAGATCGGCCGATGAGATACCCGGCATGTCGCCGAGGACGATCATGGCGCCGGCCGCCTCGGCTCCAACGCGGGCAATGCCGGCTTTTAGAGACGAGGACAGGCCGTCGGCAAAATCCGAATTGTCGGCGAAGATCACGTCGAGGCCCGAGAGCGCGGCGTGCACCCGCTCGCGCTGATGGCCGGTGACGACAACGGTGGCAGAAGCCTTGGAATCGAGCGCCCGTTCAGCGGTGCGGCGCACCAGCGGCTTGCCGTCGAACAGCGCCAGAAGCTTGTTCGGCCCGCCCATGCGGCTGGAGCGACCGGCGGCCAGAAGCACGATCTCGACCTTCAGCCCGGCTCTCGCCGGCAGCGGCTCGCGCGGCTGCGGCCTGGTCGGGATTTCCATCAAGAGGCCGCCAACGCCCATGCCGGCGATGTCCTTGGCGGTGACGTCGAGACCGGCGATCAGCCTGTCGAGCACCCAATCGAAACCGTTCTCCTTGGGGCTGCGGGCGCAACCGGGCGCGCCGATGACGCGCTTGCCGTCCAGCGTGCCCAGCACCAGCAGATTGCCGGGATCGACCGGCATGCCCGCGCGGATCACCGTGCCACCTGCTGCCTCGATCGCCGCCGGAACGACATCGTTGAAATCGCTCATCGCCGAGGCGCCGAAGATCACCACCATGTCGTTGTCGCGCGCCAGCGCGGCCGCTGCCTCGGCTACAGGCGCGATCTCGTGCGGCGTGCGGCGCTCCGTCGTCAGCCGACCGCCGGAGCGTGCCAGCCGGGCCTCGGTGACGCGCAGCGTTTTGTCGAGCACGCTGGGCTTGATGCCGGGCAGCATCGTCTGAATGACGCCGATGCGCACCGGATGGTAGGCGTTGACGGCGAAGATCTCGCCGCCGGCGCAGATCTTTGTCACCGCATCGACAAGGGCCGAGGCAACGGCGAACGGGATGATCTTGACCGTCGCCACCATCTGGCCCTGCTCAACCGGCGCGTGCTGCGCCAGCGTGGCGATGGTGATGGTCGGGTCGACCGCATTGATGGCGTCGATCATGGCGGCATCGACGGTGAAGAGACCGGCGGCCTTGGCATGGAGGTTGACGCGGCCGGTCGCGGCCGGTTTTGCCTCGATGTTGCGGTGGGCCATGCTGGCAGCAATCTTTTCGGCCGCCGCATCCTCGCTGAGGTCATCGGCGGCAAGCACCGCCACGACGATCTCGGTAATGCCGGCCGCCTTCAGCACCGCCACGTCCTGCGTGCTCAGCCTGTGCGCCTTGCGGAAACGCCGCTCGCCCGCCGTCGTGGCATGCGCCAGCACCGCGCCTTGCGCCTGATCGATCGGGATCGGCCCGAACTTCACGCCGCCGCGCCTTTGGCTTCGAGACCGCGCGAGCGAAAGGCGTGGATCGTCTGCGCCAGGATGGCGACGGCGATCTCGGCCGGGCTCGCCGCGCCAATGTCGATACCGATCGGTGCGTGGATGCGGGCGATCTGGTCGGCGCTGGCGCCGAGCGCCAGCAGGCGCTCGACGCGCCTGGCGTGTGTTTTGCGGCTGCCGAGTGCGCCGACATAGAAACAGTTGGCGTCGAGCGCGGCCTTCAGTGCGAAATCGTCGATCTTCGGATCATGGGTGACGGCGGCCAGCGCCGTATAGCTGTCGAGCGGCTGGCGTTTCAGCACATCCTCCGGCCATTCGGCATGGAGTGCTACATCGGGAAAACGGTCCGGGGTGGCGAAGGCGGTGCGCGGATCGACGATCTCCAGGGGATAGCCGGCGATCCTGGCCATCGGCGCCAGCGCCTGACTGATATGGACGGCGCCGACTACCACCAGGCGCGGCTGCGGCAAATGCGCGTTGAGGAAGAAGGTGCGCCCTTCAGCCTCGACCGAACCCGAATTGCCGGTGCGGAAAGCCTTGGCGATCGCTTGGCCGAGATCGCCGGCAACCTGGTCGCCTTCTCGCACGATGCGGTCGCGGCCGTCGCCGAGATCGGTCACCAGGATCGCCGCACGGCGGGCACGGCGTTCGGCATTGAGGGCTTTGAGAGCGTAGGGATCCATGCCTAACCGAGCCGCTCCACATAGACCTTGATGCGGCCGCCGCAGGATAGGCCGACCTGCCAGGCGGTTTCGTCGGCAACGCCGAATTCCAGCATCTTGGCTTTCCCCGAGTCGATGACGTCGATCGCCTCGCTCACCACCGCGCCCTCGACGCAACCGCCCGAGACCGAGCCGTGGAAATTGCCTTCGGCGTCGATGATCAGATGGCTACCGACCGGCCTCGGCGCCGAACCCCAGGTCTCGACCACAGTGGCGATGGCGACATCCTTGCCGTCCTTCATCCAGCCTTCCGCGATGATCAAGGGGTCGCGGGCCTCATCGAGATAGATGCTGTTGTCCATGATCGCTTGCCTCAAAGTCTGTTTTCTCTGGGAGCCTGTTTTCGGAATCCAATATGGCTATGCGGCGCGCCTGACACCAGCGTCCTGCCAGCGACGCGGATCGACCGAAGCGGCGGATTTCTTGTCCAGCGAGGCGCAGAGGTCGGCCAGCGCATCGAGATTGTGTACCGAGCGGAACTCGTCGACATGAGGCAGCATCGCCTTGACGCCGCGGGCGCGGGCCTCGAAACCGTCAAAGCGCAGCAACGGGTTGAGCCAGATCAGCCGCCGGCAGGATTTGTGCAGGCGATCCATCTCCTCCGACAGGCCGGAAACATCGTCGCGCTCCAAACCGTCGGTGATCAAAAGCACCACCGCGCCCTGCCCGAGCACGCGGCGTGACCAGTGCTTGTTGAACTCCGCCAGCGTATCGCCGATGCGGGTGCCGCCCGACCAGTCCTTCACCGCCGCCGAGCAGTCGGCAAGGGCGGCATCGGGGTCGCGATGGCGCATCTGCCGCGTGAGATTGGTCAGTCGCGTGCCGAAGACGAAGGTGTGCACGCGCCGCCGTTTTTCGGTCAGCGCATGCAGAAAGTGCAGGAAGATGCGCGTGTACTGGCTCATCGAACCGGAGATATCGGCGAGAACCACCAGCGGCGGATGCACTTCGCGGGCTGAGCGGAATTTCGGCAGGATCAGTTCGCCGCCGGTGCGCGCGGCCGAGCGCATCATGGCGCGTGGATCGATACGGCGGCCATGCAGGTCTGCCTTGAAGCGTCGGGTACGGACCATGTCGAACGGCAGCCGCAGCCGGGCAATCGCCTTCTTGGCGTCTGCCATCTCGTCGGCATTCATCTGGGCAAAGTCCTTGCCGCGCAGCACTTCATTCCCGGAGAAGGTTAGCCGGGCGTCGACTTCGATCTCCGGGATTTCCCTGACCGGCCGATTCTTCTCGTGGCCTTCGAACATGGCCTGGCTGACGCGATTTTCTGCCGCGCGCGGCTTTTGCTTCTCCCTGGTGTCGGGCGCCACAGGCGAGAACATCGCCAGAAGTTTCTCGATCAGCTCGCGCGATTTCCAGAACAGCCGGAAGGCTTCGTCGAAAACAGGGTGATCCTCGTGCCGCGACACCAGCACGGCATGCAGCGTCCAGTAGAAATCGTCGCGCGAACCGATGCCGGCTGCCAGCACCGCCTCGATCCCATCCTTGACCGAAGCCGGCCCGACCCGCATGCCGGATTTGCGCAAGGTGCGGGCGAAATAGACGATGTTGTCGGCGATGCGCCCGTCTTCCGTCGCCTCTCTGGGGTCGGTCTCTTTGGGGTAAGCACCCGGCGCCTTCACTGCCCTACTCCGCAGCCGCCAGTTCGGCCTTGACCTCATCGAGGATGCGCCGGCCCTCGCCCGCGCCGATGCGGGCAATGTCGTCCTGGTATTTCAACAAAACGCCGATCGTGTCGGAGACGGTTTCGGGATCGAGCGCCACCTTGTCGAGTTCGGTCAGCGCGCCGGCCCAGTCGATGGTTTCGGCGACACCCGGCGCCTTGAACAGCTCGACCCGGCGCAGCTTCTGGATGAACGACACCACTTCCGCGGAAAGTCGGCTGTTGGCCTGCGGCACCTTGCGGCGCACGATCTCCAGCTCGCGCTCGGCATTGGGATAGTCGACCCAGTGATAGAGGCAGCGCCGCTTCAGCGCGTCGTGGATTTCGCGGGTGCGGTTGGTGGTGATGATGACGATCGGCGGCTCCTCCGCCTTGATGGTGCCGAGCTCAGGCACCGTCACCTGGAAGTCGGACAGGATTTCGAGCAGGAATGCTTCGAAAGCCTCGTCGGTGCGGTCGAGCTCATCGATCAGGAACACCGGGGCCGCACCCGCCATGCCGGTCAGCGCATCGAGCACCGGGCGGCGGATCAGGTATTTTTCGGAAAAGACATTGCGCTCCATGTCGGAGCGGTCGACCGAGCCTGCCGCCTCCTCCATGCGGATCTCTATCATCTGCGCGGCGTAATTCCACTCATAGACAGCGGACGAGACGTCGAGCCCTTCATAGCATTGCAGGCGGATCAGCCGGCGGCCGAGTGCCTGCGCCAGCACCTTGGCGATCTCGGTCTTGCCGACGCCGGCCTCCCCTTCAAGGAACAGCGGCCGCTGCATGCGCAGGGACAGGAACAGCACCGTTGCCAGCGAGCGGTCCGCGACGTAGTCCGCGCTGGTCAGGAGATCGAGCGTTTCGTCGATCGTCCGCGGCTCGGGGCGCGGTTTCAGCTCGGTCATTCTTTCTCCGTTGCCGCCTCTGCTCCGCTCTGCAGCACGTGGTAGTCGCGGGCGTGGTAGATCAGCGGCCGCAAATTATCGCCCATGCGCAGGCCTGTCACCTTGCCAAAAAGCACACGATGGGTGGCGAGATCCTTGGTGTCGATCAATTCGCAGTCGAAAACCGCAAGAGCGCCCTTCAGGGTAGGCGCGCCCGTCGATATGACATCCCACTCGCCAAGCGCGAAACGCTCATCGGCCGACAGCCCGGTCAGGCCTGAAAACGCCACCGATAGGGGCTGCTGGTGCGAAGCCAGCGTGTTCAGCGCAAACCGGCCGTTTTGCACGAACAGCTCGTTCTTGGCATTCTCGCGGTTGAGACAGACGAGAACCGTCGGCGGCGTGTCCGACACCGAACAGGCGGCAATCACCGTCGTGCCGCGTTTGCCGGCGGGCCCGTCGGTGGTAACCACATGGACGTGGCCGGCAAAATGCGCCATCGCGTCGCGATAGGCCTGAGGCCCTATGTCGTTCAACTTCAACACCGATGATTTTCCATAAGCGGGAATCCAAGCGTTATATATGGCGGCACACAATAGGCCACAAGCGAAGTGGTTGACGCCAATCCGCAAATTCCCGTGTTGCGCCTGGGGCGGGCAGCCTTTAGGTCTTGGCGGAAGAGACGCTGGAAGCATGCGACCGGCACGGAGGAATTCGTCGTCAGAATGCGACCCCCAACAGCTGTAATAGCGGCACTGCTCTGGCTGCTGCCGGCAAGCGCCGGCGCGCAGACTTTGCTTGTCGGCGTCGCCGCACCCCTGTCCGGTCCGTCGGCGATCCTGGGCAAGCAGATTGAGGCGGGTGCTGCCCTGGCAGCAGAAGCCAACGGCGCCGAGATCAGGACGGTCGACGATGCCTGCACAGCCGATGGCGGCGCCGCCGCCGCGAGGGAGTTCGCGGCGGCGAAGGTCAAGGTCGTCGTCGGCTTCCTCTGCACCGAGGCGATCCATGCGGCGCTGCCGATCCTCAAGGACGCTGACATACCGGTCATCACCGTTGGCGTGCGCACCGAAAGCCTGACCGATCGCCGCGCCAAAACCGGCTGGCCGGTCTATCGGCTGGGGCCGCGCGGCGATGACGAGCGCAATGCGGTGGCCGCCATCCTGACCCGGCTGTGGCAGAGCGAATTGTTCGCCATCGTCGATGACGGCACCATCTATGGCCGCGAAATCGCCGAGACGCTGCGCGCCGCAGCGGAGCAGGCAGCGCTGAAGCCGGTCTTCACAGACACGTTCCGGCCGCAGCTCGACAACCAGATCGGGCTGATCGGGCGGCTGAAGAAGGCGGGCGCCACGCATGTCTTTGCCGGTGGCGACGGCGACGACATCGCCATTATGGGCCGCGACGCCGGCCAGCTCGAGGCCGGCATTGTCTTTGCCGGCGGCGAGAATTTGCGCACGCCACCCGGCGATGTGCCTTACGCCGTCGGCACGCTGATGATCGCGCCGCCGGAATGGGCCGATGTCGCCGATCCCAAGGTGCTGGCGGCGTTTACGGCCAAAAACATCGCGCCGGATGGCTATGCCTTGCCGGCCTATGCGGCGGTGGAGATTGCCAAGGCGGCCTCGGCCGCGCCCGAGACCTCGGGCAAGGGGCTGGCCGACGCGCTAACCGGGAACGATTTCACCACCGCGATCGGCCCGCTGCGGTTCGACGACAAAGGCGATCTGAGCCAAAACCTCTATCGCGCCTTCCGCTTCGACGGGACGCGTTTCGTGCCGGCGGAGACGAACTGATGTTTCGCACCGGGCCGCGCAATCTGATCACCGATGTCGCCGGCCTGCGCGTCGGCAACGCGTCGGACGCCAGGCTGAAATCGGGCGTCACCACCGTATTGTGCGACGAACCGGCGGTCGGTGGCGTGCAGATCCTCGGCGGCGCGCCGGGCACGCGCGAGACCGACCTGCTCGAACCGCACAATTCCATCGAGGCGGTTCATGCCGTCGTGCTGTCGGGCGGCTCGGCCTTCGGCCTCGACGCCGCCTCCGGCGTTCAGGCAGCGCTGCGCGAAAAAGGCATTGGCGTCGATGTTGGCGGCTTTCGCGTGCCGATCGTGCCGGCGGCGATCCTGTTCGACCTGCGCAATGGCGGCGACAAGGATTGGGGCCGTTATCCTCCCTACCGCGACCTCGGCTACGAAGCCGCCCAGGCGGCAACAGTCGACTTTCCGCTCGGCACAATCGGCGCCGGCACCGGGGCGCTGAGTTCCGGGCTGAAGGGCGGCCTTGGCTCTGCCTCGACTGTGCTCGACAGCGGCGTCACCATCGGCGCACTCGCCGCCGCCAACCCGACCGGCTCGGTAACGATCGCGCGGACCCGCTATTTCTGGGCGGCGCCCTTCGAGATCGGCGATGAGTTCGGCGGGCTTGGCTATCCCTCGCCAATGCCGGACGATGCCAGGCGGATCCTGTTGAAATACCGCGACAAGCGTGTCGGTGGACAAGCCGAGGCCGGTGGCAACACCACCATCGCCGTCATCGCCACCGACGCCGTGCTGACCAAGGCGGCAGCCAAGCGGCTGGCCATTTCAGCGCATGACGGCTTCGTGCGCGCCATCTGGCCCGTGCACACGCCGGCTGACGGCGATCTGGTGTTCGCGCTGGCGACGGGGAAGAGCGGCATAGAACTCAGCGCCGACGATGCCGTCGATTTCTTTGCCGCCGCCGGCGCCACCATGGCGCGCGCCATCAGCCGCGGCATCCATGCCGCGACGCCGGCCGATGGCGATCTGTTTCCGGTGTGGTCGTCGCGCTGACTTTCAGTCAGGTCGGGTCGGACTCCTCTTCCTCGAAGCTGACCGCGACATCCGAATTCGCCGACAGCCAGACTTTCTGGCCCTCGACCTCGGCAAGCAGGCTCAAGGGAATGTAGTGGTGATGCCCCTGATGGGTGCCCTCGCCGCTGTCGGCCTTGGTCAACTTGATCCGCTCGCCATCGACCCTGTCGACGGTGCCGATGTGAACGCCGTCGGCGCCGACCACTTCCATATGCTCGCGAATCTTGCTGGCCTCAGTCATGGGGTGTTCTCCTTTTGAAAACGATCGACGATAACAAACAGAGGCGAAATTGGATGCATCGCCTTTCGAATAGCACGATGTTTTGACTGTCTCGTGATAGGGAACGATCGAACCACGGCAGGCGGAGCGGAACCCCGATGCGAAATCTCGTCCTGATTGGCGTTTGCCTGCTGGTCCATCTGGCATCCGCCATGGCCGCCCAAGCGGGCGATGTCGCCGAGCTTGAAATCCTCGGCTTCAGCAAGGATGGCAGCGTCTTCGCCTTCGAGGAATATGGTGTGGCAGACGGTTCGGGCTTTCCCTATGCCAATCGCCACTACATCAACACCGCCGACGACACGTTCCTGAAGGGCACGCCAATCCGGGTCCGGCTGGAGGATGAGACCGCCTCGCTCGAGACGGCCCGTCAGCAAGCCAGGCAAAAAGGCGAAGCAATCATTGCCCAGGCCGAGCTTACCGCCAACCGCGGCATCACCGCCGGCTTCAACCCGGTGACCGAATTGTCGGCCGACCCGTTCCGCATGGTGGTCAACCCACGGCCGATCTTTTCGCCGGTCGACCCGCCGCTGGAATTCCGGCTGGACGAGATCGGCATGAACGACACCGAAAGCTGCCAGAGCCAAGGCGAGATCAACGGTTTTCGCTTGCTGCGGATCGAGGCCAGGGATGGCGGCCAGACCCATCTGCTGCATGAGGATAAATCGATCCCGAAAAGCCGTGGCTGCCCGAACGGCTACAGGATCGGCGCGGTGCAGACATTTTCGATGGACGGCATCAGCGCCTATGCGGTGCTGATCGCGGTGCGCCAATACGGCTTCGAAGGGCCGGATTTTCGCTGGATCGCCGTGACCGGACGCCTGTGACATCGCTCGATCAATCCAGTTGGCGCAAGCGCGCCGGAAATCGCGTCAGCCGCGCCGTACCATCGACGGGCACCGCGCTTCTCGGCGCCTTGCTGTGGGCGATGGCCATGGGCGCCAGCGCGCTGACCGGTCTTTGGCTCGACAATTGGGAGACCCCGGAAAAGATCCGCTTCGTCGCCCTGCTGTTTGCGACCGGCGCGGCATTGGCCTTTCCCGTCGGGTTGTTCGCGGCGCGGCTGGTCTCGCTCGACCGGCATTGGGAGGTGGCGTTCGCCGCCGCCTTCGTCTGCCTGCTTGCCACGACGCTCGCCTTCACCGGCGGGTTGTTTGCGCTGCAATACCGCTCCTATTATGCCGAATGGCACGCGGAGGCCTTCACCGCCCGGTGGGCGTTCGAACTGGTCTTCACCTCGCTGACGGCGCTCTACCAGTTCGTGGTGCTGGGTATCAGGCTCTATTTTCCGCTCGGATTCATCGCGCTTGCCGCCGCCAGCGTTTGGTTTGCACGCCAGCAGCGTTGAGCATTCGGTCCGCCTCTGATAGGAGGCGCACTTAACCACCGACATATCAGGACTGACGGATGATCCCTCGCTATTCCCGGCCGGAAATGGTCGCCATCTGGTCGCCGGAAACCCGCTTCCGCATCTGGTTCGAGATCGAGGCCCATGCCTGCGATGCGCTGGCCGAGCTCGGCGTCATTCCCAGGGAAGCCGCCAAAACCATCTGGGAAAAAGGCGGCGCCGCCCAATTCGACGTCGGCAAGATCGACGAGATCGAGGCCGTCACCAAGCACGACGTCATCGCCTTCCTCACCCATCTCGCCGAATTCGTCGGGCCGGATGCGCGTTTCATCCACCAGGGCATGACCTCATCGGATGTTCTCGACACCTGCCTTGCGGTGCAGCTCGGCCGCGCCAGCGATATCCTGCTGGCCGACCTCGACGGCCTGCTCGCCGCGCTGAAGCGCCGGGCCTTCGAGCACAAGGACACCGTCACCATCGGCCGCAGCCACGGCATTCATGCCGAGCCGACCACGTTCGGCGTCAAGCTGGCGCAGGCCTATGCCGAGTTCTCACGCTGCCGCGAGCGGCTGGTGCACGCGCGAGAGGATATTGCCACCTGCGCCATATCGGGCGCGATCGGCACCTTCGCCAACATCGATCCCTATGTCGAAGAACATGTGGCGAAAAAGCTTGGGCTGAAGCCGGAGCCGGTGTCGACGCAGGTCATCCCTCGCGACCGCCATGCCATGTTCTTTGCCACGCTCGGCGTCATCGCCTCGTCGGTCGAGCGGCTGGCGACCGAGATCCGCCATCTGCAGCGCACCGAGGTGCTGGAAGCGGAAGAGTATTTTTCGCCGGGCCAGAAGGGCTCGTCGGCAATGCCGCACAAGCGCAACCCGGTGCTGACCGAAAACCTCACCGGCCTTGCCCGCATGGTGCGCTCCATGGCGCTGCCGGCGATGGAGAATGTGGCGCTCTGGCACGAGCGCGACATCTCGCATTCCTCGGTCGAGCGCATGATAGGGCCGGACGCCACGGTAACGCTGGATTTCGCGCTGTCGCGGCTCACCGGCGTCGTCGACAAATTGCTGGTCTATCCCGACAACATGCTGAAGAACATGAACAAGTTCCGTGGCCTTGTGCATTCGCAGCGCGTGCTTTTGGCGCTGACGCAAGCCGGCGTCAGCCGCGAGGATGCCTACCGCCTGGTGCAGCGCAACGCCATGAAGGTATGGGAACATGGCGCTGATTTCCTTGAGGAATTGTTGGCCGACAAGGAAGTCACCGCAGCGCTGCCCGAAGCCGAGATCCGCGAGAAATTCGACCTGGGCTATCACACCAAGCATGTCGACACGATCTTCAAGCGGGTTTTCGGATAGGATCTTCCATGCGGCTGGCTGTCCTTTCCGACATCCATGGGAATCTGCGCGCGCTTGAGGCGGTTCATGCGCAGATCAAAGACGCTTCTCCCGACATCATCGTCAATCTGGGCGATTGTCTCTCCGGGCCGCTATGGCCTGAAGAAACCGCGCAATATCTGATGGCACAGAATTGGCCGACCGTGCGCGGCAATCACGACCGTGTGCTGGTCGAGCCGCCTGCTTCCGGGTTGGAAGACGTCGATGCTTTCACCCACCAATGCCTGTCCCAGGCGTCATTGACCTGGCTCTCCGCATTGCCGGTCACCCTGTCGCCTGCCCAGGACATCCTGCTTTGCCATGGCAGCCCCAGTGACGACGACGTGTTCCTGCTCGAGGAAGACGGAGGCAGCCACTTCCACCCGTCCAATGAAAAGCAGATCAGGCACAAGCTGGGCAGCGCCGGCGCCGGGCTGACCTTGTGCGGCCATACACATACGCCGCGCGTTGTGCGCTTGTCGGACAACCGGACAATCCTCAATCCCGGCAGTGTCGGCGTCCAGGCATTCCCAGGTTTGACTGTGACCGGCAGTCCGGATGCCCGCTATGCCCTTGCCACGCGCAAGGACAGACAATGGTCGTTCAGCCATCATACGGTCAGCTATGACTGGACCGAGGCGTCCACCCGCGCGACAGCCACCGGCTTCGACAGCTGGGCGCATGGGCTGCTGACGGGCTACGCCGCCACTTCCTTGTAAGAACCGAGCGGGCGCTCAGCCGGCGGCGCCCGGCACGGTGCGGATAACCGTGCCCCACGGATCTTCCCGCGTGGTTTCAGCGGTTGTCTTGTCCGACCGCATCTCGACCCAGGCCAGACCCGAGCGGGACGGATCGCGGCGGCCGGCGCCGGCGCTGTGCCACGAATTGCCACCGATATGATGGTGGTAGCCTCCCGACGACAGGAACACCGCCTGCCCTCCATACTTAGCGACCGTGTCGAAGCCAAATTCGTCGTGCCACCAGGCCTCGGCATCTTCCGGCCGGCCGACGCGCAGATGGACATGGCCGATAATGCTGTTTTGCGGCGCGCCCTGCCAGCCGGCGTCACCGGCCGGCACGCTGCCAACCACGGCGGCCAGATTCAGCCGCTCGGTCGCCATGGCGATCTTGTCGCCGTTCCACTTCCACTCCTGCGGCAGACGGTCCCTATAGACTTCAATGCCGTTGCCTTCGGGGTCGGTCAGGTACAAAGCCTCGCTGACCAGATGGTCGGAGGCGCCCTCGATGCGGATCTTGTTGGCGGCGGCATGGTTTATCCAACGGCCGAGATCGGCGCGGCTGGGCAGAAGGAAAGCGGTGTGGAAAAGGCCGGCGCTGCGCGGATCGTCGGGCTTGGCCGCTGCGTCAGGCTCGATGACCAGCAGCGGGCGCTCGGCAGCGCCCAGCGTGATGGCGCCATCGGCGCGGCTCAATTCCTGCAGGCCGACAACAGCCCGGTAGTAATCGGCAAGTCCTTCGGCGTCGCGCGCCTTCAGGCCCACGCGTGACACGCTGACGGGGGTCGTCGCGGCAAAAGGCAGTTCGCTCATAAAACTCTCCGTTCAGCGCGTTATCCCAGGCCGCGCCACCAGTCTATTCTGTTGTCCATCTCTTCCTGCCTCAAATCGTCGATCCTGATCGTTCACACAAGATGGAAAGAATCGAACAGGTTGTTCACGATTGTGATGCACCGCATGCGTCAGCGCGGGTTGCACGAGACACGGCCGCTCGCTATCTCAGCGCCATGAAAGTCAAAGACGCAGATATTCTGATCGTGCCGGGCTACACCAATTCCGGCCCCCAACACTGGCAGACACGCTGGCAGTCGAAACTGTCGACGGCGCGCCGGGTCGAGCAGGCGGAGTGGTCGAAGCCGGTGCGCGAGGACTGGACGGCGAGCGTGGCGAACGCTGTCAACGAGGCCGAGCGGCCGGTGGTGATCGTTGCCCATTCCCTGGGCGTGGCGGCCGCGGTGCAGGCCATTCCGCAGTTCAGGAAGCCGGTCGCCGGTGCGTTCTTTGTCGCGCCGCCCGACGTCGCCAACCCGGAGATAAGGCCGCGTCACCTGATGACCTTTGGCCCCTATGCACGCGAACCGCTGCCCTTCCCGTCCATCGTCATCGCCAGCCGCAACGATCCGTTCTGCGCCTTCGAGGTTGCCGAGGACATTGCCGGCGCCTGGGGTTCGCTGTTCATCGATGCCGGCGAAACCGGTCACCTCAATGAGGATGCCGGCTTCGGCCCGTGGCCGGAAGGGTCGATGACCTTCGCCAAGTTCCTGACCGACCTCAAGGCCTGACCGGGCAAGGCACCACGCCTCAGCCCTTGATCGAATCGTTCATGCTTTTGATGAGTATCTTTGCGCCGAGCGAAATCAGCGCATGGTCCGAGCCCATCGCCAGCAGCCGGTAGCCCATCGCCACGACGCGGCCGGCAATCGCCGGCTCAACGACGTAGATTGCCGCATGCTTGCCCGCCTTGCGCGTCCGCTCGGCGATGGAGGCGACGGTTTCCATCATGCTTTCCAGCGTCGAATTGACGGTGGCGCCATTCGACCAGGCGATGGAGAAATCCGATGGGCCGAGGAAGATGCCGTCAATGCCCGGCGTGTCGAGGATGCCGTCCAGCGCATCGAGTGCGGCGCGCGTTTCGACCATGGCAAAGGCCATGGTGCGTTGATTGGTGTCGCGCAGCCATTCGGCGTGGTCGCCTTTGCCATGGCGCGGAAAAGCATAGGTCGGGCCCCAGGAGCGCTCGCCCATCGGCGGATATTTCATCGCCGCGGCAAAGAGTTTTGCATCGGCCACCGAATTCACCATCGGTGCAATCACCGCCTCGGCACCGAAATCGAGGGCGCGGCTGGCCATGTCGAAGCGGCCGACCGGAATGCGCACCAGCGCCGGCTTGTTGGCGGCCAGCACCGGCACCAGGCCGCGCAAGACCGAGTCTTCGTGGTGTCCGCCATGCTGCATATCGAGGGTGACGGCGTCAAAACCCTGCTTGGCGATGATTTCGACCGTCAAAGCGTCCGGAACGCCGGACCAGGCGGTGAACAGCGTTTCATCCGCCGCCAGGCGTGACTTCAGGGACATGGGTGCTTTCCTCGTTGGGTAGAGCCTTGTAACAGGCCTACGCACAGTTTCAGCCGGAAAAGGCTGAAAAGGCAAAGAAAAACCGCCCGGCTGGACCGGGCGGTCGATTGGTCCAGCGCTACTCGCTCTAGGTGTTCTTGATCTGCTCGATCGCCTGCGCCATCAGTTCGTCCATGGTGCGGCGGATCTGGTGATCCGACTGGTCGACGCCGGCGGCGTCGAAATCCTTGCGGATCTTGCGGAATACGTCGTGATCGCCGGCTTCCTCGATATCGGAAACCACAACTTCCTTGGCATAGGCGTCGGCGTCAGTGCCGGATTTGCCCAGCTTTTCGGCGGCCCACAGACCGAGCGCCTTGTTGCGGCGTGCGGAAGCCTTGAAGCGAAGTTCTTCGTCGAAGGCGAATTTGCGCTCAAAACCCTCTTCGCGGTCTTTCATGCTGCTCATGGCTTCCCTCCGATGAAATCGATTCGCGTTGGCGATGGATATGTGTGTTGCCGCAGCACAAACCAAAAGGGCGCGGGCCGGTCAATATGCTACATCACTTGCTGCGCTGCGGCATTTCATTCCTGAAAGCGGTCGATGGAAAGGATTTGCCGATTGAGCAAACGCTGTGATTGGGATAGACCCGGCATTGAACCCCACCCGTCGCCGCACCAATTTAGGCAGACGGACAGGAACTGGTCGCTTGCCGCCTGCCCGCAAATCCAGAGAAAAATCAGATGAAAAATCGCCGCCGCATTTATGAAGGCAAGGCCAAGATCCTCTATGAGGGACCGGAACCGGGCACGCTTATCCAGTTCTTCAAAGATGATGCGACCGCATTCAACAAGAAGAAACATGAGGTCATCGACGGCAAGGGTGTGCTCAACAACCGCATTTCCGAGTACATCTTCAACCATCTGAACCGCATGGGCATTCCGACCCACTTCATCCGCCGGCTCAACATGCGCGAGCAGCTGATCAAGGAAGTCGAGATCATTCCGCTCGAAGTGGTGGTGCGCAATGTCGCCGCCGGCTCGCTGTCCAAGCGCCTCGGCATCGAGGAAGGCACCGTTCTGCCGCGTTCGATCATCGAATTCTATTACAAGGCCGATGCGCTCGACGATCCGATGGTGTCGGAAGAGCACATCACCGCTTTCGGCTGGGCAAGCCCGCAGGAGATCGACGACGTCATGGCGCTGGCCATCCGCGTCAACGACTTCCTCTCCGGCCTGTTCATGGGTGTCGGCATCCAGCTCGTGGATTTCAAGATCGAATGCGGCCGCCTGTTCGAGGGCGACATGATGCGCATCGTCGTTGCCGACGAGATCTCGCCGGATTCGTGCCGGCTGTGGGACGTGGCAACGCAGGACAAGCTCGACAAGGACCGTTTCCGCCGCGATATGGGCGGCCTCGTCGAAGCCTATCAGGAAGTTGCCCGCCGCCTTGGCATCATGAACGAGAACGAGCCGCCGCGCCCGACCGGCCCGGTGCTCGTCGCCTCGACCGATGGCCTCAAAGGCAAGCCGCATTAAGTCTTCATTTCTTGACGCAATTCCGGACGGAAAACCGCTTCACACTTTTCCTGGAATTGCTAAGTCTTCGAACAGGAACCTGTCCAGCATGATCAAGGCCCGCATCACCGTCACCCTCAAGAACGGCGTGCTCGACCCGCAGGGAAAAGCCATAGAGCACGCTCTGTCCGGACTGGGGTTCGGCGGCGTCGGCCAGGTGCGGCAGGGCAAGGTCTTCGACCTCGAGCTCTCGGAGACCGACAAGGCCAAGGCTGAAGCCGATCTGAAAGCCATGTGCGACAAGCTGCTGGCGAATACGGTGATCGAGAATTACGCGGTGGAGATCGCTTGATATGAAATCAGCTGTCGTTCTTCTCCCCGGCCTCAACCGCGACCGCGACATGATTGCGGCGCTGACCAAGATTTCCGGGCAGGCGCCGGCGACCGTCTGGCAGACCGACACTGAAATCCCCGATGTCGACCTGATCGCCATTCCCGGCGGCTTCTCCTTCGGCGATTATCTGCGCTGCGGCGCCATTGCCGCGCGGATGCCGGTGATGCGGGCAGTCGCTGAAAAGGCCGCCAAGGGCGTCATGGTCATTGGCGTCTGCAACGGGTTCCAGATTCTGGTCGAGGCCGGCCTGCTGCCCGGCGCGCTGATGCGCAATGCTTCGCTGAAATTCGTTTGCCGTGAGGTGAAGCTGCAGATCGCCAACGCCAACACCATGTTCACCCGCCGCTATCAGCCGGGCCAAATCATCCGCACGCCGGTTGCGCATCATGACGGCAATTATTTCGCCGATGCCGACACGCTTGCGCGCCTCGAGGGCGAAGGACAGGTTGTGTTCCGCTATGCCGAAGGCACCAATCCCAATGGCTCGATCAACGACATTGCCGGCATCATCAGCGAGAAGGGCAATGTGCTCGGCCTGATGCCGCATCCGGAAAACCTGATCGAGGCCGCGCATGGCGGCAGTGACGGCCGGGCGCTGTTCGAAGGCGCACTCGGCATCGCCGCCTGATATCTCTTCGAATTCCTTTCAAAACGCGGGGGCGGTTGACCATGAGACTGACGATTGTTCGCCTAGGTCCCCTGGCTGCTGCCGGCTTGGCGTTGGCGTCCTGCCAGTCCAGCCCGAAGAGCGCGCCGGTCCCCACGGGCAAGAGCGCTTCGCTGCTGGCCATGGAACAGGTAGCGATATCGGCCCACAAATGCTGGATCGCCAGCAAGGATCCCGCCTTCAAATCCTATCAGATGGCCAATGAGCTGAATTCGTTCAGCGGCACGCCCCGCTTCCTGCTGGTGCCGGCCAAGCATTATGGCGGCAAGCCGCTGCTGGTCGTCCAGGCGCAAGGCAATTCCAGCCGCGTCGACGTGTTCGGTCCGCTGATGGACGATCCGCTCGGCGCGCGCATCGGATCCGACATTGCGCGCTGGCAAACGGGCAACCCCTCCTGCAACGCGGCCGCCTGACGCCATGGGCCGCTTCCTGCAGTTTGCGGGATTGATCATCGGTCTGGCCGGGCTTGTCCTGCAAGCGTGCATCACCATCCCGGCATCGATGGAAGCCGGCCGCAGTTTTCTCGGCTCCATCGTCTTTCTGTTCAGCTTCTTCACCATCCTGACCAACATCGGTGCAGTGCTGGTCCATGTCTCGCTGCTGTCGCCTTCGGGCTACGCCTGGCTGCCGGCCTTTGCCGGGCCGCGGATGCGGGCGGGCGTGGCGGCTTCCATCGCCCTGGTCTTCATCGTCTACGCGACGGTTCTGGCGCAGCTCTGGCAGCCGCAGGGGCTGTTCCTGCTCTGTGACGTGCTGCTGCACTATGTGACGCCGGTGCTGTTCGTGCTGTGGTGGCTTGTTGCAGGCGCTGACGGCAGGACACGCTGGAGCGACATTTCGTGGTGGATGGCCTATCCGATCGCCTATCTCGCCTATGCGCTGGCGCGCGCACCGATCGCAGGCGAAGTACCCTACCCGTTCCTCGACGTTGCGAAAAACGGCGCGGCCAACGTCGCCCTTGCGGCGCTGGCCGTCACCGGTGTTTTCCTGGTGCTGTGCATCCTCGCCGTGCTTGCCGATAAGGGCGTCTCACGCCTCAGGGCTCCGGGCACACGCCGCTGACCAGACTACAAGTTAGTCGCCTGATGCCTTCGCGGTGAGCGTCGTCACGCGACACACCGATGTCCCTGAGCTGCTCGTCGGTCATTTCGAGCAAAGCCAGGCGGCCGCGACGGCGCTCGATCAGCACGTCGATCCATCGCGCCAGCGATCTGACTACATGCACGATCCGGCCGACAAAGCCTCGCCGGCTGGACGGGCGCGGCCCGACCAATTCAATGCCCGCGCAGCGGATTGTCTCGATTGTATCCATTGTCTTTCTGCCAACCTTGCAAATTGTACCCATCTTGGTACGGTTCTGATATGCATTGACACCCGATCTGGTGCAATATACAGAATTGTCACCATGACAAATTGGCTCCCTGACCTCACCATCGGTTCCGGCCCGCTTTACCAGCGCCTTGCCGACAGCATCGAGTCGGACATCGACAAGGGCGTCATCGATGCCGGGGCAAAATTGCCGCCGCAGCGCGATCTCGCCTATGATATCGGCACGACGGTCGGCACGATCGGCCGAGCCTATCAGCTGCTGCGCGAGCGCGGCCTGGTGAGCGGCGAAGTCGGTCGCGGGACCTATGTGCTGGCGCAGCAATCGGAAGCGTCACCCGAATTCGCCGAGCCTGCCGTGCAAGGCACGCGCTATGTCGATGCGCCGCCCGGCAAACTGCGTTTCGACAGCACTGCCGCGCCCGACATCGGCCAGGGCGCCATTGTCGCTGACATGCTCTCGCGCACGGTGCAGGAACACCCGCACGAGATTTCGAGCTACACCAGGGATTTTCCGGAGCGCTGGTTCGAGGCCGGCGCCCGCTGGCTGTCGCGCAATTCGTTCCGTCCGGCGGCCGACACCATCGTTCCCACGCTTGGCACACATGCCGCGGTGATGGCGGCGATTGCGGCACTGACCACGCCGGGCGACTATGTCGCCTTCGAGCACCTCACCTATTCGCAGATCGCCCGCAGCGCCGGGCTGATCGGGCGGCGCATAGCACTGGTGGCATCGGACGAAGAAGGCCTCGATCCCGAGGATTTCGAACGCGTCTGCGCGCAAAAGCACCCGAAGATAATCTTCCTGATGCCGACGGTGCAGAACCCGACGCTGGCGATCCTGTCGGTTTCGCGCCGCGAGGCGATCGCTCGTGTCGCGCGCGCGTACAATGTCATCGTCATCGAGGACGATCTCTATGGCGGCCTGACCGAAGATCCGACGCCGCTCATCGCCGAATATGCACCCGAGCGCACCATTGTCGCCGGCGGTCTGTCGAAATCGGTCGCGGCAGGTGTTCGCGGCGGCTGGCTCTCCTGCCCGCCCGCCTATCGCCATCGCATCCGCGTCGCCCACAAGATGATGACCGGCGGGATGCCGTTCCTGCTGGCGGAGGTGAATGCGCGGCTGGTGCTGTCAGGGCAGGCTGGCGATATCCGCAAACGCAGCATTGCCGAAATTGCCGCCCGCATCGCCATCGTGCGCGAGACACTGGCGGGTTTCGCCTTCAAGTCACACGGCAGCGTGCCCTTCGTCTGGCTGACGCTGCCCGATCCCTGGCTGTCCGGCACGTTCAGGAGCGCATGCCTCGAAAATGGCGTGCTCCTCGACGACGAGGACGAGTTCAAGGCGGGGCGTTCCGAGCAGGTTTTTCACGGCGTGCGTTTCGGCGTCTCGCAGCCAAGGCGGCGCGAGGACATCACCGGCGGCGTCGCGGTGATCCGGCGGCTGCTGGAGGAAGGCCGCGCCGGCTACGACAGTTCGTCCTGAATCGTTGGCGCTAAACCGTGCGCCTGTGTACCGATCTCAGGTTCAGCCCTCTGCCTTGAAGTTTTTGGCTTCCTTTGCGCCCTTGTCCTTGCCGTGCTTCTCGGCCAGGTCCTTGGCCTGCTTGGGCGAAACGTCGGTGGTCTCGGCAATATGCATGGCCTCCTTGTCGGAGAGGCGATTGTCTTTCTTGCCTTGCTTGGTGGCCATGTCGAAATCTCCTGATTGGTTTGAGGCCTAACGGCCGGGATGCCATAGCGTTCCCCAGCGGCTCCCCGCTACCATCGTCGCCCTGTGGTTTTCCGGCGTTTTTCGTCATCCAATGGGGTGTATCACGCCAAAGCTTGCGATATGAGGGGACTCAAATTCCCCTCTCCCATGGACATCAATCGCCGCCCATGACCATTTCCAATTCCGTGCCGATCACCCCGGAACTCATAGCCGCGCATGGGCTGAAGCCCGACGAATACCAGCGCATCCTCGATCTGGTCGGGCGCGAACCGAGCTTTACCGAACTCGGCATCTTCTCGGCGATGTGGAATGAGCACTGCTCCTACAAATCCTCGAAGAAATGGCTGCGCACGCTGCCGACCACCGGGCCGCAGGTCATCCAGGGTCCGGGCGAGAACGCCGGCGTGGTCGATATCGGCGACGGCGACTGCGTCGTCTTCAAGATGGAGAGCCACAACCATCCCTCCTACATCGAGCCCTACCAGGGTGCGGCGACCGGCGTCGGCGGCATATTGCGCGACGTCTTCACCATGGGCGCGCGGCCGATTGCGGCGATGAACGCTTTGCGCTTCGGGGCACCGGACCATCCCAAGACCAGGCACCTGGTCAGCGGCGTGGTTTCCGGCGTCGGAGGATACGGCAACGCCTTTGGCGTGCCGACCGTCGGCGGCGAGGTCAATTTCGACGCCCGCTACAACGGCAACATCCTGGTCAACGCCTTTGCCGCGGGCCTCGCCAAGACCGATGCGATCTTCCTGTCGGAAGCCAAGGGCGTCGGCCTGCCGGTCGTCTATCTCGGCGCCAAGACCGGGCGCGACGGCGTCGGCGGCGCCACGATGGCCTCGGCCGAGTTCGACGACAAGATCGACGAGAAGCGCCCGACCGTGCAGGTCGGCGATCCCTTCACCGAAAAATGCCTGCTCGAAGCCTGTCTTGAGCTGATGGCGTCTGGCGCCGTCATCGCCATCCAGGACATGGGTGCGGCCGGCCTCACCTGTTCGGCGGTCGAGATGGGCGCCAAGGGCGACCTCGGCATCGAGCTTCACCTCGACCAGGTGCCGGTGCGCGAAGAGCGCATGAGCGCCTATGAGATGATGCTGTCGGAGAGTCAGGAGCGCATGCTGATGGTGCTGCGCCCCGAGAAGGAAAAGGAAGCCGAGGCGATCTTCCACAAATGGGGCCTCGACTTCGCTATCGTCGGCAAGACCACCGACGATCTGCGTTTCCGCGTCATCCATCAGGGCGACGAGGTCGCCAATCTGCCGATCAAGGACCTTGGCGACAAGGCGCCGGAATATGACCGCCCCTGGGTCGAGCCGAAGAAGCCGGCGGCGCTCGCAGCCGGCGATGCGCCGAAGGCCGACGTTGCCGATGCGCTGTTGAAACTGCTCGGCGGGCCGAACCTGTCGTCGCGCCGCTGGGTGTGGGAGCAGTACGACACGCTGATCCAGGGCAATTCGCTGCAGCTTCCCGGCGGCGACGCCGGCGTGGTGCGCGTCGAAGGCCATCCGACCAAGGCGCTCGCCTTCTCCTCCGACGTCACGCCGCGCTATTGCGAGGCCGACCCGTACGAAGGCGGCAAGCAGGCGGTGGCCGAATGCTGGCGCAACCTCACCGCCACCGGCGCGCTGCCGCTGGCGGCCACCGACAACCTCAATTTCGGCAATCCGGAACGGCCTGAGATCATGGGCCAACTGGTCGGCGCGGTGAAAGGCATTGGCGATGCCTGTCGGGCGCTCGGCTTCCCGATCGTGTCGGGCAATGTCTCGCTCTACAACGAAACCAATGGCCAAGGTATCCTGCCGACGCCGACCATCGGCGGCGTGGGGCTGATTGCCGACTGGTCGAAGATGACCCGTATCGGCTTTGCCGCCGAGGGCCAGATGATCCTGCTGGTCGGCGCGCCCGCAAGCTGGGGCAGCCATCTCGGCCAGTCCGCCTATTTCAGGGACATCCATGGCCGCACCGACGGGCCGCCGCCATCCGTCGACCTCGCCCATGAAAAGCGCGTCGGCGACCATGTGCGCGCGCTGATCGCGTCGGGCGTCGTGACCGCGGCGCATGACCTTTCCGATGGCGGCTTGGCGATAGCCCTGGCCGAAATGGCGATGGCGTCCGGCATCGGCGCCACCATTCCGGGGCTCGCCGGCACCGACCCGATCCCGGTCTGGTTCGGCGAAGACCAGGGCCGCTACCTGCTGACGCTGTCCGTCGATCCGCAGAGCAAGGAATGGGACGCCATCCGCGAGGAACAGAGCAAGCTCGGCATCTTTGCGCCATGGATCGGCTCGACCGGTGGAAACGAACTGAAGCTCGGCGATGCCAGGGCGATCCCGGTCAGCGAATTGACCGCCGCCCACGAAGGCTGGTTCCCGAACTTCATGGACAAGTCCATTTGACCAGCCTGGCAGCCCGGACGCTGATCGCAGTCGTCTTCTGGCCGTCGCTGTTCTTCTTCTGGTTCCTCGGGCCGTTCGTCTTTTTCCTGCTGTCGACGACCTCGAGCGAGGTCTGTCCGCTGCTGGAAAGGCGTGACCAGTTCATTGAGGCGGCCAATGGCACACTGCAGATGCTGGCCTTGCAAAGTCTGATCTATGCGATCCCCATCGTCTGCCTGGTGCTGTGGAGCCGCCTTTTGCCGAACCCGGCGCGCGCAAGGCATGTCGCCACCTGCATCAAGCTCTTTGCCATTGCGGTCATTACCGGCGCGCTGTGGGAATACGGGTCATCGCTGATCTGCGACGGCTATGGCCAACCATTCTTTTCGCCCCTGTGGCAGATGACCAGCTATCTCCCGATCATCAACCTGGCGCTCAACATCCCGCTCTATGTCCTGGTGTTCAGCCTTGGCCGGGGGTTCTCGACCCGCGACGACATCACCGAAGATGGTGTGGTGCACCCGCCGCAGGATGGCCCTTAGACACTGCGTCGCCGACAGAACGGCTTCAACCCGGACCAGAAAGGCTTTAGGCTGCCGTCCGAGTCACTTCGTGCCTAGCCGCCCAGAACAGGATTTTGCCATGGCAATGGATGCCCACGACATCGAAAAACTGATCAAGGACGGCATTCCGGACGCCAAGGTGACGATCCGCGACCTCGCCGGCGACGGCGATCACTATGCAGCCGAAGTGGTGGCCGAGAGCTTCCGCGGAAAGAGCCGCGTCCAGCAGCACCAAATGGTCTATGATGCGCTGAAGGGCAATATGGGCGGCGTGCTGCACGCGCTGGCGTTGCAGACCAGTGTGCCGGACTGAAGCCAGACTGGCCTACTGTTTCTGCGGCTGCTTCGCCGACACTGACGTGATCGGCTTCGCCGACACTGAGATGATCGGGCCCGCCGGGTATTGTCCGCCGACATCATTCTTTTCCCATCCGACAGCGCGGAGACCGCGCCGTCGAGGAACAGCGCGTTGCGGCATTGTAGCGCGTCGCGAAACAGCCGCGCAAAGCTGCCGAAACTGACCTCAGACCGCGAGATCGCCAGCAAAACGGTGTTTTCATCGCGCACGCCGACGCCGTTGCGGATGTAGCGCGAGGTTCCGTTCGGCTCGAAGCGTGGGTGAATCTTGCCATCGATCACCAGCATCGGGCCGGACTGCGTGGCGAAGGCAACATCGCGTTTGGTAACCGCATAGGCGTTGCTTTCCATGACAGCCGCCTTGCCGTCATTGCCGACCAGAAAGACGCCGTTCGGTTTCAGGAAGAAATTGCCTTCGCCGTCGGCAAGGTTGAGCGGCGACTTCTCGCTGCCGTTCTCGACCAGCAGGCCGACCGGCGACAAATCCTCGTGATACATGCCGCCATTCACGGCGAGCAGCACCGGCCTCCCCTCGCCCGCAACCGCCTTGTCGAAGGCTTCGAGCGAACCAAAAGGCTTGCCATCGGCGCCGGCGTGGAAAACACCGATGCTGTCGGCGCGAAGATCGGTCTCGCAGACGACATAGGTCACCGCCTCGAAGGCGACATTCCGGCAAGGCGCGGGCAGGTCACCGCCAATGACCAGCGGCGGCGGCTCCGGGCGTCTCGGCCACCAGACAACGGCAATCGCGGCCAGCAGGATGGCGATCGGAAGGGCGGCGCCATATCGTCTTTTCATCATGTCCCGGAGGCTGCAATCGGCAGGGATGCTTGGCCCAAGACAGGCGATCCTTTGCGCCATTTCCGCGACGGCGGCGCAAACATCTTGTTTCGGCCCATCTATGGGTTTATTTGATGGCTATGCTTCGAGCCTGACTCCCACAGGCGTGAAAGGATATCTCATGAGCGGCATCAACGACTACATCGACAGCGAAGTGAAGGGCAACGACGTCGTCCTTTTCATGAAGGGCACGCCCGGTTTTCCGCAGTGCGGCTTTTCCGGCCAGGTCGTCCAGATCCTCGATTACATCGGCGCCGACTACAAGGGCGTCGACGTGCTGACCTCGGCCGAACTGCGCCAAGGCATCAAGGAATATTCGAACTGGCCGACGATCCCGCAGCTTTACGTCAAGGGCGAATTCGTCGGCGGCTGCGACATCATCCGCGAAATGTTCCAGGCGGGCGAGCTGCAGACGTTGCTCGTCGACAAGGGCGTCAGCGTCAAAGCGACAGCCTGATTCTGAGTTGAGACGGGGCAGCCCCGCCCCGGCAAAATGTTACCTCCCCCTATCGGAGTGAGGACGAACTTATGCGCCGGCATGCCGGCGCATATCGTTTTGAAGATCGGACCCGCCGTGGACCAGCCAGCAAAAGCGCCGCAACAGGCACGCAAATTGCCTATTCCGCGCTGGGAATTCATCGCGCTGTGCGCGGCACTGATGGCGTTGAACTCGCTGGCCATCGACATCATGCTGCCGGCACTGCAGCAAATCGGCGCCACGCTTGGCGTTGAGAATGAAAACCACCGCCAGTATGTGATCACCGCCTATATATTGGGCTTCGGTGGCGGACAGCTTTTCTTCGGACCGATCTCGGACCGGTTCGGGCGCCGCGCGCCGCTCGTTGCCGGGCTGGCGATTTATGTCGTGGCGGCGGCAGCTGCCGCCATCGCCCCGTCATTCGCCGTCCTGCTGCTGTGCCGGCTGGTGCAAGGCATCGGTGCGGCGGCGACCCGCGTCATCGCCGTCTCGATCGTGCGCGACACGTTCGACGGTCGGCGCATGGCCAAGGTGATGTCTCTGATCTTCATGGTGTTCATGGCCATCCCGGTGATCGCGCCTGGGATCGGCCAGGTCATCATGCTGTTCGCAACATGGCACTGGATCTTCGTCACCATGGCCGTCGGGGCGCTGATCGTGTCGGCGTGGTCGCTGCTGCGGCTGCCGGAGACGCTGCATCCGGAGTACCGCCGGCCGCTGACAGTCTCATCCGTCGTCGGTGGTTTCCGCATCGTGCTCACCAACCGCATGGCGCTTTGCTACGCCTTTGCCAGCACCTTCATTTTCGCCGCCATGTTCGGCTTCATCGCCTCCGCACAGCAGATCTATGTCGACATTTTTCATGTCGGCGAATTGTTTCCTGTCATCTTCGCGGGTGTCGCCGGCGTTCTCGCTTTTTCGAACTACCTCAACTCGCGCCTGGTCGGCCGCATCGGCATGCGCCGCCTGTCGCAGAGCGCACTGCTGTTGTTCCTGGTGATCAGCCTTGCCTGGCTCACCGTTTCGCTTCAAATGAAGATGCCACTCTGGCTGTTCATCACCTTCTTCGCCAGCGCGATGCTCCCGTTCGGCGCGCTCGGCGCCAATTTCAACGCGCTCGCGATGGAGCCGCTCGGCCAACTGGCGGGCACCGCGTCGTCCATCCTGGGCTTCATGCAGACTTTTCTCGGCGGCATCCTCGGCACGCTGATCGGCCAGGCCTTCAACGGCACGGTGACGCCGCTTGCCGCCGGCTTCTGCAGCGTCTCGGTCGCGGCCCTGCTGATGATCCTGATCGCCGAGCGCGGCAAGATGTTCCAGCCGCACAACCCACCCATTTCAGGGCACGTCACCGACCTGCATTGAGCAACTGTTCTGCGCTACGAGTTTTATTTGTCTCAGACCGCAGCCACTTTCAAGCGACGCGTTTCAGGATGCGCCGCCAATCACTGCCGTGAAACGAGGGAACAGCGGGCGCCCTGCGATGGCGCCACCCATGCTGTCCGAAAGAGGCATCGGCAGAGCCTTGTCGAGAGCTTCGAGCACGGATGACACAAAGACCCGGTTGAGCGAGGCATCATCTCCCATATGGGAGAAAGTGGCGCGCGGTTTGCCCATCAGCGTGCCGTTTTTGCGAATTGAGAAACTCAGCGTCAGGGTCATGCCAGCACTTCCAGGCGGCGGCTGCCAACAGGCAAAGATCGCGGAAAACATCTCGTCTATGGTATCGACGGGATCGCGACTGCCGCACGCGCGTTCCTGCGATCTTGCCTCAGTGGCGCCAGCGGCGGCCAAGGCAAGTGCAAGCGCCGTTGCAACAATTGCGGACCGATGTTTCATTTCGCAGCTTCCGACTTCGCGAGAGATTGGACACTATAACAGAGCCAATATACTTGACGAAAGCCTCTACCAGCAGTTGGACCGATTATTGCGCCCAGAGTTCCCTGCGCAACTCCTGCCAGCTTTCCTTGTCCGGGGCGACAAGAATGCCGCCGTCGATATGCGAGGGCAGATAGGCGCTGCCGTCGATCCGCCGCGGTGTAGCCGCCGGCCTCGGCGTGGATCAGCACACCGACCAGATGGTCCCACGGCATCAGTTTGTTGTAGACGACGAAATGGGCATGGCCGCTGGCCAGAAGACGGTATTCATGTGCCGCGCAGCGATAGCCGAACTGCGACAGGGTCTTGGTCTGGTTGCGCGCCAGGAGCGAGCGTTGCGGTTCCGCCAGATATTGTCAGGAGACGGAGCCGGTCATCTGCGAGATCGGCACGGCATCGGCGACGTGCACCGTCTCCAGCGCGCCATGCGCATGGCGGATATGGCTGCCGGCGCCCTTGGCGCCGATCAGCCAGTCCCGGCCTACGGGGTCATGGATGATACCGGCGACGGTTTCGCCCTTGACGACGACGCTCAGCATGACGCCGAAGAGCGGCACGCCGGAGGCGAAGTTGAAGGTGCCGTCGACCGGGTCGACGACGAAGGCGAGGTCGGCATCGCCGAGCCCCTGAAGCAGCGCCGGATTGTCGGAACAGGCTTCCTCGCCGACGATCATCGCCGTGGGATAGCGCTCGCGCAGCCTGGCCGTGATCAGCCGCTCGGCGTTGATGTCGGCCTCGGTCACCAGGTCGGCAGCCGAGGTCTTCTGTCTGATGTCGCCCTCGCCCAGCCGGCGAAAGCGTGGCATGATTTCGGCCCTGGCTGCATCGGCGAGAAGCTCGGCCAGCCAGTCGATCGCTTGGTCGTCAAATATCATCGGAAATGTCTTGTCCTGTGCTGAGGCTGCCATTGAGGGCGGCAAAGTCGAACAGCTTTCTGTCGAGCAGATGCGAGGGCCTGGTGTTGGACAGCGCGCGCAGCATCGTGTCCTTGCGGCCCGGCATGCGCTTTTCCATGTCGTCCAGCATCGCCTTCATGGCGTAGCGCTGCAGGCCTTCCTGGCTGCCGCAGAGATCGCAGGGAATGATCGGGAATTTCATCGCGGCGGCGAATTTCTCCAGATCGACCTCGGCGCAGTAGCTCAGCGGCCGCAGCACCATGACGTCACCGTCGTCATTGAGCAGCTTTGGCGGCATGGCGGCAAGGTGGCCGCCATGGATTAGATTCATGAAGAAGGTTTCGAGAATGTCCTCGCGGTGGTGGCCGAGCACCAGCGCCGAACAGCCCTCCTCGCGCGCAATGCGATAGAGATGGCCGCGCCGCAGCCGCGAGCACAGCGAACAATAGGTGCTGCCCTGAGGCAGCTTGTCGGTGACCACCGAATAGGTGTCCTGATACTCGATGCGATGGGCGATGCCATGCGCATTGAGGTAATCGGGCAAAATGTGCTTCGGAAAGTTCGGCTGGCCCTGGTCGAGATTGCAGGCGAGCAGCTCGACCGGCAAAAGGCCGCGCCATTTGAGATCGAGCAGCACGGCGAGCAGGCCGTAGGAATCTTTGCCGCCGGACAAGGCCACCAGCCAGCGGTCGCCGGGCCTCGCCATGGCGAAATCCTCGACCGCCTGACGGGTTAACCGCAACAGCCGCTTACGCAGTTTGTTGAACTCGACCGATGACGGCACGTCGGCAAACAGCGGATGGAAGCCGCCTTCAGCAATCGGTTCAACTTTTTCGATGTCTGCCAGCATATTCATGGCTTGTCGCTTTCCATAGCCGAGAGTGCCGGATTAGCGGACATGGCCGACAAAGAAAAGGCCGCCTCGACGGGCGGCCCTTTCCGGTATCGCAGAAAAGCGATCGATCAGCGCGAATAGAATTCGACGACCAGGTTCGGCTCCATCTGCACGGCGAACGGAACGTCGGCCAGGCCGGGGATGCGCGAGAAGGTCGCGACCATCTTGTTGTGATCGACTTCGATATAGTCCGGCACGTCGCGCTCGGCGAGGCCGACCGCTTCCAGCACGATGACCAGCTGCTTCGACTTTTCGCGCACTTCGACGACGTCGCCCGGCTTGCAACGGTACGAGCCGATGTTGACGCGCTTGCCGTTGACGTTGACGTGGCCGTGGTTGACGAACTGGCGAGCCGCGAAAATGGTCGGCACGAACTTGGAGCGGTAGACGACCGCGTCGAGACGCGACTCGAGCAGGCCGATCAGGTTCTCGGAGGTGTCGCCCTTGCGGCGATCAGCCTCTTCATAGACCTTGCGGAACTGCTTTTCGGAGACATCACCATAGTGACCCTTCAGCTTCTGCTTGGCGCGCAGCTGCAGGCCGAAATCGGAAAGCTTGCCCTTGCGGCGCTGGCCGTGCTGGCCGGGGCCGTATTCACGCTTGTTGACCGGGGACTTCGGGCGGCCCCAGATGTTTTCGCCGAGACGGCGGTCGATCTTGTACTTCGCGGATTCGCGCTTGCTCATCGCATTCCCTTTCAAAACAAACCACCCGGAACCTCATGGTCCGGGTGAAGGAAACGCGCCCTCCTCTGGCCTCCGTTTTCGAGGCCTGACAGGGTTTTCCCACGCAACGCGGCGGAAAACCCACGGGACACGTCAGTCTAGACAAAACCCAGGAAACGATAAACCTGCTTTCCCGGGTCTTGCCATGCAAAAGAAACAACCGGGCATTGCGGCCCGGTGTTGGTGCGCTCGTTAAACGGAGATTTGAGCAGAGTCAAGCGCGTCGCTGGCGCTGGGCCCGGCAACCATATCACGTCTTTGGCGTTGAGTGCCGTGCCGGATGCGGCGGGAGGTTGTTGCGCCGACGGCATTTAGGAAGGGACTGGAGCCAAAGGAGCCCGAAGTCGCATGAAGAAGTTTTTCCTCTCGTTGGTCGGTGCAGCCGTCCTGGCCGGGACGATGTCGATCGCCGTGCCCGAGCCAGCGATGGCCAAGCATTGGCAGGGCCACAAGCATCGTCAGACCTGCCATGTCGTGGTGAAGAAGAAGGTCATCTGGCGGCATGGCCACAAGAAGGTCATCCGCTACAAGGTGAAGCGCTGCTGGTGACGTCAGGAGTTTCGGGCTTGGCCTGAATCGAAGAAGCCCGTGGTTTCGGCCACGGGCTTTGCTTATCAACTCGGTTCAAGGTTTCAGTCTGCCGATTTCTTCTCCGGCAGGCCTTTGCGCTTGGTCTCGGCGAATTCCTCGAGCTGTTTTTCGCTCATCGAATTGTACATCGACTTCGACGCGCCTTGAAGCTCGCTCTTCCTGGTCTCGCCGCGCTTGGCCGACAGGGCTGCTCCAGCGGCCTTTTGCTGTGCTTTTGAGGTTGCAGGCATATCGGCTCCTCCTTTGCTGCCAGAGGAAGAAACGTTGCGCTCCGGCGACGGTTCCAGCGCTGGCGGTCAACTTCCGTTCCGCGCTTATGCCTGCCCATGGTCGGCCGGCACTGCCGGCAAAACCACCTTCCCGTGCCCGCAACGCCGGTGTAGGACGGCGCCATGAAATCGTTGAACGATCCCTCGCAGGCACTCGCTACCGGCCTCGCGAAAATCCGCACCGAGTTCCATGTGCCGGAGGGATTTCCCCCTGATGTAATGGCCATGGCACAGATGGCGGCCAGGCGCGTGCCCGACCAGCATGCCGACCGCACGGCGATGCCCTTCGTGACGCTCGATCCCGCGGCTTCCACCGATCTTGACCAAGCGTTTTCGATCGAAGCGAGCGGTAGCGACCTTCTGTTGCACTATGCGATTGCCGACGTAGCCTGGTTCGTCGCGGACGGCGACGCGGTGGATCGCGAAGCCTGGGCGCGGGGCGAAACCCTGTATTTGCCGGACGGCAAGGCCGGGCTCTATCCCCGGGTCATTGCCGAGGGCGCCGCGAGCTTGCTGCCCGGCGGTCCGCGTCCGGCTGTCATCTTCACGGTCCGGATCGCCGACGACGGAGCGGTAAGGCTGGATGGCGCGGAGCGGGCAATCATTCAAAGCCGCGCCAAGCTCGCCTATGACAGCGTGCAGGCCGCCGACGTCCCAGTCGGCTTCGCCGAAATCGCGCGGCGCATGGCGGCGGCCGAAGACCGTCGCGGCGCTTCGCGCGTCGACCCGCCCGAGCAGGAGGTGGAACAGCTTGCCGATGGCACATTCCAGCTTGCGTTCAGACCGCTGCTGCAATCCGAGCAAGACAACGCAGCACTTTCGCTGGCCGCCAACATGGCGATTGCCGACGCCATGCTGGCACACCGGACCGGCTTGTTCCGGGTGATGGCGCCGCCCGATGCTTCCAAAGTACAAAGACTGCGCAGCGCGGCACGGGCCTTAGGCCTGTCCTGGCCTCCTTCGACCAGCCTGTCCGACTATCAGCGAACCCTCGATCCGACCAACATGCACCAGGCAGCGCTGATGCTGGAAATCCGCCGCGCCGGCTCCGGTGCGTCCTACCAACCCTATGAAGAAGGCGTTGTCCCCTGGCACGAGGCGATGGCCGCGACCTATGCCCACGCCACAGCGCCCCTGAGGCGGCTGGCCGATCGCTATGTCGTGCGCTGCGTGCTGGCCATCGCCAACGGCCAGCCGGTGCCGCAAGCCGTTACCGAGGCGTTTTCCAGACTGCCGAAGGTGATGGGCCGCGCAGGCGCCCGCGCCTCGCAGATCAACCACGCGGCCATCGACCTTGCCGAGGCGGTGATGCTGAGGGGGCGCATGGGTGAAACATTCAAGGCCGTCGTCACCGACGTCGGTGATCAGCGTGTGCGCGTTCAGCTCTCGGACATGCCTGTCGTTGCGAATGTGAAGGCCTCAGGGTTCAGGCAGGGCGATGGCCTGACGCTAAGGCTTGTTTCGGCCGATCCGGATCGACGCGTCATTGTCTTCGAACCTGTCTAAAGCGCGTCGGCGACGCGCCTTAGTTTTTTGTTTTTATGGATGTCGTTGTCCCAAAACCGCTGCGCACTTTTGGGCGACATGCATTAGCGCGCGCTCAATCCAAAACCCTGCATCAGCCGGCTGATGGCGAAATCCGCGTTTCCGGAGGTAAAGACGGCGATGTCGGGCTCGCTTTGCGGCAGTGGCCCGTCGACAGCCGGAAGCAGCGACAGAGCGCGCCGCGCAATCGCCTCGGCCGGGTCGATCCAGTCGACCGGCCAGGGCGCGGTCTTGCGCATGCGATTAGCCAGGAACGGATAGTGCGTGCAGGCGAGCACGACGATGTCCGTGCGCAAATCGTCATGCTGGACGAAACACGGTGCGATCTCGGCACGCACGGCCTCCTCGTCGACAAAGCCCTCACGCATGTAGGCCTCGGCCAGTCCGGCCAGATTGTTGCTGCCGACCAGCCGGACATGGCATTTCTGCGCCCATTTGCCGATCAGGTCGCGCGTGTACTGGCGCTTCACCGTGCCCGGCGTCGCCAGCACCGAGACCAGCCCGGACCGGGTGCGCTCGGCAGCCGGCTTGATTGCCGGCACCGTGCCGACAAAGGGATGGCCAGGGAATTTTTCCCGCAACGCATCGATCACCAGCGTCGAAGCGGTATTGCAGGCGACGACCGAAATTTCCGGATCAAAACGGTCGAGCAGCTTGGCGAAGAGCTCGACTATATGGGCCTGCAGCGCCGGCTCTTCCCAGGCGCCGTAGGGAAAGGCCTTGTCATCGGCGACGTAGACGAAGCGCCGGTCGGGCATCAGCACGCGCGCTTCGCGCAGCACGGTCAATCCGCCAACGCCGGAATCGAACATCAGTATCGGACGGTGGCTCATTGATATCGGACCATGAAAGAGGCTGGATCAGAAGGCTTGGCGGTCATTGGCCAATGCCGTTCTATCTGCAACCATCATGGCCTTGAAGTGGCGAATGTCAGCAAGTTCTTAGCAAAGCCGGCGAAGACGACCTTGCCTCGGTTGCTCTAGAGCCCGCGCTTGCCGAAGCCGGCGGGCCGCGGACGGCCCAGAGGCTGGGCGGACGGCACCGAGCGCGTGGCCGGTATGGCGTTGCGCATGGAAGACTGTGCCGCGCTGCTGGCCATCCGGCTGGATGCCGCAGGCATGGGCGTATCGCCATCGAAATCGAAAACCGATGTCAGTTCGTCGATATTGATGCCCGCCACCGGCTTAGCCACCAGAATCGTGCACCAAAGGCCAAAGATCGACAGCGCAAGCAGGTTCAAACCGCTGGACGTGCTTTCCGGATTGTTGAAATCGATGACCAGCAGCGTGCCTGCCTGCAGAAAGGCGTAGATGGCGCAGAACACGATGTAGGACCACAGGATCCAGGCTTTGCCGTTGGCGTCGCGGCTGCGTCGCCAGGCGATGTTGGCACGCATGACCACAGCCAGGAGGGAAACGATCAGAACCGCGCCTGCCATCTCTTGCCGCGATGGACCGGGCGCCGAGTTGACCAGCCCCTCAAAGCCGATCGTGCCAACGATGCACAGCACGGCAAGAACGGCCTCGAGCAGGGCTACGCCGAGGGAATAGAAGAAGAAGCGCATACGGCCGATTTTGGACGTGAACATCTGCCACCCCGTTTTGACAACAATGGATGATAAGCAAATAAAATTCGGTTACTTCAGCCGTTCGAAGCTTAGCGATTTCTAATCTTCTTTGTCTGCCTGGGGTTTTCGCGCAGCGGCCGGCAAACGCCTTGGATCGTCTCCCGGCGAGCCGTCACCGCGCGGCATGGCCGGCGAAAACCGGTCGAGCGACGAGATGATGCCACGCAGCACTTTCAGTTCCGGCTCGGCGAAACCGGCGCGCGTCAAGACGGCGCGCAGATTGTCGACCATCTTGGGTTTCTTGGGCGCCGGGCGGAAATAACCGCGCGCTTCGAGCGCGCCTTCGAGATAGGCAAACAGGCCGTGCAACTCTTCCTTGCTCGCCGGCTTCATTTCAGGACTGGAGAAATTGGTCGCCGTCTCGTCCTCCAGGCCGGATTTCATCCACTCATACGACATCAACAGCACGGCCTGGGCGATGTTGAGCGACGAAAAGCCGGGATCGACCGGGAAGGTGACGATCTCGTCGGCCAGCCCGACCTCGTCATTGTAGAGCCCAAAACGCTCGCGGCCGAACAAGATGCCGGTGCGCAGGCCGGCCATCTGACGCGCCCTCAGCGCCCTGCCCGCCTCGACCGGACCACGCACGGGTTTGAAGCCGTCGCGCTCCCGCGCCGTGGTGGCGAAGACGAAGTTGAGGTCGGCGACGGCGGACGCCAGATCGCCGAACACTGTTACGGCATCGATGACATGGTCGGCGCGGCTGGCGGCGGCGCGCGCCTTCTCGCTCGGCCAGCCGTCACGCGGGTTGACCAGTCTCAGTTCGGCAAGGCCGAAATTGGCCATGGCGCGCGCAACCATGCCGATATTCTCGCCGAGCTGCGGCTCGACCAGGATGATCGCCGGCCCGGCGGCGGATGCGTTTTCAGGATGATCGACGGCGGACATGATCTCAATGAACTGCTGTTTGCGGCATTTCAGCGTTCCCTGCCACATCCGCTCGGCAAAATGAAGCTTTTGCAAAACACCGGTCGCGGCACAGACGACCCATTCTGCACGGATCGGCGTTTGCGCGGCCAAATAGGCTTTGATATACGCTCCGCATCCCCGGCCGAAGCCATGCGGGCAAGGCCGTTTAGTTCCCCAAAAGCGAGGCATTCTTTTCATGGCGAAGATCAAGGTGGCGAACCCGGTCGTCGAGCTCGACGGCGACGAGATGACCCGCATCATCTGGCAGTTCATCAAGGACAAGCTGATCCACCCTTATCTCGACCTGAAGCTCGAATATTACGACCTCGGCGTCGAGCACCGCGACGCCACCAACGACCAGGTGACCATCGATTCGGCCAATGCCATCAAGAAATGGGGCGTCGGCGTGAAATGCGCGACGATCACGCCCGACGAGCAGCGCGTCGAGGAATTCAAGCTGAAGAAGATGTGGAAGTCGCCCAACGGCACCATCCGCAACATTCTCGGCGGCACGATTTTTCGCGAACCGATCATCATGAAGAACGTGCCGCGTTTGGTGCCGGGATGGACCAAGCCGATCATCGTCGGCCGTCATGCCTTCGGCGACCAGTATCGCGCCACCGATTTCCGCTTCCCCGGCAAGGGCAAGCTGACCATCAAGTTCGTCGGCGAGGACGGCAAGGTGATCGAGCATGACGTGTACGACGCACCCGGCGCCGGCGTTGCCATGGCGATGTACAATCTCGACGACTCCATCCGGGAATTCGCCCGCGCCTCGCTGAATTACGGCCTGCTGCGCAACTATCCGGTTTATCTCTCGACCAAGAACACCATCCTCAAAGCCTACGACGGCCGCTTCAAGGACATTTTCCAGGAGGTCTACGAGGCTGAATTCGAGGCCGAGTTCAAGGCGAAGAAGCTGTGGTACGAGCACCGGCTGATCGACGACATGGTGGCCTCCGCCCTGAAATGGTCTGGCGGCTACGTCTGGGCCTGCAAGAATTATGACGGCGACGTCCAGTCCGACACGGTGGCGCAAGGTTTTGGCTCGCTTGGCCTGATGACCTCCGTGCTGATGACGCCGGACGGCAAGACGGTGGAAGCGGAGGCCGCGCACGGCACCGTGACGCGCCACTATCGCCAGCACCAGAAGGGCGAGGAAACCTCGACCAATTCGATCGCCTCGATCTTCGCCTGGACGCGCGGCCTCGCCCACCGCGCCAAGCTCGACGATAATGCCGAGTTGAAGCGATTTGCCGACACGCTGGAGAAGGTCTGCATCCAGACGGTTGAGAGCGGCTTCATGACCAAGGACCTGTCGCTCTTGATCGGTCCCGACCAACCATGGCTGTCGACCACCGGCTTCCTCGACAAGATCGACGAGAATTTGCAGAAGGCGATGGCGTAAGCCGGCAGCCATGGCCAAGCCGGTCGTCTACGGGGCGGACTACAGCGTCTATGTGCGCATCGTCCGCCTCGTGCTGGCGGAAAAAGGCATCGACTACGACCTTGTGCCGGTCGATGTCTTTGCCGCCGAGGGCACTCCCGCCTGGTACTTCGAGCATCACCCTTTCGGCCGCATTCCGGCCGTCGAGCATGACGGGTTTCGCCTGTTCGAAACCAGCGCAATCGCCCGCTATGTCGACGAGGCGTTCGACGGCCCGGCACTGCAGCCAAAAGACGCCCGCACCCGCGCAACGATGAACCAGATCATCGGCATGCTCGACGCCTATGCCTACAGATCGATGGTCTGGGACGTCGCCGTCGAGCGGCTTGAGAAGGAAGCGCCAGACGAGGCACTGGTCGCCAACGGGCTGCGCCAGGCGGAAACGGTGCTGCGGGTGCTCACCGCACTCAAGCCTCCCGGGCCGTGGCTGCTCGGCGACCAGCTGACGCTGGCCGACCTGCATGCGGCATCCATCATCGCCTATTTCGTCAAGGTCGCCGACGGGCAAAAGCTGCTTGCGGCGTTCGCCGACATCCAGGCCTGGTGGGACGGCATCGCAAAACGTCCGAGCCTGGCGGCGGGCTGATATGGGTTCGGGCCATGGCTGACCCATCTCGCCAGGACGCGCTCACCATCGCCAGAATTGTCAGGGTCAACCACGCCGGTGAGTTCGGTGCGATCAGGATCTATTCGGCGCAGATTCTTGTCGCCAGGCGCTTCTGGCCGGATTGCGTGCCATCCTTGTCGGAGATGCTCGGGCACGAGCGCACGCATTGCGCCGCCTTCCGTGCCGCCATGCCGGCGCGGAAGGCGCGACCGTGCCGGGTGATGCAATTCTGGAGCTGGGGTGGCTGGCTGCTGGGTTCTGTCACCGCCCTGCTCGGTCCGCAAGGCATCTGGGCCTGCACGGCGGCGGTTGAAGCGGCGGTGCATCGCCATCTGGACGATCAGCTGTTTTTCCTCGCCAATCGCGACCACGACTTGCAAGGCATCATCCTGGCGATCCGCGAGGAAGAGCTCGCCCATCTCCATCACGCCGAAGAGCAGCTGAAATCGCCCGGCCCGGCGCTGAACTTTTTACGGTCGCTGATTTCGATCGCCACGGACGTGCTGATCTGGCTGTCCACCTGGGGCGATTCCAGCAGAATGACGCGCGCCCTGAAGGCGGCGAAAAGAACTAGACTAGCTAGACGGACCGTCTAAGAGCTGATTGCCGGCTTGCCACTATCAGCCACAGAATGGCAAGCACGGCGGCGAAGGCCGGAAAGCCGCACACGAACCAGATACGACATAGGGTGGCTTTCAGGCTGCCTCCAGCGCCGCCCTCACCGCGGCGATCGCATCATTGGCCTTCGAGGCGTCCGGACCGCCGGCTTGCGCCATGTCGGGCCGTCCGCCGCCGCCCTGCCCGCCCAATGCGGCCGAGGCAACGCGCACCAGATCGACAGCGCTGAAGCGGCCGACGAGATCGTCCGTCACGGCGACCACGACGCTTGCCTTGTTGTCTTCGCCCGCACCGACGAAGACGACGACGCCGGAGCCGAGCGATGTCTTGCCGGCATCGGCCAGCGGCTTCAAATCCTTCGGCGACACGCCGGAAACCGCTTTGCCGAGGAAGCCGATACCGGCGACGGTTTCGGTGGTGGCCGGAGCATCGGCCGCGGCACCACCGCCCAGCGCGAGTTTCTTGCGCGCTTCGCTCAGCTCCTTCTCGAGCTTCTTGCGCTCCTCGAGCAGCGTCTCGACACGCGCCGGCACGTCGGCCGGCGAGATCTTCAGCACGGCCGCAGTTGCCTTCAGGCGCCTGTCCTGCTCATCGAGATGTTTGCGCGCGGCTTCGCCGGTCAGCGCCTCGATGCGGCGCACGCCGGCGGCGACCGCGCTGTCGGAGACGACACGGACCAGGCCGATATCGCCGGTCGCCCGGACATGGGTGCCGCCACAAAGTTCGACGGAATAGGGTCTATTGGCCTTGGCGCCATGCACGCCGGTGCCCATCGAGACGACACGCACCTCGTCACCATATTTCTCGCCGAACAGCGCCATGGCGCCCTCGGCAATGGCGTCATCGACCGACATCAGGCGCGTCGTCACCGGGCTGTTCTGGACGACGATTTCGTTGGCCATGCGCTCGACCTCTTCGAGATCTTCGGCCGAGATCGGCTTGTTGTGCGAGATGTCGAAGCGCAGGCGCTCGGGCGCGACCAGCGAACCTTTCTGCGCGACATGGGTGCCCAGCACCTCGCGCAGCGCCTCATGGATCAGATGCGTTGCCGAATGGTTGGCACGCAGCCGGGTGCGGCGCGCATGGTCAACCTTCAGCTCGACGGCTGCACCTGGCTTGACCGTGCCGTTCGTCACCTTGCCCAGATGCACGAACAGGCCGTCGGCCTTTTTCTGCGTGTCGGAAACCTCGATCGAGAAACCTTCGCCGGAGATGATGCCGGTGTCGCCCATCTGGCCGCCCGACTCGCCATAGAACGGCGTCTGGTTGACGACCACCGCCACCGCGTCGCCCTTGCCGGCGCTATCGACTGTCTTGCCGTCCTTGACCAGGGCCTGGATGAGGCCTTCCGCCTGTTCGGTCTCGTAGCCGAGGAATTCGGTGGCGCCGGCCTTCTCGCGTACAGAAAACCAGATGGTCTCGGTGGCCGCGTCGCCGGAGCCAGCCCAATGCTTGCGCGCTTCGGCCTTCTGCTGCTCCATCGCATGGGTGAAGCCGGCAAGGTCGACCGAGATGTTGCGCTGGCGCAGTGCGTCCTGCGTCAGATCGAGCGGGAAGCCGTACGTGTCATAGAGCTTGAACGCCGTCTCGCCATCCAGCATATCGCCGGCGTGCAGCGTATCTGTCGCCTCCGAGAGCAGGCCGAGGCCGCGCACCAGCGTCTTGCGGAACCTGGTCTCCTCGAGCTTCAGCGTCTCGGTAATCAGCTGTTCGCCGCGCAGCAGTTCGGGATAGGCCTGGCCCATCTCACGCACTAGCGCCGGCACCAGCTTCCACATCAACGGCTCCTTGGCGCCGAGCAACTGCGCATGGCGCATGGCGCGGCGCATGATGCGGCGCAGCACATAGCCGCGGCCTTCGTTCGACGGCAGCACGCCGTCGGCAACCAGGAAGGAGGACGAGCGCAGATGATCGGCAATGACGCGGAAGGAGGCGACCGTCTCCTTGTCCGGGCCCTGCCCGAGCGCTGACGAGGCCGCATCGATCAGATGACGGAACAGGTCGGTCTCGAAGACGCTCTCCACCCCTTGCAGGATGGAGGCCATGCGCTCCAGGCCCATGCCGGTGTCGATCGACGGCCGCGGCAGGTCGATGCGCTCATCCTTGGTGACCTGCTCATATTGCATGAACACCAGGTTCCAGAATTCAAGGAAGCGGTCGCCATCCTCCTCCGGGCTGCCGGGAGGGCCGCCCCAGATGTGCTCGCCACGGTCGATGAAGATTTCCGAGCACGGCCCGCACGGTCCGGTGTCGCCCATAGCCCAGAAATTGTCGGAGGTCGGGATGCGGATGATGCGGTCATCGGAGAAACCGGCGATCTTCTTCCAGAAGCCGGCCGCCTCGTCATCGGTGTGATAGACGGTGACCAGCAGCTTGTCCTTGTTCAGCCCGAACTCCTTGGTGATCAGGTTCCAGGCCAGTTCGATGGCGCGCTCCTTGAAATAGTCGCCGAAGGAGAAATTGCCGAGCATTTCGAAGAAGGTCAGATGGCGCGCGGTGTAGCCGACATTGTCGAGGTCGTTGTGCTTGCCGCCGGCGCGCACGCTTTTCTGCGCAGTGGTGGCGCGCGAATAGGACCGCTTCTCGAGGCCCGTGAAGACGTTCTTGAACTGCACCATGCCGGCATTGGTGAACATCAGCGTCGGGTCGTTGCGCGGCACCAGCGGGCTCGAGGCCACGACCTCGTGGCCCTCCTTGCGGAAATAGTCGAGGAATGTCGACCGGATCTCGTTCACGCCACTCATGAGTGCTGCCTTTTCGCGAAAACCGCCGGCACGGCCGGCGGACACTGGTCTCTGCTTTTTAGAAGATTGACTTGGCCTTTTAGCGGGCACGCCCCACCCTGTCCAGAAACACGGAATTGGGCCAATCCGGCAACTGCCAAGCCGGCTTCACGCTGCCCAAAAACGAAAACCGCCGGCGCGAAGGCCGGCGGTTTGAAACGCAATACTAAAGAACTCGGTTACTTAAGCATCGGATAATAGACTGGATTTATGGCCGAACTCTGGCCGTGCCCTACATGGCGCCGGATTCTTCCTCGAAGCCGTCGTCGCTTTCGCCGCGCTCGGGGCCACCATTTTCAAGAAATTTCTCGGCGATCAGCCCGGCATTCTGCCGCAGCGCAAGTTCGATCTCACGCGCCGTGTCGGGATTGTCGCGCAGGAACAGTTTGGCGTTTTCGCGACCTTGGCCGAGACGCTGCGAATTGTAGGAGAACCAGGCGCCGGACTTCTCGACCACGCCGGCCTTGACGCCGAGATCGACCAGTTCGCCGGTCTTGGAGACGCCCTCGCCATACATGATGTCGAACTCGACCACCTTGAAGGGCGGCGCCAGCTTGTTCTTGACCACCTTGACCCGGGTCTGGTTGCCGACGACCTCGTCGCGGTCCTTGACCGAGCCGATGCGGCGGATGTCGAGGCGCACCGAAGCGTAGAATTTCAGCGCGTTGCCGCCGGTCGTGGTTTCCGGCGAACCGAACATGACGCCGATCTTCATGCGGATCTGGTTGATGAAGATGACCATGGTGTTGGAGCGCGAGATCGAGGCGGTCAGCTTGCGCAGCGCCTGGCTCATCAAGCGAGCCTGCAGGCCGGGCAGCGAATCGCCCATCTCGCCCTCGATTTCGGCGCGCGGCGTCAGCGCCGCCACCGAATCGACCACCAGCACGTCGATGGCGCCGGAACGCACCAGCGTGTCGCAGATTTCCAGCGCCTGCTCGCCGGTGTCGGGCTGCGAGATCAGGAGGTTTTCCAGATCGACGCCGAGCTTGCGGGCATAGACCGGATCGAGCGCGTGCTCGGCATCGACGAAGGCGCAGATGCCGCCCTTCTTCTGGGCTTCGGCCACCGTGTGCAGCGCCAGCGTCGTCTTGCCCGAGCTTTCCGGCCCGTAGATCTCGACGATGCGGCCGCGCGGCAGACCGCCGACGCCGAGCGCGATGTCGAGGCCGAGCGACCCCGTCGGCACGGTTTCGATCTCGACGACCTGCTCATTGGCGCCCAGCCGCATGATCGAGCCCTTGCCGAAGGCGCGCTCGATTTGCGACAGCGCCGCGTCCAGAGCCTTTGATTTGTCCACCGCTTTGTCCTCTACAAGCCGCAAAGAATTCTGAGCCATGATACATCACCCCTTGGTCGTCAATGAAGGCCGGACAATCCGTAATCCCTGCCCTATTTGTACCTTGTTTGTTCTCGTTTGGCAAGAGGGGTCAAATATCTGAAAAACAATCTTTATCCGGTTTTGTTCTTTTTTTGTCTCATGGTGCGTTCCGCGGATGTATCCCCGTGAAGCATGTAAATATTTTGCTAGGAAAAGACACCTATCGCCCTCTCCGATTCGGAGGGTGCGCTAATGCGTAGGTTCACGCTAGTGGCGGCGCTCGCGATGGCGCTAGTCGGAAGCGGTTTTCACCCGCTCGATTTGCAGGGGGTCTTGGGTGCGGTAGGCAGTGACAACGTACTGGTAATCCACGAACCGCCCCTTCCCCCCGACAACGGGGTCATAAGTGATGCGACCGTGTACGCCAATCACAAAGTCTCGTCGCTTGAATCTAGCCAATTCCTCATCGCCAAATTCAACGCTGTGACCAAGGGCACAGTATTCCTTGCTTGGAAGGAAATCTTCGTTTCTGGCTTTGGTTTCGGAGGCGATCACCGTTTCAGTCTTCTTAACGATGGTCGTGATCCCACCTATGCACACAACGTTTCTGGCGGGGGTTACTCCTCCGTTGATTACGTTGACCTTGATGGTCAGGAACGAGGCCGGGGCATCTCCCAGAACCGATATCATTTCGATTCTGGCTTCGACAGACGAGACGCCAAGGTAGGCGCGAGTCTGGGCCTCACCCATTTCGCGCGCGTCGGCGATGGCCTTTTCAGCCAGATCGGCAGAACGAACGGCGGCATTGGTGGCGCGGATGGTGAAGCCGATAGTCACCAGAATGGCAATAATGCCAGCGATACCGACGCCGACTTGCCACCATGCCGCGTTTACCTGCCTGTCAGCGGCTGTAGCGCTACGGCCAGCGGCTTGGGCAGCTTCTTGCTGGGCTTTCAGATCATCGGACTCGTGCTTGTCGCTTGTGGCTTCGCGGTCCCTGGTACGCTGGGTCTCTTCTGGACTTTCGATAATGCGTACCGGGATAGAAGGCTCGTTGGCGCTGGGCTGAGTATCGTTTGCCTTCCCGCCTTTGCTTTCCTGTTGGCTTGGGGCTTCAGCGGTCACCCCTTGGGTTTCCTGCGCGCTTACGTGGGTGGCTAGCGCCATGAACAGCGCAACGAATAGAAACCGCATCGTAATCCCCCCGAAATGCACATGCATTCATCTTGCGGGAGAAGTGAAGACTCCACAACCGGAAGGATTCCGGTCATTGTGCGGCGATGGGCTATTTGGGGAAATGCTTGCGGCGGGCCTTCGCCGGTTCAGTCTTATTCACGGACAAGCTCTCAATCGTTGCCGGTGTTCTAGTCCCCGCAATCCTTGTGGTCGCGGGTAAGGCAGTGACAGAAGCCATTCAGGGATATGTCGCTTGGTTCATCATCCTCGCAGTAGGGGGAGGTGTCGCGTTGAGACTTCTAACGGCCCCCTATTTCATTTGGAAAGCAGATCAGGACAAGATTAGCAGTTTGGAGAAGGCGTTGGACTCCCCGGCCCAGCGGCAAAGGGACATCATTGCCGAATTGATGGCCCACCAGAAAATGAAAACCGTTGAAGAAATAACTCGGGTTCGCCGCATCATGGTGGACTTTGATAAAACCATTGAGGAAAAGAGGAAAGCTTTTCACGGATCGGAACTCTATTCTGATAAATTCATGAGTATGCCGATGTTCAGTTCCGCTTGGTTTGATTTTTACGATGCCTGCAATTTGGCGTTTGCCGAATGGCAGCATGCTAAAAAGCTTCCCGAATTAGGGCCTTTTGCACGAATGCAATTCAATCGCGCCAGTGGAGTGGTTGACGCTTGCGCCGCTGCGCTAATTGACTACCTGCTGTATGATACCGTTCCACAAATCAGCCCCGAAGCCCGTGAGGCTCTTGAGGCTCCGCGAAACGTAGAAGCAGAGAGGATACCGGCTAGAGGATGACCAACACCCCAAACAGCCGCTTCGACCGCCTACTAAAGGCGATGGCTACCAAGCCTCCGTTCACTTCCCAACAGGGCGCGGGAACGATTGCAACAAGAGATCAATCATCAAGTGCGGCTCCCGACGAAGGTTCTGGCGGAACTCGAACTCCCAAAGGTAAGTCTGGAGCCACTTCTTCGAAACCGAAACGTAAGTCCCGTTCATCGAACGCCTGACGTGCGACCAGAAGGCTTCGATGTTGTTGGTGTGGACCTGCCCGTTAACGTACTCGCCAGCGCTATGGTTGACGGTGCCGTGCATGTAGCCGTTTTCGCCAAGTTCGCCGTATGAAAGCAGTTCGTCGGTCGCGACGCGCGAACCCTGCTTAACCCACTTCAAAATGGCTGGCATGATATGGCGAGCCTTGCGGCTAGGAATGACCTGAGTGGCGACATCGCCACCACGTTCGATGGCACCAAAGATAATGGCCTTATCGTCTTCGCCGCGCTTATCGACGCCACCGAAGTACATTTCGTCAGCCTCTACAATGCCGCCATCCTTGCCGCCAAGCGGGTTGTCGCCATCAACGTAGCCCATGTACTGGCGAATGAGATTGCACATGCGCCAAGCGGTCTTGTAGGTCACGCCAATGGTGCGCTGGACTTCCTTCGCGGACACGCCATTGCGCGAGGTCGTGAACATGAACATGACGGTAAACCAGTCGCGCAAAGAGGTGCGCGTGGCTTCGAACGGCGTGCCAGCGGTCGGGTAGACCTGCGCACCGCAGAAGTCGCACTCGTAGCAGCGGCGAGCCTTCACGCGGTGGAACTTGGCCACGCGATGGCACTTGGCGCATTCGTGACGTTCGCCGTACCGTGTCACCATGAGGTGTTCAAGGCAGGCGTCTTCAGTCGTGAAGCGCTCTTGGAACTGGCGAAGGGTAGGAAGTTTGTTGCTCATACCGAATTATATAGCATGAGCCCTTACATGTTTCAAGGGGATACATCCGGCGTTCCGCATTGGGCCAGACGGTCGGGCCGTTTTGGCTCCGGCCGAATCGCTGGCTTGCCTGCGAAGCTCCGTCGCAGACCCTAGCGCTTGTCTGGCTCGAATAACAAAGGTCATATCGCCGGCATGGTGAAATCTGCAAAAATCCTGGCGGTGGGCGGCGCCCATATCGACCGGCGCGGCCAGGTGTCCGGCACTTACGTGCCCGCCGCCTCCAATCCCGGCACGATGCGCGAGGATGTCGGCGGCGGCGTCTTCAACGCGCTGCGCAGCCTCGTGCGGCGTGGCGTCTCGGCCTCGCTTTTGTCGGTGCGCGGCGGCGATGCCTTGGCCGAGACGGTTTCGCGCGCCATCACGGCGGCCGGCATTGCCGATCTGTCGGCGGTGTTCCTCGACCGCACGACGCCGAGCTACACGGCGCTGATCGATCGCGACGGCGAGCTGATCACCGGCTTTGCCGACATGGCGCTCTACGATTTGGCGTTCCCCAAGCAGATCCGCCGCTCCAAGGTGCGCGAAGTGGTAGCCGAGGCCGACGCCGTGCTGTGCGATGCCAATCTGCCGGCAACAGCGCTGGAGCGACTGGTGGGCCTTGCCGCCGGCAAGCCGGTCTATGCCATCGCCATCTCGCCGGCAAAAGTGGTGCGACTGATCCCGGTGCTCGGCGCGCTGGCGCTGCTGTTCATGAACCGGCGCGAGGCCATGGTGCTGGCCGGCGTCGGCGCCAATGCCACCGAGCGCGAGACCGTCGACGGTTTGCGTTGCAGCGGCCTCAGGAGTGGCGTGGTGACGGCGGGCGATGGCCCGGTGCTGGGTTTCGACGAAGCCGGCGCCTTCTCCATCCTGCCGCCGGTGCCGAGAAAGGTCGCCGACGTCACCGGCGCCGGCGATGCGCTGGCCGGCGCTACAATCGCAGCCCTGCTGCGCGGCCTGGCATTGCGCCAAGCCCTGCGCGAAGGCGTTGCCGCCGCGACGCTCGCCATCGAAAGTGCCGACGCAGTGCCCGCCTTCACGGCCGCGACCTTCACCGACGCGCTGGCTCTTGTGCCCGACGCGCAGGAAATGGCATGAGGGCGGCCAATTGCCATTGCCGGAGCTTTCTTCCTCCGGATCGGAGACAGACATGACCCCGGAAACCGCCCGCCCCTTCATCGACATCCACAAGCCGGTGGCCGAAGCGCTCGCCACAGGGCGCCCAGTCGTGGCGCTGGAGAGCACCATCATCACCCATGGCATGCCCTACCCCGACAATGGCGCCATGGCCGCCAATGTCGAGAAGATCGTTTTGGACAATGGCGCGGTGCCGGCGACGATCGCCGTGGTTGCCGGCCGCATCAAGATCGGGCTCTCCGACGGCGAGCGCGAGTCGCTGGCGATGACCGGCGATGCCATGAAGCTGTCGCGCGCCGACCTCGGCTTTGCGGTTGCTGAGGGACGAACCGGCGGAACCACGGTCGCGGCCACCATGATCGCGGCCAATATGGTCGGGATCAAAGTGTTCGCCACCGGCGGCATTGGCGGCGTCCACAAGGGCGCGGAGAAAAGCTTCGACATCTCAGCCGATGTCGACGAGTTGGCGCGCACGCCGGTCATCGTCGTCTCGGCCGGCGCAAAGGCGATCCTCGACATCGAAAAGACGCTGGAAGTGCTGGAGACGCGCGGCGTGCCGGTGATCGGCCATGGCTGCGAGATGATGCCGGCCTTCTGGTCGCGCCAGTCGCGCTTCCGCGCCCCGCTGACCCTGCACAAACCGGAAGAGATCGCGCATTTCTACAAGACCCGGGCTGCGCTCGGCCTTGGCGGCGGCATGCTGATCGCCAACCCGGTGCCGCAGGACGACGAGATCCCGGCCGACGAGATGGCCGGCTACATCGAGGCCGCGCAGAAGGCGGCGGAGGTGCAGAATGTGACGGGAAAGGCAGTGACGCCGTTCCTGCTGGGAAAAATCCTCGAACTGACCGGCGGCCGGAGTTTGAAGACCAACATCGCGCTGGTCGAGAACAATGCGCGGTTGGCGGCGAGGATTGCGAAAGCGCTTTAGGAAGTAGCCAATGTCGGCGGGACAGCACCCCCCTCTGGCCTGCCGGCCATCTCCCCCGCAAGGAGGGAGATTGGCAGTTTAACCGCCAGCTCTCCCTTTCAACGTTGGTGATTGGCGAAAGCCGATATGACATCCGATCTCCCCCCTTGCGGGGGAGATGTCCGGCAGGACAGAGGGGGGTGGGAAGAAACTCGATGGTTCTCGTCTATTTCCCCGCCCGCCGTCCCGCCTCATACGCCCGCCGCGCCCACACCCTCATCTCGTCAGGATCATCAAACGCGTCGTCGGGAATGCTCCAGTACGGCATCGCGACCAGCTTGCCGTGGCGGGTGCCGGTATAGGTCCATTGCTTGCAGCCGGCGGCTTCGAAGTCGGGCGCGCTTTGCTCGTCAGCCTTGAGCAGCAATTCGCCGCGCAGCACTACGGCGACGATGACGCCGTCGAAATAGATACCCTTGCCGCCGAACAGTTTTCGGATACTGACCGGGCCGAGGCCTTCGAACAGCTCTTCGATGCGTTCATTGTCCATGCCGCAATCATGTCACCGGGCTTGCCATGGCCGCAACCAAAACCATGCTGAAAAGTTGAAGCCAATTCGTCGGAGTTTTGCCATGCCGCTTCTGCTCAAGGGATCCTGCCGCTGCGATGCCGTCCATTTCGAGGTGGAAAGCCATACGCCGGTGCCGTTCATGCTGTGCTACTGCTCGATCTGCCGCAAGCAGCAGGGCGGCGGCGGTTTCGCCATCAACCTCGGCGCCGACTACAAGACGCTGAAGATCAAGGGCAAGCGCAATCTCGGCGTCTTTCGCGCCGAGATCGAGGACGACGAACACCCGCAATGTGAGATCTCGTCCGGCGAGCGCAATTTCTGCAAGAAATGCGGCTCGGCGCTGTGGCTCTACGATCCGACCTGGCCGGATCTGGTCCACCCCTTCGCCTCAGCGATCGACAGCGAGCTGCCGAAGCCGCCGGAAAAGGTGCATCTGATGCTGAAATACAAGGCGAACTGGATCGAGCCGGAGATCGGCAGACACGATAAGGCGTTCGACGTCTATCCCGAGGAATCGATCGCCGATTGGCACAAACGGACAGGGATGTGGGTGAAGTAGCTCTCTTCTCCCCGTCACTATACGGGGAGAAGATGCCGGCAGGCAGATGAGGGGCGGCGCGAACTTTGGAGAGGCTGGCGCTGCCCCTCATCCGTCACTTCGTGACACCTTCTCCCCGTATAGTGACGGGGAGAAGGAAGAAGCTCAAGCCGATGCGCGCGCTTCAGCCAGCTTCTTCAGATCAGCGGGCTTGAGCTCAACCGATTCGCCGCAGCCGCAGGCCGAGCTCTGGTTCGGGTTGTGGAAGGTGAAGCCGGTGCGCAGCGTCGTCTGCTCGAAATCCATCTCGGTCCCGAACAGGAAAAGGGCAGCCTCAGGCGCGACATAGACGTGGGCGCCGTCGCGCTCGATGTGGTCGTCCTTGGTGTTGGGCTCGGTCACCAGGTCGACCGTGTATTCCATGCCGGCGCAACCGCCCTTCTTGATGCCAAGGCGAATGCCGTGCGCATTGTCACGCGTGGCGACGATCTCGCGCACCCGGTCGGCGGCCTTTTCGGTCATCGTGATGACAGCGAAGCGTCCCATTCTTTTTCCTCTTCCATTCCATGCAGGTTCAAGGCCTGCCGAATGATTCCTCACCTAAAATGGTGAAATTTTACCATTGGTGCAAGTGCGCCAGCCTTTGTGCGCCTAATACCAACCAACCGCCACCTGCGCCTCTTCCGACATGCGGTCGGGCGACCAGGGCGGGTCGAAGGTCATGTTGACCTCGACGCCGGACACGCCTTCGACGGCGCCGACGGCGTTTTCCACCCAGCCCGGCATTTCGCCGGCCACCGGGCAGCCGGGTGCGGTCAGCGTCATGTCGATCTTGACCGAGCGGTCGTCCTCGATGTCGATCTTGTAGATCAGGCCGAGTTCGTAGATGTCGGCCGGTATTTCCGGGTCGTAAACCGTCTTCAGCGCCGAGACGATGTCGTCGGTCAGCCGCGCCAGTTCATCCGTGGGAATGGCCGAGCCGGAAACCAGCGGGTTGATCGCTGCTTCCGGTGCGGTCTCGGTGGTGTGGCTCACATCATCCATGGTCGTCATCCAAAGAACTTGTCACCCGAAGAATTTGCGCGCTTTTTCAAGCGCCTCGGCCAAAGCGTCGACTTCGGCCCTGGTATTATACATGCCAAACGATGCCCTGCATGTGGAGGTTACGCCAAAGCGTTTCAACAGCGGCTGGGCGCAATGCGTGCCGGCGCGCACCGCCACGCCTTGCCTGTCTATCACCATCGACACGTCGTGGGCATGAATACCCTGCAATTCGAAGGAAATGATGGCGCCCTTGCCCGGCGCATCGCCGAAGATGCGCAGCGAATTGATGGAGCACAGCCGCTCATGCGCGTAGGTCTTGAGATCGGCTTCGTGGGCGGTAATGCGCTCGCGGCCGATTTTTTCGATATATTCCAGCGCTGCACCCAGCCCGATCGCCTGGACGATCGGCGGCGTGCCGGCCTCGAAGCGGTGCGGCGGCTCGTTGTAGGTAACGATGTCTTCCGTCACCTCCTCGATCATCTCGCCGCCGCCCATGAACGGCCGCATGCCTTGCAGAATGTCCTTCTTGCCGTAGAGCACGCCGATGCCCGAGGGACCGTAGACCTTGTGGCCGGTGAAGACGAAGAAGTCGCAGTCGAGATCCTGCACGTCGATCGGCATATGCACGGCACTTTGGCTACCGTCGACGAGCACCGGAATGCCGCGGGTATGCGCAATGCGCACGATCTCCTTGATCGGCGTCACCGTGCCCAGCGCGTTCGACATCTGGGTGATAGCGACGAGCTTGGTGCGATCGGTCAGCCGCTTTTCGAATTCCTCGATGTGGAAGACGCCGAGATCGTCGACCGGAACCCAGACCAGCTTGGCGCCCTGCCGCTCGCGGATGAAATGCCACGGCACGATGTTGGAATGGTGCTCCATGATCGACAGCACGATCTCGTCGCCCTCGCCGATATTGGGCATGCCGTAGCCATAGGCGACGGTATTGATGGCAGCTGTCGTATTGGAGGTGAAAACGATGTTGTCGGTGCTCGGCGCATTGAGGAAGCGGCGCACCGTTTCTCGCGACTTTTCATAGGCGTCGGTCGCGGCATTGGAGAGGAAATGCAGGCCACGATGGACGTTGGCGTATTCCTGGGAATAGGCATGCTGGATCGTATCCAGCACCACCTGCGGCTTCTGTGCCGACGCGCCATTGTCGAGATAGACGAGCGGTTTGCCGTAGACTTCGCGCGACAGGATCGGGAAGTCGCGGCGGATCGCCTCGACGTCGTAGGGGGTGGTTTCGAGTTTCTGGTCCATTACAAGCTCTCTTGAGGCATCGCCTCACTCCGTCACGCACCCTCATCCGACCGAGCTTCGCTCGGCCACCGCCCGGGCAAGTCACTTGCCTCGCCCGTCCTTCGGCCCCCACAAGGGGAGAAGGGAAAGAGGCACTTACCCGTGTGCCACGAACCAATCGTCCAGCCGCGTTTCCAGGGCATCGACGATGGCCTCGTCGTCCAGTTCCTCGATCACTTCGGCAACGAACGCCTTCACCAGCAGGCCACGGGCGCTTTTCTCGTCGATGCCGCGCGCCATCAGATAGAACAGATGGTTGTGGTCGATCTCGGTGACGGTCGCGCCATGGCCGCAGATAACGTCGTCGGCGAAGATTTCCAGCTCCGGCTTGGTCGAGAACTCGCCATCATCAGACAGAAGCAGCGTGTTGCAAGCCATCTTGGCGTTGGTCTTCTGCGCATATTGGTGGACGTTGATGCGACCCTGGAAGACGCCGCGCGCCTTGCCGGTGACGACGTTTCGGATCACTTCCGTCGACGTCGTGTGCGGCACGGCATGATCGAGCACCATGGTGACGTCGGTGTGGGCGTCGCCGGCGAGCAGGTTGATGCCGCGCAGCGTGAAGTCGGCGCCTTCGCCCGTCGTCCTGACCACGATCTCCTGGCGCACAAGCTTGCCGCCGGCATTCATGAAAAACACGGTCAGCTTCGAGTTCTTGCCGAGATGCGCCTTGAACTGGGCAAGATGCGTGGCCGTCTCCGGCTGTTCCTGCACGATCAGCCAGGTCACCTCGGCACCCTCGCCCAGCACGAGCTGGCTGACCGAGCTGCCCAGAGCCGCGCCCTCGCCGGCCTGACGCTCGACGATTGCAACTTTGGCGCCGGCGCCGACACGCACGGGAAAGCGCACATGCACTTGGCCGCCGGCCTGCAGGTTCTGCAATTCGATCGGCTTTTCAAGTGCTGCGCCATCGGCGATGTCGACGAAATAGCCGTCGGCGACAAAGGCGGTGTTCAGCGCGCCGATGGCGTCATCGCTGCCATAGGGGTCGAGGCCCGGCGCAATCGAGCCGTCGGTCAGCTTTTCCGACAGGCGCTGGACGGTCACGCCTTCGATCGTGGGGAACTTCGCGTTCGAGACGCCGTTCAGCACCGCCAGGACAGCGGAGCCTTCGACGATGGGCGCCAGTGCCTTGGCGACAGCCGTCGGATCGAAATCCGGCACCGAGGTCAGCAGGCGGCGCAAATCCGTGTAGTGCCAGGATTCGATGCGCCGCGTCGGCAGACCGTGCTTGATCGCCTCGATGGCATCATCGCGTTTCAGCATCACGGCGCCGTCGCCCGGCAGCAGCGACAGCCGCTCGCCAAAGGCATCGATCAGCGCCGTTTCGGCCTGGGTGCGCTGGGGTGTCGAATGCATGTTCATCAGTTTTGCCCCGCCTTTCAGCATAAAATGGCCTTCTGGCATCTCACGCGGCTTCGCCGATCACGCCGGCATAGCCATTGGCTTCCAGATCGAGCGCCAGCGACTTGTCGCCGGACTTGATCACCTGGCCCTTGTAGAGGACGTGCACGCTATCCGGCACGATGTGCTCGAGCAGGCGCTGGTAGTGGGTGATGACGACGATGGCGCGCTCTGGCGAACGCAGCGCATTGACGCCGTCGGAGACGATCTTCAGCGCGTCGATATCGAGGCCGGAATCGGTCTCGTCGAGCACGCAGAGCTTTGGCTCCAGCAGCTTCATCTGCAGGATCTCGGCGCGCTTCTTCTCGCCGCCGGAAAAGCCGACATTGAGCGGCCGCTTCAGCATCGCCATGTCCATGTTGAGCGAGGCTGCCGCCTCCTTCACCCGCTTCAGGAATTCCGGGATCTTCAGCGGTTCCTCGCCGCGCGCCTTGCGCTGCTCGTTCATCGCCACTTTCAGGAATTCCATGGTCGCCACGCCCGGTATCTCCATCGGATACTGGAAAGCGAGGAAGATGCCTGCGGTGGCGCGCTCGGCCGGATCCATTTCGAGGATCGACTGGCCGTTGTAGAGGATGTCGCCTTCGGTGACCTCATAGTCCTCGCGGCCGGCAAGGATATAAGACAGCGTCGACTTGCCCGAGCCGTTCGGGCCCATGATGGCGGCAACCTCGCCGGCTTTCACCGTCAGGTTCAGGCCGCGGATGATCTCGGTACCGTCATCGACGATGCGGGCATGCAGATTCTTGATCTCAAGCATTCTTTTCTACTTTCGTGTTCTTGTTCTCGACGCCCTGTCCACGACGTGACACCCCTAAAAGCGCGCCTGCAAGCTTGCCAGTAACAATAATCCAACCGAAAAACCCAACCGCGCCAAGGCCTGCAATCGAGCCACCAATATTCTTCACCGAACTCAAGCCAAACATTGCGCCTGTCAGAGCCATCAACGCACCCCCGATAGCCAGCGTCAGCAAGAGCATCAGAACGATGACTAGCAAGCCCTGGATTCGCTCAAAGAATTTCCAGGAGCGCCGTCCCATCTAATCAGCCTACCGAGCCTTCCAGCGAGATGCCGATCAGCTTCTGCGCTTCGACCGCGAACTCCATCGGCAGCTGCTGGATGACGTCCTTGACGAAGCCGTTGACGATCAGCGCGATCGCCTCTTCCTCGGGAATGCCGCGCTGCATGACGTAGAATTTCTGGTCCTCGGAAATCTTCGAGGTCGTGGCTTCGTGCTCGAACTGCGCCGTCGAGTTCTTGGCTTCCATGTAGGGCACGGTGTGCGCGCCGCACTGGTCGCCGATCAGAAGACTGTCGCAATTGGTGAAGTTGCGGGCGTTGGTCGCCTTGCGGTGCGCCGAGACCTGGCCGCGATAGGTGTTCTGCGAGAAGCCGGCGGCAATGCCCTTGGAGATGATGCGGCTCGACGTGTTCTTGCCGAGATGGATCATCTTGGTGCCGCTATCGACCTGCTGGTAACCGTTCGACACCGCGATCGAATAGAACTCGCCGGAAGAATCGTCGCCGCGCAGGATGCAGCTCGGATATTTCCAGGTGATGGCCGAACCGGTCTCGACCTGCGTCCACGAGATCTTCGAGCGATCGCCACGGCAGTCGCCGCGCTTGGTGACGAAATTGTAGATGCCGCCCTTGCCCTCGGCGTCGCCGGGGTACCAGTTCTGCACCGTCGAATATTTGATTTCGGCATCGTCGAGCGCCACCAGTTCGACGACCGCGGCATGCAGCTGGTTCTCGTCGCGCTGCGGCGCCGTGCAGCCTTCGAGATAGGAGACGTAAGCCCCCTCCTCGGCGATGATCAGCGTGCGTTCGAACTGGCCGGTGTTCTTCTCGTTCATGCGGAAATAGGTCGACAGCTCCATCGGGCAACGCACGCCCTTGGGGACGAAGACGAACGAGCCATCGGTGAACACGGCCGAGTTCAGCGTGGCGTAGAAATTGTCGGAGGTCGGCACGACCGAGCCGAGATATTTTTGCACCAACTCGGGGTGCTCGCGGATCGCTTCCGAGATCGAGCAGAAGATGACGCCGGCCTGCGCCAGTTCCTTCTTGAAGGTGGTGACGACGGAAACGGAATCGAACACCGCGTCCACAGCGACGCGGCCCGATTTGTAGACGTTGTCGCTGGGCTCTTCGAGATCCGACGCGTCGGTCTTCTGCACGCCGGCGAGGATTTCCTGTTCCCTGAGCGGAATGCCGAGCTTCTCGTAGACCTTCAAGAGCTCGGGATCGACGTCGCTCAGCGAGGTCGGGCCGGGCGTGCTCTTGGGCGCCGCATAATAATAGAGGTCCTGAAAGTCGATCTTCGGATAGTGGACGCGCGCCCAGGTCGGCTCTTCCAGCGTCAGCCAGCGCCGATAGGCCTCCATACGCCATTCCAGCATCCAGGACGGTTCATCCTTCTTGGCCGAGATGAAGCGAATAATCTCTTCGCTCAGGCCCTTGGGGGCCTTGTCCATCGCGATCTCTGTCTGGAATCCGTATTTGTACTGGTCGACGTCGATCTTTCGGACCCGATCGATCGTGTCCTGCACAGCAGGCATAAGCGTTCTCCATCCACGCCGGGGTCAAGGCCCGGCAGTTTTCAAACTATGGCATCGCAAACGGGCGCCCTGGGGCGCCGGCAGCGGCGTAAGTTCCATATAGTGCGTCTCGACCGGGAATTCACCCGGCCACTTGCAAACGCACGGCTCTACCAGGCCGCGAGGCCTGAATTTCTTTCCTTGAGCATCGGATCTGTCCGAAAACCGCTTACGCACTTTTCGGTCCGATGCTGCAACCGCCTCAGGCGGCTTGTTCCCTGCCCGCCCGGCGCTGGGCAACACCGGCCAGCGCAGCACGGAACTGTTCGATATCAGCAGCACTCGTTGCGTGGCCGATGGACACGCGCAAAGCACCGAGGCTGTCGCCATAACCCATGGCTTTCAGTACATGGCTCGGCCCGACCTTGCCCGACGAGCAGGCCGATCCCGCCGACAGCGCAACGCCGGACAGATCGAACGCGATCTGTGCCGTCTCGGCCTTGACGCCGGGAATAGCGAAGAATGTCGTGTTGGCAAGCCTTGGCGCGCCGGTTCCGAAGATTTCTGCGTCCGGCACCAGAGTTTTGATGATCGTTTCGACTTCGTCGCGACGAAGCCGCACCGCGTCCATGGCCTGCAAACCGGCCAGAGCCTGCCGCGCCGCCGCGCCAAAGCCGGCGATGGCCGCCAGGTTTTCGGTGCCGCCGCGATGGCCTTTTTCCTGGCCGCCGCCATTGATCAGCGGCTTTGGCATCATCAGATCGGCTGCCGCAACGATGGCGCCAACGCCCTTGGGGCCGCCGATCTTGTGCGAGGACAGAATCAAATAGTCGGCGTAAGGCGCTGACATATCGATGGAAACGCGGCCTGCCGCCTGCACAGCATCGATCACTAGAATGCCGCCCGCCGCCTTGACGACTGCAGCGATAGCCTCGACCGGCTGGATGACGCCGGTCTCGTTGTTGGCGGCATGGATCGCCACCAGCGGCAGGCCGTCGGCCTTGTCATGCGCGACCAGAGCGGCTGTCAATTGAGCGAGATTGGCGATGCCGTTGGCATCGACACCGATCCGCGTCACCTGCGCCGCCGGGAAACGGCCGCCATTGAGCAGGCAAGGGTGATCGGCTTCGCAGACATAGAGCCGGCTCATGCGCACAGTGCCACGGCCCATCTGCCAATCCGGCGTCAAAAGCGTCGAGGCTGCCTCGGTCGCGCCGGAGGTGAACACGACATGCTCGGCCTTGGCGTTGACAAGCGCTGCCACGTCGCGCCGGGCATTTTCGATCAGCCGGCGCGCCGCGCGGCCCTCGGCATGCACCGACGACGGATTGGCGACGAGATCGAGCGCGGCAATCATCGCCTCACGCGTCTCGATGATGAGCGGCGCGCTGGCATTGTAGTCGAGATAGGCGCGTGCTGCGGCCATTTTCACTCAATCGGTCCCATCAAAACCCAATCCGAAGGGATAGCGCGTTATTTCCTTGAAATTGCAAGGCAAGACGTCCTATTTACGCGGCTTGCGGCGCGGATGGCCGGGCCGTCACGGCTGGCTATCCAGTTTTGAACAATTCTAAACTAGCTTCTAAGAAGACGCTCGCCCTGCGTCAAGGCCAGAGGAAAGAGTTGTTCCGGGCGCCGCGCATTCGTATGCCATTTGGAGTATTTTATGCCTGAGGTCATTTTCACCGGTCCGGCCGGCCGCCTGGAGGGTCGCTACCAGCCTTCCAAGGAAAAGAGCGCGCCGATTGCCATCGTGTTGCACCCGCATCCGCAATTCGGCGGCACGATGAACAACAAGATCGTCTATGACCTCTTCTACATGTTCCAGAAGCGCGACTTCACCACGCTTCGCTTCAATTTCCGCGGCATCGGCCGCAGCCAGGGTGAATTCGACCACGGCACCGGCGAGTTGTCGGATGCGGCCGCGGCGCTGGACTGGGTGCAGTCGCTGCATCCGGATTCCAAGAGCTGTTGGGTCGCCGGCTATTCGTTCGGCTCGTGGATCGGCATGCAGCTTCTCATGCGCCGGCCCGAGATCGAGGGTTTCATCTCGATCGCACCGCAGCCCAACACCTATGATTTCTCGTTCCTGGCGCCCTGCCCGTCATCGGGCCTGATCATCCATGGCGATGCCGACAAGGTGGCGCCGCCCAAGGACGTGCAGGGCCTGGTCGACAAGCTGCACACGCAAAAGGGCATCACCATCACGCAGAAGACCTTGCCAGGCGCCAACCACTTCTTCGCCAACGACGCCGATCTGCTGCTCGAGGAATGCGCCGACTATCTCGACCGACGGCTGGCCGGCGAATTGTCCGATCCGCGGCCGAAGCGGCTGCGCTAAGAGCAATTCCAGGAAAAGTGTAAACGGGTTTTCCGTCCGGAATTGCGTCAAAGCAAAAACTCCCGGTCCGATGCCGTGCACAGTCGTGCCCATGACGGGCGCGACAATGCCATTTCGGCTGATCCAAACGGTGAAGCCCGCCTGACATGTGGCGCGGCTCGGCTGAACGGTGCACAATGCCGGTTCAGCCAGCGGAAGAGCATGACCGATCATGTACCAGCCTCCCCATTTCCAGGAAACGCGGCCGGACGTCCTGCACGGGCTGATCCGGACGCATCCGCTGGGGTTGCTGATCTCCAACGGCACCGATGGCCCGGTCGCCAATGCCATTCCTTTCCTGCTTGATGCAGAGGTTGGGCCAAATGGCCGGCTGCGCGCCCATCTGGCCAGGGCCAACCCGCAATGGCGTCAGCTGGCCGACAATCCGACATCGCCGGTGCTGGTCGTCTTCCAGGGCGCCGACGCCTACGTGACGCCGTCCTGGTACGAGACCAAGCGCGAGACCGGCAAGGTCGTGCCTACCTGGAACTACGCCATTGTCCAGGTGCGAGGAACCGTCAGAGTGATCGAGGATTCCGCCTGGATCGCACAGCAGATCACCGAGCTGACGCTGTCGCAGGAAGGCGCCCGCGAGGCACCCTGGGCGGTGACCGATGCGCCGCCGACCTTCATCCAGTCGCAAATCAAGGGCATTGTCGGGCTTGAGATCGAGATCGCCGAAATCAGCGGCAAGTGGAAAGTCAGCCAGAACCGGCCTGTCGCCGACCGCGTCGGTGTCGCCGAAGGGCTGGAGAAGGAAGCCGCCGGCGCGCCTGACATGGCTCGGCTGGTGCGGAGCTGGGGTGGCATCGACAGCTAGCTGGGGTGGTCTTAGATGGTTCCAAAGGCGTCAGCAATTCAGTTGCTTGCCGGCGCTGCTCCAATGCGGAAATTCGTCTTGTCTCGGCGCATCGTTTTGGTTTGGTTTGCGAGCCCGACGGAATAGGCGGAACGTAGTTTTTGCTACCGGCAACCCCGACGCCGTGTAGCGGAAGATACATCCCAGCCGGCCAAGCACCATCGCGCAGACGATGGCAACAGCACAGCCAAGGCCGAAGCCGGCGACAGTGTCGCTCGGATAGTGCGCGCCGATAAAGATCCGGGTCGATGCGACCGACAAGGTTGCAGCCAGCAGCACCCATCTGCGCTGGGGCAACAACAGCAGTGCAATGCCGAAAATGACGCCCATGGTCGTGGCATGGCCGGACGGGAAGCTGGCAAAGCGCGCCTCCAAGGAAAAAGGATGCAGCGACAGATCGCCGAGCTTGTCGAAATTCATCGGCCTGGCTCTGCCCACGCCATATTTCAGCACGTTGACGACCATGGCCGAGAGTGCGATCGAACCCAGCACCATGAAAGCAAAGCAGGTCCAGTTGTAGAAGGTCATCCGCGCGCGCCGGGAAAGGCTGCGCCAATCCGTCAGATTCGCAGCAATCAGCACCAGTACCGACGGGACAAGATACCAGCCGCCTAGGCCGAAGAAGGTAAAAAACTCGGCGATGCGGAAGACATTGGTCGAGCCTAAAGCCCACTGCCTCGCCATGGTGCCCGCAAGATGGTCGAAACGGAGCGACACCGCGATCGTCAGCAAAAGCCAGGCCACGACCCAGACCGACCACAGGATTTTCGGGTAGCGCGCCGGGCGCGTCGCCAGGCGATGCCGTACAATCCCGAAAGTATCGCGGAAATTATCGACAGACTGCCGGAGCATGGCAGGCATAGCGGCACGCGCCGGTGATGGCGACTTCGTCACCATGCGGAGCTCGAAGCGATCATCGAAGAGATATCAGTTCGCCACACGGTACAGGCCGAGCGACAATTTATCACCTGACGAATAGTTGATGCCGTCGATCTCGGCGACGCGGCTGGCCTTCTTGCCGTGCCCTGCCAGAAGGTCATCCAGCCGTTTTTGATCGCCGACCGGCGCCAGGCCCAGCGCGCAGGCCGGATCGCCAAGCAGATGTTGCGCAACCCCGTCGACATCGGTCAGTACCGTCTTTGTGCCCACCAGAAATACCAGGCTCGGTTCGTGATATTGCGCGGAGGCGAGCACGCTCATCTCACAGGGACGATCGGCGCGAACCGCCGCCTCGATTTCCCGGCTCATCCAAATCGGTTTCAGTGACGGCACGATGACACCGAACAGCAGGGCGTAGGTTATACCGGCGCAAACCGCAGCCCCGCCGATGCGGACCAGCGGCACCAGCGTCTGGCGCGAAACAGCGAGGTAGCCGGCGCCCAATGCTGCCGCGGCGGCCGGAACGCTCCACCATAAAAATGTCTTCATGAGATAGATCGGCGCACCGACGCAAAGCACGGCGAGACCGACTGTCACCAGAACGGTGCCGAATGCGGTCGCCCACCACAGCCATGTCTGCCAGCGCCTGAGCGGCGCATTTGCCTCTTGCGGCGTCAGCGTCAAAAGCCAGCCGATGAGCAGGGCCATGCCGGGATAGGCCGGCAGCACATAATGCGGCAGTTTCGTCGGGATCAATTCGAAGACGAGCCAGAACGGAACGTACCAGGCGAGGCAGAAACGCAGGCGCGGATCGTCGCGCAATCGGTTGAGCGCCTGCAGTCCGGCGCCGAGCGCCACAAGGCCGAACGGCCACATGAACAGGCAATAGGTCAGCACGTAGAAGCCCGGCGGAACGCCGTGCGACTCCTCGCCTTGCGCGACCTTGCCGAGCATATCCTTGCCGACGGCCTGCTGCAGGAAGGCGCCGTTGCTCTTCCAGGTGATGAGGGCGAGCCAAGGCAGCACGATCAACAGCACCAGAATCAGCCCACGCCCGGCTTTCAGCCTCGCCAGCCAGCGCCAGTCGCGCTCGAAAGCAACCAGCGTGAGCACCGTCAGCGCCGACAGCAGCGGTGCAATCGGCCCCTTGATGAGGATAGCCGCGCCCTGCGCAGCCCAGAAAATCCACGGCAGATGGCCGGCGACAGGCTCGTTGCGGCGCGATGCCAGATAAATCTGCGCCAGCGCGCCTTGCGCCAGAACGCAGCAGGCAAGCAGCATCGCGTCGGTCTTGGCGTCACGGCCTTCGAAGGCGGTGGCGAAAATCGCCGCCATGACCAGGCCGGCGGCAAGACCGGCATTGGCGCCGAACAGATTGGCCCCGGTCCAGGCGATTGCTACGACGGCGATGGCGATGCCCAGCGCCGAGACCAGCCGGTAGATCCAGATCGGCGCCTGTGCCCCCTCGCCGCTCAGCGTCACCGCGGCCGATTGCAGCCAGTAGATGCCGATCGGCTTCTGGTAGCGCGACGCGTCCTGGAAGCGGATGTCGACATAGTCGCCGGTCTCCGTCATCTGCTTGGTCGCCTGGACGAAGCGCGGCTCGTCGCGGTCGAGCGGCGGCATAGAGGCCAGTCCCGACGCCGTCATCATCAGGCTGAACAGGAAGAGAAAGATGTAGTTCCTGCTCATTTCGACACCGGACAGACTGGATTTGGCGGGACTGGTGGCTCAGTCGACCTTGGTCATCGCCGCCTTGCGCTCATTGGCGATGAGCCATAAATTTCTGACATAGATCACCATGCCCATGGCCTGGCCGGCGATGAACACCGGATCCTCACGCTGGATGGCGTAGACGAGCAGCAGCCCGCCGCCGAACAGCGAGAAGAACCAGAAAGCGATCGGCACGACGCTGCGCTTGGCCTTTTCCGAAGCGATCCACTGCACCAGGAAGCGCATGGTGAAGAAGAACTGGGCAACGAAGCCGAGCAGAACCCAGGCGTCGAACTGCTTGACGAAAACCTGGTGCAGCCAGGTCGCCAATTCCTGAAACACGTTAGCCATGCGTGATTTCCTCTACCTTTGGCATTCTGCGGCGCCGGCGCCGAAGCCACCAGACGCCGGCGAGATCGAGCGCGCCCTGCAGGCCGCGATCGAAGATGCCGTAATTCGACTTGCCGTGGCGGCGCGAGCGGTCGACGACGTCGCAATGGACGACGCGGTAGCCTTCCTGGATGACAAGCGCCGGAACGAAACGATGCGTACCGTCGAAAAACGGCAGTTTGCGCAGGATATCGGTGTGGATCGCCTTCAGGCCGCAGCCGGTGTCGCGGGTGTCGTCATGCAGGATCGCGCCGCGCAGCCAGTTGGCGAAACGCGATGCCAATTGCTTGATCTTGCTGTCGCGGCGCTTCAACCGCTGCCCCTGCGCGGCGCCGAAGTCGGGCCCTGCCCGACGCAGCGCATCGACCAGCACGGGGATATATTGCGGGTCGTTCTGGCCGTCGCCGTCGATGGTGGCGATTATCGAGCCGCGCGCCGCCCAGGCGCCCGAGCGCACCGAAAGCGACTGGCCGGCGGATTTTTCGTGCCGAAGCTGCCGAAGCGGAAACGGACGTGTGGCGGCTTCAGCGGCAAGCACCGAAGCGGTGTCGTCAGTCGAACCGTCATTGACGACGATGATTTCGAAGTCGCGCCCGGTCATCGCCGCCTCGATCTCGTCGATCAGCAGCGGCAGGTTCGCCGCCTCGTTGCGGCAGGGAATGACGATGGATATCAATGCGTCCGGCATATCGCGTCGGGCTCTGTCACAAGATATGGCATTCGGTGGATGCCGTGCGGTGCCGTTCCAGCGGATCGAACCCGTTGGCGCGGCGCCTCATTACGCCAGCCGACAGGATGAAGCAAGCATGCGCGGCAGTGCAGAATAGGCTGTCCATGCCGGCGCAAAATCGGAAACCACTTTTGCTTGACGCGCTTGGATGCTAAACGCCCGCGTTCAGGCCATGCCGGGCCGTTCGGACCCGGCGCTTTCAGGAAGAAACAATGCCCGCCTTCAAGTCCGATTTCCTGCGCGTCATGAGCGAGCGCGGCTTCATCCACCAGATTTCGGATGAGACCGGGCTGGATCAACTTTTCGCGAAGGAAACCGTGACCGCCTATGTCGGCTACGACGCCACGGCGACCAGCCTGCACATCGGCAATCTGATATCGGCGACCATGCTCTACTGGATGCAGGAGACCGGCCACCGGCCGATCGCACTGATGGGCGGCGGCACCTCGATGATCGGCGACCCGTCCTTCCGTGACGACCAGCGCAGCCTTTTGACGCCCGAGGCGATCGCCACCAACATCGAAGGCATCAAGCGAATTTTTGGCCGCATCCTGCGCTTCGGCGACACTGGCAACGACGCCATCATGGTCAACAATGCCGACTGGCTGATGAAGCTCAACTATGTCGAGTTCCTGCGCGATGTCGGCCGCCACTTTTCGGTCAACCGGATGCTGACCTTCGACAGCGTCAGGCTGCGGCTCGAGCGCGAACAGTCGCTGTCCTTCCTCGAATTCAACTACATGATCCTGCAAGGCTATGATTTCGTCGAGCTCAGCCGCCGCCACGACTGCCGGCTGCAGATGGGCGGTTCGGACCAGTGGGGCAACATCATCAACGGCGTCGATCTCGGCCACCGCATGGGCACGCCGCAGCTTTATGCGCTGACCACGCCGCTGCTGACGACATCGTCGGGCGCCAAGATGGGCAAATCGGCCAAGGGCGCGGTGTGGCTGAACGGCGACCTCTTCTCGCCCTATGATTTCTGGCAATACTGGCGCAACACCGAGGATGCCGACGTCGAGCGCTTCCTGAAGATCTTCACCCGGCTGCCGCTTTCGGAGATCGCGCGGTTGGCCGCCCTTGGCGGCTCGGAGATCAACGAGGCCAAGAAGGTGCTGGCCACCGAAACCACGGCCATCGTGCACGGCCGCGAGGCGGCGCAACAAGCCGAGGAGACCGCGCGCAAGACATTCGAGGAAGGCGTGACAGCCGAAACGCTGCCGACCGTGGAAGTGGACGGCGCCGCGCTGGAAGCCGGCATCGGCATCCTGTCGCTGCTGGTCAGCGGGGGCCTTGCCGGGTCCAACGGCGAGGCAAGGCGTCACATACAGGGTGGCGCCGTGCGCCTCAACGACCAGCCGGTGGCGGACGACCGGCGGATGGTGACGCCTCAGGATTTGAGTCCGGAAAACGTCGCAAAGCTTTCAGTGGGCAAGAAAAAGCACGTGCTTGTGCGGCCTGCCTGAGCCGTGTTCTGGGATCCTCAGCGATACTCGAAGATCGACCGGAAAATGCCCGGCGCGATTACCGATAGCGGGTTGATGTCCAGCACCGGCTTGTTGGCGTTGCCCTTAAGCCGGTAGGTGACGCCGATCAGGCCTCGGTCGCGGCCGTTGCCGAGCAGAACGCCGACCAACGGCAACTCGCCGAAGATGCGGTTGAGGCCATAGGCCGGCATGAAGGTTCCGGTCATGTCCATATTGTTGTTCTGGTCGTAGAGCGTGCCTTGGAAGGTGGTGCCGATGCGCGGGCCGCGCAGCACGCCATTCGCCAATTTCAAATAGCCCGACCCCTTGTCGATCTCGGTAAAGCCGCGCTCGAATTTTACCCGCGAGGTGTCGATCTTGCCCTTGACCGCTTCGTTCAGGCTGCGGCTGTCGCCGGTTGGCGTGGTCGATACGATCGACGCAAGCTTCGGTTCATTGACGATGAAGAAGTTGCTCGAATCGACCTGGCCCCGCATCGGGCCGTCGGCTGCGCCGCTGAGCGCCAGCGTGATCGATCCGCCTTCCATATGCTCGTAGATGTTGAGGAAGCGCAATATGGCGCCTGCGTCGGCCGACTTCATGGTGAGCGCGCGAGCACCATTGCCTGCCGTATTGCTGATGGTGATGGCGGCGCCGGAACTTGCCGCGGCGCTGACCTTGAGCCTGTTCACCCTGGAGCCGGCGGCACTGTAGTCGAGCTTCAAATTGGACAGGACCTCGTCATGGAACCCGGTTAGCGAATTGACGTCGGCGCTGACCGAAACCGCGTCCGTGCCGGTGGTTTTGGTGGCGGTATCGACATCGGAGGTGAACTGCTTGATCAGCGAGCGGGCATCGAGCGCGTTGCCGCTGACATCGACTGCGAAGCCCTTGCCCGACCGCTTCACCGTCACGGCGACATCGTCGCCCCGGTTCAAGGCGACTTTGCTGAAGCGGGCCGAAGACAGCGCGCCCTTGACCAGGACGACATCGCCTTCGACCGAAAAGCTCTTTCCGTCGAGGTCGAAGTCGGACAGCGTCGTGGTATCGCCGGACTTGCTCATGGTAAAAGTGGCATTGGCGGGAATGCCCGGCCCCTTGCTCCAGCCTGCCCAAGGAATGTCCAGCCTGGCGCTCGTCAGGTCGACGTCGACGTTCTGGCTGCCGCCTTCGCCGCTCTTGTCGATTGCCACCTTGATGGTGCCGGAAATCAGCGGCGACAGGCCAGGCATGGCCATGGCGCGCGTCTTTTCGTCGAGCACAAGCGCCACCTTGCGGCTGCGCGGCGGCCCGCCATCCCTGAGCGGCTCGACCAGATCGAGCTCGGCTGGAATGCCGTTCAGCCGCGCCTTGGCAGAGATCACCGCCTTGTCGGGCCCGACTTCGATCGAGCCGTCGGCATCGGTCACCATCTGGCCTTCGAACGGCTTGGCGAGCGACAGGTCCTTGTAGTCGAGCGATACCAGCCAATCGAGCTTCGACGTGTCGACGCCGGATTGCAACGGAATGTCGGCCTTGACGTGGCCGGTCACCGTGCCCGACAGGTCGTCCGGCAAGATGCCGACATGGCGCATGGCGTTGATCGGTTCGTAGGAGGCAAGTTCGGCGATGGCCGGCGCCTCACCGGCGACGTCGATGTCGAGCGCGCCGATCACCGGCGGGTGGTTTGCCGCCTTTACCGACAGTGTGCCATTGCTTGCCGCCACGGTGCGGCCGCTTGGCATATAGACGCTGCCCGAGGACAGCGCGACGTCGACATCGTTGCCGTGGAAGGAAACGACGCCGACGGCATCGCGTATCGGCGGGATGCGGCCGGCGGTGTCGAAACGCGAGCCCTCGACCTGGAAGCGGCCGAACACCTCGTCGGCCGAAAGCGGCACGCCGTTGCCGAGACGTCCCGGCACGACCTGGAACTGCAGGCTGGCATCGACGACGCGGCCGCCAAACAGGTTCTGCAGCACCCACAGCCGCGCGTTCTTGGCGGAGAACCAAGGCCATAGCTGCTTGACGTGCGAGACCGCCATGTCGTGGACGTTGAGCGACACCGATATACCCGGCGGTCCGTTGTCGATGAAGGAAACCGCAGCGGTTCCCAGCACTTCGCTCCCCGACCCCGACCTGATGCCGATCTGGTCGGCGACAAGCTTGCGGCTCTTGGTCTGATAGACGCCGGCGATGCGGGCGAAGAAATTCAGCGCCGGCTCGGGCGATTCCGAAGGCGCCAGCGTCGAGCCGTCGCTGGTCAGGTCGTAACGATAGGAAGGCTCCTCGCCGGCCGCGCCGGTCGACGGCTTTGGCCCGATCGAGCCGGCGAAATTGAACGCCGAGCGCCCGGTCTTCAGAACCAGCCTGCCGACATCGATCTTGTTGGAGCCGGAGACAAGGGCGGCGTCGACATCGACATCGGCCGGCAACAGCCCGCGTGTGCCGAGGTCGAGCACCGAGCCGGTTAGCGACAGCGAGCCCGTCAGCCGCGAATCGGTCTCGCCCGAGCCTTCGGATCCCGTGAGCTTCAAAGCCATCGCGCCGGTTCGCCCGCCGGCCGCCGGCGTGGTCTCCGCGACATCCGCCATGTCGATGGCGGCGTTCAAGGCGGTGACGCGCATCGAGCTCGTATCGCGGGTGGCGGTGGCCGTGACGGTGAGCGCGCGGCCATCGACATCCGCCTCGGACGAGAACTCCATGCTGCCGGGGCCCGACTGCAGCACCGTGGCGTTGGCGATCGTGACCAGCTTGACCGATCCGGCCTCGGGCAGCTCGAACGCGACATTTTTGAGATCGATGCGGCGCATCGAATCCTCGCGCACGGCATCGAGTGCACGATTGACGTCACTGAAGACGGCGGCGGCCAGTTTTTCCGGATCGATGAGACCGTCTTGATTGCGCAGGCGCGCTGTCCAGTCGCCACCCGACGGCATTGCCGCGGTGACGATATGGGCGTCGGAAATCCTGGCGCTGGTCAGCCGAACCTCGCCCGAAAGCAGCGGGATCAACCGGATGCCGAAGCGGACGCGCCCGGCATCGGCCATCGGCTTGCCGTCGGCCGTCTCGACGCTGACATCCTTGACCTGCAGCGCAATGAAGCTCGATCCGTCAAGTGTCAGGCTGGCAGGACCGACGGCGACTTTGACGTCGAAACCGGCCAGTTTCTCGATCGCCGTTTCGGCTTCCAACCGCAGCCGTTCGTTGCCGATGCCGGTGGCGCCGATGACGTAGACGGCGGCCGCTGCCAGCAGCACAAGGGCTCCAATGCCGGCAAACAGCCGGGCAAGGATGCGAAAGCCGCGGCCGATCCGTGCCTTACCGAGCGGCGGCACGCGGCAAGCGGACGGGAAAGCCCCCAGGTCGGTGATCTCGTCACGCCTGAACCGGATTTTCTCGTGCTGCGGTTCTTCCTGATCCACGCAATTTTCCGTTGTGCGAATTCGATCGTGGACGAATCCCCGCCCGACATTATAACGACGCAGGCTAGAGCATGATGCCGAAAAGTGTGAGGCGGTTTTCGGACGACATCATGCTCTATCTCTTTGATTTAGGGCCGCGTAACCTCAAACAAGGGCATCGATATGGCTGATCTCGACGTTGGCGACGTTGCGCCGCAATTCGATCTTCCGCGCGACGGCGGCGGCTCACTCAGCCTTGCCTCGATGCGGGGGAAGCCCGTTGTACTTTATTTCTATCCGCAGGACGACACCACAAGTTGTACCAATGAGGCGATCAGTTTTTCGCAGCTGAAGCCGGAGTTCGAAAAGGCCGGCGCCGTGGTGATCGGCCTGTCGCCGGACAGCGTGAAGAAGCACGACAAGTTCAAAACCAAATACGATCTCACCGTCGACTTGGTTGCCGACGAGGAGCGCAAGGTGATCGAGGCCTACAATCTGTGGGTCGAGAAGACGATGTATGGCCGGAACTATATGGGCATCGAGCGGGCGACGTTCCTGATCGGCAAGGACGGGCGGATCGCCGGGATCTGGCGCAAGGTCCGGGTGAAAGGCCATGCCGAAGCAGTGCTGGAGGCGGTCCGCGCGCTCTGAGGCGCCACCGATCTGGCCAACGCCGCGCAGTGCATTAGGGGCATAAGACATATATGCGGTTGGCTGACACCGTTGGTCACTAGCGCGCCCGCGACGGCAAAACTTTGTTAACCCTAATAATGTGTAATCGGGCTTCGTTGGTGTCGTAACGAAAGCTTGGTCCCGTGAACCTAACCGGTCAGTCAGCGGTCTTCGGCAGGCGCAAGGAGCCGCATACGGTCATCATTGCGCGGGGCAATGAAATACGGCATTTCACCATCCGGCCGTGGCTCGTCGCCTTTCTCGGCTCGGCACTGGCGGCGATCGCCATCGGCTATCTCTTGGCGACCTCCTATCTCGTACTGCGCGACGATCTGATCGGCGCCACCACGGCCCGGCAGGCGCGCATGCAGCAGGCCTATGAAGATCGCATTTCCGCATTGCGCGCGCAGGTCGACCGCATCACCAGCCGCCAGCTTCTCGACCAAAAACTGATGGAAACCAAGGTCAGCGAATTGATCGAGCGGCAGAGCCAGCTCAGCCAGCGCCATGGCCGCCTCGGCCCGATTCTCGAGCGGGCCGAAAACGAAGTCGGGACGCTGCCAACCGCTGATGCCGCAGCGACAACAAAACCCGACGAACATGCCGAACTGACTGGCGGCGAGCCACTCGCCTATTCGGTCGCCAGCCTTGGTTCGGGCGACACCAGGCCATTCTCGCTGTGGTCGACACGTTCCGATCCGCTGCCCAGCGAAACGGCTGCGGACCGCGCCGACAAATTGTTCGTCTCGATCAATGATTCACTGAAGGCTATCGAGAGCCAGCAACTCACCCGCATCGAAACCCTGGCCGACAACGCCTACAAGAACGCCGATGCCATCACCCAGGCGCTGGAAGCGGCCGGTCTGCCGGTCGACAGTGATTTCGGCAAAAACGAAAGCGATGTCGGCGGACCGCTGATCTCGCTTGACAGCTCGATGATGTTCGACAGCAAGGTCAAGGAACTGGACGAGGCGCTGGATACGCTCGACCAGTTGAAGAAAGAGGCGCGGCGGCTGCCGCTCGCCAACCCGGCGCCGGGCCACTCCGTCACCAGCCCGTTCGGCGTGCGCACTGACCCCATCCTCGGCACCGCTGCCCTGCACTCGGGCATGGATTTCCGTGCGCCGGTCGGCATGGCAGCCAAGGTCACGGCGGCCGGAATCGTTACCAAGGCCGGCTGGAACGGCGGCTATGGCCGCATGGTCGAGGTCGATCACGGCAACGGCTTTGCCACGCGCTACGGCCATCTGAGCGAGATCGACGTTGCCGTCGGCCAAAAACTCGCAGCCGGCGACATCATCGGCAAGACCGGCAGCAGCGGCCGTTCGACCGGCCCGCACCTGCACTACGAAGTCCGCCACAATGGCGAGGCCATCGACCCGCTGCGCTTCCTGACCGTCGGCAAGAAGGTCGAGCAGTATCTGTAGGGTCAAGCCAGGCGGCTGGTTGCTGCCCGACTTCTCCGCGCCCTGCCCGCTGGTTCCGGATCCAAGGTCGCACCAAGCGCGGACCCGTGCCGACAAAACTGTCCCTGGGCTGAGACAGATGCACGGCCACTGCGAAGCCCATCGAGGCATAGGCGTCATGGCCACGGGCATGCATCACCCTTATCGCCACATTGCGATTGACGGCCTCCCGGAGCCGACAATATCGACGGCCAGGCCGTAGCGGGCGACGTCGCGGATCTGATATCCCCTGCCCGGCCAGCATCGGCCTGAGATAAGCTCGCGTGCCAATCTCGCGGTTCGATAATTCGGGATGGCGGTCAGATGACGGCGGATCTCGACCATCCGATCGAGAATTCCGGCATCGATGGCGGGGTCGCGGCACCGCCCGGTGCTGCGGGCCGGTCAGGATTTGACATGGATGTCTCGCGGGAATTTGGTTAGCGTCTCATGGCCGGTCTCGGTCACCAGAATGGTCTCGCTGATCTCGATGCCCCAGCCATCCATCCACATGCCAAGAATGGAGTGCACGACATTGCCGGGTTGCAGCGCGGTCTTGTCGCCGGGCCGCAGGCTGATCGTGTGCTCGCCCCAATCCGGGGGATAGGCGACGCCGATGGAATAGCCGATGCGCGATTCCTTCTTCAGCCCGTAGCGTTGGATAACCTTGCGCCAAGCGGCCTCGACCGCTTCGGCTGTGGTCCCCGGCCTGACCGCGTCGAGCACCGCATCCATGCCTTCGATCACCGCCTTTGCGGTGTCGGCGACACGGGCCGGCGTCTTGCCGAGCTGCATCGTTCGGGCGAGGCCTGCGGCATAGCGGCGGCAGACACCGGCAAGTTCGAGCGCAATCGTTTCGTCCTTGCCGAAGCGCCGATCGCTCCACATGATGTGCGGAGCCGATGCATTCTCGCCGCCGAGGATGGTCGGCGGCAGTGCCGTGATGTCGCCGGCGAAGTCTGGACTGCCGGCAATCTGCGCCGCCTGGATCGCGGCAATCGCATCGCATTCGCGCACGCCTGGCGCGATGACTTCGAAGGCCCGCGAAACCGCCGATTCGGCAAGTGTCGAAGCCTTGCGCAGATAAGCAATTTCGGGCGCGGATTTGACGGCGCGGATCCAGTTCACCAGCAGATCGGCGTCGTGCCATTTCGCATTGGGCAGGCCGGCGACGAGCCGGGCATGCGCCTTCGGCGAGAAATAATAGGCTTCGAGCTCGATGCCGATATGTCTCGCGCCCCAGCCCTCGGCGACGATGCAGGCCGCTATCCAGTCCATCGGATGGCGATCGGCGCGCTGCACGTGGTCCTCGGGGAAGCCGACCACATTCTCCGGCTTCATCCAGGCCGTCAGCAAGCCGCCTGCCGCATCCATGGCGCGGCCGATCCAGACCGGCTCGGCCTCGTTTTCGATCGGGACAAGCACGACCTGCGGCGTGTAGAACGACCAGCCGTCATAGCCGGTGATGTAATGCTGGTTGGCGACATCGTTGACGACCAGCAGTTCCAGCCCACGCGCCGCCATCTCGGCGCGGATCTTCTTGAGCCGCCGCTGGTACTCATCGCGCGCAAAAGGCAATTCGATCATCGGTTTTCCTGCTGGATCACTGGTCGGGCGAGCCCCGCGCCCGCCTGACGTCATTCACCATTGCGGTGGTTTCAGCCCGGCTGCAATCGGCCAGCGCGGCGCATGGGACAGGTCCTGCACCGCGTCTGGGAACCATTCCGAATTATTTTTGAATTCCATTTGACTGAATAAATTGCCTGTGCAAGTCTTAGCCTTCCTAAAGGGCGCGGGACATGGCACTGCGGGGAACCAATCAGGAGTTCGGGCGGCCTTACAACCGGCGCATCGTGCTGGAGTCCATCCGCCTTCACGGTCCCATAGCTCGCGGCGACATTGCCGGCCGCGTTGGCCTCACCGTCCAGACCGTATCGACCATCGTTCGCGAACTCGAAGAGCATGGCTATGTGCTGTCGCTGCGCGAAGAGCCGCGCGGACGCGGGTTGCCGCCGGCGACGCTCAGGATCAACCCCGAGGGCGGCTATGCCGTCGGCGTCCACCTCACCCCGCTGGGGATCGACGCGGCGCTCATCAATCTCAGCGGCGATGTCATCGAGAGCATGCATCGCGAGGCGCCGCATGCGACGCCCGACCATGCCTTCGAGCTGATCGGCGCGATGGTGCCCGAGCTGACCGCGCTGCGGCCCGGCGGACGCGTGCTCGGCATCGGCATGGCGCTGCCTGGACCGTTCGGCGTGGAGTCGATGAGCTTCGTCGGCCCGACGACCATGGCCGGCTGGAAGGATGTCGCGCTGCCGGAACGGCTGGCGGCGTCGACCGGGCTGCCGGCCTTCTTCGAAACCGACATGGCGGCGGCGGCCATGGGCGAACGGCTTTATGGTCTCGGCTCCGGTTATTCCGAATACTACTACCTCTATTTCGGCGTCGGCCTCGGCGGCGTCATCGTGCATGACGGCGCGGTGATGCGCGGCGCCTGGGGCAATGCCGGCGAAATCGGACACATCCCTGCCGTTCCCGGTGGCGAGCCTTGCCCATGCGGTAACAGCGGCTGCCTCGAACGGTATCTCTCGCTCGAAGCACGTCGCCGCCGCAACATCAGCGACGCCGCCTGGGTGGCCGAGATCGCGCCGATCTTCCGCAACGCCATCGTCACCATCGAGAATGTGTTCGACCCGGAAACCGTCATCCTCGGCGGGCTTGCGCCCACCGACCTGCTCGAAAAGCTGGTCGGCGCGGCGGGACAGCTTCCCAATTCGGTCTCGGCGCGGCGCGACCGCAAGACACCGCGCGTGACGGTGGCGACCGGCGGCAAGCATTCGGTGCTGCGCGGCGCTGCCGCATTAGCCGTTTCGGGCGTGCTGTCGCCGCGCTTCGGCCAGATGTTCATTGCCGAGCGCGAGCGCCGGTCCGACCTCATGCACAGCAAGGGAGTGGCGGCATGACCGAACCGCTGCTGGTACTCGAAAACGTCACCAAGAATTACGGCGCCATTCATGCGCTGAGGGGCATCAGCTTCTCGATCGGCAAGGGCGAAGTCGTGGCGCTGCTCGGCGACAACGGCGCCGGCAAGTCGACACTGGTCAAGATCATCGCCGGCGGCCTCGAGCCGAGCTCCGGCCGCATGCTGTTCGAGGGCAAGGAATTCCTGGCGAAAACGCCGGCCGAGGCCAAGGCTGCCGGCATCGAGACCGTCTACCAGGACCTGTCGCTCTGCACCAATGTCGACGTCGTCGCCAATTTCTTCATGGGCCGCGAAATCACCCGCAACGTTCTCGGTGTCCCCATCCTCGACGAGCGCGCCATGGAGGCCGTGGTCGGCAAGGCGCTGGCAAGTGCCGGCACCCGCATCCCGTCGCTGCGCACCAATGTCGAGCATCTCTCGGGCGGCCAACGCCAGGCCATCGAGCTCAACCGGTTCGTGCACTGGGGCGGCAAGCTGGTGCTGCTTGACGAGCCGTTCGCGGCACTCGGCGTCGAGCAGACCAGGCGCGGTCTCGAGATGATCCGCCAGGTGGCCAACCAGGGCATCGGCGTCGTCATCATCACCCACATCATGCAACAGGCTTTCCAGGTCGCCGACCGGATCGTGGTGATCCGGCAAGGCGTCGTGGCCGGCGATGTCGCGCGCAACAAAACAAGTCCCGATGCGGTGATCAACATGATCACCGGTGAGACGCTTGCCGGTGCCGGACCGGCAGGTTGAGGGACAAAGAGGGGTCCGGTATAAAAGAGGAGCGAACGACATGAAGCGAATACTGGTTCTTGTCTTCGGTATCCTGGCACTGGCTCTTGCCTCGCTCACGCCGGCAATGTCCCAGACCAAGGGCACCGTCTATTATATGGTCCCGACCCTGCTCGATGAATTCCAGACCGGCTCGGTGAGCGCGCTGGAGCTGTTCCTCAAGCAGGTCGGCTATGAGGTGAAAACACTCAACGCCGACAACAAGACCGACGCGCAGCAATCGCAGATGAACGACGTCATTGCGCTGAAGCCGGCGGCGATCATCCTGGCCGCCGTCGATTTCAACGCGCTGAAGCCGTCCATCGAAGCGGCGCGTGCGGCCGGCATCCCGGTGGTCGAGTTCGACCGCCAGATCACCTCGACCCCGTCCGATTTCACCTCGGTGGCGGGCACGGTCGAGATCGGCTACGTCGCCGCCGAGCAGGCGGAAAAGCTTCTGACCGCCAAGAACGGTTCTGTGAAGGGCAAGATCCTGCAGGTGCTCGGCGATCCCGGCGATCCCTACACGCTCGACATCCAGAAGGGTTTCGAGGAGAAGTTGAAGGCGTTTCCTGACGTCAAGATCATCTCGCTGCCGGCCATGCAATGGGAAGCCAGCAACGCCGGCACGATCGTTGCCGACCAGATGCTCGCCAACCCCGACATCGACCTGATCTTCAGCCATGCCGCGCACCTGTCGGTCGCAGCCGTCGCCTCGCTCGAGGCCGCCGGCAAGAAGCCGGGCGACGTCATGCTGATGAGCTCGAACGGCGCTCCGGTCGGTCTCGACCTGATCCGCAAGGGCTGGCTCAATGTCGAAGTCGAGCAGCCGCTCTACGCGCAGGCCGCGGCCGTGGCGATGTTCATGGACAAGATCGCCGGCAAGCAGGAAATCAAGCCTGGCGAGTATGACGTGCTCGGCTTGAAGTCGACCGTGACCAAGGAGAGCTGGGGCCCCAACATCAAGATCCCGGGCGCCGCCATCACCAAGGAAAACGTCGACAATCCGGCCTTCTGGGGCAACCAGAAGCCGCCGACGGACACGATCAAGTCTGTCGAATAGTCGCCTAGCGAAGCGCTCCGGGCCATTGCGGCCCGGAGCCTGCCCATTCACGACGCCGCGTCCCAGGACACCGTGGCGAACCTAAACCCGCGCCTGAACACGACGAAATCGAGTTGATTTCTCGGCCTGATTTTCTCGGGGGCGCCAACCGGATCAGCCCATGAACCCGCGCAGCCGCAAAGCCCTGGAGTTCGTCCTCGACAACCTCGTCTGGTTCATGCTGATCTTTGTGCTGGTTGTCTTTTCCGTCTTCGTCCCCAACTACTTCCAGCTCGGCATCTTCGCCAACATCATCGAGGCCTCGAGCGTTCTCGGCGTGATGTCGATCGGCCTGTCGCTGGTCATCATTGCCGGCCATATGGACCTGTCGGTGGAATCGGTGGCCGCACTCAGCGCCATGGCGGTCGGCATCCTGTTCTGCTCGTCGGGTATCGGCATGGGCATACAGCTCAATCCGCAGTGGCTGATGGTTCCGGTTTCGCTGCTGGTTGCGCTCGCCGTCGGCGGCCTCATCGGCGCCTTCAACGGCTATCTCGTGGTCAAGGTGAAGATGAGCGCCTTCATCATCACGCTGGCGTCCTACATCTGGGTGCGCGGCCTGGTGCTGGTGATTTCCGGCGGCCGCTCGGCACAGGATCTGGCGCCGGCCATCCGCTGGTTCGGCATCCAGCGGCTGGCCGGCCTGCCGCTGACCGCCTGGATCGCCGTCGCCTGTTTCGTCCTGTTCTCGCTGATCATGGCCAAGACGCCGTTCGGCCGCCACCTCGTGATGATCGGCGGCAACGAGACCGCGACCTTCCGCGCCGGCATCCGCGTCAACCGCAATTTGATCATCGCCTTCGTGCTGGCCGGCGCCATTGCCGGCCTCGCCGGCTGGCTGCTCGCCATCCGCACCTCGGGCGCCACCGCCAATCTCGGCACCGGGCTGTTGTTCAACGCCTTTGCCGCCGTCGTCATCGGCGGCGTCAGCCTGAAAGGCGGTGTCGGCACCTTGCCCGGCGTCTATGCCGGCGTGCTGCTGCTCTCCTCCATCAACACGGCGATCAATCTGATGGGCCTGCCGGCCAACTTCACCCAGGTCATCCACGGCCTTTTGGTGCTCGCCGCCGTGCTGCTCGACGCCTTCAAGCAAACCATTCGCCAAAGACTGGCATAGGAGACGGCTGGCATGACAGGACGGCTCGAAAGCAAGGTCGCGCTGATCGTCGGCAGCGCGCGCGGCATCGGCAAGGGCATCGCGCAGCGCTTTGCCGAAGAAGGCGCAAGACTGGTCCTGGCCGACAGCGAGGCCGACGCCGGTCAAGCGGCCGCGGACGAGCTCGGCGCTGCCTTCGTCCGCACCGACATCTCGCAAATGGCCGATGCTGAGGCCGCGGTAGCCCTGGCATTGAGCCGCCACACTCGTCTCGACATCATCGTGCAGAATGCCGGTATCTATCCCTGGCAGCTGATCGAGAACACCAGCCCGGACGACTGGGACCGGGTGATGGCGGTCAATCTGCGCGGCACCTTCAACGCCACGCTGGCGGCGCTGGCGCCGATGAAGGTGCAAGGTTACGGGCGCATGCTCTACACCTCGTCGATCACCGGTCCGCACGTCACCAGCCCCGGCCACGGCCACTACGCCGCCAGCAAGGCCGGCATCAACGGCTTCATCCGCTCGGCGGCGCTGGAATTTTCGGGCTACGGCATCACCGTCAACGGCGTCGAGCCCGGCAACATCCTGACCGAAGCGATCGAGCTGCATCGCGGCGCCGCCTACATCAAGAACATGGAGGATTCGATCCCGCTCGGACGCCTCGGCAGTCCGCGCGACGTCGCCAACGCCTTCCTGTTCCTCGCCTCCGACGATGCCAGCTACATCACCGGCACCACCATCGTCGTCGACGGCGGCCAGTTGCTCCCCGAAGGCAAGGATTTCCGGCTGCTGCCGCCGTGATCAGCCGGATTTCTTGTAAAGCAGCAATTCAGGCCGGTACTCGAAATGCATGGTGTCGTAGTGATACCAGCGCCCGCCCCAGATGAAGCCATTTTTCTCGAACAGTTCCACGATTTCCAGCGGGATCCGGTTCTTGAAGGGAATGGGGGCCTTCGGGTTGGTTTTGTTCCTGTTGTTGTACCAGTAGTCGGAGAAGCCGACATTGATATCGAAGGCCGCCCCGAACGAGTGGACGCTCAACCGGTCCGTGCCGGCGATGGGCCGCCAGACAAAGCCGCCGCCGGGCTTGAGCCCGTAACGGCTCAGCTCCGCGGGCATCGCCTCAAGCGCAGCGGAGACCTTGCCCAGCCGGTCGTTGATGCCAAACACCTTGGTAACCTGCACGGTCTTCTTGCCGAGCTTCGGCAACCATTTGAGGTCGGCGATGTGCTTGCCCACCTCGGCGGCACTTGCCCCGTAAAGCTTTTCGAAGAAAGGTTCGTTGCGAATACGGCCGGGATCGAAATCCTCGGCCGGGACCAGCGCGCCCTCCGCTGCTCCGGGATAGGCGTAGCGAAACATGTCTTCGATGTCGGGGCTCTCAAGCAGCGCGTCGGCGTCGCGCGCCTTGCCGTCGTTCCACACCATGGTGGTGCCGTCGGTCCAGGTCAGGACATTGCCCGAAATGGTGAAAAGGCCGGGATAGGCCTTGAGCAAGGCTGCCTTGGCGGCGGGCTGGTCGACGCCGTCGCCCACATTCCCCGCATAGGCGAAGCGCCCAATACCAGAGATTGCCAATGCCAATAGCAGCTGTAACATCAACCGCCGTGGATAGTCGATCATTGTGCTGCCTCCGCGAGGGCTTTCATTCATCGTGCATTTAACAAGGCAGCTGTACCATGCTGGTCGAATCGAACGGGAGACAAAATCATGTCAAAAACCTTCACTGCTTTGATCCGGATGACGTTTACATTCATTTGCCTGGTCGGCCTGGCCTCGTCAGTTTCTATCCTTTTCCCCGCCACCGCGTCGGCCCAGCGCATGCAGAAATGCGCCGATGAAGGCGGCACGTGCCGCCTGCCCTACCCCTCGGAAGTGGTCTACGGCGCGCGCGGCCAGACCACCTCCCGCTTCTTCGATCGTCGTTCCGTGCCTTGCTCGAATCGCGTCTTCGGCGACCCGGCGCCCGGCCGCGACAAGGCCTGCTATATTGCGAGGCGCGATAGCGGTAATGATTATGGTGACAACGACGACGACAATTACGGCAATGATGACAATTACGGCGATAATGATTACGGCCAGGGCCGCGGCAGATGGGTGGCCTGCGCCTCGGAGGGGCGGTTCTGCGAGTTCCGTGGCCGCAAAGTGGTGAGATACGGGGCGCGTGGCCAGTACGTCCAGGGCGTATTCAGGAACGGCGTCACATGCAGCGTCGACGCCTTTGGCGAGGATCCCATCCGCCGCGTGAAGAAGAACTGCTACGTCAAACGATAGGCTAGCGCGCCGGGAAAGAACGGCGGGTGCGGCTCATTGCGGCCGCGCCCGGCATTCGGGATATGCGGGCCGGATATGGTGGCGATGACGGGCTCGAACCGCCGACATCTTCGCTGAGAACGCTATCGTCAACTCGACCGCTGTGAACCCTTATCGCGGCACGGTGACACGGCACCTACGCCGATATCGAAGCCGTATGCGAACAACGTCGACAAGTACACGCTTGCCCGCATCTGCGAGCCGAAACAGGAAGAAGTGGCGGAGCCGATCGTCGCGGGCGTGGGTCGAACTTGCTCTGCAGCTGCCATCCAGACGGAAGACATTTGTGTATATTCCGCTTTGGCGACGCGCCGTAATGGCCTCTTGTACTTAGTCCACCGTGCGACGCGAAGGGCCGGTGCATGTGTCCTCTGGCGAGACATGAAACGGACTGCACCCGCAGTAATGGCCAGTCTATCGCCAGACTAGCTGCGAGGTCACCGCTCATGCTATTTTGGGGCCTTCGCGTTGATGTGGGAGAGGCAGGCCTTGCTTGGCGACGTATTCATCAACTACCGACGGCAGACCGATTCCGGCGTGGCGGGCCGCGTCTACGATAATCTGAACCGCGCGCTTCCTGATGCATCCATCTTCATGGTCGACAAGCTCAACCCCGGCGATGACTTTGAGGTGGCGCTTGCCCGCAGTTTGGCCAGCTGCAAAATCATGCTGGCGATCGTGGGGCCGCAGTGGGCCGCGCTTACCGATGAGCAGGGCCAGGTTCGGCTGGAGTCCCCCGACGATTTCGTGCGCAAGGAGATCCGTACGGCACTCCAGGCTGGGGTGCGCGTCATCCCCGTGCTCGTCAACGGCGCCAGCATGCCAAAGAAAAGCGCCTTGCCACCCGATCTGCAGGAGCCAAGCGTCAAGCCATGGAGGTCCGCCACGAGCGCTTCAACGACGATATGGCGGCGATTGCGTCGGCGATAGCGAAGCCAGCGGCGCGGCGGCCGAGGCTCTGGCTGCTGCACGGGCTGGTCGCAATGATCGCGCTCGGCATCGGCGGGACAACGGTGGCGTTGTGGCCGAGGCCCTCCCCTTTGCCGTCGCCTATCGAGCCCGCAGCGATCGAGGCCAAAGGGTGCAAGGAAGGATTCGTCTGGCGATCGGCGATCTTCGGCGACAGCGTGTGCGTGAGTCCTGCCGACTACGGCGAGGTGCAGGCGCAGAATGCCAATGCCCGCAACAATCGTTCGCCGACCGGCGGACCTTACGGCGACAGCACCTGCCGCGACGGCTACGTCTGGCGTGAAGCGTTCGAGAGCGACTTGGTCTGCGTCACCCCTTTCGAACGCGACAAGGCCAGGAAGCAGAATGCCGACAACGCATACAACCGGATATGAGACCGTAACTCCGGGCAAGCACCGATTTATCAAGAAATTGAGTGGTGGGCGATGACGGGCTCGAACCGCCGACATCTTCGGTGTAAACGAAGCGCTCTACCAACTGAGCTAATCGCCCGCTCCGGCCGGACCTTTAAGCGGTCGCAACCGGCTTCGCAAGGCCAAATGAACAGCTGCGAGCTTAGCCGCACAGTGGTTTTCGCGGGCAAAGTGCCGCCCGTCAAAAAACCTTCTCCTGTTTGCGTTTATGCTGTCCAGCTGCGCTTGACACCCGGTGGCGAACCCCTTATCCACCGCCCCAACGACGAACACGGCTGACACGTGCTCGTCCAATGCGCGGGTGTAGCTCAGTTGGTTAGAGTGCCGGCCTGTCACGCCGGAGGTCGCGGGTTCGAGCCCCGTCACTCGCGCCATTAATTTCAAGGGGTTAGCTACCGCCCCTTGAAAAGTTTCAACTCTCATTCTGCGGAGAGTTTCAACTTTCTGTATTCGTTCCGTTCCAGGCCAAGCAGCTTTCTGCCCTTGCGGCGGCTGGCGTCAGCTGAGCGGACGGCGGCCAGATTGACCGGCATATAGGTCTTCTGCAGCGCCTTGTTCCCGTCGATCGAATTGCCCATCTTGGCCGAGATTGCCTCGACCGACGCGCCTCCGGCATTTGCCTCGACCGCGCCGGAACGCCGCATGTCCATCAGCCGCCGCTTCTCCGATGTCCCGAACACCAGCGTGCGCAGATCGGCAAAGTCGTCGACCAGAGAATCCTTGGTGTAAGGCACGCCGGCGCGCGGCCGGCCGCCCTTCGGGCCCGGCGCGAAACCGCGCGAGCGAAAGATCGGCGCATCGTCAAGCAGGGTGACGCCTAGTGATTCGACATAGGCCAGCACCAGGCGCTGCGTGCGTGACGACAGCGTGCCGAAAGCCGCCTCGCCACTCTTGCTGCGTGCAATCAGAAAACCCCATTCCTGTGCTGTCTGCATTGCCTGCGCCGGTGTGAGCGTGCGCACGTCGACGGGTGAGAAGCTCGTGTCCCACGCAACGGCGATGACGCAGGCCAGTCCGCGGTAGCCGGCGCGCCAGGCGCCCTTGACCATGCGCACCGCCTCGCCTGCCGTCCAGGTCTGGTGGCGCGGTGGTGGCGTCTGGCGGCGGATCGCCTGCGATGGGTCGGAGCCGGGCGGGCATAGCTTCATGCCGGCCATGACATTATAGAGCGAACGCCACGTCTTTACGGCACGGTAGGCGATGTCGACACCTTTGACCCGGAGCAGACGGCCATACCAGTCGTCGAGCAGCTCGAGGGTGATGTCGGCTGGCGGCAGGTCGGCGAAGTACGGCTCGATGAAGGTCCAGCCGCGTTCCCAATCCTCGCGGGTGCGCGGTGGCTTGCGCTTCCATGCATCCATGCGGCGATAGCGTGCAAAGGCGTCTCCGATGGAATCCTTTGGCCATACATGCAGGCGCGACGGCTCCTTGCCCTTGCGGAGTTCCTGCCAGCGGTCTTCCCACTCCCTGGCTATCGTCCAAGCCTCAGGCCCGTCGATTCCACAGGAAATGCATCTGAAGCCAGCTTCGACCATCTTCGGCGTCGGCAGCCAGTAGCCGTACCTGCCCTTACGGATGACGTAGTGCTTCAACTTGATCTTACCCAAGCGTCGCCAGCCTCGCTCTTGCAATGTCAATGCTAGACTGCCCGCCGGATCCCGATCCTGCAAGACCCGAGCGTCGATCGAGCCAGGAGTCGATCGCAACCATGTCGTAGTTGCCGGTGATTGGGCAGGCCTTGGGAAAGCCTTGATCCTGCAACGCGGGCAGCAATTCCATGAATTCCCGCAGCGTCAGGTGGAGATAACGCGCCGCCTTGACCGCCGGCACGAGCCGCGGCTGTACCGGGAAGCGGATAGATGACGGTTGTAATGTGTGGGTTTGGCTCATGGCACCAAAACTCTATCCACCGTCCATCGGGACAGCGGATGGGCGCTTGTCGTTGAGCGGGTGTGAATTTCGCCCGTGTCAGCACCTCCGCCGCACAGCATGCGATTTTCCTACTCCGTGATCTCGTTATTCCTGCATCGAGGGTGAATGAGAACTTAGAATAACGGCCTTTTTCCCCCATGCCTATTCGTCCAATCCTTAATTCGCAGAATCGGCGGCCACAGGGCGAGAATACTTATAATCGGCGGCTTCAAAGCCGCTACGCCCGGGCAACCCGGATACCCTCGGCGATGTTGACGCCACTACCCATCAGGTCGCCATCGTGCTCCTGCACGACGTCACCCAGGTGAATGCCAATCCGGAACTCAATGCGACGATACCGGGCACCCCGGCACTGTGCGTAGCAATAGCGTTTTGACGCGCGCAGCGGACTGCTTCCACAACGCTGCTGAACTCGAAAGCTGTGACAATGAAAAGTCCGCCACCGTGAGCCAGACCAGAAAACTCATATTTTAGCACCTGCGAAACAAAGCTCGCTATTCCGCGTTGAGGCTCGTCGAACAACGGAGCTTCACGAATGGATCCGGCAACTGCAGCTGTGATGATTTTGCTTTCTTGCAGTCCCGCCCAGGGAGTCTGCAAGCCACTCGATACATCACCGTCCATGTTCGGATCCCTTGAGACATGCGAGTTGGCGTTAGCCGTGAGGCTCGAGGGCGCTCCCAACGGGGAGATCGTGGGGCGATGCAGTTCGATTGATCCCTCCGCTACAGGTTCCGTTCCAGCCGGGTATAGCACGATTGTCGTCACGCGGGGCACAGGGGCGGGTGCGGTGAGCAGTCGCTACATCGTGCCACACAAAAACTGAAGCCAGCCACCGTGAGGCAGCGGGCTATTCATTCTCGACCGGACAATTATAGGCCTTGCCCTCCCTCTATGAAGCCATACTCGGCATCGATGGCTTCGCGCTCGTCGTCCGCTTCGCCATCGTCGTCGCCTTCCCTGTCATCGGTCCCGTTGACTTCGATGCCACCGGCCAGACAGGGTTCGAGATCCGGGTCGGGCTCTACGAAGTCGAGCAGCTACATCAGGCGTTCTTCATCTTCGATCGAGCGACGGACCGCCATGTCCGAAAGGCAGAGGTTCGTGGCTGGATAGCGAAGAATCGCACACGGCTTTCCTTCATTCGCATGGTTCGCAGAGATTAGCATTATCGCCTACTCTCATCTCGTCCGACGTCGTCTCCCTGAAAGCAGCGCCGGTTAGGCTCGGCGCCCTTCTTGGTTTCTCCCCGTATGTCAAAAGGAGGTCGCCGGGCCTTGCCAGGCCCCGCTGCTCATCGCTTGCGGGGTGTCCTGATGACTGAGCTTGGCCCCGTGGCCTAACGGCCAGAACCAAACGTTCCGAAAAGCTTTCCCAGGCTGGCGGCAGCCGAAGGGCTGCAGAAGAGGGATCGTCAGACCGCTCCTGGCGCACCACAGCGACACCACCAAGCTGTAAGTCAGGTCCATCGGCCCTGCTGATGAGTGCCCTTGGACAGATGGATTGCGTTTGCCACGAAAAAGGAATCGTACCGGCCCGTTCTCAGCACATCAGCCGGAACGGGCCATGGGCAGAAGCAGCCAACTGGCTAAAATCGCAAGACGACCGAAGGACCACGTCGGCGATAGCACCGGACCCGACGGCGCCCGTGTCGCCAGTAACTACGGCAGACTCTTCTCCAGCCGCGCCGGCGGCGGCGGCGCCGGTGGTAGTAATCTGGGTCGTAATCTTGGTCGTAATCTTGGTCGTAGTAGCGCCGATGGTTGACCGGCTCCACTTCCGCGTGAGTACCTTCGTTGTCGAAGGCGTCTGGCGCGTCGAGTTCTTCGAGAATGCCGCTTTTTGCCGCTGGAACACCGGCCAATGCGTTGATAGGCCGGACGGCGCTTGCAAAGGCTGCTGCCCCTGCAACGCCAAATATCGCTGTCAAAAAGGATCGCCGATCCATAGTAAACCTCCCAAGTTACATGAGCTGAACGAAGCGCCCCGCCTGCTGAAGGAGCAGGCCCAGCGCACGGTAAAATAGAGGATTCGCCAGCCGCTCAAGCAACTCGCGAATCCTATCAGCGCAGGAAGGGACCTGGCTGCGCCGATCCAAGACATGTCAGCTAAGGACGACCGCCATTACCAGAAAGGTAACGGCTGTTGCAAAAATCGGTGCGAGCAACCATCGCGCCTGGCCAACACTTTGATCCATTTGTTCTCTCCCGTTGTGGAGAACCAACAGGCTGAACCCTAATCCGTTCCGCCTAGTCCAAAGGTAAGACCATTGCGTTGTACGGTCGGACTTTAGACCAATCGGATTAGACAAAGGTGCGTAGGCGGGAACGTTTACCCCGGTTCAAAGTTGGTTGCCGGGCAGTGCGGGACGATGGTCGTCGTGTGCCGGTCCTTGCAGGAGAGAAGATATGAAGATGCACTTTGTGAACACCGCCGCAGCCATGTTGCTCTTGGCGGGGATCGGCTCCGCCGCCGCTGACGACATTATCATCCAGCCGGAACAGGACACGGTCATCCGTGAGTATGTCAAGAAGCAGCCCTTGGCTTCGGTGAACCTTCCCGGCGTGGAATTGAACGTCGGGACAGCTCTGCCGGAAACTGTGGAGATCCACGAGGTCCCGAACGTCAAATACCGTTACGTGGTGGTCGACAACCGCACGGTCCTGGTAGATCCGGGCACCCGCAAGATCGTGAAAGTTTACGACTGAGATTTCGAACGAACCCACGCTCGCCACCCTTGGGTGGCGAGTGTGTGCATTCAAACGCTACTCAGCCGGACAATTCAAATTGCCACTCAGCTGGACAATGAACATGACGAACCCTGAACTCGAGAGGACGCAAGCCCTGGTTGCCCGCTTGGCTGATCTCCAAGCAAGAATGCAGGCAGCACGTCTTGTTGGTGCCGAGGTAACAACCGTCCGAAAGGTTGCAGCCACAATCGATGACGGCTTGCGACAGGCCGGCCTCACACCGTTAGAAATCGCAGAAGGTCAAGGGGAACAGTTTAGCGATACTAAATGTTCGACTGGCTATGGACAGCCGAACCGTACTCTCAGCAGATCAAGTCAGAGCAGCACGAGCCCTACTGAACTGGCCGCGTGTGCGACTTGCCGCCAAGGCCAATCTTAGCGAGATGGTGATCAGCGATCTTGAGAACGGATACAGGAAACCGCGGCCCCACAACATCGCCGCCATCCGCAAAGCGTTTGAGGATGCCGGAATCGTTTTCACCGTCCAAGGCACTCCATCGCTAGCCCGCTCAGAAGGTGATAGCGGCCTAGCCGCCGATAATAGACGGTGGCGGGGCCGGGAGAAAAAAGGATAGCGGGGAAAAGCCCGTGTACCCACTGCACCCGATCTCTAAAGCGGCCGCTAACAAGGGCGGTTGTTGACTTTGTGCTGGCGCTCACCTTTCTAAGGTGCCGCTCGAATATGGCCAGCTTCTCTTCGTAGCCGATCCGCACTCTGGACCTGCAACTATCGCATTTGAAACCGGCAATCGTTTTCAGCCAGGATCCCCTTCTCACCATACGGCGTGAACAGGAGGGGCATTGGAATTCTAAAGGTACGTCGCGCAGTTCATTTGATAGAGGCGCTGTGCATGTTCTCCTCAGCGGCACGGCCACTGCAACAAAGTAGAAGGAGAAATGTTTCCGCTTCGGCCATTTACGCGGAGCAATCAGACCTAAGTCCAAATGCTGAAGGGGGCAGGCAAGCTGTTCCTTGCCCTTCGATCCGGATCGTCTCCGTGGCCTCACCATACTCGGCCGTAGCTCAAAGGCTCGTATCACCGGCCAGAACGCGCAGTTCATCCAGTGGAATGGGACAGGACCGGCAAAGCCTCGCGACCGAACTTCTCGAGATTAGACGGATCCGTTGGCCTTCCTCAGAGGCCATGGCATAAGATTCGAGCTCGATCGGCTGTCTTCCTTGCCCTTCTCTATAACGCGGACCAGCCGTTCTCAGCAGGCTTCGGCCACTCCACACTGTCTGAGTTTGTGTTCTGAACTGTGCCGCCCATCGCAGTTCCCTCCACCTCCAACAGGCTAATCACGGATTATAAGACCTGGGGAATCGATCTTTCAGGTGGAATCCGCATTAGCGCTGGATGTTGCATCGCGGCGCGGAGGGGTTTTATTAGCTCCCCCTCATCTTGACGCTGGCGCCGGCTGCTCCAAAGTCTTGGGCATGGCTCGGGGAAGTATCAAAGTTGGCGACGAGGTCGCAGTCACGGCGATTGTGCGCGGCCGCGTGACGCCCGATCGCATAAGCGTGACGATCCCCTCCTACGACTTCCCGCATTCTGTTGTCGATTCGACTTCGAAGGCTGTGATTGGCCAGCATATGAAATTGATCGGCCCTGTCACACGCATCGACGGGGACAAGGTAACCGTCAGCCTCCGGCCATTGGTGACTGTCGAGGCCGAGCACGTGCGCCTGGTCGAAAGCCACGTGGCGCTTCCGCGAGCGCGAAAAAGGCCGCTCGTTGACAAAGTTTAACTTGCCTGCCCACCCAAGGAACGGCCAGTGAAACTTTACCCATCACATCGGCTCTGGTCGCCTCCCGCTAGCTGCCGGCGCGTTGCGATATCGGCGCAGTAGACGGGTTGGCATTTTCCGAACTTTCCGCCATGTCGTCGCGATGACGTTGGCGAGGCGCTTCAGCAGATCGCGTGAGGCTTGGATCGCCCTGCGCGATTGATCCATGTTCTGGCGAAACGTGGCGCGTTCCTCCATGGACTTCTGCCACTTCAGCAAGGTAGCCGTAGTCGCAGTAGCGGCTTGAGCGATTTCTATGGGCGTTGCAACCATCGCATCCTCCCAAAAAGGCAATGGTAAACGCAATCTCTATAGGCCCAACGAAGCCCTTTCTTCAATCAAAAACGACCATACGGCATACGCCAAATGGCTATTCGGCGGGCCGCTCGACGGCGGCTTCGTCGACCTCGGCTTCCATCTCGTCTTTGACGGTCTTGGTCTTACCAAAACCAGCCATCGCCACACCGTCAAAGCCCTGCAGCCACGCATCGGCATGTTCCTGCCAGCCAGCTGGCACCTCACGCTCCTTGCCATCCTTGCGCGCTTGGGCGCCGTACATCGAAGCGTAGGTGGCGCGTTCCTGATCTTTCTTAGGCATGGCCATTTGCATCATCCTCCCGGAAATCCAGCAGCCTTGCGTGCCGCAGCTTCTCATCGCCTTTTCCTAAGAAAGGAGAGGGTCTGTGGACAGCTGTGGCTCTATCCGGCTGTAAGTTGCCAGACCGCTACGCTGGCGAGGGCAAGGCCCGCTGCGCCTTCGATTGCTCGCGATATGGTATCGAACAGCCGTGGCCTGCTGTCGAAAAAATGCACCAGGCGCTCCCGAAACAAGATCGACAGTACCGCCACGCTGGACAGCGTTAGGGCCACGCCCACCATCATGGTGATTGCGAACAGAATTCCAGCTCCCGGCACCCCTCTGGAAATCGCGAAGGTCATGACAAAAAGGGTCAGCGGGCACGGAATCAAACCGGCCATGACTCCAACGGCCTCGCCCTCATGCTTGTGATGGTGGCCGTGGCTCACCGAACGCCAAAGCATCCAGACGCCGATCAGCCCGAGCAGACCGCGACTCACACCCTCAAGCGGTGGTGCGCGTCCAACGCTGCCCAATGCAATCGAGACGAGCGGCAGGGAGAATACGGCGATCAGCACCGCTGTCGCCACGTGAGTGAAGGACAGCGTAATCGACACCAGGAGGCCGCGCGAAACCTTCGCATCCGAACCTGCAAGGTAAGTCGCCAAGACAGCCTTACTGTGGCCGGGCGTCAGAGCATGTGCCGCACCGAACAGGAGGCCCATCGGCAGAAAGGCAAGGAACGCAAGCCAATCACCGCCAACTGACAGCAGCTTTATCTGATCTGCGAGCGCCAGGTATATGGAGCGCTGAAATTCGACAAGCGCCTGGAACATCAGCCGAGACCGGCAAAAGCGAGTGGTTTCCGGCAGTTGTCAGTGCTGGTGGCCGTGATGTTCGCCCTGATCATGAGAGTGCGGATGCTCGTGCTCACCTTGGTCGGTCGAAAACCGGATGTTGGCAGCTGCGAGCGCCGGCATGTGTTCGAACAGTTCGTTCTCCAGCGCCGCCGTGATCTTGTTTGCCTCTGAGAGAGGCAAGGTTCCGTCGGCTGCAATAGCGATGTCGGCATGCAACTTGTGGCCAATCCAGCGGGCCTTGGCGTCGACAACGCGAGCACCCTGCACATGCGCAGCGGCATGCTGAATTTCGGCCATCACGCCCGGCTCGACGCCGTCGAGCATGCGGGTGAGCACTGAGCGCGCCGATTGCCAGACGATACCGAATATAGCGACCGTGATGAGAAGCCCGATGATCGGGTCGGCCAGTGGAAATCCGAGCCAGACGCCCATGGCGCCGATGACCACTGCAAGGCTGGTAAGCCCGTCGGTGCGGGCATGGTAGCCGTCGGCGACGAGCGCCGCACTGTTGATTTCCCTGCCGATACGGATGCGAAACACCGCGACGGCCTCATTCCCGAGGAAGCCGACAATGCCCGCCGCGGTCAGCCAACCGAGATGAGTCACTGCCTGCGGACTGACCAGGCGCTCGATAGCCTGGTACCCGGCGACGATGGCGCTGAACAGAATGATCAGCACGATAATGATACCGGCCAGATCCTCTACCCTGCCAAGGCCGTAGCTGAAGGTCCGTGACGGCTTGCGTCGTGCCAGCATGAATGCGATCCAGAGCGGAATGGCGGTTGTGGCGTCGCCTATGTTGTGGATCGTATCGGCCAACAGCGCCACGCTGCGTGACACCAACACCACGGCCATCTGCAATGCCGCCGTCATGGCCAAGATGACGAACGACCATTTGATGGCCCAGATGCCGCGGTCAGTGGTTGCAATCGTTGCGTCGATGACCCCGTGCGTATGGCCGTGCGAGCCATCGTCATGAGCATGCGCGTCATGATCATGTGACCCGAAGCCGAACCAATCCAAGACGCGTGCGCCGATACTGGTCATAGGTATTTCGCCAGTTGCTTGAGCTCTGCCAGCGAGTTGCCTCCCGCTTCCGTGTCGATCAGACAATGTTCGATATGATCGTGGATCAGTTCTCGCTTTGCGCTGCTGATGGCGCTCTCCACTGCATGGAGTTGCTGCGCCAGGTCCAGGCAGGATCGCTGCGCCTCGAACATGCCAAGCACGGATGCAAGATGCCCCTGTGCGCGCTTTAAGCGCTTCACGATAGCCGGATGAGAACTATGGATGCCTTCGGACATGCCCACCGGTATCCCCCCAGGGAGGATGCGTCAAGTATGATGTGAGCGCAGATCGGCTCTTGATCAGCCACCCCGCAGAGCGTGTATCCTATGGCGCTGAATGGTTCCGGAAATTGGAATCTGGGCTTGAAAGGGCTGGCCCCTGTGCAATACAGGAACCAGCCATTAATCCTACCAACTCAATGAACCGTCCAACTTTATGGGGTCAGTTCACGACCGGGCCTTTCTTTGCGTGGTGAAACTGAAGAAGCCCGTCGGTCCGATCAGCGGGCTTTGTGATGGGGATGGCCCGCGCCTGCTTCCGAGGCTGCGCGGGCCGACCATGGACGCATCTTGGTCACCGGCCGGACCGCTGAAGAACGAGCCGGGTGTGACCGAACTGCCTTGGAGCGGGAATGTTCCCGGCTGACGCAAAAAGCCCGCCAGCATGAGCCGGCGGGCAATCGATCTGGAGTAGCTGGACTCATCCAGCATAGTTCAACGACGGCGGAAGGTTCGGTAGCAACCCGCGCTCGTCGCTCCCCAAGGATCCAGGGAGCGGCGAGTTGTTGCCCTGCGAGCGCGACACAGAAACTTCGCCGCGCCATGAAAGGACGGCGTGGAGCGCGCAAGCTCTGCAACAAGCTGCCGGCGCTCTGGGAGGTCTGTCCGCTTTTCGGATTGCCAGTGCCAGTCCAGACCAGCACCCTGCCTGGTGGGCGTAATCCCGCAATTGCCTGCGCTGAAGGCGGCGTAGGGCCGCCCATTGGGCGAGACTGGACTTCTAGACTGGAAGCCACCAATTCCTGCACCGCTTCGGGAACGGCCAACGGCACCATCTGCGCCGGATAGGGGCCGTCGATCCAGCCGTTCGCGGAGCGCTCGCTATCGGTTTGGCCGTTCAGGCTAGCCATTCGCGTCACTTCGCAGAAAGCCTCCCGGTTGGGCTTATGCGGCACGTCCCAACCGAAATAGACCATGGCCGGCTAGGACGACGTCTGGAGAAACTGTTGCTCTCTCGTCGGCGTCTTCGAAAACGCTGTGATTATCGCCTCGAGCGATACATTCAAGGCGTTGGAAAAGGTCCTGCCCCTCTGCCAAATCGCTACGTAGTGATAGAGCGCGGACGGTTCCACTGGCCTTACTCCCAGCTGAAACGCCGCGTACTCACGTGCGATGATCTCGTTTGTGATCGAAATGCCCAGGCCAGCCGAAACGTATCCGGCTTCGTGACCGTTGCAATCGAATTCCACCAGTATGTCCGGCTCAACGCCGGCGAAGCGCAAGGCATTGAAGTTCATCTGGTGGGCGGCAAACTGGGGATCGATATCGACGATCGTTTCGCCTGCCAGGTCTTGCGCCTCGATACAGGTCTGTTTTGAAAAGCGGTGGTCGGGATGAAAAATGCATACGTTTCGTGCCGACCCAAGCGGCGCCCATTCAAACAAGCCTGGATCCAGAGGCAGTCTCGAAATTCCAAGATCGGCGCGGCCGGCCAGGATGTGTTCGCCGATCTGCTCGTAGCTTCCAGAAATCGACCGGACATTCGAAGCGGTCTGTGAGCGGATAATCGCCACGACCTTGGGCAAGGTCACGAAACCGAAAACAGAAGGCGCGGCAATCGCGATCCGCTGCTTTTCCTCGTTCTTCATCGCGAAGATCGACGCTTCCAGCCGATCCAGGGACGTGAGGGCAAGTTCTACGTTTCGCAGAAGCTCCCAAGCTTCCTGCAAGGGGACGATGCGGTTGGCTGATCGCTTGAACAGTGTGATGCCGAGCGTGGTCTCGAGTTGCTTCACATGTTGACTGACGGCCGGCTGGCTTATCCCGAGCGCTGCCGCCGCCCGCCTTGTCGAACCGGCCCGCAACACTTCCCGGAAGACCTTCAGTTGACGGAGCTTGAGGTCGCTCTGCAACAACTCCATTCCCTGCGCGCCTTTCCCTGATAACCACCCGGCGGCAGACAACGCCAACCTGGGGAGCAACGAACTGCCTCAGTATATAACGACGCGTTATAGATAAAATAATAAAAGTTATAGATTGAGTGTGTAATTTCAAGCGTTAGAATTGGCCAGTATCTCAAGTTAACTCCACATTAGAAATATAACAACTCGCAACCTTGGGTTATATGGTTTGGTCTCGGCAATAAAGACCGACATATCCTGCGGCAATTGCGAGCCGAGGAAAGCGCCCCATGGGTGGTTTTACTACTCAGTTTGTTGTCGCACTTACCGTGACCATAAGCCTGGCTCTTGTCAGCGGCTGCCTGGGTACGGCATTCGGGCTGTTTTTGGCGATTTCGAAGGGCACGGCAAAGCCGCGCCTCAACGCGGTCGTGGCCGCCTACACCACAGTCGTCCGTGGTGTACCAGAACTTCTCGTTATCCTGCTCATCTACTTCGGCGGAACCACGCTCGCCAGCAAGATCGCCGGCCGGTATGTCGAGGTGAACGCATTCACCGCAGGGGTTATCGCGCTCTCGGTCATTTTCAGCGGTTATGCGACCGAAGTGTTTCGCGGCGCGATTGCGGCAGTGCCAGCGGGCCAAACCGAAGCGGCAAAGTCGCTTGGGCTGAACGCCTGGCAGCGCTGGATGTTCGTCATCGGTCCGCAGATGCTGCGGCTGGCGCTGCCTGCCTATGGCAATCTCTGGATTTCGCTCTTCAAGGATACCGCACTGGTCTCGATCGTCGGCCTGACCGACATCATGCGCGTTGCGTATGTGGGGGCCGGATCCTTGCGCGCACCATTGACTTTCTACCTTGCGGCCTCCGCTCTCTATCTCTCGCTGACCACCGTCACGTTGCTGTCGATCCGGCTGACTGAGCGGCGCTATCCGGCTCTCGGCCGGTAGGAGGGAAGGCCCATGAACCTCGGCTTGATATTTGACGCACTGGTTGTCTTGCCTTCGGGCGTTGGTCTCACTTTGACCCTGACGGTCTTGTCGCTGACGGCCGGATTTCTTCTTTCCGTGCCGCTGGCCTTCATCCGCGCGTTCGGACGTCCCGGCTTCTCGCTCGCGGTGCTCGCATACACCTATGTGATCCGCGGAACGCCGATGCTGGTTCAGCTCTTTCTGCTCTACTACGGCCTCGCTCAGATCGAGGCGGTGCGAACAAGCATCTTCTGGGTGATCCTGCGCGACCCCTTCTGGTGTGCCCTTCTGACATTTTCGCTGAACAGCGCGGCACACACCACCGAGATCCTGTGCCGCGGTCTCCAGTCCGTGCCGAAGGGTGTCACCGAGGCGGCCACATCTCTCGGCTTGAAACGCTTCCAGATCGCTCGCCTGGTCACCTTCCCGATCGCTTTCAGGATATCGCTCCCGGCCTACGGCAACGAGATCGTCGGGATGATCAAGGGCTCGTCGCTCGCGAGCACCGTGACGCTGCTTGAGATCACCGGCATGGCGAGACAGATGGTGTCGACCACGTTCGCGCCGTACGAAATCTTCATCGTCGCCGGAGCGATCTACCTATCGCTCACCTCGATCGCGGTGAAAGCGATCCAGTTGCTGGAGCGATGGCTGTCGACCGACGGCCATCCGGTTCGCCGACGAAAGGCGCGATTGCGCCCCGCCCTACCTGACCCAGAGATCACGACGCCCCTGCCCTGACGCCTAGGTTCTGGGCTCCCCTTTCCATCCAACCAACGAAGAGGTGCATCATGCGCATACCCCTGGCTATTGCTGTTTCTATCGTATCCCTGATGTCGGCAGTCCCGGCGAGCGCGCAAAGCGAGCGCGTCATATCGATTGCCGCTGAAGGCGCCTCGCCGCCCTGGGACGGCACCGACGCGAACGGTCAACTCTATGGCTACGATATCGATGTTGGGCAGGAGCTGTGCCGTCGGATCGAGATCAAATGTACCTTCGTCCCGCAGGATTGGGACGGGATCATCCCGGCACTGCTTGTCGGCAAGTTCGACGTGATCATGTCTGGCATGGCGATCACGGAAAAACGCAAGCAGTCGATCGCGTTCTCGATCCCCTACGCCACCGGCTTCAACCAGTTCGTGGTGCGCAAGGACCTGGGTCTCGACGCCGGCGACACCAAGGAAAAGGTCAACCTTTCGACCATCGGCGACAAAGAGAAGGCAACCATCGAGCGCCTCAGATCGACACTCGCCGGCAAGGCGATCGGAGCCTTGCGCTCGTCCAATTCGGAAGCAGTCGTGAAGGAAATGCTGGGCGATGTCGTGACCATTCGCAGTTATGACAGCCAGGACAACATGAAGCTCGATCTTGCCGCGGGTCGCATCGACGGCGGCCTCGCCGACTATTTCACCTGGCGCGATTTTCTGGAGACGCCTTCCGGCTCGGATGTGGTGTTTTTCGGCCCTGAACTGAATGGCGGGCTCTGGGGGCCGGGCGTCGGCGCAGGTCTGCGCAAAGACGATACGGAGTTGCTCGCCAGGTTCAACGCGGCCATCGACGCGGCCACCAAGGATGGGACGATCAAGGCGCTGAGCCTGAAATGGTTCAAGAGCGATATCTCGCCAGCCATCTCGCAATAGAGGCAACCGACTTCGACATTGACGTGGCGCTGGCCGGAACGCCGGCGCCTGCGCCCTACCCTCCTTCAAGGCGAGTTCCATGAAAGACCAGTTCTGCGCGGTCGTCACCGGCCAATCCCTGATCAAGCACGACATACGTGACGTCAAAAACGAACGCTTCATCGCGGTTACGGATTTCCTGCGCCAAGGCGACGTCGTCTTCACCAACTTCGAGTCGACGATCCTGGGTAAGCACGGCGGGTGGCCGACCAAGGGCAAATACTTCGGATATTCCAGGGCTGAAGTGCTCGACGCATTGCAGGCCATCGGTTTCAACGCGCTTGCTCTGGCAAACAACCACGCCTTCGATCTCGGCGCTGGCGGCATCCTCTCGACCCTGGAGGAAGTGGAAGCGCGCGGTCTCCTGCATGCCGGCATCGGGGCCGACGAGACTGACGCGAGGAAACCGGGCCGCCGCCGGCTGGGCGCGCGCGAGGTCGCGCTTCTTGCGATGGATGCAGGCCCCGGCCCGACCAACATGTATGCCGAAGACCGCACGGCCTTCCGGCCGGCTCGGCCCGGCGTCAATCGTCTGAACACCTGTCGCAAGATCGGGGTACCGGACGGACATTTCAGCAGACTGGCAAGGCTGGGCGCTCATTTGCAAAGCTCCCCCTTTGAACTGGCCAACTATGCGCAACCGGAGGACCCGGTAGAGGTGTCGGCCGGCACGGAGATCAATTTCTACGGCACCGTGTTCACGCAAGCCGCAGACTTCGGCCGTATGATCGAAGTCGATCAGCAGAGTGCAAGTGTCCATCTGGCCGCCATCCGGCACGCGGCGGCACAGGGCGATTTCGTCATTGCCTATCTGCACCACCATCATTGGGAACCAGGCTGGCAGGAGGTGCCGCGCTGGGTGCAGACCTTTGCTAGGATGTGCATTGACGCCGGCGCCAACCTCTTCGTCAGCCACGGCGCTCCGGTGCTGCAGGCGGTGGAAATCTACAATGGCGCGCCGATCTTCTATGGCCTCGGAAATTTTCTCTTCCACGTCCACGCCGACGAAACCGAATGGGATCCACCGGAAGTCTGGCAAAGCATCGTCGCCGCTTGCCGCTATGACGCCGGCGGAAGCCTCACAGAAATAGACCTCCTGCCCGTCGCGATCGGGGCGGAAACTCAGTCTCCCGGATCCGCGACGGGCAGACTGGTGCCCGTCGCCATCACTGGAAGCGAGGCGCGAGACATGCTTGAGGAATTCGCGACGCGCTCTCGGGCGTTCGGCGTCGAGATCAAAGTATCCTCGGCTTGCGGCCGCATCACCGTGCCCGCTGCCCGAAAATTCGGCTGACTACCGCGATCGACCGTCAGACGGTCTTGCATTCGGCCGGCGCGGACTCGCCGGCCGTCTCGCTCTCTGCCTTCGTGTCTAGCAGGACCAGTTCTTCCCCTAGCGCTGAGACCAGGGACGAGATGCGACCACGCAGACGCGGTGGAAGGTTCACTAGCCCCTCAATCAGGCGCCGACCCTCCGCGCTGGCGATGAAATCCAGGCGCTCATCGACCGGCAGGGGCCGCGCCTCGACGCGGGTCTCATCGTTTCCCGGCAGACCTTCGAAGAAGCGGCTGACAGGAACGCCGAGCGACCTGGCGATTTCGTAGAGCATCGAAGCGCTCACGCGATTCCGCGCGTTCTCGTATTTCTGGAGCTGCTGGAAGCTGATGCCTATGGATCGGGCAAGTTGGGCCTGCGATACGTCCGACTGGACGCGGACGGTCGCAATCTGCCTGCCGACATGCTGATCGGCGGGATGAGGGTCACTGTCGATCTTTGGCTTCGGCTCCGTCCGAAGGAGGACGAAGCGCTGCGGTTTCAACAAGGCTTTTCGATGCTCCATTAGCCAGCCGACAGAGAGTCTGTCGGTACGTTATCTGAAAGCCGAATCGCCATTTCGTATACCTTATAGGGTGTAAAAGAACCCTATCGGTAGCAAAGAAAATCTGCCTGCCAATTGTGGACCCATGGTCAGTCCACGACAGATTCGAGCCGCACGAGCTTTGCTGGGTTGGTCTCAGCAGGAACTCGCTGACAAGGCTATTGTTTCGCTTAACGCGCTGGTCCGGTTGGAAAACGGCAAGGTGGATTCCCGGATTAGCACTTTGCAGGCCATTGAAGCGGCCCTGACAAAAGCGGGGGTCGAATTCTTGTCTGTAGGGCAGAGAGGTGAAGGTGTCCGGCTCTTAAATCCTCGGGCTTGATAGTGAGTTTGGCGGTCTGGTTTCTGTTCAGGTCCTGCTGCTGAAGGCACACCCATTCAGTCTGTTCATGAGCCTGCCGACATCCGCACCGCGCGCTACTGCAGGACTGATTGATCGGCTCGCGCCCGGATCGCTGTAAGCAAATGCGCTTAGGCTGAGTCTCGCAGCTGCATTTGTCGTTCCCACAATTGCTCTCCTGCGGGTGACGAGAGACAAAGTCGTGGTATTGTCGGAGTCAGCCACGATCCGAACTCCACACAGCTTGGGTTGTGGCTAGGCCGAACGACGTGTTGTTGCACGACGTTCGGTCACGAAGAGTGAACCACATTACGTACATACCGTACATTACGGACACCGCTATTGTCAAACGTTCCTGATCCTGTCGACAACAAAACTGAACGCTTCGAGTTGCGGCTCTCGACCGACCTACTTGCTCGCGTAGACGAATGGCGTCGCACTCAGCCAGATCTTCCCACCAGATCGGAAGCGTTCCGGCGATTGGTGGAGGCTGGTCTAGCTTTGAAATAGGTTGCGGCTTGGTAGAAATCATCTCGAGTGCGCTTGGCGAGCAGAATATAACTCGCCTGGCCATTTTGCTAAGCTAGTACCCGTTGAACGCGGGTGCGGTGGCCAAACGGCACCTGCGACGAGTGAAACTACCGAAAACGGGGCGGAGTCATGACCGAACCAGGTCGCGATATTTCGTCGTCCAGTCGCTTCGCCGCCCGCTGTCCTGGCCGTCTCGCGTACTGGCGCCTGGCACCCAGCCGCATGCATAGCTCGGCCATGCTGCTGAAAAGGCACCCTTGCTTCTCCACCCATGGCCCGAAATGGCCGCGCGGCAATGCCGCCTTGTTGCGCAGCGGCCAGCGCCCGATCGCTATCTTCTGATCGATGGACAGGTGGCCGCGTTCTGGGCATAGGCCTCGAAAGCGCCCCGGGGATTAAAGCGGTGCCGACACTGTTCCGAAATCCGCCGGAACGTCTAATATGCCCAGATGCAGGGGACACGCATCGCTTTTGGTCCGTTCGTACTCGATCCCGACATCGGGACGCTCCTGAAAGAGCAGATCCCGATCGTTGTTGGGCATCGTGGGCTGACGCTGCTTGCTGCGCTCACGGCCCGGCCCGGCGAGATCCTGACCAAGGCCGAACTGATGGACGCTGCCTGGCCGGGAACCGCCGTTGAGGAAGGCAACCTTACGGTCCAAATAGCGACACTGAGAAAGGCACTCGGTCCGGCTGACAACGGCGGCGAGTGGATCGCCACGGTGCCTCGCGTCGGCTACCGCTTCACCGGGACTGTCGAGCCGGTGGCGAGCGCATCCCGCAGAGCGATACCAGAGTCCGGCAAGCCGTCGATTGCGGTCCTGCCTTTTGCCAACTTGAGCGGCGATCAGGACCAGCAGTATCTCAGCGATGGCATAACCGAGGACATAATTACGGAGCTGGCCAGGTTCCGCTCCCTCCTTGTCATCGCGCGCAATTCATCTTTTCAGTTTCGCCATCCGGCATTGGACATTGCCGAAGCCCATCGCAAACTCGGAGTTCGCTACCTCGTCGAAGGCAGCATGCGAAAGCTCGGTGATCGCATTCGGATCACCACACAATTGATTGACGCCGCCACCGGCACCCACCTGTGGGCCCAACGGTACGACGGGGCCCTCGACGACATCTTCGCATTGCAAGACGAGGTTGCGGCTCTCATCGCCTCGATGGTCGAAGGCCGGGCGGAGGCCGATTCGACGAGCCGGACAAGACGCAAGCCTCCCGCCGATTGGGATGCATACGACTATTACCTGCAGGGGCGCGCGCAGTTCTACCGGTATGAACTGGACATGGCCGAGCCCCTATTCGTCCGGTGTGTCGAGCTCGATTCGACGTTCGCTCAAGGCCACGGCTTCCTCGCGCAGGCCCTCGTCGGCAGATTTTGGTACGACAACGATCCGCGGACGCTACAGAAGGCCTGGGAGTCGGCACGAACGGCGCTCGCTCTCGACAGGAGCGATGGCGTCTGTCACCAGAGCATGGGGCTGGTGCTTACGCACATGCGCCAGCACAGCGATGCGGGAGTGCATTTCGAGCAAGCGCGCTCGTTGAACCCGCTAGACATGAACATAGCGGGGGACTATGCAAGCTGGCTCAACTACGGCGGACGGGCCGAGATGGCGCTGAACGTGCTCGAAACTGCGCTCCTGCGCGACCCGTTACCTCCAATTTGGTTCTGGGAGGTGAAGGGCAGCTCCCTCTTCCTGCTTGGAAGGTACGTGGAGGCCATCAGTTCGTACCAGAAGGCCGGCGACCAATTCTTCATTCATGCGTTCCTCGCAGCGGCGTACGCACATTTGGGCGAGACGCAGAAGGCGCGCGTTGAAGTCGAGGAAGCACTGACGAGGAAACACGACCTGACTGTCCGGTTGTTTTCAGGTTTCCCGTTCGCCGACCAGGTTGCCCTCGAGCTTTTTATGTCAGGCTTCAGAAAGGCGGGTTTTCCCGCGTGAATGCACCTTCGGGAGCGCGCCGGTCAGGCCCGACAGCCGAATGCACCCCAACAGGCCATCGAACCCGCTTAACCGAGATCGAAGTCGAGGGCGTCGGCACGCATCGGCTTCCGCGCTAGCATTCCGCGCGTCTCGTCTTCTGGACTCTTTGTTGAAACAGTCGCATCCTCCCTGCGGGGAAGAGGGCGTGGACAAATACCGATACGACAATCGATCTGATCGCTGGCGAAAGCGAGCCGGTGCCAAGCATAGCCGTGCGCACCGATGGGCGAATGTGCCGCGGCGCCTGATTTTGGTGACTGCGGTAGCGGCTGGCGCTCTGGTCGCGCAAACCGCCATCCAGCACAGCGAAAGTTTGCCAGAGATCAATGCATCGAACTGGTTCGGCTCGAAGCCGGCGCCGATCGCCGGTGTCGCGTCTGTGATCGACGGCGACACGATCGAGATCCACGGACAGCGCATCCGCTTGAACGGCATCGATGCGCCCGAGAGTAAGCAATATTGCGACGACGGTAAGGGCTTCGAATACGCCTGCGGGCGCCATGCTGCCCAAGCCTTGCACGAGTTCCTGGCTGCATCGCGTCCGTTGCACTGCAGCTTTGTTAACCGAGACCGGTACGGCCGGCTTGTTGGGGATTGCGATCGCGCCGACGGTCGCAACGTCCAGAGCTGGCTTGTCGAGCGGGGCTTGGCACTAGATTGGCCGCGCTACAGCCACGGAGCCTACGCAGGACAGCAGGCGAAGGCCCAGGCAGCGAAGGTCGGTCTGTGGGCTGGGGCGTTTCAGGCGCCATGGGATTGGCGCGCAGAGCATGCGAACGGCACCACCAAGCCGTCTGCAAAACAACCACTCGGCATGATGAGCAATGGGCAGGTGGCGCAGAGCTATTCTTGTCAGCCGCGGCGAACTTGTCCCCAGATCAGTTCGTGCGATGAGGCTAATTGGTACTTGGCCAACTGCTCTTGGGGCGGCAAGCTCGACCGCGACAAGGACGGCGTTCCTTGCGAGAGCCTTTGCTAAGTCGGCAGTGAGAGGGACATGGCATGATCGTTGTCGGCTTTGCCTTTTTGCCTCCACAGCGCACACCAAGGCGAACTCTGCGGTCGCCCAGAGCCTTCCGCAAGGCTACTAAGGCAATCAATCGGCCACCGCCGCCGAGAAACGCAGCGTCTGGCGCCGCAGCGACGAGTATAGGAGAATTCCGACCTTGGCCCGCTCAGCGTGCCTGAACTCCTGCGCAACTGAGGCAGAGCGATGTGCGGACGTTACACCAAATATCTGTCGTGGTCGGAAATCCACCGGCTCTACCGCCTGACTGCGCCGGCGGAGACGGGCCGCAACGACGAGCCCCGGTACAACATCGCGCCGACTCAGGATGTCCCATTCGTCACTGCCGGTGAGGATGGCAACCACAGGCTGCGTGAAGGGCGCTGGTGGCTGGTCCCTTTCTGGGCAAAGGAAATGCCCAAGGCGGCTATGTTCAATGCCAGGATTGAGGGCATCGATACAGCGCCCGCCTTCCGCGACGCCTACAAGTCCAAGCGCTGCCTGATCCCTGCCGATGGCTTCTACGAGTGGACGATATCGCCTGCCGACGGCAAGAAAGACCCTTGGCACATCTACCAGCCAGGCCACGCGCCTTTCTCGTTCGCCGGGCTTTGGGCTTACAATTCCAATCTCGACATAACCAGCTGCACCATCATCACCGAGCCTGCCGCAGAACCGATGAAGCAGTTGCATGATCGGCAGCCTCTCATTCTCGACGCGGCCTACTATGACGCCTGGCTGGACCCGGCGACGCCCAAGGACAGCCTCAAGGACATTCTCAGCCACGACATCGACGGTCAGCTGCAGTTCAACCGCGTTGGACGTGAGGTGAACACGAGCGCCGTCAACAAGTTGCCCAACGACCATCCCGGCCTGGTCGGGCCGATCAACCCGTTATGAGCGACGAACCGAGCCGGCTTGCCGAAGGGATGACAGCGATTCCGCGCGGCCGAGAGCCGATCGAAAATCGCTTTGCGAGCATTCTGGCTGCGGCAAGCTCGGCGGGTTTGGGTTTTCGAGGCCTGGACAGAAGTCACATTGGTTCTGTTGTTTGCATCCCGGCGACGGCGATCGGTTTGTATAGGAGTTGACGTCCGACCATCTAGCGCCCCTGTTCGAGGCATGGCATCGAGAAGCTGTGAAACTCTTCAAAATGCCCCGGAAAGGTCCGGGCGAGATACCGCACCACTCTGGAATTATCCATCAACCGGTCGAAAAAGCGGTTGGCTGCGACAAGCTCCAGGCCCACCTGGCCATGACGTTCCGCGGCGCTGAGAACCGCAAGGCTTAGCGCGCCGACATCGAGCACCATCGCGCCGCGCTGGTCTTCCGCCTGTGTGGTGATCGTTGAGAGATTAAAACCCTCGACCAGCAGGGCTTGCGGTGTCAGAGCGACGAGTAGTCTCGCGTAGGTGATCCTGACCCGGTCCATCGCCACCATCAGCCGGGCAATCTCCAATTGCCTGGCTGGCAGCACCTTCTGGAGCAACCCGAAGATTTTTGTTTTCACCGGCGCGTCCCGAAGCAGGTCGAGGACATCAGGGCAAATTCCGTTAACGGCTTTCCGGTTCTCGCCTGTCTCGGAAGCGGGTTTTCCGGGAGAGCAGAACATTTGCGGCTCGCGGGTCGCGCCACGCAACCTATGTGCCAGTAGGCTTGGCATTGTCCTGAAGCCCTCGGACACCAGCGTGGCGCAGAATTGCTTGTCGCGCATCATCAGGTGGAGCGCCGCTACTATCCGGTCTAGGCTCTGTTCAGACTTAGCCGCTTGCGTGACGAAATCGCGCATGCGTTTGCATTCCGTATCGTAGGTCGCCAAAAATTCGTGTGAACGAAGCCTCTTCTTGGACCCTAATGCGCCAGCAACAATATTGCTCGCATGTCTGTCGCCACCCTTTTCCAACGCACGGTAGGCGGCGTCCTTGGGTAAGCGCTTGACTACCAAGCCACGCCCCCCACAGGCTCTCGCTCTGCCAGCCTGACAATGGGATTGAGCGTGGGAAAAATATAGCTGTCCAGCGGTATCCCATTGATGGCATGCAGTTCCGATTTGCCAGCGATCTCATGCGCAGGCGCAATCAAATAATCCCGGACGGTCAGGTCGCCGGGATTCATACGGATCAGGACGAAAATGTCGGGTAGTGGCCGTTTATCGGCCTTGGAAAACCAGCGTGGATAGCCGAAGCCGGAAACCCTGCATCGGCCCATTGTAATCGCCACCGTGATCTCCTCGTTTATCCGCAGGAGGTCCATCGCCATGTCATGGGCAGCAACCCCGCCCTGCTTATCAATCGCGCCCACAAGATCCCGGATAATCTGCAGCCTCATTGATTCCAGGTGCCGGTTCACGCCGATGAAGCGGTAGTTTTTGGATGGCTCGTATCCGATCAGTTCATAGGCTTTGACAATGGTTCCAAAACGCCACTGGTAGCGTTGGGCCGGCGGGCACCCCGGATCGGCGTCGATCATGGCCAACGACAAGGCGCCACGGCGAGCCAGAAGTGCCCTAAGAGCAGCCAGCATCTCGTCGTTGGTCATGTGGCGATAGATGGTCTTGAGCACGATCTGCGCCCGGTCGAACAGTTTGCGGTCGACGATCGGCTCCAGGACGTTTTCCACCCGCACCCACTGTTCGGGGGGATTACGGACTTGATGGCTTCTCAGCCGGGCCGAATGCTTGTTCCAGACGCTGTTGCCAATGTAATTTTCGTTGGTCAGCACCGAGTGGACGGATTCCCGCGTCCATGGTCGCCGCAAATCGCTGAGCACGCCGCGCTTGTTCAGCAGTCTTGCCATCTCCAGCTCTGTCTTGCGTGTTCTGACAAAGTGACTGAAGATCCACTTCACTGTCGCAATCTCGTCAGGTGGGCCGAGCACCAGAACTATTCGATCCGTCTGCTGGCTCTTGTATTCGTGGGATGAAAGGATGCCTTTTGAACGGCCGTGTTGATCGACAAGCAGGCGCCGCAGGCCAAAGGCGGCCTTCCCGCCCTGCCGGAAGCCCAGCCGGATCAACCTCGCCTGGCCGATGAAGACTTTTTGCGAGAGCATTCTGCTCTGCTCGGCAGCCATGCTCCGTTTGATTGCTTTGAGGACGTCTGACCCGATGCTGCCGTCGTTTGCGAATTGCTCGGCGCAAAATTCGATACGGACGCCGGCCATCTGGCATCGGTATTCGTAGGCTGCGCTTTCATCAATGTTCTGAAAACGCCCCCAACGGCTTACATCATAGACCACAACCGTCTCAAAATCGGCTCGCCCACTTTCGACATCGGCCAACAGCTTCTGAAGACCGGGGCGCCCTCCAAGGTTTAAACCGCTGCGACCGAGGTCCTCGTAAGTGGCGACAATGTCGTAAGCCATGATGTCGGCATAGTCGCGAATGGCATCCGCTTGGTTGTCGATCGAGTAGGTCTGGTGTTCCGTCGACATGCGCACGTACTGCGCGGCGCGAACTCTAGGCACAGTCTGGTTCCCGCCATCTAACTTTGGCACTTTCCCCACACTCTCGACCGTTGCCCAGGCAATGTCTGCCTGGGGCATGCCCAACCTACTAGGCAGCTTCCTACGGTCCCATTAGGAATACCTCGACAGTTTGTGTCGAATGGCTCGATAGTCTGATCGAGCCTCGAAGCCGCTCCTTGGGGAACCGACCCGTGCGTCACTATATCGGACTGATCCACAAGCAAGCGGACAGCGACTTCGGCGTATCCTTTCCCGATTTTCCGGGCGTGGTCACCGCCGGCACCAGCCTGGACGACGCCCGCGCCATGGCCGAAGAGGCCCTGGCCTTCCATCTCGAAGGCCTTGTCGAGGATGGCGAAGCCATTCCCGAGCCATCGTCCCTGGAAGATGTCGTGTCGAACAATGACAATCTCAACCGGGTCGCCGTCCTGGTTGCCCTGAAAGCCGAGGCGAAGAAGGTCGTGCGCGTCAACGTCACCATCTCGGAAGATGTCCTCAACCACATCGATCAATATGCGGAACGGCATGGCTGCAGCCGATCTGGATTCCTGATCGCCGCCGCGCAAAAGGCGATGCGCAACGAGGCAGCGTAGCTGCTCCTCAAGCGGATTCAAACCGATGCGCTATTGACCTGTTCGCGCAGGCCGTTTCCGCTTTGGCAACCATTGTCTTCAAGGCCCGAGAAACCACGTCTCATTTCGTGAGCGGGCGTGCCGCCGTTTGGCCGCAATGCGCCAGCAACTGGCAACCATTCGCCCCGATCCGCGTTTGGGGCTCCAAAGGAGTTCCAAGATGATCATCAGACAAACCATTGCCGCCGTGCTCATGACTGCAGCACTTGCAGGCTGCGCGACTCAAACCGAACAGCAGCAGAGGGCAACCACAGGCGCACTCATTGGCGGCGGTGTCGGCGCCCTCGCCGGCCAGGCACTGGGCGGCAACACCGAAAGCACGGTCGTGGGTGCCGCCGGCGGCGCCTTGCTCGGCGCCGTCATCGGCCAGTCGACCACGCCGCAGCGCCGCGGCGAACAGCTTTGCCGTTACCAGGACCGCCGCGGCCGGATCTACACGGCGCCTTGCGATGATCGCTATTACAACAACGACTATTGATCCAGCCTCCCTGGAAGTGCGGCTCTCTGACGTTTGCTGCCGCCCTTCCAGGGACCCGGGATCCGTTCGGCGTTTCACAATATGAGAACGCCCGCTAAGTCCATTACACCCTCTGCCTGATGAGCTTGCGCTTGGTGCTTGCAAGGATCACATTTCGCGGAAGCAACGTGAAGAGCTGATTTCTTGGCGCCAACAATGACATCGCATTGCCGCAGCTGAAATTGCCGACAGCGACTATCGGCTGCGGCTGAAGAGCAGGGGTGACGGTCACGGTGCCAAGCATCAAGGCGCCAAGCGCGCCTTGGCCAAGCCGAACGGCTTGCGCTGCATGCACAAAACGTGGGATAATTTGTTTGGTGGAGATTCTCGCTCACACCATCCAAAGGCCTCCTTCCGAGGCCTTTTTCATGTCATGGTAGCTGGCAACTGAGTGCCACAACCAGTGGGTGACAGTCCCTGCCTAGGCGAAGAATTGCACTGCCGCCAAGGTCCTTCGACCGCTTTCACGTCGTAAGCTTGGAGAACAATCCCGATGCTCAACAGCATTGCGGGCTGGCTCGATGCTGCAACTGCAATTGCCATTATTCGGCTCCTGATTGACCTCATGAACCTGTACCGCTCCGCTGCCGCCAAGAAGGCGCCGGACGGCAGGCGCGCGAGATCAAAGCCGATACGCAAGCGCCGTCCGCGTCGCCGCTGAACCGCGTCTTCCCAACCAACTCAAACTGTGACCGCGATGGTTTGACCCACCAGTGACCCTTGCACTCATCATATGGCGTCGATCGTATCCAGCTCGCCTGCCCTGCTCGGTGATGCGGTCGGCGCCGACGGGTGATGATGCGGGTGGCGTCGCGAAGGCGGCCATTCGGTGCGCCGCGCGCCTAGTCGATTTGGTCTTTAGTGGCATGTTTTGCAGTCAAGCACCGTGAAGCACAGCATCCAGATCGGACCTGCTGCCGTGTCGAATGGAATAGGCGCGAGTGATTTCCGCACCGAAAAGAAAAATTTCCGCCGAGTAGTAAGCCCACAGCAGGATGACGAGCAGCCCACCGGCGGCCCCATATGAGGCCGCGACCGCGCTGGAGCCTATATACCAACCGATAAGCGATTTCCCGAGCGTGAACAGGGCAGCGGTTACAACAGCGCCAATCCAGACATCCCGCCATTCCAGGGTTCGATCAGGCAAGATCTTGAAGATAGCGGCGAAAATAGCTGCGAGGAGGACAAAAGAAACGATCGCGTTGATAACGGCCAGTACAAGTGTCCCGAACGGCAACTGTGCGTTGATGAGGTTGCCTAGGGCCGAAATCGCCGCGCTCGCGACTAGAGAGACGAGCAACATGAAGCCAAGTGCGGTGACCAGTCCCAGACTTACCGCACGTGCGCGCACCAGGCGCGACAACGAACTGCCCTGCGCTTCGACCTTCCATATCATGTTCAAAGACTGCTGTATTTCGCCGAAGACCCCGGAAGCGCTCACAAGCAAGGTGATGATGCCAATCACCGCCGCCCAGGTGCCGCCGGATGGCTTTTCGGATGCGCTCTTCAATGCGGTTTGCAGGATATTTGCGCTTTCTGTACCCATCATCCCTGTGATTTGGGCGGACAATGCCGCTTGGGCTGCCTCGTGACCGAATGCGAGACCCGCAATTGCAACCACGATGAGCAGAATTGGCGCCAACGATGTTGTGGCATAAAAAGCGATTGCCGCGCCATGGCTGAGAGCATTGTCGTTGACGAACCCAACGATGGCTTCTCGCACCATTGCCCATGCATTTGTGATCGCGCGATGCATTTTGCGCCCCAGTCGAATTGGCGTTCACTAGCAATGCACCAGCACATGTGATGTTCCGGTTGCGGGCTACTAACGCCCTCAGGGGGAGCAGGCAACGTCAGTGGTTATGCGCCGCGGTTGATGCTCTCGAGCACCAGCACTCTTTTTCCGGTCAAATCGCTGGGCTACGAAGCGAGCGGCCTTCTAGCCGGGGACCTCGATCTGAGCGTAGGCGAGCAGCCCGAACCGGTTTGCGGCAATAAGGTTCCCGGACCTGTCTCACCGTCTGCCCTGGCGGCTAATCCTTTTGCGCATCCGCGACGCTATTGTCGTCGCGATGACGTTGACGAAGGCGCTCCAGCAGTTCGCGTGAAACTTGAATCGCCCTGCGCGATTGATCCATGTTCTGGCGAAATGTGGCGCGTTCCTCCATGGACTTCTGCCACTTCAGCAAGGTGGCCGTATTCGCAGTGGCCGCTTGAGCGATATCTATGGGCGTTGCAACCATCGCATCCTCCCAAAAAGGCAATGGTAAACACCATCTTTATAGGCCCGCCGAGACCCTTTCTTCAATCAAAACGACCGTACGGATTCGTACGGCAAAATGGCTATTCGTGGGGGCGCTCGACGGCGGCTTCGTCGACCTCGGCTTCCATCTCGTCGTTGACGGTCTGAGTGATTCCCCTACTGCCCGGTAGGGTCCGTTTCCTGGCAGCGCTCCCTTCGTTCTTCATGGAACAGCTTGGTGTGCTCGTCCCACTCAAGAGGCGCTGTTCCGCGCTCTTGAACGAACTTTCCAAACTGCTTGCGCAGGTCGGCAAGGTCCAAAGCCCAAAGATGCTCACTGCTACCGGGGTGCGACATCGCGTTCACCAATCCGCCCATTCTCTCGAACTAAGTTGGCTTCGCGGTTGAGCCTTCAAGATGGCAATGCGAGATAATTTGCTCGGTTGCTAATATGCCTATATCTTAAGCAGCGCGGGGGGCCTCATATCTTCCCGCAGTGGCCGGTGCGGTTAAGCCCCCACAAGCTGCCCAACTGCACCGGCCATTCCTACGGCTGGGTAGGGTGTTCGCGCTCGGCAATCTTTTCCAAGAGCTTCCGTGAGGCCTCTAGGATGCGGCGCGTCTCTTGGATGGTCGATTGTAGGGATTCCAGTTCTCTCTCCGCCCAGCGCTGGCTACGGCGGGCGCCTTCGATGAACTGGTGGTCGGATTCCACTGGTCTTTCATGCGACTTAGCCTCTCTTCCAGGTGCCGCATGTTTCCGTCGTCACGGCTACATCCGAGGAATCGATCGCTTAGGTAGAAATGTGTGGTCGTCGCCACGGTTCCATACAATTTTTGGAAGCCATTCCCCTACGGCTGGGTCCCAACCCGCAGTGGCCAAATAAGGAAGCGGCGGCCTATAGAAATGCGTGCCGATTAATTGCGGAGGCCAAGGATGGAAGCTGCAGTCCGGCCGTAGCATTTGCGGCGTTCAAGGCCGCCGCTATCGACCAGCGCTTGCTGCAGACGGCCAAGACAGAGTCTGGCGCTCGGCATGGCGGACAACGTGCCATAAACCATCGTGATGATGAACCGCCGTCCCCTAGTATCAAATATGGACCGACACATGGGATCTCGCTTGGTCGCGCGACGATGGGCTCGCACCGTACCGGGGCAGGTGTGATGCGAGCCCGGCCGAGTCTTGCGGGACCTCGACCAGCAGCGAACACCCACTCGCTGCCGTTCTATCAACAAGCCCCCAAATTTCAGGTTCCGCTTATGTACAAAAAGCCGGTGAACGGAGCTTGGCTCATCGCTGCGTAACGCTTTCCCTGAGGGGTTCCGTAGAGCCACCAAAAGCCGCCGGGGGGGTGTGACCCGGCGGCTTGAACGTTCGGCTTACGGTGTTGGCTCAGGAGCCTGTTTGGCAGCCATCTCGTCGATCTTCTCGGCAAGCACGCCGTTGGCCCATTCGGTGACCTCGGCGTCTACCGGCTTGTTGGCCATATCGGCGAGCGCGTCATCCAGCGATGGGACGGCGGCAGCAGCATCGGTAGCCGCTATATTGGCGGCATCGAGCGCCGCCTGCGCTGCATCGATCTGCTCCTGGGTCGGGACTTGGTCGGCCGGAGTATTCGGGTCGTTCAATTTGGCGTTCAACGCGTCGACTTCGGCTTGGGCGGCATCTACCGCGGCTTGGGCGCCCTTGGCGGCCGCCGACCCTGTCACATAAGCCTGAATGCCGGCGAATTTTTTGCTCTTGGAGTTCATATAGGCGTTGATGTTGCGCTGCAGCGAGTTCAGCCGGCCAAGCTTGGCGTGAATGTTCTTGTCCTTAGGCGTCGCGGCGACCTCAATGTCGTCGACGGCGACCTGGTCGTCGCCCGAGGTCTTCTTTCCGGCGTGAGCCGATGCCGACTTGCCGTGCGAAGCGCTGTTGCCGGACTTGCCGCCATTGCCGTGACCACCACCATTGCCGTGACCACCACCATTGCCGTGACCACCACCATTGCCGTGACCACCACCGTTTCCACCCGCGCCAGCGAAAGCAGGAGCGGTCACTAGCGCAAGCGCGGCAAGCGCTGCCAACAGCGTTTTTCGGGACGTCATGGTACCTCCTCGGCGAATAGCCACCTCGCCGATTCGTTATAGAGCGGCTTATAAGTGTTTCCTAATTCGAATGAATGAACTTTAGATAAATGCTCATTGCAATGGGCGACTAACGACCGCGAGGCTCTTTGTAACAGTGTGAAATGTAACAACTATTCGGAATCGTACAGCGTATCGGCCCTCTTCGCGACTGAAGTCCTATACCGATCGGACCTTGGTCGGGCGATGCACAACCTGCGGAGTGCCTGCGCCATTTCGGAGTATGGCATCACATGACTGAACATTGCTAGACAACTCGCCGGGCGAAGACCCCAACTACCTCGAGCCCGGCGAGCCTACACCTGATCAGAGTACGCGATCAGGACCGGGGATCAGCCGGCGAAAGATGTGGATGCAATATGGGTGCCAAACATATTCGTCCCAAATTGGGACCATGCTGGGGCCGGCAAGCTGTTCCTAGGCCTCACCAGCGGCCTAGGCTTTGGCTTTGGATCGCGCTGGCCGGTTAGCGTAGAGCTGCGCCCCGGCGATGCGCCGCGTGAATGCCGCTCGACTCCAACAACAGCCTCATCTTTCGTTTCGACTGTTCCGTGCGCGCCGCCGTCATGGCAGGTCCAGAACCAAGTGCCTGCGGCTGGGCCGTGCATCGTCTTCATGATGCGGCCGACCTTTTCCTGCTGGAACGCTGCGGCGAAATCGAAGGGCGCCGTCTGCCCTCCTATGATGGTCCGCGACCATGCCAGCCAAACGCGAGCACCTCGGCCGAGCACGAACTTGAACGCCTCGTCCTGTTTCTCGAACGTCTGGAGGATCGCGCTTCCGTCGAGGACCTGAAAGCCGCGTTGATAGGCGAAGCGGACGGTAGGGCGATCTGCTGCTGGCATGGCTCCGATATAGCGTTCAATCTTCCTCGCGGAAATCCTGCAGTGAGGCATGACGCAGGCCATCCTCGCCGCGCAGGTGCTTCACGCGTCCAATGAGGCCCGGCTTTACCCATTGCGTCGCCGGCCGCTTCATGATGCCCTTGGGCGCCGCCTGAGTGCTCCTGGACGCGTTTCCATAGCCTCTCGCGCATTTCCCGGTTCAAGGTGACGAATGCGCTTCCGACATAACGCCGGTGCGGCGCTCAGCCATCAGAGCGAAAGCCGGCCTGCCAGCTTCACGCTCGACGCCGAGCAAATCGTATTCTTCAACCATATAGCTCTTGATCTTCAGCCAGGCGGTCGACCGGCCGCTGCGGTATTTGCTGTCGCGGCGCTTCGAGAAAAGCATGCCAACAAGACCGCGCATCTCGTCATGTGCCACGATACGGGTTTCAGCAGGGCCGTCATTTACCCGAGAGGCGACGCGGGTGCTGAGGGTCACCACGTTCGGGGATGTCTTCCCGAAAACATCACAATCGCGCTCGTAATCTTCCGGTCAAGTAAATCCGAGAATGTGTCACTGCGGGCGTGGTGGCGCTCCTGCACGACCTTAAGAATGGTGCAGTCCTTAGTGGTCAATTGGCAACGATCGAAAGTGGGCACGGCACGTTTCCAGCCGGCCTCTGAAACAATCCGGCGTCAAGCAGTTGAGCGGGCGTGGAAACCTACCCTGCGCCGGGCAAGGACACCCGGCACAGGGTTACACTCCCGCGAGCGCCGGCAACAGGACAGGGAGACGGTTGCGGCGCTCATAGCGGCCGATTCCATTCTAAATCGCCAAGACGCCGGGTCTCATATCAACCCGCCCGCCCGATCCGAACGCTACAAACGCCTCGGGCGACCCCTGATGACGAAAGCCGTTCATGGCGGGTTGTTTATCGACGTCCGCTTATCGGCACGGATAGGAACGCCCTATCGGCCGATATGAGGCGCATTCCCGCCAGGCAGCTTTTGGGGCCGCAAGCTGCCGCGATCAATAGGGATCAGCCGCGGTAAGCTCGGCAGAGCACATATCCTGGCATCTCCACGCTCGCTGCCGGCCACAGTCATCCTGAGACAGCCGTTCGACAGAAGGGACGACGACCGTTTTCGCGCGGCTTCGACTGGATCTCTGCTTCCGACATCCGCAAACCATACGCGGATCGCTTCAGAATGGACCGGGTTATTGGGGTATGCTGCATCTGCCAACGAAGGCTACGACTGCGGAGAGCGGTTGTGTGCGTCAATCCCGGGCCGACGGTGAAAGAGGTAGGCGTCCGGGGCTATCGGTCGCGATCACCCCCGCTCGTCGCGCAAGATCTCGTCGGGCAGTTGAGGGCTGAACTGGCGGGGATTTCGGCACGCTTCGGGAACCAACCGCATTGGCTTGTAAGATTTTATTGACAAGGTCGCATCTACGAATATTTTCGATATTTCCAAATGCTACACCTCTCTTAGTATAAAGTTTGCTAACGTAAGTATTAGTCTTACATCTGCCTATTTTTTGCAGAGGTGAGAGTGTCTTGATGATCAACTTTCCGGCGATCGCCCCTCGAAAGATCAGAAAAATGGTCTTTATATTACTGTGGTACTTTCAAGTTTATAGCCCAATCCTCAGATTTATGTGGCTGCGCTGCCGCCCCGCGATTAACCACTCCCGAATGAACACGGTTAACGATTCGCTAATTTAGTTGACTATGTTTTGCACAGGTATATTTTCGAAACGTTGGGATGTGCAATTTGGGCGAGCAATGGGCGATGGTGGCATCAGGCGCGTGACCGCGGTTTCGGGGCGTATCGGATGCTGAACGGCAGCTAATAGCCGAGTAGCACCGCCCAGCAACTCAAAAAGCAATCGACAGACATCAGGAGTGGACGATTCCGCGGGAGCGGAAGGTTTGTGACGTTCTCAGGAACGTCGCCCGGCAACGCTATGGCCGGCAGTAGTGTGCGCAGAGCGTAAGGGCGAAGGGGTGGAGTATGGGTAGAACTGTCAATGTTCTGAAACTCGGGGCCGGGAACAGCCGAAGGGGCGCGAATTCCAATCAGGGTCGCGCGCTGGTTGCCGGTGGGGCAGGATTTCTGGGTTCGCATCTGTGCGAGCGTCTTTTGCGGGATGGATACGACGTTCTCGCGCTGGACAATTTCCACACCGGCAAAAGATACAATCTCAATCCCCTCGTGCGCGATCCGCGATTTACGTGCATCGAGCACGACATTGTCGACCCTCTGCCCGTGGATCTCCAGGTCGATGAAATCTACAATCTCGCCTGTCCGGCGTCCCCGCCGCATTACCAGGCGAATCCGATCCATACGTTCAAGACAAGCGTGCTTGGTTCGCTGAACCTGCTCGAACTCGCGCGGCGGAACAATGCGAAGATATTTCAGGCTTCGACGTCCGAAGTCTACGGCGACCCCCTGGTACATCCGCAGCCGGAAGGCTACTTCGGCAACGTCAACCCGCACGGTCCGCGATCCTGCTATGATGAGGGCAAGCGTTCGGCCGAGACGCTGTTCTTCGACTATTCGAGAACGTATAGCCTCGATGTCCGCGTCGCACGGATCTTCAACACCTATGGCCGCCGCATGCAACCAGACGATGGCCGCGTCGTCTCGAACTTCATCGTCCAGGCATTGCACGGTGACGACCTGACCGTCTACGGCAGCGGCCGGCAGACCCGTTCATTCTGCTACGCGGACGACCTCATCGAAGGTTTTATCCAGTTGATGAACGCACCGAGCGCACCGCAGCACCCGGTCAATCTCGGCAACCCTGCCGAATTCACCATTCTGGAACTGGCGACACAGGTGCTCGAATACACCAACTCACGTTCGAAGATCGTGCATCGGCCGCTGCCGGTCGACGATCCCAAGCAGCGTCGGCCGGACATCTCATTTGCCCGGGAAAATCTTGGCTGGGAGCCAAAGATCAGCCTGAGCCAGGGGCTCGCGCATACCACGGCGTATTTTGACGCCCTTCTCTACCCGAACCGGCGCGTCAAAGAAGCTGCGATGTAATGAGCCGCCCGGCAATCCTGGTGACGGGTGGGGCCGGTTACATCGGCAGCCACACCTGCAAGCTGTTGTCAGCTGCCGGCTACCTGCCCGTCGTTTTTGACAATCTGAGCCGTGGCAACGAGAGATCCGTTGCCTGGGGGCCGCTTGTTGTCGGCGATATCCGGGACCGGGAGGCGCTACAGCAGGCGATCAGCACCTACCAGCCGCAAGCGATCATCCACTTTGCTGCGCTGGCCTATGTGGGCGAGTCTGTTCACGAGCCCGCAGAGTACTATTCGACCAATGTGTCGGGTACCATCGCGGTGCTTGACGCGGCACGCTCGAGTTCTATCGAAAACATTATCTTTTCAAGCAGCTGCGCGACATACGGCGTTCCCGAAACACTGCCCATTCGAGAGACCTTGGCGCAAAATCCAATCAGCCCCTATGGGCGAACCAAGCTGATGGGCGAGCAGATCATCAGCGACTATGCCAGCGCCTACGGAATGAAATATGCGATCCTGCGTTATTTCAACGCCTGCGGCGCCGATCCCGACGGCGAGCTCGGTGAGTGGCACTCGCCTGAAACGCACCTGATCCCGCGCGTGCTCATGGCCGCATCAGGCACAATCGACGAGATCGAGGTTTTCGGCACAGACTACGACACGTCGGATGGCACCTGCGTGCGCGATTACATCCATGTCAGCGATCTGGCCCGCGCGCATCTGAGGGCTCTCATGCATCTGGAGGCGGGTGGCGAAAACCTGTCGGTCAATCTCGGCACCGGGCGCGGGGTTTCGATCAAGGAGATTCTCCAGGCGGTCACCCGGATGACGTCCAAATCGGTTCCGGTTGTCTTCCGGCCCGGGCGCCCGGGAGACCCGGCGGAGCTCTATGCGGACCCGATCAAAGCGCGCGAACACCTGGGCTTCGTGCCGGAACTTTCCGACATCGATACCATCGTCAGGACAGCCGCCCCGTTCTTCGGGCTGGAGGCCACCGCGTTCACAATTCCGATGCCGACAGCGAGGCGCCGCCGGTCAACTTCGCCAGGAATACCAAATGCATCGGAGGACATCACCAGCTCGCAAAGCTTGTAGTCGTCCCTGTTTGTCGTTGTCGGGGACGTGGGCTCATTGAGGTGGGTGAGCTTCTCGGCGAGCCTCAACTTTTGGAATCGATCGAGGTACGGATCTTGTCGAACTGCGCGCCCTTTGTATCGCCTTCCTCGAACTTTCGTTGCTCGTCGGAAGGGTCTCCCGGAGAGTGCCGGAAACTGTACCAGACACCGTCCGGATCCTTGCGCTGTTCGAGGGTCCCACTCCGGAAGCGGTGGCTGAAACACGTGCGGATCGGCGCTGCGGCGTAGGTCTTGGACCGCCAGACGAGATCCATGCACATCTTGCCATCGTTGCTCAGATGCCATCTGCCTTCGCCGACAGAAGCCGTGTCTTGCTCGGAGGTCCAGGCCCGGACCGGTCGATCCTTCTGTCCGAAATAGGCCGCTCCGTTATCCCATATCCACGTGCGGTCAGCATAAACAAGCTGAAGTTGGAAAGCCGTGGGAACGGCAACGGCATCTGCAGGGCCGCTGTCTTTGGGACCAGCTGCGTGCGCGGCTCCGCAAAGCGCCATCTGGCACCAAATGGCCAGGACGGGCGCAAACGAGATGGCAAGTCGATGTCGCCTCGCCCGGCTCGCTGACTCAAATGGCAATCCGGTCCTGTTCGTCATGCTGAGCGGTCGCATTCAATGTTCGCTTCCCAAGCGGGCGTCGACCAGCCGAGCATACCGCAAGAACGGGCCCGGTCCGTCCTGCGCTGACAAGTGGCTCCACGCTGCAACCGTCAGTGTTTCGCATGCTAGTGAGTACCCCTCGAAGATGTCAACCGGTAGGACGGTCAGTGTCTGCCGCGGCGCGCACGGGCTGCAAATCGAGGACGACGGTCTGCCACGCGGCACGCTATACACATCCCTCGACGAACGGGCCGCTAACCCATAGCGAGCCGTTGCTGTACATGGCGGTCCCGTTGTCGTCGGTGTAGCCGTGCGATTGCTCGTCGACACGCAGTCTGGTGTTTGGCACCAACTGACCGTTCACCTTGACGCTCTTGATGAACAGATTGCGATCACCTGCCTTGCCGTCTCCGCCCCACAGGTCGTTGGTGTAGCGAAGCTCGATCGTCTTCGGGTTAGGCACGCTGCTGAGATCGATGTGGAACGGCTTGGCCAGGGTTGACGCCTGCATCAGCTCCGCCATGGCGGCTTCCGGCGTCGATGCGACGCTTTCCTTGCCCGGGACGTCGATCTCGGCTGTGGTCTTTCCGTCGACCACGACATCGAACCGAGGCGCGCCCCGGAGATTAATGCCGGCAGCGTCGACCTCCAGACTGGTGATGGCGCAACGTCCTGTCTCTTTCGCCGCGGCGGCCACCAGGTCGGCCACGCGCTCTCTCTGCGATTGCACCCATCCGGCGATGGGCTGCAGCAGCGCGTTTCGATCCCCGGCATCAGTGAAGAGGTTGGTTCGCTCATCGGAATCGGCCTTGAGGTCGTATTCCTCCACCTTGCCGGTGGTCGCGTTGAAGATGACCTTTCGATCGTTTTCGCGATAGCCGAACAGGAAACCGGCCCAGGGATTGAAGAAGAAGGTCTTGTTTGGCCGTTGCTCGCTGAACAAAGTGCGCCCCTGCCACTGCTTGGGCAGCGCAAGTCCGAGTATGTCGAAGATCGTCGGGGCGATATCGACGATGCCGCCGACCGGGTGAGCAACTTCATCATGAAAGAGATGCTTGTTGATCATGATGAGCGGGATGTGGATGTTTTCCTCGTAAATCGCGCTGGCATGAATGTAGTCGCCATGCTCCCCGAACGCTTCGCCGTGATCGCCCAATATGACCACCAGCGTCGAATCGAGCTTGCCAGACTGCTTGAGCGATTCAAGGATCTCGCCAAGGGCCGTATCGCCGACCTTCAGGGCGTTGAGATAGGCATTGAATTTCTGGTCGTCCGAGTAGTGGACCAGCGTGTTGCCATCGGAGGAAGGCGCCATCTTCGAAAACATCGGGCTGTCGGTGATGTAGGGATAATGGGTCATCGCCGTGAACATGATGCCGAAGAAAGGTTTTGCCTCGTCCTTGTTCATCCAGTCGATGATCGACTGCGCCGTGCAAAGGTCACTGTTGTAGTCCATGTTTTTCCACTGCTCGGAGCTGAGCTTGAAGGTCGGGGTGCCGCATTTCTGCCCCCGGTAGTCCTGGATCACATCCAGTCCCTTGTTGAGGAAAAACTCATCGACCCGTTGGAATCGGGAATCCGCGCTCCAGAAAAACCCTGTGCGGAAATTGTTCTTGGACAAGGTGTTGGAGATCGAGTCCAGCGGCAGATAGGGGTACCTTGCCGTCATGCCGTAATATGAAATGTCGTTGTACATCGAGGTGAGCAGAGAAAATATCGAGTAATGCGTGGACGGTGCGTGCGCATATATGTTGTCGAATCGTATCGAGTCCTTTGCATACCTCTTCATATTCGGCGTGACCGGATACTTGCCGCCAAACGTCTCGATGTATTTGGATGGCACCGACTCCATCATGAAAATCAGCACGTTCTTGATCGGGTTCGGCGTCGGCGCCTTGAAGGTCGACGTTTCCGGCGGTCGCTCGCCGACGCTGGCGACATCCGGGTCATTGGTGCTGGCATTCATCGTCAGCACGACCGGCGTTGGATTGAGCAGGGCCGATTTAACAAAATACAGGATCGGATTGTCGATCTCGGCCGCCGGCAGCGCTTCCGCACGTACGTGGTGTCCACTACCGGCGATGGCAGCGCCGACACACACAACGAGCACGCCCAGGAAGGCCCCGTAGCCAGCGGCGCTCAGCCGCTGGCACAAACTGGCCGCGGCATAGCCAAGAATGAGCACCAGGATGACGGACCCGGAAAGGGTAGCGAAGTCCTTGATGTTGAGCGCGTCGCCCATCGCGTTCCTGGCATCGGCATTCTGCAGGAAGTCGCCATAGACCAGCCACTGGAACGTGAACGGTTCGCCCAGCATTTTGACGAGATTGATGTTGGCAAATCCCCAGCCCAGAGAGACCACGATAGCAACATAGAAGAGCAAGACGACGATTGCTGAGCCGAGACGGCTCGCCTTTGCCAGGAACAGCAGGACCAAAGTCGTCACAGTCAGGGACGTAACGACAATCAGGTCATAGTAGCTCGATGCCAATCCCTTGGGGACGGCCGCCAAAAGGCCTGATACCGTGGTTTGCGGATCAATGATTGCGCCGCGGTAGACACCCAAAAGCAGCCACGACAACAGGCCCGTGCAGATGACCCGCAGGCTCCTGCGCCGGAAGCGCACATTCTTCGCCGAAGCGGTCCCCGCCTTCGACTGCGTAAGGCCGCTCTCAGGTCGGCTCGCCGACCCCCTACTGCCGCCGATGCTCATACAAACTACCCGCCGCCAGTTTGCGCTTCGGCCCCAAACAATGGCCGACAGCCTTCAAACCCCCACCCGCAGAATCGGCTTGCGCTAAAAAAGAGTCAATGAAATGGAGCTTGCGTTAACCACGCCTCTTGAGAACTGGTTAATCCACGCGATAATCGGCGAGGCGTTGTTCCCAGGTGAGCTGTTCCATCAACTGGGCACCCGCCATATGAATTGACGAACGGCGGGCGCCGTCGACCACCCGCCGTCATGACGTTTCAGTACTGCGCAGGCAATCAGCCGCCGCGCAGACGCGTTGGGCTCAGGCTCGCGACGGTCATGCCCTGCTGTTGGGAAGGACACGTCGGCAGAAAGCGGCTCGCATCCGCGTATGTCATGGTCGCGATGGAGCTCTTTAGCCCCCCACGCTTGGCGATCCAGCCGCGAACCCAGCCAGGGTAGTTTTTCATCATGAAATTCGCGGCCACCTGATTGCCGCGCGCAGAAACGCCATACGGCAGGTGAAAGCCGAACGACGCGCTCTGCGTAATGCACACCTTGCTCTTGGGCATCGACAGATAAAGCGTGCAGGCCGAGTCGCACGAACCGTTGAACCGCACAAAAGTGCCACTGCGACGCATTTTTAGCGCACGAATGGCATAGTCGATCACATAGCCGCCGCGATCGCCACTGATGGTCTTGACGTTGGCCGTACCAAGGCTGATGCGCGGACGCAGCAATTCTCCTGCGGAGCTTGCCGAGACCAGTGCGCCGATCAAACCGAGCGCACCGAGAAACTTCATTGTCGTTTTCATTTGCGCCTCCTGCTATTCCGTCAATGACTAGCTGGGAGGCGTAAAAATTGAATATTCTGTGTCGCTAAATTTGAATCAGTCGATCGATTATGCAGTCGTTTTAGAACTTCATTGACGATTTGGTTTACCAATGACGCAGAAGCATGATCACTGAAAAGTAAACCTGTCGCAGGCATCATTGCAGATGACTGTGCTGCGTAGCGCAATCGGCGGATTTGGATCAGAGGAAGTCGGATGGCCGTTGGTGGCAAGGAGCAGAGGAGGTCAAAGGAAGGCAAGCCTCGCCGGGTCTGCGTCGTGACGAATGCAATCGACCATGGCGGCGAAGATGGCGCCATGGTCGAGTTGGCCAGGCTTTTTGCCGAAGAGGGGGACGACGTCACCCTGCTATGGGTTCCAGGCAGGGATGCTCCAACGGAGGAGGCCGCGCGCCACCGCGAGCTGGAGGCGGCATCGGTGCGGCTGGTGATTCTCGACAAGTCCGATCAGCTGCTTCCTTCGCTGACGACACCCGAGAGCCGGTCCGCCGCTGTGCTGCATTATCTCGAACGGTCCGGCCACGATTTGGTCTACGCGCCCCTTGAGGGCGGGCTGCTTTACTACACGCTGCTGGCTGTCGAGACTGCGGCTTTTGCCGCGCCGCCGATCGTGGTCGTCGCTCACGCTCCGGAAGAATGGGAACATGAAGCCGACAAGGCGTTCTTCGAAAGCACCGAGGTGATTGCCGTCGCATTTATGGAGAAATACTGCGCCGAGATGGCGAACCGGACGATCTGTGTGTCCGCAGCCTTGCGACACTGGATGTTGTCGAAGGGTTGGAAGGTGAAGAAGGCGATCGTGACGCCGATGTTGCCGTTGCAGGATCGTCTCGCTCCAGCCGGTGCGCGATCGTCGACGGGCGGAGAACTTGCCGTCTTGGCCGGATGGCGCTTCCGCGATGGCCTGACGCTGCTTTGCGACGCGCTCGACATCATAGCGCCAATGGCGCCAAAAGGGCTGACGGTCACCGCATTCGGTCCATTTGGAAAGATCATGGGCGAGCACAGCGGTGGACTGCTGCTGAGACGCGCCGAGCGGTGGCCGTTCAAGGTCAACCTGTTGGCGCACGCAAGCCCCGCCGCAAAGCTCGACTACGTCGCGCGGGCCGGCGCGATTGCCGTCATCCCCGCCCGCGCCGCATCGACGGGCGGCACCGTTGCCGCATGCATCGAGGCGGGATTGCCTTTCGTTGCGACCAATGTGGACGCGAACGCCGAGCGCTGGTGTGCGCAGGCGAGGCAGCCGCGGCTGGTCGATCCTGATGCCGCCACGTTGGCGCAGGCCATTTCGGCGGCGCTCGATGACCCGCCTCGCCCACTGCCTGTCGACAGCCTGAGCCAATGTCGGCAGTCCTGGCTGGATACGCGCAACTTGCCGACGCCAACTAGGCGCTGGCGCGTCGACAAAAGTGCCGGGTCGTCACCCTTGGTCTCTATTGTCATGGCCCATCGCAACCGGCCGCTCTATCTGAAACAGGCAATCGCTGCGATCGAAGCGCAAACCTATGATCACCTGGAACTGGTTCTGGTCGACGACGGAAGCGACCTGGATGAAGTCAGGCGATTGCTGGATACGCTGGAACCTACCTTCCGTCAGCGCGGGTGGAAGATTCTGCGCCGACCGCACAAGCACCTCGGTGCGGCGCGAAATGCCGGCATCCGCGCTTCGCATGGCGAGCTGATCCTGTTCGTCGACGACGACAACGCGCTGTTTGCGGAGGCCGTCGATCATTTCGTGCGTGCGATGGCTACATCGGATGCCGACATCTGCACTGCGTTCCAACTGATCTTCTACGAGGATTTCGTGCCCGAACATCGCGCCGACGGGCTGATCCAGTACCTGCCTCTGGGTGGTCCCGACGCGCTCGGCCTGATCCATAACGTCTACGGTGACGCGAATGCGATTATGCGCCGGTCTGTCTTCTCGCGGATCGGGTTCTTGATCGAAAAGCCGGGCTACGCCATGCACGACTGGGAATTCTTTGCCCGAGCCTCTCTCGCCGGTCTCAAGATCAGGACGATTCCAAAGCCGCTATACTGGTATCGCTCGAAACCGGATGGCATGTTTCGGACGTCGAACTGGTACGACAACCGGCTTCCCATCCTGGAGGCGTTCAGGTCGAGCCTGCCCGATGGCGCCCGCCTGCTGCATCATTTGGCCATTGCCCAGAACGCGCACCGGTCTGAAATTGAAAGTGCCCGTGAAAACCTGAAATATACCCCCGGCAATCGGAAATATCTGGAGCTTTGCGGCATCGAGCCGAACAGCGATGCGGCCATAGAGAAGCTTGCCAGCATTGCTGGGTCGATCGGCCGCCCCGATACGGCTGCCACTTTGCTTGGGCGCCCCGCCACAGACCACAATGCCGCCGACCGTCCTGATGTCGGCGGCGGTTCTATCATTCTCGACTACGACATGCTGCGGAGTGCGCGGTTGCTTACACCCCGCGTCTCGGCTCTCCCGCTGCTGCTTGTCGCACCGGACGACGGCGGGGTGTTCTTGCGTCCGCATGCGGACGGCCCGGTCGCTGCATCGCTTGATCATCATTTTCCAGCCTTCTTCCGGAAGGTTGAAGCATCCGTCGAAATCGCTCATGCCGATGCGCCGGCGATGGATTTTGCTCTCGCCCTTGCTCGACCCGACCAGCCCATAGATTGGCAACAGGACATCGGCAAGCAAACGATCGCCTTCTCAGGCTGGATGAGCATCGAAGACAGATTTGTGCGTCATCACTTGGTGGCAACGCTTCGCACACGAAGGAAGATGCTGCTTTCAATCGTTCTCGCCGTTCGTTTCACCGCAACGTCCAACGGTTTTCCCACGAATGCGTTCTTCCGCACGCTGACACTGTTCAGCGACTAAACGTCGATCCAACCAGGCAAGGGAGATCCGAGCGCAAGCCAGGCCCGTTCATCGGTCGTGCGCGTTAACCACGTTGGTGGAACCTTCCAAGAATGGTTGACAAAACGTTAACAGACGCTAATGTTTCAGTGGGTTGAGTAGGTGGGGTGCGTTATGCGTAGGATTCATTCTCTACTGTTGGGTGGACTTAGTCTGCTGGGGTTGAGCGTCGCTTTTTCTGACGCGGCGCAGGCGAAGACCGAAGTTGGCGTCAAGGAAGCCGAGCTTGCCTGCGAGCAGGCCCTTAAAACCGGCACCATCGAGGCACTTGAGGATTATCTGCACCGGTACCCGAACGCTCCGACAGCCTGCAAGGCGCTTGCTCTCAACAGTTTGGGCCAGTTTGCGGGCGGTGAAGAGGGCAAAGGCCACGGTGAAGGTGGCGGCCGCTACGGCGGATAAGCATCAGCCGGATTTTCCCTCAGTAGTTCGAGCACATCAGGTGGCGTAGTCGCTGCGCTGGTGTTGCATGGCCAGGGTCGAAACGAAACCGGCGAAGGGCTCCGAGGTCGTCATCCAGCCGAGTTCGACGAGTTGCGCGCCGTCACCCCGATAGCAGACGGAGCTTTGGTTCCGAAGCGCGAGTTTCGGATTGCGCTCCAAGGCCTCCATGTAGGCAGCGCGCTCCTCAAGCGTCTTTTCCTTGAGCTGCGCATTTTCACTCAGAGACGACGCTGATTTCTGGCGGAATCCCCAGACGAATTTGAAGTGCAGCAATGCGACGCGCAGTTCGCTGAATCGGACCTTGCTGATCGTGTGCTGTGCGACGTGATAACGCGTGCCGCGCCCCCATTTCACGATCGGCACCTTTGTCAGGCACGGGGGAAAAGTTTGCTTGAACCGGCCGTGCCAGAAGACCCGTTCCCTCACGCCACCGAACATCTGCTCGGGTGGGTACATACCGTCGCGCGGACGCAGCCATCCCGGCTCCGGGTCGAAGTAGGGTGAAGCTTCAACAAGCGGGATCTTGCCATCATAGCTGTATTCGGCCAACGGGCCATCGGCGTACATGTCGATCATGGAGCCTATGACAGCGTCGACGCCGGTCGAATCGAGGTAGCTGCAAAGCTGCTGGAGATTTGCCCGCTCAAAATCGGGATAGACGAGAAGTTCGTCGGCGTCGATCGAAAGGCACCAATGGCCGGTGCCGAACACATTCATGAGCGTGTTGATCCATCGCGGCGGATCGATGTTTTCAGCGAAATGCGATCCTTCCGTGTGGAAGCAGTGGCTGTCCGGCTGCTCCAGGATCAATTCGCGGGTCCCATCCGTGGAGCCATTGTCCAGGAAGAAGAACCGATCGACGCCCAGGCCGCGGTAGTGGTCGAGAAGTTGCCGCAGCAATTGGGCTTCGTTGCGCAGTCCGACAAAGCACAAGATCTCGCCATCGGTCACGTCAATGCGCCGGTCGTCCAGTCGCGCGAGATGTTTTGGGGATCGAAGTTCAACCATCCGAGGTCATCAACCAGTTTACGCGAAAGGCAGGTACGCTGCTGAGAGTCCCGCGAAACGATTATCAAAGTGTTATCCAACTGTTGGCAAGACTGTTTCGAACGAAGCGGCCTGACAAGGGGGGTCATTGAGCATTGGTTCCAAGGCAGGCGCCATGCCCACGGGCAAGCGACAGGCAAGCCATAAGCCTCGCAATGTGTGTGTCGTTTCGGAGGTTGAGTTCGGCTCGACGGCGACTGGCGATCACGGGTCGGTAACCTACGCGCTGGCGCAGCATCTGGCCGGAACCGGCGATACCGTGACGCTGCTTTGGGCGCCGAGCCCGCTCGGCAGCCAGCCCGATGATCAGGAAATAGTCAGGCTGGGCAAATGGTGCTTCGACAATTTCCTGGTGCGGCTCGAATTGTTGCCGCCCTCGCCCGAGTTGCTGCGCGGCACGGAGTCCTGCGACAAGAACTCATTGGCCGCCTACCACTACCTCAAGCAGAATGCATTCGACGTCGTCTATTTTGCGCTTGAAGGCGGACTGGCGCATTTCTCCACCCTTGCGAAGCGCACAGGTGTCTTTCCCGATCCTCCTACGATCATCGTGCTCGCACATGAGCCCCTTGTGTGGAAGCTGGAAGCCAATTCACGGGCGGTCGAACGCAAGGAGCAGATGACCGTCGCGCACATGGAAAAGAGGTCGGCCGAGACGTGCGACCATCTTGTCATCGCTGGCCAGTCGCTGCTCGACTGGATGGCCAAGGCGGGATGGAAGTTGCCCACCAGCCATCACATTGCTGCGCCCCTCGAGCCGGAGGAGTGGCGTTCCAAATTCGCTGTCGATCACTACAGGCCGCGGGATCGGCCAACCGCCGAAGTGATTCATTTTTCAGGCACAGAGGCGCGCGATGGGCTGACGCTGTTCTGCGATGCGCTCGATCGTCTGGCCGACAGCGGCGTCACCGATCTGACAGTGACGGTAGTCGGCGCGTTTGGTCATGTCCTGGGCGAGCATTCGGGTGGCATGATCGTTCGGCGTGCGCGGCAATGGCCGTTCAAATTGAAGCTCCTGCCCATTCGAGATGAGCCTGACATCTATAGATACCTGCGGCAGAGTCATGCTCTGGTGGCGATGACGCACTCAGCGGCTCAGCTGCCGCTGGAAGTGATGACGTGCCTTAACGAAGAGATCCCGTTCATTGCGACAGATGTCGGCAGCATTCGTGACGTGCTCCATCCGAAGTCGGCCGATGCCGTCCTGATGGATGCGTCGGCCTCCGCCATCGCGGCCAAAATAGCGTCTGTGCTGGAAAGCCGATCGTTTCGTCCGGCAAAGCCCCTGCAAAAGCGGGAAGCGCTCGAGAAAGCCTGGAGCGGGCTGCACGCGAAATTCTCCCGCGAACCCGGCAAGGTCTCCAGTCGCAGGCGGAGCCAACGGCCGCTCGTTTCGATCATCACTGCGCACTACAACCGGGTGCACCTGTTGCCGCAGGCGATTGCCTCGGTTCGACGCCAGGACTATCCCAACATCGAATTGATTGTCGTCGATGACGGCAGCACCGATCCCGATGCAATCAACCTGTTGGCGGAACTCGAACCGGAGTTCGAGCAGCGAGGATGGCGGATCATCCAGCAGAAGAACGGCTTCCTCGGCAAGGCGCGCAACACCGGTATCCGCGCCGCCAGGGGTTCGCTGATCCTGTTCCTGGACGACGACAACGTGCTGTTCCCAAACGCCGTCAGTACGTTCGTCGCCGGCATGCAAAATTCCGGCGCCGATATCTGCACGACCTTCGCCAAGTGGCTCAACGAGCCCTTCGTGCCGCCGGACACCAGGAGCGGCTATGTGCTCTACTTCCCGGTCGGCGGGCCGACGGACATCGCCATGCTCAACAATCCGTATGGCGATGCCAATGCGATGTTCCGGCGTGAGGTGTTCGACAAGATAGGTTACCTCAACGAAGAGCGGGGGTTTTCCGCAAGCGACTGGGAGTTTTTCCTTCGCGCGGATCTGGCAGGCCTGGAGATCGTCCCCGTCCCGGAGCCGCTCTATTGGTACCGGTCGGCACCGACGGGCATGAACCGAAATGCCGAGTGGCTGAGGAATCGCAAGCCGATCATCGCTGTCTTTCGAAAGCATCGATTCGCGAAAACAGAAATGTTCGTGCAACTCGCCATCAGCTCGAACACCGATAATCATGAGAAGGAGCTCAACCTCTGGAATCTGGAGCTGCGGGTTAACGACGAGCGGTATCTCAGGTTGAGTACAGGTCCCGCCAATACCGCGGACGCCATGCAGTTGCTGGCCGAGATCGCGGCACGCGAAGGCAGGGCGGATACCGCAATTTCGCTTCTCGCCCGTGCAGGACGAAGCGACTTTGCTGTGGGTGTGGTTGAAATACTCAACGCGGCGACCGGAGAGACGGTGCCCGAGTTGAATTCCTCGCTGTACAGCGAGCAGTATCTTTCCGCCGAGCCCATGCGCCTAGCTCATGTCGGTTCGTATCCGGATGCCGATCCGGACCTGCTGAGCTATGTCGAACTGTCTCCAGACCAGTTGTTCCTCGAAGCCAGGGGCAGCAATGTCACCATGGCTTTGCTGAAGGGAGTCTGCCCGCCGGGCACCGTAGGCGCGACGTGTTGGGTTTACCTCGACGAGGAACTGACGGGCTCTGCGCAGTTTCAGCTCGCGATCGTAGACGCAGAAAACCAGACCTTCAGCAATTTCGCCCGGCTGCTTGAGGATGGCAGCGGGAGCGGTTGGGCTGATGTCAGCCGACGGCACGAAGCGCGTGAGATAGGGGCGATGGTCAGTTCGCCGGCTACCGGCCGACGCGATTTGTTGTTGGCAGTCAAATGCGGCGGCAGCCGCCCGGAGGCGCGCGTCCTCGGCGGCTTTTCAAGCGTCCATATCCGCCATGTCGTTTCGAACGATGCCAGGCGCCCGCGCCTCAACGCACCCCAACAGCGCCAACGCACCCGCCGAATGACCAATGATGACCTGAAGCGTGCGGCGCTTGTGACGGATTATCCCTCCGAGCTGCCGACGCTGCTCATCGCCGGCGACAATGGCGGTATATTCCTGCGGCCGAATACGCACGGTCCGGTTGTTGCCGCCCTCAATTCGGCCTTCCCGGCCTTTGCCAGAAGTGTCATCGCGACAGTGGAGATCGCCCACGATGAAGCATCCCCATTCGAGTTCGCCATGGCGCTCGGCAGGCAGGAAGAAAAACTCGTGTGGAAACACGATGCACCTGTCGGCGCGCTGTCATTCTCGGGATGGACGCGCGTCTCGAGACCGTTCGAACTGCATGACCTGAAAGTTTCGACCCGGGAGGTCGATCGCAAGTGGCTGACGATCTATCTGGCAATCCGGCTGCCATTCGGCTCGAAGCCGATGCCGTCCAATGCTTTCTGGCGCAAGCTGTTGCTGGTGTGGGACTGAGGGGCGCGGGTTGTCGGGACGCGTCGCGCCTTGTCGACTTTTAAGTGCGGTAGTAGATTAAGTCCGCGTGGAGGCGCCAAGACAATGAAGAAATCACTCGGCCTTGTTCTGGCATTTATTGTCATTACCGGATGCGCAATGTCTTTCGGCGCGGCCGCCCAGGAACGCGACGTGGGGTCTAAATGCACGCAGTGGAATGCACATCGCGTCCTCTTCAAAAAAGGTGAAGGCAAGATATCCGAGGAATCCGCGAAGGCCCTGGCGGCTTTCGTCAAGGATGCTGGGCATGATTGCGGCTACCGGCTCTACGCAACGGCGAGCAAGGAAGGCAACTACAACAAAGCCTACGACATCGCTGGTCTCAGGCTCGATGCAACCGGCGATTTTCTCAAGGCGCAAGGCGTCAAGCCCGAAATGGTGCTGGTGCTTTCGCATTGGGTTGACGACGGCGCCGCCGACACCAATACGGCGCGGAGCGCGATACTGTACACGCTGCCAAAGCAAGGCATATCTTGCCGGCAATATGAGAAGCGCAGCCCTGTGCAGGTCGACCTGTTTTTCTATAGCCAGTCCTATGTGATTTCACCGCGGGTCAAGGCCGACCTCGAGAAGTTCGCCGCCAGCATCCGAGACTCACGTTGCAATGTCGAACTGACGGCTCTCGCGGCCATGGAACTCACCGGCGCCGACGCTGCAAAGACAAACAAGGAACTGGCCAAGCAGCGCCTGAAGGCGGTCGAGGATATCTTGACCGCAGCCGGGATCGACAGCGATCGTCTGGTAGACACGAAAGTCGAGTACGTTGGCGACCAGAAGCCGAACGGCGTTCGCAGTCGTCTGGCGACCGCGTCCCTGATGTAACAGCTTGCCAGATTGGCTGACCCGCGACGGACCCGCAACGATGTGGGGCTACGGCGCACCACACCTGACGCTGGACGGCTGGAAGGCACACCTCGACCAGTTACTCGCGATCGGCACGGGCAAGGTCCATGGCGGGCGTGGGGATTCCCTGCCGGTGGCCGAGGCGGCCCAGCAGATCGCTATGTCGACAAGCCGACGAGATCGTCACCGCCTTATCAACCACGGCGTCAATGACGGCCCAGGGATCTGGTGGGCTTTTCTGCTGGGGCAGGTGTTGAATGTGGGCCGATCATACGTCCGCGATCAATCCGCCGCAGCTCGGCGGCCTTGACCACCCGTTGCAGCCCGCCGACGTCACGAAATGACGGACGGGCACCTCCACAGGTTGCCTCTTCACGCCAGCACGCCTGTGCCACCGTCGCTGCCTAAGAGGCGGCGACGGTGGCCGCTTGAAGCAGAACCCGCGCGCCGGTAACCGCGTAGGCAGGCTCCACATATTCCGCCTCGTTGTGGCTCAGCCCGTCACGGCACGGCACAAAGATCATCACGGCAGGCGCCACCCGGGCGAGGAACAGCGCGTCATGGAATGCACCCGAGATCATCTGTTTGTGCGGCAGCTGTAGGGTATTGGCGGCCTCCTCGACGGTTTTGACCATATCGGGAGAGAATGCCGCCCCCGGCATGTCGAACTTCAGCCTATATGTCCGTCGTCTCCGACCGCATCCGCCGCGAACTCGGCCGGCCGATCGGCATCAATGTGCTTGCCAATGCCTCCATTCCCGCGCTGTCGATCGCCAGTGCCTCCGGTGCAGCCTTCGTGCGCGTCAATCAATGGGCCAACGCCTATGTCGCCAATGAGGGCCTTATCGAAGGCGAAGCGGCGCGCGCCATGCGTTTCCGCGCTAGGCTTCGGGCCAACGGTATCCGCATCTTCGCCGACGCGCATGTCAAGCATGGCGCCCACGCGATCGTCGGCGACCGGCCGATCGAGGAGCAGGTCAAGGACCTCGTGTTCTTCGATGCCGACGCGGTGATCGCCACCGGCCAGCGCACTGGCCACGCCGCCGACCTCAGTTACATCAGGATGATCAAGGACGCCGCCGGACTGCCGACGCTTGTCGGCAGCGGGGTGACACCCGACAACGCCAACGATATCTTGGACATCGTCGACGGCGTCATTGTCGCCAGCTCGCTGAAACATGATGGAGTGTGGTGGAATCAGGTCGATCCGCAACGGGTGAAGGCCTTCATCCGCGGCCTCAAGCGGTGACTTTAGTGTCGGAGATCGACGGCGAGCGGCTGCTGGGCCGGCTCGATGCCTTCGCCCGGATCGGCGCGACGCCAGCCGGTGGCGTAAACCGACAGGCGTTCAGCATCGAGGATCGCGGCGCCCGGCGCCTGTTGGCGGAATTGGCGCTCGCGCGCGGCTTCGCGGTTTTCCAGGACGCCATGGCAAACCTTTTCATCCGCCGCGAGGGCACGGATGCCACCCTGCCGCCGCTGCTGATCGGCAGCCACCTCGACAGCCAGCCGACCGGCGGGCGCGAGGCAATGGCGAAGCTGATCCAAACGGCAGACGCGAGGCGCATCGCTTTCGTCGAATGTGCCCGCACTCGTGCGCCAACGCGAAAGTTGCATGTGGCAGGGGCGCTCAACTCTCGGCAATAAGACGGCACGCCGCTCTCGGCCCAGACGCGGCGGGCTTTTGCTTTGCAGATGCACCCGATCGAGGGCTGGCGCAATCCATTGATCCGAAGACTACAGCAGGATGTGGGCCTTGTGCCCGATCAGACCAGCCAAGATGATTATCACCGCCAAAACCACTGCCCATGAACAGGTTGCGGGCGACAAGCGCCTTTTCTCCCCGCGTACCGCTTGATCTCGCCAGCGCTTAGCCTAGTCAGCCCCTATGTTCATCTTGATCATCGGTTCGGTTGCCTTATCCACCACAGCAGGAAATCGCCGCGACATGCGCCAGCGCAGGGGAAGGGTTTGCCTGCCCGTTCCGGCTGAGTCGGCGCACCGTCTTAAGCTGAACTTCGGAAAAATTCGTCAAAGCGACAGTTGACGACAAGCTGATCTGGCCCTGTCTCATTCTCGTGGCCTCGCGCTTGTCGCCAATTACATCTACGACAACATTATCCGGTCCCTGCTGCGGCATCGGCCTTCATCTCGCCGCACACAAGAGGGCGTGACACAGTCGTAGGTGAATTCAATCGAGGGAACTGGCTGACTTGGCGCCCTACTCCGCCGGGGTCTTCTCGAGCACCGGCGCAGTTTTCCGGCCAAAGCGCTGGACGACGAAGCGGCCCGCCTTCTGGCCGGGGACCTCGATCAGAGTGTAGGTGATCCAGGACAGCAACGTCACCGTCGGCAGCACAACGGCAACGACGATGGCGAAGCGCAGCGGCGCCGACAATTCGTGGCCGAACTCACTGATGACGAACGCCGCGACGGGCTGCAGCACCAGCAGGTGGATCAGGTAGATGCTAAAGGAAAGCTCGCCCATCAGGTGGAAGAACCGGTTGCTGAGCGTCACGGCGATCGCTCGCGCCAGCGTTCCCGCCCTTCCAGGCAGCATGCGGTAGAGAACCAGGGCAAAGAAGCCCGCCACCAGCGCTTCGCGCACCAGAAGCTTGCCCAGCCCCTGATCGCCGCCAAAGGGCAGCGCCGCCAGCAGCAGCGCCAGTGCCAAGTACAGGATAGATCGCGGCTGGCTCTGATGCACGACTCCGGCCAGCAGCATCCCGCACAGGAATATCTGCATCTTCAGCGGCAGAAAGGACGGCATCGGAAAATGGATCGACAACAGCCGCATCGCAAACACGATGACGCAGCCGGCCGCCGCGACCACAAGGGCGCTCCTGATCCAGTCCAGCCTGCGCACCAGCAGCATGACGGCCGGGAACACGGCATAGAACTGCATCTCCAGCCCCAGGCTCCAGTCAGGCAGCGGCGTGCGATAGGCGAGGCTCGGCACCAGCCCAAACAGGAAGGTGAGATGAGCGACGATGTTTTTCAGGCTGCCGTCGAGGTAGCGTTCCGGCGCCTGGTGCGATCTGGAGAGGAAATCGTCGATGATGATCCTGCAATCGTAGAGATAGGGGCCAAGCGCCAGCGCCAGGAAAAGCATGACATAGAACAGCGGCGCGATCCTGAAATAGCGGCGCGTCCAGAATTTGAGCCAGGTTTCCGATCTTTGCCAAGGCTCCTTTTCCTGGCGCAGCTGATAGTGGAACACCATCAGGAAGCCGGACAGCATGATGAACAGGTCGACGCCGAGATCCGGCTCGCTGACGATCGGAATTTGCCAGCCGGTCAAAAGCATGCAGTGCCCGACCAGCACCCAGATCGCCGCAAGCGCGCGAAGCCCGTCCAGGCATTCGATGCGCGACGATTTGATGATGCTGGTTTCGTAGCTAGCCATGTTGCACTGCAGCATGGCGCCTGAGGAGCGATTGTCAACCCGGTGAGAGATGACGAATTGCGGTTACGATGGCGGATGCCGAATTGTGCCGATCTCCTCGCCGGACAATAGGCTGAACGGACAGGCAGCTTTCAGGAAACCGTCAGCGCGGCCTGAACGACCGAAATGAGGCGCATTGCTGACCGGCAGCCTTGGGGCCGGGACCAGTAAGTCCGCTTGTGGCCAGTTAAGAACGACAGAGGCCGATCTCGACCCACATCAGCCATGCGGCAACATCCGGTTTCGCACAAGGCTGAGCCATGAGGGCAATGTCTTCAAAACGACGTGGTTGCATTATCGCTGTCCAGTAGGCCAAGCATGCTCGCATTCGAAACGCCAGTCGAATACGCTCAGCGAAGCTTTGAGCTAGGGAGGCAGGACAACCGCACATGGAGCGAAGGCTTACCGCGATCCTTGCTGCCGACGTGGTCGGCTACAGCACGCTCATGGGCGAGGATGAGGTCGGCACGCTCGAACGACTGAAGGGTTGCCGTCGAGAACTGGTCGACCCCGCGATCAAGGAATTCCACGGTCGGATTATCAAGCTCATGGGAGACGGGGCGCTGGTCGAATTCGCCAGCGTCGTTGATGCCGTCCAATGCGCTGCCGCGATTCAGCGCCGGATGGCTGTCCGAGACCCGGGCACCTCCGACCCCCGCCACATCCGGTTTCGCATCGGCGTCAATCTCGGTGATGTCATCGTAGAGGAAAATGACATCTACGGCGATGGCGTCAACATCGCCGCGCGCCTCGAGGCTATGGCCGAGCCGGGGGGTGTATGTATCTCCGGAACCGCATTTGATCATGCCGTTCACAAGGTTGATGTCGGCTTTGCCAGTCTTGGCGAGCAGCGCCTCAAGAACATCGCCGATCCGGTTCGCGCCTATCGACTGCTGCTGGATCCCGCAGCATCGGGAAAGGTCACGGCCGCGCCACACCGGCCGAGCTCGCGCGTCATCATCCTGGCAGGCGCCGCCGCCTTGGCGATCGCCGCGATTGCCGGCATTTTCGCATGGCAGAAGTTCTCAGTGCCATCGCGGCCATCGGTTGCCGTGCTGCCGTTTGCAAACCTCGGCGGCGATCCAGGCCAGGACTATTTCGCTGACGGCATCACCGAGGATCTGATCACCGACCTCACCAAGCTGTCCGGTCTGGACGTCATCGCGCGCAACTCGGTGTTCGCCTACAAGAACAAGCCTGCAGCGCTGGCGGACGTCGCGCGCGACCTTGGCGTCCGCTTCGTTGTCGAGGGGAGCGTCCGCCGCACCGGCGAGCAGATCCGCCTCAATGCCCAGCTCATCGATACGGCAACGGGCGACAATCTGTGGGCCAACCGGTTCGACCGTGGCATGGCCGGCGTGTTTGCCGTCCAACACGAGATGAGCGGCGAGATCGCCAAGGCGCTTGGCATGCAACCTTCGGCAGCGGAAAGCGAGCGCATGGCGCGGCCGCCGACGAGCAATCTCGAGGCCTATGATTACTATCTACAAGCCGAGACGGCGTCACGCAGCGTCCTGCAGGCCGGGCTGCGGGAGGCGCTTGCGCTCTACGACAAGGCGGAGGAGCTTGACCCCGCCTTTGCCGAAGCCTTCGCGGCCGACGCGCGCACCACAATCTATATCTGGCGGGAGGCCTTCAACGACGTCATCCAGAGCGCGCCAGCACGAAAGAGAGCATATGAGAAGGCGAGCCGAGCTTTGGAACTCGACCCTGACCTTTCGTCGCCCTATGCTATTCTTGGGATCATGCAGGTCGTGAATCGCCGCTACGAAGATGCGATTGCCTCTGCCAAGAAGGCTGTTTCAATCGGTCCGGGCGATGCAGAGGCGCAAGCAGCCCTTGGATATGTTCAGTTCTACGCCGGCAATCATGCCGAGGCAGCCACTGCGGTCGAGACGGCGCTCAGGCTCGACCCCGACCTCTCAGCGATCAACCGGGAAACTGCTGGGCTGGTTTTTCTGCTCCAGGGCAATGTCGAGAAAGCGATCGAGACTCTCGAGCACACACGCGACGATGCGTCCACGGTTGGCAACTTTCGGTTTACGCTCGCTGCGGCGTATGTCCGCGGCGGCCGCCTACCGGATGCGAAAGCCGCAATCGCCGAGGGGCTCCGCCTCGTAGCAGGGTCCAGCTACGTGGACTCTTTGGCTGGGTGGGAGATGACTCATGCACATTTTCGGAATCCGCAGGATCTGGCGATACTCGTCGCCGCACTGCGCCAGGCGGGCCTCCCCCAATGGCGCTTCGGCTTTACCCCGGCCGAACAGGACCAGTTAAAGGGTGCCGAGATCGCGTCCCTCGTCATTGGCCATACACTGCAAGGCCAGATCGAACCCGGTCTCCAACCAGCCTTCCTTCAGATCGGAAGCGACGGCAAGGCGGCCTTCCGCTCTACGACGCGGCTAGTCACCGAGACCGTCTACGTCGATGGCGATCTGTTGTGCGAGCAGAGCGAGAACCTGTTCGGTCGCCCCGACTGTGGTCCCGTCTACAGACGCAACGACGCCGCCGGCAAAAGCTACTCCTATGCCAATACAAGCAAGGTGTTTCACTTCACCGTGGTTCGGTAGACGCACACGCGCGTCTCAATGATAGTGATCGAGTTCCAAATTGGCCGCGACCTTCGGCCAGTTGGCATCGGCTTTCGGGATATTTTCAGCTGCATGCGCGGCGAAATCATCCGCATTGTCGACGTCGTAGATCAGGTAGAGCTTGCCGTCGATAATCTTGAATGCCTCAGGATCGACATTGACCGTGACCCCCCCGCCCACGACTTCGCCGGCGCAGTACCCGCCATATTGAGGAGCGTACTTGACCGGTTCGCTCATGAACATTTCCTGGTGTTTCTTGCTGGCGAAATGCCAAGGTGTCCCCAGCCATTCATAAGTGAACTCTTCGGAGCCCTTCACGGCCTTGCCGTCAGTGAAGTAAGCGACCGTGTCGTAGCCCATGATCGCCACACCACCAAAATAGCCGGTGTTTACCGAATCGTCGGCACATGCCGATCCCGCGCCGGCGACCACAGCTACCGCGACCAGGGCAGCCGTCCCCAAACTCCGAACCAGTCGTGGCTTGATCATCGTGCTCATCTGTATCCTCCGTTAATCGTGGATCTCGGCGCACTTCGCCGCGTTCGCCTCGCCAAGAATTTTGGCTTGGCAGGTAGCACCATGGCGTTTGAAAAGTCGTATGATATCCGTGTTGCCCTTCCAGAATGCGCGCGTTATCGGCATGTAGCCATGCCCCTCGGCATGGTTCACATTGGCACCTTTCGCAATGAGGAACTCGGCCAGTTCAATGTGGTTTTCCTCGCCGGCCACCAGCAACGGCGTAGCACCCGCCTTGTTGGCGGCATCGTCGAGCACCGCGCCTTTTTCCAGCAGCAGCTTGGCGATCGGCAGGCTGCCCGAGAAGGCCGCCGCATGAAGCGGGGTAAAGCCGCCCGAGTTACGCGCCATGATGTCGGCACCCTTGGCCAGCAAGAAGTCGGCGATTTCCGGCTGGTTATCGAGCGCTGCAGCGATGAGCAGCGTTGCCTGGTCGCGCGCCCGGCTGTCGACGTCGGCACCGCCTGCCAGGGCTTGCTCCACGGCAACCTTGTCGCCGGCGGCGATGGAGTCGAACAACTGCTCACCTGCGGCTGCTGTTGTAGCCGCCAAAACCAGCATTCCAAGTGCCAGCAATCCGCGTATTGTGCAAGGTAGCATATTAGCTTGTGGTCATACAAGCTGTCCTGGGCACATCAGGTGGATCCAAGGCGGACGGCGCGGCCAGACATAGCGAACGCGGCCAGGGCGGGAAGGCGTTAGTGCTACTGGCTTCGTCAGTACGGCACCAATCCAGGCTGAATTTTGAAGAGCGTCGATTACCGAGGCGCCGAGCGGCGTCGAGCGTAACCGCCTGTTGCTCCGTTGGGATAGCCGGTAAGCGCAAAGGTGGCCGTTGGCGGAAGTGTCCGCTTTCGGATGCAACTATGGCTTGCTCAATGACCGACATGGGGCGCAAAGCTGCCATTCGTAACCGGCGTACAAATAGGAAGTGCATAGGACATTTCAGGAAAAAGCCCATTCCTCATCGGTCGGCGCAATCAGCCCGTTCCGCAACCGGCTGTGAAGTTCATGCCACGACGGATCAGTCACGAAGCCTCTCATGGTTCCACATGCCTCGGCGAAGGAAATGTCGCCCAGGCGGTCGATAAGACCAATCAACCCACGGTTCCTGCCATTTAGGAATAGTTCGAGCGGATCATCGTCACACTCAATTACCCGATGTCCCCAGGCACCCGGTATGTCCTCGTTTGCGAGAGCCTGCCGAAGATCTTCATCCACACCTGCGGCCTTGAGCGCCCGGCAGACGACATAGCGCATCAGGGGGTAGTAGATCGGCTGATAGCTGCCTCCAAGCGCGCGCACGCCGGGCAGGATCGACAAAACCAGAAACATCAGCAGGAGATTCGGGACAAGGCTGCGGTTTGCCAGCCGCTCGAGAATGTCGGGGGCTGTGAAGCACGCCACCTTCATACCGGTCGCAGGATCGATGAGTTCGCCGGCGATCAGACGCAGCGGACGGCGTTTGCCATTTTCATAGAACCAGAAGAAATCAGTACCCCGAGCGAGCCAGCCACTCCACGGGCCAGACGCGAGTCCGTCGAGGCCGGCAAGGATGTTGGAAGCGAACTTCGGGTCTTCCAGCAGTCTCATGCGTAGCCAGGAATTTTCCTCCGACAGATGGTTGGCCACCAGGTCGGCAACATCCTCGTCGTCGATCTGCAGGAAGGCGAAGCGGCCTCCGAACATTTTTGGCCAAAGGATGAGATTGGCTGCCTTGATGGCGTGCGCGGGCCGCTCGAATTGCGTCTTCGGCAGAAGGCTACGAAGCAGCGTGAGCGCGTCTCCGCCAGTGCTTGGCTCCGTCGGTAACAACTCGAACCTGTAAGGTCCCGGCCCGGCTAGCAGGCTGTATCCGATCATCCGGCTTCGGCTCAGGCCAAAGACGTTGACCGGCTTGCCGTCAACGGTGATCCAGCCTGGTCCCTTGCGTGGCTTTTCGACGAGATTCACCGTCGAAACGGCGTAGGAAACGTAGGTCGAACAGCCATGCGCCGAGAGACCAAGGAGGCTGAAGATATGCGTATAATAGGCTTCCGGCTCCAGGAGGAGAAACAAATGAGGGCCTGTCTGCAACACGCGGCGCCTTTGGAAATCCCTGCAGATTTCCAAGGCGGTATCGGCAGACAACCCGTTTCGTGTCGCTGCCTTCCTGATGATGTCGAGTAGTTTGGTGAAGGCTCGGAGCCGGATTTCTGGCATGGGAACCGAAGCCGGCGCCGTAAACAGGCGAAACGCATAATCACGGATCGGCCGGGAATGGTATGGGCTCATCCAGGGGTAGAGTGCCGTCAGCGACCCCAGGACTGCCTGTTTCGCATCTACGCCTGCTGTTAGCTCTTCCACCTCACGTTTCACCTTTTTCTCGTGTCTGAATTACACCCACGCTCAAACACAAAATACTGACGAGGAGCGCCACGCCAAAGCTCAAGAAAATCGTCGAAGGAAATGCTCGATCTCCGACAGCGGCGGCAATGCCGAAGATGAGTAACCCGAGCACCACGGCCACACTATGCATAATGCCTTTGGCCCGGCCCAAAAGATAAATGGATACATGCGACTGCAATGTGACTTCAACGCTGACGCGTCCAAGATTGTATAGAAATCCGAGCGCGACAAAAAGGATCACTGTCCAGGGCGTGGGCAGAGATGCCAGCGCCATGAGTACCAGCGCCGTTAAGCCCAAAAGCATGAGATGCCGCACGTGGGTACTCATCGCTCTTTCAATCCGGAATAGAGAGACCGCACCGATCAGTGAGCCCGCCGACCATGCAGCCTCAAGGTAGCCGAAATCCGCGGCAGTACCCTTCTGCTCCTGGAAGACGAAGCTAGATCCCATGACGCTGACAAGCACCGCGCTTGTGTAGAGAAGCGCGTAGACGCCGATGAGACGACGCAGGCTTGGATCTAATTGTGCTGCCGAGATTTTGGCGAAGCGGACATCACGCGAAACCGGTTGCAGCCGCATCAAGGCTAGGCAGCCCGATGAAAACAAAAAGAAGGCAGCAATAACGGTGAATGGCAGGACTGGGGAGCGATCATGCAGCAAAGGCCCTGCAAGCAAAGCTGCGCCGAGATTGCCGACCTGCATGACGAAGAAGACGGCGGAATTCGAGGCTACAAGATCGCGGCCGTCAGCTATCACGGGGATCATTGATTGAGAGCTTGTAAGCGCGACACGGTCGCAAAACGAAAAGAGGGCCGCTGACAGACAGATAATCACAAACACGTCCATGTCGAGAAGCGCGCAAGCGGTAGCCAGCATAACGACGAAGCGGCTGAGGTCTGCCGCAACGTTCAAGCATCGCCTGTCAAATCGATCCGCCGCTACACCGGCCAGAGGGCTCGCGATGAATTCGACAACGCTGACGATCGCAAGGAACGTCGCCACGCCGGCGGTTCCGTACCCTCGCTCGACGAGAATCCAGGCGGATGCGATGTAGTAGCCGTTTCGGGCAACGGCCGCCGATAGCGTGCTGGCCAGGAATCCGAGGCAGGGACTGGACCGGCCGGCCCGTCCTTTGGCATGATGAACTCGAACCAGGTTTGACATGAGCGGCGTATCCGGCTGACCGCCGATGGATACCGTCTTCCGCCAAGCCTGCTTTACTGTGATGTTGGGGTTTTCCGATACTTGCTGAGAACCGACAAGCGGCGGGCTAGATTCTGCAGTTACGACGAAACTCCGTCGGGACCGCGCCGAATGCCCGCTTAAAGGCGGTCGTGAAATGGCTCGAGCTGCCGAAACCACATTCCATCGCGATTTCCGTCGCCGACAGACTGGTCGATCGCAGCATGTCCGCGGCCTGCTCCAGCCGTCGCTGCGCAATGAATGCGTGCGGCGTCATGCCTGTCGACTGCTTGAAGGCCCTCCAGAAATGGAACCGGCTAACCCCAATCTCTTTCGCCAGATCGGCGAGCGTAGGTCTGCCGTCCGACAACGTCTCGATCATGTCCACCGCCCGCTTGAGATCGAACGATGACAAACCGCCTTTTGCCGGCTCCTGATGGAAGCCGTTCAACCTCAACATTTGGCCGAGCAATTGCGTGGCGTGGCACTCCACCATCGTTGCGCTGATGGGGTCAGGCTGCTTGAGCTCCAAGGCAATCCTCTGCAACGCCAACTCTACAGTGCCGTCCCGAAACCCGATCGACGGCGGCAGCACTGCCGGGCGATGGCGAGCCGTTCCCGCAAACACATCGTCGGCGAACTCTTTTGCAATCGAGACTAGGAGGTAGGAAGCGGTCGCGTCCCCCTCGTCCCACCCATTCCAATCACTGCCGGCGGGCATGAAGATTATCGAACCGGCCCGGCGCGGCAAAAAGGCAATCCGGCGCCCATCCACGATGTCTTCTCCGCGGCACGCCGTGCCCTTCAGGTTCATCAGGAACAAATGGTTTGGCTGCAGGATTCTTGTTTCCTGGCGCTCAAGCCCGGTTCTTTTGACCACGTCCGCCCGTACGCTGCCCCAATTCTCATACTTGTGGGCAAGCGATTGGTGGCGTGACCGGCGGTTCTCGGTCGGGTCGAGGGCAAGAGTATTCACGTATCCGCAGCCTCCTTACTGGCGAGCGGCCAGTCGTCGCATGATGTGGCGAACCATGGGTTGCTGAACAACACGCAAATAACTCTGGATTGGTAGAAGATGTGACTTTAGCGAAAAAATGGCAAACGAGTGAAAGCCGCCTGTATCCGGCAGGCCTACCAGTTGGCTCAGCCAATACTTGAGCCCGGTGAAATATTAGACCCCACTTATCTTGGTGGAATTTCCCCCATCGACGTATCGGCATCTCACCAATGGAACGGTGTTGGAGGCATACTGCGATGCGTGGACTCGACGACTTTCTGGCTGAGTGCGACCACGGCCCACGGATCAACGGACTGGCAGGCTTTTTCGCGGCGACCGCCGCTGGCAAGAGCGGGATGCCAATCCGCAAGCCCGTCGCCGACGCCCGGCTTCTGCCGAGCGATGAACTGCTGCGCGGCCTGGTCAGCCTGCATGCGGCACGACAAGGCTTTTTTGACCAGCATTATCACGGCAGCATTCCCTACAGATTGGAGGAGGAGTGCCGGACGGCCTACGCAATGCTGAAATACGCACGGGATCGTGGTGGTCCGCATTCGCTATACAGCCTTGGAACAGCGGAAGGCACGATGGCGAGGACACTGTCCGAACTGTCGGAGGGACAGATACGCACACTGTCGTGCAGCCCGAACGCGGAGAATTACAATTGCTTCATGGCTTATGGCGAACCGCCGCACGCTGACTTCTTCGTCGGCCCCTTTCATCATTTGACAAAGGACGTCCTGCGTTCAGATCCGCGACTGGCAAATTTTGCCCACGGGTTCGACATCATTCTCGAAGATACGACCTTTCAGATGTACTCGCCCAACAGAGCAAGCCAGATCGAATTCGTGACCCAGCACCTCAAGCAGGACGGAATCTTCGTCTTCGTCGAAAAGTTCCGGGCAACCGAGGAGCCGGACTACAGGCGTCGCGAATACCAGAAGGATTTTGGGTTCAAGGCGCGCTATTTTCCCCCAGATGAAATCGAGAAGAAGCAAACCCTCGTTCTGGATACGATGTTCGGCAATGAGGTGACTTTGGCACAGATGGCCGACGCCATACGCCAGCATTTCAGCTACTGCTCACTGACGTGGAACAGCGGAAATTTCTGTAGCCTGGCGGCGAGCAATAGCGAGGAAAACCTAAACCGGTACCTCTCCCAGATGGCCACTCCGGCCATTCCGCACGAGTACGTCTACGAAACGAGCTTGTGTCCGCCCCTGCCCGTTAGCGTCCCTGCCGCGCAGGAATAGGCTCCTGCGCCTTGGGACAGGTCGACAACACGCTCCGCCGTTTGGACCATGTCTTCGCAGCTGTCGACCATGGCAGCCTCAGGCAGGCTGCAAGAGTTCTCAGAGTGAGGGAATCCTGTGTCAGCCGCAACATCGTAGCTCTCGAGCAGTTGCTCGACATGCAGTTGTTTGACCGCGACGTCCATGGCGTTCGGCTGACCGAGGCAGGCCGGGCCTGGGTCGATCTTGTCCGGGCCCATTATGAAGGCTTGCAGGATGCACTGGCTGGAGGTAGTCGCGGTCAACAGGATGTCAAAACGCTCAGGATAGGATTATGCGCCCAGATGGGGCGCACGTTCGTGACACGTCTCATCGATCGTTTTGGCCGTTTACATCCAGACGTGTGCGTCGAGATCGAAGACGTTCCACTCGAACAGTGCCTGGCGGCTATACGCCGCCGGCGCCTCGACATCGTCTTCACGCACGGGCTTGAGAACGCCGCCCTGTGCCGTAGCGAGATATTTGCGCACGAGCGCTTGTTCGTTCTCCTGCCCTGCTACCATCCGCTTGCAGAAAAGCCTGCGGTCAGATGGGCAGATCTTGCAGATACGTGTCTGCTGGTTTCAGGCGAATCCTCCCGGGATCCGCAATTGCTGGAGCATATCGCTGCGAATGGTGGCCCCGCTATCCAGATATGTCGCGCCAGCGAAGCAACGGTCATCCTCAAGGTGCAACTCGGTCAAGGCGTCACTCTGGCGGGCGAGGGTTTTGCCAGGACAGTCGCCATCGACGCCACAGTGTGGAAACCGATCCGTGGGCAGAGCAGCATCAGTTGGATCAAGGCAGTGTGGCTTGAATCGAACCCAAAGCGCGCGCTCTTGCGGCTGGTTGGGACCGCAAGAAACATGGCGACAGCAGCACGACCCGGGACCTGTCAATGGAGGAGCTCGCCGCGGCGCGATTTCTGAAGTCACGCCATGAATGGGAGGCGCGACTGACCCGGTTCGACTCCGGTCCCCAGGCCCTTAGCCAGCACTTTCCGAACGCTTTGCCCTGGCAAAGCCCCGATCCGTCGCAATGAACCGCTCCAACATCGCAACGATGAGGCGCGGCGCATCGGCGGGCCGGTGCCCCGCTTCGCGGCCGAGGATCTCGGCATAAGCGGTCAGGTCACGGTGCAATGCCGCGGGAAGCTCCACCATGACCTTGACAGGTTTGTCGTCAGCGATTGGCCCCAGTTTCAGCTTGGCCATTTCAGCCTCCATAAGGTTCAAGCACGAGATCGCGCGTGACGATGACGCGCACCGGGTATCCCGGTCGGATGGTGAGTGTCGGCGCTATATTGAGCTGCCGCTGCACGATCTGCTGGCCTGTCTGGCTGATGCTGTCGGAAGCACCCTGACGAAGAGCGCGCATGATGTCGCTCTCCTGGCCCGATGAGCCTGCCTGCGCACCGATGCTCAGAACCGTGGAGAGCGCTGCAGCCTTGAAGAGCTCGCCCCAGTGATAGTCAACGCCGTCCTCGAGCCCAGCATAGCCTTCCGCGTCCGCGCCAGGCTGACGTTCCAGAATGATGGAGCGGCCGTTCGGAAAAATCAGTCTGGTCCAGACCAGCAACACGCGACGCTGGCCGAAGCCGACACCATTGTCATACTGGCCGATGAGGCGCGTCCCCTGCGGAATGAGACGGACTTGTCCGGTGGGGCTGTCATAGACATTCTCCGTCACCTGCGCGGTAATCTGACCCGGCAGGTCGGAGCGAATGCCGGTGATGAGGGCGGCCGCGATGACAGCGCCCGCCTGCAGGACGTTTTTCGACGCCGGCGCCGCGACGCGATCAGGCGAGACGGTTCGCTTGTCCGCCGGCTGATCAAGGAACGCGCGCTGCCGGTCCTGCGCCGAGGGCGTGGCCGGCTGCGGCGCGAACCCAAGGCTGGAGAGATCAGGCCGTGGCACGGTTTCTGTCGTGACTTGAGCGACGGTCGTGTCACTTGCAGGCCGCGTTTGCGTGGACGCGAACAAGCGCGCCGTCCTCGCCGCTTCCAGTTCCTGCTCCCGGCGCTGCTCCTCCTGGTCCAGTCCAACGGGACCTGTTGATAGCGCGGGGCCGCCATTCTGCGCGGCGAGGATCGGGCGGCCGAGATCGCCGGGAAGCGGTGGGCCAAGCTTTGGGACGCCTGCATAGTCCTTTGGCAGGCCGGCGAGCCCATCGGGCGTCGAGCGATTGTCGGTTGAGTACAGCTCCTGACCCTGGCCTTGTTGACGGTTCTGCAGCGCGTAGATCAGCGCACCGCCGACAGCGAGGCTTGCGGTGAGCCCCAACGCGGCCAGCGCCTTGCGGGACAGACGCGTCACCCGCGGTTGCTCGGCGCGCAGCCGCATGGCCGCGGCCGGCTCGCCTGTCAGGGGCCGGGCGTCATCCTCGACCGACGCCTCCGGCCGGGCGTCATCCGCCGGCCCCCGGCCCTCTTCCTTCCCGGGATCCAATCTGTCGCTCATGATGACGACCCTCCCCTGTTTGTTCGGAGGGACGTCGCTTGCGGGGTCTCACCAGGGCCACGCATCCATGAAAATCGACTGCTCTTCACCCCATCGGTGCGGGAGATGCGGATGCGCTGCTGGTTCTTGCCGGCGCCAAAGCGCAACTCGGCGGCGGCAAACAGCCGGTCGACGATCATGTAGTTGCCGCGCACGCGATAGTTGACCAGCTCGGACGTGTCACCTTCCGGCCCGACCACGAACAGTGGCGGCATCTCACCCTGGCCGATGCCGCGCGGGAACTCGATGAACACCTGCTTGCCATCGTCGAAGGCGCGCAACGGCCGCCATGGTGCGCGATCGCCTGTCACCTGGTATCGGAAATTGACGCGAGAAAGATCGATGCCCGTCGAGACCGGCTGCACAGCTTCAGCCTCTTGGTTCTGACGCCGCAAAGCGATGAGTTGGTCCTGCGGATATTGCCAGGAAACCGATGCCATATAGGTCGACGGCGTCGAGCGCAGTTCCATGTGATAGGTCCGCCGATCGGTGTTGATGACGAGATTGGTGAGAAGGTCGGCGCGCGTCGGCTTGACGAGGATGTGGACCTGCTTGGCGCCGCCCGTACCGCTCTCGGTATCGCCGATGATCCAGCGCACGGTGTCGCCGGCGGCGACGGGACCGGAACCGACGAGCTGCTCGCCGGGCTGGAGCGCGATGTCGGTGATCTGCCCCGGCGAGGCATAGACCTGATAGAGCGCGCCATCGACGAATGGATAGACCTGCATCGAGTTGATGAAGCCGTTGCGGACAGGCTGGACGCGCGCGGCCGCATTGGCCAAGTTCACGCGCGCGGTCGGATCGGTCGGTTCCGGGTCGGGCTTTGCGGCCTTGCCGACCGGCTTCAACTGGCCTGGAAGCGGCAGCGGCTTCGACAGCTCCACCACCTTGACGGGCGGTGGCGGATCGACGGCATGCACGGCCGGGACCGGATCGTCATAGGAAATCTCCGGCGGCTTCTGCCTGGTGGCGCAGCCCGCAAGCGCCGAAGTGCAAAGCAAAAGCGCTGGAAGGGCCATTTTGCGGAAGGCCGGCATTGCGTGGATGAGGAAAACCGGACGCCCCCAGGGGGCGGCTTTGCAGAGTACGGGCATCATTGTCCAAGCTCCTTCGACCAGTTGATGGCGTTGATGTAGATTCCAAGCGGGTTCTTCCTCAGCGCATCAGCGTCGCGCGGGGGCTGGACGACAATGGTGAGGATGGCGGACCAGCGCTCCGTGGAAGCCAGTGAGCCGTCCTGATAGCGGCGTTCGACCCAGGCGATTCGGAAGCTCACCGGCGATGCGCGGATGACCGACGACACATCGACGGCGACCTGCTGCTTGCCGACCTTGGTGAACGGGTCATTGGCGCGCGCATAGTCGTTGAGAGCCAGCGCCCCGCCCTGCGTCGCGAAGTCGTAGGCGCGCAGCCAGTTCTGCCGCACGATGACCGGATCGGCGGGGATCGACCTCACCTGTTCGATGAAGTGCGCCAGGTAGAAGGCAATCTGCGGATCGTTCGGCTGATAGTCGCCGACCGCAGGTCCCACAGCCTGCGCCTGGCCGAGACGATCGACCTGCACCACCCAAGGCACGATCGAGCCTTTGGCGGATTGCCAGATGAGCGCGGCCGAGAACCCCGCGGCGAGCGCCAGGCAACCGAAGGCCATGGTGCGCCAGTTGCGCGCCTGCACGCGAGCCGAACCGATGCGCTCGTCCCAGAGCTGAGCAGCGCGTTGGTAGGGGGTCTCGGGTTGTGGGGACTTGCCGTAGTGCGTGGACGGTCGTTTGAACATGCTCAGTCACTTTCAGAGAGGTTGATCGAGGAGCCGCCGCCATGGCTGTCGCCACTGCGAACGGCGTGGGCGGCGGCCTGGACGCCATGGGTCATCTGTTGCGAGCGCTTCATGCGCTTCGCCCAGGCTGGCTGACTTTCGGTTGCGGAGGACGCGACGGGTGCGGAGCCGGCTTCGGGCGCGTTCGCGCCGATTGTGCCAGCCGTGGATGACCCGCCCGTCGTCTCGAAGGCAGCGCGAGCGCCCGACTGGTAGCTGTGCTTCATGCTGCCTGCCGCATTATTGGCCGCACGCTTGAGCGGTGAGATGGCACCTTGGGCGCCGGCTCTGATGACACCGCCGAGCCCGGATGCGACGCCAGAAAAGCCAGACTCTCCGGCCGCGCTGAGGCCGTAGGCTGTGGACGCCCTGCCCGCCATGGCGGCACCGCCACGGGCCGCCGCTGCAGCACCGCCGCTGACAGCCGCGCCGCCGGACACGACGGAACCGGCGGCGGCGGCGCCCACTGCTGCCATGCCGCCGGCGGCGAGCCCGGTCCCGACAGCCGCGCCCGCACCGAGTTGCGGGCCGCCGGAGACGAGACCGTTGGCAATGCCCGGTCCAAAGATGCCAAGGCCGAGCAGCGACAACGCGGCCAGCACGATCGCCATGGCATCGTCGATCGACGGCGTGTTGCCGCTGAACCCCGCGGTGAACTCGGAAAAGAGCGTTGAGCCGATGCCGATGATGACGGCGAGCACCAGCACCTTGATGCCGGACGAGATGACGTTGCCAAGCACCCGCTCGGCCATGAAGGCGGATTTGCCGAACAGACCGAAGGGAATGAGCACGAAACCGGCGAGCGTGGTCAGCTTGAATTCGATCAGCGTGACGAAAAGCTGGATTGCCAGGATGAAGAAGGCCAGCAGCACCAGCGCCCAGGCGAAGAACATGCAGGCGATCTGGATGAAGTTCTCGAAGAAGGACCAATAGCCCATCAGGTTCGAGATCGAGTCCAGCAACGGCCGGCCGGCATCGAGCCCGGTCTGCGCCACCTTGCCCGGGCGCATGAGATCGTTGACGGTAAAACCCGTACCCGAGGCCTTCAGGCCAAGCCCGGCGAAGCTTTCAAAGACGATGCGGGCGAGATTGTTCCAGTTGGAGATGAGATAGGCGAAGACGCCGACGAACAGAGTCTTCTTGACGAGGCGCGCCATGATGTCGTCGTCCGCACCCCAGGACCAGAAGAGCGCAGCCAACGTCACGTCGATGACGATCAGGGTCGTCGCGATGAACCCGACCTCGCCGCCGAGCAGGCCGAAGCCGCTGTCGATGTAGCGCGTGAAGACTTCGAGGAAATGGTCGATGACGCCCATGCCGCCCATGTCAGCGAGCCTCCGGCCGGGGCGGCTCGACCTGCATCGCGGGAGCGGTCACATCCGCCCGCTTCCCTTCTTTCCGGTCGGCTGACGGCGGCACATTCGGAAACAGCGTTGTCGGCGCTAGCGGAGCAGGCGCGGTTGCCGAGTCACGTTGACCGAGAAACCGGCGCCGGCTGGCTGCCCACGCTTTCAGACAGCCGGGATCGCGAGGACCGGCCTCGCCGATCCCGGAACAGCGGCGCAATTCGGCCGCGAGTGGGTGTTGTGGCGCGACGGAACGGTCCCCCGTCGCAAGGGCGTCAGGCTCGTCGTCCTCGCTGCTCATCTCGATTGCGGTCACTGTCAAAGCGACCGCGATGAAGATGACCGCGCCGATGCGAGCGAGGAGCTTGCCTTCCATCGCGCCGACCTCAGTTCTTGCCATAGAACATCTGCGCACTGCCGGGCTGGTAGCCCGAGCCCTGCGTCAGGAAGCGCCGGCGCTGCTCTCGGCCCTGGTCGGCAGCGGTGGCCTGTTCGGCCGATTGCAACGCTTGCGCCCGACCGTTCGCGGCGACGACAGCGGTGAGATCGGCGAGCTGCTGCGCCTGAAGCGCGAGGAGCTGGTTGCCGGCCTGTGTTGCCTGAAGCGCTCCGGTCGCACCCTGGCTTTGGCCGACCAGCGCCGACATCTGCGTTCGATTGGTGTCGATGTTGCCGACGACTCCCGCCTGCACACGCATGGCATCCTGAAGGCCACCAACCGTGTTGCCCCAGCGCGAGCGCGCGTCGGCGACGAGTTGCTGATCCGAAGCCGACAGCGAGACGTTGCCATATTTCTGCTGGAAGGCCTGATCGATCTGCTGCACGTCGTAGGCTACGTTCTGCGCTTGACCGAGCAATTGCTGCGTACGCTGCACTGACTGCTGGAGCTGTTGCAGCGAGGAGAACGGCAAGCTTGCGAGATTGCGGGCCTGGTTGATGAGCATCTGCGCCTGGTTCTGAAGCGAGGTGATCTGGTTGGTGATCTGCTCGAGCGAGCGCGCTGCCGTCAGGACGTTTTGCGAATAGTTCGAGGGATCGAAAACGATCAAGGCCTGTGCGGGCGTTGCCAGCATGGGCGAGAGCGCGGCGGGAGCGACAAGCAGGGCGGCAGCGAGCCGCATGCCAAGGGAGCGGTGCAGTTTCATGGGGACTTCTCCTTGTTGGTGAGGGCGGGGCTGGTTAGGGCGGGAACCAGTTCAGCGGCCCAGCCGACGCCACGGTGGCTAAGCCAGGCAGCGAGGAACCCGTCGCGGCCGTGCTCAGCGACGATGCGGGAGATCGCGGCCTGGTCGGTCTTCGCGGATACGGCGCAAAGCGCGAGCGCCACATCCGACAGTCCCAGCTCGAACAGCCGGTTGCCGCGACGGGACTGGCAGTAATAGTCGCGCTTCGGCATCGCCCGCGCGATGATCTCGATCTGCCGGTCGTTGAGGCCGAAGCGGCGATAGATCGCCGTGATCTGCGGCTCGATGGCGCGCTCGTTCGGCAGCAGAAGCCGGGTCTGGCAGCTCTCGATGATCGCGGGCGCGATTGCCGAACCATCGATGTCGCTGAGCGACTGCGTGGCGAAGATCACGCTGGCGTTCTTCTTGCGCAGCGTCTTCAGCCATTCGCGGAGCTGGCCAGCAAAACCCTCATCGTCCAGCGCAAGCCAGCCTTCGTCGATGATGAGAAGCGTTGGCGAGCCATCGAGCCGGTCCTCGATGCGATGGAAGAGATAGGATAGCACCGCGGGCGCAGCGCCCGTTCCGATCAGTCCTTCGGTTTCGAATGCCTGGACCGACGCCGATCCGAGATGCTCGCGCTCGGCATCGAGCAACCGGCCATGGGGACCCCCGACGCAATAGGGGCGCAATGCCTGCTTGAGGTCATTTGATTGCAGCAGCACGACCAGACCGGTGATGGTGCGCTCCGCGACAGGCGCGGACGCCAGCGAACTCAACGCCGTCCAGATATGCTCCTTGACCTCAGGGGTGATCGTCACATTCTCGCGCGTCAGGATCGCAACGATCCAGTCGGCGGCCCAGGCGCGCTCGGGGACATCGTGAATGCGGGCGAACGGCTGAAGGCTGACACTGTCGATCGCCCCATCGCTGAGATCGCCGCCGAGATCATGCCAGTCGCCGCCCATGGCGAGTGCCGCCGCGCGGATCGAGCCGCCGAAATCAAAGGCGAAAACCTGTGACCCTGGATAGCGGCGGAACTGCAGCGCCATCAGTGCCAAGAGCACGGACTTGCCCGCGCCGGTCGGGCCGACGATCAGCGTGTGGCCGACGTCACCGACGTGAAGCGAAAGCCGGAACGGGGTCGAGCCTTCGGTCTTGCCGAAGAGCAGAGGGGGCGCTGCAAAATGCTCGTCCCGTTCCGACCCCGCCCACACCGCGGAAAGCGGAATGATGTGGGCGAGATTGAGCGTGGAGATGGGAGGTTGACGGACGTTGGCATAAACATGACCCGGCAGGCTGCCGAGCCACGCGTCGACGGCGTTGATGGTTTCAATAATCGCCGTAAAGTCGCGGCCCTGGATGACCTTTTCGACCAGGCGCAGTTTTTCGTCGGCGATGTTGGGATCATCGTCCCACACCGTCACCGTCGCGGTGACATAGGCCATGCCGGCATAGTCGGCGCCGAGTTCCTGCAGCGCCATGTCGGCATCGGCGGCCTTGTTTGCGGCGTCGGTGTCCACGAGGACGGACGCCTCGTTGGTCATCACCTCCTTGAGGATCGCCGCCACTGACTTGCGCTTGGCGAACCATTGACGCCGGATCTTCGTCAGCAGCCTGGTGGCATCGGTCTTGTCGAGCAGGATCGCGCGTGTCGACCAGCGATACGGAAACGCCAGCCGGTTCAGTTCGTCGAGCAGACCCGGCGTGGTTGCGGTCGGGAATCCCGTGACCGTGAGAATGCGCAGATGCGACGCGCCAAGCCGCGGCTCGAGCCCGCCGGTCAGCGGCTGGTCGGCCAGCATGGCGTCGAGATACATCGGCGTTTCGGGAACGCGGACACGGTGGCGATTGGTCGAGACGCAGCCATGCAGATAGGTCAGCGTCTCGGCGTCATCGAGCCAGCGGCACTCCGGCATGAAGGCTTCGACAAGGCGCAAGACGCGGTCGCTGCGGTCAGTGAACCCGGTCAGCGCCGCGTTGGGGTCGAGGCCCTTCTTCTCGCGGCCTTCGTAGAGCCAGCTTTCCGCGCGGGCGGTGTCTTCGGCGGGCGCAAGATAGGTGAGCGTCAGGAAGTAGCTGGACTCGAAATGCGCGCCGGCCTCCTCGAAGCCCGCCTTTCGCTCCGCATCGACTAGCGTGGAGGCCGCATCCGGAAAGCTGCTGTCGGGATAGCGGGTCGAGGCATGGCGCTGCGCTTCGACGAAGATCGCCCAGCCGGAGCCGAGACGGCGGAAGGCATTGTTGAGCCGGCCGGCGACGGCAATCAGTTCGGCCGGAACGGCGCTGTCGAGATCGGGGCCGCGAAAGCGCGCGGTCCGCTGGAAGCTGCCATCCTTGTTGAGGACGACGCCGGCGCCGACCAATGCCACCCAGGGTAGGAAGTCGGCGAGCCGGCTGCTACGGTTGCGATATTCGGCAAGGTTCATCATCGGTGCGACCTCGCTCAAACAGTGAGATGCGCTGGGATGCGCAAATGCCGGCGAACGACGTCGACGAAAAGCGGATCGCGCTTGGCGGCCCAGACGGCGGCGACATGGCCGATGGCCCAGATGGCGACGCCGACGAGCCAGAGACGCAGTCCCAGCCCCACGGCGCCCGCGAGCGTCCCGTTCATGATGGCAATGGCGCGCGGGGCGCCACCGAGCAGGATCGGCTCGGTCAGCGCCCGGTGCACGAGGACCGCATAACCCGGCACTGCGTAGTCCGGCATTGGGCCGCTCTGTTCGACAGCGCCCGCCATCAGACCAGCGCTCCGCCGCCGAACGAGAAGAACGACAGGAAGAAGCTCGACGCCGCGAAAGCGATGGACAGGCCGAACACGATCTGGATGAGCCGGCGGAAGCCGCCCGACGTGTCGCCGAAGGCGAGTGTCAGGCCGGTGACGATGATGATGATCACCGCCATGATCTTGGCAACCGGGCCTTCGATCGACTGGAGGATCTGTTGCAGCGGTTGTTCCCACGGCATCGACGAGCCGGAGGCATGGGCGGGCGCGGCCATCACCAGGATGAGCGTGGCACCCGTAACTGTCATGGCGAGACGATGGCGCGTGAGGCGCAGGCGTTGGATCATGGATTTTCTCCTTCAGGGTTTTGGACGAGCAAGGTCGGGCCCTCGTCGCCATCGAGGACGGCTGGCGCGACCCGGTAATCACTGTCCGGGCGCAGGCCATCGACACGGGCGAGTTCGGACAGCCGGCGCGCGGAACCGCGGCCGGAAAGGACGGCAACCAGGTCGATCGTTTCGGCGATCAGAGCGCGTGGAACCGTGACGACGGCTTCCTGGATGAGCTGTTCCATGCGGCGGAGCGCGCCAATGGCGCTGCCGGCGTGGATCGTGCCGAGGCCGCCGGGATGGCCGGTGCCCCAGGCCTTGAGCAGTTCGAGCGCCTCGGACCCGCGCACCTCGCCGACCGGGATGCGGTCGGGGCGCAGGCGCAACGATGAGCGGACAAGATCAGATAGAGACGCGACGCCGTCTTTCGTGCGCATTGCCACGAGATTTGGCGCGGCGCATTGCAGTTCGCGCGTATCCTCGATGATGACGACGCGATCGGCGGTCTTGGCCACTTCAGCGAGCAGCGCGTTGATCAGCGTGGTCTTGCCCGTGGAGGTGCCGCCTGCAACGAGAATGTTGGCGCGGTTGGCAACGCCCTGGCGCAGCGTGTCCGCCTGGCGCGCCGACATAATCCCGGCCGCGACATAGTCCTCAAGGGTGAAGATGGCGACGGCGGGCTTGCGGATCGCGAAGGCGGGCGCCGCGACGACGGGAGGAAGAAGCCCCTCGAAGCGCTCGCCCGTCTCGGGCAACTCCGCCGAGACGCGTGGGGCGCCGGCATGGACTTCGGCACCGACATGATGAGCGACGAGGCGAACGATGCGTTCGCCGTCCGCCGCCGACAGGCGCTCTCCTGTGTCGGACAAACCCTCGGACAGGCGATCGATCCACAAACGCCCATCGGGATTGAGCATCACCTCGACGATGCCGGCGTCGTCGAGATAGCGCGCGATCGCGGGTCCGAGCGCTGTGCGCAACATGCGTGCGCCGCGAGCCAGACCTTCTGAATTGTGAGGCGAAGCTGCCATCCTGTCCCCGTTTCGATCCGGGGAACATCGGCGGCCCCTGGACGGGGATGATTAAGAGAGCCGTATCTCGAGTGGTTTCAACACCTATGTCGAGGCGTAGTGACGTAGCGTGCAAATACAGGAGATTGGCGGTGCCGACGTAAACGGCGCAAGGCGGCCATTATTAGTTCTGCTTTAGGTACGGCGATTATATTATGGTCCTCGACAGGACGGGACCCGTAATCCACGTATTAGACTGCGCATGTCACGCCGTACAAAGGCGAATCCGCTGCGACAGCTGCGAGGGTTGCCCAGCGTCTCTTGATTTTGTACCCGGCCAAGATCGAAAACATGGAGCCTGATTATGGACGACTACGACAACGAAAAAGGCGCAAAGCCTGAAGACGTGCGCGCCTCGTTGAAGGGATGGGCTTGGTTTATTGCTCTGACGCTCGGGATCTTTGGTGCCGCCTACGCTTGGATTGAGGTCTAAGCGCGCGCCTTAGGTCCGGGGCTTAGAGAGCCGACGCTGGCGCGCTGCAACACCGTCGATAGCCTCGAAGTCGCTGCGAAGCCCAGCTGCGAAATTGTCGCCGTAGGTCTGACGAAGGGTGCCCACCTTCGTGCGTGCTTTTCGCTAATCCTACCGTCCTGTTGCGGTGGCGCCCATCCAAACCTGGACAATCAATTGTCCGCTCGTAGGCAAAGCTGTTTGATCAAGCGGCTTCAGCACGAGTTGACCGTCGAGGCTTGTGGCGAACCACCACGTCGACCTTGTAGTCGAGCCGGTCCAGACAGCGAACCAGCCTGTCTATTGAAAACTTCCCCGTGCGCCCGGTCGCGATCGCGGAGACGTCGGGCTGCTTCATTCCGAGCAGTTCAGCCGACTTCGCCTGGGTCAGGCGCCGGCGCTTGATAATGGCGCGGATCTCGCGGGCCAGCTTGGCCTTGAGCAATTCCTCTTCGGGATTGTCAAAGCCGAGGTCCGCAAACACGTTGCCGCTGCTCACTTCGGCGGTGATGTCTTCTGTCATGACTTTGTTCCTTTCCCATAGTTTTCGCGGTAGTGAGCCTCGGCCGCCTTCAATCGCACTGTCACGAGATCGATTTCGTGCTTGGGTGTCTCCCTGCCCTTCTTCGACTTCTTGTGGAAGCAATGAAGCACGTAGATCACCCCGGCAAAGCGCACGGCATAGACGGCCCGATAGGTATCTCCGTCGAAGTCGTCGACCACCTCGAGGACGCTGCGGCCCCCAAAGCCCTTCAGGGCCTTGACAGCCGGGTGCTCCTCACCATTCTGCGCGTCGTTGATTGCGACACCCATCAACCGGCGAACATCGACCGGAAACCCGCGCAGGTCGCCCTTCGACGACCCCATCCATACTGCGGGCTTTTGGTTTTTCATTCGCCCTCGCCTTATAGCATACAGACTATACTTTTCAACGAAGAATCCTGATCGAGGCTTGTAAAATCTCAGTCCGCCCGTCCATTTAGCCCACGGGCCTGCCGGGCTGGTTTGTGTCCAGGCCGCCATCGATATCCTCGGAGATTTCCTGTCGGAGCTTTGGACCTTTCGCCAGGCGCCGGCCGAGCGCTGTGACGAAGGCATCATAGCGCTCGCCAGCCTTGGCGTGGGCTGCCTGCGCCGCAGGCTCGGGCAACGCTGGTGTTGTCGCCAGCCAGAAGCGGACGAAAACAGCGAGCGTCTCCACGGCAATTGCGACATCGCGCTCCTGGCGTGTCATACGGCGATCGAGCTGGTCAAGCCGCTTGGTGATCGCCGCCTCCTGTCGCTCGGCGGCATCGGGTGAGAGGAACGACTCGATGGCCGCCTCAGCGACGAGCGACCGTGAAAAATCTCGTCGCGCCGCATGTTCGGCCAGCCTGCTCATGACCTTCGGATCGAGATAGACGGACAGGCGTTGTTTGCGGGGCGGCTTTACCATGGCAGCCTCACATATCCACGCCGTCGCCGGGGTCGAGTGACGCCTGCCGCGCAATGCCCTGCATCAGACGCGTCAGTCGACGGTTGCGGGCAGCCTCGTCTTCCACGTCGTCCAGGTGATCGATCTCGAATTCGTTCTCGGTCGAAGGCTTCACGACCTGATCGACGCGACTGAGCTCGGGTTGCCGACGACGCTCGGAATCAGTTGTGTCGTCATCCGTGGCCAACGGCGCCGACATGGCTTCAGCAATCTGCGGACGGGAAGGCAGCGGCAGTTTCGTCCAGTCGTCGGGCCTCCCCTCCTCCGCCGCCGCCTTCAGCACCGGCGGCGGCAGGATACGTTCCTGGAAGCGAGCATCCTCATGATAGCGCGCCTTTTTGGCGCGGATCGGCGGTGCACCCGCGACCATGACGATCTCGTCGGTCGCCGGCAGCTGCATGACTTCACCCGGCGTGAGCAGCGGGCGAGCCGTCTCCGAGCGGGAGACCATGAGATGACCGAGCCACGGCGACAGCCGGTGGCCGGCATAGTTCCTCATGGCCCTCATCTCGGTCGCTGTTCCCAGCGCGTCGGACACGCGCTTGGCGGTGCGCTCATCATTGGTGGCAAAGCTTACCCGGACATGGCAACTGTCCAGGATCGAGTTGTTGGCGCCGTACGCCCTCTCGATCTGGTTGAGGGATTGAGCGATCAGGAAGCTTTTCAGCCCGTAGCCGGCCATGAAGGCGAGCGCCGACTCGAAGAAGTCGAGGCGGCCAAGCGCCGGGAACTCGTCGAGCATCAAAAGCAGCCGGTGCCCTTTCGCCCTCACCTGCAGATCTTCCGTCAAGCGGCGACCGATCTGATTGAGGATCAGGCGAATGAGCGGCTTGGTCCGGTTGATGTCGGACGGCGGCACGACGAGGTAGAGTGTCGTTGGATGCTTGTCGTCGACGAGGTCGCTGATGCGCCAGTCGCAGCGGCGCGTGACCTCGGCCACGACAGGATCGCGATAAAGGCCAAGAAATGACATGGCGGTGGACAGCACGCCGGAGCGCTCGTTGTCTGATTTGTTCAACAGCTCTCGCGCGGCGCTGGCGATGACCGGGTGTGGACCCGCGTCACCCAGATGCGCAGTTTTCATCATCGCGGACAGCGTCGATTCGATCGGCCGCTTTGGATCGGAGAGGAAACCGGCCACGCCAGCAAGCGTCTTGTCCGGCTCGGCGTAGAGGACGTGCAGGATCGCGCCGACCAGCAGGGCATGGCTGGTTTTCTCCCAATGGTTTCGCCTCTCAAGCGAGCCTTCGGGATCGACCAGGATGTCGGCAATGTTTTGAACGTCTCGGACTTCCCATTCGCCGCGGCGCACCTCTAGCAGCGGGTTGTAGGATGAGGATTTCGGATTGGTTGGATCGAACAGCAGGACACGGCCATGCCTGGCGCGGAAGCCTGCGGTGAGCTGCCAGTTTTCGCCCTTGATATCGTGAACGACGGCGGAGCTCGGCCAGGTCAGCAGCGACGGGACGACCAGGCCGACACCCTTGCCCGAACGTGTGGGCGCAAAGCACAGCACATGCTCCGGTCCATCGTGGCGCAGATAGGCGCCGTCAAAGCGCCCAAGCACCACCCCATCGGAGCCGAGAAGGCCCGTTGCCTTGACCTCCTGCTTGTCGGCCCAGCGGGCGGAGCCGTAGGTCTCGACCTTCTTGGCCTCTCGAGCCCGCCAGACCGACATGCCGATGGCGACGGCGACGCAGGCGAAACCGCCGAAAGCCGCGATAAAGGCTCCCTCTACGAAGATCGACGGCGCGTAGGCATCGAAGCCATACCACCACCAGAAGAATGACGGCGGAAGGTAGAACGGAAAGCCCAGGACACGGAACCATGGCCTGCCCAGCTCGGGCTGGAATGCCAGGCGCCAGGCCACCCACTCCGTCGCGCCCCAGGTCGTGAACAGTACGATCATCAAGACGGCGAGGATCTGGCCCCAGAGAATTTTGGTGGCGGACATGCTGCAGTCCTTTCTTCAAATTGAGACTAGATGCCGAGGCCTCGCTTGCGGCCAAAACTCCAGTCGATGCCGTCGTCATTGCGAGCGACGCCAGAGACGTGGCTGCCAAGATGTTTTTCCAGGGACGGCGTCCAAGGCACCAGTTGGAAACCGAGGCCGTCATCGATCATGGCGAAGCGGCCGGAGGCGAGCGTGAAACGTTGCCGGTAGGAACCGGCCACAAACTCACCACTGCGAACGCGGTTGAACGGCTGGCCGGTTTCGGCCGAGAGCTTTTCGCCGAGCGCCTCCAACTCGCAGCGACGCAGCGTGTCTATCAGGTTGCGGGTGAAGGTTGTGCGTTGGCCATGCCGCTCGCCGAGGCCCCGTTGGACGAGGTGGTCGGCACGGAGCTGCATCGCCTGCCGCACCTCGGCGCCGAAGCCGCCTTCCGACAACGCAGTCGGTTCGCGGGCGATGTTCTGGCGATCGAGCCAGGTGGCGCCGGCGGCGGTAACCTGCCGCTCAATATCGAGATCGGAACGGACAGCGAGTGCTGCGCGCCCATGTCCCTGCGCGTCATGGAACTTGCGCAGCTCAACGATGGAACCCGGAGCGCTGTCGCCGGCGGCATCGAGATCGGACAGCTTGATGTGATGGGTGCGGCCGTCGGTGCCATCGATCACGGCGTAGGCACTGCCCTTCAACTCGTCATCGAGACCACGGTCGACCAGCCGACCGACGATTGGCGTGTCGAGGCGCTCCGCCGCGAGCACATAGGTCGCCGACCCGCGCTCGATGCCCTGTTCTGTCAGGGCGCGGTGCATCCGCTTGATGATGTCACCGCGTTCGCCAAGCTCGCGCAGCGTCGCCTCGGCCTTTTCGTCGATCCTCCATTGGCCTGGGCCGACCTGTTCGGCAAGGCCAAGCGTTTCGAGCTTGCGCGCCCGCCCGACCTTCAGCACGTGATACTCATCGGGCTGAGCGCTCGCCGGGGACGCAAGATCGACAACGCCTGTGTCGCGGCAATCGCGAACAAGCTGCCGGTCAAGCTGGGTCCAACGTTCGGCCTCGACCTGACGCTGCAGATTGCGGCGGATGTCGAGATCGGTGCGCGGGCCGAGCTCCTGGGTAACGAGGTCGGCGGCGCGGGCGCGCATTCCCTCCTTGATGTAATCGCGGGAGATCACGAGATCCTGCCCGTCATCAGTGCGGCCGCGCAGGATGATGTGAAGGTGCGGATTGTCGGTGTTCCAGTGATCGACGCCAGCCCAATCCAGTTTCGTGCCGAGGTCCTTTTCCATCTGACCCATCAGATCGCGGGCGAAGGATTTGAGGTCCGCCATGTCGACGGCATCTTCCGGCGAGACGATGAAACGGAAGTGGTGCCGATCATCGCCGCACCGCTCGGCAAAAGCACCGCCATCCACCTCCCCGTCCTCCGGCCCGAACAGCCTTGCCTTCTCCCCGTCCCGGGTGACGCCCTCGCGGCGCAGATAGGTGAGATGAGCGGCAAGCGGGGCGCCGCGCGCGTGATGGCGCACCAGCCGTGTCTTGATGATCACGGCTCGCGAGCGGCCGGTGAGGAGACGATTGGCGCGCACGCTCGCCGAGCGGCCACGCCCGAAGGTCGAGCGATTGCCCGGGCTGATCCGGCCGGAGCGAGAGATGCGGGCGCCGGCCTTCCGGGCGGCGGCAAGCGCCTGCGCGATGAAGGGCCTGGCGCGCTGGGCACTGGGCGAGCGGATGCGGCCGGGCCGGATGCGGAAACCATCCTCGTCAGTCATCGTGAAGATCCGCACATCGTCTCAAGGCACCGAAATCACAGGTGAAACGGTGTTCCGGCGAGGTGCGCCACTTGTTCGCACCTCGCGGAAATGCCACATAACCTCTTGAAACAGCACAACCGATCGACGCCGCACCTCGCGGCCTTTTATCTCGCCATCCTTCGGTTGTTCTGCACATTTTCCGCCTCCACCCACGCCATGGTGCGCTGGAGCTTGCGGTTGCGCAAAGACGCCCATGTGCGCTCATGGCTGTATCCCTTCGCCCGCTCGCGCCACGAAGAGGCCTTCGGACAGCGGCACGATGGCGGACACATCGCGCACGGTGGGCGCAGAGCTCGCGTCATTTGGTGGTCGCTCGGTTGGCACCCGAGCGACAGCTTGTTTGCGATCCGGCTGACCGACGAACAGCGAGCCGCGCTTCCAGGGAATGGCCTCGACAGACGTAACGGCGAAAGGGCGCATACCCTCGCTTTCACCGATCAGGGGCGCAAATGCGGCGACATAGGCGCGGGTCTCGGCCGGTAACGGACGCCCAGTGAGGTAGGCCTGGTAGCGTGCAGGTCCCGCATTGTAGGCGGCCAGAAATCCCGGAGAGCCGAAGCGATCGTGCAGTTCGCGCAGGTACGCCGTTCCAGCCAGGATGTTGTCCCGGGGATCGAATGGATCGCGGCCAAGCGACCAGCGGGCGCGCAGGTCATCCCATGTTCCGGGCATGATCTGCATCAAGCCGCGGGCGCCTGCGCTGGAGACGGCACGCATATCGCCCGCACTCTCCTTGCGCATGATGGCGCGGATCAGCGCGGTCGGGACGCCGAAGCGGTGCGAGGCTTCTGCGATATGCGCGCCGAACGGATCGCGTTGCGACGATCGTGTGAGAGGTGTTTCCTGCGCCACTGCCGCCGGCATGACGGTCGCGACGGACAGGCCGCAAAGGAGGAGCAGAGCCATGCGCCAGGCAGCGCGAAGCGGCCCGGGCGCACCGCGATGGCTCGTCGACGGACGGCGAGCGCGCATCGTTCAATCCTTCTCGCTACGGTCGCGCGGGCGCGCCCAGTGCAGCGACCAGGACGTCTTGTCGTCGCCATTGCGAAAGAGGTTGGCGCGTATCGGCTGCGCGAAGGTCGGGTCGTCGAGCTGGATCGAGACATAGTCTCCGGCCTTTTCGCTGGAGCGTTTCCAGCCGGCGCCGATCTCGGGGCCGTCCTCGCTTGCGGCGTGAATGCGGTAGTCAGGCGCATTCTCCGTTTCGCTCGCCTCTGCCGCCACAATGGCAATATCCAGGTTGAGGCTGAGCGTGTGGATGCGCCCGCTATAGCCAGTCTTCTGGCGCGTGAATTCTCCGATCTGTTGCATGTCAGGCTCCTGTTTTCGAGTCGTGCGGTGATGAAGACTGGCGCCACGACGCGCGCCGCTGGTCGCGCGCTCACCGCGTTGGCGCGCGCCATTCGAAGCGGCCGTTGCCGTCCTCGTCTGTCCACAGCGGAACGGCGCGGCCGATGATCCGTCTGGTGGAGAGGAGGCCGAAGTAGCGGCCGTCGAAGCTGTCGCGGACATGCCGGTTCATCAGGAAGACTTCGCCGCTCGCGATGCGGCGGCAGCCCTGCCAGACCGGCAGGTCACGACCGGCCCGGTCACGCGTCAACGCCATCCCCGCCTCGATACCATCGACCGTGATGGTGAGGTTCGAGCGACAGACCCGTTGCCCCGATACGCCAAGGATGCGCTTCAGGAGTGGCACGCCCCTCGGCAGATAGCCGCGATCGGCGAGGAACGCCGCGAGCGGCTCGGGCGCGTCGACGGCCACAAGATCGGCGACCTCGAAGGGTCCGTCGAAGTCGATCGTGTAGAAGCCGATCGGTGCGCTGGCTGACGCATTCCAGATGAGCTTCGCGGGCATCGAAGTGAGGCCGGGATAACCGACGCCCATGGTTGCGATAACGCTGGCTAAGATGATCCCGGCGCGCGTCACGGCTCAGTCCTCTTGCGCAGCAGGAAGGCACGATGTTGGTCGAGTGTGTAGCTGCGCGGCGCATTGCCGGCGGTTATCCGGTTGTGGATGTGCCGCCAATGATCAGGCGACACCAACTCAGGCTCGATGCCGAGGCGCTGGATGGCGTCAATCGCCTGCAGCACGCGTTCGACCTTGGGCCAGCTCTCGACCTTCAGCAGGATGTCGCCGCCGGGTCGCACGAAGGGCAGTGTCTGATAGGCTTCGCCAGACGCGACCGCACGCACGATGTCGATGCGTGAGATGATCGTTCCGAAGTCGTTCGCCGCCCATCGCACGAAGGCGAAGACCACGCCGGGACGATAGGACAGGATCCGCCGGCGACGATCGACGATCTGTTCCTGGGCGGGCGTGCCGAACCGTATCCAGTTCTCGATCCTCTTCTCGACCCAGGTCAGTTCGACATGGACGAGATTATCGGCAGCGTGGTGCGTGGCCGGGAATGCGCCGCGCGTGCGGGGAGCCGCAATGCCAGTCATTTCGGTTCTCCTGATGTGGTGGGAATTTCGCGCGCGAGCCTCGCGCGCAGCGTTTCGGCGACGATGACGTCGTTCTCGAAAGCGGCGATGCGTGCGCGCTCCTGAGTCGTCATGTCGGTGGTGGGGCGCACGACGAAGGTCGCGAACTGATTTCCCTTGCAGGCCAATTCACCGGCGAGATGCAGCGTCAAAGTTGCCTTCCCGACACGGCTCTTTCGATTTAGGGGTGCGGCGCTCATCGGGCGGCTCCCGAGCGCGGATCAAGCGGCGGAGTCGGACCTTCGGAAGCGCTGGTTGCCGTGATGCGACCGCCAGAAACCGTCGACGTGTTGGGGGTGTTGTTGGTGGTTACGCTGAGTGCGTGGCTGGCTCGCCGTACGAGCCTCTGCCCATCTTGCGCGCGCGCTTCAAAGTTAGAATCTGGGTTAGAGTCTAAGTTAAGGGCGCGATTTCGGCTTTGCTTTCCCAGGGTTAGGCGCCGTTTCGGTTCCTGATAGCACGAGCCTGCGGTTCCCGATGGCACGATAGGTCCGGTTCCCGATAGCACGAGGCCGTCCACAGGCCTTCCACAGGAGCCGATCCGCTCGAAGGCAAGCAGAACCCGGCCGCCAATCTCCACTTCCAGCGCAAGGGTGTAGCCGGGCAGCGGCTGGCGGCGGATGATGTCGCGCAGCTCGAAGGCAAAGCGCTTGTGGGGCGACAGGCTGCCGGATTTCTGGTGAAGGTGACGGAAGTCGAAGCGCCAGCCGTCGGGCTGGCGTCCGCCGTGCTTGCGCACCAGCCGATAGAGCCAGCGCTCCAGCCCGCCAGTCAGGTCGAAATAAGCGCGGTCGATCGTCAGCACGAGCGCGTCATCGAGGACTGCCTGGTAGAACCAGTCGGGGACGATCAACTCGATCCCCGCGGGTTTGCCATGGCGATCGATGCGCTCCTGCCACTCATTGATCCATGAGAAGCGGTGACGCCGGCCTTCGGCGGGCTGACGAATCGTCGTCGAGACGGTGGTCGACTGCAGCCGGTCAAGCCCCGCCTTCAGGCGCTGATAGTCGCGCAGGCTCTTGCCGCGGCCGACGAAGGTGAGAATCTCATAGGGTGTGGCGGCCATCAGGCGCGAGGTGCGAAGGCCCGCGTCGCGCGCCTCGACGATCTGGCTTGCGGCCCAGATCAGGATGTCGGCGTCCCAGATGGTCGCCATGCCATGATCGGGCACGGCTTCGACCCGGATCGTGACGTTGCCGGCCGCAAAATCGATCGGGGTGATGCGATGCGTCTTGGAAAGGGAGAAGAACGGATAGGCCATGAGATCCTGCGCGTCTCGTGGGGCGAAGTCGCCAGGCAGCGCCCGGAACAGGTCGAGCTGCCCGCGCTCCGAAAGGGATTGGTTTCGAGCCACCATTGGAAATCCGCGCGCGGTCAGCGTGCGTATCGTCCGCCGTGCGTCGGCGGCGTCGGCGTGTGACGCTTGGCCGGCAGGACCGACCCCCGCGGATCGGATGTAGACGTGACAGCGCCGCGTTCGGCCCACGCCTGAAGATCGTCGACGGCATAGACGACACGGCCGCCGAGCTTGCGGTAGGAAGGACCAGTGCCATAGGTCCGGTGCTTTTCGAGCGTGCGGGCGGACAGGCTGAGGAAATCCGCGGCCTCCTTGGTGCGCAGGAAGCGCGGCGGCAAAACGGCGATATCGGGTCGCATGGGTCGAACCTCCGTGGGGTCTTGGGCAGCCGCTGGCGTTCAGCGGTGGGCGGAGACCACGGTGGCGGAGAGTAAGCTTCGTCAGGGATGGGGAAGTTGAGGGGGGCTAAAACTCCACCCCTTTTGCGCGGCCAGACCCGCTAGGATCGGCGGCGATGACGCAGGATTTGCAAATAGCCACCGCCGATCATGGCGGTGGCACCTTCGACCAGGCCGATCACCGCGTCGCGCAGTGCGGAAGTTTTCCAGGGATCGGCAGCGACGCGCTTAGACCCGTAAAGGGCGACGGCAATGTCGCGGTAGCTCGCGCCATTCGAATGGCCGTCAGCGGCCTGCATCATCAGACGAAAGCGGCGGCGCTGCTGCGGGGTCATCCGCGTGTCCGAAGGTTTGGGGCGCCCCTGCAACGAACGCCAGAAACGGGTGAGTGCTTCGATCCGTCCCAATGTTTCTGCGTCCAAGGGGATCAGCGCCGCCAGGTGACCGTGCGGGTCACTGCCGGGCAGAAGGAGAAGTTGGGTGACGACACCTGCACTATGGACAGTGTGGCGTCCTTCCGGGCTGTCGTGGACCACGCCCAGGCCGGTCAACGGCGCCGATCGCAAGGACGACAGGAATTCCGGCGCCGGCACGAGAGAAACCACAGCTGGATCGACGTCAGGCGACCACAGAACGTCTTGCGCCAAGGCGGACAAATCCGGCGTGGCCGGGAAATCGCAACCCCCACTGCCGCTGTGCCTCAGGGTGGAAGGGTGCTTTTTCGGATCTTGTGGTAAGGAGCGCTTGGTAGTGCCGTTGATAGGGTTGGTGACGCCGCAGACACTCCCAGGCGAGCCCTTCGATAGGTAATGTATCAAAATAATCATAGCTGGCATTGTCTCGCCAATGCGACGTATCCGGCCTCATCCAAGAGCTCCTCGCAAACAACGCGTAGACCCCGCCTCCAAACGATTCCGGGTTGTAGCGATTGGCGGAAGACCCTTGCCGGGCATCGGGTGATGCCACTTCGGCATCACCCGCGAACCACAGGCGCTGTGGTGCTAGTTGCCGGGTCGACGCAAGAGATGACGGTAGCCTGCACGCGCCATCCAGCGCGCTCGCGCCAGATGGCTGTCGTGGATGCGCCGGGCGCGTTGTGGCTCCTTCGTCAGATCAATGCCGAAGAGGATTTCGACCACCTCGCGCCAGTCCGCGCCGTCGTCGGCGGCGTCAAGCAGGCGCACATAGAGCTTGACGTGTTCCCGATCGTATTCGGTGAGTTCGTCACTGGTCGGCGCGGTTTCGTCAAACGGCTCGATCATCGCTTGCCTCGTCTTCACAGTGAAAGCCTGCATTTTATAGAAACAACAGCGCCGATGGAGGACGGTTGATAAGCATCAGGCGATGCGGTTTCGGCATCGCTCTCGGCTTGAGTGAATCGAACCGGACGTCCGCGGAAGAAGGCCCCGGCCTTCCGGCCGGGGCCTGCGCGGGTCCTTAGTCACCCCGCCGCGCGTTCGGGCGGGACCAGATGAGCGAGAAACCCTCCCCTTCCTCGTCGTCGAAGAGGTTGGCGTAGATCGGGGCGTTGAAGCTCGGATCGTCGAGCTTGAGACCCAGGTAATCGCGGCCTTCGTTGGAGGTCTTCGACCAGGCGGCGCCGATCTCGGCGCGGCCGACCAGCACCCGGTGGCTGGGAGCGTTCTCGCCGGTGGCGCGTGTGTCTGGGACGATGCGCACGTTCTTGGCTTGGACGCTGAGGGTGACGATGTCCCCGGTGAATTCGTTCGAGGCGGTCTTCTTGAAGGTGCCGATGGTAGCCATTGTAAGTCTCCGTTTTCTGTTCCCGAGCCCGCACCATGCGGCCTCGATGGCGATCGGGTGGCCGAAGGCGACCGACGACGCATCGCTTGCGACCGGAGCAACGCGGAGGACGGCGCAGGAACGACTTTCTTGTCTCGCGAGGAATGGCGGCGCTCGGGGTCCCCATGCGCTTGCGGCATGGGGTGGGAGCCGGCAGGGGAAGAAAGTCGAGATGCGCCGTTGCGGCCTAGGCGGTCGAGGCTTCAGCCGTCGTTCGGCCAGATCAGCCCATTGAAGAGGCCGTTTGGAGCGCTCTTGGGACAGATTGGGAACGGAGACGTTGGCGTGCAACGCGCCTCCGGCAGATCGCTACAGGCTTCACCGGCATCGCCCACGCATTCCAGGCACAGATTCCGCGCACCTGCAACGCCGCCGCCACCGCGCGCGCTGCCGTCCTGCTACCGACTTGTCGGTCTGCCATGGGCATCGACCAAAGAAAGTCCAAGTCCCAGACGGGGCCGCGCCGGCACGTGGCCGTTGCTCGATCCTGGCATGGAACCCGATTGCTCCAACCACCGATAATGAGGAGGCTAGGCCTTCGTCGGTCTGGTCCACCTGCGCCGCCCGCGGGGGTCTAGGCTCGAACCACGTCCCTGCCGGATTGGTCGGCTGACGTCATGCCCGCGACCCGCAGATATGCCGTGACGCCGACGGCGGTCGCGCCAATGACGGAGAAGACGACCTGCCAGGTTTCCGAAGGCATCATGTGCTTCGCGATGCCATGGGTGGCATGGTAGCCGGCAACCATCGCAGGCGCGACGAAGACAAGCGTGATCGCCAGCTTCGCCCACATGGAGCTGATAACGCCGAGGAGGATTTGGCCGACGCCGAGCGTCAACCCGGCTGCCAGGATGCCGACGAGGATCGCGCCAAGCCAGCCGGCGCCGGTGTTGAATGCCCACGTAACTGCGCTGACCCCTGCGAACAACGGAAGGGCGAAGATAGCAAGCGTGAAGAGCAACCAGCACAGGATGCCGATGGCCGCGATACAAACGAACATGCCGAGGATGATCATGGTGGTGTCTCCGAGAATAGCTCTGGCGATTGCGCCTTCCACCACCACCGCAACGCCGCGCAGAGCATAGCAACGAAAAGCACCGGCGAGATGCCAAAGCTCTGTTTCGCCAGCGGCAATGTTAGCCCCGTCCTGGGGCGAACGGTCGATTTCGCCGATGATGGCGGTGTCGTCGCCGTCATACTCGTTCGCCGGCACGACCGAGAGAGTGCCGTCGCCGGCACGAAAGATGACGATGGCGACCATGAGGGTGGCGGCGAGGCTGAAGGCGAAGGCATGCGCGTCGGCGAGGGACATCGATCCGGCTCCTGTTTGAAGCGGAGGACCCTCCCCCGCTGACAGGCGCCCGATGTGTTCGGCGGATGGCCGCAATCACCGCGAAGGCGAAGCCGGAGCGGCGGCACGCTTCGCGTAGTCCGACCCCTTGCGGGTTGATGGCGTCAGGCCGTCGGCTGGACCAAGGATCAGCGCAATGGATCGCGGGGGTGGGGTCATCTTCAAGTCAGGAGCAGCGGCGTCGTTAGCGCGACGCTTATGTTCCATGAGAGTCTGAGCAAGCCGCCGCGCGATGTGGCGGGCGTCGAGCGATAAACCGGACGGCCATGAACGCGCTGGGTCCCGTTGGAAGCCGCCACGCTGAAAATGAGGATGAAGCTGGGCGATGACGCTGTGCAGTTGCGGTGGCAGGCCCAATCCAGCTCTCTCGGCGTAACGAGCGGCCTTGCCGAGATCGTGCCCGATATGGCGGCGATTCCAGCGATCGTCGGTCGCTGTTCTGAGAAGATGCGACTTCAGGAGCAATTCAATGGCGATGGCGATGGCGTGAAGGGCCGCATTGCGCCTGCCCAGATCCGCCGCCCGGTCAGCGCCATCGAGGCACACTGCGGCATTGCGCAAGAAGGTGTCGGCCAGCGCGATGTCCGGTGAAGCTATCGGGAAAGGATAAGAGCGACGGCTTGAAGAATGCCGTGCCTCCCCTGCTAATTTATAGGGGGGGTAAGTTCCGAAGGCGCATCGACCAGCGTCCGATATAGGCTGTCAACTTCTTCGTCGATCTCTTCGCGCCTGATCCCGAGCGCCTTAGCGTCGGCGTACAATTTGTGTGTGTACTCACTTATCGAAACCGTGTCGGCCTTCGCCGTTTCGGGGAGATTGTTGCCGATCCCAGCGATCGAGGAAATTGATACCGCGTGTACTCATGGAGCCTTAAGCTCCATTAAGCGCTTAGGTTCCGGCTGTTCGGTGGCGAGGTCATAGACTAGGCTGTTCGCAGCCGCCGAAGTAGCTTTTGACCTTCAATCAGGCCGCACGTCGGCCCAATCACTATGAATTGGCTTCGCACCAAAAATCCATGTGTGAGATGTAAGGCAAGAACCCCCATCGGAGTCCGTGAGTTCGACCTGGAGGATGATACCACCCCCGAACAGGCGTCATCGATCATACAGAAAGATGACGCACGACAGTCGCCAGTGATCGGGACCGACGAGACCGCGAAACAGATAGTCGCTCTGCTTCAGCGCGTCTCTCGCTGATTTCGTCAAGTTGCTCGCTTCGGGGGAGCTTCCAATCCTAGACGAGAAGACTGATCGCCAGCGAAAGCGACGGCATCTGCTTCATATTCGAATGCTCGGGAATACGTTTCACCGTTCCTCCCTATGATGCGAACAACCCACTCGCCCAACGAATGGCGGATCTCTAAGAAGAGGGAAGACGAAGGCGGCGGCCGGTACGTGACGCTGTGCAATGCCCTCGGGAGGCCTGTCCCGCCAAAATCGGCACCATCGGAGGAATGAACTTCACGCATGCACTGACTCCCGAGACCGCGAGTCAATTAGCGCGTGCTTAATTAGTTCCAGAACGTTTTAACGAATCGTTGACCGCGCTGTCCCATTATAGGACGGCGCGGTCAAACCCCAACCTTGGCTGCGCAGGCGGCTTCGGCATTGAGTTCCACCCCGAACTGTCGGAGCCGCCACCCACATTTCACAATTTACCAGCAATGGTTGAATCAACCGTTACTGCACGTGCTTTCAATGGCGCTTCCCTGATCGTTAGACTTTGACGGAACAAACAGGGGATTCACAGGTTCGGCGTTCGAGACTCGACCGATGGAAGCGATCTTCGATGACATCGCCAACGCCCTCAGAGCGCCCCGCCAAGACGTGTGGCGCCCTGTCCGGCGCCTTCGCCATCGATATGGTCGGCGAACTCAACTCCCCACGTACGCCGCGTCCTGGCTGCGTCAAGGAAGCTCTTGGAACAGATGGCCGAACGCGAAGACCCCCCGCCGCCAAGTTGAGGCGGCTTCTATGGAAATCCGCTCATCTGACGCCAGAGCAGCGCTGGCAGGTCCATCAACCGGCTACCCTCAGAAGCAGTGCGACACCGACTCCATAAGGGATGAACACAGCCGCCAACGCGACCCAGATGCCCGGATCGGCGAGCACGTGCATTTCCTTGCGAAGCTGTTCCAGACCAACGGCAAAAGGCCGGCTGTGTTCCCAAACCGGAAAAGGCCGGCGCACACATGCGGTCGACGGGCATTAGGTTCCATTGCTAGATCACAAGCAAGCGCGCTTACCTGCAGCGGAACCTGACAGCCATACGACCGTTATTCGAAAGGACAACGAAAGGAGATCGCCATCATGGACTGGAATCGCGTCGAAGGAAATTGGAAGCAATTCAAAGGTAAGGTCAAGGAGCAGTGGGGCAAGCTCACTGATGATGATCTCGACCGCATAGCCGGCAACCGCGATCAGCTCGAAGGTACGATCCAGGAACGCTACGGCATTGAGAAGGATCGCGTGCGGCGAGACGTCGACGACTGGTATGGTCGACAAGACTCGTATTAGGACGGTGCGCCGTTCGGATCGACCTTGTCGGCTTCCAGCCGCGTTGATCTCCACAATGGAGATTGTAGAAATGTCCATCCACAAAGAAGACTATCGAACGAACAAGGCTGACTACCTGATAGCGAAAAGGCCAGATCTGGTTGAGAAGACCAAGCCGAAAAAGAAGACGTTGCGGCGTGACGATCAGCGTTCCGCAAAGTTATTGGAAAACCCCGCCGCGTTACCCGAGAGGCCGGCATCACGCCGTTAGAAATCGCAGAAGGTCAAGAGGAACATTTAAGCGATATTGAATGTTCGACTGTTTATGGACAGCCGAACCGTACTCTCAGCAGATCAATCCAGAGCAGCACGAGCCCTACTGAACTGGTCGCGTGTGCGACTTGCCGCAAAGGCAGATCTTAGCGAAATGGCCATCAGCGATCTTGAGAACGGATTCAGGAAATCGCGTCCCCACAACATCGCGGCGATCCGCAAAGCGTTTGAAGACGCCGGAATCGTCTTCACCGTCGAAGGCACTCCATCGCTCGCCCGCTCAGAAGGTGGCAGCGGCCTCGCCACCGACAATAGACAGTGGCGCCGGCGGAAGAGAAAATAATAAGGGCGAAAAGCCTACTCAGGAGCGTCTTAGGCTCGGAACTCATACCGGAAGGCTCGCAATGCGGAGCGCTGATTTACGGCTTTGAAGATTGCCGATCTCGTCGACCAAGGTCAGGCCGCTCAATCTGCGATCGAACTCTATGGGCTTGAAGCGCCGACCGCCGTGGCGCACTGCGCTTTGGAGGCACATTTCGACGGCCGACCAAATGACTTCCGCTTTTGGTGCGATGTCTTTCACCAACTGAGAAGACCAAACTGACGGAACTTTTGCCGCGGAATCGTGTTCGTTCGAGCATGACCAGAATAGCAGCCCTTGGCCCACGCATCCCCGGCAAACCACATTCGCCGGCAGACGGACAAGACCGTTTCGACCTTTGGCCCGATATGCGGCCAGCGGGTTGACCGCCGCGACTTCCGTCAAGTGATGTGGCACGAGCAACCAGATCACGAGCCGCTTGAATGGACGCTTAGAGCAGTTCAGATTTTGACTGAATCTGCGGGATTCCCGTGAGAGTGGTTTTGTGATTCAAGATGCTGGCTGGATCGGAGGCCAGCATCAGATGACGGCTCCCCCTCAACGTCCGCAGGAATTTGGAGGATCAGCTGCGCCAAAGCCAGAAAATGGAGGCGGTGGGGCAACTCACGGGCGGTATCGCGCACGACTTCAACAACATGTTGGGAGTTGTCATCTCAGGACTCAACTTGATCCAGCGGCGCGTCGACCGCGGCGAGCCCGGCGTGCACCAACTGATCGCAGCCGCGACCGAGGGTGCCCACAAAGCTGCCATGCTGACGCAAAGGCTACTGGCTTTTTCCCGGCAGCAGCCGCTTTCCCCTGAATCCCTCGACGTCGGCCGGATGGTGCAGGATATGTCGGAGCTTTTGCGCCGGACCCTGGGCGAGCACGTAACACTCAATACGGTCGTGCAATCCGATGACGGTGCAGTGCTCGCTGATCCCAGCCAACTCGAAAATGTCCTCGTAAATCTGGCGGTCAACGCTCGCGATGCCATGCCGGAGGGCGGAACCCTGACAATCGAAACCTCTGCACTCCTGGTCGACCAGTCGGTTGCTGCAGATCATGGCATTTCCCCCGGCCCCTACGTCCTTATTGCGGTGAGGGACACGGGCTCGGGTATGAGCGCGGAGGTTCTGGAAAGAGCCTTCGAGCCGTTTTTTACCACCAAAGGTGTCGGCAAGGGAACCGGCCTTGGGCTGAGTCAGGTGTTTGGCTTCGTCAAGCAGTCCGGTGGCTATGTCAAAATCGATTCAAAACTGGGGGTGGGGACTACCATCAGCATCTGGTTGCCAAGGCACAATGGTCCCGCCGATGGAGCACGGCGGGCGAACAGCCAAGACGTTGCCAATGGCAAGCCAGAGGAATTGATCCTCGTCGTCGAGGACGAGGCGAGTGTAAGACAACTGACAATGCAAATGCTCGAGGATCTCGACTATTCGGTGATTTCTGCTGAGAATGGGGTTGAAGGCCTGCGCATTCTTGAGGATCGAGGAGACGTTTCCTTGCTGCTGACGGATGTTGTCATGCCCGGAATGAACGGTCGGGAATTTGCGGATGCTGCCGTTGAATTGCGGCCTGACTTGAGGGTGCTCTTTACGTCCGGTTACGCACGTGATGCCATAGTTCGCAATGGGATCATCGATCCAAACGTTCAACTCCTGCAGAAACCCGCTACCCTCCAAGCTCTCGCCCAGAAAGTCAGATTGGTTCTGGATAACTAGCCATTCGGCAACCGGCCGTTCCGGTTTTCAGGCAAGAGGGTAGCGCGCTCGACCTGTCATATTAGACGCAAAGCGGTCATTGAGCTCTATTGAGAGCTTCGGGTCACCACGAGCGTCCGCGGTGATGCCGCCGACATTTCTCCTCGGGTCTCTACCGACGTGGTCGCGGGTGCAACAATCTGTTGCACAACTCTGCTATCTGTCCCGCCAATGCCTGACCCTCAACTTGCTCACCCCTGAATAAGTCATCGCTCGCTGTCACGGCCAGGTAAGCGACGGGACTCTTCGAACGGGCGCGTTGCATGCGGATCAGGCCATCGTTCCTCAAGATCAGCAAAGCAATCATCTATCCCAGCGGCGAGTGGATCGCTGGGACAAATCGATCGTGGTCGTCTGCAAACAAAGACGCGAACTGCCGCGGGAGAAGAAGACGGCACGGCCAGAGTAAGCAGAGAGGCGGTTCATTCGCCCGAGAGGCGTGGGTTAGAGAAATATGCGTGCGAATCCGTGCTCGATCGGGGCGTCACAGTTTTCATACATAACTAACCCGCTCGATACCCTTTGCGAACGCAGCGTCACGTCTAATCAGAATGGCTTTGAAGAGCGTGACTTGAGCATCTCTGTCGCGGGTGTTTTGGGGGTTAAATCCGCCCTTCCCTACGGTTGTGTGCGTCAAGTTCTGCAAAATGGGCGATCATGAAACTGGTCATGCGGCTTGGCGTAGAGCGAGCTTCTTGTGCTCGCGCAGATCATCCATGTTGATATAGCGGTTGGCCTCCATCCAGTTTTCATTGGTTTCGACGGCCAGCTGACCAGGCGCAGGCGCAGGCAGCTTTCGGCGTTCGGGAAGATGCGCACGACATAGGTGCGCCGGCGGATTTCCTCGTTGAGCCGTTCAAGCATGTTGGTGGACTTGAGGTGCTTGTGATGCTGACGCGGCAGCCGGAAGAAAGTCAGCGTCTGTTCTATGGCTTCTTCCGCCCAGGTGGTCAGCCGCGGGTAGCGGGCGGACCATTTGGACAGCCATGCGGCAAGATCAGCCCTGGCCTCTGCGAGATCGCGCCGGTCGTAGAGCCAGCGCAATTCCTGCAGGCAGTCGTCGCCGTGCTTCCTCGGCAGATGATCGAGCGCGTTCCTGAGGAAGTGCACGTAGCAGCGTTGCCAGGCGGCTTCGGGGATCACCTCGCCGATCGCCGCGACCAGGCCGGCGTGATCGTCGGACACAACCAACTCGACGCCCTTGAGGCCGCGCGCCTTGAGGCCGACGAGGAAGTCCCTCCAGGCCGAGCGGCTCTCGCGATTGGCCATCTCCACGGCCAGGATCTGGCGCCTTCCGTCCCAGTCGATACCGACCGCGATCAGCACCGCCTGGCTCATGACAACACCGGCTTCACGCACCTTCTCGTAGCGCGCATCGAGGATGAGGTAAGGAAACGGCTCCTGAGGTCGTTCGGCAAACGCCTTCAGGCTCTCGTCCAAGCGCTTGTTGATGGCCGAGATCGACGAAGCCGAGAAGGCATGACCGCACAGCTCTTCCGTGATCGCCTTGACCTTGCGGGTCGACACGCCCTGGACATACATCTCCGCAAGCGTTGCCACCAAGGCCCGCTCCGAACGCTGGTAGCGCTCGAACAGCTCGGTGGAGAAGTGACCCGCCCGGTCCTGTGGAACCCGCAGCTCAAGCTTGCCCACCCGGGTGACCAGGGTGCGGCCGTAGTAACCCGAGCGATAGCCAAGGCGCTCAGGCGTGCGTTCGCCCTTCGAAGCACCCAGCGCCTCCTCCATCTCGGCCTCGAGAACCTCCTGCATTACCGCACGGATCACTTCGTGCAGCCCCTCCGGGTTCGAAAGCAGAATGTCTTTGACGGCAGCGCTGGTCGATTTACCTTCTGTCTTGGTCATGGTGGCGTTCCTTCCAGGGAATCGGTGACGTTGAACATCACCAGCCTGCCATGACCGCCCTCTCTCAGCGAATTGCAGAACTCTCAGCACACTACCTTCCCTACTCGCAATGCGACGCGCGCTTCACGCCCTGCCTGTGATCGGTATGACTGAGATGGGGCCGCAAGCGGACCGTCAGCTTCGCGGTGAAAATCCTCAGAAAGCGGCCAGCATGTAGTCGTCGCACGGCTGAAAGAGAGGCGTGACGGGCGAGGAATAGGTCTGGTTTCACCTGATCACCTACGCAGGCAGTTCGACGATCATTGAGCGGCGAGAACGCGGCCCGAGGCAGGAGCTTTGAGCGTCCGATTTTTCACGATCGACCTTCAGGCTCGTCGAGCGCATCGTCTCGACGTTACTGCCGAAACCGAGCCTCCATGCCGGCGCCCTGGGGAGGCAAGACAGCCAGCAACTGGACGGCTCGGGGATTTAGCACCGTTCACCCAGAGCTTTTTGTCGAGATGCAGGCGTATCCGCTGGCTTTCTGCGAAGGACAGCGCAAACGATTCAGGCCGAATGAGCGTGTAATTTCCTGGTCGGTCTCTATGATGCGGACGACCCTACCCATTCGCCACTGGCTCCGACTACTTCCACGCAAGGCGTGGCCCTGCGAATTGGCACCACCTTGCCCATCACATCCTCCCTACGAAACGCAATGGGAAGTCGATTTAAGACCGTCGTAGTCGGTAGTTCAATAACTAATGCTTGCTCGGAATCGGACGAGCCATCCTGGATGGGCAGTACGAAGGCTGGTTGAATGGCTAACTTGTCATGCCACCTCGGTCAGGCGAACCTTCGGGGACCTCCCGTGATATAGCCTATGCTTCAGGTTGTTGGCATTCAGGATGGCTGCCAGCTCTTCAGCATACTCCATGTCGGGAAGGTCGACAGAAGGGTGGCCCACCATAATAGCCGGCTGCCCGGTGAACACGTCGAACACCGTCCACGTCCCATCCGGTTCCCGCCTTACCTCGTACCGCAGAGTTGCCATGAGGGGATCACATAGGTCGCCGTTTAGGGGTGGGAGTATTTGGTCCACGGTGACGCCGGGCCACCTGAAAGCACCGAGACAGTCGGCGCTTAGTAACGCGCCCGCCCACCCGACATGTCGAATACCGCGCCGGTATTGAAGTTGCTGGCGTCCGAGCACAGCCAGGCCACCATGTGGGCAACTTCTTCGACCCGGCCGAGCCGGTTCATTGGACTATCGGCGATCATTGTCTCGACAGCTGCGACCCCGAGGTTTCGGATCATGTCAGTATCGATTGGCCCAGGAGCGACGCAGTTCACGCGTATGTTTGTATTGGCAACCTCACGCCCAAGCGCCTTTGTGAAGACTACGATACCTGCGCTGGAGGCTGAATAGGCGGCAAGGTTGGCAAGTCCTTCCTTGCCCGCCAAAGAGCCCATATTGACAATGCGGCCAACACCCCATTTTCGCATGTGGGGCAAAACCAACTGCGTCACTTGCATCGTGCCGATCAGATTGGTTTCGATGATGCTTCGCCAGTCTGCAGGTTCGTGTTGGTCAAACGGGTGAAGGGTTCCTAGATAACCGGCGTTGTTAACCAGAACGTCTATACGCAGGCCACGATCGACGATCATGTTGATCGCATGGGTTACCTGATCGCGGCTGGTAATATCGACCTTCGTAGACACCACACCCTTCAGTTCGATCTGATCTCGATCCCACACGTGCACTGAAGCACCCGACGCTACAAGGCGCTCTACGATTGCCTTGCCGATACTCTTTGCTCCGCCGGTTACGACGGCTGTCTTGCCAATGAGGTCATATGATACCGGCACAAAGCCCCCATTCATGTGTGTTCACACGGGATAAGTTTAGCAGGATCGCATATTTTCGCCAGCGGCCAGATGGTCTGGGGGGCGCCGGAGCCAGCTATGACCTGATCGGTAGCGAGCTCCAGATCGTACACAGCTTCGCCTTGCGGCGCCGCCTGGCGCTTTTCGTCACCTTTTCCTGTTCAGATGCCTCTTGGCAGGTCAAGGGGGCTAGACGATGTTGTTCTTTGTCCCGCTCTCCTGCGGCGACACGCCATTGCCCAGTTTGAAAGAACCAAAGAGACAATCAGGACAGGCCGGCGATATTTCGATGAAGGGCTTTCGCCATTAGTTAGCGCAGGCTAATATGCGTTCTTCGCGGTCAGAGAGCCGCCTGCATGTTGGGCAGAGATGCTTTAGCACCTGATACAATCGTGCCAGCCGCGATGCCTATCCCAATTTGCCTTGGCGTCTTCCCCGACGGGCTCTGGCTAGAAGCATTCCAAACCGATCAGGATATCCGTGCCTATTGGAGAGGCTATGCCCTTGCGGGCACGGTGTGCGCCGTTTTGCTGATCATCGAGCTTGTGACAATTCACCTGCTGCTCTGACGTAGCAGCGCTGTCTTGATGGCGCTATCGCTGTAGCGGTCGGACCGCTCTAGTGCGCCTTCTCCGCCTCCATCGTTGAGCAGTCAATTTCAGCTCGAGCGGGCTGGACGAGGGGAGCGCGGGCGCATGACCGTGGTGCCTACATTCGTCGTGACCACGCAGCCCACCTCATATCGGCCGACCACCACGCTTCCGCTTGCATAAGCCTCGGCGCGAATTCGATCTTGCAGCGTTTCGGGACCGAGTTCTGAAGCTGCGATAACGCCCATCTGCTCCATGACCGGAGCCATGGTCGCTGCGAGATTGGAGATCAGATCAATGCCGCTCATACTGTCTGATCCACCTCCGGCGAGAGCACTTACCGCCTGGCCCCGGCCGGCGTTTCGTTCGATTGGAAGCACCGGCGCAATGTCGCCGCGGACTAGCGTCCGTCATCTGCCCTGCCGTATGCATTCGGGGTAATGCCACCAACTGCGGTCCATGGTATGGTCCCGAGCGCACGCAGTGGCGCCTGATAAACAATCAGGAGTGAACGGGAGTGGCGGCCATTGAGGCGCTATAAGAAGTTTATTTTGCATTGCGGAATTCACAAGACTGGAAGCTCTTATCTTCAGGCGAGCCTGGCCTCCAATCGGGATCTGTTGGCGGGGAACTCGATCCATTACCCCGACCCCACGACCCGGCCAATGAAGCGTTCGGGCCGCAGCACAGCATAGCCGCAATCGGTTACGACGACAGCAAATCGTTTGAGCAGAACGTTGGCGCGTTCTTCGCACTCGATTCCGATTGCGAGACGTTGCTGATGTCAGGCGAGGAATTTTCGCGAGCCAGCACTCATCCATCTTTTTTTCAGGGTCTGTTGGATATTGGCGCCGAGGTGAAGGTGGTGTTCTATTTGCGGCGCTTCGATCACTTGCTTGAGAGCGTGTATGCGCAATGCGTCAAAGACTACCTGACGGGCCCCATCGAAGTCGCGGAATATCAACTTGATTTCTACGAAATCCTGCGACCGTTTGTTGAGGCGCTCGGACCTGATCGTGTTGTCGTTCGACCATACAACCCTAAATTTTGGCCCGGCGAATCGATCGGTCAGGATTTCTTCTCTGCAATTGGCTTGCCTCACCTCTGGGGCGCCATGAGGAAGCCGGCCGGCCGGATCAACGAAAGTCTGTCACGGCCGGAAACATACATGATTTCAGTTACTGAAGGCATCGCTGAAAAGCAGCGCTTGATGGACCACTTCCGAGCCCGGCCTTTCCCGGACTGCGACAGGGCCAAGTTCTTCCGGTCACCCGATTTTCGCTTTGACTTCAACCTGAGATACATCGGCTTGAACTCTGGCGTCGCCGCCCTCAATGGCGGGGTGGACATCACCGAGTTTCTCGATCTGGCCAACGTCGATGATGATCCACATTGGCAAGCGTTCGACCCGAACGACCCTCAGATAGTCGACTATCTTGAAACCTTCAGGGCCAAGAATTCGGACTTAGACGGTGGGGATGATTGGGAAGTGCGTGAAGATGGCATCGAGGGGATGCGCTTTTAGGGCGCGGATAATCGGGCGGAAACACTTACCCAACCGTAGGGTAAGGGCCGCTAGCTAAAAGCCCGCCAACCTTTCGGTGGGCGGGCCTCTACTGTCGGAACTGGAGAGTGTCATGTCGACAGCTCCGGCACTTGCGAACGGTTTGGTTAGTGGCGCCAGATCAGCAGGCAGAGCTGGCGCAGGTCACGATCATAAACGCCCCGGCTCTCGATCACGTCGATGCAGCGCTTCTTGAACCGAGTGATTTCGGCGCTCGACATAGCGTCGACAATGCGAGGCAGATCCGTATTGGTCGGATGGTCGGGGGACTCGGTTCCGACAGTGGCACCGCTCGTGCCAGTGGGGGCAGTGGTTCCGTCGTCGCCAACTGCGGCGTTCGCCGGCATGCAAAGATTTGCGAGAACGGCTCCAATCGCCATGCTTCCCACCAGGATCTCAAAAATCTTTGTCATAATTCGCATCCAGGATGGCCCCTTTTCCAAACCAAGGCCGGCGGGATTTTGCTCGCAACCAGCGGGACGGTGACAGTCGTTGAGTGATTGATTGGGTATTGATCGAAAAACGGGAACGCGATCAGATAGGCGTAGTCGGCGGTAAGATGTGCCATGCGGAAACCTCCGCTGGCGGCATCAATTATCATCCACGACATCCTCCAATATCCGGGTGAAGGTGCTGAAAGACATAGCTCATTAGAAAGCACGGATAGATGAATGAATGTCTAAAAACTCCTTTCCTATTCTTTGCAATGACAGTGTTAGGCGTCCTTAGCCGTGTTAACCGTTGATCAGCGTGAGGCGAGTTCCTGCGGTATCGCGTTCAGCTCGGCCTTTGCGGCGTTGGGATGCGCGCCTCTCGCAAAAGCGATGGCCAGTTGTGGAGCTGCTATTTGTTCTCCTCGCGGAAGTCCTGCAGCGATGCATGCCGCAGGTCATCCTCCACACGCAAGTGCTTCACGCGGCCGATCAGCCCGGCTTGACCCATTGCGTCGCAGGCCGCTTCATGACGCCCTTGGGCGCCGTGCCTGGGTGCTCCTGGACGCGTTTCCATAGCCTCTCGCGCATTTCCCGGTTCAAGGTGACGAATGCGCTGCCGACATAGCGCCCGGTGCCGCGCTCAGCCATCAGAGCGAAAGCCGGCTTGCCCGCTTCACGCTCGACGCCGAGCAGATCGAACTCGTCAATCGCATAGCACTTGGCCTTCAGCCAGTTGGTCGACGGACCGCTTCGGTATTTGCTGTCCTTCCGCTTCGACACCATGCCTTCAAGTCCGGCCTTGTCGAGCAAGTGAAAGATGGCCTTGGCTTCCCCCGGCAAGGGCTCGCTGAACTGAATACGCCCGCCGGGCTCGATCATGCCGGCCAGGATCTCGCGCCGCTCCTCTAGCGCCATATCGCGCAGATCGTGGCCGTTAAGATGAAGCAGATCAAAGGCAACAAAATACAAGTCGTGCTGCCGGCGGGTAATGGCTTTGCGCAGCGCTGCGAAGTCCGAAAGGCCCTTGTCGTTCAGAACGACTATCTCGCCGTCGACAATGGCGCTTTCGGCACCAAGGCGCTTGGCCTCTCTCACCAGGTCGCGATATTTCGCCGTCCAGTCGTGGCCGTTGCGCGTATAAATGCGTGTGCCGTCTTCATCGATGATCATCTGCGATCGGTAGCCGTCGAACTTGACCTCGTGGGTCCAGCCTTCACCCTCGGGAGGGTTCTCCACAAGGGTCGGCATCAACGGCTCGATGAACTTCAAACGCATGCACTGATCCGCCCTCCGGCGATTCAATAAGATTAAGCTAAAATAGTTCCGAAACTGGAAATCAGCCTCTTGGGTGCAACAAACTCGTCAACTCGGCGTTGCGGGATGAGCGAAGGAGGAATCGATATGGCCGACGACAAGAGCAAGCGGGACTTCCGCGATCGGGACCGGGTCTCGGCCGATGAGGATTATGAAGTCGAGTATTTCGCAACAAAGACCGGCATCACACCCCAGCAGGTGAAAGAGCTGATCGCGAAGCACGGCAACCAACGCGAAACGCTGGAGCGAGAAGCGAAGGCTCTGCGGAAATAATGACCAGGCTATCGGATCTCGGCAGACCAATAATTGGGCACCGACATGAAGGCCCGCCCGCGAGCGAGCTCGATCATTTCATGCCTTGCCCTGTTTGCGGCCAACAGATCGACATGCGCGATTTTCGCCAGGTCGCTTATCATTCCGATCCGGATCACGATCAGCCTATCGAACTAGACGCCTAGGAACAAAAGTGCCGAAATACCACGTTGAGGAAATGGACGGCGATACCGTGACGGCTACCCACATCGTCAACGCGACAACGCCGATCAGGGCGGCGCGGGAAGCGACAGAGCGCGACATCACTCTGCGCACCACCGAGCCCATCTGGATCAGGGTTGCCGACGAAAAGCGCGGCCACATATTCGAATACAGTTTCAGCCTGTAGCTGGCGATCCAACTCGGCTAGCTGAGTTTGGATGGCATACCATGCCGTCGACTTCGATACGCAAGTTCGACTATGACCCGAACACCAGGGTTCTCTCGGTTTGGTTTGTAGCGAGCGGGAAGCATTACGAGTTTTTGGACGTACCTGCTGAGGCCGTTGCCGCGTTCAAAGCTGCCTTTGCCAAGGGCGTCTATTTTAACAGCCACATCCGCAATCGTTATGCATTCCGGCTCGCGGCAGGGAGGGCAGCAGCCGCGTCGGGCGATTGACAGAATTTCAGATTCGAGGCGGCCCGCGCCATCGCAGGGGAGCAACTGTGCGAATTGACCAGGTTCCGAGGGCAAACGAAAACGCCCGCCGGCCGGGCCAGCGGGCGCGTATTATATTAAGCTAGGTGCTGGGCCTATTTGCCCATCATCATCGCAGCTTTGCAGAAGTTCTCATGGGCCTTCGCAATATCTGCGTCAGCGCAGTCCTTCATCACAGCGTCCTTATCCTCCTGAGACATAGCCGACCAAGCGGTTTTCGCTTCGGCCTCAGACTTCATGGTCTTCATGCTGCTGTCCGTGAAGAAAGGAGACATTTTTGCAGGATCGTCGAGCGCAGACGTGCCAGTGGAACTGCCGGCAAAGGCCGATCCGGTCATAAGGGCAAATGTCGCGCCGAGAATGAGCATTTTCGAATTCATCAAAATTCCTCCGAATGCAACTGCTTGAATGCAGCCGTGCTAATTCAACGCTTGCGGGTAGAAAGGGTTTCCAGCCAAATTGAAAATTGTAGAATTGCTACCGATATTTCGTCGTCAACCTAGGAGGAATTGGCCCGCAAGTTCGGTCAAGGCGGCCGGCGGCCACCATCGATGCTGCAATTGCCTGGCCGGTTGCCCCGGACTTGTTCAGGGATGGCCCGCGCTTGCTTCCGAGCGCGGGCCGACCATGATGAGTGAGGGGCGATCTTGGTCACCGGCAGGACCGCTTAAGAACGAGCCGGGTGTGACCGAACAGCCTCAGGGTGAGGATGTTCCCGACTGACGCAAAAAAGCCCGCCAGCGTGAGCCAGCGGGCAATCGGCCTTGAGTATACTAGAACGAGTTCCCCGGCTCGCTCGTTGAGAGGCATGAAAGACAAATGGGAATCTGACCACCAGTTCGTCGAAGGCGCCCGCCGTAGCCAGCGATGGGCGGAGAGAGAACTTGAATCCCTACAATCGACCATCCAAGAGACGCGCCGTGTCCTAGAGGCTTCACGGAAGCTCTTGGAAAAAATTGCCGAGCGCGAAGACCATACGCAGCCGTAGGGAATGGCCGGTGCAGTTGGGCATGCTTGTGGGCTTAACCGCACCGATATTGCATAAGTCACGGCTGATGGGCAAACCCACGGCCAGTACTTTCCGTGCAGGTGGACAGCTCGCCGGGCGAAGACCCCAACCACCTCGATCCCGGCGAGCCTAGACCTGATCAGAGTACGCGATCAGGACCGGGGATCAGCCGGCGATAGTGGCATCTCTTGCAGGTCAACCATTGTGAAGCACAGCTTCCTGATCGGACCTGCTGCCGTGTCGAATGGAATAGGCGCGAGTGATTTCCGCACCAAAAAGAAAAATTTCCGCCGAGTAGTAAGCCCACAACAGGATGACGAGCAGCCCACCGGCGGCCCCATATGAGGCCGCGACCGCGCTGGAGCCTATATACCAACCGATAAGCGATTTCCCGAGCGTGAACAGGGCAGCAGTCACAACAGCGCCAATCCAGACATCCCGCCATTCCAGGGTTCGATCAGGCAAGATCTTGAAGATGGCAGCGAAAATAGCTGCGAGGAGGACAAAAGAAACGACCGCGTTGATAACGCCCAGGACAAGTGTCCCGAACGGCAACTGTGCGTTGATGAGGTTGCCTAGGGCCGAAATCGCCGCGCTCGCGACTAGAGAGACGAGCAACATGAAGCCAAGTGCGGTGACCAGTCCCAGACTTACCGCACGTGCGCGCACCAGGCGCGACAACGAACTTCCCTGCGCTTCGACCTTCCATATCATGTTCAAAGACTGCTGTATTTCGCCGAAGACCCCGGAAGCGCTCACAAGCAAGGTGATGATGCCAATCACCGCCGGCCAAGTGCCGCCGGATGGCTTTTCGGATGCGCTCTTCAGTGCGGTTTGCAGGATATTTGCGCTTTCTGTACCCATCATCCCTGTGATTTGGGCGGACAATGCCGCTTGCGCTGCCTCGTGACCGAATGCGAGACCCGCAATTGCAACCACGATGAGCAGAATTGGCGCCAACGATGTTGTGGCATAAAAAGCGATTGCTGCGCCATGGCTGAGAGCATTGTCGTTGACGAACCCAACGACGGCTTCTCGCACCATTGCCCATGCATTTGTGATCGCGCGATGCATTTTGCGCCCCAGTCGAATTGGCGTTCACTAGCAATGCACCAGCACATGTGATGTTCCGGTTGCGGGCTGTGGCAGGAGTTTCGCACCGACTTCCGCGGAGGGTCGCCGGCATAGAACTTCCGCTCCGATGCGCTCGCATCGCCTTCGCCCCCATTTCGGGACGCGCATTTGATAATGGTTTTCTCAAGATCATTTTAGTTCGTTCGGAAACCATAGAAGCGGAGGCTGGCTCGTTTGCACCGACAAGGACAACAGCACGGAGGAGGTGTTGGAGGCGGCGCAGGAAGCTGGCGTGCATCCTGCGATCTCCGCCGGCCGCTGGCGGTACGAGCATCCGGACTATCGCCGCTTTTCCAAGCTGATTGGTCGAGGTGAGATTAAAACCGTCCTGAGCCTCAATATCGCTTTGAGGCGCCAAAGCTGCCAACGCGGTACCACCGTGTCTGCTTTCAGGCAGCGGCAACCAACGTCGTTGCGGCCAAGATCGCGCCACCAGCGGAATGGCACCTTTCCGCTGGTTTGCACCAGAAGCAGACCTTCTGCTCTCGTTCCATATACTGCCGGACCGCATGCGCCTCATATCGGTCATTCAGAATTAGCAGCCGCCTCTTTTCCGATGCCAACGCCTGAGCCTTTTGTGAGACCTAGGCGCAGCTTGCCGGCCGCAGCCTGTCCCAATTGGGACGAATAGTTGGCACCCATATTGCAAATCTACTACTCCTAAAGCTGCCGGACCGCTCTCGTGATGAGCCGCCAGTCGGCTAAGCGCCTCGTCGGTCTTTGAGCTGGCCCCAGCGGATCCCAAAAGCAGAAATTCGAGCGTACAGGCGACGTGAGGGAGGATACCCGAACCCGCGTGAACGAGGCTGTAAGGTCGATCGGATTTCAGTTCAATCGACAAGCAATTGATTTTCGCCGGGGTCGTTCCGATTCGCTTATTGTTCTGGTGTCGGACATCGCGAACCCGTTCTTTCCGGTATTCTTCAAGGGATCGAAAAGGAAGCTCGGGAACGAAGCACAATAGGTAACACAAAAGGTCAAAACAGAGCAATGGCCACAGCCGTTTGCGTCAGATTATTCAAGTTAATTCGCCGACCGCCAACGCGAACAGACGCGCATGGTCCCGTCCGTATAGCGTTGTTAATCCGGCAGTAGCATCTCCTCTTCATCGGCTGCGGCTTCGAACAGCAGCCGGAAGTCGTTACCCGGCATTTTGCCATCCATCGCAGATAGGCAAGCCTCAGCCGCCAGCCGCCACTTGGGGCCACGATTGGACCACTTTAGAAGCTCCTCCGCGGCGGCATCAACTCGGTTGACAACCAAGGCGAAGCCCCGGGCGCTCAGTCTTCACATAAACCGGAGGGTTGAACCAGCGGTGGGGCATCAAGCCTCTCGAACGTCAAAGGCGATGAACAGTCCCCAAACGGAGGCTGAATTGACGATCATTCCGACCAACTGGCAGTCAGTCTCACGAAGATCATGGCCGCGCTCGCGCACCGCTGCAATGGTCGCCTTCAGGGAAATTATATTGCCCGGTTGAGAACCCAACAGGACCTCGCGGACCAGCTCCTTGGCCGTTTGCTGCACAGGCCGAACAGGTGCTTGAACGTCCATCCCATCCTCCCAGAGAGATAGAACCTCACCAGCTATTCTGTGGGTCACTTTCCGAAAAAGGCAAGAGCCGGAAACGTACAAAGCAGGTTGCCGCAAACACCCCATTTTGGAACGGGACCCGCCCTTTGTTCATTATGGGTGGAATCAATTTTTGAATGCAAATCCAAGGAATTTACGCCGTGCTCGCCAAGGATGGACAAAGCGGAGGAGTTCTATACCCGGCTTTTCGAGCGGAGGCCTGATGATCGTCCCATGGACGTGTTGATCCAATGGCGCAACGTCGCAGGCGCGAACTTGCAAATCTTCCATGATAAACGGCGAATGATAAAAAGCCCGCTGACGTCTGGCGACGCTGCAGGGATGGCCCGCGCCTGCTTCGGAGGCTGCGCGGGCCGACCATGACGAGTGGAGAGGACATCTTGGTCACCGGCACGGACCGCTGAAGAACGAGCCAGCTGTGGCCAAACAGCCTCAGAGCGGGAATGTTCCCGCCTGACGCAAAAACACCGTGGCTCAGCCGGCGGGCTCCGTTGCAGGGGCACTCAGGATAGTGCCACGGGCGCGGCGTCTGGGGTCAATGCAGTTTGCCGACTAGCCGAGCGTATTCGGCTTCAGCCCTGCCATATGACCCATCAGCCAGCGCAATCAGACGCGCTCGGTCAAGAATGACTACCTCTCCTCGCATTGAGCGTATCAGACCTTGGCCCTCCAAGGTTTGCAGCGCTATGGTGACGCCGGGCCGCCTGACACCGAGCATAACTGACAAGAACTCGTGCGTAATCGCAAAGCTGTTCCCGTCGACGCGATCATCGCACATCACCAGCCATCTTGAGAGCCTGTCGACGATGTTCATCCGGGCATTGCTGAGCGCGGTGAAGCTTGCCTGGAGGTGAAAGTAGTGAACGTAGCGGAGCAGAAAACTTCGCAGGGTTGGGCTTGTCAAAAGCGCCTTGGTGAAGAGGCCCGCGTCGATAACAAAGGCTCGGGCCTCTAATTGGACGTAACAATCGTGCGTTGACCGGTCATCGCCCATGATAAGCGCTGAGCCGGTCATACCCTCACAACCTATGATTCCGATCTCAGCTTCAATACCAGGCCGCAGTTCGCCCACCACTGACCCGAGACCGCTCTCGAAGAAGTACACGGTTCTGATTGGAGACCCCGCCACTTCGAGATGCGTCTTCAGTCCAAGGGAGACGCTTTCCAAATGAGGTTGCAGCAAGGCCAAATCTGCCGAGCACATTCGAAGCAGCAGCGAATTGCGATAGATGGAATTTTGGCGGGTGTCGCATTGCGCGGCAGTGTGAGTTCGTGAACTGGAGTCTGTCATAGCTCCCTCTCCCTATTGGGGCGGAAGCATGTTGATCGCTCACAGCCGACGGACGCCCTTAGAGTTGCCGTCGATAGCACACTGTATGCCTGCGGGCCGCGGATGTCCCATTTATTAACAACTGCGTTGATCAGCGCGAGCCAAGCTTTGGCGCGCCCGCGCTAAGACGGCATTCAGATACTCCAGGAATTCGTCATCGCTTTTCGTTGACAAGCCGACTTGTCGAGCGCGAGTCACAATGCGCTCCTGGAGTGAAACCGCTGTCTCATAGTGGTCCACGATCATCTGAAATGAAGCGCTCACTGGGGCGGATTCAAAGAGCTGTGCCATTGTGGCAATGTAGTTCCAAGATGATGAGAGTCGATGCGGCCGCTGCTTTGCGTAACAATCGTACAATGTGCTCAAGAATGTGCGGTTACCGGATCTAGACGGCCTATCCGGAGGTGGTGTGGAATTCTGCTGACTTAGCAGCACGGATAGAACTCGTGATCCGCCACGCAGCACGCGCCAGATAGGACCAATAGGGCGTAACTAGCGACGCGAGCGCCGCCGCTGCGATGCAGTGAGCCGAATGCGCCGAGGCCCATCAACTTCCACCGGGTCACCTCGGCAGTGGCCGCCTTCACCCCGGTCATGTCTTCGCTGAGCGATTCACCGCGTCTTCAGCCTTGGCAAAACGCTGCACCAGCTTGTCGGTCTTGGCGTACATCTTCGATCGGCTGGCGGCTGGGCGCTGCTCGGATTGCTCGTAAGAGAGCGCGGCTCAAGCATCGCTGTCGTTTAATGTCGCGCCGGATCTCGGTTGCGTCTCGCTGAACGCCCTCCATGGACGCCCTTCATCGTGGGTCCACCAGGGCTTTCTTGTTGTCTGAATAGCCGCCTTCGTGCGCGAGCACCTTGGCAGGCGCTTTCTTTTCGCGCGAAATTGCCATCGTTTTCAAGCGGGAGGGTCGGGATGCAGATTTTCGATGACATCGAGGCGCTGCTGGATGCGGGTGAAGCCTCGACGGCACTTAAGGAAGTGCGGGCGCTGGTGCATCAATTTGGGCGCGGGTCCAGTGTCTTGGCGGGCGCGATCGACGACCTCATTATTGACCTGTCGACGCTATCATTCGTCGCCGATGCTTACGGAGGCCGCATCGCAGAGGCGGCGCGCATGTTGGCCCGAAAAAGACTATTGAAAATCAAGTTGCTCGCACCTCGTCAAAGCGTTGAAGTGGTCAGCTAGAGATTGGTGGTCGCTACGAAAAACGTGTAGACCTGCTCGGTGCTCCGACGCATCGAAACCTCTCGCCATCATCGGTTCCGTGCGGACGAAAGAGCCGCCTGACCCTGCGACCAGATGAAAGCTTGGACTTGCGGCAGACCGCAAGCAGTTGGAGCTTGAATTGCCGACACACTCTCAGGAACCGTTGCCGGGATCGCACTCCATTGGTCGTCGGCCCAGATCCGGCGCGCCTCGCTTAAGGTGCCGGTCGAATATGGCCAGCTTCTCTTCGTAGCCGATCCGCACTCTGGACCTGCAACTATCGCATTTGAAACCGGCAATCGTTTTCAGCCAGGATCCCCTTCTCACCATAGGGCGTGAACAGGAGGGGCATTGGAATTCTAAAGGTACGTCGCGCAGTTCATTTGATAGAGGCACTGTGCATGTTCTCCTCAGCGGCACGGCCACTGCAACAAAGTAGAAGGAGAAATGTTTCCGGATTCGGCCATTTGCGGGAAAGAATCGGACCTAAGTCTAAATGGTGAGCGGCCCTGAAACCCATCGGCCTTTGCGTCGGAAATTAAAAATAGCGAGGGTTCGAAGGCGGCCGCGGGCGTGAGGCTGGCAAGTGGGCCAAGACGGCGGCGGTAAGGCGGAGCTGTGGCGATCAAATAACCGGTTCGCCCAGAATCTCGTTCACCCAGCTCATGGTTCTCAGCCCGTATGCCATTCCGGCGCAGTCGGCAAACCAGTCGAAGACACTCATGTCACGCCCTGTGACGCTTTGAAGGATTTCGATCGCTGCGCCCGTAAAAGCAAGTAGAACCGCCAGCCGGACCACCTGTTGGGGCCAGCCGAGGCTACCCAAAGCCGACAAGGTGGCGAACGCGGCGGCGTGGTTGAGCTTGTCGTGATGAGACGTAAAGGCCAACGCGTGCAGCAAGTGGTCTGGCAATAGCGCGAGCAACAGGACGACCGCCAACGTGGAGAGAAAGGCAGCCCTTGCCATGCTCTGATAAAAGCTCGACTGCGGCAATCTATCCGCAGCACTCCCGGTTCCTAGTTCTCGCTTCCGATACTGGCGCACTAGGCAGAGCTCCAACCTGCATCTGAGCTACGAGCGCGAACAACTGGCATGCTTAACAGGCCTCCTGATGTCATCAGGAAGTTCCATGAAACAGCCTATGTCACTCTGGATGGTTCCATAGGGCGCTGCGAATGTCGCCCTCCATTGTGATGAGGCCGAGGGTTTCCTGCCGAAAAGGCGCGGCGGAATAGGCGAGCCATTGGTACCGCTTGCGCCCAGGTGCGATGCGTATCGTGCTGGGCGGGAGCGGAACTCTTTCCAGCCTTGGCCCAGCTGTGCAGCCGGGCCGACGCCCTTCTGAATTCAATTATCGCCGGCGTCGCGGCTAAAAGACGAAACCGCTGTTTAGTCTGGTCATCCCTGCCTTGGTGATCTCGCCTCTACATATTCCAATCCTAGACGCTAGGCCAGCAGCGGCCACTCGCGGCTGTCCATCAACAATCCCAAACATCAGGTCGCGGTTATATACAAAAAAGCCGGCCACCTTTCGGCAGCCGGCCAGTGCAAACAAGGAAGGGAACGTTGCACTGATGGGGCAGTGCACCGTCCGAAGCGTTTCCAGGCGACAATGTTCCACCGATGAGAGAACAAAGAAGGCTTCACCGCCAGCGCACATTCCCCTTAGCTGCGCTGTATTGCCAGCGGCTAGTCTCTAAAGGCCTTTAACCAGCCACGGATCGGTGTCGTATCCGAGGCGCGGCTTTTCCGGCGTTCCATCGGCCGGCAATTTGGCGGTTCCGGTCGGCCTGCAGTCCAGTTCGAGCACCTGCTTCTTGGCAGAGTGCTTCGTAGAGCAAAGGTCCGTGGCGTCACTCACCACCACCTTCTTCTCCTTGGCTATAGCGACACCAGTCCCAGCGATCACGATCGCCGCGCAAAACACAGCTACTCTCATCATACTCCCCACCGTTGCTCCTCCCCAAAAATGCTGAGCATGACGTTACGGCACATTTAAATTAGCGCAAGCGAATATTAGCTTGACTAGTCCCCTTCACATCGGCTCTGGTCGCCTCCCCTTGCTGCTGCGCCTTGCGAAACCGGCAGCGCGATATGCTAGGATGGGCGCATGCCTGCTCATGACCGGGCGGCCGCTGTTAACGACTTGAGCTTGACATGGCAGAAGGCTGCAGCCGTCAAGTTTCCCAAGTCGTCGTGGCGATGAACGATCGCGTCGAGGATCGCTTACCAAGCGGCGTTTACTAAGTTCCGCTGGTGCAGCCCTGCGCGAACACCATAACCACGTGATGACAAATCAGCCATGTGTGTGGCGCGGCGGGCTTGTTCCGCTTGTGGCCGGCGCCTACCCACCCGGGTTCCCCAACCATGGCGTCGGCCATTTTCGTTCTCTCAGCGATTATAGGCCTTTGCTATCGGCCTATGTGTTGGCCTTGGATGGCGAGATCGCGGTTAGATCGCCTCGTTCGTTTGGATGTTTCGCTGGCGTTGGCAGGAGGCGCATATGTTCGCCAGCCGGCGGATACCACACCGCCCCACCGGTCAGGCCCAGCGCGTCCGCTGCAAAGTCCCCGCAGACCGCTGCTGGGCCGCTGGCGGGCAGCGGCTACTTGCTGACGATCCAATCCACCAAGCCAGTTTCGATCAGCTCGCACCCAGTGAAATCGCGCACCAGGGCCTTGGCTAAATCGCGCCATTGACACTCAGGCGTACCCGTTTCCCCTACTAGGGCTCGGAATGCACATCGGAGAACGTCGGCTTGAAAGGCGGAGACGGCAACAGTAGACGGGTCGGCATCTTCCCAGCCTAGCGCCACGTCGCGACGACGTTGACCAAGGCGCTTCAGAAGCTCGCGTGAGGCTCGGATGGCCCTGCGCGATTGATCCATGTCCCGGCGAAATGTGGCGGGTTCCGCCATGGACTTCTGGCGCATCAGCAAGGTGGCCGTAGTGGCCGCTCGAGCGATATCTATGGGCGTTGCAACCATCGCAGCCTCCCAGAAAAGGCAATGGCAAACGACACATTAATAAGCTCGCCGAAACTCTCTCCGCAATGAAAAGAGTTGTACGAATTTTACCAACCCGCACCCTTTCAGTGATGCCGGGCCGCTGCTGTCCTCGCTCTTGTTCTGTCATCGTAATGAAGGACGACATCTCCGAGCACCCGTAGCACACCTGTTGCATGGAAAAAGCTGTAGGCGTTTATAGGTGCCCGGGCACTCCGCCATTTGTTTGCGTTGTGGAGCGGGACAAAGCAGGTTTCCTCACTCAGGCCGCCTACCGTGAAGCGGGGCACAAGCCCGACTTCGACGCATTGCCTTGGGAAGCTGAATACAGGGCCGCCAACTCAACGAAAGCCGGTCGTACGCCTAGCTAGCAACCAGAGGCACCGTGACGGTCGTGGCGTAATTTATCGGATACTGGTCGAAATACGGGAAAGCGATGACGAAGGCATAGCTCGCGGTCAGATGCGCCATCTTGAAGCCGCCGCTGGCAGGGTCGATCGCGATCGTCACAATGACGTTCTGCAGACCCAGGTTCACCAATTTCTGCGTGGCGATGGCCTGGATGTCGCTCTGCGAAAGCGTGTTGTTCAGCTGCAGCGCCCGAGAAGAGGTTTCCAGTGTATAGCGGACGGTCGACACGGCATTCATGGCCCAGCCGAAGGCGAAGATTCCGAACAAAAGCATCACCAGGAAAGGCGCGATCAAGGCGAATTCCAGCCCGGCTGCGCCGGAGCAGTCACGGCGCCACCTGGATCCGATCCTTTCAGCGGACACGGATCACCTCCTGATGGCTGATCGCGCGCGGGTCCGGGAAAACACCGAAGTTGAACGGGGGCACCCAGGTGCCCGTGGCCGTTATCTGGACGAAGACAGTCGGCAGCTTTGTTCCGCCGCAGATGGTGGTCTCATCCACGACCGTGGCGCCGCACAAATAGGAGCGGATCAGCACGACGGCGGCGTCCTCGGGCTTGTCGTTCCAGCTCGAAAGCGCGACCGCCTGCGTTCCCGTGTCATTGGACGCGCCGGCCATTACGAGATTGGCCGCGGTTTTAACGCCCGCGCGCATCTGCAGGTAACTCGTTACGTAGGACCAGCCGTCGGCGATGCCGAGGCAAACGAGGCACAGGATGGGCAGCAACATGGAAAACTCGACGGCAGCTATCCCGGATTTGTCCAGGACAATGCGCAAGGTCCGCCCACCCATCCCGCTACTCGACGAGCTGAACGGATTGCGTCGCCGGAATGTTCTTCATCCCGAGGCTGGTGCAGTCCTGCTTGATGGTCGTACTGCCTGACCACTGGATGGTGTCGGCGACGACCTGAGTGCAGCCACCGTTCCCCGAGAAGTTGCCAAGATAGTTGACCTGCTGCCTGGGAAAATAGATGGCGCCGGTCAAAAGCGAGTCCGCTGTGCCATTGAAGGTGCTCTGTGCCGCAGTCCCGGTCCTGTCGCCGTAGAACAGCACGCCGGAATAGGCTCCGGAGGTAGGCGCGCTCAGCGTCACCTTGGCGTTGCCGTTCATGCTGACAGTGTTGCTGCCTGCCATGAAGATGGTTACCCCGCTGCCCGCGACGACCGCGTTGGCGTTGACCTTCATACCGCCCTGCACGACGTAGACGCCGGGCTGCAGGGTGACGTTGCCGCTGAGGCTCATGCCGCTACAGTAGGTGCCAGGCTGGAGTGTTTGCGACGTCTTGTTGCCGTTGACAGACTTGCACGGGTTCCCGGCCGTCGGCGCCGCCAGGCTGGAGAAAGGATCGGCTGCCGGCAAGGCCTGGGTGATGTTGGACTTGCAGACCGTGGTCGCCGGATTGTTCAGCACCATGCCGCCGACCGTGATCAGGCAGTCGGCCTTGAGCACCGCCGAGCCCTGCGTCTTTATGGCGTCCGAGGCAATCGAGTCCGACATGACCGAACAGCCGGTGAGGTTGACGGTGGTGTTGCCGGAAAAGAGCGCAGCCTGGGAGGCCGACTGACTGAGCGCCAGCACGCAAGCCTTGGAGGCGTCATTGATCAGCGCCACCGCCCTTGCCTGTTCGGCAACGGGCGCCTGGTTGAAAATCGCCGTGAAGTAGCGATCTAGGTTCTGCTTGACGATGACCTCCACCGCCTTCTTTGCGGTGTTCGGGCCGGACAATGGCGGCGTGTTGACCTGGATCGTGCCCGGCGTGGCAAAATTGTTCGAGGTCGCGGACTGCGTGGCGGCGGCGATGATGGTCGGGTTATCGGAACCCGCGACTTTCTCGAGCGCACCGGCATAGGCCGCGGCATCGGCAACGGCCTGCAGCTTAAGGCTGCTGTAATACCAGAAGGATGTCTCCACACCGAGGCCGGCGCCGCCAACCACGACCGGCAAGGTGAAGGCAACGATGACGGCAACGTTACCGTTCGTGGCGCGCCTTAGGCGGCTCAAAGCAAACCAGATCCGGGTGAACGCGTTGGATGCCATATGTATTAGAAACCATGAATAGATAAACGAATGTGTAAAAAACCCATTCCGATTCGATGAAGTCCGACCTGCCAGACGAAATAGGTGCGCTGCAATTCCTCCTCGCCTCGCATGTACCGAGATCAGGCCGCTCAATCTGCGGTCGATCTCTACGGGTTGGAAGCGGCGACCGCCGTGGCGCAGTGCGCTTTGGAGGCTCATTTCGACGGTCGACCAGATGACTATCGCTTTTGGTGCGATGTCTTTCACCAACTGAGAAGAGCAACTGAAGGAACTTTTGCCGCGAAATCGTGTTCGTTCGAGCATGACCAGAATAGCCGACCTTGGACCGCCTAAGCCCGGCAAGCCACACCAACCGCAGGACGGGCACGATCGATTTCACCCATGCCCGATCTGCGGCCAGCAGGTCGACAAGCGCGACTTCCGCCAGGTCATGTGGCACGAGCAACCAGATCATGAGCCGCTGGAGCTCGATCAGTGAGGCAGGAACAACTGGGCCGCCAGCCAGAAGCCGACGGCCATCAAAGACAAAACAACGAGTGCGACGAGGAACAGCCTCATCGCCGGTTCCTACCACGCGTCAGAACAAAACCCGCCGACCGAAGCCAGCGGGCTTTTGTTGCAGGGCCGTGGTTTGCTTAGGATGTGGATCGCGGTTCAACACTGGGTGCCAATTGCGCAGTCACTGCGCTCAGACGCCCACGTTTGGTCAGTACTGGCTTGCTGTATTCTTTCTTCATGCAGTCCCTCCAGTGGAAATTTGAGGCAAAGCGCATTTACAGCCAAAGGTTGTCAATCAGCCCGCGCCTTGTCAATTCAAAAGGTGCCCGCCGCCCTTGCGTCCGGCGGACGAGAGACGTCACACCGCAAGCATCTCACCAGCCATGGAATCGTCCAACACCGTCCAGGTACTGAGGTTACCTAGCCGCAGGAGGGTCCTGAAGCCGCACAACCTTGTCGAGATGTAGCCGTATCCGCTGGCCTTCAGCGAAGGACAGCGCAAACGATTCCAGGCCGAATGAGCGTGTAATTTCCTGGTCGGTCTCTATGATGCGGACGACCCATTCGCCACTGGCTCCGACCACTTCCACGCGAGGCGTGGCCTTGCGAATTGACACCACGTTGCTCATCACATCCTCCCTACGAAACGCAATGGCAAGTCGATTTAAGACCGTCGTAGTCGGTAGATCAATAACAAATGCTTGCTCGGATCGGACGAACCATCCTGGATGGGCATACAACGGGGGCTAATGCCACTTCAGTCAGGCGAACCCTCCGGGGAACCTCCCTTGAGATAGCCTCTGCTTCAGGTCGTTGGCATTCAGGATGGCCGCCAGCTCTTCGGCATACTCCATGTCGGGAAGGTCGACAGATGGGTGGCCCGCTACAATAGCCGGCAGCCCGGTGAACACGTCGAACACCGTCCACGTCCCATCCGGTTCCCGCCTTACGCCGTACCGCAGAGTTGCCATGAGGGGATGCTAATGGAAGCCGCGAATATATGGTACAAAAAATGCGAGCGGGCGATCGGACAACGGGCACGCCTTGCAGAAGTTTTGCCGCTACGACGGGTTCGGTCGGGCACGGCCAGAATAGCCAACCTCGGACCGCCCATCCCCGGCAAGCCACATGACCTGACTGGGAAGAGCATTTCTATGCGCGCCCCATTTGCGCGCAAAAGGTAGACCGTCGCGACTTCCGCCAGGTGATGTGGCACGAGCAACCGGACCACCAGCCGCTGGAATGCGACGCCTAAGAGCGCAGCACAACCCAACTGGTCATCGCTATCGAAGCAGCGTTTGCGGGGCGGCCGCTTCTAGGCGCATGGTGGCTAGATGACCCGAATATGGGTGGGATCGGATGGCGCCACGATTTATAGCGAAACCACTGTCCTGGCCGACCGAACCGGCGGCTGGCTGGTCCGGGCCGGAATGAACCGGGGCAATGCCCGGCTCAACGGCTACGCTCTCGATCAAGTGCACCTGGTCCCGGTAGATCGTGCCGTGGAGGTCGGTTTCGGCGGCGCAGTTTTACTGCCGCAACTTATCCGTGAGGCAGCATTCGTTTGCGGTGTTGACCGCTCGCAGGATGTCGTGAACGCTGCCTCCCACCGGTTCGCCGATGCAGTGCGCGTCGGACGAGCCGAGTTCCGAACCGGGCTAGTCGAGGACTTGCCCTTGCCGGATAGCACATTCGACAAGGCTCTCAGCGTCCACACAGTGTACTTCTGGCAAAGCCTTAGAGCTGGATCCGCAGAGCTCCATCGCGTCCTCAAACCAGGCGGTCGCGTCGTGCTTGGCTTCCTCCCGAAGGCACATATGGACCGGATGAACATGCCGGCCGATATTTTTACACCTCGCGAGCCGGATGAGGTCATTGCTGCCTTGCGAGAGGCAGGGTTCAGCGACCCTGAAGTGCGGAGACCGAGCACGGAAACCGCATGGCTCGTTGTGACAGGCACGCGAAGATAAGTTTCGGCGCCTGGAAGCGGAAAAGCCCGCCGCCGAAGCCAACTGGCTTTGTTGCAGGGGTTTGCCTAGGCTCCTCTGGGTTCAACACTGGGTGCCAATTGCGCCGTCACTGCGCTGAGACGCCCACGTTTGGTCAGTACTGGCTTGCTGTATTCTTTCTTCACTGCAGTCCCTCTCTAGCGAATTTCGGCAAAGCGCCTTGGGCCTAAAGGTTCTCACTCATCGGTGCAGGTTGATGGCGTGCACACAGCCGTTACGGCCGAGAGCTTCTCGCGCTTCTTTAGTTCCGGCTTCTGATAAGGCTTCTTCATGCAGGGTTCCCCACGTTTGTCCCTCAATGCGAAAATGCGGTGCGCCGACCACGATTGTCAACCGGAAACACTGAAGTAGCGGCCGAGCGACGCCAGGGGCCGGCACGCGCGGTCAGGGCGGCGTGCGCAGCGTGGATGCTGCAATTGCCTGGCCGGTTGCCATGGCCTGCTAACGAGCGCACACTGCTGCGGTCGCCTCGAAAAATCAAAAACAAACAGGCACGAGGCGCTTGGGAGCGATCATCAGGCTTTCGCCCGACCAGGGAGAAGGCCCATGCCCACACCGGCACAGAGCCGGCTCATATATTTTATGGGCCAACTCGTTCACAACGAGAGCATCGTTTCCAAGCAGGATATTATCGTCGGCTTACTGGATCACGAAGGCAGTCCGACGGCCGACGCCGACGAATTGCTGGCGAACTTGCATCGATCACTGCAACAGGCCCGACAGAGCTTGCACGAGGCGCAAGAGATCTATGGAGTCAGAAATGCGGAGTAGCGAAAAAACAAAACTCGCATACACAGCCGCAGAGTTCGCCGAAAAACACGGTTTGACCGTGAAGGCAGCCGAAATCATCCTGTCCGTGAACGGCTCCTCACGTGTCGCTTGCGATGCAGCAGCACGCGCATTCAAAGAAGCGGTTGCGCACCGAGCACACAGCAATGACGGCGAATGAGGCCCGCGCCTGCTTCCGAGGCTGCGCGGGCCGACCATGACGAGTGGAGAGGACATCTTGGTCACCGGCAGGAATCGCTGAAGAACGAGCCGGGTGTGAACGAACAGCCTCAGAGCGAGGTTGTTCCCGACTGACGCAAAAAAGCCCGCCAACATGAGCCGGCGGGCCAAGTAATGGGTCGCTGTCCAATGAACGCGTTAGGTGTCTTCAGATGGATTTTGGTCGAGAAGCCGCCGCGCGTCAGGCGCAACAAATCGGGCGCCGATTGAACGCCCTGCGGACGCAGGAACGCCTTCGTCTCGCGGGCGCTCCGCGTAAGCAAATCTTCGCCGCCGAGAAGCTCAATCGTCTCGGCCCAACCGTCGTCTGCAAGCAATTCGTGTGTCATCGCAGTTAGAATCCCACCCGATTCCGCAGGGCAATACCTATCTTATCGCCTAGGCCCTTTTGCCCCTACCGCCGAGACATGACCGCGCACCACGGAGCTGTCGAACATCTGCACCAGGTGCGACCGGTGTCGTTGCGCCCACTTCTGTGCCGGATAAGCAAAGACTAGGCCGGTAAACGGTGAACGCAGTTCGGGGAGTACCCGCACCAGATCGAGCTGATGGGCGAGATAGCCTGGAAGAAAGCTGATGCCCAATCCTATCGCCACGAGCGCCCTCACCGTTAGCAGATCATCGCAGGTGAGGCCCCCTGTCAGGTCAACACCGATCTTCCGGTCGCCCGCCAGCATCGGCAGCGGTCGCGCCCATGCCTTGCTGAGGGCGATTAGATCGTGATGTTCGAGTTGCTCCAGTGAGACAGGTGTGCCCCGGCGGCCGAGGTAGGCCTTGGAAGTGTCCTGAAGGACCCGTCACGAAAGCGCGTGAGATCAGGCTGGAATCGCGCAACGGGCCGACGCGCACGGCGAGGTCGATGCCGTCGGCGACGAGATCGGCAACGCGGTCGGTGACGACGAGATCAACGGCGACCGCCGGATAAGCCTTACGGAACGCTGCAATAACAGGCGGTAGAAGCGTCTGCGCGATATCCACTGACGCCGTCAGCCGAAGCTGTCCGTCCATCCCCGCCGACTCTGCGCGAAGCTCAGCTTCGACGGTCTCGATTTCTCGCAGCGCGATGCGACACCGCTCGAAATAGGCTTGGCCCTTGGGCGTAGCGCGCAGCTTTCTGGTCGTGCGCTGGATCAACGAGAGCCCGAGCCGTCGCTCCAGGGCCGCGACCTTGGCGCTCACTGTCGTTGCAGGCATGCCGAGACGGCGCGCCGCGCCGGCAAAGCTCCCTGCCTCGAGGACGTTGATGAAGACACATATCTCGTCGATGCGCATTCCCGGATTATGCAGAAAACGGGATGCTCATTCCAGTCATCTCATATTTTCCGGGCAATGCATTTGCGCGATGATTTCGCTTGTGGAAATCGCCAGCAGGGGAGCGGAGGCCATGAACGATCAATCGATCAATCCCAATGACGCCGCCAGCGTCGTCGAAAAATATGCCATCAACCCGCGCGTTCGGGTCGGTCACGTCCATCTCAACGTCGCCGACATCGAGCGATCGCTAGCCTTTTATTGCGGTGCCCTCGGGTTCGGCGTCACCATGTCGCTAAGCGAGGAGGCTGCCTTTCTCGCGGCGGGCGGATATCACCATCATCTGGCGCTCACTAACTGGAAAAGCCGCGGCGGCGCCGCGCCCCCGATTGGCACGACGGGCCTACACCATGTCGCCTTTCTCTATCCGACACGGGCGGCGTTGGCGGCTGCGCTGCGCCGCCTGCGAGCAGCAGGGGTGACGCTCACCGGCGCGAATGACCATGGCGGCTCGGAGGCGATCTATGTGCGCGATCCCCGGCAACGGGGTAGAACTCTATTGGGATCGCCCGGAAGCGGAATGGCCGCGCAACCCGGACGGCGCGCTGAAACTGGTCAGCAATCCGCTCGACGTGGACAATCTCGCCCGCGAGGGGGCATCAGACTGCTAAGCCGGCCACCGCCATGGCGGGCTGCGTTCGGAGGACTGCTGCGACAGTGCTAGCCATTCACCGAGCCACGGAGCCGGTTGGCTGCGAGCGGAGGGCAACCACTCGGCTGGCGGGCTTCGCCACCCCAGGTATTAAAGTGTACGCTTCGAGAAGACCGTCGGCAAACTCAAGCGCTTAAAATGCGTCGCAATACCCTGCGGGAAGAGAAGCGAAGCTTCGCATCCGAGCTTATAGGACTTGACCGGCGGCTAGCCAGACGGCTCCCGCGCGGCTGAGACGGCCCTGTCCCGTTCCTTTGGATGAACTGCGCCTTGTGGCCGGTGATGTTCTCGATCGCCTTCAAAAGGGGTCGATGGACCTCACAGAGCTTGGCATGCTCGCTGTGGTACGCACAGCGACCCGAATATGCTCTTGTGCAGCGCTTCGGCTGCCGCCAGGAAGCGCTCGATTTCAGCCCGGGAAAGCTGTTCGGAAGGTTTGGTTCTGGCCATTGGTGCTTGCGCAATTACTAATTTAGTGAAACCTTACGTTCTTCTGGGGAGTAGACGTGAGACCGGTCGGTCCAGCTATGGGCGGCATTGAACATGATGTTTTTTCCGCGATTACTGATTGGGATGTTTGCCACGTCGACCGTGGTAGCGACCTGGACTTACCTAGCAACCGATTCGTTCTGGAAGTCCCTTGCATGGACCTTGCTGATTTTTATCATCTTTCAGGTTGCATATTTCCTATTTTCATTCGCGCTTTTCTACAAGTAAGTTTTGGATGAAAAGAACCGAAGAAAAACCGAACACTGCCGAGCCTACCTGTCGAGACGGCGGTGTCTCATCTGAAGGGCGCTCGATGACGCTTTGAGGGAGACCGCCAGACACGAGAGCAGCGATCATGCTAATCTTTGCGAACCATGCGAAAGAAGGAAAGCCGTGGCAGCGCCAACAATCATCGAAAAGCGCGCTGGCGCTGGATGTCGCCACGGAGATCGTCGTTAGGGTGCGGACCGACGACGCCGAAGCCGAGGAGGGCGAGCGGGGTCTAAGGAGGAAACACAGATGGCTGCCTATCTGATAGCGGATGTAGACGTAAAAGACGCTGCCTTGTTCGAGGAATATCGGCGGGACGTTCCCGCTACCGAAGAGCGGTACGGTGGGCGGTACCTGGGCCGCGGTGGCGCCACCAAGGTTTTGGAAGGTGATTGGGATCCACACCGACTGGTCATTGTCGAATTCCCCGACATGGCGTCATTGATGGGCTGGTATAATTCGCCGGAATACGCCCGGCTGATCGAGATCCGCAAACGTTCCGCTAACACCAGGATCATCGCTTTAGAAGGGATTGCAACGCCTGCCGCGTGACCCATAAGCGCGGCCAGCGGACCCGACGACAGTTGGGCATCCTCAGCGTCATTTCTTCCTCACGGCGAGATGCCGGAGCAGCAAGACCACTTAGTACCGTCTATGATCAATTTGCCGCTGCGCCGGCGAGCGAGCAAAAGACGCGGGAACAGGTGTCTCGTGACCGCCGTGTTATCCCGATCATCCGAAGACGTTCGCTCTGGTGCGGGACGACTTCAAGTTCTTTTTCAAGGGTGTTCGGAGGTTGGCCCACGGCTGAAGGGCTGCACAACCAAGGGGCGACGATCAGCTTCTCCACCTTCAGACACATCGTGATAACCTGTCGGCCATGAAATCGGTGGCTTGAGAGAAACGTGGGCGGGCCCCAGGAGACTAATTTCTGCCCATGGGGAAGGCGATGTCCGCGCTAGCCGGAATGTCAGCTACCGAAGATCCGCCGTGTGAAGGCTGCCAGTCCGCTAACGGCCGCCCCAAAGCTGCCGGTCAAGACAAGGTCGCGTTGGAACCGATCCTTCGCATCCCCCGTTATCGAATGGAAGGGACATTACTTGCCATTAGGAGATGAAGAATGAAACGGCTTCTTTTTGCCACTGCCATGATGGCTCTTTCCAGCGGGCTTGCGTTCGCGGGGACGACAGGGACAACAGGGACGACGTCGAGTGGCTCCTCCACTACCACAACGATGCCGACGACAGATAACAACACGGATTCGACCACAACGAAGTCGACCAATTCGAACTCAGCGAAGGACTGTGCGCCCGGCCAGCAGAGTGGCAGTGCTAAGCAGGCCGCTCCTGGTCAACAGGATGACACCAGTGCCAAGTCCGCAGCCCCTGGACAGATGAAAACGACTGCCGAAGGTTGCTAATTGTGGCGGGAGGGGCTGGTTTGCACCGGCCGGAATGGATGCCTCCCGCTGCCGACCGGCGGCAACGGACCGGCCCGCGCCCTTCGATCAGCGCGGGCCGTTTTTCTGAAAGAACCTCCCTTAATCGTCCAAGGAGCCTGCAGCCTTTTCTTGGGCGAGCCGGAATGCATAGTTGGTCGCGGATGTGATTGTTGAATAGCGGCCCTTGGTGGGGCAGATTTGAACGCGACAAACGCCTCAAGCGGCACGCCCAGGAAATCGTATTGCTTCCCCCCTCGCTCAAACAGACCGAGAGAACCCTGGTCCGGGTCAATAGTCGAACTTGCGCATCGAGGTCGACGGCATGGTGCGTTTCAAGAAACCAGCGTGAGCCGCGGCCAGCCGGGTATGGACCGCCCTACAGGCTGAGCTGTATTCGAAGATGTGGCCGGGCGTAGAATGACCTCGCGTTCCGCCGCTTCGCGCGCCGCCCTGATCGGAGTTTTCGCGTTGACGGTGTGGGTGGCCGTCACGGCATCGGCTGCGATCTCCTCAACACGGTATTTCGGCACTTTTGTTCCTAAGCGTCGGTAGCGACTCCGCTTGTTTAGGGGTCGCCCTCAAAGAGGAGAAAAGGTGGCAAGCTCGTCGTCTCCCTGCCGCCGGGGGTGTGACCCGGCGGCTTGCACGTTCGACTAGGGTCGTTTCAGCGGTGACCGGTCTTACGGCGTTGGCGCAGGATCCTGTTTGGAAGCCATCTCGTCGATCTTCTCGGCAAGCACGCTGTTGGCCCATTCGGTGACCTCGGCGTCGACCGGCTTGTTGGCCATATCGGCGAGCGCGTCATCCAGCGATGGGACGGCGGCAGCAGCATCGGCCGCCGCTATATTGGCGGCATCGAGCGCCGCCTGCGCTGCATCGATCTGCTCCTGGGTCGGGACTTGGTCGGCCGGAGTATTCGGGTCGTTCAATTTGGCGTTCAACGCGTCGACTTCCGCTTGGGCGGCATCTACCGCGGCTTGGGCGCCCTTGGCGGCAGCCGAAGCTGTCACATAAGCCTGAATGCCGGCGAATTTCTTGCTCTTGGAGTTCATATAAGCGTTGATGTTGCGCTGCAGCGAGTTCAGCCGGCCAAGCTTGGCGTGAATGTTCTTGTCCTTAGGCGTCGCGGCGACCTCAATGTCGTCGACGGCGACCTGGTCTTCGCCCGAGGCCTTCTTTCCGGCGTGAGCCGATGCCGACTTGCCGTGCGAAGCGCTGTTGCCGGACTTCCCGCCGCCGTTGCCGGACTTGCCGCTATTGCCGTGACCACCGCCATTGCCGTGACCACCACCATTGCCGTGACCACCACCATTGCCGTGACCACCACCGTTTCCACCCGCACCAGCGAAAGCAGGAGCGGTCACTAGCGCAAGCGCGGCAAGCGCCGCCAAAAGGGTTTTTCGGGATGTCATGGTACCTCCTCAGGCGAATAGCCACCTCGCCGATTCGTTATAGAGCGGCTTATAAGAGTTTCCTAATTCGACTGAATGAACTTTAGATAAATGCTTGTTGCAATGAGCGACTGACGACTGCGAAGCGCTTTGTAACCCTCTGAAATCTAGCAAAAAATCCGGAGTCGCAGACCGTATCCCCCTTTAGCGCGACTGAAGTCCCATACCGATCGACCTTGGTCGGGCGATGCACAACCGCGGAATGCTTGCGGCATTTCGGAGTATGGCGTCACCATGTGGCTGTGACTGCGCATTGGCAGACAACTCGCCGGGCGAAGACCCCAACAACCTCGAGCCCGGCGAGCCTTACACCTGATCAGAGTACGCGATCAGGACCGGGGATCAGCCGGCGAAAGATGTGGGTGCAATATGGGTGCCAAACTATTCGTCCCAAATTGGGACCATGCTGCGGCCGGCAAGCTGCGCTTAGGTCTCATAAAAGGCTTAGGCGCTGGCATCGGAAATGGCGATCGCTGGTCGCTCTGCGCCAAGCCGCAGGACCAGCATCATGGTTGCCCCATTTTGCAGAACTTGACGCACACAACCCCCCGCGACAAAGGCTGCTGGGCCGTCGTAGCGCCGATCTGCTCCGGCATGGCCGCGTGAATGCCCGCTCGACTCCAGCAACAGCTTCATCCTTGGTTGCGACGTTCCCGCGCGCGCCGCCGTCATCGAGCGTATTATCTTACTCGCCTAACCCGGATCGTGCCGCGTCCGCTTTCCGGGACGCACGGATCTATGCTCAATACCTAATGTCAGGCGCGTACCTGAATGGGTCCTCGAGCCGAGATAGCGCGTTAGTCCATACCCGACATTGCGATGTCCAGAAATCGACCGTTTCGCGAACAGCGATGACTACTCGGAGCTGCTATCTCGTTTGCGCCACGAACTGTCCCCTGCCCTCAATGCTTCCAACGTCTCATTTGGGGGCCGATAACGGACTGACAGCTTCGAGCGTCGAGCCGTTGGGTTAGACCCTGACGCCGATGCGTGCGCCGACGGAATCTTCCAACAGTCAACAACGCCGAGCTAAGCATCGAGCAAAACCGTCCCTCGCGGGCGGCTGCAACATGCCAGGACATAGCCGGCAGATTTCTCTTTAGCATTCAGTCCGCCCAAATCGTCCATGGTAACCTCGCCGGATAGTTTGGCTATTCGGCACGTTCCGCAAACGCCCTGCTGGCAGGCGGTTGGGATGTAGATGCCACAGTTCCGCGCCGCGTCCAGCAGGGTCTCTCCGGGCGCGCAGCGATGCTCCACACCCGAGCGGACAAAACGGACCGAAGACGAAATCGCCAAGCCCAATTCCGACCGAGAACCATTGCTGCCTCCGAAACTCTCCTCGTGATACTGCGCCGGCGGGAAGCCTATTGCATCAAGGCAGGCGCGTGCCGTCTTCATGTATCCTTCGGGCCCACAGGCAAAAACGGTGCGCTTGTGAAGATCGGGAACCAGGCTCAGCAGCATCCGACCATCAATTCGGCCGGTTGAACCCGTCCAAGCGGGACCTCCCTGGCCGCAAACCAAAGTCACTTGAACATTGGGAAAGCGAGCGGCAAGTGCTTCCAGTTCCGCTCGGAAGATGATGTCGCCTGGGGTTTTCGCGCTGTGAATGAAGCGGATCTCCCTGTCGTCTGCGCGGTCTGTAAGCGCACGCAGCATTGACATGGTCGGAGTCACGCCGCTCCCGCCCGAAAGGAAAACAGGTTTCTCCGACGGCAATTTATCCAGATTGAACGAACCGAGCGGCCCTTCGATCTCGATCTCGCTGCCCGGCGTCAAATGGTCATGGATCCAGTTGGAAGTGAGCCCGCCCTGCGTTCGCTTCACGGTGATCTGAAGATCAAGCGGTCGCGTCGGCGGTGACGATACCGAGTAGGCGCGCGTTATTGTGGCGCCGTTGATCCTGAGGTGCACGAGAACATACTGGCCCGCGCTGAAGCAGAACATCCGACCAGCGGCAGATGTGAGAACAAATGTTTTCACATCGTGCGTCTCGTCTATCACGCGACGGCAGAGCACTATATCTCGCGTCTTTTGTGCCCATCGCCGCTGACGCATGGTGGGCACGACATCTGAGGCTTGGATGGAGGCGTATGCATTCATCGTGCGGCTCGGCGTTAGGTCGAGCGAACATGCCAGTTCTTACCCCGCTGAACAGCAATATTATCCCAGCGTTATGATCGGGAATATCGATTAAACCTCCAGCGACATAACAGCGAGATGGAGAGCACGGATGCCTTTGCGAATGATCGGTTCGTGTTTGCGGCGTGCCAGTATCGCCGTATGGACTGGCTGGTGCAAGGTCGGCGCTCCTTCGACCAGGAACGATGGAATCTCACCGGTAAACCTGCGCGCATCATCGCTGCGCATGTAGCAAGTGCCGCCCGTTCGCCGGAGCATGATCTCCGCCAGAGCTTCCGATCCGGTCGAAAGTCGGCAGATCGCCAATTGAGCCAGCATCTCTGCGTGCGTTTTCTCCAGCACGACGGTGTAGCCTGGGCGGATGTAGGTGTCGGGATCGACGTCCGACAGGTTTCTGGCGGCAGTCGAAACCATTAAATATTCCTCGACCATCAGGTGCTCGTATGCGATCTCAGGCAAGTAGCGGGGGGCATAAAGCACCGCGATATCCAGGTTTCCCATGCTGAGGTCGCTGACCATCTGGTTCGAATAATCCGACTCGACATGGATTGAGGACTTCGGAAGTGCTTGGCACAGGGTTTCGACCCACCCGGGCAGGACTGAGCGGGTCATGCCCACTTGGGCGGCAACGCGCAAGGTGCCTTCGAAACGGTTGAAGGCCCGGACATCGTGGCGAGCCTGCGACCAAGTGGATACCAGAGATCTTGCGTAGGCTTCGAACCGGCGCCCTGCGGCAGTCGGCTCTGCCCCGGCGCGTCCGCGTTGGAACAGTTCAGATCCGATTGCGCTCTCCAGGTTCTTGATGCGGGTGCTGATTGTCGATTGGGTTAAGCCCAACCGATCTGCGGTGCGATTGAAATTTCTCGATTCGATGATGTCGAGAAAGGTTTCGATGTGATCAAGCTGCATGGAAATCCCGATCGAAAAATTCGATCATGTTCCTGCCTACCATAAGCTTGATCAAACAATACTCAAGGGGGAAGCTGCACCAGATCATCGGCCGGCGCACCGCCGGGACGGGCCACGGAGCGGAACAAAGTGTTCATAGTTGATTGCGACTGTCACAATTACTGGTCAAGCGCCACCGTGTTGACGCCATACCTTTCCGGCTTGTGGAAAGACATGTTCACCGAGGGCGAGAAAACAGGTCCAGTCGGCGCATTTCCGCATGGCCATCGCCCCTGGTTTCATCCGCAGGACTTCTCCCGCAAGGACGTCCGTCCGAAGACGGAAGCCGACAATTATCTCATCATGAAAGAGAAGCACCTCGACAAGTACAAAGTCGACGTGGCGATCCTCACCGGCGATGAGCCGATCGAGGCGTCGACCCTCGCCAATCCTTACTATGCCAGCGCCCTGGTCAGCGCCTACAATGACTATCAGATCAACCAATGGCTGCCGAAAGACGATCGTTTCATGGGTTCGATCATCATCGCACCACAGGATCCGAAGCTCGCTGCCGCCGAGATACGCCGTCTGGGCAGTTATCCGCGTATGGTCCAGGTTCTCGCTTCCCAAGGGTCCGTCAAGCCGTATGGAGACCCGTTCTACCATCCGATCTACGAAGCTTGCGCTGAAGTAGGGTTGCCGTTCGCCATACATCTGGGCGGGCATGGCGGCGTGAATTCAACTGCCATTGCGCCTGCGCCCACGACATTCTTCTGGGAAACGCATGCCATTTTGCACATGTCCGCGATGTCGCACGTGGCAAGCATGATCGCCCATGGCGTCTTCGAGAAGTGGCCGGACCTCTACTTCGTGATCATCGAGTGCGGTGTCGCCTGGGTTCCGTCGGTCCTGTGGCGCCTGGATGCCGACTACAAAGCGCTGCGTAAAGAGACGCCATGGCTGAAGATGCTGCCATCGGAATATTGCCGGCGCAACATCCGCTTTTCCACGCAGCCGCTGGAGCAACCTGCAAACATCCAACATCTCTGGTCCACGCTCGAAGCGATGGACGGGGAAAACACGCTGATGTTTGCGTCGGACTATCCGCACTGGGATTACGACGATGCCAACACGCTGCAAATCCCTCCTGCCTGGAAGAGCAAGATCATGGGACTGAATGCGTTGGAAGTCTACAAACGCATCCCCCGTGCGCAAGCCGCGAATGCTGCCTGAGGAACCATACGATGCCCGAGAAGACATATATCTGCCGCGTTCACGAGATCGAAACAGGATCTCCGTTTATCGCCAAGATCCGCAGCCTTTCGGTCGGGATTTTCCGCATCGGAGATTCATTCCACGCGCTGCTGAATGTCTGTCCGCACCGCGGCGCTCCACTTTGCGAGGGACCGCAATGCGGGACAACCGCGCCCGTTGAACAAGCGCAATTCATCTATCATCGCGAAAACGAGATCGTTCGATGCGCCTGGCATGGCTGGGAATTCGACATCAAGTCAGGTGAAGCCTTGGTCGATCCGTCCATTCGCGCTCGCACATTTCCAGTCACCGTCGAAGCCGGCAGCATCTATGTGACGGCCTGATTGGCCCAAAAGCCGATTGGGATTGGAAAAATTCGAAGAAAGATGGCCGAAGCCAACTAGCAGATTTGTTCGCAGGTGCTTGAAAAAAATAACGCGGAGAACTCCGCAATGGGAGAGTCAAATGTCAGAATCTGAATACAAGCTTGGTCTCGCGCAAAGCCTGGTCGGTGGCAGCAAAGTTTCCCGCCGCGACTTCATTCATCTTGGGATAGCCGCAGGCCTGACGGTCGCCGCCGCCGACACGCTCTTCGTCGCCAGGGCGCGTGCCGAACCGATGCACGGCGGCTTCGCCAAGCTCGGCATGGCTCATGGCGCGACGACGGATTCAATCGATCCGGCCGGCTACCCCGATACGTTCACACAAACCGCGTTTTCGGGCTCGCTATCCAACAGCCTCACTGAGGTCGACGCCAAAGGCAATGTCCAACCGGACCTCGCCGAGAGCTTCGAATCTTCGGATGGGGCCAAGACCTGGGCCTTCAAGCTGCGCAAAGGCGCAACCTTCCACAACGGCAAGACTGTGACGGCGGATGACGTCGTGACGTCATTGCAATATCACATGGGCAAGGACACAAAATCGGCGGCGAAGTCGCTGTTGGAGTCCGTCGCCGGGATCAAGGCCGACGGCCCGGAAACGGTGGTCTTCACGCTCAAGAGCGGCAACGCCGATTTCCCTTACATCATGAGTGACTACCATCTGGTCATCATGCCAGCCAAGGACGGCAAGGCGGACTGGGCTTCAGGGGTTCGCACCGGCGCTTTCCTCCTTGAGAATTTCCAGCCCGGCGTTTCGGCGAAACTCAAGCGCAATCCAAACTACTTCAAAAACGGCAAGCCCTATCTCGACGAGGTGGAATTCATCGCCATCACTGATCTTGCCGCTCGCATGGCGGCCTTGTCGACGGGCGAGGTGGACTATATCGGCCGCGCCGACCTCAAGACCCTCGGCATGTTGAAACGCAATCCGAAGGTGGAAATCGTCGAGGTCACCGGCTACGGACATTATACCTTGCCGATGAATGCCGCGATGGCGCCGTTTGATAATCCAGACGTGCGAACGGCATTGAAATGGGCGATCAATCGCCAAGAAATCGTCGACAAGATCTTTCTCGGCCACGCCACCGTGGCTAACGACAACCCGATCGCGCCAGCGATCAAATTCGCCAAGGATCCGCAACCGCAACACAACTTCGATCCGGAAAAAGCCAAGCACTACCTGAAAAAGGCCGGAATGGAGAACCTGAAGGTGGATCTCTCGGTCGCCGATGCCGCTTTTGCAGGCGCGGTGGATGCGGCTTCGCTCATTCGCGAGACGGCAGCCCAATGCGGCATCGACGTCAATGTCGTGCGGGAGGCCGAGGACGCTTATTGGGACAATATCTGGCTCAAGAAACCCTGGTGCGCATCCTATTGGAGCGGTCGAGCGACGGCCGACTGGATGTTCACGCAAGCCTTCGCCGCGGACTCCAGCTGGAATGAGTCGTTCTGGAAAAATCCCCATTTCAACGAATTGCTTGTTAAGGCGCGGGCCGAGACGGACGAGGCCAAGCGAGCGGGAATGTATGCCGAGATGCAGCAACTAACCCACGACGATGGCGGCAGCATCGTGCTGGTCTTCAACAATTTCGTCAGCGCCCAATCCAAAAAGCTCGCACATGGCGAAGTGGCGCCCAACTGGGAGAACGATGGACTGAAAATGGCCGAACGCTGGTGGATCGCCACGGCATGAAAAGGCGGCCGGGGCCACGATGGTTGTGAGGCTCCGGTCGGCTTGCTCCGAGTGCAGGACTGCCGCCCAAAGGGAGACGGCACTCACATGAACCCCGTCGCAAGAACGGTTCTGCAGCGCCTTGGCCTCGGCCTGGTCACTTTGTTCATCGTGTCCATCATCATCTTCTCTGCCATCGCGATGCTTCCGGGCGACTTCGCCAAGGCCACGCTCGGGCAGTCGGCGACGCCCGAAACGGTCGCCGCCTTTCAGCGGGAAATCGGCATCGATCGTCCGCCTGTCGAGCGCTATTTCGTCTGGGTCGCGCAAATGCTTCACGGCGACTTCGGCTCTTCGTTCGCGAGCCGCACCGGATATCGGCGTACCGTGGCCGAGATCATCGCGCCACGCCTCTACAATACGATGTTTCTTGCAGCGGTGACCGCGCTGATAGCGGTTCCGCTGGCGCTTGGGCTTGGCATTCTCGCCGCGCTGTACCGCAACGGCTGGTTCGACCGGCTGGTGAATGCCGTGACACTGACAACTATTTCGTTCCCGGAGTTTTTCGTCGCCTATATGCTCGCCTACCTGGTGATCTCGCGCGACACGTTCATTGCATCCGATTTCGCTCAATCCCTGCCCCATTGGCTCAGTATCTCACTGACCTGGGCACTCAATGCGGTTCCCAAATTTCCGACATTGTCGAATGTGAACGATCAGACCCCATTTTGGGAGCACCTCTGGAAAGTGGCGCTGCCGGCAATCACCCTTACACTCGTGATCGTGGCCCACATGATGCGCATGACCCGAGCGGCCATCATCAACATGCTCGCAAGCCCCTACATCGATATGGCGCGCCTCAAGGGAATGTCCCCGATGGTGATCGTGCTGAGGCATGCCCTGCCCAATGCCTGGGCTCCCATCGTCACTGTCGTGGCGTTCAATATGGCATATCTCATCGTCGGAGTGGTCGTGGTCGAGGTCGTTTTCGTCTATCCCGGGATCGGCCAACTGATGGTTGATGCGGTAAAATCCAGGGATGTTCCGGTTGTCCAGGCCTGTGCCCTGATTTTCGCCGCGACCTACATCCTTCTCAACCTGCTGGCCGACATTATTTCCATCGCCACCAACCCCAGGCTCTTGCACCCACGATGACCAGATCCCAATCTATCGCGGCGGTTCAGAGGCTGAGGCGCTCGCGTGCCAGCCGGGCGACAACAGCGCTGAAGAAGGCACCGCTTAGTGCATGGTTCGGCATCGTGGTGATCGTTGGCTACGTCCTTGTTGCGGTCTTCGCGCACTGGATAGCCCCATATGGCGAGACGCAGGTCTTCAGCGAAGCCTTCGCGCCGTGGAATCAGGAATTCGAATTGGGAACCGACCAGCTCGGCCGCGACATGCTCACCCGCTTGATCTACGGTGCGCGCAACACCATCGCTATCGCGGTCGCGACTACATTGCTCTCCTTCGCGGTAGGCGTGTCGCTCGGCCTCCTTGCCGCATTGTATAGGGGGTGGCTCGACCAGATCTTGTCGCGTGCGGTGGACGTGCTGATGTCGATCCCGAGTCTGATCTTCGCGCTGGTGCTTCTGTCGATCTTCGGCTCGTCGATCACCAGCCTGATTGTTATCATTGCGCTTCTCGATTCCACCCGTGTCTTTCGGCTTTCTCGCGCCGTTGGGCTTAACGTGGCCGTGATGGAATATGTCGAGGTGGCGCGATTGCGCGGCGAGGGACCGAGATGGATTATCGCCAATGAAATCCTTCCCAATGTCATGCCTCCACTGGTCGCCGAGTTCGGCTTGCGATTCTGCTTCGTGTTCCTGACAGTCGCGGCGCTGTCGTTCCTCGGAGTCGGTATTCAGCCGCCGACGGCCGATTGGGGATCAATGGTGCGCGAGAACGCAACCCTGATCACTTACGGCGATGTCACGCCGCTGCTTCCGGCCGGCGCGATAGCTCTTCTTACCGTATCCGTAAATTTCGTTGTGGACTGGTACCTGCACGCAACAAGCGGGTTGCGGGATGAAAAGTAGCGATCCAGGCTCACGCGAAAAAGGAAAGGATCTACTGCAAATCCGCAATCTGCATGTGGAGGGATCCTCGGACGAACAGTGGCATCCCATCGTCCGCGGGATCGATCTTACGCTGAAGCGGGGGGAGGTTCTTGGCCTAATCGGCGAGTCAGGCGCCGGCAAGTCCACCATTGGCCTTGCCGCAATGGGCTATGCCAAACCGGGCTGCCGGATCACACAGGGCTCGGTCCTGTTCGACGGGATTGATCTCCTGGCAGTCAATGAAAAGGGGCGCCGTCGTCTCCGGGGCTCCCGCATTGCCTATGTCGCGCAAAGCGCGGCGGCCTCCTTCAATCCGGCACATCGACTTTTGGAACAAACCATCGAAACCGCGGTGGCGCATCGAATCGTCAGCCGGGAAGAGGCGAACCGGAGCGCCGTGGATCTTTATCGGCGTCTTCAGCTCCCAGTACCCGAGAGCATAGGCTTTCGCTATCCTCATCAGGTCTCAGGCGGGCAGTTGCAACGGGCCATGACAGCGATGGCAATGGCTTGTCGACCGGACCTCATAATATTCGACGAGCCAACAACGGCGCTCGATGTGACCACGCAGGTTGAAGTCCTTGCCTCCATTCGCAACATCGTTGAGGAATTCAGTACTGCTGCAATCTACGTAACGCATGACCTGGCGGTGGTGGCGCAAATGGCGGATCGCATCATGGTTCTGCGACACGGAGTTACCGTGGAGGTGGCTGACACACGCCAGATGCTGGCCTCCCCCAGCCAGGAATATACGAGGACGCTCTGGGCAGTCCGCAAGCTCGCCAAGCCCGAAGTTCCAGCCGATGACTATCTCTTGACGATAGACAACGTCACCGCGGCTTATGCCGGAGGGGTCAAGGTGCTCCAGGATGTCTCCATCAAGGTTCCGCGCGGAAGAACAGTCGCTGTGGTCGGCGAATCCGGTTCTGGGAAATCGACGCTCGCTCGAGTCGTTACCGGACTCTTGCCGCCAAGTTCGGGTTCGATTTCTTTCGCAGGCCAGCTCCTTTCCAAGAGCCTGAAGGCGCGGCCCAAGGAGGTCCTGCGTCGCGTCCAGATGATTTATCAAATGCCCGACAACGCCCTTAATCCGCGCCAAACGGTCGAAGAAGTCTTAGAGCGGCCACTCGAATTCTACCTCGGCCTCAAAGGCGCGCAGAGAGATCGCCGGATAAGCGAACTTATGCACCTGGTCGAGATGAGCGAGGATTTTCTGGAACGTCTACCTGGCGAGCTATCAGGTGGCCAAAAACAACGCGTCTGCATTGCGCGGGCATTGGCTGCCGAACCGGAGCTTATCATCTGCGACGAGATCACATCCGCGCTCGACCAAATTGTGCAGGAGGAGATCCTCAAGCTTCTGATGCGCCTACAGCGTGAACTCGGGATGAGCTACATCTTCATTACCCATGACATTGCCACGGTGCGCGCGATAGCAGACGAGATTGTCGTCATGCACGGCGGCAAAGTCGTCGAGCAGGGATTGAAGAGCGTGGTTCTCACACCTCCGCATGCCGCTTACACCGAACGGCTTTTGTCCTCTGTTCCCGAAATGGATCCTGACTGGCTGACAAGATTGCTGGCCAGTCGGAAAATCTGACAGGTTGCAAGGTGGTCAGGAATTAAGTCCCCGTCCGCCCATCTTCCACGTGCTTTGAAGGGCATGATCGAGCTCCACGCGCAGCGATCAGCGCGACTATTATGCACGCCTTCTGGAACCGTCTATCGCTGATCCAGGACCATCAGGCTAGGTTTGACGCTGAGGCGTATCGGAAATACGTTCGCGCACGGCATGCTCGGTCTTGTCTGCTGTGGACTTCACGATCTCGCCGAGCTGATCGGCTATCGTGTCTGCTTCCATATCTTGCCGGCCAGCTTCCTGCTTGATGGTCTCATAGGCGTCGGCGGCGACCTGCTTGGCCTCATCGAGGCCCCTGTCGAGCAAAGTTTCGGCGGAATCGCGAAGCTTGTCGCCATAGGCGCCTAGTTGCTCGTCCTCCGTTGCGGTATGGGGCAGAATTGCACCTATAGCGGCGCCGATGGCGAGACCGACGGCCGCAACGGCCAAGGGTTGATCCTCCAACAGATCTTGCGCGGAGCGGCTGGCTTTCGCCGCCATGTCCCCAGTCGTCGAGCTTGCATTGGCAGCGCTTCCCGTCAGACCCGCCGCAGCGGCTCTTGCGGTGCTCGATATGGTGTCGCCGACGCTGGCAGCGCTCGAGGAGAGCGATTCCGCGGCATCGGAGAGCGTGCCGCCCAAGCCGCCGCGCTCCCCTGCTACATCATGTCGTCCCGGCGCTGAAGGCAATGGATAGCCAGCCGAACGGTGGGCGGTGTTTGAGGTACCGCTGCCGAACATCAGCCAGGCCAGACCTGCGCCCACCATGGTGACCGGCAAAGGATTGTCTCGGACCTGCGTTCTGAGATTGCTGAGCATGGCCGCGCTCTCCCCTCCCGAGAACAGCCCGGTGAACTCATCCAGCAATTGTCCAGGCGTCATCTTGCCTCGAATGGATTCGGCGGTCTCCATCACCCGAGCGCGAGCAGCCTCGGCCTCGCGTTCAAGTTCGGCTGCGGATTTCTCGTTCATCTCACCTGTTCCTTAATCGCGCTCGCGTCGCGCTTGAGCTGTCCCTGGGTCCGGTCGGGGGTAAGTTCCGAAGGCGCCATGCTGGCCGTCCCCGTCCGCAGCAGGATGACGCCGAGGACCGCCACGACCACACCGACCAGCAGGGAAGACCACCCCGCGCCAAGCCCTGCCCGCGTCAGCGCGATAATGAGCGCCTGCAGCAACACCAAGAGCGCGGCGAGCAGGCAAATCGCGCCGCCCAGCACTTCCGCGGCACCTGCTCCGGCTTTGGTAAGCTTTTCAGAGAGCTCGGCCCGAAACAGCCTCGCCTCGGTTTGCACCAGAGTGGTGACATTCTGGGCCAAATCGGTGACTAGCCCGGCAAGGCTGGGATTGTCCTGGGTGTTCATCTGTCCTGCTCCGCGATCTGCGTGGCCCCATCATCGCCGACCACGCCAAAATCTTGTGGACGATCAGCGGACCAACCCTGTGGCTGATCGGTGTGTGATCTGAGGCCTCCCGGAGCGGCCTCAGAATCGGGCGTTGCCGGCGGAGAAGCCTTGATGAACCGCCCGAGAGCCAATCCGGCCAACACCGATCCCGCAAGCAGGACACCGGGATTTTGCCGGCCGAAGGACTGCACGTCATCAAGGACTTGGCTAAAGGGCTTCTGTTTCAAGGACGATGAAAGCCGCTCAAGGCCACTGGCAGCATCCAAAGCGAACTTCGATGCGTTCCTTTCATCGTTGCTGGCAAGGTGATCGCTGGCGGCTCGCAGTGCACCACCCAACGCCGCCAAGCTCGATCCGATGTCGCGCTGCGCCTCCTCCGCCTTGTCGGAGATGACCTGCGTGGCTTCAGATGCATAGTCGCCAGCCTTACGGGTCACCTCGTCCCGCGCGTCGTGAAGCAACTCGCTGGCACGCTCATTTTCCTGGCGAAGTCTGTCGGAGACGTCGCTTTTCGCCTTGTCGAAATCGGTGGGCTGTCCGCCCTGATCGTTCTCATGCTGCATGAGGCCACCTAGTGAAAACCGAGGAAGGAGAGGACCGCGAGCACGACAACGATAAGGCCGATAAGATAGATGACACTGTTCATGTGCACGTCCTCCGTAGCTTTCCAACTTCGACGAACCTGCGATGTTCCGTAAGTGAGAGCATTTATCTCAGCCGAAACGAAGAGCTTCGTCAGGCACGCACCCAGTCACCAGTGAGTTGCCCTGTCCCTCGTGCGGAGCGCCAGTTGCTCCGTACGAACGGGTGCGCCCGACATGGTTGACGCGATCCCAAAGAAAACCGGAAGAGCGGACTTGGATCGCTTGACCTGGGCAAATATGATCCTGACGCCTTGCAGAGGGACTGGATGGAAATCGGTCGGGTCGAGCGCAAGCTCTCGGCGATCCTTGCGGCTGACCTCGCCGGGTACAGTCAACTGATGGGCGCTGACGAAGAAGGTGCCCTCGAGCGCTTGAACAGCCATCAACGTGACCACCTCGATCCCTGTATTGCCACGCATCGCGGCAAGATCGTCGGCGACATCATCGAACAGGACGGTCACGTCTTGGGCGCGGGGGTCAACATCGCCGCGCGTCTGGAGAGGATCGCCGAGCCTGGCAGGATCTGCGTTTCCGAACGCGTGCAGGAACATGCAGCGGGAAAGATCGGCCTGCGCTTCGAGGACTCGTGACAGTCCGGCGGAGTGCCCAGAATTTTGCCTGGTATCGTCGCGCCTCATCCATTCGGCCCAGCTGAGCATTTGCCGCGAACATAACAGCCTGAGGGCTGGCCGTTTGGCGACGCCCGCTTTTGGTGAATGGACTGAACCGGGGAACCGACTGTCATGAGGCGCGAAGCCGCCGTTCGCGTCGTGAAAGACATACCTCCACATCGGTGAGATTGTGGAATAGCGGTGACCAACCTGGACTAAGATCTAGGGTCAAAGGGGGCGCTCACGAGCCGCCTAATCGATAGACCGGGATGCCGAGCTTGCGGGCCTTGTCGGCGAGGTTCTCCTGAATGCCGGTGCCGGGAAAGATGATGACGCCGATCGGCATGACCGCCAACATCTGGTCGTTGCGCTTAAAGGGAGCGGCCTTGGCGTGTCTGCTCCAGTCGGGCTTGAAGGCGACCTGCGGCACCTTGCGATGATCGGCCCAGCGGGCGGCGATCTTTTCAGCGCCTTTGCGTGATCCGCCGTGCATCAGCACCATGTCGGGGTGCTTGGCGCGGATTTGGTCGAGCTTTGCCCAGATCATCTCGTGATCGGCGGTATCGCCGCCGGAGAAGGCGATCTTGGGGCCGGCCGGCAACATGACCTCGGTTTCCGCGCGCCGCCTGGCCGCGAGGAAGTCGCGGCTATCGATCATTGCGGCGGTGAGATGGTGGTGGTTTACCATCGACCCCGTGCGCGGTCGCCAGGCAGAACCGGTGTACTGATCGTAGTGTTCGGCGGCCTGGTCACGCATGAGCTCGAAGGCGCCCCGCCGTTCGATCATGGTCTGGCCCTGGGCGGTGAGTGTCTCGAGTTCAACCGCCTTGATCTCGCTGCCATCCTGTTCGCGCTGCAGACAGCGCTGGGCCTGCTCGTTGTCTTCCAGTTGCCGCTCGATCCGTTGTACAGCTCGGTGGAAGACATTGGTGAGGGACCAGAGCAAGTCATCGAGGTCGGGTTCGAGGCGCGTGTCAGCCAGGGTGACGATGAGGGCGTCAAAGATGTCGGCCACGGCTCCGGCCACTTGGTCGCCACCGGGGAGCGGTCGCGGATCGGGCTCGTCCGCAAATGGTCGCCAGCCATAGAGCTGGAGTTCGGTGAGGATGTGATCGGTCGCAGAAGCGGCGTGGTGCGGTTCAGTGTCGTCGTGCTCTCTCATGGGGATGCTCCCGTCGGTTTGACCGCGACCCTCGCGGCCTTCATGGCGACGAGAGCCCACGGGCGGGACGGTCCGACACCCGCAGCGATGCGGAGGGCCGGAGCGCAGCGGAGGATGGCGGCGGCCGACTATTTTGCCTCGCGATGGAAAGGCGTCGCGCCCGATCGCTGCCATTCGCGACCAGTCGCGCGCGCCGGAAAATAGTCGGCCGCCGCCATTGCCTGGCCGGCCAGTTCGTGGGCCGATCGCCCTCTCGAAGGCCGGGTCTCGGGTCTCTGCCGGCGGGTCACTCATCCATGCGCCGCACCGGCACCGTGCGCCGCGCGCTTCCCCTCCCGGCTCATGCCGCCTGTGTCAGATATCGGATGCGATCTTTGCGCATGAGCTGGTCTGCAATCGAGGCCCGGAAGGCCGCAAGTCCGAAGCGGCTGAGGTCTTCGTTGAAGTCTTGCATCGCTGGCGACAGCACGATTGCATCGATTCCGGCGTCCGTCGCGCGCTCGAGCAGGCTGTCGCGGGCACCGTCACCGGCCGGATCGTTGTCGCGGATGACATAGAGCCGGCGCAGGGTTGGCGGGAACAGGATGGCGGCTAGATGGGCTGCCGAGAGTGCCGCAGCCATCGCCATATCGGGCAAGGCGCATCTGAGCGACAGCGTCGTCTCAATGCCCTCGCCTGCCGCCATGACGCTGCCGGGTGCACCGAAGCGGACGGCGTGACCCAGAAGGTCACCCATTGCGCGACGCGGCGTGTCGACGAGCGCCTTGCCGGTGCCGTCCGGTGCGAGCCAGGTGCGGTGCGCGCCGGTCAAATGTCCATCAAGGTCGGTGACAGCAGCGATCATTGCCGGCAAGGTCTCGGTCGGTCCATGATCGCCGGGCCGGTAGTAGCAGCGCGGATGGAACCGCAGCGATCCGGTGCCGGACAAAGTCGCAATGCCACGTCCACGCAAATAGGTTTCCACGAGGGTGCCGATAATGGGCTTCGACATGGCGACCAGTCGGCGAGCCGCTTCCGGAGATCCAATGGGGACCTGCGTGATCGGCGCGGCCGGTCGGGGTGGCATGGCATCTGGCATAGCGAGAAACAGGCGCGCCTCATTGGCGACGTCCCGGAAGTTGACCAGTCCGAGGGATTCGCGGATGACGTCGAGCAGGTCGCCATGCTCGCCGGTAGCGGCGTCGGTCCATTTGCCTGGCGGTCCCTTCGGGGATGGCTGCAGACGCACGAACGTCGAGCGGCCCGGCGCATTGCGGACGTCGCCGACGCTCCAATAGTTGCCCTGGCGACGGCCATTGGAGAGGTAGTGGCGGCACACCGCCTCGGCATGTTCGGCGAGGCGGTGTGCGAGGTCGGATGCAGCGTGACGCGGGATCATGCAGCCTCCCGCTCACTGACCCGCTCGATTGGGAAGCGGTCGAGCACGCGCTCCAGCACGGCGAGCCCGTTGGCGTCGATCGGCACGAACATCCTGAGCTTCCACGAAATGATCTCGTGGAAGAGACCGTAGGCGGTGAGGCGCTCCCGCATCATGTCGGTGAAGCCCGACAGTTCGATGCGCCACGCGCCCATGACGCGGCTGCGGCGAAGCTGGAGACCCTCGGCGAGATCAAGGATCGTCCGCCCGTCGATCAGCGCCGCGAGCGCCTGCTCGGGCGATAGCGATGCGACGCCTGTCACCGTGGCGTTGGCGGCCCAGGCCGGCGTGACAAGGCGACCAATTATGCGCTCGCCCTCGTCGGTCTGAAGTCGAAAAACGCGGGTCGACTCGTTTGGCAGACGCTTCCAGATCGGCAACAACAGGCCCGTCACCATGTGCAGCACGGCATCGGCAAACTCGGGAGTCTCGGCGACCTCCGCATTCCATGCTGCAGCGAAAGCTTCACGGTGGGCCTCGACCCAGCGGGTTTCGCCCATAGCCTTGAGCGGCATGTTCTGGCCTTCCATTGGCCGGATCAGGCGGACCCGCGGCTCGATCTCGCCGTCGTCGAGCATGATGCTGGTGGTTGGGATCTGCACGGCGGCGCGGCCAGATTGCTCGTTGATCAGTAGGATGGCGCGCAAATCGCGAAGGTGATGGAGCGCCGCATCGAGCATGACGGGCCGATTGCGCTTGCGCTGGGTGATCGTCAGCAGCCGCGTTTCGGCGCCGGTGCGCGGATGGGCGTAGATGACCTGCCGGTCGGTGATGACGAAGCTCTCGGCCCGCAGGGTCTCCAGCCCGGTGTCATAGGTGCCCGAGGCGATGGCGCCACCGATCCGAGCGGCCAGAAGCTGCTCGAAGGCGCCGAACAGCACGCCCTGCACTTCGATGGTCAGCGCCAACAGGCGATTGAGGAAGGTGGTGATCGGCGGCAACTCGTCCTTGATGCCGTTGTTGTCCATCAGCTTGAGACCGGTCGCCGCCTCGAAACGCTGGAGTGTGCAACCCTCGACCTTGCCGCGTACGATCAGGAGATAGAGCTGCCGCAAGGCATCGCCGGCATAGTGGCTTTCAAGATTGTCCTCTGGCCGGAACAGCCCTTGGCCACCGGTCTGGCGCTGGCCGCGCGTGATTGCGCCCAACGTGTCGAGACGGCGGGCGATCGTCGAGAGGAAGCGCTTTTCCGCCTTCACATTGGTCGAGATCGGCCGGAACAGCGGCGGCTGCGCCTGATTGGTCCGATGCGTGCGGCCCAGGCCCTGGATGGCGGTGTCGGCCTTCCACCCGGCTTCGAGCAGATAATGCACACGCAGCCGCGTGTTCCGTGCCAAGAGTTCGGCATGGTAGGAACGACCCGTCCCGCCGGCGTCGGAAAACACCAGAACGCGCTTCTGATCGTCCATGAAGGACTGCGCCTCGGCCAGATTTGCCGACCCTGCTCGGTGCTCGACGACCAGGCGGTCGCGCTTGCGCACGATGCGGCGCGAGCGGCCAGTGACTTCGGCGACGAGGTCCGCGCCGAAATGTTGGACGATCTGGTCGAGCGCGCCGGGGACAGGCGTCAAGCTGGCGAGTTTCGCGATCAGCTCGTCGCGCCGGGCGACCGCCTCGCGGCTCTCGACCGGCTGGCCATCGCGGTAGACCGGGCGCGACGACAGATTGCCCTCCGAATCCGTGAAGGGCTCGTAGAGCTGCACCGGGAAGGAATGAGCGAGGTAGTCGAGGACGTATTCGCGCGGCGTGATGTCGACGCGAACATCGTTCCATTCCTCGGTCGGCAACTCGGCCAGCCGCCGCTCCATGAGCGCCTCACCCGTCGAGACGATCTGGACAACGGCCGCATGGCCCTCCTCCAGATCGCCGGTGATGGATTTGATCAGGGTCGGTGTCTTCATGCTGGTCAACAAATGGCCGAAGAAGCGCTGCTTGGCGCTTTCAAAGGCGCTGCGCGCGGTCGACTTGGCCTGGGCATTGAGCGTGCCGGTGCTGCCGGTGATGTTGGCCGCCTGCATCGCAGCATCGAGATTGTTGTGGATGACGCCGAAGGCCCCAGCGTACGCGTCATAGATGCGGACCTGTTCGGGCGTCAGCTCATGCTCGAGCAGTTCGTATTCGACACCGTTGAAAGAGAGCGAGCGGGCGGTATAGAGGCCAAGTGCCCTGAGGTCGCGTGCCAGTACTTCCATCGCCGCCACGCCGCCAGCCTCGATCGCCTCGACGAACTCGGCGCGGGTCGAGAATGGAAAATGCTCGCCGCCCCAGAGGCCGAGCCGCTGGGCATAGGCGAGATTGTGCACGGTGGTGGCGCCAGTCGCCGACACATAGACGATGCGGGCATTCGGCAGGGCGTGCTGTAGCCTCAGGCCGGCACGGCCTTGCTGGGAGGGAGCGGCGTCGCCGCGTTCGCTCTTGCCGCCACCGGCATTTTGCATGGCGTGCGCCTCGTCGAAGATGATGACCCCATCGAAATCCGGACCCAACCATTCGACGATCTGCTTGACCCGCGAAAGCCTCTCGCCGCGATCGTCGGACCGCAGCGTGGCATAGGTGGTGAACAGGATGCCGTCCGCCAGCGTGATCGGCCTGCCCTGCGGGAAGCGGGAGAGCGGGGTGACCAGCAAGCGCTCCATGCCGAGCGCGGACCAGTCGCGCTGCGCATCCTCGATGAGCTTGTCTGACTTGGAGATCCAGACGGCCTTGCGACGGCCCTGCATCCAATTGTCTAGGATTACGGCGGCGGACTCGCGGCCCTTGCCTACACCGGTACCGTCGCCGATCATGAAGCCTTGCCGGAAGCGCACGGCCCGCGCCGCGTCATCTGCCGCCGCGCTAATTACGTCAAAGGTATCGTCGAGCGTCCAGGCGCCGGCGAGATACTCGGCGTGAGCATCGCCCGCATAGATGACGGTCTCGAGCTGCGCGTCCGAGAGCAGGTCAAGGACGTTCTTCGGCAGGCGCGGCCGATAACTCGGCTTGGGCGGCGCGACCGAGGCCATGGCCGCCGATTGCACGAGTTGGTTGGGGTGCGGCTGCGCGCCGGGAATGCGGATCGCCTGAAGCGCGTAGTCCTCGTAGATGGCGTCGCTGATGTGGCCGCCCTCGGCGGCCTTCCAGTCGAGCACCTGATAGGCGAGCTCAACGGCATCGGGATCAGTGAGCGGTGGCCGCGGTGTTATTCTTGCCGTGGGACCAAGATAGCCGCGCACTGTGCGGGGTGCGGCCGACGACGATGTGGGAGTTGCACCTGCGGGTATGGTGACCGGCAGCCGTGCCGGCACATGCTCGCCGACCCATGCGATCAGCGTCGCGGCATCCGGGGCAACGCCCTGATCTGCCGGGAACACGTCCGGATCGTCCGCCGGCACCCGGTCGATGACGGTGAGGCGTGTCGGAAAGGTCGTGCCATGCTTGGCGTAGGCCGAGCCGTCGATGGCGGCGGAGAAGACGATGCGGCCACGTTCCTGCAGGCGAGTAAAGGCGGCGGTCCAGGCCGGGTGGTCGGGCGCGAAGTTCGCACCGGTAATCGTCACCAGCCGCCCGCCGGGCGCAAGGCGCGCCAGGGCCGAGGCGATGTGCCGCCAGGCCGCGTCGGCCATGCGGCCCTCGACGTTGGCCATGACCGAAAAGGGCGGGTTCATCAGCACCACGCTGGGCACGGCGCCGGGATAGAGATGGTCGTCGATCTGGGCGGCGTCGAAGCGGCTGGCGCAGACGGCCGGAAAGAGGCCGGAGAGAAGTGCCGCGCGGGTTTCGGCAAGCTCGTTGAGAATGAGCGAGGCGCCGGCTATCTCGGCCAGGATGGCGAGCAGCCCGGTGCCGGCGGAAGGCTCCAGCACACGGTCGGCCGGCGTGATGGCAGCGGCCGTTGCGGCGACCATGCCGAGCGGAATCGGCGTCGAGAACTGCTGGAAGGTCTGTGCTTCTTCGGATCGGCGGGTATGCGTCGGCATGAGCCGGGCGATCTTCGACAATGCTGACAGCCGGAGAGCCGGAGACGCGGCCTTGCGGAACAACGCCTTTCCGTACTTGCGCAGGAAAAGGACCGTCGCAGCCTCGCAGGCATCGTAGGCCTGCTTCCAGTCCCAGGCGCCGGCGGCGTCGGAGGCGCCGAATGCGGCTTCCATCGCCGCGCGCAACTTTGGCGCGTCGATGCTGTCGCCGCGCTCGAGATGGGGAAGCAGAAGGCCGGCGGCGGCGAAGATAGCGCCGGCTGCACCGGTTTGGGGGAGCGGGAGCGGCGCGGCTGCGGGAACTGCCACAGCGGGCGAGATCATGTACATGGTGTGAACCTCGGGAGAGCGGGGACAGGATCGAGCCGCGCGGCGCTCTCTCTGGACCGTGCGGATTCAAAACCATCCCGGCTCGCCTCTCCCTCTCTGGCCTCCACCGAAGCCAAAATGAAACAAGCGCCCCGCCATGAGGTGGAGCGCTTGCCGGTATCAACCGATCTCGATCATATTCCGCCGTCAGGCCCCGACTTCTGTAGGAAACCATTGGCGCTGTCGGGATCGGGCGGCAGGTAGGCATCATAGGGATTGCCGTCGGCAAGATGAGCGAACGGCGTGAACTCGTAGTGAAGAAGAAAGGGCCGAGCGACCCGCGCCACTCCGCCGACGGTGCTATCCGGCGGCGACCGCGTGTGCGGCAGTCTCATGGGTGGCCGAGCCGTCCTCGTCATCACCGGCCAGGAATTCGGGGAGGTCAGCTTCCTCGCCCACATTCGGCCGGGCGGCGTCATTGCCGCGAAGGCGGAGCGGTTCGGGTAGCCAGCCACTATCGGCCAGGAGGCGCTCGGCCTCTTTGGCCATGTCGGCCTTCTTGAGATGGTCGATAAGCTGGGCGGCCTGGTCGCCGGCGCCTTCGCGCACGGCTTCGAGAATGCGGGACTTGGTGACGCGACCGAGATAGTTATCCACCGTCGGCCGCCAGCCGGCATCTACCATGTCAAGCCCGGTGGCACGGGACAACCGATCGGCTTCACGCCGGCGCTGATCGAGTCCATGCTGGGAAACGCCGCTGCCGTAGGGATTGGGTCGTTCGAACAAGGCGTTGATCCCATAGCTGACGCAATGCGCCAGCAGCGTCTGCCGGCTTGCTTCATCGAGTCCGTCGAGCCACGCCCATAGGGCCTCGTCGTCATCCAGTGGAATGTCGCTCTTCCATGCCTCATGGCGTTCATGGACGGCCTTGGCCGCAGGGCTGTCCTTGAGACCGACGTCCTGCCACGGCAAGTGGACATGTCGGACGAAGGCCTCGACGCAGCCGATGGCGGAACGCTGACCGAAGGTGTCGAGGACGAGCCGGTGCAAGAGCGCCGTGATGGCCACATGCTGGTTCTCGGCCAGTGCGTTGCGCAGCGCCAACGTGCGATGGGCAGTAAGTTCGATGACCAGGCGCTCGGGTAGCGGCTTGATGGTGTCGCCGTCATCCTCCTCAGGCTCGGACGCCTGCGCGCCGATGGTGATAATCGCGCGGGCCGAAGGATTGTGTCTGCTGTCTTCGTTCTCGGTGGCGCAACCTGGCTCGGCCGAGTGGCCGTCGACCGCCTGCATCGCTTCGTCCTCGGGGCGCACATGGGCCCGATCGACGACGAGATCGCCATCACGATCGATGCTGATGAACACACCGGCGCGGGCGATCTCGGCCCCATCGTAGTGCATCGGCCGGCTCTCGAAGGCCTCAAGCGCGGTCTCGATTTGACCGAGGCGCTGATCGACATCGTCGGGGAGTTCGTCGGATTCGCCATACTCGGCTTCCAGCCGGTCGTACTCCGCCCGCAGGGCTTCGCGTTCCGCCCGCTCCGCGTCGGTCAGACCGACGGGGGTGCCAGCGATTGCCCGCAGACCGTGATTGTACCCGTAGGGCAGATCGGCATCGACCACGATCCACTTCCAGCCCTCCGCCGCGATCTCGTCGGCGATCGACTTCAGCCTATCGCCGACCAAGCGGTCGAGCAGAGCGGGGTCCTGCAGCCAGCCGCCATTGTCGGCCTCGAACAGGTCGCGCAGCACCACGCCGCCGGCAGCGACATACGCGTCGACACCGACGAACAGCGCCCGGCGATCGCTTGCCCGCACAGTGGTCTCCGTCAGCAGGCGCCGGATCTGCTGCGGCTCCTTCGACCAGGAGTTTTCGAGCGCCTCCCAGACCTGCTCCTGACGGGCGTGATCGTCGGTCACGGTGAACGCCATGAGCTGCTCGAGCTTCATGCCATCCTGCTCGTAAATCTCCTGCAGCTTGGCCGAAACCCTGGCCAGCCTGAGGCGCTGCTGCACGAATGTTGCGGAGACGAAGAAGCGTGCGGCAATCTCCTCATGGCTCGCGCCCTGGTCATGAAGTGTCTGGAAGGCGCGAAACATGTCGAGCGGATGTAAATCTTCGCGCTGAAAATTCTCGGCCAGCGAGTCCTCCTCGATCGGGACCGCGCTGTGGGCGTCGCTTATGACGCAGGGAACTGGCTCGGTCTTGCTTATGCGCTTCTGCTTGACCAGCAGTTCCAGCGCGCGATAGCGGCGCCCGCCAGCCGGCACCTCAAACATGCCGGTCTCGTTGCCCTCGCCGTCCAACACTGGCCGGACGTTGAGGCTCTGGAGCAGGCCGCGCCGGGCGATCGACGCGGCGAGGTCCTCTATGGTTTCCCCGCGCTTGATGCGCCGGACATTGGACTGGCTCAGCATCAGCTTGTTGAAGGGGATGTCACGTGAAGCGTTGAGGGTGATCTTCTGCTTGGGCGTAGCCATGTGGACTATCTCCGCGACGGGCGGCCGAAACTCTCTCGTCCTCCAAACCCGTCAAAAAAGACGGGCGCAGCCCTCTCACTCTGAGGACTGAGCCGCACCGAAGATCCAGAGGTGGGGACAGGGCCGCAGACACGACTGCGCATCTGCGGCTTGCGGATTACAAGCTGAGATCTCACTCGCCGTCTCGGCCAGATTGGCCGGCATGGTCGAGTTGCGTTCGGCGTCGCGAAGGTTTCCGCCCCGGCGGACCGCCTCTGCCCAGACGGAAATCGGCAGGTCGGTGCCAAAGAGCATGTCCCGCTCGATGCCGATGCCGAAAGGCAGCCGGATCGACGTCATCTCGAGCGCGGTTGCGAGCCAATTCCTTCGCCGAGTTGATTTGAAGAGCTTCACCACCCGTACGTGTTCGGCGTCGCGATCGCGGCTATTGGCGAGCAGGCACGCGCAGTTCCTCGGTGAGAACGATCATGCCGCCCTCTTCTCGATTTCGACCTCATCGACGCTGGCGGGCCCTGCCCTGGTTCCGTTGTCGGGTTGCGGAAGGAAGGCGAGCAACCAGTCGGCTGCCTTGCTGGCTTGGGAGGCGGCACGCACGATGGCTCGGTTGTCTTCGCGCAGGACGTCGAGCCAGGAGGCCAGGTAATCGGCGTGGCGCACGGTCGGCGCAATACCTCGCGAGGCGCAGCAGAAGGCTGCGTTCATTTCGGCGACCAGTTCCTCGAAAGCATATCGCTTTGTGCCGAAGGCGCAGCCGAGGTCACGGCCGACGCGGGAGGGATGGCCGGTCGCATGGCCAAGCTCGTGCAGGGCGGTGCGGTGCCAGTCAATGGTCTCGAAATACGCCTGCGGAGGCGGCACCTGCACGTAGTCGTGCGCCGGCACATAATAGGCGCTATTGCCGCCGATGCGGAAATCGATCCCTGTCGCCTTGATCAGTGCCTCGACGGCCGGTTCGATCAGTCCGGGCTCTGGTGCGGGCGGAAACACCGCCAGATCGTCGGGCAGATTTTCGCATTGCGCGACGTTGAAGACGGTGAAGCGCTTCAGAAACTGTATGGCCCGTGCTGCCTCGCCGGTCTCCCGCGCGCGTTTCTTCTCGTCGTCAGGGATGAAGCGGTCAGAATAGACGACGGTGGTCCCGTGTTCGCCCTTGCGGACATGGCCGCCCAGCGATAGCGCCTGGCGGAAAGTCAGCCAGCCCTGGACGGGAAAGCCATGCTCGACGACCGCACCCCACAGGATCAGCACGTTGATCCCCGAATAGGCACGGCCAGAGGCGGCATTGGCCGGCATGGCGAGGGGTGCTTGCTCCGCCGCCGTGCCCCAGGGCACCCAGGGAAAGCGCCCAGCCTCCAGCTCGGCGATGATCTTGTTGGTGATGTCATCATAGAGGCTTGCCCGGTCGGCGCCGGCGCGAGCGTAATGTCTGGACATCTGGTTTCTCCGCGACGGGCGCCGGAGGCCTCTCCTCCAGCTCTCAACCCGTCACGGCAAACCGGTCCGTACTCTCGCTCTAGAGGCTAGCCCAGGCCTCGAAGGGGGACGCTCCCGGACTTGGGGCAAAGGCGGTCCGCGCCAATCAGTAGTGTCGCTGACCTATGGTTATTGCTGCCGGACTGCGTGCCGAATGCGGTCGGTAAGCGTTTGTGCGACGTCGAAATAACCTTCCCAGGCTTCGCGCACCTGAGCCGCGCGGCGGCGGCGAAGACATCGAAGCCGTTGGCGTTTTTCGCAGGTGGGCAACTCATCCCAGCTGACAGGCACCGCGCACGACGCCCCCGCGCGTGCCCGAGTCGACCAGGGGCAGATTGCAGTGGAGCCCTGGCCGTTGCGCAGGTAATCGAGAAACATTCGGCCCTTGCGCTTCGCCTTGCTCATATTGGCGACGAAGCGCGACGGATCTGTACGGGCCAGCAGTTCGGCGAAGTCCTGGCAGAAGCTCTTGACCTCGTCCCAGTCTGCCTCCGGGAGGAGCAGGACGACCACATGAACGCCCTTGCCGCCGGACAGCAACGGCCACGACTGCAATCCAAGCGCTTCCAGAATGCTCCGAATGTCGAGGGCTGCCTGCTTGACGGCAGCAAAGCCCAAGCCCTGTCGGGGTCGATGTCGAAGATCATGCGGTGCGGCAGATCCGGCTGCTGGCGACGGCTTCCCCAGATGTGGAATTCGAGCACGTTCGTCTGGACGCCCGCGATCAGCCCAGCCAAGTCATCGACCACGAGATGCGGCTTTCCTTACCGGACACCTTCTCCAAGTGGCCATGATGGATGGCCCTGGGCACGCCTGGCAGGTTGTGCTTCTGAAAGAAGGTCTGCTGCAGGTCGCCGTGAGTATCGCGCACCAGCGACAGCGGCCGATCCTGAATGTGCGGCAGCATCTTCTCGGCGACCACTGCGTAGTAGGCGGCGAGCGTGGATTTGGTCACCTTGGTGCCTGGATACATGACCTTGTCCGGATGCGTCAGCTTGACGCCGACAGCAGCGGCGATCTCGTTGCCGGATCGAGATTGGCCGAGTCTCTGGGCCGTTTGCGCCTTTTGTTGAGAGTGCCGTCTACTCGGACATGAGGAACTCGGATACATGTCAATACGCTGCCTGGGATTCGGTTCCATGCCCAAGCACCGCGCCGGCGACCGTCGGCGCTCAAGGAAGAACGGCGCATAAGCCGCAGTCCTGCGCGCGGCCGCAACAGCGGACAATTGTCACGCGCAGGACGGAGGAAATTCGCCCCCCGCCGCGGGCGGTGAACAGGACAGCCGTAGGAGCGTCAGCATAGCGCCGGCCCCAGGACGGGACGCGGGACCGACTGTCCCCGTCCGCGGTGGTCCGCATGTTTTGGTTCGAAGCCCACCGGCTGAGATCGCGCAGTTCAGTTCTCGACAGTCCGACCGCTGATCCGCGATGATGCAAACAGGATTGAACCACACCAGAGCCGAGTTTGGCTGCAAGAAATCGATCTGGTCTTGCACCCTTTCGGCTTCTTCCTCAATTGCGTTGCAGCTTGTGAATTCCAAGCCTGACAGGCCCTCCCCTGTCACAACTCGTGCAGAAAGCGCTCGCTCGACCGAACTGAGAATGCGGCTTTTCCATTGCGCTCGATGAGGCGTTTTGCCGTTGCATGGTGCGAACATGATCTGCAACAAGCTCGCAACACATGCCACTCGCGAAATGTCGAGCGCCCATACAGGCCACCGTGAACGCTGCCAGGCGCTCTCAAGCGTCAACGCCGGTTGCTGTTTAGCTGGCGACGTCCCTTGGCACGCTTTCGGTCGGAGAAAAGCGAATATCCGCCGTCCTCCCGAAATCTGCAGCGACGCATGAGCCCCGGGCTTGACCCATTGCGTCGCCGAGATTTATTCCCTTGGGCGCCGGCATGGTGTGCCCCAGGAACCTCTTCCACAGTCGCTAGCCAATAGCGGGGCTCGAATTGATGCGGCTGAGCCCACAAATTGGTCGATCGCGCGGCCAATCGAAAGCCATGAAGAGAGGTGGAAACCCTGTAGTGCCGAAGTATCACGTTGAGGGGATGGATGGTGCTACGCAGACGGCCATACGGACAGTCAACGCCCATGTGGGCCGGTAAGCATCCGAATGCACTCTGCGCGCAAGTGAACCCCTTGCGCTAACGCTTCGACGCGCCATCAAAGCATTGACCATGTTGGGGGGCGATCGCACCGCTGATGGCCAGCGAAGGCCAACAAGTGGTCCGGCTACCCTTGGAGCCAATCCGCATTTCTGGCGATTTTTCCCTGGAGCAATCAGTGCATTGACATGAACTCGGCCGTTTTATTGTTCCTTGCTGAGTGCAGGTAATCGTGCCGGAACTCAGCAAGAAAGGCCAGTCCTTCCCAATCATGGATGGTCAATTGGCCATTCACAAGTGATGTAAGGTGCTTCTCCCGAAGAGACTTGAGCGTGCGGTTGATGTGGACTGCCGACAGCCCTGTCGCCTCGCCAAGGTCAGCTTGAGTCACACCAAAAGCGCAGGTTTGATCGGACGCAAGTCCGGCATCTTCCATACGTAGCATGATTTCACAGAGAAGGTGGGCCACTCGGCCAAGCGCTTGGCGCTTCCCGACATTGACCACCCATTCGCGAAAAATCGATGCATCAACCAGTGTCGTTCGCCAAAGATTTGCCGCCAGCCTGGGGTGGCGTTCGCAGAGCAGCCGGATAGCCGAGTGATCTATGAAGCCAACACTGCAAGCGCTCACCGTTCGAACGTCGCTATCCAACAGATCGAGGTGCAGGCTCAACAGATCGGGCATGTCGCCAGGCACATGATAAGCAGTGACCTGACGCTTCCCGTCTCCTGTTACCTTCGAGGTGCTGGCTAAGCCAGCCAGGACCATTATGCACCGGGACGGCTGGTCGCCTTCCCGGACCAAGTTCTGGTTTGCGCCAATCGCAACGATCCTTATTCTTACCGCGTCGAGAGCTTGACGCTCACCTGACGTGAGGGTGAAGGCACGATGGAACTTGGCGGTTAAGGGGCTTTGATAAAGCATGTCGGCTCTCCGTTTGGGCGGGAGCGCTATGGTCTCTCAGTCACCCGCGGCCAGCAGAACGCGAATGATGCCCGACCTTATATCATAAACACCGGACCGACTTAACCTGTGATAAGTCTGGCACTGCTTCCGATGGTCCTTTCCCCATCGGCAAACACAGGCTCAACAGGATTGGTGCTTACGAGGGAAGCGGCCCATCATCGGGCCTCGAGTTGCGCAGCTGCGGCAGCAGCTATAATAGATCGTTCTCAAATTCGAGGACTCACACCATGACCGACGCCCCCGACCACGCCGCTGAACTGGTAGAACTCACGGCGGATGTGGTATCCGCGTACGTCAGCAACAATCCCGTGCCGGTCGCGGGCTTGGCGGACCTGATAGCCTCAGTGCACGGGTCGCTGTCTGGGATTGGCCATCGCGTGGCTGCCGCGACCGAAGAACCAGTGCCTGCGGTAAATCCAAAAAGGTCAGTATTTCCCGATTACATCATCTGTCTTGAAGATGGTAAGCGGTTCAAAACCCTTCGGCGACATCTGCGCGTGGATTTCGGTCTCACTCCTGACGCGTATCGAACGAAGTGGAACTTGCCATCCACTTATCCGATGGTCGCTCCCAACTATGCGGCCTCACGGTCTGCCATGGCGAAGTCGATCGGTCTGGGTAGGAAGGCACCGCAGCCCACGGCAACTGCAACGGGCAAGGCAAGGCCGACGGCTAAGGCTAAAGCGTAGCTTCCGCGATCACACCATTACCACCGCGGCACCAATCGGCGATGTATGCATCGCGGCGGACCTGTCCGCTCTTGGCCGGTGCCCACCCAGGTTCCCCAACCCATGGCGCCGGCCATTTGTGGCCCACACCTCAGCTTCGTATTGCTGCCCAATCTTTTCTTGTTGTAGGCCGCTTACGACGTTAATCTCCGCTTGGCCTGATTGCTGGGAGGCAACGCCATGGCTGACATAATTCCAATTCGCAAAGCACGCCCTTGTGTCGAAGTTGGCAAACCCTGTGGCGAGTGGTTTGTCCGCGTGATCGAGGAAGACCAGGAACTCACCCGATCATTCAAGCTCGAATCCTATGCCGTGGCCTTTGCAGAAGGCCAAAGGTCGCGTCTGCATCTCAACACGTTTTCGCGGCTGTAGAGCAAGCCTATGCAGAGGTCCGCAGGGTTACTGGCGAATTTGGGCGATAGCATCGAAGCCATCGCCGGCCACATTGCGACCATGGAAACGCGACAACTGCACCAATAGCTCAAGTCGTTGCCATCGAGATCGGAAATCGCCAGCGCGGAAATGGTGATGGGCATCCTCGTCTATCGAGAGGTTGAACTGCGCCGCCGGCGGGGGACGGGCGGCAACGTGCTGCCCTTCCCCGGTCTCGGGACTCCACTTATCCAGCACTAGGCAGCGACGCCGGACCTGTAAGAGGCCATCGGATAGCGCATCCCTGTCGGTGATTGTTCACGTTCTTGAGCAGCACTTCATGCGGATCCTGCACGGCCTGGTGATTGTCGCAGATCGGCGACAATCGGGCCGACGATTGCCTTGTGCAGCCGTTCCGCCTCGATCTTGAAGCGGGCGAGCTGTTCCTGCGAAACGTGTTGTGAGGGGTTTTCGTCTTGACCATGGTAGCGAACTCCGTTGAGGGGATCGCCGCAAACGGTTCTTGCACAAAAAAGCCCGTCGCGGTGAGCGACAGGCTATTATGACATCAGGGATTAGAACTTGTAGGCGATGCCGAAGCGAACCTCGTTGGTCTTCAGATCAACGTCGGCATTGACCAGACCACCAAAGGATTCTGTACCGAAGTCGGTATAGCGATACTCGCCTCGCAGCAGCAGATTGTCGGTCATGGCATAATCCAAGCCCACGCCTATCGTCCATCCTGTGAATGTATCTCCGAACGAAGGTCCGCCTCCATTATTACTTATGTCGACATCGCCAAACGCAACGCCACCCGCAATATAAGGAAGAAAGCGATCAACGGCATATCCTAGGCGCAGTCTTGCCGCCGCACTCCAGTTGAGTTCTTCGGTGGCGATGCCGCCCGGGATCGGGATACCAGGAGCGCTGAAGACTTGGCCGCTGCCATCAACATTCGCATATACGACGTCCAGCTCCGCGCCAATCACAATGTTATTGGACATCTGATAGTTGTAACCGGCGTAGACGCCACCAAGGAACCCGTCGGGATCTGTGTCGACAAAGCCCGGCCCACCGATTTCGTCTATGTTGCCATTCCCCCAAGCATAGCCTGCCTGTAGGCCGACATACCCACCCGTCCAGCTAAAGACCGGCGCGGCTTCTGCAACGATGGCATCGGCAGCATACGCCGACGAAGCCAGCAGAGACAACGACAGACCAAGAAGCAGCTTCTTCATAGGTGATCTCCTGTAACTAACCTTTTTGGTAGCAGAGCGCGCCGATTGATGCAGTTGTTTTTCTGCCACAGTTGGCCGAATTCAAATCGGCCGCCCGCACTTACATGAGAACCTTATGCCAACTCGCTGGTGGCGATCGGATCGCCCCTCGCCACAGTGGGCAACTGCTCGGCCACCCAAACTGTCCGGAACCTTCAGGCCGGGAACACTCATTCCGGTATCCCAAATTTAACATCGAGGAGGGTACGATAAAGGCTGTCGACCTCCTTGTCGTCGAACGCCTCGGTCAGCTCGCTTTCCGCAATCCCCTCAGCCTCTGCGTCGGCGATTAGGCGCTTTGCGAGCTGCTCGATCTCCGCTCGCTCTTTCGGCGCACCGGCGTCGGATAGATCGTGTTTTTTTATCCATTGGTTCAAAAATAGGACGGCCGGCTTGCTCATTCGGAAACACCTGGGGCAAAGTGCACGACGGCATCGACCAGCGTCCGATATAGGATATCAACCTCTTCGTCGATCTCTTCGCGCTCGATCGTCAAGGCTTTAGCGTCGGCATACAATTTGTGTATGTACTCACTTACCGAAACGGCGTCGGTTTTAGCCGTTTCGGGGAAATTGTTGCCGATCCAGCGATCGAGAAAGTTGACGCCGCGTGTGCTCATGAAGCCTAAGCTCGATCCAGCGCTTAGGTTCCAGCAGGGCGCTCGACGGCAGCTTCGTCGACCTCGGCTTCCATTTCGTCGTTGACAGTCTTGGTCTTGCCGAAGGCGGCCACCGGCTCACCGTCAAAGCCCTGCAGCCACGCGTCGGCATGCTCTCCCCAGTAGGCTGGCACCGCACGTCTCCTTGCCATCCTTGCTCGCTTGGGCGTACATCCAGGCGTAGGTGGCGCGCTCCTGATCTTTCCTAGCCACGGCCATCTGTGTCATCCTCTCGGAAGTCCTGCAGTGAGGCGTGGCGCAGGTCATCCTCGCCGCGCAGGTGCTTTACGCGGCCGATCAGCCCCGGCTTGACCCATTGCGTCGCAGGCCGCTTCATGACGCCCTTGGGCGCCGTGCCTGGGTGCTCTTGGACGCGTTTCCATAGCCTCTCGCGCATTTCCCGGTTCAAGGTGACGAACGCGCTGCCGACATAGCGCCCTGTGCCCCGCTCGGCCATGAGAGCGAAAGCCGGCTTGCCCGCTTCACGCTCGACGCCGAGCAGATCGAACTCGTCGATCGCATAGCACTTGGCCTTCAGCCAGTTGGCTGACGGACCGCTGCGGTATTTGCTGTCCTTCCGCTTCGACACCATGCCTTCAAGTCCGGCTTGGTCGAGCAAGTGAAGGATCGCCTTGGCTTCGCCGGGCAGAGGCTCGCTGAACTGAATACGCCGCCCGGGCTTGATCATGCTGGCCAGGATCTCGCGCCGCACCTCAAGCGCCATGTCGCGCAGATCGTGCCCATTGAGGTGCAATAGATCGAAGGCGACGAAATAGAGGTCTTGCTGTCGGCGGGTGATCGCTTTGCGCAGATCGCCGAAGTCCGAAAGGCCAGCTTCGTTCAAGACGATGATCTCACCGTCGACAATCGCGCTTTCGGCACCAAGGCGCTTGGCCTCTCTCACCAGGTCGCGATATTTCGCAGTCCAGTCGTGGCCGTTGCGCGTATAAATGCGTGTGCCGTCTTCATCGATGATCATCTGCGATCGGTAGCCGTCGAACTTGACCTCGTGGGTCCAGCCTTCACCCTCGGGAGGGTTCTCCACAAGGGTCGGCATCAACGGCTCGATGAACTTCAAACGCATGCACTGATCCGCCCTCCGGCGATTCAATAAGATTGAGCTAAAATAGTTCCGAAACCGGAAATCAGCCTCTTGGGTGCAACAAACACGTCAACTCGGCGTTGCGGGATGAGCGAAGGAGGAATCGATATGGCCGACGACAAGAGCAAGCGGGACTTTCGCGATCGGGACCAGGTCTCGGCCGATGAGGATTATGAAGTCGAGTATTTCGCAGCCAAGGCCGGGATCACCCCGCAGCAGGTCAAGGAATTGATCGCGAAGCACGGCAACCAACGCGAAACGCTGGAGCGAGAAGCGAAGGCTCTGCGGAAATAATGACCAGGCTATCGGATCTCGGCAGACCAATAACTGGGCACCGACATGAAGGCCCGCCCGCGAGCGAACTCGCGCATTTCCTCCCTTGCCCTGTTTGCGGGCAACAGATCGATATGCGCGATTTTCGCCAGGTCGCTTATCATGCCGATCCGGATCACGATCAGCCTCTCGAACTAGACGCTTAGGAACACAAGTGCCGAAATACCACGTTGAGGAAATGGATGGCGATACCGTGACGGCTACCCACATCGTGCACGCGACAACGCCGATCAGGGCGGCGCGGGAAGCGACGGAGCGCGACATCACTCTGCGCACCACCGAGCCCATCTGGATCAGGGTTGCCGACGAGAAGCGCGGGCACGTCTTCGAATACTGTTTCAGCCTGTAGCTGACGATCCAACTCGGCTGGCTGAGTTTTTGAATGGCATACCATGCCGTCGACCTCGATACGCAAGTTCGACTATGACCCCAGCACCAGGGTTCTCTCGGTTTGGTTTGTAGCGAGCGGGAAGCATTACGAGTTTTTGGACGTACCTGCTGAGGCCTTTGCCGCGTTCAAAGCTGCCTTTGCCAAGGGCGTCTATTTTAACAGCCACATCCGCAATCGTTATGCATTCCGGCTCGCGGCAGGGAGGGTAGCACCCGCTTCGGGCGATTAACAGAATCTCAGATTCGAGGCGGCCCGCGCCACCCCAGGGGAGCAACTGTGCGAATTGACCCAGGTTCCGAGGGCAAACGAAAGAGCCCGCCGGCCGGGCCAGCGGGCGCGTTTTATACTAAGCTAGGTGTTGGGCCTATTTGCCCATCATCATCGCAGCTTTGCAGAAGTTTTCATGGGCCTGTCGGACAGGTCTGCCACGACGCGTGACCCACGGCGACGGGTCGGCAAACAGCGCACTCCTGCGCATCCACTGGGCTTACGAAGTCGGTCGGCTGCTCTGCGATCATAGTGCCTTGTCGGAGAACCGCGCTGAGCTCCGCGCAGTCACCGGTCCTGCAATACGGCCGGATCTATGATCAAAGCGCTGAGCAGGAGCCATTCGGGGTCTACGCCTGCCGCCCGGTATTTATTGTCACAAAAAGGGGAACAACGGCAGCTCGGCCGTGTTGGGAGCACAACATGTATTTCGTCAAAGTGCTTTTGGCTGCGATCGCCATCGGTCTCATCAGCCCGGGGGCAATGGCTCAGACCGCGACGACGTCCCCGCAGGAATTTGTCAAAGCAGCTGCGAGTTCAGACATGTTCGAGATCCAGTCGAGTGAGTTGGCGCTGCGGAAATCGAAGACATCACGAGTGAAGGAATTCGCTCGCATGATGATCAAGGACCACACGAATTCTTCCAAGCGGCTCATTGCGGCGGCAAAGAAGGACGACGTCGCAGTGGCACCGGAGATGACAAGCAAGCATGCTGCCCAATTGGAAGCATTGAGCAACGACAGCAGAGGGGCGTTCGATAACGCCTACGTCGACGCCCAGGTTGCAGCGCACCAGGAAGCCCTGACGCTGATGACCTCCTATGCGGAAAACGGTCAGGAAAAACATTTGGCGGCCCATGCGAAAAAGACCGCGCCGGCTCATCCGGCAGCATTTCAAACATGCCCAGCAACTGAGCAAGAGCGGTTCTCAGGGCTGAGTGGATCTGGCCACGACGTTGGTTCTTCGCGGCGCTGTGGAGTCTGCGCCAACCCTCTGGCACTGCCTCCGCCCCCAGGGACGCTGCAACCTTCAAGCGGTCGTCGATGCAGGCTCTAAAGGGTGCGTCGCTCAGGTAGTCCGGCGTGCAAGCACCAGCGTCGTCGAATTTGCCAAACGAACAGGAGACCTGACATGCCAAAGCAAAACGAGACCTCGCATTCGAGACGAAGTGACTTCGCCAATGATGAACCCATTCGCCCGGAGGATGCCGCCGTGTTGGACAGCCCCGTGGGCCACGAAGACAGGCACGGCGCGGAGCCAGGTTTCGGGGGAGCCGACGATGTCGACCAGCCGATCGGCGCAAGGCCCCGCAGCGAAATTACCGGTCGTCATGATGAAGGGGCAGGCGCCAATGAGACGATCGACGGCTTAAGCGAAACCGAGGAACTGACCCGCAGCTACGCCGAGGACATACCAACCGGTGACAATGATGAGGAGGAGGAAGACATCCCTGTCTTCGAAAGAGGCCGAAGCAACACCGAACTCTGAGCGCGCCAGGTTGAACCCCGCACGGTGAGGAACATGACAATGAGCACATTCGGACTTCGGGTTGCGTCTTTGGGGCTCCGGGCTTTTTTGGGACTGGCGGCCTCGCTGACTTTGGGCGTCGAGGCATCTGCGCAGACAAGTCAGCCCGCGCAGCAATCCGGCGACTCGTCGCAAACAGCCAAGCAGGGTCGACTGCCGGCGCAAGGATCGTCGCCGACCGGCAAGGATGATGTCGGCGTTGACGTCTCGCTCGGCCGGCCGGAGGTGAAGCAACAGGTTGCAAGACATCTGGGAGTGGCTGAGACCGAGTTGCCACTGGCGGTGCACGTGCCGATCGCGCTCGCTTCGCAAGTCTGCGGGCAAGAGGTATTTACCGCCCGCGCCAATGTAAACCGAAGCTGCACCGCGACGAAATTCATTCCGGAAATCGCCGAGGCGGCACGCAACCATCCACAAACCTCCGCGGTACCGGAGCAGTAGCACCGAAAATGTCCGAACCCGGCGCGACGGTCGCGCCATGCTTACCCGAGGGTAGCGCTCCAACCCGGGGTAAATCAGCCAGCCCCACCGCCGTCTGTTTTTGGCGGCATGCATGATGGCGTTCGCCGCCATCTCTTAACCAATGTGAATGCTGTTGCTCCGCAGCCACGCTACGAGATCCTGTCCGAAGCGGAGGCAGGCAGATGCCACTGGAATCCCTGATCGATCAATATGTGAGCAGCCGCAAGCGGCGGGGTCTTTTGTCGATACGGCACGCTCTCGAGGTGTTGAAAGAGGCCGTTCCGGCGCTGTCGATCGGCGAAAGCCATCTTGTCAATATGATCGCCGAGCGAGCGCTCGCCTTTGGCCTCGCCATCCACTTCGATCATTCCGGCGAGAATGCCGGGTAAGACATCCACGAGCGTCTGCTGATGCTACAGGACGAGGAACTCGGTGTTCGCGTAGCTTCATTGCCTGGTGGGCGGATCTTTCCGAGGCTGCTCCCATCCGTGTTCTGGGCGGGTGGTTAAAGTCGCCGAAGCGATGCCACGGCGTGCACCGAGCCCACCCCGGCGTTGGACAAGCTCCCCCAGCTTTCGCCAGTTGGAGCTTTCGTCTACTCGCAGCAGCCCTAGCGAGGCTCGATCAGCCTCCGCGTTGGGCGGTCTCGGGTTTTGCTCCAAGGGGGCGGTTCGGGCCGGCGAATTGAGGTTGAAAGGAGAAGATGATGACGGACAACAAAACCGAGCGTGATTTTCGCGACAGGAACCGGGTCTCGTCCAACGAACGCAACGAATTCTTCCATTTTGCCCAGCAGAACGGCATCACGCCTGAGCAGGTGATGGAGCTCATCAAAGCCGCCGGGAATGACCGCGCCTCGTTGCGGCTGCGAAGGAATTGAAATCAGTTTCCCGGGGCGGCTCGCTTACGGCATGAAGCCTCGCTGCCGAGGAGAACCTTGAGCCGTGGTGAGAATTTGAGTGTAGCATCATCCTGACGCACACGCGGAGCAGGTCGAGCGTGAAAGTGAAAATTGTACCCCTGCCCAACATGCGGCAAGCGCTGGAGGTTCGAGGCTGCGCAGATCGGCTATGGTCACCCCGAACCATAATCCACTCCAACCCGAGTCCTGGACGCACGGCGTGGCACCGAGCCTACTTCCTGCCGTCGTTCAATAATAATCCCGCGCCGCAGTCAGCCAGCGAGATCACCGTCGTCTGCCGGACGCGTGTCGGCTTCCAAACTGACAACGCACAGCCTTTGTAGCGACGCTTTCCAGCCACGATCACCTGCGCAGCTTTGCCGCGCTCGCTGCGCACCAATAAATTCCATCTCCTTCCCTCACACTGATCTTGTTCAGGCGGTCGTTTTGCCGCTGCGGTAGGCGCTGTCCTTCCGCTTCGATCGCGGTAGCGCCCAGTATCAACGCTGCCAGATCAAACCGCACAATCAGCACCTCAAAGCTGATCAGCAGAAGCAGCAGTGAATCAGGACCTCGTCGATCAGGGTCAAAGGGCCAAGCACATATGTCTGGGCACGGTGACCGTGGCATAGCCGGCGCTGCAATGACGGCGTCGGTGCCCGTCTTGTGGAGCCGGAAAGCCCAACTTAGAAAACAGTCGGCGGTGCCGATCTCGAAGAAATTCTAGCCCGGCACGGTGAACAGGCTGGGGGCCGCATCGCGATCTAGGGTTCAGCACAACTCCGGCGGCATCGAGACGATCGACCTCAGCCCGGTCGGCGGCCCTCGGCCACGTCCATGACCAGCACGCGCAGCATGGTCAGCTGGCGCTTACCCTCCATGGCGCGCCCGTCGGCGACGGTCTGTCTCTTTCGGCTCAGGAAAACGTCACTCTGAGTTTGCTAAACGCGGTGCTGGACCGGTTACCACGCGTCAGATCTGGATCATCACCTTGCCGGCCTCGATTCTCATCGGATAGATCGCGAGCTTGACGCAGACCGGCGCGCCCTTGACCTGGCCGGTCGCAGAGCGGCCAATGTGCTTCAAGGCATTCGATGACGTCGTCGATCACCAGCCCTTCGGCTAGATGCGCCTTCTCATGGGTCCAATATCCGTCGGTGGCGAAGAGCTCGTCATCGGGCGAGCGGCAAACCGCGAGGATCGAAGCAGATGACATCCTCTTCCTCGATGTCATCGACCGCGCACGCTTCAATCCAGTCGGCCATCTCCGGCTCCCGCACCATCCGCTATGGCTATTCAGCCGCCGCCGACATATCCACCTGGTGAAATTCGCCGCGATAGGGTCTGGCTGTCGGCGGCAATTCGCGCTTGAGATAAAAATCCTCGTACCGCAGCTGCTTCAGCAGCACCGGCCAGACCTCGCGATAGGCATGCCACATCGACGGGTTCGCTACCGGCAGGTCGTGCTTGATCAGCTCGTGCAGCCTCGGCAGCGCATGATAGGGCACCATCGGGAACATGTGGTGTTCGACGTGATAATTCATGTTCCAGTAGATGAAGCGGCTGACCGGGTTCATGTAGACGGTGCGGGTGTTCAGCCGATGGTCGACCACGTTGTCGGCCAGGCCGATATGCTGCAGCAACCCTGTCAGCACCATGTGCCAGCTGCCATAGAGGCGCGGCAGGCCGATCAGCACCAGCGGCAGCAGCGACCACGTGAACAGCGCCAGCCCGACTGTCGCCGCATAGATGGCGACATGCCAGCGCGCAGCGATCACCGCCTTGTGCTGCTCCATCTCGGGGATATAGCTCTTCTCTTCATCGGACAGCTTGCCGAACGCCTGGCGCACCAGCGCCGGCAGCGAATAGCGGAAATCGAGAATACCGGTGAAGGCGAGCGCCGCCCGCAGCAGATCTGGGGGGCGCATGACGGCGATTTCGGCATCGCGGCCGACGATGATGGTATCGGTGTGATGGCGGGCATGGCTCCAGCGCCATTGCACGGGGTTGCGCATCAGCATGAAGCTTGAGATCTGGTAGACGACATCGTTCATCCAGCGCGTCCGGAACGCGGTACCGTGGCCGCATTCGTGCCAGCGCGAGTCGCTGGACGAGCCGTAAAGCACGCCATAGACGAACAGGAACGGCACCACCCACCACGTGGCCCAGAACCATACGATGCCGGCGGCCGACACCAGGATCGCGGCGACCCAGATGATCGTGTCGCGGATCGCCGGCCCGTCGGAGCGTTGCATCAACTCCTTGATCGCCTTGCGCGGGACATCGGTGTGATACCATTCGGCCGAAGCCAATCCGGTCTCAATGGCGCGCTTGGTGCTTTCACCGACCAGGCTGTAGTCGCGCTTCCTGCTTGCCGTCATCGTCATCTCCGCTTTCCCGCCTGCGCTCCGCAAGGGCCGCCTGGGGCCGGCCGGGCCGCGCCTGCTTCCGTATTCCGGCGCACTTCCCGCCCGCCGCGGCAACCGATCGTGCGTTTCAAGCCGGTCACGCCTGCAGTCTCGCAAAAGCGCCCGACGGCGCAGGGTAATCCTGTTGCGGCTGCCGGGCGATCGACCCTATCCTCGCTTCCGCTTGGGCGATCTGGCCGGCACCGTCGAGCACCCGGAACACGGCGTCATAGGAGCGGCTTTCGCCATGGTCCAGCCAGATCATCTCGCCCCGTTCGCGCGCGGCGAGATTGCCCAGAACATGATGCGTCGAAGGTTCGATTCCCAAGGCATATAGGCCGGCCTGGAAGTTCTGCCACTGATAGGTGCAGGGCAGCTGATCCTTGCGGGTAACGACCTCGAAGCCGAGGCCCAGGTGGTCATTGACGACGGCCACCGGCACCTCGCCCGCCGCATCGGAGCCAAGCTCGTGCTCCCAGACCTGCTCGCTGAACCCCAGCTGCGGCGCCGGCACGGTTCGGTAGCCGACTTTCTGCGCCTCGTAGCGTTCGCCGGCGTGCGCCGCCCAGACGACATCCCGGATCGGCGCCAGGTAGCGCGAACCCTCGTCGAGCAAGGGATGGCTGACATTGACGTGATAGAAATACATATGCGGCGTGCGGCTGAAACCATGATTGACGACGCGGTCCGACAGCCGGATCTCGGTGCCGCCGACATCGGCCTCGATGCGGCGCAGCAACTGGAGATCCTCGCCGAACACGGTTGCCTGCTGGACGATGCCTTCCGCCCACAGCACGCAGCGGTCGCCGTCCCAGGCCTCGCCGTAGCCGGTCAGCCGCGCCGGCACGGTGCCGATGCGGCCATGCAGCGAGTGCAATACCCGCTTGCGCCCGGGATAATTGTAGCTTTCGGCCGGCACGTCTTGCCGGCCCAGTATATGATCGAGGCCGCAGGTGACGAGCAGCCCCGAGAACGACCGGCCAAAGGCGAAACCGTCCTCCCCTTCATGCTCGTGCAGTCCGGGGTGCCGAAAGCCGCTCGGCGAATGCCAGCCGATCGCCTGGCCCCGGAAGTCGCAATCGGCGATATCAAGCGCCCGGTCGACCAGCGCCGTGAAGCGCAGGCCGGAGCCGGTGCGGAACTCGAGCATCCGGATGCCGCGCTCCACGCCGTCGCCGAGCGTCATAAGCCGCACACCGGCAAACTGCGACAGCATGCCGGACCGCTCGGCCACCTGCCTTCGCGACAGCGTCTTGCCGTAAAGCTCTACCATGCGACGTCCTTCACTTTGCCCTCGCCTCCTTGAGCAAGGCCGACATGTCGGCGCCGGTGATGATGCTTTCCACCGTCAACAGGTCGGTGTCGGCGACCGTCTGTTCCGCGACGATTTCGCCGCGGCGCATGACGATGATGCGGTCGGCGACCTGGAACACGTGGTGGATGTTGTGGGTGATGAGCAGCACCGAGTGGCCGGCGTCGCGCACCTCCTTGACGAAGCGCAGCACGCCGTGGGTTTCCTCGACGCCAAGATTGTTGGTCGGCTCGTCGAGTATGATCACCTTGGCGGCGAACTGCATGGCGCGCGAGATCGCGATCGATTGCCGCTCACCGCCCGAGAGCGTGCTCACCAGTGCATCGGCATCGAGCTTTTTCGAAATGCCGACCCGCTTCAGCAGCGCCGAGGCGGCGTTGCGAAGCTTGGCGAGATCGAGCGGCGCGAACACGCCGAGCCAGCCGAAATTGACCGGCTCCCGACCCAGGAAAAGATTGCGCGCGATGCTGAGGTCCGGCGCGAGCGATGTGTCCTGATGGATAGTCTCGATGCCGAGGTCCATCGCGTCGCGCGTCGAGCGGATCGACGCCTTCTCGCCGCGCACGAAGATGTCGCCGTGGTCGGCCGGGAAGACGCCGGAGATCGCTTTGATCAGCGTCGACTTGCCGGCGCCATTGTCGCCAAGCAGGGCAACCACCTCGCCTTCGTTGAGGGTGAACGAGGCGTTCTTCAGCGCACGCACGTTGCCGAAGGACTTTTGCAGGTCTTGCAGACGCAGCACTTCCATCGTCAGCTCCTTGCGGCGTTCTTCTGCAGCAAAGCGTGCAGGATGAGCATGGCGAGGATGATGACGCCGACGAAGATGTTGTATGCCAAGCCCGGCACGCCGATCAGCACGATGCCGTTGCGGATGGCGCGCAGCATCAGCGCGCCGACGATGGTGCCGAGGATGGTGCCGCGCCCCCCAGTGAGCGCCGTGCCGCCGACCACCACCATGGCGATCACTTCGAGTTCGTAGCCGGTGCCGGCCACCGGCGAGGCGGCCGAAATCCGGAACGCGCTGATCATGCCGGCCAGCCCGGCCACCACCGAGGTCAGGATGAACAGCCAGATCTTGACCGCGTCGGCCGGCACGCCGCGCGCCACCGCTGCGTTGCGGTTGCTGCCGATGGCGCTGATCCAGTTGCCGAGCTTGGCGTAGCGCAGGATGTAAATCGCCAGCAGCGACAGGCCGATGAACCACCAGAGCGAGGTGTAGAACCGGAACGAGCCTACATTGAAGCTGCCGGCAAGCAGCGTGACGAAGAAGCCGGGCTGGTCCCACGACTTCAGGGGGAATCCCTGCGTGATGTAGAGCGCCGCGCCGCGCACGACGAGCAGCATCGACAGCGTGACCAGGAAGGAGGAAATGCCGATCTTGGTGACGATCAGCCCGTTGATGGCGCCGATCGCGATGCACAGCACAAGCCCGGCCAGGAGGGCGACGCCGATGTCGATACCGCCATTCTGCACCAGCAGCATCACCACGACGGGCGCAAGGCCGAACACGGCGCCGACCGATAGATCGAACTCGCCCGCCGTCAGCAGCAGCGTCATGCCGAGAGCGATGATGCCGAGCTCGGGCAGGAACGCCATCATGTTGGATATGTTGAGCGGCGACAGGAAGTTGCCGTCGGCGATGGCGAACACCACGAGCAGCACGATGAGGATGATGAGCGAGGAGAATTGCGGCGAACGCAGCAGCGCAGACCTGCCCTTCGCTCGCTGCGTGTCGTCGTCTGCTGTGATTGCCATATCTGTCAGGACCATGCGTTTCGTCCGGCGCCCGCCATTTCGGGGCGGGCGCCGATTGTCGTCACTTGTTGTAGAGTTTCAGGATCGGCTCGACGCTCGAGGCGTCGTAGAGGCTGAATGTGTGAATGTCGTAGCCGATCGGCTCGCCAGAGGCCGCTAGCCCGAGCAGCGCCACCGGCATGAAGCCCTGCGCCGACGGGTACTGCCAGGCCGCAGCATTGACGAAGCCGGACTTGACCGCCTCGGCCGTCTCCTTTGAGTTGCCCCAGCCGACGACCGGGACCTTGCCGGCCGACACACCGGCCCCGTCGAAGACGCGTTTGATGCTTGCTGCCACGGAATCGCCCAGTGCAATGATTGCCGGCGGATTGTTGGCGACCATGTAGTCGGTCATCTTGGCGATGATGCCGGCCGGGTCGGTGCCGCAATCGACCACGTCGTACTTGATGCCGAGCGGATCGAAGACGCTGGCGATGCCCTCGGTCTCGAGCTGCTGGTAGCTGGCGCCCGGCACTTCGACCGGCAGGAACACCTTGTCGCCCTGCTTCACCATCTTGTGGTCGACGAGATACTTGGCCCAGATGACGCCCGCTTCCCTGAGGTCGGCCCCGACATAGGCCTGCCGCCCGGTCGCCGGATCGTCGGTGTTGAAGAACACGATCGGGATGCCGGCGGCCTTGGCGGCCTTCACCTCCTCCGTCCACAGGCCGGGCTGAGCCGAGGTGGTGGCGATGCCGTCCGGCTTGGCGGCGAGCGCCGAGTTGAAAGCCTCCTTCTGCGCCGCCATGTCGCCGCCGCTGAACGAGATCTTGCAGGTCACCTTGAGCTGGTCGCAGGCCTTGGTTGCGCCGGTATTCCAGTCGATCCAGAACGCGTCCGAAGGGCCACCATGCGACAGCAGATAGAAGGTCTTCTGGCCGTCCTGCGCGAATGCCGGCAGGCTCAAGGAGACCCCGGCCACCAGCGTTGCCGCAGCAGCCACTTTCAATGCGAATTTCAACATTCATTCCTCCCTTGGTTGGAGTTGCGCCGCCATGCGCCGGCGGCGCAACCGGCGCTCACAGGCCGTTGGCGCGGAACTTCCCGTCGAGGAATTTCTTCGCGCGCGGCACGTCGTCTTCCGAGAGATGCTCGATGATGACCGGGATGTTTGGGTGCTTTTCCGCCAGCCGCTGCAGATAGAGATCGTAATTCAGCGACCCCAGCCCGGGCGCCGGCAGCTCGATCTCGCCGACGCCGCGGAAGGTGTGGCTCTCCATCGCATCCTCGTCGCCGATGTCGGCATGCTTTTCCGACTTGTCGCTGCCCGAACGCTTGACGTCCTTGGCATGCGCGATCTTGATCTTGTCGGCCAGCGTATCGAACACCTGGTTCAGGATCTGGTCCATCCGGTCGATGTTGTGGGTTTCGAAATAGTTGGTCGGATCCATCAGCAGGCCGAGGCCGGGATGGTCGACCTGGGCGAACATCTTCACCGTCTCCTCGACCGAGCCCACAACGTTGTTGACGTAGGTCTCGAGCAGGAAGACCGCGCCGTGGTCATAGGCGGTCTGGGCAAGCTCGGCGATCACCTTGCGGCACTCCTCAAAGCCTTCCTCGGTCTTGTTTTTGGGATGATGCACCCAGTCGGATTCGGTGTTGTAGGTACCGGTCTCGGAGATCACGTAGGGCGAGCCGAAGCTGCGGGCGTTGCGGATGATCTCCTTGAGATAGCCGACGCGCTTGTCGCGCTCGGCCTTGTCGGGATGGATGATGTTGGTGTAGCCCGACACGCAGCAGATCGGCAGGTTGTTGTCGCGGAAGACGTCGCGCACCTGCTTGGCCTTGTCCTCGGTGATCTGCCCGGCCGACAGATCGATATCCCTGAAATGCAGGTCGAGCTGCACCGTGTTGAAACCGAGCCCGCGGATCTTCTTTGCCGTCTCTTCGAGGCCGTACGGGAAATAGCCCGTGAAAATACCTGCCTGCATCATGATGTGAATTCCTCCCTGTAAGCGATTCAGTTGGCTGATTTTATCGAGATTTCGGAAAGCTTGACGGTGCGGCCTTGCGCCATCGAGCGATAGCCGGCCTCGACCAGCGCCATCGTCTTGACGTTGTCGGCCACCGATAATGCCGGCGGCGCGCCTGTCTTTACCGCATGCTGCAGTTGCTCCATGACGCCGATGAAGGCATGCGGGAACCACATCGTGTCCCAGCTCGGGCTGACCCACTTGCCATCCGTCGTCTCGGTCGACGCATAAGTCAGCGTCGAGGCCACACCTTTCGGCCAGCCGATCGTGCCTTTGGCGACACCCTTGGTGCCGTCGACGCGCCAGTTGATGTGCTGGTCGTCCTCATAGCCCTCCTGGCGCGGTCCGGACCAGACATCCTCCAGCGACACGGCGAGCACGCCGGAGGGAAAGCGCAGCGTCGACACGGTGATGCCGTCGCTATGCTCGAATGTGGTGCGCGGGTCCTTGCGTGTCAGCGTGGTGATTTCCGAGGGATCGCCGAACAGGAAGCGCAGCACGTCGAGATGATGCACGCTCATATTGGCGAGCGTCAGCCGGTCGTAGTCCTGAAGGAAAGTCTGCCAGTGCGGGATCGCATGCATGTCGATCTGCGCAAAGACGATGTCGCCCAGGGCGCCGCTGTCGATGATCTGCTTCAGCACGCGCATCGACTGGTCGTAGCGCATGTTCTGGTTGACCGAGAGGATCTTGCCTGACTTGGCTGCCTCGTCGCGCAGCTTCACGGCTTCATCGACCGACAGCGCCAGTGGCTTCTGCGCCAGGATCGCCTTGATGTGAGGCTGCTTCAGCGCATGGCGGATCAGCGCCGGCTGCAGATCGGGTGGAAAGGCAAGGTCGACGATCTCGACCTCAGAATCCTCGATCAGCTGTTCCGGCGTGTCGTGGACGGTCGGGATGTCCCAACGCGCGGCGACCTTCTGCGCATTGGAACGGGTCCGCGAGGCGATCGCCACCACGTTGAACCCCGCTTCGCGATAGGCTGCCAGATGGCACTCGGCCATGATCATGCCGGCGCCGATGCAGCCGATACGGTATTCTTTCGTGCGGACCTTCACGTCCGGCTCGAAGCCTTCGCTCGCCATGTCTTCCTCCCGCAATTCTGTTTTCGCAGCCGCGATCATCTCGCCAACGCGCCTCCGTCCTGCCCGAAATAATGCACCCGGGCCGGCTCGCAGGAAATCGCTACCACCGCATCCGGCCTGATGTCGGGCTGGCCGCGCAGCAGCGCCTTCAGCCGCGCCTCTCCGGCGGCGAGCGTTACCACCGTGTAGCCGCCAAGCGGCTCGACCTCGAACACGCGCGCCGGGCGGCCAGCGCCCCCTTCGACCCAGGGCCCGACCTTGATGTCCTCCGGCCTCAGCCCGATTTCGATCGCGTCGGCCGGAGCAGCGCGATCGGCGATGCTGACCGTGCCTTCTGCGGCCTCGAGGCCATCTTCGCCGCGAACGGATTTGAGGATGTTCATCATCGGCGAACCAAGCAGTCGCGCCACATAGGTGTTCGCCGGGCGGTCGTAGATCTCGGACGGGGCGCCGATCTGCCGGATCCTGCCATTCTCCAGAATGGCGATGCGGTCGGCGATCGACATCGCCTCTTCCTGGTCATGGGTGACGTAGATCAGCGTCTTGCCGAGTTCGCGCTGGATGCGCTTGAGCTCGACGCGCGTTTCCTCGCGCAGCCGCGCATCGAGCGCAGAGATCGGGTCGTCCATCAGATAGGCGTTCGGGTCGCGCACCAGGGCGCGGGCCATGGCCAGGCGTTGCCGCTCGCCACCGGAAAGCTGCGCCGGCGGCTTGTGAAGGATGTGGCCGATATGCAGCTTGGCGGCGACGTCGGCGACACGCTTTTCGATCTGGGCCTCGGCGACCTTGCGCTCGACCAGCGGGAAACGCACATTTTCGCGCGCGCTCATATGGGGGAACAGCGCCAGGTTCTGGAACACCATGGCGACATTGCGCTCGGCCGGCGAGACGGTGTTGACCGGTTTGCCGCCGATCAGGATCTCTCCGGCGTCAGGCGTCTCCAGACCGAGCACGAGGCGCAGGATTGTCGATTTGCCCGACAGCGGCGGCCCGAAGAAGCAGAAGAATTCGTTGTCATTGACGGTGAACGAGGCGTCGTCGACGGCGAGCGTCGTGCCGTAACGCTTGCTGACATTGCGAAAGACGATATCGGCCATGTCAACCTGCCTTCATCGCAATGCCGCTGCGGGCATCGAAGACACGCACGGACGATGCCACGGGGGCGACGACGGCAAGCTCGCCGATCGACAGTCCGACAGCATTGTCGAACACCGCCTTCACGGCGGTCTCGCCATCGCCGAGATGGACGATGGTCCTGGCGCCGATCCGCTCGACGAAGCTCACCGGCATGGCGAGGCCCTGCCCGCTCGGCACCAGCGACACCTGTTCGGGCCGGAAGCCGTAAAGCACCTCAGAGCGCGATCCGCGCAAGGTGGCGGCCAGCGCATCCGGCAGCGTCGGCGTGACCCCCAGCGACCCGAGATCGACCACCAGGCCCCGGTCGCTCTCCGCCGGCCTTCCCTTCAGCAGGTTCATGCCCGGAGCGCCGATGAAGCGGGCGACGAAGACATTGGCCGGATTGTTGTAGACTTCCAGCGGCGTTCCCACCTGCTGCAGCACGCCGTGATCCATGACGGCAATGCGGTCGGCCATGGTCATGGCCTCGAGCTGGTCATGGGTGACGTAGACCATCGTCTGCCTGAACTGGCGCTGCAGCTGCTTGAGCTCGGTCCGCATTACCGCCCGGAAGGCGGCGTCGACATTGGACAGCGGCTCGTCGAGCAGGAAGATGGCCGGCTCCATGATCGCCGAGCGTCCGATTGCCACCCGCTGCAGGATGTTGACCGAGAGCCGGTCGGCCTTGCGGTCGAGCAGCGGCGTCAACTGCAGCAGCTCGGCGATGGCGCCGACGCGGCGGTCGATCTCGGCTGTCGCCGCACCGCGCATCCGCGGCCCGTAGGCAAGGTTCTGGCGCACCGTCATGTGGGTGAAGATGGCGTAGTTCTGGAAAACGAAGCCGACGCCGCGCCGGCCCATCGGCACGCCGGCCATGTCGCGCTCGCCGAACAGGATCTTGCCGCTGGTCGGCTCCTCCATGCCGGCGATCATGTTCATCGTCGTCGACTTGCCGCATCCCGAAGGCCCGAGCAGCGCCATGAACTCGCCATCGGCGATGTCGAGGTCCATGGTCTTCAGCGCCGTGAACTCGCCAAAGGTCTTGACCAGGTTGCGCAGCTGGATCGCACTCATGCCGGCACCAGCCTTGCGCGCGCCATGCGCTTCATGGCGAATACGGCAACGATCGAAAGCACGACCAGGATGGCCAGCGCGATCGCCGCCACATAGCCCCAGATCAGGTCCTGCGTCGTGACCTTGTAGATGTAGACGGAGATCGTCTCCGTGGCGACCCCGGGGCCGCCGCCGGTCATGATGTAGAGCGTGTCGAAGATCTTGAAGTTCTCGATGACGCGGATCGCCAGCGCGATGATGATGATCGTCTTCATCTTCGGCAGCACGATGGTGACGAAGCGCTGCCACGGGTTGGCGCCGAGCAGGGTCGCCGCCTTGATCTGGTCCTGCGGCACGCCGACCAGGCCGGCAAGCAGGATCAGGAACATCAGCGGCGTCCACTGCCAGATATCGGCGATGATCACCGCGATCAGCGCCAGTGTGGGGTCAGACAGCCAGGCGATGGTGACGCGGGAACCGCTGAGTGCCGACAGGATGTCGTTCAGCGGCCCGCCCGACTGGAACAGCATGAAGAACATGTAGCCGGCCACCGCCGGAACCACCATCATCGGCATCAGCAGGATCGAATAGAAGATCCGCTTGCCCGGAAAATCGTCCGCGAACAGCGTCGCCAATGCCAGGCCAAGCAGGAATTCGACGGGCACGCACACGACCATGACGATGGCCGTGCGCCTCAGCGCGCTCCAGAAGCGCGCATCGGCGGCAAGGTCGGTGTAGTTGGCGAAGCTGTTCCACATCTCCCATGCGTTCCACCAGCCGAGGCCGGAGAGCGGCGACCAGTCGGTGACGCTGATGTAGAACTGCATCAGCAGCGGGAAGACGGAGATGAAGAGCACCAAAACCTGCGCCGGCAGCGTCAGCCGGAATCCCAGCCGCGCTCCCTCGTCCCGCAGCACGGGCTTGCCAAGCGCGGCCTTTGCGTCCTTCGAGACAGTCACGGTCACCGCGCTCATTGCTTGAGCGCGCCGAAGGTCAGTCCGCGCACCAGATGGCGCTGGATAGCGATGCCCATGATGACCGGCGGCACCGCGGCGACAAGACCGAGCGCGGCCTTGGCGCCATAGAGCTGCCCGGTCATCGAGGAGGACAGCGAGGCCATGTAGACGGGGATCGTCACCCATTCACGCGTCGTCAGCAGCAGCGCGATCAGATAGTCCGACCAGTTGAGGATGAAGACGAAGAGGGCGGCGCTGGCCAGCGGTGCGCGCATCATCGGCAGCGTGATGCGCGTGAAGACGCGCAGCCGCGAACAACCTTCGACAAGCGCCGCTTCCTCGATCTCGCGCGGCATGTCGTCGAAGAAGGTCTTCATGAGCCAGAAAGCGAACGGCAGGGTGACGATGCCGTAGATCAGGGCCAGGCCAAACCAGCTGTCGGTGAAGTTCAGGAAGGCCCACATGATCATGACCGGGATCATCACCGCCATTGGCGGAAACAGCCTGAGCTGGATCAGCGCCAGCGGCAGGTTCTGGCCCGAGCCGAAACGCGACAGCCCGTAGGCCGCAGCCGTGCCCGCCGACATTGCGATCGCCGTGCCGAACACCGAAGACAGCAGCGACGACAGGATCGGCTTCAGCGCGGTGCGGTCGAGCGCCACGATCAGATTGTTGTTGGACTCGCCGAAGACGAACCGGAAATTGCCCAGCGTCGGGTTCTTCGGCCACCATGTCAGGTCCGTGCCGGTCGCCGACCATTCGGCGATCGGCTTGAAGGCCATCGACACCATCCAAAGGATCGGCACCAGCGTCACGGCCATCGCCGCGAAGATCGCGGCGTAGCGGAATATCTCGAAGGGGACGGAACGCTTCATCTGGCTGCTTTGCTGGTGGCGTTGACTGCGGCGGGAGGAACAGATGCTCCTCCCCTCCAGCGCTGATCCAGGGAGACGGATCAGCTGATTGGATCGAGAACAGTCGGCCAGGCCTCCTTGTTTGTCCTTATGGCTTCAAGCAATTTGTCCTCGCCGATGCGGCGGGCGATCTTCTTCCACTCCGCTTCCGTGTCGGCCATCGCCTGTTCCGCTGTCTTGGCCTTGGTCAGCGACGCCATCAGGTTTTCGTCCAATGCGTTGTGGAAGGCGGTGGCGCCGGGATAGTTGATCGTCGGCACCGTGCGGGCGACGGTCTCGCGCACCACGTCGATGTGGTAGGCGTGGTAGGTCTGGCGCACCAGCGGATCGGAGAAATCCGAGAGCCGGAACGGATCGAGATAGCCGCCCGGATTGGCGCTCATCCAGGCATAGATGCGGGCGGAGCCCAGCCACTGCAGCAAAAGGTAGGCGACCTCCTGGTTTTTCGACTGAGACGAGACCATGCCGGTCAGCGAGAACCACAGCACGGAACGGCTGATCAGCTTGCCGTCGACTTCGCGGCCGGGCGGCAGCATCGAGCCGATCTTGCCGGTGACGGCTGAATCCTTGTTGCCGGCATTGTCGAGGAATTTCGGCAGGTTCGAGAAGGCGCAGGTCATCGCCGCGCCGCCCTTGGCGAAATTTCCATACTGCTCCGGCCAGCCCCAGGAGATCGCGTCCGGCGAGTGATGAACGAGCGAGCCGACATATTCGTTGGTGGCGGCAATGCCGTGCTCGGAATTGATCAGCGGCTTGCCGTCGTCGCCGAACAGGAACTGGTTGGGCGATGCCATCGAGACATAGCGCTGATACCAGTTGGTGTAGCCCCAGCCCTGGTTGCGCAGGTCGGTGGAGCCGAACAGGCCCTTGTCGGGGCGCTGGAAGAAGCCCGCGATGTCACTGTGCTGCTTCCAGGTCTTCGGCGGCGCCAGATCGTAGCCGAATTTGTCCTTGAACGCCTTCTGCTCGGCGGCGTCGCCGAACAGGTCGGTGCGGTAGACCCAGGTCTGGAAGTCGCCGTCCAGCGACACGCCATAGTTGGACCCGCGATATTTGTTGAGCAGCGACACGCCCTTGGCGCCGTCGACATAGCCGGTCTTGGGATCGTCCCATTCGGGCTTGTACTGGGCGACGAAGTCGTCGAGCTTGGCGATGCCGCCGGTCTCGGCAAGGTCGCCGAGGCGGTTCCATTCCGTCGAGTAGATGTCATAGGCCCCACCCTTGGTGGAGATGTCCTGCATCGTCTTGGTGAATTCCTGGCCGTTCGGCAGGCCGACGATCTCAATCTGGATGCCGGTTTCCTTTTCCCACAGCTCCTTGATCGACGGCGCACCCGCTGGGAAAGGCTGTGTGAGTTGGCCAATCGAGCCATCCGACAGGCCAAGTACTATCTTGGCCGATGCCTTGCCAGCTCCCTTCAAGGCCTTGGCCGCCTCAACGGCACGGCCTTCCGGCGTGTCGGCGCCATATTGATAGCGCTCGGCGCCCTCGAAACCGGTGGGGCCGCCGACCATGCCTGGCGCCAGCGCGTCGGCCGCAAGGGCACGGCCGGGACGGATGAATTGCGGGGCGATACCTGCCGCGGCTACGAACACCGCCGCCTTTCCTCCGGACGCCAGCAATCGGCGTCGCGATATGCGGATCAGATCAGACATTGGAATTCCTCCCTCAGGGCCAATGTTTCCTCCACGAGCCCATTGAGGGATATTGACGGCAGCACCGGAAGGCTGTCAACATCATAAATACTCAAAATACATCGTAACACCGCAACCGCGGAGAAAATACGTCATGCAAAGGTCGACAAACGGGCTCAATGCCTCGATTTGATGGGAAATCTGCCTTTCTGGCACGCGACTATCACGCCGGGCGACGCGATTTAGCCCTACCTCCTTGCGCATCGGCTAAGGCTCGATACATCATTTCCCATCAGAATCGCTGATGGCTGGCAGCTGTGGCGCCGTCGGACGGGCTAGCGGCATTGTGCGATCTGATGCATTGAGGAGATGAAGACGGTGCGTTCCACCTTGACTGACATAGCCCGGGAAGCCGGCGTTTCCGCCGCCACCGTCGACCGCGTGCTGAACAACAGGCCCGGTGTGCGGGCGCGCACGCGTGAGATCGTGCTCGAAATGGCGCAGCGCCTCGGCTACATCGCGGAGGGCCCGAACGGAGCGCCGCCCAGGCCCTCACCTGGAGAGGTCATCCGTCTCGACTTCGCTCTGCCGGCCGGCACCAATTCCTTCATCAAGATGCTGCATCGACACATCGAGGCGCAGGCCCTAGCGCGCCCCGATCTCGACGTCCACATCGCCACCATAGAGGGCTTCAACCCCGACCGGCTCGCCCGCCTGCTGCAAGAATTGCGTGGACAGACACAAGGCGTCGGCGTGATCGCGCTCGATCATCCAACGGTGCGCGAGGCGATCCGCTCGCTGTCAGCCAATGATGTCAAGGTGGTGACCATCGCCTCCGACATCCTGCATGTTCCGAGAGTGGCCTATATCGGCATCGACAACCGCGCCGCGGGGCGGCTGGCCGGCTATCTGCTCAACCGCTTCATGGCATCGGAACGCCCAAGCAAGGTGGCGCTGTTCGCCGGCTCGCTGTCCTACCGCGGCCATGAGGAACGCGAGATGGGATTCCGGCACATCTTGACCGAGGAGTCGCCCAATCTCAAGATCGTCGAGATGCGCGAAATGCTGGATGACCGAGAGAAGGCTTATTCGGAAGCATCAGCGCTTCTGGACCGGCACCCCGATCTTGCCGCGATCTACAATGTCGGCGCCGGCAACACCGGCATCGCTCGGGCGCTCAAGGAGCGTGGACGCGCCAAAGACATTCTCTTTCTCGGCCACGAGGTGACAGACGGCACCAAGGAACTTTTGTTGGATGGGACGCTCGATGCGGTCATAGATCAAAATCCGCGCGTCGAGGCGCGGGAAGCGCTCAACATTTTAAGCCACTCTGTCAGGCACCTGGACTATGAACCGCACCAACCACGACTTCAGGTGATCTTCAAAGAGAATATACCTGAAATCTGATCAATGGATCCGTGATCTTATCGCAAAGCACAGCGTTGGCGTCGCCACCGGTCCCAAATACGAACGAGAGCCCGAATGATCTCGTCAAAGCCGCCGATCTGGCACTATTCCGTGCGAAGTCGGAGGGCCGAGATCGGGTCGTGGTTGATGGTGCATGAGAAGGCCGTCGCCCGTTGCAACTCGGTCAGCGTTTCCGAACCTAAAAAGACAAGTCCACTCATAGCACCGAAGTCGCGAACGATTGGGGCGAAGAGGGTTCTGGATGCCGGCACGAAGCCGACGAATGGCATATGCCCGACCGTCCGCGACGATCACCTGAGGCATCGCCCCGGCCCCAGGCGCACGAGCAGATATGTCGCAGGCAACCTCGTGTGTTATACACGCACGCTGACTTTTTGGGTCGGACACGAGATCGATGGACCAGGAAACGCTTCTTGCCGCAGTCCTCTTAGCTGATGTCGTGGGCAGCACGCCACTCTATGAGCGGATCGGAGACGATGCCGCTCTACAGCAGGTCTCGCATTGCCTGGACACGATGCGCGAGATCGTCGCCAAGCACGGTGGTGATTTCATTTACTCGAAGGGCGATGACATACTCAGCCTCTTCGAGAGCCCGGAAATGGCGCTGAGGGCCGTCTGCCAAATCAGCCACCAACTGACTAAAGGTCCGTTAAGCGCCCGTATCGGATTGCATTTCGGGGCGGTCATTCGCGCGCGGGGCGCGATATTCGGTGACGTTGTCAATGTCACCGCAAGGTTGTCCACCACGGCGAACCCCGGAGAGGTGCTGATCAGCCAGAGCTTCTGCGAAGCCCTTTCCCCGAGAAGCCGCAACGGCCTGCGGCTCCTCGACAAAATGGCCTTGAAAGGGAAGCAAGAGTTCTTCGATGTCTATACCCTGTGGAGCGACGATGGGGCCCCCGGTACGCAGATCACCAGCCATGGCGCCACTACAGATAGACGCTCGGTCCTGCCGCGGCAGATTCATCTGGTCATCCGCTACAGAGATCAGCTGCGATCCTGTCGAAACGGCGAATCCGTGACAATCGGCAGATCGGCGGAATGCGATATCATCGTCGAGCGGCCCTGGGTATCGAGGCGCCACGCCGCCTTCACCATATTGAATGGCAGAGCTCGGCTTCTCGAACGAAGCTCTTCGGGCACATTTGTTTCCATGGGACTCGGCCATGAAGTATTCGTACGCCGTGAAGATATTGTCCTCTTCGGCTCCGGCGTCATCTCGCCTGGAGTGAAGTCGGCACTCGACGAAGCCCAGCTTCTTCACTACGAAATTGTCTCGGATTGACCCGGCCCGGCTACTAGCTCGACCGGTTTCGAGCTGGTTCGCTGGCGCCCTCAATGTCGCGCTGTATTCTTTGACAGCCATTGGAATCGACCGTTGGGCTGCGAAGAGCTGACTTCCGTTTCCCTCGCTGAGTTCGACGGAGCCGCGGCCGGTGCATCTCCCTCGCAGGATGCGGAGTTCTACCTGCTCCTAGGCGACATTCTGCAGGTGGATGGCTTCGGCAGCAAGCTGGGCCGCTCGATCGGTGACGCGATAGGTCTTGCCGCGAAAAGGCCGGTGCGTGGGAATTGTGCTGGACTGTCGGCCAGACAATGAGCTGGCGACGGGAGCGGCCGGCTGAAGCGGGATGCCCGGACCAATTCCCTGCCCTGTGTCGCCTTGATATCCCTAGGTGCTGAAGGTCAGCACAGGCTGTTGCAGCCCGGGGTCGACGAACGCTTCATCAGACCATTTGCGCCGCAATAGCTCCTCGAACACCTGCGAAGGCTCGCGATTGGGCTACCGTCACGAAATTGGCGCAGAAGCGCAGACCACTGACATATCGCGACCTCGAGATGGAGCTCGATACCACCGTATTTGCAGCACCGGGGAGATTCCTCTTGGGCCGATCGAGTTCAAGTTGGTGCGCCACATGCTCGAGAATCCTGAAAGGTGATCAGCCGTGATGAATTCATCGCAGCTGGCTGGTCGCAGAAAGCCAGTGTGAGCGCCCAGGTGGTCGACGTTCACATGAGCCAGTCGCGAAAGTTGTTGAAGCAGTCGTCGCAGAGTTGCCATTCGCACCCTGCGGCTTGCCGGCTATTCTCTCGAAGACACTGCGGGCTGACGATCTCGGCGATTGGGTTCAGAAAGGTCGCTGCGTGAGGCCGCAAGGGGACCGACCCAATGGGAAAGGTCTTGGCAGCTAGGGGACTTAACGCCACCGACATTGCAGCCGGGCGCTGCTCTAATCGAGAGAAAGTCTGGGCGTATAGAACAAGCGACATGAGCGTGTCGGATTGTTTGCATTCAAACGACCTTTGCGACGTTATCCGTGCCTTCGCCTTGCTGGTGCCGGAGGAAATCATGACGTCGCCCGACAATTCGGTCGAACTCGTTCGCGACAAGAAGTGGACGGTCCGCGTCACCGCCTACGGCAGCACCCTGACGTTTCCGTTCGAAGCAGAAAGCTATGCACGTTCTTATGCCGATGGTCAGGCATTCCGTCTCGGCGTTCAGGTGGCGGAACTGAAGCTATGCGGCTGACACTTTGTCGACGCGTTGGCGGATAGCCTGCATCGCGATCGGAACGAATAGGTCGCTGATTGCAGCCTCGCGATTTTTTCCTCAAATCCCGCCTGCAATCTTGACAGCAACTCGGCAAAATCCCTCGCCGACTAGTGTTTTCATATGAGCTGGAGCTTTCCTCGCCGCCGGTGTAGGCGGGATACGCTGCCGGGAAAGCCCTCTTTTCGCATAGACGCGAACCTTGTGCTTTTCCATCTCAAGGCTGATTGGCGGCTGGATGCGCGCGCCGTCTTTCATATTCTGCCATCGGCCCGCGCGGAGCGTGGAATCAACGGCGGGGAAGCGGATGATGTTTCCTGTTTGCGCTCGCGTAGCGCAAGAAACGCTGCGAAGAGCATGATAGCCATGCCGATGATGTCGATCAGGCTAACCTCCTCGCCGTAGGTGATGATGCCAAGCACGACGGCAATCACGGGTGAGACGAAGGCAAATGCTCCGGCGCGCGAGGCGCCGATTTCGTGCAGGAGCCGGATAAAGAGTGTGTAGCCTATGAACGAACCAAACAGCACGAGGAACAGCCACCCGACCCAAGCCGGCCAGCCCCAATCGCCTTTTAGAGCCGCGGTCGCGCCTGGCTCCACAACGAGTGAGATGAGAATTAGGAATGCGCCCCCGAAAAGGGTGGTGAAGCCGGCGATGAAGTCCGATGAATATACCTCAAGAAGCGGCCGCGCGAGCACCGAACCCCATGCATAGATTACAGCTGCCGACGCCACCGCTGTCATCGCCAGCAGCCGGAGCCCCCTGCCCTGCTGGTCTGCGTGTGTCCAACTAGCATAGGCCTCGGGCCCGAACAGGATGCACAGACCGGCCGCACCGAGCAAAATCGCAAAGAGCCTGCGGCCGTCATAGCGTTCGTCTCCCAGAAGCAACGCAAACCCAAGCAGCGTGACGGGGGTCAGCGAAAGCTCAAGAACAGCCGCGGTGCCCGTATCGACGTAGAGCATGCCCCAAAAGAGTGGGCCATAGCAAAGCGGAATCATGAACAACGTAACAACGAAAAGGCGCGGCCAACTCCTTTTGGCCACCCGTGGTAGAGCAGCGCCCCTTAGGCGCGTCGCACTGAGGATCAGCAAGCCGGCTACTGTAAAACGCGTGCCTGCGAACATCAGAGGCGGCACGGTGGCGATCCCTGCCTTGATACCGATCCACGTGGTGCCCCAGATCACACATAAAACCAAAAATGTCGCTGTGTTGCGGTTCATCGGAAACAGCCTTCGCTGGGCGTTGTTGGTTCGTCGTAACGGCCAAAAGACGTTTATTTCGTTACAACGGCCTCTTGCCAATACGGTTCCGCCAACCGATGTTTCCGGGATGGATTTTGCGAAGACTATCGTCGACATGCGCATGGTTGGCGGTCACGCCTGCCTGGACTTCGTCAACACGGTCGACGCGCGACGCGATGTGTGGGGGCCAGACCTCTTACAGACCTATGCCGACCTGGTCGTCTGGGCTGGACGTGCCGATTTGATCGACGTCGATGAGGCACGAGCACTGCTCGCGGAGGCTTCCGCCCGCCCGCTCCTTGCGGAGGCGGCATTGGAAAAGGCCAAGATTTTGCGCGAGGCCGTTTACGCGGCTCTCCAGGCCGAGGCGGCAGGCGCCCGGGTGCCGGACGATGCCTTGCAAATCGTGCGCGATGCAGTCGCCCTAGCCCTGCCGAAGCGCTCGCTTTTCCCGTCCGGCGACCGCCTCGCTTGGCAGTGGACCGACGCAGCCAGCCTGAACACGATCGGCCACCGCGTGGCCTTTGAGACAGCCGAGTTTTTGGTGTCCAGGAATGACCGCCGCCGCGTGCGCGAGTGCACCGGGCCGAACTGCGGTTGGCTTTTCATCGACACCTCGCGTGGCGGGCGCAGACGGTGGTGCTCGGATGAGAGCTGCGGCACACGCAGCCGGGTAAGGCGCTTCAGGGCAAAAGCCGCAGGGAACATGGCTCCCGACAGCAAGAATTAGTATCTGACGCCAGGCTTGGATGACCAACGCAGCATAGTTGGCTTCACGCTATCCCTGTCGCTGTTTGTCCAACGAAGCTGGTCTCGCGAGCGACTGTGGCCAAGAGTGTGGAGAACACAGCCGGCGCGGCAAGCCATCATCGCGTTCCAGAGCGGGTTGCTTCGGGGCCGCCTACCTCGCCACGCTTCGATCGGTCGATCTGCTCAAACTTGACGGGAACTCCGGTAGCGTTACGGCGTTTTTCTCAGTCCGAAACAAACAAGGATAGGTGCCATGGACTGGAACCGTGTCGAAGGCAATTGGAAGCAGGTAAAGGGCAAGGTCAAGGAACAGTGGGGCAAACTCACAGACGATGATCTGGACCGTATTGCCGGTAACCGCGATCAGTTGGAAGGCAAGATTCAGGAGCGCTACGGCATTGAGAAGGACCGCGCTCGGCGCGACATCGATGACTGGTATGGCCGGCAAGGCTGGTAGGTCGCCGGTTCCAAACTGAACTTGAAAAAGGGCTCCGGGAGGTACGGCGCCCTTTTTTGCCGCGTTTCTTGTCGCCTTTTCGTGAGTCTCACGACAAGGGCGCTCACCGAGAGACGTGGAACCGCGAAAGGTGCCCGTCGTTATCTGGTTCTCGAAATTACATTGGGGGATTAGTTGGACAGAGACGACGCCTCGGCGATCACAACTGGAGTTAGCGGCCTCGACTACATTCTTCGTGGCGGCTACGCCAGGAACCGCTCCCATCTCATCGAAGGGAAACCAGGTTCTGGAAAAACCACTCTTGGCCTCCAGTTTTTGATCGAGGGCGCCAAGAATGGCGAGACATGCCTTTACATCACTTTGTCAGAAAGCAAGCGCGAACTGCTCTCGGTTGCTGGCCGTCACGGCTGGGATCTGAAGGGGGTGCAAATTCTTGAACTTGTGCCGCCGGAGCTCAGTTTCGATCCTGCGCAGCTACAGACATTGATCCATTCCTCGGAATTGGAACTCGGCGAAACCGTGCAGTCTGCCATGGCCGAGATCGGACGCGTCAGACCCGATCGCGTGGTGTTCGATTCGCTCTCTGAAATTCGACTTTTATCGCAAGGGTCATTGCGGTATCGGCGCCAGGTGTTGGCATTGAAGAGCTTCTTCATGCTCAACAATGTGACGGTGCTTATGCTCGACGACCTGACCGCTGAGCAGGATGACCTCAATTTGCATTCGATCAGTCACGGCGTCATTCGGATGGAGCAGCTGTCGCCCGTCTATGGTGGAGAGCGTCGGCGGCTACGCGTGATCAAAATGCGCGGCGTGCAGATCCGGGGCGGCTTTCACGATTTCGTCATTCGCCCAGGCGGCGTTATCGCCTATCCGCGGCTCGTTGCAGCCGAGCATGAGGTGGCCGAGCATGATACGCCGGCCATGAGCAACAACCGGATCGACACCCTGCTTGGCGGCGGGCTGGCCCGTGGTACCAGCACGATGCTGATGGGGCCGTCTGGCGTTGGCAAGTCTACAATTGCCTGCACCTATTGCTATGCCGCACTCGAGCGTGGCGAGCGTGTGCTGGTGCTGTTGTTTGACGAGACAAAGCGCATCTTCTTGGCGCGCGCCGCCGGGCTCGGCATGGACCTGGAGCCGTTTGCCGAGGACGGCACGCTGATGCTTGAATCTGTCAATCCGGCTGAGCTTTCACCAGGCGAATTGTCTTCGCGCATCCAAGCGGCCGTCGAAGAATCCAATGTGCGGATCGTCGTGATCGACAGCCTAACTGGCTATCTCAATGCCATGTCCGAAGAACAACATCTGGTGCTTCAGATGCACGAGATCCTCACCTATCTCAATCAGAAGGCAGTGGCGACGATCCTGCTGTTGGCCAATCACGGGCTGTTTGGGCAAACGGCAGCGCCGGTCGACATGACCTATCTCTGCGATTCCATCATGCTTCTGCGCTTCTTCGAGAACGCAGGTCAGTTGAGACGCGCGATTTCGGTTGTCAAGAAACGTGTCGGCCCCCACGAAGAGACGATTCGTGAGTTTAAAATCGGCGGTAACGGCGTGGCCATAGGTGAGCCACTGGAACAATTCCGCGGCATCCTGATGGGATCTCCGGAATTTGAAGGCAAGCAGACAGACCTTCTGAGGGACAAGGCGCTGTGATGTCGTCCAGCCCCGCCGTTCTCGTGCTGGCGCCGCTTGGCCGTGACGCGAGGATCGCGGCCTCCATCCTGGCGACAAACCAGATTGCCTCGCGTGTGTGCGGCAGCTTGGAAGAGGCAGTGCCGCTTCTCGACGAGGCTCAGTGCCTTGTCGTGGCCGAGGAGGCCCTGCTCAGTTCCGATCGAACGCAGTTTGCGGCCTGGCTTGAAGCCCAACCCGCATGGTCGGACTTTCCGATCGTGCTTCTGACGATGCGGGGGAACGAAGTCGACGCGCGGATGGCATTTCTGGACCGCTATCTGATCGTGCTTGAACGGCCATTTCTGGCTTCGAGCCTCGCCAACTCGGTGCGCTCCGCCTTGCGTGCCCGCGCCCGCCAGCGCGAGGTCCAGTCCTACATCGAACAGAAGCGGGAGGTCGCCGATCGGCAGAAATTGCTCATCCGCGAGCTGCATCACCGCGTCAAGAACACGCTGGCCAACGTTCGCGCCATGATGGGCGCGACGGCCAAGTCGAGCGGCAACGTCGATGATTTCGTACGCGATTTTTCAGCCAGGCTCGTTTCCCTGGCCCAGACCCATTCGATGCTTACCGACGATTATTGGCAGACTGCCTCGCTGCACAAGCTGCTCGAAAGCGAGCTTGACCACTATGAGACGCGCGACAGGCCGCGTATCGTTATGGAAGGCCCGAACGTAGCGCTAGTCGCCGACATTGCGGTCCCTGTCGGGATGGCTTTCCACGAACTGGCCTCCAATTCGTCGAAGTTTGGCGCGCTTTCGCAAACGGGAGGCCGCCTTGATGTCCGCTGGTCGTTAGGCGGGTCCGGCGATACACAGATCGTCAATCTTGACTGGCGGGAACGAGATGGGCCGAAAGTCGAGCAGCCCAGTCGCCGGGGGTTTGGCACGACACTTCTGGAAAAGGTGGTGACCGTGCAATGCAACGCCAAGATCGAATTGAACTACCATCGTGACGGCTTGCAGTTCACCATGGCCTTGCCGTTGCGAAACACGCGCCTTGTGCCGGCTTACTGAGCGGCAACGGAAAGGCTGGCTGGGCGCCGCGATAGGGATTAACTGAGCGTCACTCGGCAGGCTGGTCTAGCGCTTTAGCCAAAACATCAGTTCCGAAAAAGACCGCCTCTATATCTCCCATATGCCTCTGCAACATTGCGAGAGCTCCGGCGTGGTCTATGCGGCCGACCTTGGTGATGAAGTCGAACTCGTGCCGCGGCGCTGTGACCCGGGTCATGCGTCCTAGACGAAACTTTGGGCTCCCGGAGCGCAGTTTTGTCGCCTTCGTGGTCACCCCCCGCCATTTTGCTCACGATCCTCGTTGATAGCCCGGATGCGCATCTGAATCATCTGCGACCCGTCTGAGTTCCGACTGGCGTCGTAAAAAACCAAGAGGCCCGCAGGCAGGCTCGATCGACGGTCAGCTATCCCGAACAGCAAACGAAATCACCCTTGCCTTTGGCTAACCAACTTTCGCCAGATCACCTTCGCAATGGCTGCGGCCCCAGTACGGTCGGACAGCCCGCGCCTCTGGCGGCCGAAGTGAGGCGCCGGGAACATACAACGTCGGTCGTTGTTTCTCTGATCAGGAGGAAAGATAATGGCAGACGATAAGAGCAAGCGTGATTTTCGAGATCGCAATCGTGTATCAGTCGATGAAGATTATGAGGTTGGCTATTTCGCCAAACAGCATCGTATCACGCCAGAACAGGTCCGCGAGCTAATCAGAGAACACGGCAACGACCGGAAGAGGCTCGAACGCGAGGCAAGAAAACGGGCTGATATCGGCTGATGGTCGCGACGCATCACGCGGCTTTTCGACGAGCGGGTCTGAAAGGCTGCGCGAGCGTGAAAACGTCTGGCCGGATGCCCGCCTCGACTTGCTTCCATGTGACCGGGTGGGCAATTGGGAAGCCGGGCCGCGCTCGCGGGGAAAAAGCGCCTATTGCGGTATTGCCCCGTCCGTTGCGGAGATAGTCGAGAAAGATCCGGCCTCCTCGGGCTGCGGGGTCAGCTGACAACAGGTATCGGTCAGGATCGGTATCAACCAGACGGTGGGCGAGCGACTTGGCCAGTTTCCGGGCGCTGTCATGGGTCATCTTCGCAACGAGCGGGGCCATCAAGTGGATGCCTTTGCCGCCAGTGACCTTTGGCCAGCTCTCCAAGCCTGCCGCTTCCAAGATGCCCCGTAGCGCCAGCGTGGCCTCGATCACAGCGTCCCATGGCACGCCTTCTCCGGGATCGAGGTCGACGACGAGCCGGTCCGGATGTTCGATGTCTTCAATCGTCGCGTTCCAAGGATGAAGCTCAACGGCATCCATCTCGACCAAGCCAAGCAGACCATCCATGTCATCTATCCATACCCGAATGCCTTCGCCGCCTTCGCGCTTTTGAACGCGGAGCTGGTGCACGGACGACGGTATCCGAGGTAGCGGTCCCTTGTGGTAGAAGGTTGCGCCAGAGGCGTGGAGGACCAGCTTCAGCGGTCGCCGAACGAGATGAACTAGAGCTTGATCAGCGACCCGCCGCCAATAGTCTGCCAACTCTTCCTTGGAAGGTGCAACCGCATCGGGTAGCAGCTGGAGAATGTTCTCGCGCGGGACGCCGTGTTGTCCTTCCGACCTCCGCTTGGACGGCGATGGAGGCTTGGGCGGGATTGCCTGAAGGTCCTCGCGGAGTCCCTTGAAGACCGCCTCACGCAAGATGCCCCGGTCCGACACGCCACTGAATTGCACCTCGGCAAGAACGTCTGGTTCGACCCATGTCGCCTTGGGCTTCTTGATCGGCTCCGACAGCGGTGACTTGGCGATTACAAGCGGATCAAGCCGCTCCCTAACGCGCCGAGCTGCGTCCAGCGTATAGCCGGTCTGGGCCTTCCCGGCATAAAGCAGCCGGTCGCCCTCTCGCCTGCCGATGTACAACGATGCGGTGCGGCGCGGCTGCGCGCCAAGTTTCTCGACGAAAGCCACGATTGGAAAAGTGTCGCTCTTGACACATTTGACCTTGACCCAACTGGTCTGGACGCCCGAGCGGTAGTGAGCATCCGCTCGCTTCGATACGATTCCCTCTATGCCCATCCGGCAGGCATGGTCGAACATATCCTTGCCGTTCACCTCCAGATGCTCGGCATAAGTCAGGGTTGGCTGGGTTTCGGTCAGCAGCTTCTTCAGCGCAGCCTTGCGCTTCACTAACGGTTGTTCCCGTAGATCACGGCCATCGAGGTACAGGAGGTCGAAAGCGTAGAGAGTCATCCGCAGCGAACTTGGGTTGCCCAGCTCACGTTCCAGGGCTTGATAGTCCGGCAGGCCGGTGTCGCCCAGGACGACAGCTTCACCATCGATGATAGCGGATTTGACCGGCAGGCTTGCCGCGGCCTGAACAATCCTCTTGTAACGGTGGGACCAATCGTAGCCGCGACGCGTGAATGCTCGCGCCTTTCCGCCTTCAACGACCAGCTGCGTCCTGTAGCCGTCATATTTGATCTCGTGAAGCCAATCTCCGCCTTCGGGAGCTTTCTCGACCAGTGTGGGCGATTGGAACTCGATGAACGAAAGCCGGTCAATGGCACTGGTCATATGCTCGCGACTCCAGGAATCGCGACTCAAGCCCCAGCGCCCCTGTCGGTTCCGAGCCTTTTAGAAGAATTGCATCGCGACGATTGGTTATCCGCCTCACTTGTTGATGTGACGGCGCAGCAGAGTGATGTTGCGATTGTTCGCCTTAAAATAGACGTCGAAGATCGAGCCGAGAATTGGGACACTTCCTACGAGCGTATCCAGCAGCACGTTGCCTAGCATGCGGGCGACCAACCCATTTCCGGCACCGACGTTTCGAGCTCGCAAGACGATGTAGGCCGAGACAATGCCCGTCGCCGCATCTCCGAGTACGGGAACCAGACCTACGAGCGCATCCAGTCCAAAACGAATTGATGTGCCTGGAATGCGCCAGCGGGAATCGAGTAGCGCGGCCAATAGATCCAACTCGGCAAGTACGTTTGCTGTATGACCACCGTGACCGCCCTGCCCGATCATGCCAACTCGCGCGCCAGTACGATTTAGTATCTCTCCCTGATGGATAGCCGTCACCTTAGATATCGCTTTGACCGCCTGAATTCGCTTGCGTCCTGTGCGATGGCACGTCGTCGAGCAAGGTCGTCTCACCCGAGCTTTTCGGCGCCTCAACGGGCAATTCACCAGTAGGCGTCATCTTGCTGACGGCCTCAGGCAAATCTCGCGTGATCCGGCTTATGAGCTCCTCGCGCGATAGGCCGGTCTGCATCGAGAGGGAAGTCAGGGTGTCTTCGTCTATGGCTGCTTCCACCTCGCTTGGCTGGATCGGCTCGTTCGGCCCGGTGCCTACCCACGAATCGACCTTCGATCCGGCGCCTGCCCCTCTGAACCGGTCGAGAATATCGCCAAGCGCGGTCCCCGAAACGCCTTTTGAAAGCTGATCCAGAATCCCGCCTTGCGGATCATTTGGGTTGCGATCGCCCGCTCCACGGATCATGTCGCCGATCTTGTCGCGATTTTGGTATGCCAAGACGCCGAGCATCGCGATCGCCAATTTTCCCAGGTTAGCCATTGGTACCTCCACTGTTCAATGGACAAGGGCTCAACATCACAAAAGTTCCGACCGGCGACGATCTAATTGAATAAGGGCTGGCGTATCGACACAGACGTGAGCGGTGCTGCCTAACCGGCTTGTTTCCGTTTGCGGTGCGGCTTCGGCCTCGCAGACGCTGATCGTGCAAAGCTCGTTGCCTGCCTGATCGCGCATGCGCACTAACCATCCGGTCATATCGTCATCGCCCAGATCAGCCAACAGGCCGATTACGCAACGGATCGCTTCGGCGCGAGCGGCCTCAAAACTTGGCGTCTCGGCAGGCGGAACCTGGCGAGCCTGGTCGCCGTCGCGATAGTAGAACGTATAAGCGAGATGGATCCCACGCGCTGCCTAAGAGTATGGAACTACCACCCTCATCTTTGACGGGGGTTTGGCCAAACAGCGAACATCGGCTAGGCCTGAGACGATCGATCGAGGTCGACTCGCGCGACGGCGTAGGCGCCAAGCGAGATGCTTTGATCATCCAGCGGTCTTGCGGAACTTTCCATGAAGTCGGGATCGGTTGCCGCCCGCTCGAACTGCTCGGCGCCGAGAAGAGCAATGCGGGCGCTGCTCGGCGAATCCGAAAGCCGCACAGATTGGGTCTTGGCGGTAAGGTTAGCGACCCACAGGGTCACGCGGCAATCTTTTTCAGCCGCGATCGTCACGACGCCGTCACAGCCGGAAGTTCCTACGGACAGCAAGGTGGCTCCGCCGAGCTTTGAGAGACCAGCCAAGACATGGAAAGCGGGATAGACCGTTGGGCCATCCTGCTGGTCATACCATGGCTGCATGAAATCAGCCTTCCTATGGATTTGGCCAAAGGGGCCGGCGAAGTCACCGAACGCGACGGCCTCGATTCCTTCGCGAGCGCAGGCCGCGAAATATCCGACAGTCCAAGCCGCATTAAACAGCCCGCGCTGACGAGGATCAATGCGCGATAGACAGACGCGAGCGTTCGCTTCATTTGGCGCAGTGGATTTTCCGTATGGGTTCTCACGGCAGCCGAGCTGGATGGGACCGATACGCAGTGGCAAGCGTTCCCCCATGAAAGCATGCGCGGAGCGGATTAGATGGGGGATTGCCTGAAGTGTCTCCATCACCGAGACATCATCTGCGGCGTGCACGCTTGGACAGGTGGTGAAGGTCACGTAGTCGAGCGCTTCGGCTGGCGGACGCTTGCGGTTGAGTTCGGTGAAGTAAGCGGCCATGCCGCCGCCCAGCGCGATGCCCGGGAACGCCCGGCGAGCGGCGGAGTAGCTTTCGTGGAAGCTGGGCATAGTCGGCCACGGTGCTCCCGGCTGTACGGATGTCATGTCCTGCGCCGGAAATACGGAGACAGCTTCTAGTTTGAGGCCGAGTGAGTGGACAGCATCCGCAACCGGCGCCAATTCGCCGAATGGATCGCGCGTGCCCTTGGTGATAATCTCGAGGACCACGCCAGCGTCGGTCAGCCGTGCGAGCGCGGCGTAGCTTTCTAGTTCGTCCTGGCCGTGTGCGATCCGGAGATCGACCTGGCAGACCATCCACTGCGGAGCCATTCGTCGTAGGAGCTCGGGGGTTTCGAGCGCGTGCTTTGCCTCGTCGGCGGCGACGCCGACGCCAGTGCGGGGCACTCGGCCGACCGGTCCGCCGATCGTCAGGTTGATGAGTGGATTGCGATTTTCAGACGTCCCGGCAGGGAGCGTTCCTGACACGTGAAGCCGGACGGCCTGCGTGAATTTCTGGCCCCTGGGCAGTCTGTAAGGCCACGGGCGACGCAGAGGGCGGACATATGTTTTATAGGAGGCGTCAGACCAATTGCGTTGGTCCTCCATCTCAAAGGCATCACCCTCCATGGTGCATGTCGCCCAGATCCCAGGCGCGATCTCGTGCGACAACGCCCGGATGTCGGTGAACGGACATTTTGGATCGATGTGGTCCGGAAAGAACGATAGCTCGTCGTGACCATCCTCATGCAGCACCTTTATCGGCTTGCCGGCTAAGCCCTCGATCGGATGAAGGACGACGAAGCCGGTCCGATTCGTCAAAACGTCAGTCTCGGGCTCTGCCTCCGCCACAAACGACAGCGCACCATCGCCACTGCCTGAGACGCGCGCCCGGTAAATCAGGCGGCCGGATGTTGCGGCACATGTTGCACGGTATTCAATGGCGAACGCATCCGGCCTCTCGTCGATCCGGAGATCATCGAGAACGGTGGTACATGTTCCCCAGTTTTCGTCCCGTACAAGAAACGAGATTCCGCGCAAGATCTCGATCGTCCCGACGTGGATGTAACGCAACGCCCCATTGTCGAACGCGACCGACAAGGATCCGGCGCGCAGTGTGCGCAGCGGTGCCTCGAGCTCTTCGGTGCCACACAAGCGGACTGCCAGGGAAGCTGCCGAGGTCAAATTGCGCGCTCCGTCGTGGCGTCGAAGATCGAGGCCCGGTTCATGTTGATGTCGATCGCAAGCTTCTCGCCCGGACGGCTGACATCGTGCGCCTGCAGCTCAGCCATCACCGGCACGCCGGCCAGTCGGAATGTCGCGTAACTGCGCGAGCCGGTCGGCTGCAGCAGGTCGATCGTTGCCTCATAGCGAAACGTGCCCTGCTCCGGCGTTGCAGTGTGCGCACGAGTGAGGTGTTCTGGCCTCAACCCGAGCAGCACCTGCTGTCCGTCCGCGACGCCCTTCAGCCCCCTGCCGCGCGCTAAAGGCAGCAGTGCATCCGCGAGCCGGATGGCAGCGGCGCCTGCGTCCAAGGCAAGGGTACCTGGCAGGAAGCTCATCCGCGGCGAACCCAGGAACCCAGCGACGAACGTTGAGGCCGGGTGCTCGAACAACTCGAGTGGCGCGCCCTGCTGCTCTATCAACCCGTCGCGCATCAGCACGATGCGGTCAGCCAACGTCATCGCTTCGATCTGGTCATGGGTGACGTAGATCATCGTTGTCGCAATGTCCTGGTGAAGGCGTTTGATTTCGCCGCGCATTTCGTCGCGGAGTTGTGCGTCGAGGTTGGACAGCGGCTCGTCGAACAAAAAGATGCGGGGGTTGCGGACTATGGCGCGGCCGATGGCGACGCGCTGGCGTTGGCCACCGGACAATTGGCGCGGAAAACGCCCCAGCAACGGAGTGATCCCAAGCATGCGTGCCGCCTCGGCCACGCGCACCTCGACCTCTGGCTTCGGCATCTTGCGAGCCTTGAGGCCGAAGCCAATGTTCTTGGCCACGTTCATATGCGGATAGAGCGCATAATCTTGAAACACCATTGCCACGTCGCGATCGCGCGGCCGGAAATCATTAACCACCTCGCCGCCAATCTCGATCGTGCCTTGTGAGCTCTCCTCCAGTCCTGCGATGGTCCTCAGCAGAGTGCTCTTGCCGCAACCGGAGGGCCCAACCAGGACAGTGAACTCGCCGTCGCGGATGTGGAGGTCAATGCCGCGCACGGCATGGAACGCGCCGTAGCGCTTGTGCAAGCCGGTAATTCTGACTTCGGCCATGCCTTCCCTTCCTATCCGCGAACGGCGCCGAGCGTCAGCCCGCGCACGAGATGTCGTTGAGCAAGCACTCCAAGGGCGATCGATGGCACAAGGGAGACGATGGCAAGGGCCGCGGCTTCGCCGTATTGCGCGCCCTGGAAGCCGATGAAGGCGCGGAAGACCGTTGGCAGCGTAAAGGCAGTTCGGCTGGTCAAGATCAGAGCGAAGAAGAACTCCGTCCAGCATGCAATGAAGGCGAAGACAGCCGCCGCGACAATGCCTGGTGCTGCCAGCGGCACGGCAACGCGCCAGAACGCCTCCCATCTCGTGCAGCCATCGACGAGGGCCGCCTCCTCCATCGACTTCGGCATGCCGCGGAAATAAGCAAACATCATCCAAACGGACACCGGCAGCGTGAAGACCGTGTAAGCTATGATCAGCCCGATATGGGTATCGTACAGCCCAACGCCGCGGTAGATAAGGAATACCGGCAGGACAATGCCGATCGGGGGCAGGAAGCGCTGCGACAGCACCCAGAAGGACAGATGCCGGCCGCCCGTGTCGTAGCGCGCCAGACTATAGGCCATCAGCGTGCCTATCAGTGCCGAAAGCACCGTGGCCGAAAGCGAAATAATCAGGCTGTTGATGAGCCCGTCGAGACCACGATAGGCGAACAGCGCAGCTTTGTAGTGGACAAGCGTCGGAGCGGCGGGGAACCAGACAGGCGGTACGGTGAGGTAGTCGTCGCTGGGCTTGATGGAGGTGTTGAACATCCAGTAGAGCGGCCACATCACGAACACCAGGAAGAACCCCAGCAGCAGAATTCGGCCGATCGGCAACGACCGGCGTTTCCTGCGGCGGGCGGGCGCGACGGCGGCCATCAGACCGGTTCTACCTTCAAGAGCCGACGCACCAGCAACGTCACGATGAGCGCCGTAAAGATCAGGAACAGCCAACTTCCTGCTGTTGCCTGCGACAGATGAAACTGCGTGAAGCCGATGGTATAAAGATAATAGGAGGCCGTGTAGGTTTGTGTTCCTGGGCCACCCCCTGTCATGATGAAAATGGTATCGAACATACGGATTGCGTCGAGCAGACGGAAGGTCAGCGCCAGCAGCATCATCGACCCGAGATGCGGGAGCGTGATCGCCCAAAAAACCTGCCAGGCGTTGACGCCGTCGAGTTCTGCCGCCTCATAGAGATTGGGTGGGATTGCGGTCAGCCCGGCGAGCAGGATGACGAACATGAACGGCGTCCACTGCCAGACATCGGCGATGATCAGCGAGACGTAGAGCCACGGGCGCTCCGTCATCCAGCCGATCGTAACCTCCTGCCCCAATAGTTGCGTCAGGACATAGTTGGTCGGTCCAAAAGGCCGCTGTAAGAGCAGCGTCCAGGCTTGGCCAACGATGACCGGGCTGATGAACAGCGGCACGATCAGGATCGACATGATCACACCGCGGCCCGGAAAGCTGCGCACCATTGTCAGCGCCACCAGGAGGCCGAGAACGAACTCTATAGCGACGCTGATGCCCGACAGCGATGCTGTCAGCAACAGCGACCAACGTGCTACGGGATCGAACACGACCCGCTCGAAGTTCTTCAATCCGACAAAGGCGTGGCCCGGCACCTGGAAGTCGTAGTTGATGAAGGATACCACCAGCGAGAACAGAAGCGGATAGATCGACAGTGCCAATATCAGCAGCACAGCGGGGGCGACCAGCAGCCACTTGAAATGACGGTCAGCCCATTGGGCAAAGGCAGACAGCCGGGGCGGTGCGCCGGCGGCCTTCAAATGGCGGATCGTGGCTGTGGGCTGCATAGGCGTATCCAATCGCCGCTTAGCGGGGAGGTGTTGCGAGCCAAGCGCCCGCAACACCAATTGCTCCAGAGAGTCCGCCTCCCTTCAGAGGGTGACCGCCATGCCAAGTTTTTCCACCGTGTTGTCGGCGGTGGCGCCAGGCAGTTTCAAGAACTCGGTGTAGAAGCCCTTCTGCGAATCCACACCCAGTCGGTCGGTCGTCTCGTTCCACTCGGCGGCCGCCGTTTCAAGCGACGCCTTCGGATCCGCACCAGCCCACACCGCCGTGCACATGCGATCGATGCTCAAGAAGTAGTCCTGCGCGCCTGGCATGATCGGGTCGAGCAGACCGACGTTTGCCGAGTTGTTGAGGTTGGCAAGGTACTCCTTGGCACTCGGGAAGAGCGCGCCGTAGAGCTCGGACTTGAAGTGCGAGATGCGGTACGGGTCGCGTAGCGCGTAGGGCAGCATGCAACGTGCCAGCGAGACGGGTGGCGAGCATACCCACTGCATGAACAGATACGCCGCCTCAGGGTTGGGCGAGTCGGCCGACAGTGCCTTGTTGTAGCCGGTGGCATGTTCCGGATTTCCCGGAACCACGGCATAGCCGACCTTGCCGGCGATTTGGGACTGCGGAATGAAGTTGATTGCCGTGGCCGACTGCGAATAGTTCGCCGCCATACGGCCGCTAGGAGGCCAGGAATAGATCATCGCGACTTTGCCGGTCAGGAAAGCCGCCCACAAGGAGACGGCGTCGAGCTCGTTGTTGCCGGGGATCGAGGCCTTGTTTGCGGCGAGCATGTTTGTCAGCGTCTTGACGCCGGCATCCGAAACCAAACCTGCCTTCATGTCGTCGCCGAAGAGTTTTCCGCCGTTGGCCCGGTACTGCTGCAGAAAGTCGAACTGATTGCCGGGGCTGCCCGCCTTGCGGAAATGTCCCGCGCCATAGACCTTTGGCGCCATCTGGTCGGTGATGAACTGGGCGATCTGGGCATATTCTTCCCATGTCTTGGGCGGCCCAAGCTTGGCGTTGAACTTCGCCTGGTAAGCCTCCATCATTTTCGGATCCTCGAAAATGTCCTTGCGGTAGTAGAGAGCGAACATGTCGCCGTCGTCGAAGAACCCCCAGATCTTGCCCTTGTAGGTCGGCAGCGCCTTGTACAGGGGATGATAGTCCTCGAGGTCTGCCGGGTTCATGTATTTGGCGATGTAGTCGTCTAGCGGGGCGATGACGCCGCCATCGGCAAGCGACGGCGTCCAGGCCGGCGAGATGTCGAGGACGTCATAGGCACCCGAGCCGGCGATGTGCTCGGCGACCGCCTTGGAGTACTGGTCCGGGTTCGACAGCTCGACGACATTCGACTTCATCCCGGTAAGCTGCTCCCACATCGGCCCACTGAAATTACGCGGGTCGAGTGCCTGCAGGCCAGCCTCGTAGGTCATGTTGAGGGTGACGCCCGAATGCGCCTTGGCCGCCTCCGCCGCGCGAAAGGCGGAACCGTCCGCAGGCCCTTCCTTCGATGCTTTCAGGGCTGCGGCCTGCGCCTGGCCGAGCGGCGACGTGGCGTCCGCCAATTCCAATGTTTGCTGCGCCAGCGCCCAATCGGTCATCATCCCCAGCAGCGGGCCGGACACGGCCAACATGCCGGTCATCTGACCGAAGCGGGTGATGAAAGTTCGGCGGGTGGTTTCGCCGCGCATGAAGGCGTCGACCTCTGCTTCGAGACCTGCCTGAAAGTCACGTTTTTCACGATCGTTCATAGTGCTTGGTCCTCCCATTTTCCTTTTGCTTCACTCGTCCGCCGGCGCAGCGGTCAAGCATTTCCTCCCGTAAGGTCGCCGCAAACAGGCCGCGGCGGCGCGCCGAAATCAGTGTCACTCCTAGGTTCCAAAGCGGGCGGCGAGCCCAGACAGCCTGGTCTTCCACAGCTCGCTCGAAAGCACCTCGCGATTGACCACGCCGCGCGGCTCGCGACCGCGCTGCACCTCCATTACCGCTTTGACGTCCGCCGCACCGTTGCCGGCAAAGCACTGGTCGGTCCAGCAAAGCGCGTGCGGCGCCAGGATGACATTGTCGAGTTTGAGGATCGCATCGTCTGCGTCGGGAGGCTCTTGTTCCAGCACGTCGAGACCGGCGCCGGCGATGCGGCGCTCCTGCAGTGCTTGCGTCAGCGCTTTCTGGTCGACGATCGGGCCGCGCGCGGTGTTGATCAGGTAAGCTGTCGGCTTCATCAGGGCGATCCGCTCGGCATTGACGATGTGGTGGGTCTGGGGTGACAGGGGGCAACTCACCGACAGCACGTCGGCGCGGCGAAACAGATCCTCCGGCCCTACCAGCTCGACGCCCAGGTCGGCAGCGACCCCCTTGTCGGCAAACGGGTCATGGGCAATGAATTGCATGTCAAAGGGCTTCGCCAAGCGGAAGACCTCGGCACCGATGTTGCCGATGCCCAGCGACCCAAGCGTACGCCCGACGAGGCCGACCCCCATATGTTCGGAGCGCTTCTCAAAACCAACAGACCCTTTGCGGGTGAGCGCGTCCTTTGTCAGCAGCTTGCCGGTCAGCGCCAGCATGAAGGTGATGACGGATACGGCGACGGGCCGTCGCACGCCATCGGGCGTGATGACCAAGGCAATACCGGCTGCGGTGCATGCCTCAACGTCGACAGTGTCGTAGCCGACCCCGAAGCGGGCAACGACGGCCAGGCGGCCGCTCCTGGGCACACTCGTGGCATCGAAACGATGGGCGAGGAGGATCAGCGCATCGAAATCCTCAAGTTGGTCGGCGCGAAGCGGACTGTTTGACTCCAGGAACACCATCTCGACAGCTGTCGCATTGCGCAGCGGCTCCAGATCGAAATCTGGGTAGGTCGGCGAGCCGTCCGGCCTGCGGAAATCACCGGAAAGCGCCACCCTGAATTTCACGCTGTCCATCGTCTCCTCCGCTCCTATTGGCACCCGGCCCGGATCTTGGAAACCGCGTCGGCGATCGCGTCGTGCAGGACCCAAACGTCGCCTGAATAACAAATGAAATCGAAGCCCTTTGCGTAGAACTCGTGTCCCTGGGCGACGTTGGGCACCAAGCGTCCAAGCGATTTGTTGTGCTTCTTGGCGGCGGCAACGATTTTGGCCATTGCAGCAGTGAAAGTGGGGTGGGCGAAGTCGCCAGGAATGCCGAGCGAGACGGACAGATCGAAATGTCCAACCCACAGACAATCGACCCCGTCCAGTCCCGCGATGCCGTCAATGTTCTTGACGCCGTCGGCGGTCTCGATCAGGCAGATGAACGTCGAGCGCTTGTTGGCGGCCTCGAATTTATCAGCGACCGAGCCTGGCCGGTAGCGGTCATGAGCGATCTGCAGCGCCACGCCGCGGGCGCCGGCAGGGTGGTACTTCATGGAATTGATGATGTGCTGCGCCTGTTCGACGCTGCTCACCATCGGCGCGATCAGGCCTTCGGCGCCCATGTCCATGGCGCGGGCAAGGAAGTGGTAGTCCTGCGATGGCACACGCACCATGACCGGCAGGTCAGCCGCCTCGAAATAGCGGATCGCACTCTTCAGCGTTTCCAAGTTAAATCCCGAATGCTCCATGTCGAAAAAGACGAAATCGCAGCCAGCGGACTTCAGGATGTGACCGATTCCCGGCGTGGCGAACTCGGCGACGAGCGTACCGAGCTTGACCCGCCTGTGAGAAGCTAACGCCCTGAGACTTGGCTCCGACATGCACTTCCTCCCGTTTGCCCCAATGGGCCAATCCGCCTATGTTCGCTTCAATGCGTGGCTTCAAGAACGAGGTCGCAGGTCGTCACCAACTTGGTCACGACGAGCGGCGCGCTCTGCGTATTGAATTCGTCGAAATGAGCGGTGCGGCAGTGGTCCTCGAATGCGGCCTCGCTATCGTAAATCTCATAGAGCAGGACCCGATCCGGTTCGCCGCGCGCCTCCGTCACGTCAAAGCGGCGACAGCCGGCCTCGGTGCGCATCGAGGCGGTCGCATTGGCGTCGACTAGTTCACGGAATCTGTCCCGGGCACCAGGCCTCAGGCGGAAATCGACCCAGACGACAAATCCGGTCATCACTTGGGCCTCGCAAGTTGCAGATACCGCTTGGCCACATATTCGAGATGGCTGCGCATGGCCGCCTCTGACGCGTCTGGATCGCGCGCGGCGACGGCCTCGAAGATTTCGCGATGAGCCTGGTAAGCCTTGCGGTCTTCACCCTTGGCCAATGTGGTGCGACGCTGTTCGAGCAACCATTCAGCTAAGGCCGCGTGAATAGCTGTAAAGATCCGATTGCGGGTGATTACCGCCAGCACGTAATGGAAGTCTACGTCCGTGCGCTCGAAGCGCGCCAGATCGCCGATCGACTGCCGGTTGAGTTCGAGCGCCTCCTTGAGGCTTTCAACGTCTTCCGGGGTAGCATGCACAGCGGCGTTGCGGGCAAGACCGACCTCGAAAAACAGCCGCGCGCTCTGGAAGTCGTGAACCCCTCCCGGCGCCGAAATCATGTGCCGAGCCGGCCCTGAAAGGGCGTCGATCACGAATTGAGGAGTGGGTCGAGTGACGCGGGCACGCTCCCCCGATTTTATCTCGACAAGGCCCATTTTGCTCAGATGCAGCAGGGCCTCACGGATGGAAGGCCGCCCTACCCCGAACTGCCGCATGAGTTCCCGTTCAGATGGGAGACGGTCGGCTTCGGCCAACTCTCCCTCTCGGATCATCCGCTCGAGGTGCGCTGCCACCTCGTCCGAAAGCTTCCGCTGTTTGATCAGAACTCCGATCATGTGGCATACCTGTTATACCAATTAGGTACGTTATGATCCCATAGCACCCCTTGTCAACGAGATCTAAGCATCCGGTGGCCGGGCCCTTAAAGCGACTCCGTCGTTGTCGAGGCGTCCTTTGCGACGCCTTCAATGTCTTCACGAAGATTTCAGTAACTTGAGGGAGAGCGAGCACAATCTGCTCGGTGTTCCGATCGGGAACGGTCTTCGAACCCTGGGTCGGTGGTCAGTTTGAACCTGCGGTGTGGACCCCAGGAGTGCCACCGGGCCGTGTGCTGGCCGAGACCTACCGAACCGCCTGCTTATGAGCTGGGACATGAGCCCTCGATGGCAAGTAGACCTCGACCTGAGCAAGATCAGCGAATGGAAGCGGGTTCACAGCCGAGGCGGAAAACGCGAACTCTCGCTGCTGGACCCCTTTGGCAATACGCCTGCTCCATCTCGTAATCTTTTTCCCCGCCGCAATGTCGCAAAGGAAGGGATTGTCGGGTTAGTCCCCTCTACGCTCCAGAGCGCTCGTCACGTTGTGCTCATCCTTGTGCGGTTGGCGGCCGCCGCTTGAGGATGCGCATTTGAAACTGTCTCAAGATCATTTTAGTCCTGAGGGGCCTCAGGCGGGGGCGCTTGCCATTTAGTTATCGTCACCTGCGCATGTCGAACCCGTACTCGGCGCCAATCTACGCGCTGGCCAGTTGCGACATGTGGTTTCGGCGATCCGCTTTCAGTGCGACGATCATGCTGGACGGCTGATATGAGGCGCGTTCCCGCCTGGCAGCTTAGGGGCAGCAAGCAGGACGTCGGCTTTCTTGCCTCGACCTGGCCTAAGCAGTCATTCAATTCGTGGCCTCAAGCAGCTCGTCCACGCTCCTCCTGACGCGGCGTGCCATCCAGCCGATCTCGGGCTGATGTGCGTGGACGGCAGTCGTCCTTTGACCACCGCTTCTGGCGGCGCCGATTGGCGAGCCGCCTCGCCATCATTAGCTATGGAACGGAAAAGAAACCATTCAGCATCAGACTACCGCTTTTCGACGCACCTTTTCGAATATGTCGGAACGAGCGCTTGTCGCGCAGCCCACGATGCCCCCCATTGGTGAACCGGTTCCATGAAGAGTCTGACAATACGCCACCGCATCCTCGTCAGTTTCGCAGCCGTTCTGGTGGTCATGTCCGTGATAGCCCTCATCGCGTACGCCTGGTTTCTTCAGGCGGGGGAGGAGGCGACTGAGGTCGAGAAGGGCATCCTTCCGGACCTTTATCACAGTACCGAGATCATGACGGGCCAGATGGCGGCCCATAGTCTGCTTCAGGAATATGCCCTTCAGGACAACCCGGCAGACAGAAGCACGGTTGCAAACGCGATCACGACCAATCGCAACCAGGTGCAGCGGTCGATGGACGACTATGAGGCAACGATCGTCTCCGATATCGACAAGCAGAATTATGCAGCCGTCAAACAACTCGCCAACCAATTCCGTCTGGCTGAAACTGCTGTGCTGGAAACAAGCCGGGCTGCCTTGTCGAAAGGTGAAACTCCCAATGAAAGCCCAGCTATCAAGAACGAAGTAGAGCCGATCTTTGTAAAATTGCAGTCCGCTCTGCAGGCCATGGTTGAGGATCACAGAGGCGAGGCAAACAGCGCGACGCAGCGGATCAGCTCGATCGTCAGAACGGCCGAAGTCGGTTTGAGCGTTGGCTTGTTGATAGCCCTCGGGCTAGCCCTTCTTTTGGGTTACCAGCTGTTTCGCGCCATTACAGGTCCGCTCACCCGTTTGGTCGACGCGGTTCAATTGATGCGGCAAGGCGACTTCAGCGAACGGCTCGATCTGAGGCGCCGAGACGAATTCAGCGTGCTTGCCGACGGCTTCAACGCAATGGCGGACGATCTCACAACCCTCATTGGTCAGGTTCAAAGGTCCAGCATACAGGTCGGCACGTCGATAACTGAGATCGCCGCCACCTCCAAGCAACAGCAGGCAACTGCGACTGAAATCGCAGCGACCACAACAGAAATCCGAGCGACAGCCAAGGAAATCTCCGCCACATCAAACGAACTGGTCCGCACGATGAACGAGGTCTCCATAGTTGCCGAACAAACCGCTGCCGTGGCTGGCGGGGGGCAAGCGGGGCTGACCCGTATGGAAGAAACCATGCAGCAGGTCATGGAAGCGGCTGGCGCGATCAATTCCAAACTGGCGATCCTGAGCGAGAAAGCCGGCAGCATCAATCAGGTGGTGACGACCATCACCAAAGTGGCCGATCAGACGAACCTGTTGTCGCTCAACGCTTCCATTGAGGCGGAGAAGGCAGGCCAATATGGCCGGGGTTTTGCAGTGGTGGCGACGGAAATCCGAAGGCTCGCGGACCAGACAGCTGTCTCCACCTACGATATCGAGCAAATGGTCAAGGACATCCAGTCGGCAGTCGCGGCCGGGGTGATGGGCATGGACAAGTTTTCCGAGCAGGTCCGTCGGGGTATGCAGGACATCCAGCAGGTCGGCGGGCAACTCTTCGAGATCATTCAGCAGGTTCAGGGGCTGGTGCCACGTTTCGAAGTCGCCAATGAAGGCATGCAAGCACAGGCGACCGGCGCGGGGCAGATCAGCGACACGCTAACCCAGCTAAGCGAGGCAGCTCAGCAAACAGTCGAGTCCCTTCAGCAATCGACGCTCGCGATCGACGAGCTCAATCAAGTCTCAGGCGGCATGCGAAGTAGCATATCGAGGTTCAAGCTACGAGCATAGCGAGCCGGCAGTAGGAGGTGACAATGCTATTCCTCGCCTTCAGCATGGGTCCGGATCGCTACTTGATCGATGTCCACAAAATTGAAGAGGTGCTGCCCTATATCGACGTGAAAGTTCTTCCGGGTGCGCCAACTGGTGTGGTGGGTTTGGTCAGCTATAACGGAATACCCATCCCCCTGATCGATGTCACCCTTCTTGCGCTTGGCCGACCATCGGAGCGCCTGTTGAGCACCCGGATCGTTGTGACGCGCTATCCGGCGGATGATGGCGAGCGACGCCTGCTGGGGCTGATCGCGGAACGGGTGACGGATACGATCGAGCGAGACCCGGCCGATTTCGCGCCGTTCGGACTGGAACCAGGAACCCCGCCCTATCTTGGGCCGGTGGCTTCCGATGGTTCGGAGATCATTCAGTGGGTCAAAGTGGAAGCGCTGCTTTCGGAAGAGATTCGAACCGCTTTGCTCCGCCAGGCGGCAATAGGTGATCAATGACCGGAGCAATAGAAAAGCTCCTGACGGAAACCATTGGACTAGACAGTGCCAGCGTTGGTCCGACAGTGGTTCGTCAGGCGGTCAGAGAACGGATGGAAGCATGCCGGATAACCAACCCTCAGGCCTATAGGGAACACTTGGCCGGTTCCTCGCAGGAGCTGCAGGAGCTGATCAATGCGGTGGTGATCCCAGAGACCTGGTTCTTTCGCGACCGAGAAGCGTTCACGATGCTGGCGCGGCATGCGCGCGCGCACAAGCCTGCTCAGCCGATAAGAATCCTGAGCCTGCCATGTTCAACCGGCGAAGAGGCTTACTCGGTCGCCATGGCCATGTTCGATGCCGGCTTTGAGGCGCGTGAGTTCAAGATCGATGGCGTGGACGTCAGCAGCCGCAATATCGCGACGGCTGAACGCGCCATCTATGGCCGCAATTCGTTTCGCGGCAGCCATCTCGAATTCAAGGATCGCTATTTCGAAGCGGCCGAGGGCGGGTTGCGGCCTGTTGCTGGGGTGCTGAAACAGGTTCGGTTCATGGTAGGAAACTTGTTCGGTTCTCACGCGCCTTTCGGGCAAGAGGTCTATGACATCCTGCTTTGCCGCAATTTGCTGATCTATTTCAATCGAGAGCTGCAGGATCGCGCATTGATCTGCCTGAAGGACCTGCTGGCCAAAGATGGACTTCTTCTGGTCGGTCCGGCGGAAGCAGCTCTTCCAAGGGTGCATGGCTTTCTTTCCGCTGAATGGCCATTGGCCTTCGCCTTTCTGAAATCGGAGCCCGTCAAGACCACGGCGCCGAAGGTTTCGGCCGCCGTCCCGGTGCGGACGCCAAGCCCTAAGGTCAACAAGAGCGAGCCTCTTCGTCCGTTCCGACCGACAATTGGCAATGAAGGCCGCGGGCAGGCTCCGGCCAAGCCGCTTGCACGCGCCTCGGAAAGCCTCATCGCGGTTGAACGGATCGCCAATGCAGGACGCGTAAAGGAGGCACAGGAGGTCGCCCTGGCGCATCTCAGGGAGTTCGGTCCTTCCGCAGAAATCTTCTACCTGCTGGGCCTCGTCCAGGATGCGGATGGTTCTGCACCCGAAGCCGCGCAAAGTTATCGCAAGGCGCTCTATCTCGCGCCAAATCATCGAGAAGCTCTTGTCCATCTGGCCTTGCTGCTTAGCAAGCAAGGCGACCATAACGGCGCCGAGGCGCTGGCCGGCCGGCTGGGTCGGGTCCAGAAAAGGAGCGGCAGTTGATGGCGGCTTCGACAAGGATCGCTCAGCCGGTGGAGGAGATCGAAATCAACGACTGCTGGCGGCAAATAGGCGTACGGGGTGACAAGTCATGTCCGCTACTAGAGCAGCATCTCCACTGCCGCAATTGCCCGACCTACAAGAAGGTCGCACGACGCCTCCTCGACCGTGCAGCTCCCTCGGCATCTCGCGACGAATGGCCTGACAACGCTGGTCGTGCAGGGATCGATTCGGCAGACAGCGACGCGCTGCAGACGGCCGTTCTCTTCCGTTTGGGGGAGGAATGGCTGGCACTTCCGGTCGGTATTTTTCATGAAGTGGCTGAATCTCGTCGCGTTCATTCACTTCCACATCGCAGGAACAGTGCACTGCTCGGCATTGCGAATGTCCGTGGTGAATTGCTCATTTGCCTGTCCCTGGCCGAATTGCTCGGGATAGACGAGCGCAAGGAAGGGGAACAAGGCACACGAACCAAGGTATTTCGCCGCCTTGTCGTGGTAGGCGAGCGCGACAAGCGGGTTGCTTTTATGGTTGATGAGATCCACGGCTTACATCGGTACCAGGAACGCGACACTCTCGCTGTTCCGGCCACGATTGGCAAGGCACTGTCGGCCGCTACGGTTGCCGTGCTGCCATGGCAAGGACGAGCTGTTGGCTGTCTCGATCCACGACAACTGCTCACGATGCTGGATCGGAGCATCGCATGACAGATGAAGACTTCAGCCAGGTTTCGATGCTCAGCCTCTTCCAGGCCGAACTGGAGACGCAGTCACGGGCTCTAACCTCTGGACTTCTGGCACTCGAACGCGATCCTATCGCCGCCGACGCTCTGGAAGCATGCATGCGTGCCGCGCATTCTCTGAAAGGAGCTGCCCGCATCATCGACCTGATGCCCGCAGTCAAAGTTGCAAATGCGATGGAAGACTGCCTGGTCGCAGCGCAACGCGGGCATCTGAGGGTGCGACGGGAGCATATAGATGCGCTTCTGCAAGGTTCTGACCTTTTGAAATTGATCGCATCGGGATCATCGAGCGAGAGCGCCAACTCAGAAGTCGAAACCTTTCTCGCGAAGTTCGAGGGGTTGTCCCTCCCCCAGGCAAAGCCCGGGCCCCAAGATTCTGCAGCTGATTTCGCAACTCCAGATCATGCCCAGGAGCAACTGGCGACGACCTCTTCAGCGAACCTCCTCGTTGGGGCGGTACCGCAAGCCCACGGCAGCATCGGCTCTGATAGAATGGTTCGGGTGACGGCAGACAGCCTGAACCGATTGCTCGGGCTGGCTGGCGAGTCGCTGATGGAAGCTCGGCGGCTCAGGCCATTCGCTGACGGGCTGCTACGGCTGAAGCGACTTCAATCGGACCTCGCAAGTGCGTTCGACAATCTTCATGCAGTGCTGCCGCCGGTTTCAAACGATGCGGCGGTGGTGGAGGCGCTGGCTGAAGCGCAGCGAAAGCTTCGGTTGAGCCAAGCGTTCCTGGCGCAGCGTTTCGATGAGTTGGATTCAGTGGATCGGAAAGCGACCGATCTTGCCAACAGATTGTACGACGAAACGTTGGCGAGCCGGATGCGGCCCTTTGAGGACGGCGTGCGACACTATGCGAGAATGATCCGCGACCTCGGTCGTACCCTTGGCAAGCGGGTGCGACTGGAGATCGTAGGCGGCTCGACCGGCATCGACCGCGATATCCTCGAGCAGCTCGATGCCCCTTTGGGGCACCTTCTGCGCAACGCTGTAGACCATGGGCTTGAACCGCCTGAGGAGCGCCTCGCGATGGGCAAACCCGAAGAGGGGCTCATCAGGCTCGAAGCGAGGCACAATGCCGGGCTGCTGCAGATAGCCGTGGTGGACGACGGCAGGGGGATAGAGCTCTCGAAGCTGCGCGAGACCGTCGTCGCCCGGCAACTTGCAACCAGGGAAAGTGCTGAAACACTCAGCGAAAGCGAATTGCTCGCGTTTCTGTTTCTGCCAGGCTTTTCCATGAAAGCGGGCCTTACCGACGTCTCAGGTCGCGGTGTGGGGCTCGATGCAGTGCAAGCCATGACGAAGGAAGTCCGGGGAGTCGCAAGCGTCTCCTCAGAATTTGGCCACGGAACCCGATTTCAACTGCAATTGCCGCTGACACTGTCGGTCCTGCGCACGCTGCTCGTCGATGTCGATGGAGAGCCCTATGCTTTTCCACTCGCTGCCATTTCCAAGACTTTGAAACTGCAGCGGACGGAGATCAACGTCCTGCAGGGCCGGCCGCATTTTCGATTGAACGATCGACAGATCGGGCTGGTCACCGCTCGCGAGGTGCTCGATCGAGGTGAGCCCGGATCGGAACCGAACGAACTATCGGTCGTCGTCGTGGATGCGGGTCGGGGCGATTCGTACGGCCTGATCGTTGACCGTTTTCTCGGGGAACGCGAGTTAGTGATCAGACCTCTCGATCCACGGTTTGCCAAGATCAAGGACATCAGCGCAGCGGCCCTGATGGAAGACGGTTCGCCTGTTCTGATCTTCGACGTCGACGATCTGATCCGATCGGTGGAAAAGCTTGCATCGTCCAGCGGATTTCGAGCTCTTCGGCGCGCCGCGGGCGGTCCCGAAGCGAGCAGGCGCAAGCGCGTGCTCGTAATTGACGATTCACTGACGGTTCGCGAACTCCAGCGCAAGATGCTCGGCAATTACGGTTATGAGGTCGAAGTGGCGGTAGACGGCATGGACGGGTGGAATGCCGTCCGGTCTGGTCCTTTCGATCTCGTCGTCACCGACATCGACATGCCTCGCATGGATGGCATCGAGCTGGTGAGTTTGATCAGAAAGGACGCTGATCTCAAGAACACACCCATTATGATCGTTTCATACAAGGATCGGGAAGAAGATCGCGCGCGCGGGCTCGACGCAGGTGCGGACTATTATCTGACCAAGAGTAGTTTTCAGGACGAGGCGCTGATCCATGCCGTCGTGGACATGATTGGCGAGGCGGCTGGATGAGATCGAGATTGGAAGCCAGCGAATGAGAATCGGCGTAGTCAACGACATGCCGATGGCGGTTGAACTTCTGCGTCGACTGGTCCTGTCGACCGGCGAACATCAGGTCGCGTGGATCGCGACCAATGGGCGTGAGGCGGTCGAGGTCTGCAGACGTGATCTGCCGGATCTGATACTCATGGATCTAGCGATGCCAGAGATGGACGGCGTGGAAGCGACGCGCAGAATCATGGCGGAAACCCCGTGCTCAATCTTGCTGGTGACCGCCAGTATCGAAGCCAACCTCGCCGGCGTCTACGAAGCAATGGGTCATGGCGCGCTTGACGCAGTCGATATTCCGTCGGTGGGCATCGAAGGCAACGCGTCCTCGCAATCCGCCCGGCTTTTGACGAACAAGATACGAACGATAGGCAAGTTGATCGGTGATGCGCCTACCCAGGCAAAAAGGCGGATGTCACGTGCGGCTGAGCCGTCAACTCGACGCCTGATAGCAATCGGCGCCTCTGCGGGCGGGCCGGCTGCCGTTGCCGCAGTCCTGAGCGCGTTTCCCGTTGATTTTGGCGGCGCGATTGTGCTCGTCCAGCATCTCGATGCTCAGTTCGTTCCAGGCCTTGTTGATTGGCTAGGGCAGCATACGCGTCTCCCGATCCGTCCGGCGGGGGAAAGGGATAGTCCTCAAGCGGGCACCGTTCTCGTTGCCAGTTCTGCGGATCATCTGGTTTTCAAGTCAGCTCAGCAACTTGGCTATACGCCCAGCCCCAAGGACAATGTTTATCGGCCGTCGGTAGATGTGTTCTTCGAAAGTGCGGCGCAATGGTGGCCTGGCTCGGTGATTGGTGTTCTGCTCACAGGCATGGGCAGGGATGGTGCGCGCGGGCTGAGACAGCTCCGTGACAAGGGACATCTCACAATCGCGCAGGATAGAGCAACCAGTGCCGTCTATGGCATGCCGAAGGCCGCCGCCGACATCGGCGCGGCTGTTGATATTCTTCCTTTGGGTGCGATCGGCTCACGTATAATCGAAGCCTGCGAGCGCTCCACGTGAAAGGCCCCTTCCGATGACGCAAGAACCAGAGTTGGTCCCGCCACTCGCAGATAACTATTCATCCATGGTTCTGCTCATCGATGATCAGATCATGGTTTGCGAGGCGGTCAGGCGCGCCCTAGCCAACGAGCCCGATATTTCCTTGCACTTCTGCACCGACCCGTTGAGAGCGATGACGGTCGCGGATGAGGTAAAGCCAACCGTCATCCTGCAGGATCTCGTCATGCCCGGGTGGATGGGCTACATCTGGTGCGAGAATACAGGAAGCATGCGTCGACACGCGCGGTTCCAGTCATTGTGCTGTCGAGCAAGGAAGATCCAGCCACCAAGGGCGAAGCCTTCGCTGCGGGCGCGAACGACTATCTCGTCAAACTGCCGGATCGTATCGAGTTGATTGCACGCATTCGATATCACACGCGGGCCTATCTGGATCACGTCCAGCGAGACTCGGCACACCGAGCGCTGAGGGAAAGCCAGCGACAGCTGATCAGTGCAAATCTAGAGCTTGAACGTCTGACGCGGATCGATGGCCTGACAGGTCTCGGTAACAGGCGCTATTTTGACGAATATCTGGCGGCTGAATGGAAACGCGCTTTTCGCGCACAGTCCCCACTGTCGCTGTTGATGATCGATGCCGATAACTTCAAACGATACAACGATACCTATGGCCATATGGCCGGCGACGATGTGCTGAAGCAAATCGCCCGCGTAATCCAGAGCGGTTCGGGCCGCTCCACCGATCTCGCTGCGCGGTACGGAGGCGAAGAGTTCGTCATCGTGCTGGTCGACACCATACTGGAACAATCCAGTGCGATCGCCGAGCGGCTCGTCCAGAGCGTGCGAGAGTTGAACATACCCCACGGCCCGGATCGCGTGACCATCAGCGTCGGCGTCGCAACAGCGGTGCCCACCGAGAACGAGACGCCAAACGATTTCGTCAATGCCGCCGATTTGGCTCTGTTTCGTGCCAAATCGGAAGGACGAAATCGTGTAGCGCTTCATATGTCCCGCAGCTAGAGAAGCTCACATCTCAGTCAACGAAGCGCGCCCTGTTCGATTTGAGGACGACCTTGGCGAAGTCGGGCATCTCGAGACCTTGCCGCACCAGGCCATCAAGAGTTTTCTCAGCCGCCCTGATGGCGGAGAGCCGGGCCAGCACCGTCTCAGCCTCCAGGCGAGGCACCACGGCGAGACCGTCGCGGTCGCCGACCAGTATGTCTCCCGGCGAGATAGTCACTCCTCCCACCACCACCGGGAATCCGACCGTGCCTGGACCATTGCGCGCAGGCGAGTTCGCAATGATCCCGGCACAGTAAACCGGCAACCCGACCGCCTCGATCCCGACAACGTCGCGCACGAGGCCGTCAGTGATGAAGCCGGCGACCCCCTTGTTGCGCGCCATGCCGAGCACGAGATCGCCAGTTACCGCCGTACCGGCAAAGCTGTCGGTGGCCGCGACGATGACATCGCCACTTGCTGCGGCATCCAGTGCTCCAAACAGGGCGAGGTTGTCGGCGGGACCGCAGTGACAGGTCACGGCGACGCCGACCATCGTCGCAGTAGCTGGCGACAGTGGCTTGATCGCATAATGCAAGGCGCCGCGTCCCCCCATCGCGTCTACGACCTGGCTAACCGGCACGCCCGCAAAAGCACTGATGATTTCTGCTGCGGGCCGTTCGAAACGGCGCTTGATGGTGAGCAGTGGTGGGTCTTCAATCATGTAGCGGCCCCATTCCCTGAACGAACGAAATACAGTCCGGCCCGAGGTCGCGCAGGCTCCGCGCGCCCATCAGTCCCATGACGCGGTCGATTTCCTTGCGGTAAAGTTCGAGCACGTGGCGTACCCCCTCCTCGCCGGCGACCGCGAGCCCCCACAACTGCGGCCGCCCGATCAGACAGCACGAGGCGCCGAGCGCCAGGGCCTTGACGACGTCAGAGCCTCGCCTGATGCCGCCGTCGATAAGCACTGGTACGCGGCCGGCGACAGCCGCGACAACTGCCGTCAACGCGTCCAGGGATGCGGCGGCGCCGTCAAGCTGACGTCCCCCATGATTGGATACGATGATGCCGTCGATTCCTCGGGCTACAGCCTCGGCGGCTTCGCTGGGATGCAGGACGCCTTTCAGCAACAACGGTCCGGACCAGACAGTGCGCAGCCAGTCGACATCGGCCCAGGAGAGTCCGGGATCGAGCATTGCCGCCATCCGGCCCGCCAATGCACCGACCGTCGCCGTATCTCCGGGGCGCGCGTAGTTGCCGAAGGTCAGTTTCGGGAGTCGGGTGCGCATACGAAGAAGCCACGCCGCCTTGGTGGCGGCCGCGAGGGTTCCGGCCACACCGAAGCGCGGCGGGATGGCAAAACCGTTGCGGATGTCGCGTTCACGGTTGCCAAGCATCTGGTTGTCGATGGTGAGCACCAGCGCGTCGTAGCTTGAGGCACGCGCCCGATCCACCATTTCTCGGGTGAAGCCGCGATCGGTATAGACGAACACCTGCATCCACCGTGGGCTACTTCCCGTGGCTGCTATGTCCTCCAGCGTGCAGACCGATCCGTGGCTGGCGCAGTAGAATGTCCCTGCGGCCGCTGCGGCTCGGGCGGCTGCGCGCTCGCCGTCGGGCCAGAACAGCCCAGCCAGGCCGGTTGGCGCGATGCCCAGCGGGACGGCAAGTTTCGCGCCGAAGAGGTCAAGGGAAAGGTCTCGCGTCGTTGCACCGTTGAGCGGTCGCGGCAGAATGGCAACCTCGTTGAAAGCTTGCTCGTTCCGGCGCAGCGTTCGCTCATCCTCGGCACCGCCATCGGCGAAGTCGAACACCGGGCGTGGCAAAGTCCGCCGCGCGGCGATGCGGACCGCGGCCACGCTGTACAGGCGCTTCAACGCCGCCATCGAAGCAGACGATGCCGCACCGCCGGCGCCGGGGTCATCGCCTGTGTTTGAGGCGGACGAGGAGCTACTCACGGTTGCTTTCCGCCGATGCGACCATGATGCGTCGGTCCACCGCCTCCCGGAACACGCACGCAGGAGAGTGTTCCCTCAAAGGAGGGATCGCTGCCGGTCGCCAGCACGCCGGCATTTGTCACCCAAAGCATCTCGCCCGAGAAGACGCAGTTGGTCGTTGCCTTGCCGCAGACGAAGAAACCCTCCGCTGTGCCGTTGGGCTTCAGAACGTGAATGCCGTTGGCGGCAATATCCGTGACATAAAGGCGGCCATCGGCTCCGACCTTCAGCCCGTCCGGGATCGGATTGGCCCCAGGCAAGCGGCCCAGGTCTTCGACGGAACCATCCGGACGCTGCCGCTTGACGCGCCCCGTATAGGACTCCCCCCAAATGATCGAGCCGTCGGCTTCGATCGCCACACCATTGGGGAAGGTCGGCTTGTCGAAACCGAGAGCAAGGTAAGCACTGCCATCGGGGTTGACGGCAAAGATGTAGCTTGGGTCCGGATTCCCCGGGTTGTATGTGCCGGGATCGCTGAAGATGAGCCGGCCGTCAGCAGCAAATACAAGATCGTTTGGCCCATTGAGCCGAATGCCCGCGACTTCGCTCAGCAGGATTTCCGGCTTTCCGCCTTCGGCAACCCGCTGGATCGATGGCGTCGTCATGTCCGCGGCCCGCCAAGGTCCGGTCGTGCCGCCGTTCTGGCAGACATAGAGCAGGTCATCCGATCCGAGAACGCAGGCGTTGGGCGCTCCGGCAACATACGCGAACTGGCGAGCACTTCCGTCGCGATCTATGGCCGTCAGCTGGCTGCGATAGCTTTCGACGATGACAATTCGGCCATCGGGCAGCACCGTCGGGCCCTCGGGCCAGCCAAGGCCGGTCGCGACAACCTCGACGGCCAGCTTTTCAACCTCGTTCATCGTGCGACCCCCAGAACGGCAGCCTATCAAGATTTGTCGGGTATAATCCAGCCTGGCGGTCCCCGGACCCGGCGACTCAAAGATAGCTAGGCTGACGTGCGCGTTGCTGGGCCCCCCTAGGCCGGCCCCCCACCCCGGCGCCGGTGAACCCCGACAGGCGGAGGCCTATGGCTACAGCGCGAGCCGATCGGTGTCTACATAGCTCGGTAGCACTGGCTTGCTCCTCCAGGTTGCGTGGCAGGATTAGGTGCTGCTGAGGCCAGCGTGCAAGGACCAAGTGCAGGTGGAGAAGGTTGAATCTCAGTTCCTCTCCCTCTAACACTCACAAAGTCCAACAATTCTCTGCTCCGCTGCCAGGCGCTCTGGAGCCCGAGCGTTTGCAGGGCGTGCGTGTGGCCAAAAGCTGGGGAGCGCCGCAGCGCCCAGGCGTGCAAATTGCTCTCTGAACGCCGATCCTTCTCCGAAGCTGGGGAGTAGCCCCAAAATCCAACAGCAATATCATGCCTCAACGGCGGTTTTGCCACTACCAGTTTTGCGGTTCGCTCGCCTGTCAAAAGGGACAGTCTTTCGGGTCACGATCCGGAGTGGGTTTGCCAAGGCTCCCGGAATCGAGGTGGCCCACTTTTGCGTCGGGGCTCCGCCACTCTTCAGATCAACAGCAACCAGCACCAATACGCACCAATCACCATTTGCACAGCGAACGCGGTGAACCTGAGACTGACCGCGAGTTGGCTGGTTGAGACGAGGTGGATCACCGACTGCACTATACGTGCGCCTAACATCGTGGAGGCCAAGGGATCCGTGACATCTGTCTTTGAAATGATGATCGCGACTCCGAGCAGACCTCCGAAGATTGGAAGCCCTTCAATGCAGTTGGCGTGGGCACGGGCTAACCTCCGCATAAACGGGGAGAGGGCTCGGTTATCTGGCGTAAAGCCGTTTGCCGGGACTTGCCCAGAGATCACCAGGTAGCTCCGGATAACTTCCATCACGATCAGCAGGGCCAGCGCCCACGAGATGAAGCCAGTCAATGCGTAAGCACTCGCCGACATGTGCCCTCCCCGTTGCTAGCACTCTAGGTCGTTGTAGCCGATCAACTAGTCTAATGCTATTCGACGAGGAGGGGCGGCCTGTAGTGGGGCCGAAACGGAATAGCAGCTTTTGGACGTTGTGCCCGGAATAGCTGCCGTTCAGCCAATCAGCAGTGATTGACCGCTTTCGCCCTTTAGCGACCCTTCCGCGCCAGATCAGTCGGTGCTTGAAGCTGCCATTCGCAGAGTGAAAGCGGCGTCGAGCATGGTCAGAAAGGCGCGCACGGCGGGGTTGGCGCGTCGGCTTGCCGGCCAGAGCACGGTGACATTGTTTCGCTCGACCGCGAACGTGGACAGCACTGGGACCAGTTCGCCGCGCTTCACATAGGGAGCCGCCATGAAGGAGGCGCCTATGCCTATCCCACCGCCGGCTGCCAGCATGATGAGCACGGCATCGCTGGCATCGGCGACCACACCGGAATTGGGCACGATCTCGATTTCACGGTCGCCAATCCGGAAGGGCCAGCGAAAGGCCTGGCCTGTGCTCTGATATCGAAGGTTGACGGTGTCGTGCCCTTCCAGGTGATCGGGATGGGTCGGTGTGCCGCGTTCTTCGAGATAGGCTGGCGAGGCGAAGCAGCAAAGCCGATGGGGTGCGAGCTTGCGTGATAGTAGCCGGGTGTCAGCCAGATCACCGATGCGTATAGCGACATCGATCCCTTCCTCGATCATGTCCACCATCTGGTCACCCAGCCTGAGATCGACGATCAGGTTCGGATGGAGCCGACGGAAAGCCGGTAAAGCCGGAGCGATCAGATGCAGTCCGATCGGCAGCGACGCGGCCACGCGCAACGTGCCCGATGGTTCGGAGCGCGCGGTCATTGCCGCCTGCTCTATTTCCTCCGCCTCGCGTAGCAGACGCAGCGCGCGCTCATGCAGGTCGCGCCCTTCGGGCGTGAAGGTGAGCGAGCGCGTTGTACGGGTAAACAGCGACACTCCTAAATGCCGCTCGAGCCGCTGGACGCTCTTGCTGACTGCCGACGGGGAAATCGACAGCGCGCGCGCCGCTGCCGTGTAGCTGCCCAGCGATCCCGCACGCGCGAAGGCGATGATGCCAGTGAGCCGATCCAAAGTGATATGTTCCGCCATGGCATTACTTAACCGCCATCGGCACCGATTATCAACCGGCGGTCATGCCGCTAGATTCGCTCCAATGACATGGTTGAGCGGAGATTTCACCAATGAGCGATAAGATGAAGGCAGTCCGTCTGCACGCATTCGGTGGTCCCGAGATGCTGGTGTACGAAGACGCGCCTAGGCCGGGTGTGAAGCCCGGCGAGGTGCTTGTCCGAGTCCAGGCGGCCGGGCTTAATCCGCCCGACTGGTATCTGCGGGATGGCTATCGCGCACTGCCGCCAGAATGGCGACCCAACGCGTCCTTCCCACTGATTCTCGGCACGGACGTGTCGGGCGTCATTGAAGCGGTTGGCGCTGACGTCGCTGAGTTCAGCATCGGTGACGAGGTCTACGCAATGGTTCGCTTCCCCGATAACTTGATGACGGGTAGCAATGCCTACGCGCATTATGTCAGTGTGCCGGCATCGCATGTTGCGTTGAAACCAGCCGGCATCGACCATATTCATGCGGCTGGTGCGCCGATGTCGCTTCTGACGGCATGGCAGTTCTTGATCGAACTTGGCCACGACGAGCCGAATCCGTTCCAGCCCTTACCGCATGAGCCGGTGCCCCTCGACGGCAAGACGGTGCTCATCAATGGTGCCGGAGGCGGTGTCGGGCATCTGGCCGTCCAGTTGGCGAAATGGCGGGGCGCGCGCGTCATCGCGGTGACATCGGCCAAGAACGAGGCGCTGATGCGCGATCTCGGCGTGGATCAATTCATCGACTACAAGACAACCGCGGTGGAAGATGTCGTTCGAGACGTCGACCTTGTCCTCGACGCGGTGGGCGGCGCGGACATGGAGCGCTTCTTCCATGTTCTGAAGCCGGGCGGCGCGCTGTTCCTGGTCAACCCACTGGGCTTCGCTGGTCACGAAGAGACAGAGAGGCTGGGGATCACGGTCTCATCCACACAGGTTCGATCCAATGGCGCGCAGTTGGCAAAAGCCGCCCGCCTGCTCGACGACGGCCTTGTGCGTGTCGTCATCGACAGCACATTCCCGCTGGCCGAGGCATCGCGCGCACATGAGCGCGCCGCCGACGGCAGTATTCAAGGCAAGATCGTGCTGGCCGTCTGAATTGTTGCTTTCAGTCCGACCGACCATCGGGAGTGCAGACGATCGGGCGCGATTACGCCGTTCAGCCGACGAAGACCACCGACCGACGTCCGGCTAAATCGTGCTCGACTACAAGTGCCGCGATGGCTGCCGCGATCTTCGCGCCGCCTTGCACTGACGGTTCGATAGGATTGGCGAAGTCCGTGTCCTCATTCGATACCAAGCGCAGGTCGACGAGCGGCAAACCGCGCGAGAACGCCGCCCGGGTGATGACGTCGTTGAGGACCGTCAGGGCAGTTGCGGCAAGTCTACGACGCTGTGGGTCGGGAAAGCGCGCCTCGTAGATCGTGCAGACAGCGGTGGGTAGGTTTTGGCCCAGCGCCCCCTCGAGCATCGTACAGTAGTCGTGCTCGAATTCCTCCCGGACATCGCTGATCCTGTCCAGAACCTCGGCCACCGAACGGGCCCCCTGCTCCAGAATGCCTGCATGACGAAGAGCATCATTGCCACCGACGCTGACGACAAGATGGCTAGCATCCTGGGGGAGCCGTTCAAGCTGCCGCTCGACGCCGCTTGTGACGGCGCCGTCGACGGCGTTTAGCGTTGCACGCCACCCCTCCGGCAAGCGCTCCCGCAGCTGCCGCACTACGTCGGGCCCGCGCGCCACATAGGCAGCGTTGTCAAAGATCGAATCCCCGAGAAGGACGACGTGTGGCATCGGATGCTCCGTTGAGGCCTCTGCCAATGCTGCATCAGCAGAGGAGGTAAGGTGGTGGGTTGTGGCCGCGGCAGCGAGCACGGTCAGGAGATCACGGCGAGTCAGGCCACCTGCAGAACGGAACGGCATCTCAGCCGTCCAGGAACGCCAGAAGCGCGGCATTCACCGCGCTGGCCTCTTCGCGCTGTACCCAATGCGTCGCCTTCTCGAACGTCTGCAGGCCCCGATCGTTGCAAAAGGCCAGACTGCGCTCGGCCAGGCCATTTTCCAGAGCTTGGTCCTGCATCCCCCACAGTACAAGGGTCGGCGTCGTGATCCGCTCCTTCAGGCTTGGGCGGAAGCGCAGCGCCCGATACCAGTTGAGCATGCCTGTCAGCGCCCCCGGTCGCTCCAAGGCCTGCCGATACTCTGCGATTTCCTCCGCCGTGAAGGCATCTGTTCGGCTGGATTTGATGAGCGCCCGTGCCAGCAGAGCCGAGCGCCCCGCCCCCAAAAAAGCCTCCGGCAGCAAGGGGAACTGGAAGAAGGCCGCATAGCTGCTCCGCAGGAACTGGGTCGGAGATCGCAAGGAATGGGCAAGCAGCACCTCGGGATGGGGCGCGTTCAGGATGACGAGCCTTTCCAGGCGGTGCGGCAGCTTTGCGCCTGCGGCCCAGGCGACGATACCGCCCCAGTCATGACCGACGAGGTGAAACCTTCCGATGCCGAGCGCGTCGGCGATGGCAACGACATCACCGACGAGCTTGGGGAGCGTGTATTCACGGATGGCTTTCGGCTTGTCACTGGTGTTGTAGCCCCTCTGGTCGGGAACGATGACCCGGAATCCGGCGGTAGCAAGCGCATCGATCTGCCGTCTCCAGCCGATCCAGAAGTCGGGAAAGCCGTGCAGGAGCATGACCGGCCTGCCTTCGGCAGGCCCAACCGGGACGACGTGAAGCCCAATGCTCCCGGTGTTGACAAACCGATGTTCAGGCGCGTGTGAGACCATCGCCGGCAACGCGGTTGTCGCCAAAGCGATCCAGCGCACATATTTTTAAATCAACGCGCGCTACCCCGACAAGATAAAGCTCTGCCGTTGCATCTTCCGCCAGATGGGTCATAGCAACCCAAGAACAAGTTGGGGCCGCGAGCGGACTGTCAGCTTTTAGGCTGAAGTCACGGCAAGCCGACACGCCGCTGGCGTGTGTCCGAAGCTTCGACCCAACGCCTTCAAGTGCCTATGTGTTTGCCCAGACCGAGAACATAAGCCCGATCGTCAGTGCCGTCGCTGCATATAGGGCGGGCAAAACCCTGCGGTTCACGCCCAGGCGGAGCAAGGTGTGACCAAGATGATCTGTGCCGCCGATCCAAGGTTTTCGCCCCTGCAGCAAGCGGCGACTGATTACGAAGACGGCGTCAATCAGCGGCACGGCAATCCACGCCAGGGAAGCGTCAAACCCTCTTTGCGACGCGAGTAGCACGATTGCCGCTCCGAGGAGAAGGCTGCCGCTATCGCCCATGAAAACGCGTGCCGGCGGATAGTTGAAGAATAGAAATCCCAGGCATGCTCCGACGCCCGCCATACCGAGAGCGCCGCCCAGCCCGAGGAAGGCGGCCGCGATTGCGCTCGCGGCAAGACCATCGGCATGGTCAAGCATATTGACGGCGTTGCAAGCGATCCAAATGATGATCGGAACCCACCACAGATGCGTAATGATACCGGCCAAAACAGCTGCGGCGGCCAACGCTGCTGCCTTGGCACCGGCAGAAAGAGATCGGAGGTCATCGAGCGCCCCGATCAAACAGAAGGCTGATAGCAGGAGAGTATGTTCAACGGGGAGCCATGGTGACATCGCGATCAGCATGGCGGGCCCCGCGAGCCGGGGAACCTCGCCTGATGTGTGCCATCGATCTTTCGTGACCTTGGAGACGGCTCCGATACGCCGCGCAAGACGCGCAAACAGCCAGACGCCGGGAACCGCGATGAGCAGGGCCCCGATGAACGGGACCAAGGAGCCAGACGTCAAGCAACCACTCGTTCGGTACGCATGTGCTCTATGCAGTCGAGGACCATCTGCCTCGTGCTTCGCACGGGTCGCCATCCGGTCATGGTTGTTAACAGGCTGGTGTCAGGTACTCGGTCGTATGTTACGGCGAACCGATCACCAAACACCGTGCTGGATGGTTTCATGATAATGGGCGCGGTCGTCGCGGTGGCCTCAACCACCATTCTTGCAAGATTTCCAATCTGAATCGCTTCGCTTCCGCCCAAGTTGACTGGCCGGCCACGCAATGACGGGCACTGCATTGCCAGCAGCAGACCTTCGGCGGCGTCGGCAACGTGCAGGAACGCCCGCCTTTGCTCTCCATCGTCATGGACTACGAGTGGTTCACCACGCAGCGCTGCATCGACGAACACCGGCAGGACGAGGCCGGTCGCCGAGCGCTGGCGCGGTCCGGCCATGTTGAATGGTCGAACGATCCAGGTCGGGATTCCGAATTCAAAAAACAGTCCGGCCACTAAATGTTCGATCGCTGCCTTGGCAGCTGCGTAGCCCCATCTCGGTCGCAGGTCCGTCGTCACCGGATCGGATTCCGTGATTGGCCTGTCCCGGCCGGAGCCGTAGACTTCTGAACTCGACGTGTAAAGCAGCGGACGTCGGTGTACTCTGCACGCCTCCACGATCGCACAGCCTGATTCGAGAATGCGGCTGGTGACGGCAAAACGCTCCATGTGGGCAAGCTGAACGCCGATCGGACTCGCCAGGTGGAAGACTGCATCGGCCAACCCGACCTCATTGTGGACCGCCGCGCCGTATGCCGGATCGCCAACCCTGAAAGTGCGGATCGTCAGCCGGGAATTGCCGGTGGGCAGATTGGGCAGCAGCCCGTTCGAGAGATCGTCGATGACGGTTACGGTGCAATGGCGGGCGAGCAAAAGATCGACAAGCGCCGACCCTACGAAGCCTGCTCCGCCAGTAACCAGCACATGTGAGTGCTGGCCAAATTCGACCAAGTCCGCGCTATGGTTGTCCAAGGTTGCCACGTCCTCCCACGGGAGCGTCATCTATACAGTCGAGGATGGGGCAAACAACCACTTTCATATCAAGGCTGGCGAGTTTTCGTCGCCCTCGATATCATCAGCGAACAAACACCCACCCGAAATCCTGCCAGTTCTCCGTCCTTTGGTCACCAGACCATAGCTGATTCTGGCACATCCCCACCAATGTGGAGATTTCCGTCGTTCTGGCCGAAACAAATTGTGGGGGTATCTCCACGTTTCTCGCAATGCAACTTGAACCTCCAACAGCGAGTGCCGCCACTGCATAACTCAGGCCATCGACTCATATCGCGCAATTAGGCTAAGAGGCCAAGGGACTGTTCGGGGGGAGCTTTGAAGTCCGACTATCGCCCAGATATTGACGGGTTGCGCGCTATCGCAGTGGTCGCAGTGGTTTTTTTCCATTTTGACGTGCCCGGTTTTCGGGGCGGCTTTGCTGGCGTTGATGTCTTCCTTGTTATCTCCGGTTACCTGATCACCCGCCTTTTAATGGCTGAAGGCGGCGGACTGTCCCTTGTGGAATTCTACGGCAGACGCATGCGTCGAATATTGCCGGCGATGCTGGTGATGATCTGCTTCTCACTCGGTGCCGGCTGGTTTCTGTTGCTGCCGGGCGACTATGAAGGTCTGGGACGCAGTGCGGCATATTCCACGTTCGGATTGGGAAACTATTATTTCCTTTGGAATACCGGCTATTTCGATCGCGAGGCGGCGCTGCTGCCGCTGCTTCATCTCTGGTCGCTCGGCGTCGAAGAGCAGTTCTATCTCGTATGGCCGCTGTTGCTTCTGGTTGCCAACCGGCTGTCACGCGGCCGCCAGCTCCCCGTCGTCGCGCTGATCTGCATTGTTGCGCTGGTCAGCTTCTCGATCGCCCTCAATCTGGTGGAGGCCGATCCGAAGCAGGCATTCTATGTTCCCTTCAGCCGAGCCTGGGAGTTGACTATCGGCGGCCTGCTCGTCTTTGCGCCACCGAAAGGCCGCGGGCGTACGTCCAAATGGTTTGAGCTGAGCGGCCTTGGTCTTGTAGTCGCAAGCATCCTTTTTCTCTCGCCGAGCCAACCGTTTCCAGGCGTTTTCGCGCTCGGTCCTGTGATCGGGGCTGCTCTGGTCGTCTGGCCGCGGTCGCAGTCGACGATTTCGGCCGTGCTTGCGAGCGCGCCGTTGCGATCGACGGGCAGAATCTCCTACAGCCTGTATCTCTGGCATTGGCCGATCCTCGTGTTCTTCCGCCATTATATTGGCACCGCAATGCCCTCGGCGGTTGAATCGTGCGTGCTTTTAGCGGTTGCCTGGCTGGTGGCGTATCTGTCCTGGCGGTTCATCGAGGAACCCGTTCGCCGCCTGCGGGCGCCGCCATCCAGCGTGCTTCTCGCTGGTGCCGCCGCGGTGGCAATGGTTTGCCTGAGTGCCAATGCCGTGTTCGAAGCCCGTGGTTTCACCAGCAGGATCTCGAAGCAAGTCGAGGCAATGCGCAGCCTCGATGTGATGTGGGACTGGTCATGCCCGCAGATGGTCAGCATCGCTGAGTTGGGCAGTACCTTTTGCGCGTTCGGTGCGCCTTGGGACAAAGCGGCGCGCCACGCCGTGCTCTGGGGCGACAGCCATGCCGAGCATCTTGCGCCGCTGTTAGACAGCGCAGGTAAAAGAGAAAACACGGCTTTCTTTCTTTACCGCGCCTGTCCGGCCGCCTTTGGAGAAGGTGTCCACCGCGACTTTCCGGATTTGGCCGGATATCGGGAAAGCTGCTCATCGTCGCGAAAGGCCGCGGTCGCCATGCTGAAACAACGCAATGACATCTACCTCGTGGTGCTCTCCGCAGCCTGGACAAGCCTTGCCGACACCAATGTCCTTGCTGACAATGGTGAGAGGCAGACCAGCAAAGTCCTGTTGTTGCGCGATGGCCTGCGTAGCCTCATCCAGGAAGTCGAAAGGGCGGATCGGCGCGTCGCAATCATTGGCCAAGTGCCTGGTCCCGGCCTGGACCTGACTTCATGCGCAGCGATGCTCGAAAGCGGTATGCTAAGGCGTTGTTCGACCGAGATGAATAGCGAGCAAGTCTTCCGGATCTGGTCGCCTATGGTGTCCGCGCTCGCATCGCTCGTTCATGACAATAACGTCGTCTTCGTCGATCCGCTCAAAGGGATGTGTCCAGACAGACACTGCGCAACCTACGTCAATGGCGAGTTCATCTACCGAGATGGTTCGCATATACGCAGAAACCTGAAGCCCGAGACAGACGAAGCCGTCGCGCGAATGATGGGTCTCTATCCGGCCCTGAAAGGCCAGGAGCAAAACCGGTTGTCGGCTGCCAACACCACGCCGTCTCAAACGGCTGGCAAGAGCAATTGAACGGGATGCGAAGCGGCCAGGCTCCGCTCTCGACCACGGCTGGAATGGCCTGTTCGGAAGACAGCCGCGCGTTGCGGGTTGGAGGACAGTTCGGCAGCCCGTCATGTGCGGCAGCGGCTGGGGACGGTCACCGCACGGACATAGACGGGCTTAGAGCGGTCGCGGTGCTGGCTGTTTTGTTTTTCCACCTGAGATTCGCAGGTTTCTCCGGCGGCTTTGTCGGCGTCGATGTGTTTTTCGTAATCAGCGGCTTTTTGATCACCCGCATTGTGGCCACCGATGTGGAGGCAGGGCGTTTCAGTTTGGCGCATTTCTATTCGCGCCGGGCTCGCCGCCTGCTGCCGGCATTTTTCGCGACATTCTCCCTGTCATGCATCGCCGCGTTTCTTCTGCTTACGCCTCAACATCTGGAGACCTTCGCGAAATCGCTGATGGCATCGAGTTACGGCGTTTCGAACATCTTTTTCTGGCGCGAGTCCGGCTACTTTGATCTCGCCGCGCGGATGAAACCGCTCCTTCATACATGGTCACTCAGTGTGGAGTGGCAGTTTTATCTCGTCTGGCCGATGCTGCTTTCAGTTTTGCTTGCCGCATTCCCAGGACGAATGGTTTGGTCGATCATCACGATTGCCATTCTCAGTTTCTGGCTCATTGTCGCATTCCAGGACGGATCGTTTTGGCCGTTTGCAGGGACCCCGGCGGCGGACTGGATCGCCGACGGCCGTGCAACCGTGTTTTACAACACGCCATTTCGCGTGTTCGAGTTCGCCTGTGGCGCGGCGCTGGTCTGGCTTCCCAAGCCGCGACCTGTCCTTGTCCACGAGCTGCTCGCCTGGCTGGGCTTGGCCCTCATAGCGTTTGCAGTGTTCTCTTTCGACAGCCGTTCGGGCGCGCCCGCCTGGAACGTGCTTGCCCCTGCCACCGGCGCCGCGATGGTGTTGTCTGCGAACCGTTCGCGATTCGGAGGTTTCGCCTTGCGCAATCGCGCAGTCGGCTATCTTGGTCGCATCAGCTACTCGCTCTACCTCGTTCATTGGCCCCTGATCGTGTTTTGCGAATACGGTTTGCTTCGCCCCCTGCTTCCGACCGAAGCGCTCTTCGTCGGGCTTCTGGCCCTCGTCATGGCCATGTCGATGTTTCATTTCGTCGAGCAGCCTTTTCGCGCTGGCCATGGCTTCCTCCCCTCTTTTGGACTTGCCTTGACTGGCCTGCTCTCATGTTCCGTGGTCAGTTACGCGATGTCGGGCGGAATGCCGTGGCGTCTTCATTCCGTCGCGGGGAACGAACTTGCCAACAGCGCAGCCCTGAAGGCGATCACTGGCTCGTTGGCCTGCTTGGATTTCTGCGAGTTCGGCAACCTTCAAAGTCCAAAGAAGATACTCGTGGTCGGCGATTCGCACATCGACCAATACACGCGGGCGCTTCAAGAACTCGGCGGTCAAGAATTCCATTTCCTGCTGGCCGATGCCGGCAATTGCTATTTCGGAGCAGAGTTCCAGACCAGAACAAACGGCGCGGTCACGCGGCACTGCCGGAATGCTACCGACCAGGCGGCTCGCTGGTTGAAGTCCGGTGACATTCTCGCCATTGTCCAAGCGCAGCGCTGGCCCGGATATCGCACTCTTCTCGAACGGAAAGTGGATGGTGCGCCTGTCGAGATGCCCGACCTGGCAAAACTGTATGCGACCATGCTTGAGGACTTAGCGAAACTCTATGCCGCTTTTCGCGGTCCGGTGATCCTGATCGGGCACACGCCGGATGCCAATGTGGTCTGCCATTTGAGACCGACTTACCTTTCCTTGCCCTGCCCGGTTCCCACCCGGGTGGAGAACGTCGCCTTCGACCAGGCATTCATGGTTTTCGCCAGCCATTCCAGCTTTCACCTGCTTGATCCCGGCGAAACCATCTGTTCGGCAAATGGCTGTGATGTGACGGACGGCGCAGGGCATAGCCTCTACCTGGATGAGAACCACTTCTCCATCTACGGGGCACGCCTTGTTGTTCCGAAAGTCATAGAGAGGCTTCGCGACGACTTATCCGTGGCGTCAAGGCAGACGTCGACACAATCGACCAAGCGATGATTGTGCCCAGGAGAGCAAGGCACAGCGCGCTGACTGAGAGCGGAACGGCGACTGCGTAGGTTCGTCCGTTTTGGCGAGGGTCGCTCGAATCCGTGGCCGAAAACAGCACCGCGTCCCGCCGGCGAAAAGTATATTCGCCCGGGCCAACAGCCGGCCATGCGTTCGGCGCCCATTCAACTTGGTGGAGCGGGGTCCCTTCTTCACGCAGGTCTGAAGCCTTCAACAGGGGATCGAGGACAAGGTTGTCAAATTGGAAAAGGCCAGGAAATTGCGAGCGTGGTAGCAGCGTCTCGTACCCGCCTCTTGCGGTAAACATGGTCTCGTTCTGCAGCCGTCCGGTAACAAGCGACGGTGTGATGAGCAATATCGCAATGCAGCCAGCCGCAAAGGCCATCACGCCTGCATTAGCTCCAAAAGCAAAGCTGCGATGCTCGCCTTTTTTTGCTGAGGAATGTGTTTCAGTAAATCCCCGCCGCTCGGCAAGCATCCCACCAATTCCCAGCGCGACCGGAAGAAAGAGAGAGGGCGTCAGCAAGAGGTCATGCGATGTCAGCATGACCCCCACGAGTGCGACACCAAGGGCCAGATCGCCGGCGCTGCGGACATACCAGAAAGCGGAAGCGACCAGGCCGATCGGGATCAACCAGCCGATGTGCCCAAAAGCAATTGCGAAAAGGACAAGGGTGTTGTGAGGCGCGAGAGCCTGCGCCACCTCAAGGCCGCGACCGAAGAAGCCGCCTTCTCTGTACGCGAGCAGGCCTCGCTCCAGAAAGAGTGCTCTTGCCGAGATCGAATTTCTCTTGCCCTCGTCCACGAGACGTTCGCCTAGCGCCTGGATCTTGGCAGCGTTTGTGAATTGGCCTGTCGCGGACGAAGGCAGGCCGCTGAACGGAGGCGCAGATGAGGCAGTGGCTCGCGCAGGATCGGCTTGCGGAGGGTCTGATCTGATCGAAGGTTCTGCCGTCGGCTGGTCAATCGTCGCAGCCGAACTTGATTCAGCCAGAGCTTGTTGAGACGACGGCGCAACCGGGTCTAAGGCGGACGACGCAACCTCATCATGTGACGAATCGACAGCATCCGCCGCCTCATCGAGCGCCTTTCCAACCGAGATCATCCCGGCGAAGGAGTTGCCGACGGAAACGCGAAAATAAACATTTGTGGCGAGCGCGACACCGATTGTCCCCAGCAGTATTAATGCGACGGCGAGCGGGCGACCCCAGCCCCTTGGATCGAGCCTTAAACGACGGTGACCCCGAAATTGCTGCCAAATATCAACGGCAAACGGCACCGCCACGGTGCCACAGGCTGCAAGAATGTTCGAGCGGGAAAGCGTGACGAGCAGAGCGGCGCTTACGAGAACAAGGAAAGTGGCACGCCATTTTGGCGCGACGGCGCGATAGCTCGCCGCGGCGCCAAGAAGCAGGCCGGCGGCTGCCACATTCGGATTGATCGCCAGGCCGGCGGCTCTGCCAAGCGTACTGGTGAAGCCGTTGGCAAAAAGAAGGTCGAGGAAGCAGACCACCGCATTGAGCGCCGTCACCGACGCACATAGACGCAGCACCATTGCGGGCGATGAGGCGAGCATGAGGACAATCGCCCCGCCGCCAAGGAAAAGGGTAATAAGGTAACACTTTGCGACGATGCCAAGTGGATGAAGCGCAACCGGGGCAACCGCCATCGCCCCGGCGATCGCGAGCAGGAGGATCGCGCCACGCACGTCCCGACGGATTGCAAGAACGGCAATCGAAACAATCAACACGCTGCCGTAGAGGGCATGGAAAACCAGTCTGGCGAACTCGTCCCGGCCCGTAAAGAACGGCAGAAAATAGGGCATGAACCACGACTGATAGATGACTATGGCAAATGCACACAGCCCGGCGGCGACACATGGCAGGATGCTGCGCGGCGTAGGCGCCGAATTCACCGGGCCTTGGAAGTGAGCAATCCCGCTCATTCACTTGCCCGCGAGGTAGAGGGTTTCATAAGCGTCCACCATAGCCCTTATGGAGTAGCGTTCGCGCATCGCCCGCTGACGAAATTTTCGGTCCACTGTCTGCTCGGGCAACCGCTCGAGAACGGCAAGCAGTCCGCGGGCCAGATCGGCAGGGTCACGAGGCTTCACCAGCACACAACCCGGCATGCCCGAAACTGCCTCCGGATTTCCACCGACATTGGTGGCCACCACTGGGAGGCCTGCGGTGAGTTTTTCCATCAGGGCGTTGCAAAAGCCTTCCTCGTGGGAGGCGATCACGCCGATGTCCATGCCGGCAAGCAGGCCTGGTACGTCGTCCTGAGCCCCGAGCAGCCGAACTGTCGATCCGACGCCAAGCCGCTGGGCTTGCTCCATCAGCGCCTGCCCAATGCCTCGATCTTGTCCGGCGATGAACAACCTCAGCTCCGGCCGACTTTGGCTTGCGCTTGCGAAAGCGTCGATAAGATCTTTGTGTCCCTTATAGGGAATAAGATTGGCGACGATGACGACCCCGACATCGTCAGGTTCAAGACCAAGGCTGCGCCTGATCTCATCACGGCGATGGCTGATACCATCGAAACGGCTCAGATCGAGACCATTGGCAATCACGCGCACGCGGGCGAGATCATAGCCATCCCGGGCCGCCATGTCGGCCGCGACCGCATGCGAGTTAGCGACCACCACATGTGAAAACCGATTGGCGATTCGATCCATGCGCTTCAGCCGCGGCCATCGCTCCTGGTGGTTGCCGAGACCGCGCCTGGAGGTGATGACGAGTGGGGCCAGCGCAAACCGACCTGCCAACGCGCCCAGAAAGTTGGTCAATGGCAAAAAGGCGTGAACCACGCGTGGCCGGGTCAAAATGATGCGACCAACGAGCAAAGTGATCGCGGCGCCGAGCACCAGCATTGCCTTGACGCTCGGCCGCGTCTTGGGGGCAACGCTCGATTTTTCTTCCGCCCCCGCCGCTGTCAGTGATGCGGGCAAGGGATTGGGGCGATGAAGCCCGTAGGATATTCGGATACCTGCACGATTCAGCGTTTCCGCAAGAACACCGCCCGACGAGAGGGCAAAGACCTCGACCTGCCAGCCCCGCGCCTTCAACTCCTTGGCAAGCAGCACCAGTTGGCTTTCCGTGCCTCCGAGATCGAGCGTCCCGATAATGAAGAGCACGTTGCGACGGGTCCTTCTCAGGCGCGCGGTGGAAGGCGCGGCAACGCGCTGTCGGCTTTCAGCATTAGTCAACGCAAGGTCTTCTCGCAGCGTCGCTCACCCCTCCGCCTGTTCTCGCCCGTTCCCGCTTCCACATAGCGTCCAGAGCCGGCAAGAAGAAGTCGTATTGCGCATACAATCCACAAAAGGTCACGAGCCGGCAAGATCAGCTCCAGCCTGCCGCGCAGCAGACGGGCTGCGTCCTTCACGATGCCGCAGCATCATCCCGAACGTGGCAAGCACCATTCCGGTTGCCAGGAGGGCGAGTGGCGGTGCCCATTTGAGCCGCTCGAACTTTGCCTCGTATGCACGCACGCCGGCGAAGTCCTCCATGGTGCCAGCCGGTTGCCAAGCCCCACCATAAGCCGTCTTCAGCAGGGGCAACATCGGCGCGAATTGCGCGTAGTAGGTGTCGATGATTGACGGCTCCCTCTGCACGTCCTCAAGCGAGCGAGGAACAAAGACGCCGTAGTCGGAATCCAGAATATTGCCGTTCGACACTACCACGGTGTGTTGGGGGACACTGTAGATCGTCGCCTCGATGCCTTGATCGGCAAGGATGGAATAGACGATTTTGGACACCTGGGAACAGAACCCATACCCCCGGGCAAGCCCTTTGCGGGGCGTTACAAACTCATAATTTTGCAGCGTTTCGCGATATTGCGGCCGGAAGCTGAGCATCCAGAGCAGGTAGTTGTCAAAAACGCTGATGCGCGTGTAGGACGTGTCGGTCGCAGCCCAGCTGTCGCCTTCCGTCCAATAATGCACCATTCCACCCGCGACAGCCTTTGTCAGGCGCTCGAGATAGGCCTGCATGGGTTCGTCCGTAGCGCGGTAGAGGTCATCGACATCCACCACCTTCTGCTGGAATCCCAGCGGCCCTTCGGTTGCCTCGGCAGGTGGTGCCGGGTAAGCGCTGATCAATCCGAGCGGATAGGCCGAGACAAACAGCAGGAAAGCCGCCCCAACCCCTGCCGAGAAGAAGCCGAATGAGCACAGCAATGCAGCAGTTAAGCTTGGCCGCAACTTTTGATACCGAATCTCAAAGGCATCATTCATGGTCGAAGACTATCACCTCGTCGCGGCCGTGGCTTCTAGTCCACTGCGAGGAAATTTGTGGACGGACCACCTTCGGCGCTTCTGTGATAAATTGCCAATCGACGTCGGTTGTGGCTTGTCGTGGCCCGCTGGACGTGTGCATTGGGCCCTCTGAATACGGACATCGATTTGGCGTTGAGCGGAAACCGAGACTCGGGCAGCACTTTCGACACAATGCGGCGCTTGTGGCGGCAGGTATCGCAGCGGCGGCAAAGGCAGTTTTTCGGCCTCCTTGTCCTGATGGTGTTCGGTGCTCTGGCGGAAGCGGCCACGCTTGGTGCCTTGCTGCCGTTTCTTGCGCGCATCGCCAATCCTGAGACGGTTGGCGGACAGTCGTTTCTGGCGCGTCAGCTTGCAGGCTTTCGGCTGACCGGCTCTTCTGACAGCCTGCTCGGGCTCACGGTTTTGTTTTCCGTAGTGGCCATCGTGGCCGGTGCCGTGCGTATACTCCTCACCTGGGCCACGAATTCATACGTCTTCTCGCTGGGACATGAGGTGGGCGTGACCGTCTATGACCGAGTGCTGCGCCAGCCCTACAACTACCACGTTTCGCGCAACTCCAGTTCGGTGTTGGCGGCGCTACGACAGGTACAAGCAATCACCGCTGGCGTGATGCTGCCACTGTTGCAATCAATCAGCGGCATAATCATCGGTGTCTTCGTCGTCGCAGCGCTTTTCATACTAAGTTCGATCATCACCTTCGTTATCTTCGCGGGCTTTGGTGCGGTGTATCTCGCCATGTCGCTTGTGATCCGAAAACACCTCAAGCAGAATGCGCGGATCATCGCTAGCGCGCAGGCCGAAGGCATTCGTTCTGTACAGGAGGGGCTGGGCGGTATCCGCGATGTCATTATCAATGACACACAGCCATATTTTCTTTCCCGCTACAGCGAACTCGACCTGCGCCTGCAACGCGCCAACGCAACGAACGCGCTTGCAGCCAGCGCTCCGCGTTTCGCGATTGAAGCCGCGGGTATGGTGATCATCGCGGCCCTCGCCTATTTCCTCATCATCCGATCCAACAATGCCGGCGAGGTACTGCCAATACTTGGAACATTCGTGCTGGGAGCCCAGCGTCTGCTGCCATCAATGCAGCTTGTATACGGCAATTGGGCGTTGATACTCAGCAATCTTGCCGGCGCCGAAGTTGTGCTCCAGGCGCTGGAAGCACCACTTGGCCCCGAATGGAACGAGCCTCCAGCCAGGCGCCTGCCATTCGAACAAGCGATCATACTCAAGGACGTGTCGTTTCGTTACGCCTCCGACCAGCCGCCGATACTCGAAGGCTTCAATCTCAAAATCCCGAAGGGGACCAAGGTCGGCTTCGTAGGCAAGACCGGCAGCGGCAAGAGCACGACGGTCGATCTGATCATGGGTTTGCTGGAACCGACCAGCGGAGCGATCGAGATCGACGGGCAGACGTTGGACGGCGCTACGCGACGTGCCTGGCAAAGACAGATCGCACATGTGCCACAAAGCATATTCCTGGCGGATGCGTCCATCGCAGACAATATCGCCTTCGGCATCGACCCTGCCAGGACCGACCACGAGCGCGTCCGCAGCGCGGCGCAGCAGGCCGCGTTGGCGGACTTCATAGAAAGCTTGCCGCAGGGCTACGAGACGCGTGTTGGCGAGCGCGGCGTCCGCCTGTCGGGAGGTCAGCGCCAGCGAATAGGCATCGCGAGGGCTTTGTACAAACAGGCATCTGTGCTCGTCTTCGACGAGGCGACGAGCGCTCTCGACATGGAGACCGAGGCGGCAGTCATGGAGGCGATCCGAGAACTGCCCACCGATCTGACAATATTGATCATCGCACACCGTCTCACGACAGTTGAAAGTTGCGACGAGATCGTAACCCTTGAATACCGCCAGCCGCATATCTCGACGACAACCGGCGGACAGATCGCTTGAATGCATCGCGTGGACGGGTTCGGCAACGTGCCTGATCGGGCTGGCGCCGCCGGTGCAGCAAGGCCGCCACGTCAGTTCGGTTTGGATTGCACCTTGCCAGGGTTCTGGAAGAGAAATTCCGTGCAGGCTTCACCGGTGGATATCCTGACGATTTCGAAATCGAACCGTTGCTTCAAGAAGTCGATCACGGCCTGGTCGTCGGCGAACTCCATCGGCCACCCTCCCAGCCAGTCGCGGACGTCGGTCATGTAACTCATGCCGCGACCTTTTTTCTTCTCGCGAATCTGCTTCAGGAGCATTGGCAGCCGAAGTGGATTTCTGCCAAGGCCGAAACGCCAGATGTACCAGCATTCGATCCATCGCCTTTGACGAGGGTTGCCGGCATTGTACCGACGTTTCACATTGAGCCAGAATTGCGCGGAAGGCGTTACGACATTCGACGAATAGAGAGCGATGAAGAAAAGGCCGCCAGGCCCTACCCTTCGTGCAGCATTCTCAATTGCTTGCCACATGGCGCCAGTGTGATGGAGCACGCCCCATGAATAGACCAAGCTCCAAGTGCCCAGCGCCTCAAGATAGTCGGCATCGAGAACGTCACCTCGTTCGACGGCCCAGTTCGGCGGGTCCCCGGCCAATTTGCGAAGCCTGCCGGTGGTACTTACCGAAAGCGGATCAAAGTCGAAGGAATGTATCCGATCCGCCTTTGCGTCGAAGGCGGCAAGCGAGTGTAGCCCGCTGCCGCTGCCGATATCGAGAAAATCCATTCCTTCCAGGCTCTGCTTGCCGAGGAAGGACAGAAGCTTGTCGGCCGCCACCTGCCGACGTTCAGTCGAGTAGTGTTTGTCGACGAACGACGCCCAATTGGCTCCGAACTCGTACCGATTCGACGATGGGTTGCCTGTGAATGTCATCCTGCGGCTCGGTCTCCCCCTTCGATGATGCCCATCATGTCAGCTGTAACTTTCTGAATATCATAGCGCTGTTCGGCAATCGATCGGCTGTTCTTGCCCATGGATACGGCTTCGTCGGGGTTGTCTATCAAGCGGATCATGGCTTCAGCCAACGATGTCGTGGCACCAACCGGAACCAGCAGCCCGTTGACCCCGGGCACGATTGGCGCCCGGCAACCCGGCGCATCCGTTGTGATCACCGGGCGCCCCATCGCCATGGCCTCCAGAACCGATCGCGACGTCCCCTCGCGATACGACGGAAGCACGAAGATACGCGTATCCGCGATGATGTGACGGACGTCCTCGACCGGTCCGTGATAACGGATGGCTCCGCCGGCGACTGCCTCCTCAACCTCCGATAATGGAAACCCCGAGGGGTTTGGATCCATATCTCCGACGAGGTGGAAACGGGCGTCAGGTCTGACAGCCCTAACCAGCGTCGCCGCACCCAGATATTCGGCGAGGCCTTTGTCACGCAGCAGGCGTGCAATCATCAGAAATCGCGGCTGATCGGGTAGTGGCGCGACTTTGAATCGGTCTAGATCGACTCCCGAGCCGTTGACGACATTAGCTTGGGTCCGCCCGAGCAGCCCAAGGCGACGGAAGTCGTTGCGGTCATCGTCGTTCTGGAAGGTGACCGTGGTGGCAACCCGAAGGCTTGCGGCATAGAGGAGCCGAGCCACTGCGTTTACCATCCTCCAGCGTGGTGACTTGTGCCGGTCCGTGAAGGCGTAGCCGAGGCCGGTGACAAGTGCGTGCCGTCGCTGGATCCCGGCAAGCAACGCAGCCGGCATGCCGTAGACGATCGGCTTGATTGCACAGGTCAACACCACCTGAGGCTTGAGTTTTCTTAGCCGGTTGTGGAGACGAAAAGCCAACACCGTATCGCCGAACGGAGCAATCCCGGCTCGTTCCATTGGCAATGGATGAAAGTGGACGCCGTTCTCGGCCAGCCAACGAATGGTCATGGCGTCGACCGGCGCCATGGCATGAACTTCGTACCCGGAATCGCGCAGCGCAAGAAGCAAGTGTCCCCTGGTGCTTGCGAGGGACGTTGGTTCGCTGACGATGACGACGATTCGTTTCATGCAGTCATTTCTTGGGGTGATTGCTCGCGACCCATTCGACCCTTGTAGATTTTTGACACGCAAAACCCAATCATGGCGCATGTTATCCACAACATCGAGCAGATGCTTCGCCAAAAGTGTCTCAGAGTTGCTTTCGAGCGGAGACTTGCCCCTTGGCAACAGCGTGTCGTTGAATTGACGTAACGCCTACCATACAAGGACGTCGACTCACTACCTGAGGAAAGCTGCCTATGTCCGAACGCATTGCTGTTATCGGCCTGGGATGGCACGCCTCGGTGAACCATCTTGTCTATGCGTCATCGAGCTCGATCTACGGCCCCAGCACGCGCATGCCGTTTGCGTGCCCGATTCGGCTGACCATTCGCTCAGCCTCTACGCCGCCATCAAGAAGGCAAACGAGCTGATGGCCCATACATACAGCCATCTGTTTGCACTGCCCACGACAGGATTACGCTTCTCCACCGTCTATGGTCCGTGGGGACGGCCAGACATGGCCCTGCTCATCTTCGCTGAGGCCATCGTCGCTGGCGAGCCGATCGACTTCTTCAACCATGGCAACATGCAGCGCGATTTCACTTATGTGGGCGATATTGTCGAAGGCATCGTCCGCGCCATGCGTCAGCCCGCGACACCCAACCCGCAGTGGGAAAGCGTCGCCGGATCCGGCGATCAGCAACGCGCCGTTCAGAATCCACAATATCGACGGCAGTTCGCCAGTTCAGCTGAACGGCTGATCGCGGTGCTGGAGAACGCGCTCCGACTAAAGGCGAACCGCAATCCCATGCCGCTGCAGCCGGGTGACGTGCCGGCAACTTTCGTCGATGTCAGTTCGCTCGAGGAGGCGACGGGATCCAGGCCGGATTCCAATAGAGGTCGGAGTTCTCCGCTTTGCGAATGGTATCGGGAGTACTATCGGGTATGATCCGCAGAGGCGGTGCCACGCAAAAAGGACGACAGGTGGGCGACAAATGAACGCGCGCTATGATTTCGGCCGCAACTGGTCCGAGCTTGCCGCGCGTTTCGAGGCCGAACATCTGGACCGGGCGTGTGAGGATCTTGGTCGACTGGCGGGTGACCTCAACGGCATGACTTTTCTGGACATCGGCTGCGGCTCGGGGCTGCATTCAGCGGCCGCACTCCGGCTCGGCGCGGCGAAAGTCACAGCACTCGATTATGACGCGGATTGCGTGGAGACGACCAGGGCCGTCCTGTCCCGGTTTGCACCCGATGCCGATTGGACCGTTGAGCGGGCCGATATCCTTGACAGATCCTCGCTGCCCACCGGCACGTTCGATGTCGTCTATTCATGGGGGGTCCTCCACCATACCGGAGATATGTGGACAGCGATCGCCAATGCGGCTGGCTTGGTCGGCCGCTCTGGGCGACTGGGTATTGCGATCTATCTTAAGACGCCGCTGTGCGGACTATGGACGGTCGAAAAGAGGTTCTACGCCTCGCATCGATGGGTACGGCCGCCGATCAAGGCGGTCTTTGTCTCGGCTTATATGGTCGCAAGGACCCTGCGCCACCGGGACCCGATATCGTTTGTAAGGAACTACCGCGCGCGCCGAGGCATGGAATTTCTGGCGGATGTCGACGACTGGCTTGGCGGCTATCCCTATCAATCCGCGTTAGCCAGCGAGTTGGAGCGGACTGTGGAAAATCTTGGGTTTCGCACGGATCGGCGTTTCAATGTGCTGCCGGGAGTTGGCCTTTTCGGCACCGGCTGTGGTGAATGGTGTTTCGAGCGGATAGATTTATAGCCACGGGCTTCTTCCCAGTCTGGTGACGCGCGGATAACTTGGGCAAGCCGATATGGAGCTGTAACGGCGGATGTGCGGTATCGTCGGCATTGTGGGTGGAGCGGCTGCGACGAGCGGCGGCGGCCATACTGTGCGTCGGATGGCCGACCACATCCGACATCGTGGACCCGACGGCGACGGGGTCTGGAGCGACGCCGAGGCGGGCGTCGCGCTCAGCCAGCGCCGCCTTGCCATCATCGACCTGTCCTCGGCTGGCGCCCAGCCAATGATCTCTCACACAGGCCGCTATGTCATTGTCTTCAATGGCGAGATCTACAATCACGGCGAGATGCGGGCGCACCTTGACCAGCAATTTGGTGTACACGCGTGGCGTGGACATTCCGATACCGAGGTCCTCCTGGTCGCAATCGAAGAGCTAGGGACCAAAAAAGCACTCGAACTGGCCGCCGGTATGTTTGCTTTTGGCGTCTGGGACCGGCGTGAAAGAACTCTGGTTCTCGGTCGCGATCGCGTGGGTGAAAAGCCGCTCTACTACGGCCGTGTCGGCAAGGCCTTCGCGTTTGCCTCGGAACTCAGCGCCTTTCAACCTCTGCCGGACTGGCGCCCGGAGATAGACCGCAATGCGTTGGCGCTGATGATGCGCCACAACTACATCCCCGCGCCCTACAGCATCTATCAGAGCATACGGAAACTGAGACCCGGCCACTTACTCGTCCTCTCCGATTCTATGAATGAGCCGCGCGTCGAAAATTACTGGCGCGCCAGCGACGTCGCAGCGCAAGGCCGGCGCGAGCCTTTCCTGGGCAGGTCTGAAGAGGTGGTCGACGAGGTCGAGCGTCATCTGCGCCGCTCACTTGAAGGGCAGATGATCGCCGACGTGCCGCTTGGCGCCTTCCTATCTGGCGGCATCGATTCTTCCGCGGTCGTGGCAGTCATGCAGTCGATGAGTGCGCGGCCGGTGCGCACCTTCACAATCGGCTTCGAGGACGTCGGCTACAACGAGGCGCACCATGCCAAGCAAGTGGCGCGCCATCTCGGCACCGATCATACAGAGCTCTATCTCAACCAGCGCGACGCGCTCGACGTGGTGCCGCAACTGTCGGGCATCTATAGCGAGCCTTTCTCCGACTCCTCGCAAATCCCGACTTTCCTCGTCTCGAAACTGGCACGTGGCAGCGTTACCGTGGCGTTGTCGGGTGACGGCGGCGACGAGTTGTTCTCAGGCTACAACCGCTACGCGCTCGCCGATGCGTTCTGGAACAAGTTGTCCCGAATTCCGGTCGGTCTGCGCCGCGCGTCTGCTAGCCTGGCGACATTGCCGTCGGCCGGCCTCTACAACAACCTCGCGGGCGGGATCATGCCGCTCCTCCCGCAACGCCTGCGCCGCGAACGCGTCGGCGACATGATCCACAAAGCCGCGTCTGTGCTTTCGCTGCGGACCATGGACGATGTCTACCGTCGCCTGTGCTCGCACTGGGACCCGACCGAGATCATCTCGGATGCGGTCGAGCCGCCAACAATGCTGACCGGCCTGGAACCGTTGCCGGATTTGCCCGGTAGCGTCGAGCGGATGATGTACATCGATCTTATGAGCTATCTACCCGACGACATACTGGTGAAGGTCGATCGCGCCGCCATGGCCGTCAGTCTTGAAACACGTGTACCGTTTCTCGACCATCGACTCATAAGCTTCGTGCTGTCGCTACCGCTCTCAATTCTGCGCGCCGGCGGCCAGACCAAGTGGCCTCTGCGACAGCTGCTTTACAGGCATCTTCCAAAAGAGCTTGTCGAACGCCCCAAGATGGGCTTCGGCGTGCCCATTGATTCCTGGTTGCGCGGCGCTTTGCGCGAATGGGCCGAGGAGTTGCTCGACGAGCGCCGGCTGCGCGAAGACGGATTCTTCCGGCCTGAAGCGATCCGGCGTGCCTGGTTCGAGCACCTCTCCGGGCACCAAAACAACCAATATCTACTCTGGGACGTGTTGATGTTCCAGTCCTGGCGGGGAGCGACCAAGGGATTTTCAAACGCGATCGCAGCGTGATGGGTGGTGAGCCCGGGCGGTTTAGTCTTTGCGGTGCCGCTCATGCCGTCGGAAGGGACGAGACGTTCGGCACTATCAGACGCGAAAGCGAGCAGCTATACGGGAGGGAGAGGGCGAACCGACGTGCGCCAGGGTCGTTCGAACCGACCCTCAGGCGACCTGGAAGCCAACGAACAAAGGCATTGAACCCTGTTTAAATCGCTCCGTCGCCATTTCACGACTGACCAGGTCAACCAGTATTTCTCGATCGCCTGCTTCTTTTCGCCGCCGGTATTCGGTTCGGTGGTGAGCTTCGTCTTCCATGGCGGCGCGCTCTGGTCATTGGCGCTGCTGGCGGCCGGCCGGCGGCGCCTTAACATTGATCGGCCTATGCTTGCCATGACCACTGCCATCTATGCCTATTGCGCCGCCCAGATCCTGGCGTCGATCGTAAACGGGACGCTGCGGGCCGATGCCACTCATTTCTTGCCCCTGATGACCTTGCTGTTGTTCCCGATTTCCTATTCGACGTGGAGCATCATGGACAAGGAGAGCCTCGCACGCACTGCCGTTCGTGCCAGCGCCGCAGCATGTGTCGGGGCACTGGTGCTGGCCATCGTCCAATACCACTGGATTGGGATGCTGAGACCCGAAGGTGGGGCCGGAAACCCCATCGTGTTTGCCACGGTCACCTGCCTGGCCGTGATGATGTGTCTTACAGGTGCTCTGTCTGGGGTCGAGAAAGCGTGGAAGCCGCTCACGGCCGCCGCGCTTGCCGGTGTGGTGGCGACACTCTACTCGGGCTCGCGCATGGTCTGGGTGGCCTTGCTCATCGCGCTGGTAGCGGTGCTTGTGACCCATCGCGAAAGGGTCTTCCGATCAGACATGAAGCAGTTGCTGGTGATTGCCGGCGCATCGACATTGATCATCACGGCAATTACGTCTCCGATTGTCGCCGATCGCACACATGTCCTGTTCGAGGACTGGAATGCCCTCGCCGTCAACGGCGATTATACCACGCCGCTCGGGTTGCGGGTCGGGTTGTGGGACGTCGGGCTCGATGCCTTTCGCCAAGCGCCCCTTTTTGGTCACGGAATGGCCGCCGGCCGGATGCTTTCAAGGCAGGGGTTCAAACAGCGCTTTGGCGCCACCGAAGGCTTCAACCACTTTCACAACGGCTTCCTTACGGCTTTGGTGCAGGCCGGACTCGCAGGTGCGCTGACATTGGCTGCAATATTCGTCGTGACGATCCGGAATGCGACAAGAGTCCTGCGCATCAGTGCTGATCCGCTGGAACGTTTTGGCGCCACCATAATGGTGGTCACCGTCATAATATACGTTGCTGGAGGGATGACAGGCATCCTTGTCGGCCATGATATTCTCGACTCGACGCTGATGGTCTTGTTGGTTTCCGGAACATACTTGGCTTGCGGACAGACAATTTCGCCTAAGGGTCAGTCAACGAATCAAGCGTCTGCTTTTAGGGGGCGCGAAAAGGGAGCGAATCTCCCGCCCCACCATTTTTGATCGACGGAGAAAAAAGGTGCATCACGCCCAACACCGAAATATCTCGTGCCTGCGAGTGGTGAGAGCAGAAGCGCTCTCCCGCTAAGGATCTGCAATTTGGGCGAGCAATGGGCGACGGTGGCACCAGACGCGTGACCGCGATTTCGGGGCGAATGCTGAACGGCAGCTAATAGGCCCCAGAGTTCTCGAAGAGATCGGCAAGAAGCCACAGGCAAAGACCTGCGCGGCTATCGTCGGCATCACGGATGGGCGCCGAGATCATGGAAGAATACAAGGGCGCGCCTACACTAGATGCCGGCCTTCTAGCTGTTGCCCAAGCCCTCGAGCATTACGAGATTTCGCGCTTTTGCACGATGAACACATGGGCTTCCGAACTTGGCCGCGACGAAGCTGTGTCGCTCCTCAATCTGGCACTTGGAAAAAGGCCACCGACGAGACTCTGACGCCGAGTCCACCGTTCTCTCAGGAGCCCTGGCGATCAATGCCGGGCTCCTTGCCCCAAGCTCTCGCTGCATTGGTGCAAAACCTTGCGCGGAGACGATATGGGAGTTCTCGAAAACACTTTTCGGGCTTGGTGAGAAAGAAGCCTGACGCGGCGCAGCGGCGACATGACGGAGGCGACCGGCGCCCGCCCGGCTATTGCCGTGCATTACAAAACGCCCAGACGTCCGGCCCTAAGGGGCTTAATCAAACGCTAGCGAAAAATTAATGATCCGAGGCAGTAACATGCCCGGCGGTTGTGTAGCTTCAGCCTGGCGGCTTGCTACAAATACGCGCGCGCAGTGCCCGTCGTCGTCAGAAGGATCGTGCACCCCCCGGACGCGTCGTCGATAAGCTGAGGATCGGAAGTTAATGACTCGCGGATTACGACGAGGAGTTCTGATAAGCATGTTTCAATTTCGCGCTTTTTCCCGCAAATTCGAGAGCGTAAGGAATTGAATCAGTCGTTGATTAATCAGGCGTTTTCGCCGGCCTGTCACGCCGGAGGTCGCGGGTTCGAGCCCCGTCACTCGCGCCATTTCTCCTCAGGAGAAATGTGACATAATCGTCTAAAATCATGGTCTTGCATGTGGAAATTCAGATCCGGTCGGATCTGAATTCGGTCTCTCCCGCAACGACGTCACCCCTTGGCCAGCAGCGCCTCGACCTCCTGCAGCGTCGGCATGGACGGCGCGGTGCCCGGCCTTGTCACCGAAATGCCGGCGACGGCGCAGGCGAAGCGGACGGCTTGCAGCGGCTCCACGCCTTTGGCGAGTGCGGCGGCCAGGCCGCCATTGAAGGCATCGCCCGCACCGGTGGTTTCGACCACCGGGCCGGCATTGACCACCGGGACATGGTCGGACCGAGCGGCCGTGTGCAGCAGCGCGCCTTTTTCGCCGAGCGTGATGATGACCCAGCCGACGCCTTTTTTGAGCAGGCTGTCGGCGGCGCGGCGGGCGTCGTCGATCGAAGAAACTTTGATGCCGGTCAGTTCCTCGGCCTCGGTTTCGTTGGGGGTCACATAGTCGCACAGCGTGTAGATGCGGTCCGGCAACTTGGCAGCGGGCGCCGGATTGAGGATGGTGGTCACCCCTGCCCCGCGCGCGATCTCGAGTGCGCGCAGTGCCGCGTCGATCGGCTGTTCGAGCTGGGTGACGAAGACGCCGGCTCCACGGATCAGGCCGGCATTGGCCTCGATGTCTTCAGACGAGATCAGCATCGCCGCACCCGGGCTGACGATGATGGCGTTGTTGCCGGTCGTCTCCTCGATGAAGATGTAGGCCGCGCCGGTATAGCTTTGCGGCGTGTCGATGACGGCGGATTTCACGCCCGCCTCTGCCCAGGTCGCCTTGGCCATGTCGGCGAAAGCATCGACGCCAAGCCGGGTCAGGAAAGTGATGTCGGCGCCGAGCTTGCCTGCCGCCACTGCCTGGTTCGAGCCCTTGCCGCCAGGTCCCAGCTTGAAGGAATTACCAAGAATGGTCTCGCCCATGCGCGGCTGTCGATCGGCCCGGTAAGCGGTGTCGGCGACGAAAACGCCCAGAATGACGACAGGCTTGCCCGACGCCATGGCCCTACTCGGCGTCCGGCGGCACGACGCCCTTGCGAAAGGCGAAGCAGCCATAGAAGCGGCGCTCCCCGGTCTGGATGACGCAATAGGCTTTCTTGGCGCGCTCGTAGAAGGCATAGCGCTCGACCGAGATCATCGGCCAGGCCTTGCCCTCGGCCTTGTCGATCTCCTTTTGCACCTCTTTTTGCACCGGCGGAATCTCGTCCGGCTTGCCGACAATCTCCATGCGCGCGGCCGCGTCGTCGACGAAAGTGTCGAGCGGATAGAGCGACAGCACCGCCTTGGCGACATCGGCCGCCGGCGCATCGATGCGCAGCAGCTTGCCGAGCACGGTCTGCTTTGCCACCGAATCGGCGGGGAAATTGGTGTCGGCGATGATCAGATCGTCGCCGTGTCCCATTGCCCTGAGCGCTTGGAGCACATCGGCATTGAGCAATGGGTTGATCCCTTTGAGCATGGCAGTCCTCGTCAAACAGTTTGGTCAAAGTCGATTGGAAATCAGAGCCGGTTGCCGGTCTCGGCGTCGAAGAGATGGACCTGGTCGAGGCGCGGCTTGAGATTGAGCGTGTCGCCGGGCTTGAAGTCGTGGCGCTCGCGAAACAGCGCCACCATCTCGCCGCTGTCGCCGAAGCGCACGAAGACCAGCGTTTCGGAACCCGTGGGTTCGACCACCGAGATCTTTGCCGGCACGCCGTCGGGATGGATTTCGAGATGCTCGGGCCGCACGCCATAGACCACGGCCTGGCCCTCCTTGGCGGCGCTGCCGGCCGCGACCGGGAACAGCGTGCCTGCTATCTCGACCTTGTCGCCCTTGCGCACCACGCCTTTGAGCAGGTTCATCGACGGCGAGCCGATGAAGCCGGCGACAAACAGATTGGCCGGCCGGTCGAACAATTCCAATGGCGCGCCGACCTGCTCGATACGGCCATCGCGCATGACGACGATCTTGTCGGCCATGGTCATGGCCTCGATCTGGTCGTGGGTGACGTAGATGGTGGTGGTCTTCAGCCGCTGGTGCAGTTCCTTGATCTCGGTGCGCATTTGCACGCGCAGCTTGGCGTCGAGATTGGAGAGCGGCTCGTCGAACAGGAAGACTTGCGGATTGCGCACGATGGCGCGGCCCATGGCGACGCGCTGGCGCTGGCCGCCGGATAGCTGGCGCGGATAACGTTTCAGGTACGGATTGAGGTCGAGAATGTCGGCGGCGCGCTTGACCCGCTCGGCGACCACGGCTGGATCGGTCTTGCGCAGCTTCAGCGCAAACGCCATGTTCTGCTCCACCGTCTTGTGCGGATAGAGCGCGTAGTTCTGGAACACCATGGCGATGTCGCGCTTGGCCGGCGGCAGATTGTTGACGATGCGCTCGCCAATGGCGATCGTGCCGCCGGACACGGTCTCCAGCCCGGCCACCATCCTGAGCAGCGTGGACTTGCCGCAGCCCGACGGGCCGACCAGCACCACGAACTGGCCATCGGCGATATCGACGCTGACCTCGTGCAGGACCTTGACGGTTCCGAACGCCTTGGCCACATTGCTGATCGCGACTTGAGCCATCGTCCCCCCTTTTCTCGCGGTGAAGCTAGCCATTGCCAACGGCAAGGGCAAGTCGGTATGTTATCGATAAAAAGCCATCGTGTTGACAAGGTAATCGATTACGCAAATATTGGCTGTTGCCAATCCGGCAGTCGGATTTTTATCCGAAAATCGGAGCTCCAGGCGACGCAGGGTGGGGTCCCACGTCCCCGTATGATAAAGGAGAACCGCCGACGTTTCGGCGTCGGAGGGATTGGCATTTTAATTCACGACTGTTGTTCTGGGAGGAATAGATGAGAGTCGGTCTGTACGAAAAACTCGTCCGCGCGGGTGCCACCCGGCGTGACATACTCAAAGGCGCGGCCTCGATGGCCGCGATCGCCGCCGCATCGGGTGCTGGGCTCGGCGCTTTCACCCGCCCGGCTGAAGCCGCCAGCGAGCTACGCTCCAAAATTCTGCAGATCCCCGGCGTCGGCAAGGGTCAGCCGACGGATGCCGATTTCCAGAAGGTCGGCGAACTCTGCCTGGAAGCCACCAAGGCCAACGTCAAGGAAGGCGAATTCGCCGGCGTCGAGCTCACCTTCATGGGCCTCAACAACCAGAACCTGCACAATGTGCTGTTCCGCGGCTTCCTGAAGCCGTGGGAGGCCTATACCGGCGCCAAGATCAGCTGGATCGACCTGGCGCAGGCCGACTACAATGCCCGCCTGCAGCAGTCGATCGCCACCGGCACCGTCGACTTCGACATCATCGAGATGGGCGCGCCCTTCGAAGGCGATGTCTGCGGCAAGGGCCTGACGTCCGAGATGCCCGACTGGGTCAAAGAGCAGATCGACATGAAGGATGTCGTGGCCTATCTGCAGCCGCCGGTCGGCACCTGGGACGGCAAGCAGTACCGGATCACCGTCGATGGCGATGCGCACAACTTCAATTACCGCACCGACGTTTTTGCCGATGCCGACCTCGCCAAGGCGTGGAAGGACGGCGGCGCGGCCACCGAATGGGGTGTGCCGAAGACCTGGCAGGAAGTCCAGGCCGTCACAAAATTCCTCAAGGGCAAGAAGTTCAAGGACCAGGACGTCTTCGGCTATCTCGATGCGCCCAAGGCCTGGGGCGGTTTCGGCTTCTACTTCCTCGGCAGCCGCGCCACCGCCTATGCCAAGCATCCCGACGACAAGGCCTGGCTGTTCGATGCCGACACGATGAAGCCGCGCATCAACAATCCGGCCTGGGTGCGCGCCATCCAGGACGTCATCGACGCGCTGCCGTCGGAGCCCGCCGACCAGATCAACGCCGACCCGAACACGACAGCCTTCCAGCAGTTCCTGGCCGGCACCGGTTCGATGGTCACCTGGTGGGGCGACGTCGGCTCCAACGTCAAGACCAACGATAGCTCGGTCATCGGCGACGTCACCGGCTTCTCGATCCTGCCGGGGTCCGACGACGTCTACAATGCCAAGACCGGCGCCTGGGACAAACTCGCCAGCGGCCCGAACTATGCGCCGAACTGCGCCTATCTCGGCTGGGGCGTCTACGTCATGGCCCGCGTCGATACGGACGAAAAGAAGAAAAAAGCGGCATGGTCGGCCGCCGCTCATCTCGGCGGCAAGGACCTGTCAATCTGGACGGCGATGTATCCGTCCGGCTTCCAGCCCTACCGCAACTCGCATTTCGACATTCCCGAATGGGTGGCGGCAGGCTACGACGAGGCGTTCATCACCTCGTATCTGAAGTCGGAAGCCGACAGCTACAACCATCCGAACGCGGCGATCGAGCCGCGCATCCCCGGCATCTTCCAGTACTATTCGGCTGCCGAGGACATTCTGGCCAACACATTCGCCGGCAAGATGAAGGCGCAGGAAGGCGCCGACGCCATTGCCGCGGCCTGGGAGAAGCTGACCGACCAGATCGGCCGCGAAAACCAGATCAAGCTCTACAAGGCCTCGCTCGGCGTGTAGGCTGATCCTATCGTGACAACAGGTCCGGCGGTGCAAGCCGCCGGACCTGACCGGCTCGGGCCGGTCGCAGGCTTGATTTTTTAAACGGACGGGGACGCGTGGCTGACCAGACCACCAATGCATGGCCGGCCAACGCCGGCCCAGCCGATCTGATCTCGCCGGCCCGCAAGCGGGCGGGTTTTGCCCTGATGGCGGCCGCCACGCTTGGCCTGCTGGCGGTGATCGCGTTTGAGATCCTCTACAAGAACGAGATCACCACGCTCGGCTTCGAGACCTGGCGTCCGATCGTCTATGCCTATGTTCTGTGGGGGGTGGCGCTCGGCATCGGCCAGGTGCTGACGCGCGGCGAGGACGGCCAGCGCGCGCTGTTCCTGCTGCCGGCGCTGCTGTTCACCATCGCCATGGTGATCTTCCCGACGCTGTTCGGCTTCTATATCGCGCTGACCGACTGGAACCTGTCGTCCTTTTCCGGCCGCAAGTTCAACGGGCTCGACAATTTCTGGCAGATGCTGGCCGATCCCTACTACCGCAACGCGCTGTTCAACATGGTGCTTTATGTGCTCGCCGTGCTGGTTGAGTATGTGATTGCCTTCGGCCTGGCGCTGCTGCTCAACGCGCAGATCCGGGCGCGCAAATTCTTCCGAGTCGTCTTCCTGATGCCGCTGATGCTGTCGCCGGTCGCGGTATCCTGGATGATCGGCAAATCGCTGATGGAATACCGTTTCGGGCCGGCGGCGACGCTGGCGCGCCATCTCGGCTGGGAGAACCCCGCCTTCTTCTCCAACCCGATCACCGCCCGCATCTCGATCATGGTGCTCGACGCCTGGACCTTCATCCCGTTCATGATGATCATGCTGCTTGCCGGCCTGCAGGCGATGTCGCGCGACGTGCTGGAAGCGGCGCGCGTCGATGGCGCCACGCCCTGGCAGACTTTCTGGCAGGTCACCTTCCCGCTGATGCTGCCGGTGTCGGTCACGGCGGTGATCCTGCGCATCATCTTCAAGTTGAAGCTCGCCGACATCATCATCACCGTGACCTCCGGCGGGCCTGGCGGCGCCACCGATTCGGTGTCGAGCTTCATCTACCGCGAATACCGCGACCGCTCGAATGTCGGCTACGGCACCATGCTGGCGATGGCCTATCTCGTCATCATCGTGGTGTTCGTGACCTGGCTGTTGAAATTCGCCAATCGCTTCGTGCGCAACGTGAACTGACGAGGCACAATGAGCGTCCAGACCACCGACTATGCTGCCTCGGAAATCCGCTCACCGCTGGGTTTTCTGGCCAATCGCATCTTCATCTATGGCGCGCTGGCGTTCTGGGCCTTCATCTGCCTGTTCCCGATCTACTGGACCATCACCACCTCGTTCAAGACCGCGGTCGACGTCACGCAAGGACACCTCATTCCGTTCGTCGACTTCCAGCCGGACTGGAAGGGCTGGCGCTCGCTCGGCCTGTCGCCGGATTCGATCTTCCAGACCTCGACGGTGCGCGAGGAGTTTTTCAAGCGCTTCATGAATTCGGTCATCACCTCGGTCGGCGCATCGAGCCTCGCCATCGTCATCGGCAGCCTCGCCGCCTATGGGCTGACCCGGTACCGCTATCAGTTCGCCTGGTTCAAGAACGAGGACATCTCCTTTTTCTTCCTGTCGCAGCTGATCCTGCCGCCGGTGGTGCTCGCCCTGCCCTTCCTGGTGCTTTACCGGGAAGTCGGCCTGCTCGACACACGCATCGGCCTGATCCTGCTCTACACGCTGATGGTGCTGCCGATCGTCATCTGGATCATGCGCGACCAGTTCAACTCGATCCCGGTCGAGCTCGAGGAGGCAGCGCTGGTCGACGGCCTCTCGATCTGGGGCGCCTTTTTTCGCATCGTCATGCCGATTGCGCTGCCAGGCATGGTCGCCGCTTTCATCCTGGCGATGGTGCTGTGCTGGAACGAGTACTTTTTTGCGGCACTCCTGACCTCGACCGACGCCAAGACCATCCCGGTGATGGTGGCGAGCCAGACCGGCTCGCAAGGCATCAACTGGTGGTCGATGGCGGCGCTCGCCACCGCCGCGATCGCACCGCTGGCGGTGATCGGGATTGCGCTGGAGCGCTATCTGATAATGGGCATGACGGCTGGCGCGGTGAAGTAGACGAGAGGCGGCGTGCCCCTCTACTGTTGACCTCGGCGGGACAGCACCCCCCTCTGGCCTGCCGGCCATCTCCCCCGCAAGGAGGGAGATCGGCAGCTTTGGCTGCATCGCTTTTCTTGCGACGTAGGTGATTTGGCGAAAGCGGAAATGACATCTGATCTCCCCCCTTGCGGGGGAGATGTCCGGCAGGACAGAGGGGGGTGTGAAGGATCGCTACAGAGCGACTTTGTCTGCTAGCGCCCCAATATCGCCCTCAGGTGATCCATGATCATCGCCACACCCTTTCGCCCCAGCTCCGCCGAGGCCTCCGGCGCACTCGCCGTATACCACGCGGTATTCTCGCCAAAACGCCCGGCATCGACCGTTTCCGGACACAGTGCCAGCATCAATGATGTCTCGCCAACACCGGCGTGATCGAACGGATACTTCCCGTTCATGGCAGCCGACATCAGCGGGTGCACCTGCACCCAGTTGAAGAAATTCTCGCCGGCGGCGTGCCCGGCATAATAATCGACCATCTCGTCTGAGCCCCACCAGCCCTCGCCGCGCTGCTTCTCGAGGAAGCGGAAGATCGCCTGGCGGCCGGCGGCCTTGAAGGCGAGATCGGTCGGCATGCCGGCGGCAAAGTTCTCGGTCTGGTGGTGTATGATGGCGTTGATGTTACGAAAGCCGATGCGCAGCAGGCTGTAGAACAATTCTTCGGCGAACGGCGCCAGCTGGTTGCCGCCGACCTGCACCGAGCCGTTGCCTTCAGGTGCTGCCACCACATAGCTCGCCGCACCGTAGTAGAAAGCCGGCAGGATGACGATGTCGGCCTCCTTCTCGTAGAGCTCCAGCGTCTTGACGACGGCCAGCGTGTCCATGCCGACAGCCATGTGCTCGCCGTGATATTCGAGCACGCCGAGCGGGAGAGCGACCGGCCAGTTCTCGGCGATCGCCTTGCGGATCTGGTGCGGCAACATCAGTTCGTAGCGCATGATCTATTCCATGTTGGTGTGGCGGGTGCGCATGGCCTCGGACGACTGGCCGGTCAGCGCCTTGAGCTTCAGCACCATCACCTCGAACAGCAGGAACAGCGCCCCTTCGAAGACCGAGCCCATCGGCAGCAGCGATGTCTTTTGTGGCCCCTGGTCACGCGCCATGGTCTGCGCCGGGATCAGCAAGGTGAAGTCGGCAAGCGCGACCGCACTGCTGCCTGCCTCGGCGGTGAGCAAAAGCACGGTGGCGCCGGCCTGGCGGGCGACTTGCATCAAGGTAAGCACCGTCGTCGTCTCGCCCGGGCCGGAACTGACCAGGAAGACATCGGCTGGGCCAAGCGGTGGCGTGTTCATGTCGCCGACCACCGACACCTCAAGGCCAAGGTGATAGAGGCGCATGGCGAAACCCTTGAGCTGCAAGGCCTCGCGGCCGCAGCCATAGACGACGATCTTTTGCGCGCGGGCCAGGGTTTCGCAGGCGGTGTCGATGCCGGCTTCGTCGACGCGCGCCAGTACGGCGCCCAGCTCTTGCAGGGCCGTCGAAAACATATCCGAGCCGGCATTCGTCATGAGAGTCCCATCTGTCCGGCTGGGTTGTGGCCGGTGATTTCGGGTTGCGCGCTTTCGGAAAAGGCTTGTTTTTGTTCATGCTATCACCGCGAAAATGCCTGTCCAACGGCCATGGCGGCTTTTGCTGAGCCAGCGGCGTGATAGTGTCATGTCAGACAATCAATCCAGGAAATCAGCACGACATGAAGACACGGCATTTCGACCGCATCGGCAATGGCGGCCTCGACTTCACCGAGCTTGGCTTCGGCAGCGCGCCGCTCGGCAACCTTTACCGCGCCGTCCCCGACGCGGATGCCAACGCCACGCTGGAGGCAGCGTGGGCGACCGGCTGCCGTTACTACGACACCGCGCCGCTCTATGGCCTGGGCCTTGCCGAAACACGGCTCAATGCCTTCCTGCGCGGCAGGAAGCGCGACGACTATGTGCTGTCGAGCAAGGTCGGTCGCCTGTTGCGCGCCTGCCCGCCGGAGGAACGAACCGGCATCGGCAAGTTCTTCGACACACCGACGCGCAAGGAGGTCTACGACTACAGCTACGACGGCGTCATGCGCTCGTTCGAGGCGTCGCTGGAACGGCTTGGCGTCGACCGCATCGACATCCTTTTCGTCCATGACCTCGACATCTTCACCCATGGCAGCAAGGAGGCGTCAGACCAGCGCATCGAGGAATTCATGGCCTCGGGCTACAACGGACTGGTTGCGCTGCGCGACCAGGGCGTGATCAAGGCCTTCGGCGGCGGCATCAACGAGTGGGAGGTTTGCCAGACGCTGGCGGAGCGTGGCGACTTCGACCTGTTCCTGCTGGCCGGGCGCTACACGCTGCTGGAACAGGAAGCGCTTGCCACCTTCCTGCCGCTCTGTGAGCAACGCGGCATCGGCATCGTTCTCGGCGGTCCTTACAATTCCGGCATCCTGGCGACCGGGCCGAAGCCAGGCGCCTATTACAATTACTCCGAGGCGCCAAGTGACATCATGGAACGCGTCGGGCGCATCGAGGCCGTCTGCGAGCGCCATGGCGTCAGGCTGATCGAGGCGGCGCTGCAGTTTCCGCTGCTGCACCCTTCCGTGGTGTCGGTCATCCCCGGCGGCCAGCGGCCGAGTGAAGTCGAAAGCAACCGCGCCCTGCTCGATGCCAAGCTGCCCGCGGCGCTGTGGGCGGACCTCAAGCAGGAAGGCCTGATGCGCGCGGATGCGCCGGTGGGCTGAAGGCTCGCCTCAGCGGGCTGACGGCCTGCCGCCATCGAGGCAAAAGAAAAGCCGGGCGAACCCGGCTTTTCAACATTCTCTGAAAAAATTTTTAGTTGACCGCGTCCTTGAGGCCTTTGCCGGCCGAGAACTTCGGCACGGTACGCGCCGGAATCTTCACTTCCGCGCCAGTCTGCGGGTTGCGGCCAGTCGATGCCGCACGCTTGGAGACGGTGAAATTTCCGAAGCCGACGAGCCGTACATCGCCGCCCTTCTTCAGTTCGCCAGTGATGACGGAGAACACCGCCTCAACCGCCGACTGTGCGTCACCCTTCGAAATGCTCGCGGATTCAGCGACAGCGGAAACCAGTTCGTTCTTGTTCATAAAAATTCCCTTCCATGAGAAAACCGGAACTTTCGACTCATCCGGCAGGAGAGGAACTTTAGAAAGAAGCGCTCGCAAACCCAAGTCAAAAAGCCGGAAAAAAGTTGGAAAAAGCCCGGAAAAGGTGGGTTTTTCACATGAAAAAGCCGGGCACAAGGCCCGGCTCTCTCTTTGTGCACTGCAACTTTAGTAGTTTCTAATGTGCAAGCGACTTTCCAGCATCGTCAACGGTATCGGTGGAAGCCGGCGGATTGACCGGCTCGACCCACTCGATCGGCTCCGGCATGCGCACCAGCGCGTGCCTCAGAACCTCGCCGACACGTGAGACCGGAATGATCTCCATACCGTTCTTCACATTGTCCGGTATCTCCGCCAGATCCTTGGCGTTGTCTTCCGGGATCAGCACCTTCTTGATGCCGCCGCGCAGTGCTGCGAGCAGCTTCTCCTTGAGGCCGCCGATCGGCAAGATGCGGCCGCGAAGCGTTATCTCGCCAGTCATCGCCACATCGGCCCGGACCGGAATCCCCGTCATGACCGACACGATGGCTGTCGCCATGGCAGCACCTGCAGACGGACCGTCCTTCGGCGTGGCGCCTTCGGGCAAGTGGACGTGGATGTCACGCTTGTCGAACAGCGGCGGCTCGATGCCGAAATCGATGGCCCGCGAGCGGACATAAGAGGCCGCCGCCGAGATCGATTCCTTCATCACGTCGCGCAGATTGCCGGTCACCGTCATGCGGCCCTTGCCGGGCATCATGACGCCTTCGACCGTCAGCAGCTCGCCGCCGACTTCCGTCCAGGCAAGACCGGTGACGACACCGACCTGGTCGTCAGCCTCGACCTGGCCGAAGCGGAAGCGCGGAACACCGAGGTAATCGGCGAGGTTCGCCGCCGTGATGCTCACCGTCTTCTTCTTCGTCTTCAGGATCTCGGTCACCGCCTTGCGCCCGAGCTTCATCAGCTCGCGCTCCAGGCTTCTGACGCCCGCTTCACGGGTGTAGGTCTGGATGATGCCGCGGATCGCGTCCTCGCCGACGGAGAATTCCTTCGGCTGCAGGGCATGGTCGCGGATCACCTTGGGCATCAGGTGACGCTTGGCGATCTCGATCTTCTCGTCCTCGGTGTAGCCGGCGATACGGATGATCTCCATGCGGTCCATCAGGGGCGCAGGGATGTTCAGCGTGTTCGCCGTCGTCACGAACATCACGCTCGACAGGTCGTATTCGACCTCGAGGTAATGGTCCATGAACGTCGAGTTCTGCTCGGGATCGAGCACCTCGAGCAAGGCCGATGACGGATCGCCGCGGAAGTCCTGGCCCATCTTGTCGATCTCGTCGAGCAGGAAGAGCGGGTTGGACTTCTTGGCCTTCTTCATCGACTGGATGACCTTGCCGGGCATCGAACCGATATAGGTGCGGCGGTGGCCACGGATCTCGGCCTCGTCACGGACGCCGCCAAGCGCCATGCGGATGAACTCGCGGCCGGTCGCCTTGGCGATCGACTTGCCGAGCGAGGTCTTGCCGACCCCGGGAGGGCCGACGAGGCACAGGATCGGCCCCTTCAGCTTCTTCTGGCGGCTTTGCACGGCGAGATACTCGACGATGCGGTCCTTGACCTTGTCGAGGCCGAAATGATCGGTGTCGAGCACGTTCTGCGCAAACGCCAGGTCCTGCTTGACCTTGGAGTTCTTGCCCCACGGGATCGACAGGATCCAGTCGAGGTAGTTGCGCACGACGGTCGATTCCGCCGACATCGGCGACATCGTCCGCAGCTTCTTCAACTCGGCTTCCGCCTTTTCGCGGGCCTCCTTGGACAGCTTGGTCTTCTTGATGCGCGCCTCGATCTCGGCGGCCTCGTCGCGGCCGTCCTCGCCTTCGCCGAGCTCCTTCTGGATCGCCTTCATCTGCTCGTTGAGGTAATATTCGCGCTGCGTCTTCTCCATCTGGCGCTTGACGCGCGAGCGGATGCGCTTCTCCACCTGCAGGACGGAGATTTCGGCTTCCATGAAACCCATCGCCTTTTCCAGCCGTTCCTTGACGGACAGCGTGGCCAGCATCTCCTGCTTCTCGGGGATCTTGATGGCGAGGTGCGAGGCAACCGTATCGGCGAGCTTGGAATAGTCGTCGATCTGGCTGGCGGCGCCCACCACTTCAGGCGAGATCTTCTTGTTCAGCTTGACGTAGTTTTCGAAGTCGGTGACGACCGAACGGGCGAGCGCCTCGACCTCGACCTCTTCCTCCTCCGGCTCGACCAGCGCCGTGGCGGTAGCTTCGTGGAAGTCCGGACGGTCGGTGAACGAGACGATCTTGGCACGCGAAGCGCCTTCGACCAGCACCTTGACGGTGCCGTCGGGCAGCTTCAGCAATTGCAGCACATTGGCGAGCGTGCCGATGTCGAAGATCGCATCGGGCTCGGGATCGTCATCGGCGGCATTCATCTGGGTGGCAAGCAGGATCTGCTTTTCCTGACCCATAACCTCTTCCAGCGCCTTGATCGACTTTTCACGCCCGACAAAGAGCGGAACGATCATGTGCGGGAACACCACGATGTCGCGCAGTGGGAGGACTGCGAAGACGCCGTCGCTGGGAGCCTTGGATATTTTGGCCATTGTCCAACCTTTCATGTCGCGGCCGCTAATTGAGCCAACCGCGAATCTCATATTAACGACCGGGGATCGTTCCGCCTACCACCGTTTGTGACGGGAGTTTTACAGCACAGAATTCGGCACCTCGGCCTTCCAGTGTTAGTTGGATGCACAGTGGGCAAAGATCAAGGGTCGACACGTTCGTTCATCCACTCCGTCACAAGGATCGGTACCTCACCACAGCAAAACGGCGCCCCGCGGGCGCCGTTCCATAAAAAGGTTAGGCCAGATGCCAGATCAGGCGCTGACGTTGCCCTTCTTTTCCTTCTGCTCGGAATAGATGTAGAGCGGCCGGGCGCTGCCGGTCACCACTTCTTCCGAAATCACCACTTCGCGCACGCCTTCCAGGGCGGGCAGTTCGAACATGGTGTCGAGCAGGATCGCTTCCATGATCGAGCGGAGGCCACGGGCGCCGGTCTTGCGCTCGATGGCGCGCTTGGCGATCGCCGACAGCGCATTCTCATGGAAGGTCAGGTCGACACTCTCCATCTCGAACAGCCGCTGATACTGCTTGACCAGCGCGTTTTTCGGCTCGGTCAGGATCTGGATCAGCGCCGGCTCGTCGAGGTCTTCCAGCGTCGCCAGGACCGGCAGACGGCCGACAAACTCGGGGATGAGGCCGAACTTCAAGAGATCCTCGGGCTCGACCAGGCGGAACACGTCGCCGGTGCGGCGATCCTCGGGCGAAGCGACGATGGCGCCGAAGCCGATGGAAGTCTTCCTGCCGCGATCCGAGATGATCTTGTCCAGCCCGGCGAAGGCGCCGCCGCAGATGAACAGGATGTTGGCGGTGTCGACCTGCAGGAACTCCTGCTGCGGATGCTTGCGGCCGCCCTGCGGCGGCACGGAGGCAACGGTGCCTTCCATGATCTTCAGAAGCGCCTGCTGCACACCCTCGCCCGACACGTCGCGGGTGATCGATGGGTTGTCGGACTTGCGCGAAATCTTGTCGATTTCATCGATGTAGACGATGCCGCGCTGGGCGCGCTCGACATTGTAGTCGGCCGACTGCAGCAGCTTCAGGATGATGTTTTCGACGTCCTCGCCGACGTAACCGGCTTCGGTCAGCGTCGTCGCGTCGGCCATGGTGAAGGGCACGTCGATGATGCGGGCCAGCGTCTGGGCAAGCAGCGTCTTGCCGCAGCCGGTCGGGCCGATCAGCAGGATGTTGGACTTCGCCAATTCGACGTCGTTGTTCTTGCCGGCATGCGCCAGGCGCTTGTAGTGGTTGTGGACAGCCACCGACAGCACGCGCTTGGCGTAGGGCTGGCCGATGACATAGTCGTCAAGAACCTTCAGGATCTCCTGCGGGGTCGGCACGCCCTCGCGCGACTTCACCATCGAGGTCTTGTTCTCCTCGCGGATGATGTCCATGCATAGCTCGACGCACTCGTCGCAGATGAACACCGTTGGGCCGGCGATCAGCTTGCGCACCTCGTGCTGGCTTTTGCCGCAAAACGAGCAATAAAGCGTGTTCTTCGAATCACCGCTGTTGTTGCCGACTTTGCTCATTTTCCTGTCCTTTCATGGCCGCCCGCCGATGGTCTGGCTGAAAGGGCGCATATTCTATCTATCGCGGGAATTCGCCGCCGCCAGTGTCCCGGCTCCCGCAACGCATTCCGTACGAAACACAAATCAGAAAACGTCGCAATGATTCGCGCCAACCCTGCACAAAGCTAAGCCGTCGAAAATCAACATAGCCTTAACGTAGGCAATCCCATCCACCGAGGGAACAGCCAATTGTGGCCGAAATGCCGCAAATCCCAGCAAAAGCGCGTTATCCCGCCACCCAACTGCCATGCAGCGATTATGCCGCAGCGCCTTCGACCGGCTCGCGCGACGAAATGACCTTGTCGATGAGGCCGAAATCCTTGGCTTCGTCGGCTGTCATGAAATGGTCGCGGTCAAGCGTCTTTTCAATGTCTTCGTAGCTCTTGCCGGTGTGTTTGACGTAGACCTCGTTGAGGCGGCGCTTCAGCTTGATGATGTCCTGCGCGTGCCGCTCGATGTCGGAGGCCTGGCCCTGGAAACCGCCGGAAGGCTGGTGAACCATGATACGGGCGTTCGGCGTGGCAAAACGCATGTCCTTGTGGCCGGCGGTCAGAAGCAGCGAGCCCATCGACGCCGCCTGGCCGATGCACAGCGTCGACACCGCCGGCTTGATGAACTGCATGGTGTCGTAGATCGCCATGCCCGAGGTCACCACGCCGCCCGGCGAGTTGATGTAGAGATTGATCTCTTTCTTCGGGTTCTCGGCCTCGAGGAACAAAAGCTGTGCACAAACCAGCGTCGCCATACCGTCTTCGACCGGGCCGGTGATGAAAATGATGCGCTCTTTCAGCAGGCGCGAGAAAATGTCGTAGGCCCGCTCGCCGCGATTGGTCTGCTCGACCACCATCGGAACGAGGTTCATGTAGGTTTCGACGGGGTTCTTCATGGACTACCCTTTTTGGAGATGGGGATTCCGGCGCCGGAACATCGGGCAGAATCGGTTCTTGACGGTTAGAATGTAAATAGGATGCCGGCTCACCCTAGCGCAAGGCCGCCTCCTCCTAGCCATCTGGTTAAGTCGAATCAAGGTTTCCGCGCAAGGGAAAGTCCGAACGCGGCCAGCGGCGTTTTTGCGGTGTAGCAATTCCTTAACCGCGTCGCTTAACGAAATGCGGCGAAACCGCTTTCCCCCGGAGAACCTTCCCCTACAATTCAACATTGAACCTCACGTTTCGGGTTCAAACAGGGGGAGTGCCATGATCAGGAAAACTGCTTGCCTCGCCATCTCCGGCCTTGCCGGTCTCGGCATGGTGTCCGATGCGGTTGCCGGCGGCCGGGCCGCCGAATGCTATGAGCCGGTGCACAGGCCGGCGCTCTATGACACCGTCTATGAAGACGTCATGGTCAGTCCCGGCGGGCAGTTGGTCGACTATGATCCGCCGATCTATGGCACCATGGAGCGCGTCGAGCAGATCGCGCCGCCCCGAGTCACCTATGACATCGTACCGGCGAGAACCCGCACCGTTTACCGCACGGTCCAGGTCGACGATGGCGGCTATGCCTGGGAATGGCGCGTCATCCACGGCCGCAAGGTGCTGTGCAAGGTGTGGCGCAAGGCCCGCTACGCGCGTGTGGCCGAAACAGTGGTGGTTGAACCGGAGCGCACCCGCCGGGTTGTGCTGCCGGCCGAATATGAGAGCGTCGCCCATGAAGTGCTGGTGCGGCCCGAGCGGCGGCACGTCACCCAGATAGCGCCGTCATACCAGAGGATGGCGCGCCGGGTGGTGGTGCAGGAAGGCTCGACCAGCTGGCGCCGCGTGCATATTGCCAGGCATTGCGAGGATTAGACTTCGGTACTTCGCCGAGGTCCGCCTCGGTTGGCTCAATCCATAGGGCCGTCGGGTGCCAACATCCGGTCTGGCACCAAGCCGGCAAGCCGCGGTAATGGTCTGGCATGACCACATCCATGCCGCCCTACCTCGCCTTTGATCCAGCCACGCGCCGCCTGCGGCTCGATCCGCACGAACCGGCGTTTTTCCAGAACCCCTACGACGCCTATGCCGTCCTGCATGGCGCATCGAATGCCTTCTTCTGGGAGGAATTCGGCTTTTGGTGCTTTGGCGGCTTCGACGACGTCAACCGGCTGTTGCGCGACCGCCGCTTCGGTCGCCAGAACCCGGCCGGCATTCCCGACAGCCGCGGCATCGGCGAGGATCGCTCGCATTTGGCCGCTTTCGACGGCATCGAGAGCAATTCGATGCTGGAGCTGGAGCCGCCGGTGCACACCAGGCTCAGAACCCTGGTCAACCGCGCCTTCGTCTCGCGCCAGGTCGAGCGGCTGCGGCCGCGCGTGGAGGCGCTGGCCAATGAGCTGATCGACCGTTTCGAACCGCGCCAGGTCGATCTATTGCCCAGCTTCGCCGCACCTTTGCCGATCACCATCATTGCCGAAATGCTCGGTGTGCCGGTCGAAATGGGGCCGCAACTGCTCGACTGGTCGCACCGGATGGTGGCCATGTACATGCATGGCCGGACGCGCGAGACCGAGGAAGCGGCCAATCGCGCCGCGCACGATTTTTCCGACTTTTTGCGCGGCTATGTCACCGAGCGGCGGAAGAAGCCTGGCGACGACCTGCTATCGCTGCTGATCGCGGCACAAGAGGATGGCCAGAAGCTGTCGGAAGACGAGTTGGTCTCGTCTGCCATCCTGTTGCTCAATGCAGGCCACGAGGCGACCGTCCATCAAACCGGCAACGCCGTGCGCACGTTGCTGGCGCAAGGCGGCGACCCCGGCCGTTTCTTCACCTCGCCGGAAGCAACCGCTGCAACGGTCGAGGAGTGCCTGCGCTTCGACGCGCCGCTGCACATGTTCACCCGCTACGCCTATCAGGAGGTCGAGGTGACATCGGGGGTTGTCGTACAACCGGGCGAGACGGTCGGCCTGCTGCTCGGCATGGCCAATCATGATCCGCTTGCCTTTGCCGAACCTGGCGCCTTCCGGCCCGGCCGACTAGACCAGAAGAATGTCTCGTTCGGCGCCGGTATCCATTTCTGCATCGGTGCGCCGCTGGCGCGGCTGGAGTTGCAGGTGTCGCTGAAAACCCTGTTCGAGCGGCAGCCGCAACTCCATCTTGCGGAGCAGCCGCGCTTCCGCGACACCTATCATTTCCATGGGCTGGAAAAGCTCACTGTGAGCTTGTGAGGACGGCGGAGCCGACGCATGCCCGAGAAAATGAGATTCGCCTTTCTACAGGAACCACCCTTCTGCTTTATCGACGGATCGGGACGTCTGGGCGGCAGCGATGCCCAACTGGCCAAGAGGGTCTGCCTGACGCTCGGGCTGGAACTTTTGCCCATCGAGACCGAGTTTGCCGAGCTGCTGCCTGGGCTTGCCGAAGGGGTGGGACATGACCACCGGCCTGTTCATTTCCGAAGACCGCCGGAAGCTGGTCGACTTCACAAGGCCGATCTGGATGCTGGCGGATGGATTGCTGGTCGCGAAAGACAATCCCCGCGCCTTTGATGGCTATCGGTCCGTCGCCAATGATCGGACGGCGCTGATCGGCGTCATATCGGGCCAGATCCAGCACCGGACGGCCCTGCAAAACGCTATTCAGCCCGAACGGCTAAGGATATTTGCCACCCAGGCCGAAGCAGCTAACGCCGTCGCGGCCGGCGTGGTGCATGCCTATGCGAGTGTAGCGCTCGCGCATCGCGGCTATCTGAGCCGGCGACCCGACGCGCCTCTCGACGTCGTCGACGTCCCGGCAGTCGAAAAACAGCCAGCGCCCGGCGCTTTCGCTCTCGCCAAAGGCAGTGCCACCCTGCTCCAGCGCGTCGACTTATGCCTCAGTGATTTGCTTGGCAGTCCCTGGCACAGGGAGATGATGAGCGGATACGGCTTTTCCGACACTGACATCGATCGGCTTTTGTGAAGTCCAAGCGCGCCGCGAGATCAGAGCTTGACCACATACTCCTTGCGGGTCGTTTCAAGCACTTCCCAGCTGCCCCTGAAGCCTGGCCTGAGCACGAAGCTGTCGCCGGCCCGGACCGTGCGCGCCTCGCCGCCATCCTCGGCAACCACCGAGACGCCGGACAGGATGTGGCAGAACTCCCATTCGTCATATTCGATGCGCCATTTGCCCGGCGTCGCTTCCCAGATGCCGGCATAGAGGCGGCCATCGCGCTCCTCGACATTCCAGGTGCGGAACTTCGGATCGCCCGCAATCAGACGATCCGGCGCCGGGGCGCCATGTTCGGCGTCGACGCTGTCGGTCGATATTGCCAAGTAATGCGCGGACAGGGTTTGCCTCCAACAGATTAGTGAGTAGTGAGTAGTGCAGTGAGTAGTGCAGTGAGTAGTGACTAGTGAGTAGTGAGTAGTGAGCGGAAAGCGCTCCCTCGAGCGGGTGGCTGATCACTAATCACTGCTAACTAGTGAATACCGACTACTACTCACTACTCACTACTCACTACTCACTACTCACTACTCACTACTCACTACTCACTACTCACTACTCACTACTCACTCAAAAAATCAAACCTTGGTCAAAGCCTGTTCCAGATCGGCGACGATGTCGTTGACATCCTCGATGCCGACGGAAAGCCGGACCGTGTCCGGTCCGGCACCCGCCTTGACCTTCTGCTCGTCGGAAAGCTGGCGATGCGTGGTCGAGGCCGGATGGATGACCAGCGACTTGGTATCGCCGACATTGGCGAGGTGCGAGAACAGTTCGAGCGCCTCGACGAACTTGATGCCTGCGTCGTAGCCGCCCTTCAGGCCGAAGGTGAAGACAGCACCGGCGCCTTGCGGCGAGTATTTCTTCTGCAGCGCGTTGTTCTTGTCGCTGGGCAGGCCGGGATAGTTGACCCAGGCGACCTTGGGGTGGTTGGACAGCCAGCCGGCTACGGTGATCGCATTGTCGCAATGGCGCTGCATCCTGAGTGGCAAGGTCTCCAGCCCGGTCAGGATCAGGAAGGCATTGAACGGCGAAATCGCCGGGCCGATGTCACGCAGGCCAAGCACGCGCGCGGCGATGGCGAAAGCGAAATTGCCGAAGGTTTCGTGCAGGACAAGGCCGCCATATTCGGGGCGCGGCTCCGACAGCATCGGATATTTGCCGGATTTCGACCAGTCGAACGTGCCGCCATCGACGATGGCGCCGCCGATCGAATTGCCGTGGCCGCCGATGAACTTGGTCAGCGAATGGACGACGATGTCGGCGCCATGCTCGATCGGCCGCACCAGATAGGGCGAGGCCAGCGTGTTGTCGACGATGAGCGGCAAGCCGTGCTTGCGGGCGATGTCGCCGATTTTCTCTATGTCGACGAAGGTGCCGCCGGGATTGGCCAGGCTCTCGATGAAGATCGCCTTGGTCTTGTCGTCTATCTGGCTTTCGAAGGTGGAGACGTCGTTGGTGTCGGCCCAACGCACCTCCCAGCCGAAATTCTTGAAGGCATGGCCGAACTGATTGATCGAACCACCGTAAAGCCTTGTGGCGGCGACGAAATTATCGCCAGGCCGCATGAGATTGTGGAACACGATCACCTGTGCGGCATGGCCGGAAGCAACGGCAAGTGCAGCCGTGCCGCCTTCGAGCGCCGCGATCCGCTCTTCCAGCACCGCCTGGGTCGGGTTCATGATGCGGGTGTAGATGTTGCCGAAGGCCTTCAGCCCGAACAGCGAGGCGGCATGGTCGGCATCGTCGAACACAAAGGAGGTCGTCTGGTAGATCGGCGTGGCGCGTGCGCCCGTCGCCGGGTCGGGCTTGGCGCCGGCATGGACGGCGAGCGTGTTGAAACCGGGCGTGCGGGTCATCGAAAACCTCCCTGAGCGGTAAACGTGTGAATGATGAAATGGTCAATGGTGAGCGATGAATGGTGGTCGCAAAGTCGGCCAGTCCCACCTTGATTGCAAGCCGCTCATATGCGGCTTTACCCGGCTTCCAGGAAAATCCTTCTATTCACCATTCACCATTCACTGCCTTACTTCTGGCGCACACCGAAACTCTGGAATCCCGACCGCATCAGCGGCTTCTTCGACGAAAGCACACCGGAGTTGACGCCGGTCCAGCCGATCTCGCCCGACAGCTTGCCATATTCGATCTTCGGGCAGCGGTTCATCACCACCTTGATACCGGCCGCCTCGGCACGCGCGGCCGCCTCGTCATCGCGCACGCCAAGCTGCATCCAGACGACTTTCGGCAAGGGGTCGAGCTTCAGCACCTCATCGACAATGCCGGGCACCGCTGCGGAGGCGCGAAAGATGTCGACCATGTCGACCGGTTCAGGCAGATCGGCAAGGCTGGCATAGGTCATGCGGCCGAGGATTTCCTTGCCGGCCTGCCCCGGATTGATCGGAAACACCGAAAAGCCCTTGGCCAGCAGGTATTTCAGCACGAAAAAGCTCGGCCTGACATCGTTGGCCGACGCGCCGACCATGGCGATGGTCTTCACAGAATTGAGGATGCCGCCGATGTAGGCATTGTCGTAGCTATCGTGATTCACTCGTCGGTCTCCCTCAGTGCTTCCTCCATAAAGGACTGCGGGTCCGTGCAGAAGTCGCGCATCATGCGAAAATGATCGGTATCGGTGAAATCTGTGGGGTCGAGGCCGAAGCGGCTGATGCGGAACAGCCGCGCGCCCGGACAGGCCATCAGCAGCGGCGAGTGCGTCGCCATGATCACTTGAGCCGTGCCGGACCGGTCCATGCGCCGCAGCATCTTCAGCAGCTCGATCTGCCGCGATGGCGACAGCGCGCTTTCGGGCTCGTCGAGGATGTAGATACCTTGCCGGCGGCAGCGCTCCTCGAAGAAGCGGATGAACCCTTCACCATGCGACCAGGACAGGAAATCCGGCGGCGCCCCGCCAGATTCCAGCGCCGCCTGATCGAGATAGCGGGCAACCGAGTAAAAAGATTCGGCGCGGAAGAACCAACCCGCTGTGACCTTCGGCAGCCAGTGGCCGCGCAACGTGTCGGCAAGCGCTGCACCACTCTCGTCGATGGCGCCGGAGTGGTCGACGGGCATGTAGCCCTTGCCGCCGCCGGCTTCGTCGTAACCGGCCAGCGCGCCGATCGCTTCCAGCAGCGTCGATTTGCCGGTGCCGTTTTCGCCGACAATGATGGTGATCGGCGTGGTGAATTCGAGCTCGAATTCGCGGCCGCGGAACAGAGGCAGGTTCCAGGGATACTTGTCCCAATCTTCCACGCGCTCGGGGTCAATCAGGATGCGTTTGAGATAAGGCGCCTTAAGCCGGGTCAGTTGCTTGCGATAGCCCATGCGGACGCTCAGTCCGTCAGCGAGATGGTGCCGTCATCCGCGATCGGGAAGGCCGGATTGTGTGCGACTTCCCAGACATGGCCGTCGGCATCGGCGAAATATCCATACCAGCCGCCCCAGAAGGCGCGGCCTGCCGGCTTGACGATCCTGCCGCCGGCCTTCTCGGCGGCCGCCAGCACGTCGTCGACTTCGGCATCGGAGCGGGTGTTGTAGGCGAGGTAGACCGCCGACGGTGCTGCGGCGAAGGCAATGCCTGAATCCTCCTCGGCGCTTGGCCTCGGGAACAGGCCGAGAATGGCGCCGCCCATCTGGAAGAAGGCGACGCCATCGGTGATGCCGGCGTGGCGCTTCAAGCCCATGCCTTCGTAAAAGCGCACGGCGCGCTCGAGATCGTCGGTGGCGATGGTGATGATGGAGATGCGCGGTTCCATGGATCGAAAACCTATTCGTCCGTCCATTCCGGTTTGCGCTTGCCGATGAAGGCGCCGATGCCTTCCTCGGCGTCGCGGGCCAGCATGTTCTCGACCATGACGCGGCCGGTATAGGCATACGCGTCCGCCAACCCCATCTCGGCCTGCGCGTAAAAGGCTTCCTTGCCGGTCTTGACCACCAGAGATGATTTGGAGGCAATGGTTTGCGCGTATTTGGTGACGATCTGATTCAGGTATTCGCGCGGCACGACGCGGTTGACCAGGCCGAATTCCTTGGCGGTTGCGGCATCGATGGTCTCGCCGGTGAGCAGCATTTCCATGGCGTGCTTGTGAGACACGTTGCGTGACAGCGCCACCATCGGCGTCGAACAAAACAGGCCGATATTGACGCCCGGCGTGCAGAAGGTCGCTTCATGCGAGGCAATGGCGAGGTCGCAACTGCAAACCAGTTGCAGCCCCGCAGCGGTGGCTAGGCCATCGACTTCGGCGATGATCGGGAGCGGATGGCGCACGATCTGCTGCATCAACGCCGCGCAAGCCGAAAATGTCTGCTCGAAAAACCCCTTGCCCTTGTCGGCGTCGGCGCGGCGCGCGGTCATTTCCTTGAGATCGTGACCGGCGCAGAAGACTTTCCCGGCGGCCGCCAAGACGATGACGCGGACCGATTTGTTGGCCTTGGCACGGTCGAGCTCGGCGCTCAATGCCGCCATGACGGAAAGCGACAAGGCATTGGCGGGCGGATTGGCGAGCGTCAGGCGCAGCACGCCCTTGTCCAGCCCGGCGATGACCGGCCCGTCTATGGCAACAGGTTTGATCGAAAGGATTTCGGCCATGACAAGGGTCTCCGCGATTCCGCCGGGCGCCGCCAGACTATCTAATATCGGATCGAGTTTCATCAACACCCATCGCTTGCGCCAGAGGTGTTGCCAGAAGCGCATCATTGCGTTCATACAGGCCCGGCATAGAACGAGAGACCGACATGCCCGCCCAGGACAATCTCAAGCCGGTGCTGACGGCGGCTGAAGTCAATGCGCTGATGGCCAGCGTCTACCCGCAGCTCAACGACGAGTTCACGTCGTATGAGGCGCTCGATGTGTTTCCCGGCGGCTGCACGGTGCGGCTCAACGCCAGCGAACGGCATTTGCGTCCCGGCGGCACGGTGTCCGGGCCCTCGCTGTTCACGCTGGCCGACATTGGCGGCTATGTCTGCGTGCTCAGCCATGCCGGGCCGGATGCGCTTTCGGTTACCGTCAACCTCAACATCAATTTTGTCCGCAAGGCCGAAGCCGGGCCGATCGACGGCCATTGCCGCATCCTGAAGCTGGGCAAGAGCCTGATGGTGTTCGATATCGACATCGTCGCCGGACCGAAGGGACACACGGTAGCGCATGCGACCGGCACCTATTCGATCCCGCCGAAGCGCGCCGCCGATGTGGTAAAATAATACCTTTTGATCAAACCTTTGTTTTTATTACACTTTACGAGCAGACGTGCTTTTCCCGCGCCTTGACGTGCACCACCCCCTCGCCTATAAGCCGTCACGAAGCAGCGGCCCGCAAAGGCCGCCGTTTTGTTATTGGCGGCGGGCAAGTGCCTTGTCGCCAATCCAAGCAACAAGAAACGCCTTCTTCGGAAGGTCAAAATCGAAAGCAGAAAATCCATGGCAACCTTTTCGCAGAAGCCTGCGGATGTGGTGAAGAAGTGGGTGCTGATCGACGCCGAGGGTCTCGTCGTCGGCCGTCTCGCCACTGTCATCGCCAATCATCTTCGCGGCAAGCACAAGCCCACCTTCACCCCGCATGTCGACGACGGCGATAACGTCATTGTCATCAATGCCGACAAGGTGGTGTTCACCGGCAAGAAGTTCACCGACAAGGTCTATTACTGGCACACCGGTCACCCCGGCGGCATCAAGGAGCGCACCGCGCGCCAGCTGCTCGAGGGCCGTTTCCCCGAGCGTGTCGTCGAGAAGGCCGTCGAACGCATGATCCCGCGCGGGCCGCTCGGCCGTCGTCAGATGAAGAACCTCCGCGTCTATGCAGGCACGGAACATCCGCATGTCGCCCAGCAGCCCGTCACCCTCGACGTCGGCGCGCTGAACGCCAAGAACAAGAAGGTTGCATAAGATGGCTGAGCTTTCCTCGCTCGCAGAATTGGGCGCCGCCACCGGCAACACCAACACCCAGCCGGCAGCACCCGTCCATGTCCAGAAGCTCGACAAGTCGGGCCGCGCCTATGCCACCGGCAAGCGCAAGAACGCCATCGCCCGCGTCTGGGTGAAGCCGGGTTCGGGCAAGATCGTCGTCAACGACAAGGAATTCGCGACCTATTTCGCGCGTCCGGTCCTGCAGATGATCCTCAACCAGCCGATCATCGCTTCCAACCGCGCCGGCCAGTACGACATCGTCGCCACCGTCATCGGCGGCGGCCTGTCCGGCCAGGCCGGTGCCGTTCGTCACGGCATCTCCAAGGCGCTGACCTACTATGAGCCGGCACTGCGCGCCGTGCTCAAGAAGGGCGGCTTCCTGACCCGCGACAGCCGCGTCGTCGAGCGCAAGAAGTACGGCAAGGCGAAGGCCCGTCGTTCCTTCCAGTTCTCGAAGCGCTAAGCGCTGCGACGTTCCAGACATCGAAAGGCCGCCTCCGGGCGGCCTTTTCTTTTGGGTCTCGGCAGTCACCCCACCCGGCGCTTCGCGCCGACCTCCCCATCGAGGGGAGGTAGGAGGTCGCGGCAGTTTTGCCGCCCGGACAATCCACGATGGTCCAGCGGCTAGCAAACCAGTTCGACCATAAAAACGCGGCACCCTACCTCCCTCGATGGGGAGGTCGGCGCGAAGCGCCGGGTGGGGTGATGGCGCCGGCCTCGGTTCAAGTCTCAGAACTTGCCGGCCTTGATGTAATCGATAAACGCCCGTAGCGGCGCTGGAACCAGACGCCGTCCGGGATAGTACAGAAATGGTCCGGGAAAACTCTGCCACCACGGTTCGAGCACGGGCTCCAGGGCGCCGCTTTCGAAGTGAGGGCGAAGCCAGCCCTCGAAGAGAGCGACGATGCCGCTGCCGGCAATGGCCGCATGGACGGCAAGATCGCTCGCCCCGCCGATCCGCACGATCAACGGCCCCGTCGTGTCGACACGCACCACCTCGCCGTCGCGCTCGAATTCCCACGGCAGCATCGCACCGCTGGCAAAACGACCGCGCAGACAAGCATGGCCAAGCAGGTCGCTCGGGTGCTGCGGCCGCCCATGGCGCTCGAGATAGGCGGGGCTGGCGCCAGTGGCGAAGCGCTGGACGCGCGGTCCGATCGGCACCGCGATCATGTCCTGCTCCAGTCGCTCGTCATAGCGGATGCCGGCGTCGCAGCCCGCCGCCAGCACGTCGACGAAGTTCTCATCGGCGATGACCTCCAGCCGAATGCCGGGATAGGCGGCGAGGAAGCCCGGAACGATGTCGGGCAATATCAGCCGCGCGGCGCTGACCGGGACGTTGAGGCGCAGCGAACCGGCCGGCCTGTCGCGAAAGCCATTAACCACGTCGAGGGCCGCCTCCACCTCCGACAGCGCCGGGCCAAGCCTTCCCAAGAGGCTGAGGCCTGCGTCGGTTGGAACAACGCTGCGTGTCGTGCGGTTGAACAGCCTGACGCCGAGCTGCGTCTCCAGGCGGCGCACCGCTTCGCTCAGGCCCGACGCGCTGCCGCCGCCGGCGCGAGCCCCTTCGCGAAAACCGCCGGCACGCGCCACCGTCACGAAAGCATTCAGATCGCCAAGATCCATCATTGTTCGCCATTCCGCACAAGCTGTACGGATTGTACCTTATTATCCCAAGGTTGAGCAGCGTCTATCTTCGCCTCCTCAAAGGAGATCGACCATGTCCACCATCCAAAAATCCGGCACATTCACCCTCGGCAGCCACACCGTGAAACGGCTCGGCTACGGCGCCATGCAACTTGCCGGCCCGCACGTTTTCGGTCCGCCGAAAGATCGGGACGCGGCCATTGCTGTGCTGCGCGAAGCGGTGGCGTCCGGGGTCAACCACATCGACACCAGCGACTATTATGGCCCGCATGTCACCAACCAGCTGATCCGCGAAGCGCTGGCGCCCTATCCGCAAGACCTCGTCATCGTCACCAAGATCGGGGCGCGGCGCGGCAGCGACGGCTCATGGCTGCCTGCCTATTCCGCCAAGGAACTTGAGCAGGCCGTGCACGATAATCTCAGGAATCTCGGTCTTGAGGTGCTGGATGTCGTCAATCTGCGCATCATGTTCGGGGTGATGGGTCCCGCCGAGGGCTCGATTGAGACGCAGTTGACGGCGCTTGCCGAACTGCAGCGGAAGGGCCTGGTGCGCCATATCGGCCTGAGCAACGTCACCCCTGCGCAGGTCGAGGAAGGCCGTGGGATCGCCGAGATCGTCTGCGTGCAGAACCAGTACAATCTGGCGCATCGCGACGACGACGCGTTGATCGATGAACTGGCGCGCGCCGGCATCGCCTACACGCCGTTCTTCCCGCTCGGCGGCTTCAGCCCGCTGCAGTCGTCGACCTTGTCGGATGTGGCCACGCGGCTCGGCGCCACACCCTTGCAGGTTGCGCTCGCCTGGCTGCTGCGCCGCTCGCCGAACATCCTGCTGATCCCGGGGACGTCGTCGGTCGGGCATTTGAGAGAGAACCTGGCGGCGGCGGAACTGGAGCTGTCGGCTGATGTCCTGAGGGAATTGGATGGGGTGGCGAAAGCGGCGTGAAGATTTTGCGGGCGGCGCTGTCACCCCACCCGCGCCTTCGGCGCGACCTCCCCATCGAGGGGAGGTAGGAGGTCGCGGCAGCCTTGCATGCCTCGCAATCGCTACGACTGTCGGATCTAAAGCGCCAACGCCCTACCTCCCCTCGATGGGGAGGTCGGAGCGCAGCGCCGGGTGGGGTGATGGCGCCGACGTACGATTTCTAATTGATACTCGCCGTATTCGCGGCTCGGCCGGCTTCCCTCATCCACATAAGGCGCCCGAAACCCATCGGCCCCCAGCCAGCCAATCGCAGCCTTCGGTTCTTCGGTCTGGATGATGGTGGCGCCGCGTTCGGCCCAGAAACCGTGTCTCGGCCGGCATGCCGGCCCGCACCGCCAGTTCATCGCCGCGGCCGCCGGAGAGGAGTCGCCGGGCCTTGCGCCTTGGCGATACAAATCCTGTGTCGCCCCTCTAGAACGCTATGGCGTTTCGCCAAGCTGTGACTGGCATCTTGCGTGCCGGTTCTGTAGTTGTGGCAGCCCGATGAACAAAGAAGGACCCGTAATGGCGAACCAGACCATCGACAACGCCTTCACCGCCCGCTCCAAGACGGGGCCTTCCTTCGAGCCGACCTATGCCGGCGCGCTGTCGTTCATGCGGCGCAAATACACCAAGGATGCAAAGGGCGCGGACGCCGTCGTGTGGGGCATTCCGTTCGATGCCGCCGTCACCAACCGGCCGGGCGCGCGCTTCGGGCCGCAGGCGATCCGCCGCGCCTCGGCGATCCTCGACAACGACCCGCAATATCCGTTCTCGCGCGACCTGTTCGAGCATCTCGCCGTCATCGACTATGGCGATTGCCTGCTCGATTCGGGCAATCACCAGAAGACACCAGGCACGATCGAGCGCGAGGCGGCGAAGATCCTGAAATCGGGTGCCTTCCTGTTGTCGCTCGGCGGCGATCATTTCGTCACCTGGCCGCTGCTCAAGGCACATGCCGCCATCCACGGGCCGCTGGCGCTGGTGCAGTTCGATGCGCACCAGGACACCTGGCCTGACGATGGCAAGCGCATCGACCATGGTTCGTTCGTCGGCCGCGCCGTCAATGAAGGCATCATCGACCCCGACCGCTCGATCCAGATCGGCATCCGCACGCATGCCCCCGATACGTTCGGCATCAAGATCCTTTACGGTCACGAGATCGAGGAGATGCGGGCTTCCGACATCGCCTATGCGATCGTCGACCGCACCGGCGGCAGGAAGACCTATCTCACCTTCGACATCGACTGCCTCGACCCGGCCTTTGCGCCCGGCACCGGCACGCCGGTTGCCGGCGGACCGTCCTCGGCGAAAATCCTGTCGACGCTGCGCCAGCTCGGCCAGGTCGATATTGTCGGCGCCGACGTCGTCGAGGTTGCGCCGGCCTATGATCACGCCGATATAACGGCGATCGCCGGCTCGATGGTGGCCATGCACTATCTCGGCCTGGTGGCCGAGCGAAAAGCGCGGGCGGAAGAGCTGAACAGCGGCAACCATGGCGCGGCAAACCATGGCCAGGGCATATAGGCCTGAATTAGCAGGGAATTGACGGGCACATGAAACCGAAGATCTTCATCGATGGCGAACACGGCACCACCGGCCTGCAGATCCGGGCGCTGCTGGCCGAGCGCGGCGACCTCGAGATCATCTCGATCCCGGCCGAGCGCCGCAAGGAAACGGCGGCGCGCGCCGAGTTCCTCAATGCCGCCGATGTCGCCATCCTGTGCCTGCCGGATGCGGCTGCCAAGGAAAGCATGTCGCTGATTGCCAACGACACCACCAAGGTGATCGACGCCTCCACGGCGCATCGCGTCGCCGAGGGCTGGGAATACGGTTTTGCCGAGCTGGACAAGGATCAGGCCAGGATCATCGCCAATGCGAAACGCGTCGCCAATCCCGGCTGCTGGCCGCAAGGGCCGATCGCGACGCTGCGGCCGCTGGTCGCTGCCGGTCTGCTGCCGGCGGATTTCCCGATCACGGTCAATGGCATTTCGGGCTATTCGGGCGGCGGCCGGCCGATGATCGAGGACTATGTCGCCAAGGGCGAGGATGCCTCTGAATTCCAGGTCTATGGGCTGACCCTGCAGCACAAGCATGTGCCGGAGCTGCGCACCTATGCGAAGCTGTCGCACGATCCGATCATGCAGCCGGCGGTCGGCAATTTCGCCCAAGGCATGATCACAGTGGTGCCGCTGCAGCTCGGCGGGCTCGACCATGTGCCGGCCGGCGCCGAACTGCACGCGGCAATCGCCGACCATTTTGCCGCCATCAAGGGCGGCGTGGTCGAGGTAGCTCCTTACGAGCACGTGGAGCGCCTGCCCGAGATCAATCCCGAGGTCTATAACGGCACCAACCGCATGAAGGTCTATGTCTTTGCCAATGACGACAGGGCGCAGGCGCTGCTGATTGCGGTCTATGACAATCTCGGAAAGGGCGCCTCGGGTGCTGCCGTTCAGAACATGGATCTGATGCTCGGCCTTTAATTCAGTTGGAGAGAGCATGTTGCCCGAAAACCGCTTAACACTTTTCGGCATCACGCTCTGAATGGACGCGCCTGCATTTCCAAAGCGCTGGAAGATCAGCGCGCCCGAGCTCATTGCGGAGACGTTTTCGAGCCGCATCTGGAAGGTGCGGCGTGAGGACGGCTCGCCGGCCATCGTCAAGGCGCTCAAACCATTCGACGATGTCGAGGACGAGTTGCGCGGCGAGCACTATCTCGCATGGCGGCGCGGCGAAGGCGCGGTGCGGCTGCTTGGCCGGGACGGCCACCGCATGCTGCTCGAATATGCCGGCGACACCCTGCTTTCCGACGTTCTGGCCAAAGAAGGCGACAACGCCGCGACCGCAATCGCGGCCGAGTTGATGGGGAGACTGTTCTCGCCCTAAAGACACCCTGCCCCGCCGGACCTGCAGCCGCTGCGGACACGGTTTGCCAGCCTGTTCAAAAAGGCCGGAGCCGATCGCGACGCCGGAGAGCACAGCCTCTATATCGAGGCCGCCGAAATCGCGGACCGGCTGCTCGATGCCCCGCATGCGGTCAAGCCGCTGCATGGCGACCTGCATCACGACAACATTTTGCACGGTGCGCGCGGCTGGCTGGCGATCGACCCGAAGGGCGTGCTCGGCGATCCCGGCTTCGACGCCGCCAATCTGTTCTACAACCCACTGGGGCGCGACGACCTCTGCCTCGATCCCGAGCGCATCGCGCATATGGCTGAGATCTTCGCCAGGACACTCGGCCAGACGCCGGCTGCCATTCTCGACCATGCCATCGCCTATGGCTGCCTGTCGGCCGCATGGCATCATGAGGACGAGAATGCGGTCGACGAGAACCGCGAGCTGTCGGTTGCGGGAGTGATCCGAAAGGTGCGGCTCAGCTTCTGACCGGCGCAGCCTCGCGCTTTAGACGTAGCGAGGCAGTTCGTTCGCGAAATAGATTATTGCGACGGCCAAGACACCGTAGACGATGTACCTGCGTTCATGGGCGGCCGCGTTGGCAGTGGATAGGCGCCCTTGTTGCCGCGCCAGTGGGCGGCGGCAAATCCCAGCAGGACCAGCGCGAAGGCCTGATGGGTCAGCGCCATGTGCAGCGGCACCTGCATCAGCAGCGTGCCGATGCCGATCGAGGCCTGCACCAGCACCAGCAGAAACAGCAGCGTTGCGCGGCGTGCGTGTGTCGTGCCCGGCAGCCGCCGGCGCGTCGCTATCATATGCCAGAGCGCGATGGCAAAGACCGTATAGGCGCCGAGCCGGTGGACGAACTGCACCGTCTTCGGGTTCTCGAAGAAATTGCGCCAGGCCGGTTCGAGCAGCAGCAGCTCGCCGGGGATGATCTTGCCGTCCATCAGCGGCCAGGTGTTGTAGCTCAGGCCGGCGTCGAGCCCTGCGACCAGCCCGCCGAGATAGATCTGGACCAGCGCCAGCAGCACGATGAAACCGGCCAGTCTTTGCGTCGACCGGCCGGCGGCAGGCTCCGAATGCGGCGCCAGCCCGCGCGCGACCACCATGGTGGCAGTGAAGATCAGGGCGGCAAGCGTCAAATGCGTCGCCAGCCGGTACTGGCTGACGGAGACGCGGTCGACCAGGCCGGAGGCCACCATCCACCAGCCGATGGCGCCTTGCAGGCCACCAAGCAGCAGAATACCGACCAGCTTTGGCCCAAGGCCGCGCTCGATGCGGCGCGTCGCCCACAAGACCAGCAACGGCAGGCCGAAGACCAGGCCGACACTGCGCGCCAGGATGCGGTGCGCCCATTCCCACCAGAAGATCGATTTGAAGGCGTCCAGGCTCATGCCCTTGTTGAGCTCGGCATATTGCGGAATCTTTTGATAAAGCTGGAATTCCTCCTGCCACTCCGCGTCATTGAGCGGCGGTATCACACCGTGGATCGGCTTCCACTCGGTGATCGACAGGCCGGAATTGGTGAGCCTGGTGGCGCCGCCGACCAGCACCAGCGCAAACAGCACCAGAAGCACGACATACAGCCAGCCGCGCACCAGCGCCCGATTTTTCAAGTCGCGATCGCGGTCAATGTAAGGCGCGGCGGCTGATATGGCGGCCATGGTTGGTCCCGGCAGGTTGACGTGGCGGATTGGTGAACCATCGCAACCCGGCTGACAAGACCGGACGGCGCGGCACGCCGTCGCGCCGCATCTCGCGGGTTGCACAGGCGCGCGGTTGGGCCTAAGCGGAGGCGATCAACGAGAACGCTCATGCCCATCCGCCTGAAAAAGCTGATCGGAACTTTCCTGCTGGTGGCGCTGGTCATCATCTATGCGCTGGTCGCGTCGATCATAGCGGTCGCGCAGCTGTCGCAATCCAGCCCGCTGGTGCACTTCCTGTTCTTCCTGTTCAGCGGCCTGTTCTGGGTGCTGCCTGCGATGGGCATCATCAAATGGCTGATCCTGGAGCCGCCGCCGAAAGGCTGAAGAGCCCGCCCCAGGTTAGATGGTGACCACCATTTTGCCGGCATTGGCCAGCGGCGTCGTTAAGCCCGACAACATGGTGCGGATATGGGCGACGCTCTGGTAGCGGCCGTTGATCGAAATGCGCGGCAGCGCGTGCAGGAAGCCGGCGTGCTCGGCGTGCAGCACGCCGTGGCGAGTGGTCACCGCCGAGGCGTAGCCGGCGTCGCGGGCAAAGCCCACTTCGCGGCAGCCGACAGCGCTGGCGTAACCATAGGGGTAAGCGAGATGACGGGGGTCTTCGCCGAGCTGCGCCTGCAGTTGGCGCCTGACGTCGACGATCTCATGGCGCGCATCGGCTTCGTCGAGCCGCTTCAGATTGCGGTGGTTGACCGTATGCGCGCCGATCGTCACCAGCCTGTGCCCGGCCACGGCGCGGATGTCGTCCCAGGTCATCAGCGTGCTTGGGCGCAAGCCATCGAGGTCGATGCCGTTCGAGTGCGCCAGATCGCGCAGCACGGCGCGCTGATCCTCCTCGCGCACCTCGAGCGTCAGATAGGCATGCAGACGCGCATTGGCGTGGAGTTTCTTGCCGTGGGTCGAGCAGTCTATGGTCACCGGCCCCTTCGGCGTCGCCAGCGTCAAACGCTCCCGCGCGTTGACGATATCCTCGACCACGTCCCACCATAAATCGGCGCTGCCGTCGATCAGACCCGGCGCGACATAGATGGTGATCGGCGCGTCGTGCTTTTCGAGCACTGGCAGCGCTTCGGTCATGTTGTCGCGATAGGCGTCGTCGGCGGTGATGGTGGCGAACTGGCCGTCCTTGCCGCCGGCCTTGATGCGCTCGATCGCCTCGTCGAGGGTGACGAAGGCATAGCCCCTCGACTTCATGTCGGCGACGAGAGCGTCGAGGAATCGCGGGGCGATGTTGAGGTGGCGGTTAACGCCGTCCGGCTTCTCCGGCGTGGCGGTGACCCGATGCAACATGAGGATGGCGCCAATGCCGCCGACAAACGGCTTGGCCAGCGGTGCAAGGCCGGTAAAGCGGGCGATATTAAGCGCCAGTTTCCGAACTGCCTCACCACCGTCGATCATTCATTCACCTTTTGCGCCTAGGCTCGATCCAAGCACGGAACGCGCCGACGCGAACTCCTGATCGCGACGAATACGCCTTAAGGATTGAGGTATGGTTGACGCCACCGCGTCATTTGACGGCAATCGGCTCGCCGCAAGCAAGGCGTCTGCGCGCACGCCGGCTGCCGACCAGACCAGTCTGTCGGTGTCGATCGCAGATGCTGCCGCGCTCGCCTCTTACGGCGAATTCTGCCGTTCGGCGCTGTTTGCGCCGGCGCAAAGCGCGGACTGGGTTCGTGCCTGGACGGCGCAGGCTAATCCCGATGCCGTCATTGCCACGCTGACAATCGAGGACAGGCCGGTCTTTGCACTGGCACTGGAAATCACGCGAACTGGTCCATTCCGCGTCGCCCGCTTCATGGGCGGGCGCCATGCCAACGGCAATTTCGCCGCCGCCGATCCGGCATGGCTGGCAAAGGCAGATGCTGGGGGGATCCGCAGGCTGGTGACGGCGATCGGCAAGGCGCGTCCCGACATCGATCTCGTTGCCTTGGAAAGGCTTCTGCCCGACCTCGATGGTGTTGCCAATCCGCTGGTGGCGTTCTCCAACTTTCCGAGCCCAAACCTGTCGCTCGCCGTCAATCTCGACGGTGGTTTCGATGCGCTGCTGTCGCGTGTGGGCGGCAAGCGCAAGCGCAAGAAGCACCGTTCGCAGACACGAAAATTCGAGGCGGTCGGCGTTCATCGCCGCATCGAGGCGCAGACACCCGAAGACGTGAACCGGCTGCTCGACGCTTTCTTCGAGATGAAGGAGTTCCGCTTCGCCAAGATGGGCATCGCCAATGTCTTCGGCGAGCCGGAGGTGCGGGCTTTCTTCCGTGCCCTCTTCGCCGGCGCGCTGGCCGAGGAGAAACCGGCCTTTGTGCTGCATGGGCTCGAAGTGGCCGGCAAGCTGCGTGCAATCACCGGCTCGAGCCGCTCGGGCAAACGCCTGATCTGCGAATTCGGCGCCATCGCCGAGGACGATCTCGGCCACACCAGCCCCGGCGATTTCCTTTTCTTCGACATCATCGAGGAAGCCTGCCAAACAGGCTTCGATGTCTATGATTTCTCGGTCGGCGACGAGCCCTACAAGCGGCTCTGGTGCGATATCGAGACCCAGCATTTCGAGGTGCTGGCGCCCCTGACGCTGAAGGGACGCGCCCTGGCGTCGGCGCTGCGGCAGGGCGCACGGGCGAAAGCCTTCATCAAGAACAACCCGACGGTCTGGAAGCTGACCAAGATGCTGCGCCGCAAGGCCGCCGGACAGGCAGCGCCCGCTCCCACGGACGACGAAAACTAGCGTTCAGAAATTCAGCGCTTCGCGGAGCGCCGGGCCGGCCCTGACCCGCAGGTCGAGATCTGCCTCGATGTGGTCGATATGGTGCAGCATCAGCCGGCTCACCAACCCGCAATCGCCGCTTTCCAGCGCGCCGACCATTTCCGTGTGCTCACTGTGTCCGCAGGCCGACACGCCGGATCGTCCGTAAAGGGCGATGACCAGCGACGAACGCGCCACCAGCTCCTCCATGAAGCGCTGCAGGATGGCATTGCCGGCGACGGAGGCGAGCAGCAGATGGAAATCGCCCGACGCCTTGATTTCGGAGCGCCGGGCGGTTGGGCCGCGCTCGGCGATGAAGCGGCCTTCCTCGTCGAGCTGCGCGCGGAACGCAGCGATATCGGTGGCTGTGACCCGCCCACAGGCGGCAATGGCTATGCCCGGCTCGATCAGCCGGCGCGATGCGAACACCTGGCGCGCTTCCTCGGGCGAAGGGTTGGCGACGAAGGCGCCACGGTTGCGCTCGGTACGCACCAGCCCCTCGAAGGACAGCATCTGCAGCGCCGCGCGCGCGACGGTGCGCGAGACGTCGAACAGCGTGCCGACCTCGCCTTCCGACAGCTTGGTGCCGGGCGTCAGCCGACGGTCGACGATGGCGTCCCGCAGATTGTCGCGAATCGCCTGGGCGCGATCCTGGTTGGCGCTGTCGGCGGAATGGATCTGATCGGCAATGTTCATGGCGATGATGGTTCCAAGCCTCTTCTAGCGCGACTCGTCGCCTGCGCACGAGAGGCAAAGTGGACACGAAGCCAAAATAGATTGCATACGATTCTTGTGCAGATCGCGCACAATCGCCCATAATTTGTGCAATGCACAAGATAGCCTACCGGCTAGGCAGTGGGCAAGAACCCCGATTTCGCTGTCGATTCAAACGCTTGGGCCGATTGCCGCCGATTGGCACGCATAATGCATTGGTTAATGCGACCAAACGGGGAAGCCTGAATGTCCAAAGCCGCCGAGATCGACATCGTCTCCGTTTCGAAAGTGTACGGAACGACGACTGCCGTCGAGGCCATCAGCCTGAAAATACCGGCAGGCACCTATTGCTGCCTGCTTGGCCCCTCCGGCTGCGGCAAGACCTCGACGCTGCGCATGATCGCCGGCCACGAAAGCATTTCGTCGGGCGATGTCCGCCTCGGCAACATTGTCGTCACCGACCTGCCGCCGGCAAAGCGTGGCACGGCGATGATGTTCCAGTCCTATGCGCTGTTTCCGCATCTCGACCTTGTCGACAATGTCGCCTTCAGCCTGAAGATGAAGGGCGTCGACAAGGAGCAGCGCCGTGCCAAGGCGCTCGACATGCTCAAGCTGATGCAGATGGAGGCCTATGCGACGCGCCGGCCGGCGCAGCTTTCCGGCGGCCAGCAGCAGCGTGTTGCACTCGCCCGCGCTCTGATCACCGATCCCGAGGCGCTGCTGCTCGACGAGCCGCTGTCGGCACTCGACCCGTTCCTGAAGATACGCATGCGCGCCGAGCTGAAGAAATTGCAGACCTCGCTCGGCATCACCTTTGTCCACGTCACCCACAGTCAGGAGGAGGCCATGGCATTGGCGGACCTGATCGTGGTGATGAATGACGGCCGCATCGAACAGGCTGCGCCGCCACGAGATGTGTTCGAAAGGCCGGCCACCGCCTTCGTCGCGCGCTTCATGGGCGACCACAATGTCATCTCCGGCCGGGTCACCGGCGCGCGCGACGGCATGGTCGTCTTCGACGTCAATGGTGGCGCCTCGCTCGCCGCCCGCGGGCAAGGCCGGGAGGCGGGCCAGGAGGTGGGCACGCCGATCGACATCGCCATCCGCACCGACCATGTGCGCATCGGCGAAGCACCCTCTCCCGGCCTCGGCTTCACCGGCATCGTCTCCAACATCGAGTATCGCGGCGCCACGGTGAAGCTGTCGGTCACCGGTGCCGGCATCGACGATTTCACGGTCATCATCGACGATTCCGACTTCTTCGCCAAACCCGTCGCCCTTGGCGGCGCCGTACCGCTCGCCTGGGATTCCGAGGACGCCATCGTCCTCGGGCGCCTTCATTCATGAGTTCGACGAAGCAAAACAAAACAGGGGAATAGGAATGACAAAAACAGTAGAAACAAAGACCGGAATTTCGCGCCGTTCGTTGCTCAAGACAGGTGCGGCCGCCGTCGGCCTCGCCGCAGGCTCGGGCGCCATTACAGGCTTCCCGACCATCTGGGCGCAGTCCAACATCACGCTCCGCCAGTTCGGCACCGGCGTGTCGAACCTGAACGCGATCGCCGACAAGTGCAAGGCCGACCTCGGCATCACGCTGGAAATGACGGCGACCGATTCGGACGCGGCCGCCCAGCGCGCCGTGACCCAGCCCGACAGCTATGACATCGCCGACATCGAATACTGGATCTGCAAGAAGGTGTTCCCGAGCGGCGTGCTGCAGCCGATGGATGTCAGCAAGCTGAAATACTACGACGAACTGGTGCCGTTGTTCAAAACCGGCAAGCTGACGCCCGACAGCATCATTGCCCAGGGCACCGCGCCGCACACGGTCGGCTATGTCGAAGCGCAGGACTCAAAGACCTTCGCCAAGGCGCCGACCAAGTGGTTCACCATGGTGCCGACGATCTACAATGCCGACACGCTGGGCATCCGGCCCGACCTCGTCGGCCGCGACATCACCACCTGGGCCGACATCATGGACCCGGCCTTCAACGGCAAGACCGCGATCCTTAACATCCCGTCCATCGGCATCATGGATGCGGCCATGATCATGGAGGCCACAGGCAGCATCAAATATGCCGACAAGGGCAACATGACCAAGGAAGAGATCGACAAGACGATCGACTTCCTCATCAAGGCCAAGCAGGCCGGCCAGTTCCGCGCCTTCTGGAAGTCGTTCGACGAGAGCGTCAATCTGATGGCATCGGGCGAAGTGGTCATCCAGTCGATGTGGTCGCCGGCCGTCGCCGCCGTCCGCTCCAAAGGCATCGCCTGCCGCTTCCAGCCGCTCAAGGAGGGCTACCGCTCATGGGGCGGCGGCCTTGGCCTTGCCGCCCATCTCAAGGGCGCCGAGCTCGACGCCGCCTACGAATACATCAACTGGTATACGTCGGGCTGGGTCGGCGGCTATCTCAACCGCCAGGGCTACTATTCCGCCAATATGGTCTCGGCCAAGAAGTTCATGTCCGAGGACGAATGGGGCTACTGGATCGAAGGCAAGCCGGCCAAGGGCGAGATCAAGGCGCCGGACGGCACCGTCATGGAAAAGGCCGGCGCCGTGCGCGACGGCGGCTCGTTCGAAGAGCGTATGGGCAAAGTCGCCTGCTGGAACTCGGTCATGGACGAGGACCGCTACATGGTGAAGCGCTGGAACGAGTTCATCGCGGCGTAGAGCGGAGGCGTTCACTGTGATGTTGCGATCCTTCGCGCCCCCCTCTGTCCTGCCGGACATCTCCCCCACTTGGGGGGAGATTGGCAGCGTCATGGCCGGCTCTTCGTTAGCAACGTTGGAGTTTGGCGAAGGCCGTTATGAGAGTTCGATCTCCCCCCTCGTGGGGGAGATGTCCGGCAGGACAGAGGGGGGCGCGAAGGATCGCAAGTCATCGCGATCACGCGGAGGATTTTCCCAATGACAGTCGCTCTCGAACGCCCCGCCATCGCAGCAGCCAAGCCCGCCAGACGCCGGCGCTTCTCCATCAGTGCCGTCACGCCCTACCTCCAATCGGCGCCGCTGGCGCTCATCCTCGGTGCGTTCCTGCTCTTGCCAATCATCATGATCGCCGTCGTCTCCTTCTGGGACTACGACTTCGCCGCCATGTATCCGGATTTCCTGACGACGAACTATTCCGACGTGCTGGGATCATGGGTCACCTGGAAGACCTATCTCAACACCATCAAATTCGCTGCCATCGTCTGGGCTCTGACCTTGTTCATCGGCTTCTGGGTCGCCTATTTCCTCGCCTTCCATATCCGCACCACCGCCATGCAGATGGTGCTGTTCCTTGTCTGCACGGTGCCGTTCCTGACCTCCAACATCATCCGCATGATCTCGTGGATCCCGGTGCTTGGCCGTAACGGGTTGATCAACTCGACGCTGGTGCAATTGGGGCTGGTGCCAAAACCCATCGAATGGCTGCTCTATTCGGAATTCGCCGTGGTGCTGGCCATGGTGCATCTCTACACGCTGTTCATGGTAACGCCGATCTTCAACACGTTGATGCGCATCGACCGCTCGCTGGTCGAGGCCGCGCGCGATGCCGGCGCCTCCGGCTGGCAAGTGCTGTGGAATGTCGTCATTCCGCTGGCGAAGCCCGGCATGGCGATCGGCACCATCTTCGTCGTCACGCTGGTGATGGCCGATTTCTCCACCGTGCAGGTGATGTCGGGCGGCCAGAGCGCGTCGGTCGCACTGATGATGAAGAACCAGATGTCGCTGCTGCAGTATCCCGCAGCCGCCGCCAATGCCGTGGTGTTGCTGGTGTTGGTGCTCTTGATGGTCGCCGGCATCCTGCGCATCGTCGACATCCGCAAGGAGCTCTGAGGTGAGCCACGAAAAACGCACCCTCGAATTCTATGTGCTTGCGGTCTTCTTCACTCTGTTCGTGCTGTTCCTCTATGGCCCGCTGTCGGCGATCCTGATCCTTTCTTTCCAAGGCGAGACCGGCGGCCTCACCTTCCCGCTCAATGGCATGTCGCTGCACTGGTTCGCCAATCTGTTCGAGCGCCAGGCGGTCGGCGATTTCGGCGGCAGCTTCAAGCGCTCGCTCGTGCTCGGCCTCATGGTGATGATCGTCACCGTCGTCGTGTCGCTGCTGGCAGGGCTCGCTTTCCGGCAAAAATTTCGTGGCGCCACCGCTTTGTTCTACCTGGCGGTCGCCAGCCTCGTCGTACCCTCGATCATCATTTCGCTCGGCATCGGCGTCGTCTTCCAGCAGGTCGGCTTCCGCCCGGCCTGGTACACATCGGCCTTCGGCGCGCACCTGACCTGGACCTTGCCCTTCGGCGTGCTCATCATGTTCGCCGTCTTCAACCGCTTCTCGCCCGCCTATGAGGAAGCAGCGCGTGACCTGGGCGCCAACTCCTGGCAGACCTTCGCCCATGTCGTGCTGCCGATGATCGCGCCGAGCCTGATCGGCGTCGGCCTGTTCGGCTTCACGCTGTCCTATGACGAGTTCGCCCGCACGCTGATGACGTCGGGCACCTTCAACACGCTGCCGCTCGAGATCTACGGCATGACCACCAATGTCACGACGCCGGTGCTCTATGCGCTGGGCACGGTGACCACCGTGTTCTCCTTCCTGGTGATCCTGGCCACACTGGGCGCCATCCTCTATGTCGGCCGCAAGCGGGCCAGGGTTTGATCGTGCAGATACTGGTGGTGAACCCCAACACGACGGCGAGCATGACCGAGACGATCGCGGCGGCGGCGCGCGCCGTTGCCGGCGCCGGGACCGAGGTGATCGCGGTCACCTCCTCGATGGGTCCTGCCTCGATCGAGGGCTATTATGACGAGGCATTGGCCGTGCCCGGCCTTTTGATGGAGATCGCCGCCGGCGAACGTGCCGGGGCTCAGGCCGCCATCATCGCCTGCTTCGACGATACCGGCCTGGATGCGGCACGCGCCATGGCCTCCATTCCGGTCATCGGCATCTGCGAGGCCGCACTCGGTGTCGCCTCCTACATTGCCCAGCGCTTCACAGTGGTGACGACCACCGAACGCTCGCGTGTCCCTGTCGAGGGGCTGGTGCACCGCTACGGCATGGCCGGGCGTGCCCGCGTGCGCGCCGCCGACATTCCCGTACTCTCGCTTGAAGACGCTGCTTCCGGCGCTGTCGAGAAACTGCGCGCCGAGATCGCCCGCGCCATAGCGGAAGACCGCGCCGAGGCCATCGTGCTCGGCTGCGCCGGCATGGCCGACCTGGCACACCGGCTGCAGCAAGAGTTCGACCTGCCCGTCATCGACGGCGTCGGCGCCGCCCTCAAACAGGCCGAGGCGCTGATCGCATTGGGCCTGTCGACCTCGAAGCGCGGCTCCTATGCCAGTCCGCTGGCCAAGCCCTATCGCGGCGTGCTGAAATCCTTCTCGCCGGGGGTGGTCGCCGCGGAGTGAACGCTATGAAGCCTACCGTCCGCGCATTGTCTCCGCCGGAAGTGACCGTTCTCATCGACTGGGCGGCGGCTGAAGGCTGGAACCCTGGCCTTGATGATGCCGCCGCGTTCCGGCCAACCGATCCTGAAGGGTTCATCGGCGCTTTTGTCGACAACGAGATGACCGCCGCCATCTCGGCTGTCGCCTATGGCGGCAACTTCGGTTTCATCGGTCTCTACATCTGCCGACCAGACATGCGCGGCAAAGGCCATGGCAAAGCAGTCTGGAATGCGGGCATGGCCAGGCTGGCCGGCCGAACGGTCGGCCTCGACGGGGTCGCCGCGCAGCTGGCGAATTATCGCCGCACGGGATTCAGCTCGGCGTACGAAACCATCCGCTTCAGCGGCCGTATCGCGACCCCGCCCGTCCGAAGCGAAGGGGTGCGCATGATAACCACGCAACTCGTGCCCGACATCATCGTCTATGACGCCCGCTGTTTCCCCGCGCCTCGACGAGCCTTCCTGCACCGCTGGGCGCAGCCGCCGCATTGCGGGTTCGCCGCGATCAGTTCACTCGGCACCATAGGCTACGCCGTGGCTCGTCCCTGCCGTTCGGGTTACAAGATCGGCCCGCTGTTTGCCGACGACACCGAGACGGCGATGCAGCTCATGGGCAGTCTGGCTGCCGCATGCGAAGGTGGCGACCTGCATATCGACGTTCCTGCCGAAAATTTCGATTTCACCACGGCGCTTTCAGCAATTGGTTTCAGGCCGACCTTCACCACCACGCGCATGTACAAGGGCCCGCCTCCGAAGGTCGACTCGCGCCGAATATTTGGCGTGACGACCCTGGAGTTGGGGTAGATCCCGGCGCCGACTGACAGGCTTGGTTTTTCGGGAGCCGGCGGGCGATGGACGAGCCGATCCGTAGTAGCGCCGCCTAAGTCGAATTGTCTGATGTCTCAGGCGGCGCTACGTCGTCCCGGCACGGGGTTACCCGGCGTCTCGTGGCCGATCGGCGTCACCAGAGTGAGGTCGGGATAGCCGCTTTCGATCAGCTCGACGGCGGCCTGCGCCACCTCATCGTCCGCCTGCAGCATGGACATGAAGACCTCGGTGCTGTCGCCGACCAGTCGGCTGATGCCTTGCGCATCGGCCGGTCCGCATTCGACAATGACCAGATCATAGGCGGTGGTCAGCGACTGCATGATGATCGGCAGCCGGTCGGCGGCGCGCATGGCGCGAACCGGATCGGCGGTGCCGACGGGAACGACATGGCAGTCGGAATAGAGGTCAGCGTGAATGACGTCGCTGAACTGCGCTTCCGAAGCCAGCAGATTGGTGATGCCGGGGAAAAGTCCGCTGTCCAGCATCGGCCGCGACGCCGCGCCCGATGCGGTCAGGTCGAGCAGCAACACGCGCAGGCCGGCGTCGGAGACTTCGCGCGCTACCAGCACTGCCGAGGCCGCCGCCTCATCGCCTTCGGGCGAGACGAAGATGGCGCGCGCAGCACCGCTGGCGATCAGCTTCTCCGCCGCCTTCTCGACATCGATCTCGCCAAGGCTGGAGCGGACAGGTTCAGGTTCGGCTTGCGGTTCGGAACCGGCAGCCGCTGCTCCTTCCAGCACTGAAGGAGCCGGCTCGGGCTCTGGCACCAGTTCAGACTCCACGGTCGTCGGCTGATCGTCCACTTCCACAACCTCAGGAGCCGGTTCCGGGTCGACGACCGGCGCCGACATTGCCGGCATCGCAACCTGCTCGATACGCTCGAAGCGCGCCCCTGGGGCCGGACGCATGGCGCGGCCGGAAAACAGCTCCTGCAGCAGCGTGATGACCGACATCAGCAGCAGCGAGCCGACGAAGGCGGCGCCGACGATCGGCACGAGCTTGGGGAAATAGGGTTCCGACGGCACGCGCGCCTCGGAAAACACGCTGGCATCGACCGGCAGATAGTTTTTGCGCGAGGACACTTCGCGAAAGCTCGCCATGTAGGATTCGAGCTGCTGGCGCCGGGCGTTCGCGTCGCGCTGCAAGGCATCGAGTTCGACCTGCTCCTCGCCGGCGCGTGCCGATGCCGCTTTCAGCGTGTTGACGTCCGATATCAGCTGGTTTTCGCGCGCCTGGGCGGTCTGCGCCTGCGTCAGCAACCCGCGCATGATTTTTTGCGCTTCGTTGCGGATCTGGCCGTCGAGATCGGCAAGCTGCGACCTCATCGCCCGCAGGCGGGGATGGTTGTCGAGCAAGGTGGTGGAAAGATCGGCGATGTTGGTTCTGAGCTCGATCTGACGCTCACGCAGCCGCTGGATCAGATCGGAAGACAGCACTTCGGGTACAGCGTCCAGCGAACCGCCATTCTGCAAAGCCTGGCGCACCCTTTCGGCCGTTGCCTCGGCCGAAGCGCGGCTGGCGCGCACACGCGACAGTTCGGTCGATAGCTCGGACAATTGCTGCGTCGCCAGCACCGAATTGTTGCCAGCCATCAACAGGTCCGACTGGGCGGAGCGGAAGGCCGCGACCTTGGCCTCTGCATCCCTGACCTGCTTCTGCAGATCGTCGATTTCCGGCCCGAGGAAGGCGGTCGCGGCGGCGTTCGACTTGGTCTTGGCATCCGCCTGGTAGGCCAGGTAGGCCTTAGCAATGGCGTTCGGAATGTCGGCGGCAAGCTGGGGATCTTCAGAGGAAAATTCGACGGCGATGACGCGGGTCTTTTCCACGCCATAAACATTGAGCTTGTCGCGCATCTTCGTCAGCACGCGCTCTTCGAGCGGAATTTCTTCCGGATCGCTCTTCAGCCCGGCAATGACCAGGAGCCGGGTGACCGGCGACATGCCGAGCGCATCGTTGAACTCGGGCTTGTCGCCCAGCTTAAGGTCGGCAGCCACCTGCTTGAGAATGTCGGACGAGGAAATGACCTGAACCTCGGTTGCTACACCTTCCGCATCGAGCACAGGTTTGTCGTCTTCATTGGTACCGGCAGGCCGCGTATAGGCCGATTCGCTCAACTGGATTTTCAGCTGCGTCGTGGCCTTATAATGCGGCGTGGCAAGCCACGCGAAGGCGAAGGCGAGACCGGTGACGATGAGCGTGATCACAAGAATGCGCAGCCAGTTCCGCGCCAGGCTGGCGAAGAGCTGTCTCAGGTCGACATCGACATCTGCGGCCGCGGACTGGTCGGACATGCATTCCTGCTCCGGACATGAGGCTAGATGGTAGCGTAAACAACTATGGTAACTCAGCCGTTAAGATCGCGGTAAGCAGCTGTTAGGGTTTGCTGACATCCGGTAAACAAAGCCAGCAAAACTATACGGCTTTTTGTCGATTGCCGCCAAATCGGCCGCGTCCCTTTACCGGCCATTAACCCTAACAGGATGATAACGAACCCAGATCCTTAAGGTTTGCCGCCGTGTCCTGGCGGCCATAGCGACGAAGGTGTGTGTCCGATCATGAAAAGCGCTGCTGGTCTGTTTCGCGCTCTGCTGGCCGTGTCGATCCTCGCCGGCTGCTCCAGCTACCGGCCGACGCCGGCGGCCTTCCACGAGGTACTCGACCAGCCCTATCGGCTCGGCGCCGGCGACCGTGTCCGCGTCACCGTGTTCGAACAGGACGGTCTGACCAACACCTACAGTGTCGATCAGTCCGGCTACATGTCCTTCCCGCTGGTCGGCGCGGTGCCGGCGCGCGGCCACACGGCCCAGCAGCTGGAAAAAGCGCTCGCCGACAAACTGCGCCAAGGCTATCTGCGCGACCCCGACGTGTCGGTCGAGATCGATCGCTACCGGCCGATCTTCGTCATGGGCGAAGTGGGCGCCGCCGGCCAGTATTCCTACGTGCCGGGCCTCACCGTGCAGAAGGCCATCGCGATTGCCGGCGGTTTCTCGCCGCGCGCCAACCAGGAAAGCGTCGACATCACCCGCGACATCAACGGCAAGGTGATGACAGGCCGGGTGGTTACCTCCGATCCGCTGCTGCCGGGCGACACGGTCTACGTTCGCGAACGCCTGTTCTGACATCAACGTGGCGGACCAGCTCAGGATCGTCCACTGCTTTCGCTCACCCGTCGGCGGGATCTTCCGGCATGTGCGCGACCTGACGGAGGCCCAGCTCGCCGCCGGACATGTTGTCGGCATCGTCTGCGATTCGACCACCGGCGGCGAATACGAGGAACGCCTGTTCGACCAGATGAAGGACAGCCTGGCGCTCGGCATCCATCGCACGCCGATGCAGCGCCATGTCGGGCCGGGCGACTTCGCCTCGGCCTGGCGCACTTACAGGATCATCAAGGAATTGCAGCCGGACGTGTTGCACGGACATGGCGCCAAAGGTGGCGCCTATGCCCGTCTGTTCGGCTCATTGTTGCGGGTATCAAGGTCTCGCGTAGCCCGCCTCTATTCGCCGCATGGCGGCTCCCTCCACTATGATGAAACGACGACGACCGGGAAGCTGTTCTTCGCGCTCGAGCGCTTCATGGCGCGCTTCACCGACTGCCTGCTGTTCGTCTCCGACTATGAGCGGCGCACCTATCGCAGGAAGGTCGGTGAACCGCCTATCCCGAACACGCTGGTCTATAACGGCCTGCGCGCCGCCGAGTTCGAACCGGTGGTCGCACAGCCCGACGCGGCCGACCTGCTCTACATCGGCATGATGCGCGACCTCAAAGGGCCTGACATTTTCATCGACGCGCTGGTGCTGGCCGGGTCCCAGCTTGAGCGCCGCTTGACCGCGGTCATGGTCGGCGATGGCGACGACCTGCCGCGCTACCATGCGCAGGTGAAACGGCTGGGCCTCGGAAAACAGGTCCGCTTCTTGCCGCCGATGCCGGCCAGGGAGGCATTTTCGCTGGCCGATCTGGTCGTCGTCCCCTCCCGCGCGGAAGCCATGCCCTATATCGTGCTGGAGACGCTGGCGGCCGGCAGGCCGATGATCGCCACGGCCGTCGGCGGCATTCCCGAAATCTTCGGTGAGGGATCCCCTGCCCTGATCCGTCCCGATCCGCGCCAACTCGGCGACAAGATGGGTGAAGCGCTGCGCGATCTCGACGCCTACCGGCGCGTCATGCCCGATACCGCCAGCCTCAAGGCGCGATTCGGCGCCGATGTGATGGCCGCCGAAATCGAAAAGGCCTATTTCGCCGCGCTCAACAGATAGACGACCGTCCAAAACCACAAGTTGTCTCAAGGTTTTTTTAGCTCTCTTTCTGCTATCGTCATCGCGGAAGCTTGTGGGAAACCCGATGAACGAGACCGACCCCACGCGCCGCTTTTCGGCCGATGCGGTGCGCAAATTCGACAGTCCTGCCGAGAGCCCCACGCCCGGCGGCATGAACAGTGTTGCCCGCCAGGTCGCCTCGCAATACCGGCGCGATACGATGTCGCCGGTCATGGTCAGCGGCGTATTGCGCATCGTCGAATTCGGCTTGCTGTTCCTGTCGGGGCTCGCGCTCTACTTCCACTTTGTCGGCTTCTTCAACTATCTCGCCTGGCAATATCCGCTGACCATTGCCGCGGCGTCATTCGTGGCCGTGGTGCTGCTCGACGTCAGCGATTGCTACCAGATCTCCGCCTTGATGCGACCGATCTCCAATCTCGGCCGCGTGCTGATGGTCTGGGCCGGCACTTTCGCGCTGATGGCGCTGACGGCCTTCATCATGAAAATGTCGGAGGATTATTCGCGTCTGCTGTTCGGCACCTGGTTTGTCGTGGGCCTGCTTCTGCTGTTCGGCCTCAGGCTGGTGATGTCGAAGCTGATCCGGCGCTGGGCGCGCAACGGCCGCATGGAACGCCGCGCCGTCATCGTCGGCGGCGGCAAGGCGGCCGAGATGCTGATCCGCTCGGTCGAGAAGCAGCCAGACAACGACATCCGCATCTGCGGCATCTTCGATGACCGCGGCGACAAGCGCTCGCCGCCGATCGTGGCCGGCTATCCCAAGCTCGGCACCATTTCGGAGCTGATGGAATTCGCTCGCATCGCGCGCATCGACATGCTGATCGTGTCGCTGCCGCTGACTGCCGAAACGCGCGTGCTGCAGCTGCTGAAGAAGCTCTGGGTGCTGCCGGTCGACATCCGGCTCTCGGCGCATTCGAACGCTTTGCAGTTTCGCCCGCGCGCCTATTCCTACATCGGCTCGGTGCCGATGCTCGATATCTTCGACAGGCCGATCAACGACTGGGATTCGGTCGCCAAGCGCGCCTTCGACATCGTCTTCTCGCTGATCGGCATCATCCTGTTCTCACCGGTGATGCTGGCGACTGCCATCGCCATCAAGCTCGACAGCAAGGGGCCGGTGCTATTCAAGCAGAAGCGGCACGGCTTCAACAACGAGATCGTCGAAGTCTACAAATTCCGCTCCATGTACACCGACCGCTCGGACCCGACCGCCAAGCAGACGGTGACCAAGAACGATCCGCGCGTCACCCGCGTCGGCCGCTTCATCCGCAAGAGCTCGATCGACGAGCTGCCGCAGTTCTTCAACTCGCTGTTCGGCACGCTGTCACTGGTTGGCCCGCGCCCGCATGCGATTGCCGCGCAGTCGCACAACCTTCTCTACAATGAGGTGGTCGACGGCTATTTCGCCCGCCACAAGGTCAAGCCCGGCGTTACCGGCTGGGCGCAGATCAATGGCTGGCGCGGCGAGATGGACACCAATGAGAAGATCCGCATGCGCACGGAATATGACCTCTATTACATCGAGAACTGGTCGATGCTGTTCGATCTGCGCATCCTGCTCATGACGCCGCTGCGGCTGCTCAACACGGAAAACGCCTATTGAGCGCGATTTCCCATGATGTGCCGCAGGCTGCGGTCAATGCCAAGCTGATCGCGCTGATATCGTCGGGCGCGGTGTTTTTCGGCGTCTTCCTGTCAGGCTTCGTCATCGACGAGCCGGCGCCTTACGATCTTTTCATGGTCGGGCTGATCGGGGTGTGGGGGCTGTTTGGCCTGCGCATATCGCGCGCGGCCGTGCCGCTGCTGGTGCTGCTGATCACGATGAACATCGGCGGCATGATTGCAATGACTCAGATGGCCGATCTCGCCAACACACCGCTCTATCTCGCGGTCTCGCTGTTTCTCGCGGTCACCGCGGTGTTCTTCTCGTCGGTGACGGCGGTGCAGCCCGGCCTCTACCGGCTGATCTTCATCGCCTATGTTGTCTCCGCGGTGGTGACCTCGCTGCTCGGCATTGCCGGCTATTTCCACGCTTTCCCGGGCGCTGAAATCTTCACCAGATACGACCGCGCCCAGGGCGCCTTCCAGGATCCGAACGTGTTCGGGCCGTTCCTGGTGCTGCCCGGCATCTATCTGCTCTATCTGCTGTTGACCGGCTCAATCGCGCGCATGCCGCTTCTGGCGGTGCCGCTGCTGATCATCACCGCGGGCATCTTCTTTTCGTTCTCGCGCGGCGCCTGGGGCATGTTCGCCGTCTCGGCCATCCTGCTCACCGGCGCCCTGTTCCTGCAAAGCAACAGCGGCAAGTTCCGGCTGCGCGTCATCATCATGACCATTGCCGCCGTCACCCTGCTGGTGGTCGCCATGATCGTCATCCTGCAGCTGCCCGGCGTCGGCGAGATGTTTTCAAGCCGCGCCCAGCTGGAACAGAGCTACGACACGGCGCGCCTTGGCCGCTTCGCCCGCTACACGATCGGCTTCGAGATGGCGCTCGAATATCCGCTCGGCATCGGCCCGCTGGTGTTCGGCACCATTTTTGGCGAAGACACGCACGACATCTGGCTGAAGACGTTGATGGATTATGGCTGGCTCGGCTTCGTCTCGTTCCTGTCGCTGACGCTGTGGACGATCGCCGCCGGCTTCCGCATCCTTTTGCGCGACCGGCCGTGGCAGCCCTATCTGCTCTGCGCCTACGTCGCTTTCATCGGCAATATCGGGCTCGGCACCTTCATCGACATCGACCACTGGCGCCATGTCTACCTGCTGCTCGGCCTAATCTGGGGCGCGATCGCGCTGGAATACAGGCATCAGCGCGGGTTGCGGCCGGTGGCGGCAAACCGAACCGATGGGAAAGCAGACGGGTTCGAGTGGCCCCGCCCTCGGGACGAATTGCGACCGACGATTATCTCGCGATACCGGTCACCCGCTCGGGATACTGCACTGCCAGCATCGATTTGTCGGCGTGATCGGCGAAGATGGCGCTGACCTTTTCGGCGTCGAATCTCGCCCTGCGTTTGCGCTTCTCGTCGTTCAACAAGATGCCGCTGATGGCATCGAACTTGCGGCCAAAATTCTTCATCAACCCTCTCTTGACCGGCCAGCTGCGGCTGAAGCGTCCTGCCCAGGGGGTGCCTTTCGCCAGGTCGCGATAGACCGCCATGGCGTCGACCTCGACACCGACTGGCCGGGGCTCCCAAGGTTTGCCCCACGCGAAGTGCCGAGCATAGCACCTGCTGAAAGGAATCTGGCTGCTGTAGTTGGTCATCACGTTCCAGAACGGGTGCATCGTCTGCCATCGGCCTTCGAAGGCCACGTTCAATGCGCCCTGATCCATTCCGTAGACATGCTCGGACGCCAGCTGCCGCGTACGCTCCAGAAGCCCCTCAGCCCTGAGCAGGGGCATGTTGAAGAGAAGAACGCCGGCGTTGAATTTCGGCGCTCCAGGCTGCATCGGCAGATGTTGCCTGTACTTTGCATCGAAGTAACTCTGCTCGTCGTGAGCGGCCAGCAACGGTGCATTGAGCGGGGTGTTGCCGAGATCGGCTATCGATCGGTTGAAAAGCACATCGGCGTCTGAATAGGCGATGCGGTCGTATGGCTCGAATTCAGGCAATTGATCGGCAAACAGCCTGATGTAGGTCGCAAGGGTGGGATGCGTTCCACGGTTGAAGTTCGTCGCCTCCATGAATTTCGTCACGTCGATGATGCCGATCCTCCCATCGAGCAAACGCTCGCCGGCAACCCGGTCTTCGGCGGAGATCATGCCAGTGTGCAGGATAAAGCCGTCGACCGGTGCCGAAACATCCAGGACGCGGCGAGCCGCCAGACAGGCAAAGGGGAAGAATTTTTGGTCGGCAGCAAAAAAGAAACATGATCTCTGTTGCATGCTACAATACCCGCCCGTTGACTGTGGCCCGTCGTAGCGGCTCAAGCGAACCCTCCCAGTACTTCTGGGAAACTGACGGCCAGGGCCCCGGAATCAGCTTGCTCCGCATAGATCTTGTGGGTCTTGCGGCCATCATAGTAAGCTCGCCGTTTCTTTCTCTTATCGTTGAGCAGAAGCCCCGAGCGGCATCGATCCGGCGCCCCAGCCTCTTCAGCACGCCTCGCTCGAATGGAATGCGTTGCCGAAAGCGTTGAAGCCAAGGCGTGTCCTTCGCAAGGTCGCGATAGACCGCCAAGGCGTCGAGCTCTACGCCGACCTGGCTTCCCCATGGCTTGCTGCCTGAAAAATGCCGGGCGTATGCCTGAGAGAATCGATACTCTTTCGTGTAGTTGGACATCAAATTCCAGTTCGGATGCATCGTCTGCCACTTGCCTTCGAAAGCGATGTTTAGCGCGTTCTGGTCGTTCAGCTTTTTCTCGATGGCGACTTGACGGGTATGCTCCAAAAGCGATTGGGCACGCACAGATATCATGTCAAACAGCAGCACGCCCGAATTGAAGTACGGAGCTCCCGGCTGCATCGAGAGCTTCTGCCGATAGGTCGGCAGGAAATACATATAATCATCATGGGCCGCCAGCAGCGGGGCCTGAAGCTTCTGGCCTGTCAGGTCGCCAATGTCTCGGTTGAACAACACGTCGCAGTCCGTGTACGCGATACGATCATAAGCTTCGAATTCAGGTATCTGGTCCGCAAACAGTCGAATGAACGCGGCAATGCCGCTGTCGCGAAATCCGGATCTCACCTTCTCCATGAACGACGAAACGTCGACCAGTTCGACTTGACCCTTGAGCAGGCGCCGCGCCACCCGCATGTCATCGTCGCCTGCGCCAACGTAAAGAATGAAGCCTGGCGTCGTCGGCGCCGAGACGTCCAATATTCTGCGCGCTGTCAAGCATGCATACGGAAAATAGCCCCCGTCAGCCGCAAGAAAAAAGCAGGAGTTCACGTCCAATCCTTCTCGTCGCTCAAGCGCGAGCCATATCCCCTTGGTGTTTCATCGACAAGTTGGATGTTGGTGCTCACTATTGAACGTTTGCCTGGATTTTTGGGTGCGTCCCACTTTCTCAGCTATCCGCAGAGCCGCCGCGATTCGGCACGCTGTCGCCAAGCGAGGTGATATTCGTTCGGCTCGTTCACATGCGCCGTTTTAGCCCTTGCACCACAACTCTCGAAAATATAAGGCTTTGCGCGGTCCGGAGTGTAGCGCAGCCCGGTAGCGCACTTGACTGGGGGTCAAGGGGTCGTCGGTTCGAATCCGGCCACTCCGACCAAACAACACAGGCGACTAGCTGCTTCCCCCAAAGTGGCCATGCAATTTCTCAGCCCCACTGCAGCGACCAGCAAGATGCGTTCTTACGGTGTCGCACCGGCATGTCGCTCCAAGAAAAATTCGATCGGGCCGGTAAGAAAAGCAGCCTCCTGCTTGATCTTCTCGTCGCTCCATTCCCACCACCGGATCGCCAGCAACTTCCCAATGACATCATCTGAAAAGCGATAGCGGATGAGCTTGGCCGGGACCCCGCCGACGATGGCGTATGGCGGCACATCCCTGGTGACGACGGCCCCGGCCGCTACAATGGCGCCATCGGCGATGTGAATGCCTGGCATGATCAGCGCATCGCGGCCGATCCAAACATCATTGGCAATGGTGATGCCCACGGGTTCGCCACCGTGCTCAGTGGGATCAACTGATTCCATCAAGCGGCTATGGATCGGGAATGTGGTTGCAGCCCAGGGCGTGTGACTTCCCCCCGAACACTCAAAGCTGACATTGCCGGCCACCGAACAAAACGCCCCTATGGTCAACGGAGTGGCCGCAGACGTTCCAAACACCTTCCTCCGGCTCACCCCATAGGTGTGACGTCCGAGGATCACGCTTGAGGGCAGCCTGGATCGAAACGGATTCCTCATGCATAGCCCCCCCGTCACAGTGACTTCCTATGCTTTTGATGCCATAAATCCAAGGGCGTCCGCCACAGACGATATCTACCGGCCTTTGCAACCTGCTGGCCGACTGGCACCGAGCCGTAAGCATTAAAGAACGCATGTACGCGCGGCTCAGCGAACTGCTTTTTGCCTCGGGTATTGTAGTGTCGGATCGGCAGGCTATGAGGGCTTATGGTTCGGCCATTTTGAGAAAGGGCTACCCCGAGGCAGAACTGCTCGGGCGCCCAAGTGTCGGTCACCTCATGAACCGCCTTGATAGCGGCGAAGGCGTCCACCATGGCTGTGAGGTTGTCCCGGTGGATCCCGACGATGCCGCTGTTCCACATCGGTTCCTGGCCGGTCAGGACCTGGCCGCCGACGCTGATGTTCTTGCCCGGCAGCGCGTTCTGATAGATGCGATGCGGCCCTTCGCACAGGCGCATAGTGGAATGGGTCGCAGAGATCGAGCGGAAGCCCTTCGAGGGGTCACCCACCGGGTACATATCGGTGTCCATGAAAAGGAGCCGATCTGCTCGCTGCAAAAGCTCACGCATAGCCCCGGCCTTGATACCGAAATGGTAGCTTCCGCCGAAAGACCACTGGTCTTTCTGTTCGGCCGTTATGAGCATTGTCTCAACAGGATAAGCGCGAAAGAGGTCAGTCCTGTCCGTTGCGACGACTATTCTGGCGGTCGGGCAACGGTGCAAAAGCTTGAGGGCGCTGAGTAGCGCGCCGCGATGGTAAAGCTCGTTCTCACCATAGGCGATGTAACCAAAAACGTCGTTCATTCCGCCACGTATAATGGGTCGTTCAATCTTCTACTAGCTGCGCTCGCAGTCGTTTTGCTCCCAGAAATCTCCTGCTGAAATCAGCCGACGATTCGCTACTGGCAGACGTCGACCCACTCGGCGCCGACAATCTGTGCCATGCGCTGCGGGCTGAGCCTTACAGCGGCGTTGGTGGCGCCGGCCGCGGGCACGACTTCATCGAAGGCGCGCAGCGAGACGTCGCAATAGACCGGCAGCGGCGCCGGCAGGCCGAATGGGCAGACGCCGCCGACGGGATGGCTGGTAATTGCGACAACCTCGTCGGCGTCAAGCATGCGCGGCTTGCCGCCGAAACGGTCCTTGAATTTGCGGTTGTCGAGCCTCGACATGCCGCCGGCCACGATCAGCATGGTCTCACCGCCGACGCGCAGGCAGATGGTCTTGGCGATCTGCGCCGGCTCCACGCCATGCGCCTCAGCCGCCAGCGCCACCGTCGCGGAACTCGCTTCGGTGACGAGCACTTCGACATCGGGCGCATGGGCAGCCAGGAAGGCGCGCACGGATTCAAGGCTCATCTCGGCATTGTCCCATTCGAAAACGGTTAGCGTTCACACTGGATAGCTTCACGCTCGGTCGGCGGCAACCTCCCCGCCCCTCGACGGCTGCAGCGATGCCACGGGTCGCGCCGCATGTCGGCAACGCAAGGCGCATCCCCCGTGTGGGAGATGTGTTCGGGCTGCTGCCTTGGTAGGTCGCAATGGATCAGGGCCGGCGCTGATGCTGTGCTCCCACGACCAACCGGAGAGATCATCATGCTCAAGCTCGCCTCGGCTCTGGCGCTGCTGCTTATCGGAACGGCGCCCGTGCTTGCCGACGACATGCCGATAAACGCGGACGCTATCAAATGGGGTCCTGCTCCTGCCGTCCTGCCCGCCGGCGCGGACATGGCTGTCATCGCCGGGGACCCGTCGAAGGAGGGCATCTACGTGCTGCGGTTGAAGTTGCCGGCCGGCTACAAAATTGCCGCGCACAATCATCCCACCTCGGAATATGTGACGGTGATATCCGGCAATTTTCATATCGGCATGGGCGACAAGCTCGACGAGGCCAAAGGCATCGAACTGACCGCTGGCGGCTTCGGCGTAGCCCCGCATGGAATGAACCATTACGCCTGGGCGACAAGCGATACCATTGTCCAGGTTCATGGCGAGGGACCGTTCGCGATCACCTACGTCAACCCGGCGGACGATCCGAGCAAGAAATGACATTCGCCATTGGGCGAATGTAACAAGCCCGCCAGGGCAAACCATGGCGGGCTTGTTGAACGACGCGTTGAACGACGCTTTGGCGTCGTTGTTTATGAAACGGACCGATTTTCCACAGGGGCCGTCGGCGCCGGGGCATCGATCAGGGCCGTTTCCGGCAATTGCAATGCTGCGGCGATCCGGCGAAGTTTCGACGGATCGGTGTCCTTGCCGCTCTCTATGTCGGCAATCTCGCTGGTCGACAGACCGCAGGTCAGGGAAAGCTCTTCAATACTGTATCCCTTTGTCTCCCGGATGGCTTTGAGGCCGGGGTGCTCAAGCGCAACATCGGCCGCAACATCGGCCGCCAGCCTGGAGAAGGGTTCGTGTTTTGCAGTTTGGGGCATTGGCAACTCCATGGGGCTAAAGAGTTTTGGATCAAATAATAGGGTGTTGCCTGAGAGCCGGGACAATGCCCGCTTGACGGCGATTTGCCAAGACCCAAACCGACCGTCACAGCATCGTGAACCGGCGTCAAAACCCCAGGCGCCAGGCACATATAGGATCTCTGCCCCGATCTCCCAATCAAGTTCTTTTGAAGGACCGCACGCCGAAGTGTTCAGCGGTTTTGCGCCGCTCGCGCGTTAGCCTGATGTTGCTGGCAGCCGCATCGGGCCAGCTTTCCCCAAGAGGATCAGATCCATGACATTCAAGACATCAGCCATCGTGCTCGCCACGATCTCAGGCCTCGCCGGCGCGAGCGTGGTCGCGGCGCAAGCCGCCGAGGCCGTGCGCATTCGCGGCACGGTGACCGCCTTTGCCGGATCGACGCTGACGGTGAAGACCCGCGAAGGCGCTACCGACGCCATCGCGCTGGCTGAAGGGTGGAAGATTTCCGGCGTCGTCAAGGCGGATGCCGGGGATATCAAGCAAGGCGATTTCCTCGGCATTGCCTCTGTTTCGAAGGCCGATGGCGGCAGCGGCGCGCTCGAGGTGGTGATCTTCCCGGCCGCGCTCAAAGGCGCCGGCGAAGGCGACCGCCCGTGGGATCTCGAGCCCAACAGCCGGATGACCAACGGCACGGTCGCCGATGTCACCGAGATCGCAGGCCGCACGGTGACGCTGACCTATGACAATGGCCAGAAAAAGCAGATCGCCATTCCGCAGACGACGCCGGTGGTGACCTTCGCGCCGGCGACGCCCGCCGACCTCAAGCCTGGCGCTGTGGTGTTCGTCAACGCCGAGCGTGGCAGCGACGGCAAGCTGACCGCGGGCCGGGTCGTGGTCGGCACCAACGGCGTCGTTCCGCCGATGTAAGTTGCCGACGAAGCCGCCAGACACAATCCAGAAACAAAATTCTACAGTCCGGAAAAACTGTCGAAAAGTTCGGAGGCGATAGTCATGACTGCGGGGTTAACCGGCACCGATCTTGCTCCGTGACGGTCAAATTCAGCCCGCAGAAAAGGAAACGAAGTCATGAAGAAGTCCCTCCTGTCGGCTCTCGGGCTGGCTTTTGCCCTGGCTGTCTCTCTGCCCCTCATCGGCGCCAGCAGCGCCGACGCAGCACCGCTGCACAAGAAGCATCACCACCATCATCATCATCACAACAAGCATCACCGCCATCACCATCACCACCACCACCACAAGAAGGTGGAGGCCAAGAAGGCCTGACACGGCCGACTTGCCCAACGGGAAGGCCGGCCCTGGAGTCCTCGCCAAGGCCGCCTTCCCGTTGGTTTTTGCCAGGCGACACGTGGAAAAGCCGAAGGCAGGATTCGATGGCGCCGATGCGCCAGAACGCGAGCAACCACAGCGCACCCCAACGAACGTATCAGGCGCAAGGCCGACAACACAGCGGTTGCCAGTTGCAGGACACCACGGGTCTCTCAATGCTGTCGGAACCCGCTAGGACGGCGCCGCGAACGCGAGCACTATTGCGATCAAAATCAAAAGCGGTCCCATCCATTTCAAATGCTTCGCGACCTGCAGCCACCCTGGCTGCTGACCATTCTGGGCCTGAAAAGGACTTTGGAGCAGCCCAAAACCAACGCCTGTCATCCACAGCCCAGCGCAGAACATGATGAACTCGTCGATGTAATTTGCGACCACGCCCGTCTCCTCCGCCGGTACCTTTGGACTGGCGTTATAGTCGCAGCCGGGAGTGGCAGAAAGCGCGGTGCCAAGTGGCGGCAATGACTGCTGCCGCCACCTGACAAGAGCCGGGCGCGGACTCGGTCTTGGCCGGCCATTTGGGCACGCCACGGTGTGACCTTCGCATGGGATGCCGCGCTACTACGTCAGCGGCCTTCACGCGAAAATGCATGATCGATGCCGGCCCCGCCAAGCGCCGTCCGTTGGCGAAGGCTAAAAATCGACGTCGCGAAAAAACGCGAAGAAAATTCGAACCACGCATGAACCTTTGCTTTGGAGGCCGCACTAACCGGCATGGACGCCGAGAAGGCGATCCCAACACAGAAGGACGCCATGGTGGCGATCCTCGATCCAGAGAAGGAAATGCTCAGATGACCAACTTCAAGCGCATCACGCTCGCCGCAGCCCTCATCGTCTCGGCCTTCGGTTCGGCTTCCGTTCCGACCTCGGCTTTCGCCAACGGCACGCATCCCACGGGCGACGGCGGCGCGGTTTGCAAGGGCTCCGGTCATTGCCTGGTGCTCTCGATCGAGTGCAAAGGCACCTATACCGACGCCACGGACAAGAATGGCACTGTCTATGGCAAGTGCAGCCAGACCGCGCAGGTTTCGCCGCAGGCCAAGATCAAGCTCGCCAAGTAATCGGCCGCAGATCAGGGAAATGGCGGCCGTCCGCGGGACGGCCGCCATTTTCTTTTTGTTTTCGTGAATTGTTTTAGCGCCGGCTGAGCAACAGGCTGGCGAGAAGGCCGACCACGACCAACCCAACAGCAGCGGCTGTTGCCGGACGATCGCGCGCCGTCTTTTCGATCGCCCTGCCCTGCTTCCTGATCGCCGGCAGCGCATCGCTGACAAGGTCGGCAAGCTGCCCATAATAGTCCGAAGCGGCATCGCGCCCGTCCTCGTAGTAAGCACCGCCGCGTTTGGCCACGACTTTGCGCAACGCGGCGAGCTCTTTGGAAAGGGTCGCGACCTGCTTTTCGAGATCGAGATCGGAGAGGGTCGAAAGCGATACCATGATTGTTTTTCCTTCTTTTGAGAGAAGGCCAAACGCATGGCCGCAGAACCGGTTCCGGTCTGCTTGCCCGAGGGCAGCGGAAAGGTTAGCGCACCTGGTCGAGCAGGCGCTTGCACTCCAGGAGGTCAAACAGCGCCTCCTGCAGCAAGGCCCGGTTGTCGCGCGACAGTTTCGATGCGCCGGGCTGGACCGGACCTTCCTCCTCGGTCTTGCCCAGGCCGAAAAAGCGGCGGCTGGGTTTTACCTTGGGCTGACCGACCAGCATCTCGTCATCCATGCCGCGCGGCTGGGCGGCTGGCGTCAGCGGCACCTGATCGGCCTGCCTGCGCTGCGAGATCGCTTCGACGGCAGCCATGTCGCCATTGCCGATGGCGACCAGGAAATGGTTGCCGTTCTCGCGCAGCAGTTTCTGCACGCCCTTGATCGTGTAACCCTGGTCGTAGAGCATGTGGCGGATGCCCTTGATCAGTTCGACATCCTGTGGCCGGTAGTAGCGGCGGCCGCCGCCGCGCTTCATCGGCTTGATCTGGTTGAAACGGGTTTCCCAGAAGCGCAGCACGTGCTGCGGCAGATCGAGATCCTCCGCGACCTCGCTGATGGTGCGGAAAGCGTCGGGGCTCTTGTCCATGGGCGAAATCCTCACGCTGGACGGCGATCCGGCCCAGTCTGCCGAATCGGGTATCATTTCAGCGGTTTATGAAACAATATTCAAGCCCGGCGTCAAAACGGCCCGGCGTTTTCAACCGAAGCCTGCGGCAGAACCTATTTGCCGCCCTTGGCCTTGCTGTTCTGGTGCGAGCGCAGGATACGGCTTTTCAGCACGTTCGACGACTTGAAGGTCATCACCCGGCGCGGCAGGATCGGCACTTCCTCGCCGGTCTTGGGATTGCGGCCGATGCGTTCGTTCTTGGAACGGACGTGGAAGGTGGCGAAGGACGACAGCTTCACCGTCTCGCCGCGTACGATGGCTTCACAGATTTCGTCCAGCACCGCTTCGACGAGTTCTGCCGATTCAGTGCGTGACAAGCCGACCTTACGGTAAACAGCTTCGGCAAGGTCGGCGCGCGTAAGTGTCTTTCCCCCCATGCGACCGTCCCATCAGTTCAAAAAACATAAATCGATACAGGTAAAGGCAGAGCCTAAGTAATTGATCCGGCAAGGTCAAGGACCGAAACCGGACCGTTCGGCACTTACCAGCGAACGAGAACCGCGCCCCAGGTGAAGCCTCCGCCCATCGCTTCCAGGAGCACGAGATCACCCTTCTTGATGCGACCGTCGGCGAGGGCCACCGAAAGCGCCAGCGGCACGGAAGCAGCCGAGGTGTTACCGTGCAAATCGACGGTGACCACCACCTTTTGCTCAGCAATCCCGAGCTTCTTGGCCGAAGCGTCAATAATGCGTTTATTGGCCTGATGCGGCACGAACCAGTCGAGGTCGTCGGCGGTTATGCCGGCCTGCGAAAACGTCGCCTCGATGACATCGGTGATCATGCCGACGGCGTGCTTGAACACTTCGCGGCCTTCCATCCTGAGATGGCCGACCGTGCCGGTGGTCGAGGGACCGCCATCGACGAAAAGCTTGTCCTTGTGGGCGCCGTCGGAGCGCAGGCTCATCGCCAGCACGCCACGGTCGGCAATGCCGCCGGTGCCCTCATCCGCTTCCAGCACCAGCGCGCCGGCGCCGTCGCCGAACAACACGCAGGTCGAGCGGTCGCTCCAGTCGAGGATGCGCGAAAAGGTCTCCGCGCCGATCACCAGCACGCGCTTGGCGAGGCCGCCTCTGATGTAGAGGTCGGCGGTGGTCACCGCATAGACGAAGCCCGAGCACACCGCCTGCAGGTCGAAGGCAAAGCCGTGATGCATGCCGAGCCGGTTCTGGATCTCGACGGCGGTCGCCGGAAAGGTGTTGTTGGGCGTCGAGGTCGCCAGCACGATCAGGTCGATGTCGGCAGGCGAAAGACCAGCATTGTCGAGCGCTGCGCGCGCCGCCGCCTCGCCCAGGGATGCCGTCGTCTCGTCATCGGCGGCGATATGGCGCTGGCGGATGCCGGTTCGCTGGGCGATCCACTCGTCCGAGGTCTCGACCATGCCTTCGAAATCGGCATTCTTCATGATGCGGCGGGGCAGCGCAGCACCGGTGCCGCGCACGACTGATCTGATCAAAGCTCTTTCCTATTCCTTTTCGTCGACGGTGGCGTCGGATTTCCTGCTTGCCTGGGCATGCGGGTTGCGCGCATGGAACAGGTCGAGATCGGCCTCGATGCGGTCGATCAGATTGTTGCGCACCATGTCGTAGCCAAGCTCGATGGCCGCCGCGAAACCGTCCGAATCGGCGCCGCCATGGCTCTTTACCACGATGCCGTTCAGACCCAGGAAAACACCGCCATTGGAGCGGCCTGGATCGAGCTTTTCGCGCAGGCGGTCGAAAGCGCCCCTGGCGAAGACATAGCCGATCCTGGCCATCAGCGTGCGGTTCATCGCGGCGCGCAGATAGCCTGAGATCTGGCGCACAGTGCCTTCTGCCGTCTTGAGCGCGATGTTGCCGGCAAAGCCCTCGGTGACGACCACGTCGACCGTGCCCTTGCCGATGTCGTCACCCTCGACGAAGCCATGATAATTCATCGAGGCCATGTTGGCCTCGCGCAGCATGCGCCCGGCTTCCTTGACCTCTTCCTGTCCCTTGATCTCCTCGACGCCGACATTGAGCAGGCCGACTTTCGGCCGGTCGATGCCGAACACCGAGCGCGCCATGCCGGTGCCGAGAATGGCAAAGTCGATCAGCTGGTGCGCATCGGCGCCGATGGTGGCGCCGACATCCAGCACCACGCTCTCGCCGCGCATCGTGGGCCAGATCGCCGCGATCGCCGGACGGTCGATGGTCGCCATCGTGCGCAGGCAGAATTTCGACATCGCCATCAGCGCGCCGGTATTGCCGGCCGAAATGCAGGCCTGCGCGCTGCCACTCTTGACTGCTTCGACAGCCTTCCACATCGACGACTTCCAGCGGCCGTGGCGCAGCGCCTGGCTCGGCTTGTCGTCCATCCTGACCGCGACTTCACAATGGTGGAACTCGCTGACCTCGGCCAGTTTGGGGAATTTGGCGAGTTCGGGGCGCACCAATTCCTCGCGCCCATATATGACGAAGCGGATGTCGGGACGCCTGACGGCGACCGTCATGAGTGCCGGGATGACCACGTTTGGCCCGTGATCGCCACCCATGGCATCGATGGAAATCCTGATCACGCGGTCTTTATCTCACTAGCTTGGGCCAGGGCACATGGCCCGCGAAAGAAATACGAAACTCGCGAAATTCAGGGGCTCGCGAAGGTTCGGCGAAAATAGCGGTTTTGGGCTGCCGCACAACCGGCTTTTCTCCGATCGCTTCGTGTTTTAGGATTTTCCAAGCAAGGATCGCAGCTTTTGCTGGAATTCATTCTCGACGGGCTCGTTCGGGCCGGCGGCATCGAGCGAGGCGCCTGCCTTGCGCGGATAGGGATCGATCGCCAGCCCGAAGAACTGTTCGGCGAGCGCGCCGACGTCGATCGTGTCGCCGGAGAAAGTTTCCGGGCTGTCCGGCCCTTCGGCGTCGAGCAGGATCTCGCCGCCGCCTTCGAACCCTTGCCGTCCGAGCTTGGATTGCTCCGGCAGGAACAGCGCCTCGACCTCCTCGTCGATATGGGCCGCGACCGGCTCAAGGGTGACGATGCAGGCCTGGGTGATATCAGCCTCGACGCGGCCGCTGACCTTGACGCCATTGCGCTTCCACGGCGCCACCAAAAGCTCAGCACGGTAGTTTTCGACCGAAAGCAGCTCGTGCTCGCGCGCAAGCGTTGCGCGCTGCGCGGCGTCGGCGTCGATCACCACCTGCAAACCTTTGTGCGGCAGGCGGCCGACATTGGCCGCGAATGAGACCGGGCTAGGCGTGTCCAGATGTTTCATCTTGGTCTCCCTCCTCACTCCGCTTTCGCGACCGGAAACGCCACGGCACCGGAAACGATCAATTCGGACGGCTGTGCTTCAAGCTGCCTTGCGGCATCGATTACATAGGACGCCAGCGGCAAGGCTTGCGGCCAGGCGCCGGCATCGGGCCTGACATTGCGCGCCAGGGCGGCAGCAAGCGCGTCGGGGTCGCTGCGTCCCAGCGCGTCGTCATAGGCGGCGGTACGGCCGTAGAACATTTTGGCCAGCCTCTTCATGCGCTTGGGCACGCCGACATCGCCAACGCCCAGTTCCCGCAGCGAATGCTCGACATCGAGAAAGAACTCGTCGATCAGCACCTGCGCGACCTCATGCGCGACGCCCTCTTCGCCGCGCAGCCGGTGCTGAAACAGGAACATGTGCAGCGACAGCATCTCGAAACGGCCGAGCGGCGTATCCGGCACATTCCAGTGGGAATAAAACACGGTCTGCCGCGCCGCCGCCACGATTTGTGCGTAAAGCGCCTCGGTGATAGCGCGGTTGGCATTGCGTTCGCGGCCAAAAAGGCGCTGGAACATTGAGGGTGGTCTCCTGGGGACCGATTGTTTGAATGGGCCTTGTTGCATCGGCAAGCAAGCTGGTTTACCGGTTTTGCCGCCCAGCGCAAGTTGCGGCCAGCCAATGGAGTTGTTGTTGCGCGCGCTGAAATTCAAGTCGACTTTTCTGCCTGGGGCCACCGCCGCGGTTTCGCTGGTGCTGGTGGCCTCCGCGCTGTCGGGCTGCAATTCGTCCAAGATGTTCGGCGACCTTAACCCTAGCGAGACGCTGACGCAGGGCTATGTTATCGACCAGCAAGCGGTCGATTCGGTGCCGGTGGGCTCCAGCCGCGAACAGGTGCTTCTGGCGCTCGGCACGCCATCGACGAAAGCCACCTTCGACAATGAGGCGTTCTATTACATTTCGCAGACGCGCAAGCGCTATGTCGCTTTCGACAAGCCGCGCCTGGTCGACCAGAAAGTGCTCGCGGTCTATTTTGGCGAGGACGGGCGCGTCACCCAGATTGCCAATTACGGTCTGAAGGACGGCAAGATTTTCGACTTCATCTCGCGCACCACGCCGACCGGCGGCAAGGACCAGAACTTCCTCAGCCAGATCATCAAAGGCGCCAGCAAGCTGGCGCCCCCCATTCCTGGCGGCGGCGCCTAAGAAGCGACCGCCTTCCTCAGATTTTTGCTTCCCCCGAAGCGACACCATCTCAGGCGACCAAAAGCCCGCGGGAGCGATCCTGCGGGCTTTTGTTTTGAGGTCATGCGGCCGCAACACCCGTCGCGCTTTGCCGCGCGTGGCCTGTTCGGCCGCCGGGCTCCAGCGAGGCGCGGTGCACAGCCGCACTCTGCCGCGCTTCCGAAGGCGTCATGCCGAAATGCCGGCGGAAGGCGTGGTTGAAGGTCGAGAGATCGCCGAAGCCGGCGTCGAAGGCGATGGCGCCGATGGTGCGGTGTGCCAGGCGCAGGTCGGATAGCTTGCTGCAAACCAGCGCCAGCCGCCGGCCAAGCACGAACTGCGACAGCGAGGTACCCTCACCCTCGAACAGCTTTCTGATATAGCGCGCGCTGACGCGGTGGCGCCCGGCCAGCGCGTCCGACCCGACATCGCCGGAAGCCAGATTGCTTTCGATATCGGCTTTGATGGCGCGCAGCCGCGCGGCGCGTATGCCGCGGCCTGCGGCGACCTCGGTGGCGTCCTGCGTTGCCCCGACCACGACCGCGACAAGGTCCTGTATGTGCTTGGCGGCAAGCCAGCGCAATTCGGACGCGGCCAGGTTCGGCTCCTGCATCAGCAGACGGACATAGCTGGTCAGCAGCAAGAACTTTTCGCCCACGCATGACATCGGCGTCATCAGGGCGGCATCCGCATTCGCAGCCATGGGCCCGAGCGCTGCCTTGGGGATGGTGATGAAGAGATGATGCGACATCGCCCGCTCGATCACATGCGGATCAGAGGAGGACAGAAGGATTGCCTGGCCGGCCTCGATGCTGGCCTCGCGGCCGAGATGCGAGAAGGTGGCAGCGCCCTCCAGACACATGAAGAAAATGTAATCATCGGTCCCCTTGGCCATGGCGCGGGAACGAATGGTGCGGAAGGCGGTGGTCCTCGAATCGGCAATGCCGACGCCCGGCAGCCGCAGGATGGTCGCGTCGACGGAGAGCTTTTCCTCCGTGACGTTAAAATCCATGTCGGTCACCATCCGGCGCAACAGGTCGCAATAGACGTTTCGCCATTCCGCTCGCGGCCACATGGCGGTCGAAAAGCGCGCATGCGCAAACTCGGGGGGTCGAATAGTCATGGGGTACTCCCAAGCGATTGTCTTCATTTCACTGTCGTTCGTAGTCGAGGCTCGTTCCATGAACGGCCTCTCATTCCGACGGCGGCAATCGGGGGCAGTGGATGGCTACAATGATTTGCGCACTTGGACAAAAGACTATTTACGAAGCTATGGATGAGCTTAGTTCATTCATGCTAAGAAACCCAGGGGCAGGATAGGGTAACGGCAGATGACAAGACGGCTTCCACAACTGGAATCCATTCGGGCTTTCGAGGTCATTGCCCGGCTGGGCAGCTTCAAGCGCGCCGGCGATGAGCTGAATGTTACGCCAAGCGCGCTCAGCCACCGCATCGCCGATCTCGAAGCCGATCTCGGCGTGCTTCTGTTCACCCGCCATGTCCGCCGCGTCGAACTAACGCTTGAAGGCGAAAGATTGTCCGCGGGCGTGAGACGCGCACTGCTGGAAATCCAGAGCACGATCGCGAGTGTCGCGCGCAACGAGCGCACGAGGCTGAGGGTCACCGCCATTCCTTCGCATGCCGTGCGCTGGCTGGCCCCGCGCCTGCACAGGTTTCGCAAAAAGCATCCCGAAACAGAGATCGACATCAATGCGGATCTTGCAGTCGTCGACCTTTCGCAGCGAACAGTCGACATCGCATTGCGCTTCGGCGGCGGACACTATCCGGCCGTCGAGACCGAATGGCTGATGGCTGATGCGATCTTTCCTGTCGTCAGTCCCGACTATCTCGCCGCCAACGGCCCGGTCAGAGACCAGCACGATGTGCTGCGACTGTTTCGCATCCTCGACACGACGGCCGAAAATGACGAGAGCGGCGCCAATTGGCGCCACTGGTTCGAGAGAAACAATCTGCCGCTGGATACGGTTGGCGACGGCATGAATCTGAACGGCACCTTGCTGGCGGTCGAAGCGGCGGCCAGCGGACTGGGCGTCGCCATCGCGAGGAAGTCGCTGGTCGAGAGCGATTTGCGCACCGGCAGGCTCGTGCGCCTCCTGACAACGGACATACCGACGAACTGGAACCACTACGTCGTCGTCCACCCGTCCATCTCCGCCTGGGAGCCTGCCAGATCGTTCATCAACTGGCTGAAGGCGGAAGCCGGCGACAGCGCCGGCGCCGGTTGACCTCGGCGGCCGTTTGGGAACTCTCCTCGGGAGGTCAGCAGAAGGCGCCCCCCGGTGCTCACGGACTCATTGCACCGGCCGGTTGCTCATCCTTGCGGCCCGACTGGTTCGCGGCCTTGGCGGCAAGCGCTGCCGCCATCTGGCTCTCCAGCTCGCGCAGCTTGGCGTCGAGTGTCGCCATGCCGCCCCAGCCGAATCTCGCGCGGTACAGCGGTGCGATCTCGGGCGTCAGGAATTCGACGAGGGTTTCGTCCTCGACCCAGACCTTGAGCACCTTGAACAGGCGCGCATCGATCAGCTCGCTATGCCAGCCCATGCGGGCGGCAATGCCCTGGATGGTTTCGGTCGAATTGGGCGTGCTGAGCAGCACATGCGAGCCGGAGCGCAGGCGCATGTTCGGGTCGAAGCCGATGCCGAGCGGCGCTTGCTGGTCCAGAACCGTGCCGCACGGCAGGATTTCGATCAGCGAGCCGAAATCGTCGCCGAGGCAGACGAACCATGCTCCCTGCGGGAATGGCGGCGACGGCGCACGAACCGCGGTGGCGACAAGCATTTCGGCAAGGACGCTGGCGACGGCCTGCGGATCGCGGGCGTTGAATGAAGCGTGGTGCAGCATGGCAATACTCCTGTTTTCAACGGCGGCGGCCGGCAGAAGTGCCGACCCATGCCGCGGCGTTCCGCGAAAACTGAATCACCGGCTGAGCGTCAGGATGACCGCGGCAAACAAGCAGGCGTATTCGGCCAGTCCAAGCACAAGGCGCAGGTTGTGGTTGGCCGCCCAGTTGTCACGGGTCTGCGCCCAATCATCGGGGATGGTCACCGGCGTCCAGCTCTGCACCTGTTTGTTGAGCGGCACCTGACGGCTGACGGCGAAGCCAATGTCGATCACCACCAGCGCCGCGGCGACGATGGTCAGGATGCGCGGCAGGCCGGCATCGACCGCAAACATCGCCATCGCCGCGATCAGCACCAGCGTCGTCAGCCTGACGACCGGCATCACCCGGGTAAACGTCCGGTCGCCCATCTGATGCATGGCCATGTACTGGCCGGCGGTAAGATCATCGATGCGAAAATCGTGGATTACGCCCGAGACGTAGATGCCGGCAATAATTCCAGCCAGCGCAAGCGAAGCCGCCATCAAGAAAATGTCCATGTCTTTCCCTGTCCGATGTCGTTTCCCTGGCCAAAATCGCCGCAGAGGCGAGCCCGACACCGAGCCTATTGCTATGTCCTGGCAATGGCCGGGGTATTAAAGCAGGCGGACGGTCCGGGCTTGGGTAGGATGGAACGATGTTTTGGGCAATGCGGCCCTCCGATTGCGTCGGAAATATCAAGTGCCGTGAGGTCGAAAGCTATCAGCAAACATTGACGCGTACTTGCCAGCGACCGGTCAAATTCGTATCAGACCGTGCTGGCCAATGGCGCATCACGCTGAATTGGGAGGAGTATCCGTGCCGGAAAAAACCCGGACAAAACCGACAGGCTGGATGGCGACCGGAACGGCTGACGGCCAGGTGGTCACGCCTGACTGGATACCCATCGAGCCGGTGGCGATCGATGGCGTGAGGGTCAAGGAGATCAGGCCGGTCGCAACCTCCACCGGCTATCTGACCGAGATCTTTCGCGAGGAGTGGGAGCTCGATTCGGAGCCGGTCGGCCAGGTCTTCCAACGGACCTTGTATGCCGGCGCGGTGACTGGCTGGCATGCACACGCGGTGACCACCGACCGGCTGTTCTGCTGCGTCGGCAGCGTTCGCATTTCGCTGTTTGACGGACGCAAGGCCTCGCCGACCTTCGGCGCCGTCTGGCACAAGATTATCGGCCCGTTGCGCCCGGCGGTCGTCATCATTCCACCCGGAATATGGCACGGTGTTGTTTCGCTCGGAGCGGAGACGGCGGTGCTGCTCAACCTCGTCGACAAGGCCTATGCCTACGATCAGCCCGACCATTGGCGCCTGCCGCCAGACACCGACCACATTCCCTACAGACTGGTGTAGCGTGGAAGCATCGGCGCAGCGCGATCAGGCCGGCGGCGAACCGCTGGTCTCGATCGTGATCGCGACGCACAACCGGCCGGCAGCACTGCGGCAGGCATTGACCAGCGTCATGCGCCAGACGTTGCAAGGCTGGGAAGCCTTGGTCATCGGCGACGATTGCAGGCCGGATACGGCGGCCGTTGTCGCCGAATTTCACGATACCCGCATCGTCTACATCGATCTTCCCGTCAATTTCGGCGAACAGTCCGGTCCCAACAATATCGGCTTTGCCAGGGCCCGTGGCCGCTTCGTCGCCTTGCTCAACCACGACGATCTGTGGTTTCCCGACCATCTGGCGGCGACGACCGGCTGGATCGACGCCACGGGCGCCGACGTGGTGCTGGCGCGCGGCGCCGTCATTGGGCCGCCATCGGCGGCAGGCGATCTCGTCAATTCGATCTTCGGGTCGGGCAAGGACGGTTTTTACGACCCGGTCACGACGGAGGGATTTGGCTCGGCACACATGTTTCGCCGCGCTTCATTCAGCCTGCTCGGACCCTGGCGACCAGCCAGCCAGTGCTTTTGCGAAAGCTCGCAGGACTGGCTGTTTCGGGCATGGCGAAAGGGCGCGGTGATGGCGACGATGCCGCACCTCACGGTGATCAAGCTGCATTCCGGCATACGCAAGGGTTCCTATCTCGGCGACAATGCGCAGGAACAGAAGGATCTTCTGGACGCCATGCAGACGCCGGACGCCTTGCGCGTGAAAATCCTTGGCTGCGCGGGCGAACCCATTCGCGTGGCAGCATCGAGTTATCTCAGGCGCAGGCTGATGGCGGCTCTTGGCCTCCATCCCCGCGCCCGCGCCTTCCGCCGCAAGTATAAGCGAGGCGCCTTCCTTGCCAAGCTGCGGCGCCTGCGTGGCCTGGCGCCGATGCCTGAGCGCGAACCTGGCGTGAGCGAATTGCTCGATCGCTACAGCAAGCGCGGCGATGCCGGGACCGAGCCGGATGAGGGTTGACTGCCACCAGCGTAAATCTCAAACAAAAACCCGCGGGATCGCTCCCGCGGGTTTGTTCCTGAAGCAGTGGCGTTGCCTTAGCCGTGCGCGAGCACGGCCAGCAGCAGAAGCGCCACGATGTTGGTGATCTTGATTGCCGGGTTGACCGCCGGGCCGGCGGTGTCCTTGTAGGGATCGCCAACCGTGTCGCCGGTGACCGAAGCCTTGTGCGCTTCGGACCCCTTGAGGTGCTTGACGCCGTCCTTGTCGACAAAACCGTCCTCGAACGACTTCTTGGCATTGTCCCAGGCGCCGCCGCCCGAAGTCATCGAGATGGCGACGAACAGGCCGTTGACGATGACGCCGAGCAACGAGGCGCCGAGCGCCGCAAAGGCGGACGCCTTGGAGCCCGAGATCAGCTGCACGCCGAAATAGACGACGAGCGGCGCCAGCACCGGCAGCAGCGAGGGGATGATCATTTCGCGGATCGCCGCCTTGGTCAGAAGGTCGACGGCGCGGGCATAGTTTGGCTTGGAGGTGCCGGCCATGATGCCCGGATCCTCGCGGAACTGCTTGCGCACTTCCTCGACGATGGCGCCGGCCGCACGGCCGACGGCCGTCATGGCGATGCCGCCGAACAGATACGGGATCAGACCGCCGAAGATCAGGCCGGCTACGACGTAGGGATTGGAGAGGTCGAAGGAGACATCGCCCATGCCCTGGAAGTACGGATATTTGTCGCCATTGGCGGCAAAGAACTTCAAATCGTTCGAATAGGCCGCAAACAGCACCAGCGCGCCGAGGCCGGCCGAACCGATGGCATAGCCCTTGGTCACCGCCTTGGTGGTGTTGCCGACCGCGTCGAGCGCGTCGGTGGAGTGGCGCACTTCCTTGGGCAGGCCGGCCATTTCGGCAATGCCGCCGGCATTGTCGGTGACCGGGCCGAAGGCGTCGAGGGCGACGATCATGCCGGCAAGGCCGAGCATGGTGGTGACCGCGATCGCCGTGCCGAACAGGCCGGCGAGCTGGTAGGTCGAGATGATGCCGCCGACGATGACGATTGCCGGCAGTGCGGTCGATTCGAGCGACACCGCAAGTCCCTGGATGACGTTGGTGCCGTGACCGGTCACCGAGGCCTGGGCGATGGAGTTCACCGGGCGCTTGTTGGTGCCGGTATAATATTCGGTGATCACCACGATAAGACCGGTCACAACGAGACCGATCAGGCCGCAGATGAACAGGTTCTTGCCGATGATGGTCATGCCGGCGACGGTGCCGACCTCGCCCCAGCCGACGGTTGCCGAGGTAGCGACACCGAGACCGACGATCGACAGCAGGCCGGTGACGATCAGGCCTTTGTAGAGGGCGCCCATGATCGAGCCGTTGGAACCGAGCTTGACGAAGAAGGTGCCGACGATCGAGGTCAGGATACAGGCGCCGCAGATGGCGAGCGGATAGAGCATCGCCGCACCCAGAGCGGCGGTTCCGCCGAAGAAGATGGCAGCCAGCACCATGGTGGCAACGACGGTCACCGCATAGGTCTCGAAGAGGTCGGCGGCCATGCCGGCGCAATCACCGACATTATCGCCGACATTGTCGGCGATGGTGGCCGGGTTGCGCGGATCGTCTTCGGGAATACCGGCTTCGACCTTGCCCACGAGATCGCCGCCGACGTCGGCGCCCTTGGTGAAGATGCCGCCGCCCAGACGGGCGAAGATCGAGATCAGCGAAGCGCCGAAGCCGAGCGAAACCAGCGCATCGATGACGATGCGGTCATTGGGCTGCAGGCCCATCGGGCCGGTCAGAATATAGTAGTAAATCGACACGCCGAGCAGCGCCAGGCCAGCCACCAGCATACCGGTGATGGCGCCCGACTTGAAGGCGATGTCGAGACCGGCGGCGAGGCTGTTGGACGCCGCCTGCGCGGTGCGCACATTGGCGCGCACCGAGACGTGCATGCCGATGAAACCGGCGGCGCCCGAAAGCACGGCGCCGATCAGGAAGCCGACCGCGGCGGTGATCGAAAGCAGCCACCAGGCGAGCACGAGCACGACCACGCCGACAATGGCGATGGTGGTGTACTGGCGCGCCAGATAGGCCTGCGCGCCTTCGCGGATGGCGGCGGAAATTTCCTGCATGCGTGCATTGCCCTGATCGGCTGCAAGAACCGATCGTGTCGCCCAGATGGCGTAAAGGATTGAAAGCAAGCCGCAGGCGATGACGGCAGAAATGATGGTCATTGCCGAATTTTCCTCGATTGATGGCCCAAAAGAACCCCTCCCTGGGCCGTTGGTGCGGGGAGCGGATAAGCCTAGGCGGAATCCGTCCTTCGCAGCGGTGTATGCGAAACAGGGCTCGGAACGTCAAGATATTGTTCGGTTTTTGCCCCGCTTTCAGCCAAAAGGTTTAGGCCACAACATTCCCATTGCCGATGCCCTGCTATTAGATCGATTGAAATGACGCCGCGTCAGTCAATGCTTTGCCCGCAGTCCAGCGAAGGTCAGTCGCCAGTCTCCTGCCCCATCTTGCGCGCGGTGTAGCGCTCGATGGCGGACAGTCCGTCATAGATCAGCACCGCCAGCGCCGCGACGATCAGGCCGCCTTGCAGGACGAAGGCGAGATTGTTGGACAGCAGGCCGGCGATGATCACCTCGCCCAGCGTCTTGGCGGCAACCGTCGAGCCGATCGTCGCCGTGGCCAGGCTGATCACCACCGACAGCCTTATGCCGCCCAGAATGATCGGCGCACTCAGCGGCAATTCAACCTTGATCAGCCTTTGCCAGCCGGTCATGCCGGCGCCGCGCGCGGCCTCCATGATGTTGCCCGGCAGCGTTGTGAGGCCGGTCAGCGCGTTCTCGAAGATCGGCAGCAGGCCGTAGAGAAACAGCGCAATCAGCGTCGGCTTCTCGCCGAAACCGACGGCGGGCACCGCCAGCGCCAGCACCGCCACCGGCGGAAAGGTCTGGCCGATATTGACCAGACTGCGCGACAGCGGCAGGAATTCGGCGCCCGCCGGCCTGGTCACCAGGATGGCAAGCGCCACGGCAACGATGGTTGCAGCGACGGTAGCGATCAGCACGGTCCTGAGATGCAGCAGGGTCAGCGTCAGCAGGCTGCCCTGATTGTAGATCGCCGGCGCATTGTTTTCGGTCAGCGGCTTCAACAGCGGCTCGAACCAGCCGGGATTGGTGACGAAGGCTATGAGAAGCACCACCAGGGCAAGCCTGAGCAGCGAAGGCAGCCAGGCTTTTAGACCGGCCCCTTTCATGCCGGCCTCGCCGCGCGCTTCACCAGCCCGTCGACGGTGACGCGGCCGAGCGGCTTGCCGTCTTCGCCCTTGACCGGCAGCGCCGGCCGGCCCGACCACAGAAGCTCGGCCAGCGCGTCGCGCTGGCTGGCGTCGCCTGGGATCGCCTCGCCTTCGGCAGACCCCTTTTCCACGGCCTCGCGCACGCGGCCGAGCGACAAGAGCCGGAACGGCTTTTCGCTGGCGCCGACCAGGGTTTCGACGAAGGCGTTCGCCGGCCGCGCCAGGATCTCTTCCGGCTTGGCGTATTGCACCAGCTTTCCGGCATCCATGACGGCGATCTTGTCGCCCATGTGGACGGCCTCCTCCATGTCGTGGGTAACGAGGATCATGGTGGTGCCGAAGCGCTTCTGGATCGCCAGCAGGTCTTCCTGCGCCTTGGTGCGGATGATCGGGTCGAGTGCGCCGAACGGCTCGTCCATCAGAAGCACATTGGGCTCGGCGGCGAGCGCGCGCGCGACGCCGACACGCTGCTGTTGCCCGCCGGACAGTTCGTGCGGGTAGCGCGGGCCATAGGCCTCGGGGTCGAGCTGGTAGAGTGTCATCAACTCATCGACGCGGGCCTTGATGCGGTCCTTGTCCCAGCCCAGCAGGACCGGCACGGTGGCGATGTTCTGCGCAACGGTGCGGTGCGGGAACAGGCCGTGGCCCTGGATAGCGTAGCCGATGCTGCGGCGCAGCTCGTAGCCGGGCAGCGTGCGGTTGTCGTTGCCGTCGAGCTTGATGACGCCGGCGGTCGGCTCGACCAGCCGGTTGATCATTCGCAGCAGCGTCGTCTTGCCGGAACCGGAGGTACCGACAATGACGCAAACCGTGCGCGGCTCGACGACCATCGACACGTCGTCGACCACGGTCGTCGCGTCATAGCGCTTGGTAATGCCTTCGATCTCGATCATGCCGTTTCAACCCTGCGCCTGGTGGCGGTCATTTCGATCACTGCGTCGAGGATGATGGCCGCGGCGAAGGCCAGCGCCACCGTCGGCACGGCGCCGAGCAGCACCAGGTCCATTGCGGTCTGGCCGACGCCCTGGAAGACGAAGACGCCAAAGCCGCCGCCGCCGATCAGTGCGGCGATGGTGGCCAGGCCGATGTTCTGCACCAGCACGATGCGGATGCCGGTGAGGATCACCGGAAAGGCCAACGGAAACTCGACGCCGAACAGGCGCTGGCCATCGGTCATGCCCATGCCGCGCGCTGCATCATTGGCCGCGCGGGGTACGCCGGCAAGCCCGACCACGGTGTTGGCCACCACCGGCAGCAGCGAATAGAGGAACAAGGCAACGAAGGCCGGCGCGGTGCCGATGCCTCTGACACCGAGCGCTGCGGCACCCGGAACATGCGCGGCGACCCAGCCGAGCGGCGCGATCAGCAGGCCGAACAGCGCGATCGAGGGTATGGTCTGGACGATGTTGAGCACATTGAGCACGCCGGCCCGCAACCGTTCGACGCGGTGGCACAGGATGCCGAGCGGCAGGCCGACGATCACCGCCGCCGCCAGCGACCCCAGCGCCAGTGTGATGTGCTTGGAGCCTTCGGCCCAGAAACTATCGGCGCGGTTTGCATATTCCTTGAGGATCGACAGGCTGTCCCACTGCCCCGATATCAGCAACAAGCCGATGGCCAGCGCCGCGAGGACGAGCACGCCGATGCGGGCCGGTGGCGACAGGTTGAGCCTGGTCAGCACCTCGGCGAGCAACAATGTGAAGGCAAAGATCAACAGCCAGAAGCCGGAAGCCGGCGAGATGCGGGCGAAGGTGTTGCCGGCCGGCGTCAGGAAGGTGCCGGCGACACCGATCAGGATGGCAAGGGCGGCGAGCGCCACGACGCTTGCAGCCAGGCGCAGGACAAGCGGGGTTTTCAGCAACGCAACAATTGCGGCCACGACGACGACCGCCAGCAGCAGCGGCCCGACTGTGGCCGGCAGCGCCTCGAGGATCGAGCGCGCCTGACCGGGAACGATACGATTGGCGCGGAAGGTGGCGAACGGGGCCAGAAACGCCGCATAGGCAACGATCGCCGCGATAACCACGCCGAGCTTGTCGAAACGCAGGGTCATGGATGCCCCTCATGAGGAGCGATTTTCCACGTTGCGCAGACTACGCCGGTGATCGGCGAAAGCCGACGCGAAATCCGATCTCCCCCCTTGCGGGGGAGATGGCCGGCAGGCCAGAGGGGGGTGTGAAGGATCGCCAGCTTTCGAGCGTCGGCTTGTTCAGAAGCAACCCTGTCGAGGCACGCACCTGCTACCGGTTGTGAGGTCGGCGGGACAGCACCCCCCTCTGTCCTGCCGGACATCTCCCCCGCAAGGGGGGAGATCAGCAGCTTCCAGAGAGAGGTGTCTCGCACCAGCGTCACGATCAGCTATGCGCTGACTACTTCAAAAACCCGTTCTTCTTCAAAAAGTCCTCGGCGACACCCTTGACCGGCTCGCCGCCGACCTGGACGCGGCCGTTGAGTTCCTGCAGCGTGACGAGGTCGAGCTTGGCGAACACCGGCCTCAACAGCGTCTCGATCTCCGGATGCTCTTTCAGCACCGCTTCGCGGATGATCGGCGCCGGCTGGTAGACCGGCTGCACGCCCTTGTCGTCGGCGAGCACGACCAGGCCGGACGGCGCGATGCCGCCGTCGGTGCCGTAGACCATGGCGGCGTTGGCGCCGTTGGTCTGGTTGGCGGCAGCACCGATCGTCGCGGCGGTGTCGCCGCCCGAAAGCGTGATCAACTGCTCGGGCTTCAGCGTGAAGCCGTAAGTGGTCTGGAACGCCGGCAGGGCTGCCGCCGAATTGACGAACTCGGCTGAGGCCGCCAAAACCACGGTGCCGCCACCGGCGACATATTTGCCGAAGTCGGTCAGGGTCGCCAGCTTGTTGGTCTCGGCAACCTCCTTGCGCAGCGCGATCGCCCAGGTGTTGTTGGCCGGTGACGGCGACAGCCAGACGATCTTGTTGGCATCATAGTCGAGCTTCTTGGCGGTCTCATAGGCCTTGGCGGCATCCTTCCAGACCGGATCGTCGGCCTTCTCGAAGAAGAAAGCGGCATTGCCGGTGTACTCGGGATAGATGTCGATCTCGCCGGCAGTGATCGCCTTGCGTACCACCGGCGTGCCGCCGAGCTGGATGCGGTCGGTGGTCTTGATGTTGTTGGCGTTGAGCACAAGCTGGATGATGTTGCCGAGCACGCCGCCCTCGGTGTCGATCTTCGAGGAGACGACCACCTGGGCATTGGCGGAGGCGGCCGTGATGCCGAGCGCCAACGCCGCGCCGGCCAGAATCTTGACTGAAAACATTGTGAAAACCCCTTGCTTTGGACCGAAATGCGGTGGCCGCATATGAGCATGGCTTCAACGCCCCGTCGGGGCACACGGTTTCATAACAATGGGTACAGACGCAATAATTTTGTGCGGTCGCCGCGATTTCGGCCGCCGCGATGCTGACACGTCGTGCCAAGCCAAAGATAGAACCGGATCAGGCGCGGGCTTTGCGCGATCCGGTCAGTTTGAGCGCGCCAAGGGCGACGAAGCAGAGGGCGACGACCGGGAAAACCAGCCAGTTCAGCATCTCCCAGCCCCACGCATTGTAGATGGCGCCCGACATTAGCGAGGCGAAGGCGACGGAGCCGAACAGGACGAAGTCGTGGAAGCCCTGCACCTTGCTCTTTTCGGACGGATGGTAGCTGTCGGCGACCATGGAGGTGGCGCCGATGAAGGCAAAATTCCAGCCGAGGCCAAGCAGGATCAGCGCCGTCCAGAACTGCCACAAATGCAGGCCGGACAATGCCACCGCGGCGCAGCCGATGAGCAGGACCAGGCCGGTTGCGACGATGCGTTCGGCGCCGAAGCGATGGATCAGCGATCCGGTGAAGAAGCTCGGCGCAAACATCGCCATCACATGCCAGGAAATGCCGAGCGTGGCGTCGTCCGTCGACAGGCCGCAGCCGACCATGGCCAGCGGCGCGCCGGTCATGACGAAACTCATCAGCGCATAGCTGCCGACGGCGCAAAACAGTGCCGCGACGAAACGCGGCCGGGTGACGATCTCGGACAGCGGCCGGGCGTCGCTGGACGCGACTTGCGCGTGGCCGGGAGCCTTGGCCGGGATGCGCAGGAATGACAGGATGATGGCGCCGGCCGCCGCCAGAACCGGAATGGCCACGAACGAGCCGGCAAACATCACCGGCGCCAGCAATTCGCGGGTGAAGATGACGATCTGCGGCCCGAGAATCGCGGTGATGACGCCGCCGGCCAGCACGAAGGAAATGGCGCGCGCCTTGAATTCGGGCGGAGCATTATCGGCGGCGGCGAAGCGGAACTGCTGGACGAAGGCGCCGCCGACGCCGATCACCAGCAGCGCGAAAGCGAACAGCCAGAAGCTGGCGTGGAACAGAGCCAACGTGGAGATGACGCCGCCAAGCGCGGTGACGATGGTGCCGGTCATGAAACCGCCGCGCTGGCCGAGCCAACGGATGATGGCCGCGGCCGGCAACGCGCCGAGCGCCACGCCGATGTTGAAGCCGGTGATTGGCGCCGTTGCCAGCGACTTATCGGGGCCAAGCAGATATTGCCCGGCCAGCCCGCCCATGGAAATGGCAATCGGCGCAGCCGAACCGATAATCGCCTGCGACGTCGCCAGGATGATCGCCGTGCGGCGCGCTTCCCTTGCTGCGCCGGCGACGGTGCGGGTCACAATGCGTCCTTGCCGCGCCCCTCGCCCCGCACCCGGCGCGACACACGGTCGAGCACGGCGTTGGTCAGCTTCGGCTCGTCTTCCTCGTAGAAGGCCTTGGCGATGTCGACATATTCCGAAACGATGACGGCCACCGGCACGTCGTCGCGCTTCATCAGTTCGTAGACGCCAGCGCGCAGGATGGCGCGCAACGTCGAATCGAGTCTGGACAGCGGCCAGTCTTCGGTCAGCGCCTGGCGTATGATCGGATCGATGGTCGTCTGGTTCTCGACGACGCCGGCCAGGATGGCGCGGAACCACTGCGCGTCGGCCTCGCGATAAAGCGCGCCGTCGACTTCCTTGCCGAGCCGGAACGCCTCGTATTCGGCGGTGATCTCGAAGACGCCGCTGCCGGCCACGTCCATCTGGTAAAGCGCCTGCACGGCGGCCAGACGGGCGGCGCCACGCTTGTTGGCGTGGCGTATCGCGGGCTGGCCGGGCGAAGCGGGTTCGCTCACGATTGCGCTCCCAGCTTCTCCTTGAGCGCGATCATGGTCAGCGCCGCGCGCGCGGCAAAGCCGCCCTTGTCGCCCTCCGAGCGCTTGGCGCGCGTCCAGGCCTGCGCGTCGTTCTCGGTGGTCAGGATGCCGTTGCCGATCGCAATCGCTTCCTGCACCGAGAGATCCATCAGCGCGCGGCTCGATTCATTGGCGACGATGTCGAAATGATAAGTGTCGCCACGAATGATGGTGCCGAGCGCGACAAAACCATCATAGTCCTTGCCGCCCTCGCCCATGCCGTCGAGCGCAAAAGTGATCACTGCTGGAATTTCCAGCGAACCGGGAACGGTGACGACGTCATAGGTCGCGCCGGCTTCGTCGAGCGCGCTCGTCGCGCCGTCGAGTAGCGCGTCGGCAAGATCGTCATGAAAGCGCGCCTCGATAATCAGAAGGTGGGCCTTCTTCTTCGGGCGAATGAACGCTTTGCCGTGTTGGGATGTGCCTGCCATGAATGTCTCCGGGGGTAGCCGGTGACTTAGGCCGAAGCCGGTTTGATCGCAAGCGGAAGATTGCTGGAGGCGAAGCCTGGCCTAGCGCGTCTTTGGGCTGGGCGTCGGTAGCGGGCACTTGCTGCAGAGGCTTTCAGCCCAGACGAGAACAGCTTCGTGATCCACTAAACGACCCGCGTCTACATCGGCCATTGCTTCGCGCGTAAGCCGCTTTTTCTGTTCGATTGTGAGTCTTGCGGCCATCAAAGCCCCTCTTTCGCCGCCTCGACTAGGCGCGCGGCGTAGCGGGCCATCGTGTCGATCTCCAGGTTGACCTTGTCGCCGACCTTGCGCTCGCCCCAAGTGGTCACGGTCAGCGAATGATGGATCAAAAGCACGTCGAAACGGGTGCCCTCGACCTTGTTGACGGTAAGCGAGGTGCCGTCGAGTGCGACGGAGCCTTTTGGGGCAATGAATTTTGCCAGTTCGCGCCGCGCCTCCAGCGTGAAGCGAACGGCATCGCCTTCATCCTTGCGCTCGATGATTTCGGCCATGCCGTCGACATGGCCCGACACGATGTGCCCGCCGAGTTCGTCGCCGATCTTCAGTGCCCGCTCGAGATTGACCCTGGTGCCTGATTTCCAGCCCGACGCCGTGGTCAGCCTCAGTGCCTCTTCCCAGGCTTCGACCTCGAACCAGCGTGCGTTGGACCCGCCATCTGGCAGCGCCGTCACCGTCAGGCAGACGCCGCCGCAGGAGATCGAGGCACCGATGGCGATCGTCGCGGGGTCATAGGCGGTGTCGATGCGCAGGCCGACGCCTTCGCTCAGCGGCTTGACGGCCGCGACGGTGCCGATATCGGTGACAATTCCAGTGAACATTTCAGATATCTCTCACCCATTCGGCATAGCTGTCTTCCCCGAAGCGTATCTCGCGCAACTTGCGGAAGCCTGCCGGGATATGGTTGGCGTCGATGGGCGACGCAATGCCGCCCTCGCCGATCGCTTCCGGTCCCTGGAACAGCACGATGCGGTCGACCAGTCCTTCGGCGAGGAAGGCGCTGGCTACCTTGGCGCCGCCTTCGACCAGAACGCTGGCCATGCCGAGCGCGCCGAGATCCTCGAGCAGCTCCGGCAAGGCAATGCCGCCTTCATGGGTTTCGGTGCCGATGAAGCGCACACCGGCACGCTCCAGCACCGACCGCCGCAGCGGGTCGGCCTCCAGGCTCGCGGCGATATAGAGCGGCACCCGGTCGATGCCGGAGACCAGCTTCGAGGCTTCGGGCAGCCTGATCTGGCGGTCGAGCACGATGCGCGCCGGCGAGCGGTTCTCCAGCCCCGGCAGCCGCACGGTGAGCGCGGGATCATCCTCCAGCGCCGTACCGATGCCGACCAGTATGCCATCGGCTTCGGCGCGCATCAGATAGACTTCGCGGCGGGCGACATCGCCGGTGATCGCAACCTGGCCGGCGCCATACCTGCCGATCTTGCCGTCGCTGGAAAGCGCAAGCTTCAGAGTCACTTCCGGGCGCTTTTTCAGGGATCGAATCAAATAGCCGGCCATCTGCCCGGCGGCTTCCTCGACCAGCACCTTTTCGACCACTTCGATGCCGGCGGCGCGCAGGATGGCGTAGCCTTTGCCGGAGACGCGCGGATCGGGATCGCTGGCAGCGCCTACCACCCGCGCCACTCCGGCATTGACCAGCGCGTTGGCGCAAGGCGGCGTGCGGCCATGGTGGGCGCAGGGCTCCAGCGTGACATAGGCCGTGGCGCCGCGCGCCAACTCGCTGGCTTCAGCCAACGCCTCGGTCTCGGCATGCGGCCGGCCGCCGACGGCGGTGACGCCGGTGCCGACGATCATCGGCCCGGCGCCATCGTCGCGAACGATGATGGTGCCGACCGAAGGGTTGGTCGAGGTGCGGCCGGCATTTCTGCGCGAGAGCCTCAGCGCTGCGGCCATGAAGCGGCGATCGAGGGCCTGCTGATCGGCCTTCCCTGACGTTTGGCTTGCCATGCTCAGCCGGCGTCCTCTTCGCTCTTCAGCTCGTCGCCTTTGAGTTCGTCACCTTTGAGCTCACCCAGCACATCGTGAAAATCCTTGGCCTCACGGAAATTGCGATAGACAGAGGCGAAGCGGACATAGGCGACGTCGTCGAGCGACTTCAGCGCTTCCATGACGAGCCGGCCGACCTCGCCCGAGGCGATTTCCGTCTCGCCGGAGCTTTCGAGCTGGCGCACGATGCCGGTGACGGCGCGGTCGATGCGCTCGGGATCGACATTGCGCTTGCGCACCGCGATCTCCACCGAACGCAAGAGCTTGTCGCGGTCGAACGGCACCTTTCTGCCGGACTTCTTGACCACAACGAGATCGCGCAACTGGACGCGCTCGAAAGTGGTGAAACGGCCACCGCAATCGGGACAGACGCGCCGCCGGCGGATCGCCGCGCCATCCTCGGCGGGGCGCGAATCCTTCACCTGCGTATCTTCGGACTGGCAATAGGGACAGCGCATGGAGAGCCTTCAGGTTGGCGATTCTGGCGGAACGATAGGCTTAGAGGTTTTTGCCGGGACGGCAAAGGTTCGGCAACGGCCGCTCGCGCCCTCAGAGATAGCGAGGCGGGAGGAAAATTGCCAGCCGCGCCGATATGTCAGGGGGCGACGTCCTTGGTCGGGAAGCCGCAGGACGTTCCGAGGTTGCGGTAGGCCTTGGTGAAGCCGTCCATAGGGATGCTGGCGACGGCTTGCTTGCCGAACGTCACGTCGAGCGAGATGACCTGGCGCATGGCCCGCAACAAAGCGAGACTGGTCTTGGCCTGGTTGTCGACGGTCCAGCTCGGGCGGCCGGCATCATTGGAATAGACGGTCGCGGAAACCTTGACGCCGGGGTCGCCAAAGGTCGCGGCGATCTTCTTGCCGGTCGGCAGCTCCTTGTTGGCGACGGTGAACATGATCGCCGGATAGGCATCGGGCGGCAGGGCGTCGCCAGTCGAGATCGAAAGCGTCAGCGTGCCGGCATTGCCGCCGCCATCGACAAAGGCCGTGGAGGCAGCGCAGGTCTTGTGGGAATCCTGGCCGGTGTCGAGCGCATCGATGATGGTGGTCCACCTGCCAAAGGTGTTTGTGGCGGGGATATCCGTGCCCGGCTGCGGCTGCTGCTGGGCGATCGCGCCCGACACGGCGACAGCGGCAAGCGAGCCGATGAAGGCCAGAACGGCAGGATGGAACATGCGCATCGTCAGATCTCCAACAGGCCGCGCCGCCCGGACAGCAAGCGGCGCAGAGCGCGGGATAAAAGACGAAGCGCCGCTGGTGGTCAACCGAGATAGGGATAGAGCGGGAAACGATCGGTCAGCGCCACGACCTTGGCCTTCACGGCTGCTTCCACAGCCGCATTGCCTTCGTCGGAATTGGCGACCTTCAGCCCGTCCAGCACTTCGGCGATCAGCTTGCCGATCTCGCGGAACTCGGCCTGGCCGAAGCCGCGCGTGGTGCCGGCCGGCGTGCCCAGACGCACGCCAGAGGTGACGAAAGGCTTTTCCGGATCGAACGGGATGCCGTTCTTGTTGCAGGTGATGTTGGCGCGGCCGAGCGCTGCCTCGGCGCGCTTGCCGGTGGCGTTCTTGGGCCTGAGATCGACGAGCATCAGATGGTTGTCGGTGCCGCCGGAGACGATGTCGAGGCCGGTTTCCTTGAGGCTCGACGCCAGCGCCTTGGCGTTGGCGGCGACGCTCTCGGCATAGAGCTTGAAGCTCGGCTTCAGCGCCTCGCCGAAGGCGACCGCCTTGGCGGCGATGACATGCATCAGCGGGCCGCCCTGCAGGCCGGGGAAAACCGCCGAGTTCATCTTCTTGGCGATGTCCTCGTCATTGCACAGGATCATGCCGCCGCGCGGGCCGCGCAACGATTTGTGCGTGGTCGTGGTCACGACATGGGCGTGCGGCAGCGGTGACGGATGCACGCCGCCGGCAACCAGGCCGGCGATATGGGCCATGTCGACCATCAGATAGGCGCCGACCGCATCGGCGATCTCGCGAAAGCGCTTCCAGTCCCAGATGCGCGAATAGGCGGTGCCGCCGGCCAGGATCAGCTTCGGCTTGGTCTCATGCGCGGTCTTTTCGATCGCATCCATGTCGAGCAGATGGTCGTCCTTGCGCACGCCATAGGAAACGACCTTGAACCATTTGCCGCTCATATTGACGGGCGAGCCGTGCGTCAGGTGGCCGCCGGAGTTCAGGTCGAGGCCCATGAAGGTATCGCCCGGCTGCAGCAGCGCCAGGAAGACCGCCTGGTTCATCTGGCTGCCGGAATTCGGCTGGACATTGGCGAAGTTGCAGCCGAACAGCTTTTTGGCGCGCTCGATAGCGAGTTCCTCGGCGACGTCGACGAACTGGCAGCCGCCATAATAGCGCTTGCCCGGATAACCCTCGGCGTATTTGTTGGTCATGATCGAGCCCTGCGCCTCGAGCACGGCGCGCGAAACGATGTTTTCCGAGGCGATCAGCTCGATCTCGTGACGCTGGCGGCCAAGCTCGTTGCGGATCGAGCCGAAGATCTCCGGATCGGCATCTTCCAGCGTGGTTTCGAAGAAGGATTCGAATTTGTTCGACGCTGCCGCTGCAGTTGCCATGGCCTGAAATCCTTCGGTTCGGGGCATTTATCTATGCATATCGTTGCCCGAAACCGCTGCACGGTTCCGGGCGACATGCATTGCCGCGCCATTAACACAGTTGTTTTCGCCTCGCCACGTTTGCAGCGCGAAATTTGCTGGCCGGATTGCGCCAGAGCGGCCCTGAACCGCTATTTTCGCTCCTGCCGCCCCTGCAGCAAGGCTTCGGTGAGCGTGATCTCGGTAAACAACGCCCTCGCCGTGTGGTCGTTGATCGCGCCGCTGCTTAACATGTCGCGCACGGCGGTGAGCTCGGCCTCGATGCCGGCAAGCCGCATTTCGAGCTCCAGCCGCCCGGCTTCGCGGGCCTCGGCCCGGGCGTCATCGGCCTCGTCCGAAGTGGCGATGCGGCGCCGGTAGCCGGCGACGATGTTCTCGGCGGCGGCAAGCCTGGCGCATGGCCGGCGCCACCAGCCCCGCCTCGTGGGACTTCGAACGGAAAGGCCACTTGCGGTGGCCTTTCCTGACTGAGATCAGCCGCTTAAAGCGAAGAGGTGATCTGCAGTTCGCTGGCGCCATCGAGCGCGTAGACGTCGTCGCGGAACTGCACGACTCCCGAACCCGTCGACCAGGCCGACACATAGAGGAAGTGGACCGGGACCGGGTTGACGACCTGCACCGGCGTGTTCTCGCCGGTCTTGATGGTCGCCTCGAAATGCTGGCGGTCCCAGCCGGGCGTGTCGCGCAGGATCCATGTGACGAGGTCGCGCACGTTCTGGACACGCACGCAGCCCGAGGAATCGAAGCGCATCATCTTGCCGAACAGGCTCTGCTGCGGCGTGTCGTGCATGTAGACGCCGTCGGGGCTGGGGAAGTTGATCTTGACCGAAGCCATGGCGTTGCCGGAGCCCGGATCCTGGCGGAAGCGGTATTTTGCGGCATCGTCCGTCGACCAGTCGACAGTCATCGGATCGACTTCGCTGCCATCCGGCGCAAACAGGCGGATGTGGCTGTCCTTGAGATAGTCGGGGTTCTTCCGCATCAGCGGAATGATGTCCTTGCGCACGATCGAGACCGGCGCGTTCCAGTAAGGATTGACGATGATCTCGTTGATCTTGGAATTGACCACCGGGGTCTGGCGGTCGATCTTGCCGACGATTGCGGTGTGGCGCAGCACGACGCGATCGTTCTCGACCGCCTCGATCTGTGCCGCCGGGATATCGACCAGCACATAACGGCTGCCCAGCGTGCCGGCCTTTTCGCGCAGGCGCTCCAGATTGGTCTGCAGCTGACCGAGGCGGATCTGCGCCGAAACGTTCATCGCGGCATAGGTGTATTTGCCCATGGCGCCGTCGGCCGGCAGGCCATGGCGCGCCTGGAAGCGCTTGACCGCGGCGTCGACATAGGAATCGAACGACGTCGAAATGCCGGCGCTCTGCGCCAGGTCGCCCGAAACCATCAGCCGCTTGCGCAGCGGCACCACGTCCGGATCGTCGACGCCAAGCTGCAGCTTCTTTGTCGCCGGCACCTCGCCCCAGCCGCCCTGGGCGACGATGTTCTGATACTGCGCCACAGCCTGTTCGGTGAAGGCAACCGTCTGCAGGCTGAAGATCGGCAGCGTCGAGGCGACCTTGCCGCCTTCGGAGGCGCGGGCGTCGAACTGGTCGTCCCAATTGCCACGGTTCGAAGACTTCAGGATATCGTCGATCACATCCTGCGCGCTGGCGGCATTGGCAACCATGGCAACGGCGAGCGCGGAAGCTCCGGAAAGGAAAAAGCGGCGGCTGGTTCTCATGGACGTTCCAGACATTCTTGTCGTGTTTGGCTTGTAGCGTTTGGCTGTTGCAGCGTTCGGCTACGTGCTCGATGTTGGGCGATATCGCCCGCACTCTAAAGTTGGCATTGTTAACAATTAGCCAACCATGACCTGCGTCACCTGGCCGTCAAAAGCGGACGGCGATGCGACCTTACAGGCGCGCGAACAGCTTTCGCCGCCGCATACCCACAGCCCTCGCTTCCACCGCGAATATGGCGGCAACGTGGCTTTGCGCCGAATTGGAAGCGCAGGCGGCTCGAAAAAGAAAAGGCCGGTGCTTTTCGGCACCGGCCTGTTGACTGAGACTTGCCTCCGGCCGCGCTTCTTCCGGCGCAGCTGCTATTCAATGGCCCGCTGATTACATCCGGTAGGCGATGGTGTCGTTCCAGAAGCGGTCGAGGCGCTGCAGCGCGCGGTTCATCTGCTTGAACTCTTCGCTGTTGATGCCGCCGACCTGTTCGATCGAGCCGACATGGCGCTCATAGAGACCGGCGACGACTTCCGCCACTTCATTGCCCTTCGGCGTCAGCGAAACGCGGACCGAACGGCGGTCGATGCGCGAGCGCTGGTGGTTGATGAAGCCGAGATCGACCAGCTTCTTCAGATTGTAGGAGACATTCGAGCCGAGATAGTAGCCACGCGAGCGCAGCTCGCCGGCGGTCAGCTCGGAGTTGCCGATGTTGAACAGAAGCAGCGCCTGGATGGCATTGATGTCGGAACGGCCATTGCGGTCGAACTCGTCCTTGATCACGTCAAGCAGACGGCGATGCAGACGCTCGACCAGCTGCAGCGATTCCATGTAAAGCGAACGGATAGCCTCGCGGCGATCGTCGGATACGTTGGCGGTCTTCGCCGCCGGACGCGAATTGATCATTGTCTTTGCCTCTCGTTTGTCGCCCTGGTGATTTTTTGTTTTTCACCTTGATTGCGACACTATCGAATACTCATAAAATTCGACTTAAACGCTAGGGCTAACAAGAGCTTACCGGTAATAGGTTTCGCAAGACGCTTAACGAACGGTCACCCGAGCAAGGATAATTAACCTAAAGATTTAGCCAATGGCTGCGGGGCGGCGTTTCAGGCGCGCGCAGGGCGCTTGCGCATCCAGATGACGACGCGGAAGGCGATGTAGAGCAGCGCGACCGCGGCATGCGAGAAGACGATCAGCGGCCGGTGGCCGTAGAGATCGGGGAAGCCGGCATACATGATGGTCTCGGTGACAGCACAGATGAACCAGATCACCGGGCCCCACGACGCCAGCATCCACAGGCCGGCGGCGGCGAAGGGGAAGAACACGGCCAGCATCACCGCCACGACCTGCCAGTGCACCGGCATCAGGTCGAAGCGCCACAGCGGGCCGGGATAAAAACCGATCAGCCGGATCCAGTACAGGATGCCGAACAGCAGGCAATAGCCCGCTATGACGCGCTGGAACCAGGCGAAGATGATCTCGACGCCCGAGGGCTGCAGCACGATGCGCCGCGACGTGACCTCGCTCACAGTTCGAGCTCCCGTTCGAGCGGCGCGAAATAGGCGTCCACCGAAGCAGCGTCGACCTCGGCCAGGCTTGCCGGCCGCCACTGCGGCGTCGAACCCTTGTCGACGAGGACGGCGCGGATGCCTTCATAGAAGTCGTGCCCGGCCAGCATGCGGTTGAGGATGCGGAACTCCATCTTCATGCAGGCTTCCATCGACAGCGTCAGCCCGGCGCTGATCTGGCGCCACGCGACATTGAGGCTGGTCGGCGAGCGGGTGCGGATGGTGGCGAGCGTCTTGGCGGCAAACTCGTCGGCGCCTGCCGCCCGCTCCAGGCTCTTGAGGATTTCGGCGAGCGAGGGTTGGGAAAAATGCCGGGCAATGGCTTCCAGCACCGGCTGGCCGGTCTCCCGCCTGGCCGGCACGAAAAAGCCGCGCAGCACCGATTCCGGATCGCCATTGGCGCAGAGCCGGTCGAGAAAGGCAGCCTGGTCGGCGGCCTTGATGGTGTGGGTAGCCAGGCCAGACCACAGCGCATCGCCATAGCGGATGCGGTTGCCGGTCAGCGCCAGATACATGCCGAAGCTGCCGCCAAGGTCGGGCAGAAGATGGCTGCCGCCGACATCGGGGAAGAAACCGATGCCGACTTCGGGCATGGCGAACTGGGCGTTCTCGGTCAGCACACGCTGCGAACCGTGGAAAGAGATGCCGACGCCGCCGCCCATAACGATCCCGTCGATCAGCGCGACATAGGGCTTTTTGTAACTGTTGATGCGGGCGTTGAGCCGGTATTCGTCGGCGAAGAACTCGACCGGCGGCTTCCCGGCGCGGGCCTCGTAGACGTGCATGATGTCGCCGCCGGCGCAAAACGCTCTGCCCTCGGCCTTGACGACGACGACATCGACGCCGGTATCGCGTTCAAAAGCGTCGAGCGCCTTGTCCAGCGCCTTGATCATGCGATGTGTCAGCGCATTGAGCGCCTGCGGCCGCGTCAGCGTGACGACGCCTGCCTTGCCCAACCGTTCGAAGCGGATCTCGTCGCCGCCGCCAAAGTCCATCGTCAGAGAATCCCTCCCCGCGCCTGCGGGACTGAAGTGCTAAAGGTGGCGCATGGGTGCGTCAACCGGCGGGCGCGGTTTGGATTTTCGCAAGGCAACGCGACCGTGCTTTGCCCCCGACAGAAATGCGCGCAAAATTGCCGGGCAAAACAGCCTTTCTTCTGATGCAGGGACAAACGCATGACGCTTCAAACCGCAGCGCCGAGCCATGGCTGGGAGATGCCGAAAAAGTTCGACCCGGATGATGTTCTCAGCCGCCCGCTGATGGCCAATCTGGCGACCGTGACCGCTGACGGCGCGCCGCGCAACGCGCCGATGTGGTTCATCTGGGAGGACGCTGCGATCTGGCTACTCGGCTCGACCGGCGCAAGTGCTGTCAAACACCTCGAACGTGACCCGCGCTGCGCCGTGGAGATCGTCCATTTCGACAATGAGGCCGGCATCCTGCTGCATCTCGGCCTGCGCGGCGTCGCCACCATAGAAGCGATGGCGCCGAACCGCTTCAAACGGCTGCTGCACAAATATCTCGGCCCGGAGGCGACCTGGAACCGCTGGTTCATCGACAATGTCGCCGACATCGGCCATCCGGACGGGCGCCTGATCCGGCTCGCCCCGGAGAGCACCTTCACCAACAATGTGTCGTTCTTCAAAACCGGCCCAGAACTGGCGTGGCCGCCGAAGCCGTAAGCAGCGCGTTATCGACTGGCACAATCGTGTCGCATTGGTCAGCGGCAAGGCCTCGTGGTAAAAGCCGCCCCGACCCGGAGTTTTTGCGATGAACAAATTCACCCCCGCGACGAGCAACAAATTCGCACCGGCAAAGCCCGCCGGTGCGCGCAGCGTCGACGAGATCACCGGCAGCCGCCGCTTGCGGCGCATGCGCAAGGCCGACTGGTCGCGCCGCCTGGTGCAGGAAAACCGGCTTACGGTGAACGATCTGATCTGGCCGATCTTCGTGATCGACGGCAAGAACACGCGCGAGCCGATCGCCGCCATGCCCGGCGTCTTCCGCCTGTCGCTGGACCTCGCCGTCAAGGAGGCCGAGCGGGCCGCTAAGCTCGGCATTCCGGCGATCGCCACCTTCCCCAATGTTGAACTCAGCCTGCGCGACCAGACGGGATCGCACATCCTCGACCCGGAAAACATCATCAACCGCGCCACCCGCGCCATCAAGGACGCGGTGCCGGAGATCGGCATCATCACCGATGCGGCGCTCGACCCGTTCACCTCGCACGGCCATGACGGCATCTTGCGCGACGGCATCATCGTCAATGACGAGACGGTGGAACAGGTGACCGCCGCGGCCGTCATCCAGGCGGCGGCCGGCGCCGACATCATCGCGCCGTCCGACATGATGGACGGCCGCATCGGCGCCATCCGCGACGCGCTCGACGCCAATGGTTTTCAGGATGTGGCGATCATGTCCTATGCGACGAAATTCGCCTCCGCCTTCTACGGCCCCTACCGCGAGGCGGTCGGCACCGCCGGCCTGCTCAAGGGTGACAAGAAGACCTACTATCTCGACCACGCCAATTCCGACGAAGCGGTGCGCGAGGCCGAGCAGGACATCGCCGAGGGCGCCGACATGCTGATGGTCAAGCCCGGTCTGCCCTATCTCGACATCATCCGGCGGTTGAAGGATGAGTTCCAGATGCCGACCTTCGCCTACCAGGTTTCGGGCGAATATTCGATGATCAAGGCGGCGGCTGCCAATGGCTGGATCGACGGCGAGAAAGCGATGCTGGAATCGCTGCTCGCCTTCAAGCGCGCCGGCTGCGACGGCATCCTGACTTACTTCGCGCCGGAAGTGGCGCAGATGCTGAAGGGATAAATTTCACTCCAGCACATAACTCTCTTTGACATTTCTTGTTTCGAAATCCAGCCGACCGCTCCCGTAAACCGACATGTCTTGGAACAAGTCGGGATTCTTGATGCCTGCTTCAACACAGGCTTCTCTCAATTTGGGGGTGCAAATGACAATGCCCATGTTCTTCTGTTTGAAGATATGCGCATCGCCAACAATCTCCTCCTTGAAATAGAAGCAGGCGCCTCCGGCGCGGTCGTAGTGGACGCCTCCATTCTCGCCGATCAAAAGCCTAAACTTCGACGATTCGAGATCCACGGCATCAATCTTGCGAACGATGTCGCAAAGGTAGTGCTTTGGTTCGATCGGCTTTCCGCTCAAATAGAATACGTCGCAGTCGTTAAACACGACCCCATCGGGGTCGACTGACTGCAGAACGTCCTTCAGGCGCTCGGATACAAGCCAGTAACAATGAAAATCTTCTAAGTCTTTTGGTGGCCTGCAATAGTCTGTCGCTTCAGGCCGTAGCCTGGGCGTCTCCGGGTACTCAGGAAAGCCGTATCCCCCAAACTCCGTCGGCCCGAGCAGTATGCGGGATGGCGGCACCAAAGCTTGGGCGTTTTCCAGCTGAAGACAATGGGACCCGCCGCGATATGTCGGTCCGATCTGGAAGAATTTTCCATGTTTCTTGAATTTCGCCTCTTTGCGGAAAACCCGCTCTGGGACTTGAGCTGGCCTATTCTGCGGGCGGTTCCGGTTGGCAAACAGTTTTGCAATGAGTGAAATAATGGTCACGTGCGCGCCTGCTCAGTTTACCGACTTTCGAGTTCAAGACTAAATCGCGTGAGAGTACCCGTCCACCTGCTTCGCGCCCGAAGTGGCGCAAATGCTGAAGGGCTAGCCGGAACCCGGACTTTCCGGGTTCCGGCTTTTCCTCACGCCTTTGGCAAATAAGGAATCGTTCCGGCGAGATCGGTATCGTCGATCAGCTGGAAGCGGCTGTCGCTGCCCTTCTGACGCTCCGCCACAAACGGAGCGTATTGCGGATCGTTGGTGAAGGCTTCGGCTGCCTTTGCCGACGGAAACGCCATGATGGCGATCAGGCTGGTGTCGAGCGGCTTGCCCTCCAGCGTCTTCACATTGCCGCTGCGGGCGAGATACTTGCCGCCATGCTTGTGGACGAGGTCATGCACCGAAGCGGCATAGGCCGGCACCCATTTGTCGTCCTTCACCTTGATGTCTGCGATCACGTAAGCGGTCATTGTCCAACTCCTCATGGATCGGCACCGGACTGCCCGGTGACGTGACCGCTGCCTCGCATGGCGGCGCCGGACCGCTCCAGTCACAGAACTGTACCGGGGGTGCCAGTACAGCTTCTGTACTGGCTGAACTCAGGTTTTCTGAATAAGGTCCGGCAACATCTTTTGGAGCTCACCACATGACACAAGCCGGTTACAAGCAATTCTGCCCGCTCTCCATGGCCGCCGAGCTGCTCTGCACACGCTGGACCATGGTGCTGCTGCGCGAACTGGTGGCGGGATCGACCCGCTTCAACGATTTGCGCCGCGGCGTGCCGAAAATGTCGCCAACCCTTCTGTCGCAACGGCTCAAGGACCTCGAGGCCGGCGGCATCGTCGAGCGGACCGAGATCGCGACCGAGAAGGGCGTGTTCGAATACCGGCTGACCGAGGCGGGCCGGGATTTGCGCCCGGTTGTCGAGGCGATGGGGTTTTGGGGCCAGAAATGGGTCGAGGCCAGGCTGTCGCTCAAAAACCTCGATCCGTCGCTGCTGATGTGGGACATGCGGCGCAATCTGAACCCCAGTCCGCTGCCGGACGGGCGCACCGTGATACAATTCCTGTACCATGACCTGCCGGCGTCAAAACGATCGTGGTGGCTGATCGTCGAAAAGCAGGGCGAGGTCGATCTTTGCTGGTACGATCCGGGCTTCGACGTCGATCTCTACGTCTCGACCGATCTGTGCACCATGACCTCGATCTGGATGGGGCTGACGACAGTTCACAAGGAACGCGACAAGATCAGCCTGACCGGCGATCTCGACGTCGCCGGCAAGATGCAGATCTGGCTTGGGCTCAGCCCGTTTGCCGTGATGCCGAAGCGCGTGGCGGCTTGAGGTCCCTGCGCATTCCACAGATCGGCTTGCCTCTAAAAATACTAGTTGCAAGATGCAATCAGTTTGAATACTGATTGCAAATCACAACTGGTCACCGAAAGGGAGTCTCCATGTGCAAACTTCGCGTCAATGCCTTCACCTTGTCGCTCGACGGTTTCGGCGCCGGTCCTGACCAGGACCTGCAAAATCCGCTCGGCGTTGGTGGCGAATATCTGCACAAATGGATGACCGGCACCCGCACCTTCCATGAGATGGTCGGCAAGGATGGCGGCACCACCGATGTGGACGACCGGTTCACTGTCCGCAGCTTCGACAATGTCGGGGCCTGGATCCTCGGCCGCAACATGTTCGGCCCAATCCGCGGCGAATGGCCAGACGAGAGCTGGAAAGGCTGGTGGGGCGACAACCCGCCCTATCACGTGCCGACCTTCGTGCTGACCCACTACAAGCGCGACCCCATTGTGATGGAAGGCGGCACCGTTTTCCACTTCGTTGCCGGCGGCATCCACGCCGCGCTCGAACAAGCAAAGGCCGCGGCCGGCGGCAAGGATGTCCGCGTCGGCGGCGGCGTTTCCACCATCCGGCAATATCTGCAAGAGAAGCTCATCGACGAGTTGCATCTGGCGGTGTCGCCGGTGTTGCTCGGGAGGGGCGAGAGCCTGTTTGCCGGGCTGGATATGCTGAAGCTGGGTTACCAGTGCACCGAGCAGGTGGCGACAGCGCTCGCCACGCATGTGACGATCAAGCGGGTGTAGTGGCGAAGTGATAGGCGCAGGCTTCTTTCTCCCCGTTCTACGGGGAGAAATGCCCGGCAGGCAATGAGGGGCAGCGCTGCTTTTGGAGGTTAGCAGCGTCCGACGGCTGTGAATTCGTCGATGCCGGCGCTGCCCCTCATCCGCCCTTCGGGCACCTTCTCCCCGTGAAACGGGGAGAAGGAGAAGTGCTCAATACTTCTCCGGCACGTAAAGCTCGCGCGGCAGGACCTGGCGCTCGTACTCCGGGTTGAACACCCGCTCGGGCAGCGTGATTTCTTCGTGCGGCACGTCCTCATAGGGCAGCTGTTTGAGGAGATGGTCGATGCAGTTCAGCCGCGCCCGCTTCTTGTCGTTGCCTTCGACGATGTACCACGGTGCCTCTGGGATGTTGGTGCGGGCAAACGTCTCTTCCTTGGCCTTGGTGTACTGCTCCCAGCGCACGCGCGACTGCAGGTCCATCGGCGACAGCTTCCACTGCTTCATCGGATCGTGGATGCGCATCATGAAGCGCATCTGCTGTTCCTCGTCGGTGATCGAGAACCAGTATTTGACCAGCGTGACGCCGGAGCGGACCAGCATGCGCTCGAACTCCGGCACATCGCGGAAGAACTCTTCGACCTGATCGGGTTCGGCAAAGCCCATCACCCGCTCGACGCCGGAGCGGTTGTACCAGGAGCGGTCGAACAGCACGATCTCGCCGCCGGCCGGCAGATGCGGCACGTAGCGCTGGAAATACCATTGTGACTTTTCGCGCTCGGTCGGCGCCGGCAGCGCCACGACGCGGCAGATGCGCGGGTTGAGGCGCTGGGTGATGCGCTTGATGACGCCGCCCTTGCCGGCGGAATCACGGCCCTCGAAAACCACCACCAGCTTCTTCTTGTGGTAGGCAACCCAGGACTGCAGCTTGATCAGTTCCGACTGCAAGCCGATCAGGTCGCGGAAATACTGCATGCGATCGATCGACGGCGGATGCGCGTTCTTGTAGATCTTGGCGATCTCCAGCGACAGCGCCGGCTCCGAGATTTCCAGCTCATAGTCCTCATCGAGCGTGTCGGCGAGTTCGGCTTCCAGCCAATCCCTGGCCGCAGAATTCTGCTTTAGCTCATTCATTTCCAATGCTCCGCTTGCCGGCTGACATGAAACCCTGAGCCGACTTGATATAGGCCGGCAATGACGGTTTTATTGCAAGCCGCCGGCCAGCCGGTCTTCACTGCAAAGCAGCGAGGCATTGCCGATCCAGCGCCCTGGCATGGCGACAAGCCGCTCAAATTGTCCTACAAATAGCGGACCCCTTCGGGCTTCCCCGCCCTTTCCTGCTAAAACCGCCTCCCCACCAAAACTACGAGGATCTGACATGGAATACCGCACGCTTGGCCGTTCCGGCTTGAAAGTTTCGGCGCTGACCTTGGGAACCATGACCTTCGGCGGCAGCGGGCCGTTCGCTGCCGTCGGCAATTCCGATCTCGCGGAGGCCTCGCGCATCATCGACACTTGCATCGATGCCGGCATCAATCTCATCGACACCGCCAATGTCTATTCGAACGGATTGTCGGAAGAGATCATCGGCGAGGCGCTCGGCGGCAAGCGCAAGAACGACGTGCTGATCGCCTCCAAGGCGCGCATGCGGATCGGCAAGGGCCCCAATGACGAAGGCCTGTCGCGCCATCATCTGATCCGCGAATGCGAGAAGAGCCTGAAGCGCCTCAGGACCGATGTCATCGACATCTATTTCCTGCACGAATGGGACGGCGCGACGCCGCTCGAGGAAACCATCTCCGCGCTCGACACGCTGGTTGCCCAGGGCAAGATCCGCTATGTCGGCTGCTCCAACTATTCCGGCTGGCAGGTCATGAAGGCGCTCGGCATCAGCGACAGCCAGCACCAGCCGCGCTTCATCACCCAGCAGATCCACTACACGCTGGAAGCACGCGAGGCCGAGTATGAGCTCTTGCCGATCTCGGTCGACCAGGGCCTTGGCGTCTTGGTGTGGAGCCCGCTCGCCGGCGGCCTGCTGTCGGGAAAATACCGCCGCGACAGTCCGACGGCGCGCCAGATCGGCGGTTGGTCGGAACCCCCGATCCGCGACGAGGACCGGCTGTGGCGGATTGTCGACGTGCTGGTCGATATCGGTGCGGCACGCGGCGTTTCGGCGGCCCAGGTGGCGCTGGCCTGGCTGCTTGGCCGGCCGGCCGTCAGCTCGCTGGTGATCGGGGCGCGCAACGAAGCCCAGTTGAAAGACAATCTCGCCGCGGCAAGCCTGACGCTGTCCTTTGATGAACGCCAGCGTCTCGATGCCGTCAGCCGGCCGCCGGTGCTCTATCCCTACTGGCACCAGCAGTTTACGGCGAAGGACCGCTTCGGCCCGGCCGATCTGGTTATGGACCGCAGCATCATCTGACTTAAGGGCGCCGGAGACCGCTAGCCCGCGATAAACCGCCAGACCTGCGGATCGGGCTCGATCTGGCCGCTGAGCACGAAATATTTGTAGAGCACGAGCAGGCAGATCGCCTGCTCGGCCCGCTCGTCGGCGAATTTGCGGCAATAGGTGTTGGCCGCCGCAACGATGCGCTGGGCCTCGGCCGGATGTTTCTCGAGATGGTGCACGCGGTCGGCCAGATCGCTGAAGTCGGGCGCCAGCGGCACATAATGGACATCGGGCTCGAGCTGCCCTTCCGCGAACCAGGTCTCATAGGTCGGCGGCGGCATCAGGCAGAGCGAGTTCGAGCTCATGATCCATTTCAGATTGGTCGCGACATCATTGCCTTCGAGCGAGATGATATAGCGGTAGCGGCGCTGCTGATCGATGCTGAGATAGGGCTTGCGGTATTCCGCAGGTGCTGTCGCCCTCGGCGTGCCGACATCGCAGAACGGCAGATTGCGGGCTGCATCCAGCAACAAGGTGCGGATCGGATTGTTGAGTTCGCCGCGCCAAACGACGAGCGGATGCTTGTCGGCGAAGGCGATATCGTCGGCCGGCATGTAGAAATGACGGAACTTGTTCAGCTTGAACAGGACGCCGTTGCCGTTGTCGCCCGCTATCGGCCGGTCCTTGACGATCGACGGCATCTTCGGCACTTCGATGACGTCGCCGAATTCCAGGTCGATGCGCAGATCTGGGTCGAAATAACGGGTGAACTCCTTCAGATCGTAATAGTACATGCTGCGGTCCGACGGCAGCCGGCTGACCGGCACGGCCTCGGGGCTGGGGCTAAAAGGCTCCCGCAGCGTGTTGTAGTAATTGAGCCGCTGGCGGACCGATGCGTCGGAAAGCCTGGCCTGATCGAGCAGCCGGCCGAGCCGGCGCCGGAAAAGAACCGGCGGCGCGATGTCGCGCATGGCGTTGCGCGCATAGTAGATCAGCTTCTGTGCGTTTCTTTGAAGCGTGGCCATCGGTCGTTTTGATTCGAAATCGGTCGGCGGCGGCTCCAGCAACTGTCCCGCAGCCTTTTCTAAACCATTGTGTTCGCCATCACGCAAGTCCACAACCGCTGGCATCTGCCCTCGCGGCGCTGTTGTGTTTGCCGGCCAATGCTTCTAGGCAGGATCAGGCACAGCGAAAGGAAACGATATGGCTCGACCACCGAATTACGGTCAGGAACGCAAAGAGCGCGACCGGCAGAAGGCCGCCAAGAAGGCGGAGAAGCTCGCCGCCAAGGTCGCGGCCAAGGAGCGCGCCGAGCCTGAGAACGAGGCAAGTTCCAAAACCGACACCGAGACAGAAAAATAGGCAAGACAGGATCACCGGCCCGCGAAACGGGCCGGATCCTGGCAAAATGCCGGTCTGATCAGGCCGATGTGATCAGGCCGGGGCCTTGTCGCTGACGAAGACGTTGACCTCGCGCGCGGCGGCGATGAAGGCGCGTCTTGCAATCATCGCCGGCTTGTCGCCGGCCAGCGCGTCATGGCAGGCCTGCAGCGCTTCGCGGTGCTTGGGGCTGCGCTTGCCGGGCCAGCTGTTGAGCAGGTAATCGGAAGCCTCGCGCACCGTACGTAAGAGCTGAGTGCTTCCCTCCGTGCCCGACTTAACGGTCACGGGTGTTTCAAATCGGTTGTTTTCCATGGCCGCCTCTTACGCCATCGGCGTCCGCGAAGCGAGGCCGAAAGCGGATCGCGACGGCGTTCTTTCGTTTTCGTGACCGGTATCAAGCGGCGACGACGGCAAAACCCCTGGCGCGCAGGCCGCGCCGGTCATTGTGCAACGACGTCACCAGGCGGGCGCGGCTGCCGGCGATATGGGCGGAAAGTCGCGCCGCCGCCGCATCGGCATCGCCGGCCCGCACCGCTGCCAGAATGGCGTGATGCTCGCTCCAGGCGCGGCCGAGCGCTGCCTCGTCGCGCACCTCCAGCCAGCGCGCCCGCGACAGGCGCGTCATGGCATCGCGCACGGCCCGGAACAGGAACTCGTTGCCGGAGAGCCGCGCCAGTTCGATATGGAAATCCATGCCGACGCGGTGCCATTCCTCGCGCGGCGTGGCAGTGTCGCAGGAGTCCAGCATCGCCTTGATGACATCGGCTGCGCTCCTGTCGGCCAGCGCCGAAGTCAGCCTGACCGCCGCGACCTCGACGGCTTCGCGGTACACCGCGATCTGTTCCAGTTCGGCAAGGTTGATCGGCGACACGGTCCAACCGCGCCCGTCGCGGCAGATCAGCCCTTCCGTCTCCAGCCGCAGCAGGGCTGCCCTGACCGGCGTGCGCGAGGCGCCGAAGCGGCTCTCGATCCAGCGCTCCGTCAGCCGCTCGCCAGGACCGACCTCGAGGCCAAGGATCATCTCGCGAAGCGCTTTTTCGACGATCTGCATCTGCGACATAGTTGCTTCCATTGCTGGCGATCGGCCTTGCCCATTGGTCTTGCCGATCACATTGAGGGCGCCTGATTGACAGCAGCCGGGCTTTGCGTCCATGAGGGTGCCAAATTGGTATCCCAAAATGGTATCCGCAGCAAGCGGACAGGACAGGACATGCCGCAGGACAGTGCAGCGCGGGCCGCCGAAGCGCCTTCCACCTACAACATTCATTGGCGGCGCAACCTGTTCGTGTGCTTTGCCGGATCGTTCAGCACGCTTGTGGCGATGACGTTGCTGCTGCCGTTCCTGCCGCTCTATGTCGAACAGCTGGGCGCCGTGGGCCACGCGGCGATCGTGCAATGGTCCGGCATCGCTTTCGGCGCCACCTTCCTTGCCGCCGCCCTTGTCGCGCCACTGTGGGGACGGCTGGGTGACCGTTATGGCCGCAAGGTGATGCTGGTGCGTGCCAGTTTCGGCATGGCGATCTGCATGTCGCTGACCGGCATGGTGCAGACCGTCTGGCAATTGGTGCTTTTGCGCCTGTTGATCGGCTTTGCCGGCGGTTATTCCTCAGGCTCGACGATCCTTGTCGCCATGCAGACGCCGAAGGAGCGCTCCGGCTGGGCGCTTGGCGTGCTGTCGGCCGGCATCACCGCAGGCTCCCTGGTCGGCCCGTTGCTTGGCGGCGCGCTGCCGCCATTGATCGGTATTCGCGCCACCTTCCTCATCGCGGGCGGCGTCATTTTCCTGGCGGCGCTGGCGACGACGTTCCTGATAAAGGAGATGCCTCGCCCGCCAGTACAGGCAAAACGCGAGGAGAAACCAAAGGGAAGTTGGGCGCAGATCCCCGACAAACGCCCTGTCGTGGCCATGCTGGCGACCGGCATGCTGTTCACCTTCGCCAACATGTCGATCGAGCCGATCATCACCGTTTACGTCCAGCAACTGGTCGCGGAGGCAAGCCGGGTGACCCTGGTCTCAGGTGTCGTCATGTCGGCGGCGGCGCTGGGCGCCATCCTGTCGGCGTCACGGCTGGGCAAACTCGCCGACCGCATCGGCCACTGGAACGTCATCGTCGCATCGCTGGCCGTCTCGGCGCTGCTGTTGATACCGCAGGCCTTCGTCACCGAGAGCTGGCAGTTGGTCGGGCTGCGGTTCCTTATGGGTCTGGTGCTGGGCGGGCTGTTGCCCTGCATCACCAGCGTCATCCGCCACAATGTTCCCGATGGGGTCGGCGGCAATGTGCTGGGCCTGGCAATCTCGGCGCAATATGTCGGCCAGGTTGCGGGGCCGCTGCTGGGCGGCTTCGTCGGCGGCCATTTCGGCATGCGCGCGGTGTTTCTCGGCACGTCGTTGCTGATGGCGGGCGGTGCCGCGTATAATTGGCTGGCCCAGGCGCGCCGCACGCGCGACATGCTGGCGATATCGGAAAAATCCTGACAGACAGGTCGCGCCGCCTATCGTCAATCACGGAGCCCGAGACATGAGCATCGCCGAGTCAGCACCAGCAAACAGCGCGCGCATCCTCGTTTTCGCCGGCGGCATTGCCGGCGCGGCGGGCGTGGCGCTGTCGGCGGCATCAGCGCATCTCGGCGGCGCCTTCGTCGGCACGGCCGCATCCTTCCTGCTCATGCATGCGCCGGTGTTTTTGGCCGTCGGCCTCGCCGGCGCAAACCGGATCTTGCGGATCGGCAGCCTGGTGCTGCTCGTCGGGCTTGTTCTGTTCTGCGGCGATCTGCTGGCACGGGATTTCGTGGGATCGCGGCTGTTCCCGATGTCGGCGCCGATCGGCGGCACCTTGCTCATCGCGGGCTGGCTGGTGATCGCGGCCTCGGCGCTCGTGCGGCAACGGTCCTGACGAGCCAAGAACCCTGTCCCATCAGATATCACACGAGGCTTAATCCTGCCGGTTTTGCGGCAGCAGGTCGCGGTTGCGCTTGGCAGACTTGGTCGGCCGCCGCCTTTCCGGCTGCTCCGTGGCAGGCGAGATACCCCAGTAATTGCGATAAATGTCTTCGAACAGATGCTTCACGGGATGCATGTTCGTCTCCTCTTCAAGAACTTGAATCGATCCAATCAGCTGGCACGAAAATGCCGGGGCCGATCAGCTGCGCTTGCGTTTCACAAGGTATTGCAGGTCACGCCTCCAGGGCCCGACCTTGTCGCGGCGCCTGCGGGTGGCGGCGTCGGAGACTATGCCCCAATCATTGCCGTAGATGTCTTCGAACAGATAATTCACGGGATGCACGGCACCCTCCTCTTGAATCGATCCAAGTTATACTTGGTGAATCCCTTGGATCGATTCAAATATAGACCCTCTCCGCCGTCCGATCAAGGGAAAATTTGAACCGATCCAACGAAAGTGCTAAACAGGCTCCGGTTCAGGAGACGAAAATGACGGCATTGACCTCCGGCAAGACGAGACCAGTGCGGCTTGCCGACATCGCCAAGGCGGCCGGGGTCTCGCACGGTACCGCGTCCAACGTGTTCGCTCGCCCGGAAATCGTGCGCGAAGAGGTCCGTGAGCGGGTCAAGGCGGCGGCGGAAGCGATGGGCTATGCCGGCCCGGATCCCAAGGGCCGGCTGCTGCGCGCCGGCAAGGTCAACGCCATCGGCGTGGCAACGGCGGAACCATTGTCCTATTTCTTCGACGATCCCTTTGCCCGCGTCATGATGGCCAGCATTTCGCAGGCCTGCGACGCCACCGGCGCCGGAATTTCGCTGGTCTCGGCCGCCAACAGCGAGCAGCTCGCCTGGAACATCCAGAGCGCCCTGGTCGACGGCTTCATCGTGTTCTGCATCGAGGGTGGGTCGCGGCTGGTCGAACTGGCGCGCGAACGCAAACTGCCTTTCGTGGCGCTTGATCTCGATTCGGAAAATGAGGCGGTCGCTGCGATCGGCGTCGACAACGTCGCCGGCGCGGGTCTGGCGGCGCGCCATCTGGCCGAGTTCGGCCATCGCAGCTTTGCCGTACTCGCCCTGGAATCTGCCGACGCTGGCTTTGGTCCCGTCACGCAGGAGCAAGTCGAGACGACATCCCTCTACTCGGGCACACGCGACCGTCTGCGTGGCTATTTCGGCGAGCTCTCCCGCTTCGGCATCGACGTCTCGCAAGTGCCAATCTACGAAACCCTCAATGACGAGGCGAGCGTTCGGGCCGGCCTCGATCATATTTTCGCGCTGCCGCAGACGCCGACGGCAATCCTGGCCATGTCGGACAAGATCGCGCTGCATGCGCTCGACTGGCTGCGCGAGCGTAACATTGCCGTGCCGGGCGATGTGTCAATCGTCGGCTTCGACGGCGTGCCGGAAGGCGCCGACTCCGAGCCGCCACTAACCACTGTCGCCCAGCCGATCGCCGAGATGGGCCGGCTGGCCGTCAAGGCGATCCTCGAAAATGACGGCTCGCAGCACCGGCAATTGCTGCCGGTCGATCTTGTGGTGCGGGGGTCGTCCGGCCCCTCGCCTGCTAGCTAGGCGGCTGATGTGGGATCATCGGCTTAGCCTTGGCATCGCGGGCATGCCGAAGGTCTGGTGAACGGCTGGCGCTTCTTTGCGAACCGGCTTTTTGCCCAAGCCGATGCCGGACAGCCACTCAAGATAGAAGGCGAGCGCGAATTGCATGGCGATGCCGGCCGAAATCAGCAAGACGTCATAGGCAAAGCCGCCCGGATTGATCAGCTTCATCACCTGCGCCGCCATGGCGATCAGCGTGCCGGCGAGGAACACCGGCAAGGAGCGCTTGCCGAGCAGGGCAAGCGGATGGTCCGGGCTGAGACGGAACAGGTTCGAGAAAGCCGGCAGGGCGACGATCAGATAGCTCACCGCCAATATGTGCAGGAGCCGCGGCAGCGACAGGAACGTCTTGTCGAAGCCGCCGATCACCACGGGCAGGTTAAACCACGTTATCTCGCCCCAGAGCGGGCTGTGCACCCAGACCGCCGCTGCCGCGACATAGGTCGCCGCGGCGCCCACCAGCCAACGATTGACGGGAATTGTGCCGCCGCGCCTGACATGCAGCATGCCGGCAAGGCCGATGTTGAACAGGAATTGCCAGGACAGCGGGTTGAGGAACCAGAAGCCGGGCTCGGGATAGTTCGGCGGCGCGATCTGCCAGAGGCCGGCGACGAGCCACAGCGCGCCGGAAAAGACCAGCGCCGGCAGCGGCCGGTAGCTGACGAAGAGCAGGAAGAGCGGCGCCATCAACAGCAGCGCCGCATAGACCGGCAGGATGTTGTTGTAGCCAAGCTGGTGGCCGAGCGTGACAATGCCGATCATGACCTCCGGCGTGTTCTTCATCAGCGGCTCGATGTTGATCAGCTTGAGCAGTTCCGGCCGCCGGCCGAACACCGCCGCGGCGCAGAACAACGCCATCACAACCATGGTGGTGACGATGTGGGCGCTGTAAAGCACGCCGGCCCGGCGCCACATCTTCAACATCGCCAGCAGCCGGCCGCCCGGCTGGAACTTGGTGCCATATGCGAGTGCGACCGACATGCCGGAAATCAGCACGAAGGCTTCCGCCGCGTCCGAGAATCCGAAATTCTTGTAGGTCAGCGTTTCGAAGACGGTGCCCGGCACGTGGTCGATATAGATGGTCAGGAGTGCGAGCGCACGGAACACGTCAATGCGCGTGTCGCGATCGGGGATACGCGGAGCGCGATCGGCGATACGCGGAGCGCGATCGGCGATAGGCGGGGCGCGATCGGGCGGGACTGGCAGGGTCATCGACAAAAGGCCTCAAAGGAGAGCAAGGATGCTCGCGTTGTTCATGCCGGGATGCGACCATCGGCGCACACCGCTTCGATTCCTCCCGCAGGGAGCATATCGGCGCAGAAACGGTCTGAAATGAGCCTGTTGCAATCACATTTGGCGGAGCGTGAAAATATTCCGTTTTGAAGCTGGCAAAGGACCAATGTCTCCGTGAAAACAACGAGATATGAGCGTGGATCGATATAGCGACGAGAACGCCTTTCTGCACCAGGATCTGGCCTTTCCCTACCGCCTCCTCAAGCCGGAGAATGCCGGCGGCGAGAGCCTGTTTTTACTGCACGGATCGGGTGTCGACGAAACGACGATGGTCCCGATTGCGAGGCAGATCGCCCCTAACGCCACGCTGGTCGCGGTGCGTGGCCGCATCCGCCAAGAAGACGGCTTCCGCTGGTTCGAGCGGATCACGCCGACCAGTTTCGAACAGGCGAGCATCCGTGCCGAAACATCGTACTTTGCCGCCTTCGCAAGCGAGGCCGCAAAGCGCCACGGGCTCGACCTCGCCCGGGCGACTTTCCTCGGCTATTCCAACGGCGCCAATCTGGTTTCCAGCCTGATGCTGCTCAACTCCGGCCTCGTCCGAAAAGCGGCGTTGCTGAGAGCAATGCCCGTGCTTGACGATGCGCCGGCAACCGATCTGACAGGAAGGCGCGTCCTGATTGTCGCTGGTGCCGCGGACGAGACCTACGGGCCGTTTGCGCCGCCACTGGTGAGGCTGCTCAACAAACATGGCGCCGAGGTCGATGCGCGCATCGTGCCTTCAGGTCACGAAATCGGCGACCCGGATGCCGCCATCGTCCGGCAATGGCTGGCGGGACCAGCATTGGTCGCACGCCAGGCAGGCTAAGAGACCTTGGTAGACCGCATCGGCGCCCGGCGGAACGGCTGAGCAGATGCTCGTCGCCTAGCCCTGTCCCATCCGGTTCCAGGCATCGAGCCCGGCGATCTTGTAGGCTTCGGCCAGCGTCGGATAGTTGAAGGTGTTGTTGACGAAGAAATCAACCGTGCCGCCGAGGTTGATCACCGCCTGGCCGATATGGATCAGTTCGGTGGCGCCTTCACCGACGATGTGGGCGCCGAGCAGGCGGCGCGTTTCGACCGAGAACAGCAGTTTCAGAAAGCCGGAGTTGACGCCCATTATGTGGCCGCGCGAGGTTTCGCGGAACCGCGCCAGACCGACTTCATAAGCAGCGCCGCTCTCGCGCACCTGCTCCTCCGACTGACCAACGGTGGAGATTTCCGGCACGGCGTAGATGCCATAGGGGAAGGTTTCCGGCGGCGGTGGCAGTTGCACGCCGAAGGCGTGGCAGGCGGCCACCCTGCCCTGCTCCATCGATGTCGAGGCAAGGCTGGGGAAACCGATGACGTCGCCGGTGGCATAGATGTTGGGCGCACTGGTCTGGAAGGTCTGCGGATCGACCTTGATGCGGCCCCGGGAATCGGCCTCGATGCCGACCACGTCGAGGCCGAGGCTGCCGAGATTGCCGCTGCGGCCGGCGGCGTAAAGCACGATCTCGGAGCGGATGGTGCGGCCATCGGCGAGCGTCACTTCGGCATAGTCGGGTTTTGAGACGATTTCCTTGACCGTACTGCCGAGGCGAATGGTCATGCCGCGGTCGCGCATCTGGTGGATGAAGTCGTCGACGATCTCGCGGTCGACGAAATCGAGGATGGTGTTGCGCGGCTCCACCAGCGTCACCGGTACGTCGAGCGCCGAAAAGATCGTCGCATATTCAACGCCGATGACGCCGGCGCCGATCACCGTCAGCGTGCGCGGCAGATGGTCGAGTTCCAGCATCTCATCGCTGTCGAAGACGCGGATCTTGTCGAAAGGCACGTCGCGCGGCCGGTGCGGCCTGGTGCCGACCGCGATCAGCGCATTGGTGAAACCAACCTCCGAGTAGTCGCCATTGTCTGCCGTCAGGCTGACCTTGTTTGGGCCGACGAATTTCGCCATGGCGCGGACGCTTTTGACGGCGTTGCGCATAAACTGGTGCTGCAGCACCTCGACCTCGTGGTCGAGCGTCTTGTGCAGCCGCTCGACCAGGTCGGCGATGGAGATGTCCTGCTTGACCCGGTAGCCGCGGCCGTAAAAGCCCCGCTCGCGCCAGCCGGACAGGTTCAGCACCGTCTCGCGCAGCGTCTTCGACGGGATGGTGCCGGTGTGCACCGAGACGCCGCCGAGGCGCCGGCCCCTGTCGACCACCAGCACCGATTTGCCGAGCTTTGCCGATTGCACCGCGGCGCGGCGCCCGGAAGGGCCGCTGCCGATGACCAGCATGTCGTAATCCATGTAACCCCGTCCCCTCGGCGTCTTGTTGCGCCGCAGCAAGCTAACGCCATCCGTCCACCAAATTCAATCGGCTCAACCGCGTCACACTGCCGACCCGGACCGATGGACGAACCGATCTTGATTCCGCCCGCGGTCTTCACCATTTCAGTGGCGGCGCACCCTAGCGTGGCGCCTGTTACGAGGACATGACATGAACGCGCGCGTACTTGACGGCGAAATCATCACCAGCAGGCTCGACGACGTCAGGGCCTATGACGGTGTGCGCACGCGGCGCATCCTGGCCTTCATCATCGACTATTGCATCGTGGCGCTGCTCACCATTCCGTTCGCGATCCTGGTGGCCGTGCTTGGCCTTTTGACATTCGGTCTTGGCTGGGCGCTGTATTCCATCCTCGTGCCGGCGGTCGCCATTCTCTACATCTGGAACACGCTGGGCGGTCGCTACCAGGCCACATCAGGCATGAAGATGATGGGCATTCGGCTCGATCGTCTCGACGGCAGCCGTATCGACGGCCTCACCGCCGTTGTCCATTCGGTGCTGTTCTGGGCGAGCACGGTCATCCTGACGCCGCTCGTCCTCCTGGTGACGCTGTTTTCCGATCGCAAGCGCACACTGCACGACCTGCTGCTTGGCACCGTCGTCAGCCGCAGCGACCGTTGAACCGGCGTTCAACCGACGCCAACAGGCATTTGTGCGCAAATGTGAAGGGGTCCGTTCAACCCCGCCTTCACAATCCTGTTGAATTTTTCGCCAGCCAAGCCAAAGGTAGAGCGATTCGCAGGAGTGTTCCCAAGGTTCGATGACGCACCATCCGACCCAGTCGCCGCAGTTCTTCCTGACCGCGCCATCGCCGTGTCCGTATCTTGAGGGCCAGTTCGAACGCAAGGTGTTCACGCATCTGGTCGGCGACAAGGCGCCGGAGATGAACGACCTGTTGACGCAAGGCGGTTTCCGGCGCTCGCAGAACATCGCTTACCGTCCCGCCTGCGAGACCTGCCGCGCCTGCGTCTCGGTGCGCATCCTGGCGCAGGAGTTCACCGCCAGCCGCAACATGAAGCGGGTGATCCAGCGCAATTCCGATCTCATCGGCGCCATGCACGACGCGCAGCCGTCGACCGAGCAGTATTCGCTGTTTCGCGGCTATCTCGACGCCCGCCACCGCCGCGGCGGCATGTCCGACATGACGGTGCTCGATTACGCCATGATGGTCGAGGATACCCATGTTGACACCAAGGTGATCGAATACCGGCGCCGCGGCCCCGACACATTTATCACCGGCAAGGGCCAGGGCGAGCTGATCGCCGTGGCGCTGACCGACAAGATGGCCGATGGCCTGTCGATGGTCTATTCCTACTTCAATCCCGAGTTCGAGGACCGCTCGCTCGGCACCTTCATGATCCTCGACCATATCGCCCGCGCCCGGGCCATGGGCTTGCCCCATGTCTATCTCGGCTACTGGGTCAACGGCTCGCGCAAGATGAACTATAAAATGCGCTTCATGCCGCAGGAGCATCTCGGCCCGAAGGGCTGGGAACGCTACGACCACGAAGCGGTCACGCGCTGATTTTTCTTCTTACCAGATCCTGATCTAAACATTTTCAGCCGAGACGATGCTGGTCTTCCGCCCGTTGGCGGGGCGATTGCGCCGACCGGCATCTGCTCAAATCATTGCGAAAGCCGTTGCATGTCCTCTCACAATGCCCAAACCAAAGGACTTCTGCTCACCGCGCTTGGCGGGCTGGCGCTGACCATCGACATTCCCCTGATCCGGCTCGCCCATGGCGAAGCCTGGACGATCCTTTTGCTGCGCACCGGCTGCACCTTCGTGGCAGGGCTGATCGTATGGGCCATCTGGCGCTCGTTCAGCAAGAATGCTCCGCAGCTGATACCCGGCTGGTCGGGGCTCGTCGTCGCCACCCTCTACGGGCTCGGCGCAATCGCCTTCATCACTGCCGTCTACAACACCTCGACCGCCAATCTGGTTTTCATCCTGGCCTTCTCCACCATGTTCTCGGCGCTGCTGTCGTGGCTGTTCCTGAAGGAGCGACCGCGGCCGCTGACGCTTGCGGCAATGGCGCTGATGATCGTCGGCATCGCCATCATCGTCGGCGATTCCGTCGGCACGGGATATCTGTTCGGCGACGTGATGGCGCTGTGTTCGGCCTTGGCGATTGCCTGCGCCATCACCGTTTCGCGCGCCAGCGGCAGGGATATGGGGTTCACCGCGCTGACCGGCGTCCTGCTGCCGTTCGGGCTGGCGGCACTCATGGTTTCCAAGACCGGTTTCCAGGTGGAAGCGCCATGGTGGATCGTTTTCAACGGCGCCGTCATCATGCCGTTCGCCTTCTTCTGCCTAGCCAACGGGCCGAAATACATTTCAGGCCCGGAAGTGGCGATGTTCTATCTCCTGGAAACGGTTCTGGCGCCGGTCTGGATATGGATGATCTTTGCCGAGACGCCGTCGCGCAACAGCCTGATCGGCGGCGTGATCCTGATCGTCACGTTGGTCGCGCATTCCCTGTGGCAGCTGCATGAGGGGCGCAAGCGCCGGGCAGCACTTGCTGTCGCTTACCCAGCCTGACTTTTCTTCGCCGGGCCGGCGACAATCTCGATCTGCGGCGGCCCGCCTTCGAGCTCGGCGACGGCATCTGGAACGGTGTCTTCGGCCAGTTCCACCTCGCGCAGCCATTCGCGCCATATCGCCACCAGCAGCGCCATCAGCACGGGGCCGATGAACAGGCCGAGAAAGCCCATCGTCTTGACGCCGCCGATCAGGCCGAAAAAGGTCGGCAGGAAGGGCAATTTGATCGGTCCGCCGACCAGCTTCGGGCGCAAGGTCTTGTCGACGATGAACAGTTCCACCGCGCCCCAGATGAACAGCGCCAGACCCGCCATCGGCGAGCCGCTGGCGGCGAGGTAGATCGACACAAGCGTAAACGACAGCGGCGCGCCACCGGGGATCAACGCCATCACGCCGGTCAATGCGCCCAGCGTCACCGGCGACGGCACCCCGGCCAGCCAGTAGGCGATGCCGAGTACCAGCCCCTCGCCGATGGCGATCACGGTCATGCCGGTAACGGTCGAGGAAATGGTCGCCGGCACGACGCGCGAAATCCGCTCCCAGCGCGTCGGCAGGATGCGTTCGCCGAGCCGGTCGATCTGGCTGGCAAAGTGTTCGCCGTCGCGGTAGGCGAAGAACAGCGCGATCATCATGAACAGCAGCGTCAGCAACAGGCCGAAGGCGCTGCCGCCGGCAGCCAGCACGCCGCGATAGATGCTGCCGATATTGGCGCCGCTGACCAGCTGGATCAGCTCGCCGATGCCGCCGGGATGGCCGAAATTGTCGATCCACTGTTCGTTCAGCCACTCGCCGACGACAGGCAGCGAGGTGATCCAGTGCGGTGTGACCGCGCCGTGCCTGTTGGTCTCGATCGCCCAGCCCACCCATTCGCGGACCTCGTTGATGGCGTAGGTGCCGGCGAGCGCTATCGGCACCACCAGGAAGGCAAGGATGAACAGGATGGCGAGCGTCGCGGCGACGGTGCGGTTGCCGCCGACACCGGCAAGCAGCCGGCGGTAGAGTGGCCAGCTGGCAAAAGCAATGACGAGGGCTGCCAGCACGGGAAACAGGAAGCCGTGGAAGAAATAGACGCCGGCAGCAACGATCAGCACCAACAGCCAGCGCGCCGCCGACAGCGGCGGAATGACGGCGGATCGCAACGGTGTCGACAGGCCGAACAGGCGCTGCTGACGTTCCGGCTTCTGGATCTTCGCTTCCTTCAAACGGTCAATTCTCCCCAGCCTACACAGCGTTTATGCACTGTTATAGTGCCGCAATCGTGACGATAGTCCAAATGGTTGGGGTAGTGTGCTGAGAGTTCTGCAAATTCGCTGAGAGGGGGCGGTCATGGCAGGCTGGTGATTGTTCACGTCACCTGATTCCCGCGAAGGAACGCCACCATGACCAAGACTGAAGTTAAGACCGCCAGCGCTGCCGTCAAAGACATTTTGCTTTCGAACCCGGATGGATTGCACGAAGTGCTCCGTGCGGTGATGCAGGAGGTGCTTGAGGCCGAGATGGACGAGGCGCTGGGTGCCTCGAAGAGCGAGCGCACGCCCGAACGGCTTGGCTATCGCTCGGGCTATTACGGCCGTACCCTTGTGACGCGGGTCGGCAAGCTCGAGCTGCGGGTTCCGCAGGACCGTGCCGGGCGCTTCTCCACCGAGCTGTTCGAGCGCTACCAGCGTTCCGAGCGGGCCTTGGTGGCGACACTGGCGGAGATGTATGTGCAGGGCGTGTCGACCCGCAAGGTGAAGGCGATCACGGAAGAACTGTGCGGCCATGCCTTCTCGGCCTCGTCGATCTCGGCCATCAACAAGCGGCTGGACGAGAGCCTCGCTGCCTTTGCCAGGCGCCCCCTTCAATAGCCGTTTCCTTACCTCATCCTCGATGCGCGCTACGAGAAGGTGCGTGAAGCCGGTGTTGTCATGAGCCAGGCGGTGCTGATCGCGGTCGGTATCGACTGGGACGGAAGGCGCCAGATCCTGGCCGTGGAGATGGCCAATCGCGAGAGCCGCTCGGCTTGGAGGGACTTCCTCGTCGGCCTCAAGGCGCGCGGCCTCAAGGGCGTCGAGTTGGTTGTGTCCGACGATCACGCCGGCCTGGTGGCAGCGATCGGCGAGGTGATCCCCGAAGCCGCCTGGCAACGCTGCTACGTGCACTTCCTCAGGAACGCGCTCGATCATCTGCCGAGGAAGCACGGCGACGACTGCCTGCAGGAATTGCGCTGGCTCTACGACCGGCGCGATCTCGCAGAGGCCAGGGCTGATCTTGCCGCATGGCTTGCCAAATGGTCGGCACGCTATCCGCGCCTGACAGGCTGGGCCGAGGATGCCATCGAACAAACCCTGACCTTCTTCAGGCTGCCGAGACAGCACCACAAGCATCTCAAATCCACCAACATGCTGGAGCGGCTCAACGAGGAAATCCGCCGGCGCACCTATGTCGTGCGCATCTTCCCCAATACCGAAAGCTGCCTGCGCCTGGTCAGGGCCTTGGCCGTCGAGACCAATGAAAACTGGATGGAGGCCAACCGATACATCAATATGGACGACCTGCGCGAGCACAAGAAGCTCGCTCTGCGCCAAGCCGCATGACCAGCATCATGGCCGCCCCTTTTTGCAGAACTTGACGCACACAACCATGGTTGGTGAAGCTGCCAATCTCCCCCCTTGTGGGGGAGATGTCCGGCAGGACAGAGGGGGGCGCGAAGGATCGCCAGCCTGGCACCCGACATTGAAGACCCAAGAGTTGCGACCGAGTGGCGAGCCATGACCATTTGATGCGCTGGCGGGACAGCGCCCCCCTCTGGCCTGCCGGCCATCTCCCCCACTTGGGGGGAGATCAGCAGCTTCAACCAAATTTCCCCGTCCGCGGGAATCCCTTCGGCACCATCCGTCCGGCCGACGCTCTCGCGCCGATCCATTCCGCCAGCTCCTCGCGCGACCTGACGAAGGTGCGGTCGGCGGAATCCTGCCAGGACAGGCCGCTCGCCAGCGTGAAGGGTTTCAGGTCGAGCAGACCGCCATCCTTGTATTTCTGCAGGCGAACGCCCTTGCCGCGGCCCATCTCGGGAATTTCGGAGAGCGCAAACACCAGCATCTTGCGGTTCTCGCCGACAATGGCGAGATGATCGCCTGACACCGGGACGCAGGCCTTGGCCTCGTCGGGCGCCTTGACGTTCATCACCTGCTTGCCCTTTCGGGTGTTGGCGACGACTTCCTCCTCAGGCACGACGAAACCATTGGCATCGTAGGAGACGAGCAGCAGCTTGCGCTTCGGGTCGTGGACGAAGGCGGTGACGATGTCCTGGTCGTTGTCCATGTCGACGATGATGCGGATCGGTTCGCCATGGCCGCGGCCGCCCGGCAGCCGGTCGGCGCCGATGGTGTAGAATTTTCCGCCGGTGGTGAAGACCAGGATCTTGTCGGTGGTCTGGGCATGGAAGGCGAGCTTGAGGCTGTCGCCTTCCTTGAAGGTGAGCGTGGAATGGTCGGCCAGATGGCCTTTCATCGCCCGCAGCCAGCCCTTTTCCGAGACCACCACGGTGACCGGCTCGCGCTCGATCATGGCGTGCGCAATGTCGGTCAGATCATGCTCCGGCGCGTCGGCGAACTGGGTGCGGCGCTTGCCGAGTTCGGTCTCGGGGCCGAACTTGTCGCGAACCTGCGTGACTTCCCATTTGATCGTCGACCATTGCTTGGCGTCGGATGCGAGCAATGCCTCGATCTGCTTCTTCTCGGTGGTGAGACCGTCGAACTCCTTGCGGATCTCGAACTCTTCCAGCTTGCGCAAGGCCCGCAGCCGCATGTTGAGGATGGCTTCGGCCTGGGTGTCGGTGAGCGACCAACGGGCCATCATCACCTGCTTGGGCTCATCCTCCTCGCGGATGATCCTGATGACCTCGTCGATGTTGAGGTAGGCGATCAGGTAGCCGGCAAGGATTTCCAGCCGCTTCTCGATCTCGCCAAGCCGATGCTTCGAGCGGCGGATCAGCACATCGCGCCGATGGTCGAGCCACTCCTTCAGCACGCCCTTCAGCGACAGGACGTTAGGCACCTTGCCCCGCGACAAAACGTTCATGTTGAGGGGAAATCGGCTTTCGAGCTCGGTCAGCTTGAACAGCGATTCCATCAGAATGCCGGGATCGACCGAACGGCTCTTCGGTACGAGCACAATGCGGACGTCCTCGGCGCTTTCGTCTCTGACATCCTCGAGCAGCGGCAATTTGCGCGCGATCAACAGCTCGGCGATCTTCTCGATCAGCCTGGCCTTCTGGATGCCGTAGGGGATTTCAGTGACGACGATGCTCCAGGTGCCCCTGCCCTGATCCTCCTGGCCCCATTTGGCGCGCACGCGAAAACCGCCGCGGCCGGTCTCATAGGCCTCCAGGATGGATGCGCGGCTGTCGACGATGATGCCGCCGGTCGGGAAATCCGGCCCCTGGACGAACTCCATCAGCTTTGTCACGGGCGCGTCCGGCTGCTCGATCAACTGCAGCGCCGCGTTGCAAAGCTCGGCGGCATTGTGCGGCGGGATGGAGGTAGCCATGCCGACCGCAATGCCGGAGGAACCGTTGGCGAGCAGATTCGGGAAGGCGCCGGGAAGCACTACGGGCTCCTCGTCCTCCTCGTTGTAGGTTGGCCGGAAATCGACGGCGTCCTCGGTGATGCCGGCAAGCAAATCGCTCGCCACCTCGGTCATGCGCGCCTCGGTATAGCGCATGGCGGCGGCGTTATCGCCGTCGATATTGCCGAAATTGCCCTGCCCGTCGACGAGGGGATAGCGCATGGAGAAATCCTGCGCCAGGCGCACCAGCGCGTCGTAGATCGACTGGTCGCCATGCGGATGGAACTTGCCCATCACGTCGCCGACGATGCGGGCGCATTTGGCAAAGCCCTGGTCGGGGTTGAGCCTGAGCAGCCGCATCGCATGCATGATGCGGCGATGCACAGGCTTCAGCCCGTCGCGCACGTCAGGCAGCGCCCGGTGCATGATGGTCGACAGCGCATAGGCGAGATAGCGCTCTTCCAGCGCCTTCTTCAGATCGACCGGTTCGATGTGGTCACCACCGCCATTTTCAGGCGGCAAAATCCTTTTTCCCATGCGGCTGGACTAGCCGAGCGGGTGATTCGCGGCAAGGCGGGGCTGCGGAAATCCGCACTTTGCAGCCTTTGGGCTTACGAGGGCGGCTCAAGGTCCGACAATGGATGTGACGGACTTCATGTTCCCCCTTGCCGTCCCTGTGCAACAGCAACGGTAGCAGTGCTGTTGCCAACCAACATCAATCTGTTACACGCCCTCTCTAAGGCAGGAGACGGTACGCAGGGGAGCCCGACCTTCATGACATATTCACCGCGTCGGGCGAAGGCTCCCGCTCCGATTTGCCTTTCGCCGTGATTTTCGACAACTCTGCGGGAAAGCGCCTTTTTCCCGTCCAGTTCGTCACGGAATGGTGATGGCGTAGAATTGAGAAAACACTTTTTCAGGACTCTCTCAGGGAACTCGCGATGACAATCCAACGTTCGACACTCAAGAAACTTGCTTTTTCGACCTTTTTGCTGACGCTGCCGCTGAATGCCGCCTTTGCGCAAGACACGGCGGTTGCCGACCGACTGAAGGCCGCACTTGCCGTCCAGGGCGTCGATATCACCTGGACCGGCGTTACCGGCGACAATTCCAGCATGGTGCTGCAGGGCGTGTCGGTCAAACCGGCGGCCGAAAAGGAGGCGCTGCCGATCGGCGACGTCAAGCTCGAAGGCGTGACCGAAGCCAATGGCGGCTTCGATGTCGCGACCATCACGACTTCGGCCTTCGAGCACAGCAAGGACGGCGTCACGCTCAACCTCACCCCCTTCGTCATCCACGACGCCAACATCCCGGCTGAGGGCGCTACAGGCCCGCTCGGCTCGATGATGATCTACAAGTCGGCCGAACTCGAAAACCTGACGGTCAAGGTTGCCGACAAGACCGCCTTCTCGGTGGATGGGCTTGCTGTCCAGATCACGCCGCCGGCCGACGGCAAGGCGATGGAGTTTTCCGCCACCACGGAAAAGTTCAACGCCGACCTGACCCTGGTCGACGATGCGAAGTCCAAGGAAGCCATCGAGGCCCTCGGCTACCAGAACATCTCGGGCAATATTGAGATCGGCGGCACCTGGCAGGCGAGCGACGGCAAGATGGACCTGTCGAAATACGACATCTCGGTCGAGAATGCCGGCACGCTCGGCATGACCTTCGGCCTCGGCGGCTACACGGTCGACTTCGTCAAGTCGCTGCAGGAGATGCAGAAGAAGATGGCGGCGCAGCCCGAAGGCGCCGACAATTCGGCGCAAGGCATGGCCCTGCTCGGCCTGTTGCAGCAGCTCTCCTTCAACAGCGCCTCGATCCGCTTCGATGACGATTCACTCACCGGCAAGGTGCTTGAATATGTCGGCAAGCAGCAGGGCATGTCGGGCAAGGACATCGCCAACCAGGCCAAGGCGATCGTGCCGTTCGGCATGGCACAGCTCAACAATCCCGAACTGACCGCCGAAGTGACGGCGGCGGTGAGCAAGTACCTCGACGATCCGAAGAGCCTCGAGATTTCGGCCGAGCCGCCGGCAGCGGTGCCGTTCGCGCTGATCATGGCCAGTGCCATGTCCAACCCGGCCGACCTGACCAAGACGCTCGGCGTCCATGTCAAGGCCAACGAAGACTGATCGAAGTTCGCTCCCTTCTCCCCGTCACTATACGGGGAGAAGGTGCCGGCAGGCAGATGAGGGGCGGCGCCAACGCCTGCAAATTGTGGTTCGATGCTGAACCGATTGTCAGAAGGCGCCAACTGCTAAGGCCGTTCGCCAATCGCCTGCATGCGTGCTGCCCCTCATTGTCCTGCCGGACATTTCTCCCCGTATAGAGACGGGGAGAAAGGGCAGCTGCAACGCTGCCCTCAGTCCTTCTTCACTGCCGCGACACGCAGCGACAGATCACGCAACTGCTGCGGCGACGCCTCCGAGGGCGCGTTCATCAACAAATCGTAGGCCTGCTGGTTCATCGGGAACATGGTGATCTCTCGCAGGTTCTTGGCGCCGACCAGCAGCATGACCACGCGGTCGACACCGGCCGCCATGCCGCCATGCGGCGGCGCGCCATACTGGAAGGCGCGATAGAGGCCGCCGAAGCGCTCCTCGACCGTGGCGCGGTCCAGCCCGACCGTCTCGAACGCCTTGACCATGGTCTCGGGCAAATGGTTGCGGATACCACCCGAAGCGATCTCGAAGCCGTTGCAGACCATGTCGTACTGGAAGGCCTTGATGCCGAGCAGGTCGTCGCCGTTGAGCGCGTCGATACCGCCTTGCGGCATCGAGAACGGGTTGTGGGCGAAGTCGATCTTCTTCTCCTCCTCGCTCCATTCGAAGAACGGGAAGTCGACGATCCAGCACAATTCGAAGCGCTCGCGGTCGACAAGGTTCAGTTCTTCGCCGGCACGCGTACGCGCGGCACCGGCGAAGGTGACGAACTTCTTCGGATCGCCGGCGACGAAGAAGGCGGCGTCACCCGCTCCGAGTCCCAACTGCTTACGAATTGCCTCCGTTCGCTCTTGCCCAATATTTTTTGCTAGCGGCCCGGCACCTTCAAAGCCAGACGGATTATCCTTACGCCATTGCTCAATTTTCGCGGCCGCCTGAGCAAATTTGGCATTCTCAACGGCATCCCCCTTGTCATCAAACTGCTCGTATCCGAGGTCTTCGAGAGACGGTTGGCCACGCCAGAAGATGTAACCCAGGCCCGGCTGGCCCTCGCCTTGCGCCCACGAGTTCATTCGGTCGCAGAAGGCGCGGCTGCCGCCGGTCTTGGCGGGAATGCCCCACACTTCGGCCTTGGGATCGTTGGCCAGGATGTTGGCGAACACCTTGAAGCCGGAATCGCGGAAATGATCGGACACGGCTTGCATCTCGATCGGGTTGCGCAGGTCCGGCTTGTCGGAGCCGTATTTGCGCATCGCGACATCGTAAGGGATGCGCTGGAATGTCTGCGTCACCGGCTTGCCGTTGGCGAAGGTCTCGAAGACGCCCCGCATCACCGGTTCCATGGTCGACAGCACGTCGTCCTGCTCGACGAAGCTCATTTCGAGGTCGAGCTGGTAGAATTCGCCGGGCAGGCGGTCGGCGCGCGGGTCTTCGTCGCGGAAGCAGGGCGCGATCTGGAAATAGCGGTCGAAGCCGGAGACCATGATCAGCTGCTTGTACTGCTGCGGCGCCTGCGGCAGCGCGTAGAAGGTGCCGGGATGGATGCGCGAGGGCACCAGGAAGTCGCGCGCGCCTTCCGGCGACGAGGCCGTCAGGATCGGCGTCGAGAATTCGGTGAAGCCGACATCGGTCATGCGCTTGCGCATCTCGGCGATGATCTTGGTGCGCGCCACGATGTTCCTGTGCAGCGTCTCGCGGCGCAGGTCGAGGAAGCGATACTTCAGGCGGATGTCCTCGGGATAGTCCGGCTCGCCGAACACGGGCAGCGGCAGTTCCTTGGCCGCCGACAGCACTTCGATCTCGCGGGCAAAGATCTCGATCTCGCCGGTCGGCAGGTTGGCATTGGTGGTGTCCGGCAGACGCGCCTTGACCTCGCCGTCGACGCGGATGACCCATTCGCCACGCAGCGTCTCGGCGACCTTGAAGGCGGGCGAATCCGGATCGGCGACGATCTGGGTCAAGCCGTAATGGTCACGCAGATCGATGAACAGCAGGCCGCCGTGGTCGCGCACGCGATGCACCCAGCCCGACAGGCGAACCGAAGAGCCGACATCGCTCTTTCTCAACTGGGCACAGGTGTGGCTGCGGTAACGATGCATTGTCATGTCAAAATTCCGGGGTGCTGGGTTGTGGCCCGAGCATCAAAGCCCGGTCCAAAATTTGCGCGAAAAGCGCATGGGAGGCCGGATTTGTCAAGGCAAGCCGGGTTTGGGTCGCCGCTCTATGCGATCGTCAGCATTGAAGTCTTTGACAGGCTTGGCGCATTGCCGCCAGAAGTGTTTCTCGCGACAGTGCCGTCATCAGGCGATCTGGAGATACTTCATGCCAAAACGCACAGTACCGCCGGGTGTCGGGCCGCATAATGGCCGCGAGTTGGAACTGATGCTTCAAGGCGACAAGCCAATTGCCCTATTCGGGGCGGAACCGGGTATGGACGCCGATGATATTGGCGATGCAGGTTTTGCACCGTTTGTCGACGAAGGTCGCATCCTGAAGTTCACCCAGATTGTTCCTAAAACCTCAGTGGAAGAGCGCTGCTACTGCCTGCCGACAGAAGAATGGCACTGCAAACTGAGCTTGTTGATCTCCAGAATGTGCCGCAGCGGAGAGGCCTTTGACATCTTCACATCGAATGATCTGGCGAGGCTTGAAGGCACTCTTCTTGGCTATTCGAAGGAAGATATTGAAGCGTTCATCGTACACGCTGCGTCGAGGAAAGCGCCGAATTCCAGCACGGTTTGAACGATTGCTTTTAAGCTGGCTCCCCGCCTAGGAGCCCAAAGCCGACTGCTGGAGGCATTGTGCAAGATGATCGATGACCAATGAAGCGCTGGCGGAGGACGTTGCGGCGCGATGAAGGCGTATCTCCGCCCCCGGCAATGGCGGCACATAACGGCCGGGATTGATACCGCGCAGGCCCGGCGCCAGCATGCTGCCTTTGACCACGGTGATCGCGAGGCCCTGCCCGACGATTGCTTCCGTAGCAGCCAGGCTCGGGCTGACATAGGCCAACCGCCAGGGACGGCCGGCTTTGTCGAGCGCCTCGATGGCCCAGGCGCGAAACAGGCAATCGGGATAGGACAGCGCGACGGGCAGCGGATCGAGCTCTTCGACGGCACGGGTGGAGGCGGCCGCCCAGATCGCACGCTCGCGGCATATCAGATCGCCCTCGGAGGTACCTTCCGGGTGCATGGCGATGACGGCGTCGAAAGATGAGCCGAGGCGTTTGAGCAGCAAGGCGGTGAGACCGATCTCCATGTCGACCTGCACGAGCGGAAATCGCTGGGCAATATCGGCAAGCAGGCTTGGCAGGATTTTGGTGCCATAGTCTTCCATCACCCCGATGCGAACGTGCCCGGCCACACGCTGATTGGAAACGCGTGCTATCGCCTGCTCGTTGAGGGCAAGGATACGGCGGGCATCGGTCAAAAACCCCTCCCCGGCCGCGGTCAGTTCAACTCGAGCGGTCGAGCGGCGAAACAGCGCGGTGTCGAGGCGTTCCTCAAGGCGCTTCACCTGCAGGCTGACGGCTGCCTGCGTTCGATTGAGCTGTTCGGCGGCGCGCGTGAACGAGAGCCGGTCGGCAACGACGATGAAGGCGCGCAGCAGTTCGGGATCCAGGGTGTTCATAGCCAAGCATTATCAAACTCATTGCACTTATTCGATTCCTTTCGACCCGCCTGCCCGATATCGCTGGCGCCGAACTGGCCAGGTTGGGACAAGAATGGAAATTCTGGGCGTGCTGGCGGCGATTCTTTCTAGCGCTCTTGGCGGCACCGCTGTCGGCGCAACCCGATATCTCGCCGGTACGCTCGATCCGATTACCATCGGCGCGGTGCGGTTCAGCGGCGGCTTTCTGGTTCTGGCCGCAGTGGCGCTCTGGCGGCGGGACAAATGGCCTGCGAAGAGCGACTGGCTTGGCGCCGGCGCCCTGGGCCTGCTGTTCTTCGGCCTGTTTCCGGTGCTCTTCAATGGCGCCCTTGTCTACACCACGGCGGCGCGCGGTGCGCTGGCGCTTTCGACACTGCCGCTGCTCACCATGCTTGCCGGCGCGGTTCTGCGGATCGAGCCGCCTACCATGCGCAAGATCGTCGGCGTCCTGATCGCCATGGCGGGGGTGGCCGTCGCGCTCGGCACCAGCCTGGCGACTGCTCCCGCAGGCGCATGGCGCGGCGACCTCATCATGGTCGCGGCGGCGTTCTGCATGGCGCTCTACAGCGTCTGGTCACGACCATTCCTGTCGCGCACCACGCCGATCCCGTTCGTGGCGTTCGGCATGGGCGTGGGGGCCATCTGCCTGTCGGTGATTGCCGCCTCGAACGGCGGCCTGGCGCGGCTTGCGACGCTCAATGCACCGCAATGGATCGCGAGCGGATATCTCGCCATCGTCTGCGGTGCCTTCATTTTCTTCCTGTGGGGGTTCGCGCTCGGGCGCGCCGCGCCGACACTGGTTGCCGTCTCGGTCGCGGTCAATCCGGTGACGGCGTCGATCTTCGCCGTCGTCGTCCTGGGCGAACAGGTCGGCGCGAACCTGCTTGTCGGGCTCGTGGCGGTGCTGACTGGAATAGCAATCGCATCGGGAGCCACCAGAAGATTCGGCCTGTGACGGTCAGCCTCTTGCGTGAACAGCCCGCGCACGGCGCTACTTCAAGCGAAGTGGATTTCAGCGCCCTGGCGTTCGAAGTCGGCGAGGATTGCGGCCGGCGCGGTCTTTTCGACCACGAGGTGGCGGATCGCCTCTGGCCTGGCAACCCGGTAGGGTGCGGCTGTGGCCAGCTTGTCGTTGGTTACAGCGATGACGATGCCTGCGCTGTTCTTGGCCATGGCCCGCTTTACCTCGGCCTCAGCCGAATCGAAGGCCGTGACGCCGCGCGACGCATCGAGACCGCAGGAGCCGAGAACAAACAGGTCCGCGCCAAGTTGCGCGACAGCGGCAAGCGTGTCGGCGCCGACGCAGGCGCCGAGATGGCGGTCGAACCGCCCGCCCAGCACAATCAGTTCGACCAAAGCGTGGTCTGACAGGACGGAGGCAATTTCGAGCGAATTGGTGGCGACGGTCAGATCGATGTCGCGCGGGATGGCCCTGGCGATCGCGGCATTGGTCGAGCCGCTGTCGATGAACAGGGTCTGTCCGCGCGAAAGCAGTGCCACGGTCGCGCGGGCCAGCCGCGTCTTTTCTCCGACCGCATGGCCGGCGCGCAGGCCGACCGGCGTGGCCGCGAAGGGTGCGGCCGCGACCGCGCCGCCATAGACGCGGCGGCACTGCCCGGCCTTGGCCAACTCCCTGAGGTCGCGCCGAACCGTGTCTTCCGAAACGCCGAAGCGGCCTGCCAGCTCGCCGGCCAGCACCCTTCCCTCGACGGCCAGGCGATCGCGAATAATTTGATGCCGCTCATCGGTCAGCATTGCATGATCCTGTTTTTTTCCATGCACGTTCTTGCACGATTTGCATGTTTGTGCAAGATGTAGGCATATCAAACAGTGACAACCGTCGACTCTCTTCCCCGAAAGCATCGTCATGACCTTTGGCCTCCGCCTCGCTCCGCAACACCGGGTCTACGCCGGCTTTGCGATCTATTCGTTCGCCATGGGCCAAATCTTCCCGCGGCTGCCCGACATCAAGCATGCCATGGGCATAGGAGACGGCACGCTCGGGCTCAGCCTGATCGGGACGCCGATCGGCACCTTGACCGCGCTGACGCTGGCGGCGCCGATCCTGGAGCGCGTCGGCTTCCGCCGCGCGCTGCTCGGGCTGGTGCCGCTCTTGTCGGTTGTCTTTGCCATTGCCGTGCATGCGCCTGGGCCGCTTGCGCTGTTCCTGATGCTGTTTCCGGTCGGCCTGATGATCGGCAGCGTCGAGATCATTCTCAATGTCGAGGCCGACAGAACCGAATTCCTGCTCAAGCGCCGGATCATGAACCGGGCGCATTCGTTCTGGAGCATCGGCTTTTTCGGCGCCGGCCTGTTCGGCGCCGCGCTTGCGCATCTCGGCATTTCGCCGCAACTGCACCTGGCGATTGTCGTACCGATGGTGGCGACAGGAATCGCGCTGTTTCTCGGCGGTTACGAACCGGCGCCGAGCCGCTTCGCCGGCAATGACGAGACGGCGCCAACGCTGGCGCGGCCGACGCTGCCGATCCTCGTCCTCGTCGCGGTGACACTGTCGGCGATGCTGATGGAAGGCGCCAGCATCGACTGGTCGGCAATCTACATGCGCACCGTGTTCGATGCGGGCCCTTTCGTCGCCGGCTTCACCGTGGCGCTGTTTGCATTCTCGCAAGCGAGCACGCGCTTCTTTGCCGACTCCTTTGTCGACCGCCACTCGCCGAGCGTCGTGGCGCGGGTGCTGCTGGCGACGATGGCGGTCGGCGTGCTGCTCGTCTTCTTCTCGCCTGCCCCGCTCGTATCGATGCTGGGCTTTGCGCTACTTGGCATCGGCAGCAGCGCGATCTTTCCGCTGGCGATCTCGGCGGCGGCCCAACGCACGGACCGCTCCGCGGCAATCAATGTCGCGGCGCTGTCGCAGATCTCCTTCGTCGCCTTCCTGCTCGGCCCGCCATTGCTCGGCTTCGTCTCCGACCATTGGGGCATTCGCTCGGCCTTCGGTATCGGCATCCCCTTCATCATCCTCAGCCTGCTGACTGCCGGCCCGCTTGGCCGAAGGGCGTCCCGGGGCAAGCCTGCGCCGGCGAGCGAAGCTTTGGCGAGGGCCGACGGAGCTTGAACGGCCGCACTTGAAGCCACACACCTGTTGGCGGCGGGACAAGCCACTGGCATTGGCCACACCGATGGTTCAGAACTGTGGAGCCACCTAAGCAACGGTTCCGTATGTCCTCCATCCGCCCGCTGATCCCGCTCCTCATCGCCGCCGGCATCCTGCTTGGCGGCAACGGGCTGCAGGGCACGCTGATCGCGTTGCGCGGCGCGCAGGAAGGGTTTTCGGCCTCCGACATCGGCCTGATGGGCACGTTCTATTTCGCCGGCTTCCTGCTTGGTTGCCTCGCAGTCACCCGCATCCTCAAGGCAGTCGGCCATGTCCGGACGTTTTCAGCGCTCGCCGCCATCGCCGCGGCCAGTACGCTGCTCCTGGTGCTGATCATCGATCCGGTGATGTGGTGCGCGGTGCGCTTTGCCGGCGGTTTCTGCTTTGCCGGTCTGTTCACCGTCATGGAAGCCTGGCTGAACTCCGGCGTCGAAAACAAGGATCGTGCGCGCGTGCTGGCCATCTACCGCATGGTCGATATCGGCTCGGTGACCGGCGCGCAGTTCCTGATCCCGATCTTCGGCCCCGGCGGCTTTGCCATCTTCGCCATCATGTCGATGATGATCACGCTGTCGCTGGTTCCGGTGTCGCTCGGCGACCGCTCCAACCCGACGCCGCCGGAAGACGTCAAGCTCGATCTCGCCCGCGTCTGGCGGATTTCGCCGCTCGGCTGCTTCGGCTGCATCTGCGTCGGCGTCACCAACAGCGCGTTCCGCACGCTGTCGCCGGTCTATGCCGAGCAGATCGGCATGTCGGTGGCCGATGTCGTCACCTTCGTCAGCGTCGGCATCTTCGGCGGCGCCCTCATCCAGTATCCGCTGGGCTACCTCTCCGACCGCTGGGATCGGCGCGCGGTGCTTTTGGCCACGACATGCGGCGCCATGTTCGCGGCGCTGGCGCTGGTCTTCGTCGCCGGCGCCGATCCGACCCTCAATTTGATCATCGTCTTCATCTTCGGCAGCTTCGCCATGCCGCTCTATTCGCTATCGGCGGCGCATTCCAACGACCGCGCCGACAAGGGCGAGTTCGTGCTGATCAACGCCGCCTTGATGCTGTTATATTCCTTCGGCGCCATTGGTGGCCCCTTCGCGGCGTCCGCAGTGATGCAACATTTCGGACCGGGCGCCCTGTTTGTCTTCAGCGCAGTCGTCTACGCCACCCTCATCGCCGTCATTCTCTACCGCATGCAGGTGCGCGGCAGCGTGCCGGCGGGCAAGCGCAGCCGCTTCACGGCGCTGCTGCGCACATCAACCGTCTTCGCGCGGCTGGCGCGCAGAAATGGCGATTCCGACGGATCGGCTGATACTTGACCGAAGGGCGGCTTGACGAAAGCGCCCATGGCTGAAATTGAAAGAGAACCTTACCCGTTACTAAAAAGCGATTTGATGCACGTCATCACCACCCAAAATGAGCTCGAGTCCGTTCTCGCCGCTTTTGAAAAGTCGGATTTCGTCACCGTCGACACCGAATTCATCCGCGAAACGACATTCTGGCCGATTCTGTGCCTGATCCAGATGGCGGCGCCCGGCGTCACCGCGCTGATCGACCCGCTGGCGCCCGACATCAACCTCGCCCCGTTCTTCCGGCTGATGGCCAATGAGGCGGTGGTCAAGGTTTTCCATGCCGCGCGCCAGGACATTGAAATCATCGTCCATCTCGGCGATCTGGTGCCCCATCCGGTGTTCGACACCCAGGTCGCGGCCATGGTCTGCGGCTTCGGCGACAGCGTCTCCTACGATCAGCTGGTGCAGCGCATCACCGGCGCACGGCTCGACAAATCCTCGCGTTTCACCGACTGGCGCCACCGGCCGCTGTCGGACAAGCAACTCGACTATGCCTTGGCCGACGTCACCCATCTGATCGACGTCTACAAGCATCTCAGCGCCGAACTGGAGCGGGAAAACCGCGCCCATTGGCTAAACGAGGAAATGGAGGTGCTGACTTCGCGCGAGACCTACGATCCGCACCCCGAAGACGCTTGGAAGCGGCTGAAGATGCGGCTGCGCAAGCCGCAGGAGCTGGCGATCGTGCAGACGGTGGCGGCATGGCGCGAACGCGAGGCGCGCGAGCGTGACGTGCCGCGCGGCCGGGTGCTCAAGGACGACGCCATATACGAGGTCGCCCAGCAGGCGCCGCGCGATGCGGCAGCGTTGGGCAAGCTGCGCACGACGCCGAAAGGCTGGGAGCGTTCGTCGACGGCTACCGCATTGCTTGGCGCGGTCAACACGGCGCTCGCTTTGCCCCGCGAAGAGATGCCGAAGCTGCCCAAGAGCTTTCAGCCGCCCGAGGGCTCCAATGCCGCCTCCGAGCTGCTGAAGGTTCTGTTGCGGATCGTCGCCGAGAAGGAAGGCGTCGCCTCGAAAGTGCTGGCGTCCAGCGACGACATCGACCGCATCGCCGCCGAGGGCGAGGATGCCGACGTGCCGGCCCTGCAGGGCTGGCGACGCGCCGTGTTCGGCGAAGCCGCACTGAAGCTGGTGCGCGGCGAAATCGGCATCAAGTTCGACAAGCGCAAGATCGCGGTGTTCGATTTGTAGACCCCCACCCCGCTCCGCTGCGCGGAGCGACCCTCCCCACAAGGGGGAGGGTAAACAACTGCCCTACACCGCTCCGAGCAGGTGTAGCGCGAACCAGATCCATGCCAGCAAGAGAATGATCGCGCCGACGTAGAAGGCGCGGCTGCGAAACCGCAGATTGTTGCTGGTGAGGTGGACCCAGGCGTGGCCATAGCGGGAAATCACGAAAATCCACATCAAGGCCAGGGTCAGATAATTGACGCCATTGGTCGCGTGCAGCGCCAGGCACAGCACATAGAACAGCACCGGCAGTTCAAACTGGTTGATGAGATTGTTGGCAACCGTGACGCTCGACCCGGGCTCGGTCGTGCGCACCTTGTATTGACCGACCTTGGCCTCGCCCGATTTGACCGCGCCGTAGCGGCGCCGGCCCATCACGACATAGACGATATAGACGAGCAACACCTGCGCCAGCATCGGCCAGAAAATCGCGGTCTGGCTCATGGCGTTGCCCCTGCTCTGTCGTTCATGCCTGTGGACGCCGCTGGGCGGCAAGGATCAAAAACGCGATGACGATGACGGGGATCGCCAGCAGCGCGAATTTGGTGACGATCAGCGACGAGGCCAAAGACAGAGAATCCGGGTTGGCCGACAGCGCATCGGACAAGAGCCGCGCCACCGCAATGTTCTGGGCGTAGTCGGCGCATGTGTAGGGCAGCACGATGACCAGCGCGAACAGCGCCTGAAGCTGCACCGGCATGGCACGAAAATTCTTCAGCCGCCGCCCCGTTGCCAGGATCAGGCTGACCATGGTCAGCGACAGCAGCGCCGGGAAGAGAAGGTCGAAAGTCAAATAGTGCCAGACCAGGATGATCTCGCTGCCGCGTCGGCCGAGTGCCGTCAGCCAGGCCATGCCCTCATCGGGCGTGAACCCGCCAAGGCGCACGTCGAGCGACGGCAGGCCACCGCTCAGCCGGCGGAAATAGAAGAATTCCAGCAGCGTCATGATGATGAAAACCGCCGCGGCGGCAAAGCACAGCGCGCCGGCATGGCGCGCCAGCCGCAGCACGATCGTCGCCTGGTGGCGCCAGAGCATGTACCGCTCTGGCTGCCGGTCAGGCTCCGCCAGGATAGTTCGGGCTTTCGCGGGTAATCGTGACGTCATGGGCGTGGCTTTCACGAAGTCCGGCGTTGGATATGCGCACAAAGGTGGCGCGTTCGCGAAAATCGGCAAGGTCGCGGCCACCGACATAACCCATAGCGGCTTTTAGCCCGCCCGCAAGCTGGTGCAGCACGCCAGACACAGGTCCCTTGTAGGGCACCTGCCCTTCAATGCCTTCCGGGACCAGTTTCAGCGTGTCGCGAACCTCGGCCTGGAAGTAGCGATCGGCCGAGCCGCGCGCCATGGCGCCGACAGAGCCCATGCCGCGATAGGCCTTGAAGGAGCGGCCCTGATGCAGATAGACCTCGCCCGGGCTTTCGTCGGTGCCGGCCAGCAGCGAACCGATCATGGCCGCACCGGCGCCGGCGGCAAGCGCCTTGGCCAGATCGCCCGAATATTTGATGCCGCCGTCGGCGATGACCGACACGCCTGATTTATGCGCCGTCTCGACCGCCGACATGATCGCCGAAAGCTGTGGCACGCCGACGCCGGCGACGATGCGGGTGGTGCAGATCGAGCCCGGGCCGATGCCGACCTTGACGGCATCGGCGCCGGCGTCGATCAGCGCCTGCGTGCCTTCGGCGGTGGCGACGTTGCCGGCCAGGATGCGGACGGAATTGGAAAGCTTCTTGGCCCGCGTCACCGCATCGAGCACGCGCTGCGAATGGCCATGCGCGGTGTCGATGACCAGGAGGTCGACACCGGCATCGATCAACCGCTCGGCGCGCTCGAAGCCGTCATCGCCGACGCTGGTGGCTGCCGCCGCCCGCAGGCGCCCCTGCGCATCCTTGGTGGCGTGCGGGTTGAGCTGCGACTTCTCGATGTCCTTGACGGTGATCAGGCCGACGCAATTGCCGGACTTGTCCACGACGACGAGCTTTTCGATGCGGTGCTGATGCAGCAGCCGCTTGGCCTCGTCCTGGTCGACATTCTCCTTGACCGTGATCAGGTTCTCACGGGTCATCAATTCGTAGACTTTCTGCCCCGGATCGGAGGCGAAGCGCACGTCGCGGTTGGTCAGGATGCCGACGAGGCGGCCGATCTTCTGGCCGCCGGTGCCGCCATTCTCGACCACCGGAATGCCCGAGATGGAATAGGTGCGCATCAGCGCCAGCGCGTCGGCCAGGGTGGCGTCGGGGCCGATGGTGACCGGATTGATGACCATGCCCGATTCGAACTTCTTGACCTGACGCACCTGCTCGGCCTGTTCGGCCGGCGAGAAATTGCGGTGGATGACGCCGATGCCGCCGGCCTGCGCCATGGCGATGGCAAGCCTCGCCTCGGTGACGGTGTCCATGGCGGCCGACAGGATCGGCACGTTGAGGTCGATGTCGGTGGCGATGCGGGTGCGGATGTCGGTCTCACCGGGCATGACCTCGGAATGACCGGGCTGCAACAGCACGTCGTCAAAGGTCAGCGCCAGCGCGCCGGTGGACGTTTCGATGATTTTTGCCATGGCCAGTCCTCGGATACGAAAAGCGCCGGGAGAATACAAAAAAGCGCTGGACCGAAATGGACAGCGCCGACTCGTTTCTTCCCTTTCAGGATTGGCGCTGGCTGGTAACACGTCGCGGCGTGGTTGAAAAGCCGGTCGTGGCCTATTCGGCGGACTTGCCCAACAGGGCATCGAGCAAGACATGGCGCGGTGACGCGAAAGGATTGACGACCGTTACGCCGCCCCAGGTGAAGCCGTCCTGCAGATCTTCCGACAGCAGCAGCCGGCAACCGGTTTGCGAGGCAACAGACAGGATGGTCGCATCCCAGATGCCGAAATGGTGATCGGTCGCAAGATCAGCCGCGACCGTCATCACCTCCGGCGTCGTGCCGACAACCGGAAACGCGTCGCGCCAGCTCAACAGGGCGTCGCGCGCTTGTGCACGTGATCGTCCGGCCTTGCGTGTGAGAACGGTGAACAATTCGCCGAGCACCTGGACTGGAATGACGGCTGCCTCTTGCGCAATGTCGTGCAGCAGGCCGAAAACGATGTCGCGCTTCTCGGCCCCGTTGATCCCCTCGGCATAAACAAGGATGTTGGTATCGAGCGCGACCTTCACCGCTCGTCCTCGTAAAGCTCGTCGCGGCTCCAGCGCCCGGCTTCTACAACAGGCTGGCGTTCGAGGCGCGACAGCAGCGCTGTGCGCGAACGAGACGCCGCAGGGTCGGGCTGCCCTGCAGGCACGATCCGCGCCACGGGGCGCCCATGGCTGGTCACGACATAGCTCTGTCCTTCGCGGACACCGCGCAGGAGGAGCGAGAATTTGCGGTTGGCGTCGGCTGCGGAAACGGCTTCTTCCATAGCATTGTCCATATAGTAGTTATATTCACTACAGCATAGTGAACCAGGTCAATTTTCGCAAGTTCATTCAATGTGGCGAAACGCAGCGACGCCTCTTGTCCGCCCACGGTCGCACAAAAGTGACAGCAAATTAATGCGACATCGCGCCTGAGGCGTGATAACCGCCCGTTTGTATCGGCTTGCCCGCCTTTTCATTGTTTGGATTGGCCGGCAGGCACATTTAGACCAGTTCGGACGCGTTCGTTGAACCGCATCATTCCGCTCATTCTGGCGGTCGCCTTGTTCATGGAAAACATGGATTCGACCGTCATCGCGACATCGCTGCCGGCGATTGCCGTCGACATCCACACCAGCCCGATCGCGCTCAAGCTGGCGCTGACCGCCTATCTGGTGGCGCTGGCGATCTTCATTCCGATCAGCGGCTGGATGGCCGACCGGTTCGGCGCGAAGACCATTTTTCGCGCCGCGATCGGCGTCTTCATCGTCGGCTCGGTCTGCTGCGCCATCTCCAATTCACTGCCGGCCTTTGTCGTCTCGCGCTTCCTGCAAGGCATAGGCGGCGCCATGATGACGCCGGTCGGCCGGCTGGTCCTGGTGCGCGCGACGCCGAAGAGCGAGCTGGTCGCGGCCATGTCGTGGCTGACGGTGCCGGCGCTGGTCGGCCCGCTTGTGGGACCACCGATCGGCGGCTTCATCACCACCTATTTCACCTGGCACTGGATCTTTCTGATCAACGTGCCGATCGGCCTGATCGGCATCTGGCTGGCGACGCGCTTCCTGCCGCAAACCGACTCGATGGAGACGCCGCCGCTCGATTTCGTCGGTTTCGTGCTGAGCGGGCTGGCGGCCTCCGGCGTCGTCTTTGGCCTGTCGGTGGTCAGCCTGCCCTATCTGCCGCCGGCGACCGGCCTCATCACCGTGGCGGTCGGGCTGATTTCCGGCGTGCTCTATCTGCTGCATGCGCGGCGCGCCAAGAATCCCCTACTGGCGCTGGAACTGTTCCGCAACCAGGTGTTCCGCTCCTCGGTGCTCGGCGGCTCGCTGTTTCGCATCGGCATCGGCGCGGTGCCGTTCCTGTTGCCCCTGATGTTCCAGATCGGCTTCGGGCTGACGCCGTTCCAGTCGGGCATGATCACCTTCGTCTCGGCCATCGGCGCCATTGGCATGAAGTTCGTCACCGCGCTGATCTTCCGGCTCGCCGGCTTCCGCCGGGTGCTGATCTGGGGCTCGCTGATCGCCGCCGCATCGATCGCCATCTACGGCCTGTTCACGCCGGAGACGCCTTACGCGCTGATGCTGGCGATATTGCTGGTCGGCGGGTTTATCCGCTCGATGTTCTTCACCGGCGTCAACGCGCTCTCCTATGCCGAGGTGACGGCTGAAGACACCAGCAAGGCAACGCCGATCACGGCGGTGTTCCAGCAGTTGTCGATCGCGCTCGCCGTGGCGCTGGCCGGCGGCATCCTGGAAGTCTCGACCTCGATCCGTGGCGGACCGCTGGCGCTCGGCGATTTCCACATCGCCTTCTTCATCGTGGCGGCGGTGTCGGCGGCAGCGTCCGTGTCATTCATGCGGCTGGCGCCGGATGCCGGCAATGCCGTATCGGGACATCGCCGGCTGACGACGCCGAAGACGCTGGAGCCGGTGAGCACGGCTGGGAAGTAAGGGGCGGCGCGACGAAAATCGTCGACGTCGGCGATCCTTCACACCCCCCCCCTGGCCTGCCGGCCATCTCCCCCGCAAGGGGGGAGATCGGATATCACGCGGCTTTCGCCAATCTTGCAACTTTGAAGGAATGGCGAGGCGGTCGCAGCTGCCAATCTCCCCCCTTGCGGGCGAGATGTCCGGCAGGACAGAGGGACGGAGCGCTACGAAGCGTCTTTCACGCCGTGCCGTCTCTGCCCTTAAAATCCTTCGCCAGCAAATACAACTCCACCGACTCATCCCGCGACGCCGGCGGCTTCACGTGGTGCACCGAGCGGAAGTTCTTCTTGAGCATCGACAGCAGCTCGTTTTCGGCGCCGCCTTGAAACGTCTTGGCCAAAAAGTGCCCGCCCGGCTTCAGCACCGACAGCGCGAAATCGGCGGCCACCTCGCACAGATGCATGGTGCGGATGTGGTCGGTTCGCTTGTGGCCGGTGGTCGGCGCGGCCATGTCGGACAACACGATATCGGGGTCGCCGCCCAGCGCCTCGGCGAGCTTTTGCGGCGCTTCCGGGTCGAGGAAATCCATCAGCAGCACCGGCGCACCCGGCACCGCATCCATTTCGAGATAGTCGATGCCGATGACATGTGGATTATCAGCCGTCGATTTCGTCCTCGCGGCCGCCACCTGGCACCAGCCGCCGGGGGCCGCACCGAGATCGATGACCTTCATGCCGGGTTTCAGCAGATGATGCTTGTCATCGATCTCGATCAGCTTGTAGGCCGCGCGCGAGCGATAGCCGTCGGCCTTGGAGCGCTGGACATAGGGATCATTGATGTGGCGCTGCAGCCAGCGGCGCGACGATTCCTTCAGGCCGCTCTTCTTCTTGATCCGCGTCTTGAGGACACGAATGCTGGCGGAGCCCGGCTTTTCCGGCTTCTTGGTCATGACGTTATTTCTTGTTTGAGTTTTTGCGCTGGCCGAGTTGCCGCCGTTTTTCGGCGGCTTCGCGTTTCGCGAAGGGCTTCCCCCACTCCGTCGCCGCTTCGCGGCGCCACCTCTCCCCTCCGGAGGGAGAGGAAAGGCGCCGGTCTGCATAAGTTCGCGCCCTTCCTCTACCCCGTCGATCGGGGGAGAGGTGTCGAGCGAAGCTCGACGGAGTGGGGGTCGACCGTTCACCAAAGCGATGCGGATCATGCTCGGCCCCGCCCACTGTTGCGCCAGACGCCGTCATCGGCCATCAGCTCGCTCAAAATGCCTTCGCGCAGACCACGGTCGGCGACGCGCAGCCGCTCCGACGGCCACACCGCACGGATCGCTTCAAGAATAGCACAGCCGGCCAGCACAAGATCGGCGCGGTCCGTACCGATGCACGGGTTGGCGCAGCGCTGCTGGAAGTCCCAGCCGACCAGTTTTTCGACCATGCGGTCGACGCTGTCGCGGTCCATCCACAGCCCATCGACGCGGCGGCGATCGTAGCGTTCGAGGTCGAGATGGACGCCGGCCAGCGTCGTCACCGTGCCTGATGTGCCCAGCAGATGGAATTTCGGGCTGGTCAGCACGTGGCTCAACCGGTCGCGGCCGTCGAAGGATTTTAGCCGCACCGCGACATCGTCGACCATCGCGGCAAAGATCTCGCGCGTCACCGTGCGGCCGCCAAAACGCTCGGCCAGCGAGACGACGCCGACCGGCAGCGACGTCCACGACACGATGTGGTTGGCAAGCCGTGGCGAGCGCTGGCCGGTGAGGTCGATCAGCGCGATTTCGGACGAGCCACCGCCAATGTCGAACAGCACCACGCCTTGCGTGTCGCGCTCGACCAGCGAGCCGCAGCCGGATACAGCAAGCCGCGCCTCGGTCTGGCGATCGATGATTTCCAGCTTCAACCCCGCCTCTCGTTCGACGCGCTGCAGGAATTCCACGCCATTGTCGGCGGTGCGGCAGGCCTCGGTGGCGATCAGCCGTGCCTTGCGGATCTTGCGGTTGCGCAATTTGTCGCCGCAGATCTTCAGCGCCTCGACGGCGCGGTCCATCGCCGCCTGGCTCAGGTGCCCATTCGCCGTCAGCCCCTCGCCCAGCCTGACGATGCGCGAGAAGGCGTCGATGACGCGGAACTGGCCATGGCGCTGCGGCACCGCGACCAAAAGCCGGCAATTGTTGGTGCCGAGATCGAGCGCGGCAAACACCGGCAGTTCCTGCATCGGCGGACGATGCATTGGCTGTTCCGGTCGGGATTGTGGCGCCGAGGGCAAAGGCACCGGCGCTGGAGCGGCCGGGCCGACTGAGGCCGGCGCACTAACCGCTTCGGCCGTTGCGAGAGGGCTGTCGTCGCGCGCAAAAACCTTGCGCCCACGCCGGCGCTTGCGCCGCTTTCTCGCCTTGCCTCGCTGATGCTGGGCTTCGCCGGCCTGTCCGTTACCGGACTGAGGCCCCGCCTGGCGGGGCCGCCCGGCGGATGGGCTTGGCCCGCCTGACGGCGGCGAAGCCCTGGACACGCCCACTTCCGGCGCGCCAGCGCCGGTGTCGTGGTCTTCCACTTCAGTTCCTTCCGGCGCCGCGCGAACCGGAAAACCGGACGCAGCAGGCGCTTCAATCTTTTAAGTTGCCGCCAGAGTAGCAGCGCCGGACCGGATCACCAAGAGCAAGGACTCAAATTTTGCCGGCTGCGTCCTGCCAGATCCCCGCTGCTTTGCAGCGTCCCGGCGTTCGCTAGCCTTTCATCTTGCCACTGGCACGACGAATTCGCCGTTGGCGAACCGGCTGCTCACCCTTGCCGGTTGAATAGCCGGCTTCAATGAGGCATTTCTGAAATGAGGGGGAATTGGTGAATCGCAGACGTTTTAACGCCCGCCTGGGCGATGGGCAGCAACACATGACGACAACTCCATGAATTGGGGGGCCACGAATTGGAAGCGCTATCTGTGGCCGGTCATCGGTGTCGCGGCGGTCATCGGGTCGCTGTTGTTGCTGTGGCATGAACTGCGCGGCATCTCGATCGACGATGTCTGGGACGGCATATCCGCCATCCCGACGCGCGGCTGGATGCTTGCGGCACTGAGCTCGGTGGTCGCCTATGCCTCGCTCGCCGGCTATGACCACATCGCGCTCTTGCATATCGGCAGACGAGTGTCGTGGCTGTTCGTCACCTTCTGCTCCTTCACCACCTACGCGCTGTCGCACAATATCGGCGGCTCGGTGTTTTCGGGCGCCGTGATCCGCTACCGCGCCTACGGCACCAGGGGCTGACCGGCCAGGATGTCGGCATTCTGGTGGCGATCTGCTGGATCACCTTCGTGCTCTCCAGCATTCTGGTCGGCGGCCTGGTGCTGGTGTTCGAGCCTGCGATCATGGACCGCTTTTCCGGAGCGCCGCACCACGGGCTGGCGATCGCCGCCGGCATCGCTTTGCTGATCCTGGTCGGCGCCTACATCTTCGGCAGCTGGCTGCATCTGAAGCCGCTGAAAATCGCCGGCTTCCAGTTGCACTACCCGGCGCTGCCGATCGTGGCGCGGCAATTGCTGATCGGCCCGATCGAGCTTCTGGCGGCGGCGGCGATCATCTTCTTTGCCCTGCCCGTTGCCGGCAATCCCGGCTATTTCGTCATCCTCGGCGTGTTCCTGGTGTCGTTCTCGGTTGCGCAGATCTCGCACGCGCCGGGCGGGCTCGGCGTGTTCGAGGTCGTGTTCCTCGCCGGACTGTCTGATATGGACCCGGTCGGCGTGCTGGCGGCACTTTTGGTGTTTCGCCTGTTCTACCTGATCATCCCGCTGCTGATCGCGCTCGGCGTGGTGCTGTTCTTCGAGCACTCGCAATACAGCCGGACGGAGAGCTGAGGATCATTGGGTGCGGCGCGCCACCCGGGATAATTGCCCTTATGAAACGCTGTGATTGAAACGCAGCTTAGGCTTGACTATTTTCCGGCGGCGGCTACAAGGCACGCGCGGCTGCTTCGGCGGGCCACCAGCGCGACAGCGCCTGCTGGGGAATAGGTTAACGGTAGACCCACGGACTCTGACTCCGTTAGTCCTGGTTCGAATCCAGGTTCCCCAGCCAAGGCACGTCAGGTCCATTCCGGACACATAGGTTACGGTTTATATCGGAGACATGGGTAACACTTTTGGCCCGAAGGGGTTTTGGAGTGGTTCGAGCCTGCATGTCTCATCATCGAAGTAGCCCAAATCATAATCCATGAAGGAAGCCAGCCAGATATGGTCCTCGACCTGTTTGATGCCGACGGTCTGGCCGGCAAAGACGAGGCTGAGGTTGATCTTCTTGCGATTGTAGCAGATGCGGCCGCAGGTGGTGACGGTGACGGCCTTGTCGTGAAACGGATAATCGAGATCCGGCAGGCCGGCATAGATGCGCGGTGACGGCGTGTAGCGCTCGGCTGGACAGGCCATGTCGAGCGCCTGATGTGGGCGTTCTGAGTTGAACTCATTGATGAAGTCATCGAACCTGGCCTGCTGCTGCAGGAAATTGGCGCCAGCCGGTTTGGTGGTTTCCTTCTTGAGAGTCAGGTGCATGCGCTCATGGCGCCCGTTCTGCTGCGGACAGCCCGGCTGGATGCGCTCGATGTCGATGCCCAGGCGCAGCCACCAGACCGACAGTTTGCTGAGATTGAACAGCGCGTTTGGGCTGGCAAAGGGAACGCCGTTGTCGGTCCTGATGGCGCTGGGCAGGCCGAACTCTTTGAAAACGCTCTCGAACACCGTGAAGGCATAGGCTTCCTTGGTAGTCGACAACGCCTCGCAGGCGATGAGATAGCGGCTGGCGAAGTCGGTGATCGTCAGCGGATAGCAATAGCGCCGATCGGCGAGCATGAACTCGCCTTTGTAGTCGGCACACCACAGATCGTTGGGCCGATAGCCGTTTGAAAGTGGTGTTCCCATCGCCCTGTTGCGCCTTCGCTTGCGGCGCTCGACCAGGCCATGGCGGTCGAGAACCGCATGCACCGTCGAGATCGCAGGCCGGTGAACGTCAGGATACAGCCGGGCCAACCGTTCGCGTATCTTTGGCGCACCCCAGGTCGGCTTGTCTTGCTTGAGGCGCACAATCAGCTTCTCGATTTGAAACGGAAGCTGATTGGCGTGGCGGTAGGGTCGGCGTGATCGATCCGTCAGCCCCTCAAGGCCACTGTCATTGTAGCGTGTGAGGATCTTGTAGCCGGTCTTGCGCGAGATATCGAACTCACGGCAAAGCACCGCCATCTTCTCGCCGTCCAGCAGCCGGGCAATGAACTTCAGCCGCTCTTCCATGACGTTACACTCCTTCCAAGGCACCTTGCTCTCCTTGCAAAGGGCCGAAAGTGTAACCCATGTCTCCGGAATGAACTGTCACCCATCTCTCGGGAAGGGCATCATGCCCACTGACAGCCAGTACATCCTCGAACGCATCCGCCAGGGATGCGTGGAGTTGTCCGACGATGAGTTCGCCATCGACAGGCTGGCAAAATATGTCGGCAACGGGAGAATCCGCTGGCATGTCGAGTTCCGTGGGGATCGCATCGAGCTGACAACCGGCCAGATCAAGAAGCAGCCTACCTTTCGCAGGAAAATCCTCGAACAGGCTGGCGTTCTGCCGCCGCAGCGTGCCGGGGCCGATTACCGGCGATGGGCACTCGATCTCAGGCGGAATGCCATCGAGCTTCCCTGGCGCGACAGGCCGGTCGATGCCGGTTTTGCCATCGACAGGCTGACCAGCCACGGCGATGGGCGCTGGACGGTGGAATATCAGGGCAAGGCGATAAAATTCACGACGACGAAACTGCGCCGGCAACTCAGTTTCCGCAAACGCATGCTGGCCAAGGCTAAGGTGCTGCCGCCGGAATTGGCCCCGCCTGCCTATCGCAAGTGGATGGACTGGCTCATTCAAAACGCGACTGAGGAAGTGCCGCAGGCCGGCGAAACCTCGATCACAGAGAAAAGCTGGCTTGACGACCTGCCGGAGCTGGCCGGCTGGGAGGATGAAGCGCCGCCCGAGAATTGATTGGGTTCCAATAATCATGAAGTCGAGCGATGCTTCTCCGGAACTGCGATTGGGCAGCGGACGTTCTGGGGATACAGACCGAGATCGGAAGCCTGCCAAAACTGCCCTGCAATAACCGCGTGCCAAGCCTGATATCCTCCGGCAGGAGTGGCCGCCGCCAAAGCCAGCGGCCGGCGCCGCTCATCAAGAGATTGCCTGAGTAAGGCGCCGGCCAGGCGGGCATTGGGGTACCCGCCGATGCTACATTAGCATTCGCGCATAGATTCGATATGGCGCGAACGCGGAAGTGCCTTCACAGCAGCATTACCGCAACTTTTCCCAAGACCCCGAACCCGCAACGCTGCGATGGTTGGAACGCCCAGCGTTTCCGCGCGGCTTGCCCTTGACATAATCATGACGACGTTTCTCACCGCTCTTGCATCCGAGGGTCCGCCAGCCGACCGGGCGAAAGACATGGACCTCTATGGATGGTTGATCGGCAGCTGGGACATGGAGACGGTTCACCGCCGCACCGACGGCACAATTCAGAAATGGGATGGCGAGTGTCACTTTGGTTGGGTGCTCGAAGGCCGCGCCATTCAGGACATCTGGATCAGGCCCAGGCGCCCTGCCCCGTCCACCATGTATGGCACGACCTTGCGCGTCTTCGATCCCGGGATCGGTGGCTGGCACATTATCTGGAGCGATCCGCTCAACCAGGACTATTCGCGCCAGATCGGGCGGGCCGAAGGCAAGGACATCGTCCAGATGGGCGCCGACTCGCGCGGCCTGCAGGCGCGGTGGCGGTTCACCGAGATCACCGCCGCCAGCTTTCACTGGATCGGCGAGGAGAGACGAGCGGAGAGCGACCCCTGGCGGGTGACATATGAACACTTCGCGCGCCGGACGGGATCCTGAAGCACGCGGGCCGTTCGCTGTCAGCTTCTGGTATCAGCTGGGCATCTAGTGTCCCAGCACCTTGGCCTTGCAGGTTGGGCTGCGGTGAAAAGGATGCTTCCTCAGGCACGTGCCGATGTTGGCGTTCGGCGCACGACTCCGTTGAGTCTCAATGTCAATCTACGGTCCTCTGTCAGTCAAAACGGGGCTATCTCTACGACTTTTCATTCCATCAAACTGTGCCACGCTGATCGAGCGCTTGCGTCCGCAACAGTCTTGGGCGATGTTCCCCTTATGCCTTGGGAGGGGCTGGGGATGGAATATAGAATGCTGGCCGTCTTTACGGTCGCACTTGCGCTTGGTGGCTACCAATACAAAGCCGAACCAATGCCAATCGCTGCGTACAATCTGTATTCAAGTTATGCGAGAAACTACCTGGCAAATATTTGCTTTTCATTGATTCTACAGGCCTCAATAGGTCGATCAAACCGATATGAACTGCGCCGCTCACAGTTATCCGATCGACATGCGAGCCGGATTTTCTGGATCAGTTCGGAAGACGCTCGAGTCACTGGTCACTGAACTCGAAGTGGTTGATCAGCCAGTCGATGCCGCTGGGCTAGCCGAACGCAAAAGCCGTGGAATGATTGTAGTGAAAGGAGAGGAATTGAACGCTCGGCTTCGGGTCGTACCAGGCTTCTGGTCCGCCGGCATTGAGACTGACGTCGACCTGGTTGCCTCAATAACTGTCGATGGCCGTAAGGGTCGGCTACTCGGTTCGACGGTCGAGGGTCAAGGCAATGCTCAAGGTGATGCCGGCGTCGTTTGCGAGGGTGGCGCTAAATCGCTCACCGACTCCGCCGAAAAGGCGATGAAACAAACGGTGGGCCGTCTAGGTGAAGCTTTGACCAACTCGGAACGCGTCCGCAGCGGCATTTGAGGAACTGGAGACGATGGCGAGCCACCCGCTGCCTGATCGCTTCTCGCCGCCGAACGGCAGCCCGGCGCCCAGTCGGGATGGTTGATGCAGATACTGCCCGGTGCACCTGCGGGGAAGTACGGACATAGCCTAGCGCGATAGCGATCAGCACCAAACGAGTATCTCAAAACCCGCCGGTACAAGCGCGCCCAAGAACCTTCATATGTACTGAGCGCGAACAGAGGCTAGACAAGCGAAGATTCCAATAGCATTGTTGGCACTGGGACGGGGCTCGACCGGCAAGCGCAAACGATGCTTGTCGGTGGTTGGCAACTGCTAAACCGTACAGCCGCAATTGCCACGGCTGCGAGACCAAGGAGTCCCAAGGATGCCGAACCCAAGCCAAACCAGCGATCAATGGTGGGTCAACGACCAGACGCCGGACAACCCGTACGGCAAAAGCGAAGATTACGGGGCCTTCCTCACCTACCTTGGAGCGCTGGACCGGTCGATAACGCCGGCGATCGCGGCGGGAACGCTGAGGATCAATGTCTCCGAGCTCAATGACCATCCCGAATACAAGGCCGCCGCGATCGGCGCCTTGCAGATGTGGGCCAGTGTCACCCCGTTGAAGTTCGAAATCGTCGACAATGCACCATACAACAGCGCAACGGACTGGATGCAGGTTGTCAGCCCCGAACTGGGCGAAGAGGACGACGGCAGCGCCTATTCCAACGACCGCTATGTCAGCATCGGCCAGCGTTTCCACGACACCGAGGTCAACAAGACGGATATTGGCGGCTATGTCTTCGATTCCTTCATCCATGAATTCGGTCATGAGTTCGGCCTGAACCACCCCGGGCTCTACAATTACAGCGGCCCCGGCGGCGTACAGATCAATTATCTGAACAATGCGACCTGGACCTACGACCGTCAGCAATACAGCGTCATGTCCTATTTCGACGGGATCGATGTCGGTGAAACCAGCCGCTGGTCGGCGTCAACGCCGATGATGGCCGACATCGAGGCAGTCATCCGCCGCTTTTTCTCCACCGTCGACGAGAACGGCGTGCGCACCTATCAGCATATCGATCTCAACACGGGCGACAACGTCTACGGCTTCGGCAGTGCCGTGGATGGCTACCGGCTGACCTCGTCGGGCATGCAGCACGATATCGGTTTCGTCATCCATGACACCGGCGGAACCGACACGATCGACTTCTCCGGCTCGACGGCCGGCACGATCCTCGATTTGCGCGCCGGACAGTTCTCCAGCGTCAACGGCCACAGCAACAATGTGTCGATCTTCGCCGGGCACAACGCCGACGGCACCGACTATTACATCGAGAACGGCATCGGCAGCAGCTATGACGACGTCCTGATTGGCAATGACGGAGCCAACGTGCTGGATGGCCGCGGCGGCGGCGACCGCATGGCCGGCAATGGCGGCGACGACACCTACTTCGTCGATTCCCTCGACGACATCGTGCGCGAGGAAGCGAATGGCGGGAATGACACGGTCATTCTGCTGAACCGGAACTTGAATATCCGGAAAATCGCCAACGTCGAACACATCATCTATGCCGACGAGTCGACACTCCAGCCTGGAGACGGCGGCACCGAAACCCCGCCAATCATCGGCGACAACACGATGACCAGCGTCATCTTCGGCGACAATGGCAACAATACGCTCGACGGCGGCGCCGACGACGACACGATCTTCGGCCAAGGCGGCGATGATCTCATCATCGGCGGCCGCGACTCGCTCGCCAGCCGCGACATCAACAACACCATCGATGTCGCCGACCTTCCAGACCAGACCGAGAGCGACGACGGCAATGACACGCTCTATGGCGGCCGCGGCAACGATACGATCCTCGGCGGCCAGGGCAACGACATCCTCGACGGCGGCGACGGCGACGATACGCTGAGCGGCCAGGATGGCGTCGATATATTCAGGGGCGGCGCCGGTGTCGACACGGTCGACTTCAGCAAGGAGAGCCCCTTCCAACTGCTCGTCAACCTCGAGACGAACGTGGCCAGCGGCGGAACCGCCACGGGCGACACCTTCTACAGCATCGAGAACCTGATCGGCTCCGATGACCGCATCGACCGTTTCATCGGTACGTCGGCGGCAAATCATTTCTGGGGCCGGGGCGGCGGCGACTATTTCAACGGCGGCGGCGGCAACGACATACTGGATGGCGGCAATGACGGCGACATCCTGTACGGTGAAGCCGGCAACGACACGATCATCGGCGGCGCCGGCCAGGACTATCTGGATGGCGGCGCCGGCATCGATACGGTCGTCTACGAAGGCAGCTCCGCCGGCGTGACGATCGACCTCGCCAATGGCACGGCCAATGGCGGCGACGGCGATGGCCCGGTGCAGATCGTCGGGCGCGGCACCGTTATCCGGCACGACATCCTGGTCGGCTTCGAAAACGCCGTCGGGTCGTTCTTCGACGACCATCTCATCGGCAACGCCCAGGCCAACAAACTTTCCGGCGGCGCCGGCAACGACACGCTGACCGGCGGTGGCGGCGCCGATATATTGAATGGCGGCGCCGGCAGCGACACGGCGGACTACGCCGACGCGGCCAGCGGGCAAAACCTCAAACTGGGTGGCGGCAAATCCGGCGGCGACACCTATATCTCGATCGAAAATCTGGCTGGCTCGGGCTTCAACGATCACCTGACCGGCGATGGCGCGGCCAATGTGCTGACCGGCCAGGGCGGCGCCGACAAGATCGACGGCGGCGGCGGCGATGACACCCTGCTCGGCGATTTCGCCTATCAGGGCGATGCTCCGCCACGCCCGGGCATGGGCACCGGCTACGCCACGCTCGGACCGGACGCGACCAACAATTCGGTCTCGACCGCCTTCGACATCTCGAACAACTTCTCGCTGACGGCTGACCCCGACATCTTCGATTCGACGACCACCCTTCACACCACCGTCAATGCCACCGGAAACGGCTTGGGCGGATATTACAGCATCAACCTGGCGGCCGGCACGATCATCACCATCGACATCGATGGCATTGCCGACCCCAATGTCCATGACAGCATCGTCAGGGTTCTGGACAGCGATGGCAATATCGTCGCCCAGAACGACGATGGCGGCAACGACCCCGGCTCCAACAACGGCCGCGATTCGAGCACCAGCTTCATCGTTCAGGAAACCGGAACCTACTATATTGTGGAGGGCGAATGGTCGGACTCCGCTCCTGGCGATGGCTGGGTCGAATCCGTGCCGGAGGGCTCGACTTACAAGCTGAACGTATCGGTCGAATTCCCGCCGGTACCAGCTCAGCCGGGCGTTGCGGGCGCCGATACGCTCAATGGCGGCGGCGGCAGCGACCTTTTGGATGGCGGGCTGGCTGCCGATACGCTGACCGGCGGCGCCGGCGACGACTATTTCCGCTTTTCGACAGAACTCGGGAACGGCAATATCGACTGGATCAAGGACTTCAAGGTCGCCGACGATACGATCCTGCTGGACAACCTCATCTTTGCCAGCGTTGGCGGCGACGGCGCCCTCGCCCTGGGCTCATTCTACAAGAGCGCAGCCGGCGCTGCTCATGATGCCGACGACCGCATCATCTACGACACCGACAGTGGAATATTGTCTTACGACGCCGATGGTTCCGGACAGGGAGCGGCCGTTCAGTTTGCACACCTGAACACAAATCTGGATCTTTCGGCTGCAGACTTCATTGTCATCTAACGCGTTGCCGGGAGGGGTGCCGTCAGGCTGCCCTCCCGCATACCCCAGCGCAGTGAAAAGGGAGAGGACGCGATGACTGACCGCCGCACGGTGTTAATGGCCGCCGGAGTTGCGGCAGTCGCCGCGGCCACCGGGGCAGCGGCAGCGCAATCGCCAGATATTCGCGCGCCAGATATTCGCGCAACAGATATTCGCGGCGCCGTCACCTTTGTGGGCGGCAAGGCTATCCCGGAAGGTCATCTCGAGATCTATCTTGAGGATTCCGCCATTCAGGACAGTGGGCGACGCCGCGCCGCCAAAACCAGCCTCAAGAGCGAGGGCGGCTCAAAGACGATAGAATTTTCCTTGCCCCTGCCCGCAAGCTCGACCGCTTCACCAACGCTGCAGGTCGTTGCGCGCCTGGAGCGTGCGGACGGCTGGCTGGTGGCGCGGGGCAGCGCGCAGTTCCAGGCCGGCTTGCCCGTCCATGTCACACTCAAGGCAGTTATCTATTGAAGGGACGAGATGCCATATCCTGATTGCGAGCCTGCATGCAGCTGACGCCATCGACGCCGCTTACGCTGGTCGGAATCCTGGCGTCCTTTCGACGTGCGTTTTCGGGCATCGTCCTGATGAGCGGGGTCGTCAACGTGCTGACCCTGACCGGCTCGTTCTTCATGTTGCAAGTCTATGACCGCGTCGTTCCGGGTCGCAGCGTGCCGACGCTGGTCGGCCTGGCGGTGCTTGCGGGAACATTGTTCGTGTTTCAGGGAGTGCTGGAGCTGATCCGCTCTCGCCTCATGGTGCGGCTGGGACAGGGGTTGGACGCAAAGCTGAGCCCGTCGGTCTATTCGGCGCTGATGCGCCTGCCGCTGCGCGCCAAGCCTTCCGGCGACGGGCTGCAACCCCTACGGGATCTCGATCAGGTCCGCTCCTTTATCGGCAGTGCCGGACCGACCGCTTTGTTCGACCTGCCATGGATGCCGCTCTATATCGGCATCTGTTTCATTTTTCATTTCTGGATCGGCGTTACCGCGCTTGCCGGCGCCGTTGTCCTGTTTGCACTGACGCTTCTGGCCGAGTTCCGGACCCGCGGCCCGACAAGGATCGCCGGACAGCACGCGGCCGTCCGCAGCACGTTGGCCGAGGCGACAAGGCGCAATGCCGAAGCCATGCAGGCCATGGGTTTTGGCGGGCGTATCGCCGAGCGGTGGTCTGCCGTCAATGCCGAGTACCTGAACGCCCATGCGGCAGCCAGCGATGTCGCGGGAACGCTTGGCACGATTTCCAAGATCCTGCGGTTGATGCTGCAATCGGCAATGCTGGCGATCGGCGCTTATCTGGTCATCAAGCAAGAGGCGACCGGCGGCATCATGATCGCAAGCTCGATCATGATGGGCAGGGCGCTGGCTCCGATCGAACTGGCGATAGCGCATTGGAAGGGTTTCATTTCGGCGCGGCAAAGCTGGGCACGCCTGAAGCAGCTTCTGTCCGCGCTGCCGGAAGGCGCAACCGGCGTGACCCTGCCCGCGCCTGTCAGCGCGCTGGCGGTCGAGAATGTCAGTGTCGCGCCGCCGGGCGAACGCACGCCGGTGGTGTGGGATGCAAGTTTTTCACTGGCCAGGGGAGCGGGCCTGGGGGTCATCGGCCCGAGTGCTTCCGGCAAATCATCGCTGGTGCGTACGCTTGCAGGTGTCTGGCTGCCGGCGCGCGGCGCCGTGCGGCTGGACGGCGCGACGCTTGACCAGTGGCCGGCCGACGAGTTGGGCAAACATATCGGCTATCTGCCGCAGGATGTGCAGTTGTTCGACGGCACGATTGCGCAGAACATCGCCCGCTTCGACCCGGATGCGTCATCCGACATGGTGCTTGCGGCAGCCAAGGCCGCCGGCGTGCATGATCTCGTCGTGCATCTGGCCGACGGTTACGACACAAAGGTTGGCGAAGCCGGCGCCTCGCTGTCGGCGGGGCAACGCCAGCGTGTCGCGCTGGCGCGCTCTCTTTATGGCGATCCGTTCATGGTCATCCTGGACGAGCCGAATTCCAATCTCGACTCGGAGGGTGAAGTGGCCTTGTCCGCAGCGATCCAGGGCATCAGGGACCGCGGCGGCATCGTTATCGTCGTCGCGCACCGGTCCAGTGTGCTGGCCAATGTCGATACGGTGCTGGTGATGGCCAATGGCCATGTGCAGGCCTTCGGTCCGAAGGAGGAGGTGCTGAACAAGGTCTTCCGATCGGCAGCGCCGCTCAAGGTCGTTGCCGCCACGGAGCGAGGCGTTCCGGCATGAGCGAGGACAGAAGCGCTTTGCATCACCGGCAGGTCCGCCGCTATCTCGTGGCTGGCGTTGCTACCTGTCTGCTGCTTGTCGGAGGTGTTGGCGGCCTGGCGGCGGTGACCAAGATGTCGGGTGCGGTGATCGCAGCTGGCCGGCTGGTGGTCGATTCCAATGTAAAGAAGGTTCAGCATCCGACGGGCGGCGTGGTCGGCGAGATCAGAGTGCGTGAAGGCGACCGGGTCAAGGCGGGCGATATTCTGGTGCGGCTGGACGAGACGACAACGCGCGCCAATCTGGCGATCGTCTCAAAAGGTCTGGATGAGTTTTATGCACGGTTGGCGCGCCTGGAGGCGGAGCGTGACGGCAAGGACACGATCAGCTTTCCGGACGTTTTGACATCGCGGCGCGACGAAGCCGGTGTCGCCGCATCGATGGCCGGAGAACAATCGCTGTTCGATTTCCGGCACCAGGCGCGGTCTGGCCAGCGATCGCAATTGCGCGAACGGATCGCGCAGTTGAAGCAGGAGAGTGCCGGCCTGACCGAGCAGCTGCAGGCGAAACGCCGCGAGATCGAGCTGATAGGGATCGAGCTGGAAGGTGTGCGGTCGCTCTGGCATCGCAAGCTGATAGGAATCGACCGCATGACGTCGCTGGAACGGGACGCGGTGCGGCTCGAAGGCGAGCATGGCCAGTTGACCGCGGGAATTGCCCAGGTGAAAGGCAAGGCGTCCGAGATCGAACTGCAGATCATCCAGATCGACCAGGATCTTCGCAGCGAGGTCGCGACCGATTTACGCGATACCCAGGGAAAGATCTCCGAGTTCGTCGAACGCAAGGTAGCGGCCGAGGACCAGTTGAAGCGCATCGATCTGCGCAGCCCGCAGGATGGCGTGGTGCTGCAGTTGGCGGTGCATACGATCGGCGGGGTCATCACCCCCGGCGAACAGGTGATGCAGATCGTACCGGTGACGGACGACCTGACCGTTGAAGCGCATATCGCACCGCAGGATATCGACCAGGTGACGATGGGCCAGAATGCGATTTTGCGCCTGTCGGCGTTCAATCGGCAAACCACGCCGGAGCTGACCGGGACGCTGTCGCGGATCTCGGCGGATCTCACCATCGAAGAGCGTACCGGAGCAGCCTTCTATGTGGCGCGGGTGGCGCTTCCGAAAACCGAGGTCGCCAAGCTGCGGGGGCTGGCGCTGGCGCCGGGCATGCCGGCCGAGGTGTTCTTCCCGACGGGCGACCGGACGATGCTTTCCTATCTGGTGAAGCCGCTGTCGGATCAGATCCAGAAAGCCTTCCGCGAAGAATGAAGCCGCACCTTTAAGAGCTGAAGCCTCGAGACCGGCTGGTTGCCGGTCCCCAAGGGTTAGGCCTACTCCGCCGCCTCATAGCCGGCGATGCCCTTGATCTCGAGGAAATCCTCCAGCCCGTATTCGGCGTATTCGCGGCCGTTGCCGGATTGCTTGTAGCCGCCGAATGGCAGGCCGGCGTCCCATTGCGGATAGTTGATGTAGACATTGCCGGTGCGCATGCGGGCGGCGACTTCGCGGGCCTTCTCGATATCCTTGGCCTGGATGTAGGACGCCAGCCCATAGACAGTGTCGTTGGCGGTGCCGATCGCCTCTTCCACGGTGTCGTAAGGCATGATCGCCAGCACCGGCCCGAAGATTTCCTCGCGCGCGATGCGCATATCTGATGTGACGTCGGCGAACACGGTGGGGCGGACATAGTAGCCGCGGTTGAGCTCGGCCGGACGCCCCGGTCCACCCGCGACCAGCGTGGCGCCTTCATCTATGCCGGCCTGGATCAGGTCCTGGATCTTGTCGAACTGGATCTGGCTGACCACCGGGCCGAGCTTGGTGCCGGCCGCATCGGCCGGGCCGACGGTCAATTTTTCGGCCGTCGTCTTGGCGTAGCCGGTCGCCTCGTCGTGGCGGTCGCGCGGCACGAACATACGAGTCGGCGCATTGCAGGACTGGCCCGAGTTGCTGAAGCAGCCGGCGACGCCCTTGCTGACGGCCTTTTCGAGATCGACATCGGGAAACAGGATGTTGGCCGACTTGCCGCCAAGCTCCTGATGCACGCGCTTGACCGTGTCGGCGGCCGCCTTGGCGACCAGGATGCCGGCGCGGGTCGAACCGGTGAACGACATCATGTCGACATCGGGATGGCTGGACAGCGCCTGGCCGACGCCCGGGCCGTCGCCATTGACGAGGTTGAAGACGCCCTTGGGAACGCCGGCCTCGTCGATGATTTCGGCAAAGATGATGGCGTCGAGCGGCGCGATTTCCGAGGGCTTCAGCACCATGGTGCAGCCGGCGGCGAGCGCAGGACCGACCTTGCAGGTGATCTGGTTCAGCGGCCAGTTCCACGGCGTGATCAGGCCGACGACGCCGATCGGCTCCTTGACGATGAGCGACGAGCCCTTGACGTGGCGGAATTCGAACGACTTCAGCACCTCGGCCATCTTCTGCAGATGTGCCAGGCCAATGCCGACCTGGCTGTCGAGTGCCATCTGACGCGGCGCGCCCATCTCGCGCGATACGGCCAGCGCCAGATCGGCGCTGCGCTTCTTGTAGATCTCGATGACGCGCTTGAGGATATCGAGCCGCTCTTCGGCCGAGGTGAAGCCGAACGTGCCGAAGGCGCGCCTGGCGGCGGCGACCGCCTTGTCGACATCGGCCTTGGAGCCGAGCGAAATCTGCGCGAAGGCATCTTCGTTGGACGGGTCGATGACGTCGAGTGTGCTGGGCACGACAGGATCGACCCACACGCCGTCGATATAGAACTGCAGATTGTGTGACATGGGCTTCTCCTCGGGGGATTTCTGAATTGATGGGGGGCGATCGCCAGATCGTCGTATCGGTTCAGGGATAACGATGGGGCAAGAGCGATGTCAAACGCAAGGGCGGGCGATTGAGCCGACGGCTACAGAAGCGTGTGCCCCGCCGCGACCAGAAGCCCCCTTGCCGCGGCTTCATCCTTGGCTTTGACGAGCAGATGGTCGCCATCGAAGGTGGATACCAGAAAAATGCCGAGTTCGTTTTCCGACAATGGCTTTATCACCGACAGCACGATGCCGGTTTCGTCGAAGGCAAAGGGACCTTGGAGTTTCAGGGCGACCCAGTCCCTGTCATGCTTCACCCCGTCCGGCACCCGATCCTGCAGGCAGACGACCGAAAGCTCGTCGTCGGTCCTGGTAATGCTGACGAAGCCCGGCCCGTCCGCCCAGCCGGGAATGCTGTCTTTTGCTTCGAGGCGCGAGACCGCATACCGCCCCGAGAGCGGCTTCAACCGGACCCTGACTGCCATCCGATCCTCCCTGTTATCGGCCATCACCCAGTTTCTTGCTCATATAGACCGTCATGCCGTCCATGAACGGCTCCTCCCGGTCGATCGTATAGCCATGCCGTTTGTACAACAATACATTGGCCTCGAAGGCGCCATTGGTCAGCAGGCGCAGTTCGAAGCGGCCGGCCTCACGCCCCTTCTGCTCCGCCCGTTCAAGCAACAGCCGGCCGATGCCCCTGCCCTGCGCCTCTGGCGCGACGCAGACATTCTCGATCCAGAGATGATCGTAGGCCAGGATGGTCTCGATCATGCCGACGATGCGGCCATTTTCGATGGCGAGATCGAACGGATGTTCGGCGACCGCCTTGTCATAGTCGGCGCGCATCGGCAGCGGCTCGCGGCCGATCAGAGGCACCCATTTGGCATAGGCGGCACGCACAATGTCCTTGATGGCGGCAGCGTCCGCCGGTTGGGCCGGCCGAAACAGGATGGAAGAATTGGACATGGCAAAGGCTCCAGACATGAAAACCCCGCCGGCAGACGTCGCGGGCGGGGCTGGAACGAACGAACCGATTTAGTGTGCCGGTCTTTGTCGTCGCGCCTTGCCGCTCCGCACTGTGCAGAGGCGACGTCGCTGGGCGATGGCGAGCGAGAAAATGGACATGACGCCACGCTGGAGTGCAAGACGCAGAGCGTCAAGCTGCATAACCGAGCCAGTCATTACGTTTGCATGGCACAGGCAAGATTGAAGGCATTGCCGACCGTTCGCAAAAATCGATCATTCCAACAAGAACAATTCGTTGGAAAGATCGATTCTGGAATGACATTCTCCTGAGGTACTTGCGTGGAGAATTGCATTGTCTTCCGCCGCCCAGCTAGCGAACGATATTCCGATCAGCATGATTTCCGCCGATCTGGCCGTGGGCCGGAAGCGACTCGATTCCGTGTGGAATGGCGTCATCCCCGGTATCGTGCTGGTGGCGATGATCACGGGGGTGGCCTTCTCGGCTCATAATGTCTCCGGCTTCGCGCTGTTCAGCCCGATGATCCTCGCCGTCGTCGCCGGCCTGATCTATTCCAACGTGCTCGGCACCCCCGCCCACGCCAAGGCCGGCATTGCCTTCTCGCAGAAGCGCCTGCTGCGCTTTGCCGTCGTGCTGCTCGGCTTCCAGCTGACGCTTGGCCAGGTCGTCTCCATCGGCGCCGGCGGCGTCGGCATCGTGGCAGCCACCCTTGGCGCCACCTTCGTCTTCACCATCACGCTTGGCCGGCTGCTCGGCGTCGACGCCAAGCTGGCGCAGCTGATTGCCGCCGGCACCTCGATCTGCGGCGCCTCGGCGATCGTCGCCACCAACATCGTCACCGATGCGCGTGACGAGGATGTCACCTACGCCGTCGCCTCGATCACGCTGTTCGGCACCGTCGCCATGCTCGGCTTTCCGCTGCTGGCGCCGGTGCTCGGCCTCGACCAGCACGCATTCGGCCTGTGGGCCGGCGCCTCGATCCACGAGGTGGCACAGGTCATCGGCGCCGGCTTCCAGAACGGCGCCCAGTCCGGCGAGATCGCCACCGTCGCCAAGCTGACCCGCGTCGCCCTGCTGGCGCCGATGGTCATCGCGCTCGGCCTGATGGCGCGCCGCAAGAGCAATGGCGATCGCCCAAGCGACCAATCCGGTGCGCGGCCGCCGATGCCGTGGTTCGTCGCCGCTTTCATCGCCGTCGTGGCGCTGAACAGCCTGGTTGCCGTGCCGGCCGAAGTGAAGTCGGCCATGGCGTTCGCTACCACCATCATGCTGACCATGGGGCTCGCCGCCATGGGTCTGCAGGCCAACATTTCGCAACTGCGCTCGCGCGGCCTTCGCCCGCTGGCGCTCGCCTTCTGCGCCTTCCTGTTCATCGGCGGCTTCAGCCTGATGCTGGTGAAGTTCGCTTAGTCCTCGAACGAACTCGCCGCGACATAGATCGCGGCAAGCGCCTCGATGCCGGCTTGGTCGTCCTTGTCGAAGCGGCCGGGCGTCGGGCTGTCGAGGTCGATCAGGCCGAAGACGCCGTCATTGTCCCTCAGCAGCACGACGAGTTCCGAGCGCGAGTCGGCGTCGCAAGCGATGTGGCCGGCAAATTCATGCACATCCTTGACCAGCATCGACATTTCGAGATCGATGGCGGTGCCGCACACGCCCTTGCCGACGGCGATGCGCACGCAGGCCGGCTTGCCCTGGAACGGTCCAAGCACCAGCTCCTCGTCCGACGCCAGGAAATAGAAGCCGGCCCAGTTGAGATCGGGCACCATCTGGAAGATCAGCGCCGATGTGTTGGCGGCGTTGGCGACGGAGTCGCTCTCGCCTTCCAGCAGCGCCTTCAACTGGGTGGCCAGTTCGCGGTAGAAGGCTGGCTTGTCGGTGCTGTCGATGGTCTGGGCCGCAAACATGGCGTGGTCTCCATTGCCGGCGGGGCAAAAAGCCCGTTACATTTCCTGTCTGCCACCAATGACGCTCCCAGGAAATACACAATTGTGAATACCGACCGTGCCAGCCAAACACACGACCGGGCGCAACCCGCAGCGAGCGAAGGTCCCCTCACCTTCGCCGTGCTGGTCTTTCCCGGCTTTCCGATGATGGCGTTCAGTTCGGTGATCGAGCCATTGCGCGCCGCCAACGTGCTGGCCAAGCGCGAGTGCTATCGCTGGGTGATCGTCGGCGCCGACCAGGGCACGGTCGAGGCATCCAATGGGGTTGTCATACAACCGGGATTCGCAGGCTCCAGCGCACCGAAGGTCGACCGGATCGTCGTCTGCTCGGGCGGCAATGCCGACCTTGTCGTCGCCGACGATGCGGTTGCCTGGATGCGCAAGAGCCTGCGCGCCGGCGCCCATATCGGCGCGGTGGCCGACGCCGCCTTCTTCCTCGCCAGGGCCGGCCTGCTCGACGGCCATGCCTGCACCTTGCACTGGACCAGCCAGGCGGCATTCACCGAGGCCTTCCCGGATATCGAGCTCCGGCGCGATCTCTACGTCATCGACCGCAAGCGCTTCACCTCGGCCGGTGGCGTCGGCAGCCTCGACATGATGCTGGAGATCATCACCAACGATTATGGCGGCGAGCTCGCGGCGGGCGTTGCCGAATGGTTCGTGCACAGCCCCTTGCGTTCGAGCGTCGACCGCAAGCTGATGCCGCTCAGGCTGCGCACCGGCGTCCAGAACGAACTGGTGCTGTCGGCCATCGCCATCATGGAGGATGCGGTGGAAGAGCGGCTCGGGATGACGGAACTGGCGGCAAGGCTCGGCGTCTCCTCCGACAAGTTGGAGCGCAATTTCCGCGCCCAGCTCAGCATTTCGCCCAATGGATATTACCGGCGGCTCCGGCTGCGGCGCGCCGCCGACCTGTTGGCCCATTCGACGCTGATGGTGCGAGACGTGGCGCTGGCCTGCGGCTTTGCTTCGATGTCAAGTTTTGCCCGAGCGTTTCGCGAGGAGCATGGGCACGCGCCGAAGGCGATGCGGCGGCATTAGAGGGCGCTGCGCGCTAACGCGGTGAGATGCTGGCGGGACAGCGCCCCCCTCTGTCCTGCCGGACATCTCCCCCACACGGGGGGAGATCAGATGTCGCCTCGGCTTTCGCCAATCACCAACGTTGCAGGGCGAGCGGGACGCGAAAGCTGCTAATCTCCCTCCTTGTGGGGGAGATGTCCGGCAGGACAGAGGGGGGCGCGAAGGATCGCAACATTGCCCTTTGTATCCATGCCCTTCTTGCGGCATTTCGCACGACATCTGCGGATTCTCGCACAGACATTTTTCGGCGCATGGCTATGGTCTAGCCCTTCAGGAGGCGCACCATGAGCATCGTCGTTTTCGACCCGGACAGCACCGAGGATGTGGATTTCAAGGACCGCATGCGCCACCCGGTCGCGGCCGACTCCGCCGGCGGCATGTGGCTGTCGGATACCGAGCCGTCCTTCATCGATGCCGACGCCTTGCGCAAAGGGCGGCTGGCGAAACTGCGCGGCTGGATGCGCGAGGCGGGCTATGGGGGCGTCGTTTTGTTCGACCCCTACAACCAGCGCTACGCCACCGGCTCGCGCAACATGTTCGGCTATTTCCTGCGCAACTCGACGCGGTATTTCTTCATCCCCACCGACGGGCCGATCGTGCTGTTCGAGTACCCGCAGAGCTACCATGTCTCGATGGTGCTCGACACGATCGACGAGGCGCGGCCGTCCAAGCTGGTATGGTCTTCGGTGTCGGGCCGCGACGACGAAACCGCCGGCCCCTTCGCCGACGAGATCGCCGAGCTTTTGACGAAGCACGGCGGCGGCTCGATGAAGCTCGGGCTCGACCGCTGCAGCCATTTGCAGGCGCTGGCACTGGAAAAGCGCGGCTGCGACGTCAGGGATTGCCAGGGCGAAATCCTGGCGGTGCGGGCGGTCAAGACGCCCGAGGAAGTCAAATGTCTGCAGGTGTCGATGGCGGGTGCGGAAGCCGCCGTCTACGCCGTGCGCGAGGCGATAAAACCCGGCGTCTCCGAAAATGAGCTGTTCGCCATCATGTATGGCGAGGTGATCCGCCAGGGCGGCGAGTTCATCGAGACGCGGCTCCTCACCTCGGGACAGCGCACCAATCCGTGGTTCAACGAGGCCAGCGGCCGCAAGATCCGGCCGGGCGAGCTTCTGGCGCTCGATACCGATACGATCGGCTGCTATGGCTATTATTCCGATTTTTCGCGCACCTTCCGCTGCGGGCCGGGCAAACCGACCGGCTATCAGAAATCGCTCTACCGCATGGCGCACGACCAGGTTCAGCACAACATTTCGATCGTCAGGCCGGGCATGGCTTTTCGCGAGATCGCCGAAAAGGCGTGGAAAATCCCGGACCGTTTCGTCGACCAGCGCTATACCTCGGTGATGCACGGCGTCGGCATGCATGGCGAGACGCCGTTCATCGCGCATGCCATGGACTATGAGACCTATGGCCGCGACGGTGTTGTCGTGCCCGGCATGGTGGTGAGCGTGGAAAGCTATATCGGCGAGAAAGGCGGCCGCGAGGGCGTCAAGCTGGAGGACGAAATCCTGATAACCGACACCGGCACCGAGCTTCTGTCGCGCTTTCCCTACGAGGATGAGTTTCTGGAGAAGCAGGTTTGATGGTCGTTTCGCATCCCTTGGCAACCAGCGTGAACGCCAATCCCGTCGTCATCCTAGGGCGAAGCAAGGAGCGCAGCGACGCGGCGCAGACCCCTGGAGCTGCTCCGCAGCCCAAGGGATCCATGCCGGGACTCATCCGCGCCGCAACGGTGCAAGTTCTGCTCCGCCGCATTCTCCGGCCAGCGTCACGGCATGGATCCTCGGGTCTCCGCGACGGAGCTTCGCTCCTGCTTCGCCCGTGGATGACGAAGGTGGGGAGGCACCGGCCAATCACCACTGTTGGCGCCACTTCGCTGAACGGAATAGCGTTGGTCGCGAACCAAGGCCTATCCGCATGAAAAGCCCGATCTCGATCAAACGCGGCACGGTCGCCGCGGCGTTCATCGACCTCCAGGAAGAGCATCGGCAGGACAAGCGCTATCTGGTCGAGGGTTTTGGCGAGGTGCTTGCCAACGTCCAGCGCCTGCAGGCGGCGGCGCGGCGCAACTTCGTGCCGCTGTATCACTGGGCCTATATCGTCGATACCGCCAAGGCGCGTCCGTTCCATCCGCTCGACGCCGACGGCAAGTCCGCCTTTTCCGACAAGAGCGATCCTCTGACGGAAATCTGCCCGGAGGTGGCGCCCGCGGCCGGCGAGACGATGCTGGTCAAGACGCAGGCCAGCGCCTTCGGCGCCGGACCTGGCGCAACCGAACTCAAGGCGCGCGGCATCGAATGGCTGATCGTCGCCGGCGTCTGGACCGAGGCCTGCATCGACGCCACCGTGAAGGACGCGGTGGCATCCGGCTTTCGCGTGCTTCTGGTCAAGGATGCCTGCGGCAGCGGCAGTGCCGCCATGCACCAGACCGCCATCCTCAACCTTGCCAACCGGCTCTATGGCGGCGCCGTCACCAACACGATAGACGCGTGCCGGCTGATGGCGGGCGACACCATCGATGCATGGCAGGTCGAAGGCTCGGTACCGCTGCGCTTCACGTTTGAAAACGCCGAACGGCTCTACGGCGAGCTCTGAGAGATGGGCACGGTCCACAAGCTCAAGACCGCCAGGCGGGGGAAATACGCCACCCTGCTCGATCCGGCGCTGTGGGAGTATATCGACCTGGTCAATGACTGGTTCCCGCCAGAAATCGCCGAACTTCCGATCGCCGAGCAAAGGTCGGTCTATGATGCGATGTGCCGCGCCTTCCATCAGGGTTATCCCAAAGGGGTTTCGGCCAGCGGCGGCATCATCGCCGCCGATGCAGGGCACGCCATCCCGATCCGCTACTATCGGATGGCGGGCAAGCCCGTGCGCGCCGTCATCGTCTACTATCATGGCGGCGGCTTTGTGCTTGGCGGGCTCGACAGCCATGACGACATCTGCGCCGAGATCTGCGCCGGCACCGGTTTCGACGTTGTCTCGGCCGACTACCGGTTGGCGCCGGAACATCCCCACCCGGCCGCCTTCGACGACGCGCTGACCGTGTTCGAATGGGCGGCGGTGACAACGGACCTGCCGATCGTGCTTGTCGGCGAAAGCGCCGGCGGCAACCTTGCCGCCGCGGTCGCACACGCGTCTCGCCGCCACCTGCGCCGGGCGGCCGGCCAGGTGCTGATCTATCCCGGCCTCGGCGGCGACGAGAGTGCCGGTTCCTATGTCGAACATGACAACGCACCGCTGCTGACGCTGCGCGACATCGCGTTCTACCGCACCATTCGCTCCGCCCCGGCACAGTCGCCCGACGACCCGACTTTTTCGCCGCTGAAAGACAACGACTTCTCCGGCCTGCCGCCGACTGTCATCATCACTGCCCAATGCGATCCGCTGTCATCGGACGGCGAGACCTATCGCGACCGCATTGTTGCCGCCGGCGGCCGCGCCTGGTGGTATGAGGAGCCGCGGCTGGTGCACAGTTTTCTGCGCGCCCGCAAAAGTGTTCAGCGCGCCGGCGAGGCGTTCGTGTGCACGCTTGCAGCCATCGCCGCCGTCGCCGTGCTCGGCAAGAACGACGAAGCGCTGATCTCCCCCCTGGTGGGGGAGATGGCCGGCAGGCCAGAGGGGGGCGCGAAGGATCGCGGCCCTTCAGTATCCTGAATCAACGCAACGATTATCTGCGATGATACTCCAGTCGGCAGACGGGATGGCGGGACAGCGCCCCCCTCTGTCCTGCCCGGACATCTCCCCCACAAGAGGGGAGATTGGCCGTCTGCCACTGCGGAGTGGCGCACAAGAATTGCGGAAAAGCGAACATTTCCCGGGGTCGGCCCGCTTTATCATCACCTGCTCAGGCAACGGCGCCCGATGATCGCATCCGCCCCCAGCGGAGGCGGACCGTCGGGGCGCCCAACAAAAGAGGGAACGACGATGAAATTCATGCTGACCGACCGCAATTTGCACCCGCAGGCGAAGCCCGTTGCCGATGGTTTCAGGAAAGGCGGCGTCAACCGGCGCGAATATCTCGCCATCATGGCCGGCTTCGGCGTCAGCGCGGCCGGAGCATTGGCATTGGGCGGCCTCAGCGCGTCGCCCGCCCGGGCAGAGGAGCCGAAGCGCGGCGGCACCTTGCGCGTCGCCATGAACGTCAAGGGTTTCAAGGATCCGCGCACCTTCGACGGTGTCGAGATGTCCAATGTGGCGCGCCACTGCAACGAATATCTGGTGCGCTGGAACCGCGACTTCACCTTCGAGCCGTGGCTGCTCGAAAGCTGGGAAACCAGCGACGACGCCAGGACGCTGACGCTGCATGTGCGCAAGGGCATCGCCTGGTCGAATGGCGACGCCTTCAACGCCGATGACGTCATCCACAATCTCAACCGCTGGTGCGACGCTTCCGTCGCCGGCAATTCGGTCGCCGCGCGCATGGGCGGGCTGGTCAATGCCGACACCAAGAAGCCGGTCGATGGCGGGATCGAGAAGGTCGACGATTTCACCGTAAAGCTCAATCTGCCGAAACCCGACATTTCGCTGATCGCAGGGATGGCCGACTATCCCGCGCTGATCATGCACCGCTCCTATGAGGGCGGCGACGATCCGATGAAGGCGCTCGCAATCACCACCGGCCCTTGCGAACTGGTCAGCTGGAATGCCGAGACCAGTGCGGAGGTGAAGCGCAAGGACAAGCCCTGGTGGAAGGGCGACTTCCATCTCGATGGCATCAAATGGGTCGATTACGGCTCCGACCCCAACGCCATGCTGTCGGCGTTCGAATCCGGTGAGATCGACACGGACCACGAAACCGCGTCCGACGCCGTGTCGCAGACCGAGCAGATGGGCTTGTTGAATTCCGAGATCGCCACCGGCTCGACCATCGTTGCCCGCTTCAATGTCGGCAACGCGCCCTATGACGACGTCAAGGTGCGCCGCGCCGCCCAGCTTGCCGTCGACAATTCCGCCGTGCTGGCGCTGGGCCTTGGCGGTCGCGGCAAGCCCGCCGACAACCACCATGTCGGTCCGATGCATCCTGAGTTTGCCGATATCGGTCCGGCCAAGCGAGATATGGATCAGGCGAAGAAACTGCTCGCCGAGGCCGGCAAGACGGACCACGAATTCGAGTTGATCTCGGTCGACGTCGAATGGCAAAAGAGCACCGGCGATGCGATCGCCGCGCAGATGCGCGAGGCCGGCCTGAAGATCAAGCGAACCGTGCTGCCCGCCGCGACCTTCTGGAACGACTGGAGCAAATACCCCTTCTCCACCACCGAATGGCTGGGACGCCCGCTCGGCGTCCAGGTGCTGGCGCTGGCCTATAAATCGGGCGCCGCCTGGAACGAAAGCGCCTATGCCGACAAGGAATTCGACACGCTTCTCGACAAGGCGCTGGCAACGCCGGACGCCGCCCAGCGCAAGGAGATCATGGCCAGGATCGAGCAGAATCTGCGCGATGCCGGCATCATCATCCAGCCCTACTGGCGCTCGGTCTACCGCACCTATCGCAAGGGCGTGCAAGGCTGCGAACAGCACCAGTCGCTGGAGCAGCATTTTGAAAAGGTGTGGCTGGAGGGGTGATCCTTCGGGGACGCCGCATACCGGCTGGCACCTGAGCGGTATGTCGCTCAGGTAGATACCTGCAGCGCACTCCGAGCATTTACGACGGTGTCTGTCTTGACGCGGCGATCGTGGATCGGTCTGGTGTGTCGACGAGGCGCCGCTGTGGGCTCGCGTCATTCCGGAGAATACACATGCGCGCCCGTTGGGCTTTCATTCTTGCACCCATTATTCCGGCGATCCTGCCCGGCTACAATTGGCATGCGAACCACCCTGAGATGGGGCCATTGTCGGGCTTCATCTTCGTAACCCTTGTTTTCTATGTTGTGGAGGCGATGGTAGGAATTCCGGCCTTCTATGTCCTCACCCGACGGCGCTGGCAGTTTTTTTGGGTATACGTCGTCGTTGGCTTTCTGGCAGTTTTTGTTCCAGCGTTTGTCTTCGGCCTCATTAAGTGGAGTCCTCCATTGGGAATCGGCGGAGTTCTCTATGCATGCTCCTTCATAGGGATACTCGGTGGCGCTACAGGGCTGATCTTCTGGCTTTTGGTGCGCCCAGACAAGGACCCTGTCGAACAGATTGCTTCGCACTTTACCTAGGTCAGCACCCCAAGATTGAGTTCAAGGCCTGATAGACTTTGGCCGCGATATTTTGCACGAGAACGCATGGACCACTTCGACCTCGGCACCTATCGCCGTCCAATCTCCACCGCCTCGGCCGAGACGCAGCGCTGGTTCGATATCGGGCTGAACTGGTGCTACGGCTTCAACCATGAGGAAGGCATAAAGTGCTTCGAGAAGGCGCTGGCGACAGATCCTGATTGCGCCTTCGTGCATTGGGGCATCGCCTATGCCGCCGGGCCTTTTTACAACCTCACCTGGAACGAGCACGGCAAGGACGAGCAGACCGTGCGGCCAAACGCTGCTTCGACCATGTCCAGCTCGCGCGCGATGTGGCGATCACCTCGTCGTGCCTGTGTCGGACGAGCGCGGAGGCGGGCCAAGCTGTTGTCACTGAAATCCCGCCGCCCGACCAGCCGAGTCGGCTTCGCCTTCTAAGAGAAAATCTCCGCCAGTTCGTCTACGCTGGTGCCTTCCCTAACCTGGCGCAGTTCAACATAGGCGACCGCAATGGCCACCGATGCCACCGTGGACACGACCGTCACGATAAGGACGCTTCCGAAAGCGCCGAAAATCAGGGCGACCGTCGAGAGGCCGCTGAAGAAAGCGAAAATCAGGCCGATCAGCAGGGCAAACATCATCTGGAAGGCAAGCGCCGCCAAAAACAGGATCAGCAAGACACCGAACATCGGCCAGCGGCTGCCCTTGGTCAGAGCACGGCTGCGCGACATCGCGCCAAACACGCCAAGCCGCTCCTGCATCAGCACCGGCACAGAAACCGATATGCCGAGCAGCCACCTGACGCCGGCAACGAGCAACACCACGAAGGCAATGATCGCTCCGAAGATCGGCACCAACATTCCGGCGATGCCCATCACGATGAGGCCAAGGATCATGGCCAAAAAGACAATCAGCCCCACCCCCAGCGTCGGCAATATGCTGCGCAAGGCTATCTGGATGCAGTAGCGATCACCGGGCGCTTGCCGTTCAGGTCCTCTATCGTCGCTTGCACCAGCGAGGACTGGAACAACAGCGCGCAAACGAAATAGATCAGGCTTAAAACGAGCGATAAGAACGAGCTGCTCATAATGACCCACTTCGCGCCGAGTGGAGGTGTGGCGATGTAGCCGTTGGGGCCGCCATTCCAGTGGTTCGACAGATTGAGCGCAACTGCTGGGAGGACCAGGAAAAGCGCCGCCAAAGCAATCATCAGACCGGGATTGCGGTCGATCACGGCGAAGGTGTTGTTGAAAACCCTGCCGATCTGGAACTTCTCAAGCCGCGCCGCCGCCGTCGATGCCACGATTACCCCTTCCGGCCCGAGCTAGATCCCGGCCAATCGCGCCAACATGACTGGCTGTTCTCGGGCCAAAACCTTCGTTACGAGAATATCTGCGCCAGTTCGTCGACGCTGGTGCCTTCCTTGACCTGGCGCAGCTCGACATAGGTGACGGCAATCGCCACCGAAATCACCGCCGAAACGATTGTCGACAGCAGGCTGCTTCCGATGGCGGCGGCAATGAGTCCGGTCGTGCTGATCCCGCCGCTCGCAATAGCAGCCTGAAACAGCAAGGTGAAAACCACTTGTAGCCCTATCGCAACAATGCCGAGGACCAGAAACAGCGCGAATATCCGCCAGCGGCTTCCCTTCGTCAGCGCCCTGCTTCGCGAAATCGAGGCGAAGACGCCAGGCCTTTCCTGAACTGCGACGGGCACAGCCACCGATATGCTGATCAGCCACATGGCTATGGGGATGAGCGACAGAAGTGCAATCACACCGCCGACGATGGGGATGGCCATGGTGATGACCGTTAATATCATCGCCACCAGAAACATTGCCACGATGATCACAAGACCAATTCCGAGCGTGGGGAGGAAGCTGCGCAGGGCTATCTGAATGCAATCGCCAATCGACGGGCGCTTGCCGTTCAAATCTTCGATTGTCGCTCGTACCAGCGCCGCCTGCGCCAGAAAGGCCAAGATCAGGAGCACCAGGCCGGCAATCATCGAAACGGCACCATAGCCCGCCATCGCCGATTGCTCGAAGCTCGCCCCAGGTACTGCTATCTTTGCAATCTGACTAAAGCTCCAGATGTTGTACAGCAGCGCAGGCAGCGTCGAAAAAAGGCCGACGATGGCGGCAAGTGGGACGAAGCTGCGTCCGATTACCGAAAACGTATTGCTGAAAGCCCTGCCGACGCTGAACCGTTCCGGCCGCTCGCTCGCGATTGACGTCATGTTACATTCCCCCCGACTAATGGATACCCGAAATCAGAAAGTATAAATCACCGATATTGATACTTGCGGTTGCCGCCGCTTGCAATTGCCTTGGCGTATTGCCAGTGTCGGCCCGCGAACCGCAGGTTGCATGGGGGCGAAAAGGTGACTGCTGCACAGCCGGACGCTGCGCAAGCCGAATGGCTGGCCAAACTGCACAAGCAGTTGCTGTCAGACGATTCGATCCAGTTCGACCTGCCGGCCTACAGACCACCCGAGACACCCGAGTGGCTGAGACCGCTGGGCGAGTTCCTGAAATCGCTCGGCCCGTACATGATCTACCTGTTCTGGGGCGCGGTGATCACAGGTGCCGCGATCATTCTGCTGCTGATTTTGCTTGAGGTGAAAGGCGTCGCCTGGCGCCTGCCCTGGTGGCGCAAAAAGAGCGTGACCGAGGCGGAAGCGACATGGCACCCCGACGTTGGCGCGGCACAGATCCTGCTGTCGGAAGCCGATGCCCTGGCCGCCCGCGGCGAGTATGACGAGGCGGTGCATCTCCTGCTTCGCCGCAGCGTTGCCGACATTGCCGGCCGCCTGCCCGACTTCCTGCGCCCGTCGCTGACCGCGCGCGATATCGCGGGAGCGGCGTCGCTGCCAACGCGGGCGCGCAGCGCCTTTACCCAGATCGCGCGCATCGTCGAGGCAGCGTTGTTCGCGCGCCGGCCGGTCGGGCCGGAAGGCTGGCAGGAGGCGCGCAGCGCCTATGAGCGATTCGTCTTCAGGGATGCCTGGACGTGAGTGACGCGACAGCCGACATCGCCCAGCAGGAACCGTTCAGCCGCAGGACGCTGTTCTGGGGCATTTTCGCCAGCCTGCTCGCGGCCGCGGGCTTCTTCCTGTTGTCCACCTATGCGCCCGACTTTCGCCAGCCGAGCGCCGGTGGCGCAACGCCGCTGTCGAAGAGCGGCATCGGCTATGCCGGCCTGGCGCAATGGCTGAAGCTGACCGGCAAGGCGCCCGATATGGCGCGGTCCGACAGCGATCTCGAGACCGAGATGCTGCTGATCGTCACCATTTCGCCCGACAGCGACCCAGATGCGCTCGCCAACATCATCAAGCTTCGCAAGGGCCTGGATACGCTGTTCGTTCTGCCCAAATGGGCGACCTTGCCGCTGGCCTTGCACGAAGGCTGGGAGATGAAGATCCAGCGACTGCCGGATGTGGTGGTCAACGACTGGCTCGGCCGCATCGCCAAGGCCAAGCTCGGCGAAGGCGAAAGCACGGCCAAGCAACTCGACGTCTCAGGGCAAATGGTCAGCGTTCCCGACCAGTTGCAATGGGTGGCCGACGAACACCCGCTGATTGCCGCCGGCAACGGCAAGGCCGTGCTGACCGAGGTCGAAGACGAGCGGTTCTACATTCTGACGGACCCCGATCTCATCAACAACGCTGGCTTGAAAGATCCCGACAAGGCGGCGGCGGCGCTCAAGCTGATCGAGTTCCTCCAGCCCGAAGAGGGTGCCGTCATGTTCGACCTGACGCTGCATGGCGTCGGGCGAAAATACGATCTCGCCAAGCTTCTGGTCGAACCGCCTTTCCTGGCGCTGACGCTGACCATCCTGGCGGCGGCGGCACTTGCCTTCCTGCATGGCCTTGGCCGGTTCGGGCCGCCACGGGCCAATCAGCGCGCCATCGCCTTCGGCAAACGCGCGCTGGTCGACACCACGGCGATGCTGTTGCGCCGCGCCGGCCGGCTGGAAGAACTAGGCGACCGCTATGGAGCACTGGCACGCGTACGCGCCGGCGCGCTGCTCGGCGCGCCGCACGGTTTGCAGGGCGAAGCGCTCGACCGCTGGCTCGATTCCCGCGACAAGGACGAAGCCGGCGGTTTCACGACCCGCCTGCAAGCTGCGAACGCGGCAAAGACCCTGACACAAATGCATGATGCAGCCGAAAAGCTGCACGACTGGACGGCAAGGAGGCTCGGTGAACGTCGATGATGTGAAGGCCCTGGCGACACAGATCAGGGAAGAGGTGGCCAAGGCCATCACCGGGCAACACGATACGGTCGATCTGATGCTCACGGCATTGTTCGCCGGCGGGCATATATTGCTCGAGGGACCGCCGGGCACGGCCAAGACGATGACGGCGCGCTGCTTTGCCCAGGCGCTGGGCGTCGCCTATGGCCGCATCCAGTTCACGCCCGACCTGATGCCCGGCGATATCGTCGGTTCCAACATCTACAATTTCCAGACCGGGCAATTCACGCTGACGCGCGGCCCGATCTTCTGCGACCTTTTGCTCGCCGACGAAATCAATCGCACGCCGCCCAAGACCCAGGCCGCCCTTTTGGAGGCGATGCAGGAGCATGCCGTCACCTTCGACGGCACCACCCATGCGCTCGGCCCGAACTTCATGGTGGTGGCGACGCAGAACCCGATCGAACATCAGGGCGTCTATCCCCTGCCCGAAGCCCAGCTCGACCGTTTCCTGTTCAAGCACCGGGTGAGCTACCCCGGCCCCGAAGAAGAGAAGGCGATCATCATCCATCACGGCGGCGGCACCGCCTCGCATGACATCAAGCAGTACGGCATCACCGCCCAGGCCGACCGCAAGACGCTGGAAAAGGCGTTGGCGACCGTCGGCGAGGTAACCCTTGTCGACGATGTCGTCGACTATATCGCCAGGCTGGTGCGGGCCACGCGCGAAAGTCCCGATCTGGAGGTTGGCGCCAGCCCGCGTGCGGGCGCCATGCTGGCCAGGGCGGCACGGGCCCGGGCAGCGCTCGACGGGCGTGCGTATGTCATCCCCGACGACGTCAAGGCGCTTGCCGTGCCGGCGCTACGCCATCGCGTTATCCTGTCGCCGGCGGCGCAGATCGACGGCCGCCTGGTCGAACAGATCGTGACCGACCTTGTAGACCAGACGGAAGCGCCGCGTTGATCTATCCGAGCGGCCGGGCAGTCTGGGCAGGTGCGGCAGGTGCAATACCGGCCTTCCTGATCGCGCTCGCGCTGCCGTCGCTGTGGTATCTCGGCCTGTTGTGGATCTGCGTGCTGCTTGCTTTCCTGGCCGTGGACGCCGCCGCCGGACGCGGACGGGCTTCGCTGGATGCCAGCATCCATGCCCCGCCGCAGGTCAGCGTCGGCGGCCAGTTCACCGTCCATGTCACCGCCGGGCTCAGCGGACGGCCGCGCGCCGTGCAGGCGCGTCTCGGCCATGATGAGCGGCTGGAACCGCTGGGCGGCACCGGCGGCGCATTGACCGCTGAGGCCGGCAGCGCATCGCTCGATCTCAAATTTCAGGCGCTGCGGCGCGGCATTGCCAGGTTCGACCGCTTGTGGGTGCGCTGGCCCGGGCCGTTCGCCTTGGTCTGGAACCAGGTCGTACTGCCGATGGCGAGCCAAGTGGCGGTGCTGCCCGATGTCAGCAGCGCCCGCGACGAGGCGATCACCCTTCTGCAGCGCCAGGCGCTGCCCGACGGCCATGCGCAGCGCCGCGCCGGCCAGGGCCGCGAATTCGAGGCGCTCAAGGACTACCAGCCCGGCATGGGCCGGCGCATGATCGACTGGAAGCGCAGCGCCCGCCACGGCAGGCTTCTGGCGCGCGAATTCCGCATCGAGGAGAACAACAACATCGTCCTGGCCATCGATAGCGGCCGGCTGATGTGCGAGCCCGTCGACGGCGTGCCGAAGGTCGACCGCGCCGTCACCGCAGCCTTGCTGTCGGCGTTCATTGCGCTGAAGGGCGGCGACATGGTCTCCCTGTTCGGCTTCGACGCGCGGCCGCGCGTTTCCAGCGGCGCCGTGCGCGGCTCCGCCAGCTTCGCCATGATCCAAAAGCGGGCGGCGGAAATCGACTATTCCACCGAAGAGACCAATTTCACCCTTGCCCTGACGACCCTTGCAGCAAAGCTCGACCGACGCTCGCTGGTGATCATCTTCACCGACTTCGTCGATCCGATCAGCGCCGAACTGATGCTGCGCACAGTAGGCCGGCTCACCGAACGCCATCTGGTGCTGTTCATGATGATGAAGGATGTCGAATTGGAGACACTGGCCGACATGCCGCCGGACGCACCGGAGGATGTGGCGCGCTCGGTTGTCGCCGGCGGGCTGCTGCGCGAAAGGCAGGTCGTCATCGGCAGGCTCAGGCTGCTCGGCGCGCATGTCATCGAAGCCGACCATCAGAGGCTCGGGCCGGCACTGGTCGAGCGCTATCTCGAACTCAAGCGAGAGGATCTGTTGTGAACGCGCTGGTCGGCAAGGATGCGGTGCGCCAGTCGCTGGCGAGCTTCCGTTCGGAGCGCGAGGCCGACTGGAAGGCGTTCGAGGCGCTGCTTGCCCGGGTCGAGAAACGTGCGCCGCGCACGCTGTCGGAAGACGAGCTTTTGTCGCTGCCGCTGCTCTACCGCTCGGCGCTGTCCTCGCTTTCGGTGGCGCGGGCGACGTCGCTCGACAATGCGCTGGTCAGCTATCTCGAAGCGCTGTGCCTGCGCGGCTACTTCTACCTCTATGGCGCGCGTCGCGGCTTGCGGCAGCGCATCGGCGATTTCTTTCTGCATGACTGGCCGCATGCCATTCGCGATTTGTGGCGCGAGACCTTGCTGTCGGTCGTCCTGACCTTTGTCGGCGCCGGCGCCGGCTACTGGCTGGTGGCCAAAGACAAGGGCTGGTTCGACGCCATCATTCCGCCGAGCCTGGCCGGCGGGCGCAACCCGGATGCCTCAGTGGAAGTCCTGCGACAGGTGCTTTATGACGGCGCCGACAGCAATTTCCTGTCGGGCTTCGCCGCCTATCTGTTCACGCACAATGTCCAGGTGGCGATCCTGGCCTTCGCGCTGGGCTTTGCCTTCGCGGTGCCGAGCGTGCTCTTGATCCTGATGAATGGCTGCCTGCTTGGCGCGATGTTCCAGATCTACGTCGCCAAGGGGCTTGGGCTGGAGCTGGGCGGATGGCTGTCCATCCATGGCACCACCGAGATGTTCGCGATCGCCTTGGCGGGCGCCGCCGGCATGCGCATCGGCACGCGCATCGCCTTCCCCGGCGAACTGACGCGGATGACGGCTGCTGCCGATGCCGGGCGCGTGGCCGCCACCACCATGGTCGGGGTGACGATCATGCTTTTGTTTGCCGGCCTGCTCGAAGGCATCGGCAGGCAGGTGATCACCAGCGACGTGACACGCTATGCCATTGGCGGCGTCATGCTGACGCTGTGGCTTTGCTATTTCTATGTGTTCAGGGTGGTGCGGCATGGCGACCGCTAGGCGCGCTGCCGTCTCGACGATACGGCCGCTGATCACGCCGGAAGGGGTCGATCTCCGGATCAAGCTCGCCGATGCCGGCACCCGCGCCGCCGCCTTCCTGCTCGACTTTGTCATCATCATCGTCACGGCGATCGTGATCTCGATCGTTGCACTGTTCGGGCTGGCCGGCCTCAAAGGCGAAGGCGCGCAGCCGCTGTTCATCGTCTGGATCATCCTGATCTTCTTCCTGCGCAACGCCTATTTCATCGTCTTCGAAGCCGGCCGCCGCGCCGCCACGCCCGGCAAACGGATGCTCGGCATCCGGGTGGCGTCGCGCAGCGGCGCCGGCCTGTCAGTCGATCAGGTCATTGCCCGCAACCTGATGCGCGAGATCGAGATCTTCCTGCCGCTGTCGATCATCCTCGGCCGCAGCGAGATGGGGCTCGCCGACACGCTGACGACGATCTTCGGGCTGGTCTGGACGCTGCTGTTTGCGCTCTTCCCGCTGTTCAACCGCGACCGCATGCGCATCGGCGACCTTTTGGCCGGAACGTGGGTTGTCGAGGCGCCGAAACTGGCGCTGGTCGAAGACCTGTCGCAACGCCAAGACACCACCACCCGCGCATTCCGCTTCACCCAGGCGCAGCTCGATGCCTATGGCATCGCCGAACTGCACAAGCTGGAGGAAGTGCTGCGCCGCGACGACTATTTCGCGCTGAAAGCCGTGGCCGAAACGATCGGACGCAAGATCGGCATGACGATCGAGCCGGTCGATTCCAGGGCCTTCCTCACCGCCTATTATGGCGAGCTGCGGGCACAGCTTGAGCGGAAGCTTTTGCTCGGCACCCGCAAGGCAGATAAGTATCAGCTGTAGATCGGAGTTCGGGATGCCGGCTCAAGTTAGCGAAGCGGAAAAAGCCAGAATAGAACGCGCCATTCAGGCGGCAGTCTCCGGATCCTGGAAGGAATTTGCAGAACTCACCGACGAACCGTTTCTAAACGATGCATCGATGAGGGAGCAATTCGGAGATACTTCTTCCCGACTTCAGCAAGCCGACGGAAATTGGGAAATGACGTCAGGCATAGGTATCGTGCCTGACGGCAGCGCGCGCCTGATCACAGTCTTGAGCAAGGCGCCGCCCACGGTGGATATTGTCCTGACGCTGCACAGCACGAGCGATCGGGATGACAGCACGATCAGCATCTGGACGTTCTTTCAGCAGCTGAATTGGGGCGATTAGGCCCTCGCCTACCCCACCCACTTCTCATAGTCGGACACCAGCAGGTGCACCGGCGCGACATCCTCGTCGATGTTGGAAAAGCGGCCGATCGGCTCGCGGAAGACGTTGTCGGTGAGATCGTCATTGACGGTCGAGACCTCGCCGATCAGCACATCCTTGCCCTCGGCCCAGAAGGCGTGCCAGACGCCGGGCAGCAGCGTCACGCTCTGGCCCGGGTCGAGCTTCAGGAGCCCGCCTGCCGGCAGCCTGTGGATGGTGCCGTCGACCGGCACCGTCACTTCGGCCTTCGGATCGATGCCGCCGTCGCGATCGTGCATGAACAGTTCCAGCACGAGCTTACCGCCGCCGCGGTTGATGATGTCCTCGGCCTTGATGTTGTGGCGGTGCATCGGCGACAGCTGATCCTTGCGCGAGATCATGATCTTCTCGGCATAAAGCATGCCCATGCCCTTCTTCATGTCGGCATAGACGCCGTTGCGAACGGTGAACAGGAACAGGCCGAGTTCGTCGAATTTTTCCTGGCCGTAATCGGTGATGTCCCAACCGAGCCGCGAGGTGAAAATGGCGGCGGAGTCGGCCTTGCGCGCCTTCATCTCTTCCGGGCTCCAGTAGGCGAAGGGCGGCATGATGTAGCCGAACGAGCGGATGAAGGCGTCTGCATCGCGGATGATGTCGTTGACGGTGGAGCGTTTCATGATCGTGATCCCTTCGCGTCGCGTTCCCTGGAGTTATCTGAAGCGCATAGCCGAACAGCGCTGCGGTGTCGACGCAAACTGCGTGCTGGCCCCATGACATCCGTGCGGATCGGGGCCATAAGTCAGCCAGATTTCCCAGGGTGATATTTCATGCAAGGCATAGACGACCTCGACACGCCGGCGATCCTCATCGACGCAGCCCGCGCCGAAGCCAACATCACACGAGCGCAGGCGCATGCCGACCGCCACGGGCTGAAACTCAGGCCGCACATCAAGACGCACAAGCTGCCTTATTGGGCGAAGAAGCAGGTGGCGGCCGGCGCGGTCGGCATCACCTGCCAGAAGATCGGCGAAGCCGAGGTGATGGCCGATGCCGGGCTGACCGATATTTTTCTGCCCTACAACATCCTTGGCCGCGCCAAGCTGGAGCGCCTCAAGGCGCTGCATGGCCGTGTGACACTGTCAGTGACGGTGGACAGCCTCGAAACGCTGGATGGGCTCGCCGCCACCTTCACCGATACCTGGCACCCCCTGCCCGTCCTGGTCGAATGCGACACCGGCATGGGCCGTTGCGGCGTGCAGAGCGCCGCCGAGGCGCTGGCACTGGCGAAGTTGATCGACCAAGCCAAGGGGCTCACCTTCGGCGGGCTGATGACCTACCCCGCGGCCGGCCGCGCCGCCGAGGCTGAATCCTGGCTGGCCGGCGCCAAACAAACGCTCGCGGCCTCGGGTCTCGCCTGTGATCGCATTTCAAGCGGCGGCACGCCTGATATGTGGCGCTCCGGCGAGGACAGCGTCGTTACCGAATACCGCCCCGGCACCTACATCTACCTCGACCGCTACCAGGTCGCCAAAGGCGTCGGCACGCTCGACGATTGTGCGCTGACGGTGCTCGCCACCGTGGTCAGCCATCCGACGCCGGCCCGCGCCATCCTGGACAGCGGCAGCAAGGCGCTGTCCAGCGACACGCTGGGGCTCGCCGATTTTGGCGAGCTGCTCGGCATGCCCGGCGCCCGCGTCACCAGCTTGAGCGAGGAACATGGCACGGTCACGCTTGGAAATGGTGCGAAGCTTCGCATTGGCGAGCGCGTGCGCGTGGTGCCTGATCATTGCTGCGTCGTGACCAACCTGTTCGACCAGGTGCATCTGATCGACGGTGACAAGGTGCTGGAAACGCTGAAGGTGGAAGCGCGTGGGCGGATGGGGTGAGGCTTTTCGTTTTGGAGGCTCGCCCTATTTCGACATTGACGAATTGTAATTTATAACTTACTAGCCACCATGGCAATCCTGAAGCAGACAGCCACCTTTCGGAGGTGGCACCAAAAGCTGAAAGACGGAAGAGCCAAGGCGGCAATTGCCGTTCGGCTGCAACGTTTGATTGTAGGAAATCCCGGCGACGTGGCCCCAGTGGGTGAAGGCATCAGTGAATTGCGCATTCACTGTGGGCCCGGCTATCGCGTTTATTTCACAAGCGCGGTGAAACGGTCATCCTGCTCCTGTGCGGCGGGGATAAAAGTTCACAAGAAACCGACATACGGACAGCAAGCGCCTGGCCGTAGAATGGAGTGACGACAATGGTTGAAAAAATCTATGATTTCGATCCCGCCGAAATGCTCGATTCCGATACGGCAATCGAGGCGTTTCTGGCAGAGGCAATGGAAACCGGAGACGCCAAATTCGTCGCGTCCGCCCTCGGTGTCGTTGCCCGCGCCAAGGGGATGAGCAACATTGCCAGAAAGACCGGCTTGGCTCGCGAGCATCTTTATACCTCGCTCAGCGAAAACGGTAATCCTACGCTGGAAACCACACTGGCGGTCATGAAAGCATTCGGCTTTCATTTGGCCCCAAAGCACGATGCAACTCAGGTCTAATCTACGCCAGCGCGCGTCGAGCGCGAGGTTGTTCGGGCCAACTGAAATCAGGACTGATAAACCGGACCCAGCGCCGCCTTCAGCGGATCCAGCGCGTCGCCATACAGCTTCCAGCGCTCGACCGAGGATGAATAGATCGGCTGGCGCACCTGCCAGCGGCTCGGCGTCCGCACCGTGCGCTCGGTTTCGTTGAAACGCAAGCAGGCATCGTCCCACTCGATGCCGAGGAATCCGATCAATCCGCGGGCGCGATTTTCGAAATCGGCGACCGTTTCTTCATAGGGCATGTCGTGGATATCCAGCGGGATGACCTTGGCCCAATGGCGCATCAGGCGGTCATACTGCCGGTAATACTGCCCAAGCTTGGTCAGATCGGCATTATAGCCGTGCGCCTCGGAAAAATTATGCATGAAACAGGACGCGCAATTGTCCATCGGGTCACGCCGGCAATGGATGATGCGGGCATTCGGCAAGATCAGGCTGATGAAGGCCAGCAGCTCGAAATTGTGCGGCATCTTGTCGACGACAAGCCGCACCGTGTTGTTGCGCTTTTTGAGATCGTCGAGATATTTCGATCCAAGCTCCTTGGCCTTGGCTGCAGTGAGCGCCGCCATGGCCTTGGTGAAAATGGCTGGGTCGAGCTTGTCGAACCCAAGTTCGCCGGCAAGTGAACGAATGGTCGACAACTCGCCGGCGCCATGGATATCGCGATGGCTGGCGCATATCTGCTCGGTCAGCGTCGTTCCCGACCGGGGCATGCCGACGATGAAGACCGGGCGCCTGGATGGATTTCCCAAACTGGCTCGCGCCTCGAAGAAGCCGGCGTCGAAGGTGTCGATGAAGCTGTCGTAAAGCTGGGTGTGCCGGTCAATGTCGAAATCATTGCCGGAAATCGCCTTGGCCCTCGCGAAATGGAGGATGGCCGGGCCATACTCGCGCTGATCGTTGAGCATCTTGCCGAAGGCATGGTGCAGCACCACCCGCTCGCGATCGGTGGTCGTCGGCAATTCCAGACGAGCCCGTATTAGAGGCAGCGTCGGATCATCCTTGACCGCCCGACGCGCCAGCGCCATTCCGGCCAGCGCTTCGACATGGCCCGGGTCGATGACAAGGGCCTTGCTGAAGCATTCGACCGCCTCGGCCGGCCGTCCAATGTCGGTGAGCAAATCACCCATTCCGGCAAGTGCCATCACCGACTGGCCATCGATAGCCAGCGCCCGGCGATAGAACCCTTCGGCAATGTCGCCCTTGAGCTGGCTGCGGTAGGAGCGGCCGAGATTGCACAGCGCTTCGATGAGCCCGCCATCAAGCTCGATCGCCTTTCTCAGATGTCTGCGCGCCTTGTCGACGTTGCCGGTGACATTGTAGGCGTTGCCGAGATTGTTGCGGAAGATGGAGTTGTCCGGTTCGAGCTTGACCGCCCTTTCCATATAGGCAATGGCGGCGTCATGATGCTCGGCCTCGATGGCCAGCGTGCCCATCAGGTTCAGCGCCATGGCATTTTTGGGCTGCGTGCGAAGCACCGTCTGGTAGCAAAACTCGGCCTCGCGAAAACGCTTGCGCCGTTGCAGGTCGATGCCGCGCTGCAATGTCTTTTCCGCCGGCTCACCGGCGGTCGGCAGCGAGGCTGAGATCATTGCCGGCAGGCCCAGGGGCGGCCGGCGTGGCAAGAGCGGCATCCGTCAAATCCCGGTCGCGGCCGCGACGAACCAATCAGAACTTCAGGGTAACGCCAAGCTGGAGATTGTGGGAGTACAATTTGGCGTTCTCGTATGTGCCGCCGCCATCATTGTCGTCTAGATCCACGCTTGTCACGGCCTTAAAGCGGTAACCGAAATCGAGGTCGACATTCTGCGTTACCGCGTAGGTAACACCGGCGCCCACCTGGCCGGCGAAACCCCAGCCGCCAGGCCCGTATCCATAGGCGTGGCCATCAAAGTGAGTATCGGCGGTAACATAGGCCGCGCCGAGACCGCCGCCGACATAGAGTTTGGCATCACCAAAATGCGCAACATCGGCCCAGACGTTGGCGAGAAGATAGGTGGCCGACAGATTGCCGGAAGCTGGGCCGGAACCTTGGTCGGCAGGAGGGAAGCTGAAGCTGTACTCGCTTGCCTTGTAGCGCGCGTAGGACAGTTCGCCTTCCACGCGGAACGTGTCGTTGATCCGCCGACCGACAGCGCCGCCGATCACGAACCCACTGTCAAGATCCACCGAATACCGACCACTATCGTAGTCCGTCTTCACATTGTTGGCAAAGCTGGCGCCGCCGAAGAGCGTGACGTACCAGAGATCCTCCGCCCTCGGCACGTCGACAAGCGCGTCTGCGGCGTAGGCCGAACTCCAGCCAAGCGCCAATGCAAATGTCGAAACGCCAGCCAGAAGGCACAGTTTCATCGTCGAATCCCCTCGCAACAACTAGTGACTAATATCACTCTTGCTTGGCGGCCGAGCTGTCAAGAACGCAAACGAGATCAAGGAGCAAAGCGAGGTCGGGAACGATCTTTTGAGAATTCTTGTTGCCGCACCGCAACATAGCAGCACATGCTAATGTTTCTGGCGGCAGGCGCATGGCTGTCCCTTCCGTTTGAAATCGCGCTAGTCGGCCTGCCTTGCCGCCACCCTGCGCATGGAGATCACCCGCCGGCGGCGGATCTCGGTGCGCATCGCCGTCAGGTGCAGCGCGAAGAACAGCACGGTGAAGCCGAGCGCCATCACCAGCAGCGGCCATAGCAGGCTGGGATCGATCGTCGGTCCGCCGAGCCGGAACACCGAGGCCGGCTGGTGCAGCGTGTTCCACCAGTCGACCGAGAATTTGATGATCGGGATGTTGATGAAGCCGACCAGCGTGATGATGGCGGCGGCCCAGGCGGCACGGCTGGCGTCATCCAGCGCGCGCGTCAGCGCGATGATGCCGAGATACATCAGGAAGAGGATGAAGACTGAGGTCAGGCGGGCATCCCACACCCACCAGGTGCCCCACATCGGCTTGCCCCAGATCGAGCCGGTGACCAGCGCAAGCGCGGTGAAGGTGGCGCCGATCGGGGCTGCAGATTTCAGCGCGACGTCGGCCAGCGGATGGCGCCAGACCAGCGTACCGAGCGCGGCGGCCGCCATCACCGTGTAGCACATCATGGCGAGCCAGGCGAAAGGCACGTGGATGTACATGATGCGCACCGTGATGCCCTGCTGGAAATCCTCAGGCGCGGCAAAGCTCATATAGAGACCGATGGCTAGCAGGATCGCGGCGATCGACGCCAGCCACGGCACCAGCCTGTCGGCCAGTCCGACAAAGCGCGTCGGGTTGGCGAGGTCGGTCCAGCCGGCGAGGCGTGAGGAGGTGTCGCTCATAAGGTCTAGATAGACCGGCGGCGCGTTCGGGGCAATCGAGCGGTTGTCGCAGTGCTTACCCTCCCCCCTTGTGGGGCATAGGCGCTAAGATAGGTATTGCCCTGCGGAATCGGGTGTGATTCTACACTGCGATGACACACGAATCGCTTGTTGATGACGGCTGGGCCGAGACGATTGAGCTTCTGGGCGGCGAAGAGTTGATCGCAGGAAGTGCCCGCGAGACGAAGGCGTTCCTGCGCCCGCGCGGCGTCAGGTCGGCGAGCGACCTGTTGCGCCTGACACTGGCTTACTGCCTTGGCAAGGTTGGCATGCGGGGCGTCGTGGCCTGGGCGGCGGCGAGCGGGATTGCCGACATTTCGGACGTGGCGTTGCTCGGCCGGCTGCGCAATGCAGGACCATGGCTGCAGCAGTTGATTGGGCACCTTTTGAAGCGCGAGGATGCAGGTTTGGCCAAAGGCCGGCTGGTTCGCATCCTCGATGCGACAGCGGTTGCCAAGGCCGGTGCGTATGAGAAGAAGAACAATGGTCTTTGGCGCATGCACTGCGCCTTCGAGCTTGAGCGCGAGCAGTTCGACTTCCTCGAGATCACCGATCAGAGCGAGGCCGAGTTGATCGACCGCGTGCCGGTGGTGCCGGGCGAGATCCGCATCGGTGACCGCGCCTATCTGCAGGCCGAGCGGATCGCCAAGGTGATGGCGCAAGGCGGCGATGTTGTTGTGCGCGCGTCGTGGAAAAACGCGCGATGGCTCGACGCCAACGGCAGGGCGTTCGATCTCATCGGCTACCTGGAGAGCTGCCGGGAGGAAGTCTGCGAAACGCCTGCCCGGCTGGCACTCAAGAAGGGCGAGCCTGTGAAGATGCGCCTGATCGCCTTGCGCAAATCCGAGGCCGCGGCACAAGAAGCGCGGCGCAAAATCAACAAGGAAGCCAGGGCCAAGGGCAACAAGGTTCAACCGCAGACGCTGATTGCGGCCGGCTTCGTCCTGCATGTGACCTCGCTTGACCGGGAGGAGTTTCCCGCCGATACGGTCCTCAAGCTCTACCGCATGCGCTGGCGCATCGAACTCGCCTTCAAGCGCCTGAAGAGCCTGATCGGGCTGCGCTCTCCTCCCGCCAAAGACCCAAGGATCGCAAGGCCTTGGATCCTTGCACACTTCCTCATCGCGCTTGTGACCGAACCCCTCTCGCAGGAGTTGGGTGTCTCTCCCCCTTGAGCGACGGGCGCCCGCTACTGTGGCGCGCAACCCGCCAGATCGTCGCCTCTCTGATCGCGACCATCTTTACTCAACCTTCCTTGGCGGCCCTGCGCCAAAATCTCCATGCCTTGCGATATCGCTGGCGCGAACCACCACGAAAGCGCAAATTCCAGTCCATGCCAAAACTATCTTAGCGCCTATGCCTTGTGGGGAGGTCGCTGCAAAGCAGCGGGGTGGGGGTGGTGGGGCACCACCCCCACCCGGACCCTACGGGTCCGGCCTCCCCACAAGGGGGAGGTAAAAAGCTTACGCCGCTTCGATATTCACGGTGCGGCTGAGGCGGCGGACTTCCTCGTCGTTGAGCAGGCCGCCGGCGCGCAGCAGGCTGGCGAAACGGCCATTGCGCAGCGACAGTTCGGCGAAGCCGCCCATCTCGACCACCTTGCCCTTGTCCATGAACACGACCAGGTCGGCGTCGCGGACGGTGGTCAGGCGGTGGGCGATGATGAAGGTGGTGCGGTTGCGCCTCAGTTCGTCAATGGCTTCCTTGACGCGGTCCTCGGTCTCGACATCGAGCGCGCTCGTTGCCTCGTCGAGCACCAGGATCGGTGCGTCCTTGAGCACGGCGCGGGCAATGGCGATGCGCTGACGCTCGCCGCCCGAAAGCTGGCCGCCGCGCTCGCCGACGACGGTGTCGTAACCGGCGCTCTTGGCAAGGATGAAATCCTGCGCGGCAGCCGCGTTGGCGGCGGCGTGAACCTCGTCATAAGTCGCCTCGGCACGACCGACGCGGATGTTGTCCTCGATCGAGCGGTTGAGCAGGCCGGCATCCTGGAAGACGGTGGCGATCGAATGACGCAGCGACTTGCGGGTCACCGTGCGGGTGTCGATGCCGTCGATCAGGATACGGCCATGAGACGGCGAGAAGACGCGCTGCAAGAGGTTGATCAGCGTCGTCTTGCCGGCGCCGGTCGGGCCGACGATGGCAACCGTCTGCCCGGCCTGGACCTCGAAGGAGACGTCGTCGACGCCCTGCCGCGAATTGGCAAACTCGAAGCCGACATTCTCGAAGCGGACATGGCCGGTGACGTTGGTGAGGTCGCGCAAGCCGTCCGGCTCGGCGGAGTCGGCGGCCGAATCCTCGAGGTGATAGAAGTCCTCGAGCTTGGCGCGGGCTTCGGAAATCTGGTTGGCGAAAGCCGACATCTGGTCGAGGCGGGCAATCAGCAGCGTGGCAAAGCCGGTGAAGGCGATGACGTCGCCGATCTTGAGCTGGCCATGGGTGACCAGATAGGCGCCGATCAAAAGCACGACCATCATCGAAATCGTCGACGACAGGCGGTGCAGCGCATTGGCCATCGCCCACCAGTCGAGCACCGGGTTCTGCGCGTCGAGCAGGTTCTTGACATAGCGGCGCAGCGTATCGGCCTCGTGGCCGAGACGGTTGTAGCTCTGCAGCACGGCGACATTGCTGACCGAGTCGGTCACATGCGCGAACACCTGATGATAGTGGCGCTCGACGGCGGCCTGGCCTGCCTTGGTGCGCTTCATCACAAGCCGGCCGATGCCGACATAGAGAACGCCCAGCGCCATAAGCACCAGCGACATGCGCAGATCCATGCTTATTGCGGTCGGGATCAGCAGAGCCAGCGCAACCGCCGTCGACAGATGCTGGCGCATGAATTCAAGCCACAGGCTGAACAGCGTCTCGACAGCGCGCAGCAGCGTGTGCAGCGCGTTGGAGGTGCCGCGCTGGTGGTGCCAGGCGAGCGGCATGGTGATCACGCGCTCGAACGACTGGCACAGCACCTCGCTGCGCCGCTTGTGGGCAAAACGGTCGGCGCCGCGCGCCACCAGCACGAAGGCGACGATGTTAAAGGCGCCGAGACCGGCCCACAGCGCCAGGGTCGAAAACACCGAACCCTTATCGGAGATGGCGTCGATCACCCGGCCGAACATGATCGGCTCGAGGATGGCGATAATGGCGAGCGCGACATTCGCACCGCAGATAAACGCAACGCGCTTCCTGTCGGCTGCGAGATAACCCAGCGCTCTCCAGTAGATTTGCAGAAGTGACACTTCAGCTACTCCGCCCAAACATTATTGTGCACCGCACCATTTCTTGACACGTACCGGTTAACGGGTCGCAAAACAATGCCCGTCTACCTCTTCCGTTCCCATTCTGCGAACAAAAGATGACGACGTCGCGAAATCTGCCGTGATCACCTAACGGTTTGAGATAAAAGGTGAAATGTCAGTCTTGCGGCAAAATCATGGCAGGATCTGGCGCTGCCACATTTTTAGTCACTGCACGCTTGGACCGCGGTATCCGGGAAGGCACGCCGTTCTGCGCCATGAGCATGCCGAAGTAGAAAACGCGCGCCTCGAAAGGCGCGCGTCAATAATCTGAAGCCTTTGATTTTACGCGGGTATCTTGACGACCACCTCGGTCTTGTCGCCGGCTTTCGGCTGAAAACCTGAAGACTTTGTCTTGGTTCCATTGACTTCGAGCGAGATGGATTTGGCCTTTTTGTCGCGGATGACGCGAACCTTGACCTCCGCCCCCAGCATCTTGAGCGTGGCAGAATAGCCGTCCCAATGGCTGGGCAGTTTCGGCCGGAACGTGATCAGCTTGCCCCGCCGCTCAATGCCCAGAATGCCTTCGACCGCAGCACGGTAGAGCCATCCCGCAGAGCCCGTATACCAGGTCCAGCCGCCGCGACCGCCCTTGCCCTCACCGGAATAGATGTCGGCGGCGGCGACGTACGGCTCGACGCGGTAATGCTCGGCCGATGCATCGTCGAGCGCATGGTTGACCGGGTTCAGCATCGAGAAGCAGCGATAGGCATCGTCGGTGCGGCCCATTTCGGCGAGCGCGATCACGAACCAGGTCGCCGCATGGGTGTACTGGCCGCCGTTCTCGCGCACGCCCGGCGGATAACTCTTGATGTAACCAGGGTCCTTTCTCGTGTTCTGGAAGGCCGGGGTAAACAGTTTGACGATCTTGAGCTTGTCGTCGACCAGTAGGTTCGTCGCCTGCTGCATCGCCGTGGTCGAGCGCGCGGGGTCGCCCTCGCCGGAGAGCACGCTCCACGACTGCGCGATGGAGTCGATCTTGCACTCGTCCGAATTGTGCGAGCCAAGCGGCGTGCCGTCATCGTAGCTGCCGCGGCGATACCACTGGCCGTCCCAGGCGGTGCTTTCCAGCGCCCGCTTCAGCACATCGGCGTGTTTTGTCCAGGCCTGCGCCCGCTTGGTGTCGCCCTGCCCCTTGGCCACGGTGGTAAAGTCGCCCAGCGTCTTCAAAAGGAACCAGCCGAGCCAGACACTCTCCCCCTTGCCGGCTTCGCCGACGCGGTTCATGCCGTCGTTCCAGTCGCCGCCGAGGATCAGCGGCAGCCCGGCCGGGCTGCTGCGCTTGACCGCAAGGTCGAGCGCGCGCGCGCAATGGTCGTAGAGCGAAGCGTTCGTCTTGGAGATTTCCGGCGTGAAGAAGGCGTCGTGCTCGCCCTCGCCCAGCACCTGCCCGTCGATGAAAGGCAGCTGCTCCTTCAGGATCCCTGTATCGCCGGTCACCTCGATGTAGCGATTGGTGGCATGCGCCAGCCAGACCACATCGTCGGAGATCATGGTGCGCACGCCGGCGTCGGTGCGCGGCAACCACCAATGCTGGACATCGCCTTCGGGGAACTGCCGGCGCGCCGCATTGAGGATCTGGTCGCGCGCCAGTTTCGGATCATGCGCAAGCAGGGCCAGCGTGTCCTGCAGCTGGTCGCGGAAGCCGAAGGCGCCGCTTGCCTGATAAAAGGCCGAGCGGGCGCGGATGCGGCAGGCCAGGCTCTGATAGGGCAGCCAGTGATTGACCATGGCGTCGAGCGCCTTGTCGGGCGTCTCGACCTGGATGGTGTCGAGGAAGCCGCGCCAGACGCGTTCATTGTCGGCCAGCCGCTGGTCGAAATCCTTGCCCGAATGGGTCTGCACCAACGCGCTCGCCTCGGCTGATGTGGCGGCGTCGCCAAGCAGCCAGACCAGCGTGACGTCGCCGCCGGCGGGGATGTCGACATCACTGGCGACAGCTGCGCACGGATCGTCGCCGGCCTCGACGCGGCCCGACAGGCCGGCTCCGCTGACGACGGCGTGCGGGAAGGCGCTGGTGCCATGCCTGCCGATGAACTCGCCGCGATCGGCTGTCACCGAATGCACCGGACCAGTGGCGGCCAGGAAGGCCACCCGGTCGCCGAAATCGAGACCGTAGGGGTTTTGCGCCAGAAGCGCGCCAGTCGCTGGATCCCTGGACGGGATGATGGTCGCAGCCGTGCTCGAGCGATGGCTGCCGAGGACCCATTCGGCATAGGCATAGACGCGCAGCCGCGCCGGCGCCGAGCCTGAGTTCTGGATGCGCAGCCGCGTGATCTTCACTGGATCGACGGGATCGACGACGTGCGTCAGATCCATCGACAGCGGGGCGCGTTTGGACCGGAAGGTGGAGAAGCCTTGGCCGTGCCATGTCTCATAGGTCATCGAGGGATCGCGGACCACGGCAGCCAGCGGCGAGAATGCCTTGCCGCTGGCCTGGTCGTAGATGTAGATGCCCTCGCCCGGCCGGTTGGTGACCGGATCATTCGACCATGGCGTCAGCTGGTAATCGCGGCTGTTGCGGCTCCAGGTGAAGGCAGCGCCTTCGGCCGAGACATGGAATCCGAACGAGGCGTTCGAGACGACGTTGATCCAGGGCTGCGGCGTCGAGCGCCGCCCGGCAAGGCGGGTGACATAGTGGCGGCCGTCGCCCTCGAAACCGCCAAAGCCGTTCCATTGGCTGAGGCCGCTGCCGTCGGCGCTGCTGTCGGACGCGGCATGGTATGCAGGCGCCGCCGGCACCGGCAGAGACGGCTCGCGCAGTGACGCGGGGGGCGCCGGCTGCAGGGCATCGCGTGCTTGCAAGGCTGCCGCCTCGGCGCGTTCGATCTGGTCGAAGATGGTGCCGTTGCGCGTGTGCAGAACCACGCGGGCAACCGCCAGCAGCGTCTTGTACGTCGCCTCGTCCATCAGGTCGCGGCGCACGGCGAAGATGTGCTGGCGCGGCCCGAGTTCCTTGCCGCGCAGGCGGCTGTTTTCGCACAGTGTTTCGACCGCGCGCTGCAGGTCCTGGACATAGGACGACGCCTGCTCGTTGACGACCACGAAGTCGATCATCATGCCGCGGGCGCGCATATACTCCTGGAAGCGCAGCGCCTGGGCGACAATTTCGAGGTCGGCCACGTCGCCGATGCGGACCAGGAAGATCGGGAAATCGCCCGAAATGCTGGTCGGCCACAGGCTGGACTGCTTGCCCAGCCCCGAAGCGATGGATTCGCCGGGCAGGCGCAGGAACGGATCGGGATAGATCAGGAAACGCGCCAGCTTCTGCACATTGGCGGCGTCGGTCAGGCTGAGACCAAGATGGCGGGTCTGCACCTGCGAACGCGTCCAGGCAAGCATCGCCTGGCGGGCAAAACTTTCGGGATGGTCGAGCCTGGCGATGGCCTCGTCCAGTTCGGCGCGGTTCGCGCCGACGGCGGTCCAGAAGGTCAGCGATATCTTCTTGTTGGCCGGCACCCGCACCTGGCGGCGCAGGGCCGCTACCGGATCGAGGGTGAAGCCGTGGTGACCGCCAAGCTTGGCGCCGGGATCGAAGGCCGCCGCTTCCGCGATGGTACGGCCACGGCCGATGAAGGCACGGCGGTCGGTTTCGGCCTCGGCATCGCGCGCCGACCCGGACGGATCGGTGACGAAATGCACCATGGTGACGTCAGGCTCGTTCTTCTCGCGCTTGCGCCTGGTGGCAAAGATGGCGCCGTTGTTGGCAGAGATCTCGGTCTCGATAAACATTTTCGAGAACGCAGGATGGGCATTGTCGGAGGCTTCGTTACCCAGCACCAGCTCGGCAAAGGAGGTCACCTCGATATGCCGGTCAGTGGCGCCGTCGTTGTAGAGCGTGACGCGCCGTCCCTCGCCATTGCCTTCCGAGATGACGATGCATTCGACCTCCGAACGCAGCGAGCCCACCGTTTTGACGAAGCTCGCCTTGTCGTCGGAAAACAGCGTTTGCACTCTCTCGCCGGTCGCCTGCTTCGGCTCCGCGGTGGCCGACCACCAGTCGCCGCTGCCGGCGTCGCGCAGGAAGATGTAGGAGCCGAGCCGGTCTTCGGTCGGATCGGGCTGCCAACGGGTGACGGCGAGTTCGCCCCAGCGGCTGTAACCGGAACCGGTGGCCGAGACCATGACGGAGTAGCGGCCATTGGACATGACGCTGGTGGCGCGCAACGCCCTCAGCGGGTCGAGGACGATGCGCGAATCCGGGCTCTCGACCTCGGTCTCGTCCTTCGAGCGCTCGTCGGCTTCGGTCCTGACCGTGGCGGTCGGGATGTCGCGCGGCGCCCTCTCCTGCAGCAGGAGTTCGGCAGACTCGATCACCGGATCGCTGTGAAAGCGGTCGCGCAGCCGGCCCTCGAAGATGGCGTCGGCAACGGCGGCGATCGACATGCCGGAGTGATGCGCCATGTAGTTCAGGACAACGGCATGGTCGGTGCCTTCCGGCACGCGCTGCGGCGTGAAGTCGACGGCGTCGTAAAAGCCATGCCGGCCGAGAGCGCCGATGGAGCGCAGCCTGGCCAAATTCTGGACGGATTCGCGCGGTGTGAACTGCGCCGCGAGGATCGTGGCGTAAGGCGCGATCACCGTGTTCTGGCCAAGGCCACGCTTGAGCCCAAGTCCGGGCACGCCGAAATTGGTATACTGGTAGGTCAGTTCGCGGTCGCGGGCATTGTAGGCCGCTTCCGAAATGCCCCAGGGCACGTTCTTCGAACGCGCGTACTGGATCTGACGCTTGATGATCAGCTTGCTGGTCTGGTTGAGGATCGAGCCCTGCGGTTCCTTCATCACCAGTGGCGGCATCAGATACTCGAACATCGAGCCCGACCAGGACATCAGCGCACCCTGGAAGCCGATCTCGACGATCGGCCTTCCAAGCCGGAACCAATGCTCCGTCGGCAGGTCACCCTTGGCGATGGCGAACAGGCTGGTCAGCCGCGCCTCGGAGGCGAGCAGATCGTAGCAGCTCTCATCGAGCTGATGCTCCTCGACCCGGTAGCCGATCGACAGCAGTTTGCGCTCCTGACGCATCAGGAAAGAGAAATCCATCTCGAAGGCATAGCGGCGGCAGCGTTCGCGCAGCGCCAGCAGCTTGGCGCGCAAGGCTTCGACGGCGTTTTCGTCGCTGTGCGAGTCATGCACATGCGCCTCGCAGGTCGCTTCCAGCCGTGCCGCCCAGTCGGCGATAATGTCGCTGCGCTGCGATCCGGCCTCGGTGTGGATGGCGGTGGCGAGCTTGCGGATCTCGCCGGCAAGCACGGCCAGGTTAATGGTGCGGATCGAGGCCATCTCCGGCTGCGCCTTGATGGTCATGACGGCGCGCCGCATGCCATCGAGGCGATCGGCCAGACGCTGGCGCAACGGCCGCAGTTGCCGGCGGTCGTCAGGCAATTCCTCGAGGCTCTCGTCGAGGATACTCACCGTGTCGAGGACGCCTTCGAAATCGCCCTGCAGGTGAACGGACGGGGCTTCCGCCCATTCGGCGCAGGCAGCCGCCACCGCGACCAGATGTCCGGCGAGATTGCCGCTGTCGACGGCGGAGATGTAGAGCGGATAGAGCGGTTTGAGCGTCGTGGTGTCGTACCAGTTGAAGAGGTGGCCACGGTTGCGCGGCATGCTCTCGATGGTCGTCATGGTGGCGTCGATCCGGGTGATGGCGTCGGAGAGCGCAATCCAGCCGAAATCGCGTGCCGACACCACCGACAGCAGGTAGACGCCGATATTGGTCGGCGACGTCCGCGGCGCTACAACCGGCGCCGGGCTTTCCTGGAAATTGTCGGGCGGCAGATTGTGGTGCTCGGCCGTGACGAAGGTTTCGAAATAATGCCAGGTGCGGCGCGCCACGGTGCGCAGCGCGTGGATGTCGGCCTGCGATATGCGCAGGCGGTCCTCGGTCTCGGCCGAGCGGCTGATCCAGCAGGCAACCGCCGGCGAACCGATCCAGAACAGAGCGAAGAAGAAGGCGACGAAGGCACCGGTGGAATCGGCCAGCACGGGGATAGCGAGACCGACGACGCCGATGATCACGGCGCCATACATCATGCTGTAATAGGAGCCGATATCGTTGTCGCCGCCCTTGTGCGCCTGCGACGCGGTGCGCCATTCCAGCAGGTTCTGGCGGCTGACGAACAGGCGGTAGAGCGTGCGCACGATGGCGTCGCCCATCATCCAGGCATTGTGCGCCATCAACAGCACTTTCAGCGCCACAAGGGCCGTGCCGAAGACGGTGTCGTGCGCCAGTGCGGAGAAATGGCCGCGCGGCGTCTGGTCGCCGCTCTTGGGCAGGATGGCGTTGACGACATCGAAGGTCGGCGCCATGAACAGCGACAGGATCAGCAGCGCCTGCCACTGCGCGGCCTGCGTGAAGGGCAGTAGCGTCCAGCCGGCGATCGCCGCCATCACCCAGAAGATCGGGGTCAGCGAGCGGCGCAGATTGTCGACCATCTTCCAGCGCGACAGCGCCGGCACGCCGGAACGCGGCGAGAAGATGAAGCGCAGCAGCTGCCAGTCGCCGCGCGCCCAGCGGTGGTGGCGCGAGGCGTCGACCGAGTAGCGGGTAGGATAGTCCTCGACCAGTTCGACGTCGGTGACAAGTGCTGCGCGCGCCAGCGCACCTTCGAGCAGATCGTGGCTGAGGACGGTGTTTTCCTCGATGCGGCCCTGCAGCGCCGCCTCGAAAGCGTCGACGTGATAAAGGCCCTTGCCGGTGAAGGAGCCGTCGCTGAAGACGTCCTGGTAGAGATCAGAGACGGCAAAGACGTAAGGATCGAGACCGCTGTTGGACGAGAAGACGCGCTGGAAGAAAGAAGCGTCGTCGCCGCTGGTGAGCGAGGCTGTGATGCGCGGCTGCAGAATGGTGTAGCCGGCGGTAACGACGCGCTTTGTCGCGTCGAAATGCGGGCGGTTGAGCGGATGGGCGAGCTTGCCGACCAGTGACGACACGGCGTCGCGCGTGGTGCGCGTGTCGGCGTCGAGCGTCATGACATAGACGACCTTTTCCGGCAGCGGCACGTCGAGCGGCAGGAAGGTGGTGTCGCTGTCGCCGCGCAAGAGAAGGTTCAGCTCATGCAGCTTGCCGCGCTTGCGCTCCCAGCCCATCCAGGCGCCCTGCGCCTGGTTGTAGAGCCGGCGGCGATGCAGGATATAGAAACGCGGCGCGCCTTCCGAGGGATAACGGGCATTGAGCCTGGCGATCTCGTCGCGCGCATATTGCAGGATCTCGATGTCGGCGGCGTCGATCTCGGTCTTGGAATCCGGCCAGTCGGACAGCAGCGCGAAATGGATTTCTTCGGCCGTGTTGGCGAGGTGATGCACCTCGATGTTGCGGATGTTTTCCTCGACATCATCGCGCGAGCCGATCAGCGACGGCACCACGACCAAGGTGCGTGATGCCGCCGGAATGCCGTGCTTGTAGTCATAGCCGACGAGCCGCGTCGGCTTCAGGAACAGTGAAACAACGGTGTTGAAGAAGGCGAGCGCGCCTTCGCTGGCAGGCACCGCAAACAGCGCCAGCATCAGCGTGATGGATTCCACCGACAGGCCGAGATGGGCAAGCGCATTGCCGGAGACAACCAGCAGTAGCACCGTCAGCAGGAAGACCGGCACAACGATGCCGAGCCAGCCCGTGGCGGTGAAGGCGCGCTTGAAGGTCACATGGAAGGGCGGCCGATAGCCGATCGCCTTTTCCAGATCCGGCCGGCGCGGGCCGACCAGGAAGAAGCCGACATCGGTATGCATGGCCGGATCGGCTGATGCATCCGGCACGCCGGAGGCATCGGTGACCCCGGGAACATGGCTGGCCAGCTCGATGGCCTTTTCGGCGACACGGAATTCGGACAGGTCGGAGCGCCGCGCCAGTTGCTCGATCGACGTGCGGTACTGGTCGCGCGAAAAGAAATCGAGCGCGGCGAAATCGGTGCGCTCGCGCAAGAGCGTGTCGATGCGGCTGACGCCCTCGAACCACACCGTCCAGTCGACGTCGTTGATGAGGCGCAGGCCGCGGATGATGTTGCCGGTGGTGACATTGCCGCTGGACAGCGTGCGATGCTCGGAAATGATGATTTCCTCGGCGTCGGAGCCGGTTTTCTCGAGCTCGACCTCCAGCCATTCCAGCGCCCTGCCGGCATTCTGCGAGCCGTCGCGCAGGCGGTAGAGCAACTGGGTGGCGAAGGTGGTGTCCTGCGCATGCGCGCCGTAGCCCGACAGGATCTTCCGGCGGTCTGCATTGTCGTCGGTCGCCAGCACGCGGTCGGCGACCTCGTTGGCGATATGGCGCATCTGCCTGGTGCGGTCGACGCGCACAGCGATGCGGCGCAGATTCTCGATCAAAACGAAGCGCAGCAGCGACGGCAGCGCCCAGAGCTCGCCGATCTTGAGCGGCTCGACCGACTGAAAACCCTCGACGATGGATTTGAACATGGTCGCCGAAACCGAACTGTCGGAATGGGCGACATAGCTCCAGGCCAAGGCCAGCGCGCGCGGCACCGCGGCGCGATCGGCCACTTCCAGGGTCGGCAACTGCCGGTAGAAACGGCGCGGCAGGTCGCGCTTCACCTGAAAAATGGTCTCCTCGACGAGATAATTGTTGTCGAGCAGCCATTGCGCGGCAGGCGTGATGGTTTCGCCCTTGGCCTGGGCGGCATTGGTCGAGCGGTAGACTTCGAGGATTTTCTTGGCGCTGTCGCGGATGCGGGCCTGGAAATCGAACGGCGTCAGGCCGAACAGGTCCTTGATGTCGCCCTTGGCAAGGCTTTCGCCCAGCGCGCGCAGCCGCTCTTCGGGCAGGAAATTGGAGCGTATCGGCTCTTCGGTGATGACCGGGAAGCCGGCGCTGGACTTTTCGATATGGGCAGGATTTGTCTGGATATTCATTGAAAATTCCGCATGGGGGACGCGATGCGGCGCCACCGCCACGGCAATGTCCCTAAAACCGATTCAAATGCAATTGGTTGCATGATTACACTGGCCGAAAGTTTTGCTTCGCACCACGCCAGAGGCGTTATCCCTTCGACATTTTAAGTGGGGCTTTCGACAACTCAAGGACGAGCACCCCTGCCCTCCCGTCCGCCTTGGAACGACGGAAGGATTCGGGCTTTTTCGTGATCCAGACAACAGCTTACGCCAGATTTCTCCGGCGTGCGATCATGTTTGGCAACAGGCGTTAATCGTTGTGCTGGCGGTGCGGCTGGCCCAGCCTGGCTATCCGGATGACGAACACGGTCGTCGGCCGTACCGGTTCAACCCGTAGTTTCGCCTGCGGACCGAGCAACAGCGTGTCGAGGGGTCCAAGACGAGACGATGTCGGGCCGCTGAGGCCGACCTCACCGTCGAACGGCAGGATCAGGGTCATAGCGCTGGTCGGCCGGATATCGGTCGGAACCGAGAACACCAGGCGCTCGACCGTGTGCGTGGCCCGCGCGCGGCGGGTCATGACGTTGAGGTCGGTGATCGGACCGGAGATCAGCGCGGCCGTGGTCGGCACATCGGCCGGGAAGGACAGCGGGGCGGAAGCCGCCGTCACTTCGGCCGGCGGACGGCCGGCAATATCAAGCACGATACCCTCGCCTTCCAGCACGGCAAGCGTGCGGTCGACGCCGGCAAAGCCCGAGAACGGCCCGCTATCCTCGACTCGCGCCATCGAAACGCGCCAGTCGAAATCGTCCAGGCCGGCGCCGTCCGGCGAGACGGCGATCTCGGTGGTCGTGCCGCCGCCATTCTTCCACGGCATGACCCGGTAGTCGGCGGCCCGTAGGATGCGCATCATTTAAGCCAATCAGCCTAAAATACCGGGCAGATTGAGCTGGTGCTCCTTCGCGCACTCGATGGCGATGTCGTAGCCGGCATCGGCGTGGCGCATGACGCCTGTCGCCGGATCGTTCCACAACACGCGCTCCAGGCGCCTTGCGGCGTCCGGCGTGCCGTCGGCGACGATGACCATGCCGGCATGCTGCGAGAAGCCCATGCCGACGCCGCCGCCATGATGCAGCGACACCCAGGTCGCGCCCGACGCGGTGTTGAGCAACGCATTGAGCAGCGGCCAGTCGGAGACGGCGTCGGAGCCGTCCTTCATCGCTTCCGTCTCGCGGTTCGGCGAAGCGACCGAGCCGGAATCGAGGTGGTCGCGGCCGATGACGACGGGCGCCTTGAGTTCGCCCCTGGCCACCATCTCGTTGAAGGCGAGGCCCAGCCTGTGGCGGTCGCCGAGGCCGACCCAGCAGATGCGCGCCGGCAGGCCCTGGAAGGCGATGCGCTCACGTGCCATGTCCAGCCAGTTGTGCAGATGGGTGTTGCCAGGGGTGAGTTCGCGCACCTTGGCGTCGGTCTTGTAGATGTCCTCGGGATCGCCCGAAAGGGCGGCCCAGCGGAACGGGCCGATGCCCCGGCAGAACAGCGGCCTTATATAGGCCGGCACGAAGCCCGGGAAGGCAAAGGCGTTCTCGAAGCCTTCGTCCTTGGCGACCTGGCGGATGTTGTTGCCATAGTCGAGCGTCGGCACGCCGGCATTCCAGAAATCCACCATCGCCTCGACATGCTCGCGCATCGAGGCGCGGGCGGCCTTCTCGACAGCCTTGGGATCGGAGACGCGCTTCTCGCGCCACTCAGCCATCGTCCAGCCCTTGGGCAGATAGCCGTTGATCGGGTCATGCGCCGAGGTCTGGTCGGTGACCATGTCGGGGCGGATGCCCCGCTTGAACATTTCCGGCACGATGTCGGCCGCATTGCCGAGCAGGCCGACCGACTTCGCCTCGCCGGCATTGGTCCAGCGCTCGATCATTTCCATCGCTTCGTCGAGCGTCTCGGCCTTCTCGTCGACATAGCGGGTGCGCAGCCGGAAATCGATCGAGTCCGGATTGCATTCGATGGCGAGGCAGCAGGCGCCGGCCATGACGGCGGCAAGTGGCTGGGCGCCGCCCATGCCGCCGAGGCCGCCGGTCAGGATCCATTTGCCCGTAAGGTTGCCATTGTAGTGCTGACGGCCGGCCTCGACGAAGGTCTCGTAGGTGCCCTGCACGATGCCTTGCGTGCCGATATAGATCCAGGAGCCGGCCGTCATCTGGCCGTACATCATCAGGCCTTTTTTATCGAGCTCGTTGAATTTATCCCAGGTCGCCCAATGCGGCACGATGTTGGAGTTGGCGATCAGCACGCGCGGCGCATCGGTGTGCGTCCGGAAGACGCCGACCGGCTTGCCGGACTGGACCAGCAGCGTCTCGTCTTCATTGAGGGTCTTCAACGAGGCGACGATGCTGTCGAAATCGTTCCAGGTGCGCGCGGCCCGGCCGATGCCGCCATAGACAACGAGCTCATTGGGGTTTTCGGCGACATCGGGATCGAGGTTGTTCATCAGCATGCGCAGCGGCGCTTCGGTCGTCCAGTATTTGGCGTTGAGCTTGTCGCCGCGGGGCGCGCGCACTTCGCGGATGTTGTGGCGAGGATTGTTCATCATTGTCCCTTTGGAGTAAGGCGGCGTCTCAGCGCCCGGCCCAGTCAATGGCGGATTGGAGGATTTTCGTCAGTGTGGCGCGCATCGGCGCGGCGAACTCGGCATCATAAGGCACCGGCCAATTGTCCGGTTCGCCCTTGCCCTCGGGCTCGCGCAAATAGCCGCGATCGGCAAGTTCCATCTGCAGCGCATGGTAGCCGCCTTGCGGATTGCCGAAATAGCGGGTGATCCAGCCGCCCTTGAAACGACCGTTGATGACATTGCTTTCACCGCTCTCGGCCATGATCTGACCAACCAGCGCCTGCAGCGTAGGATCCGCGGTCTGGCCGTCATTGGTGCCGAGATTGAATACCGGCAGCGTGCCGTAGAACAGGCGCGGCAGCACCGACCGGATCGAGTGGCAATCGTAAATGACGACCTTCTCATGCAGGCCGCGCAGCCTGACGGACTGAGCCGCCAGCATTTCATGGTAGGGCACGAAATACGCTATGCGGCGTTGATCGATCTCCGACGGCGTCGGTTCCGCGCCGGGCAAATACAGCGGATCGCCGTCGAAGGTCTCGGTCGGGCATAGCGTCGTTGTCGTCTGCCCGGGATAGAGCGAGGCGCCGGAAGGATCGCGGTTGACGTCGATGACGGTGCGCGAGATCGACGTGTGCACGACAGTCGCGCCAAGGCCGGCGGCAAAATCGTAGAGATTGTCGATCCACCAGTCGCAATCGCGGCGGCCGAGCCAGGGCGAGACCAGCCGATTGTCGATGCCGGCGAGATCGATACCCGTGTGCGGGATGGACACCAACAGGGGTGCCGTGCCTTCCGTCACTGTCAGCCAGTCGGTCATGTCAGACTCCCGAGATCGAAGGCAATGTCACCGCGCTCGCAGCCTTGATGGCAGCGCCGCTGCGCACCATGGCGATGGCTTTTTCCATGTCAGGGTGGAAATGCCTGTCATTGTCGAGATGCGGCACCTCGGCGCGGACCAGCTTGCGAACCGCTTCCAGAGCTGCACTCGACGCCAGCGGCGCATGGAAATCGCAGCCCTGCGCGGCGGCCAGGAGTTCGATGCCGATGACGGCTGTCGCATTCTCGACCATGCCGATCAGCCGGCGCGCGCCATGTGCGGCCATCGAGACATGGTCTTCCTGGTTGGCCGAGGTCGGGATGGAATCGACACTTGCCGGATAGGCCTTCTGCTTGTTCTCAGAGACGAGCGCCGCCGCCGTCACCTGCGGGATCATGAAGCCGGAGTTCAGGCCGGGCTTCGGCGTCAGGAAGGCCGGCATGCCGGACAGCGCCGGGTCCACCAGCATGGCGATGCGGCGTTCCGACAGCGAGCCGATCTCGCAGACGGCGAGCGCGATCATGTCGGCGGCGAAAGCCACCGGCTCGGCGTGGAAATTGCCGCCTGAAAGCGCAGTATCGTCCTCGGCGAAGATCAGCGGATTGTCGGTGACGCCGTTGGCCTCGGTGCCGAGCGTATCGGCGGCCTGGCGCAGCACGCTGAGCGCCGCACCCATCACCTGCGGCTGGCAGCGCAGGCAGTACGGATCCTGCACGCGCTCATCGCCGACGCGATGCGATTCACGGATAGCGCTGCCGGCCATCAGATTGCGCAGCGCTGCCGCCGTCTCGATCTGGCCCGGGTGTTTTCTGAGGAGATGGATGCGCGGATCGAAGGGTGCATCGGAGCCCTTGGCAGCGTCGGTCGACAGCGCCCCGGCGACCAGCGCCGACTGATACAGCACTTCGGCCTCGAACAGAGCGGCCAGCGCGTAGGCGGTGGAAAACTGCGTGCCGTTGAGCAGCGCCAGACCTTCCTTGGCGCCGAGCGTCACGGGCTCCAGGCCGTGCGAGATGAAAGCGACCTTGGCCGGGAAGCGGCCATGCGGTGTAAAGCATTCGCCGACGCCGATCATCACCGCCGTCATGTGCGACAGCGGCGCGAGATCGCCGGAGGCGCCGACCGAGCCCTGCGCCGGCACGACGGGGATGACGTCGTTGGCCAGCATCGCTTCCAGCAATTCGATGGTTTGCGGCCGCACGCCCGACGCGCCCTGCGCCAGGCTGGCCAGCTTCAGCGCCATCATCAACCGAACCACAGCGACCGGCATCGGCTCGCCGACGCCGGCGGCATGCGACAAAACGATGTTGCGTTGCAGGGTTTCCAAATCGGCGGCCGGAATGCGGACGCTGGCCAGTTTGCCGAAGCCGGTGTTGATGCCATAGACCGGCTCACCCTTGGCGACAATACGGGCGACAGCCTCGGCGCTGGCCTTGATCTTCGGACGGCAGGCAGCGTCGAGCTTCGGCACGGCGCCACGATAGATGGTGCGCCAGTCGGCCAGCGATGCATTGCCGGGCTTCAGGTTAAGTTCGGTCATTGTCCTCTCCAGATGCGGGCATGGAGCGGGTTGAAGCCCATGCGGTAGACGAGTTCGGCCGGACGCTCGATGTCCCAGATCGCCAGGTCGGCGGATTTCCCTGCTTCAAGCGTGCCGGTCTGGCCGAGCAATCCCAGCGCACGGGCAGCCTCGCGAGTGGTGCCGGCCAGGCACTCCTCGACGGTCAGGCCGAAAAGCGTCGCGGCCATGTTCATGGTCAGCAACAGCGAGGTCAGCGGCGACGTCCCGGGATTGTTGTCGGTGGCGACCGCCATCTTGACGCCGTGCTGGCGAAACAGGCCGATCGGCGGCTTCCTGGTTTCGCGGATGAAATAGTAGGCGCCGGGCAGGATGGTCGCCACGGTGCCGGCCTTGGCCATCGCTGCGGCGCCGGCCTCGTCGGTGTATTCGAGATGGTCGGCCGACAGCGCGCCATAGCGGGCGGCGAGTTCGGCGCCATGCAGGTTCGACAGCTGGTCGGCATGGAGCTTTACCGGCAGGCCAAGCGCCTTGGCCTTGTCGAACACGCGGGCGATTTGCTCCGGCGAAAAGGCAATGCCCTCGCAAAAGCCGTCTACGGCGTCAGCCAGGCCCTCGGCGGCGATTGCGGGGAGGATGGTGTTGGCGACGAGATCGACAAAAGCGTCCTTGTCGCCTTTTGCTTCCGGCGGCAGCGCATGCGCGCCGAGGAAGGTGGTGCGGACCGTGACCGGGCGTTGCTTGTCCAGTTGCCGCGCGGCGCGAAGCGACTTCCGTTCATTTCCGAGATCGAGCCCGTAACCCGACTTTACCTCTACCGTGGTGACGCCCTCGGCCATCAGCGCGTCAAGGCGCGGGAGAGTCTGCGCAACCAGTTCGTCTTCGCTCGCGGCACGCAGGGATTTGACCGAGGAGACGATGCCGCCGCCGGCACGGGCGACTTCCTCATAGCTGGCGCCGGCCAGCCGCATCTCGAACTCGTTGGCACGGTTGCCGGCATGGATGAGATGGGTGTGGCAGTCGATGAGACCGGGCGTGATCCAACGGCCTTTGCAATCGGTAGTCTCGCCGCCCTGAGCCAACGCTGACGGCATCTCGGCTTCCGGACCGGCATAGACGATGAGACCGTCACGGGCGATGATCGCGCCCTTTTCGACGATGCCCAGTCCGGCAACGCCTTCCGCCATGGTTGCCAGGCGCGCATTGCGCCAAAGCTGAAGGCCCCCTGCCCGGCTTTTGTCTTGTGCCGCCATCATCTTTTTCCGTTGCTTGGATGGCGATTATGTATATACATATTGAAATGCACTGCAAGTGCATTGTTCATGGAACGCGGAGAAAAACGTGACGGCGATCTTTGCGGAACAGGCGCTGCTGGCCGATGGCTGGCATGACAAGGTGCGGATTTCGTTGACCGATAGTCGCATCACGGCAGTCGAGCCGGGCTCTTCGCAGCAAGCCGACGACGAACGCCACGCCATTCTGGTGCCCGGCATGCCGAACCTGCACAGCCACGCCTTCCAGCGCGGCATGGCCGGGCTTGCCGAACTGCGCGGTCCCTCCGCCGACAGCTTCTGGAGCTGGCGCGAGGTGATGTACCGCTTTGCGCTGTCGATGACGCCGGACCAGGTCGAGGCGGTCGCCGCCCAGCTTTATGTCGAAATGCTGGAGGCCGGATTCTCGCGCGTCGGCGAATTTCATTATCTCCACCACGATCGCGACGGAAAACCCTATGCCAACCTTGCCGAGATGGCCGAACGTATTGCCGCGGCCGCCGGCGAAACCGGGATCGGCCTGACGCTGCTGCCGGTGTTTTATGCCCATTCCTCCTTCAGCGGCGCTGCGCCCAACGAAGGCCAGCGGCGATTCATCAACGATGTGAATCGGTTCGAACGCTTGCTTGAGAAAAGCCGCGAATCGGTTCGTGCGTTGAATCAGGCTGTCGTTGGCGTCGCCCCGCACAGCCTGCGCGCCGCGACGCCGGAGGAACTCAGCGCTGTTGCCGCCATTGCGCCGGACGGACCGATCCACATCCACGTCGCCGAGCAGGTGAAGGAGGTCGAGGATTGCCTGGCGTGGTCGGGTGCGCGACCGGTCGAATGGCTGCTCGCCAATGCCGGGATCGACAAGCGTTGGTCCCTGATCCACGCCACCCACATGACCGAGGATGAGACAACCGGCATGGCCAGAAGCGGCGCCATTGCCGGGCTTTGCCCGATCACCGAGGCCAATCTCGGCGACGGCACCTTTTCAGCACCTCTGTTCATCGAACATGGCGGCCGCTTCGGCGTCGGCTCGGATTCCAACGTGCTGATCGGCCTGCCGGATGAATTGCGCCAGCTCGAATATTCGCAGCGCCTCGCACACCGCGCCCGCAATGTGCTGGCGGTGGCCGGCGGCTCGACCGGGCGGGCTCTGTTCGACGCGGCCCGCGATGGCGGCAGCACTGCACTCGGCGCCGGCCCGTCGCGGATCGCCGCCGGTGCCGCAGCCGATTTCGTCTCACTCGACGAAAACCATCCTTCGCTGGCCGGAAAAAGTGGCGATGCGATCCTCGACGCCTGGATCTTTGCCAATGGCGGCAAGGTCGATTGCGTCTGGGTGCACGGAAAAAAACAGGTCAGCGGCGGCCGGCATTCCAGGCGCGAGACGATCGCCGAGCGCTTTCGCCATGTGATGACGGCGCTTTCGGCATGAGCATATCAGAGACAGCGGCGGTGGAAGGCGGCGGTTCGCTGCACCAGCGCATCCTGTCCGACATCAGCGAGAAAATAATGTCCGGCGCCTGGGCGCCGGGTCACCGCATCCCGTTCGAGCACGAGTTGACGGCCGAATACAATTGCTCGCGCATGACGGTGAACAAGGCGCTGTCGCAGCTGGCCAAGGCCGGGCTGATAGAGCGCCGCCGCCGTTCGGGCAGCTTTGTCCGCCAGCCGCAGTCGCAGGCTGCGGTGCTGGAAATCCACGACATCAGGATCGAGGTCGAGGCGCTTGGCCTGGCTTATCGCTACGAGCGCTTGGCGCGGCAGAAAAGGCGCAGCAGCGCCGAGGATCGCGCCTTGCTGGAATTGGGAGCGGCTGGACAGGTGCTGGCGCTTGAATGCCGGCATTTCGCCGGCAAGCGGCCATTCGCGCACGAACAGCGGCTGATCAATCTCGCCGCCGTCGCGGAAGCCGGCGAGGAAGAGTTTCTCGACATCGCACCCGGCCCCTGGCTGATCGGCCGCGTGCCCTGGAGCGAGGCCGAGCACCGCATCCGCGCTGTGGCGGCGGACAAGCGCATGGCCGAAGCGCTCGACATCGCAGCCGGCGCACCATGCCTGGTGGTCGAGCGCCGCACCTGGAGCGCCGAGCACCCGGTGACGCAGGTGAGGTTCACCTACGCCGCGGAGAGCCACACGTTGGTGGCGAGGTTCAAGCCTTCGCAGGGGTAGCTCCTTTACCCTCCCCCTTGTGGGGAGGGTCGCTGCGAAGCAGCGGGGTGGGGGTCGGCGCCAGCCCCCGCCCGGACCTTCGGTCCGACCTCCCCACAAGGGGGAGGTAGAAGGCTGCACTTTAAATCGCCGCCGTAACGATAATCTCGACCACATATTCCGGCCCTGCAAGCTTGGCCTCACCCGTGGCGCGGGCGGGCGTGTTGCCTTGCGGGACCCACTTGTCCCATTCCTTGTTCATCTCGGCGAAGGTGCCCATATCGGCCAGCCAGATGATCGCCTGCAGGATCTTGGTCTTGTCGGTGCCGGCCTTGGCCAGCAGTTCGTCGATAGATGCGAGGATCGACCTGGTCTGTTCGCCAACGCTGGCGCCGGGCGTTCCGACCTGGCCGGCGAGATAGACGGTGTTGCCGTGGATGACGATCTGGCTCATGCGCGGGCCAACATCGATGCGACGAATGCTCATTGGATGGTTCCTTCGTTTGTCGGTGCGCCTGTTTAGAGTCGCTGCCCGCTTCGGGCAAGGCCAACAGCGCGAAACCTCTTGAGCCTGGGTTGGATCTTGGGCCGCAAATGTCTATCTGCGCCGAGGGATTTCTTTCCGGCGCGGATTGCCGACCTCGTGTGAGAGTGGCAAGACTTTGCGCCAAACCAGATTGGAGGATGAGAGCCATGGAATATCGCGAAATCAGCGAGGACTATTCGGTCTCGGGCCAGATCCAGCCCGAAGATGCCGCCGCCATCAAGGAAGCCGGTTTCAAGAGCGTGATCTGCAACCGGCCGGATGACGAGCAGCCCGACCAGCCTTCGGCCGACAGCGTCAAGGCGGCGGTCGAAGCCGCGGGGCTGGCCTTCCGTTACATCCCGGTGATCAGCGGCCAGATCACAGCCGAGAATGTCGAAGATCAGGCCGAAGCGCTCGACGCGCTCGAAGGCCCGGTGTTTGCCTATTGCCGCTCCGGCGCGCGCTGCACCAATCTCTACGGGCTGATCCAGCAGTCCAAGGGCTGACCTGGGGAATCAGCGGCGTCTTCTGGCCATCAGTTCGCGCACGCCAAAGAAGATAGCGAAAACGGCGGTGGTCATGGCAATCTGACCAAGTGGGACAGTGTTGGCAACGAGCAAGACAAAGCCCACAAGACCGATCGGAACGCCGATAATGCACCACCAGCGGGATTGCGGATCTGTGAATATGCCTCGTACGAAGCCTCCAAGTGGAGATGCCGGAGGTGACCGGAAGGGATTGATGTAAAAGGGAATTTGGAACATTGCGTCGAAGCCCTTGGGATGCCGCGCGAAATAGATAAAACTACCTATTGTGTACAGCACTAGTCCAACACCAAAGAAACAATAGCGACGAGCTGAAAACTGACCATCTTCCCCACAGCCTGAACTTTCCAAATGCAAATTAACGGTATCGAAGTGCCGATATCATATCCACTCAAATCGGTAGCGCGCCGGTTTCCTTCAATGTCTCAAGCACGATCGCTGTCTTCACATGCTGCACCGATTCATGCGGCAGCAGCACGCCGTTGACGAATTCCGACAATGATTTGAGGTCGGGCGTCACCACCTTCAAGATATAATCCATCTCGCCTGTCAGCGCGTGCGCCTCCTGCACCTCGGGCAGCCGGGCCAGCAGTTCGCCAAAGCGCCTGGCATTGTCGCGGTTATGGGTGGCGAGCGTCACCGAGATGACATTGACCAGCGAGAATCCAAGCTTGTCGCGGTCGAGCACGGCGCGATAGCCCTTGATGAAGCCGTCTTCCTCCAGCCGTTGGCGGCGGCGCGAGCATTGCGATGCCGACAGGTTCACGCGCTCCGAGAGATCGTTATTGGTGAGCCGCGCGTCGCCCTGCAAGAGAGCCATTATCTTGCGGTCAAATTGATCGATGCGCGCGTCATTCATCGATTCACCTCCAATCATGCATGAGTTACGCACCAGATGATCATTTCAAGCGTTTGAATGCAAGCACCGTGCGGTCGCTTCGTACTATCATGCGTCATCTCGTGGTCCGATGCGGCCACCATCCGTTTGGAGGAATGCCATGGGTCCCTTCCCGCACGACGCCCCGCCCGCCAAGATCAGCAAGGAAAACCCCGCCGGCACCGACGGTTTCGAGTTCGTCGAGTTCGCGCATGCGGAGCCGCAGAAGCTCGCCGAGCTGTTCACCCGCATGGGCTATGTCGCGGTCGCCAAGCACCGCACGAAAGACATCACCGTCTGGCGCCAGGGCGACATCAACTATGTCGTCAATGCCGAGCCAGGCTCGCATGCGATGAAATTCGTCGACAAGCACGGCCCCTGCGCCGCCTCGATGGCCTGGCGCGTGGTCGATGCAAAGCATGCGTTCGAGCATGCGGTATCGAAAGGCGCCACGCCCTACGACGGCAACGACAAGGCGCTCGACGTGCCGGCCATTGTCGGCATTGGCGGCTCGCTGCTCTATTTCATCGAAGCCTATGGCAAGAAGGGCTCGGCCTACGATGCCGAGTTCGAGTGGCTGGGCGAACGCGACCCGCGGCCGCAAGGCGTCGGCTTCTATTTCCTCGACCACCTCACCCACAATGTCTATCGCGGCCAGATGGACAAATGGTGGGACTTTTATCGCGAACTGTTCGGCTTCAAGCAGATCCATTTCTTCGACATCGACGGCAAGATCACCGGCCTCGTCAGCCGCGCCATCACCTCGCCCTGCGGCAAGATCCGCATTCCGCTAAATGAATCCAAGGACGACACCAGCCAGATCGCCGAATACCTGAAGAAGTACAATGGCGAAGGCATCCAGCATATCGCCGTCGGGACCGACGACATCTACGCCGCCACCGACAAGCTTGCCGACAACGGGCTGAAGTTCATGCCCGGTCCGCCGGAGACCTACTACGACATGTCGTACAACAGGGTGAACGGGCATGACGAGCCGATCGAGCGGATGAAGAAGCACGGCATCCTGATCGACGGCGAAGGCGTGGTCGACGGCGGCATGACCAAGATCCTGCTGCAGATATTCTCCAAAACCGTGATCGGCCCGATCTTCTTCGAATTTATCCAGAGGAAGGGCGACGAAGGTTTTGGCGAAGGCAATTTCCGCGCGCTGTTCGAGTCGATCGAGCAGGACCAGATCAAGCGCGGCGTGATCAAGGTCGACGGCAAGGCGGCCTGAACCCCCGTTTGCGGCTCGATCGGCCTTGATCTAAGTTTCGATAAAAAGGGTCAACCCGTGAACGTCTCCATAACCGAAGCAAAGGCCAAACTAGCGGAACTCGTCGGCCGCGCGGAAGCCGGCGAGGAGATAGTCATCACTCGTCACGGCAAGATCGCGGCGCGGCTCGTGGCACCAGTTCGAGAAGACTTGTTGTCGCGCATAGGTGCCCTGAAGGGCAAGATTTGGATTTCTGACGATTTCGACAAACTCGGCCCTGAATGGAACGAGTACACCAGATAAAGGTCAGAGGCCCAGCCGCTCGACCTCCTCCTTCCTCACCTTCAAATCATAATCGAGCAAAAACTCGTCCAGCTGCGGCGGCGCGACCGAGCTGCCCGAGAGCATCGCGTGAACCTGGCCGCGATGGTGGATGTCGTGCAGGAAGACATGGGCGAGAATGTCGCCGATCTTTTCGGGGATCATGCCGTCCTCGCGCCGGTCCGTGATGACCTGACGGTCGAGATCCGCCTCCGACAGCTTCTCGCAAAAGGCGATTAGGCGTCGATCTGCTGCGACCTGGGCGGCAAACAGCGCCTGCGGCACATCGAACGGCACGTAGTCGTCATAAGCGGCCGCACCGACGCCGCCTTCTTCGAGAAAATCGAGATAGAGATGATCGACCGCGAGGATGTGGTTGAGCGTCGCCTTGATCGACGGGAAGAAGCTTGTGCGCTCGGCTTCGAATTCGCCGGGCTTTAGCTGCAGCACGGCGCGATAGAGCCGGTCGTTCGACCAGAGATTGTTGCCGGCCATGCGGCTGAAATGCTCGAGCAGGGTCACGCGTTCATTCGTCTGATCAGGCCAATGCCAGCCGCCATCACCGCGAAGCCGGCGACAACGATCAGCAGCAGCCGGTTCATGCGCCGCCGCATCGCCTGCGTCTCCTCGTCCCGCGCCACATTGGTGTTGGTGATGGTGTGGAACATCATCGCCTTGCGCGGGTAGCCACTGCGGTTGGTCAGATCGGGCGAGCGCGCCTCGATGCGGTAGCTCAGCCGGATCGCCTGGATGAAGACCACCAGAATGGCCAGCGCCCAGACGCCGGCCAGCAGGTAGAACGCCTCTCCCGTCACTATTGCCCCCTCTTATGCCTGGGACTTCTCGACCTTCTGCTCGATGGCGCCGAAGATCGAGTTTCCGCTTTTATTCTTCATCTCGATACGCACCGTATCGCCAAAGCGCAGGAACGGCGTCTTGGGCTCGCCAGACTCAATGGTCTCGATCATGCGCAGTTCAGCGATGCAGGAATAGCCGGCGCCGCCGGCCGCCACCGGTTTGCCCGGCCCGCCATCCAGCTTGTTGGAGACGGTGCCGGAACCGATGATGGTGCCGGCAACCAGCGGCCGTGTCTTTGCGGCATGGGCAATCAGCGCCGGGAAGTCGAAGGTCATGTCGACGCCGGCATTGGCACGGCCGAACGGCTTGCCGTTGACGTCGGCGAGCAGAGGCAGGTTGACCTTGCCGCCATCCCAGGCGTCGCCGAGTTCGTCCGGCGTCACCGCCACCGGCGAAAAAGCCGAGGACGGCTTCGACTGGAAGAAGCCAAACCCCTTGGCGAGTTCGGGTCCGGTGAGCGCGCGCAGCGTCACATCATTGACCAGCATGACCAGCCGGATCGCAGCGCGCGCCTGGTCGAGGCTGGCGCCCATTGGCACATCGTCGACGACGACGGCGACCTCCGCCTCCATGTCGATGCCGAAGGCTTCGTCCGCCGCGCGGATCGGCTCGCGCGGCGCGATAAAGGAATCCGAGCCACCCTGGTAGATCAGCGGATCGGTCCAGAAGCTTGCCGGCATCTCTGCGCCGCGGGCTTTGCGCACCAGCTCGACATGGTTCACATAGGCAGAGCCATCGGCCCATTGATAGGCGCGCGGCAGCGGCGAATGGGCGTCATGTTCATGGAAGCGTGCCGACGGCACCGCATTGTTCTCCAGCGATTCGGCGATCGTCGCCAGGTGCGGCGAAATCCGCTGCCAGTCGTCGAGTGCCGCCTGCAGCGTGCGCGCCAGGAACGAGGCGTCGGTGAAGCGCGTCAGGTCGCGCGAGACGACGACAAGCTTTCCGTCGCGCGTCCCGTCCCTCAATGTGGCAAGCTTCATGCGGTTTCCTCTCCTAATGCGGCTTTGGCGCCGTCTAAGTTTACAACAAGGCCGTCGTGGGCAATCGTCAAGTCACCCACCCACGATTTCCTGACAGCAGCCTCCCAGTCGGCCTCGCCGATCTCGGGATCATCGGCCGGAATGAGGTGGTTGAGCACCAGCCTCTTCACCCCGGCATCGCTGGCAATGCGGCCTGCCTGCTCGGCAAATGAGTGGCTGGCAAGCAGATGCTCCTTCAGCCGCGCGCCATTGCCGGTCCTGGCGACCAGCCGCTCGATGCCTTCTTCCAGCATGGCCTCATGGACGAGAATGTCGGCATTTCGGGCAAAGCCTGCGAGCGGCGGAAAGAAGGCTGTGTCGGCCGAGAAGACGATGCTTTTGCCGGCGTGGTCGAAACGCAGCGCGAAACAGTCCGTGACCGGCGGATGGTCGACGCGCAGTGCCGAGACCTTCAGGCCGCGCTGCGCAAAAATCTCGCCCTCGCCGAATTCCACGATCGAAGCCATTTCGCGAATGTCCGGCCTGCCCTCATCGACGATGCGAATTTCAATGTCGAACTCCATCGCCTGGCAGAAGCGGCGCCAGTATTGGCCGGTGCCGGGTGGTCCGAACAGCGTCACCGGGCTGGCGAGGCCGGCGGTCCAGGCGGTGTGGAGCAACGGACCCAGTTCCAGTACATGGTCGGAATGCAGGTGGGTGACGAAGATCAGGTCGAGCGCCTTCAGGCTGACGGCGGAATCGACCAGACCGCGCGTGACGCCGAGCCCGCAATCGACGACGATGGTTCGCCCGCCAAGCTCCAGCAGCGACGAACTCGGCCACGGCCCGCCCGGCCGCAGCGCCGGGCCGCCCTTGGAGCCGAGAAGCACCAGCCGGTCGTTCACTGGGCTGATCTCAAGACCAGTCGCCCTCCGGCGTGCCGTTGAAACGCTTCTTCAGATCGGTCCAGCAATCGATGTAATTGTCCTGCCTCGTTTCAAGCTCGGCGCCGTAGCGGGTGAGCATTTGCGGGAATCGGGTCTCGAACATGAAGGCCATGGTGTTGTCGAGCTTGACCGGTTTCAGCTCCGAGCGCGAGGCCTTTTCGAAGCCAGGCGCGTCTGGGCCGTGGGCCAGCATCAGATTGTGCAGGCTGATGCCGCCCGGGAGAAAACCTTCCTCCTTGGCGTCATACTGGCCGTGGATCAGGCCCATGAACTCGCTCATGATGTTTCGGTGGTACCAGGGCGGGCGGAACGTATCCTCCGCCACCAGCCAGCGCGGCGGGAAGATGACGAAGTCGATGTTGGCGGTGCCCTCCTCGCCGCTCGGCGCCGTCAGCACGGTGAAGATCGACGGATCGGGATGGTCGAACAGGATGGCGCCAACCGGAGAAAACGTCGCCAGATCATATTTGTAGGGGGCGTAGTTGCCGTGCCAGGCGACGACATCGAGCGGCGAATGGCCGATCTCGGTGACATGGAAATTGCCGCACCATTTCACCGTCAGCCGGCACGGCGTTTCCTTCTCCTCGAACCAGGCGCAAGGCGTCTTGAAATCGCGAGGATTGGCCAGGCAGTTGGCGCCGATCGGGCCGCGGTCCGGCAGCGTCAGCTTGGCGCCGTAGTTTTCGCAGATATAGCCGCGCACTTCCTTGTCGATGAGCTCGACCTTGAACACCAGCCCGCGCGGCAGCACGGCGATCTCGCCGGGCCGCAGCTCGATGACACCCATCTCGGTGACGAAGCGCAAGGCGCCGACCTGGGGGACGATCAGCAACTCGCCATCGGCATTGAAGAAATGATCGTCGACCATCGATCGGTTGGCGACATAGACATGCGCGGCCATGCCGCTTTGGCCCAGCACATCTCCGGCAGTGGTGATGGTGCGCATGCCGGCGATGAAGTCGGTCGGCTCACTCGGCATCGGCACCGGGCTCCAGCGATACTGCCCGAGCGCCAGTTCGTGGTCGCCGACATTGGGTGCTGTCTTCCACAGGGGATAGCTCGCTGCCTTGAAGCGGCCGGTGTGTTTTACGCTCGGCCGGATGCGGTAGAGCCAGGAACGCTCATTGGTGCCGCGCGGCGCGGTGAAGGGCGAGCCCGATAGCTGTTCGGCATAGAGCCCGTAAGCCGGCCGTTGCGGCGAGTTCCGCCCCTGCGGCAGCGAGCCGGGCAGCGTCTCGGTTTCGAAGTCGTTGCCGAAGCCCGGCATGTAGGAAAAGGTCATCCGATCCTCCCTGAACCCGGCCCCGCAAAGCGCTGCTTGCCGGCGATGTTGACCAAACTGGTTTCATTTGTAACCATCGAAAATGTAACTATCAACGGGCGAATGCCGCATCCATGGTGCAGATGGAAATCCTCGAACTCGAAAGCTTCCTGCCCTATCGGCTCTACCGGCTGGCCGACGCCGTCAGCCGCGAATTTTCAAAAATCTACCGCGACCGCCACGGCCTGACGCGGCCGGAATGGCGCACGCTGTCAGGGCTCGGACAGCGCGGCACCATGACGGCGACAGCGCTTGGCGAACAGTCGGCCATGCACAAGACCAAGGTGTCGCGCGCCGTGGCCGAGCTCGAGCGGCGACGCTGGCTGGTACGCACAACCGACGAGAATGATCGACGTGTAGAGCATCTGGCGCTGACGAAGGCGGGGCTGGCGGCCTATGGCGAAATGGTGCCGCTGGCGAAGGCGTTTGAACGGGAGTTGCTGGAGAGGCTTGGTACGGAAGAGCGGGCGGCGATTGTGAATGGGGTGGCGGCGCTGGAGGCAAAACTCACCTTGGGTTGAGATCTTCCCATAAGTTCGACCGTCGCTGAAATCAGATCGCGAATGCGGCAGGCAACGCCCCTAGACCGTAATAGGCGCGTTCGGCTTCAATGAAGCCTCTGACACGGCTTCGAAATGCCGCCGGATCATCAATGTAGGCTAGAAGCGCCTGCGCTTGCGAAGCCGCGTGTCTTTGAGCGCTTTCAAACAGTCGCCTTGCCGTTTCAAAATCACCGGCCAAACCAGCCGCCACCCCGGCGTGGAAGGCCGCCCACTCGCCGTAGGCGCCCGGCTGCAATTCACTCACGAGGATTTTCGCTGTCGCCTGGACGGAAGGGAACATCGATCGGTGAACCTGATCGATTTCGACGACCTTCTTGGCCATTTGATCAACCGCGAGAAGAAACTGTGGCGGGCTCTCGAACGGAACGAACTGTCCAATGCGCTCAACGCGATCGAAGGTAATCGTTTCCGGAAGCGAACCCCAGAGCCAGTGGACTGCTACGTTAAGGTAAGTGCCCTTGGACCAGGAACTGGGCTGGAACTCGACTACACTTAGCCAGAAGCCGCGATCGGCGATCCAGATTCGGGACTGCCCTTTGCGTCGAAATCCGGCCGGCTTCAGTACGAGCTTTGCCTGCGAGGCAATGATACGACCGTGCTCATTGTCCGCCATCTTGCACCCACACGTGCCTCACCAATCCATCACCACCTTGCCCGAACTGCCGCTCCGCATCGCGTCAAACCCCGTCTGGAAATCGTCGATCCCAATGCGGTGCGTAATCAGACCCGACACATCCAGCGGCCCCTGCACCAGGGCGATCATCTTGTACCAAGTCTCGAACATTTCGCGGCCGTAGATGCCCTTCAAGTGCAGCATCTTGAAGATGACCTTGTTCCAGTCGATTTCGAAGCCGGTCGGCGCGATGCCCAGAATGGCGATCTTGCCGCCATTGTTCATGGTGTCGATCATGTCGCGAAAGGCGGGCGCGGCGCCCGACATTTCGAGGCCGACGTCAAAACCCTCGGTCATGCCCAGCGCCGGCATAACGTCGCGCAGTTTTTCCTTCGAGGCATCGACGACATGCTGGACGCCGAGCTTTTTGGCCAGCGCCAGCCGCACCGGGTTGATGTCGGTGATGACGACTTTTCGCGCCCCCACACATTGGGCAACGAGCGCGCCCATGATGCCGATCGGCCCGGCGCCGGTGACCAGAACGTCTTCACCGACCAGGTCGAAGGACAGAGCGGTGTGGACGGCATTGCCCAGGGGATCGAAGATCGCGGCGATCTCGTCGGGCACATCGTCGGGGATCGGCACGACATTGTGCTGCGGGATCGCCAGATATTCGCCGAAGGCGCCGGGGCGGTTGACGCCGACGCCGAGCGTGTTACGGCAGAGATGCCCCCTGCCGGCGCGGCAATTGCGGCAATGGCCGCAGACGATGTGACCTTCGCCGGAGACACGCTGGCCGACCTTGTATTCGGTGACCGCAGCGCCGAAATCGGCCACCGTGCCGACGAATTCATGGCCGGTCACCATCGGCACCGGCACGGTCTTCTGCGCCCACTGGTCCCAATTGTAGATGTGGACGTCGGTGCCGCAGATCGCCGTCTTCTTGACCTTGATCAGCACGTCGTTAGGGCCGATCTCCGGCACCGGCACCTCTTCCATCCAGATGCCCGGTTCGGCCTTGGCCTTCACCAGCGCCTTCATCATGTTCGACATGCTACAACTCCTTACCCTCCCCCTTTGCGGGGAGGGTGGCCCGAAGGGCCGGATGGGGGTCAAAAAACTGGCGGAGGTCGTGACCCTGCAGACCCCCACCCCGCCTCCCGACATGGGGGAGGGTAAAACTCTCAGCCAATCACGCCCAATTCCTTGCCGACCGCCGCGAATGCCGCCACGGCGCGATCGATGTCGGCGCTGGAGTGCGCCGCCGACATCTGGGTGCGGATGCGCGCCTGGCCTTTCGGCACCACCGGGAACGAAAAGCCGATGACATAAATGCCGCGCTTCAGCATGCGCGCCGCCATTTCCTGCGCCAGGCTGGCATCGCCCAGCATCACCGGGATGATCGGGTGATCGGCGCCGGCCAACGTGAAGCCGAGCTTGCCCATCTCGGACCGGAAGCGCGCCGCATTGGCATATAGGCGCTGGCGCAGGGCGTCGCCATTTCGGATCAGCTCGAACACCTTGATCGAGGCGCCGGCGATCGCCGGCATCAGCGTGTTGGAGAAGAGATAGGGCCGCGAGCGCTGGCGCAGCCAGTCGACGACCTGGCTTTTGCCGGAGGTGTAGCCGCCGGAGGCGCCGCCGAGCGCCTTGCCGAGCGTGCCGGTGATGATATCCACCCTGCCCTCGACACCGCAATGCTCGGCCGAGCCGCGGCCGTTCTTGCCGACGAAGCCGACGGCATGGCTGTCGTCGACCATGACCATGGCGTCGTATTTTTCCGCGAGGTCGCAGACGCCTTTAAGATTGGCGATGATGCCATCCATGGAGAACACACCGTCGGTGGCGATCAGGCGGAAGCGGCAGTCTTTCGCCTCCTTCAGCCGGGCTTCGAGATCGGCCATGTCGTTGTTGGCGTAGCGGAAACGCTTGGCCTTCGACAGCCGCACACCGTCGATGATCGAGGCATGGTTCAGCGCATCGGAAATGATCGCATCATCCTCGCCGAGCAGTGTCTCGAACAGGCCGCCATTGGCGTCGAAGCAGGAGCCGTAGAGGATGGTGTCGTCCATGCCGAGGAATGATGAAATCGTTGATTCAAGCTGCTTGTGCTCTTCCTGCGTGCCGCAGATGAAGCGCACCGAGGCCATGCCGTAGCCGTAGCGGTCGAGCGCGCCTTTGGCTGCATCGCGCAATTCTGAGCTGTCGGCGAGGCCGAGATAGTTGTTGGCGCAGAAATTCAGCACCTTGTCGCCGCCGACTTCGATCTCAGCCGACTGGGTCGAGGTGATCACCCGCTCGGATTTGTAGAGCCCGGCGGATTTCAGCCCTTGCAGTTCGTTGTCGATATGGGAGAGGAATGCCGCGCTCATGGATCAGGTCCTGTTGAGATTGGCGCGACTGTCGCGCTACGCGCACTAAAAATCCATCGCAAAAGCGACCGTTTCGGTGGCACGGCGGGCTCAACCCTGGCGCGACCCGATCGCATGGCCCGCATGCTGGAGTAGCAGGCACGCGAATACGGCTATGCCGCGAAAGAACATGATAACCATCTCGGCAGCTTTCGTTTACTGCCGAAGCAACAGTTCCGCCGGCTTCCAGACCTGTTAACCCTTTCAAGCCAATGGTCTTCTCGCCACGAATCAGTGGCAGAAATCCGTCGACCGAGGGGTCACCTAGAATATGTCGCAGCAGCCGGCGCAAACCGTCTCGGGCAAACTCATCCTGCTGATCAAGAGCGGCTACTGGCTGGCGCTGCTGATCATCGCCGCCATGGTGATGGCCTCCTTCATCCTGCTGCAGCAGATGATGGCGGCGCAACAGCACAACCATACTCTGCTCGACATCGTCAGCACCCAGAAGGCGCTGTCGCAGCGCATTGTCTTTTTGACCAGCGCAACCGGCTCAGCCGCGCGTGACAAGCAGCCGGCCCTGGTTGCCGCGCTGAAACAGGCGACCGCCGAGTTCGAGACGAACTACGACCTGCTGCTCAAACAGACGGGAGCCGACCCACTGTCGCCAGCATTGTCCGATCCAAAGTCGATCGAGAGCGTCCTTTACGGCAAGCCGTTCCACCTCGACTATTTCTCGGTCGGGCTGGTCGCCAATGGCGAAAGGCTGATCTCGTCCTTCGAATCCCAGCTCTCCGGCAATGCCGCCTACAAGGGCGGCGGCGAGCGCGTCAATCTCGATGCTTCCGTCGCCAATGCGACGCTGTCGGGTTATGCCGCGCTCGGCCAACGCATCGCCGCATTCGCAGACGAGCGGTCGGAAAAGCTCCTCGATCTCCATCGCACCTTGTTCTACGCCACCATCGGCGTCATCGTCCTGGTGGCGCTTTTCATCTTCCGGCCGATGTCGAAGGCGATCCTGCGCAAGACGCACGAGCTTGTCGATGCCCGCAACTCGATGGCCTTCATCGCCGTACATGACGGGCTGACCGGCCTGCACAACCGCACCTTCCTGACCGACCACTTCGAAACGCTGATCAAGGGCGCGCATCGCCGGCGCGAGAGGCTGGCGGTCATCCAGCTCGACCTCGACCGGTTCAAGCAGATCAACGACACACTCGGCCACGCCGCCGGCGACTATGTGCTGGTCGTCACCGCGCAGCGCATGCGCGATTCCTGCCGTGCGTCGGATCTCTGCGCGCGCCTTGGCGGCGACGAATTCGTGATGATCCTCAATGGCGCCGGCGGCCCCGAGGACATCAACATGCTGGCCCGGCGCATCCTGGAGGAGATCAACGAGCCGATTACCTTCCAGGGCACGACCATCCTTCCAGGGGCCAGCGCCGGCATTGCCGTCTATCCCATCGACGCCGACAATGCCGAGGATCTGCTCGTCCACGCCGACCTCGCGCTCTATTCCGCCAAAAAGCTCGGCGGCGGCAGCTTCTCGTTCTTCTCCGAGGAACTCAGGCGCGAGCTAGACTACCGCAAGCAGCTCGAGCACGACATCAAGGTCGCGATTTCGGAGAACGCCTTCCAAGTCTATTTCCAGCCGCAGGTGTCGCTGAGCAACGGCGCCATCAGCGGCATCGAGGCGCTGGTGCGCTGGAAGCATGCCGAGCGCGGCATGATTGCGCCGGGCGAGTTCATTCCGGTCGCCGAAAAATGCGGCTTCATGCCCGAGATCGGCCGCATCGTCTTTACCAAGGCGATCGAGCAAGCAGCCGAATGGGATCGCGCCGGCATCGCTTTCGGCCGGCTTGCCGTCAACGTGTCCGGCACCGAGCTGCGCGAACCCGACTTCGACCGCTTCCTGTTCGCGACGCTGGAAAAGGCCGGCCTTGCTCCGCAGAAACTGTCGCTGGAAATCGTCGAATCCGTCATTCTCGACGACGAGAAGACGGGCATCGCGGCGAAGCTGCGCCACATCCGCGCTGCCGGCGTCCATCTTGAGCTCGACGATTTCGGCACCGGCTATGCCTCGCTCAGCCACGTCAATCCCAACGAGATCGACCGGCTGAAGATCGACCGCCGCTTCGTCCAGAACATCAACGAGAATGGCGACAACACCAAGATCGTGCGCGCCATCACCGAGCTGGCGCGCGGTCTCGGCATTTCGATCGTCGCCGAGGGCGCGGAAACCGAAGCCGAGCTCGATTCGCTGATGGCAATCGGCTGCGATCAGGTGCAGGGCTATTCCATCGCCTTCCCGATGCCGCAGGACAAAGCGCGCGAATGGCTGCTGGCGCGCAGCCCGAAGAAAGCCAAGCTGAAGGTGCTTCAGGGCAATTTAGCCTAGACTATTGCCCACCGGTGCCGGTCATTTGGCCGGCGCGACATTCGCCCGCAATGCCGCCAGCACCTCGGCGAACTCCGCCAGCCTGTCGTCCGGCAATCCCGCGCGCAGCCGCTTGTCGAAGATGAGAGCCGCCGCCCGCAGCTTCAGGAACATCGTTTCGCCCGCCTGCGTCAGCTCGACCAGATGAACCCGGCGGTTGTCCGGATCGCGGCGGCGCGTCAGCAAGCCTTGCGCCTCCATGGCGTTGAGATGGTGGGTGAGCGTGGCGCCCTGGATGCCGATCATGCCGGCAAGTTCGCGTTGGTTGGCAAGCTCGCTCGACTTGACCGAAAGCAAGGTCAGCCACACCGGCAGCGTGCCCCCGGCCTCGACCAAAGCGGCGTCAAATGCCTGCGCCACCAGCTTGGAGGTGCGCGCGAGATTCATGCCGATTGGCGGACGGTCAAAGGGAGTCATGCGCCGACAGTAGAACAAGGCGCCGAGCGATGGAACGCGGCATTATACATTGACATCGAACCATTTGATACCTAACTATCATGCGTGTCGATCTACCGAGTTCGTATCATCCTGCATTCGACAGGGATCCGAGGACGGGCGGCGGGCAAGGAGGAAGCGGTCATGCAATATGTCTACATCGTCGTTATCGGCCTTCACGTCATGGCCGGTGTGTTCTGGGCCGGCACCACCATCACGCTTGCCCGCGACCCCGAGATCAGGGCGGAGCGCTTTATCGGACCGCAAATGGGCTCGGCCGGCATGGTGTTCGTGACCGGCGCCCTGCTCTGGTATTTCTTCCACGGCGCCTATTTCGGCTCGATGGAAATGGTGCTGGCGCTAGGCATCCTGGCCGCCTTCGCCGCTGCCGGCGTTCTCAGCGTCGTCGTCCGCAAGACCAGCCGGCAGCTTGCCGGCGCGGACGTCGCAACGGAAGCGGCGCTGCGCACCAAAATGGCCCGCGGCGAGCGCATCGCCGCCTGGCTGCTGGTGCTCACCGTGCTTTGCATGGCGACCGCCAGGATGATTTGAGCCCTGCCGCACGTCGCCTCCCGGTTGAAGACCATTCCGCATCGTGCGTCGCCTGGCTCTCGGCTGGTAGCGTACGCGGCGCGCAGTTCGGACGGATGTGCAAGGTGGCTCTCCGCACAGAGGTTTGGCTGCGCGCCACCCATCACTTTGATCGATCGAGTTGCGCCCGCCGGAAGGGTGAGATCGAGCTTTGGAACAAGCCGTAGGCCGGCTTGTAGGCTCAAACCCGCAAGCCGAACCTGATGCCGTCATAGATGGCGGCATGGATGTTGCGCGAGGCGACCGCATCGCCGATGCGCAACAGCACGAAGCCGCCTTCGGGATTGCGTGAAGGAAAAATATCGCCGCCGCCGACCAGCCGCTCATAGTCGACCGCGCCACCATTCTTCGACAGCGGTTTCAGCTGGAGATAGAGATCGTCGAGCGGCGCCGTGCCGTGCTCGACCACCACCTGGTCGACCCGCCTTTCGCCACGCCAGCCATCGGCAAAGTCGGAGGCGAGTTCGGCGACCAGCTGGTTGCCCTCGCGCCGTACCGAGCGCAGCCTGGTGTTGATGGTGATGGTGACGCCCTTCTCCTGGAAGGCGCGCATATAGGGCACGTGGTTCATGCCGCCCATTTCGGGGGCGAAGAAGCGCTCCGGCGAAACCAGCTCCAGCTTCGAACCGGCATTGGCGATCAGCTCCGCCGCGCCCATGCCCTGATGGCCGCCATTGTCGTCGAAGAGCAGCACGTTCTCCGCCGGCTTGACGCTGCCGGCCATGATGTCCCAGCTCGACGTGACGAGATTGTCGCCTGATGTCAGCGGCGGGTTCTGCGGCAGGCCGCCGGTGGCGATCACCACCACATCGGGCGACAGCGCCAGCACATCGTCCTGCTCGGCCCATGTATCGTAGCGGATCCCGACGCCGAGCCGGTCGAGTTCGGCCAGCCGCCAGTCGATGATGCCGATCAACTCCTTGCGGCGCGGGTTCTGCGTCGCCAGCCGAACCTGGCCGCCGGCCTGACCGGAGGCTTCGAGCACCGTGACATGGTGGCCGCGTTCGGCCATGACGCGAGCTGCCTCCAGCCCGCCGGCGCCGGCGCCAACGACGACGACTTTCCGCCTGGGCCCTTCGGTCATGACGATGATGTGCGGAATCTCGGCCTCGCGGCCGGTCGCGGCATTGTGGACGCACAGCGCCTCGCCGCCTTCATAGATACGATCGAGGCAATAGGTGGCGCCGACGCAAGGCCGGATCTCGTGCTCGCGACCTTCCATGACCTTCTTGATGATGTGCGGGTCGGCGATATGGGCGCGGGTCATGCCGACCATATCGAGCTTACCGGTGGCGATGGCATGGCGCGCCGTGGCGACATCGGAAATCCGCGCCGCATGGAAGGTCGGGAATTTTGTTGCCGCCCTCACCTCGCCGGCGAAATCGAGATGCGGCGAAGAGCGCATGCCGGTCACCGGGATAACCTTGGTGAGCGCCGCGTCGCTTTCGATCGAGCCGCGGATGATGTTCAGGAAATCGACCTTGCCAGAATTGGCGAGCCGTCTGGCGATCTCGACGCCCTCGGCCTTCGACAGGCCTTTGTCAAAGTCCTCATCGGCGACCATGCGGATGCCGACGATGAACTTTTCACCGACGGCAGCCCGCACGGCATCCAGCACCATGTCGGTGAAGCGCAGCCGGTTGTCGAGCGAACCGCCGAACTCGTCGTCGCGATGGTTTGTGGCCGGCGACCAGAAGCCGTCCATCAGATGGCCGTAGGATTCGAACTCGATGCCGTCGAGGCCGGCCGCCTGGCAGCGCTGCGCAGCGGACGCATAGTCGGCGACGATGCGCTCGATGTCCCAGTCCTCGATAGTTTTCGGGAACGCGCGGTGCGCCGGCTCACGCACCGGCGAGGCCGACAGCACCGGCAGCCAGTCGGCCTTGTTCCAGCCGGTGCGGCGACCAAGATGGGTGATCTGGATCATCACCTTGCAGTCATACTCGTGGCAGGCGTCCGCCAGTTGGGCCAGCCACGGCACGATGCGGTCGTCATAGACATGCAGATTGCCAAAGGCCGCCGGGCTGTCGCGCGAGACGATCGCCGAGCCCGCCGTCATGGTCAGCGCCATGCCGCCCTTGGCCTTTTCGGCGTGGTAGAGCCGGTAGCGCTGTTTCGGCATGCCGTCCTCGGAATAGGCCGGCTCGTGGCTGGTCGACATCACCCTGTTCTTCAGCGTCAGGTGTTTGAGCTGGTAAGGCTGGAGAAGCGGGTCGTTGCTGGTCATCATCTTCCTGCCATTCCAATTTGTGTCGGAGCAGCGCGTGCTGCTCCAGTTCTTGTCTTAAGCATCGAATTTATTCGAAAATCGCTGCACACTTTTCGGTCCGGTGCTAATGAGCGCGGAAATCCCCAGGAAAACCGCGATGATCGATACCAAAACCCTCACCCAGCTCGGCGCCCACGTCGAGACGCCACAGAGCCCGGAGACTGCGGTCCTGGAGACCGTGCCGTTCCAGCGCGGCGACGGACCGCCGGCGATCGTGCGCTTCACCTGCCCGGAATTCACCTCGCTCTGCCCGGTAACCGGACAGCCGGATTTCGCTCATATCGTCATCGACTACGCACCCGATACCACGCTCGTGGAATCGAAGTCGCTCAAACTGTTCATGACCTCGTTTCGCAACCATGGCGCTTTCCATGAAGACTGCACGGTGATGATCGGCCGCCGCATTGTGGCGGCAACGAAGCCGCTGTGGTTGCGCATAGGCGGCTATTGGTATCCGCGCGGCGGCATTCCGATCGATGTCTTCTGGCAGACCGGCGCTCCGCCCGAAGGCGCCTGGTTGCCCGACACCGGCGTTGCCCCCTATCGCGGAAGGGGCTGAAGCTATTTTGCGGAACTTTAGCGGGACAGCGCCCCCCTCTGTCCTGCCGGACATCTCCCCCACACGGGGGAGATTGGCCGCTACGCCGGCTTTAGCTAATCTCAAATGATGCGGAGCGGGCGAGACGTTGGAACTGCTGATCTCCCCACCCGGGGGGGATGTCCGGCAGGACAGAGAGGGGCGCGAAGGATCGCAGGCGCTGATCCTCAATCAACATTATTCGCACTGGTACTGGCTGAGCGCCCATTCACCGGTCACCGAAAGCAGATCGGATATCTTCCAGTCGCCGTCGACTTTCCTGAATTTCCATTCAAGGCGATGCGGGTTGCCGGCGACGACGAAGGCGACAATGACCTTGGCCTGGTCGCCATTGATCGCTTCGAGTGTCTTCAGGCTCTTATCGATCTCGGCCTTGTCATAGTCGGCATTGTCGAGCGCCATGTTGGGGTCGAGGCATTCGCCCTGCCCGGATTTGCGCAACGCGTCGCTCTTGTCGAGAACGGTTTTTGCCGGGTCGATGAAGTGGCTGCGCTGCGCCGGATCGATCTCCAGCCCCACCTGATCGTAAAATGGCCGCACCACCGCCGTCGGGGATCCCGGCAGAATAGGTGCGGCCGGTGCGGCGTCGGCCGGCGACCACCCAACCGGCGGTGTCGCCGCTTCCACCGCTGTCCCGGGTGGATTTGCGGGCGGTGCTGCGCCGGCCGGTGCCGTCATGGCCGGGGCATTGGCTGGCGGCGGGCCCAACAGGCCTTGTGCCGCGGCTGCGCTCGTAGCCACGGCCAGCACGCACATGGGCGACAGCGCCAGGGCAAGACGGCGGAGCACAGGATCACTCCGGCGCTTTGTCGGGCATGCATTCCAGCGCGCTCAGCGTCCAGCTGCTGGTCTTGGAGGTAATGTCGGCGACCTTCCATTTGCCGTCGATTTTCTTCAGCGACCACAGCATTTCGCGTTTGGAATCATCGCCTTCCGCAAAAAGGCTGAAGGTGGCGGTGACTTCGGCCGTATCGCCATTGACGGTCTCGGCCAGCTTCAATGTCTTGGCAATCGACTTCTGGTCGAAATCCTGGGCGTCAAGGCCGGGATCGAAGTCGAGGCAGGCGACTTCGTCGGGCTTGTTCTTCGTTGCCTGGTCGTTGAGATCGAACAGCTTGGTCACCGGCTCGGTGAAGCGGTCGCGGTACTTTGCGTCTCCCTCGAATTTCACTTCAGGCACATAAAAGAACTTGACGGCGTTGGAAGCCGGCCCGGCCAGCACTGTCGCTGGCAAGGCAATCGAAAAGACAGCGGCAAGCACTATCGGTTTCATGCAGGATCTCCGGACGTTTGGCGGCAAGGTGCAATACCAGACATCCTGCATATCGGTTTTTTTGCGGCTCATGAAGCCCCGGCTGCACCGTCTCAGCCATCAAGCCAGACGTTCTGCAGGTCCATCTCGAAGGTCTGGTGGACGCCGTAGTTCTTCACCTTCTTGTTCATGTGGCTGTAGAGCTTCTGCCAGAAGGGTTGAATGATGACGCCGGAATCCTGCAGGATCTGCTCGACATCCTTCATCACCTCACGCCGCTTCTCCACATCGATCAGCGACAGCGCCTGCTTCAGCTTGGCGTCGAAGTCCGGGTTGGAATAGGCCGATTCATTCCAGGCCTCGCCGGTGCGATAACCAAGCGCCAGGACCTGGACGCCAAGCGGGCGCATGTACCAGATGGTCATCGAATAGGGATATTTCGTCCAGTCGTTCCAGAAGGTCGAGCCCGGCAGCACCGTGCGCTTGACCTTGATGCCGGCGTCGCGCAGTTGGCCGGCAATCGCGTCGCCGGTGTTCTTCTGCCAATCGTCCTCGACGGTGATCAGCTCGTGCTCGAAATCGGCCTGCCCAGCGTCGGCCATCAGTTTCTTGGCGCCGGCCGCGTCGCGCGTCTTCTTGGGCAGCGCGAAATATTCAGGATGGATAGGGCTGACATGGTGGTTTTCACCGACCGTCCCTCGCCCGGCATAGCCGAGTTCCAGCACCGCATTGTTGTCGACCGCCATCTGCAGCGCGTTGCGCACCCGCTGGTCGTCGTAGGGCTTGTGGGTAACGTTCGTGCGGGCAACCAGCGTGGTTGCCGTCGCAACCTCGGACTTCTCCAGCCCCATCTTATCCAGGATGTCGATGAAGTCGGCCGGCGTCTCGAAATTGAGGTCTATCTCGCCGGATTCGAAGGCGTTGATCGAAGCGTTGAAGTCGGTGCCGTAGTCGATGAACTCGACGCTGTCGAGCGGCGCTTCGCCGCCCCACCACTTGCCGTTTTCACGACGCTTGACCACCGCCTTCTGGCCGACATCGTAGGAGACCAGTTCGAACGGGCCCGTGCCGATCGGCTTCTTGACCGGGTCGGCGCCTTCGGCGTCGAAATTGCGGTGGACGACGAGCGCGGGATAATCGGTGAGGTTCGGGATCAGCGAAATGTCGGGCGCGCTGAGCGTCAGCTTGACCGTATTGTCGTCGACCTTGGCGATCGCGCCTTCCCTGGCCTTGCCCGACTTTTCGTCGATCAGCCCGCCGACGCGAGCGGCCATGGAGTTGCCGGCGACCTTCTTCTCGCACCAGCGGGTAACATTGAAGACCACGTCATCGGCGTTGAAAGCATCGCCATTGTTCCAGGTAATGCCCTTGCGCACATGCAACGTGTATTCCGTGGCGTCGTCATTGATGTCCCAGCTTTCGAGCAGCACTGGCTCGAAGGTGAATTCCCTGGTGTAGCGGACCAGCGGCTCCAGCCAGCAGCGCGAGATGTTGGCGAGTTCCACCCAGTCATAGGTGCGCGGATCTTTTTGGGCCTTGACCGACATCGATATGTGCAGCGTGCCGCCCTTCTTCGGCTCCTCGGCAAAAGCCTGTCCCGGCGCGGCAAGGCCGATCATGCCGTAGGCCAGCGCCGTCGATGCGCCGAACGCACTTGCCAATGCAAGAAACTCGCGCCGGTCCATACGGCCAGCACGCGTCTCTTGCGCCATCGCCTCGATGGCCGTCGGCACGCGATCGCCATTGCTTTTGAAAAGTGTCATGTCTTTCTCCCTTGCGGTTCCCATCGGGTCTTCGCCCGTTATCAACTCATTCGTCGTTCTCTTAGCTAACGCTGTCGGGCAGCCTCTCTTCGCGCTGCGCGATAAAGTCCCTGAGGCCCTCGGCAATGCCCTCATCGAGTTTCGGCTCTTCATAGTCGGCCAGCATGTTGCGGGCTTTCTCGCGGCCGCGCGTGTCGTGGTCCTTCGCCCCTCCAGCCTTCCATTGTTCGTAGGAGTTGAAATCCATGATGGTGGGCATGAAGAATGCCGACTCGTAATGATCGAGCGTGTGCTGGGTGCCGAGGAAATGGCCCTGCGGCCCGACTTCGCGGATCGCCGCCATGGCCTCCTTGAAATCGTCGAACGGCAGGCCGCCGGCATATTTATACCAGCCGACAAGCTGCTCGCAGTCGGTGGCGAATTTCGAATAGCCGCATGTCAGCCCGGCCTCCAACCAGCCGGCGGAGTGCCAGATATAATTGGCGCCGGCGAGGATGGCGGCATGCATCAGCATGTTGGATTCATAGCCGGCCTGGGCGTCGTTGAGCTTGGAGCCGACATGGAAGCCGGAGGTTCGCCAGGGCAGTTTGTATTTCCGCGCCAGCGCGCCCATCAGATACATCATCTGGGCGGCTTCCGGCGTGCCGCCCATCGGCGCGCCGGTCTTCATGTCGACCGTCACCATGAACTGGCCGTAGATTTGCGGCGAACCCGGGCGCAGCAGTTGGGTGAAAGCGACGCCGGCCAGTGCTTCGGCATTGACCTGCGCCACCGCGCCGACGGCCGAGGCCGAAGTCGATGCGCCGCACAGCGCAAAGGGCGCCAGGATCAGCGGCTGATTGCTGCGCGCATAGACCTTCATCGCGTCCAGCATGGTGGCGTCCCACACCAGCGGCGAGTTGCAGTTGGTAATCGACACCAGCACCGGGTTGTCGCGAACGAAATCTTCGCCAAAGACGATGCCCGCCATCGCCATCGTGTCTTCGGCGCGGTCTTTGGAAGTAACGATGCCCATGAACGGCTTGTCGGAATGCTTCAGCGCCGAATGGATGATGTGGAGATGCCGTTTCGGCACCGCGATCTCCATCGGCTCGCAGATGATCGAACTCGACGAATGCAGCGCCGGGGCCATGTAGGCGAGCTTGTGAAAATTGTTGAGGTCTTCAAGCGTGCCATAACGCCGGTTGTTGTCGAGGTCGCGCACGTAAGGCGCGCCATACATCGGCGCGAAGATGGAGTTCTTGCCGCCGACGCGCACGGTGCGCTCGGGATTACGCGCATTGAGGGTGAATTCGGACGGAACCTTCGCGACCAGTTCCATCAGCAGGCCGCGGTCGATGCGGACGCGTGTCTCGGACACGTCGGCGCCCGCCGCCTTCCACATGGCGATCGCCTCGTCGTCGCGGAACTCGCAACCGACCTCTTCGAGGATGGCGAGTGACTCCTGGTGGATCAGTTCCACCGCCTCGTCCGGGACCATCTGGTAGGTGGGGATCTCGCGGACCAGCGTTGGGAACGAGGTGACGGGGGCGCTCCTCAGCGCCTTGCGTCCGAGGCGACCGCCGCCGCGGCGGTGGGTTTGCTCGGTCAGTTCAGTGGCCGGTGCGTTCATGGAGCCTCCTCATTCCGTCCAACCAAGTTAGCGAGAGGAAATATGGATGTGATGCTGGAAAATCCTGATCTCTTGTATAAGCTCAGCTTATGCGAAGCCTGCGCCACCTCTTGCCCTCGGCCGGCAGCCTGATCGTCTTCGAGGCGGCGGGCCGGCTGTCGAGCTTCACCGCTGCCGGGCGCGAGCTTGGCATGACGCAGGCCGCCGTCTCCTATGCGGTGCGCGGGTTGGAGGAACAGCTTGGCGCCCAGCTGTTCCAGCGCCGCCACCGCCAGGTCGTCCTGACAGAAGCGGGCGAACGCTTCCATGCCGACGTCTCACTCGGCCTGTCGCATATCCGCAAATCGGCGGAGGATCTGCGCCTGCAGGCGACCGGCGGTCATGTCACGCTGGCGGCGTCGACCGCCTTCGGCTCGTTCTGGATGATGCCGCGGCTGCAGCAGTTCCGCGACGAACTGCCGGGCATCGACTTGCGCATCCAGACCGCCGACCGCGATCTCGACATCATCGCCGAGGGCATCCCGCTCGCCGTGCGCGGCGGCGAGCCGCGCGACTGGGCCGACTATCATTCGCTGCCGCTGGCCGACGAGGAGATTTTTCCAGTCGTAGGCGCCAGCTATCTCGCGAAATTCGGCATGCCAAGGAGCGTCGCGGAGCTGGCGACGCATCGCCTGATCCACCTCGAGGAGCCCTACCGCGAGGCGGCTAGCTGGGACGAATGGTTCCAGTCTGCGGGCGACAGGCTCGACAACACCGCGCGCGGCCTGCGCATCAACGATTACGGCCTCGTGATCCAGGGCGTCATGGAGGGCCAGGGCATCGCGCTCGGCTGGCGGCATCTGGCCGAACGGCTCCTGGCGTCGGGGCTGCTGGTGCCGGTGACCGACCATGTGCTGAGAACCGGCAAGGCGTTCTATGTGGTTTGGCCGAAGAACCGGGAGTTGAGCGAGAATGCGCGGAAAGTCAGGGACTGGCTGGCGGCGCAGGCTTGAAATCGGTTGCAGCGTAGTCACTATCGCGGAGTTCCTTCACACCCCCCTCTGTCCTGCCGGACATCTCCCCCGCAAGGGGGGAGATTGGCAGTTCATATGTCGCGTCACCCTTCAAGCATTGAAGATTGGCGAAAGCCGTCGTGACATCTGATCTCCCTCCTTGCGGGGGAGATGGCCGGCAGGCCAGAGGGGGGTGCTGTCCCGCTGGCGTCTCCAATGTCCGGCATTCATTGAAGCCTTCCGCACACCCTTCGAATCCGCCTATAATACCCCCATGCCCATTCGCCAGCTTTCCGAAACGATGATCAACCAGATCGCCGCCGGCGAAGTCATCGAGCGTCCGGCGAGCGTGGTGAAGGAACTGGTCGAAAACGCGCTCGACGCCGGCGCCTCCCGCGTCGAGGTCGTCACTGCCGGCGGCGGGCTGAACCTGATCCGCGTCACCGATGACGGCTCCGGTATCCCCGAACAGGAACTGGCGCTGGCCATTGCGCGCCACTGCACCTCGAAACTTGCCGACAACATTCATGATATCCGCTCGCTCGGCTTCCGTGGCGAGGCGCTGCCGTCGATCGGTTCGGTGGCGCGGCTGTCGATCCGTTCGCGCACGACCGCAGGCGACGCTGCCGCCGAGATCGCCATCGAAGGCGGCCGCGTTTCGGCGGTCAAACCGGCGGCGGCCAATCGCGGCACAACGGTCGAGGTGCGCGACCTGTTCTTTGCCACGCCGGCGCGGCTCAAATTCATGAAGGGCGAGCGGGCCGAAAGCTCGGCCACCAGCGACGTGGTCAAGCGCATCGCCATCGCCTTCCCCGCCGTGCGCTTCACGCTGGCCGGCTCGGACCGCTCGACGCTGGAATTGCCGGCGACCGATGACAGTACCGAGGGCAGCCTGCGCCGCGTCGCCCAGGTGATGGGCGCCGAGTTTCCCGACAATTCCATCGCTATCGACGCCAGCCGGGACGGCGTGCACCTGACCGGCCACGTCTCGATCCCGTCCTTCACCCGCGCCAACGCGCTGCAGCAATATGCCTATGTCAACGGCCGTCCGGTGCGCGACAAGCTGATTGCCGGCGCCATTCGCGGCGCTTTCGCCGATGTGCTGCCGCGCGACCGGCACGCGGTGACCGTGCTGTTCCTGACGCTCGATCCGGCGACCGTCGACGTCAACGTCCACCCGGCCAAGGCCGATGTGCGCTTTCGCGACCCCGGCCTGGTGCGCGGGCTGATCGTCGGCGCCATCCGCGAGGCTCTGGCCAATGCCGGCATCCGCGCCGCCACCAGCGGTGCCGCCGGAATGATGGCGGCGTTCCGGCCGGGAGCCGCCTCATACGCCCATGCGGGTCCTGCCAACGGTCATCGCAGTTATGACGCGGCCTACCGGGCCTCGGGCTTTTCGGGCTTTGACCGCTCGCCACAGCGGCCGCTGGATATGGGATTTGACGGCGCCGGCTTCCGCGAAAACGACCAGGCTGCATTCGACGCCGGTCCGCTCGCCAGCGCCGATGCGCGTGCCGGCTCAGCCGAGCCGGCCGAGACGCTGCTCGGCACCGCGCTGGGCGCCGCCCGCGCGCAGGTCCACGAGAACTACATCGTCGCCCAGACGAGGGATTCGCTTGTCATCGTCGACCAGCACGCGGCGCATGAGCGGCTGGTCTACGAGGCGTTGAAGAATGCCCTGCACTCGCGCGCGGTGCCCTCGCAGATGCTGCTCTTGCCGGAGATCGTCGACCTGCCGGAGGAGGACGCCGAGCGGCTGGCCATGCATTCCGAAACGCTGGCCCGGTTCGGCCTCGGCATTGAGCGTTTCGGTCCCGGCGCGGTGGCGGTGCGCGAGACGCCGTCCATGCTCGGCGAAACCAATGTCCAGCAATTGGTGCGCGACCTTGCCGATGAGATCGCCGACAACGATACCGTCGAGACGCTGAAAGAGCGGCTGGACAAGATCGCCGCCACCATGGCCTGCCATGGCTCGGTGCGCTCCGGCCGGCTGCTCAAGGCCGAGGAGATGAACGCACTGCTGCGACAGATGGAGGCGACTCCCGGCTCCGGCACCTGCAACCACGGCCGCCCGACCTATATCGAACTCAAGCTCGCCGACATAGAGCGGCTGTTTGGGCGGCGGTGAGCACAAGCCAGGTCAGGCCACACGCTCAATTCACCAACAGGCGATAATCCTTGAACCTATGAGAGAAAACGTAATCCCTTGAGTAACCGGCGCTACCGCCGCGAAAATTCACGGAGATTATCTCGAAGCTTCTCCCAACCTGTTTTTGAACATTCATGTAGATGGGAGTCATCAGCATGCCGGCATCGCAATCGTCGTCATCGAAAGCGATTGCCTGAACGACCTTCTTTTTCTTCTTATCGATGACCCGCAGCTTATTCATGCAGACGAGAAAGCCCGCTTTCTCGTAGACCCCGGCAAATCTGTGGGTTGCTGTCTGTGCCCAGAAGGGAATCTCGACGGTGCCGTCAACCTTCGCCTCACCGGTATCGTCGAGGTTTGCGACCTTCTTCAGCGTGATCGGGAACTTGTCCGAGCCCTTGCTCCAAGTCCCTGTTGCGCCGCTTTCGCCAAGGTCGAGAGAAAACGGACATCCGGTGGTGCCAACGGGCGTTTTCGATCCCATGACCAGCACCCGGTCGAACTCCCTGTCGTCCGCAATCTCGCAAAGGAAGACGCTGGTGCCACTGATCTTGCCGTACACCGCTATCGGGCTTTGCTTCGCGTCGTGGAAATAGCTCCCCTCGACCGTAATCCCGCTGCCGAAACTGTCATATCTCTGCAGCGATAGGTGGACGGGGTTAGGTCCGATGGAGCCTTCGTAGTTTTCGACCTGATACCAGCCCGCGGCGGCTTTCCCGGTCAGCAGCAAAACGCAAAACATTGCCGATATGAACAGTCTTCCCATTCCGTCCCCCAGTGAAGGCAGCGTACCATAGCTGTCCTTCCTCTGGGTGTCTGCATTCTGATGGAAGCGGTTCCCGGTTTGAGTCCGAAAACAGCTCCAATCATTTGTTTTAACGCATCAAATTCACGACGATGACGCCGCCGAGCGCCAGCGCACCGCCGATTATGCCGAGCAGCGTCGGCACTTCGCCCAGCCAGAAGAAGCCGATCAGGGCTGACATGGGCGAGACCAGATAGAGGAAGTTCGAGGCGCGCGCTGCCGGGAGGCGCGACAGTGCGGTTGCCCATGCGGCATAGGCGATCAGGCTGGGCACGATGCCAAGAAAGATCACGGCGCCGATACCGGCCGTGTTGGCGGCAGCGGCCTGCGCAAAGCCGCTTGGCAGAAAGGGTGCCAGGCAAAGCGCGCCAAGGATCATGTTGGAGGCCGAAATGGTCAGCGGGTGATGGCGGGCAAAGAGCGGCTTCTGGACGATCGTGTTGACGGCCGAGCACAGCGCGGAGCCAAGAACCAGCAGCGCGCCGGTGTCGAAACTCAAGCCATTGCCGTCGGCCACGGCGATGATGCCGATGCCGGCGAAAGAAATCGCCGTGCCGAACCAGGCCCAGCTTGAGAAGCGCTCGCCCAGCAATGCCATTGCCATGATGGCGGTGAAGATCGGGCTGACATTGATGATGAAACCGGCGGCACCCGCCGACACGGTCAGTTCGCCGAAATTGAGCATGACAGTGTAGAGCGCGACGAAGATGGCGCCGCCAAAGACCAGGCGCCACACTTCGTCGAGCCTCGGCAGCGCCGGGCGCTTGACGGCAAGAAAGATCGCCGCCGGCACCGCGGCAATGGCAAAGCGCAGCGCACCGAGTTCCAGCGGCCCGAAAGCGGCGAGGCCGGCACGGATCGCGGGAAAGGCCGAGGCCCAGCCGACCACCGTCAACGCCACGGCGATGGCCGCCGTGGTGTCCATCCGCTGTGTCGGATTCGACGTGCTGGTCGTTGCGCTCATCTGCCTGTCCTCGGGTTCCCAGAGTGTTGAAAGGCAGAAAGCGCCTTTTCGGCGCCGTTGACAAACGATCAAATCGAGGATCACCTGTGACTATGGATCACAGCTCAGACACAATGGTGCCGCTCGAGACCCTGCGCGCCTTCGATGCGGCGGCGAGAACGGGGAGCTTTTCGGCCGCGGCCGAGAAGCTCAACATCACCCACGGCGCCGTCAGCCGGCAGATCGCCAAGCTGGAAGACTGGCTGGGCCTGAAAGTGTTCGACCGCGGGGCCCGCGGCGTCTCGCTGACCATCGAGGGCAACCGCCTGCATCTGCGCACGGCGGAAGCCTTTGCGCTGATCTCCAGCCATTCCGACCGCTGGGTCGAGCCGCGCGGCACCGCCGTGGTGCGGCTGACCTCGATACCCTCCGTCAGCGGGCTGTGGCTGATGCCACGCATGGCGGCGCTGGAGAACAATCCCACCAAGCTGCGCATCGTCCTCGACGTCGACATCCGCCAGGCCGACCTTGCCGATGAAGGCATCGACCTGTCGGTCCGCTGCGGCCGCGGCGGCATTCCGGGCCGCATCTCGGTGAAGCTGTTCGAGGAACATGTCTTTCCCGTCGCCGCGCCCGGCCTTGCCCGCGAGATCGGCCGCGGCGACCCGGCCCGGCTGCTGAGGTTTCCACTGATCAACGATTCCGACGCCTCCGGCTGGCGTGCCTGGTTTGCCGCGCAAGGGATGGACTACCGCCCGCGCCCGCAGGACCGCCGCTTCGAGGACTATAATCTGGTGCTCGACGCTGCCGCCTATGGGCTCGGCATCGCGCTGGCGCGGCCGCCATTGACCCGACATCAGCTGGAGGCAGGCCGCATCGTCGCCGTCGACGAGCGCACGGCGCTGAACCCGGTGTCGTACTGGCTGGACCGGCCGCTGGGGCGGCCGCGTACGGCTGCCGCCGAACTTTCACGCCGTATCGCTGTCGAGGCGGGGCTGGCGATGGACAAGATGGAAGCTTTCCTCGAAGCCGAGCGATAGCGGCGATCGTTCGGTGCTCAGCGAAGCACCAGCAGGGCTAGACCGACAATGGCGACGGCCAGAAACCCGGTTGCCAGCGCCATCAGACCGACACGCGTCTGCTGTCGGCCTTCCGGCTGGGCCGCATCATTCGGCCCAGACGTCGCCTGCTCCCGCTTCATTGGCATATCGGTGGTGGCAGCGCGGCGCTGCGGCGAAACCACGGGTGCGAGAAGCGCAAACCAGGGCAGTCCTGCGGGCTTTGCGGCAGCGCCATCTTCGGCCCTTGCCGGCGGCAGCGGCAGACCGCGCTGTGCATCGTCGTTCGCTGGCGTCGCCTTGCCTATCGCAGCGGTTGTCGGCCCGGTATCGTCGGGCGTGGCGTCACTAGGCTCGGCAAGGGCCAGATAGGCCTGGAGGATCTCGGCAGAACCCGTCTGCTGCCCCTTTGCCGTTGCCGCGGACAACAGCGCCTGCAGCGCCGGCGCCGCTGCCGGCTGCAAAGGCGCGCCGGACGGCGTCGGCGGCTGCACCACCGCCTTTATAAGTGCTGCTTTCGCCGGATCGGCCTTCGCCGACGGCAACGCTGCCAACATCATGGCCTCACGCAGCAGCGCGGTCAGGCGGGCGGATGAAATGTCCATACCGGTCCCATAAGAATGGTTTGGAGCGACAATAGCGCCTCAGCATTGCGTCAAGCTTGACCTTGCCGGCAATTTATGGCGATGAAATCAGCATGAACCTTGGCACCACTCCATGATGAACCGCTTCGAAGGCCCCGGCGGCAAGGAAGCCCGTATCCGCTATCTCGACGGCGACTTCCAGGTCACCAGCCCCGGCGCCTTCGTGCGCTGCGCGGTGACCGGCGAGAGCATTCCGCTGGACGAGCTCAAATATTGGAGCGTCGCCAGGCAGGAGCCCTATGTCAGCGCCGCCGCCTCGCTGCGCCGCGAGATCGAGATGCATCCGGACCTGCGCAGCCGGGGTTAAAGGCGCGCACAGAGCCGTTGGTCGCGTTCCTTCACACCCCCCTCTGTCCTGCCGGACATCTCCCCCGCAACGGGGGAGATTGGATGATCATCTTTGCTTTCGCCAAATCAACAGCGTTGCAGAATGAGCGCCATTGGCAAAGCTGCTGATCTCCCTCCTTGCGGGGGAGATGGCCGGCAGGCCAGAGGGGGGTGCTGTCCCGCCAGCATCTCCGCGTGACGCTGCACGCCCTACCCTCGCAGCTTCCGCTGTCTCCAGGCATCCAGCGTCTCGTCGATGATGCGCTCCGGCACAGTGTCGAGTTCGAACGTGGCGTCGATCTCCAGCACGGCGAGTTCAGCGAGGAAATCGGCCGGGGCAGCGCCGTGGCGCAGCCGGGCTGCGTCCTTGGCGGTGGTCACGAGGCCCAGTCCCTCACGGCGCGCGGTTGCCGCCAGTTCGGCGAGTTCGTCGGGGGCATAAAAATGATGGTCCGGAAACGACCGGCTCAGCGCCACTTCCGCGCCCGTGCCGCGCAGCGTCTCGAAGAATTTTTCGGGGTGACCGATGCCGGCAAAGGCGAGGAACCGCCGGCCGGCGAACCGCTCCTTGGCGGCGGGCTCGGCATGCGCCTCGAAGATCGGCCGGCCGGCGCGCGCCGCCTGGCGCACGACCTTGTCGGCGGCAGCGCCCTCGCCCATCTTCAACAGCCCATCGGTGAACACCAGTTGGTCGACGATGTTGGCTCTCAGCGGTCCACCCGGAATGACGCGGCCGTTGCCGATGCCGTAGCGGGCGTCGACGACGACCAGCGCATAGTCATATGGATGCGCGCGCTCTGAAACCGTCATCCATGATCAGGAAATCGCAACCATGGGCTTCCAGGAGCAGCTTGGCGCCGGCAGCGCGGTTGGGGCTCACCGCAACCGGCGCGTGCTCGGCCAAAAGCAGCGGCTCGTCGCCGACATGCTTTGCAGCGTCGTGACTGGCATCGACGACATGCGGCTGCGCGAACGAGCCGCCATGGCCGCGCGACAGGAATCCGGGATTGAGCTGCATGCGCCGGGCCTGCTTGGCCAGCGCGATGGCGACCGGCGTCTTGCCGCTGCCGCCGACGGTGAAGTTGCCGACGCAAAGCACTGGCGCGTCGATCTTTTCACGTATCGCCCGATGCATATGGCGGCCGGCGACCATGCCATAGACCGCTGATAGCGGCGACAGCGCAAAGACCCGCCAGTCCGGCGCTTCCCACCAGAAAGGTGGTGCTTCCGACGCCACCTATCGCCCGTCGGCGCCCTTCAGGCGCGACTTGACGATCAATGGCTGGATATAAGGCTCGAGCGACTTCAGCGTGTGCGCCAGCGCACCGCGCATCTGGTCGACTGTGGCGGCACCGGCCGCCATCATCTCATGGCGCGCAACTTCATTGCTCAGCAGGAAATTGACGGCGCCGGCCAGCATGTCGCGGTCGCGCACCAGCTTGGCGCCGCCGCTGTCGAGCAGGCGCTGATAGGCCTCGCGAAATTCTGGACGTTGCGGCCGGCCAGCACAGCGGTGTCGAGCATGGCCGGCTCCAGCGGATTCTGGCCGCCTTCCGAGGTCAGCGAGCGGCCGACAAAGGCGATTTCCGTCAGCCGGAGATAAAGCCCCATCTCGCCGATCGTATCGCCGAGCAGGATATCGGTGTCGGCGGTGATCCGGTCGCCCTTGCTGCGCCGCGCCAGCTTCAGGCCCATGCCGGAAATCTGTGCGGCCAGCGCTTCGGCGCGGTCGGGATGACGCGGGACGATGATCGTCAGCAGGCCATGGTGGCGCTTGTAGAGCGTGGCGTGGACTTCCGCCGCGACCACCTCCTCGCCGTCATGGGTCGAAATTGCCGCCCAGGTCGGGCGGCCGGCGATCTGGCGCTTCAGCGTCGCCAGCGCCCGTTCGTCGACCGGCGGCGGCAAGGTGTCGACCTTGAGGTTGCCGGACACGGTGACCGGCCGGGCGCCAAGCGCGCGAAACCGTTCGCCGTCGACATCCGACTGGGCAACGACGTGTGCGAGGTTCTCGAACAGCGCCTCGGCGATGTTGGCGCGCTTCTTCCAGGATCTGAACGAACGGTCGGAGAGCCGGCCGTTGACCAGCACCTGCGGCACGTGTCGGGCGCCGAGTTCGAGGATGGTCATCGGCCATATCTCGGATTCGGCGATGATAGCCAGGTCCGGCCGCCAGTGATCGAGAAAGCGGCTGACGGCCGGCTTGAGGTCGAGCGGAACATATTGGTGGATGATGCGGTCGCCCAGCCGTTCGTCGGCAACCTGCGCCGAGGTCACTGTTCCCGTCGTCAGCACGATGTTGACACCGTAGTCGAGGATGCTTTGCACCAGCGGCACGACCGCAAGGGTCTCGCCGACGCTTGCCGCATGGATCCAGATCACCGGCCCTTCGGGGCGCGGCCGCCCGGCAACGCCGTAGCGCTCACGGCTGCGGCTGCGGTCTTCCTTGCCCTGCGATGTGCGCCAGGCGACATAGGGACCCATCAGCGGATAGGCGGCTGCACCGGCAAGGCGGTAGGCCGCCAGGAAGGCGCGCGCCCAGCCGACGCTCATGGCCTGCCGTCCACGAGCCGATAGGCCTCGGCGGTTGCGGCATTGAGCGCGGCCGTGACTTCCTGGCGCTTGCGCTCCATTTCGGCCTCGTCGGCATTGGCCGGCACGAAAACCGGCGTTCCGATGACGATCGAGGAGCGGCCGAACGGCAGGTTGATGGTGGTCTTGTCCCAGCTCCTTTCCAGCACCTTGCGGCGGCTGGTGGCGATGGCGGCAGGCATGATCGGCCGGCCGGAAAGGCGTGCCAGCAGAACGATACCAAGCCCCGCGTCGCGCGGCGTGCCGTGGGGAATGTCGGCGATCATGGCGACGTTCTTGCCGGCCACGAGTGACTTTTTCAGGGCGATGAGCGCCTTGGCGCCGCCCTTGTCGAGATGCTTCGTGCTTTCACGCCCGCCGGAGCCGCGCACCGCCTCGATGCCGAATTTTTCGATCATCAGCGCGTTGAGTTCGGCGTCGGCGCTGCGCGAGACCATGGCGACCAGCGGCCGTCCCTTGGGATAATAGGCTGGGGTCAGCAGATGCTGGCCATGCCAGAGCGCGATGATGCCGGGTTCGAATTCGGCGTAGTCGCCGCCTGAAAATTTAGCCGAGCCTTCGACCACGCGGTTGGTCAGGCGCACCAGGCGGACGAACTGGGCGAGCAGGCTGACGATCATGCTCTTGACGATTCGCGACTGCGCCAACGGCTCGCGGATCTTGCGCCAGAATGTCTTCGAACTGCCGCCGCGTCTTCTTCGGACCGCGGCGCCGGTGGGCTGCCCTTTCACCGCTTCATGCTCCATCGCTGTCAACCGGCGGCCTTGCTTTCAGGGTCGAGCAGCCGGTGCAGATGGACGACGAAATAGCGCATATGGGCATTGTCCACGCTGGCTTGCGCCTTTGCCTTCCACGCGGTGTGCGCGGTTTGATAGTCCGGATAAACCCCAACGATGTCGAGCGCGTCGAGATCGCGGAACTCGGTGCCTCCCAGCTTCTTCAGCTCGCCGCCGAACACCAGGTGCAAAAGCTGTTTCTTTCCGTCTTCCGCGGCCATTTCGGTCCTTCACATATTGTGAGTTTGCGACAGGTCTAGCCCAAAGCTGCCGACTTTGGAACCTTCGATCACGCTTCCGTATCGGCAATGACGCCGGCAAGCACGGTCAGCAACTGCCCGCTGCCGGCGACCAGCGCGCCGTGACGGATGATCTCCCCGGCATAAAGCGGCGCGCGGCCATGGCCGTCGAGCACGGCGCCGCCAGCCTCGCGCAAGATGAGATCGGCGGCGGCGATATCCCAGTCATGCGCGTTGGGCTTGACGAAGGTTGCGTCGAGCGTGCCGTTGGCGACCATCGCCAGCCGGTAGGCGAGAGAGGGAATGTGCGCCGCCCGCCGCACCCGGCCCTGCCATTGCGCCGGCATCAGGTCGATCAACTGCTTCAGCCCGCCGATCTCGACCGTCTTACCCAGGCCGCGCACGGCAATCGGCTTGCCGTTGCGGAAAGCTCCACGGCCAGGCAGCGCCCAATAGGTTTCGCCCTTGGCCGGACATTCGAGCACACCGGTGAGCGTGCGGCCATTCTCGACCACCGCGACGCTGACGCACCACGAGCGCAGACCTTCGAGGAAGCCGCGGGTGCCGTCTATGGGGTCGACGACAAAGGTGCGCCGCGCCAGAAGCCGCGCCGGATCGTCAGTCGTTTCCTCCGACAGCCAGCCATAGTCCGGCCGGGCCGCCAGTAGGGTATCGCGCAGATAGGCGTCCGCCGCGTGGTCGGCTTCGCTGACCGGCGAGGTGCCGCCCTTCATCCACACTTGCGGGTTTTTGCCGAAATAGCGCATGGCGATCGCGCCCGCCTCGCGGGCGGCGTCGCGCAGCAGATCGAGGTCTTCCGAGGCCCCGGCCGATATGACCGGGTCACGCTCCGGCAAGGGTCATTCCTTCGATCAGCAGCGTCGGTGCGGCAGTGCCGAAATCGCGGTCAAGATCGCTCGCCGGAACCATATTGAGGAACATCGTCTTCAAATTCGAGGCGATGGTCACCTCGGCCACCGGATAGGCAAGCTCACCATTGTCGATCCAGAAGCCGGATGCGCCACGGCTGTATTCGCCGGTCACCATGTCGACGCCCTGGCCGAACACTTCAGTGACATAAAAGCCGGATTTTAGCGACCTGATCAGGTCTTCCGGCGTCCTGTCGCCCGGCTCGATGGCGAGATTGGTCGAAGACGGCGATACCGACGAGCCGCTGCGCGCGCCGCGTCCGTTGGTGGTCAGCCCTAATTCCCGCGCGGCGGACGTCGACAGGAACCAGTGCTTCAGCACGCCGTTCTCGACCATCAACAGCTCTTCGCCCTCGACGCCTTCGCCGTCGAACGGGCGCGAGGCCTGGCCGCGACGCCGCAGCGGTTCGTCGGTGACGGTGATGGCAGCCGACGCAACCTGCTTGCCCATCATCTCGCGCAAAAAACTGGTCTTGCGCGCCACCGAAGCGCCGTTGATGGCGCCGGCGAGATGGCCGGCAATGCCGCGCGCGACGCGCGGGTCGAACACCACGTTGACCGGACCGGTCGCCGCCTTGCGTGCGCCGAGGCGGCGCACGGCGCGCTCGCCGGCCTTGCGGCCGATCAGGTCCGGCGCGTCGAGATCGGAAAAATGCTGGTTCGAGGAGTATTCGTAGTCGCGCTCCATGCCGGTGCCTTCGCCCGCAATAACGCTGGCCGAACGCGAAAAGCGCGATGCGACATAGTGGCCGACGAAGCCGTTCGACGTGGCCAGCACCAGCCCGCCAAGACCGGCGCTGGCGCCGCTGCCGGCCGAATTGGTGACGCCCTTGACGGCAAGGGCTGCTTCCTCGGCGGCAAGGGCCGCTTCTTTCAACTGATCGGCCGAAACCTCGGTGGCGTCGAACAGATCGAGGTCGCGCACCTTGCCGACCAGCAAAGCCGGATCGGCGAGACCCTGATAGGGATCCTCGGGCGAGACTTTGGCCATGGCCACGGCGCGCTCGGCCAATGCCCTGGGGTCCGATGCCGCCGTCGCCGAGACGCTCGCCACCCGGTTGCCGACGAAGACGCGCAGCGAGACATCGTCGCCCTCGGACGCCTCAGTGTTCTCGACCTTGCCCAGCCGCACCGACACGCCGATCGAGCGGCCGCGCACGGCAACCGCGTCGGCGGCGTCGGCGCCGGCCCGCTTGGCAGCCTCGACCAGTGCCGCGACGCGGTCGGTCAATTTCGCTGCCTCTGATGTATGGGTCATGCGCGTGGTCCTGGCTGAAGCCGCGCCGGGCGGTAGCGGCTGTTGCACCATCTATTGTCCCAATGCGGCTTGTGCAATGGCGCACGGGCAATTGTCCCGCTGCGGCATAGCGCCCAAGCGGCCCGCAAAGCCCATCCGCGGCGGCCGCCACAGACGCGCGGCTTGACCGGTTTGTGAGTTTAACCGAGGCCGATTTCCGTCAAGGAGTGGCGACCGGCGTCCAGATCACGTCATCGATCCTCGTCGCGCCCGTTGCCAGCATCACCAGCCGGTCGAAGCCAAGCGCCGAGCCGCTGGCTTGCGGCATGATGGCGAGGGCGGCGAGAAAATCCTCATCCAGCGGATAGCGCTCGCCATAGACGCGCTCCTTCTCGTCCATCTCGGCGGCAAAGCGCCGGCGCTGCTCGGCCGGATCGGTCAGTTCGCCAAAAGCATTGGCGAGCTCGACGCCGCAGCAATAGAGCTCGAAGCGCTCGGCCACGCGCTGGTCCTCCGCGCTCGGCCGGGCCAAGGCGGCCTCGGAGATCGGATAGCCATAGAGGATTGTGGCCCGCCCCTGCCCCAGCATCGGTTCGACCGTTTCCACCATCACGCGGCTGAACAAATCGGCCCAGTTGTCATCGTCGGCCGTGCGCAGGCCGGCCTTGACCAGAGCATCATGAAGTGCGGCGCGGTCTGTGCCGCCATCGGCAGAAACGGTGGCAAGAAGATCGATGCCGGCGTAACGCGCAAAAGCTTCCGCCACGCTCACGCGTTCCGGCTCGGCAAACGGATCGGCCTCGCGGCCGCGAAAGCGGAAGGTTTTGGCGCCGGCCCGCTCAGCCGCGAGCTTCAGCAGTTCGGCGCAATCAGCCATCAGGCTCTCATAGGTTTCGCCGACTCGGTACCATTCGAGCATGGTGAACTCCGGGTGATGCAAAGGACCGCGCTCGCGGTTGCGCCAGACGGCGCCCAGGCTGAAGATGCGCCGTTCGCCGGCGGCAAGCAGCTTCTTGCAGGCGAATTCCGGTGAGGTGTGGAGGTAAAGCGGCCGGCGCGCACCGTCGGCGCCGATCGCCTCGGTGGCGAAGGCTGAGAGATGCGCCTCGTTGCCGGGCGAAATCTGCAATGCCGCCGTCTCGACCTCGATGAAGTCGCGCTCGCCAAACCAGCCGCGCATTGCGGCAGCTATGGCGTTGCGGGCCATCAGCCGCGGCCGGCGGTCGGCGTGAACATCCGGCGTCCACCAGGGCGAAGCGCCAGTCATGGGTTTGCCGGGCAACGGAATTGCTGACAGGGCTGGCGGTTCGGGCCAAGATGCGCTACGGCGACGGCTCTCGCAGCCGATTTGCGCCGAACGATCGTTTCAGGCCAACGAAGTCTAGGATTGAAAACCGTGGTGAAGGTCATCGCCAGTTCGCTCCGTAAAGGCAATGTCGTCGACAAGGACGGCAAGCTTTACGTCATCCTCTTTGCCGAAAACATCCACCCTGGCAAGGGTACGCCGGTCACCCAGCTCGACATGCGCCGCATCTCCGACGGGGTGAAGGTTTCGGAGCGCTACCGCACCACCGAGCAGGTCGAGCGCGCCTATGTCGAGGAGCGCGAGCACACCTTCCTCTACGCCGACGCCGAGGGGTATCACTTCATGAACCCGGAAAGCTACGACCAGGTCGCGGTGCCGGAAAGCGTGGTCGGCGACATGGCGCCCTACCTGCTCGAAGGCATGGCGGTGCAGATCTCGCAGTTCAACGGCATCGCCATAGCCCTGGTGCTGCCGCAGCGCGCTACTTTCGAAGTGGTCGAGACGGAGCCGACGACCAAAGGCCAGACGGCGTCCTCGTCATACAAGCCGGCCGTGCTTTCCAACGGCGTGCGCACGCTGGTGCCGCCGCACATCGCGCCGGGTACCCGCGTGGTGGTGATGACGGCCGATGGCGCTTATGTGGAGCGGGCGAAGGACTGAGGCGCGAGCGCCTCCGTCCTGGTTGATCCGTTGCATTGCCTTCTGCGGCCGCTGGCTCGATAGTCCCGCCGATGTGGCAGACCTTTGTGACCTACTGGCCTCTGATCCTTGTGATCATTCCGATGCTGATGGCCGCCATCGGCATCGTCCACGCAATCATGACCAAGGAAGACGTGCGCGCCGCCACCGGCTGGGTCGGCGTGATGATCTTGTCGCCGTTCCTTGGCGCGATCATCTATGCCATTGCCGGCATCAACCGCATCCGACGCGCCACGATCAGCGCCATGCGGCCCGTCGCCGGTGAAGCCGAGACAGCCAAACACGACCACGACATTGCGCTCGAAACACTCATCTCAGCCGAATTCGGCCAGCGCTTTGCCGGCCTGAAGACGCTAGGCGACAGGGTGGCGCGGCGCGCACTGACGTCGGCAAACGCGATCACGATCCTCAGGACCGGCGACGAAGCTTACGCAGCAATGTGCCGGGCGATAGACAGCGCACAGCGCAGCATTCTGCTCGAGACCTACATCTTCGACAATGACGAGATCGGACGACGTTTTGTGGAATCGCTGGCCGGCGCGGTCCGGCGCGGTGTGACGGTTCGCGTGCTGATCGATGCGGTCGGCGTGCGTTATTCCGTGCCCAGCATCCTTGGGACACTCCGGGAAGCCGGCGTCACCGTCGATCTGTTCAACGGCAACATCGTCATGGGCCTGAGACTTCCCTATGCGAATTTGAGGACGCACAGGAAAATCCTGATCGTCGACGGTGTGGTGGCGTTCACGGGAGGCATGAACATCCGCAAGGGATTTTCGGCCGAATTCGCCGGCAGCGCCAGTTCCGCGGATACGCATTTCCAGGTGACGGGGCTGGTCGTGGCCGACCTGTTCGCGGTTGCCGCCGAAGACTGGCGTTTTGCCGGCAACGAGGCCCTCAAGGACGAGGTTTGGCACGTAGAAAGGCCCTCGCCGCCTCCCGGTCAGCCGATCCTGGTGCGGGCGGTGGCGTCGGGGCCGGACGCCAGCATCGAAACCAACCACAAATTGCTGACGGGGGCATTTTCCGTCGCCCGCAAATCGATCCGCATCATGTCGCCCTATTTCCTGCCGGACCGGGAATTTGTCAGCGCGCTGGTCACGGCGGCCCGGCGCGGCGTCGAGATCGACATCGTCGTGCCCGCGGTCAACAATCTCTTCCTGGTCGGCCGCGCCATGACGGCGCAATACGACCAGGTGCTGAAGCACTATTGCCGCGTCTGGCGGCATGAGGGGTCGTTCAACCATTCGAAGCTGTTGTCGGTCGATGGCGTCTGGGCCTATGTCGGCTCCTCCAACCTCGACGCCCGCTCGCTGCGGCTGAATTTCGAAATCGACCTGGAGGTGCTGGATACCGGCTTTGCCGCCGAGATCGAGGGGCGCATCGGAGCGGCAATCGCTTCCGCCAAACCCGTCACACTCGCAACCCTAAGAGCGCGGCCATTTGTCATCCGGGTTTTTGACCGGTTGTTATGGCTGGGATCGCCCTATCTTTAGAATCAGGACAGATTGAACGCAGGCCTATGGATATAAACGGACGCAGCCTTCCTGAAACCGTGCTCCTGTCGATCCGCGGCAGGAAAGCGCGCAAGGCGAACGCGACGCCGCGCAAGCACATTGAAGGGGCCCAGATGGTGGTCGCCTCCTACAACGTCCACAAATGCATCGGCACCGACCGCAGGTTCGACCCCGAACGGACCGCTCGCGTCATCCGCGAGATCGGCCCCGACGTCATCGCGCTGCAGGAGGCCGACAACCGCTTCGGCGATCGCGCCGGGCTGCTCGACCTTGCCCGGATCGAACACGAAACAGGGCTTGTGCCGGTGCCGGTTTCCGGAAGCGGCAAGGGCCATGGCTGGCGCGGCAACGTGCTTTTGTTCAAGCGCGGCACCGTGCGCGACGTCCATCAGATCAAGCTTCCGGGACTGGAGCCCCGCGGCGCGCTGGTTGCCGAGATCGACCTCGACGAAACGCGCACTCTGCGCGTCATCGCCGCGCATCTCGGCCTGTTGCGCCGCTCGCGTTCGGAGCAGGCCCGCGTCGTGCTCGACATCATGAGCAACCAGGATGAAAGGCCGACCCTGCTGCTCGGCGACCTCAACGAATGGCGGCTGGGCAACCGCTCGGCGCTCAAGACGCTGCACGCCACCTTTGGTTTCACGCCGGCGGCGGTGCCGACTTTTCCCTCAGGCCTGCCGGTGCTGGCGCTCGACCGGATCATGGCCAACCGGCACGGCATGGTCTCGTCGGTGGAAGCCCATGACACGCCGCTGTCGCGGGTTGCGTCGGATCATTTGCCGCTGACGGCGTTTGTCAGCCTCTAATTCATCCGTCCCGCAGCCAGACCAGCATCTCACCGGGTTCACGGTTGTCCCAGGCAAAGTACGGGACGGCGGTGATTTTCGTTTCGCTCACCGCCGGCGGATCGGTGCGATAGAGCCCGGTTTCCCAGTTTTCCTGGGCTTCCTTGCTGCCAAGTGCCGAAAGCGTGACGATGCCGCCGAGCAGGTTCGGCTCGGCATGCGCCTCGATTTTTGCCGTTCGCGGCAGAGCGATCCGATGCAACTGGCCGGCATTGTCGGTCTCCTCGACGCAATAGATCAGCGGACCGCGCGCAAGTGCGACGCGGCCGATGTCCTGACGCACCTCCGGATTGGCGAACAGACGGGCGATCGACATTTCGAGATCGAGTTCGACCCGGTCGCCCTGGCGCCACTCGCGCCGGATCGCGGCATAGCCGTCGCTGGTGATGCCGTCCAGATCGACCGCGGCGCCGTTGATCTTGAGCGCCGCCTTGCCGCACCAGGAGGGGACGCGCAGGTGCAAGGTGAACTCGACCGGCGCTTCGGCTTCGATCCGGATCGAGACCGCGCCATCCCAAGGATAATTGCTGGTCTGAATCAGACTGACCGCCCGGTTCGATATGTCGAAGCGCGCGGTGCTGTCGCCGTAGAGATGGACTGCCAGCGCATCATCCGACAGGGAGTAGAAATAGCTGCCGATGGAGGCGACCATGCGGCCGATATTGGGCGGGCAACAGGGGCAGCGATGCCATTTCCAGCGATTGTGCCTGCCCCGGCTCTCCAGCGGGTTCTCGTAGAAGAACAGGGAGCCGTCGAGCGACAGGCCGGAGATCGAGCCGTTGTAGAGCGCCCGCTCCATCATGTCGGCGTAGCGGGCGTTGGGACCCATGCCGAGCATGCGGCTGGCCCAAAACACGAGGCCGACCGAGGCACAGGTCTCGGCATAGGCGGTTTCGTTGGGCAGGTCGTAGTCGTTGGTAAAACCCTCATTGTGCGCCGATGGCCCGAGGCCGCCGGTGACATAGAGGTTCTTGGTGGTGAGATCGTTCCACAGACGGTCGAGCGCTACCCTGAGCGTGTCGTCGCCATATTCGGTGGCGATGTCGGCCATGCCGGAATAGAGGTACATCGCCCTGACCGCATGGCCGACGACCTTGTCCTGCTCGCGCACCGGCTTGTGCGACTGGTTGTACTCATAGGTCTTGAAATGATAGGCCTTCGGGTCGGCGCCGCGCGCACGCGCCTCCTCGTCGAAATAATGCGGCTGTTGCCCGCGCTGGTCGATGAAATACCTGGCCAGGTCCATGTATTTCTGCTCGCCGGTCGCCCGCGCCAGCTTGACCAGCGCCAGCTCGATCTCCTCATGGCCGCAATAGCCCTTCTTCTTGCCCGGCTCCGGACCGAAGGTGTCGGCGATATGGTCGACATAGCGGCACATGATATCCAGCAGCTTGCGCTTGCCGGTGGCCTGGTAGTAGGCGACCGCGCCTTCGATCAGATGGCCGGCGCAATAGAGCTCGTGGCAATCGCGCAGATTGGTCCAGCGCTTCCCGGGCTGGATGCGCTGGTACCAGCTGGAGAGATAACCGTCTTCCTGCTGCAGTCTGCCGTAGAGGTCGATGACGGCATCGATCTTCGTCTCGAGTGCCGCGTTCTTGCGCCGGTAGAGCGAATAGGCCGCGGTCTCGATGGTCTTGCCCCAATCGGAGTCCCAGAACATCTGCGTCGTCACCGTCGAGCCGGTGAAGCCGGGGCTGGCCGCCTCGTCGGGCGACGGCGAATGGAACGGAATGACGACGCCCGGCGAGGGCCGGTCCGGGTCGATCTGCTCCAGCATGCGCGCCTCGACGCAGCGCTCGTACAGGATGTCGGCGGTGCGCGACGCCACGGCATCGACGCGGTCGCCCCAGAAGCCGCGGACATCGACCTGCGGCACCGGCAGTGGGCGGAAGGCGAGTTTGCCGGGCTTGGCGGATGGTTTGGCGGTCATCGTGTCACTCCGTTGGATATTGGTCATTTCACGGCAGGTCATTTCACCGCGCCGGCCATCAGGCCGCGGATGTAGAAGCGCTGCAGCAAGAGGAAGAGCACCAGGCACGGCACCATCATCACGGTGACGCCCGCCTGCACGGCGCCCCAGTCGATGGCGCCGAAGCGGCCCGACTGCAGCGCGGTCATCATGATCGGCAGCGTGAATTTGGACTGGTCGGTCATCAGCACCAGTGCGGCCAGGAATTCGTTCCAGGCGCCGAGGAAGGCGAACAGCGCGATGGTGACGATGCCCGGCCAGACCAGCGGCAGCATCACCTTGAGCAGCATGGTGACGTTGTTGGCGCCGTCCATGCGGGCGGCCTCCTCGATCTCGCGCGGCACCGCGTCGAAGGCGTTGCGCATCATGAAGATCGAGAACGGCAGTTGCAGCGTGGTGTAGACCAGGACCAGCCCGGTCAGCGTGTTGTGCAGGCCGACCTTGGTCAGCACCAGGAAGATCGGCGTCAGGATCGACTGGAACGGGATCATGATCGTCGACAGGATGACGATGAAGAGCACATCCTTCATGGGAAAGCGGAAGCGCGAAAACCCGTAGCCGGCCAGCACGCTGACGACGACCGACAGGATCACCGTCATCGAGGCGACATAGAGGCTGTTTTGCGCCGGCAGCCAGAGGCCGTCGCCAAAGGTGTCGAGCGTGCGATAGTTCTCGACCGAAAAGCCTGTCGTCGGCCAAGGCGGCAGCGGCGGCTGGCGCGCCTCCTGGGCCGGCTTGAAGGTCGACAGCACGGCCCAGATGATCGGCGCGATGAACAGCACTGAGGCGATCATGCCGGTCGAATGCTCGGCGATCCTGAGCCAGAGGCGGCTGCTGCGGCTTCTTGCCTGCGCCATCAGTCGATGCCCTCCGGCTTGCGCAGCAGCCACAGCTGGACCAGGCTGAGCGCCACCAGTATGGCCAGCAGGATCATCGACAAAGCTGCGCCATAGCCGAGCTTGAACGAAACGAAGGACTGGTTGAAGATCCAGTAGACGGCGGTCAGCGTCTGGTTGCGCGGGCCGCCGCGCAGGATGATGTAGAACTGGTCGAAGGCGAGGATCGAGCCGGCGATCGACAGGATCAGCGCCAGCGCCAGCGTGCGGCGCATCAGCGGCAGGGTGATGGCGCGAAAGCGCGCGAACGGCCCTGCCCCGTCGATCATCGCCGCTTCCTGCAGATCGGTCGGGATCGACTGCAGGCCGGTCATCAGGATGATCATGGTGAAGCCCGCGACCTTCCAGACGACCATGGCGATGATCGACCAGAAGGCCGGCTGGAACGTCGCCAGCAGGTTGAACTTCTTCGCGGTCAGGCCGAAATCGTAGGCGGCCGGGCTGAACAGGCCGGAATCGACATTGAGCAGCCACGACCACAGCAGGCTGGCGGAAGCGAAGCCGACCACCGCCGGCATGAAGAAGGATGTCCGGTAAAAGCCGGTGAGACGCCTGGGCTTTTCGATGAACAGCGCCAGCGGAAAGGCGACGGCGAAGATCACGATGGTGACGATCACGGTGTAGTAGGCGGTGAAGCTCAGCGCATTCCAGAAACGGTTGTCGCGCAGGATCGCCCGGTAATTGTCGAAGCCGATGTAAAAATGCTCGCCCATCAGCGGCCAGTTGTGCAGCGACATCCAGGCCGTCATGCCGAGCGGAATGATGAAGAATACGACGACCAGCGCCACGGCCGGCGCGACATAGAGCAGGCCGATCCACTGCCGGCGGCCGGCGCCGACCAGTTTTCTGGCGCGTGGCGGGGTGGGGGTGGTGATGGTCATTTACCCTCCCCCTTGTGGGGAGGGTCGCTGCGCAGCAGCGGGGTGGGGGTGCGGCGCCGGCCCCCCACCCGAACCTGCGGTCCGACCTCCCCGCAAGGGAGAGGTAGGGCGTCGGTGCGATGATTGAGAATGCCAGGGGTCATGCTGCTCTTCCGTTGGATCTCGTAGGGCGGTGGGACACACCTCCCCCACCCCGCTGCTGCGCAGCGACCCTCCCCACAAGTGGGAGGGTAAGGAGCGCCGGCCGCCCGTCCAGGGAGACGGACCGGGCGGCCGGATCAGGACCTGCGACGGCAGGGGCGTCATGCGCCCTCGCCGCCGGCCAGTCCTTATTTCTGCGCCTGGTCGATGATCGACTGCATGGTCTCTTGTGCGTTGGCGATGGCGCCATCAACGTCGTCGCCGAAGACGACCTCGTTGATCATCTGCGTCCACGGACCGTTGGCCGAGTTGATCAGGTCGTTGAACACCACGGAATAGGGCGTGCGGCCCTTGGCCATGGCTTCGGCGGCGATCTGGTAGCGCGGATCGAGATCCTTCAGCGCCTCCTTGGCGATGTCGCCGCGCACCGGCAGGCTGCCGTATTTGGCCAGGATGGTCTGGCCTTCGAGCGAATAGGCGAAGTCGAGAAACTCCTTCACCACGGCGAGCTTCTTGGTGCCCTTGGTGACGACGAAATTGTCGCCGCCGGCAAACGAAGACCAGCCGCTGTCCTTGCCCGGCAGGAAGGTGACGCCATAGTCGATATCCGGATACTGCGTGTTGAGCGCGCCGATGGCGAAGGCGCCGGACGGCGAAATGCCGATATTGCCGGTGGCGAAGGCGGCAAAGAAGTTGGCGCCGGTGTCGGTCTGCGCGCCGGCCGGTACCAGGTCCTTCTTGACCATCGAGCGGTAGAGGTCGATGGCGCCGCGCAGCTGCGGGCTGTCCAGCGTCGCCTTCGAGCCGTCCTCTGAGAGGATGTCGCCGCCCGAGGCCCAGATCAGCGGCGTGAAGGTGAAGATGTTGCAGCCGCCGCAATTGCCGGAGAAGTAGAAGCCCTTGATGTCGCCGCCGAGCGCGTTGACCTTTTCGGCATCGGCCTCGATCTCGGCCCAGTTGGCCGGTCCCTTGTCGGGATCGAGCCCCGCCTGCTTGAACAGCTTCTTGTTCCAGATCAGCACCGAGGCGTCGGCCGAGAACGGCAGCCCGTAAATGTGGTCCTTGTAGGTGCCGGTCTTGACATGCGCCGGCGACAGGCTGGCGAAATAGGGCAGCGATTTCGCCCAATCGGTGATGTCTTCGAGCTGGCCGGCGGCGGCAAAGGACGGCGTGTAGATCAGGTCGAGCGACAGCGCGTCGGGCGCCGTGCCGCCGGCGGCGGCGGCGCCATATTTCGGGATGATCTCGGCATTGGGAATGATGTCCAGCTTGACCTGGTTCTCATGGCCCTTGTTGAAGGCATCGACGATGCGCGGCATGAAGTTCGAGCCGTCGGCGCGAACCCAGATGTTGGCGGTGTCGGCGGCCATTGCAGGCAAGGCAATGATGCTCGCGGCGAGCGCGAACCCGGTAATCACGGTCTTCATGGTTTTCCTCCTCATGGTTCTGTTCTCCTCCCTGTTGCGGCGCTCCCTTAGATGGCGCCGCACGTTCTCCTAGCCGTCCAATGGGCGGCCGCATGACTGACGCACCACCAGCCGGCACGGCAGTTTTCGGATGCCCGGCGCGGCGGGTTGGCCGCCGACGAGCGAAAGCAGTGTGAGGCCGGCCTCGCGGCCGAGCGCTGCCAGGTTCATGTCGACCGAGGTCAGCGGCGGGCGGGTTGCCTCCGCCACGATCTCCCAATTGTCGAAGCCGATGACGCCGACATCGCCAGGCACGCCTAAGCCGCGCTCGCGCAGCGCATCGATGACGCCGCGCGCGATCTGGTCGTTGCCGCAGAACACGGCGTCGGGTTTCTCTCCCTTCTTGTTGAAGAGCGTTGGGCCGTCGAACAGCTTTCCGACGGCTTCATGCCCCCAGGCTTCCGACCACGAGCCGAGCAAGGGCTCGGTGACCGGCAGGCCGTGTGCGGCCAGCACATCGCGAAAAGCCTGCGCCCGCTCATTCACCACGGCAAAACTGGCGGGACCGCTGACATGGGCGATGCGCCGCCGCCCGAGGCGGCAAAAATGCTCGACCGCCAGCCGCGCTCCGCCGGCATCGTCGGAGACGAAGGCGATGGCATCGGGATCGGGCTGGCTGAAGGCGTAGATCACGGGCACGCCGAGATTGGCGAGGTCGACCGGCAGATGGCGGTCGATGCGCTTGCCGCTGGCGATGATGCCGTCGATGCGCTTGTCCAGCATCGCCTCGACATGCAGCTGCGCCAGCCGCGGATCGTCCTCGACATTGCACATGAACACCGAGACGCCGGCATCGACCAGCGCATCCGAAATGCCCGACATGACCGGCAGCGAAAAGCGGCCATAGGTATCGTTGGTCAACAGCCCGACGGTAAAGGAGCGCCGCCGCAGCAGGCTCTGCGCCAGGCTGTTGGGGCGAAAGCCGAGCCGCTGCGCCGTCTCGCGAATGCGCTGCCGCGTCTCGGCGGTCATCCGCCCCTGCCCGTTCAGCGCCTTCGAGGCCGTGGCCACGCTGACGCCAGCCATCGCCGCCACTTCACGCAGGGTGACGGGTTGCTTGGCGGGTGGTGGCAACGTGTCGGGGGCCATGGTTAGGGTGTCGGTTCTCGGTTTGGGAAAAGGTTTTCTCTTACTGGGCAGTAGCGTGTCGATGTGGGTGGGTGGCGGATGCTGCGCGGACTGGGAAAAGGTTTTCTCAAGGGAGACTATGATGAGAATCTGGGGATGGCAAGTGGGCATTAAAATGCCGAAATTGGGTCAGGAGCGGACTGTCGGTTGGTATCAGCAGAGTGAAAAGCGGGCAGCCGAGCAAAAAAGCCGCAAACCTCCGGGGTTGGCCTTTGCAGACATAAGGTCTGACCGATCCGGAGGGAGTTTTGATTGACGAACGATAGACGAATGCAAGAAGCTTCATCATCCGTTCGCACACTTGGAAGGATTCGCTTCGCTTTTCGCCGAACTATACGACAGCGATAGGCTGGAACCGCTCGGGGTGGCGGCGGCGCACACTGATCCCGGCTTGCTTGCCCGCGCGCCACGCGATTGCGGACAAATGGAGGAAACGATGACAACGAAAGCCGAGCACCTGCTGGTTCACCATATCCGCCAGACACTTAAGAGAGCGTGGGCAACGTCCTATGAGATGATCCAGCAGATCGAGAACCAAGCGTACAGGTCTGTCGACCAGATCGACCAGACGGATACTACCTACGATCTGGCCGAGGTCAGTTTCGTTTACAACGTCGAGAAGGCCTTCCGAGAGATTGGGATGTTGGCCGAGCGGCTGAGGCTGCCTCAGACCAAGGCCGACCTAGTGGCGCGCCGCAAGAGCATTAAAAAGATAACCGGTTCTGCGCTGATCGAAATGCTAGAGGATTTCTACTCACCGGTTCTCAGTGAACTTGACGCCACGTTCGAGGCCATGGCGGTCATGGTGGACGGAAGCGCGACGACCGGCATGTCGATGCTGGAATCGATTCTCAAAAACACGGCAGGGATAATTGCCGATCAGGGACTGGTTCCCCAGGAGGAACTGCGTGTCGACAATGCTATCGCACAGATCGTGAGGTACGCATTCCCCGACTTCGTGGATAAGCCACAAATCGACAAGACGGTCACCAAGTACAAGCCTGACTTTGGCGTGAAATCTCTTGGTGCCCTTGTCGAATACAAATTCGCGGTCAACGAGACAGGCGTGAAGGTCGCCTTGGAGGGAATATCCGCTGACATGACAAATTATGCGGGCGACCCTAACTGGGGAAAATTCTACGCCGTGATCTACACGACGCAGCCGATTCTCCATGCCAACGTGATCGAGGAGCACTTCAAGTCCTCGATTACGGATGGCGATCGGTGGTCGATCATCTTCGTCAACGGACCGGGTCGGCAAGGTCCTAAGGTCAAGGACAAGGACAAGACCAAGGCGCTTGAAGCTGTACGGACGCTAAATCGAGCGAAGTCCTCGCCTACAACGAAAGCACGCAGGCCGCGGGCACCCCGCCCAACGGGCTGAAAACGGCACTTCCTACCGTAATAGTTCTGGGCCGCCGTTCCGTACAATCCATTGGTGGGGCACCGCCGATCCTCTGTAATGCCTGGATTTGGCACTAGGGTCGTTCCCACGGATGGCTGCCTTAGGCCCGCACCAGCGGAATAGTTGCCCTCTCGCCCGCTCCCCGCAACAGGTCCGCTTTGATGGTCAGTTCTCAGGTAGACAGCAATGGTGTACAGGTGCGATCTCCCGGAGCGTTCGCCGCAGTACGGTTGATGCAAAGAAAAGAAAAAAGTTAGCGTGCCGGCGCTGCAGGGGCAAACATGGCAGGTACCATCGCAGATCGTCCGGCGGCAGCCTTGTCGGCCGATTTTTCGTGGGACGCTCCGACGAAACTGCAGCTAATCCAGCCCGTCCCGGATGCAATTGCTAGCTTTCCTCAAACTCGATATTACGGCAGCAAGCGCAGACTACTTGGCTGGATGTATTCCCATTTGGGCGCGGTTCGTTTTGATAGCGTACTCGATGCATTTGGAGGCACCGGCTCTGTTTCTCTGATGTTTAGGGCGATGCGAAAGCGCGTTACTTATCATGATGGGCTTCTCTTCAATGAAGATGTTGGTCGATCCATACTCGCCGACAAACCGGCACTTTCCCGCGGTAACGTCAAGGCCCTATTGGATTCGGTTAAACCTAAAGCAGGAGTAATTTCGCAACATTTTTCAGAAATATTTTTCAAAGATGAAGAAAATTCTTGGCTTGACGGTTTTTTCCACTTGATTGACAGCGAGGAACGATCCGTCGAAGAACGATCATTGCTACGTTATGTTATCTATCAGGCGTGTTTAAAAAAGAGACCGTTCAATCTATTCCATCGAGCCAATATCCACCTGCGCACAAATTTGACGGTTCATCGAAGCTTTGGCAATGCTGTAACATGGGAACGAAGCTTTACGCATCATGCCCTGCAGGCCTACGACGACATTGTTCGAAGATCTGTTAGCAATGGTTCTTTTTCTATCCTCCCCTCCGGCAACGCCGAAGACATAGCTCCCGGCTATGACTTAGTCTATATTGACCCGCCCTACATCGGGCGAGAGGAGCGACGTAACCGCGACGACTATTGGCGCCGCTATCATTTTTTGGAAGGGCTCGCGCGCTACAACGAGTGGGAAAAGTTGATCGATACGAAGTCCAATATTCGTCTATTCGAGCCGCCCAGTTGGTTTCCGGAGTGGGCCAGCACGCGTTCGTTCAAGGACCGCCTCTTTTCGTTCATAGACAGGCATCAACACTCGATTGTAGTTCTATCTTACGTATCAGGCGCCTTTCCTTCCGAGGCTGAAATCAAAGCGCATTTCGAAGCGCGCTTTTCACAAGTCTCTGTTCATTCTGCAGAACACAATCATGCACTCAGCAAGGCACGCAAACGCGAGCTTCTCTTTATCGGATACCCACGGTGATGAACTTCGAGCTCGATAAAATCCGTGTGCCGCTCTGGCTGATTCTAACCATAGCTATCACCCTAACGTCGATAGGCTTGGGTTACTGGTACTACAGGATAGACCCGAGCAGCGTAAAAACTCTGGGTTTTGTCGGCGGCATTGTTACGGGCTTGATTGTCTATCTCGCTACCTTTCTAACCTTGTTGCGGCCAATCCAAGAGCTTGACGGATTCAGACGAATGGGGGTCAAAGCACTCCTCGCGAACCGCCACGATCAGAACTACTATCGTCGTCTCGTTGTCGGCAGTAAGAGGCGCGTTGATGTAATGGGCGCATCATGCAGCCGCTTTATCCAAGATTTTCTTGACACGGAAAGCGACGATAAGGTTTTGGTCGATGCACTTATTAAATACAGCCAACTTAAGGTTCGGCTGCTCATTCCAGATGAAAAGCACATGGGCGATGATGCAAAAAATCGCGCGCGCGGCATGCTCCCAAAGATCGCTGCACTCCAGAAGCAGTTTAATGGCAGGGTAGAGCTGCGCCGATTTGCAGATGCCGCACATCATAGTTTCGTCCTGGTAGACAATGACTTGGTCGCGGGCCCTATTTTCGAAGGGGACAAGAGCCGCTATGCTCCCGCGATCCACGTCGCGGCCGAGACGCCATTTGGCCGAAAATACGACGATCACTTTGAAGCAGTTTGGAACTCCTGTAGCCCGCATGTGTGAAGTGCGCGTGGATGCCCGCCCTCGCCTGCATCTTGGATTGCTGTCGCTCCATGAAGGCGCTTTCCGCAAGAATGGGGGCATTGGTTTCGCGATAGAGGGGCCGGTGGCTGAAATCGAGATATGCGAAAGTTCGCGGCTCGTAATACGCGATGACCGCCCCCTGCCCATGGCCACCAGCGAACAAGACATCCTTGGCGAAATTCTCGAGCAGTTCGCTTTGGATCATGGCATGGCAAGACGGGGAGCTATCCACATCAGCGGAGGCATGCGCACCCACGTCGGCATGGGGTCAGCTACGGCGATACGGCTTGGAGCCATGGAAGCTTTGGCTTTACTTAATCAGACTCACATTTCAACGGAGCGGCTCATTGCAGCGTCGGGGCGCGGCGGGACATCAGGCATCGGCATCAACACCTATTTTAACGGCGGACTGGTCTGTGATCTTGGTCGACCGAGTGACGGCGGTCCATACATGCCATCCTCTCGGACGATGCCCACCCGACTTCCTTTGGCTTTGCCCATTGTGCAAATGCCGCCTTGGCCGATTCTTCTTTGCCTACCGCGCTCAATCGTCCCTAAAACCCAGCAGGAAGAAATCGCATTCTTTGAACGCACCACGCCGCTTCCAGCAACTGCCAGTTTCGAAGCTGCTTATATCGCTCTGTTTGAGATTTACGCTGCAGTCGCCGAACGCAACTATCACGCCTTTTGTCGTGGTGTGACACTTATGCAGGAAACCGCTTGGAAGCGCGCTGAGCGGGCGGAGTATGGCAAAACACTACACGTTCTCTCGATGAAACTGCTCGACGCTGGCGCAGATTGTGTGGGCATGTCGAGTCTCGGCCCAATGCTATTCTGTTTTGCAGACCCTAGTCGGATCACTGCGATTGCCGAGCGCGCGGAGGCTTTGGGCTGTGATGTCTATCGTACTTCACCCGCGAACGCCGGCCGTAGTGTAGCCAAAGCCGATGCGTGAACTGACCTTTTTCACTACAAATCCAACCAAACTCGCGCACGCACGCTATTTGGCGGAGGGCCGCCAAATACGCATTCAGGGGTTTCGGCAGCGGACATATCATGCGGGCTATATTGAGCCCCGACTGGTCTCACGCGAAGCCATCTTGGAAGCCAGCTATAGAAGCGCAAAGAGCCAAATACTCAAGGCAGGCTATTCGGAAGCGACACACCCGTTCATTTTAGAAGACACCTCGGTCCGTATCGACGCGCTGAGCGGAACAGACAACGACATACCGGGGGTCGATATCAAGTATTGGATGGAAGGTCGTACTTTCGAGAGCTTGGACTCGATGCTGCGCGCCACTGGCAACGCGCGCGGCGCGACGGTTCGCTCTGATGTCTTGCTCTACGTCCCGACTAATTACAGAAATTCCTGGGGAGTTACGAGTGAATATATCGTCTTCCATGGAGAGCAGCGCGGATCCATCGTCGATCAGGAACGGGATTACGCTACGAACCTTGTGTACCCATGGCTAGACAATAGATCTTTCAACCGGTGGTTCCAGCCGGAGGGGTGCGATGCGCCGCTTGGCTCACTGCCTATCGAGGTCGCAGATCGCGTAGATTTCAGACGGAAATCCTTCCAGCAATTGTTTAGATTTCTAGACGAACGCCGCTATTCCTCGGCGGCTAGCATACAAATGCAACTGCCGCTCGATCACAAGCCCAACATCATTCTCTGTGGATATACCTGTGCTGGAAAAACAGCGGCGAGTCATTATCTTGCCAGAGCCTTTGGGTATCTACACGTTGAAGCTAGCGACTTTATGTATCTGAGCTATTACTATCGCCACGGCTATCGCGGAATGCTGTCGATCGGAGATTTTGCTGAAAGTGCCTTGGCTCAAAAGCCAACGATTGCCGCAGAAAAGGTTGCCGAGTACATACTGGATAATCTTTCTGAGCCCATAGTAATTTCCGGTTTTCGGGCGCAGCAAGAAATCATCCATCTCGAAAAAGAGCTGGCGCTATGCGGGAAGTATTTTACACGACGCTTCGTCGCCGCAGATGAGCAAGTCCGTTTTGAGAGGTTGCTCGCGCGTGCGCGGCCGGGCGATGACCTCTCTATTGGCGAGTTTCGCGCGAGGGATCATCAGCAACAGCGCATGGGATTGGAAGTTATTAGACAATCACCTGGTGTTCTGGTTCTCAGCAATGATGGCAGCATGCAAAATTACTTGGATTCGATCAGCCAACTGGTCGGAGCCGAAAGTAAGAATGAAATCAACGTCGACGCGAGCCTCAATTCGCTTGCCAAGATCTCCGATATCGGGTTGCAAGACGCGATTTTGATCGCGCTGTTGAGCGTATGGAAGGACGACGAAACTCGAAAATTCTATACGACGACCGAAATGGCAAATTTGATTTCTACAGTGTTTCCAAGAATTAACCCGAAGCATAAAGACAACGTCAGTAGATATTTCAATCAAGACTACTACGTTTTTTATGAGATTTTCGGAAACAAGAATGCAAAGAAATACCGACTCTCCAATACCGGCTATGGCATGGCTATCCGCACGCTTAGGTCAACAGTGCGAGCTGGAAACTAGCTTATCAACCAGCCTTCACTCTTGGCCATTGGTGCCTCGCGTCTCCACCGCCATTCTCGATTTCCCGGTTCAAAGATCGCCATAGTCTCGCTGCGGGCCACATCACCATCGCCGCGCACCTCCTTGTCGGACCAGCCTCAGCGATAGAAACTCGGCTGCGTCGAGGACGGCCTCTCCGGCGCCGTCTGCAGAGGCTCGATACCACGGAGGCCGCAGCCCCCCGCAAGGGCCAACGCGGGCCGGCCAAGATCCCCCAGACACACTCCAGAACCAAAATTCAACAGTTCGGAAAAACCGGCGAAAAGATCGGGTGGGATAAGCTTCCCAGTCGGGTTTCCGGGTTCTTCCTTTTTGGACCACCAACAAAATCGCAGCTGCGGCGCAGCGCCTGCTCCAGCGGCGGCATGAACAGCCGGGCCAGGTAGAACCTGCCATTTACCAAGCTCAGCTTCATGATCCAACAGTCTGGGGGTCAGATGCGATGGCGGAGCGCGTCGGTGATCACCGCCATCGCAGGGGAGAGCTGTCGCCTGCTTGGATAGTAGAGGTGATAGCCGGCAAATGGCGGGCTCCAGTCGTCAAGCACGAGCCTGAGGCGTCCCTCGGCGATGTGGTGGCTGACGAGGTTTTCCGGGACATAGGCGATCCCGAAACCGCTTGTCGCAGCCTCGATCATGGGAATGGACGAATTGAAGGTAAGTTGGCCTTCCACCCGCACACGAAGGTCGCGGCCATCCCTGGCGAATTCCCAGGCATACAATCCGCCGAACGTCGCCTGCCGCATATTGATGCAGTCGTGATCGACCAGGTCCTGGGGCGCGGCCGGAACCGGATGGCGGGAAAAGTAGTCCGGCGAAGCATCGCTCTGCTGCTGGGTCGCCGTAGCGCTCCATTATAGACAGCTCGCCGGCGCCGTCTGCATGAGGTTCGCTCATAGTCTCTTTCCGGGGTTGTGTGCGTCAAGTTCTGCAAAATGGGGCGGCCATGATGCTGGTCATGCGGCTTGGCGCAGAGCGAGCTTCTTGTGCTCGCGCAGGTCGTCCATATTGATGTATCGGTTGGCCTCCATCCAGTTTTCATTGGTCTCGACGGCCAACGCCCTGACCAGGCGCAGGCAGCTTTCGGTGTTGGGGAAGATGCGCACGACATAGGTGCGCCGGCGGATTTCCTCGTTGAGCCGCTCCAGCATGTTGGTGGATTTGAGATGCTTGTGGTGCTGTCTCGGCAGCCTGAAGAAGGTCAGGGTTTGTTCGATGGCATCCTCGGCCCAGCCTGTCAGGCGCGGATAGCGTGCCGACCATTTGGCAAGCCATGCGGCAAGATCAGCCCTGGCCTCTGCGAGATCGCGCCGGTCGTAGAGCCAGCGCAATTCCTGCAGGCAGTCGTCGCCGTGCTTCCTCGGCAGATGATCGAGCGCGTTCCTGAGGAAGTGCACGTAGCAGCGTTGCCAGGCGGCTTCGGGGATCACCTCGCCGATCGCTGCCACCAGGCCGGCGTGATCGTCGGACACAACCAACTCGACGCCCTTGAGGCCGCGCGCCTTGAGGCCGACGAGGAAGTCCCTCCAGGCCGAGCGGCTCTCGCGATTGGCCATCTCCACGGCCAGGATCTGGCGCCTTCCGTCCCAGTCGATGCCGACCGCGATCAGCACCGCCTGGCTCATGACAACACCGGCTTCACGCACCTTCTCGTAGCGCGCATCGAGGATGAGGTAAGGAAACGGCTATTGAAGGGGGCGCCTGGCAAAGGCAGCGAGGCTCTCGTCCAGCCGCTTGTTGATGGCCGAGATCGTCGAGGCCGAGAAGGCATGGCCGCACAGTTCTTCCGTGATCGCCTTCACCTTGCGGGTCGACACGCCCTGCACATACATCTCCGCCAGTGTCGCCACCAAGGCCCGCTCGGAACGCTGGTAGCGCTCGAACAGCTCGGTGGAGAAGCGCCCGGCCCGGTCCTGCGGAACCCGCAGCTCGAGCTTGCCGACCCGCGTCACAAGGGTACGGCCGTAATAGCCCGAGCGATAGCCAAGCCGTTCGGGCGTGCGCTCGCTCTTCGAGGCACCCAGCGCCTCGTCCATCTCGGCCTCAAGCACCTCCTGCATCACCGCACGGAGCACTTCGTGCAATCCATCCGGGTTCGAAAGCAAAATGTCTTTGACGGCAGCGCTGGCGGTCTTAACTTCAGTCTTGGTCATGGTGGCGTTCCTTCGCGGGAATCAGGTGACGTGAACAATCACCAGCCCGCCATGACCGCCCCCTCTCAGCGAATTTGCAGAACTCTCAGCACACTACCCTTTCCGGGTCGCCACTGAGGCTGAACCCCTGCCCCGCAAGGGTCAACGAGGCCCGGCAAATCCCCGCCCAGACACACTCCAGAAACAAAATTCAACAGTTCGGAAAAACCGGCGAAAAGATCGGGTGGCATAAGCTTCCCGGTCGGGATTCCGGGCACTTCCTTTTTGGAGGCCCTCCACCAACAAAATCGCAGCGGCGGCGCAGTGCCTCCTCCAGCGGCGGCATGAACAGCCGGGCAATGCCCGGCGAGGACGAGAAAGTATGGACATGGACTACGATATCGCCGAACTGGACAGCGACGCGGCAACGGCGATCGGCAGCCTGGCAAGCATCGATGCGCTGGCAAGGATCGCTCGCGGCCCGACAAGGAACGGCCAGGTCCTGACGGGCGCCGACTTTGCCCGGCAGCCGGGTGAGCGGCTCAATGCGGTGTTCGAGCAGCTCGCCGTAACGTTTGCCGCACTGCCGGCGGTGATCTCCGAAGGGCGCGTGTGGACCTATCAGGAGCTGAACAGCCGCGCCAACCGGTTCGCCCGCATGCTGATCAAGCACGGCGTGCGGCCGGGCCACCGGGTCGGGCTCATCCTCGACCGCTCGGCGGAGACCTATGTGGCGTTGCTGGCGGTGATGAAGGCGGGGGCTGCCTTCGTGCCGCTGGCCACCGCGTTTCCGCAGGAGCGGATGGCGCTGATCATCGAAGACGCCGCCGTCAGCATGATCGTCACCATCGCCGCCTATGCGTCGCGCGCCGGTCAACTGCCCGTTCCCCATGTGCTGATCGACAGCGCCGCCGCCGAAATTTCCGCACAGTCGCCCGCGCCGCTGAAGCCGCAGGCGACCGACGACATCTGCTACATCCTCTATACCTCGGGCACCACCGGCAAGCCCAAGGGCGTGGTCATCACGCACCAGAGCTTCGTCAATTTCATACACGTCGCCGCCGCCTCCTACGGCTACCGGCCGGGCGACCGGGTCTATCAGGGCATGACCATTGCCTTCGACTTTTCCTCCGAAGAGATCTGGGTGCCGTTCGTCGCCGGCGCGACGGTGGTGCCGGCACCTGGCCAGATGCCGCTGGTGGGCGAGGAACTGGCGGATTTCCTGCGCCTCCATGACATCACCTGCATGGCCTGCAGCCCGACATTGTTGTCATCGATGACATCGGATGTGCCCAGCCTGCGCACGCTTTTGGTGGGCGGCGAGGCCTGCCCCCACAATCTGGTGGTGCGCTGGTCGAAGCCGGGCCGGCAGATCCTCAACACCTACGGGCCGACCGAGGCGACCGTCACCGCAACGATGGGGGCGCTGACGCCGGACCGTCCCGTCACAATCGGCGCGCCGTTGCCGACTTACTCGATCGTCATTCTCGACGCTTCGCTGCCGCAACTTGCCGAGCCCGGTGAACTGGGCGAGATCGGCATTGCCGGCATCGGGCTCGCCGTCGGTTATCTGAACCGGCCGGACCTGACCGACCAGAAATTCATCGCCGATTTCGTCGGCCTGCCGAACAACCCGTCGCAGCGCATCTACCGCACCGGCGATCTTGGCCGGATCAACGATAGCGGCGAGATCGAGTATGCCGGGCGCATCGACACGCAGGTGAAGATTCGCGGATATCGCATCGAGCTCGGCGAGATCGAGGCGGTGCTGCTCGACCAGCCCGAGATCGCGCAGGCCGCCGTCACCACCTGGGAGATCGAGCCCGGCCGCGTCGAACTCGTTGCCTATTACGCGCTTAAAACCGGCGTAGCGGCGGTTTCCCGTGCGGATCTCGCCCAGACGATGAAGCGGCGGCTGCCCGACTACATGGTGCCCGCCTATCTGGAGGAACTGCCTGCCATCCCGATGACCGTCTCCAACAAGGTAGACCTGCGCCAACTGCCGAAGCCGACGAGCGTCCGGCTTTCGGCCGATCGCACGATGGTGCCGCCCGGCAATGAGGACGAGCGATTCCTGGCGGAAGCGCTGGCCACGGTGCTGAAATTCGACGCGGTGTCGGTCGAGGATCACTTCTTCGACGATCTCGGCGCCAACTCCTTGCTGATGGCGCATTTCTGCGCGCGCGTGCGCACCAGGAAGGAATGGGCGACGACGTCGATGCGCGACATCTATCTCTATCCCACGGTGGCGCGCCTGGCGCTGCATCTGGGGGTAGCGGAGGAGATGACGACGGCAACCAACGAGCCGGTCCTCACCCGCCGGGCCTCGAATTTCGCCTACTGGACCTGCGGCGCGGCGCAGCTTTCGTTCTACGGCCTCTACAGCTACGTGGCACTGTGGGCGATCAATGACGGCCTCAACTGGATGTATGACGCGCTCGACGATCCGCTGCAGCTCTATATCCGGTGCGTGGCGCTCTCGGCCGCCGTGTTCTTCGGCATGTCGGGCTTTGCCGTCCTGGCGAAATGGGTGCTCATCGGCCGCTGGAAGGCCGAGGCGTTTCCGATCTGGGGCGTGCGCTACTTCCGCTTCTGGGTGGTCAAGACGTTGATCCGCACCGCACCCGTCGTGCTGTTCCGCGGCAGCCCGCTCTACAGCCTCTATCTGCAGCTGCTCGGCACCAAGCTCGGGAAAAACGCCGTCATCGAATCGAAGTCCGTGCCCGTCTGCACGGATCTTATTTCCATCGGCGCCAACACCATCCTGCGCAAGGAATCGATGATCCTCGGCTTCAGGGCCCAGTCCGGTTATATCCACACCGGGCCGCTGACCATCGGCCGCGATGCTTTCGTCGGCGTCGGCTCCACGCTCGACATCGACACCAGGATCGGCAACGGCGCCCAGCTCGGCCATTCGTCCTCGCTGCATCGCGGGCAAAGCATCCCGGACGGCGAGCACTGGCATGGATCGCCGGCGGTGCCGACCACGGCGGACTATTGCAAGGTGCGCAATGTCAATCCTTACCAGGTCCGGCGCTTTCTCTATGAAGCGCTGCAGCTGGTCGGCCTGTTTGGCCTCGTCACCCCGCTGCCGCTCCTGTTCCACAGCTACTGGGAATATGTCGGCGACGACTATCAGGAGACGATCGGCCTTGTCGCGATCGGCACCACGGTCACGCTTTTCGGCTATATCGCGGCGGCTTTCCTGGCAGCGACGCTGGTGCCGCGCCTGACGAGCCTGATCTTGAAGCCGGGCCGCACCTACACGCTTTACGGTTTCCGCTACTGGCTGCAGACCGTCGCCGAATTCGCCAGCAATTCCCGCGTGCTCGGGCTCCTGGCCGGCGACAGCTCGGCAATCGTGCACTACATGCGCGCCATCGGCTGGAACCTCAACAGAGTGGTGCAGACCGGCTCCAATTTCGGCTCCAACCAGCAGCACGAAAACCCGCTTCTGTGCGAGATCGGCACCGAGACCATGGTCTCGGACGGGCTGTTCATGATCAACATGCACAAGTCCGCCTCGGCCTTCAGGCTCGAGCCGACGCGCATCGGCGAACGCAACTATCTCGGCAACAACATCTATTATCCGCCGGACGGCCGCACCGGCGACAACGTGCTGCTCGGCACCAAGGTGATGATCCCATCGATGGGCCGGTGCGCGAGAATGTCGGCCTTCTCGGTTCGCCTGCGTTTGAAATCCCGCGCATGGTGAACCGCGACAAGGAGCTTATCGCCGGCGTCGACGAGGCCGACCGGCGCCGGCGCATCCCGCACAAGAACCGCCACAACCTGGTGACCATTCTTCTGTTCCTGGCAACGCAATGGATCATGCTGTTCGTCACGCTGGCGATCTGGGACCGGGCGCTGAACTACTATACGGAATGGGCGGAGGTCGCCCTGTTCGCCGCCGTGCTTTTGACCTCGGCGATCACCATTCCGTTCTACATTCTGGTCGAGCGGGCAAGCCTTGGCTTTGGCCGGCTGAAGCCGCAGATGACGACGATCTACGACGTCGCCTTCTGGCGCCACGAACGCCACTGGAAGCTGGCGGATTCGCCCATCGTGCGCCTGTTCGCCGGCACGCCGTTCCGGCCGATGATCCTGCGCCTGCTCGGCGTCAAGGTCGGCAGCCGGGTCTATGACGGCGGCAGCAATTTGACCGAGCGTTCGCTGGTCGAGATCGGCGACGACGTCACGCTCAACGAGGGCTGCGTGATCCAGGCCCATTCGCTGGAAGAAGGCGCGTTCAAGTCCGATTTCATCCGCATCTGCGATGGCTGCACGCTCGGGCCTTCCGCCTTTGTCCACTACGGCGTGGTGATGGGCAAAGGCTCGATGGTCGACGCGGACTCCTTCGTGATGAAGGGCGAAGAGCTGGAGCCCAACTCGATCTGGCGGGGCAACCCGGCAAAGCTGCATCGCTTCGTCGAGCCGGTGCCGGAGGATGGCGTCAAGGCAACGGCTTGATGAGCACAGACATCCGCCTCGTTTCGGTGACTGCGGCCAACCGGGCTGTGGTCGCGGCCCTGGAGCTGGCCCCGGATCAGATGGATTTCGTCGCCAGCAATGCGGAGTCGCTGGACGAAGCCGAAACCGACGGGGACGCACGGCCGCGCGTTGTCATGGCAGGGGATCGCATCGTCGGTTTCCTGATGTACGAGGCGCCGGAGGACGACGACGGGGCGCGGATCTACCGCTTCATGATCGATCGCGTCCATCAGGGCCAAGGCTACGGCAAGGCCGCTTTGCGCGAAGTGCTGGATGAAATCATGGGGCTCGGCCACATCAGCCACGTTTCGATCTGCTACGAACCTGGGAATGAAGCGGCACGCCGCCTCTATCGCGCTGCCGGTTTCGTCGAAGAGGGACTGGACGAGGACGGCGAAATGATCGCCGACCTCGCTCTGCAGGGCGAACAGCCATGACGCGCCCGGCCGATGCCGGTGCCAGCCTGTCGGCGCAGTTGCTGGCGGCGATGGCCGCCATGGCACCGGCCGGCGTTCGGATCGGATGCCGCACGATCCGCGAAGGCGATGAGAACCATTTGCTGCCGCAGGAAGCACGCTCCATCCCGTCACGCCTGCCGCTGATGCGGCGGGCGAGTGGCGCGGCGCGGTGGATCGCGCACGAGCTGCTGGCGGATATGGGCTTGAACGACGTCGCTATCCTCCGCGGCTCCTCCGGCGCACCGGTATGGCCTCATGGAGTAACGGGGTCGCTGGCTCACGACGACGAGATAGCCGTGGCGGCCGTCGCGCCGCTCTCCCACGTCGCCTCGCTCGGCATCGATATCGAGCCCGCTTTGCCCCTGCCCGACGACATCTTCGCGCTGGTTGCAGTCCCCGCTGACCGGATCGACGCAACCGACCCGTATCTTGCCGGTCGCATCCTTTTTGCCGCCAAGGAAGCTGTCTACAAGGCCGCCTACCCGCTTGATGGCGAAGTGCTGGGCTATGAGGACATCACCGTCGATCTCGACGCAAGCGCCGCTGTGACGAAGACGGGCCGCAGAGCGAGACTGGTTTACTGCGTTGCTCCGTGCGTGGTCGTTCTGGCGTTCGTCGATGGTGCCCGAAGCGCACCCCTTTAAGCGCGAATGGACCAGCGCCCGACAACTGCTCAACAAAGCGCATTTTTTTCGCAGAGCGGTGCAAAAGGCTCACGCGGTTCGTCCTTTGACAGAAGAAGGAGAGCGCCATGAGAAACCTTATTGTCACCGAGTTCATCAGCATCGATGGCATCGCCGAGGTCGAGAAGCTGCCCAGCGTGACCTGGAACGATGAGATGCAAAGGTTCAAGGAGGACGAGCTTGCCGACAGCGGGGCCATGCTTCTGGGGCGCACGACCTACGAGATTTTTGCCGGCTCTTGGCCCAAGGAAACCGGAGGCTTCGCCGACCGGTTCAATGCGCTGCCGAAATATGTCGCGTCGACAACCCTGAAGGCACTTGACTGGAAACCGGCCGAGCTGCTGACGGGTGCGTTGCCGGAAGCGGTTCGGGCGCTGAAGCAAGGCAGCGGCGGCAACATCTATGTGCATGGCAGCCTCAGCGTCGCGCGGGAATTGCTGCGCCATGGTCTGGTCGATCGCGTCAGGCTGCTCAGCTACCCTGGCACCGTCGGCGAGGGCAAGAAGCTGTTCCCGTCCGATATGCCGGTGGCGTTGGAGCCGATCTCGGCCGTACAGTTCAGCAATGGCGTGGTGGCGCTGGAATATGCGGCTGGAAGGGTGTGAGACGCTGGTGGGGGTAATCTCCCCCCTTGAGGGGGAGATGTCGCCGAAGGCGACAGAGGGGGTCGGTCCGTCCTGACGCAACCTCCTATCGACCGTAGGAGGTCGAGCTTCACGCGAGACGACCCCCTCTGGTCCGCCGGCCATCTCCCCCTCGAGGGGGGAGATCGGCAGCTCACCCTGCTTTCTTCCCCCGCTTGCCCTTGGCATGCGCCTCGACCACCCTTTCCACCTCGCGCTTCAGTTCGTCCTTGACCTCCTGCGTCTCGGCCAGCAGCGTGTCGATCTTCATGAAATCGAGCACGCGGTATTTTGACACTGGCGGGCGGATCAGTATGTCGGGGGGGCGCTGGTTCAGCTTGTGGGCGATGATCGACTGCATCATCAATTGCGTGGCGCCGTACATCAGATCGACGGTGGTCGGGTGCTTGCGCTCGGCCTCGCTCGGCGCACCGACGACGTCGATCGCGATGATGATGTCGGCGGCGTCTTCGATGAGGTCGAACGGCACCGGATTGTAGATGCCGCCGTCGATCAGCACGCGGTCGTCGCGCGTCACCGGGCGGAACACGGCGGGAATGGCAGCCGAGGCGGCGAGCGCCGAATGCAGGTCGCCCTCGTCGAAGACGGCCAGCTTGTGACCGAAATAGTCCGTCGCCGTCACCTTGAGCGGGATCATCAGCTCGGCGAAGGTTTCCGGGATGGCTTCCGGCAGGAACGCCTTCAAGATGCGCTCTATGTTGAACTGGCTGACGCGGATGCCGCCCTGCATCGCCTCGGCGATGGTGCCGGGACGCGAGCGCCACATGCGCGCCGCCACCTCGGCGCGGCGGCCGAGGATCGAGCGGGCGTAGTCCTCGATGTCCTTTCCGCTCATGCCCGAGGCCATGCCGGCGCCCATGATGGCGCCGATCGAGGAGCCGGCGATGGCCACGGGCTTGATGCCGAGCTCGTCCAGCGCCTCGACGATGTGGATATGGGCCAGGCCGCGCGCGCCGCCGCCGCCAAAGGCGATACCGAAAGTCGGACCTGTCATTTGGCCTCCAGCTTCGGCCCGATGCTCATGATCGCGGGCGCCGGCGTCAGCAGCTTCTTCGCCGCTGCCTTGACCTGATCGAGCGTCACGCCGTTGATGAGCGCCGCGCGGCGCTGCACGTAGTCGATGCCGAGATTGTCGAGCTGCAATTCCACCAGGGTCGCGGCAATGGCGCTGGAAGAATCCAGATTGCTGATAGCATAGGAGCCGACCATGTATTTCTTGGTCGCGTCCAGCTCGGCCTCGGTCGGCCCCTCCTGCGCCATCTTCTTGACCACCTCCTTGACGATGGCGAGCGTCTCGGCGGCGCGGTCGGAACGCGTCGCCGTGGTGATGATCAGCGCATTGGAATGCTGGTGGTCGACCAGGTTGGAATCGACGGAGTAGGCCAAGCCGCGCTTTTCCCGCACCTCGTCATAGAGGCGCGAGGTGAAGGTGCCGCCGCCGAGAATCTGGTTCATCAGCACCGCGGGGAAGAAATCCGGCGCATCGCGCTTCACACCGGGGTAGGCAAACTGCAGCGAGGTCTGCGGCAGGTCGTAGTCGACCTCGAGCTGCTGGCCGAGCTTCAGCTCGGTATCGGAAACCGGTTGCAGCACCTGCTTTTCCGGCAGATCGCCGAAGACCTCATCGAGCTTCCGTTTCAGCGTCGCGGCATCTATGTCGCCGACCACCGCAACATGCAGGCCGCTGCGGGCGAAATTGGCCTTGTGGAAGGCAGCCAGATCCGCTGCCGTGATGGTGGCGATGCTGTCCTTGGTGCCCTGGTCGGGCCTGGAATACGGATGGTCGCCATAGATGGCGCGCAGCCATTTGGTTTGCGCGACGGTGTTGGGGTCACGCTCATTGGCGATGATGCCGGACAGGATCTGGGCGCGGATACGGTCGATCGGCGCCTGGTCGAAGCGCGGGCTGGTGACCGCCAGCCTGAGCAGGTCGAAGGCCGCATCCTTCTGCTCGGCCAGCATCCGCATCGCGCCATAGGTGCCGTCGCGCGCCGCTTCGAAGCCCATTTCGGCGCCGGCATCGTCAAGCTTGATCTGGAAGGCCTCGCTGTCGAGGTCGCCGGCGCCCTCGTCGAACAGGCCGGTCATCAGATTGACCAGCCCTTCCCGCCCCGCCGGATCCTGCGTCGAGCCGCCATCGAACACGAAGCGGATGGCGACGATCGGAATGGAGTGGTCCTCGACCAGCCAGGCGTTGACGCCTTTCGATGAGGTCACCGGCTGAATGTCCATCGCGTGCGCGGCAAGCGCCGGCAGGATGAGGAAGAAGATGCCGAGGAACAGTGTGGCGAAGACGTGGAGAACCGCGATGCGCCTATGAGTAATCGCATCAGGCCATTGATCGCCAAGGTCAGCTCCGCCCCTCATCGCGCTGCCGGGCACTTCTCCCCGTATAGTGACGGGGAGAAGGGGTCTCGCCGCGACGCTGGCGCTCTTCTTACGACGCTGATGGTTGGCGAAATCGACGATGACAGCGCCCCTCTCCCCGTCACTATAGGGGGAGAGGATGCCGGCAGGCAGGTGAGGGGCAGCGCCAACGCTCAATCTCGTCATCATCAATTCCCCGCCTGTTGCTGCGGCAAGAGATAGCCGGTCGTCGTACGATCGAGCAGCAGATAGCGTGCGGCGACCGCCTTGATCTCATCGGCGGTGACCTTGCGAATGCGGTCCGGCCATTCCTCGATATCCCTGACGTTGCCGCCGGTGGCGAGCTCGGCGCCGTAGAGATTGGCCATCTCGTCCTGCTTGTCGCGGGCGAAGATCATGGCCCTGATATAGCGGGCCTTGGCCTTCTCCAGCTCATCGGCGGTGACGCCGTCCTTGACGATGCGGGCGATCTCGGCGTCGACGGCCGCCTCGACGTCGCTCAGCTTGGCGTCGCCGCGCGGCGCGCCATAGACGGTGAAATTGGTGGCGTCGAGCATCGTACCCTGGAAGAAGGCGCCGGTCGCCGATGCGATGCCTTGCTTGACCACGAGTTGCTGGTAGAGCCTGCTGCGGCTGCCGCCGCCAAGGATCTCTCCCAGCAGGTCGAGCGCCTCGGCCTCGCCGGGTTTTGCCGTGTGGTAGGACGGAACCACCCATTGCGTCGAAAAGCTCGGCACCGAAACGCGCCCATCGGTGAGCGTCACCGTCCGCTTGGTGTTCTGCTCCGGCTCGACCGGGCGGATGCGCGGGGGCAGGTCGGGACCGCGCGCGACCTTGCCATAGGTTTTTTCGGCCAGCGCCTTCACGACCTCCGGCTCGACATCGCCGGCCACGATCAGCACCGCATTATTGGGGCGGTAGTATTTGTCATAGAAGGCAACCGCATCGGTGCGGTTCAACTGCTCCATCTCCTGCATCCAGCCGATCACCGGAATGCGGTAGGGCTGGTTCTGCCAGAGCGTCGCGTCGACCTCTTCGTCGAGCACCGCCTGCGGATTGCTGTCGATGCGCGCGCGGCGCTCTTCCAGGATCACGTCGCGCTCGGTCTTGATGACCTCGTCGGTCAAGATGAGGTTGCGCATGCGATCGGCCTCGAAGCTCATCATCTCACCAAGTGCCGAGGGCGCCACCGTCTCGTGGAAGGCAGTGTAGTCATATGAGGTGAAGGCGTTGTTGGAGCCGCCGATGGCCGATATGGCGCGGTCGAACTCGCCCGCGGCGTGGTTGGTCGTGGCCTTGAACATCAGGTGTTCGAAGAAGTGCGCTATGCCGGACTTGCCTGGCGGCTCGTCGGCGCTGCCGATCTTGTACCACACCATATGGGTGACGATGGGGGCGCGATGATCGGGAATGACCACCACCTCCATGCCATTGTCGAGCAGGAAGTTGGCCACCTTGCCATCATCCGCGGCCAGGGCCGGGCCGGCCATGGTCAGCGCGGTGGCGAGCAAGGCTCTCCGCAGCCATTCAGTATGAAATGTCATTGATGGCTCCGGTTGTTATCGCGCGACGATAGGCAAGGTTAGCCGCGGAGGCAAAGTGAATTGTGCGTCATTTTGAAGGCGCCGGTCGCTCCACCCTTACGCAAGCTCGATGAACCGGACCACCGTCTCGCCGTAGTTTCGTTCATCAACCACCGAGAATTCCGGCCCAATCTCGAAGGGCGCCGAGGCGGCTTCCTCGACCACGCAGAGCGCGCCGGGCAGCAACCAGCCGCCATCCCTGGCCGAGCGCAGGGCGCGCTCGCCAAGGCCCTTGCCATAGGGCGGATCGGCGAAGACCAGGCCGAATGCCGCAAGCGTACCGGCCTCACCCAGGGCGGTCGCGTCGCGGCGGAAGATCTTGGTGCGGCCGGTAAGGCCAAAAGCTTCGACATTGGTGCGGATCAGGCCGCGTCCTTCGGCCGATTCTTCGATAAAGACGCCATAGGAAGCGCCGCGCGACAGCGCTTCGAGGCCGAGAGCGCCGGTGCCGGCGAAAAGGTCGAGCACACGCGCGCCGTCGAGCTTGTCGGCAAAGCGGTGCGCCAGCACGTTGAAGACGGCCTCGCGGGCGCGGTCGGTCGTCGGGCGGATGGCATGGTCGCGCGGCGTCGCCAGCGGACGCCCGCGAAATTGGCCGCCGACGATTCTCATTTATGCCCGGGTCTCATTTAAGGCCGGATCTCATTTAAGTCCCGGCATCATCTGGTCCTCGGGCCCTTGGGACCGTTGCGTGGCCGCTCGCCGCCCCGACCGCCATCCGGACGCTCGCCACCCGGCTTGCCGAACGGCTTGGCTCCGCCCGGCTTGCCATAGGCCGGCTTGCCATAGGACGGCTTGAATGACGCCTTGCGCGCCTTGGCCTCGGCCGCCTTGGCGGCATCGGCTTCCGCCCTGCCCTTGCCGATCGGACGCGCGCCCGGCGCCATCCAGACATTAGCCTTGCGCTGGCCCGGCGGATCGATCGGCCGCTGCTCGCGCTCGGGCTTCTTGCCGCCGCGCGGTTTGTCACCAAAGGCGCCGCGCGGCTTGTCGCCGAAGCCTCCACGGGGCTTGTCGCCAAAATCGCCGCGCGGCTTTTCGCGAAACTCGCTGCGCGGCTTGTCCGAAAACTCGCTGCGCTCGGGTCTCGGGCCGCGTTCGCCAAAGCTCTTTTCCGGCCTCGCGCCCCTTTCGGGACTGGTCGACAGCTTGCCGAGCGCTTCGTCGCGGCTGCCTTCGCGGCGCTTGCGGTTCTTGATCAGACCGCCCTCGCCGATCGGCCGATGGTCACCCTCGCGGGTGACTTTCGGCCGTTCCGGCTCCGCGTCACGCTCTCGCCGCACCGGCTGGTTGGAAAACGGCTTGATGATCTCGGCGTCGAAATTGGCGCCGGATTCCTCGACCAGTCGCTCGCCGAGCTGGTCGCGCAAGACGCGGCCCTTGATCTCCAGCACATGGCCTTCGGCGAGATCGTCGAGCTGGAACGGTCCGTAGGAGATACGGATCAGCCGCGTCACGTCGAGGCCGAGCGATCCAAGGATGTTCTTCACTTCGCGGTTCTTGCCTTCGCGCAGGCCGATCGTCAGCCACGCGTTGGTGCCTTGTTCACGATCGAGCGTCGCTTCGATGGCGCCGTAGAAGACGCCGTCGACGGCAATGCCTTCACGCAGGCCTGCGAGCATGCTTTCCTCGACCTTGCCATGAACGCGCACGCGGTAACGGCGCAGCCAGCCAGTGGCAGGCAGTTCGAGCACGCGCGACAGACCGCCATCATTGGTGAGCAGCAGCAGGCCTTCGGTGTTGATGTCGAGGCGGCCGATGGTCATCAGCCGTGGCAATTCGGCCGGCAGCACGTCGAACACGGTCTTGCGGCCCTCGGGGTCGCGGTTGGTGGTAACGACGCCGGCAGGCTTGTGAAACAGGAACAGGCGGGTGCGCTCGATCGGCGGGATCTCCATGCCATCGAGATGGATGATGTCGCCCGGCATGACGTTGAAGGCCGGCGAGGTCAAAGCCCGGTTGTTGACCTTGACACGGCCCGCCGCGATCAGGTCTTCGGCGTCGCGGCGCGACGCCAGGCCGGCGCGGGCCAACCGCTTGGCGATACGCTCGCCGGCTTCTTCAGCCTCGGCCGGACGCGGGCGCGGCTTGAAGGCGCCGCCAGATGCTTGCGGCCGGTCACCACCGAAATCGCGCTTGGGGCGATCGCTGAAGTCACGCTCGGGACGATCTCCGGCGTCGCGCTGCGGGCGATCGCCAAAATCGCGCTTTGGACGGTCAAAACGCTTTTCGCCCTCGGCGGAAGCAAGCCGATCGCCGCGCAGTGCGTAGGGCTTGCGCGGCCCTTCACGCTTTTCGAAAGGCTTGCCTTCGGGACGCGGCCCCTTGCTGAACGGCCGATCGCCGCCCTTGAAATCGCGCTTTGGCCGCTCGCCATCGGCCGCAACCGGCCGATCGCCCCGCGGTGCATAAGGCTTGCGCGGCCCCTCGCGCTTTTCATACGGCTTGCGTTCACCCTCGGCCGCCATAGGGCGATCCCCACGCGGCGCATAGGGTTTGCGCGGCCCTTCGCGCTTTTCATACGGCTTGCGCTCGCCTTCGGCTGCCATCGGCCGGTCACCGCGTGGTGCATATGGCTTGCGCGGTCCCTCGCGCTTTTCGAAAGGCTTGCCTTCGGGACGAGGACCCTTGCTGAATGGCCGGTCGCCACTTTTGAAATCGCGCTTGGGCCGCTCGCCCTCAGCCGCTGCCGGCCGGGCGCCGCGCGGTGAATAGGGTTTCTTGGCCCCGAAGGAGGGTTTGCCGCTTTTGCCGGCGGCGCCATCGCGGCGCGGCCCCGCGGCTCCAGGGCCGCTTTTGCCCGGGCCTTTGTGGCGCGGAGATTTCTTGTCGTTGTCGTCCATGTGGCCTTTGCCTTGTTGCGCTGCTACAGCGTGGCGCATCCTTTCGGGCGCGCAAAGGACGCTATAGCACTTTGATTTGGCGCATGATCATTTCCGAAAATCTGTTCCGATATTCGGGTTGACGCGCTCCATAACAGGATCACCGCCAAGTGGCGAGGAGATAATCGGAATGGAAACCGCGTGAAGCGGCCGGATTTCATGGCGCTGGCGCTGAAAGAGGCGCAAGCCGCCGCCTTGCGCGGAGAAGTTCCGGTTGGCGCCGTCATCGCCAGCGGCGACACGGTGGTGGCATCCGCCGGTAACCGCACCCGCGAACTTGCCGATCCGACGGCGCATGCCGAAATGCTGGCCATCCGCGCGGCCTGCCAAACGCTCTCCAGCGAGCGGCTGACCGGTCACGACCTCTATGTGACGCTGGAACCCTGCGCCATGTGCGCAGGCGCCATTTCCTTCGCCAGGCTGCGCCGGCTCTATTTCGGCGCGGCCGACGAGAAGGGCGGCGCGGTGGTCAACGGCGTGCGCTTCTTCGCTTCGCCGACCTGCCACCATACGCCCGACATCTATCCGGGCATGGCCGAGGCCGACGCGGCGCTGCTGCTCAGGGAATTCTTTCGGGAAAGACGCGAAACGTAGAGCCTTCAGCTACCGAAGGCGACGGTTCCTACCAGGAGGGCAGCCAGTCGAAGAGCCCGCCGCTCTTGCCCTTGGCGGCCGCTTCCTTCTTGAGGCGGCGTTCCTTCTTGTATTCATCCTCGCCGAGTTCGCCCTGCGGCGCCGTGTCGGAGGCAGCCCGATAGGCCAGAGGCGGCTCGCTCAGATATCTGCGAGTGTTGGGATCGCCCTGCTTTTGCTCTGCGGTGCGGCGCTGGATCTCGGCGGCGCGGCCCTTGTCTGAATCCTTCGGCGACCAGGCCGGCGGGTGGCTTGAGCCCGAATCCGCCAGCGCCTTCTTCACGGAAGCCGGATCGGTCTGCACGTCGTCGACGATCCCCGACTGATAGGACGGGTCGTCCTGGTGGGCAGTGGCGTCGGCACGCAGGCGGGCGCGGCGCTGCTCGGGCGATTCGGGCCAATCGGTGCTCGCCGTTTCGATGCTTTCCTGAGGCGGCGGCAGCACTTCCTTCTGCCCCGGCGCCGGCTTTACCAGCTCCGGACGCGGCCTGTAGTCGATCTGTTCCTTGTGCTTGGGCGTGATGGCGAAGGCGCCGGAAAGGTCGCCGGCAAGCTGCTCGCCAGCCGTCTTGTCGGTGCCGTAGGTCGGCGAACCCATGCAGCCGGACAGAGCGAGGCCGGACGCGACAAGCGGCGCCAGCAGCGCAACGCGCACGGAAGTTCTGTCGATCATGCCAAAAAGTCCCACTCTAGACAGCCTCTCGATCGTCACCGGCCAAAGGCCCCGGTCCCCATCGTCCACGCTCTTGCGACGGAATTCCGGCGACAATTTGTCTTCCGGAGTTTCGCGTGTTTATCTCAACCACTCGTTAAGGGCAACGCGCGGGCGCTTTTCACCCGCCCGCCGTGGCATTTGTGCACCGGCTTTGAGCACTCACAAACGTCCCAGAGCCTTGAGTTCATGCAGCACGGCGGCATCGCGGGCAGACACGTCGGGGAATTCCACGTCCTGCCCGACATCGGCGGTATAGCGCCACGAACGCGCGCATTTGACCAAGCCGCGGTCCTCGGCCTTTTCGACCACCACCGCGACACCTTTGACATCGTCGAGCGCAAAGGCGCCTTCCGGCGCCTTACCGTGGGCGATGACGAGATCGCTGGTGATCGCCATTTCGGCCATGTCGACATCGGCGATCGCGGCTTCAAGCGCGGCATCGTCGAGGGTCACGACCGGCACGGCTTCCAGCGAGGCACCGATGACCTTCTGAGCGCGTGCGATCTCGAGCGCGCCGGTGACGACTCGGCGGACCTGCCGCACCTTGCGCCATTTTTCCGCCAGTGCCTCGTTCTTCCAGTCGGCCGGAATGTCGGGGAACTGGTCGAGATGCAGGGAGACAGCATCCGGATGACGGTCGAGCCAGGCTTCTTCCGTGGTGAAGGGCAGCATCGGCGCCAGCCATTTCACCAGGCAGTCGAAGAGGTGGCGCACCACTTGCACCGAGGCCTTGCGCTTCACGCTGGCGGGTCCCTCGCAATAGAGCGCGTCCTTCCTGATGTCGAAATAGAAGGCCGACAGCTCGACCACCATGAAGTCGAGCAAAGTGCGGGTGATGCGTTTGAACTCGAACGCGTCGTAGCCCGAGCGCACGACCTCATCGAGCTCGGCCAGCCGATGCAGCATCAGCCGCTCCAGTTCCGGCATCTTGTCCAGCGGCACCTCCTCGCCATCGTCATGGGCGAGCGTGCCCAGCATCCAGCGGATGGTGTTGCGGAGCTTGCGGTAGGCATCGATGTTGGTCTGCAGCACGTTCTTGCCGAGACGCTGGTCTTCCCAATAGTCGGTCGTCACCACCCACAGACGCAGAATGTCGGCGCCGGACTGCTTGATGACGTCTTGCGGCACGACGGTGTTGCCGAGCGATTTCGACATCTTTCGCCCCTCCTCATCCATGGTGAAGCCATGGGTGACGACGGTGTCGTAAGGTGCCCTGCCCCTGGTGCCGCAGCTTTCGAGCAGCGAGGAGTGGAACCAGCCGCGATGCTGGTCGGAGCCTTCGAGATAGACGTCGGCCGGCCATTTGAGGTCCGGACGGTCTTCCAGCGTGAAGACATGCGTCGAGCCCGAATCGAACCAGACGTCAAGGATGTCCATCACCTGCTTCCATTTGGAGGCCTCGTGATTGCCGAGGAAACGCTCCTTGGCGCCGGCAGCGAACCAGGCGTCGGCGCCTTCCCTCTCGAATGCGTCCATGATGCGCTGGTTGACGGCTTCGTCCTTCAGCACATTGCCGTCCTCGTCGGCAAAGACGGCGATCGGCACGCCCCAGGCGCGCTGGCGCGACAAGACCCAATCCGGGCGTTCCTCGATCATGGCGCGGATACGGTTCTGGCCGGCCGCCGGCACGAAGCGTGTGTCGTCGATCGCCTTCAGCGCACGGCTGCGCAGCGTCGTGCCGTCGCCGAGGTCCTTGTCCATATAGACGAACCATTGCGGCGTGTTGCGGAAGATGATCGGCTTCTTCGACCGCCATGAATGCGGATAGGAATGCTTCAGCCGGCCGCGCGCAAACAGCGCGTTGCGCTTGATCAGTTCGTCGATAACCGCCTGGTTGGCATTGCCCTTCTTGCCGTTGTCGTCGATGACGCGCGCGGCGCCACCTTCGCGATCCGGGCCAAAACCCGGCGCGTCCCTGGTGAAGAAGCCGGCATCATCTACAGTGAAGGGGATGGCAGGGTCGATGCCACGTGCGCGCAAATCCGATGCCGCATCCATCCAGGCATCAAAGTCCTCGCGGCCATGGCCGGGCGCGGTGTGGACGAAACCGGTACCGGCATCGTCGGTGACATGGTCCCCGGCAAGCATGGGTACGGCGAATTCGTAACCACCGCCGAGACCTTTGAAGGGATGTGAAAGTGTAAGGCTTCCAAGCTCTTCGACCGAAACGCTGCGAAGCCGATTCAAGGTGACCTTGGCCTTGGCCGAGGAGTCTTCGGCAAGCGCATCTGCAAAGATCAGCTTCTCACCGGGCTGTGGACCGAACGAATTTTCGGCTGCGGTAACTTCATAAAGGCCGTAGCCGATCCGTGACGAATAGTTGACGGCACGGTTGCCGGGGATCGTCCACGGGGTTGTCGTCCAGATGACGACGTGGGCGTTGTCCAAAAGTGCAACGCTTTCCGGAACGCGCATGGACGGTGCAGCGTCTGATACAAAGTGCTCAACGCTCCAAAATCCTGACACAACTGGAAACTTCACCCAGATCGTGTCGCTCTCATAATCATGGTATTCGATCTCGGCCTCGGCCAGTGCGGTGCGCTCGACGACGCTCCACATTACCGGCTTGGAGCCGCGATAGAGCTGGCCCGACATGGCGAACTTCAACAACTCCCCGGCGATGCGCGACTCCGAGTGGAAAGCCATCGTCGTATAGGGGTTCTTGAAGTCGCCGACGACGCCGAGCCGCTGGAACTCGCCACCCTGCACCGTGATCCAGTTCGCGGCGAAGTCGCGGCATTCCTTGCGAAACTCGTTGACCGGCACCTCGTCCTTGTTCTTGCCCTTGGCGCGGTACTGTTCCTCGATCTTCCATTCGATCGGCAGGCCGTGGCAGTCCCAGCCGGGCACGTAATTGGAGTCATAGCCGCGCATCTGGAACGAGCGGGTGATGACGTCCTTAAGGATCTTGTTCAGCGCGTGGCCGATATGGATGTTGCCGTTGGCGTAGGGCGGGCCGTCATGCAGCACGTATTTTTCGCGGCCGGCGGCCGCCTCGCGCAGCTTGGCGTAAAGGTCCATATCCTGCCAGCGCTTGACCAGCAGCGGCTCTTTTTCAGGCAAGCCGGCGCGCATCGGGAAATCCGTCTGCGGCAGGTAAAGCGTCTTGGAATAGTCGATCGTTTCAACAGTGTCGGTCATTGGTCTGCCATGTGCATTGCCCGGCGGGCGTAAAAGCTCGGGCGTGAACTATCATGATTTGGAAAAAGCGCGAGGGGGCGCGCAAAACTCCCGGCGGCTCCGGCGGCGCTCAGGCCGCCCGGAACACCGGGCCTGTAATTCGTATCGTCAGCGCGCGAAGGCGCGAAAAGCTCGTCATTGCCGGGCTTTTAGCCGAGAAAGCCGCAGGAATAAAGCGTCTCTTGTTCGATTCACTTACATCGCGAAGTCGAAGCGATAGGTGGTCGAGACGCCGACCGTGAACTGGTTACGGTCGCCGCGCTCCTTGACCAGGCTGGAATCGGCGGCCGGGCCCGTCAGGCGCGCATATTCGCCGAACAGGCTGGCGGTCATCGGATCGGTCACCTTCCAGGTGATGGCGCCACCAAGGCCGGTCGATTTCAGGCCGCCGCCAGGATGGTATTCGCTCAGGCCCGAGGCCGCAGCCTCCTTGGCGTTGACACCATAATAAGAGTCGAAATAGCCCGACGAGGCAAAGGACACGCGTGGTCCGCCCGAAATTCTGACAGTCGGCGTCACGTCGTAGAAAGCATCGGCGGCGATGTCGGCGACAAAGCCATCATGGGCACGAATGCCATGGCGCAGTTCGGCGCGGGCGCGCAGCCAGTCCGTCGGATAGATTTCGAAGAAGCCGCCGACCTCACCGCCCCAGCGCACCGGGTCGAGGCCCTTGAGCTCATCCTTGCTGTCGCGGGAAAACAGGAATTTTCCGGTCAGGCCGGCGCGGACGCCGCCATCGTCGACCAGCGCCAGCGAGATGTTGTCGTTGCGCGAGCTAAAGCGTGCGGCCGGGCCGGCCTTGCCCAGCGAGATGATCGGCGATGCGCTGAGCAGATAGCTGTTGGAGCCCTCGAATTTCGGCGCGACCATGCCGGTGGCGCCAAGCGTCAGGTACCAGTCGCCGGACATCCAGCCGAAGGCACCCTCGCCCGCATTGGCGGTGGACACAGTGAGCAGCGCCGAGGCGAGAAACAGCGGAATCGTCCAGACAATACGCATCATCACCCCATACGCGAAACAAAACGGAGAGAACACCCGGCAGCCAAAGCCATGGCGCCGGTTCGGTAAAATTTGACTTAAAATCTACAGCAGTGGCGGCAACTGCGACCCTGTTTTTTGCGCTGTGGCCCATTTGAACAGGGCGCCGCCGGGCCTGTGGCGAGTTGACAGAAATAGCGAGGTTGCCTAAATTCGCGTTAGTGCAGACTAACATGAACAGATGGACAGCGCTTGGCGACCCGACCAGGCGGACGATCTTCGAACTGCTGGTCGAACAACCCTGTTCGGTCGGGGAATTGGCTCGTGCGCTTCCTGTCACCCGGCCGGCGGTCTCGCAGCACCTGAAGGTGCTCAAGGACGCCGGCCTCGTGGCCAACACACGGCTAGGCAAGCAACGCATCTACCGGGTCGAACCGGAAGGCTTGGCCAGCCTGCGCGCCGAACTCGACCGGTTCTGGAGCAAGACCTTGGCGGCCTACAAAGTGGTCGTCGAACAGCCCTTGAAGGAGCAGGAATGAGCACGCATCAACCGCCCGTGAGGCACTCCATCCTTGTCGAGGCTACGATCGCACATGCCTTCAAGGTCTTCACCGAGGACTTCGGCAGTTTCAAACCCAAAGAGCATAACCTGCTTGCGGTGCCGATCGCGGAGACGATCTTCGAACCCCGCGTTGGCGGTCACGTCTACGACCGCGGTGTGGATGGCAGCGAGTGCCGCTGGGCACGGGTGCTGGCCTACGAGCCGCCGAACCGACTGCTTCTGAGTTGGGATATCAGCCCTCAATGGCAGATCGAGACCAATCCGGACAGGACCAGCGAGTGGGAAGTCCGGTTTACGGCGGAGACGAATAGCCGGACCTGCGTCGAGATCGAGCATCGCAATCTCGAACGTCATGGCGAAGGCTGGGAAGGCGTGCGCTTTGGGATTGACGGTGATCAAGGCTGGCCGCTGTATCTCAGGCGATTCCAAGATCTTTTTGCCAGCAAGGTGACCTGAAGGAGCACAATTATGGAACCCTATTGGCTAAGCATCCTCGGTGTACTGATCCTCTGTCTTTTGTCAGTCGCGCTGGCGGTTTACTCGGGTTCGTCCAAGGGATTTGCCGGAGCGCTTTCCGGTCCGGTGATCCCGGCCGACGACGCCAATCTCCTCTACAGGATCGACCGCGTGCATATGAACTCGGTCGAGGCGCTGGCGCCTTTTGTCGTCCCGGCGGTGCTGGCCATGATGGTTGGCGTTGGGTCGGCCACGTTGGCGACCATTGTCTGGGTTCATGTGGCGATACGCCTGCTTCACCTGGGGGTTTACCTACGCGGCGGCAATGCCGCCAAGGGTGGCAGTGTCAGAACGATCGTCTACGTCTCTGGAGCGATCGTCACGCTTGTCCTCGTCCTTGTGACTGGGTGGGCTGCCATAAATTGACACGTACGCGCGAGCCTCAAGCCACCGACGCTTTGTTTGTTTGCTAGCCGTCGCCATCGGCTGGACGTCCGCTACAGCCGGGGCTAACCTCCCGGCAAGGTGCCAGGCGATTTCGAGGAGATGCAGCCATGACCCTGCACGGTGATACCCTGAAAGATGCGATCGGCCGGACACGGGACAAATGGGGGTGGTTCGTCGCGCTCGGCGTGCTGCTGCTCATCTTCGGCGGCATTGCCTTCGGCAATCTGTTCATCGCCACCGTCGCCTCGGTCTATGTCGTGGGCTGGCTGATGCTGATGGCCGGCATCATCGAGATCGTGCATGCCTTCGGCGTGAAGACCTGGAGTCGCTTCTTCTATTGGCTGCTCAGCGGCCTGCTTTATGCCGTTGCCGGTTTCTTTGCCTTCGACAATCCGCTGCTGGCCTCGACGGTGCTGACCTTGCTGCTGGCGGTGGCGCTGGTCGCTTCAGGCGCGCTCAGGGCCTGGGTCGGCTATAGCCACCGACCGGAAAAGGGCTGGGGCTGGGTCGTCGCGGCGGGCCTGATCAGCGTGCTGGCGGGGCTGACCATCGCCATGGGCTGGCCGGTCAACAGCCTGTGGGTGCTCGGCCTGTTCCTGGCCATCGACCTGATCTTCCAGGGCTGGAGCTTCATCGCTCTCGGACTGGCGTTGAAGAAGTAGGGGCTTGAAGAGGTAAGCGGCCGGAAGGCTCAAAAAGCGATGGCGCCGTCCAGATCCGAAAGCGGCCTGACGCCGGCCAGCAGCGCGCGCGCCTCCGCCTCGTCGCGCTTCATTTGTGCCACCAGCCCATCGAGCCCATCGAACTTCACCTCGGGACGCAAAAAGCCGAAGAGCGATACGTCGCAGATCTCGCCATAGAGATCGCCGGCAAAGTCGAAGACGAAGGTTTCGAGCAGCGGCGCGCCATTGTCGTCGACAGTCGGGCGACGCCCGAAGCTGGCGACACCATCATAGAGCGTGCCGTCGGCGCGGCGAAAGCGGACGGCATAAATCCCTTCCTTCAGAGTCGTTTCCGGCGAAAGCCTCATGTTGGCTGTCGGGAAGCCGAGCGTGCGGCCGAGCTGCTGGCCGCCGATCACTTCGCTTTCGACGGTGAAGCGGTAGCCGAGCAGGCCTGCGGCCTCGGCGACCTCTCCCTCGCAGAGCAGCTCGCGGATACGGCTCGACGACACCACCTCGGCGCCCTCGTCGCGAAAGGCGTCGACCAGGGTGACGCCGAAACCATGGCGCTCGCCTGCCGCCATCAGAAACGCAGGACCGCCCTGCCGGTCCTTGCCGAAGTGAAAATCGAAGCCGGTGACGGCATGGGTGATGCCGAGGTTCGTCTCCAGCACATCGGTCACGAAAGCCTCGGCCGACAGGCCGGCAAAGGCGCGCGTGAACGGCTGTTCGACGAGTGCGGCAAAGCCCAGATGCGACAGCAGCCGCGCCTTCATCGGCGGCGGCGTCAATACGAACAGCGGCATATCGGGCCTGAACACCTTGCGCGGATGCGGCTCGAAGCTCAGCACTAGCGCCGGCACGCCGCGCCGCCCGGCTTCGGCAAGCGCGCGATCGAGCACCGCCTGGTGGCCGCGATGGACGCCGTCGAAATTGCCGATCGCCACCACGCCGCCGCGCAAATGCGGCGGCAGCGGCGCGGTTGCTGAAATGTGTTCGAAAGCTGCGCTCATGCAGCAACCCTACCGCAGTCTCGGAATGACGGCGACCGGCCGGTAGCCGTGCTTTTGCAGAAAGGCTGCAAGCCTGGCGGGGTCCGGCTGCATGGGATCGCCATAGTCGCGCGCGTGAATGCCGCCCGAGACGTAAAGCACGTCGATGCCGTTGTCGGCGGCGCCCTTGACGTCGGTCATCATGCCGTCGCCGATGGCCAGCACCTCGGTGCGCGCGACGTCTCGGCCTAGAAGCACGGCAACCTCCCGCAGCGCTACGTCATAGACCGGCGCATAAGGTTTTCCGGCGATCAGCGTGCGGCCGCCAAGCTGGGCATAGTCGCGCGCCAAGGCGCCGGCGCACCAGATCATGCGCTCGCCGCGTTCGACCACGATGTCGGGATTGGCGCAGATGAAAGGCAGGTTCCTGGCGCGCAGCCGGCGCAGCAGATCGGCGTAATCCTCAGGCGTTTCCACCTCGTCGTCGAACAGCCCGGTGCAGACCGCGCCGGAGGCCTCGAACTCCTCGACGAGCTCGACGTCCAGACCGTCATAGAGGGTGAAATCGCGGTCGGCGCCGATATGGAAGATTTTTCGTGGGCCTTCGGCGATAAGGTCGCGGGTCACATCGCCTGAGGTCACGACGCGGTCGTAGGCGGCGGCGGGAACGCCGATCGCATTCATCTGCGCCACCACATCGGCATTGCGGCGCGGCGAGTTGGTGATCAGGACGACCGGGACCTTCGCCGCACGCGCGGCGGCAAGCGCTTCGGCAGCCGCCGGAAAATGCCATTCGCCATTGTGGATCACGCCCCAGACATCGCACAGGATGGCCGAGTAGGCGCCCGACAAATCCGCGAGCGAGCCGATGATATCAGGCGAATCCGCCATGCCGTTTACCTGCTGTGACGATCATTGCGAGAGCTGCAGCCGACGGTCCGCCGCAACCGGCCCCGCATTAACCGAAGCGTTTCATCCTGTCACCAGCTTTTCGGCACTTGCCAGGCTGTTGCGCAACGGCTGATCGAAGGTTGCACAGGCAGGAACCACCCTTCTCCGAGCTTCGGTCTATCGAAACAATGTCGCACCGCTGATCACCAGGGCCGAGTGGTTAACGAGCCTTGAAAAGATGGGCCCATGTTGAACGCATTTCAGCAACCTGAAATTTAACGATTTTGTGGGCATCTTCGGACCGATATTGGGGTCCTGGCAGGGGTGCTGAAGGCATGATCCGCAGATTTCTGAACGACAGACGCGGCAACTATGCCTTGATGACAGTGATCACCATGGTGCCCTTGATGGGCGCGCTGGCGCTTGCCATCGACTACACCGATCTCTTGCGCCAAAAGCAGAACATGCTGAACGCGCTGGATGCCGCCGGGATTGCCACGGCACAGCAGATCGTCACCGGGGCGACCGACACGGCAGTCAAGGCCTATGCGAAGGATTTCTTCGAAGCCAATCTCGGCCGCGTCAAAGCAGCCAATACGGCCCTGACGGTGACGCTTCCCAACAACAACGCAGGTGGTGGCACGCTGAAGCTGTGCGCCGAATTGACGTACCACCCCTATTTCCTGCCGGCAGCGGCCATGATGATCGGAAGAACCGCCGCCGACGTCACAACATCGGCATGCTCGGAGATCCGCCTCAAAAACACGCTGGAAGTGTCTCTCGTGCTCGACAATTCCGGCTCTATGAGCATCAACGGCTCCGGCACCGGCCAGCCGCGAATAGATTTGCTCAAGAAGGCCGCGACCGAGCTTGTCAATACAATGGCGCTCCAGGCCGCACAAATGAAGCAGGTGACCAAGCCGGTGCAGTTCTCGCTGGTCCCGTTTTCTGCGTCGGTCAATGTCGGCGCTCCGATCCCCCCGGCTCCATTGCCGACGTGGCTGGACACGACCGGCATTTCCCCGATCCATCATCAGAACTTCGATTGGTCGACGATGACAGCGGCGGCAAATGCCACCAAATGGATCGAAAAAGTAGGCAGCGTTTACTACCAGCGCGGCACGGGCTGGGGCACTGACAAAGACAAGGAGATGACGCGTTTCACCCTCTATCAGGACATGATGGCAACGACCTGTACGAAGAAAAACTCGAACGGCACTTGCAAGACCTCCGTCGTCGCCAAATACGAAGCCTGGAAGGGCTGCGTGGAGGCGAGGCCGTATCCCTATAATGACGACGACACGTCGCCGACCACTGGCACGCCCGCCACCATGTTCGTGCCGATGTTCGCGCCGGACGAAGCTGGCAATTTCTGGACCGACACAACTCGCACCAGCACATCGACGTGGGGTTACGCCAACAATTGGTGGATCGATTATTCCGACACGCTGACTGTCCCCAAACGCCAGGCGGATATGCGCAAGTATTTTCTGACAAAGCCCTGGGACGCAGCAGCCGCTGCGGCCGATGATGGACCCAATTCGGCATGCACGACCGCCGCGATCACGCCGTTGCAGGACATAACCACCACCGATGGCAAGAAAATCCTGACGGATGCCATCAATGCCATGGCCCCGACGGGCAACACCAACGTGCCGGAAGGGCTGGCCTGGGGCTGGCGGACGGTGTCGAGCAACGAGCCTTTTACGCAAGGCCGGCCGAACACCGAAAGAGGCAACGACAAAGTGGTCATCGTCCTGACCGACGGCGCAAACACCTATAGCATCGGCCCCAGCAACGACATGACCAGCAACTACGCCAAGAATGGATCGACCTACGCCGCCTATGGCTACACCGGCCCTAATTTTCCGAAGCCAGTGGAGCCTGCGACCCGCCTGTTCGTCAACACGACCGTCGCCAAGACAACCTATACGGCGACCAACTACACGGCCGCGCTTGACGAGCAGATGCAAACCCTTTGCGCCAATGCGAAGAATTCGAACATTCTCTTGATGACCGTCTCGCTCGACCTTGTTAGTTCCAAGCCGGCGGAAAAGACTGCCATAGATGCGCTCAAGAAATGCTCCTCGGATTCGCGCTTCCGCAAGGATCCGACCGACCCGAGCAAACCGGCGAAGCTGTACTGGAACGCGACCGGCGCCACCTTGTCGCAAAGTTTCAAGGAAATCGCCGACGAACTGTCGAACCTGCGCATCGTCAGCTGATCGGCGCGATCTTTCGAACAAGGCGCTCCGCCTCGGCGGGGCGTTTTGCGTTCGGCAGCTGGCGCATTTGGTTAGCGCCTGGTGAAGCGCTATCCGCGCAATCGAGCAGTTTCCCAAACCCGTCCTTCAACGTTTTGTGAAACTGTGGCGGCATTGAAGAATCCGCAGGCGGGGCCGCTTACATCACATGCGTGAACTCTGGCGCACATTCCGGCGTGACTTCTGGCGTGACCGCCGCGGCAATTACGCTCTGATGACCGTTGTGGCGATGGTGCCACTGATGGGCGGCGTGGCCATGGCCGTCGACTACACCGGCGTGGTCAGCGAGAAGCAGAGGGTGGTCAACGCGCTCGACGCCGCCAACTTCGCCACCGCGCGCCGGCTGGTGGAAGGCGCCACCGACGACCAGTTGCGGGCCTATGCGCTCGACTTCTTCAAGGCAAACCTCAACGACGTCGATCCCGCCGACACGACGCTCAGCGTTACGCTGCCCAGCAGCACGACCGGCGGCGGCATCGTCAAGCTGTGCGCCAGCCTGGTCTACAAGCCCTATTTCCTGCCGGCAGCGGCGATGCTGATCGGCAGGACGTCGGAAAACGTCACCTACTCCGTGTGTTCGCAAGTCCGGCTGAAGAACACGCTGGAAGTGGCCATGGTGCTCGACAATTCGGGGTCGATGTCGAACACGGGCACGGGTGCCGGACAAAAGCGCATCGACCTTCTCAAGCAAGCCGCCAAGCAGCTCGTCGACACGCTTGCCTTGCAGGCCGCGATGATCAAGCAGATCGACAAGCCGGTCCAGTTCAGCCTTGTGCCGTTCGCCGCCTCGGTCAATGTCGGCGCCAGCAACGACAACGCGTCGTGGATCGACGCCTACGGGCTGTCGCCCATCCACAATGAGAATTTCGCCTGGTCCACGCTTAATGCAGCCGACAAATATGCCCAGAAGATCGGCGGCATCTGGTACAAGAAAGGCACTGGCTGGGGTGAGCAGGAGGGGCAGATGCTGACCCGCTTCTCGCTCTACCGCGACATGAAGGTGGTCACCAGCCACGAGCGCATCGTCGGCAGCAAACGCGTGGTGTGCGACAAATATCGTGCCAATCATACATGCTCGGACAGCCACAACGAATACGACTACAACGACACATACGGACCGTTCGCCAGCTGGCAGGGCTGCGTCGAGGTCCGTCCCTACCCCTATAATGTCACCGACGCGCCGGCCTCCGGCGGACCGAACAACACCGGCACCGGCACCGGCGATCCCGCGACCATGTTCGTGCCGATGTTCGCGCCGGATGAGCCGGGCAATCATTGGTACATAACGCAGGACCCCGACGAGGTGGCTCCCAAGACCTATGGCGCAGCCAACAGCTGGTGGAACGACGATCCGGCGAGCACCACCGGCAAGACGCGCCAGTCCAACATGGCCAAGTATTTTCAGCCACGGCCGATGAACGCGCCGGTGCTGGGGACGGGTGCCGGTCCGAACTACAGCTGCACCACCACGCCGATCACACCCCTGACCGACGTCGCCAACGCCGCCGGGCTGACCAAGATCAAGGCTGCGATCGACCTTATGGCGCCTAACGGCAACACCAATGTGCCGGAAGGCATGGCCTGGGGCTGGCGCACCGTCTCCAGCACGGAGCCTTTCACAGGAGGACGTCCTGAGACGGAGCGCGGCAATGACAAGGTGGTCATCGTGCTCACCGACGGCGAGAACACCTATTCGACGGTGAGTTCCGACCCCGCCGGCAACAAGTCGACCTATGCCGGCTATGGCTATACCGGCGTCGGCTACAACGGCACTGCGGTCACCCGCCTGTTCGGCGGCACGTCGAGCGCCATCGGCCAGCTCAACTATTCGTCGAGCAACTACACCGCCGCGCTCAACGAGCAGATGGCGACGCTGTGCAACAACGCCAAGGCGGCCAACATCATGGTGATGACGGTGGCGCTCGATATGTCGACGACCGACGCCGGCGACAAGAGCGCGATGGAGGCACTGAAGACGTGCTCGTCGGACTCGCGCTTCCGCAAGGATCCGGCCGACCCGAGCAAGCCTGCAAAACTGTTCTGGAACGCGACCGGCGCCACGCTGTCCGACAATTTCAAGGAAATCGCCAACGAGCTCTCGAACCTGCGCGTGGTGAGCTGAGGGTTGAAGCTGCTGATCTTCCCCGCCTTGCGGGGGAAATTGGCGGCTTCGCTTTCGTCTTTTTCGACGCTGGCGCAAAGTCTCCGGCCATCATGCTCTTGCGGTGAGTCAAAACGCGTGGTGGGTATCGTCACCGCTTCCCGGAGATTGCCAGTGCCCGAAACCGCCAACCATCTCGCCTTCGCGCTGGTCTGCCTGGGCATGGTGCTGACGCCCGGGCCGAACATGATCTACCTGATCTCGCGCTCGCTGTCGCAAGGCCCGAAGGCCGGGCTGATCTCGCTCGGCGGCGTGGCGGCCGGCTTTCTGTTCTATGTCGTATCGGCTGCGCTGGGCATCACCGCGCTGCTGCTTGCCGTGCCGTTTGCCTATGACGCACTGCGCATTGCCGGCGCGCTCTATCTGCTATGGCTCGCCTGGCAAGCGGTGCGGCCCGGCGGGCGCTCACCATTCCAGGTGCGCGAACTGCCGAAGGACAGGCCGCGCAAGCTGTTCGCGATGGGCCTGATGACCAATCTCCTCAATCCCAAGGTGGCGGTGCTTTATCTGTCGCTGCTGCCGCAGTTCATCTCGCTGGGCAACGGCCATGTGCTGTCGCAGCTTCTGGTGCTCGGCGCCACGCAGATCTCGATCAGCCTGACCGCCAATGCCATCATCGCGGTAACGGCCGGTTCGATCGCCACCTTCCTTGCCGGACGGCCGCTATGGATGGTCATCCAGCGCTGGATGATGGGCACGGTGCTCGCCGCGCTGGCGCTTAAAATGGCGACCGACGCGCAACGCTGATCGGACGCAGCGCGCCGAGACTACATCGGCCGCCGACCTTCCCATTCAATCGATCGGCCGAACCTGCACGGAGGCCAGCGATTGAGATTTTCGCGGCCCTGCCCGGCAAAAGCCATGATCGCCGCTAAGTCAGGCAGGCATGACAATGATCTGCACCACCAATCATCCGCTCGCGCAAACCCGCTCTGGCGCAGCAAGTCCAAAACCAAACAGGCGCCTGCTGCTGATCGGCCTTGCAGCCATGGCCGGCCTCGCTGCTTGCAGCACGGTCTCGGTGCCGACCGGCGAAGGCGCCGGTGTCTCGTCCTCCGCCACCGCGACGCTGGCCGGCATCCGAGCTTCGGCCGGACTGCCGGCGCTGGTGCCGGACGCCCAGCTCGAGCAGGCCGCTCGGCAGCAGGCCGGCTATATGGCCTCACGCGAACGCATGAGCCACACGACGGGCTGGGGAAAGGATTTCGCGTCGCGGATGAAGGACAATGGCGTGCGGGGCGCCGCCGCCGAGAACATCGCCGAGGGCCGCTTCGACCAGCAGAAACTGTTCGACATATGGATGCATTCGGCTGGCCACCGCCGCAACATGCTCGATCCGGATTTTAGCCGCTTCGGCCTCGCCTATGTACGCGACGGACGCGACAGCGCCATCCGCTACTGGAGCCTGGTGCTCGGAAAATAGCAGCCAGCGGTTACGGCGCGAGCCAGCCGTCAGCCTTTCGCGATCAGCTCGCCGATATCCCCAGCCGACAGGGGTTTGCTGAAATAATTGCCCTGCACCTCGTCACAATTGTTCTTGCGCAGGAAGGCGACCTGGTCTTCCGTTTCGACACCTTCGGCCAGCACCCGAAGGTTCAACTTCTGCCCCAGGGAAATCACGGCGCCAGTGACCGCCTGATCGTTCTCGTCGGTCGCGAGATCGTTGATGAAGGACTTGTCGATCTTCAGCCGCGCCACCGGAAACGTCTTGAGGGCGCTGAGACTGGAATAGCCTGTTCCGAAATCGTCGATCGATATCTGCACGCCGAGCTTTTGCAGTCCGTTCATCGTTGCGACCGCCAGCTCGAAATCCTGCATGATCAGGCTTTCCGTCACTTCGAGCTCGAGATACCTCGCCTCCAGGCCGCTTTCCTTCAATGCGTTGACGACGCGGTCGATCAGGTTCTTCTCCCGGAACTGCCGCGCCGACACGTTGACGCAGACGGTTACGGGCGACAGACCGGCGCGCTGCCAGGCTTTGTTCTGCCGGCAGGCTTCGTGCAGGATCCAGTCGCCGAGCGGCACGATCAGCCCGGTCTCCTCGGCGGTCGGGATGAACATCGCCGGCGAAACCAGGCCTCGCGTTGGGTGGTTCCAGCGCACCAGCGCTTCGACGGCGAAAACCTGCCCCGATCGCAGATCCACCTGTGGCTGATAATGCAGAGCGAATTCCGACCGGGCGAGCGCGTTTCGCAATTCCTCCTGAAGCAGGAATTTTTCATGTGCCGTTGAGTTGAACTCCGGGGCATAGAACTGGAAATTGTCGCGGCCGAATTCCTTGGCGCGATACATGGCTGCGTCGGCATTAGCCAACAGCGTATCCGGGCTGGTCCCGTCCTTCGGGTAATTTGCGATGCCGATGCTGGCCGTCGTTCTCAGCCGATGCTCTCCGACAAGAACCGGTTCCGCGATCGCATCCCTGATCGTCTGCAGGGTTTCCGAGACCACATCGACATTGGTGGTTTGGTCGAACAGGACGATGACAAATTCGTCGCCGCCAAGCCGCACGACGGTGTCGGTGGCCTTCACGCATCCAACCAAACGGCTGGCGACGGTCTTGAGGAGTTCGTCGCCGGCATTGTGGCCAAACGTATCGTTCACCAGTTTGAAATTGTCGAGATCGATGAACACCACCGTCATCCAGCGATTGTATCGCTGCGCGTAGAGGACCGCCTGGGAAAGCCGATCCTCCAGCAAAGCGCGATTGGGCAGGCCGGTCAGCGCATCATGGTTGGCCATGAAGTGGATCTGGTCTTCCGCCAATTTGCGCTCGATCGCGATGCCGGCAATGTGTGTGGTGAATTCGATCAGGCGGGTCTCGGCATGGGTGGGTTCGCGCACGGTCATCGAATACATGGCAAAGGCGCCCAACACGACGCCCCGATGCGACAGGATCGGGGTTGACCAGCACGAACGATAGCCATGGGCTGCCGCCAGTTCGCGGTAATCGTCCCAAAGCGGATCCTGCAGAATATCGGTAACAATGACCGGTTCCCGCCGGTAGATGGCGGTTCCGCAGGATCCCACCTTGGGACCGATGGCCGCCCCATCGATGGCGCTCGTATAGGCTTTCGCCAGGCCCGGCGCCGCACCGTGACGCAAATGAATGCCGTCCTTGTCGAGCAGCAGGACGGAACCGAATATCCCCTTCAACTGAGCCTCGACGAAGCGCATGAGGCGGTCGAGCACGTCCTCCAGCGGCGCGCTCGTGGCAATCATTTCGAGGATCTGCGCCTGCCCGCTGCGAAGGACATCCGCCTGCTTGCGGGCGGTAATGTCGTGGGCGATGCCAACCAGGCCGAAGATTTCATTTTGGCGATTGCGCAACGGCACCTTCGTCGACGAAAGCCATTTGCCGTTCCCCGACGCATCGACGACAAACTCTTCCGCGTCGATCACTGGTTGTCCGCTCTTGAGCAGGCGCTGCTCGACCAGGCGAAATTTCCGCGCAACTTCCGGGGGGTGGAGATCAAAATCGGTCAAACCGATCATGTCGCTGGTCTTGTTGCGGCCGCTATCGGTCGCAAGGGCGCTGTTGACCACGACGAAACGGCTTTGCGTATCCTTGACCCAGAGATAATCGGGCACCCAGTCGATCAGCGCCTGCAGCGAAATGCGCTCGTCGACGATCTGCCGATTGGCGAGGAGTTCAGTGATGTCCTCATGCGTGGCGATCCAACTGCCATCGGGCATGGGCTGGTTACGGATCTGGATTGTGCGACCATCGACAAGTTTGGCGGTCCAGAGCCGCGAAGCCTTGCCCGAATTGATCGAGCGAGCCGTTGCGAGATAGGTGTCGGCCGCCGTCGCCGCCGTCCCGGCGGCGACGCGGCGTTCGACGATTTCGCTCAGTGTCACGCCAGGCCGCAATTCCTCGGGCGCAATGCGGTAGATTTCCGCATAGCGCCGGTTGCTCAGGATCAGCCGTTCATCGGCATCGAAAAAGCAGATGCCTTGCGAAATATTCTCGATCGCAGTCTCGAAACGCAGGGTCTGCCCTTCGAGACCCGCAATGGTCGTGCGAAGTTCTCCCTCGAGCGTATCGTAGGAAACGTCAGCCAGTCTTGCCAATGCGGCTACGCCCACCGGCCCGCGCGCCCCGACGGATCTTCTGGATGACTTCGTGACCAAACAGACCTCCTCCGGTTTGGCACCTGAAACAAGAAAGGGCCTCTGTCGTGCCAGACGAAAGTCGACTGACAATGTTACAGATGTGCTAATTCAAGATGAACTGTAACGGAATTGGAGGCGTCAGCAACCAGATACCAAAGGTGCAAATGTTATTCCAAATCAACTTCCAACGGCTCATTATCGATATTTTTTTGCACACGCGGGTTTTGACGATCATCCGAGCAACAAATCATCAGGGGCAACCAGCTTGCTGCCAGCGCTACCGGCGCCCGCCTCAATCCATATGCGCGGCAGGAGCGGCCGCGCCGGCCGGAGCGGTCTTCGGCTTGCGCAGCAGGAAGACAAACGGAATGGCAACCAGCGTCATCACCATCAGCAGTTTGAAGTCGTTGACGTAGGAGATCATCATCGCCTGGATGTTGACCATGCGGTCCACCTGCGAAAGTGCCGTCGGATCGCCGCCTGCTGCCGCCGGCGAGGCCGCCCACAAATTGGGGTTGAACGGGTTGATGAAAGCCGACAGTTCGGTGTGATTGACCTGCGTGTTGCGCACCATGAGAACCGTCACCACCGACACGCCGATCGACGAACCGAGATTTCGAACCAGGCTGAACAGGGCCGTGGCGTCGGTGCGGAAGCGCACGTCGAGCGTGGCGAAGGCCACCGTGGACAGCGGCACGAACACCATGCCCATGCCCAGGCCCTGGATGACGCCGGAGCTGAGGATCAGCCAATTGTCCATCTGCGGCGTGAAGGAGGACATGGTGTAGAGCGACTGCGCGGTGAGCAGAAAGCCGATGACGACGAGGATGCGGGCGTCGATCCTGCTCATGAGCCGTCCAACGACAAGCATCGAAATCATCGTGCCGACACCGCGCGGCCCCAGGACGACGCCGATGGTCACGGTCGGATAGCCGAAGATGGTCGACAGCATCGGCGGCAGCAGCGACATCGAGGCCAGGATCAGCACGCCCATGACGAAGATGAAGGCCAGACCGGTGACGAAATTGCGGTCGAGGAAGATCTTGGGGTCGATGAAAGGACGTTCCGCCGTCAGTGTGTGGATGATGAACACCCAGAAGCCGGTGATCGAAAGAGCAAGCTCGATCCAGATTTCGACCGAGGAAAACCAGTCGACCTCGCCGCCGCGGTCGAGCAGCAGCTGCAGTGCGCCGACGCCGAGCGAAATCATGGCGAAACCGAAGAAATCGAAGCTGCGTATCCGCCGGGCAATGACCGGCAAATAGGCTGCCATGCCGAGGAAGGCGATGATGCCGACCGGCAAATTGATGAAGAACACCCAGCGCCAGTTGAAATTCTCGGTCAGCCAACCGCCCAGCGTCGGACCCAGGATCGGCCCCAGCATGATGCCGGCGCCCCAGATGGCCATCGCCTGGCCGTGGCGTTCCCTGGGGTTGATGTCGAGCAGGAAGGTCTGCGACAGCGGCACGATGGCTGCGCCGAACACGCCCTGCATCAGCCGGAAGAACACAATGCTCTCCAGGCTCCAGGCAATGCCGCACAGCATCGAGAACACGGTGAAGCCGACAACCGCCGCCAGGAACAGTTCCTTGCGGCCGAAGCGGTCGGCCAGCCAGCCGGTCACCGGCGTCATGATCGCGGCGGCAACGATGTAGGAGGTCAACACCCAGTTGATGTTGTCGGGCGACGCGCCGAGGTCGCCGGTCATGGTCGGCAGCGCGACATTGGCGATCGTGGTGTCGAGCGCCTGCATGACCGTCGCCAGCATCAGCGCCACAGTGATCAGGCCGCGATGCGGCACTTCCTTGAAAGGTTCTGGTGTGGTCATGATGCGGAACTTCCGACAGGTAACAAAAACGTGTACATTAGGTTTCCGGGCGGCGAGGCCTTCTCTGGTGAAGAGACCCTCATCGCGGTGGGACGCGATCTATCGATGTGGGGGGTTACATCGATCGAAGGTCTCGACACATCAGGCGCTTGCCGCCCGGAAATCCAAGGTCCGAAGGATGGGCGCCGAGATGGTCCAGGTTCTGGGCAGGCCGCGATGCGGCCCGGTCCAATCCACCCCTCGTTCAACCTGCCGTCGGACCGATCCTGGCATCTCAACTTCACCTCGCCTGCGGCGGGCGTTCTGCCGGGCCGTGATCCTGCTTTTCGAGATCACGGTCCATTCACAGTCTATTGTGCTTCGCCTGCGGTGGCGTGGCCAAAGATAGCGGGGAACCCGCGAGCAACGCCGGTATCCACCGTAACCGAGGCGCTCATACCGGTGCGCAGCGCCATTTTGGCGTCGGCATCGGTCAGCTCCAGGCGCACCGGAATGCGCTGCGTGACCTTGACCCAGTTGCCGGTGGCGTTTTGAGCTGGCAGCAGCGAAAACTCCGCGCCGGTGCCGGCGCCGATCGCCTTGACGGTGGCTTCGAAAGTTCTGCCCGGATAGGTGTCGACGACGATCTCGGCCTTCTGGCCAGGCTTCATGTGGGTAAGCTGGGTTTCCTTGAAATTGGCATCGATCCAGGTGTCGCCGGTCTCGACCAACGCAAACAGCGGCGTGCCGGAACCGACATACTGGCCGACCTTGAACGAGGAGGCCTGGCTGATGACGCCGTCGGCCGGCGCCTTGACCGTGGTCTGCGCCAGATCGTAGGCGGCCTTGTCGCGCGCGGCGAGTGCGGCCATCACCGTCGGATGCTTGTCGGTCTCGATATCGGGATTGCCGGCGAGAGCCGCCTTGGCGCTGATGATGCCTTGCTCGGCAACGGCCAGTTGCTGCCTGGCCTTGTCGAGATCGTTCTTGGCCTCGTCCAGCGACGATTTGGCGTTGATGCCCTTCTGGGCAAGGTCGGCGGCGCGGTCGTACTGCGACTGCGCGTAGTCGACCTGGCTGGCATCGGACTTTTCCTGCGCCAGTGCCTGGCTGTAGGCGGCGCGCAGCTGTTCGATTCCGACCCGTGCGACTGCGACCGCCGCGTCGGCCTGCGCCAATGCGATCCGGTAGGGCTCGGGGTCGACGGCAAACAGCACATCGCCCTGCTTGACCTGCTGATTGTCCGAGATGCCGACCTGAACGATGCGGCCGGCCGTGTCCGAGGCGATCGACACCTTGGCCTGCTGCAAATTGGCGTTCTCGGTTTCCTGATAGCGGCCGCCGGTCACCCAGACATAACCGCCACCAATGGCCAGCGCGGCTGGCAGGGCGACCATCAGCAGCAAGCGGCCGATGCGGCGCTTCTTGACCGGAGCCGGACCGGGTTGAACCGGGGGAGCCATCGCGACAGGTGCTGCGGCCGGCTGTGCAGGCGCTTCGGCGGCAGGCTGTGCCGGCGTCTCGATCTTGGTTACATTCTCGTCTAGCTTGGCTGCCGCGTTCATGCTGCTGCCCCTTCCGTACTCTTCAAGGACGACGTCTCGCCGTCCGCCAGGTTTTGCACGATGGTGTCCAGCGCCCGGATCAGGACGCGGCGGTCGTCCGGCGAAACGCCGACCAGCGATTCCTCATAAACTTCGCCAGCAAGGCTTTTGACCTCGGCATAGGCCGCGTTCGCCTTGGCTGTCGGGAAGATCATGCGCACGCGCCGGTCAGTTGCGTCGGAGCGCCGCTCGATCCAGCCGCCCTCCTCCATCCGGTCGACGAGGCGTGAAACGCTGATCGGCTCGATTTCGAGGAGTTCGGCGAGGCGAGCCTGGGCGACGCCCGCCTCCTTGGCAACGCGAACCAGAAGCCGCCATTGTGCCGAGGAAAGGCCAAGTCCGCGGGCGCGCGCCTCGAAGCGCTTGCGCATAAGGCGCTGCACGTCGTGGATCAAAAAGCCCAATCTATCTATGCCGTCGGAAACCATGAGCGGTATATATTATAAGCGTGCTTACCATTCAAGGCGCCGCATTGCGCCAGAGCCGAAAAAGAGGGATGGCAGCCATGCAGATGCGGTCACGGCACAGGCAATGACGGTTGCGGATGACCTCCCGACCGAGACGTGAATTGCCGTCGAGAACGCCGTGAGAAGAAAGGTCGTCTTGCGCGTCCTCGCCACCGGCACACCTAGGCTTTCGGCGGCATTTCGCCGGCGGCGAAGGCATCGAGCCGGCGGTGGTTCCACAGGGCATAGGCAAGGATGGTGCCCGCACCCAGCGCGCCCGGATATTGTCCCAGCGAGCCAGGCCGAGGCCGCCCAGCAGCGGCTTTCCACGATGGTGACCTGCCACAGTCGACCAGCGCCCTTCAATTTTACGACAGGCGCAATTTCGATCAAACTGGCCTCGCAAAGAGCCGGCAGCATGGTGCGGCCAAATGCGAGGAGACTCATGAACCCGACCGAGAAAGCGCTGTGGTTTGTCGAGAGCCATCTGCCGGAAGCGATCTCGCTTGAAGATGTCGCGCAAAGCAGCGGCGTCTCGCGCTTTCATGTGACGCGCGCCTTTGGCGCCGCAACCGGCCGTTCGGTGATGGGCTATATGCGCGCGCGCCGGTTGACCGAAGCGGCGCGCAAGCTGGCTTCCGGCGCGCCCGACATCCTCGCGGTCGCGCTCGATGCCGGCTACGCCTCGCACGAAGCCTTCACCCGCGCCTTCCGCGACCAGTTCGGCACGACGCCGGAACTGGTGCGCGCGCAGGGCAGCCTCAGCAATCTCGATCTCGTGGAGCCGATCCTGATGGACCAGTCCTTCCTCGCCTCACTGCCGCCGCCGCGCTTCGAGACCGGCCGCCCCTTCCTCATTGCCGGGCTCGGCGAACGCTACAGCTGCGAGACCAGCGCTGCCATTCCGATGCAGTGGCAGCGTTTCGGTCCCTATATCGGCAACATTCCGGGCGAGACCGGCGACGTCGCCTATGGCGTCTGCGTCAACGGCGACGATGCCGGCAATTTCGATTACATCGCCGGCGTCGAAGTGCTGGATTTCTCCGACCTGCCGAAGGAGCTTTCCCGGGTGCGCGTGCCGGCGCAGAAATACGCAGTCTTCACGCATGCGGAACACATCTCGACCATCCGCCGCACCGTCAACACGATCTGGAACAAATGGCTGCCGGCCTCGGGGCACGATATAGCCGACGGCCCCGAATTCGAGCGCTACGGCCCGGAGTTCGATCCGCGCAGCGGCAATGGCGGGCTGGAGATATGGGTCCCGGTTAGAGTGTGAGAGCGTTTGTGCGCGCTCTTGCCTTCTTCCATAAGGGGAGAAGGTGAAAAGGCGCTACAGCTCCAGGTTCCAGTTCTGGCCGACCAGATCCTTGCCGAAGGCGTGATGGCGCTCTTCGTCCACCAGCCTGAAGCCGGCACTCTCGTAGATGTGGCGGGCGGCGGTCAGGATGTCGTTGGTCCATAGGGTCAGCGTCTTGTAGCCCTTGGCGCGAGCAAAGCCGATGCACTCCTGAACCAGCCGCTTGCCGATGCCGAGGCCGCGCGCCGATGGTTCGACATAGAGCAGGCGCAGCTTCGCCACCGCGTCGGACTTGCGCACGACGAAGACCGAGCCGACCACCTCCCCTTGCCGTTCGGCGATCCAGCTGCGTTCCCATTCTGGATCGAAGGATTTTACGAAGGCGCCGAGGATTTCGGCGACCAGCGCCTCGTAGGTTTCGTCCCAGCCATAGTCCTGTGCGTAGATCTGTCCTTGGCGGCGCACCACCCAGCCGATGTCGCCGACCTGCAAGGGGCGCAGCACATACGGCACTTTGGACTCCGGGCTGTCGCCCAGGAGTTGCTGCACCGTCTGCATGGCCTTGACCAGCCGGTCCTGTTCGGCAGCAGGAAGCCGCTCCAGCAAGGCCGCGACCTGGTCGTGCGAAGCCCGGTTCAGCGGCGCGAAGGCCTGCCGCCCCACCGGCGTCAGCGTGATCGACGACTGCCGCGCATCCGACGCCAGCGGCGCGCGCGCAATCAGCTGCAGGTGCTCGAACTTCTTCAGGAGCCGGCTGACATAACCGGCGTCGAGGCCGAGATCGCGGATGAGATCGCTGGCGGTCAGGCCATCGCGATGCGCCAGTTCGTAGAGCACCCGCGCCTCGGTCAGCGAGAAGGCGCTTTTCAGCAGGCCTTCGTCGAGCAGACCTATCTGGCGGGTGTAGAAGCGGTTGAAAGCCCGCACCGCGTCGATGCGTTCCTTGCCGGGTTGATGATGGATCGTCATGGGAAGCCTCCTGCCCATCAACGATCGGTCATTTATTTGACTTAGTCAAGTATCGAGGAGATGCTCCCCCGGTCGTGTCTCAGGCGATGGCGCGGCGGCGCCGTGCGATCAGGACGAACAGGCCGAGCAGCACGACGCTGGCCGCAGCACTGGCGGCGGCAAATTCCGGCACCGGCCGAAAATCCTTGCCGTCGATCAGCAGCGATGCCGCGACCGGGCCGATCGCCAGACCGAAAAGCTGGGCCGCCGGCACCAGAAGCACGGCCGTGCGCGTCTCGTCGGCGGTGATCGCCAGCCGGATCTGATAGGGCACGATGAACAGAAGGATGAAGCCCATGATCAAGGCCGCGACCCAGAAAACCGTCAGGCCGGGGCTGCCGGCGAGCACCACGGAACTGGCGACGGCGACCACGCCGATCGCCACGATGGCGAAGCGGTAGTCGATACGCGCCTCGAAGACGGTAGCCGTCATTGCACCCAGCACCTGCAATGCGAGGCTGGCCGAGACGATCAGGCCGACGCTGCGGCCATCGATGCCGTATTGTGCGCCAAGCGGCTCGAGAAACGCCCAGACCGAGCCGAAGAACATAAAGTAGCAGAAGACGCACAGCAAAGCGGCAAGCGAAGGAACGGTCAGCACATTGCTGAACTGTTCCTCCTTGGGCAGGTCGGCATAGCTATCGGGGACGATGAAGGCGACCGCCACCGAAGCGATGCAGACGACGGCAAGGACGATGAAGCCGCCTGCCGATCCGGCGGCCGGGATGACGTAAAGCGCCAGCAGCAGGGCAAGGGCGCATTGCGCCAGGGTCTGAAGGGTGACGAAGAAGCCGCCGATGCGCTCGGCCCGGCGCGAACGGGCGATCAGTTCCGTGGCGACCGCCACCAGCCCACCCTCGGCGAGGCCCGCCACCGCGCGGGCGGCAATCAGCGAGGTCGAGGTCAGCGCATAGGCGGTCGCCCCGTTCGCCAGCGCCAACAAGAGCAGAAGGACGGCACTTTTCGAGCGCATATTGTGGGCGGACAGCATCATGGCGATGACCGCCGATCCGATGCCGATGGCGATCATCTCCGCCGTGGCGACCAGCGCGAGTTCGTCACCGCTGACATGTCCTTCGGTGTAGAGCGCGCCGAGAAGCACCGGCTGCAGCCCGAGAATGAGCAAGCCGACCGAGCCGATCCACAATGCCGAGGCGAGTTGCGCCCCAGTCGGGTTGCCGACCAGCCAGTCGCCGTTCCCGGCATCGGCGTTACCAGCAGAAGTCACGGTCGCCTCCCAACGTCCTTGCCTGACGGCAAAAAAACTGACAGTCTGTCAGCATTTAGAAACTGATACTCGATCATATTCGTTTGTCAATCAGTAGCGGGACTTGGCACCAACAAGGCTGGGGATGGTCTTGGCGATCGAATGGTCTGGGCGATCGAGAGGATGGCGGCATGAACGAAGCAGTGCAGATGACGACCGAACCGAGGCGCAGGCCCAAACAGGAGCGCAGCCGCGAGCGCATCGACGCCATCCTGTCGACGACCATGCGGCTGATCGGCGAGAAAGGCATCGACGCCGTCACCATGAAGGAAGTCGGCGCACAGGCCGGCGGGCCGATCGCCACTGTCTATCATTATTTTCCCAACAAGTCGGCGATCCTGGCGATGCTCTACGAGCGGTTCTCCGAAGTGAGCCGCGCCCGGCTTGCCGCCATCGTTGCCGACATTGGCGGGCTGGACGACGTCATCGCGGCGGCCGACCGCCTACTCGACGACTATTATGAGCGTGTCGCCGGCGACCCCGCCATCCAGGACCTGCAAAACGCCATCCAGGCTGACAAGGCGCTGAAGAATCTCGACATCGCCGAAACCCGGCGCCAGGCGACGATGTTCTGCGACCATGTCGGCCCCTTTCTCGCGCCAGAGCGACGCAATGAGTTCGGCCGTATGGTTTTCCTGATCTTCCAACTGGCCGGCGGCGTCGTGCGCATGGCGCTGACCCAGGACCAAGAGGAAAGCCGCCACACCATCGAGGACTACCGGTCGATCATCCATACGCAGCTGGGGTTGTTCCTCTAGCGCCCGATTCGACACCGTCCGGTCTGGTGGATGAGGTTTTCGAAGCCGTCGGCCAGGTTGGCGGTGCCGGCGGCAACGATCTTCGACAGGTTCCTGGCGCGACCTGGGGTCTTGTTGGCATCGAGCAGCACCGCCCTGCCCTCATGCAGGACAAAGTCGAATTTGCCATAGTCGAAGCCCAGCTTCCGACGCAAGGCGCGCAGTTCGTCGGGAACCGCAACCGGCTCCCGGCGGACGGTGTCGTCGCCCTTGACCAGGCGCTGCGGCGAGACATAGCGGGTGCAGCGCTCCCGATCGCCGCAGAATATCCAGAACCGCGCCGCAAACCCGTCGGGCTCGATTTCGGGAATGAATTTTTCCACGATCAGGTCGGCACGCCTGAAAATCTCCGGCGCCACATCGGCCAGCGAGGCATGCACCTGATAACGGTCGAAGGTCTGCGCGCCCGGGAAAGGCACTGCCTTGCCGGCGCGAACGGATTTTCGGTTGAGCTGCTCCTCGGGCGTCCCCCAATGATTGAGGTTGCTCTTGACGATGACCTGGCCGCTCCAGTTGGCACCCTCCTCGAGGATCGCACCGCTAATGCGGCGCTTGGAAATGTCGGTCGCACCAAGATTGAGACAAATCGGAAATCCGCGCGCGTAGTCGACATAGTCCGATGGCGTCACTGTCGCGTCGACATGCAGGACGGCAATATCGGCGTTATGACTTGCCGAGGGTCCACGCATGATCTGCACGGAGTGACCGCGCCGTTTCAACTCCGCCAGGACGTCGAACAGCATGTAGGGGCTGTCCTGGCGCAGCAGGAGGCCCCGCCGGCTCTGGAAGCGGTCAAATTCATGCGTTATGACGGCAATGCGGGCCATGGCCTTTCCATGCATGAGGCAACTCGCAAGGCAACCAACAGCCTGGAAGGAAATATGTCCAGCCTTTCCCCAAACCGTTCCGCATGACTGAGCATTGGGACGCAATTCGCCGTCACTGGCGGCTTCTCGGGTCGCCGCTGTGTCCGCCCCCGGAAGCTGTCGCCGCCTATGAGCGCGAACTTAGCCTGCAATCGGTCGATGTGGTGCTGCTCGGGGTCACGCCGGAGCTTGCCGGCCTCGGAAGGACCATGCTCGCGATCGACGAGTCCACTGCCATGATATCGGGCATCTGGCCGGGCGATACCGCGTCACGCAAGGCGGTGATCGGCAACTGGCTGGAGCTGCCGCTGGGCGACGAAAGCGCCCGGGCGGTGATCGGCGACGGCTGCCTGTCGGCGCTGGACTCCTCGGTAGCACGGCAGGCGCTGCTTGCCGAGATTGCGCGTGTGCTGAAGTCCGGTGGGCGGGCTGCATTGCGCGCCTATGCAAGTCCTCAGGAACAGGATGATCTGCAGGAGGTCCGGGCGCTGACGCTTTCCGGTGGTGTCGCGACCTTCCACGAACTCAAATGGCGCATTGCCATGGCTTGTGCCGGCAGCGATCCCGACCGCGCCATTCCGGTGCGGGCGATCCTCGACGCCTTCGATGCGATGTTTGCCGACCGGGAAGCCCTTGCCGCCACGACCGGATGGGAGATGCCGGTCATCGGCACCATCGATGTCTATGCGAATTCGCAGACTGTCTACAGTTTCGCCCCGGCGGCGACGCTGGTCGAAGAGGCGAGCCGGTTTTTCGGCCATGTCCGCCTCGCACCGACAGGGACTTATGGGCTGGCGGAACGATGCCCGCTTCTGGTGCTTGAATCGCTGCGGCGCCGGTAGATTTCTTCGGCACGCTGGTGCCGCATGACACTCGGTGGGCGAAGCCTGTCGAAGTCTAGGGCGGCATGACCATCTGGCCTTGGTTCGCCGCAATTTGCGGAGTCGGCCAGCTTCAGAGCTTTACTTTGGCATGCGGAAACTAGACTTTCCTCCAGTAGTTCAGCTCTGCGGGAGGGATGCATTGGGGATTCGCTTTCAATGGTTTGCACGCCTGATGGCAATTGCCGCGGCACTCGGGGCCACATTGCCACCGGCCCAATGCGAAGATGCACACTCGTTGATCGTGCCTTTGATCAAATTGGAGTATCCCGGAGAGCCAAGGAACATTCGCATGCTTTATGTGAAAATCCTTTCGCTCGGCGATCACACAGTAAACCAGCCTTTGCTGCTCGATACCGGATCGAGCGGAATGACGATCGAGTGCCAATCGGTGCTGTCGGCCGAACTCTGTTCGGACACAGGAATAAAGATCACGAAGGATCAGCAGATCGACGGCATCATGGTGACCACGCAACAGGCGGTGATGACGTATGGAACTTACGATGAGTACGGCAACGTTGCCTATGCTCGCGTGGCTTTCGGGTCGCCGAAATCCCCGGTCGCCACCATCACTGCAATCCCGTTCCTCGTCCGCTACAAAGTAGTCAGGCGAAGTACCGGCGAAATCGTTGGTGGCCCGCTTTGGGCCAAAGGCACTTTCGGTATCTCTCCCGTTGGCGGAGGCGGACCAGACCGGATCATCAAATCTCCGCTTGCCTATGTGAACTTTGGGCCCGGCCTCCACAAAGGCTATTACCTCTCGCCGATCGGCGCCAAATGGAAGGTCTGCACAAACGAGGACGGCAACTGCCCGCAAGTGGAAGCGCTCCATATCGGCGTGCCGAAAGACGTAAAAAGGGACTTCAGGGTGCAAAGCTGGAAAGTGGCCAGCTTGCGATACAATTTTCCCACGATCGACGCCTGTATCTCACGGGGATTTGAACCGACGTGCCGGCCAACGCTTTACGATACGGGCAACTCAACGATCATGGTCTCCACCGACGCCTCGGCGCCGTATTCGTCGCTGAACCGAGGCACGAAAGTCCTGGTAAAAGCCGACGGACAGGACGATTGGAATTTCAAGACCACCTACAATCCCGAGGTGGAGATCGTTCCCGGGCTCGAGCATAACATCGTCGGCATCCGCTACTTCGAGAAGAATAGCCTGTTGCTGGATTTTGAAACGCGCGAGATCGGCCTGCGCCTCGGACATTGAGTTCCCATCGACAGGACGGCATTCGGGCCTGCGTTCAGGCAGCGAGCCGGGTTTTCCGGAATCGTGAGGCAACTTTGGAAAAATTTCGCGCTATTGCCCCTTCCCGCGCGCCTTGACTCTCGAAAGCCACGCGCTTATTTCAGCGCGACGTTAGCACTCTCCCCAGGTGAGTGCTAACGCACATCCGGCACCGCCGGATCGAGGAACAGCTCTCACCGTTCTCATTCGAGGAAGAAAAAATGGCAAAGTCGAAGTTCCGCCCGCTTCATGACCGCGTGGTCGTACGCCGGGTCGAATCCGAATCCAAGACCGCCGGCGGGATCATCATCCCGGATACGGCAAAGGAAAAGCCGCAGGAAGGCGAGATCATCGCCGTCGGCTCCGGCGCTCGCGACGAAGCCGGCAAGCTGGTCCCGCTGGACGTCAAAGCCGGCGACCGCATCCTGTTCGGCAAGTGGTCGGGCACCGAAGTCAAGCTCAATGGCGAAGACCTTCTGATCATGAAGGAATCCGACATTATGGGCATCATCGGCTGATTATCGGCCTCACCGTCAACTAATTTCGGGCTTGATCGCAAGCCCCCTGCCAGGAGCTAAAAAATGGCTGCTAAAGACGTAAAATTCTCCCGCGACGCCCGCGAGCGCATGCTGCGCGGCGTCAACATCCTCGCCGACGCGGTGAAGGTCACGCTCGGCCCCAAGGGCCGCAACGTCGTCATCGACAAGTCGTTCGGCGCACCGCGCATAACCAAGGACGGCGTCACCGTCGCCAAGGAAATCGAGCTTGAAGACAAGTTCGAAAACATGGGCGCGCAGATGGTCCGCGAAGTTGCTTCGAAGACCAACGACATCGCCGGCGACGGCACCACGACCGCGACCGTCCTGGCGCAGTCGATCGTCCAGGAAGGCCACAAGGCGGTTGCCGCCGGCATGAACCCGATGGACCTGAAGCGCGGCATCGACCTGGCCGTGACCGAAGTCGTCGCGGCTCTCGGCAAGGCTGCCAAGAAGATCAAGACCTCCGAGGAAGTTGCCCAGGTCGGCACGATCTCGGCCAATGGCGACGAGTCGGTCGGCGCCATGATCGCCGAAGCGATGCAGAAGGTCGGCAATGAAGGCGTCATCACGGTTGAAGAAGCCAAGACCGCCGAGACCGAGCTGGAAGTCGTCGAAGGCATGCAGTTCGACCGCGGCTATCTCTCGCCCTACTTCGTCACCAACGCCGACAAGATGGTTGCCGAGCTCGAGGACGTCTACATCCTCCTGCACGAGAAGAAGCTGTCCAACCTCCAGGCCATGCTGCCGGTTCTCGAAGCTGTCGTGCAGACCTCCAAGCCGCTGCTCATCATCTCGGAAGACGTCGAAGGCGAGGCTCTGGCCACGCTGGTCGTCAACAAGCTGCGCGGTGGCCTGAAGATCGCCGCCGTCAAGGCGCCGGGCTTCGGTGATCGCCGCAAGGCCATGCTGGAAGACATCGCCATCCTGACCGGTGGCCAGGTCATCTCGGAAGACCTCGGCATCAAGCTCGAGAATGTCGGCCTCAACATGCTCGGCCGCGCCAAGAAGGTGTCAATCTCCAAGGAGAACACCACCATCGTCGACGGCGCCGGCAAGAAGGCCGAGATCCAGGGCCGCGTTGCCCAGATCAAGCAGCAGATCGAAGAGACCACGTCGGACTACGACAAGGAGAAGCTGCAGGAACGTCTGGCGAAGCTCGCCGGCGGCGTTGCGGTGATCCGTGTCGGCGGCGCGACGGAAGTCGAAGTCAAGGAAAAGAAGGACCGCGTCGATGACGCCCTCAACGCGACCCGCGCGGCCGTGGAAGAAGGCATCGTTGCAGGCGGCGGCGTCGCTCTCCTGCGCGCTTCGGCCAACATCAAGGTCACCGGCGTCAATGCCGACCAGGCTGCCGGCATCAACATCGTTCGTCGTGCACTGCAGGCTCCGGCCCGTCAGATCGCTTCGAACGCAGGTGCTGAAGCTTCGATCGTTGCCGGCAAGATCCTCGACAACAAGGGCGCGACCTACGGCTACAACGCCCAGACCGGCGAGTATGGCGACATGATCGCCATGGGCATCGTCGACCCGGTCAAGGTCGTTCGCACCGCTCTCCAGGACGCGGCTTCGGTCGCCGGCCTGCTCGTCACCACCGAAGCCATGATCGCGGAGGCTCCCAAGAAGGAGTCTGCTGGCGGCGGCATGCCTGGCGGCATGGGCGGCGGCGGCATGGGCGGCATGGGCGGCATGGATTTCTAAGAATCCATAAAGCCGCCTATGAGCTAAAGTTGCTCAAGCCCGCAAGCGGGCTTGAGTGGCGGCATTTCTAATCCAAGCTATCTGGCTTATGCATACGGAAAGGGCGCCGAGAGGCGCCCTTTTTTGTTTTGGAAAGCGGATGGTTAGGCGGCGCTGTCCGCCTGCCGCGCAACCTTGCCTGCAAGCACCGCCTGCTCGACAAGCGCCGCCACCTCGTCGGCCACCACCAGCACCGGTGCACGGTCGCGGGTGGCCCGCGCAATCACCATAAGCCCTTCCAGCGACGATTCGATCAGCAGCGCCAAAGCGTGCGCGCGGCGTTCGGGCACCCCTGCCCTGACGAAGGCCTGTCGCAGCAAGCCGATCCATTGCTCGAAAGCCGATCGGCAGAGTTCCGCCAGTTCCGGCACATCGGTGGGTGAATCCAGCACCACCGGCGCGATGGGGCAACCCAGCGAAAAATCATTGTCCTCCAGCATGCGCCCGACCGACTGGTAGATGTGATGGACGGCCACTGCAGGATCGCTCTCGGCTGCCAGTGCTTCGCCCAGCCTTTTCGTGACGTCGGCAACGCTGTTGCGCGTCACCTCGATGACCAGTTGGTCCTTGCCGCCCGGGAAATGAAAATAGAGCGAGCCGCGCGGCGCCCCGCTGGCGCCCAGAATGTCGTTGAGCGAGGTGCCGTGATAGCCGCGCTGCCTGAGCAACAGGCCTGTGGTCTCGAGTATGCGGGTGCGGGTGTCGTTGGCCATGTCAACCTCTGTCAGCAGTGACGCATTATAGGCCTTGCCAAGAATATGACAATCGGTCTATATAATATGTAGATCAGTCTATATATTATATAGGAGAGTGATATGCGCAGCTACCGTCTTGAAGGGTTTGGTGGAACCGAATCCCTGGCGATGCGCGACGAGGCGCGGACGGAACCGAAACCGCATGAGATCGTGGTGCGAGTCCGCGCCGCCTCGCTCAATCGGCGCGACACGATGATCCTTGGCGGCACCTATCCGTTGCCGCCGCGGCAAGGCATCGTGCCGCTGAGCGACGGCGCCGGTGACGTCGTCGCAATCGGCGATGCCGTCACCCGTTTTGCCGTCGGCGACCGCGTCACCGGCAGCTACTTCGCCCGCTGGATCGATGGCCGCATCAATGCCGGTCTGATCGACCAGCTCGGCTGTACGCTGGACGGCATGCTGACTGAGTTTGCCGTGCTCGACGAACAATGGGCGGCGCGACTGCCCGATCATCTGAGCTGGCACGAAGCGGCGACGCTGACCTGCGCCGGCGTGACGGCCTGGAACGCGGTGACCGGGACCCGGATTCCGAAGCCTGGTCAATGGGTTCTCACCATCGGTTCGGGTGGCGTTTCGCTGTTTGCTCTGCAGTTCGCCAAGTTGCTCGGCTGCCGGGTTGTCGCCATCACATCGCGCGCGGAGAAGGCCGACAGGCTGCGGGCGCTGGGCGCCGACCTCGTTGTCTCCAGCACCGACATACCGGAATGGGGCGGCTGGGCGCGCGAGCAGACAGGCGGCATCGACCTCGTCGTCGAAACCGGCGGCCCGGCCACCTTCGCGCAGTCGCTGATTGCCAGCACGCTTTATGGACACATCGTGCTGCTGACGCTGCAGGATGCCAGTGGCAGATCGATCGAGATGCCGGCAGCGCTTTATCAGCGCAGCCTCGCCACCATCAGCCGCCTGTTCGTCGGCAGCCGCAGCAATCTCGAGGCCATGCTGCGCGCCGTGTCGCAGCATCGCCTCAAGCCCGTTATCGACAGGGTCTTCCCCTTTGCCGAAGCCCCCGAAGCGTACCGCCACTTCCAGCAGGGCGACGTGTTCGGGAAGGTTGTCATCGACTGCGCCTGACCCAATTGGCCGCTTTTCAACCCCGAACCAGGAGAACGACCATGACCATCCGTGAAGCTTCCGCAGAATGGCAAGGCACGCTGAAGGAAGGCGGCGGCCGTCTGCGGCTTGGCAGCGGCGTCTTCGAAGGCGCCTATTCCTTTCCGTCGCGGTTCGAGAACGGTCCGGGCACCAATCCCGAAGAGCTGATCGGGGCAGCACATGCCGGCTGCTTCTCGATGGCGCTGACCTTCATCCTCGGCCAGGAAGGCCACGTCGCCCGCACCATCCGCACCGTCGCCAAGGTGCATCTCGGCGCGACCGCCGCCGGGCCGACGATCACCCGCATCGAGCTCGAAACGGAAGCAGAGATTCCCGGCCTTCAGCCTGCCGAATTCCAGCGTATAGCGGAGACGGCGAAGACGACCTGCCTTGTCTCTCGCGCTTTGGCCGGCGTTACAACCATCACCCTCAAGGCCGAGCTGGCCGCCACCACTGCCACGGAACAATGAAAACCAGGAGGTATGAGATGAGCCAGGACAGCATCACGAGCATTCATCCGGACGACCACTCTAGCCAGACGGCCGAGATCATGCGTCGCTTCAACGATGTGTTCCAGTTGCACGATCCGTCCGCGCTTGCCGAGTTGGTGGCGCAGGATTGCGTTATCGAAAACACCGTGCCGGCGCCGGACGGCGCCCGCCATGCCGGCAAAGAGGCATGCATTGACCTATGGTCGGCGATCGCCACCCAGCCCGGCACGCGCTTCGACCTCGAGGAAACCTTCGTCGCCGGTGAACGGGCGACGATCCGCTGGCGCTACTTCATGGCCGACGGCAACTCCATCCGCGGCGTCAACCTGATGCGTGTCGCGGACGGGCTGATCGTCGAGGCGATGGGTTACGTCAAAGGATAGAAGCGTTGCCCGGCACTCCCGTTCCCAGCCCGGAATCTCGCTCAAGTCGAGTTTCCGGGCCGGTTTTCTGGTCACTGGCTGACGCGGTGCAGCTTCACCGTGGTGCTGGGACTGTTCTGGATGGTCTGGAAGATCACGCAATAGCGATCCGTGAGTTCGAGCAGTTGGTCGAGCTGACTTTGGGGAGCGTCGGTGTCGATGTCGAACCGCAAGCGGATTTCCTTGAAGCCCACTGGAACACCCGCAGTCACGCCGAGCGTGCCGCGAAGATCGACGTCACCTTCCGCGGAAACTTCGGCGGACCTGATCGGAATTTCGAGCACGGCCGCCGCCGCGCGCATCGAGACACCGGCGCATGCGATCAGCGCCTCCAGCAGCATGTCGCCGGAGCAGAGTTCCTGGCCGCTGCCCCCGGCCATCGGGTGGATGCCGGCAAGCGCCAGCCCGCGTCCGGTCTCGACCTTACAGGTCACGGTGGACGCGTCGGCGACACCCTTGGCTTTCAAGGTGAGGAACGCGGCCTTTGCATCCCTGCGATAGAGATCCTTGATCGGCTCCTGCGTGGCGCGAAATGTTGCGATTTCCATGAACAATCTCCTGTCTTGAATTGTCGTTGTCAAAAATGGCGAGCAGTGGCCGGGCCTTATTCCGGCACCGCGATGCCGGAGCCGCCGAGCTCAGCCGGAAAGTCCCTGAGCTTGGGCAGCCCGTCCTTCATCGGCAGCACGGTCTCAGCGTAGTTGACGTGAACCCCAGGCGTGAATTTCACGCCTGGTATGGTTGCCGCATAGACATCGACCAGGCCGAGCGGCGGATGAACGGTCATCAGATGACCACCGCATTTCGTGCAGAACTGGCGATCGCTCATTTCGGTCTTCTCGAACCCGGACAGGAACTCCGCGCCCCTGGTGACCTTGACGTTCTGAGGCTTCCACAGCGTGAAGGCGTTCACGGGAGACGCCGACCACGATCGACAAGAACCGCAATGGCAATAGCCCATTGCCTCGGCGGCTCCGTGCACTTCGATTTCCACAGCGCCGCAAAAACACCCGCCCTTATGTACCGTCATGACTTTTGTCCCTGGTTGGTTTCGACAGCACTCAGCGCCCACTCTCGGCAGCGCTTGAGCACCGGTGCAGGCTTAGGAGTTCTGGCCGCGAACTGAATGATACGGCGTCCGCCTCGCTTGACAGCGCGTCCGGAACTCGAAAGGGATGGCTCACCGGCTAGCCGGGTGCGGGACGAAACGGAATGGCCGGGGATGCTCTGTCTGACCTGTTGAGGACGGTACGCCTTACCGGCGCGACGTTTTTTGACATTGAGGGCCACGAGCCGTGGGCCGTCTGTTCGCCGGCGCCATCGTCCATCCTGCCGAAGATCCTGCCCGGCGCGGACCATCTGATCTCCTACCATGTGGTAACGGCCGGTCGCTGCTTCGCGCGCATCGTCGGCCAGGAAGCGATCGCGCTGGAGGCCGGCGAAGTCGTCGTCTTCACCAGGAGCGACCCGCACATTATGTCCAGCAATCCGGCGTTGCGCGCCGATCCGCCGACAGCCGACGTTCTCGACATCGCAACAGCCGGCCGGATGCCGTTTTACATCAACTGCGCCGGCGACGGCGCGACCTCGGCCAGGCTGGTTTGCGGCTATCTCGCCTGTGATGCACAGCCTTTCAATCCACTGCTCGAGGCTTTGCCGCCGGTGATCAAGGCCGGAGATGCCAAAGGCGATGGCGGCTGGCTCAGCCAGTTCATCAACCTGGCTGTCACGGAGGTGGCGCAAAAGCGCGCAGGCAGTGAAACGGTGCTCACCAAACTGAGCGAACTGATGTTTGTCGACGTGTTGCGCCGTTACTTGGAATCGCTGCCGCCACAAACCACGGGATGGCTGGCTGGCCTGCGCGATCCGCACCTGGCGAGGGCACTGGCGCTGATCCACGACCGGCCGGCGCATAACTGGACGGTGGAGGCGCTGGCGAAGGACTCCGCGCTGTCGCGCAGCGTGCTCGCCGAACGCTTCACCAGACTGGTCGGCATGCCGCCAATGCATTATCTCGCCAAATGGCGCATGCAGATCGCCTCGGAGCTGCTCAGCGCCGGCTCCAGCAACATGGCCAGCATCGCCGCTGAAATCGGATACGAATCCGAGGCAGCGTTCAGCCGCGCCTTCAAGAAGATGATCGGCCTTCCGCCCTCCGCCTGGCGTCTAGGCATCCGGACCGGATCCGGAACCGACGAAGAGTAGGCCAATGCCTGCCAGATCCTGTTCTATCGATCAGCCAGCGCCAGCTTGGCCCCAAGCATGACAAAGGCGCCGGCGAAGGTGCGGCGCATCCAGGTCAGCACCATCGGCCGCGACACGACATGGCTGCGGATCGAGGCGGCAAAGATGCCGTAAGCGACGAAGACGACCAAGGTCAGCAGCATGAAGACGCTCGAGAGCTCCAGCATCTTGGCAAATGCGTTCGGTTCGGTCGTGCTGACGAATTGCGGCAGGAAGGCAAAGAAGAAGATCGACAGCTTCGGGTTCAGGATGTTGATCAGGATGCCGGAAGTGATGACCTTGGCTGCCGAGCGGGGTGCCGCGTTTTCATCGACGCTCAGGCCGCCCTTCTCCTTCAGCGTGTTCCAGGCCATGTAGAGGAGATAGGCGACGCCGAGATATTTCAGCGTCTCGAAGGCGACAGCACTTGTGTGCAGCAGCGCCGCCAGGCCGGTGATGGCGGCGGCCATATGCGGGATGATGCCAAGCGTGCAGCCGAATGCAGCAGTGATCGAGGCGCGCGCGCCTCGCGAAAGCCCGGCGCTCAGCGTGTAGAGAACGCCGGTGCCGGGCGAAGCCACGACGATCAGCGACGTCAACAGGAATTCGATGCTCATGGTTCCTCCAACGCCCTGCCCGTAGTGGAAGCTATCGGGGGATGTGGGATGAGGCAAGGTGGGCGTCGGCTAGATCGTTGGCATCCCGTGCGCCTTGCGCGCCATCAGGCAATCGTCGCCGCCAGGCATGCAGGCGTGGCAGACGTCCGGGCGGATCTCGTAGATGCCGCAGGCCGTGTGCTTGCCGATCTCGCCCGTAAGCGCCGAACAGCGCACGCCCTCGCAGCGCATGCCGGACAGGTCGGCGGACACGAACTTTTCCGGAATCCGGTCAAGTTGCGCATCGTCCTCGGTCGAGAAGCGCGGCCATTCGGCCGAGTAGGAGCAGCAGGCGCCGCAGCTCTGGCAATCGAAAACCGGCTGGTCGTCCTGTTTTGACGACCGGATATCCCTGGCGGCCAACGCGACCAGCCCAGGTGCTGCGAGATTGCGATCGGCTTGGTGCGGCAAGGCGCTATTTCTTCTTGCCTGCCTTGCCCTTGGGCGTGGCGGCTGGCGCCTCGAACAGATCGGTTGCCGACGGTTCGGCGGCCTTCGGCGCGGCAGCGGGCTTGGCCTGCTTTGCAGTGGCAGCAGCCGGCGCTGCCGGCTGGTCCTTGGTGGAAAACTTTATGGCCATGTCAGTCCTCGTCGGAAAAGCGCGATGATGGTGCGCGCGGATTGCGCAAGCGGCCGATCAGCGCCGAGACCGCTGTGATGTTCATTTCCTCGGGCGACCAGTTCCTCGCCTCGGCGATGTGGTGCGCCGCCAGTTCGCGATGCGTGCTGCCGCTATAGGCGGCATCCTGGTAGGTCACGCGCTCCTGGGTCTTTTTGTCCTCGCGGACATATTCGACCAGATAGTTCGGGGCTTCGGCACGGCCGCGCACGCCGACGCGCACCTGGGCATCGCCATGCGCGCGCTTGCAGCGCTCGAGCTTTTCCAGCACACGGCGGACATATTCGACCGGCTTGTCCAGGCCCGGGACCATGGACGCTATGGTCGCATCGGCATCGATCGGCGTCGGCGGTACGCGCTTGGTGGCCATCAGCGTTTGCCTGCCCGCTTCGGCAGCGCCGCAAGGGCTGCGGCCGCTGCCATGTCGTCGGCTTCCTTTTCCTTGCGCAGTTCGCGCAAGCGCGCGGTCTTGGCTTCGCGCGCCTCGCTGACGGCATCACGCTCGGACAGGATGCGGTTGAGTGACATCGACTGGGTTTGCGTCTTGCTGAACAGCGAGCCGGCCTGGTCGGCAGTCTTGGATTGAGTGGTCAAAACTTTCTCCTGTCGGGAGCCTGGTGCCGATAGAGCGAGAGCGGTCTTCGATTACGACCAAAGCAATACGGCAGCGGGGCAGTATGGGCGGTTCAGATTGCTGGATCGTCCCTTAGCACGTTCCGGCCGGCGTGCGGCGCACTTTTAGCGGCATGACGCACAAAATGAAAAAGGCCAGGCACCGCCTGACCTTCCATGAAAGCGCCGCGCATCCAGTTGGATGCGCAAGGCGCTCCTTTCAGCCTTTCATCGGTGCCAGTACATCCGTGGTCACCGGAAGGCCGAATTCCTTATCAGGCCGCCTTCAACTGGTCGGCGGACATCTTGCCCGACTTGTTGTCGCGGGTCATCTCGTAGCCGAGCTTCTGGCCCTCGACGATGTCACGCATGCCGGCGCGCTCTACGGCCGAGATGTGGACAAAAACGTCGGCGGAGCCGTCGTCAGGCTGAATAAAACCAAAACCTTTGGTGGCGTTGAACCATTTCACTGTGCCGGTGGCCATGAAGAACCCTTTCCCTGGCAAATATTCGTTCACCATCGTGCGACTGCACAACAGCGTTTTGTCTCGATTTTTGATGGGGAAGTTCGTCAAAGGCGCGCATCATGCGCGGATAACAAAAGTCGGTCAAACAAATATCGACATGTTTCTTATAGACTTCTTTTAGCGCCGAGTCAATTTCTGGTTTGGCCGGAGCCCAAATTCAACCTGAGGGTGCCTGAGGCATAAGCCTCAACTGACGAGGTGGCGGAGCTCAAGGCGTTCCAAAAAATATTCCACGCCCCGGAACCAATCGCAAGCCGGCGCATTTCCGTGGTGTCAGCAATTCAGAGAGCAATCTCGGTAATGCTGGCAAAAGAACGCCTCCCGCGCATTAAACGGTGCGAGAGGCGTTCTTGTAAGTGCCCTTGTCTGACGCAATTCCCAGGGGAAAACCGTTTCACACTTTCCTTAAACTCACGCTGGCGGCCTACAGGATCGCGCTGATCAGCGGCAGGATCTCGTAGTGGAAACCGCGGCCGGAGCTCGACACCGGATCGCCGTCGGTGACCGCTCTTGCCTCGGCTTCGCTGCCGACACGCAGGATCAGCAGACCCCAAGGACCGGCCGGGTCGGCGACCGGCCCGGCCAGGATCATGGTGCCCTCGGCAAGCTTGCCGCGCAGATAGTCGGCATGCCGGCCCATCAACTCCCTCTCCTCCTCCGTCAGGGTGAAGGCGAAGTCCGGCCGAGGCGGGATCAGCCGGCAGTGGAAGATTGTTGGCGCGGTAGTCTCACGCGGTCCATCATTGCTGGCCATCGGTCACTCACCGTGATGTCATTAGTGGTCCTATTCGTCCGGGCCGGGTTCCGGCCAAGTCTCCTTCGCCGCTTCTGCATACCAGTGCCGCATCGCCGGCGTTGCCAGCACGGCGTCGACATAGGCGCGCGTGTCGGGCGCCAGTTCGCCGCCATAGGTGTCGAAGCGGGTGACGACAGGTGCATACATGGCATCGGCCGCGGTGAAATGACCGAACAGGAAGGGGCCGCCCTTGCCGTATTGTTCCCGGCACTGGCGCCAGATCGTTTCGATGCGCGCGCGCTGCATTTCGCCTTCGGCGTCGAGCGGCTTGTGGCCCTTCGGCCGGCGCAAATTCATCGGCCAGCCATAGCGCACCTCGCGAAAGCCGGAATGCATCTCGGTCGCCACCGAGCGAGCCAAGGCGCGGGCGCCGATATCCTGCGGCCAAAGTTTTTTCTCCGGAAACAGGTCGGCCAGATATTCAAGGATGGCAAGGGTTTCCCAGACAATCCTGCCATTGTGATTCAACACTGGCACAAGGCCGGTGGGCGAGACTTTCGCCAGAGCGGCAAAAGTCTCGGGCGTGCGCAGGCGCACGAAACCTTCCTCGAACGGGATCTCCAGATGCTTCATCGCCACCCATGGCCTCAGCGACCAGGACGAAAAGCACTTGTTGGCGATGATGAGCGTAAATTCAGCCAAGGCGGTCTCCCCAAAATTTCGTCACACTAGTCACACGATACGACGCGGCAAAGCGTTTCGGCGACCATATAAGCGACCAGATGCGACGATGATCGCCGCCCAGGGAACCTAAGCCAAGCCGGCCCGTTTGCCTCCTGCGAATGAATCCCCGGAATCCCAGGAGATGCAAAGATGGTGAACAAGGATCAGGTTGCCGGCGTGGCCAAGCAGGTCAAGGGCTCGGTCAAGGAGGTCGGCGGCAAGGCGACCGGCAACAGGCAGACCCAGGCCGAAGGCACGGCCGACAAGACCGCCGGCAAGGTGCAGAAGGTCTATGGCGACGTGAAGGACAAGATCAAAAAGGCGCTCTGATTCGATCTTGCAGGCAATGAGGAAGGCGGCTCAAGGCCGCCTTTTTCTTGTCAGAGGCTGAGGCTCTTGCTGAAGGCGCTGGTGAACTTGACCCCGCCCCGGTCGCCCGCCGCCTCGCCCAGCACCACGTCCATGCCGTCCCCGGTTACCCTCACCAGCGCGAAGCCACCCATATAGGCAGCCTTCGGCTTGAACAGGTCGAGGCCATCGCTTTGTAGATCATAGGCACTTCGTGCTGATGGCCATGGAAGATGGCGATGACATTGTAGCCCTTCAGCGCCGCCAGCATCGCCTGGCGGTCGGCCTCGCTCCACCAGTGCGGCGCGCCTGCGCCGTCATCGTCATAGGTGCGCTTGGCCGGGTCCCAGCGCTCGACCGAGAAAGTGTCCCAGCCATAGTGCTGGAACAGGATGACGGGACGGCCATCCGCCGCGTAGGTCGCCAGATCCTGCTTCAGCCACGGCAGGCTGCTCACCGCGCCATGGCCGGTGTCGCCGGCAAAGCGGTGGGTCTGGACGAGATGCAGGCCGCCCCAGTCCCAGGAATAGCAGTCGGTGTCGACATCGTATTCGGTGGCCGGCACCGGCGGCTTGAAGAACACGCCGGGGCGGTGGTTGACCTCGACATAGTCGCGCAATTCACGCCGATACCAGTCGACATGGGGCGGCGAGCCATTCTGGTCGAGATCGTGGTTGCCGAGGCCGACATAGACCGGCATGTGCACGCGGTCCGGGCCGACGCCTTGTTGATAGCGCTGGCTGAACTGCAACAGTTGCGTGCCTTCGCTGGGCTCGGTGATCTGGCCGCCGCCATCGTCGGTGATGTCGCCGCCGACAACGAGGCCGAGCGGCGCATCGATGCGGCTGCCGGCCGAACGCAGGCGGGTTGCAACGCCATCGATCTCGACTGGCCATTGCCGGCCGGCCAAGCCATTGAGAACAGCGACATTGCGCAACAGCGCGGCATCGGTCTTGCCTTCCTCCAGGCAGTTGGGGCTGAGGCCGCTCGACATGCGGCAGGCATGGACATCGGCGATGAACAGAAAGGTGGCGTCGATGGGCTGGATGCGCTTGCCGGTCTGGCCAAGCGCGGCGCGCGGCAGCATACCAGCCATGGCAAGGCCGGCTGCCTGTGCGAGGAAATTGCGACGGGAGAGGACGAGCTTGCGATTCATGACCTGAAATTCAGCACAGCCGGCGCCCCACCGTCCAGTTGCCAGGAATGGCAGGTCGACACGGCACTGTGGCTCTGGCATTTCTTGGGTCATGCTGGCGCGCAGCAAATACAAGCAGAGGGGGAGGATTTCATGAGAGCCGTTTCGATAGGCGTGGTGCTGGCTGGGTTGCTACCGGCGGCTGCGGTGCATGCCGCCGATTGTGTCGACGCAAAATCGGCCAAGGCCGGCTTCGTTCTGGAAATGCCTGGCGTCCGCAGCGAGTTTCGGCCGGTGGCCGGCGGCATGGTGTCCGTCGCCAACAACTACGAATCGCAATCGCCGCAGACACAGTTCCTGTTTGCCGGCCTGGTCGAAGTGTTTCGCGACAGCGATACCGGACGGGTGGCGACGATCCCGTTTTCCGATCTGCGAAAACTGTTTCCGCTGAAGACGGGAGCCAAGAGCACGATCGAATTCGTCGAGCTGTCGCCGAACAAGCAGCCGAAGAGCACCAAGACGCTGAGCCTGGTCGTCAAGGGCAAGGAGACGTTCAACGTCGGCGGCTGCAAATACAACGTGCTGGCGGTCACGGAGACCTTCAAGAACGGCGCCGGCGAAACGCTGGACACATTTACCGCGCTTTATGCGCCCGATCTGCAGGCGTCCCTCGCCCGGCGCTACGACGAAGGGACCAGCGCGGAATCGGTGAACGGTTACGAGACGATCAAGCCGCTTTCCAACTAGAACAGCGCAGTTCCGGCCTCAAGGTTTTCCCGGCCGCAGCAGGATCCTGCGACGCCGCTTCGCTCTGCTCGGGAATGGCGGCGTTGAGCTGCCCTGAAGTTCGGCCAGGCAATCGCGCAGCACGCTGGCATCCTGTGCCGTCTTGGCCATCGACATGGCGCCGGAATAGGCGGCGATGGCGAGTGCCGCAAAGCGCTCGGGGTCGGTGCCCTGCTCCCTGCCCGACTGCTGGTCGGCTCGCACCTTGTCGGCAACCGCCTGACGCCATCCGGCAAAGATATCGTCCAGAGCGGCGCGGAAATCCGGGTCAGCGAGCGACAGTTCATGCGCCAGATTGTTGAGCGGACAGCCGCGCACGAAGCCTTGCTGCTCAAGCTCGGTCGCCACCGCCTCGAACACCGCGCGCACGCCTTCGCGCGCCGAGCCTGCCGCCCGTACAGGGTTGATCCAGGTTTCATCGAGGGCCGCTGCCACGCGCTCCTCGATCACCGCCAGAGCGAGCGCCTTCTTCGTCGGGAAATGATGATGCAGCGCGCCGCCGCTGACGCCTGCGGTCGTCATCAACTCGCCAAGAGCGGATGCATGATAGCCACGCGCCTGGAACGACGCTTCGGCGATATCGAGCACCTTGTTGCGCAGCCCTTCGGGATCGTTGGTGCGTTTTCGCGGCGGCCCTTTCGGAGCCCGAGCAATCTCTGCTGACATTTGCCAACGATAGCAGATTGACAAAACAGGACAACCGGTCTGTTTTATAAACCGGATGATCATCCTGTTTTTTGGAGACGACACAATGACCGTACCCCTGAATGCGCCTGCGACGGCAAGCCTGCTCGCTTCGCCTGTCGTCGAGTTGCGGCAGTACACGCTGAAGCCGGGCCGGCGCGAGACGCTGATCGACATCTTCGACAGTCGGTTCATCGAAGGCCAGGAACACGCCGGCATGACCATCATCGGACAGTTCCGCGACCTCGACCGCCCCGACATATTCGTCTGGCTGCGCGGCTTCGATGGCATGGAAGCGCGGAAGCAGGCGCTCACCGCCTTCTATGACGGGCCGGTGTGGACGGCGCACCGCGACGCCGCCAATGCGACGATGATCGATTCCGACGATGTACTGCTCTTGAAGTCGGCATGGCCAGGCGCCGGCTTCGATCTGTCAGGCGCGCAGCGAGGCGCCATGCCGGCGGATGGAAAGCCAAGCGCAGACAATGGCTTGACCGGTGTTGTTGTCATCCAGATTCATCATCTGCGGTCTGGCGCCGAAGCCGATTTCGCCGGCAATTTCGAAACGGACGCCGTTCCGGTCCTTATCGGCGCCGGCGGACGGTTGCTTGGCGCCTTCATCACCGAGCACGCTGAAAACAGCTTTCCCCGCCTGCCGGTGCGCTTGAGCGAAAACGTCTTTATCGCGGTGACGGGTTTCGACAGTCCCGAGGCGCATGCCAGTTACGAAGCCGCAGTTGCCGCTTCGCCCCAATGGCAAGCGGCCGATGTGACCTGGCGGACCGAAACCTTGCGCCTGACGCCGACGTCGCAGTCGCTGCTGCGGTAACCGGATCGGCACGCGGCCAACCGAAGTTCATACTGAGCGATAGGCCGGCGGCTTGACCGCCCTCGCCGATCGGCATTGCCTTCGTGACGCGGGCAACAGCGAGAGCATTCGATGCGACTTGGCCTTCAATGAGACTTTCTGGCAAACGAGCACTGGTGACCGGCGGCTCGGACGGCATCGGCCTGGCGACATCGGAAGCTTTCTTGCGCGAGGGCGCCGACGTGCTGATCGTCGGTCGCGACACCAGCAAGCTCGAGACCGCCCGCGAGACACTTGCGGCGGCGGGCAACGTCGGCACCCAGTCGGCCGATCTCTCGACCTCTTCCGGCATCGATGCCGTGGTCGATCGCGCGAAAGCAACCGGCCCGCTCGACATCCTCGTCAACAATGCCGGCGTCGCTTATCTGGTGCCTTTCGAGACCGTCACCGAGCACCAATTCCAGCAATCCTTCGCGCTCAATGTGACGGCGGCGTTCTTCCTTACCCAGCGGCTGCTGCCGCATCTCGGCGCCAACGCCTCCGTCATCAATATCTCGTCCTACTTCGCCGACAAGATGATCCCGAAGCGGCCGTCGAGCCTGTATTCCTTGTCCAAGGGCGCGCTGAATTCGCTGACCAAGTCGCTGGCCTTCGAGCTTGGTCCGCGCGGCACCAGGGTCAATGCGATTGCGCCCGGCACGGTCGACACCGCCATGCGGCGCAAGTCGATCGACAACCTGCCGGCGGCAGCGCAAGCCGAGCTGAAAACCTATGTCGAGCGCAGCTACCCGCTCGGCCGCATCGGCCAGACCAGCGATCTTGCCGGCATCGCCGTCTATCTGGCCAGCGACGAGGCGGCGTGGACCAGCGGCGGCATTTTCGCGATCGATGGCGGGTATACGGCGGGGTGACCGTTTGGACGGCCCTCGGCCTCGAACAAGCGGAGCACTTGACCAAACTTCCGATACCGCGTCTGTCTGCAGATTGAGCAATGCTTCAGACATTCGTGGTGCCATGCCGTCTATCGATCCACTGATCCTCTTCTACACAACGTTCTTCAGCAAACCCGTCGATATCGCGTCGATACAGTGCGAAATGCCCGGGCGGTGGACACTGGACAAACGACGGATTTCCGAGGCCGCGGCAGTCGTCTTCCATATTCCGAACTTTCGCGAAGTTGGCGATGCCTACAAATACCCTGGTCAATATTGGGTCGCCTGGTCGATGGAATGCGGCCAAAACTACAAGCGACTTGCCGACCCCAAAATCATGCGGCACTTCGATATCATCATGACGCATGAATCCCGGTCCGATGTCTGGGTACCCTACCTTCCGCGTGCGGTGTGGTGGAAAGATGCGCTGGCCAGACCAATCGTACCGAAAACGGAAGAAGCGCCGGTCGCACTCTTCCAGTCGGCCGGCCTGAATTATAGCGGCCGTGTCGATTTGGCGAACGAACTGGCGCGCCGCATCAAGATCGATTCTTATGGCCGATATCGCAACAACCGATCGGTCTCTGGCCCCGATCTGGGCTCGAAGACCAAGATCGAAACCATTGCGCGGCACAAATTCTGCCTGGCCATGGAGAACTCGATCGAGGCCGACTATGTCACCGAGAAAATCTATGACGCGTTCATGGCGGGCACGGTGCCGATCTACCTTGGCGCTCCCAATGTGGACGAGTTCGTTCCGGAGCACTCCTTTATTGACGCCAGTGCCTTCGCCAGCGCCAGCGATCTTGCAGCCTATCTCCAGCACCTGATCGCAACGCCGCAAGACTACGAGGCTTATTTCGACTGGCGCTCAAAGCCATTGCCCGACAACCTCGTCAAACGGGTGCAATCATTGGAAACACCCGCGTTCTGCAGACTGATGAGCGTCGTGCGCCAGCGTCTGGAGGCGCGGACAAGCAAGCCTTCCGGACGGCGAACACTTCCGTTCAGCTACAGATCCTATCTCAGGACAAAGCTGCGCCGTTGGAGGAAAAAGGTTCCGAGCTGACGGTCCGCGATCAGGCGCGCTTTCAGCAAAATACGGAGAACAAAGAGCGTCTCTTGCGACGTCGAGACGGCTTCGACCTTGCCGCCATGCATCTTGGAAATCTCCGAGGCTATGTGGAGGCGCTCCCAGGGTGGACTTGAAATTCTCGGTTTCGCGATCCGAAGCTCGATCCGGATGCGATGCCGGATTTTGGTCGGGAAACTGAACAGAAGGACAAGTGCATAAGCTACCTCATCGCTGCTGTTGCCAGTGAGACGCCGGCACGGATGGTAGTTTGTGTGGCAGCGTCGCTCGTAGGTAGAGTAGGTAGACATGAATTGCGCATTGCTGATCCTGGGGGAAGTTTGCGTAGAGCAATCCGCCAGCTCGACATGATCTTATCGAGCTAAATCCGCAAGTTTCCGTCCACTTCATGGGATCAAGCCGCACTGAGGAGCAATTTCCTTCACACGAAAGTGGAGGGTGCAGGATCCCGAAGGCCGGCGCTACTGCTTCAACCGATTTACTGCCTGCCGGCCGCAATCTCTGCTTGAAGGCCATTGTGCAACGCGATACGCCGTTGCCGAATTCGATCGTCGGAGAGACAAGTGACCGCTGCCAGGACCAGAACCGAAACCGACACGTTCGGCCCCATCGAGGTTGCCGCCGACCGTTACTGGGGCGCGCAGGCGCAGCGTTCCCTCGGCAATTTCAGGATAGGCTGGGAAAAGCAGCCGGCCTCGATCGTGCGTGCGCTCGGCATCGTCAAGCGAGCGGCGGCGGAAGCCAATATGGAGTTGAAGCGGCTCGATCCGGCAGTCGGCAAGGCGATCATCGAGGCGGCGCAAGAGGTGATCGACGGCAAGCTGAACGATCATTTCCCGCTGGTCGTCTGGCAGACCGGCTCGGGCACGCAGTCCAACATGAACGCCAACGAGGTGATCTCCAACCGGGCGATCGAACTTCTGGGCGGCGTCATGGGCTCGAAGAAGCCGGTGCACCCTAACGACCACGTCAATATGAGCCAGTCGTCGAACGACACCTACCCGACAGCCATGCACATCGCGTGCGCCGAGCGCATCGTGCACGATCTGCTGCCGGCGCTGAAGCATCTGCACGCTGCGCTCGAGGTCAAGACGAAGGCCTTCGCCCACATCATCAAGATCGGCCGCACCCATACGCAGGACGCGACACCCCTCACGCTGGGCCAGGAATTTTCCGGCTACGCCGCGCAGGTGGCCTCTTCGATCAAGCGCATCGAGATGACGCTGCCCGGCCTGCAGGAACTGGCGCAGGGCGGCACCGCCGTCGGCACCGGCCTCAACGCGCCGGTCGGCTTTGCGGAAAAGGTGGCGGCGCGCATCGCCGACATTACCGGCATTGCCTTCGTCACCGCGCCGAACAAGTTCGAGGCGCTCGCCGCGCACGATTCCATGGTGTTCTCGCATGGCGCCATCAACGCGGCGGCCGCCGCCCTCTTCAAGATCGCCAACGACATCCGCTTCCTCGGCTCCGGCCCGCGCTCGGGCCTCGGCGAACTGTCGCTGCCGGAAAACGAGCCGGGTTCCTCGATCATGCCGGGCAAGGTCAACCCGACCCAATGCGAGGCTCTGACGCAGGTCTGCGTGCAGGTGTTCGGCAACAACGCCTCGCTGACCTTCGCCGGCAGCCAGGGCCATTTCGAGCTCAACGTCTACAACCCGCTGATGGCCTACAACTTCCTGCAGTCGGTGCAGTTGTTGGCCGACGCCTCGATCTCCTTCACCGACAATTGCGTCCTCGGCATCGAGGCTCGCGAAGACAACATCAAAGCCGCGCTCGACCGCTCGCTGATGCTGGTGACCGCGCTGGCGCCGACGATCGGGTACGACAATGCCGCCAAGATCGCCAAGACCGCGCACAAGAAGGGCACCACCTTGCGCGAGGAAGCACTGGCCACCGGGCTGGTCAGCGAGGCAGACTACGACCGGCTGGTGCGGCCGGAGGACATGACGCATCCGGGTTAAGCGATTCCAGGGGAAGTGCCTTGCGTTTCCTCGGGAAGCGCGCAGCCCTCTTCTTGGGGATTGCGTCAACTAGAAATCCGAATTTTGTGGCGGGACAATTTGCTCCCGCCGCTGCTGGCCGCGACAAGAATTTTGCGTCGGTCGAACGATCCCGAAATGTACGTCCTGTGAACAATGTGTCGCCGGACTGGCGGCTTTGGTGAACAGTCGGCTTGGTCTATCTGACGGGACATCAACCCTTTTCGGAGAGCCACCATGTCCATCAACACTTCCGCTGCCGGCGCCGGCATCGCGTCCAACAGCTCCACCACCATCCTGCTCGGCCGCATCCTGCTCGCCGCCATCTTCCTGCTTTCCGGCTTCGGCAAGCTCACCGCCATTTCGGGCACCGCCGGCTATTTCGGCGCCATGGGCCTGCCGGTGCCGACCGTAACGGCCATTGTCGTCGGCCTGATCGAATTGCTCGGCGGCCTTGCCGTGCTCGTTGGCTTTCAGACCCGCATCGCCGCCTGGGTGCTCGCGGTCTTCACCATCGCCTCGGCCTTTGTCGCCCATACCGGCTGGGCCGACCAGAACCAGATGATCCATTTCCTGAAGAACGTCGCCATCACCGGCGGTTTCCTGCTGCTGGCTTCCTCGGGCCCTGGCGCCTACTCGATCGACGCCAAGCGCGGCTGAGCTTTCCCTTCCCAAGCCTGAAAAAAGCGGCGTGGAATTTTCCACGCCGCTTTTTCGTTGTCTGCCCAAGCGCGCGCCCGTCCCATCCCTGCTAGGGTCGGTCTCGAAACAGCCGGCGGACAGACAACGGAGATGACCATGCCCCGCGATGCATTGCTTCTGATTTCCCGGCTGCTGCTCGCCGCCCTGCTCGTTCCCTCCGGCTACCACGCGCTCGCCGACATTGCCGGGACGACCGGCTATTTCGCCGGCCTCGGCATGCCATTGCCGACGCTTGCCGCCTGGGGCACCGGGCTGTTCGAGTTGATTGCCGGTCTCTTGATACTGGTCGGCTTTCAGACGCCGGTCATTGCGATACTTCTTGCCGCTTTCTGCATCGTTGCAGGCTCCATCGGCCACTACGGCCAGGGCGGCGATGACCCGATGCTCACCTTCCTGCACCAGCAGATGCTGATGAAGGACATTGCCATCGCCGGTGGATTCCTGGCGCTAGCCATGGCCGGCGCCGGGGCCTGGTCGATCGACGGGCGCCGCGCCGCGGTTTGATATCGTCAAATATCGTCCCGGTTGAACCATCGACGCCCGTGCCAGGTCGACCCCCCACTCCGTCTCGGCTTCGCCGAGCCACCCCCCATCGACGGGGTATTGGAAGGGCGGAGCCTATTGCCGCCAACGCTTTCCAACGAGGCTCCCTTCCTTTCCCTCCGGAGGGGGAAGGTGGCGGTGCGAAGCAGCGACGGATTGAGGAAGCCGGTCCTCGAACGCGAGACCGACGACGACATGGTTTTGCTGTCAGGCCGCGCCTACTTCACCGACACGCTCTGCCCACCCTCGACCGCCAGCACCAGACGGCGGTTGGTGATCCGCGCCAGTTGCGCCAGCCGTCCGGCCGGGCGTTCGCCGTAAAGATCGGAAAGTGAGGCCGGCAGCACCAGCGCCAACGTGCCATTGCCGCGGTTTTCCCATTTCAGCCGCGGCATGACGCCGGGCATGGCCGCAGTCAGCAGATAGACGACGCGCAGCACCGCCGCCAGGATGCGGGCGCGATCAAGATAGCGCGGCGTCGCCAGGCCGCGGATTTCCGGCGCCGCATCGTTGAACACGCCTTCGTGGCGGAACAGGCCGACCAGCGCCAGGAAGGCACGGCCGGGGTGATCGACGCCGATGAAGGAGGCGTGGGCAATGATGTTGAGCGACTGCTTGCCGCGATATTCCGGGTGTGCGCGCCAGCCTATATCGGCCAGCAGACAGGCAGCGTGGCGATAGCGCGCCTCATCCTCCGTCTCGTCGATGCCGAAGGCGGCAAAGGTCTTGTCCGTCCATTCGACAAGCTCATGCGCATGGGTGACCGAGCGCGACCGCAGCCGCGCCAGTTCCTCCGAAGCGGAGACCAGCGGATCGGCCTTCTGCTCGGCAGGGTCGAGCAGCGAATAGAGAAACCCTTCGCGCACGCCCAATGCCGAGACGATGATCTTCGACGGCTGCATCGCCGCCATGATCTCCTGCAGCACGACCGCGCCATAGGGCAGCAGCGAACGGCGGTTCTTCGACACACCTTCGATGCCCTTGACCTTCTCGATCTCGCCTTTCGCCACCTGCTTCAGGAAATTGGCGGCGCTTTCGACACCGATCTCATAGTGGTGCATGACGCCAAGCGGGTAGTTGGTCATTTCCATGTGCAGCCGGGCAAGGTTTCGCCAGGTGCCGCCAACGGCGTAAAAGGGCCGTCCCAGCCCGCCCTTCAACAATTTGGCGCGCGCCAGTTCGTCGCGGGTGATCTTTGCCGCCTGGGCGAGCGAATTCCTGGCCATATCCTGCAGCCGCAGGCCACCCAGCGGCAGTGTGATGCCGTCGCCGATCGCCTCGCCATTGATGTCGATAAGCTCCAGGCTGCCGCCGCCAAGATCGCCGGCAATGCCATTGGCGGGGTGGAAGCCCGAAATGACGCCAAGCGCCGAATAATGCGCCTCCTGCCGGCCAGTGAGCACGCGGATCTCGGTCTTGAGCACATCCTGGGCGCGGTGGATGAAATCGGGGCCGTTGATCGCTTCGCGGGCCGCGGCCGTTGCCAGCACAAACATGTGCTCAGCACCCGCCTGATCGGAGAGCGCGCGGAAACGGCGAAACTCCTCCATCGAGCGCGTCACCGCCTCGGGATCGAGCTTGCCGGTCGAAACGATGCCGCGGCCGAGGCCGGCCAGCATCTTTTCGTTGAACAGCAAGGTCGGCGAGCGCGCCAACCCTTCATAGACGACAAGGCGGATCGAGTTCGAGCCGATGTCGATGATGGACAGCGGCCGGCGATCCTGCAGCCGGCCTTGGGACGTTGAAATCATCAGCCGGTGTTCTTCTTGCGACGCTTGAACTGCGCGATGCGCTTGGGCGCATGCGACTTCAGCGCGTCACCCCGTCCCGACAGGCTCGGATTGGTCATGAAATATTCCTGCGCGTTGAACGGTTCCTCACCCTCCTCCAGCACGACGCGCCGGGAGGTTCCGTCAGCCAATACGTCGAAACTTTGCTGGTTGTCCATGATGTTGCCCAGCATGATCTGGCCAAGGATCTGTTCATGCACCGTTGGATTGGTGATCGGCACCATGGTCTCGACGCGGCGGTCGAGATTACGTGGCATCAAGTCGGCCGAGGCGATGTAGACGATCGCCTCGTCCGACGGCAGGCCATGGCCGTTGCCGAAGCAATAGATGCGGCTGTGTTCGAGGAAGCGGCCGACGATCGACTTGACCCTGATGTTTTCCGACAGGCCGGGCACCTGCGGCCGCAGGCAGCAGATGCCGCGCACGACGAGATCGATCTCGACGCCGGCACGGCTGGCGTCATAGAGGGCGTCGATGATGTTGGGATCGACGAGCGCGTTCATCTTCATCCAGATGCGCGCCGGACGGCCAGCCTGCGCGTAGGCGACCTCGTCGGCAATGTGCTTGAGGATACGGCTGCGCAGCGTAAACGGCGAGATGGCGATCCGCATCTCATCGGTCGGCTCGGCATAGCCGGTGATGAAGTTGAACAGCTGGGCGACATCGCGCGCGATCGTCGGATCGGTGGTGAAGAAGGACAGGTCGGTGTAGATGCGCGCGGTCACCGGATGGTAGTTGCCGGTGCCGAGATGCACATAGTTGCGCAGCTTGCCGTCCTCGCGCCGCACTACCAGCGACATTTTCGCATGGGTTTTGAGTTCGAGGAAGCCGAACACGACCTGAACGCCGGCGCGTTCGAGGTCGCGCGCCCAGCGGATGTTGGCTTCCTCGTCAAAGCGCGCCTTGAGCTCGACCAGGGCGGTTACCGACTTGCCGGCCTCGGCCGCGTCGACCAAGGCGCGCACGATCGGGCTGTCGTTGGAGGTGCGGTAGAGCGTCTGCTTGATCGCCACCACCTCCGGGTCGGCCATCGCCTGGCGCAGGAACTGGACCACCACGTCAAAGGATTCATAGGGGTGGTGGACGACGATGTCCTTCTCGCGGATGGCCGCGAAACAGTCGCCGCCATGCTCGCGAATGCGCTCGGGAAAGCGTGGATTGTAGGGGGTGAACTTCAGGTCGTCGCGCGGCACGGCGACGATCTCGGAAATCTGGCTGAGCGCCAGCGGGCCGGTCAGAACGCTGATGCGGCTCGAAGAGACGCCAAGCTCGCCGGCGACGAACTCGCGCAATTCGCCGGGCATCGACTTGTCGAATTCGATGCGGATGACCGAACCGCGGCGGCGCCGCTTCAGCGCCGTCTCGAACAGGCGCACGAGATCTTCCGACTCTTCCTCGACCTCGATATCGCTGTCCCGGATGATGCGGAAGGTGCCGGAACCCTTGACCTCATAGCCGGGGAACAGCTTGCCGATATAGAGGCCGACAGCCTCCTCCAACGGAATGAAGCGAACGTGCTGCTTGCGGTCGGGCAGACGGATGAAGCGCTTTAGCGCCACCGGCAGGCGCAGAAGCGCGCTCATCTCCTCGCCATTCTTGCGATGGCGCAATTGCAGCGCCATCGAGAAGCCGAGATTGGGAATGAACGGAAACGGATGCGCCGGGTCGATCGACAGTGGAGTCAGCACCGGGAAAACCTGGTCCTGGAAATGGTCTTCCAGCCAGACTTTTTCATCCTTGGTCAGTGCGTCGCGGGTGATGCTCTCAATGCCTTCCTTGTTGAGCAGCAACATCAGCGCCGAAAGGCTGTTCTGCTGGTCCTCCTGCAGCCGCTCGACCTCGCGCAGCAATTGTTCCAGCTGCTGCTCCGGCGTGCGGCCGTCGGGGCTCTTGAGCGCAATGCCTTCGCGCACCTGGCCCGCAAGGCCGGCGACGCGGACCATGAAGAATTCATCGAGATTGGCGGCCGAAATCGACAGGAAACGGACGCGTTCGAGCAGCGGATGGTGCTCGTTCTGCGATTCCTCGAGCACACGCCGGTTGAACTGCAGCCAGGAGAACTCACGGTTGACGAACCTATCGGGGTTGCCGCCGTCGGGGCTCGCCACCTCGACATTGATGAATTCGCTCTGCACCGGCTTCAGTTCGTTCATGGTTCCTGCTCTTCCCCGCCAACCGTCCCTTGGAGCGCCGCTGGACGTGCCATGCCTCTAACACGCTTTTGTAACGCATGACCCTTCGGCGAAAACCATTCCGATTTCAGGGACATGCACTTAACCGGCTCACCGTATCCTCTGACAGGCTTTTGCGACAGTTTCATCTCATCGATCTTGCAAACAGGCCTGTTATGTTCCAGATGCTTTTCGACGAGATCAAGGAGACGACGATGGCAGGCGGTTCCATTCCCCATTTCCAGAACGATGCGGGCCATCCGGCAATCGACATCGGCGTCAAGGAATTCATGTGCACCGGCGCCAACCCGCCCTTCGACCACCCACATGTGTTCCTCGACATGGGCGACGACAATGAAAAGGTCTGCCCGTATTGCTCGACGCTCTACCGCTATTCGGCGAAGCTGAGGGCGACGGAAACGCTGCCGGCTGGTTGCCTTTATATCGACCAGGCCGCCTGATCCTTCCGCGACAAGCCCGATGGAAGACATAAGGTCCCGGCAGGTCATAATCGCCGGGGCCGGCATCGCCGGGCTGACGGCCGCCCTTGCCTTCGCCGGACGGGGTTATCCGGTAAAGCTTATCGAACAGGCACAGCACCTAGAAGCGGCCGGCGCCGGCATCCAGCTTTCGCCCAACGCAACACGCATTCTTCGAAAACTCGGCGCGCTCGACCGGCTGTTGCCGGCAGCGTTGCGGTCGGAAGCGGTCGTGCTCAAGGACGCCCGGACGCTGCGCGAACTGGCGCGGGTACCGCTCGGGCACGCCGCCGAAGCGCGCTGGCAGGCGCCCTATCTTGTCGCCCATCGCGCAGATGTGCAGGCAGCGCTGTTGGCGCAAATGGCTGAACGGCCGCAGATTGAGCTCATCACCGGCGCCCGCGTGACCGGCATCGTCAAAGACGCGCAATATGTCGCCGTGACCGCCGAAGTGGACGGCCGCGAGATCGAGGCACGCGGCAAACTGCTGGTCGGCGCCGACGGCGTCTGGTCGGCGGTCAGGGCGCAACTCGCAGGCGAGGACTTCGTCAAAAGCCGTTTTTCGGGCGAACTCGCCTGGCGAGTCACGATCGCGGCCGAGAGCGCCGCCGGCGAAGCCTTTGTCGCGATCGGCGCCGCCGACTGCGTCACCACGTTCCTGCATCCAGGCTTCCACATGGTCGCCTACCCCGTCAGCAAAGGCCGGGCCTTCAATCTCGCCGCCTTCACCAAGGGTGAGCGCATGGCCGAAGGTTGGTCGGGCCATGCCGATCCTGCGATCCTCACGGCTGCCCTGCGCGGCACCGCGCCGGGCCTGACGAAGCTTGTGGCACTGGCCGGTCCATGGACGGCCTTTCCGATCCACACCGTCGAACAACAGCGGTGGACGAGCCCGCAGGGCATCGCGCTGATCGGCGACGCCGCGCATGCGATGACGCCGTTTGCCGCACAGGGCGCGGCAATGGCGATCGAGGATGCCATCACGCTTGCCGACGCTATCGCCGATTTCCCTGGCGATCTGCCCAGAAGTTTTCAAATCTGGGAAAATCTTCGGCGGCCGCGTGTCGCCAAGGCCGCGCGTCGTGGGGCCGTAAACCGCCTCGCCTGGCATGCTGCCGGCCCGGTGGCGATCGCCCGCAATCTGTTCCTGGCCATGCGCTCGCCCGACAAGCTCGCCGCCGACCTCGACTGGCTCTATGGATGGCGAGCGGACACTCGGCAGTCTAGATCGTCAACGTAGCGATCCTTCCCACTCCCCTCTGTCCTGCCGGACATCTCCCACGCAAGGGGGGAGATTGGATGTCGCCGTCGCCTTCGCCAAAATCGCCGGCGTTGCAGCAGGAGCGCGGGCAAAACGGCTGATCTCCCTCTTGCGGGGGAGATGGCCGGCAGGCCAGAGGGGAGTGCTGTCCCCGCGGTGCGATGAAGGACTGCTAGTTATAAAACCGCATCGACAAGCCCAGCGAGGCCGGCAGCGGGTTCCACCAGCCGGTGCGCAGGCCGGCGGTGCGCAGGCCGGCGGCTGTCCAGGTGTTACAGCCGACAAGCGCGTTGAAATGGCCGTTCGCCTCGAAGAAGCGGTCGAAGCTGGAATAGGCGGCGTTCTCGATGACGACCGGACCATGCGGCCCTTGCTGGAAACTCGCGTCGATATAGTCGAGCAGCGCTGCAAAACGTTCCTCATCGATGTCGAAACCGGTGACAGCAGGGTGCGGCTCGGCGATGGCCCCGGCGATATCGACATGCATGACCGAGGCGTCCAGTGTCAGCGCCTTGAGGACGGGCACTGCTTTCAGCTGCGACCAGCTCGGCGTCTCCAGATAGAAGGCCCGGCCGCCCCAGCCAAAGACGATGTAGCGCACTTCCGGGGCGTCGACAGGGATGCCGGCAGCGACCAGGAAATGGAAGCGCCGGCGCACTTCGTCGTCGACGGGAATGGCGATGTCGGTGTGGATCGGATTCTCCAGCACCAGAATATGGCGCGTGCCCTCACCCGCCGCTGACGCCGGCCACAGCGGACGCGGCACCAGCGTGCCGAGCGTGGCAGCGAGCGCGACCACGATAATCAGTATGGCCACGAAACGCAGGGCTTTTCTCATGCGGCGGCGGCTTTGTGTTTCAATGGAGAAGATCAACCCCGACCCCAGATAGCAAAAGAGCCCGGCCGCATTACGGCCGGGCTCTTTTGGTTCGCATGAAAATGCTCAGTGCAGGATCTGCGACAGAAACAGCTTGGTGCGCTCGTGGCGCGGATGGTCGAAGAACTCGGCCGGCGTGTTCTGTTCGACGATCTGGCCCTGATCCATGAAGATCACCCGGTTGGCGACTTTGCGGGCAAAGCCCATTTCGTGGGTGACGCACAGCATGGTCATGCCTTCCTCGGCCAGGCCCACCATCGTCTCCAGCACTTCCTTGATCATTTCTGGATCGAGCGCCGAGGTCGGCTCATCGAACAGCATGATGCGCGGGTTCATGCACAGCGAACGCGCGATCGCCACGCGCTGCTGCTGGCCGCCCGACAGCTGGCCCGGATATTTGTTGGCCTGTTCGGGGATCTTGACGCGCTTGAGGAAGTGCATCGCGATTTCCTCGGCCTGCTTCTTCGGCGTCTTGCGCACCCAGATCGGCGCCAGCGTGCAGTTCTCCAGGATGGTCAGATGCGGGAACAGGTTGAAGTGCTGGAACACCATGCCGACCTCGCGGCGCACCTCGTCGATCTTCTTGAGATCGTTGGTGAGTTCCTTGCCGTCGACGATGATCTTGCCCTTCTGGTGCTCTTCCAGCCGGTTGATGCAGCGGATCATGGTCGATTTGCCCGAGCCCGAAGGACCGCAGATGACAATGCGCTCGCCGCGCATCACCTTGAGGTTGATGTCCTTCAGCACATGGAACTCGCCATACCATTTGTGCATGCCGATGATGTCGATGGCGACATCGGTGGTCGAAATGTGCATCTTCTTGGCATCGACCTTGATCTCTTCGGCGCTGACGGCGTTTTCTATGACCATGGCAGGTTCCCCTTTTTTTCTGTCTATGATGCATGTCGTTGTCCCAAAACCGCTAAACACTTTTGGGCGACATGCATCAACGTTTGTGGCCGGTGTCGAGCCGGCGTTCCGTGTACATCGAATAGCGCGACATGCCGAAGCAGAACAGCCAGAAGACGAAGGCTGCAAAGATGAGACCGGATCTCGCGGTCTGTGGCGTCGCCCAATTGGCGTCCGAGAAGTTCTGCTTGACGACGCCAAGCAGGTCAAACATCGAGATGATGATGACGAGGCTTGTGTCCTTGAACATACCGATGAAGGTATTGACGATGCCGGGGATGACCAGCTTCAGTGCCTGCGGCAGCACGATCAGCACCATCTTCTGCCAGTAGCCCAGGCCAAGCGAATCCGCACCCTCATACTGGCCCTTGGGGATCGCCTGCAGGCCGCCGCGCACCACTTCCGCCATATAGGCCGCGGCAAACAGCGAGACGCCGATCAGCGCCCTGAGATATTTGTCGAACGAAACCCCGGCCGGCAGAAACAGCGGCAGCATGACGCTGGCAAAGAACAGAACGGTGATCAGCGGGATGCCGCGAACGAACTCGATGAAGACCACGCACAGTGTCTTGACGATCGGCATCTTGGAGCGCCGGCCGAGCGCCAGCACGATGCCCATCGGCAGCGACACGGCAATGCCGACAAAGGACAGGCTCAGCGTCACCAGCAGCCCGCCCCATAGCTGGGTCTCCACATGCGGCAGGCCGAAGATGCCGCCGACCAGGAGCACGAACGCGATGATCGGCAGTGCCAGGAATAGAAGAATGGCGTTCAACCCCTTCCGCGGCACGCGTGGCATCAGCAACGGCACCAGCAGCGCCACGAACAGGACGGCGACCAGGATCGGCCGCCAGCGCTCTTCCAGGGGATAGCGGCCAAGCATCAACTGGCCGAACTTCGCGTTGACGAAGGCCCAGCAGGCGCCTGACCAGCCGTCCGGCTGGATGCCGCCTTGCGCCACCGTGGCGCATACAGTCCGGTCCGGCCCCGTCCACTGGGCGTTGATGAAGGCCCAGTTGACGACGGGCGGCACGATCATCACCACCAGCGCAATAGCCACTACAGTCAGGATGACGTCGCCCACCGAACCGATCAGGTTCTTGCGAACCCAGGCCAAAGGCCCCCGCACGCCGGCCGGGGCTTGTTGAGCGAGTGCCATTTCGGTCCGCACCCAGGAGGTATCATGTTCCTGCATGGTCTTACCTCTCCACCAGCGCCATCCTGGCGTTGACCACATTCATCACCGCCGACGTCACCAGGCTGATGATGAGATAGACGACCATCATGATCAGCACACCCTCGACCGCTTGACCGGTCTGATTCAGCACTGTGCCGGCGATCGCCGTCAGGTCGGGGTAACCGATGGCAATGGCCAGCGACGAGTTCTTTGTCAGGTTGAGATACTGGCTGGTCAGCGGCGGGATGACGATCCGCATGGCTTGGGGAACGACGACAAGCCGCAGGATAGATCCCGGCCGCAGCCCCAAGGCGCCAGCCGCTTCGGTCTGACCCTTGCTGACGCCGAGAATGCCGGCGCGCACGATCTCGGCGATGAAGGAGGCCGTGTAACAGGACAGCGCCAAATAGAGAGACAGGAACTCCGGCCCGATCTGAAAGCCTCCGGTCAGGTTGAAGGTCGATTGTTTTGGAAAGTCGAAGCTCAAGGGAAAGCCGCTCAGCGCATAGGCCAGGAGCGGAAGGCCGACGATCAGCGCCGCCGAAGTCCAGAATACGGGAAACTGCTGGCCGGTTGCCATTTGCCGCTGGCGTGCCGTGCGCGCGACAAAAAAAGCCATGGCGATGCCGACAAGCAAGGCGACAAACATCAGCCAGGAGCCGTCGCCCCAGATAGCGCGCGGAAAATAGAAACCGCGTTGGTTGAGGAAAGAGCCGAACGGCAAATTGAAACTGTCGCGAGGCGCCGGCAGTACCGCGAGCACGCCTGAATACCAGAAGAAGATCACCAGCAGCGGCGGGATGTTGCGGAACACCTCGACATAGACCGTGCAAATCTTGCGAACCAGCCAGTTGCGCGATAACCGGCCGACGCCGACAATGAAGCCAATGATGGTCGCGGTGATAATGCCGGCAACGGCGACGATAATGGTGTTGATAAGCCCGACGACAATGGCCTGGCCATAGGTCGAATCGGAATCATAAGCGATGGGCCTGACTGGAATGTCAAAGCCTGCTCGGTTGTTCAGGAAGCCAAAACCGGAAGTAATATGCAGGCGCTGCAGGTTGACGATGACGTTGTGGACGATCCACCAGACGCCCGCCACCAGCAAGATGACAACCACCGCCTGGAAGAAAAACCCGCGGACTTTCGGATCGTTGATGAAGGAACCGCGGCTCGGCTCCTCGCGAAGAACTTCCTGCGACGCCATTGCTCATCCCCTGGAAAGAGAAACCGGAAGGCAGATGATCTGCCTTCCGGATCACATTTCGATCAGCGGATCGGCGGTGCGTATTGCAGGCCGCCCTTGGTCCACAGCGCATTGATGCCTCGCGCGATCTTCAGCGGGCTGCCGGTGCCGACATTGCGCTCGAACATCTCACCGTAATTGCCGACTGCCTTGACGATGTTGACGACCCAGTCATTGCTCACGCCAAGGTCGGTTCCGATCTTGGTTTCGGCTTCCTGACCGAGCACGCGCTTGATCTCCGGATTATCCGAGGTCTTCATCTCTTCGACATTGGCCTGGGTGATGCCCAGTTCCTCTGCCTGCAACAGGGCGAAGTAGGTCCACTTGACGATGTGGTACCACTGGTCGTCCCCCTGGCGTACGGCGGGGCCGAGCGGCTCTTTGGAGATGATCTCGGGCAGCACAACATGGTCGGCCGGCGCACTCAGCGTCAGGCGGATGCCATAGAGGCCGGATTGGTCGGTGGTGTAGACGTCGCAGCGGCCGGCGTCATAGGCAGCGTTGACCTCTTCCAGCTTTTCGAAGACGACCGGGTTGTACTCCATCTTGTTCGCCTTGAAGTAATCGGCGAGGTTGAGCTCGGTGGTGGTGCCGCTCTGCACGCAGACTGCCGCACCTGAAAGCTGCAGCGCCGAATTGACGCCAGGCAGTTTCTTGGCGTTGATCATGAAACCCTGGCCGTCATAATAGGTGACGCCGATGAAGTTCAGGCCAAGCGCGGTATCGCGATTGATGGTCCATGTGGTGTTGCGCGACAGGAGATCGATCTCGCCCGACTGCAACGCGGTGAAGCGCTCCTTGGCGCTGAGCGGCGTGAACTTGACCTTGGAGGCATCGCCGAAGACTGCACCAGCGACAGCGCGGCAGAAATCCGCGTCGATGCCTTTCCAATCGCCTTTGTCGTCAGGCGCCGAGAAGCCGGCCAGGCCCGTCGAGACACCGCACTGGATGAAGCCCTTCGCCTTGACGGTATCGAGCGTTGTCGCCGACGCGGCCGAAGCCATCCATCCAAGCGCAGCGGCACCGAGAATGCCAATTGCAATATGTTTCATAACCCACAGACCCTTTTCTGTTTTCAGGTAAACCCTGATCCTCAGGCAAATCCTGATCTTTTCCCGCGTGAACCCGGCTCCCATCCGGCTCATTCCGGAACCTCGCGTCGTAACCGACGCCCGGCCCCTCCCATTCACGAACTGCATCGAAGGCGATTATCTCTGTGAGGTCAAGGGAAATGACCGTTTCACGACAGCTTTGAAAACCAATTGCCGCAAATGCCTGAATTGCGGACAACACCCTCAGGAAAGCAGCAAGCCCCGCAAACAAAAACGGCAAAGTCCGTCGACGCTAATCCACATCCACTCATGAAATCCGCGGCTCTGGATTGCCACGCGTTCCAGACTATTCATAGGGGAATTGGCCTATGCAAAGGGCACCGCGTGGCGGGCGCCCGCTGTTGCACGACCAATGCCGCCGCTCTATGGCTAGCGCTTTCACCACAAGGCGAAGAGCAATGGCGACTGACGGCAACGAAATGGGTATCAACACGCGGCTTGCCCATTCGGGCAACAATCCGCACGACTATTTCGGCTTCGTCAATCCGCCGATCGTGCATGCCTCGACCGTGCTCTATCCCAATGCGTCGGTGATGGCGGCGCGCAGCCAGAAATACACCTATGGCACACGCGGCACGCCGACCACCGATGCGTTGGCGCATGCGATCGACGCGCTGGAAGGCTCCGCCGGCACAATAATCGTGCCGTCGGGCCTGGCGGCGGTGACCGTCCCGTTGCTGGCGTTTCTCTCGGCAGGCGATCACATCCTGATTGTCGATTCCGTCTACCATCCGACCCGCAATTTCGCCGACACGATGCTGAAGCGGCTGGGTGTCGAGGTCGAGTATTACGATCCGCATGCCGGCGCCGGCATCGCCAGCTTGATCAAGCCGAACACCAAAGTCGTGTTTACGGAATCACCGGCCTCCAACACCTTCGAGGTGCAGGACGTTCCGGCGATCGCCAAGGCGGCGCATGAAACGGGCGCCATCGTCATGATGGACAACACCTGGGCAACGCCGCTCTATTTCCGTCCGCTCGACCACGGCGTCGATATCTCGATCCATGCGGCGACGAAATATCCGGCCGGGCATTCGGACGTGCTGCTGGGCACAGTGTCTGCCAATGCCAACTGCTGGAAGCAGCTTTGCGAGACGTTCTACACGATGGGCTGCTGCGCCGGCCCCGACGACGTCTACCAAGTCCTGCGCGGCCTGCGCACGATGGGCGTTCGGCTGGATCACCATCAAAAGAGCGCGCTTTCGATTGCCGCCTGGCTTGAAGGCCAGCCCGGCGTGGCCCGCGTGCTGCACCCGGCGCTCCCCAGCCACCCCGACCACGCGGTGTGGAAGCGTGATTTTTCCGGCTCGAGCGGCATCTTTTCCATCGTGCTCAAAGGCGGCGGCCAGAGACAGCAGCATGCCTTCCTCGATGCGTTGAAAATCTTCGGTCTCGGCTATTCCTGGGGCGGCTATGAGAGCCTTGCCGTGCCGGTCTTCCTCGGCGACCGTACCGTCGCCAAGGGCCCCTATGACGGCCCGCTGATCCGGCTGCAGATCGGGCTCGAGGATGTCGAGGACCTCAAGGCCGATATCCTGCGCGGGCTGGAAGCGGCCGCTGCGGCATGACACCAGCAAACTTGCCAAGCTGATTCCGCTAGCCGGCTAACCCGTTTAAAGGATTGGCGAGCGACTTTCGTAGGACGATCGACCTCGCAAAGCCGCTCATGGGTCGACCAAGCGCAATGTTATTTCCCCAACGCGCGCTTTTTCGGATCGGTTTGACTTTCAAAATCGTCGGGCCAACGCCATTGCAGGCGCTGCGCGCACAATTCCAGCCGGACTGAGCTTGCCATGGCCTTTCGTCTCTTTGTCCCCATTCTCGCCGGCGCGACGCTGCGCGAGCGCCTCATCGCCTGCATCGGGGCGATGATCGGCATTGCGCTGACCGGCGCGATCGGCGCGCTGGTGCTTGGCAATGGCCCGCATGTGCCGCTGCTGGTGGCGCCGATGGGGGCGTCGGCGGTGCTGCTGTTCGCGGTGCCTGCAAGCCCGCTGGCGCAGCCATGGTCGATCATCGGCGGCAATACAATATCGGCGCTGGTCGGCGTGATCGTGGCCCATTTCGTCCATCAGCCCGTTCTCGCCACGGGCATTGCCGTGGCGATGGCGATCGCCGCCATGTCGTTCTCGCGCTGCCTGCATCCGCCGGGCGGAGCCGCCGCACTGACCGCCGTGCTCGGCGGGCCGGCCGTGATCGGTGCCGGCTTCCTGTTTCCGTTCGTGCCGGTGGCGCTGAACTCCATGATGCTGGTCGCGCTCGGCTATGCTTTCCACAGGCTGTCGCGACGCAGCTACCCGCATGTGCCGGCCCCTGCCCCGAAAAGCACGCACGGAACCAGCGATCCGCCGGCTCAGGAGCGCATCGGCTTCCGGGCCGGGGACATCGATGCCGCGCTGGCTGCGCTCGACGAGACCTTCGACATTGACCGCAACGATCTCGAACAACTGCTGCGACAGGTCGAACTGCAAGCGACGATGCGCGCACACCGAACCATGTTGTGCGAGGACATCATGTCGTGCGACGTGATTTCGGTCGATGAACACGCGTCCGCCGATCGGGCGCGTCATCTGCTGCTCGACCACAATATCCGCACGCTGCCGGTTGTAGACAAGGACGCCAGGCTGGTCGGCACCGTTGGATTGAGGGAATTGGCGCGAGCCGACGAAGCCGTCGGAAGCGTTACGTCGACAGCGTCGACCGCCGCCGCCGGTACGCCCGCCATGGCCCTGCTACCGGTGCTCACCGACGGCCGCACCCATGCAGTCATCATCGTGGACGGGGACAGCCGCATCCTTGGCCTGATCACGCAGACCGATCTGCTTGCGGCAACGGCACGAGCGCAGGCTGCTGACAAGCCGCTGGCGGAAGCAGTATTCTAGGCGCCGTCGGACCCGGGCGAAAATGGCCGGGAACCTTTTGCCGGCGATGTCATCCAATGTCTTGATCGAGGTTTCGAACGGGGATTGGATCGAGGAACTGGCCATGCCTGCTATGTCTCTACCAATGCCCACTGCTGCCTCAAGCGAGATGCTTCTCGTGCGCCGCGCGCTGGCACGCGAAGGCAACGCCTTCCGCATCATCATGAAGACCCATAATCAGCGGCTCTATCGCATCGCTCGCGGGGTGGTGCGCAACGATGCCGAAGCCGAGGACATCGTCCAGGAGGCCTATGTCAGAGCCTTTGCCCATCTCGATGCCTTTCGCGGGGAGTCCTCATTGGCCACCTGGCTGTCGCGCATCGTCATCAACGAGGCGCTCGGCCGTCTGCGCAAAAGGCGGCGGACGGTGGCGAAAAACCCGCAAGCCGAAATCATCCAGTTCCCCCTCAATCCCAGCGACGATCCGGAGCGGACGATGGCGCAGCGGCAGATCCTCGAGTTGGTGGAACGGGCGACCGACAGCCTACCCGATGTTTATCGGACGGTGTTCGTGGCGCGGGTTATCGAGGGGCTCAGTATCGAGGAGACCGCCGAGCTGCTTGGCGTGCGGCCGGAAACCGTCAAGACAAGGCTACACCGCGCCCGCGCCCTGGTACGCAAGGCACTCGACGACCAGATCGGGCCGGTGCTGCTCGACGCCTTCCCGTTTGCCGGCCGGCGCTGCGACAGGCTGACCAGCGCCGTCATGCAGCGGCTCGGCCTGGAGAGCTGATCATCGGCTGATTTGGCCGATTTCCCCGGGAACGTTTGCCGCCGCTGCGCATCCAATGACCGTCAACTCAAAAACATGGCCCGGCGCGATCCCGCGTCCGGGCGAAGGAGATGCCATGCTTACCCGACACACCGCCGCCCTCGCTGCCTTGCTGCTGCTTGGCGCTGCCCCGCTCGCGCAAGCCGCCGACAAGCCGACGGACCCGCAGATCGCCCACATCGCCTACACGGCAGGCGTCATCGATGTGGAAGCCGCCAAGCAGGCGATCAAGAAATCGAAGACCAAGGAGGTCGTGGATTTCGCCAACGACATGGTGCGCGACCACGAAGCGGTCAACGCGCAGGCACTGGAACTGGTAAAGAAGCTGAAGGTGACGCCGGAAGACAACGCAACCAGCCAGGCGCTGACCAAGGCTGCGGCCGAGGAGCGGGCGAAGCTCGCCAAACTCGACGGCGCAGCCTTTGACAAAGCCTATGTCGACAACGAGATCGCCTACCACAAACAGGTCGACGGCGCGCTTGAAACCCTTTTGATCCCATCGGCCAGCAATGCCGAGTTGAAGAGCCTGCTGGAGACCGGCCTGAAGATTTTCCAGGGCCATGAACAGCACGCCGAGCATGTTGCAGGTATGCTGAAGTAAGGACCAGGCCATGTCGAAACGGCAGCTGTGGATTGCACTGGCGCTGGTCTTCGGGACCTCACCCGTGCAGGCCGAAACCATCCAGGTCACCATCGACAAACTTGTCTTTTCGCCGGCCACCGTCGACGCGAAGGTCGGCGACACGATCAAGTGGGTGAACAAGGACGTGTTCGCACATACGGCTACCGTCAAGGGTGGCTGGGAAGTGATGATCCCGCCGAAGACAACAGCGAGCCTGACCCTGCGGAAGGCGGAAGCGGTCGAATATTTCTGCCGCTTCCACCCCAACATGAAAGGTCATGTGGCCGTGACGGCGCCTTGATCCAGGTCCGCAAGCCCGTCCTGCTGCGTTGAGGCTCACCTGGCTTCATCCGGCCGGGTGATGTGCGTCCACGAGCCGTCACAGCCCGGCTGGCGCCGTGCGATCCAGGCATCCAGCCCTTCGCGCAGATCAGCGGTCGGAGCCATGCGGGCGAACTGCTCGGCCTCGACAGCCAAGCCTTCCGCGATGCTCTGGTTCAGGCCCCGCGCCACTGCTGTGAGGATCGAGGCAATTGCTGCAGGAGAATGCCTGGTCATGCGCCGGGCGAGATCAATTGCGGCGGGCATCAGCTCCTCATGCGGCACCACCTGATTGACGAGGCCGAGTTCGAGGGCGCGCGGCGGCGGGAACCAATCGCCGGTCAACAGCAGCTCGAGCGCCCTCTTGCGCCCTGCCAGTCTCGGAAGCCGCTGCGTGCCGCCGAAAGCAGGCGGCATTGCAAGGTTGATCTCAGGCTTGGCGAACAAGGCGCGGTCGCTGGCGATAGCGAGCGGCACGGCTTCGGTGATCTCGCAGCCGCCGCCGAAGGCGATGCCGTTGACGGCGGCGATGACGGGCTTGCGGAATGCCTCCAGCCTTGCCGTCAGCCGCTGTCCGCGCATGACGAAGTCGCGCAGGGCAACGTCGACGCCGATGGCCACGCTGCCTGAGAATTCATGGATGTCGCCGCCGGCGGAGAAGGCGCGCTCTCCTGCTCCAGTGAGGATGACGGCGCGGATGGCATCGTCGGTCTCGGCGGCATCGAGGAGCGCAAGCAGGCGATCAATCAGCGCATAGTTCAAGGCGTTGAGCTTCTCCGGCCGATTAAGTGTGAGGATGGCGATCCCGTTGCGGGCCCCGGTGAGCACAAGCTCGGTCATGTCTTTTCCTTCCCTGTGTTTGTCGACGGAGAGGATCAGGCTTTCGGTTGTATGTATATTCACTAGTCGGTATACTTGCGTATGAGCGAAGCACCAAGCCCTACCCGCAAACGCATTGTCGATGCCGCAACGAAGCTGTTCTATGCCGAGGGGATCGGCCGCGTCAGCGTCGATGCAGTGGCGGAAAAAGCCGGGCTGACCAAGCGCACGCTCTACTATCATTTCAAGAGCAAGGACGATTTGATCGCGGCCTATCTCGACGGTCGCGACCAGCCGAACCTCAAGCAGATGGCCGGCTGGTTCGAGATGGCCGAAGGCGATGTCGAGCGCAAGGTCGAGGCGATTTTCACCAATCTGGCGCGCGTGGCGAAGCACCCGAAATGGAGAGGCTGCGGCTTTCTGCGCACGGCAGCCGAACTCGCTTCCATGCCCGGACACCCGGCCGTTAAAGCGGGGGCGCGGCATAAGCAGAATTTCGAGACCTGGCTGGCCGGCGAACTCACAGGCCACGGCGTCGACGAGCCGCAGACCCTGGCGCGCGAAATCGTGCTTTTGATGGACGGAGCGTTCTCGATCATGCTGATCCACCGCAACCCCGACTATGTCGAGGCGGCCGGACATGCCGCTGCAACGCTGGTTCGAGCAAGGTCAGGATCGGCGACTATCCGCTAGAGCGTTCACCGTTTAATGGAGACGGCGAAACACGCTATCTCTTTGACGCAATTCCGGACGGAGAACCACTTCACACTTTTCGTGGAGTTGCTCTAGAATCCAGCTGCCAGCCATGCCGTGCCGACGGCAAGGGTGAGCAGCGTCAGTGGCAGGCCGACCTTGAAGAAGGCTGAGAAGGACAGCTGCGTGCCGGCCGCCCGCGCCTGTTCGGCGACGATCAGGTTGGCGACCGAGCCAAGCAAGGTGAAGTTGCCGGCCAGCGTCGAGCTCATCGCCACCACCAGCCAGGCACGCCCGGGGTTCTCAAGGCCGGGTATGAATGGCCGCAGCGCCAGCACGGCCGGAACATTGCTCATGATGTTGGAGAGCACCGCGGTGAAGCCCGATAGACGCCAGACGTCGTCGAGCCCGAGGTTCTTGCCCGAGGCGATGATGTCGGGCGTCAGCAGCGTCTTTTCGGCGCCGGCGACAACGATGAACAGGCCGGCGAACATGAACAGCAGCGGGCCGTCGATCTCGCGGTAGATGCGTGCCGGCTTGATGGCGCGGGTGAGCAGCAGGATGGCGCCGCCGATGAGCGCTGCCTTGGCAACCGGAACGCCGGCGAAGAAGGCGATGGCCAGGCCGATGCAGACAACCACCGCCTTCAGCACCTGTCCCGGCAGCATGCGGCCGCGATAGACTTCCGGGTTGAGATCGGCGGTGCGGGCGAATTCGGCGCGGTAGACGATGCGCACGATGACGACGACCGCGACGAGGCCGAAGAGGGCAACCGGCGCCAGGGCGGCCGAAAAAGCTGGGTAGGAAATTCCCGACAGCGCGCCGATGACCATGTTCTGCGGGTTGCCGGTGATGGTGGCGACGCTGCCGCAGTTGGACGCGGTGGCGGTGGCGATCAGATAGGGAATGGGATTGCGGTTGATGACACGGGTGACGTGGACGACGATCGGCGCCATGACCAGGCAGATGGCGTCGTTGACCAGGAACGCCGACAGCACGCCGGTCAACAGCGTCACCATCACCAGCAGCACGAAAGGCGCGTGCGCATGCTCGATAGCGTAGGCGCCAAGCGCCCGGAAGGCGCCGGACACCTTCAGATGCGCCACCACGATCATCATGCCGAGCAGCAGCGTAATGGTGTCGAAATTGATGGCGCGATAGGCATCTTCCATACTGAGTGCGCCGATGGCGATCATCGCCGCACCCCCCAGCAAGGCGATCCCTGCCCGGTCGAGACGGAGGCCTGGAATACGCCCGATTGCGACGCCGGCATAAGTCAGGACAAGGATCAAAAGTGCCGCTGCGCCCATCAATGTCATTGGCAGACATCCTTGTCCAAACGAACCGACGCAGGAACGGACTGTTCCCGCTCAGGCATTTGCCGGGCAGCTTTAACGCCGCTCCAGCAAAGCGAAAGCCTATAACGATCCGAATGCGAAAATCGGTGGGCAAAATCGCGGGTTGACCGATGCCGGGAGCAACCGGAGCTTGATCTTGAGACGGCCGAGATTGGGAATGAGACACGCGCGGCGGACTGCCGGTGGCCTGAGATTGCCATCCGCGAACTTCCCCTCGGAAGGCTCTCGTGGCGTATGTAATTAAATTCTAATTTAGGCTTTCCGGGTATGGATAGCTTAGCCATGTTTCGGCCTTGGGGTTTCAGATGGTCCAGGCTCTTGAGAGGGAATGCCGTGTCTCGGAAAACGAGGCTTTGCTGGCCCGCCCGATGGAATGTCCACAATGCCACGGAACCCGCAAGGTGTTTGTCTGTGCCCGGTGGGCGAGCTCGAACGGCCATTGCTGCCCCGGAGGAACACACCGGCTCAGTTGCCCCGGTCACAGCGTCGCGTGCATGGAGTGCGAAGAGAACCTTGAGCGTGTCTGAAGCGATCGCGACTATTTCCTGTTGGGAAAACGCAAAAAGCCCGCTCCGGCGAACCGGAGCGGGCTTTGCAACCATACGCCAAGAGTACCCTGCTGAGACCAGTACCCTGCCGAGAGCCGACCCGCTTTGCGTTTCCGCCACCGCAATAAATTGGTAGCGGCACTTCCAGAAAAAGCGATTGTTGGCTAACCGCCGTCGGATTACTCGCCCGACTGGCCGTCGCCAGTCACACTGCTGCCCAGAATTCCAAAGTCCTGAGACTTTGTTCCTTGTCCCGCAGTCAGGAATCCATCCGCATCCAGGCCGCGCCGCAGCAGTTCCCGCACTGCCGCGGACCGGCTTGGCATGCGCTTTTCGAAGCGCCAGTTTTCCAAGGCAGCCAATTCCTCGGCTGTCAGCATGATCTGCAGTCGCTCGGGTCGTTCCAGCTCGGCCATTCGCGCCTCCAACCGTCAAGACCAAAAATATGGTGAGTTAGTATGTGTCTCATTGCAGTATAGCTAGGGGTCCGCGTGCAACGCGTCAAGAGAGGCTGATGGGTGACTCACATACAAGACCAACGATGAGGAAGACACGCCGATAGCACAACCCGCGCAGTCTGCTAACTAGTTGATTTACTTGGGAATATTTTATATTCTTCTTGCCATCTGAAGGTCGTTGGCGCATCTTGATCACGACGCGACAACCGGCTCCTGAAAGGAAGGTTTCCATGCGCTACGGATATTCGGCTCGGCTACGGGAGGATCTCAATTCACGGGTCCTGGGCGCGCTGCGCTCGCGCGGAATGGTCAATATTGCGGTGGTTGCCGAGGACATACGATTGCGTAACCTGGACGAGAACGTCGCCCTTGAAGATGTCGAGCGGCTTGTGATGCAGACGGCCCAACTCTACGGCGCGGTGATGGAGTTGGACGGACTGACCTCCGTCGAGGCGGGGAGATTGACTTCGCTTGCCGACGATAAGCACGAACTGCCTGGCATCGGCAATTCCGACACCACAGGCGGCCAAACCGCTCCCCTGCTGGGATTGTCCTAAGGCGCGACCCGCTCTTTCAATCGACAAAATCCGCGAGAGAGATTTGGACCGAGCGCAGCGGCGCTTTGAGCGTCCAGACGACGCCTTGTTCCCCAAATTCCAGTTGTCCGGTGCCGCTAAGCGCTTGTGGCGCAACCCGCTGGAGGACGACGGAGCCAAAACCGCGGCGCGTCGTCCCACTCAGGTTCGGCCCACCCAATTCACGCCAGATCAAGCTAAGGGTATCGGTGCCGTCGGTTGCCGGCGCCGTACCCCATTCGATTTCGACTCGTCCGCCGTGACCTGACAGTGCTCCATGCTTTGGCGAATTGGTGGCCAGTTCGTGGAAAGCGATGCCGAGATACTGCACGGCATTCGGGCGAAGTGTGATCACAGGCCCAGCCAGCGACAAACGGTCCTGCGCCGCGAAAGCTTTGAGTTGCGCCTTGATCAGGTCGCCGATGCTGGCGCCGCGCCATTCGGCGTCGACCAAGAGATCGTGCGATTGCGAAAGCGCCGAGATGCGCTCTCGCACCCTGCTCGAGGAATGTCGTCGGATTGCCCGCCGATTTGCTCGTCTCGCGGATCATTGGAATGATGGCCGGATGCGGGCTTCGTCGGCTTGCGTTTGCGTGCGCAGATCAAGCAGCTGTTGATGGCGCCGACAATTTCGCCCGATCCGTCGCGGAGCAGGCGTGGGTGGGCTTTAAACGGAATAAGTTCGCCGTCCGGCCGCTCTGCCTGCAATGGCCTGGTCCCACGTGATATCGTGTCCTTCAACCATGGAAACGGCCATCGGGCACTCAGCATGCGCCATCGGCCGACCATCGAGGTGACGGAGTTTCCACGAGCCGCACCACAGGTCTCGGCCAAGACCGGACGATGCCCCCAAATGTCGGCAGCGGCCTCGTTGTAGAACGTGATGCGGCCGTTTTTGTCGGAACCTCGTCAGCCCGGGGCGGTTCGCCCAGCCTGACCCAGCAACAAGTCGCCTGGAAACCGTGTCGCCGATGGCAAACGACAACCATTACGGCAAACAGACCTGATCGGCATCCAGCTTCAAAGGCCGCGGAACGTGGTTTCGCGGCCTTTACGCTGCGCCGATGGCTTCGCATCGACAGGAACCAATCGAGGGCCAGAGCGTTTGCCGCTGCGTACTATTCTCAGACGTAGCCAGACGGAGTGAGGGACATGGCTTCATCGGTACTTATCGGCATTCTGATCACTTTCCTGGTGATCATCCTGGTGCTCTATCTCGTCCAGCGTCTGCCGCTCGATGGCCGCACGAGGCAGATCGCGCAGATCGTTGTCATCATTATCGGCATTATTTCGCTGTTGAAATACCTGGCCGTATTTTAGGATAAGGGTCGCCATGACATCCCAAACAATCGCATGGATCATCGGAACGGCGTTGTTTGCCGCAACAAGCACGGCCTACGCCCGACCCGACACGCGTTCGATGACCTGCGAGGCGACGCAGCGCCTCATCCAGAGCCATCACTCGGCGGTGTTGACGACCGGCCGGAATACTTATGATCGCTATGTCCGCCAATACGGCAACGAGTGCGACTGGCCGGAGGTGCCGGTCGCTGCCTCCGTTCCGACACGTGATGGCCAGTGCCGTGTCTATTGGTGCCGGGAACCGGTATTCGATTTCCCGAACTGACATATCCAGCAGCCTTGCGGCGGTCGTCGCCATGGCGCTGCCGGGTCCAGACAATGCATTGCGCGAGGCGACATGGAACCGTTGCGCCGCGCGTGAATTGATTGTGCGCATGGCGCTGCAAGATGTAGCGGTGTGATGCCCAACCAGATGGAGGAGCGGTCATGCCCAATGATACAAGGCGGAGCGGCAGCTGCCTGTGCGGCGGCATCCAGTTTTCGGTGACGGGAGATCCCTTTCGGATTGGCCTTTGCCATTGCAAGGACTGCCGCAAGGCTAGCGGGTCGGCTTTTTCGGCGTTTGCAGTGTGGCCGCTCGAGGCGTTCGAAACGACGGGTATCGTCAATAGCTACGGCGACAGAAGTTTTTGTCCCACCTGCGGCGGCCGGGTCCCTTTGGTTCGTGAGAATGAGGTGGAAGTGACGATTGGCAGCCTCGATGAGGTGCCCACCGAAGGGCTGGAGCCCAGCTATGAACTCTGGGTCAATCGCCGTGAGCACTGGTTGCAACCCTTGCCTGCCGCCCGGCAATTCGAGCACGACCGGGTCGATGACGAGCCGACAAACCGGACAGCCGAACCGATTTCTGACGGTGTCGAGACGCCGTCTAGCTTGCCGCAACGCAAGTCGGCCTAGCGCGAGCGGCGCAGAAAGCAGGCAGGCAGGAAATTCATTCTCGAAACCGCCCGATGCCGACAGGACCGGGTCCGACAACATTTCACCCGGTAGAAGCCAAACGCAAAAAGCCCGCCTTGGCGTCAAGCCAAGGCGGGCGGTAGATCATCCGGCCTGCGCTGCCGTGGAACGATGGGTTGGCCAAAGCCCTGGGCTGAGACCCGGTGCCGTTTGTAACCGGCGATTGACTACGGAGCGGCCCCGGTCAGCTGGAATTCGTCTTGTGGTTGCAACGATGCTACGTTTTGTTTCGAAACGAGAGCCTAAGGCCACGCAATATCGTTACGTCAACTATGCTGTCCAAGTATCTCGTGGTGTGAACTGAAGGAATCTTCCTGTCTTGTACAAAAGAACGCTTTGTTTATTTTCTTTCCGTCAAATAGTGTAGCGAATCTTGAAGCCGGATGGGGCGGCTTTCATGCAGCCAGCGCCTTCGCAGGATCGCGGTCCGCACTTGCAATATCCACTTCACGGCAATCTTCATGCAAGCATAGCCAGCGCAAAGTTCATACGCAGACGTTGGGGGAGCACCGATGGACCAGCCGAGCAAAATGGAGAACCTGCAGTTCGCGCAAGGGATACTGCGGGAGCTTAGGCAGAAAGCCGAAGCCGACGGCGAGAAGCTTCTGACTTATCTCATCGACATGGCCTACCTTGAAGCCAGCGACCGCATCCGTGCACATTGGGTCGGCAATCACGAGCCCGAAAGCCGCAGGGCCATGGGGTAACCGAAACGCGGCGACGGTTGCCCCCACGGGGCGTTTTTAACCAGGCGCCTGGGGCCGGCGAGACCATTGGTCAGTTGGCGATACCGGCTGAGATGTCAGCCAGAGCCTCCCTCACCCGAGTTTCGCTGATGCCCCGCGTGTCCTTGACCCAGCTGGGCGTCGAAAGCGGTGGTTCGATAAAGCGAACATGGTTGTTTACGGGCCCATGCACATAGGGGCGATTCAGCCCGTAGATGAGCGCGCATGGGACGTTCAGGGCAGCGGCGGCGTGGGAAATCCCGCCATCAACCCCGAGGAACATGGTCGACGCAGCGATCTGGCACATCGCGTCAGCAATCGACGGGGTCGAGGTGAAGTCGATTGCCTCAGGAATGGCGGCCCGGATTTTTGCGGCACCGGCGTGCTCGCGCGGTCCGCCTACAATCCAGATTGCCCAGCCGCGATCATGATGGTCTCTGGCGATCGAAATGAAGCGCTCGACGGGCCATGAGCGGAAGTTCTCAATGTCGGCAGTATAGAGCGCCAGGGCCGGTCGGCCGGCATCGATCTTCTTGTACTGGCGCCAATCGTCCAACTCGGCCGGATCGACCACAAGCCGGGGCGCCGGCCACTCTGCGCCCGCAGCCGGCTTTTCGCCAAGCGAGGCAATCGAGCAGACCTCCTCGAAGAGCCGCGTCTTGCGGGGTCCGAAGGCCCATAGATGCGCCAACCAGCCGGCGGGGAAGCGATTGAGGAGGCCGAATTGCAACTCCTGCGGATAGCCGATGCGCTCCTCTATTCCGGCCATGAACGCCATCAGCGCCGCCTTGGTGCTGCTGGTCATCAGATAGGCCGTACGGTAATTTTCCTTGCGCAACTCGCCAACCAGGCGGCTGCGCTCGCCAAAACCGGGGCGCTGATGACGCTTGGCAAGCGCCCAGCCCTTCCTGACATGCGGCATCAGGCGCGCCAGCGGCGCTGCAACGGGCGAGGTGACGACATCTATGGGGCGATCAGGAAATCGCGCGGCAATGATCTGGATGGCGGAATGGCAACGGACGAAGTCGCCGACCGCGGGGAAGCCGACGAAGAGGATTGGATCGCCGGTCGTCAAGGAAGCGCTTCGCCGTCAAGGATGCGGGCATAGAGATCCAGATAGCCGCGCGCCGCTTTTTGGATGGGAAATCTCGTCGCGGCCGATTCGCGGCATTGCTGAGGCGTAAGGTCGGCGACGGCCTCGAAAGCGGCCGCAAATTCTTCATCGGTCTCAAAGAAGCGCCCGCTGTCGGCATCGACCGTCTCGGGCAATGCGCCTCGCGTCGTCGTCAGGACCGGAGTGCCGCACAACATGGCTTCGACCGGTGCGTTGCCGAACGGCTCCTCCCAGGCGATGGGGTTGAGGAAGGCTCGCGCTTCGCCGAGAAGGCGAAGCTTCGGCTCGCCGTCAACGATTCCGTGGAAACGGTATCGCCTGCCAAGGCTCTTGAAAAACAACCCTTCGCGGCGGGTCTGACTTCGGCCCAGCAGTTTCCAACGCGAGCCACCGGCGATATCTAGACCGAAATCGAATTTTTTGGCGAGATCGACGGCGCGGTTGAGGCCTTTGCTTGATCGTGCAATGCCGGCGAGAAATAGCAGGCGGTCGCCCTTTGCAGCCGACAAACGATAGGCGTCCACCGGAAAGCCATTGTAGACGAATGTCTCGCGCCCATGCTGGCGGGCATGATTGGCGCTGATAAAGCTCCAGTTCGCAACTGGCATGGGCTGGTCCGGCATAAAGCCGCGCTGCGTATTCAGCGTTGGAAATGGCACCTCGACGGGCCAACTATGGGTGTGGACGATTTGCGTGTCGCGCGGAATGGCTGCCCGGCATTCGGCATCGGTCGAAGCGTGCCGGACTTCGAAGAGCGGGTGGCTGGAGCCAGGGCCAGCGATCACCACGACTTCGTGTCCGAGACGAACCATCTCCGTGGCCAGCCATTCGACCTGACGCTGAATCCCACCGTAACCTCGGCAGGGTATTACGCCCTTCAAAACGAGCGTCACCCGCATTGACCTTGCCTCACAATGCTCTCAAGACGGCCCAGTTGCGTCACGGGCTGGGCATTGTCAAGGTCGCGCCAGAAACGCAAAAAGCCGCGGCGGCCTCGACTGGGTTACGGAATCGTTAATCAGCGCTTGCTACTATGCCGGATGACCAAGAATCTCGGCAATGCGCCCACGACCATCTCCAGGCAACAGCGAAAGACCTCCGCTCTTGGTCGGCTGGCGCCCGCCCTGTTTCCCCTTTTGGTCGTCGCGCTTGGATACATGATCGGCCGGCAATTCTTCGGCTTCTAGGGCGACTCGACTCGTCTACCCGCGCACGGTTAAGCCTCGCGCCTCGCCGGGGATGCAGTCAATGTCCACCCAACCTCCAAAATCACCGGCGGCACGTACGCCGCTACCTACTGCCCCGCACGTAAGCAAATTTGTGCAATCACGGGAACGTGATATTCACTGATCACCGGACAAAGGGGGCGCTGATGAGGTGTCTGGTGATCAATCTTGATCGTTCTCGCGATCGGCTGGCGCATGTCGCGTCCGAGTTCGGCCGGATCGGAGTACCATTTGAGCGTGTCTCCGCCATTGATTGCCCCGATTGCTGCTCTGTCGCCAAAAGCCCGCTGAGCGCTGCTGAGGTTTGCTGTTTTCTGAGCCACCGCTCGTGTTGGGAGATCGTTGCGAACGGCGCGGATCAATATGGCGCGGTTTTCGAAGACGACGTCGTTTTCGGCGCTGGCGCCGGCTCGCTGCTTGCTTCCGATCGATGGGTGCCACGCGATGCCGATGTGATCAAGCTGGAAACGCATTTTGCCAACGTGAGGGTCGGACGCAAGGAAGTCGCTCTCGATGATGGGTTTTCGCTTGCCAGACTTTATGGCCTGCACGCGGGCGCCGCAGGCTATGTCCTCTCCAAATCGGCAGCGCAAAGATTGCTGCGCAGGACCATGCATCTGAGAGGAGAGGTCGACTTCGTTCTTTTTCACCCAGGATTCATGACCTGCTCGCTCAACCGAATCTATCAGATCATGCCGGCGCTTTGCGCACAACACCATTTTGTTTCGGGACGAGAGCGCTTTCTAAGCCTCGTGCGACGGCCCGGGAGGCGGCCAAAACCGTTTCTCGATCGAATTGTTGGAGAAGCGGTGCGAACCTTCGCCTATCTTCGAAACCAGAGCCTGACCGGAACAAAGAAGATCGAGGCCGTCGCGTTCTCAGGCTCTGAGGTCGACGGCAAACCCGTCCACGGCGCGTTCGTCTATGGGCAGCCCGAGCACGGCCACCTCTACGAGGCGGCCGGCATAGCGATCGCGCGGAAGAATAGTTCGGCCGCCAGACAAGCAGACGATAGCGGCTGCGTTACGAAACAGCCTTTTCGCGGACCGGAAGCTTCCAGCCCGGCCTGACAAAGTGGCAGGTATAGCCGTTGGGGTATTTCTCGAGATAGTCCTGATGCTCTGGCTCCGCCTCCCAGAAATCGCCCGCCGGCGCAAGCTCGGTGACGACCTTGCCCGGCCACAGTCCAGAGGCATCGACATCGGCGATGGTGTCTTCGGCGACGCGCTTCTGCTCGTCGCTGGTGTAGAAGATCGCAGAGCGATAGCTCATTCCGACATCGTTGCCCTGGCGGTTCCTGGTGGTCGGATCGTGGATCTGGAAAAAGGATTCGAGCAATGTGCGAAAGCTGATCCTGGCCGGATCGAAAACGATCTCGATGGCTTCGGCATGGCTGCCGTGGTTGCGATACGTGGCGTTGGGCACATCGCCACCGCTATAGCCGACGCGGGTAGAGATCACGCCGGGATAGCGCCGGATCAAATCCTGCATGCCCCAGAAACAGCCGCCGGCAAGGACTGCACGTTCGGTGGACGTCGCCATATCATACCTCCATTGGATTGCTCCTTAGGTAGGCATTGTCGCTGGCTTCTTCCAGCATCTCAAGTGCATCACTCGTTGCCGGCCGAGCCGAACCGCCGCACGATGACCTCGAAGACGATGTCGGAAATCCACATGGCCGAGACGCCGATCAAAAAGGCGGCGGCGAGCGTCGTGGTATCGTCGGCCGGATCGGGGAGGCATGCCGGTTGCCCTGAACCAGGCGACGGCAGGCAGCGTCAGATACGCAGCCGCCAGCGCCCCGCAGATCGGCGAGGCAATCATCTCGCGCAGCTTGTAGCGATGGCGCGACAGTGCTCGCAGCACGCCGCCGGCTAGCCCGGCGGCGACGACCGGCCCCTTGATGCCGAGCATGTCGAAGAGGTCGTGCATCGGCTAAGGCCTCCATCCGCAGAGCTTTTGTCCCTTGCGGTTGTGCGCCAGGAGCGCTCTCGCCTCGGCGTCCGACAGGACGTCGACGGCTTCGGCCGAAAGGCGCAGCGGGCTCGAAATCGCGCAGAAGCCGCCCGAAGCAGTCGTGCACCCGGCAAGCGCCACAAGCAGCGCAAGCATCAGTCCCTTGCCCATGATTTCAGCTCCTTTCGAACAGCGTCCGCCGGCAGTGCGCCGACGTCGTTCTGCACCTGCTCAGCGACCGCGCGCGCCGCGGCCTCAGCGGCCGCCAGTTTGCCGCGCTCGGCCCTGGCGCCGGCCAGCCGCTGGTGAACGCCCCAGCAAAGGGCGGCGATGACCGATGCCAGGAAGCCCAGCAGCGCTTTGTTGCCAAGCAGGACGGCGAGGAGCGCGCTCACAGCAGCCACCCGGCGACAAGCCCGGCGGCAAAGCCGATAGCATAGGGTTTCGCGGCTTCGAGATAGGCGATGAGCAGTTGTTGAAACCCTTCCATGTCAGTGCTCCCGTGGAGCCGCCGGCATCGAGATTGTCGATATAGGCCGCGGTCACCAAGGCAGCGCTCGCATTGTTCAGCCGCAAGGTGCCATTGCCCGGATCGGCGTCGGCTGTGGTCGTGGAAAAGGTGTAGCCGAGCGCCGCCACCGAGGTTGATGCCGCCGCAGCGCTGGCCGCCGCATTGGAAGCGGAGGTCGCGGCATTGGTGGCTGAGGTGGAAGCCGCGGTTGCCGAGCCCGAGGCAGCGCTCGCCGAACCGGCTGCAGCTGTAGCCGAGTTGCCTGCGTTGGTGGCGCTGGTCGCCGCGCCCGATGCCGAGCCGGAAGCCGCCGTTGCCGAATTGCCTGCATTGGTGGCGCTGGTCGCGGCTGTTGTGGCGGAGCCGGCGGCGGCCGTGGCCGAACCTGCGGCGGCGCCGGCCGAGGTGCCGGCATTGGTGGCGCTGGTGGCGGCAGCGTTCTTCGAGGTGAGCGCCGCAGCGGCGCTGGCGGCGGCAGCGCTGGCAGCAGCCACCGCATCGCCCAGCGTGTCCTCCGACAGGTAAAAGGCGATCGTGACCGCGTCGGTGCCGATCACCGGATCGAGCGTTTCGAAAACATAGACGAAGTCGGCCGAGACCGCGCCCTGCTGAACATGCACCGTCGTGCCCTTCTGCATGGTGCGGCTGGTGCGGGCATCGGCGGCACGGAACCATTGGCCTTCGCTGGCGGTATAAATGCCGTTATCGCGGGCGTCGGCCTGGTTCTTGACCAGCACGCGGTCGCCGACCTCGGCCGGCACGCCGTCGATGGTCTGCAGGCCGTAAAGGGTGATGTTGCCCGTCGTCGCCAGGCGCACGGGTTCGCGTTCGCCGGTCAACAGACGAACGGCGGCAGTTGCAGGTCGGGCCATAAGGCTTGCTCCATGAAAAAAGCCCCGCGAAAGCGAGGCTTGAAAGAAGTTCCAATTTGGTGCGCGACGATCAGCGCTGTGATGAAGACCGAAGAGTTAGACGCGGCGCATCACCCGTCCTCAGGGTGCTTGCGCAGGTAGCGCAGCCGCTTGCGCTGCGCAGGCGTCACATAGCCATCCCCGGCCTCGGCCAGAATACGCTCTTCTTCGGTCGGCACTTTCTCCGGTTCAGCCGGCAGCCCAAGCTCGATCCTCAGCGCCATTGCCTCGGCGTCGCCCTCTGCATGACTGTGCGACCGATGTCATCAACGTCCAGCAAGGGGCAAAAGCTGCGGTGTTCCCAACCCTTGGCATTCCGCTTTTTCTCTTCATGGAGTTGATTCCATTCTTCGTATTTGGCCAGTAGCTCTGGCCTTTCCGAAGGATCACATGTCCCCAGCCGCCACAACCAGGCTATGGTCGGGTGTTGCCGCCGCGTGTTCAGTTCGATGTCGTCGTCATAGGAAACGGTTCCACCGAGAAGTATCTTCCTGCCCATGTTCATTGCGGCGAGCCAAGGCCGCCGTCCCATGCGCTTTTCAAAGTGACCGCTGGCCAGCCCTTCAGATGTAAGTGGGCGCCAGCGCAGCGAATCTAATAGACATTGCTGTTCTTCTCAACGGGTCCGTCCATACTGGAGCCACTTTGTCCGCTGGACAAGTATAACCCGGCAGTTCCTCCAACGCCCACGATCAGGCTGTCCAGCTGAATTATGCGTCTCAATGCTTCGGAATTACGGTGACAGTGCACTCTTTTCAATTTGTCAGCTTTAGAGCTTTCGCTCTACCTCGCACTGGTGCGGACCTCTAGAAAATACGCTGTCACCGTAATCCCTCATTCTCGAAATTTTCATCTACGAACATCTCGGCAAATTTCTGAGGCGAAAGCGTTACGTCGTTGTCGCGAGCGATTTCGAGGTTCCTCGCCCATAGACCCCGGATTTCCGCCGGTATTTCCTCGGAAAAATGAACGGTGCGGCAATTGCGCCCTGCCACTGTCCATCGCCGCCATAGAGAGTGTGCAGTTTGGGAGCTATCGCCTTCAAGGATTCATCCACCTCTTCGGGCAGCTCACCAATTACCCACAAAACATAAAATTCCAATAGTTTAAGCAGCGGCTTTCCGTCATAGCGCGGGTTATGTTCCACTCTATCTCTCCTATGCGTCATTGATGGCGTATTCGATAAGCCTTTGACAAACCCCCGCTAGGCTAGGTTTTTCTTTATTGAGGCAAGCCAACCCTCGATGACTTCTCGACAGATATGTATCTCAAGAAAATATTCCAAACCGGCTTCGACGGCCTCCGGTGGCGATCTTCCCGTGTCCAGCCCGGTAGCAACCATCGCAACGGAATCCTCGGTCCAAGGCTCCGACGCATAAATCGTGTCGTACTCGTCAAACTCCGACAGCCTTTCGACTATCTCTATCAGCCTACCTACTTTACCCAAAGAGAAACCCTCCGCCACGATTCGGATGCAAAACCTCCTGGAAGATGGTACCATTATTATGTTGGGATCTAGGGACGAGTTGCTTACGCCGGCGGTTCGGTGGATTTGCAAAATGATCGTCCGACGCTGGTCATGGCTCGTGCTCCTTGCACTCTATTCCCCGTTTCGTCCCGCCTTTTCCAGCGCCGCCTTACGCTGAACTTCGATAGTTCGATTCCAAAAGCGCACCACTTGAAAATGCTCTTGCCTGGTCAACCAGATCTTGTTCTCCATGCTAACTGGATCGCCGCCAACCGCTACCGGTTTGATCCCGAACAATTCCATGCCTTTGGAACGCGAATCTGTACCTTGGACGCTCATTTCAAGTCCTCCAACGCAGCAAATAGACCGGCGAGGTCACGCGCTATCGTCTCGGCGGATTGCCGTTCCATAAATATGAATGGGATGCGCACGATCGGCATTTCCACGTCGTGGGTGTCGAAGCCATAGGCTTCCCCTCCTCCATTCGACGCAAACAAGAGGATGCCTGGTGCGTATTTCTCAACCTCATATTCTCGATTGAAGTCTACCAACTCTTCAGCCTTGAAAAAAATTATATAGCTGTCGCCGATGAAGCCTTCACCTCCATTATGCTCCCTAACGAAATCGGCGTAATCCTTCGGCAATGTCACTCCCAGGCTTGCGGGCAGGCCATCGACAACTGCAGCTTGAGCCGGTGGGTCGAAACGTCCCTTAGTTAGTGTATATCCCACTGCTATTCTCCAATGTCTTTTAGTAATTTGTTCCACCAGGGCGTAACCTGCTGCTGATGAACTTCTCGGGGCAGAATCACCTTGTTGGACGGATCGGTCGGACTCCCGCCAAACTTCACTGGCTTAATTTCATGCACATCCACGGGCTGGCCGACAAGTCGTCGCTGCACGCTTCTTGGCATCACCCTTGAAGCAACGGCAGAATCCTCTCATCGAGGAACTCGAGGCGACTTGCCAGCATCTCGGCATTGGCAGGAGTCGCATCGACATTGACTGGTATCAACTTCGCCACGGATTTTCCCTGACGCGCGGCCTCAACCCAATCTTCAAGCGCACCGATGTAGCCATCCAGAGCCTCGAAAGGGGTTTTGGTGTCGTCAGCCGGGTTATATGTCGTTGGCACATCACTGACGATCACCCAAATCCATCTTGGTATGTCCGGCCTTCCAGGCTCGATCTCGAACAGAAAGATATGATGCCTTCGGCGCCGTAGCCGAGATACTCGCCCTTGATGGACAAAACCCAATCGAAGAATTCGAGGTGTTCGCGAGCCTCGACGCGGGCAGAGTCAAGTTCGCTTTCACCGGTGCCGACATTGGCTGGAGGCAACCTTACAACGGTGGACAGGTCCGGAATTGCGTTGTTCATTTCTCTCCCGCGCCTTCACTCACGCGTTGAGCTTCAAATTATAAAATCCGTCCCATTCGAACCTATCCCATTCGGGATGATGGAACTAACTCAGCGTCGACCCTGGAACCTCGTCAGGCATTTTGGCTCGCTTCCATGGCGAGGTTTTTGCATCGCGCCAAGCATGCCAGCCCAATGGCAAATCCGCCAGCTGTGCAACTGTTTCATCAAGCTCCACCACCTCAACCAAGCCTACCAAAATCAAGTCGTTCTGATCGACTTCAGCTTCATTTCCGTAGAACTGCCACGACTCGTCGTCAGCATCATGTGACGCGTATGCAATCCAGCCGCCGCCCCTAAATATCTTGCGAGTTGAGACAACGGCTAGATTTTTTGGATCCGCAAACTTCCACTTTTCCATGTCGCACCTATTTATTTGACTCTTCGACATTTTCAAAGCCGGCAATGAGACGAAGATTCTTATAACTATTTGACCCGAGGATCTTCGTAATATCACGAGGATGGATTGGATCTATATGATCGACGTGAGCTTCATTTATCGGAGGAGTCACGCCCCTCTTACTTTGCTTTGCCGGAATTATGTATATTCCACTCTCATCTGATCGTAAAACCACACCGTTCATCCTGATATTTTCTTTATGAAGAGTCGCTATTTGCTTCTTCGTTGGCTTCTTGCCAGGCGCAACGTTAGGAGGATCTTCCAAATGTGCATAGGGCCTCCTTATTTCGGGTGCCTGGTCGGTTGAGATAGGAATCTCTTCCGCTTTGACAGGAGGAACCGGGGTTGGATCATTATCTGGGACGGTCGTGGGCTTAGCAACTGCCGCGCGTTTCGCAAGCCGAGCCACCACTTGGCTGCCAATCGCACTTAGTCCTTCGGCAAGAACATTGCCGCCGGCCCCCCAAAGCGCGCCGTTGAGAACACCGCGGGGAACACTCTCGCCGACATTGTAGGCATATGCTCCGCCATAAGCACCGCCAGTCGCGGCGCCTACGCCGGTTCGGACGCCTAGGCCGGTCAACCCGCCCTCCGCTGCCGCGCCAATCCCTGCTCGACCTAGCAAACCGTACACACCGACCGCGGCGCCGTATCCTGACAGGCCGGCACCAAGACCCTCTGCCACCCAGCCGGCGGAACTGGCCCGGTCCTCGGCATCCTCCGTCTGCTCCTGTTCGAAAGCCAGACGGTTCTGGTAGCTTTCACCTGACGCCGAGGATGCGAGCTTGGCGACGATTGCGTCCGCGCCGCCAGCGGTTGCGCCCTTGGCTATGGTCCGGCCGATATCCCCGAATGCCATGCCGAACTGCTGTAACGACGACATGGTGCTGTATTGGGCTTGAGCCGGATTTTCCCCAATCCACGTCAGACCATTCTTCAGCGCTGCAAGTTGGAGTTCCAATACCTCCGGCGTCATGGTCGGATCTTGGGCGGCCTTGGCTCGCCACCGGGCTTCCGCTGCCAGCAAGATTTGTTTGGCTACTGCCTCGCGCGCTTCCGGATCGCGAACTGCGAGGACAATCGAACTCAACTCCGCGAGACGGGTGTTGAATACTTGGGTCGATGTATTTCGAAGCCCACTGGTCAGCTACAGCCCAGGGCAGCGGGAGTCTCGTGTCGAAGCCCATCTGCTCTTGAGCGGCCCTGGCCCAGGTCACCGCTTTCTGGAAATCCTGTGGCGTTGAAACCTTGCTCCAGTCCGGAGCTTCGCCGGGGAACAGTTGGGTGACATAGGCCACGGGATCGGCGCGGCGGGCGGCCATGATCATCTCGGCCGCGCCGGCCCTTATGTCGTAGCGTTTGTGCTCTTCTGGCGTACCCTTCGGGCCGGGTTCGAAATCGAAGCTCGGCATGTATCTCGCGGTTCGATGCGCGGTAGAAATTGTGAAATGAGTTGGCGGCATCAACCGTCGCCCTGAACTCATCGAAACGCGTCTGCCCGTCTGTGGCGCCGTAGGTACTGACGAAATCCTGAGCGGCTGGCTCTTCCTCATCCGGGTAATTGCCTGTGAAGGCGATGACAGCGGGCGCGTTTTGCTCGGCAAGCCGCACCCTCGCATGCCCGTCGATCAATCGAGCCGCGGTGGCGGAGTTCGCCTCATTCTTCAGTGTGGCAATATCGCTGGACTTAAGGTAGATGTTTGATCCCAGGCTTTGATGGCGCATACTTTTCGTCCGAATCAAAGGATGCGCTATGGGCCAGGTTCTTCATGGGAGCGCCACGACGACAGAGGCGATCCGTCGAGCGATACAGCATAGTCAAGAGAGCCTGAGGGCGCTGGCGAAGCGCTACGGCATCAATCAGAAGACGGTTAGGAAGTGGAGGAACCGGACGTCGGCCGCCGATCTTCCGACTGGCCCCAGAGATCCGAAGTCGACAGTGCTATCGACTGAGGAAGAGGCGGTCATCGTCGCCTTTCGGCGTTATACGCTGCTGCCACTGGACGATTGCCTCTATGCTCTCCAACCGACGATCCCGCATCTGTCGCGGTCATCCTTGCATCGCTGCCTGCAGCGTCACGGGATAGGCAGGTTGCCGGATGTCGAGGGCGACAAGCCGGCAAGGAAGAAGTTCAAGGCCTATCCAATCGGCTACTTCCATATCGACGTCGCCGAGGTCCGAACCGAGCAGGGCAAGCTGCATATGTTCGTGGCCATAGATCGGACCTCGAAGTTCGCTTTCGTCGAGCTGCACGAGAAGGCAACGACAGCGGTCTCCGCCGATTTCCTGCGCCATCTTCTTGATGCTGTCCCTTACAAGATCCACACAGTGCTTACCGACAACGGCATTCAGTTCACGACCCCAGGTGCCGGCGGCTCGGCCGTTCCGCTGATCAAGGAAGCCATGGCGGCGGGAGAAATCATATGGGCGCACGCCTTCGAACATACTTGCGCCAAGGCCGATATCGACCACCGAACGACAAAGCCAAGGCACCCATGGACCAACGGCCAGGTCGAACGCATGAACCGCACGATCAAGGATGCGACCGTCAAACGCTTCTACTACGAGAGCCATGACAAACTGCGCCAGCATCTCGCCGATTTCGTCTTAGCCTATAATTTCGGCCGTCGACTGAAGACCCTCAAGGGCCTCACGCCCTTTGAATACATCTGCAAAATCTGGACAAAAGAGCCCGAACGATTCAGGCTCGATCCAACCCATCAAACCTTGGGACTAAACAACTAGAGCGGATTGTTGGGCATCCAGAGGTCGGGGTTTTCACCGGCCTCGCGTGCCAGCCGCCGGGCGCGGGCGGGGTCGTTTTTGACAAGGGCTGAAATGGCCGAAATGTTGCGGTCGCCGGCGGCGTTGCGCTTGAACGGATTGCCGCCGCTCACGGCCGCGCCGCCGTCGATCGTGTCTTCCCTGAACATCGCCTCGCCGACGGCGTGGAACGCCTTGGCAATCTGCGGATCGGTCAATGCGCCGTCCGGGAGAAGGATGCCCTTGGCCTTATAGGCGTCGACCAGTCCGAGCTTCTTCATCGCCCGGTTGGCGACCTCGAGCTTCTGGCGAAAGCCGTCGCTGTCGGTCGGTCCCCAGTCGCGCACGAGATCGTCATGCGTGGCTTCGACCGAGCGGGCGAGCGCGACGTCCTGGCGCGCGGCCTGCTCGGCCATGTAGCCGACGAAGCGGTCGTGATAGGCCTGCGCCACCTTCGGCGTGGCGCCGGCCTCGACCGCCCAGGCCTTGGACGCCTGGGCAAGCTCGTCCGAATAGGCGAAGTTTTCCGGCAGGCCGTCGGGCCGCCTGTACTCGACCTTGTCGGGCGATGTCAGCGGGCGCATGGTCTCGGGCAGCCGGGCATGAAATTTCTGCCAGTCTTCCGGGGATGCGTCCGGTGCGGGAACGCGCAGGCTCTCACCCTGCTGCCGCTCCAGCTCCGCATAGGAGTTGAAAACCCGATCCAGGTTTTCAGCTTTGGTCCAGCCCTTGGCTTCAGCGAGCTTGCGGTTGCCTTCGGAAAGACCGTCAAACCAACTTTTAACGCCAGGCGCGGCGGACCCGTTCTCCGCACCTGCCGGTGGCCGTACTGGGTTGCCCGCCGGCTGCGCACGCGCCGCCACGGACCCGGAATCTGCCAGATCTGTCATGAGTGGATTCCTTTGATTGTTGTTAGAAGGAGCCGGCGGCGAAGCTGCCAATCTCCCCACCTGTGGGGGAGATGTCCGGCAGGACAGAGGGGGGCGCGAAGGAACGCCAGCGTTCGGGCACTTCGTCAGCCGAAGCCTCTCCGATAACGCAAGTGTAAAATCGACAGGACAGGCCGGCGGGACAGCGCCCCCCTCTGCCCTGCCGGGCATCTCCCCCACGAGGGGGGAGATTGGCTGTATCACCGCCTACGCGTTATCGCCCCAGTTCTCCCACAGCAGCGTGATCGTGCCCGTCACCGCCAGCGTGCCATCGGCGTCGATATCCGTGCCGGTCGCAAACGCCAGGTTGAGATAGAGGTCGACCGGCGTCACCGTGCCGTCCAGCGTGGCGGCTGCCGCGACATCCGCGATCGAGGCAGTCGACAGCACGGCGCCCGCGCCGTCGAGCGTACGCGCCGTCGAAGCCAGCACATTGACCATGGCGCCGGCCAGCGTCGCACTCGATGCCGCCGCCGAGCCCAGCGACCAGGTCAGCGCCGCATTGTCGTTGATGGTCGCCGCGCGTGGCGTCGGCACCGCAAATTGCAGCCTGGCGGTGCCGCCCTTGATGCGCACCTTGCCGTCGGCGAAGTCGAACAGTTTCTGGCTGGCATAGGCCAGCGCATCGGCGACCGGCACCTGCATGCCGGCAAGGGTGAAGACGGTGCGGTACGATCCGCCCTGCCCTATGGTGACGGCCTTGAGGCCGAATTTGGGCGGGGCAAGTCCAGCCTCGCGAGCGGCGGCGCGCGATAGCGTCCGGGGAAGACCTCGGGTCATTGGTATCTCCATTTCTATTCGGGAAATTGCTGGAAGGACGTTATTCAAAAAGCGCCGGATCAGCGCTGGCGTATCGATTCAAACCGGGGCGCTATCGCCCTGTTCGCGCAAGGCGTTTCCGCTTTGGCAACCATTGTCTTCAAGGCCCGAGAAACCACGTCTCATTTCGTGAGCGGGCGCGCCGCCGTTTGGCCGCAATGCGACAGCTACTGGCAACCATTCGCTCCAATCCGCGTTTGGGGCTTCAAAGGAGTTCCAGGATGATCATCAGACAAGCCATTGCCGCCGTGCTCATGACTGCCGCTCTGGCAGGCTGCGCGACCCAGACCGAACAGCAGCAGAGGGCAACCAACGGCGCGCTTATCGGCGGCGGCGTCGGCGCGCTCGCCGGCCAGGCGCTGGGCGGCAACACCAAGAGCACCGTGATCGGCGCCGCCGGCGGCGCCCTGCTCGGCGCCGTCATCGGCCAGGCCACCACGCCGCAGCGCCGCGGCGAACAGCTCTGCCGCTACCAGGATCGCTACGGCCGCATCTACACCGCGCCTTGCGACGACCGGTATTACAACGGTGATTATTGAGGACGGGCTTCCCCTTCTCCTCGTTCAACGGGGAGAAGGTGCCCGAAGGGCGGTTGAGGGCAGCGCGATCCTCTGAGAGGCTGGCCCCTCACCTGCTACCGGCATCCTCAATCGTCAGAATTACCTTTTAAGCTCCGGCAAGATTTTCTCGTCGAGAAATTTGAGGCGGCCAGCCAGCATTTCGGCGTTGGCGGGATTTGCGTCTACATTGACTGGTATCAATTTCGCCACCGACTTTCCTTGTCGCGCTGCCTCGACCCAGTCCTCAAGGGCACCGATATAGCCATCAAGAGCCTCGAAAGGCGTCCTCGCGTCGTCGGCAGGGATATATGTCGGCGGCACATCGCCAACGATCACCCAGATCCATTGGTTCACATCCGGTCGCGGCTCTATCTCGAACAGGAAAATGTAGATTATTCCTTCCGCGCCATATCCGAAATATTCGCCTTTGATGGATAAGACCCAGGTGTAAAATTCGAGATACTGCCGTGCCTCGATTCGGGCGGCATCAAGATCGTCATCGGCGGTGCTGATGTCGGCCGGAGGCAGACGCATAACGCTGCTTAAGTCTGGTTTGGCGGTCTCCATGGCTAACTCCCTTGCCACCTTCGTCCAGCCCAGTGCACCGAGGCGGTCACCTCAACATCTGCAAAAGCCACGCCCGAAACACCTATCTCCAAAGGTTCCCGCTTGGCTTCCTCGGTGACAAGATAGCAGGGGAAGCTTGTTATGAGGACGTCACCTATCCAAACGTCAATCTCGTAGTGGAATTTGTGGACAATGGCGGGTGAACGCGATTGTCGAGGAGAGTATTTTTGCCAAAATCACCAGCGGCAAAAGGCTCTACATAATAGTAATCCATTTCTCACCTATATATTCCGAGAAGTGGAATGAGTGACCCAGAACTGGCAACTCTGGTGGATTAGGGTGACTTATTCATTGCATCGGCCCTCGTCATGAGTCTCTTTCGCCAAAAGGCTCAATCACCGCAGAGGGAATTCCTAGTCTTTCAAACAAATCAAGGACTCGCTCTGATATGACGAGATCGTAATTCGAAGCGATGCCAAAATCGTCGCGACCTGCTTGCCCGTCCACTTTTAACCAGACGAAATGTGGCAGTTCCTGCCCAGGCTGCAACTCATGAAATTCCTCCGACTCTGTCACCTCAGCATCGGAAAAATCAGCACCAGATATCCCCATCTTCAGCAACGCCTCCTTTGCTTCATCCGTTACAAGAAAGCATGGAAAGGTTGTGACAAGCGCGTCGCCGAACCATCCTTCTACCTCATAGTGCAGCTTGTGGACGACTGGTGGGTGAACGTCGGTGTCTAAAACCGTATGGTTACCCAGCCCACCAGCCACATCCGGCCTGATATCAAAATATCGCATTATTCACCTATCGGCGGGTCGAACAAATGGCCATATTTCTTGTCGATTTCTGTAATTTTATCAAGCCATTGCTCGCGCGTGAAATTGGGGTTGCGTTTATAGAATTCATCCCATTCAAACCTGATTACCTTTTTGTGTAGGTTTCTATCTCGTTTTTTTGGGATTCCTCGAAGATTTTCGTATGAATTTATTTCTTCTATATTTGTAATTCTTGGATCTCTCTCGACAACCTGCCTCTCGCCAGCATGATGAACAACGTTATCACTGCTCTTTAATTTCGGATTTCTGGCGTAAAAAATCTTGCGGTAATCCTCTGACTCGGCAACGCCTAGTTTTGCGCCGGAGTATCTGACCTTGTCTGGATCCCGGGCGAGCATTGCGCCTAGCATTGCATTGTCAAATGCGCGGTCGGATTTGGGGACCGATTGGAAAGCGAAGCTGGCCAGCCCCTGCTGGTATCGGAGCGTTTCGGCGTCCACGCCACCAACAAGCGCCTCGCCTTCGTCAGCTAACTCGCCCGGCCGCTTGGCGACGAGGCCTTCGGCTCGCTCGGCCGCGATAGCGCTCATAGACTCAACTGCTCGCGGTATGCCTTTCTCGGCGGCTCGGCCAAATCCGGGCACCGGTATCGCCCAGCCGAATGCGTCACCTCCCTGACGCATCATCACTTTCTCGGTGGGATTTGCAGGCTCGTAGTAGCCTTGGCTGAAATCGGGAGGGTCGATTGATCCGAAGGAAAGCCCGTAGCCAACTCCCTTCGTCAATTTGCCCGAGAATATCCCGGCATTTGCACCCGCCTTGCCAAGCGCCTTGGCGTCAGCTCGAAACACCTCGCCCGCTGAAAGGCCAGGCTTGCCGCCGGGGAGTATGCCGCCCAGGCCGGCTTCATCCAATTCCCGGACCAAAGCTGCCCGCGCGACAGGATCTTTGGTGCGCGCAAACAACTCGCTCGCCTTGGCGTAGCGGTCCATCAAGTACGCGCTTCCGCTGTCGCGCTGTTCGGCAAGCTCGAGCAGGTAGGAAAACGTTATTGGCTGAAGATTTTCATCTTCGATGCCCAATACTTTTTGCAGAGCGACAGACAAGGCTATCGTCTGATCGTAAAGGTTCGGATCATAGTTCCCCGGATTCGAAGCCCCGCTGCCAAACACGGCTTCCCAGCCCTCGAAGGTCTTTTGAGACAATCCGCTGACGTAGCCACCGGCACCGACCCGCCGCCTCTCCCGCACCAGCTTTGCCGCGGCGTCGGTGATCTCATAGCGCTCCTGGTCCTCAGGTGAAGCGTTCGGCCCCGGCTCAGCGCTGACAACAGCGGCATCGATCGCCTGGTTCGACATGGTACCCATGTCAAAGATTTTCTTTCCGACCCCGGCTCGCCATTCGAGAACCCGCCGGCGCCTGTCGCCCTCATCGAGGCCATAGATGATCCGGTAGGCATCCTTGCCCGGTATTCCGCCGGAGTAGGCGCCCGTGCGTGCGAACTGGTCCGGCGCTTCCGCCTCGGCGCGACCGATGGCAATGCGCGTCTGGATGTCCTGCGAGAACTTGGCGACCTTTGCCTTTAAGGCCAGGACATCCTGTTCCTCCTGGGGAAGATCGTCCCTGAATGCCTGCGCTATGCGTTCGTCCGGAGTCTGCGTGCCGACGCGGCCTTCTTTCCCGGGCGCCATCCTTGGGCCTTCCACAAAGGAGTTGCCCGCAGCCTGCGCGCTGTCGCCCATAGCCCCACTGCCGGCGGCCGGCGTGCCAACGCCAAATATCGCCAGCGCGCGCTTCGGGTCCCTGGAAATCAGCGCCTCGAACCGCGCCTTGGCGGCGGTGCTGTGCCAGTCCTTGGCCAGTTGCTGCCTGATACCAGGATCGACCCCCATCTTGTCGATGAGATCGAGCCCGTCCTGCCTGGCCGCCTCGAAGGTCACGTGGTCGTCGGGGTGCGCCTTGCCGATGGCGATGGCGTTGGTTCGCAGCGCCGTGTCGACTTGGGCCCGCTCATAGTCTTTGCGGCGTTGCAGCTGCTGCGCCGCCATCCGCCAAGCACCCTCGGTGCGCAGCGTCTCCTTGCGAGCGCTGAGGCCGGGGTGCAGCTCGGGCGGCATCTGGCTCAGGAAGCCCTTGAACAGGGTGTCGAACCGACCCGTTTGCAGCACACGCCCCGTGTGCGGATCGACCTGGCCATACATGCCTTCGGGCAGGCCGGCGCCATCTGCCGGCGCATTGACAACCGCCTCGGTCTCGGCCTGCGCGATCTCGCCGTTCAACTTGCGTGCGGCGACCTCGGTATCGAAGGCCTGCTGCTGCGATATGAGCTGCTCATAGCGCTCGGCAACCTCCTGCCAGTAGCTGTCGGGCTGCTGGCTTGGCCCGCCTGCCGGCGAGGAGCCAGTATCTTGCGCCGTATTGCCGGGCCGGCGCCGGGCAACAGAGAGAGGAATGATGTGGACCTGTGTCTGGTTCCTGCCGATGGAGCGCATTGCCGGAGGTCGCGGCAAGCCGCAACGCATGCCGATCGCGTCGTTTGCGGACTTTCGGATTGATGTTTTTTGGAGAAGCCGAGGACGACGAAGTCCCTTCTCCCCGTTCACGGGGAGAAGGTGCCCGAAGGGCGGATGAGGGGCAGCGCGAACCTTTGAGATGCCGGAGCCGCCCCTCACCTGCCTGCCGGCATCCTCTCCCCGTATAGTGACGGGGCGAGGAAGGCAGCTTCAGCGCTGGCGCTCTACCCCTCCATCCTCGCCGCCTTCTCCAGCGCAGCCAGCTGCGTCTCGTCCAACGTCAGAAATCCCATAATGTGCTGCACCACTTCAGCCCGCGCATTGCTGAGCGCGCTGTGCAGCTCGAAACCGTTCGGCGTTCTCGTCCTGGCCATCCATTCGCCATAGGACGGGCGGCGGTAGTAGCCGACGGTTGCCGCGAGGTCGGCCAGCACCATTTCGCCGTCTTCGCCGGAAAACACCCGGAGATAGGCCTTGGCCAGCGCGTCGCGCGCCTTGGCGGGGCCGCCGGCCTGGCCGGCACGGGCGAAGCGTTTGCCGCTCATGCGCGCTGCTCCGGCGCGGCCGGCACGGCCGTCGCCTGCCTGTTGGCGGCTGGCGCGGCCGGCACGGCCGTCGCTTGCCCGCCGGCGCCCGCCTGCAGCATCAATGCATCGAGTAACCCGCTGTCGCGCGCCTGCACCGCTGCCGGCACCGCGTCCTTGGCGACCTTGCCGGCGGAGGCGATCGCCGCCATGCCGGCCTGGGCTTGTTGGGCCTGTGCTCTTGCTCCACGCAGACCTTCCACCTCCTCCTTGCGGCGAAAGATGCGCTGCGGGCTGCGGCCGGCGCTCTGCACGATCTTCAGCGCTTCGTCGCCGTCGATATTGTCCATGATGCCGGGATCGAACTGCGCCATCTGCATGGCCGTCGTCACCACCTGGATGGTGTCGCGCGCCTCGGCCGAGCGGCGCAGCACATCGAGCGGGCCGGTGAAGGTCGGCCGCACCGCCTTGCCGGCGAGGCTGTCCGGCGGCGCGAAGCGGCTGTCCTCGTCATAAAGCCCCTTGTCCTCGAGAATTCCGAGCTCGCGGTCGAGATTCGAGGCAAAGCCGGCCTGGATGATCGAGCCCGAGGGGCCGAGCAGCGCGCCCTTCTCCTCCTGGCGGATTAGCGCCTCCGTCGCCGTCATCTGCGGGTTCTGCACCAGCGTCTGGAACAAATTGACGAACATCATGTCGCGGATTTCTTCTGCCCGGCTCGCCGCGTAGTTGAAGGCATAGGTCGGGTTCTGCCCGGTCGCGATCGGCTGGATCACCGGCCTTCCATTGTCGTCGATGAGGCCGGGATAATTCTCACCGGGGTTGAGCACCGGGACATAATCGAGCCTGGCCTTGGACGCCGTGGCCGGATCGGTGATCTGCTGCAGGGCGCGAAGGCCCGAGCGGCGCACCGCGTTCTCCTCGCGAACCGTCGTCAGCGCCTCGATAGCAGGCGAAATGCCATAGGGGTCGCCCTCGTAGCGGCGCCAGTTGAAGGTCGACACCGGGAAGGACCGAAAACCGCTCTCCCTGACGATCTCCTCCTCGTCCTCGATGACGTGATAGGAGGCAAAGGCCGTGTCGAGATACTGATAGTCGCCGGAAAGCCGGTACATCTTGCGCTCGTCGCGCGGCTGGATGCACTGGATCAGCGAGATCCTCGTCTCGCATTTGGCGGGATCGTCGACCAGCATCTTGATCCGCGCCGGCAGCTTTTCGTAGCCGAGCAGCTGCGAGGCCTGCCTTGCCGTGCGCTCGTAGCGGCGATGGAAAATGTCGACCTGGCCCCAGCGGTTGCGGGCGAGATAGCCCTCGACCACGGGGATCGAGGCATAGCGGATCAGCGTGCCGCCAAAGCCTTCCTCGGCATAGAGATAGGCCGGACCGTAGCGCACGACATTGCGCAGGCAAGCCTGCGTTGCCGGAACGAAATTGGAGTTGGCGGAATAGCGCAACGCAAACAGGAAATCGCGCAAGCCTTCCGCCCATTCCTTCTCCTCGTCGGTCTCCTCGTCGTTCATTTCTGCGGTGGTCAGCCCGTGCCATTTTTCCGACTGCGGGATGATCAGGCTTTCGAGCCCGGCGGCGAGGCGATTGGCGGCCGAGTTGATGGTGTTGGCATAGACGCGGGCACCGCGCCGCTCCTGCCGCTCGGCCTGCGAATCCGGTCCGCCGCTCCTGCGCCCGCTCCAGACATCGGGCGCATCGGGATCGCAGAATTCCGCCACCTGCTCCCACACCGCCTCGTACTGAGAGCGCTCGGTCTCGAGCTCGGATTGGCGGGACAGGATATCGCGGGCACGGGAATCGGTCATGAGGGGCTCGCTGGGTAGGATGTGAATGGACGGCGAAGTGTCCAGCCGATAGATGGGTAACACTTTGAACCGGATACATAGGTGACACTTCTCTCCCCCTATGCGTCCGCCGCATCGCCAAGCGGATTGGTTGGCGCGGCGCTGCGGCGGACAAGCTTCATGTGCCGTGTGTCGATGATGCCGAGCGGGTGGGCATGGAATGAGAGTGTCCATTGTCCGTCTTCGGTCTCCAACGCAGCGACCGGTTCGCCCGCCAGCGATTGCGAGACATATATGAAGCCACCATTCCATCGGATCTCGCCATTGTGGCGCACGCGGCGGACCGAGGCCTCGGCCGGATAGACGGGCTCGGGTGGTGTCCTGGGCATGGCGCGCTGTGAGGACCGGTAGTGCTGGGCGGGCGTATCCATGCCCAGCGCCTCATGGGGACGTTCCTCATTGTAGCTGTGGCGGAAGGTCTCGAAGGCCTGGCCCTGTGCCGTTCGGTCGGCTTCCGGTGCCTCGGCCATCGGCAGCATGGTCAGGTGAAAGCGCTCGTGACGTCCGTTCTGCTGTGGCCTGCCGGGTGCGATCCGCTCCAGGGTGATGCCGAGCTTGATGAAGCGCACGACAAGCGGCGTCAGCCCGGTGACGCCGGCCGATGCGAAGGGCGGGCCATTGTCGCTTCTGAAGCGATCCGGCAGGCCATGCTCTTCAGACAGCCGTTCGAACACCGGCCAGGCTTCGCTATCGGCCGTCGACCCCGTCGCTTCGAGCGCCAGAAGATAGCGGCTCGACGCATCCATCACCGTCAAGGGTTCGCAACGCCAGCCGTCGCGGGTCCGGAACCAGCCCTTGTGATCGCCAGTCCACACCGCGTTCGGTTCTTGCGGCTGTGGCCAGGGTCCATTGCCGCAGGCCCGCAGGCGGGGTCGCTTGCGGGCGCGGACAAGCCCATGCCGCGCAAGGATCGCGCCGACCGTCGAGGCTGAAGGCCACATGAACTCGGGAGCCGTGCGCCTGAGCCGTGCCACGATCTTCTTTGGACCCCAAAGCGGATGCAGCTCCTTGGCCGCCACAATCCGCTCAACCAGATCCTGAGCTGTCGCACGGCCATGATTGAGCGGGGCTCGCGGCAGGTCGTGCAAACCCTCAGGCCAAACGTCCGATAGCGTCCTAGCCATTTGTAGCCGTTCTTGCGTGAGATCCCGTAGACCGCACAAAGCGCAACCATCGTCTCATCCCCAGAAAGACACTCCACAACAAACCGTAGCCGCTCGTCCATGATGCCAGTCTCTCGCCAAACCATCGCCGGTCCTCCGGCGGACAAGAAAACTGTCACCCATGCTATCGGTCCATTCTGTTACCTATCTATCCGGTTCGGACAGAAGCGGCGCTTCTCCCCACTTGAGGGGGGAGATGGCCGGCAGGCCAGAGGGGGTCGCCGCGCGTAGAGCGCTAGCCTCATATGCGGTGGTGGAAGGTCGCGTCCGGTCGCACCGCCCCCCTCTGTCGCCTTCGGCGACATCTCCCCCTCGAGGGGGGAGATCGGCAGCGTCAGCCGACTACGCGCTGCGCTTGATGCCCTCGAGCACCGGCGCAGTTTTCCGGCCAAAGCGCTGGACGACGAAGCGGCCCGCCTTCTGGCCGGGGACCTCGATCAGAGTGTAGGTGATCCAGGACAGCAACGTCACCGTCGGCAGCACAACGGCAACGACGATGGCGAAGCGCAGCGGCGCCGACAGTTGGTGGTCGAACTCACTGATGACGAACGCCGCGATGGGCTGCAGCACCAGCAGATGGATCAGGTAGATGCTGAAGGAAAGCTCGCCCATCAGGTGGAAGAACCGGTTGCTGAGCGTCACGGCGATCGCTCGCGCCAGCGTTCCCGCCCTTCCAGGCAGCATGCGGTAGAGAACCAGCGCAAAGAAGCCCGCCACCAGCGCTTCGCGCACCAGAAGCTTGCCCAGCCCCTGGCCGCCGCCAAAGGGCAGCGCCGCCAAAAGCATGGCCAATGCCAGATAGCGGAACGGCCTCGGTCGGGTTTGATGCACGACTCCGGCCAGCAGCATCCCGCACAGGAATATCTGCATCTTCAGCGGCAGAAAGGACGGCATCGGAAAATGGATCGACAACAGCCGCATCGCAAACACGATGACGCAGCCGATCGCCGCGACCACAAGGGCGCTCCTGATCCAGTCCAGCTTGCGCACCAGCAGCATGACGGCCGGGAACATGGCATAGAACTGCATCTCCAGCCCCAGGCTCCAGTCAGGCAGCGGCGTGCGATAGGCGAGGTTCGGCACCAGCCCAAACAGGAAGGTGAGATGAGCGACGATGTTTTTCAGGCTGCCGTCGAGGTAGCGTTCCGGCGCCTGGTGCGATCTGGAGAGGAACTCGTCGATGATGATCCTGCAATCGTAGAGATAGGGGCCAAGCGCCAGCGCCAGGAAAAGCATGACATAGAACAGCGGCGCGATCCTGAAATAGCGGCGCGTCCAGAATTTCAGCCAGGTTTCCGGTCTTTGCCAAGGCTCCTTTTCCTGGCGCAGCTGATAGTGGAACACCATCAGGAAGCCGGACAGCATGATGAACAGGCCGACGCCGAGATCCGGCTCGCCGACGATCGGAACTTGCCAGCCGGTCAAAAGCATGCAGTGCCCGACCAGCACCCAGATCGCCGCAAGCGCGCGAAGCCCGTCCAGGCATTCGATGCGCGACGACTTGATGACGCTGGTTTCGTAGCTAGCCATGTTGCACTGCAGCATGGCGCCTGAGGAGCGATTGTCAAGCCGCTGAGAGATGACGAATTGCTACACCCTCCCCCTTGTGGGGAGGGTCGGCGAGTTCGCTTTGCAAAGCAAAGCGAGGGAGACGGGGTTGGGGTGCAGCGCAGACCCCACCCCGCAGGCTGAACCGCACGTACCGTGCGGCTCAGCCTACGACCCTCCCCACAAGGGGGAGGGTAAGATGCGTCACCGCCTTCTCACCAGCCTGGCATGCCGTCGCCAGTACCACCACGCCAGCACGCGCTTGCTGAAACTGCGTTTCATCGCGGTCATGGTCATACCCCCAGCAGAACGCGGCGCTGGCCGGTGAGGTTGCCGGGCGCGAGGTCGGTTTTCACCGTCGCCGCCGTGCCCTGGCGCTGTTCGAGTTCAGTCCGCAGGGCGGCCTCGCGCGCCTGCACGTCCTTGTCTTCAATGGTCGGGGTCGGTGGCAGCGGCTTCAGCGCCGGCGGCTTTTGAAAGAGACACATGGTTCCAGCCTTCTCTTGTCCAGTCGTAGAGGAAAAAATCTTCGCCGTTGCGGCCATATCCAGGCAACCGGCAGCGTTGGGTGGCGCCGAGCCGGCCGAGCCAGCGCAGAGCCAGTTCGTTGGCGGCGAGCGCCCGCGCCTCGACCCGCCACGCGCCCCGCGCCGCGACCTGCGGCCCCAGCACAGCATGAAAATGCGCGGTAATCCCAGGCACACAGCGCTTCATGCGGCGCGTGCCCCAGCTCCAGGCGATCCACAGCCCGCCGCGCTGTTCGGCAGCGCCAAAGCCGGCCTCCGGATTGCCGTCTAGCTCGGCAACATAGGCAAAGCCCTGCAGCGCGGTGACCGCCAGCAGGGCCGGCGACCAATGGTCAAGCTGGCAGTCGATCTCGGCCCGGTCCTCGGCACGCAGATTGGCGGCGATGTAGGAGAGATCGCGCAGCGTGGCGGGAATGATGCGGACGGCCATGCGTGGACCTTCGTCAGTCGAGAAGCGAAGCCATCGTCAGTGAAGGAAGCGAGACGTCCCCCATCCTTCGTCATCCTATGGCGAAGCAAGGAGCGAAGCGACGCGGCGCAGACCCCTGGAGCTGCTCCGCAGCCCAAGGGATCCATGCCGTGACCTGCGAGCGGTGCAGCGGTGCAGCGGTGCAGCGGTGCAGAATTCTGAGGCGCTGCATTCTCTCGCAATCGTCGCGGCATCCGCACCGGCTATCGCGCAAACAAAACCCGCCTGGTGGCGGGTCACTGGCGCAAATCAGCACCATGGATAGAAGTATACCATTGCTGCCCTCACCCGTCAACGGATTTAAGAATAAAATCCTACTGCCCGTCGACAGGAGGCATCGCCCTTGTGAATGCTCAGTCCTTGTTCGGTTTCGCCGCCATCCGGCTGTCGATCTCGCTCAACTTGGCCAGGATGCCTTCCTGCGCGCGCACCATCTGCTGCTGAACGCGGATGAGTTTGAATGCGAGCCAGATGCTCACCCACAGCTGCGCCACCAGATAAACCAGCAATGGCAGGTAGGAAATAATGTATGCGAGAATGCTGGTTTCCGCTTCCATGATGATGCCTCAGGTTGCTGATGCCGAACGCATCGTAAGGTCATTCCGCAAAAACCGATGATTGGCGAGCCACGGTGAACAGTACAGAGGCTCTCGCCTCACTCGCCTCCCCCGCAGCCGGTTCCGATGCACGTCAAGCCGTATTCTTTCATCAGCCGGCGGGTGACCAAATCCCTGATCCGCTCCTTCTGCGCGTCACTCAGCCCTCCGTGGGACACTCTTCGATAGCGTAGCCGGCAGCGACGTCCGGGTTACCCTGATCGCGTGCCTTGCTTAGAACGCAGGAGAATGCCCTCCATTCTTTCTTTGAAGGGTGATTGCCGACGCGGGCACGGCGTAGACAAGGCCAAGGGAAAGGCTCGCGAGCAGGACTGAACGTGCCTTCCACAAACTCCCAGATTGCTCCCTCACTCGCCGTCCCCGCAGCCGGTTCCGATGCATTTCAAACCGCTCTCCCTCATCAAGCGGCCAATAACCAGGTCCGGCGTCGGGCACTCATCTATGACAAAGTTTGCTGCACCTCTGGATTACCCATAGTGCGCGCTTTTTTCAATCCTATCCCATATCCTTCCCAGCGATGTCAGCACTTGCTACAACCAAAATGGCGCTATAGCTTGCAACATACAATTTAAGAGAGCACCCTTGCGATCACTCATTCTCGCCCCAGTTGTCGCTCCAAGAGCCAACGTCATGAGAGCATTTGGCTTCGCCTTCGGCCTCCTGGCGCTGTCGGCGCTGCCTGCGGTGGCCAAAGAGCCAATCAAATGGACCGTTTCAGTAAGCGGCGGGAGCGAAATCGAGATCCCCGTCTTCTTCAAGGACGACGATGGTCGAGAGCTTTTGACGGACGGCGTAAGCCACGGCACAACGTTTTCCTCGAAAGAGTATGGAGTCTATCTTCGTCAATACGGAATATTCGACGAGCCGGACAAGCGTCCGTTCGAATACATCAAGGAAAAGACCTCAAGCGAGGGCAAGGCAACGTATACAATTGACAAGCCATCGCTTGGTGTAATTTCCGGCACCACGCCGGATGGTACAAGGGTCTTCTACGGTATGTGCCAAAAGCGGATTATCGTCACTTGCTTTGACATTGCATATGACAAGAAGAAACAGGCGGTGCTTGATCCAATTGTTGAGCGCATTGCCAGGTCATTTCGCAAAAATGGGTAATCGGCGCACATACAGTTCGGTATGCAAATCTCAGAACCAATCACTTGTCGGGCTCGGATGGCCGCTTTGCTGCGTTGGCGGGTAAGGCCACTAGGGTAGTTCCTTCAGATAAGGCTTTAACAGATCGGCGTAGTCCGAAGCTGTCGCATATACCCCATAAGTACCGTGCCGAAGTTCGGCAATCGCGCTATCTATATCCGTGGCATCGTTAGCTTTGGGCCAAGATTGTTTCATGACTGCAATGCGGTCGCGAATGGCGTCTTCAAGGGTGGCGTATTTGCGAAAAGGTAGTTTAACTTTCACACGTTGGCCATTTCTTTCCTCGTGGGTCCAAAGAAGTTGCGTAGCACCCTTCCATGAACTGTTGGCCTTGATGCCAAAATAGTTGAAACCGGGGACACTCCTGCCGTTGCCAGTTTCGTGCGCGGCTTGAGCGGCCATCAGGCGGGCTTGCGTGTCGGTTAGGCCAAGGCTCTTGCCAGCCTGATAGAAAACGTTGACGAATTTCTTGCGGCTGCCTTTGGCGGCGAGAATTTCCGCGCTAAAGTTGCCATTCCCTTTCTCGAACTGCTTGATACCCTCGTCAACACCAAAAGCAGCGATGAACGGCTCGGCGCCGGTCTTCGAGTTGAATGCCGTCCCCGGGTCGGCGCCCGCGCTGATTGGACTTTCCGCGTCGGGCTCGCTCGCCGCTTGGTTACGGTTGCCAAAAACATCGGGCGCGCGATTGGCAAGCTGAACATCTATTGGCAGATCATCCTGAAACGGCTGCTTTATTCGTTCATCTGGCGTGAGTTGGGGGGCGCCACTGCTTTTCTCGGTCAACCCATCGGAACTAAACGGCTGCCCAAAGTACATCGGTCTTTCGAGCAAGCCGGCTTCGACGAATTGCCGCGACATCGCCAGCCTGACGTACGGATCGGCGGTTCCCGCAAGCAGATCACCCACTTTTGTCTTCATGTCTTGCGGGGCCAGGCCTCCAAGACCTTTCAGCACGGACCTTGGCACGGGCTGGACTTTCTCGATGCCGAGATACTGCTGGGCCGCGAGACTGAGTGCAATCGCCTCTTGGGCGGCCGCGGGGCTGTATTCGCCTTGACCAAGCAGCGCGCGCCAGGCCGCATTCACTTGCGGAAAGGCTTTGCTGGCCTGGCCGGCCGGATCGTTCCTTCTGGCCTCCAACGCTTGCTGAGCCGCGGCAGCGGTCACCTGATATCGCGACTGGCCATCAGGGGAATGTCCTATGTTAGCCGCCGCTTCGAGAAGCTGAGCCTTTATGTCCCGGTCCGGCATGGCGCGCATTTCAAAGGCTTGCTTGCCTGCTTTTACCTCCTGGTCGAATTTCGCGAATTGCCGGCCGCCCTCCTTCGCTCCATAGACCGACACGAACGCTTCCGGCCCCGGCAAGACGCCGGCATAGTTGCCGTCGCTGGCAAAGGCCTTCGGCCCGTGTTGAGAAGCAAGAGAAATGTCGGCGCCGGCCCCGATCAGTTGGGATGCGTCGGCCGCATGCGCCTGCCGCAGAAGACCGTCGGTGGTCTCGGGTGAAAGGTCGGCAAGCAGGGCAGCGACGGGCCGATCCCCATCCAGCGCCCGCTCTATCTTTTCATAGAGCGGCGCAAGCGCGGCGGACTGGTCCTGAGCGCCGGGCAGTTCGCCGGTGTCGTCGGTTTGCTCATCGGCGCCGTCAAGAATCATGCCTTTGCCGGTCTCCATTATTCCTGCCCTCCATTTTCCCCTGATGTCTGCTGAGCAGCCGGCGGCGCTTTGCCCCGTTGGCCGAGCGCGGCACTCAACATATCCAGCGCGCGCCTGGGGTCCTGCACGATCAGCGTTTCCATCCGCGCCTTTGCCGTGCTCTCTCGCCATGAGGCTTCGGCCCGCAGCCTGGCCTGCGGATCGAGATACATCTTGGAGATAAGATCGAGGCCGGTCCGGCGGGCTGCGTCGAAAGTGGGCTGGTCGTTCGGATCGCTTAGCTTGATCGTGTTGAGCCCGGCAGCCTGGACGCCGGCCAGTTGGTCTTGCTCGTACTGCCTGCGGCGATCAAGTTGCTGCTGTGCCATCCGTAGGGCGCCGGCCTCGCGCAGCGTTGTCTTACGGCTTGCAAGATCGGGACGAATCTCCGCCGGCGCCTGCTTCACAAAATTGTCGAACAGCGTATCGAAGCGGCCCGTCTGCAAAACCCGCCCGGTATGCGGATCGACCTGGCCGTACATTCCATCATGCAGGCCCGCCCCGTCCGCGGACGCATTGGCAACAGCGTCGGCTTCCGCTTTGGCAAGCTCGCCGTCCAGCGCGCGCGTCGCGATTTCCGTGTCGAAAGCATTCTGCTGCGCCAGGCGCTGCTCGTAACGGTCCGCGACAGCCTGCCAGTATTCGTCGAGCGGCTGGACAGCACCCGCCTGCGGGCCGGCCGGGTACTGCTGCTCGTTGCCGGAGGCTTTCCTGCGCCGACCGACGGACAAAGGAATGATGTGAACCATTTGTTTTTCCTGCCTGGCTGGATTTGAAAAAAGGACGAGATCGCACGCACGATCTGGGGCAGCGGCTTCCAGATGCCTGGAGAAACCGGCCGGTATGCCGCCTCAAGGGCGGAGAATTGCCGAAATGCCGCTACCGAAACGCCTGCAGCGGATCGCTCTGCCCTACCGGCTTGCGGGCACTCTTGAACTCCGCCGGATCGACGACCGCTTCCCGCAGCATCATCAAGCCGTAGCGCGTCGCCGCCATCAAATCGTCGCGCAGCTTGACCACATGGCCGTCCTTGCGGTGGTAGAGGCGAAACTCCTCGAACCAGGGCAGCAAGGTCGAAAACACCTTGAAGCGGCCGGACTGCATGCGGTCGAGCATTTCCATCAGCCCGGCCTCGACCGAGACCGAGCCGTCGGCAAAGCGGGCGTGGCCGGTGAGCATGTTCAAGCCGTGGGCGGCATATTGCCTGGCGAGCGCCGTGCCCGCCCCTTCCAGCGTCTCGCGGCGGCCGTCGCGCGGCCAGGCCCAGGGCAGCCATTCGCCCCATGGCTTCAGCGCCAGCACCTGCATCGCCGGCGTCTGCTGCGAGGCCCTGGCTGCTTTGGTGACGTAAACGATATCAGCCTCCGTATCCCAGGCGAGTTCGACGGCGGCCGAGGGATGGTCCCATCCGAAATCGAGCGCGCCGATCCGCGGCCAGTAGCGCGGCAGCCGGAACGGCTCGCAGGCGATCAGCTCCTCGGCAATGGGAAAGATGCGGCCGGAGCCCAGCACCGGAACGCCGCGCGCCCGCGCCTCGCGCTCATGCTCGGGATAGGCGGCGACGATCGCGGCGCGCTCGTCCGGCGAATAATGTTCGGCGTCATCGATGGTCATGAAGGTGACGTGACGGGTCATGGGGCCTGCCGGATTGATTCGGGATGCCGTGATATGGCTTTGTTCGCACACGATATTTTTGGGCCGGTGCGCGGCGGGTCTTCCCTTCTCCCCTTGTGGGAGAAGGTGTCGCCGAAGGCGACGGATGAGGGGTGTTCCAGGGAACGCCGACGCGTCACTCCGCTGGAACACCCCTCATCCGTCTCGGCGCTATCGCGCCGATCCACCTTCTCCCACAAGGGGGGAAGGAAGAGCGCGCACCTCACCCGTCAAGAACCGCAACACCACGTCGCTCATGCCCAGCAGCGGCGTGAACGTCACGATGGTGATGCCGCCCGTCGCGTTGGTGCGGGTCAGGCCTTCGGAATAGATATCGAGCGGCGGCTCCTCGTCGAACCAGACGCCGTGCAGGGTTTCGCCCTGCCACTTTTCGCGGCCCTTCTCATAGCTCTTGAACGAAAGCACCGATTCATCGGCCTGCACGTCGCCGCCGCCGCCCCAGCGCACCACGATGCTGTCGAGCGCGCCCGGGGCGCCGCGGCCCATGGTCGTGTGCAGGATGGCGTTGGCCGGGATCATGCCGGTGCCCCATGCCGCCTGCTGCTGCGGCGGGCCGACCAGCACGCGCTGCGGGTTGTCGCGCGTGCCCTCCCCCGTCACGCCGGCAGCCCATAGCCTGACGGGGGTGTCGAAGGTCTTGCCCTGCCACCACGCGGGGTAGCGGCCGGTGAGATGCATGGCCCATTCGGCGCCGCCGGCCCTGGTCTTGCCGAGCTGGTTGCCGGCCATGAACAGACGTTCCCGGTTCTGCGCGCCGGCGGCGTGAAACTGCGCCTGCCTGGGATAAGGCCGGTAGGCGGCAAGCTGGTTAGTCCTGCGCCTGCGGTCCAGCTCCTGCAGCAGCGCCAGATAGTGGCGGCGCGCCTTCAGGCTGGTCGCCAAACGGCCCGAGGACGGCTTCGAGGCCGCGGATGCGGCGGCGGATCTCGTCATCGCTCAGGGCTTCCAGATTGTCAGATGAAACATGCAAATCCTTGGCCAGATCCTTGGGCAGCACCGATTGCACGATCTTCAGATACTGGTCGGGCTTGTCGGCCCGGACCGCGGCAATGACGCCGGCTCCATGGGCGCGGAAGTCGGCGCGCACCGCGTCGAGGAAATCATCGCCAAGCGTCTTCTTCGTCCGCTTCGGCTTGGCAGCGGCGGCGGCAGGCGCCTTGCGGTCAGGGCGCGCACGCGGCGCCGTCCGGTCAGCCATGATCCGAGATCCCGGCGGGCTCGGCGGTCGCTGCCTGCTTCGCCTGCTTTGCCGGCCTTGCCCGCTTGATCTTGCCGGACTTGATCTTGCCGGACTTGCGCCGTGCCGATTTTGGCCTTGACCGTTTTGGGGCGGCCTTGCGGGCTGCATCAGCGGCCGGCGCGTGGCGCTTTCCGGCAGACGCGGCTTTCAGGCTTGCCCTGGCGATCGCCCTTGCGTCGTGCGCGCCGCGCGGAAAGCCGAAGCCGCCGATGGCATCGACAGGACCACCGCGAACCATGCCGATCAGCACGCCCGGCACGACCGGCTCGATACGGCCGATGCGCGCCTGCGGGGCAGCGCCCTCGAACACGCCAATGGCGCTGACGACCTCGCGGCCGTCATCGTCGGTGATGATGGTGGCATAGCGGTTGGACAAGGGAGGCCTCGCGGATAAGGCAGAATGAACCGAGGATAGCGTTCCTTCACGCCCCCCTCTGTCCTGCCGGACATCTCCCCCTCAAGGGGGGAGATTGGCAGCTCCAGGGTCGCGACCAATTTGCAGCGCTGACGATTGGCGAAAGCAAGGCGGCAGTCCGATCTCCCCCCCGTGTGGGGGTTGAGGAGTGGTCCGCGCAGCGGACGGAAAGCCAATTGCTTGGCTTTCCGAACGACGAACGTCCGGCAGGCCAGAGGGGGGCTGTCCCGCCGACATCCGATATCCGCACGTTGTGGGCATCAGGAAAACAAAACCCGCCTCGTGGGCGGGTCGGTGGCGCAAATCAGCACCATGGACAAATAATAGCAAAGCTGCCCTCACCCGTCAATGCAGATAAGAAATAATTCCTACTCCGGTCAAAGCCTCGTCCTTGGCGGCGGCGCGCATTGCGCGAGGGCCGCATCGATGGGATGCTGGGTCTCGTCGGAGAGCGAAATGAGCGATGTGACCAGTCACTATGGCAGCGGCGGCATTGTCGAGCGCATCCTGTCGGCTGTGCCGGACGCAAAGGCCGGCAGCCTCGCAGCCAAACAACTCTATCCGTTCGATCAGCTTCATGGCCGCGAGCTGATCGCCACGCAGGACCATGCTGCGCGTCTTGCGCCCTCCGCCGGCGATCGGGTCCTGGACATCGGCAGCGGCATTGGCGGCCCGGCCCGGTTCCTTGCCGAGACCTATGGGTGCAGCGTCGACGGCGTCGACCTGACGCAGGCGTTCGTCGAGGCATCCCGCCGATTGACCGAGCTCTGCGGCCTCGGCGACAAAGTGCGTTTCCATGAGGCCGATGCGACAAGGCTGCCTTTTGCGGACGACACATTCGACGCGGCGATCTGCTTCTATGTCGGCATGAATATCGCCGACAAGGCGGCGGTCATCGGGCAAGCGTGGCGCGTACTGAAGCCGAAGGCCAGGCTTGTCTGGACCGAGGCGGTGCTGGCGGACGGCGAGCCTCACTATCCCTTGCCTTGGGCGGTGTCGGCTGTGGCCAGCCATCTCGTCGACCGCGAAACCCTGAAGGCTCTGTTTGCTTCAGCCGGATTCCAGGTCGACGACGTCATCGACGAAACCGGCGATCACGTCGAGCTGGCGTTGAAACGGGCAAATTCCAGCATGGTTCCGTCGCCCGCCCAGCAGCAGGCCAATGAGATCGTGCTCGGCGCCGAGTTCGTGCATCGGCGAAAAAACTACATAAGCAGCCTGAGCGAGGGAAAACTCGCGTCACTGGCCATCATCGCTTCCAAGCCGGCCTGAAACAAAAAACCCGCCTCGGCGGCGGGTTGGTGGCGCAAATCAGCAACATCGACAAATCATAGCATAGCTGCCCTCACCGGTCAAGATATGTCAGGAAAGAATTCCTACATCGACATCGATCGGAGACTCGGCGATGCTAGCGCTACCACATCCGGCGTCAAGTCATATGCATATGTTCTAAAGTGCCATGCCGTCGGCGGATGTTGTCTGATAATTTGTCCTTTGGCATCAAGGGGGCAAAAGAAGCCATGTCTGAGGACAAAATCCGAAATATAAATCTGACCGCCGACATCGTCGCGGCATTCGTGCGCAACAATTCAGTGCCTCCGGATAGCCTGCCGGCGTTGATCGAGAGCGTCAATGCAGCGCTCGCGGCCGTGGACAATCCCGTTGCTCCGCCGCAACCTGCGCCTGAGCCCGCGGTCAACCGCAAGCGCTCGGTAACGCCGAATTTCATTTACTGCCTCGAGGATGGCAAGAAGTTCAGGTCGCTGCGGCGTCATCTCGGCTCCGCCCATGGCATGACGCCGGAAGCCTATCGCGCCAAATGGGACCTGCCCGGCGACTATCCGATGACGGCGCCCAGCTACGCCGCCAAGCGCTCGGAGCTGGCAAAGGAGTTCGGGCTCGGCATCAGGACACCCGAGGCCCCGGCCGCCAAGGCGCCGGCCAAGAGCAAGACCAAGGCGTAAAGGCACGCCCCCTCCGTGCCGTACGCCTGCTGGAGGACGATCGTGGTGGCCGGAGAGCCCAATGACGTTCGCGTGGAACGTGTGGACCGCCGCCAATGGGCGGTGCTGGTTGCCGAGAATGGCACGGTGACCCAGCATCTGTTCATGGCCCAGGAAGCGGCCGAGGAGTTTGCCGACGGCGAGCGGACAAGGCTCGGCCTTCCCGCCAGGCCGCCGGCGGCGGATCCGCTGGCCTGAACAGTCCTTCAACGGGCTGCAGGATACAAGACGCAGCCTTCGACAGGCCGTCTAGCGACTGGTCATTAGCTGGCTCTTATGGAATCATTCCACTCCAACTCGGGGGAGAGCGGGATGGACAAACCAGCCATGGCATCCGTGTTCAGGATGCGGCAAGCGCCAGCCACTGTTTCGGGCGTTCGCAGCGTCGGCCAAGGCCAGGCCGATCCGGTCATCGGCAGAAGGCCGCTCGGCGAGGCGATCCGCTTCGTCATCGACGCCCATCCCCATTACGACATCAGCTGCGTTTCGATCGCCTATGGCGACGGCTCGGCCCCGCGCCTCGGCAGCCGGGAGGTCAAGGCGCTGTGGGCCGAATATGGCCGCCGCTGGATGGAAGAGTAGCGCAGGCCATCGGCCGACGCCTATCGCTTGCATCCCCGTCCGGATCGTAACAGCGGCTCATGCGTTGAGCGTGAGCCAAATGGGAGCAACAGCCATGAACGTCGCCAATCTGCAACTCGAAGGCCTGCTGATGGCCGTCGCCTCGATCAATCAGGTGCTGGTGCGCAAGGGCCTGCTCACGGTGGAGGATATCGACATTGCGCTGCGCAAGGCCGAGGCCATCGAAACCGGCGAGGAGCGGTCCGACGGCATGTCGGAGTCCAACCGCGACGCCGTCAACTTTCCGATCCGACTGCTGGAACTGGCCAATCAATGCCAGCCGGAGGCGGACATGCCGTCCTTCTCGAAACTGGCCCGCATGGTCGGCCAGATGAAGGAACCCTACAACGACCAGATGTGAGGCGGTCTGCCGACGCGGGGCCTCACCCTCGGCCAAGTTTCGAGGCAAGCACGCTGCCCGGTCCATGCACGGCGGCAAACAGCAGGCCGGCGGCGAACGGGAAATGGGACATGAAGGCGCCGAACTCGGCCTGGTTGCCGGCCCAGTGCGACGGACCGTGGAAGGCAAAGCCTAGGAAGACCACGTAGACGGCGGCGACCACGGCGGCCGGCGTGAAGAACGCTCCGGTCAGCAAGGCGATCACCAGCAGCGTTTCGAGGATCGCGGCGCACCAGGCCAGAAACAGCGGGAACGGGAAGCCGGCGGCGGCGATGTAGCCGGCGGTCATGTTCATATCCATGAACTTGAACGCTGCCCCCATCGCGAACATGGCGGCCAGGGTCAGGCGGGCGATGAGAATGGCCGCTGTCTGCCACGGCGATTGAACGGCTTCCATGATGTTCTCCAAAGGTTTGCAACGGGTTCGTCCCAAGGACGGGCGCCACGCCTCCGATCCTACACCAGCCCGCGAAATTCTTTCCCGGCAAAGCCGGACCTCGCAAAAGGAGGCGCTTGCAATCCTCTTGCCGCGCGTGGCCGCTCAGAGCTTCGCCATCAGTTCCCGCCCCAGCCGCTTCGGCGGCTCGGCCCGAAGCACCACATTGGTCGTCACCGCGCCGTAGCGGCCGATGGCGTCGACGATGCTTTCGAGGTCGGGCGGCGACGGGACGACCACCTTGACCAGAAAACAATCCTCGCCGGTCACCCGCAGCACCTCAACCACTTCCGGCATGGCCGCGAATTTCTTCAGGCAGGTCTGGATGTGCTCATGCGTGGTGCGCAGGCGGATCATGGCCATGGTGCCGAGACCAAGGGCGGTGGGATCGATCGCGGCCCGGTAGCCGGCGATGATGCCGCGCTCCTCCAGCCGCTTCACCCGCTCCGACGTCGCGGGCTGGGACAGGCCGACGCGGCGGCCGAGTTCGGAAATGCCGATGCGGCCGTCCTCCTGCATGATCTCGATGATCGCCATGTCGGTCGGGTCGAGCCGTGGCCGGTAATCGCCGTTTGCCATGAACACCTTCAATCCATCGGAATTCTTCGTCGCTTTCCGATGATCTCTCATTCCGCGAACAAGGAGAAGCCCTAGGATTAGGGCATCATCTGCGGCGAAGAAACAGGATTTTCCATGACCGACTTCATCATTCTGCCGGGCAGCGGCGGATCGGGCGAGGCCCACTGGCAGACACGCTGGCAGCAGGCCAACCCGGCGATGCGCCGCTTCAGCCCGGCAAGCTGGGAGCTGCCGGATTTCGACGACTGGGTGGCGGCGCTGGACGTCGCGGTGTCACAGGCAAAGACCCCGCCGGTGCTCGTCGCCCACAGTCTCAGCTGCCTGCTGGTCGCGCATTGGCAGGCGGTGTCGAGCCGTCGGATCGGCGGGGCGTTTCTGGTTGCGGTTCCCGACCCGGCCTCGCCGGTCTATCCCGCTTACGGAATTCCCTTCGCCGATACGCCGCGCGGGCCGCTTCGCTTCCCCTCGCTGATCGTGGCCAGCACCGACGATCCCTATGATCCGAACGGCTATGCCGGTGAGAAAGCCACACAATGGGGCAGCGAACTGCACATCGCCGGGCCGCTTGGTCACATCAACAGCAATAGCGGGCTGGGCGACTGGCCGGCGGGAATGGAGCTGCTGACGGCCTTCGTGAGAGACAGACAGGCCGACCACGCAATCGCACCGTAGGCGCCCGAAGCGTGCGCGCGGGCTTGCCCCGACTTGTCCCGCCAGCTATCTCTCGGGAGGGGCGTTTGTGAGGGAGCCTGCGAATGGTGTCCGTCCGATATCTGGTCCGCGATGTCGATCTGTCCATCGCGTTTTATACGAGCCATCTGGGCTTCGCGCTGAAGCAGCAATTCGGTCCGGCGATGGCCATCCTGACGCGCGGCGACCTCTCGCTCTGGCTCGCCGGTCCCTTGGCGTCGGCAGCCAGGCCGATGCCGGACGGCCGGACACCCGAGCCGGGCGGATGGAACCGCTTCGTGCTCGAGGTCGAGCAATTGCCGGCAATCGTGACTGAGATGGGCGAGGCCGGCGTGGGGTTCCGCAACCAGATCGTCGAAGGTCCGGGCGGGCGACAGATTCTTTGTGAAGACCCGTCCGGCAACGTGATCGAGCTGTTCGGGCCAAGCTAGACTTCGGCCGTCGCCTCGGATTCGGCGCCGGGCTTTGCCTGGCCTTCCCACTGCCGCTCCGCCTCTGCTTTGCGCTTCGGACAATCCTCGTAGTCATGCTCTCGCGAACCGCAATAGGAGCAGCATTTTGCCGGCGTGTCGGTTCGAAGCATTGTGGCCATGCACAAGAATGCACGAAAATTCATCCGGTTGCAGCAGCGTCTGCGACGTCGCTGCTGGGATGCGTGACCGCCAGCCTGGCGCCGCCCTCAATAGCCGCCGCCGAGGATCGGCAGAATCTCGGCGGCAGACATTGCGCGCGGCGCGTATTCGTCCGGCCTATATCAAAGTTAAATGCGGATGGTGGGGGTGAGGTGGTAGGTGATCGCCATGGGGGGACTCTCAACGCGCTCGAGGTGTCCCATGGACGTTCGAAATCTGATTGCCAAACTGTCTGCCGCGGTACTGCACCGCCGCGCCGCGTCTTCGCCGATACTGTACAGGCCGATCCGCAACTCGCTCGCCGACATCCCGTTGAAGCCGGCGCCGCGGCCGCCTTATCGTCCGCATCGGCCGATCTGGCCGGCAAGCAACATGTAGCTCGCCGGGCTGCAACCAGTTTGTGATTTCCTCGTTTATGGCGATCCCGTTTTCAAGGAGGCAAGTGATGAGATCGATCCGGGCGAGACGCGAATGGTTTGGATGGTGAGCGCATGAGCCGTTTTCTGCCCCTGACGATCAGATTCGTGGACGGAAGCGCGATGACGGTGTCGTCGATCGCCGACGCCAGGAGGGCGCTAGGCGGAACATGGAAGAACAAGCAGACGGCGGCCTACAAGGCGGCCGACAGGCTGGTGGACGACGCGTTGAACGGCATTTGCCGCCCGGACATCGCCTTTGCCGCTTTCCAGAATGCCGCCGCCCAACAGGGCTTGCTGAAGCCGGCCAAGCCAAGTGCCGCCCTTGCCATGCTCGACGAATTGGCGTCGCTGGATGGGCATCGTTGAAAGACCGGCTGACGGATTGCCGGCGATGTCATGGCGAACGGCGGATGGCCTATCTCGGCTCGCGGTTCATGCTGAGATAAGTCGGGTCGAACTCGGCGATTTCCACCAGTTGCTGCCAGTCCAGAATGGTCACCATGTAATTCGCCCAGCCGATCACACCGATCTTGCGCAGCGCGCCGATGACCCGGTTCATGTGGACGACCGAAAGCCCAAGCACATCGGCCAGTTCCGCCTGCGACAGGGGAAGCCGGAAACTCATGCCGTTGGTCTGCTTGACGACCTGGAGCCGCACGAACAGCTCGCACACAAGATGCGCCAGATGCGAAGTCTTGGACCGCCGGCCCATGGCCACGATCCATTCCCGATGGATGGCGCCATCGACGAGCGTGTCCAGCCAAAGCAAGCGGCTGAGATGAGGTGCCTGTTCGGTGATCGTCCTTAGCCGACTGTGGTCGGCGGCGATCACCCGGCATGGCGACAAAGCTATAATGCCATGGTCCATTGTCTTGAGCAGGAAGGCGTGCAAATCGACAAAATCGCCTGGCACCTGCAACGAGGTGAACTGGCGCCCGCCATCCTCCAGCACTTTGTAGCGCGCCGCCAGACCCTCGATGATGAGCGTGCTGTAGCCTGGCCTCGATCCCTCGGAAACGATGTCCTGACCGGTGGCAAAATCCATCTCGATGGTCATGGCGGCGGCCAGCAGCCCCTTTTCCTGCTCGGACAAAGCGTCATGCTGGCCAAGGTTGAGATAAAGCGGTTCTAGCATCGAGGATCCAGTTCGAGATTTCGTGGACATTCGTGGCCTAGCCAAACGCCGGAGATCGGGTGCGGTTGCAATCGGCCGGCACGGCGACGGCTCCTGGCAGGAAATCTGCTCAGGACACAGTCGCATGGAACCATGGGTGCGGGTTGGGATTTAATCCATGTCGCTCAAAAATGGCCCCGATTTTGAGACAACGACATGCATAAAAACACAGACCTGAAGCGCGTCGCCTGCGCCCTTTCAACCGCGACGCGCTTTAGCGTTCTCCAGCAGGGACTTGCACATATGGAACGGTTCTACTTCGACTTGTACAACGCCGAGACCCAGATTGACGAAGAGGGGCAGCTTTTTCCCAGCCGGGAGCGTGCGGGAGCCGAAGCGCTGCGCATATTGCACGATGTGGCGCGCGACGAGATTCCGGAGGGCGACCACCGGCGGATCACTGTCAAGATGCTGAACGAGAACAGGGAGCAGATATTCGAAGCGTCGCTGACCATGGCGTCGCTGTGGAGTTGAACTCGTCGACCCTGTCGAGGACTGTATGGAACCTCTTGCCCTCCCCTCTGTTTCCTAAGGAGGGCCAGCGGCAGAAGCTGCACGGCTGATTGACTGGAGGCATCTATGTCCTTGCAAAAGCTTCATCCCGAGCAGGTCGACGACACACGCAGGCTTGCCTATTCGACCTTTGCCCCGGCGCTGATCGGTTCGCTCACCAAGCGTCTGGCGCGGTGTCAGGGCGTCAAGGAACTGGGCGCCCTGGAAAAGTCGCTCATCCGGCTGATCGAAGACTCCGATGTCGATGGGCCGCAAGCCGAGGCGATGAAAGAGTTCGCAATCGAACTGGTGGTGTCGACGATATCGGAAGCCCGCGCTCACCCCGACACCAAGAGCGATGTCGAAGCCGTTGGCGAGCGCCGCGCCGAAGGCCGCTCCGAGAACCCGCAGACGCTCGAGGAGCAGTTGCAATCAGGCCTCGAAGACAGTTTTCCGGCCAGCGATCCGCCCGCCGTCGTCTCGACCGCCATTTCCGGCGCCTCGAAGGACCTTGTCGGCACCGACGAGGTGTTGCGCCGCAAGAAGGAGGCGGCGCAACGAAAGCAGGAAAAGGCCGACGCCGGTTAGCCGGACAAGTCGCGCCAGCTCGGGCGGTGAGAAGCCGTCAGCCGAAGCGCTTTTCCGGTGACTGTCCGCTGGATGGTGACTGTTCGCCGGCCCGCGCGACGATCGCCTCGAGCGGCTCCGGCCGGTGAAGCAGAAAACCCTGGCCATAGGCCACGCCCATGCCGCGCAAAATGTCGAGCGCTTCCTGCTGTTCGATCTTTTCGGCCACCACCGCGCAGCCGAGACTTTTGGCGATGCCCGCTATGGCCGAGACGATCTCGCGATCGAAACGGCTTTCCGCGATATTCTCGATGAACGAGCCGTCGATCTTGATCTGATCGACCGGAAAGCGCCGCAAATATTCGAACGAGCTCATGCCGGCGCCGAAATCGTCGAGGCTGACGCGGCATTGCCGCTCGCGCGCCTTGCGCACGAACTGCTCGGCGGCGTCGAAATTGGTGACGGCCGCGGTCTCGGTGATCTCGAAACCGATGCCGGAATGCGGCGCCCCGGTCTCGGCGATGACGGCGTCGACGAAATCCCATAGCAGCGGGTCGCTCAGCGTCTGCGCCGACAGGTTGAAGCCGAGCATGATGGCGCCTGACCGCATCGCCTCGCCATGCTGCGAAAGCGCTGTCCTGATGATCCAGCGGTCCAACCGCGAGGCAATGCCGAAGCGCTCGGCGACCGGAATGAATTCGCTGGGCGGGATCAGCTTGCCATTGCGCCCGGCAAGCCGCGCTAGCACCTCGACATGGCGGCTCTCCTTCCAAGGCTGGCCCAGAAGATGGATCTCCTGGCCGAACAGTTTCAGCCGCCCGTCATCCATGGCGTCGACCGTGTCGGCGGCGACACGCGCCGCGTTGAGGCCGCCGGAGCCCGACGCCGCATCGGCCGAAAACACCGCGAAGCGATTGCGCCCGGCCGCCTTGGCGGCATAGCAGGCGTCGTCTGCGCAGGCCAACGCATCGGCAACTGTGGTGGTGGTGTCCTCGACGAAGGCGATGCCGATGCTGGCCGCGAGCTTTCGCGAGGTCGCCGGCAGTCCGAGGTCGGCGTCACGGACCGCCGCAAGGATGGCGCCCGCCAGCGCCTCGGCTTTGGCCGATTGGCAATTGGGCACCAGCAGCGCGAACTCGTCGCCGCCGAGGCGCGCGGCACGTGCCGATGCCGGCAAGCAGCCCAGAATACCGGCAGCGACACCCTTCAGCGCCAGGTCGCCGGCGGCGTGGCCGGCGAAGTCGTTGAGCGCCTTGAAGTAGTCGAGATCGACATAGAACACCGCCAGCGGCAAAGCCCGCTCGGTGGCGATGTGCACGGCCAGCAGCCGGTCGAAGGCGGCACGATTCAAGAGGCCCGTCAGCGCATCGTGGTGAGCGGCGTAGGCGAGTTCCCGCTCGCGTTTCTTGTCCTCGGTGATATCGCGCACGGTGCCGAGAATCTGGCCCGCTGTCTCAGGCGCCGCGATGAAGCGCACCAGCGATTCGACATGGCGGATTTCGCCGTCGCGCCTGACGATGCGGTATTGCGCGGCGACGACGCCGTCGGTCGAAAGCGGCGCCAGATGGGCGCGCTCTGCGGCATCCTTGTCGTCGGGGTGCAGATAGGAATGCCAGAGGTCGGCGGCCACCTCGTCGGTGTCGGCGACCAGGCCGAATATCTCCCTGGTGCGGGCGTCCCAATAGCTCTTGTTGGCGTCGATATCGTGATGCCAGATGCCGGTGCCGCTGGCCGCCAGCGCCAGGCGAAAGCGCACATTGACCCGCTCCAGTTCGGCTTCCGCCTCTTTCTGCCGGCTGATGTCGGTCTGTACGCCCATCAGCCTGACCGGCCTGCCCGTCTCGTCACGCTCGACAATGCCGCCGCGGTCCAGCACCCAGATCCAGTGGCCGTCCTTGTGCTTGAGGCGTAGCTCGGTCTCGATCGAGGCGGTCAGGCCGGAAATGTGCCGCTCTCCGCTGGCCAGCGCCCGCTGGCGGTCGTCGGGATGCGTCAGCTTCAGCCAGAGGTCGTCGCTGTTGGCAAGCTCGCCATCCTCATAACCCAGCATGTGCGACCAGGTTGGCGAATAGAAACAGTCGCCGCTCAAAATATCCCAGTCCCATACGCCGAGATGAGCGCGTTCGAGCGCAAGCGCCCAGAATTCGCCGTTGCGTATTTTCTCTTCAGCCATGCCCTGGTTTCGCTCACTCCGTCGCCGCCACTATGCACGCAAGCAGAGAAGAAAGCGTTACCGGGTGCGCCGCGCCCACAGTGCGGACAAGGCCTGCAATCGTGCCGGACCATGCCGTAAGGCGTCATCATGCGATTGGGGCTCGTCATGCCATTGGCGCCCTGATTGGAACCGCCCTGCCCGGGCCTGGCTCGACGATCCTTATCGCGCGGCGGCGCGCATTGTCCTCGAGCAGGCCGCGCAGTTCCTCACGGCCGCGCGCGATGCGCGACATCAGCGTGCCGGCCGGCACGCCGAGCATCTCGGCGGCCTCGGCATAGGAGAAGCCCTCGATGGCGACCATGGTCAGCGCGGCACGGCGGTCGGGGCTGATCGCCTGCAGCGCGTCGATGATCTCGCGGGCCGCGACATTCTCCAGCTGGTCGGCGGGAGAGGCCTGCACCTCGCCGGCCTCCAGCGGCAGCATCGAGGCCTCGCCTCGCCGGTTCACCTTGCGCATCTGGTCGATGAACAGATGATGCATGATCGTGAACAGCCATTTTCGCGGGCTCTCTCCCGTCTGCCAGTTGTCCAGCCGCAGCAGCGCCCGCTCCAGGCAGTCCTGGACGAGATCGTCGGCGGAATCGCGGTCGCGCAGCAGCGAGCGCGCATAGCGGCGCAGGCGCGGGATTTCGTCGAGAATTGCTCTCTGCTTTTCGTCCATGACCTTTTGTCTTCGTTTCGGCATGCCGTTGCCGCAAAACCGCTGCGCCCCCGGGTGAGGACAGCTTTGGCTGATCTGAAAAATTCCTCTGTTCATGCCTGTCGTCGGCTCCAAAAACGCTGGGCACTTTTGGGCGACAGGCATGACGCGCTCAGCGCGGCGCGGCGTCGATGGTGACCCGGTGTGGGTAGAAGGCGCCGTGGTCGCGAATTTCAGTCATCTCGTCGAAAGGCTGCTCATAGGCCCACATCGCGTCGTTGCCGGTTTCACCCGCCGGCAGCACGTTCCAGTAGCTGGCGTCACCCTTGTAGGGGCACAGCGTCGACCGCTCCGTCTTCTTGAGCTTGCGGAAGTCGATGTCCTCGAACGGGATGTAGAAGGAGAAGGGATGGGGCGGCTCGGTCACCATTTTGGCTTTTGCCGAGGAAGCGATGATGGTGCCGTTTGCAAACACGACGACACGCCCGGTGAAGGGCTCGACGGTGATCACCTTGCCCGGATTGCGCCTGAAGCCGGGTGACGGGTTCGCATGCTGATCCATGACTGCTCTCCTTGTCCGCTGGTGGTTCGATGCCGGTCGACGGCGTCAGCTCTCACTGGTCACTGATGGGCCGGCGACAGCGGTCACACGCGACAGCTTCTGGCGCTTTTCGAGCTGTGGCTTTTCATAGGTCTTCTTCATCGTTCTTCCTTTTCTGACGTCTGGCAGCCGGTCCGCGCGGCTGCCGGTCGTGGATCATGGCTCCAAGGGACAACAGGCGCATCTCCCGTCCGGCCGATGCGCCGCCGAAGGAAATCCGGGCCAGCGTGGCAAGAACGATTCGCATGTGTTTCGCCGCGATCCGACGGCGGTGGATTTATCTCAGCCGGGACGGCCATGCTTGGGCCGGGCGGAACACGGTTTTGGCGAATGCGGCCCTGTCAGCACGACCGCAAGGCTTGGACAGGCGCGAACAGCTACCGGCGCGGCTATGGCGATGGCTGCTTGGCGCCGGTGCACGCCGCGAAATATCGATAATAAAGGACGACAGGTGAGACTCTACAAAATCAAGATGATTTGCCAGATATTTCGCCTTTTCGGCACGAGAAGCAAAATAAATTTTCGACAGACAAACTTTCACTTCGGAAAAATGTCCATTTCATCTCTGTTAACCAAATATTAACCAAAATTATCCGATACATACCGAAGTTATTCGCTGTCGCAATCCGAATCTAAGTTGTAATAATCATTGCACAGTTCGCTTCTGACATTACTGTATCGTTGATGTCTTGCGAAGCATGCAACGGAGGAGCTGTAGGAGTGAAATCCGGGTCAAGACTGTGTTGCGAGGAACGGTCTGCCCGACGGAGGAAACACGCATGAGATTGCTGAAATATGCGCTGCTGGCGGGAGCGTCGCTGCTTCCCATCCTGCCCGCGATCGCCGCGACCGCGACGGGCAGCATGAATGTCCGCATCACGATTACCGACGAATGCAAGGTGCAGACGGCGAGCGATCTCGATTTCGGCTCGCACGGTGTCATTGATGCGAATGTCGACCAGACCAGCACCATCAACGTGCAATGCACGACCGGCAAGTCCTACAATGTTGGTCTGAGCGCCGGAGCGGGCGCGGGCGCAACGGTTGCTGTTCGCAAGATGACCGGGCCGGCGTCGGCGACGATCGACTACACCATCTACAGGGAAAGCACCCGGACGCAGCTTTGGGGCACCACGATCCCCACCGACACGGTCGGCGGAACCGGCAACGGCGCCATTCAGCCGCTGACGGTCTACGGGCGTGTTCCACCGCAGACGACACCGGCGGCGGGCCTCTACACCGACACCGTTGCGATCACCATAACGTACTGACAATCGATACCAACACGAGGACGATCATGCGATCCATGCTTTCATGCATCGGAGCCACGGCTGTTCTGTTGCTGTGCGCCGGTCTCTCACAAGCCGCTTCGCTCAGGGTGGCGCCGACAAGTCTCGAGCTGATCTCGCCCGACGCCTCGGCGGTTCTCAACCTCAGCAACGATGACCCCAAGCGGCCGATCAATGTGCAGATACGCGTCTTCGCCTGGAGCCAGTCTGGCGGGATCGAGACGCTGACGCCGACCACGGACGTCGTCGCCAGCCCGCCATCGACCAAACTCGGACCCAATGCCCAATACGTGGTTCGCGTCGTGCGCGTGTCGAAGGCGCCGGTGCGGGCCGAGGAAAGCTACCGCGTCATCGTCGACGAGTTACCCGACCCGTCGCGCAAGAAGGCCGGTACGGTCGCGCTCGCGCTGCGCTACTCCGTGCCGGTGTTTTTCCGCGACGCCGATGCGGCCGCGCCGGCAGTCGCCTGGAGTGTTTCGCGCAAGGGCGGCAGTCTTGTGCTGACAGCCAGCAATACCGGTGAAAGTCGTCTCCGCTTGTCCAACCTATCCCTGACCCAGAACGGCAAAAAGCTCGGCAACCGAAACGGGCTCGTCGGTTATGTCCTGGGCGGCGCGACCATGCAGTGGCCGATCGGCAGCGGCAAATCACTGTCAGCGGGCTCCGTGCTTTTGAAGGCACAGAGCGATCTTGGACCCTTCGATGCCAACGTTGCCGTCAAGGGCAAGTAGCGTCGCTGTCATCGTCGCGGTTGCGACTTTCACACCTTGCTTGGCGGTGCGTTCGCAGGAATTTCCGGCCGTGACGAACCTCGAACAGCCGGCTTCCGTTTTGCCAGCGGGCCGCAGCCTCTATCTCGAGGTGTTCATCAACGACGTTTCGACCAAGCTGGTCGGCAATTTTATCGAGATGCCGGATGGTGGGCTGGCGGCGGCGCCCCAAGAGCTGAAGGAGGTCGGCCTGAAACCGCCGGAGGACATAGCCGACGCCGGCGGCCTGGTCAGGCTCGACCAGTTGGCCGACGTTTCGTTTCGGATCGATGAGGTAGCCCAGCGCCTCTACGTCACCGCCGCCAATGACAGCCGCGAGGCGCGCATGCTGGACCTCGGCTTGCGCTTGCAGGACCGGCCGGCGCCGCAATCGGGCTTGGGAGCGGTTCTCAACTATTCGCTGTTTGCCAGCTCCAACACATTGTTCGACAAGGACGTCGAGCTGTTCCAGGGCGTTTCCGGCGGCTTCGATGCGCGCGTGTTCAGCCCCTATGGAACGCTCAGCCAATCCTTCATCGCCGGCTATTCCGACGGCAGGCTGGGCGGCTTCACGCGGCTCAACACGACATGGAGTTATTCCGACCCCGACCGGCTGATGACCTATCGGGCCGGCGACTTCATCTCCGGTGGATTGTCGTGGACGCGTCCGGTCTATCTCGGCGGCATCCAGGCGCAACGCAACTTCCACCTGCGATCGGACCTGGTGACGCTACCCCTGCCCTCCTTCGGCGGCACCGCGGCGGTGCCGTCGACGCTGGAGGTCTATACGCAGAACGTGCGCACCTATTCCGGCGACATCCAGCCCGGGCCGTTCCAGGTCACCAATCTGCCGGTGTTCACGGGCGCAGGACAGGCGCAGGTGGTGCTGCGCGACAGCCTGGGCCGCGAGACCACGGCCACCTTGCCGTTCTATGCCTCCAGCATGCTGCTGCGCCAGGGACTGCTCGACTTTTCCGTCGAGGCAGGGATGGCGCGGCGCAATTTCGGCATCTCCTCCGACGATTATGACAGCCGCGTCATGGGGGTCGCCAGCGCGCGTTACGGCGTGACCGACCGGCTGACATTGGAAGCCCATGCCGAGGGCGGCGCCGATCTGATCAATGGCGGCATAGGTGCTGCCTTCCCGCTCGGGGCATATGGCGCAGCTTCGCTGGCCGTCGCCGGCAGCCATCATGACGGACGCACCGGGTCGCTGGTCGATGCCAGGGCCGAGTTCGGTTATGACGGCTGGGCGATCAACGCCCGCATGCAGCGGTCATTCGGCGGCTTTGAAGATATCGCTTCGGTGACGGCACAGCCGGTCATACTCGATCCCGATGATTTCACCCGTTTCAGCGCCGGCGTGCCGCGGGCGGTCGACCAGGTGACGCTCAGCGTGCCGATGCCGATCGACTTCTCCAGCCTCAACTTCTCCTATACCCACCTCAAGGATGCCGAAGGCGAGACCAGCCAGATCGTCGGCCTCTCCTATAGTCAGGAGATCTTCAAGCGCAGCACGCTCTATGCCACGGCCTTCGCCGATCTCGACGACGGCGACAGTTATGGCATCTTTGCGGGGATTTCGATCCCGTTCAATGACGACGTCATGGCGTCGACGGGTGTCGAGCATGGGCCTGACGGCCTCAATGTCGTGGCCGACCTCGCCAAATCGGAGCGGGCCGAGGACGGCAGCATCGGCTGGCGGCTGCGCACCTCCGAAGGCGAGGTTCCCAACCGTTCGGCAGCGGTGAGCTACCGCGCGTCTTTTGCGCGTTTTGAGGCCGGCGCCCAGCAATTCGACAAGGACTTTCGCGTGACCGGCCAGATGGACGGCGCCATTGCGGTCGCAGGCGGCGGGGTGTTCGCCACCAACCGCATCGACGATGCCTTTGCCGTCGTCGATGTCGGCACGCCTGATGTCGAGGTCTTGCATCAGAACCGGCCGGTAGGCAGGACCGACAGCAAAGGCCGCATCCTGGTCACCGGCCTCAACTCCTATGAGCTGAACACGGTCTCCATCGACCCGAAGAATCTACCAGTCGACGCGGATGTCCCGGCTACCAAGGAGACCGTCGTCCCAGCCGACCGCAACGGCGTCGTGCTGAAGTTCGGCGTGTCCGAGGCGGCGCAGGCCGCGCTGGTGACGCTGGTCGACTCGAGCGGAACGCCGCTCGAAGCCGGACTGTCGGGACGCGTCGATGGCGGCACCGAAGACTTCGTCGTCGGCTATGACGGGCAGGCCTATATCAAGGGCCTCGGCAAGCAGAATTCAGTGCAGGTCGAGCGCGCTGACGGCGGTTCATGCCGGGCAGAGTTTCCCTTCGAGGCGGCGCGCGGCCGGCAAGTGGTGATCGGGAACGTGGTGTGCCAATGAGAGCTGGAGGAAAAATGCTGCGCGCCGTAATCATCGCCCTGCTGCTGGTGCTGCTCCCGTCGCTCGCCCGGGCGCAGAGCTGCAGTTACACCGTCACCAGTTTGAATTTCGGCCTCATCGACACGCTGTCGGGCACCGCGGCGACATCGACAGCCACCTTCACCGCGACTTGCAGCGGCAGTTTGCCATTGCTGCTGCCCGTCCTGGTCTGTCCGCATATTGCCGCCGGCACCGGCGGTGCAACCTCGGCGGCGGCCCGGCAGATGGCGAGCGGCGTCAACAGCCTCAACTATCAACTCTATTCGGACCCCGCAATGAGCGTTGTCTGGGGCACCTATAACTGGGCCTATGCCTCGCGCCCGCCACCGCTGCTGCTGAGCCCCAATCTCTTCGGCAACTCAATCGACACCCTGACGCTCTATGGCCGGGTTCCCGGCGGCCAGGCGACCGTTCCGCCGGGCACTTATCTGTCGACATTTTCGGGCGGGCAACTCGAGTTCCGCTCCCGGACAACCCTGTTGAGCAGCAGCTGCAACACCGGCGCGGGCAACTTGGGCGCCAGTCCGACCTTCACCATCAACGCCACGGTCGCGGCAAACTGCCTGGTCGCCACCCAGAACATCGATTTCGGCTCCAAGGGCGTGCTCGACGCCAATGCCGATGCCACCGGCCAGGTCTCGGTCACCTGCACGCCGTCGACCGCCTATACGGTTTCCCTGAATGGCGGCACGACAGGCGGCACGCCGACCAATCGCAAGATGTCGAAGGGCGGCGAGCGGGTCACCTACGGCCTCTACAAGGACGCCGCGCGCTCGCAGCCCTGGGGTGACGCCGGAACGCCGGGAAGCACGGTGGCCGGCACCGGAACCGGCTTGGCGCAACCGCTCATCGTCTACGGCCGCGTGCCGCCGCAGACGACGCCCTCGGCCGGCGTCTACACCGACACGGTGGTGGTGACCATCACCTATTGATCGCGGCCCGCCTCGCCGTTGGCCGGCGCCAGCCAGCGCGCGTAAATCTCGCCGACGATGCCGCGGCGAAAGACCAGCACGCAGATCATGAAGATCAGGCCGGTGGCGATGGTCACCGGGAAGCCGGAGGTGGCGAGCGTGTTTTCCAGCCCGACGACGAGGCCGGCGCCGACGACAGGACCGACCATGGTGCCGATGCCGCCGAGCAGCGTCATCAGGATCACCTCGCCTGACATCTGCCAGGTGACGTCGGTCAGCGTCGCGAACTGGAAGACGACCGCCTTGGTGGCGCCGGCAAGCCCGGCAAGGGCTGCCGACATGACGAAGGCGGCGAGCTTGTAGCGGCCGACCGAATAGCCCAGCGAGATGGCACGGTTCTCGTTCTCGCGGATCGAACGCAGGATCATGCCGAAGGGCGAGTTGACGATGCGCCAGACGGCGAAGACGCCGATGAGGAATACGGCAAGCACGACGAAATACATGTTGAGCGTGACGTTGAGATCGACGATGCCGAACAGATGCCCGCGCGGCACGCCCTGTATGCCGTCCTCGCCTTCGGTGAACGGCGCCTGGACGCAGAAGAAATAAAACATCTGCGCCAGCGCCAGCGTGATCATCGAGAAATAGATGCCTTGCCGGCGGATGGCGAGGAAGCCCATGACCAGGCCGAGCACGGCCGCTCCGGCGGTGCCGAGCAGGATGCCGGCCTCGGGCGGCCAGCCCCATGCCTTGACGGCGTAGGCGCAGAAATAGGCGGCGGCGCCGTAGAAGGTGGCGTGGCCGAACGACAACAGCCCGGTGTAGCCGAGCAGCAGGTTGAAGGCGCAGGCAAACAGCGCGAAGCACAGCATCTTCATCAGGAAGATCGGATAGACGAAGAAGGGCGCGGCTATCAGCGCCAGTATGGCCAATGCCAGCAATACCCGCTCCAGCCGCACGGAGGCGGCGGTGCGCTGTTGGTGAAGGGTTGCCTCGCTCATCTCAGGCGTCCCTTCCGAACAGGCCGGCGGGGCGCAGGAGCAGCACGATCGCCATGATGACGAAGACGACGAGGTTCGACGCCTCGGGATAGAACACCTTGGTCAGGCCCTCGGCGAGGCCGAGCATATAGCCGGTGACGATGGCCCCGAGGATCGAACCCATGCCGCCGACCACGACGACGGCAAAGACGACGATGATGATATCGGAGCCCATCAGCGGACTGACCTGGTAGACGGGCGCGGCGAGAATACCGGCAAGGCCGGCGAGCGCCGCGCCGAGCCCATAGGTGAGCGTCAGCAGCAGCGGCACGTTGACGCCGAAGGCCTGCACCAGCTCCGGATTCTCGGTCGCGGCGCGCAGATAGGAGCCGAGCCTGGTCTTTTCGATCAGGAGCCAGGTGCCAATGCAGATAATGAGCGAGGCCACCACCACCCAGCCGCGATAGTTGGGCAGGAACATGAAGCCGAGATTGGTGCCGCCGGCAAGCTGCGCCGGAACGGCATATGGGTTGCCTGACACACCGTAGTAGAAACGGAACACGCCTTCGATGACCAGCGCCAGTCCGAAGGTGAACAGCAGCCCGTAGAGCGGATCCAGGCGGTAGAGCCGCGACAGCGCCACGCGCTCGACCGCCATGCCGAAGACGCCAACGATGAGCGGAACCAGGAGCAGCGCCGGCCAGTAGCCGATGCCGAGATGGACGAGCAGCAGGTAACCGATGAAGGCGCCGAGCATATAGAGTGCGCCATGGGCGAAATTGATGATCCGCAGCAGGCCGAAGATGACGGCCAGGCCGAGGCTCAGCATGGCGTAGAAGGAGCCGTTGATCAGCCCGACCAGCATCTGGCCGAGCAAGGCCTGGACGGGGATGCCGAAGATCATGGTCATGGCGTCACCGAGGGTGTTGCAAGCGGGATGCGTCTGTGCGGCACGTACCCCCACCCGGACCTTCGGTCCGACCTCCCTACAAGGGGAAGGTAGGGCGGTGGCCCTCCACCCTCCCCCTTGTGGGGAGGGTCGCTGCGCAGCAGCGGGGTGGGGGTACTGCCGTGGGCTGTCGTCATCATACCCCCAACACCTCGTGCAGCTGTTGCGTGTGAGCGGCAAGCTCGCTTACGGCAAAACCCTCCACCACCTTGCCATGCTCCATCAGATAGAAGCGGTCGGCGATGCGCGCGGCGAAGCGGAAATTCTGCTCGACGAGCAGGATGGTCATGCCGCGCTTTTTCAAGGTCGCCAGCAGTTCGCCGATGCGCTGGACGATGACCGGCGCCAGGCCTTCGGTTGGCTCGTCGAGCAGCAGCATCTGCACGCCCGTCCGCAGGATGCGGGCGATGGCCAGCATCTGCTGTTCGCCGCCGGAGAGTTTGGTGCCGGGGCTGTTGCGGCGCTCCTTGAGGTTGGGAAAGAGATCGAAGATTTCCTCGACGCTCATGCCGCCCTTGGCCACCACCGGCGGCAGGATCAGGTTTTCGTCGACGGTGAGCGTGGCGAAGATGCCGCGTTCCTCCGGCACGAAGCCGATGCCGCGATGGGCAACACGATGCAGCGGCAGGCGCATCAGGTCGCTGCCGTCGAAGGCGACGCTGCCGCTGCGCTTGCGGACCAGCCCCATGATGGCGCGCAGCGTTGTGGTCTTGCCGACACCGTTGCGGCCGAGCAGCGTCACCGTCTCACCGCGAAAAACGTCGAGGTTGACGCCATGCAGCGCATGGCCCTCGCCATACCAGGCGTGGAGATCGCGCACGGCAAGCATCGGCTCACTCATGCTCGGTCCCCCTGCTCGGTCCCCATGTAAGCGATCCTGACGCGCTCGTCCTTGCTCACCGTTGCGTAATCGCCGGCGGCGAGCACCTGGCCGCGCTGCATGACGGTGATCCAGTCGCAAAGGTCGGCGACGACGGTGAGATTGTGCTCGACCATCAGCACGGCGCGGTCCGTTGCCAGCGAGCGGATGATGCCGGAAATGACGCCGACATCCTCGTGCCCCATGCCGGCCATCGGCTCGTCGAGCAGCAGCACTTTCGGGTCGAGCGCCAGCGTGGTGGCGATCTCGAGCACGCGCTTTCGGCCATAGGAGAGATCGCCGGCCGGACGATGCGCGACATCGTCGAGACCGACGACGGCAAGCAGTTCGCGCGCCCGTGGCGTCAGTTTATCGAGCGCCGACAGCGAGCGCCAGAACTGGAAGCCGAGCCCGCTCGGCCGCTGCAAGGCGACGCGGACATTGTCGAGCACGCTCAGATGCGGAAAGATCGCCGATATCTGGAACGAGCGGACGAGGCCCATGCGCGCCACCCTGGCCGGCGCGGTGCGGGTGATGTCGTTGCCCAACAGTTCGATCCTGCCGCTGCTCGGCTGCAGGAACTTGGTCAAGAGGTTGAAGATTGTCGTCTTGCCGGCGCCGTTCGGCCCGATCAGCGCATGGATCTGGCCGTGATGGACGTCGAGGTCGACATTGTTGACGGCGACGAAACCGGCAAAGTCGCGCCGCAGGCCGCGGGCGGAGAGCACCACCCGCGGCTTGATTTCGGCACCGTCCGGCTGGACGGCCACGGCTTGCGCCAGCGTCACTTGGTGACGAGCGGGCAGCCGCTGTCTTCAGCCTTGATGAAGGCCTTGTCGCCCGGAATGGTCGCAAGGTAGGTGTAGTAATCCCAGTCCTTCTTGCTCTCCTCGGGCTTCTTGACCTGGTAGAGATACATGTCGTGGACCATCGAGCCGTCGGCCTGTACCTTGCCGTTGGCGTTGATGATGTCGTCGACGGGCATTTCATGGAGTTGCTTGGCGACCGCCTCGGTCTCGTCGGTGCCGGCCTTGTCGATGGCCTTGAGATATTGCAGCACCGCCGAATAGGTGCCGGCCTGGATCATGTTGGGCATGCGGTTGGTGCGCTTGAAGAAGCGCCCGGCGAAGTCGCGACTCTTGTCGTCGCGGTCCCAGTAAAACCCTTCGGTGAGCACCACGCCCTGCGCCGCCTGCAGTCCGAGGCCGTGCACCTCGGCAAGCGTGAACAGAAGGGCTGCCAGCCGCTGGCCGCCGGCGACGATGCCGAACTCGGCCGCCTGCTTGATGGTATTGGAGGTGTCGAGGCCGGCATTGGCAAGGCCGATAACCTTGGCGCCGGAGGACTGCGCCTGCAGCAGGAAGGAGGAATAATCCGTCGATCCCAAGGGGTAACGCACCTCGCCCAGCACTTTGCCGCCGCTTGCCTCAACAACCTTTGAGGTCTGCTCCTTCAGCGAATAGCCGAAGGCATAGTCGACGGTGATGAAATACCAGCTGTCGCCGCCCTGCTGCACCAGCGCGCCGCCGGTGCCGACCGCCTGCGAGTGGGTATCGTAAGCCCAGTGGAAACCGTAGGGCGAGCATTGCTTGCCGGTCAGGTCGGCCGATGCCGCTCCGGTGACGATGTCGATCTTCTTCTTTTCCTTGGACAACCCCTGGACGGCGAGCGCCACCGAGGATGTCGTCAGTTCCATGATCGCGTCGACCTGCTCGGTGTCGTACCACTGGCGCGCAATGTTGGAGGCAATGTCGGGCTTGTTCTGGTGATCGGCGTTGACGATCTCGATTGGCGCGCCCTGCACCTTGCCGCCAAAATCCTCGACCGCCATCCTGGCGGCCTCGACCGACCATTTGCCGCCGAAATCGGCATAGACGCCCGACTGGTCGTTGAGGATGCCGATCTTGACCTTGCCGTCGGAAATTTCGCCGGCCGCCGCCGGCATCGCAGTCGCCGCAAGCAGCGCGACTGAGACGAGATAGGATGCTTTCACAGGTGGTTCCTCCCTTGTGGCCGACGCTGGAAAACGCGGCGGCCTTGCAATGGTTCAACAGCTCCGTCCGGTACTCGCTGAAATCCGGGCCAGCGCCCGCCACTTCTCCTCTTGGCAACCCCTCCGCCCTGGGTGCGCCGGGAACCGTAGCATCACATTTCGCAAGGGGAGAATGCTATTTTCGTAGCATGGCGTGTGGGCGCTACCAGTCCGGCTCAATTGGAAGGTCTTCGGAAAAGCCGCTCGGGCCAGGAAGGGACAGCGTTGCGGCCGCGGCGTCTCGCAATGTCGCCGGAGGCCTTTTTAGATGTTCGCTGTCCAGCGGAAGGGCAAGATAGGCGGTGGCAATGCGTGCAGCCGCTTCCGCCTGTTCACGATCTCTCATTGCCTTGACCGCAGACCGATCAGGCAGCGTGGCCAGCCAAGCCTTGTGCAGAGCGAACATTCGAGGGTCGACCGTCGGCATGCTTACGGGATAGCCACGCTCATCGATCGCCACAGCCTCCACCTTCGGGGCGTTGATGAGCCATTGCAGCCCCTCCATGGGTGCGCTGTCGAGATCGTCGGCATGCTGTGTAATCGAGGTAGTGGCGTTGTCCTTGAGGACATGTCTTGCCTGCGGACGGATCAGGTCGACCAGATAGCCATCACGGTTCGCTGCCCTGAAGGCCCGGGGCTGGAGCGGCTTGAAGGACCTGTCCACTTTACGCAACACGCCTATCAGGCCGGACTGGCTTACCCTCTCGCCGGTCACGAAGCTGATGCGACGTCGCGAATCGAAGAGCAGGTCGATGTCGCCGGTTGCCGTGAGACCGCTGGTGATCTGGACGCCCGCCAGAGCCTCGTAAGCGAACAGCGCATTCGTGCCGACAACCAGCAACTGCTTGCCCAGCAGGTCTGTTTCGGCGCACCGCCGCAATATCCGTGCGGCGATGGCCGGTACCCTGCCCAACCCCATTGCCACATTGACTTTCGCCAGGCCGTTCAGGCGATCGGCCAGACCTGCCAGCAGATCCTTGTTCTGCACCCTGCCCTCGGAAAACGCAGCGAACGCCTTCTCCGTCTGGCTGCTTTTCGGCCCGAGTGAATTCTCGACCTGCCGGACCTTCCGCAGCAGGTATTCAGCACCGCTGCGCTCAACCCAGCGCATGCTGCCTGCAAAGCGCCTTTGGCGCTGGTCATCAGCACGCTGCCAGGCCTCGTAGACCTGTTGCGTATCTATGAGTTGGCGCCGCTGCTCGCCGGTCAACTCTCTCAGCATCGTTTTCCACTCTTAAGCCAAGATCAAGTTAACATAGTGGAAAACTCTTAATTAACAATATGTTGCTATGTTTTTTCCACTATCGCAGCTATCACCCACACGCCGAGTGGAAAATACCCTAAAAACAATAGGTTATGTCCAAGAAAGGGAGGCCAGAACCTCACACGCGGGTTTTTAGCTGCGCGCACCATGGCAGCCGCTTGCCGTCGCCTCACCGCTTCTGCGGATAGATCGTCTCGCCGCGCTTCAGCATCTCGACAAAAGCCTCGATCTTCTTCCTGCGCCCCGCCTCCGTCTTCATGTTGTGCGTTCGAAACGCCAGCGCGAACCGGTTCTGGGCGGAAAGCTTTGCCAGCATCTCCTTCGCCTTCGGCTCGGCATCGATGGCGGCCTGCAGATCGTCAGGGATCTTCATGTCCTTGCCTGAGGCATAGGCGCGGTCCCAGCGGCCGTCGGCCTTGGCCGCCTCGACCTGTTTCAGCCCGTGTTCGGTCATGCGGCCCTCCTCGACCAGGCGGGCGACATTGTCGATGTTGATCTTGCTCCAGATGCTCTTCTTGCCGCGCGGCGTGTAGCGCTGCAGAAAGCTCTTGTCGTCGAGCGGCTTGCGTATGGCGTCGATCCAGCCGAAGCACAGCGCCACGTCGATGGCCTGCTTCGGCGTGATCGAGGCGAGGCCCGAGCCGACCTTGTGGACCTTGATCCAGACCTCGCTCTCGCCGGCATGATTTTCGCGCAGCCAGGCGTAAAAACTGTCGGGATCGGGGAATTCATGAACCTTGTCGGGATCGACCTTGAACGGCGCCATCATCACCTCGTTGTTGCCGGGCCGGCTGTATCGGCTGTCGATGCCAGTTTCCGTCAGCGGCGTCGATACCCCCTAGCCTATTGCGAGCCGGCTTGCGCCGCAGCCGACGCCCGTGGCAGTTTCCTGCTGGTCAGCCGGGCAAGGCAGACTGCAATTCGGGGGAAATGCCATGCGAGCGATGTTACTCGGCCTCATCCTTCTGCTGCCGACCTCGGCACTGGCCGAACCGATCGAAACCCAGAAAATCATCACCGCGCTGACCGGCGACTTCAATGGCGACGGCGCCGCCGATCTGGCGATGATCGTCGAGACCGAGCCCGAAGACGATACCATGGACATGCATTTCTTCCTGAGGGACAAAAAGTACAATTTTCTGAAACCCGCCGGCGTCGTGCATGAGCAGGTCTACGGCGAATGGAACGACTACGACCAGCCGCATTATGAGGGCTCCGGCATCGAACCGGAGTTGACCTTGCTGCCCAACGGCTCGATCAAGATCTATCTGCCGGGGCTGATCGGCCCCGGCGAGCGGACCGACATGACGCTGACCATCGCCTGGCGCAACGAGGCCTTCGTCGTCGCCGGCGTTGCCTATGACCATTACAAATACCAGTCCGTTGTCGTCTACAGCAGCTGCGACTACGACGTGCTGACCGGCAAGGGCAAAAGTATGCAGACGCAGGATGATGATAGCAAGGTGAACAGTATCGTGTCTGTCGAAGGCCAGGTCGTGCCCTTCGCGGAGTGGGACACGGGGACGCCTTTTAGGGTGTGCGGGGATTGAGGGGGCAGCCAATCTCCCCCCTTGTGGGGGAGATGGCCGGCAGGGGGGCCGCTGTCCCGCCAACGCACCGGCTAGTGTCAGCCACGTTTATCCCGCGATTCTTGTCAGAAAATAGATCGAGAGGTCGCGATCCTTCGCGCCCCCCCTCTGCCCTGCCGGGCATCTCCCCCACTTGGGGGGAGATTGGCTTCACTGCAGATGCGGTTTCTTCAAAAAGCTGTTTCGGTCGGCGGATTTCACTCGCAGCCAAGTCTCACGACCGTCACGCACGACCCTGAGAGGAATCTCCGAACCCGCCGGATTCTGCCATAGCTTGCGGTAGAAATCGGCGAGACCGTCGACCTCGCCATCGCGCACGTCGGAGATGATGTCGCCCTGGCGCAGGCCGGCCTTGGCGGCGGGGCCGCCTTCGGCGACGCTCATCACCACGACCGCACCGTTCGACTCGGCCGAGAAGGCGCCGAGCCATGGGCGCGGCGGCTTCGCCACCTGGCCGCGCGTCAGGAGATCGTCGAGGATCGGGGTCAGAAGGTTGATCGGCACGACCATGTTGATGTCGGCGACCTCGCCGTTGCGGCTCATCTGCAAAAGCAGCGAACCGATGCCGAGCAGGCTGCCATCCTGGCCGATGAGCGCCGCGCCGCCCCAGGACGGATGCGCCGGGGCAATGAAGATCGCCTCGTCGAGCAGATATTCCCAATAGCCGGCGAATTCCTGCTTGGTGACGATGTGTGCCTTGACCGAGCGGCCGGTGCCGTCGGCAAACACCACGGGGTCGCCGATCTTCGCCTTCGAGGCGTCACCCAGCGCCACCGCCGGCAGGCCGAGCGGCGCCAGCGCCTGCACCAGGCCGAAGCCTGTCTCCTGGTCATAGGCCAGCGCATGCGCCGGCACGACGCGGCCGTCCTGGTCGGTCAGCCAGACCTCCTCGGCCTCGGTGATGAGATAGCCGATGGTGAGCACCAGCCCGTCGCCGCGGATGACGACGCCGCTGCCTTCCCGGCGCGTGCCCAGGGCATTGGCCGTGAAGGCATCGTCGGGAACCATGGCGCGCACGCCAACGACGGAGCGCAAGAGCGGGGAAACGGGATCGATCGGCATGCGGTCATCCTGGCAGATATGCGTGGGCAGTATCCTCTATAGGTATGCCGCGCTGCACAGGGCGCAAGGGCTTAGGCAACAAGGCAATCATTTCAGGAGGCTGGCGCTGCCCCTCATCCGCCTGCCGGCACCTTCTCCCCGTATAGTGACGGGGAGAAGGGAGATGGCCGCAACATCGGCGCTCTTGGCAACGCTGGCAATTGGGGAAATCAGTAGGCGACAGCGTCCTTCTCCCCGTCACTATACGGGGAGAAGTGCCCGGCAGGGCGATGAGGGGCGGCGCCGACATCGATAATAGTTCAACACAAGTTGAACCTTTCTGAATTGCACCTATGTGTTCCCGTATCTAGGTTCCGCCGACTTTTCCGCCATCAGTCTCGCGCCGTCGCGCAAGTCGTTTCGCCCGCCAAACCAAGGAATTTCCCGCATGACCGAATACACCCCGCCGAAAGTCTGGAGCTGGAAGAAAGCCAATGGCGGTACGTTCGCCAGCATCAACCGGCCTATTGCCGGTCCGACGCATGACAAGGTGCTGCCGGTCGGCAAGCATCCGCTGCAGCTCTATTCGCTGGCGACGCCGAATGGGGTCAAAGTGACTGTCATGCTGGAGGAGCTTCTGGCGCTCGGCCACAAGGGCGCCGAATACGACGCCTGGCTGATCCGCATCAACGATGGCGACCAGTTCGGCTCGGGCTTTGTCGAGGTCAACCCCAACTCCAAGATCCCGGCGCTGCTCGACCGCAGCGGCAAGACGCCTGTCCGCGTCTTCGAGTCCGGCTCGATCCTGCTTTATCTCGCGGAAAAGTTCGGCGAGTTCCTGCCGACCGAACAGCCGGCGCGCGCGGAAACCTTGTCCTGGCTGTTCTGGCAGATGGGTTCGGCGCCCTATCTCGGCGGCGGCTTCGGCCATTTCTACGCCTATGCGCCCGAAAAAATCGAATACGCCATCGACCGCTTCGCCATGGAGACCAAGCGCCAGCTCGACGTGCTCGACCGGCGGCTGGCGGAGACTGAATATCTCGGCGGCGCCTTCTATTCGATCGCCGACATGGCGGTATGGCCCTGGTATGGCGGCCTTGCGCTCGGCCGCATGTACAATGATTCCGCCGAATTCCTGTCGGTGCAGGACTACGAGCACGTACAACGCTGGGCCAAGGCGATCGACGCCCGCCCGACCGTGCAACGCGGCCGCATGGTCAACCGCGCCTTCGGCGACCCCGCCATGCAACTGCACGAGCGCCACGACGCCAGCGATTTCGAGACGAAGACGCAGGACAAATTGGTGGTGGCGGAGTGAGCTAATCTCCCCCCTTGAGGGGGAGATGGCCGGCAGGCCAGAGGGGGTCGGCTCGACTGGGCGCGACCTCCTGCGACTGATGAAGGTTAGCGCTCCACGCGCGGCGACCCCCTCTGTCGCCTTCGGCGACATCTCCCCCTCGAGGGGGGAGATTAGCCCATCAATTTCGCCAGCCTCGGCACGCCTTCACCCACGGCGCGTTCATCTGCGAGCGTAAAGCTCATCCGCATCGTGTTGCGTCCCGAACCGTCGGCATAAAATGCGTTGCCCGGCACGAAGGCGACGCGGGCTTCCTTGACCGAGCGGGCGAGCAGCGCGGTGGCATCCGAACCCTCAGGCAATGTCAGCCAGACGAACATGCCGCCTTCCGGTCGGCTCCAGCTGACGCCATCCGGCATTTCCGCTTCGAGTGCTGCAAGCAAGCCGTCGCGGCGCTGGCGATAGGCGCCGATCAGCTTTTCCACCTGGCCGTCATACACGGCCTCGGAGACGCGGTGCATGACCAGCTGGTTGATCGACGGGCTGTGCAGGTCCGACGCCTGCTTCATCAGCACCAGCCGCTCGACGACGCGGCGCGGCGCGCAGACCCAGCCGACGCGCATGCCCGGCGACAGGATTTTGGAGAACGAGCCGCAATAGAGCGTGCGGGCGTTTTCGATGCCGCCTGAGCGTTCGCAGTCGAGCGCCAGCATCGGCGGCTGGCCCTCGCCGTCATAGCGCAGCGCGCGATAGGCGGCGTCCTCGATGACGGCAATGTCGAGCTCGCCGGCGAGGTCAAGCACCGCCTCGCGCTGCTGGCGATTCAGCGTCTCGCCGGTCGGGTTGGCGAAATCGGGCACGAGATAGGCGAATTTCACTTTGCCGCCTGCAGCGGCAGCCGCCGCCTGGTAGGCGGCGGGCGTCATGTTGCCGCCATCCGGCGTCAGCCGGTCGTAGCGCGGCTCATAGGCGTTGAAGGCCTGGAGCGCGCCGAGATAGGTCGGCCACGTCACGAGCGCTGTGTCGCCGGGCGACAGGAACAGCTTGCCCAGATAATCCAGCGCCTGCTGCGAGCCGGAGGTGATGAAGATGTTGTGCTCGTCGCAGGCGATGCCAAGCTTGCCCATCTGGCCGGCCAGCCATTTTCTGAGCGGCAGATAGCCTTCGGAGACCTGATACTGAAGTGCTGCGCTCGCCTCCGCGCCGCCCAGCACCGAGGCGTAAGCATCGGCGATCGCCTGCGCCGGAAACAAAGCCGGATCGGGGATGCCGCCGGCAAAGGAGATGATGTCGGGCTGGTCGAGCAGTTTGAGCAGCTCGCGGATTTCCGACGCCTTCATGCGCGAGGCGCGCGACGCCAACAGGTCCATCAAACTCACGAGCCCACCTCCCGGGATACGGCATCTGGTCCAGCATGACCGTTCCGGCCCATGCGATTTAGGTCAATCTGACTGACCTATTATCAGGCTCCCTCACCCGCTGGAATAGCCAGACCCTCATTCCGCGTGGCCCAGACGAAAAAGCAAACACATTTCTGCCCTGGACAGGGAAAATTGTTGCGCGCCGAGGGGCGCGGATGCAACCTCATTCCGAGCGGACCGACATAAAAAGAAAAGCGGTCTCAACAAGGGGGGTTAAAATGACGCTTGAGCTCATCGGGGCCGGATTCGGCCGCACCGGCACATGGTCGACCTTTGCCGCGCTGAACAGGCTGGGCCTTCCCAGCTACCACATGCAGGAAGTCATCCTCAACAAGGCCAACAAGGGCCATCTCGACTTCTGGCGCAAGGTGGCCAACAGCCCGCCCGGCAGCCAGCACGACTGGACCAGAGTCTTTGCCAATTACAAGGCGACGGTCGACAATCCGGGATGCTGCGTGTGGCGCGAATTGATGGCCGCCTATCCCGACGCCAAGGTGCTGCTCACCCTGCATCCGCGCGGCGCCGAGGCCTGGTACGACAGCACCATCGACACAATCCACTTCACCGAGACATTGTGGCAGTTCAAGGTGCTGGAATGGCTGACGCCGTTCGGCCGCAAATTCGGCGACATGTCGCACAGACTGATCTGGGGCCGCACGCTTGCCGGCGTGATGGACGACCGCGCCAAGGCGGTGGCGCGCTACAACGCCTATACCGAGGAGGTGATAGCGGCCGTGCCGCCGGAGAAGCTTCTGGTGTTCAAGGTCAGCGATGGCTGGGCGCCGCTCTGCGGCTTCCTCGGCGTGGCGCTGCCCAACGAGCCCTTCCCCAACCTCAACGACCGCGAAAGCGTGAAGAAGATCATCCGCGACATCATCAAGGGCAGCTACATCATGCTGGGGCTGTCGGTGGCGGCGGTGCTTGCGGCGATCGCGGCGCTGTGGTGGTGGCTGGGGTAGCCGCCGGACCGTCAGAATATTGCTACTTGCGCGTGATCCAGCCGAGCAGATCCGGCTCGACGTCTTCGTGGTCGGTCAGGTCGCGAACCAGGGAGGCGGCGAGCGCGCGCCAGCACTTTTCCGGGACATTGTCTTCCATCACCGATTTGATGAAGGCGGCGCGCAGGATGGCGCAATCGAAGGCGGATACATCGAAAAGCAGTTCTGCCATTTCGGTTTTCCCCGTTCACATCGGGCGGGCGGGCCTGTCGAAGCCTCAGGCGCCAGCGTCCCATATACATGCTCACGACAGCGGATTCATACTCTTGCCGAACCAAGGTTCAACACAATTCGATTGTACGGTTTTTACCAAGCGATTGCGGTTCGTTGCCCGCTTTTGCGCCGATGCTAGATTTGCCGGGCGGCCTCTCCCCAGATGGCCGCAAATGGCCGGCGCGGCTCTGGCAACATGCTTTCACCGGCATTCGCGTCGGCCATTTCCAGCCCGTGCCAGGCTCAGCCCAGCAGGCGTTCGTATTCGGCCTCGGCCTGGCCGTAGAAGCCGTCGGCAACGGCGATCAGGCCATCCCGGTCGCGAATGACGATCTCGCCGCGCCGCGACCGGATCAGGCCGCGCCCTTCCAGGATCTGCAGGCCGATGGTGACGCCTGGACGCCTGACGCCGAGCATGACGGACAGGAACTCATGCGTGATCTGGATCTGGTGGCCGACCACCCTGTCGTCACACATCAGGAGCCATCGGGCCAGCCGATCCTCGAGCTTGGCGCGGGCATTGCTCAGCGCCGTGGATTTGGTCTGGCCGTGCAGATAATGGGCATAGCGCAGCAGGAAGGCGCGAAGCGTCGGGCTTTTCTGCAACGCTGCCTTGAACGGCTCGGAATCGATGCACACCGCCTCGCCCGGCATCTGCATGTAGCAGTCATGGGGCGCCCAGTCGGCGCCCATCACCAAGGCGGAGCCCGACATGCCTTCGTGGCCGATGATGCCGACCTCGGTGTCGAGGCCCGGCCGGTTCCTCGCCACCACCGAGGCCAGGCCGCTTTCCAGGAAGCAGACCGAGGCGACCGGCTCGCCCGCCATTTCGAGCGGGGCTTTGAGATCGAGCACACGATGGTGCAAATGCGGCGCAAGCAGTGCGAAGTCGGCCGGGTTCATGCGGCGCAAGAGGCCGCTTTTCTCCTTGCTGACCGACTGGTCCATCGCTCTCTCCCGTCAAGGGCAAGAGCACATGTCATCTCCCAGCCGTCGGCGCCCTGCCCAAATGCAAACGGTCATTGGACGATAGCTGACTCGGATTCAGCCATTGTACTTCGTACAAAACCGACAAATCAGGGGCGACGCCCCATCAATCAATCCAGCAGCTTTTTCCTGGATCAGCGCTTCGGGCGGTCAGCCGCAACCATGCGCGCTTCGCGCACGATGGACGAGCGATCGTTGCCGATCAGCGATGCGATCTCTTGTATCTGCTGCTCGGAGGCCCCGGTTTCCCGCGCCAAGGCCGCGAGCGCCTCGGCGCTCAGACCGGACTGTCTCGGTTGCTCCGCCATGGCTCCAATGCCTCCTGTCGGGGCAGGAGTGCGATGGTCGCTCCCAAGCGTCGGCGCCCGTTGATGTGGCCGACGATGCTGCACTGTACGCTTCCGAACAATCGATGGCGAGCGATATATTAGCGACGCTGGATGCGGCGCTAGAACGGCAGCCTTATCTCATCGATCGACCTCGACTCCGTCCAGCCAATGTCCTTCTGGATCTCCGTCGGCAGCGCGTTCAGTGCGCGCACGGTCTTCCTGTGCTTGCTGGCGCGCGCCAGGGCAGCGCGAATTCTGCTGAGACTTTCAAACATCGGTTACCTCCATGCAGCAGCAGAGCGCTGCCTCAGGCCCGCTCTTGCGCCGCCTCTGTAACCGATCGATTGCGCGGCAACGGTGAAGCGCTTCACAAACCGATGCCGCCCAGAAACATTTGTATACAAATTAGTTGCGTTCCCGCGGTGGCGTGATCCGACCTATGGCAGGGCGATCGCATATGGCGCTCCCTCGGGTTCGGCGACCCACCTTCCCTTCGTCGGCGCAAGGCGATCACATATGAGTTCTTACGAAGAGGACCCCCACCCTAACCCTCCCCACAAGGGGGAGGGAACGCTGCCGCAAGCCACCCTTTCTGGCGTGGAACCCAGGCGATTTGCGGCGATCAGCGCCTACCAAGTCTCCCTCCCCCTTGTGGGGAGGGATTAAGGGTGGGGGTATTCGTAGAGCGCAAACCTGTCATATTCGATTGCCCCGCTCCGCGGACGGAGAGGAAATGCCAATCACCGAGGTCGCGGCCTTGATGGGCCTGGGTTTCCTCTCCCCATGGACATGGGGGAGGTGGCCGCGGCGGACGGAGTGGGGCTGGCGCCGCCTTATGCGATTGCCCTGCCCTCCTCCGCGCCATCGCCGGCATCCTCGTCCGCCGCCTCGGCTATGGACGAATCCCATCATGCGCAATAAGGATGGGGTCTGCCGTGGCGCTTTCGCGCCGAGGCAGGCGACGTTCGATCAATGACGCTGCGCCGGGCGCCTTTTACGCCGCCCAGCAAAAGTGTCGATACCGGGGGATCTGGTCATGACCGACAACAAGCCGACCGTAGACGTTACCAAGGACTGGCAGGCAACGCAGGGCCAGAAGTCCGGGGCCACGCGGCTGCGCCTGTTCGCCGTGCTGTCGTGGGTCATCGCCATTGGCGGCGAGATCGCCGGGATCGTACTGCTCTACAAGCACAAGTTCGACCAGGGCAACCTGCCGCTGCTGATCGGCATTCTGGTCGGCATCGCGATCTTCGCCATCGCCGGCAGCCTGCTCTGGAAGGCGGCCAACCGGAAGGACCCGGCCCGCGAATCCGACACATTCCGGTTCTTCGTCCAGAACCAGCTCGGCGCGATCATCACCCTGATTGCCTTCCTGCCGCTGGTTCTCTTGATCCTCAACGACAAGAATATGGACCCGAAGAGCAAGAAGGTGGCCGGCGGCATCGGCGCCGTGCTGGCCGTGCTGGCGACGCTGATCGGGGTCAGCTACCAGCCGCCGTCGGTCGAGCAGTACACGCAGGACATGAACACCTGCGCGGAACAGATCAAGGCGGGGCAGCCGACCACGGCCTGTTCGCCCGAGGTCGCCGCCCAGGCGCAGGCGATCGCCACCGACTCCACCACGGTGGCCGCGGCGACGAAGGACGCGGCACACCCCAATGGCCAGGATGTCGTCTACTGGATCGCGCCGGAAAACGGCGCCGCCAAGTCCGACACCGAGCATGTCTTCCACCTCTGCGCAGCCGTCAGCCCGCTGAAGGACAAGACCGTCAACAGCGGCTCGGTGACCGAAGCCTACGCCCAGAACGCCATCCGCATCACGAAGCAGATCGAGATGGAACAGAAGCAGTGCGGGTTTACGGCTGCGCCGTGAATCGGCCAGGGTTTGGCGCGCGCAGTGGATCACTGCCAAACCGGTCCAGTTCGTGTTGTCCGCATTAGCGTGCGCGCCAGGACTTCGATCCTACATTTCGGAGCCAGCCGGCGGGCGGCTTGCCAAATCCTGACAGGACGAGACGAAAGTTGAATGTCGCATTTTGGCCGAGAGCGACCGGACCGCTTTCGGTATGCGGGAGCGATAGCGGACATTCACCATGCGATCGCAATGTGTCCGGCCCTCGGTGATCTTTTCTCGTTTCTGATGGCAATACGGCACCCGTATCCACGCTGGATCAGTTGCCTGGGTGTCCCTCACATCGGAAGATCCGGGTTGTTCTCCGCAAAGTATTCATGACTATCGGCATTTTCTGTGGCTTGCGGGGGGTTTTCAACCGCGAGTAGCTTGGCGGTATTTTGACCACCAGAGGAATAGTCGTCTGTGAAGACGACGACCTCAAAGTGACTAATTTCGTGTACAATCGTTCCAGATCTTGAATCCGTTCCTTTCAGAGCGGCTGACCAGAACTTTTGACAAACAAAGATATTATAAGGTTGACCACGGAACACATACGCATAAACTCCCGGTCCGCAGACGCTGCCGTGACATCCAAACGATATTGCTTTGTTTGCAAGAGCATCCGCAATCTTCGAGAAATTTCCAGTGGCCTTCGCGTACAGTCCTATGGTATGCGCCCCAAACCATGTCAGATATCGTTGGGAATTCGGTTGCTGGGCAGAAGGCGTGCCCTGCAAAACCTGCAGGGCAGCCGAGGCTATGTTGTTTGCTTCCGCCAGCGCAGCGCCAATATCGTCCTGTTGAGAGCTGTCACACTGGTCGAATTTGGGTGCCGAGAGCGGTATCCGTTCCGGAGGAATTCGACCGGATAGAAGCCTGAACGTGACGGCGTTGCTCAGAACCTGGGCGCGTCTCAGGGCACCTTGAGGGCCAACCAGCAGACCCACTCTCTCTGTATCATAGGTAACCGCATAGATCCCTGCTTCATAGATGGCGTAGTACAATGACAGATCGACGGGCACCGAAATCGATTGTCCGGGTTCGATATTGATAAAGTCAGCCTCGGTCGGTTCTGCTCGCTTCACCAAAGGGCCAATATACTGAATTGGCTGCGACCCTCTCGCTACTGAAAAAATTTCGCCCGAGACGCCGTCGATCGGCGTGGTCCACCTGAGCAGTCTGATCGGGCTGCGTGACCGGTTCGTGAGAGTAAAGTCAATAATTAGTGGGGTATCGTTTCCAAAAGAAGTCAGGCGCGATTGCAGAACTATCTCAATTTCCTGATTCTGCTGCGCAAACGCCAAAGGAACTATACTAAAAAAGGCTGAAATTAGAAACACCATATTTCGAACAATGTTCGGCATTTTTTGCTCCTGTGTAACCACGATTAGAATCTATTGTTTCGACTACGTGAGCTTTTATTTTGCTAACACATGCCAGATCACCCACAGCTGATCCGGCAATCAGGAATAAAATTGCTGCAGACAGGGGAGTACAACTTACCACAAATTCACAAATTCAGGAATACGACATCCCCGGCCTCCAATGACATCGATTTTCACTGGCGCCTTTTTTGGCGTGGTATAAGATGAACCGCTACTTTCCCATCAAGCTCCATCCGAGGGGGCCATTATGTGCGAGCGTTGGAAAGGCTTAATAACAGTCTGCGCGATTTTGAGGTATTTTGCCCTGGCGTATGGGTTCTGTTTTGCTTTCAGCGGCACTGCTTTGGCTGATTCATGTGGAACAGAGGCTACTCATGGCTGGAACGTCAATAATAATCCTCCGGCCGAAGACCGTCAGGCAATCCAAGATCTTTTGTCCCGCTACGCCTGGACGATCGACGAAAAAAATGCAGCCGCGTTCGCCACCCTCTTTGCGGAACCTAAATCGTCTTACTATGAGATTTGCGATGCAGGCAGCAGTGTCCTCGAGCTGACACTCGACCTTGGCCCAGAGTCGGCACATGATCTTCTCGTGCAAATGAAAATAATAGTTAAGAAACTGGAAACCGATAAACTCCAGACCCGGCATCTCGTGACCAACACCTTGTTCGACGTGGTTGACGACAAGACGGTGAACACCAAATCGATAGTCCTTGTGACAATGCAGGACTCCCACTCTTCGGCACCGAGTCTTGACTATTCGGCGGATGCCCGCGCGTCTGTTGTAAAGGGCGATGACGGCATGTGGCGATTTCAATCGCTTACTGTCCACGCTGACTATGACGCTGGCTCTGTCGCAGCGAAGAAGCGATGACGCCCAGAGATCGGCCATGGGTTCACTGGCACGCTCCAGTGGGCTGAGATGCGTGCTGTTGCGCTGATCGCTGCTGTCCTCGGCGTTGCGTTTCTCCTGTTGTCCGGGACGATCGGACATGAAGCTTTTGTGTCGACGCCGCGAGCCGGCGAGAGGCAAGGCTCCAATCAGGCCGACATGATTTGCAGCAAGGCGGGCAACTGCGCGGCGTCACCATTGCCACGCAGTTCCGCTTTCGAGCCGCTGCGCCCTCGCAGCGTCGCTTTCGCTCCCGCTGAACTCGATGGGAAGGCGTTCGCCGAAGCCGTTACGCGATGGAACCCTGACATCTTTTGGGCGCCAGCCTCAAAGAGCACCGACGTCATAACGAGGTCTGGCGATGAAGCGCGGGCGGTGTTCGGTCCTATTCCAGAGGGCGATTGCGGCAGCCCACAGATGAAGGTCATCCCACTGGAAGTTGATGGCAATGTCGTCGACCTCAAGCCCAATCCGACAAAACCGGGCTCTCCGCTGGAGTTCGAGCACAGCAATGAGAACGGAGAGGTGGTGAAATGGACGGCGACATTGCCCAGATGCGACAAGCCTTCGCTAACTGGCAGCTCAACCTACTGTGGGCTGAACTCACGTGCAGTAAGGGTCGTGCGCGGCAACGTGGAATGGCTGTTCCTCTGCAGAAAGTCCAATATCAGCCACGAGGTCAGCACCGATCCCTACTGGACACGGTCGGATCCGAGATTTTCCGTCTTCGGCACCATCGGGTTCAATCGGAAATCCGGAGAAATCATCTTCTTCGACGGCCGCAAGGACCGGAGCGAGTTCGATTGGTCAAAGCCCTTCGTTCCGCCAGGCGGGCGCAACTATTCCGATGACATCGGAAGGGTTGCGGCGGAGAAAATCTATGACCCGACGTTCCAGATCTCGTGCCATGCATGCCATGACAACAAAAGCCCCTATGTGATAGATCCGCACATTGAACAGAGCAGGGTCGGTTTCCGTTCAGCCCGCGATTCCAAATCGACCGCCTTCAGCCTGGGAGATTTTCTACCGCGCCGACCGCGGTTGCCGGGCGCGCCGTTCCGCGTGGTCGGCTCCGGTTACACCGGCACCTATCCCAATGAACTTAGCCAAGCCAGGACGGTCGAAGATCCGACCGGAAACTGCACAAGCTGCCACACGCTTACCACACAAATCACCGGCCGCCGTTTTGCCGCGGACGCAGTCGGGTACGAACCGGCGGTCACATCGCCAACCTGGGTCCAATTGCTCGAGCTGCACGAGGAACAGACCGTCTACGCCGGCATAGAAGCACATCGCACGGACTGGGCGATCGGCAGCAGCGGCATCCATCCCTGGATGGTGCCGGGGTCCGGCAATGACCTGTCCTCAGGAACGCCTCGATTGAGCTTGGAAGACTGGCGCAAGCTGAGCGACTGTCTGTGGGGAGCCGGCGGTCCTGAGTGTGGCTACCGCCCACTCTACACGCGCTGCCCGGCGCCAGAAGCGCAGGATGAAGGCTCTTCGCTTGCCGATGCCGAGATTCGGGTTTTGCCTCCACCGCCCGGAGAGGACGTCAGGACGCGTGTCCTTCGCTTAAGCTGGACCTTTCGCAACAGCTACGGTGGTGTTCCCGAGCGCGACGATATCAGGATCAATGTGGCAGTCAGCGCGGGCACGATTCCGGCAAACGGGGATCCGCCGCAAAGTGGCGAATATCCAAGCATCGAGCAGGCAAAGGGCATCAGCGTCGAGGCTATCTCCGGTCCAGTCGGTTCAGCCGGCTCCAGCTTGTGGATCGAGAACGTTTCGTTTGCTGGTCACAAGAAATGGAGCGATCCAGCGCCGTCGATGTCGCCGCGCACCTTCCAGATCGATCTGCCCGGTGAATGCAACCGACGCACCTTAGTTCGTTTGGTGCCCAAACGGTTCTGCTTCGACCAGAGCCAAGCGGCATTTAGCGAGGCAGACCATTTGATCTACGCCGATGTTCAGTGTGGCGAGCCTCAATGAACCACCTGACGCGATCGAAAGCGACTGGTGAGCACCGGGATTTGCGATAACATGACTGGGTGCTACATGGTCGCCGCACTAAGGAGGGTCCCGGAGCGTGACCACGCCGGTTCCATTGGCTAGCCCCATTTTGCCCGGCAATCCGGCGAAACCTGTTGCGGAACGGCGTTATCTCACCATCCTGTTCTGCGACATGGTGGGGTCAACCGAATATGCCGACCGCCTGGATCCCGAGGATTTCCAACACCTGATTGAGAGCTTTCTACAGACCTGCAGCAGCGTCGTCCGGCGCCGCAAGGGCGTGACGGCTAGTTACATCGGCGATGCTATTCAGGCCTATTTCGGCTATCCAACAGCTGGTGAGGACGACAGCGAGTTCGCGGTGCTGGCCGCGCTCGAGATCGTTGATGCGGTGGCCACCATCTCCGCAAATCTGGGATATCCGTTGCAAGTGAGGATGGGTATCGCGAGCGGCCAAGTCGTGGTGGGTGAGTTCGTCGGCGCACCGAGCGGTGTATCCACCGTCGCCTTCGGTCACGTCGCGCATCTAGCGGCACGGCTGCAGGTACTGGCCAAGCCGAATACGATCCTTGTCGACGCGGCGACCTTCGAGGCCGCAAGCGGCGCGGTTGATTTCACCGGGTTCGGCAAACATGAGCTGAAGGGATTCGCCGCGCCAGTCCAGGTTTGGCAGGTGCAAAGGGCGCGCATGGTGCCGACCCGCTTTGCAAAGCGGGCGCGTATGACCAAGCTGTGCGGCCGCAACGCCGAATTGCGACTGCTGATGGAGCACTGGGAGACTGTCGTGCGCGACAGGCGTGGCAATGCCGTGTTGGTCTCGGGGGAGTCGGGAATCGGCAAGTCCCGGTTGCTCAACGAAATCCAGCAGCGTCTGCGCAGCTTTCCGCAACTGACCATGCAATGTTCTCCGACCTTTGAGAACAGCACCCTTTATCCATTCCTCGCAGAGTTGCAGAGGATTGCAACGATCGAGGACGGTGACTCAACGGAAGAAAAGCTTCGAAAGCTCCGCAACGGATTGTCGATAGGCTCGGTGTCCAGCGACATCGCGCTGGCGATCTTCTCGGGCCTGCTCGGGATGCCGACGACAATGCCGGACAGGCTTGAAGGGACAAGTGCCGAACGACAGCGCAACATTGCCGAGCAAGCATTCATCGATCTGGTCGGTTATTTGGCGCGAACTACCCCGATCCTGATCTTGTTCGAGGATGAGCAATGGGCCGATGCGACCTCGCGCGACCTTCTCGAAAAAATCGTCGCCAGCCTGGCTTCGACACCCGCCCTCTTGCTTGTGTCGAGCAGGAACAACGCAAGCGTTCCATGGGTCGACGGTCCTGACGGGCACCATATCAGGCTTGAAGCGCTCAGCCGAGCGGACGCTGAAGCGATTGTCCATGACATTAGTCCGAATGCGCTCGCTGCTGACGTAGCAGCGGTGCTCGATCGCGGTGAAGGCGTCCCGCTCTATATCGAAGAGCTTACTCGAAGCGTGGTCGAAACAGGGTTGCGCCTAGACGTATCGCAGCCCAAGCGTCTGTCACTCACGAACAACATTCCAAACTCTCTGCAGTTCTCGTTGCTTGCCCGTCTCGACAGGCTGGGGACCGCCAAGGAAGTCGCGCAGGTCGCGGCGGCGATCGGCCGCGAATTCGATTTCGACATGCTGCGCGAAATTTGTGATTGGCCTGAAGCGGAGTTGCGCGCTGCGGTTGGTGAGCTGATGCGCACAGGGCTGATCGTAGCCGAGCGAGGGACGGCCGGAGCAGGCTTTTCGTTCACCCACGTGCTGCTCCAGCAGGCCGCTAGAGGCACGATGCTGCACGAACGTGCGCAACAGATTCACAAATCGATTGCCGAATGCATCGAGCTGCGCGACCCCAACGCGGGCTTTGCCTATCCCGAAGTGCTCGCTGAGCATTTCGCCGACGCCGGTCTGTTCGATCGCGCCGCTGACTACTGGCTGCAGGCAGGGCTGAAGGCCGCCAAGACTTGGGCGAAAGTTGACGCAGTGCGTATCTTCAGGAAAGGGCTTGAAGCCGCGAAACTCTTGCCTGACTCCGACGATCGTAGCCGCAGGTTGCTTCGCTTCGAACTGGAACTGGGCGACGTTCTGTACGCTGCGCTCGGCTACGTGACGGGCGAAGGCAGTGCCGCGTATCAGCGGGCCATAGCGCTGAGCGGGAAGCTTGGCGAACTGGAGGCGACGATTAGGGCACTCGACGGGCTTTTCGGTACCCATTTCAACTCGGGCCAGTTTGGTAAGGCCCTCGCGGCCAGTGATGAATTAATTCGAGTCGGCGAGGAGGGCGGCTACCTAAACGCGCTCGTTATAGGTCTGCAGTTTAAGGGCATGAGTCTGTTCTGTCAGGGTGAGTTGGCGGAGGCTCGGCAATATCTTGAGCGCGCTCTCAGCCACAAGGGCAGTGCAGACGAGGTCGGCAGCGACTTTCCGAGTATGGCCATGATCTACCTTTCGTGGACCTTGCATATTCTGGGGTATCGCCGTCAAGCGCTGAAACTCTACCTCGAGGCGGAGGCGACCGTTCGGCAGCAATCCGCCTATCGCTTGGCCGCCTGCTTGGGAAACGGGTGTGTGTTGTTCGCCTTCCGCGAAGAGAGCAGGGATATCGCTCGGCTGGCGGATGAACTTCTGCCATTAGCGCAGGAAAACGGTTTCAATCTCTGGACACGGGTGGCGCGCTTTTTTGGTGGCTTGGCTGCATCAAGCCTCGATGACAGTCTGGTGGGAAGCCATATGATGGCATTGACCGAGAGTGACCTTGAAGATCAGGAAGTCGACAAATCGTGTTATTTAGGCTTACTGGCCAAAGCTTTCATTAACTCTGGACAATTCGATATAGCGGCAGAGACCGTCGAGAAAGGTCTGCGCGAGGCCGAAAAGATTGGCGAGCATTACTTTACAGCTGCCTTGCTTCGCATTCGCGGCGAGATCGAACTTGCAAATGGAGTCGGAGACAGAGCGGCAGAGGCTTCTTTCCGCGAGGCTATTGCCTTTGCGCGGCAGCAGCGCGCTAGGAGTTGGGAGTTGCAGGCGACCAATAGTCTGGCAAAGCTATTGCGGTCACAGGGTAGATTCGAAGAGGCGCGTGCGGAATTGCGGGAGATCAACGATTGGTTCATCGCAGCAGACATTGAGTGATTAACGACGCATCACGTTCTGCCGGCAATCTCGACGAGCGCGGATTCGGCAACATCACGATCCCCGCGCAGCCGCAACTTACGGTTTAAAGCAGACCAACGTCCGCTTACGGGTAGCGATGGCATTGATCTGAAGGCCGGCAGCGGCCATTCACCCGTAGCTCGCCGCAACGCAACAAGGCCCCTCCCGGGGCCTTGCTTTCAACCTCAGTGCTGAGCGTCGCCCCCTCACTTCCCCATCAGCTGCTTGGCATTCTCGGCCGTGATCGCGGTGGTCTCCACCGTCACCGTCTTGTCCACCTCGGTCGCGCAATCGAGCAGGATCTTTTTCGACATCTCGATCGCTTCCTTGGCGCCCGTCGGGTAGGTGAAGGTTGCGACCCAGTCGCCCTTGGCCACCGCCTCGATGCCGCCAGCCGGGCCCGGCAGGCCGTCTGTGCCGATGATCTTGACGTCCTTGCCCGCCCCCTTGGCGGCGAGCAGCGCGCCGGCGGCCATCATGTCGTTGGAGGCGTAGAGCACCTTGATGTCGGGGTGCGCCTGCAGCATGGCGGCGAAGGCGACTTGCGCCTTGTCCGGCACCCAGTCGGCGGCCTGCTCGGCGACGATCTGGACCTTCGGGTTGCCTTTCACGCCTTCCTTGAAGCCGTTGAGGCGCTCCACCGCCGGCGTCGAGCTCGGCAGGCCTTGCAGCACCGCCGCCTCGCCGCCATCGGGCAGCAGCGTCTTGGCGGTGTACTTTCCGGCTTCCTCGGCGATCTTGAAATTGTCGCCGCCGATGAAGGCGGTGTAGTCCTTGCCGGGGTCGCCGACCGTCTTGCGGTCAAGCTCGATGACCGGGATGCCGGCATCCATGGCGCGCTTCACCGCCGGCGTCAGCGGTGCGGCCTCGAAGGGCGAGATCAAAAGGATATCGACCTTCTGGGTGATGAAATTGTCGACCTGCGAGGTCTGCGTGTTGACGTTGCCGGCGCCGTCGGCGATCTGCAGCGTGAAGCCGGGCACTTCCTTGGCCGCCGCCTCAAGCTCGTCATTGACGTGCTGGCGGTAGGGCTCGGCATTGTTGGCCTGCGAAAAGCCGATGACGAACTGGCCGTCCTTGGCGCAGGCTTTCACCAGCGGCTCGGCGGCGTAAGCGGAGCCTGCAATGCACAGGCCAGCGCCTGCCAGCAGGACGGCCTTGAGGGTCGATCCTCTTAGTGTCGTTTTCATAACTCACTCTCCTCCTCGTCTGGCCGGGGGGCCAGACCTTGGTTTGACGTTCACGTGTTGCCGTCTCCTCCTTGTTTGTTGGTGCATGTCGTCATCGCAAAACCTTTTGCGCGACATGCACTAACGACCCAACCCCTCGCGGCGGCGAACGAGGGATTGAAGCACTGCCGCCAGCACGATGATCGCGGCGGTCGCGAGCAGCTGCATGGCGGGCGTGATGTTGTTGAGCTGCAGGATGTTGGCGAGCGCGCCAAGCATGATGGTTCCGGCGACGGTGCCGACCATCGAGCCGGCGCCGCCGAACAGGCTGGTACCGCCGATGACCACGGCGGCGATGGCCGTCAGCTCATAGCCCATGCCGTCATTGGCGCTGCCGAAATTGAACTGGCCGGCATGGACGATGCCTGCGAGTGCAGCGGCAAAGCCGGTGATGGCATAGACCGATATCTTCACCATCGAGACCGGCACGCCGGATATGCGCGCGGCGCGCTCATTGCCGCCGACGGCAAAAACATAGCGGCCGAAGCGCGTGGTGTTGAGCACGATGGTGGCGATCGCGGCAAAGACGACGAACACAAGCGTTGCCACCGGCACGGTGTTGTTGAACAGCCGCTCGCCCAGCACGGCGAACACCGGCGGCGCCAAGCCCGGCCCTTCGCCGTAGGAAATGTTGATGTACTGGTTGCCGGAGACGACCAGCGCCAGCCCGCGCGCGGCCTGCAGGCCAGCCAGCGTGACGATGAACGGCTCCAGCCGGAAGCGCGTCGAGATGGTGCCCTGGATGGCGCCGAAGACGATGCCCAAAGCGAGCACGGCGAGGATGGTGGGGATCAGGCCGAAGCCGCCGGAGATCATCATCGATGCGGTGACGACGCTGGACAGGCCAAGCACCGCGCCGACCGAGAGGTCGATGCCGGCGGTGATGATGACGAAGGTCATGCCGATGGCGATGATGCCGGTCTCCGACACGGCGCGCACGATGTTGGCGATGTTGTCGGGGTTGAGGAACAGGATCTCGCCATGGCGGCGCGGCGAGAAGATGATGCCGCCGATCGCCACCAGCACGAGGCCGATCAGGCTCTGGAAGCGCACGATGAGCGCCAGCGGGTCGCGATGCTTTTGAGGCGCCGCCGTCACCGGGCTCGCTGCCACTGGATTGTTGTCCTGAGACATCAGGCCTCCCTGCCGTTAGCCGCGGCCAGCACCGTGTGCTCGTCGACGCCGCCCATGAATTCCGCCACATTGCGCCCCTGGCGCAGCACCACGATGCGGTCGCACAGACCGATCAGCTCCGGCATCTCGCTGGACGCCACCAGAATGCCGAGCCCTTGCGCGGCGAGTGCCCTGAGCCGCTGGTAGATCTCGCCCTTGGCGCCGACATCGACGCCGCGTGTCGGCTCGTCGAGAAGCAACAGGCGCGGATTGCCGAGGATCTCCTTGGCCAGCACCACCTTCTGCTGGTTGCCGCCAGACAGCGCGCCGACGGCGATATCGGGGTTCTTCGGGCGGATATCGAACTGACCGAAGGATTCCTTCACGGCCTCGGCCTGGCGGCGCGGCGAGACCAGCCAGTTCGGCGAGATCCTGGATATGACCGACATCACTAGATTGAGGCCGACCGCCATGCGCAGCATCAGGCCCGAGCCCCTGCGATCGTCGGTGACGAAGGCGATGCCGGCGTGGCGGGCAGCGCTGATCGAATCCAATTTTACCGGGCGGCCTGATATGGCGACCTCGCCCTCCCAGCGGCCGGACAGGCCGGTGCCGTAGAGCGCGGACAAGAGCTCGGTGCGCCCGGCCCCCATGATGCCGGCAAGACCGACGATCTCGCCTTCATGGACATCGAGCGAAACGCCTTGCGGCGCCTGCCAGCCGGCGCTGTCGCGGGCGAGTTTGAAGCTGGCGTTCCTCAGGCTGAGCAGCGGCTTGCCCGCCGCTTTGGCGCGTTGGGGATAGAGCTCGTCCAAGGGCCGTCCGACCAGCAGCCTGACCAGCTCGGCCTGCGGCGCGTGCGGCTCGGTGATGCCGGCAACACGGCCGTCGCGCATCACAGTCACGCGGTCGGCAATGCCTGGCACTTCCTCCAGCCGGTGCGAGATGTAGACGATGCCGACGCCGGTGGCGGCGAGCTTGCGCATGATGTCGAACAGCCGCTCGACTTCGCCGACGGTGAGTGCGGCCGTCGGCTCGTCCATGATCAGCACGCGCGAGGCGTAAGACAGCGCCTTGACGATCGCGACCACCTGGCGCTGGCCGATCGACAGATCGGCCACCATGGCAGCCGGATCGATGGCGATCTCGATCGCCTCCAGCCGCTTCTTGGCCTCGCGGCGCATTGCCGGCACGTCGAGGAAGCCGCCCGGACGCATCAGTTCGCGGCCGAGGAACAGGTTGGCCGCGACATCCAGCGACGGCACCAGGTCGAGCTCCTGGAAGATGGTGGCGATGCCGGCCGCTTGCGCCTCACGCGGGTTGTTGAAACGCACGGGTTTGCCGTCGATCTCGATGGTGCCTTCGTCCGGCGTGTAGACGCCCGACAAAAGGTTCATCAGCGTCGACTTGCCGGCGCCGTTTTCGCCGAGCAGCGCATGGATTTCGCCGGCCTTGAGATCGAAGTCGACGCCACGCAGCGCCTGCACACCGCCGAAGCGTTTGACGGCGCCGGTCATCACCAGCAGCGGCGCGGTCATGTTAGCCTCGTGTGGGTCGGCCTCCCGCAGGAGGCGCGCGCCCGCAGCGTCGCCTGCAGCCGCACCGAGCGCGGCGCGGAACCGGTCGCGGCTATACGGGCGCTGAGCAGCGCCGCCGCCTGCCTGCCTATCTCGGTGCAGGGCTGCGCGACCAGCGTCAGCCGCGGCTCGAAACAATCGGCCCATTCGAAATCGTCGAAGCCGGCCAGCGACAGATCGCCCGGAATGGTGAGGCCTTTTTCGCGGATGGCGCGGACGGCTCCGATCGTCGTCATGTTGTTGCCGGTGACCAGTGCTGTTGGTGGAGACGGCAGGGACAGGATGGCGTGGGTGGATGCGGTCGCCGCCGCCGTGTCGACATTCTCGGCCGAGAGATAGTGCGGCACGCACTCAAGTCCATTGGCGGCGAGCGAAGCCTGGAACGCCTCGATGCGCTCGCGCGTCGTCGTCAGGCCCGGCTGTCCGGCGATATAGCCGATGCGCTTGTGGCCGAAGGAGGCGACATGGTCGATCAGCGCGCGCATCGACGTTTCGTTCTCGACGCCGATCTGGTCGAAGCGCTGGTCGGCGAAACGGTCGATCAGAACGCATGGCATCTTCTTGTCGGCGAGATAGTCGATGGCGCGCTGCGGCGAGCCCGACGGGGCCAGGATGACGCCGTCGACGCGGCGCTGATGGAAAGCGCGCACCACCTGCAGTTCGCGGTCGGGATCTTCCTGGGTGTCCGACAGGAAGACCATCAGCCCGAGCCGCGCGCATTCGGCCTCGACCGCGCAGATGATGTTGGTGAAATAAGGGTTGGAGATCGCCGAGATCGCCAGGCCGACGCTGTTGGTGGTCGAGGCCTTCAGCGAGCGCGCCAGCTCGTTGGGCTGGTAGCCCATGGCGGCAATGGCGTCGTTGATCAGCCTCGCCTTTTCCAGCGAAACGAAGCGCGTGTTGTTGACGACATGCGAGACGGTCGACACCGATACGCCGGCGCGCCGCGCCACTTCAGCCATTGTCGGCAAGACAAATAAGCGCCTGCAAGCGCTCCTCCCTATGCGTTTCCCGTCCGCTCTGATGGCGGATTTCAAGGGAGCTTAGTGCGATCGAAACGTTTGCGCAATCGATTCGATGAAATTGTTAGCGGGGCTTATCTCCCCCTCGAGGGGGAGATGTCGCCGAAGGCGACAGAGGGGGTCGGTTCGACTAGGCTCGGCCTCATGCGGCAGATGGAGGTTGGCGCTTCACGCGATGCGACCCCCTCTGGCCTGCCGGCCATCTCCCCCTCAAGGGGGGAGATTCGCAGTTTCCGCAAACTCGGCCACCAGCCCCTCATATTCCTCGAAGGCCGGCAGCGCCTCGTAACTGTGCACCGCAGGCGTCGTCGCCCAGGGCAGCTTCTCGCTGGTCCATGTCTCGATGAACGGCGTGAACCAGCCGGGCTCGTCGAGCATGGTCGGACGCAGATTGACGAACCAGTCGAGCCCTTCGGGGCGCGTGAACATCCAGCTCATGCAATGTGGGCAGAAGAAATGTTTCGAGGCGCCGTGCAGCCCGCCGATCACCGGCTCGCCTAGCGTGATCTCGAAGCCGTCGGAGCGAATGGCGGCGCTTAGCGAATAGGCGCTGGCCGACATGGTCTGGCAGCCGGTGCAATGACAAGCCATGGTCAAAAGCGGCTTTGCGGAAATCTTGAGCCGCACGCGTCCGCAGCGGCATCCGCCTTCGGCCGGCAATTTCAGGGTTGGCACGGCAGTCTCCCACTCTTCGAAGCGCGGTGCTTCAGTCGCCGGTCAGCGCCTTCGTCGTCACCAGCGTGACGCCGGCATCGGTGAAATCAGCATTGTACCGGGCGATGATCTCGGTCGCGGTTTCGCCTTCAGTGTCCAGCGTCGAGTGCGCATCGGAAACGACAGTGACGCCGAGGCCCTCGGCCAGGGCGCCCTTGACGGTGCCGGCGATGCAGAAATCGGTTTGCGCTCCGGCGAGCACGACTTCGCCGGCCCCCTGCCCGGCCACCCAGGCGCCAAGCTCGGCATTCGAGAATGCGTTGCGGACGGTCTTGGAGAATGTCGGCTCGTCCTTGGCCTGGCCGAGTTCCGGCCATACCGGCCAACCCGGCTCGCCCGGCGCCAGCGGATCGCCGGCCGGCCCGTCATGCCGCACGAACGCTATCCGGCGCCCCTCGCGCCGCGCCCAGCCGATCAGCGAGCGGGTACGCTCGGCTATGCCCGGCGCATCATGGATCGGCGGCTCGACGCGCCCGTCGAACATGTTGGTCTGGAGATCGATGACGATGAGGGGAGCGAGGTTTGACATGGCGCGAAGATAACGCGGGCGATGGGAGGGTCAAGACGGCGAAGCTGCTGATCTCCCCCTTGGGGAGATTACCTGTACCCTCACCCGATTCCACCCGCGACCACGTAAGCACCAGCCGTGCGTCCATCCTCCAGCCGCATGACGGCCGTAACGATCGACCCGTAAGCGCCTCGCCACACACTGTGCATTCTTTCGTGCTCGCCGGCCGGCACCAGGATGCGACCGTGAAAGCTTGTGCCGCTGCGCCGCAGAGCGACCGGTTCGCCATTGACGTGAACCTTGACGCCAGCGGTCTCCGCATCGAGTTCAACCGTCACGGCGATCTCGGCCTGGTCTCCTTGCCCCATCGTCTCCGCAACAAGCCTGAGTGCCGGCGGCGGCGCATCGCTGGACTTCGATCCACCATGTTGCGCAAACACATCGCCCGGCAATTCCGGCGTGCGCGGCGGGGCCGTGCGGCGTTGGGTGGCGCGCTCGTAATCGCCGGCGAGCCGCAGCAACTCCGCATCATCATAGGCCTTGCCCGCAAAGGTCAACCCGACCGGCATGCCGATATCGGCCATCGTTCCCATAGGCACGGTGACGGTCGGGATGCCAAGATGACGCCACACCAGATTGCCATTGGCAACCCAGGTGCCGTTGCGCCAGGCGATTGCTGCAGAGGTCTCGTTGACGTCGGCATCGGCCGGGCCGACATCGGCGACCGCCGGCAGCACGACAGCGTCGAGCCTGTGCTCGTCCAGCCAGTCCTCGAAGTCGATGCGCCGCGTCGCCTCCAATCCCTTCAGACCTTCCGCCAGCGTTGGGATATCCAGCAATGGCATCACGCCCTGCTTGACGCTCGTGACGTAGTCGGCCAGATCGAAACCGTCGTCGCCATAGCGGTCCGGCAGCGCGCCCGGCGGCTGCGGGAAAATCGTTGGGCCGTCGACCGCAGCCAGGTCGGGGACCACCGGATCGGCATTTGCGCGCAGGAAATCGTCCCAGCCCCAGATGCAGAGATCCCAGATTTCGCGCTCGGCGAAGGCTTCCGGCACCAGCCCGCGTTCGACCATGGTTTTTGTGCCCGGACGGTCGCGCTCATAGTTCGAGACGACGGGGAAATCGACCTCGACCACCTCCGCGCCGAGCTTTTCCAGGTCACGCGCTGCCTGCCGCCAGAGGTCGAGCACCGAGGCGCGGGTCTCGATCGGGCGTTCAGCGCCGCTATCCCTGCCGATATACATTTTCGGCACGCCGAGGCGTTTGCCTTGTAATGAGCCCTCCAACGCGAGTGTAGTGTAGCTTGGCGGCCTGAGATCAGCGCTTTTCGCGATCGACACCCAAGGCTGCACACGCCAGAAATCGCCGCGCGTCTCCGCATCGTCGGCGACGATCACATCCAGCAACTCCAGCATGTCGGCAATGCCGCGCGTGTGCGGCACCACCACATCCATGGTCGGCACCAGCGGCCAGTTGCCCCTGACCGAAATGACGCCGCGCGACGGCGTGTAGGCGACAAGTGCATTGTTGGACGCCGGCGCGCGGCCGGAAGACCATGTTTCCTCGCCCAGCCCGAAGGCGGCGAAGCTGGCGGCGGTGGCCGTGCCCGAGCCGTTGGACGAGCCGGAAGCGAAGGCGGCGGTCAAATAGTCGGCATTGTAGGGGCTCTCGGCGCGGCCATAGACGCCACGCTGCATGCCGCCATTGGCCATAGGCGGCATGTTGGTCAGCCCGATCAGCACAGCACCACCGGCCCTCAGCCTGGCAATGGTGAAAGCGTCCTCGTTGGCGACGAGATGCTCGAAGGCGGGCGAGCCGGCGGCCACCGTCAGGCCCTTCACCTTATAGCTGTCCTTGGCGGTGTAGGGGATGCCGTCGAGCGGCCCGAGGGTGGCACCATTGCGCCGCCGCAGGTCGGACGCCGCCGCCTCCTCGAACATTGCCGGGTTAAGCACCGGCACGGCATTGAGCGCGATGCCATGGCGGTCGTAATGCGCGATGCGCCTGAGATAAGCGCCCACCAGCTCGACGCTGGTGACGGTGCCGGCCTCCAGCGCCCGGCGCAGGTCGGCGATCGTGGCTTCGACGAGCTGGAGGTTGGGCATGGGATTCTCGAGATGCAGCGGCAAATGAGTCTTCGCATCGTCCGATACGAGTGTCACGCCTCAAACGGAAGGCGTGACGGCGACGCTTATGCACTCGGCTCACAGCATCTTGCTGTCGAGCTGGCCGTTTTCCTTCATCAGGTCGAGATAGGTCTTGGCGCCGGAACTGCCGTGGCCTGCCGCCTTGAAGAACCATTTGGCGGCTTCCTTGTAGTTTGGTTTCCCATCGACGCCGCGGTAGTAGAGCGAGCCCAGACTGAACTCGGCATCGACGCTGCCGGCCTTTGCGGCTTCCAGCCACCAGGACTCGGCAGCCTTGTCGTCTCTGGCAATGCCCACGCCGTTGGCCGAGGCATACGCTAAGGCTAGCTGGGCATCGACATTTCCCTGCCGCGCCGCCTTGAGCCACCAGCCCGCCGCATCCGCACTGCTTTGCGCAACGCCAACACCCTCGGAATAGGCTGTGCCGAGCGCTTTCTGCGCGAATGCATTGCTCTGGTCGGCGGCTTTGCGCCAGAGCCTTGCCGCCTGAACGGGGTCCTTCGTTACTCCTAGACCATCCCAATACAGTCCACCGAGAGCGAACTGCGCAAGGTCATTGTCCTTGTCGGCAGCCTTGCTCAGCCACTCGAATGCCTGCCTTTCATCCTTCCCGACGCCCTGCCCGTCCCGATACACGACCCCGACATTATACTGCGCTACCACATGGCCTTGGACAGCAGCCTTCATCCACCATCGGAAGGCCAGATCATTGTCTTGCGCAACGCCGCGGCCCTGGCTGTAGAGGATACCAAGCATATATTGAGCGTCGGCGTTTCGCCCGTCGGACGCCTTTTGCGCCCAAGTCGCGGCCAACGCATCGTCCCGTCCCACGCCTTCGCCCAGCGAATACGCCCGGGCCAGATTGGCACCGGCTTCGGCATTCCCCGCTTCCGCGGCCTTGCGCCACCAATAGACCGCCTGCCCGGCGCTCTTCTCGACGCCTTGGCCCATCGAATAATATCCGCCCAGATTCGACTGGGCGAACACAAAGCCCTGATTGGCGGCTTTGCTCATCCACGCAAACGCCTGGCCGTCGTCCCTAGGGGTACCTTTTCCCTGGCCATAAGCGGCCGCCACCGCGTATTGCGCTTCTGTCAGACCGGTGGTTGCGGCCTTCATCCACCACCCGAACGCAAGGCGGTCATCCTGCTCAACGCCGTGGCCCCGCGAGTACAACGTGCCCAGCAAAGCCTGGGCATTCGGCTCACCCAGATCGGCTGCCTTTTTCACCCACACTATGGCGGCCTGATCATCCTTCTTGACGCCTTGGTTAAGATAGTAGGCGCGTCCGAGACAGAAAGCGGCCTCCAGGCTTCCTTGGTCAGCCGCCTTGCGCCACCATGAGGCAGCCTGCTCGAAGCTTTGCGCAACACCCCGACCCTGCGCATACAGGACGCCGAGGGCGTACTGAGCGTTCGCATTGCCCTTGTCGGCTGATTGCCTGGAAAACTTCAACGCCAGTTGATCGTTTCTTTCGACCCCTTGGCCATTTAAATAGACTTGGCCGAGAGAATATTCAGCCTCCCCGCTCCCCTGATCGGCCGCCTTGCGCCACCAATAGAGCGCCTGCTCATAACTTTGCGCGACCCCTTGGCCCTGCCAGTACAACACGCCGAGCTGGTACTGCCCATTCATGTTGTCTTTATCGGCGGCCTTTCGTGAGAAACTCTCGGCAAGCCGACTGTCCTTTTCAACGCCCCTGCCCATAAGGTAGGCCTGACCCAGTGCTGCTATGGCTTCCGCATTGCCGCCATCGGCGGATTTCTTCCACCAATACACCGCCTGGCTGTCGTTCTGAGCCACGCCCTCCCCGCGCCAGTACAGCGCACCAAGCTGGCCTTTTGCGTCAACATTGCCAGCGTCCGCCATGATCTTCATTTGACGGAATACCTCGGCATAATCCTTTGCCTGGAGAGCCGCTGCACCCTTTTGTGCCGCTGACCACTGCACATAGTAATTTCGGCCAGGACCGAGCAGCACAAAAGCCGCCAGCAACACCAGAACGACGGTAAGGACCCCTCGGCGACGCGACTTGGGCGGGCTGTAGACAGGTGTATCCACTTTGGGCGCCCAGTCGTTGTTGCTCACCGTCCCCAATCCATTTGCAGCCACCAGTAATCCATAGCGCAAGCCAGGCTGTTCTGGAATATCCAAAGCATTTGATGTCGCTACTGCGGTGCGCCGGCGAACAGGATTTCGCCATCGCCGCCAGCCGCCGGCCAATCCCTGATGGTGCGATCGTCGCCGCCGGTGACCAGTGTGCCGTCGGTAGCGAAGGCAACGGCGTAGATCGGGCCGGTGCGGCTGTCGAACATGGCGATCTGGTTTCCAGTGCCGAGATCCCACAGCCGCGCAGTGCCGTCGAGCGAGCCGGAGGCCAAGCGCTTGCCGTCGGCCGACAGCACCAGCATATAGACGGTGCCTTCGTGACCCTCGAAGCGGCGCAATTCCCTAAACGTGTCGAGGTCCCAGAGCTTGATCGTGTAGTCGCCGCTGCCGGTGACGACATGATGGCCGTCGGCGGTGAAGACGGCGCCGTAAGTGCCCTGCTCGTGGCCGTGCCAGCTTCGCAATTGCTTGCCGCTTTCGACGTCCCAGAATTTCAGCGTGCCGTCGATGGAGCCGCTCAGCGCGCGCGTGCCGTCGGGCGAGATTGCGACCGTGCTGATCGGCCAGTCATGTCCGGTCATAACATGCAGCACCGATTTGTTGACGAGATCCCAGACGATGACGTTGCCGGTGTCGTGGCCACTGACGGCGCGCTTGCCGTCCGGGCTGATCGCCAGCTTACGCACGCCGCCATTCGCGCCCGACGAGAAGACATGCAGCACCGCGCCGTCGGCTAGCTTTCGCAGCACGATCTCGCCATCGTCGCCGGCGGTCAGCGCGGTTGCGCCGTCGGGCATGAACAGCGCCGTGCGCGCCATGTCCTTGTGTTCACCAAGGTTGCAGATCAGCCGCTTGCCGGCGATGTCCCAGAGCTTGATCATGTGGTCGGTGCTGGCGCTCATGACGTCGCGGCCATCGGCCGAGACGGCGAGCCAGACGACGGCGTCGCGGTGGCCGTCGGGCTCGGTCGGCAGCGCCGGCGGAGGCGGCGGCAACGGCGCGACGGTTTGCGGTGGCGTGGCCGGAGCCGGCGGTGGAGCAGTCTCCGGTGGCGGTGTCGCCGGAGCGACTGCGACTTGTGGCGGCTGAGGGGGAGCAGCCGGAGGCGTAGGCTGCGCCGGCTCGGGCGGTTTGGCTGCCTGCACCGGCGGAGTTGGCTCGGGCGGCATGGTGACCTGCGGCGAACTCGGCGGGGCCGGTTGCGTCGCCAGGTCCGGCGGGACACCGTCGATGCCCTGGTCCTTCGGCTCGGCTTTGGGTTCGTTCGGGGCGGCCACCTCAGCGCCTGGGCCGGCGTCACGCGCCCAAGGGAAGTGGTCGGCCAGCAGCGCCAACACGGCGAGCACCGGCAACATGAGGAAGGCGCGCCGCAGACCGGGGTGGCCCTTTGGGTCGATCTCGGCGTCGCGGCCAAAAAGCGGCGTTCCAGCAGGCTGGCTTCGCCGACCCGGCAGCAGTCCGGCCCAGAACAAGAGGGCGCCAAGCAGGCAAAGCCCGCCGACGGTCAGGAACACCACCGGTCGCAGCGTGGCTGGGCCGTGCAGCATGTGGTCGATCCCGCTCCAGCTGAAATCTCTGTCGCCGAGCAGCAGATACGCCCGCACCAGACAAGCCAAAGCGGCCGCCAGCAGCGGAAGCGCAAACAGCCTTTCGGCCAACCTGTCCATCGGACTCCCCCTCCGGTGCCGCACCTTGCTCATCATGCGGCCGCCGCAGCGAAACAAATAGCGCAAAACTGCGCCCACGAAAGTGGGCGCGATCACGCAGCCAAATTCACTTCAATTCGACCCATACCGGCGCGTGGTCGCTGGCGCCGTCCTCACCTCTGACATCGCGGTCGATGCCGGCAGCGGTGAGGCGGCGCGCCAGTTTCTTCGACAGCAAGATGTGGTCGAGCCGCAGCCCGGCATCGCGCAGCCAGCGGTTGCGGCGATAATCCCAGAATGTGTAGAGCGTTTCCTTCGGATGCTTCTTGCGGAGCGCATCGGTCCAGCCCTGCTCGAGCAGACGCTGGAACGACGCCCGGCTTTCCGGCTGCACCAGCGCGTTGTCGTCATAGGAACGGGTGGCGTAGATGTCGCGCGGCTCGGGCACGATATTGTAGTCGCCGACCAGCGCCACCGGCAGGCCAGTGTCGAAGAGTTCTGCGGCATGCGCCTCCAGCCTTTCATGCCAGGCCAGCTTGTACTGGAATTTCGGCCCCGGCTGCGGGTTGCCGTTGGGCGCGTAGACACAGGCGATGACGATGCCGTTCACGGCCGCCTCGATGTAGCGGCTCTGCTTGTCGGCGGTATCGCCGGGCAGGACGTCACAGGTCAGCACCGGCTCGGACCCGCGCGCGAGTATCGCGACGCCATTCCAGGTCGGTTCGCCCTTCCACACCGCGCCATAGCCGGCCGCCGCAAGCGCCGTGCGCGGAAACTGCAGGTCGCGCGCCTTCAGCTCCTGCAGGCAGACGACATCGGGCTTGGCTGCCGCCAGCCACGCCAGCAGGTTTTGCAGCCGGCTGTTGACGTTGTTGATATTGAAGGTGGCGATTTTCATTTGGCGATCAGGAAACGATCCGCCCTGTCCACGCCTTCACCGTCCCGGCCAGCGTCTTCAAATGATCGGCGGTCGAAAACCCCGACACGCTCTTGCGCGGCTTCAGGTCGTGGTCACCATCCTCCAGCCAGATCACTTCGATGGCGTCGGAAAGGCCGTAGGTCGCGACCTCTTCCCTGGTGCCGAATTCGTCGCGCGTGCCCTGGAAGATCAGTGTCGGTGTCTTGAGGTCGGCGAGGTGTTTTGTCCTGAGCTGCTCTGGCTTGGCCGGCGGATGAAAGGGATAGCCGAGGCAGACGAGGCCGGAAATCTCTCCCTTGGCGAGCATTTCGTCCGCAATCATCGAGGCGACGCGCCCGCCCATCGACTTGCCGCCGATGATGAGCGGCCCGGTGACGCCCATGGCTCTCAGATCGGTGATGGCCTTGATGTATTCCGGGTTGACCGTCTCGGCGCGCGGCGGCGGCTTGCGCTGGCCGTAGCGGCGCGCCGCCATATAGTGGAATTCGAAGCGCGCGACCTGGAAACCGGCGGTGGCGAGCGCCTTGGCGGTGGCGGTCATCGAAGGCGAATCCATCGATGCGCCGGCGCCGTGGGCCAGCACGATGGTGACCGGGGCTGTGTCAAAGCCGTCGAAGAGGAAGCTAGTGGGCATCAGGCTGCGGGACCCCGATATAGTGGTAGGTGGTTTTGGAACCGTGAACTTCCTTACGCCACTGCTCCGGATGCAGGGTAACATGGGTGAAAATGGCTGCAAAAAACCCCACGAGCACGATGAAGAATGGCCGGCCGAAGCAAACGCGCTGCTTGTTCGACATACGGTCCTCGGGGCGCTGGGGAAATGGCCAAGTTCTGCGGTTGTAATATGTGGCCCAATTGATTTTGCTGTCTTCGAAAAAATTCCAGCCATTGCTCCAGTAGAAGAGCAGCTCGCGGGCCTCCTGCACCGCCAAAACGATGAAGCACGCGGTTAATCCCATACTCGAAATCTGAACAAGATTATCCACGGCAGCCTCACCCCGCCGTCCGCGCCAGCTGCAGATCGACGAACTGTATCCCCTTTTGCGCAGTGCGCGCCCATTCGCTGTCAGCATCGAGTTCGAGATAGCGCACCCAGTGGCGGCGGGCTTCGGTCAGATTGCCGGCGTCGAACTCCAGCCGGGCAAGGTTGAACACCGGATCGGCGTAGCTCTTGTCGAGCGCGATGGCCTTGACCAGATGCCGGCGCGCCGAGGCGATCTTGCCTTCGTCGCTCATCAGCCCGGCGAGGTTGAACCAGGCCTCGACGAACGCCGGATCGAGCTTGATCGCTCTTGCATAGTCATGCGCCGCGTCGGCCACGCGACCGGCGCCACGCAAGCAATTGGCGCGGTTGAACGCGGCGATGGCGTCGCTCGGATCGATGCTGAGGCAGCGTTGGTAGAGCGCCGCGGCATCGTCGTGCCGGCCCTCCTCTTCCGCGCTTTCAGCCTCGGCGAACAATTCTTCCAGCGTGTCGTCGCCGGCTGCGCTTGCGCTGCCGAGATCGAACAGCAGCTGGCCGTCGAGTTCGCTCTGGCCATCCTCGAGATAGATCTGATCGGGCCGGCCATGCTGCGAGCCGACATTGAGCGATTTGGCGGTGAGCGAAGCGACCGGACCGGAGCGATGCACGGAGCGCGCGATCGCGCCCCAGGATGCACCGCCGGCGACCAGCCCGGCATATTTGCGGGCAAGGATCAGATCGCGGAACGAGTAGGGTTCACAATCGTGCTCGAAGGCGTCAAACAGGCTGAGCAGGTCGAGGTCGGCACCGGACAGTCTGGACTGGTCGACGAGAGACTGCCTGGACAGCGAAGACGCCTCCGGCGCCTTCATCAGACCAAGCAGGCGCAGGAAGCCATTTTCGCTAAGGAGCGTTCGGCCGGCGGCACGCTCGGCGGCAACACGGCGTTCAATCTCGGCATCGCCGCCCTTCGCCGTGCCGGCCTTGGCGATCAGCGTTCGGCCGAACACAACATGGCTGGTGCGCCTGGTGACGCCGCGCCGCAACTGGCCGTGCTGACGCTCCACCTCACGGGCCGCGAGCCGCAGCGGAAATGCCGCCAGCGCGCCGATGGCGCCGAAGACGGCGCCCGGGATTATACCGGTCGGCGCCGTCACCCCTTGCTCTTGCCGACGGCCTTGAGCAGATTGGCCTTCAACGGGTTTTCCTTGGCCGCACCCGCCTTACCCTTGGCGGCAGGTTTTTCAGCGTCGTTGGCCTTGCTCTTCGACTTGGCCGGCGGCTTGGCTGATTGCGACAGGCTCGCCTTCAACGCGTCCATGAGGTTGATGACATTGCCACGCTCGGGCGCCGCCGCAATGATCGGCTTATGGCCCTTCAGTTTCTCGCGGATCATCGTCATCAGCGCGATCTCGTAGCGGTCCTCATAATTCTTCGGATCGAAGGTGGTTTCCTTCTGCTTGATCAGCGCTTCGGCCAATTGCAGCATTTCGGGATCCGGCTTGCCAGCCGGGATGTTGCCGAAATATTCAGCCGTGCCGCGCACTTCGTTCGGGTTCCTCAACGTACACACGAACATGCCGTTCTCGCGCGCGCCGATCGTCACCACGCGCTCGCGGCTGGACAGGACAAGGCGGGCAATGGCCAGCTTGCCGGATTTGCGCATTGCCTCGCGCAGCACGGCGAAGGTTTCCTCCGCCATGGCGCCATCCGGCGCCATGTAGTACGGCGCATCCTGATAAATGACGTCGACCTCGTCTTCGTCGACGAAGGCCTCGATGTTCATCGTGTGATTGGATTCGATGCGCACTGCTTCGAGGTCGGCCTCATCGATGATGATGTACTGCTTGTCCTCGTATTCGTAACCCTTGACCAAGTCCGCGCGCTCGACGAGGCCGAGTTCAGGGTCGACCGGCTTCATGTTGATGCGGTTGTGGGTCTTCTTGTGCAATTGGTTGAACGATATGCGCTCGCTGGTCGTCGTTGCCGGATAGAGCCGGACCGGACAGCTGACGAGGCTGAGCTTGAGGTAACCTTTCCAACTTGCCCTGGGCGCCATGATACTCTCCTACGCGGCCACGCACTGACATTTCAGACTGAGCATGATCTTACCGACAACCGGTTGCCACTTTTCGGGATCATGCTTACTGCAGCGCTTCGTCCAAAGGACGAATGGTGCTGCGGAAATCCTACACCGACCGGGCACGATAAAGGCAAATCCCTAGCGAAATCTTCCAGTCGCCCTGAAGGTCCAAGGCCGAGAATAATTCAAATTGTCCGAAGCGTCGATGGACTTGGGTTCCTCGCCCCCATGAAATGGGGAGAAAAACCTTATTTGAAGGCCGGCAAATCCCTCGCGAAATCCTCCATGTCCGCCCAGGGGTCGCCCGAGGTCGCCAACAACCCCGGCAGCGAGGAATAGTTCAGATCCTGCGGCGCATCGATCGTCTCAAGGTCTGCCCAACTCACCGGCGTCGACGCCGGCAGGTTGGTGCGGGCGCGCAGCGAATAGGGGGCGGCGGAGGTGTGGCCGCGGGCGTTGCGGTGGTAGTCGATGAAGATGCGGCGCTTGCGGTTTTCCTTGCCCATTGTGGTGGTGAAAGTGTCTGGCGCGGTGGCCGCCAAGTGCGTGGAGATGGCGCTGGTCGCCTGGTGCAGCTTCTTCCAGTTCTGCTTTTGCGTCACCGGCACGGTTATGTGGATGCCGCTGCCGCCGGATGTCTTGGCGAACGGCACCAGGCCGAACCGCTCCAATTCGCCCTTGATGTGGACGGCGGCCTCGACCACTTCGCGCCAGGCGATGCCCTCACCCGGATCGAGATCGAAAACGATCTGGTCGGGCTTGTCGAGGCTCAAGCGATGCGTGCCCCAGGTGTGGAACTCAACGACGCCGAACTGCGCGAGTGCCAGATAGCCTTTTGCTCCCTCGACCGACAGATAGGATTTGGTTTCACCTTCGGAGTTGGTGGCGTCAAAAGTGACCACCGACGGCGGCATGCCGGTGAAGGCGTGGCGCTGGAAGAAACAGTCCTTCGGCAGGCCCGTCGGGCAGCGCACCAGCGACACCGGGCGGCCCATAATGTGCGGCAGCATGAAATCGCCGACCAGCGCGTAATAGACGGCGATGTCGAGTTTGGTCGGTCCGGTCTTGCCGAACAGCCGCCGCTCCGGATTGGTCACCCAGATGGTTGCGAGATCGGCTTCGGCGATCAGCCGCTTGCGCTTCGGCGACACCGGCGTCGACAGGCCGACATCGCGCAAGCCCCGAAACACACCGTGGCGCAGCGAATTGTCCGCCGTTCGGTTGGCGTAGTGGATGCGGGCCGACAGCATCGGCCGCACCCATTTCATCTCGCGCATGATCTCGCGCGGCACACCCTCGGGTGCTGTCGCGCCGTCGCGCAGCGGCTGCAGCCGGGCCAGCAAGTCGCCCGCCGTAGCGGCATCGAAGCCGGTGCCAACCTTGCCGCGATAGTGCAGTTCGCCATCCGCGAATTCAGCCATGCCGAGTGCCGCCAGTCCTTCGGCCGCGTCGGAAACGGTGTAGCCGGCGATGATGAAATCGCCGGTCTCCAGCGCCTTGACCTTGGTCCAGCTCTTCGTGCGGCCGCTCTGGTAGATGGCGTTGGCGCGCTTGGAGACGACGCCTTCCAGCCCAAGGATCGAGGCCTGATCGTACAGCCCCTGTCCGTCGCCTTCGACATGGTCGCTCAGCTGGATGGCGGAGTTGGCGCCCTGTCCGGCTAGCAGTTCGGCGAGCAGGGCCTTGCGCTTTGCGAGCGGCGCCTTGCGGAGGTCCCAGCCGTCGAGATGCAGCAGGTCGAAGGCATAGAAATGGAGCTTGCTGCCCGCACCCGCCGACAGCGCATCCTGGAGCAGCGCGAAACGCGAGATGCCCTTCTCGTCCAGCACCATGATCTCGCCGTCGATGATCGCCTGGCTGAGGGGCAGCCGGGCGAATGCCTGCGGCAGGTCGCCGTAACGCTTCGTCCAGTCGATGCCGCCGCGGGTGATCAGCCTGACCTCGCCATCGGCGATATGCGCCATGGTGCGGTAGCCGTCGAATTTTATTTCGTGCAGCCAGAGTTCACCTGTGTCTTCCACTGGCCCACCCGGTGGCTTCGGCACCTGCGTGGCGAGCTGCGGCTCGATGCGCGACGGCGGATCGCCCCTGGCCGCACCGGGCAGCGCGCCGGGTTTCAGCGCGCCGGGCTTGGGCGGCAGGCGGGCCGGCTTCTTCGGCGGCGCCACCAGCTCCTCGATCCGCTTGCCGGACTTCACGCTTTCCGGCCGCGCTTCCAGGATGTCGAGGCCGGTATCGGCGGCGAGATCGCGCTCCTTGAACAGCAGCCAGTTTTTCTTCTCGCTGTCTTCGCTGGGCTTGGGCTTCAGACGGGTCAGCATCCAGCCGCCATTCAACTTGTCGCCGGCCAGCCGGAACTTGAAGGCGCCGGTGCGCAGGCTCTTGTCGACATCGTCCATCGGTGCCCAGGTGCCGGTGTCCCAGACGATCATCGGCCCACCGCCATATTCGCCTTCGGGAATGACGCCCTCGAAGTCGATATATTCGAGCGGATGGTCCTCGGTCTCGACTGCAAGCCGCTTGTCGGCCGGGTTGAGCGAGGGCCCGCGCGGCACCGCCCAGCTTTTCAGCACGCCGCCGACCTGCAGGCGCAAATCGTAATGGTCGGCGGTGGCGTGATGCTTGTGGACGACGAAGCGGTTGCCGTCGCCTGAAATGAGCCCGCCAGCCGGTTCCGGCGTCTTCGTAAATTCGCGCTTGGCGCGATAGGCCTTGAGTTTTGGCGGGGTTGGCATGGGTCAGGCGGGAGCGGCGGCGGCGGACGAACCTTCCCTGCGCCGCGTTCCTGCACAGTGCTGTCCCGCCAACATTTCAGATTTCCCAGCGTGGTGCGAAGAATGTGGAGATCACGCTCAATCGTCTGAGGCGGGCGTCAGGTCTAGCTCGGCCGGGGACAGCCCTTGTTGGAGCTGGCTCAGCCGGAACTCGTCGACCCAGTAGGCCTCGCCGTCGACCAGCACGCGGGCCGAGTAGACGCCGCCGGAAAAGCTTTGCGCGGTGACGTAGACCTTGTGGCGGTCGAGCGCCTTGCGCACCGCGGCGCGCTTGGAATTCTGGCTGGTGACGGAACTGGCCATGGCTCACTCATACACAAGACCGCAAGACATGGCGGCGGCATAAGGATGCTGGAGATCGGCTGCTCTGTCAATTTTGACCGCCTGCTTCTGGCAGCGCAACGATCCGGCGGCAGCAAAAAACCGCTGCGCCTCGGCAGTGGGCTTTGCAATGACGACGACAATATTCGGTTAGTGGTCCGAAGGAATTATGAGCGCGGTGACGCGCGAGAGCTGCTGACGCCGGTTCCGCGTCGGCTTCTCGTAGATCTTCTTCATTGGTATCCCCATGGCCCCCAATGGCCGCCAGCAAAGGCGCTTGCGGCTGGGTTTTGTCAAGGGAAGCGCTGTTCTTCCGCCGAACAGCTATGGAAACTGGAGGAGCGGCCGCTATAGTTTTCCTCAGCCCCAAGGAGAACGGCAATGACCCTCAGCACCCGCAAACTCGGCAGCCAGGGGCTGCAGGTCTCGGTGATCGGCCTCGGCTGCATGGGCATGAGCCAGTCCTACGGCCCTGCCGACGAGGCGGAATCGATCGCCACCCTGCACCGAGCCATCGAACTCGGCTGTACCTTCCTCGACACGGCGGAAGTCTACGGCGCCTATGCCAATGAAGAACTGCTCGGGCGGGCGCTGAAGGGCCGGCGCGATGAGGTGACCCTTGCCACCAAATTCGGCTTCCGCATCGAAAACGGCAGACAGGTCGGCACGGAGCGTGACAGCCGGCCCGACCATATCCGCGAGGCGCTGGAGGGCTCGCTGAAGCGGCTCGGCACCGACCATATCGACCTTTACTACCAGCATCGCGTCGATCCGGCGGTGCCGATGGAAGACGTCGCCGGCACGGTCGGCCGGCTGGTTGCCGATGGCAAGGTGCGCTTCTTCGGCCTGTCGGAAGCGGGCGCGGCGAATATCGGCCGTGCGCATGCCGTGCACCCTGTCTCGGCGCTGCAGAGCGAGTATTCGCTTTGGGAGCGCAATCTGGAGCCGGAGATCATCCCGCTGCTCAAAAAGCTCGGCATCGGCCTGGTGCCGTTCGCGCCGCTCGGCCGCGGTTTCCTCGCCGGCGACGTCAAGCGCGCCGAGGATTATCCGGAAGGCGATTTCCGCCGCGGCGACCCCCGCTACCAGGGCGCCAACTACGACGCTAATGTCGCGGCTGCGGCTGCGGTGCAGGAGGTGGCCGCGGCCAAAGGGGCAAAGCCCGCACAGATCGCGCTGGCCTGGGTGCTCGGCAAGGGCGACGGTTTCGGCATTGACATCGTGCCGATCCCGGGGACAAAGCGGCGCAAGTATCTCGAAGAAAATGTTGCTGCGGCCGCGATCCAGCTCGACCCGGCCGAGACTGCTGCGCTCGACGCAGCCCTTGCGCCCGGCAAGGTCTCAGGGCCGCGCTACAATGAGCGGGTGATGACGACGATCGATCGGTAGAGGCGTCTAAGCTGCCAATCTCCCCCCTCGTGGGGGAGATGCCTGGCAAGGCAGAGGGGGGCGCGAAGGATCGCCCGCATCAAGTATTCTGCGTAGAGGTTAGCTCAAAGATGTAAGTGAAATTGGCCAATGTCGGCAGGACAGCGCCCCCCTCTGTCCTGCCGGACATCTCCCCCACAAGGGGGGAGATTAGCAGTTTCAGCCCCTCGCCTCACCTTGCGTAATCGATTTTCCTTGGCTAGCATCCTCCGGTCGGCGCCGTGCGGAGGAGAACGTTGCGGCGGACCGGCTGGAGCGCCTCGCGTCCCCTCGGGGCGTTCACAGGACACTCCATTTTTGAATTGACGCAAGGACCGTCCCGAGCCGCTCCCGGTTTCGGGCTCCTGCGTTCATGTGGAGGATATCTGATGAACAGACGCGAATTCCTGTTGTCGACCGTGGCGACCGGCGCCATGGCGCTGGCCGCGCCCATGGCCTTTGCCGCCGACAAATTGACCATATTGGGCTCGGTGCCCAATCTCGGCTTTCCGTTCTTTGTGCACATGCTGAACGAGATCAAGGCGGAGGCGCAGGCGCAAGGCGTCAATCTGACCGAGAGCGACGGCCAGAACTCGGCGCCGAAGCAGACCGCCGACATCGAGGCCGCACTTGTGCAGAAGGTCAACGCCATCGTGATTTCGCCGCTTGACGTCAACGCGCTGGCGCCGGCGATCGAGGAAGCGGTCAAGGCCGGCGTTCCGGTGGTGACGATCGACCGCCGCGTCGACGGCGTCGAGGGCATTCTCGCCCATGTCGGCGCTGACAATGTCAAGGGTGGCGAAGCCGAGGCGCAGGCCATGGTGGCGGCGTTCCCGAACGGCGCCAAGCTGTTCCATTTGCAGGGCCAGCCGGGTGCCGGGCCCGCGATCGACCGCAACAAAGGCGTCCACAATGTGCTCGATCCGCTCAAGGACAAGTACCAGATCATCTTCGAGCAGACCGCCAACTTCGCCCGCGCCGAAGCGCTGTCGGTGACCGAGGCCGGGCTTGCCGCCAACGGCAAGCCGGACGCCATCATCTGCGCCAATGACGACATGGCGCTCGGCGCGCTCGAAGCCTGTGCCGCGCGCAACTTCACCGACGTCAAGATCTACGGCTTCGACGCGCTGCCGGAAGCGCTGGTCGCCGTGCGCGACGGCAAGCTCGCCGGCACGGTCGAGCAGTTCCCCGGCGAACAGTCGCGCAAGGCGGTGCAGATAGCGGTCGCCTTCGCCAGGGACAAGACCCAGCCGAAGGAGAAGCTGGTGCTGTTGACGCCGATCGTCATCGGCAAGGACAATCTCGACAAGGCGGAGAGGTTGAACGAGACGAAGTGAGAGTAGGGCCCATGACGGGTGGAGGTCGCGCTCTGTCGCGCCCCCCTCTGTCCTGCCGGACACCGCCCCCACTTGGGGGGAGATTGGCCGTCACGTCTGCTTTCGCCAATCGCCAACGTTATAGAAATAGTGCTGCCGGCAAAACTGCTGATCTCCCCCCGTGTGGGGGAGATGTCCGGCAGGACAGAGGGGGGCGCTGTCCCGCTGCCTATCGCAATCCGGGAGCAATGCTTGTCCGCCGTTGAACCCACCGCATCATCGCCACCGCTCCTTTCCGTCGAAGGCGTGACCAAGCATTTTTCCGGCGTCACCGCGCTCATCGACGTTTCGCTCGAGGTGCGGCCCAGTGAGATCCTTGGCCTGCTCGGCGAGAACGGCGCCGGCAAGTCGACGCTGTTGAAAATCCTGTCCGGCGTGATGCCGCCGTCAAGCGGCCGCATCGTCTTCGACGGCGCCGACTACGCGCCGTCCAGTCCGCAGGATGCGAAGCGGCATGGCATCGTCACCATCTATCAGGAACTGAGCCTGATCCCGACGCTGACGGTTGCGGAAAACATTTTCATCGGCCGCGCGCCGCTCGGGCCGCTCGGGCTGGTCAGCTGGCGCAGGATGGAGGACGCCTCGCGCGCGATCATCGCCCGCGTCGGTCTCGACATCGATCCGGCGACGCCGGTGTCCTCGCTGTCGGTAGCCGAACAGCAGCTGGTCGAAATCGCCCGCGCTCTGTCGCTGGAAAGCCGCCTGATCATCATGGACGAGCCGACCTCGGCGCTGACCGAGACCGAGGTGCAGAAACTGATGTCGATCATGGACAGGCTGCGCAAGGACGGTGTCGCCATCATGTTCGTCACCCACCGGCTGGAGGAAGCGTCCGCCATTTGCGACCGCATGACCGTGCTGCGGGATGGCAGGCTGGCCGGTCATCTCGACCGTGACGGCCAGCCGATCCAGATCCCGAAGATCATCGAGAAGATGGTCGGCCGCGCCGCCTCCGAGCTCTACGCGCGGCCGACGCAGCGCGATGTCGCCGGCGAGGTCAGGCTCTCGGTGCGCGGGCTGCGGACGGTACGCGACCCGTTGGCGCCGCATGCCATCGTACTCGAAGGCGTCAACCTCGATCTGAAGGCCGGCGAAATCCTCGGCGTTGCCGGCCTCGTCGGTTCCGGCCGCACCGAGCTTGCCCGCGCCATTTTCGGCGCCGACCGCATCGCCGCCGGCACGATTGCGCTCGACGGTAAGCCGATCGCCCCGGCCTCCCCCGCAGACGCCATCAAACTCGGCATCGGGCTGGTGCCGGAAGACCGCAAGCACCAGGCGATCTTTGCAGCACTGGGCATTCTCAACAATTTCTCGATCGCCTCGCTCGGCCGCTACAGCAATGGGGCCGGCTTCATGGCCGAACGGCGCGAGCGCGAGGCGCTGGCCGGCTATCGCAAGGCACTGTCGATCCGCATGGCCTCGCCCGAGCAGGCGATCGAGGGCCTGTCCGGCGGCAATCAGCAAAAGGTGATCCTGGCCCGCTGGCTGGCGCGCGACCCGAAAGTACTGATCGTCGACGAGCCGACGCGCGGCGTCGATGTCGGCGCCAAGGCCGAAGTGCACCAGATCCTGGTCCAGTTGGCTGCGCGCGGCATCGCCATCATGATGATCTCGTCGGAACTGCCGGAGGTGCTGGCAGTGTCGGATCGCATCGTTACGATGCGGCGCGGCCGTATCACTGGCGAAATGCCGGGCATCGAAGCGACCGAGGAAAAACTGATGGAACTGATGGCGCTCGACCGCAAGCAGGACGCAACGCAATGACCAGCACCACCGAACAGACCCAGCGCAGCGGCATCAACATCGCGCGGCTTCTGATGAGTTTTGGGCCGCTGATGTTCCTGGCGGTGTTGATCGTCATCTTCACCGTGCTGAAGCCGAGCTTCATCGATCCAATCAACCTGTTCAACATTTTGAGGCAGATCTCGATCACCGGGCTGATCGCGCTCGGCATGACCTTCGTCATCCTCACTGCCGGCATCGACCTGTCGGTCGGCTCACTGCTCGCCTTCTGCGGCATGGTGGCCGCGGTGGTGGCCAAGGGCGGCACCGCCAACACGCTGTCGCTGTCGACCACGGGCACGCAAGGCTATGGCTGGTTCGCCGCCTTGCTTGCCGCCGTCACTGTCGGGGCGCTGGCCGGCGGCGTCCAGGGCTTTGCCATCACCCGGCTGAAAGTGCCGCCCTTCGTCGTCACGCTGGGTGGGCTCACCGTGTTTCGCGGCCTGACGCTGACCATCTCCAATGGCGGACCGATCTCCGGTTTCGACGCCTCGATGCGCTGGTTCGGCACCGGGCTCATCGGACCGGTGCCGGTGCCGGCGATCATCTTCGCGGCGGCGGCCATCCTGTGCCACATCGTGCTGCGCTATACGCGCTATGGCCGCGCCGTCTATGCCGTCGGCGGCAATGCCGAGGCCGCACGCCTGTCGGGCCTGCGCGTCGACCGCATTCTGATCTCGGTCTATGTCATCGTCGGCTTCTTCGCCGGGCTGGCGGCCTTCGTTTTGTCAGCACGGCTCAACTCCTCCGAAGCCGTAGCCGGGATCGGTTACGAACTTACGGTGATTTCCGCCGTCGTCATCGGCGGCACCTCGCTATTCGGTGGCATCGGCTCGGTCGGCGGCACGGTGGTGGGCGCTGCACTGATCGGCGTGCTGCAGAACGGGCTGCAGTTCAACAATGTCTCGTCCTACACGCAAAGCATCGTCATTGGCCTGATCCTGATCCTGGCCGTGGCCTTCGATCGTTGGCTGAAGTCGCGGGTGAGGCGGTAAGGATTTCGGCACACCGAGATAATGTCGTCCATGACATTCACTTGACATTATATAAGGTGAAAGCTATCTTTAATGACATGGATTGTGGAATTCGATGATGACTTCAGAACGGAATTCTCCAAGCTGAAGGACGACGTAAAGGTCGAAATCCGTGCTTTGGCAAATGTTCTGAAGCAGCTGGGTCCGTCTTATGGCAGGCCGAGGGTCGATACGCTGAACGACTCAAGGCACGCGAACATGAAGGAATTGCGGTTCGATGCTGCTGATGGCGTGTGGAGAGTGGCGTTCGCGTTCGATCCTGAGAGAAAGGCCATTTTCCTTGTTGCGGGAGATAAATCGGGCGTCAACGAGAAGCGCTTCTACAAGAAGCTGATCGAGATCGCCGATAAGAGGTTCGACGTCCATTTAAAGCGCGTGAAAGAGGGGCAGAAAACTGCCAAGGAAGGGCACAAGAAGGAGAAGAAGTGATGGCCATTTCCGCCGATGACGTATTTGCCGAAACGATGTCTCCCGAACTGATCAAGGCGTCCGACCTCCGTACCAGGGAGCTGCTTGAGGAGTTTGAAACCCTTCAGCAGCTTCGCAAGGCTCGGGCACTCACACAGGAGCATGTCGGCCGCAAGTTGGGCAAGAAACAGGTCTCCGTTGCCCAGCTCGAAAAGCGGTCGGATTTTCTTCTGTCGACCTTGCGCGGCTACGTTAAGGCTCTCGGGGGCGAACTCGACCTTGTCGTCAGATTCAAGGACCATGCTCCGGTGGTGTTGGCAGGATTGGGTGATGTACGTCTCGCAGAAACGTCGCGCAGCCCAGATCGCACCAAGACGACGAAGAAGCAGATCGCGCGTCGTGCAGCTTGATTGCCGGCGCGAGCTTGGCATGATGGCACAGCCATGACCGAGATCAGAACCATGACCGCAAAGGACGTGCCGTCGGTGTCGCGGCTGCTGGGAGACTCCTGGCGGCGCACCTATTCGCCGATCCTGGGACCCGAGACCACGGCACGCCTCTCGGACGACAAGCATGCGCCCGAGCGGCTGGCAGCCGAACTTCTGGACGACAACAAGATGTCGTTCGTGGCCGAACGGCCGGACGGTTCGATCGCCGGCTACGCGATGGCGGCGATGGACGATCGTGGCGATGTCCTGCTCGACCGGCTGCACATCGACAAGTCAGAGTTCGGCAGCGGGCTCGCCACCGACCTGCTGCACGCGGTGCTTGTCGCGCATGCCGGCATCCCCAGCATTGCGCTGGAAGTGATCGAGGGCAACGACCGGGCGATCGCCTTCTATCGCAAGCACGGTTTCGAGGTGGTCGAACACCGCCCGGCCGCGCACGGCGTCGCCGGCCATGCCTCGCTGATCATGCGCCGGCTGCTGTCGAGGGCGTGAAGTGAATGGGAAACCGCAGTAGTCAGGGCCCTACTGCCCTAACCCCTGCGCCGCCACCGCCTGTGGACCGTCCTCGTCGTCCGGCATATCGAGGAGTTCGATCAGCCGCGCCACCTTCGTTCCCGGCAAGGGGCGGCCCTCGTTGACCAGCGCCTCGTCGGCACCGAGCCAGGCGAACGCCTCGCGCAGTTCTTGAAGGGTGGCGCCGGTCAGCGCGATGTCGGCTATGACCGCCTCGTCTACCGGCCCCAACACCGAAATGATGTCGTCGCGTGTCATGGTCACCTCCATGCTAAGTGCCGGCCGGTCGTCGAGTTGACGCCGGGATCCGGCCATCCAGTCAACGGATTGCAAGCGAAAGCCGCCGACAAAGCAGAATCTGGGTCTTCTTTTCGACTAAGCAAGGTGAACGCGCCTTTTGCCTTCAAGCAGCCGAATGCCGATCGATGCTGTAGAGATGCACGGGATAGCCGGGACCGATGGCGTCGCGTACCCGGCCCGTCCAGGCACGAACCGCCGGATAAGCCGCCAGCGCAAAGCCGCAATCTTCGGCACGGTGGCCGTAGGCATAGACGGCAATGTCGGCGATGGTGAGCATGTCGCCGACAAGGAACGGCGTGTCGTTCAGGCTCCGCTCCAGCGTTGCCAGCGTGCGGGCGCCGGCTTCGCGCTTGGCCGGAAGCGTCGCCTGGTTGCGCTCCAGCCTTCCGGCCAGCGTCCAGAAGCGCAGGGAGCCGATGACCGGCTCGACATGGTACTGTTCGAAGAACAGCCATTGCATAACTTTCGCGCTGACATAGCGATCCGCCGGCAGCAAGGGCGTGCCTTCGGCGAGATAAATGAGGATCGCATTCGATTCGGCGATCGCACGGCCATCCTCGAGTTCGAGCACAGGAACGGCGCCGGCCGGGTTGAGCTTCAGGAAGGCGTCGGTGTGGCTCTCGCCCTCGAAAATCGACACCAGGCGGCTTTCATAGGGAATGTTGAGCAGGCCGAGCACGACCCTCGCCTTCCAACCGTTTTGCGACGGCAAATAATCATGAAGCGTGAGCATGGCTGTCCTTTCGCTGCGGTCGACGCCTGATTTGCACGGTGCCACGATCCCAGCCACCCGAATCCTGCAATGTGTACGCGCGGAAACAGATAAACTATACGCATGTAGAGTTTTATTGACTTCGCTGTATGTGCGATTTACCCGATAAACATTTGCGTCGGATAACTGCGCGGGCAAGCAATCAGTTTGCGTGTGAGAGGAATCGCAAGCATGAGCCTTTCGCGCCGAAGCGAGATCGCCGCCGAGGCCGTGGGGCCAACGATTGTCGCCGGCGAAATCCTGGTCGAGATCATGGCGACGGAACTGGGTTTCGGCTTCCTCGAGCCGCAATCGCTTGTCGGGCCATTCCCCAGCGGTGCGCCGGCGATCTTCATCGATCAGGTCGCCCGGCTGGGAGGCGGCGCCGGCATTATCGGCTGCGTCGGCCGCGACGATTTCGGCACGCTCAACCTGGACAGGCTGGAGCTCGACGGCGTCGACGTCTCAGCCGTCGATATCAGCGACCGCTTCCCGACGGGATGCGCCTTCGTGCGCTACCGGCCCGATGGTATCAGGGACTTCGTCTACAACATCGCCGAATCCGCCGCCGGGCAGATCCACCTGACCACTGCTGCGCGCCTGCTGGCGGACAGGGCCGGCCATCTGCATATCATGGGATCGACGCTGTCGGTGGCAGGGCTGAAGGAGATCGTCAGCTACGCAGTGCAGGCGGTTCGTGCCCGCGGCGGCTCGACCTCATTCGACCCGAATGTGCGCAAGGAGCTGATCGACGGCTCCGACGGCGCACTGTTTTCCGCCCTCATCGACGATGCCGACCTGCTGCTGCCGTCCGGCGACGAATTGCTCGCTACGGCGGGCGTCGATGACGAGCATCAGGCGGTGGCGGCGCTGTTTGCCAGGGGCGTCGGCGAGATCGTGCTGAAGCGCGGTGCTGACGGCTCTTCCTGGTTCGGCGCCGACAGCGCCAGGATCGACTGCGCCGGTTTCCAAGTCGAGGAAGTCGACCCGACGGGCGCCGGCGACTGCTTTGGCGCCACCTACCTGACTTGCCGCCGCCAGGGGATGGAGCCCGGCAAGGCGCTGCTTTATGCCAATGCCGCCGGCGCCCGCAACATCACCCGGCGCGGCCCGATGGAAGGCACCGCCGGCTTCGATGCGCTTGACCAATTCATCAAGGGAACAGCGAGACGGACATGAGCGCCAACCCGCTTGCAGGCCTCGCCAGCGCGCGCAAAAACGGCTCGCCCTACGGCATCACCTCGATCTGCTCCGCGCATCCGCTGGTGATCCAGACGGCGATCAGGCGCGCCGTTGCCGACAGGGAGAAAAACCTGCTGATTGAGGCAACCTGCAATCAGGTCAACCAGTTCGGCGGCTATACCGGAATGACCCCGGCGCTGTTCGTCGCCTTCGTGCTGGAGATCGCCTGTCGCGAGGGGCTGGAAGCCTCGCGCATCATCTTCGGCGGCGACCATCTGGGACCGAACCCGTGGCGCGCAGAGCCGGCGGCGCAGGCGATGGACAAGGCTGAGGCCATGGTCGGCGCCTATATCGCGGCCGGCTTCACCAAGATCCATCTCGACGCATCGATGGGCTGCGCCGGCGAGCTGGCGGCGCTCGACGACGAGACCATCGCCACCCGGGCGGCGCGGCTGGCAAAGGCGGCCGAAACGGGCGCGCACGCCGCAGGCAGCACCTTGCCGGTCTACATCATCGGCACCGAAGTTCCCGCCCCCGGCGGCGTCGACCATGCGATCAGCGAGTTGAAGCCGACCGAGGCGGCGGCGGCGCGGCGCACGATCGAGGTTCACCGGGAGATCTTTGCCCGCGAAGGCCTGACCGAGGCGTTCGGCCGCGTCATGGCCGTGGTGGTGCAGCCGGGCGTGGAATTCGGCAGCCAGAATGTCGTCGCCTACGCGCCCGAAAAATCCAAGGGCCTGACCGGCTTGCTCGATGAGCAGCCGTCGCTCGTCTACGAGGCGCATTCGACCGACTACCAGACCCGTGCGGCTTTGACCGCGCTGGTCGCAAACGGCTTTCCTATCCTCAAGGTCGGCCCCGGCCTGACCTTCGCCTTGCGCGAGGCGCTTTACGGGCTCGACCTGATCGCCTCCGAAATGGCCAGGGACTATGGCGACCGGTCGCTCGCCCGCACCATGGAAAGCGCGATGCTGGCAGCACCCGGCCATTGGCACAGCCACTATCATGGCAATGAAGCAGAGCTCTATGTGCAGCGGCATTACAGCTACAGCGACCGCATCCGCTATTATTGGAGCAACCCCACCGCTGTCGCGGCCGTCGAGCGCCTGCGCAAGGCGCTGGACGACGTTGCCATTCCCGAAACGCTGATGCGGCAATTCCTGCCGGCGCTGCCGGCCGAACTCGGGCCGGCGGGCAATCCCGAGGCTATCCTTCTCGAAGCTGTCGATCAGGTGCTGGCCGACTATGACGCGGCCTGCCGTGGGACCTGAGTGCATTGCGCCGGGTTGATCTTTGCCTCAGCCCAGTGTCTCTGACGTTTCCATGAAACCAGCCATGTTCTTTCTCCTGTTCGCGGCCTCCCTGCTGGCGTCGCCGGCACGCGCCGACTGGAAGCCGGTCGAAAAGGTCGAGACCTACGCCATCGCAGGGCGGACCGGCCCGGAACTCTATGCCGCGATCGGCGAAGCCGGCCCCTTGCTCGGCAAGGGTCGGGTCATTGCGCACACCAATTTCAAGCTGACCTGGACCAGGGACTACAGGCCGCAAGGCGACGCCTGCGTGCTCAAATCGGCGCGCCCGAAACTGATCATCACCTACACCTTGCCGAAGCCGGCCGAACCGTTGCCGGCTTCCGTCCAGAAGAACTGGACGGTGTTCATCGCCGGGCTCGCCGCCCACGAGAGAGTGCATGGCGCGGCCATCGCCGAGATGGTGCGCAAGATCGAGGCGGTGAGCGTCGGCCTGACCGTTACTGATGACCCCGCCTGCAGCAAGATCAGAACCGAGCTGACGAGGCAACTCGCCCAGATCTCGCTGGCTCAGCGGCAGGCGAGCCGCGACTTCGACCGGGTCGAATTCGGCCCCGGCGGAAACCTGCAGAAGCTGGTGCTGGCTTTTGTGAATGGGGGGTAGTTTGCCGGCGAACCGGTCATTGCGCCGGTGTTCCGAACGACAAGAGCACCGGCCGCATGGCCGCTTTACAGGCAGGCTTGGTAGCGCTACCGTCTGATCGTCACGCGACCTGGCGGGGGAATGGGAGACGGTCGCGAGGCGGGAGAGGAGCGGTTTCCTTCGGGGCGTCGCAAGAAGCATTCGGGAGGAGATCGATGGCGTCTGTCGCGATCGGCGATGTTTACAAATCGTTCGGGACCGTCGAGGTCCTGCATGGCGTCAGTGTGGATATCGACGACGGCGAATTCGTCACGCTGGTCGGCCCGTCGGGTTGCGGAAAATCGACCCTTCTCAGGATGATCGCCGGCCTGGAAAAGATTTCTCGGGGCGAGATCGCGATCGGGGATCGGGTCGTCAACAACGTTGCGCCGAAAGAGCGCGACGTTGCCATGGTGTTCCAGAACTACGCGCTCTACCCGCACATGACGGTCGCCGAGAACATGGCGTTCTCGCTCATGCTCAAAGGTGTTTCGAAGGCCGATTGCGCTACCAGCATTCAGCGCGCCGCCGAAATCCTCGGGCTGGTGCCATTGCTGACGCGATATCCGCGCCAGCTTTCCGGCGGCCAGCGCCAGCGCGTCGCCATGGGCCGGGCGATCGTGCGCGATCCACAGGTTTTCCTGTTCGACGAACCGCTCTCCAATCTCGACGCCAAGCTCAGGGTGCAGATGCGCGCCGAGATCAAGGAACTGCACCAGCGGCTCAAGACGACCACAGTCTATGTCACCCACGACCAGATCGAGGCCATGACCATGGCCGACAAGATCGTCGTCATGCATGACGGCATCGTCGAACAGATCGGACCGCCGCTGGAGCTCTACGACAGGCCCAACAATCTCTTCGTCGCCAGTTTCATCGGCTCGCCCGCAATGAACCTGATCAAGGGCGAGATCGTCACCGACGGGTCTCCGTCCTTTCGCGGCGCCGGGGGAATTTCCGTGCCGCTGGGCGCCGCGCCGGCCGTTGGCAACGGTCATCCGGTGGTGCTGGGAATACGGCCCGAGCATTTGCGGCTATCGTCCGACCAAGGCATTCCAGTCACCGTCGCGGTCGTCGAGCCGACCGGGTCGGAAGTGCAGCTCATCGGCCGCACCGCCGGCGGCGACGAGATCGTCGCCAATTTCCGCGAACGCCATGCCTTCACACCGGGCGAAACCATACGGCTCACTGCCGCGCCTGGCCTGATTCATCTCTTTGACGGCAAGACCGGAACACGATTTGAAACGCGTAACGGATGGTAAGGACCGCATAGCAAGGAAGATAAACCGGAGGAGACGACCATGAAATTCACGAGACGCGATGTAATCCGCACGACCGCAGGTGCTGCGGCGGGAGCTCTGGGAAGCCGCTTCGTCGGCTCGCCGGCTTTTGCCCAGGAGGGCTTGAAATACAAGCCCGAGGAAGGCGCAAAGCTGCGGCTGCTGCGCTGGTCGCCCTTCGTCAAGGGCGATGAGGATCAATGGCTGGCCAACACCAAGCGCTTCACCGAGGCGACAGGTGTCGAGGTTCGTGTCGACAAGGAAAGCTGGGAGGACATTCGCCCCAAGGCAGCGGTCGCCGCCAATGTCGGTTCCGGCCCGGACCTCATGTTCGTCTGGTTCGACGACCCGCATCAATATCCCGACAAGCTGCACGACGTGACCGAGCTCGGCGAGTATCTGGGCTCGAAATATGGCGGCTGGCACGACGGACCAAAGCAATATGCGACGCGGGACGGCAAGTTCGTCGGCCTGCCGCTGGCCACGATCGGCAATGCCATCGTCTATCGCGAAAGCTGGGTGAAGGAGGCCGGCTTCTCCGAATTTCCGAAGGACACGGCAGGCTTCCTCGAGCTTTGCAAGGCGTTGCAGGCGAAGGGACATCCGGCCGGCTTCACGCACGGCCACGGCGTCGGCGACGGCAACAATTACGCGCACTGGCTGCTGTGGAGCCATGGCGGCCAGATGGTCGACGAGAGCGGCAAGGTGGCGATCAACAGCCCCGAGACGCTAAAGGCGATCGGATACGCGCAGGAACTCTACAAGACCTTCATTCCCGGGACCGAAAGCTGGCTCGACGTCAATAACAACCGCGCCTTCCTGGCCGGCGAACTCGGCGTCATCGCCAACGGCATTTCCGCCTACAATACGGCCAAGATCAACAAGGACAACGATCCGAAGCTGGCTGAGATCGCCAAGGACATCCGCACCACCAACCTGCCGATCGGTCCCGTCGGGAAATCGGTCGAACTGTTCCAGGTGACCACCGCCGTCATCTTCAACTACACGCCCTACCCCAATGCGGCCAAGGCCTATCTGCAGTTCATGTTCGAGGATCCGCAGATGACCGACTGGATCACCTCCTCGGCGGGCTATTGCTGCCAGACGCTGAAGGCCTTCGACAACAATCCAGTGTGGACGGCCGACCCGAACAATGCCGCCTATGCCAAGGCCTCGGCGACGCTGCGCCCCAACGGCTATGCCGGGCCGCTCGGCTATGCCTCGGCGGCGACCATGGCCGACTATGTCCTGGTCGACATGTTCGCCAAGGCGGTGACCGGCCAGGCGACGCCGCAGGAGGCGATGGAGGAGGCGGAGAAGCGCGCCAACCGCTACTACCGCGTTTGATCACGGCACCGCCGGGCAGCGTCTAGTGCGCTGCCCGGCCCGTCGCACAATCCCATGGCGGCCGTTGACGCCGTGACCTGATTCCCCGATGAGGAGCCCTTCATGGCCGTGCCGTCCGTTGCCGCCCAGCCGCGTCCGTCGATGCTTTCGCGGATCTCCGAAAGCCGCAACGCGCTGGGCTTCGGCTTCATGCTGCCGGCGGCGGCGCTGCTGCTGGTCTTCCTGACCTATCCGCTCGGGCTGGGCGTCTGGCTCGGCTTCACCGATGCCCGTATCGGCCGCCCCGGCATCTTCATTGGCACCGAGAACTATCAGTATCTGTGGAGTGACGCCGTCTTCTGGCTGTCCGTCTTCAACACCTTGCTCTACACGGTCAGCGCCTCGATCCTGAAGTTCGTGCTCGGCCTGTGGCTGGCGCTCATTCTCAATGAAAACCTGCCGTTCAAATCGTTCTTCCGCGCGATAGTCCTGCTGCCTTGGGTGGTGCCCACCGTACTGTCAGCCATCGCCTTCTGGTGGATCTACGATTCGCAGTTCTCCATCCTGTCCTGGGCGCTGCAGCAAATGGGCCTGATCGACCACCGCATCAATTTCCTCGGCGATCCGGAGAATGCGCGCGCTTCGGTTATCGCCGCCAACGTCTGGCGCGGCATTCCTTTCGTCGCCATCACGCTGCTCGCCGGCCTGCAGACCATTCCGCAGTCGCTCTACGAGGCGGCCACGCTCGACGGCGCCAGTCGCTGGCAGTTGTTTCGTTATGTGACTCTGCCGCTGCTGACGCCGATCATCGCCATCACCATGACCTTCTCGGTGCTGTTCACTTTCACCGATTTCCAGCTGATCTACGTGCTGACCCGGGGCGGACCGGTGAATGCCACGCATCTGATGGCGACATTGTCTTTCCAGCGCGGCATTTCCGGCGGCCAGCTTGGCGAGGGCGCGGCCATCGCGGTGGCCATGATCCCGTTCCTGCTGGCGGCGATCCTGTTCAGCTATTTCGGCCTGCAACGCCGCAAATGGCAACAAGGCGGCGGAGACTGACATGGTCAAGACGGCCGCGACAAGGAAGGCGAAACGTGGGGATATCGACGAAGGCGGCATGGGCTACCTGCAGAGCCTGCCGCGCCGCGTGGTGACGGTCTATCTGCCGCTGCTGGTGTTCGTCTTCGTGCTGTTGTTTCCGTTTTACTGGATGACGATCACGGCGGTTAAGCCCAATCTCGAGATGACCGACTATGCGCAGTTCAATCCGTTCTGGGTGGTGCATCCGACATTGGAGCATATCCGCTATCTCCTGTTCGAGACCTCCTATCCGGGCTGGCTGCTCAACACGATCATCATCTCGACCGCCGCTACTTTCCTGTCGCTGCTGGCGTCGGTGTTCGCCGCCTATGCGATCGAGCGGCTGCGGTTTTCCGGGGCGCGGCAGGTCGGCCTCGGCATCTTCCTCGCCTATCTGGTGCCGCCCTCGATCCTGTTCATTCCGCTGTCGGTAATGGTGTTCAACCTCGGGCTCTACGACACGCCCTTCGCGCTCATCCTTACCTATCCGACCTTCCTGGTTCCGTTCTGCACGTGGCTGTTGATGGGTTACTTCCGCTCCATCCCGTTCGAACTGGAAGAATGCGCGCTGATAGACGGCGCGAGCCGGTGGCAGATCCTCACCAAGATCGTGCTGCCGCTGTCCGTGCCCGGCCTGATCTCCGCCGGCATATTCGCCTTCACCCTGTCATGGAACGAGTTCATCTATGCGCTGACATTCATCCAGTCCTCGGAAAACAAGACCGTGCCGGTGGGTGTGCTGACCGAGTTGGTGCGCTCCGACGTCTACGAATGGGGCGCGCTGATGGCGGGAGCGCTGATCGGCTCGCTGCCGGTGGTGGTGCTCTATTCGTTCTTCGTCGAGCACTATGTCTCGTCGATGACCGGCGCGGTGAAGGAGTGACGCCGGCTCACGCGAGGCGACCGCGCGGTCAGATCGCGCCGATGATGCCGCCGTCGACGCGGATGTTCTGGCCGGTGATGTAGCCCGCACCTTCGGAAGCGAGGAAGGCGATGGTCGCGGCAATTTCCTCCGAGGTGCCGTAGCGCTGCATCGGCACGCTGTCGCGGCGCTCCTCGGTGGCCGGCAGGCTGTCGATCCAGCCGGGCAGCACATTGTTCATGCGCACATTGTCGGCGGCGTAGGTGTTGGCGAAGATCTTGGTGTAGGCGGCAAGCCCGGCGCGGAACACGGCGGATGTCGGGAACATCGGGCTCGGCTCGACCACCCAGGCGGTCGAGATGTTGATGATGGCGCCAGCCCTCTGCTTGACCATCTGCGGCGCCACGATGCGCACCGGCCGGATGACGTTCATCAGATAGACGTCGAGACCGGTGTGCCACTGCTCGTCGGTGATTTCGAGGATCGGCGCGCGTGGCCCGTGGCCGCCGCTGTTGACCAGCACGTCGATGCGGCCGAAGCGCTCGAGCGTCAGATCGGCGAGCCGCTGCAGATCGTCATTCGACTGGTTGGAGCCGGTGACGCCGAGGCCGCCAAGCTCCTTGGCCAGAGCCTCGCCCTTACCGGAGGACGACAGGATCGCGACCTTGAACCCGTCCGCTGCCAGCCGCTTGGCCGCCGCCGCGCCCATACCGCTGCCACCGGCGACGACGACTGCTACTTTTTCTACACTCATCTCGATTTTCCTTCGCACGGGTTGGCGGGACTCTGAAGCCCATGTTTCCGACCTTCGAGCAATGCTATAAACGGTGTTGCCATCTGGTTCGAACCAGAAAGCCTGAAATCAAGCTGTAGAAAAACTCCTGCATGCCTGAAGCCTTCCTGAGCCTGCCACCATTGAATGCGCTGCGTGCCTTCGAAGCCGCCGCGCGTCATCTCAACTTCCGCATCGCCGCCGAAGAGCTGAACGTGACGCAAGGGGCGGTGGCGCAGCATATACGCGGGCTGGAGGCCGATCTCGGCACAAAACTCTTCGACCGGCTGCCGCGCGGCCTGGCGCTGACCGATGAGGGCCGCGCCTATATGCCCAACATCCGCCGCGCCTTCGAGCTGATCTCGGAGGCCACCTTGCTGCTGCGGCCCGAACCGGCGCGGCTGACGATCAGCGTCACGCCGAGCTTTGCCACCAAATGGCTGATCCCCAAACTGCCGGAGTTCGTCGCGCACAACCCGCTGGTCGATTTGCGAATCCTGGCCAGCGAAAGCCTGTCGAGTTTTCAGGCCGATGGCGTCGACATTGCGGTCAGGCAAGGCCGCCTGCCCTCCGGCGCCGGCCTGATGGTGGATCTTTTGTTTCCACAGCAGATCATCGCCATCTGCAGCCCTGCCCTGCTGCCGACCGGCGCGAACGAGATCGCGGCGGCCGATATCCAGCATCACGTCCTGCTGCACGACGCGCACAATCTGTGGCCGGAATTCATGGAGAGAGTACTCGGCCTGAGGATGGCCACCGAGGCCAAACGCATGCGCTTCAACCAGACAGGCCTCGCGATCGACGCCGCCATTGCCGGCCAGGGCATCGCGCTGGCCAGCCGGTTTCTCGTATCCGCCGACATTGCCGCCGGCCGGCTGGTGCAGCCGATCAACGCGGAGATGCGGGGGACGCACGATTTCTATGTCGTGATGCCGCGCAAGCAACGGCACCCAGAACCGACGCAAGCCGTGCGGCAATGGCTGCTGGATGAGGGCGATGCGGCGCGGCTGTGATGGATAGCCGATCTCCCCGCAAGGCGGGAGATCCGCAGCTTGGCCGACGCCGCCCCTTTCAGCCTCGCCGAGCAATGTCGGCCGCCACTGCCTTCGCCTCGCGTCCAATTTCCCTGAGCAGACCGGTGACCGGATTGTAGAAGCCGACGAGGTAGAGGCCGAGTTGCGAGGCGCGGGCGTTGACACCACTGCGCTCCGGCTGCAATTCCACGGGCAGAAACTTTTCGTAGCCCGGGCGATAGCCGGTGGCGAGGATGACGGCGTCGAAATTTTCCTGACTGCCGTCGGTGAACGCAGCGCCGCGCTCGGTGAAGCCCGCTATGTCGGGCGCGATCTTGATGGCGCCTTTGGTGATGGCGTCGACCGTGCCGACGTCGATGACGGGGATGCGGCCGACTTCGTCGATCTGTTGCAGGATGCCCTGCTTCGGCCTGACGATGCCGTATTTCTCGAGCTTGCCCATCGCGAAATCGAGGATGATCGGAAACATCCAGTCGTTCAGCGCCTGCGGCATTGGCCGGCTGGCGATGCCGACCATCTGGATCGGCACGCCGAACAGCTGGCGCGGCACGATGTGGACGCCCTTGCGCACCGAAATGGTCGGACGCGCGCCACTTTCCGCCAAGTCGAGCGCGATCTCGGCGCCGGTGTTGCCCATGCCGACGATCAGCACCGAGCGGCCGGCAAAGGGCGCCGCTTGCGTATAGTCGGCGCTGTGCAGCACCTCGCCCTTGAAAGCCTCGATAGCAGGGAGCCGGGGGATGATCGGCTCGGCATTGTTACCGCTGGCGATGACGACATGGCGCGCCTTGAGGTTGTCCGATCCTGTCTCGACCAGAAAACCGCCGTCCCCGAGGCGAATGGCTTTCACCGTCACGCCGAAGCGCGGGCGCAGGTCGAATTTTTCCGCATAGTCGTCGAGGTAACGGACCACCAGTTCGCGCGGCACGTAGCGCGGATAGTCCCTGGGAAATGGCAGGAACGGCAGCGACGAGAACGACTTCACCGTATGCAGATGCAGCCGCCGATAGTGCCGCCGCCAGGCGGGCGCGATCTCCTGCGATTTTTCGAGCAGGATGAAATCCACTCCTGCCCGCTTCAGGCAGGCACCGACCGCAAGGCCGGCAGGCCCGGCGCCGACAATAACGACAGTGGTGTCCAAGCGATTCTCCTCCCGCTAGCTCCTTAGGCTACGCGTAGAAGCGCAGGCGGGACAAGGCGCGCCTCACCTTCTCCCCTTGTTGGAGAAGGTGGATCGGCGCGCTAGCGCCGAGACGCCTTCGCATCGCGGCGCGCACGCTACGCATCCTGTCCGGTCTCGGCTCACCCAGGGTGACGAATGTCTATCCCGGCAATCGCCCATGCTGTCGGACGGGCTGCCTGTCGCCGGCCGCACCGCGGTCGAAGAGCTCTACGTGCATGGCGGCATGGGCCAATCGGCATGCATGCCGCCCCCGCCATCGCGCGCTGGCTGGAAGAGGCCGTGGTTCGGGCGATGGCAATCCGAAGCAGACATGGCTCCGGCCACAGCGATTTGCGGGATGGGAAGGGTGAGGCTGCGCGACGTCGTGTCGATGTAGCCCGCCATCGGCCCGAAGGGAGGGCTGGCGTTGCTCCCTAGCCGATATGCTCGGCGCGCAGCTTCTTCTTTATCTGCTCCAGGCCTGCCTCGCCGCCCGTCGCCAGTTCATCGGCGATCCTTGCCAGCTTGTCATCGGCGTTGCGGTATTTGCTCCCCCAGGCGCCGAGCGTCGCCAGCACCGGCAACAGGTCGATGCCCGCCTCGGTCAGCTTATAGATCGCCTTGAGCTTGTGCGTGGGGTCGTCGCTTCTGGTGACAATGCCCTCATCCTGCAAGGTCTGCAGCCGCTCGGCCAGCGTGCGCGACGAGATGCCTTCGCCTGATAGCAGAAACTCCCGGAAGTGCCTTTTTCCCGCGAAAATCATGTCGCGGATGATCAGCAGCGTCCAGCGGTCACCGAGCAATTCGAGCGACAGGCTGATGGGGCAGCCGGATCTTTCCCTGGTCGACATTCTCAATGCTTCCATTTCTAAATCACTTTACTATTGACATCATTTTTCTCTCGTGTCAATGGTTCCGAAAGTAAAGCAATCACCAACGCCGCCTGACCTGGCGCTGGTGACACCAGAGCTCAATCAGGAGAACGACGATGAGAAAACTGATCCTGCAGATGCAGATGTCGGTCGACGGTTTTGTCGGCGCGGCCGGCGATGAGCACTGGCAGCTCTGGGAATGGGGCGCCAACTGCCCGTGGGACGACGACTTGAAGCAGGATTTCAACGCGGTGTTCGCCGGCATCGATACCATTCTGCTCAGCCGCAAGATGGCCGAAGAAGGCTATCTAACCCATTGGGGCAATGCGGCAAAAAACTATCCGCGCGATCCCTTCTACGCCTTTGCGCAGCGCATCGTCGAGGCGCGCAAGGTGGTGCTGAGCGACAAGCTCGCGGCATCGCGGTGGGAGCGCACGACGCTTGCCAGCGGCGACCTGCCGCGCGAGGTCAAGGCGCTGAAAGCTGAAGGTGAAGGCGACATGGCGGTATTCGGCGGCGCCGGCTTTGCCTCGGCGCTGATTGCAGCGGGACTGGTCGATGAGTTCCAGCTGTTCATCAATCCGGCCGCGCTGGGCGACGGCGAGCGGATTTTCGACTGTGGCGGCTTCCTGAAATTGCGCCTGCTCGGCTCTAAAGCCTATGCCTGCGGAATGGTGGTGAACCGCTACGCGCCGGCAATGTGAAGTAGTTCAGCGATTGAATCCGTGGACCGCTTCAACTCTTTGTTTTTACGAGAACTCCGGACGGATCACCGCAACCCGCTCCTCGTGAACCTGCGCTAGAAATTGATCTCGACCGAAGCGGCACTTCGCTTTGCCGGCCCGTGAAACACCGCCTCGATGTTGTTGCCGTCGGGGTCGAGCAGGAAGGCGGCGTAGTAGCCGGGGTGGTAGGGCCGCTCACCCGGCGCGCCATTGTCGGCGCCGCCGGCATCGAGGCCGGCCTTGTAGAACGCATCGACCATGGCCTTGTCCCTGGCCTGGAGGGCCAGATGATGGCGCCCGGTCAGCTGTCCCCTCGCCGCCCGGCTGTCGAGGCTTGAGATGAACAGCTCGTCGGCCCAGAAATAGTCCTCGGCCTCGCCGCCGATCGGAATGCCGAGCACCTTGAAGACGGCTTCATAGAAGCGCCGGCTCGCCTTGAGGTCCCTGACCACCAGCTGGACGTGGTCGATGAGGCGGCCGCGATGCAGTTCCATGAGCGATATCTCCCGTCGCGAGACCACAAAGCTAGTGCCGCGGAGCGGCTCGTCAATTCGGCAGTCTATCTTGTCGGCGCGCTTGGCAGCCTTACACCCCTGCTTTTGTCATATCCGGATGGACTTCCACGCAGACCGGATAAAAAATGCAACCGGATTGTCGGATTCGAAATCCCGCCAACGTCCTTCGGACGCAAGCGGCGCAACGGAGCTGGAGCGAGTGGCGCCGCATCGAAACCGATCTCGGGAGAAGAGCATGAACAATTCCTACCGTTGGGTGATCGTCGCGTGCGGCGCGCTGATGACCTGTGTGGCGCTCGGCGCGATGTTTTCGCTGGCGATCTTTCTCGAGCCGATGGCGCTCGACACCAACTGGTCGCGAACCGGCATTTCAAGCGCCATGACGCTGAATTTCTTAGTGATGGGTGCAGGCGGTTTCGCCTGGGGCGCCATCTATGACCGTGTCGGCGCCCGCCCGGTGGTTTTTGCCGGCGCGGTGCTGCTCGGCCTGTCGCTGGTGGTGGCGAGCCGAGCCCAATCGCTGCTGGTCTTCCAGCTGAGCTATGGCGTCATCGTCGGGCTGGCGGCCAGCGCCTTCTTCGCGCCGATGATCGCGCTGACCACCGCCTGGTTCGAGACCCATCGCAGCCTGGCCGTGTCGCTGGTCTCGGCCGGCATGGGCGTGGCGCCGATGACCATTTCGCCCTTCGCGCGCTGGCTGATCACGGCCTATGACTGGCGTACCGCCATGTTCGACATCGGGATCATGGCCTGGGTGCTGTTGCTGCCGGCCGTCTTCCTGGTGCGCCAGCCGTCGGCGGCGGTCGCGGCAGCGGATGGCAGCGCGCCCGCGCCTGCCGCGGCCCCCGGCATGTCAGTCGGCCAGGCGCTGCGCTCGCCGCAATTCCTGGTGCTGGGCATGACCTTCTTCGCCTGTTGCGCGGCGCATTCGGGGCCGATCTTCCACATGGTGAGCTATGCCATGTCGTGCGGCGTGGCGCCGATGGCAGCCGTGTCGATCTACAGCGTCGAGGGCCTTGCCGGCCTTGGCGGGCGCGTGCTCTACGGCGTGCTCGGCGACAGGTTGGGCGCCAAGCCGGTGCTGATCGTGGGCCTCGCCATCCAGGCGGTGGTGATCGCCGCCTATCTCGCCGTCGGCAATCTCGAGCAGTTCTATCTCCTGGCGATCATCTTCGGCGCCACATATGGCGGCGTCATGCCGCTCTATGCGGTTCTGGCGCGCGACTATTTTGGGCCACGCATCATCGGCACGATACTTGGCGCCGCGACCCTGTTGTCCAGCCTCGGCATGTCGTTCGGCCCGCTCGCCGGCGGCATGATCTTCGACGCCTATGCCAGCTATTCCTGGCTGTTCATCGGCTCGGCGCTGATCGGCCTCGGTGCTGCCGGCATCGCCATCGCCTTCCCGCCGCAGCCCGGCCGAGAGAGGCTGCAGGCGGCATGAGCGAAATTTCCCCTCGAGGGGAAATACTCATCACCCTGTCCCCGTTCCTGAGCGCAGCTCTTCTCTGCCCTCGTCGTCGCGGCTGAGCCTGGCGTCCGAGATCAGCACCACCGGGCATTGGCAGCGCTGCAGCACGCCGGTGGTCGTCTCGCCGAAGAAGAGTTCCTCGCCAGGGCGCCGCGCCACGCCCATGACGATCAGCGCCGCCCCCCTGCCGGCCTGGCGGGCAATGGCATCGGCGGCGGCGGCCCGGCTGCGGATGGCAGTCTCGATCTCGACGCCATAGCGGTCGGCTAGTGCGACGGTATCCTTCAGCACCGCCTCCCTGCGGCGATGCGAGACAGTGTCGCGCGGTTCGTCGCGGCCGACGCGCGCGACATAAAGTATCTTGACCCGCGCACCCGTGACCGCTGCAATCGCCAGCGCCATTTCGGCACCCCGGCGGGCGATCGCGGTGCCGTTGACCGGAACCAGAATCTTCCCGCCTTCAGGTCCTAGCCTTGGCATCTGGCGGCCGGCGCCGGTCGCCTTCAGCACCAGGCATAGCGGGCCCTCGAAGGCGCCGGCGATCTCGTTGATGCGGCGGGCAAACCCACCTTTCGACGTGACCGCGCGGCCGAGCCCGATCAGCAGCAGCCCATAGCCTTTGCGCGCCTCCTTGGCAACCGTTTCGGCCGAAAGCTCGGCCTCGTGGCGCCGCGTGACAGGCGCCGCGCGGGTCAGCTCCTCGTCCGAACTCCTGGCGGCCTCGCGGCTGTCCTCGGCACCCTTTTCGATCGGCTCGAGCTTCGCATCCGTGCCGGGCTCGGCCTCCTCCCCCTCGCCTCGGGCATGCAGCACCGTCGTCGGCCTGCCGGCGCCCACGACTCCTGCGAGGTAAGCGGCAAAGCGGCCGACAACGCCCTCATCGGTCACCACCAGCAGTCGTTCCAGATTGGCGATGAAGCCGCGTTGGTCGATCTCCTCGCGCTCCAGACGCTTCTTCTCGTTCTCGCCCATCGGCAAGCGGCCGAGTGCCCAACGCAAGGTCGGCGGCATGGCGAGCGTGGTGATGACGGCCATGGTCACGATCATGGTGAAAAGATTGTGCGACAGAACGCCGATCGACAGGCCAATAGAGGCGACGATGACTTCGGTCGAGCCGCGCGCGTTCATGCCGCAACCGACGGCGATGCCTTCCTTGCGGCTCATGCCGGCAAGCTCGGCGCCGATGAAGGCGCCGGCGAATTTGCCGAAGCTGGCGATCAGCACCAAAGCGGCCGTGAGTAGCGCAAGCTCGTGGTCGACAAGCACGGTGAGATCCGCCGAAAGGCCGGCGACGCCGAAGAAAACCGGCATGAACAGCGCCATGATGACGCCGCGCAATTGCCCTTCGATATGACGCGACAGGATCGGCGATTCCCCAACCAGTATGCCGGCGACGAAGGCGCCGAGCACGGTGTGGACGCCGATCAGATCGGTGATCAGCGCCATTGCGCCCATGATGGCGAGAATGACGGTGACGACGGCGTATTCGCTGCGGAACGTATCGTTGGTCCAGCGGATGGCGTCGAAGACGATGCGGCGGCCAATCGTGAAGGAAAACCCCATGAAGGCGGCGACGCCGACAATGGTGAAGGCAAGGCTGCCGAGCTCGATGCGCCCCTTGGTGGCGATGCCGATGGTGATGGCGATGATCACCCAGCCGATCGTGTCCTCGATGATGGCCGACGAGACGATGGTCTGACCGAGATCGCGGCGCATGAAGTTCATCTCGCGCACCACCATGGCGACGATCTTGACCGAGGAGATCGACAGCGCCGTGCCGAGGAAGAGACCGGCGACAATGCGCTCGGTTCCGTCGGCCAGCAGCGAGGCCGGCATGAACTGCGCGGCGGTGAAGCCGAGCGCGAAAGGCACGGCGACGCCCGCGGCGGAGATGGAAAAGCACGCACGGCCGACCCTGCGCACCAGCCGCAGATCCGTCTCCATCCCGGTGAGCAACAGAAGCATCAACACGCCGAGCTGGGCGATGGCGCTGATCATGCTCTTTTGGGTGGCGTCGCTTGAAAAGATCACGCGTTCTGCTTCCGGCCATAGCCAGCCGAGCAGCGATGGCCCGAGCAGGATGCCGCCGATGAGCTGACCCATCACCGCCGGCTGGCCGAGACGCTCCAGCAACTCGCCGATGCCGCGGCCGACGAGAAGCAGAAGGAGGATTTCGAGAACGAAAATGCCCTCGCTGGACATGCCGGTCTTTTCGGCTGCCAACGATGCGGCCGGCATGAATGCGAAAGCTGCCGCGGCAAGCGCGACCGACCGGCGCCGGTTGACCACGAAAGACATGCACCCCCTCATTGTGCCCGGTATAACGTTTGCGGGCGAGATCAGTTGCACGCCACGCTCCCATGGCGCGCCGCAGGTTCCTCATTACCTGAATCGCATAACGGGCCTATCTGACTGCGGATAAGCGGCCGAGACCCGGGCCGGCGACGGAACATTTTCAACCGATTGCGCGTTGCGCAGATGGGGATGACCGGCGTCGTTTCGGCCGGCCATGGCGTTGGGAGGCGCGTGGCAAGGGATGTCCCAGGTCAAGACCGTGAAAACCGACGAAGCGGCTGCAGCGCCGCGGGCCTCTGATGCGTTCGCGCTGAAGCTCACCTCATCGGAATTCGTGGCCACCATGTCGCATTTCCACCGCGCCGAAATCGCCCGCATGGCCGGCTGGCGCGACCGGCTGGACCGTACCAGCAACTGGGCGATTACTGTCGTCGCCGCCATGCTCTCAGTCTCACTGTCGACGCCCAGCGCCCATCACGGGGTGCTGCTCTTTGCCATGCTGCTGACCACGCTGCTGCTATGGATCGAGGCGCGGCGCTATCGTTTCTTCGACGTCTACCGGGCCAGGGTGCGCCAGTTCGAGCGCTATTATTTCGCGCAGATCTTCTCGCCGCAGCCCGACTACGCCTCCAACTGGCTGGCCATCGTCGGCGAAGGCCTGCGTTCGCCGCGCTTCCTGATCTCGCAACGCGCGGCGTTGGTGCGCCGGCTGCGCCGCAACTACATTTTCATGTACACGATCCTGATGCTGGCGTGGGTGCTGAAGATCACGACGCCCAGTCTGCAGCGCGAAGGGTCGCCGATAGGCTTCGGCGCGTCATTTCTCGACGCCGCGCGCGTGGCGCAGCTCGGCCCGGTTCCAGGCATCTATGTCGCGTGCATGGTCGGGCTGTTCTATGTCGGCCTACTCGCAGCCGCTTTCCTCATCTCAAGCGACGAGGGCGAGCTTTCGCATGGCACCGTGCATGTCTGAGAGCGGCCTCGAAAAGCGCAATCTGCCCCGGTGATCTTCAACAGACATTGTCGACCATCAGAGCGGTCGAGTCCGACCGGCTTGCGGATTCCTCAACCGGAAGCCGTGCGCGATGGCGCTTGTAGGCGGTGAGCGCGATAACCAGCACGCAGCATACGGCGTTCAGCCAGTTGATCGCCGCCAGAGCGGGATCGTTCAGATTGATGTGGGCGTAGAGTCCCGTCGTGGCGTTGGCGCCTGTCCACAACAGCCAGGTCGCGTAGGAAATCGCCGACGCCCCGTGCCTGTCCCGGGCCACCCGCACGATCTGCGGCAGGTAGGACACCACGCGCAAGCCATTGAAAATAGTGAAGAGATAAAAAGACAGATCAGCAAGTGTCATCCGAAACCCCTGTCATGGCCGGACGTCCCATAGCGTTCCTTGCAGTGGCGGCATGTGAGCCCGTTCACATGCCGGCTTCGATTTTCCTGTTGCGGCCCGGCGCCCGGATTCTTTCGCCATGTGGGCCGTTCGCCGTGAGCCAGCCCGACGAGGTCGACATGAACCAGATCCTGTTTCGGCCGACGGCGCGGGAGTACTAAACAGATCTCGTGCTTGGGCAAAGTTCGGGTTGACCGCTGCCAAGAGCGCGGCGACTATCCCTGCAACGTGCAGGAGGACATGAGAATGGACGAACCCGATCGCTGGCGGCACATGGCGAGCGCGCCCAAGGACGGCAGCCGCATCCTGGTCACGGTCAGGCCATCGGAACAGGGGCCGGCCGAGGTCGACCTCGCTTACTGGTCGCGCGCCGACCAGTTCGGCACGGAGGGCTGGCGCTCTTCCGATTCGTCGCCAGGACGGGTGATCGAATACCCCGAACCGGAGTTGAAATGCTGGATGCCGCTGCCGACGGCCAATCTGAGCCGGGCTTCAATGCCAAGTCCGTGGCAAGGCGAAGACGTCCCGCTGCTCGACGGCTCCGGGATATGATCTCGGCGGGATGACCGTAGGAAATACGCTGCCGGCCTAATACTTGACGGCCTTACTTCGGCCGACGCACCGATCGCACCATGCCGCCGGGGCCGCTGCCGCAAAAGAAGCGGTCGCCGCCGTCGGATTCGAGCCCGGAAACGCCCACCCCCGCCGGCATGTCGAGCCGTTCCAGCACCTTGCCAGTTTGCGCATCGACGCGCCGGACATCGCTCTGGTCGCCTTCCCAGGTGCCGTGCCAGAGCTCGCCGTCGACCCAGGTCACTCCGGTGACGAAGCGGTTGGAGTCGATGGTGCGCAGGATTTTCCCGGTCTCGGGATCGATCTGGTGGATCTTGCGCTCCCGGTTCTGCCCCACCCAGAGCGTGCCCTCGGCCCAGGTCATGCCGGAATCGCGGCCGCCGCCGGGCGCCGGGATGATGGAGAGCACCTTGCCGGTATCCGGGTCGATCTTCTGGATGCGGTCCCCGGCGAGCTGAAACAGATGTCGGCCGTCATAGGCGGTGCCGGCATGGGCGGCGACATCGATCGAGCGCAGCGTCTCACCGCTTGCCGGATCGAAGGCGGTCAGCCGCTCGCCCGTCGCAAACCAGACATTCTGTCCGTCGAAGCTCACGCCGTGCACGGTGTCGACATCAGGAAAGGGCCCGTATTCGCGCAGGATTTCCGCTGCTGAATGTTTCATGTCCTGGTCCTCGATCATGGTCACCTTTCCTAGCCGTTCGGCAGCGGCGACGGGAGTAACAAGGTGGTCGTGAAACCAGCGACCGGTGGCGTCATCCAGCGCCGCGCCCGGCCGTGGCCGAAGGACTGCACTTTGCCGGTCTCGGCCAACTGCTCGAGCGCCCGCTGTACGCTGCGCTGTCCGGCGCCCAGCGCCAGCGCCAACGCCGAGCTGGCCCAGGATTCACCATCAGCCAGGAAGGCCAGCACCGCGGCGTGCCGCTCCTCGATCGGCCGCGCCAGCACCGCCACGGAGCCTGCTTCGCGCGGCTTTAGCGCAAAGCCCTGGCTGGTCGCGCCTATGCCCGCCAGCGGCCGCAATTCGGCGCGCAGCCGGCCGATCTCGACCCGCAGCCTGGCGCGATGCGATTCATCGGCATGCCGGCCGCCAAAGGCGCGGGCAATCAGCGTCGCCCTCGGCACATCCGCCGGCCAGGCTTCGGCAAGCGCGCGCGCCAGCGCAAACAGCACCGGCCTCGTTGCCAGCGAGATCGTTGTTTCCTGCTTGTGCACGATATAGCGGAACGTATCGACGACCAGCGCGCGCGACGCCTGCAGCGCTTCGACCTCTTCGAGCAACAGCGGATGCTCCTCGCCGCCTGCGATCAGCCGCGCCGCCGGCGTCTCCAGCGCCAGGAAGGCGCTGTCGACCTCCGCCATAAGACCCGGAATGCCGGCCCGGCGGGCGGCATGGCGCGCCCACTCAAGGGCTGCGCGCGCGGCCTTCGTCTTCAGGCGCCGCATGGCGATGCCGGCAACCGCGAGTTCATGCGCGGCGCGTGAGGCCGGCGGAAGCGGCGACGGATCGAGCCCAGCCAGCACGTCTTCAGCCTCGTCGAGGCGGCCGATCAGCAGCAGGCGGCGCACTTTGAGATGCCCGGCATGCGCCGCGTTCAGCCGGTCGCCATGCTTTTCCAATGTCGACCGCGCCGCGTCGAGCGCCTTGGACGGCCAGCCGAGATCACGCGAAACAAGTGCGATCTCGGCTTCGGCGACAACGCACCTGGCGCGCGCCACCGCCTCCTTTGGACCGAAGGCACGGCCGGCCCTACGCAACAGTACTTTGGCGCGATCGAAATCGCCGAGCTGCGCCATGGCAATGCCGCGCAACGCCAGCGCCGGGGCATCCTCGCGCAAGGCGACGCGGTCGAGTGCCGCCAGCGGATTGCCCGCCGCCAGCGCCAGCCCTGCCGCGGTGATCAGCGAGTCCATGCAAATCCCGTCACATTTGTAACTCCCACCGCCCCCCTTATCGGCCCTAACTTAAGTCACCACCGCCAAGCAGCAAGCCGCGGACGGCGACCTAGCCATCTGGACTGGTTGAAGACGCCCAGGCCTGCGTTGACGGCAATATTCGCATTCGCTAGCCTGAGCATCTCAGACAGTCGTGTTAAGCTTCTCAATAAGGAAAAACCGACCATGCCTGCTTCCGAGGACTTCGAGCCCACTGTGCGGCCTCGCCACCCCTGCTGCGGTGGCCCGCCTGCAAATGCCGTCACATTTGTAACTCCGCCCTCGCCGCCTCGCGGCCCTAGCCTGCCTCACGATCAACAGGCAACGACAAGCCACAACGGCTCAACAACAGGCAAAGGAAACAAGCAATGACCAAGCACGTGGCAATGAAGACCCCACCGGTCGTTTCAAGGCAGGAATGGGAAGCCGAGCGCGAAAAGATGCTGGTGAAGGAAAAGTCAACGATGCGCGCCAGGGACGCGCTGTCGGCCGAGCGCCGGCGCATGCCATGGATGGAAGTAGACAAGCCCTATGTGTTTGAAGGTCCCAACGGCAAAGCGAGCCTGCTCGATTTGTTCGAGGGCCGGCGCCAGTTGATCGTCTACCGCGCCTTCTACGAACCCGGCGTCCACGGCTGGCCCGAACATGCCTGCCGCGGCTGTTCGCTCGGCGCCGACCAGGTCGGCCATCTCGCCCATCTCAACGCCCGCAACACCACGCTTGCCTATGCCTCCCGCGCGCCGCAGGCCGACATTGCCAGCTTGAAGCAGCGGATGGGTTGGGAGATGCCCTGGTACACAATCACCGACAGTTTCGACAAGGATTTCGGCGTCGACGAATGGCACGGCCACAACGTGTTCATCCAGGACGGCAAGAAAGTCTATCGCACCTACTTCATCAACAACCGCGGCGACGAGCAGATGGGCACGGTCTGGAGCTACCTCGACGCAACGCCGCTCGGCCGCCAGGAAATCTGGGAGGATTCGCCCGAAGGCTATCCGCAGACCGAGCTCTACAGCTGGTGGAACTGGCACGACAATTACGACGCCGCACCCGACAAGACGTGGGAGGAAGTGTCGGCGGCCGGCGAAGCCGCGTTCCGCAACAAGGACGGCAAGTAAGGACCTGGAGCGGCGCCCATCCAGCTTGGTTTCCTGTGCCTCACGGGACAGGAAACCCGGGCATTGATCATCAAGGGATTACGACCATGAGCGATATCGGCACAGGCACCGGCAGTGAGGTCCCTCAACGCTCCGATGCAGTTTCTCTCCGCACCGCCGACTGGCTGTGCCTCGCCGCGGCCCCTGTTTTCGCCGTGATGGCGCTGCTTACCTGCATTCACGCTGGCGACGGCGTCATGTCGTGCCTGGGGGCCGATGCCTCCCCGCTCACCGGCATGCCGCTGATGTATCTCTTGATGAGCGCCGTCCATCTGGCGCCTTGGCTGCGCGTGATTTCCGGCCGGCCGGTCCGGCGATAGGCTGGACCGCCGCCGCCATGCTAACGCTCTTTACGTCGGAGAGAGACTATGAAGCTGGTCAGGCTGAGAGCGCCGGGCGGGTTGGACAAGCTAGACCTAGTCGAGGAGGATCAGCCCCGGCCTGGGCCGGGAGAAATGCTGGTCAGGATTCGCGCCTGCGCGCTGAACATGCGCGACGATTTCGCCGTACAGGGCAAGGTGCCGCTCGCCGACGGCCGCGTGCCGCTGTCGGATGGCGCCGGCGAGGTGATCGCGATCGGTGACGGCGTCGACACGTTCAAGCCGGGCGACAGCGTCGTCAGTGTTTTCTACCCCTGGTGGCTGGCCAGCGACATGAGATCCGATACAAGCCGCGACATTCCCGGAGACAGTTTCGACGGCTTCGCAAGCGAGTATGTGTGCATGCCGGCGCAGGCCTTCACCACGGCGCCGGCGGGCTATACGCATCTCGAGGCGGCAACGCTGACCTGCACGGGCGTCACCGCCTGGCGCGGCCTGGTGACATGCGGCAAGGTAAAGCCCGGCGACACGGTGCTGATCCTTGGCACCGGCAGCGTGTCATTGTTTGCGCTGCAATTTGCCAAGGCCGCCGGCGCAAGGGTCATCGCCACGTCGTCCGATGAAGAGAAGCTGGAGAAGCTCAGACGACTCGGGGCCGACAGCGTCATCAACTACAAGGCGGTGCCGGAGTGGGGCGGCAGGGCCAGGGAACTGACGGACGGACGCGGCGTCGATCATGTGATCGAGGTCGGCGGACCGGCGACGCTGGCGCAGTCGATAGCGGCCTGCCGGACAGGCGGGCATATCGCACTCATCGGCGTCCTGACCGGCTTTGCAGCAGAAGTTTCAATCCCGGCGCTGTTTTCAAACCAGATCCGCATCAGCGGAATTTCCATCGGCAGCAAAGCCGACCAGCAGGACATGATCCGTGCGATAGAGGTCAACCGCCTGAAGCCTGTCATCGACAGCAGCTTTCCACTGCAGGATATCGCCGCCGCCTTCAGGCACTACGAAGCGCAAAGGCATTTCGGCAAGGTCTGCCTCGAGCTTTAGATCCTGCGATCGGCATTCCTACCCAGCGGCCGGCGCCAGCGTCCCGCTTGCCATCAGGCCCCAGAGCTGATCGGCGGTCAGCTGTTTGGCCGAGCCGTCGTAAGCCACCCTGCCGAGGCTGAGCACGACGATCCTGTCGGCCAGCGCCCTGACCGTCGACAGGTCGTGCGTGACCAGGATGACGCCGGTGCCGCTGGCGGCGATCGAACGGATCAGCTTGACGACCTGCGCGGTCTGCTTGACGCCGAGCGCGGCGGTGGGCTCGTCGAGGCAGATAAGCTTGACGTGATCAGCAAGCGCGCGGGCAATGGCGATGGACTGCCGCTGGCCGCCCGACAGCGAGCGCACCAGAACGTTTTCGTCGCGAAGCGTGACGCCCAGCGCGGCAAGCCGGGCACGACACTGCTCGGCGGCCTTTCGGTCGTCGCGAACCGGGAAGACACCGAGCCAACGCCGCGTTTCCTCACGCCCGAGGATCATATTGTGGGCGACGCTGAGGTTCGGGCAGAGCGCCAAATCCTGATAGACGGTCTCCAGGCCGGCGCCGCGTGCATCCTGCGGGCTCCTGAAGGAAATCGGCTGGCCCTCGAGGGTCATCGCGCCGGCATCGGGCCGGATGGCGCCCGAAATAATCTTCACCAGCGTCGACTTGCCGGCGCCATTGTCGCCGAGCAGACAGACGATCTCGCCTTTGCCGACCGTGAAACTCGCCTCTTCCAATGCCGTCAGCGCGCCGTAGGATTTGCGGGCGTCGGCAATCGAGAATGCCGGACCTTGCGGGGCTTCTCCATTGCCCTCCGTCACGGCAGGGCCGGCCGAGGCGACGGCACCATCGTCCGCCACCGCGAAGTTGGTCGCGGCGGCCCGAGCGCGCCGGCCGCGAAAACCGATCGCAGCCTGGTCGGCCACCAACGCCAGCAACAGCATGCTTCCCACCGAAATGGATTGCCACCATGATTGCAGGCCGACGAAGATCAGTCCTGCATTGAGGATGCCGATGGTGGCAACGCCGATGGCGATGCCGAGCGGCCGGCCGGAGCCGCCGGAAAAAGCGACGCCGCCTAGGATGGCGGCGGTGAGCACGTCGAGCTCGAAGCGAACGCCGATGGTCGGCGTGATGCTGCCGAGGCGGCCGGCGATCAGCACCGATACCAGACCGATCAGCAAGCCATTGGAGGCGTAGAGGCCGACCACCGTGCGCCCCACCGGAATGCCGCAGAGTTCGGCTGCGCGCGGATCGCCGCCTATGGCGTAGAGCCTCAAGCCGGTGACCGTGCTGGTCAGGACAAAGGCTCCGGCGACAAAGACCAGCGCGGCGATGATCACGGTGTACTGGATGCCGAAGATCTTGCCCCGCCCCAATTCGAGCAGAGCCTCGGGAAAACCATAGACCGCGGTGCTGGAGACGACGAAGGCAAGGCCGCCATAGAGCGCCAGCATCGCCAGCGTGACGATCAAGGGCGAGATGCTCAGCCTGCGCACCAGCAGACCGTTGAGCAGACCGAGCAAAAGGCCCAGACCCAGGCCGACGCAGATTGCCAGCAGCGCGCTCTGCGTCGCCACCGCGACCTTGGCAGTGATGATGCCGATCAGGGCGACCATGCTGCCGATGGAGAGGTCGACATAGCCGGCGATCAGCAGCGCGGAGGTGCCGAGCACGGCGATCAGGATCGAGGTCGAGTTGACGCCAATGACGACGAAATTGTCGAGGCTGAAGAACGATTTGTTCAACAGCGAGAAGGCGACGATCAAGCCGAGCGCGACCAGCGCCAGCCCGATGCGGCCAGACGCTTCGCCCGGCGCCTTGACGCCCGGCAGCAAGGATGAAAACCGGCCCGTTTGCAGCGGTGTCGTCCCCGTTCGAAGGCTGTCTGTGCTCATGCTTGCCTCTCACTGAAGCGGGCGGTTTCAGGTCAGGCTGAACCGCCCGTATCGCGCGGGAAAAACAGGCGCTACTTTGCCTCGGATGACCAGGGGAAATTCACATACTGGTCGCGCGTATCGTAGCAGATGTTGCCGTACATCCTGAGATAGATATCGCGGCGCTTCGGGTCCTTGTAGACCGCGGCCGGGTCGGCGACGTCGGCCTCGTACTGGGCCATGTAGTCGCTGGTCAGCGCCACCGGCAGGATATCCATCGCCTGCGGGATGCTCTTGCCCTCCAGCCAGTCGGCGGCGTGCTGGCCCATGGCATAAGCGAAGACCGGCGACGCCAGGCTGATGCTTGCCTTGTAGGGACCGCCGCCTTTCTTGATCGCGGCGACCGCCTCCGGCTCGCCGTCGATGCCGCCAAGGAACTGGTCCGGCCGCGCCTTGCCCGCCGCTTCCAGCGCAGCCAGCGCGCCGAGCACGACGGTGTCGGCGCCGAGCACGACATCGACGTCGGGATGGGCCTGGAGAATGGTGCTCATCGTGGCAAAGCCGCCTTCCTTGTTGACGGGATTGGGCGAGATGTCGGCGACGATGGTGACGCCTGGCATGGCCTTGAAGATGTCGCGCATGGCGGCAAAGCGCGGCGCCAGGAATTCCATGCTGTCATGCGACAGGATGACGACATTGGCCTTGCCGCCGAGCTTGTCCTTTATGTAGGCCGCGGCCGCTTCGGCCAGCACCTTGCCAGTCTCATATTGCGGCGCATTGAGCAGCGACGTGGCCGGCGGCGGCACGATGGTGCCGACATAGGCGCCCGACCAGATAAGCTCCTGCAGGCTGCGGCTCATCGAGGCCGGGTCCACAGGCGCCGCCACCAGACCGCCGATCTTGGAGGCGAGAAACAATTGCACCTGCTCGACCCCCTTGGCGGCGTCATTGTTGGCAAGCGCGCGGCGATATTCCAGCCCGCGATCCTTGGCGGCGGCGGCCAGGCCGCGGTCGACGCCCTGCATGAATTCACGCTCGTTGTCCTGCGCGAAGGCCAGCACCTTGTTCAGGCCGGGCGGTGGGCTGCAGGCCGGCGCCTTCGGATCGAACGGCGCAAATACCGCCGGCTTGGTGAGCCCGGCCGGGCCGTCCTGCGCGCTTGCCAGAATGGTACCGCCCGCGAGCACAGCGGCAACGCCGAGCAGCGTCGCCAGCATCATGTTCCTGTCAGATCGCATTTTACTTCCTCCCTGTCGTTGATTGTTGCCGCGCATCGCAAGCTCGCGGTCGCTACTCTTCCCAGTCTCCCCAGATACCCACCTTCCCGCTCGCAAGTCAAAACTTTTTCCAGTGGAATTAATTAATCAGAGATAGTCGGGTGACTCGCCCACGCGATCACGCCTTGCCGATCAGCGACTGGACGACTTTGGCCAATTCCGTGCCGAGCACGCGATGCGCGTCGCTGTCGAGGTGAATGCCGTCTACCGCGCTCGATTCGACGACATCGCCGGCGTTGAAGAACGCGGCGCCGGCGCGCCGGGCCGCATCGCGGAACAGGCCGGCAAAGTGCATCGACTTTGCGGCGCCGCCCAGGAACATCTGGCCGAACCAGTCGACCTCCAGCATCGGCGGCGGCGCTACTATCAGGACCGCGGGCGCCACGCCCGCGGGGCCAGCTTCGCTGCGCAGGACAATTCTGGCCAAGATCTCAATGGAATCAGCGACGTCATTCGGCGTTACCGAGAACCTATGCTTGAGATCGTTGGTGCCGAGCATCAGGATGACGAGGTCGAGCGGCATATGCGTTTCCAGGCACACCGGGAGCGATTTGAGCCCGTTCTTGTGGAGACCTTCGATCGGATCGTCGTGCACGGTGGTGCGCCCGCCCTGCCCTTCTTCGATCACATCCCATCCGTTGCCGAGCTGGCGGCGCATGATGCCCGGCCAGCGGCGGTCGGGCGTGAAGCGGTGCCGTCCGAGGCGGGCCAGGGTGGGAATGGCGCCATAGGTATTGGAATCGCCAAAGCACATGATGGTCCGGGTCTGCGTCACGGCATTGCTCCTCCAGGCTTGCATACTTTGAACGACAGCAGGCCGGCTGGCGTCAACTACATTTTTCCATCGGGTGGATTTAAGTGTTGCCTTGCCAGGCCCGCATTGCTACGTCAGCGCTTTGATCGGCTCGCCTTGCGGCCAAACTCCTTGCGCAGGGGAAAGCGTGACCGGCACCAGCTTCTTCAGTCTCGAAAAGATCGCCGAGGGCCGCAGCGGCGGAACCACGCAGGCCGAGAGCCGCGTCTACAACGAACGCCTGATCGTCTCGCTGATCCGCCGGCACGGCCAGCTGGCCAAGACCGATTTGACGCGGCTGACCGGGCTGGCCGCGCAAACCATCACCACCATCGTCAACCGCGCCGCCGACAACAAGCTGCTGCTGCGCCTGGAGCCTTTGCGCGGACGGCTGGGGCAACCCTCGGTTCCCTATGCGTTGAACCCGAAAGCCGCGTACGCCTTCGGCCTCAAGGTCGACCATCGCAGCGCCGATGTCGCCCTGGTCAATTTCGTCGGCGACGTGATGGCGTTCGAACGCACGCTGTTCGACTATCCGACGCCCGTCGAGGTGATGAAATTCGCCAAGGGCGCCATCGCGCGCATGTGCCGCAAGCACAAATCGATAGAAAAAGACCGCATCGCCGGTCTTGGCATCGCCTCGCCATTCCATCAGTGGAACCTGAGCGAAGAGGGCGCGGTGCCGGCGGGCAGGCTGGATGCCTGGAAGGAAATCGACATTCGCGCAGAACTGGACCGGGCGTTCGACTGGCCGGTGTTCCTCTACAACGACGCCACGGTGTCGGCCGCGGCCGAACTGATGTTTGGCGCCGGCGGATCCCGCGCCGACTTTCTCTATGCCTATGTCGGGCACTTCATCGGCGGCGGCCTGGTGCTCGATCATCACTTGTTCCCCGGCCGCAACAAGCTGGCCGGGGCACTGGGCGACATGCCGGTGCCCGCGCCGGGGCGCAAGGGCGACCGGATGACGCCGCTGCTGCGCCTCGCTTCGCTGCATTCGCTCGCCGGCAAGCTCAACGACCAGGACAATGGGGAGAAGGACGCCGGCCGCATCTGGTCGTCGCCCGACGATTGGGGCGACCTTGGAGAGCCGGTCACCGCGTGGATCGATGAGGTTTCGGACGGGCTTGCCTATGCCGCCCGCAGTGCCGTTGCCTTGCTCGACATCGACAATGTGGTGATCGATGGCGCCATACCCAATGGCGTGCGCAAGGAGATCGCCAAGGCCATGCGCAGAAAGCTGGCACGGATCCTTGTCGATCGCCCCGAGCCGTTCTCCGTCATCGAGGGGACGTTTGGCCATCTCGGCCCCGTCATCGGCGGCGCCAGCATTCCGCTGCTGGTGAAATATTCGAACGACAAGGAATTGCTCTTCAAGGAATAGGCGCGCAGCCGCCGGCACCAGGCATTCCCCCAAAACAGCGAACTGTGAGACTTGTCACATACCTGCTCGTGAAGCGCGTGCTACTTGCACTCTGCGGTCGGTCGACGCCGAAAGAAATCGCCTGCCATGGTCTGGCGGTGACGGGCCTTTCACTTTATGCTGTGGCAGGTTGCATACTCTCAACGGACCTTGATGCCGCAAGCGGTGTTCTCGTCGGCGTCAGGCCGCGACCAGGAGTTTTGTCATGCTCCGACTTTGCGGATTCATCGCGGCCTTCATCCTTGCCGGCTTCACAAGCTTCGAGGCCTGCGCCGATCGAAGGGTCGCGCTCGTCATCGGCAATTCCGATTATCGCGACATCCCGGCGCTGAAGAACCCGGCCAAGGATGCCCAGGACGTATCGGCCACGTTCCGGCTGGCCGGCTTCGAGGTTTTCGTCGCCGAGAACCTCACCAAGCAGCAGTTCGAAGGCCAGTTCCGGGACTATCTGGCCGCCGCCGACGGCGCCGATCTCGCCGTCGTCTACTATTCCGGGCACGGCTTTCAGATCGGCGGCGAGAATTTCCTGATACCCGTCGACGCCTCGTTGAAGAAGGCGGCCGACATCGAGGTCCAGGCCATCAAGCTCAACGACGTGCTGGAGCAGCTGCGCTCGAAGTCGAAGATCCAGGTGATCATCCTCGATGCCTGCCGCAACAACCCCTTCCCGCGCAACAATTACTGGCTGCGCGACCAGCTTGTCACCACCGGCAATACCGGGCTGGCGCAGGTGCGAAGCTCGCTCAACACGCTGATTGCCTTCGCCACCGAACCAGGCGCGGTCGCCTATGACGGCAGCGGCGACCTCAGCCCGTTTTCATCGGCCTTTTCGCGGCGCGCGCTGGCGCCGAACCAGGAGATCCGCACGGTCATGTCGGCGGTGCGCCGCGATGTCGTGCAGGCCACCAACGGCATGCAGGTGCCCTGGGAAAATTCCTCGCTGATCGATGACGTGGTGCTGGTGCGCCGCAACAACCGGCCTTCGCTGCCGCCAGTGCTGGAGAAGGTAGTGCTCTCAGGGGTCGGTCCTGTCGCTCTCGGCCTGCCGGAGCCGGTCGATGTCGATGGCGGCGCTATCAGCGTCAGCATCGAACGTCCGCCGGCAATGGGCCGTCTGGTGCTGGACGGCAAAGACGTCGCGGTGGGCGAACCGATCGCCGGCAAGGACCTGCCGCGCCTGCAAATGGATGTCCCCAAAGGCGCCGCCACGCAGGACGAGGTGGATATGCTGGCCTATGCCACGCATGACAATTGGGGCGGCGGGAGCCAGGGCATACTCGTGTTCCGCGTCAAGAGCGGCGAAGGTGCGGCGGGTCAGCAGATCATGGCTTCGCTCGAGGCCGAGCAGAAGCAGCAGGTGCTGGATCGCGGCATCCACATCACCGGCGCTGCCGAAGCGATCGAGGACCGCAAGCTTGATATTCCCGTCGGCGTCGGCCCGGTCGCGCTCAATCTGGATTTCCCCACCGACGATCCGGCGGTCAGCCTGAAGGTCACGGGGTATCCGGCAACGGGAACGCTGTCGTTGCCTGATCGAACCTTGTCGCCGCAATCCAGCCTTCTGGCCGGTGAAGTCGACCATCTTCGTTACGAGCCGCAGATCGGCGCCGGCGCGCCGGTCGAGGTCGGCTTCGAAATCCGTGCCGACAGCAGCTCCGCCAAGCCGGCGACGATGAAGCTGTCGCCGACGGTCGATGCTTGCGATACCGCCGCCGGCGAGCCTCTCGACCTGCAAGGGGTGGTGCCCGGCCTGCTGCCCAACGAGATCGGCGCAGGTGCGGTGGCGGTCTGCGAGGCCGCGGTGAAAACCTATCCCGATGTCGCCCGCTTCCGCTACGAACTCGGCCGCGCACTGCTTGCGGCCGGCAAGGTCGGCGAGGCCAGGACAGCCATCGAGGACGCCGCCAAGAAAGGCCATGTGCGCGCGGTGTTCGAGCTTGGCTATCTCTACGCAATTGGCGTTGGAACCGGCGTCGATCACACGCAAGCCAACGCCCTCTACAAGGCAGCTGCCGACAAGGGCGATCCCTACGGGATGATGGCCTGGGGCCGCGCTCTGTTCAACGGCTACGGCATCAAGCCCGATACCGGCCAGGGCCTGGACCTGCTGCTCAAGGCGGCGGCGATGGGGCACACCTATGCCATGAACGAGCTCGCATCGATCTTCACTCAGGGCCGTAACGGCGTGCCGGCCGATGCGGCCCGCGCCGTTGCCTTTCTGCAGGCGGGTGTGCAGCGCCAGGACATGTATTCGATGAACCTGCTCGGCCGCAATTACCTCGCCGGCCAGGGCATCGACAAGGATCCGAAGACGGCGCAGGCGCTGTTCCAGCAGGCCACCGATCTTGGCCAGGCCTACGCTCCGGGCAGCCTTGCCCGCATGTACAGGGATGGCATCGGCGTGCGCCAAGACCCTGCGGAAGCGCAAAGGCTCTTCGAACTGGCGACCGCGCGCGGCGATCCGTCGAGCGCCTATGATCGCGCGGCGCTTGAAATGGCGAAAGGCGACACGGCCGATCAGGCTGTCGCGGTGCGTTTCCTGGCATTCGCCGTCGCGCTCGATCTGCGCAAGGAGTTTCCGGACGCCAAGAAAGGCCTGGCGCAGTTCGGCTCGAAGCCGAAAACGGCGGCTCTGGACGCGCTGCGTCAAGAACTCAAGTCGAAGATCCCCCCGTCTGGTTCGCTGGACATGCAACTGGTCAATACGGCCCGGGGGGTCTGGGAAGAAGCCAATCCGCGTCGGGATTTGTTCTGAACAAAGGAGGCCATGGTGGGCAAGGCATTCAAGCAGATATTCATCGGGACAATTCTGTCCGGCGTTCTGGCCGGGCTCATGGGCTGCACGTCGGTGTCGCCAATATTTGAGCCGGCGCCGCCGGTGGAACATCGCAAGGTGGTTCGCGCGGCGCCGCAGCCGAAGGTGATCAGATACAAGAAGGCGGTCGCTCGCAAAGTGGTGAAGCCGTCCGAGGAGACTCCACAAAAGCCGCCTGTGATTCCTGCCCTTGGCGGAGGCGGAGGCGCTGGCGGAGGAACCGGCAGTGGCGGCAACAGTTGGTGACGCGATCGTCAACCAAAGCAGGCGCCGCCGCGCTCAGCGACCCCAAAGGGTCTTGTTGAATTCCGCATGGGCTTTGGACAACGTCAAGCCGACGTCGTCCATCCACGCCTCGGCATTGGCCGCCCCGCGCAACGCTGCGCGGAAAAAGCGGCCGACGACCGCCACCGGATCGAACCGGCGAGCCGCCAATGCCCGATGGGCCTGTTGTGTTTCGAGATAGCGGGCCAGCGCAATATCGTGACGCGATGGTGCGCCAAGCTCCTGCCGGCCGCGCCCGGGGTCGTCATGCCAGATGGGCCACTCGGTCGGGCCAGGGTGATGCACGGTATCCTCCTGCGAAAAGAGATCCAGTGCGACAATCTCCTCAAGCGCCGTGAGCAACGCGTGGGAACCTGCGTGATGGAATCGTGAAAAGCGCCTCGGCGGCGGAATAAGTGTTGAAATGGACCGAGCTTGAGCGGATCGTCGTCGCGCTGTGACCGTGGCGGATCCGATGACCGGACCTTATCTTCACCTGCTGGGTGGTTTCGACTTTGCTGGCGTCGGGGCCACGGTTCCAGCCATCAGCCGCAAGGCGCGTGCGATGGTCGCCTATCTCGCGCTGCAGTCGGGGCATTCGCAGTCGCGCGAGAAGCTGGCGACCCTGCTCTGGGGCATCAACAGCGAGGCCCAGGCGCGAATGAGCCTGCGGCAAGCGGTATCGTCTGTCAGGAAGGCCATGCAGACGTGCGGCGGCGGCCGCTTCCTCACCGATGGCAACAGCGTCGCTCTGCATCTCGACGGCCTTGATTTCGACGTCGCGCGGTTCGAGGCGCTGGTCGCCAGCCCGGCACCCGAAGACCTCGAACTGGCGCTCAATGTCTACCGCGGCGACCTGCTCGACGGCTTCGGCCTGAAGGAGGAGCCATTCGAGGACTGGCTGAGGATCGAACGCGAGCGGCTGCGGGCACTGGCCGTCGCGGCGCTCGACAGGCTCGTCGCGCATTATGCAGCGACGAACGATCCTGCCGCATGCGTGCGCGCGGCGGCGCGCCTGCTGGCCATGGACCCGTTGAGGGAGGATGTCCACCGTGCCCTGATGCGCGCCTATGCGGCGCAAGGCAGGACCAATCTCGCGCTGAAGCAATATGAGCACTGCCGCACCGCGCTTCTACGCGATCTCAAGCTGCAGCCGGAGCCGGAGACGCGGCAATTGTTCGAGACGCTGCGCACACGCCGCACAATGGCGCCGGCACGGCCACCCACGACTGATGCGGATGACGCTACCGGCTTCAGCCACGAACTCGCAGCCCCCCCGACCCACTATGTCAAATCGGTCGGGATCAACATCGCGTATCAGGTGACCGGCGACGGTCCGGTCGACCTGATCCATGTGCCGGGATGGGTCTCCAACCTCGACCACGCCTGGGGCTCGCCGCGGCTTTCGCATGTGCACCGGCGGCTCGGCACTTTCTCGCGCCTAATCCGCATGGACAAGCGCGGCACCGGGCTCTCGGACCGCAATGTCGGTCTGCCGACCCTGGAAGAGCGGATGGAAGATGTGCGGGCAGTGCTGGATGCGGTTGGCTCGAAGCGCACGGTGCTTTTCGGCAGCTCCGAGGGCGGCCCGATGTGCATGCTGTTCGCGGCGACCTATCCCGAGCGCACAGCGGCACTCGTGCTCAATGGGGCCTACGCCCGCGGCAGGTGGTCACAAGACTATCCGTGGGCGAAGACAAGCGAGCAGGTGGAAGAGGATCTGGCGATCGTCGAGAAAGAATGGGGAGCGGCGGCGGATATGAGCAACGCGGCGCCCAGTCTGATGAGCGACACGTTCGAGACAGAATGGTTCGCCGCCTATCTCAGGAATTCTGCCTCGCCCGCCGACGCGATCGCCCTGTGGCGCTGGGGAGCCGAAATCGATGTTCGCGACATTCTGCCTGCTGTCCATGTTCCGACACTGATCATGCAGACGACTGGCGACGGCTGGGTGAAGCGGGAAGAAGGACGTTACCTGGCGACGCACATCGAGGGCGCCCGATACATTGAGTTCGCCGGCCGCGACCACGTCATCTGGGGCGAGAATTCCGATCGGATCGTCGACGAGATCCAGGCTTTCGTCACCGGCGCCTTGCCGGCGGCCCCAGGCGAACGGCTGCTTGTGTCGGTGCTGTCCCTCGATATGACGGGCTCGCCTTTCGGCATCGACCCGGCCGAGCGGCACGCCGAAGCGCTCCGTGGCGAACTCCTCGCGGCCGAAGGCAGAGAGATCAGCCGATCGGACGGCAAGGTGCTCGCGGTGTTCCAGCGGCCAACGCGGTCGATCCAGTGCGCGATCGCCATCCGCGATCGCTTGCGGCAATCCGGTGTCGAGGTCCGCTCGGCGGTGCATATCGGCGAGTGCGAGCAGCGGGGCCATCAATTTTCAGGCGCGGCGATCGAACTGTCATCGCGTCTGCTTGACCATGCGCGGCCGGGCGAAATCATCGCATCAAGGACGGTGCGCGATCTCGTGATCGGCTCCGGCCTGCGGTTCGAGGAGCGTGGCGAAATGGCGGCAAGCGGGCTGCCCGGCGCGTTTCGGTTCTATGCGGTCGATGGTTCGGCTTGAGCCGCTAGGTCACCTCTTCCCTGCCCCGAACCGCAGCCCGTCCATCAGCAGCTTGACCAGCCGGCGCGAGCGGTCGCGCCAGTCCTTGGTGTCGGGGGCCGAGTAGATGCCGCCGAGTGCGTGCAGCACATCGGAGGCGTCGACGTCGCTGCGGATCGAGCCTTCGGCCACCGCCGCCTCGACCAGTTGCCGCAAGGCCAGCGACACCCGGCCCGACATGTCGGAGAACACGGCGGAATTGGTGTTGAACAGGATGCGCAGGCTGGCCGCCAAGCCGCGCTTGGTGGCGATGTAGTCGACGAAGCGCTGCATCCACTGTTCCAGCGCCATGTCGGCCGAATGGTGGCTGGCGAGGTCATCGGCAGCCGCGCAGAGCGCCTCGACTTCACGCCGGTAGACCACTTCGACCAGATGCTCGCGGGTTGGGAAATGCCGGTAGAGCGTGCCGATGCCGACGCCGGCCTGGCGCGCGATCTCCTCCAGCGAGGCATCGACGCCGTGCGCGGCAAAGGCCGCTGCCGCAACCTCGACCAGCCGGTCGCGGTTGCGCTGCGCATCGGCGCGCAGTTGCCTTGGCGCTGCGGCTTCGCGCTTCTCGTCGGCAATTGCTTGCGACTGCTCGGTCAATTTTTTCTCCACTGTCGATATATGGGGGCTTGAACCCAAAGGGGTAAGCCCCCAACTAGATAAACGGAGGCGCCTCCGTTTTAGTGGAGCAGCCTTATCATATAATCAGGGGAGCCGGTATGTCACGTGTTGAGATTGTGAAGACTTAAGCATCCCTGCCCGCTGGAGAGTCGGGGCGGCAGAGCTGCCAATCTCCCCCCTCGTGGGGGAGATGTCCGGCAGGACAGAGGGGGGCGCTGTCCCGCCAGCCTATCAAGGCCTGACCAACACCCGCTTGGAAAAGGTCTATTTCGACGCATGTAAATCGGGAACGTCGCATTCCTTCGCGCCCCCCTCTGCCCTGCCGGGCATCTCCCCCACAAGGGGGGAGATTAGGCGCACCGTCGCCTCTTCCCGTGTCCTCTCCCACTCGAGCCCCATCAATCCCTAGCGTCAAGCAACTGGAGCCAGACGCCTCATGATCGACCAAACCAAATCCATCACTATCCCAATCCGTCTCACCATCAACGGACACAGTCACGAACTGCAGGTCGAGCCGCGCGTCACGTTGCTCGACGCCTTACGCGACCGTCTTAACCTGACCGGCACCAAGAAGGGTTGCGACCAGGGCCAGTGCGGCGCCTGCACGGTGCATGTCGAGGGACAGCGCGTGCTGGCCTGCCTGACGCTTGCAGCACAGGTCGAAGGCCGCGAGATCACCACCATCGAAGGATTGGCCGGCGACGACGGCACGCTTAACGCGGTTCAGACTGCTTTCCTCGACCAGGATGCTTTCCAGTGCGGTTACTGCACGCCGGGACAGATCATGTCGGCGGTCGGCTGCATCCGCGAGGGCCATGCCGGCTCGGATGACGAGATCCGCGAATACATGGCCGGCAATCTGTGCCGCTGCGGCGCCTATCCGCACATCGTTGCCGCCGTGCGCCAGGCGGCACTGGAGGTCGCGTCATGAGGGATTTTTCCTACGTTCGCGCCGATAGCATCGATGCGGCACGACAGGCGGCCGCCCTGCCTGGGGCCATGCTGCTTGCCGGTGGCACGACGCTGGTCGATCTCGCCAAATGCGGCGTGGCAGAACCCGACAGCCTGGTCGACATCACCCATCTCAAAGGACTCGACGCCATCAAGGTCGACGCTGACAGTGCCATGATCGTCGCGCTGGCCAAGATGAGCCACGTCGCCGACCATGCCGAGATCAAGAGCCGCTTTCCCGCGGTCTCCGAAGCGCTGTGGCAGGCGGCTTCCGCGCAACTGCGCAACATGGCGACCATCGGCGGCAATCTGATGCAGCGCACGCGCTGCCCCTACTTCCGCGATCCCGCGAATTTTTCCGCCTGCAACAAGCGCTCGGCCGGCAGCGGCTGCTCGGCAATCGGTGGCGTCACCCGCGGCCATGCCGTGCTCGGCACCAGCGACGCCTGCATCGCCATGTATCCCGGCGATCTCGCCACCGCGCTGGTTGCCTTCGACGCCGTGGTTCATCTTGGCGAACGCCAGGTTGCCGTCGACGACTTCTTTCTCCTGCCCGGCGCCACGCCCGACAGGGAACATGCCATCCAACCGGGCGAGATGATCACGGCCATCAGCATACCGGCTTCCGGCACGGCCCGGCGTTCGACCTATCTCAAGGTTCGCGACCGGCAGTCCTATGAGTTCGCCGCCGCAAGTGCCGCGGTCGGCATCGACTTCGAAACCGATGGCCGCACCATCCGCGACCTGCGCGTCGCGCTCGGCGGCGTCGCGACGAAGCCGTGGCGGGCGCACGCCGTGGAAGCGGCGCTGAAGGGCAAGGTGCTCAGCGAAGACAGGGTGCGGGCAGCCAGCTTGCTCGCCATGGAAGGGGCGATCGACCACGGCGCCAACCACTACAAGATCGAACTGGCGCCGCGCGTCGTTGCCCGCGCCATCCTCAAGACGGGAGCCATGGCATGACCATTCACGACCCAAGAACACGGCACGGCGACGCTTCGGACGGCACTGCCGATCAGGTTGGCGGGCGGCTGTCGCGCGTCGACGGCCCGGCCAAGATTACCGGTGCGGCAAAATACGCCGTCGAGCAGCAACTCGATGGGCTAACCTCGGGCGTCCTGGTCGAAAGCACGATCGCGTCAGGCAAGGTGCGCTCGATCGACACGTCAGCCGCGGAGGCGGCACCTGGTGTGCTCAAGGTGCTGACGCCGGACACCATCATGCCGCTGAAGACTGCATCGGACTGGTTCGGCACACCGCCGCCGGACAAGCCCTACTGCCCGCTGGCGCGCGATATCACCTTTTCGGGCCAGCATGTCGCCGCGGTCATCGCGGAGACCTTCGAGCAGGCCGTTGCGGCAGCGGCGATGGTCAAGGTCAGCTATGACGAGACGCCGGCCATCGTCGACCTCAGCGACGCCAAGGCGGGCGACGGCATTCCGATCGCCGCCATGACCAAGGAATGGGGCGATGCGCAGGCCGCTTTCGCCGCTGCCCCGGTGCGCGTCTGCGGCGCCTATAACACGCCGCGCGAATACCAGGCGCCGATGGAGCCGCATGGCCTCATCGCCCGCTGGGAGGGCGACCGGCTGACCGTGTGGGAACCGAGCCAGTGGCTCGACGGTATGGCCCGCACCTATGCCGAATGGTTCGGCGTGCCGTTCGAAAATGTACGGCTGGTCTCGCCCTATATCGGTGGCGGCTTCGGCTCCAAGGCGCTGGCGCTCGGCCACGGCGCGGTAGCGGCTGCCGCAGCCAAGATGCTGGGACGGCCCGTGAGGGTGGTCATGACTCGGCCGCAGACTTTTACCGGCTATGGCGGCCGCGCCGCGACCCGCCAGACGGTGACGATCGGCGCCGACCGTGACGGAAAAATCCAGTCGATCGTGCATCGCGGCGTCAATGAAACGTCGATCGACGGCATGTGGGTCGAGCCGTTGGGCGTGGTCACCTCGATCATGTATGCGACGCCCAACTTCTCCTCGAAGCAGAATGTCGTGCGGGTGAATTCGGTGGTGCCCGGCGCCATGCGCGCGCCGGGCGAAAACCCTAGCGCCTTCGGCATCGAAAGCGCCATTGACGAGCTCGCCTACGAGGTCGGCATCGATCCGCTGGAGATCCGGCTGAGGAATTACGCCGAGCAGGATCCGCACGCAAAAAAGGCTTGGTCGACGCGGCAGTTGCGCGAGGCTTTCGCGGCTGGCGCCGAACGCTTCGGCTGGCCCCAGCGCACGCCCAAACCGCGTTCTATGCGCGATGGCAACCAGCTGATCGGCTGGGGCGTCGCCGCCGGCACCTATCCGGTACGGCGCGCTTACGGCGAGGCCATCGTGCGTATCCTTGCCAACGGCTCGGTCGAGGTCGAAAGCTCCTCGATCGACATGGGCCAGGGCACCTACACGATCCTGGCGCAGACGGCGGCCGAAACGGTCGGCGTGGCGGCCGACCATGTCGTCGTGAAGCTCGGCGATTCCCGGTATCCCCGCGCCGGCGTGGCCGGCGGGTCGCGGCTGGCCGGCGTGATGACGGGCGCGGTCTACAAAGCGGCGACATCGGCGCTCGATCAGCTTGTCGGACTGGCGATCAGCGATCCGCGCTCGCCCTTCCACGCGCTCCAGGCCAACACGCTGGTCGTCGCCAATGGCCGCATGAGGTCGCCGCGCGGCGATGGTCCCGATGTCTCGATCGCCGACCTGCTGGCCAGCGTCGGCCGCGACCGCATCGAGGCCACCGGCGACACCATGCCGGCGAACTCGACCGCCGAGGATCGCTACAAGAACTACACCACCATCGCGGCGGCACTGCCGCACACCGAGGGCGACTATTCGCGCCACTCCTGGTGCGCGCATTTCATCGAGGTGCGCGTCGACGAGGATTTCGGCACCGTGCGCGTGTCGCGCGTGGTGTCGGCGCTGGATTCCGGCCGGCTCTACAACCCGAAACTCGCGGAGAGCCAGTGGAAGGGCGGCATCATCATGGGCATCGGCCAGGCGCTGCTGGAAGAAGGCATTGTCGACCGCAGGCATGGCCGCATCGTCAACAACAATCTCGGCGACTATCTGGTGCCGACCAATGCCGACATCCCGGACATCGAGGTGATCTCGGTCGGCATTCCCGACCTGCACTCCTCGGTGCTCGGCGGCAAAGGTGTCGGCGAGCTTGCCATCGTCGGCGTGGCGCCGGCGATCGCCAATGCGGTGTTCCATGCAACGGGCAAAAGAGTGCGGGACTTGCCGATCACGCTGGAGAAGTTGATCTAGGAAGCGGCGTGCGTAATCTCCCCCCTTGAGGGGGAGATGTCGCCGAAGGCGACAGAGGGGGTCGCCTCTCGTAGAGCGCCAACCTCCTTCCGCCGCAGTAGGTCGAGCCCGGTCGGACCGACTCCCTCTGCCCTGCCGGGCATCTCCCCCTCAAGGGGGGAGATTGGCCGCTCGCGCGCCTCGGCTACCAGTCGAGCTTGAACGCAAGTTTGCCGAAATGCTGCCCGCCTGCCGCCATGTGCGCGTAGGCTTCGGCCGCCTGCTCCTGGCTGAACACCTTGTCGACGACCGGGTCGATCCGGGCGGCGGCGATGGCGCGGACGGCGGCGCGAAGGTCAGATACCGACCCGGTGTTGTTGCCGACCACCTTCAGCGCCTTGATGATGATCGGCAGCAGGTCGACCGTGGCCTCGGCGCCGGTGACGAAACCGATGGTGAACAGCGTGCCGCCAGGCGCGGTGGCGTTGACGGCGCGGGCGAAGGTGGCGGTGCCGGCGGTCTCGACGACGAGGTCGGCGCCGAGGCCGCCGGTCAGTTCCAGCACCTTGCCGTCCCAGTCGGGCGTCGCGCGGTAGTTGATGAGATGATCGGCGCCGATTGCCTTCGCCCGCCCCAGCTTCTCGTCCGACGAAGAAGTGATGATGACGGTGGCGCCGGCGGCTTTCGCCAGCTGCAGGGTGAAGATGGAGACGCCGCCGGTGCCGAGCAGCACGACGACCGAGCCCGGCCCGACATCGGCGGCGCGGACGGCGTTCCAGGCGGTGGTCGCGGCGATCGGCAGCGTCGACGCCGCCTCGAAGGAGAGACGAGCCGGTACCGGCACGAGCGAGTTGGCCGGCAGCGCGACATATTCGGCGAGCGACCCCGGCAGCGAAATTCCGCGCATCTGTGTCATCTCGTTAGGCTGGGGCGGACCGCCGATCCAGCGCGGCTTGGCATGGGCAATGACGTGATCGCCGACGGCGAAATCCGTAACGCCCTCCCCCAGCGCGACGATCTCGCCGGCGCCGTCGGCGACGGGAATGAGCGGAAAGCCGGGCACGTGATAATTGCCGCTGGCCACCGCCACATCGACGAAATTCAGGCTCGCGGCGCGCTGGCGGATCAGCACTTCGCCGCGCTGCGGTTCAGGCGTGGCAATGGTGGTGGCGCGAAAGGCGTCCAGCTTGGCGGCGGTCAGTTCGATGGCTTTCATGGCTCACGCATTCCTGTTTAAGGGGTCAATCGTCAGGATTGAGTGAAGCTATCTGCTGCGCTACAAGCAGATAATCTGGAATTTTTACATTTGAATCCTGTGCTTTATGCAGCAATGACGCGACCCCGCCAGCCTTGCCGAAATGGCCGCCTTTGCGGCCATCACGGAAGCGCGCTCCTTCACCAAGGCAGCGTTGCGCGTCGGGCGCGACTCGACGGTTCTGTCACGCCGCCTGCAATCGCTGGAGGAGCGGCTCGGCGTGCGGCTGCTGCACCGGACCACCCGAAGCGTGTCGTTGACGGAGGCCGGAGCGGAGTTCCTGGTGCGTGTCCGCGCCATCCTGGCCTCGGTAGACGAAGCTGAGGCTGCTGCTTCCGCGCATGCCAGCGGGGCTCCGCGGGGCTTGCTGCGGCTGGCGATGCCGGGAACCTTTGGCCGTATGTGGATCGGGCCGCTGCTGCCGCAATTTCTAGCGACGTTCCCGGATGTCCGCATCGAGGCCGAGTTCTCCAACCGGTTCGTCGATCTCGTTGCAGAGAACTTCGATGTCGCCGTCCGTCTCGGCGCGCTGGAGGACTCGCGCCTGGTGGCGCGCAAGATCGCGACACGGCGGCGGTTGCTGTGCGCTGCTCCCTCCTACCTCGCCCGCCGGGGCACGCCGGAAGCGCCGGAAGCGCTCACAGAACACGCCTGCCTCGGCTTCTCCGGCTTCCAGACCTTTCCAACCTGGGAGATGACCGACAGTTCGGGACGCCGCGTCAACGTCGAAGTCTCGGGGCCGATGGTTTGCGACGACGCCGAGGTGCTGGTCGAAGCCGCGGTGCAGGGCCTCGGCCTGATGATGAGCACCGACTGGCTGGTCGGACGCGAACTCGCCGACGGACGGCTGGTGCCGGTGCTGGCGGACTGGACGCTGGCCGACGAAGGCGCGGTCTATGTCGTCATGCCCTCGGCCAAGGGACAAGCCGCCAAGACACGCGCCTTCGCCGACTGGATCGGCAAGCGCTTCGCGCCGGAGCCGCCCTGGACGTCGAGGCCGGTCTCAAAGGCTTGATCAATGGGGCGCGCCGGGGGCTAAGACGGCATATGCCGCTGTCATCAGGCCTTTTGTCCTGTATGATCTCGTTGAAGGAAGGTTGGGAGGGGATCATGCAAAGTGCATTGGCGAAGTTCATCATGGCAAGTTCCGTTCTGGCCGCGCTGCAAGCCGCGCAGCCGGCTTTTGCCGCGTCCTGCAGTTGGAGCGCCAAGATGGAAGAAGACGAAGGCGGCAGCGTGCTGACGGCTTCGGTGTGCGGCGGACCGAAGGCCGATGCGCATCTGATGCTCGTCTGTTTCGACAAGCCGGTGCTGAGCTACGATCTGGGTGCGGCCGGCCAGCAGCTGGAGCCCGGCATCAGCGCTTCCTTCACCTTCAAGGGCGGTGACAAGAGCGTGACCAAAAAGCTCGACCTCGAAGCCATGTATAATTACTTCACGGCTGAGCTGAGCAAAGACGATCCACTGCTCGGCCTGTTGCGCGGCAAGGGCGACGTCACGGTTACGGCCGACAAATATGGCGAGAACAGCTTTCCGCTGACGGGCTCGAGCGCTGCGATCGGCAAGGTGCTGGCGCAGTGCGGCAAAGGTTCGGCCGGCGAAGCGGACTGAGGCCGCGGATACCGGCGGGCCGCCGAAGCGCCTCGTGTAAGCTTCACACCAAGCTACAGCTGTCGCAAGGCCACGATCTGCTAATTGACTCTGGATACTTCACCGCAATTTGCTGTACGGCCTTGCACAAGGCGCCTTCTAAAAAGCTGAATTTGGTCGATCAGGAACAGTCGGCGCTGCTCCAAGATGCAAGAAAACGCCCAATTGCGCACTTAGCTAGCCTCCGAGGATAGAATGGTAACCCTAGCACCGTCAAAGTTGCAGACACAAAGTCGACGACCCCGCGTTGAAATCTTGGGCGTCTTCGGGGCTGGAAAGAGCACGCTGGCTAAGCGCTTCGGACCCGTTTTTGGGGGAGTGCTAGCCGAGGATCACACCAAGAACTCGTTTTGGGGCAATGACGCAGCGGTTGGCGTCACTGGCTACCTTCCCTACGACCTCAATTTTCTGTTGCAACATGTATATTTAGTGGCAAGTCCAGTCACAATTGAGGGTGGTATCTTGATTTGCGATTGGTCTTTCCTGTCGGACTATCTTTGGGCATCGCTTAGGCTTCAGGAAGAGCTCGAAATCTACGCCAAGGTTTATGGCGCAATGACAGATAAGGTGGGCCCACCGATAGGTTACGTCTATCTGAAGCAGCCACCTGAGACGATTATCTCTCGACTGATGGAGAGAGGCCGGGAGGCTGAGGTTGGCTTACTGGATAAGATCGTTTCAGCAGCTTTGAAGCTTGATCACCTTGTCGCTACTCTTCCCCCTGAAAGAGTGTACGTGACAGGCGATGACCCAGAAGAAGAAGTGATTCGAACAAGACTGAGGCAGTGGAGGACGTGACCTATTGTCCGATGCGAAGACACCCGCCCGCATACTCGACTCCTACCGTGTTGGCAAAACACCGCTGTTCCTCGTCGGGACCTACGACAACGGCGTGACGGTTTTTAGTCAGCAAGTCCGCGCCCTGAACCTCATTTGGGCAGCTGTGGAGAGTGACTTTGTCTCCTGCAGCCCTGATACAGATGAAGAAGACCACAATGAGCCGATGAAAGTAGCTATCATTGGTGGGGGAATCGCGGGGTTGGCGACGGCGGCCGCTCTGATGAAAAAACAGGCCAACGCCAAGATTACCATATTCGAACAAAGGGATACGTTGCTGCCGCTGCAGCACGGAAGCGATTCAAGATGGCTCCATCCCCGAATTTACGACTGGCCTGGCGAAGGTAGCAGCGCAAGTGTCGCTATGCTCCCCGTGCTAAATTGGACTGCGGCGAGAGCTTCCGACGTCGTCGTCCAGATACTTGGTGAATGGAAGAAAGTGATCGACGAGCACGGCGCTGATCCGCCGCGACTTTTCTGCAATGCCCGCCATCTTCAGGTTGATGAGCCCAAAGGGGGCGGGAACGGGCTCGATATAGAATGGGTTGCCGAAGAACGCCGTCCTCATGATGGAACCCAAACCACTGGCCTGACTACTGCGAAGGGAGCGACCGAAAATTTTGACATCGTCATCCTCGCAGTGGGATTCGGACTAGAAAAGGACGGGGCGCTTTCTTATTGGCGCAACGACACGATTGGCCAGCCCAGCCTCGATCAGCCACGGCGCACCTACTTAGTCTCTGGTCAAGGGGACGGCGCGATGATTGACTTGCTTCGCATCCGGATATCACAATATCGACAGGATCGAATTTTGGATGAGCTTTTCCGTGGCAGGGATAAGTTACTGCTGAGGCTGAAGGAGCTGCATACTAAGCATGGAGTTAACAGGGATTCTGGCCTGTTCCAATCACTTGAAAATTTGGAAAAAAACCCTGTATATATGAAAGAATTTGAAGATGTTTGTTTGGCGCTGAGTGGCAGACTTCGACGTGATACTGATGCCGTACTTCATCTTCTGGTTCGTAAATTCTCCGACTTATTCGACCCAATGAATACCAAGATTTCTTTTCAAAATCGGTTGCTGGTCTACCTGCTATACAAATGTGGCGGCTTCGTCCCCTCATCTCAGCGAGAGCGATCCCTCATCAAACAGCATTCGATCCCACAAGACTGCATTGTTCGCCGGCACGGCACCTACCGTGAGGAACAACTCGAGGAAATGCTTTCGGAACCGCTTTATTCCGCGATCAAGAGCCAGCGTACCGGTTTGGGTGCTGCCACTCTTTCGCAAACGGACGGCATTCTTTGGCCCGGCGGCTATTTTGGGATCGCGGGAAAGCTCAGTTCTGCGGGCAAAGTCGACGATCCGGGTAGGGCAGAGTGGCGGAAAGAGTATTTGCCTGGCCCTACGGCGCTGTTAGCTGCGGCGTACTGCGGCGCCCTGGCAGGCGCTCTTCGTGCCGACCACCCAGGGCCCGGCAGGCTTCGAGTCACACTCCATCGAGCAGTTGTCTTTGGGCCAGATGAGCTCTTGCAACAGTGCTGTGAGTACTTTGGTACGAGCGACGCAAGAGGGGGAGCATCCTCTGCAGCCAGAACGTTTCCCGCTTTGAATGCCACTATCGGCCTTGCTTACCGAACAAGGCGGATTGTTCGTTCCCTTCGTGCGGTCAGTCCAGAACTGCTATCCAACGCAATGAACTCGTTGGATTTGAGCGCAGCGTCCAGGAAGATGGCCAGCGAGGTCGGATTCGTCATGGCGATTCCGATCTTGGAACCCGAGCAAGCAGGTCTATACACCGCACCAAATCCAGTGGCGGGTGTCGTCTACGTGGATAGTGCTGGTAGGGATTTTTGGATAGACGACAACGACGTTGCGCGAATCGTGAGTATGACGAACGAATTCGTTCGAGGACTGAACGGCGATACGGACCCATTCGACAAGATACGAAACGTGCCATTGTCTAGCACTGGCGGAGCCCTCCCCGAGGCGCTGTCATTACCGCCTGACGTCGCCAACGCGCTAGAGCTTTCAATAGTGCAACCGCCGAGAGTGTCCGGGCCGTTTCAATTCAATTTTGACTACACGGATTTCATAACAGGCACCACATGACGATACCTATATGTAGACAACTCAGCGCCGCTCGGCGCAACATATAGAACTAGGCGCGAGAATCGGTTACAGTATCGAAGAAATCGATGGACAGAACCATGATAGAAAACTCATCGGCAATCCCACCTCGCGAAACTCGCCACAGTCGAACTGATTTAGTCATCCACAAGGTGAAATCCTGGCCGCATTTGTTCGAGGCGACATTGTCAGGCTTGAAGACCCACGAGATGAGACAGTTGACAGACAGGGACTATCGTGTCGGAGATACTTTGTTATTGCAGGAGTATGATCCAGTGACGGATAACTACACGGGACGCGAGCTTGCAGTCCGTATTACATACATCACATCCTCGGAATTTCCTTGTGCGCTTTCGGGCGGCGGACTCCATCCCGACTATTGCATCCTAAGCATCTCTAAGATTCGGTAGGGACCCCGACGGTTAGCATGGCAGCGATAATTGCAGTTGCGGGTCTCGCCGGAACGGGAAAAAGCACAGCCGTCGAATATTTGTCGAAACATTGTGGCGGCGAGATTGTTTACCTTGGAAAATTCGTTCTTAAGCGTGTTCAGGAAAAAGGACTAGAGAGAACGCGCGACAATGAAACAATCGCCAGAACAGAGCTGAGGAAAGAGGCCGGGCCTGCCGCATTGGTAGTGAAAGCCCAGAGTGAGATTTGCAACCTACTAGAGTCTGGTGTCTCTGTTTGCGTAGATGCTGTATTCTTGAATGAAGAGATGGAGCAGCTTGAAATATATGCTAGCGGACGACCCACTTATCTTGTCGCATTAGAGGCCGAGCACGACGTCAGACGCTCTCGATTGATACAACGCGCCGATCGACCCTTCGTCCCACAAGAGATAGCTAATCGCGACAAATTCGAGACAGTAAATCTTCACATGGAAGGCGTGATAGCAAAGGCGTCAATACGGATTTCTAATAACGGTACTATGGATGAGTTTCGAGAGAAACTGCGTGGTTTCTTGGTTGAAATCACAGCAGCTAAATAGTCGCACTACGGCGATCAGCGGGACAATTCGACAAATTCCCAAAAAGAAAAGGAAAAATAAGGTTCTTGAGACTTGGTGCGACGTCTAAAGTTTGCCGGTCCTCTCTGGAAAACCATCGCATCTGCTCGATTTCAGACTTTGGCTTTGGGTTTCCCACTAGATTACCTCTATAGAGCTTCACTTTTACCGTGACACCAGGCATGCCCGCAGCTTCGTCGACGAAGTCTCCTAAAAACGAGACGCTGGTGACGTCAACGCGGCAACCTAACTCCTCATCTACTTCTCGTATCAGTGTTTGCAGATAATTCTCGCTTCCCTCAGGCTTCCCGCCTGGAAGGATATAGGCTTGCGCTCCGTGTTTCTTGACCAGCAGAATGCGCCCTGCGTCGAGGACGGCAATGCCGATCTTCGTGATCTCAGCCAAACTTTGACGACCCCGACAAATGAATACGATTTCTACCGTGCAGCATGTCAGACCACCGCTGTCGTGTGAATACCGCAATCCAAAAATGGCTGTGGACTGCACGAGAGATTGGACGCGGACTGAGGCCATGGCCCTGACCGAATTACTGCATGGAAATGGCGGGCTTTGGGCCCGCCATTTGTTTGCCGGTGCAGAACCACGCCCTTGCGCCCTGCCTGCCGATTGACCAATCTCGCCGACACTGTCATGAGCCGCGGTTGGGGGATCGCACATGCCAACGCTTTATCAACTGAAACCGGCCTTTCAGGCCAGGCTGCGGCCGCTGGCCGACCGGCTGGCCGATGCCGGCGTCACCGCCAACCAGATCACGCTTCTCGCCGCCGCGCTCTCCACAGCCACAGGCCTGGTGGTCGCGGCCTTTGCCTTCCATCCCCTGGTTTTCCTCTTGATGCCGGTGGTGCTGTTCGTGCGCATGGCGCTCAACGCCATTGACGGGATGCTGGCCAGGGAACATGGGCAAGCATCAAAACTCGGCATGTTTCTCAACGAACTCTGCGACGTCGTCTCGGACCTGGCGCTGATCCTGGCCTTTGCCACCTTGTTCCCGGCCTGGGGTGTCGTCGCCTTCGCTATTACCGCCATGCTTGTCGAGTTCGCCGGCGTGCTTGGCGTTGCCGCAGGCAGCGGGCGCAACTATGCCGGGCCGTTCGGCAAGAGCGACCGAGCCCTGGTGCTCGGCGTCATCGGCTTTCTCCTCGCTTGCGGCCTGTGGGTGGCGGGGATCGCGCCATTTGTGTTTCCGATCATGGCTACACTGTCGGGGATAACCGCCATCAACCGGATACGCAGCGGCCTTAGAGCGGGCGGCACCTGATGCCAAAGCGTCAGGCACCCGACCGCCAGAGGGAAACCATGATCCACCAGACCATCGCCGCCCTAGCACCGGCAAGCCTCGAGCGCATCGCGCAGGAGCGCACGTTCAAGAGCCATGACGGCACCGAGATCTTCTACCGCTACTGGCCGGCCGCCGGGTCGGCGCCAAAGGGTGCGATCCTGCTGTTCCATCGCGGCCACGAGCATGGCGGCCGCATGGCGCATCTGGTCGACGAGCTCGCCATGCCCGACCATGCCTTCTACGCCTGGGACGCCCGCGGCAATGGCCGATCGGCCGGCGAGCGCGGCTATGCGCCGTCCTTTGCCGCCCTGGTGCGTGATATCGACTGCCTGGTGCGCGAGATCGGCCGGGATGGTTTTGGCCAGCGCGACATCGCGCTGATCGCGCAGTCCTTCGGCGCCGTGCTGGCTGCTGCCTGGGTGCATGACTATGCGCCCGACATCCGCGCGCTGGTGGTGGCTTCACCGGCCTTTTCGGTCAAGCTCTACGTGCCCTTCGCCAAGGAGGGCATTGCGCTGTGGCAGAAGCTCAAGGGCCGCTTCTTCGTCAATTCCTACGTCAAGGCGAAGTTCCTGACGCATGATGCCGAGCGCATCGCTTCCTTCGACGCCGATCCGCTGATCACGCGACCGATCGCCTCCAACATCCTGGTCGAGCTTTACGACCACGCTGCCCGCATCGTCTCGGACGCGCGCGCCATCACCGCGCCGACGCAGCTCTTGATCTCCGGCAGCGATTGGGTGGTGCGGCATGGACCGCAGCACGAGTTCTTCGTCAATCTCGGCAGCAGCGCCAAGGAGCGGCATGTGCTGCCCGGCTTCTTCCACGACACGCTGGGCGAGCGCGATCGCCAGCAGGCGCTGGACCTGATCCGGCCATTCCTCGAAAAGCAATTTGCCACGCCGGGGAGAACCATCGACTTGCTTCAGGCCGACCGCGCCGGCTACACCCGCGACGAGGCCGAGAGGCTCGCCTCGCCGCTGACGCTGCTGTCGCCCAAGGGTATTTTCTGGGCGATGAGTCGCGCCTCGATCCGCATGGGCGCCTGGCTGTCTTCGGGCATGAAGATCGGCATCGCCACCGGCTTCGATTCCGGCTCGACGCTCGACTATGTCTACGAGAACGATGCGCGCGGCACCGGCTTCATCGGCCGCATGGTCGACCGCACCTTCCTCGACGCCATCGGCTGGCGCGGCATCCGCCAGCGCAAGCTGCATCTGGAAGAGCTGATCGGCAACGCCGCCGCCAGCCTGAAGGCAGCCGGCCGTCCCGTCCACATGCTCGACATCGCCGCCGGTCACGGCCGCTATGTGCTCGATGCCGTCGCCAAATGCACTGAACCACCAGCAAGCGTGCGGCTGCAGGATTATTCCGAGCTCAATGTCGGGTTGGGTTCGAAGCTGATCGCCGAGCGGCGTCTGCCGACCAGCGTCAGCTTCCACCAGGCCGACGCCTTCGATGCCGACATGCTGGCCGGGCAAAAGCCGGCGCCGGACCTCGCCATCGTCTCCGGGCTTTACGAATTGTTCGCCGACAACACGATGATTTCCCGCTCGCTCGGCGGGCTGGCCAGCGCCATGCAGTCCGGCAGCCTGCTCGTCTACACCAACCAGCCATGGCATCCGCAGCTGGAGATGATCGCGCGCAGCCTGACCTCGCATCGCGGCGGCCAGGCCTGGGTGATGCGGCGGCGCACGCAGGGCGAGATGGACCAGTTGGTGACGGCTGCCGGTTTCGAAAAGATCGACCAGCGCATCGACCAATGGGGCATCTTCACCGTCTCGGTCGCACGGCGCGTCTGAGACCATGGCCCTGCCTGTCACTGACCCTGCCCCGGCGCCGGAACCCTATTTGGGCATCGTGCTGAGGGCCGCCCTTTGGCTGGCGCTGCTGGCGCCGTTCTTCTATTCGACCTATGGCTTTGCCAACTGGCTGGCGTCGCGGCGCGACCATGTCGGCAGCATCGTGTTTGCCTGGGAACACGCCATCCCTTTCGTCGCCTGGACGATCGTGCCCTATTGGTCGATCAATCTGTTCTACGGCCTATCGTTGCTGCTCAACACGACCAGGCGCGGTGTCGACCGGCTCGCCGGCCGTTATCTCTCGGCGCAGATCATTGCCGTCGCCTGCTTCATCGCGTTCCCGCTGACGGCGACATTCGTGCGGCCGGAAACCACCGGCCTGCCGGGTTTCCTGTTTGCAGTGCTCGGTGGTTTCGACAAGCCGTTCAACCAGGCGCCATCCCTGCACATCGCACTCCTGGTGATCATCTGGGACCATTGGCGTCACGTTCTGGCACGTCACCGTCTCGGCGGCATTCTCCGCCCCGTCTGGCACGTCTGGTGTTTTCTCATCGGCGCCTCGGTGCTGACGACGTGGCAGCATCATTTCATCGACATTCCGACCGGCGCGCTGCTCGGCCTGTTTGCGCTATGGCTGTTTCCGTTCAAGGGCGAATTGCCTTTCTGGGGTTTTCGTCTGACCGCCGACCCCAAGGCGCGGCGGCTGGCGGGCTACTACGCGCTGGGCGCCGCCCTTGCCTTGGCCGGCGCTGCCGGCGGAGCGTTTGTCTCCGCCGATTTTCTCATCCTGTTGTGGCCGGCATTGGCGCTGGCCATCGTCGCCTTCGCCTATGCCGGGGCCGGCGCCAAAGTGTTCCAGAAGGCGGCCGATGCCAGTGTCTCACTGGCCAGCCGCATCCTGCTCCTGCCCTACCGGCTTGGCGCCCGGATCAATGTGTGGGTATGGACCCGCCAACTGGCGCCGCAAGCGGAGATCACCGACGGTGTTTTCCTCGGCCGGTTTCCGAGTGCCGACGAGGCCAACCGCTTCGGCACAGTGATCGACCTTGCCGGCGAGATGGAACGGCCGCGCGGCGTGACCTGCCGCTGGATCAGCTACGCGATGCTCGACCTCGTGGCGCCGCCTCACGACAGGCTGGAGCGAGCGGTGGCGGCGATCGAGCTGGCGCGCCGGCGCGGCACCGTCCTGGTCTGCTGCGCGCTCGGCTTCCAGCGCAGTGCAGCCGTCGTCGCCGACTGGCTGGTGGTGACGGGGCGCTCGTACACAGCTGCACAGGCGCGCAAGAAACTCGCCGCGTCGGGCAGGCCCGTGCACCTTCAGATCGGGCTGGATGAACCGGGGCTGGAAGAACCGACATGAGTTGGCCGGCATGAGTGGCGACAATTTTCCCGAGAAGGCCGAAATATTCGCCGCCGGGCTGATGGTGCAGGCGGTGTGGCCGATCCTGCTGGTGGTCGCGGCTGTGATGGCAGCGCCGGTCATCGGCCTGGTGGCCGGACCGCAGACGACAGCGCTGTCCGCGGCGGCCTGGCTGGTCGCGGCGGCGAGCGCCGTGGCCACGCTGGCTCTTTCGGCCTTGCTTTTGTTCGATGCGCTGCTGTTCCGGCTGATGGCAAGCCACGCCAGCGAGGCCGCCGGAGGTGCCGCGGTCGACGATGTGCTGGCGCGCATGCGCCTGAAATCCACCACTGCCGGCGGCCGCTCGCTCGACCATCGCATGGCAGGCACGCGCCGCCTGCTGACAAGGCAGCGCATGGCGCTCGCCATGTTTGCTGCGGCATCCCTTTTCGCAGCATTTGTTTGAGCCATGACAAAACTTCACCTGCGCGCCAACACCTTCACCTTGCTGCAGACGGTGACGTCGGTCGGCCTGTCGGCGGCGGCCTGGGTGGTAACCGGCGTCAGACCAATCTGGAACGGCAGCCAGCCGTCGGAGCGGCAGCGCATCTACTTCGCCAACCATGCCAGCCATGGTGATTTCATCCTGCTGTCGGCTTGTCTGAGCGAGAAAGTGCGCGCCCGCACCCATGCGATCGCGGCGGCCGAATATTGGGGCAAGTCGCGGCTGCGCCGCTTCATCGCGCAGGACATGCTGTCGTCCGTGCTCATCCACCGGCAGTGGACCGACGAAACGCAACACCCGATCTCGATCATGCTGTCGGTGCTCGACGACGGCCACTCGCTGATCCTGTTTCCCGAAGGCACTCGCAACACGACGGAGGCGGATCTGCTGCCGTTCCGCTCCGGCCTCTACAATCTGTCGATGGCGCGGCCGGATGTCGAACTCATCCCGTGCTGGATCGAGAACATGTCGCGCGTGCTGCCCAAGGGCCAGTTCCTACCGGTGCCGCTTTTGTGCCGCGTCGTCTTCGGTCCGCCGGTGGCGATCGCGCCCGGCGAAGAACGCCGCACCTTCCTCGAGCGCGCGCGCCAGACGCTGCTGTCGCTCAACCCGCGTCCCGATCGGGACCACTAGCATGACCAGGCAAAGAGACTTCGTATGACACTGCCGCCAATGCATGAAACCGTCATCCTGCTGGCCGGCCTGATCTGCGTGCTGACCATGGCGAGCATCGTTGCCGGTATCCTCTCATGGCGGGCGCCGAAGCCGCTGCCCTCGACGCTCGTCAACTTGAACCAGCGCATCAACGCCTGGTGGGTGATGGTGCTGGCGATCACCGTCGCGTTCTTCTTCGGCCGCACCGGCATGACCATCCTGTTTGCGCTGATCTCGTTTGCCGCGCTGCGCGAGTTCGTGACGCTGACGCACAGCCGGCGCAGCGACCACTGGGTGCTGCTCGGCATGTTCGGCATCATCATTCCCTTCCAGTACTGGCTGGTGTGGACCGCCTGGTACGGGCTCTTCACCATTTTCATCCCCGTCTACTGCTTCCTCTTGATGCCGGCGATCACTGCGCTCAACGGCGACACCGAGCGCTTCCTCGAGCGGGTGTCGGCGCAGCAATGGGCGGTCATGATCTCGGTCTACTGCGTCAGCCATGTGCCGGCGCTGCTGACGCTCAACGTGCCCGGTTTCGAGGGCCGCAACCTCCTGCTCATCGCCTTCCTGATCATCACCGTGCAAGGCAGCGACGTGCTGCAATACATTTTCGGCAAGCTGTTCGGCCGGCATTTTTTGTCGCCGTCCGTTTCGCCATCAAAGACCTGGGAAGGGCTGATCGGCGGGCTGGTGTCATCGAGCCTGCTCGGCGCGCTGCTGTCGTTCCTGACGCCGTTCTCGCCGCTCGCGGCGGCAGGCGTCGCCTTCATCGCCTGCCTGATGGGGTTCCTTGGCGGGCTGGTGGCGTCGGCGATCAAGCGCGACCAGGGCGTCAAGGACTGGGGTCACCTGATCGAGGGTCACGGCGGCATGATGGACCGCGCCGACAGCCTGGTCTTCGCCGCACCGGTGTTCTTCCACATCGTCCGCTATTTCTGGACGTGAGCCAAGCCGTTCAATCGCGGATGGCGCGGCCTGCCTGCTGCAGCAATTCGAAGGCGGCGAAGCGCTTGTCGTGCCAGGGCACGAGGTCGCCACCGGCCGGGCGATAGATGTCGCCGATGCGCGACATGCCGGTCATCGCCGCGATCACATCGGGATATCTTTGCGCCGCCACCGCCGCCAATATGGCCGAGCCGAGCAGCACCGGTTCGGGCGAGGTCGAACCGGCGACGGTCAGCCCCGTCGTGTCGGCCAAAAGCTGACGTACCAGCTCGCTTTGCGCCGCACCGCCGCTGACGACGATAGTGTCGATGGCAATGCCTTTTTTGGCCATCGCCGCCAGGATCTGGCGAACGCCGTAGCCGATGCCCAGCAGGCCGCCGACATAGAGGGCGACCAGACTGTCGAGGGACGTGTCCATGCCAAGCCCGGCGATCAGGGCCTTGGACTCGGGATCGGCGAAGGGCGAGCGGTTGCCGAGGAATTCCGGCACGACATGCAGTCTCCCGGCCAGGTGCGCTACGGCGGACAGGTCGGCGGACTGCTTCGCCGCCTGCTGACCAAGCCAAGCGGTCAGGCCGAGACCTTCCGCCTTGGCTTTTGCGGATGCCTCAGCCGTGGCCGGATGGAAAGCGACGAGGTGGTCGATTGCAGCACCCGCCGCCGATTGCCCGCCTTCATTGAGCCAAAGCCCCGGCACCATCGAGGAAAAATACGGACCCCAGACGCCGGGCACGAAGGCCGGCTCGCTGGTGCTGGCCATGGTGCAGGCCGAAGTGCCGAACACATAGGCCATGCGCGACTGCAAGGTGCCGACCGAGCCCTGCCCGCCAACCGTGCCGACGCCGCCGGCATGGGCATCGATCAGGCCGGCCGCAACCGGCGTTCCCGGCAGCAGGCCGAGATCGGCCGCGGCGGCCTCAGTGAGGCCTTGGGCAAGTGCCGTGCCACCCTCGACGATTTCGGTGCCGATGCGGGCAAAGCCTTCATCGGCGAGCGCGCCGAGGCCGATGGCACGGAAATAGGCATCGTCCCAGCGCCGCTCATGACCGAGATAGGTCCATTTGCAGGTCAGCGTGCAGATCGAGCGCGCCAGGCTGCCGGTTGAGCGCCAGGTCAGATAGTCCGTCAGGTCGAAGAAATGCTCGGCCGCATCGAAGGTGGCGGGCAGGTTCTCGCGCAGCCACAGCAGCTTCGGCGTTTCCATTTCCGGCGAAATGGTGCCGCCGACATAGTCGAGCACGGCGTGCTTGCCGGCATTGATGCGCTGCGCCTGGTCGAGCGCGCGGTGATCCATCCAGACGATGATGTTGCGCTGGCTGTCGCCGGAACTGCCGGCCGGCAACGGCGCGCCATCCTGGCCGACCACGACCAGCGAACAGGTGGCGTCGAAGCCAATGCCGGCAATGTCGCGCCCGGCAAGCCCCGACTCCGTCACCGCCTCGCGCACGCTGGCGCAAACCGCGCGCCAGATGTCCTCGCTCGACTGTTCGGCGATTTCGCCGGGCTCGATGAACAGAGCGATGTCGCGCTTCGCCGAAGCAAGCATGGTGCCCTTGCTGTCGAACACCCCCGCCCTGGCACTGCCAGTGCCGACGTCGATGCCGAGGAAGTGGGACATGGGAAACCTCAGAAGTTAGGCAGTAGGCAGTAGGCAGTAGGCAGTAGGCAGTAGGCAGTAGGCGAGATGGTCAGCAGTGAACGGCCAGTTGCAAGAGCCTCTCCCCATTCCCTACTGCCTAATGCCTACTGCCTCACAAATCATTGCTCTGCGGCAGGATCACCAGGTCCCGGATGGTGACGTTCCGTGGCCTAGTCAGCATGAACAGCACGGCTTCGGCGACCTCGACCGGTTGAATCAGGCCGCCCTTGGCCAGTTCATCCTCAAGCTTGTCCTTCGGCCAGTCGCTGATCAGCGCTGTCACCACCGGCCCCGGCTGCACCGCGCCGACGCGCAGGCCGTGCGGGGCGACCTGGCGGCGCACCGTATGGACGAAGGCCTGCACGGCGTGTTTCGACGCTGTGTAGATCGGCTCCCAGACCACGGGCACCAGTCCGGCGATCGAAGACGTGACGATGATGTCGCCGGTCTTGCGTTCGACCATATGCGGCAGCACGGCGTGGATGGAACGAAAGACCGCATTGATGTTGAGGTTCAGCATGCGGTCCCACACATCGGGGTCGCCTTCGAGCACCGGGCCGCCGACATAGGCGCCGGCATTGGCGTGGAAGATATCGAGCGGGCCGGCCTTGTCCAGGATTTGCGGCATCATCGTCGCGACGCTGGCCGGCTTCATCAGATCGATCACCAGCGGGATCGCGTCGGGACCGAGTTCGGTGCAGACGCTTTTCAGCGCGTCTTCGGCTCGGTCGACGAGCACAACGCGAACGCCGGCGGCAATCAGCGCTCTCGCGCATTCCAGGCCTATGCCCGACGCGGCGCCGGTGATCGCCGCGACCTTTCCACTCAAATCCTGAGCCATTCTTCTATCCTCGTATTCTCTGTTGGTTCAGGCTCGGCCGTGGGAAACCCGCGAGCGGCGTGCCAGGGAGTCGACGATGACCGCAATTGCCAGAACGGCGCCGGTGATCATGTAGCGAAGCGACGATGACAGATCGAGCAAGGTCAGCCCGCTGGCGATCGACTGGATGACGATGATGCCGAGCAGCGCGGAATAGGCGCTGCCACGGCCGCCAAACAGGCTGGTGCCGCCTATGACCGCCGCCGCAATGGCGTTGAGGTTGACGTCGCCGGTGCCGGCCTGCTGGCTGGCGGAGGCCAGCCGCGCCGCCGACAGGACGCCGCCGAGGGCGGCAAACATCGAGCACATGACGAAGGCGCTGAGGTAGATCGAGCGCACCTTGATGCCGGCCCGGCGCGCCGCTTCGCGGTTGCCGCCGACGGCGGTCATCGAGCGGCCCCATTGGGTGCGGGTCAGCGCATAGTTCATCGCCACCACCAGGCCGACGAACAGGCCGAACATCCACGGTATGCCGCGCGCCTGGTTGAGATAACCGACGATCAGTTCGAGCAGGATGGTCAGGGCGGCGACGCGCACGATGAGGCCGCCGACAGACGGCGCCGACAAATTGACGGCCCGGCGGCGGCTGACGGTGCGCAGGCCGCTGATCAGCATGACGATGCCGGGCAATGCCCCCAGTGCATAGGACAGCCAGTCCGGCATGACCAGCAACTGGCCGAAATTCACCAGGTTCGACCCATAGGGCAGATTGATCGAGCCGGTGGAGCCCAGAATATACAGTTGCAGGCCGAGCACGGCGAGCAGGCCGGCGAGCGTCGAGACGAAGCTTGGCATGCCGAGCCGGTTGAACAGCAAGGCATAGAGCGCGCCGATGAAACCGCCGACGGCAATTGCGGCGAGGATGGCGAGCGCCACCGGCCAGCCCTGGTTGACCCACAGCGTGCCTACCATGGCCGAGGCAAAGCCGCTGATCGAGCCGACCGACAGGTCGATCTCACCGACCATCAGCACACAGACGATGCCGAGCGCGATGACGCCGACGGTCGAGCAGTCGAACAGGAGATTGACCAGATTGCTCGACGAGACGAAGACCGGATTGAGGGCGGTGAACACGCTCCAGATGATGACCAGGCCGACGATGACCGGCAACGAGCCGAGGTCGCCGGAGCGGACGCGGTCGAAGAAGGCGCTGATGGCGCCACCGACGCCGGCCTGGTGCTTGACGCGCACGTCGCTGCGGTCGAGCGCCGTCGACGAGGAGGTGTCCTGCTTGGGCTCCGCGCTCATGGCCGCTGCTCCTGGTTGTGCGCTTGTTCGGCGGCCTTGCGCCGTTCGGCGCGGCGCGACACTGCATTGTTGGCGGCGCCGGTGATGGCGCTGACCAGTTCCTGGTTCGAGGCGTCGGGTTCGAAGACGCCGTTGTTGCGGCCAAGCCTGAGCACCACGATGCGGTCGGCGACGGCGCGCACGTCCTCCATATTGTGACTGATCATCAGCACGCCGAGCCCACGCTCGCGCACCCGGTCGATGAGGTTCAGCACTTCCGCCGTCTGGGCGACGCCAAGCGCGGCGGTCGGCTCGTCGAGGAGGATGACCTTGGGGTCGAGCAGCAGCGAGCGGGCGATCGCCACGGTCTGGCGCTGGCCGCCGGAAAGCGAGGCGACCGCCTCGCGGACGCTTGGAATACGCGCAGACAATTCGTTGAGCAGCGTCCAGGCGCGGATCTCCATCGCCACCTCGTCCAGCCGCAGCGGGTTGAGCTCCTTGCCGAGAAAGATGTTGGCGACGACGTCGAGGTTTTCGCACAGTGCGAGATCCTGGAAGACGGTGGCGATGCCGAGCGTCAGCGCGGCACTCGGGTCAGGCATGGTCACTTGCCTGCCACGGAAATTGATGGTCCCCGAGCTCGGCTGGTGGACGCCGGCCAGAATCTTGACCAGCGTCGACTTGCCGGCTCCATTGTCGCCGACCAGCGCCACCACCTCGCCGGCATGGACATCGAGATCGATATCGGTGAGCGCCGAAACGGCGCCGAAATTCTTCGAGATGCCGCGCAGGCTGAGCACCAGCTCGCCTGCCGAAACCGGTCCGTCAGAGATGTCAGACATGGTGGCAAACCTTTCCGGATGGGCGGTCAAGAGTGACTGCTAACTTCCGGCCGCCGCAAGGGCGGCCGGAAAGCAGGATCAGGATTCTAGGTCATCCTTTTATGCATGTCTTATCCCAAAACCGCTGCGCGATTTTGGGCGACCTGCATTTTCACTTTGTGATGCCGAGCTTCTTGCAGCCTTCGGCATAGCGGTCGACGCAAAGCTCTTCGGCGGTGTTGATCTTCTTGTCGATGATCTCGGCCTTTAGGTTTTCCTGCGTCACCACCGCCGGCGTGAACAGCTGCGAAGGAGTGTCGTAGAGGGTCATTTCGGCCTTCGGCGTCTCGCCCGACAGAAGCTGGACGGCGACGTTGGCGGCAGCCGCCGCAACGATCTCGCTCGGCTTGGAGATGGTGTTGTACTGGTCGCCGGCGATGATCAGCTGCAGGGCGGCGATCGTCGCGTCGTTGCCGGTCACCGGCGGCACCGGATCGACACCGGCGGCCTTGAAAGCGGCGATGGCGCCACCACCGGTGCCGTCATTGGCCGCAACGACGCCGACGATCTGCGTGGAGAAGCGGGTGATCTGGCCGCTTGCCCATTGCTGCGCCTTCGGCGGCGCCCATTCCGGCGTGTCGTATTCGGCAAGGATCTTGTAGCCGCTGTTGTCGAGACTGGAATGGATGCCCTTCTTGATCAGCCCGGCGGCCGCGTCGGTCGGCGATCCGTTGATCTGCAGCAGGCCGCCGCTGGCGGGGTCGACCTTCAGCGCCTTGAGGTGTTCGACGAGCGAGTCGGCAATGGCCTTGCCGATGCCTTCATTGTTGAACGAGACGTAGAAGTCGGCAGGTGCGGTCGGGATCGGGCGATCATACGCGATGACCTTGACGCCCTGGCTCTGCGCCAGCTTGACCAGCGAGGCGGCGGCAGTCGAGTCGACAGGGTCGAGCACGATCGCCTTGGCGCCTTGCGAGATCACCGAGTTGAACTGCTGCTGCTGGCGCGAGGCGTCGGCATCGGCGTTCTGGTAGATCACCTTGCAGCCGGGGCAGAGTTTTTTCATCTCGGCGACGAAGCCGGGATAGTCGTGCTGCTCGTAGCGCGTCGAGGCCTGGTCGGGCATCAAGAAGGCGACCGTGGCGTCGGTAACCGGGGCGGCAAAGGCAGCGGTGCCGCCAAGAAGAGAAAGAGTGAGCGCGATGGCTCCCGTCGATTTCCAGGCAAATCTGGTCATTTCGATAGCTCCGTTTCAAGGAATGGTTTCATGAAGCCCTGGACACCACATGGCGCCGGGCCTTGACTGCAGTCGGGCTGTTGCGAGGAACAACGGAGCACTTGATCCGTGCTGCGCATCCTCTTGATATCCCTGGATTTCGGGACAAGCGATCTCCAGCACGGGGCGCCTCCAACGCACCCCGCGTTCTTACCTCAGTAAATGTCTAGGCTCCTCCCGGTCCTCCCTGTTAGGCGGCAATCTCCGCGCTGATGTTTTCCGCCAGCAGGGCCCTGAAGCGCGAAGGCGACATGCCTTTCTGGGTCAGGAACTGGCGGTTGAAATTCGAGATGTTGTTGTAGCCGGCGGCATAGCAGATCTCGGTGATCGGCATGTCGGCCTCACTCATCAGCAGCTGGCAGGCAAGGTTGATGCGCAGCCGGTTGACATACTGCACCAGGGCCATGCCGGTATGGCGGCGGAAGCTGCGCGAAAACGCGCTCGGGCTGCGGCCGGCAATCGCCGCCAGATCGCTTTCGCTGAACGGCTCGGTCAGGTTGGCGTTGATATAGGCAAGCGCCTTGTTGACGCCGGCCGACATGAAGCCTGAGGGATCTGGCAGATAGCTGGCGCTGGTGAGCGTCCGCACATCGGCGGCGCGGCTCAGAATATCGACCAGCTCCATGAACAAAGCGATGCGGCGAACGCCTTGCGCTTCGACCAGTTCGGCCAGCACAGGTGCGGCGAGCTTGGCCGTAGCGGTGGAGAATAGCGCGCCGCGGCGGCTGAGCTCGAGAATGTTTTCACAACCGGCAAGTTCCGGCAACGCGGCGGTGGCGTCGGCGATGAACTCTTGCGAGAACTGCACGACGCGGCCGCGCAGCGGCACGCTGGCGCCTGCCGGCACGTCGCTAACCCAATTGTGCGGCAGGTTCGGGCCAGTGAGCACGAGATTGCCGGGCTCGAACTCGCCGATGAAGTCGCCGACGAAATAATGGCCCGTGGTGGCGACGACGTGATGGATTTCGTATTCGGGGTGGAAGTGCCAGCGCACCGTGTGGAAGGGGTAGCCGTGGGCCCAGGCCTTGAACGACTCGCCGCGTCTGATCTGGACGACTTCCAAGTCCGGATTCATGTCAGTTCCTCCCGGCGCCGGTCCGGTCATGCGACCAGTTGCAGTGCCATCTCCCGCAGGCCGCGTTTGCCGCTCTCTGCAGTGACCAAAGCTTAGGCGGCAATTCATGCAGCCGCCACCACGGTGTGTCCACCTCACTGATACTTTTTTGACGTTTTTGTGGTCAAGGCGATACGTTTGCGAGTACGCGGGAGAGATCAGGCCCCGCTTGCGAGACGGTGACGACGCAAACGATGTCGTCGGCAGCGAGAGCTGGTCGCTCGATTTCGGCTCCGTCACAATGATAGTATGCAAAGGGAGCGGAGCGGCATGACAAGGACGTTCACCTATTCCGGCAGCCCTGGGCATATTGTCTTCGGCAATGGCGCGTCGTCCGAGGTGGGCACCTGGATCGAAAAGCTCGGCTGCAAGCGCGCGCTGGTGCTGTCGACGCCGCATCGGGCTGCCGACGGCGAGGCGCTTGCCAAGTCCCTCGGCGCGCTGGCGGCCGGCACCTTTTCGGGCGCCGCCATGCACACGCCGGTCGAGGTAACCCAAACGGCAATGGCCAAGGCGACCGAGGTCAAGGCTGACTGCGTTGTCGCGCTTGGCGGCGGCTCTACCACCGGTCTCGGCAAGGCGATCGCCTGGCGCACCGACCTGCCGCAGATCGTCATCCCGACCACCTATGCCGGCTCGGAGGTGACGCCGATCCTCGGTCAGACCGAGAACGGCGAAAAAACCACAATGCGTGACGCAAGGATCCTGCCGGAAGTGGTGATCTACGATCCAGAGCTGACCGTCGGCCTGCCGATAGCGATGAGCGTCGCGTCAGGACTCAACGCCATGGCGCACGCGGCCGAAGCGCTTTACGCGCAGGATCGCAATCCGATTTCCACCCTGATGGCGAAAGAAGGATTGCGCGCCATGAAGGCGGCGCTGCCGGTGTTGACCAAGGAGCCTGGAAACATCGATGCACGCGGCGATGCGCTTTACGGCGCCTGGCTGTGCGGTACGGTGCTCGGCGCCGTCGGCATGGCGCTGCATCACAAGATCTGTCACACGCTGGGCGGCTCTTTCGACATGCCGCATGCTGAGACCCATGCGGTGATGTTGCCGCACACGATCGGCTTCAACGCCGTCGCGGTGCCCGACTTGTTGAAGCCGGTCGCCGACTTGTTTGGCGGCAGCGCCGGTAGCGGTCTCCAGGATTTCGCCGAGGCGGTCGGCGCGCCCCTTACATTGAAAGAACTCGGCCTCATGCAGGCCGATCTCGACCGCGCCGCTGAGATCGCGACCAGGAACCCATACTGGAATCCGCGGCCTTTCGACCGCGCCGCAATCCGCGCCCTGTTGCAGGACGCGTGGGAGGGAAGGCGTCCGCAAAACTGACGGCAACAAGCAAGGAACTTACCCGCCGCGAATTCATCAGGATACCGCCACGACCGGTGTGTTCGCAGCGGCCTCGCGGTGCCGGCGATCGCCTGCCCTTTCGCATATAGCCGACAGGCATGAGTGGCTCCGCCTGATCGGCGCAGGCCGCTCACGCTTTTGTGCGCGTGAAAAACTGCGCGGCTCGAAAAGCCCATTGACATCAGCCGTATTTTCGACGCAAACGTTATATTGTTACTGTTATACAGTTACACAGCCCGCCTCTCCGGCGACATACATTTCAGACTGCAAGGAGACCACGGATGCGTCGCATTCCCTTTCTCGCCGCGCTGCTCGTCGCGGTGCCGCTTTTGACCGGCACGGCTGTCGGCGCCGAAGACAAGCTGACCATCGTGGCGGCCGAGAATTTCTATGGCGACCTTGCCCGCCAGATCGGCGGCAGCAACGTCACCGTCACCAGCATCCTGGCCAATCCCGACGACGATCCGCATCTGTTCGAGACCAGCCCGTCGACGGCGCGCACCATCGCCGATGCCAAGATCGTCATCTATAACGGCGCCGATTACGATCCGTGGATGGACAAGCTGCTGTCGGCCTCGACAGCCAAGGATCGCACGACCATCGTCGCCGCCGACCTGATCGGCAAGAAGTCGGGCGACAACCCGCATCTGTGGTACGACCCGGCGACGCTGCCGGCCATCGCCAAGGCGCTGAGCGCCGACCTTGTCAAGCGCGATCCGGCCAATGCGGTGCACTACGAGGCGAACCTGAAGGCATTCCAGACCTCGCTCGAGGCCATTGACAAGGAAATCGCCGACGTCAAGAAGACGTACGCCGGCACCGAGGTGACGGCTAACGAGCCGGTCTTCGGCTACATGGCGGAAGCGCTCGGTCTCAAGATGCTGAACTACGATTTCCAGGTGGTCTTGATGAACGATGCGGAGCCGAGCGCCACGCAGGTGGCGGCGTTCGAAAACAGCCTGAAGGACGGCTCGGCCAAGATCCTGTTCTACAATTCGCAGGTGACCGACGAGGCAACGACAAGGCTGCTCGACATCGCCAGGCAGAATAAGGTCACGGTCATCGGCGTCACCGAGACGGAACCGGCGGGCCAGACGATCCAGACCTGGTTCGGCGGCCAGATCGACGCGGTTCAGAAGGCGCTCGCCGCCCGCACACAATGAACGTGACTGCGAATGAATGTGACTAAATGAACGCAATCGAATTCGACAAGGTCACGCTGACCTATGGGGGACGCCGGGTTTTATCCGACGTCTCCTTTTCGATTCCGCAAGGCGCCTTTGTCGGCCTGCTCGGCGCCAATGGCGCCGGCAAGACGACGATGCTGCGCGCCATTCTCGGCCTGATCAAACCGGCCGGCGGCGCCATTTCGGTGCTTGGCAAATCGCCGACGCGCGGCAACGCCGACATCGGCTATATGCCGCAGGCGCGGCGCGCGCTTGGCGATGTCGGCGTCAGCGGCCTCGACTTCGTGCTGAGTGCCGCCGGCGGGCATCGCTGGGGCTGGCCCGTCGCATCGGCTGCCGAGAAGGAGGCGGCGTGGAAGGCACTTGAAGAGGTGGGCGCCGGCGACCTTGCGCGGCGGCCGCTGGGCGAGCTTTCCGGTGGCGAGCGCCAGCGCATCCTGATCGCGCAATCCTTGATCGGCAATCCGCAACTGCTTTTGCTCGACGAGCCGCTGATCAGTCTTGATGCGGGCCATCAGCGCGCGATCATCGACCTGGTGCATCAGATCGGCGAACGGCTCGGCATTGCCGTGCTGTTCTGCTCGCACGAGATCAACCCGCTGCTGCGCGCCGTCGACCGCGTGCTCTATCTCGGCAACCGCAAGGCGGCGATCGGCTCCGTCGACGAGGTCATCAGCGGTCCGGTGCTGTCGAAACTCTACGGCACGCACATCAATGTGGTGCGGGTTGCCGGCCGCATCTTCGTCATGGCCGACGATGTCGAACTGGAGAGCGGGGCGCATGTCCACGATCTTTGACTATGAATTCATGCGCAACGCCTTCTATGCCTGCACCATCGTCGGCATCGTTTCGGGCGCGGTCGGCTACTTCCTCGTGCTCCGGGGCCAGACCTTCGCCGGTCATGCGCTCTCCCATGTCGGCTTTCCCGGCGCCACGGGCGCCGGCCTGATCGGGCTGTCGCCGTTTCTCGGCCTCACCGTGTTCACCGTCGCCGCCGGCATCGGCATCGGCCTGCTTGGCGAGCGCGCGCATCGCGACGTCGCCATCGGCATCGTCTTGACGCTGTCGCTCGGCCTGGGCTTGCTGTTTCTGCATTTCTACACCGCCTTCGCCTCGCAGGCGACCAACGTGCTGTTCGGCAATGTGCTGGGCATCAGCCTGCGCACCGTTATCGTGCTTGCGGTGCTGGCGGTGGCGATCCTTGTCGCGCTTTTGCTGATCGCGCGCCCGCTCCTGTTCGCCAGCCTGCAGCCGGAACTCGCCGAAGCGCGCGGCGTGCCGCTCACTCTTGTCTCGACCCTGTTCATGGTGCTGGTCGCCGTCGCCACGTCCGAGGCGGTGCAGATCGTCGGCGTGCTGCTCGTCTTCGCGCTGATGGTGGCGCCTGCAGCCACCGCGCTCAGGCTTACCAGCGGCGTCGGAGCCGGCGTGCTGGCGTCCATCGCGCTTGCCGTGATCATCGCCTGGATCAGCCTGACGCTAGCCTTCCTGACCGACTGGCCGACGAGCTTCTGGATCACGGCGCTGGGCGCGGCCGCCTATGTCGTCAGCGGCATGGTCCGGCGCCCGTCGGTCCGAGAGACTCAGAGCGCCGACGCCGGCCCCTGAGGCTTGCCCTCCGGCGGGTCGATCGGGCCGGCTGGGGTGCAAAACTGACGTGAGGGAAATACACCCAAAAAAAGTCAGGTTTACAATCCGGCTCCTGAAACGTTTCAGCCGCGAAAGACAAATTCATCCAATCGCCTAGATCGTGACCTCTGTCGCGCCAAAGGGCCGCTCCGGAGCGGCCGGAACACCCGGAAAACCGCCAGTTCAAGCGCATTTTGGAGCGGCGAATGGCTTGCGCGAGGCCGGCTGGAAAGCTGGCCGGGAGGCGCAAAAGGGACCTCCCGCGCCCATTGCGGGCGGCGTTGACAGACCGCGGTGCTGCATGCGTATAGCAAGCCATGGGTCACGCCATGGCCGTGGCGGTTGAGACGGGGCTGGGGGGTTTCGTAACAACAGCATTGACGGCCCGGCGCCGGACGGGCGGCATGCACTCTCGAAGTGCGCCGCTCGCTCTTGGCTGACGCGCCGGCGACCCGGCAGCAGTCCTGGCCTGCGTTCTCTCGACCAGGCACCGCAGAACGCGATCGTCTCAGCTTTCGATCCGCATCGGTTCGAAGCGAACGAGGTGACGCCCTCTTAACCGATATTCGCTTCGCTACGTCCCCCTCCCCCTGCTGGGCGAGGGGGACGCTGGCGATGAACCGCGCCGGCCGACGTGTATCGGCACCGATCAGGCACTCCTGACGACGCGATCAAGCAAGCTTGACGACGAAGTGCTTGGTTACCGGCTCGATGATCTGCCAGGTGACCTTGAAATCGGCTTCGACCACGAACGCATCGCCCGGACCGACCTCGACCGGCGTGCCGCCATCGGGCGTGATGATGATGCGGCCGGCGATCATGTGCACGAACTCATAGTCGGTGTAGGTGGCGTGATAAGTGCCGGGCGAGGCCCGCCAGGTGCCCGACAGCACCTTGCCGTCGGCGGTGGTGTGCTGCACGGCGGTCTGCATCGTCGGCCGGCCCGCGACAACGATCCAGCCCGGTAAGTCGCCGCCCTCGGCATGCTCGACAGCGCCGAATTTGAGAATGGTGGTATTGGTCATGGGAGGCTCCGTCCGAATTGCATGGCTGCCGGTTGGATAGCCGATGCGTGTGACGGGGGCAACGCAAGGGCCGACCCCGGATGTCGGAGATTTGGCGAAGGAGGCGGTGGCCGCGCGTGGAGCGCCTGCCTGCATTGCCGCCAGCGCCGCGCAGCCGTCCACGGCGCGCGCGGCCGGCTGTATTCTCTCCTTTGAGACGGTGACGCCAAAGGCCTGCGTGTTCGGCAACAAGGACGCCGGCCGCTCGATTGCGCTGTTCGGTGACTCGCATGCCGACCACTGGTCGACACCGTTGATCGAGGCGGCCGAGAAGAACGGCCGAACCTGGTGGTGATCTCGGAGATCGCGCTGGACAGCCTGGACAAGATGTCAGCCGGCACGCAGGCGCCCGTCAGCCAGGATGCCGACGGGCGCGCCGGCCTCCGCGCGACGCTCACCGCGTTCAGCCGGGCCGGGCTGAAGGTTGCCGTCATCCGCGACGTGCCGTTCAACGACGATCATGTCGACACCTGTGTGGCACGCGCGCTTTGGCGCGGCGAAAAGCCGTCGCTATGCGACCAGAAGCGCGCCGAAGCCGCCAACGACGCCAACGCGGCGGTGGAGCGCAACATCGTGCGCGCCGTGCCCGGCGCCAGCTACATCGACATGACCAGCCAGTTCTGCGACGCAAAAACCTGCCACGTCTTCATCAACGGCAAGATCGCCTACCGCGACCAACATCATCTGGCGACGCCGTTCGCGGAGACGCTGGAGCCGGCGGTGGAGAAGGCGGTGGTTGAGCGGGTGAGGTAGGGAAGAGATGCCCTGAGAAATGGTTTCGATCCATGTCTAGCGCGCAAGCGACATGCCATGCGACGCTACCTTGCGCGCTTTCGCGAATGTCAAACATTCCTCGAGCAGCGTATCGATTGCGTCCTGGTTTAGCGCCTCAAAGAGGATACCACCGCACCGCTTGTTCACTTCACGCATGAAAAAAGCGATCGCATCGTCGCTACTCCGAAACCATTCATGAAGCGGGAGGAGGCGCAGTATCCCGCTGACAAGCGGTTGCCTGAATGCGGTATCGGCACGATCAACGATTTGTAGTCTAGTATTCGCTGTCGCCAAGAGACGCCGGAGCCCTTCCTCGATATCTTCTGGCATAGCGAGCGATGCAACGTGCCCGTTCCACCAGAGGCGACCAACGGCGTTGTCGTCGCGGCAGCCTGTAAGCCCCCGTGCAAAGAAATGCAGCCTAGCAGCACCTGCGACGTCGTCCTTTGCAGGTAACCATCGGTGACGACAAAATTCCAGAAATTCGATATGGCACAACCGCGTCCAGAGGCGCTCCTCTCGGGCTAGCGCCGGCGTCATCCCTTCGAATGAACCGAAAACTAGCAGTGAGTTTCTAATCTCGGCCTCAGGCGTTACGGAGGGATCGAGCAACTGAGCGATGGCGGGGTCCCATTTCACTAACCCGGTCTCTATGGCCCAGCCATTCTGCTTTGCGAGATCGTCAAAGCCGCTTGCCCTGTATCGATCAGCGTTAGCGGACACATCGCTGTTGAGCTTGTCGACAACAGCTGCTGACAGCAGCTTCATAGGTTCGACTGCCACGAATTAGTCCTCTTCAGTTAAGTCAATTAGTTGCACAAGAGATGAGAATGGTAGCGCTAGCAATTTCTGAGCATCATTGATTAGATCTAGCTTCTCGATTTTAATGTCCGCTAGTTCGCAGCGGGCTCTGAACGGATGCAGCCAACGATATTGGTCGAATTGGTCGAACCCGTCTCCGACGAGATCCAGAATTTGCATGATGACTGGCGCATAAAGCGCGTTCATCACAGCCGTCTTACTACCATCACTAAAAGCCCGCAGATGCTGAACCAGTTCGAATGTTTTCTTGGACATAGTGACCGCAATCCGGTCGGCCTCGGCATTGATCTCGAACCTCCCATCAACAACGTCGTCAGAGGATACGATCTCGAAGATGGACTCTATCGGGGCGAGGTATGCGTGCGTGACGTCGATAATGCTCTCGTCGTCGAGCGCGAGGATCTGACCTGCCGTGACGTCGGAGCCGTCGCCGAACTCGGAATGAGCGCCCGCGGGATGATAACCTTGGATGGGCTTGAGCGACCAGATTATCGGCCGGATCTGCACGCGACCGAGCAGAGCACCAGGAGCGAAATCATGCCGACCCGACGGATAACCGATACGTTGGAGCCGTCGAAACCCGGTTTCACGACATTTTATGAAGCATCCGAATGCGGCCGAGCCGTTGACTATCATAGCCTCGATATCCGACTGACTCAGCGTCACTGTGCAATGTAGGGACACCTGCGTTGTTTCGGCCTCTTCCCGAAAGGCGATATCCGCAGTGAAGTTCGCGTGGGCAATATCCTCGGACCACGGCGCAAGCACAGGATGAGGGTAGCTAGTAGTCTCGGAAATCTTCATCTCACGCGACTCCGTCCACAGGCCGGGCAGTTGTTACTGAGGTAGCGGTAAGCTCGATCGGTCCGGCATAGGGCTCGGCGAACTCGATTTGGACCCTGACCCGCTCGCCTTCCTTCACGGAAGTACGCAGTTTTCCATCGACGATCATTCCCGAATCAGCGGAGGCTAAAGTGAGGGGAACGTCATCTGTCAGACCTGACGCGGAAACAATGATTTCTGCGCTCGCATTCGCGCCGGCGGTGAAAAATACTGACCGGACCCTGCTGTCCCGACCATCAACGAGCGCAGAACGCACTGCGGTAAGCGGAACCGTCGGCCCTGATCCTCGGGGCGTCCTAGTTTCGTCGCCCGTATTTTCGCCTTTGGTCTTCGTGGCCTTTTCCTCGGTCCTCTGTCGCCGCTTGCCGGCACCCGTTCCTGTGACAGGCGGCTCCTTTGTTCGATTTCCTTTGCGGGCCTCGCCGTATCTATACCGGTCAGGGTCTTTTTCCGCTTCATCAGTACTCTTGGGATCTGCTGAGGCGCCGGCCGCAAACAAATGCGAAAGTTCGTCAATCTGACTGTGGTCTATGTCGTCCAATTTCGCGGCTGCGCGGATGATTTCGCGGACGTTCGTGATTAGCTCCTTAATTTGCTTTCTTGCTAGTGCCTGCTCAGCGCCGTCAACGATCCTCTCAGGTTCGAAAGCTCCATGTGCCGGATTCTCTATGCGTTTCAGAAGCTGGCTTGATTTCCGCCCGGCGTTCCCCTTCGATGGTTCCAGAATGGCAATAAACTCACGGGTGCTTGGAAAACGCCTCATTGGTTGACCAAATTTCGCGAAATTGTCGCATATGTAGATCCCATTCCGCAGGATGTGGATCTCGCGTGGCAAACCTTCTGCGACCAGTAGATGCAAAACAAATTCGCCTAGCCCCGGTACTGAAACCGGATGCCTTACAGTTGCCTCAGAACGCGCGCACCGAAGAAGCTGCTTAGCGCGCGTCAGTTCATAGCTCTGCCCGACCGTCTCAGCGACGTCTGCAATCTTGGGCGCATCTAGGATGCTATCGAGCGATGACTGGTTCATCGTCATCGCACCATTGTTAACGAAGAACTCGATTTCCCCGCGGTCGATCGCAAGAAAGAAGTTCGTGGCAAGCGAAAGGGTCATGCGCTCTGCCCAGTCACTTTCTTCGCGAAAGCCGACCGAGAAGATGGATGTGCCAATTGCCTCTCGCCCCACCCAAGCTGGAGCTTCATCAACGGATTCGATCGCAGAAAAACCCGGATTGCCCCAGTAGCCTTCTGCCGACAACTTCTGATCGCCGTCGGTGTGCGAAATCAGTCTCAATCGGCCTTGCGCCGCAAAAGCGGTTTGCCCTGACGCGGGATCGGTAAATCGCGTCGAGTAAATCACCGTCTGGAGATCGGAAACTGCATATGCGGCATTCTTGCCGATACCATACGACCCCGCGGACGCTTCGTCGGTTTTGTTCGTGACGCCGTCGCCTTTCACCAGTGCTGCAAATACAGAGTTGGGATCGTCGACGGGGCCTGTCAGACCGGTTGTATTGAAATCCGCGATCTCGAGAACCTTAATGGTCTGCGAAGATATCCTTTCCTTGGCGCGCTCTAGATGCTGACGCGTTTTGTCATCGCGCGGCGTGTCGAGACAGCAGTCAATCGAGTGCGCCAGCTGATCGGCAAAGGGGATCTCGCTTCGGTCGACCTCAAGCAGATTGAAAGCAACCTGCACGGGACCACTTCCACTCGGAGCGTCGCGACTGTTTTGCCCTGTCTCGCGTGCACAGCTTGTGTATGGAGACCCGCGGAACGTCTCAAAACCAGCATAAGCCAAGCCTTCGACCTTATTGGCCTGATTGAAGAGAAATTCGATCCCAGTCATCCTAGTTTCCTTGTATGGCCATCCTTAAATACATTGCCAAACCCATTATTGGCAGTCATTGCCGCGGCCTTGTCAGAGCTTGAAATCGCCGCTTCCGACCTCGCCTTCCTTTGAGAACCTCCCTTTAGCGCTATCGAGCGCTTTCTGAAGCGCACCAAAAATCTTGCGGACGTCCGAGTCCGTGAATTCGTATGCCGCACGATTCGACAGATTACCCACAAGTTGCAGGTCCTTGAGGGTCTTGCTCACTCTGGCCTCTGCAAGGCCTACAAATTTTTCGCGTTTGTCTCGCACATTTTCCTCCGTGGACACGCTTGATGCATCACAATTAGCTGCCCACTCGCACATATTCAACACATTTTCTAAATATTATGAGAATGGCATCGGAGGAACGTGCAGTCTCCGATCAAGCACGCATAGAGCGCACGATTGAAAGCACACATCCTCATCCCCAGTCGCTGACGTCACGCGACAACGAAGGAGCCTTGGGTCAGCGCTGTAGATGAGCTCCGTCCACAGTGCTGAGGCTAGCGTTGACTCACGCTATCTCGCGCCATCGCTGGCGGCCTAGCTGTTCGCCAGCGTCTTGGTAATTAAGGACGGGGAAGAGCTTCTCGGCAATTTGCCAAGCCAAGAACGGAGGAACAGCATTTCCTACCTGGACATACTGCTCGGTTCGGTTTCCGAGAAAAGTGTAGTTGTCCGGAAAGGTCTGCAAACGGGCGGCTTCGCGCACCGTCAGACTGCGGCACTGTGCGGGATCGGGATGTATGAAGTAGTGGCCATCCTTCGAAATGTGGCTCGTGACCGTGGAAGAAGGACGGTTTGCCAGCTGTACCCGGAAACGGTCGTTGAACTTCCCGGTTTCCCAATTGCGGTGATTGGGAGCGAGGGCAGCAGGAAAGTCTGCCGCCTTGGGACTTACCCCGAAGACACGGCCGTAGCAGGCTGCGAACAAGTATCGCCCGAGATCCGAAGACATATGTCCGCGTGTTTCGTTTTGGGGAAGTCGGTACAGTTGCGCATCGGAAAGCCAAGCGCGTAGGTCGGACGGACAGTTGTCGGGCAGCGCTACCCCACCGGTGACGCCGTGCCCGCGCGAAACAAGGGACTGGTGCTCATCCTCGACCCTGCGAAGTTCAAGCACAAACGCTTCGTGGCTTGTTGACGGGAGCGCGTACAGCTCACCTTTCACGACGCGGATTGCCTCTGCCATCGCCTCAACCCATGCAGGTGCGTCATCGGCTCTGCTGAGACCACTTCGCATTCTCGGCATGGCCCCCAGCACCATGGACAGAGTCACCGGCTGTTTCCTGCTGCCAAGACGGGGCAAAAGGTCTTCGGGAAGCCCATCGATCACATCTCGCCGCACACCGATGATGATGACCCGGTGGCGGGCTTGCGGAACCCCGTGCTCTTCGGCGCGAACGATGAAATCCTGCGGCCGAGGTTCTTCACCGAACTGCAATTGACCTGACGGAGCAAGGGCGAGGAGCCGGTAGCTGTCCGTGCCGCCAGCGTGTTTTAGATCCTCCATGACCTGCAGGAATATCCCGCTGCCCTCTATTGCAGCTGACAACATCCCCCTGACATTCTCCATCACGAAGGCGGCCGGCTTCAGAGCTTCCAAAACCTTGACGTATTCGTTGTACAGAAAGTTCCGATGATCATGCTGCGGCTGATAGTGCGCTATGCCGGCATTCCTTGCGCGTCCGACGAGGGAATAGGCTTGGCAAGGCGGCCCCCCGATCAGAATTGTCCGACCACGATGTCGGGAGCGAACTGCTTGAATCCGGCTTTCGAGAAAGTGAGAGGTTTCAGGTAGCCCGAGTTCGAGACATCGCGCTTCATCTTCGGCGGCGGCCCATTCAAACGGGAAGATCGATTTCCAATCTGGTTGCTCGCTTTCGCCATTGAGCCATGCATGGTACTCGGACGGAAATTCATCGAACTGGCGCAGGAAAGCTCGCAGTCTTAGTGTCTGATGAGCGGAAGCTTCCTTTTCGATCGACACGTCGATCTGGTACTGCCGCTCGCCAGCTGGCGTCCGGCAAGCCGAAAAACCTTCTCCCAGGCCACCTGGCCCGGAGAAGAGGTCGACTACAGCAACTGGATTGGACTCGCGAGAAATCATTGGGAAACCCATTGCCTAACGTCTTCCCAGGTTCTGCCCCTCATGTAAAGGGTCTTGCCTGATGACGGACGTGGTCGACAAGGCAACCCGATCGAGAATGATGGCGGGCATACAGGGGAAGAATACCATCCCCGAACTGATGCTCCGCAAAGCGCTGCATGCAAAAGGCATCCGCTATCGCTTGCACTACGCGAAACTGCCAGGCCGCCCGGATATCGTGTTTCCCAGGTTCAAATCCGTCTGCTTCGTTCATGGCTGTTTCTGGCACAGGCATCCTGATTGCCGGTTTGCAACCACGCCCGCAACGCGCCCTGAATTCTGGCAGACAAAGTTTGCTTCGAATGTGGCCCGCGATCATCGAAACCGGGATGAGCTGCTGGCTATCGGATGGAGGGTTGCCACGGTTTGGGAATGTGCATTGCAGGGGAAAGATCTTGATCCCGTGGTCACCACATTAATTGGCTGGCTGACAGGCGGCGGTTCAGAAGTCATAGAGATCGGACAGGAGTGACTAGCAATTTATCCGGCACTTGCTCCGATTGCAAATCTCCCCCCAAATGCCATCTGCATCACAGGCGCACCGCCGGACGCGCCTTTAGCCACGGGAGCATTCACTTGACGCAGCGAAGCGGCAGTGCGGACTTGCCGCTGCATGGCGGGCGGGTTCCGAAATGGCTGGGCGATCGTATGACGCGACTGGGCGCGGTGTTGTGCGAGGCGATCATCCATCACTATGGCCGCGACGAGCTGTTGCGGCGGCTGGCGCATCCGTTCTGGTTCCAGTCCTTCGGCGCCGTCATGGGCATGGACTGGCACTCCTCAGGCATCACCACCTCGGTCGTCGGCGCGCTGAAGCGCGGGCTGAACCCGATGTCGCGGGAGCTCGGCATCCATGTCTGCGGCGGGCGCGGCGCGCATTCGCGCAAGACGCCGCAGGAGCTGATGGCGATCGGCGAGCGCGTCGGCATCGATGGTGCGGCGCTTGCCACCGCCAGCCGCCTGGTTGCCAAGGTGGACAGTGCGGCCGTGCAGGACGGTTTCGACCTCTATCTGCACGGCTTCATCGTCACCGACGACAGCCGCTGGGTGGTGGTGCAGCAAGGCATGAACGGCGACAGCCGCCAGGCGCGGCGCTATCACTGGCTGTCGGAAGGGCTGACAAGCTTCGTCGACCAGCCGCATGCGGCGATCGAGGGCGAGCGGCAGGGCGAGATCGTCAACCTCACCGACCATCGCGCCGAGCCGTCGCGGACCGGACAGCTCGATTTGTTGAAGACCATGAGCCCGGAGCGGATCCTTGACGAGCTTGCCCTGCTGGAGCCGCCGCCGAAAGCGGAGCCTGCGAAGCCCCCGGCGCAGCCGATGCTGCCCAATCTGGTGATGCCGGCACATCATGACGTGCGCGAGAGCGACATCGTCATGCACCGGCTGCACGGCAACATTTCCGCGGCAATAGAAAGCGGGCCGGCCGATTTTCCCGAACTGCTGCTGGTGCCCGGCGTCGGCGCGCGCACAGTGAGGGCGCTGGCCATGGTGGCGGAAGTGGTGCATGGCGCGCCTTGCCGCTTCTCCGATCCGGCGCGCTTCTCGCTCGCCCATGGCGGCAAGGACCGCCACCCCTTCCCGGTGCCGCTGAAAGTCTATGACGAGACGATCGCGGTGCTGAAATCGGCCGTCGGCAAGGCAAAGCTCGGCCGCGAGGAAGAGCTTGGCGCGCTGAAGCGGCTGGATGGCGAAGCGCGGCGGCTGGAGCGCTACGTCACCGGGCCGAGCCTTAAGGAGATCGTCGCCGGCGAGTTCGACCAGTCGCACCTGCTTGGCGGGCGCAGTGTGTTCGGGTGGGAGGGGGCGGCGGAAAGCGACGACGGTTCAGACAGGGGCCGCCAGTAGCGGCCTGTCCATCATGCAGAGATAGTGCGCGGCCCATAGAAACACGTGGTCGGCTTGTTTTGATAATGCTTGCAAAGACCCATTTCTCAAGTGATGCTCTGCCAGGCGAGGCTCGGCATGAAGACATTCGCATGGACGTTGGTTTTCGTGCTGCTGGCGATTGGCGGCGCGATCGCCCAAACGACGCCTGAGCCTGCCATACTGGCATATACACCGCCGATGCACTTCGTCGTTGTACGCAACAGCACGCCAGGATGCGAGCCGACATGCCCGGAATGGATTTCGGCGGAAGGTCACATCGTGGCCGGCACGCCAGCTTTGCTGAAGGCTTTGCTGAAAAAACTCGGCCCCCGCAAATTGCCTTTGGCGTTGAATTCCCCGGGCGGCGAGACCGATGCGGCGATGGCGCTTGGCCATATGATCCGCGCCAGCGGGCTCGACACGATGGTTGGCAAGACGGAGTTCTCCGAATGCGCGCCAGACACAAAAGCCTGCGGGCCGGGCGACCTCCGCTTCGGCGTCGCCAACCCCGTCGGCGCAGTCTGTTCGTCAGCTTGTACGATGGTTCTTGCGGGCGGCGTACGGCGCCTGGCAGACAGCCGCGCCTTTGTCGGCATTCACCGGATCATGCTGCCGACCGCCAAGAAAATCCACGGCAAGAAGACCATCGTCCTCGTTCCGATACCCAAATGGTATGAACGCAAGGTCGACAGCTATTTCACCGAGATGAAAGCAGGTTCGTGGATCGTATCGGCCATGCAAAAAACACCCGACGACAGCATACGATACCTCATGACATACGAACTTTTGGACCTGAATCTGATAACCGAAACCGGTCACGGCGACACGCGCACCTCCATCGATATCTGCAAGACCACGCCGCCGGCGGGCAACTGCCGAACGGTCAGGCAATAGGAATAGCGGGCCACGTAGGTCGTCGAAGCGCCTGTTTCTCAACAGCAACCCTTCACTTTACGCGGCACCCTTCAACAGGTCTTCCGGCCGGCCCTCGACCAGCGCCGCAATATAGCTTTCCAGGCTGGTCGTGCCGCGCTCCGGGTTTTCCGGCTGCATCGGCTTGTCCAGCGTGGCCCCGGTCATGCGGGTGTAGGACTCGGCCGCCGCTTTGGAGAAGCCGAGTTTTTCGTAGGTTTCTGTCCAGCGCTCGCGCGGCACCGTGACCACGCGCACGTTTTTGCGCAACGCCGCACTGAAGGCTGCGGCGACATCGGCGGCTGAGTAGCGCCGAGGGCCCTCGATATAGTGCGTGCCGGTCTTGTCCGTCGGCTCCAGCAGACGTCTCGCCGCGGCCTCGCCGAGATCCTGCGGCGCCACCATCGGCAGCTCGAAATCCGCCGGGAAGAAGGAGGTGATGACGCCGTCGCGCCGCGCCGTCTCCAAGGCCTGATCCCAGTTGCTCATGTAATAGGCGGCGCGGTTGATGCTTGCCGGAATGGCCTGGGCCTTCAGCTTCTGCTCGAGGCCGTAAAGGACGGTGAGATCGCCGACACCCTCGCCGGCCTGCGCGCCGTAGGTCGATTCCGCCACCAGCTTTTCGAGGCCGGAGCCCTCCAGCGCCGCCGCAATGGCGCCAACCGTCTTGCGCTCCTCGGCGTCGGTGTCGGTCGATGGATCGGCCGGCGGGTTGAGCAGAAACGCGCGCTTGCCGCGCCGCAAGACTTCACGCAGCGCCTCGACATCGAGCACATCGGCAACCGCGGCCTCCGCGCCCTGTTCAACCAACCATGCGGCCTTCGACTCGTCGCGCGTCACCACCGTGACATCCTCGCCCTGCCGCAACAGCGCCATTGCCGCCGCCGAGCCGACATGGCCGGTACCTCCAAGAATGACATGCATGGTCTCGTCCTTCCCTTGCCGATTCATGCCGGATTAATGGCTGGGGCGGCGAAGGGTTCAAAAATCGGGGGACGATGCTGACAGGAGGTGACGCTGAATTTCCTCGCAATGCACGGCGCAGGGGTCGTTCGCATCTTGCAAAATTATGGAACGAGGTCGTGCCCAGCGAGTTATATTAGCGCAACCTTGAATAGGAGGCAGCTATGAGAAAGCTCCTGCTTGCTTCGGCTATCGCTATCACTGCGGCGGCGGCGATGATCGCCCCGGCGAATGCCGGCGGGCGCGTCGTGATCGGCATCGGCAACGGCTACTATGACGATGACTACAATGACAGCTATGGCGACTATTACGATCGCTACGCTCCTCGCCCCTACTACCAGTATGATGCCTACGATAACGGCTTCAGGTACCACAGGTATCACAGGCACCATCGCCATTGCCGTATAGAGTTGGTCAAGCATTGGCGCCATCATCACAGGATCGTCGAGGAAATTCGCGTTTGCGAACGGTGATCCGATAGGGTGAAACCGGTCGGCCGGCATCTGCCGGCCGGCCGCTTCCTGCGCGGCTGCCGGCCTTATCGCGGCTTCCGCATCAGCATCATCCCGTAACCCACGGCCAAAAGGTCGAGCCCGACCTTCAACAGCTTCACCACCACATCTCGTCCCTCGCCGGTGCGTTCGGCGAGCGCCTTCACCGACTGGCCTTCGAGGCAGATTTTGCGAACCACCTCCGCCACTTCCCAGTGGGCCATGGCGGCGATGGCATGGGTGTGGGCGCGGCCGGCGTTGAGCACGCGGTCGGGGATGCCGCCATTGATGCGGCCGCCGTCAATGCGCTCTTCCCACGGCATCGGCCGCAGCCCGTCACGCGAGGCGCGCTCGAAATCGTCGCGAAACCGCTGGCCGGCCTCACGCTGCTGGCGGGTCAGCGAGGTGATGCCGACCAGCGGATCGACATTGCGCACCCGCACGATGCCACCGGTCGCGGTGTAGCCGTCATTGGAGACCTCGTAGACGCGCCGCGCCTCTTCGGTGCCGACGCTCAACCGCTTGCGGCCGAAGCGATCGTCCTTCAGCGCGAAATCATGGCCGATCTCGCGGCGGATGCGCACCTGCTCGGCTTCGCCCGCAGGCACTTTCGGCGGTTTGGCTTTCTGCGCGGTTTTTTTGCTCATCGGGGGATCCTTGTGGGATTGGGTTGTTGAGCCGGGAGGTTGGCGTTCCTTCGCGCCCCCCTCTGCCCTGCCGGGCATCTCCCCCACGAGGGGGGAGATCGGATGTCGCGTCGGCTTTCGCCAATCACCACCGCCGTTGGAAGGCAGTGCGAGCGAGCTGCCAATCTCCCCCCGCGTGGGGGAGATGTCCGCCAGGACAGAGGGGGGCGCTGTCCCGCCGGCTTTCGATCATTGGTGGGGTCGTCCGGAGGCGAGGAACGGAGCCCAGCCGCTCACACCACCTCCGCCACAGGTCGGTGGAAACGCGTCTGATGATATTCGCAGTAGCTTTTCAGCGCCCTTGTGCGCAGGCCGCAGCACAGCATCTCGAGCCCCGGCCGACTGCCGGGAGCATCGTTGTCGGGGTCTTCCTCCAGCGTCAGGTCGAGCGGCGCGCGGCAGCGGTCGAACAGGCAGTCGATGAAGCGCATGGCGGCGACATGCGGCTGACGCCCGAGCGAGGCAGGGCGCGGCGCCGGCACATTGAAGCGGTAGATTTCGCCGTCCACCACCAGCCGTCCTTCGCCCGGGATCGAGGGCGCCGGACGGGCTGGCAACAGAGGCCTGGCCGATGGCTGACGGCTCGGTTTGGCGGCCGGTTTGACCGGCGCGGCCTGCTTCGAAACTCCTACTTCCCTTACGAGCTTGCTTGGCTGCGCCGGCGGATTCCTCTTGGCGGTATTCTCGTTTGCCGCAGTCTTCCCCGTCGCATTCTTCCTCGGTCGGCCGCCGGACCTGCCGCCTCTGGGGTTGGCGAAGCCGATGGTCTTCAACGCGCTGTTGCGGTGGACGATGCCGATGATGGCATTGCGCGAGACCGGACTGCCGCGCAGCGCCGTGAAGCGGACGGCGATCCCTGTGGCCGACAGGCCATCCCTCAGCCAGACGGCGATCTCCTGCAATTCGGTGTCGGTATAGGCAGTCATGTCGGTATCCATTGATTGCGCGCGCAAAGGCCGAGCGCCGGCCCCGAGGGCCCACGGGAAAAAATCAGAGCGGATGGTCGGTGCGGTCAGCCGATACTGGCGGCCGGCAGCGAGCCGGCGAGATGCCGCAAGGCGGCTTCGGCGGCCGCTTTGGTGAGGGCGGAAACCGCCCTGCCCGTCAGCCGGTCGAACAGGATGACGGTGCCATCTTCCGTGCGGATGCAGGAAATACCCTGCCCGCCGGAGACAGCCCTTGGCGCACCGGCGGCGCCATGGGCTGAAGAGGTGGCCGGAGCCGGGAGAGGAGCGGCTCCGGCCGTTCCGGTCGATCGGGGGGACGACGGTTCGACCGGATCCGGGGCAAGAGCCCCGGTTTGCGTCCGGACCGGGGAGGAGGACAGCCCGGACGATGGGAGAAAGCTGACGATGTCTGCGGAAACGCTTGCGGTTTGTTCGATCATGCGCTAAGCGTACGATATGTACGAAACGTACGCAAGCGAAATCGTACATATTGGACGATGAATTTCAGGCAATTTGTACGATGCAGGAACCGAGGCACAGATTGCAGCAGGCGCGGGCGGAGGCGGGTTATGCCTCGCCGAGCGACGCGGCGCGGGCATTGCGCGACATCAACAAGAACACGCTGATCAGTCACGAGAATGGTAACCGGCCGCTGTCGCGCAAGGCGGCGGAGAAATACGGCCGCCTGTTCGGCGTCGATCCCGGCTGGCTCTTGTTCAACGGTGACGGCGGCAGCCTTGCGGGGGGCCATTTCGGCTTTGACGAGTCGGGCCGGCAGATCCCGATGCCGTCGCTGGCCACCGTCGATGTGCCCATCGTCTCATGGATCAGCGCCGGCGAACTCGGCAGCCAGGACATGGTGGTCAATCTCAGCGACTATCCGACCATCCCCACCACCGATCTGGAGCAGGGCCAATGGATTGCTCTGCGCGTCGACGGCCCGTCGATGAACAAGATCTCGCCACCGGATTCGATCATCTTCGTCAACCTCAGGGACAAGCGGCTGGTGACCAATGGCTGCTACGTCATTTCGGACGAATCCGGCCAGGCCACCTACAAGCGTTACCGCCCCAACGAGAACCCGCCCTTCCAGCCGGCCTCCTACATGGACATCCCGCCGCCGGCGCTGGAAGGCGCCATCACCATCATCGGCCGGGTGAAGCGCTCGATGATCGATATGTGAGGGAGAAGGCGGTGAGGCGCAATCTCCCCCCTCGAAGGGGAGATGGCCGGCAGGCCAGAGGGGGTCGCCGCGCGTAAGGCGCTGACGTCCTCTGTCCGCGATAGGAAGTCGCGTCAGGACGTACCGACCCCCTCTGTCGCCTTCGGCGACATCTCCCCCTCGAGGGGGGAGATTACGCGCCCAAAAACTCGTTCGTAAAATACCCCCCGAAATCCGGCTTCTCCTTCAGAACCTTGCCATCGCCATCGAGCAATATGCCGGCCCTGAAGAGGTAGGTTCCGATCGCCTCGATCTTGGCCCTGGCGATGGTGCCGATGACGCCGTCCTGGCTGCGCAAGAAGTGTCCGTCGACCAGCATTTTCAGCGAAGCGTGGATCAGCGCCGGGTCGGTCAGCGCATCCCTGTTGGAAGCGATCAGCAGATCGCCGGCTTCCTGCGGGTGATCGCAGGCAAATTGGTAGCCGCGCCGCGTTGCCTCGACGAAGGCCGATGCGGCCTTCGGGTTTGCCTGGAGATATGCATTGCTGGAGGCGATCAAGGTGGTGTGCTCGTCGGGCACGCCGTAGTCGGCGTAGCGGAAGCCGCGCTGCCTGACGCCTTTCAACTCGGCAGCGACGCCTTCCCAGGTCGAGACCTCCAGCGTGAAGTCGACCGAGCCGTTGGCCAGCGCCTCATAGGCCGAGGTGCCTAATGTCACCGTCTCGAAAACGCCCTTGCCGCCATCGTGGCGGATGATGGTCGAGATCAGCGTGTTTTCCCAGGCGCTGCCGAAGCCGCCATAGGTCAGACCGTCGAGATTCCTGGGACTCTTGATCTCGCCGCGATCCGCGTTGAAGACCAACCGGCCGGTCTCCTGCTGGACCACGGCGTAGACCGCCTTGAGATCGGCGCCGGCAGCCCGCTGGGTGAACAGGCCGACGCCGGCAATGCCGAAATCGGCGATGCGGTTGGCGACCAGCGTGCCGGCGCCAGTATCGCCATAGGGCAGGATCTCAACATCGAGCCCGGCCTCGTGGTAGAACCCTTTGTCGCGGGCAACGAACAGGCCGACATGGTTGGTGTTGACCGTCCAGTCGAGCGCGACGGTGATTTTTTGCGTAGCCGCATGAGCGCGAGAGGCAAGCGGCAGTCCGGCAGCCAGCGTCAGCAGCAAAGCCTGCCGGCGTGTGAATTCGGTCATGAAAAACTCCTTTGAGCGGTCTGCGGGAACGAGGGCCGGTCAGTCCCGGGATTGAGCAGCGTGTCGAGGATGTCGGCTTCGAGCGCGGCGGCCTGGCGCGCGGCATCGCTGCCGGTGGTGCGCGGGCGCGGCAGCGGCACGGCAATCTCGCCGATGATGCGGGCCGGCCGCGCCGACATCAGATAGATGCGATCGGAGAGGTAGACGGCTTCGCGCACGTCATGGGTGATCAGCAGCGCCGTCCAGCGGTGGCGCTGCCACATGCCTTCCAGCCAGCGCTGCATACCCGCGCGGGTCAGTGCATCCAGCGCGCCAAAGGGCTCGTCGAGCAGCAGCATGTCGCGCTGCTGCACCACGGTGCGCAAAAGGGCGGCGCGCTGGCGCATGCCGCCGGAAAGCTCGGCCGGCCAGGCGCGCTCGAAACCGGCAAGGCCGAACTCAGCGAACAACGGCGCGACGCGTTCGCGCGCCGCCTTGCGGCCAAGACCCTGCACTTCCAGCCCCAGCGTCACATTGTCGATGACGCGCCGCCACGGCATCAGCGCGTCGCGCTGCGGCATGAAGGCGAAGGGGCTGCCCTGCAATGGTGCGCCGTCGAAGCGCATGTCGCCCTCGCCTTTCAGCGCGCCGGTCAGCAACTGGAACAGCGTCGACTTGCCGGCGCCGGAAGGGCCGAGGATGGAGACGAACTCGCCGGCCGCGACATGAAGCGAAATGCCGGCGAGCACCTCAAGCGCGCCGAAGTTCTTCCTGATGTCCCGGAGTTCGAGCCGCGTCATTGACGGTTCTCTTCTGCAGCTTCAACCTTGCCGTCGCGGCTTTCGCTCCCTGCATTCTCCCAAGGCATGGCGAAGCGCTGGACGAGCACGGCAATGCCGAACAGGATCAGCGTGAGCGCGGCGCTGACGGCGACCGCAGCGAGCACCAGATCGGGCCGAAAGTTGTTCTTGGCATTGAGCATGTAGATGCCCAGCCCCTTCGCCGCCCCCGCATATTCGGCGAAGATCGCGCCGACGACGGCGTAGGTGATGGAGATGCGCAGCCCGGCGAAGAAATAGGGCAGCGCCGAAGGCAGGCGCGCCAGCCAGAAGATGCGCCAGCGCCCTGCCCCCATGGTGGCGAGCATCTGCGAAATCGCCTTGCTGGTCGCGGCAAAACCCTCGACCAGCGCCACCATCATCGGGAAGAAGGTAACGAGCGCCACAAGCAAGATTTTTGGCATCAGCCCGAAGCCGAACCACAGTACGATGAGCGGCGCAATCGCGACCAGCGGCAAGGTCTGGCTGACGATCAGCAGCGGAAACAGCGCGCGGCGCAGCGGGGCCAAGAAATCGACCAGCGCCGAAAGCACGAAGGCAGCGACCAACGAGCAGGCGAAGCCGGCTGATGTGGCGCGGATGGTGGGCAGCGTGTTGTCGGCAAGGGCAGCGCGATGCTCCCAGGCCTGCTGCAGCACGCGCGACGGCGCCGGCAGCATGGTGGGCGCAGCGCCACCATAGCGGGCGTAGAGCTCCCACGCCGCGAGGAGCAGGGCGGAGGCGCAGGCGGCGGGGATGGTCTTGGCGATGGCTGCGGCTAATCTCCCCCCTCGAGGGGGAGATGTCGCCGAAGGCGACAGAGGGGGTCGTCTCGCATAGAGCGCCCACGCCTTGCCGATGCGAAAAGGACGTCGGCGCTCCACGCGCTGGGACCCCCTCTGGCCTGCCGGCCATCTCCCGCTCGAGGGGGGAGATTCGTGGGCATCGCGGTCTTCGCCAATCGCCAATGGCTCCCCTCCTCTTTGTGCTGAGGGGTCAGGGGCATCTCCTCCACGCAATGGGTCAGATAAACCAGCCACGGCAATATCCTCGAGGAACGACGCTTGAGCCGCGGCTCAGACGGCGCTCGGGCTGTTCGCCGAGATCGTGATGTCGAGGGTGACGTGGCCGGCGCCGGGGCCGAAGCGGCAGAAGGCCTCGTTGAGCGTGGCAAATACGGCACCGGCATCGCCACGCAATTTGGTGCAGAAGTTCTTTGAGCGCTCAAAGACGCCGGACTGTTTCAGGAAATCGATGCAGCCGTAGATCTCGTCCATATGGTCGCCCGTGCCCATAACGTAGAGCGAGAACTGCGCCGCCACCGGCTGGCCGGTCGACGGCGTGGCCTGGACAGCGCGGATCGCGGCGATCTTGCGCTCGTCCAGCGGAATGGCGGGGCCGCCGGTCTCGTCGGAGCGGCAGATCGGATCGTCGGGCTCGCCCGGACAGCCGCGCGAGACCGCCGCCGAAAGCACGCAGTGCTTGCCGCTTTTGGCCGCCGCGACGAACAGGTCGCGCATGGCGAGAAACAGCACCTCGGGCGGCCCGACCATAAGCGTCGAGATGTCGTCGATCTCGATCCGCAGCCGGTCGCGCCACGGATCGAGCGCGCCGAGCGCGCCAAGGATGACGCCGACGAAATCGTCGGTCATGGGATAAAGGGAAATCTGTGCGCCTGAAAACATCGCCCGCCTCGCTCCGCTGGTATTATCCAGATCAGCTTTAGGGTCCGAAGGCTTGCCGCCCTCATCTCAGCCCCGACCATACGGAGCACCCCTGTGGATGAGCGGGTTAAAGCACCGTTCGCGGCATTGGGGAAGCCGTTTGTTGAGGCACTGCGGGAAAGTGTTTTGGGCCAGACGTGCCGGGCGCCCGGGCGTTAACAGACGACTCGTCAGTTCGTTGCGTTATAAGGTTTCCACGAATTTCTTATAACTGCGTTGAAATTCAAGCTGATAAACGTAATTATAAGAAAACGGCAGAGACTCCGCGCAGCCCTTACGGTTTCTGGATCTCCTCATCCGCGACCCCATCCGAACTGTGCTGCTGCATCGCTCGGGCTTGCCTGTGCTGGTCCCCTCGCCCCAGCGCTACGCCATCCACAAGCTGATCGTCGCCTCGCGACGCGGGCCGAGCGCTGGCGCCAAGCGGGAGAAGGATCTCCATCAAGCGCGCCTGCTGACCCAAGCGCTCGAAGCCACACGTCGCCAGGACGACCTTGCCTTCGCCTTCATGGAAGCGTGGGACAAGGGCGAAAACTGGCGCGAGACGATCCGGCGCGGCCTGAACCTGTTCGACGCCGACACGAGGGAAACAGTCAACACCATCCTGGGAAAATCCCTCCGCGAAATTGGTGCGAGTCCTGAAGGATTCACGATACGTGATTGGCTGAAGCGACCGCTGCTATATTCATTGTCATCGTCCCAACTGTACGAAATTGGCTTGACGCTCATTCGTACATAAGGTACGATATCTCTTTTCGCAGAGAGGAATGTCCTTGAGCACAGCGAACCATGTTGCCTTCGCCGATCTCTCTCGTCCTTTGCCGTCATCTCCGTCGTTGCCGCCGCCTTTATTGCCGCCCCCTTTGTTGCCCTTGTCATTCGATCAGTGCCAACGCCTCGCCGGGGCCTGGCGAATGGCCAGCCAGGACATCGCCGACGACATCCGCTTCATCCGCCAATATCTGAAAGTCGTTGCCGAGAAGGACGAGAGGCTGTCGACCGGCACCCTTGTTCACAGCCGCGCCTATGTAGAGGCCTGCGCCGGCTGGCTGCCACAGACCGTGACGCGCTATCTGCGCCACCTGCGCCAGATCACCGAATGCGAACTGGCCATGACAGCTGCCGGCATTCGCTTTGCGCTGTCGAGTTATGCCTGGGAGGCATGAGGGCGCCTGTCGCCAAACACAAGGAATTGCGCTGCCCGTCGCAGGCGCAATTCGTCAGGTTGAGAGGCTCGGGCGCGCCTGAACGGCGGGCGCCAAGGATGGCCCGGCCAGCGAATTCCGGCCTTGCTTTATTTCGACTGGCCTTATTTCGACTTGGCCTTATTTCGATTTGGCTTTGCCGGACTTTGCGGCGGCAGGCTTCGCTGCCTTTGGCTTGGCGGCTGCCTTGGCGGGCTTGGCGTCAGCTTTCTTCGCCGCCTTTTTTGGCTTGGCGACCGCGCCATCGACTTCAGCCGTGGCCTGCTCCCAGTGTTCCTGATGCGCGCCTTCAGGCCGGCCGGCCTTTTCCCAGATCTCGTGCGCGCGCTGGCGAATGCGGTCCTGTTTGTCGTCCGTCACTTAAGCCTCCGTGGTTGGGTCCGGTCGGTTGGTCCAGATTCCACGAAAACATTAGCCGAAAATTCGGCCGGCGTCTTGAGTGACGAGACATCTCAGCGCGGGTCGGAAATCACCGCAACGCCGAGCAGCGCCGCTTTCTTGACGATCAGCCCCGCGAGGTCGGCATCCGAACGATCGGTGCCGGTGCGCTCCCGCAGGAGCGCGATCGCTTCCTTCATCGATAACAGCGCCGTGTTGCGCTCGGCCAGCAACTTGTCGCAACACGCCGCAACATTGGCGGAGTTCGGGGTCTCGACATGCGGCAACATGGCAATTCTCCTTTCATCATGTTCGTCATTCGGCCCTGCCGCCCTTTTGGGAAGAACGACAGGGCCGTATCACCGATGAATGGTTAGGTTATCGAGCGTTACTCGACCACCTCGACAATCCTGCGCGTGCCGGGGTCGACCAACACGGTATGGTTGTCGACGACGGCATATCTGTACTGAACGTCGGGAACCTCCTGCAGCTCGACAGTGTCAGGCAAGGCAGTGCCGACATTCAATTCGACGCCGAGCAGATTGACCGAGGCAAGCGGATGTTTCTTTACGTACTGGTGCACGACCGTGCGCTGTTCCGGGGTGATGATCACCTGCTGCTGTGCCGGCTGCGTGACGATGACCTCGTCGGCGGCGGCAATGCCGATACCAGCGATCATGGCGAGCCCGGCGACGGCGGGAATAAGGATGGTTTTCATCTTCGTCTCCTGTCGTTGTTGGCGAGCTCCGCCGTGTTCCCGCATGAGGCGAAAACAGCGCAGATCGAGGTGGCGGGCTCCTGGAGGCAAACGCAGCCGGTACGGTCTTGTTCCGCAAGCGGAGACTAAATTGATCGGCTTCCCGGTCATGCCAGCAGAACCCGCACCCGCAAGATTCGCATTGAAGCACAATCCCTCAGGAGACCTTCGACATGGATGATGCACGGCTCCAATTCCGGGCGATTGCGGCCGGCGCCGGCATTGATCCGGTGACCGCGTCGCCCGGCCAAGACGGGAACCGACCGCCTTCGTGCCACGCCGTGAAGTTTCAAGCAAAGGTCATTGCTTCGGCGGCTGCGCAGGCACCTCGCCAGGCTTGATCACCGGCGTCTTGCCCTGGTCCGGCGGCGGCTGCGTCATACCCTGGTCACCACTGGGCGGCGGCTGCAGCACGCCGCCGCAGGGACCGAGCGTGCTGGTCGATTCGCCACCGCCATTGGCGACCGGCGGCTTCTGACCATCGTCCTGAGGCTGCGCCTGGCAAGGCGCGGCACGGCCGTGCTGGTCGCCATTGTCCTGCGCAGCCGCCGGGTCGGCCAGCGCCAGGAGCAGCACGCATGGGATGAGGGGGAAAGTCTTCATGGTCCAGCTCCTCTGGATTCATCTCCTTGGCAAAGCAGACTAGTCCTTGGCAAAGCAGACTGGCGGCAATTGGTTCCACGGAGATGGAGTGGTTGCCGGAACCTGACAGCCGGGAAGTGAGTTCCACCTTCTCGACGCAAAGCCGCCCGGAGGAGGCAATCATGGAAGAACGAAACAGAAAACCCAATGACGAGGTCGAGGCGCCACCGAGCAAAAACGATGCCCGCGACAGGATCGCCAATGACGAGGTGGAAGCGCCGACGCCGCGCCGGCAGGATTGGGATGCGCTGCGTGGCGCAACGGTCCTGCCCGACGGAGCAGATGAGGAAAGCCTGCCGGACACCACCGGTGTCGAGAAGGAAGGCGAACTGCCCGAGGAGGATGACGACAACCCCTACCAAGACAGTGACGATGCCTTGCCCGACGACGCCGAGGAAGCCGCCATTGGTCACGACCTGGCGAGGCGCGGCGGCCCGTTCGACGACGTGTAAGGCAGCGACCGCGGACTTTCGAGAGGTTTCCCGGGACGTCCACGCCGTCACCAGTTGGACCAAGTATGAGCTGAAGGCGATGCCGGAGCATCGCGATATTTCGAAGGATCCGGCTGGCCGGATCCTTCGTTTAAGGCGCCTTGGCGGTTTGGCTTAGCCCTTGTGGTCAAGGGCTGGACGGCGACAATCTCGGCACCTTCGACAGCCGAGAAGCACGAACGCGAAGCCCAATATTTCAAGCGCCGTCGAGGCCGCTCGCCTGAAATCTTCAAAGTGCGCAAGAAATCCCCGCCGCGGGCGGTGCAGACACGCTCCGGCATCGCGGCGCTGCGAACCGGGCCATCGACCGCCGGCACTTGAGTGCCGACGGGCTCTGACCTTCAATTCGACCCGGGATCGCCGAGCGCCTCGGTGACGAAGGACGCCGCGATCAGGTCGTCGGCGTCGAGGCGTAGGGAGCCTTCGACACCTCCCATGATGGCTGCGACCTTCTGGAAGGTCTGCATCTCGTGTTCAGTAACGCTGGCGTCTCGCATCCTGGCTTTCAGATCGGCGATGCGTCGGCCCAGTGAGGCCGACGTTCCGATTTCTCTTTTCGACATGGTGGCCTGCTCCTCCCCCAACCCATGCTGTGGACGTACTCAAGTCTGCCTATATATAAGGCAGCGCGAATACAGTCGCCGCAACGCGCGGTATCTGGGAAGGTTCCGGCGCCAAATAGTCACGAAATAATACGTGGTGGGACTCGGGTATGTTAAGCGCCGACGCGGCGATAGACACCGCAGCCAGCGGCTGCGGCCATCGGCCTGGCCAACCCGTGTCGCGGGTCGCGAATGCGGGTCGGACTTTGATCGCCGCGCGCGAACAGTCAGCGAGAGGCCGGAACCACGCCGGACACCGAGCGCGCCGTTTCGGGCGAAAACACCACGAAAGCAAAAACCAGAACGGCAGCGGCGATAATGAGCGAGCCGCCGGCGACGATCGGTTCAAGCGCCGGGTTTCCCTGCAGCATCACATACAGCGCCGGCAGCATGATCACCAGGCCGAGAGTGTAGAGCCCGTAGTGGATCATGGCGACGCGACGCGCGGCCTTTTGCGGATTGAGCGCGTAGTAGCCGCCGAAGATGGCGCTCGTCACCCAACCGAGCAGATTGATATGCGCGTGTGCCGGAAAAGCGGCGTGGTCGCCCGAGATCGCCATCTGCAGGCCGGCCGCAATCCCCAACATCAGGAACAAGATGGCAGTTTTGAAAAAGAGTTCCGAAACCCTCGGCATGTCACTTCTCCCCCTATGCGGTCTGCGACCGCTTGCGTCCTGGAGAATACACCCACGCGCAGAAATTTTCCACGCCCCGCTTATGGGGCCATGCCTGCACAGCTTTTTGCACGCTGTTCGACTCTTCTGGCTGCCACAACCCGGCGCCGCCCGCTACGGCGCCAGCAAGATGTCGGCGCCCGCTCGCTCGTCGAACACCACCGCGCAGCCGCGCCCCAGCGCCACTGCCGACAGCGCGTTGGCCACCGTCTCGTCCGGCGATACGAAATCACCGGTCAGCACTCGCAACTCCTCTACCGCCCTGGCCATTGACACGCAGTGCCCGGCAACGCGATCGCTCGTGCAGGCGTCAACGACGCTGACGAGGTCGATCATCTCGAACTGGCCCATACCGGCCTCCACAAAAACAGCGTCCCGTCGCGGATATGAACGCTGAGGCGAGAGACAATGTTCCGCAGGTCCGATGCCCAGGCGGAGCACTCGACGGCCCGACCTGGAACGGACCGGCCGGCGGCAACCGCTTCGCTTGACAATAGGCCCTGTTTGTTCTCTATTTGTTCGGAAAAACGCCTCTCACAACAGACGCGGCTAATGCTGCAACGCCGCAAAGGGAACGGTCGGGATGGAACCCACCATCCTGCATGCGGATCTCGACGCCTTCTACGCCTCGGTCGAGCAGCTGCTCGACCCGGCGCTCAGGGGCAAGCCGATCGCCGTCGGCGGCGGCGTCGTGCTTGCCGCCTCCTACGAAGCCAGGGTTTTCGGCGTGCGCGGCGGCATGCCCGGACGACGCGCGCGCGAGCTTTGCCCCGGACTGATTTTCGTCGGCGGCCATTTCGCCGACTATCAGCGGCTGGGCGATGCCGCCATCAAGGTGCTCGACGATTTCACGCCGTTGGTCGAGCGGATTTCCATCGATGAAGCCTTTGCCGACGTCGCCGGCTGCACGCATCTGTTCGGGCCGCCGCCCGAGATCGCCGCCACGGTGCGTCGGCGCGTCCGGGCAGAGCTTGGCCTGCCGATCTCGATCGGCGTGGCGCGCACCAAGCATCTGGCCAAGATCGCCTCGCAGGTGGCCAAGCCCGACGGGCTGGTGGTGGTCGATCCGGACACCGAACTTGCCTTCCTGCATGATCTGCCGGTCGGGCTGATGTGGGGCGTCGGCCCGGCGACCAAGGCGCGGCTGGCCGAGATCGGCATCGAGACCATCGGCCAGTTGGCAAAGACGCATAGTGGGGCGCTGCGAAGGTTGCTCGGGCCCGCCGCCGGCGAAAAGCTGGCGTCGCTGGCATGGAACCGCGACCCGCGAAAGCTCGAAACCCACAGGCGGTCGCATTCCGCCGGCGCGCAGTCGGCGCTTGGCAGACGGCCGGCCGAGGCGCGTATCTTCGGACCCGTCCTGCTGCATCTGGCAGACCGGGTCGCCAGCCGGCTCAGGGCGAAATCACGGCCCGGGCGCACGGTGACGGTGCGCGTGCGTTTCGCCGATCTGCACGCCGTCACACGCTCGCTGACGCTCGATCAGCCGATTTCGGCAACCGCGATGCTGGCCGAAATCGCCGGGGAGCTGGTGCGCGGCGTGCTGGCCGCCAACCCTCGGGAGAAGACCATCTCGCTGCTGGCGATCTCGGTGTCGCAGCTGGAAGAAAGTGCCGAGCTGCAGCTGGAGCTGCCGCTCGGGCTTGCCGATGAAAAGCAGCGACCCGGCAGCAGGCAAGGCCTGGCGCGCTTTGGCGCCGACCGCGCCATCGACAAGATCCGCCAGCGCTTTGGCAGAGAGGCTGTCGGCTATGGCGCCGTGGCGCTGGAAGCCCGGCGCTCGGTTCCCGATGCCTTCCGCGAACTGGCGGAAAAGGAGCTTTGAGGGCCGCCGCGACGGCCAGGCCAATGCTTACGCCGCACCCGAAGATAGCGCTGCATTTCCGGTCTGCCTGAGCAGGCCGACCAGCCAGGCCAAGCCCGCATCCATCAGCGCAACCTTCGGCACGATGCTGTTGATGTTGAAGTGGCCGAGCCGGATGGGCGCATCGACGCCGACGACACCGAAACGGCCGCCATACATGGCGAGGAACCGGCGCGGATAGGCCGATATCAGATCAGTCTGAGCAAGCACGGCCAGTCCGAACATGAAGTTGGGGACAGTCAGCGCGACGCGACGCGACAGGCCGCGTTCAGCCAGCACCCTGTCGACAAACCCGTTCGGATCGCCATTGCTCGAGACGACCATATGCTGCACGCTGCAATAGGCGTCGAGGCACGGATCGCCGGCGAAGCGGTGGCCGGCGCGCATGGCGACAACGAAATCCTCCTCATAGAGCTTGACGACGGTGAAGCGTGCCGGCAGGCCGTCGAACGGAATCACCGCGACATCCATGGCGCGCGCTTCGAGTTCGGCGACACAGTCGCTCCAGGCAGTAGTGGGCGACGGTTCACCTTGGCGTGGCAGCAGTTGCCGGATGCCGATGTCGATGCCGGGGGCCAAAAGGCGGATCTGGTCGAGCAGCGGCGGCAGGAGCACGGACGACACCGCATCCGGCGCACCGATGGTGAAGCGGCGCGTCGAGCGGGCCGGATCGAACGGCTCGGCGCTGGCGATCACCCGGCGCACCCGCGCCAGGATCTCGGCCACCGGTTCGGCAAGCTCCGTTGCCCGGTCGGTGGGCACGACGCCGCGCGGCGTCTTCAGGAACAACGGATCGCCAAGCAGCTTGCGCAGCCGGCCAAGGCCATGGCTGACCGCCGAGGCCGACAGGTTTAGCCGCTCCGCCGAGCGACCGACATGCCGCTCCTCCATGATGGCTTGGAACAAGACCAGCAAATTGAGATCGGCGCGCGCCAAGTCAATTTTGTTCAGCATATTCCTGAAATCATATCACTGGATTCAGCAGAGTAAAGTTGCGAATGCCTTCTTCGACGCGAAGACGGTGGTGCCGGTTTCGTCGGCACTCATTCAGAGAGGAGCAAATCCATGCCAAACTTTCCCAATTCGATTCTGGTCACCGGCGCCTCCGGCGCCCAAGGGTCGGCCATTGTCAGCGCTTGCCGCGCCGCCGGCCCCACGGTGCGTGTCCTGTTACGCAAGGGCTCGCCCGATCCGTTCGGCGATGGGGTCAACATCGTGCGCGGTGATCTCGCCGACCCCGGCCGACTGGCCCTCGCCTGCCTCGGCGTCGATGCGGTGGCGCTGACCTTGCCGGTCGGTGCAAGCCCTGAAGAGATCCTGCGCTACGGCCGCAACATTGCGGATGCGGCGCAGCAAGGCGGCGTCAAGCTACTGGTGTTCAACACCAGCGGCCATGTGTCGGGCCATTCCGGCACGGCGGTGATGGATGCCAAGGCCGAACTCATCGACTACATCAAGACGTTCGGCCCGCCATCCATCGTCCTAAAGCCGACGCTGGCCATGAGCAATATCGCAGCGCCCTGGAGCGCGCCGGCGATCATGCATCAGGGCGTCCTCGCCTATCCGCTGCCGACCAACTTCCAGACCTCCTGGATCTCCTGGCAGGATATGGCGGCCTATGTGGTCGAAGCGCTGCGGCATCCGGAGCTTGCCGGTGCCAGCTTCGACATTGGCGGGCCGCAGGCGCTGACCGGACCGGAGATGGCCGTCATCCTGTCAGGCATTGTCGGCCGCGAAGTCAGCTATTATCCGGTGCCGCTGGCGGACTTCGCCGCCGCGCTCGAAACCATGCTCGGCAAGGACGCCGCCGAACAGACTGCCGCCAGCTATGCCTGGATCCACAGCCAGAAGCAGACCGTGCTTGCCGTCGATCTCGGCCAGACGACCCGTCTGCTGCCGGTGAAGCCGACCTCATTCGCCGATTGGGCAAGAGCGCTGGACTGGGCGGCACTGGCCGGCGATGCGAAGGCGGCCTGACAATGGACCCCATCGCAACCGTCGAACCGGGCGGCCTCGCCGCCCGGAAGAATGTGCCGGATGCCGCTGCCGCCGTGGTCGGCTTCTGGTGGCAGGCAGGACCTGCCGCGTGGTTCGCCAAGGATGCGGCCTTCGACCGCGAGTTTCGCGATCGCTTCCTGCGGCTGCATGAGGCCGCAGCGCGCGGCGACTGCGATGGCTGGATGGCGACGCCCTACGGGGCTCTGGCGCTGATCCTGCTGCTCGACCAGTTCCCGCGCAACGCCTTTCGCGACACGCCGCGCATGTATGCCAGCGACGCGAAGGCCCGCGCGATCGCTACTGAGGCGATCGATGCCGGGTTCCAGCGGATGGTCGATCCCTCGCTGCGGCTGTTCTTCGGGCTGCCCTTCGCGCATTCCGAAGCGATTGCCGACCAGGACCGCTCGGTGGCGCTGTCGCGCGACATCGGCCCGTCCGACCTGAAGCGGGCCGAACATCACCGCGACATCATCCGCCGTTTCGGACGTTTTCCGCACCGCAACCCGATCCTCGGTCGCGCCATGCACGCCCAAGAACAACGCTTTCTCGATGAAGGTGGATTTGCGGGTTAGAGCATGATTCCAAAAAGCGGGTCCGGTTTTTGGAAAAGATCATGCTCCAACAAAGGGTTAGATCATGATGAGATTGCAACCAAATCTCATCATGATCTAGTGCATCGGGACCGAGAAAACCCGGGGCGGGACGACGGCGCCGCGAAGGTTGACAGTGCCGATCCGTCTGGCATTATCGCGTAAGCTTGGAGGATTCACTATGAAGAAAACCTATTCGAAGCCTGTTCTGGTCAAAAAAGGCAAGCTTTCGCAGGTTACGGCGCTCGCCAATGGAGCGGGTTCCGGCCCGATCGAGTGAAGTCGTTGAGTCGGACTGTCGCCTGATCTGGCGGCCTCGCCTGACACTGGAGATGCGGCATGAAGAAGACCTATTCGAAGCCGGTGCTGGTCAAGAAGGGCAAGCTCTCGCAGGTTACAGCCGACAATGGTAACGGCTCCGGGCCGGTCGCCGTCTAGCGGCCGATTATCCGACGCCTCGTGCCGTCTGGCCGGGAACGGGGCTTTGGGTGCCCGACGTGGAGAGTGGAAAATGAGGAAGACCTATTCCAAGCCAGTGCTGGTAAAAAAGGGCAAGCTCTCGCAGATCACCGCGAACGGCGCTTCTGCTCCTATTCCGGGCTAAACTCGTTCCCCGGTAGATCGAGATCCTCCTGGCAGAGTCGGGCGGCTTGATCGTTTCCGGAGCATGATCTCCCGCAGGCGGCGGGACCGTTCAGCGCACAACCACCAGATCGTCGAGCACTAGCTGCCAATAGTGGCTCGTGGAGAGGCGTACGCGCGTCACCGCCGCCAGCATCGGCGCATAGTGGACGGGCGCCAGTGCCGACAGGACGATCGTGTCGCTGGCGATCAGCCGGTCGCCAAGCCAGCTCTCGACCAGTGCGGTTTCGCCTTCGGACTTCAACCATGCCGCTGTCAGCATCACGGAATGGAACCCGAACGGTTTGTCGCTCGAGAATTCGGCCGGGTGTCCGCTGCTCGTATAGCAGACATGGTCTCCCGAGATATTGCCGTTGACGTAGCCTTCGCTGCCTTCGGTATGATCGCGCGCCAGTGCGTTCAGGTTGAACCAGGTCAACCCGGCATAACCGGACGGCACCTTGCGCAGGCCGCGCGTCGTGACATCGTCGAAACCGATGGCCTGCAAGGACGCGGCGCTGTCGACAGCCGCGTTCTCGGGCGACAGCAGGCCGAGCTCGGTCGGGTAGGCGGACAAGGCCAGTCGTCGTTCCATGCCATCGCCGGTGACTTCGATCGCGTCGGCGTCATCGGGCAGATCGAGACGGAAGCCAGCCCCAGCACTTAGCGGATGCACCGCCACCTCTTGCCCTTTCGCCATCACCGAGATGCTCGCCGAAGCACCGTCCGCTACGCGGCCGCTGAGCCGGCGTATCGCAAACAGGCCGACCGGCTGCAGCATTGCTTCCGAGGCCAGCCCGGTGGGCGAGCCCGGCAGCGGCCGGAGGTGCTGCGACTGGACCTCGTTGGCGCTGCTGGAGCGCCAGCCGGGCGGAACCGACACGGTGAAGCGGTAGCTGCCCGGCACATGGATGGGCGCGGCCCGACGTTTCGCCGACGCCAGGAAATTGGCAAAGCCGCCGCGGTTGCTCCGCGCCGCGGCGACGAAGCGGCCGTCGCCATCATGCAGTCTGACCATGATGCCGGCCATCGGGCGGTCGCCGAGCCCGTAGCGGCCGTCGCGATCGGCATCGAAATAGACAAAGGACGAATGATTGAGCTTGCCGTGGTTGCCCGACCAGTCCCGGCGCACGGCGTAGTCGTTGGCCGGATCTTCACGAAGCCGGGCTCTGAGACGAGACCGCGCCAGCCGCCAGGCGAGAGCCGCAACGACAGCGGCGAACCCGACAAGGAGTATTGCCTTGATCACGGACGGCTCAAGCAATGCTGTCGGCCCTGCTCATCTGGATCTCCTGCACATACATCGATCCATATATCGATGCTGCAGGCGCTTGAGCAACCGGACACGGGACCGGCGGACATGGCGTCGGCCTCATATACCCATCTCGGGCAACTATTCCGGCGACGGCACCGGCGGCTTGGTGGTCAGCGCGGCGCCGAAGGCGGCGACGACCACGGCGGCGACGCCCGCGCACTGCAGCGGGCTCAGGGTCTCGTGCAGGAACAGGAAGCCGGCCAGCGCGCCCAGCGCCGGCTCCAGACAAGTCAGCGTGCCGTAGAGCCTGGCCGGCATCCGGGTCAGCGCCACCATCTCCAGCCAGAACGGCAAGGCGCTGGAGAACAGCCCGACCAGCAGCGCGCTGACCAGGATCGCGGGTGCGATCAGGCCGGTACCCGCCTCGGCTAGGCCGAACGGCAGGGCGAGAGCAGCGGCAATGACCAGCCCGTAAGCCGTGGTCTGGCTGCCAAGCTCGGCGCCCGCCTTTTGCGCAAAGACGATGTAGAGCGCCCAGCAGCCGCCGGCGGCCAGCGCCAGCATCACGCCGATCGGGTCGAGTGCACTGCCGGAGTGGATGAAGGGCGACAACAGCAATATGCCGGCAACGGCCAGCACCACCCAGACGAAGTCGGTGGCGCGCCGCGACGACAGCGTCGCCACGAGCAGCGGGCCGCAGAATTCGAGCGCCACCGCGACGCCGAGCGGAATTCTGGCGAGCGCTGCATAAAACAGCAGGTTCAGCGCCGCGAGGTTGACGCCGTAGGCGATGAGCCAGGGCAGCACGGCGCGCGACGGCCGCACCCGCCACGGCCTCAGCACCGCCGCCAGCATCAGCGCCCCCACGACCAGCCGCAGCGCCGTGGTGCCATTGGCGCCGATCAGTGGAAACAGGCCCTTGGCGAAGGTGGCGCCGATCTGGATCGACACCATGGCGCCAAGCAACGCGCCGATCGGCAAGCCCTTCGCTTCAGCTGCGGCAATCTGCGTCGACGTCAATTCCAGTCCCTCCGCGCGGTGCGCCGCAGCGTTGGCCCGAGATATGGATAATAGGCCTGGCTGTCGTGTGGCACGGGCAGACTGTTGATGGGGCAAGACGTGGAAGGCGAACGCCGACGCATTTCCTCTCCCCCGTCGATCGGGGGAGAGGTGTCGAGCGAAGCTCGACGGAGTGGGGGTCGACCGTCCATCACATCCGCCCGATTGCCTGCTTGCCGGAGGCGGCGACCGTGGGTTTCATGAGCGCCTTCCCCCACTCCGTCGCCGCTTCGCGGCGCCACCTCTCCCCTCCGGAGGGAGAGGAAAAGAAGCTAGCTCGCCAGCCCATACACCAGGCTCACACGTCCATCCGAAAGCGCCTCGGCCTTGCGCAGTTCCAGTCCGTGCCGGGCGTGCACCGTGCCGAACAGCGCCTTGCCGTCGCCGGCGAGCAGCGGATAGACGATGAGCCGCATTTCATCCACTAGCCCCGCCTCGATCAGGCTGGCGGTGATGCGGGCGCCGCCCATGAGATAGATGTTCTTGCCGGGCTCGCGCTTCAGCGCCGCGACGTCGTCGAGGCTGCGCAGGAAGCGCGTCGAGGCCCAGGCGGCCGAAGTCATGGTGTTCGACAGCACATAGTGCGGGGTTTTCGCGGCAAAGCGCGCCCATTCGAGTTCGGCCGGGTCGACCAGTCTGCCGGTCATCGGCAATGGCTGGTCCGGCTCGTTCTGTTGGATCGCGCTCCAGTAGCGCTCATAACCGGCATACATGACGCCGCCGAGCAGGCAGGCGTCGATCTCAGGCATCAGGCCGTATTCCTCCGACCAGTTGTCGACCCAGTCGGCGAAGCCTTCGGGGCCTTCCATCTTGCCGTCGATGGAGATCTTCATTCCGGTGATCAATTTACGCATGACTTCCTCCTTCGGGCTTGCGGGATGCAAGCACGTTGCCTGGTTTCACTTCCGATGACGCGCCGCGGTGTCTGGCGAAGGCGCGTGTTTCGCCGGCCCTTGCGCCGGCATCCGGCGCAAGGGATCGATGGTGCCCGGTTGGACCAGGCGATGCGTCAGGTCAGGTCAGGCCGGCAGGCGCCGGTCGTAGTCCGCCACGAGACGGCTAAAGCTGTCCCAGAACGGTTCGGGTTTCTCGGCCGCCACGCGGGCAACCATGAGGTCGAGATGCACGTGCCAGCCTGCGGCATGCATCATCAGGCTCGAGCGGTCCGGCAGGCGGCGGTGGACCAGGGTGAGCAGAACGTCGTCGCCGCGCTGCGCCAATTCGAAGGTGACATTGCCGCTGCCGTTCCAGGTGATGGTGAGCTTGCGCGGCGGATCGCACTCGACGATCTGGTTGTGCATCCGCTGCTCGCCGCCACTGAAGCTGGCCGGCCTGTCGCCGGGCGGTTCGGTCAGTTCGTCATTGCGCCAGACCAGATCGAAGGAAGAGCCTTCCTCCATCTGCATGTCGCCGGCCGCCAGCCATTGGCGGCGCAGATCGCTCTGCGTCAGATATTCCCAGACGCGCTCCCTGGTGCCGGGCAAAAGCCGTTCGATCCTCAATGTGGCCGGCTGGATCAGCTGGGCGTAGCCGTCGAAGCTGTTCATCTGGTTCATCGGTCGTCTCCCTTGGAAGGTGTTGGCCTGGGTGATTCCGGCTTCGATGGTTCTGGATTTGCCGGTGCCGGCGTTGACGGCGTTGTCGACGTTTTGCGCCCCGCCTCCTCGCGCAAAAGCTGTTCGAGGACATCGAGGCGGCTGTTCCAGAAACGCGCGTATTGGCCGAGCCACTGATAGGCGGTGGCCAGCGGGCGGGCCTCGAGGCGGCAGACATGGGTGCGCCCGCGCACTTCGCGCCGGATCAGCCCGGCATGCTCCAGCGCCTTGATGTGCTTGGAGGCGGCGGCCAGCGACATGGCAAAGGGTTGAGCCAGCTCGCTCACCGTACGCTCGCCGCCGGCGAGGTGGTTAAGCATGTTCCGGCGCGTGGCGTCGCCGAGGGCGTGAAAAACCTGGTCCATCTGGGGCGCCTCTAATTCAACCATGTAGTTGAATATGGAGGCGAGATTTTAGATAGTCAACTAGTTGGTTGAATGTTTTTTGGGGAGAGGCGCTGGCCCCTACCTCCCCCTTGTGGGGAGGTCGGACCGTAGGTCCGGGCGGGGGTGCTTGGCGCAGGCGAGCGCGAGGAGCGCAATCTCCCCCTCGTGGGGGAGATGTCCGGCAGGACAGAGGGGGGCGCGAAGGATCGCTACCTCTCAGCGAATCCAGATCTTCGGCAAAGCCGTTGCTACATGTAATTGACAGGCCAGCGGGACAGTGCCCCCCTCTGGCCTGCCGGCCATCTCCCCCACAAGGGGGGAGATCAGCAGCTTCAATCTCACCCAGCCATGGCCAGCGGCACTGCGCTCTTGTTGGGGATCTGGATGTCGATCTCCAGCGTCGACATGGTCTCGCCGCGGTCCATCGAGACTTGCAGATAATCCTGGTCGATCTGCACATGCTTGGCGATCACCGCCATGATCTCTTCGCGCAGGATGGAGACGAGATCGGGCTGGCTGCGGTTGCGGCGCTCATAGGCGAGAAGCACTTGCAGCCGTTCGCGCGCCACCGGCGCGCTGGTGCGCCGCTTGAAGATGTCGAGCAGGTTCATGCCGCCCTCCTTCCCAAAAGACGATCGAGGAAGCCCTTGCGCTCGAAGGGCACGATGACCGGCAGCTGTTCGCCCTCGAGCCGCTTGGCCGCGTCGATGTAAGCCTTGGCAGCGGCGTTCAGCGGCTCCGACAGCGTCACCGGCGAACCGAGGTTGGAGGCGCGCAGCACATCCTGGCTCTCGGGGATAATGCCGAGCAGCGGCACCGACAGGATCTCCAGCACATCGTCGATGGACAGCATTTCACCGCGCGCGGCGCGTCCCGCATCGTAGCGCGTGACCAGCACGTGCTTGGCGATCTGCTCGCCCTCCTCGGCCCGCAAGGTGCGGGAATCGAGCAGGCCGATGATGCGATCGGAATCGCGCACCGACGACACTTCCGGATTGGTGACGATGACGGCCTCGTCGGCAAAGCGCATGGCGAGCTGCGCGCCGCGCTCGATGCCGGCCGGGCTGTCGCAGAAGACATAATCGAAGACCGAGCGCAGCTTGCCGATGACCTCGGCCACGCCCTCCTCGGTCAGCGCATCCTTGTCGCGCGTCTGCGAGGCCGGCAGCAGGAACAAAGTCTCGACCCGCTTGTCGCGGATCAGCGCCTGCGACAGCTTTGCCGAGCCCTGGATGACGTTGACGAGGTCGAACACCACGCGCCGTTCGGCGCCCATGATCAGATCGAGGTTGCGCAGGCCGACATCGAAATCGACCAGCGCCACCTTCTTGCCGGTCTTGGCGACCGCCGCCCCCAGAGCCGCGGTAGAGGTCGTCTTGCCGACGCCCCCCTTGCCCGAGGTGACCACCACTACCTTGCCCATCAATAAAGCCTCCGTTGTTGTTCGTTATGTCGTTGTCGGGCGAGACGCATTAGCTGAAAGGGGCGATGCGCAGCATGCCGTTGTCGAGAAATGCCTGCACAGGCTTGCCCCGGACTGACGGGTCCATCTCCTCGGCCGTGCAATACCAGCCATCGACCGAGAGAAGCTCGGCCTCGTTCCTGCGGCAGAAGACACGCGCGGCGGTATTGCCCTGCGCCCCTGCCGACGCGCGGCCGCGCAGCGTGCCATAGACGTGGATCGAGCCGGTGGCGACGATCTCGGAGCCGGACGCGACGGAGCCCAGCACGATGACATCGCCATGCGGGTGGAAGATCAGCTGCCCTGAACGGATCGGCGAGCGGATCATCAGCGTGCCAGCGTCGGGTGCGGCAATTTTGGCGTCTTTCGGCTGTGCCTTGGCATCGCTCGCCGATTTCAAATCGCCCGCCTTCAAATCGCCGGCCTCTGCCTTGATGTCACCGGCCGCCTTCATGTCGCTTACCGCAGTGTCCTCCTCCGCCCTGCCCGCCTTGCGGCTCGGCTGCAGCAGCCCGTCGGTGGTCGCCTCCTTGGCGCCGACCAGCACCGGCGGCAGATGCGTGCCAAGCTCGGCGCCACCATCGAGTTCCATGGCATAGATGCGGATTCCGCGCTGGCCGAGCAGATCGACCAGCGCTTCGATGGCCACGACATCGGGCTTCAGCACGTTCAGGTCGAGCACCACCGGGCGCCCGGCAAAATAGCCCGGCGAATTGCCGACCCAGCGATCGAGGCTCTCCAGCCAAACGTCCAAAGGCGCCTCCGGCGTCAGCGTGAATGCGACGAAGGAGCGGGCGCGAAAGCGAATGGATTTGGCCTCGAGGGGAGCGGCAAAGGTCACAGCGGGCGATTCCTTACTGAGAGGTAAACGCTAGCCGTGGTATGGTTAATGAAAGGTTAATGAACTGAATAACCGCATGGCAGATCGGACGCCAATTGGCGACACAGACCGCGACATTCACGAAACTAAGCGCGATTGCTAAGGAACAACGCTGGCGTTGCAAGGGCTATCTAAAGTATCACCACTGGGTGAAATCTGGGGCTTGGCGAGATGAAGTTCTTTCGTGTGGCGTTGGCGGCAATCACCGCCGCGGCAATCTACCTGCCGTCCGCGGCAAGCGGCGGCGAGATCGCTTGCGCAACCACCTACGCCGGCCGGCGAATCACCCTCGTTGTCCCCAACGCTGCCGGCGGCGGCTATGATACCTATGCCCGTGCATTTGCGCCGGCCCTTGCCAGCACGACCGAGCTCGATGTCAGGGTCGTGAATATGCCCGCGGCAGGCGGATTTGCGGCGCTAAAGCGTGTAACCAATGCGCCATCCGACGAACTGGTCCTTATGATTGAAAGCGTCTCCGACATAATTTCGCAAGGTGACATTCCGGCTGGCGTCGACAACTGGATGAATCGGCTAAATCCGATAGGACTGATTCACATCGATCCCGAAGCGTGGATCGTTCGGAACGATGTCGATTTGCAAAGCGCCAAACATCTGGTCGCGTCGGTTTCATCGCTTGAAGCCGGCATCCTGCCGATAGTGCTCACCGCGCACCTCCTCGATATCAAGGTCGACGTGGTCTCGGGCTATGAAGGCAGCGGCGCACTCATGTCCGCGCTCCTGCGTGGCGAAGGCGATATGACATCCAATTCATTGACGACAGGCTTGCGCTCGACCGCCGCAGGCGAAGCCAAAGTCGGTCTGGTTCTCACGGAGGGACCTGACCCGAACGCGCCAGGCGTGGCTTTCCTGGCGGGTGAAGGAGGGTTGGTGTGGCAGCGCAGCCAAGGCCTTTCCAAGGAGAAGCAGGAAGAACGATTGCGGTTGGCCATCGCCGTCGCGAAAGCTTCGGCGACAGCGCGGGGATTTTTTGCCCCTGCCGACATGGAGCAGAAATCGCTAGGTTGTCTTCGTGACGCCGTCTCCGCCGCGGTCAAGAGCGATGGGTTCAAGGTGGCGCTTGAAGCTCAGAAACGTCCAATCGAGCCGCGCGACGCCGACGAGACCGTCATCGTGATCAACGATATGCTCAGTGCCTTCCATGAGGCGGAAGCGTATCTGAAAAAACACCCGGAACTCGAGCGGGATGCGCGAGCAACGCGCTGATGACCGGATATTGGGCTGCCCTCGGCACTGGACTGGGCAATGTATTCTCCTGGCCGAACATACTGATCCCGGTGCTTGGCACCTTGGTTGCCATGGCTACGTCCTTTCTTCCAGGGATTGGCGGCGCCAGCCTTGCAACCATTCTGCTGGTCGCAACCGTGCATTGGGATCCGGTATCGGTGTTGTTGCTGTTTGGCGCCCTGACCGGCGGCGCGACCTTCATGGGATCTATAACGGCTATCCTCTTCAACATACCTGGCAACGCGCCAAGCGCGGCAACCCTGCTCGACGGCCATCCGATGTCCAGGGCCGGCCTGCCTCGCACCGCGATAGCCGCCGCGGCAACGGCCTCGGCCGTCGGATCGGTTTTTGGCGTCCTCGTCCTCATAGCGCTCATGCCGATCATTCGGCCGTTCATCCTGCAATTCGGACCGTTTGAATACGTGCTGCTCGGCGTGTGGGGCCTGTCGACGATCATTGCGGTTCCAAGCGCGTCCCGTCTGAAAGCGCTGGCGATGGCGCTGCTGGGGCTTTTGGTCGGTCTTGTCGGAACTGATCCGACCTATGGCCAACCACGCTGGACGTTTGGGAGCATCGCTCTCTTCGACGGCGTCGACATGGTCGCGCTGCTGCTTGGCTTTTTCACCGTTTCTGAAATCATCTCGTGGCGAAAAAGATTGCAGCTTGAAAAAGCGGCTGGCCTGGAAAACGCGAACGACTCGATCTGGACCGGTATGCTTGCTGTCTTTCGTCATTGGGGACTAACAATGCGATCGTCGGCCATCGGCGTGTTGGTCGGCATCATTCCAGGTGTTGGAGGAACGGTCGCCAGCTTCGTTGCCTACGGGCAGGCGATCCAGACAACCCCCAAGGACCAGCGCTCAAGGTTCGGATCTGGTGATATCAGGGGCATCATTGCGCCGGAAGCGGCCGTCGATTCGAAGGACGGAGGCTCGCTTCTGCCGACCGTTGCCTTCGGCCTTCCCGGCAGCGAGGGCGGCTTGATCCTGCTGACAGTCCTGACGGTACACGGCATCGTTCCGGGCATACCGATGCTGACGACCGGCTTGCCCCTGACGTTCACGTTGATTACCGCGCTGCTGCTGTCGAACCTGCTGACGTCCGCAGTGGGATTGGTGTTGACACCATATTTTGCGCGCCTGACTGCTCTCAGGATCGACCGCATCGCGCTCCCGATCATTGTCGTCAGCTTCGTGACGATCGTGCAGCTAAACGGGCTGCTGATCGATCTGTACGTAGCCGTCGCTTTCGGGCTGGCCGGCTACATGCTGAAGCGCCTCGCCTGGCCGCAAATTCCTTTTGTCATATCATTCGTCCTGGGCGGCTTCATCGAGCGAAACCTGGCGCTCAGTGTGGAGTTGGCCCGTGTCGGCAGGCTGAACCCTCTACAACGGCCGGCGTCGTTGACGATCATGGTCATAATCGCGCTTTCCCTCGCATGGATCGTGCGCGGTGGTGTTTTGCCGCCGCGACGTGTCAAGCCAAAGCGTGCCGATGCCGCAGTCGCATGGCTGTTGACCGGTGGATGCGCTGTGATGGCAGCGATATCGCTCCAAGGGCAGCCAGGCTATTCGATCTTCGCGCAGGCCGTGGCCTGGTGTTGTCTGTTTGCGATGCTCGCGGTCGCCCTTGTGCAAACGATCTCGCTTGTTGGCCACGAGAAACAGGGAGGCGAACGGACCCATACGATCCCGGAAAGCCATCGTGTGCCGTTGATGATGATGCTCCTGTTGCCGGTCGCTGTCTGGCTGGCGGGCCTCCCGCCGGCGCTGTCCCTGTTTACCCTGGTATGGATTTCAGCCGGTCAGAAGCTGACCTTGAAGTTGGCGACACTGGCATCTTGCACCTCGGTTGCGGTCGCAGTGGCGACCTGGTTTTATCTCGATCGGATAGCCGCTATCGACCTTCCCGCTTCTGCGATGTCGCACTTATTCTAGTGGTCGGGCTACATCCTGACGGCGACGATTTCGTATCTTGGAATTGTCTGGACGCTGTCGGCAGCGGCAAGCGGGGAAACGCTTTTCCCGGTATGATGCTGCTCCGAGCCGACAATCGTCAGGTTGGATTGCTTCAGCATATCCGCAAGGTCTGAATATGTAGTGCGATCTTCATGCAGCGGTTCACCCCAGAGCGCTTCGACGGCCGTCTTCAGCTCCGCCACGGCAGCGGCAGGAAAATGCGCCGCGACGGCGGCCTTCTCGATGGTCGAAAGCCTTCGGCCGATTTCAGCGCTGCCGCGAGGCCCCCTCGGCTGGTCTTTTTCCGATAGCAACCTCTGGGAGAGAAGCAGGCGTCCGCCAGGCTTGAGACTACGCGCCCAACTGTCGACCACCTGCTGGCGTGCGCTGCGGTCGAAGAAATTAAGAACGCTATGCGCGACAACTGCCTGCACCGGCGCACAGTCGCAACCGCGAATGTCGGCGCGGTGGGTCTCGAGCGCAAAACCGGCGGAGCGGGCAAACAGCCTGTTCTGTTCGACCGTCGTTTCACAGCGATCGATCAGCACAAATTCGGGCTCGATGCCGACCGGCCTCGTTTGGCCCAGAACCATTGCCGCCAGGCCGGTGTCGGCCGCGCCCGACAGGAGAATGCGACAGCGTCCCTCCTGGGCCACGGCAGCCAATTCACGCCCAAAGAACCCCCCGCCGGCCGGCTTGGCACCTTTCGATTCCAGCAGGCGGATCATGCTCCACGTGCGATGGTAGGGCATACACCCATGGCTCGGGTCACACAGCACCTCAGCCCAATCAAACGAAAAACGGGCAAGTTGCGTGAGTGGTTCGTCGGTGTAAATCGAGAGCCGTTGTCCTGCCGGTGGGCTTTCTCGCGGGCCGTTCATTGCGATTGCATCTTCCTTCGCCGGGCCATTCTTGTTCTCCAAAGCCATCTCACCGGCCATATCCAGCGGCCCGACTGAATGAATTGGTAAGATCCGGCTGAAGGCAGGAAGTCGATTCTCCCGGTGCCGGAACTGTCGATTGCCTCGAATGCAACTTTCAACGCCGCGATAATGTGGCCACGTCGTTCCTCACGGGCGGCTGCGCCACCTTTGAACTTCGGAAAAGTCGGATTGGGGTTGACCTCGAATATCACCAATGCGCCGTCTCGCAACGTGTAGTCCACGCGGCCGAACTGGATATGGCCCGTATTGCAGGCGCGAAGCAGGTCCTCAGCGTGCGGATTGTCCTTTACGAAGGCGAGTTCCTCGCGCACGAAATCCGGGTCGGTGCTGCTTGCCGATGACTTAACGTTCCAGTCGACGGACCTAAGTATGTGCTGAGACACAATCGCGTCCCCAATGCGGAATGCGCCATACTTTCGATAGTAGCCGTTCGAATCGCGATCGGCTTCGAAGGAGACGGCGATGCGCCGCTTCATCGGCTTGGCGTTGCCCTGGAGCACGGCGATCGCCTCTTCAAGTTGGCGTGGGTTTTCCAGAAGCTTGGTTTCCGGCCCCCAAAAGCCATCTTCCATCCGGATAAAAACAGGGTAACGGGTTGGTCGCTCATCCTGCTCCAGACGCGATACTTCGACCGGGTTGCTTCCTCTAATACGAAGCCGGCGGAGCAGGGCGAACCGCTCCAGGACAGTCGCGGGATGGTTTAGAATTCGAGCATCAGGGTCGGCGCGCTTTGCGGCTTCGGCAATATCCGCCGCCGCCATCATTTCCATGCCATTCAGATACTCAAAATCAGTAAAAACCAAGGTACCCGCGGGAAAGTTTAGCCGGCGGAAGACTGACTGATAGGTTTCCATGCGCAAAAGCGGCAACAAGTGCCCTGCCGACGAAATCAGCCGCCGCATCGGCGTCTGATTCAACTCGTGCACCAACACTGTGATCATCGTTGCTCGCCACCCCGTCTCGACGTCGTATAGAGAAAGTGGCGAGAGTGTCTACAGGCACGCTGGTGCCGCGAAGTGGTTGGCACTTCGTATCGCGGCATCTGGGCTGCTTCGCCGGCGTCGGCACCGTCCGCTTACGGATGTTGCTATGGCCAGCACGGATCAATTTGGGCGCAAAGCTGTCGGAAATGACGGCCTCTGTCGCGACTGCCAAGTGATAAGTGTCAACAAGACACTCTGAAAGATCGTCCTAGCCCTCCGATCAGGACGTTGCCCGCCTCTTTCCCTCAATCCCCCTCGCCGCCTGCTCAACCGCCGCCCTGTCCGTGTCCAGTCTGTCGATCAGCTCCTGCGCCTCGTCGCCCGATATGCCGGTGCGCACGGCGAGTTCCTCGACGGTCAGGACGTCGGTGCTGGCGATCTCGCGCGGCAGGGCGTCGTCGGCGGTCAGCGGCAGCGCCGCCTCGCGGTCGATCTCGGCCTCGGCCCGGTGCCAGTGGTGCTCGGGGTCGCCAGTGCCTTCGCGCTCCCAGATCTGATAGGCGCGCTGCTGTATCTTGTGATGCCGGTCGTCTTCCATGGTGGTTCCTCCCCTGGGCTTTGAGGACGATCCGAACGACCCCAGAAATCGCGCGGTCGCAATCGTTCGCGGCGCCCTTCGCGCTGGCTATTCGCATTGCCGTCTCGGCCCGCCGGAATATGGCTGGTAGCTGTTGTCTTCCGGACGGTAGGAGCGATAGCGGCTGAAGCAGGAGGCGACATGGTCCGGTTCGCCGCCGGCGGCCGCGTAGGCGCCCGCGCCCTCGACATAGCTTGCCTCTCGCGGCGCGGCGCGGTCGGCGGCGAGATAGGGCGAGACGCAGGTGCGCTGCTGTCCGCTATAGGACATGTAGCTGTTGTCCTCGGGATCGTAGGAGCGGTAGCGGCTGGCGCACCAGGCGAGATGCGGCGGCGGCAGTTCGGCCGGCGCGATGGCGGCGGTGACGGTGGGATCGGGCTGCTGCCTGGCCGGGTCCTGGGCCGGCTCCTTGGCGGCGATGTCGGCAGGCGCGGACTGCTCGGGCGGCACACGTTCGAAGTCCTGCGCCGTCTTGTCCACCGGCCGCGCTTTCCGGGTCCACAGTTCCGCCACGCTGACGGTGGGCCTTGCCTCCCGCACAGGCTTGGCGGCAAGCAGCCAGGCTGCGAAAACCAGCCCGCTGCCGAACACCGCAAGGGTCAGCACGAAGCCGCCGACCAGTCCCAAAATCGCTTTCACTCGACACTCCTTGTGTCCCTGCCAATAAAATGCGGGACATCACGGCTTGTTCCAGAAAAGCAGGCGCGAGGGACCTAAGTCTGACCGACCGACAACCGGCAGCTCGCCGAGAACCGGGTGCGGCGCGATTTTTTTCGACGGTGAAAAATCAAGGGAGCGGTCGAGCAGCCATTGGGCCACGTCGCAGCCGCTATTCCGCCGCCTCGGCATAGTGCTGAGGGACATAGTTGAGGATCGCGCCGAGCCAGCGCTCGACATCGGCCAGCGGCATGGCTTTGCGGCGGGCATAGTCCTCGACCTGGTCGCGCTCGACCTTGGCGACGCCGAAATAATAGCTTTCGGGATGGGCGAGATAGATGCCGGAGACCGAGGAGCCCGGCCACATCGCATAGCTCTCGGTCAGGCTGACGCCGGCATTGCGCTCGCCGTCGAGCAGCCGGAACAAGGTCGCCTTCTCGGTATGATCGGGCTGCGCGGGATAGCCGGGCGCCGGGCGGATGCCGCGATAGGGCTCGCCGACCAGTTCGTCGGGCGCCAGCGTCTCGTCTGATGCATAGCCCCAGAATTCCTTGCGCACTTTCTCATGCATGCGCTCGGCAAAGGCTTCGGCGAAACGGTCGGCCAGCGCCTTGACCATGATCGAGGAGTAATCGTCGTTGGCGCGCTCGAAACGCTCTGATATCGCCACCTCCTCGATCCCTGCGGTGACGATGAAGCCGCCGATGTAATCGGGCTTGCCGATGTCGGCCGGCGCGACGAAATCCGACAGCGCGACATTGGCCTTGCCGTCGCGCTTGGTCAGCTGCTGGCGCAGCGTGAAGAAGGTTGCCAGTTCCTGCGAGCGTGCCTCATCCGTGAACAGCCTGATGTCGTCGCCGACGGCGTTCGCCGGCCAGAAGCCGATGACGGCGCGCGGCGCGAACCATTTTTCCGCGATGATCTTTTTCAGCATCGCCTGCGCATCCTCGAACAGCTGGCGCGCCGCCGGTCCCTGCTTCTCGTCATCGAGGATCTTGGGATAGCGCCCCTTCAGCTCCCAGGTCTGGAAGAACGGCGTCCAGTCGATGTAGCGCGAGAGCTCGGTCAGGTCCCAGTTCTCGAACACTTTCACGCCGGTGAAGGACGGCTTCGGCGGTTCATAGGCGGACCAGTCCACCTTGTGCGCATTGGCCCTGGCCTTTGCCAGCGGCAGCCGCTGCTTGTCGGCCTCGGAGCGGGCATGCGCGTCGGCGACCTTTTTGTACTCGGCCCGCACTGTGTCGACGTAGCCGCCCTTGGTCTCGTTCGACAGCAAGGATGACACGACGCCGACGGCGCGGCTGGCGTCATTGACATAGACCGTCTGTCCCTTGGAATAGCGCGGGTGGATCTTCACCGCCGTGTGCACGCGGCTGGTCGTGGCGCCGCCGATCAGCAGCGGAATGTCAAACCCTTCACGCTCCATCTCGGCGGCCATGTGCACCATCTCGTCCAGCGACGGGGTGATCAGGCCGGACAGGCCGATGATGTCGACATTTTGCTCGCGAGCCGTCTGCAGGATCTTCGCCGCCGGCACCATGACGCCGAGATCGATGATCTCGTAATTGTTGCAGGCCAGAACGACGCCGACGATGTTCTTGCCGATGTCGTGGACATCGCCCTTTACAGTCGCCATCAGGATTTTGCCGGCCGTCTGGCGCTCGCCATTGTCGATGCCATTGGCGGCGTTGGCCAGTTTTTCGGCCTCCATGTGCGGCAGCAATCCGGCCACCGCCTGCTTCATCACGCGCGCCGACTTCACCACTTGCGGCAGAAACATCTTTCCAGCGCCGAACAGATCGCCGACGACATTCATGCCGGCCATCAGCGGGCCTTCGATGACATGCAGAGGCCGCTCGGCCGCAAGCCGCGCCTCTTCGGTGTCGGCGTCGATGAATTCGGTGATGCCGTTGACCAGCGCATGGGAAATCCGCTGCTCGACTGTCCAGTCGCGCCAGGCGAGATCGCGCTCCCTGGCGTCCTTGCCGGCCGTGCCCTTGAAACGCTCGGCGATCTCCAGCATGCGTTCGGTGGCAGTGCCGCCGGCCCGGGGCGCGCGGTTGAGCACGACGTCCTGGCACGCTTCGCGCAGCTCCGGCTCGATCGTGTCGTAGACGGCCAGCTGGCCGGCATTGACGATGCCCATATCCATGCCGCGCTGGATGGCATGGTAGAGGAACACGGCGTGCATCGCCTCGCGCACCGGCTCGTTGCCGCGGAAGGAGAAGGACAGGTTCGAGACGCCGCCCGAGATATGCACATGCGGCAGCGTGGCGGTGATCTCGCCGGTGGCCTCGATGAAGTCGACGCCGTAATTGTCGTGCTCCTCGATGCCGGTGGCGACCGCGAAGACGTTGGGGTCGAAGACGATGTCTTCGGGCGGGAAACCGGCCTGTTCGGTGAGCAGCTTGTAGGCGCGGGTGCAGATCTCGACCTTGCGCGCCCTGGTGTCGGCCTGGCCGGCCTCGTCGAAGGCCATGACGACCACGGCCGCGCCATAGGCGCGCACCAGCTTCGCGTGGTGCAGGAACGCTTCCTCGCCTTCCTTCATCGAGATGGAATTGACCAGCGGCTTGCCCTGCACGCATTTAAGCCCGGCCTCGATGATCTCCCATTTCGAGGAGTCGACCATCACCGGGACACGGGCGATATCAGGCTCGGCGGCGATGAGGTTGAGATACTCGACCATCGCCTTTTTCGAATCGATCAGGCCTTCATCCATGTTGATGTCGATGATCTGTGCGCCATTGGCGACCTGGTCGCGCGCCACGTCGAGCGCCGGAACATAGTCGCCCGCCGTGATCAGCTTTCGGAACTTGGCCGAGCCGGTGACGTTGGTGCGCTCGCCGACATTGACGAAGGGAATCTCATCGGTCAGCGTGAACGGCTCCAGCCCGGACAGGCGCATCTTGCGCTCGATCTCGGGAATCGCGCGCGGCGGATATTTTTTCACGGCCTCGGCAATGGCGCGGATGTGGTCCGGCGTCGAGCCGCAGCAGCCGCCGACGACATTGACCAGCCCTTCCCGCGCAAAATCCTCGATCTGCGCGGCCATGAAGTCCGGGCTCTCGTCGTACCTGCCGAATTCATTGGGCAGGCCGGCATTCGGATAGGCGCAGACAAAGGTGTCGGCGGCACCCGATATTTCAGCCAGATGCGCGCGCATGGCGTTGGCGCCGAGCGCGCAGTTGAGGCCGATGGTGAAGGGGCTCGCATGGCGCACCGAATGCCAGAACGCCGTCGGCGTCTGGCCCGACAGCGTGCGGCCGGAGAGATCGGTGATGGTGCCGGAAATCATCACCGGCAGGTGCACGCCCTTTTCGATGAATATCTCGTTGCAGGCGAAGATCGCCGCCTTGGCGTTCAGCGTGTCGAAGATGGTCTCGATGAGAATGATGTCGGCGCCGCCGTCGATCAGGCCGCGCAGCTGCTCGCCATAGGCCAGGCGCAGATCGTCGAAGGTGACGGCGCGGTAGCCTGGATTGTTGACGTCGGGCGACATCGAGGCGGTGCGGTTGGTCGGCCCGAGCGCGCCGGCGACGAAGCGCCGCTTGCCGTCCTCCTGCTGTGCCCTCGCCGCTGCCCGACGCACCAGCCGCGCGCCGCCGCGGTTCAGCGCGTAGACGGCATCCTCCATGCCGTAATCCGCCTGGGCGATCGAGGTCGAGGAGAAGGTGTTGGTCTCGAGGATATCGGCGCCAGCGATGGCGTATTGATAATGGATCTCCTCGATCGCCTTCGGCTGCGTCAGGATCAAGAGGTCGTTGTTGCCCTGCTGGTGGCAGGCGCAGCCGGCAAAAGCCTCGCCGCGGAAATGCTCCTCGTCGAAACCGAGACCCTGGATCTGCGTGCCCATGGCGCCGTCGAGGATGAGGATGCGTTCGCGTGCCGCCGCGGTGAGCGCCGCAAGCACTTCCGAACCGTCGGGCTTGGCCGCGACGGGGCCGAACATTGCGTCCAGCGATGCAGAATTCTGCGACATTTTTTATCCTTGAGGCGACAACCATCACATAAGGATATCTTTATGTCAACATACGGAATGCAGGCGAACGCGTAGTGGCGAGAGTTTGGTGCGATGGTCATCCCGATCGACAATGTGACGGCGGCGGTCATCGTCGCCGCTGCGCCCTGCCTACACCACGACGTCCCGATACAGCCTCACCTCGCCGTCCTGGCCGCGGATGCGCCAGTCCTGCCCGTCCCGGCCCTCGACATGGCATGGCCCGAGCGGCACCTTGCCACCGCCTTCCGGCAGGTCCAGCACATAGACGGGATTGCAGATGCCCGACAGGCGGGCGCGCAACGCACCGGCCAGCGCCTGTCCCTGCGCAATCGTGGTGCGCCTGTGCGCCATGCCGCGCGCGAGGTCGCCATGGTGCAGGTAATAGGGTTTGACGCCGAGCCGGTACATCAGTTCGCGGCAGAGTTCCTCCAGCACCTCGACCGTGTCGTTGACGCCCTTGAGCAGGACACTCTGGTTGAGCAGCACGAAGCCTGCCTGGCGCATGACGCGGCAGGCCAATTCGGTGGCCGGCGTGATCTCCCGCGCATGGTTGAAATGGGTGACGATTGTGACCATCAGCCGGCCCTGCAAGGCGCCAACCAGCCCCGGCGTGATGCGCGCGGGCAGCACGACAGGCACGCGTGTGTGGATACGCAGCAGCCTCACATGCGCGATCGTCTCGATACGGGCGCGGATTTCGGCCAGCGCCTTGTCCGGCAGCGAAAGCGGATCGCCGCCGGTCAGGATCACTTCGCGGATTTCGGTATGGCCTTCGATATAGGCAAAAGCCTCTTCGAGCGCTTCTCGCGTATAGCCGCGGCCGATCGAGGTCAGGGATTCCTTGCGGAAGCAGAAACGGCAATAGACCGCGCATTGGTAGGTCGCAAACAACAGCACCCGGTCGGCGTGGCGGTGCGTCAGTCGCGGCACCGGACTGAAGGCATGGTCGGCGATCGGATCGTCGAGCTCGCCTTCCGTTTCCGTCAGCTCATCCGGCGATGGAATGACCTGGGCGCGGATCGGATCGGCGGGATCGTTCCAGTCGATCAGGTCGAGATAGGTTTTGGGGGCACGCACCTTGTGGCGTACGGCCGCCTCCTGCGCCGCCGCGCGCTCGGCGGGTGACAGCGGCAGGGAGGCGAGATCGCGGACGTGGCGCACGCCCGCGCGGATGTCGTTTTGCCAGGCGGTGTCGGCATCGCGTCCTTCGTCGGCTGTGGCCGCGTCATCGAAAGTTGAGTCTGGGGTCATTGGGGCCTCGGGGCAATTCTGGCGGTGCTATCGGCCGGATGGATGGTTCGGTCAACAGCAGTGGCTCGGCGCGGATTGTCGCTGCGCTGCGGTCCTTCGCATCCCCCGACTATCGCCGTAATCGACCAGCGCAGCAATTTCAGGCAATCTGACCGATAAGGCGCTCCAAGGGGAGATGGGCGCCGCTTAGGGAGGACCGCGATGAGCAAAATGCCGCGCTATGAGGATGCCGCTCAGCGCTTTCGCATCGAAGATGAGATCGCGCGGTTGTATGGCAACCCTGGAACCGGCATCAATGCCTATGTCGAATGCTGCGGCCGCTACACCGGAGAAGACCGGCTGGCGCTGCGCGCGATCTCGGCCGGCGGCGAGCTTCGCGAATTCAGCTTCGACGATCTCGCCGACATGTCCGGGCGCGCCGCCAATGTGCTCAAGGCCGCCGGCGTCGGTGCCGGCGATGTCGTCGCCGGCATGCTGCCGCGCGTCCCCGAACTGGTGGCGCTGATCCTCGGGACGTGGCGCATCGGCGCGGTCTACCAGCCGCTGTTCACCGCCTTCGGTCCGAAAGCCATCGAGCACCGCCTCGGCTATAGCGGCGCCAGGATCGTGGTGACCAACCCGGCCAATCGCGGCAAGCTCGACGAGGTCGAGACATCAGCGCAAATCGCCACCATCCTTGGCAATGGCGGTGAGCTACCTGCAGGCGACATCGATTTCCGCGCCGCGCTTGCCGCCGCCTCGCCCGAGTGCCAGCCGGTGATGCGCAAGGGCGACGACTTGTTCATGATGATGTCGACGTCGGGAACGACCGGCCTGCCCAAGGGCGTGCCGGTGCCGCTTCGCGCCCTGCTCGCCTTCGGCGCCTATATGCGCGACGCGATCGGCTTGCTGCCCGACGACATCTTCTGGAACATCGCGGACCCCGGCTGGGCCTACGGCCTCTATTACGCCATCACCGGCCCGTTGCAGCTCGGCATCGCCACGACCTTCCATGAAGGCGCCTTCAACGCCAAGAGCACTTACGACATCATCGAGCGGCTCGGCGTCACCAGCCTTGCCGGCTCGCCGACCGCCTATCGCCTGCTGATGGCGGAAGGCGCGGAAGCTGCGGCCCGTGTCAAAGGCAGACTGCGCGTGGTGAGCAGCGCCGGCGAGCCGCTCAACCCGGAAGTCATCCGCTGGTTCGACGCAAATCTCGCCGCGCCCATTCACGACCATTACGGCCAGACCGAGAACGGCATGATGGTCAACAACCATCATGGGCTCTCGCACGTCGTGCGCGTGGGCTCGGCCGGCTTCGCAATGCCCGGATATCGCATGGTGGTATTGGACGAGGCCGGCAACGAGCTCGGCCCCAACCAGCCCGGCATCCTCGCCGTCGACATCGCGAAGTCGCCGCTGCGCTGGTTCGACGGCTATCACCAAGCCGAGACGCCAGCGATCACGGGCGGCTACTACCGCACCGGCGACACGGTGGAGTACGAGCCGGACGGTTCGGTCTCCTTCATCGGCCGCGCCGACGATGTCATCACTTCGGCCGGCTATCGCATCGGCCCGTTCGACGTCGAAAGCGCGCTGATCGAGCATCCGGCGGTCAACGAGGCGGCTGTCGTCGGCGTGCCCGATCCGCAGCGCACCGAGATCGTCAAGGCCTTCGTCGTCCTGGCGCCGGCTTACAAGGGCAATTCGGAGCTCGCCGAAGAGCTGGCCCAGCACGTCAAGAAACGGCTGTCGGCGCACGCCTACCCGCGCGAGGTCGAGTTCATCACGGAACTGCCGAAGACCCCAAGCGGCAAGATCCAGCGCTTCCTGCTGAGGAAGGCGGAGGTGGAGAAGCGCAAGGCGTGATTAGGCGCCAATCTCCCCCCTCGAGGGGGAGATGTCGCCGAAGGCGACAGAGGGGGTCGTTGCGCGTGAAGCGCTAACGTCGTCTCGCGCTGCAAAAGGAGTCAGCGCTTCACGCGCGGCGACCCCCTCTGGCCTGCCGGCCATCTCCCCCTCATGTGGGGAGATCTGCAGCTCCAACGGCGTCTTTTTTCAGCCCAATGTTGTCATGTATCCTTGGAATCGAACGTAGAGCAGGGTTTATATCATGCGGTGGGTCTGGACGTTTCTGTTTGCACTGGTGAGCAGCGTGGCTTTCGCGGCCTCGCCGGAGGACGACTATGTGGCCGCGCGTGACAAGGCGATTGCTGATATCGCAGCGCTGAACAGTGCGAACGCGGCAATCGAGACCATCGACGCTGAGAACGAGAAGGCGCTGGCCGACCTCCAGCAGCGTCTTGCCGGCATTATCGGGCCGCTGGCGGTCAAGGACTTTCCGCCAACCGGCACAATCAATATCGAAAGCCTCAGCGACTCCGATATCGGCTATGGCATGCTCGATGGGCTGCGATACACCAAGGGCGACGACGGCCCCAGCCTGGTGGCAACGACGCGAGGGCTGCTGGAGCGCTGGCTCCAGTCCAGAACCGCCGAGACCGACGAAAGTTTCAAACTGCCCGCCGGCATCGATGAGGCGCTTAAGCTGGATGCCTTCTATACCCAGGCGATCAACAGCGACGCCGCCTTCGAGGGAACGCTCGACTTTCCATTGAAGAAACCCGAAGGCGCCGACATCGCCTTCGCACGGCTCGGCGGCTGGACGCAGGACGTCGGGCCGATCTATGAGCAGGAAGTCATCGTTACGCTCGTCAAAGGCAACAGCGTGAGAATTATCGCAGCGCCGGCAGCCCCTGCCGTTCCGAAGATCGCCGCCTGCGACGCCGTGTGGGCTGCTGCGGACGCCGCCGCGCAGAAATTCCAGGAGGCCTACCAGGCATCGGACCTGAAGGACGAAAAAGCGTTCGAGTCCTCCAACGCCGCCTGGGACAAGGGCGACAGCGACTACCGGGCCTGCATGGCGCAGCGCCTGCCGGCTGACCCGGCTTTCCCGGCGCTGCTCGCCCAGGCGCAGGCGCTGGCCGATCAAATGGCTGGGAAGTAAGCCTCCCGCAAGGGCCCGCGCGGCAAGATCAGGCGGCTTGTTGCAATCTGAGGCGAATATGACTTCGCCGTTGGGTTGCAGAACTCTGCAACCTGGCGTCCTACTTTCGGACACTCATTCAGATTTCGGCTGGACCCTGGCAACCAAAAGCTTACCGTTTGTTCTCGGATTCGTCTCGAAGCTCAAATTTAAGCTTTAGCTACTATGGTCGACCGAAGGACTACTGTCCTGGAAAGGTCTTCGGATCGAGTTGGCAGGCGCAATGCTCAATTCCGGCCGGTTGAAACGGGCCGTTTTTTCTTCCGCCAACTTGCCGGCGGCGATTGCCTTTGTCGTGCTTCTCGTCTGCGCCCTGGTTGCCGACCAGAGGAACAGAGAGGTCTCCGATCAGCTGGCGCGCGCCGATGTCCTGGCCAAGGTCAACATCATACGCGCCAAGCTCGAAGGCAACATAGGCGGCAATCTCCAGCTGGTTCAGGGTCTCGTTTCGACAATCGTTACCGAGCCCTATATGGGCCAGCAGAGATTTGCGGCACTCGCCCGCAATCTGTTCGAGCAAAAATCGCAGTTGCGCGATATTGCCGGTGCGCGCGACCTCGTCATCGCGCTGATATATCCGCTGGAAGGCAATGAAAAAGCCATCGGGCTGGACTACCGCAAGAGCGATACGCAACGCATGGCCGCGCTTCGCGCCCGTGACCAGCGCGCGCTGGTGCTCGCCGGGCCGGTCAAACTGGCGCAAGGCGGACGTGGCTTCATCGGCCGTATCCCGGTCTTCGTGCCGACGGCGGGTGGCGGCGACCGTTTCTGGGGTATCGTCTCGGCCGTGATCGATGTCGATCGGCTCTACGCTGCCAGCGGACTGACCGACCCTGATCTGGATATCGATGTGGCGCTTATCGGCAAGGATGCGCTCGGCGGCGGCGGGGAACTGTTCTTCGGCGGCGATAATGTCGTGTCCGGCAATCCGGTGATGGCAGAGGTGCAATTGCCTTCAGGCTCCTGGCAAATTTCAGCCATACCGAAGGGCGGTTGGCCGACCGCTCCGAAAAATGAGTGGCTGTTGCGTCTGCTCATGGCGCTTGCCGGCGCGCTGGTGGTGCTGCCGATCCTCGTGGCAGGACGTCTTTTCGGTGAGCGGCAGAAAAATGACGCCGAGTTGAGGCGCCTGTCCCGGCGGCTGGAACTGGCGTTGGAAGCCTCTGCTATAGGCGTGTGGGAGCACGATACCGTCAGCAACGAACTCGTATGGGACGACCGCATCAACGAAATCTATGGCAAACCCTCAGGCGGCAAGTCCCGTAGCTATGACGACTGGGCCTTGGCGATTCATCCCGAAGACTTCGAACGGGCTAAAGCAGATTTCGATTCGGCTGTTGCAACACAAGGCCCCTACTCTTCGCAGTATCGGCTCCTGCGGCCGGACGGCACCATTCGCCATGTGCGCACCCGCGCCAGTTTCTTCCGGGACATCGACGGCACGCCAAAAATGATCGGCGCCGAATGGGATGTGACAGGCGACGTGCTGCTCAACGAGAATCTCATGCGTGAACGTCGCCTTTCAGAATCGAAAAATGCCGAACTGAACCTGGCCAAAGCCCGCATCGAGCATGTCGCGATGCATGATTCGCTGACCGGTCTGCCCAACCGTCGGTATCTGGACGAGATGCTTGCCGAAAACCGCGAAGCCGACGGCCGTGCGGCGTTGCTGCATCTCGACCTTGACCGGTTCAAGCAGATCAACGACACGCTCGGCCATGCGGCGGGCGATGCATTGCTGGTGCATGCTTCGAAAGTCATCAAGGCCAGCGTCGGCAGTGCCGATTTCGTTGCGCGCATCGGCGGCGACGAGTTTGTCGTGCTGAGCCATGGACGCGACGACAAGGAACTCGCCGCGCTGGCCGACCACATTATCGATGCGATGCGCCAGCCGGTCGACTATCTGGGTCACCAGTGCCGGTTCGGCGTCAGCATCGGCATTGCGGCCAATAGCGGCGTCGATGCCAAGCAGTTGCTTGTCAATGCCGATCTGGCGCTGTACCGGGCGAAAGGCCGCGGCCGCAACCGCTACGAGTTTTTCAACGAAGAGCTGCAGAGCGAGATCGTGCGGACCAAGCAGACCGCCGACGAGATTCTGGGCGGGCTCGAGCGGAACGAATTCATCGTCTACTATCAGCCGCAGTTCGACGCCAAGACGCTGGAGATCGTCGGCGTCGAGGCGCTGTCGCGTTGGGATCATCCGCAACGCGGCATGCTGACCCCCGACGCCTACATCAAGGTGGCTGAAGAACTTAATGTCGTGGCGCTTATCGACCGCACCGTCCTGGAGCAGGCGCTCGATAATTTCGAGCGTTGGTCGCGCAGCCACCTCAACATCCCGCGCGTCTCGGTCAACGTTTCCGCACGGCGCCTGGAAGACAGGGACCTGATCAAGGGTTTGCGCAAGCTTCCCATCAAGGAAGGGACCGTGTCGTTCGAACTGGTAGAGTCGATTTTCCTCGACGAAAACGACGAGTTGGTCAGCTGGAACATCGAACACATCAAGGGGCTCGGCATCGACATCGAGATCGACGATTTCGGCACCGGGCATGCCTCGATCGTCTCGCTGTTGAAGTTGCGGCCGCGTCGCCTCAAGATCGACCGCCAACTGGTCACCCCCATCACCAGCTCAATCGCACAGCGGCAGCTGGTGTCGTCCATTATCGACATCGGCAAGTCGCTCGGGATCGAAGTGATCGCCGAGGGCGTCGAGACGATGGAGCACGCGCGCATCCTGAAAGAGCTTGGCTGCGACATCCTGCAAGGCTTCCTGTTCGGCTACCCGATGGATGCCAAAGCCTTCAAGGCCTTCGCGCAGTCGCGCAAATGGCTGGCGGCGAGCTGACAAATCCTGGCTTTGCTGGACGCAAATGCGGACGCAGGACCTGCGTCAGGTCCGCAGCCCCGGCGCCTCGTGCCCGGTCCTCTCCACATATTCGGTATAGCCGCCGCCGTAGGTGTGGATGCCTTCGGGCGTCAATTCCAGCACGCGATTGGAGAGTGCCGCCAGGAAATGGCGGTCGTGCGAGACGAACAGCATGGTGCCTTCGTACTGTGACAGCGCCGTGATCAGCATCTCCTTGGTCGCGATGTCGAGGTGGTTGGTCGGCTCGTCGAGCACCAGCAGATTGGGCGGGTCGAACAGCATCAGCGCCATCACCAGGCGCGCCTTTTCGCCGCCCGACAGCACCCGGCATTTCTTCTCGATCTCGTCGCCGGAAAAGCCGAAGCAGCCGGCGAGTGCCCTGAGCGGCGCCTGGCCGGCTTGCGGAAACGCGTCCTCCAGCGTCTGGAACACGGTGCGTTCGCCCTCCAGCACCTCCATGGCGTGCTGGGCGAAATAGCCCATTTTCACGCTCGGCCCCCGCGCGACCGTGCCGGTGTCGGGATCGGAAGCGCCTGCCACCAGCTTCAGCAGCGTTGACTTGCCGGCGCCGTTGACGCCCATGATGCACCAGCGCTCGCGGCGGCGGACCTGGAAATCCAGCCCCTCATAGATCGAGCGACTGCCATATCCCTTGTGGACGTTCTTCAGCGTCACGACATCCTCGCCGCAGCGCGGCGCCGGCTGAAAATCGAAATTCACGATCTGACGGCGCTTGGGCGGCTCGACACGATCGATCTTGTCGAGCTTCTTCACCCGGCTCTGCACCTGGGCGGCGTGTGACGCCCGCGCCTTGAAGCGCTCGATAAAAGCGATCTCCTTGGCCAGCATGGCCTGCTGGCGCTCGAACTGCGCCTGCTGCTGCTTGTCGGCGATCGCCCGCTGCTGCTGGTAGAATTCGTAATTGCCGGAATAGGCGGTGAGCGACCCGGCGTCGATCTCGACCACCTTGTTGACGATGCGGTTCATGAACTCGCGGTCGTGCGAGGTCATCAGCAGCGCGCCCTCATAACCTTTCAGGAACTGCTCCAGCCAGATCAGGCTTTCGAGATCGAGATGGTTGGACGGTTCGTCGAGCAGCATGACATCGGGCCGCATCAACAGGATGCGGGCCAGCGCCACGCGCATCTTCCAGCCGCCGGACAGTTTGCCGACATCGCCGTCCATCATTTCCTGGGAAAAGCCGAGGCCGTCGAGCACTTCGCGGGCGCGGCCATCCAGCGCATAGCCGTCGAGTTCCTCGAAACGGTGCTGCGCCTCGCCATATTTCTCGATGATCTCATCCATCCGGTCGGCCTGGTCGGGATCGGCCATGGCCGCCTCGAGTTCCGCCATTTCGGCCGCCACGTCGCTGACCGGCCCGGCGCCGTTCATCACTTCGGCCACAGCACTGTGGCCGGCCATGTCGCCGACATCCTGGCTGAAATAGCCGATGGTGACACCGCGATCGACCTGGACCTGGCCCTCATCAGGCTGCTCCTGGCCGGTAATCATGCGAAACAGCGTCGTCTTGCCGGCGCCGTTCGGCCCGACAAGGCCGACCTTCTCGCCCTTCTGTAGCGAGGCCGAGGCCTCGATGAAGACAAGCTGGCGGCCGTTCTGCTTGCTGATGCTTTCAAGACGGATCATGCGACTGGAAGAACCTTGGAGGATTTTCCCCGGCCCTTACGCGATCGGCCGCGCCAGAGGAAGCGCCCATTTGACGCCGCGCGCAAAAGCCGCTGCGGTCCGCACCTCCAGAATGCAAAACAGCCCGCCGCGCGATTTTGCGCAACGGGCTGTTTTTGAACCAGCTTCTGTACTCAGTTCGGTGCGGGCACTTCCGCTTCTATTGACGGCACCTGCTGGGCGGCGAGCGAGGCGAGCTTGCCCCGTCTGACGAGTGTCGGCTTCTCATAGGATCGTTTCATAAATTCCCCTCTCTTACACAAGCGGAGACTGTTCCGCCGAACTCGCCATGTCAATAAGCAGCCGGTAGTGAAGTGCTTTGGCTGTGTCCGACGAATTGTCACTTCGCGTCGTGGAAAATGATTCCCACCGTATGCCGCCGTCCCGAGCGCAGGCGGCTGACGCCGTGCCTGAGGTTGACGCGGTAATGGCCTTTCGTGCCTTGCACCGGGCGGTTGTGGACAGCAAAGATCACCGCATCGCCCCGGGTCAGCGGCACCACTTCGGCACGGCTTTGCATGCGCGGGCGCTGCTCGGTCAGCACGAATTCGCCGCCGGCGAAATCCTCGCCCGGCTGCGACAACAGGATTGCGACCTGCAACGGAAAAGCGAGGTCGCCATAGAGGTCCTGATGGAGGCAGTTAAAGTCGCCGGGGCCATACTGGAGGAGAAGCGGCGTCGGCCGCGTTTGGCCGCTTTCGTGGCAAAGCTGGAGGAAGGCGGCGTGGTCATCGGGATAGCGCTGTGCCACGCCCATGCGTTCGTTCCAGTCGTTGGCGACGCCGGCCAGCCTCGAATAGAGCGCGGTGCGCAGGCCACCGACCAGATCCGGCAGCGGATAGCGGAAATAGCGGTACTCGCCCTTGCCGAAGCCATGGCGGGCCATCACCACATGGCTGCGGAAATGGTCCTCATGCGGATAGAGACCGGCGATCTCGGCGCACTCCTCGGGTGCAAGCAGCGCCGGCATGACGGCGCTGCCGTGGCTGTTCAGTTCGCCGATCAGAGCACTCCAGTCCTGCGCTGCGACGCGCGCTTCGGCCGAATGGGCTGCGCGTTTGGTGCTTATCGAATGGATGGTCATCGATGCCTCCTTTGATGTGATCAAAGTGGGGCGAACGGCGGGCGTGAACCACCCGATTCCTGCGGAGGTGAAGCGCGATCTTCCCCTTCGCCCCCTGTGGAAGAAGGGAAAACGCGCTTCACCGCTTGCGATACACCTCCAGCTCCGGGTCGAGATCAACGCGCACCGCATTCGTGAACCAGCAGGTCGCCACCATGATGCCGGCGAAGGCGACGAGGTTGACCAGCAGTGTGTCGTCGTAGCTAGCCTTGAGTGCCGCCCAGACATCGTCGGGAACGGCGTTGGTATCGGCAGCGACTGCGTTGCCGAATTCGATCAGCAAAGCTTCTTCAGCGCTGGGCTCGATCGCCTCGGGATCAAGACCGCTGTCGATCAGCGCGCGGCGGAAGAAGGTAAGCGGTATCTCGGCGCGGCATCTCTCGGAGATCGCCAGCGACAACAGCCAGACAGCGCGGTCGTCGAGTGCGGGCTTGAGCAGATCGCGCAGGGTGAACCATTCGGCATAGATGCGGTGGGCCGCCGGTGAATGCAGCAGGATGCGCTTCATGTTGGTCATGCGTCCGCGCAGGCCAAGCTCCCTGTCGTGCTCGGCGCGGATGTCATGCGATGCCGAGGCGTAGTCGATCGGCGGGATCATGGCCATGGGACGGTCCTTGGTTGGTGGCAGCGAGGCATTCTGCGAAGCCCTCACCCAAGCGTCGTATGCAATTGCGGCGCGGCGCGCAGCGTGTTGGACACCGTGCAGATCGCTTCGGCGTCCTCGACGATCCGCTGCTTGGTCGCAGCGTCGAGATCGCCTGAGATGTCGAGCCTGATGTTGAGCCTTTCGACGCGCGACGGTTCGTCCTTCGCCTTCTCGCCGCTGACCTCGGCGCGTACTTCGCCAAGCGCGGCGGCGACGCCGAGGCGTGAGGCGGCGATGCGCGCGCTCAGCACCATGCAGGCGGCGAGCGAGGCGTAGAGCAGGTCGAGCGGATTGAGGCCCGGCGCGCTGACGCCGGTGACGACATCGACTGCACCGCCGGTCGGAGTGGTGATGGAAGGCAAGCCGCCGGGCTGCAGCGTCGCCGTCGCGCCGGTGACGCGGGTCCTGACCTTCAACTCAGCCATCGCAAAAACCTTTCATCCGGCAGCCCGGCAAAGATCAGGGGCACTGTGGCGCGCACACGAGTGCGATTTGCACACGCGTTGCGGTGCCGAACAACATGCATGTGATTAGACACGACCGGCAAACAGGTGCCTACTGCATTGTCCACGGGGATGCGGATAACCGAGGAGAGGCCCATGATTGCGCTCAATGTAAATGGCGAGGATCGCAGTGTCGACGTGCCGGACGATATGCCATTGCTGTGGGTGCTGCGCGATGTCATCGGCCTGACCGGCACGAAGTTCGGTTGCGGCATCGCCCAGTGCGGCGCCTGCACGGTGCAGCTTGACCGGCAACCGGTGCGATCCTGCGTGTTGCCGGTCGCGTCGGTTGGGTCGCGCCATGTCACCACCGTCGAGGCGATCGGTGCGACGTCGGCGGGCAAAAAAGTGCAACAGGCATGGCTCGACCTTGAAGTGATCCAGTGCGGCTATTGCCAGTCCGGCCAGATCATGTCGGCCTCGGCGCTGCTGGAGCGCAACCCCGACCCGAGCGACAGCGATATCGATGCCGCCATGTCCGGCAATATCTGCAGGTGCGGCACCTACACGCGAATAAGAGCGGCCATAAAACAGGCCGCGAAGGCCTGAGGGAGATAGCCAGCCATGAGCAAGCCGTCCTCCTCCCCCACCCAAAAACTCACCTCGCGCCGTGCCTTCCTGCAGGGCAGCGGCCTTCTGCTCGGCTTCACCATGCTGGGCGCCGGCACCAGGCCCGGTTTTGCCGCCGCCGAACCCGTCGAGGGCGACGTCACCGCCGCCTTTTCACCCGATGCTTTTATCCGCGTCGACAGCGACGGCAAGATCACTTTCATCCTGCCCAACATCGAAATGGGCCAAGGCACGCACACCGGCGAAGCGACGTTGATTGCCGAGGAACTGGAAGTCGGCCTGGACCAGGTGAAGGTCGTCGACGCGCCGCCCAACGACAAGCTGTACGCCACCGCTGCGCTTGGCGGCCAGGCAACGGGCGGCTCGACCTCGATGCGGGCAACCTGGGAATCGCTGCGCAAGGCAGGCGCCGTTGCCCGCACGATGCTGGTTGCGGCAGCAGCCGCGCAATGGGCGGTTCCGATTTCGGAATGCAGCGCCAAGCTTGGCGTGGTCACGCATCTGCCGACAGGCCGGCAGCTGGCCTATGGCGCGCTCGCCGACGCGGCCGGCAAGCAACCGGTGCCGAGCGACGTCAAGCTCAAGGACCCCAAGGATTTCCAGCTAATCGGCAAGTCGCTGCGCCGGGTCGACACGGCGGGCAAGGTCAATGGCGCGGTGGTCTACGGCATCGATGTGCGCGTGCCCGGCATGAAGGTGGCGACGGTCGCCGCCTGTCCGGTGATCGGCGGCAAGCTCGGCGATGTGGACGAGACGGCGGCACGCGCCGTTCCAGGCGTGCGCGATATCGTCAGGCTGGACAATGCGGTCGCCGTGATCGGCGATCATTTCTGGGCGGCCAAGAAAGGCCTCGAGGCCCTCACCATCACCTGGGACGAAGGCGCCAACGCCAGGCTTTCAAGCGACGATATGATGAACACATTGAAGGCTGCGTCCAAAAACAAGACACCGATCATGGCGCGCCAGGAAGGCGACGTCGCCGGCGCGCTGAAAGCCGCCGTCAAGACGGTCGAGGCGAGCTATGAGCTGCCGTTCCTCGCCCATGCGCCGATGGAGCCGGTCAACTGCGTCGTGCATGTGCGCGCCGATGAATGCGAGATCTGGCTCGGCACCCAGGTGCCCACCCAGGCGCAAGGCTGGGCGGCACAGGTCACGGGCTTTCCGCTCGACAAGATCATCGTGCACAATCACCTGATCGGCGGCGGTTTCGGCCGCCGGCTGGTCGCCGAATATGTCGGCCAGGCGGTGGCGATCGCCAAACAGGTGAGCTACCCGGTCAAAGTTATCTGGACGCGTGAAGAAGACATCCAGCACGATCTCTACCGGCCGACCTACTACGACCGGATATCAGCCGGTCTCGGCGCCGACGGCTTGCCAACCGTGTGGATCGACCATGTCGCCGGCGGTTCGGTGTTGGGTAATTACATCCCCGGCGGCTGGCCTCAGGACAAGCTTGACGACGATGCCGTCGAGGGCGCCGCCAAACCGCCCTATGATCTGCCGGTCATCCAGGTCGACTGGGTGCGCGAGGACCCGCCGGTGCCGATCACCTGGTGGCGCGGCGTCGGACCGACGCACAATGTCTTCGTGGTCGAAAGTTTCATGGACGAACTCGCCAATGCGGTGGGCAGGGATCCGGTAGAGTATCGCCGGGCGCTGACGAAGAACCAGCCGCGGGCCGCAGGCGTGCTCGAGCTGGCGGCCGAAAAGTCGGGCTGGGGCTCGCCGCTTCCGGCCGGCAGCGGCCGCGGCATTTCCCTGCACGATGCCTTCGGCAGCTTCATGGCCGCGGTGCTGGAAATCTCGGTGTCAGCGGCCGGCGAGATTACGCTGCAGCGCGCGGTGGTGGCCGTCGATTGCGGCATCGCCATCAACCCAAACACGGTCGAAGCCCAGATCGAAGGCGGGTTGATCTTCGGCCTGTCGGCGGCGCTCTACAGCGGCATCACTTTCAGCAATGGCCGCGTCGACCAGAGTAATTTTCACGACTACCGCATCCTCCGCAACAATGAGGCGCCGAAGATCGAGGTCTATCACGTCAAGAGCCTGGAATCGCCCGGCGGCATCGGCGAGACGGCAACGGTTTCGGCCGGTCCCGCCCTTGCCAACGCGATCTTTGCCGCGACGGGAAAACGCCTGCGCAGCCTGGCCATCGACCGCAACCAGCTGAAGAGCGACGGCGCCGATAAGACCAGCGTGTCGATGGTGCCGCCGCCCTCAGCACCCTTGCTGGCGGTGCTGGCGAACAGCAGGGAGCGCCCGGAGACCGGCATCGAAACCGAAGCCGAAGCGCTGTGAGGGCCAGGCCATGAGAAGCTTGGTCCGCATCCTCCTCGCTGTCGTGGTCGTCATCGCTGTCGGCGTTGCGATCTTCCTGTTCAAGCCGGCGCCGCTGCCGGACGTCTCCGCGGCGGAGGCAAAGCTGCCGGCCGGCCAGGCGCTGATCGATCGCGGCGAATATCTGACGCGCGCGGCCGATTGCGTCGCCTGCCACACAAACGGCGGCGGCACGCCCTATGCCGGGGGCCTTGCCTTCAAACTGCCGTTCGGCACCGTCTATTCCCCAAACATCACCGCCGACAAGGAAACCGGCATCGGCGACTGGAGCGACGCGGAGTTCGTGCGTGCCTTGCATCAGGGCATCGACAAGCAAGGCCGCAATCTCTATCCGGCCTTTTCCTATGCGGCCTACGCCAGGATGACCACCGAAGATGCGCTGGCGATCAAGGCCTATCTGTTCAGCCTGCCGCCGGTGCACGCCGAGGCGCCGAAGAACGATCTGAGTTTTCCGTTCAACCAGCGTTATGTCCTGCGGTTCTGGAACCTGTTGTTCGTTCCCGACGGTCCGTTGCCGCAAGACGAAAAGCAGAGCGCGGAATGGAACCGCGGCGCCTATCTCACCGAAGCGATGGCGCATTGCGGCGAATGCCACACGCCCCGCAACCTGTTCTATGGGCTAGACAACGGCAAGAAATTCGCAGGCGCCGAACTGCAGGGCTGGAAGGCCTACAACATCAGTTCGGACAAGACGACCGGCATCGGCAGCTGGAGCGATGAGCAGTTGTCCAACTATCTGTCCAAGGGTCATGCGGAAGGGCGTGGTGCGGCCACCGGCAGCATGGGCGAAGCCGTCGACTACAGCCTGCGCCATTTGACGCCGGAAGACATCAAGGCGATCGTCGCCTATGTGAAAACCGTGCCGCCGCAAGTCAGCAGCGACAAGGCGATCGTCGAAGTCGAGCCGCCGGCAACACTGACGACGTCCATCGCCTACGCTCCGTCTGCCGATTCAGTGGCGCAAGGCGGGCTCGGCCTGAAGCTGTTCCAGGGCGCCTGTGCCAGCTGTCACGGATGGAACGGCGAAGGGCTGCAGACCCCTTATGCGGCGCTGCGCGGCAGCCGCACGGTCAATGACCCCGATGGCACGAACCTCATCCAGGTCATCCTGAAGGGCGCGCATATCACGACGCCGCTCGGCAAGCAGGCGATGCCGGCTTTCGCCAATGCCTATTCGAATGTCGAGATCGCGGCGCTCGGCAACTATGTGCTGGCGCATTTCGGCGGCAAGCAATCCGCCATCACGCCGGCCGACGTCGCCAAGGCGCGGGCGCAGTGAGGACGGCGGTGGTGGTCTCTTGGCTCACCGCCAGCCACGCAAAATGTGTTTCTGGATCTTGCCGGAGGCGGTGCGCGGCAGGGCGTCGGTGAGCAGGAATTCCTTCGGCACCTTGTAGCGGGCGATACGGTCCGCGCAGTGCGCCGCGAGCGCGGCCGGATCGAGGACGCAGCCAGCCTTCAGTACAACGAAGGCGCGACCGACCTCGCCCCAGCGCCCGTCGGCGATGCCGATGACGGCGACGTCCGAAATGTCGGGATGATCGAGCAGCGCCATCTCGACCTCGGCTGGATAGACGTTCTCGCCGCCCGAAATGAACATGTCCTTGCGGCGGTCGACGAGGGTGACGAAACCATCTTCGTCGCGGCGCGCAATGTCGCCGGTGCGGAACCAGCCATCCGATGTAAAGGCCTGCGCCGTCTCATCGGGCCGGTTCCAGTAGCCCGGCGTGACATTGGGGCCTGACAGCCATATCTCACCCGGCTCGCCGGCTGCGGCGTCCTGGCCATCTTCGTCCACGATGCGCAGCGACAAAGACGGCGCCGGCAGGCCGGCGGAGCCGGCCTTGCGGGCGATCTGGTGTGCCTCGACCGGCATGCCGAGCACGGTGCCGGCTTCGGTCATGCCGAAGCCGTCGACCATGCGCACGCCCTGCTCCAGCCACCAAAGGATGTCGGCGGCGGGATTGGGCGCGCCACCGGTAAAGATGGCCGTCAGCGTGGTCCAGTTCGCCGGCGCGAACGCGGTGCCGTCGCGCAGCATCCGTGCCATTTGCGCGACGCAGAAATAGTGGGTGACGCCGAGGTCCGGGTCTGCCAGACGGCGGTTGGTGAGACCGGCCTCGAAGCCGGGCGAGATCAGCACGGTGCCGCCCTGCAGCAAGGGCGGACGCAGGCTGGTGATGAGGCCTATGACATGGAACATCGGCGCGTCGCAGAGGAAGATGCTGGAATTGCCGACCCGCCCCAGCACGCCGAAATTGACCGCGGTGGCGAACGCATTGGCCTCGGTCAGGATGACACCCTTGGGCCGGCCCGATGTGCCGGAGGTGTAGAGGATGATCGACGGTACATCGCCCGCCGGCAAAGCGCGTCGTAGCGCGGGCGCTTGCGCTTCGACCGCCGCGGCAAAGGCCCTGACCTCCACAGGTACACAGCCTTTTGGCAGCGCCGTAATCAGCGCCGCGTCGTGCAGCAGCAGCACCGGCTCGCAATCGGCCAGGACCGTCTGCTGCTCGACGGCGGAAAGGCGCCAGTTGACCGGCACGAAGATGGCGCCGAGCCGCATGGCGGCCTGCTGAGCGATGAGTAGATCGGCGCTGTTGCGGGCGAGCGTCGCGATGCGTTGTCCCGGCTCGATGCCGTAGTCTTCCAGCACAGCCATGGCGCGCTGGATGGCCTCGTCGAGCCCGCGATACGTCCAACGCCGCCCGGAAGCCAGGTCGACGCAAGCGAGGCGCTCGGGCTGCGTCGCGGCATGCAAGGCCACGGGATCGGGCGTCGTCCAGGCCGGCATCTCGCTTCTCCTCCCCGATTGGATATTGGCTGATCACCTCGCCTTGTCATAGGCGCCGAGCCCGGGCTTGTAGCTCTTTTCGTCGATGAACTGGCGGATGCCTTCCTTGCGGCCGTCATTGTCGAAGGAATTGGCCGCTTCCTGCGCGCGCACCAGATAGTCCTCGGCATTGTCATAGGTCATCTCGCCGACGCGGCGGATGGCGTCCTTTGTCGCCTTCAGCGCCACCGGGTTTTTCTTCAGCAGGATGTTCGCCACCTCGGTAACTCGTGGCTTCAGCTCCGCCAGCGGCAGGCTTTCATTGACCAGCTTCCAGGCCGCCGCCTTCCTGCCGTCGATCAGCTCGCCGGTCAGCGCGTGATACATGGCGTCGCGCATCGACAGGAGATCGACCACCACCTTGGTGGCGCCGCCGCCGGGCAGGATACCCCAGTTGATCTCCGACAGAGCGAATTGCGCCTCGTCGGCGGCGAAAGCGAGGTCGCAGGCAAACAGCGGGCCGTAGCCGCCGCCAAAGCACCAGCCATTGACCATGGCGATGGTCGGCTTGCGATACCAGCGCAGCCGCCGCCACCAGCCATAGGCCTCGCCTTGCGCCTTGCGGACGGCGCCCAGCCCCTTGGCCTCGGTCTCGCGGAAATACTCCTTGAGGTCCATGCCAGCCGACCACGCACTGCCCTCGCCCGACAGCACCAGCACGCCGACATCATCGCGGTATTCCAGCTGGTCGAGCACCTTCATCATGCGCCGGTTGAGCGCCGGGTTCATGCAATTTCGTTTTTCAGGCCGGTTGAAGCGCACCCAGGCGATGCCATCCTCGATGTCGAAGGCAACGGTCTCTTCGGTCATGGCAACTCTCCTCCGGCTTGCGTTCCTGTGTGGCGGGGAGAAGAGTTGTGCTCTTCCCCTGCATCAATCGCTATGTGACATAGCTTTTAGAACTGCTATGTTGCATAGTCTTTTTTGCTTGACAAGAACCTTGGTCGCAGCGATCGGTTGCAGCATGGACGAGACATCGGACCGCAGCGGCAAGGTGGCTAGGGTGGCGCCTGAAGACAGGCTCGACGCACAGATCGGCTACAATCTGCGGCGAGCTTCGACCCTGGCGCTCAATGATTTCACCGCCGAGATGGCCGATGCCTCACTGCGCCCGGTCACCTACGGGATGCTGGCGCTGATCGACGAACGGCCCGGCATCAGCGCCGCCGAGCTTTGCCGCCGGCTCGGCATGAAAAGCGCCAACATGGCGCCGCTGCTGGCCGAACTCGAGGAGCGCGGGCTGGTCGACCGCGACGACCATGCGCAGGACAGGCGCATGCAGGTGCTCGCTCTGACCAAGGCAGCCAAAGCCGCCATGCCGGCATGGCGGCTCAAAGTGCGCAACCACGAGGACCGGTTCCTGCAACGGCTGACGAAAAAAGATCGGGCAACACTGCTGCGGCTGTTACGGCTGATCTGGAGCGACGAAGACTGAAGGCAGGCCGAGCGGCGGCGCTGAAACTGCCAATCTCCCGCTCAGGTGGATGTCCGGCAGGATAGAGAGCGCGAGAAGGATTGCAGCGTTGCAACGAGTGCCCTGCGCAACACCCTGTCAGCAATCTTCACCACGCCCGTTCCCTCTCCGCCCTGCCCTTTGCTAGGCTCGCCCATCGGCAACAGGATCGCGAGAGCCATGATCGTCCAGGCCTGCATCAATGGCGCGCGCGCCGCCGATTTTCACCCCACACTGCCGCTCGACTCCGACGCTATGGCGCGCGACGGGGCGGCTTCGATTGCCGCGGGCGCAGCTGAGCTGCATGTCCATGCCCGCGGAGCGGACCGCCGCGAGAGCCTTGCGCCGGCAGCGATGGACCTGACGATCGCAGGGCTGCGCCGTGCCTGCCCTGGTACGCTGATCGGCGTCTCCACCGGCGCCTGGATCGAGAATGACGATACAAGCACGCTGGTCGCCATCGCCGGCTGGCGCGAATTGCCGGACTATGCCTCGGTCAATCTCAGCGAGGCGGCGGCACCGATCGTCATGGAGAGCCTGCGCCAGCGCGGCATCGGCATCGAGGCGGGTCTGGCGTCGGTCGCCGACGCCGAGCGGCTGGTCGGCCTCGACCATGGCGGGCGCGTGCTGCGCGTGCTGATCGAGATTTCCGAGCAGACGCTAGACGAGGCTTTTGCGGTCGCTGGCGGCATCGAACAGGTCCTGGAGCGCGCCGGCATTCGCCGTGCCATCCTGCTGCATGGCGAGAACGCGACGGTGTGGCCGTTCGTGCGCCGTGCCGCGGATCGCGACTGGTCGACGCGCGTCGGGCTGGAGGATGGGAAGCATCTGCCGGATGGCACGGTTGCGGCCGGCAATGCCGCGCTGACGGCGGCAGCGGTGGCGATCTTCCAGGCCGGGCGATAGCGCATACAAGCAGCGCGCCAAGGCATCGCCGAGACGATGGCGATCGCAAGGCCCGGGCCGCGAAAGTCGGTGAAAGCTATTCAAATTTTATGTATTAATTAAACCGGCAGTTAATCGTCGCATCAACGATCTCATCTGTGTTAATATTCTCCGGCATCGGGGACATTTTTTAATGAACGTCATTCCGGATAATGATCACGCTGCGCCGCGTCGGATTCAACAATATACATCGATACAGACCCTGCGGGGACTAGCAGCCCTAATGGTTGTTATCTATCATCTTCCGGCCGCACTAGGCGTGCTCGATTTGCCTATTCCCATTCTAAACAGCGGCGTCGACCTGTTTTTCGTCATCAGCGGTTTTGTCATGGTTCTCTCGACGGAGAACAGACATCGCGACCACCGTGCTTTTTTGATGCAGCGGTTCACGCGCGTCGTTCCGTTCTATTGGGTCATGACCTTCCTCATGGTCGCCGCACTTTGGCTGTTTGCCGGTCGTGGAGTGTCCTTTGAGCAGATTACCAATAGCCTGCTTTTCGTGCCCTATCTCGATACGGCCACAGGCTATGTCCAGCCAGTGCTTGGCGTGGGTTGGACGCTCAATCTGGAAATCCTGTTTTACATTCTGTTCGCGGCGACTATGGGTTTTGGTGCGCTGACGCAAATGGCCACGATTGGCGTTGTCTTTGCAATCGCCGTAGCCGCACGCATTATCTTCAAACCCGCCGCCGACACTGTGCTGTTTTTCTATACCACGCCAATCCTGTTTGAGTTCCTTGCCGGCATGGCTGTCGGCCATCTGGTCGGCAGACTGATGCGTTTGCCCGCTTTCCTGGGTGCCTCGGCTGTCGGGTTCGCTATTGTGTCCACACTGGTGATGGTACTTGGCTTCAACTTGCCGCGAACCCTTGCTCAAGGTATCCCGGCGCTGATCCTTGTCGCGGGTTGCATCAGCCTGGAGAGCTACTTCCGACTTTTTGCTCCTCGCGTGCTGGCAAGGCTGGGAGATGCTTCCTACTCTCTCTATCTGACCCATCCTATCGTGCTGCTCGCGATCGCTCCTGTCGTTGCAACCGCCAATGTGTCACCATGGCTTGCAAGCATAGCTATTGTCACCGCCTGCATCGCCGTGTCCCTGGCGAGTTATAGTTTTATCGAAAGGCCGCTTTTGGCCATGTCGCGAATGAGCCTCTCCGCTTATCAGGTGAAGGCGTGAGTTGCGGCTACGCCGCAGCTCGGTCGGCCTGCCATTCGGGTGCGTTGCTCACTACGACCTACCGTCGCGTTCAAGCGACCACGGCCGCGGCAAGATCGTCTTCGAACTCCGTCACCTAGTGCTGTCGCGCACATCCTCGACTGCCCCAAAATGTGCAGCGGTTTTGGGACGACATGCATCCTGTCTTGCCTGAACGCACACGGGAACTGGCACAGAGGGATGACATAGCTCTTGCTGCTGTTAAAAATTTCCCATAATGTATTTTTCATATCCGAAAGAAAATCCCATCGTTTCTTTCCCTTTATGAAAGCCTTGCCTTTTGCGTGAGCATCTCGATCAAACCGATCGACGGCTGGTAAAGCTGTTGTCGCAGGATGCCCAGCCCGGCATCAACCGGCTCGCCGAGACGATGGCGATCTCGGTGCCGACGGTGCGCTCAAGGCTGCGCAATCTGCTCGACCGCAACCTCTTGAAGATCGTCGGGCTGCTCAATCTGACCGAACGCCCCGAGCTGATCTCGGCCATTGTCGGCATCAATGCGCAGGGACGTGGCCGCGCCCGGGAACTGGCGCAGCGCATTGCCGAACTGCCTTTCGTCAACTCGGCCTCGGTGGTTACCGGGCGCTTCGACATCATTGTCGATGTCACCGTGGCCGGCGATGTCGCCGACCTCTACCGCATCACCAGCGAGCTGATCCCCGGCGCCGGCATTCCCGGCGAAGTCGTGCGCAGCGAAACCTTCGTCGTCATGGCTTCATGCAACAAATGGGTCAGCCTTCCCGAAGGCTGCTGGTCGGAAGAAACACCGTCGCGCAAGGAGCCGGCATGAGAATAGCTGTTCTCGGCGGCCTCGGCCTGCAGGGACGGGCGGCCATCGCCGATCTCGTCGCCAGCGCCGGCGTCGAGGAAGTCGTCTGCGTCGATACGTCGGCCGACGGCCCTGCTCGGCTTGCCGGGCTGACCGACCTTTCCCGCGTGCGTTTCGTCATGCCCGAGGGCGCGATCGGTCCGGCGCTTGCCACCGTGCTGGCGGATGTCGACGCCGCCATCGATCTGCTGCCGCAGCCATTGATGCGCGAGGCGGTGCAGGCCGCGATCGCAACGCGCACGCCGCTGGTCACCACCAATTACGGCAAGGCGATTGCCGATCTGGCGCAGGAGGCTGAACAGGCCGGCGTTTCGATCATGACCGAATGCGGGCTCGACCCCGGCATCGACCTCGTGCTCTACGCGCGCGCCGCAAAGCAGTTCTCTACGATTTCTTCGATCGATTCCTATTGCGGCGGCATCCCCGAACCGAAGGCGATGGCCAAGCCGCTCTGCTACAAGGTGAGCTGGAATTTCGACATGGTTCTGGTCAGCCAGAACCGCGACAGCGTGATGATCGAGCATGGCAAGCGCGTCGAAGTGCCGGCCGGCCGACAGCACGACAATGCCTTCATCCACGAAATCGAGGTCGCGGGCCTTGGCCGACTGGAAGCTTTCCCCAATGGCGACGCGCTGCACTATGTCGAGATGCTGGCGGCCGCCAAGGGATTGCAACGCTCGGGCCGCTATACACTGCGCTGGCCGGGATGGTCGGCGTTCTGGGCGCCGCTGAAGGAACTCGGCTTCCTCTCCGAAGACAAGGTGCCCGGCACCGGCGCCAGCCCGCGCGAATTTCTCGGCCGTCTGCTCGGCCCGCAACTGCAATATGGCGCCGACGAGAAGGACCTTTGCGTGATGCGCAATGTCTTTTCCGGTCTCGAGGGTGGCCGCGCCAAAACGGTGACGTCGGACCTGATCATCGAACGCGACCTGGCATCCGGCCTGTTCGGCATGAGCCTCGGCGTCGGCTATCCCGCCAGCATCGTCGCGCAAATGCTGGCGCGGCGCGAGATCGCCACACCTGGCCTGCTCAACCCGCTGCTGCATGTGCCGGACGAACCCTTCTTCGACGAGCTGGCCAGGCGTGGCATCAAGGTGACCGAAACGGTGGCCCGGGACTGAGGATTTTCGAACGGTGGCTGCCGCCGGCAAACGGTGCTGCCGCTCAAAAAACACCCAAAAGGGTGGAATAACAAAGTGGAACAACAACGATAACAGGAGGAATGCCAAATGAAGATTGCCAAGCTTTTCATCGCCGGACTTGCGCTTGCGGGCCTGACCGCTGCTGCCAGTGCCGGAACCCTCGACGAGATCACCAAGCGCGGCGAACTGCGCGTCGCGGTGCAGACGCAGGGACCGCCCTTCTCGCTGGTCGGCGCCAATGGCGAACGCACCGGCAGTTCGGTCGAACTCGCCGAGCTGATGGCCAAGGAAATGGGCGTCAAGATCACCTTCCTCGACTATGACTGGGACGGGCTGATCCCGGCGCTGCTTTCGGGCAAGGCCGACCTGCTCGTCGCCGACATGACGCCGACGCTGGCGCGCGGCATGAAGGTCGCCTTCACCACACCTTACATGTATACGGGCAGCACCGTCTTCACCAAGGCCGGCAGCAAGTTCAAGACAACCGAGGACTGCAAGGCCAAGGGCACCAAGATCGCCGTGCTGTTGGGCGCCACCGGCGAAAAGGAAGCCAAAAACGCCTTCCCGGATGCCGACATCAAGAGCTACAAGGGCGGCGGCCCGCTGCTGCTCGACGCGGTCAACAACGGCCAGGCCGATTGCGGTGTCAACGACGTCTCGGCGGTCAAGGGTCAGTCGACAGCCTATCCCGCCGGCACCTTCACCATCATGCCGGACCTGTTGTCGAAGGAGCCGCTTGCCTTCGCCACCCGCTACGACGAGCCGGACCTGTTGATCTGGATGAACCTGTTCCTCAACCAGGTCAGCATCGACGGACGCCTGCAGAAGAACCTAGACTACTGGGTCAATTCCGACGCCTGGAAGAAGGATCACTAAGCAGAGGTAAGCAGGGAGTAGTGAGTAGGAAGTAGTGAATGGTGAATGGTGAATGGCCATTCCGGACGCCCTTCACTGCTCACCACTCACTACTCACTACTGCCCATTACCATTCACAATTCACCGCCATGCTCGAAAATTTCAGCTTCCGCACCATCATCGAATATCTGCCTTTGTTCGGGCAGGGTCTGATCACGACCGTATGGCTGTCGGCGCTGTCCTTTGCGGGCGCGCTGGCCGTCGGCATCGTGCTCGCCGCCATGAACCTGCAGCGCGGCCAGCTGTTTCGCGTGCTGGCCAAGGGCTATATCGATGCCGTGCGCGCCACGCCGTTGCTGGCGCAGCTCTACTTCCTCTATTTCGGCCTGCCGCGTCTCGGCTTCGTCCTGCCCGAGCTGGTCGTCGGCATCATCGCTCTGTCGCTGAACAGCGGCGCCTATGTCGCGGAAATCATCCGCGCCGGCATCCTGTCGATCCCGCGCGGCCAGGTCGAGGCCGGCGTCGCCTCGGGGATGACCTATGTCCAGCGCATGCGCCTGGTCATCCTGCCGCAAGCCTTCAAGGTGACGATCCCGCCGCTGCTCGGCCAGGCGATCGTGCTGGTCAAGGATTCCGCGCTTTTGTCGCTGATCTCGGTTTCCGAACTGACGCGCGCCGGCCAGTTGCTGGCGTCCGACCGCTTCATGCCGGCGGAAGGTTTCATCACCATCGCCGCTTTCTATCTGCTGCTCTATTACGGCCTCAAAGGACTGGCGGGGCTGTCCAGTCGCTGGCTCGGTCTGCAGCCGGCAAGGAGCAGCACATGATCTGGCAACAGCTGCAAAGCCTGGCCGGCAGCTACCCCCTCGCCTTGCGCGGCCTTGGCATGACCGTGATGCTGTCGGCGATCAGCCTGGTGCTGGGCACGCTGCTTGGTTTCGGCCTCGGCATATTGCGCACCGGCGGCAACCGGCTGATCTCGAGCGTGATCGGCGCCTGGGTCGACCTGATCCGCGGCACGCCGTTCCTGGTGCAGATCTTCCTGATCTTCTTCATCCTGCCGGAATTCGGCATCGAGCTCGATGCCTTCACCGCCGGCATCATCGCGCTCACCAACCTCGCCGCGTGCTTCATCTGCGAGATCGTCGCCGCCGGCATCCGCTCGGTGCCGACCGGCCAGGTCGAGGCAGCTCTGGCGTCCGGCCTGTCGCGCTGGCAACGCATGCGCCAGGTGGTGCTGCCGCAGGCGATGCGCATCGTGCTGCCGCCGCTGGTCGGGCAATATGTACTGTTGATCAAGGATTCTTCCGTCGTCTCGGCGATCGGGCTGACCGACCTCACCCGCGTCGGCTGGCTTGTGGTGCAGCGTGTGCCCAACGGCCTGCTGGTCTTCTTCCTGGTCGGCGTCGGCTATTTCGTCGTCTGCTATCCGCTGATCATGCTCGCCCGCCGGTTGGAGCGACGCATGGGCGCGGCGCATGGCGAGGTGCAGCTGTGACATCGAACCCCAAAGGGCTGACCGCCATGACCAATCCGAGCCCGACCAAACCAAACCTGACCAAAACGGGCATGATCGACTTTCGCGGCGTCAACAAATGGTTCGGCTCGCTCAATGTGCTGAAGGACATCACGCTCAGCGTCGAGCCGCGCGAAGTGGTCGTCGTCTGCGGCCCAAGTGGTTCGGGCAAGTCGACGCTGATCCGCTGCATCAACGGCCTGGAAGCGATCAAGGATGGCGACCTCGTCGTCGACGGCCAGCGCCTCGGCGACCCCGCCACCAACATGACGCAGTTGCGCACCGAGATCGGCTTCGTCTTCCAGTCGTTCAACCTCTACCCGCACAAGACGGCGCTGGAAAACGTCACGCTGGCGCCGATCCATGTGCGCAAGATCCCCCGCGCCGAGGCCCAGCAGGCCGGGCGCGACTTGCTGGCCAAGGTCGGCCTCGCCGACAAGGTCAATGCCTACCCGTCACAGCTGTCCGGCGGCCAGCAGCAGCGTGTGGCCATCGCGCGCTGCCTCGGCATGCGCCCCAAGATCATGCTGTTTGACGAACCGACCTCGGCGCTCGATCCCGAGATGATTTCCGAAGTGCTCGACGTCATGGTCGCGGTGGCCGAGGAAGGCATGACCATGATGGTGGTAACGCACGAAATGGGCTTTGCCCGCAAGGTGGCGCAGCGCGTGGTGTTCATGGACGCCGGCGCCATCGTCGAAAGCGGCACGCCGGAAGCGTTTTTCTCCGACCCGAAGACCGACCGCAGCCGGGCTTTTCTAAGCAAGATTCTAAGGCATTAGAGTTTAGCCAAAGCCGGTCGTCCGAAAGGCCGCGGGGCAGGAACTGTCGACGCACAGCGCCAAACAACGAGCCGCCGGTAGAGTGGATCGGCTACGTTTAGGTCTCCGGCTACGCCTCTGGGACCTTCCACGTGCCGTCCAGAACCTTCGCGCGTGGTCGATAGAGCCGTACCATCCAGTTCCAGCCGGGCCACCATCGGCTGTACGGTCAAGCCACCGGCGCCGCGCCGCGCCGCTCGAGCGCTGTCCTGCGGATGATTTCCGCGATTTCCGGGCTGCTGCTGCACAGCATCTGGAAATCCGCCGCGTGCAGCGAGAGGAGTGAGACAGAAGTTGCGGCAGTGACGGTCGCCATACGCGGTTCGCCGCTGATCAGCGCCATCTCGCCGAAGAAGGCGCCAGGGCCAAGCTCCACCGGGTTCGGCGTCGCGACGCTGACGCGGCCCTCCACGACGAAGAACATCCGATCGCCGGTCTCGCCGCTGCGGCAGATCACGGCGCCCGCCGGCACCGTGCGGGGTCTTAACGCGCGCACGATCTCGACCAGCGTGGCCGGGCCAAGCTTCTGAAACAACGGAACGCCGGCAATCAATTGCCAATTGCGGACAAAATCCTCGCGACGGACTTCTTGATAAAAGCCGGAGGCAAGAATGCCGGCCCAGAGCCCGAAGATGCCGATGCCACACATCATGACAGCCCCGGCAAGGACGCGGCCGGCGAAGCTTTGCGGAATGTCGTCGCCATAGCCGGTAGTGGACAGCGTGACCACCGCCCACCACATTGTCTCGGGGATGCTGCCGAACTTTTCCGGTTGGACGTCGCGCTCGATGACATAGGCCGCAAGTGCGACACCGAACAGAACCAGGCCGAAGACCGTGGTGACGCCGACCAGGTTGCGCGCTTCGTTGGCCAGAACCCTGCCAAGCAGCGGGAAGAACGTCGAGTCGCGCAGCGGCTTCAGCAGCCAGACAGCACAGTAGAGGCTGCGGTCGGGCGTGCCGTCGAGCAGGAATGCGGCGAGTGGAACCAAAACCGCGAGCACATCGATTGCGATTGCCGGCGTCCTGTCCCGAAGGTCTCCCGCCCAGCGCTTGAGCAGGGTCTCGGCCATCTGCAGAAGATAGGCGGCCCAAATGACAGCGAGCACGGCAGCCAGAGCCAGTCTGCTTCGTCCGGACATGTTCGGCATCGTGAGCGCAGCCACCGCCAGAAGCCCAGGCGCAGCCAGCACCGCGTTTAGCGGTGCGTAGATTCTCAGGAAAGGCAGTACCGACATTCTATCCCACCAGCGGCCACTGTGCTCCAGAATAGAGGCCTTCCGGGCAAGCGCAAAGGGTGCTTTGCGATCGCAAGATCAGGTCACGCCAATGGCTTTCGGGCGCCGCTATCGGCGCTCCACGGTCGCACCGCAGGCGACGGATCAGCTCGGGAGCCGCCACATTCGCACGCGACCCGCACCGCGCAATTCCGTTTCCTCGAGTGGGTCGCAAGCAAATTTCGGTCCAAGCAGTTGGCAAGTTGCATCGGAAATACGGATTTCATCGGGCTCCGCGGACGTTTGAATACGTGAGGCGAGATTAACGGTCTCACCCCACAGGTCATAGGCGAACCGCCTCTTGCCTATGACGCCGGCGACGATCGGTCCTGAGTGAATTCCAATTCTCAGCCTTATCGGCTCTCCTGCGAAGCGTTCCCGCTTGACCGCTTTGCGCAGCTCAATCGCATAGCGCGTGAGGGCCTTTGCATGATCGGATCGCGCCGTGGGCAGGCCGGCGACCACCATCACACAATCGCCAATTGTTTTGATCTTTTCGCAGCCGTATCGCTCAGAGAGCCGATCCGCCGCCTTGAAGAAGTAGTTTAAAATAGCGAGCGTCGTCACCGCTCCGACGCTGCGCGCTCGTTCCGTAAAACCGACGATGTCGGCAAAAAGCACACTCACCTCTGCGTGGTTGTCGGCAATTTTCTTTTGCGCTTTCAATCGCTCCGCGATCGAGGCCGGGAGAATGTTGAGGAGCAGGTTTTCGGCGCGCTGATATTCACGCGCCAATCCCTCCTGGCTCTTCCTCAACGCCTCGTTCGTCGATTGCAATTTTTCGTTGAGTTGACGCTCCCTCTCTTGCAGGAGCGTCATTTCATAGGCCTTCTGTTGAAGCCGCTGCCTGTTGTCTCGTTCGGCAGTGGCGTCCAGAAAAAGCAGCCACACGAACGCATTGTCAGCAAAAAAATGGAGGTCGGCGACACGCCCGCCGGGCAGTTCAACCATGTCCATGCGAAACGGAAGCTCCGGGCAAGGCAGCAAACCCTCCATGAATTCAAGCTGCTCGGCAACAGGCTTGCCGATGCGAAGTGATGACAGCCCGTAATGTTCAACATTACCGCCCTTGGCAGCTATGCAAAGCTCAGGGTCGATTTTCAGATAAGCGACAGCGTGCCCGTCGAAGAAGAAATTGAAAAACCAATTTCTGACTTCTTTTGGCAATTCATGCATGGTCTATTTGGTGACCATCAAGGCAAGTTGACGAAAGGCGTCATCGACCTGCTCGCCCGAAAGCGCACTTGTTAGATAGATTTGCCATCCACGTTGCCTCAACTCGTTGATCTCACCATCCGATATCGCCCACCGATCGGCCAGATCGGACTTGTTGAACAGCAATACGAACGGCATGGCGCCGAATTCGGCCTCGACCCGTTCGCGCAGCGTGAGTGCCACGGCAAGAGTAGCGGCGCGGGTTCCATCGACGACTAGCACGAGCCCGGTTGCACCTCGAACATAGCTGACGCGGAATGAGCCGATATCGTCCTCGCCGGCCAAATCCCACAAAATCAGATCCACGGTTTTGTCCGGGAGCGCGACGCTTTTCTTGTCGATTTTCACTCCGACGGTGGTCAAGTAGGTTTCTGAGAAGATGCTCTGCACAAACCTGCGGACCAGACTCGTCTTTCCGACGGCGAAGCCGCCCAGCATGCAGATCTTTTTTTGCAACATGTTGGGCTCCGCTAGTCCAGGTTTACCGTAATCGAAACCCGGCGATTGGTGGAGCTACCGGTTAGACTGTTTTCAGGTACAGCCGGCTCAAAAGTGCCCGCGCCCCGAACCAGCAGCAATTCGGGAGCAACGCCGCGCTTGTTGAGAAGCGCACGAACTGTCTCGGCGCGGGCGGCGCTGATCGACGCGTTGGCCGTCTCACGGCCCGTGGTGTCCGAATGCCCGGTCAACATGAACCGCGCCGTTACGCCGGAATTGCGGGCACTCTGGGCGAATTCCTTTATTTGATCCGCCAACCTGTCGAGAACCGGCGTCTGCTCCGGTCCCGGCACAACCTTGCCGGAAGAGAAGAAAATATCGGTCGTCTGGATCGCCTGCCTCAAATGATTAAGTTCTGCGAGGTTCAGCTCACGCAGCTGCGAGACATCCAGAACCACTCCGTCCGCCGAAAGTTGTTCAGCGGCGGCCCGCGCGCGGTTGATCCAGCCGGCAGGAGCTTCACCCACGGCCACGATGCGACCCTGGATGATCGAGAGCTGAACGGTTTTCGGCGGGGACAGCGCCGCCGTCAGCCGCTTCACCACAAACTTCGGATCAAGGCTCTGATAGAATTGCCACTGTGCATGAACGCGGGCAGGATCAACGTCCGTTCCGGACAGCAGGGCTTGCGGGTCGGCGGCAAGCGGGTCTCTCAAGCCGGAAATATAGAAATGTCCGCCCCTCGCGCTTTGTTGGGCGACGATGATTCCCGGTTGGGCCTCCAGTCGCGACACATAATACTGCCAGTGCTCCGCCGCGCGTGCTTCGGGGCTCACGTCACGAACCTTGGAGATGTCGAATTCGGGTCCGCCTGCCGAAAGCTGCCGGGCCGCCGCGCGCGCGCGATCGATCCAGGTGTCGGGAGCCTCACCCTCGGCAACGATGCGATCATCGACGATCGAAAGTCGTACTGTATCCGGCGGATACAGTGACGCCGTCAGCCGCTTCAGCACGAACTCCGGCTCAAGGCTCTGATAGAACTGCCACTGCGCATGAACCCGGGCGGGATCGACCTCTGTTCCCGACAACAGCGACTGCGGATCGGCGCCAAGCGGGTCTCGCAGGCCGGCAATATAGAATTGGCCGTCGCTTATCTTTTGGTCTGCAACGATGATGCCCGGCTGGGTCTCCAGTCGCGACACATAGGCGTGCCAGCGCTCCGCCTCGCGCACTTGGGGACTTACGTCACGAACCCCCGAGATATCGAAGACCGGCCCGCCTGCCGAAAGCTGCTGGGCCGCCGCGCGCGCCCGGCTGATCCAGGTGTCGGGAGCCTCACCCTCGGCGACGATGCGGCCATCGACAATCGAAAGTCGCACTGAATCCGGCGGAGCCAGCGACGCCGTCAGCCGCTTCAGCACGAACTCCGGCTCAAGGCTCTGATAAAATTGCCATTGCGAATGAACCCCGGCCGGATCGACTCCCGTGCCTGACAACAGCGACTGCGGGTCGACGGCAAGCGGGTCCCTCAGGCCGGCAATATAGAACTGGCCATCGCGTACCTGCTGTTCGGCAACGATGATGCCCGGCTGGGCCTCCACTCGCGACACGTAAGCCTGCCAGCGCGACACGTAAGCCTGCCAGCGCTGCGCTGACTGCCAGGAAAGAAAGTACCAACCGCCTGCCAGACTCAAAAGCAGCAGGGCAACGGCCGCCACCAGCCACGGAAATCCGTCGTTTGATTCCTCCTGCTTCAGCTCGACGCAGGTCTGCAACTGCGCCTCTACGGAGGCCAGCTGCGAACCGTCGCCGTCGAACTGCTCTAAAGCCTCTGAGGATTGCTCATGGATGCGAAGCAACACATCGCGAACGATTTCATGCAATTCCTCCGGCGGATTTCCCCGGATCACCGAAACCAGTGTCGCAAACGGTCCAACTTCCGACCAGAGACGAAGCTCGCCGAAACGGATTGTGTCCAGGCCGCTCTGCTCTTTCTCGTTAAATGAGTCTTTTACAAAATCCTGAATCGCACTGAGCATCGAAGAAATGAGCTGAGGATCTTCGCTCGTCGCATTGTCGGCAGTTACATGCGCTATCAAAAGGCCGGAATTCCGATGAATGAGAAAGGCATGTTCCACACGGTAGACAAGGGAATGCTTCAGAACAACTGCCGAGAAGCTTGCCCCTGTTCTCCAGGCTTCAAGTCTCCACTTGAGCCCGTGCCAGGTGAATATGTGCCTTAGAGTTTCATTCAGCGACTGAAAGGTCTGGTCGATCTTTTCGCCGATCGACTTGCGAATTGCCGGCAGAAACACCGGGTACAATATGTCCGTCAGCGTGCGCGGGCTCTTCTGGATCGACCTTTGCACAGCCCGTTCGACAGCTGGCGCAAGCGCCTCGCCGAGTTGCGCGTAAGGCGCTCGTCCGGCAGCACTGGGAAGAACGTCGCCCACGGCCGCCGCAAGCTGCTCGGGTTCGTCGAGCAGATGCGTGACGCGTGAAAGCTCGGAGATTTCGCGGCTGACCAGCAACTGCCGCAGCGTTTCCATGCGCGGATCGGCGGTTGGAACCGCCTCGAACTGCGCACGGTAGTCCGGATCAACGTTCCGGGCAATTTCGATCAAAAGACGAGCCAGAGCCTCGCGATCAATCTCTGTATCGTTCGAGGCTGTTCTTTGCGGAAGGTTGAATGGGTCGACGGTGGACGTCAAGGTCCCATCAACTCACTTTCCAGCTGCGGTCCGAGTTGCTTTTGCTCCCGACGGGATCCTGATTGAGACACTTTGCAACCTCGACAAACAGGCCAGCCAAAAGATTTCGGTCGGTCTTGACGTTGCTGAGGTCGGCAAACATCTTCTCGATCAGCATCTGAACGCCTTCATTCTTCTGCTTGATTTCCTCACGCAGCAAATGATCGTTTCGATTTATCCGGTCCGAAACGTCGCGCTCGAGCGCGCTCAACTGATCCGACAACGTGCGCACCTGCTTTTCAAGAGCCTGGTTTTGCTCGCGAAGATTCCGGTCGATCTCCTTGTCGGCATCGGCTCGTGAATCTTTTTCGCTCCGCAATTGCCCTGCAAGCGAATCGATCTGCTTCTTTGCATTCGACTCGTACATTTCGAGATTGCGCTTGGCCTCGGACTCGACATCCTTGAAGCGCTGCAACACCCGTTCTTCAAGCTTGGAAAAACGGCGGTCATAGTCCTGCATCTGGTTGCCGAACAGCAGGTCACGGATCTTGTCGACACCGACGGCGTCGCCGGCGGTTCCGTTTTCGCGGGCCTGAACTCCCATGAAGTTCAGCCCGTTTCCTTCTGTGTTACCTATCAGATTTACGTCCGCCTTCTTTTCTGAAGAAGCGGAATTCGAAGATTCCTTAGCCATCCATATACCCCCATTGAACACATGCCGTCAGGTAAGCATGTCAGCAATCGGGCCGCAAGCCGGATTCGTCTTGACTTATGCCTATTCATGGGGCAGCCGAGCGCGGTGGCTAACGGCTCGGCAATGGCAATCAGGGGGCGATGCCCTCTCAAAGGCGCGGAGCGTGCGGACGGTTCCGGGTATCCAAAAAGCGGCCTTCAGTCGAACGTCGCCAGCGGCTCGGCGTTGATCTCGACCCACTCACAGCGACGGCTTTCGTGGTAAAAAGACTGGAAGGGCGGCGGGAACGACGGGTCGGCGAAGGCGCCGACGGGAATGGCGATCACACCGGGCTGCGTGTCGATGCGATAGTGGACGGCGGCGCCGCACTCCGGGCAGAAATTGTAGATGACGCGGCCGCCCTCGTCGCCGGTGCGCGTGAACTGCTTCGCCCGCCCCTCGATCGATACATCAGCTTGCGCAAACCGGACATTGTAGCTGAAGGCGCTGCCGGTGCGGCGCTTGCAGTCGAGGCAATGGCAGACCGAGATGCGCACCGGCTCGCCCGAACAGACGGCTGAAAGCTGGCCGCAGAGACATTGCGCGCGGCGCGTGACCATTGTTTCTTCCTCCCCTTCACATCACTGCGTATCGGCGCTGGCCCTCAGTTCCGTCCGCTTCTGTTCCGAAACCATGGCCAGATCCAGCACCTTCTGCAGTTCGGCGGCATGGTGGAATGAAGGCTCGGCCTGCACGCCGCTGCGAACCGCATCGACGAAGCGCTGGTAATTGGTCGGCACCGTGCCGGCGTCGAGCACGTGCCATTTGGCGTTCTCGATATCCTCGCCGACACACGCCTTCAGTTCCGAACCCTCGAGATTGTGCACGACTTCGATGCCGCCCTTGTCGCCATAGATGCGCAGGCGCAATTCGTTGATGTGGCCGGTCGCCCAGCGGCTGGCGTGAACGACGCCAAAGGCGCCGTTGGAGAAATCCAGCGTCATGGCGAAGCTGTCATTGGCGTCGAGCTCGTATTCGCCGATACGGTTGCCTGGCGCCTTGTCGAAGGTGCGCAGCCGGCAAAACACGTGGTCGACGTCGAGTGCGGCGCCATAGCTGGCGAAATCGAGGATGTGGATGCCGACATCGCCGAGCACGCCGTTGGAGCCGTGGTCGCGCGACAGCCGCCACAGCCATTTCGGGTCGGTGCGCCAGTCGCCCCAGAATTTCGACACCAGCCAGCTCTGCAGATAGGAGGATTCGACGTGGCGGACGGTGCCGATCTCGCCGGCCAGCACCATCTGTCGCGCCTTCTGCAAGGCAGCGACATTGCGATAGGTGAGGTTGACCATGTTGACGATGCCGGCTGCCTCAGCCGCGTTGGCCATCTCGCTTGCCTTGCCGAAGTCTTCGGCCAGCGGCTTTTCGCACAGCACCGGCTTGCCGGCCGCGATCAACGCCATGGTGGTCGGGTGGTGAATGCGGTCCGGCGTGACGTTGGCGACCGCATCGAATTCGCCCCACGCCAGCGCGTCTTCCAGCGATGTGAATCGCTTCGGTATCTTGAACCCGTCGGCGAATTCGCCCACGCGCTTTTCATCGACGTCGACAGCACCGACGATCTCGACGCCGTCGATGCCGCCGAAACGGCGGGCATGCTCCTGCGCCATCCAGCCTGTACCCAGTATCAAAAGCCGCATTCTCTGCACTCCGAGCGAATTGGTTCGATTCAATCATATGGCGCAGATACGGTCTAGGAAACCCATGCGGAAAGCCGCTACGCCTTTTTTCCTGGACTTTGCTTTAGCGGTAGCCGGCCTCGCCCGAAACGTGCAGCTTGCCGCCGCGCTCGACGATCGGCTCCAGCGCCTTTTCGACCGGCACGTTCGGCGCCTCAAGGATCGCCGACTTGGTGCCCTGCGGATTGTGCGCCCACTTAACCGCATTGCGCAGCACCTTGTGCACATTGGCGTCGTGATAGGTCGGATAGGTCTCGTGGCCCGGGCGGAAGTAGAAGACATTGCCGGCGCCGCGGCGATAGGTCAGCCCAGAACGGAACACCTCGCCGCCCTGGAACCAGGAGATGAAGACGGTCTCCAGCGGTTCGGGCACGGCGAACTGCTCGCCATACATTTCTTCATTCTCGAGCTCGAAATATTCGCCGACGCCTTCGGCGATCGGATGGCTGGGACTGGTCGCCCAGAGCCGCTCGCGCTCACCCGCCTCGCGCCATTTCAGCGTGCAGGGCGTGCCCATCAGCCGCTTGAAGATTTTCGAGAAATGGCCGGAATGGAGAACGATCAGCCCCATGCCTTCAAAGACCCGGCGGGCGACGCGCTCGACGATCTCGTCGGCGACGGCGCCATGGTCCTTGTGGCCCCACCAGACCAGCACGTCGGTCTCGGCCAGACGGTCGGCGGGCAGGCCATGCTCGGGCTGTTCGAGCGTGGCGGTCGAGGCGGAGATCGCCTCGTCGGCATTCAGCGCCTTGGCGATGGTCGTGTGCATGCCCTCGGGATAGAGGGCTGCGACCACCTCATTGGTCCGCTCATGGATGTTCTCGCCCCAAACGACAGCGCGTATTGTCATGATGTCCTCGTGGTGAAGCCGACCCGCAGGGGTCAGTCATAATCTGCCTGGGGGTCAAAAGGGAATAGGCAGTGGGGAATAGGCAATAGGGGCAGAAAAACAAGGAACAGGCGATGGACGCTCCTGGGCCCTACTGCCTACTGCCTACTGCCTACTGCCTACTGCCTACTGCCTACTGCCTACTGCCTACTGCCTACTGCCTACTGCCTTACGCTCCCCGGCCTTCCTGAGCGACCCGCGTCAGCGGCTTGGTCAGGCGCGGCACGACGACGAGGCGCTTGATCTTGCCTTTCTTGTAGGCGGCAAGGAAGCGGGCGTAGTCCTTGAAGACGACGCAGCCATTGGACTCCGCACGGCCGCCGCGCAGCATGTAGGTGTGGGCGAGCAGGCCGTCGCGACCGTACTTGTTGCCGCCGCTGACGGGAGTGAGACGGAGCGCCTCGACGCCATGGAAGCGGGATTCTCGAAGACGCAGATCATAGGTGTTGGGCGGCGTCGGGCCGACATTCTTCTTGTGCACGAAGCGCGGCTGGTCGACCATCGAACCCAGCCCCGAATGGGCCTCCAGCCGCGAGCCGTCCGGCATATAGACGGTCTTGGCCGAGATATCGTACACGGCGACGCCGCCGCCCATTCCGGGCGTGGCGAACAGATCCTTGAAGGCGCGACCGACACCGCCCGCCGGGACGTCCGGCTTGGCATAGGCCAGCATCTCGCCGGCCTCTGTCTTCGACCGTTTGCCAGGCTTGATCCGGCTTGATTGGATGCTCTGGCTTTCTGGCACGCCAGGCAGTGCGGCAACCTCCGAAGTACTGCGTGGCGAGCGCGGCGACGAATTGCCCGGCGACTGGGGTGCGGGGCTCTCGGCCGTCCTGTCGGTCTGTGGCTTGGCTGCCCTGGGTTTGCTGGCTTGCCGAGCCTCGGCAGGCTGAGCGGTTTCGGCGCGTGGACGCCAACCCGGCAACGCAATGTTGTCGGGCAGATCGTCCTGCGGCGGCAGCGAAGCGACCTGAACCTCGGCCTGCCCAGGATCCTGCGCACCGGCGATTGCTGCAACGGCCGCCGGCGGGGCCAGCATGTCAGCGTCTTCCGGCAAGCTGTTGGCCAGCGCCAGCGCCAGGCGCGACGAGCGTTCGATCTCAGCCACTTCCGGCCCAAAGCGTTCCGAGGCCGGGCCATGCTGATCGGGCAGCCGGACTTCGGCGAAACGGGCAGCGACCGGAAGGCTGGCAAGCATGAAGGGCGCATTCGAGGCCTTGGCGAAGGCGGCAGCCAGCTTTTGCGGCGACAGCTCTGCCTTGGCCACCACGCCGTCGAAGCGCATGCCGCGCGAAGTGGCGAGAGCGACGCTGGTGTTTGGCGCAATGTTTGAGGCGACACTGCTCGGGGCCACAGCGTGCGTGGCCGGCTTCAGCCGCGCCATCTTGCCGTCATGCGCGAAGTTCGCGGCGGCATGCGCGCAGCCGGCGTCGCATTGGCTGAGCAGCGAGGCCTGTGATTTTTGCGCCGAAAGCCGCGGCGCCCACGAATTGGCGAGGCTGCGGCGCGAATCGGCAAGTGCTGCGTTCGGCAGAAGCAGACTGTGCGGAAGGCTGTTGGAGGCTGCGGTGAGCGAGGTACCGAGCGAATAGAGGCCGGCCATGGTTGCCACCGACCACAGCGCCAAGGCCGCGCCGACAACCGGCACCACCACCCAGCGCTGGCCGGATCTCTTCGAAGTCAAACCCCGTTCAGGAGTGTCGCCCCGGTCTTTCAAACGCAAAAACGCCATACAACCACTCTCAATCGGCATGCAGGCTTGCGACCCTCGCATCCGTGACATCCACAGTTCGCTGGTGCCCCCTGCACCTTTCGCGTCTGTTGCCGATTGAATCAAAAGATGGACAAAGTTGGTTAACCAATCCCTCCATCAGCCACCGATTATGCGGCGCCTGATACGAAAAAAGAGCACTCCATGGTCTGCGCCACGGTAGAATGCTCTCCCTCACCCCCGCCTTGCTGCCCGTTTTTGCGATCCAAGTCAAGGAAACGCTGCGTCAGCTTGCTGCAAGCCTGTGCTGATTGCCCGCTGATCGGCCTTCTCAATCAGTTGACCTTCCGGTGGCTGGAAGGTCTATCTGCTCAGAGACGGAGACCTCCGGCGACGGAAATTTACCGATGAGAACCGGCATCACGACCGAAGAATCCGACTGCAGGTCGAACCCCTGCTGCGGCTGGCTGAGCACGGATGGATGGGGCAAGGACATGGCGCCGTGAGATGGACTGTGAAAGCGGCGCTGCTGTGGCTGGTCTGTGCCCTTACGATGGGCGCCTCCGTCGGCAGCGGACCGATCGTCGCGGCCCGCCAGGCGTCGATGAAGGAGATGGCGGCGGCTGCGAAAACCATTGCCGGCATGTTCGACCGCAGGCAAGCCTATGACGCGGCAGCCTTCAAGGCGGCAGCGGACACGCTGCGCGCGCGCACCGGCCCTGCCCTGATTGCCGAATTTCCGAGCGGCTCGCTTGGACCGCCTTCGCAGGCCAGGCTGGAGATCGATCAGTCACGGGCGGAATTCGAGGCCCTGGCAAATCAGATCGGAACGCTGGCCGACGCTCTGGCCGCCAAGGCCGAAAGCGCGCCGGCCGTCATCACCGATGACATGCGCATGGGCACCGGCCTGGCGATGGGCGGCGGCAGCCTGCTCGGCAAGCGCTCGATTCCAGAGGAAGCCGATCCGACCAAACTGCCGGCGGAGCATATCCTGCATCTCATCCTGCAGGATTGCTCGACCTGTCATTCGAAATTCCGGCAAAAGGTACAGTGAAGCGACATTATCCGGCGGAGCATTTTCTTGCTGGCCTGCGCCACAGTCACTTTGCATACAAGTAAATTCGTTTGTGCTAATATATCGCCGGTCGTGCATATCCATGCATGACGAGCATCGGGAGGATGCAATGAAAACCATGAATCGCAGGTCTGCAATTGCCCTCGGTCTGACGACCGCCGCGGTAGCGCCTTTGTTCACCTTGGCGGCATCGGCAAAAATCAAGAAATACGGCCCGAAAGAGGGCAAGGAGATTGCGCCCGGTGTCAGGGTGGTGGAGGTCGGCACCGGCAATGCAGACATTCCCGCCTACAAGAGCATCGCAATTATCGACGTTGTGTTTCAGCCCGGAGCACATGCTCCTCAAACCGTGATGGACAACGACATGGTGTGCACCATTACCTCAGGTGCATTCACGATCAAGAAAGCGGACAAGGAATTCAAGCTCAAGACGGGTGATATGTACACCTGCTCCAAGGGCAAGACCGATGAAGCGACGAATACAAGCAAGGAGGTCGGCGTGCATCGCATCGCCGTATTGATACCCGCATAGCAGATGGAATTCCGGCCGGACCACGCCGTCGCGAGTCCGGCCGGCCAGACGAGGCGATCTCGTTCCGTCGTCAGCGCGGCCATCTCACGCCAGCCACTCCCTGATCGCCGGGCGGGCGGGAACGGCGCGCATGTGGTCTTCGCGCTATGGCTTTGTTTGGGCATGATCTTTTGGGGAAGCTGGCTTGGTTTCAAAATCAACGGCTAGGTCGAATGGCTGATCAATCAGCGCATCCACGTAGCCAATACGGAGATCGAAAACCGCACGAGTTTTGCCGGCCACCAGGCGGTGTTCGAGGCGATCGAGCGCCACGACCCGGAAGCGGCCGGCCAGGCGATGCGCGCGCATCTGGAAAACGCCCGGCGCAAGTTCAATTCAGGGTCGGGAAGACTGGGCTAGCCAGTTGACGCGGCGGCGCTCTGGCGCAAAGCAAAAAGCCCGCCGTTCAAAGCCGGCGGGCTCCCTTCAATCATACAGCGCGATCCGGTCGTCGGTAACCAGGACGACCGAATTTCGGCCTTCAGCGGCTGGTTGCGCTCAGGGGGCGGGCTTCGACGGGTTTGAAGCGACCAGCGATCCGAGTTTGCCGGCTTTGGCCAGACTCGGCTTTTCGTAAGTTTTCTTCACAGAATCCCTCCTTAATAGCATCAATTTCGTCTGCCGGGCCCGTTTTGTCAAATCTGGCAGCAGTCCGTCACAGGTCCCGGCGGCAATTCGTGCCGTTACGCCGGCTCGCGCTTCAGCGCCTGCGCCATGCAGTGAATGCCGCCGCCGGTCTTGGAAATCTCGCTCATGTCGACGGCAGCAACCTCGAAGCCGCGCGCTTTGAGTTGGCCGATCAGCGACTGGCTCGACGTCGGCGCGATCACCCTGTCCTTGCCAAGCGACATGAAGTTGCAGCCGAGCGCCATCGTGTCCTGGAAGGGCACGTCGATGATCTCGTGGCCCTTGCCCTTCAGCCAGTCGACGATGCCGGGCTCGGTGCAGGCGAGACACACCGCGGTGAGTTTTTCGGCGATCGGCACCACCATCAGGTCGATATGGACGTAATATTCGTCGATGAAGGCGAGGCGCGTTTCCCAGCCTTCCTTTTCGAACCAGTCCTGCACCTGCCGGGCGCCCTCTTCCTGCGTGCGGGCGCCGCCGCAGCCGATCAGCACCACGCCCTCCTCGATGACGTTGAAGTCGCCGCCTTCGAAGGTGCCAGCCGTGACCATGTCGTAGATGGGGATGCCGAGCTTTTCATAGGTGCGGATGGCGGCATAGTTCTCGCCGCGCCGCCACCAATTGGCCATGGCGGTGATGAAGGCGCCGTAGGGCGTCATGACGCTGGAGTCTCTGGAATAGACCTGCATCGGCAGTTCCGGCGTCGGCTCGTGCCAGTGGATGTTGACGCCGAAATGCTCGTAGGCGGCGACGAGGTCCTTGTGCTGCGCCTGCGCGATCTGGACGTTGCAGGGCGCTTCGCGCAAATGCTTGCGCGACAGCGAGCTGGTCGAGAGGTGGCGCAGGAAGTTTGGCGAGCCGAGCAACACGTCTGTCAGCACGTCGGTCTCGTTGGCAAAGCCCCATGACGTCAGCGGCTTGGTGCCGCCGGCGGGGTTGCGGCGTTGCAGCGAGAACGGCTCGGCGACGATGCGGTCATGGACGGTCATAAGGTTCTCCTCGATTATGCAGCTTGATTGGGTTGGCTGCTCGGAATCCACCAATCGCGCCCCCGCGCGGTGGTGACATATTCCGGCCAGCGGAAATTGATCGGCGGGTCATAGTCGCAAAGCGGCGCGATCCAGTTGGAGCCACCAATGCCGCCGCCGGTGCGGGTGACGAATTCGTCCATGGCCGCATCGCGCGCGGCCTTGTCCTCGAGCAGGCGGAGGGCTGCAAGCGCAACCGTCTTGGCGGCGCAAATGACCATCGGGTCGATGGTGGCCGAGATACCGCCCAGCGCGTTCATCGCCCAGGATGGATAGGCATGGCCATTCGCCGAGCGCAGCGCCGGGCGGGCGACATAGAAGCGTGCGGTCGGCGTGTGCCACGACATGTCGGTGTAGTCGTCGGAGGTCGAGTTGATCTGCGACGGAGGCAAATCGCGGCGCAGGATTGCCTCGGCCTCTTGCGGCGCAACCAGCCGCTCCATCTCGTCGATGAAAGGGTTGTCGGTCGCGGTGCCGCCGGCATTGACCTGGACCTCGCGACCGATCGCTTTCGCCGCCTCGTCCCAGCTCGGAGCGCCAACGGTGGACAGCGCCTCATAGGCAATCCCCGCCATGGCGTGATTGGCGAGGCCCGGCCTCGACTTCGACACCCAATGGCGCTCATAGCGACAACCGCTGATCGCCGCGGCCGCGGCCGCATTACGGTCGAGCACCGCGGTGACCTGCTCTGCCATGGCAATGGTCGGCACGCGGATCATGTACTGGATCTCGGCCAGCCCCGCCGGCAGATTGTCGGCGGTCGCCTGCCCGGCGGTGAGGATCGCCTCGCTGATCGACCAGCCGCCCTGGTGAGGCAGCATGGAATCGCGCAGCGCCTTGGAGGTCATGTACATCGTCATCAGCGCGTCATTGGCACCGGGCGCCCGCACCGCCGAATGCGCCTGCGGGATCGGCGCGCCATCGCTTGCGCGAACCCAGTTTTCGGGTTCGTCGCAGACAAAACGGTAGATCATCGCGTAGGCCGCGCCGCAATGCGTGTCCCAGCGCGCCGTGTTGCAGAGCGGCAGCATATAGAAGGGGTGGAAGGAGATCATGCCGGCAAGGCCGTCATAGTAGCCCTTGGCCGCATGGATCGGCTTCGAGCCCCTGACCTTCTCGGCCGGCTCGCCGGTGAAGCGCAACGTCCCCTCGATGCCGTGGCGTTGCATTGCCGCCTTGGTGGCGAGAAGTCCGCCGAGGCCGGCAATGCCAAGCCCGGAATGCGGATCGGTGTGGCCGCCGGCCTCGCTGCCGAGGCCCGGCCGCGATCGCTTCACCGTTGCCGCGTCCTGGCAGTTGCCGGGCACGGCGTCGTATTCGCCGTACATGCCGATGGTCGGCCCCGGGCCATTCGTCCAGTGGGCACAAAAGGCGGTCGGCATGCCGGCCGACCCTTCCTCGACCGAAAAGCCCTCATGCTTCAGCCGCGCCACATACCAGGCCGCCGACTGGTATTCGCGCCAGGCGGTTTCCCCGAAATCGAAAATGGCGCGCGTCCACGCCGACAGCGACGGTTGGATGCCATCGAGACAGGCAAGCGCGGTGGCTTGCGCCGAGGTCGTCACCGGTTTCTCCATGCGCCCCAAGAAAGCAGTGAAGCGGCATTGCAAAAAGTGATATGTTTTTCCGGTTCATGCAAATTCGGTTCACCTGAGGCCTCTTGCGAATACCTTCCACACAGGCGTTGCGCGCCCTCGACAGTTTTGCCCGTCACGGCAGTGTCTGGCGCGCAGCCGATGAACTGCATTTGACCCGCAGCGCCGTCAGCCATCAGTTGCGGCTGCTCGAACGCGACCTCGGCTTCGACCTGCTGGAGCGCATCGGCAAGGGCGTGGCGCTGACACCGCGCGGCCAGCGCTATGCCGCCGATGTGAGGAAGGCGCTGACCGTGCTCGGCGATGCGGTAACGCGCCAGGCCGGCACCGGCGTCGGCGGTTCGTTCGCCGTTTCCTGCACGCCGGGCTTCGCCTCTCTGTTTTTATGCACCCACATCGGCGAGTTCCGGCAGATGTATCCAGACGTGGCGCTGTCGATCCTGACGCCGCGGCGGCTGGACGATGTCAGCAATCCGGACGCCGATGCCTTCATTGCCTTCGGCGTCGGCAACTGGCCGAACCGCTCGGTGGAGTTGCTGTGCGAAATCTCGTTCACGCCACTTTGCAGCCCGACACTGCTCAACAAGGTCGGCGGCTTTTCAAAACCGGCCGACGTGCTGCGCGCCAATCTCCTGCATCTCGGCGACACCGAGGACTGGGCGCGCTGGCTGGCGCTGTCCAAGGTGGAAAACCCCGACACCGAAGGCGGCATCTTCTTCTCGGACATGAACCTCGTTTTTTCCGCGGCGATCGCCGGCCAGGGCATCGCCATGGGCGACGAGTTGACCAGCCGCCGGGCGCTGAGCGAAGGCCGTCTGGTGCGCCCCTTCGACATCGCGATCCCCTCGCCGCGCTCGTATTTCCTGGTGTCGGAACATGCCAAGGCCAGCCACCCGGTGCTGGAAGCATTCAATGGCTGGTTGAGGTCGAAGCTGTCGGAGAACCGGATCAGCCCGTACTAGCCTCCCATCCGTGAATCAAATTTGCCGATCAGGCGAAAACTATTCGGTTGCGGTGAGCCGGCGCACTGCCCTACGCTCAAGCCACGATCAAGGAAGAGGCAGGATGCAGCAACCCGGCCGGGCCGCAGAGATCAAGGCAATCGGGATCGGCAAGAGCTTCGGCTCGTTCCGGGCGCTGGACGACCTGACGCTCAATATCGGCCGCGGCGAGTTTTTGACGCTGCTCGGCCCCTCCGGCTCGGGCAAGACCACCTTTCTGATGATCCTGGCAGGCTTCGTGCAACCGACCGCCGGCAAGCTTTTCAGCGACGGTTTCGACATCACCGATCGGCCGGCAGAGCAGCGCGCCGCCGGCATGGTGTTCCAGGGTTATGCGCTGTTTCCGCATATGTCGGTCGAGGCCAACATCGCCTTCCCGCTCAAGGTACGCAAGAAATCGGCTTCCGAGATCAAGCGCCGCGTTGCCGAGATGATCGAGCGCGTCGGCCTCAAGGGCCATGAGACGAAACTGCCGGCGCAGCTTTCCGGCGGCCAGCAGCAGCGCGTGGCGTTGGCCCGCGCTTTGGTGTTCGAACCCGGCGTGCTGCTCCTCGACGAGCCGTTCTCGGCGCTCGACAAGAGCCTGCGCGGCCAGATGCAGGCCGAGATGAAGCGGCTGCATCAGGAGACCGGCACCACCTTCGTCTTCGTCACCCACGACCAGAGCGAGGCGCTGGCGCTGTCGTCGCGCGTCGCCATCTTCAACCACGGAAAATTGCTGCAGGTCGGAGCGCCGGACGAGGTCTACGACCGGCCGGACAACCGCTTCGTCGCCGAGTTCCTTGGCGAGATCAACATGCTGCCGTTGAAGGGGGTCAAGCCCGCCGACAATGGCTCGACGGGCCTCTGCGAGGACCGCGCGGTCAACATGCTCTGCAAGGCCGAGAAAGTCCGTGGCGATGCCATATTGGCGATCCGGCCCGAACATATGTCGATCACGCGCGAAGCCGCCGCCGGCGAGAACGGCATTGCCGCCACCGCCATCGGCTCGACCTATCTGGGTGCGGCGACCAAACTCGATCTGACGACACGCCAGGGCGCCAAGGTGACCGTCTCGGTGCCGAACGAGGTCGCGGCGGCTGCACTCAGCAAAGGCAATTCCGTCTGGCTGACATGGCCGGCGGAAAAGGGTTTCCTCCTTCCGGACGGAGGATGACGACGAGAACGGCGAAGTCTTCCAGCAAAGAATCTGGAGCGCGCCATAACCACCGGAACCAAAACGAAAAAGGGGAACTAAAATGACAAACCAAAGCAAAAAACAAGCCATGGACGGGCTGACCGCCCGGGCTGTGCGCGGCGAGATTTCGCGCCGGCAATTCACCCAGCTTGCAGCCCTCGTGCTGGCCGGCACACCGATGCTGCTGCGCTCGACCGGTGCCTTTGCGCAGGCCAAGGAGCTGGTGCTGGTCAACTGGGGTGGCGATGCCCTCACCGCTTATGACGCCGCCTATGGCCAGGCCTTCACCAAGGAGACCGGCATCGCCGTCAAGATGGACGGTTCGGGCCCGACCGAAGGCGCGATTGCCGCACAGTTCAAGAGCGGCGCGCCGACCTGGGATCTCGTCGATGTCGACCCGTTCTCGGCCATCACGCTCGGCGCGCAGGGTGCGCTCGAGCCGATCGACTACGCCGTCGTCGACAAGAAGAAGATGCGCGAGGGGTTCGGCTGGGAATACGCGGCGTCGACCTATTTCTTCTCCTATGTCATCGCCTATGATTCCGAGAAATACGGCAAGGACGCGCCGACCGGCATGGCCGACTTCTTCGACGTGAAGAAGTTTCCGGGCAAGCGCTCGCTCTACAAATGGGGCGTGTCGAGCTGGGAAGCAGCGCTGCTTGCAGACGGCATCGCGCCGGCCTCGCTCTACCCGCTCGACCTGAAGCGAGCGCATGACAAGATCGCCGCTTTCAAGGAAAACGTCGTGGCTTACTGGGGCGGCGGCGCCGAGAGCCAGAGCGTGCTGCTCAACGGCGAAGCCTCGATGGCGATCGTGTGGTCGACCCGCGCCTCGCTGATCGAGCAGGACTCGGGCGGCAAGATCAAGTTCATCTGGGATCAGGGCCTGATTTCGCCCGGCGCGCTGGCCGTGCTCAAGGGCAACCCCGGCGGCAAGGACGCAGCGATGAAGTTCATCGCCAGCGCCCAGGATCCGCAAAAGCAACTGGTGATGTTCGACAAGCTCGGACAGGGTCCGGCCAATCCGGCCGCCGATGCGCTGATCCCCGCCGACAAGAAGCGCATCAACCCGGTCGATCCCGAAAACATGAAGAAGCAGATCGCGCTCGACATGGACTGGTACGCCAAGAATTACGGGGCAGCACTCGACGAATACACCAAGATCATCTCGGCCTGACCAGGCCGGGCACGAGCTTCGATGAGAGGCACCCTCTCCGACAGGATGGGCGCGGCGGTGCTGATGGCGCCGCTGCTCCTGTTCCTTGTGCTGGCCTACGCCTGGCCGTTCCTCGGCGTCGTCAAGTGGAGCGTCACCTTGCCGACACCGGGGCTCGGCCAGTATGGCGCGCTCGCCACCGATGCCCTGGTGCAGTCTGTGTTCATCCGCACGCTGCGCATCGCGCTGATCGTCACCGTGGTTTCCGTGGCGGCGGCATACGCCATCACCATGGTGTGGGTGCGCGGCAGCCCGGCACAGCGCATAATCGCTGAATTCTGCATTCTCGTCCCCTTCTGGATCTCGGTGCTTACCCGCGCCTTCGGCTGGGTGGCGCTTTTGTCCAACCGCGGCCTGATCAACACCTGGCTGCAATCGATCGGCTTCATCTCCGAGCCGCTGGCGCTGGTGCGCAACGAGTTCGGCGTCATTGTCGGCATGACGCATTTCCTCATTCCCTTCGCGGTGTTCCCGCTGGCCTCCGCCATGCGCAGCCTCGACGAGCGCGTGCTGCTCGCGGCTCGCGGGCTCGGCTCCAGCCGTATGCGCACCTTCTGGACCGTGTTCGTGCCGATGACGCGCTCCGGCATCATCGGTTCGGCGATGATCGTGTTCGTCTTCTCGCTCGGCTTCTTCGTCACGCCGGCGATCCTCGGCGGCGGCCGCAGCGTGATGATCGCCGAGCTGATCTATCTCCGCATCTTCCAGAGTCCCGACTGGGGACTGGGTGCGGCGATCAGCGTCGTGCTGGTGCTGTTCGTCGGCGCGCTCATGGCGCTGCTGTTCCGCTATGTCAGACCGAAGCAACTGATCTGATGCCGACCTATCGCCCCGGTCCCGTCTCCCTGATCCTCGCCGTGCTAGTGGCGCTGTTCCTGCTGCTGCCGCTGTTGGCGGTCATCCCGGTGTCGCTGACGCCAAGCCGCATGCTGGCTATGCCGACGGGCGAACTGTCGCTGCGCCACTACCGCGCGCTGATCGAGGATCCGCGCTGGCTCGACGCCATCCTGCTGTCGATCCGCATCGGCATCGTCAGCAGCGTCATCTCCACCGTGCTGGCGCTGTGCTTCAGCCTTGGCGCCTGGATGTTCCAGCCGCGATTTACCGCCGCCCTTGTCGGCTTCGTGCTGTTGCCGATGGTGGTGCCGCCGGTGGTCTCGGCGATCACGCTCTACTTCCTGCTGACGTCGATCTCGGGCATGAGTTCGTTCTTCGGCTACGACACCTGGCTCGGCGTCGCCATGGCGCATTCGGTGATGACGGTGCCTTTCGCCACGGTGCTGATCCTGGTCTCGCTCAGCCAGCTCGACCGCCGCATCGACCTTGCCGCGCGCGGCCTTGGCGCCGGCGTGTGGGAACGCGCCACGCGCATCATCATGCCCAACATCAAGTTCGGCATCGTCACCGCCGCGCTGCTGTCCTTCGTGCTGTCCTGGGAAGAGATAGGCGTCACCCTGTTCATCACCTCGGTCAACGCCATCACGCTGCCGCGGCTGATGTGGATGGGCCTGCGCGACAACATCGACCCGGCGATCGCCGCGCTCTCGGTGATCCTGATCATCATCACCGTGCTGGTGCTGGCGGTGCGGACTGTGGTGGTTAAGATGCGCGACGGGCACTGAGCCAAGGTGGCCAACAACAATCGGCGATAGCCAAGCCGCTGTGTGAAGGGCGTTACGGACGGTGAGCGCCGGGTACATTACGCGGCGTCATGGGAAACCTGCCGCTGGTGACATTTGCCTTCGTGTCGGTGCTCGGAATGGCGGTTCCGGGACCGGACGTCGTGCTCGCCATCACCAACGGCTCCCGCTACGGTTTTCGACGCGCGTTTCTCGGCATGGCCGGCGTCGTACTGTCTGATTTCGTTCTTATCAGCATCGTCGCGCTGGGCTTCGGCGCTCTTCTGCTGGCTTCGGAATTCTATCTCTGGGCTCTCAGGATGTTCGGCGCGGGCTATCTGCTTTTCGTCGCCATCGGTACCCTGCGCACCGCATCCCGACCTTCGTTCAACCCTAACCTTCCCGAAACACGCCATTCAGCCAAGGCACTCATTGGGCGCTGCTTCCTGGTGGCGGTCACAAATCCGGCGGCCTGGCTGCTTTTCCCCGCGATCCTGCCGCATTTTGTCCGCGTGGATGAGCCGATCGCGATCCAGTATGGCATCCTGGCCATTGTCGCCGCGCTTGCCGATGTGTTTGTGCTGACGTTTTACGCAGCCCTTGGCGCGCGGGCCGCAAGGCTTCTGGCTGGGCCAAACGCCGTGTGGATCGACCGGTTTTACGGTATCGCCCTGCTTGGTCTTTCAAGCACTTTGATCCTGCAATCCCTCGGGCATCTGAGATAGTCGGCACAGGAAAACACAGGGCCGGATTTAGCAATCGGTCCGCCGTCAGCTTGCGAAGAATCTCGACAGCCTTGCAGCCGTGGCTTCGGGGTGCTCTTCCGGGAAGAAATGCCCACCCTTGACCGAGCCGCCTCCGACGTTTTCAGCCCATTGCCGCCAGATCGCCAACGTGCCGCCCTCCTCCGCATACCAGTTCTCCAACCCGCCCTCGCCGCTCCAGAGCGCAAGCAGCGGGCATCTGATGCGACAGCCATCAGCCTGGTCCTGCGCGTCGTGCTCGCGGTCGATGCCTGCGGCGGCGCGATATTCCTCGCAGATGGCGTGGGCATGGGCGGGATCACGCAGCGCCTCGATATAGGCGGCCCTGACCTCAGCGGGAAAAGCATCTGGGGCCGAGCCCCAGCCGGCGATCGCATTGTCGACAACTGCGTCGGGTGCTGCGGACAACAGGCGCTCAGGCAGCGGTTCCGGCTGGGCGAGCAGGCTCCACGACCAGAAGGCCAGCGCCAACCTGGCATCGGCCCGATCCCAGGCGGAGGCCGTGGGGACGATGTCGAGAACGGCGACCTTCGACACGGTTTCGGGATGGTCGAGCGCCAGCCGGTAGGCGACGCGACCGCCACGGTCGTGGCCGGCAACCATGAAACGGTCGAAACCGAGAACGTCCATAACCTGCACCATGTCGCGCGCCATCGCTCGTTTGGAATAGGCGGCATGATCGGCTCCGGAAGCCGGACAACCACTTTGGCCGTAGCCCCTGAGATCGGCGGCAACCACGCTGAAGTTCGGCGCCAATGCCACGGCGATGTCCCGCCACATAACATGCGTTTCGGGAAAGCCATGCAGGAGCAGCAGCGGCGGCCCTGAGCCACCGGCCCTGACGAAGATCGATGTCTCCTCCATTTGAACGGTCCTGGCGTCAAAGCCCGCAAACATCAGCTGCCGCCAACCAGTCCGTGGCTGGAACGGATTCGCAGCACCTGGACACCCTTCGGCAATTCGATCAGGAACTCCTTGTCGCGGTCGAGATGGTGGATGCTTTGCGGATCGCCGCCGGTAAAGGCGGCCATCGCCTCGACGCTCTCCCAATAGGAGATGGTGATGAATTCCGAATGCGTCGGCGTGTCCTCGCGAAAAGTCTGCACGCCAAGCGCTTTCTCGATCAGCGGCTTGATACCAGCCTCGTAATTGTAGCGCTCATAGGCGTCGGCCCTGTCGGGCGAGGTCCTGCCGCGCCAGATGCGCGCAATGGTCGGGGTTTTCGGTGCCATCTGCGACAAACGCCTGAACGCGAGCCGCGTTCCGAACATCTCGACTGGTGGCAGCCGGATCGCGGTCCGAACCTGCGAGCAGAGGCCGGCCAAGTTGACTAGCTGTCGCGGTCAATGCACAAGGAGCCATGGTCTGAGGGCGGGACGGTGACGCATCGGTCTGCAAAACCGACGTAGTGGGTTCAATTCCCACTCAGGCCTCCACACTATCTCTTTGTGCCCTTCCCGAGAGATGGGTGACAGTTCATTCCGGAGACATGGGTTACACTTTCGGCCCTTTGCAAGGAGAGCAAGGTGCCTTGGAAGGAGTGTAACGTCATGGAAGAGCGGCTGAAGTTCATTGCCCGGCTGCTGGACGGCGAGAAGATGGCGGTGCTTTGCCGTGAGTTCGATATCTCGCGCAAGACCGGCTACAAGATCCTCACACGCTACAATGACAGTGGCCTTGAGGGGCTGACGGATCGATCACGCCGACCCTACCGCCACGCCAATCAGCTTCCGTTTCAAATCGAGAAGCTGATTGTGCGCCTCAAGCAAGACAAGCCGACCTGGGGTGCGCCAAAGATACGCGAACGGTTGGCCCGGCTGTATCCTGACGTTCACCGGCCTGCGATCTCGACGGTGCATGCGGTTCTCGACCGCCATGGCCTGGTCGAGCGCCGCAAGCGAAGGCGCAACAGGGCGATGGGAACACCACTTTCAAACGGCTATCGGCCCAACGATCTGTGGTGTGCCGACTACAAAGGCGAGTTCATGCTCGCCGATCGGCGCTATTGCTATCCGCTGACGATCACCGACTTCGCCAGCCGCTATCTCATCGCCTGCGAGGCGTTGTCGACTACCAAGGAAGCCTATGCCTTCACGGTGTTCGAGAGCGTTTTCAAAGAGTTCGGCCTGCCCAGCGCCATCAGGACCGACAACGGCGTTCCCTTTGCCAGCCCAAACGCGCTGTTCAATCTCAGCAAACTGTCGGTCTGGTGGCTGCGCCTGGGCATCGACATCGAGCGCATCCAGCCGGGCTGTCCGCAGCAGAACGGGCGCCATGAGCGCATGCACCTGACTCTCAAGAAGGAAACCACCAAACCGGCTGGCGCCAATTTCCTGCAGCAGCAGGCCAGGTTCGATGACTTCATCAATGAGTTCAACTCAGAACGCCCACATCAGGCGCTCGACATGGCCTGTCCAGCCGAGCGCTACACGCCGTCACCGCGCATCTATGCCGGCCTGCCGGATCTCGATTATCCGTTTCACGACAAGGCCGTCACCGTCACCACCTGCGGCCGCATCTGCTACAATCGCAAGAAGATCAACCTCAGCCTCGTCTTTGCCGGCCAGACCGTCGGCATCAAACAGGTCGAGGACCATATCTGGCTGGCTTCCTTCATGGATTATGATTTGGGCTACTTCGATGATGAGACATGCAGGCTCGAACCACTCCAAAACCCCTTCGGGCCAAAAGTGTTACCCATGTCTCCGATATAAACCGTAACCTATGTGTCCGGAATGGACCTTGAAGTTGTTGGCGATCCCGACAGGATTCGAACCTGTGACCATCGGCTTAGAAGGCCGGTGCTCTATCCAGCTGAGCTACGGGACCGCTGGCCGGCATTTGATATCTTGGCCGGCTGGTGTCTATGTGCGAGGCGCTGACCGCCGGTCAATGCGTCCAGGGTATCCTGCGGTCATAGCGGAAATTTTCCGCATAGGAAATCTGCCGGCGCTTGGTCTCTTTCGGCTCCTCGACACGGAAGGCCAGCCCCTGCTTTTCGGCATAGGCCACCGCTTCTTCCCTGGTGTCGAAGGTCAGCCTGATCTGGCTCAGCATGTCGCCCGATGTGGTGTAGCCCATCAGCGGGTCGATCTTCTTGCGTTGGGCGGGATCGAATTCCAGCACCCAATGGCCGGTCTTGGCCTTGCCGGACTGCATCGCGGTTTTGGCTGGGCTGAAAATACGCGCGGACATGGGCACCTCGTAGCTGCGTTGGCGGTAGCGCCGCCTTATTTCAGTCAATACTGTGCAACACTGCCGACAGCAAGGCCGAAGCGGCCTGCAACCAGGCCGCTTCGGCAGCGGCATCGACTGGATACACTGGCGTAGCATCAAAAGTCATGGTCATGATGGCGACACAAAGAGGCATGGACGCAGGGATTTTGCACGCCGAGGCCGACAGCCAAGCGATTTTCGACGGCGCGATCGTGATCGGCGCCGGGGCAGCCGGCTTGACCGCAGCCCATGCGCTGCTCAAGACCGGCGTGCCTGTGATGGTGTTGGAAAAGGAAGCCCGGCTGGCCGAGCCATGGCACGGGCGGCACGAGCGACTGCATCTCAACACGCATCGCGACCTTTCGGCGCTGCCGGGCGTTTCCTTTCCTGCCGGCACCCCTGCCTTTCCGCACCGAAACACCATCATCGGCCATTTGAACGAATTCCACGCCATGCACCGGCTGCCGGTCGAGTTCGGCATTGCGGTCGAGGAGATTGGCTTCGAGGGCGACCACTGGCTTGTGCGGACCAGTGCCGGGCCGCGGCTGGCGCGCCATGTCGTCATCGCCACCGGGCGCGACCGGCAGCCCTTCATCCCGGCCTGGAAAGGCATGAAGGCCTTTGCCGGACGCATCATCCATTCGGCCGCATTCGGTAACGCCACGGCCTATGCGGGCAAGAAAGTGCTGGTCGTCGGCGCCGGCAATTCCGGCTTCGACGTGCTCAATCACCTGGTGGCAGCCGACGCGGGACAGATCTGGCTGTCGGCGCGCAACGGTCCGGCACTGCTGCCCAAGCGCCTCGGCCAGATCGCCGTCCACCGATTTTCGCCGATCCTGGCGCGGCTGCCGTTCAAGCTCGCCGATGCGGTGATGGCGGCGACGCAACGATGGGCCTTCGGCGACCTCACGGCCTACGGCCTGCCGCCGACGCCTTCGGGCGGCGCAAGCCGGCTGGCGTCGGATTATACCGCCATCGCCACCGATGACGGCGCCGTCGATGCCATCAAGGACCGCAGGATCATCGTGCTGCCAACCGTGCGGGAATTTACCGGCGACACGGTCGTTTTCGACGATGGCGCGACGATCCAGCCCGATATCGTCATCGCCGCGACCGGCTACCGCACCGGGCTCGAGGCCATGCTGGGCAAGCTCGGCGTGCTCGACCAAAAGGGCGTGCCGCTGTTCAACGGCGCCGACAGCGACCCGAAACTGCCGGGCCTGTGGTTCACCGGCATGCGGCCAAGCATCCGCGGCTGCTTCGCCAATGCTCGCATCCAGGCCAAGGCGATCGCAGCCAGGATTGCGCGGGAGCGCAGACCGCCAAGCCCCGTTTGATGTTTTAGGGGTTGCGCGACAGGGTCCGGAACCGTATACGCCGCAGGGCCTCGGAGTGTAGCGCAGCCTGGTAGCGCATCTGGTTTGGGACCAGAGGGTCGGGAGTTCGAATCTCTCCACTCCGACCATTTTTTCCCACAAAGCCAGTCCTTGCCCAAGGTCACTCCCAAGGTCGCCAATGGCTGCCTCGCCGGTAGCGCATGGTGGCACGCATTGCCCAAGCAGCAGCCGCTCGCCGATCGGACCCTACATTGGAACACCAGTTCGCTCCCAGAGTTGTGTATGTTCAACCCAAGGAGCAAACAATGAAAACCCTTCTCATCGCCTCGATGATCGCGTTCGCCGGAACGGCGGCTTTGATCGCACCGGCGCAAGCCGCCAGTCTGACTATCCAGTCCGATGACGACGATCAATATTCGTCCGACGATGGCGATATACAGGTTCTTCGCCATCACCAGCGCCACAAAGACTATAGCGACGACTATGGCGACGACTACAGCGACAACCAGGATGGCCAATGGCGGCGCCACCATCGCCATCACCGCTGCCATATCGAACTGGTCAGGCACTGGCGCCATCACCACAGGGTCGTCGAAGAGGTCAGGGTCTGCGGCTGATCCGATCGCTTTGGACCTGCTCCGGCCGGGTTGGCGGCCGGAGCACCAATCTGACCTAAAGCGCGTCGCATTTGAACGGACTCACGGACGCGCTTGAGGTCTTGTTTGATGCATGTGGTTCTCTCAAAACCGGGGCCACTTGAGCGACATGCATCAGGCGCCCGTGTCATCGAACAGCATCCCTTCGGCGGGTTTGGCTGAAAATCGACGCAGGGATAATCCCCTCGCTTCCACCTCTATCGCCGGTCTAAAAGCGCGTCGCGCTGAAACGTATCTAGGCGACGCGTTTTGATTTTTGTTTTGATGCATGTCGTTCTCTCAAAACCGGGACCACCTTGAGCGACATGCATTAGACTCCGGGCAAAGGGGAGATACTGGATGCTTGGTCTCGAGGCATGGCTTTCGCTGATTGGCCCTGCCTACTTCGCTTACATCGGCATCACGGTTCCGTTCGTCGTCGTCTGGGCCATTATCTGTGCAGCCCTGTGGATCTGGAACAACCGGCCGAGCAAGAGGCAAGGCCGTCCCCGCTCGTGGCCCGCCAGCGTGCTGTTCTTTGTCGTCGTCGCCGCGTGCTACGTGGCAGCGCATACGGTGGTCTATCTGCTGGTCCGGTATCTGGCGGCGTTGTGGCTATAGGGCACCCTCCCGGACACTCCGGTGACTGCTCCACGAAGGTAAGCTCGCCGGGCGAGAACCCCAATCATCACTCCCGGCGAGCCTACAACCCGATCAGGAACGCGACCAGGACCGGGGTCAGCCGGCAAGTTCCCAGGTGCAAAACGGATGCCAAATAATGTTTCCCGAAATGGGACAGCGGCCCTCATGCGGCGGTGGGCACGGAGAGATCGAGTGTATTCATTCGAACACGCTGTCGTCGCTGAAGAGGAAATCCTGCCGAAACGCATGTTCGCAGCTCGCGCTCTGGTCGGGCTGCCGTACCTGGTTACGGCTGCCAAGGATCGATGACAGGCACGCCGGCCGCGTGGAATGGCGCCGTGTCACGCGAGGCGACATGAAAGCCGTTTGCGGAGGCGATTGCCGCGATGTAGCCGTCGGGCACAGGAAACCCCTTGCCGGCTGCCCTCGCCTTCACTGCAAGTCGGGCATAGTGCCGGGCCGCCTCGGTATCGAAAGGCAGGATGCGGCGCTCAAACACGGCGCACACACCGGCGAAGGTTTCAGCGAGCGCAGCCTTGCGACGACCCGCCGGCATGGCCTCGATGCCGAACAGCACTTCGGCGAGCGTCACACTGGAGAGGTAAAGCGTTTCCTCGGCCTGGTCATCAAGCCAGGCCAACACAGCTTGATGCGGTTCGGGCTTCATGGCCTCCGAAACGACATTGGTATCGAGGAGGATCATTCGAACCCCAGCGGTTCGGCCGGCGCCTTGTCGCGAGCCTGCTCCAGGACCTCCACGTCTTCATTGGTCAGCCCGGCGCGTCGGGCAATGTCTGCCAGAACGGAGCCGAGTTTCACACGGCCGTCCGGCCGCACCGCGTTTTCCAGAATGTCGCGTATCTCGGCCTCGGTGCTGCGACCGTGCAAGGCCGCCCGTACACGCAGAGCTCGGTGGGTCGCTTCCGGAAGATTTCGGACGGTCACTGCAGGCATTGATATCGCTCCGATGTCATTGATTGAAAGTATCATATTATTTCAGGTGATGTCACCATGCATGTTTTGAAAACGTCGCACGGGCGGGATCGACAATCGCCGTCCAGGGAATTGCAGCAGGATCTAAACCTCGAACTCGCCCTGCCCTTCGTCCATTGCGCTGACGGTTTCGGCGGCGAGCGCCCGGGTGATCGGCGTCTTGCGCTCGAGCGCGGTGCGGTCGAGGCGCTCGACCACGCGCATGGCGGTGGCCAGCGAGCGCTCGATGCGGCGCACCAGATATTGCACGACATGCGGCTCGACCTCGACCTGGCGGTCGGCGAAGAGTTTGGTGATGACACCAGCCAAAAGCAAATCGTCCGGCTCATGGATCTCGACCGTTGCCGCCGCCTTCAGCCGCGAGGCGAGATCGGGCAACGTCACCCTCCAGGCGGCGGGGAAGCGCCGCGCCGTCAACAGCAAGGTGGCCCCGGCGCCGCGCACTTCATTGATGAGATGGAACAGGCCCGCCTCGTCGATGGCTGTCTTGTCGACATCGTCGATCAGCGCCGGCCTGCCGCCAAGCCCGGTGATGGCATTGCCGATGCGCTGGGTATCGACCGCCACAGCGTTGGCCCGCGCTTGCCAGATCGAACCCAGATGCGTCTTGCCGGAACCGGCCGGGCCGGCGAGCACGATCACCGGCGACGGCCAGTCCGGCCAGCGGTCGACAAGGGCTGCCGCCTCACGGTTGGTGGCCGACACCACCAGCGCGTCGCGCGAATAGCCGGTGCCGTGGCCAAGGTCGAGCGGCAGCTGGCGCGGCGGTTCGGTCTTTTGATCCGCCACGTTCAGCCGCGCGGCGAGCGGTGGCCGCCGCCGCGATCGGCGGGCAGCGGCGGGACGGGCTCGGTGGAGTGTCCCTTGTAGAGCGGCGATTCCAGGTAACGGGCAATGGCAAAGCGCACCAGCACGGCAACCGCCGCCGAAGCAGGAACAGCGATCAGCAGGCCGACGAAACCGAACAGGGCGCCGAAGGCAAACAGCGCAAACATCAGCCAGACCGGGTGCAGGCCGACGCTCTTTCCGACCAGCCTCGGCTGGAGGATGTTGCCCTCGATGAACTGGCCGATGAAGAACACCACCGCGACAGCAACGATCATGGTCCAGTCCGGCCAGAACTGGACGAAGGCGACGCCGACGGCCAGCACCAGCCCGGTCAGCGAGCCGACATAGGGAATGAAGGAGATCAGCCCGGCGAAGAGGCCGATCAGGATGGCGAAATTCAGCCCGGTCAGCGTCAGGCCAGTGGCATACATGCCGCCGAGCACCAGGCACAGCGTGCCCTGGCCGCGCACGAAGCCGGCGGTCGCGGTGTTGATGTCCCTGGAGATCGCCCTGACCGTCCCGACATAATCGCGCGGCACCCAGCTGTCGACGACCGCCACCATGCGATCCCAGTCGAGCAGCATGTAGAAAGCGACAACCGGAGTGACCACGAACAGGCTGACCACCGACACCAGAGCAACGCCGGAACTCCAGATCGAGGTGAAGACGGTGCTCAGCAGGCCGAAACCGGAAGTGAGCAGCGAATTCAGCCCGTCGCGCAGGCCATTGGCATTGACGCCGAATTTCTGCTCCAGCCATTTCGGATCGAAGCTGGTGATCAGCGACTGCAGCCGGGTCAGATATTCCGGCAGCTTGCTGGCGAAATCGGCCATCTGCGTGGCCAGTACCGGAACCAGGATGACGAAGGCCAGCACCAAAAGGACGATGAAGGCAATCAGGATGACCACCGTCGCCATCAGCCGGGAGAGGCCGAGGCGTTGCAGCCGGTCGGCGACCGGGTCGAGAAAATAGGCCAGCACCATGCCGGCAACGAACGGCAACAGGATGCTGGAGAAAATGTAGAGGAACAGCGCCAGGAAGATTGCCGTACCCAGCCAGAAGAAAATCTGGCGGCGAAACGCCAGGGACGCAGCCGCCTCTGCTAGCGCTGCAGTCGCGGCATTCTTGTCAACTACCCGGGGTGGAGCCTTCGCCATAGCCGCTCATATGCCTCAGCCAAGCCACGAGATAGGCCGCGGCCGAAGCCACGGTCAAGACCCCGGACAGCAATATGAGCGCAGGCCTGAGCGGGTAGAGGTGGAGGCCAAGGGCAAGTTCGCCCAGCACCACGGCCGCCAGCACGATCTGGGCGGCGGTGTTGGCCTTCGACACATAGAGCGGCTTCATCTCGACCGGATGCGCCATGACCGTGGACAAGAGCACGGCGCAGATGATCAGCGCATCGCGTGACACCATGGTCACCACCAGCCACAGCGGCAATTGCCCGATGAAGCCCATGACCACGAACACCGAGACCAGAAGCACCTTGTCGGCCATCGGATCGAGATAGGCGCCGAGTTCGAATGCTGGTTGAAGCGGCGGGCGATGAAGCCGTCGACGCCATCGGCAATTCCGGCAACGAGAAATCCGGCAAAGGCCCAGTCCCAGCGCATGTTCAGCATCGCCAGCACCAGCACGAAGCGCAGGATGGTGATGAGGTTGGGAATGGTCAAAGGCATGTCCCGCCATGCTTGTTCTGCAGATCGATGATGGAGATGGATTGTGGCTGCAAGGACCAGCGGTGAAGGGGCGACTGTCCACGTATTTATCTTGGGCAAAAGCCCGGTATCCTGTCGTCATCCTTGCCCCCCGAAACCATTCATGCGAAGAGCCGCCGAGGGAAACAGGGATGCGCCGACGATGAGCAAGGGCGACCGGGCCAAGCGCAAGAACGGGCTCACCTATGCCGAGGCGGGCGTCGACATCGATGCCGGCAACCTCATGGTCGAGAAGATCAAGCCGCTGGTGCGCGCGACGCGCCGGCCGGGCGCCGATGGCGAGATCGGCGGTTTTGGCGGCCTGTTCGACCTCAAGGCGGCGGGTTTCACGGATCCGGTGCTGGTCGCCGCCAATGACGGCGTCGGCACCAAGCTGAAGATCGCCATCGATGCCGGCAAGCACGACACGATCGGCATCGACCTCGTCGCCATGTGCGTCAACGACATCGTCGTGCAGGGCGCCGAGCCACTGTTCTTCCTCGACTATTTCGCCACCGGCAAGCTCGACCCCGACCAGGGGACGGCAATCGTCGGCGGCATAGCAATCGGCTGCCGACAGGCCGGCTGCGCGCTGATCGGCGGCGAGACCGCCGAAATGCCCGGCATGTATAACGACAAGGATTACGACCTTGCCGGCTTCGCCGTCGGTGCGGCCGAACGCGGCCAGTTGCTGCCGACCGACGATATTGTCGAAGGCGACGTGCTGCTTGGGCTGGCTTCCTCGGGCCTGCATTCGAATGGCTTTTCACTGGTGCGCCGTATCGTTGCCGTCAGCGGGCTTGCCTGGAGCGATCCGGCGCCGTTCAACGACGAAGCGACGCTGGCCGAGGCGCTGCTCGAGCCGACCCGCATCTATGTGAAGTCGGTCCTCAAGGCCATCCGCAACACGCATGGCATCAAGGCACTGGCCCATATCACCGGCGGCGGCTTTCCCGAAAACATTCCGCGCGTCCTGCCCAAGGACTTTTCCGCAGAACTCGATCTCAATGCCATCGATGTGCCGCCGGTGTTTTCCTGGCTGGCGAAGACTGGCGGCGTGGCGCCGGAGGAGATGATGCGCACCTTCAACTGCGGCATCGGCATGATCCTCGTCGTCGCCTCCGGCCAGGCGGCACAGGTCGCAGCCGTGCTGCAGGAGGCCGGCGAGACTGTGACGCCGATCGGCCGCATCGTTCCGCGCCGCGACGCCGGCGTCATCTATCGGGGCTCGATCGGCCTATGAGCAGGAAACGCACGGTTGTTCTGATCTCGGGACGCGGCTCGAACATGACGGCGCTGATCGCGGCGGCGAGCGACCCGGCCTATCCCGCCGAGATCGTTGGCGTCATTTCCGACCGGGCCAACGCCGCCGGCCTCGGCATCGCGGCCGCGCGCGGTATCCCGACCAAGGTCATCGTGCGCGCCGACCATGCCAGCAAGGAAGCCCATGATGCGGCGATCGACGCCGCGCTGATTGCGTTCAACGCCGAGATCGTGGCGCTGGCCGGCTATCTGCGCATTCTCTCCCGCGGCCTGGTCGAGAAGTGGCAAGGGCGCATGCTCAACATCCACCCTGCCCTGCTGCCGGCCTTCAAAGGGCTCGATACGCATGCGCGCGCCCTGCGCGCCGGCATTCGCATTCATGGCTGCACGGTGCATTTCGTCACATCAGAGATGGATGACGGCCCGATCATCGCGCAGGCAGCGGTGCCGGTGATGGTCGGCGACAACGAAGACACGCTGGCCGCCAGAGTGCTGAAGGCCGAGCACCGGCTTTATGCGCTGGCGCTCGGGCTGGTCGCTGACGGCAAGGCGCACATGGAAAGCGGTCGCACCGTGCTGGCACATTTCGCCGACGATGCCGAAAACGGAACTTCCGTGGTGATGGCGCCCGACCCGCTGCGCGAAGAACGCGATCTCGAACATCTGGCGCGGATCACGCCGTAGGCCGACATTGGCGACACCGAGACAATTGCTCCTGCTGCGCCACGCCAAGTCGAGCTGGGACGACCCGGCGCTTGCTGATTTCGACCGGCCGCTCGGGCCGCGCGGGCTGAAGACGGCGCCGCTGATGGGGCGCGAACTGGCCCGGCGCAGTTGGCTGCCTGACCTGGCGCTGGTGTCGCCGGCGCTGCGCACGCGCGAGACATGGCGGCTGGTCTCGGCGGAACTTTCGGCGAGCGTAACGGTGGAGTTCGCCGAGGCGCTTTTCGAAGCCACGGCTGGCGACATTCTGGCCGAGGTGCAGCAGGCAGTCGCATCGGCTAGCTGTCTCCTGGTGCTCGGCCATAATCCCGGCCTGGAGGACTTTGCCCGCCGGCTCGCCGGTCCGCGATCGGGTGTGGCTGCTCTAAGGAAACTTGAAGAGAAACTCCCGACCGGCGCCCTTGCCCGCTTTGTCATCGACGGCGATTGGGCGGATCTCGGCTTCGGCGCGGCCCGGTTGACGCATTGCATCAAGCCGAAGGATATAAGCTAGACCAAGCTGCCTAACGGGCTAGCCGCAGGTGACAGCCGCAAACCGAGTTTTGAAAAGACCACGGTCAAACAAGGAGATAGGACCCGCTGCTGGCGGATTGATTCAAGATCTTTGCGGCCCGAGTCGATTGCATAAAACCAAGAGCGGTGGGCCAGGCCCACCGCTCTTTGTGGTCGTCGATTTCTCAGAAAATCAACGACCCCATATGCCCTGGCCGGATTCCGGCTGGTTCGAGTCGCCCTTGATCGTGAAATCGCCGAGGCTGGCCGGCTTGCGGATCGAGGCGGTATAACGGTGATCGATGTTGCCGGCGGGCGCTGTCACAGCAGGCTGGTTGACGCCGTCGGAGCCGTAGTGGTCGCTGCCTGCGAAAGCGGTGCCGGTGGCAAGGAGGATGGCAGCAGCGGTAAGTGCGATCTTGGTCATTTCAGGTAATCCAGATTTTTCAGTTCTGTCCGTCAAGTGGCGTGCCTTGGGAGGAATTCGCGTCGCTCGGACCACCCCGAAATGGGTGTGCGTTGCTGCCATTGCCAATCACAAAAATGTGCGAACCGAACCGTTCGGTTCGGTTTGGGAAGGCGCGAAATGGCGTAGTTGTGCTATATTCTATTCTCTAGGCGGTTCCGACCTCGCAACGCCCTCGTTGCGTTACCATTGCATCTCAAAAGGCCGTGAACCCCAGTACGTCGCGCATGTCGTATTCGCCGGGCGGCCGGCCAGAGACCCAGCGTGCTGCCGCAATGGCGCCGCGCGCGAACATCGAGCGGTCGCCGGCTGAATGCGAGAGCGTAAGCGTTTCGCCCTCACCGAGGAAGCTCACGCTGTGCTCGCCGACGATGCTGCCGCCGCGCAGCACGGCAAAGCCGATCTCGCCGGCAGGGCGTGGACCTGTAACGCCGTCGCGGATGCGTTTCGCCACATCGTCCAGCCTGACGCCATGTCCGCGAGCGGCCGCCTCGCCCAGCATCAGCGCCGTGCCCGACGGTGCGTCGACCTTCATGCGGTGATGCGCTTCCAGGATCTCGATGTCGGTGGCGGGACCAAGTGCTCGCGCCGCCTGTTCGACCAGCCCAGCCAGCATGTTGAGCCCCAGCGAGTAGCTGCCTGAGCGAACGATGGCGACGGACTTCGAAGCAGCAGCGATGGCGGCGAGATCGGCAGGTCCGAAGCCGGTCGAGCCGATGACCAGCGCCGGGCCGCCGCGGGCCGCGCAAGTCTTCGCCAATTCGATGGAGGCCGCAGGCGTGGTGAAATCGATGACGACGTCCGCAAGCGCCAGTGCTTCGTCGCGCTCGACCAGCCCCTCGCCGGCGCTGCCCGGCCTGTGAAAGCGGGCGACGAGCGCCAGCCTGGGATCGGTCTCGACGGCCAGCGCCATCTCCCTGCCCATGCGGCCGAGCGCACCGGCTATGGCTATTTTCAATGGATGCTGCATGGCGGCTTTCACTGGAAATGCGAGTCGCAACAATGATCTACCATGCCGCCCTGCCAGATTGATTCAGCCGGCGCCATGCGTCTTGAGCATCATGCCGGCGATCTCCTTGACCAGCTTGGCGGCAACCAGCGCGGTGAGATTGGAGACGTCCTGGCTTGCATTGTATTCGACGACATCGGCGCCGACGATGGGCTGGTCGATCCGCTGGATCAGGTTGATCACTTGCCGGGTTGTAAGACCACCGGGCTCGCGGTGCGACACGCCGGGCGCACAAGCCGGGTCGAGGCCGTCGAGATCGACCGAGAGATAGACCGGCGTCTTGAGATCGAGCTGCAGATCCTCGCTGAAATGCCGCGCCTCGATCATTTCGACGCCGAAGCGCTTGAGCTGGTCACGAAGCTCATCATTGAGGGTGCGCGAGCCGATCTGGATCAGCCGGTCGGCCAGCCCCTCCTCCAGGATGCGCGCGAAGGACGAGGTGTGGGACCGCCTGTTGCCCTGATAGGCATCGTAGATGTCGGGATGGGCGTCGATCTGGACGATCGTTAGCCTGGCATGGCGGCGGCGCACGGCACGCAGCACCGGCCAGGCGATGGCATGATCGCCACCGAGGCTGATCAACGGGTGGCCGGCATCCAGCGCGCGGCCGACCTCGGCCTCGATCCGCTCCCATGGACCGCCGGCGCCTGAAAAGTCGATGTCGCCGTGGTCGACGAAACTGTCCGCCACATCGAAGCCGGTTTCGCTCCACGAGCTGTGCGCGTCGCTTTTGAGTTCCCGCCGGATCAGGGCCGGCGCTGCGGCCGCGCCCTTGAGATAGGACGAGTTCTCGTCATGCGGTATTCCCAGAAGCGAAACCCTGGTCATCGGCGTGCGATCTCCGGCAACAGGCAATCTCCCTAAACCCGGCAACTGGCTGGCGATAGCAGTGCCGCTTGGGCCAGTTGCGAAGGCGATCAGGCGTCATTTCCCGATCGCGCCGCCCAGTCTTTGCCTGACGATCGCGATATGGAAATCCGTGCCGTGCAACAGCCCGTCATCGTTGAAGTCGTAGCTGGAATTGTGCAGCGGCGGCGAGGTCTCGCCATTGCCGAGAAAGACGAAGCAGCCCGGTACGTGATCGAGGAAGCGGGCGAAATCCTCCGAGGCGGTCATCGGCTCCGCCGCGATGCTGGCGGCGCCATAGGCCAGCACGCGCCTTGCGGCGACAAAGGCCGCGTCCACCAGGTCGGCATCGTTCTGCAGCGGCACGAATTCCCTGCTATAGGTCACGTCGGCGGTGACATTGTAGGCAGCGGCGGTGCCTGCCGCGATGACCCGCATCTGGCGCTCGATCTCGGCGCTGACCTCGGGACGAAAACTGCGGGCGTCACCGAGGATGCAGGCGAGGCCGGGCAATGCGTTGCGGGTGCCGTCGGTGATCAGCTCGGTCACCGAAACCACCGAAATGTCGGCGGGACTCAGCCGGCGCGAGACGATGGTCTGCAGATTGGTGACCAGCGCGCAGGCGGCGACCAAGGTCTCGTTCCCGGAATGTGGCCGCGCCGCATGGCCGCCGATGCCCTTGAGCACGATCTCGAAATTGTCCTCCGCCGACATGAACGGGCCGGCACGGGTCTCGAAATGCCCGACGGGCAGGCCAGGCATGTTGTGCAGGCCAAAAATCTCGTCGAAGGGAAAGCGCTGCAGCAGCCCGTCGTCCAGCATCGCCAGCGCGCCCCTGCCCCATTCCTCGGCGGGCTGGAAGATGAAGCGCACGGTGCCGTCGAAACCGCCCTCGGCGGCCAGCAGCTTTGCCGCGCCGAGCAGCATGGTGGTGTGGCCGTCATGGCCGCAGGCATGCATGATGCCGGGGTTCTGCGAGCGATGGGCGGTCGCGGACTGCTCGGTGATGCGCAGCGCATCCATGTCGGCCCTGAGCGCAATCGCCCGGTTGCCGCTGCCGCGCTTCAATGTGCCAACGACGCCGGTGCCGCCGACCCCCTCTGCAACATCGTCCAGCCCGAATTCGCGCAGCTTCGCGGCGACAAAGGCAGCGGTGCGCTTTTCCTCAAAGCCGAACTCGGGGTGCGCGTGCAAATCGCGCCGCCAGCCGGTCATTTCCTGCTTCAGCACATCACGATCGAGCTCAGCCATTTTCTCCCCGACCTATTTGCAAGCTCACTGGCGACATCAAGCAGGATGTTGGCGCCGGCGACAAGCTCGGCATCTTCAGTGTGTTCGCGCGGATTGTGGCTGATGCCACCGGCGCTCGGCACGAAGATCATTGCCGCCGGCGCGAGGCGGGCCATCATCTGCGCGTCATGGCCGGCGCCCGATGTCATGCGCCTGACGCCGAGACCGCGGTTCTTCGCGGCCGCCTCGATCAGTTCGACGATGCCGATGTCGAATAGCACCGGTTCGAAGCGGGCGAGCCGCTCGACCGAGATCGATACGTTCTCCAAAACCTCAAGCTCCTCGAGATAGGCAGCAAGGGCCGCCTCATGCGCCTGCAAGCGCTGTTCGTCGGGATCGCGCAGGTCGATGGTGAAGACGGCGCGCGCGGGAATGACGTTGATGGCGTTGGGTTCGAAGCGCATCGTGCCGACCGTGGCCACGGTTGGCCCATTCGAAGCCCTGGCCCGATCGTGCAGGAAGGTGATGATGCGGGCGGCGGCGTGGCCGGCGTCGCTGCGCATCGACATCGGCGTGGTGCCGGCATGGTTGGCGGCGCCGTCGATGGTGATGCGCTGCCAGGAAATGCCTTGCAGATTCTCGACCGCGCCGATCGGCACGCCTTCACGCTCCAGCACCGGCCCCTGCTCGATATGAAGTTCGAGATAGGCATGCGGCTTGAGGAAGCCGGGTTCGCGGTCGCCGGCATAGCCGATGCGGGCGAGCTCCTGGCCGAGCACGCTGCCATCCGTGCCGATGGCGGCCAGCACGGCCTCGGCGCTGACGCCACCGGCATGGCATAGCGAGCCCATCATGTCAGGCGTGTAGCGCACGCCTTCCTCATTGGTGAAAGCGGCGACCGCGACCGGGCGCGACGGCGAAAAGCCCGAAGCCTGCAGCGTCTCGATCACCTCCAGCCCGGCCAGCACGCCGTAGCAGCCATCATAGATGCCGGCATCGATAACGGTGTCGATATGCGAACCGATGAGCAGCGGCGCCTGCCCGGCATTGTCGGGGCTTTGCCAGATGCCGAAGATATTACCGACCCGGTCGATGGCGACTCCCAGCCTGGCCTGCCTGAGCCAGCCGACAAAGAGGTCACGGCCCTGTTTGTCTGTGTCGGAGGCGGCGAGCCGGATCAGCCTATCCTCACTGTCGCGGCCAACGGCGGCGAGTTCCCGGATGCGGCCAAGCAGACGCTGTGCATCGATCCCGATCATGGCTATGCCTCGGCCTTCAGCTTGCCGGCCAGCACATCGGCGGGGCTCTGCCCGACCAGCTCGGTATAGCGGTGCGGGTCTGTGGCGCCTTCGGTGTTGATTACAAGCACGCGGGATTTGTCGTCGAACCCGAGAGCGGCCTTGTGGTCGGCCACCGCCCGGATCAGCCCGGCCAGACCGACGCCGCCGCTTTCGCCGGCGACGATCACTGGATCATTGCCAGCCGGCCGTGCCAGCCGCCGCATCACCGCGACCGCCTCCTCCTCATCCACCGTCATGAAGGCATCGGCAACCCGCGCCAGAACGCGCCAGGCAACTTGCGAGGCCTCGTAGCATTCGAGCATCGCCATCACCGTCGGCTGATCGTGTGCGACCTTGACCACGTGGCCCGCCCGGGCGGCTGCGACAACGCAGGCGGCGCGGGCTGGCTCGACGACGATGAAGGTCGGCCTGGCGTCACCGAGCACGATGGCGAGATGGCCGGCCAGGGCGGCGGCAATGCCGCCGACACCGGCCTGCACGAAGACATGGGTCGGCGGCTGCGGCAACTGGCGCAAGGCTTCGCGCACGATCGCCGTATAGCCCTGCATGACCAGGCCCGGGATGCGCTCATAGCCCGGCCAGGAGGTGTCGGACACCACGGTCCAGCCTTGCTCAGCTGAAACCTCGGCGGCCTGGCTGACCGAGTCGTCATAATTGCCGTCGACGCGGATCATCTCGGCGCCATAGCGGGCTATTGCTGCAATGCGCGCCTCGCTGACGCCGGCGTGAACGAAGATTGCCGCTTTCGCGCCAACCAACTGTGCACCTTGCGCGACCGAGCGGCCGTGATTGCCGTCGGTGGCGCAGGCAACCGTCATGCCGGCAGCGACCGCCCGGACGTCGAACCGGTTGAGATCGGCCACGTCAACGGGCCGACCAAGCGATCGGCTCGCCTCCTCCAGCACCAGTCGAAAAACGGCATAGGCGCCGCCGAGCGCCTTGAAACTGCCGAGACCGAGGCGAAAGCCTTCATCCTTGATGTGGACGGCGCCGAGGCCGAGTTCGCCGGCCAGCGTCGGCAATGCATGCAACGGAGTTGCCAGGTGATTGTCGCGATGGGCAAGAAAGCGCTCGACCGTATCGGCACCGGCATTCCCCAGCGTTTCGGCATCGACCGGATCGAGCGGCCGGCGGTGCAAGGCATTGCTGTTGAGCAGGAACACGGGTGGCCTCCTTTGGGTGTGACGAAATCATATTGCAGCCGAGGCGCAAATAGCGCTGTTATTGGCGCTTCGAAATGCAAGTTTGTTTCGCCAGGATAGCGCTTTGCCTCGATCGCCTTCGCTCGACAGTTTCGACCTCGCCATCCTTGCCATCCTGCAGCGGGACAACACGACGCCGCAGCGGCTGATCGGCGAAGCCGTCAACCTGTCGGCGCCGGCGGTGCAGCGGCGCATCAAGCGCATGGCGCAGTCCGGCGTCATTGCCGGCAACGTCGCTGTCATCAACCCCGTTGTGGTCGGCCAGCCCATCACCATTTTCGTCGAGGTCGAACTGGAGAGCGAACGCTCGGACCTGATCGACGCGGCCAAGCGGCAATTCTCGGCAGAGCCCGAAGTGCAGCAATGCTACTACGTCACCGGCGAGGCCGACTTCATCCTAGTCATCACCGCGGCCGACATGGGGGCCTATGAGGCCCTGACGCGCAGACTGTTCTTCGACAGCAAGAATGTCCGAAATTCCGCACCTTCGTTGCCATGGACCGTGTCAAGGTGGGGCTGACGGTGCCTCTGCCGGGATAGCCAGTCTCTTTTCCGCAATTCCGGACGGAAAACCGCTCACACTTTTCCTGGAATTGCTTTAGCCCGCCGGCCGCAGCCAGACCTTGTTGTCGTGGAAGGCCGCACCGCCATAGGGCGCTGGTGCGTCGGCGCCGGTGAGCACATTGATGCCTTCGCCACGCTCATGCGCGCTGTTTGGCCAGATGCCCTCGGCGATCACCACGCCGCGCTTGATGCCATCGAACAGCTTTGCGTGCAGCACCACCTCGCCGCGCCGGTTGCCGACCTCGATACGGTCGCCGTCGTCCAAGCCAAGCGCGGCAGCGTCGTCCGGATGCAACAACAATTCCGGCCGGCCTTCCTTGGCCTTCGACACCGGTGTCTCGGCGAATGTCGAATTGAGGAAGTTGCGCGCCGGTGATGTCGTCAGCCGGAACGGATGCTCCGCATCCGCGACCTCGATCAGGTCGACATGGTCGGGGAATTCCGGGAGCTCCGCCACCGGCCCGAACAGGCCCATGCTTTTCGGCGGCCGGTTGGGCGCCGCCTGCCCGCTCCAGTTGGCGCGGAAGTGAAATTTCTTGTCGGCATGGCCGAAACCATCGATGAAATGCGCCGCCTCGAAACCCGGCTGCAGGTCGACCCATTTGTCTTCCTTGAGGCTGGCGAAGGAGCCCAGCCCGCGCTTGCCGAGGATGATGTCGATATGCTGCTGCTCGGTCAGGCCAAAGCCCGGCCGGTCGGCGACGCCGAGACGCTGCGCCAATTGCTCGATGACGAAATGGTTGGTGCGCGGCCCTTCCGGCGGTTCGATCAGCTTGGGACCGAGCGTGATGTGCTGGTTGCCACCGCCCTTGTAGACGTCGTCATGCTCGAGAAACATCGTTGCCGGCAAAACGACATCGGCGAGCTTTGCCGTGTCGGTCATGAACTGCTCGTGCACGCAGGTGAACAAGTCGTCACGCAGGAAACCCTGCTTCACCAGCCGCTGCTCGGGCGCGACATTCACCGGGTTGGTGTTCTGGATCAGCATCGCCGTCACCGGCGGGCCGCCATAGAGCGAGTCCGCTGCACCGGTCAGCACCGGGCCGATGCGCGACTGGTCGAGATGGCGAATATTGGGATCGCGCATCGCGGCGCCTTCCAGCACATCCTGGTTGAGCTTGAAGATGCCGGAATTGGAATGGAAGGCACCGCCACCCTCATATTGCCAGGCGCCGGTGACGGCGGCGATGCAGGATGCCGCGTGCATGTTGACCGCGCCGTTGCGCTGGCGGGCAAAGCCATAGCCGAGGCGGAAATAGGTTTTCCTCGTCGAGCCGACGAGGCGTGCGAAAGCCTCGATCTCGGTGACGGCAAGACCGGTGATGGCGGAAGCCCATCCCGGCGTGCGCGTCTCCAGGTGCGCTTCCAGCCCCTTCGGATCGTCGGTGTATCTTTCGAGATAGGCGCGGTCGGCCATGCCTTCCCTGAACAGCACATGCATGACCGCGCAGGCCAGCGCGCCATCGGTGCCGGGCTTCAGCACAAGGCCCATATCGGCCTGCTTCATCGTCGCGTTCTCGTAGACGTCGATAACGACGATCCTGGCGCCACGCTCCTTCCGCGCCTTGATGGCGTGGGTCATGACATTGACCTGCGTGACCACGGCATTGGTGCCCCAGATCACCACGCAGTCGGACTTCGCCATCTCGCGCGGATCGGGACCGCGCAAGGCGCCCGCTCCCATCATCCAGCCGGTCCAGGCCAGATTGGTGCAGATCGAGCCGAAGAAGCCGGAGTATTTTTTTGCATGGCGCAGCCGGTCGATGCCGTCGCGCTGCACCAGCCCCATCGTGCCGGCATAGAAATAAGGCCAGACGGTCTCGGAGCCGTATTTTTCCTCGGCCGCGATGAATTTCTCGGCGACGACGTCGAGTGCCGCTTCCCAGCTGGATTCCTTCCAGACGCCGTCGCCCTTGGCGCCGGCGCGCATCAGCGGCTTCAGCAGCCGGTCGGGATGGTGGACACGGTCGGCATAGCGCGCGACCTTGGCGCAGACCACACCAGCCGTATACGTATTGGACTTGGCGCCATGGACACGGCCGATGCGGTTGCCATCGAGCAGTTCGACCTCGAGCGCGCAGGTCGAAGGGCAATCATGCGGACAGGCGGAGTGGCCGATTCTGAGCTTGGCGTGCTGGTTCATGCGGCGTTTTTAGCGGGTTTCGCGGGCGGCGTGTAGGGCCAGATCTTACCCTCCCCTTGATGGGGAGGGTCGGCGCGCAGCGACGGGATGGGGTGCGGCGCGGACCCCACCCCGCTCCGCTTCGCGGATCGACCCTCCCCACAACGGGGGAGGGTAATCACTCCGCCGTGCCTTCCTCATACTCGGCCGACATGGTCAGCCACTTCTCCTCGTGGCCGGCAAGCTGCTGGGCCAGTTGCGAGCGCTCCTTGGCGAGCCTCGTCGCCGTCGACGGATCCTTTTCGTACACCGCCGGATTGGCGAGTTCATCCTCGATCAGGTCGATGCGCTTGCGGATGCGGTCCATCAGCGCTTCGGTGGCGCGGATTTCCTTGGCCAGCGGCTCGAAGGCGGCGCGGCGCGCCGCGGCATCGCGGCGGCGATCGGCCTTGGATGCCTTCTCGGCCTCGCGTTTGCCGCGTCGGTCGCCGGACACGCCGGTGACCAGCGTCTTGTAGTCCTCAAGGTCACCGTCATACGGGTTGACCGCCCCGTCCTTGACCAGCCACAGCCGGTCGGCGGTCGCTTCCAGCAGATGGCGGTCATGCGAGATCAGGATGACGGCGCCGGGAAACTCGTTCAGCGCATGGATCAAGGACTCGCGGCTGTCGATGTCCAAATGGTTGGTCGGTTCGTCGAGGATGAACAAGTTTGGCCCCTCAAAGGCCGACAGGCCCATCAGCAGGCGCGCCTTCTCGCCGCCGGACAGGTCCTTGGCGGCGGTGTTCATCTTCTCGGTGGTGAGACCGAACTGGGCGACGCGGCCACGTACCTTGGATTCCGGCGCCTCCGGCATCAGCCGGCGGACATGCTCATAGGCGTTTTCATCCGGGCGTAGGTCGTCGAGTTGGTGCTGGGCGAAGATCGCCACCTTCAGGCCCGGCGCCACCGTCATGGTGCCGCTCTCCTGCTTCAACCGGCCCGACAGAAGCTTGGCGAAGGTCGACTTGCCGTTGCCGTTGGCGCCGAGCAGCGCGATGCGGTCGTCGGCATCGATGCGCAACGTCATCTTCTTCAGGATCGGCTGGCCTTCGGTATAGCCGACATTGACGTTGTTCAGCGCCACGATCGGCGACGCCACCGTTTTCACCGGTTCGGGGAAAGAGAACGGCCGCACCGTGTCGTTCACGATCGCCGCGATCGGCTTCATCTTCTCCAGCGCCTTGATGCGCGACTGCGCCTGTCTCGCCTTCGAAGCCTTGGCGCGGAAGCGTTCGACGAAGGACTCCATGTGTTTGCGCGCGGCTTCCTGCTTGACACGGCCCTTCTCCTGCAACTCCTTCTGCTCGGTGTACTGGCGCTCGAACTGGTCGTAGCCGCCGCGCCAGAAGGTCAGCTTCTTCTGGTCGAGATGAACGATGGAATTGACGGCGCGGTTGAGCAGGTCGCGATCGTGCGAGATCAGAAGCACCGTGTGCGGATATTTCGACACGTAGTTTTCCAACCAAAGCGTGCCTTCGAGATCGAGATAGTTGGTCGGCTCGTCAAGCAGCAGAAGGTCGGGCTCGGCAAACAGCACCGCGGCGAGCGCCACACGCATGCGCCAGCCGCCGGAGAAGGACGAGGCCGGGCGGCGCTGCGCGGCGTCGTCGAAGCCAAGGCCGGCAAGGATGGTGGCCGCGCGGGATTCCGCCGAATGCGCATCGATATCCGCCAGCCGCATATGGATATCGGCAATGCGGTGCGCGTCGGTGGCGGTCTTTTCCTCCTCGAGCAGCGCGGTGCGCTCAAGATCGGCCTTGAGCACGATCTCGATCAGCGGCTCCTCGGTGCCGGGCGCTTCCTGCGCCACCTGGCCGATGCGGGTGTTTTTGGGCAGGCTGATCGAGCCGGTCTCGGAGGGAAAGTCGCCGGTGATGGCCTTGAACAGCGTGGTCTTGCCGGTGCCGTTGCGGCCGACGAGGCCAGCCTTGGTGCCGGCCGGCAAGGTCAGCGAGGCGTGATCGAGAAGCAAGCGTCCGGCCATGCGGAGCGAGAGGTCGTTGATGATAAGCATGCCGGGGCTTTTGCACGGGAGGGCGGCGCTTCGCAAGGGCCTGGGCGTCGGCGGGGGCATAAGGCATGAAAACGGCGCGCCTTAAGCGCGCCGTCCATTGCAAACAGCAGACTGACTTTTCAGAGGCTGCCTGGTTCAGGCTTTGGGTTTGCGCTTCGTCACCTTGGCCGCGGCAGCCGGAACGGCCGGCTTGCGGCCGAGGCCCGAGGACTTGGCCAGTGCCGAACGGGTCGCGGAGTAGTTCGGCGCCACCATCGGATAGTCCGACGGCAAGCCCCATTTGCCACGATATTCCTCCGGGCTGAGACCATGGTCGGTCATCAGGTGCCGCTTCAGCGACTTGAATTTCTTGCCGTCCTCAAGACAGACGATGTGATCGGGAAACACCGACCGCTTCGGATTGACAGCGGGGTTCAGCGCGGGGCTTTCCACGGCGGCAATGCTGCCCAACTTGCGCACCGATGCGCTGACGCTGGCGATCAGATCCGGCAGGCCGGACGCAGGGAGAGGATTGTTGCCGACATAGGCCGAGACGATGTCAGCAGTCAGTTCAATAGCGGTCTTGCTGTCGATGGTGTGCAATTCTGTTTCTCCCGCCGGTCATGAAGTTGCCGGCTTTTTTTAAGACTTCTCTTGATGTATCGACCTAGCTGCACCCCCCAACGGGTCGCTAAAGTCTCAATAAACGATCAAGAATCGGAACAGGAGGATGTTTCCACAACAGGTTGCAACGTTGCAAATTAGAAAATCTAATACTTGGAAACGGCCGACTTCGCGCCAGCAGATTTCAACTGCACGGACGCCGCAGGTTTAGAGTCGGCCAGTATGTCCAGAATGCGCTTCCAGCGGGCGCACCGGCCGAAATCTTTTTGCTCTATCGCCTTTTCGGCCTTCATGGCGGCGTAGAGCGGCGCCTCGGCGCCGAACTCCTTGAGCAGCCAGAATGCTTCCTGTCTGGCGAGGCGTTCATCGTCGTCAAGCATGTTCAGCCTCCGAGCGTTCTATGCCCACCGCAATACAGCTGCCGATGACGAGGACCGCACCGGCTATCGCGGTCAGCGTCAGCCTTTCGCCCGAAAGTGTCAGCAGCAGCGTCGATGCGATCGGGGTCAGATAGGCGATGACCGCAACCTTGCCGCCGCCTTCAAGCTTCAAGGCGCGCGACCAGAAATAATATCCCAGCCCCATCGGGCCGGCACCGAGATAGAGGCCAAGCAGGAGGTGCACGCTGGATGGCCAGGCAGCGCCGTCGTGAATACACCACAGCAAGGTCAGGCCGACGCCGACCAACGCCGAAGGCAAAAGCAAACGCTCCGACGGTGTGGCCAGGCGGGCGACCGCAATCGAATAGAAGGCCATGCACAGCGCCGAGCCGAAGGCAGCGAGATAGCCGACGATGCTGCCTTGGAGAAAAGGCTGGCCGCGACCACCCGAGATCACCAGCGCCACGCCGACAAAGCCGAGCACGGCAGTCAACCCCAGCAGCACGGGGCGTTGCCGCTTGCCCAGCACGATGACCGCCGCCGCGACCATCAGCGGCCAGGTGTAGGCGACGAGATTGGCCTCGATCACCGGCATGGAGGCAAAGGCGATGTATTGCAGCACCATGGTGCCGACCAGGCCAATAAAGCCGACCGCGACCGGCGCCAGGGTGCCGTCAGCACCCTTGGAAAAGGCTGCGTCTTGCGTGTCCCCCTTCCGGCTCGCCAGATGGATGACGGCGAACACCAGAGCCGCTCCACAAAATTGCAGCAACTGCACGAGCGACACTGGATGGCTGGCCAGCAGGGATTTGCCGACCAGCGCGTTGGTCGACCACAGGGCGACCGCGCCGGCGGCGAAGACCAGGGCCGATGGCGAGCCGGATCCATCCCGGAATCGGCGCGACGGTGCCTTGTCCTCATCGCCGACCATGATGTTACCGACGACCAAACCGGCGTCCACTTCTATGCCCTGGCTACCATGAATCCCTTGACCCGCCCGGGACCGGCGCATCGGCCGCCGCCGCAACCGGACGTTCTTCCTCGAAGCGGCGATAGGCCGGCAGCTGGTTCGTCCAGACGTCTTCGGCCAGTTCGTTGACCCATTCGCGATCGTGATCATTATCGGCTGCGAGATAGAACATGCGATTGTCGTCGACATAGGGCTTGGCCACAGAGCGCTGGTTGAGGACCAGCGTGACGCGCGAGCCGAGCTGGATCGGCGCGGTCCGGTGCAGCACACCGAGAAATTGGCCGAGTGTGGCGTAGTTCATCTTGTGGTCGATGCGCATGACCTGGTTGCGCGGAATCTCGCGGCCGGATTCAAGGATGGCGCGGCCGGTCTCGGAATCGTCGCAGTAGATTTCGAGATGGCCGCCGACCAGCGGATTGCTGATCGACAGCGGAATGAGTTCGGTGACCGGGACACCGTCGCAATGCCAATCGACGGCGCCGTCCTTGGGATTCATGAAAGTGACGGTCGAGCCGACGATCGACAGCGGATAGGGCTCGAGCTTGGTGCCCATCATGTCGGACAGACGTTCCAGGCGCAGCTTGTCATGCAGCAGTTCCTTGATCTCCGGGATAAAACGGTCGGCGCCGGTGATGAAGGTAAGGTCGAGGTGCTTGTGCACGGCGTGGCTGGCCTTGAGCTTCAACGCCGCCTCTTCGATCACCGCCAGCAGCGCCGGGTCGTAGCCATGCAGATACTGCGCAACGCCGAAACCCGACACTTTCCAGGCCGTCTCATGGCCGATAATGGCTTCTCGGCTCATCGCGTAGCGCAGTTCAGGTATGGTATGGGCGTTCATTCTACTTCTCCAGGATGGGGGCATCACTTGGTAAACTGTCGATTAATTTCCCCACCCCTGTAAAATTAGGAATGCTGGTGCTAGTGTAAGCCCAGCTTAAGGTCGAAACGCGTGCGTCTGCTCAGTCAGGTCAACCTCAATTCGCTGAAGATTGTCGAAAGTGCCGCCCGGCACCGTAACTTCACGCGCGCGGGCGAAGAGCAGTTTATTACTGCTTCCGCCGTCAGCCAGCGCGTCAAAAGCCTTGAGGAACAGCTGCGCTTCAAGATCTTCCAGCGCGGCGGCAATGCGGTGTCGCTGACACCCGAAGGCGAGACCTATGTGTCGCGCGTTCGCGAGGCGCTGGAGCGCATCGTGGCGGCCAGCATGGAGGCGACCGGACAGTCGCAGGCGCATGTGCTGAAGATTTCGGTGCTGCCGACGTTCGCGGCGCGCTGGCTGTTTGCCCGCCTGCCGCTGTTCCAGCGGCAATATCCCGAAATCGAAATGCGGGTCTCGACCTCCTACGCCACCAATGAGTTCGCCACCTCCGAGTTCGACCTCGAGATCCGCTATGGCGACGGCAGCTTTCCCGACCTCAAGGCGGACCTGCTGTTCAAGGAGGATTTGACGCCGGTGTGCAGCAGGAAGCTGTTCCACGAGGTTCTCGGCGATAGGCCGCCGTCAAAGGTGACGCCCGACGACCTCAGGCATTTCACGCTGCTGCATTCCGACACCTGCACGCAGAACTGGCAGTCGTGGCTGGGTTTTGCCGGCGCGAGTTCCGTGCTCGGCGAGACCAAGAGCATCTATTTCGATTCCTGCATGATGTCCTATGAGGCGGCCAATGCCGGCATGGGCTTTGCAGTCGCCAACCGCGCCTATATGGCGAGCGAGATCCGCGCAGAGCGGCTGGTGGCGCCGTTTGCCGTGCATCACCCCAACACCGCCGGCTGGTATTTCGTCTGCCCGGTCACCGCGCCCTACACGCGCAAGGTGGAATTGTTCAAGCAGTGGATCATGGCCGAGGCGGCGCTGACGCAGTGCCAGCTGGACGCCGGGATTGCCGGCGGCCCGGTGCTGCGCAAGGCCATTGCCTGAGGTCGGATTCTTTCCGCGGCCTTGCGGGATTTGTGGTCTTTTCTGCTGGTTTTGCGCAGACGGCACGAGCAGAACCGGCACGAAAACTGCCACCTCATGACGCAGGCGAGAGACTCAGCTATCTTCGGTTGTTGCGGCGGACCTGATATCCGCCTGGCCGGCGCTATCAGCTCACCTCCCAAGCGGCGCCGGCCTTCTTCTCCTGAAAGCCATTTCTCGTCTCCCGCCGGAAAACGATCATTGCGCCGGCTGATCGCCGCTGGCCGCCGGCTTTGGCGCCGAATCCGTCTGCGGAGTTTGATCGAGCACCGGGGCTTTGGTTGGCTGGATGTCGCCGTCGCAGGCGGCGAGCGCCAAGCTGGCGGCCAACAGAATCAGAAGCCTCTTCATGGCGACCTCCTAGGTCTGCCCTCTCCTTCGTAAGGCAACGAGGTGGTTCAGCTTTGGTTGCACGCTCGCAAACGACACCGCGTCGGCTGGAACCAAACGGCGGCTCTGAGGTTGGTTGCCTAAAGGAGATCGCGCCATGATCCGTCTGCTCATTACCGGCCTTTTCGCTTACGCGACCTATCGCATCGCCAAGGAGATCATCAAGGACGTGCCCGACAATTTCGATCCGTTGCCGGTGCCTGGCGACGAACGCGCCACCTTGCGGCGCCAGTCGGCGGCAACGGGTGTCGCGCCACGGCGATAGGGGCTACTTCGGCCCGTTGCGAACAAAGCGGAAACGATGCTTGATAGGCGATGACCATCGCCATCAATGATTCGTCCTTGCAGCCCGCCTATCTGGCGAAGCTCAACGCCGAGCAGCGGCTCGCTGTCGAACATGGCGACGGCAAGGTCGCCGGGCCGCTGCTGGTGATCGCCGGCGCCGGCTCCGGCAAGACCAACACGCTCGCCCACCGGGTCGCGCATCTGATCGTCAAGGGCGCTGATCCCAGACGCATTCTGCTTATGACATTCTCGCGCCGCGCCGCCACCGAAATGGCCAGGCGGGTCGAACGCATCGCCGGCGAGGTGCTGGGCCGAGACGCGTCCGTCATCGCCGACGCGCTGAGCTGGGCCGGTACGTTTCACGGCATCGGCGCCAGGCTGCTGCGTGACTATGCGCTGACGATCGGCCTCGACCCGGCCTTTACCATTCACGACCGCGAGGATTCCGCCGACCTGATGAATCTTGCCCGGCATGAACTTGGATTCTCGAAGACCGAAAGCCGGTTTCCGACCAAGGGCACCTGCCTGGCGATCTATTCGCGCGCCGTCAACGCGCAGGCGCCGCTTGGCGAGGTGCTGGGTTCGGCCTTTCCGTGGTGTGCCGGCTGGGCCGAACAACTGAAGGCTCTGTTCGCCCGATATGTCGAGGCCAAGCAGGCGCAGAACGTGCTCGATTACGACGACCTCCTGCTCTATTGGGCGCAAATGGCCGCCGAGCCGGAGATCGCGGCGCATCTGGGCTCGCGTTTCGACCATGTGCTGGTCGACGAATACCAGGACACCAACCGGCTGCAGGCCTCGATCCTTTCGGCGCTGAAGCCGGACGGCGCCGGACTGACAGTGGTGGGCGACGACGCGCAGTCAATCTATTCGTTTCGCGCCGCGGAAGTGCGCAACATCCTCGATTTCCCGCAACAATTCGCGCGAGCCGCCGATGTCATCATGCTGGAGCGCAACTACCGCTCGACCGAGAGCATTTTGGCGGCAGCCAACGCGGTCATCTCGGAGGCGTCGGAGCGCTTCACCAAGAACCTCTGGTCGGAGCGCAAATCCTCGCAAAGGCCGAAACTGGTCAGCGTGCGCGACGAGGCCGAGCAGGCGAACTATGTCTGCCAGGCCATCCTTGCCGAGCGCGAGGCCGGCACGGTGCTGAAATCGCAGGCGGTGCTGTTTCGCGCCTCGCACCACAGCGGCCCGCTGGAGATCGAACTGACGCGCCGCAACATCCCCTTCGTCAAGTTCGGCGGGCTCAAATTCCTCGACGCCGCCCATGTCAAGGACGTGCTTTCGGTGCTGCGTTTTGCCGAGAACCCGCGCGACCGCGTCGCCGGCTTCCGCGTGCTGCAGCTGCTGCCCGGCATCGGCCCTTCGGCGGCGAGCACCATCGTCGAGACCATGGCGACATCGCTCGACGAGGAAATGGGACTGGCCCGCTACCGGCCGCCGCAACGCGCGGCTGAGGACTGGCCAGCCTTCGTTGCGCTTTATTCCGGCCTGCGCGCCCGGTCGGGGAAATGGCCGGCCGATCTCGAACAGGTCAGGCTGTGGTACGAGCCGCATCTTGAGCGCATCCACGAGGATGCGACGACGCGGCGAGCCGACCTCATGCAGCTCGAGCAGATCGGTTCAGGCTATGCTTCGCGCGAGCGCTTCCTGACCGAGCTGACGCTGGATCCACCGGATGCGACCAGCGACCAGGCCGGGCCGCCGCACCGCGACGAGGACTATCTGATCCTGTCGACCATTCATTCGGCCAAGGGCCAGGAATGGAAGAACGTCTTCGTGCTCAACACCGTCGATGGCTGCATCCCGGCCGATCTCGGCGTCGGCACCAAGGAAGACATCGAGGAGGAGCGCCGGCTGCTTTACGTCGCGATGACGCGGGCCAAGGACGGCCTGCATCTGGTGACGCCGCAGCGCTTCTTCACTCACGGCCAGGCAGCGCGCGGCGACCGCCACGTCTATGCCTCGCGAACCCGTTTCATCCCGGCCTCGATCCTCGGCGCCTTCGAGCAGACGTCGTGGGCAAGCGTCCACGCCAAGGACGATCCGCGCCACAGACCTGAAGTCCGCGTCGACCTCGGCGCCCGCATGCGCGGCATGTGGAAATAGCCGCAACCGCGAATGCCGGCAGGGAGCGACCTCAAGAGCAAATCGTCCTGTCATGGCATCTCTCAGGGAACCTCGGGCCGCCAGCCGCGTTTTCTGGCGTCCAACCCGCGATCGGAGGGCGGCGGCCGCCGCCCTTCCGCCCATCCAGAGAGGCCAGAATGCACGACGCGATGTTCTTCACCCCGGTTGCCGTTAGCGTTGGCGCCGGCCACAAACGCATGCTCGCCTCGCTGTTCGAGATGCATGATTTCCTGACCGAATTTCCGCCGTCACGCCGGCGCCTGAGCTATGGCGCGGCCGTGCGGGCGTGCGAGGCAGCGCGCGCCGGCGAAATCTCGACCGAGGCCGCACGCGATGCCCTGATCACCTTTGCAGTCACGGCAGGCATCCTCTGGCCCGCGGTCCAGCCGGCCGTCTCGGTCAAGCCGGTCGCACACGGTTATGGCGGCTACGCCGTCTGAGACGGCCGGGACCGGGCCTGCCCAGCAAAAAAGATCACTCGGACTTGCCGGCAGACGTCGAACGACAAACACGTCTTGGTGATCCCACCAAGCGTCCACTTCATCTTGGAGTAACTCGGCATTGGAAGCGTCTTGAGATAGTTTGATCACGAAACCAAGATCCATGGCCATCATGCCGTATTCCTCAACCGCGATGTCGGCCTGTTCACTGTTCAATGCAAACCGAGGCCAAATTCACTCGGTGGCGTCTCCATTTGAAGAAAAGGCAGGGTTCGCGAGCCGTGAGTTGTGAAATCGGAATGCCAACAGGCCGCACAAAGCTGAACAGACGAACCAGCCATCGCGACCAGTTGTTATCGGCATGTGGAAAAGAATGAAAGCGCAAAGACTGCATCATAGAGCCGGCCAAAAACTGCCTCCTCCGGTATCGATCGCGACTGAATGGCTTTAACCTTGAATTCGTTCGCCAGGAAAGAAATCGCTTGTGGATGATCGGAACTGACGAGATCGATGTCTTCATCCACATGGTGCCACGTCACGCATCCATACCCTGAGGCGAACTCGAGGAGTAAAAAGGCCCCGGCCTAGATGCCGTGTTAAAATTCCTTTGAGTTTTATTGCAGATGCTTGCCCCATCTCTGAAATATAACTGCCCCTTGAGACGTCAGACAGAAATCCATTATGGTCAATCAGGAAGTTGAATATATCGTCATCTTGATGAATGGATGGAACAATGGAAAATCCGACGCCACTCTACGGATTATTTCTTCTCTAAGTAATTGCCGGTCCAACAAGTTTAGGCCGACTTCTGGATCCACTGACTCATCCGATCTATGAGCATTGGATAACGGTACAAGCCGCCGAGGCGGGTACCACGCGCGATAGCGAGCGACGCTGCAGCCACCGTTTCACCATCGCGTTGATCCACACCTCGAAGCAGAAATGGACGGCCAACCCGCAAGCAGCGGCAGACGCACCAAGCGAGGACTAGGTACATCTGAAGGCATCATATCGATGCGGCAGGCCAACGGATCGCAGCGCCAACCAGCAGACCGAGACACTTGCGTTAAGGAACGAGGCCTGCTGCAGTCGACACCATGGAAGCTGACGGCGCCGCTGCGTGTTCCAGGTCGCATTGCCGCGATCCGTTTGAAAAGCGCCTGTGCCCGACCGGAGCCTCGCCTGGCGCCCGCATTTCAATGCAACGTCGGATCACCGGCCAGCAGGGCGCGCGGCCCGGTCGTTTCGAAACTGACCTGGTCGCGGCCGTTGGACTTGGCCTTGTAGAGGTGCCGGTCGGCCGTCAGGAACATGTCGGCATAGGTGGTGGGTCCGCTGAAGGCGACGCCACCGATGCTCACCGAGAGCGGACAGGGCCGTCCATCCGGGGCAAACTCGACCTCGCGGATGCGCCGCCGGATCCCCTCGGCAACCAGCCAGGACTGCGACGGGTCGGCGCCAGGCAGGAAGATGGCGAACTCCTCGCCGCCGATGCGACCGACGATGTCGGCGCCGCGCAGCTGGGCCTTGATCGTCTGCGCAATCAGCTTGAGCGCCTGATCGCCGCAATCGTGGCCCAATCGATCGTTGATGGTCTTGAAATGATCGGCGTCGACGATCAGCAGGGCGCCGGCATCGACGACGGCCTGGCTGCGCGCCTGTTCGAGATAGGCCTCGACCAGCATCGAAAACGCGCCGCGGTTGAACACCGCGGTCAGGCTGTCAGTTGCCGCGACAATGCTCAGATTCTTCTGGGCGATCGCCAGCTGGCGCATCTTGTACATCAGGAAAGAGAAGAACGATCCACCCAGCACAAGCGGCAGTAGCAGGTCGGTGAGCTGCGCCCAGCGCAATGCTTCGGGCGACAGCGACGGAAAATTGTAGGAATCGACAAGGAAGGCCGCCGCGATACAGATCGCCGTGCCGACAACCGTGACTGCTATGACCCTGCCCCAGCTGGTGGGCGACAGATCGACCCGCATGCCATTTCTCCCACTGTGTTCGCCATTTTGCAGCGGGAACACAAATGAAACCCTAAAATCTTACCTGCAATTCGAATGTGGTTAACCAGAACAATTCCAGGAAAGTGTGAGCAGCTTTCCCGGGAGAAGCGCGTGGGCGCTTTCCCTGAGAATTACCAAGACAAAGGGATAGCGCGTTTCATCGTTTCCGTTAAACGATAAAACGCTCCGGCAATCGAAAGGCGCGATCGGTTGCCTTGTGAGTGGCGACAAAAAGCCCGCCACTTGCGCGGCGGGCTTTCCGACTGGCCGGAGGCTTCTCGTCAGCGCATGTCCCTCGGGAAGTCTGGGCCATGCGGTAGGAGAGTGCCGTAAAGCCTCACGGCTGGCTCGACACTCCCGGCGAAACCTGTCTCAGCGACGCGAGATCATAAGGCATAGCTGCCGCAGATCGCTGTCGTAGGTGCCCTCGCTGGCGAGCACATCGACGCAGCGCTTCTTCATACGTGTCAGCTGGCTGTTCGACATGCTGGCGACGACACCGGGTGTCCCAGGGGTGCCTGGTGTTCCAGGAGTTCCTGGAGTGCCGGGGGTACCGGGCGTACCGGGCGTGCCCGGCGTTCCGCCAATGCCGACGCCGACACCGACGTTGATGCCGCTGCCGACGTTGACGCCGACACCGGCATTGATACCTCCGCTGCCGCCGACCGTGGCCCCAACACCGGCCTTGATGCCACCGGCTCCGCCGACCGTCGCGCCAGCGCCGGCCTTGATGCCGCTGCTACCGCCGACTGAGGCGCCGAGGCCCGCAGTAACGCCGCTATTGCCGCCGACCGTTGCGCCAGCACCCGCCTTGATACCGCCGCTGCCGCCAACCGAGGCGCCGGCACCGGCCTTGACCCCGCCGCTGCCGCCGATCGAAGCGCCAACACCGGCATTGATGCCGCCAGCACCGCCGATAGATGCGCCGACACCGACGCCAATTCCGCCGCCTGCATTCGCGGGAGCGGCAAAAATGACGATAATTGCACCCGCCGCCAGTGTTCTAGCGATTTTTTGAGTGATATTAACCATGACACTCTCCTTGTTGCCGTTCTGCTTTGTGCATTGCAACATGCCAGCAAACCAAAGCAGACATATGCTCATGCACTCACAGCTACGCACGAGTCTTCCTTATAGTTTCTTTATTTTTTCCAAGAATAAGGATTGTAGTTCTCAAGGCGTGCACTGGTCTGCTAAAAAAAAATATGTTTTTGCTTCAATATTTAAACTCTGTTTAATTCTCTCGACAGAAATTCCACCGGAGTTGGAGCGGGTTGTGGCTGCGGCGGCCTGGAGCCGAAGGCCCACAAAAGGCGGGCCACTGACAGCCCAGCCATCTGGCCCAGTCACCGGGCAGCGTTGTGCCGACAGGGTCCTCAAACCCGGCTTGGATCCAGAGCTGGTGCCGGGCATCGACGGCCGCGCAAATGCACCGGTTAACGCTCCCGTGCGTTTAAACGGGAAGCGCGGTCAGGAGATCAGGCGTAGGCGCGGCCTTCGTCGGTGCGTTGGAAAAACGCCAGGTCGAGCTGCACCGAAGGCCGGCCGAGAATGGTCAGGATGGTATGCGCCTGGCCGCGGTGATGGGTCTGGTGGTTGAAGACGTGTCCCAGCGCCGGCGCCAGCCGCTGCGAGACGGTGCGCATGTCGGAAACGGTCATGTAGGAGAAGCGGCCGGACAAAGCCTTTTCGGTCAAACCGTCGACCCAGTCGACGATCCGCCTGTCCTCGGCCTCACGCGCCAGCTTTAGGCCAGGCAATGCGCGGTGCAGGATGGCGTCGAGCTTTGCCGGCGCGTCGCCCTCGCCGGTGAAGCGTTTCATCCAGATGCGGTCGGTGGCCAGCAGATGGTTGAGCGTGCCCATCATCGAGCCGAAAAATGCGCCGACATCGCGGTTGAACTCTTCTTCGTCAAGTGCGGCGACGGCATCGTAGATGCGGCCATTGGCCCATTGATTGTAGGCCGCGAACATCATGAAATGCTGTTTCATCTTTTTCCCGCCGACGAGTTCCGCTTCAGCCGCAGGCGCCTAATTAGACCGCGAGGACGCAGCCGCCAATGACCATTCTGTTCTATGAACTCGCCGGACACGACGCGACCCGTCCGTTCAGCCCGCCTTGCTGGAAGGAGGCGGCGGCCGCAGCTTAGGGAATAGGCAGTAGGCAATAGGGTCTGAGGGCTGTACTGCCTACTGCCTACTGCCTACTGCCTACTGCCTATTCCCCACACAAGTCTCCTGATCGCCATGCCACCACCCCCCGATTTCACCGATGATTTTCGCGCCGGGCTGGTCACGCTGCTGCGCTGGCGCCGGGATGTGCGGCGCTTCGAGCGGACGGCTTTGCCCGAGGGTACGCTGGAGCGGCTGCTGGAGCTTGCCAGCATCGCGCCGTCCGTCGGTCTCAGCCAGCCGTGGCGCTTCGTGGTGGTCGAGAGCGCCGAGCGGCGGGGCGCGGTGAGAGACTGTTTCGAGCGGTGCAATGCCGAAGCTCTTGAATGCTTTTCAGGCGAGCGCGCCGCTCTCTATGCCCGGCTGAAGCTCGCCGGTCTCAATGAAGCGCCCTGCCAGTTCGCGGTTTTCGCCGACCGCACGACGCAACAGGGCCATGGGCTCGGCCGCATGACGATGCCGGCAACCATCGACTATTCGGCCGTCATGGCGGTGCACACGCTGTGGCTGGCGGCGCGGGCGGAAGGCATCGGCATGGGCTGGGTGTCGATCCTCGACGCGGCCGAGATGGCCGCAATCCTGGACACCCCGCCTGAGTGGACGCTGATCGGCTATTTCTGCCTCGGCTATGCCAGCGAGGAGCATGATCTGCCGACGCTGGAACGCGAGGGCTGGGAGCGCCGGCGGCCGCCGGTAGTGATCAGGCGGTAAAGCTGCCCATCACTTCGTCTCTTCCTTGGCCATGAGCTTGACGCAGATCGGGTCGCCCTTCGGCATCGGAGTGCACTGCCATTCAGGCCCGAAACCGATATTCGTATCTGTGCGGTGACCCGAAAAGAGCAGCAGAACAAGGCCCACGGCAGCCAAGATGCCGATAATCCAAAGGCTCCCTTTTATGTCGCCCGGTCTGAGGTGGAGGTAGGGCCAGCGCGTCCCGTCAAACATGGTCCGATGTCTTTCCGTTCCGCTGATTTCCCTTCGAAGCCGTGCGTGCCTGCGCAATCGCCATTTTCCCGCAAAGCCTTGCCTTTGACCAGAGCGTTGCGAACAGCCATGCGGGCGGTCGCGGTCGAATAACGCTGCCGGGGCGCGTCCCCTTGGCAATGGGCCGGGCGGCTTGTATAGAGCCCGCCACTCCACATTCCGATCTCAAGACTTTCCATCTCAAGACAAGGACGACCCCATGGCGCTCGAACGCACCTTTTCCATGATCAAGCCGGACGCGACCCGGCGCAATCTTACCGGCGCCATCACCAGGATGCTGGAAGAGGCCGGCCTGCGCGTCGTCGCCTCACGTCGCGTGTGGATGAGCCGCCGCGAGGCCGAAGGCTTTTACGCCGTCCACAAGGATCGTCCGTTCTTCGGCGAACTGGTGGAATTCATGTCGTCGGCGCCGACCATCGTGCAAGTTCTGGAAGGCGAAAACGCCATTGCCAGGAACCGCGAAGTTATGGGCGCGACCAACCCCGCCAACGCCGCCGAAGGCACCATCCGCAAGGTGCACGCGCTGTCGATCGGCGAGAATTCCGTGCACGGCTCCGACGCGCCGGAAACCGCCGCGCAGGAGATCAAGTACTGGTTCTCCGACACCGAGATCGTCGGCTGAGCCGACGCGAACCAATGTATGCAAGAGGCCGGCACTTCGCCGGCCTTTTTCTTTGGTCAGGTCCCGGCTGCCGCTTTCAACGGATGAGCGGCGTGTCCCAGAGGTCGCCGAGCAGCGTTTTCAGCTCCGTGAAACGCTTCTCGCCCAGTTCCTCGGCCCATTCCCGTTCCACGTCGAGCAGGATGTCGGCCATCTTCTGGTATGCGGCGCGCCCGCGGTCGGTGAAGTGGACGACGGTCCCGCCGCTCTCATCGGGTGCCGCCGAGCGAGTGATATAACCCATCGCTTCCAGCGTCTTCAGCAGTTGATTCATGGCCTGCTTGCTCATCGCGGCGCGCTCGGCGAGCGCGCTCGGCCGAAGGCCATCCGGGCCGGGATATTGGATCACCGCCATATGCGGCGGGCTGAGGTCCTCGAAACCCGACGCCCTGAGATCCCTGATCAGCTTGCGGTGAATGGCCATGGCCGGAACGCGCAGCAGTGCACCGATCAGCGGTGGCTTCTTTGGCGTTTCTTCCCTGGATAATGGCATTGACACTCGGGTAAATTGAGTTTACTCATTTCGGTAAATCCGATTTACCACATGGGAGGGTGAAATGCTAGACAGAGCTAGCCAGATCAGCGTCAATCCGGCCGACGAGACAATCAGCCATGGCGGCCTTGCCGTGCGCTTCCTGCTTACCGGCGACCAGTCGAACGGCAGCATCGCCGCCTTCGAACTGACCGTCGCCGGCTCGCAGCGCCTGCCCGCCCCGGCGCACAGCCACGATCACTATGAAGAGACGATGTACGGGATCGAAGGCGTGCTGATGCTGACCGTCGACGGACGCCGGCACGATATCGGGCCGGGCCAGGCGCTGTGCATTCCGCGCGGCGCGGTTCACCGCTTCGACAACGACACCGCCGCGACCGCCAAGGTGCTGTGCGTGGTGACGCCGGCGGCGATCGGCCCGGAATATTTTCGCGAGGCCTTCGCCATCTTCAGCACTGGCGGCCCGCCAGACCGCACCAGGCTGATGGACCTGATGCGCCGGTTCGGCCTGACGCCGGCGCCCCCGCCGCCGCCGCAGTCTTGATCTTAGCTCGCTGCGTTGAATCGCAAAATGTCACGGCCGTCCTTGTCGGCGATGATCAGCTTGCCGCCATCGACACGGTATGACGCCGCCTTGGCGAGCGCCTCGAACAGCGCCTTTTCCTCGGCCATGATCTCCGGCGCGCAGGCCTTGTAGGTCGAGCCGATGTCGCTGATGACGATGGTCTCGCCATCGACCTTGGCGGTGGCGAAATAGGCGTTGCACGGGCCGCTGCCGCCCGCCTTGCCGGCTTCGCTGACCCGGAACGTCGCCTGCGGCTCCGAAATCACGCCGATACCGTCGATATATTCGACTAGCCAGCTCTGGCCGAACAGCGAGGCCGAGGTCGGCTTGTCGCTCGGCGCCACCATTTTCAGCACAATGGCCTGCGGCGCCTCGCTGAGCGGATCGACCTGATAGCGCGAGTCCGTGACGAACAGCAGCTTGTCGTCGGCGGTGATGCGCGCCTGCAGCGCATAGGTCATGTTGGGCCGGATCACCGTTGGATCGAAGCTGATCTCGAACTTGATCGGCACCTGGCCGGCCGGCGCTACCTTGCGCTCGCCGACAATGGCGGCCGGCGCATCGGCCAGCGATACATCGGCAAGTTGAACCGACAGCACGGCGTTGGGCGGCAGCGCGATGCGCTCGCGATACATCACCTCGCCCTTCAGGGTTTTCTCGGCGGCGACGGAAGGCTCGGGAACGGCCAGAACGCCGATAACCAGCGGCACAAAACCGAAGACGAAGAATTCGGCGATCCTGTCCAGCATGCCCTTGCTCCCTTTTTGCCGATGCGATTTGGCCAAGGGAATGCGGTCAATACATGGCTGCGCCGAGATTTATTCGGGCCGCGCCTTCCAGCGCGCCGCAGCCTGGTCGTCGGCGTCCTTGGCCTCGACCCAGCCGCCATCGGTGCCGTCGACGCGGTGCTCCTTCTTCCAGAAGGGTGCACGCGATTTCAGGAAATCCATCAGGAAATTGGCCGCTTCGAACGCCGCCTGCCGGTGCGAGGACGCCGCCACCACCAGCACGATGTTTTCGCCCGGTGCGATCTTGCCGTGGCGATGGATGACGGTCAGCCCTTGCAGCGGCCAGCGCTGAAGTGCCTCGCGGGCGATGCGGGTGATTTCGGCCTCGGCCATGCCGGGATAGTGCTCGAGTTCCACGGCCGACAGCTGGCCCTGCTCGTCGCGGCAAAGTCCTGAGAAGGACACCACGGCGCCGATGTCGGCGCGACCCTCGGTCAGTTTCGCGATCTCGGCGGCAACGTCGAAATCGTCGCGCTGGATGCGCACCGTCGGCGCGCCGGACATGGTGTCAGCCCCCGGTCATCGGCGGAAACAGCGCGATCTCGCGCGCGCCGGCTATCTTCTCGCGATGCTCGACATGTTCCTGGTTGATGGCGACGCGGATCACATCAGGATATTGCAGCGCGTGCTCATATTCCTCGCCACGCGATTTCAGCCAGCGCAGTAGGTCGGCCACCGTCTCGATACCGGCGGGCAGTTCGACATCCTCTTCCGGCTTGCCGATCCGTTCGCGCACCCAGGCGAAATAAATGAGCCGGGTGATCATCTCACTCGTCCATGATGTGCTTGAGGCCGGCGCGGAAATAGTCGTAGCCGGTGTAGAGCGTGACGAGGGCTGCGATCCACAGCAGCACCAGTCCGGTCTGCGTGGTCAGCGGGAAGATCTTGTCGCCGGCAGGCCCAGCCAGCAGGAAGGCGATGGCGACCATCTGGATGGCGGTCTTCCATTTGGCGAGCTGCGTCACCGGCACCGAGACTTTCAATGCCGCCAAATATTCGCGCAGCCCCGAAACCAGGATTTCGCGGCACAGGATGATGATTGCCGCCCACAACGACCAGCCTGCGATGCCGGCATGGCGGTCGGTGTCGGCGGCGAGCAGCAGCAGGCAGGTGGCGACCAGCAGTTTATCGGCGATCGGATCCAGCATCTTGCCGATGTTGGACGTCTGCTGCCAGGCGCGCGCCAGATAGCCGTCGAGATAGTCGGTGATCGAAGCCAGCAGGAAGATGATCAACGCCGACCAGCGGGCGAAGTCGCTCGATTTCAGATGCCCCTCGAGAAAAAAGCACAGCACCACCAGCGGCACCGCGACGATGCGGGCATAGGTAAGCATGTTAGGCAGGTTGAACGCGCGCTTGGCCATATCTCAGGGACTCTTTCTGCCTGCGTACTCAAATCAGAACCGGATGTAGGGGGTCAACAGGCGAGATTCGATTGGCCAGACGAAAATAGCGCGCGATTGCCGGGATTCGAGTGGCCTGCGAGAAAAGAACGGCTGCTGCCATTTGATCGGGACAGCGGCGTCACCGGCGCTCAGCTCTCATGGAAATGATTGTAGACGAGCTTGGCGACCTGCTCTGAAATACCGTCGACCTTGACCAGATCCTCGACTGCCGCGCGGCTGACCGCCTTCGCAGTGCCGAAGGCCAGCAGCAGCGCGCGCTTGCGGCCGGGACCGATGCCGGCGATCTCGTCGAGCGGGCTCTTGACCAATTCCTTCTTGCGCCGCGCGCGGTGCGAACCGATGGCGAAGCGATGCACCTCGTCGCGCAGCCGCTGGACGAAATAGAGCACGGGATCGCGGACGGGCAGCGAAAACGAGTCCCTGCCTCTGACGAAGAAACGCTCGCGGCCGGCATCGCGGTCCTGGCCCTTGGCGATGCCGATGGCCGCCACGCGATCCTCGATGCCGAGGTCGGCGAGGATCTTGCGCACCGCGCTCATCTGGCCCTGGCCGCCATCGATCAGGATGACGTCGGGCCAGGCCGGGAAGCTGCCGGAGATGTCTTCTTCGATGTCGTCGCCTGCTCCACCGGCTGCCGCGTCGTCGGGAACGACATCGCCATGTTCCTTCAGCAGCCGCGAAAAGCGCCGTTCCATCACCTCGCGCATCATGCCGAAATCGTCACCGGGCGTGATCTCGGTCGAGCGGATGTTGAATTTGCGGTACTGGTTCTTCACAAACCCTTCCGGCCCGGCGACGACCATGGCGCCAACGGCGTTGGTGCCCATAATATGCGAATTGTCATAGACCTCGATGCGCACCGGCGGCTTCGGCAGGCCGAAGGTCTCGGCAAAGCCGGCGAGCAGCCGGCCTTGCGTGGAGGTTTCGGCCAGCCGGCGGCCGAGCGCCTCGCGGGCATTCTGCAGCGCGTTGTCGGTCAAATCCTTCTTCTCGCCGCGCTGCGGCACCGAGATCGACACTTTACGGCCGGCGCGGGTGGACAGCGCTTCGGCCAGCAGTTCCTGATCCTGGACGCCTCGCGACAGCAGAATGTTCCGTGGCGTCGGCTTGTCGTCATAGAACTGCGCCAGGAACGAGCCCAGCACTTCCGCCCCCTCCAGTGCCGGGTCGGCCTTGGGGAAATAGGCGCGGTTGCCCCAGTTCTGGCCGGTGCGGAAGAAAAACACCTGGATACAGACCTGGCCGCCCTCCTGATGGATGGCAAAGACATCGGCCTCATCGACCGTGGCCGGGTTGATGCCCTGATGGCTCTGCACATGCGACAGCGCTGCCAGCCGGTCGCGATAAATGGCGGCGCGCTCGAAATCGAGCTCCTGCGAGGCCTGCTGCATGGCCGCAGAGATTTCGGTCTTCACCTTCTGGCTGCGGCCCGACAGAAAATCCTTCGCCTCGCTGACCAGCTCGGCATAGTCGCTATGCGAAATTTCGCCGGTGCAGGGACCGGCACAGCGCTTGATCTGGTAGAGCAGGCACGGCCGGGTGCGGTTTTCGTAGAAGGAGTTGGTGCAGCTCCTGAGCAGGAAGGCGCGCTGCAGCGAATTGATGGTGCGCCCGACCGCGCCGGCCGACGCAAAAGGTCCGAAATAGTCGCCCTTGCGCGAGCGCGCACCGCGATGCTTGTAGATGCCGGGCGAAATGTGATCGCCGGTCAACAGGATGTAAGGGAACGACTTGTCGTCCCGCATCAGCACATTGAAACGCGGCCGCAAGCGCTTGATGAGATTGGCCTCGAGCAGCAGCGCTTCGATTTCGGTGCGGGTGACGACGAACTCCATCGTCGATGTCTCGCGCACCATGCGGCCGATGCGGGCGGTGTGGAACCGGCCTTGCGCGTAATTGGTCACCCGCTTCTTCAGGCTGCGCGCCTTGCCGACATAAAGCACGTCGCCGGCGGCGTTCATCATGCGGTAGACGCCGGGCGCATTGGGCAGCCGCTTGACCAGTGTCTGGATGACTTCGGCGCCGACCATGCCGTCGGCGTCGCCGGCATGCGGCGCCCAGTCGATCGCGGTGAAGGCGACATCGGGCCCGGTGGCCTCGGGGTCGACGATCTCCTCGACCGCCTCATCCTCAAGCTCGATGTCGGGCGGCATATCGTCAGCGGCGCCGGCGCGCGTCTTGTGTTTCTGGTCTGCGGGACTCATTCCACCATGCCTGTCACATCCGGCGTCTGCCATGCAAGATGCTGGCCGCCGTCGAGCGCGATCATCTGGCCGGTCACCGAGCGCGCATCCCAGAGATAGCGGATGGTGGCGCCGAATTCGGCCAATTGCGGGCCGCGCTTCAGAATCAGGCCATCGACCTGCTTTTGGAAATCATCATCGTCCTGGCGCGCATTCTTCAGCGTCGGACCGGGACCGATGGCGTTGACGCGGATGCGCGGACCGAGCGCCTGCGCCAGCATTTCGGTCTGCGTCCACAAGGCCGACTTCGACAGCGCATAGGAGAAATAGCGCGGCGTCGGTCGCCAGACGCGCTGGTCGATGATGTTAACGATCAGCCCCTCCTGCCCCAACGGCAAGGCGCGGGCGAAGTTTTGCGCCAACAGCGCCGGCGTCTTCACATGGATGGCGAAGTGAAGGTCCCATGCCGCCCAGTCGAAGTCCTCGACGCTATCGTCGACGAACAGCGACGCATTGTTGACCAGAAGCGTGACCGGGCCGAGCGCTGCCGCGGCGCGGCCGACGAGATCGCCAACCGCATCCATGTCGGTCAGATCGGCGGCTACCACGCCGGCGCGGCCGCCTCCGTCCCTGATGCTCGCAGCCAGCGCGTCGGCCTCGGCGGTCGAGCGGTTGGCGTGGATGGCGACGGCAAAACCGTGCGCGGCCAGATCCTCGACGATCGCCTTGCCGATCCGCTTCGCCCCGCCCGTCACCAGCGCCGTTCCGGCGGCTTCGATCATCTGTCAATCCTCAATCTGCGCCTCAATTCGGCTAGCGGCACATTGTGACGCGTCCAGGGGTTAAATGCCGTTTCCACCTGGGGCAGGAATGTGGCGAAACGGCTTTTTCGCCGCCGGCACCGCCCCGGATTCGGGTCGGCAGGACCGCAATATAGGACGCTGAACCCGTTGCACCAAGCCGAGTGCAGTGCAGCATCGCCTGCGTACTGACATTTCGCTGTTGCGAAGATGCAACGTCAAGCTTCCGCCTCATTCGTGCCGGGGAATGACCCATTTTGAGGTTCGCTGCCGCCGCATTTTGACACGACATTCGGAACCGTTGAGTGCCAGATCCGTTTCACCCCCCGGACGGGTTGATGGCGCTCAGGACAAACAAGCCTACGTGTCTTGTGGCTTAAGGAGTAAACAACAATGCAAACCAATCTCAAATTCGCGCCGCTCGCGGTTGCGCTCGGGCTCTTCGCCCTCAGCGGTACCGCTTTTGCTGCCGATGTCGTCTCGGAAGAGCCCCCGGCGCCAGCCCCGATCGCCGAGCTCCCCGTCGCTTCCTGGGCCGGCCCGTATGCCGGTCTCAGCGCCGGCTACGGCTTCAGCGGTCATGCCAAAGTCCAGGACGGCGGCCCCGACATCAAGACCAAGGGCTTTGTCGGCGGCGTTTTCGGCGGCTACCAGTGGCAGCAGGAAAACTTCGTGTACGGTGCTGAAGCCGATCTCGGCTACAATGGCGTCAAGGGTGACAGCGGCGGCGTCAATTCCAAGGGCGGCTTCGAAGGCTCGCTGCGCGCCCGTCTGGGTTACGCCGTGACCCCGGAAATCCTGCTCTACGGCACCGGCGGCGGCGCCCTGAAGAACCAGAAGGTCTCGGTCCCCGGCGACAGCGACAGCAACACCATGCTCGGCTGGACGGCCGGCGTCGGCACCGACATCAAGATCACCGACAATGTGTTCGGCCGTGTCGAGTACCGCTACACCGACTTCGGTTCCAAGAGCTTCGACAGTGTCGGCACCAAGGTCAAAGAGAGCGACAACCGCGTCACCTTCGGCGTCGGTATGAAGTTCTAACTGTCGTTCAAGCCACGACACAGAAAGCCGGGCCTCGCGCCCGGCTTTTTTTGTTTCGCCCGTCAGGCCGGCACAGCCACCTTCAGCCCCGGAAACTTCTCATCGAAACGCGCTGCCCAGCGGGTCAGGCGGCCGCGGCCCTTTTCCCATTTGCCGGCGAAGCGCAGAGAGAGGTAGCCGAGGCAGGCACGCAACGCCAGCTGGCCAAGCGTGATCTTCTTCGGCAGCTTCGGCGGATTGGCGTTGAGGAAATCGAGTGCGGCGGTGATCTTGGTCCACTGGCGATCGAGCCAGGGTTGATAGACCATCTCCTCCGGACGCGTGCGCCGCTCATAGACCATCGACAGCGCGCAGTCGCATATGCCGTCGGCCAGCGCCTCCAGCACTTCGGCCTCGAGGCGCTTGTCGGCATTGCGCGGCAACAACAGGCTCTTCGAAGCGCGGTTGAGATGCTGAGTGATCGCGCGGCTGTCATGGATCGAGCGGCCGTCGTCGAGCACCAGCACCGGAATCTTGCCGAGAGGATTGGCTGACATCAGTTCAGCAGGCTTGTCCTCGGTCTTGACCGGCACGAGCTCGACGGCAATGCCGGCATGGAGTGCTGCCATGCGCACCTTGGAACTGTAGGGGGATGAGGACGCGTAGAGCAGCTTCGGCATGATCGGTTCCCTGTTTTCGGACGGCCAGTGCATGTCGCTCAAAAATGCGATTCCGGTCTTGAGAACGACGCGCGTAAAACAAAGGTCTAGAGCGTGTCGCCTGAACCCCATCGAATGCGACCGCCTTAGTGTTGGCCGATCTTCCCTGAGGGAGCAACTGCCAGAAGGGCAAAACCAGGCGGCCAATCCGCCGACAATGAAATCGCCATGCATGTCTCACAGAAGTGGCGTCAATTTCGAGAGAACGACATGCATCAAAACAAGACCTAAATCACAACAAAAAAGCTCCCGGGAATCTGCCAGTCGGCAAAGTTCCCGGGAGCTTTGAGATGGACCGCTGTTACTTCTTCTTGGCGGCTGGCTTTTTGGCCGGTGCAGCCTTCTTCACAGCGGCCGTCGACTTGGCGGCGGCGGCCTTCATCGGAGCCTTGGCGGCGGGTTTTGCCGCTGCCTTGGCTGCCGGCTTCTTGGCGGCGGGCTTGGCTGCTGCCTTCGCAGCAGGCTTCGCCACAGCCTTGGCGGCCGGCTTCTTGGCGGCGGGTTTCGCTGCTGCCTTGGCGGCGGGTTTTGCTACTGCCTTAGCTGCCGGCTTTGCCGCTGCCTTGGCGGCCGGCTTTGCCGCTGCCTTCGGTGCTGCCTTCTTTACTGCTGCAGGTTTCGCGGCAGCTTTCGGTGCCGCTTTCTTTGCCGGCGCTTTCGCCGCCGGCGCCTTCGTCGTGGTCTTTGCCATGCGATGCCCCTTGCGTTTGTGCCGATGGCCGTGAGTGACCCGGCGAGCTAATGCATATCTGACTCGTGCGTATCTAGCCAGCGAAGCATTACATAGAATTTCTCAGAGTAAGTTTCGGTTACGCTGAGAGCATGATCGCAATGATCGGCACAGAAATCGGCAAAGAATCTTCCCGCTTCGCAGCGAACTGTTGCGAGAGAAATCTCTGATATCGCGACTCACACGATCTTCTCGTCAAGCTCACATTCTCTTGCAACGCCGTCGATCTCACGCGGTCATTGGCGGCCTATCGGATGGCAACAATCATCGCACCGCAGAGGCTGATCTTGCTTCATCCCAACGGTTGCAGGAACAGCACTAAACTAGACGCGAGCTTTTTACTCGTATATCGAAAGTGGTTGGATGGAAGCCAGGAAGACAGCACTTGAAGGGACAGCCTGTTGTGTCGGACGTTTCCCAGACGAGAAGGGAGATCGCCAGCTTCGGCGCAAGAGATGCCCAACGGAAATGGGAAACGAAAGATCAGGGAATCCTCCTCCCGGGAAGCCGCGATCCCTTGGAAGCCAAGGGGTGCAGGCCCTAAGCGCCAACCCGCTCGCGCACCTGCAGCCGGCGCGAAGGCTCGGCGTGGTGGAGGTGGACGGCAAACGTATCCCACGGCGGCGCAATGCCAATCCGCATCAGGATCCGCCCGATCTCGCCGCGGTGATAGCCGCCATGCGTGACGACATGTGTCAGCATTTCCTGGAGTGACATCATCGCCCTGTCGCCGTCGGTGAAGGTGAAAGGCACAGGCTCTGGCATGAGCTTTGGCGAGACGGCTTCGATATAGTCGAGATACCAACGATCCATCGCAGCGACATCAGCGCTCAATTCATCGAGTGCCGGTGTGTCCTCGGTGTTTTCGGACGGATAGCCATGACGCGTGCCGGAAAGATGCGCGGCGAATATCTTCGATACGACGAGGTTGTGGTTGATGAGACGGGTCGCTGTGTGACGCTGATCGACATGCTCCTGCTGGTCGAGGCCCGCAAGCTTCTCCAGCAATTCACCATTCGCCCAGGCTTGATAAACGAGGCTGCGGAGCAAATCCAGCGCGTCCATGGTCTATATCCTTTGCAAGAAATGTGAGTATGTTGTCTATATTCTTGGCTGCTGGAGCAGACATGTCTACTCGCATTGCAAAGCCGCGCTCACGCATGCGCAAGCAGCCGCGCCAGGCGCGTTCGAGAGCGACGGTCGAGGCGCTCATCGAAGCCGGTGCTCATGTTCTGAGCGCGCTCGGCTGGGCCGGCTTCACCACCAACAAGGTGGCCGATGCGGCCGGCGTCAGCATCGGCTCGCTCTATCAATATTTTCCCGACAAGCTGTCGCTGGTCGAAGCAATTCGCCGGCGACATTTCGATCAGGTGCTGTCGGTGATCGCCGAATCAGCAGAAGGCGACAAGCCGCTCAAGCGATTCGCGCAGGAGCTGGTGCGCGGCATGATCGATGCGCACAGCATCCATCCGACGCTGCATCAGGTGCTGCTCGACGAGGCGCCGGGCGATCGCGGCTCACGCGCCGCCCATGCCTCGTTCCAGTCGCGCTATCTGGATCACTACACGGCGGCGGTGGCGCAATATCGCAGGCGCAGGAAGGACAATGAGACCGTGGCCCGGGTGCTGTCCTCAGCGGTCGAGGGCGTCATCCACAATGCCGCGCGGCGAGACATGCTCGACGCGCCGGAACTGCAGAAGCAGTTGGTCGAGCTGATCTGCGCTTACGTATCTGGTGGGAAGGCGGTGTGAGGCAGCGGCAGCAGTTCGGAGATTGGCGAATCCGGAGCGACATCAGATCTCCCCCTTGCGGGGAGATGGCAGGTTCGACGGCGGTTCTTATCCGACCTTAGCGCAGGACGCGGCAGCGGCCGTTGTAGACCATCCAGCGGTCGAAGCCCGAGACGCAGAATTCGACATTGTCGCCGATCGAGGCAAAACCCTGGCCTTCCTCGATCAAGTACCAGATGGTGCGGGCGCGGCCATCGGAAAGGCTGACGGTGGCGCCGCAATAGCGGCGGCCGATCGGCCATTCTTCGCTGGCCGGGAGATAGCGATGCTGGTGGATGCGTTGAAAATCGGTGATCGAAACATCCGGCAGATGCGGCACGTGATGCACCTGGTAGGAGAAGCGGCTGGAGATCTTGCTTAGCACCCATGCCTCGCCGCAAACGCCGCTGTCCTCGTCGGAATAGACGGAAAGGTCGGCGGCCTGTGCTGGCTGGCCAAGGGGTGCGGCCAGCGGCGTGCAAAGCGAAATCAGGGCAGCAAGAGCGGATTTGGCAAAGCGAGTCATGGCAGCCTCTCAAAGGTCGACTGCGCCCACTTTGCGGATTCGGCGGCGCGCGGTCAAGCGGTCGCGCTGACGATGGTTTCCCGCTCCGCAACCGGTTTTGCCGGTGCGAAGCTGTGAAACCACGTTCTGAGCCTTTGAAAAAGCTCGCCTTGCCCATTTAGGAAGCGGCCTGCCATGGCCGGCGGGGCGCCGAAACCCGGTTCAGCTTTGCTTGGCGTCGCCCTGCGGTACGGCGGCCGGGTCCATCCACATCGCTTCCCAGACGTGGCCGTCAGGATCGGCCAGGCTGCGATTGTACATGAAGCCATAGTCCTGCTGGGCGTTGATGTCGGCGGCGCCGCCATTTTTAGCCGCCGCCTCATTCATCGCATCGACCGCCGCGCGGCTGTCGCAGGACACGGCAAGCATGACCTCGCTCGAGGTGGCCGGTGGGATGGGGCGATCGGTGAACTGACGCCATTTGGCATGGGTGAGCAGCATGACGTTGATCGTTTCGCTCAGCACCATGCAGGCTGCGGTGGCGTCGGTGAAGTGCGGGTTGTTGTCGAAACCGAGAGCTTTGTAGAAGGCCATCGACGCAGCGAGGTCGGCGACGGGCAGGTTGACGAAGATCATACGGGGCATAGGGTCTCTCCTTGACAGTACATAGTTGAAACCGGACCGGCGTTTCGCCGGACCATCCTCCGATGCCTTCTCTCAACGCACCGGTTTTGCTTTGCCCGCGCAGCCTCTCGGTCTACGCCTTCTGCATCGCTTCGACCTCTTCGATGAAGCCGAGCAAAAACTGCATCTCGGCCACCGTGTATTTCTCCAGCAATGCGGCACCTGCCTCGAAGATCGGATGGTAGCAGCGCCGGACGAGTTCCTCGGTCTTCTTGCCCGCCGCTGCCATGACCTTGCGCCTGTCATCGGGATCCGGCTGGCGGCTGACGAAGCCGCGCTTTTCCAGCCGGTCAATCAACGTCGTAACCGCCGCCGGCGTGAGATTTGTCTCCCTCGCTACGACGTTTGCCGGCCGCGGGCCGTGACTGATCGCGCCGAGACAGCGGCGCTCGGCAGCGCTCAGCACATAGATTTCGGCAACGGTCCCATCGAACGTTTCAACGGCATCCTGCCAGCGCGACATCGCGAAGCCTATCGCGTTGACCAGTTCCTTTTTTGTCGATCTTGGCTTCGATTCGAAATCTAATAATTAGATATCTATCTATGTGATTCTGGGATTAGCGTCAACGCCAAGCCGATTAGATGTGCATCTCCATGGTTTCGGTTGGTTGAACACAGCTGAGCATTCGCGGATGGCGCCACCGTCAAAACTTCTAGCGACTTTGTGTCTTTGCCGCGGGCGTCGCCCGCTGCGAAGCGTCGCTACTCCCCGGCCAGCCATTCCAGCGACCAGTGCGCCGGCTTTTCGACCGCCAGCAATCTGTGCAGGACCGGCAGCACGATGCGCAGTTCGCGCTCCAGCGTGAAGGGCGGGTTGACCACCACCATGCCGCTGCCGTCGAGGCTTGGTTCACGCGATGCCGGCCGGATCTCGAACTCGATGTCGAGCAGTTTTGGAACGCCGGATTGCTTGAGCGCCTTGCGGAAGGCGATGATCGCTTTGCGGTCCTTGATTGGATACCACAGCGCGTAGATGCCACCCGGCCAGCGCCTGTGCGCTTTCTGCATGCCATCGACCAGGCGGTCGAATTCGCCGGCTTCCTCGAACGGCGGATCGATCAGCACCAGGCCGCGCTTTTCCTTCGGCGGCAGATGCGCGCCAAGCGCCAGCCAGCCGTCGAGTTCGATCACCCTTGTCTGGAAATCGCTGGCAAACAGCGTCTTCAGCCTGGCAGCATCTGCCTCGTGCAGTTCGATCGCCGACAACCGGTCCTGCTTTCGCATGAGGTGCCTGGCGATCAATGGCGAGCCCGGATATTTCTTCACCCCGCCATCGGGATTGAGCGAACGCACCGCTTCAAGATAGGGGGCAAGCAGCGCAGCCGCCGATTTTTCGATCGGGGCGTCGATGAGGCGGCCGATGCCGCCTTGCCATTCACCGGTCTTTTGCGCTTCCGCCGACGACAGATCGTAGCGGCCAATGCCGGCATGAGTGTCGACGACACGGAACGCCTTGTCCTTCTGCTTCAGATAGTCGAGCAGAAGGCTGAGCACGACATGCTTGACGACGTCGGCGAAATTGCCGGCGTGATAGGCGTGACGGTAGTTCATGCCGCGCTCATGTCGAGGAGCCTCTGCCCCAACGCGGCGGTGGCGGCTTCGAGTTCGGGTTCTCCGGCCGGCGACCGCCAAAAGCCAGAGCAAGCAGGAAGCCGATCAGGCCGACGGCCATCAGCCCGTAGCCGACCGGCCGTGCGCGTTGATCGATCTCACCGGAGCCGGAGCGCAGTATCAGATCCACTGCGCGTATCGGGATATCGTCGGCGTCGCCCAGGCCGGCGGTGAAGAGATAGGCGCCGGGACTGACGGTTTCGATCACGCCGGCCTCGTCGCGAAAGATCTTGTCGGGCAGTTGCGGGCTGACCTGGCGCGGATTGTCGGCGTGGTTGAATTGCAGCGTCGAGGCAAGCACCGTGCGCCCGGCTGTGGCGGCAGTCAGCGTCAGCACGGTGCGCTGCTGCGAGACAATGCGCTCGGCCTTTGCCGTCAGGTCGACCAGCACTCTGACCGGCGCGTCGCCAGCTTTCAGCGTCACCGTCACAGGCCTAAACCGTCCCTGGTCGTAGACGCGCCAGGTGCCGATCTCGTGGCCGGAGAAATTGCTCATGGCCCAGGGATACACGAAGCCAATGGCGGCGCCGGCAAGCAGTATCAGGACAAACAGAAAGCGCATTGAGGAGATCCGGGTGTTCGACAGATTGCCAATAACGCCCTGAAGGCCAAAAAGCGATGGCTGACGCAGCGGAGCCACCTTTGTGGAGTCCGTTGGCGGCACGCAAGCCATGTGGCACTTATGGCGAATGAAGCCTTCCGCAGAAGCATCGACTCGTCTTTTCCAACCGATGCCGGTGGCTCATGCCCAATAGCACCGTGCTGATCACCGGTGCCCGCGCGCCGGTGGCGCTGCACCTGGCGCGGCTGCTGCATGGCGCCGGTTGCCGGGTGATCCTGGCCGACAGCCCGGCCCGGCCGATCGCCGCAACGAGCACGGCCTGCGCCGCCTACAATCGCCTGCCGCCGCCGCGCTTTGCCGCCGACGCCTATGCCAAGGCGGTGGAAGCGCTTGTCCGCGCGGAAGGCATCGAACTCGTTATCCCGACCTGCGAGGAAGTCTTTTATCTCGGTCGTCTCTGGCAGCACCGCGCCATGCCGGCCCGCCTCTTCGCACCCGAGATGGCGATGCTCGCCCGCGTTCACGACAAGCATGCCTTCATCCGGCTGGCGCAGAGCCTTGGGCTCGACGTGCCGGAAACGATACTGCTGCAAAGCGAGGCCGATCTCGACGGCGTTCGTGGCCAATCGCGCGAGCTGGTGTTCAAACCTGTGTGGTCACGTTTTGCCCGTGACGTACTGCTGCGGCCATCGCCGGACGAACTCGACGCCGTCCGCCCCTCGCCCGCCGCTCCTTGGGTGGCGCAGCGCTACATCGCCGGTGAAGAGATCAGCGCCTATGCGGTGGCGATCGAGGGTGAACTCAAAGCGCTGGCGCTCTACCGTTCGCTCTATCGCGCCGGCAAGGGCGCCGGCATCTGTTTCGAGCCGGTCGAGGATATCGCGGCGCGGCGCTTCGTCGAAACCTTCGTCGCCGGCGCCGGCTGGACCGGCCAGATATCCTTCGACCTGATGCGCGAGAATAACGGCACGGTGCTGCCACTGGAGTGCAATCCGCGCGCCGTGAGCGGCCTGCACTTCTTTCGCGATCCGCGGCGCTTCGCCGACGCGGTGCTGGAGGATGGCGCCGAGGTGAAGCCCGACGTGACGGCGCCGCAGACGGTGAGGCTTGCGATGTGGATCTACGGGATGCCGGCGGCACTGCGCTCCGGTGGTCTCGGCAGCTTTCGCCAGGCGATGCACGATGCCGATGAGCTGCTCGACTGGCCGGGCGACCCCGCGCCGAAGCGGGCGCAGTGGCGCACGCTGGCCGAGATCGCCGGGACGGCGATCAGCCAGCGCATCAGCCTTCAGGCCGCGTCGACGCGCGATATCGAGTGGAACGGGCCGGAGCAGGACTGAATAGAGCGCTTTCCTACAGCTCGATCTGGTACACCCTCGGCTCTGCCGCCGCCGGTGGCATCTTGCCGTCGATGATCGCCGCTATGTCGCGGCGCAGGAAATCCAGCGGGCCGATCGCCGGCTGAACCTGCGGCGATATACGGGCGTTGTCGCTGGCCGATTTCAGCACACGGCGATCCTGCTGCAGGGCAAAGGCAAAGAGCGGCCGGAAAGCAAGCGCCTTGAGTTCGCCGAACAGGCCCTGTCGCGGGCCGATCAGCCAGCCGACGCCTCCGACGGTCCGTTCGTCCGCTTGACGCAAATGGAAAGTGGTCGCCAGCGCCAAGCCGCCCTTGCCCCAATATTCGAGTTCGACGATGCCGGGATGGCGGTAGCGGCCGATGGTCCTGGCGCGCTCGCCTTCCAGCAGCCGGCTGACCAGCCCCTGTTGGCGGTCCTCGCCGGTGTAGCAGCTTTCGACCCAGCCCTTGCCGCCGGTCACCTCGACGCGCACGAGATGGCGCTTTGCGGTCAGGCCGCGCAGCACACCCTTGTGGGTGAAGTGAGTGTGAGTGGCGTCGAGAATGTTCTCGGCGGCGTCGAGCACCGTCGATCGCGCCGAGCTTCGCACCCGCTTCACGACGACATCCTTGCCTTGCATGCAATGGAGATAGGGCTCGCCCTCAGGCGTGCCTGCCGAGACGAAGACGACGCCGTCGCGCTCGATCGCGCTGTAGCGGCGGATACGGTAATGCGGGACGTCGCCGACATGGCCGGGAATGGCGGTGCAGCGCCCTTCCCCATTGTAGCGCCAGCCATGATAGGGACATTCGATCTCGCCACCGACGACCTTGCCGGTCGAGAGTTCGACCAGGCGGTGAGCGCAGCGGTCGAAGAGGGCTGCAATCCCCTGCGCCGAGCGGAACAGCACCAGCGGCGTGCCATCGAACAGGATGCGTTTCGGCTTGGCTTTGATATCGGCAGACCGCACTACCGCCTGCCAATAGTCTTTGTCTTTTTGCTGCCGGGCTTCGCTCAAAGTTCAAATCTCCTGAGCAGAGGAATGCCGATCTTCGCGAGCACAGATTCCATGATACGCACTGCCGCGCGCTGGCGGCGCGGCAGATGGGCAGCATAGACGGCGTTGTATTCCACCGTCGCCACGGCGCCGCGCAAGCGTTTGAAGGCGGCGGCACCGGCGCTCATGTTGAAGAACAGGCCGTGCGCCGTCGCATGATCCTGAGCCAGCGCCATCATCATGCGGTAAAGGCCTTCGCTCACCGGGAGGCCGGTGTCGTAGCCGACGATGGGCTGCGTCAGTGTCCTGCCGTTCTGAGACAAAGCGGCGACGGCGACCAGTTCACCGCCGGGACGACGCAGGCCTGCCAGTTGCAGGATGCCGCGACGGTGCGTCTCGCCGATATAGCGGGCGGTGTAGTGCGGGTTGAGCGGCGTGTATTTGTCGAGATAGAGCATCCGGTAGAGCGCTTCGGCGCGCGCATAGTCGGCCTCGGTGAAGTCGCCATTGCCGACCCGCTCGAACGGCGTCGTGCGCAGCCGCTTGCGGTCGCGCTTCATGTCGTTGGTCATGGCCGAACCGCGGCCGGCGAAGATGTAGATCTGCCGCGCCGCCAGCATTCGAAAACCCTCCGCCTTCAGCACTGCGATTGTCGAGGGATCGGCGATCTCGTTCAGGGAGCGGATGAGAACAGCGCGATCGGGAAAACGCGCGGTGAGATCGTCGCGCATCGCCGCGACCGCGTTGCGATCGAGCAGCGGCACCGGATTGGTCGAATAGAGCCAGTTGTTGACCTGAACCTGATGGTCAAGGCCGCTCATCCTGACCAGCGGCGCGCACAGGCCGATCAGCATCCGCATCGTTTTTTGCAGCAAGGGCGAGGAGACGAAATTGCGGGTCTCGTCGATGGCATAGTCGATATAGGCGCTGGACGGGCAGCAGATGTAGCAGTTCGGCGCTTCGCTTCTGTCGTTCAGCGTCAGCGGAAAGGAGCGGCCGGCGATCTCGAAGGTTTCGACAGCCACTGTCAGATTGCGCACGAGGTCGCGCACCGGCACCTCGTTGAAAAGCTGAACGAAGGCTTCGACCTCACGCGGGTTGTTTTCTACCCGGTTCGTCTGATCGAGTGGCAACATAGCGAGCCGGTTCATGATGCCGCTCCCAGGTGGCATTCGACCCGACGCAGTTTGCGGCCGGTCTCCAACGGCAGGTCCCTGCGAACAAGGCTGACCGAAGCTGTCGCCTGGCGCGCCGCCAGCAAATTGCGCACGGACTGATGGGCGGCGGTGGCGGCTTCGTCGGCAAGCCCGGGGGCCAGGCTGAGTTCGATTGCATCTTCAGCGGTCTGGACCAGGCGGAAATCGTCGATGCGCCGGTCGGCCTTGAGCACCGCATTGCGTAGTATGTCGGGCGTGACGAGGAGCTGCCCGTGCGGCGAGGCGAGCCGGAAAGCGTCGTCCATGCGGCCGACGATCTCGTCCAGCGTGCGCAGCGGCGAGCCGCAGCGGCATGGCTTTTCGGACAGCCGCAGCAAGTCGTTCATCCGGTAGCGCGCCATGATCTGGGTCCGGCGGCGAAAGGCGGTGATCAGCGGCATGACCAGGCCGTCGCCGGCCGGTTCGAACTCGAAGAACACCGAATCCTCGGCCAGATGCAGCCCGCCCTGGCGGCAGGTGACGGCGAACAGCCCTTCCGTCGCCATGTAGATCTGGTCGAGCTGACGACCAAAGAATGCCTGGATGACCGGCCGGTCAACCGGGTCGAGCGTTTCGGCGGCGCTGAAGACACGCTGCGGCTTGAGCCTAAAGCCCTCGGCCGCGAAGTGCCGCAGCATCTTCGGCGGCGCGATGATCACCGTCGGCGCGAAATCTTCGAGAGCGCCGCGCCAGCTCTCCGGACCGCGCGTCAGATCGAAGAAGCGCAGGTCGATACGCCGCGATTTGCGCGCGCTATCGTAGAGCCCGGTGTTTTGCGGCAGGATCACCGCAACGCGCTGCCGGCGCCAGAGCAGATCGGGCACGGCTTTGGCCAGGATGGTGCCCAGCCAGCGGTATTTTTCCGCCTCGGAAATGACGAATAGGCCACGATTGCCCGACGTGCCGGTGCTGGAGCCGACAGTCAGCTCGCCAATGCGGCTATCGCCGGCCTGCGCCTTCCAGGCCTCGGCGGCCGAGACGCCATGAATGTTGAAGCGCTCGAAATTGCCCATCACCGTCGCCTTGTCGGTCACCGGCAGGTCGCCGAGAAGACGCGGCGCCTTGCCGTAGAACGGCGCGCGCGGCAGGTCGCGGTCGAGAAAGCGGCGCAAGGCTTGCGCCTGCCAGCGCTCGAAACTCTCGCGGCTTTTGCGCGAAACCCATTGCGTCAGCGCAAACGAGCGGATCGCTTCGGCCGGCCCGTTCACGCGCTCTCTCCGGCCACATCGTAGGCCGTCACCGCCGGATCATGACAAAGAACAACCTCGCCGCCGGTCGCCAGAAACCGACGCAACATTACGCTGGTCGGCTCGATCGCGGCGGCATCCTCGGCCAGCAGGGTTGCAGGCAGACCGGGAGTTCGGTTTTCCACCAATGCTCTGATCAGCCATTGCGCATCGACGGCGTAGAGCAGCGGCCGCTCCAGATTGGGGAACGAAAGGCCGAACTGGCCATCGGCATGGCCGGGCAGACCGACTGCGATGACGCTGCCGTCGCCGAACAGATCGGCGCCGCCCGGTACGCCGCCACGCGGCTCGACCTGCCGCTTCGACGACAGCCCGTCGAGTCGGGCCTCGAAGTCAGACGGGAACAGTTCCTTGAAGACGCCATGGCGCAGATTCTGCAGGGAAGTCTTGGCCTTCGCCCGCGCCCAGGCGGTGTCATTGGCGATAAGCCGAGCGTTGGGAAACAGCGACAGGCCCGACATGTGGTCGGCATGGAAATGCGTGACGATGACGGTGCGCACATCCTGCAAAGACAGGCCGAAGCGCGCCAGTACCGCGAGCGGCTGCTCGGCTTCGTTGAGCTGGGGCCGGAGGATCGCACTGTAAAGACGCAGCGCCGTGCTGCGCCCACTGCCTTGTGTCACATGCGGCGTGTAGCCGGTGTCGATCAGGACGGGGCCGGCCCGCGGATGCATGATCAGGCCGTAGCGGACACGTAGCCTGACCTTCGCCCAGCTGCCGCCGCGCAGGATCAGGCGCTCGGCTGCGCCGACAGAGGCGCTGTTGGCGAAGACGATCTTCACGCTGCCCCCCTGCTTTCCATCGCCTTGCCGAATGTGCGATCGAGCCCTTCCTCGAACGACACTTTCGGCGCCCAGCCGAGGATGCGGCCTGCCTTGGAAAGATCGAGGCTCTGCGCATAGGCGAACAGGCCAAGACCGTAGCGCGTCACCGGCGGTTCCGGGCGGCCGGGCAATATATTCGCTACCGTCTCCGCTATCCCGGCCGCCAGCATGGCGGGCCAGAGCGGCATTCTGCGCCAGCGCGGCTGCACGCCGGCGCGGGCGCAGGCCGCCTCGGCAATGCGGCGGACCGGCACCACTTCGCCGCCGGAGATGTTGAATATCTGTCCCTCGGCAGCGCTGCCGGCGGACAGCGCGGCAAGCACCGCATCGACGACATCCTCTATATAAGTGAGATCGATGCGCGCCTTGCCGTCGCGAAACAGCGGCAGCGGGCGCTGCCGTGCCACCTGCAGCAGACGCGGCAGCAGCGTGCGGTCGCCGGGACCGTAGAGGCCGCGCGGCCGCAGCACCACCGGGCTGATCTCAGGCGCCGCCAGCACGATCTCCTCGGCCTGCCGCTTGGTGCGGGCATAGTGGTTGACCGGAGGGGGCAAGGCCGCATTCTCGGAAACTCCGAGCTGGTCGCGATAGGCGAAACAGACCGTCGGGCTGGAGATATGGACGAAGCGGCGCACGCCTTGCCCGCGCGCGAAATCGCTGAGGTTGCGGGTAGCTGTGACATTTGCCGTCTGGAAATCCGCCAACCTGCCGAAGGGCGCGGAAAGTGCCGCGCAGTGGATGATCGCATCGACGCCGTCGAGAGCGCGCGCGGCAGCTGCATCGAATGGTTGAGACAAATCGAGCCGAACGACCCGATGACCAGCGGCTTCGAGCGCCGCGCAGCGTTTGGCGTCCCTGCCAAGACCCAGCGCCGGTGTGCCCAGTGCAGCCAGCCGCGCCATGACATGCGCGCCGAGGAAGCCGCTAGCGCCGGTGACGAGGACGCGTCCCACGGTCATGCTTCCAGCGCCATGCCGCCGAACGACACGCCGGCCGAGGTGCCGAGGAACAGCACTTTGGCGCCGGGCACAATGCGTTGTTCGCGGCGCGCGACGTCGAGCGCAAAGGGGATGGAAGCGGCGATCTGATTGCCGTAGCGCGCCGCGATGTCGACGAGCTTTTCCCTGGCGAAGCCCGTCTGGCGCGCCATGTGGGCGAGCGCGAAAGGGCTTGCCTGATGCGGCACGACGAGGTCGACATCGTCGTGCCGCCAGCCGGCGCGATCGAGCAACTCCGCTACAAAGCCGTTGAAATGGCGTGACGTAACGCGAAACAGTTCCTTACCCTCCATGTGGAACAGGCTGTGGCGGGCGAATTCCTCGGGCTCACGATGAAAGTCGAACCGGGTGCCGCCGGAGCCGATGCTGCAGGCCGCATAGGCGGAAGGGTAGGTGCGCATCAGGTTGGCCGCGACTCGACCCTCGGCAGGGGCTGCCTGTTGCAGCACGGCGGCCGCCGCGCCATCGCCGAAGAGGGCCGCAATTTCCGGCTGGTCCTGCCACGGCAGCGCGCGCGAGGCGATTTCAGACGAGAACACCAGCGCCGTCCGGCATTGCCCGGCCTCGATCAGGCGCGACGCGGTCTCGAAGGCTGTGAGGAAGCCCAGGCAGGTGCTGTTGACGTCGAAAGCGGCCGCCGACCCATCGGCAAGGCCGAGGCGCTGCATGACCAGCGGCGCCGTCGACGGCAACGGCTGGTAAGGCACGCCGCAACCGCCGATGACCAGATCGACACTGCCTGCCTCAAGTTCGGCATCGGCAAGCGCCAGACGGGCTGCGGCACAAGCAAGGTCGACCTGCGATTCGGCGTCGCAGACATAGCGTTCGATGACGCCGGTCGCGGCCTCGAAATGTCCATCGCCAAACCCCAGCCGCGCATCGAGGGCGCGCGACGTCACGCATCGAGCCGGCACGGCCCGCCCGGTTCCGATGATCCTGATCCGCATTCTCAGCCCGCCCAATGAGCCTGCATCCAGTCAATCCATAAAACGGATCCAATGTGATGGCCATCATCAAGACGAATGCGTGGGAACTATGGAGCCTTCAGTGGATTGCGGCTAGAATCTCTCGCAAGTATAAAGACCCGTACGGGGGCGATTATGGCCAGATCTTTTTTCCGCTTTATTTCTTCAATTTTTGGCGCGTCCGACGCCAGACAGGAAGGAAAAGCCGAGGCCAACAGAGCCAATACAGGGGGCTTGATCAGAGCCGAATGGCCCCATGACTATCAGTTCCTCTTTATCGAACCACCTGCGAACGAAGTCGCGGAAGCGTTGGACGGCTGGAAGTGGATCGGACTGGATGGCCTTGAACCAGCTGCGGTGTCAGCTTTCGGCGACATATTTTTCCGTGCCGGCGACGGGTCGGTTCGTCATCTCGATATGCTCGACGGGAAATTGACCAGAATTGCGGGTCATTGGGCGGAATTTCAGGCCGACTTGCAGAATGAAGCGCGCCGCGACGAGTTGCTGCTGGCGGGCCTTGTCGTTGCCGCCCGAAAGAACCGACTGATTCCGGCAGCCGGCCAATGCTATGATTTCAAGAAGCCGCCGGTGCTTGGCGGCGAAATGAGTCTGCGAGAGATGGAAACGACGTTTTTCGTTGTGAAGGTGCATATCGCCGGCCAAATCCATCGGCAGGTGAAAGATCTCCCGCAGGGCGCGAAGATAAACAAGGTTACGATCAGCGACCGATAACGCGACTTACGCCTTGCGCTCCCAGCGACGGTCGGGCGTCTGCTGCCAGTAGGTGACAGCGTGGCCCGCTTCTTTCAACACCTTCCAATGCGTCCGCGCCCCTTCGACCTGGGCCGCGTCATGGCCGTCGAACAGGAACACGGCGCGTTCGTAGCCGGCGAGATCGGCGGGTGCGGCGCCATCGACGAGGAAGCGTATCTGCGCCTGGTTGGGGTTGGCGTCGCTCGTGGTGAGCAGGATTGGCTGTTCGGCCGGATGGGCTTCACGGTCGGTCGCGTGCGCGAGGAACGAATCGTCCCTGAATGTCCACAGATGCAGGTCGAGCGCATCGCGCCGCTCCTCGGTCCCGGTCTGCACCACGGCGCGCCAGCCGCGATCGACGCTGCGCTCGAGCAGGCCGGGAAGCGCATCCTCCAGCGTCGATTCGGTCAGGTGGTAGAACAGGACATCGGCCATTCCCTGCCTTATCCCTCGTAATTGTCGCGCACCAGCCGGTCGAGCAGCCTGACGCCGAAACCCGAGCCCCAGGACTGGTTGATCTCGCTCGGCGGAGAGCCCATCGCGGTGCCGGCGATGTCGAGATGCGCCCACGGCGTTTCCTTGACGAAGCGCTGCAGGAACTGCGCGGCGATGATGGCGCCGCCATAGCGGCCGCCGATGTTCTTCATGTCGGCGTTCTTGGAATCGATCAGCTTGTCGTATTCGGGCCCAAGCGGCATGCGCCACAGCCGCTCCTGACTCGCCTGGCCGGCCGCCGTCAACCTGTCCGAAAGTTCGTCATTGTTGGAGAACAGGCCGGCATAATGCTGGCCGAGCGCGACCATGATGGCGCCGGTCAGCGTCGCCAGATTGACCATGAATTTCGGCTGGAAGCGGTCGTTGCAATACCACAGCGCGTCGGCCAGAACGAGGCGTCCTTCGGCATCGGTGTTGAGCACCTCGATGGTCTGACCCGACATCGAGGTGACGATGTCGCCGGGGCGCTGGGCATGGCCGTCGACGGCATTTTCCACCAGCCCGACGATGCCGACGACATTGGCCTTGGCCTTGCGCGCGGCCAGCGCCTGAATGAGCCCGATGACGGCCGCGGCGCCGCCCATGTCGCCCTTCATGTCTTCCATGCCGGAGGCCGGTTTCATCGAATTGCCGCCGGTGTCGAAGGTGACGCCCTTGCCGACGAAGGCGACCGGTGCGTCCTTGGCCTTGCCGCCCTTCCATTGCATGACAGCCATCCGGGCGCCGCGTGGCGAGCCTTGCGCGACACCGAGGAGCGAGCCCATGCCGAGCTTCTTCATTTCCTTCTCGGTGAGGATCTCGACCTCGACGCCGAGCGCTTCCAGTTCCTTGGCGCGGGCGGCGAATTCGATCGGGCCGAGCGTATTGGCCGGTTCGTTGACAAGGTCGCGCGCCAGAAGCACGCCGTCGATGACCGCAACCTCGTCGGCGAAGGCCTTTTTCGCCGCGGCAGGATCGGCGGTGTGGATGGTCACCTTGACCGGTTTCTTCGGCTCGGCATCGTCCTTGTCTTTCCTGGTCTTGTATTTGTCGAAGGAGTAGCTGCGCAGAATGATGCCGGCGGCAAGGTTCGCCGCTTGCCTGCCGCCAATCTTTGCGCCCGGCACATCGAGGATGACGGCCACCTCCGCTGCCTTGCGCAGGGACGCGGCGACGGTGCCGCCAAGCTTCAGCCAGGCAAAGTCATCGAGGCCGGCGACCTTGCCGGCGCCGACCGCCACCAGTCGGTCGAGCGATGTTCCCTGCGGCGCCAGCACTTCGACGACACCGGCGAATTTTCCGGAAAACTCCGCCACCGGAAACGCCCGCGCCAGCGTTCCTGAGGGGTCGCAGGCCTTTGCCGGTTCGCCAAGACCACCATCGTCGGCCGCCAGCACGAAGATGCTGCCCTTTTTGGGTGCGGCAAATTTGGCGAAGGCGATCAATGGTCTCAAAGTCATCAGGTCCTGCTTTCGGGAAACGGCTCAGATTTTCAGGAAAAATGCATTCTCAGGGAAGATGCGCGACATTTGGTCGTTTTCCTTGATTTGGCAAGACTTTGCCGGAATCAGGGCTCATATGCGCAGCGGAATCGATAACGATTCGTCGCGGCACGGCTCCGCTTTCCTGCCGCAACCTGTTGTTAACCATCGATGTTCTCCCTTTCTTATCCATTGCCGCCGACACTCCGGCCTGCGGGACGGGCGATGTGGGACGGAGAATCGGATCGAACCGCCTGAAAGAAATGGCCAAACGCACCCAGTTGTACAGCCGCAGCCGGACGACTACCTTGTCGGCGGGCATGATGCCGTTCGGCAAATCGAGAAAAGCCTTACATGAAGGTCGTTGAACGCTACATCATGCGTCGCGCACTGGCGGTGTTTCTCGCTGCGCTGATCTGGACGCTGGCCATTGTCTGGACGACGCAGGTGCTTGCCCGCATCGACCTGGTCACCGACAGTGGCCAATCGGCGCTGACTTTTTTCGAGGTCGCGGGCCTCATCATCCCCACCATCATCCCGATCGTGGTGCCATTCGCCCTGGTGGTGGCGGTGGCCCAGACGCTCAGCGTCATGAACTCCGATTCGGAATTGGCCGTCATCAACGCCGCCGGCGCCTCGCGCTGGACGATTGTGCGGCCGGTCCTGCTGATCGCGCTGGCGGCCAGCGTCTTTTCCTTCGCGGTCGACAATGGCGTCGAACCCTATGCCAGGCAGAAGAACCGCCAGCTGATCGCGTCCTCGCGCGCCGATCTCTTGTCGCTGATCATCCAGGAAGGCACGTTCCGCAAGATCGACGACGGGCTGTTCCTGCAGATAGGCGAGCGGCTGCCGGACAACCGGCTCGGCGGCATCTTCGTGGCCGATTCGCGCGAGGAAGGCGCCAATCTGATCTATTATGCCAAGAGCGGTAGCGTCGTCGAAAAGGGTGATGAGAAGGTGCTGATGATGAATGACGGCGTCATTCATCGCAAGACGCTGACCGGCGATCTGTCGGTTATCCGCTTCACGTCCTACGCCTTCGACCTTTCCGCCTTCATGTCGGCGGCGAACGATATCATGCTCCTGCCCAAGGACCGAACGACGCAATACCTGCTCAACCCGGATCCGAACGACAAGATCTTCCAGCGCAGGCCCGGCGCCTACAAGGCCGAGCTCGACCAGCGCTTTTCCGAATGGTCCTATTCGCTGGTGTTCGCGCTGATCGCGCTGGCGGTCGCAGGCGATGCGCGCTCACACCGCGAGGCGCGCATCCACCCGCTGATCACAGCCATCGCCATTGCGCTGTTCGTGCGCTGGCTGGGCTTCTTTGCCGCCGGCAAGGCCGACAAGATCCCGCAATACGCCTATATGGTCTATGGCGTGCCGGTCATCGCCTCGGCGGTCGCCATCTGGTTCATCGTCACCTCGCGAAGCATGGAACTGCCCGGCAGCTGGGCCGACTGGATGACGAATTTCGCCGGCCGCGTCAGCGATGGCTGGACGGCGCTCAAGCTGCGCCTCAATCGGCGCTACACATCCGGCCAGGGAGCCTGACGATGGGCTGGACCCTGGGCCGCTACTTCTTCTTTCGCTACGTGTCGATCACGATCTGGTTCTTCATCGGCCTTCTGGCGCTGGTGTTCCTGATCGACTTCACCGAGCTGTCCGGCCGCATCACCGGCCTGCCGGGCTTCACCTACGGCACGGCGGTCGCGATCTCGGCGCTGAGGATGCCGATGATCATGCTGCAGACGGTGCCGTTCGTCGGCCTGTTCTCGGCGATGGCGACGCTGGTGTCGCTCAACCGCAAATACGAGCTGGTGATTGCGCGATCGGCCGGAGTGTCGGCCTGGCAGTTTCTGTTGCCCTGCTGCATCGGTGCGCTGTTATTCGGCATATTGTCGGTCGGCGTGCTCAATCCGATCGCCGCGCATGGCTTCTCATGGTCGGAGCAGATGGAAAACCAGCTGCGATCCGGCAATTCGAACGTGGTGGCGGCCGATGCCACGCCGTGGATCCGCCAGAAAACCAACTCCGGCGACACCATCATCGGCGCCCGCGCCATCCTGAACCAGGGCCTGGAAATGGCCGACGCCGTGTTCTTCGTCCTCGATCCGCAGGGCAATATCGTCGAGCGCAAGGACGCGGCGCGGGCCTTTCTGCGCGACGGCTACTGGGAATTGCAGGACGTCAAGGTGTTCAAGGACGGCAACATCCGTTCCGAAACGACCGACCAGTTGCCGACCAACCTCAAGCCGGAATTCGTGCAGGAACGGCTGGCGCGCCCCGAGACCATCCCGTTTTACGACCTTCCCGGCAAGGTTGAGGTTGCCCGCTCCTTCGGCCTCAAGGCAAATGCCTTCGCCATGCAGTTCGATTCGCTGGTGGCGTTACCGTTCCTGCTTGTGGCCATGACGCTGATTGCGGCAACAGTTTCAATGCGATTTGCGAGGATGGGGCAGTCGGCAACGATGATTCTGGGTGGCGTCCTCGCCGGCTTTCTGCTTTATGTCGTTTCGGTATTGGTCAAGGCATTCGGCGTGGCGGGATTCGTGCCCACAGCCGTGGCTGCATGGGTTCCGGTTGTCGTGGCTATGTTCTTTGGGGTGACATTCCTGCTATACAAGGAAGACGGCTAGTGAGGGAGGCGGCTTTGCGCAGCCATAGGCAGGCCGGTTTGGCGCGCCTCTATTCGGCGAGCGCCTTGGCATGCCTGCTCGCCTGCAGCGTGCTGACGGCCCCTGCGCTGGCGCAGGACGTTACCGACGTGGCAACGAAAGTTCCCTCCGGCTCCCAGATGCTGCTGGCGGCCGACACGCTCGTCTATAACAACGACAACCAGACGGTCACCGCCATCGGCGGCGTCCAGATCGACTATGGCGGCAACAAGCTCGTCGCCCAGCGCGTCGTCTATGATCGAAACACCAAGCGGCTGGTTGCCAGCGGCAATGTCGAGATCGTCAACAGCGACGGCACCAAGATCAACTCGCAGCATATCGATATTACCGACGATTTCGCTGACGGTTTCGTTAATGCGCTGCGCGTCGAAACGCCCGAAAAAGCCTATTTCGCCGCCGAAAGCGCCGAGCGCATGGGCGGCGTGCTGACGACGTTCCACAACGGCGTCTATACGGCCTGCGAGCCTTGCGAAGACAAGCCGGACAAGGCGCCGACCTGGCGGATCAAAGCCAGGAAGATCATCTGGAACGGCGAAAAGAAGACGGTTCGCTTCGAGAATGCGAATTTCGAATTCTTCGGCTTCCCGCTGGCTTATCTGCCGGCGTTCGAGATCGCCGACCCGACGGTCAAGCGCAAAAGTGGCTTCCTGATCCCCAGCATCGGCTACAACAATCGTCTCGGCGTCGGCGTCAAAGTCCCCTACTACTTCGCTTTGTCGCCGACCTACGACCTCACCGTTACCGGCAGCGGCTACACCAAGCAGGGTTTCCTCGGCGAGGCCGAGTGGCGCCAGCGCTTCAACAATGGCCAATACACGCTGAAGCTTGCCGGAATCAACCAGCAGGACCCTGGCGCTTTCCGTGATTTCGCGGCTTTCCCCGGCGGCTACAATGTCAATTCGGGGCCAGCAGGCGATCCGAACAAGTTCCGCGGCATGATGGGCACCAAGGGCCAGTTCGCCATCAATCCGCGCTGGGACTTCGGCTGGGATATCCTGCTTCAGACCGACAAGAATTTTTCGCGTACCTATACGATCGAAGGCTACAACGACGCCGTGCATCAATCGTCGGTCTACCTGACCGGCCTAAACGACCGCAATTATTTCGATGTGCGCGCCATGCGCTTCCAGGTTCAGGAGAACACACCGGACGGCAACGTCGCATCGCGCAGCGACAAGCAGCCCTGGGTGTTGCCGTCGCTCGACTATGCCTACATCCCCGACATGTCGGTGGCCGGCGGCCAGCTGTCGTTCAACGTCAATGCGCGCATCATCCGCCGCGACGATCTCGATCAGGCCTATTTTACCCCCTATGTGCCGGGCTCAGGCGTCCAGCGCGTGCGCGGCATCGAGGGCGAATCCGGTCGCCTCACCGCCGAGGCCGAATGGAAGCGTACCTTCACCACGGACGGCGGATTGCAGTTGACGCCCCTTCTGGCTCTGCAGGGCGACGTCGACTATCTCAACGCTTCTTCGGCTTCGCTGACTGCGGTAAACCAGATGGCAACGAATGTCGGTGCCGCCGACGACATGCGGTCTTCCTTCGCCCGGTACATGGCGACCGCCGGACTTGAAATGCGCTGGCCGGTGCTGTTCTCGATGACCGGCTCCAGCCATATCGTCGAGCCGATGGCGCAGGTCTTCATGCGCCCGAACGAGCAGTATGTCGGCGGGCTCGCCGTTCCCAACGAGGATGCACAGAGCTTCGTCTTCGACGCCACGACGCTGTTCGAGCGCGACAAGTTCTCCGGCTACGACCGCGTCGAAGGCGGCAGCCGCGCCAATGTCGGGTTCCGCTATTCCGGCGCCTACGACAATGGCTGGGGCACCAACGCCATCTTTGGCCAATCCTACCAGCTGGGCGGGCGCAACTCGTTCGATTCACCGGATCTGGTCAATGCGGGCGCCGATTCCGGCCTGGAGACTTCAACCTCCGACTATGTCGGCCTTGTCGGCTTCAGCAGCCCGAGCGGCTTCTCCGGTTCGCTCAGCGGCCGCTTCGACGAGCAGACCTTCGAAGTTCGCCGTGCCGAGGTAAAGGCCGCCTATTCCGGCCTGCCGGTTTCGCTGAGCGCCAAATACGCCTTCATCCAGGCGCAGCCGCTCTATGGTTTCACCACCGACCGCCACGAAGTCACGCTCGGCGCCTCGACGCACCTTGCCGAAAACTGGCGCGTCTTCGGCACCGGCACCTATGACCTGCAACAAAGTGTGCTGGTCAAGGACGGCGTCGGCTTTGCCTACAATGATTCCTGCTTCACCTACCTGATGACGTACTCGGAATCACGCGACATCAACACCAAGGAAGTGTCGCAGAATGTCGGCTTCAACCTGTCGTTCCGCACGCTCGGCGATTTCGGCTCGTCCCAAAGCTCGATCGACTCCATCCAGTAGAGCCGGCTGACGACATCGTTTTGCCGCATAAAGTGGGCACGGATTTCGCCAATATCGGGCTGGAATCGGCCAAAACCGGGCTAGAATTGGGATGCTTTCGATGAGGAAATACCTGTTTTCGGCAGGATTCGCGCTCCTGTTCGCGGCGACCTCGGTCTCTGTCACCATGATGGTACCGCCTGCCTTCGCCAGTGAAATCAAGTATGTCGTCAACAACATGCCGATCACCACCGGCGACATCGCGCACCGGGCTGCCTTCCTGAAACTGCAGCGCAAGAAGGGTGACGCGGGTCAGGAAATGATCGACCAGACGCTGCGTATGGCGGAGGCCAGGCGTCTCGGCATCCGCATCTCCGACGCCCAGGTAGAGGCTGCCTATCAGCGCTTTGCCTCGAGCAACAAGATGCAGCTCAAGCAGCTCGACGGTGTCATGGCGCAGACCGGCGTGACCAAGGAGCATTTCAAGGAATTCATCCGCTCCCAGATGGCGTGGAACCAGGCGCTGAGCGCACGCTACAGCGGCGGCGGCGGGGAGGTGAGCGAACAGGATCTGGTCAAGCGCATGCTCGAAAAAGGCGGCGCCAAGCCAAGCGCCACCGAGTACATGCTGCAGCAGGTGATCTTCGTGGTGCCGAAGGCCGAGCGCAGTGCCACACTCGCCAAACGCAAGCGCGAGGCTGAAGCCATGCGCGCCCGCTTCAATGGCTGCAACACCACGCGTGAATTCGCCAAGGGCCTGATCGACGTCACCGTTCGCGACCTCCCCCGATTGCTGGCGCCGCAACTGCCGCCGGACTGGGCCGAGCAGATCAAGGCCACCAAGCTGGGCGGCGCCACGGCCGTGCGCGAGACCGATCGCGGCATTGAATTCATCGGCATCTGCTCGTCGCGCGAGGTTTCCGACGACAAGGCGGCCCAGATGGTGTTCCAGAGCGAAGGCAGCGGCGACAAGAACGCCGACGAGCTCTCGGCCAAATATGTCGAAGAGCTGAAGGCGAAAGCCAAGATCGTTACGCGCTGAACCGGCCCAGCCGTGCGTGAGACAGAGCTTCCGCTGGCGCTGAGCGTCGGCGATCCATCCGGCGTCGGTCCGGAAATCGCCATTGCCGCGTGGCAGAGCGCCCGCGGTTCCGGTGCCGCGCCCTTCTATCTTCTCGCCGATCCGGCGCTGATTGCCGCGCGGGCGCGCCGGCTCGGCGCGGCGGTGGCAATCGCCGAGACGGTGCCGGCCCAAGCAGCTGGTGTCTTTCAACACGCCTTGCCCGTGGTGCCGCTGGCGGCCCACTTCACCGATGATCCCGGCCGGCCCGACCCGGCCAATGCCGCCGGCATCATCGAGGCCATCGATCGCGCCGTCGCCGACTGCCTTGCCGGGGACGCGGCCGCGGTCGTCACCTGTCCGATCGCGAAGAAGCCGCTTTACGATGCCGGCTTCGGCTTTCCCGGTCACACCGAATATCTGGCGCATCTGGCCTCGCTCCACACCGGCGGCACGGTGACGCCGGTGATGCTGCTCGCCGGCCCCGAATTGCGCACCGTTCCTGTCACCATCCACATCGCGCTGGCCGAGGTGCCGAAGACGCTGACGACGGAGCTGATCGTTGCCATCGCGCGCATCACCGCCGGCGATCTTGCACGCCGTTTCGGCATCGCCAGGCCGAGGCTCGCGCTTGCCGGCCTCAATCCGCATGCCGGCGAAAGCGGCGCCATGGGGACAGAGGACGAGCGCATCATTCGTCCTGCGGTCGACATGTTGCGGGCGCAAGGCATCGATGCCTTCGGGCCGCTGCCGGCCGATACGATGTTTCATGCGCGCGCCCGCGCCGGCTACGACGTGGCGGTCTGCATGTATCATGACCAGGCGTTGATCCCGGCCAAGGCGCTGGCCTTCGACGAGGCCGTCAACGTCACGCTTGGCCTGCCGTTCATCCGCACCTCGCCCGATCACGGCACAGCCTTCGACATCGCCGGCAAGGGCATCGCACGTCCCGACAGCCTGATCGCGGCGCTGAAGCTGGCCCGCCGGCTGGCCGATACCGGCGCAAAGCCCGCAGCTGCATGAGCCCAAAATCATGAGCCCAAAATCATGAGCCAAATTCATGAGCATTGACGGGCTGCCGCCGCTGCGCGAGGTGATCGAGCGCCATGGACTGCAGGCAAAGAAGGCGCTTGGCCAGAATTTCCTGCTCGACCTCAATTTGACCGGCAAGATCGCGCGGGTCGCCGGCAACCTCAGCGACAGCACGGTGATCGAGGTCGGCCCCGGCCCCGGCGGGCTGACCAGGGCGCTGCTCGCTGCCGGTGCCGGCCGCGTCGTCGCCATCGAGCGCGACGAACGCTGCCTTGCGGCCTTGGCCGAGGTCTCCAACCACTATCCGGGCCGGCTCGAGGTGATCAGAGGCGATGCGCTGAAGACGGATTTTGCCGCTCTTGCCAAGACCGCGTCACAAGACGGCCCGGTGAGGATTGCCGCCAACCTGCCCTACAATATCGGCACCGAGCTGTTGATCCGTTGGCTGACCGTGGCGGACTGGCCACCCTTCTATCAATCGATGACGCTGATGTTCCAGCGCGAGGTGGCCGAGCGCATTGTCGCCGGTGCCGGCAGCGATGCTTATGGCCGGCTCGGCGTGCTGGCGGGCTGGCGGACCGAGGCGAGGATCGCCTTCGACGTGCCGCCGCAAGCGTTCACGCCGCCACCCAAGGTAACGTCCTCGGTGGTGCATCTGGTGCCGCGCGCCAGCCCTTTGTCAACCGACGTGAAAAAACTCGGTCGCGTCACCGAAGCCGCTTTCGGCCAGCGCCGGAAAATGCTGCGGCAGAGCGTGAAGAGCCTGGGTGGCGAGGCACTGCTGACGCGCGCCGGCATCGATCCGACCCGGCGTGCGGAGACGCTCAGCGTCGAGGAATTCGTGCGGCTGACAAACGCGGTTTGACCGGCGGCGCTGGTCGGCCGTGGACCCAAATCGCATCCTGTGTGACAGCGACGACAAGCAGCATATAGCGGCATGCAGTTCCGGTGAGTCGCCGAGCGTGATATTGTCGTCATATGAAAAAGAGTACCTCAAGCCTCCGGCCGACCCAAAATGGCCAGTTTGTCCTGACCAGCGGCAGGGGCGAAAAAATCAGCGCGGTTGAAGGCTTGAAGCTATCGCAACGTATGGGCTTCATTCTGAAGGAAAGCCGTGAGCGCGGCCTGAGCGGGGATGAGCGCAGGGCGCTTATCAAGGACCAAGTAACCCGCAAGAAGTAGGATCGGCAGGTGGTCTATGCCGCTGAACATGATCCGCTGTGCTACCCAGGCACGACCGTTCTCCGCAACAGGCTGAATATCAAAGACCAGGCCCAACTCGATCAATTCGAGTTGGCACTTTTCCTGACCAGGGCCGACGAACATATCCCCGCAGGCCGTCTGGATTTCGAGCACTACAAGGCTGTCCATCATCACCTGTTCCAGGACGTTTATGAATGGGCGGGAGAGGTTCCCGCCATCCGCATCGGCAAGGGAGGCAACTGGTTCTGCTATCCTGAGTATATCAACCAGGAAATGCATAGAATTTTCGGCGAACTCGCCGACGGTGATTATCTCTGCGAACTCGACCTCGACGCCTTCGCCGTTCGGGCCGCGCATGTTTTGGCCGAAATCAATGCCGTCCACCCGTTTCGCGAAGGCAACGGCCGCACGCAGCTTACCTTTCTGGCAATGCTGATGGAGAATGCGGGATTCCCATTCAATGCCGATATGCTCGGTCGCGAAAACGTCCTGAATGCGATGATTGAGAGCTTTGCCGGCGAGGAAACCCCATTGGCAGAACTCATAAAAGATATCGCCAGCCAGTAACAGATGCCCACAGCGTCCATATTGCCAGATCGTTTGCCAAAGACGCCTTCATGGGACAGCCGGCCATCGGAACGACAGCTGCCTATTCCGTCTTCTCGTCCAGCAACCCCGAGACGAAATCGAACAGCCCGGGCCGGCGGTCGCGCCGCAGCCTTTCCGCCGTCACGATGCCACGCACTTCGGCGAAGGCGCGGTCGAGATCGTCGTTGACGATGACAAAGTCATATTCCTTCCAGTGCTCGATCTCGTTGCGGGCGTTCTTCAGCCTGGTCTCGATCACGTGCTCCTGGTCCTCGGCGCGGCGCTTGAGGCGCGACTTCAATTCCTTCATCGACGGCGGCAGGATGAAGATCGAGACGATGTCGGCGCGCATCTTCTCCTTGAGCTGCTGGGCGCCTTGCCAGTCGATGTCGAAGAGCATGTCACGGCCCTGCGCCAGCGCCAGTTCGGCCGGCTCGCGCGGCGTCGCGTAGCAATTGCCGTGCACCTCGGCCCATTCGAGCAATGCGTCGGAATCGCGCAGCCGCTCGAACTCGCGCGTGGTGCGGAAGTGATAGTGGACGCCCTCGATCTCCGAGCCGCGGCGTGGCCTGGTAGTGACCGAGACCGATAATTCCAGGCTGCCGTCGCTTTCCAGCAGGTTGCGCGCGATCGTCGACTTGCCGGCGCCCGACGGCGACGACAGGACCAGCATCAGCCCGCGGCGGCGAATGCGGGATCCGAGATCCCTGGCAACCATCGGCTCCTTGCCACCCATTCGGGTTTACTCCAGATTCTGGACCTGTTCGCGAAACTGGTCGACCACCGCCTTCAGTTCCAGCCCGATGGCGGTGACAGTGGCGGCGTTCGACTTGGAACACAGCGTATTCGATTCGCGGTTGAATTCCTGCGCCAGAAAATCGAGCTTGCGGCCGATGGCGCCGCCATTTGCCAGCAGCGCTCTGCCCGACGCCACATGCGTCTTCAGCCGATCGATCTCTTCACGGATATCGGCCTTGGTGGCCAGGAACGCCGCTTCCATGTGCAGCCGGCCGGCATCGAGATTGGCCGACGCATCCATCAGCAGCCGCACCTGTTCGGCGATCCGCTCGCGGATCGCCGCCGGTTCGCGCGACGGGTCGGCCTCGGCTTGAAGCGTCAGCGCCTCAATGGCGTCGATATGGCCGGAAAGCAGCGAACGCAGCGCTTCGCCCTCGTTCTGGCGTGCCTGCTCGAGACCTGTAAGCGCCGTTTCCAGCGCGGACAGGATTGACGCGTCGAGTGCTGCCCGCACCTCCTCGGTTTCGCTGGTTTCAGGGATATCGAGCACGCCGCGCAGGGAAAGCAGACCGTCGGCAGTTGCCGGACCAACACCGAACTGGTCCTGCAGCCGCTTGGCCAAGCCCGCCAGATCCCTGAGGAAGGCTTCGTTGACCACCGGCTGCGCCTGCTGGCCGGCGGCGCGGCCGACGGTCAGCGTCGCTTGGAAATTGCCACGCGAAAAGCGCTTCTGCAGCGTCTGCCGCACAGTCGGTTCGAGCCGCTCGAAACCTTGCGGCAACCGCAACCTGACCTCGACGCTCTTGCCGTTGACCGACTTGACCTCCCAGGCGATCGAGGCGCCGTCATGTTCGGCAACAGTGCGTGCAAATCCGGTCATGCTCTGCAAATTCATGATGCGGCTCGTGTCTCCCTGATGGTCCGATTCTACAAATTGCGCATGCGTTCGATATCACGGGCGGCGCGAATGTCAGAATCGCAATACCGGCAAGATGTTGATTTCCGCTGTCGTTTTCGATCTCGCAGGGCTGAAATCGAGAAGCAGAGGCACCCGAGCAAGACCGAAAACGCTTCGAACCGCGCTGTTCGTTCAAGCAGCAGCGCGTCCGCCTCTGTCCGCGTTGCTTAAGGTCGATCCGTCTGAAAGCGCCGACCTGCTACTGGGCGGCACCCGTATCGCCGCCGGCATCACCGCTGTCACCGGCGGCATCGCCACTTGCGTCACCGTTGTCGTCGCCATCCGCCGGCGCATCGGTCTGGCCCGGAGTCTTGGCGCCCTTGGCGGCGTCTTCAGCCTGCTTCTTCTGCAGTGCCCGGTAGCGGGCAACGTTCTCATTGTGCTCGGCAAGCGTGGTGGCAAAGACGTGGCCGCCGGTGCCGTCGGCGACGAAATAGAGATCATCGGTCTTCGACGGGTTGGCGACGGCTTCGAGCGCGGCGCGGCCGGGATTGGCGATCGGCGTCGGCGGCAGGCCGTTGATCAGATAGGTGTTGTAAGGCGTCTGTTTCTGGATGTCAGATTGATAAATCGGCCGGTCGGCGGGTTTGCCCTTGCCGCCGAACAGGCCGTAAATGATGGTCGGATCGGATTGCAGCCGCATGCCCTTGGCCAGACGGTTGAGGAAGACGGCGGCAACGCGCGAGCGCTCGTCGCCCCGGCCGGTTTCCTTTTCGACGATCGAGGCCAAGGTGACGAAGTCGTCGACATTGGCCAGAGGCAGGTCGGGCGCGCGCCGCTGCCAGACCTCGTCGACCAACTTCTTCTGGTCGGCGAGCAGCTTGTCGACCATCTGTTGGCGCGTGGCGCCGCGGGTAAAGCGCAGCGTGTCGGTGGCGAGGCTGCCCTCAGCCGGCTTGGCGGCCGGCATGTCGCCGGTCAGCGCATCCTGCTCGGCGATGCGCTGCAGCGCCTGCTCGACCGTCAGGCCCTCGGGAATGGTCAGCGAATACATCACCGACTTGCCGCTCTTCAGAAGCTCCATGATGTCGCGCATGGAGGCGCGCGGCTTTATCTCGTATTCGCCTGCCTTCAGCGCTGAATCATTGCCATAGACCCGCACGGCGATGCGGAAGATGCGGGCATCGCTGATCAGCCCACGCCGTTCGAGCTGGTCGGCAATATCCTGGACGCCGGTGCTCGGCTTGACCAGGAAGGTGTCGCCGGCCACCGACGGGCCCGGTTCGTTGAATGCCTGCTTGCCGAAATAGAGCGAAACGCCGGCGGCGAGGATCATCAACATCACCGCGGAGATGACGAAGTTCATGAACACGACGACTTGGCTGCGCGAGGCGCGCGAGCGCTTTGGTGGTGGTGTGCCGGCTTCCGGGCGCAAAGCTTCGGCCGCGGTCTTCGGCACGATCGGGCCGGTCTGCTGGTTTTGTCCGAATTGTCCGCTGCCGCCCGGATTGGTGTTCATTAGCGCCCTACCATCTGATCTCTTAGAGCGACCATGCGCCCGATTGGACGCACAGCGTGCCCTAACATTTCAAGCCTACGCATCGTGCTTTTAAAAAAAGCGCCTTCGGTTTCAGGCCGATGCGACGAATCCCCAGCGGCAGAGTAGGCTTGAATATGGCAAAATTGACGACAGACCGCTGGCGCGCCGGTCGATACCGCAATCAGCCTGTATAACGCTGGAATACCAGCGAAGCGTTGGTGCCGCCGAAGCCGAAGGAGTTGGACAGCGCCACGTCGACCTGGCGATGCCGTGGCGTGTTCGGAACAAGATCGATCGCGGTTTCGCGTTCCGGGTTGTCAAGATTGATGGTGGCTGGCGCGATGTTGTCTCTGACAGCGAGGATCGAAAAGATCGCCTCGGCGGCGCCCGCGGCACCCAGGAGATGGCCGATCGACGACTTGGTCGATGACATCGAGATTTTCGAGGCGGCGTTGCCGACCAGCCGCTCGACGGCGCCGAGTTCGATCGTGTCGGCCATGGTCGAGGTGCCGTGCGCGTTGATGTAGTCGACGTCGGCGGGCGTCAGCTTGGCCCGGTTCAGCGCCGCCGTCATGCAGCGGAAGGCGCCGTCGCCGTCTTCGGCCGGTGCAGTGATGTGATAGGCATCGCCGGTCAGGCCGTAGCCGGTGACCTCGGCATAGATCTTGGCGCCGCGCGCCTTGGCGTGTTCGAGTTCTTCCAGCACGACGACCCCGGCGCCCTCGCCCATGACGAAGCCGTCACGGTCGCGGTCATAGGGACGCGAGGCCTTCTCAGGCGTGTCGTTGCGGTCGGTGGACAGTGCCCGGCAAGCAGCGAAGCCGGCAAGCGATAGTCTGGTCACCGGCGATTCCGCGCCGCCGGCCAGCATCACGTCGGCATCGCCGAAGATGATCAGCCGGGCGGCATCGCCAATGGCGTGCGCGCCGGTCGAGCAGGCGGTGACGACGGCGTGGTTGGGGCCTTTCAGCCCATGCCGGATCGATACCTGGCCAGATACCAGGTTGATAATGTTGCCGGGAATGAAGAATGGACTGATACGGCGCGGTCCGCGCTCTTTCAGGATGATAGCGTTCTCGGCGATGCCCTCGAGGCCGCCAATGCCGGAGCCGATCATGACGCCGGTGGCGCAGCGCTCGGCTTCGGTGCTGGGCTCCCAGCCGGAATCCTTCAGCGCTTCGTCGGCGGCCGCAATCCCGTAAAGGATGAAGTCGCCGATCTTGCGCAGTTCCTTGGGCTCGAGCACGGCTTCGGGATTGAGCGTGCCGTTGGTGCCGTCACCGCGCGGAATGACGTGGGCTATCTTGCAGGCAAGATCTTCCACTTCGAACTCGGTGACGCGCTTGGCGGCGCTGCGGCCGGTCAGAAGTTCCTTCCAGCTGTGCTCGAAGCCCATGCCGAACGGCGAAACCAGGCCAAGGCCCGTGACGACGACACGCCTCATCGCAGGTCCTCCCCGGTGATGACTGCGGATAGTGTCAGGCCGAAGCCTTGTCGATGTACTTCACGGCATCGCCGACGGTCAGGATGGTCTCGGCCGCATCGTCCGGGATCTCGACGCCGAACTCTTCTTCGAAGGCCATGACGAGTTCGACCGTGTCGAGGCTGTCCGCGCCCAGATCATCGATGAAGCTCGCCTGCTCCGTCACCTTGTCGGCATCGACGCCAAGATGTTCGATGACGATCTTCTTGACGCGCTCTGCGGTGTCACTCATTTGGGGCATCCTCGTCTTTTGTTTGTCTGTCTTCGTTAGCGGGCAGAATGCCGCTAATCAAGCTGAAAGATGGTCCTGCCGGAAACGCAACGATGCCGGACCGGTTTTTGCCCGAACCGCCGGGTTGCGGGCCGCATTACACGAAAAATGGCTGAGGTCCAAGGCGAAATGGTCTCTTTTCACAAGCCGGCCATGTCTTCTTATCACCCGGCAGTATCCCGTCAGATCATGGCCATGCCGCCGTTGACATGGATGGTCTGGCCGGTGACGTAGGCTGCCTCGTTGGAGGCGAGATAGGCGACGGCCGACCCCACTTCAACACTCGTGCCCATGCGGCGCGTCGGGATCGCGGCCATTATCGCGTCTTTCTGCTTGTCGTTGAGCTTGTCGGTCATGGCCGATTCGATAAAGCCCGGGGCGACGCAGTTGACGGTGATGTTGCGGGTGGCGATCTCCTGCGCCAGCGACTTGGAAAAGCCGATCATGCCGGCCTTGGAGGCGCAATAATTGGTCTGGCCAGGATTGCCGGTGACGCCGACCACCGAGGTGATGTTGATGATGCGGCCATGGCGGCGGCGCATCATCGGATGGGTCAGCTCGCGGGTCAGCCGGAACACGGCGGTGAGGTTCACCTCCAGCACGCTGTCCCAATCCGCGTCCGCCATGCGCACGAACAGGCCGTCCTTGGTGATGCCGGCATTGTTGACCAGTATGTCGACGCCTTCGAGTTCGGCTTCGGCCTTCTGACCAAGCGCCTTGACCTCGTCACGGTCGGCAAGATTGGCCGGGAACAGCTTTACCCGGTCGCCGAGTTCGCCGGCCAGGGTCTCCAGTTTCTCGATGCGGGTGCCGTGCAGGCCGACAATGGCGCCTTGCGCATGCAGCACCCGGGCAATCGCCTCGCCAATGCCGCCGGATGCGCCGGTGACGAGCGCCTTGCGGCCGGTCAGTTCGAACATTTTCGTCTCCTGATCTTAAGAGAACACCCTTCCCACGGGAGGGGTTGAATCGCCAGTGGATTATGCAAGCGCGGCCAGCGCCGCCTCGACATCGGCCGGCGTTCCGACGGCTGACGTGGCGATGTCGCGGTTGATCCGCCGCGCCAGGCCGGAAAGCACCTTGCCGGCGCCGATCTCAAAGAGCGTGGCGACGCCATTGGCGCCGAACCACTCCACCGTTTCGCGCCAGCGCACGCGGCCGGTGATCTGCTCGACCAGGCGGCGCGCGATCTCGTCGGGGTCGCTGGTCGGGACTACAGTGACGTTGGAGACGACGGGCACCACCGGTGCATTCTTGGTCACGCCGGCCAGCGCCTCGCGCATGACATCGGCCGCCGGCGCCATCAGCGCCGAATGGAAGGGGGCCGAGACCTGCAGCATCAGCGCCCGCTTCGCGCCCTTTTCGGTGCACAGTTTCGCGGCGAGTTCCACCGCCGCCCTGGCGCCGGAGATCACCAGCTGGCCGCCGCCATTGTCGTTGGCGATCTGGCAGACTTTGCCGGATCCCGTTGCGGCCTCGGTGCAAGCGGCTTCGACGTCGGGCTGTTCCAGTCCGATGATCGCCGCCATGGCGCCCTCGCCGGCCGGCACCGCCGCCTGCATGGCGTTGCCGCGGATGCGCAGCAGCCGGGCGGCATCGGCGATCGAAACGAAACCGGCCGCGGCAAGGGCGGAATATTCGCCGAGCGAATGACCGGCAACGTAGGCAACCTTGTCCTTCAGCGAAAAGCCGCGCGCTTCCAGCGAGCGGATCGCCGCCAGCGAGACCGCCATCAGCGCCGGCTGGGCATTGGCAGTCAGGGTCAGCGCCTCTTCCGGGCCTTCCCAGATCAGTTTCGACAGCTTTTCGCCCAGCGCATCATCGACTTCCTCGAACACCCTGCGTGCCTCGGGGAAGGCGTCGGCGAGGTCCTTCCCCATGCCGACAGCCTGGCTGCCCTGTCCCGGAAAGGTGAATGCGACGGCCATTTGGGCGCTCTCCAGCGGCTGATTTTTCCTGCCTGTGACGCAAGGCGGACCGCCAAGTCAAGCCCGGAGGCGGCATTTCGGCTCTCGCTTGAACCGGAGCTGACCTCGAGTCCCTGTTCCCAAAGGCTTTTTGCCGATCACACCTGATGAAAACCGCTCACGAATCGTTTGCTGGCTCTTCTTATTTTCGCCACAGGCGCTAGCTTTTGCATGACAGTTCTATGACAGAACGGTGGCGCGAGTGGAAATGCGCGTTGCTTGGGCCGGGGGAAGAGACGTGGCTAGGATCAGGAAGGGCGCGGCCGTACCAGCGCCACAGTTCTTGGAAGACGATCCGTCCACCGGCTACCTGCCGGGGCGCAGATGGCCGGTCATCCGCTACGGTCTGGTCACGCTGCTTGCCTCCGCCATCCTGGTGTTCGCCATCGAATGGATCGTGCGCGGCGACTTCTTCGGCACAGTCGACTTCTTCCTGCAGCCATTCAAGCCGGGCTGGACCACCATCATTGTCTTTGCATTGGTGCTGATGGGACTGGACGCCGTGCTTGGCCGCAGTCACCAGAGCCTGATGATCGTGGCGCCGCTGACGCTGGCGCTGGCCTTTGTCGGGCATCAGAAGTCGCATTATCTCGGCGATCCGCTCTACCCAACCGATTTTCTTTATTCGCGCCAGATCATGGCACTGATGCCGCTCCTGGTGCGCGAGCGGCCCTGGACGGCGCTCGCCATGGCGGTCGGCATCGTCGCCGGCCTGTCGCTGCTGATCTATGGCTGGCGGTTGTGGCGCCGCAAGGTTCCGATCCTCAGCCGCAAAGGGCGGCTGGCGCGGCTGACGCTGGCAGTGCCGCTGCTCGCCTTCTTCGTCTCGATCATGGACTACGCCACCTTCTCGTGGACCCGCGACCGGCTGCAGATCATCCCGATCATGTGGGACCAGAAGGAGAACTACGCCTCCAACGGGTTTGCGCTGGCCTTCGCGCTCAACGTGCCGATGGCGCATGTCTCGGCGCCGGCGGGCTATTCCGACAAGGCGATCGACGCGATCGACAGGCCTGATGTGGCGGCCTCGGTACCGGATGAGAAACCCGACATCATCGTGGTGATGAGCGAATCTTTCTGGGATCCGACCAAGCTGCCCGGCGTCACAATCACGCCTGACCCGATCCCCAATGTGCGGGCGCTGCGTTCCGGCTATATGTTCTCGCCGGAATTCGGCGGCATGACCGCCAACATCGAATTCGAGGCGCTGACCGGCTTTTCCAATGCCTTCCTGCCGGCGGGCTCGATCCCCTATCAGCAATATGTGCGCACGCCGACGCCGTCGCTGGCGACCTTCCTGAAAAGCGAGGGATACCGGGCGCGCGCCATCCATCCGGGCACCAACTGGTTCTGGAACAGGGGCGCCGTCTATGCCGATTTCGGCTTCAACGATTTCCGCTCGGAAGAGACGCTGCCGCCACTGGAAAAGCGCGGGCCGCTGGCTTCCGATGCCTCGATGACCGACGAGATCATCGCAGAGGCCGACGCCAGCGAGCGGCCGGTGTTCTTCTTCGCCGTCAGCCTGCAGAACCACGGTCCCTACGAGCCGTACCGCTATTACAATCCGACCCACAAGGTCGCGGCGCCGATCAGCACATGGGCGCGGGAATCGCTGCTCAGCTACGCCGAAGGCTCCGCCGATGCCGACCGTGGCCTCGAACGATTGATCGAATGGGCGAAGAAGCGCGAGCGGCCGACGGTCATCGCCTTCTTCGGCGACCATCTGCCGCCGCTCGGCCCCGTCTATGTCGAAACCGGTTACCTGAAAGACAATGTCGCGCCGCGCAAGGAACCGACGCCGGAGGCGGCACTGGAGCATCATCAGACGCCGCTGGTCATCTGGTCTAACCGCACCGGTCCGGCGCAGGATATGGGCGCCGTGAGCCCGGCCTTCCTGCCCTACCATATCCTTACCACGGCCGGGATCACGCACCCCTACTATACCGGCTTCTTAGGCGCGCTGCGCGAACGCTATCGCGTCGTGGATCGCAATCTGCTTTTGACACCGTCAGGTGAGGCCACGGCGGACTGGGCGCGGCAGAAGGACATCGATCCGGCGATCAACGATTTCCGCCTGCTGCAATACGATATGATGTTCGGCAAGCGTAAGGCGGCTCCGGACTTCTTCCCCGAAACGATCAACGGTCGTACCCCGCATACGAGTTGATGCCTGGTCTTTCCAACCCTGCGACGCCAGGACGCTGTCCGGAGCATGCGTTACCCTTGCCTTCCAGCCAAATTGCTATATAGACGCCCGCAATCTGCCGGTCCTTGCTGGGGGCTGAACGGAGGGCCGGAGGTTTTATCCAAAACCTTCGTGTGAAGCCAGAAGCGCTTCCGCCTCCCGTGTCTCCGCTCTCGACCGTCTCGAAATGCTCCTTTCTTCCTCGCCCCCTCGGGACCAGCGGGTCAGAGAAGTTGCAGAGGCTTTTGCCGCGAGGATCCGGGAGAGAAACGAAGAAAGGCACTGAACCACTATGGCTCTATACGAACATGTGTTCCTTGCCCGGCAGGACCTCTCGCAGCAGCAGGTCGATGCGCTTGTCGAACAGTACAAGGGCGTCATCTCCGCAAATGGCGGGTCCGTCGGCCGGGTCGAGAACTGGGGACTGAAGTCCCTCACCTACCGGGTCAACAAGAACCGGAAGGCTTACTACACGCTTATGGACCTCAACTGCCCGCCGGCAGCGCTCAACGAGATGGAGCGCCAGATGGGCCTGTCCGAGGACGTGCTGCGTTTCCTGACCGTCAAGGTCGAGGCGCATGAGGAAGGCCCGTCGGCCATGATGCAGAAGCGCGAAGAGCGCTCGGAACGCGGCGGCTTCGGCGACCGCGACCGTGGTGATCGTGGTCCGCGCTCGTTCGGCGACCGTGATCGCGGCGACCGTGGCGATCGTCCGCCGCGCTCATTTGGTGACGCCGGTGGTGATCGTGGTCCGCGCCGTCCGCGCGAAGGCGTTGAAGGAGGTGCAGAATAATGGTCGACATCAATCAGATCCCGACCCGGCGCCCGTTCCATCGCCGCCGCAAGACCTGCCCGTTCTCCGGCGCCAACGCGCCCAAGATCGACTACAAGGACGTGCGTCTTCTGCAGCGCTACATTTCCGAGCGCGGCAAGATCGTGCCGTCGCGCATCACCGCCGTCAGCCAGAAGAAGCAGCGCGAACTCGCCAAGGCGATCAAGCGCGCCCGCTTCCTCGGCCTGCTGCCCTACGTGGTTCGCTAAGACTTTCGGGCGGGCGGTTCGCCGCCCGCTTCCTTCTCCCACGGCGACGGGCGCCGCAGGGGTAATTTGATGATGCATGTCGTTGTCCCAAAACCGGGACCACTCTTGGCGACATGCATTGAAATCCCGAGTTGAGGTGAAAAGCCTCTAACTGCCGCGACAGGCAGGACAGCGACACCGGCGCCAAGGCGCTCAGAGCTTCCTGACCTGTTCCATTCAATTCGGCGCCGATCCCGCGGTCGGTGCCCAGACGAAGGAACAAAACCATGCAAGTGATTCTTCTCGAACGCGTTTCCCGCCTCGGCCAGATGGGCGATACCGTCAAGGTCAAGGACGGCTTTGCCCGCAACTTCCTCTTGCCGCAGGGCAAGGCGCTGCGCGCCAACGAAGCCAACAAGAAGAAGTTCGAAGGGCAGCGCGCGCAGCTCGAAGCGCGCAACCTCGAGCGCAAGTCGGAAGCCAGCCAGGTTGCCGAAAAGCTCGACGGCAAGAGCTTCATCGCCGTGCGTTCGGCCGGCGAGACAGGCCAGCTCTACGGTTCGGTGTCGACCCGCGACATCGCCGACCTGCTGACCGCCGAAGGGTTCTCGGTCAACCGCAACCAGATCCAGCTCAACCAGCCGATCAAGACCATCGGCGTCACCAATGTGGCGATTGCGCTGCATCCGGAAGTCGAGGTCACCATCAGCCTCAACATCGCCCGCACGGCCGACGAAGCCGAGCGCCAGGCCAAGGGCGAGACGCTGACCACCGCCGAAGCCATCTATGGCGATGACATCAACGACAACGCACGGCCGGAGAACTTCTTCGACCCGAACACCGAGTTCGAAGGCGGCGAAGAAGACAACGCCTGATCCCGCACTGGGCCTGATCGGGAAGCGAGGGAGCAGCGCTCCAATCACTTCCTCGTCATCCAGCCTTTCTGGACCAATGCCCGGGCCTCTCGCCCGGGCATTTTTGTGCCAAATGGAACTTTTCGAACCCCTATATATTGTTGCAGAATTGGTCCGCCAGTCTGACCGTGAGGGGACATTTGGTGATGAATATTCTGTTGAAACGCGTTCTCGACCGCCTGGTGCGTACGGGCAATCTGAAAGTCACCGGCCCGAAGGGCTCGACAGTGGTTTTCGGCGACGGCAGCGGCGAGCCGGTGCATATGCACATCAAGACCGCGCATGCCGAGCGCGCCATTACCTTCGATCCGATGCTGGCCGTGCCGGAAGCCTATATGGACGGCGAACTCGACATCATCGAGGGCGGCGTACTGGGTATGATGCGCATCGCCTTCCAGAACATGGGCAGCGGCGGTATCGACGCCACCTGGTCGAAGGCCATCGAGGGTCTGCGCCACGCCTTTCGCCGCCTGCAGCAGATCAACACCGCATCACGGGCGCGCCGCAACGTGCAGCGCCACTATGATTTGTCGGGTGACCTCTACCGGCTCTTCCTCGACGACGACATGCAGTATTCCTGCGCCTATTTCGAACAGCCGGACATGACGCTCGACGAGGCGCAGATGGCCAAGAAACGCCATATCGCCGCCAAGCTCAGGCTGAAGGCCGGCCAGACCGTGCTCGATATCGGCTCCGGCTGGGGTGGACTTGGCCTCTATCTCGCCAAGGCTTTCGATGTCGACGTGCAAGGCGTGACGCTGTCGACCGAGCAGCACGGCGTCGCCACCGACCGGGCGCATGCGCAAGGCTTGCAGGACCGCGTGCATTTCGACCTCAAGGACTACCGCGAACTCAACGAACGCTTCGACCGCATCGTCTCGGTCGGCATGTTCGAGCATGTCGGCGTCAACCACTTCCGCACTTTCTTCGACAAGTCGGCGACGTTGTTGAAGCCCGACGGCGTCATGCTCTTGCACTCGATCGGCCGCTCCGGCGTGCCGTGGGCGACCAGCGCCTTCATCCGCAAGTACATTTTTCCGGGCGGCTACATTCCCTCGCTGTCGGAGGTGATGCCGGCGATCGAGAAGTCGGGCCTTGTGGTCACCGACATCGAGATTCTGCGGCTGCACTATGCCGATACGCTGAAGCATTGGGGCCAGCGCTTTGCCGCCAACCGCGACAAGGCCAAGGCCATCTATGACGAGCGCTTCTGCAGGATGTGGGAGTTCTATCTGGCGGCTTCGGAAGCCGCCTTCCGCTGGCAGGATCTGGTGATCTTCCAGATTCAGATCGCCAAGAAGAACGACACGCTGCCAATGACGCGCGACTACATGGCAAAATGCGAAAAGGCGCTGGAAATGCGCGAGATGGGGCATCGCCAACAGACGGCGGCCGCCGAGCCTGCTGTCGCGAGGTCTGCTGCCGCCAAGTCCGTTGCTGTCAGGTCCATTGCGGCCAAGCCAGCGCGCCGTCGCAAGGTGGCAGATCGCGAATAACGCCTCGATTGCGATTGCCGCTTGCCATTGACGGCTCTGACACTGAAAAAGGTCTCGTTCTCGCGAGACCTTTTAATGACCTGCCTGCCCACCATCGCCACCACCCTTGTCGAGTTCGCCCGCGCCTCGGTGCTCGCGGCACGCGGAGCCTGAGCGTGGAACTCCCCGCCTCGCTGCGACAAGGCGTCGAGCGCCTGCTCGAAACGATACCGCTGGCGGTGCTGCGACAGGCGGCGAAGACGCTGTCTGACCGCTACCGCGCCGAATTGCGCGACGGCCGCCCGCACATGGCCGAAGAGATGGCGGTAAAAGCCTATCTGGCGACGCGGCTGCCGGCGACCTACGCGGCGGTACGGGCCGGTCTCGACGAACTCGCCTATGCGCGGCCCGATTTCCAGCCAACGAGCTTGCTCGATGTCGGCGCCGGTCCTGGCACGGTGCTTTGGGCCACTACAGACCTGTGGCCCGACCTCGAAGAGGCGGTTCTGCTTGAAGCAAGCGCCGCGGTGCGCAAGGTTGGCCAGTCGCTCGCCCTTGATACCATCGCCACCAGGATGGACTGGCGCGCCGGCGACGTGACCATCGACCTTGCCGATCTCAAGCCTGCCGATCTGGTCACCTGCGCCTATGTGCTGGACGAGATCGCGCCGGCATCGCTGCCGAAGCTTGTCGGCCGGCTCTGGCATTTGACCGGCGACACACTGCTGATCGTGGAGCCCGGCACACCGGCAGGCTGGCAGCGCATCCTGGCAGTGCGCAGGCAATTGCTGGAGGCCGGGGCGCACGTGCTGGCGCCTTGTCCGCATGAGGCGCCCTGCCCGCTTGAGCCGCCCGACTGGTGCCATTTTTCGCGCCGCGTCGCCCGCTCGCGCCTTCATCGCCTGGCCAAAGACGCCGACGTGCCGTGGGAGGACGAGAAATTCATCTACGTCGCGGCGTCGCGGCAACCCGCGCCTGTACGTCAGCCGCGCGTGATTGCGCCGCCGAAATCGGGCTCCGGCAAGGTGCTGCTCAAACTGTGCCAGCCGGATGGCGGCGCCGGCGAGACACTTTTCACCAAGCGCGAGGGCGAGCTGTTCAAGGCAGCGCGGCGGCTGGACTGGGGCGATACATTGGACGGAAGAAGTGGATAAACACCGAGATTGTTCTTGCTCTGTTCCAACGACTCGGGTAAAAGTCAGCGCCTTTCTGAGTCAACCGGAATCGGGGCGTGGAAACACTCTTCTGTGGACGGTTTGCCGCCCCTGTGAACAACGGGGCATCGAGGTTGATTGGTCGTGCGGTGATGCAGAAAGGTCAGCACCGATTTATCTCGTTCTGATATCGAGAAGCCGGGATCAAAATCGGGGACATCATGGCAGAGGCAGCGCGAAAATTCGGCGTGGCGGAGCAGCAACCGCTTTATCGTGAAGCGCCGAACAACATCGAGGCCGAACAGGCGCTGCTCGGCGCCATCCTGGTCAACAACGATGCCTTCTACCGCGTCTCCGACTTCCTCAAGGCCGGCCATTTCTACGAGCCGCTGCACCGGAAAATCTTCGAGGTCGCGGCCGAGCTCATCCGCATGGGCAAGGTGGCGACGCCGATCACGCTGAAAACCTTCCTGCCGGCCGACGAGAAGGTCGGCGACATGACGGTGGCGCAATATGTGGTTCGTCTGGCGGTCGAAGCCGTCACCGTCGTCAATGCCACCGATTATGGCCGCGCCATCTACGATCTGGCCACGCGCCGGGCACTGATCACCGTCGGCGAGGACATGGTCAACATCGCCTATGACGCGCCGGTCGACATGGCGCCGTCCGAACAGATCGAGGATGCCGAGCGGCGGCTGTTCGAACTGGCCGAAACCGGCCGTTACGACGGCGGCTTCGAGAGCTTCACCGACGCGGTCAAGACCGCCGTCGACATGGCCAACGCCGCCTATATGCGCGACGGCCATTTGTCGGGCCTCGCCACCGGCATGCGCGATCTCGACCGCCGCATGGGTGGCCTGCAGGCGTCGGATCTGATCATCATTGCCGGCCGTCCGGGCATGGGCAAGACATCGCTAGCCACCAACATCGCCTTCAACATCGCCGAGATGTATGAGCCGGCGCAACAGGCCGACGGCTCGTTCAAGGCAGCCAATGGCGGCGTCGTCGGCTTCTTCTCACTGGAAATGTCGTCCGAGCAGCTCGCCACCCGCATCATTTCCGAACAGACGGAAATTTCGTCGTCAAAAATCCGCCGCGGCGAGATTTCAGAGATGGATTTCGAAAAGCTGGTCGCCTGCTCGCAGACCATGCAGAAGATCCCGCTGTTCATCGACCAGACCGGCGGTATCTCGATCGCGCAGCTGTCGGCGCGGGCGCGGCGGCTGAAGCGTCAGCGCGGCCTCGACCTCATCGTCATCGACTATATCCAGCTGATGCAGGGGTCGAGCGCGAAATCGTCGCAGAACCGGGTGCAGGAAATCACCGAGATCACCACCGGCCTCAAGGCGCTGGCCAAGGAACTCTCCGTTCCGATCATCGCGCTGTCGCAGCTGTCGCGTCAGGTCGAAAGCCGCGAAGACAAACGCCCGCAGCTGTCCGATCTTCGCGAATCCGGCTCGATCGAGCAGGACGCCGACGTGGTGATGTTCGTCTACCGCGAGGAATATTATCTGAAGAACCGCGAACCGAAGCCCGGCACCGACGAATACATCAAGTGGGAACACGAGATGAACGAGATGCGCGGCAAGGCCGAAGTCATCGTCGCCAAGCAGCGCCACGGCCCGACAGGTTCGGTGAGCCTCGCCTTCCATGGCGAGTTCACACGGTTTTCCGACCTCGCCGAAGAGCATCATATTGCGGAGAGGTTCGAGTAGCTTTTTGGCCTACCGCAGCGCTCCGTCACACCCCCCTCTGGCCTGCCGGCCATCTCCCCCGCAAGGGGGGAGATCAGCAGCTTTGCGAATGGCGCTCATCTTGCGACGTTGGGGATTGGCGAAAGCAGCGACGATAGCCAATCTCCCCCCTTGCGGGGGAGATGTCCGGCAGGACAGAGGGGGGTGTGCAGGATCACCCTCCTTCGGTCATTTGCAGGCAGCATCACTCCATGGCTAAATCGCGCGTCCAGTTCATCTGCCAGAATTGCGGCTCGGTGCATCAGCGCTGGGCCGGTAAATGCGATGCTTGCGGCGAGTGGAACACGCTGGTCGAGGAAGGCACCTCGGGCGGCATCGGCTCGGGACCGGCCAACACGCGCAATGCGCGCAAGGGCCGCGCCGTGGTGCTGACCAGCCTGTCCGGTGACATCGAGGATGCGCCGCGGATCATCTCCGGCATTAGCGAACTCGACCGCGCCACCGGCGGCGGTTTCGTGCGCGGCTCGGCGCTGCTGGTCGGCGGCGATCCCGGCATCGGCAAGTCGACGCTGCTTACCCAGGCCGCAGCAGCATTGGCGTCAAAAGGCCACCGCATCGTCTATGTCTCGGGCGAAGAGGCTGTCGCGCAGATCCGGCTGCGGGCGCAGCGGCTTGGCGTCGCCGACACGCCGGTCGAACTTGCCGCCGAGACCAATGTCGAGGATATCCTGGCAACAATAGCCGATGGCAGAAGGCCGGACCTCGTCATCCTCGATTCCATCCAGACGCTGTGGACCGACATGGCCGACTCGGCGCCCGGCACCGTCACCCAGGTGCGCGCCTCGGCGCAAGCGATGATCCGCTACGCCAAATCCACCGGTGCTGCCATCGTGCTGGTCGGCCATGTCACCAAGGAAGGCCAGATCGCCGGTCCGCGCGTCGTCGAGCACATGGTCGACGCCGTTCTCTATTTCGAAGGCGAAGGCGGCCATCACTACCGCATCCTGCGCACGGTGAAGAACCGTTTTGGGCCGACCGACGAGATCGGCGTCTTCGAGATGTCGGACAAGGGCTTGCGCGAGGTCGCCAATCCGTCGGAGCTGTTCCTCGGCGAACGCCACGCAAAATCGCCGGGTGCCGCGGTATTTGCCGGCATGGAAGGCACACGTCCGGTGCTGGTCGAGATCCAGGCGCTGGTGGCGCCGTCCACATTGGGCACGCCGCGCCGTGCCGTCGTCGGCTGGGACGGCGCACGGCTGTCGATGATCCTTGCCGTGCTCGAAGCCCATTGCGGCGTGCGCTTCGGCACCCACGATGTCTACCTCAACGTCGCCGGCGGCTACCGGATTTCCGAGCCGGCGGCCGATCTGGCGGTTGCCGCTGCACTGGTTTCGTCGCTCACCGGTCTTGCCCTTCCCGCCGATTGCGTCTATTTCGGCGAAATCAGCCTGTCGGGCGCAGTGAGGCCGGTTGCGCATGCGCAGCAGCGCCTTAAAGAGGCCGAAAAGCTGGGTTTTGGAAGTGCGGTTCTGCCCTTGGGCAGCGAGGAGGTTGTCGGGGGGATCGGGGCCGGCGCTTTCCAGCCGACCGAACTTGCCGATCTCGTCGCACGCATAGCCGGCTCACGGCGCAGCCGTGTCGACGTGGAAGATTGACGCGGCTCGCCCGAGCCGTGAAAAGACAATCTGAGTGGGGCGAAAGACATGCCGATTACGCTGCTGGACGGAATTCTCGTCGGCTTCACCCTGGTCTCGGCGATGCTCGCCATGGTTCGCGGCCTGTCACGCGAAATCCTGTCCGTCGTGTCCTGGGCGGCTGCCGCCGCGGCGGCATTCTTCTTCTACAAGCCGGTGCTGCCTTACGTTCAGCCCTATGTCGAAAGCGACAAGATCGCCATGGCGGCATCCGCCGGCATCGTCTTCCTCATCGCGCTGATCGTCGTTTCCGTCATCACCATGAAGCTTGCCGACTGGATCATCGATTCCAGGATCGGCGCGCTCGACCGTACGCTGGGCTTCCTCTATGGCGCCGCGCGCGGCGTCCTCGTAGTCGCCGTGGCGCTGCTGTTCTTCAACTGGCTGGCCGGCGCCAAGGCCCCTGCCTGGATCGCCAACGCCAAGTCGAAGCCGCTGCTCGAGACCATCGGCGCCAAGCTGGAAAGCCTGCTGCCCGAAGATCCGGAAAACGCCATCCTGAAGAAGCTCAATCCGAATCAGCCGGCAGCCGAGACGCCTCCGGCGGCCGATGCACCGGCGGCGGATGCTCCGGCAACCGGTGACGATACGCCGGCGCCCGACGACGAGACCGACGCTCCGGCCGATAACGCACCCGCGCCCGCTGCTCCGGCCCCGGCCGCGCCGGCAAACTGATTCGGACGGATGGTGCCGGACAGGCGCCATCCCGGCAGTTCCGGCCTGACTACGTTGCTTTCGCGGTGCTATCGCACTATATGGCCATTTTAGCGGAGCTTGAGCCCCATGGCAGTTTCGAAGGCAGACGCGGACGACGTGCTTTCCGCCGAAGCAGACGATCATTTCCACGACGAATGCGGGGTGTTCGGCATTTTCGGCCGGCAGGACGCTGCGGCCATCGTAACGCTAGGCCTGCATGCGCTGCAGCATCGCGGCCAGGAAGCGGCCGGCATCGTCTCCTATGACGGCACGCAGTTCCATGTCGAACGCCATGTCGGCCTGATCGGCGACACCTTCACCAAGCAGCACGTCATCGACAGCCTGCAAGGCAACCGTGCCATCGGCCACACGCGCTATGCCACGACGGGCGGCGCCGGCATGCGCAACATCCAGCCCTTCTTCGCCGAACTCGCCGATGGCGGCTTTGCCGTCGCCCATAACGGCAATCTCACCAACGCCATGACCGTGCAGCGCGCGCTGCAGAAACAGGGCGCGATCTTCTCGTCGACCTCCGACACCGAGACGCTGCTGCATCTCGTTGCCACCAGCAAGGAACGCGATTTGAATTCGCGCTTCATCGACGCCGTGCGTCAGGTTGAAGGCGCTTTCTCGCTGGTTGCGATGACCTCCAAGAAGATGATCGGCTGCCGCGATCCGCTCGGCATCCGCCCGCTGGTGCTCGGCGACCTCGACGGCGCCTGGATCCTGGCCTCCGAAACCTGCGCGCTCGACATTATCGGCGCCCGCTTCGTGCGCGACCTGAAGCCCGGCGAAATGGTCGTGGTGACCTCGAAGGGCATCGAGAGCCTGTTCCCCTTCGAGCCGCAGAAGACCCGCTTCTGCATCTTCGAATATGTCTATTTCGCCCGCCCGGACTCCTCGGTCGAAGGCCGCAATGTCTACGAAGTGCGCAAGCGTATCGGCGCCGAATTGGCGCAGGAAAGCCCGGTCGAGGCCGATATCGTCGTGCCGGTGCCGGATTCCGGCACGCCGGCGGCAATCGGCTTCTCCCAGGCGGCAGGCATCCCCTTCGAACTCGGTATCATCCGCAACCACTATGTCGGCCGAACCTTCATCCAGCCCGGCGATTCGATCCGCCATATGGGCGTCAAGCTCAAGCACAACGCCAACCGCCGGATGATCGAGGGCAAGCGCGTGGTGTTGGTCGACGATTCGATCGTGCGCGGCACCACCAGCCAGAAAATCGTGCAGATGGTGCGCGACGCCGGCGCCAAGGAAGTGCATATGCGCATCGCCTCGCCGCCGACCAGCGCGTCGTGCTTCTACGGCGTCGACACGCCGGAGAAGTCGAAGCTTTTGGCATCGCGCATGTCGATCGAGGAAATGGCCGAGTTCATCCGTGTCGATTCGCTCGGCTTCCTCACCATTGACGGGCTCTACCGCGCCGTCGGCGAAGCCAGCCGCGACAATGAGCAGCCGCAATTCTGCGACGCCTGTTTCACCGGCCAGTACCCGACCCGCCTGCTCGACTTCGAAGGCCACGACAATGTGCGCACGCTGTCGCTGCTGGCGAACAACGGGGCGTAAAGCCCAACTGCTATCCTTGAAAGCGCTCGCATGACCCTCGACCTCTCCGGCCGCGTCGCGGTCGTTACCGGCGCCTCGCGCGGCATCGGCTACTTCATCGCCAGGGAACTTGCCGCCGCCGGCGCGCATGTCATTGCGGTTGCCCGGACCGTCGGTGGGCTTGAAGAACTCGACGACCAGATCAAGGCCGAGCGCGCGAAAACCGGCAAGGGCGAAGCGACTTTGGTGCCTCTCGACCTCTCAGACATGGCCGGCATCGACCGGCTGGGCGGCGCCATTCACGAGCGCTGGGGCAAGCTCGACATTCTGGTGGCCAATGCCGGTGTGCTCGGCGTCATCTCGCCGATCGGCCATGTCGAGGCCAAAACCTTCGAGAAGGTTATGACCATCAATGTCACCTCGACCTGGCGGCTGATCCGCTCGGTCGACCCGCTGCTCAGGCTGTCCGACGCCGGCCGCGCCATTCTCATGTCGTCCGGGGCCGCGCATTCGGCGCGCGCCTTCTGGGCGCCCTATGCGGCGTCGAAGGCGGCTGTGGAAGCCATGACGCGTTCCTGGGCGCATGAGACGCAGAGCCTGGCGCTCCGCATCAATGCGGTCGACCCCGGCGCCACCCGCACCGCCATGCGTGCGCAGGCCGCGCCCGGCGAGGATCCGGAAACGCTGCCGCACCCGTCAGAGGTGGCAAAACGCATCGTGCCGCTGGCGAGCCCCGAGATGAAAGAGACGGGGCTGATCTTCCAGGTCAAGAACAACCGCTTCGTCGCCTACCGGCAGCCGGAATAAACCGGGTTGTAGCGGGATTAAACAGGCCTCCAGTTACGTTTCTTCGAATGTAGGACATTCGAAACCGGAGGACCGACATGCGTAGACTTCTTCTCGTTGCCGCCGCCGCGATTGCCGCCACAGCCGGCGTGGCGCTGGCGCAAGACGCCAAGATGAGTTTCTTCGTCACCAGCGTCGGTTCCGGCAAGGGCGCCGATCTCGGCGGTCTCAAGGGTGCCGACGCGCATTGCGCCTCGCTGGCGGAAGCGGCTGGGGTTACCGGCAAGGAATGGCACGCCTATCTCTCGAGCGCCAATGTCGATGCGCGCGACCGTATCGGCAAGGGTCCCTGGGTCAACGCCAAGGGGGAGAAGATTGCCGATGACGTCGCCTCGCTGCACAGCGACGCCAACGCCATCACCAAGCAGACGGCGCTCAACGAAAAGGGCGAGGTGGTCAACGGCCGCGGCGACAAGCCGAACCGGCACGACATATTGACCGGCTCGAAGCCTGACGGCACCAAGCTCGCCGACCAGACCTGCGGCGACTGGACCTTGAGCGGGGCGGAGGGCGCGGCGATGATGGGCCATCACGACCGCACCGGCCTTGATGAGTCGGCGGCGGCGAAATCCTGGAACTCCTCGCATGCCTCGCGCGGCGGCTGCAGCCAGGAGGCGCTGAAAGGCACCGGCGGCGACGGCCTGTTCTACTGCTTTGCCGCGAACTGAGAGACGTCTGGGAGCGGTTCGTTCACGGGTCTGTGATGGTCCGGCAGGTCCCTCCCCCATCGCCCTGCTTTCGCCATCAGCCGGGAGTTGCTAGGGTCGACCCGATTCCGACACCCAGCAAAGCGAGGAATTCCCATGGCTGCTCCCAGCGTAGCATTGGTCTGGTACCTGGTGATCGCCGGCCCGCAAGGCGGCATGGTGGTGCTGCCCAGCACCTTCGACACCCGCGAACAGTGCACAAACGCGATTACCGAATATCAGAAGCAGCCGACGCCGGCCGGCTGGGCGGTCAACTGCGTGCCGAGCGCCTCCCCGTTTACCGATGAGGGCGACGCGGAAGAGCCTGCGGCGCAGTAGCGCAGTCTCCCCCCTCGAGGGGGAGATGGCCGGCAGGCCAGAGGGGTCGCCTCGCGTAGAGTGCCAACCTCCTTCCGCACAAAGGGCGTCGCGTCCAGTCGGCCCGACCCCCTCTGTCGCCTTCGGCGACATCTCCCCCTCAAGGGGGGAGATCAGGCGCGCGCCTTCACCGTCAGCTCCGGCTTGCTGTTGATGGTCTGGAAGACCACGCAATAGCGTTCCGTCAGCTTGATCAGCGCGTCGATGCGATCCTGCGGCTCATCCGTGTCGAGGTTGAAATTCAGCCGGATGGCGCGAAAGCCCACGGGGGCGTCCTTGGCCACGCCCAGCGTGCCGCGAAAGTCGAGATCGCCTTCGGCCTCGACGGTGGCTGCGCCAAGCCTGAATTCCAGCGCCGTCGCCACTGCCTTCAGCGTCACGCCGGCGCACGCCACCAGCGCCTCCAAAAGCATATCGCCCGAACACAATTCGAGCCCGGAACCGCCGGTCGCCGGATGCAGGCCGGCGACCGCCAGCGCCCTGCCCGTCTCGACCTTGCAGGCAATCGACTGGTCGTCGATGGAGCCTTTGGCGCGAAGCGTGATCAGCGCCTGCGTAGCATCGCCGCGATAGGCCTCCTTGAGCGGCGCCTGCATGGCTTTGAGTTCGGTGGCGTCCATGTTGCATTCCTTTTCGAGTCCGTCGCGCTTTGATAGCACTGATATGCCAGCGAGACAGCGCCCCCCTCTGGCCCGGCCACCTCCCCACAGGGGGGAGATCTGCAGCTTCGCCGATGGCGCTTTCTACGCCGGCGATTAGCGAAGGCGGTCGCGACATCCAATCTCCACCCCTGTGGGGGGAGATGTCCGGCAGGACAGAGGGGGCTGAAGGAATGCTACCTCACGAAGAGTTACTTTGACTTCGACCGCCCCGGCCATACCTAAGCAGAGTCATTCCCGCGGAGACATCATGCCGTTCAAGCTGAAACTGATCTCGCTTACCCTGTTGGTGCTTGCAGCCTTCGCGCAGCCAGTCCTCGCCGAAACGCCCGAGCGCCCCGCACCGGCAGGCGGCGTGCTGTCGCTGCTGCCGGCACCGCAGACGACCAGCCATTCAATCACCATTGCCGGGCGCAAGCTGGACTATCAGGCTAAGGCCGGCACGCTGTCACTGCTATCCGGCAAGGGCGAGGTCACCGCGGAAATCTTCTATGTCGCCTATACGCTGCCGCCACTGGCGGGCGCGGAGAAGGCTCGCCCCATCACCTTCGTCTTCAATGGCGGCCCGGGCGCGGCATCCGCCTATCTGCATCTCGGCGCACTCGGCCCGCGTGTCGTCGCGACAGGCCCCGATGGCCAATTCCTGCCGCCGTCGCAAAAGCTGATCGACAATCCCGACAGCTGGCTCGACATGACCGACCTCGTCTTCGTCGATCCGGTCGGCACCGGCTACAGCCACGAGGCCCCCGGCCAGGACACAAAAGATTTTTGGGGCGTCAGCCAGGACGCCAGTTCGATCGGCGCTTTCATCCGGCTCTATCTCGCCCAGAACGGCCGCACCGGATCGCCGCTCTTCCTTGCCGGCGAAAGCTATGGCGGGTTCCGCGCGGCACTTCTCGCCAGGACCCTGCAGGAAGATGTCGGCCTGAGCCCCAACGGCATCGTGCTGATCTCGCCTGCACTGGAGTTCACGCTGGTGCTGCCCGACGAATTCCAGCCGCTGCATTGGGCGCTGGAACTGCCCTCGATGGCGGCGGTGCGCCTGCGCAGCGAAGGCCTCAGCGGCGAAGCACTGCGCGAAAAGCTCGCCGAGGTCGAAAAGTATGCGCTGGGCGACTACCTCACGGCTCTGACCGGCGGGCTGGAACAGGGCGGGCGGCTGGCCAGCCAGCGCGTGGCCGAGATCACCGGCCTGCCGCTCGACCTCGTGCAGCGCAATTCCGCCCGCATCCCGACCGCCCTGTTCGCGCGCGAATTCCAGCGCCCCAGTGGAAAAGTGCTCAGCCCGTATGACGGCACCATCGCCACGAGCGACATCGCCCCGGAGAGCGCCCGCAGCGCCGGCCCGGATCCGGTGCTCGACCGCAGCGTGCCGGCGCTGACCTCGGCCTTTGTCGGTTATGCGCGCGACGAGCTGAATTTTCGCACCGATGTCAGCTACAGGTTGCTCAATGGCGATGTGACCCACGCCTGGGACTATGGCGGCTCGCGGCAAGGCTATGCCGGGGTGATGGACGATCTGCAGCGGGCGCGCTCGCTCAACCCGGGGCTCGGCGTGGTGATCGTCAACGGCGACACCGATCTGGTCACTCCCTATCTGGCCTCACGCTATCTGGTGAGCCAAATCCCGACGCTCGGCGGGGCAAAACCTATCCGTCTCGACGTCATCGAGGGCGGCCACATGATGTATCTCAGGCCGGGCGGCCGGCGCGCCCTGAAGGAGGCTGCTTCGGAGCTCTACCAGGCAACACAGTGAACGGCGTGCCCACGCTGTCGGCCAGGCTGCGCCAACGCAAGCTTGCCACTGGCGTAGCGCCCCGCAGGCTTTCGCCCGTATAGCCTGCAATGGGAGCCTGATTGGGGCAGGCTTCTTCTTCGTCCTCTTGACAGCGCCGGACACGCCGCATGGCCGATATTGCCATTCTGGAAACCCGCGAAAGGGTGCTTGCCGGCATCCTGTTCACCGGCTGCGCCTATTTCCTGTTTTCGACGCAGGACGCCGCGATCAAGCTTCTGGTCGTCGGCATCAGCGTCTGGCAGATCATGTTCTTCCGCTCGATCGCTGTGCTTATCGGCTGTGCTGCAATCGGCGGACCGCCCATCTTTGCCGACACAATGCGCTCGCCCATCGTGCGGCCGATGCTGGTGCGCAGCGCCTTCACGCTCGGCGCCTGGCTCTGCTACTACAACGCGGCCCGCTCCCTGCAGCTGGCCGAACTCACCACCATCTATTACGCCGCCCCGATCATCGTCACCGTGCTGTCGGTGGCGATGCTTGGCGAAAAGGTGCCGCTGTTGCGCTGGCTGGCGGTGTTCATCGGCTTCGTCGGCGTCTTCATCGCCTGTGATCCCACTCGTCTCGGCTTGTCCGTGCCGATGCTCTTGGTACTGGCTGCGGCAGTGCTGTGGGGCATTGCCGTGGTGCTGTTGCGCAAGACGGCGCTGGCCGAGCGCACGCTGATCCAGCTTGTGCTCAACAATTTCTACTTCCTGGTGTTTTCCACGGTGCCGGCGCTGTTGGTCTGGCAGATGCCGGACTGGCGCCAGTTGCTGCTTTTGATCAGCGTCGGCGCGCTCGGCGGCGTGGCGCAATTTATGCTGTTCGAAGGCATGAAGCGGGCGCCGGTGTCGATCGTGGCGCCGTTCGAATACACCTCATTGGTCTGGGCCTTCGGGCTCGGCTTTGCGATCTGGGGCGACGTGCCGCGTCGCGAGGTGTTTCTGGGGGCGGCGTTGATCGTCGGCGCCGGCCTGCTGATCATCGGCAACGAGCATTTCCGCAAGCGGCTATGAGTACCCCGTGCTGACAGCATGGTGGCAGGAGAAGACGGATAGGCTGCTGAGATGACGGAAGCGCTCGACGGCCCAGGCACCACAGATACCGCTGCCGAGCGTACGCTCGGCATCATGCTGGTGGCGGCCTCGGCGGCTTTCTTCGCCCTCACCGGCGTGCTGACCAAATCGATCCACGCCGACCCGCTGACCATCACTTGCTGGCGCGGCTTTGTCGGCGCGATCCTGATCACCTTCTATGTGCTGTGGCGCCGGCGCCGCTCCGGCGGGCGGGAAAGCTTGCGGCTTGGCTGGCGCGGCTGGTTGCTGGCCCTCGAGGGCGCCGCGGCCAGCATCGCCTTCATCTCGGCGTTCAAATTCACCTATGTCGCCAATGTCGCGGTCATCTACGCCACCGCGCCCTTCATCACCGCGCTGCTCGCCTTCGTGCTGGTGCGCGAGCCGTTCCGGGCGCAGACGCTTGCCGCCGCCGCCGTTTCGCTGTGCGGCGTGGCGATGATGGTCGGCTCCGGCTTCGGCAGCGGTCATCTGTTTGGCGATGGGCTCGCGCTGCTGATGACCGCCGGCAGCGCGCTCTACATGATCATGGTGCGCGCCTTCCGCGACACGCCGGTGGTGTGGGCGGGCGCAGTCTCGGCGCTTCTGCTGTTCGTGCTCGGCTGGTTCGTCACCGACCCCCTGGCGATTTCTGCTCGCGACGCCGTGCTGCTCGTCGCCTTCGGAGGATCGTTTGCGGCGGCGTCGATCCTGTGGACGGAAGGCTCGCGGCTGATCCTGCGCCCGAGTCCGGCCTTCTCGGTGCCGCCGAAGTGCCGTTTGCGATCCTGTTCGCCTTCCTGTTCCTCGGCGAGATCGCGCCGGCCGCCAGCCTGATCGGCGGCGCCATAGTACTGTGCGCGGTTTTCGCCCATGCGGGGCGCGACTGGCTGGCCGCGAGAAAAAGTGCGGCAACCCAATAATTATTTTCCAAGTCATGGAACCATCATGCGGATCAGGCAGTTTTATGTGCGACGGGTCACCCCCCAAGTCCCCCCAAACCCCTCGACCCGTCCTCCTCAAAGCCGACCGTAAAGGTCGGCTTTTTCTTTGGACATCAGCCGGCAAAGCCGGGCAAGGCGAGGTTGTCGCTGAGCAGGATGGCAAGATCGCGCGCCGGCCGCTCGGCGCCCTGGCCGAGTTTTATCGCGAATTGCGCTGTCGGCACCGGCGGCAGGGCGAATTCGCGCGGTGCTTCGGCAATGCCTGAATGGGCAAAGCGGGCGGTGCGCAAGGTCAGCGCGATGCCGGCATTGACCGCCGTGCGCAAGCCGGCAAGGCTGGCGCTGCCGGCGGCAATGCGGTAGCGGCGGCCGGCAGCATCGAGGGCCGCGAGTGCTGCTTCGCGAAAGCCGCAATAGGGGTCGAGCAGCGCCAGCGGCAATTCCTCTTCCCGCACGGCAAGCCCTTTTTGCGAGCACAGCCACAGCATCGGCTCACTGAACAGCCCGACTTCGTCATTGGCCGGCGTCTTGCGCATGACAACGGCCAGATCGAGCTGCCCGGCCTGCAGCGCCTCGCCAAGCTCGGCCGAACGGCCGACGCGGAGTTCGACCCTGACGCGCGGATGGCTGGTCGCGAAGGCGCGCAGCAGCTCCGGCAGGCCGCTATCGGCGAAATCCTGTGTCGTGCCGATGGCGACGCGACCAGCGGCACGCGCGCCCTTGAGCGCCAGCCAGGCCTCGCTGTGCACGGCAAGAATGCGGCGGGCATGACCGACAAGATCCTCGCCGGCCGGCGTCAGCCCGCGCCCGCGCCCCTGCGCCACCAGCAGCGGTTCGCCGACGATCTCCTCGAGACGCTGCATCTGCGCGGTCACCGCCGAGGGCGAGCGGCCGACAGCAGACGCAGCCTGAGCCAGCGAGCCGCCATCGACAAAGGCAAGGAAGGTTTTGAGCAGATCGGGATCGAGAGCTTGCATACTTCGATAATACAGAACCTTTTGTTCGAAACAATTCGATTTTTTTGATTCAAAGATGATGGCATTGTCTCTCCAACGGCAAACAGACGCCGCTCAAACGAAGGAGAGAAAAATGCCCATCATCAACATCAGCGTCACCGGCAAGCCCGACGCCAAGCTGTCCGCCACAATCGCCAAGGAAATCACCGGCCTGACCGCAACCCATCTGCGCAAGGACCCGACGATCACTGCCGTCGCTGTCACCTATATCGACCCGCAGCACTGGTTCGCCGGCGGCAAGTCGCTGGCCGAGCACGGCGCCAATACTTTCTGGCTCGACATCAAGGTGGTCGACGGCACCAACACCAAGCTGGAGCTGGAAGCCTATCTGAAGGCGATCTTTGAGGCCTTCGGTAAGTTGCTGGGTGGTGTGCACGAGGAAAGCTATGCCTTCGTGCATGAAGTCCCGGCCGCGGCATACGGTTATGGCGGCAAGTCGCAGGAGTTCCGGTTCATCAGTGGGCGGCTGAAGGCCACGGCCTGATTGCTACCCAGCGGGAGGATGAAGCCTTGTATCAAGCGCGAAATCCTCCCGGAGATGCAAGCTATAAAGGCCTGCCGCCCGGTTGGGATCGAACACCAGGTTCCAGCTGTGCTGGGATACCGCGCTGGGGATCAGAAAGAACGGATGCTTTGCCAGCAGACCATCGCCGAACTGCTGCTGTCCCGCGCCCGGGATGCCGGGACGCAGCCAGTTCGCGTTCGGAATATCGTCGGTTTGGACCACATAAATCTCTGATGGATCGACGATGTCGAATGCCGTCAGCACGTGAGGGACAGTATCCAGCGTGCGAAACCCCTTGTGGACCGCCACCTCCAAGATGGCGGTCGATGGGTCGATGGACGCATATACGGCTCTGATCCCTTTGCTGTTCCACCTTCCCCCAAGCTTGAAGGCTCCTTCGCCACTGTCCCAGCTCGCCTTGAAGCGTCTGTGATCAAGCCTCCAGCCCAACAACTGCCCTGTTCCGAGGGAGCCCGGCAAAGGCGTCACGCGTAGACACCATAGTCGAGCCGCTCAAGAAACTCCTGCACAAGCGCAGTGCCCGCCGCCGTGGCCAGCAGATCGATCGGCCGGCGATTGTCCAAACCCATGGCAGACTCGATCATCCATTTTTCCGCGTCTTCCTGAGTCCCGAGCACGGACGTGGCCTTTGTCAGGAGCTTGGCGAAGTTCCAGGTTCTGGAACCTTGCTCCCGACTGAGGGTCTTGGAGTGATCCGATTTGTGCCGCTGAAATGTCCGCTCGCTCATGCCGAATGCGGTCTCAAACGCATCGGCGGGATCAATGATGATCAGATGCCTGACGAGGCTTTCGAGCGCCTGGCCCGGAATTCCATGCAGGATCATTTCATGTGCCTCAAGAGGACTGGCTACCGAGAATCCAAGAACCTTCCGTCCACCAAACAGGTCGACCATTCGTTCGAACTCCGGCTCCATATGCGGTGCCTCGGCAAAACCCAGCGGGGAACTGGCCATATTACCTCTCCGTCACGTGTCGCTTTATTTACGACACGTGTCGCAACATTTCAAGGCCTGCGTTTGGGTCATTGCCTGGTGAGGTCAGGTGGAACACCGCTCCCTCGCACCCGCGCATTGACCTTGCTCCCCATTGCGCTACCCTCTGCTCTCGAAGCGGACGAAGAGCCGCATACCGGACCGTTGGGAGAGACGCGGCATGATCCTGACACTGGCGCTGCTTGCAGGCCTCGTGCTGGCCTGGCTGCTGATTGGCGCGATCGAGACGTTTCGTCTCGACCTGCGCTTTACCCAGGCGCTGCTCTATGTGCCGTTCAAGCTCGCCTACCGGATCGATGACCGGCGCATCCGCATTGCCCGCAACGCGCCGACGCCGGTGATCTATGTGGTCTCGCACCAGTCACGCTTCGAGCCGGCGCTGATGCTGTCGCTGCTGCCCGACGACACGCTGCACATTCTCGACGAGGCCTCGGCGCGCTCGCCCTGGATGGAGCCTTGGCGCGAGCTTGGCCGCACCATCGCCTTCAACGCCGAGCATCTCTTCGTCAGCCGGCGGCTGGTCAGGGTGCTGAAGGGTAAAGGCCGGCTTGCCGTCTATCTGCCCGGTGACGTCGAGCCCGATGTGAAGACGTTTCGCCTGTTCCGCGCCGTCACCCGCATCGCCATGCAGGCCGACGCCCGCATCGTGCCGATCTTCGTCACCGGCGCGCGCGACCTGCCGGTTTCCTTGACGCCAAAGAACCGGGCGCCGCGCCACTGGTTCCCAAAACTCTCGATCAGCGTGCTGGAACCAATGACGATTGCCGAACTGGTGGCGCGCAACCCCGACCAGGCTTCCAACACAAATGCGTTGTTCGACCGCATCGCCGAGGCGCGGCTTTATGGCAGCAACCTCGATCGCGGCCTGTTCCTGGCCATGCGCGATGCCGCGGATCGCACCGGCGCCTCGCACCCGATCATCGAGGATGTGATCAGCGGCTCGCTCAGCTATCGAAAAATGTTCATCGGCGCGCGCGTGCTCGGCCGCCGTTTCGAGGCGGTGGCGGCGCCCGGCGAAGCGGTCGGGGTTTTGCTGCCCAACGCCAATGGCGTGGTGCTGTCCTTCGTCGGCCTGCTCTCGGCCGGCCGGGTAGCGGCGATGATCAACTACACGGCAGGGCCGGCCAGCGTCACGGCCGCGGTCCGCACCGCAGTCATCCGAACGGTGGTTTCCTCGCGCGCGTTCGTCGAAAAGGCGGCGCTTGCCGACATCATCGCCGCGGTCGAGGCCGGCGGCGCCAAGATGCTGTGGCTGGAGGATGTGCGCGCAAGCGTCACGACGCTGGAAAAGCTCGCAGCAGCGGTGCTCTGGCGGTTCCCGCTGCAGCGGCAGGATGCGGCCAAGCCCGCCGCAATCCTGTTCACCTCAGGCTCGGAAGGCACGCCCAAGGCCGTGGTGCTGTCGCATCGCAATCTCCACGCCAACGCCATGCAGGCTGAGGCGCGCATTACCATTTCGCCGTCCGACATCCTGCTCAACGTGCTGCCGGTTTTTCACTCTTTCGGCCTGACCGGCGGTACCATCCTGCCGCTGGTGACCGGGGTAAAACTGTTCCTCTACCCGTCACCGCTGCACTACAAGATCATCCCGGAGATCGCCCGCAAGGTGAAGCCGACCATCATGTTCGGCACCGACACTTTCCTCGCCAACTATGCCCGCACCGCCAAGGATGGCGATTTCTCCAGCCTGCGCTTCGTCGTCGCCGGCGCGGAAGCGGTGAAGCCGGAGACGCGGCGCGTTTATCGCGAGCGCTTCGATGCCTCGATCATCGAGGGGTTCGGGCTGACGGAGGCCGCTCCCGTCGTCGCCGTCAACACCGCCATCCATGGTCGCGACGGCACGGTCGGACGGCTGTTGCCGGCGATGCGCATGAAGCTCGAACCGGTCGAGGGTATCGAGGGTGCCGGCCGCCTGTGGCTCGACGGGCCAAATTTGATGATGGGCTACATGACCGCTGACCGGCCCGGCGAATTGCAGCCGCTGGACGGCTGGCACGACACCGGCGACATCGTCTCGGTCGACCGCGAAGGCTTCATCACCATTCGCGGCCGGGCAAAACGCTTCGCCAAGATCGCTGGCGAGATGGTGTCGTTGGGCGCCGTCGAGATGCTGGTGCAGTCGCTGTGGCCGGAAGAGCGCCACGCCGCGGTGGCGGTGCCGGACAAGAGGCGGGGCGAGCGCATCGTGCTGGTCACCACCGCCGACGACGCCGATCCGGAAGAACTGCGCGCCTTCGGCAAGAAGGCAGGTGCGGCCGAACTGATGGTGCCCAACGACATCGTCAAGGTCGAGGAGATCCCGGTGCTGGGTTCCGGCAAGACGGATTATGTCTCGACGCGGAACCTGGCGATCGAGAAGCTGGGGCTGGGCCTGGCGGCTTAGCGTATCTCCCTCCTTGAGGGGAGATGGCCGGCAGGCCAGAGGGGGTCGCCTCGCGTGAAGCGCCGACGTCCTCTTCGCTCAAACGAGGTCGCGTCCGGGGCGTACCGACCCCCTCTGTCGCCTTCGGCGACATCTCCCCCTCAAGGGGGGAGATAGCAACTACCCAATATCCGACGGCGGCACTTTTTCGCCCTCGCGCTTGGCGCGCTTCGAATACGCCCGCACGCTGAAAGGCAGGAAGATGAGATAGCCTGCGACAGAGGCGGTCAGCGTGTACCAGGGATAGGTCATCAACAGCAGGACGTAGAGAACGACCGCCAGGATGATCGGCAGCACCTTGTCGCCCGGCACTTTCAGGCTTTTGCCGGAATAGACCGGCAGCCGGCTGACCAGCAGGAAAGCGACCAGCACAGTGAAGCCGGTGGCGACGAATGCCGTCAGGCGGTCCGGCTCGAGACCGAGCCGCAGGAAGGACAGATAGAGCGGCAGCATAACCAGCACGGCGCCGGCCGGTGCCGGCACGCCGACGAAGTATTCGCTCTGCCAGATCGGCCGGTCATGGTCTTCGTCGAGCACGTTGAAGCGCGCCAGCCGCAGGCCACAGGCGATGGTGAACAGAAGAGCTGCGATCCAGCCGAAGGAGCCGGCGCGGTCGAGCAGGAAGGCGTAGAGCACCAGTGCCGGCGCGACGCCGAAATTGACGATGTCGGCCAGCGAATCCATCTGCGCGCCGAATTTGGATGTCGCCTTCAACATGCGCGCCAGGCGCCCGTCTATGCCGTCCAGGAAGGCGGCGAGCAGCACCATCACCACGGCCGGCTCGAAACGGCCCTCGAAGCCGAAGCGGATGCCGGACAGGCCGGCGCAGATGGCAAGCACGGTGACCAGATTGGGCAGCACCATGCGCATCGGAATTTCGCGGATGCGCGGGCCGCCGCTGCCATGGGCCTCGAACTTTTTGAACGGCGCGCCCACCGCTTACGAAATCCTGACGAGCGGGGTTGCGGCGACGCCGCCGAATTCGGCGAGCACGGTTTCGCCGCCGACCGCCGTCTGGCCGACGGCGACGCGCGGCACCGCGGTTGACGGCAGGAAGACATCGACGCGCGAGCCGAAGCGGATCAGGCCAAAGCGTTCGCCGACGGCAATGGAGCCGCCGGTCTCGGCCCAGCAGACGATGCGGCGCGCCACCAGGCCGGCAATCTGCACGGCGACAACGATGCCGTTGGGACTGTCTATGACCAGCCCGTTGCGCTCGTTCTCCGAGCTTGCCTTGTCGAGTTCGGCATTCAGGAACTTGCCCGGCCGGTGCTCGATTTTGGTGATGCGGCCGCGCACCGGAGCGCGGTTCACATGGCAGGAAAAGACGTTCATGAACACCGAGATGCGGGTCATCTCGGTGTTGCCGAGGCCAAGCTCGCGCGGCGGCACGGCCGGGCCGACCGCCGAGATGACGCCGTCGGCGGGACTGACCACCAGCCTGTCATCGACCGGGGTGACACGCTCGGGGTCACGGAAGAAATAGACGCACCAGGCGGTCAGGATCAGGCCGATCCAGAACAGCACCGAGGAGAAATAGCCGAGGAACAGCGTGCCCGCACCAAAGGCGGCAATGAACGGATAGCCCTCGCGATGGATCGGAACGAAGGCATTCTTGATCGAATCGACAAGGCTCATCGGATGGGGCTCATGGGATGGGAGCGGTCCCTGTTTCAGGTCCGGCCTCAATACCGGAAAGGCTCCGCTGCCGCAACGCAACATTGGGCAAGGCCGCATCGTCCGCAGCCGGCAGGAACGGTGACGTGCTTGCCTGTCGGCTGCTTTGCCGCCAGAATTCGGGCCAACGCCGGCTGAACGCGCGGCGAAAAGGCCGACTGCCATGGCGCCAAATTCAGGCAAAACGTATCTTGTTGCCATACGATCGTCAGCCGTGGGTGCCGTTTTGACCGTACTTGTGGCAGCGAGCGACCACGCAGTTGCGCAAGGCAAGCCATCCTTCGACTGCGCCAAGGCCGCCAGCGTGGCGGAAAAGGCCATTTGCGCCGATCCGGTCCTGGCGCAAGCCGATGCCGACGTCGCGAAGAATTATACCGCGCTGCTGAAGAGGCTCGATGCTCTTGCCGGCAAGGCGCTGCGGGACGACCAAAGCGATTTCATCGCGTATCGCGACCAGATCGCCGGCTTCAACGAAAGTTCGCCCAAGAACCAACAGACTTTCGATCTCGGCGAATTCCTGCGCGACCGCGCAACCTTCCTGTCCGGCATACGCAAGCCCCCCGATGCAGGTTTGATCGGCACATGGAGCAGCGTGCGCGGCAGCGTCGACATCAAGGCTGTTGGCGGAGGCAAGGTCGAAATCTCGGAAGATGTCGTTTCCAATCCAGTCTCGGGAAGTGGGTCATGCGAGATCGACGGCACGGTCGAGGAGCGCAACACTCTGCGGCTGGTCGACCGTGCCTTCGACAACGACAACCCAACCGGTTTTGTCTTTACCTTCCGACGCGACGGCGATGCGCTTGTCGTCCAGCAGAGCGGCGCCGGCAAGGATGGCAGATCGGAGCCTCTGTCATGCGGTGCCAACGGCCATGCCGATGGCACGTTCTTCCTGACGGAGAAAAAGTAGGCTTGCTGTCGCTAACCCGCCGCAGCGGAGCGATCAAAGTGGGCATTGAGCTCGGCCATAGCGGCCTCAGCGAGGCTTTCATCATCCTTGCCGCGCAAGAGCACACCGCCGTTCCGCAACGATTGGAAAAGGAAGACTTGGCCTGATGCCAGCACCACCCAATTCACGATTGCTCCTTCCTCCTTCTGCACCACCGAATTCGCAGAAACGATGGCATCCGTCGGGTCGAAGCCTGCCTTGCGGAGCAGGAGGTCGACGGCGGCGGGAGCATGGTATTGTTCCGCCAGCTCAATGACCGCTGTGATCTCGGGCTCTTCAGCAATGCCAAGCTTGGCGCCAACTTTCGGGGCGTTAGCCGCTAGCGGGCTCTCGCCTGGCGGTATGACAAGCAACTCTTCTGGAGCGATGTACTCGTAGACTGTGACGTGTGTCTCCGTCGCACTGCATAGTCGGGTCTTCTTCGCGCTGGTCTGAAGTTGAAAAACCAGCTGTTTCTCTCCTTCTATGTTCAGCATCCTTGCCATGCCGAACGCGATTTTGATCTCGGGCGGCGCGATCTTGGCGCAGGCAAGGCCGGCCCCGACATCGCGCCAGCTCAAGATCATCTGGCCTGCCAAGTTGCCAACGGACTTATGAAGAAGCCTGCCTTCGCGCTTCGGATTGGCCATCACCAGCCGGTGTATGACGTCGTCGTAATCGTCACTATCGACAACTTGCAGATCAGGCCATGACGCGATCCAGCGCGCCAAAAGGTTTTCCATGGGCGCGGCCTCATCCGCAACGTAGAACGCATGATCAAGTGTATCGAGAAAATCATCCCGCCCGCCCTCGAAGCCCGTCTGCTGGGCGGCTTCGTTGGGATAGTCTGCAATCCAGCTGGACATCTTTTCCAAAGTCGCAAGCTGGCCCTTTGCGCCACAAGCAGTGAGTCCAGCTCGTGCGTTGGCAATCATGGCGCCGATTTCCTGCCCGGCATTGTGGATGAATTGACTATGGCCGCCGTTCTTTACCTCCGAAGAGTACGAGTCGGCATGAAGGACCTGCATCGCCTTGGTGTCGATTTCGGGATAACGATTGAGTCCTTTGGAAACCATCGCTGTGACGAATTGCATGACAGCGAAGACGAGAAAAAACGGCTCTTCATCAGGATCCTCGACGTTCGAACGCTGTACGACGACCGGCAACGGCAGGCCGAATTCCAACTGCTTTCCAGAATCTGATGCCGACTTCTCGGGCGTTTTCTTGGATTTGCGGGAAAAGAAACCGAACATCGAAAATACTCTCTAGGTCGCAAAACTTGCGCGAACGGGTTATTTCCGACGCGACAATATCAGCTGCCCTCAAGGATTAAAGGCACTCTGATCCAGAGGCATCCGCACGATGGTTTGCCGAAATTGTCGACGGTGTCGGGGCGCCACAGATTCATACGTCCTTGGCAGGAAAGCGCTTCGCGACAATGCCGAATTGCGGCGAGTCGACAAACCAGGGTCAGAGATGCCATCCTCGAAATCAGTCGCCCTGAACGCCAAGGTCATTACAGAAGGCCTCGCTTTCGGAGAGTCTCCCCGCTGGCACGACGGACGCCTGTGGCTCTGCAACTGGGGAACCGGAGAGATCGTCGCGGTGGATGAGGACGGCGGGAACCAGGTGATGCTCACCGTGCCGGCCATCCTGCCCTATTCGATCGACTGGTTGCCGGATGGCCGATTGCTGATCGTCTCGGGTCGGGATGGCTTGTTGCTGCGGCAGGAGGCGGATGGAACGCTGGCCACCCATTCCGATCTTCGGTCGCTGTCAAACAGCCCGTGGAACGAGATCGTCGTCGACGGGCGCGGCAACATCTATGTCAATGGCGGCGGGTCGGCGCCTGCACCGGGCGAGCATTTCGGGCCCGGCACCATCGTGCTGATCACGCCGGACGGCTCGGTTCGACAAGTGGCCGAGAACATCGCTTTCGCCAACGGCATGGCGGTGACGCCGGACAACAGGACACTGATCGTGGCGGAGTCGCATGCCAACCGGCTGACCGCCTTCGATATCGCGGAGGATGGCGGGCTTTCCAACCGCCGGGTCTGGGCCGATCTCGATGGCTTTCCCGACGGCGTCTGCCTCGATGCCGAAGGAACTGCCTGGTATGCGGATGTTCCCAACAAACGCTGTGTGCGGGTGCGCGAAGGTGGTGAGGTCTTGCAGTGCGTCAATGCCGATCGCGGCTGCTTTGCCTGCATGCTCGGCGGCCTGGATGGCAAGACGCTGTTCATCGTTGCCGCCCAATGGCGCGGCTTCGAACATATGATCAGCGATGCCCGCACCGGCCAGGCAATGAGCGTCGAAGCGCCCGCACCTGGCACGGACTGGCCCTCCTACATCTCAGGCAGACGCTGATAATTGGCGATATCGGCCTTCACACCCAGCCGGGCAATGGTCTCCTGCGGGTTGAAGCCCGCCCGCTCATGGGCTGCCTTGACGATCGGCACGACATTGTCGACGGCCGCCTGGTTTTCCCATTCGACAATGGTGACCAGGTTGAACTCGCCCGGGCCCGAAAATTGCTCGAGCACGAAATCCTGGACGAAGCCTTGCTGCAGGCGCAGCAGTTCATGCGTTGCCCTGACCTTGCGAAGGATTTCTTCACGGGCCTCGGCAGGAACGACGAATTTGTCGACCCTGAACACGGCTGCCTCGGCAAGTTTATCCATTTGAATCTATCTCCGTTCTTGAACGACTTGGGTTCGGTGGCTCAGGAACGGGTTTGCGATCTCAACTTAGGTTGAGGTCAAGGGGAAATTTTCGGTGGTGATGATGGAGACGACGCTGCATATCTCCCCCCTCGTTGGGGAGATGTCCGGCAGGCGAGAGGGGGTCGGTTCGACTGGATGCGCCCCCCTTGCGACAGATGGAGGTTAGCGCTTCACGCGCGGTGACCCCTCTGTCGCCTTCGGCGACATCTCCCCCTCAAGGGGAGATTGGCGCTCCGCCACCTAGCTCAACTCCGACGTCCTTCTGCGCACAACCACACCCAACTCATCGCTCTCCCTGGCGATCCGAAGCCTCTCTTCGGCTTCCGTCGCTTCGCGCTGGCGGTCCCACATCGAGGCGTAGAGGCCGTGCTTTTGCATCAGCTCGGCATGGGTGCCGCGCTCGGCGATCTCGCCGTCCTTGAGCACGATGATCTCGTCGGCGGTGATCACCGTCGACAACCTATGCGCAATGACGATGGTGGTGCGGCCCTTGCTGACCAGGTCGAGGGCGGCCTGGATTTCCTGTTCGGTGTGGCTGTCCAGCGCCGAGGTCGCCTCGTCGAGCATCAGGATCGGCGGCGCCTTCAAAATCGTGCGGGCAATCGCCACGCGCTGCTTTTCGCCGCCCGACAGCTTTAGCCCGCGCTCACCGACCATCGAGCGATAACCTTCCGGCAGCCGTTCGATAAACGGGCCGATCTGGGCAAGCTCGGCGGCTTTCTGCATATCCTCTTCGCTGGCACCGATGCGACCGTAACGGATGTTGTAGGCGATGGTGTCGTTGAACAGCACGGTGTCCTGCGGCACCATGCCGATCGCGCCGCGCAGGCTCTGCTGGGTCACATCCCTGACATCCTGGCCGTCGATCAGCACCTGACCGCCCTGGACGTCGTAGAAGCGGAATAGCAGCCGCGAAATCGTCGACTTGCCGGCGCCGGACGGTCCGACAATGGCGACCGTCTTGCCGGCCGGCACCTCGAAGGAGACACCTTTCAGGATCTTGCGGTTCGGATCATAGGCAAAATGCACGTCGCGGAACTCGACCTTGCCGGCTGTAACGGCGAGTAGCTTGGCATCCGGCTTGTCGGTGATTTCCTGCGGCACATCGAGCAGGTCGAACATCTGCTCGATGTCGGTCAGCCCCTGGCGGATTTCGCGGTAGATGAAGCCGATGAAATTGAGCGGCACCGCAAGCTGCATCAGCATGGCGTTGATGAAGACGAAATCGCCGACCGTCTGCGTGCCGGCCTGCACCTCCAGCGCCGACATGCACATGACGATGACGGTGCCGAGACCGAAGATGATGCCCTGGCCGAAATTCAGCCAGCCGAGCGAGGTCCATATCCTGGTCGCCGCCATTTCATAGCGCGCCATCGAACGGTCGAAGCGCTCAGCCTCCATACCCTCGTTGTTGAAGTATTTGACCGTCTCGTAGTTGAGCAGGGAGTCGATCGCCTTGGTGTTGGCGTCGGTGTCGCTGTCGTTCATGTCGCGGCGGATCGAGATCCGCCAGTCGCTGGCGCGAACCGTGAACCAGACGTAGAGCCACACCGTGGCCGCCACCACGACCACATATTTCCAGCCATAAGTGTAGGCGAAGATGCCGGTGGTCAGCGCGAATTCGAGGATGGTCGGCGCCGTGTTCAGCATGATGAAGCGCACGATCGTCTCGATGCCCTTGGTGCCGCGCTCGATGATGCGCGACAGGCCGCCGGTGCGGCGCTCGAGGTGAAAGCGCAGCGACAGCTGGTGCATGTGAACGAAGGTGCGGAACGCGAGCTGGCGCACCGCATATTGGCCAACGCGGGCAAACAGCGCGTCGCGCAGCTGGTTGAAGCCAAGCTGCACCAGCCGCACGACATTGTAGGCGACGACCAGCATCACCGGCGCCAGCAGGAAGGATGGCAGCGGCGGCGGCGATTTGGCGTCACCGGCCAGAGAATCGGTCGCCCATTTGAAGAAGTACGGCCCGGCAACCAGTGTCAGCTTGGCAACGACCAGAAGCAGCGTTGCCCAAGTGACGCGTGCCCTGAGATCGGCGCGGTCGGCCGGCCACATATAGGGCCACAGATTGCGCAAGGTGCTGAAGGTCGAGCTATCGGAAACGGTTTTTTCTGCCACTTGTCTTGCCTTTTGGGTGAGAAATCAGCGGCCGGAGCAGCAGGAATTGACGAGTGCGGTCAGCGATGCGGAAACGTCGGCGAGCGCGGCGCGGTCGAGTTGATAGCGCGAGCGCTGGCGGTCGGGCTCGAAGCGGACCAGCCCGGCTTCGACCAGGATCTTCAGATGCTGGGACACGGTGGACTGCGCCAGATCGAGATGATCGACCACCTCGCGGCAGCAGCAGGAATTGCTGGCCGAGAGATGTCTAAGGATCTCGATGCGCGCCGGGTGCGAGAGTGCGGCGAAGCTCGCGGCAACGGCGCGGCTTTGGGGCGGTGCGCAGTTTGCGTGGTCTGGTTCAGTGAGCGAGTCTGCCATCGTTCATCGGCGATAGACGATGAACGGGTGCGTGGCAAGCTAACCCGATGGGTAGAGCGACCTAATCTCCCCCCTCGAGGGGGAGATGTCGCCGAAGGCGACAGAGGGGGTCGGTACGTCCTGATGCAACGTCGTTTGCAGCAAAGAGAAGGTCGGCGTTCTATGCGCGGCGACCCCCTCTGGCCTGCCGGCCATCTCCCCCTCAAGGGAGGAGATCAAGCGCTCGGCCGCTACTGCGTCTTCGCCGGCGCCGTTGTCACCTGCTCGCCCATCGCCTTGAGGTCGGCGGCTTCGCCTTCCTTGGACTTTTCCGGAACCTTGAACACCTGCCCCGGCCAGATGCGGTCGGGATCGCTGATCTGGTCCTGGTTGGCGAGATAAATGGTCGAGAAGCGCACACCGTGACCGTAGACGCGCCGTGAGATCCGCCACAGCGTGTCGTGCCTGCGGATGATGACCGCGCCGTCTGCATGTTCGAGCTTTGGCGCCACCGTCTCGGGCAGGTCGGGCGTTGCCGCCGCGACGACGGCTGGAGCCTCAGCGGCGGGCGCTGCCGGTGCGGCTGGTGCGGATGCGGCAGCAGCCGGTGCGGGCTTCGCAGGGGCAGCCGCGATAGTGGCTGGCGCCGCAGGCTTCGGAGCGGCCGGTGCTTCGGCAGCAGCCGGTGCGGCCGGCTCAGCAGGGTTTGCTTCGGCGGGCTTGGTCTCGGTGGGCTTGGCCTCCGCGGGCGCCACGGCGGCGATCGCTTCGCCGGGTTCGCGCTCGAACGGCACGGCGGCGCGGGCCACGACCTTCACGCCGTCGGCGTCGAGACCGTCGACATGGATGGTGTAGCTGCCGACCGGGATGTCGCGCGTCGCCTCGACCAGGAAATGACCGTCGGGCGAGGTCACCGCATCGCCAAGCAGGATATCATTGGCATAGGCGCGCACCTTGCGGCCGGCGTCAGCCAGACCGGCGACGAAGATCTTGTTGCCGTCGATCTCGACCGCCTCGACGACGATCTTGGGTGCAGCCACGCCTGCCGCCGGCGGCGCTGCAGGTACTGCTGGCGCTGCAGGGGCAGTTGCGGCTTCCACAGCCGGAGCAGCAGGTGCTGTTTCAGCGGCCACGGCAGGCGCAGCCGTAGCAGGCGCCTCAGCGGCTGGGGCAGCGGCCTGATCGCCGGCGGCCGGTGCCGCGGGCTTGGTCTCAGGCGCCGGGACGCTAAGCAGCTCGGCCGGCTTGCCGGGTTCCTCGACCATCGCCAGCACCTGGCCGGCGGCGTCCTTGGGAACCGAAACGACGGCGGTCTGCACGGAAGGGGTAACCACATCGCCGGCCGTCGCGCGCAACCCAATCGTATAGTCGCCGGGCTTCAGCGGATCGTCGAGAACGATGACGAAGGCGCCGTCCGGACCGGCGACAGTCGAGCCAAGCACCGAGGAGCCGTTGAGGATCTCGACCTTCGAATTGGGCGCAGCATTGCCGGCAACGACGATCGAGCCGTTGCTTTCGACGCGCACGACGTCGAAGCTCGGCGCAACCGGGCCGGCCGCGGCCGGCGCTGGGGTTGTTGGGGCAGCAGCGGGCGCGGCAGGTGCCGCCGGAGCCGCAGCTTCGGTCGCGGGAGCCGTTGCGTCGGCAGGCGCGGGTGCTGCGGGAGCCTTGGCATCGGTGGGCGCGGCGGGCGCCGGCGGCAGCCTTCCCTCGGTCCCCGGATCGGCCGGCTTTTCAGCCGGCGGCGTCAGCGATGCAATCGCCGCAGGCGGCGTGGGATTCAGATACGGGTCGAGTGCGCCCGATACATAGGCGGTTCCGACGACCGCGACGGTCCCACCGGCCGCGAACAGAAACGCCTTCAATGGATTAACAGCCATATTTCCCCTACCCCTTAGCCACCTGAAGCCGGTCTAGCGTGTTTTGCCGGCACCGACAAGAAAAAGCCCGGGCTTGTCAGCCCTTGGGGCTTGACCCCGCATTCAGACCCAATCACCAATCACGAATGAACACGATTCGATCCGTCTGCGTCTATTGCGGCTCGTCTCCGGGCCGCGATGAAATCTATGCCAAGGCCGGGCACCTGCTTGGCCGCTCGCTCGCCAAAGCCGGCCTGCGGCTGGTCTATGGCGGCGGCACCAAAGGCATTATGGGCGCAGTCGCCGAAGGCGCGCTCAAGGCCGGCGGCAAGGTAACGGGCATCATTCCGCGCTTCCTCATCAACAAGGAGGCGACCGAAACCGCGCTTGACCGGCTCGACGAGTTGCTGATCACCGACAACATGCACGAGCGCAAGCACAAGATGTTCGAGAAATCCGACGCCTTTGTGGCGCTGCCCGGCGGCATCGGCACGGTCGAGGAAATCGTCGAGATCATGACCTGGGGCCAGCTCGGCCATCACCGCAAGCCGATCGTCTTCGCCAACGTTCAAGGATTCTGGGATCCGATGCTGGCGCTGCTCGACCATATGGCCAGCGAAGGCTTCATCCACACCGCGCAACGGGTCAAGCCGCTGGTGGTCGAAGACCCCGAGGCCATCGTCGCCGCCATCATGGTGGCGGGGTCGTCGGTCGATGCGCCGACGGAAGGCGTGCAGTCTGTAATTGACAAGATGTGAGGACGAAGCCGGCCTTGGCGCAGGCGGCCAGGAATTGAGCCCGGTTGGTGTCGTCGGCCTGGCGCATCAACTGCGCCGCGTCGTGCTGGCGCTCAAGGCTGCCGGCTACGAAACACTGGGCAACATCTGGATCGGCGACAGCAACAAGGCCAGCCTGGCCCAGAAGCAGAAGTCCAATGCGAAGCCACTGATCGACTGCATCTGCTTGGCAAGGATCTGTAGCGTTGGGGCAGCTGACTTCGATCTGTCCAGCTTTTCTTGAGCTCCGTCTTGTGCGCAATGTAAGCACGTTGGCGACGATTTCCATTTGCAGCCCGCTTCGCAGTTGGTTAACGGAGAACATTGGGCGGGAACGGAAATTTGGAGAGCGAGACAAAGGGGAGATGAATCCGCGCGAGCGATTGAAGGCCGCGAAGGGCGAGATCGCGTCGGAACCAAGGACGGCGATCCTGGTCCTCGGAATGCACCGCAGCGGCACCTCGGCGCTCGGCGCCCTCGTCGCCGCGCATGGAGCCACGCCGCCGAAACATCTGCTGCCCGGGAGCCTCCACAATCCCAAGGGACATTGGGAAAGTACCCCACTCACCATCGCCGACGACCACCTGCTCACGGCGGCCGCCTCCTCCTGGCAAGATTGGCTGCCGCTAGATCGGCAGTGGCTGCAGTCGCCGGCAGCCGAGCGATTTCGGCCCATGATGACGGCGATCATTGCCAGCGAGTTCGGCGATGCCCCCCTGTTTTTCGTCAAGGATCCGCGGATCTGCCGGTTCCTCCCCTTCATAGCCTCGATCCTGGCCGATCTCAGGATTGACCCGATCGCATTTCTGCCTGTCCGCAACCCGCTCGAAGTCGCCTGTTCGCTGCAGGAACGGGATCAAATGGAACTGCCGACAGCGTTCATGCTGTGGCTCAGGCACGTGCTCGAAGCGGAGCATCATTCGCGACACATGCCGCGCTGTATCCTGCGCCACGAAGACCTGTTGAGCGACTGGCGACATCAGATGGACCGCGCGGCCAGGGAGACCGGAATCGTCTGGCCTGTCACGTCCGATCAGGCCGACACCGCAATCGCCGAGTTCCTGGACAAGGACCTGCATCATCAGCGGGCCTCGGTCGCTGATCTGCAAAACCATCCGGATGCCACGCCATTAGTCCGCAGCGCCTATGCCATTTTGCGCAGTATGGCGTCTGAAGGCGACAGCCAGGACTTGCGCGACCAGCTCGACAGGGTGCGGGCGACGTTCGATGAGAGCTGCGATGTGGTTGGCAAGGCCGTTACCGCAGGGAACCTGGCCGCTAAACGGCTACACGGCGAACTGGAAAAGGGCATCGTCGAGCGTGACGCCCTCGCTGACGCCCAACAGGCCCTCATCCGAGACCGAGACAGCTTCATGGCGGAGCGTGACGCGCTTGCTCACGCCCAGCAGGACCTCATCCAAGCCCGAGACAGCTTCATGGCGGAGCGTGACGCGCTCGCCCTGGCCCAAGACGGCCTCGTAGCCGAGCGTAGCGCGCTGGCCAGGATCCGAGACGACCTGGTGGCGGAGCGCGATGCGGCGCTTGCGTCACGCAGCTGGCGATTGACCGGACCGTTGCGATGGGTGAGCTCCATTCGTCGGCGATAGCAGCAAACACTCTAAACGCTGCTCGACAAACTGTGATCGCCTGTCAAGAAACCGTCACACGGAACCCGCCTCACTCGTGTTACGAAGGACGGGTCGGCATCCGCGCGTCGGCATAGTCGAAATCTGAACCTGGTCGAAATTTCTTGGCGAGGCGAGCCGCGAACATTGCTCTCAACGCGGAAGGCCTGTCGCCTTACCTGCCCGACGAGCACGGGCTGTTCTTCATCTACCATTTCACCGCCGAGGGCCTGCGCACCAAGGACGCGGCCGAGGTTGCATGGACATGGCGCAGCTACCAGCTGTCCGACCTGCGCGCCCGTCATGAGATCGCCGCCGAGCAGGCTCTGCCCGGGCCGGTGCGCGAAGCTTTCCTCGGCGCCAGCCAGGGTTGCCACATCGATCTCGAGGATGCCTGGCTTTATGGCGACCTGCCGGATCTGCGCCACGACTATTCGGCGGAAGCGCGCGGGCTCGGCCATTTCCGTTTTGCGCTCAACGACAAGACGCTGATCGGCGCGCGCAAGCAGCCACTGGAATCGGTCGATCTCATCCGCAAGGCGGTGGAGAGCGGCTCGCGCAAATTCCGCTCCCCCGCCGACCTGGTCGAAGCGGTCATGGGCCAGTCGCTCGACGGCATGGCGGCCGAGCTCCACGGTCTTGGCGATACGCTGGACGGCATCGAGGACCGTTATCGTGCGCGATGCCTGGCACGGCGAGCGGCAGTCGCTGGTCGACGCGCGGCGTCAACTGGTGGTCATCCACCGGCAGATGGCGACGCTCACAAACCTTTTTCGCCATCTCGACCATTCGCATCGCAATGAGCTGCCCGATCGGATCAATGACATGGCGACAAGGCTCTCGCACCGGGCACACACGCTCTATCACGACGGCGAGCAGTTGCAGGCACGCGCAAGGTTGCTGCAGGACGAGTTGATGGCCAAGCTGACAATGCAGTCCAACCAGCTGCTCTATGTGCTGTCGGTGATGACGGCGGTGCTGTTGCCGATGACCATCATATCAGGCCTGTTCGGCATGAATGTCGGTGGCCTGCCCATGGTCAATACGCCGATGGGCTTCTGGGTGGTCTCGGCGGTTTCGATCGTGATCGCCGCGGCGACCTACATGTTCGTAAGGCGGCTCGGGCGGACGTAACGCCTCGATCCCTTTGTTTTCACTCAATTCCCAAGGGAACGCGACGCGCTTTTCCTGGAATGCCCATCACGCCGTAGCGCGAAGATCCTCGACGATGGTGCCGGCGGCAGCGACCTCCGCCTCATGGTCCGGCTCCCGCCAGGTCTCGGCGAGACCCGCCGCATACCATTCCTGCATGGCCGGCAGGCCAAGCAATTGCGGGGGATAGGCTGCAGCTGCCCCTTCGAAAGACAGCCCATAGGATAGCACACGGAACGCCACCGGAGCAAAGAAGGCGTCGACGGCGGTAAAATGGCCGCCGGCAAGGAACGGCCCGCCGAACAGGGCAAGGCCATCGTTCCAGAGATCGCCCAAACGGAACAGATCCTGCTTCAGCGCGTCCGACATCGGCAACGGTTTCACCCGCAAGCCGCAATTCATCGGGCATGCGCCGCGCAAGGCCGTGAAACCAGAATGCATTTCGGCGGCGGCCGAGCGCGCCCAGGCTCGCGCCTTGGCCTCAGCAGGCCACACACCATGGTGGCGCTCGGCGAGATACTCGGCAATAGCCAGCGAATCCCAGACAGCCCAGCCGTCATCCACCAGGCAAGGCACGCGCCCGCTGGGCGAGAACGCCCGGTAGAGATCGAAACTGGGCCCGGTCGGAAACGGCGTCAATTGCTCCTCGAACGGAATGTCGAGGGTGCGCATCAGCACCCATGGCCGCAGCGACCATGACGAATAGTTCTTGTTGGCAATATGCAGCACGTACATCGAAAGGCTCCCTACTTCGGGGCCAACGCCACCGGGCGGATTTCACGGCCACGAAACATCGACCAGGAATACATCGCCAATGCCGCCCAGATCAGCGCGAAGGCAATTGCTTGCGTGGTGCCGAACGGCTCGTCGAAAATCAGCACGGCGATCAGGAACACCATGGTCGGTGCGATGTACTGCATGATGCCGATGGTGGAGAGGCGCAGAAGCTTGGCGCCGAAGGCGAACAGAAGCAGCGGCACCGAGGTGACTGGGCCGCAGCCGATGAGCAAAGCCATATCGGTGCCGTTGCTGGAGATGAAATGGTCCTGGCCGTTGACGACCAGGAAGACGATGTAGGCAAGCGCCGGCACCGACAGCAAAAGCACTTCGAGCAGAAAGCCCTGGCTCGGGCCGATCGGCAGCGTCTTGCGGAAGAACCCATAGGCAGCGAAGGAAAACGCCAGCGCCAACGACACCCAAGGCAATTTGCCGGCATCGACGGTCAGAACGGCAACTGCGACCGCCGCCAGCAACACGGCCGCGATCTGCAGCCGGTCGAGCTTCTCGCCGAGCAACAACGCGCCGACGACGATGCTAACTAATGGGTTGATGTAGTATCCGAGCGCGGTCTCGACAGTGCGGTCGACCGAGATCGCCCAGACATAGATGGCCCAGTTGACGGAGATCAGGGTCGCCGTCAGCGCCGCCATGGCGATGCTGCGCGGCGAGCGGATCGCCGCCTTGAAATCGGCTGTGCGGCCGGCCCAGACCAGCACTGCAGCAGCAATCGGCACCGACCAGACGATGCGGTGGGCGATCACCTCGATCAGCGGCAGATGCGCAACCGCCTTCATGTAGAAGGGCAACAGGCCCCATAGCAGATAAGCGCCGAGCGCGAGGAGAAAGCCGCTGCGGGCTTTGGAGTCGGCGTCGGGCTGGATCGTGTCGCTGGCCATGGCAAACGCTATGGCCCAGTGGGCCATCCAAAACCATCGCAAAATTATGATGGATCAATGGACTTCCGCTGATGGCTCAAGGGGCGGCGCCAGTTCCTCGCCCCACTTCGGGGGGCGAGGAAACCCACGTCTTGCAACCCTACTCCGCCGCCACCAATCCCGCCATGTCGCGGTTCTTCATCAGCTTGTAGACGATCGAATCCATCAGCGCCTGGAAGGAGGCGTCGATTATGTTTTCCGACACGCCGACCGTCCACCAGCGTGCGCCGGTGCCGTCATGCGATTCGATCAGGACGCGAGTGATCGCCTCGGTGCCGCCATTGAGGATACGCACCTTGAAATCGGCGAGCTCCATGTCGGCGATCTCGCTCTGGAATTTGCCGAGGTCCTTGCGCAACGCGATGTCGAGCGCGTTGACCGGGCCGTGGCCTTCGGCCACCGACATCTTCTCCTCGCCCTCGACCATCACCTTGACGATGGCTTCGGAGACCGTCTTCAACTGGCCGTTGGCATCGAAGCGGCGCTCGACCATGCAGCGGAACGAAGTGACGTTGAAGAACTCCGGCAGGCCGTGCAGCATTTTGCGCGCCAACAGCTCGAAGGAGGCATCGGCGCCCTCATAGGCGTAGCCCTCGGCCTCGCGCTCCTTGACCACCGAGATCAGCGCATCGAGACGATGGTCGTCTCTGGGCACATCGATGCCGCGCCGCTTCAGCTCGGCGAGGAAATTGGCCTTGCCGCCCTGGTCCGAAACCATAACGCGGCGGCGGTTGCCTACCGCCTCGGGCGGCACATGTTCATAGGTCGCCGGCTCCTTGGCCAGTGCGGAGGCATGGATGCCGGCCTTGGTGGCGAAGGCCGAGGCGCCAACATAGGGCGCCTGCGCTTCCGGAGCACGGTTCAGCAATTCGTCGAAGGCGCGGGAAAGCCGGGATATCCCGGTCAGCGCCTCGGCCGAGATGCCGGTTTCAAACCGATCGGCGAAGGCCGGCTTCAGCGCCAGCGTCGGTACGATCGAGACCAGATTGGCGTTGCCGCAGCGCTCGCCGATGCCGTTCAGCGTGCCTTGGATCTGGCGCACGCCGGCCTCGACGGCGGCGAGCGAATTGGCCACCGCTTGGCCGGTGTCGTCATGGGCATGGATGCCGAGATGGCCGCCCGGAATACCTGAAACAATGACCTTGTCGACGATGGCGCGCACTTCCGAGGGCTGCGTGCCACCATTGGTGTCGCACAACACCACCCAGCGCGCGCCGGCATCATAGGCGGTCCTGGCGCAGGCCAGTGCGTAGTCCGGATTGGCCTTGAAGCCGTCGAAGAAATGCTCGCAATCGACCATCGCTTCCTTGCCGGCGGCAACAGCTGCTTCGACCGACGCGTTGATCGAGTCGAGGTTTTCCTCATTGGTGCAGCCGAGCGCGACGCGGACATGATAGTCCCAGCTCTTGGCGACGAAGCAGATGGCGTCGGACTTGGACTGCACGAGCGCTGCCAGGCCCGGGTCGTTGGAGGCCGACACGCCTGCCCGCTTGGTCATGCCGAAGGCGACGAACTTTGCCTTCGCCGTGCGCTTCTGCTGGAAGAAGGCGGTGTCGGTCGGATTGGCGCCGGGATAGCCGCCTTCGACATAGTCCATGCCGAACTCATCGAGCAGCTTGGCAATCGCGATCTTGTCCTCGACGGAAAAGTCGATGCCCGGCGTCTGCTGGCCATCGCGGAGGGTTGTGTCGAAGAGATAGAGGCGTTGTTTGGTCATTGTTCTGTTGGCGCGCGAGCACCCCCCTCTGGCCTGCCGGCCATCTCCCCCTCAAGGGGGAAGATCGGCAGCTTTAGCGTCGGATCGTTTCCTGCAGCGATGAAGATTTGCGAAAGCGCCGATGACAGCCAATCTCCCCCCTTGAGGGGGAGATGTCCGGCAGGACAGAGGGGGGTGCCACGCGCTGTCATTTCCTCGCAAACCCATCCGTCGCGCGTATCAGCCGATCCAGAATCCCCGGCTCCGAATAGGCATGGCCGGCGCCTTCGATGAGGTGGAAATCCGCCTTCGGCCAGGCCTTGTGCAGGGCCCAGGCATAGCGCGCCGGGCACGGCATGTCGTAGCGGCCGTGGACGATTGTGCCGGGAATATCCGCGAGCTTATGGGCATCGCGCAGAAGCTGCCCCTCCTCCAGCCAGCCGGCGTGGACGAAATAGTGGTTCTCGATGCGGGCAAAGGCGATGGCGAAGTCGTCCTCGCCGAACTTGTCGCTGGTCTCCGGCTCCGGTAGCAGCGTGATCGTCTCACCTTCCCACAGGCTCCAGGCAAGGGCGGCTTCCAGCTGCGCCTTGCCATCGGCGCCGACCAACCGCCTGCGGTAAGCGGCCATCATGTCGCCGCGCTCGGCTTCAGGAATTGGAGCCAGGAAACGCTCCCATTTGTCGGGGAACATCTCGGAGACGCCGAACTGATAGTACCATTCGAGTTCGGCGCGGGTCAGCGTGTAGATGCCGCGCACGACAAGCTCGCTGACGCGATTAGGATGCGTCTCGGCATAGGCCAGCGCCAGCGTCGAGCCCCACGAGCCGCCGAACACCAGCCATTTTTCGAAGCCGCACATCTCACGCAGCCGCTCGATGTCGGCAACCAGGTGCCAGGTGGTGTTGGCCTCGAGCGAGGCGTTGGGTGTCGATTTCCCGCAGCCGCGCTGGTCGAACAGGATGACGTCGTAAAGCTTCGGGTCGAACAATTGCCGATGTTTTGGCGAGAAGCCGCCGCCGGGACCGCCATGCAGGAAAACGGCCGGCTTGGCGCCCCTGGTTCCGGAGCGCTCCCAGTAGATATGATGGCCGTCGCCGACATCGAGCATGCCGGACTCGAACGCCTCGATCTCTGGATAAAGAGTACGAAGTTCACTGTTCATTTCATTGCTCATATTTTCAGGCCGTGCGCGGGCCAGTCCGTGGTTTCGTGGTCGGGATGCTGGAAGGAGATGATCTGCTCCTGGCGGGAGTAGAAATCCGGATCCTGATGCATGGGCTGGTCAAAGATCGTTTCCACCCAAGGCAATCGGACCGCGTAGTTGACCTGGATCTGCGGCGCCAGATCGGAGCGGTCGTCGAAGGCGCCGATGGCGATCTCCAGTGCGCCAGGTTGGCGATAGGTCAGCGGTGTACCGCAGCGGGCACAGAAGCCGCGATCGATGTTGACCGACGACTGGAAATAGGTGGGCTCTTCGCGCATCCATTCGACGCCATCCTTGGGCACTGTCACCAGCGCGCCGAAAAACGAACCGAACTGTTTCTGGCACATGCGGCAATGGCAGATGGACGCCCGGCCGAGCTTGCCCTTGATGCGGAAACGCACGGCACCGCACTGGCAGCCGCCGGTTCGAACTTCATCGGTCATAACTTTTCCTCTGGCGGCCATTGTTCGGTGTCATGGTCGGGATGCTGGTAGGAGACGAGCTCGGCGAGATAAGGCGCCGACGACATGTCGGCCATGGTGTCCTCGCCCGGCAATTGCGGGATGGTATCGACATAGGGAAGTTTTGCCTCCGTGCCCCACTGGATCAGCGGCACGATATCAGCCGGATTGTCGAAGGCGCCGATGGCGAGGCCGATGCCGTCGGGCGCGGTAAAGGTCAGCGGCGTGCCGCAATTGCCGCAAAAGCCACGATCGACGTGGCTGGACGAGGCGAAATATTTCGGTTCGCCGCGCGTCCAGTCGAGTTTGGCGCCACGCACCGAGACCAGGGGCGCGTAAAATGAGCCGAACGCCTTCTGGCACATGCGGCAATGGCAGATCGAGGCGTCACCCAGCGCACCCTCGACGCGAAAGCGCACCGCGCCGCACTGGCAGCCACCGGTGTAGATCGGCCGGTTGTCGAGGCTCATGGCGTCTCACTCCGTTTCATAGTCATTCGGGCGCATGGCAGACGGCCTCGACATTGTTGCCGTCGGGATCCAAGACGAAGGCGCCGTAATAGTCCGGGTGATAATGCGGGCGCAGCCCCGGCCCGCCATTGTCCTTGCCGCCGGCGGCGAGCGCCGCGGCATGGAAGGCGTCGACCTCGGCGCGGCTGCGCGCGGTGAAGGCGACGTGCTGATGGGTCCTCGGCTTGTCATCGCTGGCCTGCAGCCAGAACACCGGCCGGTCGCGGCCATAACCGCCGACCTTGGCGCCGCCGGTATATTCCAGTGGCACCATGTAGATCAGCGAGGCGCCAAGCGGTGCCATCGCCTGGTCATAAAAGGCTTTCGACGCGTCGAAATCGGCGACATTGATGCCGAGATGGTCGATCATGAAACAAGCTCCTCCCTTGCTGGCGCCGGCACGTCGGCGCCGGCCAAGCCGGCCCCGATGACGATGTGCTGGCAGACATTGTCGATATCGCGGATGACGTCGTCGTTCCAGAAGCGCAGGATGGTCCAGCCACTGGCACTCAATTGAGCGCTGCGTGCCTTGTCGCGTTCTGCATCTTCTACGTCGGCATGCTGACTGCCATCAACCTCGACTACGAGGTGGTGGGCCGAACAGGCGAAGTCGACAATGTAGGGCCTAATCGGTACCTGTCGGCGAAAGCTCATCCCCATCAGCCGGTGAGCCCGCAACTCATTCCACAGTTTCAGCTCGGCATCGGTCATGACGCGACGCATGGACTTTGCATTCTTGCGCTGACGCGATGGAACGAGGTCGTGACCCATGCTCAGGCCACTCCGCGCTGGCGATTAGCGAAAACCGAGGCGAGGGCTGATCTCCCCCCTTGCGGGGGAGATGTCCGGCAGGACAGAGGGGGGTGCTGTCCCGCCAGCGTCTCAACCGGCAGCCATTGCGTTCTCAGAAAGTGACCGAAATGAAAGTGGGCAAGAAGCAACGCTGGCGTTCCTTCACACCCCCCTCTGTCCTGCCGGACATCTCCCCCGCAAGGGGGGAGATTGGCTGTCGCTCCGGCCTTCGCCAATCTTACAACGGTGTCTCGCGCCACCCTCACCGCTTTACCTCCCACGTCGTCACGCGTTCGCCAGTGATAGGATCCTTGCCGTCTTTCAGCTGCACACCCTGCGCCAGAAGCTCATCGCGGATGCGATCGGCTTCGGCCCAGTTTTTCGCTGCGATCAGTTCCAAGCGCTTGGCGATCGCCTTGGCGACCGCAACCTCGTCGACCTTGGCCGCGCCGATATCGAAGCCGAGGAACAACAGCGATGCCTTCAGAGATGCGGCCGCTTCGTTGCCCTCCGCGGCCTCACCGGCAAGCTGCGTGAGTTGCTGGAAGGCGGCGTAGGTGGCGAGGTCGTCCGACAGTGCCGCCACAATCTCCGCCGGGACTTGCCCTGCCGACGGCGCCAGGTCAGCTGCGCGTTTCCATTTGCGCAGCGTGTTCTCGGCTTCCTCCAGCTTGCGCACGGAGAAATCGATCGGCTCGCGGTAATGCGTCATCAGCATCGCCAGACGCAGCACCTCGCCCGGCCATTTGCGGCCGCCGAAAGTTTCGGTCTCCAGCAGTTCGGCGATCGCGTAGAAATTGCCGACGCTCTTCGACATTTTCTGGCCCTCGACCTGCAGGAAGCCATTGTGCATCCAGACATTGGCCATGACGTCGGTGCCGTGGGCGCAACGCGACTGGGCGATCTCGTTCTCATGGTGCGGGAAGATCAAATCGAGGCCGCCGCCATGGATGTCGAAGACATCGCCGAGATAGGCGGCCGACATGGCCGAGCATTCGATGTGCCAGCCCGGCCGGCCCCTGCCCCATGGGCTGTCCCAGCCGGGCTCTTCCGGTGACGACAATTTCCACAGCACGAAATCGCCCGGGTTCTTCTTGTGAGCGTCGACCGCAATTCGCGCTCCGGCCTGCTGTTCGTCGAGATTGCGCTTCGACAGCTCGCCATAATCCGGCATCGAGGCGGTGTCGAACAGCACTTCGCCGGCGGCGACATAGGCGTGGCCGCGTTCGATCAAACGTTCGATGAGGGTGATCATGTCAACCTTGCCGTCGGCGCGGCGCGCGACGAACTCGGTGGCGCGTGGCTCGACCGTCGGCGGCAAGCAGCCGAGTGCGGCGACATCCTTGTGGTACTGGTCGGCGGTTTTTTCGGTGACGCGGCGGATCGCCTCGTTGAGCGTCAGGTTTCCCGACGCGATCTCGGCGCCGAAATCGCGCAGCGCGCGGGCGTTAATCTTGTCGTCGACATCTGTGATGTTGCGCACATACGTGACACCAGCCTCGCCGTAGAGGTGACGCAGCAAACGGAACAGCACGTCGAAGACGATCGCCGGACGCGCATTGCCGATATGGGCAAAGTCGTAGACGGTCGGACCGCAGACATACATGCGCACATTCGACGGGTCGAGCGGGAGGAACACGTCCTTCGTCCGCGTTAGCGTGTTGTAGAGGCTGAGACCCTTCGATGCGTCAGACATGCGTGCCCTTCCGGCCCGTTAAGTTCTGGATGGAGTCTAACCTGTGCCAAGGCACAAATCGGCTCCAGCCTGCTGGCCGGGGCGTTTGTCCACTCTGGGGAAAGATGAGGCGAAAACGTCCGGACCAGCGCGAAGCTAGCCAATAATGCAAATGCCACAAATGGCGGAAAACGTTTTCATCAGCGGCTTTATCGCCTTGGCCGGTGTTGCCGTCAAGTCGCAACTTCCGGCAAAAGCGTCGCTGGATCATAGGTCAGGAGCCGCTGAAACATTTTATTAAACATGTCGGCACAGTCATGAAACATTCGCCGGCTAGTCCACCATAGGTCACGATTCGGTCAGATTCGGCCGGCAAACGCAGACACGGAAATGTTACCAGGGAAGAGATCGATGTCACGAACCAAGCAGGAATCGAGCCGCGCCAAGCAACCGGCGCTCGCCAACCACTACCGTGCGATCGGCCCGGCCGCGATCGTCGCCGCCCTTCTCCATACCGCGAAGAATAAAAAGCCGGCGCCGAAAATCACTTCGCCCCGCGCTGCCTGAACAGGCATCGTGCCGGCCGCCGACAAGGCGTGCGCCGGAACGGAAGGCTGAGGCGCCCATAGCGCGCCTGAAAACAACAGCTCTTCCTATTGAGCAGGTTCTTCCCGAAGACCGGACCTGGCTTCTTGGGAGCGCGCTCTAAAACAGCGTCATCTGACTGTCGTCCGCGCCGGGCTTCTGGCGCCTGACCTTGCCGGGCTCGACGATGCCCATGTCCTGTATCTCCGGCCCGGTGTTGGCGACCTTGTTGACGAGGTCGGAGACCGGAATTGCCTCGAAGAAATCGGGCAGCGCGGGCTTGAGCAGGTCGGCCACATCGCGCGGTTCGAGCGTGCGGCAGTCCAGCCAGCGGGCAAAATCTTCAGGCGCGATCACCACCGGCATCCGGTCATGGATATGGGCGATGCCGGCATTGGCGTTGACGGTAAGAATGGCGCCGGTGTCCATTTCCGAACCGCCCGGCTCGGCATAGGTTTCGATCAGCCCGGCAAAGGCGATCAACCCGCCATGCCTCGGCCGCATCCAGTAGGGCTGGCCCTTCTTGCCGCTGCCGGATTGCTGCCACTCATAGAAGCCGGAGGCCGGAACCAAGGCACGGCGATGGCGCATGGCGGCTTTGAACGAGGCTTTTTCAATAGCGCCTTCCGAACGCCCGTTGATGAGCAGCGGAAATTCCCTGGTGTCCTTGACCCAGGTGGGGATCAGCCCCCAGCGCACCAGCATCGCCTGGCGATCCGGGAAATTCGAGCCCGGCATGCGCGGCGGCCCCGACAACGCCATCAGCACCGGCTGCGTCGGCGCGATGTTGTAGCGGGCCGGAAAATCCTCCAGCTCCGCCGGGCCGAGCAAGGCGGCGGTCTGGTCGGGCGTCGCGGTCAGGGCAAAGCGTCCGCACATTGGCAAGCTCGATGAATTGATCCGATCGCGAACGTGGCGATGGAACCGGCGCTGCGCAACCGCTAAAGCTGCTCGCTGCCAGCCGGTCCACAGGGTGGGCCTCACATAAGCGAATCGATATCGATGAACGAGCAGCGCAAGATACTTCCCGCAGTCTCGGTCGCCGTCGTGCGCGGCAGGACGGTGCTGCTGGTCAAACGGGCGCGGCCGCCGTCGCAGGGGCTTTATGCCTTTCCCGGCGGCAAGGTCGAGCCCGGCGAGACGCTGCAAGAAGCAGCAGTGCGCGAATTGCTGGAGGAAACCGGGCTGCGGGCGCAGGACTATCGTCCGCTTCGCGACATCCACATCGACGGCAGCGGCGAGAATCACCCGGTCGACTATCTGCTGACCGTGTTCGGCGCCGTTTATGCCGGCGGCGAAGCGACGGCCAGCGACGATGCCGAGACCGCCGCCTTCTATAGTCTTGATGAAATGGCGACGCTGCCGCTCGCGGGTGACGTCATGGAGGTGGCTGAAGAGCTTTTGGCCTGAAGCAGGCCCATATCTGCCGCTCCGAGAATCGCCTTGCAGGCGACAAAATGTTTCGCCAGATAGACTTATGACCCGCACCTCGCTGTTCCTTGCCGCATGCATCGCCACCGCCACGGCTTTTGCCGTGCAGCCGGCGCTGGCCGCCGAGTCGCCGTTCGAGCCCGGGCTGATGCGACTGGCCGAGGTGCTGGGGTCGCTGCATTTCCTGCGCAATCTGTGCGGCGAAAAGGGCGACCAGTGGCGCACCGAGATGGAAAAGCTGATCGATTCGGAAAATCCCGATCCGGAGCGGCGTGCCCGCTTCATCGCCAGCTTCAACCGCGGTTACCGTTCCTTCGGCGGCACCTATACCCAATGCACGCCGTCAGCGACCGAAGCCATCAGCCGCTACATGAAGGAAGGCGAGACGCTGTCGCGCGACATCGCCTCGCGTTACGGCAACTGACGAGCGCCAGACGGCGTTTAGCGAACGCCTTTTCGAGCACCCGCCTTGTATCCACGGCACGTTGATGCAATCTTGGTGTTGCACTTGCGCAACAGTATTAACGAAACGTTAGCGCGCGAATGCGGAATTAACTCAAACTGAAGGTTTTCATCCCGCTCACCGGTCTAATCGGCTAAGTTTGAATCGGACCGAACGCAGGCGACGAAGTTTGTAAAGACGATCAAAAAAATGTCGTATTTACAGATACTTACTTAGCCTGCGTGAGATAGGGGCAGCCCAAGCCGGATCCGACCCGTCGGACCGCCGCTTGAAAAGGTGGACATCGCAAATGGAACATGGCGTCAACGACATCGACGCGCTGGTCAGGGAAGAAAAGCGCCTGACCGCGGTGGAAAGCCATAGCGAGGCCTGGGCGGAAGGTCTGTCGGCCGGCATAGAACCTGAAATCATCGCCGAGGCAGCGCTTGAAACCGCGTTCGGCGAGATGCTGCGAGCCAATGGCGAAACCTCGGCCCTTGCCCTGCTCGATCGCATGCGTGAAAAGGTGATCGCCGGCGCCTTCGAGCCGGAGCGGTTTCGGCACTAGGCGTCGCGCGTCTCAGAGGGTGCATCGCCAGCTTACCGGTTCTTTGACGACGGCGCGCCGTTTGGGCATCATGCCTGAACAGCCTAGGCCCAAGGAGAGGCAAGCGGTGAATTTTTCGATGTCAGGCCGGCCTCGCGGCGTGGTCCTCAGCATCTGGCTTGCCGCCTCTTGCGCCGCGGTTCCGCTGGCGCTTGTCCTGACCAGCAACCCTGCCTATGCGCTGAGCGAGATCAAGCGCGAGGAGCTTCCAGCTCCTGCCGGGCCACCAGCCAATGGTGAGACGGCGCCGTCTGAAAATTCAGTGCCAATGCCCGATCTGCCCGGCACGGCGCCACCGGCCGCCAGCCAGCCGAAATCGCCCACGGAGCCCGGACAAAGCCAACCGGAAGCCCCCGCCAACGATGGCGGCGTGGCCAACCCGCGTGCCGATCCAGAAGCGCCGGTGCCCGAAGTCGTCTATGACCTTTCCAAATTGCCCGAGCCCGTCAGGCGCATGCGCGATCTGATGGTCGAGGCCTGCGTCAGCGGCGACATCGAGAAGCTGCGGCCGCTGATCGGCAAGGGCGACACCATGACCCAATTGTCGCTGGGCGAAATCGAGGGCGACCCGATCGCCTTCCTGAAAGGGCTATCGGGCGACAAGGAAGGTCAGGAAATCCTCGCCATCCTGGAAGAGGTGCTCAATGCCGGCTATGTCCATGTAGACGTCGGCACACCGCAGGAACTCTATGTCTGGCCGTATTTCTTCGCCCTGCCGCTGGACAAGCTCAACGCCAGGCAGCGGGTCGAACTGTTCAAGATCGTCACCGCCGGCGACTATGACGACATGAAGCAGTTCGGAGCCTACATCTTCTACCGCGTCGGCATTACGCCCACCGGGCAGTGGACGTTTTTCGTCGCCGGGGATTGAACGGCCGGCGAATAGCTGTCTCTCCTGCGCGGTTGAGGCGCTTATTTACAACTGTATTCCCAAGTGAAAATTTGAGGATGCTCAGCGTCGGGATCCTCGTCTTGTTCAGGATCCCTGCTTACGGCTATACTCCCCAGGGCGCTGACGCCATTTTGGCAACTACCCTTGATCAATCTCGCCACCATTCCAAAAACTTGCAGATGCCGATCTCGGAACGACATCTCCGCCAGCGGCCCATCATACTTTTCTCTGTTATGAATGACCTCTATGCGTCTCTTGTTCGAACCCAGGTCGATTATAGAGTAGTTGAATTCCGATCCGCTCAATTCAGACACACCCTGCTTCGGGGTATCCAGGGCATTTGCCGAAACTTCGGTCATACCCAGAATGATCAAGATAGCGGAGATATATCTGAGCATAATTCCCCCCAATAAACGAGAATTAGAGTCTGTCTTGCCGGACGCTTTCCAGAGTAATTCCAGGAAAAGTGTGAAACGGCTTTCCGTCCGAATTGCGTCCAAACAAAGAGAGTGACGGATTTGGCAGAACAATGCACCGCTTTGGTTAGTAAATACGCCGCGGTATTGGCCTGTCCCGCCTGGCGGTCGAACGGGGATCCGTAGCCGAGGACACGTATGGTGGTTCGTTATCCGGCCGCCTAAGCCGGCAGCGCCTCGGAAAACTCCACCGGCCTGCCCTGTCCTGGCGTGACGATCTCGCCTTCCCACATCACGCGACGACCGCGCACGATGGTGCCGACCGGCCAGCCGGTGACTTCCTTGCCGTCATAGGGCGTCCAGCCGGCCTTGGAGCCGGCCTGCGCATTGGTGATGGTCTCGCGGCACTTCATGTCGACAACGGTGAAATCGGCGTCATAGCCTGCGGCGATACGGCCTTTCCGGGCCATGCCGAAGATGCGCTGCGGGCCGTGGCTGGAGAGGTCGACGAAGCGCTGCAGGGTCAGCAGGCCTGAATTGACGTGGTCGAGCATGATCGGCACCAGCGTCTGCACCCCGGTCATGCCAGACGGTGAGGCCGGATAGGGCTTTGCCTTTTCGGCCAGCGTGTGGGGGGCGTGGTCGGAGCCGAGCACATCGACAATGCCTTGCGCAATGCCGTGCCAGACGCCGTCGCGATGGCGGGCCGCGCGAACCGGCGGATTCATCTGGATCAGCGTGCCCAGCCGCGCATAGTCGTCGGCGGTGAGCGTCAAATGGTGCGGCGTCGCCTCGCAGGTGGCGACATCCTTGTGCTGTTCGAGGAACACGATCTCTTCGGCAGTGGAGATGTGCAGGACATGGATGCGGGCGCGGGTGCTGCGCGCGATGCGCACCAGCCGCTCGGTGCAGCGCAAGGCCGCGATCTCGTCGCGCCAGACGGGGTGTGAGGACGGGTCGCCCTCGACGCGCAAGCCGAGGCGCTCGCGCAGCCGGAACTCGTCCTCCGAGTGAAAGGCGGCGCGGCGGCGGGTGTTGCGCAGGATCGATGCGACACCCTCGTCGTCCTCGACTAGCAGGTCGCCGGTGGACGAGCCCATGAACACCTTTATCCCGGCAGCACCCGGCAGCCGCTCGAGCTCACCGACATCATTGGCATTCTCGCGCGTGCCGCCAACCCAGAAGGCGAAGTCGCAATGCATCCGGCTGGTGGCGCGGCGCACCTTGTCGGCAAGCGCCGCCTCGCTGGTGGTCAGCGGATTGGTGTTGGGCATTTCGAAGACGGCGGTGACCCCGCCCAGAACAGCGGCGCGAGATCCACTCTCGAGATCTTCCTTGTGCTCCAGCCCCGGCTCGCGAAAATGCACCTGGCTGTCAACGACGCCGGGCAGGACGTGCAGCCCGCGACAGTCGATCGCTTCGCCGGCCGAAGCTTGGCGAAGATCGCCCATTGCGACGATGCGACCACCCTTGACGCCGACATCGCGCGCGCCCTCGCCATCATGGTTGACCACCGTGCCGCCTGTCAGGATGAGGTCGTAGGTGGTGGCCATGGGCGTTCGGTCTCTTGCGGGGGGAGTATCGTCGGCTTACGTAAAGGCCGACCGTTTTGCAAGATCAGGTTCTTTGCCGCCCATGCCTTTTGCCCTGCTCAAAGACCGCGCTCTCATTTCCGTGTCAGGCCCGGATGCCGAGCATTTTTTGCAGAACATCCTCACCACCGACCTCGACACGCTGGCCGTCGACGCGGCAAAGCCCGGTGCGCTGCTTTCGCCGCAAGGCAAGATCCTGTTTGATTTCCTGATCTCGCGTAGCGGCGAAGACGCATTCCGGCTGGATTGCCGTGCCGATATCGCAGACGACTTCCTGCGCCGGCTGATGCTTTACAAGCTGCGCGCCAAGGCCGAGATTGCCAGGCAGGATCAAGTGCTTGTGACGGTTGCCTGGGGCGATGATTCAAGCGCCTCACCTTCTGATTCAACGACACTTGCCGATGCCCGCTTCCGCGATGTGGTTGTGAGCCGTTCCTATGGCGGCGCATCCGCAGGTGGCGACCCGGCTGCGTGGAAGGCGCTCCGCATCGCCAAAGGCATTGCCGAAAGCGGTTCCGATTATCAGCTCGGCGATGCCTTCCCTCACGACGTGCTGCTCGACGAGACCGGCGGCGTCGGCTTCAAGAAAGGCTGCTATGTCGGCCAGGAAGTGGTCTCGCGCATGCAGCATCGCGGCACCGCCAGGCGCCGCGTGCTGATCGTTTCGGCCGACCGCGCCTTGCCCGCGCCCGGCACGGAGCTGACGGTTGCGGGGCGGCCGGTCGGCACGCTCGGCTCGACCGCGGGCACGGCCGGACTCGCCATTGCCCGCATCGACCGGGTCAAGGCGGCGCTCGACGCTGGCCAGCCGGTACTGGCCGGTGATGTCACCGTCTCGCTCGCCATCCCGGCCTGGGCGCAGTTCAGCTTTCCCAGGGAAGCCATCGGCGCGGAGGACGCCTGATGGCTGCCGATCGCGTCGGAGCGCCACCGCGCGCGTGGCAGCGCATGCTGTCGGGACGGCGGCTCGACCTGCTAGATCCCTCGCCGCTCGACATCGAAATCTCCGACATCGCCCACGGGCTTGCCCGCGTCGCCCGCTGGAACGGGCAGACCCGCGGCGATCACGCCTTTTCGGTCGCCCAGCATTCGCTGCTGGTCGAGGCGCTGTTCAGCGAGTTGCAGCCGGACGCCTCGGCCAATGCCCAGCTGGCAGCACTGCTGCATGACGCGCCGGAATATGTCATCGGCGACATGATCTCGCCGTTCAAATCGGTAATGGGCGGCTCCTACAAGGAGTGTGAGCTGCGTCTCCAGCGCGCCATCCATCAGCGCTTTTCGCTGCCGCCCGAACTCGGCGTCGGCTTGCGCAAGGAGATCAAGCGCGCCGACCAGATCGCCGCCTATTACGAGGCGACGCTGCTTGCCGGTTTCTCGACCGCGGAAGCAACCGAGTTCTTCGGCCGGCCGCGCGGGTTCAATGCCGACCGCTTCGACTTTAAGCCGCACTCGGTGACCTCGGCGCAAGCTGCCTTCCTCAAACGCTACGCAACGCTTGAAAAGCAACGCCAGGCAACGGTTGCCGTGCATTCGGCGCAGTGAACATACGCTAAATTAACCAGCGGTAACCACAGTACCGGGTTTCGATCACGGTCAGCAGGCACGCCTCATGTCCGTTGCGCACGTCAAGGGTGGTTCGCCCGTCCGCAGACGGGGAGCCGGAGGCGTCGCCGCGCCACGGCAGATCGCCGACGAACTGCGCCACCAGAACGAGCGCTTTTCCGCGGCCGTCGAGAATATGTCGCATGGGCTGTGCATGTTCGACGCCGACGAGCGGATGATCATCTGCAACGGCAACTATATCAGCATCTTCTCCCTCGACGCGAAGATCGTGCGGCCCGGCATCGCGTTCCTGGACATTCTAAAGCACAGCGTCGACATCGGTGTCGCCTCACAGAGCGCCGAAGACCTGTATGCCATCCGCAAGCCCTATATCGAGCGCGCGCAAGCCTCGACCTACGAGGAAATACTGTCGGACGGACGCATCGTTTCCATCACGCACCGGCCGCTGGCCTCAGGCGGCTGGGTGTCGATCTATGAGGACATTACGGAGCAAAGGCGGGCCGAGCAGGAACTGAAGGAGCAGCACCGCCGCTTCGATGCGGCGCTCGCCAACATGTCGCAAGGCCTGTTGATGTACGACGCCGAAGGCACGCTGATCGTGCGCAACCAGCGCTTCCTCGACCTCTACAAGGTCACGCCTGACGACTTCCCGCTCGGCATGAGCCAGCGCGCCCTGCTCGAACAGATGGTGCGACTGCGCATCTATCCGTCGATGGACATCGACGGCGAGATCGCCAACACCAGAGCCAGCCTGCAGGCCGGTGAGGAGCGTTCGACAGACCGCAGCCTTGCCGATGGCCGAACGCTGCTGGTTGCGCGCCGGCCGCTTACCGGTGGCGGCTGGGTGGCGACCTTCGAAGACATCACCGAGCGCCGGCGCGCCGAAGAGCGCATGAGCCACCTTGCCCATTACGACACGCTGACCGACCTGCCCAACCGCTCGATGTTTCGCGAACGGCTCGACCAGGCGATGACCGGCGATACACCGTTGGCGATCTTCTCGCTCGACCTCGATCGCTTCAAGGCCGTCAACGACACCTGGGGACACCCGGCCGGTGACTGGCTGCTGAAATGCGTGGCGGAGCGGTTGCGGCACAGCCTGCGCAGCGACACCGATGTGGTCGCCCGCCTCGGTGGCGACGAGTTCGCCATCCTGCAGTTCAATCCCAAAGGCGCCACCGATGCGGAACAACTGGCAAAACGCATCGTCGCTGTCGTCAGCCAGCCGTTTCGCGACAAGGGCCGCGACATGCATGTCGGCATCAGCCTTGGCATCGCGCTGTATCCCGGTGACGGCAAGGACGCCGACACGCTTTTGAAGAACGCCGACATGGCGCTTTACAGCGGCAAGAGCGAAGGCCGCAACGTCTACCGCTTTTTCGAGCCCGGCATGGATGCCTTGGTGCGGGCGCGCCTGGCGCTCGAAACCGATCTCGAGACGGCACTGAAACGGCGGGAGTTCGTGCTGGAGTTCCAGCCGATCACCAACATCGCGTCGGGCAAGATCGTCGGCGCCGAAGCGTTGATGCGGTGGAATTCACCGACGCGCGGCCTGGTGGCGCCCGACGATTTCATCGCAGCCGCCGAAGACAGCGGGCTGATCGTTCCGCTGGGCGAATGGGCGCTGAAACAGGCCTGCAGCGTGGCCGCCGGCTGGCCGCCTGGAATGCGCATCGCCGTCAATGTCTCGGCAGTGCAGATCAGAAGCGCCGACTTTGCCCGCAGCGTGATTTCGGCGCTGGCCGTTTCCGGTGTGCCGGCCAGCCGGCTCGAACTGGAAATCACCGAGACCGTGCTGATGGATGAGAGCGAGACGGTGCTGAAGACGCTGAGGCAGCTGCGCGAACTCGGTATCCGCATCGCGCTCGACGATTTCGGCACCGGCTATTCGTCGCTCGGCTATCTCAGGCGTTTTCCCGTCGACAAGATCAAGATCGACCGCTCCTTCATCCACGATATCGACAACAAGGACACGGCGGCGATCGTGCGCACGATCATCGGGCTTGGTGCCGAACTTGGCATCACCGTCACCGCCGAAGGCGTCGAGACCGAAGCGCAGCTCGACATATTGCGCAAGGCTGGCTGCGTCGAGGCGCAGGGCTTTCTGATCGGCATGCCGTCAAAGGCCGCCGACATGGCTCGACTTCTCAAGACGAGGGCAGCGTCCCGGCGCGCCTGAACATCCCCGGCGTCATTCCATGCGCGGCGCGGAAGGTGCGCGAGAGATGGCTTTGGTCGGAGAAGCCGGCCGCAAAGGCGGCACCGGCGAGATCTGAACCTTGCCGGATCAGCAGATCGGCACGGCGCAGCCTGCGGTCACGGATGAAGGCAGCAGGGGTGAGACCCAGCACTTTCCTGAAATCGCGGATAACTTGAAAGCGCGTCACGCCTGCGGCTTCAGCGAGCCGCTGCAAATCGAGGTCCGAGTTCAGATGGTCTTCGATGACCTGTTCATAGACCCGGAGCCGGCTTTTCGATCCGAAGCTTTCGACCGCCTCGCGCCGCCGGCCGCCCCAATCGCCATGGCGCAGGATGAGCTTGCGCAAGGCGATCAGCATGGATGTTTCGGCGCTGGTGGCATCATTCGATGTCGAAGCCAAGTGCGCGACGCCTACTGCCTGGACGAGATCGGCATCATCGACGATCGCTTGCGAAAACAACGGCGGGCGATCCTGCCCGAGCTCGTCCGCGATCGCACCCATGAGCGAGGCCGACGGATAGAAGGTGCGGTAAGCCCAACCCTGGTCGGCACCCGCCTCGCCGTCATGCCATATCTCCGGATCGACGAGCAGAACCGTGCCCGACGGCGCGAGGACAGTCTCGTTGCCGATGCGGACCCGCTCGCACCCTTGCGTGATCAGGGCGACGACATAGGTCGGGTGCGTGTGCAGCTGGTAGCGATGCCGCGTGAAGCGCGCCTTGAGCATGCCAAGATCGCGAAAGCGCGGATGACGCCAGAACTGCGTCGTCTCCTGAGGCTGTTGAATTCCAGACACGGTCAATCCTGTTCAAGACGCTGCCGGCGCAAAACCTTTACGTGCTGGCATCGACAAGGCCGAATTTAGGATAGCCGGCAAGGAGAGCGCAATGCTGCACAACGACCCCATCGCCGCCCTCACCCCGCAGGTGGTGGAATGGCGGCATCACATCCACGCCAACCCCGAACTCGGTTTCCAAGAGTATGAGACCGTGCGCTTCGTCGCCGACAAGCTGCGCACCTTCGGGCTCGACGAGGTTCATGAAGGCATAGGCGGCACCGGCGTGGTTGGCGTCCTCAGAGGACGGCCAGGCGTGCGCGCCATCGGGCTTCGGGCCGAACTCGATGCCTTGCCCGTGCTGGAGAAGACAGGATTGCCATATGCGTCGAAGAAAGACGGCGTGATGCATGCCTGCGGCCACGACGGGCACATCGCGATGCTGCTCGGCGCCGCCAAGCTGCTCGCCGACAACAGAGCCTTCGACGGCACCGTCTGTTTCATCTTCCAGCCGGCGGAAGAAAATGAAGGCGGCGCCATGCGGATGATCGAGGACGGACTGTTCGAGCGCTTCCCCGTGGAAGCCGTCTACGCCGTCCACAACTGGCCGGGGCTGCCGCTCGGAAAGATCGCGGCCCGTGCCGGGTCGATGATGGCGGCCGTCGACACTTTCGAACTGAACTTTGAGGGGACCGGCGCGCATGCCGCCATGCCGCAGCTAGGCGACGATCCCGTGCTCGCGGCCGGCGCCTTCGTCCAGGCCGTGCAGCGCATCGTCAGCCGTTCGGTCGACCCGCAAATGGCGCTGGTCGTTTCGATCACCCAGATCCATGGCGGCAATGTCGGCAACATCGTGCCGGGCAAGGTCTGGCTGCAGGGAACCTGCCGCTTCTTCGAGCCCACTTTGTCGGACCATTGCGAAAGGCTGATCGGCGACATCGCGCAAGGCATTGCCTCGGCGCATGCCCTCACCGCCAAGCTCGCCTACAAGAAAGGCTACCCGCCGCTGGTCAACACGTCGGCTGCCACTGACCGGGCCGTCCAGGCGGCAACCGCGGTTGTCGGCCGCGAGCAGGTCGAGACCGCATTCAACCCGAGCCTCGGCTGCGAGGATTTTGCCTACATGGTCCGCGAAGCCGGCGGCTGCTATGCCTGGGTCGGCGCAGGAGCGGTCAGACCGGGCGAAGGGCTGCACGGCGATCGCTATGTCTTCAACGACGCCATCGTCCCCACCGTGCTCCGCTATTTCGTCACGCTCGTTGAGCAGACGCTACGCTGACGGCCGAGCGCCTCAGCGCAAGGTCTCGACGTATTTCTCGTGGAAGCTGACATAGCCGGGTTCGACGACTTTGAGATGGCGCTCGATCAGCTGGTGGAAGGCCGGCAGCTGATGGAAGGGCACGCCGGGATAGGCGTGGTGCTCGGCGTGATACGGCATGTTCCAGGCGACTTTGCGCACCAGCCAGTTGGTCAGCGTGGTGCGGGTGTTTTCCAGCATGTTGGCGACAAGCGGGCAGCGGCCATGCTCGGCCAGCAGATAGAGCCTGAGGAAGGGCTGGCCGAGCAGCGCCGGCACGATCCAGACATAGAGCAGTACACTTGCCTCGAACCACAGGGCTAGCGCGGCGACCACGACATAGAAAGCGATCATGGCGCGGGCTTCAGTGCGCACCTTGGGCAGGCCTTTCGGCGGCACGTAGCTGTCGTGGCAGCCGCCAATCGCGTTGGTGTAGAGTGTCTGCAAATGCCCCCACCACACCGGCAGGCCCGAGACGTGGACGATGTATTGCCGCATCGTCTCCGGTTTCGGGAAGGCGAGTTCCGGATCGTTCTCGGGATCCTGGGTGAAACGGTGATGGGCGAAGTGGAAATAGCGAAACCAGTCGGCGGGCAGCGCGATCGCCAGGCTGCAGACCCTTGCGGCGGCATCGTTGAGCCACTGCGTCTCGAACGCCGTCCTGTGCACCGTCTCATGCAGCAGCGTGAACAGGAAGACGATAAGAATGCCTTGCGGCAACATCAACAGCGGCCAGTACGACACCTTGGCCGCAATCAGCCCGCCGATAGCCACAATCGCGCCGAGATGGAAGGCGAGTTGGACCAGACCCGGCCCGTCCGACTTGCCGGTCAGGCGGCTGCGCTGCTCATTGGTCAGGAACGCGATGACGTCGCGATGGTCTCTGGGTTCAAACTGGGCCGATACGGTCATGGCGCCAAGCTACTCGAATAAGAAAGCTTTCAAAAGACGAGGATTTCTGCGACACAGATAAGCTGACCTTACCTATCGGATCACCCAATGACCGCGCTTCCTTCCCTGAGAGGACTTCAAGCCTTCGAGGCGGCGGCGCGCTCGGGGAGTTTCGCCGCAGCGGCGGATGAGCTCTCGATCTCGGCGGCTGCGGTCAGCCAGCTCATTCGCACCGTCGAGGAGCAGATGGGTCGAAAACTGTTCCATCGCGTCAACCGCCGCGTGGTGCTGACGGAAGCCGGCGTCGAGATGCTGCCCCGGCTGACCCTGGCTTTTCGGGAGATCGGCAGCATCGCGCGTGGCAGCGATGCCTTCCGCCCGCGGCTTGTCGTATCGGTGCCGCCGTCCATGGCGATGGGCTGGCTTTCCGAACGCCTCGCCGGCTTTGTCGCCAGCCGCGGCGCCGTCGACATATCCCTGCGCGGCGATGACGATCCGGTGCCGTTCGACCGCGAACTGATCGACATCCGGCTGTCCTTCGGCCCGCACTATCGTGAACACCCGAGCGAGGAGATCGTCAGGGACGCCGTCTACCCCGTCTGCGCGCCAGAACTCACCGCCAAAACCGACAGCCTCGCCGGCCTGCCACTGATTCACACCGACTGGGGACCGACCGGCGCGTCGTTTCCGTCTTGGCGCACCTGGTTCGAGGCGGCGGGCATAGAACCCGGCCGCGCAGTGCAGCGCGGCCTGTCGGCGAACTCGTCGCGGGCAGCGCTCGACCTTGCCATTTCAGGGCTGGGCGTGGCGCTGGCGCAAGGCATTTATTGCGCCGGGGCGCTGGAAGAGGGCCGTTTGGTCCGGGCTAATGCCCTATCGATCGCGCTGCGTCAGCCATATTGCCTGACGATCCCGGAACGCAGTGCAAGGCGCGACCTGGTGGCGGCGTTTCGCAATTGGCTGATTGAGGAATGCCGGCGGTCGGTGGGTTCGCCGGTGCTCGGCTGATGGACCGAACTGCTCAGAGATGGCCGGCCAGTGCGGCGACCATGTCCTTGTTCGTCGCCACGGGAATGATCTCGAACTCCACCAGGTCAGACCATTCGATGACCCAGCGCTGCAGCAGCGTGACGTCATCGGCTTCGACCAAAAGGAAGCAGCGGCTCATATCAGCCGCGATCCAGGAGTGGTGCACGACAAGCGCGTCCGGCTTCAATCGGCCGCGCTCGCCGAAACGGCGGTAGATCTCCTTGCGGTCGCAGCCGGTGAAATCCTCGATGACGATGAACTGCATTTTTCCCCCTCGGTTGAATTACCGCCCGGGACGGCAAACTAACGCCCGGGACGGTCCAGCCGCTCCAGGAACCATTGCGTCAGCCGCACCCAGACTTCGTCCTTTTCGCCGGAATCCTCCCAGCCATGGTCGAGGTTCGGGTTGTCGTTGACCTCGATGACGAAGACGCCATCCTTGGTTTCCTTGAGATCGACGCCGTAAAGCCCGTCGCCGATGCAGCGCGCCGCCTTCACCGCGGTGTCGACGACATGCGGCGGCGTCTCTTTCAGCGTGAAGGTCTTGATACCGCCCTGGTCGGGCTTGCCGCTGGCCTTGTGGTTGACGATCTGCCAGTGTTTTTTCGCCATCAGATAATGCACGGCAAACAGCGGCTGCCCGCCGAGCACGCCGACGCGCCAGTCATATTCGGTCGGGATGAATTTCTGCGCGATCAGGAGATCGGAATCCTCCAGCCACTCGGTGGCGAGCGTCTTCAGTTCTTCGAAGTTGCCGCATTTCTTGACGCCGCGCGAGAACGATGAATCCGGGATCTTCAGCACCAGCGGAAAGCCCAGCGTCTGCGCCGCCAGTTCGAGGTCCGAGGTGCCGGCTATCATCACCGTCGGCGGCACCGGCACCTTGTTGTAGGCCATCAGTTCGTTGAGATAGACCTTGTTGGTGCAGCGGATCATCGACAGCGGGTCGTCGATCACCGGCATGCCTTCCTGCTGGGCGCGGCGCGCGAAGCGGTAGGTGTGGTTTGAGATCGAGGTGGTCTCGCGGATGAACAGCGCGTCGTAATTGGCGAGCTTGGCCAGGTCCTTCCTGGTGATCGGCTCGATTTCGACGCCCATCTTTTCGGCGATCTTGGCCCAGTAACGCAGCGAGGAAATCTCCGACGGCGGCAGTTCCTCATGCGGATCGACCAGCGTGGCGAAGGTGTAGCGTGCCGGCGTGCGGCCCTTGGTGTCGCGCCACTCGCGGTTGGTGTACGTCTCGAGCGCCTGCACGAAGAGGGCTTCTTCCTCCTCGGCCATCCTGGCCAGCGGCAGGAAGCCTATCTTGCGGATCGAAGCCCATTCGGCGCTGTCCTTGATGTGAACCTCAAGCGCCGGAGCGCGGAACCAGTCGAACAACAGCTTGGCGAAGCGGTCCCAGACCTTCGACGGTCCGATGCCGAAGAAGATGCAGATTTTTTGCGGGAAAACGCCTCCGAGATCCTTGCGGCATTTGTTGAGCGCCAGCTCCAGTTCCGGCAGCGCGTGCTCGTAGAGCTTGCGCTCGGACAGGTCGATCATCGTCTCGACCGTCGGGATGACCTTGTGGCCGCGCGAACCGGCGAGCAGAGAGGCATAATAGCCGCGGCTCTGGTAGGCGTAATTGTTCGACAGGTTGATGACCTTCGGCTGCTGGCCGCGAAACAGCGCCGGATGCGCAAGATAGTCACGGTTGGTGATGATCTTGTGCGGCGTCGCCGCCGGGTCGAGATCGTTCTGACGGCCGGTGAGGATGACCCAGGTCATTGTTATCAGCGTTTCCCAAGAGTGATGGCAGCACGCAGTCCGTCGCGGCCGAATTGCGCCATGTTCATGAAGATGCCGTGCGGCACGGGAATGTTGGCGGCATCGAGGATGGTCTCCTGTCTTTCGTCCTCGACCCAGGGATCGTGGATCAGGATGTGGTCGCCATCGTCGCCGATAGCCAGCACCCAATGCGGCACCTTCTTGCCGAACATCAGGAAGCCGCTGATCAGCACCAGCACCAGTTTTCCCTGAGCCAGGGCGCCGCGGATATCATCGATGGTGAACGGACGGTAATTCACCGGGATGCCGTAAAGTTCCGCGCGGCGGCGAAAGTCCACCTGGGCAAGTTCCATCACCCGGCGCTTGTCGTCGCTGCGCACCGATTGCAAGAACAGCGCGCCATAGAAGGACACGAAGATTTCCGCCGCAAGCCCGCTTTCGTAGCCGGAAACCGCAAGGCCGAAGGGCTCGCAGCCGCCCGGGCCGGACATCATGAACACGGTCGTTGCCTCGCGCCATAGGCGGATTTCCATGACCGGATCGGGCACGAAGCCGGAATCGAAATTGGCCATCGCCATCATCAGGCAGCATGGACCGCAGGTGAACTCGCAGGTCTGCTGGTAGAACGGGACTTTGGTGGCGACCGGAATATCGCCGCGCAAGGTCTTTTCGTAGCGCAGCGCGGTGGCGCCATCCTCGTAATAGTGAGGCTCGCGACCGATCTTGCGGTAGCCGCTCTGCTCATAGATGCCAATGGCGCGAAGATTGTCCTCGCGCACTTCGAGACGCAACATCATGCGGTCGTGCTCGAAGGCAGCTTCTTCGGCCGCTGCAAGCAGCATGCGGCCAATGCCGCGGCCGCTGAAAAACGGGCTGGTGGCAAGCGAATAGAGCCGGGCGACGCCGCTGCCCTTGCGAAACAGCACGATGGCGTAGCCGGCGACACGACCATCGCTTTCGGCGACCAGCATCTCGGCTGTCTCGCGTTCGATCAACAAGCGGAAGGAGCGCCGGGAAATGCGGTCACTGGAAAAGACCGCCTTCTCGATGGCGGCGAGGTCATCGACGTCGGACGCGCGGGCCTTGCGAATCTCGGCAGGCATGCGGGTTTGGAAAACCTCGATTGGGTGGAGGAAAAGGCCGCGGTCAAAAACGTCGCAAACATCAGCCGAAACGCCGATATCCATCAAGCGCTATCGCACTTCGAATAGGGCCGAATTGTGACACTTTCTACCCAGGCGCATTCCCGAATCGGAATGCGCTTAACTGGCGATACCCGACAGAAGCTGACCGTAGGCGCGCTTGGCGACCGCAGCCAGCTGCTCTCGCGGCAGCGAGCCGACGACGGCGCAGGCATAGCCCTTGTCCAGCCAGTAGACCGCCTCGGGACCGTCGGCGTCGGCCATGTAGGTGCCCTTGGACTTGGCTGAGGAATCAGCGGTAACGAACAAGGAGATGCGCTGACCCTTGGCGTCTTCGTAAAGCAGCATCGCTGCCTTGCCCTGGCCGGCGGGTAGCAGCCGGCCGCCAACCAGCTGGAAGCCTTCCGCCACCAGATCCGGCGCCACCAGTTTCAGGCCGACGCGGTTGGACAGCCAGGTCTGCAGGTGATCCTTGTCGCTTGCCGGCACTTCCACCGCATGGCGCTGTTCGGCGGCATAGATGACATGGGCGGCGATCGCCTCTTCGGCCAGTTGGTCATCGGCGCCATCTTCCCTGCCGATGCCGTCGATGCCGGCAAAATAGCCGCCAAGACCGCCGATGACGAGCACTGCGGCCGCCGCGGCCGCAAGCCACCAGCGCGACTGCCGCGCCGCCGCTTTGGTCGCGCCTTCACCGCTAACGATCTGCTTGAACAGCACCGGCACGGGCTCGTCGAGCACACCGGCAAAGGCGGCGCGCAACGCGGCGCGGTCGGCGGTGTAGCGGGCGCTTTTCGCCTTCATTTCGGGATTGGCGTCGATCCAGGCGTCGTAGGCGGCGCGCTCGTCGCCCGGCAGCTCGCCGTCGAGAGCCATGTGGATATCGCGTTCGGAAAAATCGCGGCGGGTCATTTCTCGACGATCCTTATCGAGCGGCGGCGCGCCGTGTCATCGAGCAGGCTGCGCAGCTCCTCGCGTCCGCGCGCTATGCGCGACATCAGCGTGCCGGCGGGCACGCCGAGAATGTTGGCGGCTTCGGCATAGGAAAACCCTTCGATGGCGACCATGACGAGGGCGGCGCGGCGGTCGGGGCTGATCGCCTGCAATGCGTCGATGATCTCGCGCGAGGCGGCGTTCTCGGCCTGCTCGGCGGGGACTGTCTGCGCCTCGTTTGCGTCGAGCGGCAGGATCGCCGCCTCACCGCGCCGGTTCACCTTGCGCATCTGATCGATGAACAAATGATGCATGATCGTAAACAGCCACCTCCGGGGGCTTTCTCCCGTCTGCCAGCTTTCAAGCCGCAAGAGCGCTCGTTCGAGGCAATCCTGGACGAGATCGTCAGCGGATTCGCGGTCGCGCAGAAGCGAGCGTGCGTAGCGGCGCAGGCGCGGTATTTCGCCAAGGATTGCTGCCTTCTTTTCGTCCATGACCGCTGGTTCTGAGGTCGCCCTTGTTTAACCCGATTGAACGCGCCTTCCCGGCGCGGCGCAAGCGGCCAGCGCGAAGCGGTCTGCCGCCCCGGTCACCCAAGCAGTGAGATAACGAGTTGATCGGCTAAATTATTCCCCGCAATCAACAAAAGGGCCGAATTATCCTAAATCGGTCAGTGCGAAATCATGGCCTTTGTACAGCAGTGGAAGATCGCGGCTTTTCGCGCAGGCGTAAGCAAAACAGTCCCCGAGATTCAGATCCGCCTTGTGGCCAACGGCTTTGCCGTAACGGGCGCTCGCGTCAATGGCCCGAGAGCCGATGTTGTCGTCAATGGCCAGACTCTCTCCCATGATCTCCACAATGAACTCATCGATCAGATCGCGGGCATGGAGAAGGGCTTCAGCGCTGGGTCTGCGCGGGCCGGCGCCGGCCCTTGCCAATGCCTGTGTTGCTTCGAAGTGAACCAACGGAGAAACCCAGACCTGCCCGGAAAAACCGGATAGCTGCTTCAGCAATTCCTCCCACCCAGGTTCCTGGTTGAGAATGGCGACGATCACCGACGCGTCGACAAACATCAGTCTTCCCACAGCTCGTCGGTGAACTTCTTCATATCGAAGTCGGGATTGGGCAGGCCAAGCTTCCTGGCCCTGTCCTGAAGACTGGCGATCCGATCGCGCAGCGGCACCTTCGCTCGATTGCGCTCAAGTTCGTGCACGAGCGCGACCCTCACCGCCTCCGTTTTGCTCGGAGCGTTCGTCTCGCGTTGCAATCTGCTGGCCAGCGCATCCACTTCGTCGTCGCGGATATAGAGCGGCATTGAATATCCTCCGTTGGATATTCATTTATTCCACCTCGTATATCACTTCAAGTTGCAGCGTTGGCCTCCCTCGCCGCCCGCGTCAGCAGCCGCTGGTAGAACAGGCCTATGCCGATCAGCACGGCGCCAAGACCGATGAACGACAGCGCCCTGAGCACGCCTTCCAGTTCCGACATGTCGAACAGGAAGACTTTTACCACGGCAATCGCGATCAGCGCCGCCGAGGCAATGCGCAGCACCTGCGACTTCAGCCAGACGCCGGCGGTCAGCAGCACGACGCCGATGATCAGCCAGAGCGCCGAATAGGTGTAGGTCTCAAGCTGCCCGAGGCCGCTCCACAGGCCGATGAACTCGCCCTTGAACACGCGCCTGACCGACAGTGTGGCGTAGGCGAAGACAAGCAATGCCGCCACCACCGCCAGCATCTGCGCATACCATGGCGGCCGCTTGTCCCTGGCATAGAGCGCCAGCCCGCCGGCGGCTATGGCCGGCAACAGGTAAGCCAGGAACAAGAGGTTGAACACCGGGATCTGGCCGGTCGACTCGTCGGTGAACAGCGGATTGAGCACCAGGAAATGCTGGAGGACGATGAAGGCGACCGAGAGCACGCCGGCGGCCATCGAGCCGTAGCGCAGCACAGAGCTTGGCGAGCGCATGTCGATTGCCAACAGTATTGCGCCGGCGCCGATGGCGATCAGCGTATAGATCGCCTGTTCGGCGAGCGTCACCGGGCCGGTGTCGATGACGCCACCATGCATGGCGTGGCGCACCAGCATGGCAACGGTGAGCAGCGCAAACAGGGCTGCACCCGCCTCCATCGCTAGGCGCGGCCGGCCATTGCCAGTTGTTGGTAGTGCGGGGGTGGTACGCGCGAGTTGCCAGGCGGCAAAGCCGAAGGCTAGCGCCGGTACGCCGTATCCCGGCAGCAGCCAGTTGAACACCGGCGTCGTCGTCAGGAACTCGGCGCCGACGATGGTCGGATCGAAGGCGACGCGGCCGAGCACGGCGACGACCGCGCCGACCGAAATCCAGCCCAGCACGGGATAAGAACGCCAACGCGTCGCCAGCGCCGGCACGATGGCGGCAACGCCGGCAAGCAACGTGGTCCAGCCGGAACCGAAGGCCATGTGCAGCATCAGGAGCCCGGCCAGAGCCGAGCCGCAAAGCGCGAAGGAGACGGCGACGTCGCCCTTGAGCGGCGGCTGTTCGGCGCGCGCAATCCATTCGCCGCCGGCGGCGAAGACGACGACCAGAAGGGCAGCTATCGCTGCGTAGACAAGGTCGCGGTCGAGATTGCCGTAGGCGAGCCACAGCGTCAGCAGAATAAGCAGCGGCGCAGCGACGCCCCATGCCGCCCAGCATGCCGCGCGGACCCGTGCTGAGGCGGCGAAGCGGCGTGCGGCCCAGAAGCCGGCGCCGATGAAGACCAGGCCGAGGCCAATGCCGATGCGCAGCGTCAACGGATTTCCGGCCGCCACCGGCATGCCGTCAAAGCCGATATTCCCCTGGGTTATGTCGGAGCCGATGGTGGTGGGCGGAATGATGCCGAGATGGATCATCACGCTCACCACGCCGGCGGCATGCAGCAGCGGCAGCGCGCGCGGCCGGTAGAGTGCGGTGGCGACAAGGGCGACGAGGACGAAGGCGCCCGGCAAGGCGCCACCGGCGGCGACCAGCGTCGTGTCGACCGACAGGCCCAGCGCTGAAAACGCAACGAAAACGCCAGGCACGATCGAGGGCCAGTCGAAGCCCGCCTTTGCAGGTTCCGCTTCGCCGCCACGACTGCCCAGCCAAATAAAGGCAAGCACCGCCAGCGTCACCGCGTCGATGAACAGGATGACGGCAAGGTCGGCGACGAGCGTACTCATCATGTAGGCGATGGTCCAGGCGCCGGTGCCGAAGAAGGCGGCCGCAATCAGGAATTTCCAGTCGCGTATGCGGGAGATCACGGCTGTGGCGGCAAGCACGATCGCCAGGTAGACGAACAGCGCCCATGGGTTGGGCGCCTGCGAGGACACAAGCGCCGGCGTCGCCATCGAGCCGACAAGGCCGATGCCGGCCAGGGCCTGACCATGGACGAGAGCGGCGACAATGGTCGCTACGCCGATGGCGCCGAGCACGGTGAAGGCGAAGGCCGGGCCGACGAAACCGTAAATGGCGTGCGCGGCATAGACCGCACCGAACAGGATGAAGGCGCCGGCAGCCGTCAGGATCGCCGGAATATAGGCGCCTGCAGCCCCTTGCACCGGCACCTTGAAGCCGGTGCGGCGGATGAACTCGCTGCCGCCGATCAGCACCAGGCCGAGCAGCGCCGCCAGGGACAGCCGCACTTCGGGGCCGAAAATGCCGGCCTCGATGGTGTAGCGGATCAGGAACAGGCCGCCCAAAGCCAATGCGACGCCGCCGACCCAGACCGCCCATCGTGTGCCAAGCGCGGTTTCGACCTCGGACTGGCGGGCTCCCTTCGCCGTGGCGGCAGGCGCGGATCCGGTGAATGCCGCCTTGGCCGCGGCTGACAGTTCTGGCACGGCCACGCTGGTGGCCGCTTCGGCCTCGGCGGCCGGTGCCTGGGCATGTGCCGCGTCGGCTGTTGTTGGCGAAGCTATGTCGGCAACTGGTGCGCTAGCGTGAGCGGCATCCGCCGGTGCGCTTGCAGCCTGCTCGGCCGGTTTGGCAACGGGCGGTGTCGCATGCACGCCGGACAGAACCAGGCTGCGCAGCGCTCCGAGCTCGCGCTCGATCAGACTGACGCGGCCCTGCTGGCGCAAGACGAGGACAAAAAGCACGATAACGACGACGGCGCCAATCAGGCTTTCAAACATGGCGGTTCCCCCAAACCAGGCCAGTTTTCACTGACAATTGCGGCGGCCACACGGCCACCCCAGACGGCTATTCAAGTCACGCCACCGCAATGGTGGCCGAAAAGAAGTTATCGAGCATGTTTCGTCGGCAAATTCCAGCGGCCTACGGTCTTTATCCTCACCCATCATCTGAGATAGCCAGGAATGGCATGCCGCCGCCACTTGCCCAGGAGCCATGCTATCCTCGGATGAACTACGAGGAAATCGAATGCCGAAACGAAGTGCAGGGCTGCTGATCCACCGGACAAGGGTCGGCATTCTCGAATTTCTGCTCGTCCATCCCGGCGGCCCGTTCTGGGCAAGGAAGGATGAAGGCGCTTGGTCGATCCCCAAGGGCCTCGTCGAGGACAATGAAGATGAGTTGGCCGCCGCCCGGCGCGAGGCTGGGGAAGAACTCGGAGTCAGCATCGATGGCGATTTCGAACCTGTCGGCAGCTATCGGCAAGCCGGCGGCAAGATTGTCATCGCCTGGAGCGTCGAAGCCGATTTCGATCCCGATGCCGTTAAAAGCAACATGTTCACGATCGAATGGCCGCCCAGGTCAGGCGTGACGAAGGAATTTCCCGAAATCGACAGGGCCGGCTGGTTTTCCTTCGCCGAGGCCAGCCTCAAGATCCTCGGCGGTCAGCGCGCCATCCTCGATGATTTCATGGAGCATCGCAAAGCCGGCTGAGGCTCTTGCCCTACGAGTACCCCCACCCTAACCCTCCCCACAAGGGGGAGGGAATGCTGCCGCATGCAGCTTTTGGTGTGAACCTGGACGGTTTGCGGAGGTCAGCACCCACCGAGTCTCCCTCCCCTTTCTGGCGCAGCGTCTGCCGTAGTGGCGGCATTGCCGCCCGAATGATGCTTGCGCAAGGCGGCGAGGAAGCCGGCACGGGCATCGGGCTGTTCAATGCCGCGCGGCTCGTAGACATGGCGAGTGAAAAAGAAACCGGTCAGATGGAAGGCGTCCTCGAGTGCCGCGTGGTCGGCCCGCAAGCCGGAGCCGCGCTGCAGGAAGGCCGGCAGCGCCAGCATCTTGTCGCGCCACGGCGCACCGGCGGCTCGCGACACCGCACGGCCGGATTTCGGCGAGACATAGGCCAGATCCTGCCTGGCGCCGGTCGCCGCGCACTGGCTGAGATCGAGGCCGAAGCCGAGTTCGTCGAGGATGAGCAGTTCGAAGCGCGCCACCAGTTCGCCGGCGGCATCCGAATCGTCCAGATGGGCGATCATCACGGCAAGCGTCTCATACAGGCCGCCATGGGCGTCGCGCTCGGGCAGGAGTCTGAGATGCGCGGCCATGGTCTGCAGGCCGTAGACGGCGACAGCGCTGTCCATCAACCGGGCGGCATTCATCTCGATCGCCTCGGCCTGGAAGGTGCCGAGATGCTCGTCTAGGCGGGCTCGCCACAACAGGTCGACCCGGTTGCCGGGCTGCAGCACCGGCTGCTGCTTGCGCGAGCGCCCGCCGCGCACCAGGCCGAGATGGCGGCCATGCGCACGCGTCATTACCTCGAGAATGGCGCTGGTTTCGCCATGCTTGCGGGTGCCGAGTATGATTCCCTCGTCGCGCCATTCCATGGCAGGAGCTTGTCACCGGTTGCGTGGCGAAATCAAGATTTTGGCGCGCCGCGTGCGATCTGTGCTGACATTGGATCCCCACACATCGTCGAAAGGCTCTGATCATGCGAATTTCCGGTGATCGGCCAGAACGTCGTCGATGACGCGGCGCGATCGTTCCGCCTCGGCCTGGTTGGCGTCGTGTCCGGCAACGGTGATCAGCGCTTTCCACAGCGTCCAGCCGCGGCCGCGCGCCCAGGTCGCTTCATCGACGTCGATGGCAGCCCGGAACGACTCCCGGCTCTCGCCCTGGAAGAATGTCCAGGCGATCGCCAGGTCGCAAGAGGGATCGCCGATGCCTGAGGTGCCGAAGTCGATGATGGCGCTCAAACGGCCGTTTTGGACCAGAAGGTCGCCCCAGGCGACGTCGCCGTGAAACCAGACGGGCGACCCTTGCCAGGTGGCGGCAAGGGCCGCATCCCAGACAGCGGTGGCCGCCTGGGTGTCGATCTGCCCCTCCAGCGCCTGGAGTGCTTCCCTTGTCTGGTTGTCATACACGCTCGGCGATCCGCCGCGGAAGAAATTGTGCTGGCCCGCGGGCGGCCCGCCCGCCGGATCGATCCGCCGGAGCGCAATGAGGAACTTGGCCAGATCGACCGCGAACTGTGGGCGATCGGCGATTTCGGCGGTCTTGGCTGTTTCGCCGTCGATCCAGCGGTAGACGGACCATTGCCAGGGGTAGTCCTCCCCAGGCTCGCCCATCGCCAGTGGAACCGGGATCGGCAGCGGCAGAAGCGGCTGCAGCCTGGGCAGCCAGCGGTGCTCTTTTTCGACCTGCAAGGCATATGGTGCGGCACTCGGCAGCGGCACAGTCATATCATTGCCGAGGTGGAAGGTTCGGTTGTCCCAGCCGCCAAACGCCACCGGCCTCACCGGCAGATGCCGCCATTGCGGAAACTGCGCGTTGACCAGCCGGCGCACGAGATCGGTATCGATGGTCGGTTTTGGATCAGGCATGTCATCGTCTCAAACTGCCGGGCGGCATTTCCAGACGATGAAGCTCAATGGGGAAACTCAAGCCCCATCTCGCGGTAGCGCTCGGGGTCGTCGCCCCAGTTTTCACGCACTTTGACGAACAAGAACAGGTGCACTTTCTGCTCGAGAATGCCGGCTATTTCCATGCGCGCCGACTGGCCGATGGCGCGGATGGTCTCGCCCTTGTGGCCGAGCACGATCTTCTTCTGGCTGTCGCGCTCGACATAGATGGTCTGGTCGATGCGCACCGAGCCGTCCGGTTTCTCTTCCCATTTCTCGGTCTCGATATGCGAGGAATAGGGCAACTCCTGATGCAGCCGCAGATACAGCTTCTCGCGGGTGATCTCGGCGGCCAGTTGGCGCATCGGCAGGTCCGAGATCTGGTCTTCCGGATAGTACCAGGGGCCGACCGGCAGCGCTTGCGCGAGATAGTCGAGCAAATCCTTGCAGCCGGAGCCGGTCAGCGCCGAGACCATGAAGGTGCGCTTGAACGGCACCTTTTCGTTTGCTGCCGCAGCCAGGGCCAGCAGCGCCTCGTGCTTGACCCGGTCGACCTTGTTGAGGATCAGCACCATCGGCTGGCGGACGTCCTTCAGCCGCTCGAGGATGGCGTCGGCGTCACCCCTGATGCCGCGCTCGGCATCGATCAGCAGAAGCACGATATCGGCGTCCTTGGCGCCACCCCAGGCGGTGGTCACCATCGCGGTGTCGAGCCGGCGCTTCGGCTTGAAGATGCCGGGCGTATCGACAAAGACGATCTGCGCGTTGTCATGCGTGGCGATGCCGCGCACGATGGCGCGGGTGGTCTGCACCTTGTGGGTGACGATCGACACCTTGGCGCCGACCAGTTGGTTGACCAGCGTCGACTTGCCGGCATTGGGCGCCCCAATCAGGGCAACGAAGCCGGAATGCGTGGCCTCCGCTGCCGGAGGGAGATCTTCGCTGCCGGTCACGCCGCACTCCCTTGGTTGGCCCAGATGCCCTCGCGCATAAGAAACGCCGATGCCGCCGCTTCTTCGGCTGCGCGGCGAGAGCCGCCCGTGCCGCTTGCCGGCGCAAAACCGCCGACCTTCACGGACACCGTGAAAACCGGTTGATGTTCAGGTCCCTCGCGTTTCTCGATCGCGTATTCGGGCCTGACATCGCTGGTCTTGGCGATCCATTCCTGCAGGTCGGATTTCGGATTGGGCGGCTTGGCCACCACCTTTTGCGAGCGCGGCTCCCAGTAACGCAGGACGAATTGCCTTGCGGCATCGAGGCCGCCGTCGATATAGACCGCCGCGATCAGCGCCTCGACCGCATCCGCCAGATAGTTTCCGCCCGAGCCGCGCGAGCGCGCCTTCAAGGCAGCGTCGGCCCGAACCAGATCTTCGAGCTGCATTTCAATGCCGATCTCGGAGCATGTCCGCGCATCGACCAGCGCATTGAAGCGCGGGGCGATTTCACCTTCCGGCGCTTCAGGAAACTTTTCGAAAAGCAGGTCGGCAACGATCAGGCCGAGCACGCGGTCGCCAAGGAATTCGAGGCGCTGGTTGTTGCTGCTTGCCTTGACCGCACTGGAATGGGTCAGCGCGGTCTCGAGCAAACGGACATCCCGGAAGGAATGGCCGGTTTTGGCTGTCACCAAATCGGCCAGAGTTTCACCCGTCGGGCGCTTCAAAGCCATCAATTCACGAAATGGAACAGGCGCGACAGGCGCACCAGCGACGGCCATTTCCAGATCTCGAGCGGGCTCGCCTTCCCGGCGATCGAGAAGAAGACGATGTTGGCGCGGCCGACAAGGTTCTCCGCCGGCACGTAGCCGACGCTGAGGCGGCTGTCGGAGGAGTTGTCGCGGTTGTCGCCCATCATGAAATAGTTGCCGGGGGGCACGACGAACTCGCGGGTGTTGTCGGTGATCGAATTCGGTGTCAGGTCGAGCGTGTCGTAGCTGACGCCGTTGGGCAGGGTCTCGCGATAGACGTCGACCGGCTCAGGCACTTCCGTGATATCAGGATTTTGGATCTGGCCGGTTTTCACACGAGGCACGCCCTGGCCGTTGATGAACAATTGGCCGTCCTTCATCTGGATCTTGTCGCCGGGCAGGCCGACGACGCGCTTGATGTAGTCGAGCGACGGATCCGGCGGGAACTTGAAGACCACCACGTCGCCGCGCTTCGGATCGGAACCCCAGATGCGGCCGGAAAAGATGTCGGGGCCGAATGGCAGCGAATAACGCGAGAAGCCATAGGACCATTTGGTGACGAACAGATAGTCGCCTTCGAGCAAGGTCGGCCGCATAGAGCCGGACGGGATCGAGAAGGGCTGGAACAGCAAGGTGCGGATGACCATGGCCAGCAGCAAAGCCTGGATGATGACGCTGACGATTTCGCCAAGCCCGCCGGATTTCTTCTCGGATTTTTCAGCCACGCTCATGTCGTCCTCGATTGTGCGTTGGATGGTATAGAGTCTCGGCGCGCGCTGGGCAACGTCAAGTCGGCGTTAGAAGCGGTCGTCTGATGCAATCAATGTGGCGCTTGTTCGGCGGGCAACGCCTCGATGATCACAAAGGCTTGAGCAAGCGGGAAATCATCGGTGATTGTGAGGTGGATCGCCGCTCTGTGCCCCTGTGGCAGGATTTTGGCCAGCCGTGCCGCCGCTCCCCCGGTCAGCGCCATCGTCGGCGCGCCGCTGGGCAGGTTGGCGACCCCCATGTCGCGCCAGAACACGCCCTGCGCCAGGCCGGTGCCAAGCGCCTTGGCGCAGGCCTCCTTGGCGGCGAAGCGCTTGGCATAGGAGGCTGCGCGGCCCTTGCGGCCTTCCGAGCGGACCTGTTCGACCTCGGTGTAGATGCGCTGGATGAAGCGCTGACCATGCCGTTCCAGCGACTTTTCGATGCGTCTGATGTCGATCAGGTCGCTGCCGATGCCGATGATCATTCCGCCGGAACTTCCCGTCCGCGGTGCCCGGCCTTATGCGCCCGCTCTGCCATGCGCTTCCTGCGCTGCTCGCGAAAGGCTGTCATCCCCCAGCGGGTGATACCGTAGAAGATCAGCCCGAAGATCAGGCCGAGCGGCACAGCGCCGATCAGCATCGGCTCGAGCACCGGATGCCACAGTTTTGCAAACGACAGCGTGTGCATCATCTCACCAAGATGCGCAGGCGGTCCGTTCTTGGGCAGGCGTTCATGCAGGATCAGCTTGCCGACTTCCCAGGACGCTCCCCACAGCAGCGGGAAAGTCAGCGGATTGCCGAAGAATACCGCGCCGAGGGCGGCGGCCACCAGATTGCCGGCGACCACCCAGCAGAGCACGGCGGCGACGGCAAAATGGAAGCCGAGCGGAAAGAAGGAGGCGAAAACGCCGGCCGCGACGCCGGCCGCGACTGCATGCGGTGTCGCCTTCAGCCGCAGGATGCGCTTGGAGAAATATTGCAACGAACGCGAAAACGAGCGGCGCGGCCACAGATAGGTACGCACCCGCTCCAGAATGCCATCAGGCTTTCGGCGTCGAAAAAGCACTCTGTTCCAGTTCCCGGTTCATCACGCCCAAATTGCAACCATCCCTGGCCGGGCGCGGTCGCTCCATCTTGCGCTTCGAGGGCGCAGAAAGGCAACAACGACTTTGATATAGCGACTGCCTTGCGGCGGAACAATGAAACGCCGCCGCGATGGTCTGCCGCAGGCGGGTAACAAGAGCGCCATTGGGGCGAAACTGAGGACAATATCGATGAAAGCTCCCCGACGACGGCAAGGCCCGCGCGAGACGACGCCGAGGCGGGTAGATTATTCCCGATATTCGCTGACTTCGACCAAATTGCTGTCCGGATCGCGGAAATAGACCGACATCATCTTACCGCGGGCGCCGGTGCGCTCGACCGGACCGACTTCGATGGCAACGCCATTGGCTTCCAGACGGGCGCAAATCTCGGCAAGCGGCCTTGCGGCGACCAGGCAGAAATCGCCGGACCCAGGCATCGGCACCTTGGCCTTGGGCTCAAAGGTGCGGCCCACCTGATGCAGATTGATCTTCTGCGATCCGAACAGCAACGCCGTCGGCCGGTTCGGCTCGTCGAGGCGCTTGAGGCCAAGCACCCGCTGGTAGAAGGCGCAGCTGTCCTCCACAGAGCGGACCGTCAGCACGAAATGATCGATGCCGGCGATCATGGTGATGTCCCCTAGATGTTGCGGCTTCCTGGCTTAACGGCGGGAATGGCGGCAAGTTCCGGCGGCAGGCGGTCGGCGGGATAGGCCGGCACCTCATATTCGGCAAGCGCGATCAGCGGCACGCCGACATTGGTCTTGCCGGCCGAGCGGTCGATGATGCAGGCCGCCGCCACGACCTCTGCGCCAATCGCGCGCAGGCAGTCGATGGTTTCGCGGATCGAAAGACCAGTGGTGACGATGTCCTCGACGATGACGACGCGCGATCCCGGCGCGATCTCGAAGCGGCGCAGCCTGAACTCGCCGCCTTCGCGCTCCACCCAGATTGCTGGCACACCGAGATGGCGCGACGTCTCATAGGCCGGGATCAGGCCGCCGATCGCCGGGCCGACGACGTAGTCGATCTTGCCCGGCACCGCCTTGCGGATCTTTTCGGCCAGCGCCTTGCAAAGCCGCTCGGTCTTGTCGGCATGCATGAAGACGCGCGCCTTCTGCAGGAAGACCGGGCTGCGCAGACCCGACGTCAGGATGAAATGTCCCTCCAGAACAGCGCCCGCCTCGCGGAAAATGCCCAGCACCTCGTCGGTGTTCATTGTTTGCTCCATGCCCATGGTGAATGGTGAATGGTGAATGGTGAATGGCAGCGAGCACCTTCCTTCACTATTCACTATTCACTATTCACTATTCCCTATTCCCTATTCCCTATTCACCCATTCACACGCCGCGCATCGCTGACGCTCGAATTATCCTTGAGCTGCGACAGCAGCCGGTTGAGGTGCTTCAGATCCCAGACTTCGAGATCGATCAGCATTTCGGTGAAGTCGGGCGCGGTGCGCACCATCGACAGCGTATGAATGTTGGCGTCGTTGGAGGCAACGACCTGGGCGATGTCGGCGAGCGAGCCCGGCGCGTTGATGGCGGTGACCGAGACGCGCGCCGGAAAGCGCTCCTTGGTCTGCTCGTCAATGTCCCAGCGCACGTCGATCCAGCGCTCCGGCTGGTCGTCGAAGGCCTGCAGCGCCGGTGACTGGATGGGATAGATGGTGATGCCGGTGCCCGGCTGGACAATGCCGACGATGCGGTCGCCTGGCACGGCCCCTTCCGGCGCGAAACGCACCGGCAGGTCGCCGCGCACGCCGCGGATCGGCACCGCGCCATCGCGCGGCTGGTCCTTGTCCTTGCGCGCGGCTCGTGTGCCGGGCATCTGGAACAGCATGCCGGCGGCGTTGCGGATCTTCGACCAGCCCTCCTCGCGCTGCTTGGGGGCGCTGACGGTGACGCGCTCGTCCTTGTAGTCTGGGAAGACGGCCTTCATGACGTCGGTCGAGGCGAGTTCGCCGCGCCCGACCGAGGCCAGCACATCCTCGATGTCCTTGCGCGCCAGCCGGTGCAGCACCGGCTTCAGGCTTTCCTTGGTGAAGGTCTTCCCGGCGCGTTCGAAGGCGCGCTCGAGAATGCGGGCACCAAGACCTGAATATTGCTTGCGAATGGCGTTCTTGGTGGCGCGGCGGATGGCTGAACGCGCCTTGCCGGTGACCACCACCGACTCCCAGGCCGCCGGCGGCACTTGCGCCTTGGAGCGGATGATCTCGACCTCGTCGCCGTTCTTCAGTTCCGTCATCAGCGGCATGATGCGGCCGTTGACCTTGGCACCGACGCAGGTGTCGCCGACATCGGTGTGCACGGCATAGGCGAAGTCGATGGGCGTGGCGCCGCGCGGCAGCGCAATCAGCATGCCTTTCGGCGTGAAGCAGAATACCTGGTCCTGGAACAGCTCCAGCTTGGTATTTTCGAGAAAGTCTTCCGGGTTGTCGCCTTCTGCCAGTTGCTCGATGGTGCGCCGCAGCCAGGCATAGGCGTTGGTCTCCTTCGAGATCGCATGGGCGGCACCGTTCGTCTTGCCGCCGGTGTCCTTGTAGATCGAATGGGCGGCGACGCCATATTCGGCGATCTTGTTCATCTCGCGGGTGCGGATCTGCAATTCGACGCGCTGGCGCAATGGGCCGACAATGGTGGTGTGGATCGAACGGTAGTCGTTCTGCTTGGGCGTAGAAATGTAATCCTTGAAGCGGCCAGGCACCATCGACCATGTGGTGTGAATGGCGCCGAGCGCGCGGTAACAGTCTTCGACGCTGTCGACGACGACGCGGAACCCGAAGATGTCCGAGAGCTGCTCGAAGGACAGCGCCTTGGCCTCCATCTTGCGGAACACCGACCACGGCTTCTTCTGCCGGCTCTTCACCCCGGCATTGATGGCATGCTTCTCGAACAGCGCCGACAGCGCCTTTTCGATGTCGGTCAGCACACCCTTGTTGCGCTCGAATATCTCGGCAAGCCGCGCGGTGACGGCGCGGAAGGCTTCCGGATTGATGAAGCGGAAGGCGATCTCTTCCAGCTCCTCACGCATGCCTTGCATGCCCATGCGCCCGGCCAGCGGCGCGTAGATGTCCATCGTCTCCTCGGCGATGCGCAGGCGCTTGGCCTCGGGCATGTGGTCGAGGGTGCGCATGTTGTGCAAACGGTCGGCGAGCTTGACCAGCAGAACGCGGACATCCTCCGAGATGGCCAGCAACAGCTTGCGCAGGTTTTCTGCCTGCTCGGCCTTCTTGGAGACGAGATCGAGCTTCTTCAGTTTGGTCAGGCCTTCGACCAGCTTGCCCATTTCGGGGCCGAACAGATCGTCAATCTCGGCCCTCGTCGCGGTGGTGTCCTCGATCGTGTCGTGCAGCAAGGCGACAGCGATCGTCGCCTCATCCATGTGCATTTCGGTGAGGATGGCGGCGACTTCGAGCGGATGCGAGAAATAGGGATCGCCGGAAGCGCGCTTCTGGTGGCCATGCTTCTGCATGGCGTAGACATAGGCCTTGTTGAGCAACGCCTCATTGACGTCAGGCTTGTAGCGCGCAACGCGCTCGACAAGCTCATACTGACGCATCATGGGCGGGTTCTCACGGTGCTGAAATGATTGATGCGCCGCACTGATGTACGGCGCATCTCATAGATAGCCACGAAACACACGAGACGGAAGTGCCGGAACCATATTCCCGGCAGGTCCAGGGCAGCGATTAGTAGTCGTCGCTCTTTTCCGGGGGAACCAGGCCCTCGATGCCGGCCAAAAGGTCTTCCTCGGTCATGCGATCGAAGGTGACGTTTTCTTCCGCGTCGTCGGCGTCGGTAGCTGCAACTGCGTTGCTGGTCTGGTCGGCGATCGCCTCGCCGTCGGCCTCGGGCTCGTCAACCTCGACATGCTTCTGCAGCGAGTGGATCAGATCTTCCTTGAGGTCGTCGGGCGACAGCGTCTCGTCGGCGATCTCGCGCAGCGCCACGACCGGGTTCTTGTCGTTGTCGCGCGGCACGGTGATCGGCGCGCCCTGGCTGATCTGGCGGGCGCGATGGCCGGCAAGCAGCACGAGCTCGAAGCGGTTGTCGACCTTGTCGATGCAGTCTTCAACGGTTACGCGGGCCATTGATTGCCCCTTTCATGCCTGGATTTGATGGAAAACAGGCGCGGTCCATAACCCGAACGCCGCCAAAATACAAGCATTATGGCTCTGTGGCCCCATGGGCTGGCGAATGCCAGCTTCTGGCGCCGCTGAATGCCTTGCCGGCGAAGCCCGCCTCCCCGCGACGATGCGGCGCCGATCACAATTGCTTGCAGTCGGCCCTGGCACCCTTGGATTGCCGCAAAACTGGCGCTATCTCGGTTGACGAAAGGTCAGCCGGTTTATTTACGAGCCGACCGATATAAACGACCCATTTCGATTAGTCCGCCACCTATTTCGAAAAAGGAATATTGCCATGTTCGACCCCCGTGAAAAAATCGCTCTATTCATTGACGGTGCCAATCTTTACGCCACGTCGCGCGCACTCGGCTTCGACATAGACTACCGCAAACTGCTGGCCAGTTTCCAGAAGCGCGGCTATTTGCTGCGCGCCTACTACTACACCGCATTGGTCGAGGATCAGGAATACTCTTCGATCCGCCCGTTGATCGACTGGCTCGACTACAATGGCTTCAAGGTGGTGACCAAGCCGGCCAAGGAATTCACAGACTCGACCGGCCGCCGCAAGATCAAGGGCAATATGGACATCGAGTTGACCGTCGACGCGCTCGAACTTGCCGATGTCGTCGACCACTATGTCATCTTCTCCGGCGACGGCGATTTCCGCACGCTGGTCGAGGCGCTGCAGCGGCGCGGCCGCAAGGTCTCGATCGTCTCCACCATGGCCTCGCAGCCGCCGATGATTTCGGACGATCTGCGCCGCCAGGCCGATCATTTCATCGACCTGACCTCGCTCAAGAACGAGGTCGGCCGCGATCCCTCCGAGCGGCCGGTGCGCCGGCCCGAGCCGGCCGAGGTCGAAGAGGAAGATTATTGAGAAGCGGCGGCCTTGAACGCCGCTTCCGAACCCGACCGCGACTGCCCGCTGTGCCCGCGCCTGCATGATTTCATCGCGGACTGGCGGCAGCGCGAGCCGTCCTGGTTCAATGCGCCGGTGCCGACCTTCCTGCCGCCTGATGGCGAGGATGCAGTCGAGTTGCTGATCGTCGGGCTGGCGCCAGGCCTGCGCGGCGCCAACCGCACCGGGCGGCCGTTCACCGGCGACTATGCCGGCGACCTGCTCTACTCCACGATGATCGCTCACGGCTTTGCCCGCGGCGAGTTCAAGGCGCGGCCGGATGACGGACTGCAGCTGGTCGGCACCGCGATCACCAACGCGGTGCGCTGCGTGCCGCCGGAAAACAAGCCGGTTGGTGCCGAGATCACCACCTGCCGCAGCTTCCTGGTGCCGACGATCGCGCGCTTCCCCAAACTGCGTGCCGTGCTGGCGCTAGGCTCGATCGCGCATCAATCGACAGTCCGGGCGTTGGGCGGGCGTGTCGCCGCCTATCCATTCAAGCATGGCGGCCGGCTCGAGGCCGGCACTGTGAAGCTGTTTTCCAGCTATCACTGCTCGCGCTACAACACCAACACTGGTGTCTTGACGGAAGCGATGTTCGTCAGTGTGTTCGCCGAGATCCAGAACTATCTAAACTCCCCCACCTAGCGTTCCATATCGTCCGGTATATGATTGGAATTGCCTATCGCGTCGCCATATAATGGTTGGTGAGATTCCTGGGATTAAGGGCCATACGCCATGAACAAAAAAGGACAGCACGTCGTCCCCAATGGTGACAAATGGAGCGTAAGACGGTCCGGAGCGTCTCGCGCTTCGGGGACTTTTAGCACCCAAAAAGAAGCCATTGAGAGAGCTAGGGATATCGCTCGCAACCAACAGACCGAACTTTACGTCCATGGTCGTGATGGACGCATAAGGGAGCGTGATTCCTATAGCGGCAACGATCCGTTTCCGCCGAAAGGGTGAGAGTTGGCCGGGGGGTCATTTGGGAAATCGGTGTTCATAAACTGTCCTTTTGACAAGGACTATGAGCCGATTCTTCAGGCCATCTTATTTTGCGTTGTCTACTTGGGCTTCGAGCCACGAATAGCCACTGAGAGCAACGACTCGGGCTCGGTACGCCTTAACAAGATTTGCGAAATCATCGAGAATTCAAAATACTCGATACATGATCTGAGCCGCTGCCAAGCGAAAAAGAAGGGCGAACATTTTCGCCTCAACATGCCTTTTGAGCTTGGGGTCGACTATGGCTGCAGACGTTATTTTGGCCAGGAAAGGGAAGGGAAGCGGCTCCTAATTCTGGAAGAGAAAATGTACCGCTACCAGGCGGCGATATCCGATCTTTCAGGCTGCGACATACAAGCCCATGCAGGCGATTTTCAGAATGCTGTCAGGAAAGTCAGAAACTGGTTGGTGAGTGAAGCTCAAATTAACGCACATGGCGCCGCTAGAATCCTTGGCGCCTACGCTGACTTCCAGGAGTGGTATTACGAAAGCCAGCTAGCCGCCGGATTTTCAGAAGAAGACATTCAGGACTACCCGACGTCAGAACTGCTGGTTGCAATGAATTCCTGGGTTGTCCAGGGAAAACCTCTCTAAAGATTCCTGCAGCCAGCATAGTTCACTTCCGCATCAGAACCCCTCCAGCACGATCTTGCCCTTGGCCTTGCCGGTCTCGATCAGCGCATGGGCACGCTTCAGATTGGCGGCGTTGATAGTGCCCAACGTTTCGCCCAGCGTGGTGCGGATGATGCCGTCATCGACAAGCCGTGCCAGTTCATTCAGATGCTCGCCCTGCGCGGCCATATCAGGCGTTTCGTATAGCGAGCGGGTGAACATCAGCTCCCAGTGGACCGAAACGCTCTTGCGCTTGAACGGATTGATGTCGAGCGTCTGCGGGTCGTCGATCAAGCCGAAACGGCCCTGCGGCGCGATCAGTTCGACGATCTCGGCCAGATGTTTGTCGGTGTTGGTCGTCGAGAAGACAAAGGCCGGCGCGCCGATGCCGAGCGCTGCAACCTGGGCGGCGAGCGGCTTGGAATGGTCGACGACATGATGGGCGCCAAGCCCAACCACCCAGTCGCGTGTTTCGGGCCGCGATGCGGTGGCAATCACCGTCAGATCGGTCAACTGGCGCGCAAGCTGGACCGCAATCGAACCGACGCCGCCGGCGCCGCCGATGATCAAGATGGCGTTTGTGGCGCCTGCGACAGGCTTCTTCACGTCAAGGCGGTCGAACAGCGCCTCAAAGGCGGTGATCGCCGTCAGCGGCAGCGCCGCCGCCTCGGCATAATGGAGCGCGCTCGGCTTGCGGCCGACAAGGCGCTCGTCGACGAGATGGAACTCGGCATTGGTGCCTTGCGGCGCCAGCGCACCGGAATAGAAGACGTCATCTCCTGTTTTGAACAGGCTGGCGTCCGAACCCGTGGCGGCAACCCGGCCGGCTGCATCCCAACCGAGCACACGCCAGCTTCCGGCCTCGGGCCTGGCGCTTTTGCGGATCTTGGTGTCGACTGGATTGACCGAGATCGCCTTCACCTCGACCAGCAATTGACGGCCTTTCGGCTCCGGCTTGGGCAGGTCGATGTCGACGAGGGAGGCCTCATCGGTGATGGGGGCTGGGATTTGGTAGCCGACGGCGCGCATTCTGGTTCTCCGCGATTGCTGTTGAGCGTTGGTGCTGTTGAGCGTTGTATAGGGCAGAGATGCGGCTTATGTTCGCAAAGCGCAAGAATGCACATATAAAGCACATAGTGTCGAAAAGGATACCGTCATGCCGCGCGTTCGCCATGAACGATTCGATTGCAGCCCCGGCTGCACCGTGGAAGGAACGCTGCGCTATATCGACGGAAAGTGGAAAGGCGTCGTGCTCTACCATCTGTTGGCAGGCACAATGCGCTTCAACGAGATTCGCCGGCGTATCCCGAACTGCACCCAACGCATGCTGACCAACCAGTTGCGCGAACTGGAGATGGATGGGCTGATCGCCCGCAAGGTCTATGCGCAGGTGCCGCCGAAGGTGGAATACAGCCTTACGGCGCGCGGCCGAAGCCTGGAGCCGGTAATCACTGCCCTGAAAGTCTGGGGCGATGCGAATGTGACGCTGGCGCCGGAGGTTTCGCAGGCCGCCTGAAGCCTCGGCTGTGATGCCGGGACCGGGTTGGTGACGCGTGTTTGTATCTACGCGGCCAGCCGACGAATAACAGCTTTTGTTACCATCTCGAAAAGTTCCTGAGCATTGTTGGTGGATCCTTGACTGCCATGGTCGAGCGCCTCCTGCTTGTGCTCCGGTGCGTTAGACCCCGCGTAGAAAAACAGAGGGGTCTGGTCGTCTTGGGCTCGGAGGCGATCGAGCAGAACATAGCCTTCCCGCGGACCTTCCTTGCGGCCCATGTCGGAAATAATCGCCGCGTATCTAGCAGCAGACAGCCTTTCAAAGGCCTCTTCGGTTGAAAGTGCCAATGTGAAACGCAGCCCCAACGCCTCAAGCACTTGGCGTTCATGGGTGTTGTTTTCTGGCCTATCATCGACCCAGAGAATACTGTTTCTCCACCCATCGTCGTTTATCGCGGCAGCGGCACCAGTGGCCCCGGTTACCTTGCGGGGGCCTACTTCCGACGTTTGCGCATTGCCCTTTGCGTCCAGGGAGGTCAGCCAAATGAGGACAAACAGAACGAGGACAGGAAATAAAACCAAAAAATAGGCTATTGGTATTCTCTCGACTTCGGTGAATGAGCTCGCGAAAATGGCAACAGCCGACGCGAACCCATAGACCACAGCAGTAAAAATTGCGACAATTACCCCTATCTCATTTCCGGCTGATAATTTTGCTGCACTCCTAGATTTCGCTGCTTGATCGCTCATTTTGCACCTACCCCCTATTCCCCATTCGAACATAGGCAATTTCAGCGAGATACTCAAACCGAGCCGAGGAGGATTGTTATTCAGCGCCGGCTGGAATGTCAGATTTTTGTTTTGCAACGCAGTAAAGTCAGCAAGTCAGGCATGGCACTGCTGTTTAGACCGGCATCAGCTTCAATCGTCCTGGCGCCGCGCGGCAAACTCAGCCAACTTTCTCCCGCCCGCCCTTCAGGACGTTCAGATCGACATCGCCGATGATGCCATCGACGCGGCCCATATTGCGGCACTGCCAATAGACTCAGTCATCCTCGCTCGGCTTGAACGCCAGTGAGCGCAGCCAGCGCTGCCGTATGGCGGCTTTCCCGATATAGGCTTCCTCCGCCTCATCGGTCGGGTGGACGATCGCGACCTTATCAAAGGGGGCTTCGACCGGCCCTCACACCGGCAGCAGCGCGTCCGGCTTCACGTCCGATATCGACGCATAGGTGTGCGTTTCTCTGACACCTGGCAGCGGCAGGATCACGTGCTTCAAAAAATCCTGGTAGGCGGCCATTTCCGAAATGCGCGCCTTGACCAGATAGTCGAAGCCGCCGACGACCATATGGCATTCCAGCACTTCGGGGGCTTTTGCCACCGCTTCGGCGAAGCGGTCGAACACATGCGGTGCCGCCTGGTCGAGCCTGACTTCGATGAAGACAAGCGTGCCGCGGCCGATCTTTTGCGGATTGAGCACGGCCCGGACAGCGGTGATGAACCCGTCACGAAACAGGCGCTTCACCCGCTGGCTGGTACCGGTCGGCGACAGGCCGACGCGGGCGGCGAGATCGAGAGTGGTGCGACGCCCGTCCTCCTGCAACAACCGCAGCAAGCTACGATCGATGGCATCAAGCTGATCGGATTCATGATTCACGTTTGTAGCGCCTCCATTGTGTGAATTTCACTTCCAGATCTCGGAAAAAGCATATTTCATCGCACTATTTTCGACAATAGGCTGCGTTTCCAACGAAAGCCGCGGAGCGAAATGCCTCCGCCGGCAGGATTGAGCGGATCGAGAATGCGCGTGGCAGAGGACCGAAACACGAAGCCGGCAATCCTTGCGGGCCTGGCCATGATCGGCATTTACGCCGTGCAGTTCGTCGCCGCCCGCTTCAGCCTGCGGGAGCATCTGACGGCGACGGATCTCGCAACCTTGCGCTTTGTCGGCGCCGGCATGGTCATGCTGCCGGTCATCTGGAGAAGCGGCCTGGCGACCGGCAAGGCATTGGGCTGGCGGCGTGCCTTGACGCTGACGGCGCTGGCCGGACTGCCCTACCCCATCATCATCAATTGGGGTCTCACCTGCGCGCCTGCCGCCCATGGGGCGGCACTCTGCCCTGCCTCGATCGTGTTCTTCTCGTTCGTGCTGTCGTACATCGCAACCACCGACAAAGTCTCGCGCCAGCGAACCGTCGGTGTCGCCGCCATCATCGCCGGGCTGATCCTGTTCATTGCGCCGGCGAACATCGGCGGCAACATGAAGGACGTCTTCTTCGGCGATCTTCTGTTCGTCGCATCGGGCGCGATGTTTGCCGCCTATGCAGTTCTCGTGCGGCGCTGGCGCGTCGACCCGGTTACGGCGACCGCAACGGTCGTGCTCCTGTCATGCGTGCCGCTACCGCTGCTCTATCTCTTTGCCCCGAGCGGCCTCCACGCCGCATCAGTGGCCGAGATCGCCAGCCAGATCGTCATTCAAGGGTTCTTGGCCGGTGCGGCCGCCATGTTCCTCTTTACCTATATCGTCCGACAGCTGGGGTCGCAGGCGGCATCGCTGTTCATGCCATGCGTGCCGATCGCAACGGTGCTGATCGCCATGACGGTGCTCGGGGAAACGCCGACCGGCATCCAGTTCGCCGCCATCCTGATCATGGCTGCAGGGATGGCTTTTTCAGCCATTTCCAGACCTGCGTGAGGCTGTGGGTAGCCAAAGCTTGCCTGATCCGTTCAGGGCGATGGAGACGTTTGCGGAGAGACCAATTCGGGCGCGGCAAACAACTCCCCCAGTCTCTCCCGCCCACCCTTCAGCACGTTCAGATCGACATCGCCCGTGATGCCGTCGACGCGGCCCATATTGTGGTACTGCCAGTACACCCAGTCGTTGTGATCCGGCTCCAGGAGCAATGAGCGGCGCCAGAGCGGGCGAACGGCGATTTTCCCGGCATAGGCCTCCTCCGCCTCGTCGGTCAGGTAGACGATCGCGGCCTTGCCGAAGGTGGCTTCGACCGGGCCGAGGAAAGCGGCGAGTTCGGCATTCAGCTGCTCGGGCGTCGGCCGTTGCGGACAATTGCCGCCGAATTCGATGTCGACCACCGGCGGCAGCAGTGGTTGATCGTTCGGCACTACCGAAATGAAATTTTTCGCCTGGTCGGCACCCGGCCGGCAGAAGGTGAAGAAGTGATAGGCGCCGACCGCAAGCCCGGCCGCACGCGCCTCGCGCAGATTCTTGGCGAAGGCATCGTCGACATGGTCGCCACCCTCGGTCGCCTTGATGATGGCGAAGGCGACATCGTCGGCCGCAACGCGGCGCCAATCGATCTCGCGCTGATGATGGGAAACGTCGATGCCCCTGACCGGATAGCTGTCACGATCCGGCGAAAAGGTCTGGAAATAAATGAAGCCGCCCGCCGCGACGATGCCGGCAAAGACCAGACTGGCCGCACCCCAGAGGATGATCCGGTTCTTCAAGCTTTCCCCGCCGTGTGTCGTTGCTGTAGCTGTTAGCAACTTGAAAGCCGATGTCTGGCTTTTCTGGGGCCCGACGTTCTAGCCGCGTTCCTTCATGAGCCGGCCCTTTTCGCGCGACCAGTCGCGCTGTTTTTCGGTCTCGCGCTTGTCGTGCAGTTTCTTGCCGCGGCCGACGGCGAGCAGGAGCTTGGCGCGACCCTGATCGTTGAAATAGATTTTCAGCGGCACCAGCGTCATGCCTTCGCGGTCGATGCTCTGCGACAGTTTTGCCATCTCGCGCTTGTTGAGCAGCAGCTTGCGGCGCCGCCTGGGCTCGTGGTTGAAGCGGTTGGCCTGCAGATATTCCGGCAGATAGGAGTTGATCAGCCAGATCTCGCCGCCCTCGACCGAGGCGTAGCTGTCCTGGATGTTGGCCTGGCCCTGACGCAGCGACTTGACCTCGGTGCCGGTCAGCACCAAGCCGGCCTCGACAGTGTCGAGCACCTCATAGGAAAACCGCGCCTTGCGGTTTTCCGAGACGGTCTTGTTGTTGGGATCGGCTTTTCTGACCTGGTTCATGATGTGGAGAGGTGGCGCCTCATCCCTAATTAATCAAGCCGGCGTGCTTCAATGCCGCGTCGAGCTTTGCCGCAGTCGAGTCCTCGACAGTGACAAGCGGCGAGCGCAGCACGTTTTCGATCTTGCCCAGCTTCGACAGCGCGTATTTGGCGCCGGAGACACCGGGTTCGATGAAAATCGCCTTGTGCAATGGCAGCAGCCGATCCTGCAGTTCCAGCGCCTTGGCACTGTCGCCGGAAAGCGTTGCCTCCTGGAACTCGGCGCAGAGGCGCGGCGCGACATTCGACGTCACCGAAATGGCTCCGACGCCGCCATGAGCGTTGAAGCCGAGTGCGGAGGCATCCTCACCCGAAAGCTGGATGAACTCCTTGCCGCAGGTGGCGCGCTGCTCGGACGCACGCTCGACCTTGCCGGTGGCATCCTTGACGCCGACGATGTTCTTGAAGTCGTGTGCCAGCCTGCCCATCGTCTCCGGCATCATGTCGATGACCGAGCGCGGCGGGATGTTGTAGATGATGATCGGCAGCTTGGTCGCCCTGGCGACGGCGGCGAAATGCTCGTAGAGGCCACGCTGCGTCGGCCTGTTGTAATAGGGCGTGACGACCAGTGCGGCATCCGCGCCGGCCTTCTCGGCATATTGCACAAGCCCAACTGCTTCCTCGGTGTTGTTGGAGCCGGCGCCGGCGACGACCGGAACGCGGCCCTTGGCCACCTCGATGCAGACCTTGATGACATGACGGTGCTCGTCATGCGACAGCGTCGGCGATTCGCCGGTGGTGCCGACCGGGACGAGGCCTGTGGTGCCCTCTGCGAGTTGCCATTCGACAAGCGCGCGAAAGGCTTTCTCGTCGAAACGCCCGCTCTTTTCGAACGGTGTCACGAGCGCAGTAAGCGAGCCTCTCAGCATGTCGTCCAACTCCTTGGGACTTCTAGGGTTTCTTGACGTGTTTTAGCGTCGGCGCCTTCTAGCCGAAAGCGAAGCCGCGCACCATAGTCTCGACACGGTTGCGCGGCAAGCATGGCGATGGTGCCAGCAAGCGCAATTCGAACGACCTCGATAATCCTTTGTTTACGGGCTCTTCACGACCTAAGTCTAGGCTTCAAGGCATCTCGGCCTGCTGGTGAATGCCGCAACCAAGGAAGACATAAAGACCATGCCGGCCAGTCGGCCACTCCGCTTCGCATTGCTTGGCGCCGTTGCCCTGCTGATAGCGGGGACGGCGGCAAACGAGAGCGTCGACGAGCAGACGACCTCGTCGATCCCGATGCCCAGTCTACAGGATAGGGGCCTGCAGGACGGGGCGCAGACCGATGCGCCCTCCGCCAGCATCGTCGTGTTGAAAAGCGGTCTCGACGCGTTGGCGACCGGCGATATTGCCGCGGCACGCGCCGTGCGCGAGACCTTGCCGGCCAAGTCGCTCGACCGCCATATCCTGGCCTGGGCGATCGCGCTCTATGGTGGCGACCGTGTGCCGAGCAGCGAGATTGCCGATACCGCAAAGATGCTGCCGAGCTGGCCGGGCACCATCGCCTTGCGCAAGAACAGCGAGCGCGCACTCTACCGCGAAAGCCCGTCGCCGCAGACCGTGGCGAAGGCCTTTGGCGGCAGCCAGCCGCTGACCTTCGAAGGCGTGATGGGCCTTGCCCGCTCCTATGTGGCGCTGGGCAATACCAAGGCGGCGCTCTCGGTGCTGTCGCCGTTCTGGCGCACCGAAAAGCTGGAAGCGAAGGATGAGGCGGCCGTCATCAAGGAGTTCGGCGCCATCATCCCGATTGCCGACCATCGTTTCCGCATGGAGCGGATGTTTTATGCCGACCGGGTAAATTCCGCTCAGCGCGTCGCCGCGCTTGCCGGCGCGCAGCCATTGGCCGATGCCTGGGCGGCCGCCTCCCGCGGCGACAAGAACACGGCCAAGCTGTTGAAAGCGGTGCCCACAGCAGTGCGCTCAGCCGGCTTTTTCTTCGCGCAGGCCGAATATCTGCGCAAGCAGCGGAAGTTTGCGGACGCAGCGGCGGTGGTGATGAAAGCGCCAACGAATCGCGACGCATTGGTCGATCCCGATGCCTGGTGGGTCGAGCGCCGCGTGCTGTCGCGCGAACTGGTCGACCAGGGCGACTGGAAGTCCGCCTACAAGATCGTTGCCGCGCATGCCGCCGAAAGTCCCACCAGTGCGGCGGAAGCTGAATTCCACGCCGGCTGGTATGCGCTGCGCGGTCTCAACGATCACGAGACCGCCTCGACCCATTTTGCGCGCATCGCCGATCTCGCGCAGGGGCCGATGTCGCTGTCACGTGCCTATTACTGGCTTGGCCGCGCGGCGGAAGTCGGCGGTCCCGGCGATGCGAAGGGCTATTTCACCAAGGCGGCAGCCTATGGCACGACTTTCTACGGCCAGTTGGCGGCGGAACGGGTTGGCCTGCGCACGCTGAACATCGTCTATCCCGAGCCAAGCACCGCCGACCGCCAAAGCTTTGACGGCCGTGAAGCCGTCAGCGCCATCAAACGGCTGCAGGAAGCGGGCTATGACCGCTATGCCGAGACGCTCTACCGCGACCTCGCCGGGCAGTTGACCAGCCCCGGTGAACTGGCGCTGCTTGCGGTGCTGGCGGAAAAGCAGGGCAATCATTTCATGGCGCTGAAGATCGGCAAGATCGCCGGAGCGCGCGGCATCGATGTCGGAGCGCTGTCGCATCCGCTGGGCGTCATTCCCGACACCGCCGACATTTCCGGCTCGGGCAAGGCGCTGGCCTATGCGATCGCGCGCCAGGAAAGCGAGTTCAATGTCGGCGCCGTCTCCAGCGCCGGCGCGCGCGGCCTGCTGCAGTTGATGCCGGGCACCGCAAAGCAATTGGCGAAGAAGGCCGGCTTGACCTTCTCGCCGGATCGGCTGACCAGCGATGCCGGCTACAACGCGACGCTAGGGGCTGCCTTTCTCGGCGAACAGCTCGACCGCTTCGGCGGCTCCTATGTGCTGACCTTCGCCGGCTACAATGCCGGCCCCAACCGCGCCAGCCAATGGGTGGCGAAATACGGCGACCCGCGCGGCAAGGGGATCGATGCCGTCGTCGACTGGATCGAGCGGATTCCCTACACGGAAACAAGAAGTTACGTGCAGCGCGTGATGGAGAATTACGAAGTCTACAAGATGCGTATTTCGGGGAAGTACGACATTGTTGGGGATCTGGTGAACGGACGGAGCTGAGGCTACCGACGGCTCGATAGGCGATTTCGCTGAAGCTGCCGACCTCCCCCCTTGCGGGGGAGATGCCTGGCAAGGCAGAGGGGGCTGTCCCTCGGCCTATCAGCCAACGCATCGTATCATTCGCGGCGAAGCCATTCAGGTTGGCGATCCTTCACACCCCCTCTGGCCTACCGGCCATCTCCCCCGCAAGGTGGGAGATTAGCAGCCTTTGCGTCGCGCCTCCGATTTGACCGCTGCCACTGCCGCCTGTAGCAGTCGCAGGCGATCCGACAACGGCGAGGAATCGAGTCTGCATGTCAAACCACGACGGTTTCTCCGACTTCTTTTACACAGCGCCGGATGGACTCAGACTTCACGCCCGCGTCTATGGCGAAGCGAATTCCGGCCACTGGCCGGTCGTCTGCCTGCCTGGCCTGACCCGCAACGCCCGCGATTTTCATGAGCTGGCGCTTTACCTGTCGCAGCGCGCCGACCATCCGCGCAAGGTCATCGCCTTCGACTATCGCGGCCGCGGCCAGTCGGCCTACGATCCCGATATCGGCCACTACAATGTCGGCGTCGAGGCCGGCGATGTCCTCGCCGGGCTGGCCGCTCTGAACGTCGAGGAAGCGGCCTTCATCGGCACATCGCGCGGCGGGCTGATCATCCATGTGCTCGGCGCGCTACGGCCAGCCGCGCTGAAAGCCATTGTGCTGAACGACATCGGACCGGTGATCGAGGCCGCGGGGCTTGCCCATATCCAAACCTATCTCGACCCAGCGCCGAAACCGAAGAGCCGCGCTGAGGCGGTCGAGGCCCAACGCATCGCGCATGGCGCGGATTTTCCTGCGCTTACCGAAGCGGATTGGGAGCGGATGGTGACGGCCCTCTACCGCGAGACGGACGAAGGGTTGTTGCCGGATTTCGACCCGCGGCTGGTGGAGACGGTGGCGAGCCTCGACCTCAGCAAGCCGTTGCCGGATCTGTGGCCGCAGTTCGAGGCGCTGGCGGCCATCCCTTTGCTTGCCATACGCGGCGCCAACTCGAAACTTCTGTCAGTCAGAACACTCGAGGAGATGCAAAAGCGCCATACTGGTATGGAAGCGATCACCATCGATGGCCAGGGCCACGCGCCCTTCCTGGAGACAGGCGATCTGCCCGGCGCCATCGCGGCCTTCCTGACCAAAGCACAAGACGCAGCCTAGATAAAGTAAACCCCAAGATCAAATATGATCCTGGGGTTGCGATTTCAGTATATAAGCGCTCGGCGAAACTATTTGGCTTTCGAGCTTTTCCGAGGTGCCTTTGCCGGCTTCGACGCCGCCTCGCCCTTTTTCGTCGGAGCTGCAGCTGAAACAGTGGTCAACGGAGATGCGAAGGCCGAGCTTTCGACGGACGGCCCCTCGCCGCGCGGCGTCTCCAACACGACGACGCAACCGTCGAGATCGTTGGTCGCCAGATGCGCATAACGCATGGTCATCGAAAGCGTCTGGTGGCCGAGCCACATCTGCACGCGTCGGATGTCGATGCCGCCCTGGACCAGACGCGACGCGCAGGTGTGGCGCAAGATGTGCGGCACCACCTGGTCGTCGGCGCCGAGACCGACTTCGGCCTTCGCATCGTTCCAGATGGCGCGAAATTGGGCCTGGCTGAGTTTGGTGAACGGGCCCTTGGGCCGGCGGCCCTCTGACGGGGGCAGTTTGATCACCTCTTTGACCCGCTCGGTCATCGGGATGGTGCGGCTGCGGCCGGATTTGGTGATCCAGAACGAGACGCGATGTTCCTGGATGTCGTTCCAGATCAATCCAAGCGCTTCGCCGAGGCGGCAGCCGGTATCGACGAGAAAGACCGAGAGACGGTAGGCATCTTCGCTGCGGCTCTTGATGGCTGCGAACAGCTGCGCCTCTTCGCTCCTTTCGAGGAAACGAATCCGTCCCGCCCGCTCTTTCTGGCGGCGGAACTCGGGCAGGCTGTGGATATCCCCCATCTTGTAAGCCTTGCGCAGCAGTTTGCTGAGGGCAGCCATCTTTCGATTGATGGTTGCGTTGCTGTTGCCGCGCTGGCGCAAGGTGCCGATAAGGTTGTCCAGGGTGCTCTGGTCAAAGGCGCTGAACCGTTCTCCGAGGAGAATCTCGTCTATTTCGCCGATGAACGAGCTGACATTGTATTTATGCCGCCCATCGTCCCAGAGTATGTCTCGGTATGCTGAAAAAAGCTCTCCGACCCGGTGCGACTTTACTTCTCTTATCTTGTTGTAGCTGTATTTTATCTTCGCAGTTTGAGAAGAGAACATTGAGAAATGTTCGGAGGGGTCGCCCTCTTGTATCGCTTCGATGGTCATAAAATGCCACACCCCCGAGTGGATAGAGTCAGACCTATCCGCTTGGAAGCGTCCTTTCAAGAGATTTAATCACGCAGTTGTGAATTCATCCGCCCATCAGCGGATCCCACGAACTCACCCTACGGACTGTTCAGCTGCCGATTCCCCTGTTCCTTCTGCTTGTCTTGACCCAGTCACGAAACAAAACAGCCCGGGCGTTGAAGCGCCCGGGCTGGTATTCACTTGTCTAAAGCCAGCCCTTAGAACGAGCGCTGGAAGCGGAGCATGCCGCCAATGGCGTCGTCATCGCGGGCATCGGTCCAATCGGAGTCGCCAACGTTGATGTAGTCGACTTCGGCCGTGACCGTGAAGCCGGGGACGACGTCATAGGCGATGTTCGCCGCGGCGCCGAAGTTCTTGTCCTCGTCATACGAAAGCTGGACGTTGAACGAGGTCTTCTCGTTGATGGTGTAGGTGCCACCACCCCAGACTGCCCAGTTGCCGCCCCACTGCTTGTAGAAGCCGCGGCCGCCGGCCGGGATTGCCCAGGTCGGATCCGACAGGTTGTCGTCGGTGCCATAGCCGCCAATGATGAACAGCGACAGGTTCTGCATCGGGGTGACGTCCAAACGCACCTTGCCGGCGACTTCTTCGTAGTTGCTGTCGTAAGCAATCACGCCGGTGATGGCGCCCCAGCCCTGTGTGTACTTCAGACCGCCGACGACATGCGGAACATAGCTGTCGATGGTGCCGACGACGCCAGAGCCTTCTTCGAGCGAGAGGACGGCGGAGAAGCCGTTGCCCGCATCGAAGTAGTACTGGATGACGTTGGTGTCGAAGCCGCCGTAGGGGACCAGCGTATCCTGGATGACGTTGCCGGCATAGCCGATGAACGTATTGAAGGCCGATTCGTCTTTACCGACGCGCAGGCCACCGAGCTGGATCCAGGCGAAGTTCAGCGAAACGCTCTTCATGCCGGCCGGATTGCTATCGAAAGCGGTTTCATCGACGAGGGGTGTGGCCGGATCATCAGCGATGTTGGTGGCGTACCGATTGTTGTTGCCGAAGTTGAAGCGGGTCTCGGTGTAGGTCTTCAAGGTGCCGAGTTCGGTTTCCTGGCCGGTCCAGGTCTTGAAGGTGGCGCGGGCATTCTTGTACCAGGTGTCCTGCGCGTCACCATCTTCGTGGTCGAGCGACTCCGCACCCGTGAATGCGCCGACGTCGCCGGCGCCGATATCGTAGCGGACATAGCCGCCGATGCGCAGGCAGGTTTCGGTGCCGGGAATGTAGAAGTAGCCCGAGCCGTAAACGTCGCAAATCTTGACGTATTCAGCCGGTTCCGGCTCGGCGACGACGACGGCGTCGGCGGCGCGCGCACCGGAAACTGCGATCAGGGCCGCAGCGGAGCCGAGGAGAAGGCTCTTAATGTTCATTTTCTGACCTCCAGTCAAAAGTTAAAAAACGGGTCTGGGTATTCTTTGCTGAAGGACAGCGTTCCCTGCCCCATCCCCACTACCGAAAAAGATGCGCACCGCGCCGCTCCTTCGAAATCGACATTACCCATGAGGCGGCGGCGTTCAACCACGATCGTACCGGCGAAAGGGCTATGCGGGCGCTATCCCCATGCGTTGTTGCACAAATGACACGATTTGGCCTCAGTCAGAAAGCTCTCATTAACTATCGAAGGGCCCGCAAGCCTTATCCAGCGCCGCGCAATGCGGCCGAATCCGGCGATGGCCGGCCAGAATTGCGGCCATGTCGCCGACTCGCCAGCCAGGGAACTGCCGTAGAATCGCCGCATGCAAAAGGCGCCGCTGCGGCCGAATGCGGATTTTTCAACGATTATCGCGCCGGCTTGTTGATTGTGCCGGCGCTTTTCTCTATCCAGCGGCGCAACGGAGAGGTGGCCGAGTGGTCGAAGGCGCTCCCCTGCTAAGGGAGTAGAGGTCAAAAGCTTCTCGTGGGTTCGAATCCCATCCTCTCCGCCATCCTGCTTCGCTCTTCGAGCTTCGCAGGACAAGCCCAACCCTCACCGCGAAGCAGGATGGCGGAGAGGATGCCCTCCGAAGCCTTGGCGTAGAAAGGCCGGACCGTGTGGTGTGCTACGTGCCGCACAGCGTAAGCCCAGACAATCCCTTGCAAAATTCGATTGGCAGTCCTGCTTCGCTCTTCGAGCTTCGCAGGACAAGCCCACCTCAGCGCGAAGCAGGATGGCGGAGAGGATGCCCTCCGACGCCCGGCAAGGGAGAGCAGCTCATGTGGTATGTGTATCTTCTGGAGAGTACGGCTGCGGAAGGCGAACGCTATATCGGCATAACGACGGACCTGAAACGACGGCTTGTCGAGCACAATGCGGGGAAATCCAGCCATACATCCAAGTTTCTGCCGTGGCGGATCGTCACCTATATGGCCTTTTCGAACCAGGGCAAGGCAGCTTCATTCGAGCGCTATCTCAAATCCGGTTCAGGGCATGCTTCCGCAAACAAGCGCCTGTGGTGATGGCCGCATCACCCGCAGCAAAGTTCCATTTTTCAATAGACCTCAACAATAACAACTGATTACAGCGAAAACGCCTGTCGCCGGCTTCACTGTCTTGTTCGATTCTGACTGGAGGTCAGAAAATGAACATTAAGAGCCTTCTCCTCGGCTCCGCTGCGGCCCTGATCGCAGTTTCCGGTGCGCGCGCCGCCGACGCCGTCGTCGTCGCCGAGCCGGAACCGGCTGAATACGTCAAGATTTGCGACGTCTACGGCGCCGGCTACTTCTACATTCCCGGCACCGAAACCTGCCTGCGCATCGGCGGCTATGTCCGTTACGACATCGGTGCCGGCGACGTGGGTTCGTTCGATGGTGCGAGGTCCTTCGACCATAAGGATGGCGACGAGCAGGATACCTTCTACAAGAATGCCCGTTTCACGCTGAAGACCTGGACCGGCCAGGAAACCGAACTCGGCACCTTGAAGACCTACACCGAGACCCGCTTCAACTTCGGCAACCGCAACGGCTACCCCTCGGCAGACGATCCGACGACCGAAGCAGACGAGTTCAACTCCAACCCTGCCGGCAACAAGAACGTTTCGCTGAACTTCGCCTGGATCCAGCTCGGTGGCCTGCGCGTCGGTAAGGACGAATCGGCCTTCGACACGTTCATCGGCTACGCCGGCAACGTCCTCCAGGATACGCTCGTTCCCTACGGCGATTTCGATACCAACGTCGTCCAGTACTACTTCGATGCGGGCAACGGCTTCTCGGCCGTGGTCTCTCTCGAAGAAGGCTCCGGAACCGTTGGCACCATCGACAGCTACGTTCCGCATGTCGTCGGCGGCGTGAAGTACACGCAGGGCTGGGGCGCCATCACCGGCGTCGTCGCTTATGACAGCAACTACGAAGAAGTCGCCGGCAAAGTTCGTTTGGATATCACCCCGATGCAGAACCTGTCGCTCTTCATCATGGGCGGCTACGGCACCGACGACAATTTGACGGACTCGAGCTATGCGATCGACGCCGGCGGCCGCGGCTTCTACAAGCAGTGGGGCGGCAACTGGGCTTTCTGGGGTGGTGGCACCTACACCATCAACGAGAAGACCTCGTTCAATGCCCAGGTCTCGTATGACGAATGGAAGAATCTCGGTGTTGCCGCCAACATCGCCTACGACGTTGTTCCCGGCTTCACGGTCACGGCCGAAGTCGACTACCTCAATGCAGGCAAGTTCGACGACGCCAATTTCTCCAACTTCACCAACGCCGACAAGAAGAGCAGCATCGGCGGTCTCCTCCGCTTCCAGCGCTCGTTCTAAGACGCTCAGCCTGGCTGAAAATCGAACCCGGCGGGCAACCGCCGGGTTTTCTTTTTGAAGCGCCCGTCGCCATTGGCTGCAGTGCTGGCCTTCAAAAGGGTTGCCGCCTACCGGCGGTCAGGTCGTAGAGCGTGGCCACCCGCGCCGATTTCATCACGGGCGTGATGGCCACTATTTCCAGCCGCGCCAGAACTTGCGCCGTCCCATTGGGCACGCTAGCAAGAAGGCCCGTCTTCTCGTGAGCCTTTGCCATGCGCCAGCGCCCTGCCCTCACGCCGCTTGTCGGCGCGCTTCCCTCGACGGTGCCGTTTGTCGGACCGGAAGCGCAGGAGCGCGAGCGCGGACGTGCTTTTCGCGCCCGCATCGGCGCCAATGAAAGCAGCTTCGGGCCTTCGCCGCGCGTTATCGCCCGTATGGAGCGCGTCGCGCGTGACCAGTGGATGTATTGCGATCCCGACAATTACGATCTGAAGCAGGCTGCGGCCCGCCATCTCGGCGTCGGCGCCGAAAACGTCATGGTCGGCGAAGGCATAGACGGGCTGCTCAGCCTGGTGGCGCGCATGTATGTCGCGCCCGGCGACGCGGTGGTCACCTCGCTCGGCGCCTATCCGACCTTCAACTTCCACATTGCCGGCGTCGGCGGCCGGCTGGTCACGGTGCCTTACGAGAACGACAAGGAAAGCCTGGACGGCCTGCTCAAGGCAGTCATCAAGGAGAAGGCGCCGCTGGTCTATCTCTCCAATCCGGACAATCCGATGGGCAGCTGGTGGGAAGCAGGAGATATCACCCGCTTCGTCGAAGCGTTGCCGGAAACCACCATGCTGGTGCTCGACGAGGCCTATGGCGAATTGGGGCCGGCCTCGGCGCTGCCGCCGATCGATGTCGCGCGATCCAATGTCATCCGCATGCGCACCTTCTCCAAGGCATACGGGCTGGCCGGCATACGCTGCGGCTATGCGGTGGCGGAAGCCGAGGTGATCCGTGACTTCGAGAAGATCCGCAACCATTACGGCGTCAGCCGCATGGCGCAGATCGCCGGCGTCGAGGCGCTGGCCGACCAGGACTGGCTGCACACCGTGGTGGCGCGAGTCGCTGCCGGCCGCACACGTATAGCCGGGATTGCGGAGACGAACGGGCTGAAGCCGCTGCCATCGGCGACCAATTTCGTCACCATCGACTGCGGCCAGGACGGCGCCTTCGCGCTGAAAGTGCTGCAAAACCTTTTGTCGCGCGACGTGTTCATTCGCAAACCGATGGCGCCAAGGCTCGAACGTTGCATCCGGGTCAGCGTCGGCCTCGATCATGAGCTCGACATCTTTGCCGAGGAACTGCCCGGCGCGCTCGCCGCGGCACGGGGAAACTAGCCCGGCCGATTGCCGTCGCGACACGGCCTGCCAATGCCGCCAAAGGCCAAGACAGAACCAGCCGGGCCCCCGGCTTCCGTCGATCCAACAACAATCCAACCGTTCAAGGCTGTTGCTTTCGTCCGATCCCGCGCCAGTTCTTGAGCATGGGAGATAACGACCGGCAAAAGGCGGTGCAGGCGCGCATGCATGGTAAGGTGCAAGGCGTCGGCTACCGGCTGTGGGCGCGACGCGAAGCGATAAGGCTTGGCCTCGTAGGTTGGGTACGCAATGAACGAGACGGCACGGTGACGGCCTCGATTGCCGGTGCCGATGCTGCGGTTTCCACAATGATCGAACGGCTCCGGCAAGGGCCAAGGGGAGCTTCGGTTTCGAGGGTCGAGATCGAAGAATTCGAACTCCTCGACGCGCCCATCGACTTTCGGATCATTGTCTAGACGGAACCACTTTATTGCCGCTTGAATTAATTGAACGTTCGTTTTATTACTAGGTATCGGGAGACGTTCATGGCACGCACAACGGGATCCGACGGCGAAAAAACTGAAGCGGCCGTCCGGGAGGCTGCGGTCAGCCTGATCGCCCGCTTCGGCTACGAGGCAATGTCGATGCGGCAGCTTGCCGCCGAGGTCGGCGTCCAGGCCGCCGCGCTCTACCGCTATTTTCCGACCAAGGAAGACCTGCTGTTCACGCTGATGCGCGAACATATGGAAGGGCTGATCGAAGCGTGGGACGCCGCACGCCCCGACGCTGCCGATCCGGCAACGCGGCTTGCCGCCTATGTCGAAAACCACATCGCTTTCCACATCGAGCGCCGCCACTCCACCCATGTCTCGAACATGGAATTGCGCAGCCTGTCGCATGACCGGCTGACGCAGATACTGCGCATGCGCACCGCCTATGAGAAGGAGTTGCGCGCCATCCTGCGCGACGGCGCGGAGGCAGGCGCCTTCAGTGTCGATGACACCGGGCTCACTGCCATGGCCCTGATCCAGATGATGACCGGCGTCATCGTCTGGTTCCGGCCGGGCGAGCGGCTGTCGATGGCTGAAGTCACGGCGACATATCTTTCAATGACAATGCGCCTGGTTGGCGCGAAGATCGAAATCGGGGAGGAACGGCATGTACACGAACACACTCAGCTTCGGGCATGACGAGGACATCGAGGCGCTGCGCGATCTGGTGCGCCGCTTTGCCCAGGAGAAAATAGCGCCGATCGCTGCCGAGATCGACCGCAGCAATCAATTCCCCACGCATCTGTGGAAAGAGCTCGGCGCGCTCGGCCTTCTCGGCATCACCGCCGATCCCGATTTCGGCGGCAGCGGCATGGGCTATCTTGCCCACGTCATTGCGGTGGAAGAGATTTCGCGCGCCTCGGGCTCGGTTGGTCTCTCCTACGGCGCCCATTCGAACCTCTGCGTCAACCAGATCAACCGCTGGGCGACGCCGGCTCAGAAGGAGAAATTCCTGCCGGCATTGTGCTCGGGCGAAAGGGCAGGTGCGCTGGCCATGTCGGAATCGGGCGCCGGCTCCGACGTCGTCTCGCTCAAGCTGCGCGCCGAAAAGCGCAACGACCGCTATGTGCTCAACGGCTCGAAAATGTGGATCACCAACGGCCCCGATGCCGAAACGCTGGTGGTCTACGCCAAGACCGATCCCGAGCGGAAATCGCGCGGCATCACCGCCTTCATCGTCGAAAAGACGATGGCCGGCTTCTCGGCATCGCCAAAGCTCGACAAGCTCGGCATGCGCGGCTCCAACACCGGCGAACTGGTGTTCGACAATGTCGAGGTGCCCTATGACAATGTGCTGCATGAGGAGGGCCGCGGCGTCGAGGTCCTGATGTCGGGCCTCGACTACGAGCGCACCGTGCTCGCCGGCGGACCGCTCGGGCTCATGGCGGCCTGTCTCGACGTGGCGATCCCCTATGTGCATGAGCGCAAGCAGTTCGGCCAGCCGATCGGCGAGTTCCAGCTCGTGCAGGGCAAACTTGCAGACATGTATTCGACGATGAACGCCGCGCGCGCTTACGTTTATGCTGTCGCGGCTGCCTGCGATCGCGGCCAGACGACACGCAAGGATGCTGCCGGCTGCGTGCTGTTTGCCGCCGAAAAGGCGACGCTGATGGCGCTCGACGCCATCCAGCTGCTTGGCGGCAACGGCTATACCAACGAGTATCCGACCGGCCGGCTGTTGCGCGACGCCAAGCTCTACGAGATCGGCGCCGGCACCAGCGAGATCCGCCGCTGGCTGATCGGGCGCGAGATCATGGCGGAAGGGGTTTAGCATGGCCGTACTCCAAACCCAGATCTCGCCCTCCTCCGAAACCTTCCGCGCCAATGCTGAGCGCATGCGGGCGCTGGTTGCCGACATTGCGGAGAAAGCAACCAGCGTCGAGCGCGGTGGCTCGGAGGAGGCGCGCGAGCGTCATGTTTCGCGCGGCAAGCTGTTGCCGCGCGAGCGGCTGGCGCAATTGCTCGACACCGGCTCGCCTTTCCTCGAGATCGGCCAGTTCGCGGCATGGTCCATGTATGGCGAGGAGATTTCCTCGGCCGGCATCATCGCCGGCGTCGGCCGTGTCGAAGGGACCGAGGTGATGGTCGTGGTCAACGACGCCACGGTGAAGGGCGGCACCTATTATCCGCTCACGGTGAAGAAGCATTTGCGCGCGCAGGAGATCGCGCGGCAAAACAATCTGCCTTGCGTCTATCTGGTCGACAGCGGCGGCGCCAACCTGCCCAACCAGGACGAGGTGTTTCCCGACCGCGAGCATTTCGGCCGCATCTTCTACAACCAGGCCAACATGTCGGCGGCCGGCATTCCGCAGATCGCCTGCGTCATGGGCTCATGTACTGCGGGCGGCGCCTATGTGCCGGCAATGTCGGACGAGACGATCATGGTGCGCAACCAGGCGACCATTTTTCTCGGCGGCCCGCCTCTGGTGAAGGCGGCTACGGGCGAAGATGTCAGCGCCGAGGAGCTTGGCGGCGCCGACGTGCACACCAGGCTGTCCGGTGTCGCCGACCACTATGCGCTGGACGACGAACATGCGCTCGCGATTTGCCGGCGCATCGTCAAGAACCTCAACCGGCGCAAGACCGTAAGCCTGAGCTTACAGGAACCCGCGCCGCCGCTTCACGATCCGCGTGAACTCTATGGTATCGTGCCGACGGATTTGCGCCAGCCCTATGATGTGCGCGAGGTGATCGCGCGCGTCGTCGACGGCTCCGAGTTCGACGAGTTCAAGCAGAATTACGGCACCACGCTGGTCACCGGCTTTGCCCATCTTCAGGGCATGCCGGTCGGCATCATCGCCAATAATGGCGTGCTGTTTTCCGAAAGTGCTGTCAAGGGCGCGCATTTCATCGAACTGTGCTGCCAGCGCAAGATCCCGCTGATCTTCCTGCAGAACATCACCGGCTTCATGGTCGGGCGGAAATACGAGGCCGGCGGCATCGCCAAGGACGGCGCCAAGCTGGTGATGGCGGTCGCCACCGCTCGCGTGCCGAAGGTAACCATGATCATCGGCGGCTCGTTCGGCGCCGGCAATTACGGCATGTGCGGACGCGCCTACTCGCCGCGGTTCCTGTGGATGTGGCCGAATGCGCGCATTTCGGTGATGGGCGGCGAACAGGCGGCGACCGTGCTGGCGGTGGTCAAGCGCGAGGGCATCGAGCGCAAGGGCGGTGAGTGGAGCGCGGACGAGGAAGCGAAATTCAAGAAGCCGATCCTGATGAAATACGAGCATGAGGGCCACCCGCTCTACTCCTCGGCGCGGCTGTGGGACGACGGCATCATCGACCCGGCGAAAACGCGCGAGGTGCTGGCGCTCAGCCTGTCGGCCGCGCTCAACGCCGGAATCGAGGAAACGAAGTTCGGCGTGTTCAGGATGTGAGATGAGCAAGTTCGACCAACGCATCAGCATCCACACCGGCGACATCACAAGGCTTGCGGTCGATGCCATCGTCAATGCCGCCAATTCCTCGCTGCTTGGCGGCGGCGGTGTCGACGGCGCGATTCACCGCGCGGCCGGCCCGGAGCTCGAATTCAAATGCCGGATGCTCAATGGCTGCAAGGTCGGCGATGCAAAGCTCACCAAGGGCTACAGGCTGCCGGCGCGCTACATCATCCACACGGTCGGGCCAGTCTGGCAAGGTGGCAGCAGGGGCGAAGCCGGACTGCTCGCTTCCTGCTACCGCCGGTCGCTTGAAATCGCATTCGACCATAATTGCCGGACGGTGGCATTTCCGGCGATCTCGACCGGCATCTACGGCTATCCGAAAGACCAGGCGACCGGGATCGCCGTTGGCGCCGTAAGCGCCTTCCTGCAACTGAATGCAGTGCCTGATACAGTTACCTTCTGCTGCTTCGATGATCAGACGGCCGAACCAGCGTGCCGTTGCCGCTCTTGGGGAGGGCTGAACTCATGGATCAAACGACTGCTATAGAGACGACTTCGATAGGGCGCTCCCTTGGTAAGGGAGAGGTCGGTAATGCACGAATGGTTGCCCTGACACGCTGGCGGGACAGCGCGCCCCTCTGTCCTGCCGGACATCTCCCCCACTTGGAGGGAGATCGGACGTCACGCCGGCTTTCGCCAATCGCCACCGTTGAAAGAAGGGCAGCAGCCTCAAAGCTGCCAATCTCCCCCCTCGTGGGGGAGATGTCCGGCAGGACAGAGGGGGGCGCGAAGGGATGCCGACGTCGACCAACGCAAAACCGGGAGGCTCCATGTTCGCCAAGATCCTGATCGCCAATCGCGGCGAGATCGCCTGCCGTGTGATCCGCACCGCGCGCAGGCTCGGTGTGCGCACCGTCGCCGTCTATTCCGACGCCGATGCCAAGGCCATGCATGTCGAAATGGCCGACGAGGCGGTGCATATCGGCGCTTCGCCCGTCGGCGAAAGCTATCTGCGCGGCGACAAGATTGTCGCGGCCGCGCTGGCGACAGGTGCCGAAGCGATCCATCCCGGTTACGGTTTCCTCTCGGAAAACCCTGATTTCGTCGACCAGGTGGTGGCGGCAGGGCTCACCTTCATCGGCCCGTCGGCCGCCTCGATCCGCGCCATGGGCTTGAAGGACGCGGCCAAGCGGCTGATGGAAAAGGCCGGCGTGCCGGTGGTGCCGGGCTACCATGGTGAGGCGCAGGAGATCGTGCTGCTGGCGTCCAAGGCGCGCGAGATCGGCTATCCCGTGCTGATCAAGGCGCGTGCCGGCGGCGGAGGCAAAGGTATGCGGCGGGTCGAACATGCCGACGATTTCTCCGAGGCGCTTTCGGGCGCACGGCGCGAAGCCAAGGCCGCGTTTGGCGACGACCGCGTGCTGGTCGAAAAATATGTCGACAAGCCGCGCCACATCGAGGTCCAGGTGTTCGGCGACAATTTTGGCAACGCCGTGCATCTCTTTGAGCGCGACTGCTCGGCGCAGCGCCGGCATCAGAAGGTGATCGAGGAAGCGCCGGCGCCCGGCATGACGCCGGCGCTGCGCAAGGCGATGACGGAAGCGGCGGTCAAGGCCGCCAAGGCAATCAGCTATTCCGGCGCCGGTACCATCGAATTCATCGTCGATGCCTCGCAAGGGCTGAAGGCCGACCGCTTCTGGTTCATGGAAATGAACACCCGCCTGCAGGTCGAACATCCCGTCACCGAAATGGTCACCGGCACCGATCTTGTCGAGTGGCAGTTGCGGGTGGCATCCGGCGAAAAGCTGCCCAAGACGCAGGGCGAGATCGCACTTTCGGGTCACGCCTTCGAGGCGCGCATCTACGCCGAGGACGCGGCAAAAGGGTTTTTGCCGGCGACCGGCACGCTGCATCACCTGAGATTTCCCGACAAAGCTCCCGAAGGCGCCACGATGCGCATCGAGACCGGCGTGCGGGCCGGCGATGCGATCTCGCCCTTCTACGATCCAATGATCGCCAAGCTGGTGGTCCACGCCAGGGACAGGCAGGCGGCGCTCGATGCGCTCGGCACAGCGTTGTCGCAGACCGAGATTGCCGGCTCGACCGTCAACACCGCCTTTCTCGCGGCACTTGCCGCGGACGCCGATTTTTCCGTCGGCGACGTCGATACCGGCCTGATCGGCAGGCATCAGGAAGCGCTGACTGCGGTCGCCCCGCCGAGCAGCGAGATCGTTGCCGCGGCAGCGCTTGCAGCGGCCGGCGCCGGTGCGTTGCCGCCATCGGACGATCCGTGGTCGTCGCTGGCCGGCTATGCGCATTTCCACACTGTTGCGCGGCGCACGCGGCTACGCCATGGCGAGGACGATATTCTGGCGCGTGTTTCAGTGCGGCCGGACGGGCGCTTCGTGGTGGCGTTGGACGCGCCCTATGACAGCGTCAACTCGCACGATCTTCGCGCCGCCCCTCGCCTTGCCCGCTGGCCAGGCCACGTCACCGTGTTCGAAGGCGCGGTCGGCTACAGTTTCCTCGTCCCGGATCCGCTGGCGCGAACCGACGAGGCCGCCGCTGCTTCCGGCAGCCTGCGCGCGCCGATGCCGGGCCTGGTCAAGCTGGTGCGCGCGGCAAAAGGCGAGACCGTGAGCAAGGGCCAGCCGCTGCTGATCCTGGAAGCGATGAAGATGGAGCACACGATCTCGGCCAGCCATGACGGCGTCATCGCCGAAATCGCCACGGAGGGCGCGCAGGTCACCGACGGAACGGTGCTGGTGCGCTTTGCCGAAGAGGCTGCATAGCCGCCTGGACCCTTGAACAAAAATGGCCGGGACGAGCCCGGCCATTATTTCCGTGAGTATGCGGACGATTACTGCGCGATCGGCGCGTATTTGCCGTCATGCCACTGGTTGATGTCGTAGCTGGCGTTCTTCAGATCGCCCTTCTCGTCGAAGGTGACCTCGCCGACCACGGTGCTGAACGGCGTGCCGTTCTTCAGCGCTTCGGCGACCTTGACCGGATCGTCGGTTCCGGCGCGCTTGACGCCTTCTGCAAAGGCCTGAACGACGGCATAGGAGAACAGCGTGAAGCCTTCCGGCACGAAGCCGCCCGCCTTGATCTTGGCGATGGCTTCCTTGGCTTCCGGCTTGGCCTGCGGGTCGGACGGGAAGACGAACATGGTGCCTTCGCCGGCCGGGCCGGCGACCTGCCAGAATTCCGGCGAGGCGATCGAGTCCGGCATGATCAGCTGGAACTTGACGCTCTGCTCAGCCGACTGACGCAGGATCAGCCCGGCTTCCGGGTGATAGCCGCCGAAATAGACGACATCGGCCTTGAGGTCCTTCAGCTTGGTGACAAGAGCCGAATAGTCCTTCTCGCCGGCATTGATGCCTTCATAGTCGATTTCCTTGAGGCCACCGGCATTCATCGTCGCCTTCACGGCATCGGCAACGCCCTGACCGTAGGCGCTCTTGTCATGCAGGATAACAACATTTTTGCCGGCATATTTCTTGGCGATCCACGGGCCGATGAAGGCGCCTTGCGCGTCGTCACGCGTGTAGAGACGCATGATCGTCGGCCAGCCGGCCTTGGCGGCGGCGTCAGTCAGCTCGGGATTTGAAGAGGCTGGGCTCATCATCAGCGCGCCGGCCTCGGCGTAGACGGCGGACGCCGGGATGCTCGAACCCGAACAGGCATGGCCGTCAATAAACTTGACGCTGTTGGCAACGATCCGGTTGGCCACCGAAACCGCCTGCTTGGGATCGCACTGGTCGTCCTCGATGTCGAGCTTGATCATCGAGCCGTTGACGCCGCCGGCGGCGTTGATCGCGTCGGCGGCTGCCGTTGCGCCCTGTTTGAACTGATCGCCGATCGTGGCGAGCTGTCCGGTCATCGGGCCGACCACCGAAATGGTGATGTCATCGGCAAAGGCAACCGGCGCGCTCATCATCAGGCCAAATACGGCCGCGCTCAAAATACCCGTTTTTTTCATGGTGATAGAACTCCTCCCACACTCGCGCAGCCGCTCTGGCCGCGCTTCTTTCCGAAGGCGGGACAATTTCATCCTTCATTGGGCCTGTCTAGGCGCATCGGCGCCGCTCGATTGGGCCTCATCAACGCAAAAGCCACGCCAGCCTGTTCCGGCCGGTCGTGGCTTTTTGCTCGTAGCAGTCCCCATGCGCCCCCGCGCCACGAAAACCTGCCCGCCGTCCCCATTGTGCACGACTGGACCGTGCCGGCCTGCCGCGTTCTTGTTCTTTCATGGTCGGCCGTCTTGTCGCGGCCTTGTCGTTTCACCGGTTCCGACCGTCTTTGCGGTCTTGATCCCGGGGCTTCCCTGTTTTCGATAATCTGCCTGCGATAATCTGCTCGCGATCTCAGTGCATCGTCATCCATTCGCGGGCTTCGCGCAGCGCCTTGGCGATCTCGACCTTGGACATTGCGGCCGACAGTTCCGAGCGCAGTTCCGCGGCGCGGACCGAGCCCTTGATGGCGGCGATGTTGAACCATTTGTGGGCGGCAACGACATCGGTCTCGCAATCGCGGCCGGTCGCATACATCATGCCCAGTTCGAAAAGAATGTCGGCCTGGGCAGTTGCCCCCATGGCGCCGAAGCCGGCTTCAAGCATTTCAAAACGTGCCATTTTAGTCCCCTGTCTGGCTCCCGAGAGCGGGCCTCTTCTGTCCCCCGGTGTTCCCTGGGGAGCCGCTCTTTCGATGCTTCCGAGAATGAGGCCGAGCCTTGAATCCGTCGTTAAATGGCGTGCTTAATTTGGAGAAAACAAAGCTAAAACAAGAGGTAAACGCGGAAATTCGTTAAGGATACAAAGTCAGCAATCCCGCCGTTTCTCGACCGATTTGACGAAAATTTGCAAGGCGCCGATCAACACTCTGCTAACCACGCGAACCAAAGCCAACGCCTCGATCGTTTATTTCCACGGGCTGCACTCTCCCGACCCCGCATGAAAATTGCGAAACCTTCCGTCGCGGCACGCTTTTGTTTTGCCGGGAGCTGGATTAGCTTACGTTTGCGTAAGGGGCAGAGAGGCGGCTGCCCCATCTAAACCAGGGAGGACAGATATGTTTCGCAAAGTGAGCTTGGCCCTGGCGGCCGCCGTGATGATGGCTGGTGCGGCTTGGGCCGATCCGATCGAAGGCAATTGGAAGACACAAGCCGGCGACACAGCAGTTATCGGCGGCAGCGGTTCATTCTCCATCACCCTGAAGACCGGCAAATATGCCGGGAAGACCATCGGTTCGCTCAAGGCGGCCGGGGCCAACAAATATGCCGGCAACATCACCGATCCGGCAAACGACAAGACCTATTCGGGCAAGGCAACACTGTCGGGCACCTCGCTCAAAATGAGCGGCTGCGTGCTCGGCGGGCTGATCTGCAAGAGCCAGACCTGGCACAAGCTCTGATCTTGCTGCTTTGAGTTGACCAACGGGGCCTTCACAGGCCCCGTTTTCTTTTGCAGGACGGTCCGCGCCATAGCGACGACCGTGCCGTTTGCGGCGGCGCAAACCCGAACCGACGCTCTCTCTAAGACCTCGTCAATCACTTTGAACCGCAGATGAACGTCGGCATCAGCGCCGGTTCAGTCGCATCAGGGCATTTTGATGGCGTGTTCAAGGAGACACTACGCAAATGCTCGCTCGCCGCTTCACCATCGTCTGCCTGTTGATGAGCCTGTTCGGGATGCTCTTCGCCATCCTCGTGGCCGAAGCCGGCCGCCCGGCCCGTTCCTGGGATGCAGCCAGTTCCTGCCAATTCGATTGCATGAACCATTTTCGCCCCTGAGACGACAAAGACATAGATCCAAACAGAAAAGCAAAAGCCATGAACCGCATCGCCATCAACGCCCTCCAGACCCTTCGGCTCCTGCCGCGGGCGGCGCTCGTCCTGGTCGTGCTGTCGGCGCCGGTCCTGGCCATGCCAATGATGCGGGCCAATGCCGACACGACGATCGACGCGCCGGCGACGAAGAAGCATGGCGTCGGCTTTGTCTTGCTGGTCAGTCTGCAGCGCGGGTAAGGTGTGCCGGTATTAAGGTGATGCCGGCCTGCAAGTGGCGGCCTTGGTGCTCACATGCTTCGAGTACGCTCCGCTCCGGTTCTCGAAGCCAACCAGTTTGGTCGCTTCGCGCCCGTCCTCGACTCCGGCTCAGCCTTACCTGAATCTCAGCACACCTTGGGCGTGGACGAATAAATCGACCACTTGGCGGCCACCCTCCCCTCCCAAGTGCGGCCTCAAGTCTCTATATTGAGCCATGGAAAAGCGAATCTACCCACAAGCTATCGAATCGGTCGTCATGCCGGAGCCTTTCGGCAAGCAGAGCTTCGACGACGCCAAAAAGGCCGTGGCCGCCTTGCAGGTGCTCTACGACCGCAACACCAAGTTTCTGCGCGACTCCTTTGCCACGCTTGCCGCCGGCGGCGACGAAAGCAAGCGCTACCGCGCCTTCTACCCGGAGATCGGCGTCACCACCAATTCGTTCACCCAGATCGACTCGCGCCAGGCCTACGGCCACATGCCGACCCCCGGGCATTTCTCGACCACCATCACCCAGCCGGTGCTGTTCGAACGCTATCTCGTAGAGCAGCTTCGCCTGATCATGCGCAATCACGGCGTGCCGGTAACGGTTTCGGAATCGACCACGCCGATCCCGCTGCATTTCGCGTTCCTTGAAGGAACCCATGTCGATGGCGCCGCCGCCGACCGCATCAAACGGCCGATCCGCGACCTGTTCGACGTGCCGGATCTCGACGGCACCGACGACCAGATCGCCAACGGTACCTTCGAGGTCGCGTTCGGCGAACCAAGGCCGCTGGCGCCGTTCACGGCGCAGCGCATCGACTATTCGCTGCACCGCATGACGCACTACACGGCGACCAGCCCGCAGCATTTCCAGAACTTCGTGCTGTTCACCAACTACCAGTTCTACATCGACGAGTTCGTCGCCCGAGCGCGGGCCCAGATGGCTGAAGGCGGCCACGGCTATACCGAATTCGTCGAACCGGGCAATGTCATCACCAAGGCAGGGCAAAACGCGCCCAGCGAAGGCGTGGCGGCGCCGCGCCTGCCTCAGATGCCAGCCTATCATCTGAAGAAGCCGAACCATGGCGGCATCACCATGGTCAACATCGGCGTCGGCCCGTCCAACGCCAAGACGATCACCGACCATGTCGCGGTGCTGCGGCCACATGCATGGCTGATGCTCGGCCATTGCGCCGGCCTGCGCAACACTCAGGCGCTGGGCGACTATGTGCTGGCGCATGCCTATGTCCGGGAAGACCATGTGCTGGACGATGACCTGCCGGTGTGGGTGCCGATACCGCCGCTGGCCGAGATCCAGGTGGCGCTGCAGGAGGCGGTCGCCGAAGTCACCGGACTTTCCGGCTATGATCTCAAGCGCATCATGCGCACCGGCACCGTCGCCACCATCGACAACCGCAACTGGGAACTGCGCGACCAGCGCGGACCGGTGCAGCGGCTGTCGCAGTCGCGCGCCATCGCGCTCGATATGGAATCGGCCACGATCGCCGCCAATGGCTTCCGCTTCCGCGTGCCCTACGGCACGCTGCTTTGCGTCTCCGACAAGCCGCTGCATGGCGAGTTGAAGCTGCCCGGCATGGCGACCGAATTCTACAAGCGGCAAGTGGCGCAGCATCTGACCATCGGCATCAAGGCGATGGAGAAGCTGGCGGAAATGCCGATGGAACGGTTGCATTCGCGCAAGCTGAGAAGCTTTTCGGAGACGGCCTTTCAGTAGACCGGCTTGCCGTAAATGTTTGCCGCGAGGCGTTTCGTCATCTTGATTGGGCCGCATTTCAGCCGATAAAGGCCTGATACCTCGGCAATGTATTACCCGGTCTATGGGCAAAACCCGGTCTGATGGCACGCGTGCGAAAGATGATGGCTTCAATGGCGTTCCTGGCAATGCTCGGCCTCTCGGCCGCGCTTGTAGCCGGGTTCTTTGGCGCACTGCATCCGGCCTTCGATTCCTTCGCCCATTTCCGCATCCATTTTGCCGTGCTGATGGGGCTGATTGCGCTGCCGCTGCTCGCCACCTCGTTTCGCCTGCAGGCGGGCGTGGGCCTGCTGCTGGCCGTGGCCGCCTTCGCCAGCACGTTGAGCGCCTTGCCGCGCCTGTGGCCGGTGCAGGCCGCCAATGACGCCGCGCCCGGCAACGAACCGGTCTACCGGCTGCTGCAGATGAACCTGCGTTTCAACAATCCGACACCCAAGAAGGTTCTTTCGCTGATCGCCAGGACCAACCCAGACGTGATCACGCTCGACGAAGTATCGGCCATGTGGGCGACCGAACTCGGCTATATCCAGAACGCCTATCCCTATCGCATCCTGTGCGCCCATCCCGACGGCGTGTGGGGCGTGGCGCTTTTGTCCCGGCGACCTTTTGCGGCCGGCACCGAGCCGCATTGCGAACCGCGCGGCGCGATGGCGGCCGCCACCATCGATTTCGGCGGCACTCCGGTCGATGTCGCGGCGATCCATTTGAGCTGGCCGTGGCCGAAGGAACAATACTGGCAGATCGGCGAGTTGACCGAGACGCTCACCTCGCTCGGCGAGACGGCGATCATGGCCGGCGACTGCAACGCCGTGCCGTGGAGCGCCGCGGTACGGCGCGTTGCCTCGCTCGGCGGACTGACCGTGATGCCGTCGGCCGGACCGACCTGGATCCACCGGACCCTGCCCGATTTCCTGCGGCGCTATGCGGGCCTGCCGATCGACCAGGTGTTTTCGAAGGGCGGGGTGACCATCCTGTCGTCGACGCAGATGGAAGAGACCGGCTCCGATCATCTGCCGGTGATGGTGGAATTTTCATTGATGCGCGACGAGACCAAGCCGGCCGACGAGGATTCTACCGCGACTGTGTCGCTGATCCAGCCCAGCATGGGCGGCTAGATCGTACGCCACGGGGCTTACGGTTTCACAAGCCTACCAAGGCCTCGATGATGCGCTCGACATGGCCGCCTTCACTGTGCTCGCGCGCGTCGAACGCGATCTGTTTTGCCTCATAGAGCTTGGAAGTGGCTTGCAAGCGCCGCGTGGCTTCGACGCGCGTTTTGTTGCATTGCGGATCGTTGGCAAATTTCAGGCCGCGAACCGACCGCTCGGCAGCCTGCATCATCTGCCCGGCGATACGGCCATGGGTTCCTTCATGAGCGAGAACGCCTGTGAAAAACCGGTTCCAGCGTTTGCGCAGCGCCGGCGTGACGGCCGAGGCGACGCGCGGGTAGGTGTAGGCGATGTTGAGCGTTCCATTGGCCTGGCGCAGGCGGCAGACGCCGTTGACCTGACCCACGTCCAGGCTCCAGTCGGCGGTGTAGCTTGTCTGCGCGATGGCGTGGGTCATGAAACCGTGCTTGGGGCCCCTGCGGTTCATGGCGATAACCAGACCGGCACCTGTCGTGCCGGTGATGTCATAGGTTCGCGTCTTGACGACGGTTTTCACCCCCGCCGACGCCGTCCCGACGACGCCGCAGGCCGCGCTTATGACGGCGACGCAAAACAAGACCAACACGCGCATGCCATTTTCCCCATGGACGCGGCAATGAGACCACAAGCAGACGACGGTTTCAACAATCTTTGGCGCCGAGCGCCTTACATGCCTTGGTAAACCCGGCCATCGCCGCCATTTTTGCTGGTTGAGACGGCCCCGGTCGGTGAGGCTCACATGCCCTGATAGACCGGGCCTTCGCCGCCTTGTGGCGGCACCCAGTTGATGTTCTGGTTGGGATCCTTGATGTCGCAGGTCTTGCAGTGCACGCAGTTCTGCGCGTTGATGACGAAGCGCACATCTTTGGCAGACGGATCGGCGGCGGCGTTGCCGTCCTTGTCGACCCATTCGTAAACACCGGCCGGGCAATAGCGGGTCGAAGGCCCGGCAAAGACATCATGCTCGGAACGCTTCTGCAACTCCATGTCGCCGACGATGAGATGCACCGGCTCGTTTTCCTCGTGGTTGGTGTTGGACAGGAACACCGACGACAGGCGGTCGAAGGTCAGCACGCCGTCCGCTTTGGGATAGGCGATCTTCTTGTGCTTGGCCGCGGGCTCAAGCGTGGCATAATCGGCCTTGCCATGTTTCAGCGTGCCGAAGGGCGAGAAGCCGAACAGCGTGTTCAGCCACATGTCGAGACCACCGAGGCCGACGCCGATAATGGTGCCGAAGCGCGACCAGAGCGGCTTGACGTTGCGGACCTTCTTCAAATCCTTGCCGATATCGGTCGCGCGCCAGGCGTCCTCATAAGACGACAGCTCGTCATTGGCGCGGCCGGAGCCGATCGCTTGCGCGACATGCTCGGCCGCCAGCATGCCGGACAGCACCGCATTGTGCGAACCCTTGATGCGCGGCACGTTGACGAAGCCCGCCGCACACCCCATCAGCACGCCGCCGGGGAAGGAGAGTTTCGGCACCGACTGCCAGCCGCCTTCGGTAATGGCGCGCGCGCCGTAGCCGATGCGCTTGGCGCCCTCGAAGGTGCGCGATATCGCCGGATGCGTCTTGAAGCGCTGGAATTCCTCGAAGGGCGACAGCCAGGGGTTCTTGTAGTTGAGATGCAGGACGAAGCCGACCGCGACCTGGTTATCCTCGAGGTGGTAGAGGAAGGAGCCGCCGCCTGTCTTCAGGTCGAGCGGCCAGCCGAAGGAGTGCTGCACCAGGCCCGGCCGGTGGTTCTCGGGCTTGACCTGCCACAGCTCCTTGAGGCCGATGCCGTACTTGCCGGGCTCACGGCCGTCGGACAGTTTGTATTTTGCGATCAGCTGCTTGGACAGCGAACCGCGCGCGCCCTCGCCGATCAGCACGTATTTGCCCATCAGCGCCATGCCCGGCGCAAAGCCCGGGCCATGTGTGCCGTCTTTTTCGACGCCCATGTCGCCGGTGACGACGCCCGTGACCGCGCCGGCATCGTTGTAGACGAGGCTGGCGGCAGCAAAGCCCGGATAGATTTCGACGCCTAGCGCTTCAGCCTTGGTTGCCAGCCAGCGGCAGACATTGCCGAGCGAGACGATGTAGTTGCCGTGATTGTTCATCAGCGGCGGCATCAGGATATTGGGCAGACGGAACGAGCCGGCGGGGCCGAGCACCAGGAAATCGTCGGCCGTAACCGGCGTCTTGAAGGGGTGGCCATCTTCCTCGCGCCAGCCCGGCAACAGGCGGTCGATGCCTATGGGATCGACGACGGCGCCTGACAGAATGTGGGCACCAACCTCGCCGCCCTTTTCCAACACCACGACGGAAAGCTCGGGATTGACCTGCTTGAGACGGATCGCTGCGGCAAGGCCCGCCGGGCCGGCCCCGACGATGACCACGTCGAATTCCATGCTCTCGCGTTCGATCTCGCTCATCAACCCCTCCGCTCTGGCCAACCGTTTCCGGCATTTTGCTGGCTCCTGCGCTGCATAGCGCATCAATCCGCGACAGGAAACCGGCGCTGACGTGACAATGCCGATTTCGACAAAAAGTCGCGGATAACAACTCTGCCGCAAGCGTTTTGCGCGCGGCCGCGCTCAGCGTCCCATATTTTAATTGTTCGACGGCTCTCTTATCGGCCATACTTATTTCCATGCGCACGCCGTCCGGCTATTCATTGACGCGCTTCCCCCTTCCGCCCGGCCGGACCTGCCGAGCGATCCTTCTCGCCCTTTCAATGCTTACGCCGGTTCGCGCTCAGGCCGAGCCGGTGAAGGTGTGGGCGACCGGCGCCTATTCCTTTTCCGACGAGCTTGGCGGTTTCCACATCACCGGCGCCTCGGGCACCGGCACCAAGGAAGATCCGTTGGTCATCTCCGAGGAGCTGAATTCGTCGACGCCGGTGACGCTCACCATCCGCACCACCAAACCGATCCAGCCGTTCAGCACCAACGGCGAATTCGCCAACGGCATCCTGTACATGCGTATCGAGGTGCTCAACAACAGCGGCCAGGCCTGGGTCGAATTCCAGTTCGAGCTGCAGGAGATACTCAACCAGCCGAGCGTGTTCGGCGACGGCCTGTCCTTCGACCAGCGCAACAAGACGCCCGACAACATCCTGTCGAGCGCGTACGCCGATTTCGACCGCGATTTCGAACCCTATGACCGGCTCTTGTTCAAGAGTGGACAGATCGACCCGCTGAAGAGGGGACGCTTCGAGTTTCTGATCACCGACTACACGCCGCGCTGGACGTTCTATCTGGTGCAGGATCCGCGGATACCGACGGGGTAAGCGGCAGACGCCGTGAAAATCGCCACGAAATGCCCTTCGTGATTGGCGAAAGCCGACGAGCGCGTAATCTCCCTCCTTGAGGGGGAGATTACTAACCGCCCAACCTTGCAAATCGTCTCTCGGCGGACGAATGTGCCCGGTATGACTGCCGCCTCCCCCAACAACCGATCCGACCTGGCCGAGTTGCTCGCCTTCTACGCCTCTGCCGGTGTCGACGAAGCGTTGGAGGACGCGCCGGTGAACCGGTTTGCCGGGGCAGCACCGAAGCGCCCCGAGCGCGCACCGGCGCCAGCCGCGCCGCCTCGCGAAAACAAGGCACCGGAACAAGCCACGGCAAGCCCTGGTCTGGATGCGAGCCGGGTGCCGGACGCGCCGGCGCGCTCCGTGCCGGCCACCGCGACGGTGCCCGACGAGGCGCAGGCGGCTCTTGCCCGGCAAATGGCGGCAAGCGCCTCGACGCTCGACGCGCTGCGCCAGCACATGGCGTCCTTCGACGGCTGCAACCTCAAATTCACCGCCAAGAACCTGGTCTTTGCCGACGGCAATCCGGAAGCGTCGGTGATGCTGGTTGGCGAGGCGCCCGGCCGCGACGAGGACATTGAGGGCCTTCCCTTCGTCGGCCGCTCCGGCAGACTGCTCGACCGCATGCTGGCGGCGATCGGGCTTGATCGCACCTCGGTCTATATCGCCAACGTCATTCCCTGGCGGCCACCCGGCAACCGCACGCCGACGCCGCACGAGACCGAAATCTGCCGTCCCTTCATCGAGCGGCAGATAGAGCTGGTCAATCCGAAGGTGCTGGTCAATCTCGGCGGCCCTTCGGCCAAAACCCTGCTCAACACTACCGAGGGCATCCTGCGCCTGCGCGGCAATTGGCAGGTGCACACGACGGTGTCGGGCACTGCCATTCCGGCCATGCCGACGTTGCACCCGGCCTATCTCTTGCGGACGCCGGCGCACAAGAAACTGGCGTGGCGGGATTTTCTCGAGGTGAAAGCGAAGTTGCGAGAGGTGGGCTAGCTAGCTGATCTCCCCCTTGAGGGCCCTTGGAGGGGGAGATGTCGCCGAAGGCGACTGTGGGGTCGTTGCGCGTGGAGCGCCAACGTCCATTTCCGTAAGAAGGTCGCATCCCGTCGAACCCCTTCTGGCCTGCCGGCCATCTCCCCCTCAAAGGGGGAGAAGATTTCGCCTCGGCCTCCGCTATAACCTCCGACGTAATTGAAATCCCTCTCCCGCCGCCTTAATCCTGCCCGATGACAACAGCCCAAACCTCCGCCGGCAGCCTGATCCGCGAATGGCGCACGCGCCGGCGCATGAGCCAGCTTGATCTCGCAATGGAGGCTGAGATTTCCCAGCGTCATCTCTCCTTCGTCGAAAGCGGCCGCGCCGCGCCATCGCGCGAGATGGTGCTGCATCTGGCCGAGCAGCTTGAGATTCCGCTGCGGCAGCGTAATCAGCTGTTGCTGGCTGCCGGCTTTGCCCCGAGCTTCAGCGAGCGGCCACTCACAGATACGACGCTGGCGCCGGCGCTTGCCGCGGTCGAGAGCGTGCTCAAAGGGCATGAGCCGTTCCCCGCCCTCGCCGTCGACCGGCACTGGAACCTGATTTCCGCCAATGCCGCCATCGGCCCGTTTCTGGCCGATGTTGCCGAGCCGTCGCTGCTCCAGCCGCCGGTCAATGTGCTGCGCCTCAGCCTGCACCCGAACGGCATCGCACCGCGCATCGTCAATCTCGCGGAATGGCGGGCGCATCTGCTGGAGCGGCTGAAACACCAGAACGATGCCGCCGGCGATCCCGTCCTGGTCGAGCTGGAGCGCGAATTGCGAACCTATCCGTCCGGGCTCAAGGGTGCGCGGCCGGTGCCGGTCGAGCCCAACGGCATCGTCCATCCGCTGCGGCTGGCGCATGGCGACCAGGTGCTGTCCTTCATCAGCACCATCACCGTCTTCGGCACGCCGCTTGACGTGACGCTGTCGGAACTGGCGATCGAGTCTTTCTTCCCGGCCGACGAGCAGACGCGAGCGGTGCTGGTGCGGCTGGCGAAGGAACGTGCGGAAGCTAACTGAGCCAACCCCGCGGACCTCCTCACCCCTGTGGTGGCGCTGCCTTGCGCGTTCGGGTGCGTTCCAGGCCGAGTTGGCGCTCGCGCCAGATGATGAACATGCCGGCGGCAACGACGATCACACCGCCGACGAGCGTGTTGATGGTGGCGATATCGCCAAAGGCGAAATAGCCGACGACCACGCCGAGGATCATCGAGGTGTATTCGAACGGCGCCACCACCGAAGCTTCGGCATGGCGGTACGCCGCCGTCATCAAAATCTGCGCCAGCCCGCCACAGAACCCTGCTGCGACCAGCAGACCGGCCTGCAGCGGCGTCAGCGCCTGCCAGCCGAAGGGCAGCGTAAGCAGCGCCATGACACTCGCCGTCGCCGAGAACCACAACACGATGGTCGCTGTTCGTTCAGTCTGGACAAGATTGCGCACGAGCAGGATGGCATTGGCGGAGATTGCTGCAGAAACAAGAGCAGCGATGACGCCCAGCACCTCCTGGTCGCCGAGCGCGACGCCCGACGTGAGCAGCGTCAGCTCCGGCCAGGAGATGATCAGCACGCCGACCAGACCGACCGCAACCGCGCTCCAGCGATAGACGCGAATGGCTTCGCCGAGGAATAGCGAAGAGAACACCACCACCAGCAAAGGCTGGGCATAGTTCAGCGTGATCGCCTCAGGCAGCGGCAGCCGGGTCAGCGCAAAGAAGCCGAGCCCCATGGCGCAAACGCCGACGACACCGCGCGCAATGTGGTTCAGCGGGCGTTTGGTGGCGAACGCCGTACCGAGTTTTCTCTTGAAGGCCAGGAAGGCGATGATCGGGAAGATGGCGAAGAAGGAGCGGAAGAAGACGATCTGGCCGGCCGGCAAAGTGCCGGCGGCCTTGATGCAGGTTTGCATGCCGACAAAGACTGCCACCGACATGACCTTGAGCATGATCCCGGTGAGAACATTAGAGCGCCGCGCGTCGTCTTCGACGCGTAAAGGACGCTCTGACACTTTAAATCTGCGCATCGTGCTTTCCAAAAATCGACATCGATTATTGGGCCGATGCGCGCCGGGATGATCGGACAGTTTCCCGCCCGCTTCGTCTCCAGGCCCGGCTTTCACTGTTTTGTTGCTTCCCGGATCTCCGCTGAGATGCGCGTCGAACGACGCGGTACACAGGCGCCCATGCCGAACTTCGATCTGACGACGGTCATCAAGGCCTCACGATGATGGCGGAAGGGGAACGCCCCGAAATAGGCATTGGCGCAGTTTTGTCGAGTGACCGTTTCGTGTAAAGAGCGCGCAACTTTAGATTAATGGGCCAGGACACGTCAGCGGCTCCGATAGCGACAGGGAAACCCAAGGGAATGCGAACCGATACCGGCCAGGTCTTCAAGCTCGAAGACTACCGCCCCAACGACTTTTCCATCCCGCAAACCGGCCTCACCTTCCGCCTTTCGCCAGACGCAACGCGTGTCACCGGAGTGCTGACGATCGAACGCCGCGATGGCGCCGCCGCCTCGACGTCGCTGGTGCTGGACGGCGACGGGCTGGTGCTCAAGCGCATTGCCATCGACGGTCGCGAGCTTGCCCCGGCCGAGTATCTCGCCACGCCGGACCAGCTGACCATTTTGAGGCCGCCGGCCCGTTTCCAGCTGCTGCTCGAGACCGAGATCGCGCCGGCCAGCAATGAGGCGCTGATGGGCCTCTACCGCTCCAGCAATGTCTATTGCACGCAATGCGAGGCCGAGGGCTTTCGCCGCATCACCTATTTCCTCGACCGCCCCGACATCCTGTCGGTCTATACCGTGCGTATCGAGGCGAGGCTGGACGAAGCGCCGCTGTTGCTTTCCAACGGCAATCCGGTCGAAAGCGGCGCGCTTGCCGACGGCTGGCACTTTGCAGTCTGGGACGACCCCTTCCCCAAGCCGTCCTATCTGTTTGCGCTCGTGGCCGGCAATCTCGGCAAGGTTGCGGACAGTTTCGTCACCATGTCCGGGCGCGAGGTCGAACTCGGCATCTTTGTCGAGCCAGGCAAGGAGGGGCTTGCCGGCTACGCCATGGATGCGCTGAAGCGCTCGATGCAATGGGACGAGCAGGCCTTCGGCCGCGAATACGACCTCGACGTCTTCAACATCGTCGCCGTTTCCGACTTCAACATGGGGGCCATGGAGAACAAGGGCCTCAATATCTTCAACGACAAGTATGTGCTGGCCGACCGGGAAACCGCCACCGATGCCGATTTCGCCAATATCGAGGCGATCATCGCGCATGAGTATTTCCACAACTGGACCGGCAACAGGATCACCTGCCGCGACTGGTTCCAGCTCTGCCTCAAGGAAGGGCTGACGGTCTTTCGCGACCATGAATTCTCCGCCGACCAGCGCTCGCGCGCGGTCAAGCGCATCGCCGAAGTGCGCACGCTGAGGGCACACCAGTTCCCCGAGGACCAGGGACCGCTGGCGCATCCGGTGCGGCCGCGCCGCTACCGCGAGATCAACAATTTCTACACGGCGACCGTCTACGAAAAAGGCTCGGAAGTCGTGCGCATGATCCGCACTATCCTCGGGGCCGAGGCTTTCCGCGCCGGCATGGATCTCTATTTCGAGCGCCATGACGGCGAGGCCGCGACGATCGAGGACTTCCTGAAGGTGTTCGAGGACGTCTCCGGGCGCGACCTGTCGCAGTTCGCGCTCTGGTATCACCAGGCGGGCACGCCGAACCTGACCGTCAGTTCGACGCACAATCCGGCGACGCGCGAGTTTACGCTCGAGATCGAGCAGTCGGTGCCGCCGACACCGTCGGAGAGCCGCAAGCGCCTGATGCACATTCCGCTCGCCTTTGGCTTGGTCGGCGCCGGCGGCGAACCGGTCGCCTATGGCGGCGTCGAAGGCGCCACCGTCGAAGACGGTGTCATCCATATCCGCAAGCGCCGACAAATGGTGCGCTTCTCAGGCGTCGCCGAGCGGCCGGCGGTGTCGCTCAATCGCGGCTTTTCGGCGCCGATCACACTTTCGGTCGAGCAGAAGGCCGACGACCAGTTCTTCCTCGCCGGCCATGACAGCGATGCCTTCGCGCGCTGGCAGGCGTTCAACACGCTGCTCACCGATGCGCTGATAGCGGCCTTCCGCCAGATCCTCGGCGGCGCGAAGCCGGCTTTCACCGCCAGGCTGACCGGACTTGCCGGCAAGATCGCCGGCGACGAGACCCTGGAACCTGCCTACCGGGCGCTGGCGCTGTCACTTCCGGGCGAGGCCGACATTGCCCGCGACATCGGCACGAACATCGATCCCGACGCCATCTTTGCCGCTCGCGAGGCGTTGGCGCTGGCAATCGCGCGCGCCAATCAGCAAACGTTCACCGACCTATACGGCCGCCTCGCCGGCGACGGGCCGTTCAGCCCCGACGCGGCAAGTGCGGGACGCCGCGCGCTGCGCAACATCCTGCTCGACTACCTCTCGCTGCTGCCGAAAGGTGCTGCGCTCGCCGCCCGGCATTTCGAAACCGCGACCAACATGACCGACCGCGCCGCAGCGCTGACCGTCCTTGCGCACCGCCATGACGGTTCGCCGGAGGCGATCACGGCGCTGGCCGATTTCGAGGCGCGTTATGGCGCCGATCCGCTGGTCATGGACAAATGGTTCCAGATCCAGGCCAGCGTGCCGGGACGCCGGACAGTCGACACGGTACGCGAGCTGACTGGTCACGCAGCTTTCTCGATGGCCAATCCGAACCGGGTGCGCTCGCTGGTCGGCACATTCGCCAGCGCCAACCAGACCGGCTTCCACCGCGCCGATGGCGAAGGCTACCGGTTTTTTACCCAGACCGTACTCGAGGTTGAAAAACGCAATCCGCAAGTGGCGGCCAGGCTGGCGACAGCGCTGCGCTCGTGGCGCTCGCTGGAGCCGGGCAGGCAAGCCAAGGCCAGGGAAGCGCTGCTGGCCATCGCCGGTGCCGAGAACCTGTCGGCGGATTTGCGGGACATTGTGGAGCGAACGCTGGCTTGAGCGCCTCTTCCCTTCTCCCCCTGTGGGAGAAGGTGGATCGGCGCTTTAACGCCGAGACGGATGAGGGGTGTTCCAGCGGAGTGAAACGTCGGCGTTCCCTGGAACACCCCTCATCCGTCGCCTTCGGCGACACCTTCTCCCACAGGGGGAGAAGGGAAGATCCTGCGTTATTTCAATCAATTTTTAATGTTTTTTCGGCCGCGCCTCTGGACAAGGCGAATCACCTTTGATTCTTTACAGACGATTCGGATGTGCGGTGTTGCCGGATCGTCAAGCGTACGGAAATTCGGGGAGTGCCATTTATGGCCAAGGCGGACGCGTGGGGCGCGCCCGAAGGGACGGCTTTTGAGCGGCGCAAGGCGCGAGGCGACGGCCTCGCCGGCAATACGCGGCTCATCGCTGAACCAGCCTACCGGCGGCTCCTGGCTGCCGAACCCCTTCTGCGCCGTTCGATACCGGCTCTCATCATCATCTTCCTGATCGTCATCGCCGCACTGCGCGTGCTGTCGCTGATGAACGAGCGCGACGAGGCCGAGCGCGATGGCAAGGCGGTGCTAGGTCTCGCCGCCGGCCAGATGGCGAACGCAATCTCGGCCGACCCGACCGCGGCATCCAGCGGTGCAATTGATCTTCTGGAAAGCACGAGCCGCCAGGGCGCCATGGGCAGAAGCCATGTGCTTGTGATCACCGACAGCGCCTTCAAGATCATTGCCGTGTCGCCGCTGTCGACCGGCTGGCAAGGGCGATCGCTGGACAGCCTGGTGCTGGACGGCCAGCCGCTGTTCATGTTCGGCGACCGCGCCGGGGTCATGGATGTCAGCATCGGCGGCCAGGACTGGTACGCGGCGGTGAGCCTGACCCGGGACCGCAAGAACGCCGCCGCCGTGCTGGTGCCGCAGGAAGCGGCGTTCGACAACTGGCGCAAGACCGTCTCGCTCAACGTCACGCTGTTTGTGCTGACAGCCGGCGTGCTGATCATCATCCTCTACGCCTATTTCGGCCAGGCATCGCGCGCCCAGACAGCCGACCGCATCTATCTCGAAGCCCATCAGCGCATCGACATGGCGCTGGTTCGCGGTCGCTGCGGCCTGTGGGACTGGGACATGGTGCGCGGCAAGATGTACTGGTCGCGCTCGATGTACGACATGCTGGGCTACGAGCCCTGCAACTCGATGCTGTCGTTCGGCGAGGTCGACGACATCATCCACCCCGAGGACGGCGACCTGTTCGAGCTGGCCAACAAAATCGTCGAGCGCGAGATCGACCATATCGACCAGGTGTTCCGGATGCGTCACGCCGACGGCCAGTGGGTGTGGATGCGCGCCAGGGCCCAGGTGATCGACCCGGAAGCGCCTGAGATCCAGCTGATCGGCATTGCCGTCGACGTCACCGAGCAGCGGCATCTGGCGCTGCGCTCGGAGGCGGCCGACCTGCGCCTGCGGACCGCGATCGAAAACATCAACGAGTCCTTCGTGCTGTGGGATGCCGCCCAGCGCCTGATCATGTGCAATTCCAAATACCAGAAGGACAACGGCCTGTCGGACCGCGACGTCATGCCGGGCGCTGCGCGCGCCGTGCTTGAAGAGCGCATGCTGGCCTTCGCCTCTGAACGGCGGCTGGCCAACACCAACGGGCCGCAAGGGGGCGCAACCTTCGAGCGGCAGCTCTCCGACGGCCGCTGGCTGCAGGTCAACGAACTGAGGACCCGGGACGGCGGCACGGTCTCCGTCGGCTCCGACATCACCCAGATCAAGCTGCACCAGGAAAAGCTGGTCGACAGCGAGCGCCGGCTGATGGCGACCATCCACGACCTCAGCCTCGCCCGCCGGGCCGAGGAAGAGCGCGCCAAGGAACTGGTCGAGCTCAACCGCGAATATATGAAGGAAACCGAGCGCGCCGAGGCCGCCAATCGGGCCAAATCCGAATTCCTGGCCAACATGTCGCACGAGCTGCGCACGCCGCTCAACGCCATCATCGGGTTCTCCGAACTGATGGAACAAGGCCTGTTCGGGCCGCTCGGTTCGCCGCGCTACGAGGAATATGCCAACGACATCAACGGCAGCGGCAAATATCTGCTCGGCGTCATCAACGACATACTCGATATGTCGAAGATCGAAGCCGGCCAATTCTCGGTGGACCGCGAGGAAATCGATCTCTGCCCGCTGATCCGCGAGACGGTGCGGGTGATCTCGCTGCAGGCGGCGGAGAAATCGATCACGGTCGAAACCCGCATCGCCGATACGATGACGCTGTTCGCCGACCGCCGGGCGATCAAGCAGATCGCCATCAATCTGCTGTCGAATGCGGTGAAGTTCACCGGCCAGGGCGGCCATATCTCGGTGCGCGCCCGCAACACGTCAGGCGCGCTGGTGCTGACCATCGAGGACAATGGCTGCGGCATTCCGAAGGAGGCACTGAGCAAGCTTGGCCGCCCCTTCGAACAGGTGCAGAACCAGTTTTCGAAGAACCACGCCGGTTCCGGCCTCGGCCTTGCCATCTCGCGCTCGCTGGCCGAGTTGCAAGGAGGAGCGCTGAAAATCCGCTCGACCGAAGGCGTCGGCACGATCGTGTCGGTGCGCATCCCGGTGAAGAAGGCGCAACCGGCGGTGAAGGCGGCGGCCTGACGGCCCGCCAATGCGAGCGGTGCTCTCCGCCGCGTTCAAGGACTGAGTAGCCCCGGTCATGTAAGGGCTCCGGCGGCTTTCGCCGCCGGAGACATATCGCCATTTCACTCCATGCTGTCGTCGCCGCCGTCCCATTGGTGGTGGCGGCCCATGCGGCCTTTCTTTGAGAGTTCGTTGCGCTCGATCTTGCCGTCATTGTTGCGGTCGAGCATGGCGAACACCTTCTTCTCGCGCCCGGTGATGTCGTCCGTGGTCAGCGTGCCGTCGCCCTTGCTGTCGTAGCGGGCAACGATGCGCTTGGCCATTTCCTCGAACCGCGCCTTCTCCAGCGCGTCAGCGAGCTGGGCGACTGTCAGCTTGCCGCCATTATCGGCGACCAGCTTCTTCAGCCGCGCGTTCATGGCGTCGGAAAACTGGTCGAAGCTGATGGTGCCGTTGGAATCCTTCATCGCCTTGTCGAGGCGCATCATGGTGCCCTCGCGCATTCTGGCGCTGGCATTGTTCTCGGCATAGGCGGTGGTGCCGACGGCGCCGGCAAGCGCGATGAAGGCAAGGGCAAGTCCGGTTGTCTTTCTCATGGGTATCTCCTGTTGCATCGTCACCTCCGATGCGATCCGAAACAGCCGCCAGCGCTTCACGCCCTCACAACCGTTTCGTACGAAGCAAAAGGTCGAAATCCTTTCTGACCTTTTGCGACGTCTCCTTGAGATGTGCTTCCAGCACACCGAAATCCGGCAGGTCAGTCACCGCCAGAAGCAGATCCGACAATCCCGGCGGAACGTCATCGCGTTCGAATGCGCCGGTGAGGCAAAGCCGCGTCATCTGGGTCAGCGCCAGATAGAGCTGGTAGGCTTCGCAAAGCTGCTGCCTGACGTCGGCCTCGGCGAAATCCGGCGACAGATGCGCCAGGATTTCGCCGGTCGCGGTCACCCTGCGGCCGGCTTCGACCTGCCCGGTTATAACCGCCACCTGCGCGATGAATTCGAGGTCGATGAGGCCGCCGGAGATGAGCTTGATGTCCCAGAGATCGCGCGGCGATTTTTCCTTCTCGATCAGCGCGCGCATCTCGGATGCCTCCGCCCTCACCTTGGCGGCGTCGCGCGGCAAGGCCAGAAGTGCCGCCACCTCGGCCTCGACCTCGGCGCAAAGGGCCGCGTCGCCGCCGATGGCGCGCCCCCGGGCCAGCGCCATGTGCTCCCAGGTCCAGGCCTCCTGGCGCTGGTATTTCTTGAAGGCATCGATGTGGGTGGCCACCGGCCCCTTGTTGCCGGATGGCCGCAAGCGCAGGTCGAGCTCGTAGAGAACGCCTTCGGCGGTCGGCGCCGAGACAGCCGCGATCAGCCGCTGCGTCATCCTGGTATAGTAGTGCGATGGTGCGAGCGGCTTGTCGCCGTCGGACTCGTCGGCATCCGGGTCGTGGTCGTAGAGCAGAATGAGGTCGACGTCGGAGCCGGCGGTGAGCTCGCGGCTGCCGAGTTTGCCCATGCCGAGCAGCGACACGGTGCCGCCGGCGATGCGGCCATGACGCAGCGCGAATTCGGTGGTCACCGCCTGCAATGCGGCGTCGATGGTGAGGTCGGCGAGATCGGAAAAGGCGCGGCCGGCGCGCGCCGGGTCGATCGAGCCGGCGAGCAGCCTGACACCGATCAGGAATTTCTGCTCGGAGGCAAAGATGCGCAAACGGTCGAGCACGTCCTCATAAGCCCGGTCGCCTTCGATGAAAGCGGCCAACCGCGCTGAGAGATAGGCTCGGTTGGGCAGTTCGGCGAGCAGCGCCGGGTCGAGCAGACCGTCGAAGACATGCGGGCGCCTTGTGATGATTGCCGCCAGCCGAGGCGCGGCGCCCATGATCGTCGCCATTAGTTTCAGCAGGGCGGGATTCGACTGCAGCAGCGAAAACAGCTGGATGCCGGCGGGCAGGCCGGCGAGGAATTCGTCGAAGCGAACCAGCGCCTCGTCGGCCCGGCGCGTCTGGCCGAAGGCTTTGAGCAGCGCCGGCGTCAGTTCGGTCAGCCGCTCGCGCGCTTCCGCAGACTGGGTGACGCGGTAGCGGCCGAAATGCCAGCCTCGAATCACGCGGCAGATGTCGCTTGGCCGCTGGAAGCCAAGGCCGTGCAAGGTCTGCAGCGTGTCGGGATCGTCGACATCGCCGGTGAAGACCAGATTGCCGACGCCGGCCGACAATTCAGGCGCGGTCTCGAACAGCGCGGCGTAATGGCGCTCGACCTCATGCAAAGCCGCGCGAAAGGTTTCGGCAAATCTGGCGGCATCGGCAAAGCCCAGCATATGGGCGATGCGTTCCAGCCCTTCATCATCGTCGGGCAGAATATGCGTCTGCTCGTCGGCGACCATCTGGATGGCGTGTTCGACGCGGCGCAGAAACCAATATTGCTGCGTGAGCGCGTCGCGTGCATCGGCGGTGATCCAGTTGCGCGCCGCCAGCGCACCCAGCATCGGCACCGTCTCGCGCCCGCGCAGCTCCGGAAAACGGCCGCCGGCGATCAGTTGCTGGGTCTGGACGAAGAATTCGATTTCGCGAATGCCGCCGCGGCCGAGCTTGACGTTGTGTCCTTTGACCGCGATCTCGCCATGACCCTTGTGGGCATGGATCTGGCGCTTGATCGAATGAACGTCGGCGATCGCCGCATAGTCCATGTATTTGCGCCAGACATAGGGCTGCAATTCCCGCAGGAACGCGTCCCCGGCATCGAGATCGCCGGCCACGGGACGCGCCTTGATCATGGCGGCGCGCTCCCAGTTCTGGCCGCGCGCCTCATAGTAGCGAAGTGCTGCCTCGACCGGGATCGCCAGCGGCGTCGAGCCTGGATCGGGACGAAGCCTCAAATCGGTGCGGAAGACATAGCCGTGCCCGGTGCGGTCCTGCAGGATGCGGACCAGCCTGCGGGTCAGGCGCGCAAACAGCTCTGTGGCCTCGAGCGGATCGACGATTGCCGGCGCATCCGGATCGAAGAAGACGACGAGGTCGATATCGGAGGAGAAATTCAGTTCATGCGCGCCAAGCTTGCCCATGCCGAGCACGATCCAGCCGGATTGCCGTGACGGATTTTCGGGATCGGGCAATTTGACCTTGCCTTGGCTGTGCGCCTCGCGCAGCAGGAAGTCGACCGCCGCGCAGGTGCAGGCATCGGCGAGATTGCTGAGGCGCCTTACCGTCAGCGCGGCATCGGCCTCGCCGGAGAGGTCTGCAAGTGCGATCAGGAAGTGAGCTTCACCCTTCCACTGCCTGAGTTCCATCATCAGGCTGGATTCGGAAACGGTCTCGGAAAAGGCGACCTTGCCGATCGCTTCGGCGATGGCGAGCAGCCGAGCCTCGACACTGCCATCGAACAGCGCGTCGAGGATTTGCGGCCGGCGGCGCGCGACATCGCGGAGGAAGGGCGAGAGGTCGAAGACGGCAGCGAGAAACTCCTGTGCGGCGCCCTTGCCCCCTAGGAATTTCGCCAGCCGCGGCAGGTTCTCGTCCTTGGCATCGCCAGCGATCTCCGACAGTTCACGCCGGGCGCGGGCCTCATCCAGCGGCGCGAGCTGCGCCGCCAGTTGCAGGCGCCATTCGGTCTCGATCCGTTTCGCAGCCATCCTCACCGCCATCAATGGTCCTCCCGCGCCGGGAAGCTCATGATAACGGACAATCCGGGATTGGCAGGCAGAAGTTCAAGCCGGCCATTGTGAAAAGTCATGATCGCCTTGGCGAGGCTGAGGCCAAGACCGGATCCCGGCTGCGAGCGGCTCTTTTCCAGCCGCACGAAGCGCTCGGTCGCCCTGGCGCGGTCGGCATCGTCGGGGATGCCATGGCCATTGTCGGAAACGGAAAGGCGGATTTCGTGACCGACGCGCTGCAGGGCTACGCGCACGGCAGGCTTTTCCGTCGCATCGGTCGAGTATTTGATGGCGTTGTCGACGATGTTCGACAGTGCCTGGCCGATCAGCTCGCGGTTGCCATCGACGGAAAAATTCCCGTCCGCGGCAGTTTCAAGCACCACGCCAGCCTCCTCCGCCACCGGCTCATAAAGCTCGACAACGTCATGCACCGCGGCGGCGAGATCGACCTTGCTGGTGCTCTCCGAGGAATAGCCGGCCTCCAGCCTGGAGATCATCAGGATGGCGTTGAAGGTTTTTATCAGCTGGTCGGATTCGGCGATGGTGCCTTCCAGCGCCTGCCGGTAGTCGGTGGTCTTGTGCTTGCCCGAAAGTGTCGCCTCAGCGCGGTTGCGCAGTCTGGTCAGCGGCGTCTTCAAATCATGGGCGATGTTGTCGGAGACCTGCTTCAGCCCTTCGTTGAGCGTCGCTATCCTGGCCAGCATGGTGTTGAGGTTTTCCGACAGGCGGTCGAACTCATCGCCGGCGCCGGTCACGGGCAGCCGTCCCGTGAGATCGCCGCCCATGATGCGGCGGCTTGCCTCCGAGACGCTGTCGATGCGCTTCAGCGCGGCGCGGCCGACAAGGAACCAGATCAGCAGCCCGCCCAGGCCCATCATGCCCAGCGCCAGCATCAGGGCGCGGCGGACGACGGCGCGGAAGCGCTCGGGCTCGCCGAGATCGCGGCCGACCAGCATGATCATCTGGTTGGGCAGCCGCAGCACCAGCGCGATGGCGTTGTGGCCCTTCTCGCCCTCGGACTGAATTTCGGTCTCGCCGGGCTGCGCGCCATTCGGGTCAGAAGCCTGGTTGCGCTGCCGTTCGAGCTCACCTTCGCCGAAACGGCGATAGGAGAAGGGTTCGGTCGTCCAGCCATCGGTCTCGAGCACCCCCGGTGCCAGGCTCTGCACGTTGCCGGTGAGGATCTGGCCGTTGACATCGGCAATGAGATAGAGGTTGGCGCCGGGCTGGCGCGAGCGCTGCTCGACGACGCGCACCAGCCGCGGCAGGCCGCCGCTCTGATAGGCACGGGCGAGGCCGAGCACCTCGTCATTGATGGTCTGCTGGGTCTGGCCGGTCAGCATGCGGGCCGACAACGACGTCATGTAGAAGACCAGCAACACGGCACATAGCGCGAAAAGCAGGAAATAAAGCGCTGAAAGCCGCGCCGCCGTCGTCCTCATGATGGCCGGCAGGGAAAGGGCCATCGAGTTCTAGCTCATGATGAGATTTGGCTGAAATCTCATCATGACCTACCCCTTTGTTGGAGCATGATCTTCTCCAAAAACCGGTACCTACTTTTTGGGATCATGCTCTAGCCGCTCTTCAGCATATAGCCGGCGCCGCGAACCGTATGCAGGATCGGCTTGTCGAAACCCTTCTCGATCTTGCCACGCAGGCGCGAGACGTGAACGTCGATCACGTTGGTCTGCGGATCGAAATGATAGTCCCAGACATTTTCGAGCAGCATGGTGCGCGTCACCACCTGGCCGGCATGGCGCATCAGATATTCGAGCAGGCGGAATTCGCGCGGCTGCAGCGTGATCTCGCGCGCCGCGCGCTTGACCGAATGGGACAGCCGGTCAAGCTCGAGATCGCCGACCCGGTAGACGGTTTCGGCCTCCCTGGCGCTGGCGCGGCGGTTCAGCACCTCGACGCGGGCGAGCAATTCGGAAAAGGCATAGGGCTTGGTCAGATAGTCGTCCCCGCCGGCGCGCAGACCGGTGACGCGGTCATCGACTTCGCCCAGCGCCGACAGGATCAGCACCGGCGTGGTGTTGCCGCGCGAGCGCAGGCCGGCAATGACGGAGAGCCCGTCGCGGCGTGGCATCATGCGGTCGACGACCATCACGTCATAGTCGCCGGCATCGGCCAGCGCAAAGCCGGTTTCGCCGTCGCCGGCGACATGGGCGGTGTGCCCAGCCTCGGCAAAGGCCTTCTGCATATAGTCGGCCGCCTCGCGATCGTCTTCTATGACGAGAATCTTCATAGAGCCGTTATACGCGATTTCGCCGGAAGATTGAGAGGCCGCCATAAGCGCAAAAGCTTTCGTTCAAGCATGTCGTTTTGCCAAACCGCCGTGCACTTTGGGCGACATGCTTTGCGTTAGAGCGGCAGCGGGCGATGGGGGCCCGCTGCCGCCGGGGGCAGAACACGATGACTGACTAACGCATTCGGCCCCTGGCTTTCCCGTGCGGCGGCTCGGGGGTGTTGAAACCGCCGCACTGGAAACTGTGTGATGTCAGCCTTTGGCGACTGGCAGCGCGACGAAGCGGTTTGAATCGTCGCGGGTGATCTGCATCAGCACCGCCTTGCGGCCGGACTTGACCGCATCGGCCATCGCCTTGGCGACGTCTTCGGTGCCGTTCACCTCCGTCGAATTGACCGAGGTGATGACATCGCCGGGCTGGATGCCGCGGTCGGCGGCATCGCTGTCGGGATCGACATCGGTCACCACCAGCCCCTTGCCGTTTTCCGACTTGGTGACGGTGAGGCCGAGATCGGCCAGCGCGGCGGGCTTTGCCGGTGCTGCGGGCTGCTGCGGGTCGGCCGAGGCCTGCTTGTCAGTGGATGGCAACGTGCCGAGATCGACCTTGATGGTCTGGCTCTTGCCGTCGCGCCACACCGTGACGTCGACCGACTTGCCGGGTGGGTAGGCGCCGATCAGACGAGCCAGTTCCTTCGGCGATGCGACGTCCTTGCCTTCGACCTGGGTGATCACGTCACCGGCGGTGATGCCGGCCTTCTTGCCGGGGCCACCGTCCTGGGCGCCCGAAACCAGAGCCCCGTTCTGCGACTTCAGGCCCAGCGATTCGGCGATGTCCGATGTAACCGGCTGGATTTCGACGCCGAGCCAGCCACGCTGCACCGAGCCGCTCTTCATCAGATCCTGCACCACCTGCTTGGCGGTCGAGGCCGGAATGTCGAAGGCGATGCCGACGCTTCCGCCCGACGGCGAGAAGATCGCGGTGTTGATGCCGACGACCTGGCCGTTGAGGTTGAAGGTCGGGCCGCCCGAATTGCCGCGGTTGACCGAAGCGTCTATCTGGATGAAGTCATCATAGGGACCGGCGCCGATATCACGGCCACGGGCCGAGACGATGCCGGCGGTGACGGTGCCGCCGAGGCCGAACGGATTGCCGACGGCCACCACCCAGTCGCCGACGCGAACCTTGGAATCGTCGGCGAAATCGACATAGGTGAACTTGCCGACGCCATCGACCTTGAGCACCGCCAGATCGGTGCGCGGATCGGTGCCGATCAGCTTGGCGTCAAGCTCCTTGCCGTCATTCATCACCACTGTGAAGGCGGAGCCTTCCTCGACGACATGGTTGTTGGTGACGAGATAGCCGTCATCGGAGATGAAGAAGCCAGAACCCTGCGCCACCGGACGCGGCTGGTCGTTGTTATGGTCGCGGTGGCTGAAGCGACGATTGCCGCCGCCCTGGCCGTTCTGATCGCCAAAGCCCCGGAATTGCTTGAAGAACTGGCGCAGCTGCGGATTGTCGGGGAGGTTGTTCATGCCGTCCGGATCGTCGGACTGGTCGGAGCCGTCATCGGCGGCAGGCTCGATCTTGGCCTTGACCTTGACGCTGACCACGGCCGGCGAAACGCGCTCGACGACATCGGCAAAGCCCGGCACCTGGGGCGCTTCGACCCGCACGGCATCGGCCAGAACGGGAGCTGTACCAGTGGCAACGGCGCCGAAACCGATGCCGCCGGCAATGGCCAGCGAAGCGGCGGCGGCCAACAGGCGCTTGCGGGTGCGGGAATATGGGTTGGGGGCGATAGTCATGGGTCTCATATCCTCTTTTCACTGGATGCGGCTCAGGCAGAGCATCCTCGGACAAGAGAAATAGAGAGGCGCACATTACCGCGCCATTTCCGAAGCATGAAAGTTTTGTAATGTTGGGCGGACGCACAAATCGCTTGGTTGCGCTCGCCTGCTGCCCTATGGTGTACACAACTCAGCACAAGGCTTTCACAATGACAGCAAGCACCACCATGACCATTCGAGTCTCGTCCGAGACCAAGCTGAAGCTGGAGCAGATCGCTACCGATACCAGGCGTAGTAAATCGTTCCTCGCCGCCGAGGCGGTCTCAGCCTATGTCGATCGCGAGCTGGATATCATCGAAGGCATAAAACGTGGCACGGCCGACGCAGAGGCTGGCCGCGTCGTGCCCCACGACGACGCCATGGCGGAGGTCGACGCGGTGATCGAAGCAGCGAAAGCCAGGCGCGCAGGCAAGGCGTGAAGCGGTTCGTCACCTGGTCGCGAGAAGCGCTGGACGATCTCACGCAGCAAGTTGCCTTTATCGCTCAGGACAATCCTGCCGCCGCCCGACGCCTCGCGGACCGTATCCGTGAAATGGGCCGGGGCCTTGGTGATATGGCGACGGGCCGACCTGGCCGGGTAACAGGCACTTATGAGAAGCCCATCGGCCGCCTGCCCTACATCATTGCCTATGAATTGCGCCTGATCGCCGGCCGTCAGAGCATTGTTATCCTGCGCGTCATCCACACGTCGCGGGACTGGCCTTTGGAGGAATGGCCGAGCTAGTCGCTCAGCATCTTGTCCAGCGCCGCCTGTTCCTCGGCGCTCAGCGCCTTGGTTGCCAACGAGCGGCGCGAGCGTGTGGTCAGCACAATGAAAATGCCGCCGACTAGAAGCAGAAGCACCGGCGTGCCCCAAAGCAAGGCGTTGCGCGGGCTGAAGCGCGGCTTCAACAGCACGAACTCGCCGTAGCGCGACACGATATAGTCCATCACCTGCTGGTCGGTATCGCCGGCAACCAGGCGCTGGCGCACCAGGATGCGCAGGTCGCGGGCGAGGTCTGCATCGGATTCGTCGATGGACTGGTTCTGGCAGACCATGCAGCGCAGGCCTTCCGACAGTAGCCGCGCCCTCGCCTCGAGCGCCGGATCGGTGAGAACCTCGTCCGGTTTCACCGCTTGCGCCGCGCCGGCAAACAGCAGCGCCAGAAGCAGGGTGAGCGAGGCCAACGAGAACCTGGTGCTCACGGCGCGCCTGCCGACGGCATGGAGGCTGCCTGCTTGCGGCGGCGCGAGGGTGCGCCAACCCGCAGGCGACGGTCGAGCAGCGACATTGCGGCTCCCGCCATCATCACCAGAGCTCCGCCCCAGATCAGCGTCACCAGCGGCTTCCACCACAGGCGCACCACGACGGATCCATCGGTGCCTTCATCGCCCAGCGACAGATAGAGCTGGCTGAAGCCGATCGTCTCGATGCCGGATTCGGTCGTCGTCGTCTGCCGCACCGGAAAGAAGCGCTTGGCCGAGGTGATTTCGGCTGAAACGCCGCCATCGGCGCCGATCAGGGAAAAGCGGCCGCGCTGCTCGCTGTAGTTCGGACCCTGCGCCGGGAAGAGGCCGTCGAAACGCAGCGTGTGGCCGGAGAGTTCGACGCTCTCGCCGGCATGCATCGACAGTATCCTTTCGGTGCCGAAGCACAGCGTGCCGACAATGCCGAGCGTCGTCAGCCCGAGGCCGAGATGGGCAAGTGCAGTGCCGAACACCGAACGCGGCAGGCCGGCGAAACGGCGCAGCATGATGGCGGGCGACGCATTGCCAAAGCCGGACTTGACGGCGAGGTCGGTGAGCGCGCCGCAGACCAGCCAGCAGGCGAGGCCGACACCAAGGGCGGCGAACACCGACGCGCCGTCGATGAACAGCCCCGTGACCAGCATCGCCAGGAGAGCGGCGCCGAAAGCCGCCATCAGGCGCTGGGCGACGGCATAGAGGTCGCCGCGCTTCCAGGCTAGCAGCGGCCCGAACGGAACCACGACCAGCAGCGGCACCATCAGCGGGCCGAATGTCAGGTTGAAGAACGGCGCGCCGACCGAGATCTTGCCGGCCGAAAGCGCCTCGACCGCGAGCGGATAGAGCGTGCCGACCAGCACGGTGGCGGTGGCCGTGGTCAGGAACAGATTGTTGAGGACAAGCGCGCCTTCGCGCGAGATCGGGTGGAACAGGCCGCCGGCCGTCAGCCGCGAGGCGCGCAGCGCAAACAGGGCCAGCGAGCCGCCGATGAACAGCGTCAAAATGCACAGGATGAAGATGCCGCGGGTCGGATCGGTGGCGAAAGCATGCACCGAGGTCAGCACACCGGAGCGCACCAGGAAGGTGCCGAGCAGCGACAGCGAGAAGGTGAGGATGGCTAGCAGCAGCGTCCAGATCTTGAGCGCCGAGCGCTTTTCCATGACGATTGCCGAATGCAGAAGAGCCGTGCCGGCCAGCCACGGCATGAAGGAAGCGTTTTCGACCGGATCCCAGAACCAGAAGCCGCCCCAGCCGAGCTCGTAATAGGCCCAGTAGGAGCCCATCGCGATGCCGCCGGTGAGGAACATCCAGGCGACCAGCGTCCACGGCCGCACCCAGCGCGCCCAGGAGGCATCGATGCGGCCTTCGATGAGGGCGGCGACCGAGAAGGAAAAGCAGATGGAGAACCCGACATAGCCGAGATAGAGCAGCGGCGGATGGATGGCGAGGCCAAGATCCTGCAGGACCGGGTTGAGATCGCGGCCCTCGATCGGCGCCGGATTGAGCCGGGTGAACGGATTGGATGTCGCCAGGATGAACAGGAAGAAGGTGGCGCCGATAGCCCCCTGCACGGCCAGCACATTGGCGCGCAGCGTCGCCGGAAGGTTGGAGCCGAAGACAGCGACCAGCGCACCGAAGAAGGTCAGGATCAGCACCCAGAGCAGCATCGAGCCTTCGTGATTGCCCCAGGTTCCGGTGATCTTGTAGATCAGCGGCTGCAGCGAATGCGAGTTTTCCCACACGCTCGCCACCGAGAAATCGGAACTTGCATAGGCGCCGGCGAGTGCTGCGAACGATAGCGCCGCGAGCGCGAAGCCTGTGACCGTGACGGGACCGCCGACAGCCATCAGCCTCTGGTTGCCGGTACGGGCGCCGATCAGCGGCACCAGCGTCTGCACCAGCGACAGCACAAAGGCGAGGACGAGCGCGAAGTGTCCGGTCTCAACCATTACTGGCTCTTGCTCTCTTGCCACACGCCCTTGGCCTTCAGCCCGTCAGCGACTTCCTTGGGCATGTAGCGCTCGTCATGCTTGGCCAGCACGCTGTCGGCGACGAAAACGCCGTCGGCGCCAAAGCTGCCTTCGGTGATGACGCCCTGCTCCTCGCGGAACAGATCGGGCAGGATGCCGGTATAGCTGACCTTGACCGATTTGTGCGTGTCGGTGACCGAGAACGCAACCGTCGCGCCCTGCCCGCGCACGACCGTGCCCTTTTCGACGAGGCCGCCGAGCCTGATGCGCTGTCCCGGCTGCAAGCTGGCGGTGGTCAGATCGGCGGGCATATAGAAATAGGAGGCCTTCTGGCCCAACGCATAGAAGGTCAGCCCGGTGGCGGCGCCGAGGAAGGCAAGACCTCCGACAATCACCGACAATCGCTTCTGCTTGCGCGTCATGTCCTACTCCGTCGCCGTCAGGCCGAGCGAGGCGGCAAAGGCGGTGAATTTCTTCGCTTCCTCACTGTCGGCGCCAAACACGGCAATACCGCGATGCAGCGCGTCGCGCGCCTGGTCGGCCTTCCCCAGCACAACATAGGAACGAATGAGCCGCATCCATCCTTCCGTGTCGCGCGGATTTTGCCGCAATTTTTCGTCGAGGCCGGCGACCATGGTTTCGATCATGGCCTGCCTGTCCTGCGGCGCCATCGACGAGGCGGCATCGACGGCTGCGGCGTCGGGGCCTTTGGCGGGCTCTCCTGACGCGACGCTGCGGTTGGCGGCCTCGGCCAGTGCCTGTTGGACAGCTCCGCGCCATGGCGAATCCTGCGGCAGGGAATCGAGCATTTTCTGCCAAGCCGTGGTTGCCTCGGGTATGCGGCCTTCCTGGGCCAGCGCCATCGCCAAATAGAACGAGGCTTTCGCGTTTGCCGGGTCGAGTTTTAGCGCCTGTTCGAAAGCGGATTGCGCATCGGCCGAAACGATGCCGCCGGCCGCATTGGCAATCGCTTCGCCGAGACCGGCCTCGCGGGCAGCCGTGTCGCCATCGAGGCGGATGGCATTGCGATAGGCGGTCACGGCATCGGGAAAGCGCTGCAGGCGCAGATAGATCGGGGCGAGCACGTCCCAGCCGCGTCCATCGCCAGGGTTGGCGGCAAGATGGGCCTCGGCGCGCGCCACCAACTCATCGACCGAACTATCGGCCGGATTCTTGGCCAGCCGTTCGGCAAGCGGCTGCGACGGCAGATCGGGCGAGCCGAGCTGGCTGTACATGCCCCAGCTGAGCAGCGGGACCATCAGCACCGCTGATGTCGCCACCAGCCTGGCCGCCTTTGACGGCTGCTGAAGCGTCGCGGCATCGGCCTGGCCGGCATTTCCCAGCCGAAGGATGCGGCGGGCGATTTCGGCGCGCGCCTCCTCGGCTTCCGCCGGCTGGATCAGGCCGCGCGCGGCGTCACGCTCGAGCTCGGCCAATTGATCGCGATAGACTTCGAGGTCATGGTCGCTGCTGGTCGGAGCGTCCGTGCCGCCGGTCAGCGGCAGCAGCACCGCCAGGCTTGCGCCCAGCGTGAGGAGTGCGGCTATGACCCAGAACAGCATGGTTCTTCCAATAGAGCGAGAGCCCTGCTCTCACAACATGAGGTCGCTGCGACGCTTTGACGGGATTCCGACCCCGGCCCAATGTTCAGGTCAGCGGCGTCCAGCTGCCGTCGGCGTTGCGGCATGCGGTGCCCCGCGCGGTCTGGCCGCCCGTGCCGGTAAACACCGTATGGGTGTACTGGCGGCAATCCTGCGAGCCGACGCGGTAGGGCTGGGCCGCGACGACTTCGCCGGAATGGGCCGAACTGTCGCCCTTCCAGGTCACCTTCTGGCCGCTCGCGGTATATTCGAGCGCCTTGTACTCCGCCTCGAGCGCCTTGCGCTTCTCGGTGCTGGTCAGGCCGCTGCCGATCGACCCGCCGACGAGCCCGCCAGCCATGGCCGAGATGATCGTCGTCGCGACCTTGGCACCCGAGGGAGGTGACGCGGGCGGATTGGTGATGGAGATATCCGGGCCACTGCCCTTGCCCAGCGTTCCGCAGCCGGAAAGAGCGAGCAGTGCGGAAACGAGCGCAACGCGAATCTTCATGCCAACAACCGGTTTTCTTGAACGGGATGCGCTGGGGGCCGCGTCATCGGGGGCGTCAGGACGTCATACTATTGACATTTGTCGGAAATTTGGCCGTTTTTAACGGCTTTTGTGCAATCGAGGGGCCGCCATAACACAGGCATTCGGCCGTGTCGATTGGCCCTGGGCAGTACATCATTGCAAGCTCCGCAAGCGCACAACCGCCTTCAGCCCGCCCATCGTGGAGCGTTCCAGCGCCAGCGCCCCGCCATACTCGTTGACGAGGTCGGCAACGATGGCAAGTCCGAGCCCGGTTCCCGGCTTTGTCTCGTCGAGGCGCCGGCCGCGTTTCAAGACATCGCGGGCCTTGTCCTCGGGGATGCCGGGACCGTCATCCTCGATCGATAGCTCGAACAGGCCGGCTGCGGCCGGCGTGACGGATACGGCAACAGTGCTCTTCGCCCATTTCATCGCATTGTCGAGAAGGTTGCCGAGCAGTTCCTCCAAATCCTCGCGCTCGCCAGCAAAGACGATGTCGGCCGCCAGCAGCGTAAGCGACAGGCTGACATCAGGCTTGAGTTTTTGCAGCACGCGCACCATGCGCTGCACCAGCGGCGTCACCGGCGTGCGGTAGACGACGCTGTCGCGCTGCGCCGCGACCCGTGCCCGCTGCAGGTAGTGGTCGACCTGTTTCTGCATCGACGCCGCCTGGTCGGCGATGAGCTGGCCCTTGGCGCCGCCTAGAGCCCGGCCCTCATTGATCAGCACGGCGAGCGGCGTCTTCAGCGAATGGGCAAGGTTGCCGACCTGCGTACGCGAGCGCTCGACGATGCGCTTGTTGTTTTCGATCAGCGCATTGGTTTCGTTGGCGAGCGGCTCGATCTCGGCGGGAAACCGGCCATCGAGCCGCTGCGCCGTGCCTTCGCGCACCTGGGCAAGCGCGTTGCGAACCCGGCGCAAGGGCTGGAGGCCGAGCAGGATAGCGATCGCATTGATGGCGATCATGCCGACGCCGAACAGGCTGAGATAGGTCAACAGGCGGCCCTGGAAGGTGGCGATCTCGTGCTCGAGCTCGGTCTTGTTGCCCATCACGCGGAAGCGCGCGGCGCGGTTCTTGGCATCGAGGACGAATTCGCTTTCGAACACTTGCAGTTCCTCGTCACCGATGCCGTCGGTGGAATAGCTGCGCTGGAAACTGGAATTGAAAGGCACCTCGGCAACGGTCGGCGACGGGATCGTCGTGGTCATCGAGGACGAATGAAGGTTGCCGTGCACGCCTTCGGAAGCCGGCTCCACCGACCAGTACCAGCCCGAATTCGGCTCCGAGAAGCGCAGGTCGCCAAGGTCTGGAGCGCCGGTGAGCTGGCCGGTTTCGGAAACGCCGACGGAGCCGATCAAATTGAACAGATGCGCCGACAGCAGGCTGTCGAAGCCGCGCTCGCTGGCCTGGCGGTAGAGCGTGGTGATCAGAGTGAAGATGACGATCAGGGTGAGGATCGCCCAGATCGTGGAAAAGCCGATGACGCGGAAGGCCAGCGAGCGAGGCCAGAGCCGCGCCGAAAAAGGCTTCCTTGCTGGTATGGGGAGCGGTTCCGCCTTACGCCTCCGGCTCACGCATGCGATAGCCCATGCCGCGCACGGTTTCGATCATGTCGATGCCCATCTTCTTGCGCAGCCGGCCGACAAAGACCTCGATGGTGTTGGAATCGCGGTCGAAATCCTGGTCGTAGAGATGCTCGACCAGCTCGGTGCGCGACACCACCTCGCCCATATGGTGCATCAGATACGCCAGCAGGCGGAACTCATGCGAGGTCAGCTTCAGCGGCACGCCGTTGACATCGGCCTTGGAGGCCTTGGTGTCGAGGCGCAGCGGCCCGCAAGTGAGCTCGGACGAGGCATGGCCGGCGGCGCGGCGGATCAGCGCCCTCACCCTGGCCAGCACCTCCTCGATGTGGAACGGCTTGGTGACATAGTCGTCGGCGCCGGCATCGATGCCCGACACCTTGTCGCTCCAGCGGTCGCGCGCTGTCAGGATCAGCACCGGCATCTTGCGGCCGTTGCGGCGCCAGCGCTCGACGACGCTGATGCCGTCCATCTGCGGCAGGCCTATGTCGAGCACGACGGCATCGTAGGGCTCGGTGTCGCCGAGGAAATGCCCCTCCTCGCCGTCATAGGAGCGGTCGACCACATAGCCGGCATCGACCAGCGCGTCGGCCAGCTGCCGGTTGAGATCCTTGTCATCTTCTACGACGAGTACGCGCATGATCGGTCAGGCCTGTTGATGGGTCAGATATAGGCCGATTCCGGTGGTCTGGGAAACGAGCCCTGCAAGAGGGAAGATTGGATCAGTTCGCCGGGACGACGATCTCGGAACGGCGCGGACGCTGGCCGTCCTTGCCCGGCACAAGCACGACGATGACGCAGACCTCCTGGCCGCCACGCGTCGTCTGCGAAGCCTTGGCCAGCGTGCCGCCATTCTGCTCGGCAACCTGCTGGCCGATCGCGTAGCAATCCGCCGCGGCTGCCGGCGTCGCTTGCGACGCCAACAGGCCGGCCGCTGTGAGCGCCAGTATCGCGATTCTGACATGAGAGCGAAGCGTTTTCATGGTCGGCGTTGTAACGCAACTGTGCTGAACGTGAAATGAACGGTGAACGGGTGAAAATCCATCCCCGCAATACCCCCCTGCGCGCGCAACGAATGAATGCGATCCTACCGCCCAGTCCCTCAGACCGGGCAATGGATTCATAACCGGAAAACCGGCTGCGCGGCTATGGTGTTTGCGCGCAGGTTCTCAATTCGCAGCCAGATTGGGAACAGGTCAAGGCGAGACCATTCTGAAGGGTCGCCCTAAATAGCGCGGGAAACGCCAAATCATCGGAGTGCGCCATGACGGATAAAGACCTTGCCGACCTTTACCGGGGCTATATCGCTTGCCTGAATGACCAGGACTGGGCGAAACTTGGAGACTTTGTCGGCGACGAGGTGCAGCACAATGGCGAAATGCTGGGCCTGTCGGGTTATCGCCGTATGCTCGAAGGCGATTTCGAGGCGATTCCCGACCTCCGCTTCAACATCGAACTGCTGGTCTGCCAGCCGCCGCGCGTGGCGGCGCGCCTGCATTTCGACTGTCATCCCAAGGGCGTGCTGTTCGGCCTGCCGGTGAACGGCAAGCGCGTGTCGTTCGCTGAGAATGTTTTCTACGAATTCGGAGAGGGTCGCATCCGCGAGGTGTGGTCAGTCATCGACAAGGCCGAGATCCAGGCGCAGATCTAGGTTGCTTCAATCACTTTGTTCGGTGAGAGCGCGTATCCGCAGCACCCCGTGGTAGAGCGCCAGGTCCTCGTCGTAGCGGGCCTCGGCGAACTCCAGCGACAGGCGGGTCTGGTCGCGCGAGCCGGTGGCGAAAGCGGCGCCGTCAAGGCGCGCCCGGATGCTGTCCATAATCAGACGCGTCTCGGCCTCGCCTTGCGCCTTCGACCAGACATGCAGCGTGATGAGCTGGTCGTCATCATTGTCGGCGCCGGTGTCCAGATCGAATGCGCTGGTCCTGCCATAGGTCACATAAGGGAAGGCGGCACTGTCGGCCGCCTGCTCGCGCAACCCGGCGCCGCCGAGCAGCGCCGTCAGCGAGGCATCGCTCTTCAATCTCATGAACAAGGCTTGCAGCAAATCGCCGGGCGCCGTCATCGTCGTCTCCGTTCGCCTGTCACGCTTTGAACAACCTCAGTTTCGCGCGCAACCTAACCGCGTTGCACGGATTTCGCCAGATGACGATCCGCCTGATGGAAGGCGGCGAATCGGGCGGCATGGCCCTTTCACGGACCGGGTTCTATTTGGCATGCGGGGAGTTTCAAGAAGGGTGTTATGAGGAGCCCTGTTTTCTCCGGCAATTCGAGGTCATTTCATGCGAACGCCACCGCTGCTGCCGGCTTTTGGAAAGCTTGGCGTCAAGCCCCCGGTCGCGATTGCGGCAGCACCCGCCCTGTCGAAGAGCACCGTGGCCCTGCGCATGCGCGAGATACTTTCAATGCATGGCGGCCTGGCCTTGAAGCTGTCGGTGGTGGCCTGGACAATCCTGATCCTGGCGGCGGCATTTTTCATGTCAAGGGCCTGATGCCGATATGACAAACCGCTACGCGTTGCGCATGTACGAGCCCGAGAGCTGGACTATCTTCGACATCTTCACCGGCCAGCCTGTCGAGCTTAAGCAACAGGTAATGGTGGCCATGAATTTGCGCGATGCGGAAGCGATGGCCGACCGCCTGAACAGCCGGGACGTCAAGCGGCGGGCAAAAGCCGACCGCAAGTCCTGACGCACGCTGATCTCAGCCGCTCTGATTGCAAGACGAACGCGCGCTAACCGAAATCCGCGGCTGTGAGCACATATATGCTCTTGCGGGTGCGGGCGTAGGCCTTGCTGGCAATGTCATGGATGGAGCTGGACGCGGTGTCGAAAGCCGCCAGATAGGTGGCTTCCGCGGTCGCCGTCCCTGATGGCGCCTTCGAGAGGGCATCGGCTGCGACAGAGAAGGAAATCTGGAACATGCCGTCGTGGCCGACAAAGCGGATGCGCTTGCCGGCCTCGTCATAGAAGCGACTTGGATTGGGGAATGTCAGGCTCATGACGTGCCCCCCTTCGGCGCGGCGGCGGCTTTCTTGACTGTCGCCCGCTTCTTCTTCGGTGTCGGGTTCAAGGCTTCCGCGACGCGGTCGGCCTCTTCCTTGGCCAAGCGCAATTCCCTGAGCCTTGCCGTCTTGATCTCCCTGGCCCTCGCTTCGGACATGTAGTCGGAGGTTGCCTTGTTGCGCTCGGCCGTCTTCTTCTGCTTGTCCATGAAGCGGGCTTCAGCTTTTTCCATGATGCTCTGATTGCCTTCGGCCATCGCCTAAATCTCCTTCGTGCCTGAAATTGTGAAATCGAACTTACGATATAAATAGTCACTTTTGCCTCGGAATTCAATTTTTTGAAATATCTAGGCGCCTCGCGACGTTTCGAACCCTGCAGACATCATAATACTTTTTAATATTTAATTTTGGCCACGAATAATTTTTGGCACTCCTATCTATCGAGTGCCAACACGCCTATAAGAACGGCGCGGTCGCCTATGCCGGCCCCAGAAAGAAGTTCTCATGAAGTTTCGGCCACTCCACGACCGCGTCGTCATCCGGCGCGCCGAAGGCGATGTCAAATCCAAGGGCGGCATCATCATTCCCGACAATGCCAAGGAAAAGCCGCAGGAAGGCGAAGTCATCGCCGTTGGGCCGGGCGCACGCGACGAAAACTGCGCGCTTGTTCCGCTCGACGTCAAGGCCGGCGACTTCATCCTGTTCGGCAAATGGTCGGGCACCGAGGTCAAGATCGACGGCGAGGACCTGCTGATCATGAAGGAAGCCGACATTATGGGCGTCATCGACAAGAGCGAGACGGCCGCTATCGGCAAGAGCGGGACGGTCGTCACCGAGAAGAGCGTCAAAGCCAAGAAGGCTGCCTGACCGGCCTGGCTTTGCCAGGCTCCGGCGAGCCGCTTGCTTCACCACACCAACGGGATTGAAAAAAATGTCTGCCAAGGAAATCAAATTCGCCACCGACGCGCGCGACCGCATGCTGCGCGGCGTCGAGATCCTCACCAATGCGGTGAAGGTCACGCTCGGCCCCAAGGGCCGCAACGTCATCATCGACAAGGCCTATGGCGCGCCGCGCATCACCAAGGACGGTGTGACGGTGGCCAAGGAAATCGAGCTTGCTGACAAGTTCGAGAACATGGGCGCGCAGATGGTGCGCGAAGTGGCTTCGAAGACCAACGACCTCGCCGGTGACGGCACCACCACCGCCACGGTGCTGGCCGCATCGATCCTGCGCGAAGGCGCCAAGCTGGTTGCCGCGGGCATGAACCCGATGGACCTCAAGCGTGGCATCGACCAGGCTGTCGCCGCCGTGGTCAAGGACATCAAGGCGAAGGCCAAGAAGGTCAAGTCGTCGGCCGAGATCGCGCAGGTCGGCACCATCGCCGCCAATGGCGATGCCAGCGTCGGCGCCATGATCGCCAAGGCGATGGACAAGGTCGGCAATGACGGCGTCATCACCGTCGAGGAGGCCAAGACCGCCGACACCGAACTCGACGTCGTCGAAGGCATGCAGTTCGACCGCGGCTATCTCTCACCCTATTTCGTCACCAATGCCGACAAGATGCGCGTCGAACTGGAAGAGCCTTACGTGCTCATCCACGAGAAGAAGCTCGGCAATCTGCAGGCGATGCTGCCGATCCTCGAAGCAGTGGTGCAGAGCGGCAGGCCGTTGCTGATCATCTCGGAAGACGTCGAAGGCGAAGCACTGGCGACGCTGGTCGTCAACAAGCTGCGCGGCGGCCTCAAGGTCGCGGCCGTCAAGGCGCCGGGCTTCGGCGATCGCCGCAAGGCGATGCTGGAAGACATCGCCGTGCTGACATCGGGCCAGATGATTTCCGAGGATCTCGGCATCAAGCTCGAAAACGTCACCATCGAGATGCTTGGCCGCGCCAAGCGCGTACTGATCGAGAAGGACACCACCACGATCATCGACGGCGCCGGCACCAAGGCGACCATCCAGGCGCGCATCGCGCAGATCAAGGGCCAGATCGAGGAGACCACGTCCGACTACGACAAGGAGAAGCTGCAGGAGCGGCTGGCCAAGCTCGCCGGCGGCGTCGCCGTGATCCGCGTCGGCGGCGTCACCGAGTCTGAAGTGAAGGAAAAGAAGGACCGCATCGACGACGCGCTGAATGCGACGCGCGCGGCGGTGGAAGAAGGCATCGTGCCCGGCGGTGGCGTGGCGCTTCTGCGCGCAAGATCGGCTCTGGCCGGCCTGACCGGCGCCAATGACGATGTGACCGCCGGCATTTCGATCGTGCTCAGGGCGCTGGAAGCGCCGATCCGCCAGATCGCCGAGAATTCCGGCGTCGAAGGCTCGATCGTCGTCGGCAAGCTGTCCGACAGCAAGGACCAGAATCAGGGCTTTGATGCCCAGAACGAGGTCTATGTCGACATGATCAAGGCCGGCATTGTCGACCCGGCGAAAGTGGTGCGCACCGCGTTGCAGGACGCCGGCTCGATCGCCGCCCTTCTGATCACCGCCGAAGCGATGATCACCGACATCCCGGCCAAGGATGCGGCGCCTGCGGGCGGCGGTGGCGGCATGGGCGGCTACTGACCATCGCCCGAAAATTGCCCGCCTGGGAATCTGGGCGGGCATAAATCAGAACAGGCTGCCCGAGACATTTCCCCGGCGAGCCAGGAATTTCCGTCAGTCAGTCAAGACCAGTCAGCAACGACAGGGAGATCGACAGATGATCACATTCGCCCCGAAGCCAAACGCTGTATCCGCGACCAAGCCGGCGGAGGAGAGCCGCTTCGATCGCATCCGCCGGATTGCCGCCGACAAGCACAGACAGACCGATGCCGGCATGATCCGCCGCGAGCCGCCGAAGCCCGGCGACAAGCGGCCGATGTGACGGCTGCCAACCCTCACGACACCGGCAACGCTCCGCCCTCTTCGGTGCGGCGGGCAATGAACTCGTCGAGCACATCGGATGTGGCAACGGCCGACGCCGGCGGCTGGAAGTCGGCCAGCGTCCGCTTCCAGATGCCGGTGGCGCGCTCGGTGGCCGACTTCGAACCGGACTGCGTCCAGCTGCCGAAATTCGACCAGTCGGCGACCAGCGGCTCGTAGAAGGCGGTGCGGTAGCGCGTCATGGTGTGGCCGGCGGAGAAGAAATGCCCGCCCGGCTGGACTTCGGCGATCGCCTCGAAGCCGATCGAATCCTTGTCGCCGGGGGTCGTAGCACAGAGTTCGGCAACCGTCTGCAATGCCTCGATATCGGTGATCAGCTTCTCGTAGGAGACGCTGAGGCCACCCTCCAGCCAGCCCGCGGCATGGATGCAGACGGTGGCGCCGGCAAGCACCGAGCCCCACAGCGCGAACTGCGTCTCGTGCGCCGCCTGCACATCGGAAATGTTGGCCGCACTGCCGCCGCCGGACCGCCAAGGCAGGCCGGTGAAGCGGGCCAGCTGACCGGCGCCCAGCGTCGCCTTGACGTGCTCGGGCGTGCCGAAGGCCGGTGCGCCGGACTTCATGTCCACATTGGAGGAGAAGGATCCGTAAACCACCGGTGCGCCCGGCCGCACCATCTGCGCCAGCGCGAGACCAGCCAGCGCCTCGGCATGCTGCAGCGTCAATGCGCCGGCGACGGTGATCGGCGCCATGGCGCCGGCCAGGCAGAAGGGCGTGATGATGGACACCTGGCCGGCCTTGGCGAAGTCGATGATGCCTTGCGCCATCGGGATATCGAGCTGGCGCGGCGAATTGGTGTTGATCACGGTGTAGCAATGGACGCCGGCCAGGAACTCGTCCTGCGAGAGCCCGCGCGCCAGCCTGATCATCTCGAACCCATCCTCGACCTGCGGCGTGCCGCGGGCGAAGACGAAGGGGAACTTGTCCGACAGGGTCAGCTGCGCACGGTTGACGGCATAGTGGCGCAAATGGTTGTCGACATCCTGCGGCTCGATCCAGGGGCCGAGCATATGCAGCACGTCGAAATTCTGAACAAGCTTGGTCAGTTCTTCGAAAGCGGCGAGCGTGCCCGGACGCCGTCCGCGTTCGAGATCGGTGACGTTGGGCGCCCCGGCTCCGGCGAGGAACGTCATCGAGCCGAGCTCCAGCATGAGATCGCGGCTACGGTTGCCCGCCAGCGCCCGGATGGATTTCGGCACCGAGGCCAGTGCCGCAGTGACAATATCGCGGCCGATGCGCACCATCTGGCTGTCCTCGTCGACCAGCGCACCGGCTTTGGCGTAGATCGCCCGTGCCTCCGGCAGCAGCACCTTGATGCCGAGCTCTTCCAGCACGCGCAACGCCGTGCCGTGGATGGCCGCGACCCGGTCGTCCGAAAACACCGGCTGCGGCAGGAACGGGTTCTTGAGCGAGCGATAGTTCGGGTGGCGGCTTGGCCCGCTGCCGGCATCACCGGTGTGCCCGCGCCGGCGCTCGCGCCTGGTCTCCCTTATGATGTCATCGACCATGGCCAAAACTCCTCATTGCCGCATCGCCTTGCCCTCGGGCCGTATGGCGAGCCGGAATAATTCGCGCCGGCCGCTCGACGCCGCCGACAATGTGCACCCAAAGCGCGGTCCCCTCCCCGGCGAATTCGTCCCCCAGCAACGTCAGCGCGACGCTTTTGCCTATTGTGTTGCCATAGCCGCCTGAGGTGACGAATCCGACCCGCCGGCCCTTGTGCCAGACTGGCTCGAAGCCACTGGCGTCGGCATCGACGGCGTCGACCTCCAGCGTCACGATCCGGGCGGCGCTCAACAAACCGTGCGGTGTGGCCTGGCTGCCCTTGTGAGCCGGGCTGAAATGGAAGAATAGTCTTCGCCGGGTATGCCCGCCCTGAAATTGCCCGCTTGCGGTTCTCAGGTGGGTTGGGTGAGTTTCGGGAATGGCCAGTCCTTTAGAACGACGTCCAAGACGAAGAGGTCCGATCGCCGCCGCACTGCTGGCGGTGGACGCGTGGATCGATTCCTCGCTCTACGAAATCGGCTTCAAGGCCGGCCAGTTCTGGGAATCGGCGACCATTTTTTCGCGGCGCTTCCGAGTCACCGGCTGGCGACGCGGCATCATCGAGGTGCTGAGCGAAGGTTTTACGATGGGCGCCGGCGGCGTCGTCGTGCTGCTCGCACTCGCGATGCCGGCCTTCCAGATCACCACCGGCGACTGGCGCAGTCAGGGCGATTTCGCCGTCACCTTCCTTGACCGCTACGGCAATGAGATTGGCCAGCGCGGCATCATCCAGCGCGATTCCGTGCCTGTCGACGAGATGCCGGACCATGTCATCAAAGCGGTGCTGGCGACCGAGGACCGACGCTTCTTCGAGCACTACGGCATCGACGTGCTCGGCCTGTCGCGCGCCATCTTCGAGAATGTGCGGGCTAATTCCGTCGTCCAGGGCGGCTCCAGCATCACCCAGCAGCTGGCCAAGAACCTGTTCCTGTCGAATGAGCGGACCTTCCAGCGCAAGATCAAGGAAGCCTTCCTGTCGCTGTGGCTGGAGGCCAATCTGTCGAAGAAGGAGATCCTGCAGCTCTATCTCGACCGCGCCTATATGGGCGGCGGCACGTTCGGCATCGAGGCGGCGGCGGATTTCTATTTCGGCAAGAGCGTCAAGGATCTGAACCTCGCCGAGGCGGCGATGCTGGCCGGCCTGTTCAAGGCGCCGACCAAATACGCCCCGCACATCAACCTGCCCGCCGCCCGTGCTCGCGCCAATGTGGTGCTGTCGAACCTCGTCGATTCTGGTTTCATGACCGAAGGCCAGGTGCTGCAGGCAAGGCTGCATCCAGCCGAGATCGTCGACCGCGGCGAGCAGAAGAGCCCGGACTATTATCTCGACTGGGCCTTCGATGAGGTCAAGAAGATCGCCAAGCCCGGCCAGCATTCGCTGGTCGCACACACCACTTTCGACGCCAACATCCAGAAAGCGGCGGAGGAATCCGTCGAATTCCATCTCCGCCAGTTCGGCAAGGAATACAACGTCACCGAGGGCGCCGTTGTAGTGATCGAGACCAATGGCGCGGTACGCGCCATTGTCGGCGGCCGCGACTATGGCGCAAGCCAGTTCAACCGCGCCACCAAGGCGCTGCGCCAGACCGGCTCCTCGTTCAAACCTTACGTCTACGCCACCGCCATGGAGCACGGGTTCACCCCGGACTCCGTCGTCTCAGGCGGGCCGATCAGCTGGGGCGGCTGGTCACCGCACAATTACAATGGTGGCTCGGCCGGCAACGTGACGCTGATCACGGCGATCGCCAAATCGATCAACACCGTGCCGGTACGGCTGGCCAAGGACTATCTCGGCATCGGCCCGATCAAGGCGATGGCCGAATCATTCGGCGTGGAATCGCCGCTGGAGTCGCACAAGACCATGGTGCTCGGCACATCGGGCATGACGGTCATGGACCAGGCGACGGGCTACAGCGTGTTCGCGCAGAACGGCTTCGCCGGCTCGCGGCACGGCATCACCCAGCTCGTCACCCGCACCGGCGATGTCGTCTACGACTTTGCCAAGGATGCGCCGGCGCCGCATCGGGTTCTGTCGGAACAGGCTTTGAAATACATGAACACCATGCTGGCTGCGGTGCCGGCGATCGGCACCGCGCGGCGCGCGCAGCTGCCCAACATCGTCGTCGCTGGCAAGACGGGGACGACGCAATCCTACCGCGACGCCTGGTTCGTCGGCTTCACCGGCAATTACACGGCTGCCGTCTGGCTCGGCAATGACGACTTCACCCCGACCCGCAACATGACCGGCGGCACGCTGCCGGCGATGGTGTGGCAGCGGCTGATGGTCTACGCGCACCAGAATATCGACCTGAAGCCGATCCCCGGCCTAGACAAGCCCTTCGTCGACGAAGAGATCGCGGCCAAAGCCGAGGAAGCGGAGAAGAAAAACGCCGATCAGGCAGCCGCCGATGCCGCGGCCGAGCGCCCGGCGGTGTTGTCCAGCCGCACGACACAGACGCTGCGCGAGATGACCAAGGTGTTCCAGACAGCGCCCGTGCTCGGCTCGCCGCAGACACCGGAGACCCTGTCGGCGCTTTGATTCCACAGCGCTGCTTGCTCTGTGGCCTGCCCCGCTATATCCCCGAACGATAATTCTCTCGTCCCGGTTCTTCATGCTCAAGACCGCCTTTTTCACGCTGCTTTCGCTTGCCATAGCCATCGGCCTCGGCGGCGGCAGCGTCTGGTATGCGCTGCAGGCGCAGAGCGGCGTCGGCGCGATCAGCATCGGCCAATGGACCGCCTTCCCCGAGATCGGCACGCAAGATGCCGACCCCTATTCGAAGGCGCGCGTGGCGCGCGAGGGCGTGCTGGCGCTCGGCAAGGCGGAAGGCTTGTCCTTCATCGCCGAACGCGATGCGGCCGGCGATGAGCTTCAGCGGCAATGCGACTACAGGATCGAAGGCAGTTTCCCGACCGCCCGGTTCTGGACGCTCTATGCCGCGGATCAATCGCTCGGCGTGGTCGACACCGGCAAGCCGAGGCTGGCGGCGCTGCAATCCTACCAGGTGCTGCGTCAACCCGACAATTCGGTGATCATCGCCGTCGGCAACCGTCCGGCCCCCGGCAACTGGCTTCTGACCGAAGGTTTTGGCCGGATGTATTTCGTGCTCACCTTCTACGACACGCCGATTGCCTCAAGCACCGGCCTTTCCGACGTGTCGCTGCCCCGGATCGTCAAGGCTGGCTGCAATGCGTAGGTTGCTGCACGCCATCCTGCTCGGCCTGCTCGGCGCCGGAATCGTCCACATCGTGGTGCTTTTGCTGGTGCCGGAATTTACCGAGCGCGATGCCTGGTCACGGCTGGCGATTGCGTCCGACCTCTACAAGATGACTAGGCTGGATGCCGAGGCGGGCGGCGCGCCGGTGGTGAAGTCGGTGGATCCGCTGTTTTACGCCGCCGCCTGCCGCTTCGACCTTGCCGAAGGCGTGGTGCGGATCAAGGCGCCGGGCAGCGTGCCGTTCTGGTCGGTGTCGGTCTATGACCGCAACGGCCACAATTTCTATTCATTCAACGACCGCACGGCGACCGGCAGCAAGCTGAACACCGTGGTGCTGACGCCGGCACAGATGATCGACGTGCGCAGGGAGCTTCCCGAAGACCTGCAAGGGGCGATCTTCGTCGAGGCGCCGATCGAGGAAGGCATCTTCGTCATCCGCGCCTTCGTGCCTGACGACAGCTGGAAGCCGGTTGTGTCGCAGTTCCTGGACCAGAGCTCCTGCGAACTGCAGGACTACTGACCTCACCCCGACGACCAGCAAATTCAGTGGTGCGGAACAGGCGTCCGTGGTGTGCCCGGCTGGTCCGCCGGTCGCGCCTGGCCCGCCAATGGCGGATGCTCGTAGCGGACGCCGGGAAAAATGATCACCGCCGCCGGCGTACCGGTGTCCTGAACTGCTCGATTGACTGGTGCCGATCGCGGCACGAAAGACAGTACCATGCCCATGGTTCGCGTATTCCTCTCGGTTGCCCCGGAGCACAACGCAACGCCTCCAAATGTGATTAAGGCCGGCAGAGGGTTAACGGAGCGCTAACGGATCGCGGCTAATTTGATGTTTGTTCCAGGCCTTGCGCGAAACCGACACAGTTGCGGTTGAGCATGGTCCGGGTTGTGTCGAGTGTCGGGCGGATCTTCCGTGTCAGCTTCGGATTTCAGGCAAATCGCCATACGGACGGAATCGGGAAAAGCCGAAAGGCTGTTTCGCGCCGCCGTGTCGGCGTTCTGCTCGCTGACCCGCCCGTCGCGCCGCGAGATCGCCCAGCTCGAGGATCTGACGCTGCCGCTGTTCGACAGCGTGCCGGACGAATCGCGCCGCTATGTCGCCGCCGCCCTGTCCGAATGCGAATATGCGCCGGCCGCCCTGGTGCGGCGGCTTTGCGAGGAGCCGGTCGATGTCTGCGCGCCTTTGCTCGTCCGTTCGCGGGCGCTGGGCGACATCGACCTGATCGCGTTGATCGGCCGCCACGGCCTGCCGCATGCGCGCGCTATTGCCCGCCGCAAGGATTTGAACCCGGCCATCGCGCAGTTGATCAAGGCGCTGGAAAAGCCGACCCTGGTGCGCGTGCGGCAGCCCGAGCCGATCGCCGACGTGGCGGGCAACGGTGCCGAAGCCGCTGCCGCCGCTCCCAGCGCACCAAAACTGCCCGGCAGCGCCGCCGAAACCGCCAGGCGCCGCCTGCGCTCGATGATGCTCGCCGAGGGCGAGGCGACATCGGTCAATCCCTTCGTCGGCTCAGCAACTTACAGCAAGCTGCGCGAGACGGCGCTGACCGGCAACGCCGCCTTCTTTCAGACCGCGCTTGCCGACGCGCTCGACATCGACTTCTCCACGGCGCGGTCGCTGACCGAGCATTCGAGCTATGTCTCGTTGCTCGCCGCGCTGCGGGCGCTCGACCTCAGCGAGGACAGGGCATTCCTGATCGTGGTCGCGGTTTACCCCCGGGAGTTTCCGCACCCGCAGGCGATCCGCATCTTCCTCGACCGCTACCGGCTGCTGCACCACGAGGCGGCGCTCGACAAGGTGCGCGGCTGGAAGGCCGAAACATTGTCGCGAGCGGTGCGCGGCAACACCCCTGTCGCCGCGAATGGCGACCAAGCGCCGGACGTCGACAAAGCCAACCTAGGGGCCAGCCTCAAGGCGTCTTGACGGAGAGAAGCTCCTCGACGGAAACCGTTGCGGCCTCGATCTCGACCACCCAGATGTCGGGATCGAATTTTTTCTCCCGCTCAAGCCTGGCGTCAAGCGCTGCGGCATCGTCGCCGGCGCCGAGCAGCGTGAAAAAGCGATCATCCGGTTTGTCCGAATCGTAGCTCGTCTGCGGCGCCGGGCCGAACAGGGAGACCTCGCCCAGCTTGCCGCGGGAGAGCACGAAGACAGCGCCGGCCTCGGTTGCGCCGCGCTTGACGACGGCCGCAAAGCCGCCGGCGCCGAAAACACGGCGCAGCAGGGCCGACACCCAAAACTCGGTGGTTACGCGCATGACGAGGCTCCGGAGGACATGCGCGGCGTCTTAGCCGGATTTTCGTCTATCCGCGAGCGGTCGTCTTGACCACTCAATTGGTCAGGCCGATCTCGCGCATCTTGACGTAGACGACCTCGTCGGGCTCGCCCGTTTCCGGCAGGCCGAATAGCGACTGGAATTCCTTGATCGCCGCCTTGGTGCGGGCGCCGACGACGCCGTCGAGCTGCATGTCGTCATTGCCGAATGCCTTCAGGCCGGCCTGGATCTTGACGATGCGGGCATCGGGCGCCTGGGCGGATACCGGCGCGGAAACCGGGATGGGCGCAGGCGCGGCCTCGGGCGCGGCAACTCGAGCGGCGGCCATATCCACGGGCCTAGGCACAGGATGCGGGATGCCAGCTGTTGTCTGCTTGGCGCCGAGCTGGTCGAGCAGGACGGCGTCGATCTCACCGGAGGCCGGCAGGCCAACTTTCTGCTGGTATGCCTGGATCGCCTTTTGGGTATTCGGCCCGGAAATGCCGTCGACCGTTCCCGTGTAGAAATCGAGATCCTTCAGGATGCCCTGGACCTGCTCGACGGTCGGGTCGCTTTTGACCGGTGCCGGGCCGGGCCGCAGGATGTTGATGGTGGTTTCGGGTTCGTCCGCGCCGGGGTGCGGAAAACCCTCGATGCTGCGGGTGGCGAAGAAGGCGCCGGCATGCGGAAACGGCTGGTACCACAGCGCGTTGGCGGAAACGTAGAACAGCGTCACCAGGAAGGCGGTCGAGCCGCCGACCAGGACCGGATTGCGCGAGATCGCGCCGCCGAGCGCAATCGCGCCGGCCTCGAACGCGCCGCTGCGGCGCTTGACCGCCTTAGGCTGTTTTGCGGAGCGAGCCATTCCTGTCCCCTTTCGCGTCGCCTTTCGTCCTGGTCGCGGGCATCGGCAGCACCCCGTTCCTGTCGGTCGCGCTCCTCTTCGGCCCGTTCACCGGCAGGCTGATCGTGACCGTCGTCCCCTCGCCCGGCATGCTTTCGATCGACATCGTGCCGTCGTGCAGCGCCACCAGGCCCTTGACCAGCGACAGGCCGAGCCCGGTGCCCTCGAAGCGGCGCGTATAGTCGTTCTGGATCTGCATGAACGGCTTGCCGAGATTGACAAAATCTTCCTCGGCGATGCCGATGCCGGTGTCCCTGACCCAGAAATGCAGCCGCGAGCCGATCCGCTTGGCGCCGACGACGACATCGCCGCCATCGGGCGTGAACTTGACCGCATTGGAGACGAGGTTGATCAGGATCTGCTGCACGGCACGGCGGTCGGCATTGATCTCGCCGGCGTCCGGCGCAATCTGCGCCTGGAGATCGATGTTCTTGGCATTCGCCTGCAGCTGCATCATCGACTGGCACATCTCGACCGCTTGGATGAATCGGAACGGTTCGGGCTCGGTCGCGTAGGCGCCGGCCTCGATCCTCGAGACATCAAGGATGGAGGTGACGACGGCAAGCAGATGCTGGCCCGACTCCTTCACCAGGCCGACATACTCCTTCTGGCGCGGGTCCTTGAAGCCGCCGAACATCTCATGCAGCAGCATGTCGGAAAAACCGATGATGGCGTTGAGCGGCGTCCGAAGCTCATGGCTGACGACCGCCAGGAAGCGGCCCTTTGCCACCTCGGCCGACGCTGCGGCCTCATTGGCGGCAGCAAGCTCGTCGCGCAATTCGGCAGTCTCGTCGTTCTCGCGCAGCAGCAGAGTGAAGGTCTCCTGCTGCTCTTCGGCACGCATCAGTTCGAGCTGAAATGGCCGGTAATTGTCGGCCGTCGAGGCGCTGCCGTCCTGCGGCAGCCTTACCCGAAGATCGAGCCGGCGCGCCAGGGCGCCATCGCGCATGTCGGCAAGCGCGCTGAGATAAGCGACGCGATCGGACAGGTGGATGCGGTCGAACAGCCCGGCGCCGAAAAGCAGTTCCGGCGGCAGCTTCAGGATGGTGCGCGCCTTGGCCGAGGCATCCAGGACCTCGCCATGCCGGGCGACATGCAGGACAACGGCGTCGATCATGTCTTCAAGGCGGTCGTTTGGAAGCAGCGCGGGCTGCGCGCGTGCGGCATCGCCTAGGGCTGCGAGCCGGGGAACCAGCGTCAGGCCCCAGGCGAGCGGCAGCAGCCAGTGCCACGCCGCGACTTGCGCCCCGCCGAGCGGGACGACAGAGGCGACAAAGGGCTGCAGCAGCATTGCGGCCAAGGCCGAGAGGCCGCCCCAAAGTGCCGCGCGCTTTGAACCGCCGATCCACCAGGCCTCGAATGGCAATGCCAGGGCCAGCAGCGCAACCGGCGACGCCAGGCCGCCTGCTGCCGCGACGGCGCCGGCAAGCGCAAGACCGCCGGCGGCAAGGGCAACCTGGGCTGCCAGCGTCATCTTGCCTGACGCCGCCACCAGCAAGGCGGCGAACCAGCAAAGACCGAAGGCGGCGAAAATGGCTGCGACGGTGACGGCGGCGCCCATGCCCGAGGTGACCAGTGTCACCGCCGCACCGGCGGCGAAGAACGGAGCGGCAAGCATGATGCCGATGAACCGGCGCTGGCGCAGGCGATCGCCCTGGCCGATGATGGCCGGATGGACCATGCGTTCGCAACCGGCCGCCAGCGCGCCAGGCAGTTCAATATATCTGGCAGTTGTCAAACTCAACGCACTCGCACCCGGTCGTGACTGCCCTGCTTTGCAGGTCGCTTTTGCTTGTTTGAAACTCGCATCCAGCGTTTAAGGAATGAATAAGGCTGACCGGAACAACGAGCGCGCTGCGGCAAAAATTGGAGCGCCGGCACCGGAATGCACCGCCATTTGTGGCCATAGTAAACGGAGCGTTATGTGCAAAGGGCGTGCCCGTGGCTGCGAAACCCTGAGCCGGCATGCCTGCTCTTCTGAAGATATCCATGCGCAACAATCGCTTAGATGGTTACTGCAAGGTTAAGAAAATTGCCGGCATTTGAGGCTAATGCACTGCAAAACGCCTCGCTTCGAATTTGCCTAAAATTTGAGGAAAATTTTCACTGAGCAGGAAAGCCGTCCTTTGCGCCTCATGTGCCATTGTGGCTGATATAAAGAGGTCATTGCGCATGGACGCATGATCCGGTCATTGGACGAGAGGGCAGATCGATGGGCTTTTTGATAAGAATGGCGTTCTGGTTTTCGCTGGTGTTGCTAGCGCTGCCGCTGACCGTCGGCCCCGACGAGGATGGCCGCGAGAGCGTCGGGCCGTTCCAGGCGCTTTTTGCGGCGCGCGAAGCGGTCGGCGACATCGCCGGCATTTGCGAGCGTAAGCCGGACGTCTGCGAAACCGGCAAGTCGGCGATGCATACGATCAGCGCCCGGGCCAAGGAAACCGCCAAGATCGCCGCCGCCATGCTGGACGACAAGAGCGCCGAGACCTCGCCCGATACATCGCTGGCCACCGGCAGCGTCGCCAAGGACATCGTGCTGCCGGCGACAGTCAACATACCTGCCAAGCTGGTGGCGAAGAACTAAACACCGTTTCAGCTGTATCTACAGCGACACCGCAGGCCGGTCGGACCTCTCGATGCCTGCGGTGCTTTTCTTCTTTTTCCGTGACGCCGGAGCCGCGGATGACTATATCCCGAGCAATGGCCACGACGATCCAGACGATCCGCGACGACTTCTCCCTGCTCGACGAGTGGGAAGACCGCTATCGCTATGTCATCGAGCTCGGCGAAGCGCTGCCGCCATTTCCCGACGCCGAACGCAACGCCGCCAACAAGGTGCCGGGCTGCGTCAGCCAGGTCTGGCTGACCACGAACCGAGCGCCGGGCGCCGATCCGGTCATCACCTTCACAGGCGATTCAGACGCTCATATCGTGCGCGGTCTGGTCGCCATCATGCTGGCGCTGTTTTCGGGACGGACTGCCAGCCAGATCCTTGAAACGGACGCAGAGGCGACGCTGAGGTCGCTTGGCCTCGACGAACATCTGTCGCCGCAGCGGGCCAATGGCCTGCGCTCGATGGTCAAGCGCGTCAAGCGCGACGCCGAGATGGCTCTCAAGCAGACTGCTTGATTGCTCTATCTTCTCTTCTTTCGACGCAATTCCCAAGAGAAAGCGCTCGGCAGTTTTCCTGGAATTGTTCTAGAAACAAAAACGGCGCCGTAAGGGGCGCCGTTGATCTTGTCCATTGGAGCCGGTGTTACCGCCCCTTGCGCTTGCGGCCGAGGCCCATCTTCTTGGCCAGCTGCGAACGGGCAGCGGCATAGTTAGGGGCAACCATCGGATAGCTGGCGTCGAGATTCCACTTCTCGCGGTATTCATCGGGCGTCAGACCGTAATGGGTCATCAGGTGGCGCTTCAGCGACTTGAACTTCTTGCCATCTTCAAGGCAGACGATGTAATCGTCATGAACAGAGCGCTTCGGGTTTACCGCAGGCTTCTGCTTGTCGGCCGGAGGCTGTTCGCTTGCTCCGCCCACGCGCCCGAGAGCGGCATGGACATCAGCGATAAGGTTCGGCAATTCGCCGACCGGCACGGGATTGTTGCTGACATAGGCTGCCACCACATCGGCGGTCAGCTCGATCAGCGCATCGCTATTTCTGGAAGGTGTTTCGACGATATCCATGGTTTAGGCCCCAACGAAGGATGTTTCTGTTTGCGCCCTTTTTGGAAGATCGGGCATGGCGCGAATTTCACGCGGGAAGAGCTTCATGGATTCGCGTCCGGGCATCTTAATGAGCCCCCAGACAAAGTAAGTCAATTCGCATCTTGCGCTATATTCAACGATATTCATCGAATAGTCGCTCTTCAGCTTCAATCTTTCGTGCACTCTGTAACTTCGCGATATTTTCTGGTCGGACCAGGACTAGCATGACGTAAGGTCACGCCGTCGCTAAATCAGCAAGGACTCATAAAGTGGGCAGCGATGCTTGGTCTATGCTTCAAGATTTGGGCGGCTGATTGTCGGATTCGTACCAAACCGCAAGTTGCAAAGCGTTGGCGAAACACGCCGAAGAAGATCTTCGGTCTGACCGGATTCAATACGGCGTGAGGTATTTTCCATAGACCCAGCCACTAACAAAACCACCATTTTGCGCCGGGTCGTGCCAAACTTGACACCATTGATAGCGAATTGCCTGTTTCTGTTTCCAGTGCGGCTGGCCGGCGATCTCCAGAAGATTCAAGCCGCTGGTGCACTTGCCGGTCATCTGCAGGATCGTCCCGTTGGGATAGGCGGCCTGCTTCTGCGAGGTGCCGGACGGATATTTGCGAACGTTGAGCGTGTCGCCGAACGGCACGCCAGCCACTTGCCAAGCGGCGAACGCGGTTGCATGAGACTGGCCGGTGAAAGCCAGAACGGTCGAAGCGACGACGGCGAGAGCCGCAGCGGTGTTGATATGGAAATTCATCATCCTCTCCTTTTGGCTCATCTCCCGAGCCCGCCGCAACCAATACATCCCGGCCCTTGAACCCGCGCTGATCGGCGTGTTCATTTGCCATTCAAGTAATTTCTTCAGTGAGACGCAATGACCAAGACCTCAGCTTTTCCGACCGCCAGCCCGCCGAGCCCCGAGAAACACCCCGTCTTCGACACGCATCACGGCATTACCCGCACAGATGACTATGCCTGGCTGAGGGCCGAGAACTGGCAGGCGATGTTCAGGGACCCTTCCCTGCTTGAGGGCCGCATCCGCGCCCATCTCGAAGCCGAAAACGCCTATCAAGCAGTGCTTATGGCCGATACGCTAGAGCTTCGGAAGCAGCTGTTCGGCGAGATGAAGGGGCGCATCAAGGAAGATGATTCGACGGTGCCGATGAAGGATGGCCCCTATGCTTACGGCTCATCCTTCAAGCTTGGCGGCGAACAGCCCCGCTATTTCCGCATGCCGCGCGATGGCGGCGATGAGCAGATCCTGCTCGATGGCGACGCGGAAGCCGAGGGCAAGCCCTATTTCCGCCTCGGCGGCGTCGACCATTCGGCCGATCACCGCAAGCTGTTGTGGGCGTTCGACGACAAGGGCTCTGAATTCTTCACACTTCGCGTGCGCGATCTCACCAGCGGCAAGGAACTGAGCGACCAGATCGAGGCCACCAGTGGTGGCGGCGTCTGGAATGCCGCCGATGACGGCTTCTTCTACACAAGGCTCGACGACAATCATCGCCCGTCCAAGGTGTTGTACCACGCGCTCGGCGGCAGCCCCCTTAATGACCGGCTGATTTATGAGGAAACCGATCCCGGCTTCTTCATGGATGTCGGCGGCACGCGCTCCAACGAATGGATCATGATCGGGATCAACGATCACGAAACCTCGGAATATCACCTGATGCGCGCCGATGAGCCTTTCGCCGAGCCAAAGCTGGTGGCAAAGCGCGAGACTGGCCTGCAATATGATCTGGAAGAAGGCGGCGACATCTTCTTCGTCCTCACCAATGCCGACGGCGCCAAGGACTTCAAGATCATGACGGCGCCGGCTAATGACCCGGTTCGCGCCAATTGGGAAGAGCTGGTGGCGCACGAGCCAGGCCGGCTGATCCTGTCGGTGGTCGGCTTCAGGGATCATATGGTCAGGCTCGAACGCAAGGAAGGGCTGCCGCGCATCGTCGTGCGCGATCGCCGCAGCGGCGAGGAGCATCTGATCTCGTTCGACGAAGAGGCGTTCTCGCTCGGCCTGTCGGGGTCCTATGAATACGACACCGAGATCATGCGCTTCACCTATTCGTCGATGACGACCCCGGCGCAGGTCTTCGACTACAATATGCGCAGCCGCGAGCGTGTGCTGCTGAAGACCCAGGAAGTGCCGTCCGGTCACAATCCGGATCATTATGTCACGCGCCGGCTGATGGCGCCGGCCGCCGATGGCGAACTGGTGCCGGTCTCGCTCCTGCATCACCGCGACACGCCGCTCGATGGCTCCGCACCGTGCCTGCTTTACGGCTACGGCTCTTACGGCATTGCCATCCCGGCGGCGTTCAACACCAACTGGTTCTCGCTGGTCGACCGTGGCTTTGTCTTTGCCATCGCCCATGTCCGCGGCGGCAAGGACAAGGGCTATGGCTGGTATGACGACGGCAAGCGGGCGCACAAGATGAACACGTTCACCGATTTCATCGCCGTCGCGCAGCATCTCGTCGCCGAGCGTTACACCCAACACGACCGCATCGTCGCGCAAGGCGGCTCGGCCGGCGGCATGCTGATGGGTGCGATCGCCAACATGGCACCGCATAGTTTCGGCGCCATCGTTGCCGAGGTTCCCTTTGTCGACGTGCTGACCACGATGCTCGACGCAAGCTTGCCGCTGACGCCGCCGGAGTGGCCGGAATGGGGCAACCCGATCGCGTCGGCGGAAGATTATCAAACGATCGCCGCCTACTCGCCTTATGACAATGTCGCTGATCACGACTACCCGCCGATCCTGGCGCTGGCCGGCCTCACCGATCCGCGCGTCACCTATTGGGAGCCGGCCAAATGGGTGGCGCGGCTGCGCGAGCGCAAGAGCGGCGACAATCCGGTGCTGTTCAAGATCAACATGGATTCCGGCCATGCCGGCGCCTCCGGCCGCTTTTCAAGGCTGGAGGAGATCGCCTATACCTACTCCTTCGCGCTCAAGGTTACGGCCAAGCCCGAACCCGAGGTTACGGGCAAGGCTGAGAATGCAACGGAGGCGTCGCAATGATCGATCTATCCACCTTGACGGCTTACATAGCGGTTGTGCTTGGCTTTGTGTTTATTCCAGGCCCAGCCACGCTTTTGACGGTCGCGCGAGCGACGAGTTCCGGAACCAGGGTTGGCGTCGCGACGGGCGCGGGCGTCGCGGCTGGCGATGTGTTCCATACCATCATGGCGATGGTCGGCATTTCGGCGATCATCGCCACTTCGGCAACGCTGTTCAGCGTCGTAAAATACATCGGCGCGGCGTATCTCGTTTACCTCGGCATCCGCGCAATCATCGAGAGAATACCGGCCGACCCTACTGCCGGCGCACTCGCGATCTCCGCCAGCAAGGCGTTTCGTCAAGCTGTCCTGACCGAAGTGCTTAATCCAAAGACGGCGCTTTTCTTCCTCGCCTTCCTGCCCCAGTTCGTGCGGCCTGAAAACGGATCGGTGATGCTCCAGCTGATGACGCTGGGCATAATCTTTGTTCTGCTCGGCCTTTTCAGCACAGTCGTCTTTGCCGTGAGTGCGGGCCGGCTCGGCACGTTCCTGCGCCGCAATCCGTCGGTGGTGAAATGGCAAGGCAAGGTGGTTGGCGGCATCTACTGCGCGTTAGGCGTCCGTCTGGCCTTGCAGCAGCGCTGATGTCGATGCGAAAGGCGCGCCCGTCGAGGCGCGCCGATCGTCACTTTTTGAATTCCAGGCTGCTCATTTTCACTCGCATTTGCAATGGCTGCGCGCTACCCAATGCGCGCCACCTTCCAGACCATGACATACGCAAAGGGGCCACTATGTTGCTCGTCGACACCTATCTCGAGAAATCACCGATCCAGGGCATCGGGGTTTTCGCCAGGAACCACATTGCCAAGGGCACGCTGGTCTGGAAGCTCGACCCCAGATTCGACCGGATCATCGACGTCGAGACCTATGAAGGCGAGAGCGGCCCGGTGAAGAACTATCTCGACCGTTATTCCTATCCAGACCGCCGGGATCCGAACTACATCGTCTTCGAAGCCGACGACGCCCGCTACATGAACCATGACGACGAACCGAATTGCGACGTCTCCTCGCCCGAGGAAACCTATGCCTTGCGCGACATCGCACCCGGCGAGGAACTGACCTGCAATTACAGCCATTTCTTCGAGACGGGCTTCGACTTCCTCGGCGATCGCCACCTGTAGATCGCCACCTGTGGCCGGGATCACTTGGCCGGCTTGCTGCGCACCGGGTAGCCGTTGGGATGCGGCGGCACCGCCTTGAGATAGGCGGCTATTGCCGCGCGATCTTCCGGCGGCAGTTCGGCCATGTTGCGCTGCACGTCGACCATGGCGCCGCCGACCGAATCGAAATCAGGGGTAAAACCGGTTTCGAGATAGTTGGCGATGTCGGCTTCCGACCAGTCACCGAGCCCGCCTTCGCCCGATGTGATGTTCGGCACGATGCCGCTGCCTTCGGCGGCCGCCGCGCCAGCCAGCCACTGGCTCTTCCTGGTGCCGCCGGTGATGTCGCGCGGCGTGTGGCATTCGCCGCAATGGCCGGGCCCCTCGACCAGATAGCGGCCGGCGAGTACCAGATCAGGCGTGCCATCGGCAAAGGCAATCACCGGCTCTTTGCTGAGATGGAGCCGCTTCCACAGGCCGAGGCCGCGGCGGATGTTGAAGGGGAAAGTCAGGGAATTGTCGGGCGCCTTGCCGGCGACCGCCGGCAGCGTCTTCAGGAACGCATAGAGATCGGCAATATCAGCCGGCTTCATCCGGGCGTAGGACGCGTAGGGAAAGGCCGGATAGAAATGCTCGCCCGACGGCGACACGCCCTTCAGCATGGCGTTGGCAAGGTCCTCGACCGTCCAGGCGCCGATGCCGTCCTTGGGATCCTGTGAGATGTTGGGCGGCACGAAGGTGCCGAACGGCGCCTTGAGCTCGAGGCCGCCGACCAGTTGCAAACGGCCGTCGCCTTGCGAGCCCGGCTTGGCGTGACAGGAGGTGCAGCCGCCGGCATTGAAAATGCGCTTGCCCCTGGCGGCGTCGCCGGGGCCGAGCTGCGCCAGGGTGTCAGTGTCGAGCTTGACCGGCGCCGACAACAGCCAGCCGGCGCCGGCACCGACGACGCCCAGGACAAGGGCGGCGCCGACAAATTTTTTCCACAAGGGCATTGCCCGGGATCAGCTCTTCTTCACCCGATAGGTCTTGTGGCAGGTGCCGCAATCACTGCCGAGCGTATCGATCTGCGCCTTCAGCGCATCGACATCGGCGGGTGCGGCGGCGACTGCGGCCTTGACGTCGGCGAGGTACTTGTCTTCGGTCGATTTGAAGCCCGCCATGTCTTTCCAGATTTTGGGCGAGGCGGTGGTATCACCGCTGTCGCTGCCGGCCGGGAACAGCGTGTCGACATCGAACTTTTCCGCGTTGACCTGCAGCGCCTGCAGCGCCGTCAGCACGGCGGCGGCATCGAAGTCCGCTTCGCCCTTGGCGATCTTCGACAGGCCGCCGACGATCTTGCCTCGTTCCTTCATCAGTCCCTGTCGGTCGAGGATCGGGTCGGCAAAAGCCGCCGAGGCGGCGAGGCTGAGCATAGAGATAGCGATAACAAGCTTTCTCATTCAATTGGCTCCAGGATGATGAGGGGTCGCGACCTAACGTTAACGGAGGGCGGGCCGGGATTATTCCCTGTCCGCCGGCCGGATTCTGCCGAATTTTGTGTGCCTGCTGCTTCAGCTGAGAAAGAAAAGCCCCGGAGTACCGGGGCTTCTCTGGGTCGATCAGGCTTTCGCCTCTTCGTACATTTCAAGGACATGGTCCCAGTCGATGAGGCTGTCGACGAAGGCCTCGAGATATTTCGGCCGCGCGTTGCGGTAGTCGATGTAATAGGAATGTTCCCAGACATCGACGCCGAGGATCGGCGATGCGCCATGGACGAGCGGGTTCTCGCCATTCGGTGTCTTGGAGATCGCCAGCTTGCCGTCGTTGACCGAGACCCAGGCCCAGCCCGAGCCGAACTGCGTGATGCCGGCGGCGATGAAGTCGGCCTTGAACTTGTCGTAGCCGCCGAGGTCGGCGTCGAAAGCCTTCTGCAGGGCGCCCGGAAGCTTGTTGCCGCCGCCGCCCTTCTTCATCCACTTCCAGAAATGGATGTGGTTGTAGTGCTGGGCTGCGTTGTTGAAGAGGCCGGCATTCTTGCCGAACGACTGTTTGACCACCTCTTCGACCGACAGATCGCCGAGGCCCGCTTCGGCGGCCAGCTTGTTGCCGTTGTCGACATAGGCCTTGTGGTGCTTGTCGTGGTGATACTCCAGCGTCTCCTTCGACATGTAAGGCTGCAAGGCCTCGTAGTCGTAGGGCAAGGCGGGCAATTCAAAAGCCATCGGTCATACTCCTCATGGAAAAATCCGGTGCGGATACCGGATTAAGATAGGGCTGCATTGATCTGGAACAACTCCGGAATGAAGCGCCAATTGCCTTTTAGCGGCTCAACCGGCGGAAGTCGAATGCGCCCATTCCCAATAAAGGTCGCGCGCTTTCTTGGCCACCGGCCCGGGCTGCAGATCGCGGTCCTCGATGCGGGTGATCGGCACGACCTTGGAATGATTTCCGGTCGAAAAGATCTCGTCGGCTTCGAGAAAGTCGCGCACCGACAGCATCTTCTCCGTGGTCTTGAAGCCGTAATCGCCAAGCAGCGTCATGGTGCGCGAGCGGGTGATGCCGGACAGGAAGGTGCCGTTGGGCGCCGGCGTCAACACGTGGCTGTCCTTGACCAGGAAGATGTTCGAGGTTCCGGTCTCGGCGACATTGCCCAGCATGTCCAGCACCAGCGCATTGTCGAAGCCGCGTCCCTTCGCTTCGAGGATGGCGCGGCCATTGTTGGGATAGAGGCAGCCGGCCTTGGCATTGGTCGGCATGGTCTCGATGGTCGGCCGCCGGAACGGCGACACGGTGATCGAAAAGCCGGTCGGCGAGATCATCGGCGATTCGTAGAGGCAGAGGCAGAAACGGGTCGAGGCCGGATCGGCCGGCACGCCCATATAGCCGCCATGCTCGGCCCAGTACATCGGCCTGATGTAGACCGCTGTCTTGCCGTCGAACTTCTTCAGCCCGTCCCAGGTCAGTCCAACAATCTCATCGGCGCTCATCGACGGCGCGAGGCCGAGCGCGGTCGCCGATGCGTTCACCCTGGCGGCATGCAGCTCGAGATCGGGGGCGACGCCTTCGAACCAGCGGGCGCCGTCGAAGACGCTGGTGCCGAGCCACATGGCGTGGCTGCGCGGACCCAGAATGGCGACGTTGCCTTCGTACCAGTCGCCGTCGACGAAGGTCCATGTCGCCGATAGCGCCGCAGTCACCAGTGTCATTGTTCGGTTCCGCTTCAAAGCTGCCTGTGCCAAGCATTGGAAGATGCTTTGACCGGCGCCGTCAACCGGCATGGAGCGGTTTTTGTTGAGGCCAGAGCGCCCCAAGAAAGCGATCAAGACCACAATCGATGCTTGCACCTTGCGCCGCCTGCCCTCAAAACTGTCGCCATGCATTACGCGGCTTACGTTTTCGACGCCTATGGCACGTTGTTCGACGTGCACGCAGCCGTGCGCCGTCATGACGGCGAGATCGGCCCCGACGGCCCGCTGCTTTCGGAAATCTGGCGCGCCAAGCAGCTGGAATATTCCTGGGTGCGCACGCTGATGGGCGGCTATGCCGATTTCTGGCAGCTCACCGAACAGGCGCTCGATTTCGCCCTGCTCAAGGTTCCCTCCGCCGACAAGGGACTGAAGGCCAAGCTGCTCGAAGCCTATTGGCGGCTCGACTGCTATCCGGAAGTGCCGGCCGTGCTCAAGGCGCTGAAAGCATCCGGCGCCAAGCTCGCAATCCTGTCCAACGGCTCGCCCGAGATGCTGGAAGCGGCGGTCAAGTCGGCCGCCCTCGACCAGGTGCTGGACGATATCTTTTCGGTCGACGCCGTCAGGCGCTTCAAGACCGACCCGTCGACCTACGACATGGTGGCGACGGGCTGGCGACTCTATCCGGGCGCCGTCTCGTTCCAGTCGTCCAACCGCTGGGACGTCGCCGGCGCCACCAAATTCGGCTTTCGCACCGTATGGATCAACCGCGCCAACCAGCCCGAGGAATACCGGGATTTTCCGCCGGCGCTGATCCTGCCGTCGCTTGAAGGCCTGCTGACCGGCGGCTGATCACTCTGTTGCCTTCGAGCAACAGTGGCAGGGCGGTCACAGCTTCGCCTTTGTTTGTCCACCCTCAGGCCAGAATCGGAACCGCCTATCGCGTCAGGCATTGGGGGAGGCCGACCACTGCGCCGCTTGAAGGCATTCACGCTTTCTTGCGATTCGAGACTTAAAAAAGGCAACCATGTTGAAGACCGAAATCGACCCCTATCGCCTGAGCCGTCGCGGCTTTCTGAATGCTGCAGCCCTTGGCGCCGCTTCGATTGCGGTCTCCGCCTGCACCACCACCGGACCGGCGCCGGCGCCGGTCGAACCGCCACCGCCGACCTATGACGAGCCGCCGCTCGGCGACTATGCGACGATGTACGGCCCGATTTCCGACAGCGGGTTCGAGCTCCCGGCCATCCCGATCAAGAAGATGGACCCGCAGTTCCTGCGCCAGATCGTTCCCGATCCGACCGGCCAGCGGCCAGGCACCATCATCGTCGATACGACCAACCATTTCCTCTATCTGGTGCGCGAAGGCGGCCAGGCGATCCGTTACGGCGTCGGCCTCGGCCGCGCCGGCTTCGAATGGTCGGGAGACGCCGTCGTCCAGTGGAAGCAGAAATGGCCGAAATGGACGCCGCCCGATGAGATGGTTGCCCGCCAGCCTGAACTGGAAGAATACAGCGCCAAGAACGGCGGCATGCCCGGCGGCCTCAAGAACCCGCTCGGCGCCCGCGCGCTCTACCTGTTCCACGACAACGTCGACACGCTCTACCGCCTGCATGGCTCGCCGGAATGGAACTCGATCGGCAAATCCGTCTCGTCAGGCTGCGTGCGCCTGATAAATCAGGACATCATCGACCTCTACGACCGCGTGCCGTCGAAGAGCCCGGTCATCGTGACGTCCGACATCGGCCAGCCGATGGCGGCGAGCGCAAACCGCAGAGCCATCCCGATCGATGGCGGGGTGCCGGATGGCTCGGTCCTGCTCGGCCCGGTGACCTGATCGACTTCATCGATGCCATGAAGCGGCAGGTTCCGCTCCATGCGGCAAAGCTCGCCAGGATCCCGATAGCTTTACGCGAATGCCTGGGGTTCGCATCCAAGATGTGCAATGCCGGCAACAGGAGGCCAAAAAAGACGTCCAGACGAACCATGGAGCCGCTGCAATCGGGGCGGCCATGCCCTGTCAATCTCGACGCTGCTGTGTTTCGTTACCGATTGATGTATATTAGACGGGAGGATGATTGCAGAGACATACATTTCATTAGATCATTGATGGCGGGGGAACGCCGATGGTGGGATTTGATTTCGATAGTCCGCCTGCCGACGGCGCCGAGGCCAACCTGTCGGCCGAATGCGAGCGCCAATTGCTGCCGCTCGTCCGCGGAATTGTCGAGGCGGCGGTTGCCGCCGGGTGGAGCCAGGAAGACGTTCTTCTGGCCATGGTCGAGCTGTCCTGGGATCTGTACGAGAAACGCCGAGGCGATCTTTAGCAGGCCTGCGTGAGCCGGATAATTCCGTAGCGCCGGCCAAGCCAGGCCATGTTTTTCTCGCGCGAACTTTTTTCTTCACTTACAATGTTTTTTCTATCCACGGGATGCGCTACGCTGCCTTTGGGCAGGACTATGGGGGATACAAATTACCGTCCGGATTTCCGGGTTGGCTGTTTGCACGGCACGGAATTTCGATGGGCTGGCAAAGCGGCTGAGGCAAGGCTGAATGAAAAATGCGGGCGAGGTTCAGGAACGCAGCGCAGGCGCCGATCGGGTCGATCGGCACGCCCTCGGACATAATCCCCGAAAATGCCAATCCCAGAAGAGCAACCATGCGGGGGAGCGGGATATGCTCTGTCCGCAGCCCTGGATCGCTCCCGGAGGGTCGCCATCGCCGAAGTCGCCTACCTCGCGGGATTTTCGGATCAAGGCCATTTGGCCACCGCCATGAAGAAGCACAAGGGAAAGAAGCCATGATTCGGGCGATAACTGCTGCCGGATCGTCCGTGGCAATGACAGATAGTCGACCAGCTCTGTCAATGGCCGCGCGATCTATATTCGGAATACAACGCTGGATTGCGACGGCACACTATGTACAATAACTAGGCAAAATGGTAAGATAAGATCGGAAAATAGTCAGGTAGCCTTGGCTAAAAATTCAAACCTGTAAATTTATAGTCAAAATCCTGGTAAAATTTTCATTTGAGCTCAAATTCTTCTTTGCAATATAAAGCAGCATCTGTAGGATTCGAAGGAACGCCCAGGAGCAAACGTGAATTCTGGGCGCCTCGATACAGCACAGGATTGGATTGATCGGCGCAGCAGTGGCAGAGACGAAGATGCAACATAGAGGCAACGTCCAGGAAAGCGCCGGGACAGAGCGGCGGCGCGCGGATCGTCGCATCTTCGACGGAATTCCGGAAAGCGCGGGGCGCTACCTGGTCACGTTTCGAGGCGGCGCGGCTCATGTCGTTCATGGGCCGGGATCACACACATTCAAAGCGGCGGAACATTTCGCTTCGGTTCTGCTTACACCCTCACCAGGGATTGCGGCATCGCTGGGCAGCGACAAAGTCCACGAATACGACGGCGACGTCGGCATGATCATGATCGTCCCAGCCGACCTCGGCGGCAAGGTGACCCGGTCATCCACCACGGAAAGCGTAATCGTGGCGCTCACCCCCGAGAGTCTCTTCGAGCTGGCAACGCGTGAATTCGACACCGGCCATGCCGAGCTTCAGCCGCCGCCGTACGGGACCGTCGACTTCCAAGCGCTGCAACTCGCGCAGTTGCTGAAGGCGGAACTGACGGATCGGGAAACTCCAAACGAGTTCTATATCGATTCGTTGGTCACCATGTTCGGCGTCCATTTGCTTCGGAACTACGCAGGAGCGCGAAAGTTGCCACAAGCCCCAAAGGGCGGTCTGTCGAACCGCAGCGCCCGGCGGGTGCGCGAATTCCTGGAGGTAAATTTTTCCAGCAAAATCGCGGTGGCCGAGTTGGCCGCACTCTGTGGCCTTTCGCCGAGCCATTTCATCCTGGCATTCACCAAGACCTTTGGCGAGCCGCCGCACAAATACCTACTGCGGCTGCGTCTCGATTTCGCCGAAAAACTTCTCATCGAGAGCGACCTGTCGATTGCGGAAGTCGCTCACCTCAGTGGATTCTCGGACCAGAGCCACCTGACGGTCACCATGTCCAGATACCGGAACAGAACCCCCAGGCAGGTGAAGCTGCAACGTTAACGACTGTTGCGGCGCGCATGATTGTCCGCGGCGATACCTCGATTGATCTTCAGTATAGTCGAAGGTTGTGTGGCAGAGCAGTCACAGTTGTCGCGCAGGGACCAAATACCGGATTTTCCTACAAAGATTCCGGATTATTCCAAAATACCTGCACCGCGAATGTGCTCATGGTCGCGATTGAAGTCATTTGGGGCGGGGGAGCAACCAGATGATACAGCATGTCGGATTGTCCCATGGACATTCAATTCGCGGAAATCGAGGTCTTCGCGCCTAAGGCCGAAGCGGCCTGGGCTGCACTGCAACGCCAATACGCCAGCCGGATCAGCGCTGCGGAACTCGACCATCTCCTGGCCTGTTTCGTGCTTGGACTGACCTCTCCGGCTTGTGGTGAAGGCGATCCGGGATTTCATTTCGATCTCTGCCGCGCGCTGGTGGCGGTAAACCTGCCGCCGGAACGGACGGAGGCTGCACTGCATGCGGTTCCAGAACCGACGCAGCCATGGGTCGCGAGCGCCTATCAGCTGATTGAAAAACAAGGCGCGAAGGTCGGTCTCTCGTTGCGGGAGAAGACGCGCAATTTCGAAGATTTTTTGGCCACCGAGGCGAATGGTGCGGCACATCAGAGCGCCTCGGCAATTGCGAGGAAAAACTAGCATGACCAAACGCGTCGAGGGGCGGAGAAGGATCGAACTTTCTTCAAGCTTTGTCGGAAACTGGATCGCGGGCGCGGCCGACAGCCGCTCGGTGCGGCGCCGCCTGATGGCGGTGCTGCGCAACGCGTGCCGCGTGCTCGGCATGCGACGCAAATGTCTGGGGCTTGGCACGCTGGGCAGCGGCAGAATTGCGGCAGCGGCGCTGGGTGCAATCGCATTCGGGAGCATCGCCACCCCGGCGTCCGCGCAGTATGCCGCCGGCGGCGGCACCGCGACCGCCAGTGGCTCAGTCGCTATCGGCCCGGCCGCGACGGCCTCTCAGCTCAATGCTGTTGCGATCGGGACCCGGTCTGTCGGGTCAACGCAATACGCAGTGGCAATCGGCCAGGATGCGCAGGCCACAGGCACCGGCGGCGCGGTGGCGATCGGCGGCGGCGCGATTTCAAACAACATCAATACGGTAGCCATTGGCGTTCAGTCCGACGCCACTGCGGCCGGGGCCAGCGCACTGGGCACAAACTCCCACGCTTCGGGATCGAACTCCACCGCGGTCGGTGTCGGCGCCACGGCCAGCAACAATTATGCGTTCGCCACTGGCTACGGGTCGGTAGCCAGCGCCCAATACGCATACGCCATGGGCTATCAGTCCAGTGCTAGTGGCCTGCGCGGTATGGCGCTTGGATATCAAGCAACCCAGAGCGGAATCGATTCCCTTGCCCAAGGTACCAACGCCAATGCAGGCAGTCAAAACGCCATCGCGATAGGCTTCCAGTCGGTCGCGTCCGATATCAACTCTATCAATATCGGCGCGCGCACCGTTGCGGGGTCAGGGGCCTTGGCCCAAGGCGCCATCGCCCTTGGCACGGATGTCACAGCAAATCAGCAAAACGCCCTTGCCATTGGCGTCCTGACCAAAGCAACGGGAACGAACGCCGCAGCGGTGGGTAGAGGAGCCAGTGCATGGGGCAACCAGTCCATCGCATTCGGCACGGGCGCGCAGGCGGGCGTTCAGGCCAACACGGCTGTGCCCAACAGCATCGCGATCGGTACCAATTCGCTCTCTTCGGGCGCTTTCGCCACGGCGATGGGTGCTACCTCGGTTGCGAGTGGCTCCGCCAGCACAGCGATCGGCAACACGGCTGTCGCCAGCGGCGCGAACGCCTCCTCATTCGGGTCCGGCGCGAATGCGACGGGAGACAATTCTCTTGCCGCCGGTGTCAGCGCCGCCGCTAGCGGGATTGCCAGCACCGCGCTCGGCATCGGCTCCAAGGCCAGTGCCACCAACGCCGTGGCGATCGGTAATGCTGCGGTCGCCAATTCCGCCGACGCGGTTGCCATCGGCACGGCCGCGACGGCCACGGGCGGCAAGGCTGTCGCCATTGGCGCCGGCAACACGGCTTACGGCAACGGCGCGGTCTCCATCGGCGATCCGAGCTATGCCAGCGGCACCGGCGCCTTCACCGGCGGCGCCAACAACATCGCCAACAGCGACGGCACGGCAACCGCCACAGCCGCAAACCAGGCCGCAGGCGCGGTTGCCATCGGCAACAACAACAAGGCCGTCGGGCAAGGCTCCGTGGCGCTGGGCAATGGCTCGACGGCGGGTGCAGCCGGCCTTGCCGGCAATGTCGCGCTGGGCAACGGCGCGACGGCGACGGCAAGCTCCGGCGACGTAGCGCTCGGTTCGGGCTCGGTGACCGCGACGGCGGTCGGCACCAGCGGCGCGACGATCGGCGGCACGGCCTACAGCTTCGCCGGCACGACGCCGACGAGCACTGTCAGCGTCGGCGCGCTCGGCGCGGAGCGGACAATCACCAATGTCGCGGCGGGCCGGCTCAGCAATTCGTCGACCGACGCCATCAATGGCTCGCAGCTGTTTGCGACCAACCAGCAGGTGACGCAGAACACGACGGCGATCGCCGCCAACACCGCCGACATCACCAATCTCGGCAACACGATCAACAGCATCAGCACCGGTGGCGGCATCAAGTATTTCCACGCCAATTCGACGGCGGCGGACTCGTCCGCAACGGGCACGGACTCCGTTGCTATCGGACCAGTCGCGACCGCGACGGGGACAAACGCCATCGCGGCCGGCACCAATTCGAGCGCCTCCGACGCCAACGCCTCGGCCTTCGGCAGCGGCGCCGTCGCATCGGCGCTTGACGCAACGGCGATGGGATACATCTCCAAGGCCTCGGGCCAATACAGCACCGCCGTCGGCGCCAACGCCAATGCCACAGCCACGTCCAGCACCGCGATCGGCCAGAACGCGTTTGCAACCGCCTTTCAAGCGACCGCTCTCGGCGTAGGAGCGAATGCCGGCGCCCAGAATGCAATCGCGCTGGGCGCCCTCGCCAACGCCAGCAACGCCGGCGACGTGGCGCTCGGCTCGGGCTCGGTAACCGCCGCGGCGGTCGGCACCGCCGGCACGACGATCGGCGGCGTCGCCTACAACTTCGCAGGCACGACGCCGGCAAGCACCGTCAGCGTCGGCGCGGTCGGCGCGGAACGCACCATCACCAATGTCGCGGCGGGCCGGCTCAGCAATTCGTCGACCGACGCGATCAACGGCTCGCAGCTCTTCGCCACCAACCAGCAGGTGACGCAGAATACGACCGACATCGCCGCCAACACCGCCGACATCACCAATCTCGGCAACACGATCAACAGCATCAGCACGGGCGGCGGCATCAAGTATTTCCACGCCAATTCGACGCTGGCGGATTCGCAGGCGCTGGGGACGGATTCCGTTGCCATCGGCCCGAACGCGGTCGCCAACAATGCCGGCGACGTGGCGATCGGCGCGAATGCGGTGTCGACCGTGACGACGGCTGTCGGCGGCACCACGATCGGCGGCGTTGCCTACACCTTCGCCGGCGCAACGCCCGCGGGTGCATTCTCGGTCGGCTCGGTGGGCGCCGAACGCCAGATCCAGAACGTCGCGGCCGGGCAGTTGAGCGGCTCCTCGACCGATGCGGTCAATGGTTCGCAGCTGTTTGCGACCAACCAGCAGGTGACGCAGAACACGACCGACATTGCCGCCAACACGGCTGACATAACCAATCTCGGCAATTCGATCAGCAACATTACCGGCGACACCTCGCTGGCCTACACCGACGCCAATGGCGACGGCATACGCTATGTGCGCACCAACGACCGGACGCTCGCCGTCGCCGACTCCTTCGCGCAAGGGATCGGCTCGTCCGCCCTCGGCTACCAGGCGACCGCGAGCGCCGACAATGCGCTGGCGCTCGGCCGCGACACCCAGGCCAGCGTCATCGGCGGCGTGGCGCTCGGCGCCGGCTCGGTTTCGGACCGGGCGGTCGCGCCCGTCTCGGGATCGATCCTCTCCGGCACCGGCCTCATTCCCTACAACACCGCGGACATGAGCCTGCTCGGCGCCGTCTCGGTCGGCACCTCCACCTCATATCGCCAGATCATCAACGTGGCCGACGGCACGCAGGACCAGGACGCGGTCACGCTTCGCCAGTTGAAGGGCGCGCTGAGCTCGTTCGCGGTGACGGGGAGCCTGTACTTCCACGCCAATTCGACGGCCGCGGATTCGCTTGCGGTCGGCGTCGATTCAGTTGCGGTCGGTCCGCGCACCACCGTCAATGGCGACAACGGCATCGGCATCGGCAATGGCGCCATCGTGCAGCAGACGGCGCCGGGAGGCATTGCGATCGGCCAGAATTCGACGGTCAACCAGGCCGACAGCATCGCCCTCGGCACCAACGCGACCACCAACGGAGCGCAGGCGGTGGCGCTCGGCGCCGGCGCAAAGGCCAACGAGCCGGGCAGCGTCGCGCTCGGCGCGGGCTCGACGACGGCGGCGGCGGTCGCCACCACCGGCACCACGATCAACGGCGTTGCCTATACCTTCGCCGGAACAGCTCCGACGAGCACGGTCAGCGTCGGCACCGTCGGCAACGAGCGCACCGTCACCAATGTCGCGGCGGGCCGGATCAGCGGCACCTCCACCGACGCCATCAACGGCAGCCAGCTCTTCGCCACCAACGAGGCGGTCGAAGCCATGCAGGGTAGCGTCGGCGACCTCAACCAGTTCGCCGTCCAGTACGACAAGGACGGGAACGGCAACAAGTCCAACTCGATTACCCTTGCCGGCGGCGACCCGAACACGCCGGTGGTCATCCACAATGTCGGGCCGGGCGTTGCCAACACCGATGCGGTCAATGTTCAGCAGTTCAACAGCGGGTTAGCACTCAACCTGGACAATTCGAAGAACTACACCAACCAGGTGGCGGCCACCACGCTGCAGCAAGCCAATGCGTATGCGGACTCCAAACTCAGCCAGCTCAACATGGACATGGGAGAGGTCAGGGGCGAGGCGCGCCAGGCTGCGGCAATCGGCTTGGCGGCCGGCTCGCTGCGCTACGACGATCGTCCCGGCAAGCTGAGCGTGGCCGCCGGCGGAGGCTATTGGCGCGGTGAAGGCGCCCTGGCCTTCGGCGCCGGCTACACCAGCGAGGAAGGACGTGTTCGAGCGAACCTGTCCGGTACGACGGCAGGCGGACACTGGGGTGTCGGCGCGGGCGTCAGCCTTACGCTGAACTAGAGCCCGGCCATGATCAGGCAGGCAGTCCTTGCTGTCGCGATATCCATGACGTCAATGCTCCTGTCCGGCCCGTTAGCGGCCGGGCAGGAAGCGATCCCTTCCGGCTACAGGGTAAAACCTTCCGACGTAGCGATCCCTGCGGATGCGAAGCTTGGCGAATATCAACGGACCACCCGTCCGTTCGAGAACTGGACGCTGATCTGCGACGAGAACCTGAAGGCGCGCCAAAAGGTCTGCAATGTCACCCAGATCATCGAGGACCAGGCAGGACAGGTTGCGTTCAGCTGGTCGCTTGCCGCCACCAAGGAAGGCAACCCCTACATGATCTTGCGCGCCCCGCCGATCGCCAAGAGCGACGCTCCTGTCTCGCTGACGTTCGAGGGGCGCAAGGAGCCGATAAAAATTCAACTCGACGGATGCAATCAGGCCGTCTGCGTCGGCATGCTGCCGGTTGGTCCGATCATGCGCGAACAGATTTCGAAGGCCGCGGCATCCGTCATCTCCTTTCCGACCACGGATGGCAGAACGATCAACGTAACCGCAACCCTCAAGGGCTTGGCCGCGGCCGTTGCGGCGATCAATTGACGAGGCAATCGCGATGAACCAGCAATCGATCCATGACCGGATAATGTCCCGCAACCAGGGAAAGGGTGCTGTCCGGGTCGGCATCGAAGACCGGAGCAGACCGCAACGAAACCGGGCGAAGACCGCTGTCTTCTCGTTGCTCGCCATTGCCGTCGTCGCCACGGCCGGCTTCGCGGCCATGCGCTACGACCTGCTCCACAATCTATTGCCGCAGCCGGCGGTCGCGGAGACCAACCAGCCCAATCCGGCTCTGGCCGAAACGCCGTTTCTGCAGCATGCCAAAGAGGCAGGCTTGCAGTCTTGTTCCAACATTTTCCCAGCCCTTGGGCAGATGCTGACAACCGGCACGACGTACAGCGTCCAGTCGATCTGGAACAACGAGGCCCCCGACAAACACCTCGTGGAAGCCCTGGTCGGCATGAACTACGCCACGCAGGGCTACAGCGGCCCGGCGGCAGGCTTGGTGTTCGCAGCACCCACCGCATCCGTTTGTGAAGGTACGATGGTCAGGGTGGCGCCATTCGCGGCCAATTGCGCCGATGTTCCGGCCCTGCTTCCGAAAGACAGCAAGCTCGCCAACAATCTTGGACAAATCAGCGTCTATGAACTCGCCAATGGAGGGGGCAACGCGATGCTGCTGCCAACCGGCAACAGCTGCGTCGTCATTTCCGTGGCCTCGGCAGCAGGTAAACAAGGAGGCGTACAATGAGGGTGAATTCCGCCATTGCGGCGATCGGCATGCTGTTGCTTTGCGCCGGGCGGCTGGGCGCGGCGGACCTCGCCCCGGCGGCGGACGTGCCCGAGCCGCCGGCCCAGGAGGAGAGAGGCATCTGGGCGGCGATCGCCTATTCGAGCCCCGACGAGAAGCACGGCTTCTTTTGGGGCGCCGACAAGCGGCAGGAGGCGATGGACATCGCGCTGAAGCATTGCCAGAACGCCGGCGGCGGCAGCTGCGCCGTGGTCAGCGTATTCCGCAATCATCGCCATTGGGACGATGACGACAATACCGGCTTTCCCTACAAGCATTGCGGCGCCCTCGCCGTAGGCGAGAAGCCGGATGGGCGGCTGACCAGTTGGGGCGCCGAGACGGCGCAAACACGCCGGGATGCCGAAGACCTGACACTGCAGGCGTGCGAGCGGAACGGACAAAAATGCAAGATCCGCGAGTGGGTGTGCACATGACGCATCAGAGCGAAGCAGCGGAACGCCAATCGAGGCGCATGTTTGCACTCAGCGTAGCGCCGTGCTCAAGCGGGGTCAGCCCTTTGCCGTGATGCGCATCGACGGTATGCGACACCGGCTCGAAGCAGAAGAAATCGGCATCCTGCGACGGCGAATAGAGGATGAAGACGTCGAGCAATGGCGAGGCGGTGAGCGAGATAGCGATCCTGTCCTCGGGCCGGGTGATCCTGGCGCGGCGGTCCCAGCCGTCGAAGGCGTTGTTGACCCAGCTCCGCGGCAACAGGGAGGCGTTCGAGAAATTCCACGCGGGGTAATCGGCCACCGGCGCCACGCCGACCGGCAGATGATGCTTGTCCTCCAGCCAGACCCGCGCCGCCTTCGCCTCGAGCGTCGTTCCGGCGCTGCGCGGGAACCACGGATGAAAGCCGAGCCCGTAAGGCAGGCGAATGCCGGTACGATTCTCCACCGTGAGCGTGGCATCCAAGGCCCCGTCATGCAGCGCATAGGCGACCCGCGCCGTATATCGGTAGGGGCCGATTTCACCGGCGTCGAGGACCAGTTCCGCCTCGGTGGCGCTGTGGCTGGCAATCCGCCACTCCCTCTGGAAGCCGTCGCCATGGATTGGAAAGGCCTCCCCCGGCACGTTCGGCTCGATCGCATGGAAGCGGCCGTCGAAGGCGAAACCGCCGCCTGAGATGCGGTTCGACCAGGGAACCAGAAGCTGGCAGCCGGAGGCGCCGGTGCCATCGTCGGGGCGGAGCAGCGGCACCGTTGCGCCGCAGACCAGTGCTTCGAAGCGGGCGATCGCCGCGCCCTTTTGCGGCGCCAGGACCAGACGGGCGCTGTCGTCGCGCAGTTCCAGGAGGCCGGCCATCCCTACCAACCGCCGTCAATAGCGATATTTTGGCCGCTGATCATGTCCGAGGCGGGCGATGCGAGGAACAGTACGAGATCGGCAACGTGATGCGGCTCGATGCGCATCTTGAGACCCTGGTTCTCCAGGATCCACTCGTTGTATTGCGCCAGCCGGTCGCCGAACACCCGCGCCTCGGCCTCCGAAACAACCGCGCCCGGGGACACGGCGTTGACCCGGACGCCGTGCGGCCCAAGCTCCCGCGCCAGCGATTTGGTCAGACCCAGCATCGCGCCCTTGGACGCGACATAGGGCACGTAGCCGTCCCAGCGGCCGTTGAGCGTGATGGAGCAGAAATTGACGATCTTGCCATAGGCCTTCGCCTTCATCGCCGGCGCGCAGGCCCGCGCCAAGGCGAAGGCGGCCGAAGAGTTGACACGGATCTGATCCTCATACTCGGTCAGCGAGAATTCTTCGAACGGCCGGTTGATGATCAGGGCAGCGTTGTTGATCAAGACGTCGATGCCCCCTTCCCTCGCCGCCAGCGCCGCCACCGTAGCCTCCGCCTCCGCAAGCCGGTTGAGGTCGCAGCCGACAAAGGCGACGTTGCCGCCTGTCTGCGCGGCCATTTCCGAGGCAATCCCTGGCCCGTCTTCGCTATTGGGGCGATCGAGCACCAGCACGCGCGCGCCGGCCCGCGCCAGCGTCACCGCCTGGGCACGGCCGAGCGAGCCAAGGCCGCCGGTCAGAAGCACGACGCGATCGGCAAGGGCTTTCATTGCCGCCACCTCTTACAGAACGCCGTGGACTTCATCGATCGAGGTCTCCGCGACCCGCTTGTCCAGCACGATTTCGCCGCGCGCCATCGCCACGACGCGGTCGCAGCATTCGAAGACATGATGCATGTTGTGGCTGATGAAGACGCCGGTGATGCCTTGCTCTTTCAGGCCACGCACGAAGCCGATCACCTTCCTCGTCTCCTTGACGGAGAGATGGTTGGTCGGCTCGTCGAGGATCATCACCTTCGACTTGAAATGCATGGCCCGGGCGATGGCGACGCCCTGCCGCTGGCCGCCGGAAAGCTCGCCGACAAGGGCATCCGGCGAGCGCAGGTGCAGATCGACATTGGCAATCGCGCGGATGCTTTCGCTGGCCATCTTCTTCTGATCGAGCAAGCCGACGCCGAAGACCGAAAACCGGGTCGGCTCGCGGCCGATGAACAGGTTCCTGGCGATCGACATGGTCGGTACCATGGAATTGTACTGGTAGATCGTCTCGATGCCGAGATCCATCGCATCGCGCGGCTTGGCGATGCGGACAGTCCTGCCCTCGACCTTGATCTCGCCCTGGTCCGCCGTGTGGACGCCGGAGAGGATGTTGATGAGGGTCGATTTGCCGGCGCCATTGTCGCCGACCAGGCCAAGCGCCTCGCCCCGGGTGAAGTCGAGCGTCACCCCTTTCAGCGCATGGACGCCGGAATACCACTTGTGAAGGTTATGCACGGAGATGATCGCGTCGGCCATCGCTCAATCCTCCATCTTGATGGCCTTGGCGCGCTTGCGCATCCAAGCATTGGCGACGACGGCGAATATGGTCAGGAAGCCGATGGCAAACTTGAACCAATTGGCGTCGACATGGCTGAGCACGAGGCCGTTGTCGATGACGCGGATAAGCGTCGTGCCGATGATGCCGCCCATCACGGTGCCGATACCGCCGGCGAGCGAAGCGCCGCCAATGACGGCGGACGCCACCGCCTGCAGTTCCATGCCCTCGCCGATCGAAGGCAAGGGCGAGCCCAGCCGCAGCACTTGCAGCATGCCGGCGAAGCCGGAGAGCATCGAACAGAGCATGAAACAGATGATCTTGACCCTGGTGGTCGGGATCCCCATCGCGGCGGCGGCCGGCGGGAAGCCGCCGGTGGCCTTGATCCAGTTGCCGAAATTGGTGCGCGAAAGCATCAGCGAGGTCAGCACCGCAATGCCGGCAAACCAGAGGAAGGACATGCGGAACATGTTGCCGGGGCCCACGAAGGATGTGAACAGCCAGTTCGGCAGGTCGGCAGGCAGCAGCGGCGGGAAGCCGCCCGAAATGACGACGGTGAGCGAGCGCGCCATGAACAGCATGCCGAGCGTGGTGATGAAGCTCGGTATGGCGAAGCGGATGGTGATGTAGCCGTTGATGAAGCCGATGGCGGCTGCGACAAGCAGTCCGGCGAGCAGCGCCAGCGGGAACGGGGCGCCGTGCACCATCAGCACCGCCATCGTCATCGGCATCAGCGCGAACACCGAGCCGACGGAGAGGTCGAACTCGCCACTGATCATCAGGATGGTGACGCCGATGGCAACAAGGCCGGCCTCCGGCAGGATGCCGAGAATGCCGCGAAGATTGTCCTGGTTGAGGAACACGCCATGCGAGCGGATCTGGAACACGATGATCAGCAGCAAGAGCAGGATCAGACCGGCCAGCTCCGGCTTTTCGAGATAGGTCTTGAACAGACGCTTCACGTCAGGCTCCAGGAATTCGGACTTCTGTTGAGGCATCGGCGGCGCGCGGGCGCCGCCGATGCAAAACCGCTCATCGGCGCTGCGCTGTCAGCGCATTCCCTGGGCGGAAAGCGCCATGATCGCATCGGCTTCGTTCGGCCGCACGATGCCCTGGCCGGTGTCGATGTCGGAAGGCGCCAGGCCGATCTTCTTGTTGAGATAGGCCTCCATCACCGGCATGAAGCCCTGCATGTAGGGCTGCTGGTCGACCAGCGCCTGCACGTAGCCCTTCTGCATCTGCTGCAGCACTTCGGGCACCAGGTCGAAACCGCCGAGCAGGACCTTGCCCGGCGCTACGCCACGGTCCTGCAGCACGCGGGCGACGCCGGCGCACCAGAATCCGGTGTCGAAATAGGCGGTGGTGTCGGCATGGGCGTTGAGATAGGCGCCGACGCGGTCGGAGGTGACGGCAAGATCGGTGCCGCTGTCGATGCGCTCCCACGACACATCGCGGTCGGCATGCGCGGCCTTGTATTCCTCAAGGAACTGCATCACGCCGGCGCCACGGCTCTCGGACCAGTTCTGGCCGGGCGCCGAGATGCCAACCAGCACCTTGATCGGGCCATCCTTCGGGAAGCTTTCGGATATAGCCTTGGCGAGCGAATAGCCCGCCGGCTTGAAGCCCTGCCCGACGAAGGCCTGGCGCGCATTGCCCTTGGCGCCTTCGGTGTCGTCGACATTGACGGCGATCACGAGCACGCCGGCATCGCGCGCCTCCTTGATGACGTCATCGAAAGCATGGTCGTCGACGATCGAGGTCAGCAGCGCGTCGGGCTTGGCGGCAAGGGCCGCACGCATGTTGGCGACCTGCTGTTCGATCGAACCCTCGGTCTGGGTGAAGACCATGTTGCAGCTGGCCTCGACCTTGGCGCAGCCGTCGTCAAAACCCTTCTTCACCGCCTGCCAGAAGGTGTTCGATGCCGACGAATGGTGGGTGAAGACGATGTTCAACCCGTTGGCACGCGCGGCGGTCTGGGCGCCGAAGATAGCGACGCCAAGCAGAAGTGTTGCAGTCAGTTTTCTCATTTCAATTCCTCCCTTTGGATTTCCTAGATGTCGGTCTAGTCGGAGACGCGGCGCTGGACGGTGTAGGCCTTGCCCAGGTCGGGGTTGAGCGCCAGCCCCAGGCCCGGTCCAGGCGGCACGGTGATCATGCCGTTCTTCACTTCCGGCAGCGCCGTCACCAGGTCCCGGTACCAGGTGCGGTAGAAGGCGCGCACGCTCTCCTGCACCAGCGCATTAGGCGCATTGAGCGACAGATGCGTCGAGGCGGCGAGCACGACCGGACCGGTGCAGTCATGTGGCGCGACCGGCAGCCGCCAGGCCTCCGCCATCGCAGCGATCTTGCGCGCCTCCGACAGGCCGCCGCACCAGGAGATGTCGAGCATGACGATCCCGGCAGCCCCGGTTTCGAGCAGGTCGCGGAAGGCCCAGCGGCTGCCCAGCGTCTCGGAGGCCGAGATCGGCGCCGGGCTGACCGCCTCGTAGCGTTTCAAGTCACCGAGGCTGTCCATGCGAATCGGGTCCTCGTGCCAGTAGGTGGCGTAAGGTTTCAGCGCGTCGGCGATCTTCATGGCCGGCAAAAGCTGCCACATCGAATGGAACTCGACCATGATGTCGATCTTGTCGCCGACGGCGCGGCGGATCTTCTCGAACGGCTGCAGCGCCGATTTCAGGTCGGCCGCCGAGATGTCATTGCCACGCGTCTTTTCGGCGGCGTGATCGAACGGCCAGATCTTCATGGCAGTGATGCCGTCCTCGAGCAGTTCCTCGGCCAACTCGCCGGCGCGGTTGAGGAAGCCGTTGAGATCGTCGTAGTCGCGCCCGGCGCCGATGCCGTAATTGGCCGTCGTCTGGCCCTTGGCGTCCTTGATGTATTCGGTGCCGGCGCAGGTGTTGTAGGTGCGGATGGAGCGACGGCTGAAGCCACCCAGAAGCTGAGCGATCGGCTGGCCTGTGACCTTGCCGAAAATGTCCCACAGCGCGATGTCGAAGGCCGAATTTCCGCGCACCTCCGCGCCGCTGGAGCGGAAGCCGAGATAGCCGACAAGGTCGGCGGACAAAAGGTCGATCTCGAGCGGATCGCGGCCGATCACGCGTGGCGCGACATATTCGTGCAGATACGCTTCGACGGTGCGCGACAGGAAGAAGGTCTCGCCGAGCCCGGTGATGCCCTCGTCGGTATGGACCTCGACCCAGAGAAGGTTGGGCCGCTCCTCGATGCGAATGGTCTCGATCGCGGTGATCTTCATGTCAGGCGATTCCCGCGTCGAGGAGCGCCTTGACGCTCTTGTCGAAATGTTGCGCCATGTGCTCGACGGCGAGCCGCGGATCGCCCTTGAGGATCGCCTCGGCTATGTCCTCGTGCCCCTTGATCATCTTGAGCTGGTCTTCGCTGGAGGAGCGTGTCCGCCAGCCGATCACCCAGGTGCGGCGCGTGACCCCGCTGAAGGCGGTGACGATCAGCGAGAAGACCGGGTTGTGCGAGGCCGCCGCGATCGCCTCGTGAAAGGCGATGTCGTGCTCCATGACGATCTCAGGGTGCTGGAAATTCTCACGCATCAGCCTGGCGGATTGCGCGATTGCCGCGGCTTCCGCCTCGGTGCGGCGGAGCGCCGTCAGCGCCACGGTGCGCATCTCGATCGTGCGCCTGACATCATAGACCTGATGCACGCTGATCTGCTGCGTGGTGATGCCGTGCTCGATCACCATCGACATGGCGCCGGTGTCGAGCTTGGCGACGGTGGCGCGGCGCCCGGCGCTCATGTCGATCAGGCGCATTGCAGAAAGCGACCGGAACGCTTCGCGCACGACGGTTCGCGAGACATTGAGCTGGCGCGTCATGGCCGCTTCGCTGGGCAGCGGATCGCCGGCCGCAAGGCCCTCCGAGCGGATGTGCTGGGTGATCGCCTGGATCGCCGTGCTCACAAGGCCGGGATTCGGCTCAGCCGCTGTCTCCGTCGGATCCTGCATGTCTCTCCCTTGAACCTGTATGACAGGTTGTTATTCGGTTGCTGATAATTCATCCGAAAGATATATGTCAAGCATGTTCTGGATGCGCTGGTCTGGAGGAGCCGCATGGACGATATGAACGCTGGCCTGCTCTTCGATGCGCGTGATGTCGTCGGCGAGAGCCTGCTCTGGGACGACCGCTGCGACCGGCTGGTCTGGATCGACATTATCGGCCGCAGGATCCACAGACTGGATCCGCTGACCTCAGTTCACGAGTCCTGGGAGACACCCGATCTGGTCACCTCGATCGGCCTGCGCACCGATGGCGGCGCCATTGTCGGCCTCAGGAACGAGATTGCCTTGTGGGACTTCGGCGGGAAGTTCCGAACGATTGCGACGATCGAGCCGGACAGACCCGACATCCGGCTGAATGAAGGCGTCATCGCGCCCGATGGGTCATTCTGGGTCGGAACGATGGCCAACAACATCGGACCGGATGATGCGCCCGTCGCCATCACGCAGGAGGCCGGGCAGTTGTTTCGGGTTGCTCCCGACGGCCGCGTGACGCGCCTGTCCGACGACCGCTTTGGCATCACCAACACCATGGCATGGACACCGGACGGTCGCTTCATCACCGCCGACACAATGAAGAACGAACTCTACAGCTATGCTTGGGACAGGACCGCATCGCGGCTTGAACACCGGCGCCGGTTTTTCGGGGCCTTCGAGCGGGGCCTGCCCGACGGCTCCTGCATGGACGCCGAAGGCTACATCTGGAACTGCCGGGTCGTCGGCGGCAGCTGCCTTGCTCGCATCGCGCAGGACGGCCGACTGGATCGGATCGTCGAACTACCCTGCTCCTGGCCGACAAGCTGCGCCTTTGGCGGCGCCAAACTCGATACGCTGTTCGTCAGCTCGGCGCGCTTCACGATGACGGCGGAGCACCTTGACGCGCATCCGAACGAGGGCGGCGTTTTTGCGCTCCGGCCGGGAGAACGAGGCCGACCGAGCAACCGTTTCGGTTAGGTGCCCGCCATGCGGCATTCTTGCGGGCTGATGCCTTTTACCGCCCCCTGGACAGGCTGCCCAGAATCCCGCGCACGATCGCGCGGCCGACCGACGAGCCGACCGAGCGCACCACCGCTTTGATCGCGGCTTCGGCCACCGTCTGGCGGTTGGACGGCCGTGGTGCAGGGGCCCGGCGATCGCCTGATTGCTGCGGCGGCGGATCGTCATTGCCGAAGCCCGGAATGGTCCAGCGCGAGCGCCCGCTGTCGGTCTGCTGCGCCTGCTCGTCCTGCGCATCCTTGGCTTTCTTCTGCAGCATCTCGAAGGCCGATTCGCGGTCGATGGTCTGGTCGTACTGGCCGGCGACCGGGCTCTGGTCGATCAGCTTGCGGCGCTCGTCCGCCGTGATCGGGCCAAGCCTGGACGACGGCGGCCGGATCAATGTCCGCTGCACCATGGACGGCACGCCCTTGACCTCCAGCGTCGAGACCAGCGCCTCGCCGGTGCCGAGCTGGGTGATGGCGGTGGCGCAGTCGAAATCGGGATTGGGCCGGAAGGTGTCGGCGGCGGTCTTGACCGCCTGCTGCTCACGCGGCGTATAGGCGCGCAGCGCGTGCTGCACACGGTTGCCGAGCTGGGCGAGAACCTTTTCAGGGATGTCCAAAGGGTTCTGCGTGACGAAATAGACGCCGACGCCTTTCGAACGGATCAAGCGAACCACCTGCTCGACGCGGTCGATCAGCACCTTCGGCGCCTCGTCGAAAAGCAGATGCGCCTCGTCGAAGAAGAACACCAGTTTCGGCTTTTCGGGATCGCCGACCTCGGGCAATTGCTCGAACAGTTCCGACATCAGCCAGAGCAGGAAGGTGGCGTAGAGCCTGGGGTTCATCATCAGCCTGTCGGCAGCGAGCACGCTGATGGCGCCGCGGCCGTCGCGGGTGGTGCGCATGATGTCGGCGATGCGCAAAGCCGGTTCGCCGAAGAAATGCGCCGCGCCCTGCTGTTCCAGCACCAGAAGCGTGCGCTGGATTGCGCCGACCGACGGCTTGGTGACATTGCCGTAGCGCGAGCTGATCTCTTCGGCGCGCGCTGCGATGTTGGCCAGCAGCGCTTGCAGATCCTTCATGTCGAGCAGCAGCAGGCCATCCTCATCGGCGATGCGGAAGGCGATGTTCATGATGCCTTCCTGCGCTTCGGAGAGGTTCATCAGCCGCGACAGAAGCAGCGGCCCCATTTCCGAGACGGTGGCGCGGATCGGATGGCCCTGCTCGCCGAACAGGTCCCAGAAGATGACCGGGAATTCCTGGAAGTCGTAAGGGTCGAGCTTGACCTGCTCGGCCCGCTTGACCAGGAAATCCTGCGCCTTGCCCATCATGGCAATGCCGGACAGGTCGCCCTTGATATCGGCGCAGAACACAGGCACGCCGGCATTGGAAAACCCCTCGGCCAGGATCTGCAGGCTGACTGTCTTGCCGGTGCCGGTGGCGCCGGTGATCAGGCCATGGCGGTTCCCATATTGCAGCAAGAGCTGTTCGGCGCGCTGATAGCTGTCGTCGGGCTTGCGGCTGGCGCCGAGGAAAATGCTGGTGTCGTCAGCCATATGACCATGTCTCCGCAAACTGATGTGTTAAAAGCCTGTGGCCGTGCCGCAGGGTATAGTCAGGCCATTGCGCAGCGACAATGCTATTCTCCAATTGGGCTATCCATCCAGTTGGCTATTCATCCAGATTGGGCCAATCGTCTAAATTGAACCAATCCTCCAAATCGGTTTTTGGAACTTGCGGATTTTGCCGCTGTTTGGCAATCGTTCCATGGTTCGTCCACGCAGGCTGCCCTATGTCAGGGAAGCGAATCCCAACCGCGCAAGCGCATTGCATTGCGATATCTGGCAGGGAACCGTAGACTGGACGGCTGACGCTGGTGCGGCCGCATAAAAACGAGGAACATGGATGGGCGCCGGAGCCTTGACCAGGAGCATCGAACCCGCTGACGTCGAGCGCCAGCGTTGGCTGGCCTTGGCCGAAAAGGCGCTCGCCGGCGCCTCCTTCGAGGAAAAACTGGTCTCGCATACCGACGATCAGATTCGCATCGAACCGCTCTACGATCGCGCCGGCGGCGCCGAGCCGCTTGTGCGCGCCAACCCCAAATTGCCCTGGATTGTCAGCCAGCGCATTGACGATCCCGATATCGGCCGCGCCAAGACGCAGGCCCTGGACGATGTGGCACAAGGCGCGACGGGATTGTCGCTTGTCTTCGAGGGTGCTCCGAATGCGTTCGGCTATGGCCTGCCGAGGACGGCGCAGGCGCTGGAGACGGTGCTGGACGGCGTACCGCTAAACCGCACGCAGATCCGCATCGACGCCCATCCCTGGAGCCGTGCCGTTGCCGACTGGCTGGTAGCGTTCCTGAGCAAGCGCCGCTCCGACCCGGCAAAGCTGAACCTCTCCTTCGGCATCGACCCGGCGGCAATCTTTGCCGGAACCGGCCGGCTGCGCATGTCGATCGAGGCGTTGCAGGCATCGATGCCGCAATCGCTGGCGCATTTCTTCTCGCTGGGCGTGCCGGGTGTGCTGCTGGAGGCAGACGGGCGGGTGTTCCACAATGCCGGCGCCACGGAGGCGCAGGAACTCGGCACCATGCTCGCTTCCGCCGTCTCCTACCTCAGGATGTTCGAGGATGCGCGCCAGCCGCTTGTCTATGCCGCTCCCCATATCGGCTTTGCGCTGAGCGTCGACCAGAACCAGTTCCTGTCCATGGCCAAGGTCCGGGCCTTGCGCAGGCTGTGGGCACGTATCCAGGAAACCTGTTCCATCCCGGCATCGACAGCCAACATCCATGCCGAGACGTCGTTCCGCATGATGACGGCGGCGGATGCCGAAACCAACATCCTGCGCACCACCATTGCCAGCTTTGCAGCGGCAGCAGGCGGCGCGGACTCGATCTCCACCCTGCCACACACCATCGCCCACGGGCTGCCGGCCGGCTTTGCCCGCCGCATCGCCCGCAATGCGCAGTTGATCATGGCCAATGAAAGCCATATCGACCATGTCGCCGACCCAGCCTTGGGGTCGGGCGCAGTCGAGGCGCTGACCCTGGGCCTGTGCGAAGCGGCGTGGGAAGAGTTCCAGCGGATCGAAGCGGAAGGCGGCGTTCTGGCAAGCCTGCAGCAAGGGCATATCCAGAAGCGCGTCACGGCAGCATCCGAGCGCCGCGCCGAGGCCTACCGGTCGGGTGAACGGGTAATCATCGGCACCACGCTTTACCCGCTGAAAAACGATGCCCCGGTCGAGACGCTAGCGGCTGAGCGGCGGCCGCCTTTCACAGAGGGCGTGGCGGTGTGCGAGGCGCTGTTTCCGGTCCGCATCGACCAGGCAATCGGAGCCGCACAGTGATCCCGGATTTCAGCCATATTGGCTGGTCGGCGCCACGGCGCGCGCCGGTCGAGGTCAAGGGCCAGCGGCTGACGCCGGAAGGCATCGCCGTCAAGCATCTCTACGGCCAGGGCGATCTCAAGGGGCTGCCGCATCTCGACACCTATCCGGGAATGCCGCCCTTCGTGCGCGGTCCCTATCCGACCATGTATGTCCAGCAGCCGTGGACGATCCGGCAATATGCCGGCTTCTCGACGGCCGAGGAATCCAACGCCTTCTACCGGCGCAATCTCGCCGCCGGCCAAAAGGGCCTTTCGGTCGCTTTCGATCTGCCCACCCATCGCGGCTATGACAGCGACCATCCGCGTGTATCAGGCGATGTCGGCATGGCGGGCGTGGCCATCGATTCCATCCTCGACATGCGGCAATTGTTCGACGGCATTCCGCTGGGCGAGATGACGGTGTCGATGACCATGAACGGCGCGGTGCTGCCGATCATGGCGCTCTATATCGTCGCGGCCGAAGAACAGGGCGTTGCTCAGAAGGATCTCGCCGGCACCATTCAGAACGACATTCTGAAGGAGTTCATGGTCCGCAACACCTACATCTATCCGCCGAAGCCCTCGATGCGGATCGTGTCTGACATCTTCTCCTATACCTCCCAGCACATGCCGAAGTTCAATTCGATCTCGATCTCCGGCTATCACATGCAGGAGGCCGGCGCGACCGCGGACCTGGAGCTCGCCTACACCATCGCCGACGGCATCGAATATGCCCGCGCCGGCGTCGCCGCCGGGCTCGATATCGACCGTTTCGCCCCGCGGCTTTCCTTCTTCTGGGCGGTCGGCATGAACTTCTTCATGGAGATCGCCAAGCTCCGCGCGGCGCGCCTGTTGTGGGCGACCCTGATGCAGAAGAATTTTGCACCGAAGGATGAACGCTCGCTGTCGCTGCGCACCCATTGCCAGACCTCCGGCTGGTCGCTGACGGCGCAGGACCCCTACAACAACATCACCCGCACCATGATCGAGGCGATGGCGGCGACGCAGGGACATACCCAGTCGCTGCACACCAACTCGTTCGACGAGGCGATGGCGCTGCCGACTGACCACTCCGCGCGCATCGCCCGCAACACGCAGCTGATCCTGCAGAAGGAATCCGGCACCACCCGCATCATCGATCCGTGGGGCGGCTCGGCCTATATCGAACGGCTGACGCATGATCTGGCGGCGCGTGCGCTCGCCCACATCGAAGAGGTCGAGGCGCTTGGCGGCATGGCGGCGGCAACCGAACAGGGCATTCCAAAACTGCGCATCGAGGAAGCGGCGGCGCGCACGCAGGCGCGCATCGATTCCGGCGAACAGATGCTGATTGGCGTCAATGCGCATCGCCCGGAGAACGATAGCGAGGTCGACGTGCTGAAGATCGACAATGCCGAGGTCAAGGCCCGGCAATTGTCGAAGCTGCAGAACCTGAAAGGCACGCGCAATGTCGGCGCGGTCGAGAGCGCGCTCGATGCGCTGACCCGCGCTGCGCAGGGTAACGAAAACCTGCTGGAATTTGCCATCCGCGCCGCGCGCGCCAATGCAACGGTCGGCGAGATCTCGCTGGCGCTCGAAAAGGTCTTTGGCCGTCACGTCGCCTCGGTGCAAACGATCTCCGGCGTTTATCGCAATGCGCTTGGCGACAATCTGACGGTCGACCGATTGCTGGAGAAGCTCGAAGCTTTCGAGAAGAAGTCCGGCGGCAAGCCGCGCATCCTGGTCGCAAAGATGGGACAGGACGGCCACGACCGTGGCCAGAAGGTGATCGCCACGGCCTTCGCCGATCTCGGCTTCGACGTCACGGTCGGCGCGATGTTCCAGACACCCGAGGAGATCGCCGGGCTGGCGGTGGCGCAGGACGTCCATATCATCGGCGCCTCGTCGCTGGCGGCGGGGCACCTGACACTGATCCCCGAACTACGCGACGCGCTGAAGAAGCTCGGCCGCAGCGACATGCTGATCGTCGCCGGCGGCGTCATCCCGCCGCAGGACTATGACGCGGTGCTGGAAGCTGGCGCCGCGGAGATCTTCCCGCCAGGCACGGTTATTCCGGAGGCTGCGGATCGGTTGCTGGACCGGCTGCTGGCGAGCTGATTGAAACAGTTGCACTGCTTATCAAAGTTGCGTTACAATATCGGGCGCAACCTATGGTATAGCTATGAACACCATCATTCACGGACTTGAGCACGGATCGGGCGTTGTAATCCTGCCGCGGGAAACGCTCGACAGCTTGGGCCTGCAAGTGGGCGATGAACTCCAGATCATCGAAACCGACGACGGCATCATCCTAAGGCCGGTGCCGTGTGACGACGTCGAACGGCAAATGCGTGCTGCTCGCGATGTCATGGACAAGTATGAGCCCGCGTTGCGAAAGCTGGCTGTGCAAATAGGGTGAGCTGGCGTCAGGCGTCCGACAGCTTGACGATTTCCCATTCCTTGCCGTTGACGCTTGCGACGTCGCCGACCTTCTTGCCGAACAGCGCCACGGCCATTGGCGAGACGTGTGAGATGCTGCCCTTTGAGGGGTCGGCCTCGTCCTCGCCGACGATCTTCCAGTGCACTTTCTTGCCGTCATCGCTTTCCAGCGTGACACCCATGCCGAAGCGCACCTGGTCGCTGCCCGGTTCCGGCACGGAAAGCTCGGCGCTTTCGCGGCGCGCTGTCCAGTAGCGCAGGTCGCGCGAGACGACGGCAATGCGCTCGCGATCGGCTTTTCGCTCGGCTTTCGCCAAAATGTCGCGCAGATCGGCCAGATTGTCCTCGATCATCGCCAGGCCGCGCTCCGTCACCAGATTGCGGTGTTGGCTGATCGGCCGCTCGCCGATGCCGGCAATGGCGCTTTCGCTGTCTTCCTCGCGGGTGAAAGCCCTGCTCATCGGATAAACTTAGGCCCGCTTCGGCGACTGTACAAGCCACTTGGCGGACCCGGTCATTTGGTCGGACTATCGCCGAGCGGAGACCTATGCGGCTGGCCCAATTCCTGCGAAGAACCATTTCATCGCAGGGATCTGTGCCGATGTTGAACAGACGAACGCTTCTCAAGGGGACTGTCGGCTTTGCGGTGCTCGGCGTTTCGCTGGACAACGCCTTGGCGAAGACGGCAGCGCTTGGCTCGATCAATGCCGCCGAGCTTGGCGTGGAGCCGGACGCACCGGACGACCAGAGCAAGGCCTTCGCCACGATGCTAGCCGAGGCAAGCCAGCGCAATGCGCCGGTGTTCCTGCCGCCGGGCACCTATGTCGTGTCCAACCTGACCCTGCCCGCCCGCGTCAGGCTTTCGGGCGTGCCGGGCGCCTCGCGCATCCTCTATGGCGGCAATGGCCATTTGCTGACGGCCGAACAGGCCGAGCATATAGAGTTCACCGCATTGGTCTTCGACGGCGCCAACGGCGGGTTGGCCGACGATGCGCAAGGCCTGCTCGACCTGCGCCGCGTCGCCCATCTCGTCATCGACAATTGCACGATCACCGGCAGCGGCAAGCATGGGCTGGCGCTGGAGCATGCGTCGGGCCGCATCGAGCGGTCCGAGATTTCGGGGGCTGCGGACGCCGGCATCTACTCCGTCGAGGCCGCTGGCCTGGCGATATCCGACAACACCGTATCCGACTGTGGCAATGGCGGCATTCTTGTGCATCGCTGGCAGCAGGCCGAGGACGGCACGATCGTCAGCGGCAACCGCGTGCAGCGGATCGGCGCGCGCGGCGGCGGCACCGGGCAGAACGGCAATGGCATCAACGCCTTCCGTGCCGGCAATGTCTCGCTCACCGGCAACTTCGTCTCGGACTGCGCCTTCTCGGCGATCCGCGCCAACAGTTCCAGCAATCTGCAGATGACCGGCAACACGTGCTCGCGGTCGGGCGAAACGGCGCTCTATTCCGAATTCTCCTTCGAAGGCGCCATCATCGGCAACAACATCGTCGATGGTGCCGCTAACGGCATCTCGATCGTCAATTTCAACGACGGCGGCCGTATGGGTGTCTGCTCGAACAACATCGTGCGCAACCTCTCGGCCACCGGCCCCTACCCCGCCGACGCGCCGGGCTTCGGCGTCGGTATCAGCGTCGAGGCCGACACCACCGTCTCGGGCAATGTCATCGAGAACGCGCCGCTCTACGGCATGCAGATCGGCTGGGGCGCTTATATGCGCAATGTTGTGGCGACGGGAAACATCATCCGTCAGGCCGGAACCGGCATCGCCGTCACTGTGGTAGAAGGCGCTGGAAACGCCATCATTTCCGACAACGTCATCGACGGCGCCAAGAACGGCGCCATCATCGGCCAGCGCTGGGCCGAACCGGCGACCGGCGACCTCGCGCGGTCAAGCGTAAGCGGCTATGCGCATCTGACGGTTGAGCGAAACAGGGTCAGCTGAGCGCCGTCGTCGGCCGCAGCGAGCCGACCTTGGCGCCGATGCGGCTTTCGATCGGCGGATTGGCCCGCTCCAGAAGGTTCGCCTCCAGTGCGCCGTCGGCGCTGAGAAGTTTTGCCAGCACAGCGGCAATCATCACCTCGGCGGCGCGGCCGGCGCCGTCATCACATTTTAGCGCGATGCCGAGGCCAAGCTCCGGAACGGCGGCGCAATAGACACCCTCGGCGCCCGTCTTGACGAATATGCGGCCGGGCGCGGCCTGCATCAGCGCCACATCGGCCTTGCCGGTGCCGGCGACCAGGAAAGGCTCGGCCATGCAGGCAGACAGCAGGCGTTTGGCCGCCTTGGCACGCTCAGGGCCAAAGCTCGTGCCCGTCGCCATGCGGGCAAAGCCAAGGGCAAAACTTTTCAGCGGCACGGCATAGGTGGGGATCGAGCAGCCATCGGTTGCCCGGTGATCCGCATCGTGGGCAGCGCCGGTCACCGCCTGCATGGCGTCGCGCACCATCTCCTGCAAACCATGGCCTGCCTTGACGTAGCCTTGGTGGGCAATCCCCGAGTGCGCGCAGGTGCAGAGAAATCCGGAATGCTTGCCCGAGCAATTGTTGTGCAGTGCGTTCGGCGAGACGCCTGTGCGGGCCAGTGCGATCGTCGCGTCGTGGCTCGACGGCCAATGCGCGCCGCATTCCAGCGCCGACTTGTCGAGCCCGGCCTTGGCCAGCATCGCCTGCGCCAGTTCGACATGCGCGGGTTCGCCCGAATGCGAAGCGCAGGCCAGCGCCAGTTCGCGGTCGCCGAAGCCGTACGCATCGGCAGCACCCGTTTCAACCAGCGGCAGCGCCTGGATCGCCTTGACCGCCGAGCGCGGAAACACCGGCCGCGCCGTATGGCCGATCTCCAGGACAGGCTTGCCGTCACCGTCGAAGATTGCGACAGCGCCGCGATGGGCGCTCTCGACGATCGCGCCGCGCAAGACCTCGACCAGAACCGGATTTGTCATCACCACGCCCCAAAAATACGGGCCGCTTCTACCTGATCCGGTCGAGGATTGAAACGTAGTTGGCAACGGCAGCGCCACCCATGTTGAAGATGCCGCCGAGCGTTGCCCCCGGCACCTGGATGCCGCCTGCCTCGCCGGTCAACTGCATGGCGGTCAGCACATGCATCGACACACCGGTGGCGCCGATCGGATGGCCCTTGGCCTTCAGCCCGCCCGAAGGATTGACCGGCAGCCTGCCGTCCTTTGCCGTCGTGCCGTCTAGCGCCAGCCTGGCGCCCTCGCCCGGCTTGGCCAGGCCCATCGCCTCATATTCGATCAGTTCGGCAATGGTGAAGCAGTCATGCGTCTCGACGAAGGAGAGGTCGTCGAGCGTCACGCCGGCCTTCTTCAAAGCCTGGTTCCAGGCCTGCTCGCAGCCTTCGAAAGACAGGATGTCGCGCTTCGACATCGGCAGGAAATCCTGGACATGCTCGTTGGCGCGGAAGGCGACGGCGCGGCGCATCATCAACGCCGTCGAGGTGTCGGTCAGCACAAGGGCGGCAGCACCGTCGGAGACCAGCGAACAGTCCGTGCGCTTCAGCGGACCGGCCACGAACGGGTTTTTCTCGCTTTCCTGGCGGCAGAACTCGTAGCCGAAATCCTTGCGCATCTGCGCATACGGATTGTTGACGCCGTTCTTGTGGTTCTTGGCGGCGATCATCGCCAGCGCGTCGGACTGGTCGCCATAACGCTGGAAATAGGCCTGCGCGATCTTGCCGAAGACGCCAGCGAAACCGGCCGGCGTGTCGCCCTCCTCCGGCAGATAGGAAGCCTTGAGCAGGTTCTTGCCGATCTCGGGGCCGGGGGTCGTCGTCATCTGCTCGGCACCGACCACCAGCACGATGCGGGCAGCGTTTGCGTCGATGGCGCGGATGCCTTGCCGGACCGCGGCCGAACCGGTGGCGCAAGCATTCTCGACCCGCGTCGCCGGCTTGAAGCGCAGTCGGTCGTCGGCCTGCAACACGAGGCTGGCGGTAAAATCCTGTGGGGAAAAGCCGGCATTGAAGTGGCCGAGCACGATCTCGTCGACCTCATCCGGGCCGATGCCGGCATGGTCGAGCGCGTCGACCGCGACCTTGGTGATCAGGCCTTCCAGCGTCTCGCCTTCCAGCTTGCCGAAGCGCGAATGCGCCCAGCCAACGATGCATGCGGTCATGGCGGTCTCCATCCTTGGCGCCAGCCTAACATGTGGGCAAATGGCGCACTTCGCCTTTATTGTTCAAATATAAACAATCCCGCCCGCATCGAAAAGGGCCGCAAGCCGACAATCGCTTGGTGCAGGTTCCAATCGGATCGTTTTTTGTTGATTGACGCGTCAATAAAAAATAATCTCCGCCGCAAAATCCGGGAACATCATGCCTAAAGTCGGAATGGAACCGTTGCGCCGCAAGGCGCTCATCGACGCGACGATCTCGGCGATCGGCGAGCGCGGCTCGCTTGACGTGACCATGTCGGAGATAGCGGGGCGCGCCGGTGTGTCGTCAGCATTGGCTCACCACTATTTCGGCGCCAAGGATGAGCTGCTGCTGGCGACGATGAGGCATATTCTGGCCGAGCTGACGATCGACATGCGGCGCGCGCTGCAATCCGCCGGCTCGCCGCGCGAACGTGTTTCGGCCGTGGTGGCCGTCAACTTCTCCGACATCCAGTTCCAGCCGGAAACCATCGCGGCCTGGCTCGCCTTCTATGTCGAGGCGCAGAAATCATCGGCCTTGCGCCGGCTGCTCAGGGTCTATGCGCGGCGGCTGCATTCCAACCTAATGAGCGGGCTGACCGGCATCTTGGCCAGGCACGAAGCCGACCGCGCGGCGGAAGCGACCGCGGCGATGATCGACGGGCTCTACATCAGGCGGGCGCTGAAGGACGGCGTGCCGGACGCGGCGACCGCGATTGCGCTGGTCGAGGACTATCTGGAAACCAAACTCGGCGGGCGACAGACACAGTGACAGCCTCAGTGACACAAAGGCGACCCAACATCCTGATCGTCATGGTCGATCAGCTCAACGGCACGCTGTTTCCGAACGGACCGGCGGACTTCCTGCACGCGCCGCATCTCAAGGAGCTGGCCGCGCGCGCGGCACGTTTCCGGAACAATTATACGCCCTCGCCGCTTTGCGCGCCGGGGCGCGCCGCCTTCATGAGCGGCCAATTGCCGTCGCGCACCCAAGTCTACGACAACGCCGCTGAGTTCGCCTCCTCAATTCCGACCTATGCTCACCATCTGCGCGCCGCCGGCTATTACACCTGCCTGTCGGGCAAGATGCATTTCGTCGGCCCCGACCAGTTGCATGGTTTCGAAGAGCGGTTGACCACCGATATCTATCCCGCCGATTTCGGCTGGACGCCGGACTACCGCAAGCCCGGCGAACGCATCGACTGGTGGTATCACAATCTGGGCTCGGTGACCGGCGCCGGCGTCGCCGAGATCACCAACCAGATGGAGTATGACGACGAGGTCGCCTTCCACGCGGTGCAAAAACTCTACGACCTTGCCCGCACCTCCGACGATGCGGCCAGCCGGCCCTGGTGCCTGACGGTTTCCTTCACCCACCCGCACGACCCCTATGTCGCACGGCGGCAATATTGGGATCTCTATGAAGATTGTCCGGCGCTCGAACCGGAGGTGGGATTCATCCCCTATGCCGATCAGGACCCGCATTCGCAGCGGCTTTACCGCGCCAGCGACTACGACAGTTTCAACATCACGCCGGAGCAGATCCGCCGCTCGCGGCGCGGCTACTACGCCAACATCTCCTATCTCGACGACAAGGTCGGCGAGTTGATGTCAGTGCTGGAACGTACGCGCATGCTGGACGACACGGTCATCCTGTTCTGCTCCGACCATGGCGATATGCTTGGCGAGCGCGGCCTGTGGTTCAAGATGAACTTTTTCGAGGGCTCGGCACGGGTGCCGCTGATGATCGCCGGCAAGGGCGTTGCCGCGGGGCTGATCGACGCGCCGGTTTCCAATCTCGACGTGACGCCGACATTGTGCGATCTCGCCGGCATCGACATCTCGGCGATCGCGCCGTGGACCGACGGCCAGTCGCTGCTGCCGCTGCTCGAGGGCACGAAACGCGATGCTCCAGTTCTGATGGAGTATGCCGCCGAAGGCTCCAACGCGCCGTTGGTGGCGATCCGCGACGGCCGCTATAAATTCATCCATTGCGAGATCGATCCGCCGCTTCTGTTCGATCTCGAAGCCGATCCGCAAGAACTCACCAATCTTGCCACCGATCCGACGCATGCCGATCTGGTGGCGGCCTTCACGGGAGCCGTACGAGCGCGCTGGGACATGGCCGCCTTCGACGCCGCCGTGCGTACCAGCCAGGCGCGGCGCTGGGTGGTCTATCCGGCGCTACGCAACGGCACGCATTACCCCTGGGAGTTCCAACCGCTGCAGAAGGCGTCGGAACGCTACATGCGCAACCACATGAACCTCGACAATCTCGAGGAACAGAAACGCTTTCCGCGAGGCGAATGATGACAATTGTCCCCTCCCTCGAGCACCTCAGACAGGCCTATGCCGTGACGTCGAAGGCGACGCAGATCACGCCTTTGCTGGAATCGACAGCCTTGGCCAAGGAGACGGGTGCGGCCCGCGTCTTTATCAAGCCGGAATCACTGCAATGGGCCGGCTCGTTCAAGGTGCGCGGGGCCTATTGGCGGTTGAAGCGGCTGTCGCCGGATGAGGCCATAAAAGGCGTCGTCGCCTACTCCTCCGGCAATTTCGCGCAAGGGTTGGCGGCTGCCGGCCAGGCGCTCGGCATTCCCGTCACCATCGTCATGCCGATCGACGCGCCGGCCGCCAAGCGCGATGCGACCACAGGCTATGGCGCGCGCGTCGTGCTGACCGATCATGGCGAGCGCGCCCGTGAAGAGGTCGCAGCCGCCAAGGCCTGCGAGATTGCCGAGACCGAAGGGCTGGCGTTGCTGCATCCATTCGACGATCCGGAGATCGTTGCCGGCCAGGCCGGCGCCGGGCTCGAAGCGCTCGAACAATTCGAGGCAAAGGACGCCAGTGCCGACCTTCTGTTCTGCTCGGTCGGCGGCGGCGGACTGATCGGCGGCATCTCGCTCGCCTTCCACTATCTGTCGCCGGCAACCGAGATCATCGGCGTCGAGCCGGAAGGCTTCAACGGCATGGGTGCATCGCTAGCGCATGGCGCCATCGAGACCATGCCGATCGCGCCGAAATCGATCTGCGACGGGCTGATGTCGCGGCGGCCGGGCGACGCGCCGTTCGCGGCGGTCAAGACCGCTGGCGTGCGCGGCATCACCGTCGACGACCAATCGGTTAGGCGAGCGATGAAGATCGCCTTCGAACGGATGAAGCTGGTGCTCGAGCCATCGGGCGCCGCCTCTCTGGCGGCGCTTCTCGGCGGCAAGGTGGATGTGACGGGTAAAACGGTCCTGGTCATGGCTACCGGCGGCAATGTCTCGCTCGCCGATTTTATTTCGCATATGAACGATGGGCGCATGTGAACCATGCTTGAAGCAGACTTCGTCATCATCGGCTCCGGCTCGGCCGGCTCGGCCATGGCCTACCGACTGTCGGAAGACGGCAAGCATTCGGTGATCGTCATCGAGTTCGGCGGTACCGATATCGGGCCGCTGATCCAGATGCCGTCGGCGCTGTCGATCCCGCTCAACATGAGCCTTTACGACTGGGGCTTTGCCAGCGAACCGGAGCCGCATCTCGGCGGCCGCGTGCTGGCGACGCCACGCGGCAAGGTGATCGGCGGCTCGTCCTCGATCAACGGCATGGTCTATGTCAGGGGCCACGCACGCGACTTCGACCACTGGGCCGAACAGGGGGCGGCCGGCTGGGGCTTCGCCGACGTGCTGCCCTATTTCAAGCGCATGGAGGACAGTGACGGCGGCGAGGACGGCTGGCGCGGCCACGGCGGCCCGCTGCACGTCCAGCGTGGCCCGCGCAAGAATCCGCTCTACGGCGCCTTTGTCGAGGCCGGCCGCCAAGCCGGGTTCGAACTGACCGACGACTACAATGGCTGGAAGCAGGAAGGCTTCGGACCGATGGAGCAAACCATTCGCGGCGGCCGCCGCTGGTCGGCTGCGTCGGCCTATCTGAAGCCGGCGCTCAAGCGGCAAAATGTCAGCGTGATCAGAGGCTTCGCCCGCCGGGTGATCATCGAGAATCAGCGTGCCGTCGGAGTCGAGATCGAAGCTCACAAACAGATTCAGGTCGTTAAGGCACGACGTGAGGTGATCGTCGCCGCATCGTCGATCAATTCGCCCAAGATCCTGATGCTATCCGGTATCGGCCCGGCCGCGCATCTCACGGAGAACGGCATCCAGGTCGTGGCCGACCGGCCCGGTGTCGGCCGCAATCTGCAGGATCATATGGAGCTCTACATCCAGCAGGAATCGACCCAGCCGATCACGCTGAATTCGGTTCTCAACCCATTCTCCAAGACGCTGATCGGGGCGCAGTGGCTGTTCTTCAAGACCGGCCTCGGCGCCACCAACCATTTCGAGGCCGCGGCCTTCGTACGCTCGCAGGCCGGTGTCGACTACCCCGATATCCAGTACCACTTCATCCCGGCGGCGGTGCGCTATGACGGCAAGGCGGCGGCGAAGGCGCATGGCTTCCAGGCGCATGTCGGGCCGATGCGGTCGAAGTCGCGCGGTTCGGTGACGCTGCGCTCGCCCGACCCGAAAGCGACGCCGGTCATCCGCTTCAACTACATGTCGCATCCAGACGACTGGACCGAGTTCCGCCACTGCATCCGGCTGACCCGCGAGATCTTCGGCCAGAAGGCTTTTGACGGCTTTCGCGGCAAGGAAATCTCGCCGGGTTCGCACGTCCAGTCGGACGAGGATCTCGACGCCTTCATCCGCGATCATGCCGAGAGTGCCTACCACCCGTGCGGCACTTGCAAGATGGGCCGCGCCGACGACATCATGAGCGTGGTCGATCCGGAGTGCCGGGTCATCGGCGTCGACGGCCTGCGCGTCGCCGACTCCTCGATCTTCCCGCGGGTGACCAACGGCAACCTCAACGCGCCGTCGATCATGACCGGCGAGAAGGCCTCCGACCACATTCTCGGCCGCACGCCACTGGCGCCGTCCAACCAGGAACCCTGGATCAATCCGCGCTGGCAGGTGGCGGATCGATAGGGCATTGTCCGGCGGACTGCTCCGCAATAGCGAATACATCTGGAGAACAGCATGCGCGCCCAGCCAACGGCATCGCACTATGTCAACGGCCGCTACATCGAGGACGAAGGCGGCGCGCCGCTGCCGGTGATCTATCCGGCGACCGGTGAGGTCATCGCCACCTTGCATTCGGCGACTCCGAACGTGCTGGAGCTCGCCATCGAAGCCGCGCGGGCCGCACAACCGGCCTGGGCGCGGATGAAGCCGGTCGAGCGTGGCCGCATCCTGCGCCGCGCCGCCGACATTTTGCGCGCGCGCAACGCCGATCTGGCGCGGATCGAGACGCTCGACACCGGCAAAGCGATCCAGGAGACGCTGGTGGCGGATGCACTATCGGCCGCCGACTGCCTCGAATATTTCGGCGGCGCGGTTGCCGCCTTCAACGGCGATGCGATCGATCTTGGTGGACCTTTTGCCTATACGCGCCGCGAGGCGCTCGGTGTGTGCGTCGGCATCGGCGCCTGGAACTATCCGATCCAGATCGCCGGCTGGAAATCCGCCCCCGCGCTCGCCATGGGCAACGCCATGGTATTCAAGCCTTCGGAAAACACGCCGCTGTCGGCGCTGGCGCTGGCCGAGATCTACTCAGAGGCGGGCCTGCCCGACGGGCTGTTCAACGTCGTGCAAGGCTATGGCGATGTCGGCGCCGGCCTCGTCGGCCACGATGTCGTTGCCAAGGTTTCGGTGACCGGCTCGGTGCCGACCGGCCGCAAGGTGCTGTCGCTCGCCGGTTCGAAGATGAAGCATGCGACGATGGAACTCGGCGGCAAGTCGCCGCTGATCGTGTTCGACGATGCCGATCTCGAAAACGCCATCGGCGGCGCCATGCTCGGCAATTTCTATTCGACCGGGCAGATCTGCTCCAACGGCACGCGTGTTTTCGTACAAAGCGGCATCCATGACCGCTTCGTCGACCGGCTGGTCGAGCGGACGAAAAAGATCCGCATCGGCGATCCGCTCGATCCTGAGACGCAGATGGGGCCGCTGGTCAACAAGGCGCAGCAGGAGAAGGTCGTTTCCTACATCGCGGCCGGCAGGCAGGATGGAGCAACGCTCGCCTGCGGTGGCAACGTGCCGTCGCTGCAAGGGTTCGATGGCGGCTTCTTTGTCGAGCCGACGGTGTTCACCGGTGTCACCGATACGATGCGCATTGCGCGCGAGGAGATTTTCGGGCCGGTGATGAGCGTGCTGAAGTTCGACGGCGAGGACGAGGTGATCGACCGCGCCAACGACACCGAATTCGGCCTCGCCGCCGGCGTCTTCACCCGCGACCTGCAGCGCGCCCATAGGGTGATCGCCGAACTGCAGGCCGGCACCTGCTGGATAAACGCCTACAATCTGACGCCGGTGGAAATTCCGTTTGGCGGGGTGAAGCAATCCGGCATCGGGCGCGAGAACTCGCTGGCGGCTTTAGCGCTCTATTCGCAGCTGAAGGCGGTGTATGTCGAGACCGGGGATGTAGCGAGCCCGTATTGAGGCATTGAAAGCGAAGTGACAGCTGATCTCCCCCCTTGCGGGGGAGATGGCCGGCAGGCCAGAGGGGGGTGTGACGGATCGCCAACCTTTGGTCTGATCTTCGAGTAGCTGAGACGTCGGCGGGACAGCACCCCCCTCTGCCTTGCCAGGCATCTCCCCCGCAAGGGGGGAGATTGGCAGCTCCAACGCTTCACCCCTTCTGCGCTGTCCCATCAAGATACTGCGTCAGCGCGCAGACCAGATGATAGAAGATGCTGGCCGGCACGTCCGATGCCAAGGAGCGGCCGCGTTCGTCGATGCGGTCGATCCACAGGCCGAGCGGCGCCGGGTCGATGTGCCAGCGGAATAGCCGGCCGACGCGCGCCTCGATTTCGGGCTTGAGGTCGGGACCGCCCGAGCCATCCAGCGCAATCGCCGCCTTGATCGCTTCCGCCTGCGGCCAGCTGCGCGATACGAGGTCGAGCGGCAGGCCCTGCCGGGAGACCGCACCGTAGGCAAGGCCGGTGGCGCGGTTGAGGCCGTTGGCGATGGCCGAGGCGTAGAGCTTGCGGGCAAAATTGCTCAACTCGCCCTGGCCGCTGCGGGCGACGAAATCGGTGAGCAGCGAGGCCCATTCGAAATGATGGCCGGGCTCGGTCCATGTGCCCTTCTCGCCGGCGGCCGGCTTCCACCCGGCGTCGAAATATTCGCCCAGCGTCCAGCTCTCGGCATCGAAGAAATGACTGCGGAAAAGGTCGATGATGCGCGCGGCGCGGCGCAGATAGGTGCGGTCGCCGGTCGCCTCATACCAGGCGAGGAAGGCCTCGAGCAGATGCATATGCGGGTTGGAGCGCCGCTCGCCCTCCCCGTCCGACGTCTCGAGGAAACCGGTCATGCGGCTGTCCTCGAGATGCGCGTCGAGGAACACGAAGGTCTCCTGGCCCAGCCGCAGCGCATCCGGATTGCCGCACATATGCGCATGCGCCAGCGCCAGCAGCACGCAGGAATGGTCGTAGGCATCCTCGGTTGGGTCGGCGACGGAGCCGTCGACATTGAGCGTGCGCACCCAGCCGCCCCGGTCCGTGCGGCCCTTGCCGGCCATGAAGGCGATGCCATGGGAGATCAGGCGATCGGCTGGACCGTCCCAGCCGCGGGCCTTGGCAACGGCGAAGGCGTAGACTTGCCTCGCCGTCGTGCGCATGCGCTTGGGCTTCAACAGCGCCTCGCCGTGGAAGCCGAGCGCCTCGTGGAAGCCGCCATGACGCTCATCGACGCCTGAAGTCGACCAAAGCGGCAAGGTCTCCTCGAACAGCCAGTGATGCACGCGCCGACGCCAGGCGCCGCTCTCGATGACGCGGTCGTGTGCCGGCGTAAACCTGGTTTCCAGCCGTCCCGATTTCTCCAGCTGCTCGACGATCTTCTTGACGTGCTGGCTGTGGCTGACCGGTGCGACGAAGGTGGCGTCCGCCGTCGAGACGATCGCGACGTCCTTCATGCCGATAGCCGACAAAAGCCGGCCGTCGCTTCTGATGTAGGAGTTCTCGCAATCGATGGCGACAACATCGCCGACGACGACATTGCCATTGGCATCAGCAGGGCCGACATCGAGCAGCGACTGCCAGGAGCCGAGGTCGTTCCAGCGAAAGCCGGCCGGTACCATGACGATGTCCTTGGCCCGCTCCATGATGGCGTAGTCGATCGAGTTCGACGGGATGGCGGCGTAGAGGTCGAGCGGCATATAGAGGCCGGACAGATCCGAAGTCGCTGCCTTGTAGGCCGCTTGGGTGGCCTGCCAGATGTCGGGCTGGAAGGCCGCAAATGCATCGCGCATGGCGCCGGCGCGAAACAGGAAAATGCCGGTGTTCCAGTAGAAGGTGCCCGCACTGAGATAGCTCTGCGCGGTGGCGAGGTCGGGCTTTTCGACGAAGCGCGACACGTCGAAGACGCCGCCGCTTTCGGCTGCGACTTCGATATACCCATAGCCGGTCTCGGGCTGCGTCGGCTTGATGCCGAACACCACCAGACGGCCGGAAAGGGCTGCCAGGCTGCCAGCCTCGACGCTCTGCCAGAACTGCTTGGGCGTGGCGATTTCATGGTCTGACGGCACCACCAGCACCAGGCTGTCGCCGAACTCCGACAATGTGCGCAACGCGGCCAGCGCCACGGCGGCAGCCGTGTTGCGCCCGGTCGGCTCGAACAGCGGGCCACCGCCGGCGAGGTCGAGGCCGGCAAGGTCGGCATGCACGCGCTCGGCATGGCGCTCGGCGGCGATCAGGAAGATCGGCGTCTCACCTTCCGGCCGCGCCGTCAGCCGGCGCAAGGTCTTGGCCAGCATCGAGCCGTCGCCGGAGAGATCGTGGAACTGTTTCGGGTTGTCCTGGCGCGACAGCGGCCACAGGCGCGAGCCGACACCGCCGCTCATGACAAAACTGACGATGCGCTCGCTCATGAAAGGTCCAATCAGAACGTCTGGTTGTAAGCGCCGACTTCGGGGCTGCGGCGCAGCACGGCGTCGACGGCCTCGAACATCTGCCGGCGGCGGTCGGACGATACCGGGCTTTCGACAACCACGACAAGCTCCGGCTTGTTCGACGACGCCCGTACCAGGCCCCAGGTGCCATCTTCGGCCACGATGCGCACGCCGTTGACGGTGATCAGGTCGGCGATCTTCTGGCCGGCAAAAGCCTTGCCGGCGCGCTGCATCGCCTGGAAGTCCGCCACCACCTGATCGACCACGCCGTATTTCACGTCATCGGCGCAATGCGGCGACATGGTCGGCGTGCCGAAGGTCAGCGGCAGCGCGCGATAGAGATCGGCCATCGAACTTGTGGGGTTGCGGACGAGCATCTCACATATGGCTATTGCCGTGATGAGACCGTCATCATAGCCGCGGCCGATCGGGGAATTGAAGAAGAAATGGCCCGACTTCTCGAAGCCGGCGACGGCGCCAAGCTCGGCGACGCGGCGCTTTATGTAGGAATGACCGGTCTTCCAATAATCGGTGACGGCGCCATTGGCTTGGAGCACGCTGTCGGTGTTGAACAGGCCGGTCGACTTGACGTCGACGACGAAGGTCGAGCCGGGATATTGGGTTGATATGTCCCGCGCGAGCATGACGCCGACCTTGTCGGCAAAAATCTCGTTGCCCTCATTGTCGACCACGCCGCAACGGTCGCCGTCGCCATCGAAACCCAGGCCGACATGGGCACCTGTTTCCAGCACTTTGTCCCTGATGGCATGCAGCATCTGCATGTCTTCCGGGTTCGGGTTATAGCGCGGAAAACTGTGGTCGAGCTCGACATCGAGCGGGATCACCTCGCAACCGATGCGCTCCAGCGCCTGTGGCGCGAAGGCGCCGGCAGTGCCGTTGCCGCAAGCGGCCACGACTTTCAGCTTTCGCGCGATGCGCTTGTCGCTCACCAGATCGTCGAGATAGGTCTCGCGAAAACCGGAGACGAATTCGTAGGAGCCACCGCCGGCAAGATCGAAATCGCCCGACAGCACGATCTGTTTCAGGGCGCTCATCTCCTCCGGTCCGAAGGTGAGCGGCCTCGCCGCACCCATCTTGACTCCGGTCCAGCCATTCTCGTTGTGCGATGCCGTGACCATGGCGACGGAAGGCGCGTCGAGCGCGAACTGGGCGAAATAGGCCATGGGCGACAGCGCCAGGCCAATGTCTTTCACCTTTGCGCCCGCAGCCATCAGGCCGGAAACCAGCGCCAGCTTGATGGCAAGCGAATAGGAACGGAAATCATGCCCGGTGACGATGTCGGGCCCGGCGCCAAGACGGCGGATCAAGGTGCCCAGGCCCATGCCCAGCGCCTGGACGCCGATCAGGTTCAGCTCCGGCGGCTGCGCGGAGCCGGCATGGCCAAACCACCAGCGCGCGTCGTATTCGCGAAAGCCGGACGCCTTGATCAGCGCTTCGGTTTCGAATTCGAAGCTGTTGGGCCGGGCGTCGCCTACGATTTTCAGGGGCAAGACAGCAAAGCTCCAGATGGCGAAAACACGATTTATCGAGGCTGCTGCCTAGCACACAAGGCTTTAAGCGGGGTTTATCCCGGGCGGGAAATCCAAGCTTTGCGGCAATGCCCGACGAAAGCCAACGAAATGCGACAGAAGCGCTGCCATTGCCGCTTGCGGGAACGGTATGTGGCAGCTATAAGCCCGCGGTCTGGTCACGGAGTGTAGCGCAGCCTGGTAGCGCACCTCGTTCGGGACGAGGGGGTCGCAGGTTCAAATCCTGCCACTCCGACCAGAAAAAACAGACACTTAGGTGTTCGTTTCTCCCGACCCACAAGATAGCTTGATGCAAACCGGCCGCGTCGGCGTTCGCTGTCAGCATGGTGTTTTGACGCGACAACCTTCCGCGCTACCTCGATAATAGGAATGCCGCCGAGACAGCGGCCGGAACGAGGTTTGCGGAAGATGAATTTGTTGATTTCAAGCCGGCTGTCAGCGCTGCTCGCTTTGTCCTTGGCGGCAGGCTGCTCATCGCTGGGCAGCGCGGTGAACCCGGCGAAATACGACAGCATGACATGCGCCGAGCTCAACAACGCGGTAGGCGATACCGCGCGCGACATCTCGCAAACCGCCATCACCCGCGGCAGGGTCACCAACACCAGCGTTCCCAACTGGCTGCTCGGCGGCACGCGCGTGAAGAGCGCAGTGGCCAAGCGTGAGACGGCCAGAATCGAGCTGCTGAAGCAGCGGCAAGAGGCCATTGTCGCGACAAGAGCCAACAGATGTCCCAGGTCAGCGGGCTAAGCGAACTACTGGCCCTACCCTGACTATCTGCTCAACGTCACGCCTTAAGCACTCAGCCGGAAGCGCGTGACATCGATCGCCGCAGCCATCAGCGTCTGGGTGTAGGCGGCCTGCGGGTTGCTGAATATCTGTTCGGTCGGGCCTTCCTCGACGATCTTGCCCTGCCTCATGACGATGATGTAGTCGGCCATGGCGCGCACCACGGAGAGATCGTGGCTGATGAAGAGGTAGGACAGTTCGTGGTCGGCCTGCAGCTTGCGCAGCAATTCGACGATCTGCTTCTGCACCGAGCGGTCGAGCGCCGAAGTCGGCTCGTCCAGCACCACCAGTTTGGGCTTCAGGATCACGGCACGCGCGATGGCGATGCGCTGGCGCTGGCCGCCGGAGAATTCGTGCGGGTAGCGGTTGCGTGCGTTGGGGTCGAGGCCGACCTCGAGCAAGGCCTCGACGGCGCGCTGATCGCGTTGCTTGCCTGACAGGTTCGGCTCATGCACCAGAAGCCCTTCGGTGATGATCTGGCCGACAGTCATGCGCGGCGACAGCGAGCCGAACGGATCCTGGAAGACGAGTTGCATCTCACGTCGCAGCGGCCGCATCGCCTGGCGGTCGGCGGTGGAGATGTCGCGGTCGCCGAAGCGGATGACACCGTCGCTGGGCAACAGGCGCAGAAGTGCGCGGCCGAGCGTCGATTTTCCCGAACCGGACTCGCCGACGATACCGATGGTCTGGTTGCGCTTCAGCCGGATCGAAATGTGATCGACGGCGCGTAGCAGCAGCGGTTCGCCGGCAAGGAAGCCGCCGCCGATCTTGAAGGTCACTTCGACATTGCGGCCCTCCAGCAGCACCGGAGCGCTGGGCGGCGGCGCCGCCTTGGTGCCGGTCGGTTCGGCGGCCAGCAGCATTTTGGTATAGGCATGCTGCGGGTTGGCGAAAAGTGCTTCCGCCTCGCCTTCCTCGACCACCTCGCCATAGCGCATGACATAGACGCGGTCGGCAAAGCGCCGGACGATGCCGAGGTCGTGGGTGATGAAGACGATGGCCATGCCGAGCTTGCGCTGCAATTCGGCGAGCAGCACCAGGATCTGCGCCTGGATGGTGACGTCGAGCGCCGTCGTCGGCTCGTCGGCGATCAGGATGTCGGGGTCGTTGGCCAATGCCATGGCGATCATGACGCGCTGGCGCTGGCCACCTGACATTTCGTGCGGATAGGATTTCATCCGCCGCTCGGGATCGGGGATATGCACCAGCCTGAGCAACTTGAGCGCCTCGTTCCGTGCCTCGGCTGCGTTCAGCCCGCGGTGCTTGCGGATCGGTTCGATAAGCTGGTTGCCGATCGAATAGAGTGGATCGAGCGAGGTCATCGGCTCCTGGAAGATCATGCTGATCTTGGCGCCGCGCACCCTGTTGAGGTCGGGCTTGCTCATGGTCAAAAGGTTGCGGCCGCGATAATCGACGTGACCCGTCGCCTCGCCATTGGACGCCAGCAGGCTCATCGCCGCCATCATGGTCTGGCTCTTGCCGGATCCGGATTCGCCGACCACGGCAACGGTTTCCCCTGCCTTGACGTGGATGTTGATGCCCTTGACCGCTTCGACCGCGCCGTCGAGCGTGCGGAAACGGACGCGAAGGTCCTTGACGCTGAGGATCGTTTCGGGCGTTTCCATCGCAACGGTCCCCATTTTATTTGGTCCCCATATTATCGGTCTCTCGGATCGAGCGCATCGCGCAGGCCGTCGCCGACGAAGTTCAGCGCAAACAGCGTCGACACGAGGAAGAAGGCGGGGAACAAAAGCAGCCAGTTGGCGGTGCCAATGTTCTTGGCGCCGACCGAGATGAGCACGCCCCAGCTGGTCATCGGCTCCTGCACGCCAAGGCCGAGGAAGGACAGGAAACTTTCCAGGATGATGACCTGCGGCACCAGCAGCGTCATGTAGATCACCACTGGTCCGAGCAGATTGGGGATGACATGGCGCAGCAGGATGCCGCGCTGGCCGACGCCCATGGCTTCGGCCGCCTGGACATACTCCTGCCGCCGGATCGACAGCGCCTGGCCGCGCACGATGCGCGCCATGTCGAGCCACAGCACCGCCCCGACCGCCAGGAACATCAGCACGAAATTGCGGCCGAAGAACACCACCAGCATGATGACAAAGAAAATGAAGGGCAAGGAATAGAGCACGTCGACGATGCGCATCATCACCTCGTCGATCTTCCCGCCGGAAAAGCCGGCCGCCGCCCCGTAGAGGACGCCGATGACCACGGCGACAATGCCGGCAAGCAGGCCGATGGCCAGCGAGATGCGCCCTGCCATCAGCGTTCGCGAGAGAAGATCGCGACCGGTGTTGTCGGTGCCGAACAGGAAGTACTGCTGTTTGACCGACGCAGTCATAGTCAATTCGAGCCCGTCGGCCGATTTGCTCTCTATCTTGGTATCGTCGAAGGCATCGGAGCGGTCAAGATAGCGGATGTTGCGGTCGTCGATCGGTTTGGTCGAGGTGACGGTGACGGTGACGCGACTGCCGTCCAGTTTCCACTCCTTGATGTCGACGCGCATGCGCTTGATGGCATCCTTGAGCGCCGTCTCGATCATGTCGGGCTTCGGATAGGCTGAAAAGCTTGGCGGCGTGCGCACATAGTCGGCATAGATGGTGGTGTACTGATGCGGCACGAACCAGGGGCCGAAGATGCTGATGACGCCAATGAAGGCCAGGTAATAGAGGCTGAACATGGCGGCGCGGTTGGCTTTGAGGCGCGCCCATGCGTCGCCCCAGAGCGAGCGGCCGACGACGGCCGGCGGAGCGGCGGCGGCTGTGATGTCAGTCATAGCGCACCCTCAGTCATAGCGTACCCTCGGGTCGACGACCGCGTACATGACGTCGACGATCAGGTTGAAGACGATGGTGAAGAGCGCGATCACCACCACGGTCCCCATCACCAGCGTGTAGTCGCGGTTGAGCGCGGCATCGACGAAATAGCGGCCGACACCGGGAATGGAGAAGATGGTCTCGACGATGACCGAACCGGTGAGCAGCGCCGCGGCTGCCGGGCCGGTGAAGGAAACGATCGGCAGGATGGCGCCGCGCAGCGCGTGCTTGACCACCACCGACCAGTCGGAGAGGCCGAGCGCACGCGCCGTTCGGATATGATGCGAACGCAAGCTCTCGATCATCGACCCGCGCATCAGGCGGGCAACGATGGCGATCTGCGGCAAGGCCAGCGTCAGCACCGGGCCGATCTTGTTGATCAATGCGCCATCACCCCAGCCGCCGATCGGCAACAGCTTCCAGGTCAATCCGAACACCAGCTGAATCACAGGAGCGATGACGAAGGTGGGGATAGTGCTGCCGGCGGTCGCCAGCGCAATCACCGTATAGTCGCCAAGCTTGTTCTGGTTGAGCGCGGCGATGGTGCCGAGCACCGAACCAAGCAGCAGCGCTAGGATCAGCGCCGAGGTGCCGAGCTGGACCGATATCGGCAGCCCCTTGGCAAACAGTTCGGTGACGGTGAAGTCAGGCAAATTGTAGCTCGGCCCGAAATTGCCGCGCAGAAGATTGCCGAGATAGTGGGCATATTGCAGCCAGAGCGGATCGTCGAGGCCGAACTGTGCTTCCAGATTGGCCCTGATCTCGGGACTGAGGCCCCGCTCCTGATTGAAAGGGCCGCCCGGTGCGACGCGTATCAGGAAGAACGCCATGGTCACGATGACGAACAGCGTCGGAATGGCGGTCAGAAGCCGCCGTAAGATGTATCGCAGCATCGGCGCCCCGCTTCGGCCAGAGCGACATACGTCCATGCAGACGCATTGCCACGCTCCGGCGCCAAATCTTCGCACCGGGCTTGCCGAAAATCGACCACGACTTTCGGACCGGTGCGATGACCGACCAGTCCGCCCCGCCCGGAGGGGGCGGGGCGGTCCAGTCAAGGATGATTATCAGTCCTTGGAGACGAAGCGGGACGGATGGATGTCCATCACATTGTCATCGAAGCCATGCAGCTTCGAGGAAACGATATCGTGGAAGCTGTAGTAGAGAAGCGGAATGTTGCCGACGTCATCGACAAGGATGCGCTCGGCCTCGGTGAGGTCCTTCATGCGCTCTTCCGGCTTGCCGCCGGCAGCCGCGGCCTTGTCCATGGCCGCCTCATATGCCGGGCTGACGTAGCTCGAATAGTTGTTGCCGCTGGCCTTGCGGGTGATGCCGAGGAAGGTCTCGGGATCCTTGTAGTCGGCGATCCAGGCGGCACGCGCCACGTCGTAGTTGCCCTTCTGCTCGAGGAAGGAATAGTGGGTCTTGGTATCGGTGTTGAGCAGCGTGATCTCGACGCCAAGCGGCTTCAACTGTTCCTGGATGGCAACCGCGGTGTTCTTGTGGTTTTCCGAGGTGTTGTAGCGGATCTCCATCTTCAGCGGATGCTCGGGCGTATAGCCGAGTTTCTCAAGGATCTTCTTGGCGGCGTCCTCGCGGTCGATCTGCGGCATGTCGGCGTATTTGGCCATTGCCGGCGTGTAGCCGGCGATGCCCGGAGGCACCATCGAATAGCCAGGCAGCATGGAATTCTGCCAGACCTTTTCGGCCAGGAAGTCGCGGTCGATCGCCATCGAGATGGCGTTGCGCAGCTCGACATTGTCCCACGGTGCCTTGTCGGTCTTGATCGCGTAATAGTAGGTGCCGAGATACGGTCCGACACGGACCTGATCGCCGAACTTGGTCTTGAGGTCAGCGAGCTGTTCGGTCGGCAAGTCGCCGTAGCTGTCGAGTTCGCCGGCCTCGAAGCGCTTCATCGCCGATGAGCGGTCTTCGGTCGGGATGTAGTTGACGACGTCCATCTTGACGGTCGCGGCATCCCAGAATTTCGGATTTTTGACCAGCTTCATGTGGTCGTTGGGAATCCACTCGGCCAGCGTATAGGCGCCGTTCGAAACGAGATTGCCCGCCTTGATCCAGTCGGCGCCGAGCTTGTCGATCGAGGCCTTGTTGACCGGATAGGTAGCCTGGTGGGTCAGCATCTCGAGGAAGTATGGCGTCGGCGCCTTCAGCGTCACCTCCAGGGTGTTGGTGTCGATCGCCTTGACGCCCATGTCCTCGGGCTTGCCTTTCTTGGTGTTGACTTCCTCGGCGTTCTTCACGGGATAGAGCATGGAAGCGTATTCGGCGGCGGTCGCCGGATCCTCAAGCCGACGGAAGGAATAGACGAAGTCCTCGGCCGTCACCGGGCTGCCATCCGACCACAAGCCGTCCTTGCGCAGCTTGAAGGTGTAGACGGTGCCGTCATCCGATACCGTCCAGCTTTCGGCGGCGCCCGGGATGAGGTTCGTCTTCTGATCGTGCATGACCAGTCCCTGGAACAGGTCGCGTATGATATCGGCTTCGTAGACGGTCGAGGTCTTGTGCGGATCGACCGTCTCCGCTTCGGCGGCGCTGCCTCTGTTATAGACGGTCTCGGCAAGGGCCGGCGTCAGGAACGTGCCTGCGGCAAAGGTCATGGTCGCGGCGACAAGCGTCGCCTTCAGCATATTTTTCAGCATGAAGTCTCTCCCTGTGGCGCTGCCCATCGGCTGCGCCTTACGAGTGTTGACGCCCCGGAACCGATTTCTGGCCCCTTCGAGCGCGCCGCCGGTTCCCGTCCCGGCAGCTGGTGGCAGGAGACTAGACAGACGGAAATATTATTTCAACCGAGTCTTGCTTGACGCTAAGTGAGCATCCTCACCCTAAACCAGCCATAGCTAATCTATATTACCAGGTTCAATTGGGTGCAGCTCGCGGTTGTCCTGTAATTTTGCGTTTTGCCCTCAGCAGTTGTAATTGGCGCAACCATCTGGAAACATTCCAGGAATGCCGTTCGTGGCCAAGCTCGACGAAAGTACCGAAGAAGCCCGAAAATGAAAAACATGGCGCCGGTGGCGTTGCACGGATCACTCGGCACGGTTGCATGCGGACACGATCTTTGTTGACGCCGGACGGCGTCCCTGAAGATCAGCCTACCTTGCCGACAAACCAGCCCAGGGCCGGCAGCAACAGCCCCTCCTCCTGCAGGACGGCACCGCCACCCAGAGCGATCGTCTCGACAGGCTGGAGATCCGGCGGCAGCCGCCAGTCGGCCGGCTTGTCGGCGAAATTGAAGACGCAGAGCAATATCGCGTCCTCGCCCTGCCGGATGAAGGCAAGGACATCGCCGTCGGTATCGAGAAAGCGGATCGGGCCCTTGACCAGCGCCAGATGCGCCTTGCGCAAGGCGAGCATCGTCCGGTAGCCGGCGAGCACGGACTTGTCGTCGGCGTTCTGGATATCGACCGCCCGAGCGCGGTGGCTTTCCGGCACCGGCAGCCAGGGTTTTCCCGAGGAAAAACCGGCATTGTCGGCGCCCGCTTCCCAGACCATCGGTGTGCGGCAGCCGTCCCTGCCCTTTACCCCCGGCCAGAAACGGATGCCGACGGGATCGCGCAGATCCTCGAAGGTCAGTTCCGCCTCCTCCAGCCCAAGCTCTTCGCCTTGGTAGAGACAGATCGAGCCCCGCAGGCAGGAGAGCAAAGCGATAGCGAATGTCGCCACCGCATCTGGATCGCCGCCCGGCCGCGTCCAGCGGCTGACATGGCGCACGACATCGTGGTTGGAGAACGCCCAGCAGACCCAGCCGTCGGCGACAGCTGCCTCGAAGGCCTCGACGCAGCCGCGCACATGGGCGGCTGAGAATTGCTGACCGAGCAGGTCGAAGGTGTAGCACATGTTGAGCTTGTCGCCGCCGGATGTGTAGGCGGCCAGCGTCTGCAGCGAACGGCCTTCGTCGCCGACCTCGCCGACACTGGCGCGGCCGTCATATTCGTCGAGCAAAGCGCGGAAGCGCCTGAGGAAACCGAGGTTTTCCGGTTGCGTCTTGTCGAACAGATGCTCCTGGAAGAGATAGGTGTTGGTTTCGCCATTGGTGCCGGCGACGCTCGACGCCAGCGGCGGATTGCTGCGCAGCCAGCGGTCGTGGACATAGTAGTTGACCGTATCCAGGCGGAAGCCGTCGACGCCGCGCTCGAGCCAGAACCGCACCGTCTGCAACAACGCGTCTTGAACCTCAGGATTGTGGAAGTTGAGGTCCGGCTGCGAGGCGAGGAAATTGTGCATGTAGTATTGCCGGCGGGTCGCGTCCCACTCCCAGGCCGGGCCGCCGAAGACCGACAGCCAGTTGTTGGGCGCGTTGCCGTCCGGCCTGGTGTCGGCCCAGACATACCAGTCAGCCTTGGGATTATCCTTGCTGGCACGGCTCTCTACAAACCATTCGTGCTTGTCGGAGGAGTGCGACAACACCTGATCGATGATCACCTTCAGGCCGAGCCTGTGCGCCTCGGCAACCAGCGCGTCAAAGTCGTCGAGCGTGCCGAACATCGGATCGACCGCCTGATAGTCGGAGACGTCGTAGCCCATATCGGCCATTGGCGATTTGAAGAAGGGCGACAGCCAGACGGCGTCGACGCCGAGCGAGGCGACGTACGCCAGCCGTGAGGTGATGCCTGAGAGGTCGCCGCTGCCGTCGCCGGTGGTGTCCTGGAAGGAGCGAGGATAGATCTGGTAGATGACGCAGCCGCGCCACCAGTCGGCGCTCTGTTCGGGTCCCGGCTGGGCATTGTCGTCGGCCATCACGGACCCTTCCTGGCGCGGGCCTTTGCGGTCCGGCGCTCGATCATGAAACTGACACTGCGGCCGGGCAGCGGCCACGCGAGGTCGACCGCTTGCGCTTCAACAGCCGGCTGCCATTCAAACCCTTGCCGCGCGGGCAGCGTGAAGACGCATTGGCGGCGATCGCCATTGACGATCACAGCCAGGCGGCCTTCCTCGCCATCGCCGAGCAGCATGACGAGGCGATGGCGCGAGCCATCGTTCCAGTCGGCTTCGCCGAGCGGCGCGCCGGTCTCGGTCAGCCAGGCGACGTCGGGCACATCAGAACCGTCCGGCGGCTCTCCGGTCAGGAAGCGCGTATCGGAAAGCGCCGGCACCGCGCCGCGCAGAGCTGCGAGCGCCGACACATGGGCTTCCAGCCCGACGTCGCGCCCGGCCCAGTCGAGCCAGGTGATGGCGTTGTCCTGCGCATAGGCGTTGTTGTTGCCCCCTTGCGTGCGGCCGAATTCATCGCCCGCCGTCAGCATGATGGTGCCGCGCGAGGCAAACAGAGTGGCGAGCAGCGCGAAGCGATCATGGGAACGGGCCTCGGCAATCGCCTTGTCCGAGGTTTCGCCCTCGACGCCGTTGTTCCAGGACAGGTTCTCATTGTGGCCGTCGCGGTTCTTCTCGCCATTGGCTTGGTTGTGCTTGGCTTCATAAGCGACGATATCGGCCAGCGTCATGCCATCGTGCGCGGCGATGAAGTTGACCGTGCGGCTGGCGGATTGGCCCTCCCTGCCGAACACATCGGAGGAGCCGGCGAGCCTTGTCGCCAGCGCACCGACCGCGCCGGCATCGCCGCGCCAGAAGCGCCTGACGTCGTCGCGGTAGCGGTCGTTCCATTCGAGGTAAGGCGGCCGGAAATTGCCGAGCTGATAGCCATTCGGGCCGATGTCCCACGGCTCGGCGATCAGCACCCTATCGGCAAGCAGAGGATCGCCAGCGATGGTCTCGAGCAACGGGGCCGCCGGATCGAATACGCCATCGACGCGGCCGAGGACCGGCGCCAAGTCGAAGCGGAAACCGTCGACGCCGGCATGGCGGACGAAATGGCGCAGCGTGTCGAGTACCATGTCGCGAACGACCGGATGGTCGCAGGCAATGGTATTGCCGGTGCCGGTATCGTTGGCCAACCTGCCGTCCTGCTCGCTGCGGTAGTAGGCTTGATTGTCGAGGCCGCGCAGCGACAGCGTCGGCCCGAGCCGGTCACTTTCGCCGGTATGATTGAAGACGAGATCGAGGATGGTGCCAATGCCAACCCTGCGCAGCACCCCCACAGTATCGCGCAACTCGGCGATGCCGCCGGGCGCCAGGCGCGGGTCGAGCGCCATGAAGGTAACTGGGTTGTAGCCCCAGGCATTGCTGAGGCCCAGCGGCGGCAAATGGCGCTCATCGACCCATGCCGTCACGGGCATCAGCTCAACGGCGGAGACGCCGATCTTCTTGAGATGTTCGACGATAGCCGGATGGGCAAGGGCTGCAATGGTGCCGCGCTGCGCTTCGGGCACGTCCGGATGCAGCCTGGTGAAGGAGCGGACGTTGAGTTCGTAGATCAGGCCGCCTGGCTGGAACAAAGGCGGCTTGGCCGGCAGCGGCTTCGGTTGAGCCCGCGCGATGGTCTTCGGCATCAGTGGCGCGGTGTCGGCGCCTTCGTTGCGCCGGGCGGCAAGCCGCCAATGATGCTGGTAGGGCCGGTCGATCTCGACGGCGTAGGGATCGGTGAGCAGCTTGTCGGGATCGAACCACAGCCCGCGCTCCGGCGCATATTCGCCGTCGGCGCGAAAGCCGTAGCACGTACCTGCGGCAAGGCCGGCGACGAACAGCGCATGGACGCCCTCGCCTTCCGGCTGGAGTTCGAGCCGGTCGGTTTCGCGAGCGCCAGTGTCGTCGAAGATCGACACCCAGAGCCGCCGCGCGGACGACGACCAGGCGGCGAAGCGGATGCCTTCGGGAGTGACGGTTGCGCCGAGCTGGGTCATCGGCGCATCCTCCACCCTCCCCCTTGTGGGGAGGGTCGCGAACGAAGTGAGCGGGGTGGGGGTCGGCGCGGGGAAAGCGCTTTACGAGCACCCCCAACCCGATCCGCTGCGCGGATCGACCCTCCCCACAAGGGGGAGGGTAAAGACGTCACCACCCTCAAGTAATCACGCTCGGCTTGTTGCGCCCGGTGTGGCTCTTGATCCCGGCGATATCATCGGCAGCCGCGATCAGGTCGGCGAGCGCCTCTTGCGTGTCGAGATCATGCCGCGCTTTGTCCGGCTCGTAGCGCTCGATGTAGACGCGCAGCGTAGCACCCGACGTGCCGGTGCCGGACAAACGAAACACGACACGCGAGCCGCCTTCGAACAGGATGCGGATGCCCTGGTTCTTGCTCACCGAACCGTCGACGGGATCGTGATAGGCGAAGTCGTCGGCATTGGCGATCTTCAGTCCGCGCACGCTGGTGCCGGGCAGCGAAGCGAGCTTGGCGCGCAACTCGTCGACCAGGGCGTTGGCGCGCCCGGTTTCGACCTCCTCATAGTCATGACGTGAATAGTAATTGCGGCCGTAGGTCGCCCAATGTTCGGTGACGACGTCTTTGCAGCTTTCGCCGCGCACGGCCAGGATGTTCAGCCACAACAGCACCGCCCACAGCCCGTCCTTTTCACGGACATGGTTCGAGCCGGTGCCGGCGCTTTCCTCGCCGCAGATCGTTGCCATGCCGGCATCGAGCAGATTGCCGAAGAACTTCCAACCGGTCGGCGTTTCGTAGATGCCGATGCCGAGCTGTTCGGCGACGCGGTCGGCAGCGCCGCTGGTCGGCATCGAGCGGGCGATGCCTTTGAGGCCGTCCTTGTAGCCCGGCGCCAATTGCGCATTGGCGGCAAGCATGGCCACCGAATCCGACGGGGTGACGAAAATGCCCTTGCCGATGATGAGATTGCGGTCACCGTCGCCGTCGGAAGCGGCGCCGAAATCGGGCGCATCCGGTCCCATCATCTCGTCATAGAGATGCTTGGCGTGGACCAGGTTCGGATCCGGGTGATGGCCGCCAAAATCCGGCAGCGGCTTGTAGTTGCGGCAGGTGCCATTCTCCGCGCCGAGCCGGCGCTCGAGGATTTCCTTGGCATACGGGCCGGTGACCGCATGCATGGCGTCGAAGCGCATGCGGAAGCCGTATTTGAAATTGGCGCGGATGGCGTCGAAGTCGAACAGGCTCTCCATCAATTCGGCATAGTCGGTGACCGGGTCGATAATCTCGACTGCCATGCCGCCGGCGGTCACCGTGCCGATCTTGTCGATGTCGATCTGGTCGATGTCGGCGGTCTTGAAGCTCGAAATCGTCTTGGTCTTTTCGAAGATCGCGTCGGTCAGCTTTTCCGGCGCCGGGCCGCCATTGCCGGCATTGTACTTGATGCCGAAATCCTCGTGCGGGCCGCCCGGATTGTGACTGGCCGACAGGATGATGCCGCCGAAGGTCTTGTATTTGCGGATGACATGCGACGCCGCCGGCGTCGACAATATGCCGCCCTGCCCGACCATCACCTTGCCGAAGCCGTTGGCCGCCGCCATGGCGATGGCCTTCTGGATGACCTCGCGGTTGTAGAAGCGGCCGTCGCCGCCGATCACCAGCGTCTTGCCCTCAAAGCCCTCCAGCGCGTCGAAGATCGACTGGATGAAGTTCTCGGCATAGTGCTCCTGCTGAAAGACAGGCACCTTCTTGCGCAGGCCGGACGTGCCGGGTTTCTGGTCGAGATAGGGTTTGGTGGCGACGGTCCGGATCATGCTTCAGGCAACCCTTTTCGAAAGCAGCAGGCGGTAGAGTTCAACGTATTTGTCGGCGCTCTTGTCCCAGGAGACATCGGCCTTCATGCCCTGGCGCTGGATCTGTTCCCAGACGGCCGGGCTCGAATGCGCATCGACCAGCCGGCGGATGGCGTGCAGCATGGCGCCGCCACTATTGGGCGCGAACTGGAAGCCGGTGGCGACACCGGCCGAGATCGCTGCTTCATTGGCGTCGATGATGGTGTCGGCAAGGCCGCCGGTGCGGGCGACGACCGGCACGCAGCCATAGCGCAGGCCGTAAAGCTGGGTCAGCCCGCAAGGCTCGAAGCGCGACGGGATGACGATGGCGTCGCAGCCGCCCTGCATGGTGTGGGAAAGCCCCTCGTCATAGCCGACGACGACGCCGACACGGCCGCGATGGCGGGCGGTGGCAGCCAGCAGCGCGCCTTCCAGGCCGGCGTCGCCTGAGCCGAGGATCGCCAGCCGCGCGCCGGTGGCGACGACGCCGTCGACCACAGCCGCCAGTATGTCCATGCCCTTCTGCCAGGTCAGCCGGCTGACGACGCAGACGATCGGACTGTCGTCGCGCTCGAGGCTGAAGCGGTCCTCGACAACCGCCCGGTTGGGAAGCCGAGCCTTGAGCGTCGCGGCGGAGTAGGCCGACACCAGATGCTTGTCGGTCTCCGGGTTCCAGATGTCGGTGTCGATGCCGTTGACGATGCCGTAGAGGTCGGAAGAGCGCATGTTGATCAGGCCGTCGAGGCCCATGCCGAATTCCGGCGAGCGGATTTCCTGGGCATAGGTGGGGCTCACCGTGGTGATCGCCCAGGCCGCCTGCAGGCCGGCCTTGAGGAAGCCGACGCCGCCATAGTATTCTACGCCGTCGAGCGCCATCGCCGCGGCCGGCAAGCCGAGCTCGCCAAAAATGCCGGCGCCGAACTGACCCTGGAAGGCAAGGTTGTGAACCGTGATCAGCGACGGCACGCCGACCGCCTTGCCGTAGCGCATATAGGCCAGCGTCATCGCCGACTGCCAGTCATGGGCGTGGACGAGATCCGGCTGGTAGCCGGAAATGGCGCCGCCGGCGATATCGCCACCGACCTGGCTCAGCGCAGCAAAACGCCGCCAATTGTCGGGCCAATCGGCGCCGGCCGCATTGCCGTAAGGGCCGCCGGGACGGTCGTAGAGATGCGGCGCGTCGAGCACGAACAGGTCGAGCCCGGCGATCTTGACGGCATGGACCGAAGCCTTGCCGCCCTGCAGCAGCGGGTATTGGTAGACAGCCTTCTTTTTCTTGAAGGCGTCCATCACCTGGGGAAAGCCGGGGATGAGCGTGCGCATGGTCACGCCCTTGGCGGCCAGCGCGATCGGCAATGCGCCGGTCACGTCGGCAAGTCCGCCGGTCTTGATCAGCGGGAATATCTCGGGCGTGACCGACAGAACCTGCATGCGTTTATGGTACCCCGTCTTACAGCTTCAGCTTGTCGATCATGTCCTGCGTGACCAGGCAGATGCCCTTTTCCGAAACCCGGAAACGCTTGGCGTCGAGAACAGGGTCTTCGCCAACCACCAGCCCTTCCGGTATCCTTACACCGTGGTCGATGACGACGCGCTTCAACTTTGCGTTCCGGCCGACATGAACGTCGGGCAGCATGACGACCTCTTCCAGCGTCGAATAGGAGTTGATGCGCGCGCCGGTGAAGATCAGGCTGCGCTTCAGCGAAGCACCCGAGACGATGCAATCGCCTGAGACGAGCGAGGAGACGGCCGAACCGCGCCGGCCATCCTCGTCATGCACGAACTTTGCCGGCGGCTTCAATTCGGCATAGGTCCAGATCGGCCAGTCACGGTCGTAGAGGTCGAGTTCGGGGGTAATGTCGGTCAGGTCGATATTGGCTTCCCAGTAGGCGTCGACCGTGCCGACATCGCGCCAATAGGCCTCGTTCTCGGCCGTCGAGCGCACGCAGGATTTGGCGAAGCGATGCGCGATCGCCTTACCGTGCTGGACGATGTAGGGGATGATGTCCTTGCCGAAGTCGCGGCTTGAACCCGGCTCGGCGGCATCGCGGCGCAGCTGCTCCATCAGGAACTTGGTCTTGAAGACATAGATGCCCATCGAAGCCAGCGCGAATTCCGGCTTGTCGGGAATGCCGGGCGGGTCGGCGGGCTTTTCGACGAACGCGATGATGTTGTCCTTGCCGTCGACATGCATGACACCGAAGCCGGTCGCTTCCATGCGCGGCACTTCGAGGCAACCGACGGTGACGTCGGCATTGGCGTCGACGTGCTGACGCAGCATCAGCTCGTAGTCCATCTTGTAGATGTGGTCGCCGGCGAGGATGACCATGTATTCGGGGCCATAGGCTTCGATAATATCGATGTTCTGGTAGACGGCGTCGGCGGTGCCTTCATACCACTGCGTTTCCGAGACACGCTGGCTGGCCGGCAGGATGTCGAAGCTTTCGTTTCGCTCCGGCCGCAGGAAGTTCCAGCCGCGCTGCAGGTGGCGGATCAGCGAATGCGCCTTGTACTGGGTGGCGACACCGAGGCGGCGGATGCCGGAATTCAGCGCATTGGACAGCGCGAAATCGATGATGCGCGTCTTGCCGCCGAAATAGACAGCCGGCTTGGCCCTGCGGTCGGTCAATTCCTTGAGCCGGCTGCCGCGGCCGCCGGCCAGCACATAGGCCATGGCATCGCGCGCCAGCGGCTGGGTTCTCTTCAAGTCTGCCATTTTTACCCTCCCAAATTACCAGTCTGGAGCATCGCCCGGTCCGCAACGAGTCGACGGACCTAATCCGAAACGAGTTGACGGACCTAGTCCGCAACGAGTTCAAGCATGATCGTCGACAGCGGCGGCAAAAGCATCGTTGCCGAAATGCCTCCTCCTTCCGCCCTGGCTTCGACCACACCGCCATTGCCCTTGCCCGAACCACCGTAGTCCGAAGCGTCGGTGTTGATGATTTCGCGCCATTTGCCGACCTTGGGCAATGGCACGCGATAATTGTCGCGCGGCACTGGCGTGAAGTTGGAAATGACGGCGATCGGGTTGCCGCCGGGCGCGCTGCGCAGCCAGGCGAAGACCGAATTTTCCTTGTCGTCGACGATCAGCCAGGAGAAGCCGTCCGGCTCGCAGTCGCGTGCATGCAGCGCTGGGCGCGAGCGATAGAGATAGTTTAGGTCGCGCACCGTCTGCCAGACGCCGCGATGCGGGTGGAAGTCGAGCAGGTTCCAGTCGAGCGCGCGCGCCTCGCTCCACTCGCGGTGCTGGGCGAATTCCTGGCCCATGAACAACAGCTTCTTGCCGGGATAGCCCCACATGAAGGCGTAAAAGGCGCGCAAAGTCGCGAACTTCTGCCAGTCGTCGCCGGCCATCTTGCCGAGCAGCGTGCCCTTGCCGTGCACGACCTCGTCATGGGACAGCGGCAGCACGAAATTCTCGGAAAAGGCGTAGGTCAGGCCGAAGGTCAGGTCGTTGTGGTGATGTTTGCGGAAGATCGGCTCCTTGGCGAAATACTCCAGCGTGTCGTGCATGAAGCCCATGTTCCATTTGAAGCCGAAGCCCAGTCCGCCTTCATGCACCGGCGCCGAGACCTTCGGCCATGAGGTCGATTCCTCGGCGATGGTCATCACGCCGGGATGGTGGCCGTAGACCTCCTTGTTCATCTTCTGCAGGAAGGAGACTGCTTCGAGGTTTTCGCGGCCGCCCTTCTCGTTGGGGATCCATTCGCCGGCCTTGCGCGAATAATCGAGGTAGAGCATCGAGGCCACCGCATCGACGCGCAAACCGTCGACATGGTATTTCTCGGCCCAGAACAGCGCATTGTTGACCAGGAACGACACCACCTCGCGGCGGCCGAAATTGTAGATCGCGGTGTTCCAGTCGGGATGAAAACCCTTGCGCGGATCGGCATGCTCATAAAGTGCTGTGCCGTCGAAATTGGCCAGGCCATGCGCGTCGACCGGGAAATGCGCCGGCACCCAGTCGAGGATGACACCGACGCCGGCGCGGTGCGCACCGTCGACGAAACGGGCGAAGCCGTCGGGGTCGCCGAAGCGCGCTGAGGGGGCATAAAGTCCGGTTGTCTGATAACCCCATGACGGGTCATAGGGATGTTCGGAGATCGGCAGGAACTCGATGTGGGTGAAGCCGGTCTCGACAGCATAGGGGATCAGCTGGTTGGCGAGTTCGTCCCATGACAGGAAGCTGCCATCATCGTGCTGCTGCCACGAACCGGCATGGACCTCGTAGATCGATATGGCTTCGCGCCGGGGATCGGCCTTTCGCCAGTAAGCGCGATGCGCCTCGTCGCCCCATTCATGCGCCGGCGGCACCGCCGTCACTGAGGCTGTGGCCGGGCGCAATTCCGACTTGAAGGCGAACGGATCGGCCTTGAGCGGCAGGCGCACGCCGTCCGGGGCAATGATCTCGTATTTATAGGGGTGGCCGGCGCCGATATCGGGAATGAACAGTTCCCAGATGCCGGTGTCGCGGCGGTCGCGCATCGTATGGCGGCGGCCGTCCCATTCGTTGAAGTCGCCGACCACGGAGACGCGCCTTGCATTGGGCGCCCAGACCGCGAAATGGACGCCCGACGCGCCTTCATGGTCGAGGAGATGGGCGCCGAGCTTGTCGAACAGCCTGAGATGCGACCCTTGGGCGATGTAATAATCATCCATCGGGCCGAGTACCGGGCCGAAGGAATAGGGATCGGTCAGCCACCAGTCGCCGCCGGCATTTTTGGCGTGATACCGCAGCGGCTGGCGCTTCTTGATCGACAGTCTGCCTTCGAAGAAACCGGCGTCGTCGCGCCGCGTGAGTTCGCCGGCGTTCTTGCCGGCCAGCGTGTATGCGGTGACGAACTCGGCATTGGGGACGAAGCAGCGGGCAACCAGGCTCTTGCCGGCATCATGCACGCCCAGGATTGCAAAAGGATCGCCATGCGTGCCTGCAACAATTGCGGCGACATCGCCGGCTGACGCCAGCCCGTCCGACCCGCTCGTCGTCGCGGTCGCGCGCGGTTTCTTCATCAGGCGGTGTCCCTCCCTGGGAACCAGTTCTTGTGCACAAGACCCATTGTCGTGGGCCTCATGCAATCATATCAGGCGGGCACGTTCCAGATTTCTTTCGCATATTGGCGGATCGTGCGATCGGAAGAGAACCAGCCGACGCGGGCAACGTTGCGGATAGCGCGCGCGTACCAATCGGGGCTGTTGCGCCAGACGGCGTCGACATCGCGCTGGGCGGCGGCATAGGCGTCGAAATCCGCCGCCACCATGAACCAATCGCTGTTGTAGAGACCGTCGACCAGCTCGCGGTAGCGATCCGGCTGGTCGGGCGAGAACACGCCCGACGATACTGCGGCAACAGCCTGCGCCAATTCAGGGGAGCCCTCGATCACGGCGCGCGGGTTGTAGCCATTGCTGCGCCGCTCGGCGACTTCCGCCGTGCTCAGGCCGAAGATGAAGATGTTGTCGTCGCCGACGCATTCCTTGATCTCGACATTGGCGCCGTCGAGCGTGCCTATGGTCAAGGCGCCGTTCAGCGCGAACTTCATGTTGCCGGTGCCCGACGCCTCCATGCCGGCAGTCGAAATCTGCTCGGACAGGTCGGCGGCCGGCATCATCACCTCAGCCAGGCTGACATTGTAGTTCGGCACGAACACCACTTTCAGCAGGCCGCGCACCGACGGGTCGCTGTTGATGACCTTGGCAACGTCGTTGGCCAGTTTGATGATCAGCTTGGCATTGTGGTAGCTGGGCGCCGCTTTGCCGCCGAAGAATTTGACGCGCGGCATCCAGTCCTGTTCGGGATGCGAGCGGATCTGGTCGTAGAGCGCGATCGCTTCCAGGATGTTGAGCAGCTGGCGCTTGTATTCGTGGATGCGCTTGACCTGGATGTCGAACAGCGCCGACGGGTCGAGCTTGATGCCGAGCCGGTCGGCGACCAGATTGGCGAGCTTGATCTTGTTGGAGCGCTTGACGGCGGCGAACTTGTCGCGGAAGGCGGCGTCACCGGCAAAGGCTTCGAGCCCCTTGATGGCGTCGATGTCGTCGAGGAAACGGTCCCCGATCGCCGCGCGGGCGAGCGCGGTGAGGCCTGGATTGCACTGGATCAGCCAGCGGCGTGGCGTGATTCCGTTGGTCTTGTTGTTGATGCGATCGGGATAGAGCTTGTGGAGATCGGCAAACACCGTCTCCTTCATCAGCTCGGTGTGCAACGCCGACACGCCATTGATCGAGTGCGAGCCGACAAAGGCCAGGTTACCCATGCGCACGCGGCGGTCGCCATTTTCCTGGATCAGCGAGATGCGGCTGATCTGCTCATTGGAAAACTGGTTGGTGGCGCGGGCCTCAAGCAAAACCTGCGCATTGATGGCGTAGACGATCTGCATATGGCGCGGCAAAAGCCGTTCGAACAGCGGCACCGGCCAGCTTTCCAGCGCCTCCGGTAGCAGCGTGTGGTTGGTGTAGCCGAAGGTGCGCTTGGTAATATCCCAGGCCTGGTCGAAATCCATGCCATGGACGTCCATCAGCAGGCGCATCAGCTCCGGCACGGCGATCGCCGGATGGGTGTCGTTGAGATGGATCGCCGCCTTGTCGGGCAGCGAGGCGAGATCGCCATACTGGCTGAGATGGCGCTGGACGATGTCCTGCAGCGACGCGGTGGAGAAGAAATATTCCTGCCGCAGCCGCAGTTCCTGGCCGGCCTTGTGGGAATCTGCGGGGTAAAGCACACGCGACAAGGCATCGGCCTTGTTGCTTTCGGCCAGCGCGCCGATGTGGTCGCCGGCGTTGAACTTGTCGAGCAGGATCGGATCGATCGGCATGCCGGACCAAAGCCGCAGCGTGTTGACGCGGTTAGCGCGCCAGCCGACCACCGGGGTGTCGTAGGCGACGGCCTGGACATGCTCGGTCGGCTTCCAGACGTGACGTTCGAGCCGGCCATCCTTGGAGGTGATCGATTCCACCGAGCCGCCGAAGCCGACCTCGAAGGCGCGTTCGCGGCGCTCGAACTCCCATGGGTTGCCGTGGTCGAGCCAGGTTTCGGGCAGTTCGACCTGCCAGCCATCATGGATCTCCTGGCGGAACATGCCGTTGGCGTAGCGAATGCCGTAGCCATGCGCGGGAATGTCGACGGTCGCCATGCTTTCCATGAAGCAGGCGGCGAGCCGGCCAAGACCGCCATTGCCGAGCGCTGCATCCGGTTCGAGCCCGGCGATGAGGTCGAGGTCGACGCCCAGCGACTTGAGCGCTTCTCGCATATTGTCCATCAGGCCGAGATTGGAGAAGGCATCGCGCATCAGCCGGCCGATGAGGAATTCGAGCGACAGGTAATAGACGCGCTTTTCCTGCTGGGCGTAGGCCTCCTGCGTCGCCTGCATCCAGTGATCGACGATGCGGTCGCGCACGACCTTGATCGAGGCTGTCAGCCAATCATATTGCGTGGCAACGGAGGTGCCTTTGCCGACCCGGTATTTGAGAGCCAGCAAGACTTCGTCGGCCAGCGTCTTGGGATCGGGTATTTCGAGATCGGGGGCTTTGGCTGTCATTGTTCGCGTCATACTGCCTCTCGTGATCGTGCTGCGATCATACCGGCTTTCGCTCTCAGTCCCAGCCTATCCTAGTGCATCGCAACATACGTTCAATCGATTTAGACCAGCATGCCGCCAGTTCCCCTGCGGCAATTTATCCGTCGAGCGGATCAGGCAGCAAGTGCAGCCTCCGGCGGAACCTTCGCTCCCGTCATGAAGGCGACGGCGTCGGACATGGTATATTGCTTGGGATCGATGACGCAGAGGCGGCGACCCAGCCGATGGATATGGATGCGGTCGGCAACCTCGAAGACATGCGGCATGTTGTGCGAGATCAGCACGATCGGCAGGCCTCGCTTCTTGACGTCGAGGATCAGTTCCAGCACGCGGCGGCTCTCCTTGACGCCGAGTGCCGCGGTCGGCTCATCCATGATCACCACACGGCTGCCGAAAGCGGCGGCGCGCGCCACCGCCACGCCCTGACGCTGGCCACCCGACAGCGTTTCCACCGCCTGGCTGATGTTCTGGATGGTCATCAGCCCAAGCTCGGTCAGCTTGTCGCGGGCGCGCTTTTCCATTGCGGGCCGGTCGAGCATACGAAGCCAGTCGCCGAGGAAGCCGGGTTTGCGGATCTCGCGGCCGAGGAACATGTTGTCGGCGATCGACAGAGCCGGCGACAAAGCCAGGTTTTGGTAGACCGTCTCGATGCCCGCCTCGCGCGCCTCCATGGGCGATTTGAAAGCGACAGCTTTGCCTTCAAGACGGATCTCGCCTTCGTCGGGCACGGCGGCGCCGGAAATCGCCTTGATCAGCGATGATTTGCCGGCGCCATTGTCTCCGATGACGGCCAGGATTTCGCCTGGGTAGAGGTCGAAGTCGGCATTATCGAGGGCGGTGACGCGGCCATAGCGCTTGATCAGGCCACGCGCGGTGAGGATGGGTTCCACGGTCATGCCGAAACCTTTCTGATCCATTGGTCGATCGCCACGGCGCCGATGATCAGCACACCGGTGAGCAGCACCTTCCATTGCGGATCGGCGCCCAGCATGTTGAGGCCCATCGAGACGACGCCGACGATCATCGCGCCGAAAAGCGTGCCCAGAATTGAGCCGCGCCCGCCGAACAGTGAAATGCCGCCGATCACCGTCGCGGTGATCGCCTGCAGGTTGTAGTCGGTGACGGCGGCTGACGGCGAGATCGAGCCGTTGCGGCCGATGGAAACCCAGGCAGCGAAAGCGGCGATCAACCCGGCAAGGGTGTAGACCGTCATCAACACTTTCTTGGTCTGGATACCAGACAGCTTCGCCGCCTCCTGATCATCGCCAACGGCGTAGACATGGCGGCCCCAGGCGGTGTGATTGAGCACGTACCAGAGGATCAAAACGAGCACGACCGTGGCGATGACGCCCAGTGTCAGCACCGCCGTGCCGATCTTGAAACTCAGGGCAAAGAGATGCAGCAGCGGCGCCTGGGCGTCGACGTCGGTATCGCGGATCGTCTCGTTGGCCGAATAGATGAAGTTGGTCGCCATGACGATGTTCCAGGTGCCGAGCGTGACGATGAACGGCGGCAGCTTCATGTAGGCGACCAGCAAACCGTTAAGCAGGCCGCAGGCTGCGCCGGCGGCAAGCCCGATGGGCACTGCGAGCACGGCCGGCATGCCGTAGCTGACCGCGCAATTGCCCATGATCACGGCCGAAATCACCATGATCACGCCGATCGACAGGTCGATGCCGGCGGTCAGGATGACCAGTGTCTGCGCGGCACCGAGGATGCCGACGATGGCGATCTGCTGCAGGATCAGCGTCAGCGTATAGGATGAGAAGAAACGCCCGCCAATGGCGATGCCGAAAATTACGATCGACAGGACCAGCACAATCAGCGGCACCGCCGCCGGCGTGGAGTGCAGGAAATGCTGGATGCGCTTGACGGCCGATTTGTGCTCGTCAAAGGCGGCAACGCTTGTGTCGCTGCTCGAGAGAACCTTCTCGAATTCCTGTGCTTGAGCCATGTTTCCTCCCCTGGGCTTCAGCTCCATGCCGATACCCGCTCGCGCCTGTCCGGTCTGCTGCCGGGATTATTCGCGTGACGCATCGTCCACCCGAAGCGGCCGGGGATCAAGCCCCCGGCCGTCAGCTTGTCGCTGGCTGTCAGACAGCCATCAGCCCCAGCACTTGGCGAGGCCTTCCTTGGTGTCGATCGACTTCACGCCATTGGCCGGCTTGTCGGTGACGAGGTTGACGCCGGTGTCGAAGAAGTTCTTGCCTTCGGTCGGCTTCGGCTTGGCGCCGTCCTTGGCGAAGGCGGCGATCGCCTCGATGCCGAGTGCCGCCATCTGCAGCGGGTATTGCTGCGAGGTGGCGCCAATGACGCCTTCGGTCACCGACTTCACGCCGGGGCAGCCGCCATCGACCGAGACGATCAGCACCTGGCTTTCGAGACCGACCGCCTTGAGCGCCTGGTAGGCGCCGACAGCGGCGGGCTCGTTGATGGTGTGGATGACGGTGATGGAGTTGTCCTTCTGCAGAAGGTTTTCCATCGCCTTGCGGCCGCCTTCTTCATTGCCGTTGGTGACGTCGTGGCCGACGATGCGGGCATCGTCCTCATCGCCGATCTTGTTGGGATCCTTCACGTCGATGCCGAAGCCCATCATGAAGCCCTGGTCGCGCAGCACATCCACGGTCGGCTGTGAGGGGGTCAGGTCGAGGAAGCCGATCTTGGCGTCCTTGGCCTTGTCGCCGAGGGTCGCGGCTGCCCAGGCGCCGATCAGCTTGCCGGCTTCCAGATTGTCCGTCGCGAAGGTCGCGTCGGCGGCATCGATCGGGTCCAGCGGGGTATCGAGCGCGATCACCAGCAGGCCGGCGTCACGCGCCTTCTTCACCGTCGGCACAATGCCCTTGGTGTCGGACGCGGTGATCAGGATGCCCTTGGCGCCGTCGGCGATGCAGCTTTCGATCGCCGCCACCTGGCTCTCGCTATCGCCGTCGATCTTGCCGGCATAGGTCTTGAGGTCGACGCCAAGTTCCTTGGCCTTGGCGGTCGCGCCCTCCTTCATCTTGACGAAGAAGGGGTTGGTGTCGGTCTTGGTGATCAGGCAGGCGCCGACGCCGGCGGCCGATGCTGTCGAAGCAAACGCCATCAGGCCGAGGCCCGCCGCGGCGAACACGGTGGACTTCAATAAAGCTTTGGTCACGATCTTCCTCCCATGGAACCATGCGGATGCCGCCAACCGGCATCTCGAGCGCATCCACTGAAGTTCTCCCAGTGTGGACGCGCCCTCAAATGACACCAGCGGGAGCCGCCTGTCAATAATTAAATCACTCTTATTTATTATTGACAGCTTTGCGCGGTTCACTCATTCTGCCGCAAAAGCAGTAAGAATAAACCAAGGGAAGGAACAAGGGTGGAGACCGGCATTGCGAGGCACGGTTCGCCCGAGGCGGCCGCCAGCCGTCTCCACCGTGGCACCAACCAGAGCGGCATGCGCGACCACAATGAGCGGCTGGTGCTGTCGTTGGTTCGCCAGCATGGCAGCTTGGCCAAATCAGACATTGCGCGCATGACCGGGCTTTCAGCGCAGACCGTCTCGGTCATCATGCGCGAACTGGAGGAAGACAGCCTGCTGCTGCGCCAGGCGCCGTTGCGCGGCAAGATCGGCCAGCCCTCCATCCCGATGGCGCTGAACCCCGAAGGCGCCTTCTTCATCGGCCTCAAGATCGGCCGCCGCAGCGCCGAACTGGTGCTGATCGATTTCCTCGGAACTGTGCGTTCCATGCTGCAGCACTCCTACCGCTATCCGGCGCCGCGCGAGACGGTTGAGTTCGTCACCGAAGGCATGAAGACGATGCGCGCCGAACTGACACCTGCGCAGGACAAGCGCATTGCCGGGCTCGGCATCGCCATGCCGTTCGAACTGTGGAACTGGGCCGACACCGCCGGCGCGCCGCGCGACATCATGGACGAATGGCGCCATCGCGACATCCGTGCCGACATCCAGGCGCAGTGCGAATTCCCGGTCTATCTGCAGAATGACGCCACCTCCGCCTGCGGCGCCGAACTGGTGTTCGGCCAGACCGGCGGGGCGCGCGACTTCGTCTATTTCTATATCGGCGCCTTTGCCGGCGGCGGCATCGTGCTCAACGGCCGGCTGTTCGGCGGGCCAACCGGAAATGCCGGGGCGCTGGGTTCGATGCCGGTGCCGGGACCAGACGGCAAGCCGACGCAGCTCATCGACGTCGCCTCGATCGCCATGCTGGAAAAGGCGCTTAACGCACGCGGCATTGACGGCTCCTATCTCTGGACCTCGCCGCAGGAATGGGGCGAGATCGGCGCCGATCTGGACGACTGGATTGCCACCGCCTCGCAGGCGCTTGCCTACGCCATTGTCGCGGCGTCCTCGGTGATCGATTTCGAGGCCGCGGTGATCGACGGCTGGATGCCGCTCGCTGTCCGGCGCCGGCTCGTCGATGCGATCAGGCAGGCGATCGGTACGATCGATGGCGAAGGGCTGAAGCTTCCGGTGGTGCGCGAAGGCACCGTCGGCATCCATGCCCGCGCGCTGGGCGGCGCCAGCCTGCCGCTGTCCGAACGCTTCCTCATCGGTTCGACCACGATTTCCAGGAGCATCTGAATGCTGATCGGTATTCCGTCGCTGCTCGGTCCGGAGCTTCTGGCGACATTGCGCGCCATGGGCCATGGCGACGAGATCGCGCTCGTCGACGGCAACTATCCGGCGGAAGAACAGGCAAACCGGCTGATCCGCGCCGACGGTCTTCACCTCATACCGGTGCTTGACGCCATTTTGAGCGTGCTGCCGGTGGACGACTTCGTGCCGGAAGCGCTGTTTCGTGCCTCGGTAAAAGGCGATCCCTCGGTCGCCGATCCGGTCCACCATGAAATCGAAACGATCTGCACCAGGCGCGCGCCGGGCCGCAAGGTGGTTGCGCTGGCGGGCGCCGACTTCTATGCACGCGTCCGGTCGGCATATGCGATCGTCGGGACCAGCGAACCCCGGCTCTACGCCAACATCATCATCCGCAAGGGCGTGATCTATCCGCCGGAGAACAAGAAATCATGATCCTCTGCTGCGGCGAAGCCCTGATCGACATGCTGCCGCGCACCACGACACAGGGCGAGCCGGCCTTTGCGCCCTATGTCGGCGGCGCGGTGTTCAACACGGCGATCGCGCTTGGCCGCCTCGGCGCGCCCGCCGGCTTCTTTTCCGGCCTGTCGTCGGATCTGTTCGGCGGCCAGTTCCGCGAGGCGCTCGGCGCAAGCAAGGTCAGCTCCACCTATGCGCACACCTCCCCTCGCCCGACCACGCTCGCCTTCGTGCGGCTCACCAACGGCCAGGCGACCTACACTTTCTACGACGAAAACACCGCCGGGCGCATGCTGACGACAGAGGATCTGCCGAAACTGGGCGCCGAGATCGAAGCCATGCTGTTTGGCGCCATCAGCCTGATTTCGGACCCGGCGGGTGCTGCCTACGAAGAATTCATGAAACGCGAGCACGAACGCCGCGTCATGATGCTCGACCCCAACATCCGGCCGAACTTCATCCCCGACAAAGCCAAGCACCTCCGGCGCATCCGCTCGATGATGGCGATGGCCGACATCGTGAAGCTATCGGATGAAGATCTGCACTGGTTCGGCGAGGCCGGCTCGCATGAGGACGTCATCCGCAACTGGCTGGATCGCGGCCCGAAGCTGATCGTCGTTACCCACGGCAGCGAAGGTGCCGTCGGCTACAGCAGGGAACACAAGGTCACGGTGATGCCGCATAAGGTGGAGGTGGTCGACACGGTCGGCGCCGGCGACACTTTCAATGCCGGCATTCTGGCCTCGCTGCACGAGCAAGGCCTGCTCACCAAGGCCGGGATCGGCGGCCTTTCGGAGGACGCCATCCGTCAGGCGCTGGCGCTCGGCGCCAAAGCGGCGGCGGTGACCGTGTCGCGGGCCGGCGCCAACCCGCCCTGGCGGCACGAAATCGCCTGATCCACGCTTAGTCCGCCGCCAGCCGCTGCAAGCAGCCGATCACTTTATGTTTCCGCGAGCCGGAAAGACGCACTGAATTGGCCGGATTAATAGGCGGCGAAGCCCGGATTTCCGGCATCTTGCGGCAATGCAGGGAAAGCCTGAAGTAACAGGCTGCGACACCTAGACAACCCGTCCCGCGGCCGGTCCGGCTTTCTAGACCGGCCCAACTCTGGTACCAGCGGCCCGGTTAAGTTGTTGTTTCTGTGCGTGTCATTGTCCCCGGGGCAGCCCGCACCACACCGTTTTTGAGGCCGACATGCAGTTCATCGATCTTGGCGCGCAGCGCGAACGTATCCGCGACCGGCTGAAGGCCGCGATCGACAATGTCGTCGAGGAAGGCCGCTATATCCTCGGACCGCAAGTCACCGAATTCGAAAACAAGCTCGCAGCCTATATCGGCACCAAGCATGTCGTGGCCTGCGCCAACGGCACCGACGCTCTGCTGTTGCCGCTGTTTGCCGCCGGTATCGGCCCCGGCGACGCGGTGTTCGTGCCGAGCTTCACCTTTGCCGCGACGGCGGAAGTGGTGGCGCTTGCCAAGGCCGAACCGGTTTTCGTCGATGTCGACGCCGAGACCTACAACATCGACATCGCCAGCCTCGAGGCGGCGATCGCCATGATCAAGAAGGAAGGCCGGCTGAAGCCGAAGGCGATTGTTCCCGTCGACCTGTTCGGGCTTGCCGCCGACTACGAGGCGATCATGGCGATTGCCAAGCGCGAAGGGCTGCTGGTGATCGAGGATGCGGCGCAGTCGATCGGCGGTTCGGCCGACGGCACAATGTGCGGCGCCTTCGGCCATGTCGGCTCGACCAGCTTCTATCCGGCCAAGCCGCTGGGCTGCTACGGCGATGGCGGCGCGATGTTCACCAATGACGACGCGCTGGCCGACCAGCTGCGCTCGTTTGCGTTCCACGGTAAGGGCGAGACGCAGTATGACAATGTCCGCGTCGGCATCAATTCACGCCTCGACACGATCCAGGCGGCGATCCTGATCGAGAAACTCGCCATCCTCGAAGACGAGATGGTCGCCCGCCAGGTGGTGGCCAAGCGCTACGCCGAAGGTCTCGGCGACATCGTCAAGACGTCACGCAATCTGGGCGGTGGCCGCTCGGCCTGGGCGCAATACGCCGTCGAGACGCCGAAGCGCGACGGGTTGAGGGCGCATCTCGGCGAAAAGGGCATCCCTTCGGTGATCTATTATGTGAAGCCGCTGCACGAGCAGGTCGCCTATCGCGACTATCCGCGCACGCCGACCGGGCTTGCGGTTTCGGAGGAACTGCCGAAGCGCATCCTGTGCCTGCCGATGCATCCCTATCTCAGCGAAGCCGACCAGGACCGCATCATCGAGACGATCCGCAACTACATTGGCTCGAACTCGGCGCATGTAGCGGCGGCGTAAGTTACGCCGCGTCCGCCGCCTTCCCGCTCGCAATAAAATGCGGGTTGGCGAAATCCTCGTCGTCGCTCTGTTTGCGCTTGCCATAGGTGAGCGGCTCGCCGTCCAGCGTGCGCGTCATGCCGCCGGCGGCGCGCAGTACGGCGTCGCCGGCCGCCGTGTCCCATTCCATGGTGCGGCCGAAGCGCGGATAGATGTCGGCTTCGGCTGCGGCGAGCAGGCAGAATTTCAGCGATGAGCCGACCGAGACGATCTCGGCGGCGCCGAGATCCTTGATGAAGGCTTCGGTCTCCGGGGTGTTGTGCGAGCGGCTGGCAACGACCGCCAGCGGCGTGACCGCCCTCCTGACCGAAATCCGCCGGCGGCCGACGATACGGAAGTCGCCATCGACCTCGATTGCTTCGGCCCAGCCCGGCCGTCCAGAGAAGAACCGCCCGCTGCACGGTGCGAAGACGACGCCGATCTCCGGCACGCCGTGCCGGACAAGCGCGATGTTGACGGTGAAATCGGTCCGGCGGTTGACGAATTCCTTCGTTCCATCGAGCGGATCGATCAGGAAGAAGGCGCCATCCAGATCGGGCGGCACAATGCCTTCGGCGACCTCTTCCTCGGCCACGCAGGGAATATCGGGATAGGCCGCACGCAGGCCGGCGAGGATGATCGTCTCGCTCTCGCGGTCGGCTTCCGTGACCGGCGAGGAGTCCGACTTGCTGTCGACCGCGCAGCCGGCCTTGAAGACCCGCATCACCTCGCGTCCGGCTTCGAGCGCCAGGCGCTCGAACACGTCGAGCATCACTTCGTCGTCAGATGCCGCCGCCGCTGTCATATTGGTCTTCGGCAATGTCGCGCTCATTCAGCCAGTGTTCCAGAGCCTCTACCATCTCCTCGGCCGTCTTGCCGAGTGTCTTGAGATGGATTTCGGGATTTTCGGGAGCTTCATACGGGGAATCGACGCCGGTGAAGTTCTTGATCTCGCCATTCAGCGCCCGTGCGTAAAGGCCTTTCGGGTCGCGTCGGGCGCATTCCTCGAACGGCGTATCGACGAACACTTCGACGAACTCGCCGTCGGCCATCAACTCCCTGGCCATGCGCCGCTCGGCGCTGAAGGGGGAAATGAAGGAGACGATGACGATCAGCCCGGCATCGGCCATCAGCTTTGCCACTTCGGCGACACGGCGGATGTTTTCGACCCGATCGGCGTCGGTGAAGCCGAGATCGCGGTTGAGGCCGTGGCGGACATTGTCGCCGTCGAGAATGTAGGTGTGACGCCCCGAAGCGAACAGCTTCTTCTCAAGCAGATTGGCGATGGTCGACTTGCCCGAGCCGGAAAGACCGGTGAACCAGAATACGGCGGGGCGCTGGCTCTTGAGGTCGGAGCGGCCGCGCTTGCCGACATCGAGCGACTGCCAATGGATGTTTTCGGCGCGGCGCAAGGAATGCAGGATCATGCCGGCGCCGACCGTGGCATTGGTGATGCGGTCGATCAGGATGAAGGCGCCGGTATCGCGGTTGTCGGCGAAGGTGTCGAAGGCGATCGGCGCCCGAGTCGAGATATTGCAGATGCCGACTTCGTTCATCTCGAGCGACTTCGCCGCCTCGCGAGCGAAGTCGTTGACGTTGACGCGGTATTTCAGGTCGGTGACGGTGGCGCTGGTCTGGTCGGTCTCGGTGCGCAGTATATAGGAGCGTCCCGGCAGCAGCGCTGCCTCGTCGAACCAGACGATGTTGGCGGCGAACTGGTCGGCGACCTGCGGCCGTGCCGCCGGCGACACCAGCATGTTGCCTCTGGAGACCTCGACCTCGTCATCGAGCACAAGGGTGATGGCCTGGCCGGCCACCGCCTGGGCAAGATCGCCGCCTTGCGCGACGATGCGCTTGACCCGCGAGGCCTTGCCGGATTTGGCGACCACCACCTCGTCGCCCTGCGCGACGGAGCCGGACGCGATGGTGCCGGCAAAGCCGCGGAAGTCGAGATTGGGCCGGTTGACATACTGCACCGGAAACCGGAACGGCAGTTCGACCGCGGCCTCGTCGACCGATATGGTTTCGAGATGCTCGATCAGCGACGGGCCGGAATACCACGCCGTCTTGCCGGAGCGGCTGGTGACATTGTCGCCATAGCGGGCCGACATCGGGATCGGCACGATCGTCTGGAAGCCGAGCTCGTGCGAGAACTGCCGGTAATCCTCGACGATACGGTCGAACACCGCCTGGTCGAAATCGACGAGGTCGATCTTGTTGACGGCAAGCACGATATGGCGGATGCCGAGCAGCGAAGCGATGATCGAGTGGCGCCGGGTCTGGCGCAGCACACCCTGGCGCGCATCGATCAGCACGATGGCGAGATCGGCAGTCGATGCGCCGGTCGCCATGTTGCGGGTGTACTGTTCATGGCCGGGGGTGTCGGCGACGATGAACTTGCGCTTGGGCGTGGCGAAGAAGCGGTAGGCGACGTCGATGGTGATGCCTTGCTCGCGCTCGGCCTCGAGGCCGTCGACCAGAAGCGCGAAGTCGATGTCGTCGCCAGTGGTGCCGTGCTTGCGGGAATCGCGCTCGAGTGCGGCGAGCTGGTCCTCGAAGATCTGCTTTGTGTCGGACAGAAGACGGCCGATCAGCGTCGACTTGCCGTCGTCGACCGAGCCGCAGGTGAGGAAGCGCAGCAGCGACTTCTTCTCCTGCGCCGCCATGTATTCGCGCACGCCGTCGGTCGGGGCGAGGCTCTTGGCCAGGATATGGCGCATGCTCAGAAATACCCCTCGCGCTTCTTCTTTTCCATCGAGCCGGCTTCATCGCGGTCGATGAGGCGGCCCTGGCGCTCGGAGGTGCGCGCCGTCAGCATCTCGCCGACGATGGCTTCGAGCGTGTCGGCGTCGGATTCGATGGCGCCGGTCAGCGGATAACAGCCAAGCGTGCGGAAACGCACCATGCGGCTCTCCACCGTCTCACCGGGGCGCAATTGCATGCGATCGTCATCCTTCATGATCAGCATGCCGTCGCGTTCGACCACCGGCCGCTCCTTGGCGAAATAGAGCGGCACGATCGGGATGTTTTCCTGCAGAATGTACTGCCAGATATCGAGCTCGGTCCAATTCGACAGCGGAAACACGCGGATCGATTCGCCCGGCGCGATGCGGGTGTTGAAGATCTTCCACATCTCCGGCCGCTGGTTCTTCGGGTCCCAGACATGCTGGGCGTTGCGGAAGGAAAAGATGCGCTCCTTGGCGCGCGACTTCTCCTCGTCGCGCCGCGCCCCGCCGAAGGCAGCGTCAAAGCCGTATTTGTCGAGCGCCTGGCGCAACGCCACCGTCTTCATCACATGGGTGTGGGTGTTCGAGCCATGGTCAAAGGGGTTGATACCGTCGCGCACGCCGTCTTCATTGACGTGGACCAGCAGGTCGAAGCCGAGCTTCTGCGCCATCTGGTCGCGAAAGGCGATCATCTCGCGGAACTTCCAGGTGGTGTCGACATGCAGGAAGGGGAAAGGCGGCTTGGCCGGATAGAAGGCCTTCATCGCCAGATGCATCAGCACGGAGGAATCCTTGCCGACGGAATAGAGCATCACCGGCTTGGAGAAGGAGGCCGCAACCTCACGGAAGATGTGGATGGACTCGGCCTCGAGCCGCTGCAGATGCGTAAGCGCGATGTTCATGGACTGTGAGCGTTCTCTCGTGCAATCCAGACCTTGCATCAGATGGATCGGGCGTCCTTTTCAGCCGCCCGGTTCAAGCTTCACTGCTGGACACTATCGGTTCGTGCCGGCGTTCTAGCAGATCGCCACCTGATATAACAACGCTGGAAAGGGCGGCGGCCACACCGATCGGCAACGAATTTTCCATGAAAAGCCCAGAATCCGGAAATTCCTGCCCGACGGAGCGATAGCCTTCAAAGGCCGGGAAAAATCTTGCCTGGACCGAAAGAAACGCCGGCCCGACCTCGTCGCACTTTCGAAAACCGCACCCAGCCGCTATACCGGCTCCTGAACCTGCGCCGGGCGGCATGCCGCAAATGCCGCGCCAAACATTGTCCGTCGCCACGCGACCCAGCGCATTGTGAACCAGAGCATTGACCCCGATCTCCGCCATCAAGCAGCACGTTTCGCCGTCACGGATCAACATCACCTTCTCCATTCTGTGCTTCTTTTTCCCGCCGGTGCTGGGATCGGCGGTCAGCTTTTTATTCAATGGTGGCGGCCTGTGGTCGGTGCTTCTGCTTGCGTTGAAAAGACGGCGTTTCAACATTGACCGGCCGATGACCGCGATGACGGTGGCCATCTATGCCTATTGTGCAGCAAGCGTGCTCGCCTCCATCGTCAACAATTCGATCGCCAGGGATGCGCCGCATCTGGCAGGGCTGATCACCTTCCTGTTTTTCCCTGTCTCATACGCGACCTGGAGCATTACCGAGAAAACCACGCTGACGCGCATCGTCGTGCTGGCGAGCGCCGCCGCCTGTTTTGGCGCCGTGCTGCTGGCGGTCGTGCAATATTACTGGCTGGGCATACGGGCCGAAGGCGGCGCCGGCAATCCGATCGTGTTCGCGACCGTCGCCTGCCTCAGCATGATGATGTGCCTGACAGGCGCCTTATCGGGTGTCGAAAAGAACAGGGCTTTGCTGGCCTGCGCGACACTGGCCGGCGCGGTCGCCATTGTCTATTCGGGATCGCGGATCATCTGGCTGGCGATGCTGGTGGCCGGCATCGCGGTCCTGCTGATCAACCGTCGCAAGCTCAACAACAGAAACGCCATTCGGCTTTTGCTGATCGCGGGCGCGATCGGCATCGTCATCGCTGTCATCGGTCTCCCCATCATTTCCGAGCGCGCGGCCTTCCTGTTCAGCGATTGGGATGGGCTCGCCACGAAGGGCGACCACACGACCGCGCTCGGCTTGCGCGCAGCACTTTGGCAGATTGGGCTGAGCGCCTTCCACGACATGCCGATTTTCGGTCACGGCATTGGTGCAAGCCGCGAGCTGATAAAGGATGGATTCCACAATCAGTTCCACATGCCGTCGACGGGATTCAGCCATTTTCACAACGGCTTCCTGACCGCATTGGTGGAGGCCGGCCTGCTTGGAGCCGTAACGCTCGCGGCTGTGTTCGTCGTTGCCGCGAGAAACGCGGCCATCGTGCTGCGCACCAGCACGGACGCGATCGAGCGGTTCGGCGCCACGATGATTGTCGTCACCGTGATCACCTATCTCATCAGCGGCCTGACCGGCATCCTGGTCGGCCACGACATCCTCGATGCCACACTGATGGTGTTTCTGGTGTCCGGGACATATCTTGCATCGGGCCGGCAACAAATGCTGCCGGAACAACCGGCCCCGGCGCCCCAGGCAAGCCGGCCGTGAAAGTGCTGGTCACAGGCGCGACGGGTTTCATCGGCAGGCAGGTGGTCAATCAGCTTCGCGAAGCCGGGTTCGAGGTGCGCATGGCATCGCGCCATCCGGAACGGCTCGATCCCGTGAGCGATGCGGTTTTGTTGCCGGACTTCGAGGCGCCGGCCCAGGCATTCCAGGCGCTGATGCGAGATGTCACCCATGTCGTCCACTGTGCGGCGCTCAACAATGACCGCAAGGCGAGCGAAGCCGACTTCATGGCCGTCAACGCGACACTGACCGCACAGCTGGCGCGCGCGGCCGCCTCGCGGACAAGCGGGCGCTTCATCTATCTGTCGTCGATCCGGGCAGTAGCCGGTCCCGGTTTCAGCGGAACGATCAGCGAGGCGACGCTCCCTGCCCCACAATGCGCCTACGGGCGCTCGAAACGCGAAGGCGAGATCAAGACACTGGAAGCCTATGCGTCCAGGCCCTCCGATGCCACGGCGCTGCGCCTGCCGCCGGTCTATGGCGAAGGCATGAAGGGAAACCTGCGTGAAATGATGCGGGCTGCCGCCATTGCCTTACCATTGCCCTTAGGCGCTTTCACCGCAGTTCGTTCGCTGATATCGCGCGACGCGGTGGCTGGCGCCGTGGCGCATCTTTTGACTCGTCCCACGCCACCGCGCCCGACCTATGTCCTGGGCGATGCTTCCCCCGTTGCGATGTTCGAAATCTTGACTGCATTCAGGCACGGATACGACGTTCCGACCCGGCTCGTTCCTGTGCCGGCCTGGCCATTCAGGATGTTCGCCACACTGCTTGGCAGAAAAGCAGCGTACGACGCTTCCATGGCGACACAGATTTGCGACCCGTCACTGCTGATCTCGGAAGGCTGGATGCCGGAAACCGACACGCTCGGCCGGATTGAGGAACTTGCACGACAGGCCCGTCAGGTCCGGTAGATTGTGCCAAGCAGGATTTTGACGTCGAGTCCGATCGAGGCTCCCCTGAGATATTCGGCATCCGTTTCGGCGCAGAGTTTCGGATCCGACATGTCGATGCCTTTCATCTGTGCCAGCCCGGTAATGCCCGGAAGTGCGGCAAGCACACCCAATTGCCTGCGGCGTTCGATCAATTCGGTTTGCGTGGGCAGGCATGGACGCGGCCCAACCAGGCTCATCTCGCCCTTGAGCACGTTCCAGAGCTGCGGCAGCTCGTCGATCTTGAATTTCCGCAGCACCTTGCCGACGGCAGTGACGGAAATTGCCGGCGCCTGATGCGAGGGCAGAGACGGCGTTCCCACAACCATCGTGCGCAGCTTGTGGCAGGCAAACGGCACCCCGTGCTGGCCGACACGGGTTTGAGAGAAGAGTGCCGGTCCAGGCGACGTCGTCCTGATTGCCAGCATGGCAAGCAGGACGAAAGGCGAGGCCAGTGGCAGCAGCAGCGCCGCCACCGCCAGGTCGAAAGCTCGCTTGGGTCCCTTCATGGCCGTGTCTGCATGCTCTAGATCCGCCGCCAGATGAACGCCAGATAGAGCCCAAGCGTCCCAGCCAGCGTCTGCCGGTAGACGCCGCTTTTCCTGAGAAGGTGCAGGCGTCGCAGGATACCGCCCTTTCGTGCCCTGATGAACAGGCCGAGACAGGCGGCGGCATCCCTCGAGAGGATGTCGCGATTGACCGCCAGGCCGCTCAGATTGTGATCGGTCCAGACGGCGAACTCGCCCCTGAACAGGCGCCCCAGCCGCGACAGCCTCGCCTTCCACGACACGTTGGCGCCGACCAAGTTTGCCTCATGCTGGCGGTAGCGCACCAGCGGTCGCGGGTCATAGCGGACAATGCCGCCGGCAGCCGTGACGATCAGATAGGTCCACCAGTCATGGCTGACGAACTCGGTCCTTGCCGATGCCTTTGCCAGCAACTTTCGCGCGGCGCGGTTGATCATCATCGTGTTGCCGCCGGCAATGCTTTGCACAAGCGCATTGCGAAATGCGGGTGGATGCTGGAACAGCGGCGAATACCCTTGCGCTGCTCCGGTTTCGGACATGGTTGCGGTTCTGGAGCAAAACAGCAGCGGCGTTCCGGCGTCGTGCCCTTGCATCCAGGCAATGGCGCTCTCCAGCCTGTCCGGCTCCCAGATGTCGTCCTGGTCGCAGAAGGCGTAGTAGTCGGCCTCGATGCGCGGATCGATGATCATCGCGCGGAAATTGGCGGCAAAGCCTTGGCGAGGACCATTCGACAGGGTCAACCGGCCCTTGGACCAGCGGCTCTGCCAGGCGCCGATAATGGCCGAAGTGCCGTCTGTCGAACCGTCGTCGGAAACCCAGAGGTCGACAACAGGATGCGATTGCGCAGCCAGCGACGCGAGCTGCTCGTCAAGGAAAGCCGCGCCATCTTTGGTGCCCAGCAGCACGGCCACGCGCTGATCTTGTCTGCTCACTGGTTCAAAATCATCTGCAAACGCCTGGGAACGGCCATCGGATCGGTTTCAATAGCCAATCCCGGTCGATCAGGACAGGCTCTTTGTTTTGACGCAATCCCGGACTGAAAACCGCTCCACACTTTTCCTGGAATTGCTCTAACCAGCTTGCCCGACTGTTTTCGCAACGGTTTCCCGGCGTGCGTCACTTGGAGGCTCTTCCGCCTGATAGAGGCCGGCCATGACGGCGAGCGCCGAGGCCTTGTCCTGATCGCGCATGGCCGCCTGCAGCAATGTCAGCGCCGCCTGGACCTTGGGCCATCCCACGACATCGGTCCTGAGGCCGAAGATCTTGGGGATATCCAGCGCGACGATCTCCTCATTGCCGCCATGCAGCACCTCGTGAAGCTTCTCGCCCGGCCTGATCCCGGTGAAACGGATCGGAATGTCGGTGTAGGGGCTTTTGCCGGCCATGCGGATCATGGTTTCAGCGACTTCGAGGATCGGCACCGGCTTGCCCATGTCGAGCATGTAGATGGCGTAGTCGTCCTTGCCCTGGCGCCGCTCGGCGTCGGCCGCCGACATGATGACGAGGTCGACGGCTTCGGCCACCGTCATGAAGTAGCGGGTCATGCGGCGATCGGTGATGGTGACCGGACCGCCGGCCTCGATCTGCGCCTGGAAGATGGTGGCGACCGAGCCATTGGAGCCGAAGACATTGCCGAACCGCACGGCGATGAACTTGGTGCCGGAGCGACGGCCGCTGGGCCCGGTGGCGTGCGTTTCGTGCAGCGAAGAGACGATCTGCTCGGCGGCGCGTTTCGTCATACCGAGCACCGAGGTCGGATCGACCGCCTTATCGCTGGAAATCAGCAGGAACTGCGGCACCCCGCATTTGGCGGCAACCTCGGCGCAGACGAGGGTGCCCAAAATGTTGGTCTGGATCGCCGATTCCCAATTTTCCTCGAGCAGCGGCACATGTTTGAGCGCGGCGGCATGGAAGATGATGTCGGGCTTGAAATCGCTGACGACGCGGGTGATCTGGCGCCGGTCTGTGACATCGACGATGCGGCTCTTGAGCCGGACATGGTCCTTTTCGTCAACCTGCTGGTCGAGCTGGAAAATACCGAACTCCGAGATATCGGCGACCAGAACCGCCTCGGCGCCAAGTTCCAGCGACCGCTTGACCAGGATGCGACCGATTGAGCCGGCGCCGCCGGTGACCAGGACGCGCTTGCCACCGATAAAGCCGCCGATCCGCTCCATATCGGAAGCAACTGTGGAGCGGCGCAGGATGGTTTCCATCTCGACAGCGTCGAGTACCAGCTTTCCGCCTTGGCCGAGCTCCGAAACGCCGGAGAATTGGACAACGGCGATACCGCTGTGACGGGCGACACGGACCAGTTCCGAATATTCCTCGATCTCGCGTTCGGTGCCATTGCCGAAAATCAGCATGTCGAGGCTTTTGGTGCCTCTTGCATATTCTTCGAGGACCTCGACCAGGCGGGGCCGCACGGCCACCACCGGAACGCCCTGTATCTGCGTGCCCAACGGCGCGCCGTTCTCGATGGCCATGATGCCGGCGATGGAATATTCGGCCGGCTCGGCCGTGCGTGTGAAGCGGATGATGACGTCTGCTTCGCCAAGCCTGCCGACGAACAGCGCTTGTTTGATCGCCGCATTGTTTGCGTTGCGGCTCAGGATTCGCCAGCTCGCCCCGTCGCGCAGGAAGCGGTAATAGAGCCGAGGCGCCGATATGATGGTGAAGGAGACGAGGAAAAAGACGATGAACTGGCGCTCGTTGAGGCCGGTCACCGGCTGAAACGATCGAACCGCCAGCGAGACGACATAGAGCGTGACGGTCAGGATGGCGCAGCTCTTCAGGATGTTGAAGAAGTCCGGCGTGGAGGCGAAACGCCACACGGTGTTGTAGAGGCCGCAATAGCGAAACAGCATATGGCTGAGAAAAACAATACTTGCCCAGCACGCCAGGCCGGCCGTGGAGAGCGCGTCGAATGAAAGTCTCGACTGAGAAAGCCCCAGACTCAGCGCCACCGCGACCAGGACCATGACCAGATCCTGGATCATTATAATGGCGCGCCGCATCTTCGGCCGAAGTCCGGACACGACCTCTACATAGGATGTCATTGGGTAGTACTGAACTCCAGGCGCAAGGACTTGGACACTAACGTAGTGCGAGGGCGAATATCATTCGTCACCGACCACCTGTTTAGAGTGCCAATCCCCATCCCCCGCTGCCCGTATCGCATAGCGCGGAGTCACGGTCATCGCCAGATATTTTTTTGGCGACGCGGCCGATTGGTGAATCGGGTGCTCAAAGAGGCACTCTTTTCGAGGGTGGTCCTGCCGAAGCGATGGGCGCTCCAGCCACATTACGGCGAGACGAAAAGGTTGGAAGAGGCCTGGGGTCAGATTCACTGGTTCGCTCACAGCCTCCTAGTGATTGTTTGCACTGGCCGGCTGACTGCGTGGTAGCAGCCACTGACAGAGGCCCGTTGCAAGATATTCGACGCAGTCTACATAGTAACAATCTCTGGTTGAGAGAAATTCGCACACCGTCACGGTGATAAATGCCATGATGCATTTTTCATTGAACAGAGGTTCATTGATCTGGTAATGGACGTAGCGACTCGTCGGTTTTTCTGATGCTACCCGCCTGGGTATTCGCATAGAAATAACGATATTTTTCGTTCTACCGTGATAATTTATATTGGTATGATGCTCTTGATGGGACAACTCTCTCGATCGACCGCGTTAGATGGCCTTCGAGGCTGGGCTGCCTGCGTTGTGATATTGCATCACACCATTGGATGGATGAATCCCAATCTACTTCGAGATGTGTATCCCGCCACTTTCTTCGAAGCCACCTCTGCCCGCTGGGTATATGCTAAAATTGTCATGACGCTCCTAAGCGGCGAGAGCGCCGTCATCCTCTTTTTCGTCTTGAGCGGGCTCGTCTTGGGAAGGTCGCTGGGAAGGTCATTTGCAAGTTCTCCGGCGTGGGAGACGGTAATTTCATTTCCGGTAAAAAGACTTCTGCGCATCTACCCGAGTAATATCTCGTGCCTGTGGTGGTCTGCCGGAATATTAATTGTTCTTTCCTCCGTGCGCCCTTCCTTGTTTGGCGTATTCGATCTGAATGACGTAATATCAAACTCATTGCTGACGAACACAAACCTGCAGGGCGCAATTTGGACATTGCAAGTTGAGATACTTGCCATAATCCCGCTTACGATATCAGCTTTTATATCTCATCTATACGGAACTAAGTGGGGTATAGTTTTCATTATTACGATTTCCATTGCAGCTCACTTTATTCCAACCTCGACGCATGGATTTATGACCCTATTCTCTTTAATATATATTGCTTTTGGCTACGCCGTAAATTCTAAGGTCGGTGAATTAACAGGTCGTATTTCAAATATATATTTAGCCATGATAGTATTTCTTTTCCTGCCTACGTTCCTTGCAGAACAATGGGTTGGTCGCTCTTTCGTCCAAGGGTTTTTGGGCTTCATCTTTGTTTCTGCCTTATATCATGGAGGTGCCAGCAGCTTGAAAAGCTTCCTATCCTCCCCCACATCCCAATTCTTTGGCCGGATAAGCTTCAGCTTATATTTATGGAACGTCATTATTCTTAGAATATCTATGGCTTTGTACTCATCTATTTACGCCGAACCAGGCATTCACATGCTATCAAAAGGCATCATATTTGGTTTAATAGTTATTTTAATCTCATTGCCGATTTCTGCATGCGCTGAGAAATACATCGAGCGACCATCAATCGCTTTAGGTACTCGGCTTTCTAGCTGGATTGTTGGCCTTCTCAGGCGGGCAGGCTACGTCAATCCCGTCCCCATCGTCGTCACAATAGACAACGCATTAGAAACTCACGGTGCAGTGACGTAAGGACGATGGATAAGCAGTGACCGAAAGGCTGGCCTTCTTCTCGATTTCCGATCCAAGCTATGTGGACATGACGTCCGTGCTCTTCTCGAGCGTTCGTCACCACTATCCGGAAGCCGACCTCTTTCTCTTCATGGTCGGAACGGGGGAGCCGCAAGAACTCGATAACGGCATTCAAGTTATCTATGTCGGAGACATCGTCGAGGCCGACGACCTGGAGCAAAGGTTGTGTTTCTATTTGAACGTTGAGTTGGCAACAAGCCTTCGCCCTCACTGCTTCCAGGCATTGTTCGATCGAGAGTACGGTCGCGTTATTTATGTTGACCCAGACCTCTATATTTTTCGGAGAATGACCGAGGTCGATGACCTCCTCTCCGGCGGCGCGAACGGCATCGTGACTCCCCACGCGTTACGCTCGATATCTCCTATGAACGCCGCTATTGCGGGCGGTGACAAGATCTTCCTGCAAGTAGGAATTTTCAATCTCGGCTTCCTCGCCCTGAACCACACGCCCGAGGCCATCCGTATGGTCGCTTGGTGGCGCGAGAAATTGAAATGGCAATGTGTTGCGGACCAGAAGAACGGACTTTTCGTTGACCAGCGATGGCTGGAATTCCTGCCGGTGTACTTCGAGGGCTTTCACATCCTTCGGCTCCCCACGTACAACCTTGCCCCATGGAACGCGGAGCATTACTCGGTGATTAAATATGGGGACGCATTCTACATAGATACCCTGGACCAACCGGTCGCTTTCATCCATTTCAGTGGCGTCAGGCGCTCTCGTGCACACTTCAAGGACATGATCAGCGCACATGAATTCTACATGTCCAAGCTGAAGGCGGCGGGGAACGTAGATCTTGCCTTCGAGCCGTATTCATTGCGGATCAAGAAGGGCGGCATAGTTTGGGATAAGATATTAACATTCCTCTACAAGGATTACATTTCTGCAAGCGACGACGTTTGGAACGGGCCACTATGCAACGATGCGTTCTATAACTATGCAACAGGAATGGATATCGAAATCAATCTACCAAGATACTTAGTTAAGGCCATTGAACTCTATCCCCGCTTTGCGGCTGCGGTTCTGTTTTCCGACGGCGAAATCACCTACGATAATCTCTTGAAGGAACTGGATAACGACAAGTCGCCTTACGCAGATTGTGCGTGTCACGAAACCGTGGCGTACCTTAAACAGATGTCCCAGCTCCCGACCTCGAATATGAGCCGGGCGACAGTATCGACCGGTGAGCACCTCCTTATCAACCCTGCCAAGGGGCCAGTCAGGAGACTTTTAAGAAAAAGCCGAGTCGCACTAAAAATGTACGCCAGAGCGAGGGTAGCTGCGATCAAATTCTTCAATATTCACGTCGAGGCCCAGCCGATAGATTCCGGGCGAAACCTGATCAACAGTGAACTCGTCAGCGCGCGCAAGGATGCGGTACTAGCCCGCATCCTGCTCCGCAAATCTCCCGACACCGAATATGTGAAGTAGGAGTGTCGGCTTTCGAATGTCTCGTTTGTTACTTCATATTGGTCACTACAAGACGGGCTCCAGCTATATCCAGTCGAGCCTCGCTTTAGGCGTGGCTGCCCTAGAAGCCTCGGGAATCACCTATCGACATCCGGATTTTTCAGGTCGGGCGTCGGAAGGAAAAATATCATCAGGAAATGGCATGCTGCTTCGGCAGCTCGTCTTGGACAACCGGCCGCCAACTGCGCCGGCGGACTTGTACAGCAGTGAGCTCCTGTTTACCGAACTGCTTGGACATGAGTTTCAGCGATACTTCGGAGGCTTTGCAAACTACTTTTGCCAGATCGAAGTGCTCCTATTCATACGAGATCCAGTGGATTACGCATGTTCGAAATATCAGCAGGCGGTCAAGCGAGACGGCTACACTGGCGACATCGCAATGTTCTTTGAACACGAGAGCATGCCTTCAGAAGTGAAACGAGTAATTGAGTTTCTTAATTCCATCCCGAAGGTCGTGCTCACTGTATTCAACTATTCCGCGTGCTCGGACGCAGTCCTCCAGAAGACTGAGCGTTGGTTAGGCATTGTCCCAGGCACTCTGCCGCTCCCTCCAGTATCAGTCATTAATCGATCAATGACGTTCCCCGAGCTAGAAGCCCAGCGGATGCTCAACGTTGAACTGGGTCCGTCAGGCCACCTTCTGTCTGACTTCCTTTGCAACGAATTGCCCCTGGTGAGGGCTGACGATCTGAGACCGTCCGTAGAACGCCAGTCAGAGCTTTGGGAAAGGCTCTCGCCCGCCATTTCTTGGGTCAACGATCACATCCCGGAAACAGAGCATTTTTCCCACCGGCGAGATGTGCGCGAGCCCACGCTGCGTTACGAAGGCACATTCACATTCTCCGAGGCGCAGTTTCGTTTGATCATGAGAGAATTCGGTCGCCCTCATGCGGACGCAAGAAGGATACTGGAGTCCTACGGTGATTCTTAAGCCGCGTTGATGGTGCGATTGCCGAGGGTACGGAGCCGGCAGTAGTGGTGACGCGCCAGTCGCCTCAGCCACGCAGCGCTGGATGCTGTTCGACCGGCGATCCAATAGCTACTGTAATCTTAGAGCTCCGTAAGGGGCACTTCAGCAACAGAGCCGTGGTCGAGTTTGAAAATCCTGTTGCAAAATCGTTTGATAAGCTCGGTGTTGTGAGAGGCAAATACCAAAACTTTTGCGGCATCAATCATAGTTTCTATACGTCGTTTTGCTTTCTCCTGGAACTCGGCATCTCCCGTTCCAAACACCTCATCGATCAGTAGGATCGACGGAGCATACATGGTCGAAACGGCAAACATCAAACGAGTCATCATCCCCGCCGAATAAGTCCGGACAGGCAAGTCAAGATAGTCGCCGAGTTCTGTAAATTGGGCGATCTCTTCATAGATTTCCCTTGCATCCCTCTTGGTTCGACCCAGCAACATCATGACTCTGGTGACGTTGTCGTATCCTGAAAGTTCAGGATCCATTCCGGCGCCAAGCTCGAATACCGTTCCGATCGATCCCTCCCGGACAATTTTGCCGTGGAGGGGGACATATATTCCCGCCATTGTTCTCAGTAGGGTGCTCTTGCCCGCGCCGTTGTGTCCAACAAGGCCAACGCAGTCACCATCGCTCAGGCTAAAAGATACGTCGTCTAGCGCGGTGACTGTTACAACATTCCCAGCTTCGGCACCTATGCGTCCACCGGTACCCAAGCGCACCAAATGATTACGCACTGACATCGAACGAGCATTGTAAATGGGATAGCGAACGGTTACGCGATCAAACTCTAACTTTGCCATTCTCAGAGCCAGAACGCCAGACGCCGTCCTCGGCCACTCAACAACGAAATGGCTACGATGCCACAAACGACCATGCTAACAAACGACACTCCATAGACCCAAAGGCATGGTATTTTTCCAAAGAAAGGTGCCCGGACAATTTCCATAAAATAAGTAAAAGGGTTTAACCAGATCACAAATTGGCTGATCCCCAAATTCTTTGGTTCGTAGATGACTGGTGTTACAAAGAAGAGAAGAGGCATAAGCGATTGAACCAGTGGATCCAAGTCCCGAAACCTTGTACCGGCAACGCCTATTATTATAACAATAAATAATAGGTTGGCAGTTACGATGATCAAACCCAAAATTCCAACCAACCCATAGAACGAAAACGCATGAGGAAAACATACAATCATGAGGAGCACAATTGCAATATTGTGGGCCAAAGTTATTAGCTGGCGCATCACAAGCTGGAGCGGATGCATTATAAGCGGCAAATTGTAATTTCTAATTATCTGCGCCTGTCTTATGAAAACACTCGAGGCCTCTACCAGGCTACCAGAAATGAATTGCCACAAAACGAGCCCGATAGCCAAGCGGGGCATCAGTTCGCTTGGCGCCTGGTTCAAAAGGGCGCTCCAAACGATCCCCAGACCTAGAACGCCTATTCCCGCACCGAGAGTCAACCACCATGGGCCTAGTACGCTTCGCCGATAGCGTGCTTTTGTCTCGCTCACTGCGAGACTGATCGCAAGGGGCAATCGTCGTCTGAGTGCGACAAGCTCAGCGGTTAAATTGCCAGTATTCATAAGCCACTCACCTGGCAACGGAATGCGCCGTTACGTACTCATAGATCTTGGTCATTTCGTCATCCCATGTGATGGGCTCCATCGTCTTAAGACCGCCATCGGCCAACTTCTGGCGAAGCTGTCGGCTATCATAAAGGGCGGCAAAAGCATCAAGTACCGCCTGTGGGGCAGGATCCACAAGGTAAGCATTCTTGCCATGCTCGCAGTGCCATTCAATGTGATTGCCGTTGTTCGAAATTACTGGAACGCCAGATTGCATGAGCTCAACTGGCAGATAGGACAGGTTGGTCGCAGAGAAGGCCATACCCAAATCACACGTTCGGTAAAGTTCCCCCGTCTTCGCAAGGGTCATATTGCCAAGTAGCGTAGCCTTGAAAGGCGGCTCCATCGCAAGATCTAAGCCGGCGATTACAATCTCGACATCGGGATAGTGATCTGCAATTTTTTTCAAGGCAACCATGCCAAGCTCGAAACAGCGCCTTTCTGTCGAGGGGCGCCCGTAGAAGAATAGGCGTTTGACCTTCGATCGGACTTTCCCACCGGGATCTGCAGGAAAAAAAATGGTCTTATCAGCTGCAAATCTATAGTTCTGCGCGGTTCCCTTCCCAGCATGGGCTTCGTAACGGCTTTTCAGCCAGCCGCCCCCCGTGATGCCTCTAAACCCGAAGGTATATGTGGCATTGGCCTGCATTGATGCCGTCCCATATGCATAGAATTGGCTTTCATAGTCCTGCATGAAGTAGAATTTGTTCAGAGCGAAAGGAAATGCCCGGACATGGTACGCCGATTGCCATGTCGTTGCTAATGCTACATAGGCCTTCGGCAAATTCTTCGGGTCTGTTATCACCTCCAACGTGCAATTTTCGAAGACTTCATTGAGTTCAGCCTGAAGGGCCTTTGGATTACTATGGCGCTCGTTGTTATAAATGTAGATGATGTTGTGGCACCCGAAACTCGAAAAATGATGCGCGAAGCGAAATAGCGTGAAATGGCCTCCGCCCCAAACGTTCGACCAATCGGGCACGAACCAGACAAACACCGGCTTGTCGCTTCTCGGCTTCGCAGCCTTCTCCGCGCCTCCAAACTTCGTCCAAGGAACGTAGTCATAAACCGAATCAAACGAGGCCCGATAATCCAAAGCAGCAACAAGGGGGGAAACGCTGCTGGATGCTCCGCCGAGCTTTCGGGAGAGCAGAACAAATTTCCTCGGAAATATCTTGAACAGTGAGAATATAATTGCATTACTCCAGCCATACTGGCGGGCGTAAGCAAGAAACAGGCGCAGTTTTAGAAGCATGATGTCTCGCATTAATCAAGGAAGGTGGCGACGTAGCTGGCCAAATCGTCGCGCCAATTGCCTGGCTGGGGTGCTGCCGTCAAGAGTGGCGTATATATCGAACTCATTCCTTCTGAAAATGGCCGGGGGGCCGAGAGAGGAAAATCCGAAGACTTCACAGATGTTATAACTACATCCTTACCGATGATTTCACCGATCATTTGAGCGATATTGAATCGAGTTACCGTACCCTTGCTTGTATAATGCAAAGTGCCGGTACAACGTGACTCCAGCGCCCAGACGATGAAATCACTAAGTAGGGACGCCCGGGTAATCGACCCAAATTTATCACCTACCGCCCGAAGCGAAACGGCTCCTTCCCTGATTTGCTGTATAAGCTTTCCGACAAATTTATGATCGCCGCTTGCGCCACCCCCGATCATCCAACCTGCGCGCACAATCAAGTGATTCAATGGGCAGTGTTGTCGGACCGCGTATTCGCCCATCAGCTTTGAACGACCATAGTAATTTACAGGCGACGGCAGATCCAATTCGTTGTGTTCGAAGCTGCCCCGCTCTCCAAACACGTTGGATGTTGAAACGTACAACATCCAGGCGCCGGATTTTTCCGCAGCCTTTGCAATGCTGGCGGTCGATAGGTGGTTTCGTATGCCGGCTTGTTGCGGATTTAATTCGCATAAATCCACATTTGTCTCGGCTGCCAAATGCAAAATCGCGGCCGGCTTTTCTGCCAGGACGTAGTCGTAAGCTGCATCGGGATCAGCTAGATCAAATTTTGCACGATCCGCCAAGACTACGACATGAGAAGCGTGCTCCAATGCCTTGGACACGTAACCACCGAGCATCCCGCTACCGCCAGTTACGAGCACCTTCGCCATACTTTTATATCCTTCTTAAGAGGGTACTAGTGCGAACCGATCAACAAAGTGATCGGCGTCCGGCCAATTTTCCCTTAGCGTCCGGTCGAAACAATTGGCGTCATGCCGACAGAATCGTTCCATAAAATGCATTGCCCAATGTTCAGCAGACTAGGTGCGTGGCCTTGTAGAGAAATTCTGCGCCTTACGAAAGGGTCATGAACCCATCCCGCAAACCAGATTGTATCCAAAGCTGTCAGCAGTTCATCAACCCAATTTTCCAAATGTGGGGGACGATCGACGCAGATCACTTGGCTCTCGTCGATCCAACAGTTCCCCTTTCCTGCCCAGCCGCTCGCCGCCATAGCGCTGCTCGCGGATCGGCCCCCACCACCATTTGTTGTCGAGGAACCAGTCGACCGTCCTTGCCAGGCCGCTGTCGAAACTCTCCGCCGGCGCCCAGCCGAGATCCCTGCTGATCTTGGAGGCATCGATGGCATAGCGGCGGTCGTGGCCAGGGCGATCGGTGACGAAGCTGATCAAATCGCGGTAGCTCCTGCCGCCGCCGCGCGGACGCCTGATGTCGAGCAGGTCGCAGATCGTCTCGACGACGCCAAGATTGGTGCGTTCGGAATTGCCGCCGACATTGTAGCTTTCGCCCGGCTGACCCTTGGTGGCGACCAGTTCCAGGGCGCGCGCATGATCCTCGACGAACAGCCAGTCGCGCACATTGGCGCCGGCGCCGTAGACCGGCAGCGATTTTTCTTCGAGCGCATTGAGAATGACCAGAGGGATCAGCTTTTCGGGAAAGTGATAGGGCCCGTAATTGTTCGAACAGTTGGAGAGCACGACCGGCAGGCCGTAGGTCTCGTGCCAGGCCCGCACCAGATGGTCGGACGCCGCCTTGGAGGCGGAATAGGGCGAGGACGGCGCGTAAGGCGTTTCCTCGACGAACATGCCGCCGTCGAGGGGCAGATCGCCGAACACCTCATCGGTCGAGACATGGTGGAAGCGGAAGCGGGCTTTCCTGTCCTCGCCAAGGCCGCGCCAATATTCGAGCGCAGAATTCAGCACCCGGTAGGTGCCGACGATGTTGGTCTCGATGAAGGCGTCGGGTCCGTCGATCGAGCGGTCGACATGGCTTTCGGCGGCGAGGTTCATGACGACGTCGATCTCGTCGCGGTGGAGGATGTCGAGAACCGCCCGCTCGTCACAGATGTCGGCCTGCGCAAATTTGTAGTTGCGCGCATTCTCGATCATGCGCAACGAGGCGAGATTGCCGGCATAGGTGAGCTTGTCGAGATTGGTCACATGGTAGGCCGGATTGGCGCACAAATGCCGGCACACCGCCGAGCCGATGAAGCCGGCACCGCCTGTCACCAGAAAATTCATGACGCTCTCCTCATATCGTCGCGCGTCATGCGAACACCTCGGCCGTGGCAAGCGTCGGCGCCTTGAGGTCCTTGGCCGAGAGCTCGAAGGCGCCGGCCGGCGACGGCCAATCGATGCCGATATCAGGATCGTCGAAACGGATCGATCGATCATGCGCCGGCGAATAGGTGTCGGTGACCTTATACAGAACCTCGGTGTCCGGCACGAGCGTGACGAAACCGTGCGCGAAACCCTTCGGCACCAGGATCTGGTTGCCTTTCTCGGCCGATATCTCGAGCGCGACCCATTTTCCGAAGGTTTTCGAGCTGCGGCGGATGTCGACCGCGACGTCGAGGATCTTGCCTCTGATCACACGCAGCAACTTGTCCTGCGCGCGTGGGGGCAGCTGATAGTGAAGCCCCCGCACGACACCTGCGGCAGCCGAATAGGAATGATTGTCCTGGACGAAACGCAGATCGATGCCGGCCTCGGCAAAGGCCTCGGCATTCCAGGTTTCGATGAAATAACCGCGCGCATCGCCGTGCCGCTTCGGGACGATCTCCAGTACGCCGTCCAAACCGAGCTGCCTGATTTCGAGCATTCTAGTTCTCCGTCAGTTCGATGACACGCCGGCGCAGGTAGGCGGCGTATTCGTTCTTGCCCAGGCGGGTCGCGCGTTCAAGCACCTTGTCGGCGGTCAGCCACCCCTGCTCGAAAGCGATTTCTTCAGGACAGGCAACCTTGATGCCCTGGCGGTGCTCGATGGTGCGCACGAAGGAAGAGGCTTCATGCAGGCTGTCATGCGTTCCGGTGTCGAGCCAGGCATAGCCGCGGCCGAGCTGATGCACATGCAGCTGCCCACGCTCGAGGTAGATGTTGTTGACCGCCGTGATCTCGAGTTCGCCACGCGCCGAGGGCTTGATCGTCGAAGCGATGTCGACGACCTCGTTATCGTAGAAATAGAGGCCGGTGACCGCCCAGTTGGACTTCGGCTCCCGCGGCTTCTCCTCGATCGTCAAAGCCGTGCCGCTGAGCTTGTCGAACGACACCACGCCGTAGCGCTGCGGGTCCTCGACATGGTAGGCGAACACCGACGCGCCGCTTTGGCGCTGCGCGGCAGCGCGGCAGAGCTGCGACAGGCCCTCGCCGAAATAGATGTTGTCGCCGAGGATCATCGACACATTATCCTTGCCGATGAAGTCGCGGCCGATGATGAAGGCCTCGGCAAGCCCGTTAGGCTGCGCCTGCTCGGCATAGGAGAATTCGACCCCGAATTCCGAACCGTCGCCCAGCAACTCCCGAAACACCGGCAAGTCGCGAGGTGTCGAAATGATCAAAATCTGGCGGATACCGGCGAGCATCAAGACGCTCAGCGGATAAAAAATCATCGGCTTGTCGTATATCGGCAGGACTTGCTTAGAGATCGCTAATGTTAGGGGATAAAGACGCGTCCCGCTGCCTCCCGCAAGGATTATTCCTTTCACAAGCTCTCCTTGAATTGCCGGCCCCCGCCCTGAAATCAAGTTGCTCGTGCTTAGGTTTCGCGCAATGGCTTGTCAATTCAATCTCGGCCGTGGATCGGCGCCAGAATTGCTCTGCATCTGCCGTCTCGCGGCAATTTGATCTACCAGCCACAAGCTGACGATGCAAATTGGCGTGGCGATTTGGCAACCGGCTTGCACCATCGGCTGGCGGACGCGTGACAACAAAAGCCGGCGGGCCTTGGACCCGCCGGCTCATTCATTTGTCCGGTTTCAGGGCTGCTTGGGCAGCAGCGACCATACCGCCGGCACCAGGCTGGCGGCGAGCGCAACCTTGATCAGGTCGCCGAGGACGAACGGCAAAACGCCGAACTGCCACGCCTTTTCCGCGCCGATGAGGGTGGCCAGCCAGGCAAAGCCCATGGCCATCATGACGACTTCGGCGACCAGCATGGCGTTGAACAACTTGATCGGGTGGCGGTCCCAGCCGCGGTCGGCGGCCCAGCCGACAATGGCTGCCATGACGATGAAGCCGGCGAGATAACCGCCGGTGCCGCCGATCATGTAGGCGATGCCGATGCCCTTTTCAGGCGTGCTCTGGAAGACCGGGAAGCCCATGGCGCCTTCGGCCATGTAGAGAAGCAGGGTAGCGACGCCAAGCCGCAGGCCAAATGCGGTGGCGATCAGCAGGACGGCCAGCGTCTGCATCGAGATGTCGACCGGCCCGAGCACGACTTTCGTCTTGGCCGACAGGGTCAAAAGCAGCGTTCCGGCGATCGCCAGCAAAAGCTGGGTTGCCAGGCGCTGCGCGCCCTCCTGGGGCAAAGCGAGAGAAACAAGCGGGCGCATCGTCGTTGCAAGTGCCATGGTCTTCCCCAATCCGGATTGCCGCAGATCGCGGCCTTGCGTTTTTCTATATTGGCTTCCGTGTTATGCGGCAATCAGTTTTGCCGTCTTCCTGAACAGAGATTCAACGACACCGCCATGGCGCTCAAATTCGACACCAGCTTCGATCCGGCCTATGGCGAGGGCGTCACCGTTGCGCCGGACGTCTTGCGCGTCACCGCCAAAAACCCCAGCCCGTTCACCTTTCACGGCACCAACAGCTACATCGTCGGGCGCGATACGCTGGCGGTGATCGATCCCGGCCCCGATGACGAGGCGCATTTCCAGACGCTGCTCAAGGTGATCGCAAACCGGCCGGTCAGCCATATCTTCGTCAGCCACACGCATCGCGACCATTCTCCGCTGGCAGCCCGGCTGAAAGCGCACACCGGCGCTATTGTACTGGCCGAAGGCCCGCACCGCCCGGCAAGGCCGCTGCGGATCGGCGAGATCAACCCGCTCGACGCCAGCGCCGACACGGTTTTCGTCCCGGAGATCGCGTTGCCCGACAATGCGCTGGTCGAGGGCGATGACTGGACGATCCGGACGGTGCTGACGCCGGGCCACACCGCCAATCACGCGGCATTTGCGCTCGAAGGCACCGGCATCCTGTTTTCAGCCGACCATGTGATGGCGTGGGCTACATCGATCGTGGCGCCGCCGGACGGAGCGATGGCCGACTACATGGCCTCGCTCGACAGGCTGATCGCGCGCGGCGATCGCCTGCTGCTGCCCGGCCATGGCGGCCCGGTGACCGCGCCGCGCAGCTTCATGCGCGGCCTCAAGACCCATCGCAAGATGCGCGAACGGGCGATCCTCGAGCGGATCCGCGACAGCGACCGGACGATCCCGGACATGGTCAAGGCTATCTACCGGGACACCGACCCGCGCCTGCATGGCGCCGCCGGCCTGTCGGTGCTTGCCCATCTCGAAGACCTGGTGGCGCGCGGCCTGGTTGCTACCCAGGGTGACCCGGCCATCGACGGCGTTTTTGTGCCGGTGGGGTAGAGAACTATTCAGCCGGCGCGGCACCCACCTGCCCTGCAACCTCCTGGTCGAGTTCGGCGAGGAACCCGACGATGCGCGCCGCATTGTCGCCGAGGTCGTAGCGGCCGTAGCGGGAGGCTGAGCGCATGTCGACCACGATCGTGTCGCCGTCATTGCTGACCCGGATGGCGACGTCGGCGGGCAGGCCGACCACGAAGCTCCGGGCAACGGCCGATATCGTCACCTCGTCCTGACCGTCCGTCACCGGATATGGCGCAGTAAGTTGCCAATCGCGGCGGTCGAGCACGGTTTCAACGGCGTCGACGACGGTTTCGAAAGGCAGATTGTAGCTATGCCCGGTGACCAGCGGATAGGCGTCGGCCTGCAGGCGCGCTTCGCCCGGCGTTGGCAGCGCGAGCACGTTCATGTCCTTGGTGCGGTCGCTAGTGTCGAGCACTGGCGGATTGTCGAGGTCCGTCGTGATGTCCCTCAGGGGCGGCGTGGTCGCCGCCAAATAGGTGGCAAAGCCGTAGGGCGTCAGGACCAGCAGCGCCAGCAGGGCGCCGACCGAGAGGTCGCGGCCGCCACGGTCACCGAAATGCCACAGCCGGGACAAAGCGAGGCCGGCAAACAGCAAAGCGAACGCGGCAAGCAAGGCGACGATCGCCAGCACCCACAGGAAGGCCGGCGTTTCGACCAGTTCGAAATGATGGCCGGCCAGCACGGTCAGCAGCAGGACCAGGGCAAAAGCGCCCGTGCGCCGCGACCAGCCGGCCGCCTTCGATGTCTGCCGCTCGTCAATTTCCATTGTCTTCAGCACCGCCCCAACCCGCACAGACGCTTAGAGCAAAGGATGCTCAAATTGAACATCCCCTGCCCTAACGTTTTTGCCGCCGGTAGCTTGAAGGTCAAGGAAACGCACGGTCCCGGTCAATCCGTCGGCAGGCGGTAGTCGCTGAACTGCTTGCGCAAGGTGATCTTCTGGATCTTGCCGGTGGCGGTGTGCGGGATTTCACTGATGAAAGCGACGTCGTCGGGCATCCACCATTTCGCCACCTTGCCGTCCATGAACGCCAGTATATCGGCCTTGCTCGGCTCCTTGCCGGGTTTGGCGACCACGACCAGCAACGGCCGCTCGCCCCATTTCGAATGATGGACGCCGATCGCCGCGGCCTCGGCGACATCGGGATGGCCGACGGCGAGGTTTTCCAGGTCGATGGTCGATATCCACTCGCCGCCCGACTTGATCACGTCCTTGGCGCGATCGGTGATCTGCATGTAGCCGCCGGAATCGATATGGGCGACATCGCCAGTGTCGAACCAGCCGTCCTTGTCGAACTGCTCGGCGCCGACGCCGCCATAATAGGCGCTGGCGACGGCTGGACCGCGCACCTTCAGCCGGCCGAAGGTCTTGCCGTCCCAGGGCAGTTCCTTGTCGTCATCGTCCGTCACCTTCATCTCGACGCCGAAGGGCGGGTAGCCCTGCTTGCCCTGGATATCGAGCCGGGCCTCGCCCTCGAGCGCTTGATATTGCGGCTTCATGGTGCACAGCGTGCCGAGCGGCGACATTTCGGTCATGCCCCAGGCATGGATGACTTCGACGCCGTAATTGTCCTGGAATTTCCTGGTGATGGCGCGCGGACAGGACGAGCCGCCGATGACGACTTTGCTGAGATGGGGAAGCTTCTTGCCGGTCTCTTCGAGATGCTGCAGCAGCATCATCCAGACGGTCGGCACGGCGGCGCTGAAGGTCACTTTCTCGGTGTCGAGCAGCTCGTAGATCGAGGCGCCGTCCATCTTGCAACCGGGCATGACCAGCTTGGCGCCGATCATCGGCGCGCTCTGGCCAAGGCCCCAGGCATTGGCATGAAACATTGGCACGACGGGGAGGATCGTGTCCCGCGCGGAGAGGCCCATGGCGTCGGGCATGGCGGCGATCATGGCATGCAGCACATTCGAGCGGTGGCTGTAGAGCACGCCTTTGGGATCGCCCGTCGTCCCGGAGGTGTAGCACATGCCGGCTGCGGTGTTTTCACCGAAAACCTTCCAGGCGAAGTCGCCATCGGCCTCGTTCAACCAGTCCTCATAGGCAACCACATTCGGCAGCGTCGTTTCAGGCAGATGCGCCTTGTCGGTCAGGACGATCACCTTTTTCAGCGATTTGACCGCGCCGGCGATCTTTTCCAGCAGCGGCATGAAGGTCAGGTCGACGAAGATCCCTTTATCCTGCGCATTGTTCATGATCCAGACGATCTGCTCGGGGAACAAACGCGGGTTAAGCGTATGGTAGATGGCGCCGATGCCCATGATGCCGTACCAGGCCTCTATGTGGCGCGCCGTGTTCCAGGCCAGGGTCGCGATGCGGTCGCCGAGCACAAAGCCATCGCGTTCGAGCCTTTGGGCGACCTTCAGCGCGCGCCGATGGATCTCGGCATAGGTCGTGCGCACCACCGGACCTTCGATCGAGCGAGAGACGATCTCGCGTGTCCCGTGCTGCCGCTCGGCATTGTCGATCAGCTTGTGGCAGAGCAGCGGCCATTCCTGCATCAGTCCGAGCATCTGGTTCCTCCCATTGCTTCCTCGTTTTTCCCGTCTTTTGTTCCATTGTGGGACGAACGGAAGGATTGTCCAGTCGTGACGTCTCCAACCGTTAACGGCTGAAGCAAGCAGTGATCGAAAGGCGGAGAAAACCGCCACAATCCGGCCATCGTCGACGTTAAAGTTCGTTAACGGGGTAGGGGTGCGGATTGGCGACTGAAAGAGGTTCGCATGGACACGCAGCTCGACGACAAGCAGATCGACGACAAGCAGATCGACGACAGGCAGATCGACGACAGGCAGCTGGATGACAGCGGGGCCCAAGACGTGCAGTTGGACGATATTCAACTCGACGACAAAGAGCTTGAAGACACGCTTGCCGCAAGTCTGGCCGATCTCGTGCCGGAGGCCAAAAAGGTCTCCGAAGACGAATTTGTCGAGGTGGTCGGCGGCGCCCTGGAAGCGGTCGGCGGCACGCTGCTGTTCAAAATGTGCGTCCAGAACGAAGGCGAAGGCCAGCATGTCGCCGCCGCATCGATCGGCGACGGCGGCAATCGCCAGTTCCTGCTGCTCACCTTGCCGACCGGCGGCGGCCCGCTGAAGGTCGAGACGACGTCAAGAAGCACCAACCCGGTAGCCGGTATTGCCGCGGCCTATGCCGGCCTCATGGACGTGTTCAAGACCGCAGCCTGAGCATTCCACGCGGGATCGTTTTTAGTGATCGGAAGGCCAGCTCTGGCCTACTGGCGAAGGCTTGCGCAACGAGTTCTCCAGACACATTTTAGGGACATGGGAAGCAACCCCGCACTCTCTCAATCGGACTGTGCTCCCAATCGAACAAGGAGAACCCCGCATGGACCAGATCGCCAACCCCGCGCCCCCGGCTTTCAGAGCAATCCCGGCAAGGTTATCACCGTCGAACCCTATCGCGGTACCGTGGTCGTGCGTGCCGGCGATACGGTGATCGCCTCATCGACGCGGGCGAAGCTTCTGTCCGAACCGCCCTACCCCCAGGCATTCTACATCCCCTTCGAAGACATCGACTTCACCCAGCTCGGCAAAACCACCCTGTCGACCCACTGCCCCTACAAGGGCGACGCCAGCTACTGGAGCGTGCTGCCGGCCGGTGAGACCGGCAAGGACGCGATGTGGGGCTATGAGCAGCCCTTCGACGAAATGGCTGAGATTCGCGACCAAGGCGCGTTTTATCCCAACAGGGTCACTATCGAAGCAGCACCGGCCTGAGCAAGCGACTCAAGCCGCCGTTGCTCGCTTCGTCATCCCAGGGTCTTCGCGATGGAGCTTCGCTCCTGTTTCATCCTGGGATGACGAAGTTTAGAGGCCTCGGCTAATCTCAAACGTCGGCGACGTCAGTCCAAAGGCGATGAAACTGCCTGCCGCCGCCTAAGCCTAATCAGTCGTCCCGTCGTTGCCGACACCGTCCGCGTCATCCAGCCGCACGAACGTCAGCCCCTTGGCCTTCAGCGCGAGCAGACCTTGCACGACGCCCTCACCGGCGGCGTGGGTCGGCTGGTTGATGTGGGCGATGATGACATCGCCATCCTTGGCGGCGGCGATGCGCCGGGCAGTTTCTTTTGCGCCGAGCAACGAGCCGCCATCGCCGTTGATCGAAAAGCCGGCGACCTTGAAGCCAAGCTTGCGGATCATGGCGATAGCCGACGGGCTGTATTCGGCGGTCGCGCCGCGAAACCATTTCGGCGCCGGCTCGCCGGTGCCAGCGAGAGCGGCAGCGCCCGATTCGACTTCGGCCCGCACCGCTTCCGGGCTGCCGGCGCTGCGGATGCCATAGATCTTGCGCGGCGTGTCGACGGCCGGGATGTGATGGCCGCCATGGTTTTCCAGTTCGAACAGGTCCGGATGCGCGCGCATGATCTCGACGACGGCGGCGTTGCGCTTCAGCCAGATGCCGGTGACGAAGATCGTCGCCGGAATCCGGTTCTCCACCAGCGCCGACAGGATCCTCGTATCGGTCTGGCCGCCACAGGCGTCGAGCGTAAGCGCGACGCGGCCGACATTGCCACTGCCACCATCCTCAGCCTTCAGATGCAGCGTCGGCTCGACAAGCGGCGCGGCCTGGGCCGACGACACGGCCAGGATAGATAGCGCCAAGGCGCAAAACAGCTTTTGCAAGGGATGCCTGTCTTGTCTGAGAATCGGCGCTGTCATAGCCGCATCGCAGGACCCGCAACAAGGCGGAAATCGGGATAGTGGCCGTGAGAAAGCTGATATCCCGACAATGTGACCGCCGCGCACCGTCAGACGGCGTGTTCCAGTTCCACATGCGTGCGTGACAGGACTTCGCGCACGGCCGCGACGACCAGTTCGACCTCGAGGCGCCAGACACAGCAGGCCTTGCTGGGATCGAGCGGATTGCACAGGCTGCCTGCCACGCAATTGCACGGCATGGATGGCTGCAAGGCGAGGCTGGGCACGCCGACCGGTCCCCAGACGGCCGGGCTGGTCAGGCCGAAAAGGCCGACAACCGGCGTTCCGGCCGCTGCCGCCATGTGCATGGGGCCGCTCTCATTGCCGACAAACAGCCGCGCCTGCTGCAACACCGCCAGCAGCGTTTCCAGCGACAGCGCGCCGACGAGGTTGACGATCGACGCGGCACTGGCGAGGATCTGCTCGGCCGGCTTGCGCTCGTCAGGGCCGCCGACGAGTACGAAATCCAGTCCGGTTTCGCGCGAAATCGTGTCGATCACGGCGGCAAAGCGTTCATGCTGCCAGCGCCGGCCGTGAAAACTTGCGCCGGCATGCACCGCGACAAAGCCATTTGGCCGCAGATGGTGTTTGTCCAACAATGCCTGGGCCCTCGCCGTCTCCATCGGCAATGGCCGAATCGACGGCACGCGCACGCGCAGGCCGACGCCGAGCGGCTCGAGCGGCGAAAGGTAGCGGTAGAGATAGTGACGTTCGCCAAAACCGAATGGCTCGGCAAAGACATTGGCGGGCTGGCGCTCATGCCAGCGCAGCGGCCTTTCCGGAGGATTGTAGCCGATGCGGGTGCTGGCGTTGAGGAACCTGACGATGAGCCGCGATGTCTTTGAATCGGTCAGGTCGATGGTCAGGTCGAAACGGAATTGGCGCAGCTGGCTGATCATCGAATAGAGTTCGCGTCCACGCTCCAGCGGGGTGCCGCGCATGGCGGCGCGGCGGAAGGTCACGACTTCCGAGGCGATGCCGTGGGCGGTCACAAAACTGGCCAGGCGCGCCTCGCAGAGAAAGACGATCCTGACACCGGGATATTCGAGCTGCAGGTTCTTGGCGAGCGTGGAGGACAGAACAACATCGCCGATGAACTTGGTCTGGATAATCAGGATCGAGCGGAAGGGTCTGGGCGAAATCTGTAACATCTTTTTCTCGGCACCGGGCGGGTTGGGGGGCCGTGAAATTGGGCGGAAACGATGTCGGGATTGCGTGTTGAGCCGCGCACATCAGCGTGAATTTGCTTACAAAATCGTAAGCTTAGCGCCAAACGGCCACCCAGGGGTGGCCGTTTCATCGATACCGAAAGGACTATGTCGAAATCAGGATGCCGCGGCGCTCTTTTTGGGGCGCGGCACTGCTGTTTTGGGAATCTGCACCGCGGCTTGGGCTGCGGCCAATCTTGCGATCGGCACCCGGTAGGGCGAGCACGACACATAGTCGAGGCCGACCTCTTCGCAGAAGCGGATCGAGGCCGGATCGCCGCCATGTTCGCCGCATATGCCGAGCTTGATGTCGGGCCGCGTCGCCCTGCCCTTCTCGGCAGCCATGCGCACCAGTTCGCCGACGCCCTCGATGTCGAGCGAGACGAACGGGTCCTGCTCGATGATACCTTTCTGCCGATAGGTCTCGAGGAAGGATGCCGCATCGTCGCGCGAGATGCCGAAGGTGGTCTGGGTGAGATCGTTGGTGCCGAAGGAGAAGAACTCGGCCGTAGCGGCGATGACGTGGGCGCGGATCGCCGCGCGCGGAAGCTCGATCATCGTGCCGGTGAGATAGTCGATCTTGACGCCGGTCTCGTCCATGACAGCCTTGGCGACCGCATCGATGCGCGCCTTGACGTAGTCGAGCTCCTTCACCAGGCCGACCAGCGGCACCATGATCTCGGGAACGACCAGCGCGCCGGCTTTCTTGCCGGCCTCGACGGCTGCCTCGAAAATGGCGCGCGCCTGCATCTCGGCGATCTCGGGATAGGAGACGGCGAGACGGCAGCCGCGATGGCCGAGCATCGGGTTGAACTCGTGCAAGGCTTCGGTGCGCTGCCTGAGCTTGTCGGGCGAGACGTTCATGGCGGCGGCGACCTCCGCCACCTCCGCTTCCGTCTTGGGCAGGAATTCGTGCAGCGGCGGATCGAGCAGCCGGATCGTCACCGGCAGGCCGGCCATGATCTCGAACAGTTCGAGGAAATCCGAGCGCTGCATCGGCAACAGCTTGGCAAGTGCGGTGCGGCGGTCCTTCTCGGTATCGGCCAGGATCATCTCGCGCATGGCGACGATACGCTCGCCGTCGAAGAACATGTGCTCGGTGCGGCAGAGACCGATGCCTTCGGCGCCGAAGGAGCGCGCCATGCGCGCATCGAGCGGCGTCTCGGCATTGGTGCGCACCTTCATGCGGCGCACCGCATCGGCCCATTCCATGATGGCGGCGAAATCGCCCGACAGTTCCGGCTGCAGCATCGACACGGCGCCCTTCAGCACCTGGCCGTTGCTACCATCGATGGTGATGATGTCGCCCTTGCGGAAGGTCTGGCCCATCGACATCAGCGTGCCGGCCTTGTAGTCGACACGCAGCGAGCCGGCGCCCGAAACGCAAGGCTTGCCCATGCCGCGCGCGACCACGGCGGCGTGGCTGGTCATGCCGCCGCGCGTGGTCAGGATGCCTTCTGAAGCATGCATGCCGTGAATGTCTTCGGGGCTGGTTTCGATGCGCACCAGGATTGCCTTGCGACCTTGCGTCTTCAGATCCTCGGCATCGGCGGACGAGAAGACGATCTCGCCGGTCGCGGCGCCCGGAGAAGCCGGCAGGCCGACGCCGATGACATCGCGCGCGGCCTTGGGGTCGATGGTAGGATGCAACAGCTGATCGAGCGAGGCGGGATCGATGCGGGCGACCGCCTCCTCCGTCGTGATCAGCTTGTCGCGCGCCATTTCGACGGCAATCTTCAGCGCCGCCTTGGCGGTGCGCTTGCCGGAACGCGTCTGCAGCATCCACAATTTGCCGCGCTCGATGGTGAATTCGAGATCCTGCATGTCGCGGTAGTGCTGTTCCAGGCGGTCGGAGATGTCGACGAAGGACCGGAACGCGTCCGGCATCAGTTTCTGCAGCGACGGCTTGTCGGAGCCGGCGGCGATGCGCGCCGCCTCGGTGATGTTTTGCGGCGTGCGGATGCCGGCTACGACATCCTCGCCCTGCGCGTTCACCAGGAATTCGCCATAGAGCATCTTTTCGCCGGTCGAGGGGTTGCGCGTGAAGGCGACGCCGGTGGCCGACGTCTCGCCCATGTTGCCGAATACCATGGCCTGGACATTGACCGCCGTGCCCCAGCTTTCCGGGATGTCGTGTAGGCGCCGGTAGGTGATGGCGCGGTTGTTCATCCAGCTGGAAAATACCGCGCCGATCGCCCCCCACAGCTGCTCGTGCGGGTCCTGCGGAAACGGCTTGTCGAGTTCCTCCTCGACCTTGGCCTTGTAAAGGGCGATGACGCTCTGCCATTCCTGCGCTGTCAGTTCGGTGTCGAGCTCGTGGCCGAGGCTCGCCTTCTGGTCCTCCAGGATTTCCTCGAACACTTCGTGGTCGAGACCCATGACGACATCGGAATACATCTGAATGAAGCGGCGGTAGCTGTCATAGGCAAAGCGGGCATCGCCGGAATCGGCTGCCAACGCCTCGACCGTCTCGTCATTGAGGCCGAGATTGAGCACGGTGTCCATCATGCCCGGCATCGAGGCCCTGGCCCCGGAGCGGACCGAGACCAGAAGCAGCTTCGACGGATCGCCGAAACGGCGCCCCGTCAGCTGCCCGATATGGTCCAGCGCCTTGACGACATCGGCCTGCAACGCGGCCGGATAGCTGTTGCCGTTGGCGTAATAGGCGTTGCAGACTTCGGTGGTGAGGGTGAAGCCCGGCGGCACGGGCAGGCCAAGACTGCACATCTCGGCCAGATTGGCGCCTTTGCCGCCGAGAAGGTTGCGGTCGCCCGCACGTCCCTCCGCGGCGCCATCGCCGAAGGTGTAGACCCATTTGGTCATGCTCGCCCTCCAAGTCCTCGGAAGATAGAACACCGGGGCCAAGACCCGGTTCCCCCGCGTTCCGACCCGAGCGTTATTATGCTGCAGTGCGAAAGGCAAGGTGTGGCAGCGAAGCCCGGCGACTACAATCGATTAAGCAAAAGCTGCGTCGAAAAGACTTGCCGGATCGCTGCCCAGGATATAGAACATATAGGGAACAAGTTGGGAGCAGCGTGATGAAACTCAACGGAAAACTCGACTATCTCGAACTGCCCGCGACCGGCGCGACGCTGGACAGCGTCAAGGCTTTCTACAGCGCCGCCTTCTCGTGGTCGTTCACCGATTACGGGCCGACCTATTCGGCCTTCGGCGAAGGGCTCGATGGCGGCTTCCAGGCCGATGCGGCGGAGGCGCCGGCGAAACCATTGCCGGTGCTCTATTCGCAGGATCTGGAAGCAACGCTCGACGTTGTCGAAAGCGCCGGCGGCACGATCGTCAAGCCGATATTCTCGTTCCCGGGCGGCAGGCGGTTCCATTTCACCGATCCCGCTGGCAACGAGTTGGCGGTCTGGAGCGAATAGCGCGCCCCCGCGCCAAGCGGTGGATCAGTTTTGCACAGTGGCCAACTCGGCATTGAGCTTTCGTGCCGCTCGTCCTATAAGGCCGCGCGCAACGGGCAAAGCTCGCTTGCTGGGGCGTCGCCAAGTGGTAAGGCATCGGTTTTTGGTACCGACATTCCCAGGTTCGAATCCTGGCGCCCCAGCCAAAAAAACCCTAAATGACTGTTCTAGCTCACTTTCTTCCGCAGGTGGAGAAGCAGCATCGAGGGTTGCTACAAATGACTGCTACAAAAGCGGTCGAGGACGCCGCCTACTCAATGTAATACGGCGCGGTGGCGTCTTTCATTTTCGCAGGGTCGTGCCAATGATCCTGCGTCTGCGCATCGGACGCTCCGAGCTGGTACGCAGCCTGTCCACAAATACGATTGCCTCTGCCAGAATGCGCGCCGATCTGCTTTACAGGCATTCCGAGGGACTTTTCGCAGCCGCCACCATGCTCTCATCCGATGAAATCGCCGGGTTGGTTAAAGAGTTTTATGAGCTCACTCTGACCATTGATGACCACAGGCGGCTCTTTCCCGAGCAACAGTGGTCCGAAGAGGATCACCGAGCGCGGTCGGAATATCTCGATCAATCGCTCGCGGAACAGCGCGACGCCCTACGCAAGGACGACTTCGAAAAGGCCAATCCCGCCGCCCAAGTCGTGATGGCTCGCCGAAATTTGTCTCAAGCCGACCTTGGCCCAGGCGAATACAACCAAATCCGACAGGCGATTTTACGCGCGAGCATCGACATCATTGGCGAGCTGCGCGCCCGGCAAGAAGGCGACTACAACTACGAATCAAAGGACAAGTTGGTTAGAACTGCTCTCGATGGGAGCACCGGCGGAGGACTTTCCCAGCAGACAGTGCCCCTCCCGACTCTTGTTCAGAAGGCGCCGAATATCGGCCCGACCTTCTCAGAGATCGCTGAGGCTTTTCGTTCGGACCAAATTGCGATCAAAAACTGGGATCAACAGACTGCCTCGCAGGCGCGAGCGACCTATCGGTTGTTTGCAGAGATTTGTGGTGATCGTCCTCTCCAGGCCTACACCCGCGCTGATGCCGACGAGTTTCGCAAGAAAGTCCAACGGTTGCCCTGGGACTATTCGAAAGCTCCTGCCTATCGGGGTCAGACGGTAGACGGGATTCTGAAGATTGCCGCAGCACAAGCGACTGCCAGAGACGTGCAGCTGCTAACGCAGCGTACAGTCAAACGGCATTTTTCTGTCCTAAGCGGCCTGTGGGCTGCCGTGCTGTCAGCTGGATCGGTCGAGCAAAACATTTTCAGTGGATTCCGCTTCGCAGCGTCGAAAAAGGCTTCGGAACAGCGGGACATGTGGACGGCGCCGGAGCTGAAGGTGCTATTCACGTCACCAATTTATACGGGCTGCAAGTCGGAAGCTCGCCGAGCCGAGCCAGGTTCTCTGGTCCTTAAGGATGAGCGCTACTGGCTTCCCTTGATCGCCCTTTTTTCGGGAATGCGGCAAGAAGAGATTGCGCAGCTTCATGTCGATGACGTTAGGGAATCCGATGGCATCGTATATTTCGACATCAATGACAACCCTCCGCGGATGTTGAAAAATGCGAACGCTGCGCGTCAGGTGCCGCTCCACTCTGCGCTTATCCGGATTGGCTTTTTGGAGTACGTGGACCACTGTCGCAAAGCACGACAGACGAGGCTCTTTACGAACTTGAAGCCCGGCGGAGCGGACAATCGTCTGGGTCATTCATTTTCAAAGTGGTTCACACGCTATCGGCGCGACATAGGTGTCTACCGGAAGGGGCTGGATTTCCACAGCTTTCGACATACAGCCAGCACTTTGATGCACCAAGCTGGTATCGAGCGCGCCGTTCTGGACCATGTAACAGGTCACTCCACGCCCGGAGAGACGAGCAGATACGTCAAAGCGTCTGCCCTAAGACAACTTCAGATGGCTATCGATGCGATCGACATCGGCGTCGATGTACTAGCTTCGCTTCAAGCTCGAGCGAATGTGAAACCGTTCGTTCGTCCACAATTGAGGTATCGGAGGCGACCCCGATCATCAGCAAGAACCCGTGACCCCAGCTGATAGGATTAGGCCACTCATTCAATACATCGTGCCGGTTGCTGGTGCTGAAAAAGCGGAAGCACAGGCCGACCGACCTTGCTTAGCATCCGGAAGGGCCATCTGCCGCTTTGGGGCCGAAAGCAGACGGTCCGGTTCCAGAATTAACTAGCGGGAAAGGCGCCATTTCGCTGGCGACCCCATCTCAGCCGCAACGACGTTGCTGACGCGTCGCGCCATAATCGGACCTCGGTGCGACTGCATAGGGACAACAGTGGGCCTCATGGCAGATTGAAACCAGCGTAGGGTTTCAGCGGGACGATTTCGAAGTCAAGCATCCCCGCCCTCGCCAGCGGCAACGTCGCCAGCTTCTCGCGAACCTCGATCTCGTCCCTCGCCTCGACGATCTGGCACGCACCGGGCATGTCACCGCGATGCCAGATCTGGCGCGTGAAGCCGATGCTATAGAGATGGCGGGCCTGTGCCCCCTCGCTGGGTACCAGCTGTTCGAAATCCGCTTCGCTGAATTGGTCGGTCCGGCGCCGAGACAAGACGAGGAATTGCATCGGTCCGGTCTCCAGAAACTTACGCGACTGCCGCGATCGCTTGTGCGGAGCGACCAGACCGGACGCCCTTCACCAGATCGGCGCCTTTTTCGCCGATCATCATCGTCGGTCCATTGGTGTTGCCGCTGATCAGCACCGGCATGATCGATGAGTCGATCACCCGCAGTCCGTCGACTCCCCGCACACGCAGTTCGGGATCGACGACTGCGGTCTCGTCGACGCCCATCTTGCAGGTGCCAACAGGGTGATAGTCGCAGCAGGCATATTGCCTGATGTAGGCCATCAATTCCTCGTCGGTCTTCGCAGCCGGCCCAGGCAGCCGCTCGACCTTGACGAACTTGCCGATTTCGCTTTGCGCCAGCACGTCCCGGATGATCCGTACTGATTTCAATGCCATGCCGCGATCGTATGGGTCAGAAAGATAGTTGGGGTCAACCAGCGGCTCGTCGGCGGGGTTCGACGAGCGGAGCTTCACCGAGCCGATGCTACGTGGTCGAAGGAATGTCGAGTTGATGGTGAAACCATGCCCATCCAGTCGCGTCTGGCCGCCGCGCACCACCAACGCTGGCGCGATGTGAATCTGAAGGTCGGGCCGCTTCGCTCCCTCACTTTGGAAAAAGCCACCGCCCTCGACAATGACCGAGGCGGCAGGGCCATTGCGATAGAGCAGCCAGCGAATGCCGTGCAGGAGCGCCTTGGGATAGCGATCTTGGCCGTCATAGCTGATCGGGTCCTTGAGCGTCAGATGGACGTTGGTGCAGAGATGGTCCTGGAGATTCCGACCCACACCGCTGAGATCGGCGATCGGCGCGATCCCTAGAGCTTTCAACTCGTCGGCCGGTCCGATACCGGACAGCATCAGCAGGCGCGGCGAGTTGATGGCTCCTGCCGATACGATCACCTCGCTTTCGGCCCGCAGCACCTTCCGCGTTTTGCCCTCGGAAAGCTCGACGCCGACGGCGCGGCCGTTCTCGACAACGATCCTTGTAACCCGGGCATGGGTCCTGACCGTCAAATTGGGCCGTCTGCTGACGGGATGCAGATAGGAGACGGCGGACGAGCGGCGGCGGCCATCGCGACAGGTGACCTGGTAGAAGCCGGCGCCATACATGGTGTCGCCGTTGAAGTCGGGATTGAACGGCAGGCCATATTGTTGCACGGCGCGGATAAAGGCCCGGGTCAATGGGTGCGGGCCGACCTGATCCGAAACTGCGAGCGGACCGCCCTGCCCGTGATAGCGATTGGCGAGCCGATCATTGTCCTCGGATTTACGGAAATAGGGCAAGACATCCTCATAAGCCCAGCCGTCGTTTCCGAGTGCTGCCCAATTGTCGTAGTCCTCCTTTTGGCATCTGATGTAGATCATCGCGTTGATCGAGCTCGAGCCACCAAGCGTCTTGCCTTGCGGATACCAGATGGAGCGGTTGTCGAGGTTCTTCTGCGGCACCGTGTGGAACCGCCAGTTTACGCCTGGCCCGAACAGCTTGCCGATGCCGCCAGGAATATGGATCATCGGATTCCAATCCCGGCTGCCAGCCTCCAGCAGCAGGACCTTGACGTCAGGATCCTCGGACAGGCGGTTTGCAAGCACGCAACCGGCCGAGCCCGCGCCGACAATGATGTAATCCCACATAATTCTGCCTCCACTCGCGCCCGAAGGCACCTTCCCGTCGGTGCGACGAAACCCGGCCGCCGACCTTGCGCCTCAGTCCTATTTGCCCCTGAAGGCCGGCGCCCGTTTCTCGGCAAAGGATCGCAGCCCTTCAATCCGGTCCTCCTTGCCGAACGCCTCGACGGTCAGCCGGTGCTCAATCTCTAGCCCGCTTTGCAGTTCGGTTTCGAATGCCGCCAGAACGGCCTTCTTGGCATAGGGCGTGATGGCAACCGACTTGGCGGCGATCGCAGCGGCGATCTCCAGCGCCCTCGACAGGAGCCTGTCGGCCGCCACGACTTCACTGACCAGTCCTTTGCGCTCGGCGAGCGTCGCATCGACCATGTCGCCGGTCAGCACCATCTGCATGGCAAAGGATTTGCCGACGAGGCGTGGCAGACGCTGCGTGCCGCCATCGCCGGGAAACGAGCCAATCTTGATTTCAGGCGTCGCGAATTGAGCTGCCTGCGAGGCAATGATGATGTCGCACAGCAGCGCAAGCTCCAGCCCGCCGCCCAGCGCATAGCCGTTCACGGCGGCGATAATCGGCTTGGAGAAGCCCTCAATGGCGCGCCAGCATGCCAGCCGCTCTGGATCGGTATAGGAGGCGACGCCGCGTTCCAGCATGTCAGAAATGTCGGCGCCCGCCGCAAAGGCGCGACCGGCACCCGTTAGCACCACGCAGCCGACCTCTGGATCGGCGTCATAGCCAGCCAGCAGTTGGCTCAATTCGGCTAGCAGCGCTTTGGACAAGGCGTTCAACTTGTCCGGCCGGTTGAGCGTCAGCAGTCGGATGCCGGGCGCCGGTTCCACTGCCTGAACTAGGCGGTCCATCATCGATCAGGCGACCTTCCTGTAAAGCGTCTCCGCGCTCAATCCGGCAGCAGCCAGCAGTCCCCGGATCTTCTCGATCTCGGCGGGATTTGGCTTCATCAATGGAGGCCGGACATGAGCTTCGTCCAGTCGCCCGAGCAGCACCAGCGCCTCTTTCATGCGATTGTGCATATCGAGAAGCGGCGCGTCATAAAAGGCCCGTACCGTGGGATAGATGCGGTCATTGATCGCCTTGGCAGTCTTGAGATCGTTCGCCTGCACGGCGCGAAACAGCGCAACCTGAAGGCTGGCGATGACGCTGCCGGCGCCCGACAAGAGCCCGTCGCAGCCAAGCGCCAGAGAGCCGAGTAGCCAGGCGCTGTGGGTGGTGAGGGTGTTGACCGGACGGTCGAGAGCTTTCAATTCGCGGATCTGTCGTTCATGCAAATTGCCATCGCCGCACTGGTCCTTGATCGCGACGATCGAGGGAAAACGACGGCAGAGGTCGAGCAATGTCTGTAGCGGGTAGGCAAGGTTCGATGCCAGCGGATACTGGAACAGGATGATGGGAAGGTCGGACGCATCGGTGATGCGCTTCAGATGCTCGACGATCATCTCTGGTCGCAGGTGCCCACCGAGCGTCATGAAGTCTGGTGGGAAAACCAGGAGCGCGTCGGCGCCCTCCCGCTGAGCATAAGCAGCGATGCGCGCGGCCTCGAGGCTGGAGTTTGTATACACTCCGACAATGGTCGGAACCTGATCCTGCAACACATCCTTGGTTACCACGATCGCGTGGTATTGCTCGTCGATGGTGAGCGCGTGCACTTCGGCCGCATGACCATTGATGGTGATGCCGGAAATGCCTTCGACCGAGGAGACGTCAGCGAGGTGCTTGCGGTAGGCGCTCTCATCGACAGCCAGATCGGCGGTGAACGGCATCAGGCAGGCGGGAATGACGCCATTGGCAGCAAACGGTTTCTTGTCGCTCATCATCCAGTTCCTATTTGAAATTTCGGGACGCCGCGCCAGTGCGGCGTCCCGCTGCGCAGGGAGGACTTAGAAGCCCTTGCCGATCATGTCGGCGATATTGTCCGGGGTCACTGAGACCGTTGGCAAGGTGATCGTCTCCGGGACCTCTTCACCCTTGGCCACCTTGTAGGCGGTCTCGATCCCTTCCGGCGCCACGAACGGATAAACGAAGGTTGCGGCGAGCTTGCCCTGTTTGACTGCCTCGAAAGCAGTCTCCTGGCCGTCGATACCGACCACCGCCACTTCATTGAGCCGGCCGGCGGCCTCCAGCACCTGGATCGCGCCGAGTGCCATCTCGTCATTGTGCGCGTACACCGCCTGGATCTGGCCGGGACCAAACCGCTGCACCATGTCTTCCATGAACTTCACCGCCTTGTCGCGGGTGTAGTCACAGTTCTGCGATGCGACCACCTTCATGTCCGGGTGCTTTGCGATCGCTTCCGCAAACCCCTTGTTGCGATCGATGGTGGCCGATGCCCCCGCCGTCCCCTGCAACTCGATGATGTTGCCTTTGCCATTCAATTTCTTCGCAAGGAACTCGCCCGCGCCGACGCCGAGCGGCAGGTTCTCGCCGCCGACATGGACGGTGACGGGCGTGTTGACCTTGCGGTCGAGAGTCACAACCTTGATCCCGGCGTCCATTGCTTCCTTGACGACTGGCGTCAGTGCCTGCTCCGTCAGCGGCGAGATCATAAGCACTTTGATGCCTTGCGCGATCAGGCTTTCGACGTCTGCCACCTGCTTGGAAGCATCGTTGTTGCCGTCAGTGACGATAAGATCGATATCCGGATAATGCTCGGCCGCGTACTTCTTGTTGCCCTCCACCATGGCGACGCGCCAAGGATGATTCATGGTGCCTTGGCTGAAGCCGATCTTGATCTTGTCCTGAGCCAAGACCGCGCCCGGCATCATGGCGCCCAGTACCAGGGTGGCGGCAAGGGCCGTGGTGCGTAGGAAATGTCTGCGACTGGTCATTTTTCACTCCTCCATTGTTTTTCATTTCAGGCTCCAAAGCGCGACGGCCAGCCCGTCTGGCAAGTGCCGCCGCGCATGGATGTCAGGACCGTCTTTTGTGACGGTAGACCTCGAACATCACCGCAGCGATGATGATGGCGCCCTTCACGATCTGTTGCGTGAATGGCGATATTCCAAGCAAATTCAATATATTAGCCATGACGGCAATGATTGCGGCGCCGATCACGGTGCCGATGACGCCGCCTTCGCCGCCAAACAGGCTGGTGCCGCCGATGACGACGATCGAGATCGCCTCGAGTTCGAGATTGGTGCCGGCGGTGGGCTCACCAACGGTCAGCCGCGAGACGAAAACCAGGGCGGTCAGCGCCGACAGCACGCCTGAGATGGCATAGACCGACATCAGCACGCGCGGCACGTTGATGCCGGCAAGCCGCGCTGCCTCGGTGTTTGAACCGACCGCGTAGATCTGGCGACCGAAAGGCGTATGTCGCAGGACGACGAAAGCCGCGGCGGCTATGGCGACGAAGATCCAGATCGGTACGGGAATGCCGAAGAGAAAACCGCTGCCCAGATAGGAGAAAGCATCCGAAGCATCGCCAAGCGTCTTCGGCTCGCCGTTGGCGATAGTCATGGCAATGCCGCGCCCCATCACCAGCGTGCCGAGGGTCATGATGAAGGGCGGCATGCCGAAGAAAACGACGCCAGCTCCATTGATGGCGCCGAACACGGCTCCCATCCCCAGCGCCGCGATCATCGCCAACGGGATTGGAACGCCAGATGAAAGCATCAGCGCGGTTGCAACCGCGACGACGCCGACGATGGAACCCACAGAAAGATCGATGCCGCGGGTCAGAATGACGAAGGTCATGCCGACGCTGACGATGCCAAACAGCGCCATCTGGCGGCCGACATTCAACATGTTGCCGGTCTGGATGAAGCTCGGCGACAGATACACCGCGAAGGCGCACAACATGATCAGGACCCAGAGCAGGCCAAGGCTTTGCGCCCAGCCTCGCAACCGACCCACCGACCCCGGCCGGATCGACGCCAATCCTTGTCCCGTTGTCATCTCAGCCATTCCTTCCTCCCGTTTCGTCTGCCATTGCGAGGGTCGATTGCCGATGCAGCAGCCAGGCCACCGCGTCGGCCAGCCCGCCCTCGTCGCAAGACGGTCCAACGAAATGCGCGACCCGCTTGGCTTCCGGCACAGCGTTGCCGACCGTCACCGCCGTTCCTGCCCAGGCCAGCATGTCGAGATCATTCTCGGCGTCGCCGGCGGCCGCGCAGTCCTGCGCCGCCATTCCGAGCTCGGCCGCAACGGTCGCGATGGCGGTCTTCTTGGAGATACCGGGCGGACCGATCTCGAGCAGACGTGGATGCGATCCCGATACCGAAAGGCACGCGCCGAGTTGCACGCGGAGAGCTCCAAAGGCTTCACGGTCGGAGGGCTGCGCGGCGACACACATGATCTTGCCGGGTTCGCCCGGCAGGTCTTCCAGCGTCTTCGCCACGATCAAAGGCTCTTTGGTCACGCCGGCTTCGCGTGCGATGGTCGGGTCTTGGGCAAGCGCGTGAATGTCGTGGCCGGTGAACCACATCGGTCGAACGCCCGCCGCTTGCGCCGTGGCCATGGTGTGCAGCGCATCGGTGCGACCGATCCGCTGATCGGACAGCGCAACGCCGGTCGAAACGTCGCCGATCCAGCCGCCGTTGAAGCAGATGGCGAGGCCTGCAATCCCAAGCTTCTCCGCATAGGGCTTCACCCCGAGCGGCGAGCGCGCCGTTGCCAGAATGATCGTGATGCCCGCCTCTCGCGCCCCGCGCAGAGCGTCCGCCACACGCTTCGGCAACGCATGGTCGTGCGTCAGCAAGGTGCGGTCGACATCGGTGACGATAAGGCGCGGAATGGTCATCGCCCGCCTCAGACTGGAAAGACCGGAGCGCGCGGCCCGGTCTGGATGAGCAGCGTCTTGAGCTGAGTGAACTCTTCAAAGCCGGCCTGGCCCATCTCGTAGCCGAATCCGGATCCCTTTACGCCGGTGAGAGGTAGCTGCGGGGCGCCGTCGATGATTGTGTTGGCCTGCACCCAGCCGCTTTTCAGGCGCTTGGCGACGGTCAGAACCGTGTCGATATTCTTCGACCAGATGTAGTTCGACAGGCCATAGGCAGTGTCGTTGGCCAATCGCACCGCGTCATCCACCGCATCGAACCGGGTGACGCTAAGCACCGGGCCGAAGATCTCTTCGCGAAAAATGGTCATATGCGGCTCGACCCGGTCGAAAATGGTCGCTTCGTGAAAATGACCGGCCGCCTTTGTCGTGACGCTGCCACCGAGCACCAGTTCGGCGCCGTCCTCGACCCCGCTTTTGACGAAGCCGGCCACCTTGGCCAGATGGTTGTGATCGATCAGCGCGCCGATATCCGTGTCGTCGTCAAACGGATCGCCAACCTTCATCTTGCGGGAGCGCGCGATCACCTTGGCGATGAAATCGTCAGCGATGGACGACTGCACGAACAGCCGCGAACCCGAAACGCAGCACTCGCCATTGTTGAAGAACACGCCCATCAGCGCGCCGTCCGCCGCGGCTTCCAGATCCGCATCGGCAAAGACGATATTGGCCGACTTTCCGCCGAGTTCGACCGAAGATTTGACCAAGTGACGGGACGTGTTGCCGACGACACGGCTGCCGGTGCGCGTCGAACCGGTGAAGGAAACGAAGTCGATGCCCGGATGCCCGGTCAGGTGGTCGCCAGCGGTTGCGCCATAGCCACTGACGACGTTGAAGGCGCCGGCCGGGACGCCGGCTTCCGCCGCAAGCGCGGCGATCTCGAAGGCTGATCCGGAAGTGAACTCCGATGGTTTCAGCACCACAGTGCAGCCGGCGGCGAGCGCAAACGGGACTTTCTGCGACAGGATCAGCGCCGGGAAATTCCATGGTGTGACCAGGGCCACGACGCCCACCGCTTCGCGGCTGATCAGCGCCGTCTTGCCATCGCCAATGTTCGTATAGGTCAGGCCAGCCATCTGCATGGCCAGCGAAGCTGCATAGCGTGTCAGGCCGGCTGCACCATCAATATCGCCGCGCGCAAAACGAACTGGCTTGCCGACCTCCTCGACCTCAATCCTGACCAGCCGGTCGCGGTTGGTGCGGATCAGATCGGCAAGACGGTTCAGGACCTCGGCGCGCTCCATGCCGCTCATACGCGGCCACGGCCCTTCCTCAAATGCGATGCGCGCCGCCTCGACGGCAAGATCGACATCCTCGGGCGTGCCATCGCAATAGCGGGCGACCAGGTCACCTGTGGCCGGCGACCGGCGCTCGATTGAGCCGGAGCCTGAACCGTCGACAAACCGCCCGCCGATGAATTGTTGGTAGCTGCGCATAGCCATATCGTTCCTCACTGCCAAACCGCATGGGCCATGATCGCTTCCTCGGTCGCGCCCTCGCCATCGAGAATCGCCGAAATGGCGCCCTCGCGCATGACGATAATGCGATTGCAGAGGCCAAGGATTTCCGGCAATTCGGACGAGACCATCACGACGCTTGCGCCGCGCTTTGATGTCAGTTCGGCGAGCAGGTCGTAGATTTCTCGCTTCGCCGCCACGTCGACGCCGCGCGTCGGTTCGTCGACCAGCAGAATTTCCGTCCCCGCATGCAGTTGCCGGGCGATGCCACATTTCTGCTGATTGCCGCCCGACAACGTGCGGACCTTGGTGCTGGGGCTAGGCGTCTTGATGCGCATCTGCTGGATGAACAGGGAGACAGCCTCGTGCTCGCGACGGCCACTGATCAGGCCACTGCGGGTCAACGGCGTCATCTGGGAAACGGTGACGTTAAATGCCACCGACTGGTCGAGGAACAGCCCCTCTGTCTTGCGATCCTCGGGCAGCAGGCCGACGCCATGTGCAAGTGCCCGACGCGGCCCGTCGATAGCGACCACTTGGCCGTCGATCCTGATCTCGCCGCCGTCGATCGGATCGGCGCCGGCGATAGCGCGCAGCACCTCGGTCCGGCCCGCTCCGGCAAGACCGCAGATGCCGACGATTTCGCCGCGCCTGACATTGAAGGAGATATCCTTCAGCACGCCGTTCCGCGATAGGTTGCGTACGTCTAAGCGGATCTCGTCGCCGGGCCGCGAGCGCGGTGGAAATACGTCCTTGAGTTCGCGCCCGACCATATGGCGGATGAGATCGGCCGTGGTCGTCTGGCCAAGCGGCATCGAGGCAACGACCTGGCCATCCCGAAGCACGGTGACCTCGTCGCAAATCTCATAGAGCTCCTTGAGGCGATGGGTGATGTAGATGAACGAGACGCCGTGCTCGCTGCTCAGCCGCCGGATCGTCTTGAAAAGATGTTCAAGCTCGGAGTCGCCGAGAACAGCGGACGGCTCATCGAGCACCACGATGCGAGCCTCGCGGGCAATCGCCTTGGCTATCTCGACCATCTGGCGCTGCGCGACACTGATCGTGTCGATGCGCGCTGCCGGATCGACACGGAAGCCAAGCCTGTCGAGCACATCTTGAGCTGCGCCTTTCGCCCGGCGCCAGTCGATCGTGCCCAGACGCGTTTTCGGCAGGCGGCCGAGAAAGATGTTTTCAGCCACTGTGAGATGCGGAGCCTGGGCGAGCTCTTGATAGATGACCGCGATTCCGAGCTCAAGCATCCGCTCAGGCGTCGGCGCCGCCACCACATCTCCGTCGATGGCCACTTCACCCTCGTTGGCCAGGAACGCGCCAGACAGGACGCGCATCAATGTCGACTTGCCGGCGCCGTTTTCACCGATAACGCCATGCACGCTTCCCTTGCGCACGGCGAAGCTGACATTGTTCAGCGCATACACACCCGGAAAGCGCTTGTGGATGCCGCGCATTTCGAGAACTGCGTCCTTCATCACGTCGTCTCCCAAACCGAGAAATCGTTTTCACGGTTTCTCAAAAAAAGCTCACAGGCGATGCATCTGCATGCCGCCGCCGATGTGGTAGATGTCCCCGGTGCTGAATGGCATGCCGCCGACGGCCAGCGTCGCCACCCCGCGGGCAATGTCTTCAGGCTGCCCCCACCGTCTGATTGCCGAGAGTTGTCCGGCTTCGACCTGCGCGGAATATTTCTCATAGACGTCAGCGGTCATGTCGGTCTGGATCAGGCCTGGGCGAATCTCGTGCACCCGGATGCCTGCATCCGCCAGGCGAATGGCAAATTGCTGGGAAGCCATCGACAGTCCGGCCTTGGATATACAGTACGGCCCCTTTTCCGGCGAGACCAAGCCCGCGTTAGCAGAGGTGATCGTCACCACCGACCGTTCGAGCCGGGCCTGCGGCCGGGAAATCATCGCCCGCGCTACGGCCTGGGTGAAGAAGAACGTGCCGCGCAAGTTGATGCCGACCAGCCGGTCGAAGCTCTCCTCGGTAACATCGAGAAGATCACCGCGCACGGAAACCTGGACGCCGGCGTTGTTGACCAGGCAGGTGGTTCCCCCCAGATCGGCTTCGATACGCTCTATGAACGCCGCATTGTCCGAGGTCTCGGATATGTCCTTGCGATAAAAGGCACCATTTCGCCCGTGTCTGCGGACAAGATCGACGGTCTCGCTGGCATTCTCATCGTCCACGATGTCGATGACAGCGACGTCGAAACCTGCCTGCGCGAGTTCACAACAGATGGCTCGGCCGATGCCGCGACGGCCACCCGTCACAATGGCAAGTCCGCGGTTGATGGAGGCTGCGTGCTCGGGCATAGCAACGCCGATTGCAGCCGGGGAAACCTGTTCCAGCATCACGAAGCCTTCCTTGCCACTGCGTCGTCCTTTTCGCGGGATGCGACCACGGCCTTTGACGCCAGCAGGCGCTGGACCTCAACATCGGCATAGCCAAGCTCGTCCAGGATCTCGTGCGTGTGCTCGCCGATCTCCAAAGCGAGGTATCTCAACGCGGGCACCTCGCCGTCGTAGCGGTTGGGATGGTTGACCAGGTGGATCGTTCGGCCACGCACGTTCACCTGCCGAAACACTTGCGCGTGGCTGAGTTGCGCGTCGGCCAGCAGATCGTCATAGTAATTGATGGGCGCCCACCAGATGCCATGGCGGTCAAAGCGCTCGGCGAGGTCGGCCACCGCGAACCGGGCCGTGGCACTGGCCAGCCGGCGAGCATAGTCGTCGCGTTCGACGTAGCGGTCGACACCGACTACCTCGCGCAGACCGTCGCTGTCGAGCGCTTCGGCCAACACGGAAGCATCGCACAGCGACACCACCACATGGCCGTCGGAGGCAGGATAGACACCGTAGGGCGCGGCATGGAACCATGTCGCCAGATTCGCCTCGCGGTTGAGCACCTCGCGGCTGAAGCCGCCGGCGAAGTAATTGACCAGCGCCTCGCCCTGCAGGTCGATTGCCGAGTTGATCAGGCTTGCCTCGACGCGCGTCCCCTTGCCATCCCGCAAGCGGCGCACCAATGCACCCAGAATGCCGATCGCCAGAAGTGCCCCGCCATGTTGGTCGACGATCGCCGCACCGACCGGCGTGGGGCCACGTTCCGGCGTTCCGGTGACAGTCATCAGACCGGAGCGCGCCTGGGCGAGAAGATCCTGGCCGGGTTTCATCGCCATCGGGCCAGTTGCGCCAAAACCGCTCGCCGACGCGAAAATCAAATTGGGATTGATGTCCCGGAGCGCATCATCGTCAAAGCCGAGCTTGGCGAATACGCCGGGCCGGAAATTCTCCATCACCACATCGGCGCCGGCGATCAGGCGCCGGGCGACTTGCTTGCCTTCGGTGCTCTTCAGATCAATGCCGATGGAGCGCTTGTTGCGGTTGGCGCAGAGATAGAAGCCGCTGATCCCTTCCACATAGACGTCCGCCCCCGACCAGCGACGTTCATGAGCTCCGTCGATGGGTTCAACCTTGATGACATCCGCACCCATGTCTGCGAGATATTGGGCGCCTGCAGGACCCTGCAGAAAATGGCAGAAGCTGACGACTTTGATGCCGCTGAGCATTTCTCATCCCTTGGTTCTGCGCTATGAGTTGCGCATTTGTGAAATCGTTTTCACGCCTTTTCTCATAGCTGTCAAGCCCAATTTGAAAGGCTTTCTAAAAGAAGGATGGTGTAGCCTTCAGAAAAGAAATGTGTCATCTGGAAAACGGTTTCTCGAAAACCATCGGATTCGAGGCTCAATGGATATCGAGGATGGCGGCGCAAAGTTGATTGACGTGGCCAAGCTTGCGAACTGTTCGCCGGCCACCGTCTCCCGCGTGCTCAACGGCAATCCCAACGTGAACGAGGTCGTGCGGGATCGTGTTGTCCGGGCGGCGCGCGATCTCGGCTATGTGCCCAATGGTTCCGCCAGGGCGCTGCGGTCGACCCGGACAAGGTTGGTCGGCGCGATCATCCCCACATTGGACCACGCTATCTATGCCACGATGGTCGATGGACTTCAGGCGCGGCTTTCCGAAAAAGACGTTTCGCTCATCATCAACACCTCGGGCTACGATATCGAACTTGAATACGAGCAGGCACGTCTGCTGGTCGAGCGCGGGGTCGAATCAGTGGTGCTTGTCGGGTCAACGCACCGGCCAGCCACTCTGGCCATGTTCGAACAGAAGCGCATCAACTATGTCTACACCTACACGGCGACGGCGACGGCGGCAGGTGCGGCCGTGGGGTTCGACAACGAAAAGGCAGGGCGAACCGCCGCCCGTTACTTGCTCGACCTCGGGCACACCAAATTCGCAATGATCGCCGGCATCACCCAGGACAATGATCGCGCGGCAGGCCGCCGCGACGGTTTCTTGAACGAACTCGAACGATCCGGCATCGATCAAGGCATGGTTCCGGTCGTCGAGGGAGCCTACAGGCTGGATGACGGCCGCACCTGCATGCGGCGGCTGATGGAAGACCCCCGAAGACCAACCGCGGTATTTTGCGGCAGTGATATCCTTGCCGCCGGCGCCATCAAGTACTGCCACGCCGAAGGCATCGCAGTCCCGCAGGAGGTTTCGGTCGTCGGATTCGACAATCTGGAGATTGCAGAATTGACCTCGCCCGAACTGACCACACTGGAGGTGCCCGCGCGCGACATGGGCCGGATTGCCGCCGACTACATCCTGGCCTCACCATCGCAGCGACTGCATCTCAGACAACGGGAACTGGCCATCAGGCTGATTGTCAGGGGAAGCACGGCTGTCGTGAGACGCTAAAAACATGTCGGTCGCGTGAGCCATACCTATCCTGAGGCGATTGGACCGAATGACCGCTAGGGGGCCGCTTGCAGACCGGTAGGTTCGGGCGACGATTTAACGAATAGCAGACATTCAAGTTTTGCTCGCGGCGGGTCTCAGATCGATCAGAAATGCAAGTAGCTTATGAGATTAGCCCCGCTGCATAGCGCCTATCAACGATTGGGCGGTGCAGCGTTGCCGATCTGCACTCCCGGCACTACAGAATTCGCGGGATAACTCCGATACGTTGGCTCTCACCGTATTCCCGCACCTAGGTCTGTTACATAAGCTGCAATCCCTGTTTTTTGCCCACTTGCAGAGCGTATCTGGCGCACCCCGCTGAGAGGTTTTGTGGCCCCAAGGCTTGAGACGAATCTAGTCAAGTTTCTGCAATACGGCGTGTCACAGGAGCTGGGACAACGCGCGGTGACGGCTGGGCTTACGATCACGAAAGTCAGGACAGCCAGTCAGAAGGACATCAAAGACAAAGGCTTCACGGGGGAGGAAGCCAAGGCACTCAAGGCCGCCGTAGTACGTCAGCCAATTGATGAGGCGTTACTGCTCTCGCTTCTCGAAAACAGCAACTACCTCTGCAACTGCTGCAAGGGCGACAAAGGTCAGTCCTTCATCGTTCATCACATCGAGGAATATTCGACCTCACAGGACAACAGCTACGACAATCTGATTGTCCTCTGCCCGACCTGCCACGACCAAGCGCATCGTTCGCCCACACAGCTCACGCTTTCGATCACGCCGGAGATGCTGAGGTACAACAAGGCGAACTGGGAGCCGGAGGTTGAGAGAAGAAATGCCGAGCGCGCCATTCGGAAACGCGAGAGCGAGGTATCGACCGCTGAGCCGGGTGAAGCACTCGCCCTTCCAAAGGCGAAGAAGGTTCAGACGCGCGTCATTGTTCTGAATTTCGAAGGCGATGCGGACGACTTCCACGTTCAGAAGGTGGACGCGATCATCGAATCTCTCAGGCACATAACCGGCAATGCCGGGATCGAACTTGTCTCGACCGAGCGCGGTTCTTTCCTGATGCTCATTCGCGCGACTAGCGACGACAAGGCAAAGATCGACACACCCGAAACAAAGGCGTTGCTGCTCCAGGAGCACAACGCTGTTCTAACAAGTGTTGTAGACGAGCAGTCCTTCCGGCAAGTGCAGATGAGGGACGACGAACTAGGCCGTGTCCCGCGCGACCTGCTCGAGTGGTCGCAGACACTTCCGGACGGTACCCACTTCAGCCGCCCGGAGAAGGACCAGATTCTCGAGACTATCGCGGGGCAGGAGACCACGACGCAGGCCGTCCTTGGGCTTCCGGGTTCCGGCAAGTCAGCGCTGCTCGCCGAAGTAGCCAACGCGCTCATAAAAGATGGCATCAGGGTTCTGGCCATCAAGGCCGACCTGCTCGACTCGGCAATCGAAACCGAAGACGATCTCGCCGAGTGGCTTGGACTTACCATTCGTCCCAGCGCGATGCTCTGGCGGATAAGTCAGTTGCGACCGGTCGTTCTTATGATCGACCAGCTCGATGCGCTCGCAGGCTACACGGACATAAAGACTGGTCGGCTGAGTGTACTGCTGAGCCTGGTCCGGCGCGTCAGCGGCCTGACAAACGTGCACGTTGTCCTGTCGGCTCGCGAGTTCGAGTACGAGCACGACGTCCGTCTCAAGACCATCACGGCCGAAACAATTCACTTGGACCTGCCGCCCTGGTCCGAGGTCGTTCCTGTGCTGGAGCGCCATGGATTCGAACCCGCAGGCTGGCCTGCCGACGCGCAGGAAGTTCTACGGTCGCCCCAGGCGCTGAAAACGTTCCTGAAGCTGGAGGAGAGGAGCAGCGAGCCCTTCCGCAAGTACCAGCTCATGCTGGACCAGATGTGGGCGGAGACGATAACGAGGCAGCCCAGCGGGTCGCGGCTTGCGAAGCTCGTCACCGACATCGCAGACCAGATGGCGGAGAAGGAAATCCTGTGGCTCCCCGCCGCGCGATTTGACCAGCACTCGGAGGACATAACCTATCTCGTGAGGGCGGGAATGCTCTCAGACCTGGGCCAGGCCGGAAGCAAGATAGGCTTTTCCCACCAGACCATGTTCGAACATGCCCTCGCACGATCCTTCACCCGCAGCCAAGGACGGCTATCGGAGTTCACAATCGCCCGGCAGACTTCGCTGTTCGTGCGGCCGAAATTGTGGTCCGCCCTGACCTATCTTAGGGAGGTCGATCCGACTGCCTACGGCGTGGAGATGCAATCGCTCTTCCATACCCAGGATTTGCGGCTTCATCTCCGGACACTTCTCGTTGAATTCCTCGGTCAGCAGCCGACGCCGGACGGCGTGGAGGCACGCATGTTCGACGAAGCGCTTGCGTCGGACAGGCGACCAACGGCTTTCATGGCAATGGCAGGAAGTCACGGATGGTTTGAGCGGTACAAACACACTGAGATTGTCCGTGCGATGAACGACGACAAGGAAGCCACCCTGGCTCTGGGCGTTCTCAATCGCGCTTGGGTATTTGCTGCCCGCGAGGTCGAGAGGCTGATCGCCGAGAACTGGTCGGCGTTGCCGGGCTGGGATGGCTTCACCTGGGCTGCCCTGGGTCAGGCGCGGGTGTGGACGCCGGGCATGGTCGAGATGGCGAGGGCGCTGATTGCGCGTACCGCAATGCACGCGCATAGCCTCGAATTTATTATCTCCACAATCGGCGTAAGCCAGCCGGAGGTTGCGGTTCAGCTTCTGCTCGCAAAGCTCGACCAGGAGCTTCAGTCGGCAAAACAGGAGTCGGCCAGAAGGATAGCGTCCGCTCCCAAAGAGGACGGCGACGGCTCCTGGACTTCGCGCATATCCTCGTCTCCCAGAGAGCCGATCAAAAGTGTCGTCGAGCAGGCGAAAGCCTGGGACACCCTGGAGGCACTTGGAAAGGAAAATCCCGCGCTGTTCCTTGGAGCCCTGTGGCCTTGGCTGACCGAAGCGATGGTCGCGCTTCGCGATCTTGACAGCGAGGAACACAGCCTCTCCTATCCGCTGCAGCACACGCTCGATTTCAAATTCGAAGAGGAAGAGCGGAGTCAAGGGCGTTCTGACCCCCCCATACTCAGCGCCATTCGCGTTGCGTTGGAGACCCTTGCCCTCAACGACGAAAAGAACTTTCTTCAATGGCTGTCAGAGCATGAAGGAGATGAATTCAATCCTGCCCAGCGGCTGTTCGCGCATGTACTATCGCTCTACCCGGATCAGTATGCGCAAGTCGCGTATCGTTTCCTTCAGGGCGATCCGAGACGATTTAGGCTCGGAAACCACGAAGACCCTTCTGGGACAACAAAGCGCCTCATCGCGGAGGCGAGCCTTCACTGGTCCGACGCGGATGTCGAAGCCTTTGTCGCCGCCGTCAACGCTTACGCACCGACAGCTTATCCCGATCTGGACGTCAAAGGCCGCAAACTTTTCAGCGACAGGGTTCGTCGCATAAAGCTGGGCCTCTTATCGGCACTGCCTTCCGAACGCTTGCCGGGAGCGACCCGCCGCCTTGTGATGGAAGAACGCCGCCGCTTCCCCGGTTCGGACGAGGGAATACGGCATTATGGGCCGTCGTGGATAGGTTCGCCCATTTCGGCGGAGCAGCTCGCAAAGGCGCAGAACGACGAAGTTCTCAACGCTTTCCGCCAGTTGCCGGACAAGTATGAGTGGGACCATCCCAACCGCATGATGGAGGGCGGCAACATACAGCTGTCGCGGGCCTTCGCGGAGTTTGCAAAGACCGACCCCCAGCGGGCCGCTACGCTCATACGCAAGTTCGAGCCGAGCTTTGGGACCCGCGCAGCAGGCTACGCGCTGGAGGCCATCGCCGAAGCGGGTGATCCTCAGCTTGTGATGAATCTCATGGCCGAACTCGACGGGCGTGGATTCACCGGCGATGAGTTTCAGAACTCGGCGTCCGAGGCCGTCAGCCGATTGGTCCGCCGGGAGATTGCGGTCTCACCGGAAACCCTCGACATCATTGAGAAGTGGCTTAATGAGCCTGCCGCTCCAGACACCGCTACAGCGCAGCCTAAGGAAGATCGGAGCGACGATCAGGATCAAGAACTCCTCGACACGGGAGAGGAGAAGGCCAGCGAGAAGGACGCAGGAAGGCGGGAGCAAAGCATCCTCTGGGGAATGGGCTCCGCCTTTACACTTCCCGCTGGAAGCTTTCCCAAGCTGGATGTTCTAGTCCATGCCCTGCTGCTGGCAGGGCAGCACGACCGCGTCCTGGCCGTACTGACACGCGCCAGCGAGCGCGGAGAAGACGATCGGGTATGGAGGGCCATCCTTCATTGGTTACGCTACCTTAAGCCGACCAATAGGGAAGAGCTTGAGGGGCTCCTGGACACCGTCTTCAAACGCTACCCGGCTCTGCTGAGGACTACCGAGCTTGCCATTCTGTTCGCCTACCTTCACTGGCGGCATGCCGGTTTCGTGCGTTCTTACCTGGAGAAGTGGGCCGCCTCCGGCGACGAGTATTTCGAGCAGCTTGCAGGTGAGCTGACGCCCTTGATTGCGTTCCTGCAACCGAAGCTGCCCTGGACGAAGCCATTGCTGGAGCAGGTCGTCTTTGGACCGGGTACGGACTCGACACGGCTTGGAGCCATCAATGCCGCCGTCAACCTGTTTCCGGATCTTGAGTGTCGGGAGCGCGCGTCTGAGCTACTCGTTCGCGTAATCCCCCAGATAAGCGGCGTTGCCTGGAACAACCTTTTCGACGTGTTCCGGCTCGTAGACGAGATCACGCCCGATCCGAGCTGGGTCGCGTTGCTCACTGCCATTGAGGCCAACCTTGAAGGCGCTCCGAAAATCAACGCGACGTTCGTCGTGGATCGCCTCCAGACACTTCTCCCCCATTGCGCTCTCCTCGTGGCGAAGATCGCCAGGAGACTGATCGAGACCTGGCGTGACGAACTCGGGGACATCCAGACAGGGATAGCGGGCTCCGCTTCCGAGCTGGTTGACCTTGCGATTACGCTTCACCGCATTGGCGACGATACCCGCGAGGTAGGGCTGGAGCTTTTCGAGCAGCTGGTCGAAATCCAGGCTTACACGGCCAAGGAAACGCTTGAGCAGATCGACAACAGGTTCAGAAACCAGGCTCCGCAACGCCAGCGGCTGCCTCGCCGCAACCGGGCCGCCCGCCGACGCGCGGCGCGACGGGCGACCTCGTCTTAGGCGGCAGCGCCGACAGCTGCGTCCCATCCCTTAGCGCGAAGATACCGCGCGGGCACCTACAGGGAGGTCCGCTCACGAAGCACGGAAGCGATTGGATGGACGCCCGATTTGATCCTCAACGAAGTCTCCGATGTCTTCATGAACGAAGTCGGCTTTCAGGAGACGACGCTACAGACCTGAACGGCCGAAATTAAGCGCAAAGCTGACGGAGATGCCGCGGCAGACGGTCGTCGAATAGCCATAGCTGCTTTTGGACCTACGTGTTTCCTCAAAGGCTACCAACCTAACTACAAACCTAGCTCGGCGGCCCTTAAACACGGTTTTTGCCCCCGGCGCGCCCGACGGTCCGTATGCGCGTTTACTTGGCCTCCAAGCGTCCGGGCCACAGACGGTTTTGACATTTCTCAGAGATTTTCCGGGAAATCGCCGTCTAGTGACACGGCGGCGATTTTGGTTGGGATAACTATCTGATCTTAAAATGAAATTTTGACCAAAAAAGCGTGCCGTCTGCGTCCTTGGTGAGAACGCAGACATTTTTGGGGAAGACTCTGGGACGCGTATGTGACGGGCGCCTACCCTAGATACCCAGGTTATTAAGAACCTCGTCGATATTGAACGACGCGTCGCACACGTTCAGCACCAATGTCCGCGGATTTTTGATCCCAAGGACTCGCTCGCAAAAGTCGTCGCCATAGAGACTCCAAACATCACGGGCGCCATCTTCGTACTTCGATCTGAACGATCGGTGAGGTTCGACGATCCGCGTTGGCGATGGACATGGGATGTGTTCATCAGCGAACGGGTCAACCACCCTAGCTGTTGATCGAACAGGGCTCTGCAATTCGGGATGGATGCCTGCGATGCGCCAACGGCTCCCCAAGCCTCGGGCATGGCCACAACGCTGACTTAGTATGACACCTGGGTTGCGCCAGCGAAAGGCGACAAGGTCTCCTAAAAGAACTTGATGCCGATCCACGGCGTGACGTTCGGAACAGACGACCGCGCTGCGGTCGTAACCCTTCATCTGATAGTTAAAAGCCAGCCAGTGCAACCAGGGCGTCTCGATGGAGGGTCCTCTAACACGCACGACCCTGCCGATCCTCATATTTGTTTGCCGCTTTACCCAGTCACGGGCCCATGCCCGGAATTCCGATCGAAGTGGGCGAGATGTCGACCGCCCCGGAATGAATACGGAAACATGGGAGTGAAGTCCAACACGTGCCCCAACTTCGTGGCAGTAAGTGTAGGCGATCGGGATCTTCCTCTCTGACATCCAGTTGCGAATGCAGGAAAGGAAACGCGAAAAAGCATTGAGCATCGCCACCTCGGTGACGATGCCCATAAGCTTCCAGCTGATGGTGACTGTGGTATCCAGCCAAAGGCCGAGATGTGCCGCGAAATCCGCCCCAGCGTACTGGGCCGCGAAGCCCTTTTCATCGATCAAACTCACTAGGAGTGTACCGGTATTTAGTCGTCGTACTTGTTGACGAACACGTTGGGACGGCGATTCTGCTCGAGTCCTGCTTGGTATGAATCAGATTTCGCCAGTTCCTCTGCCGTCTCCCCATAGATGGCGTTCATCAAGTCGCAATAAGTTCCCATGCCCTGCGGGAAACGGTATTTTTGCCCTGGCCGCGGGCCACCCCATTCGTGAAATGCCTGGGCGTATTCTTCGTAACTGTCGAATTGTGAACGTTTTGGGTATTCAGCCATATCTCTCACTCAACAAAAAGGTTGCCATTGGACAAAGCGGATGAGCGGCGTCGGCTGTAAAATCGGTGCCGGGGTTCGTCGGCCTCGTCATCTACCGCAGAGAAACCAGCTTGCACCATGAGGCCTACGACACCGGCATCTATGACGGACTCAATCAATGCCTGCGAACGCTCGCATGTGGCATTCAATCGCACGGCATGTATCGCCCATGCGCGCTCCTCAAGATCCGTGATCTTTTCCAGCTCCGACAAGGTAGGTAACCGAATCTTCCCAAAAGGAGGATCGGACATCTCATCCACGAACAACACGGACTCGGCAGGCAGATTCGATGGCAGCAGGTTCTCCGCCGCCCCGTCCGCGAGGCAGCGGCCTAGATCATCGGAGCGTAGGAGGGTCACAAAAGGATTGTCGCCCGCACGCTTGTAGAACTCGTCAACCATCACCGCCTCTGCGTCGACGCCTACTTGTTCTTGGTCAGGCAGTTCAGTTTCCGCGATTGGGACCTCCGCTAAGATGTCGTTCGGCGCCATCTTTGACAGTCGCTTGAATGAATAGGTTTGGAACACCACCGCGGCGCACCCGCGCAGATAGGCTTGGGCATCGTCACAGTCAGCATCGTCGTCGCCGCAACATCCTGGGAGATCGACCACGAGTCGTTGCCAACTCAGGATCGCAATCGGCAACGCCAGCGCCTCCAGATCACAGTCATCTGGAATCTGATCGTCGGGAAGACACTCAGCCACGAAAGGCAAGATCACCTGCATTGTGGTAGGCGTCCGAATCTCGGGTGGCGCGTCTGCAGCTATCATGGCAGCGATTTCGGCTGCCGCTCTCAGTTTTTCCATAGTCACCTCGTTTTTGGTTGTTGAAGTTCCATAATTGCAGTCGTTGCGCACGCCGCGGCTAGGTCGACGCTCAATCTTTCTGACGGGAAAGAATTGCGCGGAGGAGATCCTTCTCTTCAGTCGTCAGCACCGAGACTAGGCGCTCCAAAAACTGCGGCGATCCGCTCGCGGTCGCGGAGCTTTGACCCCGTCGGAACAGGGTGCCCGACGAAAATACAGCATCCCCTTTGATGCGCTTTATGCCAGCGGGTTCGAACCCCTGTTCGGCCATCAGCGCACCGACGGCGAGGCCGACGAATTGGCGGGTCGATTTTTTTGTCAAAATCTCGGCTGAAAGGCTCTCCCGCATTGTTGCACTAAGCCCTTCGACCGGGGCCATGTCTTGTAGCGCCAATGAGATCAAACGCTCTCGATGCTTGAACCGAATATCTTCGGCAAGCGTGCGGAGATCCGAGTCGGCGCCGGCCGAGCGAAAGACGCGGCGCCATTTTTGGTTGTCGCCTTCCACCATATCTGACGCCATCTGCTCGTTCGGTCAAAACATATGTTTTCATAAGCTGCCGGTGCCGTCAACCGTTTTCGCGCGGCTCGATTGCCGTCTGCCTTAGAAGCAACTGTGGGGGCGCATGATCGAATCTCTCGCCAACGAAAGTTATTGGAGAGTTGATCATGAGGGGAAGCATCCACCGACAAGTGACCGAAGCGCTGCTGGCGCAACTCGATCATACCAAGGCGCATGCCTGGGTCTGTCCCTGGCATCGATCGGCTGGAAGCGTGCCTACAAACGGCAAGACTGGGCAACGATATCGCGGAATCAACATCTTGAACCTCTGGTGCGCTGCCCAACGCCTTGGTTTTACCGATAATCGGTGGGCAACCTATCGGCAGTGGCACGCCCAGGGCACTCAAGTGCGACGTGGCGAAAAGGGCAGCCTCGTCTTCTTCTACAAAGAGACCAATGGTCACAAAGACGGTGCGGCAGCTGAAAACGGAGACGCAACGGCAGACCGCCGATACATTATGCGCGCTTCCGTCGTATTTAATGCCGACCAGGTCGACGGTGTGTCTCGTGGGCTCGAGCCGACAACCGGTGAAACCTGGACGACGGAAAACTTCGACGACTTTGTCGCTATGACCGGGGCTGTCGTCCGCTTCGGCGGCAGCCAGGCGTTCTACAGTCCAACACTCGACGAAATTCATCTCCCGCAGCGAGAGCATTTCAAGACGGCCGAAGGATTTGCCGCCACGTTGGGGCACGAACTCGTGCACTGGACCGGCGCAAAACCAAGGTTATGGCGCGATCTCTCGGGACGGTTCGGGAAGCAAGCATATGCTGCCGAGGAACTGATTGCCGAACTCGGGTCCGCGTTCCTTCTGGCCGGGCTTGGATTGGCCAGCACACCTCACCCCAATCATGCTGCGTATGTTGCCAGCTGGTTGCCCCTTTTACGGGAAGACCCGCGCGCAATCTTCGTCGCCGCGGCTCAGGCCTCTCGGGCTGTCGAGTGGCTTTTCGAGGTCACATCGCGAGGCGCCAAGAGTGAGATGCCGGCGCCCAGCTTGGTGCGGGACGTCGATGGCAAATCGGCAGGCCCTGCCGGCTACGACGAAGCCAGAAACGCGGTGCACTGATGGCGCGTTTCCTCAACCACTACCGTTGCGATCGGTGCGACGCGGATTGGTCCGACGAATGGGACTGTCAGTGCGACGATGAATGCCCAGGATGCGGGGCTAACTACAGCCCGGTTTCGTCTGACCATCTGGAAGATGAGGAGGCATGAATATGGCGGAGAGCTTGAAATCCTTTTCAGTGCTCATCGCGTGGTCCGACAATGACCTCGAGCAAGGCGACTATGCCGCAACGGTGCGGGCGGCGAACGCGGATGACGCCGAGGCTATGGTACGCACCTTGATGGCCGATAGCGCCGGCGACGACGACCGAGAGACAGACGGCTATGGCCGCCTGATCGAGTGCACAGAAGGCGCCATCTGGAAAGCTTCCGACCTGGAGAAGGCATTGCGGGCACTTAGGGCCGTTGCCGTTCGGGATGACGACAGCGACCAAGCCGCGTTCGATGCTGCTGTGAAGATGACGGATGACGTGCTCGCCGACATCGACAGAGTGGAGTGACAGGCACCGCGCAAAGCCCGTTGCCACACGCTCACTGTGGGACGCCCTGCACCATGTCGGCAACAAACACCGAGGACCCTTGAACATCCTGAGAGACAATTCAGAGGTATCCAATGCCTGATTTCACGCCGTGCCAACTCGCAACAGCTGCGAGTATCCTGCCCTCTGCGCCGAATTGGCTTTTCGAGCCAAAATACGATGGATACCGGTGTCAGCTTGTGGTTCGGGAGGGCAAACTACAGGTCTTCACCCGCAATGGTATCGATTGGACGGACCGTTTGGGCCGTTCGCTGCCCGCCGAGGTAGCACATCAGCACGACTGCGTCTTGGACGGCGAGATCTGTGTGCTCGATCCCAACGGTCGGCCCGATTTCGGCCTGCTTTGCAAAAGTCTCTCAGACCGCAACGCTCAGCTGTCATTTTTCGCGTTCGATCTTATCGCTAGCTCTGGCAACAGACTAACTGCCCTCCCCCTGTTCGCTCGAAAGCAACTGCTCCGTGATGTGGTCTCCGCGTTGGACATCGAGCACGTCAATCTGGTGGAACACACGAGCGATGGCCAAGCTCTGTCCGAGTCTCTGCGAATTGGGGGGTGGGAGGGCGTAATGGCAAAGGATGGCCACGCGCCGTATCAGCCAGGCGTGCGGTCCCCGACCTGGCGGAAATTCAAGTTTACGCGCCGCCAAGAATTCATTATTGCCGGCTGGCGACCTGATCAAACAACCGCTCACGTCAAGTCGATCGTTCTGGCAACGATAGACAATGGGGACTTGACACTCCGCGGCAGTGTTGGCAGCGGTTTTTCTAGAAAGCAGCGCGAGCAATTTGCCAAGCTTTTCGCACAAGCGGCTTTATCAGTTGGCGCTATGCCATCCCGAACTGATAACAGCGACGGCGTGTGGTTCTTGCGGCCGGAACTGGTCGCCGAGATAGAATTCTTGGAGTTCAGTTCAAAAGGCTGCGTGCGTGGTGCCAGCTTCATGGGGTTGCGTGACGACAAGCTCGCGACGGATGTTCGGCTTGAAACACTTCCGGACTTAACCGGTCTCGCATCGCTGTACCCGTGACGCATCAAGCGCTGTGGCAGGCGTGGTCAAACCACTACATACTATAAACCAACACCATCTCCAGACCACCTTCCCCTACACCACCTTCCCCTACACCACCTTCCCCTACACCACCTTCCCCTACACCACCTTCCCCTACACCACCTTCCCCTACACCACCTTCCCCTACACCACCTTCCCCTACACCTCTTAGCTGCCAGAGCCGGGGCAGATTTAACTCAAGAAGTGTTTTGACTCCCTCGATCTTGCTCGGTCCTCTCCCTGCAAATCGCTGGCCCCGTTCATTGAACCTTGCAGCGTCAATGACAGGAGCCAATGATGGAAAATACGCTTACTGTAACAAGGTCGGACCACACCGCTGCCGACTCCGACCGAGCCCGCTCAGTATTTGAACGGCCTCTCGTGCACGCCCCCCTCATTCCGGAATTCGTGCTGCGGGCCAACAACGCCTTCATCGCCACCGACGCTCGCTTTGGCGCTGCCGCAAGGCTGCTCAGCACCCTGTGGCGCGAGGAACGAAAAATCCCCATCGGCGCCTTCATTGTCGGCCCACGAGGCGAAACACGACGCATCAAACTCGGCTCGCGAATTTCAGGGCCAGCCGCCCGTGCCGGAGCCAACTTCATGGATCACGGCGTCACGGCACTGGCCAAGGCCGAGCTGCTGTTCCGAGAACCGGGATCTGTTTGGGACGAGGAGCGCCTATGGACTAACCTGCTTTCGTCGCAGTGCCTCACCATCAACCTCTGGGCGCCGATGGCATATGACCTAAACTTGGCCACCGCAGTTTGGCGCGGCCTCCTGCCCGGCTTCGTCGAAAGCGTCACGCGTGTCCGATTTGAACACAGCCCTGGCCGGTTCCAAGACAACTATTTCGGAGACGGCACCGCATTCGATGTTCTGGTGGATATCGTTACGCCCGACGGTGAACCAGGCCTCGTCGCGGTCGAGGTCAAATACGTCGAGGAGATGCTGGCAACCCCGGCACGACACCGAGACCGCTACGACGAGACGACGCGCGACTGCGGCCTGTTCATAGACCCTGAAGACGCGATTCTCAGACGCTCAGGCTTCGAACAGCTTCGCCGCGAACACGTGATGGCGCAACTTATGGTCGACAAGGGGCTGGCCTCACGCGGCAAGTTCATCACCATCGTGCCGCGACTGAACCGACGCGCCGTCGCATCTAATACGATGTACGCGGCCGAACTGCAGGACGCCACGGGCGACACGCCACATGGTAATGGACGCGCCGCGCGTCGGCTTCCAGGCATTCACTCTCGAGACTGTTGTGCGAGCGATCGCGGACAACGGTGCAACAGAGTATGCGTCGGCACTCTGGAGTCGATATTGCGATTTTCATCGCGTTGTCCGCCACGTGATGGAGTCGCTCGTTACGACACCTTCGGGCACCGCCTTCGACCGTCGCAAGTCCGACCCATCACCCGGTGCCAAGGTCAAAGCACCGGCCGCTTCTAAACGGCGCTCAAGTGCTCCTAGGGCGGCGGCCGCTTCGTAAGGGCTTCGGCGGTTCCTCGCCGGGTTCTGGCTGCCTGAAAAGCTCAGCCAGCCCAATATCCAGCGTATGAGCCAGGCGGTCCAACACGTCGAGCGATGGATTTTCAGTCTGTCGCTCGATGCCGCCCAAATAGGCTCGATCGATCTCGGCATCAGCCGCCAAGCGCTCCTGCGACAACTGCCTGGCAACGCGCATCTGGCGCAAGTTCCAAGCCAAAAGCTGACGTCCCTTCATAAGAATAAAGGCGCATCTTGATGTCCTTAAAACCACTGGCTATAGGCATCTAATTAAGCCCTCACTGCTCCCTTCATGATCATTGGAAACCAGACCATGGCTAAAATTTTGAAGCTGTTTTGCGCCGCGTTCTCGAAGTCTGTCCGAACTGCCTCAGTGATTGCCGTCCTTGTAGGGTTCCCGGCCTTGCCCGCGCTGATCGCGCCCGCTTTTTCGCAAGATCAAGAACAAGACGCCCCTCCTAATTTGGATCCTGACGTGGAAGTCTTGATTCGCAACAATCCGGCCATGTTCAGTCCGCAGACTCGGTTCACGGCGTCCGACTTGGAAAGCTATCCTCAAATTTACAGATACTACCTGATACAGATACTCGCCTTGGATTTATGCGAGGAGAGATGGGATGACTTCTCCGGACAAGCCGACGAAGCGCGGCGCAGGCTTGATCTCGTCAGCCGCGCACAAGTGCAAGTTGGGATGCTTTCCGAGGAAGCGATGCAAACTATCGTAACGGGGGTGGGACAAGTCACCAACGACACGCGAGTGAAGGATTATCTGCTGGCCGACCCAAACGGACTTTATTCCACCTGCCAACAGGCAACGCTCATGTTCAGCTCGTTGAATTTCTCGACGCAGTAGCGCTTATGCGCTCAACCTGCCTTCATCACGCCGGTTACCTACGTCTTGGCATTCCACGTCTCAGCGCACTGCTTCGTCAAGCCAGAAGCCCGTCCTGACCCCACATCACCAACTTGCCTATACAGGGCGAGCTCATTTGCCTGCGATCCGCCTAGCCGATGGCTTGCTGACCATCGCGCGCATCTAAGCCGCTCCCGAGGCGACTGCACGCAGCAACATCGCTGCCGCTGGAACGAACAAGACCTCTCACCGATCGTACTCGCTGACCAGCAGCAGAACTCGTCCGTTGCCGGTTTAAGGAACGGCAGCCGACCACCGGCTCAGCGAACAAACTCCAAGCGCGAAGAGGAGCTGTCGACCATGATGATTAGCGCCACCTACAGCCCGGAAGACAACAAGCTTCGGCTCTACCCAGCCGCTCGCCTTGATAACGAGACTTACCAGCGCGTCAAAAATGATGGGTTCGTCTGGGCGCCCAAACAAGGGCTATTTGTGGCCCCAAAATGGTCGCCGAGCCGCGAAGATCTAGCCATCGAGTTAGCTGGCGAGATCGAACCGGAGGAAATGACGCTGGCTGAGCGTGCTCAAGCCAAAGCCGATCGGCTCGACGAACTTGCCAACAAGCGCCACCGACAGGCCAATGCCTTCCAGCGCGCCGCCAATGAGCTCTCAGAGGCGTTTGCTTTCGGCCAGCCCATTCTGGTGGGCCATCATTCGGAGCGGAAAGCCCGAAAGACGCAAGAACGCCTTCACTCAGCAATGACAAATGCCAACAATGCACAGAAGGCCGCGAATTACTGGCTATATCGCGCTGACAGCGTGCAGTTGCATGCCAACTACAAAAATGACCCGCGCGTGCGAGCAAACCGCATCAAAACGTTGTTGGCCGAACTGCGCGATATCCAACGCGAGATCAATCACGCGCACATGACAATCGCCGTCTGGGAGAAGATCAGCCAGGACGAGGCGATAAAAATCGCGATCGGGCGAAGCATTGCAACCGGCGCGTTGGCACCTTGGGATCTGTGGGGAAAGGTCGAGAAAGGTGAAATCTCGCCGCAGGCGGCGCGCCAACAATGCATTGACGCTGCAAACAAGGCTATCTGCAGTGACACACGACGCCGCTATATCGAACACGCCCTTAACCGATTGAGCTACGAGCGTGAATTGCTCGGGCCGGTGCGCCGGTATCTAGGCGAACTAACACCCGTAATCCTCCAGGCCTTCGCGCGCGAGCATGGCTCGCATAAGCCGCGGGCATCGGCTGTCGGTTCCGACACCTTCGTGATCGAAGGCGAAGTGACGTTACCCCTGCACCTCGCCAACGATATAAAGCTGTCGTTGTCTGCCGACGAATGGCGCGACCTTATGCAGGCTGTTGGATACGAGGTGCCGGAAGACAGGGATGCCCTGCCGCCCACACTAAATCTCCGGACGCAGGAACTGCAGTCGCGGCATCGCTACCACCGCGATCAGATCGAAACGTTCCCCGTTGTCGAAATGACCAAGTCAGAATATGCGCGTTTCCATTGCGAACAACGTGGACGACGGCTCTCGCTTTGTGGCGGATTCCGGTTTCGGATCTGCATTAATCCGAAGCATGACGGACCGCGCTATTTGGCCCGTTTTGTCGCCGTCTTCTTGACCGACGCCAAGGCCCATCCGCTGCCTGAAAGCATTGCGCTCGCACAAGATTCGGAGGCGCAATGAAACGCGCTGTCTATACTCGCTCCGACAAGCCCCTGCGAATTCCCGTCAGAAGACGCACCGGCTTTGACAAGTTAGAACCCGTCCAGGTTGCGGAACCCGTCTTCGTGGACAAGGCCACCGAATGCCATCTGACGCCCGACGACGTGGCGGCCCGAATGGTTGCTTACTTGGGACCGCCAGGCGATTTCCTCACGCTTGAACCCAGTGCCGGCACGGGGCAACTCACGAAAGCGCTGCTTGCCTCCGGTCATAGTCGGCACGAGCTCACCCAGGTTGAACGCCACCTACAACTTGCCAGCGGACTGCACAAATTCGGTCCAGTGATCAACCGGTGTTTTCTGGAATGGGCGGCTGAAGTCACACAGCGTGTCGAATACCCGCGCATCATCATGAACCCGCCTTTCAGTGAGGTCCATAGACACCTCGCGGCCGCTCTGTCGCTTCTGGGCCGTGGCGGCCACGAGCATCCCGCGGTGCTTGTTGCGCTGGTGCCTATTACGTTCGACCACCCGCAAGCTGAGACGCTCGAAATCCTCCCTGCAGATACTTTCGCTACAGCTCGGGTCCATACCAAGATCATCAGGGTGTCGAACGCATAAGTTACCATACCGTCTGAGCCACGGGACTGAGCTTCAACAGGTTTCCAGCCGCAGCTTGCAGCGTCGCTTACGGACTCGCCCCGTTCAGAGCTGTTGCGATAATCCAGTACGAAGGCGAGCGCGTCACAGATCGCTAAACATTCGCTATGCCAAGATCGCTCCACCACTTGGCGTCGAATAAGGTGCTTAACCCGTGTTCCGGACACTAAATTATAGCACTTCCCTCTATCACTCTCTCAAAGATCCCATCAGTCAATCCACCACCATCTCTCTCTCACCTTCCATCCCAGAAACCATCACTCAACCAGCAATGGAGCAGAATATTGGGCAATACACTTCACCGGCCCGACGACACGATGGAGATGAGGCTCGCCATCGAGCATCTCGCTGCTAAGGGCCATAAACTAGCGAGGAAATCTGCCTATCAACTCAAGGTGGGTCCCTATAATTTCTATCCCACAACGGGCAGAATTACCAAAGACGGCGCACCACCTATCCAAGAAAGAGGCATTGATAAATTTAGCGAACTACTTCCGAAAACCAGAGTTCGCGCAAATTCATCCACTTCATTTATCCACGAGCTTCAAACGCTCGTGATATCAGATTTCATTGAAAACTAGCGCGAGCCGGTTCGAAGGCTAACAGGTCCCGCGCTCGGGGCCCTCGTCGCATTGGTGGGTTGCTCCCAGATCAAGCATTTCAGCGGGGATCCCAAGCTACTGGCCAGCCGAAGGACTTTTTGCCCTTCCATGACATCACCGGAGAGACGGAAATGGGCCGATAGCGGACTGGCAGCTTACAGCATGATGATGTCCAGGAGCGGCCGCTCCGCTGTTGCCCATGAGCTACGTCGAAAACTCGTTGGGCATGTCCAATAGTGTGAAAATCGTATTTTACACTAACGAGCGCTTCAACGACTCTGGCCGGCCTCTATCGCCGCAATCCCTCGCGAAGGAGTTTGCTGGGAGTTGGCGCCCCGGCTCGGCGATGTCTTCAGAGGCGATTACAGCCAGCAGCAAGGAGCACCTCGGAAATGCCGTCGAGCTCTCGCGGTGAACGTGTGGGATCTTCTGCATTGCCCCGAGGAACATAAATGACGCAGCCGGCGCGTGCGCGGGTAAGCAAAACTCGATACCCGTTCAATCGGAACTGCTGCCTGCCCGTGTCCCGAATGGTCTGCCATTTCGGCGCTCTCATCATCCGGGGCAACCAAACGGCCTGGGAGCTTCAAAATAAAATTTGATGGTGAGCGCCGTTGACTCTGGCGGAACGAAACGGGAACATATTCCTATCCTGAAAGCTGAGCAAGCCCCATGAGACACCGGCGCGGTATTGATTTAGTCGCTCCCATCCCTCCCGTGCGCCACCATGAGTATGAGGCCGCGACCGGCGTTTACACGACCGTGAAGGGCCTGAGGGAGTGGGAAGTGCTGGGCGCCAAATGCGCGAAATGCGGCCATATCGGCTGACTGGATACGGCGAAGGTGATGCGCCAGTACGGCAACCAGTACCAGCACAACCTGAGCGGCAAGATGCTTTGCGATGTGGCAACAAGACGGGCAACAAGGTGCTGGTGGGCGTCCTCGAGCGAAACTGAGCCTAGCTGAACACGCTGTCCTCTTCCTCAAGCAACACATTGGCAGCGCTGTAGAGCAGCGCAGCGCGGTGCATGAGAAACAGTGGGTACATGTCCTTGAAGATGGAAGCCGGGATGAGGTTGCTCTTCAGGATGGATTCCACGTTGTCCGGCATCTTGGACCGATATTCGCTGGGCGCCGCCCCGGATATGGCGTTGTTGTCCGACCGTGACAGGAAGCACATGTTGGCGAGGCAAGACTCCTCGGAATCATCCTCTATCGGCATCGTCGATTTGATGAAGTTGCGCGGGTAGATGTGATGGAATTCGTTGCGGTTGTATTCCTTCAGCACGGCTGACAGGGTGATTTTATTGCCACTGACGAATGAGCGTGGCTCGTGCTGGGCCAGCATGAGGATGAAGGTTTTGGAAAACACCGAATTCAACCTAAAGATGATTTTCAGGAAGAATTCGTGGTCCAGGTGAACCGGAGGCGTGTTGAGGACCTTGAGGGCGCCGGTCCTAAGGTTTTCAAACGCCAGCACGTCCTCGCGCAGCGTCTTGATGGGCTGGCTGTTTAGCCGGCGACCAAAGCAGGTGCGCCAAAACCACTTGAGGATCTGCTGGCGCTGGGCATCCGTCATCTGGTGTTGCCGCTTCGGCTCCCCGGAGAAGAACACGGACAGGGGCACAAGCAGGTTGTCGTACGGTAGGTTGCTGAGACTGGCGACACCAAGGTTCTTGCGCAGAAAGTCGATGGCACCCTTGATGCCGGTGGTCACCAGGTCGAAGGATTCGCGCACCTGCTTGCCGTTCAATCCGATCAGCGCCTCGATCGACGGATCGTTGGCGAGGATCGCGCTGCAACACCGCAGCAACAGGTCCTTGTCGGCACCCATGTCCTTGAAACCGAACGGGGCAAGCTCCTGGGCCAACTCCTCGAACTTTTGATTTAGGTCAAAATCACCGCTCCACGTCCAAGCGCTGAGGAGCTGAACCGTGTCCAGCTCAACACCGCGTTGGTTCACCCGCTCGAACACGATGGCGACGGCGGTCTTGTCCTCGGTGTCGATGGTCTGGACCGGTATCAACGCTTCCTTGAATTTGGATTGCAGGTTGTCGATGACGGCAATCTGGTCAGGGTTATAACCGTCGGTCTCCCGGCGATAAGCCACCGGGTCAAAGAGGCACTTGATGGGGAAGTGCCGCCCCTCATCCACATCCTCGTCTGGCAGCGCCATGAACAGGGAATCTTGCGCGTTAAAGGTAGCGTCCAGGTCGTAATAAATGTTCGACCACAAGGGCCGCTTCTCCAGCTTGATGTCGGTCTGAAAGACCCCGAATATCGAAGTGATGCGCTGCTGGCCGTCCAGAATGTAGTCGGTGGGATAGGTCGGATCATTCTGTGGTAGCTTGAACGGTCCCAAGTCCCGCTCGTGGGTTAGCTCCTGTTTGGTCCGCCATAGCAGGATAGAGCCGAAGGGATAGCCCTTGTAAATGCTATCCATGAGGTAGGCTACGCGCTCCGGGTCCCAGACAAATCCTCGCTGAAAGTTCGGCACCCGCATGCGTCCGGCGACCAATTCTTCCATTATTTTGCGGATGTGCAGCTGGTCGGCCATGATTCCCCCGGAAACCCAAAGAACGTTTTAGCATAGAGACGAAGCACAGCACCATTTGCTTGGCAGCTACTCACAGCTCTGTCAGACTCTAGGGGTGAATGCCGCCGACCGTGCCTACCTCTCCCGCGTAGCCGCCTTAGGCTGCGTGCTAGTGTTTCCAGATATCGGTGAGCGGTGTTGCTCCCCAGCCGAAATTCATCATCCCCGTGCCGGTCAGGGGATGGGGCAACGTGCAGACCATTCCCAGGCGATTCCGCTGTGTTTCGCGCACCACTCGGCGCAATCCCCGCTGCCGTTGGGCCACGCGATCCACAAGGGTCAGAAATCGTTCGAGGCGATTTATGGGACCGAAGCGGAGTTGCTTCAGCGCACCCGCGGCTTGCTTATTGAGTGTTCAAAGTGCGCCGTGGTCTTTTGATCGAACGAAGCCGGAGACCACCCAAACGATTAGAAGGCCCAAAAAGAAAACACGGCAGGCGGTAGGACTCCCAACAACCCAAATCTTTTTGTCGCGGCCAGCGGATCGATAGTCTCCAGATTGCGCCCGATTTTAGCGTAAAGACTCTGAACCAATGCGTCATCGGAGAGATCGCCGTACTCTGGCCAAAGCTTTCTAAAGACGGGCAATGAGTACCAGCAGTTGTCGAACGGATTCGGCTTTGCGTAGGTGTCCCACGGCCCTGGATTCTTGTTTTCGTTCGTCGAGTAGTCTTTACTCACCGCTTGCATTTCTGGTCCGGGTATCAACCCAACGTCGAACCAAAGTGCGCGGGGGTGCGAAATGAACGACGCCGTTATCCTGGGCAGCTTCGTGCTGCTCGCCACCGGGATCGCTCTGGCCGTCCTGTGGCTCATCGCCAGCACTGTAGGCGCTGGTGAGAAAAAAGAGCTGGAGGTGTGCTGCACAGCTTGAAAGTGATTTCGCCCATACCTACCTGAACTCCACGATTTCTCGCTACAGAAAGACTGCGAGCCCGGGTCGCCCCGTATCCCGATAAGGCTCTATGCGTCGTCCTATGCGAGTCATTCGCCAAAAGTGGACCTGGATCGATTGAATTCTGGACACGTTTTGGCAAATGAACTTCGGCAGCACGAGACACCCATAAGGGTGACCAACGGGGAAGCCGCCGAGGACTGCATCAACCTCAATTGGGTTGAGCGGGTCCTCGCGCGCAACGCCAGCACTCGCTCCGCCCCTACGGAGCTTACAATGCTACTTCACCCCCGCTTCTGATTGCTCTTTCAGCTGCAATATCCTGGTCGCTGATTTTCTTCCCGAAGCTAAGTCCAGGTATGCAAATCGTCCTCGTGACGGTTCTGTCTAGCCTTCTGTCTGTCGTGTTCAATGCGGCAACAGGAGGCTAAAAACACTTCAGGGCCGCCTGCTTCTAGCGAGGCAGGCGGCGTCCCACCTGCCCGATCTTTTTTGCCCTTCAATAGTGACTATATCTTGTCTCGATAGAGGAGGCTGCCGTGGACATTCTGGGTTTGGAGAAGGTGCGCGAGCACTTCGGTAATGGAGGTGGTTGTCGGGGGTGGCGTAATCTCGGTCCTTGGCGCCGCCGCGCTTGGTCTCACCTATATCGGGAGCATGTTGTGGAGCGCCTACCAGTTTTCTACAAATACGGTAGAAGGCGTGAGCCTGTACGGGATGTTGACGAACGCGCTGTGGCCGTTCGTTTCCTTCGCCGTAATTCTCTTCGGCGCATACTCTTTGATCAGGACGGTTTCCATCGCCCGCTATGTGCGGACCATTGAGGACAGTAGTTTGCGCGCCACAACGGTAGGCGATGACTTGCAAGTGGTTACGGACCAGTTGAAGGCGCTCATTCGCGACGGGACGGCAAGTCGGGCGATATTGGGGACAAGCGACCTCAGCGGTATCGAGGCCCGAGTGGACGAGTCTGAAAAGGCCGTAGCTTTGATGCGAACAGCGACCGCAGAAACGCTCGGATTGATTGAAGACGGGCGTAAAAAGAACCTGTTCTGATGGTTACCGCTTAGCGTGTTCAAACTAGCTAAAACCTATCCTGCGATGAACGCGCCACCGCCAAGGCCCGCCAGGAACGTCCCCACGTTGATAATGACGGTCTGATAGAACTTCTGCTTCGCCGGGACCCCGCTGATGGCGTGGAGGATCGTGAATATCCCGCCGACAAGCAGCGCGCCCATGATCACAAAGAGCATGCGGTGCGAGGGATCATTGATCTGGTCCAGGAGCGTAAGCGGTGGGGCTGGTGGATTCTTCACCTTGTTTGTCGTGGCAGCCTCGGCCGTCGATATAAACGTGAACGGGACAGCGGGCGCATTGAACGTAAGGTCGTGATTTTCAAGGAATTCTTTCGGCCCTTTGTTCAACTCCTGAACCTTAGATACGGTGGCTGCCAGATCAGCGAGGATATCCTGCTTCTGCTTGTCATCCACGGTCAGCGAAGACACCTTTTTCGATATATCCGTTATGTTATTGATCAGGCTGTCGTTCTGGGCGTTGATCAGACTTATCATCTCCTGACTCTTCTCAGCTGCGGTAAGCGCCCGATCGAGAAGTGCGATGATCTGCCCTCTGCTGCCTGGCTCACGCGCCACCCATAGAGTCGAGCTGCAGGCAAAGACGACACCAAGAGTCATGAACCCCAAAGCGAAAGCTATCCCGGTTAAGCCTCGCTGCGGACGCTTCTGTTCGTTTTCAAGGCCTGTAGCCATCTCCGCCCCCCTGGTGGATATTCGTTGCCTGATTGAAGCGGTGGAGCCTATACTTGTAGGCGACTACCCGCAAACGCCCTGCCGACAAAAACGCGGCCCGATGGACTGCCTGTAGGTGTTCCCTTCAGCTATGCGAACTAGCCAAATGCCGGCGGGCAAGGACGTTGCAGTGGCCGCTCGTCAGATAATTGCACCGTAGTAAGTAGGCCTATGGCTGACAATTATGACACCCTTTTGCAGTTCGCCGACGCCGTGTGCGAAATGTGCGCCAACAACAACCTGGCGAAGGCCAATCCGCACGAGGATTCGCTAACCACGCACCTTTCGGCGCTGATGGTCGAACGCTTTCCAGATTGGGACGTCAGTGCCGAATGGAGCAGGCGCGAGCAAGTTCAGAAGAAAATTGCGTGGGATGATGCCGCGGGTGAAGAGCAGCTCAAGCTCGTCAAGCCTGACATCATCGTTCATCATTACCATACCGAAGAGAATCTGCTTATCATTGAAGCTAAGCGGTTTGGCACAAAGAGCGTGCATTGGGCGAACGACATCACCAAACTCAGTTTGATGACACTCCGTGATAGCTCCAACCCTGAGTACCATTATGGTTACGAGGTTGGCGTTCACCTCATAATCGACATGCCGAATCACCGTATCACTGGGTGTGACGTTTACCGCGATGGCGAAGTTGACGCCGAACTGACAGGGTTTTTGCGTGACCTCCTGCCTGCGGGTGACGGAGTTTAATCCTGTCGTCCTCTCGCTGCACTATCGGCGGCGGGCCACCTCCCTCGCGTAACGCTCAGTGCGGAGCGAAAAAGGTTGCTGCCGCCTGCAAGAGCCCAACACCGATCAGCACCCAGGTCAGCTTGCCGATGCGGCTCTGCTGAACGATGCTGTCGTTGTGTCGCCGTTCCTCCAACTCATAGGAGGCTACGGTTGTGATGCCCTGCGGATTCAGCGCATAGCTCATTCCATGGTCACTGGCCGTGAGGTCACCCGAATGCGCCAGTGATTTCAGCACCAGCTCATAGTAATTATTGGTCGCATCCCCTTCGGGATGGCGAAACCACCGACGGCTATAAAGTAGCTCCATCAAACCAAAAATGCTCACGTTGAAAGCATCACTCTTGGCCGTCTCGTTCACGAAGAGGCGTAGCACTTGCATCCGGTCTTGACGTGTCAGCCCGCGCTTGTTGAACCGGCCCTGCGTCCACCGATCCCACCATTCATGGCGCAAGGCGTAGTTCGACAACCAATTCCAGATGTATTCCAGAGGGCTGTTCGTGCGGATAGTAGAGCCGCGATAGTAATGGTCGCCCTGGAACCCAAAGTGAGGCAGGTTGCGCTTCAGCACGACGCACTCAAGGCCGGGCTCGTTGTGGCCGTTGAACCAGAGCCCCTTCAGGCCCTGAGGAACGGCTCCCAGCGAGATGAACCGCTGCTTGGTACCGGGGTCGATAAGTCGGACGCTGAAGTAGTCGTTGGTCCCGTCAATCGTAAAGCTTCCGGAAGGCATCGGGCGGCGCCGCGCCACCTTCGCCGCCAGCATGTACGTCGTTGGCCAACTGGTCATTCAAAAACATCCGCGCCTACTTGCCCTGCGCGATACTGGGAGTGGCTCTGGTAGAATACAATAACCGCCATAACAAAAGGCCCCCGCAAAGGCCTTTTCATTTCGCAAATGCGCTATTGCACCGCGGTAGACTTGGAATCGAGGAAGTGCTCGGCATTCGGGTTGACCCTGGCCTAGTTGAAACCCATGTTGGCCACGCCAAAGATAATGGCGCCGACGATTAGTAAGAAACCCAAAGTATTCTCTTTCGATTGATTCAGCGGTTTAGCGTCTCGCTATTCCTTATTGGTGTCAAACGTAAATGTTGGCGGGCTCATTGTTATGCCGTAGGGTATAAGGGTGAATACCTCTGTAGGCCGCCCGCTGGTTACCCTTGACGATTTAGCCCCAAACTGGCGGGACATCATGCATGCCATCTATAACGAAGGTGGGTGCGATGCGGAGGTCAAAGTGGCTCTGGCCATCGAGCCCTCCCGCGCCATGAGCAACGGATTATGGGACGATTTGCAGGAGCGTGAGCCGGAATTTTCGCAAGCCGTAAAGGAAGGTCGGCAGCTTGCCGAGGCCTGGTAAGCACAAGCTGGCAAACGCGGCATCTTCATGGGCAAGGACTTTAACGCCACCACTTACATCTTCAATATGAAGAACCGCTTCCGAACTGGAGGGATCGGCAGGACGTTGAGCATTCTGCGAGTAAGGACGCGCCGCCGATGTTCACCCTGAAAATCGACAACCGTTAGCCGCCATGCTTGGCAGCGTCCGTCTACCAACGCCCAACCCGCCAGCCGATTAGCCCCCCAGGGTAGTTTCGGGTGCAGCCCTTCGGTTCGTAAGGTGCTGCGGCGCTGAAAGGCTGATTGTATCACGTCAGCCCGTACAGCTTCGCTTACAGCAACTTCGAACTTTTGCAACTCAATCCTGTAATCGTGCTAAAGCGCCAAAACAACCAATTCCGAACTTTTAAGATAGTGAAGCGCGCATAGCCGGGAAATGTCCGGTTCTGGCGCGAAGGTGCTCTGCCTCGCTCATGTCCGCTTCTGGGCAGCGGCCGTTATGACGGCAATGACCGCAATGCGGCGCACAGCAGACGCTCGGCATTGGGCTGACTCTCCAATTCAGTAATCGAATCAATGGTTGAACAATCCTCTTGTCTCTCATTGACCGGAAGATTCGAACCAAGTAGGCACTATACCAACATGGAGGGGTAGCCGTTGTATAAGCCAGGGGGAACAATTGCCGAAGCACTCACTCGAATTCAGACGAAGAGTTACGTTCTTCCAGCCATTCAGCGTGAATTCGTCTGGAAACCAGAACAGATTGAACGGCTTTTCGATAGTCTCATGCAGGGCTATCCCTTCGGTACCTTTCTATTTTGGAAAGTAGAAGCCGCCACCAGTTCCAAGTTCAAGTTCTATGACTTCGTGCTGAACTATCATCAGCGAGACGCCGCACACTGTCCTGAACTACCAAAGCTTTTCCATTAAACCGTTACGGCGGTATTGGATGGACAACAACGACTAACTGCGCTGAACATCGGCCTGCGCGGATCGATGGCGATCAAGCAGCCAAACAAATGGTGGACCAATCCGGACGCGTTTCCTGTCCGGACGCTCCGTCTTGATTTGCTATCTCCGCCTTCACCCGACGAGGACGGGGCTCGGTATAGATTCAAGTTTCTCGACGATGCGCAGGCAGCGCGGGACGAATCCGCGCATTGGTTTCCAGTGCCTGAAATCCTCGGCATGAAGGATGGACCGTCGATGCTCTCCGCGTTGCGGAAGCGCGGCATCGATGGCGATCCATTAGAAGGCGCTTACGAAATATTGGATCGCCTCCACCGAGTGGTGAATTCCTACAACCTGATCAACTACTACGAAGAAGAAACCCAGGACCTGGAGCGAGTTCTTAACATCTTCATCCGTTTGAATTCTGGCGGGACGATCCTGTCGTATTCTGACCTGCTGCTTAGTATTGCAGTCGCCCAATGGAAGCAGGTCGACGCCAGGGCCGAAATTCACAAGTTGGTGGATGAGCTCAATAGGATTGGGACGGGATTTGCGCTCAGCCAGGACTTTGTTCTGAAAGCCGGCCTCATGCTCGCCGATATCGCTTCCGTCGGCTTCAAGGTCGAGAATTTCACCACCGCCAACATGCTCGCGCTCGAGTCTAATTGGCTTGCCATCCGTAGTGCGCTGGTCCGCACGGTAGAGCTTGCCGCCAGTTTCGGGCTGAATGGGCAGACGCTTAAGGCGGACAGCTCTCTCCTCCCCATCGCATATTATCTTTACAAGCGTGGCGCGCCCTCAAACTATGTGACCCACAGCCAGTACGCCGACGATCGGAATGCAATCAGAGGCTGGTTGGCAAGATCAATTGTGAAAGCTTCCGGCATTTGGGGAAGTGGCCTCGATACCTTGCTCACGGCTCTCAGGGAGGTGATCCAATCCAGTGGTGGACAAGCTTTCCCGGTGGATCAACTTCGGCAAGTGATGAGCCAGCGCGGTAAGTCACTCGCCTTTGAACCAGCTGAGATCGAAGATCTGCTCCATCTTGAGTACGGCGACAAGCGAACATTCCCGCTGCTCTCGCTCCTGTTCCCGTTCGTCGACCTTCGCAATCAGTTCCACCTCGATCACGTGTTTCCGATCTCCCGATTCACGGCTGCCAAGCTGCAACGCCAAGGATTCGGCGAGGCGCAGGCCGAGATCATGGCCCGCCACGCCGATATGCTACCGAACCTTCAGCTCCTTGATGGGGCGATCAATAATGAGAAGCGCGCAACCCTACCGGCTGCGTGGCTCACCGCGCACTTGCCTGATGCTGTGGGCCAGCAGCACTATTGCACCAATCACGAGCTCGGCAGCGTGCCAGCCGATCTTGAAGGTTTCGAGGCCTTTTATACCGCTCGGCAAGATCGCCTCCGGATCAAGTTGGACCAACTGCTTGGCAATCCGGTTGCGAAGCAGGGAGGAACATAACGTCGAATTCCACGTCCTGCTTTGCAGACCGCTCGGGGCCGAAATTCACCTTGCACTCGACCGTCAGTTCAGGTGGTCAGAAAGTTGATTGGTTGAAAACGGTGGTTTTGAAGGAAATACAAATTCCTAATTAAGCTGATGAATGACGGCCCCCGGCACAACTGCCTTGGCGATTTCACATAGGTGCTTATGGTGCGTCAGGTAGATCACCTGACCTTTGTTCGCCATCTCTCCAAACAATCTGAAAACCTCCTCCGATCGAATATGGTCGAAGGTTTCCATGATGTCGTCGGCAATGAAGGGCACCGAGGGCCGGAATTGTGCGAACTCGTAATAGCCGGCGAGCCTTAGCGCTAGGTAGAGCTGAAAGCGCGCGCCCTTTGAAAGCGCGTCGGTGACCTTGGATTGCCCGTCACCCTGCACAGCGATGAGCACCTCGCCGCCTTTTGCGGGCTGGGCTGTCAGCCCCGAATACTGGCCACGCGTCATTAGCTTGAACGCGTCTGATGCGCGCGCCATCATCCCGGAGCGATGGCTCTCACGGTAGATCCGCAAGGCATTTCCAGCCGACATGATGCCAAGCTTCAGCTCGATGTAACGAACGGCCTTCTCCTCGATTTCCAGCAGAGTTGTGCGCCGTTCGGCATCCAGGCGTGCGACCTCGCTATCGCCGCCGATGGCGTCCAGCCTATCGGCCGCGCGCGTCTGCCGGATCAGCTGTTGCTGGATGATTTCATCGAACTGGCGAAGCCGCTGCTCGCCCTCCGCCTTCTCGACCACGAGGCTGTCGAAATCGATCGCGTCCAAGATCGAGCGTGCCTGCTCGAACCCGTCGACCGCGAGTTCCGCCACTATCCGTTCCTCAAGTTCGGCGACGGTAGTGCGCAAGCCATCCCGCTCACGCAGCAGCTCGTCGCGTTCGACTACCTCGGACAGGGTGGCGACGCCAAAGACGCCCAGCACTTCGCTCTTGCGGCGTTCGTGTGCCGAAATCTCGTTGTCGAGGATGTCGCGCGTCTCCTTCAGACGCTTCAGGTCGTTGCCGAGGCTTGCCTTCGTTTCGCGTGTCCGCTCGGCGCGCTCCAGGCGCTCGGCAAGGCGGATGGCCAACTGCTCCGGCTCGCCATCCTTCGTTGGCTCGACGGCTTCAGCCGCAACGGCGATGACCTCGACCAGAAAATTCGCCCTGTCGGCCTCCATCTTGTCGATACGCAGCTGCAGGGCGTCCCGTTCCTGCAGAGTTCTTGACAGTTCGGCCAATTGATCGAGCACAGTGCCGACGCCGGATGCGGAGAGCCCGCTTTCGAGCCACGTTCCCTTGAGCGCTTCGGTAATGCCGGCCAGCCATTCCTCCTCGCGACGCTCCGCTACACCTACGGCAACCCGTCGGGCCGCTAGATTCTCTTCTTTGGAGCTCACCATTCTGAGCGCCTCGGCATATTCTGCATCCACCTTGCGCTGCCGATCGAGAAACAGGTCGGCGATGGCCATGATTGCTTCGAGGGTGTCGCTGGGCGCTGATGCTATGCCGACGCTTTCCAGTGCTCCTCTCATTTCCAAGCGCATCTGCTCACCCGCGTCAGCGGCTCGCTCCGCCTTCCTGCGGGCAAGTTCGATCTGTTCCCAGGCAGCGAGCGCATCGCTACGCACCCTGATCTGATCCTCGATCCTTTCGATCAGGCGCTCAGGCGATGCTTCGACGTCGTCTCCAAGCAGCTCTCTGGTCGCCGAGCGAATTTCCAACAATTGGGTGTCCACGTCTTTGTCGAGCTGAGTGCGTTGCATGCGGTTGCGTGACAGGTTGGCCGCAGCCTCGGCCAGGTCGCGAGCGGTTGCCCGGATCTCGGCCAGATCAGCCGCGCCGGCCAGCCGGCCTGCGCTGGCAATGTCATCGCGCGCTAATGCAACGGAAAAATCATCAGCGGTTTCGCCGGTCAGCGCTGCGCGGTGCGTTGCCCACGCATCATCGCGGACACGGCGGAGGGCGGCAGCCGCTTCATCGTCGACAACGTCGACCGAGGCACGAAGGGCATCCAATCGTGCGGCGAGCATCTCATGGTTGCCCTCGTATTCGGCAAGGCGTTCGGCAAGTACGGCGGTGCTCCTGGCCCGCTCTGACGCTACTGTCTTCCAGGCGGCAATGTGCCCTGCGCTCGGAACCGCGACGTTGGCGAGAGCAAGGGCATCTCCGCTCCATGGACGCAAGCGAGCGAGCGACGCCTCCCATCGAATTGTTCCCGCATCTTGCGCCTCGCGAGCCGCCCTGATCTCTGCCAAGTGTCCGCTTGCTCGCGCTTTCGACAAAGCCGAGCCCAGCCTTGCCCTGGCGGGTTCGGGCACCGCCCTTTCCTCGCCGACCCGTTGCCTTGCGGTCTGCAGCGCATCGACTGCTGCCGCGGCCTCGTCCCGAGCGGCGCGCACCCCAGTAGCAATCCCGGACCTTTGCTCGACCATGGCGCGAACGACGCCAACGGTGACGGCAGGCAGAAGCAGTGCGGCAGGGTCCGGCTCGGAAGATCGGCCCAAGGCGGCAAGGCAGCTTGCCACGGTGTTGTTGAGGATCCGCAGCTCCATTCTGCGCGTGGGCAAGTCAAAGCCAGCCGAGGTATGACGCACCTTGCTCTCCGCCAGCCCGCGAATGCGTTCGGAAATCGACAGAATCCGTTCGTCCTCATCGACCGCGGTGACTTTTGCCGTCAGGCGCTCGACCTCGTCGATGTTTGCGGACAGCCGCGTTCTGAGGCTGGCATCGTCATCGATCAGTTCGGTGACACTACCCGTCCATGTGCGGGCTGGGGAGGCGATGTCCGGCAGTTGATTCAGCCGGGCAATCTTGCGCCGGATATCCGCCAGCATCGGCGCCGTCCGCACGTAGCGAGCAATGGCATCCAGCCTGGTCGCCAGCACCGCTCGGTCGCTGATGGTCCCGTCGTACTGCTGCGCTGCGTCGAGACGTTCGGCCTCCAGGCCCTCATAGGTTGATGCAAGGGTGTCGATCGCATCCCTGCGCGACTTCACGTCAACAAGGCGCTTCTTCAGCAGCGCCAGTTCGGTGCCATGCGCCTGCTTTCGATACAGTGTGTCTGCTTCGGCCTCGAGGGCGTTCAACGTATCACTTGCGTTCCCAAGACCGGCGCTGGCCGTGAAGAGGAGCTTGCCGAGGTCGCCCCGCGACTCCAGGATCGACTTCCCACCCGCTTCCAGAGTCTCGTCGTCGAGTGAAAACATCGTCGTGTAGGCGTCACGCGACAGACCGGCGAGATGCGCCGTGATTGCCACGTCGCTCACAGGTTGACCCGTTGCGTTCAGTAGCGAATTAGTACGCTGTTTCGTACGCGTGAACGTGTGCTCGGAGCCGGCCAGTTCCAGCACCCCGCCGATCCGCATGGCACTGTATTCGTGCAGGAAGTTGTAGCGGCTTCGTTCCTCGATGCCGAACAGCAAGTCTAGATAGGCGGAAAGCGCCGTCGATTTGCCGGCCTCATTCAGGCCGAACACGATATGCAGGTCGGGTCCAGATTCCGGTTTGGGTCCGAAGTCGATCGTACCATCGGTGAACTTTCCATAGCGAATGAGGTCAAGGCGCCGCAGCCTCATGACGATCCACCAGACTTAAGGCGGGCAGTCACCAAGTCCGCGCCCTTGGAAAGCACCTCATCGAGGAACCGTTCCAGCCCGGCTTCGTCCTTCCCCGCAAAATCGCGTCCGTCGGCCGGCAGGTCAGCGACCATCTTTTGGACGAACGCCCTCGCCTCGGCGCGGAAAGCCTCCGAGGTGGCATCGGCGCGCATGGATTGCTCGAGTTCGAAAATCGGATCAGCAATATCCTCGGCGGTCTCCGCCCGAGGAGGCGCGAGGTCAAGCTCGAGCTTCTCTACCCACGTATGGCCTAGCAGTTCCGCAGCCTGTTCGGCTTCGGCAAGAAGGAGGTCCCTGTCGCGGATCAGCGCCCATAACAATGGTGACGTTCCTGTCAGGCCAATGCGGGCCACAGCATGACGCGAGCGGACGGCGGCCCGCATCTCCTCGAGTGCGTAGCGAACACGCGCGACTGCCTCGGGCCACTCCACTGCTCCGGTAAGGTCGACGCTGACCCGCTCGAACTGCGCAACGCTGGTCGGCCTTTCCTCGATCTCCACCGAACGGTCGTCGCGCACCGTCACCAGGGTGACCGATTTCTCACCGGCCTCGTTAATATCCCTCCCCTGCGGTATTCCCGGCATCACCACCGTGCTTGCCCCGGAATAGACTTGACGAACATGAATGTGGCCAAGCCCCCAATAGTCAAAACCGTGGGCGTGCAAGTCAGCGATGCTGCAGGGCGCGTAAGCGTCGTGACCGGGCGATCCCGCCAGACTGGTATGCATGATGCCTATGTTGACGGCCCCTTCACGAGCCGCCGGGTATTTGGTCAGCAGGCTGTCCGGCGCCTTAGGGTTTGCAAAGCTCAAACCATGGAAAACGACGTCAAGTCCGCCGGCTGTCTGCAATACCGACTGAGCACGACCGCCAAAGATGGTAACGGTGTCGGGAAACACCAGCTGTTTGGAAATCCGCGACAGGGCGTCATGATTGCCGCGGATCTTGAAAACCCTGATGCCGGCCTGGTGCAGGCGTGTCATCTGCGCTGCCAGGAACCGCGCAGTTTTCATCGAGGTCTGATCGCCATCGTATAGGTCGCCAGCAATGACCAACGCGTCCACACGTTCCTCAAGGCAGAGATCCACTATCGAAACGAATGCCTGGCGGCTGGCGTCGCCCACGAGCCCGGCAAGATCGGGATTTCGCATCGCCAGCGAACGAAGCGGCGAGTCGAGATGAATATCGGCCGTGTGTACGAATCGAAATGCCATTCGGCCTCCGCCGGGGAAAGAGGTGTTCCGAGCTTCGACAGAAATTGCAACGAGGGCGCTGCAGCGCCCCGTTACACTTCAGCTAGTTTCTCGCTCGCGGATTCGCCGGCCACCAACAAGCCGTCTTGGGACCGTAACAATCCCCTGGCAACCAAATCGGCGACCCCAGCTGAAATCAACTGCCTCAATTGTGCGCTTGTGGCTTTGAAGCCCAGCATCCTCGCAACGCCTGTGGCGATCTCTTCTTCTGTCGCACCGAGGTTGGATTTCACGACTTCCATGGCGCCTTGGGCGACTTCGTCCTGCGCAATCATTTCGGGCTTGCGCAATCCAGCGGAGAAAACCCCACTGCGATCCCTGAGACGAACAGGAGCACCTGGCTTGAAGCAGAAGTTGCCTCGACGGGCTACTGCACCACCTCTCTGTGCCATGCTTACCCCTCGCTCGATTGCATCCTGAATCCTGCCACCGGCCCGCTGCAGACCCCAGGCGTCCCGAATACGCGAAACTATTTCGTCGAGATGGATCGGTGTTTCGGTAGCCACGACCTGCTCGACCAGTCCGGCCATGATTCCGCTGGGCGTCTCGTGGAGTTCGAACAGTCCCGGTCGCCTTAGTTGAGTCTCCTCGTAGGCTCGATTGGGTGTCTCGGTTCCGTTTGTGCTTTCGAGACCGATTTCCGTGACGTTCCCTCGGTCGACCGTAACAACCTGCACAGCAACAGCACGATTTCTCTGAACCCCCAATTCGGCTCGCTCATCGAGTTCTTTTCTCGCAGCCTCTATCGCTAAGATCGTTCGCTCTAGCTGTTCACGAGGTCGTTGGAACCAGTCAGCGCTCCAGATGCGATGAATGATCCAACCATGGTCTTCCAGAACAGACTGCCGAAGCCGGTCACGATCCCTGGCCGAGCGAGATGAATGATATTCTGCGCCATCGCATTCAATGCCGAGTATATAGCGGCCCGGCCTCTCTGGATCCGCAACCGCGAGGTCAATGAAGAAGCCGGCAATGCCCACCTGAGCATGAACCTGATAACCCTTTTCGATCAGTGCCTTGGCTACCTGTTCTTCAAAGATTGAATCCATTTCGCGAACCGTGGCTTGGGCAAGCGAAATTCGCCCTGTTCTCGCGTAGTGCAAGAAGAGCTTGAAGGCGAAGATGCCTTTCCCTTTGCCACGCTCCAGGTCGATGTCCTCGTCTGTGATGGACGCAAATACCTCACAGCTGCGCTTGGCGCGGCTTATGAGTACGTTGAGCCGACGCTCGCCGCCTTCCGCACCAAGAGGGCCGAAACGCATGGCCATGTATCCCTGCGCATTCTTGGCATACCCCACTGAGATCATGATCACGTCGCGCTCATCGCCTTGAACATTCTCGAGGTTCTTGACGAAGAATGGCTCGCTGGGATGAGCGTGGAAGAACTCCTCCGTATCGGGATTTAATCGCCGCAGCGCTTCGAGTTCATCCTGGATCGCGCGGCGTTGGCTAACCGAAAATGTTGCAACGCCTAGAGTCTCTTGCGGGTTCACCTTCGCATGACGGATGATTGCTTCGGCTACTGCTCTCGCCTCTACCGGATTGGTTCCTGTTCCGCCGGAATCGAAGACCCCCTCCGGCACATGATGAAACCGCAACCCCATGCCCGCCTCTTGGGTATAGGGGCTTGGAACGATGAAAAGCCGGTTCTCGTAGAACTGGCTGTTCGATACGGCGATTAGAGATTGGTGACGGCTACGGTAGTGCCAGCGGAGCATACGCTGCGGCAAGCCGCGGGCCGTGAACAGTCCAAGGATGCTTTCAATGTCGGCGACCTGCGCGCCCTCGCCCTCGTCATCGTCAGACTGCGAGCCTGTCATCTTCGCGAAGAATGTCGTGGGTGGCAGTTGGCGTTCGTCGCCAACGACGACCACCTGATTGGCCCTGGCGATCGAGCCAAGCGCGTCCACAGGCTGGATCTGAGATGCCTCGTCCATCACGAGCAGATCGAAGGACATCCGGCCGGGCGACAGGAATTGCGCCACCGAAAGCGGGCTCATCATGAACACTGGCTTGAGTGCCTGAATGGCGGGCCCTGCCTTCTGCATCAATTGCCGAATGGGCATGTGGCCTCGTCTGCGCGCCATCTCAGAACGAAGCAGTCCGACAGGTCCAGCTCCGCCGTCTCTTGAAGGAATTTTCCGGTGATGGGCCGTCACCACTTCGATGGCGCCGGCCTTGATGCGCTGGCGGTCCAGATCTGCGAAGTCACGTACAGCCCTGGAATGCAGTTCCCCGTCGAACCTTGCCAGCTCCGGCTCATCGGTCGCCATCGCCAGAAACATTCGTTCGTAGTAGGCCATGTCAAAAACTGATCGTGCCGATCCTGTTGTAATCTGGCCGTTGGCTAGACCGTCTATCAACTGTCCCACTCCAGCCTTGCGAGCTGTTTCGGATCGCTCTTCATAGGCAACCCATTTCGAGAGCTGCTCCTGATGATCGAGCCAACCCTGTAGTCGAGAAACGACCTCACCTATCGCGATGTCTGGAAAATCGTCTACTCCAAACAACGAGGGAGCATCGGCCTTCAAATCGCTTGAAAGCGCCTTCAATTCCTGCGCTGCCGCCTGGGTCGCTTCCCGTGCTGAACGAGCCGAGTTTGCGATCTCTTTTCTTTCAGGTAACCGCGCAGCCAAATGTCGGATTGAGCCATTTTCTCTCAGCCAAAGCTCGGCTTGCGTGAGAGCGGCCCAATCCGATCCTCGACCGAACCACGACGAGCCGAATGCGAACCTACCAAGGCTTTCCCCGGCATCGATCTCTTGAGCAAGCGCTTGTAGTCTGCCTAGTCGGCGCAGTAGCTCCACCCGCTCAGTGATCAGATCCGGAACGTCAGTCAGAACCTGTCGTGACGCATCATCGGCTTGAGCTACAGTGCTCGCCTTCGCTTCCATCAGTTGCAGTGAGGCCCGCTCAGCGGAAGCCACATCACCTAGCATGGATGACGCGAGATGGCCGAGATCGTTCCAGAAACCTTCGATAATCGGCCGACCGATTTCGATAACCTTGCGAACTCGCGCTGCACGCGCACCGGCCTCGGAGCGTTCCGCCATCCGGCCGGCGATAATCCGAGGTTCCGAGCCTAGCCCTCGTAAAGTGCGCATCCACTCCACTAGCGCCAGCAGTGGCGCGGAAGCCGATCGCTCCCCACGCCAATCTGCCCCGAAGGCGGAGCGGCCAAAGGAGTCGCCTTCGCGGACTCTTACTGCGGCCGCCTGGCCCTTCATCAAAAGGTCGAGGAGACCCACTATCTGCGTCGCAGGCGCACTAGGGTCGACCACAATAGTCCGCACAAGTGCAGTGGCGCGACGGTAGTCGCCGTTCAAAGCTTTTAATATCCCGGTGTGTGTGGCGAGCGCTTGCCGTGCCGCGGCCACCTCGGTGCTCCACGCGGCGTCAACAACCTTGCCCTGAAGGTCGGCTTTGGCAGCCTCAAGCGTCGCTACGCTGTCGGCAAGGTCGCCTGCCTGTTCAAGCCCGGAGTCCCAAACTGTGGCTGCGAATGCCTCAGGGCTTGCATCGGGGGCTGCCGCAACTCTCTCGCCGGTGACCACTAGCCTGAGAAGTCCCGCAAGCGTGTCTGGTAATATCGCCGATCCGAGTTCCTGATTCAGGCGCTCAGCTTCTTCCGTCAAGCGTGGGAGCAGCACGGTCAGCTGTCGCGCACGATGGAAACCATCTTTCGGAAATTCCGAGGGAAGCTTTGCAAGCTCTGTCTCGAGACCTTCCATTGGCGTGTCGACAGCAGTCGTCGCCAACTGCTCCGACAGTTCCTCGGACTTGCGCGCGAAATCCGTTCCTGTCCACAGAAGCGATGAAATGTCTTTTGGACGTTCATCCCACACCGGCGAGACTAGCGCCTCAGCAGGAAGCCCAGGTGCGGAAGCGAGAAGTTCCGCGCGATCTTCTATCTCGCCGCTGTCGCTGAGAACTTGCGGGGGCTCGGCCTCGATCCGCTCAGCAATATCGACCAATTTGGCGTGCAGAGCCTTGGCTTGATCCAGCAACGACGCAATGCGTGCGACGAGCCTCTCAATGGTCGTTGGAAGAACGACATCCAGGCCAACTCCCCGCCATGGGTGGTGGATCGGCAAGCCGATCTCGTTGATCCGCTGAGAGACCTCATCGAGCAGCTTTCGACGTTGCGAAACACCGTCGTTCGTCCAAGTGGTGGCATCCTCAAGTTCAATATCAACTGGTTTTTGTCCACTCTGCCTTAGTCGGGTTAGCTGGCCAAGAACCTGGTACGGAGTGAGTTCGGACGTTCCAAACGCAACATGCATTCGTGCAGCATGTGCATTGAGTTTATCGCGAGCCTCCAGCAAGCGCTCAGTCAGCGAAGAAGGAAGCTGTCCCCGAGGCGAGCCGAGTTGCCAGGTGCGCCGCAACTCCTCCAGCATCATGCGCTTGTTCGCCTTGTTGCTATGGAGCTCGAGGCAGGCGTCCCCCACCCCAGCCGTGTCAAGCCGTCGCTTCACGACCTCGAGTGCGGCCATTTTTTCGGCCACGAAAAGCACGGTCTTTCCGTCGGCAATGGCCGACCCGATAATGTTTGCGATTGTTTGCGATTTCCTGTCCCGGGCGGACCCTGGATAACGAGGTCGCGACCTTTCCTGACGTCATGGATCGCCAGTGTCTGAGAACTGTCACTGTCGACGATATGCAACATTTCGGCGGGCGCGATATGCGGATCAATCGCAATGTCGTCCGACATCAGCGGATCGCGTGTTTCGAAACCGTCTGAAAGAAGCGAGCGGATCTTGGGTTGTTCGATAATCTTTGTGCCATCCGGCCAGAGATCCGGATCCAAGTCACGGTACATCAAGAACTTCGCAAACGAGAAGAAGCCGAGCACCATATCGTCGGCAAGCACCTCCCAACCCTCTTTGGTCGCCACGGCATCGGCAACGGCATCGAGATAGGCCGAGACATCGAAGTCGTCTCCCACCTCAAAACGCGGCAGAGCGAGCTTGTGTATACGGTCGAGATAGAGTTCCAAGGAGAGGTTTGCGGTAAGATCTTCCGGCCGAGCTCGCAGCCGGAATTTTTCTCCAGCGGCCCCTCGCTCAAGCCGAACCGGCACCAAAATGAGCGGAGCCTGACGGATGTTTTCTTTGTTGTTCGGGTCAATCCACTTCAGCATTCCAAGGGCCAGAAAGAGGATATTGACGCCCTGCTCTTCCTCGAGTGTGCGGGCATCATGGTAGAGATCAAGGAGCCGCCGCTGCAGCCCAGTTGGGGTCATCCGCGTCTGCAGCTTGGTGTCTGAGTGTCGCGCGGATACCCCTCTATTGTCGACTTCCTCGTCCTCAGGCTGAGCGAGAGCGACGGGGGAATAGTCGATTTCCTCGTCTGTGGGGCTGCTTCCGTCGTGGCCTGCTTTCGGCCTATCGGGCTTGCCGGCCAGGAAGGTAAAAGCTTTTCCTTCGGTCACCAGCAATCGATAGATTTCGGACGACTTCTCGTCGACGATGTCGATCGTCTTCGCGCTCTTGGAAAACCGCGGCACATTCAAAAGTCGATTTCGGGCGGAAAGATCGAGCAACTCCATCCTGGCGCGCTCGAGCTTCTCCTTTAGAGGGAGATCGCTTTGGAAGACTGACTGTTTAACGTCCAACACTTACACCCCTTACAAGGCGGACCACTTAGAGCCTGCGTAAGAGGTCGCGCAAGAAAAAACAGCCGTTTTCAACTTCAAACGACTGCGGTCAACGCGGTAAAACGTTTAGTATTGTGACATTCGATATGGGCGAAAAGTTATTATGCTCTGGCCCAGACCACCTAGTTAATCACTATCTGACGAGGGTTCTCTCTCCCTGCTGCCATAGATAGCTGCGTCGATCATGTCTTTGTCCGACATGGAGAATCCGTTGCGGTATCGCACGGCCCCTGCAGTTGGGGCTCGGTCCGATCCCTTACCTTTCCCGTCAGCAACACCGCCCTTTGGCTTACCCTTGGGCGGATCTTTCGAAAATGTCATAGCTGCGATCCTTGCTCTCTCCAACTCTAAATCCATCCATCGGCTACGCTCAAGCCGCTTTCTCGGTCATACAGAGAAAGCGCCTCTCAAACATTGGGCGAACCTCGCCACCGCGTGTTGCATGGATTGATTGCCCTTGGTCGCGGCACGCTTCCTGTCGTCAACCGGGTTCAAGAAAAGGGTGGCTACCACTGGCGTCCTTAGCGTCTTAAGTGCTTCAGGTAGTCCATGAAGACGATGCACTGAATGCGGAGGGCTTTCATTCGTTGGAGGCGGCTGGTTTTTTCGACGGATAAGTAATAGAGGGGTGTTATATTGACAAATTACGGAGCTATGAATTGGCTGACGAAATCCAAAATACCCCCGGCACACTGATCGAGCTTACCGCCGACATCGTTGCGGCCTACGTAAGCAAAAATCCAGTGCCTGTCTCTGCCCTGCCCGACCTCATTGCGAGCATAAATTCATCCTTGACGCGCATCGGTCAGCCAGTTGAACCGGAAAAGCCGACCCAGGTTCCTGCAGCCAACCCCAAGCGCTCGGTCACGCCGGACTACATCATCTGCCTCGAAGACGGCAAAAGATTCAGGTCACTTAAGAGACATCTGAGCACACATTTTGGCCTGACACCCGATGCCTATCGTCAAAAATGGGACCTGCCAAAAGATTACCCCATGGTGGCGCCTAACTATTCGGCGACTCGCTCTAAGTTAGCAAAGTCGATGGGCCTCGGTCGCAAAGCGGCGGCGCCGAAGAAAGCGCCCGCAAAGAGGGGAAAGGCACGTTAGAAATCATGCGGCCAGCGTTTCACAAAGGATCAGAAATTGAATAGCGATCGCTATTCTCATCGTCGCAGCGCGCGACCCAGACGCGGCAAGGGAACAACCGTTCGCAGACGTTTCTTTTCAAGGGTGCCGTTGCGCCTGATCCTGATGATCGTGGTAGCCTTGGCTGCTTACGTCGCGCACTATTTTACGGGCCCGGGCGACCAGTTAGATGGTCTCGATATAGCAAACTCGACCGGGTCGACACCGGCGCCGATCGTCGGCATAGCATCGGTGGTTGATGGAGACACGATAGAGATCCACGGGCAGCGTATCCGCTTCAACGGCATCGATGCACCCGAAAGCCGCCAATACTGCAATGACGCAAGCGGACATCAATACCCCTGCGGGCGCCAGGCCGCCGAAGCACTGGCGAATTTCCTTGCGGCTTCGCGGCCTGTCCACTGCACATTTGTTTCATGGGATCGGTACCGTCGCTTCGTCGGTGATTGCCGGCGCGCGGACGGTGTCAGCGTCGCGTCCTGGATGGTCGAACATGGCCGAGCCTTGGACTGGCCCCGCTATAGCCACGGCGCCTATGCGCAACAGCAAGCTAATGCTGAAACTGCTAAGGTTGGAATCTGGATTGGGACTTTCGACAACCCTTGGGATTGGCGCGAAAAGCATGCCGAAGCTTCGAACCCAACCAAAAGCCCACTTGGACTTATCAGCCGTCGCCAAGTAGCACAGAGCTACTCATGCCAACCTCGCCGCTTTTGCACGCAGATTTCATCCTGCGAAGAAGCGCGTTGGTATCTCGACAACTGCTCATGGGGGAGCAAGCTGGATCGAGATAGCGATGGGATCCCGTGCGAAGGCGTTTGCTGACCTGCCGTGCTTTGAGCCATCGCCGACCATCACTCCCTTGAATGCGCATTTAGCGATATGGATTGGCGGCCGGAGCTTCGATGCAATTGCGCGAGCGCCGATAGAGCCTGGCAAAATGGCTGACTGACGTTTGTCTTGGAAAATTCCACCAGCTCGTTAAGTCCGGACGAGCTAGAAAGCCGCAAGGCTTCGTAGAGGCAGACAGGGATCTGCCGATTATCCTTGAAGCGTTTGTCGGGCCCGCCGTTTTTGTTGGGATGAGCCCAGGTGTAGCTCACGATCTCAGCATCAGATGGAACTTTGCCGGTCTCGATAAAATTGGTCGGAGCAAATTGCGTCCGAAGATCTCCATATCCAACGGCGCCGTATCGGTTTCCGTCCTTCACCAGGACTAGGTCAGGCATGAAGTAAAGGATTTGCCGGCCGACATGGAGCGAAGGTGGCGTCACGTTGCTGCGAACAACCTTCGGCAATGTGCTCTCGAGCGTCGTCGACTTTTTGTCGACCAGCATCGTCGCGCCGGCGTTGCGCTTCCAAGCCGTCAGGTCCTCTATTTTGCCACCAGCAGCGACATGCCATTTTCCTGCGCAGCGAGTGAGGGTATCGAAGGCGGTGACAAGTCGCCCGTAGGCAGCCTCCGCGTCTTGCTCCAGATCATAGTAGAGGACGCTCACCCGGCTGTAGCTGTCAAACCATTTGCCAAGAAGCATACCCGGCACAAAGGCACCTATGCCCAGAACCGGTGCGGCACCTCCGAGCTTGGTTCCCACGAGGAAGCCTCCTATCCCGAACAGAACCGCGAGCGCTACCGACAGCCGCGTCTGCGATTGCCGCGCATTGATTTCATCGAGCACACTGGCAAATGTCTCGTCCCGCATCTCCACCACATCGCGGGACTCGATTTCTCTCATCACGACGCCGTCAGAGACGTATTCCGGGGGCGAGGATTGTGGACGGGGTTGCGGTGCAGGCGGGTTTTGAGAGAGCTGGGCTACCTTCTTCGCGCCGGCCTTGCCTAAGGTGCCTCGATAATAGAGACCACCGACGCCCGCGTGGATATAGTGGCCTCGTGGCCCAGTGCCGATGCGGAGGCCCTTCACGCCGACGGAAGCGCCTACCCCGCCGGACGAGAAGTTAAAGCGGAATGGTCCCGCACTGATCGATTTTCGAACGTAAAACCCCATGCGCCAATCCCCCCAACTCAACTGCCGTACCGGCTAAAGCGCCAGTGTTCCATCGCCATTCATGGCTTGGCGCCACCAACGGGCGCCAATTTGGACCGCTGCCTCACCCTAATCTCAATGCGTCTTCGAGCCCTCACATCGCCCATCTGCGCTCCGTCAGTGAGATGATCGCCGGGCAATATGAGCTGACCGCCGGACATCGGCAGAATCGTGAACCCCTTCAATTCGGGCATGTCGCTGAGGATGCTCGTCACGGAAATCGCTCGCGCCAGCCCAAGGCCGGCATTGTCTGCTGGATGGAGCGAGCCAATTTCCACTTTGCCCGACAAAACCGGTTGGAGCCCCTTGTCCATGTTGGAGAATTCGCCCGCCATTGCCTGCTCATCCGTGTGTCCGATGACCTCAATCACGTCGACACCGTACGACGTTGCAATGCCCGCGATTGTCTTTGAAAGATCGCGCAACTTTGTTTTGAACGGATCCGAGAGCTCTGCGCTTCCGGTATCGAAATTATAGCCATCCAGTTCGCTGAGACTAATGATCGGCGGCCAATCGTGAGGTTTTGCTGCCTGCGCCGGCTTTGCAGCCTTCTTGAGCGCATCAGTCAGGATCCTGCAGCCCTTTGTCGGTGCCAATGTAACCAAATTCTTTCAAGACCTTCGCCGCATCTACCATGGCCTTGGCCTGATCAACGCTTATGTCGTTGTCCGCAAGGACCTTCGCGACAGGGGCATTTCGCACGGCCTCCTCCAGGGAAATCCCTGCTTCCCTGACCGACTTAACAGCATCCTTGGCCAGGACCAGCTCGCGCCATTCTTCGTCGGGAAGGGCTCGTCCGCTCGCGGGCTGAAACACCGCTTTTATCTGAGCCAGAAGCCGCTTGTTTTCAGCATCGAGCTTTTGCGCATTTTCCTTGCTTGATTGAGCTGCTCTCACCGCCTCATCGGTCTCCTTCTGCTTTTTGCCAATGATGGCACCGGCAGCAAGCAGCAGGCAGAACACCAAAAGGAGCATTGTCTCGGCCATGGTTAGGCCCAGTATCAAACCGCGGCCGTAACCCTTGCGCTCGAAGGCGACCGAAGTCCCGCCAGCGTCACTCACCTGCCCCACCAACTGGTTCGCTTAGGCGGTTCCGTTCGTTCTGCAGGAGGCTCGCTTCCCAGAGATTGGAAAGCGTCTGGTTGGGGCTCAGGCTCGACCTTGATCGGTGCGCTCTCGACGGTGTCATTTGCGGCCATATCTGTCCGCGGCTGTTCTATCGCGATAGGTGCGTTGAGAGGGGGGGCAGGCTTCGGCGCGTGAAGGGTTCTTCCTGCCAGGGTTGCGACAAGGTCTCCGGTGTCCTTGCTTTGCTTTTGCACCACTGCAGCAAGCGCCTGGGTCAAGCGCTGTTGCGCTTGGACGCTCTCCGCTGTTTGCTCCGCGGCTGCCACAGCCCTTTCCACACCTGCCGCCACTTTTGCCACAGCATCGACGATGCCAGCCATGCGGGCTTGCTGTTCCTGCGAAGCCGTCTCTGTTTTGACAGCATACTGAGCGACAGCGCTGCCAAGGAGTTTTACCATCGGCGCCAGATCGTTCTTAAGGACCTCATCAGGGACGACAACCTTTTCCAACTTGGTGGCTACGCTGTCGGCCTGTTCACCCAGTCTACCAACTGAAGACGACATTGAGCTGTTGGCTTTGTCGAGCAGATCGGCTGCCGCCTCGACCCGCTGTGCGATCGACGAGAACTGACTTTCGATCTGCCCAAAATTGTCGCTCAAAGCGGTGCTGAGCTTTCCCGAGGCTTCCTGAACCGGTTTGATCGATTCCATCGCGATTTTATCCAGCGCCGATCTTATGTGCTCTCCGTTCCGCTCCGCTTGAACGGCAATTTCGGCAAAACCCTCCTCCAACATCTGATTGCTGACGCGGCGAAAGTCAGCGAATTCCCTGGTTACACTTTCCATCTCAGCTCTTACACGACGCGTCATATCCGCGAGTTCGTGCCTGGCCGTCCGTTCGATGTCGGCAGGATCGCGGCGCATCTGATTGTAAAAGATCCGCAGAGCAATGCCCGTGATCGTCGACGTCACCGCGATACCAAAGTTCCTCACGATTGTGTCGGTGGATCCTTCGGAACCAAACTGAAACAGCGATACGCCGAGACTCGTCAACGTAAACAGGAAACCCATGTAGTAGAGATTGTCGCCAGTCTGCTCATCGTGGAGCCGCAGCTTGCCGGTGAAGACGGACGCGGCAAGATAGATGAGCATCAGGCATACCGGTGCGCTCGCCGCCATTATCGGGTCTACGCCCGACAGCTTGGCTATTGCGATGAACACACAGCCGCCCAGGGTTAGTGTCGCAAAGACGACAAGGGGCAGGCTCGGATGTCCCAAGAAGGACTCCCCTCGCTTCTTGGCCATCAGTTTAACCCCTCCAACCCTACCAGCTTCTCAAACTCGCCATGATGACCTTGAACCCACCGGGTCCAGAACTCTGCATGTTCGAAAGAGCCAAATGGCTTCTTCGCCCTATCGACATAGAGTATCGTAACCCCCACGCCATCAAGCGATGTCCCGTAGGTCCTGTCAGCCGAACTATCAAGGTACTTCTGATAATCGAGACCCGAACGATATTGTGAGTACAGCGCCGTATGTTCAATCATATCCGACACGACTATTATTCGCTTTGCGGTCTTCTCTTTCGCCAAACCGCTATCGAATAATGACAGTTTTATTTTCTGAATTCCGGCCATGATTGGAGATTGGCTAGCGGATTCTCCATTGGGAATCTGGTCGGGAAGCTTCGTCAGAGGGTCCTCGAATGCATTTTCCCATTTCTTCTGCCGCCGGGACGGATTGTTCGTCCAGCTGTCGACCGTCGAGCCATCGCCCGGGTTGCATCCATCAAACATGACAGTCAGGTCGCCGGGGGTCGGGCCCAGCGTCAATATCCTCAGATAGCCGCCGGGCTCGACGCGCCCAATGGTCTTACGGAATTCATTCTTCAAATCGGCCATGGTTATTGGCGAAATCGGGTCGGTGGCGTCGATCAAGACCGCCGTCAGGCTTACAGGACCGCCCAACGGGCAATTCGTGCTGGCGTCGATTTGGTCCTTCCCGGATCTCGACCACATCCAAACAAAACCGGCCAGCATCGCAGCCGACAGCACGGCCAATCCAACTGCTGCCACAATGGTGCCGCCACTGCCATTCTTTCTTCTGCGGCCCCGCCTAGCCATTCACGCTGTCCGGATGAAGCTTGTCGAGATCTCGGTACTGTTCGATCCCCCGCTCGCATTCCAGCCCGATGAGCCGCACCTGAGCGTTGAGTTCTTCCTGCGCGTCACGAATTGAGGCGCCTAGGTCCTTCTCGCTCCATTCATCGTCGGACGATATCAGGGGTTTTATGCGCTCGAGTCTGTAGGGCGTGGCAAAATGTTTTGGCGCTGGCTCTGTGCGGGCCTGGATATTGGCCTCCCTGTACTTTGCGAGAAGCTGGTTGCAGGCTCGCTCCAGCTGGTCTTGATGCTGCACAAAGAGCGTCAGCAGCCTCGACCGATGATCGATGATCGCCCGATGCTCCCTGCGTCTGCTCCCCAGCCGCTTGACGATGTCCTCCACCTTCTCGTTGTGCTCATCGCGCACCTCTTGCAGAGCCTCGATGAGCTCGCTCTTGCGCTCGATGTAGTCTTCCCTGCGAGCGACCAATCTGTTTTCGACACCCGCATAGCCTGGGTATGGGTCGAGAACGAACCAGCCGTCGATAAATGCAAAAATCGAAAACATGAGACCGATGCCGAACAGAAGCCAGGATTTCACGTCCATAAGGCCAGCCGGATTGGCGAGCATGCTGCGCACGACCTCGACGCCAGCTCCGTCCACAAAGGACCCGCTAACCTCGCGGTAGTGCGCAAGCGCCAAGTTTATGGTCAATGCCAAGCCGATATAGGCCACTATCGACAGCGCGCCGATCAGCTTGACGAAAAACGATCTGTGGGTCACCAGGCGTGCACAGAATATTGCGAAAAGCAGAGCGGCGCCGATGTTCAAAAACGAGAACGCGGCGGCTTCGAGGAGCCCGCCAAAGAACCCCTGTTCATTTCCTTTCGAAAGGAAGTTTCCGTTCATCGCCGTTTCGATGAGGAACAGGAAGATTAGCAGGGAGACTCGGAAAACATGGGCCGCGCCGTGCTGAACCCTCACAGCGCGGACAAGCCCGTGCTTCTGTTTGAACCAGTCGTGTTCCTTCTCCGCATCGTTGAGCGATTTGCGCAGGCCGTGAAGTTCGTCCAGGCCCACCGCGATCGAGGCCTTGAAATCGGAAACACTGGCGGCGTTCGCCTGACGGATCAGACCAAACTGCTCTTCAAAGTCGAGGCCAGCCAGTCGTCCGGACAGAAGCTGTAGGCTGTCCTCGAGGGTGTGGTGTGCGGCCTTCTTTTCGTCCTCGACCCTCTCGATCACCATGTGCTCAACATCGTCGAAAGTCTTGGCCGCCTTCGGAGGTTGGTTCGCCTCTCCCCGCTGCGTTCCACGACCTGCGAGAGCCATTTCGCGATCAATTTTCGCGACATCCAGGCTATTGAACAATTGGGTAGTAGCGCGGAAATCGTGATTTGCGTCCAGCAGAGACTCTCGCAATTTATTTAGTTTTTCGAATTTTGATCCCACCGCACGCGCCCCGCACTCAGATTTTCATACATTTGCCCCAACACAAATGGCTTCTATGCACAGTAGGAGCAAAGGGCAACTGCGTCTTCACAACTCTGCCGCCCGCTGCTCAGGAGACGATTGTCTGATGTAAGATGATGATAGCTGCTGTTGGCAGTGGCCTCACGGTTAATGGTTGGGGCCAGGCAACACACCCGATCCCCGGCCACCTGTGTGGCGAAGGAGGTTGAAGGTCACGCCATCGTAGATCCAATTGCAGCAGCCCATCAATACCAGTTGCCACTTTACGCCAGCAACGACCTGGCCCGGGCGATCAAGAAGGCTATTCCTGTTCTTACTTCGCGCATATCCGCAAGGTGAATCCGCGCGACGATCCGTTCCTACACGACAACGCCACGTTCGCTCCGCTGCGGTCGCCGAGAATAGATCCTCTGGTCGGCGTGCGTGTAGCGCCGGGCCGTGCTTTGGTGAGAAAGTTGCGGATCAAGGTCACGTGCGAACGTTGCTTGACAGCAATTGGGTGCATGCCACCGGCGCAGTCTGCGCGTTTGCGCCAGGTATCGCAGAACTGCGAAAGCTTATTGCGGGACCGACTTCGTAAGTGCGCCCAGCTTCGAGCTAGGACGACACGTGGCCTAACGCGACACCTCCCAATCCTCCATGATAAGCGTGTCACCATCGGCGAAGCCATTCGTAGTAATCTTTTCTCCCACCAGCTTATCCAGTGCGTGGTCTCCGTAAGAAGGCCCGGTTTGCCTCTGGAGCACAAACTTTTGACCCTCGTCGGTCTCCAGAACGACGGCGTCGCGTTCGCTCTTCGAGCCGATATCGGTACGCTCCGAAGTCACTTTCCCAGTGATCGTCACGCGTTCGAAATTCATATCGCTACCTGCTTTCGCATTCTTCGACGTTGAATAGGCCGTCGTCGATTATATGCCCGATGAGCACGCGATAGGTAACGAAATTTCGGTCCAACTTGTCTTTCACATCGTGAACCGTCTCCTTCGTCGCCACGACGACTCTACGGTCGCCTTTCATAGCCGCTTTTGCTGCCTGGAAGGCAGGCCCCCCGGTGACGCTGAAGACCTCGACATTGGACATGCCTTGTGCGCGCGCGATCTCCGTGAAGCGGGCTACCGCTGGCGACGAACCGCTCAACCGTCTTCCGGGGCGGGTCGCGGCCGAAGCGATCGACTCTCCCTGACTGGCGAGCGCGATCCGGCGCGATTTCCTTTCGCTCGCTTCGTCTGCCGGAATGGCCATCGTTTTCGGAACCGCCACGCCCCCGTCCACCAGTGCTTTTTCGGCTGTCGCCGGGCATATCGAAGGATCACCCAGCAGCAGGAACTGTGCGATCGTCTTGAGATTGGTGGCAATGGACATCACTTGTGTCAGGATGAAATTCTGGCGAGCCTGCAGCAGGGCTCGCCCCGAAGACGCGCCGCCGAGCACCCGTTGGATAAAGACCTGGCAAATCAGATCGGCCTGCCCGTTCGACGAAGCGGGCCCGTAGGACACGTTTGTCGAACCGAGAAAGGAAGCGGCCCCCTGCATCATGTAATCCATGCAGATCGGTTTCGCTCTTCCGAGAAGAAGATAATTGTAGAGTTGAGCGCCGTAACAGCATTCAGCGGCTGCGACGGCGCCGGGGCTGATAGCGCCCGGGGGTATCTTGCTGGAATCCATCGCATCGCTGAATGCGCCGGCAGCATCTTCGCCGTAGAAACGGAAGTCGCCGGAGTTTCCATGGCAGTTGATGAAGTGCGCTTTGCTGACGAGCGACGGATCGATAAGGTTATGACCGCTGGGTCCGGACAGGTACAGGCCAGCGGCGCTGCCGAAAACGGCGTTCAGGCTAAGTTGGGTGGATATCTGCCATATGTCTGCACTTATCGAGAAAAAAGGACTGAAGGTCTGTGAGGGCAAAGGCGCGTGAGCGATGCATTTGTCGATCAGGCCGACAAGGATCAAATGGTTCATTTCGCCGACACATGCGGGAAGTCGGCCGACCACCCTTGTCACGTTCAGAAAGTTGGCGGCGACTTTGCTGAAAGGGCTGGGCGACGCGTACGGCAGGTCGCTCGGGATCGTTCTGTCGCGGTCCATGATGCCGGAAATGGGATTGAGTTCGATATGTGGAATGATGTCCGGACCGTCGAGAAGCATGATGTAATCGCACGCGAGAGATCCGTGAATGGCATCGACGGCCTCTTTCGCTCCCCGCTCGTCTTTGGGACCGATGACCGGTTTGCCATGCACCACCGTCATGTGGGCCAGGTTGTCTATATCAAAGACTTGCGTCGTAAGTCCCCGCGTCGCGTCATGAGCGACCATTCGACCCAAGGCGATGTAGATGGCGGCGGCACCTGCCGCGCCATATTTGGCCCGAAGGGCTAGATTGTTGGAAACTATCGCCTTGTGAACCGGTGCCATTTCCTACTCCCCTATCTGATATCGCCGTGGGCTCCCGGCCCGTCGCGTCCCAGCGGCGCAACCGACCGCGAATCCGAGACTACTAGCTGGCCAGGCCAAGGCCTTATCCCGGGTAGACCGCACTCATACCGGTCCGCGTCGGATTACCGATCTTCCATTCGTCGCCGTCCAAGAACTCGAGGTATTCGACCCAGAGCGGATCGCCCGCAAAGGATGACATCGCTACGATCTCCGCGACGAGCGAACGCCCGCTGGAAATCGTTCGGCTGCGGTCAGCGGGCAAAGCAGTCGCCGGGCGGCCGAGATGGGCAAGCACTGACTGGACCGCGTCAACCAGCCCGACCGCAAGCCCCTGGGACGACAATGCGTCCTGTGCCATGACGGCATCGCCGATCTGCAGCGGTTCCCGACGGCCGTTCGACCATTGCATCGTCGTGGCTCCGGAGCGCCCGATTTCAGCGAACTCCGCAGGCAGGTCGTGGACAAGCCATGCCGCGGTCTCGGCCACTTCGGCGCGAACTTCCGGCCAGGCGCTGCGCATCAACGCACCGTTGCCGACGACGCCTAGGCAGATCCGATGGGCATTGCCCATGCGGTAGAAGTATCCGCCTTTCCCCGCGCCGATCCCGAAAGTGGCGACCGTCGCCTCGTTTGTCTCAAAGAGCCATTGGCGACCCACGATCGGTCTGCGCGGCTTGCTGACAGCCGAAGCGGTGACGCTGCTCCGCCCCGAGGCGTCGAAGACCGTCTCTCCGTCTTCTGCGTGTTCCAGCGCTGTATTCCGATCGACCCGTTCCGTCGTGAGTACGACCCCGAGACTTTCTGCTAGTTCGAGAAGCGCAATATCGAGTTCCGGACGGCTTAGGTGAACGCGCCCCGTCGTCATCTTCCGCGAAGGGCCGATCCGGTTCCATTGGCGCATCTGTTCGGTAAATACCTTGTCCACTCCTACAGAGCGTGGGAAGACGCCGGTTTCGACAAGCAACGCCATGGTCTGCGACGGAACGCTTTCGAGCGTCGCTGCATCCCCCTGCGACGGCCAGACGGAGCTGCGGACCTCCGCCTCCATTCCGTTCCGACGAGCGCAGATAGTGGCCATCAGGCCTACCGGCCCGCCGCCCAACACAAGCAGTTTGCGAGCTGTGCCCATGTCACCCGCTCATGGAGGCGAGATCGGTGCGAACCGCGGATCCGCTACGACGTTGAATACCACGATGAAGCCCCCCGCCGCGACAGCCGATGCCAACGAACTGAGGCCTGCGCCGACCATATCCCGGCGCGCTTCGTTGATCTCCGTAGCACCCTGGAAGCGACCTTTCGTATAGCCCGTGTGGAGGTCGTCGAGCACGCCGAGATACGCGGCTTGCAGAGCGACATGGTCAGGCTGAGCAGCATCAGGTTGCGTGGCCGCGGGGTCCCTGAGGTACTTGGCCTCCTGGTAAGCGCCCAGCCATTCCCTGATATCGAGAAAAGTCTGGAAGTGGTCTTCGCCTTCCGCGATTATTGAGCTGACGGCTTCGGCCCATTCCTTCGCGACGCCCTCCGGCATGTCCGAAGGCGGATTTTCCAGTGTCGCGAGAATGTCCATATATAAGCCGTCCACTCCGGCCGAAGGCGCTTCGATATCGATAAAGTCGTCTATCGCGGCCCGGGACGCTACTCTTGGGACCACCGGGCGGTGACCGCCCCCGGGACGCGGCAGCGCATCGGCGACCTGTAGCGCAGGCTTGAAAGCCCCGGGCGGACTGATGGCGCGGATGACGTCGTTGACGGCCCGCGTATGTCTCATCTCCCCGATCGCGATACGCATGATCTCCGCTCGAGCAGCCCGTATGCTGTCTGCGAGAGCGTCGTCTCCGGCGAGCGACGGATCGCCGTCAGGCTTGAACGAGAACGCGGCCGCTAGATACTCGTGAGCCACCGCAAGTTCGACGCCGGCGGCGTACCGCAGGTGCCTGAGTAGCACGGCTCTATTCGGAAGCGGAGCTCCATGCACGACTCCTGGGCGGAACGGCGAGGTCGTCTCGCGCGTGTTGATGACAAAATGCAATTCCTCCCAACGGTGGTTGATCTCGTGATGGTCGAGCGCGCCATCGGGCCTGAACGGGCCCGCCGATGGGGGCGGTTCGTCGCGGACCACGCGATCCGCCCTTTGCCAAGGCACGGAAACGGTCCACTTCTGGTCCTGCGCACCAGACCCTCCGGCGGGATAGACGGGCTGGACGATATCTGGATGATTGCTTGCCCAATAATGACAGCCGCAATCCCGGAAATCGTGCGTCCACGGGCTACAGAGCGACTGGCTCATCTCGCCCGGCAGGAATATCGATGACAACGCGCCTTCGTCGTCGAGGTATCTTTCCCGCTTCGTATTAAGCGTAACCCCCGTTCCGTCGCCCCGCGTGAACGAGACCTTCAGAGGCGCTCCCTCGGTCAGCATCCGGACCGCGGTCCAGCTGTCGGGAGGCCTTCTGTTCGGTCCGTTGCTCTTGTCATTCAGCTGGGAAAGGTCGAACGCCAACTCCCCCAGTACCCCGAATGATCCCTCCAGCCTGCTGACAACAGCAGCCGCGCCATCCCCCAGGTCGTCGGAAAGTGTCTGGTACACTTCGAAATCCTCGCGCGTTATCTCGCCCGCACGTGCCGCCTGGAGTGCCGCGCCGAGATCAACACTCACCAGGCGAATTTCGCGTACCACCGCCACTGCGTCCATCTCCATGAAAGGGACAAAGCGTCGCTCCAGATTTCGCACATCGCATTCGAGCCCGGGATAACAGTTGCCGACGCCGGACTCGAGCCGCGACGAGGCGGGATTTCCGGCTATTCGATGCTTTCCCGTAGCGGGATTCGAGAGCCGCCGATGTGCGGTGACATTTCTTGGGAGCAGTTTGCCTTCGTCGAATGACATTCAGATCTCCACTACGCCAATAGAGGCGGGCTCGAAACGAGTGTAAGGAGCGGCGGTCAGTTCGCAGTACGTCTTGAGACAGAAGGTCAGCCAATCGCGCACGAAGTCACAGCTTGCGACTGTTCGCGTGCTCGCTTCCTGATGGCATCCGCCGGAACAGAGGTATCGAGCCCAGCAGCTTCGACAATCGGTCTGATTATGGACATGACGCGCCGAAAGAAATCCGGCTCTACGATCTCGGTCGATGCCGGACGAATCGCCCAGCTCGAACTCGTCGTCGCCTATGGCGCGATGACATGCATACCACTTGCCGTCGGCACCTACAGAGAAATACCCGCCTCCGGCGCCGCAGGAGAAGGGCGAAGCCCAACCCCGGTGGATCTGCCTCAAAGCGATCACCAGATTGGTCAGTCTGATCGGCATTCCGGCCTTCGCTCTAACCACCTCGCCTGAAGCAACGCCAGCGAGATCTGACAGGTAAGCCACATAGTCGGCATCTCCGAAACCGCTGTCGTCCGCAGTCTTTCGCAACGGCGATATTCCGACCTCCTTGAAGCCGATTCCCAACACCGAATCGAACTGGCTCTGCAGATCGGTTCCGTTCCGGCGAACCGACATCCGTGCAGCGACTTGAGCCAGACCCGGCTTGTCGAGAAGTGGCGCCAGTTTCCGCTCCAGGATCTCGTGGGAACCACGGCCGCGGGGGTCGGGCCGTTGCGCGTCGTGGCGCTCGCGGTCCCCGTCGACGCTGACCGTGACGGCGAACCTGTGAGATCTGAACATCGCCACATCCTCGTCCGTCACCAATGTACCGTTAGTGGTAATCGAAAAGCGCACATCCAGACCACGGCTCGCGCCGATGAACGAAGCGTATTGCACTGCATCGCGTACGAGCTTCCGGTTCATCAGCGGCTCGCCGCCCAGAAATCCGATGGTGACCGGGGCGTCGTGGACGGCGCGTGAAAAAAGTCCGTCGATCGCCCGGAATGCCGTTTCCGCATCCATCCTGGAGGTCTGCTTGCCCGAAAACCCTCCTCGGTCTGCATAACAGTAGCCGCATGACAGATTGCACGAGGACGAGACGTTCAGGGATATGCTTTGCGGCTCGGGCAAAGGGATCGTCGACAATTCTTCTTCGAGGGGCGTTGTCTCCCCCATCGCGGACACGACATCGTCGATTCCTTCCGCATCGCGATCCCAGGAAGCGGACAGCTCCGGAGGCACGTCGAACAAGCGCGAGTAAGGGACCACCAGGATGTGGTCTCCGACCGACGACCGGAACCGCATGTAATCGGGGCCGCCGGAAATTGCCTGGGCATGCATCTTCATCTAGGTGATCCCTTCTTCTTGCCGCCTTCAAGCGATGCCAGAACTGCCTCCTTCCGACGCGCTGATTTCTCCGAGATCTCCGTGACGGGCGCCGGAACGCCCTTGGGCTTGGTCCGCGTATAGGCGACCCATTTCTTCAAGAGCTCATGCTGCCAGCCTACGACGGTCAGCGGCTCTGCATTCGACTGCCGCATAAAGGGAGGCATCTGCATGGACGAAGCGCCCCGGCTCTCGTCCGGTCCGATGAAAAACGGAGGTCTCACCAAGTCGAGAATGCGATTTGGCGTCGAGCCGACAAGCCTTTCCAGGCCTTGAAGGTCGGCCAGGTCACGATGCCGCATTCTGGCGTGACTGGTGAGCGGCAGGGGCAGCTGCTGCGTGGAACCGGGGAGGGAAAAGATCGGATTGCGCAACGGGTCTCTTCCCCCGAGCGCAAACTCCGGTCTCGGCCGATTTCCCTTGTCCAGGTCGTCGGGCTTCAGATCCGCCGTCGGTATCTCGATCGCTCGTCTGAGGACGTAGTCGTCCAGATTGAAAAGAGAGACGGTTTCGTAGACGCGTTCGAAGAAATCCTCGATCCAGGCGTCCAGTTCCTCCCCGTTGATATCGTCGTTTCGTCGTTTCCAATCTCCCGAGCGGTCGTTGAACTCGTCGGCGACCGAAAGAAAGGGCCTGCGGTCCGGCGCGAAATCCGGCGGCGCCACGAATGCAGCCGCACGTCCCGGCCGAATGTTTTCCCCGGCTTCTCCAGCAAGCCGTACTTCGAAGTGAACCTCGCAGGTGTCGTCCACGACTCCCAGCGACGGTCCAGTGGATCCGGTGTTCGAGTCGATCGAGTCGTAAGTGTCAGGAGGAGCCACGATCGGGAGCGTAGACGCACCGTACCAACCCGCTTGATCGTCCAGGAACGCATTCTCCTTGCGAACCGCAGGCTGATCACGGCCAAGTTCGGGCCGGGTCTCGGCGGCCTGCGGCGGACCGTAGAATTTGCCCGTCGCGGGCCAAAAGCGGAACCTCAGCGTCTCTAAGTCGACGTCGCCGAACCAAGGGTGTCCTTCCGCATTCCCCGTGGCCCTGAGAAACTGCACATGGCCCAATGGAATGCTTTTGTTTTCGGGAATCATCGGCCGGGTGGACGGAGGCGAGCGTCCTTCGATGAAGTGCTTGCCGTGATCGGCGCCCGTCAGTTCCATCGGAGTATTGGTTCCGAACACAAGCGCCGGATTTCCCGCGCGCCTCGCGGCCTTACGGTTGGCGGCCGAGACACTTAGAACGACGTCCGCCAGCTGAAATCCGTTGTCGCCGAGCATTTTCTCCGAGAGCGGTGCATCGACCCAGGTGTCCGGTGCCGAACCCTCTGCGCCAGTGCTCGACCAAATCTCAAAGAAAGGAGCGACTGGCCGGATGCGGTCGCCGTCGCGAAAACTGATATCCGTCGGCATGTAAGGTCTAAGACTGCCGTCAGGTTCGACCGCGAGCGTCCACTCAGGAACGAGCGTAGTCTTGCCGTCGTATCGGGGCACGTCCACATCCGCCCAGGCATAGGCCTCCACGGCAGAGGTACTGCTGCCAAGGCGGGCGACCACCATGGGAGGAGTTATGAAGAGACGCCTGATATCGTTCGTCATTGACACCCTCCCATACGCACGATCCTTCGGATCGCCGCGGAAATCGATCTGAACTGGGCTCTGAAGTTTGGGCCGTCGAGCCGCGATTCTCAGGCCGACAACGCCTCGGCGATCTCGGTAATTCTCGTACAATCCTCGCCGCGGCAGCCGCTCGTCGGGCAAACCAGCGACACGAAGCAGTTCCCGTTGGCCACGTAATCTGTGCCGCCGCGAACCAAGATCCCCTCGACGACACCATCGGCGCCGAAAACAGGCGAACCCGAGTTGCCTCCGTACGTATCCAGATTCGCTATGAAGTAGGTAAGCGCTGTGTTGTCGCGCACGTTCGAACCATCAGCGTACTTCAGCGGCAGGCCCGATGGATGTCCCATCACGAACACAGGCGCGTCGTCAGCGATGCGCCCCGACGTACGGAGCCCCAGCACGGCGCGATCCGGAACGGCCCGATCCAACCGAACAAGCGCCCAGTCTTCGCCGGAGCCCGTATTGAGCATCCAGCCGATCATTTCCTTGCCGGAGTAAATATCCTTGTCGGGAATGTTCAGCGTCGTGTTGTTCGCGTCGGTCATCCGGAACCCGAAAACGAACCTTACTGTGCCGACGTTCGCCTCGTTGATGCAATGTCCCGCAGTGGCCATCACGTCCGGTGCCACGAGAAATCCCGTACAGAATGCTCCCGTTGGCTGTTCTGCGAAACGCTCTCCGCCGCAGACCCCCTGTGATCGGGAAAGAGGAATAGTAAACAGACTGGACGTCCCGTCTCCATTGGATGTTACGCCGGCATCCCTAAACAACGCCGCCACGCTTTCGGCAAGCGTGCGTTCGAGGTCATCGACAAACTCATAGTAGTCCTTGCGGTCATCGACGCCATATATGCCCTTCTGCTTCGCGGACAGTGTCGCGACGACGGCCTTGGAGTCTGCAGAAGCTAGCACCGATTTGGTAGCTCCGTCCTTTGCGTCTGGTTGCGCGCCGGGAGCAAGCTTCGCAAAGATTTCTCGCGAACGAAGTTCTTCTCTCAGCTCCGAAATGGAATAGGACTCGAGCTTGATATCTTCAGACATGCCACCCTCCCATGCAGCGCATCTGCGCCAGCTTTCTTACCCTAGTCTCTTGGCCACTTCAAAACTTTTGACGCCACATACATACACATCTGAAGCGACAACTCACCGAAACAATGCATCGTTGTCGCTCTCGTGTCGGTGGGCTCTCCTTGTAACAGCTCGGCAAACAAGCCTCTGCGCCCCCTTAAGGCACCAAAGTATTTGAATCTAGCAAATCACACTAAAAAAAGGAGGTCAATTATTCTTTGAGATGGCGTGATGGAGCATCCACGACGCGTATTAATTCGATCGTTCCGACGCGGCGGCCCCTAAGGCTGACCCATCTGGCTCGTCATGATCGCCGCCGAAGAGCCGATCCTCTGTTGCGACGGCTCAAGCAGCGGAATGCCCTACCGCCAAAAGCAAACGTTGTGTCTAGAGTGCTAGTCGCGAGATCGCTCAGCATATTCTATGTAGCTAAGTTACTAATATGATTCTTATAATTGCATATATAGACAGTTACATTCAGCTGCCCTCTCGCCGGCGGCGCGCAGACACCCGCTGGAAGCCGTGAACAAGCTCGGCAACCGCACGTCGATTGAACTTACCGGAGCTCAACGGCATCTGCGACTTCAGCGACTTCAGCGACTTGGCGAACCGGGACCGCTATCTGCCGGCACGTGTTCAGGTTGGCGTCTCCAGCCGCTTCAGAAACAAGTCAAATAAACTGTCGATTCATAACCACCCTGCGACTCATTTTCGGGTCATCAAACAAACAATTTCAATAACTTATGGGTTTGCATTACATAATAGAGATGAAGATTTTCGCGCTGCTCATAGAGCATCGGCACGACGCGATAAATATTTATGAGATCTTGTTGACGTACCGTAAATCTACTGTCATTTTATGGACTACCGCTAGGGGAAAAGCGGTCCATTTCGATTAAAGTTGACCAAGCCTATAGTGGTCTACAAGGCGACTACTGAAGCTGCTTTATGAAAAAATTGGCCTGCTGTGTCATGAGGAGTTGAGATGCCCATACAGACGGATTTCAAGTTCAATCAGAAGCACTCCGGCGCGCCTGCAGTACCCAAGACCACTGCCAAAGCGATATCGGAAGTCGACTTCCTGGGCCTGCTGCGAGAACTGTGTGGCGACGAACCAGCAGGAAACGCCCAGCGTACTTGGAAGGGACCGGGGTTCAACATGATCTGGCGGCCGAACAAGCCCGACGTGACCCCCGGCTTTGGCAACCAGCCGCACTTTCTGCAGCTAAACATGACCGACGAGACGCTGTCCTTTACCGACATAAGCGGTCCGACGGGCATCGCCAACAGAGGGTTGCTGCAGAAAGATATATTCCTGGGTGGGGTAGCTTATTTGCAGACGATCAATGATAGTTTCGACAACACTGGTCAGCATTTCGAACCCGGCGTGTTTAACAACGTGCCCGAGACAGAAAATCCCGGGGAATCTGAAACCGTAGTGCGCATGGGTTCTATTCCACACGGCACCACGATCAACATGCAGGGTCGTTCGTTCACCGCACCGGAGCCGAGGATCGAACCGACCTCTATCGTGCCATTCCGGATCGGAAGCGTCGATGACGGCGTCACTGACTTGCTCCCGTTTGCCGAGCAGGATCTGTCGACGCCGACGGACTCGCGAACTGATCTGACGCGGGTGGCCGAGCTAGATCAGGCCCACCTCGACAACCCAAACCTTTTCCTGACCGACGTGTTGGCGGATCAAACCATTACCGAAACCGTGGTTCTGGTCCTGTCGAGCGACTCGACATTGCCAGGCTCCGTGCCGGATGTCGGCGGCGGCACCGCCAATATTGCCTTCCTGGCCGGCAAGGGTGTGCCGCCCGCCGGCGGACCCAATGCCAACACACCCCGCGTTAGCGCGGTCTTCTGGATCGAGAGGGGCGCCGACAAGGATGGCAAGCCTCTGTTGCAGCTACAGTACACGCAGCGCGTGATCCTGGACTTTAATGGGCTGAGCTGGCCCCATGTCACCGTGGCCACCCTCCGGCCGATCGATCCATCGACAGTCGCGTAACGTTCCGGGCCTCGCTCATACCAAGTGATTTCGGAGCTTTGCGCCTCATCGCAGATGTTTGATAACCAGACCATCATCCCAAAAAGCAGACGTGCTCATGCGCGTCCTGAGGGAGAACCGGAAATCGGCTAGAACGCCCAACTACGAGCGGGCACGGTGATCGTCTTCTCGCCCGGCAAACTTGAATGAATGTCGTCGAGGTGGTCGGGGCGGCTAACCGCTCTTCTGAGCCCCGCGGCGGTAAATGTTTTGGTCATCGGGGTCGCCGGGCTTGGGTGCCGGCGGGCGGCGCGGAAACGGCTTCGCGAAGTTGTGCGGGACGAACGTCACCGCAATGGTGTTGCCCCTGATGCTTTTCAGCTCGCCGTTCGCGTTCAGGGTCGCGGGGGCAAGCCGGATGGAAATGTCGCCCTTGGCATCCTCGACTGCGGTTATGCTGATCTCAAAGGAATTGCCTCGCCCTTTTTCGCCCGGAAACACACATCGCTGGTCGTGTCGCCGGCATCCAGCATCGCGTCCCACAGGTTGGCGAGGGTCCATGCGATGGGCGCCCAGTCGAGCATCGCCTTACTGGCTGAGCAGCAGGTGGCTGGTGAATGTGAGGATTGGCCGGTCTTTGACGTTGATGCATTCAGGCCGCCGCCGAGGACAGCGCCACCTGCCGGTGCCCCTGAAAGCCGCGGCCCTTATCGTATTAACGGCAACGGCCTCCGGCATTGCCCCGGGGGCACCGACTCGTCGAAGAGCCCCCCTTAAGCCCCATGGCGTTTATCCCGCAAGAGGCAACCCTCAGCACGTAATGACACGGTATTTACGGTGTGGGATCCGCATTAGCCGTATCCGGCGGGAGGTCACAGTGCTTTAGGAGTTGGACAACATCTGGTGAATCTTTCAGACTACCCGGTGCCGACGGAGGCATTGTCTTCTCAATGGCGAGTTTCAGAATTCCGCAGTATTCATTTAGCTCAAGGGACAACAGAGGCAATCGACCCGCTGCCCCGTCCTTTTCGTGGCAGCCGGAACAATCGCCCGGAACTTTTGCTGCAGCCATCGAGACGCTGTTCTGGGGCCACGACGCACCAACCAAGGGATCGTACCGGTTGGTGGAAAACGTTGGCAGATTGAGCGGAGGCTTGTTGAGCCGTCCCATAAGCAAACCTCCACCGAGATCTACCTTGGGATGGACAATAAAAGGGTTCTCGCCGGCGTGGCAACTTGTGCATGTACCGCCGGTGCCGAACTCAATCTCTGCACCACCTGCCTGAAACCGTCCCTGGGGATCCACGGCCAAATCCGGAACGCCTATCGGGATCATATCCGTAGTCGAGAACGGAAATCCGCGTACGATGGTATTTCCGCTCTCGTCGAGCATGGGCATTTGGTTGTCCCAAATGCATACCTTGGACGACAACTGCCCCATACAGATTGCACCGTCCAAGATGATCTCTTGGAGGCTATCGTCCCTATAGCGCGGAAGCGCAAAGCACATTCCTTCCGGATTGCCAGCGCTATAAACCCGCACCTCTGCCGGCGTTCCCACGATAAACTGTAAATTGGGTGGTATAAAGCCCAAGCTTTTCCACCCGATCTTGCCATCCGGATCTATTTTCCCAATAGGAGGAGGTATGGGCACGCCATTGGCACTACATTCGTCCAGATACTTTTGACCAGAACTCGCGCTTATGGAGAAGCCGGAAATCGGACTTGACAGCAGCGCTTGACGCTTCAGGAAGTCGCCGACAGCCTTGTCCGGCACAAACCTCCTGACTGGCGGCAGAACCCCCTTATTGGCGTCACGCAGATCCGCGTCCGGGACGATGACGGCCATAGCGTCGCTCAACGCTTGCAATTTGACTCTTATTTTCTTGGCATCCGTACCGCTCAATGCTGAAGCAATTGATGACAAGAATGCAGTACGCAGTAACAGTTTGTCCTGGGGTGTCGAGGCAGGGATATTGTCGACTTCATTCTTTAATGTTTGGATTTTTGCAACGGTATCGCTGCCAGCGATCTTGGTCAGCTGTTCCTCGTAATAGCGCAAGCTCTCATCGATGAAGGACTTCGTGATGTATATCTGGTGACCTTGACTATTGAAAAACCCGCCATGCCCAACATAAGCAACGGGGTCATCTTGTTGGGTATGTGCCGAGGTGCAAAGGAACGCAAGCACGGCAGCCGAATATACAACCCGTGAAAAAGCGTTGGATACGAACCACGACTTGTTCACAATGCGCCTCCATCTGCACGAGAAAACTAGGATGTATTTTCTGGGCACTCCGGCAGACACTGGCATATGTCATGCTGCAAGTGCTAGCGCGCTATATTCAATCTATTTCTAGGATAGCATGACATGAAATTGTCGCTGTGACTAGAGCGATACCCTTTCACAACTATGGTGTTTCGGGCTGCCCTAAACTGCATTCCTAGAGGTGCGCGTGCCCCAGGGAGCCAAGGGGCGCTGCCCCTCTCTGGCCACAAGCCAATGCGACACGCCCGAGCCTCCGCGCTTCGTTTGTGCGCCCGCGCCGCACGGACGCGCTACCACCGCCGTGCCGATTGCCATTCCGGTGGCCCGGGCTCATTGCCTCCGTCGCGAACGTTCGCAAGACCGGCGCGAAGGACGGTACATGCCGAGCGATCTGTGAGTGCATGATCTTGGCCGCCTGGGCGCCGGTAAATGGCCGCCAAACGACGCTCGCATGCCTAAGTCCACAGCGCGCATCGATTATCGCGTTACTCGATCGGAATCTCGACGGAAAGACTGTTAGATGGCCTAAATTGCCACTTCCAGGGACCGGGATATGCAGCTTGAAGCTCGACAAGCAGGTCAGTTAGGGTTGATACTTTTGCACCACCTTTTGCGAGTTTGTAGGGCTTCTTCCAGGTGATATTCGAATTTGTGAAATAGAGCACAACGCTACGCTTCGAATGAATACTGATTAGACCTTCTACAACCGGTGGATCCGGATTTTCATAGTGCCCGTCAGCTGAAAAGACATAATGCTCCGCTTCGAAGAATTGTAGGAACTCCTGCGGGCTATTCGCGAAACTGCCGTGATGCGGCATTTTTATCAGATCGAGCTTTCGAGCCGAATCCGGCAGGTTGAGTTGCTTCCATCCGGACACAATGTCATCGCCGCGTGCGTCGCCTGTCAGCAACAGGCTTTTTCCGGAGACTTCGACGAGAACAACGATCGAGGACAGGTTGGGAACAGAGATATCCAATTGTGTCGCGAAAAGCCCTTGAAGCGCGGCAACTCGCGCCGACTCGGTGGTCGCCTCGAGAGCCTTGCGCCATGCATCGCGCAGAGCATCTAGCCGGTTCTGAAGCGGGCCGATGATCGTGACAGTCGCCCCGTCGATGTCGATCCCGATCTGTCCCGCACGCGCAGCGATCAACCCACCAAGGGGATCGTTGCCCTGCAGTTTGAGCGAACGCAGACTAGCTGCCAGCTTGTTGCCCTGGGGAATACTCTGGATGACAGCCTCCCCGTCAGGGCTGAACGCGCCCCCCGGAAATAAGCCTGCCGCCGCAGTGGAAAGCTGCAACGCAAGCGCACCGCTTGACTCAACCTGCCCGGCCGGCGCGGGTCCAACTATTTCGTCGAACGAGTTGAACCAAAAGCGGCGAAACGCCACGTCCCCAGGGTGGGGCAAGGCATGTACGAGTTCATCGGTAAGCCTTTCAATCCCGTTGATATGGTCGTCGTCAATGTGACTAACCATACCGAGGTCGACAGTGAAGGGCTTGGTGGAGCTGATCTGCTGCAGACGTGGCAAAAGAACATCTTTCCAGACGGACACCGTCTTGCCGCCAACAGCTGTGTTGCGCGGACCCCCGTCGATAATCCATACACGCTTCGCTTTTTTGGGATCGTCGTAACGCAAGATCAGGCAGTCGCCATAGAGGGCGTTGAGTGCTTCGAAAATGACCATTTGGCGTTTCCCTTTTCAGATGGACTGGAGAGCGCGCAGGACGTCGACCAGCCCAGCGCCTTGGAAGTCGCGCTCCCGACCGAGATCAGTTGCCGTGCGCATCAGTATCTCTTTGATTCGCGCTGGCCGGCCTATGAGTTCCGGATTTCGTGCCATCAGCAGTACTGCAGCCCCGCTGACATGCGGAGCTGCCATCGAGGTGCCGTCCATGCTCTCAGTCTTACCCCCAGGGACGCTGGAGGTGATCTTTTCACCCGGTGCGACGAGATCAGGCTTGCGGCGACCGTCCCCGGTCGGTCCGCGGCTTGAAAAATAGCTGACGCCGTAAGCATGCGGATCGCGTCGATGGGTCGAGCCGACGGTGATCACGCCGTCGGCATTGCCAGGATCAGTAATGGTTATCTGGCGATATCCACGACCCATGCTTTGTTGCTTGGCTTCGCTGTCGAATCCGGTGTTGCCAGCCGCTACCACGACCACAGTGCCGGAATCGGCCAGCCGGTTACATGCTTCGCAAATGGGCGTCCGTCCGCAAGCATAGCTGTCGACGTAGTGGCGCAACGCCAGAGACAGGTTGGCGCCATGTACGACCGGATAGTCCCGGTTCCGGTTCAGCCATCCCACAAATTCGACAGCGCTCAGAATGGTGAATTCCTCGCTACGCCCCTCGTCGTCAAATACCCGAAGGTCCAAAATCCTAAGGTCAGGGCACATGCCAATCAGCGGCGTTCTGATGTCTTCGGGTTTCTCGAGTCTCGCGGCTAGGATGCCCGCGACATGCGTACCATGACTGCTCAACGGCACCTTGTAGGCCTCAGCAGTATCGTGTGGAATTTCGATCAACGGTTCGATGATCGCCCAGTCGAGATCCCTGGCGAAGTCACCCCGCTTGCGTAGATGGTCAATATTATCTGCAAATGCCGGATTGTTCAGGATCGCGAGGATGTCGGGCGGCAGATTGGGGTTATTTGGCATATAGGCCGCATTCTGGATGACCCTCAGACGTGTGAAATCGTATGTCTTGATGATCCGCGAGCGCTTAAGCCTTTCATACTTCTCGGATGGACCACACGTTTGATCGATCGTCGGAATAAATTCTTCAACCGCATCCTTAGCTTTGGCGTCCGCAATGCCTTTTTCGAGGTCTGGGTCGTTCCAATTGAGAAACGCTGGATGAAGCGCATCTATGCCACCATCGATAACCGCGTAAGTCATGGCGCTGGTGTCGATCTCAAACAATCTCTGCGCCGCATCCGCCTTTACAGTTCGTCTCGAGTCGAACAGCATCGGCGCGGCGGGGCGATTGAGATTGACGGCGTAAACCTGGGGTTCTCTCAAAACCTTTTTGACTTTCCGGCTGAGGCTTTCGCTCGACGGCGACAACGACTCGAAATCGCGGTCATCTCGTAGTTGAGCGCGGCCGCTCAGCGGTGCAGCGAAGGCATACTCAAACGGCCAGATCAGGCTCATGAGATCCTCGGCCATGGGCTCTTTTACGCTGGCGAAATCGAAACGATCCTGACCGAGATTTTCAAACTCACTCGCCCCCCCGTGTCTCGACAACGCCGCGAATTTTCGGATGATGCCGATCAGCTTTCTCGCATCGGCAGCGTTGGCTCCCTTCAAAGCCTGAGCGAAGCCGGCGACTGCTGCCAGCCGGAAATATTGAATGCCGTCGTTGCGGCACTTGCTAAGGATCCTGGACAATGGGTCGCCAGATTTTTCTAGATCCGAATAGGATTTGTAGTCGGTCAAGTTGGTCCAGAACCGCTCCGACAGACCTTGCCACCAATCCGTCATGGGTATGACGAGCTGGATGACCGTACCAAGATCGACAGCCGCGACGACAAACCCGCTGTTTAGGGCGACCATTTCGACGTGAATATCATGGCGGTCACGAGGTGCCTCGCGCAAATAAGATGCTATTTCCCCCGGTGAGGCGCCTCGCCATGGCGTAATAAGGATGTCGACCTTGTCGTCGGGCAGTGATTTGTCCGCATGACGCGCCTTTGCAACGCGTTCGGCACGACGGATGAGCGCAATCCAGACATCCGGAGCTATGGGGCTATCCTGAGTTCGTCGCGCGTGACCAAACGTCTGGATCACGAAGCGACGTAACGTGTCGTCATCGAGAACTGGCCATCTCACCGGAGTTGTCATGTTTCCCCTCCATCCGCCGTTCCATCGGAAGACCGTTCCAATTCCCCTCAAGCCTGGAACCGGTTGGTCCCTCACATAACCAGCACAGTGTCAGGTCCTGCCCCGATGGCTCTGCAAGAGGAGCCGGCAAGGATGCCAATTCCTCTTTGCATGCACCGACTGCTCAAGCGAAAGGCTGCGCTCACAACATTATGAGAGCGTCCCTTACCTATTATTTACTTGGCTATTAAGCCCTCCCCGCCTTGTTGCTATAATCGCGCAAAACTGCCGTGTTAGCAATGACGCTTTTCGAACTTTCCAGGGCGGCGTGCGTTCTTTAGGCAGGTGGATTTTCTTAATCAGATACTAGCGCTGAACTGTAAAATTATGGCACTATGACGACAGTCGAGCAAAGGGGGGATAGATGGTCATCGATGGGGACTGGACCGTATTTGGCATTGGTTGCGCCGGCGGAGTCATCGCGGAATTGCTGCATTGGTGGAATTTGCGCGAGGCTGCTCAGCTGCCTACCTACGGAAGCAGCCCGTTCTACTGGGCCGTCACCGTCGCCATGACCATTGCCGGCGGGTTCGTTGCTTGGCTCTATTTTGGTGGCCACGCGGAAGGCATAATCGCCTTTCACGTCGGTATCTCCACGCCGCTGATCCTGCAAAAGCTGGTGACCAGCGTGCCGCAAGCTGCAGGCGCCAAGAACGTCGTGGTCAAACCCAGCGCCAGCATCCGTAACTTCTTCACCTGGTAGCACCGCAGTGATCGGCGCGGTGATCGTCGGCATTGGCGCCTACCGAGCGGGTGCCGGAACCACACTTCCACCGCTCAAATATGCGCCGGCCGATGCAGATGAGGTTGAGCGCTATCTGACCACCTGCTGGCCGCGCCCTGGCGACCTCAGGGTCGCCAGGGTTCCGGAGGCCGGGGCGACTGCGGATGCAATTAGGCAAGCTTTCGACAGCTTGGCGGCCCTCGGTCGCCTTGAGCTCTGCTTCGTGTTTCTTTCTGGCCACGGCCTGGTCGATGAATCCAACGCCGGATTCATGGTTCAGCCAAATGGACAAGGCTTGGCGTTGTTCGACGCGACAGCGCTCGACAGCTGCATTGGCTCGGTCCGCGCGGAAAGATCGATCCTGATCCTGGATTGTTGCTTCGCCGAGGGCATCGTTCGCAAGATGCACTATTTCTCAGCCTTGGGTGACAGCGCCGCACGTCTCTACATCGCCTCCTCCCGCGAGCGGCAGCTCACGTGGGAGGACGATGAGATTGGACACGGCGTCTTCACGGCGCATCTGCTTGATCTCCTCAAGACCGGCAATGCTGTTCAACTAGGCGGCCGCAAGGACCGGCTGGATGTTGACTCAGAGCTCTTTCCCGTTTTGTGCGAACAGGTGCCGCTCTATGTGCTCGATCACAAGGGTGGAGCCCATCAGGAACCCGTCAAGGGCGGTGTCTCAATCTCTGCCGTGAGCTTGCCGGTGTCCAGCCTGGCGCGAGGGCTGCGGGAACGGACCCCTCTCGGCACTGCCCTCAGGCGGCTGCGGCAGCTCGCTACCGGGCTCGCGGTCGCGGGCGTCGCCATGATCCTGGTCGCCTACACGCTTCTCTACTACGTAGAACCGGGCCAAAGCGGTACCTTCATCGTCCTTCACGGCACCCGGTGGCTGCAACCGGTGCTTAAACTCCTGCCACTGAATCGGGTCGACACCGGGATCGACATCGCCGAGATATCGGCAAACGCTGCGGCAGCCGCCCCTTTGCAGTCAGGCTATACGACCGGTATTTGGACGCACGTAGCCTCAGAAGGCTATCGCGGCTGGTTTGACGCCGTTGCAGCCGGCCTCGAGCCGGCAGCGGCGGCCCGCTACGCCGCACTTGTCGGAATACCGGTCCCACCCCTGGGCGAAGATCCTGGGCCGGCCGCGGTGGAGCAGTCGGCCTGGATGGCCTTGGCAGATTCCCAATCCGACGCGCCTTCAGACGTTCTGAAGCACATTCCAGGCCAAGACCGGATTTCGCCGCAGCCGACACCATTCCCCATCAACAGTATGGATTTCCAGATTTTGGATCTGACGGCCGAGTCGATGCAGAGTTACGCGCGCGCCCTCGGCTACGGCGCGGACCTGGATCCGATCGCCGCGTTCCCAGCGTATGTAGGCTTCTCTAAGGTTACGCAGGAATGGCTTACCTATAATACCGACGCGCAGCGCGGTCGAGACGCACGAGTGAGGGTTCGCGACAGCGTCGCGGATGTTCTCGGCATCATCACCCGGGCGCGCACCGATCGCGGGCTGGCGCCGCTCGAGCCGCAGGATCGCCTCCTCATCCAGGGTCTGGCCGACATGGGCTATGGCGATGTTCTTGGCCTCGCCTTGAGCAGGGTTGATCTGGACAGCGCCGACCGCATCGCGCTTGGCACTAAGGCGCTGGGGCAGTTTCATGGCGAGCCCGACGATCCGGCTCAGGGTGCGGCATTTCAGACGATCGTCGCAAGCCTGGACGCCAGCCCGCAGGCCAAGCAGTTGGTCGACGCAGTGGCTGATATTTTCGCCAAATCCGCGAATCCTCAGAATAGCTATTTCACCCACTTCCTGATCCTCGCCGCCGACGCTCGCGCACTATCGCCGCAGTTGGTCGATACGTTGCTTGTCGCGGCGCGCCAAAGCGTGGCGAAATCAGAGTTCGACTTCGAAGATAGCGAACTGGCCCGTGTCCTGGCGCACGCCATGAGCCACGTCCCCGAAGGGGATAGGCAAGTTGCGTTCGCCCTCATCGAGCGTGCCGCCGCAAACGTCACGGAAATGTCGATGTCCACGGCGGAAATGTTCGCGGCGCTGGGCAGTCTCCGGCTTGATCCCCCGGGCACACTGGAAAAGGTGGAGGCTCAAGCCTTCAAGGCCGAGCCTTACACAGGCGGTTCTGGTTCCTCCACCCAGGCGTTTCCTGGCATTGCCATCATCGTTGGGCCCGGCCCCTGGATCGTCGCGTTGGCGCAGATCGGTCGGACAAGGGAACTCCCCGCACGCGACATCGCGTTCCTTCGCCATCACGTAGTCGATCCGGCGCTAAGAGCTGACATTGTGCCGGCGCTTATGCACCAGGCAGAGTCGATTGCCCCTGCCGCCACTACCGAGACCTTGATCAATCGGCTGGGATCATTTCCGCGAGACGCCCGTGACCGCAGCGTCGAGCAGGCGGTTGGCGTTGGCCAGCTCGCGGCCATGCCCCGACTGGACTTCGTCCGGGCATTGGATAGCCTGCGACTCGCGCGGTCAAACGCCGCCGAGCCAGAGCTGCGTATCGTCCTTGGCCTGACTCTCGTCGAGGCGCAGATCGCCCGTGGCGAGCCAACCCAACGCACAGTCGCATACGCACAGTGACTTGCGCGACTTCGTGCCGAGGCTGAAGCGGATTTCGCGGCCCGCCTGATTTCGGGAAGCCTTGGCACCAGTGACGACAAGAAAATAGACGAGGACATGATGAAAACGGACAGGAGCCTCGCAAACCGACTTGAATCCGAGATCTGAGCGAAGGCAATGGGAAAGGCAGCCAGACCCTGACCACAATGGCAAATCAAAACCCGGCTCAGGAGGATCACGCTCGGCGTACGCTACGTCCATCGCGTACGCTGGCAAAGCGCGGATCGCAGATTACCCTCTATATTCATGTGAGAATTGACGATCCCTATCAGGCCCGCCACCCCAGATCGACACTGATTACAAACGCAATTCCGAAGCCAATTTGTCAGACGCATCCGGTCGCCGCACGCATGCCCAACACACCTACCGAGAGGGCAGTGACATACTCCGCGGTACAGCGTTTCATGGTCAGCCCTCCATCACTCGGTTGACACCCTGCTGAAGACTGTCAGCTGCGCGGCGGCGAGATCACGACATCAACCCGTGCGAGCCCATGCTTCGGACCCGAGAGATCCGCTTGAACCGCGGCCGGGTTCTTTAGGGCGTGTCCAGGGTCGTAGACCAAGCAGATGACATGGTCGACTTGTGGATTCTTGCCATAGTCAAGGAAGTCCGTCGCAAGTTCGGACTTTATCTTTTTGGCGTCGGTAGCCTTACGGACGTACTTCAGCTCAACCAGCGCGCGCAGGGGTTTGAGGTAGAATTCGCATCGCGCCGACGACCCGGCGACAGAGGGATTCCATTCCTCGTTGCGGACGTCCGGAATGTAGGCGGCAAGGATAGCCTGGAAAAGATACTGGCAATCCCACTCGTCCTTAATGATGAAGACCGTACCATTATGGGGATGGTCCTTTAGGCTGAGAACTGACTCGTGGAAACGTCGGGCCAGACCGAGCACCAGGTCGACATCTGCTTCCATAGGGTTTGCGGATGGTGTTTGCGACTTCTTCGACGCGACGTAGTCTATGGCAGCCGCTGTGCTGCCCACCTGACGCCGAGCGACTGTAACGAGGAAAGGGGGCCCATCCACCTTGTTGTCGGCTTGGTACTTTTGATCCTCGCGGTCGAGTTCTTCCGCCATCGTTTGGACCCAGGCCCGATAGTTGGTGAGCTCGTTTTCGAAGACCTCCGGCGAGGCGAACCGCTCGCTGGGGATATGGGTGTCTCCCACAAACTCCATGGAGAAGTGGTAGAGGGTGGTGATGATATTCTTGCAGCTGCTGTACCAACTGGCTCGATGAGCGCCGGTGTAACCTCGCAACTCGCCCATCGCTTCGTTGAAGTCATCATGGATGGCGCTACGCGCCTTTGCCATATATTCAAGGCCCCAGAGCGCCCACTCCATCTTGTCCACAGTCTTGGTCCTCTCGAAAAGCAGTCCACCTTTTGCGACTTTGTGGTCGATAGAACTGGCACCGCAAACTGTCTAGCGTAAAGCAGAACTAAGTTAAGCTTGCAGTGATCTGCACGAATGATCGCTGTCAGAACGCGGCAGGAGGCTGCGGCGAGCAGCTCTGATCGGAGTTGCTCTTGTGGGATCTCGTGCCAAGCGCAGGGGCCTTGGAGGTCACGGTTTGAGGTCAATCGTCACAGTCAACACGTCCGCGTGGGAGACCGCTGTAGCGCAAAGCTGCCGCTATGTTCGGAAACTTTCGAGTGGACTTCATTCCGCAACGACGCATTGGTTGGTGGCAGCAGGGCAACCAAAAGCCTCGACTTCTCCAGCCCGCCAGGATGGTGGGCTTCAGTCAGTACAAGCGCCGGAATGGTCCGGGCTTCTAACTCACGGAGACCTGAAATGGCCATCCTCAACAACAACACCACCATGCACAGCTAAGATTGGCACGCTTGCCAGAGAGGTGTCGTTCCGTGAGCCGAGCCCCACAGCAGTTCCTAGCTAGAAACAAGACTGAGTCAGCGGCAGCCTGGCGCCAAGCTGACACCACATAGGTGCTCCAAATGATTCTTGACTGCAAGGGGAACTCTGAGCTAAGTATCTGCTATTACTCATAAATTTGGACACGGCAATGCAGAATGAGGATCCTGGCGCCCCAGCCAAATCACATGCCTTTGGAATCAATGATTTACCGACCTTATCGATGGCTGCCGTCAGGAGCTATCTGACTCCCACGCGACCCCGACTCCGTTGACAGACCCGGGGCCGTGCGGAGAGGATCAGTAATCGTTGTCGTCCTGGATGACGACGGGATGATGCCGATGATGTCGATAATAGCGATGATGGCTGCGCTCGATCGAGCCGGTCACGATGACCGTATCCCGGCGATGATGTCTGCGGCCGTGGTCGTAGAAGGCAACCGTGCCGTGTCTGCGGTGATGAAGGCGTTGACCCTGGTCATTGATGACCTTTACGCTCCTGTGATGATGTCGATGGTGGGTCGTGATGACCACGTCAGCTTCGGCTGCCGGAGCTATCGTCGGCATGGCAATGAACAGCGCCAAGGCGCTCACGATCATTGTTTTCATTGTAATATCTCCACCTGCTAATTATCCCTTCGCGGGGATAACCGCGTCCCATCCCTTTGGTTCCGAGTAGCGTCGTCGGTCCACGGGCGCGATCAGTGACGGCTGCTCCCGTGCAACACGGCGTATCGAAAGAAGAAGTTGCGACAGCAGCTCCTGTTGGCAACTTCTGGTAAAGGCGCTCTTTCAAGCCGACCACCAGGGTTACGCCACTCGACAAAGGAGCGCTGCACAGGACCCTTCTATGTCGTCGCGTTCGATCTCCTGATCTGTGACGGAAAACACCCGTCTTGCGAGGAAGACCGTCGGCACAATTTGTGAGATTTACGAGACCAATCAGGCCATTTCAGATCCCATAGGTCGGGCCGTCTCAGATCCCGTAAGAAAGTGCAAGGTAAACCACCGGCGCCAAGATCAGCAGAACCGCGATTCCGATAACCACTGCGATTGCCAGGCGCTCTGTTCGCCTGACAAGCTCAGCGACCTTGTCGTCGTCAGCCGATGGTATGAGGTCAAGAACGGAAGAAACTTCCGCAGGACTGTCGTTGTCGTTTGCGGGTCGGGTTGCGCCGTCACGCACTGATCTCTGGACAAAGGTCACTGTCAGCCTCTCTATTGAACGAACACCGCTTGGCGGTGTCACGACGATCGGGTGCCCGCTAACCTCTCAGGAATGGCGGGCACCCGATTGACCACCGATGAAGGGACTCATGCTCGGCAGCCGGGTTCCAATGTATCGGGAGGGCATAGGTTGCCCGCCTTCGGGCCTATGGCTCCGACGTCAGGACTTCAGTCATACCCTGTTCGGACCTTGGTCTGGCAATCGACGAAGCGATGGCCGCCATTTTGTTTCGACGCAGAAAATGCGGGAACATTAGTAGGCTCTTACGAGTTCACTCCCAGCAACTAGTTCGGGAGAGATACGGTGAACAACATAATCTGGCTCATCGGAGCAGTCGTTATCGTGATTGCGATACTGAGCTTCCTGGGCTTCCGATAAACGTGGCAGCTGAATTGCTGTCGGAGCCTATTGCCATCTGCGCCTTGTAGGCATCGCTTTCGCGTTGGCCGGCGCTTTGCATGTGGGCTTTGGCGTTCGCTCTCAGGTGGCGCTTAAATTCCTTCTCTTCGAACCTTACAGAATGCGCGTCGCAAGCAGGTCGCAAGGGCGACGGTCCTGTTGCAACAGTCGGATCGAGGCCATCGCCGACGAAATCAACAAAGCATGCTGCGTCAGCTCGCCTCGCGCATCGCCTCGGCGGCCTGCAGATCGACCGAGACCAGTTGGCTGACGCCCTGCTCGGCCATGGTCACGCCGAACAGGCGGTTCATGCGCGCCATCGTGATCGGGTTGTGGGTGATGATGACGAAGCGCGTCTCGGTGGTCGCGGCCATTTCGTCCATAAGGTTGCAGAAGCGCTCGACATTGTGATCGTCGAGCGGCGCGTCGACTTCGTCGAGCACGCAGATCGGCGCCGGATTGGTCAGGAACACGGCAAATATCAGCGACATCGCCGTCAGTGCCTGCTCGCCGCCGGACAGCAGCGTCATGGTCTGCGGCTTCTTGCCGGGCGGACGTGCCAGGATTTCGAGCCCGGCTTCGAGCGGGTCGTCGGATTCGATCAGCTGCAGTTCGGCCGTGCCGCCACCGAACAGATGCGAGAACAGCCGCTGGAAATGGCCGTTGACCACCTCGAAAGCGGCAAGCAGCCGTTCGCGGCCTTCGCGGTTCAGGCTCTGGATCGCTTGCCTGAGCTTGCGGATCGCCTCGATGATGTCCTCGCGCTCGGAGACGATGGTCTCCAGCCGGTCCGACAATTCCTTCTGCTCTTCCTCGGCGCGCAGATTGACGGCGCCGAGCCGCTCGCGCTCAACCTTCAGCCGGTCGAGCTGGCGCTCGATCTCGGCCATTTCCGGCATCGGGCTGTCGGCTTCCAGGCCAGTATGGCGAATGACCAGATGCGGCGGCGTGTTCAGCGTTTCCTGGATGCGCGCCTCGACCTCGAGCCGGCGCTCATCGGCGGCGGTCAATCGCTCTTCGGCGCGGACGCGGGTTTCGCGGGAATCGGCCAGCGACTGGATGGCCGCAGTGGCGGCCTTGTCCAGCTCGGCCTGCTTGTTCTCGGCCTCCTGCAAACGGTCGGCGGCCGCCTTGCGCAAGGTCTCGGCCTCGGTCAGCTGCGACAGCAGCGCGCGCCGCCTGGCGTCGATCTCGTCGGGGGCGTCGGCCAGCGTTTCGCGCTCGGCCTCGGCCTCGGCCCTGCGCTCGCCCAGCGAGGCAATCTGCGTCGAGGCGTTTTCGGCCCGCTGCAACCAGTTGCTGCGCTCGGCGCCGATGGCGTCGAGCCGGCGCGTGCGCGCCTCGGCTTCGCGGCGCAGGCCTTCATGGACGGCGCGCGCGTCGGCCAAGGTTGCGCGGTCCCTGCCGACATTGGCGGCGGATTGTTCAAGCTGCAATTGCAGGTCGCCGAGATCGGGGGCGTCCTGCAGCAGCATTTCGGCCTCGGCGAAGGCGGCGGCCGTTTCTTCATGGCTGTCGACGATTCGTGCGCGCGCCTCGTCCAGGGCGGCGCGGCGGCTTGCCAGCTCGCCACCGGCCTTTTCGGCCTCGGCCAGCGCGCTGCGGGCGGCGTCCAGGCCGTGCTGGGCATCGCGCCCGGCCTGGCGGGCATTGCGTTCGGCCTCACTCGCCTGGCGGAGTGCATGTTCGGCCTGGGCAAGGGCAGCCTCTGCCTCGCGCATGATCTGCGTCGCCTGCACCGCCTCGGCATCGAGCTCGGCCAGCCGGTTCTTCTGCGCCAGCCTTTGCGCGGCCGCGGTCGGTGCATCGGCGCTGGCGGTCAGCCCGTCCCAGCGCCACAGCGCGCCGTCACGGCTGACCAGCCGCTGGCCGGGGGCAAGCAGCGTCTGCAGGCGTTTGCCGTCGGCGGCATCGACGATGCCGATCTGCGCCAACCGGCGGGCAAGCTGCGAAGGCGCGCGCACCACGCTGGCGAGGCTCTTGAGGCCTTCCGGCAAGGCCGCATCGCCTGGTTGAACCTGGCTTTCGCCCCAGTGCACCGGCGCGCTGCGGTCGAGCGGCACGTCGAGATCCTCGCCAAGCGCAGCACCAAGGGCCGTCTCATAGCCGCGTTCGACGCTGAGTTGCTCCAGCACCGACGGGAAAAGATCGCCGCTGGCGGCATTGAGGATCTTGGCCAGCGTGCGGGCTTCGGTCTCGATGCCGGCGAGTTCGGCCCTGGCATCCTGCAGCGGCGGACGGGCGGCACTCTCGGTGGCGCGCGCCTCGGCGACCGCCTGTTCGGCAGCAATGGCGCCGGCCTCGGCCTCCTCCAACCGGGCGAGCGCGTCCTCGACCAGAGCGCGCTTCTCGGCGGGATCGGGCAAGCCCGCAACCTTCGACATAATCTCGGACAATTCGCGGTCGACATCGGCCAGATGGCGGGCAAAGCGATCGCGGCGTTCGGCGTTTTCGCGCAGCGTGCGTTCGATCTGATTGCGCGCGGCGGCGGCCTCGGCGCGTTCGGCGGTTAGCGCAGCGAGCTTGGCTTCGCTCTGCGACAGCGTTGCGCCGGCCTGCTCGAAAGCGGCCCGCGTCGTGGCCTCGCGCTCGGCGGCGCCGGCATTTTCGGAATTGAGCGTGGCTTCTTCCTCGCGCAGGCGCTCAAGAATATCCGCATTGTCGCGCACCATGCGCTCTTCGCGCGCGATGTCGCCGTCGAGCTGCTGCAGCCGGCGCTCAAGTTCGGCCTGGCGGGCGCGGATGCGGCCCGCCTCCTCCTCGATCTGCGCCTTGGCGATCGACAGGCGCTGGAAGGCGGCGGCAGCCGCGGCCTCGGCGTCACGCAGGTCCGGCAGCCGGTGGGCGCCGATGCCTTGCTCCCGGGCGGCAGCCATCTGGGCGGCGGCGCGGTCGCCGACCAGAGCTGTGGCAACCGCCAGCGCCGACCGCGCATCGCCCTCCTGGGTCTTGGCCAGCGTCCAGCGCAGATGCAAGAGCGTGGCTTCCGCCTTGCGGATATCGGCCGACAGGTTCTTGAAGCGCGATGCCTGGCGCGCCTGGCGCTTAAGGCTTTCGATCTGGCTCTCCAGTTCGCCGACGACATCGTCCAGCCGTTCCAGATTCTGTTCGGCCGCCTTCAGCCGAAGCTCGGCCTCGTGACGGCGCGTGTGCAGGCCGGAAATGCCGGCGGCTTCTTCGAGCAGCGCGCGGCGCGCCTGCGGCTTGGCCTGGATCAGTTCGCCGATGCGGCCCTGTCCGACCATGGATGGCGAGCGCGCGCCGGTCGACTGGTCGGCGAACAGAAGCTGCACGTCCTTGGCGCGGGCTTCCTTGCCGTTGATGCGGTAGAGCGAGCCGGCTTCGCGCTCGATTCGGCGCGACACTTGCAATTCATCGGCGTCGTTGAAGGCGGCGGGCGCGGTCCGGTCGCTATTGTCGAGGAACAGCGTGACTTCGGCGGTGTTGCGGGCCGGGCGCGTTCCCGAGCCGGAAAAGATCACGTCGTCCATGCCGGACGCGCGCATGTTCTTGTATGAGCTTTCGCCCATCACCCAGCGCATCGCCTCGACAAGGTTCGACTTGCCGCAGCCATTCGGCCCGACAATGCCGGTCAGGCCGCGTTCGATGACGAACTCGCCGGGTTCGACGAAGGACTTGAAGCCGAGGAGGCGAAGGCGCGAAAACTTCATTCGCGCCTGCCTGGAAGGCACAAAGGTGCGCTGACGCCGAAGCGCAGTCGCTCCGGCGCCGCCTGGACGTCAGAGCAGAGGGTCGATGATGGCCGATATTTCCTCAATCGACATCGCACCTTTGTAGGTTTTCCCGTTGATGAAGAAGGTCGGCGTCGAGTCGACCTTGAATTCATCGGCGCCGCGCTTCTGGACCGATCTCACATCGTCCAGAAGTTTCTGGTCCGTCAAGCAGGCCTCGAAGGACTCCTGTGTAAAACCGGCGAGCTTGGAGATCTGCAGCAGCGCATCCTTGGTATTGTTGACGCCGACCCAGTTGGCCTGCTGCTTGAACAGCACGTCGACCATCGGGAAATAATTGTCCTTCGAACACCGCGCCAGCATGAAACCGGCCTCGGCGCTCGGATCGAACGGGAATTCGCGCAGGATGTAACGCGCCTTGCCGGTGTCGATGTATTTGGTCTTCAACTCAGGGAAGGTGGTCGCGGCGAAATGCGCACAATGCGGGCAGGTCATCGAGGCATATTCGACGATGGTGACCTTGGCGTCATCCTTGCCGAGCTGCTTGTCGGGCAAAGCGCCGGGCTTCAGCAGTTCGGCCATGTCGACATTGCCGGAAGACTCCGGGACCTTGACGGCGGCCGGAGTGGCAGGCGTCGAAGCAGGCGCGGGAGCCGCAGGCTTCACATCCGCTGCTTTGGCATCCTCGCCTGAATCGCTGCATGCGGCGAGCATAGCCACTGCCGGAATGACGGCCAGCGAAGACAGGAGGTTTCTGCGGGACAAGCTACGGTTCATGCGAATCACCTGACTGTGGTTTGATTTTGCAACGCAAAGGCTAGAAAAGGCGAGAGTTGGCGGGAATTAAGGCATCGCCGTCCCCATTCCAATCGCCAAACTCTACATGCAGGATCACGAATGCGCGAGATAGATGACGCGTTCATGACCGACTGATTACCGGTTGATTACCTTGGCCGCTTCCTTTGGCCAAGAATTGTGGCGCCAAGACGCTCCAGCGAGGCGCGCAAGCCTTCATCCTCGATCTTGCCGACGGTATCGGACAATTTGGCCTTTTCGACGGAAGTCAGTGCTCTCGGCGTCGGTTTCGGCCGGGCTTTGTCCCTCAGCACCGGCTTTTGCACGATCCGGATCCTGCCGATCGCGTTGAAGCCGAGAAAGGCATTGACGCGGTTGATGATCTCGCCGGTCTCGTGCTGTAGGTGCAGCGCGGCCATGCCCTCGCAGGCGATGACCAGCACCGCCGGCTCGAACGGATCGTCCTCATGCATGCGGCGCGGCCACTGGATTTTTTCGGGGCGCGAATGGCCGGCGAGCCTGGGGCCGGCGATCTCTTCCCATGACTGCACCAGCCCGATCGAAATGCCGGCCCGCTTGCGCAGCACGGGGTCGAGGATCGCGGTCGCGAGATCGCTCACCGGAACGGGATTGCCGTAAGGCGTTCTCCCTGCCATGTACGTTCTCCAGCCACGCTCCTCACCAGCCTAGAGCCAGCCCGCGATCAATGGCACTGCACGAACAGACCCGCAAGGCCGCATCCGGACCAACTCTATCGGGAGAGATCGCCGCGCGTCTGCTTGCCTGGTACGACGCGCACCATCGCGAACTGCCGTGGCGGATCACGCCGCACGCCGCGGCCGGCGGTGCACGGCCGGACCCCTATCGCATCTGGCTTTCGGAAGTGATGCTGCAGCAGACCACGGTCGAAGCGGTAAAATCCTATTTTCGCGCCTTTGTCGAGAAATGGCCTGATGTGAAGGCGCTGGCGGCTGCGCCGGCCGAGGATGTGATGAAGGCCTGGGCCGGGCTCGGCTATTATTCACGGGCGCGCAACCTCAAGGCCTGCGCCGATCTGGTTGCGAGCCAGGGCGGCCGTTTTCCCGACAACGAAACGGGATTGAGGGAATTGCCGGGGATCGGCGCCTATACGGCGGCGGCGATCGCGGCGATCGCCTTCGACCGTCCGGCGGCGGTCGTCGACGGCAATGTCGAACGTGTCATCTCGCGGCTCTATTCGATCGCAACGCCGCTCAGCGAGGCAAAGCCTGAAATCCGCGCGCTCGTCGAAAGACTGGTTCCGCAGACAAGGCCGGGCGACTTCGCCCAGGCAATGATGGACCTTGGCGCCACGATCTGCACGCCAAGACGGCCGCGCTGCATGCTGTGCCCGGTGCGCGAGGATTGCAGCGCCATCCTGTCCGGCGACCCCGAGCGCTTTCCGGTCCGCCTGCCCAAGGTCGACAAACCACTCAGGCGGGGTGCCGCCTTCGTCGCCGAGCGCGGCGACGGCGCCATCCTGTTGCGCAAGCGGCCTGACAAGGGCCTGCTCGGCGGCATGACCGAGGTGCCGACCACAGGTTGGACAGCGCGGATCGACGGTGCAACCACTTCGGAGGCAGCGCCCTTCCCTGCCGACTGGCGGCGCGCTGGAGAGATCGCGCATGTCTTCACCCATTTCGCGCTCGAGCTCGAAGTCTTTCACGCTCAAGTGAAAAGTGATGCGCCGGAAGGGCATTTCTGGTCGCTGGCCCATGACATTTCCGGAGAAGCGCTGCCGACGGTCATGAAAAAGGTCATCGAAGCAGCGATACCGGGCGCAACCAAAAAACACCGCCCGATTGACTAGCATTCGCTTTGAAAGGCCAGAAATGACTGAAATCCGCCATATCGTGTTCGACATCGGCCGCGTCTTGCTCCACTACGATCCGAACATTCCGTTCAGCCGCCTCATTCCCGATGCCGAAGAGCGCAAGTGGTTCTTCGACAATGTCTGCACGCATGACTGGAACATCGAGCAGGACCGTGGCCGGACGTGGGAAGAGGCGGAAGCGCTGCTGATCGCGGATTACCCGGATCACGCTGAAAACATTCGCAATTTCCGACGCTATTGGAACGACATGGTGCCGCATGCCTATGAGGACAGCGTCGCCATCATGCTCGGCCTGATCGAGAGCGGCCACGACGTGACCATGCTGACGAACTTCGCCGCCGACACACTTGCCGAGGCACGACTGCGCTTCGATTTCCTTAGCCGCCCGCGCGGCGTGACCGTGTCGGCCGATATCCGTGAGATCAAGCCCGACCGCGCCATCTACGACCATCACGTCGCCGCGTTCGGTCTCGAACCGTCAGCCACGCTGTTCATCGACGACAGCCCCAGAAATATCGATGGCGCCAGGGTGGCCGGCTGGAATGCTGTGCTGTTCACAGATGCAAAAACGCTCAAGGCGGACCTTGAGCGGTATGGCATCGCGGTATGAGCCGCGCAGAGGCCGGAAGGTAGCGCTCTACGACTTTACACCCTGAGATCAAGCCCCTGCCCGCTCCATGCCGAGCCTGGCGATGCGGCGCAGTTCGTCGATCGGGGTCAGGCCGCCCGAGCGCTCATAGTGCCAGAAGGTCCAGCCGTTGCAGGCGTCCAGGCCCTGCACTTCGGCGCCGATCTTGTGGATCGAGCCGGCGCTGTCGCCGATCGCCACCGTGCCGTCGGCGCGTACCTTGGCCGACCAGCGCTTCTTGGCATCGTAAAGCGTAGCGCCGGGCTGCATAAGCCCGGTATCGATGAGGCTGACAAAGGCGACGCGCGGCTCGGCGCGCTTGCCGGTGAGCACGGCGAGATCGGCGCTTTCCAGCGGCCGCACCGCATCGATGCGCTCGTTGGCGGCGTCGATATAGGCCTGTTCGCGCTCGATGCCGACGAAGTGACGGCCAAGCCGCTTGGCCACGGCGCCGGTGGTGCCGGAGCCGAAAAACGGGTCGAGCACGATGTCGCCCGGCTTGGTTGAGGCCATCATGATGCGGGCGAGCAGCGCTTCCGGCTTCTGCGTCGGATGCAGCTTGTCGCCATTGTCGTTCTTCAGCCGCTCGCCGCCAGTGCAGATCGGGAACAGCCAGTCGGAGCGCATCTGGATGTCGTCGTTCGATGCCTTCATGGCTTCGTAATTGAAGGTATAGCCCTTGCCCTTCTGGTCGCGCGAGGCCCAGATCATGGTCTCATGCGCGTTCTGGAAGCGGCGGCCGCGGAAGTTCGGCATTGGGTTGGTCTTGCGCCAGACGACATCGTTGAGGATCCAGAAGCCGAGATCCTGCATCTTGGCGCCGACGCGGAAGATGTTGTGGTAGGAGCCGATGACCCAGATGGTGCCATTGGGCTTCAGCACGCGGCGTGCCGCCAGGAGCCAGGCGCGGGTGAAGGCGTCATAGGCCTCGAAACTCTCGAACTGGTCCCAATCATCGTCGACGGCGTCAACCTTGGACTGGTCGGGCCGGTGCAAATCGCCGTCGAGCTGCAGATTGTAAGGCGGATCGGCGAAGATGACGTCGATGGATTTTTCCGGCAGCCGGTCGAGCGCGGCGACACAATCGCCCTTGAGGATCGTGTCCAGCCACTCGGATTGCTGGGGGGCGTGGGAGAGGTCGGCGAGAAGACGCACGGCAGACATTTTTACACCCAAGGCACGCGTTACTGTTTACTCCCCGTTATGGTTACCGATCAGCGTAAATATTCGGTGAAGGACGCAACGGTCCAGGCAGCCCTGACGTCGTCAATTTGCGCAGCCCGGCCCGTTGGTGTATGTCGCGCCGCTTGAGCCTTGCCGGGCCTCCATCACCCTCCCTCGTTCGGATTGCCATGCCCCAGCCAGAACTTGTCATCTTCGATTGCGACGGCGTGCTCGTCGATTCCGAAATCATCGCAGCCCGCGTCGAGGCCGAATTGCTGACCTTGGCCGGATATGAAATCTCGGCTGAGGAATACGCCGAAACCTATGCCGGACTGACCTTCAAGGACATCATGATGCGGGTCGAGGCGAAGTCCGCGATCCCGTTCCAGGCCTCGATGATCGACCGCGCCGAAGAGCTGGTCGACCGCAAACTGCGCAGCGACGTGCGCGCCATCGACGGCGTGCGCGAGGCGGTCGCGGCGGTGACCGCGCCGCGCTGCGTCTGCTCGAACTCACGCTCCGAGCGGATCGAGTTCATGCTGGAGAAAGTGGGCCTGCTGCCGTTCTTCGCCGGCCGGATTTTTTCAGCGCTGGAAATACCAAGCAAGAAAACCAAGCCCGCGCCGGATGTGTTCCTGATCGCGGCGGAGCAACTCAACGCCAATCCGGCAAACACCTTCGTCATCGAGGATTCGGTGCACGGCGTCACCGGCGCCAGGGCCGCCGGCATGCGCGTGATCGGCTTCACCGGCGCCGCGCACAGCTATCCCGGCCATGCCGATGTGCTGACCGAAGCCGGAGCCGAAACCGTCATCCGCCGCTGGGCCGAACTGAAAAGTGTGATTGCCGCTCTGTCGGAGTGGTCGGACGCCTGAACCGATCAGTCCTTGGCTTTGGCCGACCTGGCCGGTTTCTTCTTAGCCCTGTTGTAGGCAATCGCGGCGCGGACGAGCGCTTTCAGCGCATCCGCATCGATCACGTCGCCCTCCGACACATCGATGGCGCGCCACACCTTGCCGTTGAGCCCGTTGTTGAACAGCCTGTCGGGATCCGACAGGCTGGCGCCGTGAGAAAAGGTCAGCTTCACCTTGTCCTTGTGAGCGTTGCCGACGGCGATCATGCCGTCGCGTGACCATACCGGGCTGCCCATCCACTTCCACTCCTCGATGATTTCCGGGTCGGCGTCGAGGATGGTCTTGCGCAGGCTGGCCAACGTCTTGCCCCGCCAATCGTCCAGCTCCCGGATTCGGGCATCTATCCGCTCGGAGGCAGAGGCGCCTCCCTCATCCTTGCTCGATATGCTGATCTTCATGGTCTGCCTCCGTTCACATCTTCTCGCCGGGCAATCGGCTGGCCTGCTTCACCCAGGAGGCGAAGCGGGCTTCGTCGATCTCTTCGCCTTCATGGATGTCGAGATAGCGCACTTCCTTTTGCCTGGAACCGCCGGGAGGCACAGGATCGAGCGACGTGCCGCGAAAGTAGGCGACTTTGACGTATCTGGTGAAGCAATGCAGGCTGAGGAACCAACCCTCGCCCTCGATGCCATAGAACGGTGAGTTCCACTTCACCGCCTTGCAGACGCCGGGGACGGCGCTGACGATAAGTGCGTCGATCCAGCGCCCGACATCGCTTTTCCAGCCCGGCATGGCAGCAATATATGCCTGCACCGGAGCGTCCCCATAGGCCTTCGGGATCTGCGGGTTGCCGCCCGAAAGCAGGACCGGCTTTTCCGGCTTGTCTGGGGCCGGTTTTGCGACCTTCGATTTTCCCGGCGCCTTGGCCATGTCCTACCCTTGCGCGCCCTGCTCGCCACGCGATCTCGCGACGTAAGGCAGCACGAACATGTAGAGGCCGCTGAACAGCAGCAGGAATAGCGGCAGCAGCGGCGAATAGACCACCCAGGCCGGAGGTTGCCCGAACGCCATGGTGATGAAATTGGCTGCCACGGTCAGCGTGAAGATGATCGACAGCCAACGATGGGTTTGACGTATCCATTTGCTCAAGTTCATTGCAACTTCCTCTTGAAACCAGCGCCTACCAACGCGCCAGTTGGGTGATCTGGATGAGATTGCCGCAGCTGTCGTTGAGCTGGGCGATAGTCGAGCCGGTCACTTCTGTCGGCGCCATGGCGAACGCACCGCCGCGTCCCTTGATGCGCTCGTAATCACCCTTGACGTCGTCGGTGAACAGCATGAGCGCGGGCTGCCCCTGCTTGAAGATGGCCTGCTGGTAGGCCTTGGCGGCCGGGTTGTCGTTGAGCGCCAGCTGTAGCTCGGCTCCATCGGGCTCATCGGGTGAGATGACGGTCAGCCAACGAAAAGGCCCATTGCTGAAGTCGGCCTTCACGGCAAAGCCCAGCACGTCGGTGTAGAAGCGCAGTGCGTTGTCCTGGTTGTCCACATAGACGCTGGTCAGCTTGATCTTCATCGATTTACTCCTTTTTGCATTCGGTGCCCCGCGATCAGGGCATGGTACCGGCAGGCTTCAATCCGGCTTCGCCAGGACCTGCTCCAGCTTGGTGAGGAATTGCTGCCACCCGGCCCTGGCGCCGCCATAGGCCTGCTTCTGGCTCGGATGGAAGCCCGACTGCTCGACGCGCAGATGGGTTCCCGAGCTCGTGGGTGTGAGCGTGAACGTCACCACGCTCGTCAGATTGTAGGCGGCATCCTCATGCGCAAAATCCCAGCTGTAGGACAGCGTCCTGTTTTGCTCGATGGCCAGCACCTCGCAGTCGAGCACGCCGCCCCAGTCGCCGCGAAGATTGAAGCTGTGGCCGACGACAGGCTTGAAATCGTTCTTCATGAGCCATTCCTCAATCAGATGCGGCTGCGTCAACGCGCGCCAGATCTTCTCCGCCGGCCAGGATATTTCACGTTCGACGACGACGGTGCGCAGCTCGAGATTGCTCACTGGTCCATCCTTTTCAGCAGGCTCTCGAGATCATCGAAGCGGCTCTCCCAGAATCCAGTCATTTGAACTGTCCAGTCGGTCAGCGGGCCAAGTGCCTCGGGCTGCGCGCTGTAGTGGGTCTGGCGTCCGGCGTGGCGGTCACGCACCAGGCCGGCCAGCTTCAGGACGCCGAGATGCTTCGACACCGCCGGTTGCGAGACCCCGGACTGCGCCGTCAGCGCCCCCACGGTCTGCTCACCTTGGCGGCACAAGCGCTCGAAGATGGCCCGCCGGGTCGGGTCGGCAAGCGTTCTGAACAAAGTATCGTGGGCGTCCGGCATCGGGATCAATAACCTGCGAGCTATTGGTTGACGTATAACCGCCGGGATATGGATGAGTCAAGTGCGCTGGCGGAATGGATCGAGATTAAAGCGCAGACGCGACCTGCCGCAGGCGCACGCCTGCAGGATTACGATCGGATCGTTTGGATCTTTCAAAGAGTTGACCGGCACCGTCGCAGCAGCGACGGCGCCCAGGCGCTTAGTTCGTCGCGGGAGCGCGCTTCTTTTTCTTGCCGGACTTCTTGTCCGCCGCCGCCGGCGCGGTGTCGTCATAGCCGGCATAGACAGTGTAATCCCGGGCGGAGGGTTCGGGCACGACGACGTTGGGATCGGTGAACACGAACTGGGTGGCGGTCGAGGGATCGCTGACCTGGATCTGATAGGGGTGGATCTGCGAATAAAGTACGTCGGGGCCGTGCATGACGGCAATGCGGATCGGCATGGTGATGGTGCCGGGGGCGAACAGCGGTCCCGGCACGATCTTGCCGGCAACGCCAACCTTCATCGTCAACTGGCCGTTGGCACGGCTGCAATCGCGGCTCACATCGCTGATCGAGGCCTGGTAGATGATCTTGGCCGGATCCTTGTTCGGATCGACGATGGAGCCGTCAGGCGCCGTCTGCGCGGCGGCAGCGGCCTCGGCATCCTGTGTTGCATCAGCCTTTTTCTTTTTCGGCTGCGGCGCGCCCTTGGCGTAGGTATTGAAGTATGCGGTGCCGTCACGCACCGTCACTTTCGGGCAGTAGGCCTGCAACTGGCTGGCGAGAACCTTGGGATCCTGAGGCGGTATTGGCGCATTCGGGTCGGTCTTCTTGCCGAAACCGAGATTGAGGATGCCATTGTCGCTCGATTGGCAACCGGCGGCGGCAAGCATAAAGCCGGTTAGCGCCAGACCCGCGACAAAGCGACGGTTGAACTTATGAAACGCCATGAAACTGCACTTCCCTCTCGCAAAGTTGGTGACGTATAGCAACGCCACGGCAAAAATGCGACTGAGGCGGCTCGGAAAATTAACCAATTGCCGTGGATGAAACCGGCGGCAGCAATGGACCTTTGACGATGCGCTATGTGAGTACCCGCGGGGATGCGCCCGTGCTTGGATTTGCCGATGCGGTGCTGGCGGGGCTGGCCCGCGACGGCGGGCTTTATGTGCCGCAGACATGGCCGCAGTTTTCGGCAGCCGAGATCCGCGCCATGCGCGGCCTGCCCTATGCGGACCTCGCCATCCGCGTGCTGACGCCCTTCCTCGGCGGCGAGATCGCCGCACCCGTCTTCGAGCGCCTGGTGCGAGAAGCCTATGCCAACTTCCGCCACCGGGCCGTCTGCCCGCTGGTGCAGACCGGCGCCAACACGTTCATCCTCGAGCTCTTCCACGGTCCGACGCTGGCCTTCAAGGACGTTGCCATGCAGCTGCTTGCCCGGCTGATGGACCATGTACTGACTGAGCGTGGCCAGCGCGCCACCATCGTCGGCGCGACCTCGGGTGACACTGGCGGCGCCGCCATCGATGCCTTCGCCGGCCGCGACCGAACTGACATTTTCGTGATGTTCCCGCATGGCCGCGTCTCGCCGGTGCAGCAGCGGCAGATGACGACATCGACTGCCGCCAACGTCCAGGCGCTGGCGATCGAAGGCAATTTCGACGATTGCCAGGGCCTGCTGAAGGATATGTTCAACGATCATCGTTTTCGTGATCGCGTGTCGCTGTCGGGCGTCAATTCGATCAACTGGGCCCGCATCATGGCCCAGATCGTCTATTATTTTTCCTCGGCGCTTTCGCTCGGCGCGCCGGACAGGCCGGTCTCCTTTACCGTGCCGACCGGCAATTTCGGCGATATTTTCGCCGGTTACGCCGCCAAGAAGATGGGCCTGCCGATCGAGCGGCTGATCGTCGCCACCAACGACAACGACATATTGGCGCGCACTTTCGCGACCGGTGAATACCGCACCAAGGGTGTGTTTGCGACGACGTCGCCATCGATGGACATCCAGGTATCGTCGAACTTCGAGCGACTGCTGTTCGAGGCCTGCGACCGTAACGCAGAGACGGTGCGGCGTTACATGGCCGGCCTCAAGCAATCCGGCGCCTTCACCATCGAAACCGCAGAAATCGACCGGATGCGGTCCGAATTCGACGCCGGACGCGCTGATATGGACGAGGTTGCCGCCACCATCCGTTCAACGCTCGAATCCAGCAATTATCTGCTCGATCCGCACACGGCCGCGGCCGTGCATGTCGCCGCCGGCAAGGCTGAGGGTGCAGTGCCGATGGTGGTGCTGGGCACGGCGCACCCGGCCAAGTTCCCGGCCGCGGTCGAAGCCGCCTGCGGCGTGTCGCCGGCCCTGCCGGCATGGCTGGGGTCCTTGATGTCAGCCGACGAAAAGTACACGGTACTTCCATCCGACCTGAAAATGGTGGAAGATTACGTGAGCAGCCACTCAAGGGCAGCGCGTTAGGGAGTACTTGCTATATGGGTGTTGAGGTAAGCCGTCTGTCGAACGGCCTGACAGTCGCCACCGAAACCCTTCCAAGCCTCGAATCCGTTGCCCTTGGCGCCTGGGTCAAGTCCGGCGCCCGCAATGAGCGTGACGACGAGCACGGAATGGCCCATCTGCTCGAGCATATGGCCTTCAAGGGTACGAAAAGGCGGACGGCCTTCGAGATCGCCTCGGAAATCGAGGATGTCGGCGGCGAGATCAATGCCGCCACATCAGTCGAGACGACGTCCTATTACGCCAGGGTGCTGTCCGACGATGTGCCGCTGGCGGTGGATATCCTTGCCGATATCCTGCAGGAGTCCGAATTCGACCCGGAGGAACTGGAGCGCGAGCAGCATGTGATCCTGCAGGAGATCGGCGCCGCGCACGACACGCCCGACGACATCGTCTTCGACCGTTTCACCGAGACCGCCTTCCGCCACCAGACGATCGGCCGCTCGATCCTCGGCACGCCGGAAACCGTCAAATCCTTCACCTCCAAACAGCTGCATGATTTCATCGAGCGCCAGTATGGCGCCGAGAAGATGGTGATCGTGGCGGCCGGCGACATCAAGCATGACAATTTCGTGCGCGAGGTCGAAAAACAGCTCGGCGGTTTCCGCAGCAAGTCCGACAGCACGATGCCCCAATATGCGCAGTATGTCGGAGGCGATTTCCGCGAAGATCGCGACCTGATGGACGCGCAGATCGTGCTCGGCTTCGAAGGCCGAGCCTATCATGTGCGCGATTTCTACGCTTCGCAGGTGCTGTCGATGATCCTCGGCGGCGGCATGTCGTCCCGGCTGTTCCAGGAGGTCCGCGAAAAGCGTGGCCTGTGCTATTCGGTCTATGCCTTCCACTGGGGTTTTTCCGATACCGGCATCTTCGGCGTTCATGCCGCGACCGGGCAGAGCGACATTGCCGAACTGGTTCCGGTCATTATCGACGAGCTGCAGAAGGCCGGCGAGAATATCCTTCAGGAAGAGCTCGACCGCGCCCGCGCGCAATACCGCGCCGGCCTGATCATGTCGGCTGAAAGCCCGGCCAGCCGCGCCTCGCAGATCGCCAGGCAGTTGCTTCTGTTCGGCCGGCCGATCGCCAAGGAGGAGTTGATGGAACGGCTGTCGGCGCTGACCGTCGAGCGGCTGACCGACCTGTCGTCACGGCTGTTTTCGACCAAGCCGACGCTGACTGCGGTTGGACCGGTGGGTACGCTCGCGCCCTATGAGGCGATTCTCGATTCGCTTGCGGGCACGCACACCACGGCCCGCAAGCTCGCCGTCTAAGCCTTCAAGCGCCGGTGTTCGCGCTCCCTTTCTTTCGCCGTGACCTGCCGGCACTGAAAGGCGACCGGGTCATGCTGCGCGTGCCCTACACCAACGACTATCGCGAATGGTCGGCGGTGCGCGGCGAAAGCCGTGCCTTCCTCGAACCGTGGGAGCCGCGCTGGACGCCCGATGAACTCGACCGCACCGCCTGGCGGCTGCGCATCGGCCGCTACCGCGAAGACTATGCGCAGGGAACCGCCATCGCCTTCTTCATCTTCGAGAAGGCGAGCGGCAAGCTTGCAGGCGGCATTACGCTCGGCAATATCCGCCACGGCGTCTCGCAAAGCGGCCATGTCGGCTACTGGATCGGGGAGCGGTTCGGCGGCCGCGGCCTGATGACCGACGCGGTCAAGGTGGTCTGCCGCTTCGCCTTCGATACGCTGAGGTTGCACCGGATCGAAGCTGCCTGTATTCCCGACAATGTCCGGTCGATCCGCGTGCTTGAAAAAGCCGGATTCCGGCGCGAAGGACTTCTGCGATCCTACCTCAGGATCAACGGCATCTGGCAGGACCACTACCTCTACGCCCGGATCGCGGACGATCCGCCGGGCGCTGGAACGAAGGACTGATTTTTGACGAATTTCCTGCGAAACGGGTCGCTGTTGGCCTTTTTTCTGGCGGCTGTCGTCACGCTTTGCGCGGCGCTCCCGGCCTTCGCCGTCGAACCGATCAAGATTGCCCGCGACGATGTCGCGCTCGACCTGTCGCGCGCCGTCCAGATCTACGTCAATCAGGGCGAAAACTTCCAGGTGTCGACCGCGCCCGGTCCCGACGGCATCGTGCGGCGCATCGAGGTCGAGGCCAATGACGCGCGCTCGAGCGGCGACTGGGCGGTGTTCGCGCTCGCCAACACCACCGACCAGCAGCTCGACCGGCTGATCGTGGCGCCGCATTTCAGGCTGGTGAATTCCGGCATCTTCTGGCCCGATCTCGGCGCCACCCGCATCGCCGCGATCACACCCAGCGAGGGCTTCGCGCTCGACCGCCAGTCAAGCTCCGACGCCGACGTGTTCCGGGTGACGCTGAACCCGGGAACGGTGATCACCTTCATCGCCGAACTCGCCTCGCCGAAGCTGCCGCAGGTCTATCTATGGGAGCCGGAAGCCTACAAGGACTCGGTCAATTCCTATACGCTGTTCCGCGGCATCGTCATCGGCATTGCCGGCCTTCTGGCGCTGTTCCTGACAATTCTGTTCGTGGTCAAGGGAACCTCGATGTTTCCGGCGACAGCCGCACTTGCGTGGGCGGTACTTGCCTATATCTGCGTCGATTTCGGCTTTCTAAACAAGATCATAGAGATATCGCCCGGGAACGAGCAGATGTGGCGGGCGGGAACGGAGGTGGCGCTTGCGGCGACCTTCGTGGTGTTCCTGTTCGCCTATCTCAACCTCAACCGATGGCACGGCCATTTCAGCTATGGCGCGCTGGTCTGGATTCTCGGCCTGGTGCTGATCGCGGGTGTGGCCATCATCGATCCGGCCGTCGCCGCCGGTATTGCCCGGCTGTCCTTTGCCGCCACCGCGCTGACCGGGCTCGGCCTCATCATCCTGCTCGGTCTTCGTGGTTACGACCGTGCGATCATGCTGGTGCCCAGTTGGGTGATGGTGCTGCTATGGCTGTGCGGGTCGTGGATGGCGATCACCGGCATGCTCGACAACGACATCGCCCAGCCGGCATTGGGCGGCGGGCTGATCCTGATCATCCTTTTGATCGGCTTCACCGTCATGCAGCATGCCTTTGCCGGCGGCGCGCTGCATCAGGGCCTGTTCTCCGATCTCGAGCGCCAGGCGCTGGCCGTCGCCGGTTCCGGCGACACGGTGTGGGACTGGGACGTGCTGCGCGACCGCGTCGTCACCAAGCCCGACGTCAGCATCCAGCTTGGCCTGGCGCCCAACAGCCTGGGGGGTGCGGCCCGCAACTGGCTGCCGGTGCTGCATGCCGACGACCGCGACACGTTCCGCACCACGCTCGACGTGGTGCTCGAACATCGGCGCGGCCGGGTCTCGCAGAATTTCCGCCTGCGCGGCGCCGACGGGCACTACCACTGGTTCTTGCTTCGGGCGCGGCCGGTGATCGGCTCGGATGGCGAAGTGATTCGCTGCGTCGGCACCATGGTCGACGTTACCGAGCAGAAAAAGTCCGAGGAAAGGCTGCTGCACGATGCCGTTCACGACAATCTGACCGGCCTGCCCAACCGCGAACTTCTGATGAACCGGCTGGAAGCCATCATCTCGATCGCGCGTACCGAAGAGAAGGTGCGCCCCACCGTCTTCGTCATCGACATCGACCGTTTCAAGCAGGTCAATGACGGGCTTGGCATCTCGGCCGGCGACACCATCCTGCTCACCATTGCGCGCCGCTTGCACCGGCTGTTGAAACCGAAGGATTCGCTGTCGCGCTTTGCCGGTGACCAGTTCGCCCTGATGCTGCTCTCCGAACAGGAACCCTCCCGCATCGCGGCGGTGGCAGACGCCATCAAGCACGCCATCAACAACCCGATCACCTTCGCCAAGCGCGAGATCGTGCTGACTGCCTCGATCGGCCTGATCACCTGGACCTCGGCGCAGACTTCGGCAGAAGACATGGTCAAGGACGCCGAGCTTGCCATGCACCAGGCCAAGCGCTTCGGCGGCGACAGGATCGAACCGTTCCGGCCGGCCTTCCGCACCGTCGGCACCGACCGGCTGCAATTCGAATCCGATCTGCGCCGCGCCATCGAGCGGCGCGAATTCACCCTTGCCTACCAGCCGATCGTGCGGCTGGAGGATGGCAGCATTGCCGGCTTCGAAGCGCTGCTGCGTTGGGACCATCCGCGCCGCGGCATGATCCCGCCGGGCGATTTCATTCCGGTCGCCGAAAGCTGCGGCCTGATCGTGCAGCTTGGGCTGTTTGCCATGCAGCAGGCGGCCGAGGACCTCGCCGGCTGGCAAAAGCAGATCGGCGACACGCCGCTGTCGGTGTCGGTCAATCTGTCCAGCCGCCAGCTGATCCGCCGCGACCTGGTCAGCGATGTCCGCTCGGTCATCGCGCGCGCCAATCTGAAGCCGCGCTGCTTCCGGCTCGAACTTACCGAATCGCTGGTCATGGACAATCCAGAGCAAACCTCGCATGTGCTGACCAAGCTCAAACAGCTCGGCATCGGCCTGTCGCTGGACGATTTCGGCACCGGCTATTCCTCGCTCGCCTATCTGACCCGCTTCCCCTTCGACACCATCAAGATCGACAAGAGCTTCGTCGACGACGCGACGCCGAAGCGGGCGGTGCTGCTCAAATCCATGGTCAACATGGCGCATGAACTCGGCCTGTCGGTGGTGGCCGAGGGCATCTCCGACGAAAGCGATGCGCTGGAACTGCGCCAGATGGGCTGCGAATATGTGCAAAGCTTCATGTTCGGCGCGCCGATGCCAGGCGACCAGGTGCTGAAGGCGTTGAAAGAGCAGTACCCGATGACGCAGGCGTGATGGGTGAGGCATGCGTCGTGCAGGCGCGTGGTTACATTGGAATGAACCCCTAAAATTAGCTGAAGCGACCGCGCCTTCGTCATCCTGGGGCGAAGCAAGGAGCGCAGCGACGCAGCGCAGACCCTAGGATGACGAAAGTGGCGGGCGGCTTCGGCTAGTCGCGAAGGTTCGGCGGAACGTCGGCAAATGCGAGGCCTCAGGCGTGCCCCGCGGCCAGGCTCAGATGCGCCAGATCAATCCCGATCGATGCCAGGATGCGGTCGTATTTGCGCTCGATGTCGGCGTCGAACAGAAGCTCGGGCGTCGCCGGACAGGTCAGCCAGCCATTCTCGGCGATCTCGGTTTCCAGCTGGCCGGCGCCCCAGCCGGAATAGCCGAGCGCCATCAATGCGCGCCGCGGGCCGCGGCCGGACGAGATGGCGCGCAATATGTCGACCGTCGCGGTCAGGCAGATATCGTCGGAGACGGTGAGCGAGGATTCCACCCGGTAGTCGCCCGAGTGCAGGACGAAGCCGCGGCTGCGGTCGACGGGGCCGCCATTGCGCACGACGAAGTCGCGAGCCTGCGCCGGCAGCCTGATCGCCTCCTGCTCGTTCATGATGCCGAGCTGCACCAGAAGATCGGGAAACAGCATCTGCTGCGTCTGGTTGATGATCAGGCCCATGGCGCCTTCATCGCTGTGCGCACAGATGTAGATGACCGAGCGCGTGAAGCGATCGTCCTTCATGCCGGGCATGGCAATCAGAAACTGGTCGTCAAGAAAGCCGCGTCCACCGGCCGTCTTTTTGTGGCGCAACAAGTCCATGGACGGGAGCGTAACGCGTTTCCGGGACGCCGAAAAGATGCGCCGCGTGCGATTCGGCCAAAGCCCAACGGTTGGAACAACGGAATCTTGACTGCGAACTTTGCTCGGCCGATTGCTTGAATCCAACTGTTCCTTGCCCGAAGGTCACGCAAATATGATACGCAGAGCGCCATGAAAACATTGCGCGGCCATGAACTGACGATCAAATCAACGCCATGCAAAGCTTGAAAATCCTGCTGCTCGGCGCCGCCATCGGATGCGGAGCAGCTATTCCCGCCGCCGCCTCGTCTTCCGACTGGTACAACAGCGAAGGGGGCAAGGTGCGGCTGGTGACATCAGGCAAGGCCGACGAGGCAGGCCGCATCCATGGCGTGCTCGACATCGCGCTCAAGCCCGGCTGGAAGACCTATTGGCGTGATCCGGGCGACGCCGGCGTGCCGCCGCAGATCGACGTTTCGGCCAGCACCAACATCACCGATGCGGCGTTTTCCTTCCCGCCGCCGCAACGCCATGACGACGGCTACGGCAAATGGGCCGGCTACAACCATCCGGTCTCGCTGCCGGTGACATTCACTTTGTCGTCGCCTGGGGATGCGGCCGTCATCGATGCCGACATCTTTCTCGGCATCTGCGAGACGATCTGTATTCCGGTGCAGACGCGACTGAGCGTCGATCCCGCCGCCGATCCCGACAATGCCGAGGATGCGGCGCTGGTGAAGGCGGCACTCGCCACCTTGCCCGCGCCTGCCAAGCCCGATTTCGGGATCAAGGTGCTGCCGGGCGACCATGAGACGCTGATCGTCGAGGCGACTTTTCCCGGCGATCCGGAGGCGGCGGATTTATTCGTCGCCGGGGGTCGCGACTATATGTTCGGGGCGCCTGCGCGCAACGAGAAGGACGGCCGGCTTGTGTTTACCATTCCGATCCTCGACCGGCCGTCGACGACACCGACCGATGGCGGGTTGTATTACACCCTGACAAGTGCCGAAGGCGCGGTCGAGGGCGTTCTGCCGTTTCCCTGATACCGACCCGATCCAGGCTTTCCCTTGATCCAGGCCTTGTCGGCGGTTGCGGGAGATGGCCGATTTCGCTATCGCAAGAAACCTTCCCTGCTTTTCACACGAGGACCATCATGACGATTGCCGTTGGCGACAAACTGCCCGATGCGACCTTCAAGGAAATGACCGCCGACGGCGCCAAGGTGATCACCTCGGCCGAGATTTTCGCGGGCAAGAAGGTCGTGCTGTTCGGTGTTCCAGGCGCCTTCACGCCGACCTGCAGCAACAATCATCTGCCGGGCTATCTCGAGAACCACGATGCCATCCTGGCCCGCGGCGTCGACACCATCGCCGTCGTGTCCGTCAACGATGTCCATGTCATGGGCGCCTGGGCCAATTTCACCGGCGGTCAAGGCAAGATCCTCTATCTCGCCGACGGCAATGGCGACTTCGCCAAGTCGATCGGCCTCGACTCCGACTATTCCAGCGGCGGCATGGGATTGCGCTCGAAGCGCTTCTCGATGATCGTCGACAACGGCAAGGTCACGGCGCTCAATGTCGAGACCAAGCCAGGAGTCGACACATCGGGTGCCGCTCACATTCTGAGCCAGCTCTAAACCGCGGCGGCCGCCTCGGCTCATGAGCGCCATGGCCTGACGACCACGCGCTTCCAGCCGGATTGCCTGCTTTGGGGGACATCGACGATGTTTGACATCATCTGGCGCAGCATTGCGATTGGCATCGGCGCCACGGTGCTGATGGATCTTTGGGCGCTGTTCCTGCATCTGGCGCTCAGCCAGCCGCGGCCGAACTGGGGGCCGCCCGGCCGCTGGGTCTGGCACCTTAGGGAAGGCAAGGTTTTCCACGACGATATCGCCCAAGCCGCACCCTATGCGCATGAGCAGGCGCTGGGCTGGGCTTTCCACTATGTTACCGGCATCGTCTACGGCTTCATCCTGGTGGCGCTGGTGGGCAGGGCATGGCTGGACGCGCCGACCTTCCTGCCGGCCTTCATCCTCGGCATGGTCACCATCGGCGCCGGCTGGTTCCTGCTGGCGCCCGGCATGGGCGCCGGCTGGGCCGCCTCAAAGCGCCCCAACGCGATACAGATCCGCGCCTTCAACGTGATCTCGCACACGGTGTTCGCGCTCGGCCTCTACGGCACGGCCCTGCTGATCCGCTGAGGACGGGTTCTATCCGCTGGTCGCGCGCGGCTTCATCGCGGCTACGGTATCGATGATCTCCTGACATCCGCTTTAGCGCGGCGCCAGACTGTCTATCGGCCGCCATCCGTGGACGACGCGGCGCGTGCCGACATCATAGGCGAAGTAATTACCACCGCCGGCCGGCTGGTCCGCCGCGCGGCTGATTGCGCGGCCGCTGAGCGAGAGCAGCAGCAATGTTCCGACGCCGCCATGGCCGACGAAGGCAATGTCGCCGCCATCGGCAGCACCCAGCACCGTTTCGACCTCGCTGACAATGCGTTGCTGGGCATCGATGGCCCGCTCCCAGCCGCGGATGCTTTTGTGCGGGTCGGCGAAGAACTGGTCGGCGACCGCCTCGAACTCCGGCGGCGGCAGGAAGCCGGTTGCCGACCGATCGTTCTCATGCATGCGCTCCCTCACCTCGACCGCGAGGCCGAGGTGTTTGCCAAGAATCTCGGCGGTTTCGATCGCCTTGCGCTCGGCCGACGAGACGACACGGCGGATCGATCCGACCCATGGCTGATCGAGCATGGCTGATGCTCGCGCTCGTCCGATCTCGGATAGCCCCCAGTGCGGCACGGGAACGTTGGCATCGATCTGAACCTGGGGATGGGTGATGTAGTATACGATCGGCATGAGTGAGATCCCCTGCCGATAGCTTGAGCTCAATAGCTTTGGGTCGAGCGCCGTGCCCGTGGCGCCGGCTGCTTCTCGGATGCCGCCGGCTTCAGCGCCACTTTCGGCGCCGCAGGTTTGGCTGAGCCCCTCTTGAACGGCGCCATACCTTCCCTTGCGAGTTCGTCGGCGCGTTCGTTCTCGGTGTGGCCGGCATGGCCCTTGACCCAGTTCCAGGTCACCTTGTGGCGCCGATTGGCCTCATCCAGCGCCTGCCACAGTTCACCGTTCTTGACCGGCTTCTTGTCAGCGGTCTTCCAGCCGTTTTTCTTCCAGCCGTGGATCCATTTGGAGATACCGTCCATGACATATTTGCTGTCGGTGTGAAGCTCGACGGCGCACGGCTCCTTCAGCGCATTCAGCGCCGAGATGGCGGCCAGCAGCTCCATACGGTTATTGGTCGTCTCGGCCTCGCCGCCCGACAATTCCCTGGTCTTGCCGTTGAAGCGCAGGATGGCGCCCCAGCCGCCGGGACCGGGATTGCCCGAGCAGGCGCCGTCGGTGAAGATTTCAACCTGCTTGGTCATGTCAGTCCGTATTCCGAAGGCGACCTGATCGCGCGGTGGAAGCGCATGCGGCGGATATATTCGGTCGGATCGCGCTTCATGACCAGCCCGCCCTCTGGAACCGTCAGCCAGTCATAGAGCCGGGTCAGCATGAAGCGCAGCGCCGAACCGCGCGAAAGCATCGGCAGCGCTGCTTTCTCGCCATCGCTCAAAGGCCGCACGCTCTGATAGCCGGCCAGCAGCGCCGTGCCTTTGGTCAGGTTGAAGGAGAAATCCTTCTCGAAACACCAGGCGTTGAGACAGGTGGCGACATCATAGGCGTAGAGGTCGTGGCAGGCGAAATAGAAGTCGATGAGGCCGGACAGTTTCTCGCCGAGGAAGAAGACATTGTCGGGAAACAGATCGGCATGGATGATGCCGGCAGGAAGGCCCTGCGGCCAATGGCGTTCGAAATCCGCGAAATCGGCGTCGACCTCGGCCGCCAGTCCCGGCTCGACCTCGTCGGCTCGGTCGCGCGAGGCGTTCCACAATTTGCGCCAGCCCTCGATGGCCAGTGCGTTGTCACGCGTCATCGCAAAATCCTGCCCGGCCAAATGCAGGGCGGCGAGCGCCTTGCCGACCTCGGCGCAATGCGCCGCTGTCGGCCGCCGCAGCGACAGGCCTTCGAGGAAGGTGATGATGACCGCGGGACGGCCGGCCAGCGTGCCGATGACGGTGCCGTCATGCGCGGTCACCGGCAGCGGGCAGGAAATGCCTTTGCGGGCGAGATGGCCCATCAGGCCGAGGAAGAACGGCAGGTCGGCCTTGTCGACGCGCTTCTCGTAGAGCGTCAGTATGTAAGAGCCGCTTGAGGTGTGCAGCAGGAAATTCGAATTCTCCGTGCCTTCGGCGATACCCTTGTAGGACAAGAGTTCGCCGACTGGATATGCCCTCAGGAACGCGCCGAGTTCGCCCTCATTGACGTCGGTGTAGACCGCCATGGGCTGTTCACGCGGCTCCGTTGACGAAGGCCATGTCGGCCCGCGTCAGTTCGACATCGCGCAGAACCCGCATGACTGGAAAATCCTCCGTTTCGGTGGCCGTGATCGCCAGGTCGATGTTCACCTCGAAGCGCTGGCGGAAGGCGTCGATGATCTCGTCGACGATGATCTCCGGCGCCGACGCGCCGGCAGACAGGCCGAGCGTCGAGATATTCGTGATGTCATTCCACGGAATTTCGGCGGCGCGCTGTACGAGAAGCGACATGGTGGCGCCGGCGCGCTCCGCCACTTCGACAAGACGGCGCGAATTGGAGGAATTGGGCGCACCGACGATCAGATAGAGATCGGCGCCGGCGGCGGTTTCCTTGACCGCTTCCTGGCGGTTGGTGGTGGCGTAGCAGATCGATTCGGCGGCCGGTGCATGCAGTTGCGGGAAGCGCTCCTGCAGCACCCGCAATATGCCGGCAGTGTCTTCGACCGACAACGTTGTCTGGCTTACGAAGCCGAGCGCTTCCGGGTCGGCGGGGGCAAAGGTCCCAGCGTCGGCTTCGGTCTCGATCAGCGTGACGGCGCCTTCAGCCAGTTGGCCCATGGTGCCGATCACTTCGGGATGGCCGGCATGGCCGATCAGAAGCACATGGCGGCCGAGCCGCTGATGGCGCATCGCCTGCTTGTGCACCTTGGACACCAGCGGGCAGGTGGCGTCGAGATAGAAGAGCTCGCGTGCCTTGGCGTCGGCCGGCACCGATTTCGGCACGCCGTGGGCTGAGAAGACAACCGGCGACTTGCGGTGCTCGGCCGGGATTTCCGAGAGTTCCTCGATGAAAACCGCGCCAAGGCTTTGCAGGCCCTCGACGACATAGCGGTTGTGCACGATCTCGTGGCGGACATAGACCGGCGCGCCGTATTTCTTCAACGCCAGCACGACGATCTGGATCGCGCGGTCGACACCGGCGCAAAAGCCGCGCGGCTGGCAGAGCCGGATCGTCAGCGGTGGTTTTGTGGCGGTCTGCAGCATGATTCCAGATCGGTTGATCGTATCGTTTGGCGAAATGAGGTGTGCACCCCTGCCCTGTCAAGGGCAGTTGGATCAGGTTGAATGGTCAACCTGATCTAACTCTTTGTTGGAGCATGATCTTGTCCGAAACCGGTTCCCACTTTTCGGGATCATGCTCTGGATCATTCAGTCTTTGCCGGACGGCGCAGCCTGATGATCAGAACCGCGGCAAGAGCCGCCGCCAGGCCATACCAGGTGAAGGCATATTGCAGATGAGAATTCGGCAGGTCGATGATGGTGACGCCGCCGACCGGCAGCCCGCCCGGGTTCGGCGTCTTGTCGGCGTCGATGAAGATCGGCACCAGCACGGCACCGGCCGGCAGGCCGGCACTCGCCGCCATGACGTCACGATCCTTCCAATAGAAGATGTTCTTGGCCACGTCATTGTCGGGCAGCATCATCGACGGCTTGGCCGGCAGCGGGTTGCGCGCCAGGCCGGTGACCGTGACCTTGCCGGTCACCTGCCCTTGCGGGCGCTTGGCGGCATCCTTGACATCATAGGGAACGAAGCCGCGGTTGATCAGGACATAGCGGCCATCGTCGAGGGCCAGCGGGGTATAGACGTTGAAGCCGGCGTCGCCGTCCCATGTGGCGTAGAAATGCCGCTCGCCGGAGTGCAGGAACGTCCCGCTGACGGTGACCGGCGTGTAGTCGACATCACCGGTGGCGGCGAATTCCTTCTCGACGTCCGCCAGCGGCTGCGGCGCTGAATGGGTGCGCTGGTCGATGGTCTGCAGAAGGGCTTCCTTCCAGTACAGGCGCTGCACCTGCCATGTGCCAAGCCCGAGCAGGATGACGAACACCACCAGGCCGAGGCCGAGCAGCAATGCCGTCTTCGGCCGCGAGCGGCCGGCGGGCTTGGTCAGCGCCTCGCTCATTGCCCCTGGTCCAGGCGGCCTTCGGCCGCCTTGTTGGCGTATTGAAGCGTCAGCAGCACCCCCTTGATCAACCTCAGCGCCGTCAGGCACAGTCCCACGGCCAGCGGTATCCAGATGATGAAATGCAGCCAGAGCGGCGGGCTCAGCGTGACCTCCACCCACAGCGCCAGCCCCACGACGATGAAGCCGATGATCAGGATGACGAACACCGCCGGGCCGTCGCCGGCATCGGCGTAGGAATAGTCGAGGCCGCAATTGTTGCAGCGCTTGCCGACGGTGAGGAAGCCGGAAAACAGCCGTCCTTCGCCGCAGCGCGGGCAGCGTCCGTGCAGGCCGGCCGAGATCGGCTCAATGGGTGGCCAGATCGCCCTATCTTCACTCATGGATAGTCATGCTTTACGGCTCGATTTCGATCAGCGTTCCATCCGGCACCATAGTCCAGATTTCGTCCATGTCGCAGTCGGTAACCCCAATGCAGCCATCGGTCCAGTCGACCAATTGAAGCAGCCAGCCCGACCAGCCGAATCCGTTGGCCATTGATGGGGCGCCGAAAAGAAGAAAGGCGACCGCGTTGCCGCGACCGCCCTTCTGATTTGTCGGTTCGGTGAAAGCCGTCAGTGGCCTTCGATCACCGCGCCGACCGATCCCCAGACGTAGATCGATGCGAACAGGAACAGCCAGACCACGTCGACGAAGTGCCAGTACCAGGCAGCCGCCTCGAAGCCGAAATGCTGCTTGGGCGTGAAGTCGCCTTTCCAGGCGCGGATCAGGCAGACCAGCAGGAAGATGGTGCCGATGATGACGTGGAAGCCATGGAAGCCGGTCGCCATGAAGAAGGTGGCGCCGTAGATGGAATCCTTGAAGCCGAACGGAGCGTGCATGTACTCGTAGGCCTGCACCATGGTGAACAGCATGCCGAGGCCGACGGTCAGCACCAGGCCGTTGATCAGGCCCTTGCGGTCGCCATGGATGAGCGAATGGTGCGCCCATGTCACCGTGGTGCCCGACAGAAGCAGGATGATGGTGTTGTAGAGCGGCAGATGGAAGGGATCGAGGACTTCGAGACCCTTCGGCGGCCAGACGCCGCCAGTGAAAGCGGTGCGGGCGTAATTCTGCACTTCGCTCGGAAACAGGCTGGCATCGAAATAGGCCCAGAACCAGGCAACGAAGAACATCACTTCCGAAGCGATGAACATGATCATGCCGTAGCGCAGATGCAGCGACACGACGCGCGTGTGGTGGCCCTCATGCGCTTCCTTGATGGTGTCCGACCACCAGGCAAACATCGTGTAGAGGACGATGACCAGGCCGATGAAGAACAGCCATGGGTTCGCGATGTTGTGGCCGAAAATCGGAAAATCGCCGTTCTTGAGATACTGCATCAGGGCGACGCCGCCGACTGCAGTCACCAGCGCGCCGATCGACCCCAGGAAGGGCCACGGGCTCGGGTTGACGAGATGGTAGTCGTGTTGTGGTTTTGCGTGCGCGTCTGCCATATCAACCCCCGAGATTTGCTTCGGTATCTGAAACTTTGCTGCTGCTGTCCGGCGTCGATGACGCCACCGGCTTGTTCTTTTGGACCGGGAACATCGTGTAGGACAGGGTGATCGTCTTCAAGTCCTTCAGTTCCGGCACGTTGACGATATCGGGATCCACATAGAACACGACCGGCATGTCCAGCGTCTCGCCGGGCTTCAGCGTCGTGTCGGTGAAGCAGAAACACTCGACCTTGTTGAAGTAGGGGCCTGCCAGTTCCGGCTGCACGTTGAAGGTGGCGCGGCCGGTAACGGCGCGGTCGAACTTGTTGGTGGCGCTGTAATGCGCCTGCGTGGTCTCGCCGATCTTGATGGTGACCGAACGGGCGACCGGCTGGAACTGCCACGGAATGCCGTTGGTGTTGGCGTCGAAGCGCACGGTGATGTCGCGGTCGAGGATGCGGCCGGCATATTGCTTTTCGGCGCGCTGCGTCGTGCCGCCATAGCCGGTGGCCTGGCAGAACATCTTGTAGAGCGGCACCGCGGCGTAGGCCATGCCGATCATGCCGCCGAAGAAGGCGACGCAGACGGCGGCGACGACGCGGTTGGTGTTCTTCTTCCTGGGATCGGTCACGGTCTGGCGGGTCATCATCGGCCTCATCCGGTATGGCCGAATTTCACGATGGTCGCGACGTAGAAGATGACGACCAGAATCGCCAGCGCGACGCCGATCGCCGCCGAACGGTTGCGCCGCGCCTTCTTCTGGCTTTCGGTCAGCGTGACCAGTTCAAGCTTCTTGTCGATCATGGTCATGCTCCACCGATGGCCAAAGCGCGACCGACGACACAGTCGGCAAGATAGATGGCGAAGATGGCGAAGAGGTAGAGCAGCGAATAGGCGAACAGAGCCTTGGCCGGCTTCATGACGCGGTCGCTATCGGTCATGCACAGCACTTTCCAGGCATACCAGACGAAGCCGGCGCCGAGAGCCACTGATGCGACACCATAGATGGCGGTGGTGAAACCGAGCAACCAGGGCAGCACGCCGATCGGCGCCAGGATCAGGGCGTAGGCAAAGATCTGGCGGCGGGTCGAGGCCTGGCCGGCAACGTTCGGCATCATCGGGATGCCAGCCTTGGCGTAGTCGTCGGACTTGAACAGCGCCAGCGCCCAGAAGTGCGGCGGCGTCCACAGGAAGATGATCAGGAACAGGACGAGGCTTTCCAGGCTCACCGTTCCGGTCACCGCGGCCCAGCCGATGACCGGCGGGATGGCGCCGGCGGCGCCGCCGATGACGATGTTCTGCGGCGTCGAGCGCTTCAGCCACATCGTGTAGACGACGGCGTAGAAGAAGATGGTGAAGGCAAGCAGCGCCGCCGACAGCCAGTTGACCAGCACGCCCAGCGTCATCACCGACAGCACCGAAAGCACAAGGCCGAAGCTCAGGGCTTCGCCGGGCAGGATGCGGCCGGAGGGTACCGGGCGGCCGGCGGTCCGGCTCATTACTGCGTCGATGTCGGCGTCGTACCACATGTTGAGCGCACCAGAGGCGCCGGCGCCGATGGCAATGGCCAGGATGGCGATCACCGCCAGCAGCGGGTTGATGGTCACGGGTGCAGCGACCATGCCGACAAAGGCCGTGAACACCACCAGCGACATGACGCGCGGCTTCAGCAGGGCGAAGAAATCGCCCGACGTGGCTTCCGACATGCGAAAGCCCGCTTCGTCAATCATTGGGTCGTCGACAAGGGCCATGCGTACATAAGTCCAATCATTCCGTTGGCCGAAACCGCCGGCGGGCCGGCGGTTTCGTATTCGGGCTGCCTTACTTGATCTTCGGCAGCTGTTCCCACTGGTGGAAGGGCGGCGGCGAAGGCAGCTGCCATTCGAGCGTCGTTGCACCCTCGCCCCACGGATTGGCGCCGGCGACGCGCTTCTTCTGGAAGGCCTCGAACACGCCATAGAGGAAGATCACCACGCCGACGGCCGATATATAGGAGCCGTAGGACGACACCATGTTCCAGCCGGCGAACGCGTCGGGATAGTCGATGGTGCGGCGCGGCATGCCGGCCAGGCCGAGGAAATGCTGCGGGAAGAAGATCAAATTGACGCCGACGAAGGTGACCCAGAAGTGGGTGTTGGCGATCACCGGCGAGTACATGTAGCCGGTCATCTTGGGGAACCAGTAGTACCAGCCGGCGAAGATGGCGAAGACCGCACCCAGCGACAGCACATAGTGGAAGTGGGCAATGACGAAATAGGTGTCATGCAGCGAGCGGTCGAGGCCCGCATTGGCGAGCTGGACGCCGGTGACGCCGCCGACCGTGAACAGGAAGATGAAGCCCAGCGCCCACAGCATCGGCGTCTTGAACGAGATCGAGCCGCCCCACATCGTCGCGATCCAGGAGAAGATCTTCACGCCTGTCGGTACGGCGATGACCATGGTGGCGAAGACGAAGTAGCGCTGCGTGTCGAGCGACAGGCCGGTCGTGTACATGTGGTGCGCCCAGACGATGAAGCCGACGGCGCCGATCGCGACCATGGCGTAGGCCATGCCGAGATAGCCGAACACCGGCTTCTTCGAGAAGGTCGAGACGATGTGGCTGATGATGCCGAAGCCCGGCAGGATCAGGATGTACACTTCGGGGTGACCAAAGAACCAGAACAGATGCTGGAACAGGATCGGATCGCCGCCGCCATCCGGGGCGAAGAAGGTGGTGCCGAAATTGCGGTCGGTAAGCAGCATGGTGATGCCACCGGCCAGAACCGGAAGCGACAAGAGCAGCAGGAAGGCGGTGATCAGAACCGACCAGGCAAATAGCGGCATTTTGTGCAGCGTCATGCCCGGCGCGCGCATGTTGAAAATGGTGGTGATGAAGTTGATGGCGCCGAGGATCGAGGACGCGCCGGCAATGTGGATCGACAGGATCGCCAGATCCATGGCCGGCCCGGGCTGGCCGGAGGTCGACAGCGGCGGATAGAGCGTCCAGCCGCCGCCAACGCCATAGGCGCCGGGCGCGCTCGGCATGAAAGCCGAAGCGATGAGCAGCAGGAAGGCCGGCGGCAGCAGCCAGAACGAGATGTTGTTCATGCGCGGGAAGGCCATGTCAGGCGCGCCGATCATGATCGGCACCATCCAGTTGGCGAAGCCGCCGATCAGCGCCGGCATGACCATGAAGAAGATCATGATCAGCGCGTGCGCGGTGCCGAAGGCGTTGTACATGCTCTTGCCGCCGTCGATGGCGGCATCGCCGTTCATGCCATAGACCATCTGCGCCAGACCGGTGAAGATCTGGATGCCCGGCTCCTGCAGCTCCATGCGGATGACGACCGAAAGCGCGCCGCCGACGATGCCCGCGAAGATCGCGAAGATCAGGTAGAGCGTGCCGATGTCCTTGTGGTTGGTGGAGTACACCCACCGGACCCAGCCATGATAGGGCTTGTGGTCGTGGTCGTCGTGAGCTGCAGCTTCTGCCATGGTCGGCTCCGTTCCCTAATTCTTGCTAACCCGCGGCATCAATTGCCGGCGGCCGCTACCTTGTTGGTACCGTCGACCTCGGCCATCAGCGCCTTGTTGGCGCCGGGGAGGTCGGTCTTGGCTGCTGCCAGCCAGGTCTTGTACTGCGCATCGGATACGACGCGGACGGCGATCGGCATGAAGGCATGGTCCTTGCCGCAGAGCTGCGAGCACTGGCCGTAATAGATGCCTTCCTTTTCCGCCTTGAACCACGTCTCGTTGGTGCGGCCGGGAACCGCGTCCATCTTGATGCCGAAGGCCGGAACGGCAAAGGAATGGATCACGTCGGCTGCGGTAACCAGGACGCGCGTCATGGTGTTGACCGGCACGACCAGCTCGTTGTCGACCGCCAGCAGGCGCGGATAGACCTTGCGGTCTTCCTTGCCGATCGCGGCGCGGTCGGCGTCCTGCAGAATGGCCGAGTTGAAGGAGAGCGTGTTCTCGGTCTGGTACTCATAGTCCCAGTTCCACTGATTGCCCGTTACCTTGACGGTCAGCTTGGCCTCTTCCGGCGGCGTGTACTGCGCCGTCAGCAACTGGAACGAGGGAATGGCGATGAACAGCAGGACGACGACCGGCCCGACTGTCCAGATGATCTCGATCAGCGTGTTGTGGCTGGTCTTGGACGGAACCGGGTTTTTGCTGGCGCGGAACCTGAAGATGCACCAGGCGAGAAGCGCCAGAACCAAAGCAGTGATCGGGACGACGAACCACATCGTGTAGTTCCCGAACCACTCGATCTGCCGCATCATGTCTGTCGCCGGCGGCTGAAAAGTCATCTCCCACGGCTGCGGCTGGGCCGCATGGGCGGAGGCACCGGCGAAAAATGCGGCGGCGGCGCCTGCCGTTGCCATCAATTTGGCGCTTGCTGGGAATTTTCTCATCGCCCTCTTCATCTCCCGGTTCCTCGCGATCGCGACGCAAGAATATCGAACAATGCCGGGATGGGAATCCCGGACAGTCCCAAGGGTGGTTCAAACCATACTCTATTTCCCTCCGCAAGAAAGGAGCGGGCGAAACCGTGCGGCATTTTTGCGCGCAAGTGCTGCCGCGCTGTTTCGACGGCCTCGTGGCCCGCGCGGGTCGTCGACAGACAGGCTATGCGGGCTTGTGTCCGGAATGCGCCCGACGGTCGCAATTCGGGCGAATTTGCTAGGGAAAAGCTCATTATTGCGCCTGCCGGGGCTGACCGGCGGTCGCCCTATCCTTTACTTGGCCTTGGCGCGGCTTAAAGTGCCGTGATTCGCAATGGAGCCGTCATGACCTCTTGGCTTTCGAGAAACGCCTGGCATTCGAAGAGCGCCTGGCATTCGAAAAGCGCTTGGCTTTCGAGAAGCGGGGCGAAGGTCGTTTTTCTCGCCGCCCTGATCGGTATCGGCTCGTCCGCAACCGGCGTCGCCAATGCAGCGCAGCCCAGCGGCACGGTCAAGTCAACGCATGGCGCGTGGTCGATCATCTGCGACACGCCGGCCGGCGCCACCTCGGAACAATGCGTGATGATGCAGAACGTCGTTGCCGAGGATCGCCCGGAAATGGGACTGTCCGTCGTCGTCCTGCGCACCGCCGACAACAAGGCCGAGATCCTGCGCGTGCTGGCCCCGCTCGGCGTTCTGCTGCCCAATGGCCTGGGCCTCAATGTCGACGGCAAGGATATTGGCCGCGCCTATTTCGTGCGCTGCTTCCAAGACGGCTGCTATGCCGAGGTCATTCTCGAAAAGCCGCTGCTCGATACGCTGAAGACCGGGACGTCGGCCACCTTCATCGTCTTCCAGACGCCGGAAGAAGGCATCGGCATCCCCGTCGACCTCAAGGGCTTCGCCGACGGTTTTGCCGCCCTGCCCTGAGCTTGATGCTTGCGAAACCGTCTTTCCTCACAATTCCCACGGGTTTGATCTTTGGCTGTGGGGGTCATCATGCGTGCTTGTTCTTTGCTTTTGTCGACCGGTCTAATCCTGACCGGCGCCGTTTCCGTCGCCTTTGCCGAGGATTCCGAAATCATCACGGCGCCCGATCCGGCCGTCATTTTCGAGCTTGCGAAAGGCTATGGCTCGGCCAAGATGGACAAGGACGACGGGGCGATCCGATGGTCTCGGGCCGGCTTCAGGGCATGAAATATGTCATCTACTTCTATGGCTGCGAAAACCATGAGAAGTGCAAGTCGATCCAGTTCTCCTCGGGCTATACCGACCCCTTCACGGCCGACCAGGCCAATGAATGGAACAAGAAATATCGCTGGGTGAAGGCCTTTTCGGGTGACGGGTCGAACTTCAAGATGGACGTCATGTTCAGGGGCGGGGCTACCCGCTCCTACCGGCTGCGGATCGTCATTGCGGATTGTGCAGGCGCGTCTTCGCGCCTACATCGTGGCAACACCATTCCTCCTGTGAGCGGACCTGCCATGAACAGCCTGACCGGCCAATTCGACATTTCAGATGATCGCATCAAGCGGATCGTCGCCGACACACTGAACGGCGCCGATGACGGCGAACTGTTCCTCGAATACAGCGAGAGCGAAGCGCTGATGTTCGACAATGGCCGGCTGAAGACCGCCAATTTCAACACCGACCAGGGTTTTGGCCTGCGCGCCGTGGCCGGCGAGGCCAGCGGCTACGCCCATTCCAGCGATCTTTCCGAGGCGTCGCTGCTGCGCGCGGCGGACGCTGTCTCGACCGTCAAGGGCGGCTATTCCGGCACGCTTGCCGCGGCGCCCGCGCGCACCAACCGCCATCTCTATGGCGAGGAGAACCCGATCCCCTCGCCCTCCTTCGAGGTCAAGGCCAAGCTGTTGCAGGAAATCGACGCATGGCTGCGTGCCGAGGATCCGCGCGTGCGCCAGGTGACGGCCTCGCTCGCGGCGTCCTGGCAGCATGTCGAGATCGTGCGCGCCGACGGCCAGATCGTGCGCGACATCCGCCCGCTGGTCCGCATCAACGTTTCCGTCGTCGTCGGCGACGGCGACCGCCAGGAAAGCGGCTCCTATGGCATGGGCGGGCGCAAGGCGTTCGGCGAGTTCCTGGTCGAGGACGCCTGGAAGCAGGCGGCCAGGGAGGCGCTCAGGCAGGCGCTGGTCAATCTCGAAGCCATTCCCGCGCCGGCCGGAACGTTCGACATCGTTTTGTCCAGCGGCTGGCCGGGCGTGATGCTGCACGAAGCCGTCGGCCACGGGCTGGAGGGCGACTTCAACCGCAAGAAGACCTCCGCCTTTGCCGGCCTGCTCGGCCAGCAGGTCGCCGCCAAGGGCGTTACCGTGGTCGATGACGGCACCATGCCCGAGCGGCGGGGTTCGCTGACCGTCGACGATGAAGGCACGCCTTCGGCCCGCAATGTGCTGATCGAGGACGGCAAGCTTGTCGGCTACATGCAGGACCGCCAGAACGCCCGGCTGATGGGCATGAAAGCCACGGGAAACGGCCGGCGCGAAGGCTATGCGCACCAGCCGATGCCGCGCATGACCAACACCTATATGACGGCAGGCGACATGGAGCCGGACGAGATCATCGCCTCGGTCAAGAACGGCATCTATGCCGTATCCTTCGGCGGCGGCCAGGTCGACATCACCTCGGGCAAGTTCGTGTTCGGCTGCACCGAGGCCTACATGATCGAAAACGGCAAGGTGACGCAGCCGATCAAGGGCGCCATGCTGATCGGCAACGGACCGGACGCCATGCACCGCGTTTCGATGATCGGCAACGACATGAAACTCGACACCGGCATCGGCATGTGCGGCAAGGCCGGACAAGGCGTGCCGGTCGGCGTCGGCCAGCCGCATCTCAGGATGAACCAGATGACCGTCGGCGGCACCAGGGTTTGAGCGAGGAGACGTCGGCGGGCTTGAATAGTTCCCCTCACAGGGATATCTTACCTTTGTCTTACACAAGGGTAATACCGCAATGGGTGCAATAGAAAAGCTTATAACGACCGTCTCGACCAAGGGACAAGTCATCCTGCCCAGCGCTATCCGCAAACGGAGGGACTGGGGCGCGGGCACGCGCCTGCAGGTCGAAGACACACCGGACGGTGTACTTTTGAGACCGGCGCCTGCCTTTGCCCCGACACGACCAGAAGATGTCTTTGGTGTCCTGCCGCACAGTGGCAGACCGAAGACCTTGGAGGAGATGGACGCGGCCGTCCTTGCTGAAGCACGGCGGCGCCATGCTCGCGATTGATACCAACGTTGTCGTCAGGTATCTGACGAACGACGATCCCGAGCAGTCCCCGCGAGCCCGGCGGCTGATCGACGGTCAGCCCGTTTTCGTCGCCGTCACGGTGATCCTGGAGGCTGAGTGGGTGCTGCGCAGCGGCTATGGTTATGATCAGGCCTCGATCGTCAATGCACTGCGGGTGTTCGGCGGGCTTCCCACTGTCGAGATAGAGGATGCTGCGATCGTCTCTTCCGCGGTCGATCTAGCCGAGACGGGAATGGATTTCGCCGATGCGCTCCATCTGGGCAAGTCCTCGCACTGCTCAGCATTTGTGTCCTTCGACCGTAAGTTCATCAAGGCCGCACAAGCGGCCGGGTACGAAAGCGTTCGCGAAGGCTAGTTTACCAGCCGGCTACGTCTTGCGGGGGGCGGCAAACTCAAGCACGGCCTTGTGAAAATCGGCGGATTAACGTCGCCGTTTCGGCTTCTCCAGCAGCGCCACGGCCTCGACATGCGGCGACCACAGGAACTGGTCGATGGGCGTGACGCTCTTCAAGATGTAGCCGCCGTCAATCAGGATGCGCAGGTCGCGTGCCAGCGTCACCGGATTGCAGGAGACGGCGGCGACGAACGGCACATCCGAGCGGGCGATCTGCTTCGACTGGTCCTCGGCACCGGCGCGCGGCGGGTCGAAGACGACGCCATCGAAAGCATTCAGCTCCTTGAACGTCAGCGGCCGCCGGAACAGGTCGCGGCGTTCGCCGGTTACCCGCTTCAGGCCGGTGGCGAAGCGCGATCCGCGGTCGAGCGCCGAAAGGGCTGCCGCGTCGCCTTCGACCGCGTGGACTTCGGATTTGGCCGCCAGCCGAAGCGCAAAGCTGCCGCAGCCGGCGAAAAGATCCGCGACTTTCCTGGCCCGCTTCAGATGTCCGCCAACGAGATCGGCCATCGTCTGCTCGGCGGCTTGCGTTGCCTGCAGGAAGGCGCCAGGCGGTATGGCGACAGCGACGGTGCCGAACATGACCACCGGCTTTTTCGGCTCGATGACGATCTCGTCGTCGATCGAAAGCCGGGCAAAGCCATTGGCCATGATGAAGTTGGAGGCGACCCGGCGCTGGTTCTCGCCCAGCTTGCCCGACTCATAGACAGCGACGTCAAGCCCCGAGCCCGTCACAGTGACCGCCATCCGGAACGATTTGGTGGTGGCACAAACCAGGTCGGCGACCGACCTCAAGCGATCGAGCGCGGCAACGATCTCCGGCAGCGAGATCGGACATTCCTCGATGGGGATGATTTCCGGCGAAAGATGGCGATGGAAGCCAAGCAGCATGCCTGTGTCGGCGCGCCTGGCGGCAAGCACGACGCGGCGGCGTGTGTGTGGCGCACACGGCACCAGGGCGCCGATGTCGCCGGCAATGCCTTTCAAAGCGTGCACGACCTTGTCGCGTTTCCATTGCTGGTAAGCGTCGGCTTGCAGATGCTGGACGGCGCAGCCGCCACATTCGGTGAAATGCCGGCAGGCCGGATCGATACGCAGCGGCGACGTCTCCAATACCGCCATCAGCATGGCGCGATCCCTCTCGCGCGCGGCGGTGACGGTCTCGCCGGGCAGGGTGAAGGGAATGAACAGCTCGCCGGTTTCCGTCTCGGCGACGCCGTCGCCCTGCGAACCCAGTCTCTTGATGGTGAAGCCCGTGCTCATCGGTCCTTGATCCCGGCATCCTTGGTCCCGGCATCCTTGATCCCGGCATCCTTGATCCCGGCAAGCAGGAATTCGCGGTTGCCGTCCCCGCCTTCGATCGGCGACATGTGCAAGCCCAATGTACGCCAGCCAGGGACGCCTTCGAGCCATTCCTGCAGCAAGCCGGCCACACGGGCGGCGTCATAAGGGTCTTTCAAAAGACCGCCCTTGCCGATCGCCTCGCGGCCGGCCTCGAATTGCGGCTTGACCAGAAACACCGCACGAGCGCCGTCCCGTGCCAATGCCAACGCCGGTGGCATCGCCAGTTTCAACGAGATGAAGCTGACGTCGGAGACGATGAAATCGGGGATACGGCCGCCGAGATCGGCAGCCGCGAGCTCGCGAGCGTTGAGGCCCTCGATAACCGTCACGCGCGGGTCGCCCGCAATGTCGGGATGCATCTGGCCGTGGCCGACATCGATGGCAGTGACATGGGCCGCGCCGCGTTCGAGCAGCACCTGCGTGAAGCCGCCTGTCGAGGCGCCGATATCGAGGGCTTCACTGCCCGCGGGATCGAGACTGAAATGGTCGAGCCCGGCGATCAGCTTCAGCGCCGCGCGTGAGACATAACCCTGCGCCGGGTCGTCGATGACGATGAGACAGTGCGGCAGAACCGTCCGGCCGGGCTTGCGGGCGACCACGCCGTCGACCGTCACGGTGCCGCGCTCGACCGCGTCGCGGGCGCGCGAGCGGCTCGCAAACAGGCCGCGCTGGACGAGCAATTCGTCGAGCCGCTGGCGTGTGCTGGCTGGCAGAGGGGAGTTCATCGGCCTTCATGGCGAAAGCCGGCCGCGAAGGCAAGGACATTGGCATAGGAGGACGTCGAGACCCGGGCCGCAAGCCAGTCCGCCCGGTTGAATAGCGCAGCCAGTCCGGCAAGATGTAGAGGCTCAGGCAATGCGGAGGAAGACGAATGCTGACGGGAACCTGCCATTGCGGCGCCGCCCACTGGACCCTGGAAGGCGATCCCGGCCCGATCACGGCCTGCAATTGCACGCTTTGCCGCCGCTATGGCACACTCTGGGCCTATGACTTTGTCGACGAGCGTATCCGGCTTGTGGGGCCTGTGCAGTCCTACACCCGCGCTGGCAAGGAGACGCCGTCGCTGGAAATACTGTTTTGCCCGACATGTGCCTGTGTGCTTGCCTGGCGCGGTTTGCGCCGCAGCGACAGCGGCCGCACGCGGATCGCCGTCAATGTCAGGCTGGCACCGCCGGAGGCGGTCGCCGACCTGCCGATCGACCATTTCGACGGGCTGGACACTTATGACGACCTGCCGCGCGATGGGCGCTGCGTGCGCGATATGTGGTTTTAGAAGATCGTGCGTGAGACCTGCCGTTCAACGGCCGGCATCAGGCCGTCGCTTCCGTCATCTGAAGCCTGCTTGCGCGGGCGCTCGACAGCAACGACTGGTGCGTCCGGCACGACGACAAGCTGCGGAACCTGCTTGTAGGAAAAAGCGCCCCTGATATCGCCCATCTTGCGGGCGACGATGCCTGCCACCGCCTGTTCGAGCTTGCGGTCATAGCGCGTCTCGGCCATGGCCGGCGCGGCGATGACGGCCAAAAGGGCCGCGCCGCACAGAAGCGTTCGCATTGTTTTTAACTCCCTGCCTGGAGGCAGTTCTAGCAGGGCGGCGTTGAAAAACGGCCAAAAGAGACGGTGAGCGAAACGCCAAAGAGAAGCGTTAACAAAGTGTCAGGCTTGCACAGGCACCTGCTTCAGCTGCGTGAGGTTTGATTCAGGCGCGCTGCGCGCGCGCGGAATGGCCGAGCGCGACGAACACGGTGCGCACGATGCCGGCCGCGTCAAGCCCGGCATCGGCATACATTTTTTCCGGCTTGGCGTGGTCGGTGAACTCGTCCGGCAGCACAAGCGGCCGAACTTTCAGACCGCTTTCCAGCAAGCCTTCATGGGCGAGGAACTGCAGCACGTGGCTGGCGAAACCGCCGACAGCGCCCTCTTCCACCGTCACCAGCACTTCGTGCGAGCGGGCGAGACGGCGGATCAAATCCTCGTCCAGCGGCTTGGCGAAACGGGCGTCCGCAACCGTCGTCGAAAGCCCTGCCGCGCCGAGTTCCTCGGCCGCCAGCAGACAGTCCTGCAGTCTTGTGCCAAAGGACAGAAGCGCCACCTTGGTGCCTTCCCTGACGATGCGGCCCTTGCCAATTTCGAGCACCGAGCCGCGCTCCGGCATGTCGACGCCGACGCCATTGCCGCGCGGATAGCGGAAGGCGATCGGGCCTTCGTCATAATAGGCGGCGGTGCGCACCATGTGGCGAAGCTCCGCCTCGTCGGCGGCCGCCATCACCACGAAGCCCGGCAGCGTCGCCAGGAAGGTGGTGTCGAAGGCGCCGCAATGAGTGGCGCCGTCGGCGCCGACGAAACCGGCGCGGTCGATCGGGAAACGCACCGGCAGTTTCTGGATCGCCACATCATGGACGACCTGATCGTAGGCGCGCTGCAGGAAGGTCGAATAGATGGCGGCGAAGGGCTTGTAGCCCTCGCTGGCGAGGCCGGCGGCGAAGGTCACGGCATGTTGCTCGGCAATGCCGACATCGAAGGTCCGGGTCGGAAACGCTTCGCCGAACAAATCGAGGCCGGTGCCGTTCGGCATGGCGGCGGTGACGGCGACGATACGTTCGTCCAGGCGGGCTTCCTGGACCAGGCTTTCGGCAAACACCTTGGTGTAGGCCGGCGCATTGGCCGGGGCCTTGGTCTGCGCGCCGGTGATGACGTCGAACTTGTTCACGCCATGATATTTGTCGGCCGCAGCCTCGGCCGGCGCGTAGCCCTTGCCCTTCTGGGTCACGACATGGATCAGCACCGGACCGTCGGCATGGTCGCGGACGTTCTTCAGCACCGGGATCAGATGCTCGAGATTGTGGCCGTCGATCGGGCCGATATGGTAGAAGCCAAGCTCCTCGAACAGCGTGCCGCCGGTGACGTAGCCGCGCGCATGCTCGACCGCCCGCTTGATGGCGCGATCGGCACGCTTGCCGAGATAGGAGGTCAGTTTCTTGCCGAAGTCGCGCAGGCCAAGATAGGTCTTGCCAGAGGCAAGCCGCGCCAGATAGGCGCTCATGGCGCCGGTCGGCGGCGCGATCGACATGTCGTTGTCGTTGAGAATGACGATCAGGCGAGCATCGAGCGCGCCGGCATTGTTCATGGCTTCATAGGCCATGCCGGCAGACATGGCGCCGTCGCCAATGACGGCAATGACATTGTTGTGGCCGCCGGAGAGGTCGCGCGCCATGGCCATGCCGAGGCCAGCGGAAATGGAGGTCGAGGAGTGCGCGGCGCCGAACGGGTCGTATTCGCTCTCGGCGCGACGGGTGAAGCCAGACAGGCCGCCTTCTTGCCTGAGCGTTCGGATGCGGTCGCGGCGGCCGGTCAGGATCTTGTGTGGATAGGCCTGGTGGCCGACATCCCAGATCACGCGGTCTTCCGGCGTGTTGAAGACATAGTGCAGCGCCACCGTCAGTTCGACGACACCGAGGCCAGCGCCGAGATGCCCGCCCGTATGCGAGACGGCATCGATCAGCTCGGCGCGCAGCTCCGAGGCCAGCTGCGGCAGCTCGCTTTCGTCAAGCTTCTTCAGGTCGGCTGGAATGCGGACCTTGTCGAGAAGCGGCGTATGCAGCGTTGCGTTCACTGTTAAGGGCCTGCTCAGCTATGATGCGCGTCGATCATGGCGAAATATGCCTGCGTCGCCCGAATGTAAATGCGTGTCAGTGACGCGGGTGATGCTGACGTTAATTGTCCGGTAACGGAATGAACTCTTCCTCATCTCCAGGAACGATATCGAAGCGGCCCGTCTTCCATTCCTGCTTGGCCTGTTCGATGCGTTCCTTCGACGACGAGACGAAGTTCCACCAGATGTGGCGCGGAGAGCCGAGCGAAGCGCCGCCGAAGAGCATGAAATGGGCGCCGCGCTCGGACGACACGACGATCTCGTCGCCAGGCCGGAACACCAGCAGCCGTTCGGCCGGAAAACGGTCGCCCGAGATTGAGACATCGCCGTCCAGCGTGTAGATGGCGCGTTCCTCGGCGTCGGCGGGAATTTTGACGCTGGCGCCGGGCGCCAGCCTCAGATCGGCGTAGAGCGTCTCGGTGTCGGCTCTTACCGGCGAGCGCAGTCCCTGGAAATCGCCGATCACCACGCGGCCGGAAACACCTTCGGCGTCGATCTCGGGCAGAAGGAGCGCGGCCGTGTTCTCGAACACCGGCGCCACTTCCTCCTTGCCGTCGGGCAAAGCCAGCCATGTCTGCAGGCCGGAGACCGACATCGGCGCGCCGCGCAGTTCTTCGGGCGTGCGCTCGGAATGGACAATGCCGCGGCCGGCGGTCATCAAATTCACGTCGCCGGGCTGGATGACCATCTCGGTGCCGAGCGAATCGCGGTGCCTGATATTGCCGTCGAACAGATAGGTGACGGTGGAAAGCCCGATATGCGGGTGCGGGCGCACATCCATCGCCTGCCCGGCGCGCAAGATGGCCGGCCCCATGCGGTCGAAGAAGATGAAGGGACCAACCAGCCGCCGCTTTGCCGTCGGCAGAGCGCGGCGAACCTGGAAGCCGCCAATGTCCTTGGCGTTTGGAATGACCATGAGCTCGATCTGGTCGCTGGCGAAGGCATCGCCAGGCTCAGGGTCCTTGCCGGGGAAGAAACTCATCTGGATGTCTTCAGGCGAAGCGGAGCGCCGATTTGGCTTTTGCCTTGGCCGCCACCTCTTCGCGATTGCGCGGATGATGCGTGGTTTCCAGCGAATGCAGCAATTCATGCGCCGATTCGGCGATCGCCTCGACGGCGCGGTCGAAGGCTGCCTGGTTGCGCTGCGAGGGGCGCGTCGTTCCGCTCAGTTTGCGCACGAATTGAAGGGCGGCGTCGCGGATCTCGTCATGGGTCGCCGGCGGCTCGAAATTGAACAGGGTCTTGATGTTTCTGCACATGCTTGAACTCCTATCTGCTTTATGCCCGCCCCATTCCACTACTCCGCGTCGAGCGGCTCCGTTCCCACCGGTTTGCCATCACGCGACAGCCTGATCTTCTCGACCTTGTCTTCGGCCGCCTTCAGCAGCCGGTCGCAATGGGCCTTCAGCGCCTCGCCGCGCTCATAGATCTTGATCGACTGGTCGAGCGGCACGTCGCCGCGTTCGAGATCATCGACGATCTTCTCCAGCGCGTCGAGTGCCTGCTCGAAGCTCATCGCCTTGACGTCTTCATTTGCTTCGCCAGCCATACTTTACCCCTTCATCAGCCGCCCGACATGGGCGGCCACCGAAAATGCCAGTCCTTGCAGATCGTAGCCGCCCTCGAGCAGGCTGACGAGCCGGTTGCCGCTGTGGCGCCCGGCGCGCTCCAGCAGTTGGCCGGTCGCCCAGTCGAAATCGCCCTCGTTGAGGTTGATCTCGGCCAGCGGATCGCGATGGTGGGCGTCGAAACCGGCGGAAATGATGATCAGATCGGGCGCGAAATTGTCGAGCGCCGGCAGGACGCGCGACAGCAAGGCATCGCGAAAGACCTCTGAGCCGGTCTGTGGCGCCAGCGGCGCGTTGACGATGTTACCGGCGCCGGTTTCGGTCTTGGCCCCCGTGCCGGGATAGAGCGGCATCTGGTGCGTCGAACAATAGAGCACCGACGGATCGTCCCAGAAGATGTCCTGCGTGCCGTTGCCGTGATGGACGTCCCAGTCGACGATGGCGACGCGCTCAGCGCCGTGTTTCTTCTGCGCATAACGCGCGGCGATGGCCGCGGTGTTGAACAGGCAAAAGCCCATCGCCGTGGTCTTTTCGGCATGGTGGCCGGGCGGACGCGCGGCGACGAAGGCGTTGGCGACACGGCCCTCGAAGACATCGTCTACGGCGGCATTGGCCGCGCCGATGGCGGTCACCACCGCCTGCCAGCTTTTCGGGCTGGCGCTGGTGTCGGCGTCGATCGGGGCAATGCCGCTTTCAGGGATCGCGGCGCGGACCCGAGCCACGAAATCCTCAGGGTGGGCATAGAGGATCGTCGCCTCGTCGCCTTGCGGCGCCGTGACCCGATCGAGCGCCGCAAAGGCCTCGTCATCGAGCACGCGCTCGATGGCGCGCAAGCGGTCGGGTCGCTCCGGATGACCGGGCGGCGTCAGATGTTCGAGGAAGATCGGATGGGTGTAGAGCCTTGTGACCATGACCCGATATAGGCGCGCCCGGCCGCTTTGACCATGGTTTGACGCCGCGCCGCCCCGACGTTCAACAGGGTTTAGGTGCTCGGCTGCGTCCAGCGCGAGCCGCCGAATGAGGCCAGCGCCTTGTCCCTGAGCTCCCGGAACTTGGACGACGCCTCGGCCAGCCGCTGGTCCCATTCGGCGTTCGGCACCTGGCCTTCAATCGTCCTAAAATAGACCTGCATCAGGCAGGCGATGGCGAAGGGTTCGATGAATGCCGCCTTGAAGGCCCAGGCCAGCAGGATCGCCAGCACGAAGGCCCAGCCGCCGAGCTGCCCCGGGATGAACCACATGATGGCGGCGGCCGGCGCCAGCATCAGCAGGAAGATGACGAAGGACACGCCCCACATGATCACCGCCAGCCAGACGGCGTTCTTGACCATGGTCTTGCCGTTCTGGGCATAGAGCACGACGCCTTGCCGCGCCGTCTCGAAGGGCGAGGACGAGTTGATGCGGATGTTGTAGCCGAGGATGATCTCGTCGACATAGGTCAGCGACAGGCGGATGACTGTGTTGATGAAAGCGACCAGGCCGCCGAGGCCCGGAATGGGCAGGAAGGCGGCGATGCCGCCGATCAGGCCGGTGATGGCGCGGATGGCGCCCTTGACCAGCTGGTCGAGCACGAAAAGGATGTTGGCCTCGGCGAAACGCTCCTTCACAACATCCTTGGCGTAGGCGATCTGGTCCTGGCCATTGGGAACGTCCCTACCGTCGATCAGATGGACCATGACGGCGATATGGCCGGCTTTGACGACGTAGAGGATGTATTCGCGGATCCAGTAAAGCGCGATCGAAACGACGCCAATGCCGACGATGCCGCCCCAGAGTGCAAAGGACAGCGGCCCGTCGGGATCGGTGGAGATGTGGCCGACGCCATAGCCGACCGAGGCGCCGCTGCCGGTCGCCACGATATAAGCCAGCGTGATGCCGAAATAGACGATCATGCGAAAGACGATGAACGGCCATGTCCTGATCATGATGGACACCGACCTGCCGATTTCGAAATCCCACATGCGCCCGAATCTCCCCTCAGAGAATGGACGGCGAGGATGATCCCGGGCCTGGAATTGTCAACATCGGCAAATCCCGAGTCGTGGGTCAGTTTGAAATCTGAAGGTGATAGTCGAACTCCCAGCGTCCCAGCCTCGTTAGTTGCGCAGCTATCGCGTCCCATGTATCGCCCTCGGTAGCTGCGCAACGATCTATGAGAAACTTTTCCAGTTCAGCGTAGTCGAATCTGAGCATGAAAATTACGCTGTCTCCAGAAAACACGTTGCCGCTTTGCGAGCGAAGAAAATAGTTCGGAGAGCAGACTGTCGCCGTAAATGCGTCGGCGCTCGCATCTCCTTCTGGGCCCGCGTAGAAATCTATAGTAATGGAAAAGTCGGTGGGATCGCGCGGCTTCCACGTGTCAAGGGCGAATGTGCCAGCTTTGGTCTCTACAACTCGGTGACCCTTGTATTGTGCTCTCATAGGGGCAATTCTCCACGCTTTCTATAGGTGCCCGCACCATCGGCTTCTCAGCTTCCTTCGCCTCGATCAGCGCAACGATGTCCGCAATCTCAAACTGATCCACTGCCAAAATGCCGGGTCTCGGCGGTGAGATTTCAGACCGGCTGAGGACCCTGCTTCTTCAGCAACCCTTCGAGCAACTGTTTGAAGGCCGCCACCACGGTCTTCGACGTCGCTTCGGGGTCGCTCGAATTGGCGATGCGCTGCGCCGCCTGGCTGCTGGCGCCGTTGATCAGCCGCGCGGCGGTTTCGGGGTCGACACCGGGGACGACCACCCCCTCCTGCTGCAGAGCGGTCAGATGATCGGTCATTGAACCGACGCAGGCATTGGCATTCGGCCATTGCGCCGGATCCCCCAGCACGGCCGGGCCATCCCTGAACATGATGCGCTGGATTTCGGGCTCCAGCGCCATTTCGATATAGGTCGTGCATTCGTCGACGAAATGCTGCCAGCGGGTCGGCGCTTTCGACGCGATCTCATTTATGCGAACCGCCATCTCGCCATCGATTTCGGCGATGACCGCCTGCAGCAGCCCCTTCTTGTCGCCGAAATGATGGTAGAGCGCGCCGCGCGTCAGCCCGGCCGAGGCGGTGAAATCGTCCATCGACGCCTCGGCATAGCCGATCGTACCGAAGGCATGGCGGGCCGCCGTGATCAGCTTGGCGCGCGTTTCGGCGATCATCTCCTTGCGGGGTCTGTGCATGGTTCTGGCCTTATTCACATACGCATCGTATGCCAATTGACATACGCCGCGTATGCACTATCTTACAATCATACGCATCGTATGTAATTGTTGAATTGGCCTTTGTCGAGGAGCCCGCAATGCAAAACCCCTACGCCGAAATCTTTCGTGCCCCCGGAGCCAAGGGCTTTGCCAGCGCCGGCTTCCTGGCGCGCCTGCCGATCGCCATGGCGCCGATCGGACTCGTGGCGATGCTGTCGCAAACGCATGGCGAATACTGGCTGGCCGGCGCCGTCGCGGCGACCTTCGCGCTGAGCAATGCTTTCGTGGCGCCGCAAATCTCAAGGCTGGTCGACCGGCTCGGCCAGACGCGTATCGTTGTTCCCACCACCATTGTCACCGTGATCGCCTTTGCGGTGCTGATTGCGGCAGCCAATCAGGACTGGCCGCTATGGACATTGTTCGTGTCGGCATTGGCGGCTGCCGCCATGCCCAGCATGCCGGCCATGGTGCGCGCGCGTTGGACCGAGATTTTCCGCGGCCGGCCGCAGATGAACACCGCTTTCGCCTTCGAGTCGGCTGCGGACGAACTCGTCTACATCGCAGGCGCATCGCTGTCGGTGGGCTTGAGCGCCGCCCTCTTCCCCGAAGCTGGTGTTCTGGTGAGCACGCTGTTCCTCGCCATCGGCTCGACAGCTTTCATCCTGCAGCGCTCGACCGAGCCGCAAGTGCGGCCGGTGGATCGTGTCACAAGCGGCTCGGCAATCCGGCTGCGCCCAGTGCAGATCATCACCTTCGCCCTGATCTTCGTCGGCACCACCTTCGCGACGACGGAAGTGAGCACGGTGGCGATCACCAAGGAACTCGGCCAACCGGGCGCCGCCAGCCTCGTTATCGGGGTCTATGCGCTGGGATCGTTCGTGCTCGGCCTCGTTGTCGGCGCGCTCAATCTGAAAGCACCGTTGCAGCGCCAACTGGCCATCGCGGTCGCTCTTGTCGCGCTCGGCACATTGCTGCCCCTAACGGCCGGCACCGTGCCGCTCTTGGCGCTGGCCGTGTTCATCAGCGGCGTGGCGATTTCGCCGACCTTCATCACCGCCTTCGGCCTGATCGAGCGGCACGTGCCGGAAGCGATGCTGACCGAGGGGATCACCTGGGTGATGACCGGGATTGGCATCGGCATGGCGCTGGGCTCGTTTGCCGCCGGCGCCGTCGTGGACGCCTTTGGAGCTCAGAACGGGTTCTGGGTCTCGGTGGCGGCCGGCACTATCGCACTGGTCACGGTGCTCGCCGGCCAGCGCAGCCTGGCCACCCATGAATGCGAGCTGGACGGATGCGACGCGGCCGCCGTTCCCGCGGAATAGGAGCACAAGCGTCCGGTTCAGCTCACGGAACGGACGCCGTTCACCTTGAAGAAGCCGGGCTTCCTAGGAGTGTTCAAACCTGTTGCGAATCTCGTCCCCATCAACAACGACGACGGGACTTCCCAGTGTCTCGACCATATCCGGGTTCAGATGGGGTATTGTTTCAGCGCGCCCGACCATCGGCGGACATTCTCCGGCGCAATACACGACCGAGCTGGTGACACGCAGGATTTTCCACAGCGCTTCGTAGAGGCGCGGATCGTCGGGCGGCCGCGCGACGGTGAAGCCTGAACATCGCGAGGCATCGCCGGGGTCGAAATTGAGATAGAGGTCGGCCGACGACGCATCGTCATAGGCGACGACCCAGCAGGTGAATTCAGGTTCACGCCTGGTGACGAACGGCGCGAAGGCATCCTCGACGATCGATGTGGGGAAGTAGCTCTCTTCGCCATCTTCAAAGCAATTGAGATAGGCCTCGAAGCTCATCCGACCGCCCCCTGTCCCCTAGAAAATCTCGGTCTTGGCGATATGAATGCCAAAGCCCTCAAGCCCGACATAGTGGCGTTCGCGCGAGGCGATCAAATTGATCGAGGAGATGCCGAGATCCTTGAGAATCTGCGCGCCGAGGCCGATTTCTCGCCACTCGTTCTCACGGCGGCGGGCCTCTTCGTGGTCCTCACGGTCGGCACTCATCGGCCGGTTGCGCTCCTGATGGGCGACGCCGACCGAACCCTCTCGGAGGTAAACGATGACGCCGCGCTTGCGTTCGCCCATCGCCTTCATAATGGCGTCGAGCCGGTGGCTGGTGCCGAACACGTCGGTCACCACATCCTCCGAATGCAGCCGCACCGGCACGTCCTCGCCGTCACGGATGTCGCCGAAAACGACCGCGACATGGTGCATGGAATCCCAGGGCAGCGTGTAGGTGAAGACCTGTGCCTTGCCGCCGAGTGTGTCGATTTCGGAGCAGGCGACGCGTTCGACCAGCGTTTCCTTGCGCTGCCGGTAGGCGATGAGGTCGGCGACCGAAACCTGCTTGAGGCCATGTTCCTCGGCAAAGCTCGCCACCTGCGGGCCGCGCTTGACGGTGCCGTCGTCATTGACCAACTCCGAGATCACGCCAACCGGCGGCAGGCCGGCAAGCTTGCAGAGATCGACCGCGGCTTCGGTATGGCCCGAACGCATCAGCACGCCGCCTTCCCTAGCGATCAGCGGGAAGATGTGGCCGGGGCGAACGAAATCCGAACCGCCGACATTGCCGTTGGCCAGGTTGCGCACGGTCAGCGTGCGGTCCTCGGCCGAAATGCCGGTGGTGGTGCCATGCTTGAAATCGACGCTGACGGTAAAGGCCGTGGTGTGGGCGGAATCATTGTCGGCGACCATTGGCTGCAGATTGAGCCGCTTGGCCTCCTCGCGCGGCATCGGCGTGCAGACGATGCCGGAGGTGTGACGGATGATGAAGGCCATTTTCTCCGGGCTGCAATGCACGGCGGCAACGATCAGGTCGCCCTCGTTCTCACGCCCGTCATCGTCCATGACGACGACGATCTCGCCGCGCTCGAAGGCGCGGATGGCTTCGACGATTTTCTTCTGATCGTATGGCATTGGCTCGCTTCGCTCGCAGGGAATAGGGGTTGGGCAGTAGGAGTTAGGGAAGGAAGTACGGGCTGGCTTATTGCCTAATCCCTACTGCCTAATCCCCGGCCTGTCTGTCCCCGGTGCCGCAGATAATGGTCGGCGATGGCGCAGGCAACCATGGCTTCGCCGATCGGCACGGCGCGGATGCCGACGCAGGGGTCGTGGCGGCCCTTGGTCATGACGTCGACGTCGTTGCCGTCCTTGTCGATGGATTTTCGCGGCGTCAGGATCGACGAGGTCGGCTTGACGGCGAAGCGGGCGACGATCGCCTGGCCGGTCGAGATGCCGCCCAGAATGCCGCCGGCATTGTTGGACAGGAAGACCGGCTTGCCGTCATTGCCGATGCGCATCTCGTCGGCATTCTGTTCGCCGGTGATGCGCGCGGCTTCGAAACCGTTGCCGATCTCGACGCCCTTGACGGCGTTGATCGACATCAGGCCGGACGCGATGTCCTGGTCGAGCTTGGCATAGATCGGCGCGCCAAGGCCGGCTGGCACGCCGTCGGCGATGATTTCAATAACCGCGCCCACCGAGGAGCCGGATTTGCGGATGCCGTCGAGATAGCTGGTGAAGACCGGAACCGAGGCCGGATCGGGGGTGAAGAACGGGTTTTCGGCGTCACCGATGAAATTCCAGTTCCAGTTGGCGCGGTCGATCGATTTTTCGCCCATCGAGACCAGCGCGCCGCGCACCACCATTCCGGGCACCACCTTGCGCGCCAAGGCGCCGGCCGCCACGCGAGCGGCGGTCTCGCGGGCCGAAGAACGGCCGCCGCCGCGATGGTCGCGCAGGCCGTATTTGACGTCATAGGTGTAGTCGGCGTGGCCGGGACGGTACTGGCGGGCGATCTCGCCATAGTCCTTGGAGCGCTGGTCGACATTCTCGATCAGCATCGAGACGGGCGTGCCGGTGGTGATCATCGACTCGCCGTCCTCGTCGAGGATGAAGCCGGACAGCACCTTCACCTCGTCCGGTTCGCGGCGCTGCGTCACAAAACGTGACTGGCCGGGGCGGCGCTTGTCGAGTTCGGCCTGAATTTCGGCCCGTGTGAAGCGGATGCCGGGCGGGCAGCCGTCGACGACACAGCCGAGCGACGGGCCATGGCTTTCGCCCCAGGTGGTGACGCGGAAGAGATGGCCGAACGTGTTGTGAGACATGAATTTTAGCCCTGCCCGGCAGCGGACCGGATCAAAGGTGCGTTCTATTGGCGTTTTCCACAGCGGTCAAACTGTGATCCGGCGGTTTTAGTTTTGACACATTCGGTTGGTTTCTGCTCTCTTCCATCCGCCCGTTGAAAGCTCGCCGCCATCCGTGCAGGCGCAATGACAAAGAGGACGACGATGCGTACCCTGATTGGCGCTGCTGCCGCCATGTTGCTGATTTCCACCGCCGCCTATGCCGGCCAGACCGAAGGCCTGATCAAGAAGGTCGACAAGGACGCACTGACGCTGACGCTGGAGGACGGCAAGTCCTTCAAGCTCAACGCCGAGACCGATCTCGATTCGCTGAAGCCGGGCATGGATGTCGTGATTGCCTATGACGTGACGAATGGCGAGAACGTCGTCACCGACATGGAACTGCCCGACACCGAATAAGACCGACGCCGAACAGGGTCTTGCCGCTCGGCGGAGCCCTGCACGGATAAACAGGACAGTCGTCCTGTTTATCTGCTCGAACCTAAAGCCAATCCAGACGCCCGTCCTGCAGCCTGAGCACCCGGTCCTGCCGCACTTCCAGGTTTGCCGCTTCGTGTTCGGAAACACCCTTGACCATCCGAAACAGGGTCCGCACGACGCCACCATGCGTGACGCAGACCGTCTGGTGGTCGAGCGCGTCGAACCACGGCTTCACCCGTTCGAGCAGCATCTGGTAGCTTTCGGCGCCCTCGCCCGGCGGCTGGAAATTCCATTTGTTGCGTCGTCGCGCCTTCGCCGAGCCCGGCATCCGCGCATCGAGTTCGGCATAGGTAAAGCCCTGCCAGTCGCCAAAGTGCACCTCGACCAGACGCGGGTCGGTGCGGTAGCCATCGGGATCGAGCTGCATCGCCAAGCGCAGCCGCTGCATCGTCTCGCGCGTCCGCTTCATCGGGCTGGCGACAAAGTCGAAATCCTCAGGGTTCTGGATCAGTTCGGCCAGCCGCCGTCCATTGCGGGTCGCCTGCTCGCGGCCGAGCGCGTTGAGATCGGTGTCGGCCTGGCCCTGCAGCCGCGACTCGGCATTCCACTGCGTCTGGCCATGGCGCACGATGTAGACGAGCGGAACCATCAGGTCTTCCGGAAATCAGGACAGGCGGGCGGAAACCGCGGCAGAACTATTCCTTGACGGTCGAAATATCCGGCGCGTCGACCGCCTTCATGCCGACGACGTGATAGCCGGAATCGACATGGTGCACCTCGCCGGTGACGCCACGCGACAGGTCCGACAGGAAATAGACGGCGGAATCGCCGACTTCTTCCTGGGTGACGGTCTGCTTCAGCGGCGAATTGTATTCGTTCCACTTGAGGATGTAGCGGAAGTCGCCGATGCCCGAAGCAGCCAAGGTCTTGATCGGCCCGGCCGAGATGGCGTTGACGCGGATCTTCTTGCCGCCGAGGTCGACGGCGAGATAGCGCACGCTGGCTTCGAGCGCGGCCTTGGCGACACCCATGACGTTGTAATGCGGCATGACCTTTTCGGCGCCGTAATATGTCAGCGTCAGCAGCGAGCCGCCGTCGGTCATCAGCGCTTCGGCGCGCTTGGCGATGGTGGTGAAGGAATAGACCGAAATGTCCATGGTGCGCAGGAAATTGTCGCGCGTCGTCTCGACATAGCGTCCGGTCAGCTCGTCCTTGTCGGAAAAGGCGATGGCATGGACGAGGAAGTCGAGCTTGCCGCCCCAATGCCTGGCGACATTGGCAAACACCTCGTCGAGGCTCGCCGGATCAGTGACATCGCAATGACCGGCGACAAAGGCGCCCAATTCCGCAGCCAGCGGCTCGACGCGCTTCTTGAACGCCTCGCCCTGATAGGTCAGCGCGATCTCGGCGCCATGGTCGACGCAGGCCTTGGCGATGCCGTAGGCAATCGATCTGTTGTTGGCGACGCCCAGTATAAGGCCGCGCTTGCCGGCCATAAGGCCCTGTCCACCCGCCATGTCAGCGCTCTCCGAAAGATTTTCTGCTTTGGAGTGCCTATCGCACAGGCAGAAAGGCGCATCAAGCGCAGACGGGGCGCGCGTTCAATTCAGACACTCGGCGTGACAACGAATGGGGGATAATAACGTTGTTGTGAGATTTGAACGCCTCACTGCGGCCAGCGCGCCTTGATGGCCCAGGCCCGGCCGACCAGCCGAATCGGCTGGTCGGCAACGCATCGGCCCTATCCAGCCATTTTGCGCCAGGGAATAAGCATTCCCACCTGCTTGCGGTAGAGGCGGTACTGGTCACCGAACATCGCGACGAGATCGCGTTCCTCGAGGAAGATGCCGAGCAGGATGTAGCCGGTGCTACCCGCCGCGAACAGAAGATGGCCCCATGTCATGGACGGCGTCGCCCAGAAGGCCAGGAGAAAGCCGACATAGAGCGGGTGCCGGACCCATTTGTAGAACAGCGGCGTCCTGAACACGGGCGGCGCCGGTTCGCTCTTGCGCAAAGCCGCGAGAACCTGGCGCAGGCCGAACAGTTCGAAATGGTTGATCAGAAAGGTGCTGGTCAACAATACCGCCCAGCCGAGCCAGAACACGCCATGGATGACGGCGACCCAGACCGGGTTCTCGACCGTCCAGACGAGACCGGGGATGGGCCGCCATTGCCAGTAGAGCAGCAGCAGGATGAGGCTGGCCAAAAGCACATAGGTGCTGCGTTCGGCCGCGTGCGGGACAATCCGTGTCCACCAGCGCTTGAAAACCGGCCGCGCCATGATGCTGTGCTGGGCGGCGAAAAGGCCGAGCAGCAGCGCATTGACGATGACGGCTTCGACCGGACTTCCAGCGACGCCGGAATCGATGGATTTCGGCACGACCAGGTTGCCGACGAAACCGACCGCATAGAGAAACGAACCGAGAAAAATCAGGTATGCGGCAACGCCGTAGATAAGGGTTATTACGCCCGCCATGACTGCCCCTCCATGCAAGCATCAGGATTCGGTCGGTCGACCGAATTCAGCGTCAAAAACCATAAATTTTCTAGCGAGTCAACTTGATCGGTCGCTCGACCGAGATAGAGTGGAGGGACGTCCAGCCCCGGACAGGAGAAGCTATGATCCGCCCAGATTGCACCGCTAACAGCGGCAGCCACGCCGCATGACGGACGCTGCCGAAGCCGTTACCCCGCCGCAGAACAAGCAAAAGCGCGACACGCGCGCCGAACTGATTTCGGCCGCCGAGTTATGCCTCCATCGAGGCGGTTATGCCGATCTGTCGACGCGCCGCGTTGCCGAGATCGCCGGCGTTCCGCTCAGCCAGATCCATTACCATTTCGGCTCCAAGGAACGGCTGTTCCTGGCCCTGCTGGACCATCTAAACGAGGGCCTGCTGAAGCGCCAGGCGGAGACCTTTGCGGCACCGATGCCGCTGTGGCAACGCTGGGAGCGCGCTTGCGATTTCCTCGACGATGATCTGGCGTCCGGCTATGTCCGGATCCTGCACGAGATGATCGCGGCAAGCCTGTCGAGCCCCGAGATCGCCAAGGCGGTGCGCCGCGACCTGCGCGGCTGGTTCGAACTGCTGGACGGACTGGCGCAAGAGGCGGAGCGTCGGTTCGGCGGCCTCGGGCCATTCTCCGCCGCCGAAGTAACCAGCCTGGTCAGCGCCGCATTCCTCGGCAGCGAGACGATGATCCTGCTTGAGATCGAGAGCCCGCATGTCCCGGTGCGGCAGGCGTTGCGCCGCTTCGGCGAAACCATCCGGCGGATGGAGGAAGCAGCGCCCGGCAGCTAGCCAGCCAAGTCGGGCCGCGTCAGCCTTTGCGGCTGCGCATCAGCGCTTCGAGTTCGCTGTCGCCGCCTTCCGGCAGCATGATGCGGACATGGGCGTAGAGATCGCCATGGCCACCCGCCTTTTCCGGCAAGCCCCTGCCCTTCAGGCGCAGCACCTTATCGGAGCTCGACCAAGCCGGAATGTTGACCGCCAGCCTGCCGGTCGGCGTGTCGACCGGCACCTTGGCGCCCAGCACCGCGTCGGCCAACGCTACCTCCAGATCGGCATGCAGGTCACGGCCCTCGATGCGGTAGCGCGGGTGCCTGCGGATACGGATCTTGACCAGCGCATCGCCCGGCTGTCCCGGCCCCTGCTCGCCCTGGCCCTTCAGCCGGATGGTCTGTCCGTCCTCGACATAGACCGGCAGCTTGACCGCAATCTTGCGGCCGTCGGGAAACATCGCCGTCACCTTTTCGGCGGTCGCTATCTCCTCGATGGTGACGTCGAGCGTGACGTTCAGATCGGCGGCGGTCGCCTGCTGGCGGCGGTCGCCTGTTCCGGCGCCGCGCGCGCCGGAAAAGGCGTCGCCGAAGATCTGGCTGAAAATGTCGCTGTTGCCGTCGAACGGATCGCCGCCCGGACGCCCCGATCGGAATTCGAAGCGCGAGCCGCCGGCGCCCTGCTGGCGGCGGAAGCCACCGAACGGATCGCCGCCGCCGGCTGCGCCCTCGAAGCCCTGGAATTTCGGCTTGCCGTCGGCGTCGATCTCGCCGCGGTCGAAGGCCGCACGGTTCTTCTCGTCGCCGACGACCTCATAGGCCTGATTGGCGGCGGCAAAACGGTCCTTGGCCTTGGGATCATTCGGATTCTGGTCCGGATGATACTTCTTGGCGAGCTTGCGGTAAGCCGATTTTATGTCCTTGGCCGATGCGTTCTTGGCAACGCCCAGCACCTCATAGGGGTCGCGCATGCGTCCTGCCCTGGAAAATGAGTTAAATCCACGTTGGCCCTTATATGCGCTCCCATAGGAAGAAATTCCAGTGGCGCGCAGGCTTATCGAGGGTTGAAATTGCGATGCCCGCAAACCTCGAAAATCAGAGCGGTTTGAAGTCCTGCATGTGCCAGCCGCCGGCCGCGGCGATGCACAATTGCCCCTTGAACAAAGCGACGCCGTCGAAGCTTTCGCGCGAGGCGGTAAAGCTGCGGCAGGCCTGGCCGTTGTCCTGCACTTCGGCGAGTTCGGTGATGGAGCCCCGCGAGCCGGTGTCGGCATTCGCCCACGGCACGGCCTGGCCGCGAAGCTCCTCGATGTCGGCCGAAGACACCGCATTGCCGATCGTGGTCTGGTCGGAAGCGCTGTCGGCGTCCGTCGATGTCACCCTCGCCGGCGCGCTTGAGGTGACGATGGAACGGTCGACCTCGGCCTTTTCCAGGCTGAAGCCGCCGGCGCCGCAGGCGGCAAGCGGCAGTGCGATAATCACGATCACGGCTTTCGAACTGGCCGAAGCGATAACGCTCCATTGCCCGCTGTCAAAAGCTTGCGCGATACGCGACAATCGGCAACCTCCTGAAGCTCGAGACAATTTGAGAAAAACTATGAGTGACACTGAGTTAACAAGTAGTGACTTTACCGAAGCCGCCGAGCCGTTCCGGCTCTTTGCTGAGTGGCTGGAGGACGCCAAGAAAAGCGAAATCAACGACGCCAACGGCGTAGCACTTGCAACCGTCGATGCCGACGGCATGCCGGATGTGCGGATGGTGCTGCTCAAGGGTTTCGATGAAAGCGGCTTTGTCTTCTACACGAATTTCGAGAGCGCCAAGGGCCGCGAGATTCTTGGCAGCATGAAGGCGGCGATGTGCTTCCACTGGAAATCGCTGCGCCGCCAGGTGCGCATACGCGGTCCGGTGGAGATCGTCAGCGACGCTGAAGCCGACGCCTATTACGCGACGCGGCCGCGCGGCAGCCGGATCGGCGCATGGGCTTCGAAACAGTCGCGGCCGCTGGAAAGCCGCTTTGCCCTGGAGAAGGCGGTGGCCGAATACACGGCGCGCTACCCTATCGGCGAAATCCCGCGGCCCAAGCACTGGTCGGGCTTCCGCATCGTGCCGCAGGCGATCGAGTTCTGGCACGACCGGCCATTCCGGCTGCACGATCGGCTGGTCTTTTCGCGCAACGCCGAAGGCGGCTGGGACAAGACACGGCTTTATCCCTGAGGAGAGGTTCAGGCCTTCTTGCGCGTCATGAAGGCCGTCAACGCGGCGCGCGCTTCGTCGGACTTCAGCCGCTCGGAGAAATGCTCGCTCTCCACCTTGATGCGGGCGACAAGCTCGTGGCGCGGGGCGCGCATCAGGTCACGCGCGATCTTCAGCGCCTGCGGCGGCTTGGCGGCGATCTCGCCGGCCGCTGCGAGTACCGCGGCTTCTAGCCCGTCCTCCTCGACCACTTCATAGATCAGGCCGGCGGCCTTGGCGCGCTCGGCGGAAAAACCTTCGCCGAGCCCAAGCAGGGCGAAGGCGCCCTGCTTGCCGAGGATGAGCGGCGCCAGCAGGCTGGAGCCCGCCTCCGGCACCAGGCCGAGGTCGACGAAGGGTGTGCGGAACACCGTGCGCGGCGTGGCGAAAGTCAGGTCGCAATGCAAATTGAGCGTGGTGCCGATGCCGACCGCAATGCCGTCGACGCCGGAGACCATCGGCTTCTCCGTTTTGGCCAGCGCCATCAGGAAGTCCCAGACCTCGTTGCCGCCCTCACCGCCGGTGGCGATGACCAGGAAATCGGCGAGATCGTTGCCGGAAGAGAAGGCGCCTGAAACACCGAGGAAGACATGGACGCGAACCGCCGGATCGGCATCGCCATCGGCCAGCGCCTTGGACATTGTCGCGTACATGGTGCGCGTCAGTGCGTTCTTCTTGTCGGGACGGTTCATGCGGATGATCTGGATGGCGCCCTGGCGCTCGACGAGAATATGGTCTGTCACGGTCATTCTTCCCTGGTGAGCGCTCTGGTATTCAGGCCGTTATCAGCGCCTTGCCGGCGGTAGCGAGGCTCTCGGCGCCATCGATGACGCGTTCCTTCAAGGCGCTGACTTCGCCGAGCAGGTTTTCGGCGAAAAAGCGGCAAAGGGCGATGCGGCTCTGCTGGGCAAGTCCGCCACGCGCCAGATAAGCGCCGCCGGCAGCAAGCGAGATCAGCCTGAGATAGGGGGTCGCACCGGCTTGCGCTTCGTCCAGACGGCCGTCGGCCAGCAGCTTCTGCAGGAAGCGCGTCGCCTCGGTGAGATCGTCGAACGCCTGGTCAAGCGCTTCGGCGGTGCGGCCGAAGCCCTGCAGGCTCGAGGTCCGCACCTCGTCGGCGATGGCCTTCAATTCGGCGATATAGCCATGCACATGCTCGCCGCCGGCAAGCGGCAATTTGCGGACTACAAGGTCGATCGCCTGGATGCCGTTGGTGCCTTCATAGATCGGCGCGATGCGAGCGTCGCGATAGAGCGCGGCCGCGCCCGTCTCCTCGATGAAGCCCGTGCCGCCGTGGACCTGGACACCCAGCGACGCAACGTCGACGCCTATATCGGTGGAAAAGGCCTTGGCCAGCGGCGTCAGGAGATTGGCGCGGTCGCGCCAATGCGCGGCCTGATCGCCGGGCGAGACTCGCGCGAGGTCGATGGCATGGGCGCAGGAATACGAGATGGCGCGGGCGATCTGGGTCAAAGCCTTCATGGTCAAGAGATTGCGCTGCACGTCGGGGTGATGGACGATCGGCGCCATCCCGGCGCCTGAAAAGTCCGATGCCTTGCCCTGGCGGCGCTCATTGGCATAGGCGATCGCCTTCTGCGTCGCGGCTTCGGCCACTGCCACGCCCTGCATGCCGACGCAAAGCCTCGCGTTGTTCATCATGGTGAACATGCAGGCGAGCCCCTTGTTCTCCTCGCCGATCAGCCAACCGATGGCGCCGGGCGCAGCACCCTGGAACCCGTCGCCATAGATCATGGTGCAGGTCGGCGAGGCATGGATGCCGAGCTTGTGCTCGAGGCCCGAACAGAAGACGTCGTTGCGGGCGCCGAGCGAGCCGTCATCATTGACCAGGAATTTCGGCACAAAAAACAACGAAATGCCGCGCGTGCCGGCCGGCGCATCGGGCAGCCGCGCCAGCACCAGATGGACGATGTTGTCGGTGAAATCGTGCTCGCCATAGGTGATGAAGATCTTCTGGCCGAAGATGCGGTAGGTGCCGTCGCCGGCAGGCTCGGCGCGGGTGCGCAGAGCGGCGAGATCGGAACCGGCCTGCGGCTCGGTCAGGTTCATCGTCCCCATCCATTCGCCGGAAACGAGCTTCGCCAGATACCTTGCTTTGAGCGCCTGGGAAGCATGCTTGTCGAGCGCCTCGACCGCGCCCATGGTCAGCGTCGGGCCGATGCCGAAGGCCATGGCGGCGGAGTTCCACATTTCGAGCGCGGCAACGCCGAGCATGGTCGGCAGGCCCTGGCCACCGAATTCTTCCGGTCCCGACAGCGCGTTCCAGCCGCCGTCGATCCAGCTGCGGTAAAGCGCCTTCCAACCGGGCGGCATGGTCACGGCTGCATCCTTCAGCACCGCACCGTGCTGGTCGCCGATCTTGTAGAGCGGCGCCACCTCCTCGCTGGCGAAGCGGCCGGCCTCGCCCAGGATGGCGTCGACAAGGTCTTCGCCGAGGTCCCCGAACGCGCCGCTGTCGAGTGCCGGCTTGAGCCCGGCGACATGCTTGAGCGTGAACGAAATGTCGTCGACCGGGGCCTTGTACATGCCGCTTCTCCTCCGCTGCTCCGATCGCTCGATCCTAGGACCCGGGCCGATGCAAAACCATCCGCCTCTGGGCGGCCTCCGACCTTCTTTTTACGTAAACGTCAAACTTTGTCACGCGGATTTTCATCGAACTTCGTCGTCCACAGGTGGAGCGGGAGCGTAGCGGACGCCGAGTACCATGTCGCGACCTCGCGCTAGGGGCGCAACGGTGCAGAATTCCGCGCCGTGGCAACGCTTCGAAGTCGCGGAATGCATACTATGGTCCGCGCCGCGTCGCTTCGCTCCTTGCTTCGCCATAGAATGACGAAATCGCGAGAGCGACAGGACTCCTGCCCGAAAGCACTTCCTTAACCATACCGGTCCACCATCGGTGTTTGGTCAGCGGGGATCCCCTGTTTGAAAACGCCGGCGCATCTTCTTCGCCGCTCAGCGATCGCTCTCGCGGCGATAATGGCGCTGACGTCAGCGGCTACAGCCTCGGACTTTTCCGAGCCTTGGCGGGATGGCGACCGCGCGCTGGTGGTCGACGCCTATGAATACAATTCCATCGACTGGGCGCAGCTTGCCACCGACAAGCGCATTGTCGGCTTCATCAACAAGGCCTCCGACGGGCTGCCGCCGCCCTATTTCTGCTACGGCGACGAGCCTGCGGTCAAACTCTGCAAGACATTGTGGAAACGCTTTGCGGTGACGCGCGAGCTGTTTCAGACGCGCAAGGTGGTGGCCAAGGCGCTCGGCCTGAAATGGGGCGCGTATCATCTTGCCCGCCCCGGCAATCCGCTCGAGCAGGCCAACAGTTTCATCGATTTCGCCGAGCCAGCCCCTGACGATCTGCTCGCCCTCGATCTCGAAGGCAACGACCCCTCGCAATGGATGTCGCTCGAGGATGCCGAGGAATTCGTGCGCCAGGTGCACCGGCGGCTCGGCCGTTTCCCGATCCTCTACACCAACGGCAAGACCGCCCAGTACATCGCCGACAACCGCTATCGATACCGTCTGCTGTCGCGGCTGCCGCTCTGGTATGCGCGCTACAAGCCCGACATCGACGTGCATTTTCCGATGGGCAACTGGCAGGGCTATGCGCTGTGGCAGTTCTCGGCGCAGGCCAATTGCGGGCGCCTGCGCTGCCCCTACCGCGTCGCCGGCACGCCCAACGACATCGACGTCAACGTCGCGCCGATGGACGCGGCGGCACTGCGCCAGCAATGGCCCTTCGGCGGCCTGATCGACGTGCCGCCCGACTACCTCGCCTCGATACCGGTGCCGGTGTCGCGCGCGGCCGGGCTCGCCGGCAAAGTCACCATCACATACGCCGATGTGGCGACGCCACCGACGGTCGAGGAGATGGTGGCGGTGCTCGGCGCGCGCTGGCAGACATTCCGCGCCGCCTTCCGCATGCCGGTGGTCAAGACGGTGCCGCGCCGCGCGCGCTTCGGCATTGCCGAGTATGTCGCCTGGAAGCGGACTGCGTATCGTTCGGAGGCTCTGCTCGAGGCCGCCTTCTCGCAGGCCGCCGACCCGGTCAGCACCGCTTCGACGGAACTCGTTCGCGAGCGCTGAGGCTCAGGTGGCGCTGGCTTTCTCCCGCGCCACCGCCTGCCAGCCTATGTCGCGGCGGCAGAAGCCTCGCGGCCAGTCGATGCGGTCGAGCGCGGCGTAGGCGCGGCTCTGCGCTTCGCCGACCGTCTTGCCTGACGCGGTGACGTTGAGCACGCGGCCGCCATTGGCGACCAGCGCGCCGCCATTGATGGCGGTGCCGGCGTGGAAAATCTCAACACCATCGCCGGCCGCCTCTTCCAGCCCGCGGATGACCGAGCCTTTTTCCGGCGTCCCGGGATAGCCCTGTGCCGCCATCACCACGGTCAGCGCGGCATCGTCGCGCCAGCGGATCGAACTGTGCGCCAACTGGCCGTCGACGGCGGCGTTGAGCAGCACCAGCAGATCGTCCTTCAGCCGCATCATCAGCACCTGACACTCGGGATCGCCGAAGCGGGTATTGTATTCGATCAGCTTCGGCCCCTTGTCGGTGATCATCAGCCCGGCAAACAGAATACCGGCGAACGGCGCGCCAAGCTCGGCCATGCCGCGCATGGTCGGCTCGACGATCTCGCGCATGGTGCGCTCGACAATTTCGGGGCTCATCACCGGCGCCGGCGAATAGGCGCCCATGCCGCCGGTGTTGGGGCCGGTATCGCCATCGCCGACGCGCTTGTGGTCCTGCGCGGTGCCAAAGGGAAGTGCGGTCGTGCCGTCGCACAGGCAGAAGAAACTCGCCTCCTCGCCGGTCATGAATTCCTCGACCACGACCTCAGCGCCGGCGTCACCGAATGCGCCGTCGAAACAAGCATCGAGGGCGGCGCGCGCCTCGTCCAGCGTCATGGCGATGGTGACGCCCTTGCCGGCAGCGAGCCCATCGGCCTTGATGACGATCGGCGCTCCCATCTTTTCGACGTAGGCCTTTGCCGCGGTCAGATCGGTGAAGCGGCCATAGGCAGCGGTCGGGATATCGTATTTGGCGCAGAGGTCCTTGGTAAAACCTTTCGAGCCTTCGAGCCTTGCGGCGCGCTTCGACGGTCCGAAGACGCGGATGCCTTCGCCGCGCAGGTCATCGGCAATGCCGGCGACCAGCGGGCCTTCCGGCCCGACGACGACGAGGTCGATCGCGTTGTCCTTGCAGAAGCTGGCAACAGCGGCATGGTCGGCGATGTCGAGCTTGACCAGTTCGGCCTCGTGGGCGATGCCCGGATTGCCGGGCGCGGCATAGAGCCTGGTCAAAAGCGGCGAGGCCGCGATCTTCCAGGCCAGGGCATGTTCGCGGCCGCCGGAGCCGATCAACAAAACGCGCATGCCGATGTCCCTTGTCATTTCACGACAGGGACTGCGCTATTGCCCCGGGCGGCGCGGGTCAAGAGTTTTACCTTGCGCCATACCGGTTGCGCACGGGAACGTCGCGCCGAGAGCACGGCGTCCCCGGCCGGTATCAGCTCTGGAAGACGACCGGGAACCAGTCCTCGCGCAGTTTCTGGCCGGGCTTCATGTCATGGCCGGGATAGGGCGGCGAGGTACGGCCGGGGCGCTCGACATAGCGCGCATCGTCGCCGACCCAGCGCAGCGACAGCGCCCGGCGACGCGCCGCGGTCGGATTGCCGCGCGCACCATGCGCGGTGCGGAAGTCGAACAGGATGGCGTCGCCCGGCTCCATCTCCCATTCGAGCACCTTCAGCGACGGGTCCTTGTCTGGATCCGGCACGGGGAGGTAGTCGCCCTCGCCGGCATAGAAATTGCTGTCATCGAGCCAGCGCACCGGCAGGATCATCTTGTCCCATTTGTGCGAGCCGGCGATCAGCCGCAGCGTCGCTTCCTTGACCGGATCGATCGGGATCCAGAAGCTGACGGTCTGGGTGCCATCGACGAAGTAATACGGGATGTCCTGGTGCCAGGGCGTCGGCTTTTGCGTGCCCGGTTCCTTGACCAGCACATGGTCGTGGAAGAACTGGGCGCTGCGCGACTGCATCGCCGCTGCCGCGAGTTCCGCGGCCGGGGAATTGCGCACCACGTCGACGAATTCGGGAATGCGCTCCCAGTTGCAGTAATCGTCGAAGAAGCTGCCCTTGCCGTTGGCGATGTCCGACGCCGCGGCGCTGCGGTTTTGCATGTTGCGCTCGATGCCGGCGGCGATGGTGCCGACCCAGTCCTTGAAGGCGCCGCGTATGCAGACCGCGCCGTCGCGCTGGTAGTCGGCAATCGCTGCGGCATCGATATGTCTGGCGGCCATGTCATGTCTCTCCTGTTTCGATGACCGACTATCGCGGCCGCCGCACATCGCGTAAAATAATAACTTCTCATCCCTCTTATAGCTTTACCCTATGAACCTGACCCTCACCCAGTTGCGCTACCTCGTCACTGTTGCCCGTCACGGCAGCGTCACCGTGGCCGCCCGGATGCTGAACGTCTCGCAGCCCTCGATCTCGGTGGCGATCGACAATGTCGAAGCGACGCTCGGCCAGAAACTGTTCGTGCGCCAGCGCGGCAGCGGCATCGCGCTGACCTCGTTCGGCCGCAGCGCGGTGGCGAAGGCAAAGCAGGTGCTGGCCGAAGCGGACGAACTGGTTGGGCTCGGGACGCGCGACGCCGATGTCGGGGGCGAACTTGTGCTCGGCTGTTTCGAGGATCTGGCGCCTTATTTCGCGCCGGCGCTGATCCGCGCTTTTTCGCAACGCTGCCCGGCGGTCACCGTGGTGGTCCGCGACGAGACCTTCGAGACGCTCGGCCGGCGGCTCGGCGATGCGGCAATCGATCTCGGCCTGACCTACGATCTCGGCCTGCCCTCGCACTTCGCCCGCATCCTGCTGCATGAGCTGCGGCCACACGCGCTTCTGCCGCAAGGCCACGCGCTGGCCAGCCAGGCCAGCGTCAGCCTGGCGGAGCTGGCGACCCATCCCTTGATCACCACCGACCAGCCGCACAGCTGGCAGCATATGCTGGACCTGTTCCTCAGCCGCGGCCTGTCGCCGGTCTCGCAATCGACGGCGAGTTCGTTCGAACTGCAGCGCAGCATGGTCGCCAACGGCTTCGGCGTCGCGGTGAGCTACACCAGGCCTTATGGCGACAGGAGTTATGACGGGCTGCCGCTGGTCTGCAAGCCGCTGTCCGATCCGCTGCCTATGCAGCGCATCATCCTCACCCATGACACAAGGCAAAGGCTGTCGAAGGCGGCGCTGGCCTTCACGGAGGTGGCGAAGGAATGGTTTGCCAGCCACGATATTTTCACCGCCTGAGCGACAATGCGGCCGCTTGACGGGGCACGCCGCTGCTGCCACTCCAGCACGATGGAAACCATCCAGTCGAAAGCCGCACAGGGCCGCGTCGCCGACGCGCCGAGCGGCCATTGGGTCTACAAGATATTGCCGCGCTGGCTGTGGCCTTACGCGCAGCTTGCGCGCTGGGACCGGCCGATCGGCTGGCAATTGCTGCTGTGGCCCTGCTGGTGGTCGGCAGCGCTTGCGGCCAGCGCCTATCCCCGCCCGGCAGACCCGTTGCTGACATTACTGCCGTCGCCGTGGTTCCTGTTCCTGTTCTTTGTCGGCGCCGTCGCCATGCGTGGCGCCGGCTGCACCTATAACGACATTGTCGACCAGGACATCGACAACAAGGTCGAGCGCACGCGCTCGCGGCCGCTGCCGGCCGGCAAGGTGACGCGCCGCCAAGCCTGGATATTCCTGGTCATCCAGGCGTTGCTGGGGCTGGTCGTGCTGTTGCAGTTCAACGACTTCGCCATTCCGCTCGGCATCGTCTCGCTGGTCATCGTTGCCGTCTATCCCTTCATGAAGCGCTTCACCAACTGGCCGCAATTGGTGCTCGGGCTCGCCTTCTCCTGGGGTGCGCTGATGGGCTGGGCGGTCGAGTTCGGCGATCTCGATGGCCCGGCCGTCATGCTCTATATCGGCTCGATCCTGTGGGTGATCGGCTACGACACCATCTATGCACATCAGGACAAGGAAGACGACGCCATCGTCGGCGTGCGCTCGACGGCGCGGCTGTTCGGCGACAACACCAAGACCTGGCTGGTCGGGCTTTATGGCGGCACGCTGGTCTGCTTCGCAATCGCCTTCGCCTCGGCGCAGGCGCCGGTGGTGGCGCTGGCCGGGCTGATCGCCGCCGGCGCCCATATGGCGCGGCAGATAGCGGTTCTGGATATCGACGATCCCGATCAATGCCTGCGGCTGTTCAAATCCAACAACCAGGTCGGCTGGTTGATCTTCATCGGCCTGATCGGCGGTGCGCTGTGGGTGGCGCTAAAGCCGCTGGTTTAATCTCCTTCTCCCCGTCACTACACGGGGAAAAGGTGGCGGCAGCCGGATGAGGGGCAGCGCCAATCTTTGCAGTTGAGGTGAGATGCACAGCGGCGATATTGCGAGAAATGCCTCGGTCAGCGCCGCCCCTCATCGCCCTGCCGGGCGTTGGTCACTCGAAAAGCCAAGCAATTGGCTTTTCGTCCGCTACGCGGACCGCTCCTCAACCCCCGTATAGTGACGGGGAGAAGAAGGCTGTCGTCGGCGGTTTCGCCAATCGCCGGTCAAGCTACTCTCTCGAAATAATCTCCTGGCCGTCGATCACCAGTCTCAGCCCGAGATTGCCGGCCCTGCGGCGGGCGAGGAAGCGCGGGCGGCGCGTGGTCGAGACCCGGCCCTTGCGGCGATCCTTGGCCGGCAGCGCCTTGATGGCGGCGCCGAGCGATTCCTCAAGCGTGCGGGCAATGCCGTCGGATTCGATCAGCAGCATCTGCAGCCGGTAAGCATCGGCCCAGGCGCGCCAGTCGGCGGCGACGTCGTCGAGATCGTCGGCCACCAGCAGCGGCACCGACAGCATCGGGTCGTTGTGCAGGAGTTCGAGGGTTACCGTGACATTGCCTTGCGCATCCTCCATCGCGCGGGCGGCGACGCCGCGAAACGCGTTGGCGGGCAGCGCGATGATCGCCGGCACGCCGCTCATCTCGAGCGTGCGGCGGATGACGGCGCCGCGCTGGTCGATGGTGAAGGTAACGTCGCCATAGTCGTCGCGCGTGGCATAGCTCACCACTTGCGGCAGGCGGAATGGGTCGAGGCGCATGTTGCGCCCGGCCCAGACGGGCTTCAATACACTGTTCATCTGCTGCCTTCCTGTGTTTCTCCTGAGAGCCGTTTTGCGGGTCTCTCCGGGCCGGTTTTCCCGGCCTCGTTGTGTGAAACATTAGCGCGAGCTTCTGCCGCCCGGCTTAAGAAAGTCAGTTAAATTTTGCTGATCTCAGGCGATGGTTATCGGAATGAGACCAGCCACAAAATGTTGAAAGGATCAGATAACCTTACCGGGATTCATGATGCCGGCCGGATCGAAGACGGCCTTCACCCGGCGCATCAGCTCGATCGCCATTGGCGGCGCGGTGGCGATCAGCTCGTCGCGCTTCAACTGGCCGATGCCGTGCTCGGCCGAGATCGAGCCGTGGAAGGAGCGCACGACATCGTGCACGGCATGGTTCATGGCGTGGTAGAGGCCGAGAAACGCTTCGTCGTCACCGCCCTCCGGCCGGGAGATGTTGTAGTGGAGATTGCCGTCGCCCATATGGCCGAAGCAGACCACGCGCGCCTGCGGACTGACCGAAGCCACTGCACCGGCCGCCTTTTCGATAAACGCCGGGATGGATGCCACCGGTACCGAAATATCATGCTTGATCGAAGCGCCTTCGGGCTTTTGCGAATCCGGCAGCACCTCGCGGAAGTTCCAGAACGCGTCGCCCTGCGCCAGGCTGGCCGCGATCACCGCGTCGCCGACGATGCCTTGCTGGAGGCCTGCCGACAGCACTTCTTCGATCAGCCCCCTGGCGTCCTCGGCCGAACGGCCCGACGACACCTGCATCAACACATACCATGGCCAATCCTGCGCCAGCGGCCGCGTGACGCCCTGCGCATGGCGCAGCGTGAAATCATAAGGGCGCTGGCCGATCAGTTCGAAGGCGGTGAGTGCGGCCCCTGCCCGGTCCATCGCCAAGCTGAACAGCGAAAGGGCTGCTTCCGGCGACGACAGGCCGGCAAAGGCGACTTCGCGCCCCTTGGGCTTGGGAAACAGCTTCAGCACCGCCGCGGTGATGATGCCGAGCGTGCCTTCGGCGCCGACGAACAGGTTCTTCAGATCGTAACCGGTGTTGTCCTTCTTCAGTTTGCGCAGATCGTCGAACACCTCGCCGGTCGGCAGCACGACTTCGACACCAAGGCAGAGTTCGCGCGCATTACCATAGGCAAGCACGCCGGTGCCGCCGGCATTGGACGAGAGATTGCCGCCGATCTGGCAGGAGCCCTGCGCGGCAAGCGACAGCGGAAACAGCCGGTCGGCGGCGTCGGCGGCTTCCTGCAGCGTCTGCAGGATGACGCCGGCTTCGACGGTCACCGTGTTCGAGAAGACGTCGATCTCGCGAATGCGGTTCAGCCGCGACAGCGACAGCACGATCTCGCGGCCGGAGGCATCCGGCACCTGGGCGCCGACCAGCCCGGTGTTGCCGCTTTGCGGCACGACCGGCGTTCCCGTCTCGCTCGCCAGCCGCATGATCCGGCTGACCTCGTCGACGCTGCCGGGACGCAGCACCAAGGCGGTCCTGCCGTGCCATAGGCCGCGCCGCTCGGTCAGATACGGCGCAATATCGGCCTGGTCGCGCAGCGCATATTTGTCGCCGACGATTGCCGCGAAGCGGGCGATGAGAGCGGGATCGAGGTCGAAGGGGGAGTCGTTCATGGGCGCAAACTATGGCGCTCAATCGAGCTTGTCACGGGGGGCAGCGGCACGAAACAGCCGATCGTTGATCGCCTCGCCGAGCCCGTCGAACGGGATCGGCTCGACGGCGATCGTCGCCGCACCGCTGCGGTCGAGTTCCTGCAAATACGCGAACAGATTGCTTGCGGCTTCGCGCAAATCGCCTGACGCAGACAGGTTGCGCAAGGCGGCCGCCGCTTGCCAGCCTTCGGCGCGGTCGCCACCAAAGGCCAGCAAGGCCTCGCCTTCAGCCACACTCTGTGCATCGAGCCGCACCGATGCGCGCGGCGCATAATGCGACGCCAGCATGCCGGGCGCCTCGATGCCGGCTGTCGCGCCGCGCTGCAGCTTAATGCCGGTGACGGCCTCGATATCGGCGGCAGCGATGCCGCCTGGCCTCAGCAGCCGCACGCTGTTGCCTTCGACCTTGACGATGGTCGATTCCAGCCCGACCGGGGTGGCGCCGCCATCGACCACCAGCCGGATTTTGGCGCCGAGATCGGCCGCCACGGCTTGCGCTGTCGTGGCGCTTATCTTGCCCGAAGAGTTCGCGCTGGGCGCGGCCAGCGGCCGGCCGAGCCTGGCGATCAGCTCGCCGCCGAAGCCCCTCGGCATGCGCAGCGCGATCGTATCGAGCCCGGCGGTGACCAGCGGATGGATGCCGTTGCCGGGTCGGAGCGGCAGCACCAGCGTCAGCGGCCCCGGCCAGAACGCCTCGGCCAGCCGCTTCGAAAGCGGGTCGAAGATCGCAATGCGCTCGGCCATCGCGAGATCGGCGACATGGGCGATCAGCGGGTTGAAGCGCGGCCGGCCCTTGGCTTCGAAAATGCGGGCGACGCCGACGCCATTGGTCGCGTCGCTGGCCAGTCCATAGACGGTCTCCGTCGGGATGGCGACGACGTCACCGCCCTCGAGCAGCGCCAACGCCTGCTCCATCGCTTCGCCGACGGATAGTATCTCAGCCACTCGCTTCACCTCACAGGCACCCCCTAAATCGCGTCGCGCTGAACCGATTCATGCGACGCGCTTTAGGTCTTTGTTTTGATGCATGTCGTTCTCTCAAAACCGGGGCCACTTTTGAGCGACATGCATTAGAGCGGTTCAGCGGTTCGCTGAAACGCTCTAAGTATTTGTTTTTGCGCAATTCCGGACGGAAAACCGCTACTCACTTTTCCTGGAATTGCTCTAATACGGCAGTGGTTTTCGGGCAAGCCGGCGTTGGCGAATTATCAATGCCTAAAATGCTATGTTTCCCTGCAAGCCGGCATCAATCCACTGGGGTTAGGCTACTTGGGTTAGGGCTGGCGGCTTGTTGGGCAAGGGGACGGTTTCGATGTCGATGCGTGTGCTTGGAGCGCTTGGTTTCACCCTGGCGGCGATGACCGGTGGGGCGCACGCCTCGTCGATCGTCTTTCTCGGCGTCTCGACCTCGACGCCATCGGTCATCAAGGTTGGCGGATCCGGACCGGTCAGGATCGCCTCGTCGCCATCGATCGTCGCACTCGGCGATGCCCAGCCCGATGTGACTTATGAAAAGGTCGCGGCGATCCCCGAAAAGCCTAGGCACGGCCAGGACCCGATGATCATTCGCGGCGGCGTCGTCGGCGGCGCCTTCGCCGCGCCGGCTCCGGCCAGGGCGAGCGCCGCGGCGCCGGCAACTGAGCCGACAGCAGAGACCGCACCAGCCGGAACTGCAACGGCATCGAACGGCAAGCCCGAGTCGCAACCGGCAGCGCCGCAGCCGGCAACAACACCGCAGCAGCCGATCGAGGGCGTCGGCAAAGCCGAGTAGGCCATTCAGCCAAAACAGTCGGCCAAGACAGTCGGCCGATCCATGCCGCTTGACGCCGATCGACGCCCCGGCGCACCATCGGCTTGGCGGCGGCGGCCCCAATTTCGCCAATCGGGTTTGGCATGAGCGCGCCGGGTTCTAGGAGAGCGAGGGGTTATCATGAACATGACGAAATCTTTGACTATTGCCGGCCTGTTGCTGGCGTCACCTATAGGTGTCGGCGGCGCGCAGGCCGGTGACGAGCTAGGGTCCTACGTCGCGCGCATTTCCGATCGCGACCACCATGCCAGCGACGGCTATGAGCTGAGCAGCGCAGCACAGATGGTGCGGCAGGACCGCGCCAACTGGCACAAGTTCCACCGACGCGATGCCGACGACCAGGGCGATGACTGGTTCCGCAGCAACGATGATCGCGCGTATCTGGAACGCATGCTGAAGCGCGGTGGCGCGATGAGCTCCTCGACACGGAACGCCATCGTCAATGGCGAGCCGCTGATCCAGGTCGACGTCTATTCAGACAGCGTGCATGTCAGCATTTTGGAGGACTGACGGAGTCAGCCTCGGGAGGACTGAAAACAAGACGGGCGGCGTGTGAACGCCGCCCGTGTTCGGGCTTGTCCGTCCCTTAGCCAGCTATTCTGGAAAAATCCGCGACCTGATCGGTGGCCGTGCGGATGCGAGCGAGCAGCGCCAGGCGGTTGGCGCGCACGGCCTGGTCCTCATCATTCACGAGAACGCGTTCAAAGAATGAATCAACCGGTTCACGCAACACGCTAAGGGCCAGCATGGCGGCGGAAAAGTCTTCGTTTTGAATCGCTTCGCCGGCTTCTCTCTCCGCCTGATTCACCGCTGCAAACAGCGATTTCTCGGCCTCCTCGCGAAACAGCGCCGGCTCAACAGTCTCGGCGACGAGCGTTTTCTTCTTCTCCTCGGCGGCCAGAATGTTGGCCGCGCGCTTGGTGCCGGCGAGCAGGTTCTTGCCATTCTCGGTGTCGAGGAAGGAGCCCAACGCTTCGACGCGGCGGACGATCTGCAGGAGGTCGTCCGACTGCGGAGTGATCACCGCGTCGATGAGATCATGGCGGGCGCCCTGGTCGCGGAGATAGACCTTCAGGCGATCGTGGAAGAAGGCGAGGAGGTCGGAGCGATAAATCTGCTCCGCCCTCACTTCCAGCGTTGAAGCAGCATTCTTATCGAGATAGTTCGCCCACTCGTAAGCGCTCCCAAAGATGGGTGTCAGCGCCAACCGGATACGATTCTCAATCAATATTCTAACCACGCCCAACGCCGCCCGGCGCAGCGCATAGGGGTCTTTTGATCCCGTCGGCTTTTCATCTATTGCCCAGAAGCCGACCAGCGTATCGATTTTGTCGGCCAGCGCGACGGCAATCGACACCGGATTGGTCGGCACGCTATCCGACGGACCTTGCGGTTTGTAGTGTTCCTCGATCGCCGCGGCCACGGACGGATGCTCGCCCTGCAGCAGCGCGTATTTGCGCCCCATGGCGCCTTGCAGTTCCGGAAACTCGCCCACTGCTTCGGTCGTAAGATCGGCCTTGGCGAGCACCGACGCACGCCCGGCGAGCGCGGTAATCTCCCCCCTTGAGGGGGAGATGTCGCCGAAGGCGACAGAGGGGGTCGTCTCGCGTGGAGCGCCAACTCCCTCTTTCTTCGAGAGACCGGGCGGCGTCGCGGCAGCCGAAGCGACCCCCTCTGGCCTGCCGGCCATCTCCCCCTCAAGGGGGGAGATCGACTGCGCCACTGTTGGCGCCAGCTCCTGCGCCAGCCGCTTGATCCGCTCCACCCGATCGCCTTGCGTACCGAGCTTGGTGTGAAAGGTGACATTGAGATGGTCGAGGCGGGCCATGCGCTGGTCGAGCGGCTTTTTCAGATCGAGGCCGAACTTTTTCGCCGATGCCTCGAGCTCTCCCAGATCGGGCAGATCGCCCTGGTCGGTCTTCCAGAAATACAGCGCATCCGACAGGCGGGCGCGCACCACCTTTCCGTTGCCGTGCGCGATCTCCTTGCCGCCGTCTTTCGCCTCGATGTTGGCGGTGAGGATGAAGCGGTTGGAAAGGTTTTCGCCGTCGCCTTGCGGACGGGTGACAAAGCATTTCTGGTTGGCACGGATGGTCAGCCGGACCACCTCGGGCGGAATGGCGAGAAAGGCCTGCTCGTATTCGCCCATCAGCACCACCGGCCATTCGACCAGGCCCGACACTTCTTCCAACAACCCTTCGTCCTCGACCAGATCGAGCCCGTTGGCGAAGGCGAGGTTGCGGGCGTCGGCAAGGATGATCTCCTTGCGGCGGTCGCCATCGAGCACGACCTTGGCCGCTTCCAGCTTGGTCACGTAATCGTCGAAGCGGCGCACGGTAATTTCCCCCGGCGCCATGAAACGATGGCCGTAGGTGATATTGCCCGAGCGGATGCCATCGATCTCGAAATCGACCACCACCGGCTCCTCGGTCTCCGGGCCGAAGGTGCACAGAATCGTCTGCAGCGGCCGCACCCAGCGCAGCGAACCGGGCTTGGCTGAAGCCGGCCCCAGCGCATCGATGTCGGCCAGGGGAAGCCGCGAATGATGGCCGGCACCAGTTCGGCGATGATTTCTTCCGCCGCCCTGCCCGGCTTCGAAATATGGGCGACGTAGAAATCGCCCTTCTTCGGATCGGAATGAACATGCGCCTCGGCAACCGAGGCAAGGCCTGCCTTGCGCAGAAAACCCTGCACCGCCTGTTCCGGCGCCGTCGTCGACGGCCCCTTGATCTCCTCGTGGATATCCTTCGAGCGCGCGGTCAGGCCCCTGACATCGAGCGCCAGGCGCCGCGGCGTCCAGTATTCGCGCGCGGCGTCATAGGTCAGACCCGCCTCGACCAGACCGTCGGTCAGCATCTTCCTGAGATCGCCCGCCGCCTTGCGCTGCATGCGGGCGGGGATTTCCTCGGAGCGGAGTTCCAGCAACAAATCCGGCATCAGAGTTTCTCCACCCGCATGCCTTCTCCCTGATTGCGCGTCCTCGCGCCTCCGGCGCTGCGGTTGCGCGGCCGGGCGGGGATTTCCTCGGAGCGAAGTTCCAGCAAAAGAACAGGCATCAGAGTTTCTCCACCCGCATGCCTTCTCCCTGATTGCGCGTCCTCGCGCCTCCGGCGCTGCGGTTGCGCGGCCGGGCGGGGATTTCCTCGGAGCGAAGTTCTAGCAAAAGATCAGGCATCAGAGTTTCTCCACCCGCATGCCTTCTTCCTGATTGCGCGTCCTCGCGCCTCCGGCGCTGCGGACGCGCGGCTGGGCGGGGATTTCCTCGGAGCGAAGTTCTAAGAGCAGGTCTGGCATGGTTAAGCTCCCACCCTCCCCTTGATGGGGAGGGTCGGCGCGTAGCGCCGGGGTGGGGTGGCGACCTCTCAGCCGCCGATACCTTCGGCACCATCGCGCAAACGCAGGTGTGATTTTCGTTCTTCCACCGCCGCATAGATCGTATCGAGCACGGAATCCAGTTCGTTTTTGATTTCATGGTTCCAGAAGCGAATGACGCGGTAGCCTTGGCTCTCGAACCATTTCGTTCGACGCTCGTCATGGCGCAGCTGGTCATCGAAGCTGTGATGGGCACCGTCCACCTCAATGATCAGCTTCAGCCGGTGGGAGATGAAATCAGGGAAGTAAACGCCTACCGACGCCTGCCTGCGAAAATGAGTGCCTTCTACTGGAATGCGCCACAGATGCCGCCACAGGATGCGTTCCTCGTCGGTCATCGCCGCGCGAAGCCTTTGCGCAGACTGCAGCTTGAATCGATCGAGTTTTGGCATGGAACGTCGCGCTGTCACCCCCACCCGCCGCTTCGCGGCGACCTCCCCCATCTAGGGGGTGGTAAGAGGGCATGGCAACTCGGCTGACCGCTGTTTCCAGGAATTTTGACCCCCCCTGTCGGGCCGCAACCAGCCCGCCGGTCCTTTGATCAAAGATTTCCATGAACCAAACGCAGCGCTGAAGCGACCAACGCTCAGGCAGGGACCTATTGGCTGAACGACCATGAAAACGGCATCGAGACTTCTCCAGATCATCGCGCTCAGCGCCTGTTTCGCCGCGCAGGTGCATGGCGCCTTCTCGATGCCGGGCGTACGGCAGGCTATGCGGACCATGGCGGGGTCGACTGGCCCGATGTTGGCCCCAATCAACATTTCCCTCGAAATGATGAAGTGAGCCTCAGGCGGCGAGCCCGCCGGCCTGGGTCTGCAAAAATGCCTCGCCGCAGGCTTTCGCCAGATTGCGCACCCGCAGGATGTAGCTCTGCCGCTCGGTCACCGAAATCACGCCGCGCGCGTCGAGCAGGTTGAAGACGTGGCTGGCCTTGATGCACTGGTCATAGGCCGGGAAGACCATGCGGTGCATCGGCAGATTGTCGTTCGAAGCCGGGGCGCCGGCCGCGAGCAGCGCCTTGCATTCGGCTTCGGCGTCCTCGAAATGCCTGAGCAGCATGGCGGTGTTGGCATATTCGAAATTGTGCCTGGAATATTCCTGCTCGGCCTGCAGGAAGACATCGCCATAGGTGACTTTTTCGGCGCCTTCTCGGCCATTGAAGTTGAGGTCGTAGACATTGTCGACGCCCTGCACATACATGGCCAGCCGCTCCAGGCCGTAGGTCAGTTCTCCCGCCACCGGCGCGCATTCGATGCCGCAGACCTGCTGGAAATAGGTGAACTGCGACACTTCCATGCCGTCGCACCAGCACTCCCAGCCGAGCCCCCAGGCGCCAAGCGTCGGGCTTGCCCAGTCGTCCTCGACGAAGCGAATGTCGTGCAGCAACGGATCGACGCCGATCGCCTTGAGCGAGCCGAGATAGAGCTCCTGCAGGTTCGGCGGGTTGGGCTTCAGGATCACCTGGTACTGGTAATAATGCTGCAGCCGGTTGGGGTTTTCGCCGTAGCGGCCGTCCTTGGGCCGGCGCGAGGGCTGGACGTAGGCGGCGTTCCAGCCCTTGGGCCCGAGCGCGCGCAGCGTGGTGGCCGGATGGAAGGTGCCGGCGCCGACTTCCATGTCGTAAGGCTGCAGGATGACGCAGCCATAGGCGGCCCAGTAATTGTGCAGGGTCAGGATCAGCCCCTGGAACGAGCGGCTGGGATGCATATGGGCTGGACTGTCTGACGTCACGGCGGCCTCGGAAAGCGCTGAAATGATGCCATTCCCTAGTTGCCGGGCCGGTAGGCGTCAAGGCAGCGCCTATCGCCGCCTTGATGAGAGGTTGAACGCTTTGCTTCGGACTGGCCCATTGCCGGACGGTGCCGGTGGCCGTTTGCTCGCCCAGCTTCAACGACAAAGGTTCAGCCATGCAAGGCCAGTTCACCGTACGCCCCGTCACCCGAGAGGATTACGAGCAATGGCTGCCGCTGTGGGACGGCTACAATGCGTTTTACGGCCGCTCGGGCGAGACCGCCTTGCCCGGTGACATCACTGCAATGACATGGTCGCGCTTCTTCGATGCCTATGAGCCGATGCATGCGCTGGTCGCCGAGAGCGAAGGCAAGCTTCTCGGCCTTGTCCACTATCTCTACCACCGCACCACGACGGCGATTTCGCCGAACTGCTATCTGCAGGATCTCTTCACCAATGAGGCGTCGCGCGGCAAGGGCGTCGGCCGGGCACTGATCGAAGACGTCTATACCAGGGCGCAAACCGCAGGCTCCAGCCGCGTCTACTGGCTGACACACGAAACCAACCACACGGCGATGAAGCTCTACGACAAGATCGGCGATCTCTCGGGGTTCGTCGTCTACCGAAAGCTGTTCTAGAATGAGCGCCAACGCTGGGTCTGCGCCGCGTCGCTTCGCTCCTTGCTCCGCCATAGAATGACGATCGCGATAGGGCGTCTCTATCTCTTTGTTTCTGTCGCAATTCCGAACGGAAAACCGCGCACACTTTCCTGGAATTGCTCTAAGACGCCAAGCCGAAAAAACGGGGCTCAGCGAGCCCCGTTTCATCAGAAGTATGGCCCGATCACCCCTTCGGCGCTGGCGGGGTGGCCGGCTTGACCTTCGGGGTTTCCTGCGCCGTGTTGGATTCGATCGGCGGCAGGCCCTTCATCAGCTTCTGCTGCAAAATGGCAAGCACATCGGGATCCGGCTTCAGGTCGCGCGCCTGATTCCACTGGAAAGTGGCTTCGAGCTTGCGGCCGACGCGCCAATAGGCATCGCCGAGATGGTCGTTGAGCACCGGATCTTCCGGCTTGAGCGACACGGCGCGCTCCATTTCGCGCACGGCGTCGTCGAATCGGCCCATGCGGAAATAGGCCCAGCCCAGCGAGTCGACGATGTAGCCGTCGCTCGGCCTGAGGTCGACGGCCTTCTGGATCATCGCCAGGCCTTCCTTGAGGTTCATGTTCATGTCGACCCAGGAATAGCCGAGATAGTTCAGCACCTGCGGTTGGTCGGGGAACAGCTCAAGCGCCTTGAGGAAGTTCGGTTCGGCCTTCGGCCATTCCTTCAGCCGCTCATAGGCGATGCCGCGCTGATAGTAGATGTTCCAGTTGGCATTGGTCGGCGTCTTCAGCACCGCGACCGCCTTGTCGTAGAGAGTGGCGGCGGAGCGGAAATCCTCCTTCGAGGCATAGACCCCGCCCAGCGCCAGATAGGCGCGCATGTCATCGGGGTGAGCTTCGACGAATGCTTTGAGATGGGCGATAGCCTCGTCGTGACGGTTGAGATCGGCAAGGTTGAGGCCGAGCTGCAGGTCGGAAAGCTCCTTCAGCGGCGAGGAGGCTGGAATGCGGCTATAGAGCGCAATGGCGCCTTCGCCGTCCTTCAGCTGCTCCGCAACGGCGGCAAGCTGCACCAAAGCGGCGTCGCTGTCGGGCTTGAGCGCGAGCGCATATTGCAGATAGAGGCGCACGAACGGCTCGCCGCCGCCGCGATTGAGCGCGATGGCGAGGTCGAGCAGGATTTCAGCGGCGCCTTCGGAGGGACTGGCGACGAAGGGCTCGATCTTGTCGCCCTTGCTGATCCTGTCGCGAAGCGCCTGGATGTCGAGCTTGCCGGGCGCGAACGCCTCGGCCTTGTCGAGCACGTAGAGCGCCTTGTTCTTGTTTCCCTTGCGCGCCAGGAAAGACGCGTAGGCCTGGGCGTTGCGCATCCATGTCTCGGGCGCGGCACCGCCGGCCGTGACGTCGGTCAGGGTCGCGTCATAAAGCGCGTCGGCCTTGTCCGATAGGCCTGCGGCATCGGCGATCAGCGCGCGGTGGAAGGACTTGAACAGGCCGAACCAGTCAGGCCCCTGCAGTTTGTCGATCGAGGCCATCGCCCCGGTGGGGTCGCCGGCGCCCTCTTGTGCCCAGCCGGACATGACGCCGGAAATCAGCCGGTCGAGATCGGATTCGAGCGACAGCTTGAGCCAGTACTGCGCCTTGGTGAAATCCTTCTTGTGGAAGGAATCGACCGCCAGAGCCAGACGCGAGAAGCGCTCGACGTCGGGAACTGCCTTGAGCTTGTCGGCATAGACCAGCGATTCCTCGAAGCGGCCTTGCGCGATCAGCGACAGCATCAGGCTTTGCTGCAGCGAGGTGTCGCCGGGATTGAAGGCGAGCGCCTGCTTGTAATAAGCGATGGCATTGTCGAGGTCGTTGTCGCCTTCGGCGATGCGGGCGGCGAGATAGGCGCCCGAGAAGGAGGTGATCTTGACCGGGTCGGTCGATTCCTTGGCGTAGGCAGGCAATGGAGAAATCGCCATCCCTGCCATAATTGCCAGCCCCGCGAGCCAGCGCGCACGTCCTTGCCGCATCGTATCCCTTTCAGCCAAGCGCCATCCCGCGTCGGCGCGGAGAAGCCATAGACTCGATGTTTCCTGACAAAGCATGGCCTTTTTGGGGTCAGGCTTCAATCCGGGCCGAATTCACAATCGGGTCACCCGATTAACAAACCATGGCGACGCAGACACTGTCGGTTCCGACAATAGCAGATCGGGGTTGGGAGCTACAGCCTGACATCGCGATATCCGCGTGCCGCTATCGTGCTGCACAGGCCGGCCCACTCGCAACCCTGGCAGGCCTCACGCGTCACACCGGCTGAAAAGGCCGCGCGCAAGGCGGCAAGCGTTGCCGCGTCGAGGCTGAAACGGACGCCCGCCTCGATGGGCCGGGCCAGCAGCTTGCCGACATCGCGTGCTGCCAGCTCGTCCCGGCCTGCGGCGCTTTCGCGCAAGCAGTGGGGCTCGGCCTCGCCGAGCAGCGGCCGACAGATGTCGTCGGGGCCGGAGACGATCAGAATATCCTCGCCCCGGCCCAGACGTTTCGCGATCACGTCATAGTTGGCGACGAAGGCTGCGCTGTACCCTTCGCCGATATAGGTCAGCAGGCAAAGCAGATGGTGGGAGCGCAGCCTGACGGTCATCGGTCTTAGGACGCGGTTGCGGAGCCTGTTCCATCCCGAAGATATCGGGATGGGGCTCCATCTTTTTGTTTGAGCATGATCTCTTCCGAAAACCGGACTCCACTTTTCGGGATCATGCTCCTGCCGGGTCCGCCTTACCGGAAAACAGCTTGAGCGTCGCGGCGCCGAGCGCCGATTTCAGCAGGCCGCCGACGAGGAAGGGCAAGAAGCCGAAGGTGATGGCCTGTTCGAGGCCGATCATGACGGCGAGCCAGGCCGTGCCGAGAACCAGGCAGGCGAGGTTGCCGAGGACCATGCCGGCGAAGGCGAGCAGCACGCGGTTGCCGTTCCAGCCGCGTTCGGCCAGCCAGCCGACCAGCGCGCCGACGACCGGGAAGGCGAAGAGATAACCGCCCGTTGCCCCGACGAAATACGACGCGCCCGCTGCCCCTCCGGACAGGACAGGAAAGCCCACGGCGCCCTCGGCGAGCCAGGCGATGATGGTCATGGCGCCAAGCCGCCAGCCATAAAGTGCGCCGACCAGCGTCACGGCGAAGGTCTGCATGGTGACCGGCACCGGCACCATCGGCACCTCGATCTGGGACAACAGCGCCAGAAACAGCGTACCGAGGACGATGGCCGCGGCCTGCCAGCTATGCGAGCGGGTTTGCAGGCGCAACGGGCTGAAGGACGGCTTGGACGGCGAAAAGGCGATGTCGGTCATGGCGGCTTCCCTGGCTGATTTGAAATTATAGATAATTTAGTTGTTCGATCTATTATCGAATTCATATTTGCGCGGGAATGGCAACCCTCGCCCCTAAAAAGGCTTGGGCTTGCGTGCCGAATAAAGGACATTTGGAAAGGCTGGCGGGACAGCACCCCCCTCTGGCCTGCCGGCCATCTTGCGGGGGAGATGTCCGGCAGGACAGAGGGGGTGTGAAGGATCGCTACGCGCGGAATCCGACGACTTGTCCCTTCGTCCCTACCCGACGATGGCAAACGCTTCGCGCATCTTGCCCGACGCGGTCTTGACTGGTTTCTGGCCGATCCACTGCACGTGCCGGCCAAGCGTGGCGGCGGCCGATTCGGTATTGCCCTGCCGCAGCGCGCTCAGGATCGCGCAATGATCCTGGTCGGTGCGGATTTCCCATTCCGAGCGCCATGCGGCGAACAGGAAGCGGGCGCTTGCGGCGTGCAAATCGTCGATGGTGGCGATGAGCCGCGGCATGCCGCAGGGCGCCAGGATCAGCCGGTGGAAGGTGCGGTTGGCCTCCTCCCAAGATCGGACATCGCGGGATTTGTCGCCGGCCTTTGTGGCTTCTTCGGCAAGGTTGAGAATGGAAGCCGTCAGATGCGGCGCGGCATGGCGCAGCGCCAGCACTTCAAGGGCTGCCCGCATTTCGGCGACTTCCCTTACCTCGCCGAGATCGAAAGCGGCGACGCGCACGCCCCGCCTGGGCTCACTGACCGCCAGCCCTTGCGCCTCCAGGCGCCGGAAGGCTTCGCGCACCGGGACATGGCTGGTCTGGAATTCCTCGGCGATGTGATCCTGCCGCAGCCGGGCGCCGGGTTCGATCGCGCCCGATATGATGCGATCCGCCAGCACCTTGCTGATGCGCACGGCGATGGTGTCGTCTGCGGTCTTTGCCATGTTTTATAGATAATTTGCACTGCTGCCGATTGTCGAGCGGTGATTGCCCGATTTTGCGTGCAAACTTGCTTTGGCGCCAGGCGCGGGTCAGTTCACCCGGCTGATGCAGAAGTCGATGACGTCGATGAGCGCCGATTTCTGCGGCGTCGCCTCCAGCGGTGCCAGCGCATCGCGGGCGATCTCGCCGAAATGGCGGGCCCGTCCGATGGTGTCGGCAATGGCGCCATGGCGGGTCATCAGGCCGATCGCCTTTTCCAGGCCGGCATCGTCGGTGACATTGTCCTCGATGGCGCGCTTCCAGAAGGTGCGCTCGGCCTTGGTGCCGCGCCGGTAGGCGAGGATGACCGGCAGCGTAACCTTGCCTTCGCGGAAATCGTCGCCGACATTCTTGCCCAGCTCCTGGCTGGAGCCGCCATAATCCAGCGCATCGTCGATGAGCTGGAAGGCAAGGCCGAGATTCATGCCGTAGGAGCGCAATGCGGCGCGATCGTTGCGCGTCGCCGATGCGATGACCGGGCCGACCTCGGCGGCAGCCGAGAACAGCGCCGCGGTCTTGGCCTTGATGACGGCGAAATGCTCGTCCTCGGTGGTATCGAGGTTCTTGGCTGCCGCCAGCTGCATCACCTCGCCCTCGGCGATGATCGAGGCGGCGCTGGACAGGATGTCGAGCGCTTCCAGCGAACCGACATCGACCATCATGCGAAAAGCCTGGCCGAGCAGGAAATCGCCGACCAGCACGCTCGCCTGGTTGCCCCAGATCATGCGGGCAGTCTTTTTGCCGCGCCGCATGCCGCTCTCGTCGACGACGTCGTCATGGAGCAGCGTGGCGGTGTGCATGAACTCGACCGCGGTGGCGAGCTTGACGTGGCCCTCGCCGGAATAGCCGAACATCTGGGCCGCCGCGAGCGTCAGCATGGGACGCAGCCTTTTGCCGCCCGACGAGATCAGATGATTGGCGACCTCCGGGATCATCTCGACGTCGGAGCCGGCCTTGGACAGGATCAGTTTGTTGACGCGCCCCATATCGGCTGCTGTCAGGTCGATGAGATCCTTGATGGAGGCGGGTTCCCGCTTCCCGTTTTCGATGTTGAGAACGACACCCACCAACAAACACTCCCGTCTTTGATCACGCGTGCGACGGCACCCTGGTCCCGCCTGGGACTCTAGGGCGGCACATACGGGCACGGCAAGAGGCGAATTGGCGCGGCTGCGGTGACGGCGTGTCAACCTTAGCGACCGCATGCCGTTGCCCGAAAACCGCTCCACACTTTCGGCGCCATGCTCCAGCGTTTACATCAACGCTGCAACCTGCGAACTTCGTCCGATGATAGAACTCGTGCGCACCAACGATGCCGTGATCATCTCCTTTGTCGAATCGCTGATGCGCGATGCCGGGATTGCCTGCTTCGTCGCCGACCAGAACATGAGCATTCTCGAAGGGTCGATCGGTCTTTTGCAGAAGCGCGTGATGGTCGATGCCGACCAGGCCGATCAGGCGCGGCGCATCTTGAAAGACGCCGGCATCGAGAACGAAATCCGCCAGACATAATGGCTGAAGCGAGCGCGCTTACCAGCGATACGCCGGCCCATACGGTCGATGCCTTCCATCGCGGCCGCTTCTGGCTTGTCCAGCCCAGGACAGGGCATCGCGCCGGGATGGATGCCATGATGCTGGCGGCAGCAGTTTCATCCGGCTTTTCTGGACGCCTCGCCGATTTCGGCGCCGGCGCCGGTGCGGCGGGTCTCGCCGTGCTGTCGCGCTGCCCAGAGGCGCAGGTCGTGCTCGTCGAACGGTCGACCGAGATGGCAGGCTTCGCCACAACCACGCTCGCCCATCCCGGCAATGCGCATCTCGGCAATCGCGCCTCGGTGCTGACCGCCGACGTCACGCTGTCGGGCCGGGCGCGGACGCAAGCCGGCCTTGCCGACAATTCCTTCGATTTCGTCATCATGAACCCGCCCTTCAACGCGGCGCAAGACCGTGCCACGCCAGATCCGCTGCGGCGGCAAGCGCATGTCATGGACGACGGGCTGTTCGAGAGCTGGATCCGAAGTGCGGCTGCCGTCGCCAAGCCGCGCGGGGGCCTGGCCGTCATTGCGCGGCCGGAACAGCTTGGCGACCTCCTCGATGCCCTGTCGGGCCGCTTCGGCGACGCCGAGATGCTGGCCGTGCATCCGCGCCCGGAAGCAGCCGCAATCCGCATTGTCGTCAGGGCAGCGCTCGGCGCGCGCGGCAAGCTGTCGATCCGCCCGCCTTTGATGCTGCATGGGCAAACGGGCGACGGCCCGTCGGAACGAACCGAGATGATCAACAACGGACTGGCGTCGCTGTTTGGCGATTGATTTGGGCCCGTCAGTGTCGTTGCCGCAAAACCGGCACACAGTTGGCTGAGATGGATTGCAGCATTGCCGTTGACCGGCAAATCCCTACATGCGTTGAAGCCATTTGGAGACAGCCACCTCGTGAAACGCCTTTTCAACCGCCTGCTGCCGAAATCCTGGCGATCCAGCGTCGTCACCATTCCCGTCATCAGGCTGCATGGCACCATCATGGCCGGCGGCGGCCCGTTCCGGCCGAGCCTCTCCTTGGCGTCCACCGCCGCCCTCATCGAAAAGGCGTTCCTGTTCGATGCGCCCGCCGTCGCCATTTCGATCAATTCGCCTGGCGGCTCGCCGGTGCAGTCGCGGCTGATCTTCAAGCGCATCCGCGACCTCGCGGTCGAGAAGAACAAGAAGGTGCTGGTCTTCGTCGAGGATGTGGCGGCCTCGGGCGGCTACATGATCGCGGTCGCCGGCGACGAGATCTTTGCCGATCCGTCCTCCATCGTCGGTTCGATTGGTGTCGTCTCGGCCTCGTTCGGCTTTCCCGAACTGATGAAGAAGATCGGTGTCGAGCGCCGTGTCCACACCGCCGGCCAGAACAAGGCGGTGCTCGACCCGTTCAAGCCGGAGAAGAGGGAAGACGTCGAGCGCCTGAAGGCGCTGCAGCTGGAAGTGCACGAGACCTTCATCGACCTGGTCAGGGAACGCCGTGGCACCAAGCTGAAGGACGATCCGGACCTGTTCACCGGCCTGTTCTGGACCGGCAAGAAAGGGCTGGAGCTTGGCCTCGTCGATGCGTTGAGCGACATGCGCACGGTACTGAAAACCCGCTTCGGCGCGAAAACCCAGCTCAGGCTGGTCACCGCGCCGCGTGGCCTGTTTGGCCGCATCGGCCTGTTCGGCTCGAACTTTTCAGCGCCCGATATTGCCGCCGCCGCCGCAAGCGGCGTGATCGATGCGGCGGAAGAGCGCGCATTGTGGGCGCGCTTCGGGCTTTGAAAAAGCAGGGAAAGCGTCTAGCATGAGGGCTTGACAGTCTGCCTTGCCGCCTTGCGAGGGAGGAGCTTTGAAATGCCACAGATCATTTTCTTCGCAGTTGTCGGCGCAGCCGCTTATTTCGGCTACCGCACCTTCGTCCGCGAGGCCGAACGTGTGACCGCCAAGGTGCGGCGCACCGAAAAGCAGGCAGCCAACGGCACCAACGGCACGCTGGTCCAGGATCCCAAGACCGGCGAATACCGCCTGGCCAAGGACTGAGCATCATCCCGTCAGCAGCCGACAGTTTGGATGCCGCAGCCCGGACGTGGCTTGCGCCCGCCAAGATAAATCTGGCGCTGCACGTCACCGGCAAGCGCGCCGACGGTTATCATCTGCTCGAGAGCCTGGTCGTTTTCACCCGCTTCGGCGACAGGGTCGAGATCGAGCCTGCCGACGCCGAGCGGTTCTCCGTATCGGGTCGTTACGCGACTTCCGTGCCGATCGACGACAGCAATCTGGTGGTGAAGGCGCGCGAGGCGCTGCGCAGGCAGGCCGGCCAGCAGAGCACGCCGCCGGTTGCCATCCGGCTGGAAAAGAACCTGCCGATCGCATCCGGCGTCGGCGGCGGCTCAAGCGACGCGGCCGCCGTTCTGCACGGTCTTGTCGGGACCTGGGGGCTCGACATCGGCGAGGCCGAACTGAGCCGGATCGGTCTCACGCTCGGCGCCGACGTGCCGATGTGTCTTGCGGCAAAACCGCTGGTTGCGCGTGGCGTCGGCGACGAGCTGTCGCTGGTGCCGGATTTTCCGGCGCTCGCTTTGGTGCTGGTCAATCCCGGCGTCGCTGTCTCGACGCCCGATGTGTTCAACGCACTTGAGAAACGCGACAATGAGGGATTGCCGCCGCTGCCGCGTGCATTTGACTTCCACAGTGTCCGCAACTGGTTGGAGATCACCCGCAACGATCTCGAACCGGCGGCGCAGGCGATCCAGCCGCCCATCGGCCGAGCGCTTTCCCTGCTGAACAGGGCCGGATCTGGATTCTCGCGCATGTCGGGATCCGGCGCGACATGCTTCGGGCTGTTCGAGACCGGCAATGTCGCCAAGCGCGCCGCCGCCGAGATTCGCAGTCGCGAACCGGAGTGGTTTGTCGCCGCGACACGAAGCATCGCTTCGGAGGGGGCCGATGGCCAAAATTGACGAGAGCCGGCCGTTCATCCCGGTGCGCATCGCGGTGCTGACGGTGTCCGATACGCGCAGCCTTGCCGACGACAAATCCGGCCAGACGCTGGCTGATCGCATCGCCGAGGCCGGCCATGTCCTGGCCGCGCGCGACATCGTCACCGACGACCGGGAGAAAATCCGCGACAAGGTGCTGGGCTGGTCGCGCGACGAAGACATCGATGTCGTCATCACCACCGGCGGCACCGGTTTTACCGGCCGCGACGTGACGCCGGAGGCGCTGGAGCCGATCTTCGAGAAGCGCATGGATGGCTTTTCCGAAGTGTTCCACCGCATTTCCTACGACAAGATCGGCACCTCGACAGTGCAGAGTCGGGCGACGGGCGGCGTCGTCAACGCCACCTTCGTCTTCGTGCTGCCGGGCTCGCCCGGCGCCTGCAGGGACGCCTGGGACGGCATCCTGAAACCGCAGCTCGACTACCGCCACATGCCCTGCAACTTCGTCGAGATCATGCCGCGCCTGGACGAGCATTTGCGGCGCGGCAAGGCCGCCTCGTAAACCAAGGCAAAGTGCCGGCCAAGTGCTGCCTTTGTCAGGCAGAATGGCGGCTGCGCCTTCGAGAGGTCATTTCCTCCGGGTCGTCGGGCGGATAGTCTGTCGCCAAGTCAAGACGGAAGAGATCCAATGAGCGCGCACCGCGGCGGCTGCCATTGCGGCAACATCCACCTGACATTCGAAACCGGAATCGTGCCGTCCGAGATGGAGATCCGCGCCTGCCAATGCGCCTTCTGCGTCCGGCATGGCTCACGCGCCGCCGCCGATCCGCAGGGGCGATTGATCGTCGCGGTCGAGGACGAGGCCCGGCTGCACCGATACCGGTTCGGATTGCGCACGGCCGATTATCTCATCTGCCGGGACTGCGGCGTCTATGCCGCTGCTGTGACCACCGACGGCGAACCGAGAGCGATCGTCATCGTCAATGCGCTGGATGACCGGCCGCGGTTCAACCGCGAGCCGGTCCCAATGGACTATGATGCCGAGAACAAAGAGGGTCGCATTGCCCGGCGGCAAGCGCGCTGGATGCCGGTCGAGATCCGCTCCGGCCTCAGCGGATGACCGGTTCGCCGTGGAAGCGGCGGCGCGAGGGCGGCGAGACGCCGAAGCCGACCTCCATCATCAGCCGTGGCGTGGTGGACGGCACGGTGCCCATGTGGAAGCCGAACGGGTCCTCGACGAAGCCGAGGCCGGCCTCGCCGGTCAGCGTGACCGGGCTGTCGTCGCCATAGACCTTGAGCACGTCTTGCGCCGGATGGCCGACCAGCAGCGTCAACTGGTGCTTGAGGCTGCGCCTGTTGTGGCTGCCTTTGACATAGACATGCGGGCCGGTGCCGGCATCGCAGGGCTTGAGATAGAAGAAGAATTTCAGCATCCGCCAGTCGTCGAGATCGAAATGATATTTGCCGAGCGAGGCAAGGTTCTTGTCGGCGTCGGAAGCCTCGCCGGTCGGAAAGCTCCACCAGACACGCGTGGTGATCAGCTTTGCCTGCCCGCCCAGATAGTGCTGGGCGATGTCGAGCAGCAGCGGGTCGTTCTGGATGGCGAGTGCCGCCTTGCAGCCGAGGATGCGCTCGAAATAGTGTCCGCTGAGCAAAGAGCGGCCGAACCGCTTCTCGGCTTCTGCGTGTTCTCCGGGCATGAATTCGAGCCGGCGGTCGAAATTGCCGAAGCACGGCGTGCTCTGAGCAAAGCTGGCGATCTCTTCGTGGATTGCCTGCGGAAGGACCAGTCCGGAGAACAGGCCATCGGTGCGCAGCGCCGCGACGATCGACTTGAGGTCGACGCCCCTGAACATCGTCGCTCCGGCACTCTGCGCGGGGCGCGCGGCTTTGGCGCCAAGCCAGTGCAGCTTGCGCGCCGGCATGGTGCGGGCAAGCACGAACATCGGCAGCCATGCGGGATTTTCGCGCAGGTCGGACAGATAGGTCGGGATACGCACCGCAATGCGGCGGAGCAGGCTGCCGTTGCGGGCAACGGCTTCCAGACTGGGGGCGCCGGATTTGTCAGGGGACGAAAGGTTCATCGGGGTCCTCAGATATGAACGGCAGCAACGACGACGCGGCGCTTGCTTACCGCTCCGGCACTACCCAAACCCCGATATCCCGCATCAACGGAATGCTAATCCCGCGTCAGCTTTTGTGCAATGCACAATAGGTTTTTGCGGCGAAAAAGCCGGACGGCGCAGCGGACAGTGTCAATTCCGGGGGGACGCCGACGCTGCCCCTCATCCGCCCTTCGGGCACCCTTCTCCCTGGGAACGGGGAGCGGGGAGAAACATCACTTCTTCGGCGCCAGCCAGATTTCGGCGTCGAGCCGCCTGGTGGCGAGACCGCGCGCAAGGGCTTCGGCGCTGTGCGCGTTCTTCGACAGGGCAGCGGCCTGGCGCTTGCTGATGACCAGCCCTTCGGCCAGCGCCCGGTTGCCCGAAAACACCCGTGACAGGAACGGCGTGCGGCTGCCGCGCGCACGGGAAAAGCGCGCCGGCATGGTTTGCCGCGCCGTGTGAGCGACAACGTCGTCGATCCAGCCCTCCGCCAGCCTTGCGCCGGGTTCCAGAAACAGCAGCCAGTCACCCTTCGCCTGCCTGATTCCCGCGGCAATGCCGCCGGCCACGAAGTGGCAGCCGGCATGATCGGCAACCCGATGCGTCTGGTCGGTCGAGCCGGTGTCGCAGACGATGACATCGCGCACCACGCCCTCGACCGCGCCGCCGATCAACGAGGCGAGCGTGCGGGCAAGGCCTTCTTCGTCATCCCGGGTTTCGATGAGAACGCTGAGCATTTTTAGCCGAATAGCGGAAAGCCCGGCGCAGCGCCAGTTGTGCATGGCCCAACGAAAAAGTTCTTGCTTTGTTCTCATCAGCGAAATAGGATTATTTTCATGAACAGAGCGATTCGACAGCCAGCCGACAGTCCTTGGGAAAGGGCCAAAATGGAACATATCGTGCGTGCGGACATTGCTGCTTTCGGAGCAGGGCGAGCCGAGATGGCCAATGCGATGATCGAACAGAGCGGCATGCGCGTCCGTCCGGATCGCAACCGCGGCCGTTCCGCCGGCATCAACCCATCCGGCCGGTTCGAGCCGGTCAGCCGGCATGTGTTCGACGACGGCTGGAATTCGCTGGAGGAATTGCCGCCGTTCAAGACCGAAGTGCAGGTCGAGAAGCCGCGCACCATCATCACCCGCAACGAATCGCCCGACATTTCCTTCGACCGCTCGATCAACCCCTATCGCGGCTGCGAGCATGGCTGTGTCTATTGTTTCGCCCGGCCGACGCATTCCTTCATGGGCCTGTCGCCGGGGCTGGATTTCGAAGCGAAGCTGTTTGCCAAGCCGGATGCGGCGCGGCTGCTCGACAAGGAACTGTCGAAGGATGGCTATCAGCCGCGCACCATCGCGATCGGCACCAACACCGATCCCTACCAGCCGATCGAGAAACAATACCGGATTATGCGCGAGATCCTCGAAGTGCTGGAGGCGCGCGGCCATCCGGTCGGCATCGTCACCAAATCCCATCTGGTGACGCGCGACATCGACATCTTGTCGCGCATGGCCGAACGGGGCTTGGCCAAGGTGGCGCTGTCGGTGACGACGATGGACCGCATGCTGGCGCGCACCATGGAGCCACGCGCGTCGACGGCGACCAAGCGGCTTGAGGCAATCCGGCAGCTTTCCGATGCCGGCATCCCGGCCTCTGTCATGGTGGCGCCGATCATTCCCGGCCTGACCGACCAGGAGATGGAGCGCATCCTCGATTCGGCACGCGCCGCAGGCGCCCGCGAGGCCGGCTATGTCATCCTGCGCCTGCCGCTCGAGGTGGCGCCGATCTTCAAGGACTGGCTGCTGCGCCATTATCCCGACCGCTACCGGCACGTGATGTCGCTGATCCGTTCGATGCGCGACGGCAAGGACTATGATTCGGAATGGGGCAAGCGGATGAAAGGCGCCGGCCCCTATGCCTGGCAGATCGGCCGGCGCTTCGAGATCACGGCCAAGCGGCTCGGCCTCAACGCCGAGCGGCGCACGCTCCGAACCGACCAGTTTGTCGCCGCCGCCAAGGCGACCGAGCAGCTGATGCTGCTCTGAGAGTAGCGCCTGCCCTGCCCTCGTGGTTGGCAGGCGACCCACGAATCCCGTCCGGCCTGTCCCCCGGCCTGCAGACGGTGCCCTCCCGGTCTTGCCCCACTCGACCCTGGAGGGACTTGCGGAGAATCGGAGCCGATGCGAACCTCGCCGCAACATGGCTCGCGCGCGTTCCGATTCTCCGCTTCTTTTCGAAATCGTCGAAAAGCCCGACTTCTCCTTCGAGACGAAGGCTATGGCTGAAGGCCTGTGGCCGGTGGCAGGCATGGACGAGGCCGGCCGCGGTCCGCTGGCGGGGCCGGTGGTGGCGGCGGCGGTGATCCTCGATCCCGCCAACATTCCCGACGGGCTAGACGATTCCAAACGGCTCAACCATTTGCAGCGCGAGGCGCTGTTCCTGAAAATCCTGGGGTCAGCGCTCGGCGTGTCGATCGCCTCGGTCAGCGCCGAAGGCATTGACGGCAGCAACATCCTCAAGGCCAGCCTGGAAGCCATGCGCCGCGCCCTTGCCGGCCTGCCGATCCAGGCGAAGCTGGCGCTGGCCGATGGCCGCGATGTACCGCCGGGCCTCCTCTGCGAAGGCCGCGCGCTGATCAAGGGCGACCAGCGCTCGCAATCGATCGCCGCCGCCTCGATCGTCGCCAAGGTGATGCGCGACCGCATGATGTGCGGCTGCGGCAGCCATCACGAGCGCTACGGGTTCGAGGTCCATATGGGCTACGCCACCGTGCGGCACCGCACCGCGATCGAAGCGCATGGGCCGGTGGCAAGGCTGCACCGGGCGTCATTCGCGCCGTTCAGGCTGGGTGGGGTTGAGGTGGTTGAGGAAGAAGGGTTTGTCGGGTTGGACAGCTAAATCTCCCCCCTTGAGGGGGAGATGGCCGGCAGGCCAGAGGGGGTCACCGCGCGTGAAGCGCTAGCCCTTCTTGGTCGCAGAAAGAGCGTCGCGCCTGGTCGAACGGACCCCCTCTGTCGCCTTTGGCGACATCTCCCCCTTGAGGGGGGAGATCAGGCGCACCACCGCCTTCGCCAATCTCCGTCGCCGCTCAACAAAAAAGCCGCCAGGTTGCCCGGGCGGCTTGATGTCAGCGAGTTAACCCCGCTCAGTTCAGCCTGGCCTTCACGTCCTGCAGCGCGGACTTGAAAAGATCCGCGCCGGCCTTGGCGTCGATCTTGCCGGCGAGCAGCGTGCGGGCCGCCTCGACGGCGATGTCGACGGCGCTGGCGCGCACTTCGGCGACGGCTTCGCGCTCTGCCTGGCCGATCTTCTGCTCGGCAAGCGCAGTGCGACGGGTGACATAGTCTTCGGTCTTCTTGTGCGCCTCGGCGGCAAGCATGTCGGCCTCGCGCTTGGCGGCAGCGACGATGGCTGCGGCCTCCTGCTCTGCTTCCTTGCGCTTCTTCTGGTATTGGCCGAGCAGTTGCTGGGCCTCTTCGCGCAACCGGCGGGCTTCCGCAAGCTCGTCGCTGATCTTGGTCGCGCGGGCGTCGAGCGACTTGGCGATCAAGCCCGGCACCTTGATGTAAACGGCAACGCCGAGGAAAATGACGAGGGCAACCGTTGCCCAGAGCGTTGCGAGAGATGTGGCGTCCATGATGTGCTCCTCACCGGGCCACGGATTTGACCGCAGCCGAGATCTCGGCCTTGCTGGTCTTGCCGCCGACAAGCGCATCGACGATGGCTGAAGCGGTGTCCTCGGCAATCGTGCCGACTTCCTTCATGGCGTTGGCCTTGATGGAAGCAATGCTGGCCTCGGCCTCGCCGAGCTTCTTGTCGAGGGCGGCCTCGACCTTCTTGCGGGCAGCCTCGGCTTCAGCCTTGGCAGCGTCGTTGGCCTGCTGGCCGATCGCGTTGGCCTTGGCCTTGGCTTCCGCCAGTTCCTGCTCGTAAGCGGCAACGGCCGCGTCGGCCTCGCCCTTCAGCCTGGCGGCCTGGTCGAGGTCCTGCGTGATGCGATCGCTGCGGACGTCGATGATGCCGCCAAGGCGCGGCATCACCACCTTCTTCAGGAACAGATAGAACAGCCCGAACGTGATCGCCAGCCACAGAAGCTGGGACGGAAACGTCGCCGGATCGAATGGCGGGAACGTGCCGTGCGCCTCGGCAGGCACGCCGGTGCCGGAATGCGTGCCGCCTTCCGTACCGGTATGGGCGCCTTCAGCGGCGGGTGCGGACTCTTGCGCAAACGCAGATGTCACGAACATGGACTATCCCCTGATATCAGGCATGGCCGCAGGAATGCGGCCAGCCAATTCTTCCCAATGCTCGTCCGACCAATAATTGGCCGAACAGGGGCTCAGCCGAACAGGGCGAGAAGCGCGATGAGAAGCGAGAAAATGCCCAGAGCTTCGGTCACGGCGAAGCCGAAAATCAGGCGGCCGAACTGGCCATCGGCGGCCGACGGATTGCGCAGGGCGCCCGCCAGGTAGCTGCCGAAGATGTTGCCGAGGCCAATGCCCGCGCCGCCCATGCCCAGGCAAGCGATACCGGCGCCGATGTACTTTGCTGCTTCTGCGTCCATTTTAAACTCCTTTGGATCTGTAATTCGTTGCAATTCCATCCGGCGAAAGATGCCGGAAATTCTAGGTCAGTGCCCGGGATGCAGGGCGTCGTTCAGATACATGCAGGTCAGCACCGCAAAGACGTAGGCCTGCAGGAAAGCGACCAGCAATTCCAGCGCGGTCAGCGCGACTGCCATGGCCAGCGGCAACACCGAACCGGCAACGCCGACGGCGCCGAGCGCGCTCAGGCTGACGACGAAGCCCGAAAACACCTTCAGTGTGATGTGGCCGGCCAGCATGTTGGCGAACAGACGAACCGAGAGGCTGACCGGGCGCGACACGAAGGAGATCACTTCGATCAGCACCACCAGTGGCAGCAGGAACACCGGAACGCCATGCGGCACGAAGAGCTTGAGGAAACCCAGACCGTGCTTCGTGAAGCCGTAGACAACGACGGTTCCGATCACCAGGGCTGCGAGGCCGAAGGTGACGATGATGTGGCTGGTGACGGTGAAGAAGTACGGGAAAAGGCCAAGCAGGTTGGCGACCAGTACGAACATGAACAACGAGAACACGAAGGGAAAGAACTTCATGCCCTGCGTTCCGGCGGCGTCGCGCAGCATGTTGGAGACGAACTCGTAGCCCATTTCCGAAACCGACTGCAGGCGCCCGGGAACAAGGCTGCGGCTCGAGGTCGAGAGGTACAGAAACGCCGATGCGACGAGCACGGTCGCGACCATGAACAGGGACGAATTGGTGAAGGACAGGTCATAGCCGCCGATGTTGATCGGAATCAGCTTGACGATATGGAACTGGTGGATCGGATCGACCTTGTCAGCAGCCATTTACATCCCCGTCAAAGCCGCGAACGGCCTTAAGTGTCCTTGTGCGCCGTTGGCGGCGCCATTTCATTCTTTCGGATCGTGCGACTTCTCGCTTTTTCCGAATTCCGCCACAACACCTGACGAACGCAGGACATTGAGCACGCCGGCGCCAAAGCCCAGCAACAAGCCGACGACCAGACCCCATGGCGAGGTTCCCGCCACACGATCCAGAAACCAGCCAAGGCCCACACCCACCACTATCCCGGCGATGAACTCGCTGGACAGCTTGAGCGCCTGGCCATATCCGGCCGTCGCCTTCGCGCCGTCATTCCCCTCGAGCTGATCCGGCCGTCTTGTCGCAAGCGATGCTCCAAGCTCACGCCGGCGGCGTTCGAGATCTTCGTCGCGGATGTCGGCCTCGTGCTTGCTGCCGCGGCCGGTTTCTCCGGTTCCGTCTGGCCCGTTCTTGTCGGCCATCGTAACCCCCCTGCCCGGTCAGACCGTCGCCGTCCGTCCGCTTCTAAAGTCGCCGGCAACATAGTTAGAGGGTTTGCGCCCGTCAAGCCACGGGCGGGACTTCAAAGCCATGTATTTTTTCTATTGGAATCAACCACTTGGCGAGGTGCGACATCGTGCCCGGCACTATCGGGTCGGCACATGCCCCGAATCCGTCCGGCGACCGCTGTCCGATTTCGGCTTCCAGGGCCTTTGCGGTTCGTTTGCGACAGGCAAGCCGAAGGGCTCAGCTCCAGCCGCCGCCATACGTGCGGTAGAAGATATGCAGGCCGATCTTGGTCATCTTCTGCATCGTGCGCGCCCAGCCCGGATGGACGTAGTTGGCGTAGTAGTGGGTCGATGAGCCGACTTCGGGAATGAATATCTTGCCGGCGGTGACCGCCATCGCGACGTCCTGCGCGGTCTTGTAATGGGCGGGGCTCTCGATGCGCTTCTTGCGGCCGTCGCAGGCGAAGGAGAACTGGCAGCGGTTCAGCCAGTTGTCGTTCTGGTAGACGACGCCGCAAATCGAGTTCGGATAGGCCGGATTGCGGACGCGGTTGAGAATGACCTGGGCGACGGCGGCCTGGCCGCGCACGGATTCGCCGCGCGCCTCGAAATAGATGCCGTTGGCGAGGCAGGCCTGCTCCTTCGTGGAGAAGACGCTGGCCGGCAGCGGGTTCTGGATCCACGAGTGGTCACCCTTGGCCATCGGCGGAATGAAGCGCCCGCTGCTCGGCTCCTCGTCCTGCAGCAGCGCTTCGAAGGGTGAGGCCTTGGCGTAATCGGGTTCGGCCTGGGCATAGGCGGTGGCCAGCACGTCCGGTCTGTCATTGTTGACCAACGCGGCAAGCATGGCCGGCACGCCGGGATCGGGCTTCTTGTCCACGTTGGTGTGGAAGGCCTGGGCGATCTGGATTTCCTTGCCCTTGATGCCGGGCTTGGCGAAGGCGAGCTTCAGGCCGCTGTCCATGCTCGGCCGCAGCAGCGAGGAGGTGCGCTGAAAGATCGAGCCGGCATTGAAGTTCTTCGGCGGCGCCACCGGCGAGACCTGGATGATGCGGCCCTTCTTGTCGGCGCGCATGATGCGGTCCTCGTCGGGCGTGATGCCGGCGACATTGCCCTTGCCGCGAAACGAGACCTTGCCGACGCCGGGCAGGCGCACGCCCGAGCCCGAGAGCGAACCGGTGGTGACGGAATCGATGAAAGGCATTTCGGCGGCATGAACCGAGCCGGCGACGGAGCGCTCGACATAAGAGTTCCAGCGGGTGCCCGAGGCTTCGAGGCCGGAAATCAAGCTGCCCATGTCCTGGTAGGCGACGACAGTTGGAAAGCCGATCCAGATGCCGAGCCCGATGACCAATGGCGATACGAAGGAACGTTTTTTCTCACCGGCGGCGGCGGCCAGCCGCTTCAGGACACGTCGATGCACGGGGAACTCTCCAGAAACGCCACTGAGCCACTGGAGAGCCAAAGTGAAGCATTAACCTTGATGCGGGGTTAACGCGGTTGATCGTGTTTTTCCGAAGCGGCCCGAAATGGGACGCCGTTTGCCGACCGGCCAACCCGTCAGTTCGGCCGCAGGAAAATTGGCCATGCAATCAAGGCGCAGAGCGCGCCCACCAGCCAGACGCCAGGCCACGACCAGACAAGCAGCAAAGCCGGAATGGCGGTCGGCACCACGAAGAAGGCGATGAAGACGAAGCTGTTGGCAAGACCGAGCGCGGTTCCGGCGCGGCTGGCGCCGGCAAGCGTGGCGAGTTCGGTGTAGGCGACGCCATGCCAGGCGGAGACCGAAATGCCGGCAACGACCAGCAGCACGGCAATCGCCGGGATCAACGCGGCATGGGCGTCTGGCGTGGCTCCTGCCGCCAGGACCAGCAGGCCGACGGCCGCGAAGCCAAGCGCGCTCGTCATGCTGCAGAGGCGCAGGAACCAGCGGCGGTTGCCATGGCGGTCGGTGAAGCGGCCGCTCCAGACGCGCATCACCATCGCGCCGGTCTTCACCGCGGCAAGGCTGGCGCTGATCGTGAGCGTGGCCATGCCGGCGAAATCGTGCAGGAAAACGGAGGCGAAGGTGAGCACCGCCACTTGCGGAAAGCAGAGCAGGCCGATGGCGGTGGCGATGCGCCAGACCTCGACATTGCGCAGCGGCGCCGGACCGCCCGACTTTGCCATGGCCATGCTGCCGGCATTGTCCAGTTCCGGCGGCTGGTGCAGCCATCGCAAGGCAAACAGCGCAGAGACGGCGTTCATGGCGGCCAGCAGCCCGAAGACCGCCGCGAAACCGTGCACCGATGCCAGCGACGGCAGGACCAGCGCGCCGAGCCCGCCGCCGAGCGGCACCGCGGTCTGCCTGATGCTCATGGCAAAGCCACGTTCGCCTTCATGGAACCAGGCCATGATGGCGCGGCCGCTGGAACCGTTGACGCTGCCGCCGAGCAGGCCGGCGACCAGAAGGCATGCGGCCAGCATTGCGACGCCAGGCACATAGGTCACTGAGGGCACGATGAACAACGCCATCAGGGCGAGCCACGCCGCGGTCGCACCAAGGCCGGTCAATAGCACGCCGCGATCGCCCCAGCGGTCGGTGAGCAGACCCCAGGGCAGTTCGCTCAAGGCGACGCCCAGTCCGAGAAGGCCGACGACCAGGCCGAGATTGCCATTGCTCAAGTGATAGCCCGACCGCAGAAACACCGCCGCCGCCGGTATGCCGGCGAAGGTTGCGGAGAAACTGGCATTGGCGGCAACGCCGATGCCAAGCACCTTCCAGCGATGATTGGCGCGAAATCGTTCAGCCTTCGACGTGACGGCGGCGGCTCGGCCAACCCGGCCTGGCTCACAATTTGCGTCGGCAATCGACATGGCGGGACTCCTGTTGATGCCCTTTCGGGACCTTGACGCCTCGTCTTTACCGCCATAACTTCATCCCGAATATCGGGAAGTTTTTGACAATTGTTCCCGAAAAACAGGATCGTTATGATGCGCCGCGTAACCTTCGACCTCGAAGTCCTCCGAAGCTTCGTCACCGGCATGGAACTCGGCAGCTTCGCCAAGGCCGCCGACCGGCTTGGACGCTCGACCTCGGCGGTGAGCGCGCAACTGAAGAAGCTGGAGGACCAGGCGGCGACGCCGATCTTCCGCAAGTCGGGCCGCGGACTGGCGTTGACCGAAGCCGGCGAAACCATGCTCGGCTACGCCAGGCGGCTGCTCGAGTTGAACGACGAGGCTGCCTCGGCCATCCACGACGTGGAACTGGAAGGCTGGGTCAGGCTCGGCCTGCAGGAGGATTTCGGCGAGGCGGTGCTGCCGGAGGTGCTCGGACGCTTCGCCCGCGCGCACCCCAAGGTCAAGATCGAGGCGCGGATCGGGCGCAGCTATGAACTCGCCGAGCGGATCACATCAGGCAATCTCGACATTGCGTTGGCCTGGGACAGCGGCCAGGCGCTGCCTTACAGCCGGCATGTCGGCGACGCGCAATTGCGCTGGATCGGGCCGGCCAAGCTGATCGAGACCAGGCTGCGCGAGGGCGAGGCGCTGCCGCTGGTGGCGCTGGAAGCGCCGTGCCTGCTGCGCACGGTGACGACGGAAACACTCGACCGCGCCGGCCTGCCATGGCGGATGGCCTTCTCCAGCCCCAGCCTTGGCGGCATCTGGGCGGCGGTCGCCGCCGGCCTCGGCCTGACCATCCGCACGGATATCGGCCTGCCGGCCAATGTCAGGGCGATGGCGCCGCAAACGCTGGGCTTACCCGCGCTGCCGACCATGGCGCTGGTGCTGCACCAGAAAGACGCCGAACTGGACCCGGTGGCGGCGCGGCTGGCGGATATATTGTGGCACGCGGCGGTGGCGGCGCTGCCGCAGGACGAGCGGTTGAGAGAGGTCGCTTAGACGGAAGCGGCTGTCCAGCGTAGCGTTCCGTCACACCCCCCTCTGTCCTGCCGGACATCTCCCCCGCAAGGGGGGAGATTGGATCTCGCGAATGCTTTCGCCAATTTTCAACGTTGCAAGAGAGGCTCCAAAGACGAAACGACTGATCTCCCCCCTTGCGGGGGAGATGCCCGGCAGGGCAGAGGGGTGCTGTCCCGCCAATCTTGCGGAGAATTCCGCAACCGTCACCGCTCACTTGCGCTTGTTCGCTCTCCCCGCGAACGGGTTGTCCGAAGTCCGCAGCGCTATCCGGATCGGCACGCCAGGCATGTCGAAGGCTTCGCGCAGGCTGTTGGAGAGATAGCGGACATAGGATTGCGGCATCGCATCCGGCCGCGAGCACTGGACGACAAAGCCAGGCGGCCGCGTCTTGGCCTGGGTGACGTATTTTACCTTGAGCCGGCGTCCGGCGACGGCGGGCGGCGGATGATGCGCAAGAATGCTTTCCAGCCAGCGGTTGAGCTTGCCGGTGGAAACGCGGCTGTTCCACACCTTGTGCGTCTTGATGACGGCATCCATCAGCTTGTCGAGGCTGCGCCCGGTCTCGGCCGAAACCGTCACCGCCTGGATGCCGCGCACTTGCGGCAAAAGCCGTGTGGTCTTTTCGCGCAATTCGGCCAGCAGTTCCTGCGGATTGTCGATCAGGTCCCATTTGTTGAAGGCGATGACCGGCGCCCTGCCCTCGCGGATGATCAGGTCGGCGATCTGGAGGTCCTGCTTCTCGAATGGGATGGTGGCGTCGAGCACGATGATGACGATCTCGGCAAAGCGGATGGCGCGCAGACCGTCCTGCACCGACATCACTTCCAGCTTTTCGTGGATCCTGGCCTTGCGGCGCATGCCGGCAGTGTCGAACAGTTTTAGCCGGCGGCCATGCCAGTCCCAGTCGACGGAGATGGAATCGCGGGTGATGCCGGCTTCCGGGCCGGTCAGCAGCCGCTCCTCGCCGATCAACGCGTTGATCAGCGTCGACTTGCCGGCATTGGGCCGGCCGACGACGGCGATGCGCATCGGCTTGGTGTCGTCATAGGCGGGTTCGGCGTCGGGATCGGTGATGTCCTCGCCGATCAGCACCTCGCTGGCGGCGACGTCCTCGGCCTCGTCTTCTTCCTCGCCGAAGGCGCGGTCTTTGCCCAGCGCCTCGATCACCGCGTCGCGCAGATCGGGCATGCCCTGGCCATGCTCGGCCGAGACCGGGATCGGCTCGCCCAAGCCCAGTTCCCACGCTTCCAGCATGCCGCCCTGGGCGCCCTTGGCCTCGGCCTTGTTGGCGACCAGCACGACCGGCTTGCCGGACTTGCGCACGATCTCGGCAAAGGTGCGGTCGTCGGGCAAAAGCCCGGACTTGGCGTCGATGGTGAAGAAGATCAGGTCGGCTTCGCGGATGGCGATCTCGGTCTGCGCGCGCATGCGGCCGGGCAACGTCGAGGCGGCGGCGTCTTCGAAACCGGCGGTGTCGATGACATCGAAATGCAGATCGTAGAGTTTGGCCGCGTGGACGCGACGGTCGCGGGTGACGCCCGGCGTGTCGTCGACAAGCGCCAGCTTCCGTCCCACCAATCGGTTGAAAAGCGTCGATTTGCCGACATTGGGCCGGCCGATAATGGCGACTTTGAAGCTCATCCGGCTATCCATATCATCGCCCAAACCGCAGCGCGCCCTTGGGTCAGGCCCGAGGGCAGGCTTTGGGCGATGCGTATCATGACGCGCCCGAGCCGCGGATCAGTTCGGACATCAACGTCGCCCGCTGGCGCGCATTGCGCGGCGCGCCGTCATCGGCGGCGATCTGGTCGAACAGTTTCAGCGCATCCTGGGTCTTGCCTTCCTTCCAGGCGGCAAGGCCGAGCGCTTCGCGCGCCGTGTGGCGCAGCGTGTTGTTGTCGGCGGTCAGCGCCTCGACGCGGCTGGAGACATCGGCGACGGAGCCGTGGTCGACGAGCAGCAGGGCTGCCCGCAGGCGCGCCATGTCGCGAATGCCCTGCGGAATGGCGGTGTCGGCGGCGACGCCATCGAAATCCGTAACGGCGGCGGCAAAGTCGCCCTTGTCGGCCTTGACGGTTGCGGCGCGCATACGGGCGAGCAGTGGATAGGCGCCGTAGCCATCCTTTTCCAGCTGTTCGAGCGCTGTCAGCGCCTCGTCGCTCTTGCCGTCATTGGCAAGCTTCAGCGCCTGCGAGAAGGCATCGCCCGAGCGGTTGGCGCGGGTCTCATCCCAATAGCGGTAGCCGACGAAGGCAGCGGTGCCGAGCACCACCAGGATAGCAAGGCCAAGCAGCGCCGGACCGAAACGATCCCACAGCGCCTGCGCCTTTTCGCGGCGCATCTCGTCGTTGACTTCGCGGATAAAACTGTCGTCGGACATCAATCAAAACCATTGCTGCCCCAACAGGGGCGCTTCTTGAGCCCGCGTTTTAGCGAAATTTCGCGGGCATGGAAGGGGCTGGGCAGGAAAATCGGCTAATCGCCGGGCGCATAGCTGCCGACTTTGATCGCACCCACGCCACATTTTGCCGATAGCCGGCTTTGACTGCCTCCAGATCAAGCCCAGATTGCCGATGCCACGTTTGTCCCGCGTTGTCGCATTTTCCACCGCTGTGCTTGCCACGGCGGGCGTTGCTTACGCCGACCCGCCGGCGGCGCCATCCCCGGCAAAGCCGAAGCAGATCGTCATCATCTCGTTCGACAGCGCCCGTGAGATATCGCAATGGCAGCGCAGCCGGGCGCTAGCCAAGCGCACCGGCGCGCATTTTACCTACTTCCTTTCCTGCGTGTTCCTGCTGTCGCAGCAGACACGCGCCGAATACACCGCGCCGGCCAGGTCCGCGGGCAAATCCAACATCGGCTTCGCCGCCTCGAAACAGGAAGTCGCGGACCGGCTCGACCAGATCGGCCTCGCCGCGTCGGAGGGCCATGACATTGCCAGCCATGGCTGCGGCCATTTCGACGGCAAGGACTGGAGCAAGGCCGACTGGCTGAAGGAATTCGCATCGTTCGAGCGCATTCTGGAGAACGCCTATGCAATCAACGGCATTGCGCCCGAGCCCGCAGGCTGGCGCGCTATTGCCCATGCCGTGGTCGGCTTTCGCGCGCCCTATCTGTCGACCAGCAAAGGGCTCTACGAGGCCCTGCCTGAAGCCGGCTACCACTATGACGCCAGCGGCGTCTCGAACGGCCCGGTCGAGCCGCCGACCGGCGGCGGCTTGACCCGCTTTTCGCTGCCACAGATCCCGGAAGGCCCGAGTTCAAGGCCGGTGATCGCCATGGACTACAATCTCTATGTCAGGCATTCCGGCGGTTTCGAGCGGCCGAGCCAGGCAGCCGAGTTCAGCGATCGGACCTACCAGGCGTTCCGCGCCGCCTTCGACAAGCAATATCAGGGCAAGCGCATCCCGCTGGTGCTCAGCTTCCACTTCACGCCGATGAACAACGGCGCCTACTGGGACGCGCTGGAGCGCTTTGCCGACGAGACGTGCGTGAAAGCCGACGTCGAATGCATCAGTTTTCGCGATTATGTGCAGCGGCAACGTGGTAGCGAGAGGCAGGCGGCGGTGGGCGGCTGAGCCGCCAACCGTCTATGCAGATAGGATCAAGCCGGGTCGGGTTCCTTTGCCTGGCGGGCGAGGAAACGACGATCGATATCGGGAAGCGGCTCGCCGTGGATAATTGCCTCGAAGGCACGCAGGCGCTTGTAAATGGACAGAAGCTCGACAATCGTTGTCCACGCATTGACGAGATATTGGAACGAGGAGCGCACTTGCCCGAAGGCATCGAGAATTCGGTTCAATAGACCCAAACTGATTTTGGCGGCCACCATCGTTGGGACCAATACTATATAAGGGAATATATTATCTATCTGAAGATAAAATATGCGAGCCACATTGAAATACATGTAGTGAAAGTAAAGCCTAAAGTAATTTCGCCGCACATTGTTAAATAGTTCGGCGACAGTGGGCGGCCGAGCACGATTCGGATCATCTTCACCATAAACAAGTTCTTTTCGATAGGCAGCCTCGACGCGCTGGTTACGGAATTCGAGGCCTGGCAACTTGATGCCGACGAGCGCCAAGAAAGTAGTCCCAAAAATCGACCAAACAATCGCTACCACCACTAGGGAGTAAGGGACCTCTCCGACGATTGGCAATTCAGTTACATTTTTCGACAGAACGAGGAGAACGGGCAAGAATGCGATCAGCGTCATTACCGAGCGGACCAAATTCACACCGAGTGCTTCCATCGTCGTGGAAAAGCGCATGGTGTCGTCCTGGACACGCTGCGACGCTCCTTCGATAGTGCGAAGCCTGTCCCAATAGAACATGTAGTATTCATTCATCGCCGTGCGCCAGCGGAAGATCCAATGGCTCACAAAAAATAGGTTAAGGACACCCACGGCAACGGCCAATCCAGCGACCCAGGAGATGGTCAGCAGTTGGCTGTAGAAATCCCACGGCGTTGTCGAATACGCCTTGCCGAGCGCCCGCTGTATGAGATCGTAGAACGGTCCGTACCAAGCGTTAAAGGCTACATCCACTTGAACCTGGAAATAGATCACGAAGAGAATGAGCGCGGACCCAAGGATCGACCAGTTCTGCCAAGGATGGGGTGAATACCACCTCCAAAAGCCAGCGAAAAGCGCTACGCCCGTGCCGTAGTATAGGTAGAACCAGACGAACGGGTCAGACCAAAAGACTTCAACGCCAACGGGCGTGTCGGCTGCCACCGGAGCAAGCCCAATCAGGGTACCCAGCTCTTGGCCGCCGAAAAACCAAATTATGATGAGCAAAAGGCTCCAGACGGCGGCCGAGGTGAAAAACAGCTTCGGCTGCGGGAAGAAGGATACGAACACTGTGGTGAAATCCTCGGTCGGTGCGCAAATCAGCGGGGTTCAGCGGGCATAAAGTCACACATTAGGTGGAAAGCAAATGCCCGTGCCCGATGCCCGGCATCGAGCAAGACCACAATCATGGCGATTTTGGCGCGGCCGACCAGGTGATCCCAGCAGATACCACCAATACGCCAGCAGCGACGATCGAGGCGAGGAAGAAGTTGCCCGAGGCTTGCGCCAGCAGGCCGGCGACGACAGGGCCGACGATCTGGCCGATGCCGAAGGCGGCGGTCATCATGGCGAAGATCCGGCGCGGCGCCTGCGGCACGAGCTGCCTGGCGGTCTGCAGGCCGAGTGCTGTAACGGCGATGAAGGTGCCGCCGAGCAGGACGCCCGCGAGCAACGGGCCGGCGGCGCCGCCCATGGCGACGCTGGCGGTGACGCCGACCACTTCGACCAGGCAGCCCAAGGCATAGGCGGCATAAAGCCCGATCCGTGCCGCTACCTTCTGCCACAGCCACACCGAGGGGAAGCCGGCAAGGCCGGTGACCATCCAGACGGTCGCCTCGAAGACGCGGCCGTCGCCGCCCTGGCGCACGATGGCAACGAGGAACGTCGCCGTCACCACGTAGCCGAAGCCGAACAGGCCGTAGGCAACGATAACTTTTATCAGCGACCGGTCCTTGGGCAGCGCCGGTTCGCGCCCGGCCAGGCCGGTAGCGGGCGCGGTGCCGCCGGCAAGCCAGGCGACAAGCGCAAGGCCGCCGGCGGAAATCGCCGCCGACCACAGCCAGCCCGACGCCCAGCCGGCATGTTCGGTGACCAGAACCGCCATCAGCGCCGAGGATGCCGCGATGCCGAGACCGACGCCGCCGAAATGCAGCGCCTGCAGGTCGCTTCTGTTGGCGGCTGCCAAATGACCAAAGACGATCGAGGCCATGAACACCATGACGAAGGCACTGGCCAGGCCGGCAAGGAAGCGGATGACGGCAAAGGCGGTCATCGTCTCGCTCAGCCCCATCAGGCCGGCGAGCGCAGCACTTGCGGCAAGGCCGCCAAACATCAGCAGCCGCTCGCGCCCATGCGCCCAGCCGCCGGCCGCCGCAAGCGCGCCGGCGAGGTAGCCGAGATAGTTGGCCGAAGCGATCCAGCCGGCATCGGCCGGCGACAGATGCAGTTCCTCCATCATGCCGGGCAGGATCGGGGTGTAGACGAAGCGGCCAATGCCCATGGCAACGGCCATGGCGATCATGCCGGCTACGGCTAGACGCAAGGGTGATGGCGCAGCGTTCATTGCAGCGCACAATAGATTTGGCGGCCGCCGAAACAATCCGCTTTGTGTTGGGCCAGTGGCTCGCGACTAATGTCTAAGAATCTCAACCACAGCCGATTGCGCCGGTCTCGTAGGCGGTGCGGCGCGCCGTCAGGCGAAACGGCATGTCGCCGAGTTCGCGCTCCGACATGGTGTCGAGCACGGGATGCGACAGCGGATCGGTCACCCAATTGAGGACATCCCCGTCATGGCGCCGCCGCGTGTAGCCGGCGGCAAAGACTTTGAGCAATGATACGATCGTCACCATCCTCGCCTCCTCGGTCTGACTGTCCCGCTAGAATCTGCCCTGTCTCGCCGTCTTTCAATTGAGATTTCGGCCGCGCCGGTTTAGAAAAACTGGAATGGCTATGCTGAACCGCGTCCATCTCAACGGCCTGCGCGCCGTCGAAACCGTCGCCCGCCTCGGCTCGCTGGCGGCCGCTGCCGGCGAGCTCAACGTCTCCGTCAGCGCCGTCAGCCAGCAGATCAACCGCACCGAAAAGCAGCTTGGACAGGCGCTGTTCGAACGAACGGCGAGCGGGCTGGTGCTGACCGAGTTCGGCACGGTTTTTTCCGCCCGGCTTGGCGCCGGTTTTCGCGAGCTGGCGCAAGCGGTGGCGCTGGCGGACGAGGCAAGCCAGTGCACGCTGGTGGTTTCGGTGGCGCCGGCCTTCGCTTCGAAATGGCTGCTGCCGCGATTGTCGCGGCATTTCGACCGCCATCCCAACGTGCTGCTGCGCATCGACGCCTCGGTGCGGCTGGCCGATCTCGAGCGCTCCGACATCGACATAGCCATCCGGCTTGGCGACGGCAAATGGCCGGGCGGCCGGGCGGAACTTTTGTTGGCGCAGGAAGTCTTTCCGGTCTGCGCGCCGGTGATCGCCAAGAAACTGAAGTCGATCGAAGACCTGGCGCAGACCTGCGCCATCACCGACGAACGGGCGATGATCAACTGGGAGAGCTGGTTCAAGGCTGCCGGGGCCGAGCCGGTCAGCTTCCGCAAGGGCGCGCGCTTCACCGACCCGATGCTGTGCCTGGAATCGGCGATCGCCGGCCATGGCGTCATGCTCGGCTGGCAATTGCTGGCCGCCGATGCGCTGGCCGACGGCCGCCTCGTCGCGCCTTTCGGCGTGCGGGCGCAGAGCGGCCTCGGCTACTGGCTGGTGACCTCGGCGACCAAGACCGAAAGCCGCAAGGTGCGCGATTTCAAGATCTGGATCCGCGAGGAAATCGCGGCGACCGTGGCGCAGTTTAGCGCGCTGGAAAGCGCTGCCTAGGGCTGTCCGTCGCGACGGTGCTGGAAAGGACAGCCGCGCCGGCCTATGTTGGAACTCTCACTCCCGGACCTAGGCAGGCAGGATCATGACCACACATTCGCGCGGCGTTTCCGCAACGATCGACCCGGTGAAGCTCGACAGGCTGGCGGAAGTCGCCATCAAGGTCGGGCTGCAATTGCAGCCGGGGCAGGATCTGGTGCTGACCTCGTCGATCGCCGCACTGCCGCTGACCAGGCGCATCGTTGAGTACGCTTATAAAGCGGGCGCCGGCCTGGTGACGCCGATCTTCAACGATGACGAGATCACGCTGGCGCGCTTCCGCTACGGCGCGGATGCCGGCTTCGACCGCGCCGCCGGCTGGATGTATGAAGGCATGGCGAAGGCCTTTTCCAACAATGCGGCGCGGCTTGCCGTGCGCGGCGAGGACCCGTCGCTGTTGTCGGCGCAGGACCCGGCGAAAGTGGCGCGCGCCAACAAGGCGAACTCGATGGCCTACCAGCCGGCGCTGGAAAAGATCACCGGCTTCGACATCAACTGGAACATCGTCGCCTACCCGGATCTCGCCTGGGCAAAACAGGTCTTCCCCGGCGATGCCGACGATGTCGCCGTGGTGAAGCTCGCCGATGCGATCTTTTCGGCATCACGGGTCGATGTGGAAGACCCGATCGCAAACTGGACGGCGCACAATGCAGCGCTGCGCGGCCGCACAAAGTGGCTGAACGAGCACAATTTCCATGATCTGCATTTCAGCGGCCCGGGCACCGACCTCACCGTCGGGCTGGCCGATGGCCATGAATGGATGGGCGGCGCCTCGACTGCCAAGAACGGCGTCACCTGCAATCCGAACATCCCGACCGAGGAGGTCTTCACCACGCCGCATGCACGGCGCGTCTCCGGCCGTGTATCCTCGACCAAGCCGCTGTCCTACCAGGGCACGCTGATCGACGATATCTCGGTGCGTTTCGAAGAGGGCAGGATCGTCGAGGCCAAGGCTTCGAAGGGCGAGGACGTGCTGAAGAAAGTGCTCGACACCGACGAGGGTTCGCGCCGGCTCGGCGAGGTGGCGCTGGTGCCGCATTCCTCGCCGATCTCGGCCAGCGGCCTGCTGTTCTTCAACACGCTGTTCGACGAGAACGCCGCCTGCCACATCGCGCTCGGGCAGTGCTATTCAAAATGCTTCGTCGACGGCGCCTCGCTCACCCAGGACGAAATCGCCCAGCGCGGCGGCAACAAGAGTTTTATCCACATCGACTGGATGATCGGCTCCGACAAGATCGACATAGACGGCGTGCACAAGGATGGCCGCAAGGTGCCGGTGATGCGCAAGGGTGAGTGGGCGTAAGCTCGCGGAGGGCGGATGGGTTTCGACCTGACGGTCAAGCGAATTTACGAAGCACCCGCGCCCGATGATGGGCAGCGGGTGCTGGTTGATCGCATCTGGCCGCGCGGCATCAGCAAGGAGGATGCCGCGCTGACGCTGTGGCTGAAGGAGATCGCGCCGAGCGATGAATTGCGGAGGTGGTTCGGACATGAGCCGGCGCGATGGGCGGAGTTTCAGGTGCGGTATTCGGTCGAGCTGGATGGGAATAGAGAAGCGGTGGCGAAACTGCGTGGCTTGCTCGGCAAGGCCAAGGTGACGCTGCTTTATGGCGCACATGACGAGGCGCATAACAATGCGGTGGCGTTGGCGGGGTATTTGCGCTGGACGGGTTGAGAGACAGCGAACCGCTGCATACGCCGCAAGCGAAAGCCTTCACAATTAGCGATCGCCCTCCACGCGTTCGTCATCCTCGGGTCTGCGCTGCGTCGCTTCGCTCCTTGCTACGCCATAGGCTGACGAGGCAGGGCTACGCTACTTCACCACCCCTTCATAAGCCTCCGGCTTGAACCCCACCAAAATCTCATCCCCGACCTCGAGCACCGGGCGCTTGATCATCGTCGGGTTGGCCAGCATCAGCTTCCTGGCCTTCTTCTCGTCGAGCCCTTGCTTGTGCTTGTCGGGCAGTTCGCGGAAGGTCGTGCTGCCCTTGTTGAGCAGCTTTTCCCAGCCAACCTTGCCGATCCATCCATCCAGTCTGCCCGCGTCGATCCCCTCGGCCCGGTAGTCGTGAAAACGGTAAGGCACATCGTGGCCCTCCAGCCAGGTGCGCGCCTTCCTGATCGTGTCGCAGGTGGTGATGCCGTACATGGTGATCGTCAAAACGCACTTCCCTTGGGCTGGTGGTCGAATCCGCCGGACAGCCTAAAACCGTCCTTCCCGCTTTGCCAGCACCCCGGTCACATCAGCCCATTTTTAGGGCTTGCCAATACTAAGGAATTTTCCTAAGTATCTTTCTATACCCGTCGACGGACCTCAGGATCGCCCATGCCAAGCCTCCACGCCCCAACTACAAGTCTCCCGCCGATCGACGGCATCTTCCGCGCGCTGGCTGACCCGACGCGGCGGCGCGTGGTCGAGCGGTTGAACCGCAGTCCCGCCTCGGTCAGCGAGTTGGCGCAGCCTTTCGAGATTGCGCTGCCTTCCTTCATCGAGCATCTGAAAGTGCTGGAAGGCTGCGGACTGGTGCGATCGGAAAAAATCGGCCGCACCAGGACCTATCAGCTGGCGCCCGAACCGCTGCAGCTCGCCGAAAACTGGCTGGCCGAACAGCGCACGCTGTGGGAGCGCCGACTCGATCAATTTGACGCCTATGTGATGAGCCTCAAGGAGCAAGAAAAGTGAGCTATCCCTTCAAGCCCGACCCCAGACTGGACCTTGTGCTGGAGCGCAAGCTCGACGCGCCGCGCGAACTCTTGTGGAGCGCGATGACGGTGCCGGAGCATGTCAAGCAATGGTTCACGCCCAAGCCCTGGCTGATCACCGATTGCGAGATCGACCTTCGTCCGGGCGGACTGTTCCGGACGCGCATGCAATCGCCCGACGGCAAGGAGGTCAACGACCGCCATTGCTGCTATCTCGAGATCGTGCCGAACGAGCGGCTGGTGTGGACCGATGCGCTGCTGCCGGGCTATCGGCCCTCGGGCGAGCCCTTCATCACCGCAGTCATTTCGCTTCAGTCGGATGACAAGGGCACGCGCTACACGGCAACGGCCATCCATCGCGACCAGGCTACCCGCAAGAATCATGAAGAGATGGGGTTCTTCGACGGCTGGGGCACGGTGGCCGATCAGTTGGCGCAGTATGTGAAGACCATTTGAGCTTTTCCCACTGCGGCCAGGACTTTGTCCCGGCCGCCTGGTTTTTGGGTCGTGCAGCGAAGTGCGCCGGAACCCTACGGCACCCGGGCTCAGTAGTAGAAGCGCTCTTCGGTGATCTTGCCGTTCTTGACCGTGTACAGGCCAACCTCGTCCATGGTGACCCGTTCGCCGGTGGCCTTGGGCGTTATGTCGAACTTGAAGCGCACCGCGAACTGGTCGCCGTTGACATAGGGGCCTTCGACAGAGCCGCCATGGACTTCGTGGTTCTTGCCACCATTCGCCCTTTTGCCTGAGAGCCTCCTTGCCACGGGCGATGGCCATCGGCCCCTCCATGGCTTCGAGGCTGACGATATCATCGGCATTGTACTTTTCACCAGCACCCAGGTGATCCCCCTGCTGGAGCATTTCAGTGAAATCCTTGGCAACATCCGCGATGGTCATGTGTGTTCCTCCTGTTCAGACTGGTTTGAAGTAGGGAAGCGCTTGCCGGCCCGCCACCTTTACCCGCACGACAGCTGACAAGGTGTGTCAGGACGATGATATAGCGCGGCTGTGTGACGACGATTGCGGCGGCGTCGGACAGCGATTTCGGTTGCAGACAAAAGCCAATTCCGCAATGCTGGGTGCATGTGCAACCTCTACAACATCACGACGACGCAAGAGGCGGTCCGCCAATGGACCCGCACATTGCGCGATATCAGCGGCAACCTCGAACCTTCGCTTGATGTCTATCCCAATCAACCTGGGCTTGTCGTTCGCAACAGGACGGATGGGGAGCGTGAACTGGCGAAACTGCTTTGGGGGTTGCCAACGCCGCCCGAGCGCATGAAAGGTAAGGCCGACTACGGCACCACCATCGTTCGCAATCCGCAATATTCGCACTGGCAGCAATATGTGGGCGTCGAGCACAGATGTGTCGTGCCGGTGACCAGCTTTGCCGAGCCCAGCCCTGCGGCGAACGATAAAGACCCGGAAACAGGAATCCAGCGAAATTACTGGTTTGCCCGTGGCGAGAGCCGGCCGCTGTTCTTCTTCGCTGGTTTCTGGACGTCTTGGCAGGGCGTGCGAAAGGTCAAGGACGGTCCCGGCGACTTCGAGCTATACGCCTTCATGACCACCAAGCCTAATGCTCTCATTGCGCCGATACATGAGAAGGCTATGCCCGTGATCCTCACCACGCCGGAGGAAACCGAGGCTTGGCTGACGGCGCCATGGTCGGAAGCACGGCGTTTGCAGCGGACGGCGCCCAACGACGCGTTGGTGATCGTTGAGAAGCCAGCCACACAGATCAAGTTCCCACCACAGGCCCCGGCCCAAGGGTCTCTGTTTTAGCCCGAAATCGGCTCTCCTCAATCGTCGTCTCGCCAGATTACCCGGCGAACCATGCGGATTTCGACAAGACGTCTGACGCGAATTTTAAGGCGTTCAGCAGCGCTTGGCAGAATGATGCCTGCATCGAGCTCACGACCTTTGCAGCGCTCGCACCGCATGTGCCGCTCCACATCCCAAAAGGGGATATCACCAACCAGCTTTGCGAGATCGCCAGGCAGATAGTGTCGAGTGATGTTGCAGTTCCGACATCGAACACGAATTAGCTGCCCGACTTCATGCGCCAAGCAGAGGGTTTGCACATTTCGGCGCGGTCGGGTGCTTAGTTCGGGCATCCCGCAAAGTAGGAATATGTTCCTTTGCGAGTCAATTCACACTTAATTCCACCTTGGCGATCTTCACAGCAGGTTAAATCCAACCGTCGATGAAGGGATTGGGTTGGATCAGCTTGGCAGCATAGGGCAGTTGGCACCACGGCGCAGGCTAATATGCGCCACGTCGCCGACGCTGAATTGAAAGCCCTCGGCCTGGCGCGGCGCATCGATCACCACCGGCAATCCCTGCCCCAGCTCAGCATGCAGCCGCAGCGTGCGGCCGTGGAAGACGATGGAGTTGACGCGCGCCGGCGCGGTGCCGGCGGCGGCATCGGTGGTGGCCAGCAAGTCCTCGGGGCGAACGCCGATGGTGCGCTCAGTGCCTTCGCCGGGTGTGTCGCCGGTTTCAGATGTTGCTTCCAGCGAAAGCCCGCCAGCGGCGAAGCGCAGGCGGTCGCCGTCGCGGCCGATGAAGCGCGATTGCAAGAGGTTCATGGTGCCGATGAAGCTTGCGACGAATTTCGTCGCCGGCCGGTCGTAAAGCGTAGCCGGCGGCGCGATCTGCTCGATGCGGCCCTTGTTCATGACGACGATGCGGTCGGAGATCGACAGCGCTTCGGTCTGGTCGTGGGTGACCATGACGAAGGTGGTGCCGAGCCGCGACTGCAGCCGCTTCAGTTCGACCTGCATCTGTTCGCGCAGATGCGCATCGAGCGCCGACAGCGGTTCATCGAGCAACAGAACGCGCGGCTCGCAGACTATGGCTCGGGCGAGCGCGACGCGCTGGCGCTGGCCACCCGACAGTTCGGAAACGCGGGCGCCGAGCTTGTCGGCGAGGCCGACCATGTCGAGGGCTTCGCGGACGCGCTTTGCCTGCTCGGCGCCGGACAGTTTGCGCAGCGACAGGCCGAAGCCGACATTCTCGGCGACGTTCATATGCGGGAACAGCGCATAATCCTGGAACACGGTGTTGACGGGACGGTCGAACGGCCTGAGCGCGGTGATGTCGCGACCATCGAGCAGCACCTTGCCGCTCGACGGGCTCTCGAAACCGGCAATGACGCGCAGGCTGGTGGTCTTGCCGCAGCCCGAGGGCCCGAGCAGGGTGATGAACTCGCCGCTGATAATGTCGAGATCGACGGCGTCGAGCCCGACAATGCCGCCGGGGAAAACCTTCGAGACCGTGTCCAGGCGTACCAGCGCATCAGGCGCCATCGCGAACCTCGGACGGCTTGGTGGTGTTGACCCAGAGGATCTGGCAAGGCTCGGTGCCGGGATTGCGGAAGGCGTGCAGAAGCGTGCTCTTGAAGGCAAAGGAGTCGCCGCTCTTCAGCACGTATTTTGTCGAGTCCACCACCAGTTCGACCTCGCCCGACAGCACATAGCCGAACTCGTGACCGATATGCGCATAGGCTTCCGCCGTGCCGCCATCGGCTTCCACGGTCACCAAGAGGCCGGTCAGCGCCGCGCCCGGCGGCGACAGCAGCGCCTTGGCGATGCCTTCCGACTTGACCGGGAGCTGCCGCCTTTTGTCGGCGCGCACGCAATAGAGATCGTTGGCGGCTTCGTTGCCGTCGGTGATCAGCGCCGAAGGCTCGATGTCGAGCGCGGCCGCAAGCGGCCAGATCACCTTGACGCGCAGCGAAGACAGGCCGCGCTCGATCTGGCTCAGCGCACCGATGGAGACGCCGGCTTTTGCTGCCAGCTCGGCCAACGACAAATTGCGCTCCAGCCGCAGCGCCCGCACGCGCCGGCCGACGCGAATGTCGGCGTCGGCCTTTGGTTTCGCTTCAAGCATGTCCATCAGTTGGTCCTTGTTGCAGTCTTTGGCGCGGCGGCAAGACCCGCGGGCTTCAGGAGATTAGTCACAATTACCTGCCGTCGGCGCTGCCCCTCATTGTCCTGCCGGACATTTCTCCCCGTATAGTGACGGGGAGAAAGCGGCTGGTCGCAAACTCGGCGCCATTTCTGCAACGTTTGCGATTTGCGAAATCGCTGGTGACAGCGCCCCTCTCCCCGTCACTATACGGGGAGAGGATGCCGGCAGGCAGGTGAGGGGCAGCGCAACCGTCGGCGATGGATCCCTCAGCCGCCCGCCTTCACTTTCTCGAACATCTTCGCCACATCGTCGTTCTGCTTCATCGGGCCGGTGAAGATGGTGGTCTTCAGCATCACCTCCGGGTCCGCCGGCAATTGCAGCTTGTCCAGTTCGTCCTTCGCCACGCCGGCGAAGGCGGTGCTGAGCGAGCTGCCATAGCCGTAGGCCTGGATCAGGTACTTACCCGAGTCGGCGTCGAGCCGGCTGTTGATGAAGTCATAGGCGAGGTCGACGTTTTTGGCGTCCTTGAGCATGACGAAGCCGCAGGCCCAGGTCAGCATGCCCTCCTTCGGCTTCATGAACTCGACCGGCACGCCCTGCTTCTTCAGCGAGGTTGCCGACGCGTTCCAGGTCATGGCGGCGACCAGCTGGCCGCTGGCCAGCGCCTGTTCGACCGAGGTCATGTCGGTGGTGTAGTTGGAGAGCAGCGGACGCTGCTCGCGCAATTTTTCCGCCACCTTGTCCATCTGCTCCGGCGTCATATCGAAGGGGTTTACGCCGGCCAGAAGTGCTGCAACGATCGGCGTGTCATGCACGGCATCGATGGTCGCCATGCGGCCGGCATATTGCTTGTCCCACAGAAGGTTCCAGCTCGCTTCCGGGTTCTTCACCAGATCGGTGCGGTAGAGGATCGAGGTGTTGCCCCAATCCCACGGCACCATCCAGACCTTGCCGTCGCCGGCCTGGATGTCGGGCAGGTTCTTGAACACCGGGAAGATCGAATCCCAGTTCTTGATGCGCTTGGTATCGATCGGCTGCAGCAGGCCTTCCTTGTTCCAGCGCGCCACCTTGTCGTAGCAGGGATGGGCGATATCGGGGCGGAAGCCGGCCTTGACCTTGGTGAAGGCATCGTCGTCGTCGCCGAAGATCGAGGCCTCGACGCCATCCGGATGGGCCGTCAGGAAGCTCTTGTTGAAGTCTGGCAGTTCATAGCCGGACCAGGTGAAATATTGCAGCTTGTCGGCGGCGAAGGCGACAGTCGACGACAGGACGATTGCAAGCGCGGCAAGCCCGGTGCGGGCTGTCTTTGCAGTGATCGATTTCGGGCCAGTGATCGATTTCAGCCCAGTAATTGATTTCGCGTCGAATGCCATTTCGGTTCTCCTCTTTTGTTATGGTTCAGGCTGGACTGGTGGGCGCCGTCCGACGGGCTGTGCTCAGCCCGCGATGGCGCAGGATTTCGGCGATGCCGGCGATGATGACGGACACAGCAAGGATAGCTGTCCCCAGCGCCATCACGGTCGGCAGCGAGCGAGGAAAACGCAGTTGGCTCCAGATGTAGAGCGGCAGCGTCGGCTCGGTGCCGGCGAGGAAGAAGACGACAATGAACTCGTCGAAGGAAATCAGAAAGGCCAGCATGAAGGCCGAGACGATGGCCGGCAGCGAGAGCGGCAACATCACCCGCCGGAAGGTCGTCCAGTCGGAAGCGCCGAGATCGAGTGCGGCCTCGCGAATGGTTTTCGGAATTGCGGCAAACCGGCTGCGCATGATCACCACGGTGGTCGGCAGCGCCACCAGTATGTGGCCGAGAACGATGGCGATGCGCGACGGGCCGAGGCCGATGAGATTGACGAGGATCAGCAACGATATGCCGACGATGACGCCGGGGATCAGGATCGGCAGCCTGGAGATGGCGCTGATGGTGGCGGCGAGCGGCGAACGACCGTAGAGGTCCATATAGGAGACGGTGATGCCGCAGAGCGTGGCGCCGGCGGCGGCCACGACGCCAATGACGAGACTGTTCAAAAGCGCGCCGGACAGCGCCGGATTGCCATAGAGCGTGGCATACCATTCGAGCGTGAAGCCCTGCAGCGGAAACGCGGCCTGGATGGAGTTGTTGAAGGAAAACAGCGGGATCAACAGCACCGGCAGATAGAGGAAGACGAGATAGGCAAGCACATAGACGCCGAGCCAGCCGCGGCCATCATCTCGCCGCGCCGCGCTCATGTGCGGCTGCCGAATTTGCGGTCGGCGCCGCGTGCGACCAGCACCACGCAGAGGATGACCAGCATCACGCAGACTGAAAGTGCCGCCCCGAACGGCCAGTCATTGGCCTTGCCGAACTGCGACTGGATCAATGTGCCGATCATGGTGCTGGCGGGACCGCCGACCATGGCCGGGGTGACATAGTCGCCGACCGTCGGCACAAAGACGACGAGGGCGGCCGCCAGAACGCCCGGCATCGAATTGGGCAAGACGACGCGGCGAAACGCCGTGTACGGTCTGGCGCCGAGATCGGAGGCGGCTTCGAGCAGTGATTTCGGGATGGTGTCCAGCGCCACATAGATCGGCAGGATGGCGAAGGGCGCATAGGCATGCGCCAGCGTGACGACCACCGCCGCCGGCGTGTTGAGGAAGGCCAGCGTCGGCTCCGACCAGATGCCGCTTTCGATCAGCGCCGAGTTCAACACGCCATTGTAGGCCAGCACGATCTTCCAGGCGAAGACGCGCAGGAGATAGCTGGTCCAGAACGGCAGCGTCACCAGGAACAAAAGCAGGCTGCGGCGGCGGCCGGCATAGAAGGCGAGATAGTAGGCGACGGGATAGGCGGTGACGACGGTTGCCAGCGTCACCAGGCCAGCGATCACCAGCGAGCGCAGCGTCACCGTCCAGTAGAGCGGATCGGAGACCACGGTGATGAAGTTGCCTGCGGTGAAGCCGGCGCCGAGCAGCGAACCGTCATTACCGCGAAGTGAGAGGAAGAGCACAAGGCCAAGGGCAAACAGGATCAGGAACAAGGTGACCAGCCCGCCCGGCAGCAACATGGCGAAGCGGAAGCCTCGGGACGACCCTGCCGGCCCTTCTGTTGCAACGATGCTCGACATCGGACTGCTCAACGGAAATATGAAATCGGCTTAGCTTTTTTCATATTTGTGAAACTGTCAAGCTGAATCCACGAGGCCTAGGCGACCGGCGCCCAATCAGCGCTCGAAGGCGTCGAGCATCCGGTACCAGGCGATGGTCGCGGCGACGCCGACCTGGCGGAAGGCGTGGAACGGAATCGGCCGGACCGGCGACAGCGGGAACGGCAATTGATTGACATCGCAGCCCGCGAGGTAGCCCGCCATGCGTTTTCCCAGCGCGGTCATCAGGCCGACGCCCCTGCCCTGGCAACCAACTACGGCGAGCAGGCCCTTTTCCGGCTCATGGATGTGCGGCAGGTGATCCGGCGTCATCGCCACACGACCGAACCAGCGTTTCTCGATCGAGATATGGGCCAAGGCCGGATAGAGCCGCACCAGCGCGCGCTGCAGATGCGCCCAGTCGGCCTCGCTCCTCGGCCGCGCCATGCGGCCGCGGCCGCCAAGCACCAGATGGCCGTCGGTTGTTTTGCGGTAGTAGACGAGAATGCGCCTGGAGTCGGACACCGCCTGCCCTTCCGGCAGGATCGTCGCCGCAAGGTTGGATGACAGCGGCGCGGTGGCGACCTGGAAGGAATGCAGCGGCACGATCGTTTCGGCGAGGCCCGGAAGCAGTCCATCGGTATAGGCGTTCGTCGCCAGGACAACCGCTTTCGCCCGCACCTCGGCGCCGTTTTCGCTTGAAACATGCCAAAGGCCGGCCTCCTTGCGGAGTTTCACCACCTTCTGCCGCTCGGCAATGCTGGCGCCGGCGGCGGCAGCGATGCGCGCCAGTTCCACTGTATAGGCGAGCGGATCGATGATGCCGGCGCGGCGGTCGAGCCAGCCGCCGAGATAGCCTTGCGCGCCGGTCATAGCGGCGATCTCGCTTTCATTCAGAAGCCGGACATCGGCGCCACGCGCCCGCCATTGACGATCCCTGTTCGCCGCCGCTTTCAATGCGGTTTCGGTATGCGCGGCCTGGATCCAGCCATTGCGCGTGAACGGCACCGCCAGCTTTTCGTCTTGGATGAGGTCGAACACCGCGTCCGCCGTGGAGGCGGCGAAATCGACCAATGCCCGGCCGCGCTCGGGACCGAAATGCTCGAGCAGCCATTCGGGATCATATTTCAGGCCGGGAATGACCTGGCCGCCATTGAGGCCCGAGGCACCCTGGCCGATCTCGCCGGCCTCCAGCACCTGTACACCGAGACCGAGCCGGGCTGCGTGCAAGGCGGTCGACAGGCCCATGAAGCCGCCGCCGACGATGGCAACGTCGACCGGCGCAGTGACGAGCAACTGGAAGGCGGATGCGGTCTGCGGCTTCTGCCAGATCGGAACGGAAAACGGTGTGGGCAAGGCTTCACCTGGAGTATGCGGAAAATGAAAATTCTAGTGCTAGTTTCATTTTTTTGAAAGAGCGGGCCTCATGTCAGAACCGACAATTGCCTGCGCCACGGGATAGACCTTTGGCGTGAATCCGGTGAAAGTGCCGCGGCCCAGCTGCCATCTCGATCATCAAAGGACCGTAAGCCATGACGAACCCAACGCAGCTTCCCGCCGACGGGCTCTTCATCGGCCGAGCCAGGGCAAGCGATGCCTCGCATCCTCTGGTGGTCACCGTGCGCGACGGGATCGTTTTCGACGTCACCTCGACCACCGCACCCACAGTGCGCGACATCTGCGAGATGGCCGATCCGGCCGGACACGTGCGCTCTGCCAAGGGCGAACCGATCGGCTCGCTCGACGCGATCGCCGCCAACAGTTTTCAGGCCACCCGCGATCCGGCAAAACCCTATCTGCTCTCGCCTGTCGACCTGCAGGCGGTGAAGGCGTCGGGCGTGACCTTCGTGGTCAGCCTGCTCGAACGCGTCATCGAGGAGCAGGCGCGCGGCTCGGCGGAAAAGGCCGACGCCATCCGCGCCGACATTGCCGGGCTGATCGGCCACGATCTGTCGAAGCTGAAGCCCGGCTCACCCGAAGCGATGGAGATCAAGGCCAAGCTCATCCAGCGCGGCGCCTGGTCGCAATATCTGGAAGTCGGCATCGGCCCCGACGCCGAGATCTTTACCAAATGCCAGCCGATGGCGTCCGTCGGCTTCGGTGCCGATGTCGGGCTGCATCCTGTCTCCACCTGGAACAACCCCGAGCCGGAGATCGCCATGATCGCCGCCAGCACCGGCAGGATCGTCGGCGCCACCATCGGCAACGACGTCAATCTGCGCGACGTCGAGGGACGCTCGGCGCTGCTGCTCGGCAAGGCCAAGGACAACAATGCCTCGGCCTCGCTTGGGCCCTTCATCCGGTTGTTCGACGCAACATTTTCGATCGACGACGTGAAGCGCGCCACGGTGCGGCTGCAGGTCGAGGGCGAGGACGGGTTTTCGCTGGAGGGCGCGAGCTCGATGGCCGAGATCAGCCGTTCGCCCGAAGAGCTGGTCGCGGCCGCCATGGGGCCGCACCACCAGTATCCCGACGGCTTGGCGCTTTATCTCGGCACCATGTTCGTGCCGTCGAAGGATCGCGGCGAGAAGGGCAAGGGATTCACCCACAAGATCGGCGACATCGTCACCATCTCGTCGGAGAAATTCGGCGCGCTGGTGAACCGCGTGCTTCTGTCGCCCGATTGCCCGCACTGGACCTACGGCGCCAGCCATCTCATGCGGGACCTCGCCAAGGCCGACCTGATCTGATTTCGGAGCAGCCAGGACGAACGGATAGCCGATAAACGTTCCTATCCGGTCGCTGTAAGCCGTTTGTTAGCGGAATCCGGGTGACTGTATCGGAAATTCGCTCCAGGATCGGGGCGCGGTCTGTGGGGGCCGAATCGCATGCTCGGTTTGCCGATGATATCGGTGCGCAATCTCGCCATGCGTTATGGCGGCGTTGTCGCGCTCAGGGATATGAACCTGTCTGTCGGACAGGGGACCATCCATGCTGTCGTCGGTGAAAGCGGCGCCGGAAAGTCGACGCTGGTGAAGGTGCTTGCCGGCGTGCTCCGGCCCAACAGCGGCACCATCCGCGTCGGCGACCAGATCGTCACCGTCGACAGCCCGATCGCTGCACGCAAGCACAGCTTCGGCGTCGTCCACCAGGGGCTCGGCCTGTTTGCCGACCGCTCGGTGCTGGCCAATCTGTTCGTCAATCGCGAGCCGTTGCGCAATGGCTTCGTCTCCAGGCGCGAGATGGAGGCACGCAGCCGCACCTTGCTTCGGCAACTCAAGCTCGACGTCGATGTCCACGCTCCTGTGGGACAACTCGGCATGGGCGAACGGCAATATGTCGAACTCGGCCGCGCAATTCTGGAAGGCCCGAGGCTGCTGATCCTCGATGAACCGAATTCTGCGCTCGACCGGCGCCAGACCGAGCACCTGTTCACCGTACTAAGTGACCTCAAGGCCAAGGGCACGAGCGTGCTCTATGTCTCGCACCGGCTGGAGGATGTGTTTGCGATCGCAGACCAGGTCACCGTGATGCGCAACGGCCGTGACGTGCTGACAAGTGGGCGCTCGGCGTTGAGCGAAGCCGATGTGATCGACGCCATGATCGGCCAGCAGCGCGGCAGCCTGTTCCCGCCTGCACTGCCGGCCAATGCCAGCACGATAAGGCCGCGGATCACGGTGGAGGGTCTGAGCGGCGGCCGGATTTCCGGCGTCAGCTTCACCGCCCGCTCCGGCGAGATCCTCGGCTTGGCCGGGCTTGAGGGGTCAGGCGTTGAACACCTGTTCGAGATGCTGTTTGGCCTGCGCAAGGCGCAAAGCGGCAGGGTGCGGCTCCCCGACGGCTACGGCTTGCCTGGAAATCCGACCGAAGCGGCGCGGCGCGGCATCGGCCTGGTGCCGGCCAACCGCCTGTGCAACGGCCTGATGCCCGACCGGTCGCTGGCCTTCAACATAGGCAACATCGCTACCGGCGCCCGCAACTGGGGGTCGCGCCGCTACTCGCCCAAGGCCGCGATCGCCGCCGCCGCAAGGCAGATCGATGCGCTGCGCATCAAGGGCCTGCCGGACGCGCCGGTGAATTCGCTGCTGGCCGGCGATCAGCAGAAGATCGTAATCGCCAAATGGCTGGAGACGGCGCCGCAAGTGCTGCTCCTAGACAATCCGGCTGGCGGTATCGAGGCGGCTGCCAAGCGCAAGATCTATGCGCTGATCCGGCAGATGGCAGCCAATGGCTGTATCGTTTTGCTGCGTTCGGTCGAGCCGTCCGAACTGACCAACCTCAGCAACCGCGTCCTTGTCTTCCACCGCGGCCGGGTCGCCGGCGAGCTGTCCGGCGCCGAGATGAAGCGAAGGACAGTGCTGCAACTGACCACCACCGGCGAGATGCCGGAGGCGGAGCGGCCGAAAAAGAAACTCGTGGGAGCCATGGCATGACACGATTGGATCCCATGCTACAGCTTGCCGGTTCGGCTGCCCACCCGAAGCGCAGCCTTCGCCTGCCCGTCGAACTCAGGCCGCTCATCGGGCTCGTTGTCCTGGTGGCGATTACAGGCTTTGCCCGGCCGGATTTCCTCGATGAGGCCAATGTGCTGTCGTTGCTGGAAACCGCTGCGTATCCCGGCATGCTGGCGATCGGCATGGTGTTCGTGCTCGCACTCCGCGAGATCGACCTTTCCGTCGGCTGGATATTCCATCTCGCGGCCCTTCTCACCGCATTCCTTCTGGCCACCGGCATTGACCCGTGGCTTGCCGCCCTTGCCGGCGTGCTGCTCGGCGCCGGGCTCGGCCTCGTCAACGGCCTGCTGGTGGTGGCGCTGCGACTGCCGGCCATCGTCGTTACGCTGGGCACCTTTGCAATGTTCCGGGGCCTGGCGGCGGTGGCCGTCAAGATGCAAGCGACAGCTCCGGCCAGCCCAGGCGGCGACTTCTTTGAGATCGTTCACGGCAAGCTGTTCGGCCTTGTGCCGACGGCTGTCTTTGTCTTCGTCGCAATGGCGGTGGTGATGCACCTCGTGCTTCACCGCAGCCGCTTCGGCTACCGGATCCAGGCCGTCGGCAGCAATCCGCAGGCGGCGCTCTATGCCGGCATCCCGACAGGTGCTGTGCGGCTGCAGACGCTGGTGCTGATGGGCATCGTCTCGGGGCTCGCGGGCGCGCTGTGGCTTGGCTCTCCCGTTACCGACGTCGACCAAGGCGGCGGTTTCGTGCTGATGGCGATTGCCGCGGCGATCATCGGCGGCACCTCGCTTTCCGGCGGGCGCGGCACCGTCTTCGGTGCGGTGATCGGCATGCTGATCGTCCAGGTCATCTTGAGCGGCGTGACCCTGTTCGGCATCGACGCCGCATGGAGCCCGTTCGTGATCGGCGCGGCGATGGTGCTGGCGCTCGCGCTCGACCGGCTGGCCAAGGTGCTGCGCAACCGCCAGGCCGAGCGCTTTCAGGAAAATCCGCGCGCCTGAGTTTAAGCCCCGCCTGCTTGCCGGGGAATATCTCTATCTCTTGGTTTGACGCAATTCCGGACGGAAAACCGTTTCACACTTTTCCTGGAATTGCTCTCTAACTGATGCGATCTGATGGGACCGCTGATGGCGCGTTGCATCGCGCCACCATCCATTGGGCGGATAGAGGCTTGCCATCGGCCGCAAAAGAAGATGCTCTGCGCATCCGGGTCGGCGCTGGCAGGAGGAGAGGATCAAGGGCATGGCCCGGATCATCGCCGGACGTGGAGGTCGTTTTTCAACATGGGAGGAAAGCAAATGCTGACGAGGCTACGATTACTCGTGCTTGGCTTGATTGTGGCGCTGGCCATTCCGGCGGCGGCACAGGCCAAGACGTTCTACTGGATTTCGCATGGCGGCCCGGCCGACCCGGTCTGGACCTACTTCCTGGCCGGTGCCAAGCAATGGGCGAAGGACACCGGCAACACCGTCAACACCTCGTTCCACAATGGCGACGTTGCCTCGCAGCAAGAGGCCGTGCGTGCCGCGATCTCGGCAAAGGCCGACGGCATCGTCACCACCAGCCCCGATCCGGGCAGCCTGATCGAAATCGCCAAGGAAGCCAACACCGCCAAGATCCCGATCATCAACTTCAACACGCCCGATCCCAAGGCAAGCTTCGACGCCTATGTCGGCGGCGACAACGTCACCTTCGGCAAGCACTGGGCGCAATATCTGGTCGACAAGGGTCTGGTGAAGAAGGGCGACTTCGTCTGGATGCCGGTCGAAATTCCCGGCGCCACCTACGGCGTCCAGGAAGAGGAAGGCATCAAGAGCGTCTTCGAACCGCTGGGGATCACCTATGAGATCACCGAAGCGACGCTCGACCAGGCCGAAGCCATCAACCGCATGGTCGACTATCTCACCGCCAACAAGGCCAAGGTCAAGGCAATCATCGGCCTCGGCGATCTGGTCACCGGCTCGATCAAGCGGGTGTTCGACCAGGCCGGCATCAAGCCGGGCGAAATCCCGGTCGTCGGCTGGGGCAACTCGCTCGACACCACCCAGGAAGTGCTGACCGGCTACGTCAATGCCGGCCAGTGGCAGGACCCGCAGGCGACCAGCTATGTCGCGCTGTCGCTGGCCAACATGGCGGCGTCAGGCATTCCTCCGGGCTTCAACGTCATCACCGGCGCGCTCTATGAAAAGGACACCGCGCAGGTCTACGACGACATCCTGTCCGGCAAATAACCCAGACCTTCAACAGTCGCGGCCGCAGCCGCGGTCGCGACTGTCTTTTCGCCGAGCCCTTCGCGTTGCGCGCTGGGCTCAGCCTTCCCCTTCCTGTCGCAGGTTATCAGTGGAAAACCGTTCGCTCATCCAACGCCTGATCGCGAGGCCGGAATTCGGGCCCTTCGTTCTGCTCATCGTCGAAATCGCGGTGTTCTGGAGCATCAACCACGATTTCCTGTCGCCGCAGAACATCTCCAACACGCTGGCCTTCACCGTCGAGCTCGGGCTGATCGCGCTGGCGATGACGCTGTTGATGACGTCGGGTGAATTCGATCTGTCGGTCGGCTCGCTGTTCGGCTTTTCGCCGGTGCTGATGTGGACGCTGTTCAACAGCGGCCTGACCTCGCTGGAGGTCGGCTTCCTCGCTGCGCTGCTGATCGCGGCCTTCATCGGCCTGGTCAATGGCTGGTTCGTCACGCAGCTGAAAATCCCATCCTTCCTGGTGACGCTCGGCATGCTGCTGGTGGTGCGCGGCACCGCGCTGTTCGTCACTGACGGCTTTCCGCAGCGGACGTGGAGCGCCGAGGGCAGCTGGCTGGCCGAAGCGCTGGTCGGTGATTTCTTCATCGGCCCGTTCCGCATCTACATGTCGCTCTTCTGGTTCATCGCCGCGGCCATCGCGCTGGGCTACGTGCTGACGCAAAGCCGGACCGGCAACTGGATCCAGGCAGCCGGCGGCAATCCAGGCGCCGCAAGGGCGCGCGGCGTCAACGTCAGCGGCGTCAAGATCGGCCTGTTCGTGCTGTCGTCGGTGATGGCTTCGCTTGCCGGCGTCATCTCGTCGCTGCGCACGTCGGCCGCCAACCCCAACAGCGGCACCGGCTACGAGCTCGAAGTCATCGCCATGGTGGTGATCGGCGGCACGGCGCTGACCGGTGGGCGCGGCACCATCATCGGCACCGTGCTCGGCATCCTTATCCTGCGCGTCATGCGCAACGGCATCGTGCTGATCGGCGTGCCCGGGCTGGCCTACAACATCTTCATCGGCGCCATCATCCTCGGCATGATGGCGCTGCACTCATGGCTGGAACGCCGGCATCAGGCAGGGACCTAGAACCATGGCTGAACCGCTCATCCGCATGTCCAACATCAAAAAGTCCTACGGGCGCGTTCAGGCGCTCGAAGACGCCAATTTTCATGTCAACGAAAGGGAGATCGTCGGCCTGCTCGGCGACAATGGCGCCGGCAAATCGACGCTGATCAAGGTGTTGTCGGGGGCGGTGCCGCTGACCAGCGGCGACATTTTCATCCGCGGCAAGAAGGTCAATCTGCGCAGCACCAGCGACGCCATCGCGCACGGCATCGAGACGATCTACCAGGATTCGGCACTGGTGACGCAGCTGTCGATCGCGCGCAACCTGTTCCTCGGCCGCGAGCCGATCAAGCCGCCGCGTTTTTTGAACCGCATGGACCAGGAGGCGATGAACAATGTCGCCCGCGACCTGCTGAAACAGGTCGGCATCTCCAAGAACATCCCGCCGACGACGCCGATCGGCTCCCTGTCCGGCGGCGAGCGGCAGGCCGTCGCCATCGCGCGCGCCATGCACTTCGACAGCGACCTGATCATCCTCGACGAGCCGACCAACAATCTCGGCGTCGCCGAGACGCAAGGCGTGCTGAGCTTCGTGCGCAACGCGCGCGATTCCGGGCATTCTTGCATCTTCATCGCCCACAACATCCACCATGTCTTCCAGGTGGTTGACCGCATCGTCGTCATGCGCCGGGGCAAGGTGGTGGCCGACGACATCGACCCGAAGAAGACCAGCGTGGCCGAGGTCGAACGCATCATCACCGGGATGTCGGACAAGGAGATCCGCGACGCCATCATCGAAGGCGGGCCATCGCACGGCTGAACCGTCTTCGCGCCGTCTGGCACGGAAACGCATCCGCTCTAACTCGTTGTAGAGCATGACCTTTTGACAAAACGGTTCCCGTTTGTCCGAGAAAACCGGCTTCCCACTTTTCGGGATCATGCTCTATGACTGCAGCCATGAAAGCCACCGTTGCCGACATAGCCAGGAGCTGCGGCCTGTCGACCGCGACCGTCGACCGGGTTCTGAACAACCGGGCCGGCGCGAGCGCCGCCAACCGCCAACGGGTGATGGAGGCGGCCAAGCAGCTCGGCTATTTGCCGGTGGTCGATCAGGTGACGCTGCCGTCGCGGCCGGCGCATCTTGAATTCTTCCTGCCGATCGGCGCCAACGGTTTCATGATCGACCTCGCCGGGCACATCGAGGACTATGCGGGGCGCCTGCCGCTGGTCGCCTCGTGCCGGATCCACAATCTCGGCGGCATCTCGCCGGCAGCGCTGCAGGCGGCGGTTGAAAATCTGTCGCTGAAGGCCAATGGCGTCGGCGTCATTGCCGTCGATCATCCGCGAACGCGCAACATATTGCGCGATGTGGTCGAGGCAGGCATCCGCCTTGTCACGCTGGTCTCCGACGTTCCAGCCGCCCCGCGTTCGGCCTATGTCGGCATCGACAACCGGGTTGCCGGACGCACGGCGGCGCTGTTGATGGGGCGCTTCCTCAATGGCCGCCAGGGTCATCTGGCGATGGTCGTCGGCTCGCGTTCCTATCGCGGGCACGAGGAGCGCGAGATGGGCTTTCGGTCGGTGCTGACAGAGGAATTCCCCAATCTCACGGTCTCGAGTGCGGTCGAGATCAATGACGAACCGGAGGGCAGCTACACAGCAACGATGCAGGCGCTGCACAACGAGCCGGAACTGCTCGGCATCTATTGCGTCGGCGCCGGGCGCTCAGGTGTGGCGAGAGCGCTGCTCGAGGCCAAGCCAAAGAAGAAGCCGGTCTTCATCTGCCACGACCTGACCAAGGAAACGCGCGGCTATCTCGTCGACGACCTCGCCGATGTCGTCATCGACCAGAATGCGCGGCTGATCGCGGAGCAATCTGTGATCCGCCTGCTTGGCTCGATCGCATCCGCCGCGCCATACCTGACGAAGAAGTTCATCGAGCCACGGCTGATCTTCAAGGAAAACGTGCCGGTGCAGTGAAGTCGCGCCGTGGCGGTTTGTCCGATTTGTACGACAAGTCGGGGTAGATGCCGCAAATCTGCACAGCAGCCATGCAACTTTCATTGTTGCCGAATCATTGGGCAACTCGTACTCATCTGGGTGTCGGCCATCTACTCCTCCCAGATGCGATGCCGACGCTGAGCGCGGTGCACCTCCTCCCGCATCTCGTTCGAAATCGGCCCGCTGCCACCTCCTCCCGGCAGCGGGCTTTTTTCATTCTCAAATGAATCTAAATTAGAGTTGACGGGCAAGTTCGGAGAATAGCCAAAAGCCCCGCCGGATGATGGGGACTCCTCAACTCCGAAAGCTGGAATTCAGCGCGCCCTGAAAGAGCTGATCAGGCCTTCAGCCATGCGCACGAACTGCGTGCTGGGGCCTTGGCAGCCCATGGTCTGCACGCTGACGCGCGCCCCTTCGAACAGCAGCGACAGCGTATCGGCCAGAAGCTCGGCCTGACCGATGCCCGCATCCCGGCACAGCGCAACGAGGCGATCGCGCTGAGCGCTCTTGAGCTCCTTGATCACGCTCCTGGCGGGATGGTCCGGCTCCGTCAATTCGGCGGCGGCATTGGCCATGTCGCAGCCGCGACCGTCAGCCGCCAGGCAAGCAGCGGCCATGCGAATCCAGGCATGCAACTGGGCGAGCTTGTCGCCGGGATGCTCAGCCTCGAATTGGTCCCACATCGCGGCGCCTTTAGCCGCCGACGCGCGCAGGCACTGGACGATCAGTTCGTCCTTGGACTCAAAATGACGGTAGAGCGTCATCTTGTTGGTGCCGGCGGCTTCCGTGATGGCGTCGACACCGACGCCCTTGATGCCATGCTTGTGAAACATGTCCTGCGCCGTCTCCAGGATTCGGTCTCGGGGGCGCACGCGATCGGTAATGCCGTCTGCCATCGCAGTCTCCTTGTCTCCCTAAAAATTCGGTTCACCTCTTGACTAGGGTGTTACCGGTCTGTAACTATCCGAATGTTACTTACTGGTAACACCTATGTGGCCTTCCGTCAATAACAAGGCCGTGAACTGGTCCTGCCAGATCACAAAGGGTGAAAATTGCAGGTCATGCGGCTCCGGCCGGTGAAGAGATGAAAACCGGTTCGCGATCGTCCGATGCGGGCCGCTGGAATGGAGACGCTCCAATGTCGCAGCGCAAGGATTTGACCATCGATGAAGCCATCCGGGATCCGATGATCCGGCTGGTGATGAAAGCGGACCGCGTCAATCCGCGCGCCTTCGAAGCGATGCTGAGGACCGTTGCCGATGAGCAGGGCCTCAGCGGCGCGGCGCCGTCTTCGTATTTTTTGCAAGACCCGGGTTCGGTGCGCGGCCGGCGGCTGTCCCGGTCTGCCAATTCTTTTAAAGAGGCCGGTTCTTCTAAAGAGGTTTGCGTGTCGTGGTAAATTTTTTCATCCATCGTCCGATCTTCGCCTCGGCCATCGCCATCATCATGGTGCTCGCCGGGACGATTTGTTATTTCCTTTTGCCGGTTTCGCAGTTTCCCGACATCACGCCGCCGCAGGTCGTGGTCAGCGCCCATTATCCGGGCGCCAGCGCGCAAGTGGTCGCCGATACGGTGACGACGCCGCTGGAGCAGCAGATCAACGGCGTCGAAGGCATGACCTACATGTCGTCGTCGAGCTCCAATGACGGCTCCTCGACCATCACCATCACCTTCGATGTCGGCTATTCCTTGAGCACCGCGGCCGTCGACGTCCAGAACCGCGTCTCGCAAGCGGCCTCGTCGCTGCCGGCGATCGTCAACCAGGGCGGCGTGACGATCAAGAAGCAGAACCCGAATTTCGTCCTCATCGTCAACCTGACCTCGCCCGACAGTTCGGTCGATCCGGTGGCGCTGAGCAACCTCGCCTATCTGCAGGTCGTCGATCCGCTGAAGCGGCTGCCTGGCGTCGGCGACGTCCAGATATTCGGCGAGCGCCGCTATTCGATGCGCGTCTGGCTCGACCCGGACAAGCTCGCCAATCTTGGCATCACCGCTGTCGACGTCCAGAACGCCATCTCGGAACAGAACGTCCAGGTGGCGGCCGGCAAGATCGGCCAGTCGCCGGCGCCCGCCGGCACCGCCTTCGAGATGCAGGTCAACGCCGTCGGCCGCCTGAGCGACCCCAAGGAGTTCGGCGACATCGTCGTGCGCGCCAACACCGGCACCGGCTCGCTGGTGCGGCTGCGCGACGTCGCCCGCATCGAGCTCGGCGCGTTGCAATATTCGTCGTCGGCCTTCTTCGGCAAGGACCCGACGGTGGTGCTGGCCGTCTACCAGATGCCGGGTTCCAACGCCCTCGATCTGCAGCAGCACGTCAAGGACAAGATGCAGGAACTGTCGGCACGGTTCCCCAAGGGCGTCTCCTACGCCATGCACTACGACACCACGCGCTTCGTGTCGGCATCGATGCATGACGTGCTGATCACGCTCGGCGAAGCGCTGGTGCTGGTCGTGGCCGTGGTGTTCATCTTCCTGCAGAGCTGGCGCACGACGATCATCCCGACCATCGCCATTCCGGTGTCGCTGGTGGCGACGATGGTGGTCATGGAAATGATGGGCTTCTCGCTCAACATGCTCTCCCTGCTCGGCATGGTGCTGGCCATCGGCCTCGTCGTCGACGACGCCATCGTGGTGGTGGAAAACGTCGAACGACAATTGGAGGCCGGGCTGAAACCGCTGGCGGCGACCAAGGCCGCGATGGCCGAAGTCACCGGACCGATCATCGCCACCACCGCGGTGCTGATGGCCGTCTTCGTGCCCGTCGCCTTCATTCCCGGCGTCTCCGGCAAGCTCTACAATCAGTTCGCGCTGACGGTGGCGATTTCGGTCGGCATATCCGCCTTCAACTCGCTGACGCTCAGCCCGGCGCTGAGTGCCGCCTTCCTGCGCCATCGCGGGGAGACGCAGTTCGCCCCGTTCCGCTGGTTCAACACGGGTTTCGACAGGCTGTCGCATGCCTATGCCCATGGCGTACGCATCCTCATCCGGCTGCGCTGGATCATGCTCGGTCTGTTCGCGGCCGGCCTGGTCGCCACCTACTTCGTCTGGCAGAAGCTGCCCTCGACCTTCCTTCCGGTCGAGGACCAGGGTTACTTCTTCGTCGTCATCCAGCTGCCTGACGGCGCCTCGCTGGAACGCACTGACGCCGTGGCCCAGAAGGCGCGCGACATCCTCCAAGCTACGCCCGGCGTCGAGATTGTCGGCTCGATCAGCGGTCTGAACTTCCTGACCAGTGCGGCGCAGTCGAATTCGGCTGTCGAGTTCGCCATCCTGAAGCCGTGGGAAGAGCGCGGCCCCGACCAGAGCGCGTCGAAGCTCGTCGCCGACGTGCGCGGCAAGCTGATGCAGATTCCGGAAGCCTTCGCGCTGTCCTTCGATCCGCCTTCGATCCCGGGTATCGGCACCACGGGCGGCTTCGAATTCGTCGTCGAGGATCTCACCGGGCGCGGCAGTTCAGCCCTCAACGACGCGACGCAAGCCGTGATCGCCGAGGCGCGCAAGCAGCCGGAAATCAACCCGCAGCAGCTGTTCTCGCCGTTCTCGACCTCGACGCCGCAGTTCAACTACGACCTCGACCGCAGCAAGGCCAAACTGCTCGGCCTCAACCTGCCCGACGTCTTCAACACGCTGCAGATCTATCTCGGCTCGCTCTACGTCAACGACTTCAACCTGTTCGGCCGCACCTTCCGGGTGACCATCCAGGCCGACAAGGATGCACGTGCCGACGCAGGCGACCTTTCGCGGCTCTATGTGCGCAACGCCTCCGGCGGCATGGTGCCGCTGAGCACACTGGGCAAACTGGTGCCGTTCGTCGGCCCGGAAACCGTGCCGCACTACAACAACAACGCCTCGGCCACGATCAATGGCGGCGCAGCCCCCGGCTTCTCGTCGGGCCAGGCGGTTGCCGCGATGGAACGGGCCGCCGCCACTGCTTTGCCCAGGGATTTCGGTTTCGAATGGACCGGCATCACCTTCCAGGAGCTCAAGGCAGGATCGATCGCGTCGGTCGTCTTCGGCCTCGCCATCGTCTTCGTCTTCCTGATCCTGGCGATGCAGTATGAGAGCTGGGCGATGCCGTTCATGGTGCTGCTGGCGGTGCCACTGGCCCTGTTCGGCGCCTTCGCAGCCCTGTTCTTGCGCGGCATGCAGATCGACGTCTACTCGCAGATCGGCTTCGTCATGCTGATCGGCCTCGCCGCCAAGAACGCGATCCTGATCGTCGAGTTTGCAAGGCGGCGGCGCGAGGAGGGACTGAGCATTGTCGACGCGGCAATGGAAGCCGCGCGGCTGAGGCTGCGGCCGATCCTGATGACGGCCTTCGCCTTCATCCTCGGCGTGCTGCCGCTGATGTTTGCGACGGGTGCGGGTGCGGCAAGCCGGCAGTCGATCGGCACCACCGTGTTTGGCGGCATGGTGGCAGCGACAATCCTGTCGCTGGTGTTCGTGCCGGTCTTCTACGCGGTCATCGAGCAGCTGCGCGAAGGCCGCGTGCGCAGCGAACCGAACGCCGCTCATGACCAGGACAATAATGAACCGACTGCCGAACCAGCGCCGATGCGCCTGGCCGAAGCAGCCGAATAGAATTGGAGACCAAAATGCGTAAATGGAAAATAGCTTTGGGAACGGCCGTCGCCCTGGGAGCGATCTCGGTGGCAAGCGTCCACTTCCTCGACATGGGCAATCTCAGCCTCAATGCCGGCACGGCGGCAGCGACGGCAGCACCTGCGGCATTCGTCATGCCGGTGCCGGTGACGAGCGTGGTCAAGAAGACGATCCCGATCTACCTTGACTACGCCGCCCGCATCGAGGCGATCCGCAGCGTCACCTTGCAGGCCCGCGTGCCCGGCTATCTGCAGGAGCAGACGGCTAAGGACGGCGCGGATGTGCGCCAGGGTGATCTGCTCTACAAGATCTCGCCTGACGACTTCAAGGCGGCTCTCGACCAGGCCAAGGCCGAAGTGCAGCGCGACCAGGCGAGCCTCGACTATGCGCGCTCCAATCTCGGCCGCGGCTCCGAACTCGCCAAGAGCGGCTATCTGGCCAAGGATGGGTTCGACCAGCGTACGAGCACCTTGCGCCAGGCCGAAGCGTCGCTTGCCGTCAACCAGGCGGCGGTGCGCACGGCCGAGCTCAATTTGAGCTACGCCGAAATCCACGCTCCGTTTGCCGGCCGCGTCGGCCGCAACCAGGCTTCGGTCGGCACGCTGGTCAGCGTCGCCGGCACGGTGCTGAACACGCTGGTGCAGCTCGACCCGATCTACGTCACCTTCAATCCGAGCGAGACGGACCTGGCCGAAATCGAACGGGCCCGGGCCGCCGGCCCGATCGAGGTCGAGGTGCTGCTGCCCGGCGAGACCGAAGCCAGCCAGAAGGGCGAACTCACCTTCATCGACAACACGGTCGACCACTCGACTGGCACGATTACGGCGCGCGCCACCATCGGCAATGCGAAGTTCTCGCTGCTGCCGGGCCAGTATGTCCGCGTGCGGCTGCACATCAAGCAGCTGCCCGACGCGCTGATGGTGCCGCAGGTGGCGCTGGGTTCGAGCCAGCTCGGCAAATATGTCTATGTCGTCGGCAAGGGCAACACGGTCGACCAGCGCATCGTCTCGCTTGGCGCGACCAGCGGCGACCTTGTGGCGGTCCTCAGCGGCGTTGCCGAAGGCGACCAGGTGATAACGGGCAATCTGCAGAAGATCGGACCAGGAATGCCGATCTCGCCGTTGCCCCAGGAGAAACCGGCCAGCTGATAACCCCCATCAGCCCCGGTCCTGCGGCGCCTTCGGCTTCCACGCCGAGGGCGCCGTTTTTTTATGGAGCGCCGCACGCCGTTTTTGGAGTAACCGCAAGGCACAAGAATCCGGAACAGACATATTGTAGGATTGTCGACAATCTGCTTGTCTGTTTCCGGCTCTCACTGGAGTGACGGAATGGCCAAGCTGGACTTCAATCCGATCGCGGATACGACACGCCGAGCCGAGATCGTTGCGCTGTTGCGGCGGGCGATCCTGACCGGCCAGCTGGAACCCGGCCAAAAGCTGAGCGAGCTGAGGATCGCTGAGCAGATGCGGGTCAGCCGCGCGCCTTTGCGCGAAGCTATGCGCGAGCTGGTGCAGGAAGGCATCCTGACCAGCATTCCCTATGCCGGCACCTTCGTCATCGATGTCACCGCCAAGGACATTGACGACGCCTACTCGCTGAACAAGGTGCTCGATGAATTCGCCATCGAGCGGACATGGAAGCTGCGCGACCAGCGCTTCTTCGATGAACTCGACCGCCGCCACGAAGCGGTGAAGCAGGCAACGCGCGCGCGCGACACCACCCGCCAGATCGAGACCGCACTGCAATTGCACGGGCTGATCTATGAATGGGCCGACAATTCGGTGCTGCTGGAAACCTGGCAGCGGCTGACCAGCCGGCTGCAGATGTACTTTGCCCTGCACCAGCAGGCCCGCAACGAGCCGGTGCCGGCCGAAGATCTCCACGAAACCTATGTGCGGCTCTTGAAGGGCGCCGACATGCGCGCTGCCCAGCGCCATGCGCGCGAGCATATCGACCTCGATTTCGAAGAGCTGCTTGCCTTTGCGCGTGGCCTCGATCAGCGGAACATCGAAGGACTGACCCTCCTCAACGCCTAGAGACAACGGACAGACAAGTGCAGATCAAAACCATCAAGGCCTATCGCGTCGTGCAGCCCTTCGTGGACGGGCCCTACCGCATGTCAAAGGGGCGGGTTGCAGACTGCTTCGATGCGGTGATCGTCGCCATTACCTCCGACAGCGGCGTGACCGGCTGGGGCGAGATGGCGCCGCTCGGCAATTTCTATTCGGCCGCCTTTCCGGCGGGAACGCGCGCGGGCGTGGTCGAGATCGCGCCGCACCTGATCGGCCAGGACCCGCGTGGCCTCGCCGGCATCGGCCGATTGATGGATACGGTGTTCAAGGGGCATCCCTACATCAAGTCGGCGCTCGACATGGCCTGCTGGGATCTGGCGGCCCGGGCCGCCGACGTGCCGCTGGTGACCATGCTTGGCGGCCGCGAGAGCGACATGGCGGAGACCTACCGCGTCGTCACCCACGGCACGCTCGACCAGATGGCGGCACTGGCCAAAAGGATCATCGCCCAGGGCTGCCGCCGGCTGCAGGTCAAGGTCGGCGGCAATGTGCATGAAGACATCGAGCGGGTGAGCGCAGTCGCTTCGGCCGTGCCGAAAGGCACGGTGATTTTCTGCGACGCCAATGCCGGCTGGACACCCTACCAGGCGCGGCAGTTCGCCGATGCAACGCGCGGCATCGACTACACGTTCGAGCAGCCCTGCACGACGATCGAGGAGAACATGTCGGTGCGCCGCATGCTCGACAAGCCGATGGTGCTGGACGAGAGCGTCATCTCGCTCGAGGCGATGCTGGAAATCCATCGCCTGGGCGCCGCCGACGGGCTGACGCTGAAGATCTCGCGGCTTGGCGGCGTAACCAGGACGAGGCAAATCCGCGACGTCGCCGTCGATCTCGGTTTCATGATCACCGTCGAGGATACGGGCGGCGCCGAGATCGACACGGCGGCGATGGCGCATCTGTCGCTGTCGACGCCGGAAGAACGCCGGCTGCACGCCATCGCCTTCCATGAGTGGGTGACGGTGCGCACGGCCTCCAACGCGCCACCGGTCACCGGCAGCCACATGGGCATTCCCGACGGGCCCGGCCTCGGCGTCGATGTCGTGCCCGATCTGCTCGGCAAGCCTTTCCTTGAGATCGGCTGAGATCAAGCCCAGCATGAAGCTGTCACCCCACGAATCCTCCGTGGGAGATTTGGCCCTGCAGCCATTCTCCGATTTGCGGGTTGAAATATTTTTCAAATGGAAATAGGAATGTTCAAAATGATGATTTGACGCTGCGGCGCGTCATGCCTGGAGGAAGCGATATGGCCCATCCGCAATTTGCAGCGGAACTTCTGCAGCGCGCTGAAGCCCAAGGGCCTATCACCATCGGACTCGCCGGCGCCGGGCAGATGGGCACCGACATCGTCGTCCAGGTGGCGCTGATGCCGGGCATGCGGATCGGTGCCATTTCCGAGGTGCGCCCGCAAGCGGCGATCGATGCCGCACTGCTCGCCGGCCATGACCGCTCCGACATCGTCCAGGCTGCGAACGCCTCTGCCATCGACCGCGCCATCGAGGCCGGCAAGATCGCTGTCACCGAAGATCTGCATGCGCTGGCCGCGGCCGGCCGCATTGATGTCATCATCGACGCGACAGGCAATCCCAACATCGGCACGCTGTTTGCGCTCGAAGTGATGAAGAACGGCAAGCACATCGTCATGCTCAACGTCGAGGCGGACATTACGATCGGCCGCTTCCTCAAGGAGGAAGCGCGCAAGGCCGGCGTGGTCTACACCGGTGCGGCCGGCGACGAACCCGCCTGCACGCTGGAGATCATCGGCTTCGCCAAGAGCCTCGGCTTCAACATCATCGCCGCCGGCAAGGGCAAGAACAACCCGCTGAAGATCGACGCCATGCCCGCCGACTACGAGAAGGAAGCGGCCGAGCGCAATATGAATGCGCGCATGCTGGTCGAGTTCGTCGACGGTTCCAAGACGGCGATCGAGATGGTGGCGATTGCCAACGCCACCGGGCTGGTGCCCGACGTGCCGGGCATGCACGGCCCGACGGCGACGCTGGAGGAACTGGCCAGCGTGCTTTGCCCGCGCGAGGATGGCGGCGTGCTGCACCGCAAGGGCGTGGTCGACTATTCCATCGGCAAGGGCGTGGCGCCCGGCGTGTTCTGCATCATCGAAACGAGGCATCCGCGCGTGCTGGAGCGCATGGTCGACCTCAAGGTCGGCAAGGGCCCCTATTTCACGATCTACCGTCCCTATCACCTGACAAGCCTTGAAGTGCCACTGTCGGCGGCGCGCGCCGTGGTCTACAAACGCGCCGACATGGAGCCGCTCGACCACCCGGTGGCCGAAGCGGTGGCGGTGGCCAAGAGCGATCTCGGCGCGGGCCAATCGCTCGGCATGATCGGCGAGAACGACTATCGCGGCTTCGCCATGACCTGGGAGGACGCCCGCGCCAAGGGCGCGCTGCCGCTCGGGATCGCCGAACGCGCCAAGGTGGTCAAGCCGGTCAAGACCGGCGACTTCCTTACCTATGAAAATTGTGTACCCGACGATTCGATGGTGATAACGCAGATCCGCCGCCGTCTAGACCAGTCGGATGGACAGTTTGTGACCAACGCCGCCTGAACCTTCGGGATCTCCCTGTGATGGACGATGTCGTTATCGGGATCGATGCCTCGACGACGGCGGTGAAGGCGATCGCCTTCACCGGCGACGGCGCGGAGCTGTTCCAGGCGCGCGAGGCCTATCCGCTGGCCAATCCTAAGCCCGGCCATTTCGAGCAGGATGCCGAACATTGGTGGGCAGCCCTTATCAGTGCGCTGAAGCAGGTTGCCGACAAGGTCGGCGCCGCGCGCGTGGCGGCAATTGCCATAGCCCATCAGCGCGAGACCTTCACCCTGATCGATCAGGCCGGCACGCCGCTCATCCCGGCGATCCTGTGGCTTGACGAGCGCGCCCGGCCTCAAGTCGCCAGGCTGTCGGCCGAGCTTGGCCGCGAGACGATCCGCGACTGGAGCGGCAAGCCGCCGGATCCGACGCCGGCGCTCTATGCCATCGCCTGGCTGGCGGAACACCAGCCGCAGGTGCTGGCCAACGCCGCCGCCCTGGTCGATGTTCATGGCTTCTTCGTTCACCGGCTGACCGCACGGCTGGTAACCAGCACGGCAAGTGCCGACCCGCTCGGCTTGCTCGATGTCACGACAGGCGAATGGCACCCTGAGCTTGTCTCGGCTGCAGGGTTGCAGCCACGGCAGTTGCCGGCGCTGATCGGCCCAGGCGAAATCTGCGGCGGCCTTGCCGAAAGCATTGCCCAGCTGACTGGCCTCAAAGCGGGCACGCCAATTGTCGCCGGCGCCGGCGATGGCCAGGCCATGGGTCTCGGCATGGGCGTCTATGGTGCCGGCAGGAGCTATCTCTCGCTCGGCTCCGGCGTCGTCAGCGGCTGCTATTCCGGCACGGTCACCACTTCGGATGCGTTTCGCACGCTGGTCTCGCCGACCGGCTCCGGCTTCATGCTGGAAACCGTGCTGCGCTCGGGCATGCAACTGGTCGACTGGATCGTGCGCACCACCGGCGCGTCTTCCGCGGCAGAACTGGAGAAGGGTGCGGTCGATGTTGCGGCCGGCGGCGACGGTCTTTTGGTCATGCCCTATTGGGCCGGCGTCATGAGCCCCTATTGGGATGGCGCGGCGCGCGGCGCCGTTGTTGGCCTGTCGCTCGACCATGAGCCCAGGCATCTCTTCCGCGCCACGCTGGAAGGCATCGCTTTGGAGCAGGCCATCGCCAGCGAGGCGATGGAGGCCGAAAGCGGCGGCAAGTCGGGAGAGATGATTTCCGCCGGCGGCGGCACCAATTCGGCGCTGCTGATGAAGATCATGGCCAGCGTGCTGGAGCGGCCGCTGTTCGTGTCGCCGGTCAACGAGGCGGCGGCCCTTGGCGCGGCCATGCTGGCTGCTTCGGCGATCGGCTGGTTCGCCTCGGCGGAAGACGCCGCCAAGGCAATGGCGGCGGCGCCGGCCAGGCGTGTCGATCCGGATATGACGCTGGTGCCGGCTTACCGGGCGCGCAAGGCGATCTACCGCGACCTCTATCACGCGACACGCGACATCCACGCGCGGCTCGGTGCGATCTGAGTTCAAGCGCAGCTTGCCTGCGTGAGGCTCCCATGCCCAACCTGCCCAGCTTGCCGATTTTGCGTCCTGCCCGGCCAATGCTAGACTCATCGGGCTCATGAAAGCAGTATTTCACCTTGCCGCCCTGCCCTGGATTGTCGCGCTTGCGGCAGCTCCGATGACGGCGCGTGCGCAGGACGAGCCGCCCTTCGAGGTCACGCTCGACATGGACAATGACGGCAGGATGGATCGGGCCGCGATCGCGGCGGATTCCGACACCGGGCTGGCGGATCTCTCGATCTATCTGGCTGCCGGCGAAGGAAAGCTCGATCCTTCGCGCAAGCCTGACTTTGTCAAAAAGGCGCTGACGCAGGACCGTATTCTCGGGCTCGAAAGCAAGGGCAAGGGATCGCTTGTCGTCACCTCGTGCTTCGGCTGCGGCGCCAACAAATCATGGGATACAACGCTGACCATCGTCTGGCGCGGCGGTAAATTCCTTGTCGCCGGCTACAGTCGCGACTGGGACTGGAATGTTCAGAAAGCCGACGGCTCGGTCGGGACGACGCTGGGCGGTTGCGACATCAATTTTCTCACCGGCAGAGGCGTTGCCTCAAAGGACCTGGACGACGGCAAACCGGTCGCGGGAAAATTCGTGCCGATCGCACTGGCCGACTGGTCGGACGACAGTCGTCCGGAGCCCTGCGAATTCTGACCGACGCCGGACAGCGCTCAACGATTGAGCAGGCCTTTGGCCGCATCCTCATCGGTGATCAGCACCGAAATCCTGGTGTTGGCCAGCGCCGCGCGCATCACAGCGACCTTCTCCTGACCACCTGAAACCAGTATGATGCTCGGAATATCGGACAAATCCTGCAGCGGATAGGCGCAGACGCGGCGGTTGACCTCATGGTCGACCGGGTGGCCCTCGGCGTCGATGAAATGGCACAAGAGGTCGCCGACCGCGCCGGCGGCCTGCAGTTCCTCAAGTTCGCTCGGCTTGATGAAGCCGTAATTGGCGATCGGGCTGTCCTTGGAAAACGAGCCGACGCTGAGCACGGCGATGTTGGCGCGGCGCGCGCGGAAGACGACATCCTGGACGCTGCGCTGGCTCATGAAGGCATCGCGCTGTTCCGGCTTGTCGGCATAGACCGGCACCGGCAGCAGGAAACATTCAGCGCCGATCTTTTCGGCGAACTCCCAGGCGCTTTCGGTCGGGTTGAGCGGCTGCGCGTGGGTGAGGCCGCCGAGCATCGAGACGACCGTCGTCCTGGCGATCGGCCGCCTCGGCAATTCGTTGATGGCGAATTTCAGCGTGCGGCCCCAGCCCAGCGCAATGACGTCGCCGGCATTCACATTGTCGGCGAGATAGGCGGCAGCCGCGTGGCCGATCATCAGCGGCGCGTTGCTGCGATCAGCGGCTGATGGCACCACGACCGCCTGGCTGAGCCCGAAACGCTGCTTCAGGCTCTCCTCGAGCTGCACGCATTCGACGACACTGTCGCGAATGCGGAACTGCACGATGCCCTCCTCTCGCGCAGCGGAGAGAATGCGGTGCACCTTGATGCGGCCGACGCCGAGGATCTCGGAAATGCGCTCTTGCGTCAGACCTTCGACATAGTAATGCCAGGCGGCCCGGGCCTTGAGCTCGGCATCGGGGAAGCGCGAGGCCTTCTCGTTTTCGACGGTCGCCATCTTTTGCCCTCCCGCGGCAAATTTCGGAAATCTTTCCGCAAGCGCCGCCCCCTGGCCTTCCCTAGGACAAACCGCCCGGTGGCGCAAACCACCGCCGAATGGCGCAACGGCTCTTGACAATTTTCTAATGAACAGTTTAGCTGAACAAAATTGCATATCAAAGATAAATTGTTCACAGGGAGGTGCCTGGTGAACAAGAGCGGACGGCAGGCCATCGCCGTTTCGCTGACGGAGGAGACGAAGTGGCCGTGAGTAATGATGCAAGCGAGTCGAAGGCTGGCGAGTTGAAAGCCGCGCCCGGCACTCAAGGTGCGACGGCCGCGAAGCTTTCGGCGCTGTTTGCCGGAACCATGGGGCCGCTGATCGGGCTGCTGCTGCTTTGCCTGGCGCTGACGTTGACCACCGACACGTTCCTCACCATGCGCAACATCCTCAACGTACTCGACCAGATCACCGTGCTCGGCATCATGGCAATCGGCATGACGCTGGTGATCCTGATCGGCGGCATCGATCTCTCGGTCGGCTCGGTGCTGGCGCTGGCCGCCATGGTGATGGGCTTCGTCGCCCACCCCGACTATCTCAATCTCGGCCTTGCCGCCGGCGTCGTTGCAGCACTGGTCGTCGCCGGCCTTTGCGGACTGGTGTCCGGCCTGCTGGTGACCGTCACCCGGCTGCCGCCGTTCATCGCGACGCTGGCGATGATGTCGGTGGCGCGCGGCCTTGCCAACATGATCACCGACGGCTCGCAGATCGTCGGCTTTCCCGACTGGTTCACCAGCCTGTCGATCATCCGCCATTTCGGCTTCCTGTCGGTCACAGTCGGGGTGATGATGGTGCTGGCGATCGTCTTCGCCATCTTCCTCAACTACCGCGCCACCGGCCGCAGCCTTTACGCCATCGGCGGCAGCGCCGAGGTGGCGCGGCTCTCCGGCATTCCGGTGAAGTCGCTGACCAACTGGGTCTATGCCATCTGCGGCGTGCTTGCGGGTCTTGCCGGCATTGTGCTTGCCGCGCGGCTGGATTCGGTGCAGCCGAGTTCCGGCCTCGGCTATGAGCTCGACACCATCGCGGCGGTGGTGATCGGCGGCGCCAGCCTGTCGGGCGGCGTCGGCTCGATCGGCGGCACCGCGGTCGGCGTACTCATCATCGGCGTGCTGCGCAACGGGCTCAATCTGCTCGGCGTCTCGCCCTTCATCCAGCAGGTGGTGATCGGCGTGGTGATCGCGCTGGCGGTCGCCAGCGATACCTGGCGGCGCAGGGCGCGATAGAGAACGGGGCACAATTGAGAATTCGCCCGGAGCGTCCGGGCGATAGACGGATCGGTCGATCCGAAACTGGGATGTTCCAAGGGGCGCGATGCGCTGGCGGGACAGTTTGACTATCAACGGAGGAAACACATGCTGACCAAACGTTCATTGCTGCTTGCCGCGGCCGCCATCATTCCGCTGCTCGGGCTGACCGACATGGCCTCGGCCAAGGAGGCCAAGAAGCTCGGCCTCGCCGTGGCCAATTTGCAGGCCGACTTCTTCAACCAGATCAAGCAGTCGGTCGAAGCCTACGGCAAGGAGAAGGGCATCGAGATCGTCACCGTCGACGCCAAGGGCGATTCGGCAACGCAGGTCAGCCAAGTGCAGGATCTGATCACGCAGAACATCGACGCGCTGATCTACATTCCGGCCGGCGCCACCGCCGCCACCGTGCCGACCAAAACCGCCAAGGCTGCCGGCATTCCGGTCGTCAATGTCGACCGCAACGCCGACGGCGCGCCCGGCGACACCTTCATCGCCACCAACAGTGTCGCCTCGGCGCAGGCGGTGTGCGACTACATCGCCAAGCAGGCCGGCGGCAAAGGCGAACTGATCATCATCCACGGCCAGAAGGGCACCACGCCGGAAGTCGATCGCTCGAAGGGCTGCGGCGAAGCGCTCAAGGCCTATCCCGATATCAAGGTGGTCGGCGAATTGTGGAGCGAAGGCTGGCACCAGGACGAAGGTTTCAAGCTGACGCAGGACCTGCTGCAGTCGCATCCCGATGTCTCCATCGTCATCGGCCAGGCCGATGCGCTGGCGCTGGGTGCGGCACAGGCGGTCAAGGTCGCCAATCCCGGCCACAAGGTCTGGGTTGCCGGCTTCGATGGCGACGTGGCCGCACTCAAAGCGCTGAAGGACGGCGTGTTCGACGTCACCGCGACGCAGCAGACGCAAGGCATGGGCCGGCTCGCCGTCGATGCGGCGATCAAGCTGGTGGCGGGCGAAAGCGTTCCGGCCGAGCAGCTGCAGGATGCGACGCTGACCACCAAGGACAATGTCGAGCAGTTCATCGCCAAGCATCCGTAACGACCGGCACCGCTTAAGAGAGCACCACGATGTCTCCTGATCCTCGCCACAGCGAAAGCCCGCACAACGGGCTCTTCGTCAACGGCCTTTGCAAGAGCTACGGACCGGTCCAGGTCCTGGCCGATGCAAGCTTTGAGGTGCGGCCGGGCGAGGTTGTGGCGCTGCTCGGCGAAAACGGCGCCGGCAAGTCGACGGTGTCCAACATCATCGCCGGTTCGACAAAGGCCGATGCCGGCACTATCATCTGGCGGGGGAAACATTATTCCCCCGCCTCGCCTGCCGCGGCAATCGATGCCGGTGTGGGCATGATCCATCAGGAACTGAAGCTGCTGCCGGACCTGTCGGTGGCGGAAAATGTCTATGTCGGGCGCCTGCCGATGCGCGGCGGCCGCATCGACCGCGCGGAGATGAACGCCAAGGCCTCGGCGCAGTTGAAGCGGCTTGGCCTCGACGTCTCGCCCGAGCGCAAGGTGGGCACGCTGCGCATCGCCGCCCAGCAGCAGGTCGAGATCGCCAAGGCGCTGACGCTGAATGCCGAATTGCTGATCTTCGACGAACCGACCGCAGCGCTTGGCGGCGAGGAAACGGAGCTTTTGTTCCAGCAGATCCGCAAGCTCAAGGCGGAAGGCATGTCCTTCATCTATATCAGCCATCGTCTCGACGAGATCGCGCAGATTGCCGACCGCGTGGTGGTGATGCGCGACGGACGCATCGTCGCCCGCCACGAGCGCGCCGATATTCCCGTGCGCACAGTGGTCGAGCAGATGGTCGGCCGCTCGGTCGAGCGGATGTTCCCGCATCTGACGCCGCCGCGCGAGGAAACACTGCTCGAGGTCGAGAACCTGTCTTCGCCGGAGAAGAGTTTCAACAACGTCTCCTTCTCGGTCAAAGCAGGCGAGATTCTCGGCATTGCCGGGTTGATCGGCGCCGGCCGCACAGAACTGGTGCGGGCGATCGCCGGTGCCGATCCGATCTCGTCCGGCTCGGTGCGTGTTGCCGGCGAACCGGTGCATCTCAGCGGGCCGGAGGCGGCGATCAAGGCCGGCGTCGTGCTGGTGCCGGAAGACCGCAAGGCGCAAGGCGTCGTGCTCGACCAGACAATCGGCGAGAATCTGGCGTTCGGCAATTTCGACCATGTCGCGCCGAAGGGCTGGGTGTTCCCGAAAGCGGTGCAGAAATTCGCCGAGGCCGGCATCGCAAGGCTCGGCGTCAAAGGCAAGCCGAACCAGGCTGTGTCAAAACTGTCCGGCGGCAACCAGCAGAAGGTGATCATCGCCAAATGGGTGTCGCGGCCGCCGAAGGTGTTCATCCTCGACGAGCCGACGCGCGGCATCGATGTCGGGGCGCGTGCGGCAATCTACGACGTCATTGCCGACCTCGCCCGCTCCGGCATGGCGGTGGTAGTGGTCAGCTCCGACCTCGAGGAGGTGCTGGGCCTGTCGCACCGCGTGCTGGTGCTGAGCCGCGGCCGCCAGCGCGGCATTCTCGACCGCAGCGAGGCGAGCAATGTCGCGGTGATGGAACTTGCCACGAGCTGAGGACAGGAGTCGGAACAAAGCGCAGCAGGTGGTATCCTCCCAAGGACCGGACCGCGCGGGGCGCCAGCAAAGACTGGCGCCCCTTCATTTCAGGAGGGGGAACAACATGAAACTATTCGATCTCAGCGGCGACGTAGCGCTGGTAACAGGCGCCGGCAGCGGCATCGGCCAGGCCATTGCCATCGGGCTCGCCGAAGCCGGCGCCGACATAGCCTGTTTCGGCCATGCCTCGAAAGGCGGGCTGGATGAGACCGCGCACAGGATCGCCGCGCTTGGCCGCAAGGCGGTGGTGCTGACCGGGACGGTGACGTCGGAGGCCGACCTGGCGACCGCAGTCGAGCGCACGGAAAAGGAGCTCGGCGCGCTGACCATCGCCGTCAACAATGCCGGCGTTGCAGGAGCCGAGGCCGCCGAGACGCTGTCGCTGGAGAAGTGGCAGAAAATCTACGACGTGAATGTCAGCGGCGTGTTCCTGTCCTGCCAGGCCGAAGCGCGCGCCATGCTGACGCGGCGCAAGGGCTCGATCATCAACATCGCCTCCATGTCGGGTTCGATCGTCAATCGCGGCCTGACCCAGGCGCATTACAATTCGTCGAAGGCGGCGGTCATCCACATGTCGAAAAGCCTCGCCATGGAATGGGCCGATCGCGGCCTGCGCGTCAATGTGGTGAGCCCAGGCTACACGCTGACGCCGATGAACAAGCGGCCGGAGGTCGCCGAACAGATCAAGATCTTCGAACGCGACACGCCCATGGGGCGCATGGCGACGCCGGAAGAGATGGTCGGCCCGACCGTGTTCCTGGCCAGCCGCGCCGCGAGTTACGTCACCGGCATCGACCTGATCGTCGATGGCGGTTTTGTCTGCTGGTAAGGAGAAAAGATGCAGAGGCGTTTTGAAGGCAAGACTGCGGTCATCACCGGCGCGAGCGGTGGCATCGGCGCGGCGATGGCGAAGCGCTTCGCCGAGGAAGGTGCCGCGGTGGTGGTCAGCGCCATCGATACCCGCGTCGAGGACGTCGCCGCCGGCCTGAAAGCGGCAGGCGCCAAGGTCGCGTCGATGCGCATGGACGTTACCAGGAAGGATGAGGTCACCGCGCTTTACGACCTCGCCGAGAAGGAATTCGGCCGTGTCGACATTTCGGTGCAGAATGCCGGCGTCATCACCATCGCCCCGATCGAGGCGATGACCGAGGCCGAGTGGGACAAGGTGATGGCGGTCAACACCAAGGGCGTGTTCCTGTGCTGTCAGGAAGCGATCGCCCGCATCCGCAAGCATGGCGATGGCGGCCGGCTGATCAACACGGCATCGGGCCAGGCGCGGCAGGGTTTCATCTACACGCCGCATTATGCGGCGTCGAAGTTCGGCGTCGTCGGCATCACCCAGAGCCTGGCCAAGGAAGTCGCCAAGGAAAAGATCACCGTCAACGCGATTTGCCCCGGCATTATCGACACTGACATGTGGGCTTACAACGACGTCGCCTGGGGCAAGCTGATGGGTGACTACAAGCCCGGCGAGCTGATGGCCGAATGGGTGAAGAACATCCCGATGGGGCGCGCCGGCAGCGGCGAGGACGTGTCCGGCCTGGTCAGCTTTCTCGCCAGCGACGACGCCACCTACATCACCGGCCAAACCATCAATGTGGATGGCGGCCTGATCATGTCGTGAACGTCAGCTCTGGCGGTTGGCAATCGACCAGTCTGAAATTCCGCAGTGCACAGGGCATCAGCCGTTGCGCCGCATGAACGTTGGTATATATAATTTCATCTCATGAAACGGCCTTGGCGGGGATGGGGCTCGCCGGCCGAGACCATGGGACCTTGATGGCTCGCACGTCTGAGAGCGCCGCTGGAGCGGCGATCGATCTGTTGACGATTGCTCACGCAGCAATCCATCCGATGCCATGACGCGGGCCCGCCCGGCATCACATCATCATCAAATCGAGCATCACCTCGCCTGCGGCTCTCTGTATTTGCGCAATTCGGACGGAAAACCGTCCACACTCTTCCTGGAATTGCTCGCCGCGGCACTGGCTTGGTGCGAACGAGCTTGCGTAACGACCCGCCTTTCCAACACAATCAAGAAAAGACGCAAGAAGGGAACGATCAAGAAATTTCCACATGGTTTGACAGGAGAACAAGCATGTCATTTCGCAGTGTGATTTCGAACCTATCAATGGGAGCCTTTGCGCTTGCCACCGCAAGTTCGCTTACATCGCCGGTCCAGGCAGCAGCACCCGAATCCAACGACCCGATCAAGATCGCGCTGTTCGACTGGACCAGCGTCAATCTCAACGCCAAGATCCTTGGCGGTATCCTCGAAAAGCTCGGCTATACCGTCGAATATCCGACAGCCGACTACCTCTCCAGCCTGACCACCGGTCTCACCAATGGCGACCTCGATGTCGGCCTGGAGTTCTGGGACACGACGGCCGGCGAGGCGATGAAGGCCTCCGACGCCACCGGCCAGACCGAGCGGCTGGGCAAGCTCGGGCCGAAGGCCAAGGAAGAGTGGTGGTTTCCCGAATATATGAAGGAGAAATGCCCGGGCCTGCCCAATTGGGAGGCGCTGAAGGACCCGAAATGCGCCGAGGCGTTCTCGACGGCGGAGACGGCGCCGAAGGGCCGCTATCTCGGCGGCCCGGTAACCTGGGAAGGCTTTGACGACGAGCGCGTCGAGGCGCTGAAACTGCCCTTCACCGTCATCCATGCCGGCACCGACGCGGCGATGTTCGCCGAGTTGGACTCGGCCTATCAGCGCAAGGCGCCGATCATGCTGTGGATCTATTCGCCGCATTGGGCGCCGGCCAAGTACAAGGGCGAGTGGGTCGAATTCCCGGAGTATACGCCCGAGTGCTACACCGATCCGAAATGGGGCACCAACCCGGATGCCAAATATGATTGCGGCAAGCCGCATGGCGAAATCTGGAAATACTCCTGGTCCGGCATGAAGGACAAATGGCCGATCGCCTACAAGGTGGCCAAGGCCTACACGATCGACACCGATGAGCTCAACAAGATGAGCGGCGAGATCGACCTCGGCGGCAAGACGCCGGAAGACGTCGCGGCCGCCTGGATCGCCGCCCACGAAGCCGACTGGAAAGCCTGGGCGCAGTGATGGCTCCGACTGAAGGCCGGACCCGGCCGTAACGGCCGGGTCCATATCTTCATTCTCCAGAAGGGCCATTGGATGACGGAAGCGACTGAACCGCAGGCGGCTGGCACGCCCAAGGATGTGCGGCCGATAAAGCTTGCCTGCCGCAATGTCTGGAAATTGTTCGGATCGAACGCGGCCAGCTTCATCCGCGAGCGTGACGGCAAGGCCAGCATGGCCGACATCGCCGCGGCCGGACTGGTCGGCGCGGTGCGCGCCGTCGATCTCGAAATCCGCCAGGGCGAGATTTTCATCATCATGGGGCTATCCGGCTCCGGCAAGTCGACGCTGGTGCGCTGCATGTCGCGGCTGGTCGAGCCGACCCACGGCAAGGTCGAATTCGAAGGCAACGACCTGCTCAAGATTTCCGATGCGGCGCTGATCGAACTGCGGCGTCATCGCATGGGTATGGTGTTCCAGAATTTTGCGCTGCTGCCGCATCTGAACGTGCTCGACAACATTGCCTTTCCCCTGAGCATCCAGGGCCAGGACCGACCGACGCGCGAAGCGAGAGCGCGGGAGGTGATCGATCTCGTGGGCTTACGCGGCCGCGAGCATTTCTATCCGCGCGAACTCTCCGGCGGCCAGCAGCAGCGCGTCGGCATTGCCCGCAGCCTCGCGACCAAGCCGGAGATCTGGTTCCTCGACGAGCCGTTCTCGGCGCTCGACCCGCTGATCCGCCGCGAGATGCAGGACGAGCTGATGCGGCTGCAGACCATGCTGCACAAGACCATCGTCTTCATCACCCATGATTTCGACGAGGCGATCAGGCTCGCCGACCGCATCGCCATCATGAAGGATGGTGAGGTCATCCAGACCGGCACGCCGGAACAGCTGGTTGTCAACCCGGCGACCGACTATGTCGCCGAATTCACCCGCGATGTCGACCGCGCCAAGGTGATTTCGGCGCGCAGCCTGATGCGTGCCTGCGATGGCGCCGAACATGGCGGCACGGTTTCGCCCGACGCCAGGATCGCCAGCTTCTCGGCCAGCATCGTCGCTTCGGGAAAACCGTTCGCGGTGGTCAACGGCAGCGGCAAGTCGATCGGCGAGGTGACGCCGCAAGCCGTGATCGGACTGCTGGCCGGCATCGACAAGCAAAGAGCTGGCGCATGACGGTCACGGCAAGCGCCAGCGAAACGAGGCCGCCGGTTCAGCGCTGGCTGCTGATCTGGGCGCTGGCGCTGGCCGCCGTGCTGGTGGTATTCCTGCTGCAGGAGAGGCTGCCATGGGCGGTCGACTATCCGGCCGATGCGGTCGTTCCCGTCGCCGACTGGGTCAGTGCGCTGATGCGCTGGATCAAGTCGAACTTGTCCTGGCTGACCCGCTCGATCACCGCGGTGCTCGGCGTTCCCCTCGATTTCGCGCTCGACCTGCTGGCCAAGAATTTCAAGATCGGTCACGGTGCCGATGCCTATGTCCTGCCGCGCCTGTCCTGGGTCGGCGTCTGCGCCGCCGCCTTCATCGCCGGGCATGCCGTGGGCGGTAGAAAGCTCGGCCTACTGGTCGGCGGCTGCTTCCTCTACACCGCGCTGTTCGGCCAATGGACCAGCGCCATGCTGACACTGGCACTGATTTCCATCGCCGTGCCCTTCTGCATCGTTACCGGCCTGTTCGCCGGCATCTGGGCGTGGCGCAAGCCATGGGCGGAACGGCTGATCATCTCCCCAGCGCTTGATCTGATGCAGACCATCCCGACCTTCGCCTATCTCATCCCGATGCTGCTTCTGTTCGGCAACAGCCCGGTGTCGGCGATGATCGCCACCGCCATCTTCGCCACGCCGCCGATGGTGCGGGCGACGATGCTCGGCCTGTCGCGGGTGCCGTCAGAGATCGACGATTTCTCAGAGATGGCCGGCTGCACGGCGCGGCAGAAATTGTGGCGCGTGCTGCTGCCGTCGGCGCGGCCGACACTGATGATCGGCGTCAACCAGGTCATCATGCTGGCCCTCAACATGGTCATCATCGCCTCGATGATCGGTGCCGGCGGCCTCGGTTACGACGTGCTGCTGGCGCTGCGCGCGCTGAAGGTCGGCGAGGCGATGGAAGCTGGCCTTGCCATCGTAGCACTCGCCATCGCGCTCGACCGGCTGAGCCAGGCCATCGCCCACAAACAGGCGAAGGGTCACGTACATCAGCAGACGAACCAGAGTTTTTGGCACCGCTATCCCCATCTATCGCTGGCTATCGCCATCCTTGCCGCCACCACGCTGCTCGGCCTGTTCGTACCGGCCTTCGCGGCGATGCCGAAGGCGATCACCTTCACCACTGCGCCACTGTGGAAGGCGGCGGTGAGCTGGGTGACGATCAACTTCTTCGACGTGATCGAAGCGTTTCGCGTGGCGCTCATCCTCAATGTACTGAACCCGCTGCGCGCCTTCTGCGAAGGCTTTCCGTGGCTCGGCGCGGTGGCCCTGCTCGGCCTCGCCGGCTACCAGTTCGGTGGCCTGCGTCTCGCCGCCCTCGTCGCCGCGCTGACCGCCTTCTGCGCCGTCACCGGCCTGTGGGAAAAGACCATGGCGACGGTTTATCTCTGCGGCATCTCGGCCTTCATCGCTTGCCTGATCGGCATCCCGATTGGCCTGATGGCCGCGCGCAGCGACCGCTTCGAAAAGATCGTCACGCCCATCATCGACACGCTGCAGGTGCTGCCGTCCTTCTGCTTCATCATTCCGGTGGTGATGCTGTTCCGGGTTGGCGACGTCACGGCCATGATCGCCACGATCGCCTTCGCCGTGGTGCCGGCGATCCGCTACACCAATCACGGCATTCGCCAGGTGCAGCCGGCATTGATCGAGGCTGCCAAGGTTTCCGGCTGCACGCCGCGCCAGACGTTCTTTCGCGTGCAATTGCCGCTGGCGCTCCCCGAGATCATGCTCGGCGTCAACCAGACCATCCTGATGGCATTGGCGATGATCATCATCTGCGCCATGGTCGGCACGCGCGATCTCGGCCAGGAAGTGTTCATCGCGCTGTCGAAAGCCGATTCCGGCCGCGGCATTGTCGCCGGGCTGGCAATAGCCTTTATCGGCATCGTCGCCGACCGGCTGTTCAATGCCTGGACGGCGAAGGCGCGGGCAAGACTAGGATAATTGTTGAATGTCCAATCCCGGCGAACCGCCTTTTGCCGTACTCGTCTTCGACATGGCCAAGACCGGCGAGCCGGATGGGGAGCACGTAGTTTCGGGGTTTGAGACGCTGGAGGCGGCGACGTCCTACGCCATTGCGCGGGTTCGCGCCTCGGTGGAGGAGTTGCGCGAGCCCGGCATCGCCACTGCAGAGCTTCGCCAGCTCTGGCACCTCTATGGCGAAGACTGTTCGGTGCTGAACGCCGGAGTGCGCGGCAGCGATCTACTCGACGATTTCATTGCGACGCCGTCGATGCCGGCCGAATGCAACTGGCAAGTTCTCGCGCCAAGGCTGCGCCGCTTCCGCGCCTCGCTGCTGATCTCCAACGGCAACAACGAATCCGTCTGGGCGGGCGGCTTCTTTCGCTCGACCTACAGGCTGACGCGAGACGGCCTCCTCGAGCGCTTTGGCGACGACGCCATTGCCGCCTTCAAGGCCAAGGGGGTCGAGCCGGCGGAGCCGACGAAGCTCATGGTCGCCAATTACTTCGAGCTGCCCGACCCGCCCTACCCGCCGCCAGGCGTGACGCTGCGATCCTGGAAGGTCGAGGTCGGTTTCGTCTGCCATGACGTGAAGTTCGGCGGCGACGCCGCCGGCGTCTTCGCCTGGCCGCAAGAGCCCACCGACTGGGCGCTCAGAACCATGCAGTTCCTGCTGATGGCCGACATGATGGCCATGCGCGGCGATGGCCCCGACTGGGCCAACGACTGCGAGATACTAACCGCCAAAGTGACCGAGACGGAGGCGCCTCCCGACTATCCGCTGGATTGAAGTGATGATCATCACCTGCCCCGTGGCCGGCACACGCGATCTCGGCCAGGAAGTGTTCATCGCACGGTCCAGGGTCGCGGCATTTTCGGGGCTGGTAATAGCATGCCATCGACATCATCGCGGTCGGTCTTCGACCCCTGAGCCGCGAAAGCTCAAGCACGGCTCGGATAGAACGGTTTCGCCTCTTCTGGAGTTCGCCTCTTTGGAAATGGCAGGCCGCGCTCCAGCTCTTGACTTTGACGCATTTTCGCGCGGAAAGCTGCTTCATCCTCGACCAGCCTGAGCTTGCTGCCGAATGCCCGATCAGCGCGAACCGCCTTTTACTGTCGTCATCTTCGACATGGCCAAGACCGGCGAGCATGTGGTTTCGGGGTTTGAGACGTTGGATGCGGCTACGTCCTACGCGATTGCTCGGGTTCGCGCCTCGGTGGAAGAGCTGCGCAAGCCCGGCATCGCAGCAGCCGAGCTCCGGCGGCACTGGCATATCCATGGTGAGGATTGCACGGTGCTGAACGCCAATGTGCGCGGCAGCGATCTGCTTGACGATTTCATCGCGACGCCGGGGACACCGGCCGAATGCGACTGGCGGGCGCTGGCGCCACGACTGCGCCGTTTCTACGCCGCTGTGAACGTCTTCAACAACGACGGCAAATCTATCCGGGTCAGCGGCTTTTTCCGCGCGACCTACCGGTTATGGCACGCTGGCCTGCTCGCACGATTTGGCGACGACGCCATCGCTTCCTTCGAAGCCAGAGGCATCACGCCGACAGTGCCGACGAGAGTCTCGGTCGACCATCACTTCGAGCAGCCCGATCCGCCGCGCCCGCCGCCCAGCGATATCAGGCCGTTGCTATCCTGGAAGGTCGAGATCGATTTCGGCTGCACCGATGTGAGGTTCGGCGCCAAAACCGACGGCGTCTTCGCCTGGCCCGAGGAGCCGACCGGCCGGGCACTCAACGATATGACACATCTGCTGATGGCTGACAGGCTGTCTATGTACGGCACCGGCCCGGAGGGCGCCTATTATAGCGAATTGGTCTGGGTCAAGGTGACGGAGACCGATGCGGCTCCCGACTACCCTCTGAATTGAAACTGGGCCGGTGACGGCGCATTGTTTTGCATCACGCCGACCTATTCCGCCGCCACGCCCTTCACCTGGAGATAGCTTTCCATCGAGTCGTCCAGCGCCTGCAGCCAGGGCGTATGGTGCAATGGCGCCATGGTGCCGGTCATCAGCGAGCGATAGGCGTGGTCGCGAAAGCTCATAATGTCTTCCGCCTTGTGGTGCTCCCATTCCATGAAGGTCTGGTTGACCGCCTCGACGTCGAAGCCGGGATAGTCGGTCTGGTCCATCAATTCCTTGGTGTAGTCGCCCTGGAACCAGATCATCTGCTCGGCGTCTTCCAGCGTCTCTTCGCGTGCCCGCCACTTGGCGCCGTGCTCGGCCATCGCCTGTACCGACGGCAGCTTGATGCGGCCCATGATGACGTCACGGGCGAACCAGGCCTGGGCGTCGAACATGTTGAAAGTGTAGAACTGGTCCTGCATGCCGATATAGGACAGTTTCGGGTTCTTCTCCCACACGACGCCCTCATAGAGCCCGTCCGGCCACATGCGGTTGGCGGTCTTCAGCTTCAGCTCTTCCGTGAGGAACGGGAAGGAATGCAGATAGCCGGTGCACAGGATGATGGCGTCGACGTCCTTGGTGGTGCCATCCTTGAAGTGCGCCGTCTTGCCGACGACCTTCTGCAGCAGCGGTACTTCCTTCCAGTTCTCCGGCCATTTGAACCCCATCGGTTTGGAGCGGTAGCTGGAAGTGATCGATCTGGCGCCGTATTTGTAGCACTGCGAGCCGATGTCCTCGGCAGAATAGGAGCGGCCGATGATCAGTATGTCCTTGCCCTTGAACTCCATGGCATCGCGGAAATCATGGCTGTGCAGGATACGGCCGTTGAACGTCGAAAAGCCTTCGAAATAGGGAACGTTGGGAACCGAGAAATGCCCTGAGGCAACGACGACATTGTCGAACTCCTCGGAGTAGGTGACGTCGTTCGTGCGGTCATGCGCGGTGACGGTGAATTTTCTCGTCTCGTCCGAGAAGGTCACCATGCGCACCGGACTGTTGAAGCGCACCCATTTGCGTAGGCCTGATTTCTCGACCCGGCCCTTGATGTAATCCCACAGCACCGCGCGTGGCGGGTAGGACCCGATGGGACGGCCGAAATGCTCCTCGAATGTGTAGTCGGCGAATTCCAGGCACTCCTTCGGTCCGTTCGACCAGAGGTAGCGGTACATCGAGCCGTGGACGGGGTCGCCATGCTCGTCGAGGCCGGTGCGCCAGGTGTAGTTCCACAGGCCGCCCCAGTCCGACTGCTTTTCGAAGCAGACGATTTCGGGGATCTCGGCGCCCTTGTCGGCAGCCGACTTGAAGGCCCTGAGCTGGGCCAGACCGGATGGCCCCGCTCCAATGACGGCAACGCGCGTTTTCATGGCAGGCCTCCCGGTATCATTCGATTTTTGGAATTGCTCTTACGAAACAAATTTCACTCACAGGACAGTAATTGCCTCTTGGATGCTGTCAACAGGCCTTGTGGAGAAACCGCGTTTCGCCCCAGCGGATTTCCGGAAAAACGGATGACGGCGTAAATCCTGTTCGGACACCATTCGACTTAACGGGCTTGCTGCGCGGTTGCGTTTCTGTATCGGCACCGAATATGTTCACCTGGAGTGAAATAATCATGGGGATTCGGGGGCGAGATGGCGAAAACAAGTTCCGACTCCAAGACTGCTTCGACAAGGGCAAAGCCACCGGCAAAGGCCTCCGTGGACGGAAAAACCATCCGCGCGCCGCTGACGCAGAATCCGCACGCCATTCGCGACACGCGCGAAAAAGTGCTGGAGGTGGCGATCGGGCGCGAGGTGCGCGCCTTCCGCAAGAAGCTCGGCATCACCGTTGCCGATCTCGCCGTCGCCACCGATATTTCGCTGGGCATGCTGTCGAAGATCGAGAACGGCATCACCTCGCCGTCGCTGACCACACTGCAGGCGCTGTCGAGGGCGCTCGGCGTTCCCGTCACCGCCTTCTTCCGGCGATTCGAGGAAGAGCGCAGCGCCGTCTTCGTCAAGGCCGGCGAAGGGCTAGATGTCGAACGCCGCGGCACCCGCGCCGGCCATCAATACAATCTGCTCGGCCATATCGGCTCCAACACCAGCGGCGTCGTCGTCGAACCCTATCTGATCACACTGACCGAGGATTCGGATGTGTTCCCGACCTTCCAGCATGAGGGCATGGAATTCCTCTACATGCTGGAGGGCGAGGTGGTGTACCGGCACGGCAGCAACCTCTATCCGATGAAGCCGGGCGACAGCCTGTTCTTCGACGCCGATGCGCCGCATGGGCCGGAGCAGCTGACAAAACTGCCGATGCGGTATTTGTCGATCATTTGCTATCCGCAGAATAGCGCTGGGTAATCGGACCGCCGCAGCCCCCTCACCCGGATTGCCCCGAGGGGAGAGGAGTCTGGCGTCAGCGCTGGCGATCTCTTCTCCGCTCGGGGAGAAGGTGGCCGCGCAGCGGCCGGATGAGGGGGCCTTTAGTCCGGCCCGAACCCCGGTGACGTCGCACTGCCATCATCCAGCTTCGACAGCCATTCCACCAATGTCGGCCGATACCGCGTCAGGCCCTTGTAGGTGGCCAGCTCTTCCGGCAAATCCCGGATCACCCGGTGCAGTCGTCTTGCCCATTTCGGCTGTGTCACCAGTTCGTCCATCTTGATGAGATAGCAGCGGATCGGGAAGACGATGCCGTTCGAGCGCGGCAGCCGCCAGAAGCTTTGCAGTTCGACGCGCAGATGCACCTTGTCGCCGACATTTTCGGGCGTCACCGTCGCGCGGTCCGGGCCCCATTTGTGGTAATTCTCCGGGCTGGTGTCGAGGCGCGGGTTGATGGTCATCGTCCAGTTGAGACGCCGCGCCGGCTTGCCCTGCTGGATGTTGGTGAGGAACTTCAGCGCCCTGACGAAAATCCCCTTCTCATGCGCCAGCGGCACCGGCGCGTGCCATTCGAAGAAATTCATGCCGATGTCGAAATCGAGCGACCAGTCGGCCTGGGTGGTGACCATGCCGGCGTCCATCCACAGATTGCCGTCGCGCTGATCGAGGATGCAGAAATCGCCCTGGCTCTGGCGGGTGATGTACTCCATCGGCCCGTAAGGCAGTGTCGAGGTGTCGCCGAAGGTGAAGGTGTCGTCGATGCCGAGCGGTCGGTTGATCCAGCGCCAGCGGTCGCCGTCGCGAGTCAGGGTGAAATGCTCGGGATAGCCAAGTGCCTGTTGCTCCATCAAAAGTTCGAGCAGGTCCCAGCCGGCCAGCGTCATATGCGGCAGCGACTGGCAGCGCAGCGGATCCTCGGCCAGCACCAAAGCGCGGTCCTGCATCTCGGCGACATAGTGCTCGTCGACGTCTATCAGGTTTTCCAGCACGCTGCCCTTGGGACCGACGACATGCGGCTCGATGTTGACCGCGTACATGTAGCTGTCTTCGTGGAACGGAAACGGAAACCGCCTGATGTGCTCCGGGCTGTTGTTGAAGGTGAAATCGTCGCGAAACGTTTCCTTGCGAAAGGTGATGCCCAAGCTCGCCTCCTATCTTTCCAGGACCAGCGACTTGCCTTCGAAGCGCGACACGCACGGCATGATCTTGCAGCCGGAACGGTGGTCTTCCTCACTCAGCCAGTGGTCGTTGTGGATGAACTTGCCGTCATGCGAGATGACGTTGGTCTCGCACTGGCCGCAGACACCGCCGCGGCAGAGATAGGGCGGATCGACGCCGGCGGCCTCGATCGCTTCGAGCAGGCTCTGCTGCTCGCCGACGCGGATGGTCTTGCCGCTGACGGCAAGTGTGACGTCGAACGGCAGGCCGGGCTGGGGTGCCGCGAAATGCTCGTAGTGCACGGTCTCCGCCGGCCAGCCGAGAGCCGCAGCGCGCTCGCGCACCCAGTTGATCATGCCGGTCGGGCCGCAGACATAGAGATGGGTGCCGAGCGGCTGCGAGGACAAGAGACGGTCGAGTTCGATGCGCTCGTCGCGGTCGTCGTGATAGAGCCGGACGCGACGGCCATAGCGCTCCTGCAGCACATCGGCATAGGTGCCGAGCGAGGCGGTGCGGCAGGTGTAGTGCAGCTCGAAATTGCCGCCGGACCCGGCGAGCTGCGCGGTCTGCGCCATGAACGGCGTGATACCGATGCCGCCGGCAAGCATCAGATGCTTCTTGGCCCTGAGGTCGAGCGAGAACAGATTGACGGGGCAGCTGACCACCATCTCCAGGCCGGGGTTGACGCTCCGGTGCATGAACAACGAGCCGCCGCGGCCGACATCGTCGCGGCGCACCGAGATGGTGTATTCGCGGGTGTCGAGCGGCGATCCCATCAGCGAATAGGGATTGAGCCTTGTGCGGTCGCCATCGCGCATCTCGACCACGACATGGGCGCCGCCGGAAAAGGTCGGCAAAAGCTCACCGTCACGGCGGCGGAAATGGAAGCGCGTCACCAGTTCGTTGACCGGGACGACGTCGCTGACGACGACATCGAGCTTGGTGGTGCCGGTGCTCATGGGAAGACCTCCTCGATGGGAGGAATCTCCGAGCGATCCTCGGCATTTATGCAGACGCCCTGGAATGCTGCCAGCCGTCGCGAATAATGATCGCGCACCAGAAGCAGCAGGCCGCAATGCGCGCAGGTGGCCGGCTGCGTCGTCACATTTTCGGTGATGCCTTTGCAATGCACGCACTGCATGCGCCGCGCCAATGAGCCGCGATGCTCGGTCTGCATGGAGGTATGATCGATGCCGGCTTCGAGCGCCATCTGCATTGCCTGGCCGATCAGCCCTTCGGTGCCGGCGAGATAGAGGCGCAGGCCCATATGCGCGTTGGCAAGCGTCTGCTTCAGCCGGGGCAGCAGGCTGGCGAAGGTTGGCGCGACATGAAACTGCGCGGACTTCAGTGCCTCAAGAGCGGCAACGTGCTTGCCGTCGGCCCCGGGAATGAAGTCGATTTCGGCGCCGTCGAAGAAGCCGGGGGGCGACGTCCTTGCCATATCGACGATCGCCAGCGCGCCTTCCGCATCCGCCACGAAAAGATGATGCTTGCCGGGCTGCGGGGACAGGGTTCCGTAAATGGGCCGGCTGATGATCGTTTTGGCTGCCATTCTCTACTTCGTACCTCGAAACCCTCGCTGTCGATTGTGCCTCAGCCTTTCGCCGTGCGCTTGGTTTTTTTGGGATCGTCGAAGGGCAGAGGCTGCGCCGTCGCCCTGATCGAACCGCTCTTGTTGCGGATCTCGAGCCTGGTGTCCTTGACCGCGCAGTCGACGTCGAGGCGGGCGATTCCCATCGATTTCTCGACCAGCGGCGAATACATGGCGCAGGTGACCACGCCGACCTTTTTGCCGTCGCGATAGACCGGCGCGCCCTCATCCGCGGGTTGCTTGCCGTCGAGCAGCACGCCGTAGATCTTGAAGCGCTCCTTGCCCTTGAGGCGGTAATGCTCTTCGGCGCCACGAAAGCCGGTCTTGCCGGGACTGACGGTGAAGTCGAGGCCGAGCTCCCACAGCGTGTCGCCGGGGCCTTCGTTCTCGAACGGATATTTCTGCGAGTTGTCATAGGGATAAAACAGCAAATAACTTTCGACGCGCAGCATATCGAGCGTGGTGAAGCGGCACGGAATGATGCCGGCGCTCTTGCCCTCGTCGAGGATCCTGTCCCAGATCGTGCCGGCGTCCTGACCGCGGCAGAATATCTCGTAGCCGCGCTCGCCGGTATAGCCGGTGCGCGAGATCATGACGGGAAGGCCGAACAGCTGCGTCTGCATATGATGGAAATAGTTGAGGTCGCGAATGCCCGGCACATGCTTTGAGAGATAGTCGACCGCGGTCGGGCCCTGCAGCGACAGATCGTGCAGATTGTCGTCGAAGCGCAGCGATACGTCGCGGCCGACGGAAGCGCGCTGCAATTCCTCATGGCCGGTGCCGGAGCCGTGCACCACCATCCAGGCGTTCGGCCCGGTGCGGTAGAGGATGCAGTCGTCGGTGAATTTGCCGGCCTCGTTCAGCATGCAGGCATAGGCCGACTTGCCGGGATAGATCTTCTCCACGTCGCGCGTCGTTGCCAGGTCTATGAGGTGTGAGGCGTGCGGCCCGGTGATGTGAACCTTCTTCAGGCCCGACACATCCATCAGCCCGGCCCTGGTGCGGATGGCGGTGTATTCCTCGTCGGCGTCCTTGTCGTAGGTCCAGGCGGTGCCCATGCCGCTCCAGTCTTCGAGCTTCGAGCCTAACGCGCGATGGCGATCCGCCAGGGTCGAAAATCTCCAGGATGCCGTCATCCGCAAATCCTCCGTTCGAAAATTCTATTGTGTTCCCGGCTCCCTGCGCGGAGGCGGGAGCATTTGGTCGAATATTGATCGCAAACGTCCTGATGCCGCAATACCCGCAAGCAAATAATTTCATTGTCAGGCAAAATTCGCGGCTGGGGACAAACGGTTAACCCATCGTAAAATCGGCTTGACAATTGCTGGATTCGGCCCGAATTTATGAAAAAAATTTCACTCTGTTGAAAGAGGGCAGCAGGCGGCCAATTCGGGGTCGGGCGCTGGAAAAAGGGGAAAACCGATGTCAGACCTGCAGCAGCGCATCGAAGCGCTGTACCGTTCCGACCTGCGCGGATCCGCGCTCCTGATCATCTGCCTTTGGGCGACGATCCTCTTCGTGCTCGTCATGACATGGCCCTACATCCCGGACACCGGGATCAAGATCGTCGTCGCGATCGCGGCGGCCGCCGTGCTGATCTTCAACACGGCCGCCATCCTGGCGATGGTCAATCACTACAAGGAAGACAAGGACTTCATCTACGGTCTCGACATCAAGAACGCCGACGCGGCCCGCAGCCGCAAGTCCTGAAAATAGAACGTCCTGAGGGGTAGAAGACATGTCGCGCTACACGCCGCCGGAACAAGGCAAGGCCGGGCAGATTTTCGATATCGTGGTCGTCGTGGTCGCCATTTTCGTGGCGCTGTGGCTGCCATTGAAACTCGGCCTGGCGGGTGCGGCGAAATCCATCGACGCGCTCGATGCCAAGACCTGGGAAGCGTTGGGACAGAACCCGACCATGGCCTCGATCTGGGAAAAGCTCGGCTATACGCCGGAGACCGCGCACGACATCATCCAGAACCGCTTCCACTACATCATCGACTGGCCGACGCTGATCATCATGGCGGCGGTGCTGATCGGCTATTTCGTCTTCCTGTTCCGCGCCTCCGACCGCGAATATCGCGACGTCATCAACGAAAAGTTCGACGACAAGTAACGCCAGAGATTTTGGGGAAGCACGCTCATGTGGGTCGCACTCTCTTACGCATCGTGGGGCATCTCGGTCGTGCTTGCGCTGTGGATGCTCTACGACTGGTTCAAGATCGACACGACCTATCCCGAGGAGGTGCTGACTTCCTCGCGCGAAGGCGAGCTTGAAGCCGCTTCCGAAAAACACCGGATCTGAGTGGGGATTGAACAATGACGATCACGCTTGAACCGGCAATACACGGCGACAGAGTTTCACTGCTACGCGTGCTCGGCCCCGCCCATGTCTGGGCGCTTGGCGTCGGCATCGTGCTGGTCGGCGAATTCACCGGCTGGAATTTCTCGGCCGACAAGGGCGGCGCACTGGCGGCGCTGATCGTCTGCTGGGTGGTCGGGCTCTTGTACACTTCGGTCGCCATGATCGACTCCGAGGTGACATCGACGGTTGCCGCCGCCGGCGGCCAATACGCGCAGGCTAAGCACATTGTCGGGCCGCTGATGGCCTTCAACGTCGCGCTGTTCCTGGTCTTTGCCTACACCATGCTGGAGGTTTCGGACGCCATCCTGCTCGGCGACACCATCGTCGCCAAGGCCGGCGTCGAAGGGCTCACCCACAACTCCTTCATTGCCGCCACCATCGTCGTGCTGGCATGGCTGAACTATCGCGGCGTGCTGATGACGCTCAACGTCAACTTCGTCATCACGGCGATAGCCTATGTCTCGATCGTTATCCTGTTCTTCTCGGTCAGCCCCTGGACGCAGGGTGCTGTGCTGAAGCTCAACGAGCTGGTCACCCCCGGCAATGCGCTGCCCTATGGTTGGATCGGCGTCATCGCGGCCTTCCAGTTCGGCATCTGGTACTATCTCGGCATCGAAGGCACCACGCAGGCCGCCGAGGAAGTGCGCTCCCCGGCGCGTTCGCTGCCTTACGGCACCATGGCCGGCATGATCACGCTTTTGATCGCCGCCGCCATGACCTGGTATGTCTGCGCCTCGCTGATGCCCTGGGAGTACCTCGGTATCACCTATTATCCCTTGTGGGACGCCGGCAAGCTGACCGGCAGCCCGCTGCTGGAAAACCTGTTGTTCGTCGCCACGCTGCTCGCGGCACTGGCGTCGGCCAATGGCTGTATCAACGATGCGGCCCGCGCGTGGTTCTCGCTTGGACGCGACCGCTATCTGCCGACATGGTTCTCGGCCGTGCACCCGAAATACCGCACGCCCTATCGCTCGATCCTGTTCCTGTTGCCGATCGCGCTCGCCTTCGCCTTCATAGCCGACCTCAACCAGGCGATCACCTTCTCGATCCTGTCGGGCGTGCTGCAATACACCTTCATGAGCATCAACATCATGATGTTCCGCAAAAAGTGGCCGCTGGGCACGATCCGCCGCGGTTATACGCACCCGTTCCACCCGATCCCGGCGATCGTGCTGTTTTGCCTCTGCGTGGTGACCTTCTTTGCGATCTTCCTCGGCTACGGCACGCAGCTGATCGCCATGGTCGCCTTCTACTTCCTGATCTCGCTGTGGTTCCACTTCTACCGGTACCGCTATGTGCGTCGCGGCGACCAGTTCACCATGCCGTGGCCGAAGCCGCAGGGCTATTGACAGGAGAGGGCCTGCCGGTTTGGGCGGGCATGGCGCGTGACGAGGTGTCTGACGTGACGACAGCATTGCTGGCCGGGGCGATCGCCTTGGCTCTCGTCCTGCACCTTGCCTGGCATGCGCGCGCCAGCCGCAAAAAGGCCAAGGCTGATCTTGCAGCCGAGGCAGCCAGCATCCGGACCGTCATCACAGATGCCGTTGATGTCTCCGATGGCACAGCCGGCGTTGTCACCTGGGCGGGTTCGTGGAACGGACAGCGCGTGCAGCTGCGCACCATCGTCGACACGCTGGCAACGCGAAAGCTGCCGGCGCGATGGTTGAGTGTCACCATCGCAGAGCCGGTTGCGGTGCCGGCGACCTTCGACATGATGATGCGGCCGGGCTCGCCGACGACCTTTTCCAATTTCGACCACCTCCAGCATACACTGCCGAAGGCACCCGGCTTCCCGGCCGAAGCGGTGCTGCGAACCGACCTCAGGGCGGCGCGCTTTCCGCAGAATCTGATCGCCAGCCATCTCGACATCTTTGCCGAAGGCCGCGCCAAGGAACTTTTGATCACGCCAAACGGCCTGCGCATCGTCTGGCTGCTGGCCGAGGCCGAGCGTGCCCGCTATGGCGTATTCCGCCAGGCAGCATTCGGCGCCACAAGGCTCGATCCGGCGCTGGTCGAAAGGTTGCTCACCTCGGCTTCGACGCTGCGCGATGCCATCAACAGACAGGAGAGGCAGGTGGCATGAGTGCATCCGCACCGACAAATCCCTATCTCGTGCTCGGCGCCGCGATCGTCTTGCCGGCCAGCGGCCACGTCATTCTGGGCGTGCCTGTGCGCGGCCTGCAATTCCTGTTCTTCATGGTGATCCTCGCCTGGGTGACGGCCAAGATCGCGCCGGCCGATGCCAGCTTCATCGGCCGCCACGCCGGCGGCTTCCTGATCTATGCGCTGTCGATCCTCGACGCCTACAAAATCGCCCGCATCCGCACAGCTACATGGGTTCACAGCGCCCGCGACGGCAGCGATAGTGCACCAAGCGGCATCGAACCGCATACGTAACTACAGGAATATTTTTTCATATGATTGAATTCGCACGACGCATTCGATACATCATCGTCTAGTGGTAACGCCGGGAGGCTGACATGTGTGGAATCGTCGGACTTTTTCTGAAAGACAAGTCGCTTGAGCCGCAGCTCGGCTCGATGCTGTCGCAGATGCTGATATCGCTCAGCGATCGCGGCCCCGACAGCGCCGGCATTGCCATCTATGGCGCGCCTTCCAGGAATGAAGCCAAGATCACCATCCAGTCCGCGAAGCCCGAGCGCGATTTCCGCGGCCTCGACGCCGAACTCGCGAAGGCCATCGGCGCGCCGGTGAGCATAGCGGTGAAGGCCACCCATGCAGTGTTGAGAACCGCGCCCGACAAGGTCGATGCCGCGCGCGAAGCGCTGCAGTCAATCCGCCCCGACGTGCGCATCATGGGCGCCGGCGAAGCGGTGGAAATCTACAAGGAAGTCGGTCTGCCGGAAGCGGTCGTCGACCGCTTCGACGTCCGCTCGATGACCGGCACGCATGGCATCGGCCATACCCGCATGGCGACGGAATCGGCCGTCACCACTATGGGCGCGCATCCGTTCTCGACCGGCGCCGACCAGTGCCTGGTGCACAATGGCTCGCTGTCCAACCACAACAATGTGCGGCGTGAGCTGGTGCGGGAGGGCATGAAATTCGAGACCGAGAACGACACCGAGGTCGCCGCCGCCTATCTCTCCTCGCAGATGGCGCATGGCAAGAACCTCGGCGAGGCGCTGGAAGGCACGCTGTCCGACCTCGACGGCTTCTTCACCTTCGTCGTCGGCACCAAGAACGGTTTCGGCGTGGTGCGCGATCCGATCGCCTGCAAGCCCGCCGTCATGGCCGAGACCGACCAGTATGTCGCCTTTGGCTCGGAATATCGGGCGCTGACCAAGCTGCCCGGCATAGACAATGCGAGGGTCTGGGAGCCGGAACCCGCAACCGTCTATTTCTGGGAGCATTGAGCCCATGCCGGCAACCAAACTTTCGAAGGCGGCGCAAGACCAGGCGTCCCGGGTCTTCGATCTTGATGTGTCGTCGCTGCGCGAGCTCAACCAGGCGCTTCACAATCTGACGCCCGGCTCCAACGAAACGGCGTGGGAAGTGCTGCACCCGAAGGGCAGCCATTCGGTTGCGGTCGGCGTCGACCAGCCTGTCAGCATCGATGTGCGCGGCAGCGTCGGCTACTACTGCGCCGGGATGAATGACGGCGCTGCCATCACCGTGCACGGCTCGGCCGGACCTGGCGTCGGCGAAAACATGATGTCGGGCTCGATCGTCATCAAGGGCGACGCCAGCCAGTATGCCGGCGCCACCGGCAAGGGCGGGCTGCTCGTCATCGAGGGCAACGCCTCGTCGCGCTGCGGCATCTCGATGAAGGGCATCGACATCGTCGTGCACGGCAATATCGGCCACATGTCGGCCTTCATGGCGCAGTCCGGCAATCTGGTGGTGCTGGGCGATGCCGGCGACGCACTTGGCGATTCCATCTACGAAGCGCGGCTGTTCGTGCGCGGCAAGGTCGAAAGCCTGGGCGCCGACTGCATCGCCAAGGAGATGCGGCCCGAGCATATCGAACTGCTGCAGGCACTGCTCGACCGCGCCGGCGTCACCGGCGTCAAGCCGTCGGAATTCAAGCGCTACGGCTCGGCGCGCACGCTCTACAATTTCAATATCGACAACGCCGACGCGTATTGAGGCAGCATGACCTACAAGAACCCGCCGACGACGCCGCGCAAATCCGCGACCTTCGACGACTACACGCTTTCCGAAATCCGCCGCGCCGCGGCGACCGGCATCTATGACATCAGGGGCGCCGGGGCCAAGCGCAAGCTGCCGCATTTCGACGATCTGCTGTTCCTCGGCGCCTCGATCTCGCGCTATCCGCTGGAAGGCTATCGCGAGCGGTGCGACACGTCGGTGGTGCTGGGCTCGCGCTATGCCAAGAAGCCGATCGAGCTGAAAATCCCGATCACCGTTGCCGGCATGAGCTTCGGGTCGCTGTCCGGCCCGGCCAAGGAAGCGCTCGGCCGTGGCGCCACACTCTCAGGCACGTCGACCACCACCGGCGACGGCGGCATGACCGAGGAAGAGCGCGGCCATTCCAAGCAACTGGTCTATCAATATCTGCCGTCGCGCTACGGCATGAACCCCAGGGATTTGCGCCGCGCCGACGCCATCGAAGTGGTCGTCGGCCAGGGCGCCAAGCCCGGCGGTGGCGGCATGCTGTTGGGACAAAAGATTTCCGACCGCGTCGCCGAAATGCGCACGCTGCCGAAAGGCATCGACCAGCGTTCGGCCTCGCGCCATCCCGACTGGACCGGGCCGGACGATCTCGAGATCAAGATCCTCGAGCTGCGCGAGATCACCGACTGGGAAAAGCCGATCTACGTCAAGGTCGGCGGCGCCCGCCCCTATTATGACACTGCACTTGCGGTGAAGGCCGGCGCCGATGTCGTCGTCGTCGACGGCATGCAGGGCGGCACGGCGGCGACGCAGGAAGTGTTCATCGAAAATGTCGGCCAGCCGACGCTTGCCTGTATCAGGCCGGCGGTGCAGGCGCTGCAGGATCTCGGCATGCACCGCAAGGTGCAGCTGATCGTGTCCGGCGGCATCCGCAATGGCGCCGACGTCGCCAAGGCGCTGGCGCTCGGCGTGGACGCGGTGTCGATCGGCACGGCAGCGCTGGTCGCGCTCGGCGACAACGATCCGCGCTGGGAAGCGGAGTACAATGCGCTCGGCACCACCGCCGGGGCCTATGACGACTGGCACGAGGGCCGCGACCCCGCGGGCATCACCACGCAGGACCCCGAACTGATGAAGCGGGTTGATCCGGTCGCCGCGGGACGGCGTCTCGCGAACTACCTCAAGGTGATGACGCTGGAGGCGCAGACCATTGCGCGTGCCTGCGGCAAGAACAGCCTGCACAATCTCGAGCCCGAGGATCTCGTAGCCCTCACCATCGAAGCCGCCGCCATGGCCGGCGTGCCGCTGGCCGGCACCAACTGGATACCGGGGAAAAACGGCTTCTAAAAAACACATCAAAATAAGCGAGGAACTATAATGGGGAACGATCTCGCCGCATTCGCCAAAGAGAACGGCGTCAAATATTTCATGATTTCCTACACCGACCTGTTCGGCGGCCAGCGCGCCAAGCTGGTGCCGGCGCAGGCGATCGCCGACATGCAGAAGGACGGCGCCGGCTTCGCCGGTTTCGCCACTTGGCTCGACCTCACGCCGGCGCATCCTGATATGCTGGCGGTGCCGGATCCGGATTCGGTGATCCAGCTGCCGTGGAAGCCCGATGTCGCCTGGGTCGCCGCCAACTGCATCATGGACGACAAGGAAGTCGAGCAGGCGCCGCGCAACACGCTGCGCCGGCTGATCGCGGAAGCCGCCACTGACGGCATGCATGTCAAGACCGGCGTCGAGGCAGAGTTCTTCCTGATCTCGCCGGACGGCAGCGTCATCTCCGACAAATACGACACGGCTTCAAAACCCTGCTACGACCAGCAAGCGGTGATGCGCCGCTACGATGTCATCGCCGAGATTTGCGACCACATGCTGGCGCTGGGCTGGAGCCCCTACCAGAACGACCATGAGGACGCCAACGGCCAGTTCGAGATGAACTGGGCCTTCGACGATGTGCTCGCCACCGCCGACAAGCACTCCTTCTTCAAGTTCATGGTCAAGTCGGTGGCGGAAAAGCACGGCCTGCGCGCGACCTTCATGCCTAAGCCCTTCCAGGGCCTGACCGGCAATGGCTGCCACGCCCATATTTCGGTGTGGGACAAGGCCGGCAAGGTCAACGTCTTTGCCGACAATGCGATGGAGCTCGGCCTGTCGGCCAAGGGCAAGAATTTCCTCGGCGGCATCATGAAACATGCCTCGGCGCTGGCCGCCATCACCAACCCGACGGTGAACTCCTACAAACGCATCAACGCGCCGCGCACCATTTCGGGCGCCACCTGGGCGCCGAACACGGTGACCTGGACCGGAAACAACCGCACCCACATGGTGCGCGTGCCCGGCCCCGGCCGCTTCGAGCTGCGGTTGCCGGACGGCGCCGCAAACCCTTATCTGCTGCAGGCCGTCATCATTGCCGCCGGTCTCGACGGCATCCGCTCCAAGGCCGATCCCGGCAAGCGCTACGACATCGACATGTACCAGAACGGCCACACGGTGAAAGGCGCGCCGAAGCTGCCGCTCAATCTGCTCGACGCGCTTCGCGAATACGACAAGGACAAATCGCTCAAGGCGGCGCTGGGTGAGGAATTCTCGTCGGCTTACCTAAAGCTGAAGCACCAGGAATGGAATTCCTATGCTTCGCACTTCACGCAATGGGAGCGCGACCACACGCTGGACATATAATCGTCCTAGCGGTGCGAGCGACCTCGGAATGACCTGATGAAATATTCGATCTTCTCGCTCGCCCGTGCTGCCCTTTCCGGCCACAAGAACTGGCAGCGCACCTGGCGCGATGCGGCGCCCAAGGACCACTACGATGTGGTGATCATCGGCGGCGGCGGCCATGGGCTCGCCACCGCCTGGTTCCTCGCCAGCGAGTTCGGCATCAGAAACGTCGCTGTGCTGGAAAAGGGCTGGATCGGCTCCGGCAATGCCGGCCGCAACACCACCATCATCCGTTCCAATTACGGCCTGCCCGGCAATACCGGCTTCTACGAGCTTTCGATGAAGCTTTGGGAGCGGATGGAGCAGGACCTCAACTATAACGCCATGGTCAGCCAGCGCGGCGTCCTCAACCTCTATCATTCCGATGCGCAGCGCGACGCTTATGCGCGGCGCGGCAACACCATGCGCATCAATGGCATAGATGCCGAACTGCTCGACCAGGCGGCGCTGAAGAAGATGCTGCCGTTCCTGAATTTCGACCATGCGCGCTTTCCCGTGCAGGGCGGCCTCCTGCAGCGCCGCGGCGGTACGGCGCGCCACGACGCGGTGGTCTGGGGCTATGCCCATGCGGCGAGCGAACTCGGCGTCGACATTATCCAGAACTGCGAGGTCACCGGCTTTGTCCGGGATGGCAACGGCAAGGTGGCCGGTGTCGAGACCTCGCGCGGCAAGATTGGCGCCGGCAAGGTCGGCATGGCGGTTGCGGGTTCCTCCTCGCGCGTCGCCGCAATGGCTGGCCTGCGCCTCCCGATCGAAAGCCATGTGCTGCAAGCCTTCGTCTCGGAGGCGATCAAGCCGCTCATTCCCGGCGTCATGACCTTCGGCGCCGGCCATTTCTATGTCAGCCAGTCAGACAAGGGCGGGCTGGTCTTCGGCGGCGACATCGACGGCTACAATTCCTATGCCCAGCGCGGCAATCTGCCTGTCATGGAGGATGTCTGCGAGGGCGGCATGGCGCTGATCCCGATGATCGGCCGCGTGCGGCTTCTGCGCCAGTGGGGCGGCATCATGGACATGTCGATGGATGGCTCGCCGATCATCGACAAGACACCGGTCGACGGACTCTATCTCAATGCCGGCTGGTGCTATGGCGGCTTCAAGGCGACGCCGGGGTCGGGCTTGGTCTTTGCCCATCTGCTGGCGCGTGACGAAACGCACAAGGAGGCGGCTCGTTTCCGCCTCGACCGCTTCCGGACTGGCGCCATGATCGACGAAAAGGGCCAGGGCGCCCAACCGAACCTGCACTGAGGCTGGCGAGATGCGTATTGTCTGTCCCTTCTGCGGCGAACGCGAACTCGGCGAGTTCAGCTATCTCGGCGACGCCAAGCCGGCGCGGCCGGCGGCGGGTGCCGGCGAGGATGCTGTCTACGACTACGTCTATCTGCGCGACAATGTCGCCGGCGTGATGGCTGAGAACTGGTATCACGGCGGTGGCTGCCGGGCCTGGCTGAAGGTCACCCGCAACACGCTGACGCACGAGATCTCGGCGGTGGAGCCGGCGGCGGGCGCCGGGGCGAGGCAGGTGGCGAAATGAGCTATCCTGTCGAAATCGTAGCCGTCGCGAAAAGCGCCAGCCCCCTACCTCCCCCTTGTGGGGAGGTCGGACCGCAGGTCCGGGTGGGGGTCGGTGCCGCACCCCCACCCCGCTGCTGCGCAGCGACCCTCCCCACAAGGGGGAGGGTAAGGGGCGGCGCCATCCTTCGCCATGACACCATATGGATCAGAGGCTGGACATCGTGACCTCTCATCGTCTCTCATCCGGCGGTCTCATCGACCGTTCCACCCCCCTCACCTTCCGCTTCGACGGCACGACATTTTCCGGCTTCCAGGGCGACACGCTGGCGTCGGCGCTGGTCGCCAATGGCGTCAAGCTGGTCGGCCGCTCGTTCAAATACCATCGTCCGCGCGGCATTCTGACTGCGGGCTCGGAAGAACCCAACGCGCTGGTCGAACTGCGCACCGGCGCACGGCGCGAGGCCAACACCAAGGCCACGACGGCCGAACTCTATGAAGGCCTCGAAGCGGCCAGCCAGAACCGCTGGCCGTCGCTGCGCCACGACGTGATGTCGGTGAACCAGCTGTTCGCACCGATCTTCGTCGCCGGCTTCTACTACAAAACCTTCATGTGGCCGGCAAAATTCTGGGAAATGGTCTACGAGCCGGCGATCCGACGCGCCGCGGGTCTGGGTCGCGCGGCGGTCACCCCCGATCCGGATCACTACGACAAGGCCTGGGCGCATTGCGATGTGGTGATCGCCGGCTCTGGTCCGGCCGGTCTCGCCGCCGCACTCGCTGCAGGCCGCAGCGGTGCGCGCGTCATCCTGTGCGAAGAAGATTTTGCGCCCGGCGGCCGTCTGTTGTCGGATGGCGGCACGATCGACGGTCTGCCGGCCGCGGAGTGGCTGTCGCGCACACTGGCCGAGCTCAGCTCGATGCCGGATGTCCGCATCATGACCCGCACGACCCTGTTCGGCGTCTATGACGGCGGTACCTATGGCGCGATCGAGCGGGTCAACGATCATCTGCCGGTGCCGCCCGAGCATCAGGTGCGCCAGCGCCTGTGGCGCATCGTGGCCAAGCGCTGCGTCGTCGCCGCCGGCGCGATTGAGCGTCCCATCGTCTTTGCCGGCAATGACACGCCCGGCGTGATGATGGCGTCCGCCATCCGCACCTACGTCACACGTTATGCGGCGACGCCGGCAAAGCGGATCGCGCTGTTCACCAACAATGAGGATGGCTGGCGCACGGTCGAGACGGCACTCGGCGCCGGGCTGCAGATCGCGGCGGTGATCGACGCGCGGCCTGACGTCTCGCCTGCCCATCGTTCTCTCGCTTCCAGGAACGGCTTCACCGTGCTGCATGGTTCGGTCAGCGGCGTCGACGGCGGCAAGGACGGCGTAAGAAAAATAGCGGTGTCGCTGACCGGCGGCGCGCGCGCCGAGGTCGAGGCCGACGGGCTTGCCGTTTCCGGCGGCTGGAATCCGGCGGTCGGGCTCACCTCTTACCATCGCGGCCGGCCGAAATGGCGAGACGACATCGCCGCCTTCGTGCCGGACGGCGCGCCGCCCGGTATGGTCGCCGCAGGTGCGGCTAACGGCGGCTTCGGGCTAGGCGCCTGCCTGCGCGCAGGTTTCGAGGCCGGCGCCGCAGCGGCGCGGGACGCGGGACGCAATGGCAATCCGGGCTCTGCAGCTGTTGCCGGCGACGAGTCCTTCTCGCTGACGCCTCTCTGGCACGTCGCCGGCAAGGGCAAAGCCTTTGTCGACCAGCAGCACGATGTCACGGCATCCGACATCGAGCTGGCGCAGCGCGAGGGTTTTGAATCGGTCGAGCATCTGAAGCGCTACACCACGCTCGGCATGGCGACCGACCAGGGCAAGACATCCAACGTCGCCGGCCTCGCCATCATGGCGGCGGTGACGGGCAAATCCATTCCCGAGACGGGCACGACCATCTATCGCCCGCCCTACGTGCCGGTCGCCATCGGCGCTTTTGCCGGCCACCATCGCGACGAAAATTTCCATGCGACGCGGCTGACGCCGTCGCATCACTGGGCGGCCGAACAAGGCGCGATCTTTGTCGACACCGGCCTGTGGAAGCGCGCGCAATGGTATCCGCGCGCCGGCGAGAAAGACTGGCTGGAATCGGTCACCCGCGAGGTCAAGGCGGTGCGCGGCGGCGTCGGCTTCTGCGATGTGTCGACGCTGGGCAAGATCGATGTGCACGGCCCCGATGCCGGCGCCTTCCTCGACCGCGTCTACATCAACACCTTCTCAAACCTTGCCGTGGGAAAAGCCCGCTACGGGCTGATGCTGCGCGAGGACGGCCTCGTCTATGATGACGGCACGACCTCGCGGCTGGCCGATGACCATTATTTCCTCACCACGACCACGGCGAAGGCCGGGCTGGTGATGCAGCATCTCGAATTCTGCCGGCAGGTGCTATTCCCCGAACTCGACGTGCAACTCACCTCGGTCTCCGACCAGTGGGCGCAATTCTCGATTGCCGGGCCAAGGACGCGAGACCTGTTGAAGGAAATCGTCGACCCTGCCGAGGACCTTTCGAACGAAGGTTTTCCATTCATGGGCGTGCGCGAAGTCGCTTTGCGCGGCGGCATCAAGGCGCGGCTGTTCCGCATCTCCTTCTCCGGCGAGATGGCGTTCGAGATTTCGGTGCCGGCGCGTTACGGTGAAGCGATGGCACGCAATTTGATGCTGGCGGGAAAACCGTTCGGCGTGACGCCGTATGGCACAGAAGCCCTCGGCGTCATGCGCGTTGAAAAGGGCCATGTCGCCGGACCGGAACTGAGCGGCACGACGACCGCCGCCGATCTCGGCCTCGGCAAGATGATGTCGACCAAGAAGGATTTCATCGGTCGCGTCATGGCCGGCCGCGAGGCGCTGGTCGCGCCGGACCGGCAGGTCGTGGTCGGCATCAAGCCGGTCGACAAGGCGCGCCGCCTGCGCTCCGGCGCGCACATCATCCCGAAGGGCCAGACGCCCGGGCCTGATAACGACCAGGGCTACGTCACCTCGGTCTGCTTCTCGCCGACGCTCGACCAGTGGATCGGTCTCGGCCTTGTCGAGCGCGGCCGCGAACGCATCGGCGAGATCGTCCACGCGCATGATCCGCTGCGCGGTGAAGACTATGATGTCGAACTCTGCAATCCCGTCTTCTACGATCTCGATGGAGGGCGCCAGCGTGGCTGATTTTTCCTGGGATGTTCGCAGCCCGCTCGAGCGCGCGCTCGCTCCTGGCGCTTACGGCCCGCAAGGCGATGCCGGTGTGTCGCTGACCGAGATCCGCAATTTCGACCTCGTCCAGGTGATGGCACGGCGCGGCAAGGCGGGTGATTTGGCCAAGGCCGCGAACGCTCGTTTCGGCGTCGCGGCTCCGGAAACGCCGAAGGCGGTTGGCACCGCGGATGCGACGCTGATCTGGTCGGGACCGGATCATTTTTTTGTCCTGTCGAAGGGTGGCAGGACTGAGGTGCTCGCTCAGACCTTTGCATCTTCCGCTTCGCTATCCGACCAATCGCATGCACGCGTGCTGATCAGCATCTGCGGCCCCAAGGCGCGCGCCATGCTGGCGAAACTGTCGTCGATTGATTTGCATCCCGATGCGTTTCCGGTTGGCGCTGCTGCCGCGACCTCGATGGATCACACCAGCGTCACGCTCTGGCGTGGTGGTGACAAGGCGGATGGGCAGGCGGTGTTCAACCTCCTGATGTTTGCGACGTTTGCCGAAAGTCTGTGGCACACGATGTTGGATTCGGCTGCGGAGTATGGTGTGGCTATCGGGCATTCCGAGGAGCTTTAGCTCGATAGTTTCAGGTGTTGGCGCCGACCCTCATCGCCCTGCCGGGCATTTCTCCCCGTATAGTGACGGGGAGAAAGAAGCTGGTCGCAGCCTCGGCGCTCGTCCTGCAACGTTGGCGATTGGCGAAACCGGCGACGACAGCTTCGCCCGTTTACGGGGAGAAGATGGCGGCAGCCAGATGAGGGGGCGGCGCTGGCGTTCGGAAGATGGGTTTGATTGGAAGGGTCTAACCTGCAGCGACCGCGTCGAGATCGCCACCTCCACCTTGCCAAACCCAACCGCGCTGCTATTCTTGCTGCTAAAATAATTTTACACACAGGCAAACTTGTTTCTGTAACCGCAAGGCTGAGATGAGCCAGTCGCCCTACCCTTCAGTGACAGCCGGGCCGCCGCGGCCGAGCCTCATCCTGAGGCCCGGCCAGATCGCGCTGCCGCCGGGCATGGAGCGCCATACTATCCTGGGGAATGGCGCGGTGCTGATCGAGGTCGAGGCCGGCGATACGTTCACCGTGCGCAATGTCGAGGGCGGGCAGGCTTGCGAGTTGCTGGCCTGGGACAGGACCGGCGCCACCGATCCTTCCATCCTCGGCGAAAAGTCCAACAGCAATGCCGCCGGGATCAAGGCGCTTCTGGCCGAGGGCGATGACAGCCTGGCTTCCGTCCGTCGTGGCCTTGAGCGCCGCCAGGTGCAGCTCGACGAGCCCAAGGCGGTGCGTGTGTTCGGTGGCGCAACGCCTGCCGGCACCGAGCAGGCATTCACGGTCACGCGCGACGGCGCGATGCTGATTGCCGCACCCGGCGGGCCGATGCTCGTCGACGGCCATGATACGGCAACGCCGCTCACCGTTCTCGTGCGGCGCAACACCATCCGGCTGAAAACGAAGTCGCAGCTTGCCGATCCGCTCGCCGATCCGGTGCTAGACCTGCGCGTCCATTCGGCGACGGCCGAATCCTATTTCGTCAAGGCGGGCGACTACCTGCAGATCATCGATGTCGACGGCCGCCAGTGCACCGATTTCCAGTGCTTCTCGGCGCGCAAGCTGGACAAGGGGCTGGACCATCCGCTCGACGTAACGACGACGCGCACGCTGATGGGGTCGAGCTACCCGATGCCCGGCCTTCACTCGAAATATTACGACCAGGACATGGAGCCGTTGGTCGAGGTTATCCAGGACACATGCGGCCGGCATGACGCGTTCGCGCTGGCGTGTGCCGCCAAATATTACGACGACATCGGCTATCCCGGCCACACCAACTGCTCGGAGAACTTCAATCGCGCGCTGGCCGACAAGGGCGTGACGCCCCGCGCCGGCTGGATGGCGATCAACTTCTTCTTCAACACGGAGATCGACGCCCATGGCGTGATGGTGTCGGATGAGCCGTGGTCGCGCGCCGGCGACTATGTCCTGCTCAGGGCGCTCACCGACATCGTCTGCGTCTCCTCCGCCTGTCCCGACGACACGACACCGGCCAATGGCTGGAACCCGACCGACATCCATGTGCGAACCTATTCCGGCCAACACAAATTCTCGCGAGCGATCGCCAGACGCATGACGCCCGATTCGGAACCGAAAATGACCCGCGAGACCGCCTTCCATTCAAGCTTCGCCAAGCACACCCGCAACTTCGTGGAATACCGGGGTTATTGGCTGGCCAATTCTTTCGCCAAAGAGGGGCCGATCGCCGAGTACTGGGCCTGCCGGCAGGACGCGGTGATCATGGACCTGTCGCCGCTGCGCAAGTTCGAGGTCACCGGTCCCGATTCCGAAGCGCTGCTGCAATACACGCTGACTCGCGACGTCAAGAAGCTCGGCGTCGGCCAGGTCGTCTATTCCGCCATGTGCTACGAGCATGGCGGCATGATCGACGACGGCACGCTGCTGCGGCTCGGCAAGGACAATTTCCGCTGGGTCGGCGGCGATGACCTGTCCGGCGAATGGCTGCGCGAGACGGCAAAGAAGCTTGGCCTCAACGTGCTGGTGCGCTCGTCCACCGACCAGATGCACAATGTCGCTGTCCAAGGGCCGAAGAGCCGTGACATTTTGCGAGAGGTGGTCTGGACCTCGCCGCTGCAACCGTCGATCGACGAACTCGAATGGTTCCGCTTCGCTGTCGCGCGCATCGGCGGCGGCAATGGCATTCCGGTCGTGGTGTCGCGCACCGGCTATACCGGCGAACTCGGCTACGAAATCTGGTGCCACCCACGCGACGCCGAAAAAGTGTTCGATGCCATCTGGGAGGCCGGCCAGCCGCACGGGCTGAAGCCGATGGGCCTGCAGGCACTCGACATGGTGCGCATCGAAGCCGGGCTGATCTTCGCCGGTTACGAATTCTCCGACCAGACCGACCCGTTCGAGGCGGGCATTGGCTTCACCGTACCGTTGAAGGCCAAGACCGACGATTTCATCGGCCGCGAGGCGCTGATAAGGCGCAAGGAACATCCGCAGCACAAGCTCGTTGGCCTCGACATCGACAGCAATGTCGCCGTCGGCCATGGGGATTGCGTCCATATCGGCCGCGCCCAGATCGGTGTCGTCACCTCGGGCATGCGCTCGCCGGTGCTGAACAAAAACATCGCTCTGGCGAGGCTTGACGTCACCCACGCGGCAATCGGCACAGAGGTGGAGATCGGCAAGCTCGACGGTCATGCCAAGCGGCTGCCGGCGCGGGTGGTGGCCTTCTCTCACTACGATCCGCAAAAGACCAGGCCGCGATCCTGAGGGTTGCACCCCCGGCCCTTCGCAGGCTCAGGGCGTTCGAAGCTCGAAAGCAATTGGCTTTCCGTCCGCTACCGCGGACCGCTTCTCACCCCACAAGGGGAGAAGGACAAAGCGAGCGTTTCGCAACCGTGATGTGCACGACGCCACAAATCACTTGACGTGAAAGCGCGCCGGATCAATCTTCACTGTTAAGAAAAAAATACGACTGAGTGGAAACACTGGAGTCGTGCGGTCATGTACCGGGGAACAAGCTTCGCGAAGCCGAGGCATCACCGGCCGGGAACACAAAATGGGGAATTCAGACAGATGAGCACGATTACCACTGCCCTGGAGCAGCCCGCTGAAGGCAAGCTGCTCCGCAACATCGACTGGCGCGGCGCCTTCTGGGTGGCGAGCGGCGTTCCTGCCCTTGTCCTGTTTTCGATCGGCGGCATTGCCGGAACGACGGGAACGCTGGCCTTCGGGATCTGGATCGCTTCCATGATCATGGGCTTCCTGCAATCCTTCACCTATGCCGAGATCGCCGGCCTGTTCCCGAACAAGTCGGGCGGCGCCTCGATCTACGGCGCCACCGCCTGGCTGCGTTATTCCAAGTTCATCGCGCCGCTGTCGGTGTGGTGCAACTGGTTCGCCTGGTCGCCGGTGCTGTCGCTGGGCTGCTCGATTGCCGCCGCCTATATTCTCAACGCGCTGGCGCCGGTGCCGCTGTTCACCGAGGCGTCGCCGGACGTCGTCGCCTATATCGCGGCGCATGCCGGAACGGTGCCTGCCGACGCCATCGCCGCGGTGACCGCGGCGGCCACGCCGGCGATCCGCAACTGGACGCTGTTCAGCCATACGCTGGGTCCTGTCTCCTTCACCCTCAATGCCACTTTCTTCATCGGCGCGGTGCTGATGCTGATCATCTTCTCGATCCAGCATCGCGGCATTCTCGGCACCGCCAATGTGCAGAAGTATATCGGCCTGCTGGTCATTATCCCGATGCTGATCGTCGGTGTCGTGCCGATCGTCACCGGCCAGATCAACTGGGCAAACTTTTCGCCGCTGGTGCCGCTGGCGGCGGCTTACGCGCCGGAGCCCGGCTCGTGGAACATTGCTGGCTGGACGCTGGTGCTGGGCGGCATGTTCATCGCAGCATGGTCGACCTATGGTTTCGAGACCGCCGTCTGCTACACATCGGAGTTCAAGAACCCGGGCACCGACACGTTCAAGGCGATTTTCTATTCCGGCCTGCTCTGCATGCTTCTGTTCATCCTGGTGCCCTTCACCTTCCAGGGCGTGCTGGGCCTCAACGGCATGCTGGCGACGCCGATCGTCGACGGCTCGGGTGTCGCCGATGCACTGGCCGGCATGGTCGGGGGTGGCGCATTGATCCACAGCCTCTTGGTGATGCTGATGATCCTGGCGCTGGTGCTGTGCATCATGACGGCAATGGCCGGCTCGTCGCGCACGCTCTACCAGGGCTCGGTCGATGGCTGGCTGCCGCGCTATCTCAGCCACGTCAACGAGCATGGCGCGCCGACGCGCGCCATGTGGACCGATCTCGTCTTCAACCTGATCGTGCTGGCCATCGCCTCGGCCGACGCGACGAGCTTCTTCTTCATCCTCGCCGTGTCGAACTGCGGCTACATCATCTTCAACTTCCTCAACCTCAATGCCGGCTGGATCCACCGCATCGACAACGGCCACATCAACCGGCCTTGGAAGGCGCCGAGCTGGCTGCTCGGCCTCGGCGCCATCTTCGCCTATGTAAACGCCATCTTCATGGGCGCCGGCGCCAAGGTGTGGAACCCGATGGCGCTCTGGGCCGGCCTGATCACAGCCGCCTTGATCATCCCGGTGTTCTGCTACCGGCACTACGTCCAGGACAAGGGCAAGTTCCCCGACCACATGCTGGCCGACCTCGGCATGACGGGCGCAGACCTCTCGGTCAAAAAGGCAGGCATGCTGCCCTACCTGACGCTGGTCGCCGGCCTGGTGGTGATGCTGCTCGCCAACTGGTACTTCGTCATCTGAAAGTGATGGCTTGAAAAGAATGGGCGCGCTTCGGCGCGCCTGTTTCTTTTTATGGCAGGACGTCAGCCGGCCTTGCGAATGGCCCCTTCGGAGCCTTTGAAGAACCGGTTCGGCGGACGCTTCAGGCCGAGATTCTCGCGCAAGGTGGTGCCCTCATACTCGCGCCGGAAGAGCTTTCGCCGCTGCAGCTCGGGCACCACCTTCTCGGCGAAGTCGTCGAGCCCGGCAGGCAGATAGGGGAACATGACGTTGAAGCCGTCTGACCCCTCGGCAAGCAACCATTCCTCCATCGCGTCGGCGATGGTTTTAGGCGTGCCGACGAAGGCAAGGCCGGAATAGCCGCCGAGCCGCTGCGCCAGCTGGCGGACGGTCAAATTCTCCCGGCGCGCCAGCTCGATGACGCGCTCGCGGCCGCTCTTGGAGGCATTGGTCTCGGGGATTTCGGGCAAGGGCGCGTCGGGGTCGAAGGCCGACGCGTCATGGCCGAGCGCGATCGACAGCGAGGCAATGCCGCTCTCGTAATAGACCAGGCTGTCGAGCTTGGCGCGTTTGGCCTGTGCTTCCTCGACACTGTCGCCGACGATGACGAAGGCGCCGGGCAGGATCTTGATGTCGTCGCGCGAACGGCCGAGCTTCTCGGCCCGGCTTTTGACATCGGCAAAGAAGCGCTGCCCGGACGCCAGATCACCTCCGCCGTTTCGGCTGCCAGCTGCCGCCCGGCCTCAGATGCGCCGGCCTGGACGATGACCGGCCAGCCCTGCACCGGCCGCGCAATGTTGAGCGGGCCGCGCACCGAGAGATGCTCACCCTTATGGTCGAGCACATGCAGCTTCGCGGGATCGAAATAGAGCCCGCTCTCGGCGTCGAGGATGAAGGCGTCGTCGGCAAAGCTGTCCCAGAGGCCGGTCACCACATCGTAGAATTCCCGCGCATTGTGATAGCGCTCGTCGTGCTCGACATGCTCGTCGAGGCCGAAGTTCAGCGCGGCGTCGGGATTGGATGTGGTGACGATGTTCCAGCCGGCGCGGCCGCCGCTGATATGGTCGAGCGAGGCGAAGCGACGGGCAATGTGATAGGGCGCGTCGAAGGTCGTCGATGCGGTGGCGACAAGGCCGATATGATCAGTGACGGCGGCGAGCGCCGACAGCAGCGTGAACGGCTCGAACGAGGTCACCGTGTGGCTGCGCCGTAGCGCCTCGATCGGCATGTTGAGAACGGCCAGATGGTCGGCCATGAAGAAGGCGTCGAACTTCGCCGCCTCAAGCGTCTGCGCAAAGCGCTTCAGATGGGCGAAGTTGAAGTTGGCATCGGGATATGAGCCGGGATAGCGCCAGGCCCCGGTGTGAAGACTGACCGGACGCATGAAGGCGCCGAGCCGCAATTGCTTGTTGTCTGCCATGGGATGATCACCTGATGCGAACGAGCGTTGCCGCTCCGATATGTAAGCAGGATCGGACGGCTTTGTTGTCCTGGAAAGGAATTCTGTTTTGCAAAACCGGCGCCGCGAAGCATTTTCATACAGGTGGCCGTTCAACCTATTTTGATGAACCCGCCTGGTGTTGAGATACTTGCCTGGGTGCTCGGTGCCACCGGCAAGGAGAAAGCCAGAACGCCGCACGTCAAGCGTACGGCGTTCCAGCATTTTCCAAGGAAGATCCTGTGCCCCAGCAGCGCCTACTCGGCGGCCAGCGCCAGTGGCGGCCTGTCATTGTCCTGCACCGCCTCATCAGCTGGCTTCTTGCCTTGCTTCGGCTCGCGGCCGAAGAACAGCGCATAGCCTGCCGGCAGCACCAGGATGGTGAGTACGGTGGCGACGAGGATGCCGCCCATCATGGCGTAGGCGAGCGGTCCCCAGAACACCGCACGCGAGATCGGGATCAGCGCCAGCACCGCCGTCATCGCCGTCAGCACGATCGGCCGGAAACGGCGCACGGCCGAGCCGATGATGGCCTCCGATCGGTCCATCCCCCTGGCGATGTCCTGATCGATCTGGTCGACCAGGATGATCGAGTTGCGCATGATGATTCCGAGCAGCGCGATGACACCAAGGATGGCGACGAAGCCGAACGGCGCGCCGCTGATCAACAGAGCCGCCGCCGCACCGATGATGCCGAGCGGACCGGTGGCCAGCACGAGCATCGCCTTGCCGAAATGCTGCAGCTGGATCATCAGGAGCACGACGATGACGGCCAGCATGATCGGCGCCTTGGCGGCAATCGAGGCCTGGCTTTCGGCGGAATCTTCCGCACCGCCCTGGATCTCGATCTTGTAGCCGGGCGCCAGGCCGGCGCGCATGCCCTGCATGTCATTGTAGAGCTTGGTGACGACGTCGTTCGACTGCACGCCATCCGGCAGCGTGGCGCGCACCGAGATGGTCGGCAGGCGGTCGCGCCGCCATTCGACGCCCTGCTCGAGCACCGGCACCACCTTGGCCACCTGCGACAGCGGCACGAAGCCGCCGAAATCGGTCGGGATATAGACCGAGTCGACCGAGGACAGCAGGCTGCGGCTGGCGTCCGGTTCGCGGGCGACGATGGAAACCGTCTCCTCGCCATCACGGAAGTCATCGAGCGGCGCGCCGGACATCGCTGCCTGCAGCATCTGGCGGATGCGTTGCGAGGTGACGCCAAGCGCTCGCGCGCGGTCCTGGTCGATGACCAGCTTCATCGCCGGTACCGGCTCCAGCCAGTCGTCATGGACGGCGCCGAGCAGCGGATTTTCGGCGAATTTCGCCTTCACCTGGTCGGCGATGCGGCGCACCTCCTGGCGGTCCGGACCCATGATGCGCATCTGCACCGGCCAGCCGGTTGGCGGGCCGAGGAACAGACGGTCGACCTTGGAACGGATCGAGGGGAAATCCTGCGCCAAGAATGAGCGCAGCTTGAGGATCAGCCGCTCGCGCGCCGGTTCGTCATTGGCCATCACCAGAAGCTGCGCATAGTTCGGATTGCGCAATTGCTGGTCGAGCGGCAGGAAGAAGCGCGGCGCGCCTTCGCCGATATAGGTGGCGATGAAGCGCTTGTCCTTGTCGTCCATCATCCGGGCTTCCAGCGCCTTGGCCTGCGTCTCGACTTCCTTGATCGAGGTTCCCTCAGGCAACCAGAGATCGACGAGGATTTCCGGCCGCGAGGATTGCGGGAAGAAGTTTTGTGGGATGAACTGGAACGCCCACAGGCTGGTGGCGAAGGTGACCAGCGTCATCACCAGAACGATGATGCGGTGGCGCACCGCCCAGCCGACCGTGGCGCGCAGCCGCCGGTAGAAGCCGGTGTCGAAGGCGTCATGATGGTTGCCGGCATGCTTGCGCTGCTTGAGGATCATGTAGCCCAGCCACGGCGTGAAATAGACGGCGACGAACCACGACACGACGAGCGCGATGCCGACGACATAGAACAGCGTGCGCACATATTCGCCTGCGGTCGAGGCGGCGAAGCCGACCGGGATGAAGCCGGCGATGGTGATCAGCGTGCCGCTCAGCATCGGGAAGGCGGTCGACGAATAGGCGAAGCTCGCCGCCTCGATCTTGACCAGCCCCTCCTCCAGCTTGCGCTCCATCATCTCGACGACGATCATGGCGTCGTCGACCAACAGCCCGAGCGCGATGATCAGGGCGCCGAGCGAAATGCGCTGCAGATCGATGCCGAGCTCGTACATGATGGCGAAGGTGGCGGCCAGCACCAGCGGAATGGCAATGGCGATGACCAGGCCGGAACGCCAGCCGATCGACAGCAGCGAGACAGCAAGCACGATCAGCAGCGCCTCGCCGAGCGCCTCCATGAACTCGTTGACGGCGTCCTTGACAACCTCGGGCTGGTTGGAGATCTGGTCGACCGCAACGCCGTAGGGCAGCGCTTCCTCGAAGCGCTTGTAGGTCGCCTCGACATCCGTGCCGACGTCCCTGACGTTGAAACCCTTGGCCATGACGACGCCGACCTGGACGCTTTCGTGGCCGTTGAAGCGGTACTTGCGCTGATAGGGATCTTCGAGACCGGAACTCACGGTGGCAATATCGCCAAGACGTGTCACCTGACCACCGGCGCGCAGGCGCAATTCCCTGATGTCGGCAGCCCTGGTGACATCGCCCTCGACCGAGATGCGCACCGAGCGCAGCCCGGTGTCGACGGAGCCCGCCGGATCGACATTGTTCTGGCCCTTGATGGCGTTCTGCAGGTCGGTCAGCGTCAGGTCGCGTTCGGCCAGGGCCTTGGACGAGACGTCGATATAAAGCTTCTCCGGCTGGTCGCCGATGATGACGGCCTTCTCGACGCCCGGCGTCGTCAGCAGCATGTCGCGAGCCTGGGTGGCGAATTTCTTCAGCTCCGGATAGCTGTAGCCGTCGCCGCCGATCGAGTGCAGGGTGATGAAAGTGTCGCCGAACTCGTCGTTGAAATAGGGCCCGAGCAGGCCTTGCGGCAGGTCGCCGGAGATGTCGCCAACCTTCTTGCGCACCTGGTAGAAGGCGTCCTTCACCTCCTCTGCATTGGTGTCGCCCTTGATCTGGACGGTGATGATGGCGCTGCCGGCGCGGGTGTAGGAACGGACGAAGTCGAGGTGCGGCGTTTCCTGCAGCTTGCGCTCGATCTTGTTGACGACCTGGTCTTCCATCTCCTGGATCGAGGAGCCCGGCCAGATCGCCTGGACGACCATGACGCGGAAAGTGAAATCGGGGTCTTCCTTCTGGCCCATGCGCATCAGGCCGAGCGCGCCGGCAATGATGATCAGACCGAACAGGAAGCGCGCGATCGAGGGATGGCCGATGGCCCAGCGCGAAAGATTGAAAGGCTGCTTTTCAGTGCTGTCGGTGGTGGTCATCGGCGTCAGTCCAATTCGTTGATCGTGCGCGCATGCGCTTTGCATGCAGCTAGGATATTCCGATGCTGGCTTCCGGGCGGCGAGGCTTTCCGAGGGGAGAGACACTCATCGCGGTGGGACGCGCGGATCGATGCGGGGGAACTCGATCTTGGCGTCTCGACCATCGGGCGCTCGCCGCCCGGAAACCCTGAATTCGCTTGCCCAGCCTTTTCGCCGAAGCGACGATCAAGCCGGCTTCATGCCTGCGGTCAGCGCAGGGCCTTTGCGGCATCGCCTTCCGCAGAGGCGGCCTGGACCGCATCGCCGGTCAGCTTGACCTTGAGATTCTCGGTCATGAACTGGGTGCCGGCGGCAACGACGACATCCCCCGGCTTGAGCCCGTCGGCGACGCTGACGCCGTCGGCGGTGAACTCCGCAACCTTGACCAGGCGCTCGTGCACCGTCTCGCCGGCGCGGTCGACGGTCCAGACAATCTTGCGACCATCCTTTTCCGCAAGCGCGCTGAGCGGGATCGACACCATCTCCTGCTTCTTGGCCACCGAGGCCTCGATGTTGGCGGTCATGCCGAGCAGCACGCGCGGGTCGTCGGGCAGCGAGACGCGGACGGCAAAGGTGCGCGACTGCTGGTCGGCGCTGCCGGCGACTTCACGCACTTTGCCGGAGAGCGCCAGCGCGTCGTCGGACCAGAAGCTGGCCTTGACGTCCTTTCCCGGCTTGAAGGCGGCGATGTCCATTTCGGGAACCGCGATCAGCACTTCCTTTTCGCCGTCGACGGCAACAGTCATCACAGGCGTTCCGGCGCCGACCACCTGGCCGACATCGGCCGAGACCGCCGTGACGATGCCGTTCTCGCTCGCCTTGAGATCGGTGTAGACGACCTGGTTCTGCGCCTGGGCAAGGGTAGAGCGGGCGGCATCGCGCGTCGCTACCGCCTGGTTGTAGCTCAGCGTCGCCTGTTCGAGCTGCGACTTGGAGGTGAAGTTCTTGGCAAAAAGCTGCTCGGCGCGCTTGCGGGACAGATCGACCGTCTCGACCTGCCGCTCGGCGGCGTCGAGGCTGGCCTTGGCGCTCTTGACCGACAACTCATAGTCCGTGGGATCGATACGGGCTAGCACATCGCCTGTCGTCACATGCTGGCCGATGTCGACCAGACGCTCAGTGACCTTGCCCGAGATGCGAAAGCCGAGGTTCATTTCGGTACGGGCTCGCACCGAGCCGGAATAGGTGAGTTCGCGACTCTTTTCGGCCTGGCCGATCTCGACCACCTTGACCGGACGGATGATGTCCTGGACCTCGGTCTTCTCCTGGCTGCAGGCGGCGAGCCCGAGCGTGGCGACGATCAGGCCGGCGACCGGCAGCTTGCGGATGATGGAACTGGACAAAGACACTTTCGTACTCCCGACTGGAGATGAACGGTCGACACCGGCGCCCGGCGGGCGGCGGCTGTTACTTCAGAGCCTTGATCGCGTAATCGATGAGATCGTCGGGCATCGCCCGATTGGTCTTGGCAAGGCACTGCGCCACCATTTGCGGGTGGCACAGAATGACGGTGGCGGCGCCGAAGCAGCGCGATGCGATGACCGGATCCTGGTCGGCAAACTCGCCGGCCTCGATGCCCTCGCGGATGACCTCGGCAAACAGGTCGTGAATGCTGTCGATATGCTTGTCGATGACGCCCCAGTCGCGCTCGAGCGCGACGATGACCATTTCGTGGACCTTCTGGTCGTCGAGCATGACTTCCAGCGTCATCTTGTACTGCGCATGCACGTAGCGGCGCAGCCGCTCCTCGGCGCTGATCGGCAACCGGGAAATCTCGTAGGCCATGTTGTAGCTGGCGAGGAGCATGCGGCCGCAGACGGCCTGGTGGATTTCGACCTTGGAGGCGAAGAAACGGTAGATATTGGCCGGCGACATGCCGAGTTCGCGGGCGATGTCGGCGACATTGGTCTTGCCGTAACCATAGTGCCGGAACAGGCGTTCGGCACAGTCGAGAATGCGGGTGACATTCTCCTGGCGGGTGGAGTCGGCCATTATGCTGGCGGCTTCGGACATGGCTGTCTGTCGATTTACGAGTGACGAATTTCAACTGTCGTCAGTCGTAAATCGAAAAGAGGGAAGTGTCAATGCGAATTCGACGTACGCGTATAATTTGGTGACAGATGGTGACAGAGGGTGTGCGCGAACTCGACCTTGCGTGCCGTTGCGCTCTGGAACTAAGATACCTTTGCCATTTCCCGCAGCTGAAACTTCTGGATCTTCCCCGTCGATGTCTTCGGGATCTCGGCAAAAATCACCGCCTTCGGCACCTTGAAGCGGGCGAGCAGCGCGCGGCAGTGTTCGATGATCTCGGCCTCGCTTGCCACCTTGCCGGGCTTCAGCTCGACATAGGCGACCGGCACCTCGCCCCATTTGTCGTCTGCCTTGGCGACGACGCCGCAGGACGCCACGGACGGGTGTTTGTAGAGGGCTTCCTCGACCTCGATCGATGAAATGTTCTCGCCGCCGGAGATGATGATGTCCTTGGAGCGGTCCTTGAGCTGGATGTAGCCGTCGGGATGCATGACGCCGAGGTCGCCGGAGTGGAACCAGCCGCCGGCGAAAGCCTCGTCGGTCGCCTTCCTGTTCTTCAGATAGCCCTTCATGACGATGTTGCCGCGGAACATGACCTCGCCGATGGTCTCGCCGTCGGCCGGCGTCTTCTGCATCGTCCCCGGGTCCATCACGGTCAGGCCTTCGAGTGCGGCATAGCGCACGCCCTGCCTGGCCTTTTTGGCGCTGCGTTCACCCTTGTCGAGATCGTCCCACGCGTTGTGCCATTCGTTGACGACCGCCGGGCCATAGGTCTCGGTCAGCCCGTAGAGATGGGTGACGGCAAAGCCGGCATCGGCCATGCCCGACAGCACCGCTTCCGGCGGAGGTGCTGCCGCCGTATTGAAGGTCACCGTCTGGGGGAACGTCCGCTTGTCCTCCTCCCTGGCGTTGATCAGCACCGACATGACGACCGGCGCACCGCACAGATGCGTGACGCCGTGGTCGGCGATGGCATCGTAGATCGGCTTCGGCCGCACCCATCGCAGGCAGACATGGGTGCCGGCCTGGACCGCCATCGTCCACGGAAAGCACCAGCCATTGCAGTGGAACATTGGCAGCGTCCACAGATAGACGGCGTGCTTGGCCATGCCGGCATGGATGGTGTTGGTGTAAGCCATCAGGGCCGCGCCGCGATGGTGGTAGACGACGCCCTTCGGGTTGCCTGTCGTGCCCGAGGTGTAGTTGAGTGAGATGGCGTCCCATTCGTCGTCGGGCATCGACCAGGCGTAGCCCTCGTCACCGCCGGCGACGAACCCCTCATAGTCGATCGCGCCGATGCGCTCGCCCTTGGGATAGGGTGCATCGGCGGCATAGTCGGGATCGTCATAGTCGATGACCAGCGGCTTCACCTTGGCCAGTGCCAGTGCCTGTTTGACGACAGCAGCGAATTCGCGGTCGACGATGAGCACCTTGGTCTCGGCATGGTCGAGTTGGAACGCGATGACGGCGGCATCGAGCCTTGTGTTGAGCGAATGCAGCACCGCTTTGGCCATCGGCACGCCGAAATGCGCCTCCAGCATGGGGGGCGTGTTGGACAGCATGACGGTCACCGTATCACCCTTGCCGATGCCGCGCTTCGACAGCGCCGAGGCCAGCTTCAGCGAGCGCCGCCAGAAGGTGCGATAGGTGATGCGCTGGCTGCCATGGATGATGGCGACATGATCGGGATAGGTGCTTGCCGCCCGCTCCAGATAAGTGAGCGGCGTCAGCGGCTGATGGTTGGCGGCGTTCTTGCCGAGATCCTGCTCGTAGGGACTGCCCATCCCGTGCTCCCCGAATTTTCATTGTTGAGAACTTCTAACCACAGGTTCCCGCCACGTCACCATCGGCGATTCCCGACCGGGCACATTTGGCGCAATGATCGTCCAGATTCGATGGGCAAAGAGGTATCGTGTACCCACGCCAGTTTGACTTTTGTCGAGAGGCGTGAATAATGTCAGCCGAGGAGACGGCATGGCGATCCGACCGGCAGAACAGCTTATCCACAAGGCCGCATGGCTCTATTATGCCCATGGCCTGCGCCAGGACCAGGTCGCCAGCCAGCTTAACATCTCCCGCGCCTCGGTCGCCATGTATTTGCGCAAGGCGCGCGAGACCGGCATCGTCAACATCTCGACCTCGACGCAGCTGTTCACCGACGACGTGCTTGCGCGCCAGCTCGAGGACGCGCTCAAGCTTGATGCGGTGTGGATCGCGCCGGAGAATGCCTATGTCGTCGACCCTTCGACGGACGTTGCGGTGCTGGCGGCGGGCGTCTTTCTCGAACTGGTCAAGAAGGGCGACCGGATCGGCGTCGCCTGGGGCCGCACCGTCTACACCATCGCCGACGTCATGTCCTATGCCGACCTGCAGGACGTCACCGTTGTGCAGCTCTGCGGCAATCTCGGCGCGCCCTACTCCTACCGTCCCGACCAGTGCACGATGGAGATCGCCCGGCGGCTCAACGCCAAGGGCCTCAATTTCTACGCGCCGCTGGTGCTGACGACGGAATTGCTGGCGCATGGGCTGCGCGCCGAACCGGTGATCCGCGAACAACTGGCCGATATTGCCAACTGCGATCTGGCGCTCTATTCGGTCGGCACCGTCGATGGCGACAGCCATGTCGTCAAATGCGGCGCGCTCAGCCCCGGCGAGATGGGGCTGTTGCGCGAAGCGGGCGCCGCCGGCGTCGTTGCCGGCCAGATCATCGATGCCGCCGGCAAGGCGCTCGACTGCAGCTACAACCGCCGCGTCATCTCGGCCTCGCTGTCGTCACTGCGCCAGATCGAAAAGCGGCTGATGGTGGTGCAGGAAGACAGCAAGTTCGAACCGCTGCTCGCAGCACTCGCCGGCGGACTCTGCACGCATCTGGTCGTCGGCGCCGGCATGGCGCGGCGGCTGCTCGACCATGCCGGAGCCAGCGCGGGGGCAAAAAAGGCTTCCTGACAAACGAAATCCTTGCAGCGGCGCATTGTCATCAAGGCGTCGCGGCACTCCTGTTCACAGGAACATCAAGACAGCAAAGCGGACATAGCGACATGAAGAACCTTTGGAATGACGACGACGCGGAAAGACTTGTTGCCGACTATGCGAAAAAGGGCGTTGCCCGCGACCTCGCGCTGCGCGTCTACACGACCCGGCTGCTCGGCGGCGAGCCGCGGCTGGTGCTGCATGGCGGCGGCAACACCTCCTGCAAGACCAAGGCCACCGATTTCGTCGGCGACGAATGGGATGTGCTGTGCGTCAAGGGCAGCGGCTGGGACATGGGTGTGATCGAGCCGCAAGGCCTGCCGGCGGTCAAGCTAGGCCCGCTTTTGAAGGCGCGTGCGCTGGCCAGCCTCGCCGACGAGGACATGGTGGCGCTGCAGCGGGCGAACCTCATCGACCCCGCCTCCCCCAATCCGTCGGTCGAGACGCTGCTGCACGCCTTCCTGCCGCATAAATTCGTCGACCACACGCATTCGACCGCGATCCTCGCCATCGTCGACCAGGCGGACAGCAAGCCGCTGATCAAGACCATGTTCGGCGACAAGATGGGATACGTGCCCTATATCAAGCCCGGCTTCGACCTCGCCAAGGTGGCCGCCGATGTCTACGACGCCGACCCCAGCGTCGAAGGCCTGATCCTCGACAAGCATGGCATCTTCACCTTCGGCGACGATGCCAGGCAGGCTTACGACCGGATGATCCACTATGTGAACGTGGCCGAGGACTATGTCGCCAAGCACGGCAAGCCGCAGCCGGCCAAGGTCACGCTGCCGGCAAAGCTGGCGACGCCCGCGGCAATCGCGCCCATGCTGCGCGGCGCGGTGGCGGTATCGCGTGGCGAAGGCCGCTTCGATCGCATGATCAGCGACTTCCGCACCTCGGATGCCATTGTCGATTTCATCAATTCGGCCGGCATCGCCGACTATGCCGCACGCGGTGTGTCGACGCCGGACCTGTCGATCCGCATCAAGACCGGGCCGATGGCAGTTCCGGCGCCAGACGCCGACAAGGCCGGCGACTACAAGGCCGTCATCAAGAGCCATGTCGAGGCCTTCGCCAGCGACTATCGCGCGTATTTCGAAACCAACGACGCGCTGGACGACGTCGAGCGCACCATGCTCGACCCGATGCCGCGGCTGACGCTGGTGCCGGGCCTCGGCATGTTCGGCCATGGCCGCACGCTGAAGGATGCGAAGATCGCATCTGATGTCGGCGAGATGTGGATCGAGGCGGTGCGCGGCGCCGAGGCCGTCGGCAGCTTCCATCCTCTATCGAAGGCCGACCTCTTCCCGCTGGAGTACTGGTCGCTTGAGCAGGCCAAGCTCGCCTCCAACAAGCCGAAGCCGCTGACCGGCCAGGTGGTGCTGATCACTGGCGGCGCCGGCGCGATCGGTGCTGCGACGGCAAAACTGTTCGCCGCCAATGGCGCGCATGCCGTCGTCGTCGATCTCGATGCGGCCAGGGCGGCCGAGGCGGCAAAGGCAGCCGGCAACAATTCGATCGGCGTCGGCGCCGACATCACCAACCCGGCCGAGCTGCGCGCCGCCTTCGACAAAGCTGTCGCTGTCTATGGCGGCGTCGACATTCTGGTCTCCAACGCCGGTGGCGCCTGGGAAGGCCGCATCGGCGAGCTCGACGATGCCCTGCTGCGCAAGAGTTTCGAGCTCAACTTCTTCGCCCACCAGTCGGCGGCGCAGAACGCGGTGCGCATCATGCTGGAACAGGGCACCGGCGGTGTGTTGTTGTTCAACACCTCCAAGCAGGCGGTCAACCCGGGTCCGAAATTCGGCGCCTATGGTGTGCCGAAGGCGGCGACGCTATTCCTGTCCCGGCAATATGCGCTCGACTACGGCGCGCACGGCATCCGCTCCAATGCGGTCAACGCCGACCGCATCCGCTCCGGCCTGTTGACCGACGCCATGATCGCCAGCCGTTCCGGCGCGCGCGGCGTGTCGGAGAAGGAATACATGTCGGGCAATCTGCTCGGACAGGAGGTGACGGCAGAAGACGTGGCGCAGGCCTTCCTGCACCAAGCATTGGCCGAACGCACCACCGCCGATGTGACGACGGTCGACGGTGGCAACATCGCCGCAGCGCTGCGCTAGACATAGACCTGGAGCGGTTCATCGTTCACCAAAACGACGAACCGCTCTCCCACCTGAAGGACTCCAGGCGGAGAACTGCTTTTGCAGGTCGTGCTGAAAAACTGCTCGAACTGGTCAAAATCCACTCCAATCCTTGGCCTATTGCTCGACCACTTTAGGGCGCGCCTTGTGTTTCGCATGCGAGCTCCGACCCTGATCCTTGGTGGAGTTGTCGATGGCTGCGAAGAGACTTCGTGTCGGCTTGCTGTTCGGCGGGCGCTCCGCCGAGCATGAGGTGTCGCTGCTTTCGGCAACCAATGTCATAGCCGCGCTGGACCCAGCGAAATACGACGCCGTTCCCATCTTCGTCACCCGCGAAGGCCAATGGCTGCTGAGCAATTTCAAGGACGGCGCGCTGGCGACACCGTCTGATGGGACGCAGCTTTGCCTGGCGCCGGGCGGGCATGGGCGGATGCTGGCGATCCCCGCCAAGGGTGCGCCGCACGACCTGCCTGCCATCGAATATGGTGTTCCGGTACTGCACGCCTGCATGGCGAGGACGGCGCGGTGGCTGGTGCGAGTCGGGCGGTCATGATGCAGGGGCAGATTCCTAACAGATATTGTTAGACCTTGTTGGATGCATTATAATGTGGGTTATGAAAAACGAACCTATGCGCACCCTCACCATATCCCTCACCGCGCAGCAGATAGCTCGCCTGCAAAGCGCTATCGAAGGTGGCGGTTATGCTTCCAACAGCGAGATTGTCCGCGACGCCCTGCGCTTATGGGAGCAGCGCGAGGAATTGCGCACGCTCGAACTCCAGCACTTGAAGCGGGCCTATGCCGACGGGATGGGCAGCGGCAAGCCAGTGGCTGTCGACCCCACCGAGTTCATCGGCAGCCTGAAGGCAGAACGCCGCGCCCGTGGCTAGCTATAGGCTCACACCGCGCGCTTCGCAGGATTTGCGAGACATCTGGCACACCATCGCCGCCGACAATGAAAAGGCAGCAGACAGACTGTTGATGCGAATTTTCGAAAGACTGGAGCTGGCGGCGCAGCACCCCAAGATGGGCAGCGCACGGCCCGAGTTAAGCGCAACGGCCCGCGTGCTCGTCGAAGGCCGCTATATCATCATCTACGAGCCGCAGCCCGATGGTGTTATCGCTGTGGCGATTGTCCACGGGATGCGCGATCCAGACCCTTGGTTGTAGGCCGGCAGGCTTACGATCAATATGAAAAGAGCGGCCCATGCCGCCCTTCGCATCTATCAGATGTCCGATCCTACTTCGCGTTCGGGTTCGGCATCCAGGCCGGCATCGCGACATCGGCATGGGCGAATTGCGGCAGCTTGGCCGACAGGTCCTCCATGTTCTTGATGTCCTTGTCGATCAGGTCCTTCTGGGTGATCAGCGTCGGCGGCACGATGACGTTGTGGCCGGGATCTTCACCGGCGAGCAGCTGCGCCAGCGCGCGCACCGAGACCTGGCCGACGACGGCAGGGTTGGTGGCGGCGGTGGCGGCCCAGGCGCTGTCGGTCTCGCGCATGGCCGCGATGTCCGAGGTAGAGATGTCGGCGGAGTAGATCTTGATCTTCTTGTTCAGCCCCGCCTCGTCGACGGCGATCTTCACACCCTTGGCGAACTCGTCATAGGGCGCGAACATCACATTGATGTCGGGATGCGCCTGCAGCACCGAGCGCGCCTGGTTGGCGACCGAGTTGGCGATCGGGTTGTCGAGCGTGCCGAACATCGCGACTTCCTTGATGCCGGCATGTTTCTTCTTCACGTCGACCCAGGTCTCGTTGCGGCGGTCGAGCGGCGCGATGCCAGCGACATAGACATAGCCGGCGTTCCAGCTCTCGCCATTGTCCTTGACCGCCTGCTCGAGCGCCAGGCGCGCAAGGTCCTTGTCGGACTGTTCGATCTGCGGGATCTTGGGGTTTTCGACATTGACGTCGAAGGCGACGACCTTGATGCCGGCATCGACCGCGCGCTGGGCGGCGTCCTTCATCGATTCCGTCAGGCCGTGCTGGATGATGATGCCCTGCACGCCGAGTGCGATGGCCTGGTCGACCATGTCGGATTGAAGGGCGGCGTCCTGGCGGCTGTCGAGCACGCGCAGATCGATGCCGAGCGCCTTGGACTGGGACTCGACGCCCGAGAGATAGGCCTGGAAGAAATCGCCGGTCGAGAGATAGCGCACCAGCGCGATCTTGACGCCGGGCTTGTCGAACGGCGCCGGCTTGTCGGCGGCAAAGGCCGGGACCTGCATCAGCATTGTTGCGCCGGCCAATCCGAGCGCGACCTTCCCCAAAAGTCGTCTTGTGATGTTCACGTTCTTTCCTCCGTTTGTTGAACCCAAAACTGTCCCGGCAGCCATTCTATCTCCTGCCCCGGCCGGAAAGGGCGAAGGTAAAGACAAGGGCGACGACGAGAACCACGCCCTTGACGAAATCCTGCGTGTAGTAAGGCGCGTTCATCATCGTCAGGCCTTGCAGCAGGATGCCGACGAACAGCGCGCCGATGGCGGTGCCGAAGGCGTTCGGCTTGGCGGCGCCGAGCACCGCGTAGCCGATCAGCGCCGCGGCAACCGCATCGAGCAGCAGATTATTACCCGACGCGATGTCACCGCGTCCAAGCCGTGCGGCCAGCAAAATCCCGCCGATCGAGGCAAAAACTCCTGAAATGACGTAGGCCCAGATTTTGTATGCCTTGACAGGCGCGCCGGCGAGTTCGGCGGCCCGTTCATTGCTGCCCACGGCATACATCATGCGGCCGAAGCGTGTGTATTCGAGGAAGAACCAGATCAGCACGGCGAGCACGATCAGCACGACCACCGAGACCGGAATGAGGTTCGGGATGAAGAAGTCGAAGCGGTGGCGGCCGAGCGCCAGGAAGGCGTCGGAGAATTTGCCGTTGGCGACCGAGCCGTCCGGCATTGTCATACCGGTGGCGATGGAGCGTCCTTCAGTCGGGATGCGCTGGAGGCCGACGAGCAGGAACATCATGCCGAGCGTCGCCAGCAGATCGGGCACGCGCATATAGACGATCAGCCAGCCATTGATGAGGCCGACAAGGGCGCCGATGAGCAGGCAGATGAGGACAGCGACGACAACGTTCTGCTCCAGCACCACCATGACATAGGCAGCCGCCATCATGGCCGATGTGGCAACCGAGCCGATCGAGAGATCGAAGCCGCCGACAACCAGTGTGGCGGTGACGCCCAGCGCCAGCACGCCGGTGATGGCGACCGACTGGAAAATGAAGACGGCACTTTGCGGCGAGACGAACCCGTCGGCGGCGATGGCGAAATACGCGATCAGCCCGAACAGAAGCACGATGAACCCGTAGCGGATAGCGTAATCGCGCAGCGTCATTCAGCGCCCGCCGTCAATACCCAACTCAAACCCGTGCACTCCATTCCAACCCTCAGTTCTTCAATCATCGTGGCTCAGGCCGCACTGTGCAACGGCCCGCCCGCGACTTCGGCCAGCAGACGGTCGAGATCGACATCGGCGTTGCGGTGTTCGCCGACGATGGTCTGCTCGGACATCACCAATATGCGATCGGCCGTCTCCAGTGCCTCGTCGAGTTCGGTGACGAACAGCAGCGTGGCGCGGCCATTGGCGCTTGCCCTCAGCTTGGCGGCGATGTCGCGCCTGGCGGAGATATCGACGCCCTGGAACGGTTCGTCGAGAATGAACAATCGGGCGTCCTGCGCCATCCAGCGGGCCACCATCACCTTCTGCTGGTTGCCGCCCGACAGAGTGGTCATCTCGTCCTTCTCCGAGCGGCAGACGATGCCGAGATCCTCGATCTGCCGGCGGGCAATAGTGCGTTCAAGGCCGCGTTTGAGAACTGAAAAGCGCGACATGCGCCGCCGGCGTGTTTCTGGTCGCCAAGGACCGTGGCGAAAACGGCATCGTCGGCGGCTTCAACATCCAGGAAAACATCAGCCTGCCCTTCCACAAGCGCGATGGCTTCGCCGGTCGACGCGGGCGCATAGGGCTTGCCATATAAAGTCATCGTGCCGGACAGCGGCTTGCGCAGGCCGAACAGCGTCTCGGCGAGCGCCGTCTTGCCGACGCCGACGAGGCCGGTGATGGCAACGACCTCGCCGTCGCCGAGCGTCAGCGAGAATGGCCGGGCACCAGGGGCGATGCGCAAGGCATCGACGGTCAGGATCGGCTTGGCAGAACTCCTGGCTTCGATGCGGTCAAGATGGATCTTGCGGCCGAGCATGGCGTTAACGGCACCCTCATAGTCGAGAGGCTTGCTGTCGAAGACGCCTGAGATGACGCCATCGCGCATCGAGACGATGCGGTCGGCCAGCCGCCTGATATCCGACATGCGATGCGAGATGTAGAGGATGGCGACGCCCTGCTCACGCAAGCGGTCGAGCAGCGCAAACAGCCGGTCGGCCTCGGCGCTGGACAGCGACGAGGTCGGCTCGTCGAGGATCAGCACTTTCGGCTGGTGCGCCATGGCGCGCGCGATGGCCACCATCTGGCGATCGGCCAGCGACAGGTCGCTGATGCGGGCCTTGAGGTCGATGGCGAGCCCCATGCGGTCGGCCACCGCTTTGGCTTCGCGGCGCACCCGGCCGGGGTTGAACAGCAGCGGCGCGCCCTTGCCGCTCAGCCGGTCGAGCGTCAGATTGGTGGCGACATCGAGATCGGCGACGACGCCGTCATTGTTTGGTGCACGGTAACGACACCGGCGCGGATCGCCTCTGCCGGCGTGTTCGGCGCAAAGTTGCCGCCAGCGAGGTGCATGATGCCGCCGTCATGGTCGTAGACGCCGCTGATGATTTTGACGAGGGTGGACTTGCCGGCGCCGTTGGCGCCCATCAGCACAGTGATCTCACCGGCATGCAATTCGAGCGAGACGCCGCCAAGCACCTCGATATGGCCGAAGGATTTCCTCAGCCCGTCCACGCGGAACACGGCATCATTGCCCATTCGTTCCTCCCTGACGATGACGCTATGGGCTACGTCATCAATTGTCAACTCGATTGACAATTGCCAGTCAGCTTCCTAGCTTGGCCTCACCGCCATCGCTCCACTATGATTGGAGCGAGCAAGCGGGAGGGTGAGGAATGACTGCGAAATTGCCGTTTGAAGCACTGTCGGTGGAGACGCTTGCAACGCGCCTCGGTACGAACGAAGCGCTGTGCGCCAAAATCGGCAAGGGCCCTTGGAAGGTGCGCGAGGTCGGCGACGGCAATCTGAACCTCGTCTTCATCGTCGAAGGCGGCTCGGGTGCGGCGGTCGTCAAGCAAGCCCTGCCCTATGTTCGCCTCGTCGGCGACAGCTGGCCGCTGCCCTTGAAACGTTCCTTCTTCGAATATCACGCGCTGACGCGGCAAGAGGCGCGCGCGCCGGGTTCGGTGCCGGCGATCCTCCATTTCGACGAAGCCCAGGCGCTGATCATCATGGAATATCTGGCGCCGCCGCACATCATCCTGCGCCGTGCCCTGATCGACGGCCGCGAGTTGCCAAATATCGCCCGCGACATCGGCCTGTTCATGGCCCGCACTTTGTTCCGCGGCTCTGATCTCTCCATGCCCACCAAGGACCGCAAGGCCGACCTGGCGCTGTTTGCCGACAATGTCGAGCTCTGCGGCATCACCGAAGACCTGGTGTTTTCCGACCCATATTTCGATGCCAAGCTGAACCGGCATACGTCGCCGCAACTGGACGGCCTGGTTGCCGAACTGCGTGCCGACCGCGACCTCAAGGTCGAAGCGCAGCGGCTGAAGCATATCTTCGCCGCCAATGCCGAGACGCTGCTGCATGGCGACCTGCATTCGGGCTCGATCATGGTCACCGACACCGAGACGCGGATGATCGATCCGGAATTCGCCTTCTACGGTCCGATGGCCTTCGACGTCGGCATGCTGCTCGCCAATTTCTGGATGTCCTACTTCTCGCAGCGCGGCCATGAACAGAAGGGCAAGCGTGACGCCATGCGTGCCTATCTGCTCGGGGTGACCAACGACACCTGGACGGTGTTCCGCGCCGAGTTCTCGCATCTATGGCGCACCGAGCGCACCGGCATGCTTTACCAGAAGAGCCTGTTCGAGGATCAGGGCGACATTCTCGCCTCGGAGCAGGCGCTCGACCATGTGCTGCACCAGATCTGGACCGACCTCTTGGGCTTTGCCGGCATCGAGGTGCACCGGCGCATCCTCGGCCTCGCCCACAATGCCGATTTCGAGACCATCGAGGACGAGGATCTGCGAGCCTCCTGCGAGGCCAAGGCGCTGAAATTCGGCCGTCACATCGCCGTCAACCGGCGCCAGATTCACGGCATGGACGAGGTCAATAATCTGGCCGCTTTGATCGAACGGGAGAGCAGGATTTGAACGTCGGCGAGCGCCACTACCGCACCATCTGGCTGAGCGACGACCAGCGTTCGGTCGAGATCATCGACCAGCGCTGGCTGCCGCACGAGTTCCGGGTCGAGACGATCGGGAGCGTTGCCGGCATCGCCACCGCGATCCGTGACATGTGGGTTCGTGGCGCGCCGCTGATCGGCGTCACCGCGGCCTACGGCGTCGCCATCCAGATGGCGGACGATCCGTCTGACGAAGCGCTCGACGCGGTCTGGGAGACGCTGCACAAGACGCGGCCGACTGCGATCAATCTACGCTGGGCGCTGGACGAGATGCGGCGGTTCCTCAGGCCGATCGTATTGGGACAGCGCGCGGAGGCGGCCTATAAGCGCGCTGCCGAAATCGCCGACGAGGATGTCGATCTCAATCGCGCCATCGGCGAGAACGGGCTTGCCATCATCAAGGAGATCGCGGCACGCAAGAAGCCGGGCGAGCCGGTCAACATCCTCACCCACTGCAACGCCGGTTGGCTGGCGACGGTCGATTACGGCACCGCCACGTCGCCGATCTATCTCGCCGTCGAGGCCGGCATTCCGGTCCATGTCTATGTCGACGAGACGCGCCCGCGCAACCAGGGCGCCCAGCTGACCGCCTGGGAGATGGCCGGCCACGGCGTGCCGCACACGCTGATCGTCGACAATGCCGGCGGCCATCTGATGCAGCGTGGCGCGGTCGACATGGTGATCGTGGGCACCGACCGCACCACGGCCAATGGCGACGTCTGCAACAAGATCGGCACCTATCTCAAGGCGCTCGCCGCCTCCGATAATGAGGTGCCCTTCTACGTCGCTCTGCCCTCGCCGACCATCGACTGGACGGTGGGTGATGGCCTGACCGAAATCCCGATCGAGGAACGCTCCGGTGACGAGGTGTCGCTGGTCTGGGGCAAGACGGCGGACGGCAAGATTGCGCAGGTGCGGGTTTCGCCCGAAGCGACGCCGGCGGCCAATCCGGCGTTCGATGTGACGCCGGCACGGCTCGTGACGGGGCTGATCACCGAGCGCGGTGTGGCCAAGGCTTCGCGCGAAGGGTTGAAGGCGATGTTCCCCGAACGCGGATAATCTCCCCCCTTGAAGGGGAGATGTCGCCAAAGGCGACAGAGGGGGTCGGTGCGTCCTGAAGCGTTGACTTTCATCTGCCGCAAGGAGGTCGCACCCAGTCGAACCGACCCCCTCTGGCCTGCCGGCCATCTCCCCTCATGGGGGGAGATTAGCGCCTCACCGGCTGGCTACCGAATTTCGGCCATGCAACAAGAATTGCGGCCTCGATGGCCGCTGACGGTTGCGGTTCTGGCGAAATCCGGCCAGAAGCATCTAGGCCGGCAACCGGCCGGCCCGCGACGTTGCGCTTGAAACCAGATACGGGAGACTATTGGGTGGCTCGCATAACACTGAGACAATTGCTCGACCACGCCGCCGAATACGGCTACGGCGTACCCGCCTTCAACATGAACAATATGGAACAGGGCCTCGCCATCATGGAGGCGGCCGAGGAGACCAAGTCGCCGGTCATCCTGCAGGCCAGCCGCGGCGCCCGCGCCTACGCCAATGATGTGGTGCTGGCCAAGCTGATCGACGCGCTGGTCGAAATCCACCCCGACATCCCGGTCTGCATGCATCTCGACCATGGCAACAACGAAGCCACCTGCGTCACCGCCATCCAGTACGGCTTCACCTCGGTGATGATGGACGGCTCGCTGAAAGAGGACGGCAAGACGCCGGCCGACTATGCCTACAATTCCGGCATCACCCGGCGCGTCGTCGACATGGCGCATTGGGGCGGCGTGTCGGTGGAAGGCGAGATCGGTGTGCTCGGTTCGCTTGAGAGCGGCGGCGGCGAGCAGGAAGACGGCCACGGCGTCGAAGGCGCCATCAGCCACGACCAGCTCTTGACCGATCCGGAACAGGCGGTCGAGTTCGTCAAGGACACCCATGTCGATGCGCTGGCTGTCGCCATGGGCACCAGCCACGGCGCCTACAAATTCTCACGCAAGCCGGACGGCGCGGTGCTGGCGATGAACGTCATCGAGGAAATCCACCGCCGCCTGCCCAACATGCATCTGGTCATGCACGGCTCGTCCTCGGTGCCCGAGGACCTGCAGGAAATCATCAATAGATATGGCGGCCAGATGAAGCCGACCTGGGGCGTGCCGGTGGAAGAGATCCAGCGCGGCATCAAGCACGGCGTGCGCAAGATCAACATCGACACCGACAACCGCATGGCGCTGACCGGCGCCATCCGCAAGGTGCTGACCGAAAACCCGAGCGAGTTCGATCCGCGCAAATACCTGACGCCGGCCATGGCCGCGATGCGCAAACTGTGCAAGGAGCGCTTCGAGCAGTTCGGCACCGCCGGCAATGCCCAGAAGATCAAGCCGCTGCCGGTAGCTGAGATGGCCAAGCGCTACAAGTCGGGCAGCCTTGATCCGAAGTTTGGGTGAAGTCCCCTGGCGCCTCTTCCTTCTCCCCTTGTGGGGAAGAAAGAAGAGCTATTGACATAAAAAAGGCCGGGCGCGAAAGCAGCCCGGCCAAAAGAAGGTCAAGAACCTTCAGAGGGGAACACCGTTCGGTGGAATGGGAGGAAACCGCCGAACGATAATTCCTATATGCGCGCATTCGCTGCGGTTGGCGACGAACGGCTTTCTAAAACAATGCGGGATGCGGAAATTTCGTTCTTGTCTTCCAAGATTTCAGCCGGCTGAGCGCCGGTTTCCAGGAGATCGGCGTAGTGCCGGCGCGCCACGTCGGGATGCGAGCGCAGGCGGCTCTTCAGCACATTGGTACCGACATTGCGAAACAGCGGATTGTCGGGATCGCTGGCCGGACCCCGCGCCTCGGCCGCCAGTTCCTCGGGCAGGTTGAGCAGCGGGATCGTGGCGTCGAGCCGGGCGCTGAAGAAGAAGGGCACCGAAATCCGCTCGACACCGGCCGGTGGCGTTACCACGCGGTGGACCGTTGCTCTCAGATACCCGTTGGAGGCCAGCTCGAGCAGTTCGCCGATGTTGATCACCAGCGTGTCGGGCAGCGGATCGACGTCGACCCAGGCACCGTCATATTCGACCTGCAGCCCCTTGCTCTCGTCCTGCAACAGAAGCGTCAGGAAACCGCCATCCTTGTGCGCGCCGACGCCTTGGTTGTCGCCGGTGGCGTCGCGGCCGGGGTAGCGCACGATCTTCATGCGATGGTTGGGCTCGGCCCGGTAGACGGGATCGAAGGCGTCCTCGGCCTGATCGAGCGACAAAGCGAAGGCCCGGAGCAGCCGGATCGCCACCGCCGTCGCCTTGGCCTGCCATGCGAGTAGCGCCGGCTTCAGCTCGGGCAGCGTGGCCGGCCACTGGTTGGGCCCTTGCAGCCGCGTCCAGGCGGGCACGCCGGGGCCTTGTTCGATGGCCGGGCGTTCGACGCCGATGTCGAGCTGTTCGCGCCAGTCGGCCTTGCCTTTGGTCAGCTCGCCGCCGGCGCGCGTATAGCCGCGGAACTGCGAGGACTTCACCATTTCGATCGCCAGTTTGTCGGCTTCCGGCAAGGCAAAGAACCGGCGCGAGGCGTCGAGCACTTCTGCGGTATCCGCAGCCGATATGCCGTGGCCGGTCAAATAGAAGAAGCCGACATCGCGCGCGGCCGTGCGCAGGTCGAAGAGAAACGTTCGCCGCTCGGAAGCGCCCTGTTCGAGACGGCCGAGATCAAGCACGGGTACGATCCTGGGCATGGTCAAGCTCCTTGTTCCGCTGTCACGGTGGCACGCAGGCCGGTCCGATCAAAGCAACGCGCAATCCAATCTCGGCGCCGATAGAGAAAGCCGGCGCTGCGTTTGGCAGCCTGCCGGCAAATAACGTTCGTGGCGCTCATCCGCGCCGGTCCAGCCTGGCGACCAGCCGGTCACCGACCCACTGGATGCCGCAAACGAGGATGATCAGCACAATGACCACGGCGACCATGACGCTGGTCTCAAAACGCTGGTAGCCGTAGCGGATGGCGAGGTCGCCAAGCCCGCCGGCACCGATGGCGCCGGCCATGGCCGAGGCGCCGATCAGGGTCACCAGCGTCACCGTGAAACCAGCAACGATGCCGGGCAAAGCTTCGGGCACCAGCACCTCACGGATGATCGTCCAGCGGTTGCCGCCCATGGCGCGCGCCGCCTCGATCAGGCCGCGATCGACCTCGCGCAGCGACACTTCGGCGATGCGGGCATAGTAGGGCGTCGCCGCAATCGACAACGGCACGATCGCCGCCCAGGTGCCGATCGAGGTGCCGACGATCAGCCGCGTCACCGGGATCAGCGCCACCAGAAGGATGATGAAAGGCACCGAGCGGAAGCCGTTGATGACGGCGCCGAGCGCGCGGTTCACCCACAGGCTTTCGGCAATGCCGCCGCGCTCGGTGGCAATCAATGCCAGGCCGAGCGGCAGCCCGAAGACGAGCGAGATGAGGCCCGATGCCGCCGTCATCAGGACCGTCTCCCAGATCGAGCGCAGCAGAAGTTCAAACAGAACCGGCGACATGGCCAAGCACCTCCACCCGTGCGTCGCGGGCCTTCAGGAATGCGATTACTTTGGACAGATGTTTCGGATCGTTGCCCGCGACCGCAAGGAACAGCGTGCCGACCGGCTGCTGCTGGACATGGTCGATGCCACCATGGACGAGGCGGAACCGTCCCGGCACGGCCACCGCAAGATCGGACAGCAGCGGACCGCGCGCGGCCTCACCTGCGACGTCGACCCTGAGGATGAGCTCGGCGCCGCCTCCGGGAGCAAGCCGGCCGGCAATCTCGGCCGGCAGTTGCGGGCGGATGCCGCCGAGCAGGCTCCTGGTGATTTCGGAACGCGGCTCGGCAAAGACCGACCACACCGGGCCTTGTTCGACGATGCGCCCGGCATCGATCACCGCGACGCGGTCGGCGATCGAGCGGATCACCTCCATCTCGTGGGTGATGAGCAGGATGGTGAGGCCGAGCTGCCGGTTGATGTCTTTCAGCAAGGCCAGGATGGAGCGCGTCGTCTCCGGATCGAGCGCTGAGGTCGCCTCGTCGGACAGCAGCAGCGCCGGCCGCGCGGCCAGCGCCCTGGCGATGCCGACGCGCTGCTTCTGGCCGCCCGACAGCGAGGACGGATAGGCCTTCGCCTTCTCCGACAGGCCGACGAGGTCGAGCAATTCGGCGGCGCGCGCCAGCCGTTCGGCCTTTGGGCGGCCCTCGATCTTCAGCGGCAGCGCGACATTGTCCTCCACGGTCTTGGCCGACAGCAGATTGAAGTGCTGGAAGATCATGCCGATGCGACGCCGCAGCGGCTGCAATTCACGCTCGCCGAGCCGGCCGATCTCGCGGCCCTCGATGAAGACGTCGCCGGAGTCCGGCCGCTCCAGCCCGTTGAGGCAGCGGATCAGCGTCGACTTGCCGGCGCCGCTGCGGCCGATGATGCCGAGGATCTCGCCCTTGCGCACCGTCAGCGAGACGCCGTCGAGCGCAGGCGTCGCGCCAAAGCGGCGCTTGAGGTCGACCAGGCGTACGACATCTTCTTGCCCGGCCGATATATTGACCGGACCGGATGCCTCGGCCGTGACGTGCTGGTTCATCTCACTGTCCGTTTCAACGCTCGACAAATGCGACAGCGGCCCGCTCAACAGCGGGCCGCCTGCTCCTGACAACCAGGCGCCAATCAATAGGCGCTGATCCCGGTGCCCTTGTAGACCTTGTCGAACTCGGCCTTGACCGCCTCGTTCTGGTAGGACGCGACCAGCGTCTTCACCCACGCCTCGTTCTCGTTGCCGGATTTCACGGCGATGAAGTTGCGGTAGGGGTTGTCGGCCACTGGCTCCTGGGCGATGCGGTTGTCCGGGCCGAGACCGCTCTTCAGCGCCCAGTCGGTGTTGACGACAGCCGCGTCGAGATCCTCGACCGAGCGGCCGACAATGCCGGCGTCCAGTTCCTTGATGACGACCTTCTTAGGGTTCTCGGCAATGTCGGCGGTGGTCGCCAGGATGCCGGTGCCGTCCTTCAGCTTGATCACGCCTTCGTTCTGCAGAACGCGCAACGCGCGGCCCTCATTCGAGGGGTCGTTGGGCAAGCCGATGACGGCGCCTTCGGGCAGGTCGGCAACCTTGGTGTATTTCTTGGAGTAGAGGCCGATCGGCCAGACGCCGGTGTAGCCGACGCGCACGATGTGGTACCCTTGGGTCTTGATCTGGTTGTCGAGATAGGGCTGGTGCTGGAAGGCGTTGGCGTCGATCTCGCCGCGCTCGAGCGCCTCGTTGGGCTGGGTGTAGTCGTTGAACACCACGGTCTCGACGGTCAGGCCTTTTTCGGCGGCCTGGGCGACGACGACGCGCCAGACATCCTCATCCTCGCCGCTGATGATGCCGACCTTGATAGACTTCTTGTCCTCGGCGAAGGACGGCGTCGGCTGAGCCAGACCGGCAAGCGTGACGGCCGAGGCAAAAAGTGCCGCAAGGGCAGCTCGCCGGCTGATGGCTGAAAAAAGAAGAGAGCTGGAAGCGTTTCCGCGTTCGGACATTGTCGATCCCTCGTAATCCTGAAGTCATTGCGGCGAGGTGGAATACCAAGCCTTGACGACATCATCGGCAATGCTGCTTGCCGGATCAAAGAACCGCATTTCTTCTCAAACACGAAGCCGGGAATATTCTCTCAAAGATTTCGCAATTGCGAGAACGGTCACGCCGGACCGGTCAGAATGTCTCGACAAAGGGCCGCAGCTCGACCTCGAAGCTCCAGGCGCTGCGATGCTGGCGATGGGTCGCGAGATAGGTCTGCGCGATCGCATCGGGCGACAGCTGGCTGTCCGGTCGCTCGGGCTTCGTCCCGACCGGCTCGATCTGGCCGTCGATAATGAAATGGGCGACATGGATGTTCTTCGGGAAGAGTTCGCGCGCCATCGACTGAGCCAGACCGCGCAGGCCGAATTTCGGCATGGCAAAGCCGGCGGAGTTGGGAAAGCCCTTGATGCTGGCGGAGGCGCCGGTGAAAAGAATCGAACCGGAGCCGCGCGCAAGCAGCCGCCGCGCCGCTTGCTGGCCGACCAGGAAGCCGCCATAGGCGCCGACAAGCAAGGCTTGTTTGACCGCATCGGGATCGACCTCGGCGATCGGGCCGCGCGTGCGGCCGCTGGCATTGAAGACGGCAAGGGCCAGCGGGCCTTGCTTGTCGGCGGCGTCAAACAGGCCGGCGACGGAGGCCGGATCGGCGACGTCGGTTTCGACGGCCAGCGCGCCGGTTTCCCCGACCAGCGCCGCGAGTTTGGCCGTGTTGCGGGCGGCCAGCACCACACGATAGCCTTCCGTGGTGAGAAGGCGTGCCAAAGAGGCGCTCAGGCCCGCACCCGCGCCGGCGATCACTGCGACTTCGGATGCCATGTCGTTTCTCCTTGGCGATGACGTGTTCGTCTCATAGCTGGCGTCTTGAGCGGCGAGACGCAAGAACGGCGTTGCTCGATTTTCGCTGTTCGGTGAAAAACCCTGCCGGCAGGTTCGGAGCAATCGACCGCGGCCAGGGTCTTGCCTGGCGAGACAATCCGTCCGACAGGTGATTGCGTTGGAATCGCAAACGGTGTCGCAAGGGAGTCGACCGTGGAACCAATCTGGGCCGTCGGCCTGATGACCGGCACCGTGCTTGACGGCAATATCGACGTGGCGCTGATCAAGACCGATGGCGAGCGGATCGCCGATTTCGGCACCTATACGCTGGCCCCCTACCCCGCAGCGATCCGTGCCTTGCTGGAGGAGACGCTGCGTCAGGCCCGGGTGTGGAATTTCGACGGGCCCGAGCCGGCGATCTTTGCCGAAGCCGAGGAGGCGCTGACGCGGGCGCAGTCGGCGGCGGTGAAGGACCTTGTCGAAAGCTACGGCCTGACCATAGGCGATATCGGCGTGGTCGGTTTTCACGGCCAAACCGTGCTGCATCGTGCCCCGCAACCCGGGCGGCGCGGCGATACGCGCCAGTTGGGCGATGGCGCGCTGATGCATTCGATCCTGGGCGCCAAGGTCGCCTATGATTTCCGCTCGGACGATGTGCGCGCTGGCGGCCAGGGCGCACCACTGGCGGCTGCCTACCACGCGGCGCTTTTGAGGGAAGCCGACGCCAGCGGGGACACCGCTGTGCTCAATCTCGGCGGTGTCGGCAACGTCACTTGGTGGGACGGCAAGGACAACATCGTCGCCTTCGACACTGGCCCGGCCAACGCGCCGCTCAACGATTTCATCAAGGCAAACGGCCTCGGCGAGATGGACCGCGACGGCGCACTGGGCGCGGCCGGCACCGTCGATGAAGTGCGGCTGGCCAAATTGCTCCAGCATCCGTATCTGACCAAGCCCTATCCGAAATCGCTCGACCGTTTCGACTTCGGCGCCGCCATGGCCGACGGCCTCAGCGCAGAGGATGGGGCGGCGACGCTGACGGCCTTCACCGTCTCGGCCGTCGGCAAGGCGCTCGATTTGTTGCCGCGCCGGCCGAAGCGCCTAGCGGTCAGTGGCGGCGGCCGCCGCAACCCGACGATGATGGCGATGCTGGCGAGGCGCGCCAACGTCGAGGTGGTGCAGGCCGAGACACTGGGCTGGAAAGGCGATGCGGTGGAGGCCGAATGCTTTGCCTTCCTTGCCGTGCGCGTGCTGCGCGGCCTGCCGATCAGCTTTCCCAGCACCACCGGCGTGCCGCGGCCGATGCAAGGCGGGCGGCTGGCAGGTTAGAGCTTCTTCTGCAGGAAGATGCGGCTGCGGCCGATGGGAAAGTCAGGCAGCTCGCCGAAACGCCGGTAGCCTTGCCGCTCATAGACTTTGGCCGCTGTCGGATTGAACGTGTCGATCCAGGCGGTCTGGCAGCCCCGGGCGACTGCTTCGCGCTCGGCAGCGTCCAGCATGTCGCCGGCCATATGCTGGCCGCGCAGGCGTTCGTCGACCCACAGCCATTGCACATAGAGCCAGCCCCAGGCGGTGTATCCCGAAATGCCGGCGACGACAGCGCCGTGCTCGTCACGAACGAAGACCGCGATCGGCTTGCGGCCGGAGGGGCCGACATCGCCGTCATTGAACGCCGTCAGCCGCTCGGCCAGGAAGGCGAGGTCGTCTGACGAGGGGTCGGCAGTGGTTTCAAGCGTCGTCTTCATCCGGGCGGGGCTCGCATGGCAAGCCAAGCTCTAGCGAAGGACGGGATGAGGACGCAAGCTTTACGGCTTGATGGGCGGCGGCGACCGCCATGACCCCGCTGCTGCCGCAACCAGCATCAGCACGGCGGCAACGATCGCGCAGATGGCAAAGCCGAATGTCGAATAAAGCGGCCCGAAGCTGGTGGTGCCGATGAAGACGGCGAGGTAGGTGACCGAGCTGTTCAGGCCCATGATGGTGCCGCGGCGCGACGGATCGAGCGCGGTAAGGCGCATCACCAGCACGTTCAGGCCGAAATGATTGGCAAGGCCCCAGATGGCGATCATAGCCAGGATCAGCACGAAATTGCTGCTTGCGAGCGCGATCGCGACATAGACGACGGCGACCAGCAGATAGGCGAAAGGCATGACGCGCCGTGCGCCGATGCGGTCGATGACGCCGTCGAGGAAGGCCGCGGCGCCGAAGCCGGCGCCATAGGCGAGCGCGGCCAGCGCATTGGCGCTGACGGGCTCGCCCAGATCCTGGTGCAGATGATCGCCGAGATAGCCGTAGACGCCGTAAAAAGCGGTCATGAAGGCGGTGCAGGCGATGAGCAGCGGCACGATCCCCGGAATGGCCAGCGCAACGAACGGCGACGGCGCCGGGCCGCCCTTCCTGACGTCGCTGAGCGAGGTCATCGACAAGGCAGCAAGCGCAATGGCGGAAAGCACCGCGACGGCGGCGAAGACGGCGCGCCAGTGCACGAGATCGGCAAGCACGGCCGACAGCGACACGCCGGCCACCATGGAGACCGTCCAGCCGGTCAGCACGACGCCGATCGTGCCGCTTTCGCGGCCGGGCGGCGCAATTGCCGCTGCACTGGCATAGATGGCCGGCATGGCGACGCCGGCGGCGATGCCGGCGACGGCCTGGGCCGCGACCAGCATGATCACCGTCGGCGCCAGCGCGCTGGCGAGAAGCCCGACGGCCAGAAGAAGCAGCGCGCCCTGCAGCATGCGGCGGGCGCCGACGCCGTCGATATAGCGGGCGAGGAACAACGCGCTGGCCGAAGTGCCGAGGCCGAAGGCGGCCGACGCGGCAATCACCGCCGGCACGCTGGTGCCGAAGGATGCGGCGACTGCCGGAGCAATTGGACCCAGGACCAGCGAGTTCGAGCCGATGACGGCGATGCAGCCGGTCAGGAGATAGGCCAGCGCCGGGATCGGCTGATGGAGCGTTGCAGCTTGATGCGCGTTCGTCATCGGGTCATAATGGCCGAACTGAATTCCGCGACAACAAGGAATTTCGATATGGATGAAGAAACAGATGGGGTTCTGCAGAACAAGGTAGCTCCCCGAGAGCTCGACGCAATCGACCGAAAAATATTAGGCGTGCTGGTCGAGGATGCGACGATCAGCTACGCCGAACTTGGCGAACGCGTCTGCCTGTCGCCGCCGGCGGCGCATGAGCGGGTCAAGCGCCTGCGGCGCAGCGGCGCCATCCGCGGCACGGCTGTGATCATCGACCCGAAGGCGGTGAAAAAGCCGCTGCTCACCTTCGTGCATATCGATACCAAGGGCTGGGGCAAGACACCGGAGCTGATGGCCGTCTCCCAATATCCTGAGGTCGAGGAAATCCATTCGGTGGCCGGCGACACCTGCATGCTTCTCAAGGTCCGCACCGAGGACACCAGGGCGCTCGAAGGCCTGCTGGCGCGTCTCTACGAAACGCCCGGCGTCACCTCGACGCGAAGCTATGTCGTGCTGTCGACTTATCTCGAGCGCCCGGTGCAGCCCGAGATCACGGCGCAATGGCCGACGCCCCGGCATATGGCCACGCCGTTGTACTGATCTGCGCGATATTCAGGTCAGGCCTGACTATTCGAACGAATAGGCAAACCCGTCGGCTGACGCGCTGACGGTCACTTTCGTCATCTTCTCGCCGTCGAGCGACCGGTTCAGCACGCCGCGGCTGAGTTCCGGCAACAGCGTGTTGGTGAGGATGGCGTCGATCATGCGGCCACCGGATTCGATTTCGGTGCAGCGCGCCTTGACCAGCGCCATGACGCCGTCGCCGATCACCAGTTCGGCGTCGTGGCTGGCGCGCAGCCGCCGCGCGATCTTGCCGAACTGATGGCGGGTGATGGCCTCGATCATCGAATCCGAGAGCGGATAGTAAGGGATGGTCACGACGCGGCCGAGGAACGCTGCCGGAAAGACTTTCAGCAGTGGAGCGCGCAAGGCTGCATCGAGGCCGTCGAGCCCTGCCCTCACCGTGCCGTTTTGCGTCCGCTCCATGATGACTTCGGAGCCGACATTGGACGTCAGCAGGATCAGCGTGTTCTTGAAGTCGATGCGCCTTCCCTCGCTGTCATCCATCATGCCCTTGTCGAAGACCTGGAAAAAGATCTCGTGGACGTCGGGATGGGCCTTCTCGACCTCGTCGAGCAGGATCACCGAATAGGGTTTTCGGCGCACGGCCTCGGTGAGAATGCCACCCTTGCCGTAGCCGACATAGCCGGGCGGTGCGCCCTTGAGCGTCGAGACGGTGTGCGCCTCCTGGAATTCGGACATGTTGATCGAGATCAGGTTCTGCTCGCCGCCATAGAGCGTCTCGGCCAGCGCCAGGGCCGTCTCGGTCTTGCCGACTCCCGAGGGGCCGCAGAGCAGGAACACGCCGACCGGCTTTTCCGGCGCTCCGAGCCCGGCGCGGCTGGTCTGCACGCGCTTGGCAATCATCTCCATGGCGTGATCCTGGCCGACGACACGTTCGGACAGCGTGGTGGCCAGCTTGAGCGCCTTTTCGGTCTGGCTGGACAGCATCCTGCCCGTCGGGATGCCGGTCCAGTCCTGAACCACGGCAGCTACCGCATTGCGGTCGACCGACGGCAGGATCAGCGGCGTCTCGCCTTGCGCGGTGGCAAGCTCGGCCATGAGTTCACGCAGCCGCGCCAGATCGGCGACAGCATCTGACGGCGCAGCTTCGGCAGCCGGCGCTTCGGTCTCGGACGCTTTGGCCTTCGGCTTTTGAGGCTTGAACGTTCCGACCTTGGGCGTCTCGGCCTTGGGCGTCTCGGCCTTCGGTACCTTTATCTTTTCTTCGTCCGGCGCTGCCGGTTGGGCATCGGTCTCGGCTGTCGCCACCGCATCGAGCGGCACGCCGTCGCCGCGCAGCCGCGCGCGCAGTTCGAGGATCTCGGCAACCAGCGCCTTTTCGCGCTCCCAGCGCTCCTCGGCGGCGGCGAGCATGGTCCCCGTCTCAGTGAGCCCGGCCTCGACCCGCGCCTGCCGGTCAGTTACTTCGATGCCGATCGCGGCCTCGCGGCCGATGATGCCGCTTTCGACCTCGAGCGCCTGGCGGCGCCGCAAAATGTCCTCGACCTCGGCCGGCGTCGCATGCTGCGAGATCGCCACCCTGGCGCAAGCGGTGTCGAGCAGGCTGACCGCCTTGTCGGGCAATTGCCGCGCCGGGATGTAGCGATGCGACAGGCCGACCGCCGCCTCGATCGCCTCGTCCAGGATCTGCACTTCGTGATGCTGTTCGAGCACGCCGGCAACACCGCGCAGCATGAGCACGGCGACCGCTTCCGACGGCTCGTCGATCTTGACCACCTGGAAACGGCGGGTCAGCGCCGGGTCCTTTTCGATGTGCTGCTTGTATTCGGCCCAGGTGGTTGCGGCGATGGTGCGCAGTTCGCCGCGCGCCAGCGCCGGCTTCAAGAGATTGGCGGCGTCGCCGGTTCCGGCGGCACCACCGGCGCCGATCAGCGTGTGCGCCTCGTCGATGAACAGGATGACCGGCGTCTCGGAGGATTGGACCTCGTCGATGACCGCCTTCAGGCGCTTCTCGAACTCGCCCTTGACGCTGGCCCCGGCCTGCATCAGGCCGACGTCGAGCATGCGCACGCTGATGCCTTGCAGCGGCGGCGGCACGTCGCCCTGGGCGATGCGCAGGGCAAAGCCCTCGACCACCGCGGTCTTGCCGACACCGGCCTCGCCGGTCAGGATCGGGTTGTTCTGCCGGCGGCGCATCAGGATATCGATGATCTGCCGGATCTCCGGGTCGCGGCCGACGACAGGGTCGATCTTGCCGTCATGGGCGCGCTGGGTGAGGTCGGTGGCGTATTTGGCCAGCGCCGAATCCCCGCCCGGAGCGCGCCGCGGCGCCTCCGCGGTGGGAGCCACTGCTGCCATGGCGCCGGCTTCGAGCGAGCCCTCCACCACCTCGGCAAAGCGGGCGATGACCCCGTCGGCGTCGATCTTGTCGAATTCGCCGCTGATCTTCGCCACCAGGCCTTCCAGCACCGGCGTCTTCAGGCAGGCGAGCACGATATGGGCGCTGCGGACCTCCTCCATGCCAAATTCCAGCGTCGCCAGGTTCCAGGCCTCCTGGATGGCGTGGAAAATGTGGTCGGAAAATTCCTCGATCGAGGTGGCGCCGTAGGGCAGCTTGTCGACGGCGCGGGTCATGTCGCTGGTAAGCCGGCTGGCATCGACGCCGGCATCGGCAATGATCATCTGCACATCCGAACGCTCGGACAGCACCAGTTGTTCTATGAAATGGACGAGTTCGACGTAAGGATTGCCGCGCAGCTTGGCGCTGTCGGCGGCGGCCTTGAAGGCGCGCAGGCAGACCGGATTGAGCTTGCAAACCAGTTCCTTGCGTTTGAACCCCTGCGACGACCGGCGCTGTTCCATCGAACGTGCTCCTGCAATCTGCCCGTCGACAGCCTGCCACATAAGCAGCCGCTTGACAAAGCGCTTGATGCAGCCGGCCTTTTCCCTTTGTGGAGAGTCCCGCGCCGCCAAATGCAGACAACCACGATTTTTTCTAATCCTATGCGATGCGCTTCACATACGAGGTTGGCCAAGCACGCCATGAATTGCGCCATCCGAGACGCAGTTGCACCGACATTCATTAGCGCTCGTTAACTTTTGAGCGGATGGCGAATTGTGGGAATATGCAACCGTGTGCTAACGTTGGGTCACGTACGGTTTTAGAGCCGGTCGCCGGGGGTATCTGTGATCGATCTCGCACTCTGGCTTGCTCCGCTGGACGGTGAAAATCCGTCAGGCGAAGACTTGCGCAACGATCCGGCTTTTCATGAGCTGGAGCGGCTCACGGAGCCGCAGGTCAAGGTCGTCCATGACGGGCGCAACAAGCCAGCCGCGCAATCGACCATTCCGGTCGACTGGCCTGCCGTGCTCGGCAAGGCCGAGGAGTTGCGTTCGCATGGCCGCGACCTGCGCCTGCTTGTCATTGTCGCCCGGGCGCTGGCCAATGAAGAGAGATTGGCCGGACTGGCACAGGGCCTGACCCTGATTGCAAGGACCTTCGAGACGCATTGGGAGACGATGCACCCGGCGCTGCGGGCCAGCCCCCAACCACGCGAGGCCGCCTTGCGCCGCCTCAACGCGCTCGCCGACCTGCAGAACGGCCAGGAAGGCCTGCTGGCGAACCTCAGGCAAATGGTCTTCTTCGCGCCGCGTCCCATCGGGCCGATCAGCGGACGCGATCTCGAACAGGGTGCGCTCGACGATCGCGTCATGCTTCAGGAAGCGGCGTCGGGATTGAATGCCACGGAGAAGGCAGCGCTGGTCAGCGCGCACGGACAGCTCCTGAACCGGGTGGGCAGCGGTTGTGCCGCCCATCAGGACCAGGCCGGTGAACAGATGACAGCGCTCATCGCCGGGGCGCACGCAGCGATCGAGGCGCTCGACGCGGTCGATACGGCCCTGAATGCCCGTCTTGACGGCAACGGGGCTGCCGTCCCGGACCTGAAACGATTTTTGCAGCGCGTGCTGACGACGCTGGAACGCAACACGGCGGTCGAGACCACGGAAGAGGCAGCGACGAAGGGGGCTGCCAGCCCGGCTGCTCCCCCGGCAAGCCCGGCCGCGCCGGTCAGAAACGGTCATGGAGCCGAGACGATGGCAAGCTACGCGGAGACCGGTGCGGGGCTCCCGGACAGGATTTCCTCGCGCGACGATGTGGTGAAGTGCCTCGACCTTGTGGTCGCGTTCTACGACCGCACCGAGCCCTCGAGTCCGATCCCGCATCTCGCCCGCCGGGTGCGCAGGATGGTGCACATGGATTTCGTTGAACTGATGGAAGACCTCGCCCCGTCGGGGCTCAAGGAATTCCGGCTGCTCGCCGGCGTTCCCGACGCCAAGAAGACTGCCCAGAAGGATGAAAGGTAGCAACACATGCCAGCCGAAAGCAAAGCGAAGGTCATCGAGCGAAATCGCGCCCCGCGCGTGCAGATCGCCTACGATGTCGAAACCTACGGCAGCCCGACGACGATCGAACTGCCGTTCGTCATGGGCGTGATGGCCGACCTGTCGGGCGCATCGCAGACCAGGGAAGCGTCCAAGACGGTGCTCGACCGTTCCTTTGTCGAGACCGATGCCAACCGCTTCCCCAAATTCATGGAAGCGCTGGGACCCAGGGTCAAGGCGCGGGTGAAGAACACGCTGCCGCAGGCCGAGGGACAGGAGCGCGACGAAGAACTGGCGCTCGACCTGACCTTCACCAAGATGGGCGATTTCGCCCCCGACAAGATCGCCGAACAGGTCCCGCAACTGGCCGAAATCCTCAAGATGCGGCGCCAGCTCGAGGAGCTGCTCGGCTTCATGGACGGCCGCGTCGATGCCGAAAAGCGCATAGCCCAATTGCTGAACAACCAGCCGTTGCTTGGCCAGATCGCCGCCCAGGCGCTGTCCGACGACAAGGGTGAGGAATAGATCATGGCCGAACAGCAAAAGACCGCAGCATCCGTCGCCGAGGCCGAGGCCGTCGATCTCGGTGAATTCAGCCAGCTGCTGGAGAAGGACTTCAAGGTCAAGAAGGACGACAGCGAGAAGCTGCAGCAGCTGGTGCGCAACTTGGCCCTGGCGGCGCAGTCGCGCTCCGAAACGACGACGATCTCGTCCAACTCGATCAAGTCGATCAAGTCGTTGATCGCCGGCATCGACAAGATGCTGACGACCCAGGTCAACGAAATCCTGCACGCGCCGGAAGTGCGGCAGATGGAAGGCACCTGGCGCGGCCTCTGGTACCTCATCAACAACACCGAGACGGATCAGAAGCTGAAGATCCGGGTGATGAACATTTCCAAGGAGCAGCTGGCCGATACGCTCGAAGACTATGAAGGCCAGATGTGGGACCAGAGCCCGATCTTCAAGAAAGTCTACACCGACGAGTATTCGATGCTCGGCGGCGAACCGATCGGCTGCGTCATCGGCGCCTACGAGTTCTCCAACCACCCGCGCGACGTCGGCCTGTTGCGCAACATCTCCGGCATCTGCGCCTCGGCGCACACGCCGTTCATCGCCGCCGCCTCGCCACGGCTGTTCCGCATGGACAGCTGGCAGGAACTGCCCAACCCGCAGGACCTGCAGCAGATCGTCTCCAACCCGGCCTACGCCTCGTGGCAATCGCTGCGCGAGAGCGAGGATGCGCGCTATATCGGGCTGACCATGCCGCGCGTGCTGGCGCGGCTGCCCTACGGCTCGGAGACAGTCCCGGTCAAGGGCTTCTCCTTCGAGGAGGAAGTGCAGGGCGATCACAACAAATATGTCTGGATGAACGCTGCCTTCCCGATGGGCGTCAACATCAACCGCAGCCACAAGCTCTATGGCTGGGGCACGCAGATCCGCGGCGTCGAGAATGGCGGCACGGTGCTCAACCTGCCGGTGCACTCATTCCCGACCGATGACGGCTCGATTGCGATGAAGTGCCCGACGGAAGTCGCCATCGACGACCGGCGCGAAGCGGAACTGGCCAAGCTCGGGCTGATGCCGATCCTGCACCGCAAGAACACCGATCTCGCGGCCTTTATCGGCGCCCATTCGCTGCAGGACGATGAGACGCGGGCGGGCCGCCTGGTCGACCCCGACGCCCAGTCCAACGAGCGGCTCTCCGCCAACCTGCCCTACCTGTTCCCGGTCTCGCGCTTTGCGCACTACCTCAAGGCGATTGCGCGCGACAAGGTCGGATCGTTCAAGGAACGCACCGACATGCAGATCTGGTTGACCGAATGGATCAACCGGTACGTACTGGCCAACCCGGCCTTCGCCGACGACAAGGCGCGCGCCAAGCGTCCGCTTGCCGCCGCCGAGGTGCAGGTCGACAGCGTGGAGGGCCGGCCGGGCTACTACAACGCCCGCTTCTATCTGCGCCCGCACTACCAGCTGGAGGGCATCAACGCATCGCTCAGGCTGGTGTCGGAATTGCCGTCCGTTAAGACCTGATTGCAGCAACCAAACCTTTGTTTGAAAGCGGTGGAGAACGAAAATGCCCACAATGAAGATCGACGGTTTTCTGAAAGTTCCGGATATCAAGGGGCCCAGCACGCGCGACGGCCATGACGACGAGATCGAAATCCATGGCGTCGATTACAAGATGGTCGCGCCCTACGACCCCAATTCCCTCTCGCGCCGAGGCCGCGTGTCGATGGGCATGATCAAGTTCACCAAGCACTACGACAAGGCCTCACCCTATCTGGCCAAGGCCCTGTTCGAAAACAAGGCGCTGGACGAGGTCAAATTCTCCGCTCGGCGGACCATCGACGGCGAGAGCAAGGACTATCTGGTCGTTACCCTGACCGACGCCTCGATCATGGAATACGACATGTCGCAGGCCGATGATGAAGCCGACCTGATCCAGGAGGAAGTCTCCTTCGCCTACAAGAAGATCAAGTTCGTCTATGACGACAATGACGAAGCCGAAATGGATGTCTATGTCGGCAAGTGAGGGGCGAGCAAAGCGCCCTGCCGCCGACAAGGTACAGGCGGGCGGTTCACGGGCCAAGCGCGAGGCGGTACAGCCTTCGCTGTGGGACCGCCTCGTCAACGATCTGCCGGGCCTGAGCTCGGAGATAGACGGGCTCAGGCAGGCTCTGCAGGAGGAGCTTGGCGCAGAGCGCCTGGACGAGCTGCTGGCAGACGGACCGAGGCGCATCGACGCCGATGACGCATTGAACCCCGATCAGAAGCGCCGGCTGCAAAGGCTGGCGTTTCAGAACCGGCACCGTGGCGAGCTTGAAAGCCGAGGCATCGTGGTGTCGCCCGATGTGCTGCGCGAGGCCGTGCGGCGCGACATCGAGGCGCTGTTCAACACCGAGCGTTTCGAATCCGCGCCGCTGCTATCCGATCTCGAGGCCGAGCAGATGACCGACAGTCCGACATCGCTGGCCGACTTTCCGGAGGTGCGCCGCAGCGTTGTCAATTATGGCGTGCCGTCCTTCTCCGGCCGGTCGTCGCGCGACTTCGATCGCGATGTTCTGGCACGCGAGATCCGCGCCGTGCTCGCCGCATTCGAGCCGCGGCTGAAGGAGAGCGCGACGAAAGTCACGGTCAACCTCGGCGACAAGACCGGCCTGAAGATCGAGATCGACGCCGTGCTGATCATGACGCCGACGCCCGAGCGCATGCGCCTGCGCACGACGATCAATCTCGACAACGGACTGGCGCGCACCGAGTTCAGGGAAGCCTGAGAGATGGACCGGGTCTTCGTAGAATATTACGAGGAGGAACTGTCCCACATACGCGGGCTGGCGGCGGAGTTCGCCGACATGCATCCGGCGGTTGCCCGCAATTTGTCGCTGGATACGGTGCCGTGTCCCGACCCCTATGTCGAGCGGCTGCTCGACGGCGTCGCCTTCCTCGCCGCGCGCACGCGCCTGAAGGTGGATGCCGAGCGCTCGCGGTTTTCGCGCAGCATCCTCGACGTGCTTTATCCCGATCTCGTCACGCCGGTGCCGGCAACCGCCATGGTGGTGCTGAAGCCCGGCCAGCAGGTGCAGACAATGCTTGCCGGCCACGTCGTCAAGCGCGGCACGCGGCTGGTCTCCAGCCTGCAGGCCGGCCTGTCGACACGCTGCACCTTCACCACCGCGCAGGACATGACGCTGTTTCCGATCGCGATCAGTTCGGTCGGCTATTTCCAGGACCGCAGCGCGCTTGCCGCCGCCGGCATCGGCCCGATCGCCGGCAAGGCCGGCGAAGCGGCACTTCGCATCACGCTGGCGCGGACCGGCAAAGGCAAGCTCGACGAACTGGCGCTCGACCGGCTCGACTTCTATTTCGCCAACCGCACCAAGGCGCCGCTAATCTTCGACGCCATCTTCGGAGTCTGCTCTGGTGTCGGCGCTCGACCGGAAGGCAAGACCAATCCATTGTCGCCGCTACCGCCGCCGGAGATGGTCGGCATTGCCGATGCCGAGGCGCTGATGCCGCGCACGCGGCCGACCTTCGAAGGCTACCGCCTGCTGCGCGAATATTTCATGATGCCCGAGCGCTTCCATTATGGGCGCGTCACCGGCTTGCTGCCGGTCGTGCGCAAATGCCAGGCCGGGCTCGAAATCATCTTCCTGTTCCGGCGTCCGGTGCCCGAACTCGCCGATCTGACGCCGGCGGATTTCGATCTCTTCGCCACCCCGATCATCAATCTCTTCGAGCGCGAGTGCAACATCGTCGAGCTCGACCAGCGCAAGACACGCCAGGTGCTGCATGCCGACCGCACGCGGGCGCGCGACTTTGAAATCTACCGCGTCATCCGCGTCGAAGACGCCGATGCCGAGGGACCCGACGCGGAGATACCGGAACTCTTCAGCCTTGGGCAAAATCGCGGCAGCGGCTGGGTCTATTCGACGGAGCGGCGGCCGCGCCGGCCGACCGAGGACGAGCGGCGCCAGGGCGTGACGCGGACCTCCTATGCCGGCGACGACGTCTTCCTGGCGGTGTCGCGCCCAGTCAACAGTCAGGCCAACCGGCCGCTCAAGCGCGTCGATATCATGGCGCTTTGCACCAATCGCGACCTGGCCATCCTCGACGACACGCCGACCCTGACGCTGGAAGCCGGCGACCCTGTGGAGACGGTCCGGCTGCTCGGCGCATTGCGTTCGCCGCAGCCGGCGATCCCGGCAGCGCTGCCGACCGGCGCCGACGGCGAGTCGCGCGCCGACGACCTGGCCTGGCGGCTGGTGTCACAGCTGGCGCTCAACTTCCTCAGCCTGGCCAAGGAAGGCCGCGGCGTCGATCCGCTGCACGCGCTGCTCGATCTCTATGCCGAGCGCGGCGACCCCGGGCTCGCCCGCAATGTGCGCTCGATCGTGCGCATCGACTCGCGCGCGGTGATCGAAAGGCTGGCGATCGAAGGGCCGATGTGCTTCGGCCGCGGCACGGAAGTGACGCTGCATGTCGACCAGTCGGTGCTGGCGGGACAGAGCACTCTGCTGCTGTCGGGCCTGCTGTCGCGGCTGTTTGCCCGCCATGCCGGCATTAACGGGTTCGTGCGCACGCGCACGCGGTTGCTCCAGAAACAGGAGGATGTGCCATGGCCGATGACGCCCGGCAATCGCTACCTGATCTAGAGCGAGCCGCAACCCTGTCCGAGAGTTTCGACTTTTTCGAACTGCTGCGCCGGCTCGAACGGCAAGGCGGCCTGTTCGGCCATTCCGGCCGGCCGGACCGCGAGCCGGCAAGGCTCGGCCAGAATGTGCGGCTGTCCTTCGCAGTGCAGGACGTGGTGGATTTCCGCGAGCCGACGGACAAGTCGCCGGCACGCGTCACGGTCAACAATCTCGGCCTGCTCGGACCCGAAGGGCCGATGCCACTGCATCTGACGCGCTGGGTGCTCGATCGCCTGTCGCAACGCTGGTATGCCGGCGCCGAGGCGCGGCAGACGAGCGACACGACCTTCGTCGATTTTGTCAATATCCTGCAGCACAGGATGATCGCGCTCTACTATCGGGCCTGGGCGGATGCGCATCCGGCTGTGCAGGTCGAACGCGGTGTCGGCGGCCGCGTCCGTTCCATGCTGGAAGCGATGGCCGGCATCGGGCTGCCGGGCACGCAGGATGCCGAACTCGATACAGTAAAACTTCGCCAGGCCGCCTCGGTCGCTGCCCAAGTCGACGGCCCCGAGCGACTGACGCTGTTCCTGGCCGAAGCCTTCAAAGTGCCGGTGGTGCTGAAGGAGTTCGTCGCGGCCTGGATGACCATCCCCAAGGCGCTGCAGACGCGGCTTGCCGGCAGCTATGCCACGCTCGGCCGCAGCGCCACCATCGGCCCGCGCAGCTTCAGCCGGCAGAGCCGCATCGAGCTGCGCATCGGCGCGCTCAGCTATATCGATTACAAGGCCTTCCTGCCGGGCGGTGAGCGGCTGAAGCTGTTGAAGCAGGCGGTGCGCGACCTGATCGGCGAGACCATCGATGTCGATCTCAGGATCGTGCTTGCGGCAAAGGCAGTGCCGCCGGCGAAGCTCGGCACCGTCCAGCTTGCCCGCACCACCTGGCTGGCGCGCAACCCTGCGCGAGGCGATGCCGAAGACATGCGGCTGCGCACCATCGTCGGCTGGCGCGAAGAGGTGGCGGCATGAGCCTGCTGCTGACGCTCGAACAGGGACCCCGCGCGCAAGTCACGCGGCAGGCGCGGCTGGACGAGGGTGAGCTGGTGATCGGCCGCAGCGCCGACGCCGACTGGCAGATCAACGATCCCGACATGTTCGTCTCGCGCGCCCACTGCAAGATCACCAGCAAGCAGGGCGGCTATTTCGTCACCGATACTTCCAGCAGCGGGCTGTTCATCGACGATGCCAGCAGCCCACTCGGCGCGGGAAATACCGAGCGCCTGCAAAGCGGCATGCGGCTGCGGTTGGGCGACTATGTGGTGTGCGTCGATTTGCAGACGGCGAAGACCGAGGCGCCGGCCTTGAGGCCTTCGATGCCCGCCAGCAAGCCGGTGGCGTCGCGGGCGCCGGTCAGTCTCGGTGGCGACGATTTCTTTTCGTCCACGACCCAAGAAGAGCCGGGACGGCCACGCCCTGCCGACCTGCCCGATCCGTTCGAAAAGCCGGTGCCCGGCGCGTTCGCGCGTGCGGATGAACGCAGCTCGCAGGCGTTCGACGATCCATTCAGCCTCGACCCGGTGGCGACGCCGGCGCCAGAGGCCGTCACCGACAAAAGCGGCGGCAAGCCGCTGTTCGACGACCCCTTCGGCCTCGACTCCGCGCCGCTGTCGAGAGAGCCTAGCAGATCCAATTCCGAGCAGCCGCCGGCCTACGATGACGGGTTTGGTTTTGGCCCGGCCGAGTCCACCAGCCTCGACGTTGGCGCGACGGATGGCGGCGCAATCGATGCGGCCTCGCCTGCTCCCTCCGCGGCGCCGTGGGAGCTGCCGGCTCGCGCGGCCGAGCCATCGCCAAAGCCAACCCCGCAACCACCGCCCCGCCCTCCTGTCCGGCAAGCTGCAGCACGGCCATCGACCGGACAGCCGGACGCGGGCCTTCGCGCTGCTTTCCTGCGCGGCATGGGTATGGACGAGGCCGGCTTTCCCGGCCGCAATCCGGTTGCCGACATGGAGAAATTCGGCCGCGAGTACCGGCTGATGATGGATGGGCTGATGCAGCTTTTGCGCAAGCGCGCCGAAGAGAAGGGCAACGCTCGCGTCGCGCAGACCGTGGTTGGCGCGTCCGAGGTCAACCCGCTCAAATTCCTGCCCTCGGTCGACGATGCTCTGGTGACCATGCTGGCCGAGCGCAGCCCCGGTTTCCTCGGCGCCGAAGCGGCGATCAAGGACGCGGTGCGCGATCTGGCGCAGCACCACGTTCGTGCCTGGCGCGGCGTGCAAGGCGCGCTCAAGCGCATGATCGACCGCTTCGATCCGGCGGCGATCGAGCAGGAACTGAAGTCGAGTTCGGCGATCGGCAATCTGCTGACCGGCGGGCGCGGCGCCAAGCTCTGGGAATTGTACCAGAAACGCCACCGTGAAATCGCTCACAGCGCCGAGACGCGTTTTCTGGGCGAGATCGGCGCTGATTTTCGTGATGCATATGAGGAGGACTGAGACATGATCGACAGACGCGAATTCATTCTGGCCATCGGGGCTACGGGACTGCTGACGGCTTGCCAGAGCGGCCCGCCTAAACCGTCCGTCATAACGGTCAATTTGGCCGGTGGGGCCGGCATGAACCCGGGACCGGGCGGCGGCGACAGGCCGGTAACGGTAATGGTCTTACGGCTGAAGAGCACCGGCGCCTTCAATTCGGCCGATTACTTCGCCCTGCAGGGCGGCGCCGGCGCGGCACTTGGCGGCGATCTCATCGGCTCCGATACGATATCGGTCGGACCCGGCAAGACCGCATCGAAGACCATCACGGTCGAACCGGAAGTGGCCGCACTCGGCTTCGTCGCGCTGATCAGGGAACCCACCGGACGCAACTGGCGTACCACCAAATCGGTTTCGTCGGGATCGAAATTCACCGTCAATGTGAAGCTCGGCAGCGGCGGGATTTCCGCCTAAAGCGCGTCGCGTTTGAACGGATTCAGGCGACGCGCTTTAGATCTTTATTTTTATGCATGTCGTTCTCTCAAAACCGTGACCACTTTTGAGCGACATGCATGGGCGGCAAAAGTCCGCAAGCCGCGCAACATGATGAGCAGGAAGCAGAGAGTGCCGGCATGAGCGATGCAAACAGGGTGCTGTGGTCGGAGGGGCTTTTCCTTCGCACCCAGCATTTCCAGCAACAGGACCGCTTCTTCGAAGCGACGGTGCGCGGCGCCTTGCAGGCCGGGCATCTGCATACGTTCGGCTTTCGAACGTTGACGCTCGATCAGGCACAGCTCGATGCCGGCCAGATCTCGGTGCTTTCGGCGCGCGGCATCTTTCCCGACGGGACGCCGTTCGCGATCCCCGAGACGATGGATGCGCCGCGGCCGCTGGCGGTGACGCCGGAGATGGGCGCTGGACCGGTGCTGATAGCGCTGCCGCTCGAGCCGCCCGGCGGCGTCGGCTTCGACCCCGCTCACGCCGAGCCGTCCGGCGCGCGCTATCGCGGCCGGATCGTGTCGGTGCGCGACGCCGTGCATGGCGGCTCCGATCCCGAGGAAATCGAGATCGCACGGCCGCAGGCGCTGTTGCTTACGCCGGGCACGGCCGTCGGCGGCTACACCGCGCTGCCGGTGGCCGAACTCAAGGGCGTGCGCGCCGATGGCGGCGTGGCCTTGGACGACACCTTCCTGCCGCCGACCTTGGTCATCGGCGCGGCGTCCTGGTACAGCCGGCTGCTGCAGGAAGTGGTCACCGGCCTCGACCAGATCGCCGAGGCGCATGGCAAGATGGTGCTGGGCGGCCCCGGGCGCAGCGTCGAGGATCTTCTGATCCTCAATTTAGTCAACGCCGCGCGGCCGCGGCTGGCGCACATGCTGGCGCAGGACGTGTTCCATCCGGCCGAGGTCTATATGGAGCTGGCCGGCCTTGCCGGCTCGATGGCGACCTATGGCTCGAGCGCAAGGCGGCTCGGCGAACTGCCTGTTTACGACCATATGGCGCCCGGCCCCGCCTATTCGGCGCTGGCCGATGCGCTGCGTTCGCTGATCCTCAGCCTGCGCTACATCGAGCCAAAATCGCGCGCCCTGCCGGTCATGCGCCATGCCACCAATGTGTGGAAGATCCGCATCGACAACCCGAAACTTCTGGTGGCGAGCCGCATCGTGGTGCGGATCGGCTCTGAACTGTCGGAGGATGCCTTGCGCAAGATTTTCGTCAACCAGGCGACGGTCGGCTCGGCCAGCGAATTCGAAGGGCTGTGGAAGTCACGCCTGCCCGGCATTCCGCTAAAGCCACTGCATTCGCAGCCGCGCGAAATTCCCTATGACGGCGACCGGCTGTGCCTCGAACTCGACCAGAAAAGCGAGCACTGGGCTTCGCTTCTCGAAGCGCCCGGTTTTGTGATCGGCGTTTCGGGCGTGCTGCCCAGCGAACCGCAGGTCGACTGCTACTCGGTCAACAGGTGAGATGATGAGCAGGGACGATCCATTCGGACTGTCCGAGGATCGGGAGCGGACGCGCATTCGGCTGAGCGGAGCGCCGACGCCGCGCGCCATGCCACTGCCGGCGTCGGGCGTCACCGCGAAGCGCTCCGCGCGCGCGCATCCGAACGTGCTCGTCAATGCGTTCTCGCCGCTGCTGGAATTTGCACCCGAACTGGAAAACGCGCAGCCGCCGGAGAACCCGGAAGCCCTTCGCACCAAGCTGCTGGAAGAACTCGTGCGCTGCCGCGACGCCACGATGGCGCAAGGGTCGTCGCTCGAACGAGCCGACCAGGCGGCGTGGCTGGTGGCTGCGTTGCTCGATGATCTGGCGCTGAATACGCCGTGGGGCGGCGCCAGCGCATGGCCGCGCCAGCCGCTGGTGGTGATGCTGCGCGGCGACGTCGATGCCGGCGCGCAGTTCTTCGCCCGTCTCGAAGAGCTTGAGCGCCATCCCAACCGCGACCGCGAAATGCTGGAGTTGCAATATCACTGCATGGCACTCGGCTTCCGCGGCAAATATCGCGTACCTGGCCGCTCCGGCGACCGTTCGCTCAATGCCGTGCGTGTGGCGGCCGCGCGTTTCCTGCGCGACAGCGACGCCGAAGGCGCACCGCTGTCGCCCAACTGGAAGGGCGTGATCGCCTCCGACGAACCGCAGCGCTTCATCGTGCCGATCTGGGTGATGGTTGCGGCAGCGGCGGTGATGGCGACAGCCATCCATATCGGCCTGTCGATGAGCCTGAGCAGCCAGGCGGTCGAGCTTTCGGCGCTGGTTCGCGCCTTGCCGCCGCCGACGCGTACGGATGTCACCCGCGCTTCGCCGAAGGTCGACGCGCCGCCGCCGGTGGCCGTGGATTTCGCGCTGCTGCCGGAATTCCAGGCGGCGGCGCCGGATGAGCTCAAGAGGGCGCTGAGCGGCACGGAGAGCGTGTCGCTGGCGCGGCTGGTCATCCAGGCCTCCAATCCCGAACTCTTCCAGTCGTCGCGCGCGCAGCTGACAGACGGCTTCGATCCGCTCATCGCCTCGGTCGCCAAGGTGATCCTCGAGAACCAGGAGCTGATCGGCGATATCACGGTGGTCGGCCACACCGACGGCGTTCCCTTGCAAAAGACCAACCCACTGTCGACCAACCAGCGGCTGTCGGAAGCCCGCGCCGCGGAAATTGCCGATATTCTGATTCAGAACGGCGTGCCGAAGGAGCGCGTGCGCTCCGAAGGCCGGGCCGCCACCGATCCGGTGGCCGACGACGGCACACGCGAAGGCCGGGCCTTGAACCGCCGCGTCGAAGTGCTGGTCGAAAAGAGGCTGTGACATGTTCATCCTGCGCTTCCTCTGGGCGGTCCTGACTTCGCGTTTCCTGTGGACGCTGATCGGCCTGGCGCTGCTGTCGCTGATCATCTGGGTGTTCGGCCCGATCGTACGGGTCGGCGACTATGTGCCGATGGCGTCGGAGACGGTGCGCATCGTCATCATCGCTCTTTTGGTGATCTTCTGGCTGATCTGGCTGATCGTCGCGCAGCGCCGGGCAATCCGCGCCAACCGCATGTTCGTCGCCGAGATTTCCGCCCCGGTCGAGGAAAAGCGGCTCAGTCCGGGCGAGGAAAACGTCGCCGCGGTCGGCTCCAAGTTCCAGGACGTCATGGTCGAGTTGAAGCGCCGCAAGCTCGGCGGCCGCAAGTTCCTGCGCGAGATGCCGTGGTATGTGATCGTCGGCCCGCCGGCGACCGGCAAGACGACGGCCTTGCGCCAGTCCGGCCTCAACCTTCCGATCGACCTGACCGACGATCTGCAGGGCATCGGCGGTACCCGTAACTGCGACTGGTTCTTCTCCGAAAACGCAGTGATGATCGACACCGCTGGCCGCTATGTCCAGCAGGAAAGCCAGCCCGATGTCGACGCCGTGGAATGGCTGGGCTTCCTCGATCTGTTGAAGAAGCATCGTGGCCGTCGTGCGCTCAACGGCGTCATCGTTGCGCTTGGGATCGACGCGCTGTCCGAGGGCGACGAAGCCGTCAAGGCGCATGGCCGCAAGATCCGCAGGCGCCTGGCCGAGCTCGAAGAGCGGCTGGAAATCCGCCTGCCGGTCTATCTCATGCTGACCAAGGCCGATCTGATCAGAGGCTTCGAGGCCTTCTTCAGCGGCCTGTCGACGGCGGCGCGCGAACAGGTATGGGGGACGACCTTCCCGCTCGATGCACGCGTCGACGCCAAGACGATCGCGGGCGAAATCACGACGCTGTCGAGGGAGCTGGAAAAGCGGTTGGTGCCGCGGCTGGAAGACGAGGACAAGCTGGCCGAACGGGCCGAGATCTTCCGCTTTCCCGCACAGCTGCAAAGCCTGTCCGAGCCGATCCAGGTGCTGGTCGAGGCGATGTTCGGCGAGAGCCGCTACGAGGAGGCGGCCTGGCTGCGCGGCCTCTATCTGACCTCGGCCACCCAGGAAGGCGCGCCGATCGACCGGCTGACCGCGGCGCTCGCCTCCTCCTTCGGCCTGCCGGCACGACGCACGATGCCGCCGCAGCGCTTCGAGAAGCGCAGCTTCTTCCTCAAGAACCTTTTGACCGAGGTGATCTTCAAGGAGGCCGGGCTCGGCACCTTCGATCCGCTGGCGCAGCGCCGCCGCAGCTGGATCTGGCGCGGTGCCGCCGCTGCCAGCGCGGCTGCGGCCATACTCGCCGGCGGCCTGTTCACCTGGTCCTACTACGACAATCGCAACGCCATCGCCGCGCAAGCCGGCCAGTTCGAAGCGCTGCAGGCGCCGCTGACGTCGACCGCGGCGACGCCCGCCTCGGTGCTGCAGCCGGCGATGGACGTTGCCCTGACCGCCATGGACGAAGTCGTCAATGCCAGGACTGCGCCTCCGAACAAGGCACAGGACCTGCTCGGACCATCGGCTTCGGCCGAGATGATGCGGGCGCAGACCGACACCTATGACCACGCTCTGCGCAACGTGCTGGAGCCGCGGATGGTGGCGCTGCTCGAAGCGACCATGTGGCGGCAGATCCGCGATCCGGACTTCATGCTGGGCGCACTCAAGACCTACCGCATGATGACCGGCCTGTCTCAGATGGATTCGGATTTCGTCGAGAATTGGTGGGTGAACGACCTGCCCGAATTCGCGCCGGCCGCGCCCTTCCCGACCGCCGATGCGGAAGAACACCAGTTGGCCGCGATCCGGCGCATGGCGGTCGACGACAGCTACATCACGCCCGACCAGGCGCTGATCGCCGAAGCGCTGAAAACGGTGTGCACGATCTCGCTGCCGGCGCGCGCCTACAAGCAATTGCTGGCCGATCCGGCGGTGGCCGGATTGAAGGAATGGATCCCCGCCAATTTCGCCGGGCCGAACGGTGCCAAGGTGTTTGCCCGCCGCTCCGACAAGACGCTGCGCGTCGGCATATCAGGCGCCTTCACCTATGACGGCTTCCACGATGCGATCCTCGACCGGGTCGAGGATGTCGCCGCCCAGGCGGCACTCGACCGCGCCGTGTTTGCCGGCGGCTGCTCGGAAAATTCCGAGACGTCGGTGTCGGCGCTGTCGGAAGATATCCTGAAGCTCTACTATGACGACTATATCGCGCAGTGGGACAGTTTTTTGCGCGACATGCGGCTGGCGCCGCTCAGCGACCTCAACATTGCCAGCGAGAATCTGAAAGACCTTTCCAGTGCCGATTCCGCGTTGAAGCGGCTGTTGACGGCGGTGGTCCAGGAGGTCGACCTCACCCGCTCGGACGACGCGCCGGCCGGTGACGACAAGGCGGCGGCGAAGGGCGGCTCGAAACTGCTGGGCAAGCTCGGCAAACTGGGCAAGATCGTCAAGACCGGCGCCAAGCTGTTGCCGCGCGCAGGATCGGCCAGCGAAGTCGACCTGACCGGCACGTTGGTGGCCGAACACTTCAAGCCGCTCAAGAGCACGATTGCCGAGGTCGACGGCCAGCCGCCGGCGCTCGATGCCGCGGTCGTCGCGCTGACGGCGCTGTCCAATGTGCTGCAGACGGTGACCGCCAATCCCGACCCGCAGGACGCGATCAAGAAACAGGGCGGGCTGGCCGAACTGACCGGCGCCGTCGCCCGCCAGGCGCAGATCCTGCCCGACCCGGTCAACACCTGGCTGAGCGGCATTGCCGGCGACACCAGCGGCCTGACGCAAAAGGCCGTGGCCTCGGAGCTCAACGCCATCTGGCGCGCCGACATCCTGCCCTTCTGCCAGGCCGCGCTCAACGACCGCTATCCGTTCAGTCCGGAGAGCGCGGTCGACGTCAATGTGCGCGACTTCGCCCGCCTGTTCGGGCCGGCGGGCATGATTGACGCCTTCATCAACGACCATCTGATCGGCTATGTCGACACTTCCGCCCAGCCGTGGAAATGGCGCGCCGATTTCGGCCTCGATCCGTCAGCACTTGCCGCCTTCGAACAGGCACGGCGGATCCGCGACGATCTCTTCCCTAGCGGCCAGGGCCCGGTGATGGCCTTCACGCTCGAGCCGACCGACCTGTCGCCCAACGTCACCCGCGTGACGCTCAATCTCGACGGCCAGAACCTGGTCTATTTCAACAATGCGACGCGGCCGCAGCCGATGACCTGGCCCGGCAAGGACGGCACCGGTGTCATCTCGCTCGCCTTCCAGCCGATCGACGGCTCGCCCGAAATCATGCTCAACGAGACCGGCAGCTGGGCGTGGCTGAGGATGCTGCGCGCAGGCCGCTTCACCGGCACGTCGCTGTCCGACGTCTACAGCCTGCGGCTCGGAACGAAAGGCATGTACGCCGACTTCAAGCTCAAGGCGGCGAGCGTGGAAAATCCCTACAACCTCCAGATGTTCAAGAAATTCTCATGTCCGCCGCAGATCTGAACACCGGCTTCTTCGGCAAGATTCCAGCGACCGGGGACTTCGTCGCCGTAAACCTGCCGCGGACTTTCATCGACCGCTGGGACCGCTGGATGTCGATGGAGTTGCGCGACCGGCCCGATGAGCACGAGGATATCGACGACCGAGTCTGGCGTTTCATCGTTCAGGACGCGATTTTCGGCGAACAACCCTGCGCCGGCGCCTGGCGTATGAGTCAGGACCGTGTCGGCCGCCGCTATCCGTTCGCTGTCGTAGGCGTTGGCGCGATGCCAGAGGCTACGGATCCATGGTTCGAGGGCATGGCCAACATCGCCAAACTGACTGTGAACGAACGTTGGGATCAGGAGTATATCGCGGCGCACCTGCGGGCATTGGAACCGCCAAGGGAATTCTCCACTGTGAAGCGCATAGTCTTCTGGACGGATGACTGGGAGGTGCGTGAACTCGCCTTTGCTGACATTCATGACCTCGCGGACAACGCGCTGCCGGCGATGCGCGCGGCGCGCGCCGTGCCGCAGGAGTTCTGACCATGGGGCTCACTGTCTATGCCGAGAAGATGGGCTTTTTCCACAAGGGCAGCAACGGCCAAGGCATTGCGCCCGGCGATGTCTGCCTCTCGCCGCCATCCCCGCCCGCGGGTCCGGTTCCGGTACCCTACGTCAATATGCTGTCGTCATCCGACCTGACCAAGGGCACGAAGAGCGTCAAGATCGATGGCGAACCGACAGCCATCGAGAATGCCTCGGAAATCTCCACCAGCACCGGCAACGAGCCGGCCACCCAAGGCCTCGGCGCGGGGGTCATAACTCACAAAATCAAGGGCAAGGGCGTCTTCAAGCTATGGTCGTTCACGGTAAAGGCGGAAGGCAAAGGCGTCGACCGTCATGGCGATACGATGGACCAGAATACCGCCAGCGACCCGCCGCCCAATTGCGTCAACCCGGCCGCGTTCAACAAGTTTCTGGCGACGTTGACCAAAGACCAAAAGACCACGAAGTGTGCGGAAAAATACGACCGGGTCGCACACCGCCCCAAGCGCAACGATGACCAGGCGGCCAAGGTGAATGGCAAGGCCTGCTGGCAATGCAAAAAGACCAGAAGGGGTCGCCACTCGAAGCTGGTTGCAACTCCTCCCAAGGGCGAGATGAAGCAGGAGATGGTCCATGATCATCAACCGCCGCTTTGCGTCGCGTGGGAGATGGGTGGCTGCAACATGAAGATATCGCCCGACGCATTTTTGGCTCATTTTTCGACGCCGCAGTCGGTCAAGCCGCATTGTGGCAGGTGCTCAACATCGCAAGGCTCTCCAGCCGCTAGCTATGCCAAGAACTTTATCGACGATATGCCTGTGAAACTTGGGCGATGAGCGATGCGTGACATAGAAGAAATCAGAGACAGCTACATAGGCGAACTGCTCACCATCCAGCCTGAGTTGGAGGATTGGTGGGACGACATGGTCGCAGATGAGGGGCAGGCAGTCTGGAAGCGCTGGCCGACGGGTATCGCGGGGCATCCGCGGGTGTTGGCGATCTTCCGCAAGCATTATCTTGAGATTGTTGCCTGGAACAATGCGCAAGTCGCTGAGGGCGACGAGCCGGAGGAGAAATGGGGCATTGACAGCAGCGGCCGAAGCCAGAGTTTCGAGTGGCCTGTCGAAATCCTCATCATCAACATCCGGCATTTCGCCCCGGAACTCCAACCTATCATCGATGGCCTGTGCTTCGTGCCGATGGCCATGAATCCCGACGACGAGGTTGAATAGTGGCACTGATCACACGCTACAGTCCCGAACTCGGTATCAGGCGTTTGCTGGCGCAGCCTCGTGATGTCGCCCCGTCGTCTGACATCCGCGTCGCTCGCGGGCACGACGAGGCCAGCCCGATGCACAAAACCCTGTTCGCCGAGTATGTGGCGGAGTTGACGGATGCCTACGACATTGCGGTTGAGTGGTGGACAGACATCATCTCCACCGAAGAAGAGCTTCAGGGCAGCCGCGAGAAGGCCCTCGAGAAAGCCTTCAACGACCGCGTAGCAGGTGCCGCAGCCAGTCCGAATGTGGTCTGGGTGATACGCCGCTATTGGTTGAAATGCGTCACGGTCAACGTCACTGCGGGCGAAGAGGCTGGGGTCGCGGCCGAGACCTTCCTGCTGCAATGGCTGATCGACGCCGGCGAGCAGGAGTTGGTCAAGCTTGTCGCCTGCATGCCCTATTGGCCCATCGGTCAGAACGAAAAAGGCAATTGGTGCTGAACCATAATGTTTGCGATCTGGATCGAGAATCGTACGCCATTCGTTGCCGGCACGTTTGTCCAGGCAAATGCGGACGGCAATGAGGTTTTCCTAGCCGTTTTCTCGGCCAGCTTCGATATGTCGGAAGATGCCAGGCAATTTCAGCCGGCCGCGGAGCAACTCCCGGTGAGCTTTGGAGACGTACCGTTCGGCGACCCTGCCTGCTCGTCAACCCGTTACGAAGGTGAGATTGCGTGGACCAAGCCTGGGATCGACGTGATCTTGAACGGCCAAGCATACGCGCCGCGCGAAGGGCGCGTCGCTGAAATGCAGGTCGGGTTGAAGCTCGCCAGCATCCGCAAGGTGCTCAACGTGACCGGCGATCGCCTCTACGATGCGGGCGGCTACAGCCAGCCGCATCCCTTCGCCAGGATGCCGATCGTCTACGAGCGTGCATATGGCGGAACCGACGATAACGGCAGGACCGATCTACGCAATCCGCTTGGCGTCGGCTTCCATCATGCCCGCTCTGCGGACAAAGCCGTGAAGACACACGCACCAAACGTCACCTATGCCAATGAGCCGTTCCGTAGCCCATCCGATCAGTCAAGGCCGGCCGGGTTTGGGGTGGTTGGCCGCGGCTGGCATCCAAGACTGCCATTGGCGGGTACTTACGATCAGGCCTGGATCGACAATCAATGGCCTCTTCCGCCAAGGGATTTCGATGCGCGCTACAATCTCTGCGCGCCCGCCGATCAGCAGTTACAGCAGCTGAACGAAGGCGAGGAGATCAGCGTCATCGGCATGACGCCGGATGGCCGCTGGAACTTCCATCTGCCGCGCGTCGTGGCGCCAATCCGCCTGCTTTACGACGACCGTGCGGAGGATCGTCCCTTCCGCATCGACACGGTCATCATCGAGCCGGATTTGCGCCGCGTTACGCTGAAGTCGCGCTTGTCCATGGTCACCAGGCGCAACACACCCGCACTCAGGGAGATCGTCTTCGGCCATGTGACGCCAGCCTTTCTCCTCGCTCGACGCAAGCGCAAAGCCTATCTCAGCCCGCGCGGCGACGACGGACTGATTGCCGAGAGGGCGACATGGCTGGGCTGAAGGCTCCGATCTACATTATGGGCGGTGGCGCCGTTACACCGGCCGGCCTCAATGCGCGCCAGACACTGGCGGCGATTCGGGCCAGCCTTTCCGCGTTCGAGCGGCGTACCCTCGTCGACCCGTTCGGCGACGATCAGACCGTTTCCCGCATTCCCTCGCACTACTCCCTTCGCCTCACCGAAAACGCGTGGCTCACCAGCATGGCTGCACGCGCCGTGAGCGAGGCGCTGGAAAAGGGTGGTGTCGCAGCTGGCGCCAGCGCTTTGCTGCTGGTGACGCCGGAGGCGTTCCGGGAACATCTGGCCTTCTCGGAGAGGCCGGCCAGCGTGTTTCTCACCGACCTGCAAGACACGCTGGGCGAAAGGTTCCATCCCACCTCGCGCGTGGTCGACGGTGGCGCGGCGGCCTGCATCGGACTGCTGGGCAAGGCGGCGGACCTCCTTGCAACGCCGGGTGTTGAGCAGGTTCTGCTGGGTGGCGTCGACAGCCTGGTGAACGACAAGGATATCGCCCGCCTCATGGCCGCCAACCGCCTGAAGGCCGAGGATAACGCGCAAGGCCTTGTGCCGGGCGAAGGCGCCGCCATCGTCTGCCTGCGCCGTTCGCCCGGTCGCGATTTGCCGGCCCAATGCGTTATTCACGGCGTCGGCGCTGCTTTGGAGGAAAACTCCGTGCTGTCGGAAAATCACAGCCAGGGTCGAGCTTTGGTAGCTGCCTGCCGCGCCGCAATCGAGGGCAAGGGGCCGACCGAGCCCGACATCAAGTTTATCGTCAGCAACGACAATGGTGAACGGTATAGCGCCTGGGAGGGTTTGATCGGACGTCCACGCTTCTACCGGACGCGCCGCGAGACCCTTCCAATGGCCTATCCCGCGATGACGATAGGCGATATCGGCGCCGGTGCCGGCGCGCTCACACTGCTCATTGCCGCCGACAGCTTCGCCAAGGCCTATGCCCCTGGCAAAGTCGCCATGTGCGAAGCCACTTCGGAAGCCGGCATGCGCGCTGCCGCGCTTGTGAGCGCGGTCCGGCGCGGCTGATCGCGTCTCCCCGCGGAGCTGGACGGATCTTCACATCCACGCCGGAATTGGCTGTGAACGCCGCCAGTTGGTCAGCGCGATCTCCGCGTTGGCAAGCGCTCCCCTGATGGCATCCACCTTCAGCCGCCGCATGGATTGGAATTTTTCGAACCTCGCCGGACCCCTGCCATTGTCCCACCAAGCCTGTGCCTGCGAAGCAGAGGGCAGTGGCGTCGCCTCAATAGTCTCGAACTCCGGCCCGAGCTTGGCCGCGTCCGTGACGAACACATCTGTATCGTTAAAATCAATCTCGATCAGGTCGCGCAGCGCCAGCCCTGCAGCGTAGGCAAGTTCCGGCGACTGCATCTTCTCGATGAGCCACGGCACTATCGTCTTGTCACCCAGCAGTCCGCTCGTCGCGACTGCCACCTGCCGCGTTGCTGGAGAGGATGCGAATTGCTGCCACCAAGACTGCGCCGCAATCGATGGTGTGGTGAGCAGCCGGATTTCCATGGCGGCTCCCGCAAGCTTCGGGTGGCTGACAAGCATCTTGTCGAGCACGGGCTGCGCCAGCCGCGCCTCGCCCAGCAGGCAGGCCGCTACCGCCGCCTCCAGCCGTTCGTCGGCGCCCCGCGCCTGCAGACAGGCCGCAACCTCGCCGACCACATCGCGACGGCGCAGCGCACCCGCAAGCTTCAACGCCCGGCGACGCACTTCGGCGTCACGGTCGGTCAGCAACTGCGCAAGCCTGGGTCCGGGATTGACGCTGTGGTGATGCAGTGCGCCGACGCCCAACGCACGCTCCATTGCGACTGGCGAATCCAGCCAGCGCGCAACGAACGGCTTCAACCTGTCAGGCGAGCTGCGCGCAACCGCGCCGGACAGCGCCGACAGCCCACGCTTGCCAAGCGGCCCCGCACTCTCGAGGACAAACTTGATAGCGGGCGCGGATTGCCATTCGAATGCCAGAGCTCCCAGCAGAAACAGTTCGGGCGGCTCCTGGTAGTCGGCAAAGCGTGCCGCCGCGAGATCCCATGCTGCCTGGCCCGCCGCGAACAGCCCATCGAGATTGGCGTCGAGCCGCTGGTCAATACGGCCGATGTCGAAAGCGCCCATCACGGGACCGTCGATCTCCTTTGCACGACGGTGCCACAGGAACGCGGCATCCTCGACATGCTGCTCGATAATCGCCGGGATTGTCGCAATTTGCTGCATGGACGTCTCAGTTGAGATGAACAGCCGCACCCCGCACACGGTTCACACCGCTTGCCTGGCTGCTCAACTGACTGCCGCGGATCGAGATGCGGCCGTTCTTCTCCAGGATGATGGAGGCCAGGCCGCAACGCAGCTCGATACGCTCCTTGGCCTTCAGCGTCACGGTTTCGCCGTCGCGAACCACCTGCACTTGTTCGCTCGTGTGTGTCGGTTCCACGATGCGCCCGACGACGAGCGGGCGGCTCGGATCGCCGCCTTCGAAAAGCAGCGCCACCTCCGCGCCGACTGCCGAGGAGTCGAGCCTCGCCAGGCTGCGAGCCCTGAGCGCCGTCTCGCCGGGATTGCCGACGAACACCACCAGCGGCGCGCCATCCTCGAAGCCGATCAACAGCCCGATGACGACCCCGTCGATGCGTTCAACCGATTCGTCGCGTCCAGTCATTTCAGTTGTTGAAGACATTGCTACCCTTGATCTTGACGTCGCCGTCAGCTTTGACCTGAACATCGCCGCTGCCCTGGATGCGGATGTCCTTGCCCTTGATGGAAATCGTGCCATCCTTCTTCATGTTGATCGAGGCATCGCCGCATACCAACGTGATCTCGTCGGTGGCATCGATCATCAGCTTCTTGCCGACCTTGATGGTGCTGTCTTCGGCAACCTGGATGCCGCTGCCCTTGCCGACTTTGAGCGCGTACCCACCTCCGACATCGGTCGCATCGTCGGCGGCGATCTTTGCCGACCTGGCTTTGCCGATCTGCGACGACTGCGCACCGCCGATAGCGAAACTCTGGTCCGCGCCAACGGTCACGCTCTGGGCGGCGCCGATTGTCCAGCTGTCCGCCGCGCCTATTGTGTGCGTCTGTCCGGCGCCCACCGTCATCGAGCGCGATGCGCCGATCTGGTTCGTCTGCACCGCACCGACGCTTCTGGTCTCTGCCGCGCCGACACTGTCGACGCGGGCCGCGCCCACCGTGATCGTCTGCACGATCGCCACGGTCTGCGTGTGATTGGCGCCGATGGTCTCCGTCGAGTTCGACCCGATGCCGATCGTTTCATCGACCCCCACCGTCAGCGAGCGATTCTTGCCCACCGTCTCTGTATCGTTCGAGCCAATATTCGTCGTCTGATCGACGCCGACCTTGACCGTCTTGTTGTTGCCGACGTCCTCGTCGAGATTGTGGCCGACGGAGTGCTTGGCGTCGTGGTCGATGCGGTCGGACTGGTCGTGCTGCACCGTCTTGTTGCGGTCGTGCTTGATCAGAAGGTGATGGTCCTTCTGCGCCTGGAAGTTGACGAGCTCCGAGCCGGCCTTGTCTTCGAACATCAGTTCGTTGTAGCCGCCACCGCCTTTCGACGAATTGGACTTCCAGCCCGACTGCGTGGCGTTGCCAGGCAGGCCGTAGGGCGGCATTTGCGAGGCGTTGTAGACCCGGCCGGTGATGATCGGCAGGTCCGGATTGCCTTCGATGAAATCGACGATGACTTCCTGGCCGATGCGCGGGATCTGGATGAAGCCCCAGCCGCTGCCGGCCCAGGTCTGCGACACCCGCACGAAGCAGGAGCTTTTCTGGTCCTTCTTGCCGAGGCGGTCCCAGTGGAACTGTACCTTCACCCGGGCATACTTGTCGGTGAATATCTCCTCGCCGGACGGACCGACCACCGTCGCCGTCTGCGGCCCGCGCATGATCGGCCTTGGCGTCATGCGCGGCGGCCGATAGGCAACTGAGGTCGGCGCCAAGCCGAGCACCACCTTGAAATTCTCGCCGTCGGTGTCGACGCCGGCGCGATAGCCCGGATCGAACAGCCGGTATTCGGCGCTGACGACCAGATAATCCTTGTTCTGGTCCTTGCGCGGAAAGCCGTCGAGCTTGAAGGTGCAGCCTGAGAACAGGCCGCGCACGGTGCCGACAGCGGCAATGCGCATGTGCGGCGCCTGGATTTCTTCGCGCCTTACCGCCGCCAGGCTGTCGCCGCGGCCGACTTCCAGATGGGCACCGGGGTGGCGATAATTCTCGCCGGCGGCCTGCTTGTGGCCGAAGGGCTGCGCCGACTTCGCCATCAGGTCGGCGGCGGGCTTTTCGAAGTCATAGTCGGTGTGGGCATAGGCGCCGGGGCGCACCGCGCTGCCTGGGATCCAGTCGGTGATGTACTCGACGTCGCGGCGCGAGCCCTGCCCTTCGAACTGATAGAGCACCGTCTCATAGCCCGGCGCCGGCTTGAGCTTGCTCATGGCGTCGGCCAGGATCAGCGTGTGTTCGCCCTCGGCGTGCTCGAAGAAGTACATGATGCCTTCATGCTCGAGCAGCCGCTGCACGAAATCGAGGTCGCTCTCGTCATACTGCACGCAATATTCGCGCGGCGGATAGGACCCCTGCAGGCGCTTTTCGAACTTGGCGATGCCGCCATATTTGGAGAAAATTTCCTCGACGATCTCGACGGCGGTCTTGTCCTGGAAGATGCGGCAGTCGGTGGTATTGCCGAGGAACCACAGCCACGGCCTGACGACCGCTTCGTAGTGAGCCAGCCGATCCTCGATGCGGGTCAGGCGAAACTCGGCGATGAGACCGCTGAACCAGCGCTTCGGGTCGGCCTCGCCTTCGATCGAGACGACGCCGCCCAGCATCTTCAGTGGATCGATATCCGTATTCGTCGAGACAAATCCCACGGTATAAGCCAGACAACGGCTGATCTCGTCGCGGCCGACGAGGTGCGTAAAGGTCAACAGCTCGGCGCCGACCGGCGTCTGCACAAGCGCGGCGCGTTGTTCACTCGGCATGGGTCGTGCCCCTCCTGGACGCGGCCTCTAGAGCATGATCCCTAGAAGTGGGACCGGTTTTCGGACAAGATCATGCTCGAACAAACAGATAGAACCCCCTCCCGATCTGTCGGGATGGAACAGGCTCTAGTGTGGCAGGTTCGAAGCCCTTCTTGTGTTAACGACCTCACGTTCAGGGATATTTCGCAACTTGCCACCCAAGCCATGTTGAGCCTACCACATGTTCTATGGCAGACCAAAGAGGACAAGCGGCAGGCCGTTGCTGTTTGCGCCGCTTTCGCCAGTGTGAAACGCCGCTCTCCCGCTGTGCCCGCAAGCTGCTAGACTGTGGCACATCGGATCAATGGAAACGGCAGCGGTCGACGGTCCATAGCGCATGTTCATCAGTCTGCAGATCAGCAATGTCGATGTCCTGCCTGCCGGGCTGCCGCCCGGCTACGCATCGCGCGACCGCGGCTTCGAGATCGGGCGGGAGAACTGCGCCTGGACCTTGCCCGATCCGGACAAGTTCATCTCCGGCCGACATTGCGAAATCCGCTACGAAGGCGGCGCCTTTTTTCTCCACGACGTCTCGCGCAACGGCACATTCGTCAACGGGTCGAGCCAGCGCCTGACCGGCCCGCATCGGTTGGCGCAAGGTGACCGGCTCCGGATCGGCCGCTATATCGTCTCGGTGTCGATCGATGACGGGAACCCAGCCTTCGGTGGCCATGGTTCGACGCAACGGCAGATGCCAGTTGCCGGATCCTTTCCAGACCATGTCGCATCGCCACGGTCACCGACCGCGCCACCCGCTTCGGTCTCCAGCCGGCCGCAGCAAGCCGACGAGATCCTGCGCGCGATTGCCGCCGGCGCCGGCATTCCGCCAGAGGTGCTTTTGCTGCGCCAACCGCAGGAGGTAGCCGGCGAGATCGGCGCGGTGCTGCGCATCGTCGTCGACGAGCTGGTGTTGCTGTTGAAGGCGCGCGCCGCTGCAAAAGTCCTGGCCAAGACCAGCGACCGGACCATGATCAATTCCGCCGACAACAATCCGCTGAAGTTCGTGCCCGGGACAGACGAAATCCTCGACATCATGTTCGCGCGGCGCAGGGCCGGCTATCTCGATGCCAGGCACAGCATCGAAGACGCTTTCCACGACCTCAAAACACATGAATTCGCCACCTTCGCCGCCATGCAGGCAGCGCTGTCGCGGTTGCTTGACGATCTGTCGCCCGAGGCGATTGCGAAAAAACTGCCGCCATCCTCCTTTGCCTCGAAGAAGACGCGCGCCTGGGACGCGCTGGTCGCGACCTGGCGGGCCAAGGAGGAAGCGCACGAGAACGGCATGCTGGACATATTCCTCACCTATTTCAGTGAAGCCTATGCCAAGGCCGCCAAACAGAAGACCGGCAAGGGCTAAGCCCGCGCACCGCTGAAGACACCGTGAAGGCGACCCGAGCACGGGCCGGCCACCAAATTGCGCCGGGTTTCCATCGCAACCTTCTGAGACTACGATCACATACGACGATTGAGCACGCGGGTACGGTTGGTCGACCTCGGGGGTCTGCGGCACATGTCATGTCACGGCGAGATAGCGTCCTGCGGTCCGCGTTTGCGCGGACATGGCGCTGTGCGTCGCGGCGCGCGGGCGTAGAGGCAGGGATCGGCGATGAGCTCGAAGGATGATCCTTTCGATCCGACCGGCAAAACCGTCATCCGCCCCAGCCGCCCCAATCCCGGCCGCAAGCAAAAGACGGTTCTCGCCCGCGATGCGCCGGCCCCCGGCAGTACGGTGATCGCCCCTGCCAGCGTCCCGGAACCCACGGTTTTCGATCCCAACGCCGGCCGCCAGCCGCCACCCGACGTCACGGGGACGGTGATCTATCAGGGAACGCCCTTCGCCAACGCGCCGGCCGATCCGCCCGTTCACGGCTCAGCCGGGACGGCGGGGAAAACGCCATGGGATGCGCTGCACGGCGCCAGCGATGCCGTCGATTATGGCGCGGCCAACCCGATCGTCGCTGCCGCGGCGCCCTTGCTGATACTGCTTGGGCATCTGCGGCTGATGGCTGTCGAAAGACCGGCCGAGCCGCTGGCGCAGCATGTCGCCGGCCTGATCGAGGATTTCGACCGCAAGATCGCCAGGACCGATACCTCGGAAGAGGATGCGCGCATCGCCAGCTATGTGCTTTGCGAAACCGCCGACGATATCGTCGCCAATCTGCCCGGTTCCAGCCGGGATGCGTGGGCGCAGCACGCCATGCTGCAGCGCTTCTTCCAGGTCAAACCCACCGGCGCCGGTTTTTTCCAGGCGCTGAACACGGTGCTGGCGACGCCGGAACCTCATCGCAATCTCATCGAGCTGATGCATGTCTGCCTGTCGCTTGGCTTCGAAGGCCAGTATCGCGGCCAGCCGCGCGAGAGCCTCGAACGGGTCCGCCGCGACGCCTACGAGACATCAGCCTATTTCCGCGTCCTCGGTGACGACGACATTTCGCCGCGCTGGCAAGGCTTGTCGGTCACATCGGCGCAAGGCTCCAGGCGGGTTCCGCTCTGGGCCATAGCCGCTGCAACCGCGGCAGTTTTGACCGCAGCCTTTTTCACGCTGCGCGTGCTCATCACCAATGATGGCGAGGCTGTTGCCGGCGAGTTGCTGGCGCTCAATCCGGCGACGCCGGTCACCATCGAGCGCACCGGTTTCGTGCCGCTGACCGAGGAGGTGAAAGTCGTCGCAGCGCCAACGACGATTGCGCAGGTCGATCGCATCCGCACTGCCTTGGCCAAGGAGATCGAAGGCGGCGGCGTCAGCGTCGGCACCAAGGGTGATTTCATCATCGTGGAAATCAGCAACGCCCTGCTGTTCCAGTCGGGACGAGCCGAGGTCAAGCCGGAGTTCGAGCCGGTGGCCGCCAGCATCGCGGCGGCTCTCGACGCGGAGCGCGGGCCGATCCGGATCGTCGGCCACACCGACAACGTCAAACCGAAGAAGACCAGCGCCTTCAAATCGAATTTCGACCTCTCCGTCGCACGTGCCCAGTCGGTGGAAAAGATGATCGCAGCGCATTTCAGCGATCCGTCGCGGACAAAGGTCGAGGGCAAGGGCGAGGACGAGCCCATCGCCGACAATGCAACGCCGGACGGCCGCGCCAAAAACCGCCGTGTCGATGTAATGATCCCGCGGGAGGAGATGCTGTGACCGGCTGGCTGCTGCGCATCTTCAGCGCGCTCGCGCTCGCCGGCTTTGCAGCCGCGGTCTGGTACGCCGGCCCGTTGATCCGCTTTGCCGGCGCCCGGCCGTTGGATCCCATCTGGCTGCGGGCAGCGATCATCGGCATCGTCGTCGGAACGGTGGCGATCATCTATGCAATCCGGTTCCGGCGCAGGCGCAAGGCGCAGAAGGCGCTGGAGGCCGCCATGGCCAGCGCCGAGGATGACGGCAGCGATGCAAAGGTGCTGGAAGCTCGCATGAACGAAGCGGTCGCGACGCTCAGGCAATCGAGCGGCAAGCGCAACTTCCTCTACGACGTGCCCTGGTACATCGTCATCGGCCCGCCGGGCGCCGGCAAGACCACCGCGCTGGTCAATTCCGGCCTGAACTTTCCGCTTGCCGGGTCGGGCCAGGCGCAGCCGGTGGCGGGTGTTGGCGGTACGCGCAATTGCGACTGGTGGTTCACCGACGAGGCGGTGCTGATCGACACGGCCGGGCGCTACACGACGCAGGATTCCCATGCACGGACCGACAGCAAAAGCTGGCTGGCGTTCCTGTCGCTGCTCAAGCGGCACCGGACGCGTCAGCCGATCAATGGCGTCATCCTGGCGATCAGCCTTGCCGATCTGATGGCGGACGGCGAGCAGGCGGCCCGTGTCGCCGAGATCCGCAGCCGCCTGCAGGAAATCCACGAGGTCCTGAAGGTCCGCTTTCCCGTCTATGTGCTGTTCACCAAGGCCGACCTGGTCTCCGGATTCATGGAATATTTCGGCGGTTTCGACGAAGCACGCCGGCGCAAGGTGTGGGGCGCGACCTTCCAGACCGCCGAGCGCGGCCTGAACATGGTCGCGGAAGCGCCAGCCGAATTCGACGCGCTGGTGAAGCGCCTGACCGAAGAGATGAGCGAGCGGCTGCAGGCGGAGACCGATCCGGTCGCGCGCATCGCCATTTTCGGCTTCGCCGCGCAGCTCGGCGCGCTGAAAGGCCGGATCGTGCATTTCCTCGAGGGCGTTTTCGAGCCGACGCGCAAGCAGCTGAACGCCCCCCTGCGCGGCCTGTATTTTTCTTCCGGCACGCAGGAAGGCACGCCGATCGACCAGTTGCTGGGCAGCATAGGCCGCAGTTTCGGCAGGAGTGCCCAGGCGCATCTTTCCGGCACCGGCAAAAGCTTCTTCCTGCACGATCTGTTGAGCCGCGTCATTTTCGCCGAGTCCGGCTGGGTGTCCTATGACAGGGCGGCCGACAGGCGCGTTGCGATCGCCCGCTACGCCGGCCTGACAGCGATCGCGGCCATAGCGATCGCCGCGCTTGGCGTTCTCGGCCTGAGCTTTACGACCAACAAATCGCTGGTCGCCGCGACCGGCCAGGCGGCAGGCCAATACCGCGCGACAGCCGCGCCGCTGCTGGCCAGCACGACGGTGTCGGATGCCGACCTCGAAACCGTCATCGGCGCGCTCGATGCGCTGCGCGGCCTGCCGGCCGGCTACGATACGAGAGACCAGCCCACCCCGGCCACGGCGACGTTCGGCCTCAGCCAGCGTGAGCGTATCCTTTCGGCCTCCGAGACCGCCTACCGGCAGGGGCTGGAGCGGATGTTCCGCTCGCGCCTGCTGTTCCAGCTCGAACGCACGATCGAGGCCAGGATGGCCGATCCGATGGCGCTGTACGAGCCGTTGAAGATTTACCTGATGCTGGGCGGCAAGGCGCCGAAAGTGGATGACGAGCTGGTCGTCACCTGGCTGAAGCGGGACTGGGAACAGAACCGCTATCCCGGCGCCCACAATCGCGACGGCCGGGCGCAACTGGAGAAGCATTTGCGCGCCATGCTGGCGCTCGACGATGACCAGGATCCCTCGTTCGAACTCAACCGCGCGCTGGTCGAATCCGCCCAGCGCTCGCTCGGCCGCATGAGCCTTGCCGATCGCGCCACCGCGCTCATCCAGTCGGCCACCTATGCGGCGGCGCTGGACGATTTTTCGGTGTCATCGCAAGCCGGCGCGGAGGCGCCGATGCTGTTCGAGCGCAATGACGGAAACGATCTCGCCGGCCTTCGCGTCCCCGGTCTCTACACCCATGCCGGCTTCGACTTCTATCTGGCGCAACTTGCCAGGAGCGCGCAGGCGCTGGTCGACGATCAATGGGTGATCGGCTCGAGCGGCGAGCAAGGCGGTTTCGACCAGGAATTGCTCAAGCTCGGCCCGGAGCTGCTCGATCGCTATGGCAAGAGTTTTGCGGCGGCGTGGAACGAGGTGCTCGACAGGTTGAAGTTCAAGGCAATGGCCGCCGACAAACCGCAATATCTGGCGCTGTCCGCAGCGGGATCACCGAGTTCGCCGCTGATGCAGCTGTTCGAGGCGATCGCGCGCGAAACAGCTTTGACGCAAGAGCGCAATCCGGCTGCGCCGTCTCAAGACAGCCACCAGGAAATCGCCGCGCGCGCCAAGGGCCTCGCCCGCATCGGCATCGAGATTGCGGCGCGCAAATCGCAGAGCAGGGCCGGGACCGCCTTTGTCAGCACCCAAAACCAGGATCCCGGCGCCAACATCGAAGCCCAGTTCCGGTCTTTCCAGGCTTTGGTGGCCGGGGCGCCGGGGCAGCGGCCGCTCGACGCCCTGACCCAGAATTTCCGCGAAATCTATCAGAGCGTGCGGCTGGCCGCCGATGTCCCCGCCCAGACGGACCAGGCCAACGCCAATCTGCAGCTGCAGATATCGACTCTACGCGCCAACGCCTCGCGGCTGCCGAAGGCGCTGGCCAGGATGGTGAGCGCGGCGGCGGACGATTTCGAGGGCACCGTCGCCGAAACATCGACCACGCATCTCAACGAGATGCTGGAGGAGACCGTCGGCCGTCCGTGCGAAGAGATGATTGCCGGGCGCTTTCCATTCGCCCCCGCCGGTACCGACGATGTCGCCATGGCGGATTTTGCCAGATTGTTTTCTCCAGGCGGGGTTCTCGACCGGTTCTTCGCGCAGAACCTGGCGTCGCTGGTCGACATGAGCGGCCAGGACTGGGACTGGAAGCAGGACACCAGGTTCGGCCGCAATCTGGCGAAATCGACGCTGAAGAACTTTCAGCTCGCGGCACAAATCCGCGCGGCTTTCTTTCCGCTCGGCGGGCCGGTGCCGTCGATCAACATCACCTTCACGCCGCTGTCGCTGCATGGCGATGCCGACATGGCGCTGCTCAATATCGACGGCCAGGTGCTGCAGGCCACCCAGGCCGGCAACACGCCGGGACTGATTCCGTGGCCGGGCAAGACCGGTTCGGCCAGTCTCAGCCTGACGCCGGAGCTGCCCGGCCGCGAGTCCGCAATCAAGTTCGACGGTCCCTGGGCTTTGAAACGATTGCTGGACAAGGGGCAGGTCACCGCCAATGGCGATAGTCTCGAAGCGCATTTCGTCATCGGCGGACGGGATGTCGCCTACACGATCAAGACCGGGGAGGACGGCAACCCATTCACGCTGCCGGCGCTTTCCGCGTTCAGCTGTCCGAAGGCTTTCTGATGGGGAATTGCATGGCAGGACCAGCGATTGCAGGACGCAGAGACAGCGGCGGCACCACACGGTCCGTCATCAGCGGCTTAGATTTCGATACTCTAATGAATGGGGCTGTGGCAGACTGGCCAGGCACGTCAGCCAAGGCGTTGCGGAGCGTAGGCAAGTGAACGATGCCGCCTTTGAGAGCTACGGCGTGAGCCACAAGGGCTGCGTGCGCGACCACAATGAGGACAGCTTCCTGGTCGAGCCGCGGATCGGCCTCTGGGTGGTGGCCGACGGCATGGGCGGGCACGAGGCCGGAGAAGTCGCTTCGGCAAGCATTGTCGAGCATCTGGCGACGATCGGCATCGCCAGTTCGGCGCCGGATCTGCGCGCCCGCTTTGAGGATCGGCTGAACCGGGCGCATGCCGAGATCCGCCGGATTTCGCGCTCACGCGGCGTGACCATCGGCTCCACCGTTGCCGCACTGCTGGCCATGGACGGCAGGTTCGCCTGCCTGTGGTCGGGCGACAGCCGCGTCTATCTCGTGCGCAACGCCGCGATCTCGCAGATTTCGCGCGACCACACCGAGGTCCAGGAACTGCTCGACAGCGGCGCGATCAGCGCGGCCGAAGCGGAGAACTGGCCGCGCCGCAACGTCATCACCCGCGCCATCGGCGTCAACGACGAAATCGCCATCGACTTCCAGCAGGGAGAGACCCTTGCCGGCGACATTTTCATCCTCAGCACGGACGGCCTGACGGCGCATGTCAGTGACGCGGAGATTGCGGCTGCAGTGCTCTCGGCAGCGCCGCAGGCTGCCTGCGAAAAGCTGCTTTCCATGGTGCTTGAGCGCGGCGGCACGGACAACGTCACCATCGTTCTGGTCAAGATCAGAGACAAAGGCAATGGCCTGTCCCGAGCAGAAGGCCGCGACCGATGAGCTCCGACGACAAGACCCGGCTATTGCCCAACATGGCGGATACCAGCGTCGGCACGCAGCTCAGCGGCATCTACGAGCTCGACGAACGAATCGCGTCGGGCGGCATGGGCGAAGTCTATCGCGGCCACAACATCCAGACCGGCGATCATGTCGCGATCAAGATCGTGCTGCCGGAATTCGCCCGCGATCAGACGATCCTGTCGCTGTTTCGCAAGGAAGCCTCGATCCTCAACCATCTGTCGCATGACGCGGTCGTGCGCTACCACGTCTTCACCATAGATCCCGGCATCGGGCGGCCCTATCTGGCGATGGAATTCGTCGACGGCCAGTCGCTGTACGACGTCATGCGCGGCGGGGCGATGGCGACTCCGGATGTGCGCAAACTGTGCCACCGGCTAGCCTCGGGCCTGAGCGCCGTGCACCAGGCCGGCGCCATCCACCGCGATCTGTCGCCCGACAACATCATCCTGCCGGGCGGCCGGGTCGAGCGGGCAAAGATCATCGATTTCGGCATTGCGCGATCGGCCGCGGTCGGTGGCGAGACGCTGATCGGCGGCAAGTTTGCCGGAAAATACAATTACGTCTCCCCCGAGCAACTCGGGCTCTATGGCGGCGAGGTCAGCGAACAGTCCGACATCTACAGCCTGGGGCTGGTGCTGGCGGCGGCGCTGCGCGGCAAGCCGATCGATATGGGCGGCTCGCAATACGAGATCGTCGAAAAACGGCGGACCGTCCCTGATCTCTCCGGCATCGATGCCGATTTCAGGGACATTGTCGAAGCGATGCTGCAGCCTGACCCGGATGATCGACCGGCCAGCATGGCCGAAATCGCCCGGTTGACGCGCGACGACAGCGACGCGACCTTGCCGCCGGCATCGCTCGCGCCCCGGCCCGGTCTGCCGCGAACCGGGCAGACCGCAGGGCCTGTCTCGAAGGTCGGGGACTCGCCGGCCCAAGGCTTCGGTTCGGCCCCGCCAAGCGGCACGGCGGAGCCGTCTTTCGTGCCGCACGTGCGCCCGGCGCACCTGTCGCACCCGAAACCGGCTGCTGAAACTCCCAAGCGAGCAAGCACACCACCGAAGCGTGCTACTACAGGCAGAAATCTGACGATCGCGGTGCTGTCGGCGGTGGCCGTGGTATCGCTTGGAGGGCTCTATGCATCGGGTATCGTGGGATTCGGAGACCGGCCTCGCGTCACCGACACCGGCAAGCCGCTCCAACCCGAACTGACAAAGCCGATCGTCGCTGACAAGCCCGTTTCGGACACTGCGCCGGTCGAGAAGACGGTGCCAAAGCCGCAACCAGCGGAGACTCCGGCTGAAGATCAGGCCAAAGCGCCGGTCGAGCCGCAGCCGACGCCGCCAGTCGCGTCGAGCGCCACGGCCCCGCTGCCGGCCGCACCAACCGACAAGACCGTCGCGCTGCAACCGCCATCCGGCCCGTCACAGTCCGATGCCGCGAAGAACCCCGAGCCTGTCAGTCCGCCGGTAGAGCCCAAGGCGACAGCGCCAGCCACGCAAACACCTGAACCGACGGCCGAGGCCCCCAAACCCACAGCACCGACGCCGGAACCCACCGCTCAAGCGCCCGAGCCCAAGGCGCAGGCGCCTGAACCGACCGCGCAGGCGCCCAAGCCGGACACGCAGGCGCCTGAACCGACCGCGGAGCCTAAGCCGAGCCAGCCCGATATCGCCAGCGGTGAGCAGGCCGACAAGCCGGCAGAGCCCGACATTGCCATGAACGTGCCCAAGCCGGAGGTGCCGCCACCGGCCGATGCGGCCGCGGAGCGGGTCACCTGGGTACGCGCCTTCAATGGTGGTGATTGTTTTTTTGCGACGGTGACGTCGGCCGCCGACAAGGGCGTCGCGATCGAGGGCTTCGGCACGTCGGTGCCACCCTTCGAACAGTTGCTTGGGGAATTCCAGGCGAAGTTCCATGTCGAGCCGGATATCAGCGTCCGCCTTATCCAGCCCCCGCAATGCGGGATCACCGGCTTCCTGCGTTTCATGGGCGCGAGCACGGCCGACAGGCCGCAGCTTGTCCTCGACCAGACATCGGTGCCGGACGGCTCGCCGATCGACGGCACGCTGATGACGCATGGCGGGCTGGTGTCGAGCGTGTTCCTGATCGACCACAGGGGCATCGCCTTCAACCTCGACGATCATGTTGTCGTACAAGCCGACAAGGCGACCTTCTCGATCCCGATCGGGCTCGGCGCCGCCGACAAGGCGGCAGGCAAGGCGTTGCCGCAGATCATCATGGTGATCACCGGGCCGCAGGACATTAAGGCGGCGGACTTCACAACGCCGACGCCGGCCTCGGTGCTGTTGCCCAGGATACTCGACGAGATCGGCGCCAGGAGTTCGGCATTTTCGGCGACCGCCAAATATTTCCGCCTCGGCGGCTAGCACCGACGCCGATGCAACGTCGTCGCCGAGATCCCGTCCTGCTTGCCCGGAACGTGCGGGTGAAGCTCGCCGCGAGCGCGGTCGCGACGCTGTTGCTGGCGCTTCTTTCCACCGGGCAAGCGCGCGCCGAATTCACCGTCTGCAACCAGACGCTCGATGTCGTCAATCTTGCCGTCGGCCAAAAGGTCGACGATGCCGACCAGACCGATGGCTGGTGGACCATCGGCGCCAATCAATGCGTCAACGTCATCCGCGAGGAGCTGACCAACCGCTACATCTACATCTACGCGACGGATGTGTTCGGCCACGCCATTCTGGCAGGCTCCACCGACATGTGCATCGAGCGGCGGCGGTTCTCGATCCGCGGCATCGATGAATGCTGGCAGCGCGGCCATATCGCGGCGAAGTTTCTCGAAGTCGACACCCAGGAACAGGTGCGCTGGACCTTCTTCCTGACCGGAAGCGCGCCGTGACGCACAGCATCGACACCAGCTTCAAAGCAAAGAAGCAGGCGCGCGCCGCGCTGCGCAGGCGCAGGATCTGGCTCGGGCTGGCGGCTGGCCTGGCGACAATCGTCCTCGCCGCGATTGCCACCGGCTTCTATCTTACCGCCGACTACTGGTCGTTCGGCGACGAGGACGAGGAACTGCATGCCGTCGAAGGCTCGGACGACGTGCCGGCCGACGCATCGGTCTACGTGCCGGCCATCATCGACCTTGCCGGCGACCCGATGTGGATCACACTGGCGCCGGAGGCCGGCGCCGCGAAGAGCAGCGGGATGCCGCGCCCGGCGGAGCTCGACCAGGCCGGTATCTCCCCTCAGATCATGGTTCTCTCCGACGTGATGCTGAGCGCCAGCGAAAAATTCATGACGACGATCCCCTCGACGCAAGAGGATTTCGCTTTCTTTCAGGCGCAGCGGAAGACCGCGGTCGCGCCACCCGCCGAACCCAGCGATCCGCAGAATGACCTGCAGAACGATCTTCAACCATCGCCTGGCGCGGACGGGGCTCCGGCGGCCTCCGGCCCAGCTCCTGACCCGCAAGCCGCTCCGGGTGCATCGGCGGCGGCCGATGACCCCGAGGCCGGCTGGGGCGAGACCATCGATGAGGGCGAAGCAGCACTCCCCGCCTTTCAGAAGACACCGGTCGAAAACAACACCAGCGTTGCCACCGTCAGCTCGGAATACCAGCGCTTCGAGGCGACCCAGGACATTTTCGTGAAAATCCTCAACGACCGCAGCCTGGACAGCGTGGCGCTCGATGCGCATTTTTCCGCCGACGACGCAAAGCTTGCCGGCGAGGCGCTGAAGGCGCTGTTCGACAAGGACGGCCTGCAGCCTGGTTATGTCGTGGCGATGCGCGGCTTCAGGCCGACGCGCGAGACCACGACGATGTCGCTGATGCAGGTCTCGATCTATGCCAGGAACGTCTTTGTCGGCACGCTGACACGCAACGCGGCCGGCGCCTTCGTGTCGGGCGTCGACCCCTGGGTGCGCGAGGACCTGTTCAATTATTCGGGCGCCGAGACCGAAGGCACGCAGAAACGGCAATACCGCCTGCTCGACGCGATCTATTCGACGGCGGCCCGCAACAATGTGCCGAGCGGCATCATCGGCGAAGCCATCATGTATCTGTCGCGGGGACAGGATCTGGATGCTTTCGCCAGCGAGGACCAGCGTCTTGTGCTGATCTATTCGCAGACGCCGCGCGGCAAGAACGAGACCGACGGACGGGTGCTCTATGTCGGTATCCAAGGCACGCAAAAGAGCTTGGATTGTTTCGTTTTCCAGCAGAGCGACGGCCAGTTTTCCTGCGTCTCGGGCGATGACCAGGTGCGCTCGCTGACGGTGGCCAACGGCATGGTGACGCCGGTCAACGGTGTCATGACGTCGACCTTCGGGCCGCGCAAGCATCCGATCCTGGGCGTTGTTCGCATCCACAAGGGCGTCGACTGGGCAGCACCCGTGGGGACCCCGATCGCAGCAGCCTTCGACGGCGAGATCATCTTCCAGGGCGACGGCGGCGGCTACGGCAATGTGGTCAAGATCGCCCATGGCGGCGGCCGCGAGACGCGCTACGCGCATATGTCGAAATTCGCCATTGCCAGCGGTGTCGGCACCAAGGTGAAGGCCGGCGACATTATCGGCTATATCGGCACCACCGGCCTGTCGACCGGGCCACATTTGCATTTCGAACTCTATCAGAGCGGTCAGGCGATCGATCCGCTCGGAACAGTGACCGCTGCAATCGCCGTCACTTCCAGCGATCCCGCCGTCGAAACGCTGACCGACCGTATCGTCCACGTCGAATCGGGCGGTAGCGCGCGGGCCAAGAACCCGCTGTCTTCGGCGACAGGCGCCGGCCAGTTCATATCCAAGACCTGGATCCGGATGATGAACACCTATCGTCCCGAACTGGCGCGCTCGCTGTCGACCGCAGACCTGCTCGCTTTGCGCTACGACGCCACCATCTCGCGTGAGATGGTGCGCAATCTGGCGCGCGAGGGCGAAGCCTATCTCAAGGCGCGTGGCCACCAGATCACCGCCGGCCGGCTCTATCTCTGCCATTTCCTCGGTATGGAAGGCGCCCATCAGGTGCTGGCGTCGCCGGGATCGGCGCAGTTGAGCGCCGTGCTCGGCTCGTCCGTTATCCAGGCCAACCCGTTTCTTGCCGGCAAGACCGCCAGCTACGTCGTCGACTGGGCGGAACGGAAGATGGGCCGCAAATTGCCGACGCCCGCCACCACCGATGCGGGCCAGCAGACGACGACGGAAGTCCGCCAGACATCGCCGGAGTTCGAAAAATACAAGCAGGCGATAACGGCAATGGTCGGCTCGATCCAAAATACTCTTGAGCCGGGCTAGAGCTGGCAGTTCGCCCCGGCTTTCGCCAAGCCGATTGGTTCTGAGGCCGGCGAATGGTATGTTTGCGGATATTTGGGAAGGTTTTTGGGTCCTTGTGAACCAAAACTGTGGCTGGGATCACATACGCCCAACAGCCATTTTGGCAGAAGCGATACAGTCGCTGGTGAAATTTAGCATGCACAGCCATCAATAACGCGCCCCATTGGGGCGGAGGGCCGATCCCATGAAAGCGTTTGCCGTCCTTTTGAGCGGATTTTTTCTGTTAATGCTGACCGCGCTTGGCACCGTCCAGGCGGCGGCGCCGGATGCCGGTGGCGTCAAACGCGTCGCGCTGGTCATCGGCAACAGCAAATACGTCCATTCCGTCGAGTTGCCCAATCCGGCCAATGACGCGCATCTCATCGCATCGACGCTGCGCAATGCCGGCTTCGAGGTGATCGAGGGTGTCGACCAGGACAATGCCGGCATGCACAGCCTGATCAGCAAATTCACCGAGCAGTCCTACGATGCCGACCTCGCCGTCATCTTCTACGCCGGCCACGGCATGCAGGTGGACGGCAAGAACTTTTTGATCCCGGTCGACGCCGAATTGACGTCACCTGCCTATCTCAGGACCCGCACCGTCCAGATCGACGACTTCATGGCCGCATTGCCACCCGACCCGGCGGTCGGCGTCATCATCCTCGATGCCTGCCGCGACAATCCGCTGGCACGCACACTGGCGGCCGCGATGCCGAAGACCCGCTCCACCGCGCTGGGCACCGGCCTGGCGCCGATCGACCCTAAATCAGAGGGCGTCGGCACCGGCGGCATCCTGATTGCCTATGCCACCGACCCGGGCGCCATCGCCTTTGACGGCAACGGCGTCGACAGCCCCTACTCGACCGCGCTCGCCAGGCACCTGACCGAACCCGGCGTCGAGATCCAGAGCGCGCTGACGCGGGTGCGCGGCGAAGTGGCCGAGACCACGCAAGGCCGCCAGCGGCCATGGCACAACGCATCGCTGGGCCGCGAGGTCTTCCTTGGCAAACCGGCCGCCGAAGCCGTGCCGGTGGCCGCCGACGACGCTAACGCCGCGACAGCGCCCGCCCCTGCCCCCGTCACCAGAGAACCGCCTTCGTGGGAAGTCGAGCAGCGCCTGTGGGACGAGGCCTCGAAGCGCAACACCGCGCCATTCTACGAAGCCTATCTCGAACAGTTCCCGAATGGCCGCTTCGCCACGGTGGCGCGGCTCAACATCGATGCGCTGAACGATCCGAAAGCCCAGGAACGGGAAGTCGCCGCGCTTGCTGCGGACGAAGCGAACTCGGGTTCTGCCGTGCGCACCTCGGTCGGCATTTCGGACGACATGAAGAAGGTGCTGGGCACCGAGGCGACGGAGAACGCGATCGGTCTCGATCGCCAGGGCCGCATCGACCTGCAATTGCGCGTCGAGGCGCTGGGCAACGAGCTTGGCCGCGTCGACGGCAATATCGGCGCCAAGACCCGGCAAGCGATCGGCGACTGGCAAGCGGGGAACGGGCTGCCTCCGACCACCTTCCTGACGCGCGAGCAGCTGGCGTTCCTGGTTATCCAGACGGATCCGATGATGGAGGCCGTGCGTGCCAAGCATGAGGCCGACCAGGCCGGCGTGGACAAGCCGAGAAAACAGGTGGTGCAGAAGGCCCGCACGCTGAAGCCGGTGGTGGAAAAGCCACGCAAGAAGCAGTACGCCCAGAAGCCGCGCCGGCAACAGCAGTTCGTGCAGAAAAGGCGCAACCGGGAGGTCGTGCGCGAGGATGAGCCGCCGCCGCGGGACAACAATGATTTCCTGACCAAGGCGCTGATCTTCGGCACCGGCGTAGCGGTCGGCGGCGTGCTCAAGAACTGATCGGTCATGTCAAACAACAAAAACGCCGCGTGTCCGTTGGACGCGCGGCGTTGTGTTTGACGACGGCCGGAAGACGCAGCCGGCGACGCTACTGCGCCTTGATCCGCATCTCGACCCGCCGGTTGACGGGATCGTAGGGATCGGGATTGCGTGGATTGGCCTCGCCGAGACCGACCGCCTTGATGCGGGTGCCTTCAATGCCGTTGGATTCGAGGAAGGCCGTCACCGACTGCGCTCTGCGCTGCGACAGCCCCTCATTGTAGGTCGCCGAGCCGGATGCGTCGGTATAGCCTTCGACGACGAAGGACAGCTTGCTCAGCCGATCGTCCTTCAGCGCCTTGGCGAATTCGTCGAGTTCGCTGCGCGCCTTGGCGTCGAGCTCGGACGAATCCAGGCTGAAATTGATCAGCATATCGAGGCCGGTCTTCTCCGGAGGCTTTTCTTTCTGGCCGGTCTTGCTCTTGCACTCGTCCTCGGTGCCGACACAAATCCCGCGTGCCGCGCCGTGATCGATCGTGCCGGCAAAGAACTTCACAATGTCTTCCGATTTCTGAAGTGGGTCGGCATAGACGTGGGTCGAGAAAAGCACGGTCGCCAATGCCAAGACTGAAATGTGCCGCTGCATAACGGTTACTCCCGTTTCGAGCATCCGATTTTCACTCAGGCCCGATCCATGGATCCGGGCCAACTCTTCCTGTTCGACAATGATCTGTCGAGATCACGGTCGGCTGTGGAATATACCAAACCGTGAGGCGTTTGTCTGTGAACAACGTCATGGACATGTGGTGGTCGACAGACTTGACCCACGCCTCGCAGGCGGGTTGAGTGAGGGCTGGGGGAGGATAACAGCAGCGATGGTCAAGGGGCTTCGATTCCAGACCGCACGCGATCTCTTCGCCGCGAACACGGCTGTCGCCCGGGACATGACGGCCGTTCCGACCGACCAACCCTCGCTCGAGTTCTGCCGCCGGCTGATGGCCGGGCGCATCCCCGAGGAAGCGATTACCTTTTGCGCCTATCTCCTGCCTGACCGGGCCGCAATCTGGTGGGGCCATGAGTGCCTGGGGCATCTGACCGAGCTGCTCGAAGAGCAGGACCTCGCAACGCTGACACTGATCCAGGAGTGGGTCGGCGACCCCAACAATGCAACCCGCCGGGAGGCTGTCGCCGGGGCGGCGATGACGCAGCAGCACACGCCTGCCGGCTGGATCGCGCTCGCGGCGCAACGGCATATCAGCGGCCTGGCTGCGCAGAACGGGTCGGGGCTGCGGCCGCTGCCGGCTGCGCACGCCGTCAATACCGGTATACTGGCCGGACTGGCGCGGGTTGCGGTGGCGGACCGTTTCTCCGTGCTCACCGCCTTTGTCGAAATGGGCATCCATCTGGCCGAAACCGAGGCGCTGCGCCGAGCCTGATTGCTCTGGATCGTGATGAGATTTCATTGAAATCTGATCCAACCCATTGTTGGCGGTCTCATTTGCAGCCGTTTTGCGCCCATTTGCCGAGCGCCACCTTGAAGCGCGTGCCCAGCGGGTGTTGCAGGCGCAACACCAAGACATCATTGGTGACGTAGGTCTTGGCCTGATCGCACAGCCGCTCCTCGGTCCATTGATGACAGTTGCTGCACTGGTTGTCCCAGACGGACTTTTCCAGGCCCTCGACCGGACTGAAGTGCGGCTTGCCCTGGATGAGTTGGGCGATGCTCTTGCCGTCGATCGCCGGGTCGCCGAAATTGACCGGAACGTCGAAAAGGACTGGCGCGTCCGAGCCCAGCTTCGGAATTTCCTCACGCAGCTGTTCCAGCGGCTGCTCGCCGGCGTCCGTACCCGGCGGATTGGCGGCCGCGCCGGTGCGCGCCTGCGTATCGCCTTCGGGCGCAGCCGCGCCGGAATCGCCGACGATCAGCGGCGCCTTGAGATCGACCTTGTGAAGCACGACATCGGTGGTCAGCGAAACGTTGATCCAGGGCCGCTGGCGTCCGGCTGTGGCCTTGAACACATCCGACGTCACCCGGTTCATCGCTTCGGTGATCGAGACGTTGACCTCGCCGATATGCGCAAGCAGCGCCGCCGAAAACGGCGAGTGCTCGCCCGGTCCGTCATAGGCGAGCTGGTTGGGACTGGCAGCGAAGGCGACCAGCGTGCCGGCGCCGCCATTCTCGATCGGTATTTCGGCAAGGCCGCTGCTTGCCGTGCTGTCGCCGCCGGTCTCCTTGGCAAGCACATCGGCGAGCGGGTTGTCGCGGCAGGCGTCGAGGAACACCAGCCTGATGCTGGTCTCGCGCGACATCTGCCGCAGGATGAAATCCACCTGCACGGCTTCGAAGTCCAGCGAGGTCTCGTCCTCCAGCGCCGCATCGACAGGCAGCAGGTAATTCCTGCCCGAGACCTGCAGGCCATGACCGGCATAGAAGAACAGCGCGATATCGGCGCCACGCACCTGCCTGGCGAATTGCGCGATCTTTTCCTGCGTCTGCGCCTTGGTGAGATCGAGGCCGGAGACGATTTCGAAGCCCAGCCCCTTCAGGCGATCGGACATTGCCTGCGCATCGTTCACCGGATTGGGCAGCACCGGCGCGTTCCGGTAGTGGGAATTGCCGAGCACCAGGGCGATGCGGCGTTCGGCACTGGCCGCGGTCATGGTAATGGTCATGGTCAACGCAAGCGCCAGCACGGCGAGGCCGATGCCGCGCATGAAGTTGCCGCAACTTGCAATCATGTCCAAACGCACCGGATTCCTTTTCGGTTGACGGGCCTTCTCAGTTAAGGACCGGCTTAGTTGGAGAGCGGCGTGGCGGAGAACTCGATCCGCCGGTTCAGCGCCTTGTTCTTCGGCGTATCGTTCGGCGCCACCGGCTTTTCCTCGCCATAGCCGGAAGCCGTGATCTGCGCCGATGGAATGCCCGCAGCGATGATCGCGTCGGCGACCGCCTTGGCGCGCCGTTCCGACAGGTTCTTGTTGGCCGTCGGCGAGCCGTCGGAATCGGTATGGCCCGAAACCTCGACCTTCAGTTTCGGACATTTGCCGACGACGCCGACCACCTCGGCCAGCAGCGGGCGGCTCTTTTCATCGAGCCGAGCGCTGGCTGGGCGAAAATAGACGGCGCCGGTGCGCGACAGCACCTCGAACCTGTTCAGGCATTCATCGTCGCTGAAGGACGTCTTGCCTGCATCTGTGGCGACCGGCCCGGCATCGGCTGGGGCTGCGGCTGCGACGGCAGGCGCCGCCGCCGGCTTGGCCCCGTCAGCGGTGAAGACGAAGTCGAACGACACCGAAGCCGTCGGCACGATGCTGCTGACATTGGCCGCCTGCTGGAGTTTTTCGATGTTGGGCAACAGGCCGAAATCCTCGACATGCACGGCGACCGGCGCCTCCGAGGCGATCGACACCATGCTGTCGGTGATCATGGTGACGACGACATTGGCCTCAAGGTCCTTGTCGACGCCGTGCAGGCTCAGGCGAAACGGGATATGCGCGCTCATGCGCCGTTTGGTGGCGAGATCGGCAAAAGCGGCGGGATCGACTTTCGCCGTCACTTCCGCCGTCGGGAATTTGAAGGTTTCGAAGAACAGGAAGCGCATGCGGACATTGCGAAGGTCGATGCCGGTGTCGACCGAGTTGAGGTCGAACGTGACCTTGGCGGCGCCATCCGATGTCAGCGTGCCCGAGAGGTTCCTGATCTTGTTGGTTTCGACAATGGTGTTCTTCTTCACCGATTGATAGGTGAATGTCGAATTCGCCGGATCGAGCGTCCAGTTCGGCTGCGCATTCGCAACTTCCGGCGCAAGCAGCAACAGGCCGAACACCACGACCACCAGAGCCGGCGGACGCCAGCGCTGCGACGGCTTTCCATGCCTTACTAATCCGACGACCCCGAACATGCATGCCCCCCGTGACAACACATTTCAGTTGCGATGACGGCGGTCGAACGTCGTCACCTCAGCCACCATAGTGCGTTAGCCGCGGCTTAGCGAGTAGCGGAGGCGTGATATCGCCGTTGCTTGCTTGGACAGGCCCCGGTTACCGGCTGGCCCACAGCACCCCACGCTCGAAGATGGTGCGCATTTGCGGCACGGAAAACTCATCCGCGGTGTGGCCGAGCGCGCTGAAGAAGACGCGGCCCTTGCCATAGCGGCGCTTCCAGACCACGGGCATGACGACGCCGTCGATGAAGTCGAGATGCTCACCGCTGAACGTCGTCGTCGCCAGCACCTCGTTGCTCGGGTCGACCTGCATGTAATACTGCTCGGAATGGTAGGCGAAACCCTCGATACCCCTGACGATCGGATCGTCGCTGATGATGTCGACACGGTAGTCGATGATGTCGCCGGGGTGCGCGACCCATTGGCCGCCGGTCATGAACTGATAGTTCGGCTCGTTGCGAAAACTGTCGCCCATTGTGCCGTGGAAGCCGGCAAGGCCGGTTCCGCCGCTGACGGCGGCGGTGAGGTTTTGCAGCTCCGGTTTCTCGATCGTCGACATGGTGATCACCGGCACGATCAGATCGATGACCGGGAGCTGCGGATCGGCGAGCGCGGATGTGCCCTCTTCTATCCGCACCTCGAAGCCATGCCCGGTCAATATCTCGCTGACGACAGCGGCGCTGCGAGCCGGCGTGTGGCCTTCCCATCCGCCCCAGAAAATCAGTGCCGTCTTGCTCATGCTCATCTCTCCTTTGGTCGGCAATATTGATAGGCAAGCGGAACGCTTTTGTCTTCCTTCCATGATGGGCATTCTGGGACGGGCATTTCTGGTCGGAAATCACGACCCGGCGATGAATTCCCGTGGATGAGGACCGATTGGCCGCGCTGGCGTCTTGTTTCAATGCCGGGCTGCACTCAAATCAGCTGTCTTCGCGTTTGCGCAGACATCGGTCCGATGCGCCCGCAACCAGCCGGAGCCTTCCGGGGAGACCGCTTTATGAGTTTCGACCAGACGACTGTCGCCGCCTATCTGGAAGTCATCACCATCAACCTTGTGCTCTCTGGCGACAATGTCGTGGTGATCGGCATGGCGGCCGCAGGCCTCGCCAAGGCGTTGCGGCAGAAGGCGATCATCGCCGGCATTGCCGCGGCGGCGGTGATCCGCGTCGTCTTTGCGGTGATCGCGGTGCAACTGCTGGAAATTCCGGGGATCATGCTGGTCGGCGGCATGCTTTTGTTCTGGGTGTGCTGGAACATGTTCCAGGAGTTGCGCTCGGCCGGCGACGGCGAGGACGTCGACACTGAAGCCGCAGCACTTGCGACGGCGCGGCCGGCCAAGGCGCTGCGCACCGCGATCCTGCAGATCGTCGTCGCCGATGTCTCGATGTCGCTGGACAATGTGCTGGCCGTGGCGGGCGCCGCCGCCCACGACATGAATGCGCTGGTGTTCGGTCTCATCCTGTCGGTGGTTCTGATGGCGGTCGCCTCGACGCTGGTGGCGGCGCTGCTTGCCAGGTATCGCTGGATCGGCTGGCTCGGTCTGGCAATCATCGTCTATGTCGCGGGAAATATGACTCTGGACGGCGTCGAGCAGATGAGAACGGTCGACTTACACGCGCTGCTCTCGCCAGTTGCAAGCTAGATTCTCCTGGCGATCAAATGATATCGAAAATCCGCCCTGGGTTGAGAATGTTGTGCGGATCGAACGCCACCTTCAGCCGGCGCATGGCTGATATTTCGGCGTCGCTGCGCACGAGGTTCAGCCATTTCTTCTTGTCGAGGCCGATGCCGTGCTCGGCCGAGACGGCGCCACCGCATGCCGCCACGCCGCGATAGATGATCTCATAGGCGGCCGCCGGTTCCGTGGTGTCGACCTGATAGTGCAGATTGCCGTCGCCGAGATGGCCGAAGACGTAGATCTCGGCGCGGCTGTCGACGGCGTGGATCGCGGCTTCGGCGTTGCGCAGGAAACCCGCCATGGTCGCCAACGGGATGCTGATGTCGACGCCGATCATGCCCTCGATCGCAAACAGGAAGCGGTTGGCCTCTTCGCGCACATCCCATAGCGCACGGAATTCGCGCGGCGACTGCGAGACGACCACGTCGGCGACGATGCCGTCCTCGACCGCCTGCATCAGCACCGAAGCGAAACGCTCGCCGTCCAGCTCGGCCTGGTTGCCCTGGATCTCGGCCAAAACATAAACCGGCGCGCCGGCAGGCAGCGGCGCCGGCGCGGCCATGCCGGCAATCATGGCGCCGTAGAGCGGCGAGAAGTTTACCTCATAGGCCGAAAGCAAGGGCCCGAGCCGCTGCTTGAGCAACCCCAGCAACGCAATCGCCGCCTCCAGCGAGCCAAGGGCGCAAAAGGCGGCAACCTCGGTGGCGGGCTTGGGATGCAGCCGCAGGCAGGCGCGAGTAACCACGCCCAGCGTGCCTTCGCTGCCAATGAAAAGCTGGTTGAGATCGTATCCCGAATTGTCCTTGGCCAGGCCACGCAACGAAGTCAGGATCGAGCCGTCGGCAAGCACGGCCTCCAGCCCCAGCACCTGGGCGCGGTACATGCCGTAGCGCAGCACGCGAATGCCGCCGGCATTGGTGGCGATGTTGCCGCCGACCGTCGCCGTGCCGCGCGCGCCGATATCGACGCCGAACATCAGGCCGGACGCATCGGCCGCTTCCTGCACCATTTGCAGCGGCGCGCCGGCTTCCGCGATGATGGTTGCCGCGGCGCCGTCGGGCGCTTCGACCGCGGTCATGCGCTCCAGCGACAGCACTGCTTCGCCCGGCTGCACGCGCGCGCCGCCGGCCAGCCCGGTGCGGCCGCCATGGACGACCAGCTTCTGGCCGATACCACTGCATAGGCGCAGGATTTCGGCGACGTCGGCGGCGTTGCGCGGACGCAAGACCAGTTCGGGCTGGCCGCCGCCCTTGCCGGAGAGGTCGTCGCTGTAGCGCGGATCGATGGCATCGCCGATCACAATCGCGGCGGCATCGAGCCGACGATAAAGCTGGGAAAGAAGCCGATCGATCTGTTGTGTCATGGTGCCTGGACTGTTTCAGCGCTCTTTGTGACCGAGACTTTGATGCGCGACAATTTTCGCGTCAATTGAACAAATTTTACGCACGGTATAATCTGTCATTGCGCGTTGAACCCACTGACGTTTCCTGTAAATTTCGTCTGCCGTTGCGTGGCGGACGCGCCGGCTGCAGGACCCTGGGCAGCGTCAAGGGATGACCGAGGTTCTGGCGCGTGCCAGACGAGGGATTGAATGCCGATGACGCACAAGACGATGGAGGATTTCGCCCGCTCCTGCGGCGTCTCCAGGCCGACGCTGTCGAAATATTTCGACGATCCGACCAGCGTCAAGCCGGCAACGCGCAAGCGCATCGAAGAGGCGTTGCGCTCATCCGACTACCAGCCCAATCTGTTTGCCCGCAACCTCAACCGCAAGCGCACCCGCGCCATCGGCATTGTCGTACCGACGGTCACCGACCCCTTCTATTCCGAAATGGTCAGCCGCATCGAACTTCGGCTGCGCGACGAGGGCTACTGGCCGATCGTCATCTCCTCGCATGGCTCGACCGAGCTCGAAATGGAGGCGACACGTACCATCCTGTCGCTGAAAGTTTCGGGCGCGCTGATCGCGCCGCTCGGCTTGCGCTCGGACCGGCGCACGCTGGAGAAGCTGACCCAGACAATGCCGGTCGTCTATTTCGATACCTATCTCGAAGGCGGCACGCCCTTTGTCGGCAACAACAATGCCCAGAGTGTCTCGACCATCGTCGACTATCTCTGCCGCTCCGGCGACGCCCCGGTCTATTTCGATATCCCGCATGTCAATCACAATTCGCCGGAGCGCCTGAACAGTTACGTCGCCGCGATGCGTCAGCTTGGCCAGGAGCCGGTGGTTATCGGCAACACCCGAGACTACACATGGGATTTCGAGCGCATCGGCTACGAGCAGATGGAACAGATGCTCGGGGCCAGCGGCCTGCCGGGCAAGACCGGGGGTCTGCCCGGCAAGACCGGGGGTCTGCCCGGCAAGACCATACTGTGTGCGAATGACCGCCTGGCCTTCGGCGTGATGGCGGCAGCCTTCGCGAAAGGGCTGAAGATCGGCCGCAAGGCCGATTGCGACCTGCGTATCGCCGCCCATGACGACCATCCGCTGAGCCGCTACACCTGCCCCGCACTGACCACCATCGCGCAGGATTTTGCCGCCATGGCGGGGCGCAGCGTCGAGACACTGCTCGCTTTGCTCAACGAGGATACGGCCAACGTCGCGCCGAAGGTCAGCCTCGACGCCGCCCTGGTGATGCGTCAGTCCGCTTGAGCCTTTCCAAAGGCAGGATCGAAGCTTCGCCACGCGGCAATGGCGGCGGCAACCGCCTGTCTCGCTGCCGGGCCGTGACGGCCCATCGAGACGAAGCCGTGGATCTGACCGGGCCAGTGTTCCAGCACGACCGGCACGCCGGCCTGCTGCAGACGCCTGGCATAGGCCTCGCCTTCGTCGGCGAGGATGTCGCGACCGGCGATGGCGATGAAGGTGGGCGGCGCACCGGCGAGGCTTTCCGCCTTCAGCGGTGAGGTACGCCAGTCGCCGATGTCGGCGGCATTGCGGATATAATGGTCGCGGAACCAGGCCATGGTCGAGGCGGTCAGGCCAAAGCCTATGGCGAAGCGGCGATAGCTGTCCGTCGTCTGCCCGGCATCGGTGTTGGGATAAAACAGCAGCTGCGCTGCCGGCGGATTTTTGTCCCCCCGCGTGAGCAGGCCGAGCACCGTGGCGAGATTGCCGCCCGCGCTGTCGCCGGCAACCGCGATGCGGGCAGCGTCGATGCCGAGTTCGTCCGCGGCGCTTTGCATGAAGGCAAGTGCCGCTCGGCAATCCTCTATTGCCGCCGGGAATTTGTGTTCCGGCGCCAGCCGGTAGTCGACGGAAACGACGACAGCGCCTGCCTCGTTGGCGAACCAGCGGCAGATCTCGTCATGCGAGTCGAGATTGCCGATCACCCAGCCGCCGCCATGGAGATAGAGCAGCGCCGGAGCGCCTGCCGAAGGCGCGCCCTGCCCGCGATAGATCCTGAGCCTAAGTGGTCCGCCGGGTCCGGCGACGATGCGCTCGCTGAGTGCCGCTACCGGATCACGCTCGCCTTGCAGGTTTGGGAAGCCCTCATTGTAGGCACGGCGCGCCTGTTCAGGCGTTCCCGTTTCGAACGGCGGCGCGCCGGCCTGGCTGCCGAGCTCGAGCACATGCCGGGCCTCCGGATCTAGGGGCAACGGGGACGGTGGCGATGGCGTCACGGGCGAACCTCCGTCAGGCAAGCAGGGTTGCGGCTTCGTCTTCGCCAAGCAGCGGCGGCTGGTCGACCGTGCCGTTGACGGCAACCGAGCCACGGCTTTCGCCCGAAGCCAGGATCGCCTCCATGATCTCAAGCACATGCAGCGCCAGCTCACCGGAGGCGCGCGGCTTTCTGCCCGCGGCCAGCGCGCGCGCCAGATCGGCGACGCCGAGCATGCGGTAATTGGCGCGGTCGGGCGCGGAATAGGGCCAGTTGCGGTCGCCATAGAGTTCGCTCTCGCTGGCGAAATCGGCCCAGTCGGCGCCACGCTCCGACAGCGAAACGGTGCCGCCGAACGTGTCGGGGTCGGGCAGCCTGAGCGAGCCTTCGGTGCCGTGCAGTTCAATGGGATGGTTGGAGTGTTTGAAAACATCCCATGAGGCGCCGAAGGTGACGGTGGCGCCCGAGCGGAATTCGAGCAGCGATATTATGTTGGTCGGCGTGCCGACCTTGAATGTCGTGTTCTTGAACGGCCCGTCGGCCGTGATCAGCCTCTCCTCCTGGCCGCGCGTCGCCATCGCCATGACGCGCTCGACCGGCCCGAGCAGATTGACCAGCACGGTCAGGTAATAGGGACCCATGTCGAACACCGGACCGCCGCCGGGCTGATAATAGAATTGCGGATTGGGATGCCAGTGCTCCATGCCCCGTCCCATCATGAAAGCGGTGCCGGTCACCGGCTTGCCGATCGCGCCGTCATCCATCAGCCGGCGCGCGCGGCGGCCGGCTGCACCCAGGAATGTGTCCGGCGCCGAGCCGATCAGCAGGCCGCGCTTCGCGGCCTCGGCGACAAGGCGGCGGCCGTCGGCGGCAGAGGTTGCCAGCGGCTTTTCGGTGAAGACATGCTTGCCCGCCGAGAGCGCTGACAACGAAATATCGAAATGCGCCGCGGGGATTGTCAGGTTCAGCACGAGGTCGATATCGGGGTCGGCCAGCAGCGCGTCAACGCCCAGGGCACGGATGCCGTATTCCCTGGCGCGCAGCTCAGCCATGTCAGCGGAAATGTCGGCGCAGGCGCGTAGCTCGACACCACCGAAGAGCGCTGCATTGCGCAGATAGATCATCGAGATGTTGCCGCAGCCGATGACACCGATGCCGAGCTTTGTCTCTGATTTTCCGTGCATTTCCAGCTTTCCTCCCAAGCCAAGGGCATGCTGCGCAACCGTTGCAGTTCCCACGACCCCCCGCAATCCGCTATACAGGACTTTAAATGTTGACGCGCGTAAAATTTTTATAGAGCATGTGAGAGTTCTGGCGCAGGATTGGGAGGCCGCCAGCGTGAGGAGGAGAACATGACCGGCATGAAAAACGGCCGACGGCCGCTGCGAAGCCCGTGGGTCATGCGCGCTTTCCGTCGCGCATCAGAGACCGGGATGGGTTCAGGCATAGATCACCTTGGCCCCGATCCTATCAAGCTCGCTGCGTATTGGACCGGGCAGGCCATCGTCGGTGATCACCACATCGACGGCCGACAGCGAAAATGCCTTGGACGTCCCGCTGACGCCCCATTTGCTCGAATCGGCGAGCAGGACAACGCGCCGGGCCATGCGAACGAGGTTTCGCTTCGTTCGCGCCATGTCTTCGTTCACGTCGACCACATCCAGTGACGAGTCTATCGCATGCGCTCCAACAAAGACCTGATGCGCTACCAGGCCGCCGAGAGCCGTATCGGCATCGGTGATCAGCGTGCTCACCGTGTCGGGATAGACCCGGCCGCCGATCATATGAACGTCGAGCCCGGGACGATGCATAAGATGCTGCACGATGTTCATGGCCGTGGCCGCGACCACGACATTGCTGAGCGGCGGTAACTGCATGGCAAGTTGCATCAAGGTCGAGCCGCCGTCGAAGATGACTGACTGGTTGTCCTCGAACAGGTCGAGCGCCGCCCGGGCGATGCGCTTCTTTGCGTCGAGGTTCGTTTGCATCCGCCGGGCGAACGCGGCCGTCGTCGAATCGGTGGTCCGGGTCACCGCCCCTCCACGGGTCTTGGTCAGCAGTCCCTTGCGGTCCAGTATTTCGAGGTCGGAGCGCACCGTGACCTCCGACACGCCAAACCCGTCCGACAGGTCCTTGATGCGAACCTGTCCGCTGCGTTGCACCTCACCCAGGATCGATTGGCGTCTCTGCTCCGACAACATTGCCCTGCCTTGCCTTCCCGCGCCAGGCAATCGCCCTGGCCTTGGCTCACCTTACGGAGAAATATGCAGATTCGAAAGCTTTCGAAAGATTGTTTTTCTTTTTTCTTTCGGAAACACTGGATCGAGCATTTTTAAATCAACCGATCAGGGAATTTTGCACTCATGAGCCTAGGAACCAAGGTGCGTCTCGCGCGCCTCTTCTCGCATCCATCGGGGAACCTTTTTGGCGGCGCGGTCGACCACTTCGTCGGCTATGGCGACGTGCGCAAAGGCGGCCTTGCCGACCTGCCGGGTGCGCTCGCACGCGTCATGGCGGGCAAACCCGACTATGTCAGCATCCAGCCTGGCACTGCGCGCCATCTGTGGCCGCAATATGCGGGCAAAGCTTCCCTGGTAATTCAGGCGGGCTGTTTCACCGCGGACGATCGCATCAGCGAGCTGATCGCAACGCCCGAGGATGCGGTGCGCGCGGGCGCCGATGCGTTGGCCGTGGCCATTCCGGTGCGCGGCGCGACGGAGGGCAAATACATACGCTGGCTGACCGATTCGGTGAATGCGGCGGCCCGCTACGGCATGCCTGTGGTGGCGCATATCTACCCTCGCGATTTCACCGACGGAGCAAAGATCGTCTTCACCCCCGACGAGATCGCCTATGCGGCGCGCATCGGTTACGAGTCCGGCGTCGACGTGATCAAGATCGGCTACACCGGCGATTTCGAGTCGTTCCGGGAGACCGTCCGGACCTGCCCGGTGCCGGTTGTCATCGCGGGCGGTCCAAAGACCGATACGCTGCTCGGCGCGCTTCAGCAGACGGCGGACGCCATCCGTGCCGGCGCGCGCGGCGCCGTGGTCGGCCGCAATCTCTGGGGGCACGGCGATCCGGAGAAGGCAGCGCTTGCCTTTCGCGGCGTCATCCATGACGGCCTTTCGGCGCAAGACGCCCTGGCGAAGGCGGGTGCCTGAACGATGCCCACCATCCCCTCGATCCTCGGCTTCGGCGCTATTGCGATAGACGACATCGTCTACGTCGATCAGCCATTGTCGGCGGGCAAGGGTAAGGTTCTGCAAAGTACCCGCGCCTTCGGGGGAAATGTCGCGACGGCGCTGGCCGCCGTCGCGCGGCTCGGCGGAACCGCCGGGTTCGTCGGATGGCTGGCCAGTGCCTCGGACGACGCGGTGCAGCTCGATCTCGTGGCGAGCGGTATTGAAACCGCATTCGCGCCGCGCCATCCCGACGCGCGCCCGGTGCACTCGCGGATCACCGTCGGCTCGGACGGGGAAAGGTTCATCGCGTATGACGACGATGCGATGCTGGGCACCGCTCCGGACTTTCCGGACGATATCCTCAGCCGCGCAACCGTCCTGATCGTAGATAGCTATGCGACCGGGTCGCTGGATGTCGTGGCTCGGGCTCGCGATCTCGGCCTTGCGATCCTCGGCGATATCGAATGGAGCAGCGGCCCCGCCACGGAGCGGCTGATCGCGCTCTGCGACCATCTCATTGTTCCACTTAGCTTTGCACGGACTGCCACGGGGCGCCGATCGCCTGCCGAGATGCTCGATGCCTTGTGGTTGCCATCGCGATCCGCCGTGGTTCTGACCGATGGAGGCAGGGGTGTGTACTATCGCGGCCGTGAAGAGACAGGTCTCTGGCACCTGCCCCCGCACCGGGTTGCGGTCGTCGACTCCACAGGCGCGGGTGACTGCTTTCATGGCGCCTATGCCCATGCGTTGACGCGCGGAGCCGACACCGCGGGCCGGGTGGCATTCGCGGCCGCGGCGGCGGCCGTTTCGATAACGGGGCGTGGCGGGCGCGAGGCGCTTCCGACCGAGGACCAGGTCACGCAACTCCTGGCATCGGCGAACGCGCCGTCAGCAGTCAACCTGAAAAATGCGCATGTGGATGCTGGAGCATGACCTGAAACGATCCGACGAAACATTTCGCAGGCGAACACAAGCCCAGGAGAATCATAAAAAATCAGGGCTTATACTTGTGGAGGGAGGAATATGGCAGAAGTCATTCTTGAGAAGATCTGCAAAACCTACGGGAACAGTTTTCGCGCAATCGACCAGTTGAACCTGTCGGTCAAGGACGGCGAGTTCTTGATCCTCGTCGGGCCTTCCGGCTGCGGCAAATCCACGGCGTTGCGAATGATCGCGGGGTTGGAAGACATCACCAGCGGCAGCCTTCGGATCGGCGGGGTCGACGTCGCCGACATGCCGCCCAAGGACCGCGACATCGCGATGGTGTTCCAGAGCTACGCGCTCTACCCGCATATGACGGTATCCGAAAACATCGCCTTTTCGATGCGGCTGGCAGGCAAGCCGAAGGCCGAGCGCAAGAAGCGCGTGGACGAGATCGCCAAAACTCTTCAGCTGACGTCTTTGCTGGACAGCAAACCCGCGAACCTGTCAGGCGGGCAGCGTCAACGGGTTGCCATGGGCCGCGCCATGGTGCGCGAGCCGGCCGCCTTTCTCATGGACGAGCCGCTTTCCAATCTGGATGCGAAACTGCGTGTGCAAATGCGCGCCGAAATCACCAGCCTGCAAAAGCAGCTCGGCGTCACGACCATTTACGTGACCCACGATCAGATCGAAGCGATGACGATGGGCGACAGAGTCGCGGTGTTGAAAGGCGGTGTGCTGCAGCAGGTCGACACACCCAAGAGGCTCTATGAATCGCCGGTTAACGCCTTCGTTGCCGGCTTCATCGGCTCTCCTTCGATGAACCTTTTCGAGGCGACCCTGAAGGGCGGCGAGCTCGCTTTTCGCGACTTCGCCGTCCGGCTGCAGGATGCAGCCTTCGTGCGCAGGCCGGCCTTGAGGTCGTATGCGGGGCGCAAGGTCGTGCTCGGGATCAGACCGGAGGATCTTTATGACAGCAGCCTTGAATCCGGTCGCAAGTATCAGACGATACCGGCCAGGGTGACCTCGATCGAGGAACTCGGCTCCGAACAGATCGTCCACATGAACATCGACGCGGTCCGGGTGGACTCCGGCGATCCGGATGCGGTGGACGATTTCGGCCTGGCGTCGAACGCGGTGGCGAGGTTCGAGCCGATCAGCGCCGTCCGCTCCGGCTCGGAAATCCGGTTGGCCGTGGATGATGCCAAGTTCCATTTCTTCGATCCCGAAACGCATCTGGCGATCTGAAGATCTGCGGAAGACCGCGGGCGGGAGCGAGGTGCCTGCGGAAGATACAAGAAGGCTTCTGAATGAACAGACGATCGTCCGCATTGTGCGGCCGATCTTGAAGAAGGAGGAGAAAATGATGTTTCGGATAGGACCCGCGATGCTGAAAATAGCCGCGGCCGCATGGTTGCTTGGTGCAACCGGCGCCATGGCGGACACGACGCTGGAATTCACCCAATGGTGGGAGCCCGAATTGCCGGCGGGATCGCTCAGGGCAATCATGAACGACTTCGAGGCTGCAAACCCCGGCATCAAGGTGACGCTGGTCAGCGGTCCCTATGCGACCACGCGAGACCAGATCTCGGTCGGCGCCGCAACCGGAACGCTCAGCGACGTCGTCGGTCTCGACGGCGCCTGGGTGAACAATCTGAACGCGCAGGGTGCGCTGGCCGACATGAACCCGATGATGGATGCGAGCGGGTTCGACAAGACCCAGGTCGCGGATATCATCAAGGTGGACGGCAAGGCGGTGATGTTTCCCGTGGCTTCGTTCGTCTATCCGGTCTTCGTCAATCTGGACCTCGCCGCCCAGGCAGGCGTGACCAAGCTGCCGTCGACCCGCGCGGAGTTTCTCGAAGCCGCCAAGAAGATGACCCACGCCGACAAGAACCAGTATGGCTGGGTGCTGCCCCTGTCGCTGCAAACGCCGTCCGGTGTCCAGAACGACCTGATGTCGTGGGTCTGGGCCTCGGGCCAATCGATGATGGTTGAAGGCAAGCCGGCTCTCGAGGGCAAGCCGGTCGTCGATATGCTCACCTTCGTCAAATCACTGAACGACGCCGGCGTCATCTCGCCCGGCATTGCCACCAAGACCGAGCAGGAGAAGGTCGAGGAATTCGTCAACGATCGGGTCGGAATGATGATCGACTCGCTTGCGCATGTGAACCTCATCCGCAAACGCAATCCCAAGCTGAACTTCGACCTGATCCCGGTCCCGGTCGTGGCGGACTACAGCGGCAAGCGCGGCCTTCCCTACGCCTCCTGGGGCATCGGCATCTCCGCCGCCTCGAAACATCAGGATGAAGCCTGGAAGCTCGTCCAATATCTGATGAGCGAGAAGGTGAATGCCAAGCTCGTGTCGCTTGCAAATGCCTTCCCGGGCAACGTCAACGCCAAGCCCGATTTCGTGACTGCGGACAAGGCTTTCGCCAAGGCTTTCGAAATCTTCAAGACCGGCTATCTCGCCAACGAGTTCACGGGCCTGCCGGTGGCTGAAGACCTGATGACCCAGTTCGACGTGGAGGCTCAGAAGATGCTTGCCGGCGAGCAGTCTCCGGAACAAGCCGCAACCAACGCTCAAAAGGGCTGGATGGCGAAATTCTGAGCGGCCATTGCCCGTTTGCTATCTTCCACCGGGTGGCCCGGCCTCGGCCAGGCCACCCGTCAACAACGGATCGGCAATTTGAGATGGACCTGTTTTTGAAGCGCACCTTCCTCTTGAAGGCACATCCCAGGGGTCGCACATGACCGGGCAGAAGCGCTCCCACCATCGACTGAAACGAGCGGTCGCACCCTATCTCTATCTGTCACCATCGCTCCTCATAATCGGCCTTCTGATGCTGCTGCCGATGGTGACGGTGATTGGCTATTCGTTCCAGAACAGCGCGGTGCTGCGTCGCGACCCGTCCTTTGCCGGACTGAAACACTACCAGGCGATCTTTGCCGATCCGGTGTTCTGGGCCTCGCTGTGGCACACGCTCTACTTCACCTGCATGAGTGTCGTCTTCCATATGACCATCGGCATGCTCTTCGCACTCATGCTGAACAGCGACCGCATCAATCCGACGCTGCGCAACATCCTGCGCGTGCTGTACATACTGCCCTGGCTGTTCACCGCGGTGATTATCGCGGTGATCTGGCGCCTTCTGCTTGAGCCGAACGGTGTCGTGAACAGTGTTCTCATGCAGATGGGCATCATCGGTTCCAAGGTCGAGTGGTTTTCCTCGCCCGCGACCGCGCTGCACGCCGTCACCTTCGCCAATATCTGGGCGGGCTACCCGCTTTTCATGGTCAGCCTGCTCGCAGGCTTGCAGGGCATTCCCAAGGATTTCTACGAGGCCGCCGATATCGACGGCGCGAAGGCCTACCAGAAGCTGATCTTCATCACCATTCCGCAGCTGATGCCGATCATCATCAGCATCTCGCTGCTCGACTTCATCTGGACCATGCAGGTCTTTCCATTGATCTGGATAACGACGGGTGGCGGTCCGATCTACTCTACCGAGGTCCTCAGCACCTACACGTACAAGCTGGCGTTTTCGAGCTACAACCTGTCGCAGGCCTCGGCGAGCGCCGTGGTCATCCTGCTGATCTCTCTCGGCCTGACGCTGTTCTACATCCGCTATCAAAAGGCTCGGTAGTCACATGAGGAAAATGCACACGCCCAAAGACAGGCTGATCACCGCCGCGCTCCATGTCGCGCTTGCCGCAGGGCTCTTTTTCGCGGCCTTCCCGATCTACTGGATGCTGAGCAGCTCGTTCAAGTCGAACACCGAAATCTTTGCCCTGCCACCAACCGTCCTGCCGAAGGCCTTCACGCTGGAAGCGTATGCGGCCATCCTGGGCGACCCGGTAAAGCTGCGCTTCTTCTTCAACAGCTACTTCGTGGCCGGAGCGGTGACCGTGCTGACGGTGCTGATCGCCTTGCTGGCGGCCTATGGGTTCAGCCGTTTCAATTTCCGCGGCAAGGGCAGCCTCAACACTCTCATCATCAGCACGCAGACGATCCCGCCGATCACGCTTTTGATCCCCTTCTTCGGGCTTGTCGTCTCGTATGGCATCTTCGACACCTATGTCGCGCTGATCCTGACCTATCTGGTGTTTACGCTGCCCTATGCGATCCTGCTGATGACGGGATATCTGAACACCTTGCCCCGCGACCTCGATGAAGCGGTGGCTGTCGACGGCGGCACCAGTTGGACCGCACTGTGGCGGGTGATCGTGCCGATTTCACTGCCTGGTATCGTGGCGACGTCGGTCTACACCTTCCTGTTGTGCTGGAACGAATTTCTCTTTGCGCTGACACTGACGAAGTCGACGTCCATGCGCACCGTCCCGATCGGCATCCAGTTGTTGATGGGGCAACACGCATTCGAATGGAACCAGATGATGGCGATGAGCGTGCTCGGCTCGCTGCCGCTCCTGGTCATCTACCTGGTTGCCCAGAGGTTCTTCCTCGCCGGCATGACCGCAGGGTCGGTCAAGTAGGATGTCCCTCCAACGGAGGTGGAATCAAGGAATGAAAGGATGACCGTGAAAGATCTGGAAGTCGGTTGCCAGACCTTTACCTGGGAAATGCTCGGCGACCGTTTTGCCGGCGGCCCGGACGATCTGCTCAAGGCGATCGCCGATGGCGGCTATGCCGGCATCGAGATCACCGACACGATGATCGGCCGCTATGCCGCCAAGCCAGCGGAGTTCGCCGCCGCGCTGAAGTCATCCGGGCTGACGCTCGTCTCCTTCGCCTTCGGCTCCAAGAGCGGTTTCACGCTCAGGGATGAGATCGGCGCCGACCTGGAGACCGCCAAACGCTGGATCGACTTCGCCGCCGCCTTTCCCGGCGCGCTGGTGTCGATGGGCTCGGCCACGATCGTTTCCGACGGGCCGCGCGACGACAAGTTTGCCATCGCCGCCGAGGTCTACAACAAAGCCGGCGAGCTCGGGCGCGAGGCCGGCGTCCAGGTCGCGGTGCATCCAAGCTCGCATCACAACACGCTGCTGTTCGACCGCGCCGACTACGACCGCATCTTCGGGCTGCTCGACGCCTCGCTGGTGGGCTGGGTGCCCGACACCGGCCACATCTTGCGCGGTGGCCAGGACATGGCGGATACGCTCACCACTTATCGCGACCGCATCCGCTATGTGCATCTGAAGGATGTCGACGCGAATGGAACCTGGGCGATGCTCGGCAAGGGCGTCTGTGACACGGCGAAGGTGATCGAGATCGCTGGTGCTGCACCCAATTTCAACGGCTGGCTGGTGCTGGAGGAAGAGTCCGAAACGGCCGCCGCCGACCCTGCCGGCGCCGTCAAAACCAACCGCCAGACAATGCGCGGCTACGGAGCCTGAGACGATGACGACGAACAAGCCCCTGTCCGGCCCCGCAGCAATTGCCGCCCTGCCGCGCAACCGGCTTATCGGCGAGTTTTCGCTGTGGTCGGCCGACCTCGCCAATATGGAGCGCGATTTGAAGCGCATCGAGACCCATGCCGATGTCCATCATATCGACGTCGCCGATGCCCGCTTCACCCCTGGCTTCCTGTTCTTCCCGGACCTGGTGGCGCACATCGCCAAGCTCACCGCAAAGCCTATCCATGTCCATTTGATGGTCGAAGCCGAGATCGTCGAGGAACAGACGCGCCAGTTCATCGAGGCCGGCGCCGACCTGATCAGTGTGCACGCCGAAAATGGCGAGACCGGTCTGCGCGCCGTGAGACTGGCGCGTGAACTCGGGGCCGAGGCCGGCGTGGTGCTGCGGCTGGAAACACCGGTCGCGGCCGTCACGCCCTTCCTGCCGGAAGTGGCGTTCGTGACGCTGCTCGGCACTTCCATCGGCGTCAAGGGCCAAAGCCTGTCGGAGCAGGCGTGTCCGCGCCTGATCGAGGCGCGCGTGCTGATGCGCAAAGCCGGCCGCGAGGCCGACATCGTGCTCGCCGCCGATGGCGGCATCCGCCACGAGACCGTGCCTTTGCTGCGCGCCGCAGGTGCGGAGACCGTGGTGCTGGGCTCGCTGGCCTTCGGCGATCCCGACCTTGCCCGGCGCATGGCCTGGCTGCACGGGCTGGAGGTCGCCGCCTGATGACCAAGCTTGCGCTGGCCTTCGATCTCGGCGGCACGGCGCTGCGCGGTGCGCTGGTCGAAAGCGATGGCCGCATCGTCGCTCATGCTTCAGCGCCGACGCTTGCCGGTGCGGGATCCGAGGCGGTGATCGGCCAGATCGTCGCTCTGGCAGGCACGCTGCTTAGGGAACACCCGCAGGCAAACGTCGCCGGCATCGGCGTCGGCGCGCCGGGACCGCTCGACCCCAAGGCGGGCATCGTGATCGCGCCGCCGACGCTGGCCGGCTGGCATGATGTGCCGCTGATCGACATTCTGGGGCAGCATTTCGGCCTGCCGGTGCGGCTGGAGAATGACGCCAATGCGGCGGCGCTCGGCGAATGGCGTTTTGGCGCCGGACGTGGCAGCGGATCGCTGGTGTTCGTCACCGTATCGACCGGCATTGGCGGCGGCGTCGTCGCCGATGGCCACATCTATCACGGCAGGCGCGGACTGGCGGCCGAGATCGGCCACATGACCATCACCGGTGAAGGCGACCGCTGCTTTTGCGGCGCCATCGGCTGCTTCGAGGCCGTTGCCTCCGGAACCGCGCTCGGCCGCCGCGCGACGCGACTGACCGCGCCGGGCGACGGCTCGCTCTTACGACGGCTGTCAAATGATGGCGACGTCTCGGCCAGGCATGTCGTAGAGGCTGCCAAGGCCGGCGACGCCAACGCTCTCGACCTGATCGAGGCGGAAGCACAATGGCTGGGCATCGGCTTCACCAACCTGCTTCATCTCTATTCGCCCGATCTGATTGTCATGGGAGGCGGCCTTTCCAACGGGTTCGACCTTCTGGCACCGTCGATCAGAGCGGTCATCCAGCAGCGGGCGATGCCGGCCTATCGCGACGTGCCGATCGTGCAGGCTGAACTCGGCGACCGGGCCGGGCTGATCGGCGCCGCCAGCCTGATCCTGTGGGAAGGCGAACCGGGTGCGCCGCTGGCGATGGCGCAGGACGACAAGGACAGAGGCGCGACAGCCGATGCCACGGAGGCACGCCATGGCTGAACTCGAGCTGCGCGGCGCGCGCGAAGATGGTGAATGGTCCAGTTTGAATGCAGCGCCAAGGTCCCCGAAGAGGACCCCTACCCTTCGCGATTCCAGCTGGCGTATTTTCGGATCGTTTGCCGCTTGTCTTCCGACAAGCCAACAAGGAGATTCTCCTCGAGATAGCCTTGCCGGATGAGATTGGCGAAGACCTGTATTAGCTGTGAATAGCGATAGTCGAACATCTGGTTGATCTTCCGTCGCTGCTGCCGCAGAAAGTCTTCGACATCCCATATTTCGGAAGGCGTTGCCGCAACGTGGGCCCTGCTCTTGAGTTCAGCCAACGTCTTGTCGAGCGCCACCTTCAGCGCTGCGTCATAGGCAGTGCGGGCGACTTTCTTTTCGGACGGAGACCATTTCTCACCAGCGGTCATCGACTGTCTCTATCGTGTTCGCGGCGGCCGTCATCCGGTAACCCTGGGACGCAGGACCCCGCCTTTGGGACCAATCTACTTTCCGCAATGGTGATCGTTGACCTTGTTCAGCGCATTCGCGTCCGGCCCGACCCGGTCGTAAGAGCACGGGCCGGCCGCCGTGGTGATCAGCATTTTGTCATAGTAGCGCGGGCCGCCGAACAGGGCATAGAAGAGGTCGCGATGGGCGGGAACGTAGCGTTGCTCCGGTTCCGGCTGGCGATGGCGGTGCTTCTTCTCCTTGGCGAGCGCTGCGGTAGACAGGCTGCAGCCAAGCGCGAGAACAAGGGCGGAGGTCGCGAGGATCTTGATGGTCATCGGCAATACCCTTCTGACGGTTCGGAATCGCAGCATATCCAAAAGCGTGGGCCGAACAAAGGTTCCCTGATTACCATAGCCAGCGCCGAAATCAGCCTGTAACGGCACTGCGCGCGCGCCGCCGTTCGGCTGCAACCAAGAGGTCGACGAAAGCGCGCACCTTGGCCGGCCTGAAGCGCGCTGGCGGGAAGACGGCATGGATGCCACCGGACGGCAAGGTCCAGTCCGCGAACACCCGCACCAGCCGGCCGCGCGCAATGTCGTCGGCGACACTGTAATCCGGAAAGATGCCGAGGCCGATGCCGGCCAGCACGCAGGACAGAACGCCCGGTGTCTTGTCGCAACTGACGACAGGGTTGAGTTCGGCCAGCACCGTTTCCGTGCCCCTCGAGAACAGCCATTGGCCCACCCCGCGCAACTGGGCGTTGCCGACCCAGGGCAGCGACTTCGCCTGCCTGGGCTCGGCATTCCCAGGCAGCATCTCGGCCAGTTCCGGGCTGGCGACAACGAATTGCTGCAGGCTGCCCAGCCGCCGTGCCAGATTGCTGGAATCGGCCAGCCAGCCGACGCGGATGCCGAGATCGATCTGCTCGTCGACCAGGCTGCTGACCGCATCGTCGAAGATCGTCTCGACCCGCATTTTCGGGTATTTTCTGATGTAGGCGGCGATGGTCGGCGCCACGACCTTCTCGCCATAATCGAGCGGCGCCGTCAGCCGCAGCGTCCCCGTCGGCTGCGCCGCTCGCTGCGAAATGTCGCCATAGGCTGCCTCCGCCTCGCGCAGGATGATCGCGGTCCGGTCATAGAACAGACGACCCTCTTCGGTCGCCGTCACGCGCCGGGTCGTGCGCCGCAACAGCGTAGCGCCAAGCTCTTCTTCGAGCTTGCCGACCTGATGGCTGACCACAGCCTTGGCAACATCGAGACGGTCGGCAGCGGCCGTGAACGAGCCGGTCTCCACCACGGTGGCGAAGTAGACGAGCCGATTGAGATTGAGGAGTTCGGTCACAGGCCGCTCATTGTCTGATTTTATCAGACAGTTTGTATGATTGATCGCTATTTTTCGCAAGCGGTCCAGCTGTCATCTATCGGGCAACAGAATGATGCCGCCATGACCAATGCAACCCTAACCTATCTTTTCGACCCGCTCTGCGGTTGGTGCTATGGCGCCACGCCGATGCTGGATCGACTGGCCGCCGGGACCGCGCTCGAACTGCTGCCGGTGGGGCTTTTCTCCGGTGCCGGCGCGCGGCCGTTGGATGCAGGCTTCGCCGCCCATGCCTGGGACAATGACCAGCGCATCGCGCGGCTGGGCGGACAGCGCTTCAGCCAGGCCTATCTCGACAATGTGCTCAATGTCAGCGGCACCTTGCTCGATTCTTCCGCTGCCACCATGGGCATCAACGCCGCCGGACTGGACGACTGGCGCCAGCGACTTGCGGCACTGAAGGCGATCCAGCATGCCCGCTATGTCGACGGCCGCGATATTGTGACGGTTGACGGCGTCGCCGCGGTACTGGCCGACGCCGGCATGAGCGACGCGGCAAAGCTTTTGAAAGCGCCGACGCAGGCGTTTCTGGCGAAGCATGACTACCTGGTCAGCCGCGGGCGGACATTGTTCCAGCGGCTGCATGTCAATGGCGTTCCCGCGCTCGCGGTGATCGGCCAAACGGCGCCGCGCCTGATCGGCGCCAACGCGCTGTTCGGCAGCTACGACAATCTCGTCGCTCACATCGAGGCGGCGTAGTCCCAGAAATTCTCCCCAGACGAAATTCTCCCCAGACGAAAGGAAAATCCCCATGAAAATCGCACTTATCGGCGCGTCCGGCCAGGTCGGCTCGCGCCTGCTTAAGGAACTCTCCGATCGCGGTCACAGCGTCACCGCCATTGCCCGGCATCCAGACAAGATCGCGGCACTTCCGGGCGTGACTGCCAAGAAGGGCGACGTCTTCGACAAGGATGGCCTTGCCGCCCTGATCAAGGGTCATGACGCGGTGATCTCCTCGGTGCATTTCCTCGACAGCGATCCCGATACGCTCATCGCAGCCGTGCGTGCTTCCGGCGTCAAACGCTACCTCGTCGTCGGCGGCGCCGGCAGCCTTGAGGTTGCGCCCGGCAAGCGCCTGGTCGACACGCCGACCTTCCCTGATATCTACAAGGCCGAGGCGCAGAAGGGCGCCGACTTCCTCGACACGCTGCGGACGGTCGACGATCTCGACTGGACCTTGCTGTCTCCTTCCGCGCTGTTCGTCGCCGGCGAGCGGACCGGCAAATACCGCATCGGCAAGGACACGCTGCTGACGTCAGACAAAGGCAGCAGCATTTCCTTCGAGGACTATGCCATCGTCATGGCGGACGAGATCGAAAAGCCGGCGCATATCAAGCAGCGCTTCACGGTCGGCTACTGAGCGCACTTCATTGACAGGTGGGCCACTCGACGGAGCGGCCCGCGCCGGCTCCTATAGACGATAGTGCCATCGGAGCCTCCGATGGCACTATCGCTTTCTTCCGTTTCCACTGCTGCCGCCGGTTTGCGAACTCTCATCCGGAGCGGTTCAGGACAGGAACGGAAACATGGCAGACATCGCGAAATCGAAAATCGCTATCATTGGCGGCAGCTCCGGAATGGGGCTGGCGTTGGCAAGGCGGTGCCTGGACTCAGGCGCCGAAGTCATCATCGTCAGCCGCAGTGAAGCCAGGCTCAAGCGTGCCGGCGAGGCGCTGCAGAACCCTTCCGCTTTGAGCGCCGTCGCGGCCGATATCGCCAGGGAGGATCAAGTCGCTGACCTGTTCAAGCGAATTGGCCGGCTAGACCATATTGTCAGCACCGCCGCCGACATCGAAGGCGCCTATGAGCTATTGCCTTCAGTCGACCTGAAGGCGGCGCAGCGGGTCGTCGAAAGCAAATTCTACGGGCCGCTGCTGCTCGCCAAGCATGGCGCGCCGCAGCTTTCGGCCAACGGCTCCATCACCTTCACCTCAGGCATTGCCGCCTACCGGCCGGCGGCGCGCGGCTCGGTCGTTGCCGCTGTCAACGCTGCGCTGGAAGGGTTGGTGCGGGCGCTGGCGGTCGAGCTGGCGCCGGTCCGTGTCAACGCCGTCTCGCCGGGCTGGGTCGACACGCCGATCTGGAGTTTTGTGGCCGGCGACAAGAAGGACGAGACGCTCGATGCAATGGCCATGCGCCTGCCGGTCGGCCGCGTCGGACAGCCGGACGACATTGCCGATGCCATCGCCTTTCTGATGGGCAACGGTTTTACGACAGGGACGGTTCTGCATGTCGAGGGCGGTCACCGGCTGATCTGAGCGCAGCGAAATTCCTGGCCGCGGCCGCCAGCAGTTTCAGCGCCGGCGGCTGAACCCGCCGGCGGCGCCAGATCATGACCAGCGACGCCGTGCGGGCCGGACCCGGCCACGGCAATTCGAGGATCTCGCCGCGATCGAGCGCGTCGGCAACGGCCAGCCGCGGCACCAGGCCCATGCCGACACCAGTCGCCACCAGGCCCGCAATGGCGCCGATGCTGCCGACTTCGGCGGCAAGTTCTGGCGCTTCCGTCTCGGCAAAGGCAGTGTCGAACAGATGCCGGTAGACGCATCCGGTTTCCGTCACCACGAAACGCATCGCGGCGAGCGCGGCCAGGTCGCTCTGCCCCGATGCGGGCGCATGTTCGGGTGAGGCGACAAGGACCAGCGGCTCGGCCGATATCGTGCGCCGGGCCAGACGTTCATCCAGACCGCCTTTGTCGAAACAGAAGGCGACGTCGATCTCGCCTTCTTCGAGCTGCCGCAGCAGGGCATCGCTGCCGGCGATTTTGAGCCGCAGACCGATCTCCGGGTGGTCGCCTCGAAAGGCCGCCAGCCATTGCGGAAGTTTGACAGTGGCAATCGTCTCCAGCGCGCCGACCGTAACCGTTCCGGCGGTCATTCCCGTCGTTGCCTCGGCGGCAATACGCGCCTCCTCCGCCAGTTGCAGAATCTCTTCCGCATAAGGTTTCAGCGCGTCGCCGGCCGTCGTCAGGTCGAGGCCGTGGCGCGAGCGGATGAAGAGGACGATACCAAGTTCGCTTTCCAGCGACTGGATCTGGTCGCTGACGCTCGACTGCGCCAGATGAACCTCCCGCGCTGCGCGGGTGATGTTGCGGTGCCGCGCCACGGCGAGGAAGGTCTTGAGCAATCGTGGGTGCATGCCGTTTCCGGATCTGGTCTCAGTCCGATATTTCGGGCTTGGCCGGTCCATTTGCAACCCTGGTCCATTTGCAACCCCGGTCCATTTGCAACCCATTGACGCCGGCGTCATCTGGTTGCGGCAGACCAAGGGGCCAGAATTTCGCGGCAATGACCCGCAAGTTTTCCCACGGCCGGCGCGGTGGCCCAAGAGATCGCCTCTGGCAGATCGCATCGCACGTATGCTCTATGCCAAGCTGATTTCCAGCACCGATGGAAGGACCGACATGCCCCGCCCGCAAGGAACCATCGCCCCGATCCTGACGCCGTTCGAGAACGATGGCCGCATTGCCCGTGACCTGTGGATCTCACATGCCAAATGGGTGCTGGGCCAGGGCGCCCATTTGCTGTCGCCGTTCGGCACCACGGGCGAGGCACTGTCGCTCTCGCTCGACGAGCGCATGCAGGCGCTGGAATGGCTGGTTGCATCAGGCATTTCGCCGGGGCGCATGATGCCCGGCACCGGCGTCACCGCACTGCCCGAAACCGTCGAACTGTCGAAGCACGCGGTCGGCCTCGGCTGCGCCGCCGTGATGGTGCTGCCATCGTTCTTCTACACGGCCGCCGGGGACGATGGCCAGGCGCGCTACTACAGCGAGCTGATCGAAAGGGTGGCCAACCCGGCGCTGAAGATGATCCTCTACCACATCCCGCAGAACTCCGGCGTGCCGGTAAGCCCTGCCCTGACCGCCCGGTTGAGCGCGGCGTTTCCAGAGACGGTCGTCGCCTACAAGGATAGCGCCGGCGACTGGAACAACACGGCGGCGGTGATTGCCGCCGCACCCGACGTCGCGGTGTTCCCCAGCTCGGAGGCGCAACTGACCAAGGGGCTCGCCAGTGGTGCTGCGGGCTGTATCTCCGCGACCGTCAATCTCAACGCTGCGGCTATCCGCGCCCTCTACGACGCGACGATCGCCGGCCAAGACGTCACGGAAGCGGACGCCGCGATCAGGGCGTTCCGCAAGGTGATCCAGGATGCAGGCCTGATCCCGGCAATGAAGGCCGTGCTGGCGGTGCGCTCCGGCGACAAACGCTGGCTCAACCTGCGCGCGCCGCATGAGAATGCGACGCTGGAAAGCGGCAAGGCGCTGCTCACTGCGCTCGGTCCCGCAGCCGATCACATTGGCCGAGGTCACGCATGATGGCGGTTGGCGCAACCCACATGCTCGCATCTTTTCAATCGGCCTAAAGTGACGAGCCTGCCGCCTCTAACGCCGACACGGGCTTAAGCGGTCGCGGACGATCAGCCCCTTTCAGGCACAGTGCGATGCCGCCATTGGCCCTTGAACGGCCAAAATGGAGGCGTAACATCGCGGTATCTGAAACTGAGTCTGTTTTCATTCGTCTGGGCTAATGTCCGGATCGGATTGGGTATTTTCCTTGGCAATGGATGCAACCCGCGGCGCAGCGATGCGCGGCAAATCGTTTGCCCATGTGGCGGAGGCGTCCTGGGGCAAGGGCCTCAGCACGCTGCTGCGCATCGTGCGCATGACGCTGCGCCATCCTTGGCAAGTTGCGATCACCATCGCCTCGACCTTCATTGCCGCGACGCTGCAGCTGTTCATCCCGCGCCTGCTCGGCCACGCCATCGACCAGGCGCAAGGCGTGATGGCTGGAGGCGGCGGCGCGGCGGCTGAGCAGGCGCTGTGGACGACGGCGATCACCTTGCTCGTCGTCAGCATTCTGCGCGGCCTCTTCACCATGGCGCAGAATTATTATGGCGAGGCCGTTGGCCACCGCACCGGCTATGAGCTGCGCCTGGCCTTCTACGAGAAGATCCAGCGGCTGAGCTTCTCCTTCCATGACCGGGTGCATACCGGCGACCTGATTACGCTTGGCCTGCTCGACCTCGACGGCGTGCGCATGTTCTTTTCCACCGGCATATTGCGCGTGGTGCTGCTCGGCGTGCTGATCGGCGTCGGCTCCTATCTCCTGATCAGCACCGATCTCGAGCTCGGGCTGCTCAGTCTGAGTTTCGTGCCGTTCGTCGCCTGGCGCTCCTCGGTCACACAGCTCAGGCTGCGCAGCACCTGGCTGACGCTGCAGGAGCGGCTGTCAGTGCTGAGCCGGGTGATGGACGAGAACCTCGGCGGAATCCGCGTCGTGCGCGCCTTTGCGGCGCAGCGGCATGAGCTGGAAAAATTCGACCGCGCCAAGAAGTCGGCGCTGGAGCTTGCCGACCAGCGCGTCGACATCCGCGTCTCTAACACCAGCGCCATGAATTTTTCTTTCCTGGCGGCCATGGGCCTGGTGCTGTGGTTCGGTGGCCAGAAGGTGATCGCGGGCCAGATCAGCGTCGGCACGCTGGCGCAGTTCCTCACCTTCATGACCATCCTGCAGATGCCGGTGCGCCAGCTCGGGCTGATGGTCAACTCGTTCGCCCGCGCCTCGACCTGCGGCACAAGGCTGTTCGAACTGCTTGACGCCGAACTTGACATCGAGGATGCGCCTGATGCCAAGGATCTCGTGGTCACCGAAGGCTTGCTGTGCTTCGACAATGTCGGCTTCCGCTACGCGGGCGCCGGCGGCCGGCCGGCGCTGTCGGGCATTTCCTTCGAGGCCAGGTCCGGCGAGACCGTCGGCATTGTCGGCCCGCCGGGCAGCGGCAAGTCGACCATCGCGCATCTGATCCCGCGCTTCTACGATGTGACGTCAGGCGCGATCACCATCGACGGGCAGGATATACGCGAGGTCACGCTGCAATCGTTGCGCAAGGCGGTCGGCGTCGTGCAGCAGGACGCCTTCCTGTTCACCACCTCGATCGAAAACAACATCGCCTATGGAAATCCCTGGGCGCGCGAGACCCGCATCGGGCAGGCGGCTGAATACGCCCAGTTGCACAATTACATCATCGGGCTTCCGGCCGGCTACACCACGGTCGTGGGCGAGCGCGGCTCATCGCTTTCCGGCGGCCAGCGGCAGCGCCTGACCATCGCCCGCACCCTGATGCTGCGGCCTTCGGTGCTGGTCTTCGACGATTCCACCGCGGCTGTCGACGCCGGCACCGAGCAGCGAATCCGCACCGCGATGAAGCGCTTTGCCAAGGACCGCGTGACGCTGATCATCTCGCACCGGCTGAGCTCGCTGATGCATGCCGACCAGATCCTGTTCGTCGAGAATGGCCGCATCTCCGAGCGCGGCACGCACCAGGAATTGTTGGCGCTGGGTGGACGCTACCGCGCGCTTTACGACCTGCAGCTGCGGCCGGACGACGATTTGCCGGTGGCGGTGGGAGCCGCATAATGTCGACACAGAACGACGACCAGAAGGAAGACACCAGCCGGCGGCCCACCAGGGCCGTCGTCGGTTCGCACCGCGACGAGGAAGAGGTCTTCGGCAAGGTCTACGATCCGCGTATCGTGCGCCGCATCTTGAGCTTCGTGAAACCGTATCAGGGCCGGATCTTCATCTCGGTGGCCGCCGTGCTGGTGTTCACGCTGACGCAATTGGCGATCCCGCTGGTCATCCGTTACGCCATCGACCACGGCATGGCGGCGGGCAAGGCCGACAGCTCCGTCATGAACTGGGCGATCGGTGCCTTCACCCTGATCATCCTGATCAACTATGCCGCCAGCTATATCCAGGAAAGCGTCGTCGGCAAGGTGGCCGAGAATGTGCTGTCGGATTTGCGCCGCTCCATGTTCAGCCATCTGCAGCGTGTGTCGCTGAGCTTCATGGACAAGACCGAAGTGGGACGGCTGATGTCGCGCCTGCAGGGCGACGTCAATTCCATGCAGGAATTCCTCGAGACCTCGGTGATGTCGGTGGGCGACATCGTGCTGCTGTTCGGCATCGTCAGCGTTCTGTTGTGGCTCGATTTCCGGCTCGGTCTGCTGACGCTGTCGACCATGCCGGCGTTGTTCATCGTGCGCCTGTTCTGGCTGCCGCGTGCCAAGGTCGCCTTCATGGCCGCGCATGAGACCAACTCGATCGCCAATGGCGCGCTGGCCGAAGGCATCCATGGCGTTCGCACGGTGCAGAGCCTGGAGCGCCAGCACGTCAATTTCGACCTTTATGACGAGAAGGTGCTGGCCAATCTCAGGGCTCACCTGACCTCGGCCAAATATGCGCAGGTGATGGTGCCGATCGTCGACACGCTGACCGGCATTGCGATGGCAACCGTGATCGTCGTCGGCGGTTCGATGGTGCTGTCGCACAGCCTCGACATCGGCGTCATGGTAGCGTTCCTGTTCTATATCCAGCGCTTCTTCGACCCGATCCGCTCGCTCACCATGCAGTACTCGGTCATGCAGCGTGCCATGGCGTCGGGCCAGCGAATTTCCGAAGTGCTCGACGTGCCGGTCGATGTCAGCGACAGACAAGGCGCGGTGGCGCTGACGCGCGACATGGAAGGTTCGGTCGAGTTCAGGAACGTCACCTTCGGCTACCGGCAGAACCAGCCGGTGCTGAAAAACATGTCCTTCCGCGTCAATCCCGGCGAGACGGTCGCGCTTGTCGGTCCGACCGGTTCGGGCAAGTCGAGCTGCATGGCGCTGGTGCATCGCTTCTATGATGTCTGGTCGGGCGAGGTGCGGGTCGGCGGCCACGATGTCCGTGACGTCAGGCAGGATTCGCTCGGCGACCAGGTGGCGATGGTGCTGCAGGAGCCGTTCCTTTTTTCCGGCACGGTGCTAGAAAATATCCGCTACCACAAGACCGAGGCCACCCGCGAAGAGGTTGTGCGCGCCGCGCAAGCCGTTGGCGCGCACGACTTCATCGAGCATTTGCCTGACGGCTACGACACCGAGCTCGAACAGCGCGGCGGCAATCTGTCCCTCGGCCAGCGCCAGCTGATCAGCTTTGCACGCGCACTGGTGGCGGATGCGAAAATCCTGGTGCTGGACGAGGCGACGGCGAGCATCGATTCCTACACCGAGATGCTGATCCAGAAGGCACTGGTCACGCTGCTGGAAGGCCGCACCGGGCTGGTCATCGCGCACCGGCTGGCGACCATACGCGGCGCCGATCGCATCATCGTCTTACAGAACGGCGAGATCGTCGAGAGCGGAAATCACGAGCAGCTGATGGCGGCCAAGGGCCTCTATGCCAGGCTCTACAACATGAACTACGCATCGTTCGACGATATTGCCGAGGAAGACATAGGCGCGCCGGCCGGCAAGGCGACGTGAGCTGCTGCCGGTTCAGCTCGACTGGGAATGGTGCGGGGCCAAAACTCGTCGTCGACCAATTCGGCTTCAGATGACGACACGTTTCAGCTCGCCTTCCAGCGTAAGCCCGGCGTCACGCCTGCCGCGCGTTCAGGTGGAGGAGCGGCCGGCCGCCTAAAGGGCAATCCCGCGTAAATTCTGAATTCTACGCGCCGCCTGGCGCGCGATGCACGCGCAGCTTGCGCCTGAACCTCAGCAAACGCCGTCATGATGGCTTTCGTTCCTTAGCCGTCGGATGAAAATCGCCGGGGAACAGGAAGGCTTGCTGGGAGTTTAGTTCTCCGAGCCGCGCCGTGAACGGCGCGGCAGCGAAGGAGACGGCATATGGGCCTGGGTACCATTCTTATTATCATCCTGATCATCGCGTTGCTCGGCGGCTTCAGCGGCCTCGGCGGCGGCCCGTTCTACGGCACTGGTTACTATGGCGGCGGTGGCCTCGGGCTGGTGCTGATCATCGTGATCATTCTGGTTGTTCTCGGGCGAATATAGCGTCGCCATTGGCGGCCGCCGAGTTTCTACGGCGGCCGCGTTTTCGCCTGACATCGAGGTTTGAAGACATGGCAGCTGAAGACATTGCTGGTCCGGAAACACTGGGCCGGCGTCGGCGCGAGCGAACGCGACGAGCTGGGATATCCTAATGGTGGCACTATCCGAAGACGCCGGGCGTAATGCTGCAGACCCCGACACCCGCCTGGCGGCCGTGGCGTTCATCGAGGCGGATCGGACGCTTCGAGGAACGCGACGAGGCGGGTTCGGCCTTTCTCGCTCTTGTCGACAAGGGCAGCATCGGCCCGAAGGCCGCAATGGCAGGCACGCCTTACGCCTGAACGCGGTCAACCCGCCGTAGTTCCGCCAGCAGAAACACCACCAGCACGCAGCACAGGATGCCAAGCGACGATGGCAGTCCCTGATGTCCGGTCAGTTGCATCGCCAGCCCGGCCACCGGGGAGCCGACGATGCCGCCTACGCCCCATACGAACGCGAAGGCGGCATTGCCGGCGATCAAGGCTTGACCGGTGAAACGCTCGCCGAGCTGGATCAGCGACAGCGTGTAGATCCCGAACGAGACCCCGCCCCAGACGAAGAAGAGCGGCCAGACAAGCCATGTAGCGAAGAGCAATGGCAACAGCAGGCAACCGGCCAGGCAAGCCAGGACACAGAACAGCATCATCGGCTTCGAGCCAAACCGTTCGGCGGCGCGCCCAAGCACGACCTGCAGCACGGCATTGCCGGCGATAAAACAGGTGATGAGCGAAGCGATGCGCTGCTCAGTGCTGCCGAGCGCGGCACCATAGACCGCGAACAGCGAAAGCAGGACTTGCTCGAAGGCGGCAGCCGTGAAGACTGCGAACAAGAGCAGCGGCGCCAGCGCGAAGAAGCCGCCGACCGACACCGCTTCGCCATCACGCGGCATGTCGGGCAGGCGTGGCGCGACGGCAAGCACGATCAGGCCGCAGACAAGGAAGGCCGCGCTGCCGATGATGAAGGGTGGCCATCCTTGCGTGCCGACCAAGCCTAGCGACAGCGGGCCGAGGCCAAAGCCGGCGGAAACGATGGAGGAGTATAGGCCCATGATGCGGCCTCGGCGTGCCGCGGGCGTGATCGAGACCAGCCAGGTTTCACTGATCACGTAAAGCGGATTGGCAAAGAAGCCGAGCAGGAAGCGCAACGGCATCCAGGCCCATACATCCTGCGTCCAGGCAATCGCGATCAGGACGGTTGCTGCCAGGATCGAACACACAACCGCAAGGCGGGCCGCACCCACCCGCCGCACCAGCGCCGGCGTGAAGAGCGATGATACAATGAAACCCAGAGGCGTCATCGCGGCCGAGAGGCCGATAAGGCCCGGTGTCGTCCCTTGCCGTTCCAGGATGAAGCTGAGCAGCGGATAGGTCAGCCCCTGTGCTACGGCGAACACCGTAACGGTCGCGATGATGCCGGCCATCGCGACCCATGGGATGCGGTTCTCTGGCGGTGACGTCGCGTCTTCGGCGCTCATGCCGGCTTCGAAGCAGGATCGGCACGTTCCGGCAAGTGCAAATGCCGGCAAAACGCCGCGGTACGCCCAAACAGGCGGGCGGGTCTTATCCGCGACATCAGCTCACACTTGCCAGAAGCGTTTGACGATTTCGGCCTCGACCTGGCGTCTGGTCAGACCGATATCGTCGATCAGATGCGGATTGGCCTCCGCCATCTGCTTGAGGTCCCAGCGAAAGCGTATCCGCTCGCGCCAGGCCGCGATCATGCCCCGCGGGCCCGTCGGACGCCGGCCCGATGACACCGCCTTTTCCGGCAAGGCTGCACGAGCAGAAGCAAGGGTATCGTTCATGGCAACCTCCATTCGGTTTGAGGAGCGACAGCCCTCGGCTTGAAAGAGGTTGAATTCTGCCGCATGCGGACGACGCCGTAATTAAGCGCAGCCAAATAGTTCTCAAAAGTTCCAAAGCAGTTAGAGCACCTCGCCGTTTCATGGAAACGACGAGGTGCTCAACTCTTTGTTTTGACGCCATACGTCCGTGAAGCGCTCCGCGCTTTCCCGTGGGAAAACCGCCTTCACACCTTTCCTGGAATTGCTCTATAGATGCGCGTTATGCAGGGATCGCGCTTTGCCTTTGGTCCGTTCGTGCTTGATCCGGGTGCGGGAACGCTCCTTCGGGACCAAGTTCCCGTCGCCGCCGGCCACCGCGGACTGCAGCTGCTGGCGGCGCTCGTCGCCCGGCCCGGCGAGATCGTGGCCAAGGCCGAGTTGATGGATGCGGCATGGCCAGGCACCGCCGTTGAGGAAGGCAACCTCACCGTCCAGATTGCGCAACTGCGCAAGCTGCTGGGTCCGGCCACGAACGGCGGAGAATGGATATCGACCGTTCCGCGCGTCGGCTATCGCTTCGCCGGCGCCATCGAACAGCTCGGCGACGAGAAGCGACAGGCTTTGCCGCTGCCCGCCAAACCGTCGATAGCCGTGCTGCCCTTTGCCAATTTCAGCAACGACCCCGAGCAGGAAGCCTTCGCCGACGGGTTGACCGAAGACCTGATCACCGACCTGTCGAGGATTGGCGGCCTGTTCGTCATCGCGCGCAACTCGACCTTTGCCTACAAGGGCAAGGCGGTGGATGTGCGCGAGGTCGCCAGGGAACTTGGCGTGCGCTATCTCTTGGAGGGCAGCGCCAGACGCGCCGCCGGGCACGTGCGCATCAACGCCCAGCTGGTCGACGCGCTGAGCGGCGAGCATTTGTGGGCAGACCGCTTCGATCGCGGCCTGGAAGATATTTTTGCCGTTCAGGACGAGGTGACGGCCAAGATCGTCGAGGCGCTGCTTGGCCGGCTGCGCGCGCCGCTGCCGCGCAACCGGCCCCGAAATCTCGAGGCCTACGATCTGTGCGTGCGAGCCCGCAACCTGATCGACGTCTCGCCGGAGACGGCGCGCGAAGCGCATCTGTTGCTGACGCGCGCGCTTGCGCTCGATCCGGACTATGCCGAAGCCTATCGCTGGCTTGCCATGAACCACTGGATGGGATGGGTGCATTGGGGAGAGCCCATTGAGCCTGCCCGCGGCCTTGCCCTGGAACTGGCGCGCAAGGCTGTGGCGATCGATCCCAACGATGCCGGCTGCCACTGGGTGCTTGCCAACCTGCTTGCCTATGAGAGCAGATTCGACGAAGCGGATGTGGGATTTGCCAAGGCGTTCGAACTCGACCCGAACGAGGCCGATGCCTGGGCGACATTGTCCGACATCGCGGTCCTGGCCGGGCGCGTCGAGGACGGCCTCGACTATATCGGCAAGGCGTTCCGGCTGAACCCGTTTCCGGCAAGCTGGTACTACCTGACGCTCGGCCAGGCGCAATATGCGGCGCGCGACTATGAAGCCGCCGTCGAGACGACGCGCCGGGACGAGACGTATCGGACAAGCTCGCGCCGTTTCCTTGCGGCAAGCCTTGCGCAACTCGGCCGGATCGATGAGGCGCGCGCCGAGGTCGACCTGTTCCTTGTCGCGAACCCACATTTCACCACCAGCCACTGGGTCGAGACGGAGCCGTTCCGCGACACGGCCACGCTCGACCATTTCGTCGATGGCTTCCGAAAGGCCGGCCTTCCGGAGTGACGGACCGGCGTGCTCGATCGAATGCCAGGCACCGTCGGTTGCGGCTCAATCTGTCAATGTTTGCAAGTCGCGAGGCCGCTCGACCGATCTTGCTTCCGCGTGCAGTCATCCAACAGCGATTGCAGCGAAGCGGCGCGCGAAACCTCTGTCACGGTGAAGCCGGCTGGAACGGCCACGATCGATCCGGCCACGGGTGAGCGCTGGGTGGCGGCTGGCGACTACCTGTTGCGCTCTCGTCTGCAATGCCGGCATCGCGGTCGCCGTGGGCAATGATCGGCTTGCCTCCTTGAGCTTTCAGCGACGCGCTCCGACAACTCGCGATGATTTTTCTAGATGCCGGTGATTTTCTAGATGCCGTTTGTCGAAGCATGATCTTTTCCGAAAACCGTTTCCCACTTTTCTGGATCACGCTCTAGCGGCTGGCGTGATCGGGAAGTCCGCGCAATCTGATTGTCCGAGCGCCCTTTAGCTTTCCTTGTTTGAGGTCGGCGGCGGGAGTAATAGTCGCCACGGAATTGCGAGGAGGAAGAGATGACGCTGAACTTCGACCCGAAGGCGAAGGCCACGGCGTTGTACCATGGCGAATTCCGACCGATGTTCATTGGCGGCAAGTGGGTCGCGGCGCAGTCCGGCCACGGCATGCAGGCACTCAATCCGGCAACAGGCGAGGTGCTGGCGACAGTGCCGCGCGGCGGGGCTGCCGATATCGACTCGGCGGTGGCCGCCGCGCGCGCGGCCTTCGAAGGCCCATGGTCCAAATTCTCGCCCTACGAGCGGCAGTGCGTGCTGCTCAGGATCGCCGATCTGTTCGAGACGCATTGGGAAGAGCTCAGCGTTTCCGACACGCTCGATATGGGACTGCCGATCACGCGCACGCTCGCCAACCGGCGCCGCGTCATCGGTATGCTGCGCTTCTATGCCGGCATGGCGACGGCGCTGCATGGCGAGGCGATCGACAATTCGATTCCCGGCGAGATCGTCACCTTCACCCGGCGCGAGCCGGTGGGCGTCGTTGGTGCGATCATTCCCTGGAACGCGCCGACCGCCGCCTCGATCTGGAAGATCGCGCCGGCGCTGGCGACAGGCTGCACCATCGTGCTGAAACCGTCCGAGGATGCGTCGCTGACGCCGCTGCTGATCGCGCAACTGATGCAGGAAGCCGGCGTGCCCGACGGCGTCGTCAACGTCGTCACCGGCACCGGGGCCGAAGCCGGTGCGCGGCTCGCCGAACATCCAGACGTCAACAAGATCGTTTTCACCGGATCGACGCTGACCGGCCAGGCCATCGCGCGGGCAGCCATGGCCAACCTCAAACGCGTTTCACTGGAGCTCGGCGGCAAGTCGCCGATCATCGTCTGCCGCGACGCCGACATCGACAAGGCTGTTCCGATCGCGGCGATGGCGGTGTTCGTGCATTCGGGCCAGATCTGCATTGCCGGCTCGCGGCTGTTCGTGGCGCGCGAAATCCATGACGAGTTCGTCCGACGGCTCGCCGATTTCGCCGGCAGACTGCGGATCGGCCATGGCATCGAGGCAGAGACGGAAATCGGACCGCTCATCAATGCCAGGCAGGCAGCCAAGGTGGAGGGCTATATCAGGGCCGGCAGCGACGAAGGCGCCGAACTGGTCGCCGGTGGCTCGCGGCTGACCGGCGAGCTCTACGATGGCGGCAACTTCATTGCGCCGACGGTCTTCGGCGCCGTGTCGGACCAGATGACCATCGCGCGCGAGGAGATTTTCGGCCCGGTCATTTCGGCGATGCCCTTCGACTCGCTCGACGAAGCGGTGGCGCGTGCCAATGCGACGCCCTATGGCCTGGCCGCCGGCATCTTCACGACACATCTGGGCACCGCGCACAAGCTTGCGCGCCGCGTCAAGGCCGGCTCGGTCTGGGTCAACATGTACCATGCCATCGACCCGGCGGTGCCGTTCGGCGGCACGAAGATGTCGGGTTATGGCCGCGAGGGCGGCATCGAGCATCTGCACGAGTATCTGGAGACCAAGTCGGTCTGGATCCAGACCGACTGATATTCGCGCGGCGTACTCTGCGAATCACGATGAAACCACAACGGCCAGGACGGCGGCGCAGTCACCGGCTTTGACCAGGCCGGGGAAATGCCGCGCCGCCAGAATGCCGGACATTTTTGCCCGGATTTCCTGCGGAGCGATGCCGGTGCGGCCGGTGGAATGGATGCGCGCCAGCACCGAGCCTTCTTTCACAGGCTCTCCGAGATCGACCATGGTTTCGATCATGCCGTCCTCCTCGGCGAAGGAGAAACAATCGCCTGACGGCATGTCGAGCCACTGAGTTCTGCCCTTCTCGACCGCACCATCAACAATGCCGGCATGGCGCAGCACATTGCTGATGCCGCGCCGCGCGATCCGCACAGTCTGTGCGCGCGAGGTGCCGCCGCCGCCAAGCTCGGTGCTGACGAAGACCTTGCCCATTTCCTCCGCCGCCGTGTCGTACATGCCGACGGAGTCGATCTCGATCATGCGCATCGAGAACGGGGCAGAGAACGCCGCGACCGCATCGAAGGCTTTCTGCTCCAGCACCTTGTCGGGCACCGTGTGGGCGGCACAGAAGGGCACGAAATCCAGTGTCTTGCCACCGGAGTGGAAGTCGAAGACGAGGTCGGCGCGGGGCAGCAATTCGCGCTGGAAATAGTCGGCGATCTTTTCCGTCACCGTGCCGTCGGGACGGCCGGGAAAGCTGCGGTTCATATTGCCCTTGTCGATCGGCGATGTCCGGGTGCCGGCGCGAAAGGCCGGATAGTTCATCGCCGGCACGATGATCACCGTGCCGCTGACCTGTTTGGGATCGAGCGTGCGGGCGAGATCGTAGAGCGCCAGTGGCCCCTCATACTCGTCGCCATGATTGCCGCCGGTGAGCAGGGCAGTCGGCCCCTTGCCGTTGCGGATGACGCAGATCGGGATCATCACCGAGCCCCACGCCGAGTCGTTGCGGCTGTAGGGCAGGCGCAGGAAACCATGTTGCACGCCGTCCTTGTCGAAATCGACGGTCGGGGCGATCGGGGATGGGCGAAGGCTAGGCATCGGGCTCAATTCTTCACCACCAGTTTGCGCGGTACATTGGCGAGGCACTCTACACCGGTTTCGGTGATCAGGATGGATTCGGTGATTTCCAGTCCCATGGTCTCCAGCCAGAGACCGGTCATGAAATGGAAGGTCATGCCAGGCTTGAGTTCGGTGCGGTCGCCGGGGCGCAGGCTCATGGTGCGTTCGCCCCAATCCGGCGGATAGGAGAGACCGATGGAATAGCCGGTGCGGTTGTCCTTGACGATGCCATATTTCTTCAACACGGCGAAAAAGGCGTTGGCGATGTCCTCACAGGCATTGCCGGGCTTTGCCGCCCCCAGCCCCGCCTCCATGCCTTCCAGTGTCGCCTTCTCGGCATCGAGGAATTCCTGTGTCGGCTTGCCGAGAAAGACGGTGCGCGACAGCGGGCAATGGTAGCGGTTGTAGCAGCCGGCGATCTCGAAGAAGGTGCCCTCGCCCGACTTCATCGGCTGGTCGTCCCAGGTGAGATGCGGCGCCGAGGCGTCGGCGCCCGACGGCAGCAGCGGCACGATCGCCGGATAGTCGCCGCCGATGCCATCGACACCGCGCGTGCCGGCATCGTAGATCTCGGCGACCAGATCGCATTTGCGCATGTCTACTTCGATCTTGTCGACGATGCGCTGGTGCATGGCTTCGACGATCCGAGCCGCCTTGCGCATATAGTCGATCTCGGTTGAACTCTTCACGGCGCGCTGCCAGTTGACTAGCGCTGTCGCGTCGACGAAGCGGGCGTTGGGCAGGTGCTTCTGCAACGCGGCGAAGGCGGCAGCCGAGAACCAGTAATTGTCCATCTCGACGCCGATGGTCAGCTTGCCCCAGCCGCGATCACTGAGCACTCTGGCCAAAAAATCCATCGGGTGGCGCTCGGTCGACTGCACGTAGTGGTCGGCATAGCCGACGATGTTGTCATGCGCGAGATAGGCGGTGCGCTTGGCGCCATTGGCATCCTGGCCGCGACCGTACCAGACCGGCTCGCCCGATGGTGGCACGATCACCGCCTGATGCACATAGAACGACCAGCCATCATAGCCGGTCAGCCAGGCCATGTTGGATGGGTCGCTGATAACAAGCAGATCGACGCCTTTCCCCTCCATGGCTTTTCGCGTCTTGGCGAGGCGATCCGCAAATTCGCCACGCGAGAATTTCAGGTTCGGTTGCATTGTTCTTGGTCCTCGTTTGTTGGGGTCCTGGAGCCCGTTTTCACTTCGTTGGATCCGGCTCCAGGAATTTTTTGCTTGAGCATGATCTGATCGGAAAACCGGTTTCCACTTTTCCGGATCATGCTTGCGGCCAGCATCAGCTCTCGAAAACGGTTCCGGCATTGGCCGCCCGCGCCCGGTTGCGAGCGAGCGTGGCGATCGCCGTATCCTGCACGCCGGTGCCGGTGAGGTCGGCGATGGTGATGTCGCTGGGTGAGCGCCTTCCGTGCCGTTCGCCGGCGATGATCTGGCCGAGTTCGGTGACCGCGGCATCGGCTCCCATCACGCCCGATGCGATGGCGTGATGCAGTTCTCCCAGACGCCGTGTCTGCTTGGCGCTGTCGGCGACATAGAGATCGGCCATGCGCAGGATCGCCGGCGCGATCTCGTTCTTGTGTTCGGCATCCGAGCCCATGGCGGTGATGTGCTGCCCGGCAACGACAAAGCCGGCCTTGATCAGCGGCTCGGTCGACGGCGTGGTGGTGACGATGATGTCGGCGCCGATGGTTGCTTTGGCTGCATCCGGCTCGGCGCGCACGAGAATGCCGAGCTTTTCGCGCAGCGCGCCTGCGGCCGTCTGCGCCTTGACCGCATCGCGCGCCCAGATACGTGCCTCGGCGATCGGCCGCACCAACATGAGCGCTTCGAGTTGCAGCCCGGCTTGCACGCCGGCGCCGAAGATTGCGGCGACGGACGAATCCGGCCGCGACAGATGCTTCGCCGCGACGGCGCCCGCAGCAGCGGTGCGGACATCTGTGAGATAGCCATTGTCCAGCAGCAGCGCCTCGACCACACCGGTTCTTGCCGAGAGCAACACCATCATGCCGCCCCCGCTGGGCAGACCGAGATTCGGATTGTCGAAGAAGCCGGAGCTTATCTTAACGGCGAAACCGTCTATTCCAGGCACATAGGCGGACTTCACATCGACCTCGCCGCGCTGCTCGTGAATGTCCAACCGCAGAATCGGCGGCATCGCCACCGGCAATGTGGCGAGCGCGCGGAAAGCGTTTTCGACGCAGGCGACGGCGTCGAGATCGAGCGTCACGATTGTGCGCAGTTCCTTCTCGGTGAGGATCGTCATCCGGCTCATGCGACGCGCTCCGCGAAGGCGCGCACTGCGAAGGATAGTGTTCCGTCACACCCCCTCTGGCCTGCCGGCCATCTCCCCCGCAAGGGGGGAGATTGGACTGCACTCCTGCCTTCGCCAATCTCCAGCGCAGCAAGAATAGCGACCACATCGAAGCTGCCGATCTCCCCCCTTGCGGGGGAGATGTCCGGCAGGACAGAGGGGGGTGGGCGGGAATTCGGCGTGGGAGAGCTTTCATGCCGCGCGCTCCGCGATTGCGTCACCGCAGACGATCTTGCGATGCGTGTTCATGTCGATATTGCGGCCCGAGAGAAGCACGACCACCGGCCCGGTCGCCCTGACCTTGCCGGCGAGTAGCGCAGCGATGCCGACCGCACCGGCGCCTTCGACGATCTCGCGCTCTTGTTCATAGGCATGTCGGATGCCGGCGGCGATCTCGTCCTCGGTGAGCAGGATGACGTCGTCGAGCAGATCGCGGCACATGGCGAAGGTCAGCCGGTTGTCGAGACCGATGCCGCCGCCGAGCGAATCCGCCAGTGTCGGCAGTTCTTCAACCTCGACCGGCCGGCCGGCGTCGAGGCTGGCCTTCATCGCAGCGCCACGTGCCATCGAAACGCCGATCACTTTTGTCCTGGGGCTAGTGCCTTTGATAGCTGCGGCGATGCCCGAGGCCAAGCCGCCACCGGAAAGCTGGACGAGGACGAGAGCGGCATCCGGGACCTGCTCGATCATCTCCAGTCCAAGCGTGCCCTGCCCAGCGATGATGGCCGGGTGGTCGAAGGGCGGCAGCATCACCAGTCCCTCCTGCGCCACCAGCCGTTCGACCTCCTGCTGCGCCTCGTCCTGACTGTTGCCGATGATGCGGACATCCGCGCCAAGCCGACGGATTTCGTCGAGCTTGTTGCCCGGCACCAGTCGCGACATGCAGATCACCGCACGCATGCCTTCGAGCTTCGCGGCATGGGCCAGCGCACGGCCATGATTGCCGGTCGACGCCGCGACCACACCGCGCGCCTTCACCTCGGCGCTCAGCGAAGCAACGGCATTCGAGGCGCCGCGCAGCTTGAAGCTGCCGGTGGTCTGGCGGTGTTCAAGCTTGAGGTGGACGGGGATGCCCAGTCGTTCGGAAAGGCTGTGAGATAACCCTGTCGGCGTGCGTTCGATTTTGCCGGCAATTCGCTCCCGGGCGGCACGAATATCGTTAAGGGTGACTGTCGTCATGATCATCAATCGCGCGGCAAAGGCAGCGTCATCAGACGGCCAAATTCGGGATGCGACGTCCCGTCGCCACACAACCGCAAACAATTCCAGGCGCTGGCCTGATTGCTGGTAACGACCGGGCGGTCGATCGCCTGTTCCACGCCGGGAACCGCGAGCGCTCCGCGCAATGCGGTGCAGGACACGAACAGTGCGTCGGCCTCAGCGTGTGTCGCCTCTCGTGCGAGATCGACAATCGCTGCCGGCGCAATGCGCGCCATCTCGCGATCGTCCTCGAAGCCGAGACAGGTGAAGCTGACGATCTCGAAGCCGCGCTCGGCGAAATACGTCGCCATCGGCCTGGAGGTTTCGACGGTGTAAGGGGTGAGGATGCTGATCTTTTTCGCGCCCAGCGCCTGCAGCCCGCGCACGCCCGCCATCGGCGGCGTGACCACGGGAACGCCCGGCTTGGCAGACTGGATCGCGACCTCGATCTCGGCGTCGCCAATCACCACCGAGGCCGAGGTGCAGGAGTAGCAGATCGCGTCGAGGTTTTCGTCGGGCAGGATCAACGCAGCACCCGCCGCCAGCTCGGGCTGCATCTTGCGTAAATTCTCGGGCGTGGTCGGATTCTTGTAGGGAATGCGCGCGACATAGACGCCGATCCGCTCGCTCGCCACCATGCGGCGGAAATCGGGCTCGCTGGTGTGGTCGGTGGCAAGGATGATGAGGCCGACACGCTTTTCCAGCGGGCGCGCATCGAGCGCCGGCCTTGTCGGCATCAGCCTGATCTCGGGCAGCGGTTTCATCTTGAGAATTACCTTTCGATCTTGCCGTAGCGATGTTCCAGCCAGCGCAGCAGCACGACCGAGAAGAGGCTGATGACGAGGAAGAAAGCGCCGACCAGCGTGATCGGCTCAATGTAGCGGTAGTAGGTGTTGGCGACGCTCTTGGCCTGGTTCATCAGCTCCAGCACGGTGATCGCCGATAGGAGCGGCGTCTCCTTGAACATGGCGATGAAATAGTTGGCCAAAGCCGGGATCATCGGTGGGATCGCTTGCGGAATGATGATGTTGGTCCAGGTCTGCGTGGCGCTCAGATTGCAGGCCTTGGCCGCCTCCCACTGGCCGCGCGGCACGTTGTCGATGCCGGCGCGATAGACTTCCGCCGTGTAGGTGCCGTAGTGCAGGCCGAGCCCGATGACGCCGGCGACCAAGGGCGGCAAAAGGATGCCGAAATCCGGCAGGACATAGAAGATGAAATAAAGTTGCACCAGAAGTGGCGTGCCGCGGATGAATTCGGCCGCCCAGCCGATGCTGCGTGACAGGACCTTGTTGGGCGAGCGTCGCGCCAGCGCGATGCCCAGACCCACGACAGCGGCCAGCACGGAGCCGAGCAGCGTTGCCAGGATGGTGATCTTCACGCCCTGGATCAGCGTCGGCAGGATCTCCCAGACGAAGTTCCAATCCCAATCCATCAGGAGGCCCAATTTATCAGAAGGGCATTGGCCATCAGACGCGCACCCCGTCCAGGCCGCGCGCCATGCGGCGTTCCAGAGAACGCACGCCCCAGGAGATGATCAGCGCCAGGGCGAAATAGATGATCAGGATGGTGGTGAACGGCGCCAGCGTGTTACCGGTCTGCGAGCGCACGACCTGCGCCTGAAAGGTGAGATCGGCGAGCGAGATCAGCGACACCACGGAGGTCGCCTTGAGCAGTTCGATGGCATTGTTGCCGAAGGTCGGCAGCATGACCAGCAGCGCCTGCGGCAGGATGACATGGCGCATGCCTTGCCAGCGGCCGAGGTTGAGCGCGATGCAGGCCTCATATTGTTCGCGGCCGACCGACTGGATGGCGCCGCGTACCACCTCGGCCGCATAGGCGCCGACATTGAGGCCCAGCGCCAGCACACCCGCCTGCAGGGGGGTCAGTTCGAGGCCGATCAACGGCAACACGAAATAGGCAAAGAACAGCTGCACGAAGATCGAGGTGCCGCGGAAGAATTCTATATAGGCGGTGGCCAGCCAGCGCAGCGCAAAGAAGCGCGACACGCGGCCCATGCCGGCGAGGAAGGCCATGATCAGGGCGAGCACCGACCCCATCAGCGTCAGCTCGATGGTGACAAGCGCTCCCTGCAATATCAGGCCGAGGTAGCCGGACCACTGGGTCATTCGGGTTCCAACGTTGGCGGTTAGCTTCCTTCTCCCCGTTCACGGAGAGAAGATGCCAGTCCACCCTCCGTAGCTGCAGCGCAGCTGCTGCGGAGGACGGGCAGGCAGATGAGGGGCAGCGCTAAATTCTCAGAACCTGGCGCCGCCCATCATCCGGCCCTTCGGGCCACCTTCTCCCCGTTAACGGGGAGAAGGCAAAACGGCCCTATTTCGCCGCGCAGAGCTTGTCCCGCGTGGTCGACATCGCGGCTGCGGCCGAGAAGCCGTAGGGCTCGATGATCTTGGCGAACTCGCCGGATTTCTTCAGCTTGGCGAGCTCGACATCGAAGGCATCGCGCAGGGCCTCATCGCCTTTCTTGAAGGCGGCGCCGTCGCAATAGACCGGGGCGCCGACCACCGGGGCGATGACTTCGAGGTTCGGATCGTTGGCTTTCTTGACGAGGTCGTTGATCGACAGGACGGGCAGCGAATAGGCGTCGATGCGGCCGTCCTGCAGCATCTTCAGGCCACTCTGGCCGTCCGGCACGACGATGACGCGCTCGCGCGGCACGCCGGCGTTGAGCGCCAGCTTCTCCTCGGTGCCGCCACCGGGCGCGCCGATGGTGGCCGACGTGTCCTTGGCGACGTCCTCGTAGCTCTTGAAGCCCTTCGGATTGCCCTTCTTCACCAGCATCGCCTCGGCGTCGCACAGCACCGGCTCGGAATAGACGACCGCCGCGCAACGCTCCGGCTTCATGAACAGGCCGGCGGTGACGACGTCGAAGCGGCCGGCCTGCAGGCCGGGGATCATCGCGCCATATTCGGAGATCGAAGCGACGATGTCGGCAACACCGAGACGCTTGAAGACCTCGCGCGCCACGTCGGGCGCCGCACCCGAAACCTTGCCGTCGGCGGCGACCGCCGTATAGGGCGGCTCGTTGGCGATCGCGACGCGGGCAAAGCCCTGCGCCTTCAATTGCTCGAGCTTGCTGTCATCGGCCGAACCGGTGCTCGACGCGGCGAGCACCGCCGTCAGTGCGAGACCGGCGACGCCGGCCAGAATGCCAAGTTTCTTCATTGTTCCCAACTCCTTGTTGTCTTCTTGGTTTTGTCTGGGGCGGTCTTCCGCCCCGCAAAGCGGTCAGACACGATGTCCGGCCGCGATGATCTTCTTCAGGAAGCCTTGCGTGCGCTCCTGCTTTGGATGGCGGAAAATCTCGTCTGGTTTGCCCTCTTCGACGATCTTGCCGCGGTCGAAGAACAGCACGCGGTCGGCGAAGTCGTGGGCAAAGCCCATCTCGTGGGTGACCAGCAGCATGGTCATGTCGGTCTCTGCGGCGAGCTTGCGCATGACATTCATCACCTCCTCGACCAGCTCCGGATCGAGGGCCGACGTCACCTCGTCGAACAGCATGATCTTCGGCGACAATGCCAGCGCACGGGCAATCGCCACGCGCTGCTTCTGGCCGCCGGACAGCTGCGCCGGCATCGACTTCGCCTTGTCGGCCATGCCGACCATGTCGAGCAGTTCCATGGCCCGCTTTTCAGCGGCGGCGCGAGGCGTGCCCTTGGTCAGCATCGGCGCCAGCGTGACGTTATCCATGACGCATTTGTGCGGAAACAGATTGAACAGCTGGAAGACCATGCCGATCTTCTGCCGCATCTTGGTCAGGTGCCGCTCGTCGGCGGGCAGCAGCTGGCCGTTGCGCTCCATGTGGTAGAGCTGCTCGCCATCGATCTGGATATGGCCGCCGTCGATCTTCTCCAGCGTCATCAGGATGCGCAGGATCGTCGTCTTGCCCGAGCCGGACGGGCCGATCAGCGCCAGCTTCTCGCCGGGCATGACCTGCATCGACAGGCCGTCCAGTACCTTGAACGAGCCGAAGCTCTTCGAAATGGCGTCGACCTTGATGATGGGTGAGGACAAATGAATTTCCCCTGCTGGAGAAGCCTGTGCCCTTAACGATGCGGAACGCGCCAAATCATGTCAATTGGGAAAATAAAATCATGACAATATTTCCGGCACTGCATGATTCCAGAGCAATTCCCGCTTAGATTGCGAGCAGCAGATGCTCCGGATCGCCAAGCAGCAACTTGGTGACAACGCCGAGGCCGGCGCGCAGTTCCCCCTCGGTGGTCGAGCCGAGCGAGATGCGCACCGCCGGATGCCAAGGCGCATCCGAGATGCGGAAGGAGGTGCCGGGCGCGATCGCCACGCCTTGCAGGCGGGCCTGGGCGACGAAGCTTTCCTCGGCACGGTCCGCGGGCAGTTGCAACCAGACATGCAGCCCGTCGCGCCTGGCGCGATAACCAACCCCGCCCAGCACCTCGGCTGCGATGTCCTGGCGGCGGCGCAATGCCGCGCGCTGCCAGCGAACGAGTTCCATCGCCGTGCCGTCGGTCACCCATTTGGTGGCGATCTCGGCCACCAGCGGCGTCGCCATCCAGTTCGACACCAGATGCCGGTTGGCAACGGCGGCGACATAGCGGTCGGGGGCAGCGAGATAGCCGATGCGCAGGCCAGGTACGGTGATCTTGGTGAAGGAAGTGACGTAGAGCGTGCGCTCCGGCGCAAAGGCGGCGACCGGCGGCGGCCGGTCCTCGACCAGCGGACCCAGCACATCGTTCTCGATGATGGCGATGTCGTGCTTGCGCGCGACCGCGGCGATCTCTTCGCGCCGCCGAGCGTCCATCAGCGTCGCCGTCGGGTTGATCACCGACGGTTGCACGAATACCGCGCGAATGTCGGTGAGCCGGCAGGCCTCGTCCAGCGCCTCCGGGATCAGGCCATTGCCGTCGATCGGCAGGCCTTCCAGGTTGAAGCCGAGATAGCGCGCCAGCGGCACCAGCGTGTGGTGGCCGATAGCCTCGGTGGCGACAGCCGATCCCGGCGGCGCAACGCTCATCAGCGCCACGGTCATCCCGGCGGTCGCGCCATTGGTCAGGCTGATATTCTGTGCGGAGGTGTCGAGCCCACACAGTTTCAGCCATTCGACAGCCACCGCGCGGTGACGCGGGAACACCATGTTGGGCCGGAACGACAACGCCGAACTGGATGGCAGGTTTTCGGCCAGCCAGCCCAGCGCCTGCTTCAGCCGCTCCAGATGCATCGGCTCGCAGACCGGCTTCAGGATTGACAGATCGATGACCTCGCCGAGGCGCTCCGGCAGATAGGGCGGCTCCGGGTCGCGGCGCTGCGTCTGGACAAAGCTGCCACGGCCGATCTCGCCCGAAATCAGGCCGCGCCGGATCAGTTCTTCGTAGGCGCGGCTGACCGTCTGCACCGACAGTTTTAAATCGTCTGCCAGCCTTCGATGCGTTGGAAGCCGCGCGCCGTTGGCCAGCCGCCCGTCATGAATGGCGCGGGCGAACTGGTCGGCCAGCGTTTGATAGGCTGGCCGGCGGATGAGCGCAGGGTCGGGTTGCCATGATGTCATGACTTAATAGAGATCGAAATCAGTGCAATTGACAATCGAAATAATGCGCCGTCATGGTGATGCCGACAAAAAGCGGACGCCGATGACATCGAAACTCGACGCGGTCGACCTGAGGATACTCGACGCCATCCAGCGCGACGGGCGCATCACCAAGCTGGCGCTGGCCGAACAGGTCGGGCTGTCGCCGACGCCGTGCTGGATGCGGCTGCGCAAGCTGGAGAAGGCAGGCATCGTCTCGGGCTACCACGCCAGGATCGCCATGCGCGTGGTGGCGCCGGTCGCCACCGTGTTGATGGAGGTGACGCTGGCCAGCCATCGCCAGGCCGATTTCGACCGCTTCGAACGCGTCATCCGCGACATCCCCGAAATCGTCGCCTGCTGGTCGGTGGGCGGCGGCGTCGACTATGTGGTCAAGGTGATGACGCGCGACATCGACGCCTATCAGCGGCTGGTCGACGACCTGCTGGAGCGCGAGATCGGCATCGACCGCTACTTCACCTACATCGTCACCAAGACGGTGAAGGACGAAATCGTGCTGCCGATAGCCGACCTGCTGCCGGCGTCGGCATAAGCCCGGAGAGAATGTCTGTCGGGACGGCACAATAGAGAGAGTCTCTCTCCTTCAGGGCGTCGAAACAGTCTCTCTGTCTGCATGTGACGGATAGTCTTCCCGCATCGTCCGAACCGGGAGGCCTCGACCATGTCCGCGCATTTTGCCCGCTCGCATCGCCATGAGGCGCTCGACCGCCTCTCCGACCGCCGGCTGCTGCGCGAGCTTGCCTATGTCGATGGGCATTGGACCGCGAGCGAAGCGGCCGAAAGCTTTGAAGTCACCGATCCGGCCACAGGCGCGACGGTCGCGTTTGTCGCCGCGCTCGATGCGCAGCAAACGACAAGGGCAATCGGTGCCGCCGCGCGTGCCTTCCCGGCTTGGCGGTCACTGCTGCCGCAGGAGCGGTCGAGAATTCTGCGAAAATGGTTCGAGCTGATCATCGCGGCGAAAGACGACCTTGCCCTGCTGATGACTTTGGAACAAGGCAAGCCGCTGCAGGAATCGCTCGGCGAAATCGACTATGCCGCCTCTTTCGTCGAATGGTATGCCGAAGAGGCAAAGCGCCTCAACGCCGAGAGCGTCACCAGCCATCTGCCGAATGCCGAGATGATGGTGAGGCGCGAGCCGCTCGGCGTTGTCGGCGTCGTCACGCCCTGGAATTTTCCGGCGGCGATGCTGACCCGCAAGGCGGCCGCCGCACTCGCCGCCGGCTGCACCATCGTCGCACACCCATCCTCGGAGACGCCGCTGTCGGCGCTGGCGCTGGCTGAACTCGGCGAGCGCGCCGGCCTGCCCGCCGGTGTCTTCAACGTCATCACCGGCAAGGCAGCGACGATCGTCGGGCGCATGTGCGAAGACCCGCGCGTCCGCGCCATGAGTTTTACCGGCTCGACGGAGATCGGCCGGTTGATCGCCGCACAGTGTGCTCCGACGATGAAGCGGCTGGTGATGGAGCTTGGCGGCCATGCGCCGCTGATCGTCTTTGCCGACGCCGATGTCGACAACGCAGTGAGCATTGCCATCGATGCCAAGTTTGCAACGTCAGGCCAGGACTGCCTTGCCGCCAACCGCATCTATGTCCAGCGCCCGATCTACGATCGCTTCTGCGCCGCCTTTGCCGAGCGCATCGAGGCGCTGCGGACCGGCAATGGGCTTGTCGAAAAGATCGATATCGGACCGCTGATGCATGAGCGCGCCGTGACCAAGGTCGAGGAACAGGTCGCCGATGCCGTCGCCCATGGCGCGCGCTGCCTCACCGGCGGCAAGCGGCATCAGGCCGGGCCGCTGTTCTACCAGCCGACGTTGCTGGCCGATGTCAGCGACGAAGCGCTGATCATGCGCGAGGAGACCTTTGGGCCGGTCGCCGCAGTCACGCCGTTCGACAGTGAGGACGAGGTGATCGCCCGTGCCAACGCCACAGAATATGGCCTCGTCGCCTATGTCGTTACCGAGAATGGCGCCCGCCAGCAACGTATGGGCCGCGCGCTCGACTACGGCATGGTCGCCATCAACCGCGTCAAGATCACCGGAGCGCCGATCCCCTTCGGCGGCGTCAAGCAATCCGGCATCGGCCGCGAAGGCTCGCGCCACGGGCTCGAAGCTTTCACCGATCTGAAGTACCTCTGTCTGGACGTCACATAGTCCGTCCGGCCATCTCTCAAGGAGTCAAAAAATGCTCGACCAGTCCAACGAACTCAACGCCTGGGATCGCGACCATTTCTTCCATCCTTCGACCCATATGGGCACGCATGCGCGGGGCGAGAGCCCGACCCGCATCATGGCCGGCGGTGAAGGCGTCACCGTCTGGGACAACAATGGCAAGAAGAGCATCGATGCCTTTGCCGGTCTCTATTGCGTCAATGTCGGCTATGGCCGCCAAAAGATCGCGGATGCCATCGCCACCCAGGCGAAGAACCTCGCCTATTACCACGCCTATGTCGGCCACGGCACCGAGGCTTCGATCACACTGGCCAAGATGATCATCGACCGCGCGCCGAAGGGCATGTCGAGGGTCTATTTCGGCCTCTCGGGTTCGGATGCCAACGAGACCAACATCAAGCTGATCTGGTACTACAACAACGTGCTTGGGCGGCCGGGGAAGAAGAAGATCATCTCGCGCTGGCGCGGCTATCACGGTTCGGGCGTGATGACGGGATCACTGACCGGGCTCGACCTGTTCCACAACGCCTTCGACCTGCCGCGCGCGCCGGTCCTGCACACCGAAGCGCCCTACTATTTCCGCCGCGCCGACCGCTCGATGAGCGAGGAGCAGTTCTCGCAGCATTGCGCCGACAGACTGGAAGAGATGATCCTGGCCGAAGGTCCCGAAACCGTCGCCGCCTTCATCGGCGAGCCGATCCTCGGTACTGGCGGCATCGTGCCGCCGCCGGCCGGCTACTGGGAGAAAATCCAGGCGGTGCTGAAGAAATATGACGTGCTGCTGGTCGCCGACGAGGTGGTGACGGGCTTTGGCCGTCTGGGCACCATGTTCGGCTCCGACCATTACGGCATCAAGCCGGACCTGATCACCATCGCCAAGGGCCTGACCTCGGCCTATGCACCGCTGTCGGGCGTCATCGTTGCCGACAAGATGTGGCAGGTGCTGGTGCAGGGCTCCGACAAGCTTGGCTCGCTCGGCCATGGCTGGACCTATGCGGCGCACCCGATCTGCGTTGCCGCCGGCGTCGCCAATCTCGAACTGATCGACGAGATGGACCTGGTGACAAATGCCCGCGAGACCGGCGCCTATTTCCGCGCCGAACTCGCCAAGGCTGTCGGCGGCCACAGACATGTCGGCGACGTGCGCGGCGATGGCATGCTGGCGGCAGTCGAATTTGTCGCCGACAAGGACGACCGGGTGTTCTTCGACGCCTCGCTCAAGATCGGGCCGCAAGTGGCGACAGCACTTGCCGCCAGCGGCGTCATCGGCCGCGCCATGCCGCAGGGCGACATACTAGGCTTCGCGCCGCCGCTCTGCTTGACGCGTGAGGAAGCCGACATCGTCGTTTCGAAAACCGCCGATGCCGTCAACAGCGTGTTTTCCAATCTCTGAGATCGACCCATGAATGCCATGACCAAGACCCTCCCCGCCACCATGGCCGCCGTGCTGCTCACCGGGCATGGCGGACCGGAAAAGCTCGTCTATCGCACCGATGTGAAAGTGCCTGTGCCTGCCGCCGGCGAAGTGCTGGTCAAGGTCAGCGCCTGCGGTATGAACAACACCGATGTCTGGGTGCGCCAGGGCGCATACGGAACCGAGGAGGACGCTGCCGCCGTGTCGACATGGCGGCGGCAAGGCAACACGCTTACCTTCCCGCGCATCCAGGGCACCGACACGGTCGGCACCATCGCTGCCGTCGGCGAAGGCGTTTCCCCGGGCCGTATCGGCGAACGGGTAATGGTCGATTTTTCGATCTACAACCGCGACGACGATTCCCTCGCCGACATCGACTATATGGGCCACGGTCGCGACGGCGGGTACGCCGAGTACCAGACGGTGCCGGGCGAGAATGCGCATGTCGTCGATACTGACATGAGCGACGTCGAACTCGCCACCTTCTGCTGCGCCTACCTCACCGGCGAGCAGATGCTGGAGCGCGCCGGGCTGAAAACCGGCGAACGCGTGCTGGTCACCGGCGCCTCGGGCGGCGTCGGTTCCGGCATCGTGCAGCTGGCGCGGGCGCGCGGCGCCATTCCCTACGCCGTCGTCGGCAAGGGCAAGGAGCAGGCGGTGCGCGACATCGGCGCCGAAGCGGTTATTACCCGTGGGGTTGCCGATCTTCCCGCCGCCGTGAATGAAGCCACTGGCGGCCAGCCGATCGATGTGGTCGCCGATCTCGTCGGCGGCGCGATCTTCAACGACCTCTTGCGCATCCTGAGGCCCGAAGGCCGCTACACCACCGCCGGCGCGATTGCCGGTCCGGTTGTGCAGCTCGATCTCCGGACCATGTATCTGAAGCAGCTGCAACTGCACGGATCGAGCCAGGGGACGCGCGCCGACTTCCGCCGCATCGTTGGATACATCGAAGCGAAGAAAATCCGGCCGCTGGTCGCCGGTGTCTACAAACTGTCCGATTTCCACAAGGCGCAGGCCGACTTCATCGCCAAGGATTTCGTCGGCAAGCTGGTGGTTGTGCCGGACGCCATGTGGAACATCCGCGCATAACGGCTCCCAACGTCAGAGCGCGTCGTAAACGGCATCAATCAACACCTTGCGGCGTGGATCGACGTCGTCGAAACCCAGCATGCGGTTGGTGACGTAGCCGAATCCGACACCGGCGCCGGGATCGGCAAAATCGAGGGCGCCGCCCCCAGCCGCCATGGCCGAGGGATTGCGGCGACGCGCGGCTGGCATAGGCGGCGTCCTCGAGCTGAAAGCCGGCGGCGAATTGCCGGCGCTTGAGACATAGCGCGCATGAGGCGAACCGGAATCATCGCAACGAATGCAAGCCACAGGCGGCAACCAGACCCTGCATCTTGACAGACGAGGCGAAAGCCAAAAGAGTGAAACCGGTTTCACTGGGGACCGCCGGTGCATTTCGATCTGTCCATTCTGCTCCCGCATCTGGGTTTTCTGGCGCGCGGCGCCGAACTTACGGCGGCGGCTTGCGCGCTGTCGCTGGTGGGAAGCGTCGTCATGGGCGCGTTGGTGGCGATCGCACGCACCTCCGCCTCGGCACTGCTTCGACGGATCGCCTTCGTCTACGTCGATCTCTTCCGCAATGTGCCGTTCATCGTCCAGCTGTTCTTCTTCTATTACGGCCTGCCCGAGCTCGGCATTTACATCGACGCCTTCACCACCGGCGTCGTGGCGCTTTCCATTGCCGGCGGCGCCTATGCCTCCGACATCATTCGAGCCGGCATCCTCGCCATCGACCAGGGCATCATCGACGCCGCTGAAGTGAGCGGCCTGTCCAGGCGCAAGGTCTTTACCCGCATCGTGCTGCCGATTGCGCTGCGCACCTCCGTGCGACCGCTCGGATCCGTGCTCATCAACATGATCCTTACGTCCTCGATCCTCTCGACCATCACGCTCAACGAGCTCACCGGCTCAGCCCAGATCGTGGTCTCGCAGACCTATCGGCCCTTCGAGGTCTATGTGGTGCTGCTCTGTGCCTATGCGGCCCTGACTTATCTGGTTTCGCTGGGCGTCACCCTGCTCCACCGCCATCTCAATCGGGACATGATGGAGGCGGTCGGCTGATGCGGTTCAGCGATTTCACCTCCTACGACCTGATCCTGCTGGCGCAAGGTCTCGGCACCAACGTCGCGCTGTTTCTCGTCACCTCTCTGATCGGACTGCTGATTGGCCTGAGCTGGGCGTTGGTGCGGTTCTACCGTGTGCCGGTTCTGGCCCAGGTCGTCACCTTCCTGTCGGAGCTGTTGAAGAACTCGCCGGTGTTGGTGCAGCTGTTCCTGGTGTTCTTCGGCCTGCCGGCGCTGTTGCATATAAGGGTGACGCCGGTCACCGCAGCGACCATCACTCTGTCGGCGAACACCGCGGCATTCGTCTATGTCATCGCGGTCTCGGCGATCGAGTCGATCGAACGCGAGCAGGTCGAGGCCGCGCGTGTCTTCGGCCTGACCCGGTGGCAGGTCCTGCGCCATATCGTTTCGCCCCAGGCTGCCGCCTTCGCGGTCGGCCCGCTCGTCGCGCTGCTGGTCAACCAGCTTCAGGTGACGTCGCTGATTTCTGTCATCGGCGTCGTCGACCTGACCAAGATTGGCCACATCCTCAACATGCGAACCTTGAAGCCGTTCGCGGTCTGGACCGTCGTCGGGCTGCTCTACTATGGCGCGGCAAAGCTGGTCGCCCTGCTTGGCGAGCGTCTTGAAAACCGCCTGCGGGCGCACAGCGCCTGGCGGGGGCTTTAACATGCTCAAGATCGAAAACGTGCACAAAGCGTTCGGCGAGGTCACTGTGCTGGACGGCGTCGACCTGACGATCGCGCCCGGCGAAGTGGTCTCGATCCTCGGGTCGTCGGGGTCCGGCAAGTCGACACTGATCCGTTGCATCAACGGCCTCGAAAAGCTGAAGTCGGGCCGCATCACGGTCGACGATTTCGATGTCAGCAAGCCGAAGGAGCTGGCCGAGGCGCGCAAGCGCTCAAGCACCGTCTTCCAGCTGTTCAACCTCTATCCGCATATGAGCGCGCTTCAGAACATTACGCTCGCCCCGATCGAGGTGCTGAAGATGCCGCGCCCTGAGGCCGAGGCGCTGGCGCGCAAGCTGCTCGAGTCCGTCGGCCTCGCCGATCGGGCCAACGCCTACCCGGCGCAGTTGTCGGGCGGGCAGCGCCAGCGTGTCGGCATCTGCCGGGCGCTCGCCATGCAGCCGCGCTATCTGCTGCTCGATGAAGTGACCAGCGCGCTCGACCCGGAAATGACTTCCGAGGTGCTGGCCATCCTGGCAAAGCTCGCCGCGCAAGGCACGACGATGCTGTTCGTCACCCACGAGATCGAATTCGCGCGCGAGATTTCCAACCGCATCGTCTTCCTCGACAAGGGCAGGCTGGTGGTCGATCTGCCAACGGATCGTTTCTTCGCCGCGGACGGCGGCCGGGCGCAGCCGCGGGTTGCGCAGTTTCTCTCCAAGATGCGCAAGGACTAGGAATGCTGCTGTTAGCCAACAACGAAGCATGGCCGGGATTCGAAACCTCGGTGCAAATGCTGCGCGATGGCGCCGTCAGCCTGGACGCGATGGTTGCCGGCATCGGCATGGTGGAGAAAGAGGTCAAGGTTCGAAGCGTCGGCTATGGCGGCTGGCCGAACATGCTGGGCGAGATGGAGTTCGACGCCGGCGTCATGGATGGCAATACAAGAGAGGTCGGTTCAGTCGGCGCTGTGCCAAGGACCTTGGCGGTCGCTGCCCTGGCGCACCAGGTGATGAAGCGCCTGCCGCATGTGATACTGACCGGCGAAGGGGCGCAGCGCTTTGCCAGCGAAATCGGCTTTGCCGAAGACAAAGTCTTGTTCGAGGACTCCAGGCGCGTCTGGTGGGAGCGGCTGCAACAGGAACTCACACCGCAACAGCTGGCGAAATTCCCCAATATCGATCTGGCGCCGCTCAGCCGTACTATCACCGATCCCGAGCGCGTCCGCGACACCACCGTCTTCCTGTCGGCGGATGCGCGGCGCGGCATCCATGCCGCGACTTCGACCTCGGGCTGGGCCTGGAAATATCCGGGCCGGCTCGGCGATTCTCCCATTCCCGGCGCAGGCTTTTACGCCGACAGCCGCTATGGCGCGGCGGCGTGCACCCATACCGGCGAGATGACGATGCGCTGCGCCACCGCACGGACCGTCGTGCTGGCCATGAAGCTTGGCCGATCCTTGTCGGATGCGGTCGCGCTGGCGGTCGAGGAACTGGCTGAACTCGACACCGGCTTCCTGGCCGGAGTGGTCATCCACGCCGTCGACGCCGAGCAGAACCACGAGGTGGTGAATTTCAGATGCGAGGGCGAGGTCCGCTACTGGCTCTGGAAGGATTCCATGTCCGCACCCGAATTGCGGGCGGCAAGACGCGTCACTTGAAAATAAGGAGAGGAACCATGAAAACCGTACTGCGTGCCTTCGCCGCGCTGGCCATCGTGGCCGGTTCGGCATTTCCAGCCCTTGCCGGCATGATTGACGACATCCGCTCACGCGGCACCATTCGCATCGGCGTATCGCTCGGCGGCGAGCCGATCGGCTTTCGCGATGCACAAAACAACCCTGTCGGCTACGATGTCGATGTCGCGACGCTGCTGGCGCAAAAGCTCGGCGTGCCGGTCGAGTTCGTCGACGTCTCGGGCGATGCGCGTATTTCCATGCTGGTGTCGGGACAGATCGATGTCGCGGTCGCAAACACCTCTGCAACGCTCGAGCGGGCCAAGACCGTCGACTTCACCATCCCCTACAACCGGGCCGGGCTGCGCGTCATCGTCCAGAAAGATGCCGGGATAACCGACCTCAAGGGGCTCGCCGGCAAGAAGGTTGTCGTCGGCCGCGGCACCACGGGCGAAACCTTCCTCAAGGCGGCCGTGCCGGAAGCAGAGCTCGTCTATGTCGACCAGTTCGCGCCCGACGGGGTTCTGCAGCTGCAACAGAAGCGCGTCGATGCGGCGATCGAGGATTCCTCGTTGCTCGATTACCTCGCGACCAAGACACCGAGCCTGGTGACGCTGCCAGGCCTCTATTCCAACGATCCGATCGGCATCGCCGTCGTCAAGGGCGATCCCGAATTCGTCCGCTGGCTCGACATGTTCGTGTCCGACTTCATCCAGTCGGGCACCTACGAGACGACCTACAAGAAGTGGTGGGGGCCGGACTCCAACCCGCCGGCGCTCAACCCGCTGTGGTGACACCCATTACCGGCAACCGATCGGCGCACACTCGAGGCGCCGTCGCAACGATCGCCGACGTCGCGCGGCTGGCAGGCGTGTCGCGTGCCGCGGCCAGCCGTGCGCTGTCGAGCGGACCGCGACCGGTCTCGGCGGACAAACGCGAACGTGTCGTGCAGGCCGCCGCGCAGCTCGGCTACAAACCCAATCTCCTGGCGCAAAGCCTGACCACCAAGACCGTCAATCTGGTTGCCGTCGTGGTCAACCACATTCACGACCTTTCAGATCTCGACCTGTTCGACCGGCTGCTCGACGCAATCCAGTCGATCGGCAAGCAGGTCATCCTCATCCGCATCGGCTCGGCGGAAGGGGTCGAGGATTTTCTGCGCAACGGCGTTGCCTATCATGTCGATGCCGCCGTGGTGTTCTCCGACTTTGCCGATGCAGCGACGGTGCGGCGCTTGTTTCGCTCGGACCTGGTCATCATGCTGAACGGACTGCATGACGATCTGTCACCCACCGTCATTCCCGATGAAGGTGTGGGCATCGCCGAGGCCGTGGCGGATGCGGCGGCCAAGCGCGTGCGCACGGCCAGCCTACTGACCGGCCGTTCGTCCTCGCGCGTCGAACAGCTGCGCATCGGCCACTACCTCGAAGCGTTCCGGCATCATGGAATTGAACTGCTGCAGACGGTCCAGGGAGACTATTCCTACGAGTCGGGCTATGCGGCAGCCGCCGGCCTGACGGGACGCGGCTGTCCCGATGCGGTCTTTTGTACGTCCGACGCGATGGCCATGGGTGTTCTGGATGTCTGCCGGGCGGATTTCCCCGACAACCGGCCCAGCCGCTTCCGCCTCTATGGCTTCGACAATGTGTCCCTGACAAATTTCGACGCCTACCCGATATCGTCAATCGGCTACGACAAATCGGACTATGTGGGTCATATCGTCGGCGCCCTCTCCAATCCGCAGGTCTTCATGCCCGGCCAGCCGCCTGTCGTTATATTGACCCGGCTGATTTCGCGCTTGACCGCGTAACTAGCGCCGATGTTGGACTGCTTGTCCGGCGTCGATCTCCCAGAGATCGAACGGAGATCGCGCCGGACAATGTACCAGCGCCTACTGCAATTTCGCCTGCAGCGCGTTGACGTCGTCGGTTGTCATTTCACCGTCGGTCGTCACCTTGCCGTCGACGATCTTCCACAGCCGGAACGGACCGGTGATGTCGCCATATTTGTCGAAGCTGACCGGACCGATGACGCCTTCATAGCGGATCGGCTTGCCGTCCTTGATCAGGCCGAGCGCCTTGGCGAACTCGTCCTTGCCGGCATAGATCGGTGTGCCGGCAGGATCGACCGCCTTGTACATGGCATCCTTGATCTTGGCTGGATCCTCGGAGCCGGCAATGGCAATGGCGAGGCCGACAATGGCGCCGGCATCATAGGAACGGTCGGCTGCCGGGTTCGACGGCTCGATACCCGAAAACTCCTTGTAGTTTTTCAGGAAGTAGTCGGTGGAGGCCGTCGGGCTGGTGCCGGAAGAGGTGCCATAGGCATCCTTGAGATAATCGGCGCCGACGGATTCGATGAAGTCCGGGCTGTTCATGCCGTCATTGAGCAGGAATTTCTGCACGCCGCCCTGCGATATCCAGGTGCGGGCGACCGTTGCGCCGTCGACCGGCGTGCTGACGAGGTAGAGCCCGTCCGGTTCGCCTCCCATCGCCGCCGTGACCTCCGAGGCATAGCTCGACTGCTTTTCGTTGTAGGGCGTGTCGGAGACGATGGTGCCGCCGAGCGCTTTGTAGGCGCGCGAGAATTCCGCCACCATGTTGACGCCGAAGTCGTTGTTGACGTGGATGATCGACAGTTTCTTAAAACCCTTGTCGATGGCGTATTTGGCGGCGGCCACGCCTTGCAGCGCATCCGACGTGATGGTGCGGAAGAAGATGCCGTTGGTCTTGCCATCGCGGCCAAGGGCGGTCAGCGTCGGCGAGGATGAAGCCGGCGACACCTGCACGATCTTGGCCGGCCCGGTGACCGAGGTCAAAATCGGGATCGACACCGAGGAGATGATGCCGCCGATGATCACCGGCACCTTCTTGACCTGTACCAGCTGGGTCGCGGCATCGACCGCGATATTGCCCTGGCTCTGGCTGTCGCGCGTGTCGGTTGCGAGATCGCAGCCGCGTACGCCACCGGCTTCATTGATGTCGCGGAAGGCCATTTCGACGGACTTCGCGCCGGCCTGGCCGTATTCGCCGGCCGGACCGGTGAGCTCCATGACCAGGCCGACGGTGATCTTGCAGTCCGCTGCGTGTGCGGCGCCGGCCATCGTCACGAGAGCCAGTGCTGTGGTGATTTGAAGTATCGTCTTCTTCATTGCCGTTCCCCTTTTCTTGTTTGAACTTTTGCCTGTTCAGCCTTCCGGCGCCTGCAGCCAGGTCTCATGCAGATGCCGCCATTCGACGCCGTTTGGTGCCGATGAACTGGTGGTGAAGACCGCACTGGACTGCCGGCGACTGTGTTTGCCGGCGCGCAGTTGCGCCTCGATGTAGAAGATGACGATCGTGTCCGCGTCCTGCCAACCCGGCCTGATGTCCTCGATCGATATGGCAAAACCGTCGTCGCAAGTGGCGCGGCTTGTCCGGACATGATCTACGACCGCGTCGCGATCGAGGATCTGGCCATTCGGCGCCACCATGGTGAGGCCTTCGCCCATGACAGCCTCGAAGCGGCCGAACTCCACAGCGTCGGCTCGCGCGGCGACAAACCAGTCGACGAAGAAGCGATGCAGGTCGATGATTTCAGCGCTGGCACGCGAAAAAAGGGAAGGCTCTCCGCTCATTTCTTCCCCGCATTGAGGTTGTAATGCATGATCGAGCCGTGGCGGCCATGACGGTCGCGCTCCAGCGCGTAGACATCGCCCGCGAGGCCGGTGCCTTGTGCGATGGCGGCAGCAATCCGCGCGCGATCGTCGGCGTCGAGCGCGACGTCCATGATTTTCGTATTGGCCAGCGCATGTGCCTGGTTGCGCGCACCGACAATGACGGCCGCGACCTGCGGCTGCTCGAGCACCCATGCCGAGGCGATGGTGGCAATGTCGACGCCGTGGCGATCGCCGACCGCTTTCAGCGCCTTGAGCAGGGACTGGAACAGCTCCCAGCCGCCGAAGTCGTCGATGATCAGCTTGTATTTGACCAGCGAGCGGTTTTCGAGCGGCGTGGAGGGCTCGGCCACGCCAAGCCATTTGTCGCTGAGGAAGCCGCCCGCCACCGAGCCGTAGCAGAGGAAGCGGACACCGTTCTTAGCGGCAAGGCCCGCAAGGCTGTTTGCCGGCCGCTGGTCGAGCACTGAATATTGCAGTTGCTGGCTGACCAGCGGGATGCCCGCGGAGAGGATTTCGGCTAGCCTCGGCGTATCGAAATTGGTGGTGCCGAGATTGCGCACCTTGCCTTCCAGCCGAAGCTCGTCGAGCCAACCCATCGCCTCGACGTAACGAGGCTGGTCATAATCCCACCAGTGAAACTGCACGAGGTCGATCCGCTCGGTCTTGAGCCTGCGAAGCGACTGATCGACGATGCCCCTGATGTAGTCGCGGCTGATGCCTGCCAGTCGTTCGAGGTCCGGCACCAGCTTGGTGTGCACCTTCATCCTGGCCGCGACATCGAGACCGCGCTCGCCGGCCAGCCGCAGGCGCGCGGCGCCGATCAGTTCCTCGACGCCGGTGTAGATGTCGGCGCAGTCATAGGTCCAGATGCCGGCATCGAAAGTGGCGATGAGGTCGGTCACCGCCTGGCTGCGGTCGACGGCGCCATGCCCGCCGGCCAGCTGCCAGCCACCGCGGATGACTCGCGAGATCCCATAGCCGGGGCTGAGTTCGATGGTCCTGGCGGTCATCCCTTGTCGGTCTCCTTCGGCAGCGGCACGGCCGTGGTTTCGGCATGGCTGAACCGCCGCTTGGCAAGCCTGACGATGCGGAGCCGGCTGGCGCAATTGGGATCGGGACAGGCGATCTCGGCATCCGAGGTCATCCAGTCATTTGCATGCGTCGGGCGCTGCTTTGCCGCCAGGAGCGGCAACACGGCCGAGATCGAATAGATCGAAAAACCCTGCCCTGCCGGCAGCGAGAGCATTTCGCCCTTGAGTTCGAAATAGTCGCCGGCCCTGGCGCCGCAATAGACCGGCTTGCCCTCGGGGATGACCGCTTCGACGCGCAGATCGAAGAGTTCGAAACTGTCGTCGGCCATTCAGGCCTCCACCAGGCTGAAGGTGATGTCACAGGCGCCGTTGCGGCGGATGACGCCGCAGGCGGCGGCAAACTGATCGCGCTCTCCGGCAAGCACTTGCGCGACCACGCTGCCGGCCAGCCAGCCGATCGGGAACAGCAGCCGCGCCCCCTGCCCGTAGTACAGGCCGATATCGAAGATGGCATTGGGATTGCCGCCCCACACGCGTGGCGGCACATAGGACAGCACGATATCGCCGGGCTGCGGCGTCACCGTTGCATTCTCCGGTGGCAAAGACTGGGCATAGGCCTGGCCGTGGAGATCGGCTGACGGAACCGGGCACGAGATTTCCGGTCCTGTCCACATCGCATGGATGCCTGGGATGATGCGTGGCTGCGCCAGATACGCCAGCAGGAAGGCGGCATTCTCCGGCGCCTTTTCGGGCAATAGCAGCGCCGTCACGGAAAGCTTCGAGCGTGGTTCTGTGATGCCGATGGCGGGCTTGGGCATGTCAGTCCTTCGCCGATTGAAGTTTGTCGCGCAGGAAGGCGAAGGGGCGGCTGATGTCGGCTACCAGCGCCTCGCGCGCCGCTTGCGCATCCTGTTTGGCAAGTGCCGCGACAATTCGACGATGATAGTGGGCGGTATCAACCTCGCCTGCCTCGGAGAAGGCATAGATGGCGACGCGGATGCAGGGACCCGATTGAAGCCAGAGGCTTTCGATCATCGGGATCAGCACAGCCGAGCCGCAGCAGCGGTAGATCTCAAAATGGAAGCTCTGGTTGAGCGTCGCTTCGCGATCGATATCCTTCTTGTGCTTCAGGGCCCGCATCTCGTCCCACTCGCCCAGCATGGCTTCGATCGATGCGATCTGGCGCGGGCTCATGCGCCTGGCGGCAAGCGCTATCGCTTCGCCTTCGATGAGGGAGCGGGCACGCAGGAGGTCGTCGATGCGCTCCAGCGTGATCGGCGGCACGCGCACGGAACGGTTGGGCAGCGCCTCCAGCGCCTTTTCCGTGATCAGCCGGCCGAGCGCTTCGCGTACCGGCATGGTCGAGGTGACCAGCGCATCGGCAAGACCACGGATGGTCAGCACCTGGTTTGGCTCGAAAAGGCCACCGATCAGAGCACGGCGCAACTCGGAATAGACGCGATCCTGCACCGTCTCGCGGCCGACCGGCGTAAGCTGGGCTGCGATCGTCTCGTTGTTCTTTTCGATGGCAGCCTTCTGCATTACCGGCATTTGCCCCGTTTTCGGCTTGCGAATGAAATTAAAGCCGAATAGCGTGATCAAAGCAAGTGTGATCACAAATCAAAAATCAGGAGGCGACAACGATCGTCTTCGGCCAGAGGGTTTGATGAGCGATGCAGCGGAGCGCCAAGGGCAGGAGACCCGTGCGCCAGTTCTGACGGCACGAAACGTCGTCAGGCGTTTTGGCGGCCTTGTCGCCGTCAACGATGTCTCGTTTGATGTCAAAGCGGGCGAAATCCTCGGCCTGATCGGGCCGAATGGCGCCGGCAAGACGACGATGTTCGATCTGTTGGCGGGCAGCATATTGCCAACCAGCGGCGATATCCTGCTCAATGGCACGCGCGTCTCCGGCGAAGCCGCTCATCTGCGTATCGGCCGTGGTCTTGGCCGCACCTTCCAGATCCCGCGCCCCCTGCCCAATCTGACGCTGATCGAAAACATCATGCTGGCGGCGCAGGGCCAAGCCGGCGAAAAATTGCTCGCCAACTTCGTCACGCCGTGGCGAGTGGCGGCACAGGAAAGAGCAGCCAGGGCAAAGGCACTCGAGCTGCTGGATTTGGTCACTCTCACCCATCTCGCGCACGAGCCGGCACGCGTGCTTTCCGGCGGCCAGCGCAAGCTGCTCGAACTCGCCCGCGTCATGATGGCCGATCCGGCGATCATCCTGCTCGACGAACCGGCCGCCGGCGTCAACGCGACGCTGCTCGAGATCATCATCGACCGCATCCGCGACATCAACGCGCACGGCATCACCTTTCTGCTGATCGAGCACAATATCGACATGGTGACGCGGCTCTGCCACCGCGTGCTGGTCATGGCGAGCGGCCAGTTGCTCAGCGAAGGCACGGCAGAGGAAGTCGCCCGCGACCCGCGCGTCATCGAGGCTTATCTCGGGGGCGCCACATGAACGAGACCGTCCTCGACGTGCGCAACCTCGAAGCCGGCTATGAGCTTGGCGTGCCGATCGTGCGCGGCGCCTCGATCACCGTCGGCAAGGGCGAGATCGTCGTCGTGCTCGGTCCCAACGGCGCCGGCAAGTCGAGCTTCATCAAGGCGATCGCCGGCCTTGTCCCGATCACCGGCGGCACCGTATTTCTGGACGGCAAGGACATCACCGCCGCTCCCGCGCACACCATGGTTCGGCTCGGCCTGGCCTTCGTACCGCAGACGGAGAACATCTTCCCGCTGATGTCGGTCGAGGACAATCTGAAGGTCGCCTGCGGCATCCTCGAGCGACGCGAAATCCCTGCCCGCATCGAGGAAATGTATGCGGCCTTCCCCGACCTCGTCCGCCAGCGCCGCACCGCCGCCGGCAATCTGTCGGGCGGACAGCGGCAGATGCTCGCCGTCGCACGTGCGCTGATCGTCCATCCCAAGGTGCTGCTGCTCGACGAGCCGTCGGCCGGCCTGTCGCCGAAATTCGTATCGATGGTGTTCGAGATGCTGGCCGGCATCCGCAGGTCCGGCGTCACCATCCTGCTGGTCGAACAGAACGCCAAGGCAGCGCTGGCCATCGGCGACCGCGCCTATGTGCTGGTCGAAGGCAAGGACCGGCACGAGGGTGTGGCGTCCGAATTGTGGAACGATCCTGTCGTCGCCGAACTCTATCTCGGCCAACGCCCGTCTCACGCCGGCAAGGAAGGCGCGGCATGAGCCTGCAATTTGTCGTCGATGGGTTGCTGACCGGCTCGATGATCGGACTTGGCGCCATCGGCGTGACGCTGACCTATTCGATCCTGCGCTTCTCGAATTTTGCCCATGGCGACTTCATGGCCTGGGGCACCTATGCGACGCTCGCCGTCGTCAGCGCCATCGGCGCGATGTTCGGCAAGGTGGCGCCCATTGGACCGCTGTCTTTCGGCTGGCCGCTGCTGGTTGCGCTGGTTGTCGGCATGACTTTCACCGCCCTGCTGGCGCTGTTGCTCGACAAGGTGCTGTTTTCGCGGCTTCGCTCGCAGGGGCAAGCCATCATCGTGGTGATGGCGAGCTTCGGCGCCTCGATGGCGCTGCGCAGCCTGCTCGAATTCACCTTCAGCTCACGGCCGACCTATTTCAGCCGCGCGATCCAGATCGCCATGCCGGTCGGCTTCGGCATCCGCATCACGCCCGATCAGATCGCGCTTCTGCTGCTGACCGCCGTGCTGGTGCTCGGCGTGCATCTGTTGATGACACGCACGCAGACCGGCCGCTCCATGCAGGCGCTGAGCCAGAATGCAGCGCTGGCCCGCATCGTCGGTATCGATGTTGCCTCCGTTGTGCGTGTCACCTGGATCATCGGCGGGGCGCTGGCCTGCGTGGCCGGCGTGATGATCGGCATTCTGGTGCAGATCCGCCCGTTCATGGGCTTCGACATGCTGCTGCCGATGTTTGCAGCAGCCATCCTCGGCGGCATCGGCAGCATTCCGGGCGCTGTGCTCGGCGGCTTGATCATCGGTCTTGCCGAAGCCGGTGCGGTGCAGCTGATCGGCGCCGAATGGCGCGCCGCAATCTCCTTCATCATCCTGATGGCGGTGCTGTTCGTTCGGCCGATCGGCCTGTTTGGTGTGAGGGAACGCTGATGGACCTGCTCGGCTACGGCGCCTTCTTCCTGACCACCGCACTGATCTTTTCGCTGGTCACACTGGGGCTCAATCTGCAGTGGGGGCTGACTGGCCTTTTCAATGTCGGCCTTGCCGGATTCGTCGCCATCGGCGCCTATACATCGGCGCTGCTGACGACCCCGGACGATGCCGCGCGCTTCGGCGGCTTCGGTCTGCCGATCCTGGTCGGCTGGGCGGGCGCCATGGTCGTCGGCGGTATCGCCGCAGCACTTACCGGCATGGCCACGCTGCGTCTGCGATCCGACTACCTGGCGATCACCACCTTCGGCGTCGCCGTCGTCGTGCAGCTGGTCGCGCTCAACGCGCAGAAACTCACCGGCGGCCCGTTCGGCATCGGTTTCATCCCGCGCCCGTTCGGCGGCCTTGCCGAAACGCCGCTGCTGTTCAACCTGTCGAACCTCGCCGTCGTTTCGGCTGTGACGCTGATCGCCTATCTCGCTCTGGAGCACCTGTCGCGCAGCCCCTGGGGCCGCGTGCTCAAGGCGCTGCGCGAGGACGAGCGAGCGGCGATTTCGCTGGGCAAGAGCGCGCGCTTCTACCGCGTCCAGGCCTTCGCCGTCGGCGGCGCTATCATGGCGCTGGCCGGCGCTTTGCAGGCGCATTTCACCGGCTTCATCGCGCCCGATAACTATCTGCCGATCCTGACCTTCCAGGTCTGGGTGATGCTGATCGTCGGCGGCTCGGGCAGCAATGCCGGCGCCGTTGCCGGCAGCATCCTGGTCTGGGCGATATGGGCGGGGTCGGGCACGCTGACCAGCGTGCTGTTTGCGCCCGAGCAGCAAGCACGCGCGGCCTCACTGCAGATCGTCGCCATCGGCGTCATGCTCTGCGTCATCCTGCTGATCCGGCCTAACGGATTGTTCGGCGACCGGCCGCGCCGACCGAAGCCCGGCACACAGACAAAGGCGGCGGCCAACGAGAACGAGGCCGGATCATGAATGCCATGATCCGGCAGCAAGCGTATGGCGTTTCGCTCTGGCATGCCGTCAGCCGCAACCGCCGCGACCGGGGCGCGCTGCAAGGCGGACTCGACGTCGATCTCGCGATTGTGGGCGGCGGCTTTTCCGGCCTGTCGACGGCATTGCATGCCTCTGAGAAAGGGCTTTCGGTCGCGGTCCTCGAAGCCGAATTCATCGCTTGGGGTGCGACCGGCCGGAATGCCGGCTTCGTCGTTCCGAACTTCGCCAAGCGGGATCCAGACGACATCATCACCGAACTCGGACCCGAGCGCGGCGGGCGCCTGGTTGACTTCGCCGCCGGCAGCGCTGATCTCGTCTTCGGCCTGATCAAGAGGCACGGCATCGAATGCGACGCTGTGCAGAATGGTTGGATCCAGCCGGCGCATTCGTCCGCCGCGCTGGAAAAGACGCGATCGCGCGCCGAGCAATGGGCGGCGCGGGGCAGGCCGACCGTTGCGCTCGATGCCATGGCGGTCACGACGCTCACCGGTATCGGCGGCTACGCCGGCGGTTGGATGGATAACTCGGGCGGCGTCCTCAATCCGGTCGAGTATGCGCGCGGCCTGGCCGATGCCGCCGAAAAAGCCGGCGCGCGGATCTTCGAGCAGACGCGCGTCGCTTCCATCGACCGCGCTGCGGATGGCTGGACCTTGACGACCGCATCCGGCGCCGTGCGTGCGGGCAAGGTGGTGATCGCCACCAACGCCTATGGCGGGGCACTGAACCGGACACTGGCGCGGACCTATATCCCGCTGAAAGTCTTCCAGATCGCCACTGCGCCGCTGTCCCGGGCCATACGCGCGCGCCTGCTGCCCGGCGGCCAGGGCGTCGGCGACACCAGGCGAAACCTGTTCACGTGCCGCTTCGATGGCCAGAACCGGCTGATCAGCGGCGGCATGCATGTCGTCGGAGCCGGCGCTGAGACGCGCATGCCGCAAACGATCTGGCGACGGCTCGCCAGGCATCTCGATTTGCCTGACCTGCCGCCGCTTGCCTACAGCTGGACAGGCGTGGCGGCGGTGGTGCCGGATTTCCTGCCGCGCCTCATCGACCTCGGCCCGGGCCTGATCGCCGGCTTCGCCTGCAACGGCCGCGGCATCGCCATGACCACGGTAATGGGCAGAGTGCTGGCGGACTGGGCGAGCGGAACGGACGCCCGATATCTGCCGCTCCCCTTCGCACCGCCAGCGCCGATCCCGCTGCACAACCTCGTGCGCTATGCACCGAATATGCTGCTCCCCTGGAGCATCCTGCGCGACCGGCTGGATTAGACAGCCAAGCCAGGTGATCCTCCTGCCGGCGCGCTCACAGCGACCCGAAAAGGACCGCCACACCTTCCGCAATCGATGACCGTGGTGGCCCAAGAGGATATAATCAGATCCCCTCCCCATCCAGCCGCATCTACTCCGCAGCCTGAACCCGATTGGCCTGGATGACCGCCCGGATCTCGGACCGGCAGGAGCCGCAATTGGTGCCGGCCTTCAGGGCGCCGCCTATGGCTTCGACTGTCGCGCACCCGGCTGCCACTGCCGCCGCGATCTGGTTGACCCCGACGCTGAAACAGGAGCAGACGGTCGCGCCCGCATCGGGCCGATCGGCGCCGGCGCGACCGGCGACGATCCTGAAGCGTTCGCGCTGGCTGGTGTGAACCTCCTGGAGTTGCTGTGCCGCCCAACCCCGCGAAACCGCCACCGGTCCCGACGCGATAAACAAAGCCCCGGCGAGGTGCTGGTCGTCGAAGGCAGCAATACGATGCTGGCCGGTATCGCGGTCGTGATAAGCGAGCGTATCGGCTACGGGAACATCGAAAAGCGAACCAGCAAAACCAGCCCAGTCGATGTCGTCGTCAGCAAAGGCAAGCTCCACCCGCCAGCCGCCCTTGCATTTGGCCACGGCCCAGTAATCTGCTGCGACCGCCACCGGCTTGCGGCGCACCACGGCGAAGCCGAAGGCTCTCGCGGCGAACTTCTCGATGCGGGCGCCGACATGTTTCAGCCCAGGCTGACCGGAAACCGGATCGGTCAGAGGCGCGGTCAGCGTGTCGAGCCGGCCTTTTGCCGAAAACTGGTCAGTCCAGTGCATCGGCGCAAACACGCTGCCCTGGCGCTGGCGTGCCGTCACCAGCGCGCGCACCAGCACATCGCCGCGCGGGCTGGAGACGCGCACGATGTCGGCGTCGCCAATGCCGTGATGCGTGGCATCCGCCGGGTGGATCTCGACGAAGGGCTCGGCCATGTGCTGGGAGAGACGTGGGCTTTTCCCAGTGCGGGTCATCGTGTGCCAATGGTCGCGAACACGGCCGGTGTTGAGGATCAGCGGATAGTCCGGGCTGGTGCGTGTCTCGACGATGGGACGAATGGCGATGAAGCGGGCCTTGCGGTCGGGATTGTAGAAATTGCCGTTGGCGAAGAAGCGGGTGTTGGAAGGGTCAAGTCCCGCTTGAACACCCCCCTCTGTCCTGCCGGACATCTCCCCCGCAAGGGGGGAGATTGGCAGCTTTGACGCCGGCATATCTTCTGCATCGTTGGAAATTGGCGAAGGCCGAGGCGACGGCTGATCTCCCCCCTTGCGGGGGAGATGGCCGGCAGGCCAGAGGGGGATGGCTGGGCTCGGCGCCGGCCATTGGAAAGGCTCAAGCGCTGCATAGGCCTCCTTATCAACACCAGCATAACCACCAATATCGAAATCCCGTGCGCCGTCATTCTCGAACCCCGACAGCGCGGCGTGTTCGGCGAAGATTTCCGCTGGCGACGAATAGGAAAACGCCTCGTCAAACCCCATCCGCTTGCCCACCTCGGCGACGATCAACCAATCCGGCCGCGCCTCACCAGGCACCGCAAGAAAGCTGCGCTGGCGCGAGATGCGGCGCTCTGAATTGGTCACGGTGCCGTCCTTCTCGCCCCATGCGGCGGCGGGCAGCCGCACATGGCCGTGGCGCACGGTGTCCGTGCTCGCCAGCACATCCGAAACCGCGACAAACGGGCAGGCCTTGATCGCTGCCTCGACGGCATCGGCATCCGGCATCGAATCGACCGGGTTGGTGGCCATGATCCACAGCGCCTTGATGCGCCCGTCGGCCACCGCCTGAAACATCTCGACCGCCTTCAGACCGGGCTTTTGGGCGACGGCCGGCGCATTCCAGAAACGCTGCACGCGGTCGCGGTGCTCGGGGTTTTCGATCTCCATATGGGCGGCCAGCATATTGGCCATGCCGCCGACCTCGCGGCCGCCCATGGCGTTGGGCTGGCCGGTCACTGAAAACGGCCCTGCCCCAGGTTTGCCGATGCGGCCGGTGGCGAGATGGCAGTTGATGATGGCGTTGACCTTGTCGGTGCCCGAAGACGACTGGTTCACTCCCTGGCTGTAGACCGTGACGGTTTTCGCAGTCGCGGCGAACAGGTTGTAGAAGCGGGTGAGCTCGTCCTCGCTCAGGCCGGTGGCGGCGGCGATGCCGGCAAGGTCGAGCGCCGATGCGGCGAAGAGAGCTTGGCCGAAGCCGGTCGTGTGTGCGGTCACATAGCCACGGTCGAGTGCGTTGTGCTGGCCGAGCCAGGCGAGCAGACCAGTGAACAAAGCAACGTCGCCATCCGGCGCGATCGCCAGGTGAATGTTGGCGATATCAGCGGTCATGGTGCGGCGCGGGTCGACCAGCACGACCTTCATCTCCGGTCGTTTTTCCCGGGCCGCCGCGATGCGCTGGAAGAGCACGGGATGGCACCAGGCGAGATTGGAGCCGACCAGCACGATCAGGTCGGCGAGCTCGAGATCCTCGTAGGTGCCGGGCACGGTGTCGGAGCCGAAGGCGCGGCGGTGGCCGGCAACCGAGGAGGCCATGCATAGCCGCGAATTGGTGTCGATGTTGGCCGAGCCGATGAAGCCCTTCATCAGCTTGTTGGCGACATAGTAGTCTTCGGTCAGCAACTGGCCGGAGACATAGAAGGCGACGGAGTCAGGACCGTGCTCGGCGATGGTTTGCGAAAAGGTCGAAGCGACGCGGTCGAGCGCCTCGTCCCAGCCGGCACGGCGACCGTGGATTTCGGGGTAGAGCAGCCTGCCGTCGAGGTCGATGGTTTCGGCCAGGGCCGAGCCCTTGGAGCAGAGCCGGCCGAAGTTCGCTGGATGATTGGGATCGCCGCGGACGCTGACTTCACCGTCCGCGGCGACTTTCGCCAGCACGCCGCAACCCACCCCGCAATAGGGGCAGGTGGTCCTCACCTCGCGCGCTTCGCCCAGTTCCATGCTTCAGGCCGCGCGGCTGGCTAGCGCTTTCAGCGCAATGAACAGGTGCTCGCCCTCGATGCGCACAGGAATGGTGCGCACTGCGCCCTCGTCGGCGCCGAGCGCCTTGCCCGTCTCCAGCGAGATGACCCAATTGTGCAAGGGGCAGGTGACGGCGGTGCCGTGGACGATGCCTTGGCTCAGCGGCCCACCTCTGTGCGGGCAATGGTCGTCGATGGCGTAGACCTGATCGTCCTGCGTGCGGAAGACGGCGATCTTACCCTCGGGTGTAGCGATGCAGCGCGCTCCGCGGCGGGGGATGTCGGAGAGTGAGCCGATTGCGATCCAGTCCATTTTAATCACTCCGCAGCCTGCGCAAACCCGACAGAAGCCATTGGCCGGAACTCGTGCTTGTCCTTGCCGGAGACGCGTTCCGACCACGGGTCGACCTGGGCGAATTTCTGGCTGAAGACGAAGCGTTCGTAATAGGCCTTGCGCTTGGCGCCGTCGTCCATGATCTGGCGCTTGATCTCGGGGATGCCGATGCGCTTGGCCCATTTGTAGATGCGCTCGAGATAGCGGCCCTGCTCGCGGTACATCTGCGTCAGCGCCACGATATGCTCCAGCGCCTCGTCCTCGGTCTTGACCAGGCCAAGCACTTCGGTGCCCTTGATGTCGAGCCCGGCGGCGCCGGCGAAATGGATCTCGTAGCCACTGTCGACACAGATCACGCCGACATCCTTGCAGGTCGCCTCGGCGCAGTTGCGCGGACAGCCCGATACCGCCATTTTGACCTTGGCCGGGGTCCACGAGCCCCACATGAATTTCTCGATGCGAATGCCGAGGCCGGTCGAATCCTGCGTGCCGAAGCGGCACCAGTCGGAGCCGACACAGGTCTTCACCGTGCGCAGGCCCTTGGCGTAAGCATGGCCTGAGACGAAGCCGGCCTGGCCGAGATCGGCCCACACCGCCGGCAGATCCTCCTTGCGGATGCCCAGCATGTCGATGCGCTGGCCGCCGGTGACCTTGACCATCGGTATCTCGAACTTGTCGACGACGTCGGCGATGGCGCGCAGTTCGGCGGCGTTGGTGACGCCGCCCCACATGCGCGGCACCACCGAATAGGTGCCGTCCTTCTGGATGTTGGCGTGGACGCGTTCGTTGATGAAGCGCGACTGATAGTCGTCGGCGTAATCGTTCGGCCAGTCGCAGACGAGGTAGTAGTTGAGCGCCGGCCGACATTTTGCGCAGCCGCAGGAGGTCGTCCATTCCAGCTCCTGCATGACGGCGGGAATGGTCTTCAGGCTCTTGGCGATGATCAGCCGGCGCACCTCGTCATGGCCGAGCGTGGTGCAGCCGCACATCGGTTGCACGGCGGCCGGGTTGTATTTGTCGCCGATGGTCAGCACCATCAGTTTCTCGACCAGCCCGGTGCACGAACCGCAGGAAGCCGATGCCTTGGTGTGGGCGCGCACGTCGTCGAGCGAAGCCAGGCCCTTGGCCGTGATCGCGCCGGTGATCTTGCCCTTGCAAACGCCGTTGCAGCCGCAGATTTCCGCATCATCCGGCAAGGCTGCAACGGCCGCCATAGGGTCCAGCGGGGCACCCCCCTGGTAGGACTGGCCGAAGATGAGCGTGTCGCGCATCTCCGATATGTCGGTCTGCTTCTTCTTGAGGTCGTTGAACCAGGCGCCGTCAGCCGTCTCGCCATAAAGCACGGTGCCGATGATGCGGTCGTCTTTCAGGACAAGGCGCTTGTAGACGCCGGCGGCGGCATCGCGCAGCACGATCTCCTGGCGGTCCTCGCCTTCGGCGAAGTCGCCAAGCGAGAACAGGTCGATGCCTGTGACCTTGAGCTTGGTCGGCGTGTCCATGTGGACGAAGGCCGCTGCCTCGTTGCCGGCCAACTGGCTCGCGGCAACACGCGCCATCTCGTAGAGCGGCGCGACCAGCCCGTAAACCTGGCCGTTGACCTCGGCGCATTCGCCGAGCGCGTAGATGTCGGGGTCGTTGCTGCGCATGCCGGCATCGACGACGATACCACGATTAACGGCTATGCCGGCCTCTCTGGCCAGCGCCGCATTCGGCCGGATGCCGACCGCCATCACCACCAGCGTTGCCGGGATAATAGTGCCGTCGGCAAGCTCCACCTGCCCGACCTTGCCGTTGCCGGTGATCGCCTGGGTGTTGGCCTTGGTGATGACCTTGATGCCGCGCTGTTCCACCGCGCGCTGCAGGAGATAGCCGGCGGCTGGATCGAGCTGACGCTCCATCAATGTCGGCATGACATGCAGCACGGTGACGTCCATGCCTTGGGCGTTCAAACCTGCTGCCGCCTCCAGCCCGAGCAGGCCGCCGCCGATGACCACGGCCTTGGCGCGCGACTGGGCGGCAAGCATCATGGCCTGAACATCGTCGAGGTCGCGATAGGTCAGCACCCCCGGCAGATCATGGCCGGGCACCGGAATGATAAAGGGCACCGATCCGGTGGCGATGACGAGCTTGTCGTAAGGCTCGGTGACGCCGTGGTCGGAGGTGACGGTCTTGGCCGCCCGGTCGATGGCGACGATCTTGTGACCCTTGTAGAGGGTGATGTTGTTGGCGATGTACCAGCCGTCGCCGTGGATGATGATTTCCTCATAGGCCTTTTCGCCGGAGAGAACCGGCGACAGCATGATGCGGTCGTAGTTCACCCGCGGCTCGGCGTTGAAGATGGTCACGGTGTAGCGGCCCGGCGCCTGTTCGAGCAGATGCTCCAGCATGCGCCCAGGGGCCATACCGTTGCCGATGATGACGAGTTTTTCGGTCATGGCGTTACTCCGCGGCTTCGACGAAGCGATGACGTTCATAGAGGAACTTCAGCACCGCTTCGCGGCAGCGCAAAAAGGTGCGGTCGGAAGAGAGTTCGACGCGGCGACGCGGCCGCGCCAGCGGCACCGCCAGCACCTCGCCGATGGTCGCCGCTGGACCGTTGGTCATCATGACGATGCGGTCGGACAACAGCACCGCCTCGTCGACATCGTGGGTGATCATGATCGTCGTCGAGCCAAGCCGGGAATGGATGTCCATCACCGCATCCTGCAGATGGGCGCGCGTCAGCGCGTCGAGCGCTCCGAACGGCTCGTCGAGCAACAGGATCTTCGGCTCCATGGCAAGCGCCCGGGCAATGCCGACGCGCTGCTTCATGCCGCCCGATATCTCGGCCGGCCGCTTGTCCTTGGCATGGGCCATCTGCACGAGATCGAGATTGCGCATGATCCAGTCATGCCGTTCGGTCCTGCTCTTGGAACGACCAAAGACTTTCGATACCGCCAGGCTGATGTTTTCGTAGACGGTGAGCCATGGCAGCAGGCTGTGGTTCTGAAACACCACGGCGCGCTCGGGTCCGGGGCTGTCGACCTCCTTGTTTTCGAGCAGCACGGCGCCGGCGGAAACCTTGGTCAGCCCGGCGATCAGATTGAGCAAGGTCGACTTGCCACAGCCGGAATGGCCGATGATGGAGACGAATTCGCCCTTGTCGATGGTCAGCCTGATGTCCTTGAGCACCTCGCTGACCTGACCGCCGCGGGCAAAGGATTTGTCGATATGGTCGAGCTTCAGATAGGCCGTCATCGCCCTTCTCCTCACTTTGCCGTTGTGCCGCGGGTGACGAAAGAGCCGACTGCCGCGACCAGGCGGTCGAGGCAGAAGCCGGTGACGCCGATATAGGCGAGCGCGACGATGATGTCGGGCAGCCGCGACGAGTTCCAGGCGTCCCAGATGAAGAAGCCGATGCCGACGCCGCCGGTCAGCATTTCGGCGGCGACGATGGCGAGCCAGGACAGGCCGATGCCGATCCTTAAGCCGGTGAAGATGTAAGGTGCAGCCGCCGGAACCATGATCTTGACGAAAAATTCGAACTGGTTGAGCCGCAGGATGCGCGAGACGTTGCGGTAGTCTTCGGGAATGTTGCGCACGCCGACGGCGGTGTTGATGATGATCGGCCAGATCGAGGTGATGAAGATAACGAACAGCGCCGACGGGCTGGAATCGCGGAAAGCAGCCAGCGACAGCGGCAACCAGGCCAGCGGCGGCACGGTGCGCAGTATCTGGAACACCGGATCGAGGCCACGCATGGCCCAGATCGACTGGCCGACCAGGGCGCCGAGCGCGACGCCGACGATCGCCGCCAGGCCGAAGCCGATGGCGACGCGTTGCAGAGAGATCAGCACCCGCCACGCAAGGCCGATATCCTGCGGGCCGTTGTTGAAGAACGGATGCGCGATCAGATCATAAGCCTCGTTCCACACCTGGCTGGGCGGCGGCAGGCTGGCGGTCGGCGACGAGCAGGCGATCTGCCACACGACCAGCATGAAGGCGATAACGATGACCGGCGGCACCAGGGCGGTGGCCAGCCTGCCGGCGATCGCGATCGGGTCGAAGCGGCGCCGCGCTTTGGCGGTGAAAGCGATGACCGCGGCAGGCTTGGCGGGGAACGCCTTCACCGTGGTTTCCTCAATGGCTTGGATGGACATGTCTGACAATAACTCCGGGGTCGATGCGGGCGACAACGGCGAAGCGCCGTTGCGCTGGGGCGACAAACGGCGCAACGCGCCGTTTGCGCAGGTCAAGCCGATGCCTTGATCTTCAAGCTGTCGAGATAGGCCGACGGGTTGGCCGGGTCGAAAATCTTGCCGTCGAAGAGGGTCTCGACGCCGCGCGACGACGAGGCCGGAATATCGGCTGCGGCAACGCCGAGATCCTTCGCCGCCTCGCGCCAGATATCCTCGCGATTGACCTGATCGACCAGCGTCTTGATGTCGGTGGTCGGCCCGAATTTTCCCCAACGGATGTTTTCGGCGAGGAACCAGCTGTCGTGGCTCTTGTAGGGATAGGAAACGCCACCCTTCCAGAATTTCATGTAGAGGTCAGTGCCGGTGGCCACGCGGCCGTTGCCGTAGTTGATGTCGCCCTTGAGGCGGCCGATAATGTCGGCGACAGGCACGTTCATCCATTGCCGCTTGCCGATGATGGCGGCCATCTCGTCCTTGTTCTCCGTGGCCTCGCACCATTGCTGGGCCTCCATGACGGCCATCACGATCGCCTTGGTGGCGTTAGGGTATTTGTCGATGAATTCGGCGCGGAGGCCGAGCGCCTTTTCGGGATGACCCTTCCACAGTTCGCCGGTGGTGGCGGCGGTGAAACCAACGCCCTGGTGGACGAGCTGTTCGTTCCACGGTTCGCCAACGCAGAACACGTCCATGTTGCCGACTTTCATGTTGGCGACCATCTGCGGCGGCGGCACGACAATGGTCGAGACGTCCTTGTCGGGATCGATGCCGCCGGCGGCCAGCCAGTAACGGAGCCACAAATCATGGGTGCCGCCCGGGAACGTCATGGCGGCCTTGATTTCCTTGCCGGCCGCCTTCTTGGCGGCGAAGGCGTCCTTCAGCTTGGAGGCGTCGAGGCCGACACCGGTGCCGGCGTATTCCTGCGCAACCGAAATGCCCTGGCAGTCGTAGTTGAGCCGCGCCACGATAGCCATCGGCATCGGCTGGTTGTTCTGCGTCACCTTGCCGGTGTGCATGAGATAGGGCAGCGGCGTCAGGATGTGAGCGCCGTCGATGCCGTTGGCTTCGCCGCCGAGCATCAGATTGTCGCGCGTCGCGCCCCAGGAGGCCTGCTTGAGCACCTCGACGTCGGGCATGCCGAACTTGGCGAACAGCCCCTTCTCCTTGGCGATCATCAGCGGCGCCGCGTCGGTCAGCGCGATGAAGCCGAGCTTGGCGCCGGTGACCTCCGGAGCGGTCGTGGCGGCATAGGCGCCCGAGGGGAAGAGCTTGCGGGCCGCCACGAACAGGCCGGCCGTCATGGCGCTGCTGACAAGAAAATCGCGGCGCGTCACATCCTTGAGCGATGTTCCCGTCCCGATCCATTTCCCTATTTTTTCTTTCATCGTGATCTCCGGTTGAACGCTTCGTCGAGTGGCCCAAAACAAAAAAGCCGCCGTCCAGGCCTCGCGCGTCCGTACATCCGGGATCGCGTCGTTGACCTGAGCGGCAGCTTTGCCTGTGGCGCCCGCCATTGGACGCCTGTTCCGTGACCCGCGAAGGGCCTGGCTAATTCAAAGCAGGAACCGTGCCAGTTCTGAGTGAAACGAAAAACCTAAATGAAATCAACATTACGCGCCAGACGCCGGCACGCGAGGCGACATCGCAAGCAGGTCAAAGATTGTTCATTACAGCAATCGCACGCACATTTTTTGTGCAATGCACAAGAATGGCGCGAGAATGATCAGGCTTCCGCGCGAGCGGCTTTCTGGCGCGCTATATAGCCGTCGATCTCGTCGGGGTCGAAGGTCTGACCGTCGAAGAAGCCGTCTGGCCCAAGCACCAAGCCTGCCCCGGTCGCACCGACAGCCGTGGCGACCTTAAGCGCGCCCTCGACCTTCGCATTGGCGCCGGGAAGTGCAACGCCAAGCGGCTTTAGCGCCGAGCGGTAGAGGTCCGGACGGTAGCAGTCACGGGCGATAGCAAGGTTTTCCGGCGTGTGCTCGACATGCCCCCAGCGCACCATCTGCGTATAGAACCACAGCGCATGGCTCTTCCACGGAAAGTTCGCCGCCTTGTCGAAGGGCAGGAAGAAGTCGTCGACATCCAGTTCGGCGCCGCCGCCCAGTTCAAGATGGCCGGTCAGGATCGGCATCTGGACAGCTGGTGGCAGGCCGAGGAAGCCAGCTTGAGCCATCACACCAGCCAGTTCGGCGTGGTTGCCCGGATCCTGGCACCAGCGCGCCGAATGATGCAGCGCGCGCAGCAATGCTGCCAGCGCGACCGGGTTCTCCTGCGACCAGGCCTTGCGCACGCCGATCACCTTCTCCGGACTGTTGCGCCACAGCAGCGCCTTGATGGTGACGATATGGCCGGTGCCGGCGGCGACCGAGGCGCTGTTCCAGGGCTCGCCGACGCAGTAGCCGTCGATCCGCCCGACGACCAGCGCATCGGCCATGAAGGGCGGTGGCACGATGACAATCTCGATCTCGCGCTCCGGATCGATGCCGCACCCGGCAAGCCAGTAGCGCAGTTCGTAATTATGCCCCGAATGCGGGTGCACCACGGCAAAGCGCAGCGGATCGCCGCCAGCCCCGGCGCGGTCGCGAATGAAGGCACCGAGGGCTGCGCCCGCGCGCGCGGGCTCGAGATCGGGTATGGCGCCGTGTGCCGCCATGCCTTCCCAGACGGCGTTGGAGATGGTGATGCAATTGCCGCCAAGCCCGAGCGAAAACGGCACGATGGTCTCGGAAGCAAGCGGCGTCAGCCCGAGATTGCAGGCGAGCGGCATCGGCCCCAGCATGTGCGCCAGGTGGAAATGGCCGATGGCGATGCGGTCGCGGATGTTGGCCCAGGAGGTCTCGCGGTGCAGTGTGAGATCGATGCCCTCGCGTGCGGCAAATCCAAGCTCACCCGCCGCAACCAGCACGGCACTGTCGAAGAGCGGCATGAAGCCGGCGGTGATCTGGTGCTCGGCGCTCATGCTCATTCGTCCTCCGACGGCCCGAGCAGCCCGGCGGCAGTCACCAGGCTCTGGGCAATGTCGCCGATCTTGCGGTTCTGGTTCATCGCCGTCTTGCGCAGCAGCGTGTAGGCGGCCTCTTCGGTCAGGCCGCGCGACTTCATCAGGATGCCCTTGGCACGGTCGATCACCTTGCGGCTCTCAAGTTCGCCTCGAACCTCTTCCAGCTCGCGCGCCATGCGCGAGAAAGCGTTGAAGCGGCTGACCGCCATGTCCAGGATCGGCTTGACGCGCTCTTGCCTGAGGCCGTCGACGACATAGGCCGAAACGCCGGCATCGACCGCCGCTTCGATCGATGCCTGGTCCGACCGGTCGACGAACATGGCGATCGGCCGCTTCACCGCACGCGACAGCTGGAACATGTTTTCCAGCATGTCGCGGTTCGGGTTTTCCAGGTCGATGACGATGACGTCCGGCTCGATCTCGGCGATGCGCCGCGCAATGCCGGTCACGTCGTGGATGACGGTGACCCGCTCATGGCCGGCCTCGCGCAAACCTGCCTCGATGATCGCGGCGCGGATACGGTTTTCGTCGATGACCAGGACGGCGAGTGAGCTGCGGACCATGCGTGCATTGTGGGCAAGGTCGCAAAATTGTGCAATGCGGCATGGTCACAGGCTCCCGCCGCGGAGCAACCGACGACCGACAACGACCCGGTCTAGGTGGTCGGGACAAGGAATGCAGCGCAACGCTGGCACTGGTGATGACAGCCTTGCCGGTCGCCTGGTGCCCTACCCAACGGTCTAGGTGCGATGAGCCTTGCACCGCAACATCGGCTTGTTAAAGGTGGGGGCAACGACGGACATAGCTGTCCTTGCTCGCCGATCTGACCGGAAGGTTACCGCACGATGCTGCTCATGAAACGACGATTGGGGGCCAGGGAGCCGGCGCGCCCGGCACGGCGTCCCGGGAACCTGACGGCGATGTTCGTCCTGATAGCCGGGCCACTCGTCCTTGGCATCGCCCTCCTGTTGGCTGGTCCGGCACAGGCCCAGGCACCGGCCGCCGTCACGCCCGACAAGGTCAAACAGCTGTTCGAGCTTCTCGACGATCCGTCGGTGAAGGCCTGGGTGGCCGAGCAACGAAATCAGGGCGCAGGATCGACGGAAGCGCCTGCCGAGACTAGCGCTCCGCCGGCCGACGCCGTGGCCGCACCGGGCCAGATGAATACTATGGCATCCTCGACGCTCGATCGGATCAAGCATCACATCGAAAAGATCGTGCGAACCTTGCCTTCGCTGCCGGACCAGTTCGCGCGCGTCCGGGCCAATACCATGGACGATATGTCCAGCAAGGGCCCCGTCAGCATATTGGTGCTGATTGCGATCTTTATCGCTGCCGGCCTGGCGCTCACCTGGGCAATATACAAGCTCACCCGTCCATTTCGTCTTTGGATCATCGCGCAACCCAGAGATACGCCCATCGGGCGGGCCAAGAAGATCGGCGGCCGCACGCTTTATTCCAGCATGATGATCGGCTCGTTCGCGCTGGGCAGCGCCGGTGCGTTCATGCTGTTCGACTGGCCAGCGCTCATCCGCGAGATTGTGCTGACATTTCTGATGGCTGCGGTCTTTACGTGGGCTGTGCGCCTGTACGTGATGGCCACGCTCGTCCCTTCTTTCATGGAGGTCGAGCACGCCATCGAGGTTCGTGCCCTGCCGATCACCAACGGAGCTGCTGACCATTGGGCTTATTGGCTGCCCCGGATCGTCGGCGTTTTCGCCTTCTTCGCCGCCGCGTTTGTCCTCTTGCCGGGTCTCGGCATAGACCAGGACGGAATGATGGTCCTGTCCGTCGGCGCCGATTTCATCCTGCTGTTGCTCTTCCTGCTGGCCATTTGGCGTCGGCCAAGGACGCAGCGAGACGGCGCGCGCCACAGCGGTCACACGGCAGTGACATGGTTGTTGACGGCTTATTTCGTCGTTCTGTTCCTCGAACGCATTGCCGGCCTCTATACATTCTTCTGGTTTACCTTCACCGCATTCTTCCTGCCTTTGGCAATTGTGCTGACAGAGCGCGGGGTTAATTTCGTCCTGCGGCCGGGTTCGGAAGATGCCGGCCGGCCGACGATCCCGGCGGTGACGATCGCTGTCATCGATCGCGGTATCCGGATGATTTTCATCCTCGCGGCGGCTTACCTTCTCGCACGCGTACTGGGCCTGGACATGCAATCCATGCGCGGCAGCGATACGACCACCATGCTCATATTGCGCGGCTTGATCAACGTCGTGGTCATTGCCCTTGCTGCCGATTTCGGCTGGTCGATCATCAAAGCCTTGATCGAACGAAAGCTGGGCGTCGCGATACCGCAAGCGGTGATGGGCGAGGAGGACATCCTCACCCTCGATCCGCATCAGGCGCGGCTGCACACGCTGTTGCCGATCATTCAGAACATTCTGCTCGCGGTTATCATCGTGATGGCGGTGCTGATGATGCTCGCTTCGATCGGCATCCAGATCGGCCCGCTGATCGCCGGCGCCGGCGTCGTCGGCGTCGCCGTGGGTTTTGGCGCGCAAACCATCGTCAAGGACGTGATCTCTGGCGTGTTTTATCTGCTCGACGATGCTTTCCGTGTCGGCGAATACATTTCATCGGGCAGCTACAGGGGTACGGTGGAGAGCTTTTCGCTGCGCTCGGTGAAGCTGCGCCACCATCGTGGTCCGCTGTTCACGATACCTTTCGGCGAACTCGGCGCCGTGCAGAACCAGAGCCGCGACTGGGTCACCGACAAATTCAACATCACCGTTGGCTATGACACCGATATCGACTTTGCTCGCAAACTGATCAAGCGAATTGGCCTGGAACTGGCGGAAGATCCGGAGTTCAAACACTGGGTGATCGAACCGATCAAGATGCAGGGGGTGCAGGAGTTCGGCGAGTACGGCATCGTCTTGAGGGTCAAGGTCACGACCAGACCTGGAGGCGCCTTCAGCATGAAAGGCAGGTTCTTTTTGCGCCTCCGCCAAGCCTTCAAGGAGCAGGGCATCGAACTCCCATTCCCGACCGTCCACGTCCAGGGGCTGCAAGACCCGCATGGGACAGAGAATGCGCCTTTGGAGATCACACCTGAATTGCGAATGGCCGTCGCGCAGTCGCACACCAATCGGCGCAGAAAAAAAGCCGGCACAACGGAGTAGGACGCTGTGATACCCGCCGGTCGCAACACGGCTTTCCGCGCAAAGCCTGGACCCGCGACACCACGCTAGTCGAGCTGCCGATAGCGACGACGCGGTCGCCGCCAACCAGCACCAGCGTGGCGTTCTGAGGCCAAGCTTGACGAAAAGAGCAGATATGCCTGCCTTTCCGCGAGGCTCAGAGCGCAATCCAGGCGGTCTTGAGGTCGACAAATTTCTCCAGTGCATGCAGCGACTTGTCACGGCCGAAACCGGACTGTTTGACGCCGCCAAGCGGCACGGTGATATCGGCTCCGCCATAGGTGTTGACGTGGACGACACCGGCGTTGATGGCGCGCACCATGCGATGGGCCGTGGAAAGATTGGCGGTCCACACCGCCGAGGCAAGTCCGTAGACAGTGGAGTTGGCCAGATGCACCGCCTCCTCCTCGGTCTCGAAGCGCATCACGCCGAGCACCGGTCCGAACACCTCCTCGCGCGCCAACTGCATCTCTTGCGTCACGTTCTCGAAGATCGTCGGCGCCATGTAGCTGCCGCCGGTCTCGGTCAGTATCCGTTCGCCGCCGGCGACGAGACGGGCGCCTTCGGCTTGCGCCATGGCGACGAAGCCGAGATTCTTGTCCAGCTGTTCGGCGCTCGATACCGCACCGATATCGCTGGCGAGATCGAGCGGGTCGCCGACCTTGAGCCGCGTGGTTGCCGAGACAAGTTCGTCCATGAAAAGATCATAGACCGACGACTGAACGAGCAGACGCGAGCCGGCAACGCAGACCTGGCCTGAATTGCGAAAGATTCCGTTGGCCGAGACGACCGCCGCCTGCTTCAGGTCCGGAGCGTCGGCAAAGACGATGTTGGGCGACTTGCCGCCAAGCTCGAGGAAGACCCGCTTCAAATTGGAACGGGCGGAGTATTCGAGCAGCCGCCGGCCGACCGGCCCCGATCCGGTAAAGGCGATGGCGTCGACATCCATGTGGAGGCCAAGCGCTTCGCCGGCGACAGCACCATGCCCGGTAACGACGTTGAACACGCCTTCGGGAAGTCCAGCCTCGCTTGCGAGTTCGGCCAGCCGCAGCAAGGTCAGCGAGGCGATCTCCGGCGGCTTGACGACGACGCTGTTGCCGGTGGCCAGTGCGGGCGCAATCTTCCAGGCGCCGATCATCAGCGGGAAGTTCCACGGCACGATGACGCCGACGACACCGAGTGGCTCCCTGTGGATCAGCCCGAGCACATTGTCGGCCGTCGGCGCGATCTCGCCATAGACCTTGTCGATCGCCTCGGCGTAGTAGCGGATGGTGCCGGCCGCCGACAGCGGCTCGGCCTTGTAGGCCATGCCGATCTCGGTGCCGTTGTCGCGCACGCCAAGCACGGCCAGCTCATCGACATGTTTTTCGATCAGCTCGGCAAATTTCGTCAGCACCTTCTTGCGAAAGGCAGGGGCGGCGCGCGACCATGAACCCTTCTCGAATGCTTTTCGCGCCGATCGGACCGCGCGATCGATGTCGGCGGCATTGCCGTCAGCGATGCTGGCAAAAGGGCGGCCGTCGATCGGCGAAATCACCGCCAGCGTCGCGCCGCTCGTCGCTGCGGCCTGTACGCCGTCGATAAACAAGCCCCGCTCGCCGATCTCCGTCTTGCGCAGCGCGTCGATGGCATTCTGGCTGATCATTGGTGGCGGACTCCCAGGGAAACATACAACGTGGTTGGCGCGCGGAATTCCCAGCCGCGAAACACCGGCACCTTGCCTGGCACCAGGCTGAGATCGGGGAAGCGCAGGAGCAGCAGCCTTAACGCAAGGCACATCTGCTCGCGCGCGAAAAACCGGCCCGAACAGAAATGATGACCAAAGCCGAAGGCGGCATGATTGCCTTCCCCGCGGTTGATGTCGAAGCGGTCTGGATCGGCAAAGCGGCTCTCGTCGCGGCTTGCCGAGGAGACAAGTGCAGCGACCGCGGCGCCGGCAGGGATCGTTACGCCGCCAAGCTCGACCGCCCGCGTCGTCTGCCGCGTCTGGGTGCCGATCGGCGCCACCCAGCGCAAGCCTTCATCGACAGCCCTGGGCACAAAGGTCTCGGGATCGGCGAGCACCTGCCGCAATTGTTCGGGATGCGCAAGCAGGCCGGCGAGGATCGAACCGGCACCATGTCCGGGCTCCTGCATGCCGCCAAGCAGGATGACCTTGATGCTTGGCATCAAGAAATCGATCGGCCGCGTCGTGCCTTCCGGCATGCCGTCATGCAGCATATGCGACAGCGCCGAGTCGTCGGGTGCGCGCGCCAGTCTATCCAGAGTCGGCCGGATGGCTGCGCCGACCTCGGCGCTGATCGCGTCGGCGATCTCTTGCCGCTTCGGGTCGTTCTCGAAATTGATGGCGCCCTGCGCAAGGCCATAGAACCAGCGGCGCAGCGTCGGCATGTCGATGTCGGCAAGGCCAAGCGAGCGCGCCAGGCTGAGCGTCGACACCGGCTCGAAATAATCCGCCATCAGCTCGGCGGAGCCTTGTTCGGCGATCCGGTCGAGAAAAGGTTCGGCAATCGACCGTACGAGATCGCCGGCATAGGCGGCGACGGTGCGCGGCCGGTATTTCGGATCGACGCCTTGGCGCAGCTGTCTATGCGTTTCGCCGTCGGTGGTCAGGATGGTCGGCTTGCCGAACGAGCGTTCGACCGGAGACGTACCGACGACGGCGGAGAAGATGTCGGGTGACTTTGCGACGGTCTCGACGTCCTTCCAGCGGGTGACGAACCAGAGATTGACCGCCGGCACGAAAGCGACAGGCGCACTGCGCCGCAGTTCCGCATAGATCGGATACGGATCGGCTTCCAGCGCCTCAACGGTGATGCTCTCGGCAAAGCTCAACGCCGTTACTCCCTTGCGATGGAAAGGGGCGGCGCCGAACGCGCTACCCCCTTGTCCTTTGTCCTAGTCCTTCAGCGGCACGCCGAGATTTTCGAAGGCAACCGGATCCCGGCTCTTCAACGCACCGGCAAGCAGCAGGCCGACCACCGCGGCAATCAGCACCAGCCCCGGCAGCAACACGCCAAGGAAGCCACCGGCCCCGGACAGGCCACCGAAATTAATGACGATCAGGTAGATGATGACGACGAAAGCGATGAAGGCCAGCCCAGGCAGGATGGTGGTCTTCAGCGCATTCTCCTGCGTCGACGGGTTGGCGCGGAAGTACATCACCACGGCGAGCGAGGCCACCGCCATCATGACGATGACTCCCAGCGTCGCGACATTGGTCAGCCAGGAAAACAGCGCCAGAACCGGATCGAGGCCGAGTATCGCGAACAGTCCGATGACGATCGCTGCCAACACGCTCTGGATGACGGAAGCGACATGCGGGCTCTGGTGCACTGAATGCGTCACGCCGATCGCTTCAGGCAACAGCTTCTCGCGGCCCGAGACGTAGATGTAGCGGGCAACCGCGTTGTGGAACGCCAGCACGCCGGCAAACAGGCTCGACACGAACAGGATGCCCATGGCGTGCGACAGCATGGTTCCGGCGTAGCGGTCGGACAGGCCGAACAGGAAAGTCGTCGGATCCTGAAGCGCCTGCAGTGCCGGCAACAATTTGTCGACGCCGGCGCCGACCGCCATCAGCCAGGCCGTGACCATGTAGAAGACGCCGATCAGCAGCACGGAGAAATAGGTGGCGCGCGGAATGGTCACCTTGGGGTCGCGGGCTTCCTCGGCGTAGATCGTCGTCGCCTCGAAACCGATGAAGGCGGCGAAACAGAACAGGATGGCGATGGCGGGCGAGCCGCTGACGATCTGGCTCCAGCTGAACGGCGCCGCAGAGAGACCACTGTCGCCACCGGTCTTGAGGATGGCGAGGTCTAGCACCAGCACAACGATGTATTCGCACAGCACCAGCACCGTCAGGATCTTGGCCGACAGGTCGACCTGGCGGTAGCCCAACACCGCGACGATGGCAACGGCGATGAAGCTCCACACCCACCAGGGCAGGTCGATGCCCCAGCCGGCGAACAGGCCGGCGGTCGCGGCCCCCAGCAGGCCCATGACCCCGATCTGCATGGCGTTGTAGGACAGGATCGCGATGATTGCGGTTGCGCCGCCGGCAAAACCGCCCAGCCCGCGCGCGGCATAGGCATAGAACGCGCCGGCATTGCCGACATGGCGCGACATGGCGACGTAGCCGACCGCAAACAGCAGCAGCAACACGGTCACGATAAGATAGGTGCCGGCAAAGCCCGCCCCATTGCCCATAAGCATGCCGAGCGGCGTGCCGCCGGCGACCGCGGTGAGCGGCGCCGCCGCCGAAATCACCATGAAGGTGATAGCGCCGACGCCAAGACTGTTCTTGCGCAGCCTGTTGGCGGGCGCCTGTTCCGAAACTGCTGACATTTGTCCCTCCAGTTTTACGAACCCCTGGGTTCGCGGCCGCTCGGCCTGTTCCCTGAATGCCATCGGTTCATTATTTGAACCCTTATTTTGAATATAGACTTGCAAAGAATGCCGATGCCTGTCAAGTTAATTCACACATTAAGTTTCTATCCGAGCGGGAGGCTGGATGGGTACGGTCGGCAAGGCGATTTCACTTCTGGAGCTGTTCACGGTGGACGAACCCGAGTTCGGACTTTCCGATCTCGCGCGGCGGTGTGCGTTCGACAAGGCGACGACGCGGCGGCTGCTGGTGGCGCTTGGCGGCCATGGTTTCGTCGAGCAGGATGCCGGCACGCGGCACTATCGCCTCGGCGCCGGCCTGTCGCGGCTGGCGCGTATCCGCGAAGCCTGCTTCCCGTTCCTGCAAACGGCAATTCCCGTGGCGCAGGATCTGGCGGGTTCGACAACCGAGACGGTGCATCTGTCGGAATTCGGCGTCGACAGACTGATCACCGTCCATGTCGAGCATTCAAGCTGGGCAAACAGGGTGAACATCGATATCGGCCAGCTTCTGCCGCTGCATTCCACCGCCTCCGGCATCGCCTATCTGGCCTTCGCCGACAACGCGACGGTGAAAGCATGCCTGACAGGTTCGCTTGAGGCCTTCACCGATCATACCCTCGTCGAGCCGGCCGCCATTTCAAAGTCGATCGGCGAGGCGCGCGACCGCGGCTATTCGATCTGCGACCAGGGCCATGAGGACGGCGTGATCGGCGTCGCGGCTGCAATCCGCGCCGCCGATGGTCTTGCGCTGGGGACAATTGCGGTGGCAGCCCCGAAGGCCAGGACGACACCGGCTACGATCGTGGAACGAGGGCTTGCGGTTGTGACCGCGGCACGGGAGATTTCGATGCGCCTCAATGGCGAAAACCTGCAAACCCTGAGGAGGCAGGCCTGATGTCTGCAGATATGGCGACGCCCCGCATCCTGGTCATCGGCACGGGCGACACCAAGACCGACGAACTGCTGTTCATGAAAGCGTGTATCGAGGCATCCGGTGGCCGCGCCGTGATGATGGATGTTAGCGTGCTAGGCGCCCCCGCCTATAGTCCCGATCACGACAAGCATGCCGTTGCGCGGGCCGCTGGCGTGACGATGGCCGAAATCGTCTCGAGCGGCGATGAAAACACCGCCATGACATTGATGGCCGTCGGCGCCGTTCAGCTGGTGCGCCAGCTTCACCAGCGCGGCGAGATCGACGCCTTCATCGCCATCGGTGGTTCGATGGGAACCGATTTGGCGCTCGATGTCGCGCTGTGCCTGCCGCTCGGCGTGCCGAAATTCGTCGTCTCGACCATCGCCTACTCGCATCTCATTCCGCCCGAGCGTGTCGCGCCCGACCTGATGATGATCCTGTGGGCAGGCGGGCTCTACGGCCTCAACACCATCTGCAAGCTGGTCCTTTCCCAGGCCTGCGGCGCGGTGGTCGGTGCGGCGAAGATCGTGCTTGCATCCCGTGCTTCGGCCCGGCGGTCGGACCGACCATCGGCATGACTTCGCTGGGCAGCAGTTGCCTGCGCTATATGAAGACGCTGAAGCCGGCGTTGGAGCAGCGCGGCTATGACGTCGCAGTCTTTCACACCACCGGGATGGGGGGCCGGGCCTTCGAATCGATCGCCAGCCAGGACCATTTCTGCGCGGTGTTCGACTTCAGCCTGCAGGAGATCACCAATCATCTTGCCGGTTCGGTCGTCAGCTCCGGCGCCGACCGGCTCGAGAATGCCGGCGCCCGCGGCATTCCGCAGATCGCAGCCCCTGGCGCCGTGGACATGGTCGATTTGCCGACCTGGCAGGCGCTGCCGACAAAGTTCGCGCAGCGGCCATTCCATGCTCATAACAGGTTGATCGGCTCGATCACCGTCGATGCCGCCGACCGCCGTGAAGTCGCCAGGACCATCGCCGCCAAACTCGGTGCGTCGAAGGGGCGCTCCGCTTTCATCCTGCCCTCCGGCGGCATCCAGGAATGGGATGCGCAGGGCGAGCCGCTGTACGAACCCGAAGCCCTCGCGGCGTTCACCGATGAGATGCGCAAGGCCATTCCCGCCGGCGTCGAGTTCCACGAGATCGACGCCCACATCAACAGCGACGAGTTCGTCGGCAAGGCGCTCGAAATCTTCGACCGCTGGGTCGAGGAAGGCATCATCCCGCGCGGCATGCCGGCCAAGGGAGTGGCTGCGTGAGCGCTGTTCCTGCCCAGGCGCTCGTCCTCGATTTCGGCGGCGTCGTCACCCGGACCCTTTTCGAGACCCATGCCTTGACCGAACAGGCGCTCGGCCTCGCGCCGGGAACGCTGCAATGGCACGGGCCGTTCGACCCGGATTCAGATCCGCTGTGGCGCTCCATGCAGGCCGACGAGATCAGCGAGCGCGATTATTGGCGCACCCGCACCAGCGAAGTCGGCCGGCTCGTCGGCGAGGACTGGCAGGCGATGGAGACATTCGTCCAGCGCGCACGCGGAGCCGAGCCGGAAAAGATCGTGCGGCCCGAAGCCGTCCGCGCCATCCGGACCGTGCATGCGGCGGGATTTCGCCTAGCGATCCTGTCCAACGAGCTAGATCTGTTCTATGGCGCCGGCTTCCGTCAGCGGCTGCCGCTGCTCGAGCTGTTCGACACCATCGTCGACGCCACCTATACCCGCATCCTCAAGCCCGATCCGCGCGCCTATGCCTTGGTGACCGAGGCGCTCGGCCTGCCTGCCGGCGCCTGTGTGTTCGTTGACGACCAGCAGCGCAATGTCGATGGCGGCCGTGCCGCCGGCATGCGCACCGTTCATTTCGACGTCGCGCGGCCGGCACTTTCCTATGCCGAGGCCCTCGGCCATTTCGACCTCATCTCCTGAGACATTTGCGGAGCCTTGCGATGCGCGACATCAATTTCCTCACCGAGAAAAACGCCAAGCCGATCTGGCATCCGATGGCACACCCGGCCGAGATGCGGGCCAACCCGCCAAAGGTGATCATGAAAGGCGAAGGCGTGATGGTCACCGACATCGACGGCAACACCGTGCTCGATGCGGTTGGCGGCCTGTGGAACGTCAATCTCGGCTACTCCTGCGACCCGATCAAGAAGGCCATCGCCGACCAGCTCAGCGCCCTGCCCTACTATTCCGGGTTTCGCGGCACGTCGACCGGCCCGTCGATCGAGCTCGCTTACGAACTCAGCGAATGGTTCGAACCGGAAGGCATGGTGCGGACCTTCTTCACCTCGGGCGGCTCGGATTCGGTCGAAACCGCACTGCGGCTCGCCCGCCAATACTGGAAGATCCGCGGCCAGGGCGACCGGACAAAATTCCTCGCGCTGAAGAAGGGCTATCACGGCACCCATTTCGGTGGCGCGTCAGTCAACGGCAACGCCAATTTCCGCCGCAACTATGAGCCGCTTATGCCCGGCGTCTTCCACATTCCCGCACCCTGGACCTTCCGCAATCCGTTCGATGAGACCGATCCGGCGCGGCTAGCCAAACTGTGCGCCAAAGCGCTGGAGGACGAGATCGCCTTCCAGGGCGGCGACACCATTGCCGCCTTCATCATGGAGCCGGTTCTCGGCGCCGGCGGCGTCATCGTTCCGCATGACAGCTTCATGCCGCTGGTCCGCGAGATATGCGACCGCCACGAAATCCTGCTGATCGCCGACGAGGTGGTCACGGGCTTCGGTCGCACCGGCGCCTGGTCGGGTTCGCGGCTATCCGGCGTGAAGCCGGATTTCATGACCATCGCCAAGGCGATCACCTCGGGCTATTTCCCGCTCGGCGCCACCTTGATCGGCGCCAAGGTCGCCGACGTCTTCGAGGCCGACAAGACCAGCTTCGGGGCGATCGGTCATGGCTATACCTATTCCGGCCATCCTGTCGGCTGCGCGGCAGGGCTGGCTGCACTTGCCGAGACCAAGCGGCTTCGCCTGGACGAGAACGCAGCCGCGCGCGGCATCGAGCTCGCGGCGACGCTGGAGGGGCTAAAAGCCAAGCACGCGATCGTCGGCGACATCAGGTACAAGGGCCTGATGGCTGCGCTAGAGCTGGTCTCCGATCGCACGACGAAAAAGCCGGTGGACAAGAAGACCATGGCCGTGGTTTCGGAAGCCACTTATGACGCCGGCGTCATGCTGCGCGTGTCCGGCAACAACATCATCCTGTCGCCGCCGCTGATCATCGGCGCCGCCGACGTGGCAAAGATCGGCGAGGCCATCGATGCAGGTCTGTCGAGGGCCTGATAGACCCGCTGACGCAATGGAGTTTGGTACGCAATGACCCAATCTGAGAAGAACCCGAGCGAGGAAGCGCTCGTCAAGCGGCGTGCCCGCCTGCTCGGCGCGAAATCGCAATTGTTCTACGACGAGCCCGTGCACCTGGTGCGCGGCGAAGGCGTCTGGCTCTACGATGCCGACGGCCGCAAATATCTCGATGCCTACAACAACGTCGCCCATGTCGGCCATTGCCACCCGCATGTGGTCGAGGCCTTGTGCCGTCAGGCAAGCCTGCTCAACACCCACACACGCTATCTGCACACCGCAATTCTCGACTATGTCGAGCGGCTGACGGCGACCTTCGATGCAAGCCTCGCCACCGCAATCCTGACCTGCACCGGCAGCGAGGCCAACGACATCGCGCTGCGCATGGCGCAGGCCGCCTCCGGCAATATGGGCATCATCGCCACCGACGCCACCTATCATGGCAACACGACGGCGGTTTCGCAGCTGAGCACGCGCATGCCTCCGATCCGCGGCCGCGCCCCCCATGTCAGGCTGGTGCCGGCCCCCGACAGCTATCGCCATCCCGATGCGATGGCCAATGGCAAGGCCTTTGGCGACGCCGTGCGCCAAGCGATCGCCTCGCTGGCACAGGATGGCATTGGCCTGTCTGGCATCATCTTGTGTCCGCTGCTCGCCAATGAAGGTTTCCCGGCTCTGCCCACCGGATTTTTCGACGACGCCTTGGCGGCCGTGCGCGAAGCCGGTGGTCTGGTCATCGCCGACGAAGTGCAGCCCGGCTTCGGCCGCACCGGCAGCCATTTCTGGGGCCATCAGCGCGCCGGCTTCGTCCCCGACATCGTCACCATGGGCAAGCCGATGGGCAATGGCCATCCGATCGCGGCCGTGGTCACCACCAAGGAGATACTGGTGACCTTCCGCGACGCTTTCCGCTACTTCAACACCTTCGGCGGCAACCCGGTCTCCTGCGCGGTCGCCAATGCCGTCCTCGACGTCATCGAACAGGAAACCCTTGTCGCCAACGCGCAAGACGTCGGCGCTTATGCGCTTGGCCTGCTGCGCCCGCTGGCCGATCGGCATGAGTGCATCGGCGAGGTCAGGGGCGCCGGACTGTTCTTCGGCGCCGAGCTGGTCCACGACCGCGACACGCGCGAACCGGCGCCCGACATTGCCGAGCAGGTCGCCAATCGCATGCGCCATCGCGGCGTGCTGATGGGCAAGACCGGCATCCACGGCAATGTGCTCAAGATCCGCCCGCCCATGCCGTTCTCGCGTGACAATGCCGACTTCCTGATCGGCCTGCTGGACGAGGTGCTGGGCGAAGTCGGCGGAGTGCCGGCGTGAATTCTGTTTCCACCCAATCCGAGCCCGAAACGGCAGCCGATGTCACGGAGCTCGCCAGGCGTGCGCTCGAACATTGGGGCGTCCGCAACTCTGAGCCGGAACTTCTGAAGCACCGCGAGAACGCCGTCTTCCGCGTGCGGCTGCCGGATGGCCAGCCGGCAGCCATGCGCATCCACCGGCTCGGCTACCACACGGACGCCGCGCTGCGTTCGGAACTGCAATGGATGGGCTTCCTGCAATCCGCCGGCGTCGCCACGCCGTCTTGCGTCGCAACACAGGCCGGCGATCCGTTCGTGCTTGTCAGCACGGCCACCTCGGCGCAGCCCCGGCAGGCCGATTGCCTGAGCTGGCTGGAGGGCCGCGCCGTGGGCGCACGCGGCGTGCCACTGGCCTACACGGCCGACCAGTCGATCCAGATCTTCACGGCGATCGGGCGGACCATCGCCCATATGCACAATGTCACTGCCTCGTGGGCGCCGCCCGCGGGCTTCGCCCGCCATGCATGGGACTTCGACGGCTTCTTCGGTGCGAACCCGGTCTGGGGCCGGTTCGAGACCTCGCCCTTTCTCGATGGTCCTCGCCGCGCGCTGGTCTTGCAGGCGCGCGAGAAGGCAGTGAAGGCGCTGTCGGAACATGAGCGCAGCGCGCGCAATTTCGGCATCATCCACGCCGATCTGGTGCGCGAAAATGTGCTCATTCATGATGGTGCGGTGCGCATCATCGACTTCGATGATTGCGGCCATGGCTGGCACATGTACGACCTTGCCGTCGCCCTCTACCAGAACCGCGAGGAGGCGATCTACCCGCTGATCGAAACCGCTTTGCTTGACGGTTACCAGCAAGAGCGTGCGCTGATCCCGCAGGACATCGCCGCATTGGCTCTATTCGCCGCCTTGCGTGCCTTCGCGTTTCTTGGCTGGGTGCAAAGCCGCGTCGAAGGCGACATCACCAGGGATGTCGGCTTGCGCATGTCGACCATCGCAGCCGATGTGGTGATTGACTACTTGCGCGGCGAACAGCCCAACTGACGAGCCGATGAGAGCCGTCAGCTCTTGGCGAAATGGATGCTGACCGTTCCCGAGCTGCCGAAGTCGGCGACGATCGTATCGCCGGGCCGCGCCTCGACCGGGCGCACAAACGATCCGGACAGCACCACCTCGCCGGCCGCGATGGACATGCCGTAGCGGGCGAGCCTGTCCGCCAGCCAGGCAATGCCCATCGCCGGATGGTTGAGCACGCCGGCGCCAAGCCCGGTCTCCTCGACCTCCGCATTGCGCGAGACGATGGCGCCGATCCAGCGCATATCGGCTTCATCGGGTCGTTGCGGCCGGCCGCCGACGACAATGCCGGCATTGGCGGCGTTGTCGGAAATCGTATCGAAGAAAGTGCGCGCCTTCTTTGTCTCGGCATTGACGCGTTCGATGCGCGTGTCGAGGATTTCGAGCGCCGGCGTGATATAATCGGTGGCGTTGAGCACGTCGAAGATGGTCACGCCTAGGCCCCTCAGCGGCGCCTTCATGACGAAGGCTATCTCGGCCTCGACGCGCGGCTGGATGAAGCGGCCGACGGGTATCGTCGCGCCGTCGTTGAAGAACATGTCGTCGAACAGCACGCCCGAATCCGGCGTGTCGATGGCGAGCGCATATTGCATCGCCTTCGATGTCAGGCCGATCTTCCAGCCCTTCGGGGTCAGCCCGGCATCGGTCTTGCGTTTCACCAGCGCTGCCTGGACGCGATAGGCATCCTCCATCGTCGCGTCGGGAAAATCGAGGCTGAGCAGACGGATCTGGCGGCGCGAACGCTCGGCTTCGAACAGCCTTGCCGCGGCATCTTCAACTTGCTCGGGGGTCACGATGCTGCCTCGTCGACGACCCCGTTGCGGAGCACGCCGATGCCGTCGGCTTCGACTTCGATCACGTCGCCCGGCTTCAGCCAGATCGGCGGGTCGAAGCGGGCGCCGGCGCCGGTCGGCGTACCGGTGACGATGATATCGCCTGGCACCAGCGTGGTGAAGGTGGAGACATAGGCGATGATCTTGCGGAACGAGAAGATCATCCGGCTGGTGCGGTCCTGCTGGCGCAATTCGCCATTGACGCGGGTGGTCAGCGCGATGTCGGCAATCTGCGCCTCGTCGGTGAACGGCACCAGCCACGGACCGAGCGAGCCGGTGCGGTCGAAATTCTTGCCCTGCGTGACGTTGAACTTGGCGTGCCGTACCCAATCGCGAATGGTGCCTTCGTTGCACAGGGATAGTGCCGCGATATGGTCAAGCGCATCCCTCTCGGCGATGCGTCGTCCACCCTTGCCGATGACGATGACGATCTCGCCCTCATAGTCCAGCTGCGGCGATTCCGGCGGCCGCACCAGCGGCGCGTCGTGGCCGACGAAGGAGCGGGGGAAGCGGATGAACAGCGACGGGTTGGAAGGCGCGGCCTGGCCGTCCTTGTACTCTTCGTTGCGGTCCGGGTAGTTGACGCCGACGCAGATGATCTTTTCCGGCGTCGGCAGAGGGATTTCATAAGCGATGGCGCCGACTGGAAAATCGACGGCGTAGGCTTCGGCCTCTTCCGCCAGCCGCCGTAGCACGCCGGCCTCGATCACTTCGCGCAGCGTCGGCCACTGGCTGTGCCGCGCCGACAGGTCGACGACGCCCTTATCTGTGACCGCGCCATAGCGCGTCTTGCCGCCGACGGTGAAGGTGGCGAGCCGCCCAGGTGCAGTCATCCCGGTCTCCGTCAGGTTCGCGTCTGTGGTCACGGTGCGATGATCGGCGACGCCGCCAAATCCGGTTGGCGTGCGGCCGCGCCGGCAAAGGTGCTGCCCTCCTCGAACCAGCTTTTCGGCGCCGGCGCGCCCCACAGCGTCTGGCGCTGCGGGTCCTTGAGGTCCCACTTGATCGGCTCCAGATCCGGATCGACCGTCTGGTAGTCCGAGCAGTAGATCTCGATGCGGTGATTGTCCGGGTCTCTGACATAGAGGAAGAAGGCGTTGGAAATGCCATGCCGGCCGGGGCCGCGCTCGATATTTGCGAGGTAACCCGTCGTCGCCATCAGATCGAGCAGGTCGATGATGTTGAGCGGTGTCGGCACCCAGAAGGCGACGTGATGCAGGCGCGGACCCACACCGTTGGTGAAGGCGATGTCGTGGACGCCGCCCTTGCGGTGCGTCCAGGCCGCCCACAGCTTTCCGCTACTGGCATCCTCGGTGTATTCGGTGACGCGGAAGCCAAGCTCGTTGTAGAAGGCGACGGACTCGTCGACATTGGGCGAGAAGCAGTTGAAGTGGTCGATGCGCAGCGGCTTCACGCCCTTGTAGAGCGCATATTTCTGATGAATCGGCGGCAGCCTTTCCATTTGGGCAAAGAACTCGAGCGGAATGCCGTGCGGGTCGCGGGTGCGGAAGGTGCGCGACTGGTACGGTCGCTCGACCCACTCGACCGGCAGGCCTTTTGCCTTGAAGAAGTGCTCGGCCTTGTCGAGATCCTCATCCGAGAAAACCTTGAAGCCGAGATCGCGTGCTTCGGCGCTGCCGGCCCTCTTCAGCACGATGCAGTGGTGTCCGCGCTCTTCCAGGGCCCTTAGATAGATGGCGTCCGATGTCTCGTCGGTAACCTGCAGGCCGAGCGTGTCGACATAGAAGGCGCGGGATTTCGCAAGGTCGGTGGCCGCCAGTTCGACATGGCTGAGGCGCACGATGTTGAAGGCGGGATAGAGGTTTGGTTTGGGCAGTGGCATGCGATGTCCTCCGGTCAGCCGCCGAGTTTCTGGATCGTGTGCGCTGAAGTGGCGAAGGCGATGTTCTTCGTCTCCATGTAGAAATCGAAGGAATGGTCGCCGCCGTCGCGGCCGATGCCGGAATTCTTGACGCCGCCGAACGGCGTCGGCAAATGCCGCACATTCTCCGAATTGACCCAGATCATGCCGGCGTCCAGCGCATCGGTGAAGCGGAAGGCGCGGGTAACATCCGACGTCCAGAGATAGCCGGTCAGGCCGTATTGGGTGTCGTTGGCCAGCGCCAGCGCTTCGGCCTCGTCCTTGAAGGAAATGGCGGTCAGCACCGGCCCGAAAATCTCTTCCTGGGCAATGCGCATCCTGTTGGTGGCGCCGGTAAACAGCGTCGGGCTGACATAGCAGCCACCGCCCGGACCGGCGAACTTGCCGCCGCCGGCGGCTACCACCGCGCCTTCCGATTTGCCGATCTCGATATAGGAAAGCACCTTTTCCTCGTGCACCGGATGGATCAGCGGACCAACCACCGTTTTGGGATCGAGCGGATGGCCAACCTTGATGCGCTTTGCCTTCTCCGCAACCAGATCCGTGAATGTGTCGTAGACCGAGGCTTCGACCAGAAGCCGCGACGATGAGGTGCAGCGTTCGCCGTTGAGCGAGTAGATCATGAACACGGCCGCATCCGCCGCACGTTCGAGATCGGCGTCGGCGAAGACGATCACCGGGTTCTTCCCGCCCAGTTCGAAATGCACGCGCTTCAGCGTATCGGCGCCTTGTTTCATGATCATCGAGCCGGTGCGGCTCTCACCGACAAAACCGATCGCCTTGATGTCAGGGTGCTCGGTCAGCGCCTTGCCGGCGTGCTCGCCGAGGCCGTTGACCAGGTTCCACACGCCTTTCGGCAGGCCGGCCTCCTCGGCGATCTCGACCAGCAGGCGAGCGGTCAGCGGCGAAAATTCGGCCGGCTTGTGGACGACGGTGCAGCCTGCCGCCAGCGCCGGCGCGATCTTCCATGTCGACAGCATGAACGGCGTGTTCCACGGCGTGATGATGCCGACCGGGCCGATCGGCACGCGCGTGGTGATGTTGACCTGGCCTGTCGTGCGCAGCGTCTCGCCGTCGCGCGCTTCCGGCGCGCGGTCGGCGAAGAAGCGGAAATTCTCGGCGCCGCGCAGCGCGGCCTTGGCCATGAATTTCAGCGCCTGGCCGGTGTCCATGCACTCGACGAAGGCGATCTCCTCGGCGCGCGCTTCGATCGCATCGGCTATCTTGTGCAGCAGCTTCTTGCGCCCGTCGCCCGGCATGGCGGCCCAGGCCGGGAACGCCGCCTTTGCCGCCTTGGCGGCGCGGTCGATATCGGCGGCACTGCCACGCGCGACCTTGGCCAGCGGCTTGAGATCGACCGGCGACATGCTCTCGAAGGTCGAGCCATCCACCGCCGGCACCGCTTCGCCGCCGATCTGGTTCAGCACGCCGTCGCGCTTGAAACGGGCCAGATAGGCCTCGGCCTTTTTCAGATTGCCTTCGAGGTCGGACATATCAGCTTCCGTCACTTGCCGCGCAGTCGCGGATGGATTGCGTTTTTCTTCCAGCTCAGTACCGGGTCGATCTCCCTGATCTCCAGGGAAAGAGCGAAATGCGGGGTATCGAACAGGGGGCCAAGGTATTCGCTCACCGCGGCGAAGACCGCCTCCCCGGTTCGTTTCTTGTCCTCGGCGCTGCGCCCGGTTCCAATGCGAAACGACATGTCGAGGAAAGCGTTTTCCGGCAGGCTGTCGGCGATGGCATAGGCTTCCGCACGGAAGGCCCGCACCCGCACCGCGCCGGTTTCAAACAGCCCGGTGCCGAGCACGGTGCGCAACACCAGCGCGCACAATTCGCTCATGTCGACCTTGGCATCGAGGTTGGCCGAATACTCGATGGAAAAGTGAGGCACCGCGTCTCGCCTCCCGGATTGTTGCGCTGCTGTAGTTAACGCGTTAATTACATGCAGCATCACTGAAGTCAAGCCTTGCATCCAAGTTGAGGCGACGATACGGGATGGAAAGGTCAGGTTTTGGCGTGCGGTCCCGCCGACCGCCCGCATCATTGGGGACGCTGCTTCTTGCTGCCTGAAAACACCCGTCGTTCTCTGCCGATGGCGCTGCTCCATGCCCGCGAAGTGGTGATGGCGCGGTTTCGCCCTATGCTGGCGGCGCATGACGTGACCGAACAGCAATGGCGTGTGCTGCGCGTTCTGAGCGAGGCCGGCCCTGTCGAGGCGACGGAACTTGCCGATCGCGCTTCGGTGCTGCCGCCCAGCCTGACACGCATCATCAAGACGCTCGAGGGCCGAAAATTCATCACCCGCAACAGGGCGGAAGGCGATGGCCGCCGTGTCGTGCTGACGATCGCCCCGGCGGGCTCCGCCCTTATCGATGCCTTGTCGCCGGAACGCCTCGTCATCTACCGCGACATCGAACAGCGCTTCGGACATGAGAGGCTCGAGCAATTGCTCGATCTGCTGGAGAGCCTGATCGCCGGCGAGAACTGACTGCTCCCGCTCAGCCGCCAAAACTGCCAAGCCGCGTCGGCTGCGTGTAATTGCGGTCGACATAAAGCAGCGCCGAGCCGCCGCTGCCGTGCCTGACGTCGATAACCCGGCCGATCATGACATTATGCGTGCCGACTATGTGCACATCCTCGATCTCGCAATCGAAATTGACGATCGCATCGGACAGCGCCGGCGTGCCTGAGGCCAGCGTTTGCCAGCGCGCCGCCGAATAGCGTGCCTCCATGTCCCTGGTCGCGCCGGCGAACTTGCCGGCCAGGTGCATATGGTCATGCGTCAGCACGTTGACGCAGAAGCGCCGGTTGGCGAGGAACATTGCGGCCTGCGTCGAGCGGCCGTTCATGCACACCAGCAGTGTCGGCGGTTCGTCCGACACACTGCACATGGCGGTGGCGGTGAAGCCGCCGCGCCCGGCCGGACCATCTGTCGTGACGATGTTGACCGGCGCGCAGACCCTTGCCATGGCGTCGCGGAAATCGGCCTTCGAAATCTGCGTGGCCATCTGACATCACCCGGCCGTAGAAGCGAGCGGATTGAGCCAGGTATCTCCCGTCCAGCCGTTCTCGTCATAGTCGGCCATGCAGGTGTCGACCAGTTCTTCCATGGCCTTCAGCCGGCCGCCGCGTTCGGCGCCCTTCAGCACCTGCAGCCGCACCTCTTCCGGCGCACCGGCATAGTTGAGTTCGTAGAGCGCGTGGCGGCCGCCGAACTCGGTGCCGGTCGCGTCCCACAACAGTTTCATGATCTTGATGCGCTCGACATGGCCCATGTCGTTGGAACCGCGCACATATTGCGCGAGGTATTTGTCGATCTCGGGATTGTTGAAGTCGCGCACCGATGACGGCAGGTAGATCAAGCCGGAGGCGATCACCCGGCGCACCGTGTCGATGACGCGCGGGTAGGCTTCCGACATGAAAGTCCGGTAGGCAAGGGCTGCTTCCAGGTTGGGCAGGACAGCGCCATTCGCCCAGGGGATCGGATTATAAGCCATGGCGTTGGAAAAGCTCCAGAACATGTGCCTGAGCGCGATGACCTCGCCCAGCGCCGCCTGGTTGCCTCGGAAGGCATCTCCGCCGGTGGCGCGCAGCGCCTTGGCCAGCAGGCCGGCGAGGAAGTCGAGCTTGACGGCAAAGCGTGTGCAGCCCTGGAAGCAATAGCCATGCATGAAGCCCGAAGCCGGATGGAAGGACAGGATTTTCTGCGCGTCGCGCAGCACCAGCACGTCCTCCCAGGGGATGAAGACATTGTCGAGCACCAGGATGGCATCGTTCTCGTCGAAGCGCGACGACAACGGATAGTCGAACGGAGCCGCCGCCGTGTTGGCCGTCTGCTCATAGGAGACGCGGCAGAACATCTTTACCCCCGGCGCATTCATCGGCACGATGAACATGACCGACAGCGACGGATCTTCGGTGACCGTCGCCGAGCTCTGCGCCAGGAAATTGTAGTGGGTCAGCGCCGAGGACGTCGCCACCACCTTGGCGCCGGAGACATAGATGCCGGCGTCGGTCTCCTTGGTGATGTGGACGAAGACATCCTTCACCTGTTCGGCCGGCTTGTGGCGGTCGATCGGCGGGTTGACGATGGCGTGGTTCATGAACAGCACGGCTTCCTGCGCACGCTTGTGCCAGGCGAGCGCATTGTCCTTGAACGGGCCGTACCAGTCGGCATTGGCGCCGAGCGTGTTCATCAGTGCCGCCTTGTAATCGGGCGTGCGGCCCATCCAGCCATAGGACATGCGTGACCACTCGGCGATCGCGGTCTGCTGGGCCGCGAGTTCGCCGGAGGATTTGGCGACGCGGAAATATTTGTGGGTGTAGCCGCCCGAACCGGTATCGGTAGGCGAGGTCAGCGTGCCCTGCCGCTTGGGATCGTGCAGCGCATCATAGAGGCGCGCCAGCGACCGCGCCGAATTGCGCATCGCCGGATGGGTGGTGACATCGGCAATGCGCTCGCCGTTGATGTAGACCTCGCGGCCGTCGCGCAAGCTCTCCAGATACTCGGCCCCGGTGAACGGGCGCCCATTGTCGGTACGAAAGTCTCCCGATCGCATGATGTTCCTCCACTTATGGCATCAACTCTAGCTCTCCTGGCAAGGATCGGTTAGGACGTAACGGCAAAACCGATTGGACTTTTTCCGGCGCCATGAGCCTCAATTCCATTCCTGATTTCTTTGTCTATGGCGAGCCGGTGCGGCCGCTCGAAGTCGGCTTCCTGCATGTCGAGACGGTGCTTGCGCGCAGCAACATTCATCTCGGCCAGGTTGCCGCGCACAAGCATCCGCAAATGGGCCAGATCACCTACTGGACAAGCGGCTCCGGCACTTATCGCATCGAGGATCAATCCTGGCACTTTTCGGCGCCGGCCGTCAGCTTCGTGCCGAGCACCATCGTGCATGGCTTCTCGATCGGGCCCGGCACCGACGCCATCGTCGTTTCGGTCGCCGATGATGCGCTTGCGGCAATAGCCGCTCACAGCCTGCTGCCATTGGATCGGCCGGTTTTTGCCGATAGCCTTCCTCAGCACGTCGCGTGGAAAAGGCTTGCGGCGGTGCTGGAGATGATCGCCACGGAATATGCCGAGGCGCAGGCCGGGAGTGACAAGACCCTGCCGGCGCTGATTGCCGTCGCGCTCTCCCACGTCGCGCGTCTTGGTCCCGAGGTAATGGATGCGACTGGCTCTTCCGATGCTGCATTGGCGCGCGGCTTGCGCCGTCTGGTCGATGCGCATTTCCGCGACAACTGGCCCGTCGACCGCTACGTCGAGGCGCTGGCCACGACACCGCATCTTCTCGACAAGGCCGCCCATAGGGTGCTTGGCAGCGGCGTCAAGCGGCTCATGGGCGAGCGACGGTTGCTGGAGGCCAAGCGCTTGCTGCTGTTCACCGTGCGCACCGTCGAGGACATCGCCTACGAAATCGGCTTCGACGATCCGGCCTATTTCTCACGCTTCTTCCGGGAGCGGGTTGGCCAGGCGCCCGCCGCCTGGCGCCGCGCGCAGCTGGGGCAGAGTTGAAGCTTCCGCGCCGGCCAGGATCAGGCGTTTGGGTCGACACGCCGGCCAGGCGCAGCGCCGCCGAGTTGATCCACCTGTTGATAGGTGTTGCCGCGCAGCATCACCCCTCGCACGGCGCGGCGCATCGAGATTGATGTCGCCGCGAAACTTGCTGGTGTTTTTTGTCGCTTCCAAACGGTTCGTTATTTGAACCACCATTTTATGTGCTATGAGCGGACTGCAAGGTGGATTGGCTTCCCTCCCATGCGAAGTATCTTGAGGATGCACGATGAGCACAGTCGGCAAAGCGATATCGCTGTTGGAACAGTTCACGCTCGGCGAACCGGAGATCGGCCTGTCCGAGCTCGCCCGCAAAACCGGCCTCGACAAGGCGACGGCGCGGCGCCTGCTGATGGCGCTGGCCGACCACCGCCTGATCGAACAAGAGCCGGCAAGCCGCCGCTACCGGCTCGGCGCCGGCCTGTCGCGGCTGGCCCGCTTTCGCGACGCGCATTTTCCCTTCGTGCGCGTGGCAGCACCTGTGGTTCGCGAGCTGGCGCTGGAAACAGGCGAAACGGTGCATCTGTCGGAATTCAGCGCCGGCGCACTGCTGACCGTCCACGTCGAACTCTCGGCAAAGGCCAACCGGGTCAATGTCGATGTCGGCCAGGTGCTGCCCTTGCACGGCACCGCCTCCGGCATCGCCTTTCTCGCCGCTTCGCCTCAGGAAGCGGCCGAGGCCTATGTCGACAAGCCGTTGCCGACCTTCACGCCACACACGGTGACGCAGCCCGACAGGCTGATGAAGGCGATCCGGCTTGCCGCCAAGCGCGGCTATTCCTCGAGCTCCCAAGGCTATGAAGAAGGCGTCCACAGCATAGCCGCGGCAATCCTCGGCTCCGATGGCCGTCCTTTAGGCACTCTGGCGGTGGCCTCGCCTGTGTCACGCGCCGATGACAGCGTGGCGGCCAGCCAGGGCGAAGCGGTGATCAAGGCGGCGCGGCTGATTTCAGCGCGCCTGGCCGGCGAAGCCTGACATCTCTACCGTCGCAGGGGAGATGATTAGCGGGGTAAGTTCCCAGCGGCGCACCGGCCTTGCCGCGAGACCGGAACGCTTCGTCTGGGACAGGCGGCTGGAGCGCAGCAAGGAAGAATTGTTGTCGCCCGCCCGAGTGTCGCCCACGATCTCGGAAATCGCCTTTGCTTGCGGGTTCAATTCGAGTGCGCATTTTTCGCGCGCGTTCGAGAGCCGGTACGATGTGGCCCGCGGGAGTTGCGCCAGAGGCTGAGGGCGGGTGCATTAAGGGGTGGGCCGTTTGCCGGATCTCGGAGAGCGCCCTAGCTCGCCGAAAGCCGGCATCCGGCAGCAAGTTCTACATATTGGCAGCGGTTGGCCGCACGATCACTTCGTTGACGTCGACGCCATCGGGTTGATCAAGCGCAAAACGGATCGCCCGTGCAATGGCGTCCGGTGTGAGCGACTTCTGCCGCCATTCTTTCAGAGCCGTGGCGACCTGAGGATCGCTGATATCGTCGCCCAGTTCGGTTGCGGTCACTCCGGGGGAGATGATCGTGGCGCGGATGTCGTCATGCTCCTGCCGCAGCCCCTCGGTGATTGCCCAGACGGCATATTTCGTGCCGCAATAGACCGCCGCGGTGGGCAGCACGATATGCGCACCGACCGAGGCGACATTGACGATATGCCCATTCTTCTGGGCGACGAAGCGCGGCAGCACCGCGGCGATCCCGTTCAGCACGCCGCCGATGTTGACATTGATCATGCGAGACCACTCATCGCGCTTCAGCGCGGCAAGCGGCGACAGCGGCATGACGCCGGCATTGTTGACCAGCACATCGATCTGCCCGAATTCGGCATGAGCGGCATCGGCAAAGGCGTCGAAATTCGCCGCGTCAGTCACGTCGAGTTCGCGCCACGCCACGCCTTTGCCTATTTCTGCGGCCAGCGCCTTGAGCCGCTCGGTGCGGCGGGCTCCGATGAACAGTCTGGCGCCGGCACCGGCAAGTTCCCGAACCGTCGCTTCGCCGATGCCGCTGGAGGCGCCGGTGATGAGTACAACCTTGTCTTTAAGTCCCTTCATGATCGTTTCCTTTTTCGCTGCGGTGGCGGGGAGATAGATGGCGGCGAACCGGTAAAGGGCGGTAGCGTGATCGTCCAAAGAGTTTGCACGATCCTCCAAATGAACTCGAAATGCCTTGCAACATTTCGCGCCATGAAGATTTATGCGGCATGGAGAAAATCAATGAACTCGCCGAGCTAATCACCCGCTTTGCGCCGAAATCTGGCATGGCCGGCACTGCGGTGCCGCGGCTGTCGCTCATTCGCGCCAACCAGCCCAGTGCACCCGTGCCTGCGGTCTACGAGGCGTCGCTTTGCATAATCGCCCAAGGATCGAAGCGCGTCTCGCTGGCCGACCAGAGCGTGGTCTATGACGCATCGAGCTACCTGCTCGTCTCGGTCGACCTGCCGCTGGTCGGGCATGTGTTGGAGGCGAGCCCGGCGGCGCCCTACCTCTGTTGCAAGATAGATTTTGATTCCACCGCGCTGGCCGAGCTGCTTGTGAAAGAAGGACGTGCATCCCCCAGCAGGGATCTGCCGGTGTTAGCTGCCTATCCAAGTGACCCCGACCTGATTGATGCCGCCTGTCGGCTTGTCAGGCTGCTCGATCGCCCCGAGAGCATCACCGTGCTGGCGCCGCTGATCGAACGCGAAATCCTTTACCGGCTCCTCACCGGACCGCACGGTGACACGCTTCGCCAGATGGCGTCGGTGGACAGCCACCTGAGCCAGGTCAGCCGCGCCATCGCCACGATCCGCAATCATTTCCAGGCACAACTGCGCATCGAAGACATTGCGGCGGCATCAGGCATGAGCGCGTCGTCCCTTCATGCCCATTTCAAGGCGATTACGCGCATGACCCCGCTCGAATACCAGAAGCAGCTGCGCCTGCAGGAGGCGCGAAGGATTATGCTTGCCGGCGGCGCAAACGCAGGCACGGCCGGGTTCGCGGTGGGCTATGACAGCCCTTCGCAGTTCAGCCGAGAATATCGTCGCCTGTTCGGTGCGCCGCCCCGGAAAGATATTCACCGCCTTCAGGCGACACCCAGTTCGGCTGCGGCTTATTGAGTTTTCCGAGCGGCATGCGCCAGCGATGGCTGGTCAGGAGCCAGCCGCCTCCAGGTGGCGAAGCGTCCGATCATGATCGGTAGAACTCCCGGTACCATTCGACAAAGCGCGGAACCCCTATTTCGATCGGGATTTTGGGCTTGAAGCCGGTCGCCTCCTCGAGCGAGCTGACATTGGCGAAAGTTGCCGGAACGTCGCCTGGCTGAAGTGGCCTGAGGTTGCGGTTTGCCTTGCGTCCCAGCGCGTCTTCGAGCACCTCGATCAATCGGTTCAGTTGAACGGGCGAATTGCCGCCGATGTTGTGAATCTTGAACGGGGCGTTGCTGGTCGCTGGGTCTGGCGCGACACTTTTCCACTCAGGATTGGGTGTCGCGGGTTGCTGCATGACGCGGATAATACCTTCGACAATGTCGTCGATATAGGTGAAATCCCGCTGCATGTTGCCATAGTTGAAGACCTCGATCGGCTCGCCGGCGAGGATAGCCTTGGCGAAGATGAACAGCGCCATGTCCGGCCGCCCCCACGGACCATAGACGGTGAAAAAACGCAGCCCGGTGGTCGGCAGTCGAAACAGATGGCTGTATGTGTGCGCCATCAGCTCGTTCGCCTTCTTGCTTGCGGCGTAAAGGCTGAGCGGATGGTCCGCCGGATCGTGCACGGAAAACGGCATGCGGGTGCTGCCGCCATAAATCGAACTCGACGATGCATAGACCAGATGGCCGACGGAGGCCTGCCGGCATCCTTCCAGGATGTTGACAAAGCCGCTGAGGTTGCTTTCCACATAGGCGTGCGGATTGCTGATCGAATAGCGTACGCCGGCTTGCGCCGCGAGATTGACGACAACCTCCGGCGCGGCCGAGAGGAAGAGCTCCGAAATACGGTCCCGCTCCGTGAGATCGGCATGCTCGAAACAAAAATTTGAAAACGCTTTCAGCCGCTCGAGACGAGCCTGCTTCAGGCTGACGTCATAATACTCGTTCATGGAGTCGAGGCCGATAACCTGGCGTCCTTCGGCAAGCAGCCTCAGACAAAGATGAAACCCTATGAACCCGGCTGCGCCGGTGATCAGTATCGGCCTGCTTGATGTCACTGCATATCCTAGCGTTAATTTCAGGCGAGCTTTACAAGCTCCAGTATTTTATGTTGTCGGGAACTTCATTGGGCTTGATGGCCGACTTGACATCGAACAGTGTCCCCCCCGGCCTGATCATTTGAAAAAGACGCGCTCTTTCGTTGGTGAGATATTGCCTGTGAGGCACCGCCAGAACAAGCGCCTGCAAATCGTTTATCTCATCGAGCGGCAGGATTGTTTCGCCGTGATCACGCCGAGCGGTTTCGACATCGGCAAGGGGATCATGGACTTTGGGGACAATTCCGAACTGCCTTAGTTCCTTGACCATGTCGAAAACGCGGCTGTTGCGCAAATCCGGCACGTCCTCCTTGAATGTCAGCCCGAGAATGCCGACAGAAGCCCCTTTGACGGGCGTGTCAGAACCAATCAGCCGTTTGACAACCTGCTGGGCGACGAAGGCCCCCATGCCGTCATTGATGCGACGTCCGGCGAGGATGATCTGCGGATGGTAACCTTCTGCCTCGGCCTTGGCGGTCAAATAATATGGATCGACGCTGATGCAGTGGCCGCCGACGAACCCCGGTTTGAAGGGAAGGAAGTTCCATTTCGTCGACGCAGCATCAAGAACATCCTGCGTCCGGATATCGAGCCGCTCGAAGATCATTGCCAGTTCGTTCATCAGCGCGATGTTCAGATCGCGCTGGGTGTTCTCGATAACCTTCGCTGCCTCGGCCACCTTGATCGACGGGGCGCGGTAGACGCCGGCATCGATGATACGGCCATAAACGTTCGCGACGCGCTCCAGCGTCTCGTTATTCTCGCCGGAGACGACTTTGACGATCTTTTGCAGCGAGTGTTCTCGATCGCCGGGGTTGGCGCGTTCGGGCGAATAGCCGAGGGCAAAGTCGCGGGGATGTCGCAGGCCGGAAACCTGCTCGATGATCGGCCCACAGAAATCTTCGGTCACACCTGGATAGACTGTCGACTCAAAAACGACGACGGCGCCTTTGCTCACCGCCTCGCCGACGAGTTCGGACGCCAGTTTCAAAGAAGCTAGATCGGGAGCGCGATTTGCGTCGATAGGGGTTGGCACGGCGACGATGAAGAAAGTAGCGCCTTTCAACATCTCCCGGTCGGTGGTCAGCCCTATCGAGGTCTCCTTGAGCGCCGTTGCGTCAACTTCCCCCGTACGATCGACGCCGCCATGCAATTCCCCGATCCGACGCTCGCTGATGTCAAAAGCTATGGTGCCGGGGAAAACCTTCCCAAAGGCAATGGCTACCGGCAGGCCGACATAACCCAGGCCGATAACTGCAATGCGTTCGGACATCCGTGGGGTTCCTCGAGCCACCTGTTGAGCCGACGTGCTTGTATGGCAGGCTGTTGGCCAATTCAACGATGCTCTATCGCGAAGAGGAATGTCTCACGCAAATAGGCGTCACCGTTTTTTTCATGTTGCCATCCGCCGATGTCATCGAAGTTGTGGATAAAATCCAGCAGGATCGGGTTTCGAGCCACTCTCTGCTGCGGATTGGGGTGAACCGTCAGGTTCTGCCGGCCATCTACGCAGCGGCGGCCCTGACGACAGGGCTGATATTCTCTGCTGCCAATCCATAGGCCACTATCGGCCTCAATCGTGCCTTCTGATCAAACCAAATGCCCGGATCGGAATTCGCATCGGCACCGAGCGGATCTGCGAAATTTCAGTTTGGTCCTTGTGCATTGGCTGCGGACACGTCGTATCCTGCGTGTGGCGACCGATATCTGGTCGATCAGCATTTGCCTGGGAGCAGAAATTGGCAAGACTCTATGACAGCCGCAGACGCATTCTCGTTACCGGGGGCGCAGGGTTTATCGGCTCGCATCTTATTGACCGCCTGTTGGAACGAGGCGACGAAATCTTGTGTGTCGACAACCTTTTCACCGGATCAAAGCGCAATATCGACCATTTGGCCAAGCATCCCCGCTTCGAATTCATGCGCCATGACGTGACCTTTCCGCTCTACGTCGAAGTCGATGAGATTTACAACCTGGCGTGTCCGGCCTCGCCTGTTCACTACCAGTACGACCCGGTTCAGACGATCAAGACCGCCGTGCACGGCGCCATCAATGTTCTTGGACTGGCAAAGCGGCTGAAATGCAAAGTCTTTCAGGCCTCCACCAGTGAGGTCTATGGTGACGCGTCTGTGCATCCGCAGCCCGAGAGTTACTGGGGCAATGTAAACCCGATCGGGCCGCGCTCATGCTACGATGAAGGCAAACGCTGCGCCGAAACGCTGTTCTTCGACTATCACCGACAACATGGCTTGTGGGTCAAGGTCGCGCGGATTTTCAATACGTTCGGGCCGCGCATGCACCCGGCAGACGGCAGGGTTGTCTCAAATTTCATCGTGCAGGCGCTTCGTGGTGAACCGATAACCATTTTCGGCGACGGCTCACAGACAAGGTCGTTTTGCTACGTCGACGACCTGGTGAGCGGCATGCTGCGCCTCATGGATACGGGGCCGGAGGTGACCGGTCCAGTAAACATCGGCAATCCAAGGGAAGTAAAGATCAGGCGCTTGGCCGAACTGACGACGCAGATGACCGGATCAGGTTCGGATATAATTTACGGCGATCTTCCGCAAGACGATCCGCGGCACCGCCAGCCCGATATCACCCTTGCCAAAAGGCTTGTCGGCTGGGAGCCGACGGTGACTTTGGAAGCCGGGCTGCAACAGACGATCGACTATTTCAAAGCCCTGCTGCCGAAGGTTTCCACAAACTCGCCTTGACCCGGCACCGCAGTGCAACCGTCAAGTCTGACCGATCACCGTCGTGGTAGCGACGCCTTTTGCAGTCGACTCCGGTAGGCTTGAAGTTTTTCGAATTCTAATTATTTTAAGCTTGAAATTATTTTGAAGATCCATGGCGCTTCATCCGTCCGAGCCGGGACACCGGCATTTGGCGGAGAGCGAAGGAGGAGGAAGATTTGCCGTCGTTCCGGGATAAAACTCCATGAACACAGCACGATTTTCCGAGAGTGTCACAGGCAAGATCGTCGATGGCGTTCTCGTCGTCACGATCGAAAATCCGCCGGTCAACGCGCTGTCCTTCCATGTCAGGGCCGGACTGATGGCTGCGCTTGGGCGTGCGGCGTCGGATGAAGTGTCTGCCGTGGTGCTGACCGCCATTGGGCGCACCTTCATCGGTGGCGCCGATATCAAGGAATTCGGCAAGCCCGCTGTCTCGCCCACACTGCCTGACGTGATCGAAGCGATCGAGAGCTTCGCCAAACCGATCGTGGCGGCAGCAGGCGGCGCGGCGCTCGGCGGCGGCTGCGAGATTGCGCTGGCCTGCCACTACCGGGTGGCCAGCAAGGCGGCCAGCTTCAGCCTGCCCGAGGTCAAGCTCGGGTTAGTGCCTGGGGCCGGCGGAACCCAACGCCTGCCCCGCCTCATCGGCACGGTCGCCGCAATTGACCTGATCGGCACGGGTCGGCCCGCAAATGCCGACGAAGCGCTCGCTCTCGGTCTGATCGATACCATTGCCGACGATCTTCCCGAAGGCGCGCTCGACGTCGCCCGCCATCTCGTCGGCCAACCGCTGCGGCCCACGGGCGCGCTTTCCGTCCCGCGCTCGCAACCTGAGGCCGACGCGGCAGCCGCAAAGAAGGTGCTTTCCCGCAGCCGTGGACAGATCGCGCCTGCAGAAGCCGTGAGACTGGTCCGGGCTGCGTCCACGGCCAAACTTGAGGACGGTCTTGCGGACGAACGCGCGACCTTCCTGCGCCTCCGGGATTCTCGCGAAGCGGCAGCGTTGCGCCACGTCTTCTTTGCCGAGAGGCAAGCCAGCAAAGTCGACAGGCTGGAGGGTGTCACGCCTCGCAAGGTCGAGACCGTCGGTATCGTCGGAACCGGCCTGATGGGTGCAGGCATCGCGGTCTCGGCCTTGAATGCCGGCTATGGCGTAATCGGCGTCGAGCAGACGGACGACGCCGCGGCAAAAGGATACGCGCGTATCGCCGGCCTTCTCGACAAGTCAGTCCAATCCGGCCGTCTCACCGATCATGCGCGCAGGGAGGCGCTGAGCCGGTTTGAAGCGGCCAGCGAAGCCGACAGGCTGGCGCAGGCCGATCTGGTCATCGAGGCGGTGTTCGACGATCTCGCGGTAAAAACCGACCTCTTCCGGACGCTTGATCGCATCGTCCGCCCGGACGCCATCCTTGCGACCAACACCAGCTACCTCAACCCCAACGAGATCGCCTCGGCAACCGCCAGGCCCGAGCGGATCGTCGGCCTGCATTTTTTCTCGCCGGCCAACGTCATGCGGCTCACCGAAGTGGTGGATTGCGCGGCGACGGCGCCCGACGTGCTCGCCTCGGCTATCGCCTTCGTCAGAAAGCTCGGCAAGCTGCCTGTCGTGTGCGGCGTTACCGAGGGTTTCATCGGCAACCGCATCTATTCCGCCTACCGCCGCGAGGCGGAGTTCATGGTGGAGGATGGCGCAGCACCCGATGAGGTGGATGCCGCGCTGGAGGCCTGGGGCTTCCCGATGGGGATCTTCGCGGTCAACGATATGGCTGGGCTGGAGATAGCCTGGGCGCGGCGCAAGCGACAGGCGGCGATGCGCGATCCGCAAGCACGTTATGTCGAAATCGCCGACCGGCTGTGCGAGGCCGGCCGCTTCGGCCGCAAGACCGGGCGCGGCTGGTACGATTATTCGGACGGCGAACGCAGGAGCGACCCGCAAGTAACGGCGCTGATCGAGGCCGTGCGAGCGGCCAACGGCATCGTGCCGCGCCGCTTTTCGTCCGATGAGATCGTCACGCGCTTACTGGCGGCAATGGCCGAAGAGGGCAAGGCATTACTCGCCGAAGGCATCGCGGCGCGTGCCTCCGACATCGATCTGGTGATGATCAACGGCTATGGCTTCCCGGCCCACAAGGGCGGGCCGATGTTCCGCGCCGGAGAGGTTTAAGGACCAGCTACGACAGCCTTGCGATGACGGCGCGCAGTGCCTCGCCGAAACGCCTGACCTCGTCGACCGTGTTGTAATGGACCAGCGAGGCGCGGATGGCGCCGCTGTCCATCGACAGGTTGAGACGCTTCATCAGCCGGGGCGCATACATATGGCCGTCGCGGATGCCGATCTGCATGTCAGCCATTTCCTCGACGATCCGCTGCGGCGACAGCTTGCCGATGTTGAAGCAGAATGTCGGCACGCGTTCGTTGATGCGGGCTTCCTCGGCGACGCCGTAGATCGTGGCATTGCATCCCTTGAGCACGGCGAGCATCTCGCGCGCCAGGAGCATTTCATAGTCGCGGATGGCGCCCATGCCGGCAACGATGTTGTCGCGCCGCGAGCGGTTGTTGGAGGGCGCCAGATTGCGGCCGATCAGTTCCAGGTACTGCACCGCGGCATCCATGCCTGAGACGTTCTCGTAGATGAAGGTGCCGGCCTCGACCTTGTAAGGCGGCTCGTCGGGGATGAAATCCTCGCGGAAGGTCGGCAGCCGCTTCAGCGTTTCGAAGCGGCCCCACAGAAAGCCCATATGCGGCGAGAAATTCTTGTAGCCGGAGCAGACGAGATAATCGCAGTCCCAGGCCTGCACGTCGATCAGCCCGTGCGGTCCGTAATGCACGCAGTCAAGGAACACTTCGGCGCCGGCCGCATGCGCGATCGCGGCCACGGAAGCGACATCAACGATCGAACCGATCGAGTGCGCCGTCACCGTGCAGGCGACGAGACGGGTGCGCTCAGAAACCAGCGGCTTGAGGTCGTCGACATGCAGGTTGCCGTCCTCGCGCATGCGCCACCACTTGAACTTGGCTCCGGCGGATTCCAGCGCCAGCCACGTCGCGATGTTGGCGTCGTGGTCCATATCGGTGATGACGATCTCGTCGCGCTCTGTGTCCTTGGCCAGCATCTGGCCGATGCCGAGGCTGACCAAGCGGATGAATGAGGTGGCGTTCATGCCGAAGCAGATTTCCGACGGACTGTAGGCGTTGATCAGCAAGGCCACGCTCTCGCGCGCATTGGCGACCGATTGGTCGACCGCGACGCTGCGGCCGTAACGTCCGCCGCGCTGCACATTGTGCGAGACCAGGTGGTTGGTCACCGCATCGAGCACGCTCTGCGGGATCTGCGCGCCGGCGGCGTTGTCCATGAAGATGAAATCACCGGCGCGCTGCAAGGCCGGAAACATGGCGCGGATGGTGTCGACCGGAAAGCCGCCGGCGGCTTGGGAATTGCTCAACTGTATCTCCTGCGAATGGCTTGGGAAGCGGGACGGTTGATGAGGTCAGCGCGTCTTCTCGGTCTTGAAGCGGTCTTCGAGCAGGCTGACGAGGCGGACCATGGGCCAGAGGAAGATGAGATAGACCAAAGCGGCGCCGATCAGCGGCGAGGGATTGGCATAGAGCGATTGCGCGTTGGTCGCTTCCTTCAACAGTTCAGGCAGCGCAACGGTGGAAGCGAGCGACGTGTCCTTGAACATCGAAACGCAATTGCTGGTCATCGGCGGGATGACCACGCGGATCGCCTGCGGCAGCACCACCTTGCGCAAGGTCAAAAGGAAAGGCAGGCCGAGCGCCTGTGCTGCCTCGAATTGGCCTTTCGGAATGCTCTCAATGCCGGAGCGGAACACTTCTGCTGAATAGGCCGACATGATGATGGCGAACGCCGTCACGGCGGAGGCCCAGGACGACAGACGGATGCCGAGGAAGGGCAGCGCATAGTAGATCAGGATCAGCACCACCAGCACCGGCAGGGCCCGGAAGATGTCGGTGTAGCCGACCGCCAGCCAGCGCAGCGGCTTCGGCGCATAGAGCCGCAACAGGCTGATCCCCAGGCCGATGGGAATGCCGATGCCGATACTCAAAATGCCGAGCAGCAGCGTGTTCAGGAAGCCACGCAACAGCGCCGGCAGGCTGGACATGATCACGTCAGGATTGAAGAAGGTGTCGATCAGCGACATGGGAGCGTTCCCGAACCCCAGAGCAAAGGATGCTCAAGTTAAAACCAATCGACCTTGCCTCCGATGAGGCTATCCGTGTGGCAGCAGGCGCCGGAGCGTGAAATGAATCGTGCCGGCCTGGGAGCCGGCACGATTTAAGTGCATTGCCGGTCAGGCCTTGGGCAGCGGCCTTTCCTTGACCGTCGAGGAATCGGCTGGCGCGTCGCTGCCGAACCACTTCTTGTGGATCGCGGCCAGCGTTCCGTCCTTCTTCATCGCGGTCAGCGCGTCGTTCAGCTTGCCGAGCAGCGGATGGTCCTTGCTCATCATCAGGCCGTACTGTTCGCCGGTCTTGATGCGCTGCTTGACCTTCAGGTCCTTCATCTTGGTGAAGGAGTATTCCATGCCCGGAATATCGCTGACGGCGGCGTCCACGCGGCCCGCGCTGAGGTCGAGCAGAAGATTCTGCTGCGTGTCATAGCCCTTCACGTCGCTGTAGCCGTCAGCCTCCTGATGCGCCTTGACCCAGGTCTCGCCGGTCGAGCCTGAAAGCACGCCGACGATCTTGCCCTTGAGGTCGGCCTCGGTGTTAACAGCGCTATCGGTCTTCGTCGCAATGCCCATGTCGGAGTCATAATAGGGCTGGGTGAAGGACAGCGTTTTCAGTCGCTCCGGCGTGATGGTGATCGAGGAGATCGCGACATCGATGCGGTTGGAACTGACAGCCGCGAACAGCGCCTGGAAGCCGAGGTCGGCAATGTCGGTGGTCATGCCGGCACGCTTGGCCGCTTCGTTGACGATGTCGACTTCAAAGCCCTCGAAAGTGCCGCTCTCGTTCTTGTATTCGAAGGGCGGATTGGTCGGGTAGGCGCCGACATTGAGCACATCGGCGGCAAAGGCGGTGGCCGGGCCGGCAGCGATGCCGATCGTGGCGGCGAGAAGAAGCAGGTTGCGACGAGTGAAGCTCATTTTGTGTTCCCTCTGGTTGTGATCGGGCGGGTTTGCTCCCGCACGGTTTGTTGCCGTCCCACCTCCCAGCGGGGCGTCAATTCATGGCGGCGACCATGCGCTCGAGCGCGGTCGCCATCTGGTCGCGTTCACGGCACACGCACATCCGCAGGAAGGCCGCTGCCGAATTTCCAAAGAGGTGGCCGGGAGCCAGCCCGACGCGCGCCGTCTCCAGTATCCTGGCGCAGGCCTGCCGGGCGTCGCTTTCGCCGTCCATGGCAAAGAAGGCATACATGCCTCCGCGCGGTTTCGTCGGCAGGATGATGCCGGGAATCTGGGCCAGCCTGTCATAGGCAAGGTCGAGGCCGGTTTTGATCCGCTGCCTGATCTCCTCGACCAGCGGCTCGCCTTGGCGGATGGCGGCGACAGCGCCTGCCTGGATAGGCGCGGCGGTGCCGCTGTTGATGTACTGCGTCATGGCGCCAAGCTGGTCGGCCACCCCCGACGGATGCGTCAGCCAGCCGATGCGCCAGCCGGTCATCGCCCACGCCTTCGAAAAACTGTTGACCGACAGCACCCGGTCGCCATCCTCGGCGATCTGCAGGATGGAAGGAGCAACATTGCCGTCGAAATAGAGCCGGCCATAGACCTCGTCGGAGATGATCCAGATGCCGGTGCGCCGGCTGAAGTCGAGCAGCGCCTGCATCTCCTCGCGCGACGCGGTCCAGCCGGTCGGGTTGGACGGCGTCGACAGGAAGATCGCGCGTGTGCGCGCATCGCAAGTGGCGAACAGCCGGTCGAGATCGAGATGCCAGTCGCCCTTGAAGTCGAGCGAAAACGGCCTTGGCTCGCCGCCGATCAGATGGATGGCGTTGTGGATGTTGGGCCATTGCGGCGCGACATAGACGACGTTGCTGCCGGTATCGACCAGCAGTTCCAGCGCCAGGTACAGCGCCTGCATGCCGCCGGGCGTGACCGTGGTGCGCGCAATCGGGATCGTCCGGCCGTGAATGCGCGTTTGGTATTCCGACAGCGCCTCGTTCAGTAGGGGGTGCCCACGCATGTTAGGGACGTAGAACGTCTGGCCTTCATCGAAGGCGGCCTTCGCCGCGTCGCGGATGAAAGCGGGCGTCACCATGTCGCCTTCGCCGTACCAGAGCGCGATCACGTCGCCCAGTTCTCGGGCGCGCACGGCAAGGTTGGCAATGTTTTCGGTGTGCAGGTCACGGATCTGGGCACGTACGCCGTCGAAAGCATAACGCGCGCTGGACGATGACTGGGGCAGTATGAACGACAAGGACTGAAACCCCTCCCACCCGGAGCACCGCGACGGACTGCCCGGCAAGCCCCACCGGCACGACAGTCGCCATCGAGTTTGGATGCTATCCAATGTGCGGCGCTTTTCAAGGAAAAAGTTTTAAGCTTAAAAAGTTTTTGCCTGATCCCGCCCCGTCTCACCCCAGTTCGGCGCGCGCAGCGGTGCAGTTGGCCGCAGCGCCGGCGCCAAGAAACATGGTGTCGCTGGCCAGCACGAAGAAGCTCGCGCCGATAGCGGCCCACTGGCTGATCGTCTGTGGGCTGGCGCAATATAAGCCCGATGTCCTGCCGTGCGCGACGGTCGCGCGGATGATCCTTGTGATTGCCTCATTGAGCTTGTCCACGCCTTTCGGCCCGATCGCATCGATCGACACGGAGAGATCGCCGGGGCCGACGAAGACCACATCGATGCCGTCTATGGCCGCGATCGCCTCGATGTTGGCCAGCCCCTCCGATGTCTCGACCTGGACCGCGACGACGATCCTGTCGTTGGCCGCGGCTAGATATTCGGGGATGCGATAGCCATAGCCGGCCGCCCGGCCAGGCCCGACGCCCCGCTCGCCCAGCGGCGGATAGCGCGAGGCTTTCACCGCCGCCTCGGCCTGAGCAGCGGTCGAGACGCGCGGCACGAGCACGCCTTGTGCGCCGCTGTCGAGCGCCGCCTGGATAGCTTCCGGCGCATGACCGGGAACACGCACCATGGCCGGCACGCGATGCACGTCGGCCGCCCGCACCATGGTTTCGATCGTGTCCCGCGCGATCTGAGCATGTTCCCAGTCGATGCAGAGGAAGTCGAGGCCGGCGAGCGCCATCACTTCGACGGCGACGGGATGGGGAATAGCGGCGAAGGAGCCGACGAGATTGGTCTTGCCGATGCACTTCTGACGGAACGCGCTCATATCCATCCCCTTTTCCCCTCCAAATTCATATCCGCAATCGGCGGCGAGGCGAAGCTATTTCAGGCTTGAAATATTTTTGCGCGGGCCTAGCGTGTCGGTCTCCCGCCACGAGTTCCCATGATGATCAAAACGCATCCCCTGCACGGCTCGAACAAACTGAAGCTCGGCGTCTTTTCGACCAATGCCGATGGCGGTCTGGCCATCACCGATGTGCCGGAACGCTGGACGGCAAGCTGGCAGGACAATCTGACGGCGGCGCAGATCGCCGACCGCGCCGGGCTGGAATTTATGCTTCCGATCGCGCGCTGGCGTGGCTTTGGCGGCCGCAACAAGGTGCGCGAATGGTCGTTCGAGACCTTCACCTGGGCAGCAGCTCTGGCGGTGGCCACCGAGCAGATCGGCCTGTTCATGACCGTGCATGTGCCGCTGGTGCATCCGCTCTATGCCGCCAAGGCGCTGGCAACTGTCGACCATATCAGCCAGGGCCGCGCCGGCTTGAACATCGTCTGCGGCTGGAACCCGAAGGAATTCGGCATGTTCGGCACGCCTTTGGTCGAGAAGGGCTACGACCAGGCCGCCGAATGGATCGAAATCCTGGAAAAGCTCTACGCCTCGGACCAGCCTCTGGACTATGAAGGCACCTACTATCGCCTCAAGGAGGCGGTGAGCCGGCCGGCGAGCCTGCAGGTTCCACGCCCGGTGACCATGAACGCTGCTTTCGGTGGCCCGGGCCGGGATTTCGCCGCCGCCCGATGCGATTATCTGTTCACGACCTTTTCGGAAATGAGCGATGCCGGCAAGCATGTCGCCGACATCAGCGAGCGGGCCGACAAGGTTGGCCGCAACGTCGGCGTCTACACGGTGGCGCATGTCGTCTGCCGTCCAACCATGGAAGAGGCGCAGGCCTACTACACGCGCTATGCCGTCGATCTGGTCGACCACGATGCGGTCGATGCTCATATGGCAGGCAAGAAGGAGTTCTCGCAGTCGCATGACCCGCATGCCTATGACCGCTACCGGCAGCGTTTCGCCGGCGGCGCCGGCACCTACCCGCTGGTTGGAACGCCGGAAACGATTGCCGCCGAGATGGCGGCAATAGCCGGGCATGGCTACCAGGGCATCGCGCTATCCTTCGTCAACTACACCAGGGAACTGCCCTATTTCTGCGACCATGTGCTGCCGCTGCTCAGGCAGGCGGGGCTGCGCGGCTGATCAATCCGGGAATAACGAATTCGTTAATCCGGAATGACGGCGGTTGCCTGAATTTCGATCTTGGCGCGATCTTCCACCAGCGCCACCACCTGCATGGCGGCCATGGCCGGAAAATGCCGGCCGATCACCTCGCGATAGGCCTCGCCTATACCCTTGAGATTGCCGAGATATTCGGCCTTGTCGGTGAAATACCAGGTCATCGCGGTGATGTGCCGTGGCTCCGCGCCGGCCTCCGCCAGCACGGCGACGATGTTCTGCAGCGTCTGCCGCACCTGGCCGGCGAAATCGTCGGTCTCGAACTGGCACTGCCCGTTCCAGCCGACCTGTCCGCCGACGAAGACGAGCCTGCCGCGCGCGGCAATGCCGTTGGCGTAGCCGACCGGTTTCGCCCAGCCCTCCGGCTGCAGGATCTCGTGCATTTTTCAAGCCTCCCCGGTATTCTTAAAAACCAAATCTCAAAATCAAATACGTCGCTGTCAGGCCGCGCCCATCACCTGCCGTGCGATCACCACCTTCTGCACATCGGATGCGCCCTCGTAGATGCGCAGCGCGCGGATCTCGCGATAGAGGCTCTCGACGATGTGGCCCTTGCGGACGCCGTCGCCGCCATGCAGTTGCACAGCCTTGTCGATCACCTCTTGCGCCTTGTCGGTGGCGAACAGCTTAGCCATCGCCGCCTCGCGGGTGACACGCGCCGCGCCCATGTCCTTGGTCCAGGCAGCGCGGTAGACCAGCAGCGCCGCGGCATCGACGTCCAGCGCCATGTCGGCGATATGGCCTTGCACCATCTGCAGCTCTGCCATCGGAGCGCCGAAGAGTTTGCGCTCGGCCACCCTGCTGATGCTTTCGTCCAGCGCCCGGCGGGCAAAGCCGAGTGCCGCCGCGCCGACCGTCGAGCGGAACACGTCAAGCACCGACATGGCGATGCGGAAGCCGTCTCCCGGTTTGCCGATCAGCGCCGAGGCCGACACCCGGACCTGATCGAAGGAAAGCCGCGCCAGCGGATGCGGCGCGATCACTTCAAGGCGCTCGGCGATGCCAAGCCCCTTGGTATCAGCGGGTACGAGAAAGGCGGAAAGTCCCTTGGCACCCGGTGCCTCGGCGGTGCGGGCAAAGACGACGTAGAGATCGGCAATGCCGCCATTGGAAATCCAGGTCTTCTCGCCGCTGAGGATATAGAAGTCGCCATCGCGGCTCGCCATCATTTCGGTGTTGGCGACATCCGACCCGGAGCGTGGCTCCGAAAGCGCGAAGGCGGAAATCGTCTTGCCGGCCCTGGTCTTTGCCAGCCATTGCTGCTGGTCGGGCGTGCCGAACAGGCTGAGCGCGCCGGTGCCGAGCCCCTGCATGGCGAAGGCAAAGTCGGCCAGCCCGTCATGGCGCGCCAGCGTCTCGCGCGTGATGCACAAGGTGCGGACATCGAGCGGTCCCGGATTGTCGGTATCGAGCGCCGTCGGCTTCAGCCAGCCGTCGCGGCCAAGCTTGGCCACCAGTTCGCGGCAGGCGGCATCGACGTCATGGTGATCGACGGGCAGGTTCCTGGCGCACCAGGCATCAAGGCGTTCGGCGAGTTCGCGATGCCGGTCTTCGAAAAACGGCCAGTTGAGGAAACTCTTGTCAGCCATCAATTGCCCTCGAACACCGGTTTCTCCTTGGCTAGGAAGGCCTTGTAGGCGCGCTCGAAGTCCCGCGTCTGCATGCAGATCGCCTGCGCCTGCGCTTCCGCTTCGATCGCCTGGTCGAGGCCCATCGACCATTCCTGGTTGAGCTGCGTCTTGGTGATGCCGTGCGCGAAGGTCGGACCCGAGACGATGCGCGCCGCCATCTCGAGCGCGTCGGCCTCGAGCACTGCGGCATCGGCCAGCCTGTTGTAGAAGCCCCAGCGCTCGCCTTCCGCTGCCGTCATCGTGCGGCCGGTGTAGAGCAATTCGGCGGCACGGCCCTGGCCGATGATGCGCGGCAGGATCGCGCAGGCGCCCATGTCGCAGCCGGCAAGGCCGACGCGGGTGAACAGGAAAGCGGTCTTGGCCTCCGGCGTGGCGATGCGGATGTCGGCGCTCATGGCGATGATGGCGCCGGCGCCGACCGCGACACCGTCGACCGCCGCGATGATCGGCTTGCCGCAGTTGAGCATCGCCTTGACGAAATCGCCGGTCATGCGGGTGAAGGCGAGCAATTCCTTCATGTCCATCTTGACCAATGGGCCGATAATGTCGTGGACATCGCCGCCCGAGCAGAAATTGCCGCCATTGGGCAGGAACACCACGGCGTCGACGTCGTCGGCATAGACGAGATCGCGGAACGTGTCGCGCAGTTCCGCATAGCTGGCGAAGGTCAGCGGATTCTTGCGCTCCGGCCGGTCGAGCCGCACCCTGGCGATCCTGCCTTCGACTTCCCAAAGGAAGTGCTTCGGCTTGAGGCCGGCCATCGAACTCATTCGCGTCCCTCCCAGTTGCTGCGGAACGAGGTCAGCATGCCGGTCAGCCGGCGCGCATCCTCCTCGCTGACCTTGGCCAGCAATTCTCCGATCCAACCCTCATGCGCCGCGGCCATTGCGGCAAAAGATTTGGAACCCTCGTCGGTCAGTCGCACCATGGATGTGCGGCGATCGCCATTGCGGCGCGCGCGCGCGACCACCCCTTCCGAAACCAGCCGGTCGACAATGCCGGTGACATTGCCGTTGGATACCAGCAGGAAGCGCGACAGATCGCTCATCAGCATGCCTTCCGGCGCGCGGTAGAGGGCGGCCATGACGTCGAAACGCGGCAGTGTCGTATCGAATTCCTTCTTCAGGCGCTCGCGCAGCTCGGCCTCGATCGTGCGCGAGGCGCGCAGCAGCCTGATCCAGAGACGCAGCCGGTCCTTGCCGGGTCCCGACGGCGCGGGCAATGGGCCGGCTACCATGTTTCGCCTCCTGAGATCGAAATCGCTTGTCCGGTAATCGACGCAGCCGCATCGCCACACAGCCAGAGCACCGCCGCGGCAACTTCCTGCGGCTGGATGAAACGGCCTTGCGGGTTGGTCGAGGCAAGGCTCGCCCGCGCCTGCTCGACTGAGCGGCCGGTCTTTTCGACGACGCGCTGAATGGAGTCCTCCAGCATGTCGGTCTCTACGAAGCCCGGGCAAACGGCGTTGACGGTCACGCCGGATTTCGCCGTCTCGGCCGCCAGTGCCCGCATCAGCCCGACCACCCCATGCTTGGCCGCCGCGTAGGGCGCGACATAGGCGTAGCCTTTCAGCCCTGCGGTCGAGGCAACGAAGACGATCCGGCCCGCCTTGCGCGCGGCCATGCCGGCCAGCGCCGGCTTCACCGTCAGGAAGGCGCCGGTCAAATTGACGTCGAGCGTGCGCTGCCAGTCGGCAAGCGAGGTCTTGTGCGCCGGCGTGCTGCCGGCCATGCCGGCATTGGCGACGACGATGTCGAACGGGCCGCGCACGGCTTCCGCTTGCGCGTAGAGCGAAATCATCGCCGCCTCATTTGTAACATCGGCTGACATGGCGTGGATGCGGTCGTTCTCTCCAGCCACCTTGGCAAGCTCGGCCTCGCGCCGCCCGCATATGGTCACCTCGATACCGGCTTCGGCCAGCACGAGCGCGATGGCCCGGCCGACGCCGGAACCGCCGCCGGTGACCAAAGCATGCTTGCCGGGGATCGCCGAGGCCGTCGTCATACTTTCAGCCCCGCCGCCGCATCGCGCTCGGCCAGCCGGTAGATCTGGTCGCGTCCGGGCAGATAGGGATCCGGCCATTTGACACCACGATCACCGAGCGTCACGGCGGCATGCAGCGTCCAGTAGGGATCGGCGAGATGCGGCCGTGCCAGGGCCACTAGGTCGGCGCGGCCGGCCATCAGGATCGAATTGACATGATCCGGCTCGTAGATGTTGCCGACCGCCATCGTCGCCATACCGACCTCGTTGCGGATGCGGTCCGAGAATGGTGTCTGGAACATTCGGCCATAGACAGGTTTAGCGGCAATCGAGGTCTGGCCTGCCGAGACGTCGCAGATGTCGACGCCGGCTTCGTGCAGCATCCGCGCGATCTCCACCGCATCGGCCGGCGTCACACCCTCGATGCCGACCCAATCATTGGCCGAAATGCGCACCGAAATCGGCTTTCGCGCCGGCCAGGCGGCGCGCACCGCATGGAAGATTTCCAGGGGATAGCGCATGCGATTTTCCAGCGAACCGCCATACTCATCCGTGCGCTGGTTGGTGACCGGCGTGATGAAGGACGACAGGAGATAGCCGTGCGCGGCGTGGATCTCCAGCATGTCGAAGCCGCAACGATCGGCCATTTCGGTGGAGGCCACGAACTGGTCGCGCACCAAATCCATATCGGCGCGGTCCATGGCTTTCGGCACCTGGTTTTGCGGCGACCATGCAATCGCCGAGGCCGCCATGACCGGCCAATTGCCCGAGGAGAGCGGCACGTCGGTGCCCTCCCAGCCGACACGGGTCGAGCCCTTGGCCCCGGAATGCCCGATCTGGGCGCAGATTTTAGCCTCGGTCTCGGTGTGGACGAAATCGACCAGCCGCTTCCACGCCACCTCATGTTCGGACGCATAGAAGCCGGGACAACCGGGCGTGATGCGTCCTTCCGGGCTGACGCAGGTCATCTCGATATAGACAAGCCCGGCGCCGCCCTTGGCACGCTCGGCATAGTGGGCGAAATGCCAGTCGGTCGGGCAGCCATCGACTGCCTTGTACTGCGCCATCGGCGAAACGACGATGCGGTTGTTGAGCTGCATGTCGCGCAGTTTGAACGGCGCGAACATCGGTGCCCGGCGTTGCCTGTTGCCGCCTGCCCCCGCCTGGCGCTGGAACCATTCCTCGGCGCTTTCAAGCCATTTGGCATCGCGCAACCGCAAATTCTCGTGGCTGATGCGCTGCGAGCGGGTCAGCAGCGAATAATTGAACTGTACCGGATCGAGGCCGAGATAGCGCTCGACCTCCTCGAACCACTCCAGCGAATTGCGCGCCGCCGACTGCAGCTTCAGCACCTCGGTGCGGCGCGCATCCTCATACTTGCGGAAGGCGGCGTCGAGGTCCGGTTCGGTTTTGACATATTCGGCCAGCGCCACCGCGCTTTCCAATGCGAGCTTGGTGCCGGAGCCGATCGAGAAATGTGCCGAGGCCGCCGCGTCGCCCATCAGAGCCAGGTTCTTGTAGGACCAGCGTTCGCACAGCACGCGCGGGAAATTGATCCAAGCCGAACCTCTGATGTGATTGGCATTGGTCATCAGCGCGTGGCCGCCGAGATGTTTCTCAAAGATGCGCTCGCAGACGGCGATGGATTCCTGCTGCGACATGGCGCCGAAGCCGAAGGCAGCCCAGGTCTGTTCGCTGCACTCGACAATGAAGGTCGCTGTCTCGCTGTCGAATTGATAGGCGTGCGCCCACACCCAGCCATGCTCGGTCTTCTCGAAGATGAAGGTGAAGGCGTCGTCGAATTTCTGGTTGGTGCCGAGCCAGACGAATTTGCATTTGCGGGTGTCGATGTCGGGCTTGAAGACTTCGACGAAGGTGTTGCGCGCCCTTGAGTTCAGCCCATCGGCGGCGACGACCAGATCATGCGTCTCCATATAGGGCTGAGGGTCGGCGATATCGCTCTCGAACATCAGCCTCACGCCAAGTTCGCGCGCGCGTCGCTGCAGCAGGATCAGAAGCCGCTTGCGGCCGATGCCACAGAAACCGTGGCCCGACGAGACCGTGCGCACGCCGTCATGGATGACGGCTATGTCGTCCCAATAGGCGAAATGCTTCTTGATCCAGACAGCGCTGACCGGGTCGTTTTTGGCAAGGTTGTCGAGTGTTTCGGCCGACAGCACGACGCCCCAGCCGAACGTATCGTCGGCTCGGTTACGCTCGAACACCGTGACCTCGTGAGCGGCGTCCCTCAGCTTCATTGAAATGGCAAAGTAGAGGCCGGCTGGTCCGCCACCGAGAACCGCAACCTTCATCCGTGCGATCTCCTCTTCGCTTGCTGCATCTCAAGTATCGCGCCGGAGATAAAATATTTCAAGCTTAAAGTTTCATGTTGGAAGCGATTGCTGGACACGGGTGGCGCGCCTGCGGGTTGGCCCCGCAAGCGCGCTCTGGAAATCACTTGTCCGGGTTCTTCGGGCTCCACAGCACAGTCTCGGCACCTTTCTCATAGGCCATCCCGTCGGGATAGCTGATCGCCTCCAGCTGCAGCCCCCATGGCGCCTGGAAATAGAGAATGGTCTGGCCGGCCGCCGGACCTTCCTTGACCGGCAGCGGCCCCATCCGCGTCTTCACGCCCTTGCCGTCGAGATAGGCTTTGGCCGCGGCGGCATCATCGACGTACAATGCAATGTGGAAGCCGCCGATATCGCTGTTCTTCGGCGTCAAATCCTTCTGGTCGGGCGCGGTGTATTTGAACAGCTCTATATTCGAGCCATAGCCGCAACGCACCATGGTGACCTGCTCGATGACAGCCTTCGGATCGACGCCCAGAAGATCCTGCATGAAGGTGCCCTTGTCATCGGCGAACGGACCGAACGACATCGCCTTCTTGCAGCCGACCACTTCGGTGAAGAAGTCGACCGCCTGCTTCATGTCGGGCACCGTGATCCCGGTGTGGTCGTGGCCGCGCATGCCGGGGATCGCATCGGCCGAAGCCGTTCCCATCGAGCAGAACAGGATCGCGGCAAGCATCGTGCCGCGGGCTGCGTAATTCATATTGCCCTCCGTTCGCGGGCTGATTTTGCCCTCATGCACGTCCGAAGCCCGCTGTTCGGCGTGGTGGGTGAACAGTCCTATGCCGGCGCTTTCGTTGCTGGCCGCAACCAGTCCGCGTCGATCTCAGGCAGTGGGATGGCGGCAAGTAGGTCGCGCGTGTAGGTCTCCCTGGGATTGTCGAACAGCGCATCGGTGGCGCTCGCCTCGACGATCCTGCCCTCGCGCATGACGATCACTTGTTGGCACAGCCGCCGGATGACCGACAGGTCGTGGCTGATGAAGGCGACCGTCAGCCCCATCTCCGCGGCCAGTCTCTCCAAAAGGGTGAGGATCTGCGCCTGCGTCGATACGTCGAGGCCGGAGACGATCTCGTCGGCCAGCACGAATTTCGGCGAAAGCGCCAACGCGCGCGCAATTCCGACGCGCTGGCGCTGCCCGCCCGACAGTTCATGACGATAGCGACTAGCGAAGCTTTGCGGCAGGCCGACGCGATGCAATGCCTCGGCGACGCGTTCCTTGAGCCTGTCGCCAAGCCCATTCTGCTTGAGCGGCGCGGCAATGATGCCGGCGATGGTGCGACGCGGGTTGAGCGACGACATCGGGTCCTGGAAGATCATCTGCAGGTCGCGGCGCAGAGGTCGCAGCTCCGCATCCGGCAGATGGGCGATATCGCGGCCCTCGAAATGGATGCTGCCGACGCTCGGCTCCAGAAGTCTGACAAGCGTGCGGCCGAGCGTCGATTTTCCGGACCCGGATTCACCGACGATGCCGGTCACCAAGCCCCTCGGCAAATTGAAATCCAGGCCTCTCAAAATCTCGGCCAGCGGCGCGCGCCCGATCAGCGGCTTGCGGGTCATGTCGGGCAGCGCCACCTTCAGCCCGCGCACGGAAAACAGCGGCTCAACCATGCGGCCCTCTCCACGCCTGGTCGGAGGCGGCGATCTCCGCAGCGAGTCCTGCCAGCACCGTCTCATCCACCGGCTTCAGCGAGGCAAAGGGATCCGTGTAGCGCGGCGTAGCGGCCATCAATGCCCGCGTATAGGGATGCTCAGGCGCGGCGAAGAGAGCGGCTGTGTCAGCCTCTTCCACCACCTTGCCGGCGTAGAGCACAGACACTTGCTGGCTGATCTTTGCAACGACGCCGAGATCGTGGGTGACGAACAGGATCGCGGTGCCATGCTCGCGCTGCAACTCGGCGATCAGTCGCAGGATCTGCTTTTGCACGGTAACGTCGAGCGCGGTTGTCGGCTCGTCGGCCACGATCAGCCGTGGCTCGGCGGCGAAGGCGGCGGCGATCAGCACGCGCTGGCGCATGCCGCCGGACAGCTCGTGCGGATAGCATTTCAGCACCCGGTCGGGATCGCGGATCTGCACCTCATCCAACAATTGCCGGATACGCTTGTCCGCCTTGTCACCGTTCCAGCCGAGAATGCGCACCAGCCGGTCAGTCATCTGCGGACCGATGCGGCGCGACGGGTTGAGCGCAGTCAACGGATCTTGCGGGATCAGCGCCGTGCGAGCGCCGATCAGCGTGCGCCTTGCCTTGGGCTGCAGCCTGCCGAGGTCTTCGCCTTCGAGCTGCATGGCGCCTTCGACGATGCGCACGCTTGACGGCAGCACACCGAGCACCGCCTTGCCGATCATCGTCTTGCCGGCGCCGCTCTCGCCAACAAGAGCACGCACCTCACCCGGCTGCACGGAGAGCGACACCGAGCGCAGCACGCGCTGGCCGTTCGGCAGCACGGCGCTCAGATTGGCAATATCCAGGCAAGCGCTCATCGCAGCACCGGATCGAAGCGTGTCTTCAGCGCCTCACCGAACTGGCTGAACGACAGCACGGTGAGGATCAGCGTGACAAGCGGAAACACCAGCACCCACCAGGCCTGATGGATCGACAGCCGGCCCTCGGCGATGATGCCGCCCCAGGTCGGATCGTCGGTCGAGATCGACAGATTGACGAAGGACAGGATGGCCTCCACGATGACGGCGACCCATCTCCAGCGACAGCAGTGCCACGATCGACGGCACCACATTGGGCAGCACCTCGCGCAGCATGATGCCGATGCGGCCATAGCCGGCGATGCGGGCGTTCTCGACATAGTCCATGCGCGACTGGCCCATCGCTTCGGCGCGGATCACCCGGCAAAAGCGTGTCCAGTCGATTATGACGATGGCGAGGATGACGGAACTGAGGCCGGTGCCGAGCACCGCGACCAGCAGGATGGCGAACAGCACCGGCGGGAATGCCATCCAGACGTCGACGATGCGTGAAATGATGCGGTCGGCCCAGCCGCCGAAATAGCCGGCGACCAGTCCGAGCGTCGAGCCGACAAGGCAGGCGGCGATCGCCGCCGCGAAAGCGACGATGAAGGCGATACGGCCGCCGAAGATCAGCCGGGAGAGGAGATCGCGGCCGAGGCTGTCGGTGCCCAGCCAATAGCCGGATTCCGCACCACTCATCCAGAATGGCGGCAGCCGTTCCAGCATCAGGTCTTGCGCCAGCGGGTCCTGCGGTGCGACCAGCGGCGCGAAGATCGCGGCCAGCAGCGCCAGCAGCAGCCAGCCGCCGGCCAGCCACAGCCTCGGGCCCAGTCCGCGCCGGGCGATGCGTGCCTCATCCATGGCGCAGCCTCGGATTGAGCAGCGCATACATCATGTCGACGCCTAGATTGATCAGCACGAACAGCAGCGCGAACACCAAAACAATGCCCTGGATCAGCGGCAGGTCGCGGTTGATGACGGCATCGATCGCCATGTTGCCGAGCCCTTCGTAGGAAAACAGCCGCTCGACGATGACCGTGCCGCCGACAAGGAAGGTGAACTGGACGCCGACGAGAGTCAGTGTCGGCAAGGCAGCGTTCTTCAGCGCCTCGCGCAGGATAACCTGCGTTTCCGAAAACCCCTTCACCCGCGCCAGCACGACATAGTCGAGGTCCAGCACTTCCTTCAGCGACTGTTTCAGCAACTGCGCGATGATTGCCGCCAGCGGCAATGCCAAGGCTACTGCCGGCATCAGCATGTGTTTCAGCAGATCCCAGGTCAGGTCGAAGCGCAGCCGAAGCAAGCTCTCGAAGAAATAGAACTGGGTGACGAAGGGCAGGTCGAGCTGCGGCGACACGCGGCCGGAAATGTCGAAGATCGGCACCAGCACGCCGAACAAAAGGATCAGCACGAGGCCCCACAGGAAATCGGGAATGGAAAGGGCGGCGCCGCTGGCGATATCGATGCCGGCTTCGACCGCCGTGCCGCGCTCGCGCGCGCCGAGGACCGCCGTCGTGCCGCCTAGCCCCATCGCCATGATCAGCGCAACGATGGCGAGTTCCAGCGTTGCCGGCAAGCGGTTGAAGACGAGGCTGAGCACATCTTGCCGGAGCGAAATCGAGGTACCGAAATCGCCCCTGACAACACCGGACAGCCAGATGAAGAATTGCTGCACGATGGTTTTGTCGAGCCCGTAAAGTGCACGCAGCCGGTCGATGTCGGCATTCGTCGCACCGGGCGGCAGCATCATGGCGATCGGGTCACCGGGCGCAACGCGGATCACGACGAAGACGACGACGGCCACGCCGAACAGCGTAATCAGCATCGTCAGCAGACGGATCAGGAATCGTTGCAGGAGCATTCTGGTGTAGGCCCAGTGCGTTTCTAACGAAGAGCCCCCTCATCCGTCCGCTTCGCGGCCACCTTCTCCCCGAGGGGAGAAGAGGTCACGGACGGCTGAGCTGGTCTCTTCTCCCCAGGGGGAGAAGGCGCCCGAAGGGGCCGGATGAGGGGGCCGCTCAGCGAAGAGTGGCGCCCACAAGCCGATATCAGGCCGGGGTCATCAGCGCCGGCAGCAGCGCGCCGGACACATGCTGCACCACGTTGACGCCCTTAGCATGCACGATAGGTTGCGCATACTGAATCAGCGGCAGCACATAGGCCTGCTCGGCGATATACTTGTCGACAGCCTTCCAGCCGGCGATGCGCTTGGCCTCGTCCTTCTCGCCCCAGAGCGGATTGATCATGTCGATCAGGTCCTGGCTGTCCCACACCGAGTGCGGGCTCGGCCCATACATGGCAAAACCAGTCGACGTTGTCGGATCGCCGATGGCATTGCCCCAATTGTAGAAGGCGGCCGGCGCCAGCTTGTCGGCGGCGCGCAGTTCATAGTGCTTGGCGATCTCGTAGACCTCGATCGTCGCCTCGATGCCGACCTTGCGCCACATGCCGACGATCGCCTGGATCATCTCATAATCCTTGGGCTTGAAGCCCTTGGTCGTCTGGATTGTGAACTTGACCGGCTTTTCCGGCGAATAGCCGGAGGCCGCGAGCAGCTCCTTGGCCTTTTCAGGATTGTGCTCGACCTTGATCGAGGCGTCGAAGGCCGTGTACTCCGGGGTCTCCAGCGTAGCGATCGGCTGGCCATAGCCGCGCAGCAGCCGTTTGACCAGAAGCTCCTTGTCCACAGCCATGACGGCGGCCTGGCGGACGTTCTTGTCCAGCATCGCTTCGATGTCATTGAAGAAGATCATGCCGATGTCGGAAACGGGCTTGCACGAGCCGGCAAGCCCGTCCTTGGCGATCAGCCGGTCATACTCTTCGTAGGGGACCTCCAGCGTCACCTGCGAGGAACCGGATTCGATTTCGGCAACGCGGCTCGCCGCGTCGGTGACGAACTTGATCGTCACATTCTCGAAGGCCGGCTTGTCGCCCCAATAGTGCGGGTTGGCCTTCAGTCGGAGGAAAGCATTTCGCTCGAATTTTTCCACCATGTACGGGCCGGTGCCGATCGGCGCCTTCTCGAACCCTTCGGCGCCGACCTTCTCGTAATAGGCCTTCGGCAGGATGTAGCCGGTCAGGAACGACATCCATTTGAAGTAGACCGGATCGAACTGCACGACGTCGCCGGTGATCTTGTTGCCGTCGATCTTGAAATTGTTGACGTTCTTCCAGACGAACTGGATCGGATTGCCGGTCTTTTCGTCGCCCGCCCGCTGCAGCGACCAGACCACGTCCTCGGGCGTGAAGGGCGAGCCGTCATGCCAGGTCACGCCTTCGCGCACCGTCATCGTCACCTTGGTGCGATCCTCGTTCCAGCCCCATTCGGTGAGCAGGCCAGGCGCAAAGGACAGGTCCGGCTTTTGCGGAATGAACTGGTCGAACACCGACTGGTAGAGGCCCTGGATCGTCGGGTTGACGGCCGAGGGTCCGGTGGTCGGATCCCAGGACGGCAGGTTGACGTTATAGGCGATGGTCAGTTCGCCCGCTGCCTTGGCGATCTGCGGCAGGCCGATTGCGGCCGCACCAAGTGCCGCGGCACTGTATCCCAGCAATTCGCGTCTGTTGATTGTCATGGTCGTTCCCCTTGTTGTTTGTTGTCTTTGCGCGGCACTACCAGTTCATAGCTTCAGGCTTCGTGGGCAGCAGCGCCTTGCCTCTCGTCGCCCTCCTGAAATCTTCCGAGCTACCTCCCGCCAAGCTGTTGCGCGAGCATGTAGCCCGAGGCCGCGCCGCTGCCGGCGCCCGGCCATGTCGCGGCGCCCGTGAGGTGCAGATTGGCGACCGGCGTGTTCCAGCCGGCATAGCCGCGCGCCGGGCGAAACAAGAAGTTCTGCGCCAGATGATGGCTGCCGCAGACCTGGTCGCCACCGACGAGATTGGGGTTCTCACGCTCGAGGTCGATTGGCGAGAACACTGCACGGCCGAGGATTTTCGCGTGCAGTCCGGGTGCGTAGATCTCGATAGTGTCGAGCACGCGTTCGGCATAGACGTCCTTGACCTGATCCCAATGCGCGGGCGCGATCTTGCCGGCCGCATCGCCCAGGATTTCGGCGGGCAGCATGCGCACCTGCACCCACAGCACATGCTTGCCCTGCGGCGCGCGTGACGGATCGACCGCTGTCGGCTGGCCGACGACCAGCACCGGTTCGTCCGGCAGCATGCCCGCCATCGCCTGCTGATAGGTGCGCGACATCGCGTCGAGCGAGGGCGACAGATGCACATAGGCGAACTGCCGCAGCTCGGCCCCGGCGCGCCAGTCCGGCAGGTCGTCGAGCGCCAGATGGATCATCATCGTGCCCGGCGCGTGCCGGAACTTCTGCATAGCCGTGTCGAAGCCGGTGTCGCCGGAACCGTTGGGCAGCAACTTGCCGGTCAGCGCCCTGGGCGCGACGCCGGCAATGACCGCCTTGCTTGCCGTATGCGTCTCACCGGAGGCGAGCCGGACGCTGGTCGCCTTGCCGCCGGAAACGGTGATTTCGGCAACGTCTGCCCCGGTAACGATCTTGCCGCCCGCCGAGGTGACCATACCTGCCAGCGCCCGGATGATCGTGTCGGCGCCGCCCTTGCCCAGCACCATGCCAAAGCTCTGGTTGGCCATCGATTCCAGATAGGGGAACACGGCGCCGCCGGCGATGTCGGGTGCAAAGTCGAGATGCATGCCCCAGGTGGCGAGCGTTGCCCGCACATGCGCAGACTCGAAATTTTCCTCCAACCAGGCGCGAGGCGATGACAGCAAAAGCCGACCGGTGTCGAGCGCGCCTGAGATACCCTTCTTGCGCCACAGGTTCCAGGCGGTGCCGGCAAGCGCACGCACACTCATCGGCGAGCCCAGCAGCCGGAACAGATGCTCGGCCTCATCAGGGAATGCGGCAACGAGCTTGCGCCACGTCTCGGCATCGGCAGCGGAGAACGCGGCCATGCGCGTGGCGGTCTTTTCCAGGTCGTTGCTGACGCCGAACCAGCGTCCGTCTGGGAAGGCGCTGGCGAAACAATCGGCGACCGGCGCGAACTCCAGCCCGTGGGTTTTCAATTCATTTGCATATTTCCGGTGGAAGGCGGAGCCGGCGAACAGGCTCAGATTCATCGCACCGAAATCGTGGCGGAAGCCGGGAAGGGTATATTCGTGTGTCTGGACGGCGCCGCCGATTGCTGCACTGCGCTCGAAAATCCCGGTTTTCCAGCCCTTGAGTGCCAGATGCGCAGCGCATGCCAGACTGTTGTGGCCCGCCCCGACAAAGATGGCGTCGAACTCGCTCACGCCCCGTTCCCATTTCCTTTATGCTTAAAGATAATTGCAGATGCATATGTTTTCGTCTAGTAGGATATTAAGGGCCGAGACGAGCCTTGATCATCACCGACAAGAGGGAACTTCAGACCATGGACACGCAAAAACTCCTCGGCGAAGTCGCCGGCCAACTGCTTTCAGGCGCCATCAAGGTGGTCGACCTCTCTGCGCCGCTCGGACCCGACACGCCGCTGATCAAGCTGCCGCCGGAGCTTGCCGTCGACACGCCGAAGGTCGAGATCCACAACATCTCCCGCTACGACAAGAACGGTCCGTGGTGGGCATGGAACTGGCTGAAGCTCGGCGAGCATTCGGGCACGCATTTCGATGCGCCGCAGCATTGGATCAGCGGCAAGGACTATCCGGACGGCGCCACCGACACCATTCCGGCGCAGAATTTCGTCGGTCCGGTCAATGTCATCGACTGCTCGAAGGAAGCCGCCGCCGACCACGACTTCCTGCTCACCGTCGACCACATCAAGGCGTGGGAAGCCAAGCATGGCGCCATCAACGCCGGGGAGTGGGTGGTCATGCGCACCGACTGGTATAAGCGCAATGGCTCGGAAGCCGAATTCCTCAACGCCAACGAAACCGGCCCACATACGCCAGGTCCGACAGCCGAAGCCATCCAGTTCCTGATCAGCAAGGATATCAAGGGCTGGGGCTCAGAGACGATCGGCACCGATGCCGGCAAGGCCGGCGGCATGGAGCCGCCATTTCCGGCCCACACGCTGATGCACAAGGCGAACCGCTATGGCCTCGCCAGCCTCTGCAACCTCGACCAGTTGCCTCCGAAGGGCGCCATCCTGATCGCCGCACCGCTCAAGATCGAACATGGCACCGGCAGCCCGATCCGCGCGCTGGCGCTTGTATCCAACGGCTAGGTGAGAGCACGCCACGGTGAGCCAGCCGGATCACATCATCGTTGGCAGCGGCATCAACGCGCTGGTCTGCGCGGCGATGCTCGGCGGCAAGGGCGCGAAGGTGCTCATCCTCGAACGCAACAACCGCATCGGCGGTTGCATGCGTACCGAGGAGATCACCGCACCCGGCTTCATCCATGACGTGATGGCAACCACCTTCGTGCTGTTCATCACCTCGCCGGCCTTTGCGGCATTGGGCGGCGACCTCGCGCGGCATGGGTTGGAGTTCTGCCACACCGGCACGCCAACCGGCGTGCTGCGGCCGGACGGCAGTCATGCAGTGCTCACCACCAACCGCGCCGCCAATGTCGCGGCAATCAATGCGATTGCCGCCGACGATGGCGACCGGTATGCGGACGATGTCAGCGGCATCGAGCGCAATGCCGGCCTGTTGTTCGGCCTGCTCGGCGGCAGCCTGTGGTCCTATCCGACGGCGAAACTGCTGGCCGGCGATGCCTGGCGGCGCAGCCCACGCGGCCTTGCCGCCTTTCTCGGCGAAGCACTGGTGCCGGCGCGCAGCTGGCTGGAAAGCACCTATCGGTCCGAGACAATCCGCGCGCTGTGGGCGCCCTGGGTGCTGCACGCCGGGCTCGGACCGGAAGACGCCTTCTCAGGGCAGATCGCCAAGGTCATTGCCTTCGCGCTGGAAGCGGCCGGGGCGCCGATCGTCAAGGGTGGAGCGAAGACCCTGCTCACCGCCTTCGAAGCTCTGATAAGGGAACGTGGTGGCGACATCCGTACCGTCGCCGATGTCGCCTCGATCGTCCAGAGCGGTGGCCGCGCGACCGGCGTACGGCTCGCCTCGGGCGAAACGATTACAGCAAACAAGAGCGTCATCTGTTCGGTCACGCCGACGCAGCTTTACCACCGGTTGCTCGGCAGCGAGGCTCCCAAGGCCGAGGTCGAGGCGACACAGAAATATCGCTACGGCAAAGGCAATTTCCAGATTCACTATGCGCTGAACAAGCCGCCGGCATGGCGCGGTGCTGGCCTGGACCAGGTGGCATTGTTGCACCTGACGCCGGGGCTCGATGGCGTCTCGAAAGCCTGCAACGAGGCGGCGCGCGGCATGCTGCCCGAAGTGCCGACCATCTGCGTCGGCCAGCCGCATGCGCTCGATCCGTCGCGCTGCCCGGAGGGCAAGGCGATCCTGTGGCTGCAACTGCCCGAGGCGCCCAGGCACATCAAGGGCGACGCCGCAGGCACGCTGCATGCACCGGCTGACGGACAATGGACCGAGGCGCTGCGTGAAGCCTACGCCGACCGCGTCGAAACCATTCTCGCCAGCCACATCGATGGCTTCAAGGGCAGCGTGATTGCGCGCCGCGCCTATTCACCGGCCGATCTCGAAGCGATGAACATCAATCTGGTCGGCGGCGACCCGTATGGCGGGTCGTCCACCATCGACCAGTCGTTCCTGTGGCGGCCGTTCAAGACCAGCCGCAACCATCAGACCGGCATCAAAAACCTCTATCACATCGGCGCCTCCACCCATCCGGGTGCAGGGCTCGGCGGCGGCTCCGGCTTTCTTCTGGCGGGCAGGCTGTGATGGAGCAGAAGGTCGCAGAAAAACGCCAGCGCATTTCGACGCTTGGCCAGATCGGCCTGCAGCAATTCGCGCCCTATCTGATGAACCGCATCATGGGGCGCTACAACGCCACCTTGCGCGACGATTTCCGCAAGCAGGGCCTGACCATTCCGCAGGTCCGCACGCTCGCCGTGCTGTCGGTCACCGACGGTGTCACCGTCAACGACCTCTCGGTCTACACCGTCATCGAGCAGTCGACCTTGAGCCGCACGCTCGACACGCTGGAAGGGCAAGGCTTCGTGCGGCGCGAGCAAGGCGTCACAGACAGCCGCATCCGCCATGTCTTCCTGACCGATGACGGCCGCGCCGAGTTCGCGCGCGCCTGGCCGGCAATGCATGACGCGTTCGAGGCGATGTTCGACGATGTCGACGACGCCGAATACGCGGCGCTGATCGCCACATTGCAGAAGATGCTGAAGAACATTCGCAAGCACGACATCTAGACGTTAGGCGCCGGCCGCACCGCCGGCAACGGAAGGTTGGAAAAATGGCCGAACGCTCTTTTGCCAAGGAAGTCGAAAAACTCAGGCTCGGCGCCGGCGAGGAATTTGCGGGCGAAGGCATTCTCGCCATCACCAAGGCGCTGCTGCAATGCGGCGTCGGCTATGTCGGCGGATACCAGGGCGCGCCGATCAGCCATCTGATGGACGTGCTGGCCGACGCACAGGAGATTCTGGGCGAACTCGGGGTGCATTTCGAGGCGAGCGCCTCGGAAGCCACCGCCACCGCCATGCTGGCGGCCTCGGTGCATTACCCCATTCGCGGTGCGGCGACCTTCAAGTCGACCGTCGGCACCAATGTCGCGTCCGACGCACTGGCCAACCTCGCCTCCGGCGGCGTCACCGGCGGCGCGCTGATCATCGTCGGCGAAGACTATGGCGAAGGCTCCTCGATCATGCAGGAGCGCAGCCATGCCTTCGCCATGAAGAGCCAGGTCTGGCTACTCGACCCGCGCCCCAATTTGCCGTCGATCGTCAAGGCGGTGGAGGATGGTTTCGAGCTGTCCGAGGCATCCAACACGCCGGTGATGCTGCAGGTGCGCATCCGCTGCTGCCATGTGCATGGCCATTTCATCGCCAAGGACAACAAGCGCCCGCCGATGACGGTGGCCGATGCGCTCGACGCGCCGCGCCGCGACACCGGCCGCATCGTGTTGCCGCCCGCCTCCTTCCTGCACGAGAAGGAGAAGGTGCAGAAGCGCTGGCCGGCGGCGGTGGAGTTCATCGCCAAGAACAAGATCAACGAATTCTTCGGTTCGGACCATGGCTCGGTCGGCATCGTCATGCAGGGCGGCATGTACAATTCGGTCATCCGCGCCTTGCAGCGGCTCGGCCTTGCCGACACCTATGGCGAGACGGATGTGCCGCTCTACGTTCTCAACGCCGTCTATCCCCTGATCGATGACGAGTTCCTCACCTTCTGCGAAGGCAAGCAGGCGGTGCTCGTGGTCGAGGAGGGCCAGCCCAACTACATCGAGCAGGCCTTTGCCGCCATGCTGCACAAGGCCGGGCGCGGCACCAGGCTGGTCGGCAAGGAGTATCTGCCGATGGCCGGCGAATATACCGGCCAGGTCATGCTGGACGGCATCGGCGCCTTCCTGCGCGCCGAGGCCCCGCATCTCTTGCCGGGTGAGGTGCGCGCGCCCAACAAGGTCGGCGACGGCGTTGACGCCGCGGACCTGATCAACGTCGTGCCGGGACGTCCGCCAGGCTTCTGCATCGGTTGCCCGGAGCGGCCGATTTTTGCCGCGACAAAGCTGGTCGAGCAGGAACTCGGGAACCACCACATCGCATCCGACATCGGCTGCCATTTGTTCTCGATCATGCCGCCTTTCGAGCTCGGCGCCACCACCATGGGCTACGGGCTGGGGCCGGCATCGGCATCGGCGTTCAATTCGCCCGACGCCAAACGGCGGTCGATCTCTTTCGTCGGCGATGGCGGCTTCTGGCACAATGGCCTGACCTCCTCGATCGGCAACGCGGTCTTCAACAAGAACGACGGCGTCATCGTCATCGTCGACAATTTTTACTCCGCCGCCACCGGTGGGCAGGACATCCTGTCGTCGCGTGCGGGCAACAAGACCAAGTCGACCAAGCATCCGATCACCGAGGCGGTGAAGGGCATGGGCGTCAAATGGCTGCGCCATGTCGACCGCACCTATGACATCACCAAGATGCAGGACACGTTACGTGAGGCGCTGACGACGGACGAAAAGGGTCCCAAGGTCATCGTTGCCTCGTCTGAATGCATGCTCAATCGCCAGCGCCGCGAAAAGCCGCTGGTCGACAAGGCGATCAAGGGTGGGACTCGCGTCGTCAAGCCGAAGTTCGGCGTCGATGAGGATATCTGCACCGGCGACCACGCCTGCATGCGGCTGTCCGGCTGCCCGTCCCTGTCGGTGAAATCGCTCGACGATCCCTTGCGTGACGATCCGGTGGCATCGATCGACCAGAGCTGCGTCGGCTGCGGCAATTGCGGCGAGGTGGCGGACGCCGCCGTGCTGTGCCCATCCTTCTACCGCGCCGATGTCGTGCACAATCCGGGCCGCTGGGACCGCTTCCTGGAAAGCGCTCGCCGCGCCGTGATCGGCCTGATGCAGCGCCGCCGCGAGAGCCGTAGGTTGACGTTCGCCGATGCTTGACCAGGCTTCGCCCTTGCGCCCGAAATCCGGTGCCACCGATACCGAGCCGGTGATCAAACTCGCTTTGCTCGCGGTCGGCGGCCAGGGCGGAGGCGTGCTCGCCGACTGGATCACCGATGTCGCCGAGCGCAATTCCTATGTCGCGCAATCGACCTCGGTCGCCGGCGTCGCCCAGCGCACCGGCGCTACGATCTATTACGTCGAGATGGCCCGCGACACCGGCCGGCTGCCGGTCTTTGCCCTTTCGCCTTCGCAAGGCGATGTCGACATATTGATCGCCGCCGAGCTGATGGAAGCCGGCCGCGCCATCATCAGGGGCTTCGTCACGCCCGATCGCACCACGCTGATCACCTCCTCGCACCGTATCGCCGCGGTGTCGGAAAAGATCGAGCCGGGTGACGGCCGGGCCTCGTCTTCCAAGGTACGCGCGACGGCGGAAGCTGCATCGAAACGCTTCATCGCCTTCGACATGGAAAAGATCGCCGCGGACAATGGCTCAATGATCTCGGCCAGTCTGCTTGGCGCGCTGGCCGGCTCCGACGCATTGCCGTTCACGCGTGAAAGCTATGAGCAAGCGATCGGCGCCGGCGGCCGAGGCGCGAAAGCCAGCCTCGCTGCCTTCGCCGTCGCCTACGACCGCGCGCGCGGTACGACGGCCCCCGCGCCACAGCCGGCAGAACCGGCCACGGTCGACCCCGCTCCGGGTGCAGGGCGCGTGAGCGGTCCGCAGAACCTGCTGCAGGGTTGGCAGGCGCTGGCCGCCCGCATCGACCTGATGCCCGCGGCGGTGCGCGACATGGCGCTTCGGGGCCTGAGAAAGGTCGTCGACTACCAGGACATCGCCTATGGCCGCGACTATCTCGACCGGTTGGACAAGGCCGTTGCGCTTGATGATCCCGGCCATGCCCATGCATTGTCCATCGCTGCCGCCAAGCATCTGGCCAACGCCCTGTGCTATGACGACATGATCCGCGTCGCCGATCTCAAGACTCGCTCGACCCGCGCCCAGCGCGTGCGCCGCGAGGTCGGCGTCAAGAACGGCTCCATCCTGCAGGTGACCGAGTATTTCCATCCGCGCATCGAGGAGTTCTGCGGCACCTTGCCGGCGGGGCTGGGCAACTACATTGAGAGCCGGCCGAAACTCGCTGCTTTCCTTGATCGTCGCATCAACCATGGCCGGCGCATTCGCACCGACAGCTTTGCCGGCTTTGCGGTCCTCTGGTTCATCGGCGGCCTGCGCCGCTGGCGACGGCGCCTGTTGCGCCACAAGGTCGAGACGGCGCATCTGGAGCGGTGGTATGCATTGGCAATTGGATATGTGCCCCAGGATTACGCGCTCGCCGTCGAAATCCTGAACTGCCGCCGGCTGATCAAGGGCTACAGCGACACCCACGTCCGCGCCCAGTCCAAATTCGATCGCGTGCTGTCGGCGCTCGATCTGGTCAAGGGCCGCGATGACGCTGCCGACTGGATCAGACGGTTGCGCGAAGCTGCGCTGAAAGACGAGAAAGGCGACATGCTCGATGGCGCGCTGAAGACGGTGGCATCGTTGTCTGATCATGGTGTGGGAAGAGGTCGAGCTTAGGCTGGTACCTCTACGCTACTGCCGCCGTTTCCTACTCCCACTGGATTCGCGGATTGAACACGCCGCTTCAGGCGATCGCAGCTCGGCTTCCACCCGGATGCGGGAAGCGTTGCCGGCGGACCTGCCGGGCGTCAGTCGCGCGATATGGACAGCCCCGAGAGAAGCGGAGCGTACGCGGCGAGCCTGCGGGATACGAACTCCGTGAAGAGCCGCACCCGCTTCGTCTTGCGTGTCTCGCCTTGCGTGAGAAGCCACAGTGTCCCATGCATGGGCACGTCGATCCCCGGCACCCTCACCAGCAGGGGGTCGGCATCTCCGACGAAGCACGGCAGTTTCGTTATCCCAATCCCCTGGTGCGCCGCGATGATCTGCGTCTCGGCGTCAGGTGTCCTGAACGGTACTCCCGTGACGTGAACTTCTCCCTCGCGCGCCCAGTCCGGAATTCCATGATTGTCTATGCCTATCCACCGGATGGGATCAGGCGTGCCCGCACGCCACGCGGCTAATCGATCGCGAGACATGTAGACGCCGCTGAACAGCTCCGGTCCCTTCAGGCCGTGAAGATTGAGCGGCAGGGTCTTGCGGTCGGCGACAATGCGGATCGCGACGTCGGCCTCTCGGTTGGTCAGATTTGCCAGCTCACCGGACGACAAGATTTCCATCTCGATGTCGCGATGCAAACGCGCGAAGTCGGCGAGATCCGGCATGAGCAGGTGTGTGGCGAGGAACGGTGGAAGCGTCACCCGCAAAAGCCCGCGCGCGCTCTGGTCACGACCGAAGACTCGCGTCTCCAGCTGGTGCGACGACGCTTCCATCTGGGTCGCGAGATCGAGGACCTCTTCGCCCGCAGCCGTCAGGCGGTAGCCGGAAGGCAGCTTTTCGAACATCTGCGCCCCGAGGCGTTCCTCGAGCTGAGCGATGCGTCGCAGCACGGTCGAGTGGTTCACACCGAGGTGTGCGGCGGCGGCACGCACCGAGCCTACGCGCGCGGCAGCAAGAAAGTAGCGAACGTCATCCCAGTCGATCATGGTGCATTCCTGCGCAGCGAAGTGCGGCTTGCAAAAGCCCATACTAACACGATCAGCCGTAAGTTCGTGCGGTCATCGTGGCGTTCAATCATCTACTGGATCGTTTTCGCACCAGCGATGTGCGCGATTGCGCACTCACCGCCCGACTTCGGCGAACCCATCTTGAGGCTCTCGCGGGACTTTCCCGTACAGCCAAAGACACGAGACGGCGAAACGAAGGATGCATGACATGAACAGACTGAATGGAAAGACCGCTGTGATAACCGGCGGCGCTACGGGCATCGGCCGCGCCGCAGCCAAGCGCTTTATCGAGGAGGGCGCCTTCGTCTTCATCTTCGGCCGCCGGCAGGAAGCGCTCGACGCCGCCGTGGCTGACCTTGGGCCTAATGCCCGCGCGGTTATGGGCTCGGTCTCGGATGAGGCCGACCTCGACCGACTCTACGCTGCGGTGAAGGCCGAGCGCGGAAGCCTCGACATCGTCTTCGCCAATGCCGGGGCGGGAAGCCCGCTTCCGCTCGGCCAGATCACCGCCAGGCACATTGACGAAACCTTCGACACCAATGTGAAGGGTACGATCTTCACGGTCCAGAAGGCGCTGCCGCTGATGAGCCAGGGCGGTTCGATCATCCTGACCGGGTCGAGCGCCGGCACCACGGGCGCTCCGGGGTTCACTGCCTATAGCGCGAGCAAGGCGGCAGTGCGCAACCTGGCGCGGACCTGGGCGGAAGACCTGAAGGGCACCGGCATCCGCGTAAACGTGCTGTCGCCCGGAGCGACGGCGACCGAACTCGCGAAGGAGGCGTTAGGCGAGGAAGGCCAGAAGGCCTACGGCGCGATGACCCCGCTCCAGCGCATGGCCGATCCGGCGGAGATCGGGGCCGTGGCCGCCTTTCTCGCGTCGCCGGACAGCAGCTTCATGACCGCCAGCGAGGTCGCCGTCGACGGCGGCCTGGCTCAACTCTGACCCCCAGCGCGGTCCGTACCTGGCCCGTGCGCAACGAAAGACAAAGAATTATGAAAAAACTCGAAGGCAAGATCGCAGTCATCACGGGCGGAAGCAGCGGGATCGGATTGGCCACAGCCAAGCGCTTCGTAGAAGAAGGAGCGCACGTCGTGATTACCGGGCGAAGAGAGAAGGAGTTGAAGGAGGCCGCAGCCTTCATCATGAAAAACGTTACGACGGTCGTGGGTGACGTGTCGCTCCTGGAAGATCTGGATCGCCTCTATGCCGTCGTGAAGGTGAAACATGGTCATATCGACATTCTCTTCGCCAACGCCGGCGCGGGGACGATCGCACCGCTCGCCGTCGCTACCGAGGCACATTTTGATCAGACCTTCGATGTGAACGTGAAGGGTCTGTTCTTTACGGTGCAGAAGGCCCTTCCCCTGTTCAAAGACGGCGGTTCGATCATCCTGAATTCTTCAGTGTCGAACGTGTTGGGGCTTCCAGGGTTTAGTACCTACGCCGCGAGCAAGGCGGCTGTACGCAACTTCGCGCGCGCTTGGACACTGGAATTCAAAGACCGCAAAATCCGCGTCAATGCAATGAGTCCGGGACCAATCGAGACGCCGGCCTTGGAGACAACGACTGGCCTTACCCCTGAGCAAGCCGAGCAAGCGGCCGCCCAGTTTGCGTCACAGATCCCAATGGGTCGCAGGGGCAAACCAGAGGAAATCGCGGCTGCCGTAACGTTCCTCGCCTCCGATGAAAGTTCTTTCGTCACCGGCGTGGATCTCGCCGTCGACGGAGGCATGGCGCAAGTCTGACCCCGGCATTAGCACCAGATCGGAGAAGTACTATGAACTATGCAATCGTAGGATTCGGCAATATCGGACGGGCCCTGCCAAGGCGTTTGCCCGAAACGGCATCGAAGTTTCCGTTGCAACCACACGCGACCCGGAAAGCTTTGCCGCCGATGCGGCCGCGATCGGACCCACCATCATCCCCAAAAAACTGGCGGAAGCCATCAAGGCGGACATCATCTTTTTGGCTGTCCGCTTCGAGGCGCACCCGAATGTTGCTAAGGCGCTCCCCACCTGGCAGGGGAAGACGATCATCGATGTGACCAATGCCTATGGCGTGCCCCCTGAGGAACTGGGAGGACAACCTTCTTCCAAGTTCATCGCGCAGGCCTTCTCTGGCGCAAAACTGGTCAAGGGCTTCAACCATCTGGTCGCCCCGGTGCTTGATCAGGATCCGGCCGTACATGGTGGCCGGAGGGTCGTGTTCTTGGCAAGCGACGATGATGCTGCCGCAACACAGACTGGGGAGCTTGCGGAAAATCTCGGTTTCGCGCCGATCAAGCTTGGCGGGGTGTCGGAAGGTGGCCTGCTGGTCCAGGCGCGCGGAGACAGCTGGGGTCATCTGATCTTCAAGGACTTGGTCAAATTCGACTGACGAGCGCGACGTCCCCACCGGCAAAGAAACCACGCACTCGATCGGAACTCGGATCGGATCAAGCGCGATCCGATCCGAGCAAAATGGAGAAATCACTATGAGCACCGAGAAGAATATCCACTCCTAAGGAGATTTCGATGTACGACCAATCCAAGGTATCCGAGTTAATCCGGTTCGCACGAATCGAGGCGGGCTCCACCGTGATCGACGTCTACCCTGGCGACGGAGACTGGACGCGCCTCTTCTCCGACATCGTCGGATCAGAGGGGCGGGTCTACAGCTTCGTGCCGGCCGAAGTCGCCCACTTCAAGAACGATCCGGTCGGCCTCATGCGGACGCTCGCGAAGGAGCCGGGCCGAGAGAACGTCGAAGCCGCCTCGGCGGATCTCGTCGCGATGCCGGAGGTCACGCCGCCAGCGGATGTCCTATGGCTGCACCTGTTTTACCACGATCTTCACACCGCCCTGGTCCAGAAGAAGGGTGCGACGGCGGCCGACTTCAATCGAGCTGTCTACAAGCGGCTGAAACCCGGTGGGTCCTACGTCATCGTCGACCACGCCGCCGCCGCTGGGTCGGGCACGAGCGACACCCGGTCGCTGCATCGGATCGACCCTGCATTCGTCGGCGAGGAGGTGGAGGCGGCCGGCTTCGTACTGGACGCGGAAAGCACCGTGCTGGTGAATAAGGATGACCCGCACTCGACCAAGGTGTTCGATCCCGCGATCAAGGGCGAGACCGATCGCTTCGCGTTCCGGTTCGTGAAACCCTGACAGCTCCCGGGCGCCGACTTTCATGTCGACCTCTCCAATGGGCCAATCAACTCGGGTTGGCACCCGTCAAGCTGGGAAAGGTCAACGAGGATGGCGCGCTGGTGCACGCACGCGATGCGGCAGCGCTTGAAGGCGTCCGAGGTGATGATGGCACAAGGTTCTGGAGCACACCTGCCGCAGGTTCCTGATCTGAACCTGATGACATGACTGAGTGCCCGCGCCGTTGAGAGAGCCGGCGCATCCCCTCAGGGATGCGCCGGGACAAACGATTCAAGAATGGCGGATTTCCGTTCCCAGCACCTTCAGGCATTCACGGATGAACGCCGCAAGCGCGGTCCAGCCTTTGGCTGAAACCATGGTCCCATCGACATAGGCGTCGGTGGGAGACAGATCGATATAGGTGCCGCCGGCAAGCGTCACCTCCGGCTCGCAGGCGGCGAGCGCCGCCACCTTCTTGCCGCGCACGACGCCGTCGACCGCGATCAGAATCTGGACGCCATGGCAGATCGTGAAGATCGGCTTTTTCGCCTCGTGGAAATGGCGCACCATTGCCTGTATCCGCTTGTCGGTGCGGATGTATTCGGGGCCACGACCGCCGGCGCAATAGACAGCGTCGTACTGGCTCAGCTGCTTCTCGGCGTCGGCAAAGGTCTTGTTGATCAGCGCATTGTGGCCGGGCTTTTCGGTGTAGGTCTGATCGCCCTCGAAATCGTGCAGCGACGTCTTGATCATGTCTCCGGCGCTTTTGTCGGGGCACACGACATGAACGGTGTGTCCCACCGCTTCCATCGCCTGCTGATAGACGAAGATTTCATACTCCTCGGTGAAATCACCGGTCAGCATCAGGATTTTTTTGGCTGGCATGTCTTTCCTCTCGGTTTGTTTCAGGGGCGAGGTGCACTGCGCGCCTCCTTCCCGGTATCGAAATCGGCTCAGAACGGGGAGTAGAATTCGTAGGCGGCAGGCTGGGCGAACAGCGGCGCGCCGCGCTTGAGGGTGCCTCGGACAAGCACATCGCCAGGCTACTCGAACGCAGGCAGGAGCCTGTCCCGCGAATTTTCGATGTGCGCACGCATGGCTTTTTCGGCGGCGTCCGGATCGCCCCCGGCAAAGGCAGCGAGAATAGCCTCGTGCTCGTCGAGCGCCTCTTCGGTCACCCTGGAGTGATACATCAGCCGGAAGATATGGAAGTGGGTATGCTGGTGATTCAGTGTCTCGCGAATGAGTTCGTTTTGGGCGAACTCGACGATCTTGTCGTGGAAGATCGCATCCTGACGGGCGAAGTTCGAATAGCGCAGGCGTTCGTCTTTCCCCACCCGTCGGGCCATGACGCCGGCCGCCTCCTGCAGCGCGGCAAGGCGCTCGCCGTCCATTGTTGCGGTGGCTTTGGCCGCGGCGGCAGGTTCAAGCAATAGACGCAGCTCGTAAAGCTCGTCGAAGCGCCGGCGGGTGATTTGTGGGGCGGCGCGATAGCCGATCAGGTGGGTTTTCAGAACCAGCCCTTCCCCCTCCAGCCTGCCAAGCGCTTCACGAATGGGGGTATGCGAGACGTTGAATTCCTTGACGAGATTGTCGACGGTGATGCGCGATCCCGGAGCAATCCTCAAGGACATGAGCTGCGCGAAGATTGCTTCGTAAACGTCGCCGGCCAGACTGTTGGCGCGCTGGATACGACCCCTGGCACGGGCTTCATTGTCAACCGTCAGGTCCGTGTTCTGCATCGTTTGCCTCTTGACAGAACCACCCACTAACACGATGCTCCGCGAAACTCAATCCTATATCCTATACGATTTTATTAGAGGGCATCGCATGATCATGACCTGCAGCGCCGAGGTCGGCCTCTGGCACGAAGCCAAGCCTGTCGGCTTCCAACCCGTCCTCGCAGGATCTTGTGCATGAGCTTGTTTGCAGCGGCGCGCCTGCCGAGCGAGATTCTGTTCGGCAAAGGCCAGCGCCATGTCCTGCCTGCCATCGCCGCCAAATATGGGCGCCGCGCGTTCGTCTGTACCGATGAGCGCTTCGCGGCGACGTCGCAGTTCGCCGAGATTCTCGTTGGCTTGCACAACGCGGCGATCGAGACGTTGGTCTTCGACCGAACGCTGCCGGATGTGCCGCGCGACAGCGTCGCCACCTGCATTGCGGAGGCGAAGGGTTTCAAGCCCGACATGGTGATCGGAATCGGGGGCGGCAGCTGCCTCGACATGGCCAAATGCGCTGCACTTCTGCTCAGCCATGGCGGCAAGCTCGAGGACTACTATGGCGAGTTCAAGGTACCCGGCCCTACCCTTCCGGTAATCGCAGTGCCGACGACGGCTGGAACAGGCTCCGAGGTGACCCCCGTCGCCGTGATCTCCGACCCGGATCGGACGCTGAAAGTGGGTATCGCCAGTCCGCATCTCATCGCGGCAGTGGCGCTTTGCGATCCGGATCTGACGGTGACCTGTCCACCGTCCTTGACGGCGATCGCCGGCGCCGACGCGCTGACGCACGCAATCGAGGCCTATACAGCGGCCAAACGCGGCGTCGACCCTCATTTGCCGCAACAGCACGTGTTCATCGGCAAGAGCGCTCTGACCGACCATTTCGCGCTTCTGGCCATCAGGCTGCTCGGCCGCAGTCTCGAAAAGGCATATCGCGACGGATCGGACGAGGATGCGCGCGCCGACGTCATGATGGGAGCGCTGGCCGCCGGTTGCGCCTTCGGTACGGCGGGAACGGCCGCCGCCCATGCGGTGCAGTATCCCGTTGGCGCGCTTACCCACACCCCGCATGGCCTGGGAGTGGCCACGATGCTGCCCTATGTGATGACCTACAATCTGGCCGCAGCAGCCGCGGAGATTGCGGAAGTCGGCACTGCTCTTGGCTTTTCCCTTCAGGGCGGCGGCGCCGATGCCTTGGCGCACGCCACCATCCGTGAGGTGAGCCGGCTGTTTGGCGCCATCGGCATCACACCGACATTGGCCGAACTGGGTCTTCCCGAAGACAAGATCGACTGGACGGCCGAGCAGGCGCTGGGCATCGACCGGTTGATCAAGAACAATCCGCGTCCGTTCGACCGCGCCGCGATGCGACAGCTGGTCAGGGCTGCCTATGACGGCGACATGTCCGCCACCATGATGTGATCGACCAGGAGTTCATCCAATGAACATTGCCGCAGGCATATCCGACGAGGATCAAGATATGTTCGACTACGCCACGGTCTCGCACGGTCTCTACATTGGCGGACGCTGGCGGCCCTCATCGGAGGGCCGCGTGATCGAAGTGGTCGATCCCTCGACCGAAGCCGTGATCGCTGCGGTTCCCGACGCCACGCTCGCAGACGCCGCCTCGGCCGTCGACGCGGCCGCAAAGGCGGCGGCCGGCTGGCGCGAGACCCCGCCACGCAGGCGATCGGAAATCCTGCGGCGCTGCTTCGAACTGATGACCGAACGGGCGGAGACGTTGGCCGCGCTGATCTCGCTGGAGAACGGCAAGGCGCTGCGCGATGCGCGCGGTGAAGTCGCCTACGCCGCTGAGTTTTTCCGCTGGAACGCCGAGGAGGCGGTCCGCATCAGCGGCGAGTTCGGCCTTGCACCCTCGGGCGCGAACCGGATCATTGTCGACTACCAGCCCATCGGCATTTGCGTGCTCATCACGCCATGGAATTTCCCAGCCGCCATGGCGACACGTAAAATCGCTCCGGCGCTGGCGGCCGGCTGTACGGTGATCCTGAAGCCCGCCAGCGAGACACCGCTGACGGCCTATGCGCTTGCGGCGCTCTACGAGGAAGCCGGCGTGCCGCCCGGCGTCGTCAACGTCCTGACGACCTCGACCCCCGGACCGGTGACGGCGGCCATGCTGGCCGATCCGCGCGTGCGAAAGCTGTCCTTCACCGGCTCGACCGGCGTCGGGCGCGTGCTGCTGGCCGAAGCCGCAAAGCACGTCATTTCCTGTTCCATGGAGCTTGGCGGCAACGCACCCTTCATCGTCTTCGACGACGCCGACCTGGAAGCCGCCCTCGACGGTGCGATGGTTGCCAAGATGCGCAACGCCGGCGAAGCCTGCACGGCCGCCAACCGGCTTTACGTCCAGGCCGGCATCCATGATGCTTTCGCGGAAGGCTTGAGCAAACGCATGGCTGCACTCAACCTGGGCCCGGGCACAGACTCAGACACAGAATGCGGGCCGATGATCACCAGGAAGGCTGTGCACAAGATCGACCGGCTTGTGCAGGACGCCGTTGCCCGCGGCGCCAAAATCCTGTGTGGCGGCGGCGTATCTGAAGGCAGAGGCTTTTTCTATCCGCCAACGGTGCTCAAGGACGTGCCGGCCGACGTTGCCATGGCTCACGAGGAGATCTTCGGTCCCGTGGCGCCGATCAGTCGCTTCGAAAGCGAGGCGGATGTCATCTCCAAAGCCAATGACACCGAATACGGTCTCGCTGCCTACATCTATACGCGCGACCTGGGCCGGGGGATGCGCGTGGCATCGAAGATCGAGTCCGGCATGATCGCGCTCAACCGCGGCCTGATGTCGGATCCAGCGGCGCCTTTCGGAGGTGTCAAGCAGAGCGGGCTAGGCCGCGAAGGCGGTCAGAAGCACGGCGTTGCCGAGTTCATGGAGGCCAAGTACATCGCCGTGACCCTGTGAGCGGACATCACGCCAAAGATCCGTTTCGCATTCGCGATCATGTGGTCGAGTTCGATGACATCGTCGCCGAGATCGTTCGCAGAAGCGAGGAGACCAGGGCGAACGTTCCCATGGTCGCCGATGTCGCCTACGGGGCTGACGCCACCGAAACCATGGATCTGTTCTTTCCCGAGGGCAAACGGGACCGCCTGCCGGTGCACATGTTCATCCACGGGGGCTATTGGCGCATGTTCTCCAAGCGCGACTATTCCTACGTCGCCGAGACCGTTACGAACGCAGGTGCGATCGCGGTCATTGTCGACTACGCGCTGATGCCGACCGTCAGGATGGCCAGGATCGTCGACCAGGTGCGCCGCGCCAAGCGATGGGTATTTGACAATGTCGCACACCATGGCGGCAATCCCGGCCTGCTGACCGTTAGCGGTCATTCCGCCGGTGCGCATCTGGCAACAATGCTTTTCGACGGTGACGAGCGGCCTTCCGGCATCAAAGCTGCGCTGCTGCTTGGCGGCCTTTACGACCTGAAGCCATTGCAGATGTCGTTCCTTGCCGCCGAGATCGCGATCACCGACGAGGAGGCCCACCGATTCTCGCCCATCAATCACAGTTTCGATCCATCCGTGGACGTAGATATCTTGGTCGGCGCCGATGAAACGCCGCCGTTCCACAGCCAGGCCGCACTCTTCACGGACCACCTTGACACACAGGGACTGACTGTTTCGCGCACGACCCTTGGCGGGGCCAATCATATGAGCAGCGTCCGCGACCTTGGCTTGGCTGGCACCGAGGCCGCGTCACTGTTGGCCCGCGTCGTAGCCGCCTGAGACTTCCGCCAGAAGCGCTGCTGGGCGCGAGCGTTCTTCAAAGTCGCGTCGCAGCATCGAGGTGCCGACAGCGGTGGCAAATCTTCCGCCACCGGTCGCCATACCGTAAGCCCGCCGGCGATGTCGACGTCGACGTGGTTCATGCTTTCCAGCGTGATTGAGCTTGATAACCGATGTCGGCGATCGCCGTCATGCAGGCAGCCCAGTTGAGTTCTCAAGGCTGACCGGCCAAAGACGCCCCTCAGGGAGCGGGAGCCGGCGTTCCGTAACACCGGCCCGCAACCTTCAGAATATGATAGCCGCGGCACCCGGAGAAGGGAATCTGCGCTCTCACACCAGCATCGACTGCTGGGCGAAGATGCCCGCCATCGCGCCGTGCGATATTGCCAGGGTGACCGATGGCGGCGTGAGGGGGTTGGCGAGGTCGCCCGCGGCGTAGATGCCGGGCATGCTGGTTTCGCGGCGCTCGTCGACCTTGAGGATTACGCCGAGGGGCGTATCGACCGTGGCGAGGCCCAGTGATTCATGCAGGCTTGCGGACGGCTTGTTGCGCGGATGCGCGAACAGGATGTCGACCGCGACCTTGGGGCCGGTATCGAGCTTGACGGTGGCGTTATGCCCCCCGTGATGGGCGATCTCGCTGATCCGGCCGTCGACGACAGGTATGTTGCGGCGCGCCAGACCGGCCCTGGTATCGGGCGGAATGTCGTGACCATCAGCGAAGACCGTCAACCTGTCGGTCCAATCGTGGAACAGCCTGACCTGATTCATCGACTGTGGGCCGGACCAGACGAGGCCCCAATGCTGGCCGGCGACTTCAAAGCCGTCGCAATAGGGGCAGGGCACGATGGACGTGCCCCAACCTTCGGCAAAGCCCGGAACATCAGGCATCTGGTCGGCGACGCCATAGCTCAGGATCAGGCGGCGCGCGCCGAGGCTTCCGCCATCGCCAGTGAGGACGGAGAAATCGTCGATGGCGCCGGACAGGCTGTCGGCCCGGGCATTGACCAGCTTGATCGTGGGATAGCGCGCCAGCTGCCGCCGCGCCTCGGCCAGGATGTCCAGCGGTGGCTTGTGATCGTGGCCGAGCAGGCCATGCGAGTGGCCGGCGAAGCGGTTGCGCGGCAGGCCGGTATCGAGAACGGTGACCTTACGGCGGGCACGGCCGAGTTGCAGGGCACCGGCGAGACCGGCAAAGCTGCCGCCGATGATGATGACGTCATCCATAATGGGCTCCGTGTTGTGGATGAGGGGCTGGTTGGACCTGGTTGAAACCTACCCATCGGCTTGCGCATTTCAGAAACTACATGGTATCGTAATCCAAGAATTAGGATACTGTCAAGGACTGGAATTGTCGTGACCGAAAATAGCCAGGGCCGGCGCGGCCGGCCCGCCAACGAGGCGCTTGGCCAAACGATACTCGACGCTGCGTCCGAACTCTTTGTGGAATTGGGTTTCCAAGCGACCACATTGGACAAGGTCGCCCAGCGGGCGAAGATATCCAAACTCAGCATCTATCGGCACTTCGAGAACAAGGAGGCGCTGTTCAGCGCGGCGATGGCGGCCGGCTGCCATCAGTTGTTTGCGCCACAGGCCCTTCTTGAAGGCGTCGGCGGTTCGGTCGAAGATCAGCTCATGGCGGTGGGATCGTCCCTGCTTCGCACGCTGTTGAGATCAGACGTCCGCAGTGTCGAAGCCATGGTCATGGCCGACCAGACGAATCCAAGGTCGTTAAGCAAGCTCCATTTCGAAGCCGGCCCCGCCCATGTCATCGCCCAAATCGAGGTCCTGTTGCGTCAGTTGCACGCGAAGGCGGTTCTGAACGTGCCCGATCCTCTCCGGTCCGCCCGCTTGTTTGCCGCGCTTTTCAAAGGATCCGATCTTTTGATTATCGCACGCTTCGATCAGGCGAGAGCGGCGGACGACAACGAAATCGAATCCTATTGCCGGTCGGCCGTCGCCATGTTCATCGCTGCGCACGGCTAGCACTCTGCCCTGCCCGCTAATCATTGTATTTCTGCGAAATACTCCGCTAGAGCCGCCGTCGCGATGGCGCCCATCCACCTCATGTCGATCGCGTCGGGGTCGGACTGCGCGCCCGCCGGTGAGCGGCATCTCCTACCTGCTCCGGTCACAGCGCTGCTTCGGCCGACCCTGTGCGGGCGAGGAAGAGAATGCCGGTTATGGCCCGCGAGAATCGAGCAGATGGGGTATCAGCCGCCGCGAAGGACACCTGCGGACGGAACCTTCTTTGGTACACTTGAGTACGTCCATTCGTGGCTCGGGCTCCAGCGGTTCGTGCCCCGACGCGCCTGGGAAGGCCGCTGGTGCCCGCGACAGATCCTTCCAAGGTGCAGGTCTGGAATGGCCCAAAAATTCTCTCGAGCTCCCGGAACATCGGTCCGCCCCTGTGGTTCGACAAGCAGCGGCACAGTCGATCCAACCAGGCATCGGCCCGCTTAGGACAGGCGCGAGGTCCCTACCCACAGATCTTGCGAAAATAGGAGCAAGCTATGCGAGCGTTGGTCTGGCACGGCAAGGAAGACATACGCTGCGATCAGGTTTCGGACCCGGGAATTGAGGATGAACGTGACGCGATCATCAAGGTGACGAGTTGTGCGATATGCGGCTCCGACCTTCACCTCTACCACAACTATGTGCCAGCCATGCTGCCCGGCGACATCATGGGCCACGAGATGATGGGAGAGGTCGTCGAGGTCGGCAAGGGCGTCAACGGCGCTCTGAAGGAGGGAGACCGCATCGTCGTGCCGTTCACCATAATCTGCGGTGAGTGCGACCAGTGCAAGCGACAGAACTTTTCGGTTTGCGAACGCACAAACCGCAAGAAGAATCTCGGTGACAAGGTGTTCGGGCACACCACCGCGGGTCTGTTCGGCTACACTCATTTGACCGGCGGCTATCCCGGGGGACAGGCGGAATACATGCGTGTGCCGTTCGCCGATGCCACGCACGTAAAGGTGCCTGACAGCCTTACCGACGAGCAGGTTCTCTTCCTCGGCGATATTTTTCCTACCGGATGGCAGGCGGCGGCACAGTGCGACATTGAGCCCAACGATACGGTTGCGGTGTGGGGCTGCGGCCCAGTCGGGCAGATGGCCATACGCAGCGCCCTGCTGCTCGGCGCGAAACAGGTGGTGGCGATCGATTGCCTGCCGGAACGGCTTTCCATGGCCGCGGCCGGCGGCGCCATCGCCATCAATTTCGCCGAGGAAAGTGTCGTCGAACGACTGCGGGAACTCACCGGCGGAAAGGGCCCGGAGAAGTGCATCGATTGCGTCGGCATGGAAAGCCACGTCTCGCTGGCCCAGCCCGATACCGTCTACGATCGCGCAAAGCAGTTGATGCTGATGGAAAATGATCGACCGCACGTTCTGCGTGAGATGATCTATGTCTGCCGGCCGGCCGGCGTGATCTCGATCCCCGGCGTCTACAGCGGGCTGGTCGACAAGATTCCGATGGGACAGGCAATGAACAAGGGGCTCACCTTCCGAATGGGGCAGACCCATGTCAACCGTTGGACCGAGGATCTGTTGCGCCGCATCGAAGATGGCCAGATCGACCCATCCTTCGTCATCACCCATACCGTGGGGCTCGAGCAGGGACCCGAGATGTACAAGGTGTTTCGCGACAAGCAGGACAGCTGCATCAAGGTTGTATTGAAACCGTAGGGAAATCGTCATGAACGTGATTGCCAAACTTACCAACATCACCCGATCGCCTGGCGATCCCAAAGTGCTGAAGACTGGGCAGAGTGCGGTCGGGGCATCCGATGGCCTTGCCCGCAAGCTCGGCTGGTTCAGCATCGCGCTTGGCGTCGCCGAGCTGGTTGGCGCCGAGCGGATTGCCGGCGCGCTCGGCATGCGCGGCAAGGAAGATCTGATCCGCGCTTATGGGGCGCGGGAAATAAGCAGCGGCATACTCTCGCTTTCAGTGGACAAGCAAGCTGGGCTGTGGAGCCGGGTGGCCGGCGACGGCCTGGATATCGCGACATTGCTGACAGCGTATCGGCCTGGCAACCCAAAGCGCGATAATGTAGGCCTTGCGCTTGCCATGGTCGCCGGCATCACATTGCTCGACATCATCGCTGCGAAAAGCGTGACCGCGCGCCACTCTCGGAGCGGGACCAAGCCACGCGACTACAGCGATCGAAGCGGCTTTCCCGGAGGCACTGCCGCAGCCCGCGACCGTGCCCGCTCGCAGCGCAGCCAGGAGGCCGGCGCAGCCTGATAGAGATTGCCGAACCCCTGGCGCCATGCGACCTGGACAGGTGGCATCTCGTCAGGCCCTAACGCCAGAGGTGGTAGCTCTCGGCGAGCCGAGTTTGCTGGAACAGAGTGGACCGTCGCGCGGCCGTTCTCGCCGTCTCCTGGGTCACCGCCGCGCATGGGTTGTGTGGCCGGTGCGTTAAAGGCACGAAGCGAGCAGCGATCCGACCGGCGTCGAGCCTTCCATGTCTCTTGCCTTGGCAAGGTTCCGGCGATCCTCAGGCCGAGCCGCGTTCGGGAAGCTCGGTCTCTTCCGCCACCCCTTTCCGCAGGTCTCGGCGCAAGCGTTCCGCTTCGTCGGAATTATTATCGTCGTCTGTCCGCTCGAGTTCGCGATCGATTGTCTCGCGCGACCCCTCTGCCGGATCCTGTTGCGGAGATGTGTTCGGGCCGGTTTCGATCTTGCCGTCGCCGGGAACGGTGCGGTCGCGAGACTTCGTCATCTTCAGCTTCCCTTTCATCTGTCATCTGCCTCGGCATCTCCGATGGCATGAATTTTGGCCGCTTCCTGCCGAACCGGATCGTCGACGCTTTGTTCCGGGAAAGCCCCCGCAGGTTCGTGCTGGTCGGCCCGGGGCATTGGTCGATGCCCATGCCGGGAAGCATCCTATGCCAACGAGGTCGGCGGCAGCCTCATCGATGTCGTTATCAACATGTGGGCTGTTTCGGCCCGGACACGCGAGCACGCCAGGCTCGCGGCGAGTTTTCGAACCGAAGCAGATGCGCAACGTAACAACTGGATGTATACGGAAAAGGCTGCCTCATCCACATCGCGCTTCGGGAGGGCCGGCGGCATGCTCGCCTGGGCGGTCCGGCAGCTGGTAGCGAACTGGTCATAGGCCTTTGCAAAGCCGCGTCGATGAAGCGGGTGCGGTAGCGATGGTCGGTGTAGCGTCGAGGCATCTGTCAATCGGAGACAAGCGCGACCACTTTTGGGACTTCACTGTTTTTTCCACCGGGACTCGACATCTCACTATCATAGTTGATTGTGGCTGCCGGTGACCCTGCGTAATGGATAGCCATTCCAACTCTCCAACAGGAAAACGGTATGTTGTATCCGGGTCGGTTTTTGGGGCCAAGCGAGATTGAGATGCTCGCCCAGGTTTGTCACACAGTCTGCAAAGAGCGCGCCCTACCTCTTGCTTCGCAGAACGGAGAGCGCATAGCTGCGCATATACTCAGGCTGTTTATGAATGGCTTGATTGAGCAGAATGAACTGCTCGATGCCGAGAGGAACTGGGCTCTTCGGCTTGACCGTTCGGTCCAGCAGACGATGTCACCTACGCGCACATGAGAGGCCGCGGGACCCAGTTTGGTTCTTACAGCCGAACACCCGCCGCTATCTGAGATATGTTGCGGGGTTTTCTTCGCCGCGGAGTGATCCGACACAGTGCGGAAATCATGGCAATCCTGTTCGCAGTGATTCTATTGATACGCGTAATCGCAGTCGCATTCTTGGTCGTCGGAAAGCCGCCAGGGCCAGTTGGGAACAAACCTGACGTTTAAGCGTTTGTAGAGCCCTTCCACCGGGCAACTCACCGAAATGCTTCTTGCCGTGCATGATGCGATGTCGACGGCCGTTTTGGCGGGCAGGAGCGCCAATGCGGAAATAGTAGGCGTGGTCGACCTCACCAACAAAGCTGAGGTCGACATCGGCATCACCAGCTTGGGAAGAGCCATCCAGTTCGTGGCCAACGCCTCGGTGCTTGGATACGACATTCGCGGCGCCATGGTCTTCTATGGCGCGCCCGGTACCCCGAGCCTAAGGGCGAGAGAGTGCGAGCGCTTGTGGGCGCAGTTTGGCGGCGCGCTTCTACAGCCGTAGCTCTATCAGGACGTTCGCCCCGCCCGTTCTTGGTATGAACGCGTACGGAACTGAGGCGCTACCCAGCCGCAGCGGGAATGGCTCAGTGGTAGCTCTAGCTGGCGACCGCACTAAGCAGCTTTTCGGTGATGGGCTTTGAGCGGCTGAGCCAGCGTGAGAACGTTCGGCTGCATATCTGCCGGTGCCTGCTTTCATGTGACTGGGCGAGGCTATTGGGGAGCCGGGTTGACCACTGGCCCTTAGCCGAGGGAAGCACAGTACGGCAACCTCGCTCTTTGCTGGCTAACATCCTTCCGCTCTCAGGGACCGGACCATGCGCACAACAACAGGGTCATACGGTTTCTTTTCGGATTTCCGATAATTCATTGTGAAAAGCGCGGCACGCTGGTTGCAGACCATAATTGCACGGACGTAGCGAATCTCGCCATTCTTGACCCCGGAGTAGCTGGCCCATTTCGGGGCTAGGCGCCGATAGGTCAGTCGCCAACCGGCCTTTTCGTCCTCGATCATGCGATGTTCGATCTCGGCGCGAAAACTTGCTTTGCCCAGTCGCGCGCCCCAAACGACCAGAAACGCGTCTCTTGGGCCCTGAAAAGCCGCGCCCTGCTCCGAATTCTGGGTCAGGACGAAATTCGGAGGAATATCGAAACTAAAGCCAAGCTGTCGGACGCCGAAGGGCTGCCACGCCTCGGCCTGAAGCAACGTGGTCCAAAAGAGAAAAACTGTAAGTCCCAGCAGGAGGCGTCGCATTGCTCTGATTTAGCGCTGGCTAACATCGTGTCCAGACGGACAGAGGTCCGTGACATAAAAAATATGCATCATGGCCGCGCAGCATATGGACGCGGGATTCGCGATTGACCCGTGCGGTCGAAACGGCTTCCGTTCCACGAAAGGAGAGGACGCAGAGGGAGTTGGTGCGTCGGTATGATCGACTGGCAGAAAATTGGCGAGGCCGAATGTCCAACGTTCATTGCCCGCAAAAATGGGCGCCGGCTTCCTCTTGTGCCTAGGGAAGAAGAGCCGAAATTATTCCCTGACGAAGACCCTGATCTACCTCGGACGGGGGGCATGCCCCTGTAACTTCGCCGTGACCTGATCCCGTTCGGGGAACAATCAGATCGAGCTCCAGTTTGGCCTTCCAAGCGAAGGCACTGATGGAGCATGCCATGAGATTTCCGCACAGCACGACGGCCGCGGCCGCCGTTTTCGTAGTCCTGACCTCCCCCGCGCTCGCCCAGACAAGCGGAACACCATCCCCCTCCACACCTGCACCCGCTCCGGCGACCGAACCGCCGGCCGCCGGACAGTTGCCGGATGCGACCGGACAAGCGGATGCACCAACACGCGAAATGATCCGCCAGATGGTTGAGCAAGCAGTCCGGGAGAGAATGCAGCAGGATCGCGGTTCCGAAGAAGGTTTCCGCGAGGAAGATAGTCGCAGCTATCAAGGCGATCGCAACGAGGATGCTGACCGCCACGATGAAGATGGCGACCGTTGGCAGAACCACGGTGACCGCGATCGTGGACACAGAATGGCTGGACGCTGGCATCATCAGATGATGCGCGGTGCCGGCATGCGACTGATGTTCGGGCTGTTGGACACCGATGGCGACGGATCGGTGTCCGAGGACGAGGTTCAACGCGCGGTGGGCAGGATGTTCAGTAGCATTGACGAGAATGGTGATGGCAAGATCGATGCGGACGAGATCCAGTCCTTCATGCATGGCTCCAGCATGCATGGCACTGATAGCGAGGACACGCCGTAGCTGTCTTCAAAGGGAATGCCCTCCCTCGGACAAAGCGGGCGCGTGGCGGCCGATCCCGAAGCGGTGTCTCTTGGCTGTTAGCCGCCCTAACAGCACCCTCCAGCCTTGCGCTATTCCCGCAGTCCCGCAAGACGCCAGCCGTGACAAAAAAAGGCTGCGCAGTGCTGATCAAGGAACGATCGAAGCCGACCAACGCAGGGTCACTCGGGCGCCCGGTCCTCCAGCAGAACGAAGGATGCGGCGATCAAGTCGTCGCCATTGATACGTCCTTGGCTGTCCTCCAACATAGTTGCAACCTTGTGGAAGGCCATCATTTCACCCGCGTCAATCTGCGCTTCACGCATCTTGGCTGTGAGATCAGCCACGCGATTTCCTAACGAATGTGATTTTGCAGTCTCGCAATTCGACATGATTAGTCATCCTTTGGCCGGGGTTTCACGCTGCCGAACGCAATGCTTCAGCGGATGTTCCGAATTTGGCCATCAGTCTTATGGGATAGGACTTGCGTCTGATTGCGGTTGGAAGAAGCCCGAACGGCGGAACACGCAGCCGGACGCCGAATTGGAAACCGACCGTCGATCGAAGTCCCTTGTCGCCGGTTGAGATTCCGCCATCTTCACTGTCGAGAGGGTGGCGGGATCGCCTTCCGAGGAGCGAGCGCATATGAGGTAATAGATATTTGGCAGATGTACTCACGGCCATCCTGCTCGCTTCTTTTGTCTGCGCATGTTCATTCTTTTCGGGAAACCCCATCTCTCCAACAACACGCAACAACCGCGTTGCTACCCACGATTGATGCGATGACAACTGCATCAACAAAGCAAAGCCTCTTCGCCTAAGGTGCGATTGCCGCGGGCTTTTTCGACTTGAAGGTCGTCCAACGCGCCCGGTGGTCAGGCCATGGCGTTCAGCGGGAGCCAGGTAGACTCATCGCGAAAATCCCGCAGCGAGGCATGTCGCAAGTCCTCCTCGCCGCGTGCGGATACTGGAATCCGCCTGGCTCGTTGTGACAGGCATGCGAAGATGAGTGTCGGCGCATGGACGCGGAAAAACCCGCCAGCGTGAGCCAGCGGGCCTTGTGATGGGATGGCCCGCGCGTGCGGTCAAGGCTGCGCGGGCCGACCATGATGAATGAGGGGACATCTTGGTCACCGGCACGACCGATGAAGAACGAGCCGGGTGTGACAAAACACCCTTGGAGCGAGGATGTTCCCGTCCGCACAAAAAAGCCCGCCGGCGTGAGCCGGCGGGCAGCCGCTATTTTGCCGTCAAGCGGACAGACCGCTTGCGGCCCACCCACTGCAGCATTTTCCACTTTGAGCCGGAATCATTCTCAACTATGGTTCGCCAGGCTTAAGGCATGGGGGATTGCCGATGGTTTTATCACGCAGGGGTGTCGTGCTCGGCGGTCTGGCGCTGGTCGCGGTCGGTGGAACCAGCAATATTGTTCAAGCCGCGGGGGCAAAATCCTTTTTCGCCGGTACCGCCAGCGATAACGATTTCGTCTATCGCAAGACCAACTTCGCCAAGATCGACAAGAGATGGCATCGCCAGATCGTCAAGTATTTCAGCAGCGAGCCGGTCGGCACCGTCGTGGTCGATACCCGCCACCACTTCCTCTACCTCATCATGGAAAACAAGACTGCCATCCGCTACGGCGTCGGCGTCGGCAAGGAAGGCTTCAAATGGTACGGCCGCGCGACGATCGATCGCCGCGCGCTGTGGCCGCAATGGGTCCCGCCCCCCGAAATGCGTGAGCGCAAACCGGACCTGCCGCCCATGATCGCAGGCGGCGCGTCCAACAATCCGCTCGGGCCGCGCGCGCTCTATCTGTACCGCGACGGCGCCGACATCGGCTACCGCCTGCATGGCACGCTGGAGCCATGGAGCATCGGCACCGACGCTTCCAGCGGCTGCATCCGCATGTTCCCCGAAGACATCATCGACCTCTACCAGCGGTGCCCGATCGGCACCGCGGTGGAGGTCCTGCCGCACATCGCCGACCAGGCGCCCGCTTCCACCACTGTCGAATGATTGGCGCATCATGAACCGCATGATTGAAAACACGCGCCGGCTGCTCGCCGCCGGCCTGCTGGTTGTGGCCACATCCTGCTCGACCAGCAACACGCTGGCCCCGTCGACGCCCGACGTCACCAACGCCGAGATTGCCGGCTTCCAGAACGTGCAGCCGGGCAGCGAGGAGGATTTTATCCTCAATGTCGGCCGCCGCACCTACTTCACGAAAGGTTCGGCCGCGCTCGATTCTGTCGCCAAGGCCACCCTCGACACCCAGATCGCCTGGTTGACAAAGCATCCGCGCTGGCTGCTCAAGCTGCAGGGTTTCGCCGACGATCCCGGCGCAAGCGAAACGGCGCTGTCACAGCAGCGCGCCGATGCGGTGATGGACTACCTCGCCGCCGGCGGCATAGACCGGAACCGCATGTGGGCCAAGGGCTACGGCAAGGACAGGCTGGTCCGCGACTGCCCCGACTCCGCCTGCAGGTCGCAGAACCGCCGCGTTGTGTCTAATTTGCGCGATGAGAGGGACGAGTCGTAGAGGCTGCTGTTTTGCTGGTCGCCAAATCAGTCTCACAACGCGACGGCGGCATGGCTGCAATGCGCCTATCGGGGACATTCACCCAGCGTTTGCCCCTCCCCGAAAGCTGACGCTCCGGTTGAACCCGGAGTGAAGTCAGCTTCCCGTCTACCAACCTCCGGTTCAGGGTCTGGTGGGAGGCTTCGGCATCCGCCTCGACCAGTTTGCGGACGTGGCGGTTGTCCGCGATCCTGATCGCGCATGAGCCTCGCCACATGTCGGTGTGCTACCGGGAGTGGGCGCCGTGGAGCTGGCAGGTACGCTCGCTCAAAGCATCGGCCGTCCACCGGTGACCTCGTAGAGTGCGCCGGTGGTGTAGCTCGATCCTTCCGAGGCAAGCAGCACATAGGTCGCTGCAAGCTCTGCCGGTTGCCCGGGACGCTTGAGCGGTGTGTTCTTCCCGAACTCCTTGACCTTCTCAGAGGGCATTGTCGACGGGATCAGCGGCGTCCAAATCGGCCCGGGAGCGACCGCGTTTACCCGAATGCCGCGTTCAGCTACCAGTCCTGCAAGTCCGGCGGTGAAGTTGGCGATCGCTCCTTTGGTAGTGGCGTAGGCAAGCAGTGCCGGCGAGGGACTGGTCGCGTTGATTGAGGATGTGTTGATGATGGTCGAGCCGGGTTCCATGTGCTTCACTGCTTCCTGGGACAGATAGAACATCGCATAGACATTGGTGCGAAAGGTGAGATCCCATTCCTCCGCGCTGATGTCCTCCAGCTTCTCGAACGACGCCTGGTGGGCTGCATTGTTGACGAGGATGTCCAGGCGCCCGCATTCATCGATAGCTCGCTGCACAAGCGACCGCGCGAAGATTTCGTCCGAGATGTCGCCGCGTGCGAGCACCGCCTTGCGCCCCGCTTCCTCGACCAAGCGCGCCGTCTCCTGCGCATCTTCGTCCTCTTCAAGATAGGAGATCATGACGTCGGCGCCTTCGCGTGCAAACGCGATAGCCACCGCCCGGCCGATGCCCGAGTCCGCGCCGGTGATCAGCGCGACGCGGTCCATCAGCTTACCGCTGCCGCGATAGCTCTCCTCTCCGTGGTCGGGCCGTGGATCCATCTCGTCGGTGTAGCCGGGCATGTCCTGCTGCTGTTCGGGAAGCGGCGGCCGAGGATATTTCTGCTGGGCATCCTGCATGTCAGCTCCTTTTTTGGCTGGAGTTGCGGTTGTGTCGATCCGGTTCCGTGATCGGTCCCTTGGCGGCTTTCGAGCCACCGCCCCATTCCTCGGCCTTGCACGCTTGGTCGCCGCCCATGAGGTCCGGCGAACTGCGATTTGCGGTGCCGCTGTCGGTCTTGTTCAACTCGTGCTCCTTCTTGCGTGTCGTCAGTCTTTCTCGCCGGCGGTAATCATCGACCTCAGCGGCTCTTGCGCCACATTCGCCTCGATTTCCGCGCGTCCGGGAGTGTCCGGTAGCGCCTTGCGGAAATTTTTCGCATAATCCGGTGGCATCTTCGGTGGCATCATCGGTTCGTACGGGTCGACCACGGCCTCGATGACCACCGGACCCTCAGCAGCCAGGGCAGCGTCGAGAACACCTTCCACCTCCTCGGCGCGAGAGACGCTGTAACCAATGCCGCCCATGGCTTCGGCGGCCATGGCGAAGTCGATGGGCTGGAGTTCGCAGGCGAATTGCGGGTTGCCGAGGAACATCATCTGCTCCCAGGCGATCTGATTGAGCATGCCGTTCTTGAGCACGAGCACCTTGAGTGGGACCCGGTACCGAACTGCCGTCGAGAACTCGCCGAGTTGCATCGCGAGACCGCCGTCGCCGACGACCGCGAAGACCGGCCGGCCGGGAAAGGCCAGGCCCGCGGCGATCGCATAGGGCAGTCCGCATGCCATCGAGGCCAGCGCGCCCGAGACGCCGAAGGCCTGCCCGTCACGCAGCTCGATATGGCGGGCCGCCATCTCGGTGTTCTGGCCGGAATCGGCAACCAGGATCGCATCATCGGGCAATCGTTTCCCAAATGCGCGTGTGACCACCTGGGGCTTGAGCGAAGTGGCGGCCTTTTGCTCCGACTGCGCCATCATCTCGCGCCAGCGTCGCATGCCCGCCTGCGCCTTCTCGAGGAAGCTGCGATCATCCTTGCGCTTCAGGCGCTTGTTCAGCAGTCGCAGCGTCACGGCGGCATCGCCGGCAAGGCCGGCCTCAATGGGATAGCGCAGGCCGATGCGCTGCGGGTCGCGCTCGATCTGCACCCCGCGCGCCTGTCCCGGCTTCGGGTAGTATTCGATGTAGGGAAAGGTCGAGCCGACGACGAGCAGCGCGTCACATTCCTCCATGATTTCCTGCGACGGCAGCGTGCCGAGAATTCCGATGCCGCCAGTCGTCAGCGGGTGATCGTCGGGCAAGGCAGCCTTACCGAGCAAGGCCTTTGCGACGGGGGCACCAAGCAGCTCCGCCGTCTCTTCCAACTCGTGCCTGGCACCAAGCGCGCCCCGACCGGCGAGGATCGCGACCTTCGTCGCCCCGTTCAGGATCTCGGCGGCTTTCGCAAGTTGTTCTTCGTCGGGAAGCCTGCTTCCTTCGAACCAACGATCCGGCGTATGCGACGGTTTGTTGCGCTTCGAGCGCTTGGCCTGGCCGAGCGTGTGTTCCTGCACATCGCTGGCGATCGACAGATGCGCAACGCCGCGACGTGCCAGCGCCGACCTGCAGGCGAGACCGGCCAGGTTTTCCATATGCGCCGCGTCGGAGACCTGCGCGTCGAAGACGGCGACATCGCTGAAGACGCGCGTCAAGTCGACATCCTGCTGGGTGAAGGTCTCGATGAGGTCGTGGAACTGCATGCCGGTAATGGCGAGCACCGGCGCTTGGTCGAGCTTGGCATCGTAGAGGCCCGTCAGGAGGTGTGTGCCGCCAGGGCCGGAAGTTGCGAGGCAGACACCGAGCTTGCCTGTCCATTTTGAGTAGGCGCACGCCATGAAGGCCGCGGATTCCTCGTGCCGCACCTGAATGAAGCGGATGCGGTCCTGCCGCCTGCGCAGCGCCTCCATGATGCCATTGATGCCGTCGCCCGGCAGGCCAAAGATGATATCGACGTTCCAGTCGATCAGCGTCTCGATGAGGATGTCCGCGGTGGTCGGCATGTCTCAGTCCTTACCGCGATGCGGATCCCGCCGCCTGGCTGCTCTTGTTCGCGGTCTTGTCAGTCTTACGCTGGTCCTTGTTGCCGCCGCGATTGCCGCCATGCAACTCGTCGGAAGTTTGAGCGGTCTTGCCGTCTTCCAAATTATTGGCCATGCGCAAAGCTCCCTTCATCCGGCCTGCCTAACCAGAAAGTTGGTGAGATGTTCCGTGCCCGAAGGCAAGGCCGCCTATTCAGGTGCCGAAGGCAAACGTGTCAGTACCACCCGATGAGGCGCTGTTCGGCAGTCAGCGGCTGAACAGGCGAGGTGCGATCGAACTGACGAAGGCATCGAACTGTTGCGAGGCCGAGGATTGCACGTAGTGGCCGAGGCTGCCTGATCGCCAAAAGCGCTCGCGGCAGAGCTGGCCGATGTTCAGGTCGCGTCTTCGCAGCTCCCTATAGCCAGAGCGCAACGCCGCCCGGACCGTCCCCATAGGCGAACTCCTCCCACCCCTCGTCGACGAATTTCCCGCGCGGGATTCCGCCTCAGTGACGAAAGGACTCGTTCGTCGCGCACACCGCGGCGGGCGATGTGCGCCTCGACCATGCGGTGCCTGGCGTGCCGGTAGTCTGGCATGGCTCCTCGATAGCCTTAAAAAGACGGCAGGCTTAGTCGTCCTGCCTGCGCTTGTGGTGCTCGCTCTCCTGGTTTTCGCCGCGGATCATCTGGCGATCGTCCTTGTCGGTCAATTCCACGCCCTCGTCGCGTAGATTGGCGCCGTCTTGCCGCGCCTCACGCTCCTGCTTGGATCTCTTCAGCTCATCCTCGGCATTGAAATCGTCGCCGGCATTGCTGGTGTTCTCGCGCTTTTCGATGATGCGCAGCTGCTGCTCGTGGGTCTTCCGGCCGGCCATGGCAAGGTGCCTCCTACTTGTTCGTGCGTCCGGTCTGGTCAGGGTTGATGCCGCCCTGAGGCGTGACGTCGTTCTCGACATCGCCTTCGAACGTATTGTCCCCATCGAGAGCATCGTTCTCGTCGAGCATTTCGCCGCCCTTGACCGCGCCCTTCGAGGTGCCGATTCCCGGGTTGTCTCGCAGATCCTTGTCCGTGGGCTGTTTAGTCTTGGGGTGTTGGTTGGTCATGGAATTTCTCAGCGCTGGTTGAGCTTGGACGAAAGACGGCCCTGGCGCTGTCCAACTTCAACGTGGAGAAAATGTTCCGGAACATATTCGCTGTGTCAGGTTCGGTGTGCGTAAGCGGCCAGGCGGCCGCCGTCTCGGCTAGCGAAACTCCAGGCATGCCACATTACATCCCATTCCGGGCGAATTGGCGGGCTAAAGTGAAAATCGAGACGGTCGAAAGCTTGCGAAGAGTGGGTGCTCTGTTCCGGTGGCGATCTCGGTTGCAAGCAGTTCGCCGGCAATCAAGCCAAGTGTTGCGCCGCTGTGGCTGAAGGCGACGTAATACCCCTCGATCTCCCGCAACTGGCCGAAGACCGGCTCGCCGTCTCCGGGGATTGGCTTGGGCCCGACACCGTAGCTCTCCAATTCCAATTTCGGATGACCGTCGAGAACATTCGACGCTTCGTCGAGAAGCCCCTGGATGGTCGATGCTTTTACGCGATAAGTCCCGTCCGGATTGACTACCACCTGTTCTTCCGACCAGGCAGAATCGAGCGCGAGGGCGCCATCAGGCGTCGGCCGGATGGCGACGCGCGGCGTGTTGAGCACGGCGCGTAGAGGCAAGTCGACTGGCTTGGTCCTGACCAGCAGCGCGATTGGTGTCCCATCGGCAATACGCTGACCGGCCACGGCAACCATTCGCGGCACATCAGCACCGGTCGCCAGAAGCACCGCGTTGGCGGCGAAGCTGATCCCGCTGGTGGTGGTGACGCCGGTGGCGCGGCCGTTGGCGACGGTGACGGCAGCGCTTCCGGCCTCGGTGACCACCTGGCCGCCCCGCTCCACGAATTCCGCGATCAATATTTCGATCAGCGACGGCAGGTCGACCCAGCCCTCACCCGGGTTGAAGATCGCGCCTTGAGGCGTGACTGCGCTTGCGCAGACACCCGGCGCGACCAACCTTATGGCGTCCGCGGACAGATGCTGCGCATCATAGCCGATACGTTTTTCTTGGGCGAACACATCGGCGATCTCGTTTGAGGCATCGTCCGCATCCCACGTCAGGCCACCGTCGAAACGCAGCCAGGCGGCATCCGGGTATCGCGCCGACAAACTGCGGTAGCGGTCGATACCGATCATGCGCAGGCGATGATATTCAGCCGAGCGCCTGCGCGCCGAATTGATCCAGGCGAGCGAGCGGCCGGAAGCTCCCTTGGCGAGCGGTCCATCATTGACCAGCACGGTCTCGATGCCGAGCCTTGCAAGATGAACGGCCGAGGAGACGCCAAAAATGCCGCCGCCGACGACAACGACCTTGGAAACCTGATGTGATGTAGCCATGAGATATCTTTCACTGGTGGAGGTTGGGTTGGGCGGCCGTCTTGAAGGGCTCATGCGTGATCAAAGCACTTCGGCAAGGAAGTGCTTCAGACGCGGGCTTTTCGGCGTGTCGAAAATCGCGGCAGGCGTGCCGGCCTCGATGATGCGACCTTCATCCATGAAGACGACCTGATCGGCGACCTTGCGGGCGAAGCCCATTTCATGCGTCACCACGACCATTGTCATGCCGCGCCGGCCGAGATCCGCCATGAGGTTGAGCACACCCTTCACCAGTTCTGGATCGAGTGCGCTCGTTACCTCATCGAACAAGATGACCTCCGGGTCCATCGCCAATGCACGAGCGATTGCCACACGCTGCTGCTGGCCACCGGAAAGGCTCCCTGGACGATGGTGTTTGCGGGTCGCAAGCCCGACGTCGGCAAGGCGCGCCTCGGCGATGCGCTCAGCTTCCTGTACAGGGAGCCCCTTTACCTTGGTCAGCGACAGCATGACGTTTTCGAGCGCGGTGTGGTCGGGAAACAGATTGAACTGCTGGAAAACCATGCCGACACGCCGGCGCAGTTTTTCAGGCTTCATCGCCAGGATGCTCGCACCATCGAGCAACACCTCACCGCCCTTGGGCTCGACCAGGCGGTTGAGGCAGCGCAGCAGGGTCGACTTGCCCGAACCTGATGGGCCAATCACGCATGTGACCGTGCCAGGCTTGACTGCCAGGCTGACGCCTTTGAGAACATCGAGGTCGCCATAGGCCATGTCGAGATCGGTGATGGCGAGACTGCCGCCCTTGAAGCGGGGCAGCGCTGAGCGGGCATCAGAGCCGGCCTCCGAAGGTGCACTGCCGGTGGCGCCCTCCAGTTCGCTCACTTCGGCCAGGCCGCTGATGACGAGGCCGGCCTTTTGCTTTCCGACCCGCAGCGAGTTGTCGATGTAGTTGACCACATGGGTCAACGGCACGGTGATGACGAGATAGAACACGCCGGCCAGAAGCAATGGCGAGAGGTTTCCGGTGACCACTGCCTGGTCCTGACCGACACGGAAGATCTCGCGCTCCGAGGCGAGCAGACCGAGGAAGTAGACAAGGCTTGAATCCTTGACGTTGCCGATGAACTGGTTGACGAGGGCCGGCAAGACGCGGCGGATGCCTTGCGGGATCACGATCAGGCGCATGCCTTGGCCGTAGCTCATGCTGAGCGCCCTGCAGGCCTCCATCTGCCCGCGCTCGACGCTCTGGATGCCCGAGCGGAAGATTTCGCCGATATAGGCGCCGGCGATCAGGCTCAGCGCAAGAATGCCGAGCGGGAAGGGCGAAGGGCCGAAGATTTCACGGCCGATGCGGGCAAAGCCCTGGCCTATCAGCAGGATGGTGACGATCGCCGGCAGCCCACGGAATATATCCGTGTAGACCCGCGCCGGAATGCGCAGCCAGCGCGATTGCGAGATGCCCATGACCGCCAGGATCATGCCGAGGATGACACCCAGCACCGTCGACGCGGCGGCGAGGATCAACGTGTTCTTCAATCCGATGGTGATCATGCTGGGCAGCACGTCCGCCATGGCCTGCCAGTCGAGGAAACTGCGCCGCAGGTTTTCGAGCCAGTTCATTCGCCCCCCTTTCGGTTGCGCTATTCACATCGTCCGCATCAAGGACGGCGGCGTAATCCGGCCGCCGGCATGAGAGCCAGCGGCCGGGTACGGTCTACTTCTTGGGAAGATACTGGTCGGGCATCGGCGAGCCGGGGAACCACTTTTCATAAAGCGTTTTCCAGGTGCCGTCCTGCATGGCCGCATGAAGGGCGGTGTTCAGCGCATTGCGGAGCTTGTCGTTGCCCTTGCGCAGGACGAAGCCGGCCGGCGCGTCAAAGGAAGGAATATTGACCGCGATCTTCAGGTTCGGATAGCGAACGCCATAGTCCTTGGCAGCCTCGTAATCGAGGAAGTGGGCATCCACGGTTCCGTTGTTAAGCGCCGAAACGGCGGAGTTGTTGTCGGGGAATTTGACGAGATCGGTTCCGACAAAATTCTTCGCCGCGTAGATTTCCTGGAGCGTGCCTTGCACGACGCCGAGACGTTTGCCCTTGAGCCCGTCCGCCGACGTGATCGCCTTGTCGGCAGTAAGCACGGACAGATAGCCTGCGATATACCCGTCGGAAAAGTCGACGGTCTTCTTGCGTGCTTCCGTCGTGCCGATTGCCGCGACCGCGACATCGAAACGCTCGTTTGCAACCGAAGGCATCAGCGCCGAGAATTCCTGGCCGGTGAAGATCACCTGGTCGGGCTTGAAGCCAAGGCGGCTCGCGACGTTGCGGAACAATTCGATGTCGAAGCCGGTGAACGACCCATCGGCCTGGGTGAAAGCGTAGGGTTTGGCATCGCCCATGGTTCCGACGCTGATGACCTTCGCATCAATGAGGCCATAGGGATTGTCATCCGCGGCGGCCGCTCCTGAAACCAGCCCGGCGCCGACGCACATCGCCATAAGAGCCATTGCGCCGGTTCTGACCGGGCACATCAACGACTTGAGAATTTCTTTCCTGCTCATGTCTTTCTCCACTCTGAAGGTCTGTTCTTCTTGGTATTTCCGTCGAGCCGCCATCTGGCGCGCCGACATGCCCTTGCCGAAATCACGGTCCGTCACGCCTCTCGGCTCCACTCCTTTTAAAGAGACCGGTCTCATATTGCGTGAGACCGGTCTCTTTGTTAATCGTTATCGCCACGTTGACCTCCCGTCAACAACTCTTGTAGTCGTCATCCGATGAAAAGGACCGCCCCCAAGACCCCGTCGATAACGGTCAGCGACGTCGCCCGCGCGGCCAACGTTTCGAAAGCGACAGCCGCGCGCGTGCTCGGCGGATACGGCGTCGTCAGCGACATGATCCGCGCGGAAGTCATGGCCGCGGCCAAGGCCTTGGACTATCGTGCGAACGAGCTCGCCCGCAGCATGACGACCGGCCGCTCCGGCATCATCGGCGTGGTTGTCGGCGACATCGAGAACCCGTTCTTCAGCCTCGCGGTACGCGGCATCAGCGACGCGGCAAAGGCAGCCGGGTTCAACGTCATCCTGGCCAATTCCGGCGAGAAGATCGAGGCGGAAAAGGCGGCCGTGAAACTGCTCATCGGCAAGCGCGTCGACGGGCTGATCGTCACGCCGTCGGAATCGCGCGACATCGCGCACCTGCGCGATATCCACCGCTCGGGCCGACCGCTTGCCCTGCTGGATAGGGCGCTGGCAGATCTGGATGTCGATACGGTCACGACCGACGATCGCGGCATCGCCATGCTGGCGACCCGCTTTCTAGCCGATGCCGGCCACCGCAACATCGCCTATGTGACCGCGGTCGACGCCGAAGGGCACGAGTACCGCGATCTCGGGCAGATCTACACCTCGTCGGTCCGTGAGCGCATCGACGGTTTCCTCACCGTGTGCCGAGAGGCCGGACTTGATCGGCCAGAACGCTTTGTTCGCCTTGGCGCGACAAGCCCCACCGAAACGCGCAGGGTTGCCGGCGAGATGCTGTCGGCGCCGGATCGGCCGACGGCGATCCTCGCCTCCGACAGCGTCATTGCGCTGGAGATCTTCAAGGTGACCCGCGAGCGCGGCCTGCGGGTTCCCGACGACATTTCGCTCATCACTTTCCATGATGCGGACTGGACGAGCGTCACCACGCCGCCCATCACCGTTATCGACCAGCCCGTCTACGCGCTTGGCAAGAGCGTCGCGGAATTGCTCATCCGGCGATTGAAGGGAGATTCCCGCCCGGCGGAAAGGCTCGTTTTGCCGACCGCCATCATTGCACGCGGATCCGTTGGCCCGCCCTTGAATGGAAAGCCCCAAGTGCGCCAAGCATAGGTGTGGCGGCGATACGGCCCACATTGAATACGCTAGGGAGCCAAGGTCGACGCACCCCCGCTTTAAGACTGATACGGGTCAATGAAGCCCAGCAAACACCCTGATCGCAATGCCACGTCCACCGTCATCGGGACGGCACGTGCCGGCTCATGGTTTGAAGAGCGTGACGATGAGCCAGATGCCCGGCTAATTCTTGCGCCTGCCTGGCTTCAGGGCCGCCAAAAGATTGGTGATCCTGCCCGCCTTGCGGTTGCGGATCTCGGCCTCGTTCTTGCGGCCCACCGCCGCGCGGACAAGTCTGGCGCCGAGATAACGCAAAGGCTCGGGCGGCAGCGACATGCGCCGCTCCATGCCGACCAGACCGCTTTCGCTCCAGCGATCCTTTCGCTCGAGCACCAGGCTCGCCAGAATGCGTCCGGCTATCGGCGTCTGCGCGATGCCGGTGCCGTTGAATCCCATGCCGTAGAAGATATTGGGATGATCGCGCAGGTGGTCGAAGACAGGAACGTGTTCAGGCACGCAGTCGATCGGCCCCGACCAGTCATATTCGATCGCCACACCGCGCAGCGACGGGTAGACCCGATGCAGCTCTCGCATATTGTCGCGGCCGTGCTCCGGGCTGCGGTTGAAGCTGGCGCCGAAATTTCCACTGAAGGCGACGTTGCCGCTGCCACGACCGAAGACCACCCTGCCCCCGATGGTGCGCTGGTAGTAGAGCACCTGGGCCTGGGAATCGCAGATCGAGGCACCGTCGCGCCAGCCGATGCTGTCGAGCAGTTCGGGAACGGCGGCAGTGGCAATCACGTCGCTGCCGACCACATAAAGATGCCGCCGCAGTTCCGGCAGCGCGGAAAGCCAGGCGTTGGCGGCAAGCACGATTTTGTCAGCCCGTACCGCGCCATGCGCCGTGCGCACCGTGCATGTCATGCCGGGTTCGATGGCGAGGACCGGGCTGCGCTCATGGATGATGACGCCGCGTGCCAGTGCCAACTTGCGCAATCCGATGGCAAGTTTGGCGGGATGGACCGTGCCGGCAGTGGTCTCGACCACGCCGACATAGGAGGCCGATGAACCGGTGCGGCGTTGAATGTCCTCGGCCGTCAGCGGGCTGAAACGGTTTTCTCCAACAGCCGCCGTCAAGGCCACGGCGGTCTCCCAGGCGCCTTCCTGCGCAATGGAGCTTGCGGTCCACAACCATCCGTCCAGCCTCAGGTCCATGTCTATGGTGCCGTTTTGCTGCAGCGCCTTCAGCTCCGCGATCGATGCCACCGTGTCGGCGCACAGCGGGCGCGCTTCCTCGAGACCGACGACCGCACTGATCTGGTCGATTTCGGCGAACCATGAATGGACCTGACCGCCGTTGCGCCCCGAGGCCCCCGATCCGCACAGATCGGCTTCAAGGATGACCACCCGCGTTTGCGGCGCCAGTTCAAGGATCCGCAGCGCGGTCCACAGACCGGTATAGCCGCCACCGACGATCACCACGTCGGCGCGCTCGTCGCCTCGCAATGGCTCGGTCGCAGGGGCGGCGGTAATGTCCTGCAGCCAAAACGACCGGTCAGATGCAAGCGCGACCGCAGGCTGCCGCAAACGAAGTGTACTCACGCTTGGGCTCCCTGCGCATCGACAATGAAGCTGGCATATTTGGCTGGCAGCCAATCGGGTATCGGACGCGGTCTCTGGGGAAACCCGCCAAGATGGGTGCAGGTCTGCGCCGCCGCGATCGACGCCCTGTGCAATGCCTCCAAGGCGCCAAGGCCGCCGAAATGGAAGCCGGCGAGGAAAGTGGCAATGAAACTGTCGCCGGCGCCACACGTATCCACGACATCGACAAGCGTCGCCGGCGCATGCACGACATTCGTGCCATCGTCGAAGTAGGAGCCGCGTCGACCACAGGTCAAAACTACCTGCCTTGCGCCGGCCGCCCTGAGCGCGCCCAGCGATGGCACGATGGGAACATCGACATCGTCCGGTCCGGACGCAAACAAAAGCGGGACACCGTCGAGCGGCAGCGCCATATGGGCGGTCGATAGATCGATGCTGAACGGCACATGGTCCGCCACCAATCGTTGGACAAGGTGCTTGTTGGCGTTGGTGCCGAGATGCACCCAGTCGGCCGCGGCGATGACCGCATAATGCGCGGGCAGCGGCATGAAGTTTTCGCCCACACCGAAGGATTCGTGCAGGAACTTCCGGTCGCCGGATTCATCGCGCAGCAAGGTGACGGCCGTATCGCCGGGACGCCGTTCGACGTCGTCGGGGGATAGGCCGGCACCTGCCAGCTCAGCAAGCACCACGTCGCCTTCGGGATCGTTCCCGACGGCGCCGAAATAGCGCGCGGACCAGCCGTTGCGCCGCCATTGCGCCGCGACATTCAAGGCGTTGCCGCCCACCGTCATCAAGTTGTTGGTCAAATAGGCATCAAGGCAATTGTCCCCGACCGCGATAAGCTTCTTCGACCTCATGCCGGCACCGTTGCGCAATTGAGGTATGGCGCGATGGCGCCAAGGCAGCGTGTCCAGGCTTTTACCGGATCGAGCGCGTAGGAGCCGTTGCCGAACGGCTCGAAGGTGAACTTTCCGGCATAGCCCAGGCGCGCAAGCTCGCTGACGTAGTGGCCAAGCGGCAGCGTGCCCTCCCCCCACACCAGATGCCCACCTGGCGTGCCGTCGACCAGATGGACATGCGCCAGCCGCGAGCCGAACAGGTCGATATAGCCGGCCACGGTGTCGCCGGCCGTGGCCATGGCGACAGTGTCGAGCACGATATCGATATTGCCGGCGCCCACCTCATCCAGCATTTGGCGCAGGCTTGCCGCATCATTGACGATGTTGCTCTCGAACCGCTGCAACGGCTCGAGCAGGCAGCGCACCCCGTTTGCGGCTGCGCGCCGGGCGATCTCGCCGACCGCTTCGACCGCGCGGTCCCATGCCGGTTGCCGGGGTTGGCTCTCGTAGCCCCGGCCGGGCGTCAGGAAGAGATAGCGGGCGCCAAGCGCCGCGCAGATGTCGGCTGCACGGCAAAACCGCTCAATGCTGTCCTGGCGCAGTGCGGCGTCGCCGGAGGCGATGTTGATTGGATACAACACCTGCTCAGGCGTAAAGCACCAAGCCGACAGCTCGTTGTCGGCGAGTACCCGGCGAACGGATTCGACACGCGCGTCCGTGGCATGGAACAAGTCCAGATGCTGGGCAATCCCCCACAGTTCGACCTCGAGCAGGCCAAAGCCTCGGATCGTCCTGGCGACCTCATCGAAGGGGAAGTGCTGAAAGCTGAAATTGGCTCCGATCAGCTGATGAGCAGCGAGCTGCGGCATGAAGGCTCCTTTCGGGAATTGTTATTTGCCGATGCCTTCGGCCAAGCCACGGATGAAGTAGCGTTGCGCGGCAAAGAACACGATCACGATAGGCAGCGCCGAGATCGTCATGGCCGCGAACACCACGGCATAGTTGGTCCCGTGCGTTGCCATGATCGACGTCAGTCCGACCGGCAGCGTCTGCACATCGGAGCCGCTCGTGAAGATCATGGCGAAGAGATATTCATTCCAGGCGAACAGGACGTGCAGGATGACGCAGGAAATGATGATCGGCCGGCACAGCGGCAAGGTGATGCGCCAGAAGATCTGACCCTCGCTGGCGCCATCCATCGTCGCCGCCTCGTCGATGTCTTCAGGCAGATCCAGCATGTAGGCGCGGATGAGGAAGGTGGTGAACGGCACCCGGAACGCCGTGTAGAGAATGATCAGCGCCCAGTAGGTGTTGTAGAGACCGAGCGCCTGCAACATCTTCACCAGTGGAATGATCGCCACCGTGGGGCTCAGCATCAAGCCGCCCAGAACGATGGCGATAACCAGCGGCTTTGCCGGCATCTTGGTGCGGGTCAGGCCGAAGGCCGTCCAGGCGCTGATCAGCACGGTGCATATGGCCGAAGCGATGGTCACCAGCACCGAGACTGTCACGTAGCCACGCACGCCCTGGTTCCATGCCTGCACGTAATTGTTCCACGACCAATGGGTGGGCAGGGCGAAGGGATCGCCGAAGATCTGCGCATTGTCCTTGAAGCCGCTCAGCGCCATCCAGATCAGCGGATAGATGACGACGACACCAAGGCAGACCAGGAATGAATAGAGCAACGTCCTGGCGATGACCGACCACACATTGACGTGCCGGCTGCGACCGGCTGCGACCATCGCACTCATAGCTGCACCCGGCGGCGCTTGGTGTACCAGAGCTGTGCCGCACCTGTGAGCATGGTCAACATGAAGATGACGGCGGCGATCGCCGCGCCATAGCCGAAATTGTCCTCGATGAAGGCCTTCTGGTAGAGCCACGTGCCCAGCACCTGGCTGCTGTTGTTGGGCCCGCCTGCGGTCATCACCATGACCTCGTTGAACACCTGGAACGCGCCCGTGATGGTGACGATGATCATCAACCCCGTCATTTCCCGGGTCAGCGGAAAGGTGATGCTCCACAGGCGGCGAAGAGGACCCGCGCCGTCGATCGTTGCGGCATCGTAGAGGTCGCGCGGGATCTTCTGGATGGCGATGGCGAACAGCAGCGTCGAATAGCCAAAACCCTGCCATTGGCTCATGGCGATGATGGCATAGATGGCGGTGTGCTCATTGCCGAGCCAAGGCATGACGAGCTGGCTCAGTCCAACACGGCTGAGCGCGGCATCCAGCAAGCCGATCTGCGGCTGGTAGATGAAATAAAACAGCAGGCCGGTCACCGTGATCGAGATTGCCGACGGCACGAAATAGACGGCGCGCCACAGCCGGCGCCAGCTTTCGCTTTTCAGGTCCTCGATAATGGCCGCCAGCAGGAACGCGCCGAAGACCTGGAAGATGACGGAGATGAGAGCGTAGAGGCAGTTGTTCCACAGCGCCAGCAGCACGACCGGGTCATGCAGCAGCCGGTCGTAGTTGGCGAGGCCGACATTGGTGACCTCGCCGGTGTAGATGTCCTGGTCGGTGGTGCTGACGATGAAATTGTCGACGATCGGATAATAGACGAACCAGCCGATGAGGATGAGCGCGATCGCCGCCCATCGCAACGACAACAGGTTGGCGAAGCAGGCCCGCCGGCTCTTTGGCCGTTGCGGCCTGGCGACGCCGATGTCGGCGCCGCTGTCCACTGTGTCCGAGGCCCTTGCCATGCTCGCCTGCTTTATTTGGCCGCGGATGCGGCTTTGCGCACCTCGTCCATCACTTGCTCGGGCGTCATCGAGCCGCCCGCCAGCGCCTGCAGGCTGGACAGCCAGACGGCGGCGACGCGCGGTGGGTTGGCCGTATCCAGCCAGGGCATGAGGTATGAGGCGGCGTTGATATCCTTGAGGCCATCGACCACAGCCGCGCTCATGTTCGATTCCGAGGCGCCGCCGATGGTGGCGCTCGGCTGGCCATAGGGTGGCGCAGACAAGACCTGCGCATTTTCCTTCGAGGTCACGAACTTCATGAAATCGATCGCCAGCGGGATGTTCTTCGATGCCGCATTGATCATGTAGCCCTCCGGCGCGCCCTCGATCGACTTGGCGTCACCCTTGGCGCCGGCGGGCACCGGCAGCCGGAAGAATCCGAAATCGGCGGGCTTTAACGCCGACTCCGGCGTGGCGGCCTGATCGAACTCGATGATTTCCTGGTAGTACATGGCCGACTGGGCGTTGGTGAAGGCCTGGAGAGCCGAGGCATAGGATGTGCCGTTGACGCCGGCGCCATCGGTGCAGCGCTCGACAAGCTGGCTGAACTGCTTGAGTGCTGCGACATAGCCTGGATCGCTGTATTGGGCGGTGGCCGGATCGAAGTCGCGTTCCAGCGTTGCCTGCGGCACGTTGTAGGCGAGCAGCTGGCCTGCAAAGTGGATCGCCGGCCAAGCCTCCTTGTTGCCGAAGGAGATCGGTGTCACGCCGGATTTGCGGATGGCGTCGCAGCTGGTCAGCAAGTCCTCGAAAGTGGCGGGTGCCTTGAGGCTGAGCTTGGCGAAGATCTGCTTGTTGTAGCCCATGAACTTGGCATCCTGGTAAAGCGGAATGCCATAGAACTTGCCGTTGTACTGGAACGCCTTGACGGCGGCTGGAGACAGCGACTTGCCCCACTCGGTATCGGCAGCAATGACGGGCGTGAGATCAACGGCGCGATTGCCGCGCACGAAATTGCCACCCCAACTGCCTGTCCAGGAGAAATAGATATCGGGCAGCGAGTTGGAAGCGACCAGCGTCTTGGTCTTGCCCTTCACGCTGTCGTCGCTCTCCTGGATAAGTTCGACCTTCACATCCGGATGGAGCTTCTCATAGGCCTGTGCCAGGTTGACGAAATAGGGCGACAGCTGTTGCAGCCCGAACTTGGTCAGGACCGAAAGCGTGCCGGTGTATTCCACCTTGGCGTTTGGGTCGGCCGTGACAGCCGGCGAAGCGGCGGAACTGCCGCTTATCGACAACCCCAATGATGATACCGCGGCCACCGTGACCGCCACGACTTGCAGCGAACGTTTCATGGATAGCTCCTTCAGAGGTAAGAGGGGATCAATATTCCACGCGTTTGTAGTAGCGACGGGTGGTCAGCGGGTGGTTGCGCAGCACCTCGAGATGGGCGCTCAGCCGCTCGAGCAAGGTGGCGAGCAGAACCGGCGAGATCATGCCGCGGACCTTTGCGGAGATGCCCGGCAACTTGACCGAGGCCGCGTCCAGCGTGCGAACGCGGTCCGTGTAGCGCCTGGCGAAGTTCTCGACCCGGTCGGCCAGTGGCCGAAGGGCATCTTCGCCCTTGAACACGAAAACGCTGACGCCCGGCTCGACCAACTCGAGCGTACCGTGGAAGAAGTCGGCGGCGTGCACCGGGCGGGTGCGAATCCACTGCATCTCTTCGAGGATGCACATGCCGTAATAGTGTGCCTCCGGCCACACCGAGCCGGCGCCGGTGAAGATGTGATAGGTATCGTCCTTGATTGTCTGGGCCAGTTCGGCCGCCCTGTCCTCAAAGGCAGCCTTGGCGTCGGCAAGCAGATCCGGCAGCAGTTTGAGTTCGGCGACAGTGCCATCAAAATCATCATATTCGCCGCGCTCTTCCAGCAGGGCCAGGACGATCAGCAGCGTCTGCAGGTAGAAGGATTCCGACGAGGTGTCGTCTTCGGCGAAGTTCGTGAAATTGTGGTCAGCCTCCCGTGCGATTGGCGTATCCGAATGGCCGGTGAGCGAAATCGTGCGCACACCACGTTTTTTCAGAAAGGCCATGAGCTCGACGCCTTCCTTGGTCGTGCCCGACAAGGACGGGATGACCACCACGGCCTTGCTGTCGAGACCGGCGGGCGGATCGATCACGACCTGCGCCGGATAGGCACCGCTCACCGGGAAGGTGGACCAGCGCTGCGCCAACTCGATCGCGGGCAAGGTTAGAAGCTGCACGCCGCCGGTGCCCATGAAAAACAGCCGCTCGACGCCATCTGCCAGCAGTGTGCGCATGAGTGAGCGAACCTCACCTGCGACGGCGACGGCCCCGCTTTGGATCTTCACGAAGCGGTCCCTATCGAAGTTCAGCATGACGTTTTCCTTGTATTTCGCATGTGACAGGCCTCTAGCCCGCCTTAGGCGTCGGTGGGCCGTCTAGCTCGTTTTTCCGATGTGAGATCGATCTCACAAGCAATAATGGGCACGCAATTTCGCCAATGGCAAGTCCTTTAGACGAAATTCTCCGAAATCGAGGGGTTTGCTCTTTAGCGCACAGCGCGCCGGGCAACCGATCCGCGTACGATCAAGCGGGTCTGAAATCGGGTACGGCGCGGTGCAACCTTTTTGCCGGCAAGCCGCTCCAGCAGATATCTGGCGGCGAGCGGTCCGATCTCGGAGATGGGTTGCGCCACGACCGTTATCTGCGGATCGGTGAACGTGGCGAGGTTGAAGTCATCGAAGCCAACCACCGACACATCATGCGGAATCGAGAGCCCCATTGAACGCAGGCCAAGAAGCGCGCCTTGCGTCATGAGGCTGTCCACCGTGAACAGTGCGGTGGGGCGATTGCGCCGGCTGAACAGGCGGATCGTGGCTTCGATGGCGTGCTCGACGGTCGAGCGCGATACGCCGATGAGCGCTTCATCGATTGCGATCCCATGCGAGTGGAGCGAGTTTTCGTAGCCAGCCAAGCGTTCCTGTGCCGTAAAGATGCGTGACTCGTCGCGCAAAAGACCGATCCGGTGGTGACCGTTGCCAACCAGATAGTCCACTGCCTCGCGTGCCCCGCCCTCGTTGTCGACGACGACGCTGTCGCATTGCAGGTCCTTTACCACGCGGTCGATGAGCACGATCGGTGCGCCTTCGCGGGCCAGTTGCACAATATGCTGGCTGTCGGTTGCAGACGTTGGGGCAAGGATGAAGCCGCGAATGCTGAGCGAGCGAAGGCTCTCAAGCAGTTCTTTCTCCTGTTCTACATTCTCCTCGCTGCTGGCAATCAGAAGATTGTGGCGGTGCTTGCGCAGTTCCACCTCTATGTCGTGCGCGATTCGGGCGAAGAACGGATTCTGGATATCGCCGGGCACGAAGCCTATGATCGGCAATTGTCCGCTGCGCAGCGCCTGCGCGACGAGGTTGGCCCGATAGCCCAGCCTTTCGGCTGCCTCAACCACGCGGAGCGCCGTCTCGTCGCCAACGTAACCATAGCTGTTGAGCGCCCGGGCGGCCGTGGCGCGCGACACCTTAGCCGCTGCGGCAACGTCCTTTAATGTGATTCCTTTCTGGGCCACAGGTAACCGTCCTTCTTGGATCTGAACATTGCGTCAGATCATTCTCGGCTCGTCTTGCCGGCATCGTTGTGCGGCATATCGGACGATTCTCAAACTGCGAACATAGCTTTCGCAACTCCTTGCCACCTAATCGAGATACGCGCGCTGTTTGGCTATCTGGAAATTTGATCCACGAATGCACCTACATGTTGTGCAGTCAGTTCATTGCCTTGCACTGCCAGCATACGGCAATGAGTTCACGCCATGGTCCAGGCGGCCTCCCTGGCATCGATCATAACACCGATGGAGACGACTAGCCTTGCCGCCAAACTCGTCCAGCGATTGGAGGCGAGCTTTCAAAAAGGTCGAGCCAGACGCTCAAGGCCCGCTGCACGGAGAGCCACAGGCTGGGAGACTCTGAGCAAATCGGGAATCTGAGTCGCTTGCTCTGAACCGTCGGCATCATGCTGCTAACCGGTTTTGATCCTCCGGGGCTCCGCATTGGCAATAGCGACGAAAATGCTGTCGAGCAGACCCTTGTCGCGGAAGGAACTTGCCAAGCAAGGGCACCTCGGCCAAGTACGCAAACAACGCCCGGAGACGAAGGCGCATCCGGCAGCACCCTTTTGGGGCCAGATAGAGACTCAGAAACCCAAAACTTTCATCTTCCCGCTATTGAAACGGAGGACTCGATCGTGACGCGTGCGCCCGACCATCGCCAACGGTGGGCTCCAAACTGATCGAAACTTCTCGTCGACCTTGCAAGGTGATTGATCATCGGGGAGACCAAAGCCGAAACACTGGGGTTGGTGTCTCCAGTGACGCTGACGAAGCTTCAGGGAAAATCCCAAATCTGCCGATTGCCCTGGCGCTGTCATTGCAACGATCGAGACAATCAGGGAGACCGGACCGCAGGCACGAGAGGCCGCGTCCTTCCGTGGGGTCGCTCCTCCAAACCGTTTGACGCAATTTAGAGATGTTGCCTTGACCCCGCACTAGCGTCTACTGCATCTCCCAGCGGGAGCGTCACCAATGGCGAGAAAGTCTGTCCGACGCAAGTCAACGATTTATGATATCGCGGTGGCGGCAAAGTCGTCCCCGACCGCCGTCAGTCTCGTCCTCAATGGCTCGTGGCAACAGCACCGGATCAAGGCGGAAACCGCAGCGACCATCCTCGATTGGGCTGAGCGGCTTGGCTATGCTGTCAACCTCAAGGCACGAGGATTGCGGCTTTCCCGATCCGGACTCGCTGGAATGATCTTGCCACATTACCGCAATCGCTTCTTCGCCGGATTGGCCGAAGCCTTTGAAGCGGAATCCCGCGTCCACCGCTTGTGCCCGATCGTCGTCAGCACCCATCGCAATCCTGATAACGAGTTGAGTGTGACGGAAACCCTGCTGGCTCAGCAGGTGGAATTTCTCTTCCTTGCGGGCGTTCGTGACCCCGATCCGCTGAATGACCTGTGCCGGGCAGCGGGCGTCCGGTGCATCAACATCGATCTGCCAGGCCGCCGGGCTCCCTCAGTTGTTTCTGACAACTACGGGGGCGCCAAGGCGCTCACGGAGATCATTGTTCAGAAATTGAAAGAACGAGGGGGCTCCACCGAAGATCTCTTCTTCTTTGGCGGGGTCAGCGATGATGACGCAACACGTAGCCGTTTGCTGGGTTTTCACGATGCGCTGGCAGCGCATGGGATTGTTACGGGCCCGGGCACGATTGACTGCTGCGGCTACGCACCGACCAACGCTGCTCGGTCTCTCGCTGCACGATACGCTCAGCTTGGGCATCTGCCCTCAGGTATGTTCGTCAACGGCGTGACCGCTCTTGAAGGAACATTGCGGTTCACTTCGACACTAGCCTCAAGTGAGCTTGGACGGGTTGTTGTCGGAAGCTTCGACTGGGATCCATTCGCGGCGCATTTGCCCTTCGATGTGACCATGGTCCGACAGAATGTCGAGGTGATGATTGCTGAAGGATTTTCGCTTCTGGAGAATTATTCGATAGACCACTTTCCGCTGGTGACCGTACCGACCAGCTTTGGGCGAACCGGAGAGCATGACGGCGCCCAAGAAGATTGGGATTCGGCATCCAAATCGAGCATCGACCACTAGCAATTCTTTGTCGCAAGACATCGTTGCAGAAGTTCAACTCCGTTCATCAGCACCTCGGATCTGGGTAGCACCGCCTCGACCCAAGGCTCGCGGGGGATCGCATGTCGTTTCTACGGGTGCAGCCTGAGTGCGAAAGGGCGGATCGTTTACATCAATCGAGAAATGTTTTTAGACGCTGGTGGCGTGACCGTCTTGCTAAATCTATTTAGCACCTTGACCGGCCGGCATTCAAAGTCTTTTATGGCGCGTTCTGGGAGGAATGCGGCGCCGAGTGCGTCAATGCCGTAGGGCCCAAAGGGGTGGGCCAAACAAAGCCGACATGGGCAATAGGCAACCCAAAAACTCGTCAATCAGGGAGGAACTAAATGTTAGCAAAAACTATACTCGCGGCGGCGTTCGGCGCAGCCCTTTCGGTCGCCACAATGGATGCTGCGCTGGCGAAGGACGTCAAGGTTGGAGTCGTCGTGAAGATCGGCGGTATTCCCTGGTTCAATGCCATGGAAACGGGAATAAAGGAAAAGTCGAAAGAGCTTGGCGACGACGGCTTCATGGTCGGGCCGACCAGCGCCGACCCGGCACTTCAGGTCCGCGCGATCGAAGACCTGATAGCTCAGGGCGTCAGCGTAATTGGCGTCGTGCCGAATGATGCAAACGTTCTCGAGCCGGTTCTAAAAAAGGCGCGCGAAACGGGCATCAAGGTTATAACTCATGAATCGCCAGACCAGGTGAACGCTGATTGGGACTTCGAAATGGTCTCGGCCGTTGGTTTCGGTGAGGCCCATGCTAAGCTATTTGCCGAGAAAATGGGCGGCAAAGGCAAGTACGTGGTGTACGTAGGTTCTCTTACTGTGCCCGCACACAATGCCTGGGCCGATGCTGCAATCGCCTACCTGAAGAAGAACTTTCCCGACATGCAGATGGTTGGCGACAGATATGGCGTCGCCGAGAGCGCCGATGACAGCCGAAAGACGGCTCTGGATGTGCTTGCCGCCAATCCTGACCTCGGCGGCTTCCTGACGTTCGGCAGTCAGGGACCGATCGGCGCCGGACGCGCGATCGAGGAGCAGAAGCTTGGTGACAAGGTGGTTCTTGTCGGTTCATTCTCGCCTAGCCAAGGCAGCGCAATGCTCAAATCCGGCATTATTGACGGCGGCTATATGTGGAATCCTCTGGAAGCGGGCAAAGTATTCGTAACGATGGCTGATTTTCTGGCGGGCGGCGGTGAAATCACCGACGGCATGACGATCGAAGGTCTGGGTGTCGTTCACCCTGACTTCAAAACCGGCACCATCATCGTGGACGCTGTGCAGCCTATCACGGTCGAAACGGTCGATGGTCTTGCAGCCCTAGGGCTTTAGATGGCGGACCATGGCTGGCGTGCCGGGGTGGCAAATCAATCCCGGCACGCCCCATCCTTGTCATTTCAGAAGGGCCCGCCGTGAACCTCGTCGCGTCTACGACGCAGGACCTCCCATCGGTTCTGTCGTTTAGCAACATAAGCGTCACATTTGGTGGCGTTAGAGCCCTCCAGGATGTCGCCTTCGAGGTTCTCCCGGGTGAAGTGCAATGCATCGCCGGTGAGAACGGCAGCGGCAAGAGCACCCTGATCAAGGTAATCACCGGCGTTTGTCAGCCGCTAGCCGGCGCAAACATGTCGATCGCCGGAAAGTCTGTCGACATCATGTCGCCGGCTGCGGCGCGCAGCGCCGGGGTGGAAGTCATCTGGCAGGACCTCGCACTGTTTCCTGAAATGACAGTCGCGGAAAATATCGGGATCAGAACTGTCCTCGGCAACATGCCTCGGCTCGTCGATCCTTCGCGCATTCGCGAGGTGGCGCGAGGGCTGTTGGTGCGGCTTGGCGCCGACCTCGATGTCGACGCGCCTCTGCGTAGCTTTGCAATCGCCCAACGTCAGATCGTCGCCATCGCCCGGGCGCTCGCCGGCGATGCGAAGGTTATTTTCATGGACGAGCCCACATCGTCGCTTACTCAATCGGAAACAGACCGGTTGCTCGCGATCGTTCGAACACTCTCGAATGAAGGCATGGCCATCGTCTTCGTCAGCCATCGCCTTGCGGAAGTTCTGGAGATCTCAAGTCGCGTCACCGTTCTGCGCGACGGTAAGGTCGTTGGGGTGTTCCCGACCGCCGGAATGACCCAATCACGCCTCACCGAACTGATGACCGGCAAGACTTTCGACCAAACCGTGAGCACGAGAAACCTTAGTGGATCACCCGTCGTGTTGAAGATCGATCGATTGACCCGCGCAGGCGACTATGACGACGTTTCGCTGACAATACGGCGAGGTGAAACGCTTGGCCTGACCGGGCTACTCGGCGCCGGTCGCACAGAACTCGCGCTTTCTATTTTCGGCATGCTGCGCCCAGACCGCGGCAGCATCGCACTCAACGGGACGGTTCTTCATCTGAACTCCAACCGCGACGCAATCCGCGCGGGTATTGGATATCTCTCCGAAGACCGCTTGTCCCTTGGTCTCATACAAGCTCAGTCCATCGCCGACAACGCCGTTATCCCGGTGCTCGACAAGATCCTTGATCGAGGGCTGATCTCCTCGGAGAAGAAGGATGCGCTCGTCAATCATTGGATCGAGGAATTGGCGATAAAAGTCGGGCGGCAGACCGATGCGATTTCCACGCTCTCGGGCGGCAACCAGCAAAGGGTGGCCATCGCCAAATGGCTGGCGGTCGGACTGAAACTGATCATTCTTGATTCGCCAACCGTGGGGGTGGACGTTGGCGCGCGGGCCGGCATCTTCGAGATTGTCGCCAAGCTTGCTGCCGAAGGCCTGGCGATTCTGCTGATATCCGATGAAGTGCCGGAGGTCTATTTCAACGCCGACCGCATCCTCCATATGGCCGCGGGCAAGATAGTCGCCGAATACGACCCGCACGCCATCTCGCTCGGCGACCTGGAAGCTGCCGTCTATGCGTAACCGCGGCAAGCTCTTCCGGGCTCATCCCACCGAGACATGGCTCGTTGTGGTTCTTCTCATCATGAGCGCAGGTCTCTCCGTTGCGAGCGACAAATTCTTCACCATTGCCAATCTCTTCAATCTGCTCAACACAAGCTCGACAAATCTGATCTTCGCGGTTGGGCTGCTGGTGGTGTTGATCGCTGGGGGCATCGATATCTCCTTCGCCGTGGCCGCGTCAGTGGTTCAATACGTTGTGGCGCTGGCTCTAGCCCAAATGGGAGGTGGTGATTGGTTCATCGGCCTCACCTTGGCGGCAATCGTCGGGATCGCCCTGGGTGCGGTGAACGCCGGCCTCATCTACTATTTCCAGATCATTTCAATCGTTGTCACCATCGCCACCTTCAATATTTTTTTCGGCCTGCTGATGTTCTTCACGCACGGTGTATCGATCTACAATCTGCCTGCCTGGTGGACGCATCGCACTGTGCTTTTCGAGTTCCAACAGGCGAATGGCAATTGGGCCGAGCTAACACTGCCGGTTGCGATCATGGCGGTCTGTGTCGCCGCCACCTGGGGGCTTATCCGGTATACCACCACGGGACGGCAGCTATACGCTTTTGGCGATAACCCGGAGGGCGCCCGTCGCCTCGGTATCAACATCGCGGCGATGCACTTCATTGCCTTCGGCTGGCTTGGTTTGATGGCCGGGATCGCGGGACTTGTGCAGGTGCACTATTCCCAGGAAGTCGTGCCCAACGCATTGGTGGGGCGCGAGATGGACGTGCTGGCAGCTGTTGTCCTTGGCGGTGCCAGGCTGGGTGGCGGGCGCGGCACCGTGCTCGGTTGCATCCTTGGCGTGTTTCTTGTGTCGGTGACGCAAAACGGGCTGAACCTCCTCGGCATCTCTCCCTATGCTTTCAAGATGATCGTCGGGGCGATCATCTTGATTGCCATCACGCTGTCCAACGCGCCGCTCGGGCATATCCTCGCGGGCTTGCGGCAGAGGATGGGTACATGACGCAGCGCGTGCTCGAAACTGGAGCGCTACGGCACGGATTCTTGCGCCGTCTTGCCGGCACGTTGGGCGCCGAGAATATCGGACTTTTGCTGGCATTGATTTTGGTGATTGCATTCTTCGGATCTCTCTCGCCGCGATTCCTGTCCAAAGCTACCTTTGAATCGGTGGCCTTCCAGTTGCCTGAACTTGGACTGCTTACGCTCGCGATGTTGATGCCGATCATCTCGGGCGGCATCAATCTCGCCGTGACGTTCACGGCCAATCTCTGCGGCCTCACGCTCGCCTGGGTTCTTCAGGCCAACGGAGGACCGGACGCAAGCATCTATGCCTTTCTACTCGGTTCCGTTCTTGCGGTCGGCGTTGGCACGGCAAGCGGCTTGGTCATGGGCCCGGTGATAGCCTATACCGGCGCGCACCCCATCCTCGTTTCGCTCTCGGTGATGATTTTCCTGCGCGGCCTTGGCGAGTTTCTGACCCGCGGCGCCGATATTTCGGGCTTTCCCGAATTCATCCAGCCCCTGGGCCACGGCAGCATCGTCGGCATTCCTGTCCCGCTGCTGATACTGCTCGGCGCAGTCATCGTCTGGCATGTCTTGATGACCCGAACCAGGCTTGGCTTTTCAAACTATATGGTCGGCTCCAACATCGAGGCGACGCGCTATTCCGGCATCTCGACGCGACGCGTGATCATTCTGATCTACGCGCTGTCTGGCGCCATGTGTGCGTTGGCCGGCATTATCATGATGGCACGATTCAATTCCGTCCGTGTCGGCCATGGCGAGTCCTATGTGCTGATTACGGTGCTTGCCTGCTTTTTGGGCGGGGTGAATCCGTTTGGCGGCTTCGGCAAGGTCGTTTCGGTCTTCCTAGCCCTCATCGTTTTGCAGTTGCTTTCTTCGGGACTGAATCTCTTGGGCGCCAGCCAGCACCTGGCCACAGCCATTTGGGGCATCATGCTGATCGGCGTCATGATCTTGCGGTGGGCTGCCGGGCAGCTCAATTTCATGAGGATAACACGATGAAGGGTTTTGGCGTTCATACGAGCATGTGGACGAGTGGTTGGTCCGTAGAGGGCGCCGAGCACACTGTAGCGGCGGTGAAAAATACGATCTCGATTTCATTGAAATTTCGCTGGCCGATCCATTTTCTTGCGATGCCGATCACACCCGCAAGCTGCTGGCGGCAAATGGCATGCAGGCGGTGTGCTCGCTAGGGTTGCCCGAATATGCGTGGGCATCGCGCCACCCACAGGAGGCGATTGACTTTCTCAAGGTGGCTATCGACAAGACGGCCGACATCGGAGCCCAGGCGCTATGCGGCGTAATCTATGGCGGCATCGGCGAGCGTACTGGCGTGCCACCTACGCAGGACGAACTTGATAACATTGCAAAAGTGATGACGTCCGCCGCCGCGCAAGCCAAGTCTCGCGGCATCGAACTCGGTGTTGAAGCCGTGAACCGCTACGAGAACCACATCATCAACACCGCGGCTCAGGCGGTGGCACTAATCGAGAGAGTCGGCGCCGACAATATGTTCGTGCACCTTGATACCTATCACATGAACATAGAGGAGAAAGGTATGGGCAACGGTATTATCGTCGCCCGCGATTACCTCAAATATATCCACCTCTCCGAGTCTGATCGCGGCACCCCAGGCGAGGGCAATTGCAATTGGGATGAGACGTTCGCAACGCTGGCCGCGATCGGCTTCAAGGGCGGGCTCGCGATGGAGAGCTTCATCAACATGGATCCGCGTCTGGCGTTTGGCCTCAGCGTGTGGCGTCCGGTGGCCGAGAGTGAAGCGGTTGTAATGGGCAACGGTCTGCCGTTCTTGCGCAACAAGGCACGGCAGTACGGGCTGATCGCATAAGTTACATCGCCATGCGAGATCGAAACTCGGCACATCATGAGCCGACTGCATCGACATTGCGGCGACTGCCTTCGAAGCAGGAGCCGCTTGAGAGGCAATATTGCGGCGTTTTAGATCCCGGCCTTCGGCTGCCCCCCGGGCGCAAGCAGCCAACCGGTCGGCGATCGCAACTGCCGTGAACAATCTATTTCACCGGCTCGGGCATCACAGCCTACCTTCGGCGGTTGCGAGCCGGCCCCGCATCAATTCGCGGCGCTTTCGAAACTCTGTGTATTCCTGGTCGGCCAGTACCCCGATCAGGATCACCGATCCACTCACGGCAAAGTTGAGTGAGGAGGGAATGCCTAGAAGATTGACAAGGTTCTGAAGCACCTGCAGCAAGATCGTTCCAAGCACCACACCAATGATTGAGCCTTCCCCGCCCCGCAACGAGAACCCTCCAATGACGGCGGCGGCGATCGCGTAGAGCTCGTAGAAATTGCCGTGCGAGCTTGGCAGGATCGAGCGTGTGAGAAAGATGGATGACAGCGCCGTCAGCCCGGCGCAGATCACATAGGCGCAGATGATAACCCGGCCGGTACGGATTCCCGAAAACCGCGCGGCCTCTTCATTTTTGCCGACGGCGTAGAGGTATAGTCCGAAGGCGGTACGGTGCAGAACGACCAACATCACCGCCGCCAGGACAAGCAGGAAGACAAAAGAATGAGGAATGGGAATGGAGGTAGGCATTGTTGGTAAGAACCGAAACCAGATCGGTGCGACCGGTGGTGAGATATTCCAGATCCTCGAAGCGGGTTTCGTAGGGAAAGCCTGCCGTCGCATCTTGGTGTTGCCCTGCTGCTCGCCGGCATGAAGATCGCCCGCACCATCCTGCGTCAGCCGGCCCTGCAGGCGGTGATAGCCGAGGAGCTGTCGCCGGGCGGGGCCGCCGACCTTTCCGATCAGTCCATAACAGACCACATCCTCGAACACGCCAAGACGGTTTATCACCCCTGCGGCACCTGCCGGATGGGCACCGATGACCAGGCGGTGGTCGACCCGCAATTGCGCGTGCGCGGCGTGCCGCGCCTACGCATCTGCGACGCCTCGATCATGCCGCGTCTCATCAGCGGCAACACCAACGCGCCGGTGATCATGATCGCCGATCGGTGCGCCGATTTCATCCTCGGCAGCGCTTAGCGAGAAACGGGCAGCCCAGAGAAATCCAGGCTGTTTTGAGACGGTGTATCTGTCCAGCGCATGCAGCGACTTTGTCGCGACCGAAACCGGACAGCTTGACGCCGCCGGGCGGCACGGTGATGTCGGCGCCGCCATACATTGCATAGGTCCTATCAAATCGAGACTGGGATAGCGATGCCAACGCGCTGCTGTTGGCCGCCAGAAAGCTGGTGCGGAACGCCTGGAGAAATTCAGGCGATGCAGGCAGCTTCACCAGACGCAGCAGTTCCAGCAGCATCCATGACGGCGCCGAAGTCGCGCCCGGCTTCCAGATCATCGCTGCGCCGGCCACACGCCCGGCCACTCGGTCTACCTCGCAAACTACGGCAAGGAACAGCGCATGATTTCGGGCGACACGATGTATGTGCCAGCGCTGCTGGCGCCGCATCCGGAGTGGCAAGGCAGCTACGACTAGGACGGGCCGATGGCGATCACCACGCGGCACAAGCTGATCGATCGCGTGATCGCCGACAACATCCGGATCTCGGGCGGGGGCTCTCAGAGAAGTTCCTGCTATTGCTGCTGCAGGCCGGTGATCATGGCAATGATCTCGTTCTTATCGGTCTTCGCGGTCTCGCGAATTCCAATCTGCTTGCCACGCCTGAGAACACAGATGCGGTCGGAGAGCTTGAAGACCTGGTCGAGGCTGTGGCTGATGATCAGGATGCCGACATTGCGCTGCTTCAGCGACTGGACGATAGCCTCCACCCGGGCGGTTTCGGCAACGCCCAGCGCCGCCGTCGGCTCATCCAGCAGGATCAGCTTGCTTGCCCAATGCGTGGCGCGCGCGATCGCAACGCCCTGGCGCTGGCCGCCGGAGAGATCGCGGATAGTGGCGTGGGCGGAGGGGATGCGCACGTCCAGTTCCTTCACCAGTTTCTCGGTCTCGTCGATCATGCGGCGGCGGTCGAGCAAACCGAGGCGGTTCAGCGGCTCGCGGCCGAGGAACATGTTCATGTAGACCGTCTGCTGGTCGGCCAGCGCCAGGTCCTGGTAGACGACCTCGATGCCGTGCGCGCGCCCCATGGTGGCATTCGACATCGTCACCGGTTTTCCTTCGATGACGATGGTGCCGGACGAGGGCGGGTGGACCCCCGAGACGATCTTGACCAGCGTCGACTTTCCGGCGCCGTTGTCGCCGACGAGTGCAACGATCTCGCCCGGGAAAACCTCGAGCGAAAAACTCTCGATCGCGGTGATGCCGCCGAAATTCTTGCGAATGTCGTGCAGCTGAAGGATGGGCGCGCTCACCGTCATGTGTTTCTCCTAGACTGGCCAGGCATAGGGTTCACCGAAACCGTTCTCGATGGTTTCCACTTTCGGATTGTCCGTCGAAATGCCCGACACGCCGACAATATGGGCGCGGGTGACGAAGGCCTGGCCACGGAAGCCGAACACGGCGCTGTCGCCAGGCTTCGGCGCGTTCGCGCCGGCGGCATCGATCATGGCGTAATAGTCGATCGCCGAGGGCGGCGGCACCTCGACGCTGCGCAGTGCCGAGCCTGCCGTCGTCGGGTCAGCCGAGACGATCGCCTTGACGTCGTAGTCGGGGAAGATCGGATCGATGTAGAAGCCGCCGCCAAGGCAATAGGCCTTGCCGCCGGAGAGATGCGAGACCTCGGTGAGATAGAGCACCGCCGGCAGCTCCGGCAAATCTTCCATGACATGCAATGCGGTGGTGCCATGCAGTCCATTGCCGGGCTCGCACTGCGTCGCGCCAGCCTCGGCGAGTGCCGCCAGCATGACACTCGACGTGGTGCCCGGCGCGTTGATCTCAATGTCCTTGCGGCCTGCCTTGGCCAACGCTTCCGCAGCTTTCGCGAGCGTCGCCAGATTGGGGGTCGGCAGTACTTTTCGCGAAGCATGGTCGAACAGCAGAGCAGGGAAAGTGGTGATGCCGGCGAAACGGCCGCCTTCGACGGCATCCAGCCGGTCGGCGACATCGATAATGTCGGCGGCATTGAAACCGCCTTCATGGCCGCGATAGAAGATATCGCCTTCGGCGGCGATGCGGGCCAGCAGGTCCTGCACATAGCCGGCCGCCTTGGCGCCTGCTGCCGCTTCCCCAGCCTTGGTATCGTTGAACACGGTCCAGTAGTCCGGCTTGAGGGTTTTCGCCGCAGCCGCCGCTTCGAATTTTGCGACCTGCTGGAGATGGCCGAGATGGCCAAGCTTCATGCCTGCCTTGTGGGTGGCGCGGGCGCAAGCCATGTCGACGGCGACCGCGCGGTCAATGCCGCCGCGCATCACAGCCCGGCAGAACGACGAGGAGCGGCCGACCTGCTTGGTCATGGCGAAGATCTTCAGGCCGTTGCGGTTGGCTTCGCTCTTGAGAACCCGCGCATTGGCCTCAACCGTGTCGAGATCGAGCACATAAGCATTGGCCGGCAGCTTACCTTGCTGGTGCAACCGGATAGCTGATTCGATGAAGGCGGGGTTGCGGCGGCGCAGAATTTCGAGAAACATGGATGGCTTCCTTCAGCGGTTCTTTTCGCGCAGCGACACGGCGACTGCGGTCAGGATGATGAGGCCGCGCACGATCATCTGGTCGGAGACCGACAGGCCCATCAGGATCAGGCCGTTGTTGAGCATGCCCATCATCAACGAGCCGACCAGCGCGCCGACCACGGAGCCCTTGCCGCCATTGAGCAGCGTGCCGCCGACGATGACGGCGGCGATGACCGTCATCAGGTCGGTTTCGCCGAGAGTATATTTCGCCGCCTGCAGGCGACCGGCATAGAGCAGGCCGGCAAGACCGGCGAGCCCGCCGCTGATGGTCAGCACGGCGAGCCTGATCCTGGGCACGCTGATGCCCGATACGCTTGCGGCGCGGGCATTGTCGCCGGTCGCCAGCACATGCGCGCCGAAACGGGTTTCGCGGAACACCAGGTGGCCGATGGCCACGGCAATCACCGACCACCAGACGAGTGAGGGGACACCGAGCAGCGAGCCGGAACCGAAGAAGCCGGTGAACGCTTCGTTGGTCACCGAGATCGAGCGAAGGTCTGTCATCGAACGCGAAACGCCGGCGAACAGGCCGAGCGTCGCCAGCGTCACCAGGAAGGAGGGCAGCCTGACATACGCCACCAGCACGCCGTTGATGACGCCGATCAGCAGGCCGGCGCCGAGGCCGGCGACTATCCCTGCCGGCATGCCGTACGCGTTGATGGTGACGGCGGCTGCAAGGGCCGCCACCGCCACGATCGAGCCGATCGACAAATCGATTTCTCCGGCCGACATGACGAAGACCAGGCCGATGGCCATGATCGTCACCGGCGTCGTCTGCAACACGATGTTCGATAAGTTTCGGACGGTGAGGAAGCCGCTGTCCCGCAGCACAATGGCGAAGAACAGGAAGATCGCCAGGAAACCGAGGTAGACGACGTATTGCTGCAGGTTGAAGCGGCTGGCGAAGCTGCCACCGGCACTGGTGTTGGCACTGGACATTTTATCCCTCCGGTGGTGAGCGCTTCGCCTCGAGCCTATTTCACCGCGTCCGCGATGGCCGCCGGTACGTCCCTGTTGAGGGACTTCTTCCAACCGTCCTTCACCGTGTCCTTGGTGACGGCGATGGAATCTACGGCATAGAATGGTTCGGCCTTCTTGCCGACCAGCGAACCTGCCGAGGCGCGCGCCAGCGTCACGCCAATGCTGTAGGCCTCGTCGGCGACGAGGGCCGCGATGTTGCCGCCCTTGACCATGTCGAGCGCGGCAGGCTCGTTGAGGTCGAGCGTGACAATCTTGGTGTGTGTGTTGCCGGCACCGCGCAAGGCCGAAAGCACGCTCAGCGCCGGTTCGGCCCAGGTGACATAGATGCCGTCCAGGTCCGGATGCTGGGTGATCATCGCCTGGGCGATGTCTTCGCTGCGCGCCGGGTCGGCCATGCCGGCCTCGGCCTCGATCTTCATATCGGGATAGTCCTGCTCGATGGTCTTCTTGAAGGCCTGGTCGCGCTGGTTGGTGACGTAGAAGTCGGCATCGTGGAAGATGTAGCCGACCTTGCCTTTCTTGCTGAGCGCCTCGGCCATGGCGATGCCGGCCTTGTTGCCCATCTGAAAGAGATCGTCGGAGACGATGGTGACATAGTCCCTGCCCTGCTTGTAGCCGGCCGGGGAATTGTCGACGAAGCCGAGCTTGACGCCGGCCTGGCGTGCCGGATCGTAGACCGAAGCTGCGGTCGCCGGATCGACGGGAAGCGACAGGATGATCGACGGCTTTTTGGCCATCACCGTCTCGATATCGGCCTTCTGTCGCGCGGCGTCGAAACCGGCATCGGTCTGCGCCACCACCTCGATGCCGAGGCGCTTGAATTCGTCATGGGCGCCGGCGTTGACGGCGTTGGTGTATTCGCTCATCTCGTGCCAGACGAGGGCGGCGGTGAACTTGCCGTCCTTGATCTGCTGCTCTTCGGCTGGCGTCAGCGTAAGACTGCTCGCCGGCACCGGCTTTTCACCGTTCGGTCCTGTGTTGACGCCTTCAGCGGCGAAGGCGTGCATGGCTAGCAGGCTCGCCACTGTCGTTATGATTACAGATGCTTTGCGCATGTCCCGGGTTCCCTTTTTGTTGTGTCGAAGAAAAGCTCCGGTGCGGCGGGCCGCGCCGGAGCGAGAGCCCTACTTGGCCGCGTCGAGCACCGGCTGCGGCGCGTCGCGGTTGAGCGAGTCCTTCCAGCCCTGCGCGACATTCTCCTTGGTGACGGTCAGGGCCGGGGCGACGACGAAGGCCGGTGTCGGCTGGCCAAGCAGCGACTTCATGCCGGAAGCAGCCATGGCGCGGCCGAGTTCATAGGCCTTGTCGGCGACGAGGGCTGCGACATTGCCGCCCTTGACCATGTCGAGCGCGACCGGCTCGGCGAGGTCGAGCGTGACGATCTTGGTCCTGGCGTTGCCGGCGCCGCGTAGCGCCGACAGCACGCCGTCGGCCGGCTCGGCCCAGGTCACGTAGATGCCGTCGAGATCGGGATGCTGCAAAAGCATCGCGTTGGCCAGTTCCTCGGCGCGGGCCGGGTCGGATATGCCCTGTTCGGCGACGATCTTGATGTCGGGATAGACCTTCTCGATGGTGGTCTTGAAGGCTTGGTCGCGCTGGTTGGTGACATAGTAGGCAGCGTCGTGGAAAATGTAGCCGACCTTGCCCTTGCCGCCGATCGCCTTGGCCATCGCGTCCGCAGCCTGCTTGCCCATCTGGAATAGATCGTCAGTCACGATCGAAGCGTAATCGGTGCCCTGCTTGTAGCCCTTGGGCAAGTTGGACAGGAACACCAGTTTGGTGCCGTCCTTGACCGCCTGGCGGAAGGCTTCTGCCGAGGTGACCGGGTCGAGCGGCAGGGCCAAGATGACGTTGGGCTTGGCGGCCAACGCCGTCTCGATGTCGCTGCGCTGGCGGGCGGAGTCGAACTGGGCATCCGTTTTGACCGCAATGGTGATGCCGGCGCGGGCGAATTCGTCGGTGGCGCCGGCGGTTACCGCATTGGTGAAATCGGACGAGGTGTGCCAGAGCAAGGCAGCCTTGTAGCCCTTGTCCTTGAGCGCGGCGATGTCGGCATCGCTTAGGATCACGTCGGCACTTGGCGTGGCGCTCTCGCCCTGCGGGCCGACCGTCTGTGCGAAAGCTGGGTTGGCGGCAAGCATCAATCCGCCGGCAAAGGCGGCGGCGATCAGTGTCTTCATCGGCATGTCAGTTCTCCCATTTTGCTTCGTTGGTGGTTCAGTCGGCCACGCCGCAGTAGCGGGCCATGAAGGCGGCGAAGCCGACTATGCCGGCGAAATATTCCTCGACATCGACGTGCTCCTCGAATGTGTGGCAATTCCTGATGTCGCCGGGCGCGCAATAGACGGCAGGAATACCGAGCTGATTGATGATGAAGGGGGACTCCGACCAGAACGGTGCGCCCTCGATGACGCCGCGTCCGCTCATTGCGCCAGCCATCGCGTCGGACAGCATGGCGACTTCCGCCCGCGTTTCGCCGATCTCGGCAGCGGTGCCGCCCAGCCTGTGGTCGCGGCCGGCGGGGTAGGCGAACTCTACCGAAATATCCGGATCGGCGATCGCGCCGCGCACGGCAGCCTCGATCTCGGCGGCGGCGGTGTCGAGGTCTTCGCCAGGCAACAGCTTGCGGATCAGCGAGAGCGTGCAGCGCTCGGGAACGGCAATGTAGCCGCCGCCGGCAAGCCCGGTGATAAGCAGGAAGCCGCGCCCGACCAGTTTGTGCTCGGCGCGCGCGGCGACCTCATCCGAATGCTTCCAAAGCGCCGTCATCGCGGCATGGCTTGCACGGAGCGCATCCTTGCCGAGTTCTGGCACACCGAAATAGGCGGATTTGCCGGTAATCGAGATATCGGTGATGAAGAAGCCGATCTGCGCCGCATAGACGGCCAGGCGGGTCGGCTCGACATAGACGCTGAAATCGGGTGCTGTGACCTCGCCGGTCTCGATGCGTCCGACGAAGTGCTTGATCCCGGCGGAAATGCCGGTGCCGGGCTGGCCGCTCTCCTCGTCGCCGACGAAGGCAAAGGCGACGTCGCCCTTGAGGCGAACGCCGGCCTTGTCGAGCAGCGCGAGTGCCGCCAGCGAAGCAATGATGCCGGCCTTGAGGTCGCCGGAGCCTCGGCCCCAGACAGCACCATCAATGATCGGGGCGGCGAACGGATCCTCACGGTCGGTGCCTGCCCAATGCTCGCGCCAGCCGTCGACATGGACGGTGTCGGTATGGCCGATGAACAACAGGCGCTTTCCCTGGTCGGCCCCCTTGCGCTCGCCCCAGATGTTGGGCCGCCCAGGAAGGAATTCCGTCCTGGTCAGGCCGCTGAGGTCAAGGTCGCGCATCCTGGCTTCGAGGAAGTCGACGAAGTTGGCTTCGTTGCCGGTGATGCTCTCTCGGCCGATGGCGCCGCGAAACAGCGTTAGTGCGTCGTCACGGTCGAGCGCTGCCTGCAGGCGGGCGGTAATATTGCAAGTCATATCGCGGCCTCCTTCAGCGCGGCGGCCTGGGCAGGCGGCAGCGAAATCCGGCCATCAGGCGCGTCGACGCCGAACAGCGTGTTGTGCAACTGGCCAAGGCCGATTGCCGCCGCGCCAATGAGGGCTGCGCGTGCGCCGAGTTCGCTCGCCTCGACCCTGACCGGATAGGGGAAGCATAGCGGCAGAAGCGCCTGCACCCTGGACAGGATTTCGGGCCGCAACCCAATCGAGCCGCCGAGGATAAACTTTTCTGGATTGGCGATTGCCGCGATTGCCGCAACGCCTTGCGCCAGATGGCGGGCAGTTTCGTCGAGCACGGTGAGCGCGTCCTTGTCGCCAAGCGCGGCATTCTCGAATATTGCCGGCACCGAGACCTGCCTGCCGGTGAGAGCGTGGTAGCGATCGGTCATGGCGTGGGTGGCCACCGCGCGTTCGAATGCGCCGGTGCGCAGTGATTCCTCGGTGAAGGGATCGGCCCCGATCGGCATGAAACCGATCTCGCCGGCGGCGTGCCCAGCACCCCGCACCAGATGGCCGCCCAGCATCAGCCCGCTGCCGATGCCGGTGCCGAGCGCGATGTAGGCGAGATTGTCGATGCCCTGGCCTTGGCCGAGCCAGTTCTCGCCAAGCACCGCGAGATTGACGTCGTTCTCGATCATCACCGCGACGCCGAGCGCTTCTTCGAAGGCATCCAGCACATTCATTGTGTCGAAGCCGGCAATGTTCGGCGCCATTAAAATGCGGCCGGTGGCCGGGTCAGGAGCGCCAGGCGCGCCGATGACGGCCAGGCGTATCTTCTTGCGCGCGACGTGCTGTCTGGCCGCGGCATCGAAGGCCAGCGCTGCAATCTGATCGACGACGAACTGGCCGCCGCGCGGGTCGGTCGGTGTGGCGGCTTCGGCAAAGATCTGGCAGGCAAGGTCGGTCAGCGCGACCCGCACCTTGGTGCCGCCAAGGTCGACGGCGATGATATAGGCTGCGTCGTGGACCAGTTCGTAGGTGACGGCGGTGCGCCCGACATGGCCGCTGGTGCGGCCGGTTTCCTGGACCCAGCCCTCCTGCTCGAGCCCGCGCATGATTTCGGAGATGGTCTGCTTCGACAAGCCCGTCAGCTTGGCGATCGAGGCGCGGGAGATCGGCCCGCCCTGGACGATCGCTTCCATCACGGAGCGCTGTGAGAACTGACGGGATATGCGCGGCAGGTCAGTCACATTGAACTCCGGTTAATTCGTTCTATAACCGAACTTATTATTCGGAACTGGACCTGTCAATGTATGTTCGCGAGCGGCCGTTTTTGCGCACGCGAACATTGATCCGGAGGCAGGATTCAGGCGCGTTGCTGCCGTTCGGCAGAAGATAAATGCGGTCAGGGAGTGGCTGGATCAGCTTCTTGAATCAATTGGGCGAACAGCTTCGTAGCGCATTGACAAATAACGATCATGTTAGTCTCTGAGGGTCACTGTTTTCTACAGGAGATCAACACAGCGGATGGTTCGCCGGTCCATATCTCTCGTATTCTCTCGTATGGGTCTGTCGAACCAAAGGACGATGAACGAGACTAACTATTGGCTTCGAATATTGGTGATGTACCGCGGGTCTGCCTCCCAGTGAATGGCTCAAATGGGGCCGGCAGCGGAACGTCCGCTTGCAGTTTGCAAACGTGGATAGCTACCATACCGCTTTCACTTGCAAAGGCGCGTTTGACGCCAACTGGTCTGGCCCGAAGCCGACATCTCCGTCCAGCATAGTCCGACCATGTTCGGCGCAAGCTGCTCGCTTGAACCGTGGGATAGAATTCCGCCAATTTCAGGCACGTGGTTGTCAGGCGCCTACCGAACTTGACAAGCAGTCTTGCAGGAACTGCGTCGAGCACTGAACGTTTGACCAAGCGCGGGCATCTCCGCCTTGGCTAAGGACCATCAATGTTCACGTTCATGTTTGCCACCGGCATCGAGAACAGCACCCCCACCATTCGACAAGGCCGGGAGCGCGTCGACGAAATGGAAAAATGCCGCTTCTACGAACGATGGCGCACCGACTTCGAACTGGTCCAGGATCTCGGGGTGCATTTCCTCCGCTACGGACCTCCCATCCACAAAACGTGGCTGGGTGATGGACGTTATGATTGGGCATTCGCCGATGAGACCTTCGCGGACCTGAAGGCGAAAGACATTCTTCCGATCGTCGACCTTTGCCATTTTGGCGTGCCGGACTGGGTTGGCAACTTCCAGAACCCGGACTTTCCGACACTATTCGAGCACTACGCCAGGGATTTCGCGATGCGCTATCCGTGGATCCAGCTCTTCACCCCAATAAATGAGATGTTCATCTGCGCCACCTTTTCGGCTCGCTGGGGATGGTGGAACGAACAACTGAGCAGCGACACTGCTTTCGTCACCGCCCTCAAGCACATCGTGAAGGCGAACGTGCTTGCCATGCGGGCGATCCTCGAGGTGCGGCCGGACGCCATCTTCATACAGAGCGAATCCTCGGAATACTTCCACGCCGATTCTCCCGAGGCGGTCGGCAGAGCGGAACGGTTCAACAGCGAGCGTTTCCTGTCGCTTGATCTCAACTACGGTCATGACGTCGACGCGCACACCTATCGCTATCTTCTCGAAAACGGGATGACGGCCGAAGAATACAGTTTCTTCCTGGAGAGCCATCTGCGCAGGCATTGCGTGATGGGCACCGACTATTACCAGACCAACGAACATCGGGTTTGGGCAGACGGAACGACGTCCGGGTCCGGCGAGGTGTTTGGCTATGACGAGATCACGCGGCAGTACTTCAACCGCTACCGGCTTCCCGTAATGCATACGGAGACCAACATCAGCGAAGGCCCCAATGGAGACGAAGCCGTCTATTGGCTGTGGAAAGAGTGGGCCAACGTGCTGCGGATCCGCAACGATGGCATCCCCATCGTAGGCTTCACCTGGTACTCGCTGACGGATCAGGTGGACTGGGACAGTGCGCTTCGGGAGAACAACGGACGGATCAATCCGCTCGGCCTCTATGACCTCGACCGAAATCCGAGGGCGGTGGGGCGCGCTTTCAAGGCGCTGATCGCGAACTGGAACAAGCTGCTGGCCACACAAAGTGTCTGCCTTGCTTTGCCGGTCTTTCTTCCCTCACAGCAGGACGATGCCATTGTTCGCGCGCAACAGAATTATGCGCGCAGCCTGCTGAGCGTGGATCGGGTCGCTGAAGGCTGGACTGAACCACTTGCTGCTCCCCAGAAAGAGGTCGAACCTGATGCGCCTGGATAACAAGACTGCAATCGTAACCGGTGCTGCAAGCGGGATTGGACTGGCCATCGCCATGCGGTTGGGCACCGAAGGTGCACGGGTGAGCCGACGTGGGTGGAGGCAAGGTCCAGAAGGCGCGCATGCGGTTCGACAAGGGGCGCTCCGGGGAGACCGCTATCACGGTGCTGTCGACTTGCGCTCACGCGTTCGGCAGGTTGGTGATAATCGTCAACAACGCGCCGGCCTGGTAATCTTTAACCATTGAGGCATTCACTAGAGCGGGCTGGCTGAAGGTGCTGAGCGTCGACCTGCTGGGAGCAATTTATTTCGCCGGAAAGGCATTCGCTCATATGACATCTGGCGGCGTCATCGTAAAACATATTGAGTGTGCGCGGTCGAGACGAGCTCCGCATGTCGAGCTATACGCCGCGGCAAAGGCCACCCTCCTGTCTCTAACCGAGACCCGACGCAGTTCGCACCTTGGCCGACTGGGCATGAATTCGGACGATTACCGAACCAAATGGAACCTGCCTCGCAATTACCCGATGGTGGCACCCAACTATTCGGGAAGCGTTCCGCATATCGCCTCTAACACCCAGTAGCGGACAGCTCTCGCCTGAGGCGTCAGTCGTCGTTGAAGCGCTCCGGCATCGCATTCGAGGCCAAGGCTGGTGCACAAGGATCATGACATCGAATTCCACTCTTTACAGGAACAAGTGCCTTTCCTCGGGATTAGGATTCGACGCCGCAACGGCGTCGAACCCCAAAGGAGACTCACATGAAACGTAAGATTTTGACAGCTACAGCGATCTCTCTCTGTCTCGCCACCGCGGCCTTGGCGCAGTCGTCGGGAACATCCAGCGGCACGAACGGAACTTCCGGCTCATCGGCCGGGTCGGGTATGAGCTCTACGTCCGGCTCCGGCCAAAGCGGTATCCCGAGCGGCTGGGACAGCAAGCTCTCCGGCTCATTCTTCAGCGACGCCAATTCGGGAAGACTTCTGTCGCAGGATGAGATCCGCAAGAACTGGTCGTCCCTGAGCTCTGAACAGCAGGCACAGGTTCGCTCCGACTGCTCGAGAATGACGGCCAGTAACGGCACTGGCTCTGGCACAATGACCGGCACGTCAGGTAGCTCGGCTTCGACCGGCAGTGATACAACGGCGAGTATCGGCACCGGCTCTGGCACAGCCACCGGCACTTCAGGCAGCTCTGGTTCGACCGGCAGTAACACCACGGCCAGCAACAGCACTGGTTCGGGTACAACCACCGGCACGTCGGGATCCTCGAATACAGCTGGCGATACGACCGCCAGCACCAGCACGGGTTCGGGCGCGAACTCGGCTGCTCAAATGGCTTCGATGCGGCAACTCTGCACTCAGGTTCAAGGGATGTGAGTGAATGCGGCGCTCCGGGCCGGCTTGGCCGGAATAAGAAGAGGCCTTGAAGGCCCGGGCATCGCTTTGGTTTGGTAGCCATTTCGGCGCTGAAGTCGGCCGGAGATCGGGGTGACAACTCGGCGCTTGTCGCGCTGCTTTTCTATCGCCGGCGACCGTCCCTCGCCAATAGCGCGCTTCGCGTCGAGACACTTCTCCCGGCTGAGGCAAGCGAGATTCCGTCCCGTCCATACCTGCCAAGATAGACCGTCTCGCGGCGTCCGTTGAGCCTGTAATCCAGCCGAAAGGAGATCGCGCCACTGGGCATGACGCGAACATACATGCCGTCGCGGTCCGCAATCTTGTAGATGTTCTCTTTTGGTTCAGGGCTTTAAGGGCGACGTCCGTCAGCATTCCCCGCTACCTCCTGAAAAGTACCGTCAGTACAATTTAGAGGCTCTTCGGCAGAAATTTTGTTTTATCTTCAATTCCTTAAGGCATAAAAAAATACCGTCAGAGCCTCATTGGATCTGACGGTACTTCGAAAAATCTGAGCTACCAATATGCGGAAGGTCCGTCAGCCGGTCCGTCAATCCAATCTCTGCGCACCGATTGTCGCCGAATGGGTTTATATGTGTTGTCAAATAGTTATGGCGTACAATGGCGTGTTTTCGGCGGCGTTTGAGTGGGCCTGAATCACTCCCACTCGATGGTGCCTGGCGGCTTTGACGTCACGTCGTAGACGACGCGGTTGATGCCGCGGACTTCGTTGATGATGCGGGTGGCCGCCGCGCCGAGGAAAGCCATGTCGTAGTGGTAGAAGTCGGCGGTCATGCCGTCGACGGACGTCACGGCGCGCAGGGCGCAGACGAATTCGTAGGTGCGGCCGTCGCCCATCACACCGACGGTCTGCACCGGAAGCAGCACGGCGAAAGCCTGCCAGATGGCGTCGTAGAGGCCGGCCTTGCGGATCTCGTCGAGATAGATGGCGTCGGCCTCGCGCAGGATTTCGAGCTTTTCGCGGGTGATACCGCCGGGGCAGCGGATGGCAAGGCCTGGTCCGGGGAACGGATGGCGGCCAATAAAACTTTCGGGCAGGCCGAGTTCCTTGCCCAGTGCCCTCACCTCGTCCTTGAACAGTTCGCGCAGCGGCTCGACCAGCTGCATGTTCATGCGCGCCGGCAGGCCGCCGACATTGTGGTGCGACTTGATGGTCACCGACGGGCCGCCGGTGAAGGAGACGCTCTCGATGACGTCGGGATAGAGCGTGCCTTGCGCCAGGAAATCGGCGCCGCCGAGTTTCTTGGCCTCTTCCTCGAACACTTCGATGAACAGCCGGCCGATGGTCTTGCGCTTCTTCTCGGGGTCGGACTCGCCTTCCAGCGCCGAGATGAATTTTTCCGACGCGTCGACCAGGATCAGCGGCAGATTGTAGTGCTGGCGGAACATCGCCACGACGCCGGCCGCCTCGTCCTTGCGCATAAGGCCATGGTCGACGAGGATGCAGGTCAGCTGGTCGCCTACCGCTTCGTGGATCAGCAAGGCAGCGACCGATGAATCCACGCCGCCCGACAGCGCGCAGATCACCTTGCCCCTGCCGACCTGTTTGCGAATGGTCTCGACCGCGTGCTCACGATAGGCGCGCATCGTCCAGTCGCCTTCGATGCCGGCGATGTTGTGCACGAAGTTTCTCAGCAGCCTGGCGCCATCCGGCGTATGCACCACTTCGGGGTGGAACATGATGCCGTACATCTTGCGCGCGACATTGCCGAAGATGGCGAAGGGCGAGCCTTCCGACTTGCCGAAGACTTCGAACCCCTTGGGCAGCGAGATGACGCGGTCGCCATGGCTCATCCACACCTGGTGACGCTGGCCGGGCGCCCACAGGCCCTCGAACAGCGGGCTGTCCTTTTCGATCTCGACGAAGGCGCGGCCGAATTCGCGATGGTTCGAGCTTTCGGCGACGCCGCCCATCTGCACGCACATGGCCATCTGGCCGTAGCAGATACCGAGCACCGGCACGCCGGCATCGAAGACGATCTGCGGAGCGCGCGGGCTGCCGATGTCCGATGTCGAGGCGGGACCGCCCGACAGGATCACGGCTTTTGGATTGATACGCTTGAAGGCAGCTTCGGCCGATTGAAACGGCACGATCTCGGAAAACACGCCGGCCTCGCGGATGCGGCGGGCGATGAGCTGCGTAAACTGACTGCCGAAATCGACAATCAGGACTGTATCGGGATGATTGGCTGTCGTCATGGCGAGCCTTTAGAGAAAGAAACGAGTCGGCGCAATGGGGTGCGTAGCCCGACTTTCAGAGCGCTGCCGGCTCTTGCCCAGGCTGCTCCTTGTGTAGCGTGCCGGAGCCGATGGCCTGTTCGAGGCGCACGACCGCATCCGCCAGCTTCTCGTCGATGACATGCAGATATTCGGTCCAGTCTCCAACGTGGCGCAGATCGGCTGCACCGTCTGAAATGCCGCGCAGGCCGATAAGCGGGATATCGAACAACTGGCAGGCGCGCAGGCAGGCGAAGGTTTCCATGTCGACCATATCGGCGGCGATGGCGTCGTAGGCGGCGCCGGTGATGATGGCGCCGCCGGTCGACAGGCTGGCTTCTTTCATGCCCGGTATCCTGAATGATAGCGGGACGGTCACCGGCAGGTCGAGGAACGGCGTCGCGCCTTTTTCGAAGCCTAGCGGCGAAGCGTCGATGTCGCGATAGCTGACCGAGACCGCCTGGTAGATTTCCGTCTGCTCTAGTGTGCGGCTGCCGGCGGAGCCGAGCGAGACGACGAGATCGGGCAACGCCTTCTCGGATTTCAGCCATGACAGTTCGGCGCCGAGCCGCACACCTGCCTCTACCGGGCCGACGCCCGTCATCAGCGGCGTGAACAGTTTTTGCAGATGCGGACCGTACTCGGCCTGCGCCGCCATGACGAAGAGGACGTCCTTGCCACCAATTCGCGTAATTTTGGCCATCAGCCTGCTATCCCGTCACGGCCAACCACCGTCATCATCGTGCCGGTCATGGTCGCGATCAGCTTGGCCTCGCCATCGGCGGCAAAGGCGTAGGCCTGGCCGTCGGCGACGATGATGGTGCGGCCGGGCTTGGTCACCGAGCCGCGGAACAGGAAGCGTTCGCCCCGGCCGGGCGCCAGGAGGTTGACCTTGAACTCGATGGTCAGCACGCCGGAATTTTCCGGCATCAGCGAGAACGCGGCGTAGCCGCAAGCCGAGTCCAGTGCGGTCGAAATCACGCCGGCATGCAGGAAACCATGCTGCTGCGTGAGTGCGGCCGAATAGGGCATTTCGATCTCGATGATGCCCGGCGTCACAAGCGTCAGTTCGGCGCCGATGGTCGCCATCGCCTGCTGGCGCGCGAACGACGCCCTGACGCGGTCCTCATAATCGGGTGCGGGTACGATCTTTGCTGCCATGGCCATCGCCCTGATTTATCTGCAAAGCTTATCGCAGACGCCTGAACGCCACGCAAATGCTTTTGCTGCACTGCAGCAAAGCACTCAGTTCAACAGGAGCAGCGACGCGTTGAGCAAGGTGGCGAAGGCCACCCATAGGGCATAGGGCGCAAACAGCCAGCCGGAAACCCGGTCGCGGTTCCACACCGTGGCTATGAACAGCGCAATGCTGGCGAGAAGAGCCAGGATCACGACCAGTGCCGGCCCCACCAGTTTGGCGCCGAAGAAAGTCGGCGACCACGCGAAGTTCAGAACAAGCTGGAGGGCCCAGATCTTCATCGCGGCGCCTGCTCGTTCCCGCTCCCATGTCCGCCAGCCGGCTACGGCGATCAGCACATAGAGGAGCGTCCAGGCCGGCGCGAAGACCCAGTTGGGCGGGTTGAAGGGCGGCTTGGCGAGCGAGGCATACCATTCACCCGGCAACGTCGCATAGCCGATCAGCAGACCTCCGCCGAGCACCAGAAGGAGGAAAAGCAAAAGCGACACATATCTTTGCAAGAATTCTACCCCGTCTTGCGGCCGACGCCGCGCATCTGCAACTGGAGCGCTATGTCAGCCTGTCAATCGCAGCGTCAATTCGCCCGACGCAGCGCACAGAAATAGAAGCCGTCGGTGCCGCTCAGAGCCGGCGACAGCGAGATATCGCTTGTCTTGCCGATCCGGGCGGCCGCTGCGTGACCGGGGAAGCTGGCATCCCAGAGCGCGCGATGATCGACCGGAACGAAGCCCTTGTGCCGTTCGCGAAAGGCGGCGACCTGCTCGCCATTCTCCTCGTCGAACACCGAACAGGTGATGTAGACCAGCAGGCCGCCCGGTTTGACATAGGCCTTCGCCGCATCGAGGATCGCCGACTGCTCGCCCTTGCGGGCATCGAGCTGTCTTTGCGTCAGCCGCCATTTGGCGTCTGGACGGCGCCGCCAGGTGCCACTGCCGGTGCAGGGCGCATCAACCAGCACGATGTCCATGTGGCCTGCGAGGGGGCTGAGCTCAGCCGGCTTGGTGACAACCTGGACGTTGCGGTTTTCCGAACGGCGGAGGCGGTCGAAGATCGGCGCCAGCCGCGCTTTTTCGGCATCATGGGCGAAGACCTGGCCTTTGTTGGCCATCGCCGCCGACAGCGCCAGCGTCTTGCCGCCGGCGCCGGCGCAGAAATCGAGCACCTGCATCCCGGCTTGCGCGCCGGCAAGGGCGGCAACGATCTGCGAGCCTTCGTCCTGGACCTCGAACCAGCCTTTCTGGAAGGCCGGCTCGGCCTGTACGTTCGGGTGCCTGCCGTCGCCGTCGATGGGCGGGATGCGAATGCCTTGCGGCGCGATAGCGGCTGCCTTGGCGCCGGTTTCGGCGAGTTCCGCCAGCACTTTGGCGCGGTCGGACTGCAGCGTATTGACCCTGATGTCGAGCGGCGGGCGGGTCGCCAAAGCCGCCCCTTCCGCAACCCAGTCTGCGCCAAAGGATCGTTCGAAGAGCGGCGCGCACCAGTCGGGTATGTCCGCCCGCACCGCCTCCGGCGCGTCTTCAGGCCGGCGCTCGGCCAGCGCCTGCAACTCGGCGGCGCTGAGCAGCGGCGGCGCGAACTTGTCACCCTGGAGCGCATCGTTAAGCGATTGCGGCGTCTGGCCCCATTCGATGAGCAGCGCGCCGAAGCCGATGGCGCGGGGCGTGTCTTCACCCAAAAGCCAGCCGGCGGAACGTTTGTGGCGCAGCGCGTCGTAGACGATGTTGCCGATCGCCGCGCGGTCGCCGCCGCCGGCAAAGCGATGCGACAGGCCCCAATCTTTCAGCGCATCGGCCACCGGCCGGTGGCGCCGGCCAATGTCGTCCAGCACTTCAATGGCTGCCGCCAGCCGTCCGCCCAGTCGCATTCGTCATTCCACCTATCGAGCACAGTATCCTTCGGCCTGCTCTTAGAGCGTTTCGCGTCGAGATTGAACCCCGCTTGAATTTCGCGGCGACGAGGCCTTCCGCTCGCGGCCGACGATTTTCCCCGCCGGCAAATGTCCGCCCGCCGGCGATAACAAATCTCAAATATATGCAAGATCTCTAATGTTGGTAACTGGCCGCCGTAAGCACGATCTGTGGCGCAATTGCTCTGCTTTCCAAGCTTTTGCGTTGGGAATACTCTTTGCGCCATGATTCGCGGCGCGGAAAAGCGGACCGACGGATCGATACGAGGAGAGGGCAATGAAAACGTATCTTGCGGAAGTTCTAGGGACATTTCTATTGGTGTTTATCGGCACGGCGTCGGTGGCGACGGGTGGCTTTCTCGCCGACTTGCCGCTGGGCCAGGAAGCCATCGGCCTGGCGTTCGGCATCGGCCTGATTGCGGCGGCTTACGCGGTGGGTCCCATCTCAGGCGCACATCTCAACCCGGCCGTCACGCTCGGCGTCTTCCTTGCCGGCCGGCTGCCGGCCAAGGATGTGATTCCTTACTGGATCGCGCAGATCATCGGCGCCATTCTGGCCTCGCTGGCGCTGTGGATCATCGTCTCCGGCCAGACCGGCGGGCACACCACCGGTTTCGGCGCCAATGGCTGGGACGTGGCGAAATGGGGGACGAGTTCGGCCTTCCTGTGGGAGCTGATCGGCACCTTCACCTTCGTCACAGTCATCCTCGGCGTCACCGCCGAGAAGCACTCGACGGCGTTCGCCGGCCTGGTCATCGGCCTGACGCTGGCCGGACTGCACTTCGCAATGATCCCGGTGACCGGCACCTCGCTCAATCCGGCGCGTTCGATCGGCCCGGCGCTGTTTACCGGCGGCGCAGCCCTCAGCCAGCTCTGGCTGTTCATCGTTGCGCCGCTGATCGGCGGCGCAATCGCTGGCGTCGTCGCCAAGGCACGCATCTTCGAAAAGGACTGATTTCGAAGCCTGCGAAAACGAAGGGCGCGGGCCTCGGCCCGCGCCCTTCGTTTGGGAGGTTGTATCAGGCAGCGATGTCGAAACGGTCGGCGTTCATCACCTTGGTCCACGCCTTGACGAAATCGCCAACGAATTTCTGCCCGGCATCCGCCGACCCGTAGACCTCGGCCAGCGCGCGCAGCTGCGCATGCGAGCCGAAGATCAGGTCGGCGCGTGTGGCGGTCCACCTGACTGCCCTGGTCTTGCGGTCGCGTGCTTCATAGACCTCATGCGAGCCCGGCTCGGAGGCCGGATCCCAGATGGTGCTCATCGAGAGCAGGTTGACGAAGAAGTCGTTCGTCAGCGTGCCCGGCCTGTCGGTCAACACACCATGCTTCGAGCCGCCGGTGTTGGCGCCGAGCACGCGCAGGCCACCAACCAGCACCGTCATCTCCGGCGCCGTCAGGTTGAGCAGTTGCGCCCGGTCGACCAGCATGGCTTCGACCGACATCGGCGGTTTGCCCCTGACATAGTTGCGGAAGCCGTCAATTTTCGGCTCGAGCGCCGCAAAGGAATGGACGTCGGTCTGCGCCTGCGAGGCGTCGGTGCGGCCGGGCGTGAAGGGAACCTTCACCGCATTGCCGCCATCCGTTGCGGCTTTCTCGACCGCGGCGACGCCGCCGAGCACGATGAGGTCGGCCAGCGAGACCTTCTTGCCGCTTGCGTTGAACTCGTTCTGGATGGCTTCGAGCTTCGCCAGCACGGTAGCCAGTTCGACAGGCTGGTTGACCTCCCAGTCCTTCTGCGGCGCCAGGCGAATGCGCGCGCCATTGGCGCCGCCGCGCTTGTCGGAGTTGCGGAAGGTCGAGGTCGAGGCCCAGGCGGTCGAGACCAATTGCGAAACGCTGAGGCCCGAAGCCAGGATCTTGGCCTTCAGCAATGCGATGTCCTGGTCGCTGACCAGCTCATGGTCGACGGCCGGAACCGGATCCTGCCAGATCAGCTCTTCCTTCGGCACCAACGGGCCGAGATACCGCACGACCGGCCCCATGTCGCGATGGGTGAGCTTGTACCAGGCACGGGCGAAGGCATCGGCGAACTGCTCCGGATGCTCATGGAAGCGGCGCGAGATCTTCTCATAGGCCGGGTCGGCCCGCAGCGCGAGGTCGGTGGTCAGCATTGCCGGCGCATGACGCTTCGAGGGATTGTGCGCGTCCGGCACCGTAACCGCGCCAGAGCCGCCCTTCGGCGTCCACTGATAGGCCCCGGCCGGGCTCTTGGTCAGCTCCCATTCGAAGTTGAAGAGATTGTCGAAGAAGTTGTTGCTCCACTTGGTCGGCGTCGTCGTCCAGGTAACTTCGAGGCCGGATGTGATCGCGTCGCCGGCAATGCCGGTGGCATGCTTGCTCGACCAGCCGAGGCCCTGCGCCTCGATGCCCGCGCCTTCCGGCTCGGCGCCGACCAGTGTTGCATCACCGGCGCCATGGGTCTTGCCGAAGGTGTGGCCGCCGGCGATCAGCGCCACGGTTTCCTCATCGTTCATTGCCATGCGTCCGAAGGTCTCGCGGATGTCGCGGGCCGAGGCCAGCGGATCCGGCTTGCCGTTCGGCCCTTCCGGGTTGACGTAGATCAGGCCCATCTGCACCGCGCCGAGATGGCCGTGCAACTCACGGTCGCCGGAATAGCGCTTGTCGTCGAGCCACTTGGTTTCCGAACCCCAGTCGACATCCTGCTCGGGCTCCCAGACATCGGCGCGGCCACCGGCAAAGCCAAAGGTCTTGAAGCCCATCGATTCCAGCGCGACGTTGCCGGTGAGAATCAACAGGTCGGCCCAGGAGATCTTGCGGCCGTATTTCTGCTTGACCGGCCACAAAAGCCGGCGCGCCTTGTCGAGATTGGCGTTGTCCGGCCAGCTGTTCAGCGGCGCGAAACGCTGCTGGCCCGCACCGGCGCCACCCCGGCCGTCGCCGATGCGATAGGTGCCGGCGCTGTGCCAGGCCATGCGGATGAACAGCGGCCCGTAATGGCCGAAATCGGCCGGCCACCAATCCTGCGAATCCGTCATCACCTTGTGCAAATCCTCGATCACCGCGTCGAGGTCGAGCGTCTTGAACTCCGCGGCGTAGTCGAAAGCTTCGCCCATTGGGTCCGAAAGGCTCGACTGCTGGTGGAGAACGCCGATGTCGAGCTGGTTCGGCCACCAGTCGCGGTTGGTCCTGGCGGAGGTTCCATGCGCGACCGGGCATTTGCCGGCGCTGTTGTCGTCGGTCATCGCGTCCATCTTGGCCTCCGAATTGCTGATTTATGTGTTGTTTTTTCCGGGCCGGCCGGGAGCCGCGCCACTCTGGAATGGTTCCAGACTAAGCCGTCTCTTCGATAAAAACAAATTGCCTTTCCTGTTTGTTGCGATAGGCTTTCCTTATGATTGGCTTGACCGTGCGGCAGATGCAATATTTCGAGGCTTTGGCGCAAACGCTGCATTTCGGCCGCGCCGCAAAACTCGCCGGTGTCAGCCAGCCGGCGCTGTCCGCGCAAATCGCCGAGATGGAGCAAAGGCTGAACTGCCGGCTGTTCGAGCGCGGCGGCAAGACGGTGCGGATGACGGAAGAGGCGCAAGCGCTGCTGCCACGCATCGAGCGCATCCTGCGCGATATCAGCGACGTCGAGACGACGGCCCGGCGCGGCCGCCCGGCCATGGAAGGCCGCTTCCGGCTAGGCATCATCCCGACCGTGGCGCCGTATCTTTTGCCGCATGTGCTCCCGGAACTGAAACGGCATTTTCCGTCCCTGCAGCTCGAACTGCGCGAAGCAGTGACGGCATCACTGGTCGAGGACACGGCAACCGGACGGCTCGACGCCTTCATCGCCGCGCTGCCGCTCGAGCAGCCGGGCCTGGTCACCGAGGAACTGTTCGCCGACCGCTTCTTCCTCGCCGTGCCAGCCGGAGATCCAGCCTTCGCCTCGCCACCGGTGCCGCCGGAAAGCCCGGCGCTGGAGCGGTTGATGCTTTTGGAGGAAGGCCACTGCCTGCGCGAACAGGCGCTGGCCCTGTGCGGCAGCGTGCGTCCCGTAGCGATGGCAAGCTACGGCGCCACCAGCCTGACGACGCTGCTGCAGATGGTGGCGCATGGTCTCGGCGTCACGCTCATCCCCGAAATGGCGGCAAGGCCGGCCAGCGCCATGCCGGACCTCAAGATCGTGCCGTTCCAGGAGCCAATGCCGCAACGCACGATCTGCCTCGCCTGGCGCCGCAACAAGGTGCGGCATGATGAATGCGTGGAACTGGCGAAGATCATTCGGGGGTTGGATGCGGCGGTGCTGGGGGTGTGAGTCGTTCGGGTCTTGGATGGCGCCTTGGGAACCCCGAAAAGAAACTCAAATCAGGCGCGTTCGAGAATACCCGCCTTGATGGTTGGTCGCCAGATCGCACCAAAGCCTCAAGGGATAAATATCAGAAATACATACGTAAAAAACACAACGGCATGGACGATTCCGGTCAGGAAGGTCGTCCTTTCGTTGCTAAAGCTTACGCCGCATATGAAAAGCGCTAAAACCAAAAGTACGGCGTCAGCTTCCGGGAGCCCCAGGGTCAACCCTCGTCCCGTAAGCAGGCTGGCTGCTGCGACCGCAGGTATCGTCAAACCAATCGTGGCGCAAGCCGAACCCATTGCGACATTCAGGCCGCGCTGCAGCTCATTGTTGAGTGAAGCGCGAACCGCCGAAATGGCTTCCGGCATCAAAACCAGACCCGCGATCATTGCCCCCACAATGCTGTCAGCCTGGGTCACCTGGTAAGCAACGAGCGCATTTTCAACACTTGCGGCGACCTGCTCGGCGAGCATGACAATTCCGATCAGTCCGATTACCAGGAGCAGAGCGCTGGAAGAGATGCTTTTGTGAGGGGCGGTTCGCGCCGAAAGGTCGTGTGCCAGTCCTTCGATGAAATCGTCCCGGTGCCGGACTGTCTGCGCGAACACAAAGCTTGCATAGAGCAGCACGGAAAGAACGCTTACCAGGCCAAGCTGAGCTGCCGAAAATGTGCCGGGATCGGTGGTCCGCGTGTAGGTCGGCAGGATAAGCGTCATGACGGTCAGTGCGGCCAAAACCGCCAGATATGCGCTGGTCCCTTGCCGGACAATTGCCTGCTTGCGATGCCGCCAGCCGCCAAACGTGAGACACATTCCGACAACGCCGGTGGAGGCAATCATCACTGTCGAGAAGACCGATTCACGTGCAAGCGTGGGGTTGTTCTCTCCATGCAGCATCATGGAAACGATGATCGACACTTCGATTGCCGTCACGGCAAAAGTCAGCACCAATGTGCCGTAAGGCTCCCCCACACGGTGGGCCACCGCCTCGGCGTGATCGAGCACCACGAAAATAGTGATGAACATGATCGCACTCGAGAGCGCTCCGACGAGAATCCTGACGCTCGGCGAACCTTCGTCCACCGATAGCCCGCTGACTCTGACCGCAACGGCCAGTGCCAGCGCGGCCAAAGGCATCGCATAGGAAGTCGCTGATCGTGCGAAACCAGTCATTCAAGCCCCAATGCGTTCGGCGAACCTTGCGGAAGCCTGTCGAGCACCCCAATGTCGTTTCGAAGCCCGGCAGTCCCGTCCCCGGCGTTCAACCCTCAAGCCGTCTTCTGCACCACCAGCCCCAGTTCCTCCACCATCGCTTCCCGCATCAGAAACTTCTGCGGCTTGCCCGTCACCGTCATCGGCAGTTCGGTGCGGAAGCGGATGTAGCGGGGGATTTTGTAGTGGGCGATCTGGCCGGCGCAGAAATTCTTGATCTCCTGCTCGGTGGCGATCTGGTTGGGCTTCAGCACGATCCAGGCGCACAGCTCCTCGCCATATTTGGCGTCGGGAATGCCGAACACCTGCACCTCCTTGACCTTGGGATGGCGGTAGAGGAATTCCTCGACCTCTCTGGGATAGACGTTTTCGCCGCCGCGGATGACCATGTCCTTGACCCGGCCGACAATGTTGCAATAGCCCTCGGCGTCGATGGTGGCGAGATCACCGGTGTGCATCCAGCCGTCGGCGTCGATCGCCTCGCGGGTTTTTTCCGCGTCGTCCCAGTAGCCTTTCATGACGGAATAGCCGCGGGTGCACAGCTCGCCCGGCGCGCCGACGGCGACGGTGGCGCCCTCGGCGTCGATGGCCTTGACCTCGACATGCGGATGGATGCGGCCGACAGTGGAGACGCGTTTTTCCAGCGGATCGTCGACGCTGCTCTGGAACGAGACCGGGCTGGTCTCGGTCATGCCGTAGGCGATGGTCACCTCTTCCATATGCATCAGCGTCACCACCTTCTTCATCACCTCGATCGGGCATGGTGAGCCCGCCATGATGCCGGTGCGCAGGCTGGAGAGATCGAAGCTGGTGAAGTCGGCGTGGTCAAGCATGGCGACGAACATGGTCGGCACGCCGTAGAGGCCGGTGCAGCGTTCCTGCGCCACCGCCTTCAGCGTCGCGCCGGCGTCAAAACCCTCGCCAGGAAACACCATGGTCGCGCCCTTGGTGACGCAGCCCATCGTGCCCATCGACATGCCGAAGCAGTGGTAGAGCGGCACCGGGATGCAGAGCCGGTCGTCGACGGTGAGCTTGGTTGCCGCGGTGACGAAATTGCCGTTGTTGACGATGTTGGTGTGGGTCAGCGTCGCGCCCTTGGGCGCGCCCGTCGTGCCCGAAGTGAACTGGATGTTGATGGCTTCGCCCGGCTTCAACCCTTCGGAGATGCGGTCGAGGCTGTCATGCTCGTCACGGCCGGCCATCGACAGCACGTCGGCGAAATTGAACATGCCGGGCGAGTTGTCATCGCCCATGCGGATGACGATCTTCAGCGCCGGCAATTTCTGCGCCTTGAGCTTGCCGGGGGTGGCCTTGGCGAGCTCAGGCGCCAGCGTCTCGATCATGCCGAGATAGTCGGAGGTCTTGAAACTGGCGGCGGTGACCAGCGCCTTGCAGCCGACCTTGTTGAGGGCATATTCCAGCTCCGTCAGCCGGTAGGCCGGGTTGATGTTGACCAGGATCAGGCCGATGCGAGCGGTGGCGAATTGGGTGACCAGCCATTCCCAGCGGTTGGGCGACCAGATGCCGACACGGTCGCCTTTTTCGAGGCCGAGCGCCAGGAAGCCGGCGGCGAGCGTATCGACCGTGTCCGACAATTCGCTCCAGGTGAAGCGCTTGTCCTGGCCGACGAAGACGGCAGCATCCTGCGTGGCGTATTTGCTGACCGTGCCGGAGAAAAGCTGAGGGATCGTCTTGTCGAGCAGCGGCACCGAACGGTCGCCCGACACATGTGCCCGGCCGTCGAGCGGAGCGATGAAAGCCCTGCCGCGCCCGCGCAGATTGGTGGCGTTCTTGAGCTCGTCGAGATTGATCGCCATCGCCGTTTCCTCCCGGGATATGGCGAGCCTATCAGCCTGATGGGATGGTGGAAAGTAGAGGCGGTTCCCCTCCCCCTCGCGGGGAGGGTGCCTCGCGAAGCGAGGCGGGTGGGACCCTCGGCGAAGTGCTCGACTTCCTTGCTCACGGTCGACCCGGCTTGGGTCGTCTCGCGTCGAGCACTGCCGGAGCGACCCCACCCGTCCATCCGCCTTTGGCGGCTGTCCACCCTCCCCTCAAGGGGGAGGGAGCGCGCTCATCTTCGCGGCTATTTCCCGCACTAGCGCCTCATCCGCAGCAGCACGATCTTTCCTGGCAGCCACGAGGCAGGCCTGCGACTTCAGCACAACCCCATCGGCCAGCACCTTGAGATGGTTGGCGCGTAGGGTCGAGCCGGTGGTGGTGATGTCGACGATGACATCGGCAAGGCCTGCCGCCGGCGCGCCTTCGGTGGCGCCGAGGCTTTCGACGATGCGGTAAACCTGGATGCCGTGCTTTTGCGAGAAGAATTGTTGCGTCAGCCGCCAATATTTGGTTGCGATCCTCAGCCGCCTGCCGTGGCGCTGGCGGAAATCGGCGGCGACATCGTCGAGATCGGCCATGGTATCGACGTCGAGCCAGATGGCGGGCACCGCGACCACGACATCGGCATGGCCGAAGCCGAGGCGAGCGACGATTTCGGCGCGCGCCTCCCAGTCGGCGAGGTTTTCGCGCAGCAGATCCTCGCCGGTAATGCCGAGGTCGACCGAACCTTGCCCAATCTCGCCGGCGATTTCGGACGCCGACAGGAACGCCACCTCGATGCCCTCAGTGCCGTCGATGCGGGCGCGGTACTGGCGCTCATCGCCGGGCAGGCTGACGGCAAGCCCGGCCCTGGCCAGTACCTCCACGGCCTGCTCCTTGAGCCGGCCTTTCGATGGGATCGCCAGCGTGATCATTGCGGCTCTCCCCGCAGCGCTTCGATGCGGTCGAGCCAGACAGAGAAGCCGACGCCGGGGATCGGCGTCTTGGCGCCGAGCAGGGTCAGCAGCCGGTCGTAGCGACCGCCGCCGGCCAGCGGCCGCTCGCCACCAAGTGCTGCGATCTCGAAGACGATGCCGGTGTAGTAATCCAGCGGACGGCCGAAGGCAGCGTCGTAGCGGATCGTCTTTGCAGGCAGGCCATGTGCCTCGATGGCTTTGGCGCGGGCGGCGAATTTTTCCAGCGCCGCGCCCAGCGAAAGCCCGGCAGAGGCCGCAAAACTTTCGAGCGCAGCACTCGCGCCGTCGAGCGGCACGTCGATGGCGAGAAAATCCCTGAGCGCCGCAAACGCTTCGTTCGACAACCGCACGCTGCGCAGTTCGGCCTTTTCGATCAGCCGCCGGGCAATGTCGGCGGGCGCGCGTCCGCCGGATGCCAGCAGGCCGGCCTCTTCCATGCCGCCGGCAATGTGGGCGGAAAGCGCTTCGAGATCGCCATCGAGGACAAGGGCCGCGACTTCGCCGTCAAGCTGACCGTTGCGTGGCGGGTTGGCGAGATCGGACAACGCTGCCTGCAGCATCGGCGCCGAACCGAAGGCGCGCGCAAGTCGCATGCGCCAGCCGCGCGGCAGGCCGAGGGCCGCCAGCACCGCCTCGAAGATGGTCTGGTCGCCGAGCGTGATCGCAAGAGGTTGCGCCGGCAGCACCAGCTGCAGCAGCGCATGCGCATCGGCCAGCGAACGCGCATCGGCCTTGGCCGTATCGCGGTCGCCGAGATCCTCGATGCCGGCTTGGAAAAACTCGTTGCCGCCCTCGCGGCGCTGGCGGAACACTTCGCCGAGATAGCTATAGCGGCGCGGCGTGCCGGCCTGCGAGGCGATGTGGTCGAGGCAGACGGGGATGGTGAATTCCGGCCGCAGACACAGCGTCTTGCCGGTCTCGCTTTCGGTGAGGAAGATGCGGCGGCGCAAATCCTCGCCGGCCATGTCGAGGAACGGATCGGCCGGCTGCAGCACGGCGACCTCCACCGCATGGGTGTTGCGGGTGGCGAAGAGCTTGGTGATTTCGGATGCGATGGCGGGGCGGGAGGTCATGGGCGGCGCGAGGCACCCCCCTCTGGCCTGCCGGCCATCTCCCCCTCAAGGGGGGAGATTGGCAGCTTACGGCGCAGCGCCTCTTCTTCACCGGCGGAGATTGGCGAAAGCCTACGCAACATCCAATCTCCCCCCTTGAGGGGGAGATGGCCGGCAGGCCAGAGGGGGGCGTTCAAGCGCCACCCTTCGCACGGTCAGCGGCCTGCGCAGCCAAAATCTTCTTCACCTCGGCGACCAGCTCAGCCTCCGGCACCGTGACCTGTGCCGGTCTTGCGGCGCGCCATTCGGCGTTGTCGGTGATCTCAGCCGACATCCGCGCGCCTTCGATCAGATCCTTGATCTGCAGCTCGCCCTTGGCGCGCTCATCGCCGCCCTGGATAACGGAGACCGGGCTGCCGCGGCGGTCGGCATATTTCAGCTGCGCCTTCATGCCGGCGCCGCCGAGATACATTTCGGAACGGATGCCGGCGGCGCGTAGCTCTGCGACCATCTTCTGGTAGCGGCCAAGGCTATCGGTATCCTTGTCCATGACCAGCACGACGACCGGCGCGATGACATCGGTGGGGTCCAGCTTGCCGAGGTTCTTCAGCGCCGTCATCAGGCGGGAGACGCCGATCGAAAAGCCGGTAGCCGGCACCGGCTCGCCACGGAAGCGCGAGACCAGCCCGTCATAGCGGCCGCCACCGCCGACCGAACCGAAGCGCACGATCTGGCCGTCTTCGTTGGGGATTTCGGCGAGCAATTCGGCTTCGAAGACCGGGCCGGTGTAGTATTCGAGGCCGCGCACGACGGAGCGGTCCATGGCGATGCGATCTTCGCCATATCCGGCCGCCCTGACCAGGGCTTCAATCGTCGCGAGCTCGCCGACGCCTTCTTGGTAAGTCGAGTTCGAGCTCACTATGGAAACCTGGTCGACCTGTGCGTTCCTTGCCGTGGCGAGAAGAACTGCTTCAGCTTGCCCGTCGTCCAAACCAGCGCCCTTGGCGAAGTCGCCCTCGCCTTCCTTGCCGCCATCCCATCGGCCCGGCCCAAGCAGAAGCTTCACGCCTTCCGGCCCGAGCTTGTCCAGCTTGTCGATGGCGCGCAGCACGGTCAGCCGGCGGCCGGCATTGTTGTCACCGCCAAGGCCGATCGCCTCCAGCACGCCATCCAGCACCTTGCGGTTGTTGACCCGGATGACGTAGTCGCCACGCTTGATGCCAAGCGCTTCCATCACGTCGGCCATCATCATGGCCATCTCGGCGTCGGCTGCGACGCCCGGCGTACCGATCGTGTCGGCGTCGAACTGCATGAACTGGCGGAAGCGGCCCGGGCCGGGCTTTTCGTTGCGGAACACCCAGCCGGAGCGGTAGCTGCGATAGGGTTTCGGCAGCTTCTCAAAATTCTCGGCGACGAAACGCGCCGTCGGCGCAGTCAAATCATAGCGCAGCGACAGCCACTGCTCATCATCGTCCTGGAACGAGAAAACGCCTTCGTTCGGCCGGTCCTGGTCGGGCAGGAATTTGCCGAGCGCATCGGTGTACTCGATCAGCGGCTGGTCGGCCGGCTCGAAACCGTAGAGCTCATAGACCGAACGGATCGTCGCCATCATCTTCTCGACGGCGCGGATATCGTCGGCGCTGCGGTCGGCAAAGCCGCGCGGCAGCCGCGCTTTCGTCTTTTCCGATTTGTCGGCCATGGGATGGGTCTTTTCGCTTAGTAATCGATGACTTGTTTGGAGTGGGCGTGTCCTAACCGAAGCGGCTTGGTGCGGCAAGGGTTTGCGCTCTTTCCTTCTCCTTCGAAACGAAACGCACCAAAAGGAAACAATTCCGCCATCGGCGCGGCATCGTGCCGACACAATCAGAGCCGATAAGCGTGCCGACACAAGGGGTTGGGCCAATGACCACGGCGGAACGCAAATTCGATATCAGAGACGACGGCTTGCATGAAGTCCGGCTGCGGCCGGCCGAGAGCCGTGCGCAGGTGACGGCGAGCCCCGGTCCGTTTGAGGTCACTGCCGACGAGCGCAAGGGTTCGACCATGCGCGAGGCGCTGATGACTGGATTGCTGGTGATTTATCCGGCCTTTGCGGCACTGGCGGCGATTGTCGCCGGGCTTTTTCTGACGGGCGCCAGCGGGACGTGAGTTCCTTACCCTCCCCCTTGTGGGGAGGGTCGACGCGTAGCGTCGGGGTGGGGGTGCAGCGCCAAGATACCCCCACCCGCGCCTTCGGCGCGACCTCCCCACAAGGGGGAGGTAGGGGACAGCGCCCTACTTCGGCCTCTTAAAGGCCTTGCGTTCCTTCTCCACCTGCTCCCGGCACACGCAGCCTTCGAGATGGTCGTTGACCAGACCCATCGCCTGCATGAAGGCGTAGACCGTCTCGGGCCGACAAAGGTCCAGCCGCGCTTTTTCAACTCCTTCGAAATCCTGATCGAGACCCCTGTCGTCGGGTTGGCGCGTAGATGCGCCATGTCCACCACCGCCGGCCGCTCCTTCGGCCCCGGCTCGAACTTCCAGAACCAGGCGGCCAGCGAGCCGAACTCGTCGACCATTTCGCACGCCCGTTTGGCGTTGTTGATGGTCGAGACGATCTTGCCGCGGTGGCGGATGATGCCGGCATTGGCGACCAGGCGCTCGACATCCTCGTCGGTGAAGGCAGCGACCTTGTCGAAGTCGAAACCGGCGAAGGCCTCGCGGAAATTCTCGCGCTTGCGCAGAATGGTCAGCCAGGACAGGCCGGACTGAAAGCCTTCGAGGCAGATCTTTTCGAACAGCCTGCGGTCGTCGGCGACCGGCCGGCCCCATTCATGGTCGTGGTAGTGCAGATAGTCCGGCAGATTGCCGTGCCAGAAGCAGCGCGTGATCCCGTCGGAGCCGGTAAGCAGTCCGGTGTTGTCTTGCGCCATGGCCAATCCATCCGTTAACGCGCTTTCGCGCTGCATTTACCGCGGCTTTACCAGATTCCTGAACCCGGCGGTAACCACACCAAAAGGTTTACTGACAAAGCGGCATTTTACGCATTCCGATTCATGTTTCGGTTGCCGCTTCGCGCCAAGGATCGCGCAACCGGGGGCAAGTTCCGCCTCCGTCCGTTCGACGATCAAGGTGCGTTCCGATGAAGATCTTTTTGCGTTCCGTGCTCGGCGCCGTGGCCATTCTGGCCGCCGGCGTCACCTCCTCTGCCGCCAACGACCGCTATGCCGACAGGCCGCCGGTGATGGTGAGCCCCGACCTTTCCGCACCCTGGGTGCTGCAGCTTGGCCGCGCGCCCGGCATCGTGCGGCAGAGCCGACAGGTGGTCCAACAGCCGCGCGTTCGCTATGCGCAGCCGGCGCGACCCGATCGGGTGCGCACTGCTTCCGTGCAGGCGCCGGCCAAGCGCGTGGTGATGCGGCCGCAGATCAATCCGCTCTACCTGCCGCAGGAAGTCGCCTATGACGGCCCGCAGAAGCCGGGCACGATCGTCATCGATACGACGCAGAACTTCCTGTTCCTGGTCGAGAAGAACGGCAAGGCGCGGCGCTATGGCGTCGGCACCGGCAAGCCTGGGTTCGAATGGTCTGGCACGCACAAGATCACCAACAAGCGCGTCTGGCCGGACTGGCGCCCGCCAGCGGAGATGATCAAGCGCGAGGCCGCCAAGGGCCGCTACCTCCCGACCTATCTGGCCGGTGGCGAAGAGAACCCGCTCGGCGCCCGCGCGCTCTATCTCGGCACGACGGAATACCGCATCCACGGCACCAACCAGCCATGGACCATCGGCGGCTCGGTGTCTTCCGGCTGTATCCGCATGCGCAACGAGGACGTGGTTGACCTTTACGAGAGGGTCAATGTTGGAACCACCGTGGTCGTGATATAGTCGCCTACCGAATCATCTGGTCCAGAAGGTTAGACCTTCAGGGTCGGGAAGAGTTTACGGGGGACGGGCCGTGTGGGGATGCGGCCAGTCAGGAAAGGGCAGCCTGGGAAACCGCGCTGCCCTTTCTCTTTGCGGCTATAGCTGAGCCAGGCTGCGCCAGAACGCGCCAGGGGGATGACGGTTCGCTTTCACGCTGCCTTGCCGCATTTCCCCTGCTATAGGGACGGCCAAACTCCCCTGCGCCAAACTCGCTGCAAAGGTTCAGCCATGTCTCCGCCAGACGATAGCCGCTATCTCCGGGGCGGCCCGGTCGCCCAGCGCATCATGGCATCCGTGCGCGAGGATGCCGCCATCGCCACCGCCGAAGGTTTTCCGCCCAAGCTGGTGTCGATCACCGTCGGCGATACCGCTGCCGTCGATGTCTATGTGCGCAACCAGCGCGCCAAGGCCGCGCTTGCCGGCATCGGTTTCGAGGAGCGGCGGTTCCCCGCCGACATCAGCGCCGGCGAACTCGAGGCGGCGATCCACGGCCTGAACGCCGACTCGCGCGTCACCGGCATCATCATCCAGCGGCCGGTGCCGGCGCATATCCCGATCAAGACGCTGCAAGCGGCGGTGCATCCACTGAAGGACGTCGAGGGCATGCATCCGGCGTCGATCGGCAATATCGTCTACAACCAGCTCGACCTCGCGCCTTGCACGGCTGCGGCCTCAGTCGAGCTGCTCAAGGAAACCGGCCTCGACCTCAAGGGGCTCGAAGTTGTCGTCGTCGGCCATTCCGAGATCGTCGGCAAGCCGATTGCCTTCCTGCTGATGAGCGAAGGCGCAACGGTGACGGTGTGCCATCACATGACGCGCTCGGTGGCGGCACATGCGCGCCGCGCCGATGCGCTGTTCGTCGCCGTCGGCAAGCCGCGGTTGATCAAGGCCGACATGGTGAAGCCCGGTGCGGCCGTCATCGACATCGGCATCAATTCCGAGATCGGCCCGGACGGCGCGAGCCGCATCGTCGGCGACGTCGACACCGAGAGCGTGAAGGAAGTCGCGTCCTGGATCACGCCGGTGCCCGGCGGCGTCGGTCCGATCACCGTGGCGATCCTGCTGCGCAACACAATGGTAGCGCTCAGCCGCCAGCGCGCGCGCTACCAGGCGACGTATGGCGTGGTGGACCGGCTGGCAGCGGAATAGCTGCTTACTCGGCGGCGACCAGGTTTCCTTCGGAGACGCCCTCCGGCTTCGGACCACCATAGGCCCAGTCGAGCAGCTTGATCGTGTGCACCACCGGCAGCTTCGCGGCGGAAGCGATCTGGGTGATGCAGCCGATGTTGCCGGTGGCAACGATCTCCGCGCCGGTCGCCTCAATGTTCTTCACCTTGCGGTCACGCAACCTTGCGGAAATCTCCGGCTGCAGGATGTTGTAGGTGCCGGCGGAGCCGCAGCACAGATGCCCCTCGCGCGGTTCGCGCACGACGAAGCCCGCCTTGGACAGCAGCTCCTTCGGCTGGCGGATGATCTTCTGACCGTGCTGCATCGAGCAGGCGGAGTGATAGGCGACGACGGTGCCGGGTTTGCGCACCGGCTCGGGCAGGTCGAGGCTTGCGAGATATTCGGTAATGTCCCTGGCCAGCGCCGAGACCCGCGCGGCCTTGTCGGCATAGGCCGGATCGAGGCGCAGCATGAAGCCGTAGTCCTTGATCGTTGTGCCGCAGCCGGACGCGGTGATGACGATGGCATCGAGCCCGCCCTGGTCGATGGCACGCGTCCACGCATCGACATTCTGCCGGGCCGAGGCAAGGGCTGCTGCCTCGCGGCCCATATGATGGACCAGCGCGCCACAGCAGGCTTCGCCCTGCGGCACCACGACCTCGACGCCAAGCCTGGTCAGCAATGCAATCGTCGTCTCGTTGATGGCGGGGTCGAGTACCGATTGGGCGCAGCCGGTGAGGATGGCGACGCGACCTTTCTTCGTCCCCTTGCCGGCATGGACGCCGGGAGAGGCCATCGGCGAGGCCGCCGGGATCGATGCCGGCGCCAGCTTCAGCATCGCACCCAGCGGCCTCAGCGCCGGCAGCCTTTCGAATAGGCCAATGAATGGCTTGCCCAGTTTCGCCAACTTCAGCGCGGCGCGAAAGCGTGTGGGATAGGGCAGCACCATGGACAGCATGGCGCGGATCAGCCGATCGAGCAGCGGCCGCTTGTAAGTTTCCTCGATATGGGCGCGGGCATGGTCGACCAAGTGCATGTAATTGACGCCCGACGGGCAGGTGGTCATGCAGGCCAGGCAGGACAGGCAACGGTCGATATGGGTGACGATCTGCTTGTCGGCCGGGCGGCCGTTCTCCAGCATGTCCTTGATGAGATAAATCCGCCCGCGTGGCGAATCCAGCTCGTTGCCCAATGTCACATAGGTCGGGCAAGTGGCGGTGCAGAAGCCGCAATGCACGCATTTGCGCAGGATCTTCTCCGATTCCGCGACATGCGGATCGGCGAGCTGGGCAAGGGAGAAGTTGGTTTGCATTATCTTAGCCTTGGGCCATGCGGCCGGGATTGAGGATGGACTTGGGATCGAACTCGGCCTTGAGCCGCGCCGACAGTGCGGCCTTATGCGGTGCCTGCGGCTCGAACACCGGGACGGCGGCGCGATGCGAAGGGGTGGCGCGCACCAGCGTGGCGTGGCCGCCGCCAAGCTTTCTGATCAGCCCGCGCAGCAGGGCGGCCTCGGGATCGCCCTCCTCCATGCGCAGCCAGACCAGCCCGCCCTGCCAGTCGTAGAAGGCGCTGACACCGATCTGCATGCGCAGCGTCAGCACCATCTGATGGGCCTGAGACGGCGCCATGGAGACGCGCCAGACCGGCTTTTCGCTACGGTCGGCGAATGGCGTGCAGTCCCTTATGTCACGCCAGAGGGTATGTGATGTCTCACCTGCGATCTCCTGCAGCGGGCCGGCATTTTTCAGCAGGGTCTTCAGCGCCTCAATGCGATAGGCGACCGATGGGCCAAACCCTTCGACGCGCAGCAGCGTTGCAGCGTCGGTGCCTAGACTGCCCCCGGCAACGCGCGCGGCGATGCGTTCGGGCAGATGGGCCGCGCTCGACACTTCGGCGCTGGAGCCGAGCGCCAGCGCCATGGCGGCAGAGGCGGCATCGTCGAGTAGGCCGCGCATGGCAAGCGTCACCTCGGTCTCGGCCGCCGGCAGCACCTTGAAGGTGACATCGGTGAACACGGCCAGCGTGCCCCAGCTGTTGGCCATCAGCTTCGACAGATCGTAGCCGGTGACATTCTTGACGACGCGGCCGCCGGACTTGAAGGCCTCGCCGCGTCCGGCAACCGCATTGATGCCAAGGATATGGTCGCGCGCGGCGCCCGCCTTCAGCCGGCGCGGGCCGGACAGGTTGGCGGCAAGCACGCCGCCGATCGTGCCTCTTCCCTTGATACCGCCGAACAATGGGCCGTAGTCCATCGGCTCGAAAGCAAGTTGCTGGCCGTTTTCGGCGAGCAGGCTTTCTATATCGGAAAGCGGTGTGCCGGCCTTCGCCGACAGCACCAGTTCGGCCGGCTCGTAGAGGGTGACGCCGGTGAGCTTCGAAAGATCGAGCGTGTGTTCGCTCTGCTGTGGCCGGCCGATGCCGCGCTTGGAGCCGTGGCCGATGGTCTCCAGCGGCGATTCCTCCGCAGCCGCCCATTGGACGGTGGAGAGGACTTCGGTGGATGAGGTGGGAGTGAAGGTGGTCATGGCGACGCGCCGCTTGCGAGTGCAGAGACGTCGAGTTCCTTCGCGCCCCCCTCTGTCCTGCCGGACATCTCCCCCACTTGGGGGAGATTAGCAGCTTTGGCGACCGCGCTTCTCTAGCAACGTCGAAGATTGGCGAAGGCAGAGATGACTGGTGATCTCCCCCCTTGTGGGGGAGATGTCCGGCAGGACAGAGGGGGGCGCGAAGGATCGCCGACGTGAGACATTCCGCCCCCATCAAAACCTCGGAATGTCCGGAAACGCCACCTGGCCGCGATGCACGTGCATGCGCCCAAGCTCCGCGCAGCGGCGCAGTTGTGGAAACACCTTGCCGGGGTTGAGCAAATGATTGGGGTCGAAGGCGCATTTGACGCGCATTTGCTGATCGAGGTCGATCTGGTCGAACATTTCAGGCATCAAGTCGCGCTTCTCGACGCCGACGCCGTGCTCGCCGGTCAAGACGCCGCCGACCTTGACGCAGAGCCGCAAGATGTCGGCGCCAAAACTTTCCGCCTTGTCGAGTTCGCCCGGCACGTTGGCGTCGTAGAGGATCAGCGGATGCAGATTGCCGTCGCCGGCGTGGAAGACATTGGCGACGCCAAGGCCGTATTTCTCCGACAGTTCGCGCATGCCGGCGAGCACACGCGGCAATTCCTTGCGCGGGATGGTGCCATCCATGCAGTAATAGTCGGGCGAGATGCGGCCGACCGCCGGGAAGGCCGCCTTGCGGCCGGCCCAGAAACTCAGCCGCTCCTGTTCGGATTGCGAGATGCGACAGGTGGTGGAGCCGTTCCTATAGGCGATCGCTTCGACGAGACCGATCAGGTGATCGACCTCGACGCCCGGCCCGTCGAGTTCGACGATCAGCAGCGCCTCGACATCAAGGGGGTAGCCGGCATGGACGAAATCTTCCGCGGCATGGATCGCCGGCCGGTCCATCATCTCCATGCCGCCAGGGATAATGCCGGCGCCGATGATGTCGGCGACGCATTGGCCGCCCTGCTCGCTGGTCGGAAAGCCGATCAGCAGAGCGCGGGCCGTCTCCGGCTTTTTCAGGATGCGCACGGTGACCTCGGTGACGACGCCGAGCAGGCCTTCGGACCCCGTCATGACGCCGAGGAGATCATAGCCTTCCGAGTCCAGATGATTGCCGCCCAGGCGCACCACCTCGCCGTTCATCAGCACCATCTCGATGCCGAGCACATTGTTGGCGGTCAGGCCGTATTTCAGGCAGTGCACGCCGCCGGAATTTTCCGCGACATTGCCGCCAATCGAGCACGCGATCTGGGAGGATGGGTCAGGGGCGTAGTAAAAGCCCTCCTGCTCGACGGCAATGGTGATGCCAAGATTGGTGACGCCTGGCTGAGCGACGACGATGCGGTCGGGATAGTCGATGGCAAGGATGCGGTTGAAGCGGCTCATGACCAGCAGCACGGCATCCTCGAGCGGCAGCGCGCCGCCCGACAACGAGGTTCCGGAGCCGCGCGGCACGACACGGATGTTGCGGTCGTTGCAGTATTTCAAGATGCGCGACACCTGCGCCACCGTTTCCGGCAGCACCACGACCAGCGGCAATTGCCGGTAGGCGGTGAGGCCGTCGCTTTCGAAGGCGCGCATCTCATTGGTGGCGTCGACGACGCCCTCGCCCGGCACGATGATGCGCATGTCGGCGACGATCTCCGCCCGCCTTCGCATAGTGGCGTCGTCTGGCTTGGGCATGACAAGGCCGGACATCGGCGGCGTTCTCCGCTTGGCTGGTAAAAATCTTTTACCAATTACATTCGGATGTTGCAAACACCGCGTCGGGCAAAGAGCGTACTGCCCGCCTTCCGCAGCGGCAATCTGCCGCTATTCACCCTCCCCCTTGTGGGGAGGGTCGCGAACGCAGTGAGCGGGGTGGGGGTCCGCGCGACGAAAGCTCTTTACGAGCACCCCCACCCCGATCCGCTATGCGGATCGACCCTCCCAACAAGGGGGAGGGTAAAGTGCGCTCCTACTCCCCCGGATGTTTCGCCGGCTCGGAGTGCATCCGCCTCACTCGCCGCACCCCCCACCAGACCAGCACGATGGCGACCGGCACCGAGGCGGCGGTGACGACTTCGGGCGCAATGGCATGGCCGAAGATCGAGGCGCCCTTGGCAAGGTAGGAGATCAGACCGACGACATAGTAGGACACTGCTGCCACCGACAGGCCCTCGACCGTCTGCTGCAACCGCAGTTGCAGCCGGGCGCGGTTGTTCATCGACGCCAGCAGATCGCGGTTCTGCTTCTCGACCTCGACATCAACCCACGTGCGCAGCAGCGTCGTGGCGCGGGTTAGTTTGCGCGACAGGTTGGCCTGGCGCTCCTCGACCGAACGGCAGGTGCGCATGGCAGGCGCCACCCGCCGCTGCAGGAAGCCGCCCCAAGTGTCGTAGCCGGGCACGGCTTCTTCGTCCAGCGCCTCCAGCCGCTCGACAACGATGCCGTCATAGGCGCGGCTGGCGCCGAAGCGATAGAGGCTGGAGGCGGCATCGGCTTCCAGCTCGGCGGCAAGCTCGGTCAGGTCGGCGAGCAGCGTCTGGCTGTCGCGGGTTTCAGTGACCTTCATTTCCAGCGTGGTCTGCGCCAACCGGTCTTCGATGCGGCGGGCGCGGCTCGACAGGGTCAGCGCCAGCGGCAGGCCGAGCATGGCAAGCGTGCGGTAGGTCTCGACGTCGATCAGCCGCTGCGACAGCGCCCCGGTCCGCGCCGGCGTCAGGCCGCGATCAAGCACCAGGATGCGGGTCAGGCCGTCGCCGTCCTGGCGGAAATCGGTGACGATGGCCGCATTGCCGCGCTCGACCAGCGAATAGCAGAGGCTCGTCGGGTCGAAGGCCGCAATCAGCTTCTCGCTTGCCGGCGTCCATTTGCGGATCTCCAGCCTTATGCCTGAGATCACCGTTCCCGGCGGCGAGAACCCGTTGCCGAAAGGAGAATCCTCCTGCGCCCTGCCGCTTTCGGCAAGCGGCCCTTCCCAAAGATAGGTCGAGAATTCCGTATGCCGCTCCCAGCGCAGCGTGCCCTTGCCCCACTTCATGGCGTGGTGGCGGGCATGACGGTCGGGCGCCGCGATGCCGAGGCGCCGCGACAGTTCGGAGAGCACGGCCATGTCGACGCCGGAGCCGCCCTCGGTCATGAAGGCGAGTTGCACAAGCACGCGCGGCTTCTCGATCAGCGGATGCGGCCGGGCATGGACCTCGCCGATCGCGCCGGGCCGTCCCTCATGCGCGGGAAAGCCCATCACGCTGCCCTGGGCGCGCGGCTGGAATTCGAGGTTGGACGTCTCGTCCGACACGGTGGTCCCCCTGTTCTCGACCCTTCGTGTGATGGCGTCCTCTAAAGGCAATCCATGAGGCGCGTAAACACCAAAGTCTAGCATCGTAGGTCCTGCCGGCGCGACGCGCAGACCGACCCGATTGGGCAAATTGGATAAATAATTTGACCAGTTGGCGACGCTGGCTTTATCTTGCGCGACGCCGGTTCAATTTCCCAGGCCCCCGTTGAGCGATATTTTCTCCAGGATCGAGCATTCGCGCACCGCCGACGAGGTGGTGCAGCAGATCGAAAGCCTGATCCTTGAAGGCGTGCTGCGCACCGGCGACCGGCTGCCGGGCGAGCGCGAGCTGGCGCGCCAGTTCGACGTGTCGCGGCCGATCCTGCGCGATGCGCTGAAGGCGCTGGAAGGGCGCGGGCTGCTGATCACCAAGGCCGGCGGCGGCACCCATGTCGCCGACGTCATCGGCCAGTTGTTCACCAAGCCGGTGACCGACCTCATCTCGATGCACCGCAAGGCGGTGACCGATTATCTGGAATACCGCCGCGAGATCGAAGGTGTTGCGGCCGAATATGCGGCGCGGCGCGCGACAGCGGACGACATTGCGCTGCTCGACCGCATCGTGGCGCGCATGGACGAGGCGCACCGCACCGGCGATTTCGACGACGAGGCGGAAATCGACGTCGAGTTCCACCATGCTGTGTGCGAATGCGCGCACAACATCATCCTCTTGCACACGCTGCGCTCCTGCTACCGGCTGCTGTCTGAAGGCGTGTTCCAGAACCGGCTTCTGGTGTTCAGCGTGCCCGGAGCGCGCGAGGCGCTGCTGGCCCAGCACGGCGCGATCTACAAAGCCGTGAAGGCCGGCGATCCCTCAGCTGCCCGCCAAGCGGCGATGGACCATATCTCCTATGTCGAGCGCTCGATGCTCGAGGCCGAACGCAGCGGCGACTGGCAGCGCGTGTCGCGGCTCAGGCTTAAGCAGCGCTCCGACGCCGACGACGGCTTCAAGACGACTGGCTAACGAGGAACCACCATGAGCGACATCCTCACCATTGCCGATCTCAAGGACCTGGCGCGCCGGCGGGTGCCGAAGATGTTCTTCGACTATGCCGATTCCGGCGCCTGGACCGAAAGCACCTACCGCGCCAACGAAGAGGACTTCCAGAAGATAAAATTCCGTCAGCGCGTACTGGTCGACATGAGCAACCGCTCGCTGGAATCGACCATGATCGGCGAGAAAGTGGCGATGCCGGTGGCGCTTGCCCCAACTGGAATGACCGGCATGCAGCATGCCGATGGCGAGATGCTGGCCGCGCAGGCGGCAGAGGAATTCGGCGTGCCGTTCACGCTGTCGACGATGAGCATCTGCTCGATCGAGGATGTCGCGTCGGTGACCAAGAAGCCGTTCTGGTTCCAGCTCTACGTGCTTCGCGACAAGGATTTCGTGCTCGACCTGATCGACAGGGCGAAGGCTGCAAAATGCTCGGCGCTGGTGTTGACGCTCGACCTGCAGATCTTGGGGCAGCGCCACAAGGATGTCCGCAACGGGCTGTCGGCGCCGCCCAAGATGACGCTGGCCAACATTGCCAACATCGCCATGCGGCCACGCTGGCTGATGGGCATTGCCGGCACCAAGCGCCGCACCTTCCGCAACATTGTCGGCCATGCCAAGGGCGTCGGCGACGTCGCTTCGCTGGCATCGTGGACGACGGAGCAGTTCGACCCGCATCTGTCGTGGAAGGATGTCGCCTGGATCAAGGAACGTTGGGGCGGCAAGCTGATCCTGAAAGGCATTCTCGACAAGGAGGACGCGCTGATGGCGGTCGAGACCGGCGCCGACGCCATCATCGTTTCCAACCATGGCGGGCGCCAGCTCGACGGCGCATCGTCGTCAATCATGGCGCTGGAAGAGATCGCCGATGCCGTCGGCGACAGGATCGAGGTGCATATGGACGGCGGCATCCGCTCGGGCCAGGACGTGCTGAAGGCGCTTTGCCTCGGCGCCAAGGGCACCTATATCGGCCGCCCGTTCCTGTACGGATTGGGCGCCATGGGCAAGCAAGGCGTGACCCTGGCGCTGGACATCATCCGCAAGGAGATGGACATCACGCTGGCACTGTGCGGCAAGCGGCTGGTGACCGACATGGGCAAGGACCAGTTGCGGCGCTAGGGTCTTGTTCACCGATTAGACCCTAGCCTCGCTGGATCACGGAGACGAAGCCGCCTTGACCGAGACCGGCATCCACTACCTCGACGCGCGCGCACCCGATGGCATGCGCCTCTATGCGATCGGCGACGTGCATGGCCGGCTCGATCTGCTCGCCGCCATGCATCGCCGCATCGAGAGCGAACTCGAATACAAGCCGACCAGCGATTGGCGCGTCATCCACCTCGGCGACTATGTCGACCGCGGACCAGAGTCCAAGGGCGTCATAGACTTCCTGATCGAGGCACAGAAACGCGATCCGCGGCATCTGATGCTCGCCGGCAACCACGATATCGGCTTCCTCGACTTTCTCGACGAGCCTGACCCGGAAGGGCTGTTCATCCGTTATGGCGGCGTGCAGACGGCACAATCCTATGGTGTCGACTTAGCGGGACACGCAAGCTGGTTCGGCAAGGCCGAGGCGTTACGGCGGGGACACCAGGCACTGGTCAATGCTGTACCGCAAGCCCATGTCGACTTCCTGCGGTCGCTGCAATTGTCACTGATATCAGGTGATTTCTTCTTATGCCATGCCGGCGTCAGGCCTGACGTGCCGCTGGCGAGCCAGAGCCCGCAGGATCTGGTCTGGATCCGCGACGTCTTCCACAACCATCCAGGGCTTTACCCGAAGGTGATCGTGCACGGCCACACACCGGTGCCGCAGGCGGAGGTGATGCCGAACCGCGTCAATGTCGACACACTCGCCTGGCAGTCAGGCATGCTCAGCGCGCTCGCCGTGGACGGCGCGGACAAGCGTATCCTGACTGTGCAGGGAAAAGCGTTTTAGCGAAGCGCGGCGGTGACGCCGTAGCCGTCGACGGCCTGATGGTTGTTGGCTGCATCGGCGGAATAAATGCCGAGACCGCACAAAACGATGGCAGACAGCATGACAAAGGACAGAAGCGCTGCTTTCACGGACGTCATCTCTAGTTGAGCTTCCTGCATCTGGGCACGAGGCGGTTACCAATGGGTTGAAACCGAGAATTCGTCTCAAAGTTTCGACGATTTCGCGCTTGTAGGTCGATTCTGTATCGGCGGTGTGTCGCGCGGATCACACAGAAGGTTCATCGCGGTTGCATTGCCGATGCATAGCGCGCGCCTTGTAGGATGGCGTTCGGCCACAAACCAAGGACGAAAGAAGTTGTCCCCGGCAGATTCCCCGCCGCGTGCCAATTATGCAACGGCCGCGCGTTGGCTGGGTTCAGATCGTCGCCACCCAGGCGCGGGCAATGGCCAAGCCCGCGGCATCAGCCTCGGGGCCGTTGAGAGCCATTTCGCTGTCGAGGCGATCGTGCCAGTCGGGATGGCGATCGGCAATCAGCGGCGCGAAGGACGTGCTCCAGTCCCTCACCATCGGCCGGTCGGCCTCGAAATGGAACTGGAAGCCGTAGACGGCGCGGCCGATTCGGAACGCCTGGTTCTCAGCAATTTCGCTGCCGGCAAGCCGCACCGCATTTGACGGCAGCGCGAAAGTGTCGTCGTGCCATTCGAAGATGGGGAAATCCTGGGGAAGTGCGCCAAGCACCGGATCGGTTCTGGCGTCCGGCGTCAGCGATACCTTGTGCCAGCCGAATTCCGAGGCGCCGCCGATCTGGTTCTCACCGCCGAAAGTGCGGGCAACCAACTGGCTGCCCAGGCAGATACCGAGAACCGAGCGATCCTTGGCGGCGAAATCGCGGGTCAGTTCGAGCAGCGCCGGGAAATACGGGTAGTCATCGTCGGCCAGCGCATTCTGACCGCCGCCAAGCATCACCATGGCATCGTGTCCGGTCGCGTCGTCCGGCAGCGCATCGCCCTTGTAGGGCCGGCGCAGGTCGAGATCGGCGCCGGCTTCGGCGAGCGCGGCACCAACCTGGCCAAGGCCGGTGTTGTCGTAGTTCTGGACCACCAGCACCCGCATCGCAAAACCCTGCTGACATGAAATGACGCGACGAGCGATATCATGTCGCCCGTATTGCAGCCAAGATGCGTATTCGGGAGAGAGCTATGCCACTGCAGAACCGGGTCGATCCGTTCGGCGCCATCCATGCCATATCCGAGCGCGGCCTGTTCACCGGCAATCGCGGCATCATCCACGATCCTGAGACCAAGACGCTGCTGAAAAAGCGTTGGGCCTTGCCGGCCTGGATCATCTGCGTCTGCCAATTCCGCAATGTGCGGCGCGAGCCGATGGGCAGGAACAGGCCGGGCGGCAGGGCCGGCTGGACCGAGTTGTTCTTCCTCGACGAGGTGACGGCGCTGGCCGCCGGGCACCGTCCCTGTTTCTATTGCCGGCGTGAGCGAGCCACGGATTTTGTCGGGCGTTTCGGCAAAGTCTTCGGTGTAAACGAACCGCGCGCGCCAATGGTGGACAAGCGGCTGCACAAGGAGCGGCTGGCTTCCGGCGGCAAGCCACCTGATGTCACCATGGGAGAGCTTGCCGAATTGCCGGACGGAGCGATGATCGCGGATGGCGGCTCGGCCTATGCGCTGCGCGGCGGCAACGCGCTGCCCTGGTCGTTCGCAGGCTATGGCGATGCGGCGGCCTTCGACAGCCTTGCCGGCCGGTCGCTGCGCCTGCTCACACCGGCCACGACCGTTTCGGTGCTGCGGCACGGTTTTGAACCGGTGTGGCATCGTTCCGCCGAGACTTGACGCCAGGCACCGCCTCGCCCATTCCTCGGCGATGCGCGCCAATTACAAGATGCAGCGGCTGTTCGTGCCGGACGACCTCGCGGCAGGCATCGAATTCGATGCCGGCCAGCAGCAGAGCCATTATCTCATGCATGTGCTGCGGCTCGGCGAAGGCGCCGAGATCCTGGTCTTCAACGGCCGCGACGGCGAGTGGTCGGCGGCGATTGCCACCAGGTCGAAAAGGGCGGTGCGGCTGAAGGTGCTGGCCTCGCAGAGACCGCAACCGCCCCTGCCTGACCTGATCTATTGCTTCGCGCCGCTGAAACAGGGCCGGCTCGACTATCTCGTGCAGAAGGCGGTCGAGATGGGCGCCGGCATCCTGCAGCCGGTGATCACCCAGCACACGCAAGTGGCAAAACCCTCCATCGACCGGCTGCGCGCCAATGTCGTCGAGGCGGCCGAGCAATGCGGCATACTGGCGGTGCCGGAAGTGCGCGAGGCCGAGAAATTCGAGCGCCTGCTCTCCGGCTGGGACAAGGAACGCCGGCTTATCTTCTGCGACGAGGATGCCTCGACCAACAATCCACTGCCAGCGCTGCAGGGGTTGAGGGAAAAGAAACTGGCGCTGATGGTCGGACCGGAAGGCGGCTTTTCCGACGAGGAACGCAAGATGCTGCGGGCGCTCCCCTTCGTCACCGCCATCCCGCTCGGACCGCGCATCCTGCGCGCCGATACGGCAGCGGTGGCGGCGCTTGCGGTGATGCAGGCGACGGTCGGAGACTGGTAAGAAGCGTAAAGATCAATTCCTGTTGACCTGTGGCTCAGGATTTTTCGCTTGATCGGCTGCTGACATTTCGTCCATTTAGCGCCGGCGGGCTCCGAGAGCCGCAGAGGGGGCCCCATGGCGCGCGACACAACCGATTTCCGGGCAATCGAAGGCATCGACGAACTGGTCGAGCATCTGGCCGAAGGCAACAAGCCGCGCGACAAGTGGCGCATCGGGACCGAGCACGAGAAGTTCCCCTTCTATGTCGACGGGAACGCGCCGGTGCCCTATGGCGGCGAGCGCGGCATCCGCGCCATCCTCGAAGGCATGCAGCAAAAGCTCGGCTGGGACCCGATCATCGATGACGGCCGCATCATCGGCCTGGTCGAGCCGACCGGACAGGGCGCGATCTCGCTGGAGCCTGGTGGCCAGTTCGAGCTGTCGGGCGCGCCGCTGGAAACGATCCACCAGACCTGTCGCGAGGGCAATGCGCATCTGGCGCAGGTCCGCGAGATCGCCGAGCCGATGGGCATCCGCTTTCTCGGCCTCGGCGGCAGCCCGAAATGGTCGCTGGCCGAGACGCCGAAAATGCCGAAATCGCGCTACGAAATCATGACCCGCTACATGCCCAAGGTCGGCACCAAGGGTCTCGACATGATGTATCGCACCTGCACCATCCAGGTGAACCTCGACTTCGAAAGCGAAGCCGACATGCGCCGCAAGATGCAGGTGTCGCTGAAGCTGCAGCCACTGTCGACGGCGCTGTTTGCCAACTCGCCCTTCACCGACAGCCGGCCGAACGGGCTGCAGAGCTGGCGCGGCGACATCTGGCGCGACACCGACAACCAGCGCTCGGGCCTGCTCGAATTCTGCTTCTCGCCCGAGTTCGGCTTTGCCGACTATGTCGAATGGGCGCTCGACGTGCCGATGTATTTCGTCATCCGCGACGGCCACTATCACGACATGACGCACATCACCTTCCGCCGGTTCATGGCCGGCGCTGCCCGCAATGAAGTACCAGACGGACTGCCGACCATGGGCGACTGGGCGAACCATCTGTCGACGCTGTTCCCCGACGTCAGGCTGAAGCGCTTCCTCGAAATGCGCGGCGCCGATGGCGGGCCGTGGCGCCGCATCTGCGCACTGCCGGCCTTCTGGGTCGGGCTGCTCTATGACGAGGCCGCGCTCGACGCCGCCGAGGCGCTGACTTCGAGCTGGACGTATGAAGAAACGCTGGCGATGCGCAATGCGGTGCCGGAACAAGGCATTTCCGCGCCGTTCCGCAACACGACGCTGCGTGAGATCGGCCGCGATGTAATGACGATTTCGCGCCTTGGGCTGAAAAATCGCGGCAGGAAGAACCGCGACGGCTATGACGAGACCTCGTTCCTCAACACGCTGGACGAAGTCGTGGCGCGCGGTACCACCAGTGCTGAGGAAATGCTGTCGGCCTACCACACGCGCTGGGGCGGCTCGATCGAGCCGGTGTTCATGGAATATGCGTATTAGCGTCGCGCCTTGAGCAGCGGCAAAAGCCGCTTCAATCGAACATCGAAACGAACTAGGTTCTCCCTCGAGGATTTCCCGGAGGAGAAACCGATGCCTACCTTGTTCGACATATTGGCGCAGGCGCAGAACGGCAACGGCATGCAGGCGCTTGCCCAGCAGTACGGGCTTTCCATGCAGCAGACGCAGGCGGCTGTCGCCGCTCTGCTGCCGGCCTTCTCGCAAGGGTTGCAACGCAACACCGCCGATCCCTATGGGCTAGGCGCCTTCATGACGGCGATGGCGAGCGGCCAGCACGCGAAATATTTCGAGGACGCGACCAGGGCTTTCTCACCGCAAGGCGTCAATGAGGGCAATGGCATTCTGGGTCATCTGTTCGGCTCGAAGGAGCTGTCGCGCGCGGTGGCCAGCCAGGCCGCGCAGGCGACCGGCGTCAGCCAGCAGATCCTGCAGCAGATGCTGCCGGCCATCGCTTCGATGGTGATGGGCGGATTGTTCAAGCAGACGACAAACCAGTTGACCGGGGGTCAGATGCAGGCCGCCGGTGGCTTCGGCGGCGGCAGCAATCCGCTCGGCGAGATCATCGAACAGATGATGCGGCAGGCGGGCGGCGGGGCACAGCCTCCGCCGCAGCCAGCACCCAATCCTTACGGTGAGAACCCGCTGGGCAAAGTGCTGCAGGACATGTTCGGCGGCGGCGCCCAACAGCCGCAAAGCCAGCCGCAACAGGCGCCCAACTCCTATGGCGACAATCCGCTGGGCAAGGTGCTGCAGGACATGTTCGGCGGTGGCGCGGCACAGCAACCGCAGGGCCGGCCGCAGCAGCCAACACAGCCGCAACAGACGCAGAGCCCTTACGGCGACAACCCGCTGGGCAAGATTTTTGAAGAGATGATGCGGCAAGGCGGTGGTGGCGGCTTCGGCCTGCCCGGTGGGCAGCCGGCGCCGCAGCAGCCGCAAGCACCCCAGCCGCGACAGGCACCGCAGGAGCGCGAGGCGCCGCAACCGCAGGCCAATCCGAGCGGCAGGCCACGCAATCCGTTCGACGATATTTTCGGCAAGATGTTCGAGACCGGCGCCCAGCAGCGCGACGACTATCAGAAGGGCGTGGAAACGATCTTCGACCAGTTCAAGCGGGACATGGACCGGCGGTAGTTGGCGGTAGTTGGGCGCTGACCTTCGCGGCTTCGGAGCAAGGAACGAAGCGAGCGGCGCAGACCGCACGATGACGACGGAGCTTTAAAAGAAAAGCCCGGTCCTGGAGGAGGACCGGGCCAGTGTGCAGGCTGGCCGGCGGGGAACCGGCAGGGAGTGGGGAGCCTGCTATACTCGTTGGTCGCAGCGAGCCTGAGAAAGGTTCACGGCAACCGAAACAATGCGCCCGATATCACGCTATCTGGCGGGCGAGATCTTCGATCGTATCGGCACGATCGCTCGCAATCGCACGCAGCTTCACGGTCGGATCGGCGCCGAACGGCACATCGATGGCGACATGGAGGTCCGAGCGCGTCAGGCCGATATCGGCGAGTTCGGCGTCCGACATCTCGCCAAGGCGATAGAAGGCGCGGCGATTTTTCCAGGCCTGGTAGGCATTGAGAAGAGTGTTGGCCACGCGCGTCGCAACGGCCGGACGCGAGGTGATGCGCGAGGTCTCGGTGGCGAAATCAAACGTGGTCATGTCGGTCTCCTTCAGACTCGAACTGGACAAGACCAGGCGATCGGCGCTGGGGACAGCGGCCGTTCCGGTCTCGATTCACATGCTTTCATGTGGACAATGTGAATTTGCCACGCACCGATTGATTAATCCAACGAATGTTTCTAATCTTTAGCATCAACGCTAGTGATGGATTGGACCGATGAAAGCGCCACTCGATCTCGACCAGTTGCAGACCTTCATCTCGATTGCCGATACCGGCAGCTTCACCCGCGCGGCCGAGGAAGTGCTGCGCACGCAATCGGCGGTGTCGATGCAGATGCGCCGGCTGGAAGAGCGGATCGGCAAGCCGCTGTTCGAAAAGGACGGCCGCACCAACAGGCTGACCGAGGAAGGCGACAAGCTGCTCTCCTACGCGCGCCGCCTGCTCTATCTCAACCGCGAAACGCTGGCCGCCTTCGATGACCAGCGGCTCGAAGGCACCATCCGAATCGGCACCCCCGACGACTATGCCGACCGGTTCCTGCCCGAGATCATGGCGCGCTTCACGCGCTCCAACCCACGCGTCGAGCTGACCGTGATCTGCGAGCCGACACCAGGCTTGGTCGAGCATATCAAGCGCGGCAATCTCGATCTTGCGCTGGTGACGCACAACGATACGCGCGGCCAGTCGGAAGTGGTGCGGCGCGAGCCGCTGCTATGGGTGACCTCGGCCAACCATGCCACGCACGAACAGGAAGTGCTGCCGATGGCCTTCGGCCGGCCGAACTGCATCTGGCGGCGCGCCGCCGTCGATGTGCTCGACCGGCAAAACCGCGACTATCGAATCCTGTTCACCAGCTTCTCGGCCACCGTCATCACCGCCGCGGTGCTGTCGGGGCTGGCGATCTCGGTGCTGCCGGAATGCGCGCTGCGGCCCGGCATGCGAGTGCTGGGCGAAGCCGACGGTTTTGGCGCCCTGCCCGACTGCCGCATCGGCATCATGCGCGGCCAGACCTCGCGTCCCGAAATCGTCGACGCTCTGGCCCGGCACATCTCGGAAAGCCTCGACAATATTTCCGTGCCGCTCGGCGAAGAAACGGGAAGCTTCGATTTCGCCTCGCTCGCCTTCGCCAAGATGAAGCGGGGCAAGCCGAACCAGATCCTGCCTGGCTGGTAGGAACGATCAGGCCGACGCTGCCGCCTCCGTCGTTGCGTTGGCCGACGACAGGCCGGGCAGCGCCACCAATTGCGCCGGCTCCAGCGGCGGCGACAAGAGGTAGCCCTGCAGCTGCTGGCAGCCCATGGCGACCAGCAGCGCCTTTTGCACCTCGGTCTCTACGCCCTCGGCGGTGACCTCGACCTTGAGCGCGCCGGCGAGATCGATCAGCGCCTTGACGATGGCGCCCGAATTGCCGTCGCCGTCGAGAAGCCGCACGAAGGAGCGGTCGATCTTGAGCTTGTCGATGGCATGGCGGCGCAGATAGCTCAGCGACGAATAGCCGGTGCCGAAATCGTCGAGCACAATGCCGACGCCCGACTGGCGCAAGGCTGCCAGAGCCGCTCTGGTGGTGTCGTTGTTTTCCAGGAGAACGTTTTCGGTGATTTCGAGCTGCAGGCGCTTCGGCGCCAGTCCGGTTTCGGCGAGGATCGAGGCAACCTCTTCGGCAAAGCCGGCGTCGCGCAATTGCAGCGGCGAGACATTGACGGCGAGCCACGGCAGTTTGGTCTTCACGGCGAAGCGGCAGGCTTCCAGCAGGGCCCATGCGCCGAGCTGCCCGATCATGCCGCGTTCCTCGGCGATGGCGATGAACTGCGCCGCCGGCAGTGCGCCATGGACCTCATGCGCCCAGCGGATCAGCGCCTCGGCGCCGACAATGGTCTTGCCGTCGCTGGCAAAGACCGGCTGGTAGGCGAGCTTGATACCGGTGCCGCCATTCAGCGCGCTGCGCAGCTCGCTCTCGACCTTGCGCTTGCGCAGCAAAAGGTCGTCCATGTCGCCGGCGAAGACCTGGTAGCGGCCACGGCCGTTCTTCTTGGCTTCGTAGAGCGCGATGTCGGCCTTGCGCAGCAGATCGTCTGCGTCGGCATCAGGGCCTGTCGACAAGGCTATGCCGATGCTGGCGCTGATAAAGACCTGATCGTCCATCAGCTTGAACGGCTCCTGCAGTTTCTGCAGCACCCTCTCGGAAATATCCTCGGCGTTCCTTACGTCGCGGACATCGATCAGGATCACCGCGAATTCGTCGCCACCCAGTCTTGCCACCGTGTCGACGTCGCGAACCGTATGCTGAAGCCTGGCCGCCGTCTGGCGCACGAGTTCGTCGCCTGCCGGGTGACCAAGCGTGTCGTTGACATGCTTGAAGCGATCTAGATCGAGATAAAGCAGCGCGACCTTGCTTTCATTGCCGGAGGTAAGCAAGGCACGCCGCAGCCTGTCCTCGAACAGTGCCCGGTTGGGCAGGCCGGTGAGCGTGTCGTGAAAGGCGAGATATTGCGCCTGGGCCTGGCTGGTCTGCAGCGCCGATGACGCACGGCGCAGACGCCGGAGCAGAAAGGCGAGCACGCTCGCCGCAACCAGCGCGGCCAGAGCCAGGGCCGGGCTGGCCTTGCCCACCAGCGTCAGGCCGGGCCGTTCCTGGTCCCAGGCAATATAGCCGAGGATGACACCCTGTTTGTCGATAAGCGGAATGGCAGCCGAGCCAAGCGGCTGAGCCATCGGCAGGAGATGCGCCCCCGCCAGAAGATATTTCTGCGCGATCTTGCCGATCACCGCGTCGTTGATGAACTCTATGGAGACATGCAGATATTCGCTGCCGGATGCCTGGGTGACGCGATCCGAACTCGGCACCAGAGGCATGACGCTGAGTATGGCAGGCTGACCGCCAAGCGAGACCAGATCGTCGGCAACGAATTTTGCGCCGGCCTGGCTTGCGTCCTTGCTCATCATCTGGCGCAACCTGGCGATGGTCGGCCGCAAAGCGGGTTCGTCCTCGCCAAAGACGGCAGGCGACACGACCTTGCCTTCGCGCATGGCGTGGACCGGCCGGTTGGCGTCGTCCAGCACATAGACCCGGTTGTGGCCGTAATACGAGGACATCCAGACGCTGAGATTCTCTGCCATCCAGGTCTGGTTGCCGGCCTTGGCGTTGATAACGGAATCATCCCAGACGGCGACGCTTTCCTGCTCGCGCTTTACCGCGGCGATCTGGTCCTGCAGGCCGTTGGCCAGGAAAACCTTCTGCCGCTCGAGCGAGACCCGGTCGGCCTGCATGGTGGCGTAAAGGCCGAAGCCGACAACGATGGCCAGTGCAAAAACGGCAAGCGTCAGCACCGTCAGGGTGACCTGGAACGTCAACGGGCTGCGTTGTCTGCGGGCGCTCATGCGTCCTCCTTGGCCCAGAGTCAATCAGGACAGGCTTAAGATCAAGTTATGGAATCTTGACGCGGAGCGACAACAGCCGCTCAATCGGCCGATGAGCGACGCAGAATCCGAATCACGAACCAATGCCACCGAATACACGGTGAGCGAGATTTCCGGCGCGCTGAAGCGCACGGTCGAGGATGTCTTCGGCCATGTGCGGGTGCGCGGCGAAATTTCCGGCTATCGCGGGCCGCACTCTTCCGGCCATGCCTATTTCACACTGAAGGACGACCGCGCGCGGCTCGATGCCGTGGTCTGGAAAGGCACGATGAGCCGGCTGAAATTCCGCCCCGAAGAGGGGATGGAGGTGATCGCCACCGGCAAACTCACCACCTATCCCGGCAAATCCAACTACCAGATCGTCATCGACAATCTAGAACCCGCCGGCGCCGGGGCGCTGATGGCGCTTTTGGAAGAGCGCAAGCGGCGACTGCAGGCCGAAGGACTTTTCGATGCCGGCCGCAAGCGGCGGCTGCCGTTCATGCCGCGCACCATCGGCGTCGTCACCTCGCCGACCGGATCGGTGATCCGTGACATCATCCATCGCATCAAGGACCGCTTTCCGCTGCATGTGCTGGTCTGGCCGGTAAGAGTCCAGGGCGAGACGGCGGGGGCGGAAGTGACGGCCGCCGTCAACGGCTTCAACGCGCTGGCCTGGGATGGCGCGATTGCCCAGCCCGACCTTCTGATCGTGGCGCGCGGCGGCGGCAGCCTCGAGGACCTCTGGGGGTTCAACGATGAAGGGCTGGCGCGCGCCGTCGCCGCCTCGCGCATTCCGGTGATTTCGGCCGTCGGGCACGAGACCGACTGGACCTTGATCGACCTCGTCGCCGACATGCGCGCACCGACGCCGACAGGTGCGGCGGAGATCGCGGTGCCGGTGAAAGCGGACCTCGAAGCGACACTAGCCAGTCTTGGCGCACGTCTCAAAGCAGCCACCTTGCGCAATTTCGAACGCAAGCGGCAGGCCTCGCGTGCGGCGGCCCGGGCACTGCCCTCGCCCGACCAGTTGCTGGCGCTGCCGCGACGGCGGCTGGACGAGGCGGCCAGCCGGCTTAGCCGGGGGCTGATGGTCTCCACCGAAAGAAAGCAAGCTCGGTTCTTCGCCGTGAAGCTCACTCCGGCAACGCTGTCGCGGCGGATTGCCGAGGCGCGACGCACCAACGACCGCAACCTTTTGCGCGCCCAGGGGGCGCTGCGCGCATTGGCGAGAGCCCGGCGCGCGGAGTTGAATCGTGCGGCGGATCAGTTGCCAAAATGTGCGAAAGCATCCCTGCAACGGCACAGGCAGCAACTGGCTTTGCTGCAAGGCCGCATTACGATCGAGCCAACGGCACGGCGGCAAACCGTGCAGAGGGATCTTCTGACAGCTTTGACGAGACGAGGCACGCAAGCGGTACTGCTCAGGCTGGAGCGACTGCGCGGCCGCATCGTCCAATCCGAGAGGCTGATGGCAACGCTGTCGCACAAGGCTGTGCTGGCCCGCGGCTTCGCGCTGGTCAAGGATGCCGGCGGCGCGGTGATCAAACTGGCAGTTGATGTGGCGCCGGGCGCTGGCCTGCAGCTGGAGTTCGCCGACGGCATCGTAAATGCAGTCGCGACCGGCGACGCCGAGCGGGTGCAGGCCGTTGCCAAACCAGCGGCCACGCCGCCCGCCAGCAAACCCGCCGCAAAGCCGACGGCCAGCAAACCGAAAGAGCCGGGCAATCAGGGCTCGCTTTTTTAGAGGACCGCATGACCGGACATGACCCGCATCTTCAAACGCCGGCGGGCAAGCCGCGCGCGCGTGCTTTCGGCATTACCTTCGAGGGCACGCCGGGCGGCTTCAACGCCATCACCGATGTGCCCGGCGTATCGGTCGGCTATGCGACGCTGATTCCGGCGAGGGTCTGCTCGAGGTTGGCACGGGGCCGGTGCGCACCGGCGTCACCGCCATCCTCATCCCGGACGTCGATATCGATCCGTTCTTCGATGCGGTGGCGCAAGGCGTAGATCGATTTGGATAGAGGACAAGGCCTGGCGGCGCCAGGCCTGTTGCGTCACGGCTTGGCCGCGTTGCTCTGGTCGGCCTCGGCCGCCTCTTCGAGCCGCGATGCGATCAGTTCCTGGATGTCGCCGACTTCTTCCTGGATATCTTCCAGCGGAATGCCGACCTCAGCGGCCTTGGCCGCGCACTCCTTGGCGAGGGTCTCGGCCTGCTTCTCGATCTTTACCGGCGAGTGCTGGCAGTGGACCTTTTCACCGATCCATCCGCGCAAGAACTCGATCGCATGTTCACTCATACTGCTTTTCCCTGGCGGCTATGCCGGTTGGTAACCGTAAACGTCCGCACCCGGTAAAGGATGCATGCTGCCATTCGAACCGAGTCGGCTTCGCCCGGCAAGTTGATCTTGTCGGAGGTCCGAAGAGCCGAATGAAGGGAAGGGTTCAATGAGCACGTTCTGATTGTTTGATAGAGTGGTACGTTGGCCGGGATCGGCTTCGGCTCTATGCTGTTGTTCTTACGATCTTTTCCTGCTGTCGACGGCCGATTTGTATCACAATAGGGATCACAACGCGTAACACATTTTCTGCTGCTTCGTGGTACACCGCCACAGCTACACGGTCGAAGCCGCCGCTATATAGTGACATCATTATGCGATGTCGACTCTATCAGCCATCCTGCTTCTTTCCGCCGCGCTGTGTCAAACGTCATCCCCGTCCAGTATGGAGATTGGATGGCCCCGGAAGGCGTATGAAGATGTTGATTTTATTGCGTTTCGTGAGCCAAAATCAGAAAGCTCTCGTCAGCGTCACCCCGCTCGACTGCCTCCGCCACACTCAGCGCCTCCGACGTCGATTCCTTGCACGTAAGGCGCGGGCCGGATGAACGACAACATTGGCGCTTTGGCAGCGCGCTCCTGCTAAGGACGATGTCTCGATGCGACAAGCTCTGCCTTGCGCTGCGCCGTCTCCAGCCCGATTGAGATGAAGGCGCGCGCATGCCGGGCCAGTTCCATATTGTCGGCCCACAGATTGCGCCAGATCGCGGTCTTCCGTGACAGGTTCTCGTCGACGATCTTCGACGAGAAGGATTCAAAGCTGAGGTCGTCCCTATAGCCGATTGCGGTCAGCGCATCGAAGATAGCGGCAAAGTCGATATTGCCGGTGCCGAGGAAACCGCGATGGCTCTCGCCGATATGGACATAGCCGATCTTGTCAGCGGCATGGCGGATAGCCAGTCCGACATCGGCCTCCTCGATGTTCATGTGGAAGGTATCGAGATGCAGGAAGATGTTGTCGGAGCCGGTGTCCGCGATGAAGGCCAGGCCTTGTGAAGCGGTGTTGAGCAGATTGCTTTCGAAGCGGTTGACGATCTCCAGATTGAGCGTGACGCCGGCGGACTTGGCCGTCTCCGCAACCTTCGCAAGTGTCCCCGCGCTGCGGTTCCACTGATCGCGCGTCGGCGCCTGCGTCTGCAAGCCGTGGCTGGTGCTGAGGATGCCGCCAATCTTCTGGCCGCCGAGATCGCGGGTGAGCGCGATCGTCTCGTTGAGGATCTCGACGCCGCGCGCGGCAACCGCCTTGTCGGCACTCGAAATGTCGCCGTCGGCCGGCAGGCCGATGCTGATCGCGACGCCGAGCTTGAGGTCGGCGATGCGCCTGGCCAACCCGCCAACGTCGACATTGGCCGGGTCAAGATAGGAGAACTCGATCAGGTCGAAGCCGGCCTCTCTGGTGTTGGCCAGCGTGCGTTCGAGGTCGCCTTGCGCCGAACTCGCCGACCAGACGAAGGAATGAATACCGATGCGCGACATGATCGTCTCCCGTTTCTGGAATTGAGATGCGGCCGGGTTGCCCCGGCCGCATCGGCCTTGGGAGGCTTAGCGGGCCGCGGTCCAGCCCTTGTAGTCTTTCAGGTTCTCGGCCGTGATCAGCTTCGGGTCGAGCAGCACGGTCGGCTCCGCCGGCTTCTTGCCGGCAAGCAGCTCAGCCGCCATCGTCAGCGACTGGCCAGCCATCACGTAGGGATCCTGCGAAGCCGAGGCCTTGATCATCGAGGTGCCGGAAGCGAGTTCCTTCTCGATATCGGGAGCGCCATCCACTGCGGTGAAGATGAACTCCGAGCGATTGAGCTGCTTGGCCGCAAGCTGGGCGCCGATCGCCGTCGGATCGTTGATGGCAAACACCGCATCGATCTTGTCGAAGCGGGTGAGCAGCGACTGGAAGACCTTCAGGCCGCCGTCGCGCGAGCCTTCGGCATTCTGGTCGTCGGAGAGGATCTTGATGTCGGGGTGTTTTGCAAGGACGTCCTTGCAGCCCTTCACCCGCTCCAGGATCGACGACGACGCCGGGCCGTTGAGGATAACGTAGTCGCCCTTGCCGCCGGTGTGGTCGACCAGATACTGGCAGGCCTCTTCGCCGGCCTTGACATTGTTGGTCATCACGGTGACGTCGGCGCCTGGCGCCGAGACGTCGAAGGCGGCAACGACGATGCCCGCTGCTTGCGCCTTCTTCACCGCCGGGCCGATCGCCTTGGCATCGACCGCATTGAGCATGATCACGTCGACCCCGGCGGCGATGAAGGAATCGACCTGAGAGACCTGCTTGTTGAGGTCGTAGTCGGCCGACACTGAGGTTACCTCGACCTTCGGGTTGATCTTCTTGGCCGCGTCCTCGATACCCTTGATGGTCGCGACGAAGAAGGGGTTGCCGAGCAGGCCGACCGAGATGCCGACCTTGTTGAGGTCCTTGGCCGATGCGGGCGCGATGGCGGCAGCCGCGAGTGCGACGCCGCAGAGCAGTTTAGCGATGGTCTTCATTGCTTTCCTCCAATTGCCCCGCGCCTCTCACGGTGCGTTACACAAACCGGTCGTTTACGCCGGCGACCAAGGTCAATCACGTTCTCGCTCCTGCCTGGAGCCTGTAGCGGTCGAGGGCGACTGCCACGATGATGACCAATCCCTTGATGATGTACTGCCAGATGTCCGAGACACCGGCCAAGATAAGCCCGTTGGAGAGCACCGCTATGATCAGGCCACCGATCAGCGTGCCCCAGATCGAGCCGACGCCGCCGACGAAGCTGGTGCCGCCGAGAATGACCGCGGCGATGGCATCCAACTCGTAGGACTGGCCGAGTTGCAGCCCGTTGGCCGCATAAAGCCGGGCCGCTGACATGGCGCCGCCAAGGCCGGCCAGCAGGCCGGAAACGCCATAGACAAAGAGCAGCACCAGCGGCACCTTGATGCCGGTCAGCCGCGCCGCTTCGGCATTGCCGCCGACGGCATAGATCCAGGTGCCGAGCACGGTGCGCTTGAGCACCAGCCAGGACAGCACCACGACCGACAAGGCGATGATGACCAGCCAGGGAATGCCGAACAGCGTACCGTTGCCGATGAAGTCGAACGGCAGGTCCGAGTTGAACACCGTGGTGTCCTGGCCGAGCAGGCGGGCGACGCCGCGCACAGCGGTCAGCGACCCCAGCGTGACGATGAAGGGCGGCAGTCTGATATAGGCGATCAGCAGCCCGTTGATGACGCCGAAGCCGAGGCCGACGAGAATGGCCGCCGGCACGCCCAGCAGTCCCCAATCGGGCACCAGCGACACCATCACCGCCACCATCGCCGAGGCGGCAAGTATCGAGCCGACGGACAGGTCGATCCCGCCGGTCAGGATGACGAAGGTCATGCCCGCTGCCAGCACGATGTTGATCGACGATTGCTGCATGACGATCAGCAAATTGGTCTGGGTGAAGAAGCGCGCGTTCATCAACTGGAAGCCGACCGCCAGCAGGATCAGGATCGGCAGCATGCCAAGGGCGGCGAAGGCGGTGCGCAACCGCCGGCTCCTGCCGAGAGCCTGGCCACTGATCTCGGTCGCCTTGTGGGTCATCCCTTGGCCGCTCCCGTTGCAAGTTCCATGATTGCTTCCTGGCGCAGCGGCTGGTCTTTGGACGCCGTAACCTCGCCGGCAATCGTGCCGTCGCGCATTACCAGCACGCGGTCGGCAACGCCGATCACCTCCGGCAGTTCGCTGGAGATCATCAGGATGGCGATGCCCTTTTTGGCGAGATTGTCGATCAGCCGGTAGATTTCCGACTTCGCTCCGACATCGACGCCGCGCGTCGGTTCATCCAGGATGACCACTTGCGGCTCGGTCTCGAGCAGGCGGGCAAGCAACACTTTCTGCTGGTTGCCGCCCGACAGCGAACCCGCATTGGCCTGTACCGACCTGGTGCGGATGGAGAGATCCGAAACGGCAGTGGCAGCACGTCTCTCGGCGGCTTTGAAATCGCGCAAGCCGCCGGGCCGCGCATCCCTGGCCAGCACGCCCATGCTGATGTTGTCGGAGATCGACATGTCGAGAAAGAGGCCGAGCTCCTTGCGGTCCTCGGTGAGATAGGCGATGCCGGCATTCAGTGCCTCGCTTGGCGAGCCGATGGTTACGGGCTTGCCGTCGAGTTCCAGCGTGCCGGCGATGCGTCTGTCGGCACCGAAGATCAGTCGCGCGAGTTCGGTGCGGCCCGAGCCGACAAGGCCAGCCAGAGCCAGCACCTCGCCCTTGTACAGTTCGAAGGAGCAGTTCTTCAGGAGATTGCCGTCCGCCATGCCGCGCACCGACAAGGCGACCGCGCGCTTGTTGTCCGGCGGGCGATGATCCTTCCTGTAAAAAGCGGACAGGTCGCGGCCAACCATCATCGAGACGAGGCGCGAGGCGTTCAGCTCGGCGCGCTCGAGTGTGCCGACATAGCCGCTGTCGCGCAGCACGCTGACACGGTCGGCCAACTGGTAGACCTCTTCCATGCGGTGGCTGATGTAGATGATGGCGATGCCTTCCGACTTCAGCGTCGCGATGACCTCGAAGAGACGGTCGGTCTCGCGCGAGGTCAGCGAGGTGGTTGGCTCGTCCATGACGATGATGCGCGCGCTGGTCGAAAGCGCGCGGGCGATTTCGACCAGCTGACGCTCGCCGAGCGACAGGCTGGAAACCTGGGCCCGTGCGGAGAAGGACACGCCGAGACGCTTGATGATCTCATTGCTGCGCCGGTAGCATTGGTCGCGGTCGACGATGCCGAAACGCCTCGGCTCATTGCCGAGGAAGATGTTCTGCGCGACCGTCAGGTTGGGCGCCAGCGACAGTTCCTGGTAGATAACCGCAATGCCGTGAGCCCGCGCCTTGATCGGGTCGCCGGTGGCGACCGGCACGCCGTCAATCAGTATCTCGCCGCCGGCATCAGGCCGATAGGCGCCGGACAGCACCTTCATCAAAGTCGACTTGCCGGCACCGTTTTCACCCATCAGCGCATGGACTTCGCCCGCATGGACGGTCAGCGACACGTCCTGCAAGGCGCGGACTGGCCCGAACGTCTTCGAGATGTGCCGCATTTCCAGCACTGGCCGGCGCGTGACTTCGGCCTGAGCAGCGACGATCACCGTGCGCCTCCCGCTGCCGCGCGGGGGATGCCCTGCTCGCCGATGAGGCCACGCCATGTGTCGCGATATCGGGCAAGTCCGGTGAAGCTTGCGGCACGCACGGGCTCCGGCACTTCCGCGGCAAATTCGCGGCCGACGGTCTCGAAGGCCAGCGCCGCCGCCCCGGTGGCGCTGCCCTCCAGTGTGGCCCCTTGCAGGAAGGCCTGGCTGGGATGCAGTTGCGCCACTAGCCCGGCGAGCAGGCCGCCAGCGTTCAGTCCGCCATCGACGATCACGGTGTTATCCGAATGGATCTGGTCGAGGCAGAGGTCGACCATCAGCGCGACGTAGAGCAGCGCCACGGCTGCGCGTTCCTCGGCGCTTGGCATGCGGCCGACCAATTTGCCGGCGCGGCCGGGCATTGGGCCGCCCGGCGCGAAGCTCGGCAGCGCCATGCTGCCGGCGTTGATCACCCGCTGCACTGTCGCCGGCGCGATCGCGCCTTGCCAGCCGTCGCTGATCGTGGCGAATTCGCGCCCGCCCATAAAGCGGATGGTCGGCACAGGGCCGCCGTCGACATCGACATTGACCAGCATGTCGCGCTGGCCATCGAGCGCGTCGAGCAGGCAATCCGGATTAAGCACGACGACCCAGGTGCCGGTCGAGACGACGGTGACCGGGCCAAGCTCCTGCCGGCGATAGGCATGGAGCGCGGCATTGCTGTCATGGACACCATTGTGGATGGCGATCCGCCGCTTCGTATCGCCGAGGCGTTGCTCGCCGACAACCGAGCCCGCCCGCTCGAAAGCGGGCATCCGGTCGCGCCAGCCCTCAATGTCGACCAGCGAACTGAAGTCGCGCTTGCGCGGCGCCCATAAATGCGAGTGGCAGCCGAGATAGGACACTTCCGAGACCGCCCGGCCGCCAAACCGCCAGCTCCAGTATTGTGGATAGCCGAGGATCGATTTCGCGGCCGTGAATGCACCGGGTTGCACCGCCTGTAGCCACAGCATGTGGCGACCGTAGTTGAAGCCGAGCGGCAATCGCGGCGAGAAGGTCTCGGTGAAATCCGGAACGAGGCGATCAATTTGCGCGGCAATATCAGCCGGCGGCTCTTGCTCGTAATCGAGTATCGGATGCGTCAGCGCCGCCTCGTCGACCAGGGCAAAGGTGCAGCCATGGCCCGACACCATCACGCCCTCTACGCCATGGATGTCGGCGGCCTCGCTTACGGCGCGAACCGCCCAATCGTGAAGTGCTGCCTCATCAAGCACGCTGAAGCCATCTTTGCGCATCCAGTTCGGCCGGGTCCGGCGCTCGTCGACGATGCGCCCGTCCTGAGCGAAGACGAACAGCTTCGAATTGGTCTTGCCGAAATCGAGGACGGCCATCTTCACTGGATGGCTCCCGAAGCCGAGGCGACGCGCACCATGACGCCCGCGTCTTCCAGCATGCGCGCGTCGACGTCGGACAGGCCGTCATCGGTCACCAGCGTGCCGATGCGCGACAAGGGCAGCGCGATGTTACGGGCGTGGATCGACAGTTTGCGGCTGTCGGCCAGCACCACGATCTGGTCGGCACACAGGCTGAGATCGGCGATGGAGCGGACCAGCAGCGGGTGCGATTCCAGCACGCCCTCCTGGCCAAGGCCTTGCGCGCCGAGAAAGAACTTCGATGCGTAGAACGGCTCCGCCTGGGTCGGTGAATGGATGATGCCCGGCTCACGATGCAGATCGCCACCGGCAACGGTCAGGCTGCAATGGCCGTGGTCGCTCAGATAGGCCGCGAGCGGCATCGAATTGGTATAGAGACGGATGCTGCGCTCAGCCAGCTTGACCCCAAGGTGGAAGCAGGTCGAACCGCCATGCACGATGACCGCATCGCCGTCGCGCACCATCGTGGCCGCGAGAGCGGCGATCTGCCGCTTGGCCTCGACCGCGAGGTCGCGGTTCTCGTCATAGGGTCTGGCATAGGCAACACCCGCCTGTGAAGCGCCGTCGAGCGCCGAGATGCCGCCATAGACCTTCCGTGCTTCACCGGCCTCGTCGATCTTGTCGATGTCGCGCCGCACCGTCGCCGCCGACACGCCGAGCTGCTCCTGCAGTTCGCGCACCGACGCGAAGGGGCGATCCCGCAGCAACTCGACGATCTGACGCTGGCGGCCGGAGTCGCTCAATCGTTTTCCTCCCAGGAGCCGTTTTTAGCGCGGCATTTGACGTAACTTACTCAACATCTTTCCGATTGCAAGAACATTTGATGAAATTAGATCACCATTGACGTAAGTCGCTCGCATCTGCGATACACATCAACATCCCACGACGGGTATCCGAAGCTGCGAGGCTGGCGGGGCTGATAGAGGAAATGCGCCATGGCGACCTATGCGGATGCGCAGGAAATGGCTGCCTTGCGGGCGCTTTCGGCCAGCATCGGGCGCAGCCCAAACCTGACCCAGGCCGCCGGCGGCAACACCTCGCTGAAAGCCGGCGACACGCTGTGGATCAAGGCTTCCGGCACATGGCTGAAGGATGCGCTCTCCGAAGACATCATGGTGCCGGTGGCGATGGCGCCGCTGCTCAGGGCTGTCGAACAGCGCGACAGCGCCGCCGACCAGCCGCAGATCTTCGCTATCGAGACGCTCAACGCCCGGCGCCTGCGCCCTTCGATTGAAACCACCGTTCACGCGCTGATGCCGCAGCGCGTCGTCCTGCATGTCCATTGCGTCGAAACCATTTCGCTGGCGGTACAGGCCAATTGCGAGGTGGAAGCCGCCAGACGCCTTGATGGTCTCAAATGGGCGTATGTTCCTTATTTCCGGCCAGGCCTGCCGCTTGCCCAGGGTATTGCCGAGCGGCTTCAGGCTGGGGTCGACGTGCTGATCCTTGCCAATCACGGGCTGGTCGTCGCGGCCGATACCGTCGCCGAGGCCGAAGTGCTGCTGCGCCGCGTCACTCTGCTTCTGGCGCGGCCGGCGCGCCAAGTGGCGGAACCGGATGTTGCGGGATTGGCGGCGCTGGCCGGGAAAACCGGTTACAGGCTGCCGGCGGAAATCGAGGCGCACGCGGTCGCCATCGATCCCGAAAGCCGCCGCATGGCGTCGGGGGGCAGCCTCTACCCCGATCACGTCATCTTTCTGGGTCGGGGGTCGGTGGTGGCAAAGCCCGGTGAGGATGTGCCGCGCGTCATCGAGCGGTGCGGTGCAAAGCCCGTGGCGATCCTGTTTCCCGGGCTGGGCGTGCTGATGCGCGGCGACGCCAGTGCCGGCGCCGACGCCATGCAACGCTGCCTTGCCGACGTGACGGCACGCATCGACATTGCAGCGCGGCTGAACTACCTCACCGCCGCCGAGAACGATGAACTGGTCAACTGGGACGCCGAGAAGTATCGCCAGAAACTCAATGCCGCCAGCCGCTGACACGCCGCTTGCCATAGGCATCGACATCGGCACGTCCGGCGCGCGCGCGGTCGCCATGCGTCCAGATTTTTCCATTGCCGCGCGTTCCGCCGTTTCGCTCGAGTTGTTTGGCCGGAATGCCCGCGACCCTGCAGTGTGGTGGTCAGCGGTCGGCGCAGCGCTGGCGGAACTGCTTTCGGGCATCGACCGAACAGCGGTCCGGTCGATCGCTGTTGACGGCACTTCAGGTACGTTGCTGCCGGTCGACGGCGCCGGGCGGCCGCTGGCCGAGCCGCTGATGTACAACGATACGGTCGCCGACAACGCCATTCTGGTCGCGATCGCTCGCGAAGCCCCAGCGACCAGTGCCGCACTTGGGGCGACGTCCGGTCTCGCCAAGGCGCTCTGGTTCCAGCGCACGCCCGGTGTTGCCGCGGTGCTGCATCAGGCGGACTGGATCGCGGGACAATTCTCCGGTCGCTTCGATGTCAGCGACGAGAACAATGCCTTGAAAACCGGTTACGACGCCACGGCCCGCTGCTGGCCGGACTGGATTGCGGCGACCGAAATGCGCATGGAATTGCTGCCCGGTGTCGTCAGGCCGGGCGATGTCGTCGGCAAGCTCACCGCAGATGCCGCGGATATGTTCCGCTTACCGCGCGAAATCGCCGTCGTCGGCGGAACGACCGATGGCTGCGCCTCGTTCCTGGCGACAGGTGCCGCGGCAATGGGCGACGGCGTCACCGCGCTGGGGTCGTCGTTGACCGTCAAGATCCTGTCCGACCGGCCTATCTCGGCGCCACGCTTCGGCATCTACAGCCACCGGCTGGGCGATGCCTGGCTGGCCGGCGGCGCGTCGAACTCCGGCGGCAAGGTGCTGGCGCAGCATTTTTCGCTGGCGCGCATCATCGAGCTCAGCGCCGCGATCGACCCGGCGACCGCGACCGGCCTCGACTATTATCCGCTTCCCGCGACAGGCGAGCGATTTCCAGTCGCCGATCCCGCCCTGCCGCCGCGCCTTGCGCCGCGGCCGGCGAACGACGCCGACTATTTGAAAGCAATGTTCGAGGGTATCGCCGCGATCGAGGCGCTCGGCTATGACAGGCTCGCCGAGCTCGGCGCTCCGCAGCTGACGTCGGTCAGAAGCGTCGGCGGCGGTGCGGCGAATGCCGCCTGGACGGCGATCCGGCAGCGCAGACTTGGTGTTGATTTCCTGCCGGCGCTTTCGGACGAAGCCGCCGCCGGCACAGCGCGGCTGGCGCTGATGGGCGCAAGCGCGGCGGGGCTTCTATGAGCGCGAAAACAGTCGAACACCTCAACGGCGTCAACCAGCTGGCCGAGCGCTATGATTTTTTCCTGCTCGATCAGTTCGGCGTGCTGCATGACGGCGCCAGCCCCTATCCAGGGGCAGTGGAAGCACTGTCGGCGCTGAAGCGCGCCGGCAAGACCATTGTGCTGATCTCGAACTCCGGCAAGCGGGCGGGGCCTAACGAGAGCCGGCTGCTAAAGCTCGGCTTCGAACCGGGAAGCTGGGACCATTTTGTTTCTTCCGGCGAGGTCGCGTGGGAGTTCTTCCACGACATGGCGGTATCCGGAAAGCTACTGCCAAACACGAAATGCCTGTTGATAAGCCGCGACGATGACCGCTCGGCGATCGAAGGTCTGCCGTTCGCATTGACTAAGGACGGTGACGATGCCGGGCTGGTGCTGATTTCGGCCAGCGAGGGCGACCGCTATGATCTTGAGCACTATCGCCGACTTCTTGCGCCGGCTGCGGTGCGGCAGGTGCCATGCTTCTGCACCAACCCTGACAAGATCATGCTGACGGCAGTGGGGCCGCGCTTCGGTGCCGGCCGGCTGGCGGATCTCTACGAGGACCTCGGTGGTAGCGTCACGCGTATCGGCAAGCCTTACCCCGCCATATTCGGCGCCGCACTAGCGCTGGCAGGCAATCCAGACCGCGGCACTGTGGTCTGCGTCGGCGACAGTGTCGAACACGACATCGCTGGCGGACTTGCTGCCGGCGTGGCCACGGTGCTGGTTCTGTCAGGAATATTGGCGGACACACCTGACCTGTTCGACCTGTTCGACACGATGGACGCATACCCGGATTACACCATGGATGGCTTCAGGTTTCGCTGATTTGATTCACCCCGCAGCGCTCGCGCCCGAATCCGGCCTCAACGCCTCGTGGCCGGCGAGCATTGGCCGGCTGGCTCAAGGCTGCCGAACAGCGCGGATCCAGTCGAGCCGCGCGGCTGGAATGAGGCCGTAATTGTAGAAATTGATGCCGTCGACACCGGGCGCCAGCGCTGGCTTCACCTTGGCCGCAAGAATGTCGGGGCGGGCCATTTCCGGATAGAACAGCCGGTAGCCGGCGCCGAGGAATTTGTCCGCGCCCAGTGCCGCACGGCCGGCCGCCATCAGGCTGGCGACATCGCCGGCCTGCATGTCGTAGGCGCACAGGATCGCCCCGTCGCAGACCTTGCCCAGCGCTGCCAGATCGCAACCGCCAAGCCAGCCGTCTTTCAGATCGATAATAACGACCCGCGTCGTGGGATCGGCTACCTCGCGCAGTTCGGCGACCAGGCTGGTCACTGGCTCGAATCGCCACAAGAGATAGGCATGGAGCTCCGGCCAGGGGGCAAAGGCGTCGATGCCGCAGGCGGGAAAATCGGGAAAGCGCCGCTCAGGCATCGCACGCTCGCAGGTCTCGACGATCCATTGCCTGGTGAGCTTGCGCGCCGCCTCGGCATCGATGCCGGCTTTTGCCGCACGGGCGACGCAGGACGGACAGAAGCACAGAGACAAAAGAAAATCGTCTTCCGGCGTCAGCCCGACACCGTCCTTCTCGTGATGGTATTCATGGGCAAAGCCCATGAAGGACGGGCTTTCAAGTTCTATCCGGTCCGGCCGGTAGCTGTGCGAGATGTCGGCGATCAGCGCGCGGACATAGGCGCGCGCATCGGGATGGGAGGGGCAGAGATTGTAGTAATTGGCATCGCCGAAGGCGTTGCGGGTGACGGCCTGCGGATGCAGCATGCCCAGGCGGGTGTTGTGCAGGCAGACCGTCCAGCACGAAACTCCTAGTCCGCCCGCGTCGCGACGGCGGATGAGCTGACCGAGCACGTCGCCGCCCTCAGTGATCACGTCAGCCACCTTGGGCTGGATGGCTAGACTTCCCCAGCGCGCAGCGGTCGGCTTGAAATAGATGGTGCCGTCCTCAGGGAAATAGGCCTTGCGGCGCGGGCTGCGCGGCTGCAGGAAGCGCCCGGCATGATAGGATGTCGCCAGGCTGATCATGTTGAGCCCGGCGCGCTCGACAAGATCACGTTCGACCGTCTCCAGGCCGAGATCCTGGATGTCCCAGGGATAGGTCCACATGGACAGTTGCTGCATGGAATATCCTCTGCCTTTGGCTCAGCCGTCGACCGGCTCTGCGACCTGCATTAGGCAGTCGCCCGCCTCACACATCGTGTGCAGCCGGCGCGACAGCACCAAGCCGCTTTCGGCGAAATGCAGGGCCTCCTCGGCAACATCGAGCCGCTCGAGATCGTGGTACCAGCCGGCCAATTGTCCTGAAGTGACACTGTCGCCGAGCCTAGCGGCGGGCTCGAACCAGCCGCGGCGGGTGGCATAGAGGCCCTGGCTGTGCCTGGACAGGGACAGCAGCCTTGTCGGCGCCGAAGGCTTTTCGCCCGCGCCAAGAACCGGCGCGTCGACCACACCCATTGCTATCATCAGACGGTCGAGCGCGCGGGCCGTGATCGCCATCGAATCGACCGTTGCGGTGCCACCGCCGCCGAACTCACCGCTGACGCCGACGGCGCCGGCGCGGCGCGCTGCGCCCATCGAGGTTGGCGAGGCCTGGCCGTTGTCAGCGATAAAGCCGTAGGGCATGCCGAGCGTGCGCATCAGCTCGACGCCACGCCGGTGGCGCTCGGGATCGGCGTTGCGTTCGACCAGCGCGGTCGGCAGATGCTCCATCGACGTGCCGCCCGAATGGATATCGAAGACGACGTCGTGACGAGGAAACAGCTCCGTCTCAAGGAAATTGGCGAGCCGGCTTGTCGGCGTTCCCGAGGGATCGCCGGGAAACGCCCGGTTGAGATTGCCGCCGTCGAGCGGCGAGCAGCGCTTGGCGGCCATCACCGCAGGGGCGTTGGCCATCGGCATGATGGTGATGCGGCCCTTGATCCGCTTCGGATCGAGCCGGCGCGCCAGTTTTGCCAGCGACAGCTCGCCCTCATATTCGTCGCCGTGATTGCCGGCCATCAAAAGCAGTGACGGGCCGTCGCCATTGCGGATAAGGCAGATCGGCACCTTGACCTGAAAGTAGGGCGAGCGATCGATCGAGAACGGAATGCTTAGATGGCTGAGCGTCTTGCCGTCGCGGTCGAAATCGAGCGTGTGGGCGAGGCCGGTGTGCATGGTCAGACCGCCGCGACCGCGGTGATTTCGATGCGGAGATCAGGGTCGGCAAGCCGCGCCTCGACGCAGGCCCGCGCCGGCAGGCGGGCAGGATCGATCCAGGCATCGTAGATGCTGTTCATGGCCTCGAAATCACCGATCTGCGGCAGGAAGATGTTGACCGCCACCAACTTCGACTTGCTGCTGCCGACCTCGACCAGCAGCGCCTCGACTTTGGCAAGCACGTCGCTGGTCTGGCCTTCGATGCCGGCCTTGCGATCGTTGGCCACTTGGCCGGCTATGTGAACGAGGCCGCCATAGACGACTGCCTGCGACATGCGCGAGCCGGACTGAAAATACTTGATCATATCGGATCCTTTCGAGGTTCTCTTTTTGGGGGATCTGGTCAGCCGAACCAGGTGGGGAAAGCGTGGCGGACGTGGCCGGTCGCGTCGACGCCGAAGATCACGCGATAACGGTCGAGGCAGGTGCAGGGATGCGAGATGCCGAATTCGACGACGTCGCCGACGGCCACGTCGTCGCTCGGTGCAATCGACAGGAAGGAATGCTGGTCGTTGAGCTTGACCACCTCGGCGCGCGCCGCCGGCATCGGCAGCGGCTTGCAGGCACGAAAGACGGTGAGCGGCGTTGGAAAGCCCTGGTCGAACGACACGTCGCGCATGCCCATGCCGCAGATGACAAGGCCCGGCTCCGGACGCGACAGCACTTCGGCCCAAAGGCGTAGCGCAGGGCGAAAGGAATGCCGCGCCGAAGCGCTGATGCCGCCTATGGCAAAACCTTTGCGGGCATCGAGGGCGCCGAGCGAACGGTCATAGGTGCCGTGGTCGTGGAAGAAGATGGCGCCGCTGCGCAGCACCAGCGTTGCGTTGCCGTCGCTGGAAACGAGGGGTGCAAGCGCCGCGACCACCTGGTCGAAGAAGGCGGAGCCGCCGGCTGTGACGATCAGCGGTGCGTCGCCGCCGACGCGGGCACGCAGCCGCAGGAACATGTCGGCGGTCATTGCCAGCAGGCCGGATATCACCTCATCGGTGCGACCGGGCTCGGGTTGCGCCGCCGCCCCTTCATAGGTCGCAACGCCGGCGATCAGCAGCCGCCCGCCGGCAGCCGTGATCGCATCGGCGATGGCCTCGGCTTGCGCGGTGGTGCGGGCGCCCGCCCTGCCCGCACCAAGTTCGACCAGCACGCGCAGCGGCGGCAGCGCCGCATTGGCGCGCCAAGCCTCGGCAAGCGCGTTCACGGCGTCGACCGAGTCGGCAAAGACATAGAGCTCGGCATCCGGCCAGGCACCAGCAAGCACGGCCAGCCGGTTGGCGCCGCCGGCTCCTCCAACCTCATTGGCGATGATCAGCCGTGTCAAGCCGGCCTTCAGCATCACTGTCGCTTGCCTGATGTCGGCGACCGTCGTGCCCCATGCGCCGGCCTCGACCAGCGACCGGGTAAGATCGGGCGCCATCGGCGTCTTGGCATGCGGAGCGATCGCAACATTGTGTTCGCGCGCATAGCGCAGGAACAGGTCGCGATTGGCGGAGAAGGCCGCCTCGTCGAGGGTCAGCACCGGAAGCGCCATGCGTCCATCGGCCGGATGCCAGTGCTCGGCCGCGACAAGGCTGCTGTCCAGCCCGGTTGTGCCGGGAGGCACGCCGCGGATGCGGTCGTCGAGCCGAAAATTTTCGCGCACCGAAAGGGCTGGAACCGGTGAGTTTTCAGTCATGCGATGCTAACCCTTTTACCGTCGCAGAACGAAGCCAGGATCGATCGCCGGTCACAGCCTGAGAGAGATACGTGCCAGAACCTTACGCCGGACCGATCATCGACGCCCATCATCATCTTTGGGATCTCAGACTGGGACGGCATCCCTGGCTCGCCGCCACGGCCAGCGAGCGCGGCGGCCTCGGCGAGCTTGGCCCCTTGCGGCGGAACTATCTGCCCGGGGATTATGCGCGCGATGCCATAGGGCATAATGTCGTCGCCACCGTCCATGTCGAAGCCGGCTGGGCGAGTGGCGACTGCATCGGAGAAACGCGCTGGCTTGAAACACTCGACAAATCGCGCGGCGTCGCCGCCCGCTATGTCGTTCACGTGCCGCTCGCCGATCGCCAGGCGCCGGCGCTGATCGAAGCGCAAGCCGCGTTCGAGCGTGTCGCCGGCGTGCGCGACATATTGAGCTGGGATCCCGACCCTGCCCGCCGTTTTGCGGCCCGTGACGGCATCATGGACGATCCGGCCTGGCGCGCCGGGCTTGCCTTGCTTGGCCAGCATCGGCTGGCCTTCGACATGATGGTGTTTCCGCGCCAGCTCGCCGACGCGGGGCTGCTTGCCAGGGCCTTCCCCGATCAGCAATTCGTGCTCAACCATTGCGGTAGCCCGATCGACCGCGACGCCGATGGCATGCAGGTGTGGCGCGACGGGCTGCGGCTTCTGTCGCAATGCGACAACGTCGCCATCAAAATATCGGATCTGGTCGCCTACGATCATGACTGGACGCTCGACAGCCTGAAGCCCGTCGTCCTGCATTGCATCGATTGTTTCGGCACCGGTCGCGCCATGTTCGGCAGCGACTTTCCGGTCGCCGGCCTGCATGCCTCGTTCGATGACATATATGACGGCTTCAAAACCATCACAGCGGACTTTTCCGCCGACGAGCAGACGGCGCTGTTCTTCGGCAACGCAAGGCGCATCTATCGGCTCGACGATGTGTCATCGGCGCGCCTGCTCCCGGCCTGAGAGCAGCAGCAGGCCGAGGATCAGCGAGCCGAACAGGATGCTGCGCCAGCCGGGCGATGCGTTGACGACGGTGATCAGCGCGGTGATGGTGACCAGCAGGATGGCGCCGGGGATGGTGCCGGCATAGGTGCCAAGCCCGCCGAGGATCGAGGTGCCACCGAGGACCACGGCGGCAATCGAGGCGAGCAGATAGGGATCGCCGATGCCGACATAGCCCTGTCCGTTCATGCCCAACACGAGCACGCCGGCAAGTCCCGAGCAGAAGCCGCTGATGCCGTAGACCGCAAGCGTCGTGGACGTGACCGGAACACCGGACAGCGCCGCGGCAAGCGGGTTGGCGCCCATGGCAAAAATCCGGGCGCCGAGCGATGTCGCATGCATCGTGGTCAGCACGATCGCCGAGACGACCACCCACAACAATACGCCAGCGGGAATGCCGGCCGGCCGGCCATTGCCGAGCCAGTGGACCAGCGGGTTCTCGGCGGTCACGGCGCTGCCGCCGGCGATGATGATCAACAGACCCTGCAAGAATGTCGCCATGGCCAATGTCATGATCATCGGGTGGACGCGCAGCAAAGCGACGCCGAGCCCGTTGACCAGGCCGATTGCCGTGGTCAGCACCAGAACGGCAAGAATGGCGGTGATGCCGGTCGGATCCACCTGCCACGACAGCAGCGGCAGGCTGACGGCGCTGACCGTGACGATGGCCGCGACGGAAAGGTCGATGCCGCCGGCGATCACCACAAAAGTCTGGCCCGCGGCAACCAGGCCGATGACGGCGCCGAGCTCCACCAGATAGCGCAGATGGCCATAAGCGCCGAAGCCGCGCGAAACGAAGCTCGCCACGATCCAGACCGCGGCAACGATGGCAACGGTGAGAAACGGCCGGCTGCGCAGGACCGTCAGGGCGCGTTTGCCGCCCGCGCTGTCATTCCATGCTGTCATTGCTGTGCCTTGCGGAATTGCGGGATGGCGACCGCGCCGATGATGATCAGGCCCTGGGCCACATATTGTGCGACCGGCGTGAAGCCGAGGAAGAACATGACGCTGATCATCAGGCTGAGCAGCAGGCTGCCGGCAAGCGCGCCGCGCATCGTGCCCTGGCCGCCGAGGAAGCCGATGCCGCCGAGCACCGCAGCGGCAATCGAGTTCAGGGTAAAGGCGGCGCCGATGACCGGGTCGCCCGAACCGGTCTGTGCGGCGACGAACAAGCCGGCGCCGGTGGAGAGCAGACCGCTGATCGCATAGGCCGCAATGCGCGCGCCGTCGACCGGCACGCCGGAGCGATAGGCGCCGACCGGATTCTCGCCGGCGGCATAGAGGCTCAAGCCAAGCGGCGTGGCGAGATAGAGCTTCCACAGGAGAACGATGAGCACCAGCAGCACGAATGCCGCCGGTGTGTTGCCGGCAAGCAGGTCGGACAGCCACGCCGGGATTGCGCCGCCGGGCCGCGGCAGGATCAGCAGTGCGGCGCCGCCGATGATGAACGACCCGGCAAGCGTCACCACGATGGCCGGCAGCCGAAGCCGTACCACGATGAAGCCGGTCGCCGCCCCGATGCCGAGGCCCGTCAGCGCCACCGCGGCAGTGCCCCCGGCGACGCCCAGCGGCCCGGCCATCGTCGTCGCGGCGATGACCGCGCCCAAGCTGACCGTCGCGCCGATGGCCAGGCTGATGCCGCCGGTGAGCATCAGGATCGCCTGCGCCATCGCGACCAGAGCCAATGGAAACCAGCTCTGCGTGAATTTGGCGAAGCCGGACGCCGTGAACAGACCCGGAAAGAGGACGCCATAGGCGATGAGAAACACCAGGACGACGGCAAACAGGCTGCGCACGCCGACATTGCGACGCAGTTGCACCGGCCAGTAGAGCGCGCCGGTCTGCCGGGCGGAGGAAGATGTGTTCATGCCGCAACCTTCCGCTGTTCGGCGCCCATCGCCGCGGAGACGATGGCTTCCTCGCTCAGCGCTCCACGCGCCAGCATGGCGACGATGCGGCCTTCGCGGACGATGCCTACACGGTCGCAAAGGTGCACGAGTTCGGGCGTGTCGGAACTGAGCAGCACGACCGCCTTGCCGGCGGCGGCGAAATTGCGAAGCATCATGTAGATCTCACGCTTGGTTTCGACGTCGACGCCGCGCGTCGGATCGTTGAGCAGAAGCACCAACGGGTCGTGCGGCATCCATTTCGCCAGCGCCACCTTCTGCTGGTTGCCGCCCGATAGAGCCTGCGCCGCCCGGCCGAGGTGACCCTTGATGCCGAGTTGGGCGGCAAGGCTTTTGGCCGTCTCGCGCTCTGCGCGGCGGCTGCGCAGCTTCAGCGCCGGCAGCCTGGCAAAGGCGGGCAGCATCATGTTGGTGATGATGGGATGGATCAGGTGCAGGCCCTCGCGCTTGCGATCCGCGGGCACATAGGCCAGCCCCAGCGCGTTGGCTTTCGGCACGCCGCCGGGCAGGCCGGAGGCGCCGTTGACGGTCGCCGACGCCGTCCGTGCCGGAATGGCGCCGTAGAGACCGAGCAGCAGATCTTCCTGCCCTTGCCCGACCAGGCCGCCAATGCCAAGCACTTCGCCCGTTTTGATATCCAGATCGACGTCGCGCATCAGGCCGGCCGAAAGATTTCGGACGGAGATAGCGTCGGCAAGCAAACTGGAAGGCTGCCATTGCGGAAAAAGATCACCGGGATCGCGGCCGACCATCAGCCGAACCAACCCGGCGGCGTCGGTGCCTTCCAGGGTGCGGTCGGCCGTGCAGGTGCCGTCCTTCAGCACGGTGACGTGCTGGCACAGCGCCATGACTTCGTTCAGTCGGTGCGAGATGTAGAGAATGGCGATGCCTTCGCCGCGCAACCGCTGCAGCAGATCGGTGAGGATTTTGGTTTCGGTTGCCGATAGCGACGATGTCGGTTCGTCGAGAATGAGCACGCGCGGCCGGCGGTAGAGCGCCTTGGCGATCTCCACCATTTGGCGGCGGCCGAGCGACAGATTCCCGACCGGCGTCGACAGCGGCTCGTGCAGGCCGACAAGTTCGCATGCGGCCCTCGCCCGCGCAGCGAGTTCGCGGTAGTCGATCAGGCCGAACCGTTTGGGATAGGCGCCGAGACCAATATTTTCGGCGATGGAAAGACTGGCCGTCAGGCTGAGTTCCTGCTGGACGACGGCGATGCCGGCCTGCCGCGCAACAGCCGGCGTCATGCGTGAGACCGCGCGTCCATCGACCTCGATCGTCCCGCCATCCGGTCTCAAGGCGCCGGACAAAAGGTTGATCAAGGTCGACTTTCCGGCGCCGTTCTCGCCGAGCAGCGCATGCACGCGGCCCGGCTGGAGAGCGATTGAAACGTCGCACAGGACGGGGTTGCCGAAGAAAGACTTCGACACACCCCGCGCCGCGAGCAGCGGAGCCATGGTTGTCAACGCTACAACCCTTCAGGCTTATTTCTGAGCCAGCAGCTTCTTGAACAGCTCCTCATCGTAAGGAGAAAAGATGTAGCCGTCAGCCGGGAAGTCCTTGGCCCGGGCGAGATATTCGTCGATGTTGGAATTGTCGATTACCGGCAGCGGAATCTTGACGAAAGCCGGCACATTCTTGCCTTCCAGCGCCTGGACGGCAGTGTAGGTGGCGAAGGCGCCGAGCCAGTTCGGCTGCATCGTCGCCCAGCTCTTCAAGCCCTTTTCTTTCCAGAGTTCCAAAAACTGCCGGGCGTTCTCACCGGTGATCGGCACCTGTTCACGGCCCTGCTTGTCGAGGGCCAGCACGGCGCCTGCCGACAGAGCGCCGCCGAGCGACAGGATGCCGTCGATCTCGGGGTTGGCGAAGAGGAGGCTGGTGACGGCTTCCTGTGCCGGCGCGACGTTGTAGGGCGTGTTGGTCTCGGCAAGCACCGTCACGTCGGGATGGGCCTTGAGCTCAGCGTCGGCGCCTTTGCGCCTGTCATCGCTGACCGAAACCCCGGCCGGGCCGTTGAGGATGAGAATCTTGCCCTTGCCGCCGATAGCGTCGATCAGGAACTTGGCCGCCTGGTCGCCCCACTGCGAAGAATCGGTATTGACCTTGGCGGTGACCTTGTCGGTATCGACGAGGCTGTCGAAGTTGATGATGGCGATGCCCTTGGCGCAGGCGTCGGCCAGAACGCGTGCCGGTGCGGTCGACGAACCGGCGATCAGGATGATGGCGTCGACATCGGAATCGATCATCGACTGAATCTGCTGGATCTGGACGTTGGCATCGCCCTGAGCGTCGGTGACGACGAGCTTGTCGACCAGTCCCTGCTTCTTCAGGGTCTCGACTTCGGCTTCGATCGTGCCTTGGGTCTGCTTCATCCAGGTCGGCACGGAATAGATGTTGGCCCAGCCGATCGTGTACGGCGCCTTGCGGTCGCCCTTGATGCAGTTGGCGGCGGCATTGGCCTGCGAGGCGACGCCAAAGCTCAGCACGAGACCGAGGCAAAGCGCGCTGGCGGATGCGAAAAACGGTGATTTCATCATGACTGTTCCCTTCAGAGGTTGTGGCCTCGACGTGCAGAACAAGGGCGAGGAAACCCGTCGGTCGCCGGGTCTTGGAAACCGTGTGTCCTCTCGGGATTTGTCTGCGTCAGGCTCGTTAGTTTGTCTGGTATTTCAGACAATGTGTCTGTATATCGGACAAATTGGATGCTAGACCGAGCCTTGACATCTTTCAAGCGCCTTGAGACGAGAACCGAAATGATTTTGGCGGATGGTCATGAGCGACGGCACTAACGATGCGATCGGGAAGGAAGCCGGCGCGGAGCCGCGCAACGGCGAACGACGACGCGGCATTGACCGCGTCATCATGCTGCTCGAGGCGTTGCTGCGGCACCGCGCGCCAATGCGCGTCGGCGACATCGCCAAAATGATCGGCGCGCCGCGTTCGACCACCTACGAGATCGTCAACAGCCTGCTCGACGCCGAAATGCTCGAAAACGTCGGCGGTGAAGGTTACGTCTATTTCGGACGCGCCATGCATCTGTTCGGCTGGGCCTACTCACATCACAATGCCCATTACCGTCGCATCATCGAGACCTTGGATAAGTTGGCCGCCGAGACAGGCGAGACGGTCCAGCTATGCGGCCTGCGTGGCAACAAATACGTCGTTCTTGACTGCCGAGATTCCCCAGGCCCGTTCCGGATCTCAAGCGATGTTGGGGTTGAGGTGCCGATCCCATGGACGGCATCCGGACGGCTGCTCCTCGGCCATATGAACGAGCAAGAGTTGAGGGATTTCATCCCATCTGGCGACTACAGGCTTCCCGACGGCCGCATCATTGCACCAGCCGAATTCTTTGCCGATGTTGCCTTGGCCCACCGGCAGGGTTTCAGCGAGACCACAGCCTTGGCCGACCGTTTCACCTGGTGCATGGCGGCCCCCATCCGTGACGGCTACGGCGCCATCAAAAGGACCTTGTGTTTGGTGTTACCCGTCGACACGCCGGAGCCACGGCGCGACGAACTGCTTGCGTTGCTGCGCGAGCGCGCCCGTGGACTGTCTCTGGCGGGAGGCTGACGATCAGCCGTCGTGCCCTCAGGTTGAAGCCTCTTAAAGGCACATGGATTCCGCTCTTCCCCATTGGTTCCATTTAGGTTCCGGACCTTAGTCCCATAGTCGGTGGATAAGGTCCAAACCAGGGAACACGCAACCGGAAGCCACATTAGGAGAAGACCGTCGATCAAAGTCCCTTCATCGCCGGTTGAGGATCCCGCCGCTCTTACTGTCGAGAGCGCGGCGGGATCCTTACGCGCGGAGCGAGCACATGAGATTTGTCGAGATTTTCACAGATGTGCTTACGGCCCTGCTTCTCGCTTTATTCGTGTGCGGGATATTCGCTGTTTTCGGAGGCCATCTGGTTCCTCCACGCTACGCAAAGATGGTGTTGCTGCCGGACCTCGATAAGATGACGACTGCATCATCTACACCCAGCTTGCCCGATTCCATCGACTTGCAAGTTCAAAAGCGCCCAGAGGTGCAAAGGTCTGCCGGCGTGACACAGCGCGCAGTCGGTCTGGAGCCGCCAGTGCCATCCAGCAAGCGGTAAGAATCAGCGGAGGTTTTGTGGCTCCCCAGCTATCAGAGAGCGCCGGCGATTATTGACAGACCCGGCTCTTGAAATTGGCTGAAATCGCCGCTCCACATTTCCGCATCTGCTGTTGGATGTGTTCATCAACAGGTCCGAACGCTATGGCGAAGCAGGTTGAGTTGGCGGTGTCCCTGGCTGATCCCCGCCAGTGCTTGATCGCGGCGTTGGATCCTTGTCGAGCTTGGGATTTCGGTCCACCGGTTCACCATTCACATCATCGGCCTTGGAGTTTGCCGGGTCCGTTTCGCCTGGATTTGGGCTGTAAGTATCTGGCGATGGAACCCGGCTGTTTTGTTGTGTCGCCGGTGTCTTAGCCTGCTCGCCATAGATTTCAGCGATCCCCCAGGCAACGAGCGCCAAGACAAGGCCGGCCAAGAGCACGCCAAGGACCGGTCGCCCCAAGCCACCCTGCCTGGCCCGCTTTTCCGGAATGTTTCTGCTCATGATCGCAACCTTGGGCTAAGAGGAGTGGCCCGCGCTCCAGGAGCGAAGACGCGAGACGGTCAAGAGTTCCGGACGTTGGCCATGCGGCGAACAGGGAACTCGCTGCACATACCGAACTCGCTGGCGCTGTTGATGTTCCCACGGAATACAAACAGCGCGCCGCCTGGAGCCGGACTGGCAATTTGGGTTGGAGTGGCTGGAACGAGCCAGCTCAAGGTCAACGAGCGGCGGTGTGCGTAAGCAGGCATTGCGAGCCAGACTGGAACTTTGCCGAATCTGCCGCGCTGCCGACCATGGCCGATTACAACGAGACCACCAATCCGGTGCTGACTGGTTGCAAGGCCCGCGTTGCCACCAGGGACATCTGTTTGAAGGCTATCTGAAATTTGCTCCTGGTTGTTGGCGATTCCGCCCGATGGAACATCCTGATCCGCTCGCGGTTGGGGAAGCCCGGGCCAGCGGCAGGAGCATCATCATGAACGTCGAACGTAACCCGGCCGAAGACAGAGGCGATATTCAGTCTGGGGTGACAGAGGACAAGACGCCGGGATTCGACCCGGCGGCGGCGCCTATGGAAACCGATGCCGAAGCGGCAGACACCGGCGCCGTGCCGGTTCCCGCAGCGACGGGCACGCCGGCTTTCGCTAATCAAGCAAGCTTCGCCAATGCAATGCGGCGGCCGGACGACGAGCGCGCTCCGGCCCCGAGTAAAAACGGCCCGGTGCTGGCCATTGTCGCGCTTGTCGTCGTTGCCGCCGTCGTGTTCGTTGTCGCCGCGATGCTGGCGCGATAGCAGATCCTGCGCTTGCGCCAAACCTCTGCCCTGCGAAGCGATCAGGGATGCGGTCGTGGCAGCAGGCGATCAGCGGCTGGAAAAACAAGCTGCAGGTTGCAGCGGCGCATGGAACGCCGGCCGGCACCCTGGCCGAGCAGCATTGCGGCATGGCCGAACCCGGCTCGGCCGCCAAGGGTTGAGGCCGGATGCTCGTTCGAAGCGGGAACATTTCACATCAAGCCAAGTTCGGGCTTGCAGAGCTTGTCGTCAAGGAACAGCACATGCAGGCCCTCACATGGCACGGCAAAGGCGACATACGCTGCGATCAGGTGGCCGATCCGACGATCCAGGATGAACGCGACATCGCTGCAGAAAGTTCACAACAGCGATATCGACCCGTCATTCGTGATCACCCATCCGGCTGGCCTCGAGGCCGGGCCCGAGCTTTACAAAACCTTCCGCGACAAGGAGGACGGCTGCATCAAAGTGGTGATGCGCCCGCACGGCTGACCGTTCTATCCAATGGCCCGACTTTGTTGTCCGGCCGTCTGCATGCTGAAAAGGCGAGAGTTGAAAATGGCCAAGGATAAACCCGCATCGACAAACCCGGCCGCCACACCCCCGGTCAGGTCGCCTGACGCCGCCGGCCTGCCACATCCCCGTCGCGATGCTGAAGACAGCGATTCCGGCGCCAGGCCGACGGCACCCAAGACCGCTGGCGCCCAGCAAGCGTCCAGATCGCCGCTCGACAGCCGTATTGCAAATCGCAATGCCGGCCGTCCTCGTCAGGCAGGCACGACGCCTCGGCCGACCGACGAACCGCTGGAGTAAGATGAAACCTAAGCTGCGGCGCGGGTATCCGCACCGCGGTGTGTGTGCGCAGTCAGGGTCTTCCTGCCCTGCCGAAAGGGCCATACAGGTGTCTTGATCTCTCGTGGATCGTCGGGATCGGCAATCAATACTTTAGCGGGAAATTCGATGGTACCGTTGGCTGGGATCGAACCAGCGACCTCCGGATCCACAATCCGGCGCTCTAACCATCTGAGCTACAACGGCACGTTCGCCTGAGCCAGATCGTGGTGAAAATTCATTCTCCGAGATCCGCTCTGTCGTTCGGCGATGCGTCCAATACGGTCTATCAGAGACTAATTCAAGGCCTTTGATAAGGCAAAGCCGGTTCTGCCAACAGGCGCCGGTTTCTTCGGCAAAAGAAAAAGGCCGGCGGGAGGAGGTGCCGGCCTTTTCCTGTTACGAGCCAGCGGGAGGAGGTGCTGGCTGGTCACCCCGGAGAGCAGAGGGAGGAGGTTCCACTCGCCGGGTATTCATTTGGACAACTCTATCGCACACCTATTTGTCTGACGAAATGCGACGTTTTGATGCATCGCAGAGTTGTGCGCAATTATTAGGCGGCCTTGATGTCCTTCAGGGCCTTCTCGAAAGCGGTCTTGACCGGCTTGGAGACGTCTTCGGCAGCCTTCGAAGCAACAGCCTGGAAGTCCTTGGCCTGCTCGACCGTGGTCTCGACGCGCTTGCGCAGGAAGGCGGTCTGCAGTTCGACCACTTCCGACAGCGACTTGGCGCCGATGAGGGCCTCGAGATGCGAGAAGCCGGCTTCGGCATTGGCGCGCAGAGCGGCGATGGTCTTGAGCGACAGGTCGCTGGAAACGGTCTTGGCAGTCTCGAAGGTCGATTCCAGGACTTTCTGGGTCTCTTCGGCGCCGGTCTTCAGCTTGGAGTAGGCTTCCTTCGACTGCTCGACGCCCTTTTCGGCGAAAGCGCGGATCTGGTCGGTTGCCTTGGAAGCGTCGAAGCTCGGGAATTCGACGTTTTCGATGGTCTCAGCGGTCTTGGCCTTGGTCATTTTCCATCCTTTCGGGGTAGCGGCTTTGACAAAAAGCCGTCTCGTTCATGTATGATGGCAATATAGCGGTTTTTTTGTGCGATGCAATATCTTTGTTGCAGTGCACCATAAATTTCTTCCCATGCGTCACCCAAGAGGTTATCCAGGGACATTCCGAGACGCTGTTAACCAAGTGGCCAGAGATTCCACCTGCTTCCCGCCATGGCTTGTGGACCTTCGCCGCGCGGGCTTTTATTAACAAAGCGTTAACTGCAAATTGCCCGCCTTGTAGGTTCGCCAAGAGGGGTTCGCCAAGAGGTTTCACCGAAAGGGTCCGCCAAGCGCATGCCTTCCGAGAACTACTCTTTCCTCGATGTCGCCGTGCTTGATGCGGTTCGCCAGCGCTTCGCCGCCGGCGACGCGATCGCGATTCTGTCGGCCGACCTCGAACAGGTGATCTGGGCCAACGGCCCGGGCGCTGCGGTGTTCGGCTATCCCGATATCGAGGCCATCATCGGCGCCTCGGCTCAGCTGCCGCTGATCGCCAGGCGCCAGATCATGGCGACCGCGGGCTTCCCGCAGATCGGCAGCGACCGCGCCATTACGGTACGGCTGGCGACCGGCATCACCAGCCGCGCCGTCGGCTTCCTGGCCAGTGCGGTGACTATGCCGGACGGCGAAAGCGCCATTATGCTGGTGGTGCCGGCAGCGCAGGCCGGCTCGCGCAGTGCTGCCGACATTGCGGCCCGCGCCATCAGCGGCTTTACCGAAGACGGCCATTTCATCGCCTTTGTCGACGCCGCCGGCACTGTCGAGGCGGCTTCGGATGGCTTTGGCGCGCTCGCCATCCGGCCTGAGACGCTGGCCGCGCTTGTCGCCGACGTGGCGAGCCAGGACGACCGCATCGTCAAGCGGCTGGTTCCCGGCGGCGCCACGTCCTATCCGGCCGGCTTCGCGCGCCTGACCGAGTCCAGGCATCTGCTGGTGGTCATCGACGAGGATCAGCTCGGTGAGGAAAATCCTGTCGGCGAGCTGGATGCCGAACCTGCTGCAGCGCAGGTCGACGATGGCCCGGCGCAAGCCGCCGCGGAGAACGCGGTAACGGTGGATGCGGTGGCTGACCACCCCACCGCAAGCGGGAATCAGGGCGCCCCACTCGCGGCCGCGCCTGATGTCGGGGAGACAGGTCGGGCTGCCACCGAGCATGATGCTTCGGCGTCAACCGATACAAAGGCGGACCATCGCGAGCAGACGACCGGCCGCGAGCAGGCGGCGAATGACAGCGCGCCGGCGCAACATGATCATTGGTACTTCCATGCCGGCGAAGAGCCGCAGGCTGGCGAGCCGGACAGCCCGGCGCAGGCCGAGCCGGACTCTGTTTCCCCGGCCGAGAGTGCGCAGTTGGACTGCAGTGCCGCTGCGCCCGCCCTGCCCTCTGACGCAGCCCCACCGGCTGCGCCTCCCGCCAAACGTGAGATCGACCGCTCGGCGCCGCCGCTGCGCTTCGTCTGGCGCACCGACGCCGAGGGCAAGTTCAGCGCGCTGTCGCCGGAATTCGGCGACATTGTCGGCAAAGCCGCCGCCGACGTGATCGGCCGCCGCTTCAAGGACGTCGCGACAATTTTCGGCCTCGACGCCTCGGGCGAGATCGCGGGCCTGCTTGAACGGCGCGACACCTGGTCGGGCCGCTCGGTACTGTGGCCGGTTGCCGGCTCCGACCTGAAGATACCGGTCGATCTGGCAGCACTGCCTGTCTATGGCCGCAGCCGCGCCTTCGAAGGTTTTCGTGGTTTCGGCGTCGCCCGCGCCGGCGATGCGGTGGTCGATCCGGAAGCAATCGGCATGGCGCTGGTCCCCAATGGCGCGCCAGCGGCAGCAGCCGAGCCGGCCCCGGAACAGCCCGTGGCGGAAGCTCCCAGGGCGGCCGATCCGTTCGAGGGCGAAGTGCCGGCACTGACCATCGTGCCGAAGCAGGAACGTCGTTTTGCCGACAAGGTCATCCGGCTGGCCGAGCATCGGCAGCCCGCCAACGACAAGCAGCCGACAAGCGAGAGGGGCCTGTCGACGCTGGAGCGCAGCGCTTTCCGCGAAATCGGCGAGCGGCTGAAGAAGGACAATCCCCCCCCGGAGCAGCCGGATGCCGGCAAGCAGGCCGAGCCGACCAGGACCAGTCAAACAACGCCGGACGAGGCCAGGCTGGAGCGGGCCAAGGGAGATCATCCCAAACCGGACCATGTCGAAGCGGACCAGGCTCAAACAGCCGCTCCAGCCCGGCAAGCCGCCGAGGTCTCGAGTCCGGACGAAGCCGGCCCGGCTGCCGCGGCTGAACCGTCGGCCTCCGCGCCCGAAAGCGAAACGGCTGAGGCCGAACCGCCGGAAAGCGATGCCGAGGACGAAAAGGACCTGGCGCGGCTTGACGGCGAGCAGCCGGACGACGGCCTTGCGGACAGCGAAGCAGGCGAGGCGAAGGCGCCGACAGTGTCGCGCTCCCTGCTCGACTATGCCGATCCCGAACCAGGCTCCGTCACCGGAGACAGTACGGAAGCGACGTCTTCCAAAGACGAACCGGCGCCGGCTCCCGAACCGGATGATACGCAAGCGCAAGAGATCGTCGAGGCCGCAGAGTCACAGCCGGTTGTTGCCGAGACGCCGGCCAATGCCGGTGAAGACGACAGCATGACGTCGGCCGATTTCCGCGATGCCGAGGACAATGAGGATTGGGCGCCGTCCGACGAGGCGACTGACTCGGCCGTGGAAGACGGGGACAAGGCCGGCGATGCGGACACAGTGCCGGCAGAACCACAGCGCCTGAAAGTGCCGCCGCTCAAGCTTGAGGGGTTCATGCCTTCGGCATTCTCGGCCGGAGATGAACACAAGGCCCCTGACACGTCGATCCTCGGCAAGCTGCCGGTGCCGCTGCTCATCCATTCGGGCGACGAGCTTCATTACGCCAATGAGGAATTCCTCGGCCTGACCGGCTATGACACGCTTGAGGACCTGAGCGACGCCGGCGGGCTCGACGCGCTGTTTGCCGATCCCTATTCAGAAACGGCCGGCGAAAGCGACCACACACTCAAGCTGAAGACGCGCGAGGGCCAGGAATTTCCGATCGAAGCCATTTTGCGTTCGGTGCCGTGGCGCGCCGGCAAGGCGCTGATGCTGGTGGTGCGACGTACCGGCGATAACGAGCCGCCGATGGTTGCGCATCTCGCAGCCGAGGAGCAGACGCAGCCCGATGTCTCCGAACTCAAAGCGCGCATTGCCGAGATGCGCACCATCATCGACACCGCGACCGATGGTGTGGTGTTGATCGGCCGCGACGGCGACATCCGCTCGATCAGCCGGCCGGCCGAGGCGCTGTTCGGCTTCGACAGCGACGACGTCAGCGGTAAACCGTTCGCCTCGCTGTTTGCCATCGAAAGCCAGCGCGCGGCCCGCGACTATCTGAACGGCCTGTCCGAGCCCGGCGTGGCGAGTGTGATGAACGATGGCCGCGAGGTGATCGGGCGCGAGGCGCAAGGGCGCTTCATCCCGCTGTTCATGACCATCGGCAGGCTGCCCAATGACAGCGGCTTCTGCGCCGTGGTGCGCGACATCACGCAGTGGAAGCGGGCCGAAGAGGATCTGACCCAGGCGCGCGCGGTGGCCGAGCGCGCCTCCTCGCAGAAGACCGATTTCCTCGCCCGCATCAGCCACGAGATCCGCACGCCGCTCAACGCCATTATCGGCTTTTCCGAGCTGATGGTGGACGAGAAGTTCGGCCCGGTAGCCAATGACCGCTACCGCGACTATCTCAGAGACATCAACCGCTCGGGCAACCATGTGCTCGATCTCGTCAATGACCTCCTCGACATTTCGAAGATCGAGGCCGGCCAGCAGGAAATGGACTACGAGGCGGTGTCGCTCAACGATACGCTGGCCGAGACTGTGGCGATGATGCAGCCGCAGGCCAACCGCGAGCGTGTCATCATTCGCTCCAGCTTCGCCTCGCGACTGCCCGAAGTGGTCGCCGACCTCAGAAGCGTGCGCCAGATCGCGCTCAACATCCTGTCCAATGCCATTCGCTATACGCAAGCCGGCGGACAGGTGATCGTGTCGACCGCCTATGAAACCTCCGGCGACGTTGTCATGCGGGTGCGCGATACCGGCATTGGCATGAGCCATGCCGAGATCGAGCAGGCGCTGAAGCCGTTCAAGCAGATCAATGCGCTGAAGCGCGGGCGTGGCGACGGCACCGGTCTCGGCCTGCCGCTGACCAAGGCGATGGTGGAAGCCAACCGCGCCCGCTTCACCATCACCTCGACGCCGGGCGAAGGGACGCTGGTCGAGGTCGCCTTCCCGTCGACGCGGGTGCTGGCCGAATAGGGCCGGCCATTCCCGGGCGAGAATCCCGGACAAAGAAAAGGCGTCCAACAGGACGCCTTAAATGGGATTTGCTGTCACAACGGGGGCTTGAGCGAATCTGATCCTCAGGGGACGAGGAACGGGATTTCTCCCTCAAGTTACGTGCGACTATCGACGCCGGGCCTTAACAACTCCTTACCGGCCGTCCAAAAAATTTACGAATGTGTACCACTCATGAAATCTAGGTAAATTCGACCGACATATCTGGTTAACCATCCCGGCCGCGTCACTCAGCCAGCTGCGGCAGGTTCCTGAACAGCTCCAGCGCCTCTGGATTGGCCAACGCTTCCTTGTTCTTGATGGCGCGGCCATGCACCACGTCGCGCACTGCAAGCTCGGTGATCTTGCCCGATTTGGTGCGCGGAATGTCGCTGACGGCGACGATCCTTGCCGGCACGTGGCGCGGGCTGGCGCCGCTGCGGATCTTGGAACGAATGCGCTTTTCCAGATCCTCGTCCAGCGTCACGCCGGCGGCCAGCCGCACGAACAGCACGACGCGGACGTCATTGTCGAAATCCTGACCGATGCACAGCGCCTCAAGGATCTCCGGCATCTGTTCGACCTGATTGTAGATCTCCGCCGTGCCGATGCGCACACCGCCCGGATTGAGCGTCGCGTCGGAACGGCCGTGGATGATCATGCCGCCATGCGCGGTCCATTCGGCGAAGTCGCCGTGGCACCAGACATTGTCGAAGCGCTCGAAATAGGCGGCCTGGTATTTCTTGCCCTCAGGATCGTTCCAGAAGCCGATCGGCATCGACGGGAACGCTTTTGTGCAGACCAGCTCACCCTTTTGCTCGCGGATCGGCTTGCCGTCATCGTCCCATACATCGACGGCAAGGCCGAGGCCGGGACCCTGGATCTCGCCGGTCCAGACCGGTTGCGTCGGTACGCCGAGCACGAAACAGGAGACGATGTCGGTGCCGCCGGAAACCGAGGCGAGATGTACGTCCTTCTTGATGCCGTCATAGACGAAGCGGAAATCCTCCGGCGACAACGGTGAGCCGGTGGAGGAAATAGCCCGCACACTCGACAGATCATGGCTGCGGATCGGCTTGAGCCCGGCCTTGCGCACGGAATCGATGAATTTGGCCGAGGTGCCGAAAAAGGTCATCTTCTCGGCATCTGCGAAGCTGAACAGCACATTGCCGTCGGGGTGGAAGGGCGAGCCGTCATAGAGCAGCAGCGTGGCGCCCGAGGCCAGGCCCGACACCAGCCAGTTCCACATCATCCAGCCGCAGGTGGTGAAGTAGAAGAAGCGGTCGCCTTCGATGAGTCCGGCATGCAGCCGGTGTTCCTTGACATGCTGGACCAGCGTGCCGCCGGCCGAATGGACGATGCATTTGGGAATGCCGGTCGTGCCTGACGAGAACAGGATGTAGAGCGGATGCGCGAACGGCAGCCGCTCGAACGTGACCGCTTTGGCGGTAAAGGGTAACAGCGCCTCTTCGAGCGCCACGGCCTTGTCGATGATCGCTGCGATATCGCGCGAGGTACCGAGATAGTCGACGATCAGGACCTTGCGGACGGTTTCGAGCTTCGCCGCAACGGTAGCGATCTTGTCGGCTACCTCGATTGCCTTGCCATTGTACCAATAGCCGTCCGGCGCAATGAATATGACCGGCTCGATCTGGCCGAAACGGTCGAGCACGCCCTGCTCGCCGAAATCGGGGGAACAGGACGACCAGACCGCGCCGATGGAGGCGGCCGCCAGCATGGCGGCGACGGTTTCCGGCATGTTGGGCATCATCGCCGCGATGCGGTCGCCCTTTTTCACCTTGAGCGACAGGAAAAGCTGCTGAAAGCGCGAGGTCAGCTGGTGCAGTTCGCTCCACGACAGCCGCCGCTCGATCTTGTCCTCGCCGCGAAAGACGATCGCGTCACCGGAACCGGTCTTCTTCAGCAGGTTTTCGGCGAAGTTCAGCGTCGCTTTGGGAAAGAACGATGCGCCGGGCATCTTGTCGCCATCGACGAGCACGGGCTCGCCCGCATCGGTCCCTTTGTCGCCGACAATGCCGCAAAAGTCCCACAGCAGGCTCCAGAAGCCCTCGCGATCCTCGACCGACCAGCGGTGCAGTTCGGCGTAGGAGGCGAAGGATGTGCCGCTTTTGGCCGCTGCTGCCTTCATGAACGCGGTCAGTGGTGTTGCGTCGATCTGGTCTTGCGTCGGAGTCCAGAGCGGTGCTTCGGCAGCCATGATCGATCCTCCTTGAAGCCCGTCGCGTCGCAAGATAGATATGCTTTTGTTTGATGCACGTCGTTGTCCCGGAACCGCTGCACTCTTCCGGGCGACATGCACTAGCCTCAGCTTTACAGGCGCCGCTGTCCCAAAAACGCCGCGCCTCGTAACAGGCTGAAGCTGCATCGCTTATGCCTACCACCGTGCGGCAGAGCAAGATTTTGTTCCGCTAAACTCGGCCATATGTGCGCAATTGCCATCGCCGGGCCATAAAGACTTGAAATGCCTCAGCCCTGAGTCGTAGTGACGGCTGGAAGGCGTGGTGACGACTGGCGGTTACACCCGTCAGGCGTTTATCGGAATGAAAGCAACCGGGGCAATATGCCATCACCTTTGATCCGGCGCGGAATATGGGCGATCGGCGTTGCCGTGCTCGTCATCGCGCTGGTCGTCGCCGCTCTGCCGCTGTTTGCCTCGACCCGGATCGTGCGCGATCGCATCGCCTGGGAGATGAGCGCGTGGAGCGGTTTCAGGGTCACCATCGCCGGTTCGCCGCGCATCGAGGTGTGGCCGAAGTTCCGCGCCATATTGAGCGACGTCACGCTGTCCCAGTGGACCGAGACCGACGCGCCGCCGGTGATCGAGGCCGAACGGGTCGAGGTCGACCTTTCGGCGATGGCGGCGCTGCAGGGCGATGTGGTGTTTTCGACGGCGCGGCTGGTGCGGCCGACAATCCGGGTCCAGCGCGCCGCAAACGGCATATTCCTGCCCGCCATACCAACGGGCGGACGCATCACCCGCTCCATCGACACGGCGCGCGGCCTAGTCAACGCCGATCCGACGAAGCCGGACCTGAGCAAGCTGCCCGCCGATCCGTTCGGCACAGTGGAATTCAGGGACGGCCGCATGGTCGCCTCCATCGGCGGCAAGGACGTCGAATTGCTGACCAGCCTGTCCGGCCAGGCGAGCTGGGCAGCGATGAACAGCAACGCGACCTTGTCGGCGACCGGAATCTGGCGCGGAGAGAGCGTCACCGTCGATGCCGCCTCGCCCAAGCCGCTGGTGCTGTTTGCCGGCGGCGCCGCACCGGTCACGTTTTCGTTCAAGGCAGCGCCGGCCAGCTTCTCGTTCGATGGCACGGCCAGCATGTCGCAAAACGCCTATTTCGATGGCCAGGCGAAATTCGCCGCACCCTCGCTGCGGCGCGTGCTGGAATGGTCGCAGGCCGGCATTGCTCCTGGTACGGCGATCGGTTCGGTCTCGATTTCGAGCAAGATCACGGCGACCGCCGGCCGCGTCAAATTCGAAAACACCGCGGTGACGCTCGACAGCAACCCGGGAATGGGGGCGCTGGATTTCTCGTTCGGCGACGCCTTGCCGGTGATATCAGGCACACTCGCCTTCGACACGCTCGACCTCAGGTCGCTGTTTTCGGCCTTCACGCCGCTGGCGCCCACCGGTGAAACCGGTCCCGGCGAAATCGACACCAGCTTCGCCGACCGGATCAATCTCGATCTGAGGCTGTCAGCGGCGCATGCCTCGGCCGGCGCAATCCAGCTTGCCGACGTCGCCGCTACGGCGCAGGTGAAGAACGGGCTTGCCGTCTTTGATATCTCCGATGCGTCGGCCTTTGGCGGCAACGTGCAAAGCAGCCTGCGTTTCGACCGTAAACCGGAGGGCTCGCAGGTCGAGATCCGGCTGCTCGCCTCCGACATTGACGGCGCCGCTTTCGGCACCGCGGCCGGAATGACGCGGCTGGTGCCGGCCAGCACCGGCACTGTCTCGGTCATTCTCAAAGGGCCGGGCAAATCCTGGGACTCGATCTTCGAGAACGCCGACGGCTCGGTCTCTGCGACGTTCGGGCCGGGCGCGCTGAGCGGGCTCAATTTGCCGGCATTTCTGAAGCACACGGAACAGGGCGGCTTCTTCGCGCTCGACGACGTCTCGGACGGGACACTGCCGATGGACGGCGCCGAGCTCAAGGCCACCATCTCGAAGGGTGTGGCAAGGCTGGACAAGGCCGAGGCCAATTCGGCGAAATACAAGGTCTGGCTGTCCGGCATCGCCTCTTACGGCGGACGCGGGCTGGCGCTTTCGGGGGGTGTCACCCAGGCCGACCCGGCAGCGGCACCGGTCAATGGCCAGCAGGGATCCAACCAGTCGTCATTCTTCGTCGGCGGCACCTGGAGCACGCCGTTCATCTCGCCGATCAGCCGCGGCGTCTCAGGCGAATAGGCGGACCCTTACCGGGACCGCCCTATCCCTCGTTTGACGCAATCAACCGCGCTGCGCGGCCCGTTCGTCGAGCTGGCGTTGCACCTCACGCCGCTTGTTGGCGACCGAAGCGATGATAACGCCTACCGCCACGACGGCGATCAGGATGGTGCAGGCGGCGTTGATTTCCGGCGTCACGCCGAGACGCACCTGGCTGTAGATCTTCATCGGCAGCGTGGTGGCGCCAGGCCCGGAGGTGAAGGAGGCTATCACCAGATCGTCAAGCGACAAGGTGAAGGCCAGCATCCAGCCGGAGACGATGGCCGGCATGATCACCGGCAGCGTGATCTGAAAGAAGGTCTTTACCGGCGTTGCGCCGAGGTCCAAGGCAGCTTCTTCCAGCGAACGATCGAACGACACCAGGCGCGACTGCACGACGACAGCCACGAAGCACATGGTCAAGGTGATGTGAGCAAGCGTCACGGTCAGGAAGCCACGGTCGAGACCGACGGCAACGAACAGCAGCAACAGCGAAAGGCCGGTGATGACTTCCGGCATGACCAGCGGCGCAAACACCATGCCGGAAAACAGGATGCGGCCCCTGAAGCGGGTGTAGCGGGTCAAGGTCAGCGCTGCCAGCGTGCCGAGCACCGTTGCCACCGTGGCGGAGATGACCCCCACACGCGCCGTCACCCAGGTGGCGTCCATCAGCCCCTGATTGTGAAACAGCGAGGCATACCATTTGGTCGAGAAGCCGCCCCAGACGGTAACCAGCTTCGACTCGTTGAAGGAGAAGACGATGAGCAGCACGATCGGCAGATAGAGAAAGGCAAAGCCCAGCACGACCGAGGTGACGTTGAAGCGGCTCCAGGTGGCGTTCATTTGTCTTGCTCCTGGGCGCGTGCCTGAGCCTGCTGGAAGAGCATGATCGGCACGATCAGGAGCAGCAGCAGGATAACGGCGACGGCAGACGACACCGGCCAGTCACGGTTGGCGAAGAATTCATTCCACAAGGTCTTGCCGATCATCAGCGTCTGCGACCCGCCGAGCAGGTCGGGAATGACGAACTCGCCAACGGCCGGGATGAACACCAGCAGGCAGCCGGCGATGACGCCGGGCAGCGACAGCGGAAAGGTGATCTTCCAGAAGGCGGCTGTCGGCGGGCAGCCGAGATCCTTTGCCGCCTCGATCAGCGAGTAATCCATTTTTTCCAGCGACGAATAGAGCGGCAGCACCATGAATGGCAGATAGGAATAGACGATGCCTATGAAGATCGCCGTGTAGGTGTTGAGGATGATCAGCGGCTGATCGATGATGTTCAGCGACAGCAGCAGTTGATTGAGCAGCCCCTCGGGCTTGAGGATGCCGATCCAGGCGTAGACGCGGATCAGGAACGACGTCCAGAACGGCAGGATCACCAGCATCAGCAAGGTCGGGCGGATCGTCGCCGGCGCGCGCGCCATGCCGTAAGCGATCGGGAAGCCGACGAGCAAGGTCAGTATCGTCGAGATCGCCGCGATGATGACGCTGGTGACATAGGCTTTGAAGTAAAGCGCGTCCTGCGTCAGCCAGACATAATTGTCGAAGCTGAGTTCGCGGAAGCGGGCAACGAATCCGGAAATGCCATCCCTGAAATCGAGCACCGGCGTGTAGGGCGGCATGGCGATCGCCGACTGCGACAGCGAAATCTTGAAGACGATAATGAACGGAATGAAAAAGAAGAACAGCAGCCAGAGATAGGGAACGATGATGACGAGCCGGCTGACGAAGCCGCTGGCGAGCCGCGTCGGCAATGGTTTGGCCGCGGCCGATGGACCGGCGTCGGTGATGGCGATGTTGGACATGGCCGCTCCCTACCGCGTCAGCACGACGCCGGCATCCGGCCGGAAGGAGACCCAGGCGCGGTCGTTCCAGGTCAGCGGGTCCTCGGTGACTCGCGCCGCGTTGAGCGCGCTTGCCCTGATCATCTGCCCGTCATCCAGCCGGATGTGGTAGACGGTCATGTCGCCGAGATAGGCAACGTCGTAGACCTCGCCCTCAAGCGCATTGACTGCGTCGGCCGGTTTCTTCGACGACACCTTGATCTTCTCCGGCCTGATGGCGAAGACGATGTCGGAACCGGCCTTTGTATCGGTGCTGTTTTCGACGACGATCTGGGCCCCTGTCGCGCCGGTAATGCGCGTGGTGTTTGCCGCACGCTCGGCGACCTTGCCTTCGAACATGTTCACATTGCCGACGAAGTGGGCAACGAAGCGTGAGCTCGGCGCCTCATAGACTTCCGCCGGCGTCGCCACCTGCATCACCTCGCCCTTGTCGATGATGGCGATGCGGTCGGCCATGGTCATCGCCTCTTCCTGGTCGTGGGTGACGACGACGAAGGTAAGGCCGAGATTTTGCTGCAGGTCCATCAGCTCGAACTGCGTTTCCTCGCGCAGCTTCTTGTCGAGCGCGCCGAGCGGCTCATCGAGCAGCAAGACTTTTGGCCGCTTGGCAACCGAGCGGGCGAGCGCGACGCGCTGGCGCTGGCCGCCCGACAATTGGTGCGGCTTGCGCTTGGCGAACTGCTCTAGCTTCACCAGCTTCAGCATCTCGGCGACGCGCTTTTCGATATCCGGTCCCGGCATGCCTTCCTGCTTGAGGCCGAAGGCAATGTTCTTTTCCACGCTCATATGCGGGAACAGCGCATAGGACTGGAACATCATGTTGACCGGGCGGCGGTAGGGCGGGATGCCGCGCAAGTCCTGGCCGTCGAGAAGGATACGGCCGGCGGTGGGATCCTCGAAGCCGGCAAGCATCCGCAGCAACGTCGACTTTCCGCAGCCCGACGCGCCGAGCAGGGCGAAGAACTCGCGCTCGAAAATGGTCAGCGACAGATTGTTGACGGCGGTGAAGTCACCGAACTTCTTGGTGACGTTCTCGAATTGGATATATGGCTTGGCGTTCGGGTCGTTCCATGGCGCGAAATCCCTGCGGATGCTGCCAAGCGATTTCATGTCCCACTCCGTCCTATTTTTTTGCTTCTTGCCCCAGAGAAGAATGGTCCCGGCAGGTGGCTGCCGGGACCATGTCGCATTGCTTACTGGCCGGTGACGATCTTGGTCCAGCTGCGCGTGATCAGGCGCTGGGTCTTGGGATCGTAGGGCTGGACCGTATAGAGCTTTTTCAAGGTCTCGGCGTCCGGATAGACCGCCGGATCATCCAGCAGTGCCTTGTCGACGAACTGCTGCGAAGCCTTGTTGCCGTTGGCGTACAGCACATAGTTGGACGACTTGGCGATCACTTCCGGCTTCATCATGTAGTTGAGAAATTCGAGTGCCTCGGCGGCATGCGGCGCATCGGCGGGAATCGCCATCTGGTCGAACCACATCTGGGCGCCTTCCTTGGGCACGGAATAGCCGATCTCGACGCCTTGCTTGGCCTCGACCGCGCGGTTGCGCGCCTGGAAGACGTCACCCGACCAGCCGACCGCCAAACAGATATCGCCGTTGGCGAGCGCGTTGATGTATTCGGACGAATGGAATTTGCGGATATACGGCCGCACCTTCAGCAACGTCTCCTCGGCCTTGGCGATGTCGTCAGGTGAGGTGCTGTTCGGATCGAGGCCGAGATATTTGAGCGCCGCCGGGATGATGTCGGCCGGCGAGTCCAGCACATAGACGCCGCAGTCCTTCAGCTTGGCCAGGCTGTCGGGATTGAAGAACACATCCCAGCTGTCGATCTTGTCGGTGCCGAGTGCAGCCTTCACCTTCTTGATGTTGTAGCCGATGCCGACCGTGCCCCACATGTAGTTGATCGAATATTCGTTGCCCGGATCGTATTTGGCGGTGCGCTCCGAAACCGTGTCCCACATGTTGGAAATGTTGGGCAGCTTCGACTTGTCGAGCTTCTGGAACACGCCGGCCTGGATCTGGCGGGCCAGGAAGTTGCCGCTGGGCACGACGACGTCATAGCCGCTGCCGCCGGCAAGCAGCTTGGTTTCGAGGATTTCATTGGAATCGAAGGTGTCGTAGACGACCTTGATGCCGGTCTCCTTGGTGAAGTCGTCAATGATCGAACTGTCGATGTAATCCGACCAGTTGAAGACGTTGACGACGCGATCCTCGGCATGGCCGCCAACGGCGAAAAGCGTCAGAAATGCCGAGGTTGCCGAAAGCCAGAGCGCTTTGCGGATCATGCTGTTCTCCTTTGATGAGTGTTCCTTCGCCAAGTCGTCGCTGTTCGAGCGCGATTGGGCATTTGCTTCAGAGTATTGAGCTTTCCGGGCAGCCACAAGCATGAACTGCCAGCGCCGTCCGGGCGGTTCGACGAGCGGCAGATGATGGCTCTGTGTGCCCGCATGGCGGGCGCGCTGACGCCGTCAGAGGCTTTCGCCGCGGCGCTGGCAGGGATACGACGCTGTGGTCCGGTCTTGGTCCGACCGGCGGGGACACTTGGCAAGATAAGCCTGTCTTGTTGTTGCCGTGCCCCAGCCTGCCCGTGCCGCAGCAAGGTTGTCAATGGCCCGCGCGGGGAAGCTCGGTCAATAGGGCGTGCGGCTTCGCTAATTGGGGAAAGACGGGCGTTATTAGGGAAGACGGGCTCAACCAAGGGAAAGGCGGGTCAATTAGGGGATGGCAGGCCAGTGGTCCCCGGCCGTGCAGGCCTCGCCTGGCGCTTGAATTCAAGCGCGATATGGACGAGCAGCGCGGCGACCACCACCGCGCCGCCGATGATGGTGCGCACCGAGGGCACCTCGCCATGAACGAGCCAGACCCAGATCGGTCCGAGGATCGGCTCGAACGTGCCGAGGAGTGCTGCGATCGCCGCCGGAACCAGCCTCGCGCCGGTGGCGAAGAAGGCAAGGCCCAGGCCGAGATTGATAACGCCTAAGGCAAACAGGAAAGCCATGTCGTGGGTCGACGTGGCAAACTGCGTGGCTTGCGATGCGGCGAAAGCCGCTGCCAGCATCGTGCCGAGGCACGTCGCCGGCGTCATGCGCACATGGGCGAAGCGCCGGGTGATGACAGTGGCGATCGAGAACATGACGGCGATCAGCAGCGACAGCCCGTCGCCGATGGGCGATACGGCGCCGTCGAGCGATTCCGACACCATGATGGCGACGCCGGCGATGACGGCGGCGATCGCCACCCAGGTCGCGATGGCGACGCGTTCGCGAAACAGCACCCAGGCAAGCAATGCCGCCAGCAGCGGCACACCGGCCTGCATCAACAGGATATTGGCAACGGTGGTGTAGGCGAGCGCGACAACGAAGCACGTCGACGCCGTGGCGAAACAGACGGCCACGGCAAGGCCGGGCAGGCCCATGTCGCGAAACAGCCGCAACATGCCGCGCCAGCCGTCGCGCCAGGCCATGAAGCAAATCAGGAACACAGCCGCCCACAGCGATCGCCAGAACACCACGGTCCAACTGTCAGCGGTGTCGATGAAGCGGGCGATGGTGCCGCCAAAGCTCCACATCAGCGCCGACAGGAACACCAGCAGCAAGCCGACCCGCTCTTCGCGAGGCGAGACGATCGGCGGTGCGGCGATTGGAGAAGATGCGGTATCGGTCATGGGGTGCCACTGTCGGCTATCTCGGGGCGGCATGATGCACAATGGACGACAGAAACGTGCCGTATTCGCCTAGCGCATAGGCTACCGCCGGACGTGATCCAGCCCGGCATTCCCTTTGGCGCACCGCCAACCGGCAGCCATACGGGCAAACACCGCCGTTTCTAGGACGTGCCCTTGTTGCCGCGGATAAAGCGCCAAAGACCGGCCAACGGTACCAGCAGCAGAATGCCGAACTTTTTCAGGGCGATGACCGCGACCGCAATCAGGCCGGCCTTTGCCGCGAGTTTTCCGGCGATGAGGCCGCCAATGCCAACCGCGGCGACCGTGTCGGTGCCGGGCAGAAAATCGGTGTATTTCTTGCCGGTGCTGAAGTCCGCCACGCCCAGCACTTCGTCCAGGCTCTGCTTGATCTCCGGCAATTGTTCAACCGTAGCGATGTAGCTCATCACGAAGACGCCTTCCCGGCCGAGGAAACGGACGTCGTAATTGAGCGTGTGGACGGTATCGTCTCCGAACTGCAGTTCCTTGGCCCAGTGCAGCCGCTTGTGGACGAAATCATAGACCGGCGGCGAGGCCCAGCCGATTAGCTTGATCGGGGGAAAGCCGTCCTTTACCCGCTGATCGTTGGCCGACAATGTGTCCGCCTGCATGCTGCTCAGCAGTTCGGTGTAGTCGATGGATGCCGCGTCGGCGTCATCGACATGGCCGATCTTTTCATAGCGCAATTCGATGCCCCAACCGTTGCCGGCGATGGGCTCGTACTTGGCCGGGAAGATCATGCCGATTGCTTCGGACGCGGTATCAGGCGGATTGCCCCAGGCCTCGGTCAGGACGGACGTCGCGTCCTTCTTGCCCAGAAAATAGAACTTGTCCTTGAGATCGAGATGGATGCCTTCGGGAAGGTCGACCGCGCCGGTCTTTGGATCGATCTTGTCCAGGAATGCCTTGCCGTCGTCACTATACTGTTGATAGTCCTTGAAGAATTCCGAGGATTTTTCTGCCAGAACAGGCCCCGCCAAAAGGGCAAGCGCCACGCCAAGCCACAAAGCTTTCCTGTTCATAAGCCGCCCCCCCTTGGCTGCCCTGCAGCTCACCTTCGATAGCGCAGCGCCGATGCTTAATCAATATTTGGTTCGGCGATGGTTCGGGCCGCGCTCTATTGCTTAGCGCAAACAGCTGCGGTCTTCCGCGACCTCCAGCCCGAGAAGCATCACTGGAAATCGAAGGCGCTCAGGCCCGTCACCATCTCGTCCAGGCCCAGCGGACGGGTCACCGGCGGCTCGGCGCGGGCCAGGCAGCCGATGCGTTCGCACAGCCGGCAAGCGGGACCGACCGGCGTGGCGGCGCCCTGTCCGGCCTTTGCCGGCAGCCCGGCGCCATAGACGGTCTCGTCGCGAAAGCCGATATCACAGCCCAACAGCAGCGCGGTGCGGCGCGGACGCTCGGAGAACGAACCCTGCGGCCCCTCGAGCGTGCGGGCGATGCAGAGGAACTCGGCGCCGTCGGGCATTTCCACCGCCTCGACCAGGATCTGGCCAGGCGAAGCGAAAGCGGCATGGACCGGCAGTTTCGGGCAGCCGCCGCCAAAGCGGCTTTGCGGAAAGCCCTGGCCGCCGGCCTTGCGGAAGCGATTGCCGGCATTGTCGACCTCGAGCATGAAGAACGGCACTCCGGACAAGCCAGGACGCTGCAGCATGGTCAGGCGGTTCGCCGCCTGTTCGAAGGAGACGCCGAAACGCGAGCGCAGCACATCGATGTCGTAACGAGCCCGCACGGCGGCGGCATGAAATGCCTGATAGGGCATCATCAAGGCATTGGCGGCGTAGCGGCCGAACTCGAAGCGGGCGAGCCGACGGGCTTCGTCCGTACCGAGCTTCAGCGTCTGAATTTCGCCGGCGACAGCGACCGTCATGCGGATCAGGCAGGCCTCCATGGCGACTTCGCGCAACTGGTCGAACGGCGACAGCCGCTCCGATAGAAAAAGACGCTGCGAATGACGGTCATAACGGCGGCGCCAGTTCGGCATGGTGGCGACCGGCAGCACCTTGACGACGATGCCATACTCGCGCTTCAGCCACGCCTTCAGCGCGCCGAACAGATCGTCGCCGGGGTCGAGCATCGAGGTGAAGGCCTCGGCCTCCTCCTCCAGTGCTGCAAAATGGTTCGGCCGGCGCTCGAAAATCTCGTGCACTTCGTCGATCGGCAGCCGCGCACCGGACAGCGCCGTGGCGCGGCCCTCGCGCGCCAGAAGCTCGTTGAGATCGGACAGCCGCTCGGCCTGCTCGCGGTAAGCGCGAAACAGTTTTATCATCGCAGCCGATGCATTGGGGGCGGCCTCGGCCAGTTCGATCAGTTCCTGGTCGCCCGGCAGCTCACCGGCAAGCAGCGGGTCGCCGAACACTTCCTTCAAGGCCGAGATCGACCCTCTCGCCTCACCCTGCAATTCATGCGGGTCGACCTTGTAGACAGAGGCCAGCTTCAGGATCAGCTGCACCGTCAGCGGCCGCTGGTTGCGCTCGATCAGGTTGAGATAGGACGGCGAGATGCCGAGCCCCTCGGCCATCGCCGTCTGGGTCAGGCCTTTGGCGATGCGGATGCGGCGGATGCGCGGCCCGGCGAATATCTTCTGGTCGGCCATCGGCTTTCCTTGACAGGAATTTACACGACTTGCGAGCGATGAACGGCGCACCATCTTTTTACAATCATGACAGATTTACAGGCAAGCAGTCAAACACAACACAGGTTTTCTCTTATTTTTTACCGGAAATGGCGGTTTTCCTCGCTCTCGTCGCGGCGCAATGTAAATGAGTCACACACAGACGACGCACACCATCCCAGGGCGCGGCGTTTCAAGACACTGACATCGATTGATCTGGAGTGACCAATGACTGATTTTTACAATCTTGTCCCATCCGCGCCCGAAGGCCGCTTCGACGGCATCGAACGAGCCTATTCGCCGGACGATGTGAAGCGGCTGCGCGGGTCGGTCCAGATACGCCAGAGTCTTGCCGAAATGGGCGCCAACCGGCTGTGGAAGCTCATCCACGAGGAAGACTTCGTCAATGCACTCGGCGCCATGTCGGGCAACCAGGCGATGCAGCAGGTGCGTGCCGGGCTGAAGGCAATCTATCTTTCGGGGTGGCAGGTCGCCGCCGACGCCAACACCGCGTCGGCCATGTATCCGGACCAGTCGCTCTATCCCGCCAATGCGGCGCCCGAACTGGTCAAGCGCATCAACCGCACGCTGCAGCGCGCCGATCAGATCGAGACCTCGGAAGGCAACGGCCTGTCGGTCGACACCTGGTTCGCGCCGATCGTCGCCGATGCCGAGGCCGGCTTCGGCGGACCGCTCAACGCCTTCGAGATCATGAAGGCGTTCATCGAGGCCGGCGCTGCCGGCGTCCACTATGAGGACCAGCTGGCCTCTGAGAAGAAGTGCGGCCATCTCGGCGGCAAAGTGCTGATCCCGACCGCCGCGCATATCCGCAACCTCAACGCGGCGCGTCTGGCGGCCGACGTGATGGGCACGCCGACGCTAGTCGTGGCACGCACCGATGCGGAAGCGGCAAAGCTTCTGACCTCCGACATTGACGAGCGCGACCAGCCTTTCGTCGACTACGATGCCGGCCGCACGGTTGAAGGCTTCTACCAGGTCAGGAACGGCATCGAACCGTGCATCGCGCGCGCCATTGCCTATGCGCCGCATGCCGACCTGATCTGGTGCGAAACATCCAAGCCCGATCTGGCGCAGGCCAAGAAATTCGCCGAAGGCGTGCGCAGGCATCATCCGGGCAAGCTGCTCGCCTATAATTGCTCGCCGTCGTTCAACTGGAAGAAGAACCTCGACGACGCGACGATCGCCAAGTTCCAGCGCGAGCTCGGCGCCATGGGCTACAAGTTCCAGTTCATCACATTGGCCGGGTTCCACCAGCTCAATTTCGGCATGTTCGAGCTGGCCCGCGGCTACAAGGCGCGGCAGATGGCGGCCTATTCCGAGTTGCAGGAAGCCGAGTTCGCGGCCGAAGTCCACGGCTACACCGCGACCAAGCACCAGCGCGAGGTCGGCACCGGCTATTTCGACGCCGTGTCGATGGCAATTAGCGGCGGCCAGTCGTCGACCACCGCCATGCATGAATCGACCGAGCACGTCCAGTTCAAGCCGGCAGCGGAATGAACCGATCGACATAACCAACAGAGGAAACGCCCGAAGGGCAAGGGAGAAGAAAATGGCATCGATAAGCCGCGTCAAGGAACGTGCAGAAGAGCAGTCCACCACGATGAGTGTCGACCAACAGGCGACCATCCGCATGCTGGCCAACGACCTGCACCGGCTCAATCAATCGGTGATGAAGGCAGTGGAGGCCGGCGTCTCGGTGGAACTGGTGCGCTCGGCCCGGCATCATGGCGGCGACGGCAATTGGGGCGACCTGCTGATCCCGGTGATCGTCACGCAGAAGAGTCACGGCTGATCTTCCCTTACGGAAGCTTTGTGCTTGTGGAACCTATGGGCCCCGTCGCTCACTGGCCGATTTCAACGTCACCCGCGGGTTTTCAGCGCGGGTGACTTTCGCTTTTGAGCGTAAACTTAACTACAGTTCGAAAACAGACCTTGTCTCCGAGGTTTAATATTTCCGGCTATATTTCGCAGGTCCGTCATTTCAGCTTGACATGGCGGGCGATCTCACGCCAATTGGCTCTCGGATTTCAACCCTGCATTGAAGCAGCGCCGAGTGCCCGCCCCGCCCATGTGCCCTGTGAACCGCGAGACCGACACCGCCAAACATCTGAATTCGTCAAGCAGGGACGCGAACTCCGAGATATCAACGGATTTCTCCCACGTGCTGGTCGTTGGAAAATCGCCGATCAACCGGGTGGTGGTGTCGAAGATCGTCGAGAAGTCCGGACTGAAGCCGATCTCCGAGTCGCCCGAAATGGCGGCCAAGACATTGCGAACCCTCATTCCGGGCGCCGTCGTTCTCGATGGCGGCCCCGACAACGAGGACTGCCGCGCGCTAATGGCGGCCATCGACGCCTTGCGGCGGACATCTGGGCGGTCGCTCCCCAAGGTGATCCTGCTTTCAACCAAGACCGGCACGCCCGACAGCCTGGGCCTGTCGAGCGTGGTCGATGTGGTGGTAACCAAGCCGATCACCACCGAAAGGCTGCAGCCGGTGGTCGACCGGCTGATCAGCCTCGGGCGCGGCTGATCGCAATCCGCCCGAACACGTGCGGGGCGGTCAGCGTTCCTTGCCGATGCTCTCGATCAAAGCCGGCAGTTCGCCAAGATCGACAAGCTGACGAAAACGCGGTGCCTCGACCGGCGGCTCGACGTGTTCGAGCACCCAGGTCAGCTCGTGCGGCACATACACACCCCAGCTGCCGGCCTCGATGGCCGGCACCACGTCCGACTTGAGCGAATTGCCGACCATCATGCTGGTCTGCGGGCTGCCGTGACGGCCAAAGATCCTGGCATAGGTGGCGGCGCTCTTGTCGCTGACGATCTCGACGGCATCGAACAGGTCGCCAAGGCCGGACGCCGCCAGCTTGCGCTCCTGGTCGAACAGATCGCTCTTGGTGATCAGCACCAGATGGTAGGCGCCGGCGAGCCTTTCCACGGTCTCACGCGCATGCGGCAAAGCCTCGACCGGATGTCCCAGCATGTCGCGGCCGGCGGCGAGGATTTCGGCGATGGTCGACCCCGGCACACGGCCCTCGGTCACTTCTATTGCCGTCTCGATCATCGACAAGGTAAAGCCCTTGATGCCGAAGCCGTAGACGGCAAGGTTGCGCTTCTCGGCCTCCAGCAGCCGTGCCGAAATGTGCTCGGCCTCGCCATGGTCGGCGAGTAGGGTTGCAAAATGCTTCTCGGTCAGGCGGAAGAACTGTTCGTTCTGCCATAGGGTATCGTCGGCGTCGAAGCCGATGGTGGTCAATTTGCCTGGCATACGGTGTCTTCTGCTGCTCGATCTGCGGGAGGTTGACCCTAATCTGCGTGGCGCGATTTTCAACCAGGAAGCCGAAGACAGGCAGCTCCCCTTCCCTTCCATCACCGGCAACAGCTATACTGTGATAATTGCAACCCAAACTGGTGAATGATGCCGCCTGCGAAAAAGGAAGTCCGTCCGTCGACCCGCGGAGGACGCGTCCGAACGCCTGCCTTCGTGAAAAATCAACGCGGCGTGAAGAACTGGAAGGAAGTCAGCGCTTGGCTGGAATGGCGCGGCATCGAAGACATAGAATGCATCACGCCTGATCAGGCTGGCGTCGCGCGCGGCAAGATGATGCCGTCGAAGAAATTCACTTCCAACACCTCGCTGGCGCTGCCATCGGCAGTGTTCATGACGACGATTTCGGGCGGCTATCCCGAGGACGGCAACGGTTTCCACTATCCGGAGGATGATGGCGACCTAAAGCTGATGCCGGATCTGTCGACGTTGACCGTCGTGCCGTGGGAAGAAGACCCGACGGCCGCCGTCATCTGCGACCTCGTCCATCAGGATGGCCGTTCGGTCGAGTTCACGCCGCGCAACGTCCTGAAGCGCGTGGTAGCAGCCTATGACAAGCGCGGGCTGAAGCCGGTGGTGGCGCCCGAGATCGAATTCTACCTAGTGCGCAAGAACCCCGACCCGGATTACCCATTGACGCCACCAGTCGGGCGTTCCGGGCGGCCAATCGGCGGCGGAGCCGGCTATTCGATCGCCGGCGTCAACGAGTTCGACGAACTGATCGACGACATCTACCATTTCTCCGAAAGCCAGGGCCTGGAGATCGACACGCTGATCCACGAGGAAGGCGCCGGCCAGCTCGAGATCAATCTGCGTCACGGCGATCCGGTCGAGCTCGCCGATCAGGTGTTCATGTTCAAACGCACCATCCGCGAGGCAGCGCTCAAGCATGAGATCTATGCCACCTTCATGGCCAAGCCGATCCAGGGCCAGCCAGGTTCTGCCATGCACATCCACCAGTCGATCATCGACAAGAAGACCGGGCTGAATATCTTTTCGGCGAAGGACGGCTCGGAAACCGACGACTTCTTCCATTTCATCGGCGGCATGCAGAAGCATGTGCCGAACGCGCTGGTGATGTTTGCCCCTTACGTCAATTCCTACCGCCGGCTGACGCAGTCGGCCTCGGCGCCGGTCAACAACAAATGGGGCTATGACAACCGCACCACGGCGTTCCGCGTGCCGCGCTCGGATCCGGCGGCGCGGCGTGTCGAAAACCGCATCCCGTCTTCCGACGCCAACCCCTATCTGGCGCTGGCGGCCTCACTTGCCTGCGGGCTGATCGGCATCACCAACAAGATCAAGGCCGAGCCTCCGGTGCTGACCACCGCAAACGCCGATGAGATCGACCTGCCGCGCGGCCTGCTCGAAGCCGTCGACCTGTTTGAGGGCGACGAGGAGCTGTGCGCCCTTTTGGGCAAGTCCTTTGCCGCAACCTATGCAGCGATCAAGCGGGCGGAGTTCGAGACCTTCATGGAAGTGATCAGCCCGTGGGAGCGGGAGTATCTGTTGCTCAACGTGTGAGCGGCGACTTCGTCGTGTGAATGGTGAATAGTGAATGGTGAGTAGTTTCATATTGGATGGATGAGCGCAGACGTCGTGCGTCTCGCAGCCATTCACCATTCACCATTGGCTGGTGTCCCCATGCCTTACCAATCACCTATCTCCCCCGGTCGCTCCTGGTACGAAGACACAGCCGGACCACGCCCTGAGTACCCTGCCCTGGACGGCGACCGCAGCTGCGACGTCGTCGTCGTCGGCGGTGGCTTCACCGGGCTGTCGGCGGCCGCTCATTTGGCCAAGGCGGGAGCCGACGTCGTTCTGATCGAGGCGCATCGCTTCGGCGACGGCGCTTCAGGGCGCAATGGCGGCCAGCTCGGCACGGGCCAGCGCGCCTGGGCCGAAGAGATGGAGGCCGAATACGGCTTCTCCCGCGCCAAGGCGCTGTTCGACCTTGCCGAGGAGGCGAAAGCGCACCTGCTCGAATTCGCCGCCGTCAACCAGATCGACATCGACTATATGCCCGGCCAGTTGTCCGTGGCGCACAAGCCGCGTTATCTCGACGACTACAAGGCGCATGCCGAGATCATGGCGGGCCGCTTCAATTATCCGCACATCGCCTTCATGGATGCCAGGGAAACGGCCGAACGGCTGGGCTCCACACGCTACTTCGGCGGCACCCGCGACACCGGCACCGGACACATCCACCCGATGAAACTGGTGATCGGCACGGCAAAGGTCGCGGCAGCGGCCGGCGCGCACCTGTTCGAGCAGACACTATCGACCGGTGTTACCTCCAGCGGCGGCAAGGTCAGGGTGACGACTTCGAGAGGAACCATCACCGCCCAGAAATGCCTGATCGGTGTAAATGCCTATGGCGGCACGCTCGAGCCGGTGAGTGCCGCGCACATCATGCCCATCGGTTCCTTCATCGGCGCGACGGTGCCGCTGGGCGTCGATTCGAAAGTGCTGCCGGGCGGCGAGGCGGTCGACGATTCGCGTTTCGTCGTGCGTTATTTCCGCAAATCCAGGGATGGAAGGCTGCTGTTCGGCGGGCGCGAGGTCTATGGCGTCAACGATCCGAAGGACATCCATGTCCATATCCGCCGGCAGATAGCCGAGCTTTATCCGGAACTGAGCGATGTCGAGATCACCCATGGCTGGGGCGGCTATGTCGGCATCACCATGCCCAGGAAACCGTTCGTGCGCGAGGTGATGCCCAATGTGATCTCGGCCGGAGGCTATTCCGGCCACGGCGTGATGCTGTCGAACTTCTTCGGCAAGCTCTATGCCCAGACCGTCGCCGGCAACCGCGACAGACTGAAGCTGATCGAGGACCTGAACATCCCGGCTTTTCCCGGCGGCCGGCGATTTAGAACGCCATTATTGTTCTTGGCACTGAACTGGTTTGCCCTGAGGGACCGAATATAGGGAAAGTATCTCATATCAGCCGTGGCTGGTACTGAGCCGATTCTATTGAGCTGTTGGTTGCCGCAGCGAGACGTTGCAGAATCCTTAACAAGAGCGCACAATTCCCCTGAGGGCGCACTGATGCCACAATCAAGGGCAAAGGATGCCGGTTCTGGGCGATTGAACGGGGATTTCTGCGGGCCTGCCCGCTTTGTTGTTGGGACCGATGCCGATCGAATGCCGGGCTGCCGGCGCCGATCGAAAGAACACCGGCTCATCTTTTGGAGGTGGCAAGAGTGAACGAGCCCTTCAGTTTCGGCGCGCCGGAACGTCGGCGCTTCGCCATGCAATTCGGTTATGACATGCGGCCCTCCTTCTGGCAGGGGGTGCGCACGAATTCGCATCTGGTGATCGCCGCGGTCGGCACCGCAGCGCTGCTTGGTGTGGCGGGCATAGCGCTTTGGCTGGCATTGCCGGCCAACGACCGGCAAGCGATCGCCAGCACACAGCAGAACGTTCCGACTTTTCCGGTCAAGACGACCAAGATTGCCCCGGTCGCGGCGACGGCTACCGCGGTAGCGGCGCCACAAGCCGCGCGCAAGGGCGACGCGGTTTCATCGACGGTCGCTGTGGGTGGGGCTGCGATGCCGCCGCTGTCGGCCAACGATCCGCGCTGGACTGCGGCGCAATCCAACAGCGACCCTGCCGCGACGCCATCCGATCAGGCGCCTGCCGAGCAGGCTGCCGCCAAACCGTCCGATGCCGCGGCATTCGAAGAACCGGCGGCCCAGGGCGACGCCACGACGCAGCTGTCAAAGGTCGCTGCTGCCGCCAATGACGACGACGCGGAAACCGCCGCCATACCGACGCCAAAACCGCAACTTCCAGACGAGCAATCTTCCGCCGCAACGAACGATACCCAGACCAAGGCCAAGCCACAGAAGGTGGCTGCTGCAGCCGGCACCGGACGCATCCTCAGGACAGTGACAATGCGCAGCGGTCCGCAGAAAAACGCCGCCGCCATCGGCACCGTGCCCGCCAAGTCATCGGTGCAGGTGATGAGTTGCAAGAAATGGTGCCAGATCGTCTACAACGGCAAGCGCGGCTGGATCTACAAGAGCTACATCAAGACCGGAGCTTGAGACACAGACGAAGCCGCCAGATCTGGTCAGCCGCCGAGCAGCCATCTGAAACGGTGTCTTCTGCGAGCAAGTTGGCGCTTCACCAGGAAATCCCGGTGTTCCTCGAACGGCACCTCATAGAGGCCGCACATTTGGCAGCTTTCGGACTTGCCGCATAGCGGGGTCCAGCATTTCACATCGTGCGTCCAGGCGAGCGCGATCCTTTCCAGATGAAGGTTGGACGAACTTTTCAGCAGAATCAGTTCTCCTGGGACCGCCGTCTGTTTGATGTGATCCGAAACTTCCTTGGGACTGCGAAGCTCAATGAACCGGCCGCTGTCGCGGTCGGCCTGGCTGGCGCGCGAGCGATGCGCATTGTCGCCCGTGTAGATGACCTCATCGGCGATTTCGCGCGCGATCTTGTATGCACTGCCGTATTTCCTCGGCGAGCCGGCGAAGTCGGATATCTGCCCAAGCACAATGCGCTTGCGAGCGACCTTGGCCTTTGCGATCATCTCCAGGGCAATGTTGAGCGAATGCCAGGGCGCTTTGGCCGTATCGACCAGGAATTTCGGACCCGCTGATACCTCTTGCACCGTAGAGCGGTTGGGCAGTGGTGCAAACGATGCCGTTCTCGCTACGACTTGCTCTGGCGGGACGCCAAGTTCCAAGGCGGCGGCAACAGCCGCTGCAGTCGGCAGCCAGAATTGCTCGCCGGGAAAAGGCGCTTGAATATTCAGGCTGCCACTGCGCCAATGAAGGGTGAACCGCAGCAATTCCGGATACGCGGCATGCACGTCACTCACGCGGTAGTCTGCCTCGCCGGACTGGCCGAAGGTCGCAATCCGGCATTTCGCGCCAGACGCCATGCCGATCACCAGTGGGTCATCGCAATTGAGAACCGCAAGTCCATCGGGTTGGAGTGCCTCGACCAGCGCCCGCTTCTCTCCCGCCACAGCTTCCAGAGTCCTGAACTTGCCGAAATGCTCCAGACGGATCATCGTAACCACCGCCACACTCGGCTTCAGCATCTGCGCCATGGCGCTGATCGTGCCGAAGTCGGAAGCGCCGGCTTCGAAAACGACGTAATCGACTTTGCCGGCCTTCCTCAGGCGCTTGTAAAGCGTTCGAACCAACACCTTCATAGTGTTGGCCAGAACCTGTGTGTGGACCGAACCGTGGCCAGCCAGGATGTGTCCAAGCAGGCTTCCCGCCGTCGTCTTGCCGGAGCTTCCGGTAACGCCGATGAAAATTGCCTTGCTTCGCGCCCGCGCACGCGTGGCCAGGTAAAGCCGCAGCCGCCATCCCAGATCATAGCGACTTTTCTGCTGCCTGATCTTCATCACCCGCCAACACTATCCACGATCCCGTTATGCCTTTCGGGTGATCGAGAAGTCAAACTGGGGTCCGGCGTGACGACGTCAACTGTTCGTTCCTCGGCCGGCCGGCGCACCGATGCGAACTTTTGCCGACGTTGCTCTGTCTGCCGTGCATTGCGAACAGCGAGGTACTTCCCGAATTGCTCAAATGCAGCGGCCGCCGTCGACCTCCAGCGCCACGCCGGTGATGAAGGCGGCTTCGTCCGACGCAAGCCAAAGCGCAGCGTTGGCGATATCGAGCGGCGTCGACAGACGGCCGAGCGGTATCGAGGCACGGAATTTCTCGCGGATCTCGGGCGTGTCAGTGCCCATGAATTTCTCCAGCATGCCGGTCTCGCCGGCGACCGGGCAAAGGCAGTTCACGCGGATGTTCTTGGGCGCGAGTTCGACCGCCATCGACTTGGTCGCAGTGATCGCCCAGCCCTTCGAGGCATTGTACCAGGTGAGCCCCGGACGCGGCCGCAGACCGGCGGTCGAAGCCGTGGTCAGGATGACGCCGCCGCCCTGCCGCTCCATGATCGGCACCACGGCAAGTGCGGCGTGGTAGATCGCCTTCATGTTGACTGAAGTGATCAGGTCGAAGGTCGCCTCGTCGACGTCGAGCATGTCGCCATTGCGATGGGTGTAGCCGGCATTGTTGACCATGATATCGATGCGGCCGAAGGCGCTTTTTGCGGCATAGACCATCTCGTCGAATTCGGAACGCTGCGAAACGTCGGTCTGGGTCCAGATCGCGGCCTGGCCGATCTCTGCTGCAACGCGCTCCGCGCCCTTGGCGTTGAGGTCGGCGACGACGACCTTGGCGCCCTCTTCGGCAAAGCGCCTGGCCATGCCTTCGCCGAAACCTGACGCAGCACCCGTGATGACGGCAACCTTGTTTTCCAGACGCATGCTTTTTCCGCTCATTGAAGACCCACCTCGCAAGCGCATTTTTCCTTTTTGTTTGATGCGTGTCTGTCTCCCAGAACCGCTTCGCACTTCTGGGCGACACGCATTAGCTTTCGTCACATTCCCGCTTTATGTTGCAGGCGCGAAAGCCCCGGGACCATCGCTTGACGAAAAGCCTCCGGGTGGCAGCCAGTGTCAAGGCACATTTGGAGCGAATCAATATGCAGTGATTTGGCCTTGATGTGACACCATGGCACTGGATAGTTTAAATCGATTAGATTATATCCTGCCGCGTCACAGCGAGCGGCGTCAAAGCGGACAGACCATGACCAGCCAGATCATTCCCGTCGAGCCTTTCGACTTCATCATTTTCGGCGGCACCGGCGACCTGTCGGAACGCAAGCTGCTGCCCTCGCTCTACCACCGCCAGCGCGACCACCAGTTTTCCGAGCCGACCCGCATCATCGGCACCTCGCGCTCCAAGATGAGCGACGAGGAATTCCAGGCTTTCGCCAAGCAGGCGATTTCCCAGCATGTGAAGCCGGCCGACATCGACGCCGAGGAACTCAAGACATTTCTTGCCCGGCTGTCCTACGTATCGGCCGATGCGACGACGGGTGCCGGCTTCGACAAGCTGAAAAAGGCGATCGGCGAAAGCGACCGCATCCGCGCTTTCTATCTGGCGGTGGCGCCGGCGCTGTTCGGCGACATCTCGCACCAGCTGAAAGCCCACAATCTCATCACGCCGAATTCACGCATCGTGCTGGAGAAGCCGATCGGCCGCGACCTCGATTCGGCGCGCAAGCTCAACGACGTGGTTGGAGACGACTTCCACGAAAGCCAGATCTTCCGCATCGACCACTATCTCGGAAAGGAGACGGTGCAGAATCTGATGGCGCTGCGCTTTGCCAACGCGCTCTATGAGCCGCTTTGGAATTCTGCCCATATCGACCATGTGCAGATCACGGTGGCCGAGACCGTCGGTCTTGAAGACCGCGTCACCTACTACGACAAGGCCGGCGCGCTGCGCGACATGGTGCAGAACCACATGCTGCAGCTGCTCTGCCTGGTTGCCATGGAGGCGCCATCGTCGATGGATGCCGATGCCGTGCGCGACGAGAAGCTGAAGGTGCTGCGGGCGCTGAAGCGCATCAACGGCAATGAGGCACCCAAGCACACCGTGCGCGGGCAGTACCGCGCCGGCGCCTCTGCAGGCGGCGCGGTGAAAGGCTATGTCGAGGAACTCGGCAAAGACAGCTCCACCGAGACCTTCGTCGCCATCAAGGCCGAGATCGGCAATTGGCGCTGGGCCGGCGTGCCGTTCTATCTCCGGACCGGCAAAAGGCTGGCGACCCGCGTTTCGGAAATCGTCATCGAGTTCAAGCCGATCCCGCATTCGATCTTCGGCGACAGCGCCGGGCCGATCTCAGCCAACCAACTGGTGATCCGGCTGCAGCCCGACGAAGGCGTCAAGCAGTTCATCATGATCAAGGATCCAGGCCCGGGCGGCATGCGGCTGCGCCAGATTCCGCTCGACATGAGCTTTGCAACATCTTTCGACGGTCGCGCGCCGGACGCCTATGAACGGCTGATCATGGATGTTATCCGCGGCAACCAGACGCTGTTCATGCGCCGCGACGAGGTCGAGGCGGCATGGAAGTGGATCGACCCGATCCAGAACGCCTGGGAAAGCGCCAGGCAGGAGGCGCAAGGCTATACGGCCGGCACATGGGGTCCCTCGGCCTCGATTGCGCTGATCGAACGCGACGGGCGGACATGGCACGAAAGCAATTGAGCGAGCCCGTCTATAACTGGAACGGCTTTGCCGGGCGCCAGGACCTGGCGGCAGCCCTTGCCGGCAATGTCGCGGCGCGCCTGACCAAGGCCATCGACGAGCGCGGCACGGCCCTGCTTGCCGTTTCCGGCGGCACCACGCCGGCAAAGTTCTTTGCAGCACTTTCGGCCATTCCGATCGCCTGGAACAAGGTGACGGTGACGCTGGTCGACGAACGGTTCGTGCCGGCCTCCTCGCCGCGCTCGAATGCGGGGCTGGTGGCGGCCAACCTGCTGCAGAACAAGGCGGCTGCCGCGCACTTCGTGCCGCTCTACCATGAGGCGGCAAGCATCGAGACCGCCGCGGCGGCCGACGATGCGGCGCTGAAGGCTCTGCCCTGGCCCCTCGATGTCGTCGTGCTCGGCATGGGCGGCGACGGCCACACCGCCTCGTTCTTTCCCGACGCCGAGAATCTCGGCGATTTGCTCGACCCGGCCTCATCAAGGATCGTGCTGCCGGTTCACGCGGCAAGCGCCGGCGAACCCCGGTTGACGCTGCCGCTGGCGCGGATCGTCGGCGCCGGCTTCATCGCGCTGCATATAGAAGGCGAGGACAAGCGCACCGCCTTCGACGGTGCGATGGGACCGGGTGCGAAAAAGCCCATCCGCAAAGTGCTCGAAGCGGCACCCACCCCGGTAGAGGTGTTCTGGGCACCCTGATTTCACGCAAAGTAGTCCCGGCAGACGGTGGAGGACGTTCTTCCGGGGCTCGAAAGGACCGACCATGACAGCCAGACGCGACATCGAAGCCATCACGGAACGCATCCGCCAACGCTCGAAAGCCGGCCGCGAGCGCTATCTGGGCCGCATCGCCGAGGCGTCCAGCCGCACCGCCAACCGGGGCGTCCTGTCTTGCGGCAACCTCGCGCATGGCTTTGCCGTCTGCAGCCCGTCTGAAAAGCTGGCGCTCGGCGCCGACAAGGTGCCGAACCTCGGCATCATAACCTCCTACAATGACATGCTGTCGGCGCATCAGCCCTTCGAAACCTTCCCGGCGCTGATCAAGGAAGCCGCGAAGGAAGTTGGCGGCATCGCGCAAGTGGCCGGCGGCGTGCCCGCCATGTGCGACGGCGTGACCCAGGGACAGCCCGGCATGGAGCTGTCGCTGTTTTCGCGCGACGTGATCGCCATGTCGGCGGCGATCGGCCTGTCGCACAACATGTTCGACGCCGCCGTCTATCTCGGCGTCTGCGACAAGATCGTGCCGGGGCTGGTGATTGCAGCCCTCACCTTTGGCCATCTGCCGGCGGTGTTCGTGCCGGCAGGGCCGATGACGACGGGCCTCCCCAATGACGAGAAGGCCAAGGTCCGCCAGCTCTATGCCGAGGGCAAGGCCGGACGCGCAGAACTGCTCGAAGCGGAGTCCAAATCCTATCACGGGCCGGGCACCTGCACGTTCTATGGCACCGCCAATTCCAACCAGATGCTGATGGAGATCATGGGCCTGCATACGCCCGGCGCGTCCTTCGTCAATCCAGGCACGCCGCTGCGCGACGCGCTGACGCGCGAGGCGACCAGGCGAGCCCTGGCGATCACCGCGCTCGGCAACGCCTACACGCCGGTCGGCCGCATGATCGACGAGCGCTCTTTGGTCAATGGCGTCGTCGGCCTGCACGCCACCGGCGGCTCTACCAACCACACCATCCATCTCATCGCCATGGCCGCGGCGGCCGGCATCACGCTTACCTGGCAGGACATTTCCGACCTGTCGGAAGCGGTGCCGCTTCTCGCGCGCGTCTATCCGAACGGGCTTGCCGACGTGAACCATTTCCATGCCGCCGGCGGGCTCGGCTTCCTGATCCGCGAATTGCTCGACGAAGGCATCCTGCATGAGGATGTGCAGACGGTATGGGGCGAAGGCCTGAGGCCCTATGCGGTCGAGGCCCGGCTCGGCGAAGATGGCGGCGTCGTGCGTGAAGCCTCGCCGCTGCAGAGCGGCGACGAGAAGGTGCTGGCACCGTTCAAGAAAGCCTTCCAGCCGACCGGCGGCCTGAAGGTGCTTGCGGGCAACCTCGGCCATGCCGTCATCAAGACCTCCGCCGTGAAGCCGGAACGCCGCGTCATCGAGGCGCCGGCCAAGGTGTTCGACAGCCAGCAAGGCCTCAACGAAGCCTTCAAGGCCGGCACGCTGACCGGCGACTTCATTGCCGTCATCCGCTTCCAGGGCCCGAAGGCCAACGGCATGCCGGAACTGCACAAGCTGACAACCGTGCTCGGCATCCTGCAGGATCGCGGCCAGCGCGTCGCGCTGGTCACGGACGGGCGCATGTCTGGCGCTTCCGGCAAGGTGCCGGCGGCGATCCATGTAACGCCGGAAGCGGTCGAGGAAGGACCGATCGCCAGGATCCATGACGGCGACATCATCCGGCTCGACGCCGATGCCGGCACGCTGGAAGTGCTGGTGCCGGGGCCCGAGCTCGCGCTGCGCCGCACGGCCGACATCGATCTCATCGGCAACGAGTTCGGTTTCGGCCGCGAGCTGTTCGCCGGTTTCCGCCAGTTGGTCGGCCGCGCCGACCATGGCGCCAGTGCTTTCGGCACTGCCTGAGGCATCATTGCCTATTTTGTAAAAAGGGCGGCTCGAGCTCGGTTTGAGGCCGCCCTTTGGTGAGGGATGGATGGAGATTACGGCTGAACCGTAATCTCGCTCCGTTCGCCGGCCTTGACCGTCACCGGCATTTCCTTGTCATGGCCTTGATCGGACATGTGGCGGAGGACGACATAGTCGCCGGCCGGGATAGTCTGCTGCCAGGTGTCGCCATAGTTCAGGCCGAGCGCCTTGCGGTTGCCCTGGATATCCTTCTTTGACGACAGCACCTCGATCGAATAGGCGCCCGGCGCCGACATCACCAGCACGCCGGCATCGAGCGTCACCTTGACGTCCTTGACGTCGCCAACCTTGACGCTGAAAGGCTGCTCGACGGTTGCGAGCTCAAGCGAGGTGACCGCGACATAGTCGTCCGGCGGCAGCCAGAATTTGCTGTCGGGCCCATAGGAGTGGGCGACATCGTCACGCGAGCCGTCGATCTTTTTCTTGGCCTTGACGATCTGGACGCTGATGCCCGAGGAGTCGGCCTTGTCGCCGCCTGCAGTGTAGTAGGCGTTGACGGCGGCATGGCCGACGCCGACGACTATGTCTTTTTCCACAGTCTGCCCGGCGGCGAGCTGGATGTTCTCGGTCACCGAGCCGCTGCCGATCGCAACCGTCACCTTCTGCTCACCAGCCGGCACGATGATCCTGGTGTCGCCATAGTGGGTGGTGCTGCCGCCCGGGAAGGCGAAATCGACATGGGCTTCGTCACTGATCTCGGCGCCCTGGCTTGGCTTCGGATGGATGAGCATGGTGCCGGCGTTCAAGGTGAAGAGCGGCTTGTAGACCTGGCCCGCCTCGATCTTGACCTTCTGTTCCGCCCGAGCTTCGTCGGCGCGCGCGACGACGACATAGTCGCCCGGCTCGAGATTGGCCTCGTAGTTGTTGTACTGGGTGGTGACGGCCTCGCCGCGCGTGCCATCGGCCTTGGCCTTGTAGACCTCCCAGGCATTGCCGTCGGTGATCGGATCGCCGCCATCCGCCATGACCACGCTTGGGACGAAATTGAATTCGGGCTTTGCCGGTTCGGGGGCTGGAGCTGGCGCTGGCGCCGGTGCGGGTTCAGGTGCCGGCGCGGCGACGGTTTCGATCAGTGCTTGCTGCAGCGCCTTCTCGTCCGAGGCCTGGATATATTTGCCGCCGGTGTTGTCGGCGAGACAGGCAATCTGCTTGCCCTCGTCAGCGGTCAGGCCGAAGCCGACGACGTCGACGGTGAAATCGACGCCTGAGGCCTCCAGTTCCCCGCCCAGCGCGCACGGGTCACCTTCGCAGGTTTCAAGCCCATCGGTGATGAGAACCACGGTCGCCTTGTCCTCGGTGTATTTCAGAGCTTCGGCCGCCTGCTTGACGGCTGCGGTCAGCGGCGTCTTGCCGAGGAATTTCAGGCTGTCGGCAGCGGCCGAAATGGCGCTAGCCGAGCCGGCTTGCGGCGGCACGATCAGCTCGATGTCGTCGCAGCTGCCCTTTTCGCGGTGGCCATAGGCCATGAAGCCGATCTCGTCGTCGCCCGGGACCGACTGCAGTACGGTCCTCAGCGATTCGCGCGCGATCTCGAGCTTCGGCTTGCCGTCGATCTGGGCCCACATCGAGCCTGAAGCGTCAAGAATGATGATAACCTTGTTGGCGGCAAAGCCGAGCGAAGTCATCGACAAAAGGAGCAGCGCCGCAGCGACGCTCCGCAAAAGTCCCGCCATGGAAATCTCCTTGAGGCCGCCCTCTTATATGCGGCGGCAAGCTATTTGACGCCGCGTCCGGGCACAAGCCCCGGAGCGGGTCACGAACGGTTGCCGTGTAACAGGATCGGCGCCGGCCGAGGCCTGTTCCGAGGCCGGCTAAGCACCGCGTCAGTACGTGGTGCGGCGCTCTTCGGAAGGGGGCCGGCCGAATTGCAGCCGATAGCTCTGCGCGAAATAGGAGTGCGAGGTAAAGCCGGTGGCAATGGCCACGTCGAGGATCGGCATGTTGGTCTGGCGCAGCAGTTCGCGCGCCCGCTCAAGCCTGAGCCGCATGTAGTAACGACCGGGCGTGACGCTCAAATGGCGCAGGAACAAGCGCTCGACCTGGCGCACCGACAGGCCCGCCGATTTGGCAAGCTGCACGGCTGATAGCGGCTCGTCGAGATGGTCGGCCATCAGTTCGACGATGCGCCTTAGCTTCTCCGACTTGCCGGTCAGGTCGCGCTCCGGCCCGACGCGCTGGCGGTCGCCGGCGGAGCGGATGCGCTCATGCTGGAACTGGTTGGCAACGCCGTTGGCGAGGTTCGAGCCGAAGTCGCCACGCACGATCTCCAGCATCAGGTCGATCGAGGTCGTGCCACCGGCGCAGGTGTAGCGCTTGCGGTCGATCTCGAAGACGTTGCCGGTGCAGTTGATGTCGGGAAAGCGCTCGACGAAGCCGGCGCGGTTTTCCCAATGAATGGTGCAGCGATAACCTTCGAGCTGACCGGCTTCGGCCAGGAGGTAAGAGCCCACCGACAGCGCGCCGAGCGCATTGCCGCGCCGGCCCCAGCTGCGCAGCGCCCCCAGCACCTTGCTCTTGCCGGGGAACTCGACCGACAGGCCCACCGACACGAACAGGATATCGACGGGCGGCAAATCGGCGACGGCATAGTCGATCTTGAGCGGCAGGCCGTTGGAGGCCATGACGGGATCGCCGTCGGCCGAGACCGTCGTCCAGCCATAGAAATCGCGGCCGAGCAGGCGGTTGGCCGAGCGGAAGGTATCGATCGCCGCTGCCAGCGAAAACATCGAAAACTTGTCGACCAGCAGGAACGCGAATTGCCGGCCCCCTTGAACGGGATCATCCACGACCGGCCGTTCAGAGGGTACAGTAAGGTTCGGCAAAGAAGCTGCTTTCTGGGTCAGAAGGAAGGCCGCTTCAAGCCGGCCGCAAGGTAGGCTGAGGCTAACGTATTGGCCATCAGCATGGCAATGGTCATCGGTCCGACACCGCCGGGCACGGGGGTGATGGCGCCGGCGGCCTTGGCCGCTTCGGCATAGGCTACATCGCCCACGAGGCGGGTTTTGCCTTCGCCCTTCTCGGGTGCGGCAATGCGGTTGATCCCGACATCGATCACGGTGGCGCCGGGCTTGACCCAGTCGCCCTTGATCATTTCGGGCCGGCCGACGGCGGCAACCAGAATGTCGGCTGTGCGGGCCAGCGCCGGCAGATCCTTGGTGCGGCTGTGGGCGATGGTGACGGTGCAGTTGGCGGCAAGCAACAGATTTGCCATCGGCTTGCCGACGATGTTGGAGCGGCCGACGACGACCGCGTTGAGGCCGGAAAGATCCTTGCCGCGCACGCGTTCGATCAAAAGCATGGAGCCGGCCGGCGTGCAGGGCACGAAGGCTGTTTCGAGTTCGCCGGTGCCGAGCTTGCCGACATTGATGAAATGAAAGCCGTCGACATCCTTTTGCGGTGCGATGGCCTGGATGATCTTGCCGGCATCGATATGGGCGGGAAGCGGCAGCTGTACCAGAATGCCGTTGATGGCCGGATCGGCGTTGAGTTCGCCGATGATCTTCAGCAGTGCCGCTTCGGACGTGTCGGCCGGCAGTGTGTGCTGCAGCGAATGAAAGCCGCATTCCTTGGCGGTGCGCGACTTCGACGCGACATAGACCTGGCTTGCCGGATCCTCGCCGACGATGACCACCGCTAAGCCGGGCTGGGCCTTTCCCTTGGCGACCAGGTCCTCGGTCAAGGCCTTGACCTTCTGAACCACGTCTGCGGCGACGATCTTTCCGTCAATCACTTCGGCCATGACCATCCTCGACATCATTCCAGCCAAGGCGCGGCGCGCGCCTTGAACGTTGCTTCGTGCATGTCGTTGTTCCAAACGTTCCGCCCATTCGGGTAAAGCCCGACGGCAGCGCTTTTTGGGCGCCATGCTGCGCGGCATTGTCACGAAATTTGGCCTAAGCAATCCCGTCAAAGCGCCGTCACATGCCGTAAACTCGAAACCGGCAGCTTTTATTCTGTGCTGACGGGCTCAGAGCGACTCATCCTTTCACGGAAAGGCTGAACCGCTCTATATTCTTGTTTTGACGCAATTCCCAAGGGAAAGCGCGCTACGCGCTTTTCCCGGGAAAACCGTTTCACACTTTTCCTGGAATTGCTCAGAAATAGCGGCGGTGCGAACGGCTTTCGGTGAGTTCGCGCACCGCTTCGCGAAATTCGCGCAGGCTGGCGCGGATATCGTCGATTTGCGCCTGCTGGTCTTCCGGCGCCGCCCCAGCGGGCTGCGGAGAAGACCACGGCCCGGACGCCGCGGGCATCGGCTGAGCCTGCGAATAGGCATAGTCAGCCGGCTGACGAGGCTGCGCGTAGCCAGGCTGCTGCGCAGGGGAATTGGCGTGCGGAACCTCGTTCCGGAAGTCCGGCTGGCGATAGCCCACAGGCTCCTGCACCGGCCTTGTATATTCGGCGGCTGGTTGGGCGCGGTAGGTCTCGACGGGTTCGCCTGACGTCCCGCTACCCGGCGCGGCTTTGCGCATCGCCGAGAACAGTCCGTCGAACAGACCTGGGCTCCGGGCGGGAGCGGCCGCGGTCGGCAACACCGGAGGTGCTGCCGGTGGCGGCGCCACAGGCAGCGGCGCGCGATAGACCTTGTCCTCGACCGGAGGGGGGCGCTCGTCCATTCTGCCGCGCGAACGCGAATTGGCAGCGCCGCGCAGGCTGGCAAAGGCGCCGCGCATGGCGCCGACACCGATGCCCGAAGCAAGCCCGAGCAGCAGGCCGGCCATCGCTATTACAGCCCGCGACGGTCCGTTGGGTTCGAGCGGCGGTTGCGCGGGGGTCATCAGATTGATGTTGGTGGTGTTGATGTTTTGCTGTTCGCCGGTCTCCTTGGCGCGCAGAAGGTACTGTTCGTAGACGGAGCGTTTGGCCGTGGCGTCACGCTCCAGTTCGCGCAGGCTGACCAGATCGCTGTTGACGTCGCCGCTCTGGACCTTTGCCTGAGCCAGGCGGGAAGCGAGATCCTGCTCAAGCTGAACCGAGCGCTTCAAATCGACCTGCAGCGACGAGGCGATGCGGCGCAGTTCGCCTGCGATGCGCTCGCGCGAGCCGTCGAGCTGGGCGTTGAGCGCCTGGTATTCGGGATGACGCGGTCCCAGACGCACGGCGGCGCGGTCGGCCTCCTGCTTCAAAACTGCATATTGCGCGCGCAGTTCGCTCATCGTGTTGGAATTGATTTCTTCCGGCAAGGTGCCGTTGATGACCGAATTGACGTCCAGCGAACGCGCCGACGCGGCCCGGGCATTGAGTTCCAGCGTACGGGCCCGGGTGACTGAGAGCTGCTCGTTGAGCTTCAGCATCTGGTCGTCGCTGATCAGATGGCCCTGCGCGTCGACGAGATCATGCGTGGCCCTGAAATCCTCGACCTTGCGCTCCGCTGTCTCGACATTCTTGCGCAGGTCATCGAGCTTGGCCGTCAGCTGGTCCGTCGCGCGCCCGGCCATCCCGAACTGGTATTGGGCCGCCTCCTGCTGGAAAACGTCCCTGGTCGTATTGGCTATCTTCGCCGATTTGTCGGCGCTTTGAGTGGTGGCGCTGATGGAAACGACAAAGCTCTTGCCGCTGCGCTCAACCGACAGGCTCTTGGCCAGATTGCCGACCGCCAGCGCCTGGCGGCGCACTTCACCGCCGCCGCCAGGGCCATCCTGGCGCGACAGTATCGAGCGAATGAGCGACAGGACGCCAAGGCCGCCAGAGCCCTGTCCGTTGAATTCCGGATCGTCGACGAGATTGAGATCGGCCACGACCTTGTCGAGGACCTTGCCGGATGTCACCATCTTGATGCGGGTTTCGACAACAGCCAGCGCCGCATCGGGCTGCCCGACCGGTTGGGTGAGATCGTTGTCGGAAAGCTTCAGGTCGCCTGGCTCGATGACCATCTGTGTGGTGGCTTCGTATTTCTTCGGTGTCGAAACGGCGACGGCGACGCCGAGCACCGTGCCCAATATCGTCGTCGAGACGATCAGCAACTTGGAACGACTAATGCCGCGGACGACCTGGAGCGGATCGATCAGCGGCTTCCATTCCTGCCCGTCATCGTCGTCGCGGTCCGGTCGCTGCTCGTGGAAAGAGCGGAGCTCATAGGCGGCGTGCTGCTGACGCCGGCCGGAAACAGGCTCCTCACGCGCGCTGGCGGCCGAAACGGGTTCGCCGTCGGCCTGGAACTGCGGCGGCTCGGGCGGTGACGTTGGCGCCGGATTCGACCGCGCCTCGCGTTGCGAGCGGGCTATGCGGTGACGCGTGGCGGCATCCTCGCGCCATGACGGATCCACCCGGTCACCGATCGAGACCGCCGACGCATCCGCCGCCTCATCGCCGCGCACGGCTTTGCCGAGCGCCAGGAGGGAACGCTCGCGCCTCCAGTCTTCACGGTTTTCCCTGTCGACCATTGTCTCGAAACTTTACCTTCGACGGCGCGGGAGCGGCGGTCGGCCAATCGTTAAGTCACGCTAAACAGGCATGGGAAACAAAAGGTTAATTTCCGAAGTCTGCAAGTGAAAGTTTCTCGCTTCGCCACGCATTGCCGGGATCTGTAAAATGGCGTCAGAACCGCACGTTAAGCTTTCCGGCTTACGGCTTTCCTCGATATGACGCAGGCCAGCGACATACCGCAAAGGCGGACACTCGCCCGCATCGGCACCTTCCTTGCCGAAAGACGGGGGCTGGTTCGCGACTATCTTTCAGCCATCAGCGGCGCCGGCGGGCGGCTGGTGTTCTCGCTTGCCTATTTCATCGCACTTGCCAACACGCTGTCGATTGCCGAGTTCGGCATGTTCGCCACCGCCTCGGCGGCCGGCGTCATGCTGTCGCGCATCCTCGCTTTCGGCTTCATCTCGGCGCTTTACCGCACAGCCACCATCCGCCCCAATCTGATCGGCACCTTCACCGCCGGCTTCCTTTTGCTTGGCGCCGTGTCCTTACCACTGCTGGCGGCCGCCTCGTGGGGCGTCTACCTGATCTTCTTCGCCAGCACCGTGCCTCTGGCCGTCTTTGCCGCAATCGTCTTTGCCGAAGCGCTTTTGTGGCGGCCGGTCGAGGTGGTGCTGATCGTCAACAACGGGCTCGGCAAATTCGGCCGCGCCGCGGTGCTGTCGATCGTGACCACGGCGTTCCGTGCGCTGGGCGCCGTGCTGTTCATGCTGTCGGGGCAGCACAGCGTCTGGATCTGGTCATTGTTCTACATCGGCGCCAACGCCGCCTCGCTGCTGCTGGCCTTCGGCTTCTATTATCCACGCCAGCGGCTGAGGCTGCGCACCGAGCTCTATCTCAGGCGGCTTGCCGATTCGATCTATGTTGCCGGCGCCGAAGTGCTGTTCTACCTGCAGTCGGAATTCGACAAGCTGCTCGTCCTGGCGATCGGCGGGCCGCATCTGGCCGGCATCTATGCCATCATCATGCGGCTGGTCGACCTGACGGCAATACCGATCCGCACCTTCTCGATGATGCTGGTGCAGAAGATGATGCGGTCGCCGGAGCTGTTGTCGCGACTGCGGGTCAAGAGCGGTATCGAAGCCGGCGTGTTCCTGGTATCGACATTGGCGCTGGCCGCACTCGGCATCGTGCTGCATTTCGTCCCCAATGCACTTGGCCGGAATGTCGCCGAGGCGGCGCCCTTGGTGGCATTGGCAATCGGCGTGCCGGGACTGCGCAACCTGGTCGAATACCAGGCCGAGCTGCTGTTCGCGCGCGGCCAGACCGCGCTCAGGGCGCTCAACCTCGGCCTGCTGGCGGGGCTGAAGGCGGTGCTGTTGACCTATGTGCTGACCACGATTGCCGACACGCCCAGGCTTGTCGTATCGCTCAATGTCGTCTTCCTGCTGCTCTATCTCGCCTCGGCGCTGCTGACCTATTCGGCGCTGCGCAAGCCCGCCAAGGCAATCTAAGCCAATCCGATCAGGCGGCGGATGCGGCCGATATCGGTGCCGATGAAGGATTGCATGCCGATCGCCACCTGCCCCGGTGCCATAGCGGCGACGAAGCTGCGGAATTCGTCATCCGACAGCGCCTCCCCGGTCCAATGCACGCGGCAGAATTCCTCCGAGCCGTGGAAATGGCCGGCGCCCCCCAGCACATCGTCGACATAGCGGCCATAGATCATGCATTCGGAGAACCGGCGCACTGAAGCGATGACCTCGACCCAGCCGCGCGCGTGCACCTTCTCGATCTCGGCGCACATCGCCGTCACGGTCTGACGGCGCCAGGCGATCAGCGTCGAAATATAGTCGTGGTTCGAAACCTCGGATGCATCGATACCAATCGCCGAGGCCGCATTGCGCGACCAGATGCGATGCTCGTCGTGACCGTCGCTCGACAGCACGCCGTCGCGCCGGAACAGCCGCACCTTGCCGTCGCGCCAGAAGGCGCTCAGATCGAATGGCTTGAGGAAGGCGACGTCGGAATCACAGAAGACCAGCACGTCTTCTCCAGCATGCGCAGCGATGGCGATGCGGCGCAGCTGCTGCACATGCCAGCCGCGCAGCGGCTGGGCCTTGAAACTGAGCCAGATGCGACGGCGAAAGAGGCTCATCGGATCGTCGAACACACGCAGCCAGCGCGGCAGCAGGTCGCGCTCGTCGACAACGCTGCGGCGGTCGTTTTCCAACTGGCGAAACAGCGCCACGTCGCGGTGCTCGACCAGAATGTAATGGTGCGCCACGCCGGAGACATGGCGGTCGAGGGTCTCGCACAACAGGCGGCAGCGTTCGAAATCCGGCGCATAGCTGGCGGTCACCACCGCCGCCGTCGGCGTTTGCGGCAGGGCACCGGTCTCGGCTGCAGGGCTCGGCACAAAGCGGCTGTTCACCGCAACTCTCCGGCGGGCTCGGGCCGATGTGAGAATTTCTGCCTGACGACACGCAGCAGGAACACCGGATTGCCGACGACGTAGCGGCGCCACAGCCGGCCGGGCTCGATGCACAGACGGAACAACCATTCGAGCCTCAGCTGGCGCATCCACAGAGGCGCCCGCGGCACCGTGCCGGAGAGAAAATCAAGCAGCGCGCCGACGGCGATCGGCAGCGTGCAGTGGCGGGCATCGATATGACGGGCGATCCACAATTCCTGGCGCGGCACGCCCATGGCCACAAGCAGCACGTCGGGCCGCAATGCCTCGATGCGATCGACGATCGCCTGCTCTTCGGCGGGGGAGAAATAGCCGTCATGGATGACGACGAATTCGTGCTGCACCGCCAGAGCGGCTAGCCTGACCGACGCCGCCTCGGCGTTGGCGCGGGTGGCGCCAAGCAACCCGACGGTCAGCGGCCTCGCCGATGCCTGCAGAAAGGCCGGAATGAGATCAGTGCCGTTGAGATTGTCCGGGAACGGCGCGCCGTAGAGCAGCTTTGCCGCCAGATCGACGCCAACGCCGTCAGGCAGGATGAGGAAATCGTCGAGCGCCTCGGCAAAGACCGGATCGGTAGAGGCGATGTTGGCGTTGTGAGCGTTGAGAAAACTGACCTTGGTGAAGCGCCGCTCGGCGATCAGACGAGTGAGCAGCGCGATCGCGTCATCCCAGCCGATGGCAAGGACCGAAATGCCAAGGATCGTCTTCAGCGTATCGAGCCCGAAGGCGGCGCGGGCGGTGTGCATGTTCATGCAAACACCTCCTTCCCCACCGGCCCAAGCTTTTCCAGTCCGAGCCTGATGGCGGCATCCAGTGCCTTAATCTGCCGGCGATGGAAGGCGCTGCCATCGACATCCCTGACATCGGCCGCAGCTGCCTCCAGCGCGCCGGCGAAGGCGGCCGGATCGTCGGTGATGAAACAATTTGCCGGGCGATGATCGATGCCGCGCAGCGAACGGCTGGTGGCGACCGACGGCAGGCCGAGCTCGAAGGTTTCGATGGTCTTGAGCTGAACGCCGCTGCCCGCGGTGCTGATCAGTGGAATGACGGCGGCGCCGCGCACGAAATTCTGGGCGTCGGACACGCGGCCGACAAATTCGACATCGGGATGGGCAGAGGTGATATCCGACGGCATGTTGCCGGCGACCCTGATGCGAAAGCTCCGGCGAAGATGCGGCACGACTTTTTCCAGGAACCAGTCGAGGCCGATGCGGTTCGGCTGCCAGGTCCAAGTGCCGATCAGCGCCGCGTCGCAATCGATGCGGCGCGGCTTGACCGGCTTTGGCGCCGTGGCAGTGGTCACCAGCGGCAGCACCGCCGAGCGGTCGTCGCTGGCAACGCCGAGTGCGGCGCGGTCTTCCTCGGCCAGCGTGAAGACGAAGCGAGCCCGGCGGCAGAGCCGCTCCTCCATGGTCTTGAGCAGCCTGGCCTCGCGGGCAAACAGCAGGCGCTGGAAGCGACTGTTTGCTGCTGCCGCATTCTCTTTGGCCGAACCATGTTCGACATTGTGGGCGACGAAAATCGAGGGACGGTCGGCGAACAGTTTTTCAAAGGCGCCGGCGAACTGCACCGAATTCAGGACATAGCCGTCGAAGGGACCGGCGCGCTCGATCGCGGCACGGACTTCGCTGTCGGAAACCGCGCGCAGCTTCACGGAAGCGAAGGTGAGCCCTGACAGCACCGCCTTGCCAAGCCAGGCGAGCTTCTGCCGCGCCGAGGCGCTTTCCGTGCGCACGTCGACGGCGCCGAGCACGATGGTGTTTTCGGGGTCGCTGGGCGCCTTGCCCGGCCAGATGAAGCCGATGACGGTGACGCGCACGCCGGCGCGCCGCAAGGCGGCGATGATCGCAGCATTGGCGATCTCATAGCCCGAAGCGAGAGCGCCGTCGGGCACGATCGATGTGGCGAACAGCAGATGCATCTCACCTATCCAGGCGTCAGCCACTAGCAAAGCTGGGTGAACCCTTGATTAAATCACGCAACGCAACGGCTGAAAGGCGCGGACCGGCAGGCGCCGCTGCGAAAGGTGATTAACGAAACGTTATCGTCGCGGTGTTATCGAAAGCCAGATTCAAAACATGCGGCTGGAGCGGATGATCCCTTTGCCATCGGACGGTTCGGTATCGATTGCGGGACGCTCTCCGGGGCTCGCCGCAGAGACGATGGAAGCCGTCGTCACGCTGCCGACCTTCAAGCGGCCGCAACTGCTGCTCGAAACGCTGGCGTCGCTCAAGGCACAGCAAACCAGCCGGCGCTTCGCCGTCATCGTCATCGAAAACGAGGCCGAGGCGCGTGAGGGCGCCCAGGCGGCCGTGCCGCTGTTCGAACGCGACGATATGAAGGGCATGGTCATCATCGCGCATGAGCGGGGCAATTGCAGTGCCTACAATGCTGGCTGGCAGACGGCGATCCTGCATTTTCCGGATTTCCGCCACCTGCTGGTCATCGACGATGACGAGATCGCCGACGCGGACTGGCTGGAGCGCATGTGCAGGACGGCGGAGACGCTTGGCGCCGACATTGTCGGTGGCCCGCAAGTGCCGGTGTTTACCGATCCTGCTCACGCCAAATGGGCCGAGCACCCGGTGTTTGCGCCGCCCTATCGCCAGACCGGGCGCGTGGCCGCACTCTATTCCTCGGGCAACCTTCTGGTCGGGCGCAATGTGCTCACCATCATGGGGCCACCCTTCCTCGACCTGCGGTTCAACTTCATGGGCGGCGGCGATTCCGACTTCCTCAGCCGCTCGGCGCAGAAAGGTTTCGTGCTTGGCTGGTGCGCCGAGGCAAAGGTGCGCGAAGGCGTTCCGGCCCGGCGCGTCGAGGCTGACTGGATCCGCGCCCGATCCTTACGCAACGGTGTAATCTCGACGCTGGTCGAAAAGAAGAAGCGCGCCGGCACGCCATTCGCCGGCGCCAAGGTGTTTGCAAAAAGCCTGGCGCTGCTGATAGCCTCGCCCGTGCGCGGCGCAATCAAATTGGCGCGGACAGGATCGCTGTCGACGGCGCTTTACCCCGTCTATGTCTCGCTCGGCCGCGTGCTTGCCGAATTCGGATACGCCAATGAGCAATACAGGCAGCCTGAGAAGAACTGACGAGCTGCTGCTGGGCGGCATCGTCACCCGCAACAGTGTGGCGACGGCGATTGCCGCGCTGTTGTTTGCCGTCATCATCGTGTCGTTCCGGCCGTTTCAGCCGGCAGGCGCGGAACTGACCGGCGACGGCGGCGACATCGTCAACCAGCTCGGCTTCAGTTCGCTCGGCGCCATTTCGATCTTCTCACTGCTGACGTTCGCCGACCCCAAGGTGGTGCGCTCGCTGCTCAGCCCGTCCTGGATTCTGATGCTCGGCTTTTTCATGCTTTCGGTCATCAACGCGACCGACCCGTCCTCGGCCATGCGCGCGGCCTTCTTCACGCTGCTTGGCGTTTTGACGATAGCGACGGTGCTGGTGCTGCCGCGCGACGCCGACAGTTTTTCGAAAGTCATCATATTCTGCGCGATCGTCGTTATCGGCCTGTCCTATATCGGCCTCATCGTCTTTCCGCATGAGGCCCTGCATACGGCCGATTCGCAGGAGCCCGAACATGCCGGCTTGTGGCGTGGTGTGTTCGCCCACAAGAACATTGCCGGACCAATAATGGCCTGCTTCAGCTTCGCCGGCCTCTATCTCTTCCGGCGCGGCCAGAAATTCTGGGGCGTGGCGATCTTCGGCGCGGCGATGATCTTCATGCTGCACACCGGATCCAAGACGACGGCCGGCCTGGTGCCGTTCTCGATCCTGATCGTCGTGCTGCCGGGCCTGATCGGCATGCGGTTCGGCACGCCGGTCCTGTTTGCACTGGCGATCATTGCGACGGCCATCGGCACCTTAGGCATCGTCTTCATCCCGCCGGTGAAAGAGCTGGCGGCCACCTATTTCCCCGACCTCACCTATACCGGGCGCACGACGCTGTGGGAGTTCTCCGGCGAGATGCTGGCGAAGAAGCCGTGGACCGGCTACGGCTATGAAAGCTTCTGGGGCACGCCGCTGCTGCTGAGCCAGGACCAGCCTTTCGACCGGGCCTGGGACATCCGGACCATCGTGCATGGCCATGACGGCTATCTCGACATTGCGGTGCTGATGGGCATCCCGGCGCTGTGCGTTGCCGTCTACACTTTCGTGATCGCGCCGCTGCGCGACTACATGCGCATCCCGCCGCGCAAGGAGAACATCTATCTCGGTGACTTCTTCATGATGGTGGTGCTGTTCACGGCGCTGAACGCGTTCCTGGAAAGCTTCTTCTTCCATCGCGGCGACCCGGTGTGGCTGTTCTTCGTGCTCGGCGTGCTTGGCTTGCGGCAAGTGTCGCTGCGGCCGATCGCGGTGCGCCGGCGACCTTGACCGGCTGGCCTGATCCAGCACCCCTTGAGGGGCTTTCCCGTCTGCCCGCTAGCGTCTAAGGAGAACCCTTGTCTCGGAGAGCTCTCAATGACGATCAGGCTTGTTCTCGCCGGTTGCGGCAATATGGGTTACGCCATGCTTGCGGGCTGGCTGAAATCCGGCAAGCTTGCCCCGCAAGCCGTGTTCGTGGTTGAGCCCAATGCCGAATTGCGCAAGCGCGCCGAGCACCTCGGTTGCAGTGTCGCCGCGGACGCGAACGGGATCCCAGCCGACGCAGAGCCCGACCTCGTCGTCATCGCCGTCAAGCCGCAGGTGATCCGCGACGTCACCGCCGCCTACAAGCGCTTCGGCGACGGCAGGACCACCTTCGTCAGCATCGCCGCGGGCACGCCGGTCGCCACCTTCGAGCACATACTCGGCCATCTCGCGCCTGTCATCCGCTGCATGCCCAACACGCCGGCCGCGATCGGCAAGGGCATGATGGTGGTCTATTCCAACCCGCTGGTGACCGACGACATCAGGCGTTTCGTTGCCGAGCTGCTGTCGGCGAGCGGTGTGGTGACGACGATCGACGATGAAGGCCTGATGGACGCGGTGACGGCGGTGTCCGGGTCCGGTCCGGCCTACATCTTCCACTTCATCGAAGCGCTGACGGTTGCTGCCGAGAGGGCCGGACTGCCGGCCGACACCGCCAGGCTGGTGGCCATGCAGACCGTCTATGGCGCTGCGGCACTTGCCGCCGAAAGCGGCGAGGAGCCCGGCGTGCTGCGCCAACAGGTGACCAGCCCCAACGGAACCACGGCAGCAGCCCTTGCCGTGCTGATGGGCGAAGACCGGCTGACGAAGCTGCTGACCGAGGCGGTGGAAGCCGCGCGGCTGCGGTCGGTGGAATTGGGGAAGTAAACCGTTCGCGATACGTCAGGGCTGTAGGTGGCCCGTGTGCTCCTGCCTTAGCCCCGGGCTAACCGCATCAGCCCCACTTCATTTCACCCTTGGCAACCTTTGCTCCCAGTTCCAGCGACGAGACGTCAAGAAGATCAGGATAGCGCCGCTTCATCGCCGCAATCAGTTCCACGCTGGATTTCGATTTCCCGGCTTCCTCGTTGAAGGCTTCGATGTAGGCGCGGGTGAATTCCACGGCCGCAAGACCGTCCGGCGCGCCGGCTACCTGATGGGACGGCACCACGATTTTGGGTTTGCGCGCCGTGATTTCATCAAGCGCAGCAATCCATTTTTTACGGTCGTCTACGGTTGGCTCGTCGGCAACCCAGACATGCACGCCGGACGAGATCAGCACGCCGCCAAACACGGCTTCAAGGCTGGGCACCCAGAGATAGCGGCGGTCTTTCAGATCGGCGACGGTGACGATCTCGATCTTGTTTCCTTCGATTTCAAGTGAGGTAATATCGGAAGCCTCGGGAATGACGACATCCGCCAGGACCTTCGGTCCATTGTCCTTGAGCTGCGGGCTCCAGACATCGAGCTTGGCTTGAACATTGGCTTTGATCGCCGCCACCGTTGCGCCGGCTGCGATGATCTTGGCGCCGGGGAATTCATCCGCGACGGGACGCAGGCCGAAATAATAGTCAGGGTCGCTGCAGCTGACGTAGATCGTGGTCAGAGTCTTGCCCGTCGCCTTGATCGCATCCGCGACCGCACGGCCATCCGACAGCGTAAATCCGCCATCGAGGAGGATGGCTTCCTTCTCACCGGTCAGCAGCACCGGCGTGCGGCGGAAACCCTTCTCGTCAGCCTGAAAATAGGTCCATTCCAGCTTGGCGGCGGCCTTGGCTGCAAAAGCCAGAGGCTGAAGCATGGCAACCATGCCCGTTGCCAGAAGGGTTTTCATTGTTTCGCGTCTTGTCCAAATGGTTTGCAAGATTTCAACCTCAATGGGGTTCAACTGATCGTTCGGAGATTGGCATCTCGGCATCGTTTGAAAAACCCGGATCAAAAAGACGGACTATATGAATGGATCATACAATCGCAGCCGATGGTCTGCGTCGTCAGCACGAGCGCAATGATCAGGCGTGTTGCGCGAGCAGGTCAACAGCCCCATGGCGCGAGCGCGGCAGCATTTGGCCTGCTGGGCGGGACCGGCTGACGAAGCTGCTGGCCGAATTGTAGAACTGGGGGAGTAGGATCAGGCCAGATCGGTGTGGGAAAAGTCTTTCCCTTTGTAGAGCAAGGGCATCCCACAGCTTTTTGCCGAGGCATATGACAGGCAGTCAGCGAGATTGAGCTGAGCCGGGTGCCGCGACCTTTGCCATAGGTCGAAAAAGCCTGGATCGCGAGCTTGGCATCACCGATTTCGATCGGAACCACCTCGATCGCGGCTTCGAGCAGGAAGTCTCCTATTGCCCTTTCGGCGAGAGCGGCTCCACCACCAACTTCGACGAAAGCCGCATCGCCGCTTCGAGCACGACCAGCGGAGATGTTATCCGTATCGAGGCCTGCCCGATCCGGCGGCTCCAATCGGCGGCGTCTTCCTCTCCGGCGAGGACAGCGATCACCACCGAGGTGTCGATGAACATCAGGAATGTCCCCACATCTCGTCGATCTCATCCTTAGTCAAATCCCTGCCGCCGCTTCCCGCCTTGGCCTTCAGATCGTTCGATATGGCGGCCAGCCGCTCAGCCAGCGGAACTCGTTCACGTTCGCGCTGAAGCTCGGATTCGAGCGCCTCGATCACCGCCTCGGTCATTGAAATCTTTCGCTTTTCGGCAAGCTGCCGGGCGAGGTCACGGGCGCGCGGGTCTCTGATCTGGAGATTCATCCTGGAAGCCTCCGTTCGGTGCCACTACAACATAGGGAGTTGTCATGACAAGGCCAGCCCGACTGGCCTGTCATCCAATCTCAGCTCCCGTACAGCATCTCATCCTGCAGCTTGCGCAAAGCGAACAGCCTGGTCGTGCGGTCGGGTGTGGCGTTGTCGGTGGTGATGAGCTCGCCCTTCCTGACCGGCTTCAGCACCTTGCCGCCTTCGAGCAGGCCGACCGCGACGGCGCTGACGGCGCGGGCCTCTTCGACGGTCATTGTCCAGGAGCGGTAGCAGGTCTCACCGATGGCATCGAAGGTCTCGCCCATGGCGAGATCGCGCTTGGCGACCGCGCAGACCTCGGCCACCGGCTTCGGCAGCGGCACCATGTCGGGGCGGCCGTAGAGCATGATACGCGCTGCCGTCAGCGGCACTTCCAGCGAGGTCAGATGGTAGGGCCGGAAGAAGCTGTAATAGGGGCCGTGGCCGATATGCAGATCGTCCATGCGCTCGACGATGCGTGGATGCGTCGCCTCGACGATGACGAAGACGCCCGGCGCCACACCCTTGCCGATCGTGTAGTCGACAACACCCTTCTTCGACAGGATGCCGCCATCGGCGCGCGGTATCAGCACCTTGGCCAGCTGGTCGCGGTCGGCCTTAGGCCCGTGCATGCCCGGCACATCGGGCACCAGCCCGGTGGCGTTGGCGATGGCGCACATCTCGACCATGGTTTTCGAGCCGTCGACGAACTCGACCAGCATGCGCGGGTTCATGTTGCGGCGAAGGGCTTCCTCGCGATAGTCATCCGGAACGGCATCGTGGTTGAGCGGGTTGTTCTTGCCCTTGCCAGCCGAGACGATGGTGTAGCCGAGCGCGGAGGCAAACTCGATCAGCTCCATGCAGCTCGACGGCTCGTCGCCGGCCCCGACCGAATAGACGACGCCGAGCCGGTCTGCCTGCTGCTTGAGGTAGCAGCCGATCGTGACGTCGGCCTCGACATTCATCATCACCAGGTGCTTGCCGTGCTCCATCGCCTTCAAGTCGAAATCGGCGGCGACACCAGGCTTGCCGGTGGCGTCGATGACGACGTCGATCAGCGGATTGGTGACCAGCATCTCGTTCGAGGTAATGGCGATTTTGCCCGCCTCGATCGCCGCGGCGACTTTCGAGCCCGTGTCCGCCTCGACCGCCATCGCCTCATCGCCATAGGCGATGCGGATGGCGTCACGGGCGGTGTGCGGACGCCGCGTCGAGATGGCGCAGATCTCGATACCGGGCATCAGCATGCCTTGCGTGACCAGGTCGGTGCCCATTTCGCCGGAGCCGATGACGCCGATGCGCACCGGGCGTCCCTCGGCGGCGCGCCTGGCGAGATCGCGGGCCAGTCCGGTCAGGGCGACATTGGTCATGCAAGCGTGTCCACGGCTTCTTGATTTGCAGGCGGGAATAGCAGGGAACGGCCCCGCTTTGCCAACGAAACCGGCGAACACCGGCAATTTCTCCGACAACATGCCCGGCAGGTGAGGCCAATCCCGGTAGAGGCTGATTGACCCGCCTCGGCGTCAAACCACCCTGATATAGCTCGTCATGCCGGTTTTCTGATGTTCGATGATGTGGCAGTGCAGCAGCCAGTCGCCGGGATTGTCGGCGACGAAACCGAGCTGAACCTTCTCGTTGGGCTGCATGAGATAGGTGTCGGAGATGACCGGCTGAACCTGGCGTGTCGACGACGACAGCACCTTGAAGCTCATGCCGTGCAGATGCATCGGATGCGATTGCGGCGTCAAATTCTCCATGTCGATGACATAGTTTTTGCCGAGCTTCAGCTCGGCCAAAGGCGCGGTCGGGTCCAGCGTGTCGCCCGGCCACGGTACCTTGTTGATGGCCCAGAAGGAGTAGCCTAGCGTGCCGCATATGCTGTCGCTCGGCACGTTTTCCGCCGTGGCGCTGAGCGAGAGCGCGATGTGTTTTGCGCTGGCGAGATCCACCTCCGGCACCGGGTTGGCTTCCAGCGGTGCGAGGTCGCGCAGGTCGCGCTTAAGCGAGCTTCCGGTGGCGCGCAAGGTGGCGAGGACCTTGGGTTTGGTGCCCCTGATGTCGCCCAGGCTGACGATCGCGCCCTCCTGGTCAGGCATGCGGATGGCGAGCTCCATGCGCTGCCCCGGTCCGAGCAGCAAAGCATCGGGCGCAAAACGCTGCGGCACCGGATTGCCGTCCAGCGCGATGACCGCGGCCTGCCCACCCTCGACGCGAAAGGCGTAGATGCGGGTGACATCGGTGATGGCGACCCGCAGCCGCACCAACCCGCCGGCCGGCGCGTCAAATTGCGGCTGGTCGAGCCAGTTGGCGGTGCGCACCGTGCCATAGGTTCCGGTTTTTGCGGCATCGCGCGGCCGGAATTGCTGGGCGAACTGCGCGTCGTCGCCGAGGCGCCAGTCGCGCAGGTTGACGACGGCTTCGGCGTCGAATTTTGGATCGTTGGGGTTCTCGACCACGATCACGCCGGTGAGGCCATGGCCCATCTGCTCCAGCGTGTTGCAATGCGGGTGATACCAGAACGTGCCGGCGTCGGGCGGCGCGAAGGCGTAGTCGAAATGATCGCCGGTATAGACGTAAGGCTGAACCAGGAAGGGAACACCGTCCATCTTGTTTGGAACGCGAATGCCGTGCCAATGGATGGTCGTCGGGTCGTCGATGGCGTTGACGAGACGCGCGGCAAAGGGCTCGCCTTTTTTCATCCGCAGTACAGGCGGCATGCCTGATTCACCATACGTCAGGACATCCCGGGTCTCGCCCGCATCCATGAACCTGGCCTGGATCTTTGCCGTCTTGAGCACCACCGGCTCAGGTGTGACAGCTGCCCAACCGCTGAGCCTGGTCATTGCTGCCAGCCCGACGAGGCCACCGCCGGCAACCGCAGCCGTTTTCAGAAGCCCGCGGCGGGTGAATAGGGTCATCTGGCGCTCCAACGGAATATGATTACCTGTCGTCCTGAATGACGGGGGGCGACCGGCGCACAAGCCGATACTGCCACATCGCATCTCTGTCATGCCATGGCGAGCCGGTGACATCTGCTTGCGCAACAGCGTGAACGCTGGCGTGCCCACCATTCGCCCGCATCCGGGAGCGCGGGCTCGGATTAATGCAACTCGGCCAGCAACGCCTGTGCCTCGGCGAGGTTCTTTTCGGAACCGGCGGCGAGATCGTCCATCTTCTTGTCACGGAAGATGACGAGCGCGTCCTGGCATGCGGCGATCGCTTCCTGTGCCATCGCCTTGTCCTTGCGGGCGGCGCCCAGATCGACCAGCACGTCGCACAGGCTGTCCTGCGTGAAGGCGACGGCCGGCACCGAATTGATCTTCTTTTGCACCACGATCGCCTCGCGCAGGACCAACACCGCCTCCTCGAAATGCGCGACATTGTTTTCGGCGCGGCCGGCCATGGTCAAGGCATAGCCCATCTCGTTGCGCGCATTGGCCCAACGTTCGGGATCGCGCTCGCGACCGAGCTGCTCGGCAAGCGCCCGGTTGACGACAATCGCCTCCTCGTACAATTCAGCCGAAGGCTCGCGGGCCGCGATCATGCTCAGCGTCTGCGCGAGACTGGTCTGGTTGGTGATCCAGAGATCGGGATCGCGGGCGATCGTTCGCACCGTGGCGAGGTCGCGGTAGATCTGAGCGGCTCGTTTCAGCTTGCCGACATCGTTCGCCCAGTAACCAAGACTCGACAGCCCGCCGGCGAGATTGTTCTGATTGTTCTCCCAGACAGCGAGCGCATTCTCGCGCGTTACCACGCTGAGCGCTGCGTCATAGGCGGCAATCGCGCGGGTGAGCAACTCGACGTCCTTGCCGTCCGCGGCCATCAGCAAGGCATTGCCGATATCGGCCTTGGTGCGCGCCCATTGCATGCGGTCGGGAAAACCGTCGTAGATCCGCGCTGCCGTCTCGAAGCTCTGCACGGCCTTGGCGTAGAACGTGGCGTCGCCACCAATCCGGCCCTGGCTGTAGAGGGCAAAGCCGAGGTCGTAATTGATATTGGCCCACTCCTCCGGGTCGGCGTCCTTGGAGTAGGCGGGGAGCGCGGCTTCCAGCATGTCGGCTGCTTGCGCCAGCAAGTCCAGGTTGGATGTATTGTCGCCCAGGATCGACAGGGTCTGGCCGAGTACGCGGCGCGTCTGGCCGATCTCCGTGACATCACCGCCTTTCGTCTGCCCGTCGAGCGCCGCCCGCAGCGCGTCGACCGATTGCTGCAGCAGTAGATCGTCAGAGGCCAGCTTGCCTGACATCATCAATGCGCAGCCGAGGCGGAATTCCGTCTTGGCCCAATTGGCTGGGTCCTTGTCGCGGGTGCGAACCCTGAGCACCTGACCGTAGACATCGATCGCCTGCCGCAGGATCGAGATGTCCCCCGCGCGTTCGCCCCAGTTCGACAGCGTGCCTGCAAGGCTGTAGCCGATCGAAGCGAACTCGCGCGGCGCGGCGGTTGCGGTATAGACCTCCCATGCCTGACGATACGCGGTCACCGCCTGAATGTAGTAATCGGTTCCCGTATCGAGATCGCCGAGCGTGTCGTTGACCGATCCCAGATTCTGCTGCAGCGAAGCCCAGTCGAGCGGCAGTTTCTCACGCGGATATTCGGACAGAGCGGCCTGGTACGCGGTGGCTGCCTCCAGCAGCAGTTCCTTGTTCTTCTGCTTGGCGCCGAGGCGCTGCAAGGCGTTGCCGAGCGTCAGCTGGCCGTTGGCCCAGCTCGCCGCGGCGTGCTCGCGCGTCCAAACCGTAAGCGATGCAAGGGCGGCGTCGCGCGCCTGCTCAAGCGTGGCGACATCGCCGTTGATGGTTCCGATCGATTCCAGCGCCGTGCTCAGATTATTCTGGATTGTCGCCCATTGCGCCGGCGCGCGTTCCCTGGTCATTTCGCCGGTCGCCGCCTGATAGGCAGCAACCGCCTGCTGCATGGTCGCGATATCCTTTTCGCGCTCACCGAGGCGGTAGAGCGCTGCCCCCAGATTGACCTGGCTCAGCGCCCAGTCGAGCGGTACGCGCTCCCTGCTGTATTCGGTCAGCGCCGCACGATGCGCTTCGATTGCGGCGCGAAAACTGTCCGATGTGGTCTGGCGTTCGCCGATCTCGGACAGCACGATGCCGAGATTGTTCTGCGTCGCCGCCCATTCCAGCGGCAGTTTCTTCAACGACTGTACCTCGAGCGCCGAGCGGAAGGCCGCGACTGCCCGCTCAAGCAGTGCCGTCCCGTTCTCGCGCTGGCCGAGCCGCCAGTAGACCGTGCCCAGATTGCCATAGGTCGATGCCCAGTCGTCGGGGTAGGCGTCATGCGTATAGACGGTCAGCGCCTGCTCATAGGCGGCAGCTGCCTTGTCGAGGTTTTCGCGGCCGGCTTCCCGTTCGCCCAACGTAGCAAGCGTGGCGCCCATATTGTTCTGGGTGGCCGCCCAAAGCAGCGGCAACTTTTCGCGGGTGACATAGGTCAATGCCTGTTCATAGGCTGTCAGGGCCTGGGCGAGATACGCATTGTCGCCGGAGAAGTCCCCTTGTTCCGACAGAGCGTTGGCCTCTGCCGCCTTGTAGTAGAACGCGTCTTCGTCGCTCCATTTGGCAGCCTGCTCGAAGGCCTTGGCGTAATCCTGCGCCGCCTCCTTGAAGTTGAAGGAGATTTCATAAGTCCTGGCACTGCTGGCGAAGACCTTTGCGAATTCCAGCCGCTTTGCCTTCAGCTCGGCCTCGGCCTGGTCGACCGTAGACGAAAGTTCGCCGATGCGGGCCTTGGCCTGCTCGTTGAATTTCTGCGCCGCTTCGAGCGCGCCTTCCTGAACCGCCTGTTCGGCGAGTTTCGATAGCCTGGCAATTTCGGGGTCCGGGTTTTTCAAAGTCTCGCGTTCAGCCAACACGTGTTTCAGCCGTTCGGTCTGGCCACGCAGCAGCTTGTCGAGCTCAGCCGGATCCTTGGGTATGTCGACCCCGAGCGCCTTCAGCATGGCGTAGAGCCCATCCATCGGCACCTTGCCGTCACGCGCTATGGTTTCGATCTGGCGGCGCTCCGGATCGGGTAGCGTCGAGATAGTCAGCAGGAGTTGGCGCCGCTCCCTTAGGATTTCCCCCTCGTCGCCTTTCGGCGCCTCGGCGGGGGTACCGAAATAGAGCAGCCGGCGCAGGCTCTCATTGACCCAAGGCCGCTGCTGGCCGTTGGTCTTGAGATAGACCTCCTCGCCGATCATGCGCAAAACGGTGCCGAATTCCTCGCCGCCCATCGTGTCGATGTGGCGCAGGATCGCTGCCGCATAGGGGCTGTTGCCATCGGCCGGACCGTCCAGCGCAACCTTGCCGGGCTCGGCGGCAAAGGCGATGACCTGGCCGAGGCTGTCGTCGACCGAGCCCTTGGCGTCGGCGCCGCCCTTCAGGGAAACCACGCCGCGCGTTTCGCCGAGACCGCCGGCGCCAATCGGCTTGCCTTCGTCGCCCGGCGCCAGCTTCAGGAGCGTGCCCGGCGGGAACGGATCGTTGCGGCAGGCGTCCAGCAGAACGATGGTGACCGGCACCTTGGCCTTCAGTTCGGCGACGATGGACGACAGCGGCACCAGCTTTTCGCCGGCATTGTCGAGCGCCGAGATATCGGCATCGACAGGGACCAGATAATTCTCGCCGCCGGCTTCGATGCCGTGGCCGGAATAGTAGATGATGGCGACATCGGCGCCCTCGGCATCGTCGACGAAGCCTTCGAGATCGCGCCGCAATTTGCGCGCGTCGCGGTTGGTGGCGACATTGGTCTCGAAGCCGAGCCTGTCGAACATCTCCTCGATGGCGCGGGCGTCGTTTTCCGGATTGGGCAGTTTGCCGACATGCTGGTAGTCGGACTGACCGATGATGAGCGCGACGCCTTTCAGCGCCTTCGGCTCTTCAGCCAAAGCGGGGCCAAACGCGCATAGGCACAGCGCCAGTGCCGCAGCAATTGCCGCGCACATGCGCCCTGTCGCACCTGCCGTTCGCCCAAAGAGCATTCTCTACCCCAAAACCCAACGCTATCTTCCGCAGGCGAGATGGCATCATGATGGCCGGCCGATGGCAAGTCCTTGGGCGAGCTGTGTTCTTGTCATGGATATGCGTACGAGGCGGCTGGCTTTCAGCGTGCGAGCGGTAGTATTCAGCATGCCGGATACGGCCAGTCCGGCCTGTTCATGAGTTGACAGGTCCGGACTTGTTGAGCAGTCGTCCGGCCCCGTAGAGCCTCTTTCTCTCAATGTTTCCGGGCGAGGGGGCCACGGTTGGATGCGCGGGATTGGCACTTTTTTTGCGTCAGCCGGCTTTTTTGGTCCGCAACGAGACCCCGACTTCGCGACTGCATCTTTTTAAAATCAAAGGGATGAACTGGTGCTGCGAGAGAGGATTGAACTCTCGACCTCTCCCTTACCAAGGGAGTGCTCTACCACTGAGCTACCGCAGCCGCTGATGGCGGGGCTTCTGCCATATAGAACCGGCAAGCGCAAGGCGTCTGTGAAAGGCTTTGCCAGACAAGTTTCGCTGACATGGCGGCGCCACAATGCTAGCTATCCCTTGAACGGCAGGCCCTGCCAGTCGCGGGCGGGACGGAACGATGGACGACAAGATAAATCCACCGAAAAAGGCTGATCCGGCAAAAAAGGACGGGACTGACCGCAAGGACCGTCTGGCCGAGCAGCTGCGCGCCAATCTCATGAAGCGCAAGACGCAAGCGCGCTCGCGGCGCACCGGTGATCCTGACCAGCGGCCCGAAGGACTGCCGGCTGCTGAAAAATGCACAAGGACTGACCGATATCGGCCACACTGGCCGGCCAACTTGGCCAACGGGCTCAGGAATCTTGAACCAAGCCGGCCAATGGTCTAGACGGGCCGATACGCAAACTGACGAAAACCGGCCTATCGGGCCGAGGGGACATTCTCTCATGGATCGCATCAGAATTGTCGGCGGCAACAAGCTCGCCGGAAGCATTCCGATTTCGGGCGCGAAAAACGCTGCCTTGCCGCTGATGATCGCCTCGCTGCTCACCGACGACACTCTGACGCTGGAAAACGTGCCGCATCTGGCCGATGTAGAGCAGCTGATCCGCATTCTCGGCAATCACGGCGTCGACTATTCGGTCAACGGCCGCCGCGAGAAGCAGAATGAGGGCTATTCGCGCACCATCAACTTCTCGGCCCGAAACATCGTCGACACGACCGCGCCCTACGAGCTGGTGTCGAAGATGCGGGCGTCGTTCTGGGTGATCGGCCCGCTGCTGGCCCGCATGGGCGAGGCCAAAGTGTCGCTGCCGGGCGGTTGCGCCATCGGCACGCGCCCGGTCGACCTGTTCCTCGAGGGCTTGCAGGCGCTGGGCGCCGACATCGATGTCGACACTGGTTATGTGCTGGCCAAGACCAGGAACGGCCGCCTTGTCGGCAATCGCTATGTGTTCCCGAAAGTCTCCGTCGGCGCCACCCATGTGCTGATGATGGCGGCGGCGCTGGCCAAGGGTGAGACGGTGCTGGAAAACGCCGCCTGCGAGCCCGAAATCGTCAACCTCGCCGAATGCCTCAACGCCATGGGCGCCAAAATTTCCGGCGCCGGCACGCCTGTTATCACCATCGATGGCGTCGAGTCGCTGTCGGGCGCGCGCGTGCGCGTCATCCCCGACCGCATCGAGACCGGCACCTATGCCATGGCTGTGGCCATGACCGGCGGCGATGTCGTGCTCGAAGGCGCCCGCCCCGAGCTGCTGCAGACCGCGTTGGATGTGATTGCCCAGACCGGTACCGAGATCACGCCGACCAATTCCGGCATTCGCGTCCGGCGCAACGGCGCCGGCATTTCGCCGGTCGACGTAACGACGGCGCCGTTCCCGGCCTTCCCGACCGATCTGCAGGCGCAGTTCATGGGCCTGATGACCATGGCCAAAGGCAAGTCGCGCATCACCGAGACCATCTTTGAAAACCGCTTCATGCATGTGCAGGAACTGGCCCGGCTCGGCGCCCACATCACGCTGTCCGGCCAAACGGCGATCGTCGACGGCGTCGCCAAGCTGAAGGGCGCACCCGTCATGGCGACCGATCTGCGCGCCTCGGTGTCGCTGGTCATTGCCGGTCTGGCGGCCGAAGGCGAAACGACGGTCAACCGCGTCTACCACCTCGACCGCGGTTTCGAGCGGCTGGAAGAAAAGCTCTCCAATTGCGGCGCGGTGATCGAGCGGATTTCGGCTTGACCGCACGGCAGTTGCTTCAGACAGACAGGCGTCTGGTGCTGCCTCCATTCACCGCCAACACTTCAAACCCGAGGCGCTAGCCTCGGGTTGAATTTGTGTCGCGGTTGCACGGACCGGAAAGACCGCCTAACAAAAGGCTGAAACCAACTTTCAGGTGTGCATTCGGCATGGCAGCCCTCAAACTCATTGCGCTCGACGATCAGGATCTGAGCATCGTCTCGGCCCACGTCCAGGACGCCGTGATGAAGGTCTCGGACCTCGAATACCTGCCTTCGGCCAAGCGTTTCATATTGACCATGAACCGCTTCGTCTGGGAGGCGAAATCCGGACTGTTCAGCCAGCACAATGAGCGGCGCCAGGCGGTGTTGCATTTCGACCGCGTGCTCGGCGCCAAGACCAGCGGCATTGCCCGCGATCGGCCGGCCGAGGTGCTGTCGCTGCTGGCAATCAGCTTTATCGAAATCAGCAAGCCGGCCGGCATCGTCGAGTTGGTCTTTTCCGGCGGCGGCGCGATCATGCTCGACGTCGAATGCATCGAGGCACGGCTTGCCGACATAGGCGGCGCCTGGGAAGCCACCTCGCGTCCGGTGCACAGGGTCTAGAGCATGATCCCAAAAAGTGGGTGCCGGTTTTTGTTGGACAAAACGGGAATCGTTTGTCCAGAGATCATGCTCCAACAAAGGGCTAGATCATGATGAGATTTCAAGCAAATCTCACCATGATCTAGACGCAGCCGATGGCCATTACGCTTATCCAATCCGATGCCGGTTTCGCGCAGCGTTTCGCCGCCTTCCTGACCACCAAGCGGGAGGTATCGGAGGACGTCGACACTGCCGTGCGCGCCATCATTGCGCGGGTTCGTGCCGAGGGCGACGCTGCCCTGGTCGACTACACGCTGAAATTCGACAAGGCCGACCTCAATAGCCTCGGCATTGCCGTGTCGAAGGACGACATCGCGCAGGCCTACAAAGACGCCGATCCGCAGACGGTCGAGGCGCTGAAATTTGCCCGTGACCGCATCCGATCCCATCACGAGCGACAAATGCCCAAGGACGATCGCTATACCGATGCCGCCGGGGTCGAGTTGGGTTCGCGCTGGACGGCGATCGAGGCGGTCGGGCTCTATGTGCCGGGCGGCACGGCAAGCTATCCAAGCTCGGTGCTGATGAACGCCGTGCCGGCCAGGGTGGCGGGCGTCGAGCGCATCGTCATCGTCGTGCCGGCGCCGGGCGGCATCATCAATCCGCTGGTGCTGGTGGCCGCCGATATATCAGGCGCTTCAGAGATTTACCGCGTCGGCGGCGCGCAGGCGATTGCCGCCCTTGCCTATGGCACCGAGACGATCCGGCCGGTCGCCAAGATCGTCGGGCCCGGCAATGCCTATGTCGCCGCCGCCAAGCGCCAGGTCTTCGGCACGGTCGGCATCGACATGATCGCCGGACCGTCTGAAGTGCTGGTGGTGGCCGACGGCAGCAACGATCCCGACTGGATCGCCGCCGATCTTCTGGCGCAGGCCGAGCACGACGTGTCGGCGCAATCGATCCTGATCACCAACGATCCTGCGTTCGGAAAAGCAGTCGAACAGGCGGTCGAGCGCCAATTGCTGAGCCTGCCGCGCGCCGAGACGGCGGCTGCTAGCTGGCGCGATTTCGGCGCGGTGATCCTGGTGGAGACCATCGAGGCCGCGCTGCCGCTGGTCGACCGCATCGCCGCCGAACATGTGGAACTCGCCATCGACGATGCCGAGGGCTTCCTGGCCAGGATGCGCAATGCGGGCGCTGTGTTTCTGGGACGCCATACGCCCGAAGTCATCGGCGACTATGTCGGCGGCTCCAACCACGTGCTGCCGACGGCGCGTTCGGCGCGCTTCTCTTCGGGCCTGTCGGTGCTCGATTTCGTCAAGCGCACCTCGATCCTGAAGCTCGGGCCGGAGCAGCTGAGAGCACTTGCGCCGGCGGCGATTGCGCTGGCCAAGGCGGAAGGCCTCGACGCGCATGGCCGCTCCGTCGCCATCCGGCTGAACATGTAGGCGGCGATGGCGGACGGCGATCAAACCCGCGCAAGGCTGATCGATGTCGAGCTCGACGAGTCGATCGGCCGTTCGACGCCCGATGTCGAACATGAGCGCGCGGTGGCGATCTTCGACCTGATCGAGGAGAACAGCTTTCAGCCGGTCAATGATGACGGCGCCGGGCCTTATCGGCTGAAGCTGTCGCTGGCCGAATCCCGGCTGGTGTTTGCGGTCGCCCGAGAGAATGGTGCTGATGTCGTCACCCATATCCTGTCGCTGACGCCGCTCAGGCGCATCGTCAAGGACTACTACCTGATCTGCGAAAGCTATTACGACGCCATCCGCTCCTCGACGCCGAGCCATATCGAGGCGATCGACATGGGCCGGCGCGGCCTGCACAATGAAGGCTCGCAGACGTTGATGGACCGGCTGGCCGGCAAGATCGACATCGACTTCGACACGGCGCGGCGGCTGTTCACGCTGGTCTGCGTGCTGCACTGGCGGGGTTAGACCTGACTGGGGCGCCCCGCTCGATCCTGTTTTTGTGCGGCATGAACGCCGTGCGCTCACCGATGGCCGAGCAGCTGGCGCGGCGCATGCTGCCGCCGGCCACTTTCGTCGCCTCTGCCGGCGTGCACAGGGGCGAGCGCGATCCGTTCGTCGACGCGGTGCTGGCCGAAGAAGGCCTGACGCTGGGCGAGCGCCAGCCGCGCTCGATGGACGATCTCGAGGACGATTATTTCGACCTGATCGTCACCCTGGCGCCGGAAGCCCACCACGCCGCGCTCGAACTCACCCGCTCGCTTGCCGTCGACGTCGAATACTGGCCGATGCCGGATCCGACCGATGTCGGCGGCAGGCGCGAGCAGATCATGGCCAGCTATCGCGACGTGAGAGAACGGCTGAAAGCGCGCATCAGCCGACGTTTTCTGCTTCCGGAGGTAAAAAACGCGGCGGATTGATGCATGTCGCTCAAAAGCGGTCCCGGTTTTGAGACAACGACATGCATAAAACGAAAGCTTGGAGCGCGTCGCATATGACGCGATCTAAGCGTGTTCACAAGCGCACGATTATCATATAGGTTCCGCCGAAATTCCGGCCTGGGCGCTCCAGGGCGCAGGAACTGCAATCCAAGCAAAGGTATCGAATGCCGAAGGAAGAAGTCCTCGAGTTTCCGGGTGTCGTGACGGAATTGTTGCCCAACGCGATGTTCCGGGTGAAGCTCGAAAACGAACACGAGATCATCGCCCATACGGCTGGCCGCATGCGCAAGAACCGCATCCGTGTGCTGACCGGCGACAAGGTCCTGGTCGAGATGACGCCCTATGACCTGACCAAGGGCCGCATCACCTACCGTTTCAAGTAACAGTCCGGCGCGAACCGCGATGAGCATCCTGCAGAAGCTCGTGCTTGCCTCTGGTTCGCCGCGCCGGATCGAACTGTTGCAACAGGCCGGCATCGAGCCGGACCGCGTGCTGCCAGCCGATGTCGACGAAACGCCGCTGCGCGCCGAACATCCGCGCTCGCTGGCCAAGCGGCTGTCGAAGGAAAAGGCCGAGAAGGCGCTGGCCTCGCTGAAAAGCGAGGAAGACTATGCGCCAAGTTTCGTGCTGGCCGCCGATACGGTGGTCGCGGTCGGACGCCGCATCCTGCCCAAGGCCGAGACGCTGGACGACGCCGCCAATTGCCTTGGACTGCTTTCGGGCCGTTCGCACCGGGTCTATTCCGGCATCTGCCTGATTACGCCGGGCGGCAAGCTGCGCCAAAGGCTGGTTGAATCCAGGGTACGCTTCAAGCGGCTTCCACGCGAGGAGATCGACGCCTATGTCGCCTCCGGCGAATGGCGCGGCAAGGCCGGCGGCTATGCCGTCCAGGGTCTCGCCGGTTCGTTCGTCGTCAAGCTGGTCGGCTCCTACACCAACATTGTCGGCCTGCCGCTCTACGAGACGGTGGCGCTGCTTTCGGGCGAAGGCTTCAAGGTCCACACCAGCTGGCATACCGCGCGGCCATGAGCCTGGACGATAAGGTCACACCACTGCGCCCGAAGCGCCCCTGCCCCGAATGCGGCAAGCCGTCGGCGCGCGAGACCTATCCGTTCTGCTCGAAGCGCTGCAAGGACATCGACCTCAACCGCTGGCTGAAGGGCGCCTATGTCATCACCGCGCGGGATGACGAGGACGAGAGCGACGAGCCGAAGTAGGGTTTGGGCGGTGCCGGCCGCGCAATTCCACTTCGCCGACCTTACGCAATTGCTGCTTTGCCGGCGTCGGTATTGTCTGCGACAATTGCCCCGGAAAATCAGCGCTTAGGCGCTGGACAGGCCGGATTCCCGTGCTATAACCCACGCGCTTTCAAGGGGTGCCCCACGGCGCTTTCCTGAAATCCGGTCAGGCGATGTCTCGTTTGCCGGCGAGGCCCAGATAGCTCAGTTGGTAGAGCAGCGGACTGAAAATCCGCGTGTCGGTGGTTCGAATCCGCCTCTGGGCACCATGCCCCCTTCTCCCGGCACTCCCTTTCACCGAACCTTCTACGCTGCAGCTTCTGCAACCGCTTGGAATTGTTGGTCTTTTGCAGTCGCATTTGCGCGGTTAAGCGGGACACGGAGCGCTTCAGGAGCATTTGGTCCAACGAGGCGGGGGGATGGTATTTCCGTTGGTATTCGACATCCTGATGGTATCGAAACAGCCAAGGGAGACCTGACGAATGCCCCTCTCCGACGTGAAATGTCGAAATGCCCGCCCTGCTTCCAAGCTCGTGAAATTATCTGATGGGGGCGGGCTTCAGCTATGGGTACAGCCCACGGGCTCTCGCCTCTGGCGGCTCGCCTACCGCTTTGACGGCAAGCAGAAACTGCTCGCGCTGGGCAGCTATCCCCTTATCTCTCTCGCCGAGGCACGGGAGGCGCGCGATGACGCTAAAAGGCTTCTGCTAGCTGGCGTCGACCCTGGAAAGGAACGCAGCTTGCGGAAGGCCGATTCGGCAAAGGACTCCTTTCGCTCAATAGCGGACGAATATGTTGACAAACTAAAGAAGGAGGGACGTGCCGACCGGACGATCAGCAAGGTCAAATGGCTGCTCGACTTTGCCTATCCGATAATCGGCGACAAGTGCATTCGGGAGATCGACCCGGCCACCATCCTTACCGCCCTCCGCCGCGTGGAGGTTCGCGGTCGATACGAGTCGGCCAGGCGACTGCGCTCCACGATCGGCAGCGTGTTTCGATACGCAATCGCGACCGCACGCGCCGAGACAGATCCGACCTTCGCCCTCAGAGGCGCACTCATCAGTCCGACGGTAACGTCTCGCGCCGCGATTACCGATCCGAAGGCCTTGGGCGGTTTGCTGAGGGCGATCGATGCATTTGACGGACAGCCTACAACCCGGGCCGGTCTGATGCTGATGGCGCTGCTGTTTCCCCGCCCCGGGGAGCTTCGCGTCGCTGAATGGGAAGAGTTCGATTTTGAAAGCTCGGTGTGGACCATCCCTGAAGCACGCATGAAATGCGACGGCCGCACCGCATACCCCTATCAAAGCAGGCGATCAGCGTCCTGACTTCACTCAGGGAAATTTCTGGTGGTGGATCGCTGCTGTTTCCTAGTGTTCGATCGGCTTCACGTCCGATTTCCGACAATACGCTAAACGCCGCACTACGTCGTATGGGTTACGGCAAGGAAGAAGCTACCGCGCACGGCTTTCGAGCAACGGCATCAACTTTGCTGAACGAATGCGGCGAGTGGCATCCGGACGCGATAGAGCGGCAGCTGGCCCACATTGAGAACAACGACGTTCGGCGCGCCTATGCCCGGGCAGAGCACTGGGAGGAGCGCATCAACATGATGCAGTGGTGGGCCGATTATCTGGATGAACTCAAGAGCAAAACCCGCGGGTGAACTCAACCGAGGGACGCCGCAAGCCTGCTGTCCATACAATAACGCGACCATCCACTTTGAACCAAACAGCGGCCGTTCATCAAAGGCCGATACAAATCTCCAACCGCCGGAAATCATACTGACCGTCGAAAAACGCCGAAACTCGTCGCCAAGTCGTAGGCCCGGAGGGGTCAACTTTCTTTCCAGGACACTATTAAGGTTAGCGGATGATGACGGTTGGTTTGGGGCCCAAAGCAGATAGCCTGTTCTCAGGATAATGCAATCAAGAAGCGGGCATTGCGTCGCACATAGTCGAGGCAGCTATGTCGCGCTCTGCAGGCAGAGCCGCCAAGGCCGCGAACTGGGCCTGCGCGGTTTCGACGAGCGCTGCCTACCTGAGCCGCCGGCTAGGCTGGGTGCGTTTCTGCACATGGTCATGTTGGCTAGCAAGCTCTCTGTCTTATGATTTGCGAGGATCGACCTGGGAAGAGTCTCGGCGATGATCTTCCTCTTCGGATAGTGGAGTTTCTACGAAGGCTATCGGGCCGCGATCTTCAGTTCCCCGGTGGCGACCCTGCCGACAAGATTGCGCATCACGTCGAACGTCAGAAGGTTGACACTGCCATCGGTAACCATGCCTACCGCAACGTCCGAGAAGTGCTCGGCGACGAAGCGCACGACCGCAGCTTCCTTCTTGGGTAGCGCCGAGATCAGGCATGAAGCGTTGCTGACGATCCAGGTGTCGCCGGACTTGTCAAACCGGAAGGCGACATGATCGGTGCCGTCGGGATACTTAATACTGCCCATGGCGCAAGAAGCGATCTTGCCGGCTGATTTCGTGGGAGCGTTCAGGAACATCTCAAGGCTATCGATGTTCCCAGGGTTATAGGAATGAACTACGACAGCCAGGCCGAAATTCGGCGTTCCGCTGGATTTGTCTATCTTGACGTCGAGGTCGGTGACATAGGTCGAGTCGCTGCCTCCTTTTTGCGTCTGTCCCTCGTACGCGTGTACCTTGAACACGGGCACAAGCAGACCTGCCTGTGCCGCGGCATCGTTCGGTACGTTCGAGACGACCGCCACCTCGGTTGGCGGCTCGATGAATGTTCCCCTCTGCAAACCAGCGGTTGTCGGGTCCGAGTAGAGCGCGAGGAAGGACCGCACTGTCGCAACGCTTAGGTCCCGAGGTGCGACGGCTGCCGGCAATGTGCGGCAACTCAGCGCCATTTCGCGGGTGCGCTCGCTGGGACGCCCGTCCGGCTTGCCGACGTCACAGCCCAAAGCATTGAGGGTCACCTGCAGCGATTTGAGCGCGACGGCGTCGCCTAGCGTGTAGAGACCATCGCGAGTTGCGGCCCGTCTGACCGCCGCGAAGTATAGCGACGCGTCTCTGACCCGAGCGACCGCCTGGGTGCAACAAAGATAGATGCCAAACTTGGCGTAATTGGTGCTCTCAAGTCCGGGGGTGAAGGTCGGTCCACGCCACTCGGTCACTAATTTGCCATTGAGGTACACCTTAACCCGACCGGAGCTGTCCTTCGCCCACTTAATAAATAGCTCGAAGCGGCTCCACTTGCCGACAAGGTTCTTGAAATCGGCGACCTTGAGGCGCGGACCGGGCGTGCAGTTGTAGTTTCTGAGCGCGTTACTGAATGCAAGGTAGAGAGAGTCATCTTTGCCCGCGAAATTTGCGAGTGAAATGTGCTGGCATTGTTTGTTGTGAAAGTAGAATAGTTGCATGTAACCGTCAGCTTGCTTTATGCCGTATGGGAAGTCGTCAGGTAAGTAGACAGCGAACCCATACCAGCCCTGTTTCGGCTGCCCATTGCCGTTCTTTTTGGTCGCAAAGACGTTTTCACGAACTTGCGACCGTACCGACTGCTCGTCGCAGTCGTTAGCTGGAGCATGCGGCTCATAGCGCCGTGGATTGCAATAACCTGAGGGGATCCGAAAAGAATAAACCTTGGAGGTCGGCGCCTCGCCGGTTGGGTCATCGATGATCGCAACGGACTTGGGAGCACTCAACTCGTCGATTACGAGAGGATCGAAACCGGTTTCTTCGGCGGCCTCCAGCCGGCCCGTGGCATAACTCACAACCGCAGTCACAGCCAAGGCTATAATAACGTTGAAACGCGGATGGAGCATCGCACCCTCCTCTCGATTTTCCAGCGCGTCCGCGCTTGACATTCAATTAGACATCGGCTGATGACGCCCTTCGTTCGCCTGATACTGTGCCCTTGTGCAGAAATCGACGAGCTCGGATCATCGTTAGCGCACTTACAGTCCACCAAACCAAGGCCTTGCAGTTTACCTGATGCCTGGCGATGGCGACTCTGAGAATGGCGCCGCTACGCCGTTAGCCAGTCGCTCCATCATTCGCGGCGCGGCTGCTAGCCAATAACTCATTGCTGTTTTGTCACAAGCTGATGCACCAAGGCCAACGCTTGACGTTTGCAACCGCTGCTTACCATCCATCCAAGAACTTCCAGCGGATTTTCAAGAACGTTCTTTGGAAACATTTTAATTTCGATCGACGCCGATGTCTTGTTGGTCTCGACGACAACAGATTTCACCTCGGGAGGAATACGGTCTGGAAGAGAGTAAGTGAGCTTGCCTGCGCTCCAGACTATGCCGTTGAACGGCTCACCGTCGCCGATGCGGATTGAAAAAACCGCGCTCTGACCTATGCCCTCGCGCGCAAGAACCATAACACCATCGCGGATGCAGCCCGGGGCGGATTCTTCGATGGACACTGCCCAGGGGTCGTCGAGCCCGCTCGGCGTGGAATAGTCGCTAGTGGTGCGCGAACCGCCGATGGACTCCGTTCTCTTGCGCTCGTTCGCCAAGAGGACGGCTATCAGGTCAAGCTTTGAAGGGCCTTCCTGCGCTTTGGCAGTCCCCTGTAAACTGCCGGACGTCAATGCATCCTCAGTTACCACGAAGGAATCTGGACCCGAAAGCGCGTTCACGCTGCCGTCCTCGCCGAGCAAAGTGACGACCGTACCGGCTGGCACGTTGATGACGTCGCTTGGCATAAAGAGCTTGCCTGGCGGCAGTTCATCCACCGCCGGCTCAGCTGACAGGACCACATACTGGCTGCCGGCGACCGCGCGTTGCGCCGTCACAAGAACGGCCGCGGTGAGGGTCAGAGAGGCGATTTGCGAGATCGGACGCATGAGGCTCATGTCATTGATGACCCTATTTGTCGGCAAGATGAATGTCTGCTCGGAAGCGTCCGCTTGCAAGACGGCTATGATGAAAAGCGATCAGGGCGTCTTGTGGATAGTTTGTGACCAACAGCTCAAATGCCGCTGTCGCGAGCTTATCGTCGGTGCCAAGCAGGGCGTACGCCTTTGCGTATTCCTCGCAAAGTATCGTATTTTCTGACGTTCGGCTCATTGCCTCGAAAGCCTCGATGCCTTGGTTCTTGCCCTTAAGGTGCAGAACTCCCGCAGGCCGCAGCAAGAAGCGCGTTGCTTGTTTCGCGACTTCCGCGCTTATGCAATTTTTCGTGCCGATGTACTTGTTTGCGCCCTCCAGTCGGGCCGCAGTGTTTACCGTGTCTCCAATAGCTGTGTAGTTGAAGAACCGATTTCCCCCGAAGTTGCCGACGATTGCAGGCCCGCCATGAATACCTATGCGGGTGGATCCGAGTGAATGGCCCCGTCGTGCCGATTTCTCGCGCAGCCGCTGCGCGTGGTCCTGCACAGCAAGTGCCAGAGACACCGCCCGCTCCGCTTGGTCATTTTGTGCTGCCGGAGCCCCGAAGAAGCCGACCACCGCATCGCCGATGACCTTGTCGATGGTTGCACCATGCTCGACAAATAACTCGCAGAGCCCGTTCAGATATTCGTTCAATACATCTGCGAGCACCTCTGGCGCGAGTTGCTCGCTGAATGACGTAAATCCCTCGACATCCGTGAATACACAGGTGAGCTCACGCTTCTCGCCACCGAGATGGAGAGCGTTGGGTTCCTTGACAATCGCTGCAACAACGGCCGGACTGACATATTTCGAGAACGCGTTCAGAATGAACTGGCGAGCCTTGGCGTCCCGTCTCCAAGCCAGGAAGCCAACGAACGCCGACAGGCCGACCACAAGCAATGCAGGGGCGACCATCGGAACGAGGATTGCGAACCGCGCGAACGCCCACGCCTCACTGATCCATACCAGCAGCACCGTACAAGCGACCGCGACAGGTTTGAGGACCACCGGGATCGGCCGCGAAACGATCAATAAGCAGAACAGCCCGACAAGAAGCATTGGCGCATAGCCCACTGCAGGCCAAGGGGTCGTTATCCGATTCCCGGACACGAGCCTGGCTAACGAATGGGCGTGGATCGCGACGCCAGGGAGGACACCGATTTTCGCCCCGCTCAACAACGCGAACGGTGTCGGATGACGGTCTATTTGCTGTAGGTCTACACCGATAAGAACATATTTCCCCTCGAACCAGCTGAGCGGTGCCAGCGGAACGGCCTGTGCCGGATAGGTTGGAAAGCTGAAGGGCAGGCTGTTCCCCGTGCGGTAGTAGACCATCTCCTCCGGCGAGTGGCCGCCACCAACGCCGGTGGATGCTGCGATCACTGCAACAAAACTTGGCATCCAAGCGCCGCCGCCTTCTCGACCGGGGAAGGCCCCACGGACCACGCCGTCGAGATTGTCATGCAACAATGCTGCAAGGCCCCGCTTTGCCGACGGAGCGAACGCGTTTAGATAGTCGGATTGTCTTTGGGTAAGGCCGTCAGTCCGCGAAGCCGAGGCGATCACCACAGGCACACGGGCGGTTTCAATGGCAGTTTCGAGGCGGGCATCCTTTTCCGGCTCTGTTGCCTGGTCGAACAGTAGGTCGATGCCGATGGCGAGAGGGCGGGCGGACTCGATCCGGGCCACCATGTCGGCCAAGAAGCCACGGTCCAGTGGTGAGCGGTATGGAAAATTCGCCAGGGTCTGTTCTGTTATTGAGACCACGACGATGTTGGGTGGAGCATGGGTGAACGGCGAGATCGAGACCATCATCACGTCGCGCAGGATGTTCTCCAACGGCGGTGACACGAGAGCGGTCCAGAGGCCCAGCAGAACCAGATAGGCGAGCGATGCGGCGATGCCCCCTCGCCGCAGGCTGACGATCCGGCCAAGTGTCCGCACGCCGAAATACACCCCTAAGTGGAAGCGCTACTCGCTGCCAGCATACCCGTTCAGGCGCATCAAGCAATTGTCGCCCGTTTGCATTGGAATGCACGACCCCAGCACCGAAACGGTGTCCGCCAATCCATCTCAGAGTCGCAGGCCACTCGTCCGCAGCCCGGGGCATAGCTCTTTTCGGTTGCATTAGCCTCTGCTACAAGTTCCCTTGGGGAGCCGTTTCGCCATGCGCAGCGCTTTCATTCTCTTGGTTTTATTGTTTGCCGCTGTTTCGGGACAGGCAGTCGCCGAGAAACGCGTTGCGTTGGTCATTGGCAATTCTGCCTATCAGCATGCCGTCCAACTAGCCAATCCGAAGAACGACTCCTCCGACATAGCTGCCAAACTTGAAAGCCTTGGGTTTCAGGTCGTGAGCGACCAGGACCTCGACTTGGCGGGAATGCGACGCACAGTACGCAACTTCTTGGAGAGGCTCGACGGTGCCGACATGGCGCTTTTTTTCTATGCCGGACACGGCCTGCAGGTGAATGGCAGCAACTATATGGTGCCGGTGGATGCACAGTTGTCCAGCTACAACGACCTCGACTTTGAGGCCCTGCCGATAGACCTCGTACTTTCGGCGATGGAACGCAGCACGAAGGTTAACCTCATCTTCCTCGATGCCTGCCGGGATAATCCGTTTGCGGAGAAGCTTTCCCGCTCCATGGGGACGCGCTCCGGTTCCCTAGGGCGTGGTCTTGCCAGACTTGGCAGCGGAGTCGGGTCGCTAATCGCGTTCGCAACGCAACCAGGTAACGTCGCGATAGACGGGGCGGGCCGGAACTCTCCGTTCACAACTGCACTGCTCTCGCACCTCGGCACGCCTGGGCAGGATATCATGCGCGACCTCGTCGATGTGCGCCGCGATGTGCTGGCCGCCACGGATGGGAAGCAGGTGCCGTGGGAAAATTCGTCGCTTACGGGAGAAGTCGTTTTGAAGCCTCTCGCGGCAACGGCCGAGCCGAAACAGGCGTCTGCTTCGCTTCCGCAGACTGCGTCGCCAGACAACGCGGTCGAGCTAGCCTATTGGGCGACCATCAAGGACTCAACCGACAAGAGCTTCTTCGAGGCGTATCTACAGCAGTTTCCGACGGGCGTCTTTGCGGCCCTTGCCAGGCTAAAGATCGACGGTATCGCCAAGCGTTTTGAAGCGGAACGGCAGGCTTCCACCAAACAGGTGGCGGGACAGCCAACGACGGAGCGCATCGCTAAGGCAACCGACAATACCAAGGCGATGGAAGTCGCCAGCCTTGAACAACCCAATCCGCTGCCGCAGTCACCGGCAGGCAACATAGACGCTGGCGAACTTACACGGGCCACTCAAGTGGAACTGGTTCGCCTGGGGTGCCTGGCCGGCCATGCCGACGGCAAATGGGGCTTGGGCAGCCGCAAAGCACTTCAAGACTATGCCGGCAGGCAAGGTGTCAAGCTTGCATCATTGGAACCGACAGCGGAACTTCTGGAAAGACTAAGGGCGGTCGGAGCTCGTATCTGCCCGCTTATTTGTGAAGACGGAATGAGGGTGCAGGGCGATCATTGTGTGCCCCAGACGAGCGGGCTAAGCGCCTTTAATGGCACATGGAAATTAGTCAGACGAGCCACCACGGACTGCGGCGATTGGCGAGAACTCTCAACACGCGTTTTCATAAGAGATGGCAGAGTATCGTCTGACTCCGGATTTACAGGAAGCATTTCCAGCAGCGGCGCCGTCAATATGAAAAGCACCTTTGTATATAAAGGAAGAACGGGCGGGAACACCCTGAGCGGGGTCATAAAGGGTGACAACGGAACCGGCAGATTTAAAGGGACCGGAGCTGGCAGCGGGTGTTCAGGAAAAGTTATTATGGAAAGAATGTAGAAAGGGCGGAGTCGGCCGTCGGCCGCACTTCTGTTGAAAGGCCGATGCTACGAGGCCAGCAACTGCAAGAGCTACATAGGAGTCAAGAGCCGATCTTTAACATGAACGGCGGTCGTATCGTCAAGCTCATGGAGTTCGCCAGCGGCGTCAATGTCGGCAACTGGTGCAAACGTGCGGCTGCGGATGTTCGCTCGGATGTCCGCTTTTGGGATGCGGTTAGGGTCTGCTCAACGACGGATATTGGGCGCATTGCGGACTGGCAGGTTTGGGGCCGGAACCCGTCGGTCCGCTATCGGGGCGAGCTCGGCGGATAGCCGCCATTCGGCAGACGACGTCTGAGCGGACGTTGAGGCGGGTTGCATGCATACGGATGACCCGGGGCTGCAGGGCAGACATGCCCTGCACGAAGTCCTTGTCGAACCGTGGCAGTGCAGGTCCGCGATCTCGAGCATCCGCTAGGCCAGATGCTGCTCCAGTGCCCCATGCGGGTAAGCTCTGCCTCGCTATCACCCCTTCACTGAGCCCCAGAGTGACGGCCGGATTCGCGCGCGCAATGGACGCGTGCGAGACGCTGTTCGATGCTGGCTCTTATGGCGCTGAGGAGGCTGCAACGTGGCGAGCGGATGCTTGCCACTTATTGCGATGCGCTCCGGCAGGCACATGATGCCATGATCGGCACCTCTGCATGCGCCAGAGCCTGATTCAACTGCTGTCGGACCTCGATGATTTCTACCGCGCCACCACGTCGGCTAAGGCATTCAAGCAGGCCGTGTAGGCTCCAGACGTTGCGTGGGTGTTGGCAAGGACGCGGCAACGTCGCATCAAGCCCAAGGTCCGCGCGATAGACAGCCTCAGCTTCGCCATATAGTCCGGCATCCATCAGCAATGCGCCAAGCGCGTGTCTCGTCGGCTGCATCCAACCCCATGGCTCATCATAGAGCAAATTGTCGTCGAGATCGACCGCACGCCGCAGGAAGTCCAGGCCTTCATGGACGCGACCGGACTTGTAGTGCAACTCCCCCAGCATCATCGCTTCGGCAACCTCGAGGATATCGGCGCATGGGTTGTTGAACAGCATGCGCTCGGGTTGCACTGCATCGCGCGCGGCCGCGAAAAGGCTAGCGCTTTCCTCTGCCTGGGGGATTTTACCGAGATTGGCCAGAGCTACGGTGCGGGCATAATGCAACAGGACGGTACTGAACGAGTAGAGCTCAGCATCGTCAGGGAAGGCCTCTTCCAGGATGCAGGACCAGCGGCCAAAGCGGATAAGTACGTGCAACTTCATCGGCGCGAAGGCTTCAAACATCTCTGGCATGTAACGCACCACCGGCTCCGGCAGGTTTTCTGCCAGTGCCCTCGCGGCCTCGAAGGCATCCGAAGGGCGACCAAGAAACATGGCCCCGTAGATTTGAAAGTGAAGGTTGTGGATGCGGTAGACAGTGTAAAAGTTCTCACCGCCTGCATGAGCGAAATATGAACGATCCACCTGAGCCGCCTGCCGATTGCGCACCACGACTTTGTGGTAGTCGCCGCAAAGCACGTCAATATGCGTCGCCATATGCACAAGATGCCCAGAGTCTGGCACTAGGCGCACCAGCCGATCTGCATGCGGCAAGGCTTTTTCTGGCGTCGACGACATCTCCATCAGATGAATATAGAAATGCAACAACCCCGGATGTCCCCAGGCTGCTGGCTGGGTCGTGAAGGCGCGGTCCAAAGCCGCGCGCGCTTCCACCGTCGAGGTGCCAGCCGAAGGCTGCCCGGTCCGAGTATCCCACAGCGCCCAAGGCGTGCGGTTGATCAGTGCCTCGACGAAGATCGCGGTCACATCCAGATCGTCAGGGAACCTCTCGTACACTGTGCGCATCGCATCAGCGAAATCGTCATTCCAAGGGCCATAATCCGCAATCTCTGGATCAGTAGGGAAGCGCGATGTCAGCGCATCAAGCAAGGCGCGCTCGACTTCGATTGCAGACAGATCGCACGCTTCCGCCAGCAATACATGCGCCCGCGTCAAAGCGACAATACGCTCTTCAGGCCCGAAGGAGGTCCATAGCTTGTTGTAGTTTGGACCCAGACAGTGGGCAATTCCCCACCGCGCCATGACGTTCGAAGGCGCCACCTCGAGCGCGCGCTCGTAACAGGCAATGGCCTCTTCGTGGTTAAATCCGTATTGCCAGATCAGTCCCCGGTCGAACCACATCTGCGCCTCGGAAAGCGTGTTGTCCAGCCGGCGGGAGAAGGTGCCTAGATCGAAGTACGTCATCGTATCCAACTCCATGGCTGTCGGCGACTAGCCGCCCAAACTACATCAAACCCCCGAAGGAAGGGAGTTCGACTTCAGGATGCCGCCCGATGTCACCGTGCGATCTTCATCAAGAGCCGCGATAGGTGCGCCCATCCCCACCCCGACGCCGTTTTCGGACCGGACCGACAACGATTTCCCCTCAACGAGGAGCGATGTGGATGGACATCTCTGCATTCGCTTTGGGCGATAAGCCGGACTGAGACAGTTTACCCGATCAGCCTCAAGGGCTGACGCTTATCAATATGCGATGTGAAACACGGATCGTAGTCTGAACTGGGGCCGGAAGCGGGCCGTCAGCTTTCGGGGCAATCGCGTCGGCAAGCCGCCGTTCCACTGCCGACCCTTTTCAGACGTTCGTGAGCTAAGCAGAACGAGCCGGAGACTGAGGTTCTCGTTCCAGCGACGCTATGCGAACGGATCCACGTTCCCTGGAAAGCTTGCGAAGCCTTCCATCCAACTGGAAGGCAAATGGGTTTGCCCCAGGATCATCGACCCACTTAGGATCCGCGATCTGATCAAATTGTCCAGGGAGCTCGGTATGGTCCACCGGCTCCGCTTTGGCCAACATATCGGCGACAAACACTTCCAGTTGGACGCGAAGGCGGCGTACAAGAGCTTCCACGAATGTGCTGCGGGCAGCCCGGCTTGATGCGCTTGATGTCGATGTCCAGGCGCAGCCACCAGACCGACAGCCTACTGAGGTTGAACAGCGCGTTGGGGCTTGCGAAGGGAACGCCATTGTCGGTGCGGATCGCGCTGGGCAGGCCGAATTCTTTGAGAAGGCTTTCGAACACTGTGAAGGCATAGGCTTCCTTGGTGGTCGACAGCGCCTCGCTGGCGATGAGATAGCGGCTGGCGAAGTCGGTGATCGTCAGCGGATAGCAATAGCGCCGGTCGGCGAGCATGAACTCGCCCTTGTAGTCGGCGCAACACAGCGCGTTGGGGCGACAGCCGCTTGAAAGCGCTGTCCCGGTCGCCCTGTTGCGCCGCCGCTTGCGGTGCTCGACCATGCCGTGCCGATCCAGAACCGCATGCACCGTCGAGATCGCGGGCCTGTGCACATCGGGGTACAGCCGCGCCAGCCGCTCGCGTATCTTCGGCGCAACCCATGTCGGCTTGTCTTGCTTGAGGCGCACAATCAGCTTCTCGATTTGAAACGGAAGCTGATTGGCGTGGCGGTAGGGCCGGCGCGATCGATCCGTCAGCCCCTCAAGGCCACTGTCATTGTAGCGCGCGAGGATCTTGTAGCCGGTCTTGCGCGAGATATCGAACTCACGGCAAAGCACCGCCATCTTCTCGCCGTCCAGCAGCCGGGCAATGAACTTCAGCCGCTCTTCCATGACGTTACACTCCTTCCAAGGCACCTTGCTCTCCTTGCAAAGGGCCGAAAGTGTAACCCATGTCTCCGGAATGAACTTTCACCCATCTCTCGGGAAGGCACAATAAAATCAATATATTACGGAGATAGATTGCATGCGCCATTCCCAAGGTGGCGAGGATTGCAACCATATTGCCACCATTCGGGGACGACTGTAGCGTCCATCCTCGGACAAACGGCGATAGGCCTTTCCTAAGATGCCAACAGGTGATCCGCTTTTGGCGGTCGGTGGCGGTTTTGGACGCCGCGCCCTTTGCTGTCTCCCTAAGAAGGACTACTCCTATTCATTCTGGTCCCTTTGATTGGGAGTGTTGATGATAGGGGTGTGGTACCGACTATGGCGGTGGCTTCTGGATTTGGTCGGGGTTCAGCCTTCGAACGGCATTGAGACGCAGATGAAGATCGCTTGCTTGGGTTGGGGGTCGTTGGTTTGGGATCCAAGAAACTTGCCATTGTCTGGCGAGTGGGAAAAGGACGGCCCGATACTACCAATTGAGTTTGCGCGTGAATCAGGCCGAAAGCGCATAACTCTCGTGATCGCCAACGTTCCGGAGACGGTGACATCCTTGTGGGCGCTGATGAAGGTCGATAGTCAGGCCGCCGCAATAGATGCTCTGGCCACGCGCGAGGACATAAAAGAAGAGAACATTCAGTATTCAATTGGTTGGTGGCGGAAAGCAGATGGAGCGTCAAATGGGCGAGGTGCACAAACCATTGCGGCATGGGCCCTGGCCCACAACCTTGATGCAGTGGTGTGGACGAACCTGAAACCCGGACTGAAAGGTAGTCCCAACGTCGTGCCGCAATACACTGCTGTGCTCAGGCACTTCAGAGACCTGATTGAAAGTGGTGATCACGCTGACGCCGAAGCATATGTACGCAAGACACCTTCACAGGTTATGACGCCGTACCGGCGCCGGCTGCAGGACGATCTTCGCTGGACACCCATTCCAACATAAACTCTTAGATGGGACATCCAAATGTATCAACGTCGCGCGATGCACCCATTAAGCAGATCCCTGAAGCCGCTCGCACGGGAAACAATAGAGACATTGTGGACGATTTTCGTCGCGATCGGTGAGCATTGGTCCCTTGAGGACCAGCCCACCGGCTATCGACTTCGTTTTGAAACGTTCCTTGAGAACAGGACAAACTTGAATCCCGTGTATGAGGGTTACTACGTCGACGGTGCGGCATATTTTGAAAGCTTGACCGCAGACATTGGACCGGCGGCAGCTCTCGAACGCCTCTTTGCCCAGAAGCCGCGAGTGGTCCAATCGGGGATCCCAGCCACGCGACTTGAGGCGGTACAGCGGTTCGTGGTGAATGAATTCATCTCTCTCCGACTGGCTCTCGGAGGATTCAAGTCCTTCGGCGCGATCAATTATCGGGGCTATTTTGGCGGCGCGAATATCGATGGGGAGCCAACCCCATATCGGGAGCGATAAACGATGAAAGTCGGTACTGTCATCGTCGGCTCCGGTGTGGCTGCAACCGCCGTCGCTCAGAGGCTTCTTGCAGATAACCCGCAAGCGTCGGTGCTCATTCTTGAGGCCGGCGTCCGGGTCAAGACCAAGGATTTTGGCTTGTGGGAGCAATACATGCTGACCCGCCAGACGCCGTACGAGCAGTACACTGATCTGCCATATCCACAGCGCGATTTTCCAGGTGAAAACACTAGTGCGGGTGGCACGGACATGCCGCTCAATGGTGCCAGAGTCTTCGCGTACGGAGGATCGACCCTGCATTGGGGTGGCTGGGCGTTCCGGCTGAAGCCTGAAGACTTCCATTTGAGGTCGAATACCGGCGAAGGCATCGACTGGCCCTTCGACTACGATGAGCTTGAACCATTCTACTGCCGTGCCGAACACCATTTGGCAGTATCGGGGGATTCTCGCGATCCTCTGCTCAAGCGCAGTCGCGACTACCCGTTTCGCGAGTTTCCTTTCACGTTGATGGATCGCCCGATCGCGGATGGACTCAAGAAGCTTGATTTCGATTTTGGCCATTTGCCGATAGCCAGGCGCGGCGTATCGGGTGAACCGTCGAGGCATGCTCCGTGCCAAACAACCGGAACCTGCAAATATTGTCCTTTCGGTGCGCGCTACGCTGCTTGCAACTACCTCGATGATTTCATCGAGTGGAACGATTGGCCTGGCCTGTCGGTGCGGCTCGGCGCCATCGTCGATCGCATCATCACAGACGGAAAGCGTAGGGTCAAAGGTGTAACATTTTGGGATCGCGAGACCGGAGCCTCTCAAGATGTTGAGGCCGATCGGGTGATTGTCGCCGCCGGCACCATCGAGTCTGCCAAGCTGCTCCAGCGCTCTGTTTCAGATGATTGGCGAAATGGGCTTGGCAATAACCATGCTCTGGTGGGTCGGTATCTCGTTACGCATCCTTACTTTACTTTCGAAGGGCTGTTGCCTGCCAATCCGCTTCGTCTCCAGGCCGAGATGGATTTTCCAACCCTCGTGTCGCGGCACTTTGACAGCGAACCCCAGCAAGCTGCCGGAAAATACGTGCTCGTCTCACCCCCAGACGCCGTCGGATTTCGACTTGCCGATAGCCTTCAGAAGGGTCAATCTCGCGCCGAGATCGACGCGGCGCTCACAGGTCGAAATGGCGTTCAAATCCACGGAATGATCGAGGTCTTTGGACGCCACTATAATCGGGTAACTGTCGCCAAGGAAGCGAACGGCAAGGTCAAGTACAACCGGGTCGGGATACCAATGACCCAAGTAGAGTACACCAAAGACCCTGACTTTGACCAACGAATGAAGGATGTCGAAGCGCAGGTCGGCGAAATACTAAAAGCTATGGATGCACCCCCCACGGGGACGAAATCATTGTCATGGCGCGCAGATCACGCTGCCTCCGTCTGTAGGATGAGTTCGAGGGAGCAAGATGGCGTGGTCGATGCCGATCTGAGAGTTCATGGGATCGACAATCTATATGTGATCTCGAATGCTGTATTCCCAAACATCGGCGCAATAAATCCGACCCTGACGCTCACGGCTCTGGCTATCAGGCTCGGGGATCATTTGAACGCGGGAGGCGGCGTCTAGTGAACGAAGCTGAAAGAGAGGAGAAGCACCGAACGCTGCTGGCTCGACTGCAACTGGCCTTGGAACTGGAGTGGGCAACCCTGCCCCCATACCTCGTGGCCCTTCTCAGCATTAAACGAAGTTCTAACCGGGTAGCGGCGGACCTCATCCGTGGTGTCGCGATGGAAGAGATGCTTCATTTGGCCCTGGTCGCAAATGTCATGAATGCTGTCGGCGGTCGTCCGTTCGTCGGAAAGTCGAACTGTCCGAGATACCCTCTAACGATGACGTTTGAGGGCCGACCCTTCGCTGACCGGACGTTTCCAATCAACCTGGAGCGATTTTCCAAGGCATCGATGGTTACTTTCATGAAGATCGAGCAGCCACAGCAACCTGTTACCAAGACGGCATGGTTGCACGACGTGATAGATGTCCCCGCACCCACCATTGGGGAGTTCTATGGTGAGATCGTCTCTCTGTTGGAGGAACTCGATGCCGCGCTTCCAGGCAAGCTGTTTAGCGGCGATCCCAGCCACCAACTCGAGAGCGATTTTTTCTGGGGAGGTGGTGGAACAATAAGGATTGTGACCGACCTTGAAAGCGCAAAGGCCGCCCTGAGGACGGTGGTGGACCAAGGTGAAGGCGCGTGGCCTTGGACCCAGGATAGGCTCGCGGCCAGCGTCGACCACCCGCTCGATATGGGTCACTACTACCGCTTCAGCGAAATCTTCTTCGAACGGCACTTTTCAAAGACTGACAACCCCGGCAAACCGCCGACAGGCATCGCGATGCCTGTCGACTATACTGCGGTGTATCCGATAAAACAGAATGCCCGGACAACGGATTATCCCAAGGGTTCCAGAATAGCGGCGCTGAACGACGCCTTCAACAACCGATACACCATGATGCTGCGGCAACTCGGCGAAGCGATCAACGGCACGCCCAATGCGCTCTACACCGCGATCATGAACGGTATGCACGAAATGACGTCGATCGCACGCGATCTCATGGAGGCTCCGATCGCCGACTCGACTAGTGGGGAGACGGCCTGCCCGACGTTCGAGTGGATTGACTAAAACTGAGCCGCGAAGAAAAAGACAGAGATTGGGATACAGGACCGCTACGTTTGCAAGGCGGACGCTCGGAGACCCTAGCCGGACCGAAGAGCCCCTTATTCAATAAACGGCCTGAAATTTCAGTTCTCCCCTCGTCCCCACTTTAAGGCTGTAACCCGTCCTTGATCGCCTGAGGAATGTTGCGCTGGCCCGCAAGCGCTGGATAATAGCCGGGATCGCCCGTGACGGTCAGTTCATCGAGTTCCAGCGGCTTCAAAACCGCTGGCGCCTTTGTGGCCGTCGGCATCGCGGACATCCGGATCGTTCCGGGCAGCGGCGCCTCGCTGTCGAAGCGTGGGCGCAAGTTCTCGTCCGGCGGCTCGTCTTGGTCCAGAACGAGAGTCCAGTCGGCCCGCGGGGTCGGACCCTGTCCGAACACCCTCCGTCGCGCGCCGTCCATTGCCATCGTCATCAGTGGCGACGGTGGCAACTTGGCCTGCTTCTTTGCCAACGTCGGCAAGTTCTTCATCGCATTACTCAACGTCTTGGTGGCGACCTTCAGCGACAGTCCCGCGACGATCTCGTCGGCGTTGGCATCGTCGAGATTGAGATAACGCGTCTCACCCGCAAAACTGATCACCTCCCCTGTTCCTGAAAACCCCGCCGTCAGTTTCTTGATCGCATAGCGAGGCAAGCCGTCGATCACGACGAGGTCGATTCTGGTCTCGTCCGCCTTCAGCAGATGCTCATAGGCATCGCCGGCCTTGCCCCTAACCAACACCAGATCGGCATATTTCCCGGCTTCGATCGAGCCGAGATAGCGGTCCCACCGCAATAGGCCCGCCGCCACAATGGTCGCCATCGCGACGATATCGCGATCGGAAAACCCGAGCGCCTGTACCGAGTTAACCACCCGTACCACCTTCAACTCGTGTAGCAAATTCTTGCTACCGCTCGGCGACCAATCCGAGCCAAGCCCGATCCGCACGCCCGCCGCGCGCGCTGACTTAATGTCGGCCGTCTGGCCATAGAGCATGAAGTTTGACAGCGGCGACCACACCATACCTGCGCGCACTGCGGCCAACCGGTCGAAATCCTTCCGCGTCAGCGCGTTGCAATGAATTCCGGTCAGCGACGCCGCGATCGCCCACACATTGGGACTAATCTCTAGGTCGAGGAAATGCTTGCGCGCGCTCGCATCGATCCCTTCGCTGAGATGCATCAAGAGGCATGGAAAATCCTTCAGGTAGCCGAGGAAATTGTCTTTGTCTTTGGCGGCATAGTCCGGGATGCGCGCCTTGGCATCGGGCAGTGTGCTGTCGAGACTCTCCTCGACGTTCCGAACTATTCCTCTGTACTGTCGCATCAGTCCCGGCGCGCTGAACAGGGTGATGCCCTGTGACGTAGTCGTCCCGCCCATTAGGCATTTGGCCTCCGTGTAGCGGGCAATCGCCGGTGCCACGCCAGGCGTCTTGCCCAGCACGCCCATTGGTCCGCTCACGCCGGCCTGGTAGGGAGGCGAGCCTTGCCACTGGCCGCGATTGCAATAGAGCTTAGGGACATCCCAAAGCTTCAATATGTCGTAGCCCAGGTGGTTGTGGAGCTCGATCAGCCCCGGATAGAATGTTCCGCCGGTGTTGATGGGCGTCATGTGCTCGAACCCCTGCGGTGGCGTCGCCGCGGCGTCGAGCACCGCCTTGATCCGGTTGCCTTCGATCCAGATCACCGCGTCCTTGAGCACACTGAACGCCGCGTCCATCTGCACCACACGCCCGCGATAGGCCCGCTTGCTCGCCTGCATTGTCGCCCCTCCTTTGGTTCAGACCGTCTTCGGCGCCGTCCAGATCAATGTATGCCGGTCGTCCGGCCGCGGCCTGCTGACGCTCGCAAACTTTGCCGGAGTCTGCGCCCTGAGCCACGCATCGTCGCCGACGAATGCCGGCAAACCATAGGGGAGGTCGCGCTTCGGGATGGGCCGGTAGTCGGCTTCCGCCACCTGCGCCTCGTAATTGGGAAGGGTAGTATCCCCATCGGCGTCCGGCGTGACCAGTGCGCGCAATTGCGTGATCGCCACGCGCCAGCCATCGGCCAGTGCCGCCGGGTCACGGCTGCTCGGATGCGGCAGCTTGAACACCGGAGTCGTGCCTTTGCCCGGCCATTTGGTTACCGCCTGCTGCGCCTGCACTCCAAACCCGATGATCGCCTGCACCCTGGCCGTCTTCGCCATGTCGTAGAGCGCGTTCCGCCATGCCTTGTGGTCAGGCGCATCGAGCACATCGTCGCCGCCAGCGGCTTGGCTCGGTATCAGCGCCAGCGCATAGGCATTGAGACAGAGATAGGATCTAGTGAGACCGAGTTTGGCGAGGAATCCCTGAACGCGCTGTCCGGCGTCGCCGACCAGCGTCCGTCCGACCAGCCTCTCGGTCGCACCCGGATCAGACGCGATGCACAGCACCCGTGCCGACCCATCGAGCCGGCCGCGGTAGAACACCGGCCCCCAATCGTACCAGAAGAATTGCTTGAAGGGCGCGTAGTCCGGCATCGCTGCAAAGTGTTGCGCAAATGGATCAGGTGGTCCGTGATCGAATTCTACACTCAAGCGACGCCTCGCATAGTTGGATACTGCGCAATAGAAATAGTGCCATCTGGTCCACAGGCGCAAGCTCAGATCAGGCTCCCTAATGCGCCAGAGCACGTCCGCGGAAATCGTCCGCCACCTATATGCTCTCATCTGTCCCGATCGCGACAGCCAACTGGCAGGCGGACTGCAAGAATATCGGCAATGTACCGAATAAAGACAACCCTGAGCCACTGCTGGGAATCGCGGACCATTGCCCGTTGATCGTAACATTTGGCATCTAAGACGCGATCTCGGAACAGCCGAGCGGCGTGCCCTTCCGCTCGGGCTGGTTCACAGCAGCAGGGCTACCAGAGACGTTATTCGGAAAGACTCCACCGAAGCGGACGTTGCCCCATGGCCACATCTTACCCGAGGTGGATGCCCCCTTTGGCGGTGTTTATCCTCCCATGCGTCTCCACGACAGCAGACGCCAATTATGTAAAATACAGTTTAACCATCTATACTTAACAAGGCTATTGCAAATCCTTGTAAGTCGTGCAAAATAACGCAGGAGGGATTGTTTGTATTTCTTTTTAATTGAGAGGCGACCGTGATGCGTGAGGTTCGCACCACGGCTGCGTTTGCGGCTTTGATTTGGCTTTGTGCCTCATGCGTTGCTAGCGCAAGTGGCCCTGGAGGGCAATATCCAGCAATCGGCAGCCTAGAAGCCTGTCCTGCGGAATCCAATGCTGCCAAAATCGACAAGGCAGTTGCATCGGACAGTGTCAATCCGCGGGCTGGCCGCTTGATTGTGAGTTCTAAAATGGGGGATGCACTATGCCGGACAGTGAGGACAAAGTTGTCGACAATCCAACTTTCCTGGAACACATCAAATTTTTCTTTGAAGCCATAGATGTGGATCATATGGCGCCGCGTGGCGTCGATCTCGCTACCTACGACGGGGTAAAGGCAAACGCCACCTCAATCTACTCCCAGACCAAATCCGGATCGATGCCTCCGGAACCGGAAAGGCGTTGGTCGCAGAACCGCGTTAAAACGTTCAAGAACTGGATCAGTGGCGGATTTCCGATGGGAAACGCGCCAGCGAAGGTCCTGAAGACAATGTCCAGTTTGGCGGCAACCGCCCGCGGGGCGTTCCGACGCGATGCCGAGAACATGTCGAAGGAAGAAGTTGAAAGACTCGCACTAGCCTTTCGGACGATCATGGAGCGTTCGCCAGACCATCCGCAGAGCTATTTTGCGCTCGCTGATATTCATTGGTTTCCGACACCGGTAAACTGCCTTCATCATGAAGAGCGATACAATCCCTGGCACCGCATTTTCATCGACCGCTTCGAGGCGGGTCTCCAGTCGGTTCCAAAGTGCGAGGATATCAAGCTGCCCTATTGGAACGTCGTCCGTCAGCCGCCAGCGTGGATGTTTCAGCCGCCGTTCGACAGCTACACTTTGCAACGCGACGCTGCGCCACAGTACCCCGCCGGCACGGCGACAAAACGGCACTCCGCCAAGAAAATCCATGCCGAGATGGTCGATCGCGATGTCGAGGGGACCATAAAGGGCGCGCTAGATTCCCCGACGTTTGAAAGCTTTACCCAGCAGATCGAGCAAGCGCACGACGACGGGCACGTGTCGTGCGGTCCTGCGATGCAAACACCCGATATTGCGGCCTTCGATCCGATTTTCTGGCTCTTCCATTGCAACTGGGAGCGCATGTGGTGGGCATGGCAGCAGCGCCACCAAGCCGTGTCGCTTGAAGACTTTCGCAAGACGCTCAGCATCCCGGACATGGATTGGCTGGATGTAGCTCCCTTTAACGAACTGAAACCGTTCACGGAAACAGCCGCTCAGGCGATCGACGCGTCGCAGTACGCCTATGAGGATCCGGCGGCGTCGCTGTTCAGCGCCTTGGCCAGGGTTGCGCGAGGCAATATCTCGGCCGATCAGTCGTTCAGCATCCCGCGCAAGGCCAGGCTCTCCATTCGCGTGAAAAACATAGCACGCCTGGCCATATCCGGCAGTTTTGAAGTCCAACTCCTTGCGGACGGCAAGAGAGTTGCGCGGCACGCCTTTTTTCAAGGGACCGAACCCAAAAAATGCCCAAGCTGTGTGAAACGCGAGACCGTTAACGTCGATCTGAGGGCCAATCGTTCGGACGTGGCCGGCAAGAAGCTCGAGGTACGCATCGAGGTGCTTGGCGCGAAAGGCAAGGACCGTGTGCTGGCCCTAAGCGAAGTCGGAAATCCAACGATCAATATCCGGGAATTGCTCGTCGCCGAGTAGGAAGGGCCTCCAACGAAACTTGGAATTCCTGATTATGAAGGCGTCAATCTTTTGGACATTGCCGGCCCGTTCGAAATGTTGGGGCGACCGAGCGCGATTGTGCGGTCGGCCATCGCGTCGAACCATACCCGACGTGTGGCTATGGGTTTGGGGCTTTCATGCCGCCGTCTCCGTGCTGACAGGCCACGCCGGCCTTTGCTCGGCGCGGCTTCGGCAGCCTCCGGCGCGGGCACGATGATTGCCGGCGCGTTGGACGTCACAATCGATCGGCGACGGGACCGGGTCGTCTTCGTTGTGGATGTAGCGCATGAACATCGCGACGGTCTTATCGGCGGTCGGAGCCATGCCGACCTTCAACGGCACACCGGAATTGGCGATGTCCGTCGCCGCGGGTGACTAGGCTGGAGCAGATTGAGGGGAAATCCGGAGTGGGTGGCGCCCAAGGCAAAGCCATGCCGTAAGCCCTTGGGGCTCGCTGATCCCTCGATGCTCTCCTGTGCCACTGCCCGTTTGACATTGCGCCACGCCGTCGTTCGGCTGAGCGGACAAGCTGAGCTTGGCCTGAAAGGCCACCCAAGGCCCGCTTTGGGCCAAACCCGGAGATCATGTCGCCCAAGCCGAACGTCTCCTTTGAGGAAACGGCGAGCCTGATCTTAACGGCCGACGTTGGGCGCATTGCTGACCTTCAAAGCGTTGGTGCAGGCCTCTGCGCCTAGCAATAAACGACATGAACCGGGAATCTTCCTGGGAGGAGCGGGGAACTCGATGCGTGACTCTTGGGGAGATGCTCGGGATGGACCTCGAGAAGCGTGATTTTGATCTGCGGCTTACACCTGTTGCAGTCGAAATTGAGCTTCAAGGGATCCACGCCGCCGCCATTAGACCATCATCAGGTCCGCGGACCGGCAGTAGCGGACGTTGCCGCAGCTGCACTCGGCTTTCACAAGCATGTTGTGCCGGGTCGCCTTCCCAGAGTGTCGATCGGATCGTGCGCCATAGTGAACAAAAATGAGGAACATATTCCTGTCCAGTCAAGAGGGATTGACTACCGTGTTCCTATTTTGTTCACTGCGGGCAAATTGGAGACAAACCATGAAACCGACGATTGCGACTGAATCCGAACAGCCCGAAATCTACGCCACGATAAGGCGCGAGCTGCCGGCCATACATCGCGCTGTCAGCAAGATGGGAAAGCAGATGCGCGGCCTCTCACCTCTCAGCCAAAAGGCGGCCATCGCTGAATTAACCGCCATATGGTGCCTGGCGAACTATCCCGCATGACCTTGATCGTGCATTGTCTTTGGCAGAGGCCATACATGACAGGGCCACTCCGCGACGACGACGCGTCGACAATCATGCATGTGAACATGCCGGCTGCGGCAAGGATGGAGGCTTCGGATTTGCAAAGCCGCGCATGGCATCGCACTGGTTCTGCATGGAAGACCGGAAATCAATGACGGTTTCCTCTATCTGTGAGGCCGAGGAAGCGCTCCTGGGGCAGTGGCCAAATAAAGAAGCGGCGGCCTATAGGAATGCGTGCCGATTAATTGCGGAGGCCAAGGATGGAAGCTGCAGTCCGGCCGTAGCATTTGCGGCGTTCAAGGCCGCCGCTATCGACCAGCGCTTGCTGCAGCCGGCCAAGACGGAGTCCGGCGCTCGGCATGTCGGACAAGTGCCATAAACCATCGTGATGATGAACCGCCGTCTCCTAGGCGCGTCGCTCGCTGATTTCGTCAAGTTGCTTGCTTCGGGGGAGCTTCCAATCCTAGACGAGAAGACTGATCGCCAGCGAAAGCGACGGCATCTGCTTCATATTCGAATGCTCGGGAATACGTTTCACCGTTCCTCCCTATGATGCGAACAACCCACTCGCCCAACGAATGGCGGATCTCTAGGAAGAGGGAAGACGAAGACGGCGGCCGGTACGTGACGCTGTCCAATGCCCTCGGGAGGCTTGTCCCGCCAAAATCGGCTCCATCATCGGAGGAATGAACTTCACGCATGCACTGACTCCCGAGACCGCGAGTCAATTAGCGCGTGCTTAATTAGTTCCGGAGCGTTTTAACGAATCGTTGACCGCGCTGTCCCAGAATAGGACGGCGCGGTCAAACCCCAACCTTGGCTGCGCAGGCGGCTTCGGCATTGAGTTCCACCCCGAACTGTCGGAGCCGCCACCCACCCCACACTTATACCAGCAATGGTTGAATCAACCGTTACTGCACGTGCTTTCCATGGCGCTTCCCTGAGGTTTATCGACTTCTGGGTACGGAAATAGCAGATGGCGCCCGTCGCCCCGTCCTCGACGCGCTCGACCAGGCCCAACGCTTCCATGTCCTTGAGCCGCCTCGACAAGAGGGCGGACGAGACGTTGCCCACCCCCTTGCGAATGTCATTGAAGCGGGTCGAGCCGTTCCAGAGTTCGGTCAGGATTTGGATCGTCCAGCGGGGCTCCAGGAACTCGCAGGCGTGCGAGATCGGGCAGACCAGTCCGTAAGGCCGTCGCGTCATGGCTGACCGCTCCTTTGCCGCAGGTTAGGCCTTGCGGAGCTCTAAGGCCAGTTCACAATCTGAAGCGGAGTGCTTCCGAAGGTGCGCTGGCCCCTTCCCGTCCTCTGCCATGATGGTGGTCGTCATTCGTGCATCCCCCAACGGAGGCTACCATGACCTGGCGTAACATTACGCAAACGACACTAGGCGAGACCGCACTGCGCGTGCCGCGCACCTTTTTTGATCCTCCGCTCGAACGGCTGCTGGCCCTTGTCTGTGAGTGGCGGACCCGCCGCAACATAAAGCGTGGGCTTGGTCACCTGTCCAACTTCCTTCTGCGCGACGTTGGCTTAACCAAAGCAGACGTCGAGGCGGCCTGCGCCGACAGTTTCGATACATCCGCCTCTCTCGCGCTTAAGAGTGCAGCGCAGAACCAGACGGGAAATTGGTGAGAAGGGAAAGCCCCGCGGGCTGAGCCCGCTTGAGGGCGGCAATTGATCAGCCGAATTAGGGGCCATTCTTTAACAACGATTTTGAGGCGCAACCGCGGCGTCCGGCGTGGTCGCCGGCGATGTCTCCATTCGGGCCGCTGCAAAATTGAACTCTCTGGTCGAGTTAAGGCGCATTGCTGACCGGTAGATTTTTTGAGCCGGTAGCTGACCGGCAGCTTCGGTCTGCGAATCTTCAAGGCCGGACATTCAGGGTTGGCGTGGGCGCGTCGTGACTTGACCTGAGGGGGAGCTTAGCGCACTCGACAAAGGGTTCCAGCTTTCAAGTGGTCGGCCTAGTCAGGATCCGATCATCGCCAGAATGGCTTTGCAAGTTCAGACTCCACTTCGTCCTCCGTCAATCCAATATCGTCGATCATGTGCGGCGCTACCCCCGATAGTCGCGCTAGGTCACGGCGGTAGAAATGCCGTTGCCGCCATCTTGAGACATAGCGAGCTATTCTGATTGCTCGAACCTCATGGGACAAGTCCTGAAACGTCGATGCAAGAAGATTGTTGCTCACCGTCAGGCCTCCGTGCCAACCTCGCGCTTGCAGATGACAGCGTAGGCAGACAGCGTACCGGCTACAAACCAGTCTTTCTCTGGGATAGGCTCAGAATTCCTGAGGTAGTGACAGTCGATGCGTCTCCCTTCACTCAATGCGCTTCGGGCCTTTGAAGCAGCCGCGCGCCACGAAAGCTTTGCGCGCGCGGCTGAGGAGCTATGCGTGACCGAAGGAGCGATCAGCAGGCACGTCAAGCTGTTGGAAACAGCATTGCAAGTGGAATTGTTTCGACGATTGCCGCGCCGGTTGGTTTTGACCGATGCGGGGCGCAATTTTCAACCGATCCTGGCGGCCGCGTTCGAAAGCATTGCCGCGGGAGCTCAAGACGTGCAACGCCAGCCTCGGCATCTGAAGGTTATCTGCCCGCCCACCTTCTCCATTCGGTGGCTGCTCCCGCGGCTTGACCGTTTCAAGCAGCAATGGCCTGCAATCGGTATTCGGGTAACGACCGCTCCTTTTGACTGGGAAATTTTCTTCGGAGGTGAGTTCGATCTCGCCTTTGACTGCGGTTATCCAAATCGGCCGAAAGATATCGAGGCGGTGTTGGTGTTGCAATCGTTCGGCACCCCAGTTTGCTCTCCAAAGCTACTGGAGAGGGGCGTGCCAATAACGTTTCCTGCCGACCTGGTTCACCATAACCTGCTGCACGAGACGCCTGATCGGCACGATTGGAAAGTTTGGGCTGGGCGATTTGCGCCGAACCTTCTTGACGTGAACTCGGGTGAGGTTTTTCCCAGTGCCGATATGGCCTATCGTGCCGCGGCCATGGGCCAGGGCGTCGCGATCGGAGACCTCTCTGTGCTTCACGACGAGATTGCCAAGGGAGAACTGGTGCTGCCGTTCAAAGATATGCAGATCTCTGACGACACGGAGGCCTATCATTTGTGTTGCAGAAAAGATTGCTGGACCGACCCTCGTATCGCCGCGTTCCATAAGTGGGTTTCGGACGAGGCCACGTGGTCCTGAAGCCCGGGACGGTCAGGCCGCTGCCCGCCTCGTTGCGGTCGTTAGCCCTTCCGGCAAGGAAAGCTCCGGTCCCAAAGCTACCGCTCGAAACAATCAAGGCCGCATCGGGGCCTCCGATCCTGACTACATTCAGGATGGCCAAAGCGGCTTCACCCGCTCAATCCGATACCTCTTCTCGAACTCACGGAGCACCATTTCGAGCGTTGCCTCAAAAGCACTCTGATCGAACATCATCGATTTCTTTGCCTCGTGAAGATAGCGCCAGTCGGTGAAGGCATCTTGGTGTTGATACAGAATGTGACGAATGCTGTACTCGATGTAGAAACCATTGGGATGATACGGGACCACTGACCTTTTGAACTCCGCGTCGAGTTTCTCTTGGCTTTCGGGCTTTAGGCGATCAAACAGCCTTATCAGGTTGTGCGATTTGACGACTTTTGGATTTTCGTGGTCGAAGACGAACCACGCTTTGAGTGCCAGCTCCATAGAAAGCGCCAAAAGCATCGGTTCAACACCGACGTGTTCGCGTTCGCTCAGGTCTGCATGCTTTCCGAATTCTCGGCTTGGAAAGCTCTGAGTTTTTCGGAAGATCGCCTTTGCGGCTTCCCCGATCCTAATGGCCGTCGATAAGCGCGCACTCATTAGGGGTCCATTAGATTGATCTAAATTAACGCCGGAGCTGAGCTGAGATATTGCAAGAACGCAATCGCTTAGGCCAGGAGGCACGGAACACAACTTACTGACGACAAGTTAGAGTTGAGTTCACCGCCGGCGACCCGTTTTCGGAAGGTGGGCGAACGACCGGAATGAGGCGGCGGGTTCAACCGGTCGTCGCAACCCGCTTTAATCTGAGAGGATGAAGAGGTGTTGCATGGTGACGTCACGGATCTGGTTTACGTCAGCGCAGAAGGTCGAGCTTTGGGAGCGATGGAACCGAGGTCAGAGCACTTGACCGCCGGAACAAGACCGGCGTTCAGCGGATCGTATCCTTACGCAGCGGCATTGCTCCGTCAGCTAGGCGTAGAGGGGCCTTGGCGCTCGGGCTGGCGGAACGCGAAGAGATCTCTCGCGGGATCGCGGCGGGTCTTGCGATCCGCGCTATTGCACGAAGTCTCGGGCGATCCCCATCGACAATATGTCGCGTTATCTCGCGCAATGGCGGTGCACAAGCGTATCGTGCAACCCGGGCCGACAAGCATGCTTGGGTGCGAGCGCTGCGCCCGAAGCAGTGTCGCCTGGCAAGCTCTGGGCGGCTACGATGGCAGGTGGCGCAAAAGCTAGCGCTGCAATGGTCCCCGGAGCAGATAGCGGGCTGGCTGAGGCGAGAGTACCCAGGCGATCCAAGCATGCGGATATCTCATGAAGCGATCTATCGCAGTCGATTCATCCAGTCGCGAGGGGCGCTCAAGAAGGAACTATCAGCGCACCTGTGTACCAAACGACAGATGCGGCTCGCAAAAGGCGCACAGAGCCGGACGGGGCAAGGACAAATACTCGATATGATCTCCATCCGCGAGCGCCCCGCCGAGGCTGAGGATCGCGCCATCCCAGGCCATTGGGAGGGTGATCTGCTCACCGGCGCGAACGACACGCACATCGCCACCCTTGTCGAGCGACACAGCCGGTTCACGATGCTTGTAAAGGTGGCGAGGAGGGACTCGGCCACCGTCGTGGCGGCCCTTGCCCAGACGATCGGCACATTGCCCGAAGAGTTACGACGCTCGCTAACGTGGGACCAGGGCAAGGAGATGGCTCGGCACATGAGCTTCACCGTTGCAACCGATCTACAGGTCTACTTCTGCGATCCGCGAAGTCCCTGTCAGCGCGGCAGCAATGAAAATACCAACGGTCTGCTCAGGCAGTACTTCCCGAGAGAAACCAACCTCTCCCATGTCTCGCAGGCCCAACTCAACGCCGTCGCCCTGCAGCTCAATCAGCGACCCCGAAAACCCTGGACTTCGAAACGCCGGCCGATAGGCTACAGAAGGTGTTACGATGACCGGTTGAACCCACCGGCGCAAATTGGTCACGGCTCCACTCGTGAAGTGGAGCCGCACCTGATCAAACCTCAGTTGCCTCGGAAAGTTCGAGAGCATCCTCAACATCGACTCCCAGATAGCGGACCGTGTTCTCGATCTTAGTATGACCGAGCAAAATCTGGATGGCTCGCAGATTTTCCGTCGCTTTGTAGATAATCGAGGCCTTGGTGCGACGCAGGGAATGGGTTCCGTATTCCTCTGGTCTAAGCCCGATCGCCTCGACCCATTCGTCGACGAGGCGTGCATACTGCCTTGTACTCATGTGAGCCCTTGGATTGATCCTGCTCGGAACGCGTAATCATCGACTGTTCCGCCGCGTCGCTCCAGCCATGCGAGAAGGCTGGAGCGTACGTCGCTCATCAACTCGAACTGAACAGGTCGGCCAGTTTTCTGTTGGATGACCATCGCGCGAGTTCGGACTTCCGGTCCTACCACGAGGTTGCCGATTTTGATCTTGACGAGATCGCAGCCGCGCAACTTGCTGTCGATCGCCAAATCGAAGAGCGCTCTGTCTCGCAGACGCAGCTCTCGATCGAGAAAGAAGCGTATCGCCCATATCTGTCGAGGTTTCAGAGGTCGTTTCGTCCCGACCTTCTTCCCGGCATTCCATGCCCGGCGGTCGGAGTCGGTGAGGTCGTAGCACGAGTGTCCCATTTCGCTTCTCCTGCAGCCATGATTGGCCACCAGAGAAACGCCGCTAGACTGTTGCGGGGCCGGCAGCTGACTGGCAGCTTTTGGGCTGAAGTCGTGAATAGGCGGACGTTTCGCTGCCGTCCCATTGACGACGTTCGTGTCTGGTCATGGGAGCGGGCGAGCTCCTCCCGTCGTCGGCCATCACTTCAGATCATCAATTTGCGCGTTGCGGTTCCACTCTGTCGTCCGGGATGCCTAGCAGGTGACATTGCGACGAAAGCTGACATACCGAGTCGCAAGCAATCGAGGCCTGCTTTCCCCTGATCTAAGGTAATCTTAACTGGTATGCGTTGAACGATGTGGGTGAAATTGCCGGCCGAGTTGTCTGCCGGTAGGAGTGCAAACTGTGCCCCGCTGGCTGGCGACAAGCTCTCAATGCGTCCCTCCCGGGGACGGCTCGACTGATACTGCAATCCTGCCGCCAATGCACAACGCGGCAATCTGTGTCTCCTTGAAAATTGGCCACGACCTACGCTCCGAGGAACGACGGCGACCAACAGAGTGCCTGCGCGCACATGCTGCCCGACTCTTGCCTGACGTTCGCCGACCCAGCCGTCACGCGGCGAGGTTATGATGCGCATCGAGCATTTGGCGACGATCTTGCAAAGAACGAGGGTTAAAAACACTCGGTCATGTATCGGTTGAACGACGCCATGAATGAATGCCATATGGCATTGGCTTTGTGGGGAGCGAACTATGAAATATCTTGGGGCAACCGCATTGGTTTTCTACGGTGTCGTTGCGGTCAGCGGAGCGCAGGCCGCCTGCTACGACATCTCAAAAGGGCAGCCATCGCAGCTGAGCGGCCAACTCGATCGTCGGATACTTCCCGGGCCGCCGAACTACAAAGACGTGCAGGCAGGAGATCAGCCCGAGCCGACTTACCTACTGGAACTGGATGCCGACATCTGCCTTGAGGGCGCGGACTTTGCTGATCCCGCATCCAGTTTCCGCGAGGTTCACGTCGTGCCGGTGGGCGGTATGGAAAGCGCCATGGCATCGTTGATCGGACGCCGCGTGACTGTCGGCGTCGTTGATCGATGGGCTGCAAATAACGCAAATCACCGAGCCCCGCTCATGGCCGTTGTCGGGAGCATCGCGCCTGAAGAGGACATCACTGAACAATATGGCACTGCCGCGACTGTCGTGCGGGCGTTTTATCTGGCCCTCGGCACTGGGGACGGCAAGGAGGCGGCGCGGTTTGTAGTTCCAGAAAAGAGCACCAAGGGTCCTCTCTCAGCAGCCGCCCTGAGTGGCTTCTACGGAGGGATGCAGGCGCCCCTTAAGCTTCTCGGCATACAAGCGAAGGCAGAAGACTTGTTCTTCGTCAGCTATGCGTTCAGGAAGGGTGCGACGACATGCACTGGCCGCGCCGAAGTGAGGACAGTGAATGAGGGCGGCAAGGACTACATCGAAGGCATAAAGGCACTCGATGGCTGCTGATAGGATCGAGCCGTTGAAGTGTCCATTCGGTGGGGCTTACCTTCGCATATTAGCGTCGAAGGGTCTTGGGACATCCCGATCACGATTTTTTCGGTTATCCCAACGGCATCGGTTCGGATTTCGCCGCGCTGCCGGTCCCGCAGTGAAGCCGAGGCATTCACTCGTGACTAAGCCATATATCGATGCGGTAGCGGTCAGAACCTTGCATGGGCAATAGACCGTCCGCGCGCGTTCCCACTCCTGCAGCACGAAGGATCGGACGCATCTCCTCCAGCACCGCTCCAATTCTCCATTCCTCGGCGCTCGGCGAGGCATAGCCAACGGCCTTGGGCACCAGCGCACATTGCGGTGTGGTGTTCCTGTCAAACTGTTCAATTCTGCCCGGAATGACGCGCAACGATTCAAAAACATATCCGTTGATCGAACTGCGAATTGAGGCCGCATCGACCGGGGCTCCGCTGCAGACATTGATATAGACCCAGCCTATCGGCCTCGGGTCGCCAGGAATCGATCGATAACTCACCTTGCGGCCACTGATGTCTGGCGGCTCCGAGCGCACAACTGCGGGTTTCGGCTGGACGGCGGAAGGCGCCTCGGGTGGATTTGAGGGAGGACGATAGCCGGCGACCAGGTTCCGCGTGGCTGCCGTCGAAAGCCGATTTTGGCTGGCGGAGCCTACGCTCGCCAAAAGCCGACAAACGCCGCCCTCGGTCGAGTGGTCAAACCCAACGCAGCCCGAACGCGAGGTGCAAAGGGAACGACACGCCTCCAAGGGTGCGATGACCTGCGCGCTGACGAACCCGTTCAGTGAGGTCCCGGGATAGTCGAAGAACACTGCCGTGGTTTGCGCGCCGATCGGTTGAATGCCGACTAGAAGGACGAGAGTTGCCAGAGACGACCCGGCGACTCCGAGCACGAACTCTTGGAATCCGCAGCGAAAAAGATGCGCAAACATGTTTCCCCCGGCCGCTGTTATTCTGTTTCAAGTGGACTTGATCGCCAAGTCAGCGAAGTTCGCCGGCTTGATGTCATGACTGGCGACGTGAAGGGTCGAACTAGACGGCCAGCCAGGATTCTCATGACAGGTCGCGATCTTTCCTGTTGCCTCATTTTTCTTTGCCGTAGGCAATGCCCCTTTAGGGCCCGGCAATACCAGCCCGGCGCCACCGTAATTCTCCAGAATTTGCATTTCCAGCTATAAATGGGGGATGAGCACCGCGAAATTGGGTTCAAGATAGAAACGGTCGCCAAGACGTGAAATAGGCTGCGAGCCCGCTACAGGTTAAGCATCTGAGTCGAATCTACTTGAGGGCTCGTTGACACTGCGTTTTTTACGTCGAAATATGAGGCCGGGGACGCCGCATGGTCAACGATTTATTGCGGCAAGGGGAAGGTGCCTAATGGCTCGGGGGGGCAATGTCCACTTCGTTCGTTCAACGTCCGCGCGTGCCGTGGACGTGTTGGCTGTCGCAGGGAAACCGCTGTGGCGCGACTGCGAAACGGCATTCGCCCGCATAGATGAACTGTGCGGGGACAACACCTCGCGGCTGTTCGCGGAACCGAACGCCAAGGAGCAGGAGGGCGGCCGCCTGGTCGTGGCGTGGTTCAGCAGCTTCGACGAGGAGCCGAAGCAACTGGGCGAACTCGATCGGGGAAAACGGTCGCGGATCGAGTCGAACTTGGCCGCGCGGATCGAGGCGCTTCGACCAGCCCTGGCGGACCGGGAAATCGGCGGGACCGTTGGGGCGATGCTCAATGTCGCGGACGAAGCCTCTATCGTCGCCGTCGGCGAGAACGCCGTCCTCACGAATTGGGGAGTGCTGCCGGAGGAAGCCCGCTCCTCCCGCGCCGCATTCGTGCGGCACAGCGAGCAGACAATTGGCCCCTACCTTCCAAGCGGCATGTCCCCCCGGGTGCCTGGTCAGGCGTGGGCTGCCCTGGGAGGTTTCGCCACTGCCGGACTGTCTCCCCCGCGGCGCGTGATTGCACCCGAGGCCACCGCAGCATCCACGCAAGAGGCTCAATCAACGGCGCCAGCTCGACACAAACAGTCTTGGCTTTGGCCCATAGCTGCCCTTTCGTTGGTGTTCGCCGCCTGCCTGATCTACGCGGCCTCGCCGGGCAACCTCGTTTATCCGGAAGCGCTCCCGCCGCCACCGACAGCTCCACTCGTGAACAACGAGGAGGTCAACCGGAGCCTTGAAGAGCGAATCGGCAAAATGAAAAGGGAGCTCGCAAAGGCTGCATGCGAGGCAGATTCATCTGTTCTCGGTCCGCCGCTCCATGAGTCCGGCGGTGGAACAGAAAACGGCGCGTCAGGAGCCGCCCGCGGGCAGGCGCCTGCCCCCGGCTCACCGCATTCGCTTCTCGCCGCCCTGGACTCGGCGACGGTCCTCGTGCTCGCACCCTCGGCGGACTCCCTCAGCACTGGAAGCGGGTTCTTTGTGAGCCAGAGGGAAATCCTCACCAACAACCACGTTGTCGAGGGCGCCGGGGGGACGGTATTCGTCGCCAGCAAGGCACTCGGGCGTGCGGTTCCCGCCCGTGTCGTTGCAAGATCCGCAAGCAGCGAGACTGGAAATCCGGACTTTGCCCTCCTTCGGGTGGATGATGCCCCCAGCACTGTGAGGCCCCTGCACCTTTCTACGGAAATCGCCAGGCTGGACAGCGTCATCGCGGGGGGCTTTCCGTCATTCGTGATGTCGATGGACAGCACTTATCGAGCGATCCTCAATGGCGACACCACGGGGCTTGCCAATCTTGAGATGGTCGTCACGCAGGGCAACGTCATGGCCATGCCTCAGGGCGGGGCGGCAAAGGTCATTACCCATTCCGCGAACATTTCCCCCGGCAACAGCGGAGGTCCCCTTTCGGACGCCTGCGGCCGGGCCGTCGGAGTCAACACCTTCATAGTCCTCGACGGGGGGAACGTTCAGAAGCTGAACTTCTCCCTCGGCGCGAGCGACGCCATCCGGTTCCTGTCAGCCAACGGCGTGACGGTGGCCGGCGCCGATCAGCCGTGTAATCCGGCCACGGGAATAGCCGCGGCCGCAGGGCCAACGGAAGGCCCTGTCAAATGAGCCAGTTCGTCGCGACCACGACCCTCAGCCTGATGCGTTCCCTCGGGTCGACCGCGGAGCGCTCGGTCCATAGGCTTCAAGCCGTGCTCGGACGGGAATTCCCCGGGGGCATAGGGCTCGAGCTGGCCGAACCGGTGCCGCGAAAGGACGGCTCTGGGATCGACTGGTATACCGAGCGCGACGAGCCTCTTGTCCGGCTGACGGACCTCCCGCCCGAAACGGCGTCCGTCTACAAGGCGCGGCTCGACCAATCCGTCCGCGCAGTTCTTCGTGCGGCCGCCGCGCATGAGGCTCGCACCGACCCGGCAGCCCGCTCGACGGCTACTGCGCTGCGCAACGCGGTGACATTCCCCGACGACGAGAACGTATGGGTTTCCGGCGGCTCCGACGGGAGCGACGGAGTGCTCGTGCTTACGGCATGGGGTTACGAAAAACATGACGCGGAAACCAGCGGCAAGGGACAGATTGCTGAAGCCGCCCGGGACCGCCCGCCGACGGCTTCTGTTGCGGACACAGCAACGGAGCGGCCCGTGCGATCTGCTGGACCTGCCTGGTGGCAGTCGGTCGCCCGCAGGCTTCTTTGGCTTGTTCCCGTAGCACTCGCGGGGGCGACCGCGTGGCTGCTGCTCCCGGCTTGCGGCTTGGTCCTTCCGTTCGGAGTCACCGCATTTGGAAAGGGCGGAGGCGCTTACTGCGCCCTTGCGGCGCCGCAGCCGACTGTCGACCATAGTAGCTTGCGCACGCGGGAACTCATGTCGGAAGAAGCTGTCATCGAGGAGCAGCTGCGGCGGCACCTGAACTCGTGCCAGCCCCCCGCTCCGGCGCCAAGGGCCGAGCAGACTGACCCAGCGCAGGAAGCAGACAATCGCGTCGAAAGCGCAGGCGGTGCGGAAGGCCAGACGCAGGTGACGCTCATCTGGAACAACCGGACCGACCTGGACCTCTTCGTGAAGTGCCCGGACGGCGGAATGGTGCTTCTGGACGGACAGCCGAAATGCGGGGGCGTGCACGACATCGACATGAATCTCAATGGAGAGAGCACCAAGCCGGTCGAACACATAACGTGGGCGAGCAAGCCACCGCCCGGACACTACGAGGTCTACCTGAGAATGTTCAACAAGCGCGGAGATCCTGCCCGGCGGACGGATTTCAACGTCATCCTCAAGAAGGGTGACGCCACTCAAAGCTACCCGGGCAGCGTGACTGAAGAGTCTCACGACGCGACGCAGATGAAAGTCATGGAGTTCAATGTTCCATGACTGCAGCAAGCCGCCACCAGCCTGACAGGACGAATCGATGCTGACCAACCTCGCCGATTTCAGCGACGGCTTCACGCTGGTGCCGGACAGCGGCCTCCAGTTCGTCGAGTTCGGGTTTGACTTCGACGCTTCGCCGCGTCTTACGAGGTCGTTCATCGAGCGTGTGTCGCCGGGCGAAACGGGGTCGGATGGAAAGACGCTGATCCGCCTGCTTCCGAACTGGAACGATGACGACCCCGACTCTGACCAGCCGCCGTATCCCCCGAGTGGCGACGACGTGGTATACGACATCGCGAAGTCGAGGGCGCTCGAGACCTTCCTCGACCGCTGGGTTCCGGTGCCGTTCTTCAAGATCGAACCCGGAAAGGACTCGCTGGGCAACGAAATTTACGCACAGGGCCCGACCGACTGGGTCCGGGTAAGGGTTACGGAAACCAGGAACGCCCATGGCGACCGGAAGGGAACGCACAGGGCAATCTTCGCATTCGACAGCTCGCTTGCGCCCCGCAAGACGAACCGTCCCTATCTCGCGCCCTGTCCGGAAGACGCGATGCGGACAGAATCGTTCCGGTTCGTCAGCCAGCTTCCAGACGTCATCTCGTTCCTGTCCCATAAGGTCGACGTTCCCGGACAAGGGCCCGTGGACGCCCAGAAATGGCTGGACGATTGGCTGAGGGACATCCTCCACTCCTTCAAGAAGCTTCAGAGGAAGGGCAAGGAGCTGAGGCCCGATGACTTTCCTTTCCAGTTCGAGCACCTCGCCCGCTACATAACCTTCGTCCAGTTTCTCGCCAGCGTGATCAAGCCCGTTCGCGTCACCCTCATCGACACGGTCAGCGACAACAGGAACGTCCATCCAGTCGACGTCGACCTGGTGCTCGACATCGGGAACTCGCGGTCGTGCGGACTTCTGATCCAGTCGTTCCCGGACGACGTGAACGTCGACCTCAACAACTCCGTCGTGCTGGAATTGCGCGACCTTTCCAAGCCCGAACTCGTCTATCGCGATCCGTTCGAAAGCCAGTGCGAACTGGTGGCCGGGGAATTCGGAGCGGAAGACATCGCCAGGCGGTCAGGCCGACCGCGGGCATTCTTTTGGCCAAGCCTGCTCCGCATCGGCCCCGAGGCCTCCCGCCTGCGCGGGGAGTCGGAAGGCACCGAGGCGGCCACGGGGCTTTCTTCGCCGAAGCGGTACCTGTGGAGTTCCGATCCGGTTCTCCAGGAGTGGAAGTTCCGCTCGGCCTCGGCGGGCCATGCGGGAACCGAGCCGCTGATCGAGCGCTCCATGTACCGCTTCATAAACGACCGCGGCGACGTCCTCGAACAGCTCGAGAGCGACAGGCGCCAGTTCAGGTTGAAAGTCAAAGAGAGCGAACTGCAGACGGCGAGCCGCTTCTGCTTCTCGAGGTCGTCCTTCTTCACGTTCATGCTTGTCGAAATCATTGCGCAGGCGATGTCGATGATGAACAACCCCGGCACCCGCCGGGAGAGAAGACTCAAAGATTCTCCGCGACGCCTGCGCAGGATCATCCTGACGATCCCGTCAGCGACCCCGATCCAGGAGCAGCGCATCCTGCGGTCGCGCGCAGAAGCCGCGGTCAAGCTTCTCTGGTCCCTGTCGGGATGGGGCGACAGCGACAGCGGCATAAACAGCCAGCGTCCGGAAATCCACTGCTCCTGGGACGAGGCGAGTTCAGTTCATCTGGTCTATCTCTACGGCGAGGCCGTGCACAAGCTGGGCGGGTCGATCAGGACGCTGTTCGACATGCTCGGCAAGGACAGGGAGAGGCCGAAGGCGCTCCCGGCGTCCAAGGCCAAGGAGAAGCTCGAACGGTCCCTGCGCGTCGCCAGCGTCGACGTGGGCGGCGGCACCACCGACCTCATGGTTACGACCTATTTTCAAACCGACAATGTCGCCCTTTTCCCCGACCAGAACTTTCGGGAGGGATTCCGTATCGCGGGGGACGACCTCCTCAAGGTGGTTATCGAGCGGCTTGTCATACCCAGGCTCGAGGAAGGCCTGGCTCAAGCGGGCCTCCCGAACGCGCGGAACTATCTCAAGGACCGCTTCGCAGGCGACAACCCGAACATGTCCGAGCAGGAAAAGCACCTGCGACGCCAGTTCGTTCTGCAGGTTCTGCAGCCAATCGCCATCGCGGTTCTGTCCGAATGCGAAGCGATGCCTGCGACGAGCCGCAAGACGGAAATCCGGAAGGCAGGCAGTTTCTTCGAGACCGGGGGACGAACGACGGCCGGAGGCGACATTCCGGTTGACGCGCGCATCCTCGGATATCTCAAGGACAGCATAGGGGCTCTGGGAGCCGGAGAGTTCACGGTCTCCGACTGCGACATAGCAGTCGACCCGCTGGCGGTCGAAGAGTGCGTCCTGTCGATCTTCGACGGCGTGTTCGACAACATCGCGGAAGCGATCAACCATCTGGACGCTGACGTGGTGCTGCTGACCGGGCGGCCGATGCGCCTGCCACAGATGATAAGCCTGTTCATGAACAAGATGTCGGTCCGGCCTGACCGCGTCATTCCGATCAAGGACTATCGCGTCGGCACGTGGTATCCCTTCCGGGGCGTCAGCAACACGCACATCGACGATCCAAAGACGACCGCGGTCGTGGGCGCAATGCTGTGCGCGCTCGCGGAACGGCAGATCACCAACTTCACCCTCTATTCCCAGTACCTCAGGATGAAGTCGACGGCCCGGTACATCGGTCGGCTTCAGGGCAGCTCCGTGCTGCCGGACGAAACCCTGCTTTTCTCGGACATCGACCTCGATGCCGCAACGGCGGAAGCCGAGGCGGAATTCGACTACCACAGCCCGCTTCGCATTGGCTTCAGGCAGCTTCCACTGGAGCGCTGGGTGGCGACTCCGCTCTACAAGCTGACCACCGCGCAGACGCGATCGGCGCGGAGCGTGCGAAAGCCGGTCCGCGTCACGATCGCGCGCAATGTGCAGGTGCCGGAAGACGACGAGGCGAACGAGATCGCGCTTCTTACGAGCGAGGCGACCCGCGAGGAGTTCGTGGTTCAGGACGCGGAGGACGCCGACGGCTCTCCGGTCAAGCGCATCATGGAGCTGAAGCTGGACACGCTCGCGGTCGAGGCGGGCGACGGCTACTGGCTCGATACCGGAATTATCTCCATCCAGTGAAAGCTGAAGGCATGCGTAAAGAGTTGAAGAAGACCTGCGACACGGCGCTGAAATCGGCGCAGGAGGGCCTTGTCTGGATCGGAGCCTCAGCAAACGCGGAGCGGGTCGGCAGCACGCGCTCGGGCGCCGAGCAGCAGCTCAAGAAGTCGATCGTTGCCACCCGGAAGGCGATCCTGGCCATAGACCGCCCCATGTGCGTCGGGGTGTTCGGCCCCAGCCAGGCTGGCAAGTCTTATCTTGTGTCCGTCCTGGCCCGCAATGGAAGCGCGCCCTTGATGGCTCGCTTCGGCGATCTCGGGCGGGAGGTCGATTTCATCCGGGAGATCAACCCCGGTGGCGATCGGGAGTCGACCGGGCTTGTCACCCGCTTTTCGGTTCGAGAAGAGCCAAGTCCGCCCGGCGCGCCCGTTGTGCTGAGGATGCTGAGCGAAACGGACGTGGCCAAGGTCCTGGGCAACAGCTTCTTCCTTGACGGAGACGCGAAGAAACGCGCGCCGCTGACTTCCGACAGCGTCCTGTCCACCCTGGAAAGGGCGAAGAGCCGGGCTATGCCGCAGGCAGCGACGGATGGCCTGGCCGAGGAGGACGTGTGGGACCTCCAGGAGTATTTCGAGAAGCAGTTCGCCGGGTTGCCGAACATCGAGACGCTAGGGGCCTACTGGGAGGAAGCGGCCTTCCTTGGCTCCCGGCTTTCCATTGCCGACCGCGGCGACCTTTTTTCCGTGCTATGGGGCGGTCTGCAGAAATTTACCGATCTCTTCGTCGAACTCGTCACCGCCCTTGAGAGCCTTGGGTTCGCCAAGGATGCCTACTGCCCTGTCGAGGCGCTGGTTCCCCGGGAAAGCAGCATCATAGACGTCGAGACGCTGCGGGGGCTCGGAAAATCCGGCCAGGACGAGTTGCTGATCCGGCCAATGAAAGGATCGACGGTTTCGTTGCCGAGACCCGTTATCGCCGCATTGGTGGCTGAACTCCGGATTGCGATATCGGAACAGCCATGGCCGTTCTTCGAGCACACAGACCTCCTGGACTTCCCGGGCGCTCGCAGCAGGCAGAAGGTGGACCTTCAGGCCTTCATCGAGGGCCACCCCGACGCGCTCAAGGAACTCTTCGTCCGGGGCAAGGTTGCCTACCTCTTCGACCGCTACGTTGCAGAGCAGGAGCTTTCGAGCATGCTGCTGTGCATCAAGCCCTCGAACCAGGACGTCGCGACCCTTCCCGACATGATCGACGACTGGATCAGAACCTCGCACGGGGAAAGCCCGCTCGATCGGGCCCGGACCGAGACTGCGCTGTTCCTGGTGCTGACGATGTTCGACATGCACTTCAGCGAAAAGGCGGGCGAGGAAGGACAGAGCCTGGCGGATCGTTTCAGCGCGCGCCTGGGCGCCTCGCTAACGCGCTTTTTCGGCAAGGCCCACAAGTGGCCGTTCGAATGGATGCCGGACAGGCCTTTCAACAACTCTTACTGGCTGCGCAACCCGAACTTCAAGGCAGAGTCCCTGATCAAGTACAAAGGCGGCGTGGAGACCGAGATATTGCCCGACAAGGTCGCGAAGGTCGCCGCGCTGCGCGAGGCGTATCTTCAGGTCAGTGAAGTTCAGCAGCACTTCCGCGAGCCGGCCAAGGCCTTCGACGAGGCCCTCAGGCTGAACGATGGCGGCGTAAGCTATCTGGCGGAGAACCTCGCGGCCATCTGTCGTCCCGACATCAAGTATTCACAGATACGAGGCCGCGTCGGGGACATAGCCCACGATATCCGCCGTGTGCTCGCTCCGTATTTCATCGAAAGCGACATCAACAAGCGGATAGCCGAGCGTCGGGAAGTCTCGGACCAGATTCTCGCAAACTTCACCGAGGTTTGGGAGCGGGACCAGTTCGGGACCGCCATGAAGATGCTGCAGATATCGCAGAACGGAATCTCCGAACACCTTCACATCGAGTACGGCAACCGCCTCAAGCGGCAGAACGCGCCGGAGGAAGGTTCCGAAGGACGGACAGACGCCGCGGCGAAGAAGCGACCGGCGCCTCCGCGGCCCGGCGCCCCTCCATTGCCCGGCAGCAAGCGGCCCGGCGCCCCTCCATTGCCCGGCAGCAAGAAGAAGGTGGCCGCGGCCGTGGTTTCCTCCGGGGAGTCGGTTTCGCAGAAAGCGCTGCCGCGCGAAGCCTATCTCGCCCGGTCAGCCATCAGGCATTGGACGGACGGCCTTTTCGCACTCGCGAGAAACGACAATGCGTTGCAGGCCATTGGCCTCGGGCAAGAGTCCGCAAGCGAGTTGGTCGCCGAGCTTACATCTGCCGCGCGGCGATCGGGGCTCGAAGAGCGCATAGCCAGGGACCTTGCCAAGCTCTCGGGAAGTTCAGTCGAAAGGTCCGACATCCTGCTCGAGAAGGCTGGCTTTCTTGCCACGAGCCACATCAACCGTTTCGTCAGCACGCTTGGCTTCGACGCGATGCCCGAGAACAAGCGGCCTCTGGCTCCTGACGGCACTGAGAACGGTGAAGTTAGGGTTTTTGCCCGCCGTCCGAGCGTTTCAGACTGCGACGGGCTTGGGGTGGAGCGGCGGAACTTCTCCTACCTCGCGCTCTCGGAGTGGATGTACGCCTTCCACCAAGTGGTTACTGACAACGTCCTCTCGGGCGAAGGGATCATTATAAACGTCGAGGAGAACGAGCGCCTGAGGGCCATACTGGACGCGCTCGATGAGTCCGCGCCGCTGCTTGGTGCGCCCCTTGGGACTGCTCGATGAACAAGGTTGCGGTCAAAGTCAGCGAGGACGAGACGCGCCTGTTCGGGCATGCCCTGATCACGTTCCCGCAGGAACTAGGCAGCTCTCCGGGGTTGCGACTGTCGATCATGCGCAAGTCCAAGGACGCTCCCTATCTTGGCGCCGCCGGATGGCAGGCGCGTCCCGCAACCGTAGAGGCAGCGGTCGTCAGCCGCGGCGCGAATTCGGCCACGCTGGTCGTCGGACCCGAGGTCTGCGACCAGATCCCGGTCGACCTGCAGGTGAAGATCGAAGTCGAAGGCCATGACATTGAGGGGAGCGCCTTCTGGCCGCCGATCCCACCTAGCCCGGGAGCTTGGTCCCAGGAACTGACCCCTTTCAAGATGTCCATTCCTCAGGCTATAGAACGGGAGCTTGAAGAGGCCCTCGAACAGGTTGTTGAGCTGCCACGGGTGGTGGAGCCGAAACCCCAGCCTTTGGCCCAGCCGCCAAAGAAGAGGCGGTTCTTGTACCTACTGATCCCGTTGGCGCTGCTTCTGGCAGGGGGAGGATACTACATTGCCGACAGCAGGGGTTGGTTCAACAACCCCGAGCCTTTGCTCGCGCGTTTCGAGAGGCTGAAGCTGACGGACACTAACGGCGTTGAGCTGTTCGCCCTAAGCGGCGAGGCATACCGGGAAGGCGCCCGCGGAATCGGCTTGCAGGCGATCAATCTTGCGATGGAGCGGGGCAACAAGGACGCGAAACTCGAGATTGCGCGCTGGTACGATCCAAGCTCCTTCGAGCCCAGCAGAGCAGATCGACCGGATGCGAACAGGGCGGCGAGGGCCTATTTCGAACTGTCGGTAGAAGGCGAGACAGCGGCCAGGGAAATGCTCCGCTCCCTCTGCGCGAAGAGCGCGAGTTCTCCTCAAGACCTTGGGTTCAATGGGTTCCTGAAGGACACTTATTGCGAGGGGACGCTGGAATAATGATTGAAAATCACAAGGTCCGGCAATTCGCCGCCTATGGAACCGTCAGAGGGACAATGGCATGCTGAAGAGCAGCTTCGACAAGTATTTCCTCCACTTCAGGGGGTACATGGCGGCCATGGCTGCTGCAATCTTGCTGGGCATGACCCTGTCAGCGGGAGCACAGGAAAATTCCGCGGCGAACGAGCTTTTCAACTACCCGGACACTCTGCTGAACGGGATCGTCAGCGCCCAGTTTTCCAAGCCGATAGAAGAATGCCGGAAACTCTGCGAGGCGCGTTCGGGATGTCAGGGGTTTGACCATTCTCAAAAGGACGAGTGCCGCCTGTTCGCGAGCGTGGGCGCCGGACGCGTGAACGTGGGTTCGACCGCTGCGACGCGCAGCCTGCTTTCGAATTACACCGACCCGACAAATCCTCCGCTTGCAGCCAGGCTGGCGAAGCTCAAGGAAACCGACACTGACGGCCATGAACTCTTCGCGCTAAGCGAGGAGGCTTTCAAGCGCGGAGACCGGAGCGTCGGGCTGCAGGCGATCAATCTCGCAATGCAGAGAGGCAACCAGGACGCGAAGCTCGAAATGGCGAAATGGTATGATCCAAGGACCTTCGCGCCGGACCGCGTGGACGCGATCGACTCCAATAAGGCGGCGCGTTCGTATTTCGAACTCGCGCTAGAGGGCAATGCGCAAGCCAACAACCTGCTGAGCTCGCTTTGCGTCGACGCTAGCGACACGGGCTCGAACCACGCCAACGCATACGAGAATTTCCTTCGCACCACCTACTGCGAAGGGTCGATCAGTCCTTGACCCAACCGCTCTTACATATCGGTTTCATGGGTTGGGCCAAGGGAAGCGGAATGCAGCGGAGGCGGCATTGGTTGCGCGTGGTCGGAACAGCGTCGGCGGCGTTTCTGCTGACATTTTCGCTTGCGATGCCTGGAATTGCTACGCAGGCATTGGCGCAGGCGTCAGGAGGCGAACTTCTCGAATATCCAGAGACCGCATTGAGGGGAACCCCCAGTGCCGAGTTCCGGCGACCTTTGGACGACTGCCGGAAAATCTGCCTGGAGCGTTCGGGCTGCGCCGGGTTCGATCACTCCTCTTCAACCAACCTCTGCCGTTTGTTTCCAGCGGTCGCCTCAGCACAACCTGACCCGCTCTCGACCGGCGGCACCCGCCAGCGGATTCCAGGCTATCACGATCCCGCCAATGCCGAGTCCTGGTACTATGCGTCCTTCAGCGGGGTTGACCTTTGGGGGGGCGATCTCGTGTCAAAAGGCATCGATGCGCCCAACGCCGAAAGCTGCTCGGCTCTGTGTGACAGCCGAACCTCCTGCCGGGCGTTCACCTACAATCAGGAGGTGAATCGATGCTTTTTAAAATCGGGCTTCGATTTCGTGCAATCCTACCCTTTGGGACGGTCCGGCCTCTATTTCAAGGCTAAACCATCGGCCCCTCCTCCGACCTTGACTGCCGACTGGGAGCTTTTCACCCTGAGCGGCTTCATTGGAAACGGCATGGAATCGCCTGCGATCTCCTATCAGGAATGCATGGGGCAATGTCACTCGGACGGTGGATGCGGTGGGTTTACGTGGGTGACCGTGAGACCCAACCGATGTTTCCTGGTCCAGGGAACCAACCTGTACCCGGTGCGGCGAAAAGGCATGACGTCGGCGCGAAAAAACAGCCGGACGGTCACTCCCGACTTTGTACATCCCGTCGCTCCGAGGGATTAAAACATGCCGCCGCGGATCGCATTTCTCACCGCTGTTGCCTGCGCCTTTTTTGGCCTTTCCTCACCGCTGAAGGCTGACCCCCCAGTGCCGAGAGCCCGCATCCCAAACGTCGACCTGCATCGCATAATCGAAGACGCCAGGCTGCGTCAGATGATCGGGCAGATGGTGCTGGTTGGCTTTGTCGGCAGCGAGCCCGGTGCCGAGGGATACGCGAGAGTCGTCAGGCAAGCGGAGGAAGGAAAGATCACGGGCGTCATTTATCTGGGGCGCAATATCGACGGCCTGAAGCAAGTGCGGCAACTGAACGAGGGCCTGCAGCGTTTCGCGGCAAGCCCGCTGCTCATCGCTGTCGACCAGGAGGGCGGCCGTATCCAGAGGTTCACTGGAGCCATGGGGTTCAACGAGACGCCGAGCGAGGCGACTGTGGCTAAGTCCATGAGTCCAGACGAGGCCAGCGTGATTTACCAGGACCTCGCTTCCGCTCTCTCGGATCTGGGATTCAACCTCAACTTGGCTCCCGTCGTCGATGTCAACGTCAACCCGGCAAATCCCATCATTGGCAAGCTTGGCAGGAGCTTTTCCGCCGATCCGCAGACGGTCGAGGCATACGCGAAGGCTTTCGTCGAAGCGCATCGGGCGAAGGGAGTGCTAACGGTCTTGAAACACTTCCCTGGGCACGGTTCCAGCACCAAGGACAGCCACAAGGGCATGGCCGACGTTTCCAAGACATGGAGCGATAAGGAACTTCTCCCCTACAAGAACCTGATCGCGTCGGGAGATGTCGACATGGTCATGTCCGCCCATGTGATAAATAACAAGCTTTCCTTTTCGGCCCAAATCCCCTCCTCGCTTTCCCGCGCGACGTTAACCGGGCTGCTGCGGGACAAGATGCACTTCAAGGGCGTGGTTATCAGCGACGACATGCAGATGCAGGCCATTACCGACACCATCACCTTTGAGGACTCGGTGCGCCGAGCCGTTTTGGCAGGGAACGACATCCTGATATTTGCCAACGACAAACATCCAGACCCCCTGGTCCCGGAAAAAGTTGCCGCCCTCCTGTCCGAGGAAGCGCGCAAGGACCCGGAAATGCTTGAGCGGATACAGAAATCCTACGAGAACATCATGCGCCTGAAAAGGAAGCTCGCACCGGCCGTTTCCGAGGACACGACCATTTTACAGGAACGGTAGCGCGAGGCTGAGCAGGCGAGGAGGAAACATGCTGGCAGGTGGTCTTCGTCGCGGGATGGCGGGACTTCTTTTGGGACTTGCGGGCGCGCTTGCTGCTGTCGTGCCGCCAACGGGGATTCTGCCAGCGAACGCGCAGTCGACAGGAGAGTTCTTCAATTATCCACAAACCCTCCTGAATGGTACCGTCAGCGCGACGGTCAGCGTGCCGCTGAAGTCGTGCAGAAACCTCTGCTTCGCGCGTTCGGGATGCATCGGCTTCGACTACTCGTCGTCCGACGGTTTCTGTCGGCTGTTCGCGAACGTGGCTGGCGCGGTGAGAGCCCGCCACACATCGCCGGAACACGCAGTCTCGTCATGGGCTACCGTCCGCCAGCCAATCCGCCAGTCGCAGCTCAACCGACATCGCAGCCGAGCCAGGGTGCGTCGGAAGCGGAAGCGACGAAGCAGAAAAGCGCCACATCGCAAAAGACTGGCAAGCCTGCGGCGATCGTCCGAGCGAAACCAAGACGTAAAAAACAACGAGAGGCGACAAGTCAGCGGCCGGCAGCAAAGTCAAAAGCGGCCTCACCAGATCCGACCTCCTCGGCGTCGAGGGCACGTCCGTCTAAGTTCCGCATCTGCAACAACCATTTTGGGACCTTCTCGGTTCTCGCATCCCGGAAATGTCCGCTGAGCGGTCCCGGAAGCTTTTGAGGCTCTCTTCGGAAAGCGGCGGAGAAAGGCAACCAATGTCACAGATGAACAATCCGCAGGTGCTCCAAGTGTCCGAGCCACCATCGGACATGCATCCTGCGTGCCCGCGGAGGTTTGCTGATCGCATTCGGCAATTAAGCGGCAGAACCGTTGGACTACTGATAGGGTTTGTGGTCGCATTTGCGGCTGCTGTTGTTCCGCCGGCCGGAGGTCGGCCCGCAAACGCGCAATCGGCCCAGGAGCTCTTCCGCTACCCGCAGACCTTCCTGAACGGGGCGGTCAGCGCCACGGTCAGCGTGCCGCTTGAGGCCTGCAGCAAGCTTTGTTCCGCGCGCTCGGGGTGCGCGGGCTTTGATCATTCGTCGCATGGCGGCGTCTGCAGGCTGTTCTCGAGCGTAGCAGGCGCGCAGGAAAGCCAAGGACACACGGCCGGCACTCGCAGTCTGGTCACTGGCTATCATCCACCAGTCAATCCACCTGCCTCTCCACAGGCAGAACCGCCGCCGGAGCCTGGCGAGTTGGAAGAGGAGGCGGTGGCCGTCGCGCCACCATCCGGATCTTTCAGGCGTTTCCTCAACAGGGATATAAAGAGTAAGGCCGCAGAGACCCGTCAAGCTGACAACGTGGAACAGTGTGAATCCATGTGCCGAGCTTCGGAGAGCTGGTGCAGGGCTTTCACTTACGACGCGTGGAACAGAAAGTGCTTTCTCAAGGAGCGACAAGGCCAACTTTTGATGAACGCCCGCGCTACTAGCGGCGTTATCTCGGGAGATGACATGCCGCCGGCGTCGAGTGCGGCTCCCTATTTCGAGTATTTCAACGGCAAGGCTTTTTCAGGCAACGGGTTCCGGGTGCTGAGCGCCCGCTCTCGCAACGAGTGCGAACGGGGCTGCTCGGCACTGGACCAATGCATCGCCTTCGGATTCACCCAATCTCAGCAGCGCTGCGTCCTTTTCGACCAACCGGGCGAATATTCAAGCAGTCGGGGAACTGACAGCGGAGCAATACGCCAAGACTAATCAGAATGTGAGCTAGGGATCCATGGCCAAGTCGGCGAACGGCAGCTCCCGGAATCGAGATCCGGCGATCGAATGACTGAGATTGGGCGCATTGCGGTCCGGCAGCCTTGGGGCCGCATGCGGTCTGACCGCTTATAGAATTTTTGGGGATAGATGCCGTTTCGACGACGCTCAAAATTATGCTTCGTTCGATCACGTTGCGCATTGACCCCTTTCGACACCGCGAGTTGTCAACAACGTGCGACGCGAAGCTGCTGCTGTCTCCGAGGTCGCGAACCGCAACTTTTCTGGATCATGTTCGCCGTTCGAGGGGTGCGGCGGCTATTTTGAGGCGGGCACGGCCCCTCCTGCACTGTCCTCCGTCTTTTCCGTTGCGGGCGGCGCGATAAGGTTTCGTCTGAGCACGTCACCGAGTTTGAACGCTTCGGCGTTCGCGTCGAGCAACTCGCCCGCACGCGCCAACACGTGCGAGTCGAAACTCGCAAAGCCCAAAGGGACCGGCAAGCCCGATTGTTGGCCGATCGGCGCGTGGACCGTTGCGGCGACGAAGGCACCCGGGACGAGCAGCATTTCGAACCCGCCGGGAAATACACGGGCGTTCGACTCGTACCCGCGGGTGAAGGCTTCCTTCACCCAGCGCTCGGCGCGCTGTGCGGTCAACGAAATCGTCTCTACGTTCTGCCGCACACCGAGATCCTCGTTCAAGCGATTGATCTGTTCGCGGAACTGTTCGACGATTTCGGCCATGATCGAGGTGCTTCCCCAAAGTGGGGCCTGGGGCACCACCCAATAGATCGCAGCTGCGGCGTGGCGCGTTTTGCGCAGGCCGTAGCTTGCGACATCGAACAGCCTACGCGCATTTTCCTTGGTGAATAGGCTGCCGATGATCGGCACGGTCGGGCGGTCAGCACGGACGTCGCCGTGGCTCGTGAAGGCGTGTCGATAGAAGCGCTGCACGCTTAACCCATCGCGGCGCGTCCATTCCTTAAGATAGTCTTGGGCAAGTTGGATCAGGAGCTGGTATGCCTCGCCATCGTCTTCCCGCCGCGCAACAGCCATGCGCTCGACCATCTCGGCGACCGCAAGCCCCACTGCCTCACGATCTGACAACTCGTAGTCTGACTTCCACTCGGAAAGGTCGATGTCGGGTAAGGTTGGCTTGAGCCCCGATGACATCAACCGGACGCGCACGAGCGTCGAAAAGCGCTCCTCAGCCGCCACCCCGTCGATGGAATAGAGCGTGCGTCGCGGGGTCGAGATTGGATCGATCTTCAGCGCGAACTCGCGAAAGAACCGACGGAACGACGACGGCACCCTTTCCGTTGCCGAGCTGACTTGCTCAACGTCGGCCAGCGGCAGTTCGGGAAGGTTCCGCTCGAAGTAGCTCAGAAATTTCTTTTCGGCGGGCGCCAGCGAGATGAGGTCGAAGCCGACGCGTGCGATCTTGCGCTCGACCTCGTAGATAAGTGGTTCTTCGACACCAGGGCGGAAGAGCGAAAGCCCCGTCTGTGTCAGCGTGATGCGTCCCTCGCTCCGACGGATGTAGTCGGCGTCCTCGACCTCGTGGAAAACGTAGGCCATCTCGCGCCGGCTATATCCGAAGAAGGACTGGACCGCTTCCTCTGTGCAGCTTCCCATTGCGCGGACGAAGCGAATTAGAAACTCGGCTGTCACGGAGACCTTGCCAACATCAGCGACTTTGTGCTCGACGACGAACCGACGACAGGGCAGCGTTAGGTCGATCGTCGCCAACTGGAGCGGGCCGTCCTCCGATTCTTCGACGAGCCCCTCGCGCACGGGGCCGAGCGTCAGCTTACTGCGGGGCTGGACGGTCATTGTGCCTTCTCCAAGGCGCCATCAATGGGCGCGGCGTTGAGCCGATTCTCCAGTAAAGCCATTGCATCTACTTCCCTTGCGTGCCCGTATTCAACGTTACTGGCAAAGGCCCGCGCGATCCGGTCCATCGGCCCGGCCTCCTCCCATCGCTTCAAGCTACCCACGATAACAAGGCGGTCCATCGCGCGGCTGATCGCGACGTTGATGCGGTTGGGCCTTGCGAGGAATCCAGGCCGAATTGTCTTGAAGCCGCCCTGCACGGGCCCGTCCCAATTATTGCGAACAAGCGACACGATCACGATGGGGTTTTCCTTGCCCTGGTAGCTGTCGATCGTGTCCACCTTCATCGCGGCTCGCAGCGAGGGATGGATCGGTGCCAAGGCGATTTTGCGCCTCACGAGGTCACGTTGGGCCGAATAGGCGCAAATGATCCCGATGCCATGGGCATGCGTTGCTTGTTGGGCAAGCCAGTCGAGGAACAGCTGGCATTCGCTCCATCGCTTAAGAAGGCTTACGATCACGTCTGCCTCAACCGTATTGGTCAGGCTCTTGCGATGATTGGGATCGGCTTGCTTGGCGCGCTCGCCAAACGGCGCCGTGTCGAACCACGTGACAGGCGCGCTGAGGTCGGCAGGTAGCGCTTCTGCGTCGATGATCGGCGTCACGCGACCATGCTCAAGGCGCTTGCCATAGAATGACCGCGAGACAATCTCACCGATCGGGGGGAGCATACGATATTGCCGTCGCAGCGTGTGACCCGCGGCAATCCCATAGGGTGTCTCGAAGATGCGCTCGAAGTCGCTCCTCGCAACCTCCGCCACGCCCACGCCGAGGCGCTCGGCGACTTCGTCGACCACTGACTCCGGATGCTGTGGCTCAAGCTGTTTATGGTCGCCGACGAGTACGATCCATGCGCCCGCCTGGATCGGCACCGCGAGCTCGCTGGCGGTGCAGCGCGCCGCTTCGTCGACGATCACGAGGTCAAAGGGTGTTGAGGTCAAGCCAAGCGCCGATCTGCCGAGCCCCACACAGGTCCCAGCGACGATCTGGCGCGTTCCGGCGAGGAAAGTTTCGAGGCTCCGTTGCTCGGTCGAGACTGTTCCCACGAAGTCGCGTGCTAGCCCTGCGACTGCCTGGAACCTAGCAACACGGTCAGCGCTCGGGCGCTCGCCCTGCGGCATGGCCTGGAGGCAGGCGTCGACAATCGTCGTGACAATCTTCTCGGCCGCCAGGTCGGCGGGCAGCGTGTCGTCTATGCCAAGCGGCAAGACCTGCTGGCTGATTGTCTCGCGAAGCGCTGTTACTCGTTGCGCCGAACTTTCCTCGTCCTGCAAGCTGGCCAGCCGGGCCGCGACGGGCCTTATCGCAATCTCGACATGGGTCAGCGCGTCGGTCAGCGCCTCTGGAATGCCCAGTCCCTGGGCGGCGACGGCCAAGCGCTCGCGCATCTCGGCACGGAACCTATCCTTCTGGAGCTGCTCGACTCGCTCGACGTGGAATGGCAGCAGGCGGTCTGAGACAACACCCTCGTTACCGACGCGAAGGATGCTCGGTATCTCACCCGCCCGAGCGAAGAGCTTAAGCACGGCCTCGGCGGCATTGTTGACCGCTTCATGCGCTTGGCTTGCGAGCAGGACATTGCGCGCCAGCCCCAAGGTGAGAGCGGCATGCACCAACGCCGCAATGAAGACCGTCTTGCCTGTTCCCGGCGGCCCCTGCACGAGGGCGAGCGGGCGTGTGGCGAGCACAGCTGACAAGGCCTCGGCCTGCTGGTCATTGAGCTCGTACTGCTCCTTCAACTTTTCGACCGGCTGGCGATCGGGCAACGACTGCGGTGTTGCCGCGGTGCGCGGATCGAGGATTCCGATCAGGTTGCGCGTACGCGAGGTGCGCCCGACGATCCGCCTGACCGCAGCCTGGCGACGGTCGAGGCTGGTCTCCTCCATGCGGCTCCGGAAGCGAAGCTCGTCGCCCTCCTCCACTAGCGGCGGTCCGTTTCGCTGCTCCGGCCGCATGCTTTCCAGATAGAGCGTGTCAGGCTTGGATCGCTGGAGGTCGAGTTGGCCGACGGGCCGCCAATTGCCTCGGCGGTCCTCGCGCTCGACCATGACACGGTCACGCCGATTGTAGTCAAACGACCCACTCAGCAGGTCAAACTGGACCTTGTGCCGGTTGATGCTTATGTCGAAGACGCTGTCCTCGGCAACCTGCCCATAGGTGACCAACTCCCGCTCGGCATCGACGAGGATCCCCCACAGCATCGCCACGTCTACCTGACCGTTCGGCGGTGGCTCAGCAGCGATCGCCTCGATCAGGTCGTCCTCGGGCGACTCGCCTGAAACGATGTCGCGTTGTTCGGCGGGCTGCTCGCCCTCCGCGCTCACCTCGGCGTCCGTCGCCCTGGGCTGCGTCGGACCCAGGGCCGCAGTGACATCCTCGCGTTCGAGCAGCGGAGTGAGGTCTTCCAGATTGGTAACTGGACCGTCCTCGACGATGATGGCAGCTTCGAGTGACGCGAACTCGAACCTCTGGAAAAGCCTGATCCTTGACTGCTCCAGAGCGCGCCGGTTGAGCCGGTAGGGCTTTCCGTCAGCCCCGATGCTGACCTCAAGCTCCTCGCAGGCCCCGCGGATAATGAGCGTACGTCCCCAGGGGGCGCGGCGCAGGAAATAATGGCCCTCGTCCGGTAGCAAAGGGCCTGCCCCTACGTGTGGGCTAGCGAGCCGGATCGTCGCCAAGTCCGCGTCGTGCGGCTCGCCGGCCGCCAGCACATCGATCAAGGGAAGCAACGTCGCGTTCGCCGGGTCGTCGGTTCGCACCTTCGCGATTGCCTCGCGAAGGCGGCCGGATATTCTCGAATCGCTTCCGGCGAGGAGCTCCTCGCCGATGACTGTGACCGCGAAGCAATCGCGTTCGAAGCGACCGCCGCTCTCGGGGGCATAGCGCGCAGTTACAGTGTCGCCTTCGGTGGCCGTCGTAAAGTCACTCAGGTCGACGATAACCGGGTCGCTCGGTGCTGCGGGATCGACGAGGATGTTGGCAGGTTTGAGGTCGCCATGCGCCAGGCGAAGGGTGTGCAACTCCTCGACCCGCCGGGCAAGAGCGTCGATTAATTGAAGCCGCGCTTCCTCGCCAAATTGCTCCGGGTGCTCCGCCATCAACAGCGCGAGGTCGGGGCGATCGATCCACTCCTGGATCATGACGATCGCATCGCCCAGCCACATCGCACCCAGAATTTTCGCGCATCCCTCGGGCTCGACTGCCGAGAGCTCGGCGAGCTGATCTAGGAAATCAAGGATGCGCGATCCTTCCTTCTTCTGGTCGCCCCACGAAGCACGCTTCCAGACCTTTACCAGCACCTCGCGACCGTCCTTGCAGGAGCGCCACAAGGCGCGCGTCTCGTCGTCTCGCAGGATCTCGGCAGGCGGATAGGCCTGGAAGAGAGCCATCTGACTCTTGATCGCGCCGCGATGCCGCTCAAGCCCTGCTATGACTTCCGCAGGCGTGGGCCGGATGGCGACTGCAGCGTTGAAGGCCGTCAGCGCGTCTCCCGCGTCCTTGAACCGGTGCATTGGGTCGGGCGCGAGCGCGGACGCCAGCCAGCCGTAAAGTTCGACGTAGTCGGATGCCTTGTCGCACTCGCTGTCCCACTCGGGAATTCCGCTCGAGGTTGCAGGGCCCGTGCCCAGGAGGATGCGGTGAATGGCGGAAGCGGCGAGGAACACGTCGCGACGTTTAGGGGTTGTTTCGACTCCGAAGATGTCCTCTGGCAGCTTGCCTGTTGACAGAAACTGGAAGCGCGACTCGCCGAGCGAGCGAACATCGGGGTAGCTTGCCGCCATCAGGTGCGAGAGCCGAACGGTTGACGGTCGCTGCACCCAGACGCTGTGCTGTCCGAGGTCGAGGTGCGCTGCCTCCGCGAGGTGAAGCGCGTCGAGGGATGAGAGCAATTGGCGAGCCAGTTCGATTCGATCGACCCGGCTAAGGTCAGCTAGCTCGGAGCTGCCAAAATCTGTCAGACGGTGAAGCCGGCGCCGGCGGTCATAGACCTCCCAGTATCGTACGCCGAAGGTCGGGTCGCGCGTCTTGCCGCCGACAATCACGCTGTCGCACTGTTCGCTTCGGTCCTGCAGGTAGGCGATGACCTCCTGCTCGCGACCGGCGATCTCGCTACGTCCTTCTTCGGTCTGGAAGCGAGTTTCCGCCTTGGAGAAATCCCATAGCCGCAGGACTCCGAGGGTTGGCGACTGCCGTTCGTCGCTCGCCTCGAACTCCGCGAAGATTCCCTCGGGGTGCTCGAACACCGGTGCGGCGGACGTGGCATAGAAGCCACCATAGGTCCGTCGGCCAGGTACGAAGACGCCCTTGCTCATATTGAAGAACTTCGAGAGCTGGTCCTTCCACTCCGCCGAGGTCAGGATGCCAGCGGGTGGCCCTTTGCCGAACACCTCGATCCGCTTGGGAACCGACTTGAGCGAAGAAGTGAACGCCGCGACGGGCATTACCGCCCGCCGCTCGGTCTCCGAAATGCCGCTGAGGTCTGTGGCCTTGGTCAGGACCACAAGGCCCTGTACCCTAGGGACGATCGGCTTTGCGCCCTTGGCGTGGCGCTTGAGGTGGGCCTCGAGCTGAATGAAGACGTGGCGCGCGTTGGCAGATATCTTCGCGACCGGCGACGGGCCATGGTCCCGCCCGGCGTTGTACCAATGCCCATCGCGGCTCTCGATCGGGCCGAACCAATCCTTGAGATCGACGACCAGTATGCGGTCGTCCGCCACGATGATGACGTCGATCTCGCGGCTTGAGCCGGGCGCGGTAGCAAGGTCGAGGTTCGTATAAGCGAACCAGTGCGAAGGCAATGAAGCTAAGGTCTCGATGCCCTTCACCTCGCGCACATGTAGGCCGTTCCCGCAGTTGATGATCTTCAAGCGAATTCCCCCGAGCCGCTACCGCGGCCACTCCAGATGTTAGCTTTCGTTTTTGCGCTGGCAACTTCCTTTGAGCAGGATACGCGCCTTGGCGGAAGGGGGTAGATCATAGCGAACAATGTTGTCCAGAAGATCGCGGGCCACTGGCGCGGGTCGACCGACTACGTCGCAGTCCTCGACCGAACGGCGGCTTCGGGGCTCTGCCGTGGACTATCAAGATGGCGATCGGAATGTCTGCTTCCAGGCGAAGGCAAAGTTTGCCTCACCGTCCGAAATTGGGCGCGAAGCAGCCTTGGTCAAGTGAGGCTCTCAGCAGTGCAGCCTCCAGTGATCCACAACACAGCCCAACTAAGCCAACTGTGCACCGTGCGGCATTCATCGCCGCCGCAGCGCGATACCGCCCTGTTGCCGACCTTCACAAGCACACCTTCCTTGGCCTCGATGTCGGCAAGTTCCCCCCTCGCCGCCAACAACATCGCGCATTGGCCGGCATCAATCATCTCCTGTGCGGCGCGGCACAGCCGACAGGTCTTGCCTTGTCCGGAACCGAAAGTGGGGCTTCGATCGACGCCGGCACGCCCCGCACATCCAATGGTCCGATCATATCTCGCCACCTGCAGGGCGTCTCGATTTGACGAAGAATCCACGGTATGCGCCGCGCCAAGGTCAGCCGCGCAGGATGAGATCGACCGCTTGAAGCAGGGCGTTTGCGAAAAGCGACACGCCGACCCCGTGCCTAAGCCGAGGAGCTGCGCCACAAACGCCTTGCGCTTGACGGAGATCTCCTCGCGCTCATCGACGAGTTCGGCCAGCATAGCATCGATCTCATCGGTGATTGCTGCCTCCGACCAGCCCGCCACTATGAGGGTCGCCAGAAACGCCACACTTCAGGAGCGTCCAAGGTCTCGGCGATGTGGCTGAACACCTTCCGGTGATATTCTTTCCGTCCGCCAGCGAAAGCGCAGCTCTAAGGTATCGAGATCCGCTGGACCTTTGCCATTTCGATGCGCGTTGCCGATTGACTCGACGAACTTTGCGAACGCATCCGTCCCATCGAGATTGTGATGAACCGGAATTCGGTTGGCTGTGCACCATTGCCCGCGGCCTCAAACAGATCTGGCAGCACCTCTTCAACGATCGTGCGCGAAGTCCAAGGCGCCATTCCCCGGCGGATCTTGATTTAGTCGACCCTGCGGACCACAGGTTGGAGCGTCTGGGCATCGCCGCCTCTCGCGCGCTCGACGACGATGCGGACGCTGGCACCGTCGCGGTTGGCTACCACTTCTTCGATCATTGCGGTGAGGCCGGCCTTCAACGTTGCAAGCAACTGGTAGAGGACACCGGAAAAGTTCCATTTCCCGACCGTCAATGCGCCGCCATCGCGCTGGTTCGCCATGCAAACGTCATATCCGCGACGCCCTCGAACCCAATCCCTAAGCCGAATTATACCGGCGCGATCCGATTGAAATGGCGACTGACGCGTATGGCTTTTTGAACGCCGTCGAGTACAACTCTCGCTATGGGGATCTCGCTCTATCGACAGTTCCGGAAAACCTTAAAGGGGACGCCGCTCACCGGGCGCTATATGCCCTACAATTGGTCGAACTTGCCCAATCCGATTGGCGTCCAATGGATGGCGTATTCGTGGATGCTCGACGAATTTGGGCGTGAGCTCTCCAATACCATCAATAGATTTACCAACGACGTCCATAGCCTGACAGCTTGGTCAAGGGTGATCCAGTCGCTAACGCAGAAGAAACAATTTGACGCGACCCATGAATTCATCGACACACTCGCCACCAACGCCTTGAACTCTCCCTATGTAGTCAAGGGGCGCTTCGGCTTCGCCGCCGCCCATCTGTGCCATCAGGCGAATATGCTCAAGCGGCCAGCCACCTGGAGCGACGACCTGCCGCTCGACTACGACATCTATCCCCACGTGGCTGACAAGTATGGCAAGTCTTGGCGAGGCTACAAAGGACTTAAGCGCGCGCTTGACGCCATTGGCGCAAGTGCCTTCCGCGGTGGCACCGACGATTTCCGCAATGCCTACAATCATCGTTTCTCGCCGCGGTTTGTGGTTGGAATGACGCAACTCGTAACGCGGATCGTCAACGAGAAGACGGGCCAGGTCCGTTACGGGTTCGGCGGACGTGAGCCGCTCGACCTTGCCAAGATTGTGACCTTGCTGGAGCGAGAACAGATGCTGTTCTACGTCGCGTTCGCTAGCTTCCAAGAACTCGTACGCGAACACGAAGCGGCAATCCGAGAACAAGCCCAATGCTAGTCAGCGAATGTTCAGTGGCGCAGGGGGAGTGCGCCGATCTGAGGGGTGCATTCAATATCTGCGTCTAGAAACTGCCGTCCGGTGCGGGCAACAATTCTGTCTGAAATCAGATCCTGGACAGAGTCGTTCTTCTATTGCCGGCAACAAAGCGCAATGCGGGACAGAAAGATTGGTTGGAATGATGGATTGGCTCCGGAGGGGCGGCGGTCTCTTGTCGCCGTCGTCAGCGCATTGGATTCATCGGCCATGACGAGTGGTGAATCTAGGCTGGCTGGTTTTCTGTCTTGCTTGCTTATCACCCCTTTTTCTCCCACAACTGACGGAACGTGCCTTGCTTCGTCAAGCTCCCTTTGGATATAAGCCACACAAGGTCGACCTTGGGAGGAATGTAACGTGCGAAAAGTTGAGACGGCGCTCAAGCTGCTTTCGATGACTTCAGGCAACGGTCCCGACTTTGCCGGACATTGGAAAAACGAGCTTGGTTCGAAGATGTTTCTTGCCGTTGTGGGGAACAAAGTGTCCGGTTCATATACGACCGCGAAAAGCGGGAGCGGGAAGTCCTTGACCGGAGACGTGGCCGGATTTGTAAATGGCGATCTAATCTCGTTTGTCGTCGCCTGGCCGGTAGCAGCGATAACTGCTTGGGTAGGGCAACTGACTACCGCTGCAGATGGTTCAGACGTTCTCGACACTCTTTGGCAGATGACGCAAAACGTTGCCGATGCCGAGGAACCCGACGATATGTGGGCTTCAATCAACGCAGGTGCGGATCAATTCGTTCGGGAATAGCCGCTGCCAGGTTTCGGCTGTTGCTCTCGCTCGAAGGTTCGGCGATGGTGGACCTGTGATCTGACGAAGGCTAGAATAGCCGGTCTTACCTGTCCCGGATGTATAAGTTCGTCAGACCATTTGGCGCACCGATTTTGACCGCAGCTTGCCAATTGCGAGGATTTCCGCAACTTGGCAACAAGGACGGCGTCTGGCTGACCTTGTTCCTCGACCACCTGGCCCGATCCGGATCTAGCCGCCGAATTGGCAGCGGTGCCCTGGGCGCGCCTGGGTATCAGGACGGTGATTTCAGCGGAGAATCGTATGACGAGGCTGCTGCATCAGACGACCGAGGGGCTGAGCGAAGTGGCCGTGCCTGACTTCACCTTGGCGCAAGTGCGTGAACATCTCCGCCGGTCCGGCCGCGATCCTAAGTTCCTCCCTGACGACGTGCTGCTGTCGCTTACACGTCCCACATTGGCGGCGATCTATTGCCGAATTCCCGGAAGCGAGCGCTGGGCCGGCTGTCAGCGAATATGAGCTAATCGATCGATATTGGCGAAGGGCGACGATAGAGAACCGCACCCAGGCGCGTTCCATGCCAGCGACGGATATGCTTTGCTCCGTCTCGCTGGCACGCTACTTGATGGGAGTGCGATCTATCCGTGGACGGCCAGCGTTGCTGCCAGACTGGCCGTTGCAGACGCGACTCGCGATCGGCTCATCACCGCCGGCGTGCTGCGTCCCGCGCAGAGTCGGCCGCCTACCTGTTGTTGGAGCTCATGCCGAAAGGGCAGCGGACGTCGTGCTGGGCGACCACGCCGCAGCGCCGGTTCCCGTTCGCCATCAAATTAGGCGCTTGCTGTGCCGTGCCGCACCACGGCGACGCTTGGTCGAGACGATCACTCGCATGAGCGAGTGCACAGACAGTTCAGACCGTCTGATGGTCGCCGAACTTGCGGGATGGATGCCGATCGAGGAGTCTGTGGAGTTTCTCGAAGGCTTGGTCGACGGCGAGTCAGAAGCGGTTGAAAAGGCGGCTCTGGTCGCGTTGCGACAGCAACAGGCCGACGCCGAGACCGCAGAGCGCATCGCCGCTTTGCCGGACCAACCGCAACCGCGGCAGTGGGCTTGGCTACATGCCCTAATTCGGCGTGGCGACCCCGCTCACCTCGCAGACCCCAAGCCATCCGCGTTCGATCCATGCTTTGCTTGACCATCTTGGGGAATATTTCCGGGAGGAAGCGAATTCGCTGCTCAAGAAATGATCGAAGGAACTGGCGGACGCGGCCGAAAGGCTCGAGAAAAACTCCCACCGGTAGATCGCACGCATGCACGGCCCCGATACATACCAGGCGAGGTGGGGACTGGCGAAGGACTATCCCGTGGTCGCCCTGAACTATTCGGCCGCCTGATAAGCGCTGCAAAATCGTTAGGTTTGGGAAGGAAGGCTGCTCCGGCCAAGAAAACCTACCTCAACGCGTAAAGCGAAAGCCTGATCTCAATTTTGCGAAGCGCTCGCTGGGACCGGCCGCAACGCGGTCAGGATCAAGAACCTAGCGTGCGACCAAACGACACCAAGCGCTACCCGTTGTCCAGCGTGGAAGATGATTGCCTTCGTGGTTTCTCCGACGCGCCAGCGCCCAGTAAACCTTCCTTTCTGGCCTTGGCAAATGCCCGGTCACCTTCCAGAAATCCGACCAGCATAAAGGGGATCAGTTCAGCCACGGTTTCGGACTCGCCATAGGTCTGACGGTAAAGTGCGGCATAGTCATTAAGTGCTTGGCTCAAGTCGGCGCCAACGGTGATGGTGATCTTCGAAGGTGTCCGGTCCGGAAGTTTTCCGAGTTTCAAATTAGCCATCAAGTCCTCCTGTTCACCCCGTATATGGCCGCAACACGAGGTCCTTGTGCACGACGACGCGCAACGGCCAACCAGGGCGGACAGTGATCGTGGGTTGGACGTTCAGGTTCTTTTCCGTGATCCGTTGGCCGGCTTGACTGACGTTCTGCTGGGCGGATTCACGAATTGCCTTGACCAAGTCGCTTTCATTTTCCCCAAAGCTCAACTCGGTACCAACCCCCAGCAATGTGGCCACCGCGACGCCCTTGATCAGCTGCCAAGTATGGAAATCCACTTTGTCCTCGAGCCCGGCATAGCCGGCCGCGTCGGTCACGGGCAGATTGTCGATTTCGGTAGAGGAGCCGTCCGGCATCACGATGCGTTGCCACACCAACAGAGCGCGCCTTTGCCCAAAGGCTACAACGCTGTCGTAGGTGCCGATCAGCCGTGAGCCCTGCGGGATGAGCAGGATGCTGCCGGTGACGCTGTCGTGCACATTCTCGGTGATCTGGGCGACGACAAGGCCGGGCAGATCGGAATTGATGCCGGTGATCAGGCTTGCAGCGATCACGCTACCGGCCATGATCTGATAGGGCGAAGCCGGCGTCTGCAGTGCATGCGGGTTGTAGATCCCGCCGGTGTTCCGTTGATCGATGAAATCGAGCTTGCGCTGTTGATTGTTCTGGTCGCCCTCGGCCGGCGCGACGGAAGCTCGCTGGCCTTCGGTATCTGGCTGCGGAGACGCCGTCTCGAAAGGCGAACGTCCGCCCTGCCCATTGCCAAAAGCTTCCGTCTGCTGGGGCCGGTTTTCGATGCGGAAGAGGACTTGCGACTCGCGCGCCTCAATCGCTTGTTGTGCAAGCCGCTGCGCCTCGGCGGAAACGTCTTGCCCAGGTGCGATGCCAAGCTGGCGCTGGTGCTCGAGAATAGGACGGCCGAGATCCCCGGGCAGCGGCGGTCCAAGCACCGGAGCCTTCGGCTTGCTCCCGGAATAGTCCTTGGGCAGCGATTCAAGTCCCTCGGCGGTCGGGTTGCGGTCGGTGCTGTAAAGCTCTTCAGCCTGCTGCTTCAGGCGCAGTGCCGGCCCCTGCAGCGCCATCATCGTGACGCCAAAGATGGTGGCGGAGCCAACAGCTGCGATCGCGACGATTATGCCGCGCTTGAAGCGCACGGCCCGGCGCGGTGAGGCCCGCAGCTGCAGCTGTTCGGGATCGAGTTTGGGCGGAACATTGGGGCGGGACGTGTCGGTCATGAGCCTCCCCTCACCTGCCAAACCGCGAAAAGAGCGATATCCGCCGCGGCAGTTGCCGTCCGTCGGTCCTGGTGATGCGCACCACCTGCTGCTGCTTGGCGCCGAGACGGAGTTCAGCCGCGGCAAAGAGGCGCTCGACGATGTAGTAGTTGCCGTGCATCCGATAGTTGACGAGCTGGTTGTCCCCGTCAGCACCGACGATGAAGAGCGGTGGCGCCTCGCCCTGATCGATGCGCTTCGGGAACTCTATGTAGACCTTGCTGCCATCATCGAAGGCGCGCGTCGGTCTCCACGGCGGCTTGTCGCCGGTGATCGAATAGCGGAAGCGGATGTTTTCGAGTGCTACGTTCGAGGCCGCGGGCATTTCAGCCTCTGCCTGAGCGTTGCGCCGCCGAAGCGCCACGAGTTGGTCTTCGCTGTAAATCCAGGAGAGCGCCGCCATGGCAGTTTTCTCAGTGCTTTGAAGCTGCAGGTGATAGGATCGCCTGTCCGTCGTGATGACCAGATTGGTGGCAAGCCCCGGCGCGAATGGCTTCACCAGCACATGAGTGCGCTGGTCATCGCCTGAGCCACTAACGGTGTCACCGATCACCCAACGGACCGTATCGCCGGCTGAGACCGAGGTCAGCTTCTCGCCCCGCTGCAACGAGATATCGGTGACGCGCTCCGGCGCGGCGTAGAGCTGGTAGAGCGCGCCGTCGGCAAAGGGGTAAACCTGCACCGCATTGACATAGCCAAACTTCGTGGGTTGTTGCGTCGCCGCCTTGTTGGCATCGGCGACCTGTTCTTCCGGCGAGCGCTTATCTGGGGCGGGCTTGCCGGGTGCGGGCATCAACTGACCAGGCAACGGTAACGGTTTCGGCACTTCCACGACCTTGACCGGCTTCTCCGGCGCCTTCTCGATCGCGGCTGGTTTGAAGTCCTCGTGGTCATAGGAAATCTGAGGCGGCGGCACTGGCTTCGAGGCACAGGCCGAAAGAACCGCAGCAGACGCCGACAGGATCAAGGCAGCACGAAGCAATGGGGCTCTATTTGTCATTGGCGGGCTCCTTAGGGGAAACGGGGGTTGGCGCGGCGCTGTCGAGCTCGCGCGACCAGTCGATGGCGTTGATGAAGACGCCGAGCGGGTTCTTGCGCAGCTGCTCGGTTGTCCTAGGCGGGCGGATGAGGATGGTGAGGATCCCGATCCAGCGCGTCGTGCTGGCGAGGCTGCCGCGCTCGAACACCTGCTCGGTCCATTTGACCTGGAACGAGCTGTCGGAAGCCCTGACCACGCTGGTCACCTGTACTGACACGCTGCGCGTGCCGATTTGGCCGAAAGGGTCGTTCGCCTTGGCATATTCGTTGAGGAAGAGCGCCGCTCGGTCGGTGGCAAAGTCGTAGGCCGACAGCCAATTCTGCCGCACCAGAACCGCATCGGTGGAAACCGAACGAACATTCTGGATGAAGCGGCTGAGATGCCAGGCGATCTGGGCATCGTCGGGCTGGTAGTTTTGGACTGCCGGCGCGACCGCGTGCGCCTCGCCAAAGCGGTCGACCTCGACGACATAAGGCACGACGCGGCCCTGCATCGACTGCCACAGAAGCCCACCGGAAAGCCCCGTCGTCAGAGCCAGGCAGCCAAAGGCCATGAAGCGCCAGTTCTTGGCCTGCACGCGCGCCGCGCCGATGCGCTCATCCCAGAGTTGGCTGGCCTTCTGGTAGGGTGTTACGGGTTCGGGCGTCTTTCCATAACGCTGAACGGGTCGCTTGAAGAGCATCTAGTCTTCCTTGTCATTGAGGGAGGGATTGGCGCCGCTTCCGCCCCGATCTCCATCGCGCACCGCCTGCGTGGCAGCATTGCGATGGGCGCGTGCGGTCTGTTCGGAACGCAGACGCCTTGCCCAGGCAGGCGCGGCCGCGGGAGCTATAACTGGAGAGCTTCCGCTCATCGAGCTGGTCGGCATGCCGCCGGTCGCGGTCCAGCCGGCATCGCGACCGGCGTCGGCACTACGGCGGAATGGTTCTGCTGCGGATCGCATTCCCCGCATCGCGGCGCCGCTAGCGGCACTCGCAACCCCCTGCAGCCCAGCAGCTACCCCGGACAGCCCGGACTCGGGCGATGTCGCGCGCCCCGTCTGCCAAGCGACGGTGGCAGCGGACCCGATGGCGGCGCCGGCACGGACTGCGGCGAGGCCGCCGCCTGTTGCCATGCGCGCGCCGGCAAACGCAGCGCCTCCGGCAGCGAGCGTTGATCCAGCTGCGGCCGCCGTTGTTCCAAGTGCCGCGCCGGCGCCAAGCTGCGGCGCGCCGGAAACAAGACCCGAGGCAATCCCGGGGCCGAAAATGCCGAGCCCAAGCAGCGCCAGCGCACCCAGTACCTGAGACATGGCCGCCGCCAGGTCCGGCTCCTGGCCCTGCAGGGCGGAAGCGAACTCGCCAAAGAGCGTGGAGCCGATGCCGACGATGACGGCAAGCACCATCACCTTGATGCCCGACGAAATCACATTGCCGAGCACGCGCTCGGCCAGAAACGCCGAGCGGTTCCAGAGCGCGAAGGGCACCAGGACGAAGCCGGCCAGCGTGGTGAGCTTGAACTCGAGGATGGTGATGAAGAGCTGGATGGAAAGAATGAAGAAGGCGATGAGGACCAGGAACCAGGCCAGAAGCAGCACGAAGATGGTGAGCGCGTTACCGAAGATCTCGGGGAAGCCTACTAGCTGGCTCGCTTGATTGAGGAGCGGCCAGGCGCCCTCGAAGCCGGCCGCGGCAATGCGGCCTGGCCGCAGGAGACTGTCGGCGGACAGGTTGCCGGGCGATGCGTTGATGCCGAGACCGGCAAAGGAGCGGTAAATTATGTCGGCGAGGTTCTTGAAATTGTTCAGGACGAAGGCGAAGGCGCCGACATAGAGCACTTTGCGAACAAGCCGGCCAAGAATGTTGGGCTCGCCGCCGAACGCCCAGACCAAGCCCGCGAGCGTGATGTCAATGCCGATCAGAATGGTGGTGAGAAAGGCGACGTCGCCCGAAAGCAGACCGAACCCACTGTCAATGTAGCGGGTAAAGGTCTCCATGAAGCGATCGATGACTCCGAGGTCGTTCATGTCGCCGCCTTCGTCGTTGTCTTGAAGAACTGCCGCTCAGTTGCCGGGATAAGCCGTGCCGGTGCCCAGGAAACGCTTCGTCGTCTCGCGAGCGGCTTCCTCAGACTGCGCCTTGCGCGCCGCATCCTCGGCCTCGGCCCGGAACTGGGTCGCAAGCAGCGTCTGGATCTGCATCTGCTGCTTGGTCGAAAGCGCGATCAGCTGATTCGTAGCCTGGCTTGCCTCGAGGGCACCTGCCGCGCCCTGACTGCGATTGACGAGATCGGTAAGCAGGTCGCCATCGGCCTGCACGTTCTCGACGATCTGCGACTGCGCGCTCATGGTCTGGCGGAACGCCTGCATGGCGCTCTGCCAGCGCTCGCGCGCGGCGCTCGCCACATCGCTGACCTTGATGGTGGCGTCGTAGCTTTCCGGATATTGCTGGCGCCACTGGTCCTGCAGCTTGTCGAGATCGAAGCTCAGGCCGCTCGCCTGGGTCATCAGACCGTCAATCCGTTGGAGCGAGCCGGTAAGCTGGCCCACGGAAGAGAAATCCAGGCGCTGAAGGTTGCGCGCCATGTTCTGCAGCATGGTCGCCTGGTTCTGAAGCGACTGGATTTGGTTGTTGATCTGCTCCAATGCGCGTGCTGCCGACAGCACATTCTGCGTATAGTTGGACGGGTCAAACACGATGAGCGCATAGGCCGGCTGGACGTAGTCAGCCATCGGTTTGGCGATCAGGGAAACGGTGACCAGGCTAGTAAAAAGGCGGCGTCCGATCATGACGATTGCTCCTTGTTAGGTTGAGGAAATTGCTGGAGAAGCTCGGCAGCCCAATCCAGGCCGCGCGCACTGAAGAAACGGGCGGCAAAGCTGCCCTGCCCTTCTTCGGAAAGAATATTGTCGATCAGGGTCTGCGCGGCCGGGTCGGAGGCGCCGCAAAGCGCGAGAGCGATCGGGCCTAGCCCGAGCTCGAAGAGGCGATTGCCGCGGCGCGACTGCAGATAGTAGTGGCGCTTCGGCGTGGCGCGGGCGACCAATTCGATCTGTCGCTCATTAAGACCGAAGCGCTCATAGGCTGCCCGTGCCTGCGGCTCCACCGCACGATCATTGGGGAGAAAAATGCGCTGCGGGCAGCTCTCGATGATTGCGGGTGCGATAGAAGAGCCGGCGATGTCGGCAAGCGACTGCGTCGCGAAGATCACGGAGACGTTTTTCTTACGCAGCACCTTAAGCCATTCGCGGATCCGGGCGGCAAAGAGCGGGTTGTCGAGATAGACCCAGGCCTCGTCGAGCATGAGCAGCGTCGGCCGCCCGTCAAACCGGTCCTCAAGACGATGGAGCAGATAGGTGAGCACAGGCAGCACAGCGCCTTGGCTGTGCATCAGCTCCTGGGTCTCGAAACACTGCACATCCGAGATGGCCAGCCGGTCGTCATCGGCATCGAGCAGGCGGCCGAATGGACCGTCGAGCGTGTAGGGCATCAACGCCGATTTGAGCGCATTGGACTGAAGCAGGACCGACAGGCCAGTCAGCGTGCGTTCCTGCGCCGGCGCGGTGGCGAGGCTGGTGAGCGCCGACCAGATTGCCTCCTTCACCTCCGGGGTGACGGTGACATTCTCGTGGGCTATGAGGCCGGCGATCCATTCGGCCGCCCAACTCTGTGTGGCCGGGTCGTCGATGTGGCGCAGCGGCTGGAAACCAAGCGCACCATTCGCACCCAACGCATGGTGGTCGCCGCCCATGGCAAGCGCGGCGGCGCGGGCCGAATTGCCTTTGTCGAAGACATAGATTTGTGCGCCAGCGTAGCGCCGGAACTGCAAAGCGATCAGGGCAAGCAGAACCGACTTGCCGGCACCGGTCGGCCCGACAATCAGCATGTGGCCGACATCGCCGATATGGGTCGAAAGCCGAAACGGCGTCGAGCCGCTGGTTTCGGCGAAAAGAAGCGGCGGAGCGTAATCGCCGGTGACCTCGGCAAGGTGCTCGTTCTCCGCTGGACCTGCCCACACGGACGACAGCGGCACGAGATGGGCAAGGTTAAGCGTGTGAACGAGCGGCTGGCGAACGTTGGCGTAGACATGACCCGGCAATGAACCAAGCCACGCTTCGACGGCATTGATGCTTTCGCGAATGGTGGTGAAGCCGAGCCCGTTGACGATCCGCTCGACGGCGCGAAGCTTTTCCGCGGCGGCTTTACGGTTCTGATCCCACACCGTCACCGTTGTGGTGAGATAGCCGAAGCCGACATGATCGCCGCCCAATGCCTGCAGTGCTGCATCGGCATCGAGCGCCTTGTTGTCGGCGTCGCTGTCGACGAGAGGCACCGGTTCGTTGGTCACCACCTCGCGCAGAATAGCCGCGATCGATTTGCGCTTGGCAAACCACTGCCGCCGGAGCCGAGTCAGCGTCTTCGTGGCTTCCGCCTTGTCGAGTGGAATGAAGCGCGTCACCCAGCGATAGGCGAAATCCTGGTTATTGAGCGCATCAAGGATTCCTGGCCGGGTGACGTTCGGAAAACCGAGGATTGTGAGCGTGCGCAGATGCTGGTCACCCAGCATCGGCTCTAGGCCGCCGGTCAGCGGCGCGTCAACCAGGACGCCGTCGAGATACATTGGCGTTTCCGGCACGGCGACCGGATGACGGCGTGTCGAGATCGTGCCGTGCAGGTACGTCAGGGTCTCGGCATCGTCGAGCGCGCGCACCTCGGGCACGAAGCCCGAAAGAAGATCGAGAACACGGTCAGTCTCGTCTCGGAACCGGGCAAGCTCCTGGCGCCAGTCTCTTTCCCCTCCCAAGTCATGCGAGTCGACGAGAGCACTTTCCGCGCGCGCTTGGCCATCGGGCCCAGGCATGAAGACCAAGGTCAGATGATAGATGCTCTCGAAATGCGCGACCTTGCCCTCGAAGGCCGCGCGCCGTTCCTCATCGATCAGCCATGAGGCAGCATCGGGAAGCGCCGAGCTCGGATAGCCCAGCGCTTCGCTGCGCTCGGCCTCGAAGAATAATGCCCAGCCGGAGCCGAGCCTTCTCAGCGCATTGTTTGCCCGCGCGCATATGCCGATAAGTTCGGCCTCCGTCGCGCTTTCAAGGTCGGGGCCACGAAACCGCAATGTCCGCTGGGAGCTGCCATCCTTGTTGAGCACGATGCCGGGCGCGACGAGTGCTGCCCACGGCAGATGGTCGGCAAGCCGGTCGGCTTTGCCGCGGTATTCGGAAAGCTTCAGCATGCAAGCCAGCCCTTTTGACGAAGATGACGGACAAGCACGCTGGCAAAATCCGGATCACGCCGTGCGGCAAAGACCGCGAGCGTGTGGCCGGCGATCCAGAGGATCAGACCGGCAATCCACTGCTGCAGGCCTAGGCCGATGGCCGCGGCCACCGTGCCATTGAGGATCGCCACCGCCCGCGGCGCGCCGCCGAGCAGGATCGGCTCGGTGAGCGCCCGATGGACCAGAACCTCGAAGCCTTCGATATGCTGCTCTCCGGTGCTCATCAGACGACTGCCCCGCCGCCAAAGGAGAAGAAGGAAAGAAAGAAGCTCGAGGCCGCGAAGGCGATCGACAGCCCGAAGACGATCTGGATCAGCCGGCGGAAACCGCCCGCCGTGTCGCCGAAGGCAAGGGTCAGGCCGGTGGTGATGATGATGATCACCGCGATGATCTTGGCGACCGGCCCCTGCACCGATTCCAGAATCTGCTGAAGCGGCTGTTCCCACGGCATGCCGGAGCCGGCAGCGTGGGCCTGGGCCGTGAGAAGAAGCGCGACGGCGGCGAACGAAAGAAAGCGAAGCTTCTTGCGCATGAGGTGACCTTTCAGAGCTGCTGGAGTTGCGGAAGTGTGAGCGGGGTGACGGCGTAATCGCCGCTGCCGTCGAGACCCGTGACCTCGGCGATCGCGTCAACGCGGCGCGCGGGTCCTCTTCCGGCAATAAAGATGACCAAGTCGACGGCATCGGCGATCAGCCGGCGGGGAACGGTGACAACGGCTTCCTGGGCGAGCTGCTCAATACGATAGAGTGCGGAGCGTGCCGAATTGGCGTGAACCGTGGCAATGCCGCCGGGATGTCCGGTGTTCCATGCCTTCAGCATGTCGAGGGCTTCCGCGCCCCGCACTTCGCCGACGATGATGCGGTCGGGTCTAAGTCGCAGCGTCGAGCGCACGAGATCACCAAGCGTGACCGACCCCCGCCTCGTCCTCAAGGCAACACAGTCCTCGGCTGCGCATTGCAGCTCGCGGGTGTCCTCAATCAGGATCACCCGCTCATCGCATTCGGCGACTTCTGCCAACAGCGCATTCGCAAGCGTGGTCTTGCCCGACGACGTGCCGCCGGCGACCAGGATGTTGCGCCGCTCACGCACTGCCTTCCTCAGGGCATCAGCCTGCAGCGGGAGGATGATGCGATCGGCGACATAGTTGGCCAGCGTGTAGAGTTTTGCTGCCGGCTTGCGGATGGCAAAGCATGGCGCCAGCACGACCGGCGGTAGCAGACCCTCGAAGCGCTCGCCTGATGGCAATTCGGCACTGACAATCGGACTATCTGCATGCGCCTCGGCGCGTACATGGGAGGCGACGAGCCGGATGATGCGTTCCGCCTCGGAAGGATGCATATGCACGCCTGTATCGACCCGGCCTTCTCCCAACCGGTCGAGCCTCAGCGCGCCGTCGGGATTGACCATCACCTCGATGACGGTCGAATCGGAAAGGGCCTCGGTGATCGCGGCGCCCATGGCTGTGCGCAGCATGGCTCGGCGGCGGTGGTCGGCTGCGGGATGAGAGCTCATCCTTCGCCTCCATTGCCATTGCCGTTGCCAAGCGAGCGCTTCCCGGAGGCGATCTGGCGACCGACCTGCTCGACGAATTTGTCAAAGCGCTCTTGGGCAATCGCCTGTGTCGCCCGATCCGGGACCGGCGTGTGGGAATGAAGCGTAATCGAAAACCGTATGAAGAGTGCGAGGCTCTCCAGGATCACCTCGACATCGGTTCGGATATGGTCGAGGTCGCGGGAAAGACGGTCGAGCCGCCTGCCATAACGATTGTCGAGTTCGTTCTCGCCACGCCGCTCGATGAAGGCCTCGACCGCTTTCGCGACGATCGCCGATTTTGTGGTCGACGGGTTGCGGCTGAGCGTTTCCAGCTTCTCGCTCAATTCGGGTTCGAGCAGAAACTGGTGGCGAATGCGATGGGGCTTCATGGGGCTCGTTCCGACTGGCCGGCGCTGATGCGCCGGCGGTGCGAACGAACATCGCCGATATCTGAAAAATCGCTTATGGGCGTTATCTACGCTGAGATACGCCTGAGCTGCGAAAGCGCTTAGAAGCCGGGGATGATGTCCTTGTCGTCGCCCCTTCCCTCGTTGATACCGTAGGCGCTGGCTGCGGTGGAAACCCGGTCCATGACGCGCTTGTCTGCGAGTGCCTCGGCGTCATCGTCCGCCAGATTGAAGAGGTCGTCTTGATCAGGCTCCTGAGAGACGACGACGTGTTCTTCAGGCAGGCCTGGATGACGCTGCTGTTGCACGCCGCCCTCTTCTTCGATTGCCTCGCCGGCGTTTTCGTCATCGGCAGCGAGACGGCGGTCAACACTGCGGACTAGTCCGCTCCAATCGTCGGGGCGCGACGCAGGACAGTCAGCGTACAGACCGTCGCGCAACACCGGCGCCGGCAGCACCCGTTCGGTGAAATTCGGATCCTGATAATAACGCAACTTCTGGGCGCGGATCGGCGGCAACCCCGAAACAAGGATTAATTCGTCAGCTTGCGGCAACTGCAGCACCTCGCCAGGCGTCAGCAGCGGGCGAGCGGTCTCCTGGCGACTGACCATGACGTGCGAGAGCCAGGGCGCCAGCCGGTGGCCGGCGTAGTTGCGCATGGACCTGAGTTCCGTCGCCGTACCGAGCGCATCCGAGATGCGTTTGGCCGTGCGCTCGTCGTTGGAGGAAAAGGCAATGCGCACATGGCAATTGTCGAGAATGGCGTTGTTCTCGCCATAGGCTTTGGAGATCTGGTTCAAGGATTGCGCGATCAGATAGGCGCGGATGCCGTAACCCGCCATGAAGGCGAGCGCGGTCTCGAAGAAGTCGAGGCGGCCAAGAGCCGGAAATTCGTCCAGCATCATGAGCAGTTGGTACTTGCGGCTCTTCTTCGGGTCACCTTCCAGCCGCTCCGTCAGTCGCCTGCCGATCTGATTGAGCACCAGTCGCACCAGTGGCTTGGTGCGCGAGATATCCGATGGCGGCACCACTAGATAGAGCGACATCGGTCGTTCCGCATCCATGAGGTCGGCAATGCGCCAGTCGCAGGCCGATGTTGCCGCGGCCACGGTCGGATCACGATAGAGACCGAGAAACGACATGGCGGTCGAGAGAACGCCTGAGCGCTCGTTCTCTGATTTGTTAAGCACCTCGCGAGCCGCCGAGGCCACGACGGGATGGACCCGAGGTTTGTCCGCCGTGCCGAGGTGGTTGGTGGTCATCATCCGCAGCAGTGTCGTGGCAGACGAGCGTTGCGGATCCGACAGGAAAGTGGCGACGCGGGCGAGCGTCTTTTCTTCTTCCGCGTAGAGCACGTGCAAGATGGCCCCGACCAAGAGTGAATGACTAGTCTTCTCCCAATGATTCCGCCGCTCCAGCGCGCCTTCCGGATCGACGAGAATGTCCGCGATGTTCTGAACGTCGCGGACCTCATCTGAACCCCTGCGCACTTCCAGCAGCGGGTTATAGCGCGCCGATCTCGAGTCGGTCGGATTGAACAGGAGGCAGAAAGAGAACTTCGACCGCCAGCCGGAAGTCAGCTGCCAGTTCTCGCCTTTGATGTCGTGAATGACGGCCGAGCCGGTCCAGGAAAGAAGCGTTGGAACGACCAATCCCACGCCCTTGCCCGAACGTGTCGGCGCAAAGGCCATGACATGTTCCGGCCCGTCATGTCGCAGATAGTGATCCTTCAGTTTGCCAAGGAAAACGCCGGCCGGCTCAAACAGGCCTGCCTTCTCGATTTCCCGAGCCGCGGCCCATCGTGAGGAACCGTAGGTGGTGACCAACCCCCTCTGCCGCGCGCGCCAGAGGGAGCCAGCTATTGCGGCCGCACACCCCAAGAATCCGCTGGCTCCGGCAAGCATGCCGGCCTTGTCGAAGACCTCAGGCGCATAGGCGTCGAAGTGAAACCACCATTCGAACAGTTTCCACGGCTTGTAGATCGGCCGGGCCGCCGCGGCAAACCATGGCGCGCCAAGCTGCGGCTGATAGTCCAGCATGTGGGCGCACCATTGCGTTGCCGCCCATACGCCAACGATGACGATGGCGAACACAACTACGATCTGGCCGACAAGGAGCTTCGTCGGTGTCACGGGCACAGCCTCCACTGTTTGGTAGTAGATGGAAGCAGCATGACGTGACGTTTCAGAATATCGAAGATACCCAATATACGCGCCCGTGCGATGCAGTGAACGTTGCAGGCTTGGAAGACTGGGGCGCCAAGAAGTGTCATCGCGAAGGGCGACGAGCGAGGTAGTGTGCTGAGAGTTCTGCAAATTCGCTGAGAGGGGGCGGTCATGGCAGGCTGGTGATTGTTCACGTCACTGATTCCCGCGAAGGAACGCCGCCATGACCAAGACTGAAGTTAAGACCGCCAGCGCTGCCGTCAAAGACATTTTGCTTTCGAACCCGGATGGATTGCACGAAGTGCTCCGTGCGGTGATGCAGGAGGTGCTTGAGGCCGAGATGGACGAGGCGCTGGGTGCCTCGAAGAGCGAGCGCACGCCCGAACGGCTTGGCTATCGCTCGGGCTATTACGGCCGTACCCTTGTGACGCGGGTCGGCAAGCTCGAGCTGCGGGTTCCGCAGGACCGGGCCGGGCGCTTCTCCACCGAGCTGTTCGAGCGCTACCAGCGTTCCGAGCGGGCCTTGGTGGCGACACTGGCGGAGATGTATGTCCAGGGCGTGTCGACCCGCAAGGTGAAGGCGATCACGGAAGAACTGTGCGGCCATGCCTTCTCGGCCTCGACGATCTCGGCCATCAACAAGCGGCTGGACGAGAGCCTCGCTGCCTTTGCCAGGCGCCCCCTTCAAGAGCCGTTTCCTTACCTCATCCTCGATGCGCGCTACGAGAAGGTGCGTGAAGCCGGTGTTGTCATGAGCCAGGCGGTGCTGATCGCGGTCGGTATCGACTGGGACGGAAGGCGCCAGATCCTGGCCGTGGAGATGGCCAATCGCGAGAGCCGCTCGGCCTGGAGGGATCGTCGGCCTCAAGGCGCGCGGCCTCAAGGGCGTCGAGTTGGTTGTGTCTGACGATCACGCCGGCCTGGTGGCAGCGATCGGCGAGGTGATCCCCGAAGCCGCCTGGCAACGCTGCTACGTGCACTTCCTCAGGAACGCGCTCGATTATCTGCCGAGGAAGCACGGCGACGACTGCCTGCAGGAATTGCGCTGGCTCTACGACCGGCGCGATCTCGCAGAGGCCAGGGCTGATCTTGCCGCATGGCTTGCCAAATGGTCGGCACGCTATCCGCGCCTGACAGGCTGGGCCGAGGATGCCATCGAACAAACCCTGACCTTCTTCAGGCTGCCGAGACAGCACCACAAGCATCTCAAGTCCACCAACATGCTGGAGCGGCTCAACGAGGAAATCCGCCGGCGCACCTATGTCGTGCGCATCTTCCCAATACCGAAAGCTGCCTGCGCCTGGTCAGGGCCTTGGCCGTCGAGACCAACGAAAACTGGATGGAGGCCAACCTATACATCAACATGGACGACCTGCGCGAGCACAAGAAGCTCGCTCTGCGCCAAGCCGCATGACCAGCATCATGGCCGCCCCATTTTGCAGAACTTGACGCACACAACCACGAGCGAATGACTTGTATGGGGCCGACAGCGGACTGACAGCTATCGGGCGAAGTAGGCAGAAAGCTGTCAGTCGAAGCAAAAAAGACCGATCCGACTTGGCCGTCGGGTCCGGAACGTATGTCGCGACGTGAGCCAGTGCGCAGAGGATGACTGGCGGCGGTCTGAACGAAAGGGGTGGTTTGGTGGTCTCACGACGGGTCACGAAGGTGGTCAGGCGTCGGCTGGCAAGATTTAAGACAATAATTCGACGAAGTAATCGATGGGCGGGGCGTGCTCACCGATGCGCGGAGCATGATATTTCTAAACACCTAGCTCGCCGCCCATTTCCTCAGTTCGTGGATCGCGGTTGCGATTTGCCGGCCTTCGCTCGGTCCACCCTTGTGGATGACGCCGACGACCTTCCCGCCGGCATCTAATACCGGGCCTCCTGACATGCCCTGACTGAGTTCTTGCGAGACCTCGACTCGATCGATCGCGTTCTTCCGAGGCAGAGACGTAACCTTTCCATTTCGAATGTTGAGACGGTCACCGGGTCCATATCCAGGATAACCATAGGCAGTGACGTCATCACCAACGCCTGCCGCGACCGTCGCCGCTTCCATCTCGAAGAACTCATTCGAATTTATCGCATGGTCGAGGATCGCTAAATCGTGATGTTTGCATCGCTTGCGGACCGAGACTCTCGTTTGGTTCGACGGCGTGCTCGGATGATAGACGAGTAGATCTTCTGGATCCTCCACGCAATGAGCAGCCGTGACGAGCCCAACACCACTCAGAAAAAAGGCGGTACCCTGCTCCCCTGCATTCCCGGAATGCTCGACGATCCAAACCGACCGTTCCCGCCGCTCACTGTCGGTCGGTGTGACCTTCATAAGGTGATCTGCGAAGCTCCGGTTGTAGCGCAAAGCCAACGAGCGAACGACTGGGTCCGCCAGCCCCTTCAAATGGACAACGTATGCGATCTTTCCGCGAATGTGAGAGCCGATATCACCTTTGCCGCCTTTAGCAGAATGTCTTGCTTGCGAGGCTTTGAGCCCATGTTTCTCTATCGAGTTAAGCTTTGCTCGGATGTCGCGGACGTAACGGCGATCAACATTCAGCCCAGAATTGATCTTCACGCCGGTCACGATACGCCGTGAGTTTCGGTCGGCGTAGTGGACCTTATGCGAATTGACGGTGAAGCCGTTGCCCTGGATGGCTGCACGCAAGGCGGCCGAGAGCAAGTCTGGGGAGAATTTTCCGACCGCCGGCGGCCCGGCGTCGAAAAGCGGAGCCGGAGGCTGATAACCTGAGAAAGTGATGTCGTCCGCATACCGGGTGTAGATCGCTCTCGCGCTCTTTGCGATGCGGAGAAGCTCCGTATCGAGGCGATAGCAGATCATGTTCGACAGCACTGGGCTCGTTGGTGCACCTTGGGGAAGATGGCCGTCATAGCAAGCAAGTCTCGCCACGATCTCAGCAACCCGACGATCAAGGCCGACGGACGTCAGCAGGCCAACGATCCGGTTCTCGGTGATCGTCGGGAAGAACTCCTGAAGGTCAAGGTTCAGTACGAAGCGTCGCGCTCCATGAGCCTCAGCATTTGTTTTGACGGATCGATCGATCACGAAGCCGTGGACTGGGTTTCGAACCCGATAAATCTGATCCAGCAAGGGCGCGAGCTTACGCTGCAGAATCTTGAGTCGACGGTCCGGCGCGCAGATCAGACGTGTCTTTCCACGCCCTTTCGCGATCGAGAACTGTCTATACATCTTGCGGCGATACCACCATATCTTCTTCAACTCGGGAGGGCTGATTCCGAGATGGGCCAGTAGCGTCGCCTCATCGCTGAACTCGGCAGGGATATCGATAGGATAGAGCTTGCCGAAAATTCTAGCAGCCGACGGCACGGGGCCCCCCTTCCAATCACGCCGCTCACCATAGGTATTCGGCGGGCAAGATGTGTCGAAACGTTTGCTCTTAGGCCGCAGTTACACAGCCCGTATGCGAAGAGTGACCCCGTCCAGCTTGCTTATCAGCGGCGCCCTAGTTGATCTATGCCTCCTAGTATATGTCCACTGGAAATGCAGATGCTCTCAAGCAGCGGTCTTCCTCGCCGCCGGAAAACGCTGCCTTCACCTCCGCCGCACCCTTAGTATGTACTGTCGCGCCCTTCGAGCGCGTGTAGAGCGCAGCCCCTAGCTCGCGACCGCGTTCAGACGCAGCTTCAGGCGGCCGCGGATCTCTTCGATCCGAACCTCGCACTCCCGCGCGAGCGCCGACTTATGGCTAAGCGGGTCGGCGATGATTGTCAGATGCGCCGAGGCTCGCGAGCCGGCATCGAACGCGATCTGATAGATAAAGTATTTCGCTTTGTGCCGCTCTGCAGCCGCCACCTCATTTGGGGTCAATCGGACGGTACCCGACTTCACCTCGATAAAGCGCGCGATTAGGGAAAGACGCGTCGGATCCTCCTTGAAAGTTTCGCGGTCATCGGGGCTTGCAAAGCTCAGGCAATCACAGCCGAACGCGTCCCCGCCTTGCAGACGCGAGACCTGGATTGGAAAGCGACCTTCGCTGTGCTCGAACAAGATCGCCCATTGTTCAGCGTCGGACGGAGCGTAGATATCGGAAGGTTTGCCACCCGTCGGCCCTGTTCCCCGGCCACTCGCATGCCGATGGTGCCGCCACCCCCGCCGCGACCACCATCGTGGATCTCAAGCTTCGTGACAGTGACCGCCGTTGCTGGCGTCCGCTCCGTAGGAGGTGGCGGGGATTGAGGCGTGACTGATCCTGTCGTCGACGCGCCACTATCGACGACGCTCGATGAGGGTACGTTTTGTGCCTCCTTGGTCCTCGTTTCGCCAGGACCAGCGCCGCGAGCAAAGGTCGCGGCATCGATTCCGCCCTGATGATCGGTTTCGGCGATCTCCGCGTCCAAGGTCACTATCAGGCGCTCAATCTCTTCAGGAGTCTGGTTGTTAAGCAAGCGCTTGAGCTGCATCATCCGAAGACCGTTGGCCGTTGGCGCAAGCAGTTTCTCGAAATCATCGCCACTCTGCAGCTCGAAGAACTCCGCTAGACCGTCACTCATGGCGGTGATCGCGCGCAGCATAAGTTCTTCCTCGCCTTCTGTTACGTTCACGCCGATCAGCAAGCTATCGCCCGTCAGCAGGCCCGGTTCGAGCTGCCCTTGAAACAGGTCGCCTCCAAGGCTGAACTCGAGATCCGCCTCAACGAGGGCCTTCACGCCGATGGCATCGAGGCGCCTCAAGCGCTGCGTGTCGACGGAATTTGCCGCCCGATGGGCCTTGATGAAGGGGAGGCTTGCCGCGAGACGTGTGCGCAGCCGCGCCGCGATCACGCCGTCCTCCTCGACCACACGCGTGATCGTGAGGCTGAAATTCTGCTTGCTCATCGGCGCGACCTTAAAGCGAGCGAACACTTCGGTGGCGTTGCGTCTCGGCGGTAGGTCGATGAGACTGAAATAGTCGCGTGCGGCTGCGGGGAAATTGTCCCGATCGAGATACAGGGCCTCGCCGACCGGTACCCACGATACTACCCCACCCTTCCTGACTTGTACCTCGCCTTCACTCCAAAATCGCTGCGCGTCTTCCATTGCCCGCCCCGGCGTAAACCCCTCGAGATCAAGAATCTGCGCATAGAGCCTGCGCACGATGTCGGACCCCAGGTTGCGGCTTTTGAGCGCCCCCAGGACCCTGTACACCTGCGCCTCGTCCAGATCTGGCAGGCGATTGGGCACCTTGGCGTGTAGGAGGCCCTTCGACCAGACGTCTCGGGTAAGGCTAAAATCTGCTACCTCGCTTTCCCGTGGACGCGCCGGCGTATGGAACAGTTCCCCCAGTCGTCCAGGTGACACCATCGAGTCGCGTGGCGCGACACGCACGCCGTTCGCTACTTCAAGCCAAGGGCGGATGGACAGCGCATGCCTGACAAGGTCCGGCAGCTCGCCATGATACTGCTTAGAGGTGGCGCGCCCTGATGTTGCCCAGAAACGGGTCCAGAATTTGATCCCCGTGACAGGGTCGAATCGCGGGTCGAATGCAAGCCAGGCGAGGATGGCGGCGCTGGGCGCCGAATCTAGAATCCCGTCGAGGGCCAGCCAGCCAGAGATGGTCGGCGCGGCAGGTCGATCCCCAATAGAGCTCGCTCCGTTTTATCGACCGCCTCTGATTTTCGTCCGAAACATCGAAGGTCGCTGGCAGCGGCGCAAGAACGGTGGCTTGCAAGGTTGGTGGCACAGGTTGCGGTCTGGGTGCGGGCCAGTCATGGACCCCAATCCAGCGAAAGAACTCGGCCAATTCAGATGCGTCCCGCTCGAACCCGTTCGCCGACGAACTTCCCAGCAAAAACCCGGGCTGCGAGGCGTAAAGCGTGGAGACGATCTGACCTTTTGCGCTGTATCCAGTCGACAGATGGACCTCCGTCGCGTCGCGCCATGATCCATCGGCCGAGACTACCTCGGTGCGCCCAGTCGGGTACAGGGAATCCTTCGCAACAGTCTGGCGCAGGTCGAATAGCGCATTCAGAAACTCGAGGCGGACCTTGTCGGCATCGATTCTTCCTCGCCTCATCGTATCGGCAGCCTGCCTCCGCAAGGATGTAATGACCCCGGCAGCGTTGAATTCTTGGATCCCGAAATCGCCAAGGCGGTCGAACCGCTCACGCAATGACCCACCGAGACCTGCGCTGATTTTTGCCCAAAGCTCAGGGTGGAGGAACTTCGCACGCGCCCAGCGCGGCAACGCTGGGGGGCGACCGTTTGTCGGCGGCGGGAAGCAGCTATTGTCGCGGGTGAGCGGACGTTCATTGGCATCGAGCAGTAGTCCGCGGTCGTGAAACTTCGGAGGCAATCCTTTCGCGATGCCGACGATGGCGCTTGCCCGCTCAGCGATCGTCAAGGACGATGTCTTGAGGTTGGATATCATCACGCCAGAATCCAGCTGGCTTACGCCGAGGCGTTCAAGAGTCTTGCGATCGCGGTCGTTTCTGCATCTCGCTAGAGATCCGAAGAACCGTTGGGGCAGGAACTCAGCGTAACCGATTGGACCGAGCTGAGTTTTGATGGCGGCGACGCGGCGCCCCGCAATCGTCGGGATTAAGTCGCGTAATTGGGCAGCGCTATGGACGGCTTCCTCGAAGGGGCGGAGCGCATCGGGAAAGCTTTCGTCTCGCGAGAGAAAGACGATCGGATCCGCGATCACTCCAGACTCGCACAGCTCCAATAGGAAGTCTGCATAAAAATCGGCGAGCTCTAACAGCACGGTAGTGTTGATGTCCGAGTTCACGTTCAGAGTTTTGCGGTTGGAATCGAGTTCGAGTGTCGCATGGAAAAGTGCCGGAAACGGCAGTTTCACGGACGTTGGAAAATAGGAATGAAGGTAGCCACCCTGATTGTCTGGGCCTCGCTTCAGAGCAATGGCAAATTCGCAGGGTCGGTGACCACCGTCGGCATCCTCAGGATCCGGAACGGTCCGGCGCCGGCGATGACAGACCCATCGCTGCTTCTCGCTCTCGTTGCCCGTGGTGATTTCAAGGACGAAATCGCCAGCCGTGGTCTCAGTCTTCTTCCAAATGACGTCAGGCTTGTCCTCGACCACAAGAATGATTTCGTCGAGCGCCTCTACGAAGAGCAGAAAATCGGGGTGGAACTCCGTCAATTGGGCGAGCGCCCGATCATGGGCTTTCCGACTATCGAATGCGGCAGCCACCACGGTGTCATAGCCGTCGGCGCGAAGTGCGCGTGCACGCGCCATCAACGCGCAAATTGCCTCACCGTCGAGTTCGTCGAGCGTGGGGCCGAAGACCGGAAATGCGAGAATTGGCGCCAACGGCTTTCGGGCGGACGCGACTAGTTGAGCCAATTGGGAACTACGTTCGGCGAGCCTCCGGGTGTGCCGCACGGCATGCGCCCGAGAGAAGCCGATCTCGAGCGCGCCGCTGGTGATGAACGGTTCCGCCGACCAGTTCAGTAGAGCTCGAAAGCCCAGACCCTTGGCTCCTATCAGCGTTGCCTGACGATCCGGCTTGTCACTGGTGTGCGCTGTCATCAGTGATCGTACTCCGCCCGCTCGGAATGGCATGCCACTGTTCGCGACGCACAGGCCGTGATCCGTTATTTCGATGCGGACACGTCCATGATTTTGGTGCTCGGCGGCCGCGTCCGCAGCGTTTTGGACTAGTTCTAGAAGTTCGCGGCCAGCATAATCCCGGGCTGTCGAACGGTTTGGCAAGATAGGCGGTGTCCGTCTCCTCGATCCGCGCCTTGATCCATTCGCCCCAATGCGCCGCGCCGAGAGGCGTGGGTTCACTTTCGGCGGCGGAGCTTTGTTCCCTAAGTGATAAAGATTCCATGAACACCTTATGTCCGGGGGACCGATCGGACGCCATCCCTTTATTGCTGGTCCGTAACAGTTCGAAGGGCTCGACTATTGCAGTCCGACCGCCGGCGCGGCTCACGAACGGCAGCTCTCAGGGCATCACTTGGGACCGATTGGATGACAGTGCCTGGATCGGGCAGCTCGGCCGCCGGCGGCATGTTCGGATAGGAGCGGATGTGCTGAACTGGCTGCGATTCGCACAACGGCAAAGGGCCGATCCTATCAGGTGAACTTGGCGGCAGCGGGCGCGAAAGAAACTCACATAAACAGGCGATAGGGATAGACGTTCCGCGGCAGGTCCGGGACATTCGCGATCGTGCGCGCTAGTCTTTGTGAGTAGCGGATGCTAACCGGCACCGGATCGTAGAGCGCGTCGTTGTTCCAATCCATCTTGGTCAACGCCAGCGCTTCGTGAGCAATCAGTTCGAGCGGGCCCCTGCCGGCATGTCGGATTAACTGCAACGGCCTTGGGATGCTCTTCTTGCCTTGATAATAATCGCCCTTGGTCGAGACGTCGGGCGCGTTGCCCGCGACCCAGACCAGCGCAGAATTGCCGGACCGCACCACCATCGTTCCCCGCGGCACCGGATAGCCTGACGGCTTGGTAGGGGGCCTTGTCACGCCCGACTCGATCAGCCAGACGCCGCGCCAGCACGACGCCGAACTGACCTCGACGCACTCGATTTCTGGGACGCCAGCTAGCGCATCGAAGGCCCCTTCAATCTCGCCGTCCTTGAAGGCTGTGGTCTTGTGGATGACCATTCGCTTAGGCAAGTTGCCGCCATTGCGTCCCTGGTAGAGCTCTAGGCTGCGTGCAAGAACGGCGCGCATGTCGTCGCGGCTCAGGAACGGATTTCTGCGCGCCTCGGCAACGTCAGCGACGGGGTCCTGGGCTTCGAATGCCACGAACTGCATGCCGCCGCCGTCCATGTCGAACACCTGCGAACAGCACGTTACATAATGCGCGTCCCGCTGGTCGCCGCGTAGCGCATAGGCCAGCCCGATATAGGCAGTATCGGCCGGCACGCCATTCAGAGGTGCTAGCTTCCAAGGCGTGCCGGCGGCCTTTACATAGAGGGCGGTCGCCAGCCGCCATGCGAGCGACGCTTTATGGGTGAAGGTGAAGGCCCGATCGTTCAGCACCTGGGTCGGGATATTGTATCTGGCGCCCAGCGCCTTGAGTGCATCATGCGCGTCGAAGGATTTGCTGCGGGTGGCCGGGTTCCAACTGTCGGGGAAGTGGACCAACACGACATCGAACGCGTTGCGAACCATGTCGAGCCGCCGGAGCGCCGCCTCCATCGCAAGGTAGAGCCGGGCTTGCGGATCGCCCTCACCGGGCAGCTCATGCAGATGCTCGGGCCATTTGATGTGGGCGTCGCGTGGGGCTGACTCTAGTGCCACATGGAAGAGCCGCTCAAAGCCCGGATATTGCGGAACATATTCCGACCTGTCAGTCGGGCGATGCACGTTGCGCAGCAACAGCATCAACTCGCCTCGTCGCTTAAAGGCGCTCTGCGGGCCCACGGTCGCGATCCTTATCCGGGAGGTGAAGCTGCCGAACGTCCCCTTCGAATAGGGCCCGAAATTCGCAAGCCCCCGGAGCGGATGGACGTCGACCTGGGTAGCATCCGAAGGCGAGAAGGACAGGTCCGGCTCGTCCAGCAGCGTGAACGGCGGAAGTTTTGTCAACGAGGCAGGAGCGTTCATTACGTGGTCCTGTCGAAATAGACGTGGTGATGGCCTGGCCGGCTCCAGCCGGTTACCGGGGACACCTGGAACACGGCATCGATCCCGGCGCCGTCCTCCAGCCCGAATGCCCGCTTCATCCCGCCGCTGGCGTTGGTGAGAAGCTGAGCCCATGCAGCGATGATGCTCGCCCAGTTCTTGTTATAGCGCTGCGCCCAGCGTTCCCGGCGCCAGTCGCCCGCAGGGTCGCGGCTGCGGTCAGGACGCATGTCCATTGGATCCGCATTGGAGAATTCCTCATGCCCCGAATCCCCACTCTGGGCCTCCTCGGGCCGTGGGATATTCACAAAGGTGTAGGGCTCGAAGCCGCACCACCAGCGCCCGTCGACCATGTCCAGCTTCAGGAACACGCCTTCCTGAAATGGAAATCCGAGGCCTGGGACGGTGCCGGTCAAATCGCTCTTGTACGCGCTCCGAAGGTTCGACAGTGCGTTTGCGTGCCGACGGGCTCGTTCCAGATCGTCTCCTTCGCGAGGTGGGGTAATAACGAGGGAATGTCCGGCACGCTTGTAACGCGGAATGAGCGGCAGGCGTCGTGCCAGGCCCCTGACCAAGGCGTCGTAAAGGAGGCCCATCGCCCAGCTATCGGCGACCGGATCCAGTTCGACCTCGCCATCGAGCGTCGCACCGAGTGGTGCTAGCGCGTCTAGGATATCCCGATCCCTGCCGAAGACGGCCAGTTCCCGGCCGTGCGCCGCAACTGTCGCCCGAACGTTGTTCGCCTTCAGAAACTCTCGGACGGCGGGAGAGGTCGTGGATTGCGCCAGTCTCATGCGCCGCGCCGTACTCGGCATCCTTTCGACCAGAAAGGAGGAATAGCGCAGGACGGGAAAGGCTCGGGCTTCGGCGGTTGGCAGTTGTACCGGCACTAGGCGTGGTGTCGGACGCCCCTCCATCACCCGATCGAAGAGCGCCTGGGGCAGATCAGTCGTCTTGATGATGTTGGCAGCAAGTTCGTCGAAGGTCGCGCACTCGACGACAGCTACGTCCACGCCGGCCAACCGGGCCCGGCTCAGAAATTCAGTGACCGCGGGCAGCAGGCGCGAGGCTGACGAGGTGAGCCAATACAGCCCGTTGGGAAATGGCGACGGCGAATCGAGAACGGCGGTCAGAGCCTCCATGATCGAGGCGTCGCGACCGCTATAGCCTACAAAGGCCATTCCAAACCGCTTACCGGCTTCCACCAGCACATGGCGCATTTGGGCGTCCTGCTCCTCCAACTCCGATCCCGTATTCTTGATCGCGATCGACTGATAATCGCCATGAAGCTTCGCGACCAACGGCCAGTCCGACTCTTTGAGGCAGCGCATGGCCCGACCGGCGGAATCGATCGCCGCTACTGTCGGTCGGTTCTGGTCGGAGACGGGCAGGATCGCGTTTGCCGAAAGTGCCGACTCCTCGATCAGCGGATCGAAGTTCGTCGTGAAGACGCAGTCGACTTTGCGAGCCGCCATCAGGCTCCCAAGCACTTTGTGCCCAAAGGAGGGCGTGCCCTTGGAGATCGCGTCGTCGATATATTGCCGGCGATGCCGGGGCTGCGGATATACCGCTTCGAAGGCCTTGGCATATTCCGTCGGGTCGCCGTCAGGCGGCAGAAGAGATGTTTGCCGGAAGAAGGCGTCGATCCTCTCGATCCAGATCGGATCCGCCGTGTCAATCTCCCGTTTAGATAGGTTGGTCTCGCGGCAGAAGATCTGCGTCTTGAAGTCCCGGATCATTGCATAGCCGGTCGGAATGCCGGAGGCGGCCGATGCGCCGGCGCCAAGGAACCATGCCATCAGATTTGGCCTGAGATCGAAGGTGGTTGCGAACTGAGCGGCGGATATCGTCGGGATAGGATTAATGATGTTGTTCCCTCAATCGAAATCGAAAGATGATCATATCTGGGGACGGCGGACTTCTGTAAAGTCAATTCGGCCAATTTACACAGTGACGTTCCAGGCCAGACCCCGTGCGAAGTAGCTGGGCGGTCAGAACCTGTGTCCAATGCTCGGCAAGTCACGCATAGATCGGGCTAACTCAGAGCTTAACCGAATAGAAGACCTATGGTGTGACGGTAATTGCTTCACTGCGAAAAAGGGTGAGCGAATCCATCATTCTGATGACAGGGCTGTCGCCGTTTTCACTTCAGAACTCAGACGGAGGATTTAGGATTCGTTGACGCATCGTGCCTTCGTTCTCAGTCCGGTCTTCAAGGCTTAGGCCCCAAGATTGACGGGTCAATCCAAAATCTTCCGGTTCTTTGATCCATTCGAACCTGACGTCACTTTCGGTAAAAATATATCCGAGTCTGTTGGCTTCAGAATTTCGAAACCAAGGCGAAAGCTTTTCCGGCAAAAGCCTGCACATTGATGACGCGACTATCAAATTCCCGATTAGGTCGTGAGTGCTGACCTCCTCATTGGTCACCATATCGGCAACGTCAACCAGCTCTTCAAACGCATATCGGAGGTTACTATTTTTCTCTTCGGCTGCCTCCTTGTCTGTAAGGTAAAGTTCCACTACCTGAAAACGGCTAAGCGTATCCTGAGAAAGCTCCAGAAATTCCTTTCCGTCTTTCAAAACTTGTTGCGTGCTCGGGTCTGGATATTTGGAAGCTTCCACAAATGTCATCTTAAGCTTTTCCCCGTCGTCCGGCTTTTGTGGCTCTCGCATGTTAAAATTTGCTTTGTAGTAAAAATTGGTGTTACCAAAAAAATCAGAGCGAATCTTGGTGATGGATTGACAAGTCCTGCGAAGTGATACCAAAAGATTTGCCATCTCTGTATTGCGATTCGACAAATTGAGAGCGCGTTCCGCAATTTCGGATTGGCGAGTCGTGAGATAGATGTTATAAATGCTTACAAAGCAGACAACCACGGCACAAAAAGTACTAATTATTCCCGTATAGGGGTTTAGCCAGCCTAAATGCGATTTATCGTTGTTTCCCCGCCGCCGTGCAATTTTTCCAAGCAACAATCTGCGAATCCCCTGGGTCCCTACTCATAAGAGAATGCCCCATTCCTCTGTCAAATCCAACCTGACGACAATTGCTCACGTTTTCCGTCTCGCGAAGCCTCGGGGCTAGACGACGTCGGACGGCGACCTGCAATCGACGACAACCTACCGCCAATTGCGCTGTTCGCGCGCAATCTGAAACGACTGCTATCGGACTCGCGCCGCGCTGGCCAGATGGCTTACTTGAGGCGCGTTCCCGTCTGGCTGCTACTCGACGAGAATTTGGGGCCGACAGCAGATTGACCGCTTCCAGCGTTACGGTGCGCGAAGCAGGCTTTCAGGCTGAAAACGCCAAGGTCTCAAACTGGCTCAAACAAGACATTTTGGCGCTTTTTCCATGAGCATTGCTTCGATAACACCACACCGCACAATGTCAAATACTGAGCGAAGCTGTCAAAGTCGACCCGCCGAGCCTGCGGGTACACCATCAGCCGAATACGAGCTCCGGGACAACCGCTTCCCAGACATCTCGGTGAAGGTGGGGCCGGAACTCTTCCTGATTGTCGGATTTGCGCCAGCGCACGATGGCGCCGACTTCGCCGCCGAGGAAGCTGAGGCCTTCGGGAGGCGACCAGCTTTTGGCCATGCGTCCGAGGGCTTGTCCCTGAGCATCCTGTATCATCCAGGTGGGGCCTTCGCGCACGATCTGAATCCGATCTCCTGCCTTGGCCGCCGAGATCGCGGCAAGTGAGAGGTGACCCGTCCTGAGACGCCCCGCCCATGACAGGTCCACGGTCTTCAGGTTCGGCACCTGGTATAGCGCAGTCGGAAGAGCGACAGCATCGGTGACGGTTGGCGCGGCTCGGCGCAGCACATACTCTGCGCCCTGCGGGACGAATGGATGGTTCCCGTCGGCAATGATGGCGAGGCTGCGTCGCGCTCGGGTCACGGCGACATAAAACAGGCGGCGCGGCGCATCGGGGTCCTCGCCTTTGGAGGGCCTGTCCCACCCGCCATTGAGGATGACGACATCATCGAACTCCAGACCTTTGGATCGATGCGCCGTCAGCAGCAGCAGCGTGCGCTGATCGCTGCGGGCATCATTGGCCCATTCAGCGAACCACTCGACAAGGTCCGGCACGGTCATGGTCTTGTTCGCAAGCTCTTTCGCCAGCGCGGCGATGCCTTCGGCGATCAGGTCCGTCCAACGGTTGGACGATATCGCGTTCAACACATCGACCAAATCACGGATGGCCAGCAGACGGTTGGTATAGCGGCGCAGGGCGTCGATGAATTGCTGCATCTCGCGCAGACGCCAGATGCTGGGCAGGCTCTCGTTTGCCATCTCCACCGGAATGCCAAGCGTTTCAGCATAGGCCCGCACCGGAGCCAGCCGCCGCCAGTCGCGTGCGATGATCGCCGCACGCGACCAGCTCCACTCCGGATCAAGGCGCGATAGCCGGACGAGTTCATCAACTGCGGCCATCGCCTGCGCCACATCGCTGGATGGGCACTCCAGCACCTGCACCCGCCCGCGGGCAACCGGATCGAGCGCCGCCATCTCTCCGCCGGGCGGCGTCCTGCTGCGCTTGCGATCGATGGCAATGTCCTGACCGGCTTTCATACGGGCGGCGGCTGGCGCAATGACCGCGTTGGCGGCCGCAATGATATGTCCGGTCGAGCGGTAGTTCTCGATCAGGAACTCCGGTCGGGCACTGTAGTGGGCCTCGAACTGGCGGATGAAGCGGATGGACGCCCCGGCGAAGGCGTAGATGTTTTGATCGTCATCGCCCACCGCAAACAGACTGAGCCGAAGCTCCTTATCGTCCAGCGAGCGGCCTGCAACGGCGGAGATTAACGCGTATTCCTCAGGGCCGATGTCCTGATACTCGTCCACCAGAATCCAACGATACCCCTGGATCAGCGTTTCGCGTTGCGCCTCGGCCTCGGGCTTGCTGAGTCCTTCGCCATTCAGTTGGCGGACTGCTTCCAAAACGATCCCGTCGAAGTCGTGCGACGTCTCGCCCGCTGCTCCGGCAAAGCTGGCTCCCACCAGTCGCATCGCGAGGGCATGGCATGTGGAAATGGTCACCGCATTCGCTTCATCGCCGATCAGATGCCGCAGCCGGATGCGTATCTCGGCGGCGGCATGACGGTTGTAGGTCAGCACGAGGATGCCACGTGGATCCTCGCGGCGGACACGGATCAGGTAGGCGATGCGGTGCACAAGGACGCGCGTCTTGCCCGAACCCGGTCCTGCCAGGACCAACACGCTGGTCTCTTCACGATGATCCGAGACGATCTTCTGTTGCACCGGATTGTCCAGCGACTCGACGATGGCCTTCCACGAGGCCCCTGTTGTCTGGCGCCGGAGCTCGACGTCCTTTCCCGGCATCCAGCGGCGCAGGAAGGCGTCACGCTCCAGCACGAAGTAGTCCTCGGACAGCCGCACCGCCTGATCCATCGCGGCAAGGCCCCTTTCGGCATAGGCCGCCATCACATGGGTCTGGATGGTCTGCTCGGCGTAGTGTTCTTCGAGAGGCACAAAATCCTTCACGGTGAACTGGCCGCCCGAGGGGTTGAGATGCACCGTCATCGCCTGCCGGAACACCGTGAGCCCTTTGCCCAGCGTGACCACCTCCTGCTCGTGCAGCCACAGAAGTGCGCGGTCCATCAGCTTCGTCATGTCCTGAATGCCGCTGCTGCGAAGCAAGGCGTCTCCGGTTAGGGCGGCGAGGAGATCGCCCATCGTGGTTTCGACCTGAATGTCCTTGCCGCGGCTGCCCTTCGGCAGCTTGCCCAGAAGATGCGCCAGCACCAGCTCGGCACCCTGCTGCCGCAGGCTTGCCGTTTGTTTCAGCGCCTGCCAGGACCGTTGCAGCGTCACCATCAATGTGTTGCGCGAGGCTTTGCGGAGCCGCAGGTTGCTCTTGCCGCCGTCCTGATCGCGCCCGTCTCGGCCCATGCTGCGCAGCAGCTTTTCCACGATGTCGGGGCGAACTGCGCTATGCCCCTGATTGCGCAGCGCCTGGCAGGTCTCGGCCAGATGCAGGGGAACGCCCCCTGCATCGTCGGCATCAGGGGCGGCTTCGCGCATCAGGGCGATCAGCGCGGTCTCAAGCTGTGCCGCCTGCGCGAACCGCTGCTGCGAATGACCCTCGACGGCGAAATGAACAAAGACCGTGACCACCACTTCATTGCGGGCGACCCCGAGCGCCTCGAGATCGGCCATTGCCTTGATCAGCATAGCTCCCGTCAACCCGCTAATCCCGGCCAGCTCATCGGTGGAAATGCCCTGATCGGAGGGCGCGTTCATAAGGTGGCGGGTGATATCCAGAAGCTGTTTTCGGCGGGTGCCTGTGATCGCGGCCCTGGCCAGGATCGCCTCGACTTCTTCCAGGCTGCGGATCCTGAGCGATGAGGGGAAGACCTGAACCCGGTTCTCCTCACGACTCAGCAGCGTGGCCTCTTCCAGCCAGGAGACGGCGGTTTTCACCCTCGTGTCGTCGGTGGCGCTGTCGCGCTCGAACTCCTGATCGCGTTCGGCTCGCACGACTTCGCCCGAGGTGGCGACCACGGTGCCGGTCTTCTTCATCCGGTCGTCCAGCCGCCGCAGCGCCTTGAGGATGGCGCCGATTTCGTGCCGGGCCAAGCGCGAGCGGGCCGAAAGCGAGAACTGCCGCTCGACATCGTCGGCGGCGAACAGCAGGATACAATTGGCATGGGCGCGGTCGCGGCCAGCTCGCCCGGCCTCCTGAAGGTAATTCTCCAATGATCCGGGAATGTCGCCATGCACCACCAGCCGGATATCGGGCTTGTCGATGCCCATGCCAAAGGCGTTGGTCGCGGCAATGATCCGCAGATCGCCGACCCGGAATCGCTCCTGGATGTCGCGCTTTTCCTCGGGCGTCAGCCCGGCGTGGAACCGTTCCGCCGGCAGCCCCTGTTGTTTGAGGAAATCGGCGACGCGCTGCGTCTCGCTGCGGGTGGCGCAGTAGACCACAGCACCCGAAGCGCCGTCTTGTGGCAGTTTGGCCTCGATCACATCGAGGATATCGGCCAGCTTGGTGCCGCGCTGCGTGGGCCGGACCTCGAAGCTAAGATTGGTGCGAGCCGCGCCGCCGTCCAGCAGCATCAGTTCGCGCTCAAGACGTGACTGGAAATGGTCGCGGATGTCGCGCACGACTTCGGGCTTGGCGGTGGCTGTCAGGCAGAGTACCGGAGCTGGCGCTTCATCGCCCGAGGATTCCTTGATGAAGCGGCTGACATACCGGTAGTCGGGCCGGAAATCGTGGCCCCATTTCGACACGCAATGCGCCTCGTCCAGCACCCAGAGCCCGATCTCACGCTGCGCCAGAACCGACCGGACCGAATTGCTGCGCAATTGCTCGGGCGAGATCAGAAGCATCGCCGCCTCTCCCATGCGCACACGATCCAGCGCATCCTGCCGCTCGGGCATCGAGAGCATTCCATTGACGGTGACGGCCGAGGAAATTCCTGCACGCGCCATGCCCTGTACCTGATCCGCCATCAGCGCAACCAGCGGCGAGATCACCACGGTCAGCGCTCCGGTCTTGTCGAACTTCGACAGGGCGGGAATCTGGTAGCAGACCGATTTGCCGGTGCCGGTCGGCAGAATCCCGAGGACGCTCGCCCCGCGCATCGCCTCATCGACGATTCGCTCCTGCAGGGGGCGGTCCATATCGTCCACCGGCTGCGCGCGGAAGGCATTGAACCCGAACCAGCGCGACAGCGCGCGTACCGGGTCGTTTTTCTCGCTGCACCAGGCGCAATCCGGGCTTTCGCAATTGGTATCGCGCAGGTGCCGCACGATCAGTGCAGCCTCGCGGAATTGCGCCCGCACCCAGGGCGGCATGACGGAATCCCCGCCCGCGACCAAGATCCAGGACAAGGCATAGGCCATGGGCCATCCGAGCTGCGGGCTCGAAAGGCGGCTCAGCGTCTGCTCGACCCGCCTCTCGCAGGCACGCCCCGCCAGCAGCCGGGAAATCGCTTCTCTCGCCGCAAGGGGACCCGGCGCAAGAGCTCCCCGAACCTCCTGGAACACTGCGTCGAACCCGCCAGGGTTTTCCATTCTGGTGGTAAGGAAATGAAAGGCTGCCACGGCATCGGGCTGGTCGGCATTCTGCTGCGTCAAAGCCGCCAGTTGATTACGCAGCACCTGAAACACCAGTCGCGCATCCATTTCTGGATCGTTGACGTGGCCAGCTTGCAGGCGCCCGTCATGGTAGTGCTTGACCAGGTGGTGGTAGGGATTGCGCGGAAATGCGAGCGGATTGAGCCATAGGGTGTCGATCGGCGATCGAAAAATGTTCGCCAGCCCAGGCCGCACCGCGACCAGATGAGGCAAGTCATGTCGAATGATGTTGTGGCCCAGCAGATGCTCGGCTTCGGCTGATTCTGCTCCCAGACGGTCAAGGGCCGCCATGAGATCGCGTTTCTTTGCCAGGATTGGGGGACGAGCGTCATCGCGCACCGCCGCAAAAGCGAAGATGGTGGCGGTTGCAGGATCCACTTCCAGATCGACCGAAACGCAACGCTGCAGAAAGGGTTGGAAAAGCTCAGTCATACTGCAACGCTGTACCCACGGGATGAAACGGTCAGCGATCATGGTCGCGCGCTCGATGAAAGGTCAACGTTCAACTTGAGCCACAAAAACGTTGGCCGACAGCCACCTATCCAGCTCAGTTCTACACGCGACACCGTAACTACGGAGGTTATCGACTAATCCTGATTATGCCTCGCAGAGGGCAATGTGCGCCTGAGTTCATCGCGCAGCGACACCATTCGAGAAGCTATATCTGCCAAATGCCGCAATCTGGGAGCTATAGCACGTGGCGCTTTGATGCCTAGAGGTGCCGCGAAGGGTTGAAGACGCTGAAGGCTTTCGATTTGAAATTGCTCGCTGCGACTGAAGGGATGAGAAAGTCGCGCGAGCTCGCTGCCCGAGAATCTAGTGCTCCAGCCCAAGCGCACCAAAGTTTCCGACAATGGCAGCTTTTGGGGCAATGACAGCAGAGCGACTACTGACCGACTTGAAGAGCACAGCTGCCTGCAGCCTCTCTAATAGCGATGTCCTCTGTGGATGGCTCCCGTATTGCAAGAGGTAATTCGTTGTTCTGGCGCATTGGTCGGGTGCAGTCTTCTGTCCGGCCTGTTCATGCAGCCGTTCGAAGCTGCTGGCCTTGATGGGGTCGGCGAACAAGGTCCCAATCTGCTTTGCAGGCTATGATGCCTCCGACATCGCATGGGTTGTCCCTGTTCCCGGCCTGACCGGTCTCGCCATCACATCGCGTCGCTCTTACAACCTCATGGAGCCGATTGATCGGCTCGATCTGCTCTTACAACCTCATGGAGCCGATTGATCGGCTCGATCTGATTTCTGCTTCAGTGTCTCGTCTTCTGCGCAACTTACGCCGCAAGGTTCGGAGCATGACGCGCTTGATAGGTTTCGCCGCGCGCCATGATAGCCCACACCACGCGGGCCATCTTGTTTGCCATCGCTACGCTCGCCACGCGCGCTGGCTTCCTGGCGAGCAACGCGAGGAGGCGCGGATCCGCAGCATCGGGCTTATGCCTTGCCCGTCGGATCAGAGAGGTCGCGCCGATCACAAGGAGCTTTCTCAGGTACCGGTCGCCCATCTTGGTGATGTGCCCGAGACGGTCCTTTCCGCCGCTCGAGTTTTGCGAAGGTGTCAGCCCGAGCCAGGCGGCAAACTCTCGACCCGAGCGGAACTGACTCGGATCAGCAACCGAGGCCGCCAACGCAGTGGCACCGATCGGGCCAATGCCAGGTATGGTCGATAGACGCCGTGCCACTTCATTCGTTCTTTGCTGGGCAAGGATCGACCGGTCGATGGTCTGGAGCCGGGCATGGGTGTCGAGCACCTGCTCGCACAGGAGACACAGAATCTGCAGTGCCATTGCCGGTACGTCCAATGTGGATTTCTTCGCGGCTATCTGGCGCGCCAGCTTAAGCGCTCGCTCCAAACCTTCGGGAATATCGATGCCGAACTCGGCCAACAGGCCGCGGATCATATTCACCAGTTGCGTACGCTGCTTGACCAGAAGATTGCGGGTGCGGTGAAGCGATAGGGCCGCTTGCTGCTCGGCTGACTTCATCACGACGAAACGCATGGTCGGGCGTGTCACCGCTTCGCAAATCGCTTCCGCGTCCACCGCATCATTCTTTCCGCGCTTCACATAGGGCTTCACGTAGGACGGTGGCATCAGGCGGACTTCATGGCCGAGCTCCGTCAATTCTCGAGCCCAATGATGCGATGTGCCGCACGCCTCCATGCCGATCAGGCAGGGTGGCAACTTGGTGAAGAACGGCAGAACTTGCGATCGGCGCAGTGTCTTGCGCACAACAACGTCTCCAGACGCGTCGACGGCATGAACCTGAAAAATCCGCTTGGCCAGATCAAGGCCCACGGTGGTAATCTGCATGGCGGATGGCTCCTTTGCTCGGGTTGCCTGACAGCAAACCCACTGTGGCACTCAGATGCCGGGAGCGGGAGCCATCCACCTCATCTGCTTTCAGGAGATGGTTAGTGCGAACGTAGCGGCCGAGATTGGGCGCGTTGCCGACTAGCAGTTTGGGGCCTTAGCCGCCCGGTCGCTTTTCCGTCGGTGGTGGAGCCTGCGAAGCTTGAGGGTCATGTAGTACGGGAGTAAACCCCACGCTTCGGTTCACCGGATATCGGACGGCAGCATAACCACGAGCTTAAGAGGATGACGGTCGATGGAAGCAGACTGGTGGCCTGACATGATGAGCGACCTCGCAAACGAAGATCCGTGGGGCGAGGAGTTGGTCACGGTCGCCGAGATGGCGGGCTACGACGATCCGATGCATCCCGGCCAGAGGATTCTCTGGTCCGCGCTGGTCTCCCCGGAGGATCTGGCTTCGCTGGATGGAAATCTGCGGGCATTCAACCACGAGGTCCAGTCAACCGGTCGGCCCGGCCCGCGGATGGCCGGTGCGGTAAACCCGCGCTTCCACATCTCGGCTTACCTGGACGACCGCCGGATCGAATGCGAGCCGCTGGTCCTCGGATGGGTCAACGCGAACCGAACAGCGATGATGCTCGATCCAAGGTTTGCTATGACCTATGGACTGGTACCTCGGGCACTCGGCGACGGCACCATCCGCTGGGACGATCCCGCAGCTCCCGAGTTCGACGTTGCGATCATCGATCCGCCTTCGGTCTACGAGAACCTCAAGGTGTCACGCGCCCGTGCGCGGGTGTCGCGCTCACGCCTACAGGATTACCTCACCCTGCGCGGGATGCACCTCGTGCACGTGTTCTACGAATGCCGTTCCGCCGTCCGCGACAGTGCGATCCAAGGGGTTCTTGGCGGTCAGGACCGTCAGGCCGAGCGTCTGCTTGACCGCGAGTTCGACATCTCCATGAACCGCGACAGCAGCTACACCGCCCAAGTCTGGGGCGCCCGCGTCATCGCGGGACCCGGCGCCATGCCGATCACCGCCGACGATCTGGACAATGTGGGACTGGCATGGCCGGGCATCGCGGAACATGTGACGCATGACGTCGCGCGGAAACTTCGCCTTCACAACTGTGTCTACGTCAGAGCCACTGTGCTGGCCGCTTACGAAGGCCGCGCGGGCTTTCAAGTCTATCCGGAAAGCGGCAGCGTCGCGTTCGGCGGGCAGTGGAGCATGGGATATTGTCAGCGCGTGGGTCGCGACGTGATTAGGGCGGAGCTCAAGAAGCTCTACGAGGGCACGCCCGACCGAGTGATCCGCCACTGGCACGCGCACGCCATCGTCCCTGGCCCAGACCTGCAAGGTGCAGGAGCCAACGCGCGCAACATCGCCATCCGGACGAGCGAGCTTGTCCACGCCTTAGTTGCGATAGGCGAGCACCTTTCGGCGCTCACCTCCGCGCTCAAGCTGACGGAGCGCCCGGGCGCCGAGTTCGTCTGCCTGGATCGCGAATTATCAACTACAACGGCTGGTGGAACGGTCTCTTCGTCGAGCCAGTCACCCGCCATGTGCCGATGGACATGAGCCGCGATGCGTTCCTGGACCGTTGCCTGGACCTAGACAAGCTCGCGATCGAATCACTTGCGGAACGACATCTCCGCCCGATGGTCCGCGCCATTGGGGCTCCCGAGGACAACATCGATAGCTTCCGGGGATTGAAGTTACTCGACCGCCTTGCCTGCCTAACGCATGTCGCCAACGCCGGCGGCCTAAGTCTGACGAGGGCAGGACCGGAGATCGTCAACCGATATCACCGGGAGGGCACAAATCCGGCTCAACCTCTCACACGGCTCTTCGCCATCTCCGATCTCAGGCAGCTCAAGGGTCACCGCAAGCAGGAGATCGACGCCGGCATCGAGGAGGCGCTCGCCCGCTTTGGCATCGATACTCGTAGCGCAGCAGGCGGCTGGGGGGCGACACTCGACAGCGTATATGACGGAGCGATCGAGGCGCTGACCTCCCTTGATGCTACCTTTGCAAAGGCACTGGCGCTCATCGCCGAGGACTGAGCATGGCAGACGTCGATGCTACACCGCGCGTCGTCGAACATCTTTTGACGCATTTCGCCGGTCAGGCCGGAGGAGAGCGGAACATTTGAATGGCCGGTTTCAGGAACGGCGTGAGAAGGCTTCTACGACCAAAATTGGGCGCAAAGCAGTGGTTGGCGAAGTAAAAAGATCGAGAACTGTTCCTGTCGCGATAACGCCACCGCCAGTGCCGGCCGATTGCCGCGATTGGAACAACGGGCCCTGTATTCGGCCGTACGCTGCTCAGACTTGAATTACTCGTCCGGCTTCTGCAGAACGGGCGACGAGGCATTGATGGTTTCTTGAAATTCCCGGAGACGCGAAACGACTTTGTCGAACGACAGTGGCTTTTCATCGAACATCATCGGCGGCATGCCACGGTGGTCGGAGCGCAGGGTCCGCAGTCGCATAGGCACGAGCTGAAGCGTCCCGGGCCCCCTGTATCGTAGCTCGCCCAGCTAGAGCGGAAAAAGACCGCCTTGTGCTTGGCTACCTGTTCGAGCAGCTCAAAGTCCTATCGGCGATCGTGATCCCGAGCGGGACGGGATCAGCAGAACAGGCCGGCAGGCTTGTCGAGGAGCTCGTCCGCGATGTCAAAATGCACGTCGCAGAGAAGCTGCTGCCGGCGCTGCGCGCAGCAATCGGCGGACAGTTTCCTCGGGCCTGTGTGCCTCGGCATGGAGGGCGGTTATCTTTCCCATAATGTCCGCCGAACCGATCTCGGCGAGCCGACGAAGGGCGAATGGTCCCTTAAGATCGACGCAGGCGATCTACACACGATCAACTTTCATTATCCGACCGCGCCGGCCGCGGAAGATTACGAAGGCATGGCCAACACCACTCCGCGGGTTAAGCTCGAGTTCAGCGCCCGTGGCCCTACCGACACAAGACGACCCGTTCCTATGCGGCGGAAGATTTTCCAGATTTCTTCGAGAATCCGGATTCCACAGTGACCGTGTTGTCGCGCCGACGCCGCAATATCTCTCGCGATATAGCGATGCTGCTCGACACCGAAGATGGGAAGGGTACAGCCGAGCTCGGCGCGGTCAAACCACAGAGCGCGGTCGAACCACGGATCTATGTCCTCGGAGAATCTGCGGATCGCGCCGGTAAGCTTTGGATAAGGACGTTCCGCCTTTGAAGAGCAAGGTGGACGTCCTCCTTTGGCACCTCGAAGAGTCGTCTCAAAGTCCCGCAGACCCAGAAGTCCTTCTCTACGATCGTATTGGCAACGCCGCGGGTCGCGCCCGTTTCGCCGAACAGCGCGGAGCGTTCGTGTGCGGGCAAGAGGGCAACCTTATTCACCCAGGGGCACCCACTTGCGTTTTTGGCGATGGCGACGAGCGTGGCCGCATCCATGCGGGTGCCCGAGTGGCGCCAGCGACAAGTGCTTTCTTGTCGCTCACCGATAGCTGGCGCGCGGCCACCTGCGCGACGTCATGCGCACGCATTGGACCCAGGTGGCGCAGAGCCTGCACGACGCTGCCAGCGGCGCTGGCCGGGGCGATCAGATGCTTCGGGGAGGCGTGACGCAGATCCACAACCCGCTTGCCGAGCACAACGCGGCGGGAAGGGCCATCGGTCAGGTAAGTGCTCCTGGCCGGAACTTGGGTGCAGAGGCCAAGCACGTTCGCAGCGCGAGTGCCCGCGATCTGCACCCGCGAGCCGATCTCGCGAGCGAGCGCCTAGGCGACGTCGCGAGAGCGGGCCCAACCCCAGGCGCGTTATTCCAAAGGAGCAGGGACAACTTGCGGGGGTATTGCCGACTTCCACGTTGGATACTGGCGGCAGGGGTCCATTTTGCATGTTGCCAACTGAATCACCAAGTGCCCGAGTTGCACGCGGCCAGTGGAATGAGCAAGCTGCGGCGTGTTCATGAATAGGTGGGGGCCGGTATTTAGCCAATGCTCTAATCGATTATAGTTGTGAAGAGCAGTTTCGGCCGTTTACTTGCCCCACAAGTCCCCATAAAAGGAGACAGCATCGATTCGATGTTATCCCTTGTCTTTCGCGTACTCGCGGTCCGTGGCGCCGAGTGGACGATTGAGGACCGCCAGCCCGCTCACCAGCAGGTCTGCACTGGCGGCTTGGGGCCCGTTGGTAAGCCACAGGAGTAGGACAATGTCGAAGGATTCGGGCAAGGGCGAAAATCACGGCGGCGGCCCCGGGAAGATCGAGATCACGGTGGTGGTGAACGGCCAGCCCACACAGGTCGAAGCCAATCCCAACCAGCCGCTTCACGTCGTCCGCACCAAAGCGCTTGAAAACACGCAGAACGTCGCCCAACCGGCCGAGAATTGGGAATTCAAGGACGAGGCCGGCACCTTGCTCGACGTCGACAAAAAAGTTGGCGATTTCGGTTTCGCGACCACTGTGACCCTGTTCCTCAGCCTGAAGGCGGGCGTCGCAGGTGCCTGAACTCCAAACTGTGGACCCGGAGGTCTCCCGAGCGAAGTTCGATCGGCAGATCGGCTGGTTCCAAACGCAAGCAGCTATTTACCGGGCTCAGGGTTGTTTCCTGATCGAGGCGAGCTTCCCGAAGGCCTTCTTCATCTTCGCACCGCCGAAGATAAAGCCACAGATCATCGGTGCAGCTGTCGAGGTCGACTTCTCCAATTACGACCTCCGACCTCCGTCGGTGGTCTTCGTCGACCCCTTTATGCGCCGGCCGATTGCCCGGAAGGATTTACTGCTTAGGATGTTGAGACGGCCGCATCTACCCGGAACCCCCCCGGATATGATTTTGGTCCTCATGCAGCAGAACGCTCTGTCGCTATCGGACTTCATCCAGGCCAACAGTGCGGAACACACGCCATTCCTGTGCATGGCAGGCGTCCGGGAATACCACGACAATCCAGCCCATTCAGGTGATTCATGGCTTCTCCACCGGGGTTCTGGCGAAGGCTGTTTGGCCTTCGTCCTGGACAAGATCATCAAGTACGGGACCGCTCCCGTGGAGCAGCTTCAGTATCAGTTCCAAATATCAGTGGGAGCCATGATAGCACCCCTTCCCGCCATTCCAGAATGACCGCGCTCAAGGACGTCAGGACAGTCGCTCTTCCCCGAGACTGTCTTTCAAGTGTCTCGGAGCACCTGCGCTCAGTTGGGCGCCGGGGCAATGAGGGGATGGCGCTCTGGGTCGGCGTTCAGCAGGACCAGCACTTTGCCGTAACAGAGACTGTTATCCCGGCACAGCGTCACATTCGGACGGGCGACGGCGTTTGCGTGATAGTTCCGGCCGAAGAACTGCACCGGCTCAATGTCTGGCTCTACAAGAGCAGCCTGAAACTCTTCGCCCAAATCCATAGCCATCCGGGTCGAGCCTACCATTCGACGACCGACGACGCCTACGCGGTCGCTACTACGGTTGGGTGTCTGTCGCTGGTGGTGCCAAATTTCGCCCGCGAGCCTTTCGATCTTGCTCGGGTCGCCGCCTATCGACTTGACGCGAACGCGAACTGGAATGAGGTCCCGTCCGCGGCACTCACGCGAATGATCACGATAACGGGTTTGAACAATGGCACTCGCTAACTTCATCGACCGTGCCGCCACGGCAGCATCTCAGGTGCTGGCCGACTTTCATCTAGGCGACTTCAAAGCAGCTCTCGAGCAGCAGGTCGTGGCTGTGGCCTTCGACAGCCAAGCCGCTTCATGTGCCGAGGGCCAGGCGACGCTTGATCTTACGGTCAGATTGCTCGCCAGACTGTATCCGGTTCTGGCCATACTCCCCCTGGATATGACCGCGAGCTCTCAAGCCCAAGCGCTCGAACGCTTGGCAAAGTCAATCAATCCAAAAATCAGCATCCGGCGTTCCGGCAAGTTTGCCACAGTCTGTGTAGCTGCAGGCGCGGTGCACCCAACACTTCGGTGCCCAACGTTCTTCTTGGGATCGCAGGGTTGGGCGGCAAAGTTGTCGCGTACGGACCCGGTGGGCTCTGGCTCGAGCTTGCTGCCCTATGGAGCCGGCGCCGCAAGCTGCTTTGCCGCCGCCAACGTCTTTCGAACCGTCTTTGCTTCCCAGCTGACCGGCGCGGAGCTGGACGAGAACATCGACCTCTGTTTATACACCTACAACAAGAGCAACGCTGGCGATTCCAGCCCCTTAGACTTCCCTGTCGACCTCGGTGAAACGCACCTCGTTGGGCTCGGCGCGATAGGCCATAGCTCGCTCTGGGCGCTGGCGAGGCAATCCGGTCTGTCCGGGCGCCTGCATGTAGTTGATCACGAAGCTATCGAACTCTCAAACCTGCAGCGCTACGTGTTGGCAGGTCAGGCGGAGGTCGGCCTCTCTAAGGCGGCCCTAGCAACCCACGCCCTTCGGTCCACCGCCCTTGAGGTCGAGGCGCACCCTATGAAGTGGGCAGAATATGTTGCGCGCCGGGGCGACTGGGTATTCGACCGAGTGGGTGTGGCGCTTGACACCGCCGCCGACCGTCTAGCTGTCCAAGGTGCTCTGCCCCGATGGATCGCGAACGCCTGGACTCAGGAGCAAGATCTAGGCATCTCGCGGCATGGTTTCGATGACGGCCAGGCTTGCCTTTGCTGCATGTACATGCCGACCGGGAAATCCAAGGACGAACACCAACTGGTCGCGGAGGAACTCGGAATGCCGGAAGCACACGAGGAGGTAAAAACGCTCCTGCAGACCAATACCGGAGTCCCCAATGAGTTCGTAGCTCGGGTGGCTACGGCGATGGCTGTGCCGTTTGAGCCGCTCGCCGCGTTTGTTGGCCAGCCCCTCCGTTCCTTTTATCAGCAGGTTATCTGCGGCGGCCTGGTGTTCCAGCTTAGCGATGGAAGTCGTCTCCTTCGAACCGTGGTTCCGATGGCCTTTCAATCAGCGCTTGCCGGGATCATGCTTGCCGCAGACCTGGTCAAGCATAGTGCGGGTTTTCCGATGAGTCCGACGACCAGCACTCGCGTGAATCTACTGCGCCCCCTTGGTTCTTACCTCCATGATCCGAAAGCCAAAGATTCCAGCGGCCGCTGCATCTGCAGCGATGAGGATTTCGTTGCCGCCTACAGGCTGAAATACGGCTGTGCCGTTGAACAGCTGAGCGACGGGTCCGCCTAAGAAAGATCTGAAGTCTTCGTTGCCGCCGACGGCGCGCTGTCAAGCGCTCACCGACGTTTTGGACCACGATCGAGTGCCTGATGAGAGTGCGGGGCGGATACTATGACACGCTCGGCCCGCTGCTTGCCCATGTCAGGCCCAGAACCCACGACAGAGATCCTTGAGCGACTGCTCGCCGTTTAACGTTTTTTGTACTGTTATCTACGTTCGACCATATTCGTCGTCGAAGCGAACGATATCATCCTCGGCGAGATAATCGCCGCTCTGCACTTCAATGATAACCAGGTCAATTCTGCCTGGGTTCTCGAGCCGATGCTTATGGCCGCAGGGGATGTAAGTAGATTCGTTTGTCCCCAGGAACAACTCCTGCTCGCCATTGACGATTTTAGCGGAGCCGCTGACCACGACCCAGTGCTCCGAACGATGATAGTGCATCTGCAGGCTCAACTGGCGACCGGGCTTCACCTCGATGCGTTTGATCTTGAAGCGCTCGCCTTCCTCCAGAACCGTATAGGTACCCCAGGGCCGGTGTACCGTGCTATGGACCAGATGAGCTTCATGTCCGGAAGCCTTGAGGCCCTCGAAGAGCTTCTTAACGTCCTGAACGCGGTCGCGGGATGTGACAAGCAAAGCGTCCGGGGAATCCACGATCACCAGATCGCTTACGCCCACCGTGCCGATGACGCGCTTGTCGGAGCTCACATAGGTGCCGGTCGTGTCGACCATGTGCACATCGCCGCGTATCCTGTTCCCGCTTTCGTCGGGGGCGATCAAATCGGCCATTGCGTTCCAAGATCCGATGTCGCTCCAATCCATGTGGCAGGGAATCACGGCAAGTCTGTTAGTCTTCTCCATGACAGCGTGGTCGAGCGAAATTCGCGGCGCGGAACCGAAATGCTCAGGCGCGAGTTCGATTTTGGCAAAGCCTTGGCATTGACTGGCGCGGCCGTTCTCGTAGCTGTCGGCGACGGCCTGGAGCACCTCGGGACAATGCAAAACCATCTCGTCGAGCATGGTTTGCGCACTGAAGCAGAAGATGCCGGCGTTCCAGAAGAAGCGTTGAGACGCGACATAGGCTTTGGCTGTATCCAGATCCGGTTTTTCAACGAAACGGACGACGTTCTCACCATCTGCTTCGATGTAGCCGAATGCTGTGTCCGGTCTGGTTGGGGTGATGCCCAATGTGGCGATCCGCCCGAGCTTCGCATGTTCCATGGCCAGGCCCATGACGTCTAGAAACGCAGGCAGGTTGCCAATCAGGTGATCGGCCGGGAAGACGCACAGGATCGCGTCAGGGCCTTGCGTTGCCCTCGCATGGATCGCGGCTGCAGCCACGGCGGCGGCCGTATCCCGAGGTTCGGGCTCGAGCAGAAAGGTGCGTGGCAGGACCACGGAATCCAGTTCGTCAAATTCGTCCTTGGTCAGGAAGAGGTGTTCCCCGGATGTCACAGCGACGAGTTCCACGACACCTTCTATCGAAGCGACGCGCAGCACAGTGTGCTGAATGAGAGAATATCCATCCGCTACTTTGAGGAAAGGTTTGGGGTGCGATTGCCTTGAGGCGGGCCATAGCCGCGATCCGGCTCCGCCGCTGATGATCACGGGAATGACTTTCATAACCAACCTCAATCTCGTCTCTGGAGTGATCGCCCGCGTTGTTTCGAGCGTCAGCGTCACGATCGCCGTCGCTCTGGCTTGTCTGCGGCCCCGCGTAACAGCGAAGTTCTGGTGCGTTGCAGGCGGCGTCAGATGACGACGCTATCGGTAATGTACGACGCCTCCACTGGCGTCGGTGAGAAATGCGCATTCAACTATGCCTGTTGGTTGCCTCTGCCGAATTGCGCAGGTGGCGGGTCTTAACTGAGATCAGAGACTTGGCTGTCTTCTATCAAAGTCAAACGACTTGGCTCCTTCAGATCGAATTCAATTACCCGTGGTGCGAATAGACGTGCATATCGTGTAAAGGCGCTCGTCGGGGGAAACCGAATTACGGTATCGCAGCGCCCGAGAAGATACATCTCAACGAGGGCGGAAATTCCGCCGTCAATCCCGAGTGCTGCAGTGTGTAAGGGGCCACCTTGATTGGATCCGAAGTGCTTCGGGACAGTGAGCAGATCGGGAAACCTGGCCGACAGAAGATCCAGTATCCGCGCGCTGTCCGTGCATAAGAACAGCCGCACAGGCCTGGGGTGCGGTAACGCCTTAGCCTTGTCAATTGCAGCGCACACTTGCCGAACGGCGAGCTCCGGATCGGCCCAGTAGGGCGCATGCTCCATGATGTCTTCACCGTTACCGTGCCGAACATGAATCCCGATGATGCTGTGCCCCTCAAAACATTCCTGATAAATGGCATCTATGCGGCCTTGAATTTCTGGCCGAGGCTGGACACTCTGGAACACCTGCCGCTCTGCATCCTCATCGCACCGCCACATCAGACAAGCGTCACACACTACTGTGTTCGCTTCGACATCGTGTTCGGCCTGAAAGAGCTCGCCCAACTCATCGCGCTCTTGGAAAATCTGCTCATCTGGCCGGTAAAGGCACTCGATCGCCGGCCTGTTCCACCACTCCGGGAAGAATGGACCAGGGAAGGAAACGTCGTTGACCCGGTCGTCGGAAATAGCCGGCACGCCAGCGATGTCATTGATCGGCTGGAAGAACACCGGAAACGCATTTGTGAAGGGTTGGTCGAGGTAGCAGGCCCCCCGCCAGTCGATGACTAGAGTTCGTCCCGACCGCTGCGCGTAGCGCCAAGCGGCCGCCAACGACCACAGACAATCACCGAACCCCGTACGCCTCCGAGAGATGACGAACCGGCGCTTTTCCACTCCACTAACATGCATTTTCGGAAATCTCGTTCAGAGAGGAGGTTGCATCCGGTTTGGAATCCTTAGTCGACACGTAGACCCTGACGCCGGGCGCTTGGCAGAGGCCGGGCCATAGGGCAGAAGAGCTCACTCAGCACTGCCCACTAATCCCGTGACGCTCGCACAGCTTGAAGCCGATGCCCTCGCTTCGGTTCAGCCTTCTCTACTGGGCCTCCGCGGCATATGTAAAATCTATTGAGTGGATGCCGGCCATCCATGCGTTGGATGCCATGATGAAGGGGCTCGGCTGACGCGGGCCCGGCCAATAGAGCCGAAACAGCCGGGGAACGTTGCGACACTGCCTGCCGGAGCAAATCGTTCCGTCGACGCCATACGCCAAGGGTGCAAGGCTGCATACGCAACCTGTACCGGGCGAGATGAGGTCGACAGCTCGACGCGCCTGGAACCAGCTGATCGACAGAATCTGCAGTCTGCTCCCAAAGTTCTGCACGACCTGTGCCGGATGCTGTGGTGAGGGCTCGCGGCCACGAACTTTGTCCTCGCCCCGAACGGAAGCTCGCGCCTACGACTCCGGGCCGGCGATGCGCCCCCGCTGCTCGGTCAGACCATCCATTCTGTGGATGCACTTTATCCAAACAATCGATTTCACTGATCCAAACAATTCCCATTAGAAGACGCTGAAGCAAGAAAGAAAGGCGTCCTCACTCGCTGATGGATGAGCAAATCAGCGGCAAGGTGCTGGGAGTACATGTCGCTCACGGCGTGAGCTGAGCGGCACTCAGACCGCATGTACGAAGCCGACGGTTAGCGGCGCAACTCTATTTTGCTGTGACTCCAAGCAAGAGGTGTGCTCGGCTGGCGGACTGTCAATGACGAGCTTCGCGCCGCATCTGTCGAAGTGCTCCATAGCGCACGGGGCTGGCCGCACATTGTGTCGGCGTGGCGAGCCGGAGCCGAAACTTTAAACTTTAATAGAGCAGGAATAGAATGGGCGATAGCAGGAAAGTTGCTCTTATTACGGGCATAACTGGACAGGATGGTGCCTATCTTGCCCGTCTTCTTCTCAAAAAAGGCTACATCGTTCATGGGATTAAGCGACGTTCCTCCTCCTTCAACACGGGTCGTATCGAAGACCTCTACCAAGACCCGCACGAATCCGATCCGCGCCTGATCTTGCATTACGGTGACCTCACTGATTCGACTAACCTCATCCGCGTGGTTCAGGAATCTCAGCCAGACGAAATTTACAACTTGGCTGCTCAGAGCCATGTGCAGGTGTCGTTCGAAACACCTGAGTACACAGCAAACGCGGACGGTATCGGTACATTGCGACTTCTTGAGGCGATTCGCCTCCTCGGTCTGACGGACAAGACCCGCTTCTATCAAGCCTCGACTTCGGAGCTATACGGCCTCGTGCAGTCCGTACCGCAGAACGAAACGACGCCCTTTTATCCGCGCAGCCCTTACGCCGCCGCCAAGCTCTACGCCTACTGGATGGTCGTCAATTATCGCGAGGGCTATGGTATGCACGCTTCCAACGGCATTCTTTTTAATCACGAAAGCCCCCTTCGTGGCGAAACTTTTGTGACGCGCAAGATCAGCCGCGCTGCCGCTGCTATCTACCTGGGCAAGCAGGACAAGCTTTATCTCGGCAATCTCGATGCTCAACGCGATTGGGGCCATGCGCGTGAGTACGTGCGAGGTATGTGGATGATGATACAGCAGGATCAACCGGATGATTACGTGCTGGCTACGGGCAAAACGACTCCTGTCCGCCAATTCGTCGAGTGGGCTTTCGAAGATATCGGCGTCGAGATCGAATGGCGTGGCAAGGGTGTCGGCGAAAAGGGCTATGATGTAGCGAGCGGCAGATGCCTAGTCCAAGTGGACCCACGCTACTTCCGCCCCACGGAAGTCGATCTTCTCCTGGGTGACGCTACCAAGGCGAAGGAGAAGCTCGGCTGGGTGCATGAGACATCCGTGCGCGAGCTTGCTGCGGAAATGGTACGCGAAGACCTGAAGGTCATGCAGACATCTGTAGTCATGAAGGAAGCGTAATGTATGATCTGAACGGAAAAACCGTGTGGGTCGCTGGCCACAAAGGTATGGTGGGCAGCGCTGTTGTACGCCGACTCGCGTCTGAAGACTGCAAAGTTGTGGCCGCCCCTCGGGGAGAGCTAGATCTCAAGCGACAGACCGAGGTTGAAAACTTCGTGGCAGTGATGAAACCGGACGCTATCATTATGGCGGCGGCAAAGGTAGGTGGTATTCTCGCGAACGCCACCTATCCGGTCGACTTTCTTTACGACAATCTGATGATCCAGGCCAATATCTTCGCGGCAGCCCACGAAAACAATGTCGACCGCGTCCTCTTCCTCGGCTCGTCTTGCATCTATCCGAAGATGGCACCACAGTCCATTCCTGAAAGCGCGCTTTTGACCGGGCCACTAGAGCGCACCAACGAATGCTACGCCGTCGCCAAGATCACCGGCATCAAAATGGCTCAAGCCTATCGCCAGCAATATGGCCGCGACTACATCTCCGCTATGCCGACGAATCTCTACGGACCAGGCGACAATTATGACTTGCAGTCAAGCCACGTCATCCCAGCGCTGATCCGGAAAGCGCATGAAGCTAAGCTCATAAGTGATAAGCAAATCACCATCTGGGGCACGGGCACACCACGTCGGGAATTCATGCACGTCGACGACTGCGCCGACGCATTAGTCTTCCTTCTGAAGAACTACTCTGACCATGATCACGTCAATCTCGGCTGCGGACAGGACATCACGATCCTAGAGCTGACTAGAATGATCTGCCGTGTAGTCGGATTTACCGGGGAGATCGCGCATGATCACTCTAGACCTGACGGTACACCGCGAAAGCTGATGAGCGTCGACAAGCTGCGCACTTTGGGATGGGCAGCAAAGATCACTCTCATGGAAGGCATCGAGAGTGTCTATCATGCATTTCTGAACGGGAGCTACACCGAACGGCGATAGATAAGAGGATTTGCTGCGTCTCAGGCCTGTACGCGCTTTCGGGACCCAGAGCTAATGTAGACTGAGACAATCACTCGATGGCGATAGCGCTCATGTGAGCCAGCCGCGAGGAGCCCTGCCGGACCCGGACCCCATCCGCTCCAACCTCGTCGCCGTGAAGGTCACGGTGCGCTGCCCACGCCGACGCCGACTGCGTCAATCCTCACAAGGGTAACCGTCGAGAACCGAACGCGTCTACGGTAACCGAATGTACTCTTGTTCTCGTCCGAGGGATCTGTCGATGGGCATTCCGGACGAGCCAAAGTTTGAGCATGTTACCTTCAAAACCCGGTTAGCAACGTCGGATTTGGTATGAAATTCGGAACAAGTGGATTACGGGGCCTGGCGACAGAATTGGCAGGAGCCGCCTCTGCCCTATATGCAACGGCATTCGCGACATTCCTGCTGGAATCCGGCCTGGCCAGAATTGGCGACGAGATACTCATAGGGCGCGACTTTCGCGCCTCGAGTCCGGCCATCGCCGCCGTCTGTGCGGCGGCACTGTCTGCGCTCGGCTTCATCGTAGTCGATTGCGGCGCAGTCCCCACCCCTGCCCTGGCACTGTATGCTCAGGCGCGTAAGAGTGGTTGTTTGATGATCACAGGCTCGCACATTCCGGCCGACCGTAATGGAATAAAATTCTATCGACCCGACGGTGAGATCGACAAGGGTGATGAGCGGGAGATAACGCGCATCGCCTTGCAGTTGGAGAAGCGCGGATACGTCCTTGAAGGTGCTGTTGCACGTCGGCAGCACCGGGAGGCCGAATGCAAGGCCTTTTTCATGGCGCGCAATCGAAAGCTTATGGAGATTAATGCTCTAAAGGGCTTAACGGTGGGCGTATATCAGCACAGCACAGTCGCGCGCGATCTCTTGGTTGACATTCTCTCATATCACTGTGCGACGGTCGTAACCCTGGGACGTTCGGAAGGTTTCATTCCTGTCGACACTGAAGCGGTCTCTGACGAGACTGCTCAACAGTTCAAGCTCTGGGCCAAAGAGCATCGGCTTGATGCGGTCGTCTCGGCAGATGGCGATGGTGACCGCCCACTGGTAGCTGACGACCACGGAGACCCCCTTCGCGGTGATTTGTTAGGCCTGATTACGGCGAACTTCCTGCAAGCGAACGCAGTCGTCACGCCGGTCACATCAAACTCTGGTATCGAGACCGCAGGTTCTTTTAAAGTCGTGCGTACTAAGGTTGGATCGCCATTTGTTATTGCTGCCATGCTCGATTTGGTTGCGTCGGGTCACGAGCGCGTGGTTGGTTTCGAAGCAAACGGTGGTTTGTTGACCGGCACGGACTTTGACCCGAACGGAACTAAACTGCCAGCGCTCCCTACACGCGACAGTTTTCTCCCCATCCTTGCGGCACTTTCCCTTGTTAGTACAAGTGGGCAGCCACTGTCGGAGATTGGCAGTTCCTTTCAATTGCCGGCAGCGGCGGCGGATCGCTTGGAAAATTTTTCCGTCGAAAGCAGCACTCGCCTCATGACATACCTTCGTACAGCGGAAACTAACATCGCCGCCTTCGTCGGGTCGATTGGAGTGGTAAGCAAGGTTAGCGATGTTGACGGACTTCGTATCACTCTCGCGGATAACCGTGTCTTGCATTTGCGTCCATCCGGAAATGCCCCGGAAATGCGGTGCTACGTCGAAGCCGAAAATCGGGAGGACGCGGAGCTTTTGCTCCGGACTGGATTGGATCGAATTCGTAATTGGACGCAAGGCTAAATAAAAGCCGCCTCCATTCCAGGCGACCCTGGGGGTCGCACGAGCTACTCTAGCGCGATCAGAACGTCCACAGTGTCCCTGGCCCTGTCCGCTTTGAAGCGAACCGGAACGCCCGTGGAAACAGCCGATCCGTACCGGCCACTGCCCGTCCGGTAGCTCATGGTCAAGGCAGCGCCTTCCGGTAGCGAACAGCCGGTCCCGCACTCACCGCCTGTGCCGCATGTACGATGGCGTTGGTGTCCAGGCCGTGGTGACGGTAGAGGTCCGCAATAGTCCCCGTCTGGCCGAACTGCTCGACCCCGAGCGCCTTCACGCGATGCCCGTGAACCCCACCGAGCCACGCGAGCGTCGCCGGGTGGCCGTCGATCACGGTGACGATGCCGCAGTCACGCGATAGCGGCGTGAGCAGCCGCTCGATATGACTCAGGGCGCCAATCGCGCCACGCTGCCGGGCTCGTTCCGCCGCCTGCCAGCCCGCATTAAGCCGGTCCGCGGAGGTGATCGCGAGCAGCCCGACATCGCGCCGGTCCTCCGCCAGAAGACCCGTCGCGGCAATCGCCTCCGGCGCGACAACGCCTTGATAAGCAATGACGACACTCGCGTTCGGCCCGGGCGGACGCAGCCAATAGGCGCCATTGACGATGTCCCGCGCGAGCGCCGGGTTCATGTCGCGCAGCGGCTGCTCGAGCGGCCGGGTTGACAGGCGAAGATAGACCGATCCTCCGGTCTGATCACGCAGCCACGTCGTCTCATCCGGATCCCCCTCGCCATTACGTTGCATGTAATCGAAGGCAAAGCGCATGATCACGGACAGTTCGTCGACGAAGGCCGGTTCGAAGGCGCAAAGCCCATCCTGCGCCATGCCGATCAATGGGGTGCCGATCGACTGGTGTGCCCCGCCCTCGGGCGCCAGCGTCACGCCCGAGGGCGTTGCGACCAGCATGAAGCGCGCATCCTGATAGCAGGCGTAGTTTAGCTGGTCGGCCGATCGGTAGATGAAGGGATCATAGACTGTCCCGATCGGCAGCAGACGCACGCCATTGATCGAGTGCGAGAGACCGAGCGCCCCGAGCATGATCATCAGGTTCGACTCGGCGATACCGAGCTCGAGGTGCTGCCCCTTCGGCCCAAATTCCCAGGTAAAGGTCGACGGAATGCGTTCGGCCTTGAAGGTGTCCGCCATGGTCTCCCTGGCGAAAAGGCCGCGCCGGTTGACCCAGCCACCGAGATTGGTCGAGACCGTCACATCGGGCGAGGTGGTCACAATGCGGTCGGCAAGCAGACTGCGCTCGCGTGCGATGTCGTTCAGGATCTGGCCGAAGCCCATCTGGGTCGAGAGCGGCTTGCCGGGCTGCCCCGGTGACGGAAGGGTTTCGGGCACCGGCACCGAAGGCGCAGACAGCCTCCTACGCCCCTCACTGAAGAACGGCGCTTTTGCGAAGAAGGCGTCAAGTTCCGCTTCCGGCAAGGTGGCGGCCGCCCATTTGTCCCACTCCTCACCCCGCTTTACGCCCATCTGCAGGCGGTAGTCTTCCATCTGCGTGGGCGTCATCTGCCCCGCGTGGTTGTCCTTGTGTCCGGCAAGCGGCAGACCGTAGCCCTTGATGGTGTAACAGATGAAGCAGACGGGACGGTCATGCCTGGACGCCGCCTCGAAGGCTTCGAGGAGGCTCGGCATGTCATGCCCGCCAAGGTTCGTCATCAACGCCTGCAACTCGTCGTCGGAGCGGCTTTCGATCAGAGTGGTGACCGGCCCTTGGTCTCCGATCTCGTCGAGCAGCCGCTTGCGCCAGGCAGCCCCCCCTTGGAAGGTCAGCGCCGAATAGAGCTGGTTCGGACAGCGCTCTATCCACTCGAGCAGCTTCTCGCCCCCCGGCTCGGCAAAGGCAGCCTCTTGCAGAGCGCCGTGGCGCAGGACCATCACGTCCCAGCCGAAGTTGCGAAAAATCTGCTCGAACCGCTGCCAGAGGCCCTCCCGGATCACGGCGTCGAGCGACTGGCGATTGTAGTCGACCACCCACCAGCAGTTCCTGAGCCCGTGCTTCCAGCCTTCGATCAGGGCCTCGTAGATGTTGCCCTCATCCATCTCGGCGTCGCCGATCAGGCTGACCATTCGGCCCTCGGAACGCTCCTTCATCCAGCCGTGACCCGAGACGTAGTCCTGCACCAGCGACGAGAACAGCGTCTGAGCAACGCCGAGACCCACCGACCCGGTCGAGAAGTCGACATCGTCGACATCCTTCGTCCGCGAAGGATAGCTCTGCGCGCCCTTGTAGCCGCGGAAGTTCATGAGCTTTTCATGGGTCTGGTTGCCCGCCAGATACTGAAGTGCATGGAAGATCGGCGCCGCGTGGGGTTTGACCGCCACCCGATCCTGCGGGCGCAGGACCGAACCGTAGAGCGCGGTCATGATGGTGCTCAGCGACGCGGACGAGGCCTGATGCCCCCCGACCTTGATCTCATCGCCCTCGCGGAGGTGGTTGGCGTGGTGGATCGTCCAGGCTGCGAGCCAGGAGACGCAGCGCTCGATCTCGTTCAGATATTCCAGTTTCCTCGTCATTCAGTTTCCCGCAAATCAGCTGCCGGTCTCACAGGACCCCCGCCCAAATGGTCAAAGATCGAGCTTCAACACACCTGTCGCGCGCGACACGCAGGGGATGAAGCGGTGGCCGCGTGCCTCTTTGGACAGGACGGCATCCCGATGGATCGGCTGTCCCGCCAGCATTGCGCATTCGCAGGTCCCGCACACCCCGTTCTCACACGAGGCCATCAACGGCACACCGGCCGCACGCAAGGCGGCCAGTGCCGTGGTCTCAGCCGAAACCTCAACCACCCTGCCCGCACGGAGTTCTATGACGAATGGTTCCGGTGGCGCGCCATCAAACTCGGGAGGCTGGAAAGTTTCGAAATGAACCGTGCCCTCGGGCCAGGGTTCAGCCGCCCGCCCCACGGCGGCCATGAATCCGGGCGGCCCGCAATAGTAAACCTGAGCCTCGGCCGAACGGTTCGCCAGCAGCGCGGCGATGTCCTGGCGGGTCGCCGGCTCGTCGTCGAAATGGAACCGAACATTATCGCCAGGAAGATCGTCCTCGATTACCTCCAAGAGTGGCGTGAGCGCCCGGCCGCGGGTGAAATAGTGCAACTCGAAGGGCTTGGCCTGCCGGGCGAGCGCGCGCGCCATGGCCAGAACCGGGGTGATCCCGATCCCCCCTGCCAGCAGCAAAGTCGGCCCCTCGCCTGGCTTGAGAGCAAAATGGTTGCGTGGCGTGGAGACAGGCAGTGTGGAGCCGACGACAATGGTTTCGTGGATCCACGCCGAGCCGCCACGGCCGTCATTCTCGCGCTTCACCGCGATGGTGTAGCAGCTGAGCTCGGTCGGGTCGCCGCAAAGTGAATACTGACGTACCTTTCCTTCGGGAAGATGGACATCAACGTGAGAACCCGCTTCGAACGCCGGCAGCACAGGTTTGCGTGGGCGTTTCAGGTCGATGACCAGCACGTCGCCCGGCTCCTTGCGGACAGCGGTCACGGTCAGCTTCATGATAATACGCGGCGAGGCCATGGCGTTTCACTCGTCGATGGGCAAGATCAGATCACCGGGGCGGATCACGCCCCCGACCTCGATTGTGCAGTTCAGGCCGGAGCGGTTCAGAAGCCCCTCGTAGAGACCCGGAAGCCCCAGCAACTCCTCGATATACTTGCACGGCACATTCATCCGGGCGGCTCTGAGGATCGTTTCCCCGACCCGGAAGCGTTTGCCGACAAGATGGCCAAGCGGAACGCCTCGTGTCGTCAGATTGCGCCGGTGATCTTCGGGTGCGAGCTTGGCCTTGAAGCCCGGAATCCCGGGCTCGCCCTTCGCGATGGCGTCCAGAACTTCAGCTTCGATCAGTGTCACCTCCCGAACGTCAGGACGCGCCGAATAGGTCCCCGTCCCCAGGTAGTAGCGGTCTCCGACAATGCCTTGGCCGGCAATAAGCTGCGCCTGCGCCAGCTCCTCCATTTCATAGGAGGCAGCGGGCGCGATATGGACGTGAAGCAGCTTTCCTTGCCAGATCATGCATCGCTCTCGGAAATTCGTCTCGCACCAAAATCTGCCGCCAAACTGGCCTGATCAACAGCACCAGTTGCATGGCGTTTTCCCAGTCCAGTTGGCTTTGCCACGAAATGCGGGTGGGCCTTAGGATTGCTTGCAGCGCCAGCTTTTGACGTCCCCCGTCTCAGTTGTTCCGCACCGGCATCGCGTCTTGCACCTGCTTGACAACCTCTCGCAGGACCTCAACGCCCTTCCCGATCTGCCGAATGCTCAAGGCGGCATAGCCCATGACAAGTCCGACGCGATCGGTGCGGCCTTCGTTCGATGGCCGTTCGTAGAGCGGCGAGATCAGGTGTAGCCCCAGGCCAGCGTCGCGGGCGGATTCGACCAAGGCCGTTTCCCGCGATCGTGGCAGGTCATTGAACCAAATCGCGACGTGCAGTCCCGCATCAGCTCCCTGGACAGTGATGCGATCCCCGAAGCTGTGCTGCAAGGCATCCAACAACATTTCCCGACGCTCGCCGTTCAGCCTGCGCACACGGCGCACATGGCTTTCGTAGCCGCCGCTCTCGATCAAAGATGCCAGCGCTTCCTGTTCAGCGACCGGCGAATGCCGGTCTGCGAATTGTTTGGCGTTTGCGAAGACCTCCTGCAATTCGGGTGGGACGACGAGGTAGCCGATGCGCAGCATTGGCGAGAGCGTCTTGGATATCGTGCCGAGATAGATGACAGCCCCGTGGTCCTCGAGACTGTGCAGCGGTGGAACCGGATTGATGTCGTAGCGATATTCGCTGTCGTAGTCGTCCTCGATCACATAGGCGTTGTTGTGCCGCGCCCATTCCAAGAGTTGGTGGCGGCGCGCAATAGGCATAACGCCACCCAGCGGAAACTGATGCGATGGCGTGACATAAGCCAGTCGTGCCCCGATCCCCGCCAGCAACTCGGTCTTCATCCCGTCTTCGTCGACGATGACCGGGATGGGTGAGGCACCCGTACTGGCAAAGACCTGACGCGCCATCCTGTAGCACGGATCCTCGATGACGAAGCGGTCGGCGGGATCGAGAAGCAGGCGCGCGCACAGATCAAGGCCCTGCTGCGAACCGCTGACGATGATGATCTGGTCGAGGTCGCAGCTCAGGGTCCGGGCGCGCCAGAGATATCCCTGAAGCGCCTGGCGGAGCCGGCGCGAGCCGCGAGGATCGTCATAGGCAAGACGCAGCGGGCGCTGCCCCATCGCCTCGTTCATCGCGCGTTTCCAGACCAACGATGGGAAATCCGACGGTGCCAGGTCCCCATAGCGGAACTCGACCTTCAGCCCAGTCGGCAGATAATCTGGCCAGGGTGACGTCGCGCGCAGCCGCTCGCCATATGCGGACAGGTGGATTGGGCCGACCCGTTTCGCGTGAGTGCGGCCCGTCTCATGGCCAATCAACGAAGACGCAACGCGAGGTCGCGCGCCTTGACGGGCTTCGATGAAACCTTCCGCAGCCAGTTGCTCATAGGCGACCGTTACCGTGGTTCGCGAAACGCCGAGGTCATTTGCCAGGGCCCGGGAGGATGGCAACTGACTGCCGGTTTCGTAGACGCCGCCGAGGATTTGCTCGCGAAGGGCTTCGTATATCTGGCGTGCACCCATCGCGTGCGAGCGCGCTGCAGACCCGGCACTTGAAGACTGGACCATCTCTTTCATCGCCAACTGGATATTTCACATCGGCCAGTTTGCCGTCAATGTTTTCGGAGCCCAAGAAAGATCTCAGAGGCCGAATGACCCGCAAATATCAATCCGAAACCGATGCTCCAACGGGGTCTCTCAACCGCACCAGCCCCGGATTTGCCACCCGGGCGATCCATCATGGCTACGATCCGGCCGGCTTTTCCAATGCCGTCCAGCCGCCAGTGTTCCTGACGTCAACCTATGGGTTCGAAAGCGTGGCAGCAAACGAGGCCGCCGCCGCTCTTGGTGGACGGCTCTATGCGCGCGAATACAATCCGACGACCGAGATCCTCGAGCAGCGGCTCGCCAATCTGGAAGGAGCCGAGGCGGGGCTGGTTGTTGCCTCGGGGATGGCGGCCTTCGGCACGCTGATCCTGTCGCTCCTGTCCCAAGGCGATGAACTCATCGTCCACAAGACGCTTTATGCGAACACGCTTGCCATGGTCGAACAGGCGGTCCCCCGCTTCGGCATCAAGGTCGTCGCGGTCGATCTGTCCGATCCCCAAAATCTCGATGCCGCGATCACCGAGCGGACGCGGCTGGTTTTCTTCGAGACGCCGGTCAATCCGCTGAGCCGCATCCTCGACATCGCGGCAATTGCCGAGCGCGCTCACGAGCGCGGTGTAAGGGTTGCAGTCGACAGCACCTTCGCCTCGCCCGCGCTCCAGCGACCGCTTGAGCACGGGGCGGACATCGTGCTCCACTCGCTGACCAAGTACATCAATGGTCATGGCGATGCCCTTGGCGGAGCGCTTCTCGGCGACGCGCAAACGCTCCGCACGCTGCATGAAACCGGCCTGCGCTACATCACCGGCGCAGCGCTCTCGCCCATGTCAGCTTTCCTGATCCTGCGCGGTCTGAAGACGCTGACGCTGCGCATGGAACGGCACAGCGCCACGGCCCTTGCGGTGGCTCGGGCGCTGGAAGCGCACCCGGCAGTGGCATTTGTGAGTTATCCCTTCCTCGACTCGCACCCTGATCAGGTGACGGCGCGAAAACAGATGTCCAACGGATCGGGCATGTTGGCCTTTGGCCTCCACGCTGGATACGAAGGAGCGCGCCTGATGATGGACCGGCTCAACCTGATCACTCGCGCCGTCAGCCTCGGCGATGCCGACAGCCTTATCTATCATCCAGCAAGCCTCACCCGTGCTCGGCAGCCGATCCGCAAGGATGCCCATTTGGCCGATGGAGTGGGCGAGGACCTCATGCGTCTCTCGGTGGGTCTTGAAGACGCCGATGACCTCATCGCAGACCTGCGGCGGGGTCTGGACGGCTTATGATGACCTGTCGTGTGGCCACCCTTGCGCTCACGCATGAACCTGGAGCCTTGCCATGGCATTCCTGAGCGGTCTTTCCGCGTTCCCCATTACGCCGACCGATCGTGACGGCCGTGTCGATAGCGTTGGTCTGCGCAAGCTGATTTCTCGGCTTGGCGCCGCTCAGGTCCATTCAATCGGTCTTCTCGGCAGCACCGGCACATACATGTATCTGTCGCGGGAGCAACGGCGGCGGGCGCTCGCCGAGACCTTGGACGAAATCGCAGGGCGAATGCCGGTCGTGGTGGGTATAGGCGCGCTGCGCACCGACGAAGCCGTGAGGCTCGCGCAGGACGCCAAGGCCCTTGGAGCTGCCGCGGGTTTGCTTGCCGCCGCCTCCTACACCCCGCTTACTGATGACGAGGTGTTCGAACATTTCTCCACTGTGGCGCGCGAAAGTGGCCTGCCGATCGTCGTCTACGACAATCCAGGAACGACGCATTTCCATTTCAGTCCACCCCTTGTCAGCCGCCTGGCAAAGGTGGCTGGGATTGTCGCCATCAAGAATCCGACAGACAAAAGCGATGCGATCAAGAACCACCTGACCGCCCAGAGGCGCACACTGCCGGAAGGGTTCTCGATTGGCTACAGCGGCGACTGGAACGCCGCCGAGGCCATGATCGCCGGCGCCGACACATGGTACAGCGTCCTCGCGGGCATCCTGCCCGAGGTCTGCATGACGATCCTCACAGCGGCGCAACAGGGCGATGCGGCCGAAGCGCGACGGATCGATGCCGCGCTGGTCCCGATCTGGAGCCTCTTCAAGGAGTTCTCGAGCCTTCGCGTCGTCTATGCACTCGCTGAATTGCTCGACATTTGCCGCGCCGACCCCCCGCGTCCCATCCTGCCTCTGCCCCCAGCAGCGAAGCGCCAGATCGCCGCCGCGTTGGAACGCTTGCCATCGGATGCCAGCCGGTGAACAGCAAACCCCGTTCGGCAAGTGAAAGGAAGTGTCATGTATTACCCGCTCATTTCGAGAACTGATCGAAAACAACGCACTCGGCGTGCTGATAGCCATGGCTGGAGCGGTCTCGACGCCAATCACACCCCCTTCGAACTCGACAATCGACTGCGGAGGTACAGACTGCGCAGGGCACTCCGCCCATGCCGCACCGTTCGCCTTCAAACTAGGAATCGGTGGTTTATCCATTGGAATGGCATCGAGCCGGCGCTTTACTTCCGGCCCGGTGCGCGCATTGAAGCCGGTGCCAATGCCGCCGGCGAACACCAGATTTCCGTCCTCGACATTCGCCAGAGCACGCTTCCCGACCGCCGTAACTGTTGCCGGGTTCGCAGCCGATGACGATGAACTCATCACTCAGCACGCATTTTGTCTCACCCATTCTTGGCGCCGGCCGGATCGATATGGACTGACACGCAGCTTGGAGAAGATGCCGTCGAGGCCGAACTGGGAGACTTGCGCGAGAATGTCGCTGCCGCCGCTGATCTCGTCGCTCAGAACGATGCCGTTTGGCGGCGTCTCAGCAGGTTAACTAGCGGTTTGCGCCGATCGACGAGTGGCCGATCGCGAAGACCCTCGCCGTCGATCTTGAGCGGGTCGAAGCCGGCAAGCATGGTCCTGACGTCTCCCGCCGCGGCCAAGAGCCCGCTGAAGACTGGGAATGCGCGACAAGCCTTCTGGTCAACGACGAACGCATCACCGTCTATTATCGCGTCCGAGGCGCCGAGCTCGGCCACCGCCCGGGACGATAGCCGGAAACCTGAGGGTCCAGTCGTGGAGGTTGCGGGTCGAGGTAGGCCCCCATCGATAGTCGTCCCATTTCATTTCGTGTAGCCAATCAGGGCCCTGCCGGACGCGGCCGACCAGCGGTCGATGTTCGCGACGACCCGAATGTCCAGTCTCGTGTAACCCAGCCTAAAGCGGCCTGTCCGCCCAAAAAATGACATTCAGTTGCCTCCAGCCTTCGACACGACCCACTTCACGATCTCGTAACTCGCCAACCTAGCGGCTTGTTGCTTGAGCTGCGCGTTCCTAGGGTGTGGTCGGCTAGGCCTCAGCAACAAGAGCTCGGTTGCCAGGCGGGCGGAGGCTCAACGAGATAGCCAGCTCAGGACAAGGAGAGCAAGCAATGGTCGCTTTTACCCTCAATGGCGAGGTGCGAACACTCGACGTCGATCCAGAGATGCCGCTGCTCTGGGCGGTCCGTGACGTCATCGGACTCACGGGAACGAAATTCGGTTGCGGGCTTGCCCAGTGCGGCGCTTGCACGGTTCACGTTAACGGCATGCCGACGCGCTCGTGCCAGACCGCAGTCGGCGACATCGAAGGAGCCTCGATCATCACCATTGAGGGTGTGTCGGGCAAGATAGGCGAAACGGTCCAGGCCGTGTGGGCCGAGTTCGACGTACCTCAATGCGGCTATTGCCAGTCTGGCCAGATCATGTCGGCCGTGGCCCTCCTTACAGAGACGCCTAAGCCGTCGGACGATGATATTGATTCGGCGATGAGCGGCAATCTCTGCCGCTGCGCCACCTATCATCGCATCCGCGCGGCCATCCACGAGACCGCCAACCGGCTGGAGACTTGAGGCATGTCGCAGTTTCTCTCGAAGCATAACTCCGTGCGGCCCACGCGCCGCCGGTTCCTCGTCGGCGCGGGCGTCACCACCGCTGGCCTCGCCGTGGGCTACCGGCTAGTGCTGGCGGCGTCCGACATCGCACAAACGACTACTGCAAAGGTTCAGGCGAACCCCTTCCAGACCTATGTCGAGATCACAAAGGAGAACCGAATCATCATCTACTCCTCGCAGTTCGAGATGGGACAAGGCTCCTATTTCGGCATCGCCACCCTGGTTATGGAAGAGCTCGACGGCGACTGGGCGCAGGTGGACGTGGTCGGCGGATATGGCAATACCGCGCTCTACGGCAATCTCGCCTGGGGCGGGGCCGCACAGGCAACTGGTGGCTCCACGTCGATGAGTTCGTCGTGGGAACGCTACCGCAAGGCGGGTGCTGCCGCACGGGCCTTGCTGGTGGCGGCCGCGGCGCAGCGGTGGGATGTGCCAGCCGGCGAGATCAAAGTCGCTTCCGGGGTCGTGTCGCACGCCTCAGGGATGCAGGCGCGCTACGGTGACCTGGCTGAAGCCGCAGCGGGAATGCCGGTTCCCGACGACGTGCCGCTAAAGCCGCGCGACAAGTGGGCCCAGATCGGATCGGACAGCCTCAAGCGCTACGATTCCGCCGGCAAGACCAACGGCGCGCAGACCTACACGATCGACCTCATGATGGAGGGACTCCAGACGGCCGTTATGATCCATCCGCCGAAGTTCGGCGCCGAGATCGAGAGCTTCGACGCAACCAAGGCCAAGGCACTCGACGGCATTGTCGATGTCGTCCAGACGCCGCGAGGCATTGCCGTGGTTGGCAGGGACACCTGGACGGCGCTCAAGGGCCGCGACCTCGTGGAGGTGACCTGGAACGAGGAGAAGGCCGAAGGGCGCGGCACGGCCGAGATCATGGCCGAATACAACAAGGCAGCAGACGATCTGGGCGCGGCCACCGCGCGCGACGACGGTAACACTCCCGCAGCGTTCGCCAGTGCTGAGAAAATCATCGAGGGGCACTACGAATTCCCCTATCTTGTCCATGCTTCGATCGAGCCACTCAACGCGGCCGCCCGAATCAACGAAGACGGCACCATCGACGTCTGGGGCGGACACCAGATGCCCGACCTTTATCAGGCGGCTGCCGCTCAGGTAGGCGACACCACGCCGGACAAGGTGAGGCTGCACGTGATGAAGACCGGCGGCAGTTTCGGCCGCCGCGCCGTCTTGGATGCAGATGTCATTATCGAAGCTGTTTCCACAGCGCGTGCACTGGGACGCGGCAAGCCAGTGAAGGTGCAGTGGACCCGCGAGAATGACATGCGGGGTGGGCGGTACCGGCCGGCCTATGTGCACGCAGTCAAGGCGGGGCTCGACAAGAAAGGCAATGTCGTCGCTCTCCATGACCACATCGTGGGCCAATCGGTCTTGGGCGGTTCGACCTCTGCGGCGATGATCAAGAACGGCATCGATCCAACCTCCGTAGAGGGCGCCACCAACCTGCCCTATGCGATCCCGAACCTGAAGGTCGAGCTGACCACCACGGACGTGAACATCCCGGTGCTGTGGTGGCGTTCGGTAGGCTCCACCCACACCGCTTACGCGGTGGAAACCCTGATCGATGAGCTCGCCGCCGCTGCGAACCGTGATCCGGTCGACTTCCGCTTGTCAATGCTCGGTCACCATCCACGGCATGCCGCCGTGCTTAAAGTGGCTGCTGAGAAGGCAGGCTGGGACAAGCCTCTGCCGGAAGGCCGTTTCCGCGGCGTGGCCCTGCATGAAAGCCTCTCGACCTATGTCGCCGATGTGGTGGAGATCACCCTCAACGATGAAAATGGTTTCAAGGTCGACCGCGTCGTCTGCGCGGTAGATTGCGGCACCGCGATAAATCCTGACCAGATTCGCGCTCAGATGGAGGGCGGTATCGGCTTCGGGCTAGGCGCGATCCTCCAGGAGGAGCTGACCCTGAAGGGCGGTGTCGTAGACCAAGAGAACTACGATACCTATACACCGCTCAGGATCGAGCAGATGCCGCGAGTCGAGGTGCACATTGTGCCCTCCGAGGAGCCGCCCACGGGAGTTGGTGAGCCAGGTGTGCCGCCGATCGGCCCGGCCGTCGCCAACGCGCTACGGGCGGCGACGGGCAAGACTATCCGCAAGCTGCCGATTATAAAGAACATGTCAGGAATGACACCATGAAACAGCCGCGATGAAGATCGCGCCGTTTTCGAACGCCTCCTGACAGGCGCTCATCTCCATGGGTCAAGTTCCGGCGGCTGCCGGCTCCAATATCCAGTTTGGAGACGGCACCCCGTGTTCTGAACGACCACAGACGGGCCTTGGCGCCGGTTCCACTGAAGAACCGCTTTCGAGACGCAAATGCGTCCACTCCATGAAGAGCACAACCGTATAGCACCAGGAAGGCTAGCTACCTCCATCGCTTCGGAGACCCAGGAACCCTCAGAAAACCGAACCTCCCGAGCTCAGAGGCGCTCGTGATCACAATCGCGCTGGTGCGTGGATCATTGTTCAAGGGTTTGCCGATAGGCAGGCGAGATGGCCGATCGACATGATCTTCGCCCGATGCCCTACAAACACAATGCCAGCCGCTGTCACGGAGTCGCGAAGACGAAGGCAATGAGGGTCGACGCCGATACTCATCGTTTAGTTGACAGAGCGCTTGGAATGCCATGCGCTTCACATCGGAGTAGCCATCCGGGAAGCCTGAAGCGCTTTGAAACGCATGTGCTGCGGCTGTTATTCATAGCGTGGATGACTTTGATCAAAACAATCGATTTCATCACTCTTCCGGAATCGTGCATGGACAAAAAAAGAGCCTCACGCACCAATCACACGCTGCTCTATCGCGTGACGAAAGCTGCCTTAGGAATAATCCAAAGGAGAAAATCTTCGATGCGCCCTGACGTGCAGTGGAGGTCGTGCCGAGAAAGTGAGTTGCAACTGGCCGACAATGTCGGGCGGTGCGACTATGGTCGCTTCGGAGAATGAAATCGGGCCAGTTCAAGGGGGCGGTACTGTTATTCGTCGACGGCCGCCCTTCCCAAGAACAGGCGGCATCGCAAGTTGGTTCTGCCGATGAAAACGACAGAGCCGGATACATGTCAGCAGCCGCTCAAGATTGGATGATCCAGCCAAGCTCTCGCGTGATGGCACCGTAGGTGTCACAGTCGAAACATCTCATTGATCGTTTATGAGGCTTTCTTCGATGCCGCTGATGCCTGACGGGCGGTCGCAGCTGCAGGCGACAACACGGCCTATTTAGTTGGAAACAGTCGAGGTAGGCCAATTTGGCTTTCCCGTTACTATTTGGAGAAAGAAATGCTGTGTCTAGGAATCAGCGGCGGACTTGACCAAGTCCATGAAAACCGATTCGAGCGTCCGAACGCCTTTATGCACGATGGCGCCGCGGTGCTCGTCCGAGACGGAAAGGTGATAGCCGCCGTCGAAGAGGAACGCCTCAATCGAATCAAGCACTCGAACAAGCTGCCAAGTGGTTCGATTCAATACTGTCTTTCGACGGCCGGGGTTCAGCTCAGCGACATTGATCGTGTCGCGGTCTACGCCAGCGAGACCTACGCCAACGCCATGCTTGAAGGTATGTCCGCTTCCCAACCGGACATTCTCTCCATTCCGTTGGATGCTAAAATGTTGGTGCAGAACCTGTTAGCGCGTGAGTTCGACACTAAGTTGGACAGTTCACGTATTTCATTCGTAGGTCATCATCAGGCGCACGCCGTGAGCGCCTTTGCAATGTCGGGCTTCGAACAAAGTCTCATTCTAGCGATTGATGGCTGTGGTGATTTCCTGTCGGGCCTTGTGGCGGTAGGGTCTGGCACAGAAATTACGCAAATCGAGGCTTTCCCGGAGGACAATTCTCTTGGGCTGTTTTATCTCGAGACGATCCGCTATCTCGGCTACGGCCTGTTCGACGAGTATAAGGTAATGGGACTCGCGCCCTATGGCGACCCCGCTCCCTATCGCGAGCTCTTCGAGCAGTTCTACGAGCTCTCCGCCAACGGTGGCTACCGTGTTCACCTCGACCGCATCGGTCCGGCGTTGCTCCGCAACATCGAGATCAGGCGAAAGGGAATGCCTTTCACCCAGCAGCATCGAGATGTGAGTGCGTCACTGCAGGAAGCGCTTGAGCGGATCGTGTTCCACATTCTCCGGCACCACCGTGAGGCCACCGGCATGAAGCGGTTGTGTCTGGCGGGAGGGGTAGCCCACAACTGCACGATGAACGGCAAGCTGCTGTATTCAGGGCTTTTCGAAGACATCTTCGTGCAACCCGCGTCTCACGACGCTGGCTGCGCATTGGGAGCTGCGCTGATAGTCTCTAACGAGATGGGCCGCCCCGCGCCGCGTGAGCGACTGCAGGAGGTCTATTGGGGTCCTGATCTCGGGAGCGACCGCGCCGTGGAACAGGAACTGAATGCATGGGCCGGACATCTCGAGGTTGAACGCTCTGACGACGTAGCGAGCAGTGCAGCCGACTGGATCGCCAACGGCGCCGTGATCGGCTGGGTGCAGGGTCGTTCGGAGTTTGGGCCACGTGCGCTGGGCAACCGCAGCATTCTTGCCGACCCTCGGCCCGCTGCAAACAAGGACCGGATCAATGCCATGGTCAAGAAGCGCGAAGGCTATAGGCCTTTCGCACCATCTGTGCTGGAAGAGGATGCGAGCGAATTTTTCGACCTCCCGGACGGTAAGCACGAATTTCCATTCATGAATTTCGTCGTTCGCGTGCGTGACTCAAAGCGCGCCTTGTTGGGTGCCATTACGCACGTCGACGGTACGGCTCGGCTGCAAACAGTATCGCGCGATGCCAACCCCGCTTACTGGGAGGTCATCAATGCGTTCAAGAAGCGGACAGGCACTCCAATTCTGCTCAATACGTCCTTTAACAACAATGCTGAACCGATCGTGGATACGGTTGCAGACGCGATTGCCACATTTTTGACGACAGAGCTGGATGGACTTGTGGTCGGTCCCTTCCTGGTAAAAAAACGGGCTGCAACGCTGCAGGATTGGACTGCGCTTGCGATTTCATTGCCTCCCTCAGTCTCCCTCCATCAAACCCGTGCTTACACAGCGCGAGATCATCAGGAGACTGTCTGCGAGATTATTCCGAACCACTTCAGCATTGACAGTGTGCGAATTTCAAACGACTTGTTTAATCTACTGATGCGGATCGAGGGCGAAGCCGTGTTGCGAGATCACCTCAATATGATTGAGCCGGATCAGGCTAGGCATGCAGCTCTAATGGAGGGCCTGCGAAGACTGTGGGAGCAGCGCCTGGTTCGGTTGCATCCCTCACAAGCTGGTCGGATGGATCATGGGTCCGATCAAACGCTGGACCAGCCCAATAGGCAATCAGCGTGATAGAGATGCACCTCAAGCTCGGCCAATCAAGGGTGTTTGTCGACCCCGCCTGCGAGCTCCCGCTGTGATTACGGGGTCGTCGCCTACGCGGCGGCGCCCACCACCATCTCCATCAGCCGCTTCGGCGACAAAGCCAATCATCTCCCGTAAGAGAAGTGCTTTCGGGCAAGGTCTGCAGGTTCAAGGAGTTCGTTGAAGGCGCCGCCAGCTGGGGCTGCGTCGATCGCATCATCGCGCATGGTCGAGCTCGGCGCCCAAGGGAAATCGCCCAATTCGACACGCGTGCGTTTGCGCCTCATTCAAAACCGCTGCGCGGGTGGTCGAGGTGAAATCGGAAGTCCGTCTGTGCCAGCCGACGACGTTACCGCAGCGCATCCTGCACATCGCCCTCGATCGCATTCCTCGACTCGCGACATACGACGGGGCGCAGGCGCCGGAAACGAACCCGCCGACCGCAACCTGCAAACTCCCGCCTGTCCTCACGACGGAGCAATCCTGTCGCCTGACCAGGCGCGTGGAAAAGCATCACAAGGGTGACCACAGCGTGCTTCAGGCCGTCAAACGCTATTGCCGTGCGTCAAGGCGGGCTAGGTGACCCGTCGGGAAGCCGGCACCAGCGGCTTTGTCGGGACAAGACACATGCTATTGGGATTTGGCCGCCGCAGCCGCGAGCATCGCTTCTCCCATCGCAATGGCCCCTTGGGCACGCAGCATTTCACCAGGGTTCTGAATGTCGCGCAACTCTTTGTTCTGGCTGAGTTTTGATTTTCCAACCAGACCGGTGATCTCGATCTCCAGGGCGACGATTGCCTTGACCATCGTGTCGATGAAGTCCTTCGGCGCGTCGCCCATCTTCCATGGGACCGGCTGCGAGGCTTCTTGCATGTGAGTGAGCTTCGCCACGTTGCGGCGCACATACCGCTCATCATCCCGGACAGTGATGCGTCCGTGGGCATGGACGACGAGATAGTTCCACGTCGGCACCTGCTTGTGGAATTCATGCTTGCTCGGATACCAGTTCGGCGAGATGTAAGCGTCGGCCTCACGGAAGATTACGAGAACCTCATCGCCATTGGCGACTTCCTCCCAGACTGGGTTCTTGCGAGCGACATGGCAATTGAGAACGCCCTTGTCTCCCTTCGAGCGGTCAAGCTCGAAAGGGAGGTGGTTCGCGTCCAGCGTGCCTTTGCTTTGGGTGACGAGGATACCGAGCGGGTGTCTCTCGATAAGGTCGAACAGGGCGTTCTGATCAGGGACGGCAAAATGAGGCGGAACGTACAACGGTTTATCTCCTGTCGCGAATGTGCGGTTGTTGGTAATCGGCGGGGCCTTACGGAACGGGCCCCTGAATCTTCGCTGCCGTCGACGAGTGCCCCGGATCTCGGTGTCCACCACGCTCAAGCACCGCCATCGTAAAGTGGGCGGGCACATCAGATGCCGCCGCATATGAGTGAGGTTGGTCAGTGACAAGCCGCGCACTCTCGCCTTCGCTTAAAATTACCACATGAGTACCTACCACAACGCTCAGGGCCCCCTGACTGACCGAGATCAGCTCGCGCGTATCCGGACTATGAGCGTCCGCGGAAAACACGTCGCCCGGCATCATGACCCAGCTCCACAGTTCGAACATCGTGTGTCCCGAGGTCGACGAATGCAGTTGCGCAGAGCTTCCCTTGGCGCTCGTCCAAAGACTCCTGGTCTCTGTCCGCTCAATGGGAAGGCGCACCGTGGAAGGGTGCTCGTTCAACAAATCGGCCACCGAGAGCGAAAACGCCGCCGCCAGCCGACACAGTATGCCGATACTGGGGTTCGCCCTACCCTGCTCCAGCGCGACCACGGTTCCCTTCGATAGGCCACTTAGTTTAGCCAGGCGATCCAGGGTCAGGTTTTGGTCACGCCTCAGGTCTCGGATCCGGGCCGCTATCGCTTGCCCAAGCGCCTGCTCGGCATCAAACGCTGTTGTAACATCGGTCATTATATTGACTTTGGTCCTCGGCTCACGTATTGCGGTCAGTATAATGACCGGCGCGAAATTGCAACTGCCCGTTAGGAAGGAAATAACCGATGCGTTTTGAGACGAAGGCGATCCACTGCGGCCGAGGTGTCGACGCGTCCACGGGGGCCGTATCCATGCCGCTGCACACCAGCACGACGTTCGAACGAGGCGCCAACGGGTCATTTCCGTCCGGCTTCGAATACACAAGGGATGGAAATCCGACACGCAATGCGTTCGAGGCGGCCATGGCGACGCTTGAGGGAGGGGAAGACGGCATCGCCTTCGCTTCGGGCATGGCCGCAATCGCTGCAGTTTTCGAGAGCCATCCGTCGGCGGGTCGGATCGTTCTGCCGGATGACATGTATTTCGGCATTCGTTCGCTGATCGAAGAGACCGACATTGGGTCTCGCTTCGACTTTGCCCCCGTCGACATGCGCGATTTGGACGCTTTGCGCGCCGCGGTGACATCGAAGCGGACTGGCCTCGTCTGGGTCGAGACGCCGTCAAACCCGATGATCCGCGTTGTCGACATTGCGGCCATCTGCGCAATCGCGCACGAGGCAGACGCCTTGGCGGTGGTGGACAATACGTGGGCCACCCCAGTGCTTCAACTGCCACTCGAGATCGGGGCAGACGCGGTGATGCACTCGGCGACAAAGTACATTGGCGGCCACTCGGATCTGATGGCCGGTGTCGTCATTGTCCCAAACGCGTCACCCCTCGGTCGCCCATTGCGGATGGTCCAGAAACACAAGGGCAGCGTCGCAGCGCCCTTCGACTGTTGGCTGGCGTTGCGGGGCCTGCAGACATTGCCGGTCCGCATGCGCGCCCATTGCGAAGGCGCCCAGAAAGTGGCCGAGGCCCTGGCGTCTCATCCGCGCGTCGAAAAAGTGCTCTTTCCTGGTTTGCAAACTGATCCGGGACACGATCTTGCTACGCGGCAAATGAGCCGTTACGGAGCGATGCTATCCTTTATCGTCGAGGGCGGAGCCGATGCTGCAATGGCCGTGGCCGGCCGCCTGAAGATTGTTGTCCGGGCGACAAGCCTTGGCGGGACGCATTCTCTGATAGAGCATCGCGCATCCGTTGAAGGTGCGAAGTCCAAAGCGCCAGGCGGATTGCTGCGAATTTCTGTAGGGCTTGAACATCCTCAGGACATTATCGATGACCTGATGCAGGCCCTAGGCGAAACCTGCAAAGCGGGAGTCCAATGACGGGTGCAAGAACTCTGGCGCCGCTTTACGTGACGGCTGGCGCAGCCGACGATCGGCAGAACAATGTTCCTGCTGAGTAGAACGCACGTCCTCTGGTGAACCGCTACCGCCGTGTCGCATCGTCTCGGGCGTGTGGTCGCCTGGGGTGATGAACGTCTTCGGGTTTCCGGACGATGGCCACGCGCTCGACCGGATAGCGGAAATACCCAGATTTGCCGTTGACCTACTGCTGCTCGACCTCGTCGGAGATCGCGGTCAACAGATGGGATGGATGTGCTGGCCCTACGGCAGTTTGACAAGCCGGCCATCGGGGCGCTAGCACCGTCCAAAGCCAAGAGTCGCAGGGGAGAACTGACCGCACCCAGCGGGCTGCGGGACCCATCGGCTAACGGCCAGGTTGGTACCTCAACGCGCATCAGCACCATGGATGTCACATTGTCCTTGTTGCGAGCGCGATCTCGGAACTTCGTTGTGACGCAGTCTGTGCACAGAGCGCACCGCTGTAAGCAAATGAGCGGAAGAACGACACCCAGTGGAGGTGAGAAGTGATGCGGCGTCAAGATCCTCCGCGCTTTGCGGCAAACACACTAATCCCTCTTCAAAACCCGGTCTTTCGTTCTATCTGGACAGCCACGCAGATATCCAGCCTTGGCTGGCTGGTGCAGAGCGTGGCTATAAGCTGGCTCATGGCCACGATTTCAGCCTCCGATCTGATGGTTGCGCTCGTACAGGCTGCATCGACCCTGCCCGCCTTCTTCTTGTCGATCCTTGCTGGAGCCATTGCAGACAGCTTCAGCCGCCGCGGCGTGATGCTTGCCGGACATTGCCTGATTGCACTGGCATCCACGGCGCTGGCACTCTCTGTTGGACTGGGCTTTGTCAGTCCATGGCTGATCTTGGGACTGAGTTTCTTGGCCGGATGCGGCTTTGCCTTGAACGATCCAGCCTGGCACGCGTCGGTCGGCGATATCCTGGAAAGGCGCGACATACCCGCTGCAGTGACGCTGATGTCGGTGGGGTACAACGTGGTTCGGAGCATAGGACCGGCGCTGGGCGGTGTAATCTTGGCTTTGCTGGGCCCCCTTACGGCTTTCGCTTTCGCTGCGCTGAGCGACCTGGTCCCGTTGAGCGCTGTCCTGCGCTCGAAGTGGCAAGTTCGCTCTTCGCCTCTTCCGCGCGAGCGGATGACGACGGCCATTCATGATGGCATGCGATTCACGGCAATATCCTCGGAGATCAGAGTGGCGATTGTGCGTGCAACCCTGTTCGGGCTGTCAAGCATCTCGATCCTTGCTCTGCTCCCCCTCCTGGTGCGCGACCAGCTGGCGGGAGGGCCCATTGTTTACGGCGTCCTGTTGGCCGGCTTCGGCACAGGGGCCTTCATCGCCGGCATTGGCAACAGCTACTTGAGACGCATCACGTCCCAGAACCGTTTGATCACGCTCGCATCGGTTGCTTGCGCAGCGTGCTGCCTTTTGATGGCTCTCACATCGTCGGTGGCTGTGGCGGCGATCGCGCTTGCAATCGGTGGCGCAGGCTGGGTTGTCACCTGGACCGGAACTGACGTGTGTGTGCAGTTGGCAAGCCCAAGGTGGGTCGTTGGTCGCACCCTGTCCATCTATTACGCCCTGACCTACGGCGGCATGGCAGCGGGCAGCTATATCTGGGGTGCTGTCGCACAGTACTATTCCCTAACGTGGGCTTTGGAAGGTGCTGCAGCGGCACTGTTGTTGGTTGCAGCTGTGGGAAAGCTATTGCCGGTGCGGCTATGGGAGGAATCGGATCAAGCGGCCTTCGATTTCAGGCCACCAGAACTGGCCCTCCCTTTGAAGCCCAGGAGCGGCCCGATCGTGATCAAGGTGGAGTACTCGATACTCGAGGAGAGTATCGAGGAATTTCTGAGCTGCATGCGCGAAAGGCGGCGCGTTCAGAGCCGCGCCGGTGCGCGGAACTGGACCCTCCAGCGCGACCTTCAGAAGTCGACTCTTTGGACCGAGACATTCCGCACGCCGACATGGACGGACTATCTTCGTCTAAACCATCGGCTAACGGTGACTGACAGGGAGTTAGGCGAGCGCCTTTCCGCTCTGCAGATCGGTGATTCTCCGCCTCGTATCTCACTTTCAATCGAGCGGCCGACAACCCCCGCCCCCGGCAGCCAAGTCCAGCCTGTGCCTTTTGTATCGCGCCCTTAGGAACCAAGACTTGTCTGGCTTGGACGCAGACGAGCTACTCCTCCTTTTGTCGAGTCTGCCCGGATTGCAAATCGTTCCGGCCGGTTAGGCGAGCATGAGACTTCGCGTGGCAATTGTGTCCATCACGGGTTCCATGTTCAGCCCGACCGCCTCTGCCGCCAGATCGGCTTGAGCACGGATTCAGGTCGCCTGTCCTCTGCATAGCGGCGAGCAACGAAGTGCAAGGGGGCGGAGGGGTCTCCCCCGGGTAGTGTGCTGAGAGTTCTGCAAATTCGCTGAGAGGGGGCGGTCATGGCGGGCTGGTGATTGTTCACGTCACCTGATTCCCGCGAAGGAACGCCACCATGACCAAGACTGAAGTTAAGACCGCCAGCGCTGCCGTCAAAGACATTTTGCTTTCGAACCCGGATGGATTGCACGAAGTGCTCCGTGCGGTGATGCAGGAGGTGCTTGAGGCCGAGATGGACGAGGCGCTGGGTGCCTCGAAGAGCGAGCGCACGCCCGAACGGCTTGGCTATCGCTCGGGCTATTACGGCCGTACCCTTGTGACGCGGGTCGGCAAGCTCGAGCTGCGGGTTCCGCAGGACCGGGCCGGGCGCTTCTCCACCGAGCTGTTCGAGCGCTACCAGCGTTCCGAGCGGGCCTTGGTGGCGACACTGGCGGAGATGTATGTGCAGGGCGTGTCGACCCGCAAGGTGAAGGCGATCACGGAAGAACTGTGCGGCCATGCCTTCTCGGCCTCGACGATCTCGGCCATCAACAAGCGGCTGGACGAGAGCCTCGCTGCCTTTGCCAGGCGCCCCCTTCAATAGCCGTTTCCTTACCTCATCCTCGATGCGCGCTACGAGAAGGTGCGTGAAGCCGGTGTTGTCATGAGCCAGGCGGTGCTGATCGCGGTCGGTATCGACTGGGACGGAAGGCGCCAGATCCTGGCCGTGGAGATGGCCAATCGCGAGAGCCGCTCGGCCTGGAGGGACTTCCTCGTCGGCCTCAAGGCGCGCGGCCTCAAGGGCGTCGAGTTGGTTGTGTCCGACGATCACGCCGGCCTGGTGGCAGCGATCGGCGAGGTGATCCCCGAAGCCGCCTGGCAACGCTGCTACGTGCACTTCCTCAGGAACGCGCTCGATCATCTGCCGAGGAAGCACGGCGACGACTGCCTGCAGGAATTGCGCTGGCTCTACGACCGGCGCGATCTCGCAGAGGCCAGGGCTGATCTTGCCGCATGGCTTGCCAAATGGTCGGCACGCTATCCGCGCCTGACAGGCTGGGCCGAGGATGCCATCGAACAAACCCTGACCTTCTTCAGGCTGCCGAGACAGCACCACAAGCATCTCAAGTCCACCAACATGCTGGAGCGGCTCAACGAGGAAATCCGCCGGCGCACCTATGTCGTGCGCATCTTCCCAATACCGAAAGCTGCCTGCGCCTGGTCAGGGCCTTGGCCGTCGAGACCAACGAAAACTGGATGGAGGCCAACCTATACATCAACATGGACGACCTGCGCGAGCACAAGAAGCTCGCTCTGCGCCAAGCCGCATGACCAGCATCATGGCCGCCCCATTTTGCAGAACTTGACGCACACAACCCTCCCCCGTCTGCTCAGCGGGCAGAGGAGGAATCCGCAAGGCGGCTTGCTGGGGCGCGGGGCTCCTGCGCGACAAGCAGGTTTTCCCCCGGTCTAATCCGACCTCGACCCCAAATGCTGCAATGACCGTGCGGCACGGCGCGATTGATCGGGTCTCATGCCCAAAGCTGCCTTGGTGCCCAGCGCGCGACCCGATGTCCTTCGGGGGCCTGATCGCGCCGGCACCATGGCGCGGCAGAAGGCTGCCGAGCTCGTCTGGCATGGTCGCTGAACGCGTCGTCGCCCGACGACCGAAATCTTCGGCATCGCAGCGAGCTTTTTCCCGTTACAAGATCCTCAGCGGGACGGGCTGCCAGTTCACGCGAGCCAACAGCATGCTTGCCCGCAGGGGCGACCGCCGCTTCTGCTGATCTCGGGAGCAGAATAACAACAGCCGGCTTCGCCGTACGGCGGCTGCCAAAAGCCCCTGGCCCTGCCACGAGGCGCCAGCCACCTTTCTAGCTGGTGGCCGATTTGGGAGCGGCGCCGATGCCCAACCAGGGCGGCACGCTTTTGGGACTCACTTTTTTGGCAGACACTGAATTCTCCGCCAAATGAATGGTCCGGGCAACTAGCAGGCGGAGGAACTCCGTCTGGACTGAGTACCAGTTTCAGCGCGAACAAGAAGGTTCTTAGCCAGATCACGAAACGCCAGGCCCGCTCCTTTGCCGTCCGATCGTCCAGGAAATCCCCTCGGCTCGCACCATGCCAGACACCTCCTTGCCGATATGATGCTCAAGCGCCGGCCGCCAGGGCACCAGCGTGAACTCGCGCGATTTCTCGATGACAGCGTATTTTCCGCCGGCGAGCTCGACGCAGCGGCGGAGCGTGCCGTTTATTCGATTGCCATGCTGCGCTTCAGAATACGAGAGCCCGAGTTCGTCCGAGAGCTGACTGGCAACACGGTTCAGCTCTCGTTGGCGCAGCATTGAAAGCATGTTGGCGCGATAGATGACCCGATCCTGCGCATCATGGGCAAGACCTTGCGCGATCAGCCACTGCTGTCGGCGGGCCTGGACCTGACGTACTTCGCGACCGAAGCCAGAGTCGCGCAAGGACTCAGGGTGGGCTGATACCAGCTCCTGGTCGATCCAGGTGGCGCCGTCAAAGCCTACTTGGCTCTCCAGCGGCATTGATGAGAGCTTGTCGACGACAACAGGCTGGGCCCTCGCTCGTTGACGCTCGTAATCCGCGACGCGGTTGAGATGGTCAGGCGCGACTGTCCATGTGCCGTCCGGCTCGCGCTCGACGCCACCGGTCGCACGGCGGATCGCCTCCAGTCGCCGCACGTGCGTTTCGGCAAAGCGTTCGGTGGCCGAGGGGTCATGCTTGAGATGGATATCGATGCTGTAGCGCCCGTCGTTGACCGTGGCGATGCCGGCAATTGTGCGGTCGACTTGTCTGGGCCCGGCGTCCCTCGGCCTGACCCGCACTATGCAGCCCTCTGGCGTGGGTTGGGTAGCCTCGCCTTTGCCGATATCAACATAGTGGCTTTTGCCGTCCACGCCGTCGACGACGAGGTATTGGCGGTCAGTGATTTCGTCGGCCAGCCCGCGCCCGACGACACGTCCGACCACGGTTTGGGCCGACCCGTCGGATCGATCGTGGATAAGATAGTCGGCGGCACTGCGGACGAGCCCCTTGCCGGTCAGCTCGCGATGGATGGTCTTGATAATGTCGCCGCGCTCGCCGATGCGACGTAGCGTGGCTTCGAGCTCATCCTCCAGGCGCCAGCGACCCGCAGGCATCTCCTCGGCGAGGCCCATCCGCTCGAGCTTGCGCAGGCGGCCCTGGTGCAGCGTCTGGCGAAAGGTGTCTCGGCTGGCCGGTGAGACACGCCCCTCATCGTCGCGCATGCGCATCAGCTGCCGGTCGATGCTGGTGAAGCGTTCCTGCTCCATCTCCTGGCGCAAGCGCTGCTCGATCTCGCGGTCGGTGCGCGGGCCAAGGTCGAGGCTAACCAGTTCGGCTGCGCGCTCGCGCAGGCCAGAGGAAATGTAGTCCCGCGCGATGACGAGGTTTTCGCCGTAATCGTCCCTGCCGCGCACGATGATGTGGGTGTGAGGATGGCCGGTGTTGAAATGGTCGACGGCCACCCAGTCTAGCCTGGTGCCGAGGTCTTCTTCCATTTGCGCCATGAGGCGCCGGGTGAGCGGCTTCAGGTCATCATACTCGATACCGTCTTCGGGGGCGACGATGAAGCGGAACTGATGACGGTCACCGTTCGCGCGATCGAGAAAGGCCCTGCCGTCGGCGCGGTCATTGTCCGCAGCGTAGAGCTCGCCACGCTCGCCTTCCCGGGTGACGCCGTCGCGCTGGAGGTAGCGGAGGTGCGCACGAGCCCCGTCGACTCCCTTGCCGGCCAGCTTGACGACGCGTGCCTTGACGACTGCGCGCCGCTGCCGAAACGCCGCGTGAGGGTCGCGCGCTCTAAGAACGGCGGCAGCAGCCCCGCCGCGCCCCACCCGGCTACCGATGAAGCGGCTGCCGCGTCCGCTCCTGCCGCCTGCTCGGTTGACCGCGGCCCGGACCTGGCCAGCATAGCGTTTGCCCGCCTTCGAGCCGCGCGACCCAATTTTGCCGAGCCTCGGCGTGAATTCGTCATCCTGCATGCGGCCTCCGATGAACCAGCAGCAAAATCAGAGGCTTGCGCGCCAGACCCTCCTGGACCCGCAGGCAACCTCCTGGGAAAACGATGTGCAGACAAACACTTCGCCGCCTCCAGGAGGCGATGCCTTTATCTTGCCTTTCGCGGACCTGCCTCCCTGCCCCCCGCCCGAACCACGGTAGCCGCTGCCCTCACCTGCGATCCGGCCGGCCTGACCTTGCTCGCTCCGATCCGAGCGGCACCAGGAGTTGGCCATTCGGGCCGGTCACGGAAACACCGTTTCGGAGGAAAAACAGCGACTGCCCGGACGGGATTCCCGGCGCGGTTTTGGAACGGGATTTGTCGGTGAGCGCGTCCATATCGGCGGCCGAAATGCCCGCCGCCTTGACCTCTTCCAGATACGAAACCGTCTCGCTGGGCAGTGGCCGCCCACGCTGCAAATGCTGTTCGTAGCGCTCCGGCCCGGCGTTATAGGCTGCAAACAGGCCTGGAAATCCGAAGCGGTCATACATGGCGCGCAGATAGGCAGTGCCTGCCAGAATGTTGTCGCGAGGGTCGTGCGGGGCGGCTCCCAGGCCAAGCTCTACGCGCAATCCTCGTAGGTGCCTGGCATCACCTGCATGAGGCCAATGGCGCCGGCGCTCGACGTGACAGGCCGCCCATTGAGCGCCGTCTGCCCCCGGCTTTCGGCATCCATGACGGCATAAATCCAGGTTTGTGGAATGCTGAAACGCCGGCTTGCTTCGGCTACCAAGGGCTGCCATCTTGTAAGCTGCGGACTATGGGAGATGACGACCGGCTTCGTGTTGGTCGCGGCGGAACAGGAGCATGGTGCGAGAGACACCATGCCCAGCATCAGGAGGGTCACTCGGTCCATAGGGGCACGAGCCTCCCGATGATATTTTCGGTCGGCACCGGCCCGAAATAGCGGCTGTCGAACGAGCGATTTTTATCGCTGCCGAGTAGGAAAACCTCGGCAGCGGCGAGCTTTCGGCAGGCATTCCACCAAGGCAGCGGACGGTGCTGCGTGTCGGTTGCAAGCCGGCGCGCGACAATCTCGCCGCTGATGATGATGGCGTCGCCGAAGGCGCAGACATGCTCGCCAGGCAGCGCGGCAAGGTGCTTGACCAGCGGCACGTTGCTGGGCAGATAGAAGCGTTCGGCGGCCAGATCAACGACCGGTTTTGGCGGGCGGACGAGTACGAGATCACCAAGAGCCGGCGATCCGGATGCGACGCGATAGAGGCCGACCGGCGCACTCGCCGAGGCGTTCCAGACCAGCCTGGGCGATGGTTTGCAGAAGGCGGCGAAGCCGATCAGGGCAAGGCCCATCGTGGCCACGGCGATCGTCTTGCGCGCCCGAATGCGCCGCAGATGGCTGCCGATCAGATGGATGGTGGGACGCCGGCTCATGAGCGGCCTCCCTCGCCGGCCGAGCCGGAATCGTGCCCGCCGTCCTCGGGCCCGGTCTCCTGCGCGTGCCCCTTCGACCAATCGTCGAGTTCGTCGATGTGATAGCGGACATAGCGGCCGTGCTTGCGGAATTGCGGGCCGCCGCCTTTGAGGCGCATCTTCTCCAGCGTGCGCTGGGACAGCCCGATATAGAAGGCCGCCTGCGCGGTATTGAGAAACGGACTGCCCTTCTTGGCGCGGGCTGCGCGTTCGTTTTCGTCGTCCATGATGATCCTCGTTTCGCTACGGACAAGCCAAGGCGAGGATCGGCGAGCGAGATCGTTTTGGGGACGGGCGAAGAGTAGGGGGGCGAGTTTTCGCCGCCCCCTTCGGCGGCCTCACGGGTCCTGAGAGAGGCCCCGCGCCGGTGGCGGCGCGGGGCTTTCCGGATCGGCCGGTCAGTCGACCGGGTTCCAGATGATGGCGTAAGTGTCGTCGTCATCCTGGCCGGCGGCGCGGCCGAGATTGGCGTAGAGCTTGCGGGGGCCAAACTCGGGGGCGGCAATCGACAGGCTCACATAGTCCTTGCCGGAGGTCTCGCCGGTGCGGATCCAGCCCGCACCCACTTCGACCCCTTGCGTCAGCACCCGGAAGTCGGGATGGGTGTCGGCGCTCTTTGCCTGATTGGGCACGATATCGATGTCGGCGCGGACGCTGAGCGTCTTGAGCTGGCCCTTGTAGCCGCCGTTTTCCTGTTTGGTGACGTATCCGATCGCGGTCATTTCCAGTCTCCTCTTGGTGCTCGCAGGGGACCATTCCCCTGCGATGGCGGACCGTGATGGGCGCGTCCGGACCGCCGGAACCGGGACGGCCGCAGCGATAGCGGAGGACCCGCGCGGGCAGCTTTTTTGAAGCGAAGCGGCGCGAGGAAGCCGCCGCAGGCGGCGGGGAAAAAAGCTGCCGGCGAGGGTTTCGGGCGGGCCGGATCCGCCCATAGGTCGACAAGCCAGCCGCAGGGGAATGGTCCCTGAGACACAATGGAGACAGGTGGCGCGATCGGTGACACAAGAAGCCGGCGGCAATGCAGGGCGCCGGCTGCGCGGGCTCTGTCGGCAACCGGATCGGACAATTGGCCCCATGCGCCTTTGGCGCCTCAGCAAGCAACCCGGCGCGGTGCGGGGCTGCCGAAATGGGGCGAACTGGCGTCGGAATTTCTCGCGCGCGGCACTGGCTCGACAAGACGCCCAATCGGCAGCCGGCGTGGCCCATAGCGGCGCGCGCGACCTGAGCGGCGGTAATCGAGAGAACCGCCGCCCGTGCCCTGATCGACTATTCGCGCACGAACAGCGGCTGCACCTGTGTCCACTGATCGGCGGTGCGGAAGCCGCCGCGGCTGGTGTAGCTTTCGGCCGGGAATTTCATCCAGCGCGGCAGCCAGGTCTCGACCCTGGGGCGGCCATTCTCGCCCGCCAGGAAGTCGCGGATGATGTTCTTTTGCGTCTTGACCTTCTCGGCGACATTGCCGTCCGCGACCAGCTTGCCGCCGACGTCGGCCAGCATCGAATTGGCGATTTCCTTGTCGCGCAAGAGGTCGAAGAAGGCATCGTCCGGTTGCCACCATATGCCCATGTCGACGTTCAGGTGGTTGCCGAGCGCCTCGATGACGGCGCTGCCGGCTGCAAGCGTCTCGGCCATGACAAGGGTGAGAACGCGCATGACATCGTCGTCGCAGAGCGCCAAGAGGCGCGCGAACACGCCGGCGATAGCAACGGCGTCGCCATTGCCGCCGGCGACCAAGCTATCCTCATCCGGTGATCCGAGCAGGGCCAATACCTCGCGCCGCTTTTTGCCGAATGCGGCTTCAGCCTTGCAGCCGGCAAGGCTGGCAGTCACCGTCTCGTTGGCTGCGCGCTGCGGCTCGGGCCGCACCTGCCACAGGCCCGAACCGGTGATGGCGTGCGCCACCACGAGGCGCAGCGCCACGGCGGGATGGTCGAGCATGGCCGCGCGCACGGCGGCATGGCGATGCAGATCGATATAGTTCTGCATCGGGCCGGTGACTTCGGGGCGCGGCAGCTTGGCGGCTGTTTCTTCTTGCTCGCCGCCCTCGCGGGCGCGGCGGGCTTCCTTGCGTGACAGCCAGCCCTCGTGACACTCGACCTCGCCGCGATGCGAGACAGTGATGACTATCTTGCCGCCCTTCTTCTTCGGGGTCTTCTCGTGGTCCCATGCGTGGAAATACTGGCCCGGTTCCAGCAGCACAACCTCGCTCCAGCCCTCGTTTAGATAGGTGTCGCGTTTGGTGGCAATCGCTTCGTTCTGCTTTTGCCAGAACAGGTCGGCATCGGCGAAATAGCTGTCCTCGCCGAACAGGTCCGAGGTGATCAGGCCGGGATACTCCTCGATGGCAAACAGCGCCACCTTGGTGGAAATCGACTGGCCGCCGAACAGCCATTGCTTCAATTGATAGCCACGCGGCGCGTATTGATCGGGATCGGCACAGAGTGCCAGCCAGTCCTTCTGCTGCGCCTTGGAAGCCATGGTGAGATGGCGCACCGTCTCGGTATCGATCTCCTCGCGCCGATAGGCTTCGCGGATATTGGGCAAGAGGTCGCCAAGCGCCAGAATGCGTTTGACCTTGAGATCAGTGATGCCGAAGGTCACAGCGATGTCGGGAACGGTGCGGCCTTGCCTGACAAGCCGCGAAAACGTCTCCCATTGCGATACTTCGTCAGGATCGAGGCGGGCGAGGTTTTCGATCAGCGAAGCTTCCAGCGCATCGGCGTCGTCACCGTCCTCCATGATGGCGCAGGGCAAGGGATCGCCTTCGCCGCGCTCGTCGGCAAGCGATTTCGCGGCGAAATAGCGCCGCCTGCCGGCGACGATCTCGAAGGTTTCCGGCTGGCCGTTCGGCCGCACAAGGAGTGGCACCAGCACGCCGCGCGCACGCACGGAGGGCAGGATGTCGGATATGTCGGGCGCGCGTTTTCCATGGCGCATGTTGAGCGCGGAAATGTTGAGCTGATCCAAGGGAATGTGGGCAAGCTGCATGGTTACTCTCCTTTTGCTTTGGTTGAGGTTGTCCCCGCCGCAGAGGCCGAAGGCCGGCGCGGCGGGACGGTTTTTGCGCCTATCGGCGCTGCTGTTCCGCCGTGTCGGGCGGAAGCTCGGAATGGGGCTTTGATAGGGCGTCTGCTGCTTGCCGCAGCAGTCGCTCGGCCTCGCTGACGTGGCCGCAAATGCGGGCGGCTTCGGCATAGACGGAGAGCGGAAAGCGCGCTTGGAAATGCAGGTCGCGCTCTATGCCGAGGCCAAGCGGACCTTTTACGGATGCAAGCTCGGCCAGACTGACGCTGCCAAGTTCGGGGAAGCCGAAGCCGAGATCGCAAAGACCGAACAGCGTGTCGCCATCGGCGTCGAGTTCGCTCAGAAGCCAGGTCGCGGCACCTGTCGGATTAAATAGTTTCACAACGGGAAAATGGTCGATGTCGGCGCCGGCGGCGCCATGGGCGAGCAGTCGTGCGCGCAGTGGATTGGTGATCAGGATCATGGAAAGACTCCTTGTCAGAACGGGTCGCGTTGATTTCTTGCGTCCGGCGGGAGAAAGGCTCCCTGGACCTTCCTCTGATCCGCCTCACCATTAAGAGGCCGACTTCGAGCAGCTTTGCGCCGCGCGCGGACACATCGGCGCGTCCATCAGGAGGGTTTGCCCGCGTGGTGATGGGCTGGACGCCGGGAATGAGCATCTGCTCCTTTGCGGCGTCGGCTCGGTCACGGCCAGTTGAGGATCGCGCATCGTCATGCCGCAATCCCTTCTTGCGCCTCGCCTTCGGCATCGGCCTGAAGGCCAAGCAGGAAATCGGCGGCCTTCGAGGCGAGGCTGGCGGCACGGAAGATGGCGCGGTTGTCCTCGCGCAGCACCTTCAGCCATGAGCCGATGTAATCGGCGTGACGCACGATCGGCTCGATACCGAGATTGCCGCAGACGAAGGCGGCAGCGATTTCGGCGACCAATTCTTCACGCGCGTAGGCCTTGGAGCCGAACGAGCCGGAGAGGTCGCGAGCAAGCCGCGTCGGGTGGCCGGTCCAGTGGCCAAGCTCGTGAAAGCAGGTCCGGTAATAGTCGATCTGCTGATGGAACGCCGGCTGCGGCGGCACCTGAATGTGGTCGCTGCCCGGCATGTAGAAAGCGCGATCGCCGCCGACTCTGAAATCCGCACCGCTGGCGCGAATGAGCGTCTCGGCCTGCGGCACGATCTCGCACTGAGGCAGCGGCTCGGCGGCGGCATGGAGCTCTTCCGGAAGATTTTCGCACTGCGCGACATTGAAGACCGTGAAGCGCTTCAAAAAAAGGACCGCCAGTGGTTCATCGCCCTCGTGGCGTGCGCGCTCCTTCTCGTCCTTGGGGACAAAGCGGTCGGCATGCACGATGGTCGTGCCGCGCTCGCCCTTCCTGACGTTGCCGCCAAGGGCAAGCGCCTGCCGGAAGGTCAGCCAGTTCTGGCTGGGATAGCTGCGCTCGATGACGGCGCCCCACAGGATGAGGATATTGATGCCGGAATAGGTGCGCCCCGTGGACGCATTCCTCGGCAGGCCAAAGCCTGCTTTTGCGCTGCCCCATGGCTTGACCCATGGCACGGTACCGCGCTCCAGTTCGGCAATGATGCCGTCGGTGATCTCCTGATAGAGGCTGGCGCCCGGGCGCCGGCCCTTGCCTGCGCCAGCCTCTGTGCTGGTGGTACGCTTGCTGTTTGCACGCATGTGTTATCCTCCGCTCACCAATCGCCGCGCCTTTCCCCGGAAGCGGGGTGGGCGGCGAGTCGCGACCGGAAAGGCCCGCCGTGGTAGGCGGACCGCATCCGAAGGACCGGAACGAAGAGGAGGACCCTGAGCGGCACGCGAAGGGTTGCGGGCTGCCGCGGCGGGCCTAGAAGGGAGTGCCGCCCACCCCGCGCCCACCGGGAAAGGCCAACCGACAAACCGGGCCGCCCGCAAGGGCGGCGGCCGTCTCAGCCCGAAGGGCTGCCCACGCCAAGGGGCGAAGCCGAATGGCCGAGACCGCCTGAGCTTGCCGAAGAAAGCGGGCTCGGTTCACGAGCGCCTGATGCGCGTCGTCAGGCGCGCGGGCGCCCGCTAGGACCGGAGGCTGGACAGAATCTCGCACGGATCAGCGTCAAGGGCCGCAGTTATGTCGAGAAACTCGATGACGTCGAGACGCCGCTCTGCGCCCTCGTACTTGGCCACGAAGGATTGGGGACGACCAAGCTTGTCAGCCAGCTGCTTCTGGGTCAGGCCTTTGGTCTTGCGCAGCAAAACCAGCCGGGCCAGGAACCGCTGGTGGCGGGGCGATCGAAGGGATTTAGGCATGGAGGCGAACCGGTCGGGTAAAGACCGGATCAGCGACTAATCCCGGTTTCGGATTATCCCAGTTTGGGATATACTGCGTGCGCTCACAGGCGAGATCCGCAGGCATGAATGGACCAATGGGAACAGATGAGACGCGAAGCTCAACTTTGAGCGATGAAGTCCCCTGGTCGGAGAACCTCACGAGCTACGACAGGGAGCATTTCAAGATCTACCTGCGGATCCTGGATGCCTGCGCCGACAATGCCAGCGAAAAGGAGATGGCCGAGCGCATTCTCGGCATCGACCCGTCCATTGACCCGGTCCGCGCCCGCAAAGCTCTTCGCAGCCATATCGACCGTGCGAACTGGATGGTGACGACCGGCTACAAGGAACTGTTCGGCGGCTGATGCACAACGCCCACTGCCACGTGTTTCGAGCAGGCAAGTCTCTGTAGCCAAATTCGGCAGCGCACGGCCGCGACGGCCGGCGCGGCGGGAGCGGTCACAACTGGTTCGCGTGCTGTTTGACTGCCACTTCCAGTGCTTGCATCAAAGGCACAGCCTTGGAGAAGAGGAAGCCTTGAGCGGTTCGGCAGCCAAGCTTGTGCAGGGTTTGCCGATCCGCCTCTGTTTCGACGCCCTCGGCCATGACCTCGATCCCGAGCATGTCACCGAGTTCGATGACCGATTTGACAAGCAGTCGGTCCTCTCGGGACTTGGCCAAGCCGCGAATGAAGCCCTGGTCTATTTTCACCTTGCGTATCCGACGGTCCTTGAGAGATGCCAAGGTAGAAAAGCCGGTGCCGAAGTCATCGAGCGCGATGGAAATACCGGCATGTGAAAGCCGTCCGAGCTTTTCATCCACTCTGTCCGGGTCCACCGGCGATTCTTCGGTAATCTCGATTTCGAACATCGTCGCAGGCAGGCCTCTTGCCGCCAGACCATCCAGAACCATGTCGTCGATATCGCCGGCTTCCAGTTCGCGAGGGGAAACATTCATCGCCACACGAATGTCACGACAGTCAGCTTTCACCAAGCCGTCGATAAAAGCACAACAGTCGGCGAATACGGTTTGCGTCAGCAGCTGAAGCATTCCGGTTTCGCGTGCGGCCGTGATGATTTCGGGTGGAGAGATGGCACCATGCGTCGGATGGGACCATCTCAGCAAGGCTTCAAAACCGACCACCGTCTCGGTTTCGAGTTTCACGATCGGCTGGAACCAAGGTTGCAATCTTCCCGTCTTTATCGCCGAATGAAGATCCCGTTCGATCGACTGGCGACGTTGCAGTTCCCTGTCGAGTTCGGCATCGAACAGGCAAAATTCGTTCCTGCCATGGCGCTTGGCCGTATACAGGGCGATATCCGCCCGCAACAACATTTCAGTCAGGCTCGGCGTCTGCGCCAAGTATATCCCTATCGATGCCCCGACCCGAACGGACGCGACCTCGATATAGGGGCGAGCAATTTTGGCTATGATATTGGAGGCGAGATCACTGGCAGAAAGCGAAGCTCTCGTTGAGGGAAAAACCAGCACGAATTCATCGCCGCCGATACGAGCGAGCGTTGAGCCTTCGGGTGCTTCCTGCTCTATGCGGCGGGCGATCATGACAAGCAGTTCATCACCGGTCCTGTGACCGTAGGTGTCGTTGACAGATTTGAAGCCGTCCAGATCAATCAGCATTGCCACGAAGGGGCCATCCGCGGTCTTGAACCGACCGATGGCGTGTTCAAGGCCCCGCCTGTTGAGAAGGGCGGTCAGATGGTCCTCCCTGGAGTTGCGCTCCATTTCCGACGCAAATCGCTCTGCCTCATGTCTCAGGCGGCTTGCTTCGCGGAAGCGCGCCTGCCCAACAAACGAAGCTCGGACCAAGCCGCCCATGAAGAGCAGAACGGTGAAAGCCAGAATGTAGCGTTCAAAATTGCCTTTCGCCAAAAGGCACGCCACCGTGATGAGGAGTGGAGGTGTGATGAAGCTGGTCGCCGCCGCGGCATACGAACTGCCATATGTAACCGCACCAGCTGAAATGCCCGCCAGTATGACCAGATGCATCGGTGCTTGTGGTGTTGTGTATCCAACAGTCAGCACGGCCGGGAAGGACCATGCAAACCCTGCCAGAAGGGCAAGGACGCCAAACATGCGAAGGCGCGGCAAAACGCCAAGCAAATCCTGATGGCGCCCCGTTTCCTTTAGCTGAAAACGGGCGAGTGCAAGCCGGGCGGCATTTAGCGCATTGACGACCAGGAACCAGCTGGCAGCGGCGAAGCCGCCGCCAGAAAGGGCCTGCACCGCGCAAATCAGGCCTGACAGGATCGCGCTTATCGGCATCGACACGAAGAGCCCGGCCCTCAGGTCAGCAAGCTGATCCTGACGGATTTTGGCCTCCAGCGATTCTTCTTCCTTTAGGGGTGCCATGAATGGACCAGCTTGCTTGCGTCGTCGTTCGCGAGGACCAAATCTATGCAAGCCCACTGAAGGACGGGTTAACTACCCAGCGAGGGTAACCAGTGCGCTCACCATGCTTCGGGTCACACCTTTGGCTTGCATTGCCGAATCATCAAGGCTTCGCCCGCGCGCGTGCCTTGATCCGAATCATGCCATGATCGGCAACGTCACCAGGAGACAGCCTTGCCCCGCGACGACGCGCGCCAGCAAGACAAGGAAGCCTCGCCGAGACAGCGTTCCAGAGCGGCAGCGCTCTGTGCGATTCACCGCCTGAGCATGGCCGAAATGCCATGGCGGACAAAGGGAAGATGTTGGGCAAAGCGGAGCCCAGCATGTCTTGCAAGCCGTGCCGCCGGGTGCTCGCTTGAGTAAAGACCGACAAGCATGTTGGTGGCATGATAGAGCGGCGCCGCCGACAGCCGCAGCCGGCTTTCGTATCTGCCGAGCATGTCGGGATCGGCAATGTCGCGGCGGGCGCGACATGCTGTCAGTATTTTATGAGCGAGTTGCTTCTGGCCGCTGAGGCCGATGTTGAAGCCATGCGCGGTCACCGGGTGCATGCCGATGGCAGCGTCTCCTATAAGTGCCGCACTCGGTGCCGAGAACTTGTGCGCCCAGGTCGTGACCAGCGGATAGGCATGGCGGGTGCTTGCCAGGGTCATCTGCCCGAGGCGTCCTCGACACCGGTTCATCAATTCCATGAGGAACAATTCGTCATCGAGAACAGACAGTCTATCGGCCTCGATTGAGCGCAAAGTCAGAAGCAGCGACGACACGCCTTCCATGAGCGGCAACATCGCTATGGTCTGATGGTGGTCGAACCATTCGACCGCGATCTGGTGATGGAAGCGCTCGTGCCTCACTCGGCAAATCAGCATGGAGTGGCCAAGCGGATGGATGTTGGCGCCAATGCCGAGCAGGTCGCGCATCGCGGACAAACGCGAATCCGCTGCTACGAGCAGCCGAGCGGCCAATTGCCTGCCATCAGAAAGCGTTATGACCGCCTCGTCGTCGCTGGTTGTTGCATTCACGACCGAGTTGCCGCACAGCAGCCGGGCATGATCCTGGAAGTAGACAATTTTGAACAGGGCATCGCGGATCCGACAATTTGGGACCAGAAATCCGAGTGGTTCCCCAGATCCGCTGCGAGTATCGAAGCACAGGGCGAAAGGGCTCGATCCGTTGAGCACGCGCGCGCCATGAAGCGGTGATTTGTCAGATGCGGGCATGGCGTCCCAGGCGCCGAGCTCGCGAAGGATTCTCACCGATGCGTGCGTCAGCGCGATCTCGCGACCGTCGAAAGCCGGATTCGCCAGGCTGTCGAGCGACTGCCGTTCAACCACTGCCACCTTGAGTCGGCTCAGGGCGAGCGATGCTGCGAAGGCAAGTCCGACCGGCCCAGCTCCGACGACAATGATGTCGAATGTGTCGACAGAGCCGGCCATCAGCGTGCCGCCATAGCGGCTATCTGCGATACGAAGCGCTCTTGAAGCATCGCAATCACCCACGGTTTGCCGCTCATCTCCCCATCGTCGATAGACATGCGTTCTCCGTTGGAAGCCTGGTCAATGAAACCACGCCGACGAAGAGATAACGCTGATCTGGATCAACCAGGCTCGATAACCCGGCAACGGCGGGTTCACGGTCGAGTGGTCGATTGCCGTGAAAACGTTTGCATGTCTAGGCATTCTGAATGGTCGGCTTCCCAATCGCGTGCCCCTACTGGCCAAAGGTTCGGCAACGTATTGTGGCTGATCCGTTCTTCGCACGCGCGCCGATATCATCATGACGAGGCAATCCAGCAAAGACTCGGTCGACTGACGACCAGCATCCGCACAGTCGTTGGGCGCCGCCAACCGGTTCAGCCTCGCGGCTCTTCCCGATCGATAAGGATCCGCTGGGCGGAGCCGTCGAGATCTTCGTATTGGCCGCTCTTCATATCCACAGGAAGCGCCGGTCCAAGCCCCACCAAAACAGGCAGCGGCCATCGCATTCCGTCAGGACGGGCATCTTGCTGCCGACAGCGTGCTCTCCGCCCATGACGGGCGCTAGACGCCGAAGGAACTCGCCGACAGCCTCATGTCCAAGTGATGTGGGAAGGGAGCAGAACCAAAGGGACTCTGCTCCGCGTCGCCGCCTTTTCCGCAGCTATGAAACCTTCACCGAACGGATCCGTACTGAGGAGGAGGCCGTCCTTGACTTGCCCGACGCCGGCAACCTTCTCAGCCGCAACGATCGCTGCCTTCCGCTGACGCTCGTCGACAATCGCCCCCTTCAGTTCGACAAGGCCGTCGCTGACCCTCACATCGATCAAGTCACCACCGCTCCAGGTTTGTGACTGAAGTTCGGCAAGGATAGCCTTGCGGATCAGGTCGTCATCGGGTGGCGTGGTTCCCTGTTTCGGCATGGCGCGGATCAGGACAAGCAGCAAATCAGTTCGCGTGATGATGCCGATGACCCTGTCCCGATCGACAATCGGAAGATTGTTGATGCGATGTTGCATCATCAGGTCGACAATATCTGCAATCGAGGCGCTAGGAGGCGCCGAGATGACGGGTGTGGTCATCACCTGATGGATGATCCGTCCGTTCGAGCGCGCATAGTCATTGGCGACTGTGCCCGGGCCAAGATCAAACTCCAGCCAGCGCGGACGCACACGCTGGGTCCCAAGTTCTTCTCGGCGCAAGAAGTCGCTTTTGCTTACAATACCAACCAGGGCACCGTCGCTGTCTGCTACCGGCAGGCAGCTGACCTTGTTTGAAAGCATGAGCTCGACCGCTTGCGCGATCGTCGCGTTCGCATCCGTCGTGATGACTGGCTTTGTCATTATGGATTCGGCTTGCATCCTCACCCTCCTGATCTTACGTTGACGACGATGGGACATCCCGACCCGCGGCGCTTTGATCTGAGTCACTTGGAACGAGCAGGATTCTCCGCGCCGTCGTCGCGGTCGATAAGAATGCGCTCCGCCGCGCCATCGAGATCATCGTACTGGCCGCTTCTCAACGCCCACAGGAAGCCGGACAGGCCGAGTGCGCCAAGGAACAGCGCCACCGGAATGAGATAGGCGAGCGTCGTCATGAGGATCGGGCCAAGGTGCCGGCCCGCGCGGGCCTGTCCTGCCGCGCCGTTTCGGACGACGCACCCGTTGCGAAGCCTTGCAGACGCATCGCATTTCCAATCACAAGCAATGACGAGGCAGACATCGCGACCGCCGCGATCAGAGGCGTAACATGACCCAGAATGGCGATCGGCACGGCCACAGCATTGTAAACGATAGCAATTGTTATGTTCTGTCGGATCAGGCTTCCCGCCTTGCGCGACACGTCCAGCGCCAGCGGGATCGCCAAGAGGCTTTCGCGCAGAAAAACGAAGTCGGCTGCATTGCGGCCAATGTCGGCGGCGGTGGCGGGTGCGATCGAGACATGCGCGGCGCTCAGCGCCGGCGTGTCGTTGAGCCCGTCGCCAACCATCAGAACCTTGTGCCCGTCTCTCGCCAGGCTCTCGATGCGTTCAACCTTGCCGGACGGCAGCAGGCAGGGAACGAAGTCATCGACACCAAGCATGTCGGCAACCTCGGCGCAGGCTTTCGCGGTATCGCCCGACAGCATTTCCACGCACATACCAGCGTTGCGCAGTTGATCGATCGCTGCCCTGGTGTCGAGGCGTAGCGCATCTTCGAAAACGAAGGATGCGACAATCATGCCGTTTTTAGTCAGGACTGTTCCGCCATAGCCATGTTTGCCTTCGCCGCCGGTTCGAGCCTTCCAGCCAGCCCATCCGCGTCTACCCAGCCGCCAGGTGCTACCGGCGGCTGTGGCTTCGATCCCGAAACCCGGGTGCTCGGTCACCGCACCGAATTTGTGCTGGCTGCTGCTGAGGGCAAAGCCGGCAATGGCCTTTGAATATGGATGACACGAATGCGCGGCCAAGTCGGCAGCGATTGCCAGCATGGCGGGATTGATCGACGACGTGTTGACGAGCCTGGGCTGGCCAAGCGTGAGCGTGCCGGTCTTGTCGAACACGGCTGTATCGATCGTTGCCAGGCGCTCCATGGCCGAGCCGTCCTTGACCATGATGCCGTTTTCGAACAGGCGCCGCGCGGCCACCACCTGAACGATTGGAACGGCGAGGCCAAGCGCGCACGGGCATGTGATGATGAGAACAGCGATTGCGATCGTCATCGCCCGGTGCCAGTCGCCAGTCACCGCCATCCAGCCCAGGAAGGTTGCCAAGGCGGTGAGATGAACCACGGGCGCGTAGAGTGCCGACACGCGGTCGGCGATACGGCGATACCGGGCGCGACCACCTTCGGCGGCCTCCATCAACCGAACCATTTCCGCCAGGAACGAATCCTTGGCGGCCGCTGTCGCCTCAATCGTCAGCGGACCGGTGAGGTTGAGGACCCCGGCCTGCACGGTGTCTTCCGGCGCCACGCTACTGGGCGTGCTCTCGCCGGAGACCAGGGAGCAGTCGACGTCGGATGTCCCGCGCGCGATCTTGCCATCGACGGGGATCCTTTCGCCGGCGGCGATCAGCAACAGCATGCCCGGTTCGATCTCGCCCACCGGCAGATAGTCCCGAGCGCCATCGCCGCGCAGCACCATGGCACCGCGTGCGGCCAATTGTGACAGGCTCTTCACAGCGGTGCGGGCGCGTTCCCGCATCACGTGATCGAGCGTGCGACCGATCAGGAGAAAGAACAGCAGGGATACCGATGCGTCGAAATAGGCGTGGTCGCCATGGGTGATCGTCTCATAGAGGCTCATGGCGTAGGCCAGCGACTCGCCGACGGCTATCGGCACGTCCATGTTCATGTGGCCGTGGCGCAGCGCATTCCACGCCGACTTGAAGAAGATCCCGCCGGCGAAGGCCAGCGCAGGAATGGCGATCAGAGCCGAGACCCAGTGGAACAGGTCGCGGGTGGCGCCCTCGGCGCCGGACCAGACCGACACCGACAGCAGCATGATGTTGCCCGCAGCAAAGCCGGCAACGGCGACGGCGCGGATGAGCTCCGATAACGTCCTGTCCTTCGCATCGGTGTCGGCTTCGAACAAATGCGCCTGATAGCCGAGCCGGCCGAGCACAGCGACCAAAGGTGGAGCCTCGTCGCCGCGCCAGCGGACTGAGACCCGCTTGGTTGACAGGTTCACGCGAGCTGCCTCGACGTCACCGAGTTTTCCCAAGGCCATCTCGATCGTCTGGATGCAGGCGCCGCAATGAACGGTCGGCACCGAAAGGTCGGTCTGATGAAGGTCGTCGCCAAGCGATCGGCTGGCCAGCCTGATCTCCTGGCTGGACGGCAGGACCGATCCGGCGTTGACCAGATAAAGCGCCATTTCGGCGCCCGGTGCACAACAACTCATTGCAGCGCTCCATTGGAAATCATGACCCTGCGCACGTCTCGATAAGGTTTTGCCAGGCCGGCATCGGCGTCTATTTCGATGATCCAGACACCATCCCTTGGCACGTGTTGTGCTGCAAACTCCTGGCCAGAGACCAGGGCGAGCGTGACGGACTCATCCTCTTTCTCGTAAGCGGGATGGCGAAACAGCACCTTCACGCCATGCAGGGAAACCGGTTTGCCGGCGGCGTCGGTGAGGCCATACCGGACTTCGCCCCATGCGATGGTCAACTGGCCGGTCCAGCCAAGCGCTGCCTGCGCACGGCCTTCCTCGGCCTTCTTGTTGAATTGCTGGCTCGCCACATAGGTATTTTCGACGACAAGGCCGGTCCAGCTTGTGTTGGCAAGCGTCGCCATCGTGAGATTGACCGCGATGACCACGCCGAAAAAGGCAAGGATGGTGGCCAACATGTGCCTGCCGGTGAACTCGCGGGGTTTTCGCGTGGTGGCGTTCATCTGGCGATCTCCGGTGCGTTGAAGGTGGCGGTGTATTCGTTTGACTCGAAACTCGCTTTGTCCTCGACATGGAGTGTGAAGGTCTGCGCCTGGCCATGAATCTGGTCGGCGGGCAGGCGCACGAAAACCTTCAACATCTTCAGCCGGTCGGGTTCGACCTGGACTGCAAAGGAGCGATCGGCGGGGAGATCGACGCCAACGATGCTCATCTCCGCGCCTGGCAAACCCCCGAGGGTGACGATAATCGTTCTCGGTTCGGGGATCATGTTCAAGAGCTTGACGGTATAGCCATTGCGGATCGAGCCGTCGGAGAGCGTCACGAATTGCGGGTTGCGGTCGTGCAGGACATTGATTTCGAGCCGGGCGCGGGTCAGCAGCGAAAAGAGCAGGCCCAGCCCGATCAGCGACCACATGGCCATGTAGACATAGGTTCGTGGCCGAAAGATCTTGCGGATATGGAAATGCGCCACCCTGTCCGAAAACAGGCCGTCATCCGTCCTGACCAGTGATGGATCGACCGAGCTGGCGCCGCCGGCGGTGGCCAGGATCATGTTGGCGTTGTAGTCGGAGAGCGTCGCGTAGGAGATCAGTCCTCGCGCTTTGCCGAGCTTGTCCATGACGCCGTCACAGGCATCGATGCAGAGCGCGCAGGTGATGCATTCGAGTTGCTGACCGTCGCGTATGTCGATCCCCATCGGACAGACGGCGACACAGGCATTGCAGTCGACGCAATCGCCGACGGGATGCCCTGCGGCAAGAACCTTCTTGGCGTGACGGGTGCGCGGTTCGCCGCGCCAGTCATTGTAGGTGACAGTGAGCGAGCTCTCGTCGAGCATGGCTGCCTGGATGCGCGGCCAAGGGCACATATAGGTGCAGACCTGTTCGCGCATCAGCCCGCCAAACGTGTAGGTCGTCGCCGTCAGAACCGCGACGGTGATGTAGGCGACAGGCGCTGCCGTGCCGGTGAAGAGTTCGCCGACCAGCGTCGGCGCATCGGCGAAATAGAAGATCCATGCGCCACCAGTCGCTGCGGCTATGACCAGCCAGATGACGTGTTTCGATGCCCGCAGCGCAAGCTTTCGAGTGGTCCAGGGACCGGCATCGAGCTTGATGCGTGCGTTGCGGTCGCCCTCGATCGCGCGCTCGACGACCAGGAACAGATCGACCCATACGGTCTGTGGGCATGTGTAGCCACACCAGGCACGGCCAACAGTCGACGTGATCAGGAAAAGACCGACGCCGGCCATGACCAGAAGGCCGGCGACATAGTAGAATTCCTGGGGCCATATCTCGATGAAGAAGAAATAGAAGCGCCGGTTGGCGACATCGAGCAGCACCGCCTGGTCGGGGGCAAACGGACCGCGGTCCCAGCGCAGCCACGGTGTCAGATAGTAGATGCCGAGCGTGATCGCCATCACGATCCATTTGAATCGGCGAAAGCTGCCCGAGGCCCGCTTCGGGAAGATCTTCCTGCGCGCGGCATACATTGGCTGGCGCACCTTGGCGGAGTTGAACGTCGTGGGTTCGATCCGTTCTATTTGTGTGTTATCGAGCACGAGAAGCTCCAGTCACCAGCGACGATTTCGCCGGAAGCCGACTCATCGGTTCTGGATGATGCCGAGGCCCGGCTTGCGCCGGGCCTCGTCGCTTGGCGGGAGGGGGAGGACGAGAATAGGCTGCTTTCCTATTCTCCGCCGCCAAGCGAATGGATGTAGACCGCCAGTTCCTTGACCTTGATCTCGCCGAGGCGCGCGCCCCAAGCCGGCATCACGCCGTGTTTCGGTGCGGTTACCTGGGCGGCGATGGCCGCTTCGCCTGACCCGTAGAGCCAGATGGCGTCGGTCAGATCTGGAGCGCCGAGTTCCTTGTTGCCTTTTGCATTGTCGCCATGACAGGCCACGCAGTTTTCGGCAAAGACCTTTGCGCCCGGCGCGACCAATGCTTGATTGACGACGGCCCCCGACAGACTGGCGACGTAGGCGCTGACCTGTTTGATCTGGTCGGCGGTGATGATGTCGGCAAAGGCGGGCATTTCCGACAGGCGCGTATCCGGATCGGAGGCGAAGCGAATGCCATGGGTGATCGTCTGCTGGATCTGGTCCGCCTTGCCGCCCCACAGCCAGTCGTCGTCGTTGAGGTTGGGGAAGCCCTTGGAGCCCTGGGCGCCGGAACCATGGCACTGCACGCAATTGAGCTTGAACGCGGCACCGCCGGCGGCGACGGCGAATTCGCGCAGCGTGTCGTCCGCCGCGATCTCCGAAACACTTTTCGCTTCTATCGCGGCGACATATTTGCCCTTGGCCGCTTCAGCCGCGGACAACTCGTTCCCGACATCGTTGCGGCTGGAGTAGCCGAGCACCCCCTTGGTTGCCGTGTGCAGCAGAGGCCATGCCGGATAGGCGATGGTGTAGCCGATCGCCCAGACTATGGTGATGTAGAACGTCCAGATCCACCAGCGCGGAAGCGGGTTGTTGAGCTCCCGGATGCCGTCCCACTCATGACCGGTGGTTGAGATGCCGGAAACCTCGTCGATGTGATCGCTGCTCATGATCAGTCCTCCTTCAGAGGAATTTGAGCTGCTTCGCCGGCTTGCCTGCGGCTTCCGGGACGAACTGCAAAGGCAACAGATCCGATGAAGAAAAGAGCCATGGCAAGTAGGCCCCAGCTGTCTGCAAACTCCCGCATGAAATTGTACGTCATGGCCATTGTCCTCAGCGGTAGCCGGCGGTCTCATCGTAGTTCTTGAAATCGACCAGCGTGCCCAGCATCTGGAGATAAGAAACCAGCGCGTCCATTTCGGTGACTTGCTGCGGGTTGCCGTCGAAGTCGCCGATCTTGGCCTTGGGGTAGCGGGCCTCGAGGCCGGATGTGTCGGCGTTGGGATCAGCCTGCGCCATCAAATCGGCATTGGCGTTGGCGATCATGTCGTCGGAGTAAGGGACGCCGACGCGCCTGTTGGCGACCAGATGCGTCGAGAAGTCCTTCACCGCGATCGGCTTGTCCTTCAGGAAGGCATAGCTCGGCATGATCGATTCCGGCACCACGGACCGTGGATCTGTCAGGTGATCCACGTGCCACAGGTTGGAATACCGGTCGCCAACGCGGGCGAGATCCGGTCCGGTGCGCTTCGATCCCCACTGGAAGGGGTGGTCGTATATCGACTCGGCCGCCAGGCTGTAGTGGCCGTAGCGCTCGACCTCGTCACGGAACGGCCTGATCATCTGGCTGTGGCAGAGGTAGCAGCCCTCGCGGACATAGATGTTTCGTCCGGCAAGTTCGAGCGGCGAGTAGGGGCGCATGCCTTCCACCTTCTCGATCGTATTATCGAGATAGAAGAGCGGCGCGATCTCGACGATGCCGCCGATTGTCACGACCAGCAGCGAACCGAGGAGGAGAAGTGTAGCGTTCTTCTCGATGACCGCGTGTCTGTTCATCAACCTCATTTTCTGTCTCATCATCGCGCAAGCTGGAGGGCGGGGGTGGAGCGCGGCATCGGATCCTGCTCGCGCCGGTAGCCGAGGATGGTCATGGCGATGTTCCAGGCCATGATCAGGGTGCCGGAGAGGTACATGGCCCCACCGATGGCGCGCATGATGTAATAAGGGTGCATAGCGGCCACGGTTTCGGCGAAGGAGTAGACCAGGAAGCCCTGCTCGTCGTATTCGCGCCACATCAGGCCCTGCATGATGCCGGACACCCACATGACAGCGGCGTAGACAACGATGCCAAGCGTCGCCAGCCAGAAGTGCCAGGTAACGAGGCGAAGCGAGTAGAGCCGTTCACGGTTCCACAGCTTCGGCACCATAAAGTAGATCGCGCCGAACGAGATCATGCCGACCCAGCCGAGCGCACCGGAGTGAACGTGGCCAATGGTCCAGTCGGTATAATGCGACAGAGAATTGACCGTCTTGATCGACATCATCGGGCCCTCGAAGGTGGACATGCCGTAGAAGGCGATGGCCATCACCATCATGCGGATGATCGGGTCAGTGCGCAGCTTGTCCCAGGCGCCCGACAGCGTCATCAGGCCGTTGATCATGCCGCCCCATGACGGCATCCACAGCATGATCGAGAACACCATGCCGAGCGTCTGCGCCCAGTCGGGCAGGGCGGTGTAGTGCAGGTGATGGGGCCCGGCCCAGATGTAGAGGAAGATGATTGCCCAGAAATGGACGATCGACAGGCGGTAGGAATAGACCGGCCGGTTGGCCTGCTTGGGCACGAAATAATACATCATGCCGAGGAAGCCGGCGGTCAGGAAGAAACCGACGGCATTGTGGCCGTACCACCATTGCGTCAGGGCGTCCTGAACGCCGGAAAAGGCGGAATAGCTCTTGGATCCGAGGAAGGAGGCCGGCATCGAGAGGTTGTTGATCACATGCAGCATCGCGATGGTCACGATGAAGGAAAGGTAGAACCAGTTGGCAACGTAGATGTGCGGTTCCTTGCGCTTCAGGATCGTGCCCAGAAACAGGATCAGGTAGGCGACCCAGACGATGGTCAGCCAGATGTCGACATACCATTCGGGTTCCGCATATTCGCGGCTCTCGGTGATGCCGAGCAGATAACCGGTCGCGGCCATGACGATGAAGAGCTGGTAGCCCCAGAACACGAACCAGGCGAGATCGCCACCGAACAGCCGAGCGCGGCAGGTGCGTTGGACGACATAGAGAGACGTGCAAAGCAACGCGTTGCCGCCGAAGGCGAAGACGACGCCCGAGGTGTGCAGAGGCCGCAATCGGCCGAAGTTGAACCAGGGCTGGATGTTGAGATCGGGATAGGCAAGCTGCAGCGCGATGATCACCCCGACCAGCATGCCAACCACACCCCAGAACATGGTAGCGATGGCGCCGTAGCGGATTGGACCATCCATGTAGGCGGACGGGTCGATCGGAGCGGCAGGCTTGAACTCAGCGTTACGCAGTAGGATCGCAGTGAAGCCAGCCAAGGCGAAGAACAAGACCCACATATGCTGGCGAAAGGGTTCATCCACCCCAGCGCCAGCCGCCACCAAAGCCGCGAATGCGAACAGGCTTAGAAGCACGATTTCTTTGCCGAATTTCATCGCAAGCCCCGATTTCCAATTCCGGCGGATGCCAAACCGCGGTGTCTTATTGCGCAGCCGTCGCCTGCTCGCCCTGATCCATGTCAGAGCCGCACCATTTTGCTCGAGCAGCATCGAGTTCGGTGCGATCAGACTGCGACAATCGAATGTGGAAGCGCACCACCGGCCGCTCGTTTATGGATGGGACCTGGCGTCCCCGGTCGGGCCCCGGGTGCGGAGGCGACCGCGGGCGTGTGGGGGAGCGCACCTTCTGCGACGCTGGAAAGCAGGTCGACGCCTTACCGAACCCCGCGTTCAATGCCTTGGAACAGCCAGCGCCAGCGTTACGCTGCCGTCGTGACATTCGTGGCTTGGGGAGACGGCGATTTTCCCCTGCGGATGAGGCGTATTGACTTCGGCCAAGTGTGGATGCTTCGCCGACGAGCCGAAAGGCAACTGGCGCATACGGATCGGATGGAGAACGGGCTGTCGCTACGCGACTTCTTCTGAGCCCAACGCGAGCATGCCCTGCCCCGAATGAAGTAAGTGACGGGGGCCATGCAGCTTCTGCGTCATTCAAACGGCTGTAGCGCCTCGGCCGCCGCAGCGCCGTTCCAGCCGGCTCATGCTGTCCACGGTGACGCGGCGGTTGTTCTCGATCCGAATCACGCCGTCCATTCTCAGGCTGGTCAGCTGACGGCTCACGGTCTCGTTTGTGATTCCAAGGAAATCAGAAATGTCGGCACGCGTCATCGGCAGCTCGAAGCACGTCGAGCTAGCCGTCGGGTCAACATTGGAGTCGATGTTCCGGGCAATCATGAGGAGAAAGCTCGCCACCTTCTCTGGTGCGGTCTTGCGCCCCAGAGTCACCATCCATTCGCGTGCCTCGTCAAGTTCGTTCAGCGCCTGCTTGAGCAGGCGATGCACAAATTCGGGTGACTGCTTCATCATCCGTTCGATGGCCGCTCTGGGAAACGAGCATAGCGAGACAGCTGTTGCCGCTTCCGCATTGATCGCACTTTTCATCTTGAAGGGCCGACCCAGAAAATCCGGGGCGAACTGCAGGCCGACAATCTGTTGGCGTCCATCTGACAGGCTCTTCGTGAGCTTCACCACGCCTGAAAGCACGTTCGAATAACAGTCGACCGCCTCGGCGTCGCCGATCAGTTCGACCCCCGGCTCGATATTGTGCCGCGACGACGTCTTGGCGAGCTGAGCCAAATGGTCTGGCTCTAGCGCGCCACAGACACCGCGGCGCCGTGCCTCGCAAGACAGGCAAAGAACGGGGATGCCGGAACTGTGAATATCCTGCCGTAATGTCATTCGATCGCTCTACCGGTCCGTGCGGGCAGGATAGCATCCACGGTAGAAAAATCCTTGCGGCAGTTTGTCCGTGCTGAAGGTTGATCGAAATCAGGGCTTAGGCTGATCCAAGCATCCACAGTTCGGGCGACGCAAACACGGTGGACCACGACATGCGACAAAAGCTAGTTGCCAGATTTGGCGAGAACGTCCCGCGCTACACGAGCTACCCGACCGCGCCGCATTTCAATGCAAGCGTTGACGCTACCGTTTGTCGTGGCTGGCTACAGCGGCTCGACGAGGGCGACGAAATCTCGCTCTATCTGCACATCCCATACTGCGACAAGCTTTGCTGGTTCTGTGCCTGCCATACCAAGCAGACACGCCATTACGAACCGGTGACCACATATCTGCGCTCACTGCATGCCGAGATCGCCACCGTCGCCAGTCTTGTTGGAGGCAAAGGTCGTGTGCGTGCCGTCCATTTCGGCGGTGGTTCGCCGACGATGCTCAAGCCCGAAGATATGGTGGCGCTGGGAACCGCCCTGCGCAACAGCTTCGGCTTTCTTCCCGGCGCCACGATCAGCGTTGAAATCGAACCCAACGATATGGACGATGCCCGCCTCGATGCGCTTGCCGAAATCGGCATGACCCGTGCGAGCCTCGGCGTTCAGGATTTCGATCCGAAGGTGCAAAAGGCGATCAACCGCGAGCAGAGCTTCCTGCAGACCAAGACGGTCGTCGACGGCGTTCGTTCGCGCGGCGTCGAATCGGTCAATCTGGACCTGCTCTACGGTCTGCCGCACCAGACCAGGGAAAGCGTCGCTTCTACGGTCACGCAGGCACTGACCCTGGAACCGGATCGGATCGCACTGTTTGGCTACGCGCATGTACCGTGGTTCAAGAAACATCAGACGATGATCGACGAGGCCTGGTTGCCGGGTCCCGCGGAGCGCTTTGCCCAGTCGCAACTGGCTGCACAGGCGATTGTAGACAATGGATACGAGGCAATCGGGCTCGACCATTTCGCCAAACCCGGCGATGCCCTGGCCCTTGCCGCCCGCACCGGGACTTTGCACCGGAACTTTCAGGGCTACACGGACGATTGCTGCGAAATCTTGATCGGGCTCGGCCCGTCATCCATTAGCCAGTTTCGGCAAGGCTATGCGCAGAACATGCCTTCAACCAGCGAATATAGACGCATGGTTGATGACGGCGGGCTGGCCGCTGTTCGGGGTATCGCACTTTCCAACGACGACCGCGTTCGCGGCTGGATCATCGAACGTTTGATGTGCGACTTCGCCTTCTCGGCCATCGATCTGGTGGAACGCTTCGGCGAGGCCGGCCAGAGGCTCCTCCTTCAGTCAAGTTCCATGGCCCTCCACGATCCGGTTCGATTGCTTGAACTTGATGGCGACAGATTCGTTGTGCCGGCTGAAAGTCGCCCTTTCGTCCGAAGCATCGCGGCCAGGTTCGACAAATATTTCGAAGCTGGAACGGCCAGGCACTCGGCGGCAGTCTGAGCACTCAGAGGAACGGTCATGCCTCTCAGTCGATCATGGACCGCGGTACGTTTGTTGATCGGCGACCGTCTATCGAGACAAGATTCTGAGCGGACCAGACGCGTCTTGGCGCAGCGACGATATCGTCCGCTCGAGCCCTGTCTGTCGGATCATGGTTGTCGGCGACAGCTCCCTTCGACCTGAACCACCCGTTCACCCGAATTCTGCCGGCGCAGTTCCAGTGGAAAGGGCCTGGGCTAGACGGCTCTCTTGTTACCCCAGAGCACAACGTGCAGCTGCGGCAGCACGCGGGCCTCGAACCATCTGTCGCGGGTCACGCTGTCAACCAGCCACTCCATGCGCTTCAATATTCCGTCAAGGTCGACAGGCGCGTCATCATTTGTGGGGTGTGGCGGCGTGTGATTGCCGGGCTGCAGATAGATCGGAAGTTGCGGAAATTGCGCAGCGGCGTCTTTCGCGTAGGCGTAGTCCCTTTCGTCGAAAACAATGAGCTTGAGCACGATTTGGGGCTTGCCTTGTGCCGCCTGGAGGCACGCCTCGACAGCGGCCCAATCTGTCGTCATTCGGCTTGACGGCGGCTTTGGGCTGAGGATCAGCACGTCAAGCTGCGCAAACCAGTCCCTGGCAAGCGACCCTTGGGTTTCCAGCGCAAAACGGTAACCGTCACCATGGCCCCGGTCGATGAGCGCGCCGAGCGGCTGGATGGCCGGATTGCCGCCTGATAGCGACACCATCAGCGGGCGGCCACCGGAAAGGGCAAGCACATTTTTCCACACCGCCCCAACGGACATCATCTCCCATTCATGGCGGAATTGATTGTCCACAGCATGGAGGCTGTCGCACCAGGAACAGCGATAGTCACACCCGCCGGTTCTGACGAAGATCGTCGGCAAACCTATGAGCACGCCCTCGCCCTGGATCGTCGGCCCGAAAATCTCGCTAACGCGGATTGCGGGATGAGTATTCGTCATGGCCGGTATTCCGCCCAGGTTTTCGGCGTTTCGCTCACCCGCACGGCCGCGGTTTCGCTCAGGCGTGCCTTGCACCAGTCGTAGAAATGTCTGGCCAGATATTCCGCCGTGACTTGCTCGTGTCCCAGCACGTCGTTGAGATGCCGGTGGTCGAAGCTCTCGTCGATGTAGCGTTTGAATGGCGCCAAGTCGTGGTAGTCGCGCACGAAGCCGTGATCGTCCAGTCCATCCGCTGAAAGCTCCACTTCGACGATGTAGTTATGTCCGTGCAGGCGCGCGCATTGGTGATCGGGTGGCAATGAGGTGAGCTGATGCGAGGCTGAGAAGTGGAATTCCTTGGTGATGCGGAACATTACGCGGTGGTCCTTCGCAGCGCTCCGAGCCAGAAGTCGGAGTCCTCATACTCGGTTGGGTCCGGGTGCCCAGCGATGTGAAACGCCTCACGCCGCTCGACGCAGGTCCCGCACCTCCCGCAATGACGCTCGGTGCCCTTGTAACAGGACCAGGTCTGCGCAAACGGCGTGCCGTATGTGGCTCCATCCGTAACAATGTCCGCCTTCGTCAGGTTCACATAGGGTGCATAAAGGCGAATCTGCGCGTAGCCGTCGAGCGCGTGGTCCTGCATCATCTGGAAAGCGTCGATGAAGGCCGGACGGCAATCGGGATAGACAACGTGATCCCCACCATGCACGGCCGTCGCCACTGCGTCAGCGTCTTGCGCTGCGGCGAGGCCGAAGGCAATGGCCAACATGATGGCGTTCCGGTTGGGCACCACCGTTATCTTCATCGTGTCTTCGGCATAGTGCCCGTCGGGCACGTCCACATTGTCGGTCAGCGCGGAGCCGGAAAGGTCGCCGCCGATCTCGTGGATATCGATGATTCGCTGCGGGACACTCAGGCGCGCCGCGCAAAGGGTGGCGAAGCCCAATTCCTTCCTATGCCGTTGGCCGTAATCGAACGATAGCAGGCCGGTCAGCTGGTGCTCCGCTGCCACCTTGTGGGCAAGAGTAACGGAATCCAATCCGCCGGAGCAGACGACGAGAGTCTTCATCGTTGGGTCCTTGTTTTAACCGGGTAGGCTGCGACCGGAGATTTCTCTGCGCTCCAGTACTTCAGGAAAACCATTTTGTGAAGTGAACGGAGACCAATTCGTGCGCTTGCGTGCGATGCGCAAAAAGCCTTCGCGGTGAGCTGCAAGGACACGGACTGACGAGACGTCACCCTTCAGCGGAATGCTCAAAGTCGAACGCTTCTCGGGGACAAAGTTCTCGACGAGCAGAGCCTGTCGGTCCCGAGCGCCGAGCGACGCCATTGCAACGGTTTCGGAGTACAAAGCCGAGATGGGCTTGCCGCAAACAGCTCACTTACCAGGGATGTTCAGCGATGCCGAAATCCAGATATCGGGGTGGATTATGAGATCAATTGTCGCGACAGCTTTGGCTGGCCTGCTCGTCGCGCTTCGTAGATGCAGCGCATTCCACGTCAGGATCATTTTGATGAGCACGCCCTCAATGGATAACCGGCGAACCCTGAATAACCGGTCGTGAGCCGACATCTGTGAACAAGCGGTGTGGTCGATTGCAATCACCCATGTCTTGCGCACAGGTACCTTATGGCAGTGGATGAACTGAACTTGATGGTTTTACAGATGGCAGTCGAAAGCGTCCGCTCGCTCTCGTTGAGCTTCGCTGAAAAAGCCGCCGAGATAGCCACCAGGAGCCGCGGCAGCCTGCTTTTCAACGTGCGGATCGACGGTGACGCGCAGGTCCAGCGGGTCGCAGCCATCCGATATCACGGCGGCCAATTCGGCGTGCTGGCGTTAGACGGACACGGCCTAGTTACCCACTATTGCATCGTTAACGGTATGTTCTCACATTACATTGCGGCCTTGGAGAGCTGGCACAGGATGCCCCTGTCGATGCAGGCCAAGATGGATGCCAACGGCAATGCCCGTCTCTTCGTAGCGGCGTTGCGGGATGCCGGACATATGCTGGGCACCTAGCATTTGGCCAGAGTGCATCTCTGAATTTGCAAGTGCATCACTGCGATGGCGCCGGCATGATCGTCATGCTCGAAAAGGGCTGCGGCGGCCGCGGCAAAGCGGTCGCCGCGATAATGGTGTCAACGGCGTTGCATCGATGCGAGCGTTTAGAACAGAGGTCTCCTCCTGGCATCGAGCGCATGCAAGGAGCTACGCAAGCGCAAATGTATCAAGTATTTTGAAGGGACGACCCCTCATGCATACTTAGCTGCGATGCTCGGGCGGCATAAGCCTCGTTGCCATCTAGCCGCCTTGATGCACGGCGATAAGCTTTTGACGGCCTGAAGCGACGCTGTGGTCGCCGTTGCGGTGCTTGTCCAGGCGCCTCGTCAGGCTCCGGCGTGATGGCAGGCGGGGGACGAAGCGGATATCGCCACCGTGGGCGCCGACCTCGACCCGCGCGATGATGCGCTCGACGCGGCTCCAACTAGCGGCGCCGTCAACGAACTTCTTGAACCTGCGGACCTTGCCTCTCTTGGCCGACGCTTCCAGGCGTGCTGTCGTGCTGGCCTCCAGATCCGCCACATGCTTGCGCAGGGTCGTGGTGGGCGCGAGGCCAAAGATGAAGTCGACGCGCAGCACCAGTCGATGACCTGGGTTGCAATAATGGCTATCCCCGCGGAGCAGGATTCGAATGTTCGGCCAGTTGATCCGGATCGCCCGCACCAGACGGCGCAGGTGGGGGCGGATCTCAGCCCCACTCGGCCGCTTGGCCGGTCGCAGGATCGCGCTGACGAACCGTCCCGCACCATCGAACACGACGATCGGCTGGAAGCCGTACTCGTATGGTGGGCATTGAACAGGCGAAGCTGTTGGCCTCCGTGCACAGCGTCGAAGGTGTCGTCAATGTCGAGTACGATCCGCTTCGGCACTTGCCGGAACGAGGCGCAATAGAGATCGACCATCGCCCGTCCCATCGCGACCAGCTCCCGCACCCCGGGTAGGTTCTCCAGCCGGCACAGCGTCGATTGCGACGCCAGATCCCGACCCGACGGCAGCGCATCCTGGGCCATCTTGAAGACCGGATCGCGGCGCAGCCGGTTGGCGTCGTTGCCGTCCTCGTAGCCGGCGCCGATCATCTTCATGCGAAAGTCGATCATGTCCGCCAGGCTGTGGACGACCTGGTCCGGGCAGCGCGGATCGTCGATGCAACGCGCCAGACGCTCGGCCACCCGCAACCGCTTTTCCACCTCGGCCAAGGCCAGAACGCCGCTGTTGGACGACAGCATGCCGCCGTCGAAACGGGCGACGACGGACTTGCCGACTGATGACAAACCGCTCAGCGGCAGCGCAAGATCGTTCATGGTGGGTGTGGTCTCCGGGAAATTTCGGATCGGCTTAAGCAACCAAATCCTACGTCATTTCAACGGGCTTGCGCCACATCCACCAACCCCCATGAATTTGGTTAGGTTGATGCTGCGTGCCGCCGCCATGAGGCCGCGCTCGCTAAGCAGCGCGTCGAGAACGACGAGAAGATTCAGATCGAGCCCTTTGAAACGCATGTCTTAGCTATCCATAGCGTGGATGAATTTGATTGAAACAAACGATTTTACCAATTTTCCGGAATGTCGCATGGACCTGGCAGGACCTCACGTGCGCCGATCACTGCCTCTATCGCGTGGCGAGTCCCTTGAGAAGAGCCCGAAAGAGGAAATCTGTCGCGTGCGGTGGAGATTGTACTGGGAATGAGAGGCAGCGCTCCAAATCATGTCGAACTCTCCGACGAATGGCGACCGGTACATAGTTGATCGCAACTGGTCCGGAGCTATGAAACATCTCGATTACATATGAGTTGCCGAGTGAATACGCTGACAGCACCCACCGTCGCAGCGTTTAGCTGACGTTTGACGACGGTTCCTATCCATTTACACGCAGATTCTTGATGTGTTGGCGCAAAAGCGGGAGGCCGGCGACTTTTCTTCGTCATCGGGCTGACGCCGCAGAAGCCGGAACTCGTCCGGTTCCTATGGGCATTGGGCTTGGTCGGCGCACAGGCTCTATGAGGGGCAATTTTGGCAACGCGACGCGACTCGGGTTTTGAACGACGCCGAAAACGCAAGCTGGAAAGGAACAAGATGGCAGATCAACTCGCCAACGAAATAATCGCAATGATCAAGAAGCGCGCCGCGTCGGAGGGCGGCATAGCGCCTGCCACGGGCGGCGAAATAACGGCTGCCACGGGACTGACTTCGCTCGGTATCGATTCACTGGGATTGGCGGACGTTCTCTGGGACCTGGAGCAGGCCTACGGCATCGAGATCGAGATGAATACGGCCGAGGCATGGTCGGATCTCCAGAATGTTGGGGGCATGGTGGAAGCCGTGCGCAGCTTGCTCCCTACGGGGGTGTGAATGGACAGGCGCGTCGTGATTACTGGGATTGGCGGGATTTGCGGGCTTGGAACCAACGCCGCCGCCATTTGGACAGAGATGCGAGAAGGCCGCTCCGCCATCGGCCCAATCGTCAACTCCGAGTTCCATGAATTGAGGGTCAGGATCGGTGCCGAGATCAAGGCCCTGCCGGAGCATGACATCGACAGCAAGCAACTCATCTCCATGGACCGCTTCAGCCTGCTCGCTGTGCTTGCGGCGCGCGAAGCCATGCGTCAGGCCGGACTTTCCTCCAAAGAGGGAAATAGCTATCGCTTCGGTGCGGCGGTGGGCGTTGGCGGCTGCGGGTGGGATGCGATCGAGCAAACCTACCGCGCCATCCTTCTGGGCGGTAAGCGTGCCGCTCTCTTGACTGTACCCAAGGCGATGCCGGGTGCCGCTGCCGGCCAGGTCAGCATGAGTCTCGGCCTGCGCGGGCCGGTCTTCGGCGTCACGTCCGCCTGTTCCTCGGCAAACCATGCGATTGCCTGCGCGGTGGACCAGATCAGGCTCGGCCGGGCCGACGTGATGCTTGCCGGCGGCAGCGAAGCGCCGCTCATATGGGGTGTGCTGAAGGCATGGGAAGCGATCCGCGTGCTTTCGCCCGATACTTGCCGGCCATTCTCGGCCGATCGCCAGGGCCTGTCGCTTGGTGAAGGCGCCGGCATGGCGGTGCTGGAAAGCTACGAGCATGCCTTGGCTCGGGGCGCCACCATCCTTGCCGAAATTGCCGGTGTCGGCCTTTCCGCCGATGCGTCCGGCATCGTCGCGCCGACTGTCGAGGGGCCGGAGGCAGCAATGCGGGCCTGCCTTGCCGATGCCAGGCTGGACGCCGAGGATGTCGACTATCTCAACGCGCACGGCACCGGCACCAAGGCCAACGACCAGATCGAGACGGCGGCGATCAAGCGCGTCTTCGGTCAGCACGCCTTCTCAATGTCCATTTCTTCTACCAAGTCCATGCACGCGCATTGCCTCGGCGCGTCCGGCGCGCTCGAGTTGATCGCCTGCGTGATGGCTATCCGCGAGAGCGTCGTCCCGCCGACTGCCAATTATCGTGAGCTGGACCCCGATTGCGATCTCGACGTCACGCCCAATGTGGCACGCGAGCGCAAGGTGCGCGTGGCACTGAGCAACTCCTTCGCCTTTGGCGGCACGAACGCGGTTCTGGCGTTCAGGCAGGTGTAGAAGCCATGAAAGATGCTTCCGGCAACATTATCTCTCGCATCCAGATGCTTGCCGGGATAACCTTGTGAAGGGCGGGTCATTGACCGCCTCGGCGAATGCGGGAAGGGGCAGCGGAAGCTCGAGGATCCGGGGGTATCGTCTTTGCGAAATTCTTAACTGTTGAACCGGCTTGGACGTACCGCCGCCCCGTAAAAGGTAAGCGAGGCCATGCGGGCTCGGCTTGAGGGTCTGAAGCTGTACACGACAATGTCTGGAAGCCGCAGGGTCGGCTCTGCGCCCGTTATAGTCGCCTGAGTGCTGCCGGCCCGGCCGCGCCGCGGGCGCCGTCAATGAGCTCCTTGAACATGCGGACCTTGCCTCTCTTGGCCGACGCTTCCAGGCGTGCTGTCGTGCTGGCCTCCAGATCCGCCACATGCTTGCGCAGGGTCGTGGTGGGCGCGAGGCCAAAGATGAAGTCGACGCGCAGCACCAGTCGATGACCTGGGTTGCAATAATGGCTATCCCCGCGGAGCAGGATTCGAATGTTCGGCCAGTTGATCCGGATCGCCCGCACCAGACGGCGCAGGTGGGGGCGGATCTCAGCCCCACTCGGCCGCTTGGCCGGTCGCAGGATCGCGCTGACGAACCGTCCCGCACCATCGAACACGACGATCGGCTGGAAGCCGTACTCGTATGGTGGGCATTGAACAGGCGAAGCTGTTGGCCTCCGTGCACAGCGTCGAAGGTGTCGTCAATGTCGAGTACGATCCGCTTCGGCACTTGCCGGAACGAGGCGCAATAGAGATCGACCATCGCCCGTCCCATCGCGACCAGCTCCCGCACCTCGGGTAGGTTCTCCAGCCGGCACAGCGTCGATTGCGACGCCAGATCCCGACCCGACGGCAGCGCATCCTGGGCCATCTTGAAGACCGGATCGCGGCGCAGCCGGTTGGCGTCGTTGCCGTCCTCGTAGCCGGCGGCGATCATCTTCATGCGAAAGCGCGATCATGTCCGCCAGGCTGTGGACGACCTGGTCCGGGCAGCGCGGATCGTCGATGCAACGCGCCAGACGCTCGGCCACCCGCAACCGCTTTTCCACCTCGGCCAAGGCCAGAACGCCGCTGTTGGACGACAGCATGCCGCCGTCGAAACGGGCGACGACGGACTTGCCGACTGATGACAAACCGCTCAGCGGCAGCGCAAGATCGTTCATGGCGGGTGTGGTCTCCGGGAAATTTCGGATCGGCTTAAGCAACCAAATCCTACGTCATTTCAACGGGCTTGCGCCACATCCACCAACCCACATGAATTTTTCAGGCTAGCAGAGAGGGTGCTTGCGGTGCACTCACTGACACGAGATCGCAAATGGAGGCGCGTGACCACCAGAACTGGCGACACCCATGGTGGTCCGCTGGACCCGCAGGAGGAACCACAAGGTGTCAGCGGGCAGAGCGCAAGCGAGTGGCTACTTCGATCTTTCTAGAAGCGCGCCGGCAGCCTGGGCGGGGGCTTGGGGGTCAGACTGCCGGCGCACGCCACTCACGAAGAGCGGCCCCTTTTCGTGGTTCGAACGCCCATAGTCAACCGGAAACGTCAGGATGCCCGCCATGTTACTTTCAGAGCGGCGCGACTTCGCCATGGTGGACGATTCAGCCTAGGACTAGCCACTCTCGTAGGCCGAGTTGATGCTCAAGCCAGCATCGCCTCGCCGAACTAGGAAGAGTTCGCCGTTAGTCCTTCGTCGCGAGCCGATGTCGTCGTGCACGTTTCGTAGCACTCCGGGCGGCTATATCGCTTTGTTGTTCGGCGAGCTGCGCCAGAAGGCATCGCATCAATCGAATCAAGCGTCGACATCAGCCGCAAGCTTCACATCACAACAGCTAGTCCACCCATTGCAGATCATCCGACTGTTCAGGCGGCGTCCGATATGTCCAACTCCGACTCAAGAATTCCCACAGGTATGGAAAGCGATTTCGCTATCCGATCCCGATAGCCCTTGCTGTACCTCAGACCTCGCTCGATGTTTTGGATTTCCTCAGCGGCCAGCCCGCACGCGACCGCCAGGTCGTCGATCGAATATCCAAGGTGCTCGCGATAAGCGCGGACGATGTGGGTTCCCTGGGACATAGCCGTCAAGACTGGTTCGGGAATGCGCGAATCCTTCATAAACATCTCCAAGAACTGGGAGCTCCCTCGGAGATTCCTCCCCGAGGCGCACACTTAGCAAATAAAAAAAATGGTCGTCCATTCGGCCGAACCGGCCTCATGCATGGGATGGGCCGCTGAATTGGCCGGGCCGGAATATGGCGGCTCACCTGCTTCTGATCAAGTATCAAGACTGCCCGTGCTGAGAGCCTGGTCGGCGTAGCGCATGCGACCTGCGATCCTTCGTGGACCATTCTCGCCGATGGCTTTCTTGAACAGCAACTCGAACTTTCGGCACGGACACTGCTTCCTTCGGCAATCTCCACCGGCGAGGCAGCGAAAGACCCGCTCGTAACCCCTACCGAGTTTCGCAATTGCAGCAAACAATGGTCATCTGGTTTCATCCGGGCTTCGGATCCAGACAAGGGGTACCGCTTTCCTGGAGGCGCATCGCCACCTGTACAGGTTCACAATCATTCGACCGTGACCGATTTTGCGAGATTGCGCGGCTGGTCTACATCCGTCCCCATGAAGAGCGCCGTGTGGTAGGCTAGAAGCTGTATCGGGAGCGAGAAGATCATTGGCGCGATAATCTCGTCGACAACCGGCAGCACGAGCGTGTGCATGGTTTCGAGTTTCGATACGGCTGCCCCTTTTTCATCGGTGATGAGGATAATCCGCCCTCCACGGGCAGCCACTTCCTGCATGTTGGAAACGGTCTTGTCGAAAAGACGGTCATGGGGCGCGATGACGATCACCGGCATGTTCTCGTCTATCAAGGCGATCGGCCCGTGCTTCAATTCACCCGCTGCATAGCCCTCGGCATGGATGTAGGAAATCTCCTTGAGCTTCAGCGCACCTTCCATCGCTAGCGGGAAACTGGTGCCACGGCCGAGATACAGGACGTCACGACACTTTGACAGTTCGCGCGACAAGAACTCGATTTCCGGCTGGATGCTCTCGAGTACGTGGCCCATCACGCGCGGCAATTCGGCGAGGCTCCTGACGAGCTCCTGCAGCTCGTCTTCGGGGACCGTCCCGCGGGCTCTGGCGGCGCCGATGGCGAGTGCTGCTAGAACGGCAAGCTGGCAGGTAAAAGCCTTGGTAGAGGCGACGCCGATCTCCGGTCCGGCAAGGATCGGGAAAACCGTATCGGCCTCGCGAGCGATGGTCGATTCGCAGGCATTGACGATAGCGCCAATTTTCAGCCCACGCTCCTTGCAGTACCTCAATGACGCAAGCGTGTCGGCGGTTTCGCCGGACTGCGAGATGAAAAGAGCTGCCGACTGCGGCGGCAACGGGATCTCGCGGTAACGGAATTCGGACGCAACGTCGATTTCAACCGTCAGGCGCGCATAGCGCTCGAACCAGTATTTTCCGATCAGTCCGGCGAAATAGGCGGTTCCGCAGGCAGAGATCGCCAAGCTCGGGACCTTGGCGAAATCAATGCCAGGAACCATGTCGCGACTGTCTATGATGTTAATGTAATGACGGAGAGCATGGGCGATGACCTCGGGCTGCTCGTAAATCTCCTTCTCCATGAAGTGGCGATGGTTGCCCTTGTTGGCCAGATCGGCCGCGGCCGTGGAGATATGGAGCGGACGCTCGACGGGGCGGCCGTCGACATCGAAGATATGGGCGCCCGAATTGCCGACAACGGCCCAGTCGCCGTCGATGAGATAGGTAATTTCATTGGTGAAGGGAGCAAGGGCGATCGCGTCGGAGCCCAGGAACATCTCGCCGTCGCCGTGACCGATCGCGAGCGGTGGCCCGTTGCGCGCCGCCGTGATGGTCGACGGTTCATCTTCGAAGAGGATGGCAAGCGCATAGGCGCCCTTGACGCGTTTCAGCATGGCACGCGTGGCCTCTTGCGGCCTCATGCCCTCTCGGCGGTATCTTGCCAAGAGATGCCCAACGACCTCGGTGTCGGTCTGGAACTCGGCGCCATCCGCCGCCAATTCGTCCTTCAGCTCGGTGAAGTTCTCGATGATGCCGTTATGGACTACGGCGACACCGTCGCTAAAGTGCGGGTGCGCATTGCGTTCGGTCGAGGCCCCGTGGGTTGCCCAACGCGTGTGGCCGATGCCGACGTTGCCGCTCAGCGGCTCTTCCTTCAGTCGCCTCTCGAGGTTGACGAGCTTGCCCTCGGCGCGCCGGCGGTGCAAGGCACCCTCGATGATCGTCGCAACGCCGGCGGAATCATAGCCGCGATATTCCAAACCCTTCAACGCGCCGATCAACCGATCCGACACCGGCTGTTGCCCAACGATGCCAACAATCCCGCACATGTTCGTCTCCGCATCTTTGCGGGCAGCACCAGCCCACGCGAGACGGATACCCGTCCGGCCGCTTTAAGTGGCGGCCTTGTAGTAGAATTCCATAATATTGGTAAAATTGATTGTTGTGATAACTACCATCCACCCGATGGATAGGTTGGCCACTGTGGAGCCACGACCCAAACTTCTATTCGCGCCTGACGCTCTTATGAGGATCGCAAACTCACACCCGCGGCAGGATCACGGCCTCGGAAAGGCCAGGAGGCCTTGGACAGTGGACGGACGACGGGCCTGCGGCCCCTTGTCAGGCCGTCGGCATCTAGGAGCATGGTGCCGCCGACTTGGGCATCGGCGATGGTCTGTCTTGGCGACAGCCTGAGTTCGCTTCAGGACCGTCGTCGTCTCGCGCGGCTGCCGGTGTCAGTTGACGATAACAAATGTCCGCCGGGGGCGAGCGCCTCGCGCACGGCACGTGCCAGCCGCGGTCGGTCCGGGACGCCGTCGAAGGCGTTGGCCGTGAAGACTCACGGGGCGTGACACCAGAGTAGCGAGTTCGTAGCGCGTAGCCGGCGACGAATTCGCAATTGGTCGCGCCGGCGCCGGTCAGCCGGCGCTGCGCGGCCTCCAGCTGGTCGGCGTAGTGCGACGACATGGCGGGTGATCGTGGCGATCGGCACAGCCGCCCCGCAACAGAGGTCGACCACCTCCATGCCCGGCTTCAGCCCGGTTGTCGCAAGCGCCATCTTCGCTGCGGTCGCGCTTGTCATGCTGCTCTTTCCTGGCCTTTGCAAGAACACGAACCTCGGCTTCGGTCGGAATGGCAATGTGGCGAAGGGCGACCCGATCTGCGTCAAGCTCATCGCCAGGGAAGAGGCGAATGATGAGCAGCCCCACTATCGCCTGATCACCACCGGCGGCCGCCGATGTTCCCAGCATTCGCGTTCCAAGGTCGGCATGTCGTGCTCCTCGCTGGCATAGCCGAGGCAGAAATAGCCGATCAGCGTCCATTCGGGCGGCGTGTCGAGAATTTCGGCCATCTCGGTCGCATCGAGGATCGACACCCAGCCCATGCCGATGCCCTCCGCCCGCGCCGCCACCCACAGTGTGTGCACTGCCATGACGGCCGAATAGTCGATGGTCGCCGCCATGGTCATGCGACCGAGCCCATGGCCTTGTCGGGTCGTGCGGTCGGCGAAGACCGCGAATTGACAGGGCGCCTCGTCGAGCCCGGCAAGCTTCAGCCGGGCATAGAGTGCGGCGCGCTCTCCCGAAAAGCGCGTGAGCGCCTCGGCATTGCAGCGCTCGAAGCAGTCTCTCACGGCAGTGCGCCGCTTGAGGCTCTCGACTACTACGAAGCGCCAGGGCTGGCTGAGGCCAACGGAGGGCGCAATGCTGGCGAGCTCGAGCAGGCGTTCCAGCGTACCCTCTGGCAGAGCCGTCGGCTCGAAGCGCCGCACATCCCTGCGCCAGCGCAGCAGCGTGATCAGCTCGGAGCGAAAATCGTCGGTGAAATCTGGAGGTGACGGCATGGCGGTCTCGTTAGGTATGGATTGGCATTAGGGAGTACAGTGTGGACAGCCTCTGCCTATTGCCAAGCTGGCTTGTTGCGTCCGACAATCGCGTCATGCGACCCCAACCGCAAACGATAGAAAAATCTTTCCTGGTGGGCGGCGCTATTACGATGCAATCGACCAAGCCAGTTTCGATCAGCTCGCACCGCGGTGAATCGTGTACCAGGCCGTTGCTAAATGCGCCATTGACACTCAGGCGCACCCGTATCGCTCACCAGGCCTCGGAATGCAGAGAACGTCGGCCTGGAACGCGGAGACGGCGACAGGCGTCTCAGCTTGCATATGGTCGTTCCTGCCGCACCGCCTGCAACTCAGTTTGCTTCCGACCACGTCGGCCTCGACGTCCCCGAAGATTCCCCAGGTCATTCGGCAGATACCATCGTCTGTCGTCATAGCGCCGCAGCGGACAGCACCAGCTGCCCAGTTTCATTTGGTGCATCGCTGAGCTTCCAGTCGCCACCGCAATTTCGTCTTCCACCAGCGTCAGGCATGACCCAAATTGGAGCTCATCCCTCTCACAGTCGATTCGCGCTTGAACTATATGTTCTACTTTCGTTCACTGTTCGGACGACACATTAGAAAGAGCTGGAATGGAATCTATCATCAGCCCTCGACAGCCGCCAAAGGTGGCCGCTGTTCAAGCCCGCCGAAAAATTTGGATGCCGTTCACAAGGGGAGAGCATTGGTGGGACCATGCCGGCACCATCTACCTCTTTGTTCTTCTCGGGGAACATCGCCCGGGCCAGTGGTCTCATCGTGACCGGAGAGTAAAAATAACTGACGCGCATCAGGGCTCGCGCATGTGGAACGAGATGAGCATCCCAGTTACTGGCACATTCTACAATCAGCTACCAATTGACAAAACGTAAGGCAGGAGACGGTTGAGACGTGGAAGGTGTTCGACCGTCGTACCGCAGAGTCGCCATAAGTCGCATTTACGAGGCCCTAATATTTGATGCAAATGGCTGGGAACGTTGCTCACCCTCAACTCGGAGGTGACCGTTACCATCAACAGCGGATGGGCTGGTGCCGTCATGAAGTTGGAGGGCGACTTGCTTCCTCTAGCCGTTTTCGCAACCTATTCCGTCGCCGTCTCGGTCAAGATCATAGATATCGGTGCCCACGACAGAGACCGGCCCGTGTACGTATGCGGGACCATTGCCCTTTCCGGAGGAACAGTCGACATCGCTGGCGATTGGAACACAGGCGCCTGTGTAGTTAGGGTCGCAGGATTCTTGGCCATGAGCGCTGCTGATGAAGGACGCCAGACCCAGAGCGACCGCGCCTAGACGATGAAACCGCATCAAACACCCGCCAGCCAACACCCAAGAAATCTTAGCGGGCATTTTAGCTCCATGCAATATTAGCGCTGGCTTGGGCGCCTATATATCACCACCAAGCTCCAAAGAGATAAGTTATTGCCCCACTGCAATGATCAAGATCGCGTTGAGGGTCGCGCGATGGCGGGCTACTTGATTTCGGTTTGGCAGATGCGCGGCCAAAGACCGACGCGTGCTGCCAGGCATATGCATCTGCGGCGGGGTTTGACTTTTGATATTGCGAGGCAGGAAGGTCGCTTGCTGTACAGAGGAGCTTATTGCCGAGGTCGAGAATCTTAGTGCCGATCGATGGTAGTGCATCCACATCAGTCTGATTTTCGACAGCCGTCGTCGAGCCGGAGTGCGCATCTCCCTCTGCGGTGAGGCCTCCGTAAGCGTCTGCGACGACCGACAGAGTCGACAACCACGCGCTTCGTTCAGCCCCCCGAGGTGATAATGGCTGAAAGCGGTCCTACAAGGGCGGGCGATGTTAGCCGTCAAGGCCGACAAAAGGCAAACGCTGTGGGATCGTGTGCAGGGCGAGGTCGGCGTCCCGGTCCCGAAGGAGCATAAGAAGTACAAGGCGGAATGGCTGAAGCCGGGACTGGTCGGCCGGGTCAGGAGGTCGAAGAGCGAAGAGAAGCTGCGCCACGCAAGGCTACCGGATTTCTGGGAGGATAACCAAAGAGCACGGTCAGTCTTGGGTATATTGTACGATTGTTACCCAAGCGGCGGCCGGCATGGAACTCTCATCCTCGTGGAGCTAGGGTTGTGCTATGGCACAGCCCTTTCAATCCGCCCCAATGAGCGCTTCATTTCAGATGATCGTGGACCACTATGAGACAGCGGTTTCACTCCAGGAGCGCATTGTAACTCGCGCTCGACAAGTCGGCTTGGCGACCAAAAGCGATGACGAATTTCTGGAGCATCTGAATGCCGCGTTAGAGCGGGTGCGCCAAAGCTTGGCTCGGCCGATTAACGTAATTGATTAAAAAATGGGACATCCGCGGTCGGCAGGCATACAGTGTGCCATCGACGGCAACTCTAAGGGCGTCCGTCGGCTGTGAGCGATCAACATGCTTCCGCCCCAATAGGGAGAGGGAGCTATGACAGACTCCAGTTCACAAACTCACACTGCCGCGCAACGCGACACCGGCCAAAATTCGATCTATCGCAATTCGCTGCTGCTACGAATGTGCTCGGCAGATTTGGCATTGCTGCAACCTCATTTCGAAAGCGTCTCCCTTGGGCTGAAGACGCATCTCGAAGTGGCGGGGTCACCAATCAGCACCGTGTACTTCTTCGAGAGCGGTCTCGGGTCAGTGGTGGGCGAGCTGCGGCCTGGTATCGAAGCTGAGATCGGAATCATTGGTTGTGAGGGCATGACCGGCTCAGCGCTCGTCATGGGCGATGACCGGTCAACGCACGATTGTTACGTCCAATTAGAAGCCCGAGCCTTTGTTATCGACGCGGGCCTCTTCACCAAGGCGCTTCTGACAAGCCCAACCTTGCGAACCTTTCTGCTCCGCTACGTTCACTACTTTCACCTCCAGGCAAGCTTCACCGCGCTCAGCAATGCCCGGATGAACATAGTCGACAGGCTCTCAAGATGGCTGGTGATGTGTGATGATCGCGTCGACCGGAACAGCTTTGCGATTACGCACGAGTTCTTATCAGTTATGCTCGGTGTCAGGCGGCCCGGCGTCACCATAGCGCTGCAAACCTTGGAGGGCCAAGGTCTGATACGCTCAATGCGAGGAGAGGTAGTCATTCTTGATCGCGCGCGTCTAATTGCGCTGGCAGATGGGTCATATGGCAGGGCTGAAGCCGAATACGCTCGGCTAGTCGGCAAACTGCATTGATCGCAGGCGCCGCGGCGTCCGTAGCGCCGCGACGGTGATCGCCAACGAATGTGCTCGACAGGAGATGGTCGATCTCCTGCATTGGAGTCACGTAAGCCGCCTAGACAGAGCCTTCACCGCCGACGTTGCCGAGCATCGGGATCCAAGACGAAGCTGTCATGCCGGCACCGCTGCATGCGCCCCGCGAGGAACAAACCGCCCCTCGCCTTCGTTCAGGATCCCGAAGCACGATACGGCTGTGCACCACCTTCCGGCCACTCAAAGGAGACCCGAGACGACTTGGTCCGTAAAGGAGGTTTTCGAAGAGCATCTGAGGCTTCGCGCGGCAGGCGATATCGAGGAGGATCTCTTGGGCGCACTGCCATCTAACCTCGATTAAACAGGCACTGATGCGCTGGCTGGAGCAATGGCGAGACTCATTGCACCAGCCAAGTTCAGGGCATGTGCAGACAACCGCTTTTGGCCCGGAACAGATCGATTGGCGGCATAGCCTTATCTTTCCCTCACAACGGGAAGGCTGTTTCGGGACTTTTCGAAATCAGCGGATCACAGGCTCGCCATGGAAGCGGCGGCGCGATGGAGGAGAAACGCCGAAGCCAACTTCCATCATCAGCCGTGGCCTGTGCGACGGCACGGTGCCCATATGGAACCCGAACGGATCCTCGACGAAACCGAAACCGGCCTTGCCGGTCAGCGTGACCGGACTCTGCTTGCCGTAGACGTCCAGAATCTCTTGCGCTGGATGGCCGACGACAAGCGTAAATTGGTGCTTTAGGGCGCGGCGATCATGGCTGCCGCGAACATAGATATGCGGGCCGGTCCCCTCGTCGACGGGCACCAGATAGAAAAAGAACTTCAGCATCCGCCAGTCGTCCAGGTCGAAGTGGTATTTGCCGAGCGAAGCCAGGTTCTTGTCCGCGTCCGACGCCTGGCCGGTCGGGAAGCTCCACCAGACGCGCGTCGTGATCAGCGTCGCCTGGCCGCCGAGATAGTGCGCCGCGATATCCATGAGCAGCGGATCGTTTTGGATGGCAACGGCCGACTTACAGCCCAGAATGCGCTCGAAATAATGGCCGCTGAGCAACGGACGGCCAAATCGCGCCTCAGCCTCCGCATGCTCCGCCGGCATGAACTCGAGGCGGCGATCGAAATTGCCGAAACAAGGTGTGCACCTGGCGAATGCGGCTACATCTTCAGCCACCATTGCAGGCAGGACAAGGCCGGGAAAAAGCCCATCCATCCGCAGCGCGTCGACAACGTCGTGGCAATTGACACCGGCAAACATCGTGTCCTGGGCTCTTTGCGGCCTTCGGACCGGCTTTGCACCACGCCAGTGCATTCTCCGTGCCGGCATGGTGCGCGCCAACATGAACATGGGCAGCCACGCCGGGTTCTCGCGAATATCCGACAGGTAGGTCGGAATGCGTACGGCTATGCGACGCAGCATGCTGCCGTTTCGCGCGATTGTCTCAAGGCTTGCAGCGCCGGCTTTGTCGGAGTTCATAACGGTCATCGGGGTCCTCAGGTCATGAATGCACTTATGGACGAAGTTGGGTCCCGGTGTTTCGCCGAAACCCGATTCGCCGCGGAAGAACTAGGCGCTTGCCACGTTTTGTGCAACGCACCATTGCAGTGAGAAAATGGAGGTTGCGCGTTCGTATAAGACAATCGCAACCACTCCAATTACCTCAGGAACTGTCTGTAGCCGCCGCCCATCAGGTAGCGGCCGCGTTGGATGGCGCGACGTACCTGATCGCGAAGATGGCCGCCTGGATGACGCCAATCTTCTTCGACACGGCGTCTCCCGAACAAGGCAATGGCGACCTCCTGATGAGATGCTCCCGCCAGCGAGCCATCCAAAGCCTGCAGTACAATACGCAGACGCGCTCCGCGGTGTTCCGGCGGAAAGCAAGCAGCTGACACGCGGCGGCAATCATTGATGTCGTTCAGGAACTGAAGGGCAGCGACATGGAACTTGAGGTGCTGCGGCTGAAGGATTGCGTCGACATATAGCCGCAACGGGCGGAGGACGGACGCACCGGAAACGGCGATCTGCAGACTCCGGCAGTTCTCCCTCAGCAGCACGTGCTGCATGCCCGCAGCTGTCAGCAGGATGTCCTTGCAGCATGAGAGCGAAGAAAGGTGAAGCGGTTCAAAATCGTGGTCGAGCCCCAGCGGCTCCGCGGCCGCTCGTAGAATACAGGCGCAATCGCGCGGATCCCAAAAGACCCTCGCCGATGTAGCGTCCGACTGTGGCGCGTCCGCGAAAAAGGAGGCTCCATTGTCTTAGGAAAGCTGATTCTGTCGTCAACTCGATTATCTTCATGTCGGCCTGGGTTCCGACGAAGCAGGCGGACGGTGCCATTTTGGCGTGGTCGCGCTGGAATTGTGGATTGCGCCGAAGAAACTCCCAGGCCCAGCCAGTGCGTGGCAATCGTCTGGCGTAGTGGTAAGCGTCCTGGCGACGCCAGTCCGGCCAGCATACAAGGCCGACCGTCGCTTCCTTGGGCAAACCAGCATCCTTCATGGCACAGGTGTCCACAATGGCGCTATGCTGACGGGCCTAGAACCGGTTGCCACAGTACCGGTCCGCTCAGACGTCCCCTGCTGCGGATGCGCAAAAGGCTCGCGTGGGAAATCTCGAGAAACCCAGCCACCGCCTCCGTTTTGCCGACGCACTTGGGTTCTCCGATGCGCGACAATGGCCACGTAGCAAGGCGGAGGATCCGCTCCATGCGCGTGTCCGTCACCGTTACGATCCGGGTCAGATCCTTGGCCAAGCCGAACTCGATCATGCCCGCGAAGAGCTCGTAGGTCGCCTGGGCCAGCCCGCCCGCTGCCTTGGGCGCCGACGGAGGAAGATCGAGCGCGAAACGACTGCTCTCCCATATGTCGGTGGTCGAGGGCACGACGTCAGCACCCAGCAGCACCGGGAAGGTGTCGCGCAACATTGTGGGTCCGGTGCTGGGCAAAAGACGCACGCAACCGCGAATTCGCCAGTCGGATCCTTTGAGGAGCAGATAGACAGGCTTGAGAGCATCAAACGGATCGGATTCCATCTGGTCTTCGGTATCAACTTCCCAATCGAGCCTTTCCTTGAACACCCGAAACCTGAGCCCGTGCATCTCTTTGAGCTCGCCTGCAAAATCACTGTAAAAGTCTGGTGCTATCAGTTGCATCATGGTCGCCTCCATGTGGGATGTGTTCCCGCCATCGAAGGGCAAAGCTGACAGCGATGCAGCCTGTAGAGGTTTACAGGTATCGTGGCTGAGAATCAGGATCTCGTCAGGCCGGAGGCAGCCATTCGTGCAACGGCTTGGTTGATCGTTCGAACTCCAAACTTTGCCTTGGCGTTTTCCAGATGAAAGGTCACGGTGCGCTTTGAGACGCCGAGAAGCTGGCTAGTATCCCAAGCCGACTTGCCGCGCGCCGCCCATTTCAGACACTCGAACTCCCGCGGGGTGAGCGTTACACCATCCACCACGCGATGATCGGCGAGCCTTCGCCGGACATGGATATGAAAGTTGATGGCCACCAGCTGCAATGCTTTTTCGTAACGTGCCAGTGACCGCAACAGAGGCGGACGGGACTCGTCGGAAGCAAAGGTCAGGGCAGCAAACCGGCCGAGATGATCATGCATGGACATCGTCAGGCCGCCGCAGATGCCAAACTCAGCCGCACTCTCTAGAATTTGTTGCTGCGAATTCGGCAGACCGTGCCGAGCGCGATCCACACCCCAATCGAATGTATCCCAGCCTTGCAGCCCGCGCAGGATGACCGGATCGAGACTGTGGTACCGCTGTTGCAGATAACGTGACGTCCAGGATGAAGGATAGTTTGAAATCAATTGGGGGGCGTCGCCGGAGGCTGACGGGTAGGTGAAATAGGCGAGTAGCGGGAAGTCGAAGCCGGCTGCAGCGGAGGCCATTGCCTCACAGAGATCGGCAGCATCAACACTTGCAGACAGTTGCTCGACGAAGTTCTCAAACACGCGATGCATGTGTCCTGTGCGTAACCTCCGTAACGCTCAATGCCAGGCAGAGACCTTTTTTTAGATGATCCCGGACGAATACGGCGCGTGCCGAGAACGTGGCTAATCTGTTGAACCAATCCGAAATAGTCTGACGTTGTCTATGAGCCGTGTGCCGCCGAGCCAGGCGGCGGCAAGTAACCGTGCCGGTCGATCGAGGCTTGTTATCGGGTGCAGATCTGCCTCATCGCGAAGTTCCAGGTATTCGACCTCGCGATAGCCTGCAGCCAGAATTGCTGCGCGAGATTCTGCAAGCGTTGGCAGGATGGGTGAGCCGCGCTCAAGCCGCTCAGCCGTCTTGAGCAGGACCGATGATAGCTTGGGAGCAACAGCGCGTTCCGCTGGCGAGAGCCGCACATTGCGCGATGATAGCGCAAGACCGTCGGCTTCACGGACTGTCGGACAGGCAACAATGGTGATTGGAATATCCAGATCCCGGGCCATGCGCCTGACCAGGTGAATTTGCTGAAAGTCCTTTTCGCCAAAGAAGCCGAAGTCAGCGCTGGTCTGCAGGAAGAGCTTGGCGACGACGGTCGCCACGCCGTCGAAATGCCCCGGCCGGAATGTACCGCACAGGCCTTCGCTGACACCGCAAACCGAAACGGTGGTGGCGAAGCCCGCCGGATACATCTCCTCTGCATCTGGCGCATAAAGCAGGTGCGCGCCAACCGGTGCCAGTTTGGCGGCATCCTCGTCCTCGGTGCGGGGATACGCGGCAAGATCGGCCTGGCTGTTGAATTGCTTCGGGTTGACGAAGAGCGTCACTATCACACGGTCTGCCTTCTCGAGTGCAGCGCGCACCAGGCTGAGATGGCCCTCATGCAGGACGCCCATCGTTGGCACCAGGGCTATCCTCACACCTTCGCAGCGCCATGCGGCGACGCTTTCGCGAAGCTGGTCAACGCTCCTGACGATCGGCACGCTCACGCTGCTTCTCCGCTCTTGGTGGCGTCCGTGTCGGCGGGCTTGGGCGCATCGGCAAACACGTGCTCTGCGGCGGGAAACTGGCGCTCCTTCACCTCGCGCGCATAGGAAGCGATCGCAGCCGCAGCCGCCTCCCGGAGTTCAGCATAGCGCTTGACGAACTTGGGCCGGAAGTCGCCGAAGAGGCCCAGCATGTCGTCGACGACGAGAATCTGGCCGTCACAGGCTGCCGAGGCACCGATGCCAATGGTCGGGGTCGCCACCTCCTTGGTGATCCGGCGGGCGAGCGCTTCAGGAACCTTCTCCAGGACGACCGCAAAGGCCCCCGCTTCGCTCACCGCAATTGCATCGCGCCTGATGCGCTCGGCATCCCCGCCCCTGCCCTGTACGCGGTAGCCACCGATGGTGTTGATGGCCTGCGGCGTCAATCCGACATGGGCCATGACGGGCACGCCGCGTGCGGCGAGGAAGCCGATCGTCTCTGCCATCGCTTCGCCGCCTTCGAGCTTGACGGCCGTGCAGCCGGTCTCGGCCATGACGCGCGCGGCATTGCGGAAAGCCTGCTCTGGGCTTTCCTCGTAGGAACCGAACGGCAGGTCGACCACCATCAGCGCCTGCTTGATGCCACGGCGCACCGCCTGGCCGTGCGTGATCATCATCTCCAGCGTGACACCGAGCGTCGAGGGCAGGCCGTGGAGAACCATGCCGACGCTGTCGCCGACGAGCACCACATCACAATGGGGATCGACAAGCCGGGCGACTGGGGTGGTGTAGGCGGTAAGGCAGACGAGCGGCGTCCCACCTTTGCGCGAACGAATATCCGGCGGTGTGATCGCCCTGGTGTCACCATAAGCGCTCATGGGACCCTCCTTCCCCTACGTTACCAGCTGCGGCTGTCGCCTTTGGCACATTTTTGTGCAGGTGCGAAGAGCAAAAAAATGGCCATGCAGCTGCGGGGTGTTGACGTGCCAATTGGCACGCTTACACTAAATCGATTAAGGTGCCCCCGAGTTGGCCAAATAATGGACGATCAGGCAATAGGACTCAGGAAAGACAGAGCCGCCGGCAAGGCCGACAACGTCAAAGTGGACTTGATCGCCTTTGTGGTCGCCGTAAACGGCAGTCAACCCTGTGTCCTCACCATCGGCCAGGCGGACACCTTGCCCTCCGGTCCATTTGCGCTTGAGCACCGATCGCTGCAATCCGGCTTGAGGGGGTGGGTCGAGCAGCAAACCGGCCATCGGCTGGGGTACATTGAGCAACTCTACACGTTCGCGGATCGGGATCGCATCGGCGCCGAGCGCCAGCAGCGCGTCATCTCCATCAGCTATCTCGCATTGACGCGCAAGGAACAGGCAGCGGGCTCGCCCAAGTGCGGATGGCAGAGTTGGTATGAATATTTTCCATGGGAGGACCACCGCTCCGGCACGCCTGCGGTCGTGCTGGACGTTCTGCGGCCGCGCCTGATCGAATGGGCAAACGGGGTTGGCGATTCGGCCACGCGACGTGAACGCTGGCAGCGGGCGACGATAGCCTTTGGCTTCGACGACCGCCTTTGGAACGAGGAACTCACGCTTCAACGCTATGAGTTAGTCTACGAAGCAGGCCTGGTCCAAGAGGCCGTAAGAGGGCGGGACGCAGGACCCCCGCCGCTGGTGCCCAGCAAGTCCATGGTCGCCGATCATCGCCGCATCGTGGCGACCGGCATTGCGCGGCTGCGCTCCAAGATCAAATACCGCCCAGTCGTCTTTGAGCTGATGCCGCCGGTCTTCACGCTTTTGCAGCTGCAGCGAACCGTGGAGGCGCTCGCCGGCAGGCTCATCCACAAGCCGAACTTTCGCCGACTGATCGAACAGCAGGAGCTGGTCGAGGAGACCGGAGAGGCCACCACTGAGACCGGCGGCCGGCCAGCGAAGCTTTTCCGTTTCCGCCACGCCGTTCTCGACGATAGGCTCATCGCCGGGACAAAATTGCCGCTGGCGCGGGGTTGACATCCCTTATACTCACAGCAAGTATATGCTGGTTATTTTCAGTTAGAGTATAAGCGGGAGGGGGTCGATGGGCGCCATGCTGCCTACGGCCGCGTTGCTCTACGAGCGCGTCCGACGAGTGATCCCGCCGATTGAATGGCCGGCTTTCGCCGAGGATATCGAGGCGATCCTTGCGCTGAAGCGCGAGCGCAACGCGATCATCCTGGCGCACAATTATCAGACGCCCGAGATCTTCCACTGCGTGGCCGACATCGTCGGCGACAGCTTGGCACTAGCCCGCACGGCTGCGACGGTCGAGGCGCAAGTCATCGTGCTGGCCGGCGTCCATTTCATGGCCGAAACGGCCAAGCTCCTCAATCCGGGCAAGACCGTGCTCATTCCGGATCTCAGCGCCGGTTGCTCGTTGGCGGACTCAATCACGGCAGAAGACGTGCGCTTGATGCGCCAGCGTTATCCCGGCGTTCCGATCATCACTTATGTAAATACGTCCGCCGAAGTGAAGGCCGAGTCGGATATCTGCTGTACATCCGGCAACGCCAAGGCGGTCGTCGAATCCCTTGGGGTTCTCCGGGTGATCATGTTGCCGGACGAATATCTGGCCCAGAATATCGCCGCTCAGACAGATGTGCAGATCATCGCCTGGAAAGGGCGTTGCGAGGTGCATGAGCGCTTTACACCGGCCGACATCCGCGAGTTGCGCGAAAGCCATCCCGGCGTGGTCGTGCTCGCCCATCCCGAATGCCCGCCCGACGTCGTGGCTGAAGCAGATTTTTCCGGCTCGACGGCTGCCATGTCCGACTATGTCGAAAGGCAAAGGCCGCCACGTGTCGTGCTGATGACGGAATGCTCAATGAGCGACAACGTCGCGTTAGCGCACCCAGAGGTCGAGTTCATCCGGCCCTGCAATTTGTGCCCGCATATGAAGCGGATCACGCTTGCCAACATCCGCACGGCGCTCGAGCAGAACCACCATGTCGTAACCGTCGAACCCGGGATCGCCGGGCGCGCGCGGCTAGCGGTCGAACGGATGCTGGCAGTTTGAGCGCCGACCTCCGCAGCTTCTTCGGGCGGCCCATCATCATCGGCGGCGGCATCGCCGGACTGATGACCGCGCTTCAACTGTCGCCGGAGCCGGTGCTTCTTCTGTCAAGGTCGCTGCTGGGAGCTGACAACTCGAGCACCTGGGCCCAGGGGGGCCTGGCTGCAAGTTTCGGCGAAGACGACGATCCGGCAATGCACCTGGCCGATACGGTTGCCGCCGGGGATGGTCTCTGCGACAGAGACGTGGCGAGCCGCATCCTCCAAGCCGCGCCCAAGGCCATAGAGGGGCTTGCGGGCTTTGGGGTTCGCTTTGACCGCACGCCGGAAGGATCACTGTGCCTCGGATTGGAGGCCGCACACAGCCGACGTCGCATCGTTCATGCGCATGGGGACGGCACCGGGCGTGAGATCATGCGTGCGCTGATCGCGGCTGTGCGTTCCACTCCGTCGATAGTTGTCGTGGAGGGCGTGGAAGCGCGCCGGCTCGCAGTGCGAGAGAATGCGATCCGAGGCGTCTGGGCGAGCTGTTCGATCGCACCTTTCTTCTTCGGCTCACGGCGGGTGGTTCTCGCCACCGGTGGCATCGGGGGACTGTTTCTCGACACCACGAACCCTTGGGGCAGTTGCGGACAAGGCCTTGCGCTTGCGGCCCGCGCTGGAGCTGTCCTAGCCGACCTCGAATTCATTCAGTTCCACCCGACCGCGCTTGACGGCCCAGAACGCCCTATGGCGCTGGTCAGCGAGGCTGTGCGAGGCGAAGGTGCTGCCCTGATCGATGAAACCGGCCAGGCTTTTCTCCAGAGCGTGCCCGGGGCGGAACTTGCGCCTCGCGATGTCTTGGCCCGCGCCGTGTGGAACCATCTTGCGGACGGCCACCATGTTTTTCTCGATGCCCGACAACGGCCAGGCCCGGCATTCGCTCGACATTTCCCGACAATCGCATCAGCCTGCCTTGGAGCGGGCATCAATCCCGCGCGCGATCTCATCCCCATTCGTCCGGCCCAACACTACCACATGGGTGGCGTTGCCGTGGACAGCTCGGGCAGGACCTCCGTCAAGGGGCTGTGGGCCTGCGGCGAAGTCGCTTCGACAGGACTGCATGGCGCCAACAGGCTCGCCAGCAATTCCTTGACGGAGGCAATCGTGTGCGCCCGCTGGGTCGCTGAAAGCGTCGCCGGAACGCCTGCGCGCAGAACAAGGCCTGCGTTTGCGAACGTTTACCCACCGCCCGCTCCGATAGCCGTGCGCGTTTTTCTGTCGCGCGCACTCGGCATCGTCCGGGATGGTCAAGCGTTGAAAGCAGCCGCGCGTGCCTTATTGCCGCTCGCCGAAAGCAAGGATGCGGTCTCGGATCCGGCGGCTGTCGGGCTAATGATTGCTGTTGTCGCCTTGTTGCGCGAAGAAAGCCGCGGCGCTCATTACCGGACAGATTTTCCTCATCATGCGACTGCCGCCCGACGGTCCGAAATCACGCTCGAAGCCGCCTTGGCGGCTGCGCGGGAACTCGGACACTCGCCAAGCTCCGAAGGTGCAAAGGGATGATGCTCTCACCGCTCCCCACGGTCCTGCTTGAGCCGCTTGTACGGGCATCTCTTCTTGAAGACCTTGGCAGAGCCGGCGACTTGACCACGGACGCCATCGTCCCGAAGGAATGCCAAGCGGGAACCGTGTTGGTGGCGCGACAGTCCGGAGTTGTCGCCGGCATCGATCTGGCGATGCTCGCTTTCGGCTTGATTGATCCTGGTGTCGAAATCTCCGTGGAGCGGGCAGACGGCTGCAATGTCGTGGATGGAGAGGTCATTGCATCAGTGGTTGGCCCGGCCCGGGCCATTCTCACAGCCGAAAGGACGGCACTCAATTTTTTGTGCCATCTGAGCGGCATCGCCACAGCAACGGCATCGATGGTCGCTGCGGTTCGTGGATATGGCGCGAAGATCGTCTGCACCCGCAAGACGACGCCCGGATTGCGGGCAGTCGAAAAGTATGCCGTGCGCGCAGGTGGCGGGTCCAATCACCGCTTCGGTCTGGACGATGCAATTTTGATCAAGGACAACCACATCGCCATCGCAGGCGGCGTCCGGCCAGCGCTCGAGCGAGCACGAAGAGCAGCCGGTCATCTCGTCAAGATCGAAGTCGAGGTCGATACTCTGGCCCAGTTGGAGGAGGTACTTGGCTTCGCTCCCGATGCGGTTCTGCTCGACAACATGTCCCTCCCCGATCTTCGCCGCGCCGTCGCAATGGTCGGTGGCCGCGCTATCACCGAGGCTTCTGGCGGGATCACGTCGCATACAGCGCGAGCGGTTGCCGCGACCGGCGTTGATCTGATTTCGGTCGGCCGACTCATCCACAGCGCGCCGATCCTGGATATCGGCCTCGACCATCGGGGCTCATGATTGTCTGAGTAACGAACAGGATTGGGTCAACTGTCCTTTCCGATCATCATAGTCAGATAGCAAAGACCCGCAAGACAGACCGGAGGAACAGCATGGAGATGCAAACGGCAAGTTCAACGCAGACACCGCCACAGGCCAAATCTCTTGACCCCCCTGACCCTGGAGCGTGGACCTTGGAGAAGGCTCAGGCACTTTACCATGCCCCCTTCAACAATCTCCTCTTCCTGGCGCAAACGGTGCACCGCCAGAATTTCGATCCAAACAAGGTCCAGCTCAGCCGGCTGCTCAGCATCAAGACCGGAGGATGCCCGGAGGATTGTGGCTATTGCAGCCAGTCGGCGCGTCACGAAACCGGGTTGGAGGCGTCCAAGCTGATGGATGTCAGGCGCGTCATCGCCGAAGCGACCAAGGCGCGTGATGCCGGCGCCACCCGTTATTGCATGGGCGCGGCCTGGCGAAACCCCAAGGCGCGCGACATGGATGCGGTGGTGGCGATGGTCGAAGGCGTCAAGGCGCTGGGCCTGGAGACCTGCATGACACTCGGCATGCTCGATCTTGAGCAAGCCGCTCGACTGAAGCAGGCGGGCCTCGACTACTACAACCACAACATCGATACGTCAGAACGCTACTATAGCGAGATCATCGGTACGCGGAGCTTTGCCGAGCGGCTCGAGACGCTTGACCACGTTCGCAAATCCGGCATCAAGGTCTGCTGTGGAGGCATTGTCGGCATGGGCGAGGAGCCGGTGGACCGGATCGACATGCTGGTGACGCTGGCCAATCTGCCGGAACATCCGCAAAGCGTTCCGATCAACATGCTGATCCCGATCGCCGGTACGCCGCTTGCAGACGCCAAGCCCATTGAGCCGATCGAATTCGTGCGCGTGATCGCGCTGGCGCGCATCATGATGCCGAAATCGCATGTCCGTCTGTCCGCCGGCCGCACCGCGATGACTGACGAGATGCAGGCGCTGTGCTTTTTTGCCGGCGCCAACTCGATCTTCTTCGGCGACACGCTGCTGACGGCGGACAATCCCGGTGAGGACAAGGATACCCTGCTGTTCCGGCGCCTTGGCATCGATCCGATGGAACTCGAGGCGCAATGAACGGGGCGCCGCTTGCCCGTTATGATGCGACCTTGCAGGGGCTAGCGCGCAAGGACCGGCTGCGGACGCTTTCGCCCCGCGCCGGGCTGGACTTCTCGTCGAACGACTATCTCGGGCTGGCCGCGTCCAGAAGACTTGGCGATGCGGTTGTGGCGGCGATTGCGCGGGGCACGCCGGTTGGCGCCACCGGGTCGCGGCTGTTGCGCGGCAATGCACCGGAACACGAGCAGCTCGAGGCAGACGCGGCGGCATTCTTTGGAGCCGACCGCGCGCTGTTCTTCGGCAGCGGCTACATCGCCAACTTCGCTCTGCTGAGCGCCCTGCCGCAGAAGGGCGATCTTTTGGTTGTCGATGAGCTCGCCCATGCCAGCATGCATGAGGGTGCGCAGGCCGGGCGCGCACAGTTCGTGCTGGCCGCGCACAACGACGCCACCGCTGTCGAGGATGCGATTACACGTTGGCGCGTCGCAGGCGGCATGGGATGCGTCTGGATCGCGGTGGAAAGCCTTTACAGCATGGATGGCGACTGCGCGCCTTTGGAGAGCCTGGTCGCACTTGCCGATCGGCACGGCGCATTCATCGTCATTGATGAGGCGCATGCCACCGGCGTCTGGGGACCGGATGGCCGGGGGCTTGCCGCCGCTTTCGAGGGCCGCGACAACATCATAGCGCTCCACACCTGCGGCAAGGCGCTCGGCGCATCTGGTGGGCTCGTCACCGGGCCGAGGGCACTGTGCGAATATCTGATCAACCGTTGCCGGCCATTCATCTACGCAACCGCGCCATCGCCTCTGATGGCGGTCGTGGCGCGCGAGGCACTCGCAATGCTCGCCGACGAGCCTATGCGGCGTTTTCAGCTGCATGAACGCGTCGCCAGCGCCGGCCGGTTGGTCAATCGCTGGGGTGTGACACCAAGTGGCTCTCAGATCCAGCCCTTAGTAATCGGCGATGTCAGGCGCACCATGGCAGTGGCGGCGCGCCTGCAGGCCCGCGGCTTCGACATACGCGGCGTTCGTCCTCCGACCGTGCCCGAGGGCACGTCGCGGCTGCGCATCTCACTGACGCTCAATATTGGCGAAGCCGACATTTCCGCCATGGTCGAGGCGCTGGTCGAGGTGTTGGCCGAAACATCACCGGAGGCGATATGACCCAACGCATCGTCATCACCGGAACGGATACCGGAGTTGGCAAGACCGTGTTTGCGGCTGGGCTCGCCGGTTTGCTGGACGGCTTTTACTGGAAACCGGTGCAATCGGGCCTCGACGGCGAGACCGACAGCGAGGTTGTCGCGCGGCTTGCCGGCTTGCCCTCAGAGCGCGTGCTGCCGGAAGCCTACCGCTTGCGGAGCCCGCTGTCGCCACATCGTTCGGCCGAGATCGACGGCGTGGCGATCAAGGCTGCCGATCTTGCTTTTCCCGTCCTACCGACGCCGCTCGTCATCGAAGGCTCCGGCGGCCTAATGGTGCCGCTCAACCGGCGCACAAGGTTAATCGACATCTTCGCTGAATGGCGGCTGCCCGTTATTCTGTGCGCCCGCACCACACTCGGCACCATCAACCACACCTTGCTATCGGTCGAGGCGCTCCGCGCCCGCTCCATCCCGTTGGCGGGCATCGCTTTCATCGGCGATGAGATGGCCGATACGCAACGGACCATCGTGGAATTCAGCGGTGCCCCGCAGCTCGGCAGGCTGCCGCACCTCGATGTGCTGACGGGCAAAACACTGAGGGACGCAATGGTTGCCGGCTTCGCCTTCGCCTCGATTACTGGAGGTGACTGATGTCGCAGTCTCATGTGTGGCATCCCTTCACCCAGCACGCACTCGAGCCTGCGATCCCAGAAATCGTCCTGACTGAGGGCGCCTATCTCCACAGGGCCGACGGCGCCCGCATCCTGGACGCCATCTCCTCCTGGTGGGTCGTCACACATGGCCACCGCCATCCCCGCATCATGAAGGCAATCGAGACAACCGCGTCGAGCCTCGACCAGATTATCTTTGCGGGCTTCACGCACGAGCCGGCAGAGCGCTTGGCCAAGGCGCTTGTCGGCCTCGCTCCCGCTGGACTCGACTGGGTGTTCTATTCCGACAGTGGCTCGACCTCAGTCGAAGTCGCGCTGAAGATGGCGCTCGGTTATTTCCGCAACATCGGCGCGCCGCGCTCGCGCATCGTCGTCATGGAGCACAGCTATCATGGTGACACGATTGGAACGATGAGCGTCGGTGCGCGTGGCGTGTTCAACGCCGCCTATGAACCCTTGCTGTTCGAGGTCGACATCATCCCCTTTCCGGCCGCGGGGCACGAGCAGGAGACGCTGGATCGTTTCGAGGCTGTGACCCGCGATCGACGAGCCGCAGCCTTGATCGTCGAGCCGCTGGTGCTGGGCGCCGGCGGCATGCTGATGTATCCAGCATCGGTTCTGGCCGAATTGAAGAAGATCACTGAGGCCTCCGGCTCGCTGCTGATCGCCGACGAGGTGATGACCGGCTGGGGACGCACCGGAACCATGTTCGCCTGCGAGCAGGCATCGATTTCTCCAGATATCCTGTGCACCTCCAAAGGCTTGACCGGCGGCACCATCCCGCTGGCCGTAACGCTTGTCACCGATGCCATCTTCCGGGCGCACTATTCCGAGGACCGGAAGAAGACGTTTTTCCATTCGAGCTCCTACACCGCCAATCCGATTGCCTGTGCGGCAGCACTCGCCAATGTCGAGATCTGGCGCGACGAGCCAGTGGCCGGGCGGATCACGGCCTTGAGCGTGATGCAGGCCGTCGGGCTGCAACGCTTTCGGGACAATCCATATTTTGTCGACTGTCGAGCCACGGGAACGATCGCGGCGCTCGACCTGCGAACCGGTTCAGCAGGTTATCTCGCCGAGATTGGTCCGAAGCTGCGCGCTTTCTTCCTCGAGCGCGGCCTGCTTGTGCGCCCGCTCGGCAATGTCCTCTACCTTCTGCCACCCTATTGCATCGCAGGCGACGAGCTCGAACGACTCTATGACGCCATCGAGGAGGCTGGGGAACGCTTCGGGTCAAGGCCATGAGCAAGTCGTCGCGCATTCTCGGACTTGGCCATCACGTGCCTGGGCGCAAGGTGGCCAATGCCGAGATCGAGAGCAATCTCGGCCTCGAGCCGGGCTGGATCGAAAGGCGTACCGGAATCCGTTCGCGCTTCTGGGCAACGGACGAAGACACGCTGTCGGGTCTTGCCACCCGGGCTGGCGACATGGCGCTGGTGAACGCCGGTATTGCGCGCCACGACATCGGTCTGCTGTTGCTTGCCACCTCGACGCCCGACCATCTTCTGCCGCCAAGCGCGCCGCTGGTCGCACACAAGCTTGGCCTTGGCCGCGCAGGCGCGGTCGATCTGACCGGCGCCTGCGCCGGCTTCATCTATGCGCTCATGTTTGCGGACGGGTTCACCCGCCTGCATGGCAAACCAGCGCTGGTCATCGCCGCCAACATCCTCAGCCGCCGCATCAATCCAGCCGAGCGCGCGAGCTCAGCCTTGTTCGCCGATGCCGCCGGCGCCCTGGTGATCGGTCAGTGCGATGATGCTGATCGGGGCATTCTCGGTGCCTCGGTGGCTTCGGACGGCTCGCGCTACGGGCTGATCCAGATTCCCGCAGGAGGAAGCAACACGCCGTTCCATGGCGACCTCGACCTCGGGCAGACCCGGATGACGATGACCGACGGGCCCGAAGTGTTCGCAAAGGCCGTCGAGATGATGACCGATTGCTCGACAGCCGCGCTAGCCACTGCGGGAGTGCGGCCACACAATGTCGGCCGGTTTGTGCCGCATCAGGCCAATACTCGGATTTTCGGCGCGGTCGGAAGAAACCTCGGCATTGCGGACCAAGCAATTGTCAAGACGATTGCCGAATACGGCAACTCTTCGGCCGCGACGGTCCCGCTGTCGCTCTCGCTCGCCAACCAGATGAAGCCATTCCAGCCAGGAGAGAAAATCCTTCTGGCGGCGGCGGGTGCGGGTCTCAGCGGCGGCGCTCTCGTGGTTGGAATCTAGCCGGCCGGCTCACGCGCGCAGGATTGGTCATGAATGGCAATAGGAGCAACAGAACCAATGCCAAAAAATGGCCTTCTGAAGCTCGACATGACCAAGCTGACGCAGCACGACCCGTGCGAGCCTCTGGATGAGTTCAAATGCAACACCCGTTGCACCAATCGTACCATCTGAATAAAGCTCAATTACAAAGGGTGAGCCGCCCCATATATGTCGGATACCCGACATTGTTCACATAAAAGGCTCGATGCTTACACGCTCTTTGCTGGCTGCTCTTTGCTGTCTTCTCTTTTCTCTTTGCTCTTTGCTCTTCCGTCTTGACTAGCAGGAGCCTGCGGCTTATCTATTGCCGCGTTAGCACTCGCTTCGGCTGAGTGCTAGGCATGCTCCGGCAACGGAGCACCGTTCAACATCCGCACCAAGGAAATCCAAAAATGGCAAAGTCGAATTTCCGGCCGCTGCATGACCGCGTGGTCGTACGCCGGGTCGAATCCGAATCCAAGACCGCCGGCGGGATCATCATCCCGGATACGGCGAAGGAAAAGCCGCAGGAAGGCGAGATCATCGCCGTCGGCTCCGGCGCTCGCGACGAAGCCGGCAAGCTGGTCCCGCTGGACGTCAAGGCCGGCGACCGCATCCTGTTCGGCAAGTGGTCGGGCACCGAAGTCAAGCTCAATGGCGAAGACCTTCTGATCATGAAGGAATCCGACATTATGGGCATCATCGGCTGATTATCGGCCTCACCGTCAACTGAATTTCGGGCTTGATCGCAAGCCCCTGCCAGGAGCTAAAAAATGGCTGCCAAAGACGTAAAATTCTCCCGCGACGCGCGCGAGCGCATGCTTCACGGCATCAACATCCTCGCCGACGCGGTGAAGGTGACCCTCGGTCCCAAGGGCCGCAACGTCGTCATCGATAAGTCGTTCGGCGCACCGCGCATCACCAAGGACGGCGTCACCGTCGCCAAGGAAATCGAACTTTCCGACAAGTTCGAAAACATGGGCGCGCAGATGATCCGCGAAGTTGCTTCGAAGACCAACGACATCGCCGGTGATGGCACCACGACCGCGACCGTTCTGGCGCAGTCGATCGTCCAGGAAGGTAACAAGGCGGTTGCCGCCGGCATGAACCCGATGGACCTGAAGCGCGGCATCGACCTGGCCGTGACCGAAGTCGTCGCGGCTCTCGGCAACGCTGCCAAGAAGATCAAGACCTCCGAGGAAGTTGCCCAGGTCGGCACGATCGCCGGCAATGGCGACGAGTCGGTCGGCAAGATGATCGCCGAAGCGATGCAGAAGGTCGGCAATGAAGGCGTCATCACGGTTGAAGAAGCCAAGACCGCCGAGACCGAGCTGGAAGTCGTCGAAGGCATGCAGTTCGACCGCGGCTATCTCTCGCCCTACTTCGTCACCAACGCCGACAAGATGGTTGCCGAGCTCGAGGACGTCTACATCCTCCTGCACGAGAAGAAGCTGTCCAACCTCCAGGCCATGCTGCCGGTTCTCGAAGCCGTCGTGCAGACCTCCAAGCCGCTGCTCATCATCTCGGAAGACGTCGAAGGCGAGGCTCTGGCCACGCTGGTCGTCAACAAGCTGCGCGGTGGCCTGAAGATCGCCGCCGTCAAGGCGCCGGGCTTCGGTGATCGCCGCAAGGCCATGCTGGAAGACATCGCCATCCTCACCGGTGGCCAGGTCATTTCGGAAGACCTCGGCATCAAGCTCGAGAATGTCGGCCTCAACATGCTCGGCCGCGCCAAGAAGGTGTCGATCTCCAAGGAGAACACCACCATTGTCGACGGCGCCGGCAAGAAGGACGAGATCCAGGGCCGCGTTGCCCAGATCAAGCAGCAGATCGAAGAGACCACGTCGGATTACGACAAGGAGAAGCTGCAGGAACGTCTGGCGAAGCTCGCCGGCGGCGTTGCGGTGATCCGCGTCGGCGGCGCGACGGAAGTCGAAGTCAAGGAAAAGAAGGACCGCGTCGATGACGCCCTCAACGCGACCCGCGCGGCCGTGGAAGAAGGCATCGTTGCAGGCGGCGGCGTCGCACTGCTGCGCGCTTCGGCCAACATCAAGGTCACCGGCGTCAATGCCGACCAGGCTGCCGGCATCAACATCGTTCGCCGTGCACTGCAGGCTCCGGCCCGTCAGATCGCTTCGAACGCAGGTGCGGAAGCTTCGATCGTCGCCGGCAAGATCCTCGACAACAAGGGCGCGACCTACGGCTACAACGCCCAGACCGGCGAATATGGCGACATGATCGCCATGGGTATCGTCGATCCGGTCAAGGTCGTTCGCACTGCCCTCCAGGACGCGGCCTCGGTCGCCGGCCTGCTCGTCACCACCGAAGCCATGATCGCGGAGGCTCCGAAGAAGGAGTCAGCTGGCGGCGGCATGCCTGGCGGCATGGGCGGCGGTATGGGCGGCATGGGCGGGATGGGCGGTATGGATTTTTAATCCAGCCCCTATCAACTTACAGCGGACAGGGCGGCAGCAATGCCGCCCTTTCCTTGTGTGCCGAACATGATCGAAACCTTGGAGTGCGTCCCGAGGATCTCGTTCGAGCCTCACCGCATGGTCGAGAATTAGGATCTTGTCCGATCGAGCAATTCGCGGGCTCAACCTGGTCAAACCGGCGCCCCCTACGAACTGCCCGATCCTTGAGGATTCCGCTGCGCGACAATCACGATGATTCATTCAGTTGGTAGCTATAGGCGGTGAATCATGAGGGGCATTGAGGAGCGTGGCAAGGCGCCCATCTCGAGCGTGATATCAGGGACAATTCTCTCGTCGGAACCGGCGGCTGGCGTTGAAGGGCCCGGTGAATCATCCTGATCTATAGTGGAGCAGACGCGCTCTGAGCCTCAAGAACGTTTCCTCCTCTGAGTATCCTTGATCTGCCGCTGGACATTCTCGTTGATAATTGCTGAGCGGCTCAGCCCGATGGATCTGCTGAGGATTTCGCACACAAATCAAGAGCTGCGTGTCGCCGCGATGATAGTCGCAACGCCTCAGCGTCTCATCCTCCTCGCCGAAGGGCTTGAGCCCAGGTCTCAGACCATTGCCCTGGAGGGCCTCGGAGCAGGCGTGGGTGGCGGACATAGCAGCCTGTCCCATACCTATGAATACGTTTGGCTGAAGCAGACCGATGGCTGCGCGTCGAAGCCGAAGCCGTCGAGTTCGCGGACAGACGGGAACTGCGCGATCTTGCTCGACATGAGCGTGTCGAGCTGGTCGCGGATCGCCGTAAACTTCAGCCGATCCAGGATTGCGATCAGCAGGTCATGATCTAGGGTCGTCATCACCAGCTCCCTCCGGCCGCCGCTTCGTACTCGGCGAGTGGCCGCAGCAAGGTGGCCGGGGGTGATCTTGATCCGCTCGGCGCGCACCGGCCCTTCGAAGCCGGCAACGCCGACAAAAGGCTCTGTCGCAAACCTGGAAATGGGGTTGTGAACGGCCATTTCGGCCTGTCCGTCAGGCAGCGAGAGATCGAAACAGCGATCGACAGCCTTGTAGGCATACCTCGCCTGTCGCTTGCCCATCATGTGGATCATCTCGATGCCGGAGAGGATAACCACGCGGTTCGCATGCGACTTGAAGCCGATAGCCTGGTCGAAATGGCGGCCCTTGAACATCACGTGCTCCTCCACAGCTGAGGCGTTTTTCTTGCCATGCTCGTTTACAAAAAGGTTTGCGACAGAGCCGTTCGAACCGCATGCCGACACCATCGTCAAGGGCGGCCGCGATGTCCATTATGGCCACAAGATCACCCTGACGACGGGCAGGCAGTCTGTTCTTTCAATTTAGACCAACTATGCGGATGCCGCCTCAGTCAATTCAAGAATGTAACCAACGCCGCGCATGGTCGTGATACGTGGCGTTGCACCTGACCTTCTCAGGTGTCCACGTAAGCGATAGATTCCGACTTCAAGCGCGTTGGCAGATACCTCGTCGTTGAACGAATAGAGGTGATCTTCCAACTGCGCACGAGGCACGATGCGGCCTGCACGGATAAGCAGATGCTCCAAAATACATAGTTCGCGGCGTGCGATCTTCAGAGGATGACCCGAGACGGAAACCTGTCGGCCGATCGGATCGAAATTGAGATTGCCAAATACAACGATGGGGTCGGTCACCTGTGTCGACCGGCGCAGAATGGCTCTCATTCTGGCGATGAGCTCATCGAAAGAGACGGGCTTGAGCAGAAAGTCGTCCGCGCCACCGTTGAAAATTGCAATCCGCTTCTCGAGATCGTTGATGCTACTCATAATGAGGGTTGGAACTGAATGCCCGTTGCTCCTTAGCTGTCTCAGCCAGCCCAAGCCATCGCCATCTGGCAGAGCCAACTCCAGCAGGAGAATTTCATAGGTTGCGCAACAAAATGCCCTCGATGCCTGTTCCAGGTTGCCAACTACATCAACGGCAAAACCGCTATCCCCGAGCGCAACTCGCACAGCGCGCGTAAGATCCACATGATGATCAATGAGCAGCGTTCGCATTTCACGTCCTATCAAGGTCGGACAGGTCACCGTCCGCTGTAAGACCGGGGCGACAGCGGAAGTCGCGCAACTCTTCGTAGTGTTCGTAACGCTCTTTCCGATGGGTGATCGCGGGAGCATGCAAGCCGCACGCCTGCAATAGTCGGGGATGGAACACGTGAAGACCTGTTGACGGGCTGAAACCGTCGGTCGGCGGGCCCACAATGCCACCGACTCTGCCTGCGATTTCTCTGCGCATCGATCCTCCTATGGGTTGCGTCGCAACATCCAGCTGAGGTCGCAAGGGCAGGTTGCGGCTTTGTTCATTGAGAGGACCCCCTGGAGGCAATACCAGGAGGATTCCCTATATGGCACTTCCCGATTTACCACCGGTCATTCCGAACCACGTTCGGCGGCTTTGAAGACACTCATTGAGCGCGGCTAGGTAAATCAAGGGTACGACTGCCGGGTGTCGATGCCGCTTTTGAAGCAGGCATCGGCACCAGCTCGGTGAGCGTCGCCCGCGCAATTCAGCGGACGCGCTCGATACACCCAGTCGAATCGTGCCGCAACTTGCCGCGCCGACAGGGCGCCCGAAGACTTCAGACTTGTGACCGAAGGTCTACGCCCAGTCCTCCTCCCATTATCCACCTCCCTCAAATCAAAGTGGACGTTCAATCTGAACAAATTACGCCATCGTATCACAAACGACCTACCGATCCCCGACGTGCTCTAGCCTTAGTGCTTGTTAAGAAGGTCGGCTACTGTCTCTCCGCGTCGCCGGGCATCGGCGGCGAGCCACACCTCCCCCACCTCATACACGTCGCCGTGGGTACTGAACGGCACAATGACGTCAATGGCAGCCGACAGCAGGTCAAGAAGCGTGTGGTCTTCCACAGCAGCTCCTTGCGGGCTGCTCTTGACGAGTGAAAAGAGCTTTTTAAAGCCTTGGACCGGATCCGCCCCATGAATCGTTGATATTGATCCCGCATGGCCGGAGACGACTTCGCTAAGGTAGGCCCAAGCAGCATCATCGCGCATCTCGCCAAGCAATATTCGGTCAGGGCGCATGCGCAAGCTGGCTTGCAACAGTTGCTCGGCTGTCACCGCACCTACGCTTGCTCGGTCCTTCGGATAAAGTAACCGGACATGGTTCTCGTGCGGGATTGCAAGTTCGAGCGTGTCCTCGATACTTATCAGCCTCTCTTGCGGGGGTATAGCGTTGATCAAAGTCTTGCTCATTGTCGTTTTGCCGCTTCCAGTAGGTCCGCAAAGCAGCATCGTGAGCCGCCCGCAAACGCATGCTCGCAAAAATTGCTCCAAGTCACCATGGTCGTAGTGCTGAAGAATCGTTTCGTCCTGCCGCTCTTGGCGCTCCTTTCGTGACCGCCATTGATTCCAACGCGAGTATTCGTAGCGAGAAGAAACTTCCTTGAGTTCGGTCACACGACTTGAGGGACGCCGTATCGTCAGGCTTATTGTTCCTGAGGGAACAGCGGGCGGTAAACAGATCTGCAGCCGCTCTCCGTTCGGCAGCTCAGTCGCACAGAGGGGGCTTTGCGGTCCGACATCTTGCTTGCGCAGCGCTCCAGCGAGGATCGCGATGTCCTCCAGATCGTCATAAGATAGCGGCAGCGGATGTTTCGTGAAAACGCCGGCCTGTCGGACAAAGGCTTCCCCAGGCCGGTTGATAGCGACCTCTTCGGTCCTTGGCTCCTCAAGCCATTTCAAAACAGGGTTGAGAAGCAAACGCAATTGAGGGTCAGCCTCCGGTCGCATTGTTGTCTCTCCGGCGTTGGCGATGTTGGGGGGCTGGCGCCACGGCGATCGGTCTAAGATCGTATACATCTGAGAAATCGAGGTCCCGAGCCACAAAGATGGATACAGCATCTCCCTGGTTTTTCTTCAGAGTTGGCGGAACGTTGATCGTTGCTCTAAGGGTCGTGTCAACGGCTTGTCCGGCGTTGCTCTGGAAGCTGTTGATGCCGCTTCCTCCACCTGAGCTGCCAGCGTATTGACCGGCGGCCTGAAACGCGCCTTGAATGACGCTCATGAGCATTGCTCCGCCAAAGCGCTGCCAGAAGTGATTATCCACCGTGCCAGGCATTCCGGAGCGGCCGAGCTCGTCAGCGCCCGGCGACGCTAGCGAAACGAGGGCATGGTCAGGCGTTTCGATGCGCGTCCACAGCACGAAGACACGCGCATCCCCCTGTTGGAGACCACGCTGGATCTCGCCAATCACGGTCGTCCCGCGATCCAAAAGCACCACGTTGTTGGTGGCGCCGCGGACGTCTTTAGGTAAGACGCACTTCACATAACCCGGTAAATTTGTGTCGACTGCCGTTTGCAAAATGCAGGGAATTATCGTTCCTTGGGTAATCACGAGATCAGGGTGCGGCAAAAGTGTGGCCCGGCTTGGCTCCTGTATATCTGGTTTCAATCGCCCCGTCAGATCGCCAGCGTCTGAAATCTCATGCGAGGTCGCGGGAGCATCCCTATGGTTGTCTTCGCTCCGCTGACCGTCGTTGGGCATTTGACCGCTGCCACTGTAGGCGAAAATTGGTGTTTCCTCCGGCGGCGGATCAGCTGGCGTCGGAGGCGGCGTGGATGGCGCAGAATCTCCTGCCTGCGCCGCCTGTACGGGTGCTGGAGCTTCGGGAGCAATCTCAATCGGCACGGGGCGGAATGGCTCGGCGTCGGCGACAATTGGAGGTTTTGGCTGAGTTGGCTCGTCTTGTGTGCTGGGACGACCGCCGAGCCAGATGAGCGATAGAGATGAGATGAGAACAAGAGCAGCGACGGCCAACTTCTGCAATCCCGAAACATGCCGGCGGGCCGGCTCCGAGACCATCGATCCTGAGGCATGGACATCATGTCCCGACTGTGGGCCGGTTTCATTCATCGGCCGGGCCTTTCAAAACGCGCCACACGTCGGGTGTCACTGTACCGGTCCCTGGCGCTCGTCCCACAGGGTCATAAGCCCTGTTGAAAATGGACAAGACCGTATTGCCATCTCTCAGACGCCATTCCCGGGCGACTGCGGATACTTCAACATAGTCTCCTTTGACCGTGTAATTGGCAGCGGCTTCCTTGCCGTCGGGATTGATAATGTAGAGGGAGGGTATGCGGGAATTGCTTGCGAAGCCAAATACGGTGGTAAAGCCATTATCGAAAACTTCCAGCGGCGCCAGCGATCGATCGCCCTTTGCGACGTAGTGAAAATTGCTTTCGTCCGGACTGGTAGTTGCGGCGGGCCGATTCAACAAATCCTGAACTCTCTCGTCGCGCAGCACTTTCGCCCGGGCCTGACCAAGAATCGAGCGCCTTTCTGCGTCCTTTCTCTGAGCAGCAGCCTCATCAGCAGGATAGGTGAACTGCACACTGTAGTATAGGTCAGGTTGCTGCTCATCGAGTTTTGGCATCGCTCTCGTTGAAATACTGAAGACGTATCTCCGTGTACCGGACTCACTCTCGGCCAGCACGACGACCGGCTGCGGCGGGAGCATCCGGCTAGCCTTAAAAAAGAGATAGTTGGCGCGCGGGAGCGCAGCCAGGTCTTTGCTATTGGAAACGGCCACGGCTGCGACTGTCTCGTTGGCCGCGAATGTGACAACCAGCGTTGCCCCCACTGCGGTAGACAGGCGCACCACTTCGTCAGGACGGTAAGCCAGGTAGCGCATGCGCGCATCATGCTTGCCGGCAAGTGGTGTGTCTTCCGCTGACGCTTCCATCGTTAAGAAGAGTGAACAGACCAGCGCGAGAAACGCTCTTTTTGTCATGGCTGCACATAGCCCAGGTTCGATACGCTATCTTCCGAGCTTTGATAGGAAGTGACGAGTAGACCTCCCGGATTGGTGAGCCTCGATTGCCCAGGCAGACCCGTCAAGCGCTCGTAGCGGATGGTAGCTGTCCAGGTGGTCACTATCGGCATCTGCCCATCGACAACAAGCGAACGTTTGTAACGGATCTGTTGAACGTCCGGACTGATGTCGTTTGAAGAAATATGCCCGACCTCGAGCTTGCCGCGTTTGCCGACCGTGACTTGCGGCGAGGTGGGATTCGGATAGTTGAAGAAATCTTGATATTGCTGTCGCACAGCCGGCGCGCTGAAACTGGATACGAGGTCATAGGCGTATTGGGCTGTATCTGCTGTGTACCCCTCGCGCAGGCGTACATATTCCCACAGCGAAGCATTTATGACGGCTCGGTCTTGGGTTGCCGGCAGTCGAGAGACTGACACTTCGCTGTCGACGGTCCCATCCGGCCGGACCCAGAGGAACACAGGTACGAGCTTGGCCAACGGGACCATGGCAGCAATGGTAAATGCCTGGGCAACATTTCCTAGGACCGCCGCTGCGGCAAAGGCTATCAGGGCCTTTGACAGGCGCCGCGCAGACTTCGCTCGTGAAGTTTGAAACGCTTCCACCTTCTTATAGTGGGCGGCTAGCGTTTCTCTCTCCACCAGAAGGGCATGTTCAGGAACTTTCACTTTGGCTCTTCCGCGCATTGGACCTGAAGATCCTCAGGGGTGGTTTCCCATTGTCCCACGTTCAGTTGGAATGGGGCACCCGCGCATGTCGCAAGCCCATGGCTCGTCTTGCAGGCGGCCAAAGCGAGGATTGACAGAAGTAGGCAATATTTCATGTTTTTGGCACCGAGCTTGTCGATTGATTAAGCACCCGCCGTTTTGGCAAAGTGGCGATTGAGGCTGTTAAGAGGTCGGTTCGCACCTCCCCAAGAGCCGCCGGCGATGCTGCTGGCGATCGTCGGAAGCGCGACGATCAGAGCGTCACCAGCTAGGAAAAGCATGTCGAGCTCGTAAAGCCCGATGATCTTGGCTGCTGTCGTGCCCGAGAATTTGATCATCAAAAGCATGGCTGCCAGCGAGACTGCTTCGGCAGCGATTACTATCGTTGCAACGATGTTGAGGAGGAGAAGCAGCAGCCCGTACGAGAGCAGTTGGCCGATCCATCTGGTGGCTACGTCTCGAGTGTGATCAAAAAGGTAGCCTACAAGGACCAGGGGGCCGATCGTCAAGAGCACCTTCGTCAGAATTCCAACGGCATCGTAGATCTCGAACGCTGTCCACAGCGCGCCGTAGAAAATCCATTGCGCTCCCTCGAAAGCAAGTATGTCCTGGCCGTTCATAGGCCCAATTTCGGAAGCAATCAGCTGAAAGACATACTGGCTTGAAGCAAACATGAGATCGAGCTTCTGGGGGATTCCGATGAAGGGCAAGTCGCTGCCACTGATGTCGTGAGCCAACCTCGGAATCGTGTCGTCGAAGAGCGCTTCAATGTACTGCTGATAGTTGGCCTGCCCTAAGATAAGGGCGACGACAATCGACACCATGATTACGCGCGAGATACCCCCGCGCGCATCGACTTGACCACGCATGACCAGACAGCCTTGGATTATTATCCAGAGCGTGACACACGCAACCAGAGGCGCACTGACCGCCGCTTGGACGTTTTCAAGCACTTTGTGCAGCCCGGACGTGAAGGCCCCATGAAAGATCGTGTGTATAGTCGTGAATGGCGCGGGAATTTTGAAATTCATGGCGTGAGCCTGATGTGTCCCTGATCAGCGCAGCTGAGCCTGATGAACTCTGTGTGGTTTACGGGAGGATGCTAAACATATTAGCGGTGTCCTGATGTTCGCGACGCTGCGTGGCGGCCTCCTCCACGGCGTGAAGGCTCCCTTGTGCAGTGGCCATTGTCAGCAGACTCGTGGCCTGGACATTTTGGATCATCGCATCGTGAATCTGCTTGAGGACCAGACCGTTGGTCACGGTGGCCTGCATAATATTTCCCGAGCGGGAAAGCTGACCAAGCGTGCCGGCGTTATCCTTAAGGCGCTTGTCCATCATGCCCAAAGTGTCGGCTGCAATAGCTGCGGCATTGGCGGCCCCGGCGATTTGTCCCTGTAACAGTTTCGCTTCTGAATCGGTGCCGTTGACTATCCGATTTGGGTCCTTCGCAATGTTACGGGCCATAATCGAAGCTGGCGACCGAGCATCAAACATCTGCTCCTCCAGCTTATTGCTCGACGGGTAGTGATTTCCTTGGTTAAGTGAGCTTAGCAGTCCCGTGACAGCGAATGACGACGTTAGAATTGTCACCATTTCAATCGTGGTAGCGAGCGTCTCGATTGACCTCTCAAGGATCGCCGCATTGGAAAGCGCTGTTAAGGTCGCTTGTGTTTCTGTTACAGGGTCGCTGACGATAAATTGCGAACGGGCCTGTCCGTGAAGCAGAAGGGAAGCAGCAAGGGTCGTTACTGCAAGTTTGGCAAATTTCATGAATATTCCTCCGTCAGTCTTGAACTTCGTGGTACCGGGCCATGAACTTGTCGAGCCACCCACTTGGGGCGTCTCCGTGCTGGTTACGAAGCTGGTCGGCAAAGCGCACTGTGTTGGCCCGCCCCGAGAGTACGGCTACGTACTCGCGCATCTGCCCAAGATCGAATTCGCAAACAATACTCCCGCTATCGCGCTTGAGCAAAAACTTGCGGCTGCCGATTGCCATTCCCTGGCGGATTGCCTCGAACTCCTGCGCAGTGCACTTCAAGCCATCGACATACGCAGAGCGGTCCGCCGTCGGTGATGGGTAGAAAATTTTCGTCATACATTGCGCAACGAGACTAGCTCCGAGAGGCGATTCCAGAACGTGTTCAGGCTGCTGCGTTGCGAGTATCAACATGCCGTTGTTTTTGCGGACCGTGAGCAAGAACTTGTCGATAACGGCCGAGAATTGGGGGTTGAGTAGATAGAATCGAAATTCGTCGCAGCTCATGACGAACCGACGACCATCGACGATAGCGCCCACTCGATGCAGAAGGTATGCGGCGGCCGGTGCACAGACCTCCTCATATTCCAGGAGCTGCGTCATGTCGAAGCCCGTAATGGAGGCATCCAGCCTTACTTCGTCCACGTCGCCGTCAAAGGCCCATCCAAGCGCCCCCCCTCTACACCACCGCTGCAGCCGTGCTCCTGCGCCCTCGGAGGGGCTGTGCAATAGGAACTCGCGCAGGCCCGCAAGTGAGCGCATAGGGGGTTCGAACGAAAGCTGACGAACAATGCCGCGTTCCAGCCGACGGCTTTCCTCCGGCGAGATCGGACCACGGCCGTCACTCTCGATCAGGGCCATCAACCACTCGCGCAGAAAGTCCCGGGAGGCGGAGGTGTTGTCCAGTCCACGCAGAGGGGCCAAGCCGCTCGGAGCGCCTCTGCGCAACGCAAGATATGTCCCTCCCGTGGCTCGCACCAGCAGTTCACCACCCCGATCCTTGTCGAAGAAGACGATCGCACCATTGCGACCGACCAAGCTTTGCTCAAGCATCGCGAGGACAAAGGTCATCAGCGTCGTCTTGCCTTTGCCAACGGGCCCGAATATTGCCGTCATGCCGACGTCATTCTCATGGGGGATGTAGTCGAAAGAAGTTCCACCGTTTGTGCGAAAGCGCGCAACAGCATTGCCCCAGTGGCCGGAACTGGAACCGCTTGGGAAGTTCTCAAATGAGACGAGCCCGGCAAAATTGTGTGAGGTGATCGCCCCCGGGCGCGTGCGCCACCTGTTGTTCCCCGGAAGTTGGGACCAATATGCGGCCTCCATGCCGATGCCCTCTTGGACGATAACGGCGCCCGCGTCGGCCAGCCGTGCGCGGGCACTTGCTGCGCGATCTGCAAGGCTATTGAGGCTGTCGGCATAGACGCACAGGCTCAGATGATGCGAACCCATCACGAATTCGTTGCTTGCCAGTGCGTCCTCTGCCTCGGCAAGTTCATTGATCTGGGTGAGAGCCTTGTCGCCGGCACTCGTCATCTGGCTGGACTTAAGGCTTAGTTTGGCATGAGCTTGTGGGCGAGTGAGGAAGGAAAAGCTCTGGCTCAGGACAAGCGGGAAGTTGGCGGACAGCAAGGAATTTAGCATGCCCGGCCGCGTCGTCGCCGGATATTCACGGAACGAAAACAATGATCCGACGGAGCTATCCCCGGGCCTTCGAATCTCAAGCGCCCGCTTCCCGCAGATGACCTGGTCAGTGTAGATCGAGGCGCCAAGTGAGCCGGTAACCATCGGAACCGAAAGAAACCGGCAAGTCATCATGAGCCGAAGCGCCTCGCCGATTTCCGTGAAGAGCACGTTGCCTTTCTCACGAATGCCCAACCGGCGCAGACCGTAACCGCCGAGTGCGCCAGCAGTGATGTGCCAGAGGTCTTCCAGGCTCCGCATTTGGGTGGCTAGATCGTGCTCATTCCGTCTGCGGGACTTGGCAATCCGCAAGCCGATCTTGCCGATTGCGGTGCGGGGGGACACGATCAAAGTGAGGAAGTGATCGTTGCGAAAGAGCTTTCCCGACAGCACACGACGCTCGTAGGCCTCGCTCAGACTGCCAGCGAATGCACTTTGAAACTGGCGCGGCGCCGGCGCCGGCACATCGTTGTGTCTCACAAGATGAGCGTATATCGAGACATTGTCATCGGCGATGTTGCGCAAGAGAGTGTTGAACGCGCGGCAGCGCGAGTTGCGCATCTCAGCGTCTTCCAAATCAAAGGGCACACCGTTCACATGTGCCATGGCCATGATCGATCCGTCTTCCAGAAGGACAACCTGATCGCTTACGTGACCAACATACGGAAGGTAGATCTCGCCAGACCTCTCGGTCCGGCCGCTGGCGCCGAACATTACAGCATTCCTCTTCCGCGTTTCGGCACTCTGATCGGATTGGCGCTGACGCTTGCGCCTCCCCAGACCGGCCCGTCCACGCTTCTGCCGGCCGTCTGCAAATAGAGCAGCACGACGCTTGCCGCGTTATAGTCACGCTCAACAACCAGCCGTGCTCCGAACCAGAGTGGCACGAGAACGATTTCGTAGAGCGGGTTCTGAAGGATAATGATAACAAGCCCAGCCAACATCATGAGCAATCCGGCCAGCGTCAGCGGCACCCCCAGAAACAGTGCGGGGCGCGTCGCCGCCACATAGAGGGTGCTCACTTCCAACCGGTCGCTCATCAGCCGCCGCCTATGAGCGCCTTGCCCAGGAAGCTGGCCCCGAACATGATGACGATCCCTCCAACGACACCCGCAACCAGGCCAAGTGAAGCACGACCGAACATCCAAGAGATACCGATGGCTACGAGCCCGAGCACGGCCAGTGATTGTCCAAAGGGGCCAAGTATGAACGTGCAGATATTCTGGACCATCTTGGCAGGATCCGTCCCTCCGGTCACCTGAGCCGCGGCTGGCCCGCTGTAGAAGACCGTCCACGCCGCGCCTGCAGCAGCGGCCGGTACATATTCAGCCGCCATGCGCAGCATGGAAAAAGGCGAAGGAACACGCGTTTTAAGCGCACGAAGTATCTTGAGTGGCGTCATCATTGCATCTCCATGTTTCAATCGAATACGAGTTTGTTCGGGTTCGAGGGTTCCCGTGCTTTCGCAGCCTGGCTGCCTGTCGGATCGGAGGGATCGGCCCCGGAGCGGTCTGGCTGATACGAGCCCCAGATGTCCCAAGAATCTTGGTTGGGCTGCTTCTTTCTATTGGCCTGTTGGCTCTGCTGGAGCAGAGGCGGCACGGCTTTCCGACCGGGTGCCTCAAGGTGCGGCACATCTCGAGCAGTCGGCTCCAGCGTTCTCTCAAGGAGACTTGAGATGTCCTTTGCGGCCGACTCGACCTTGCGTACATAACCGTTGGCGAAGCCATGCGTGACGTCGCCCGTGTTATAGGCCGAGATGGCACGGCGAAGCGCCAGTTGCTGTGCCACAGCAGTGGTGCCGCCGGCATACCGGCTTTCAAGCAGGTGGGCGGCAGCCGAAAGCGAGGCGCAGGGCTCGAAAGCCCTTTCCGGCGTGAGATTGAGCATGGCAAAGTTCTTGCTGTTTATCTGCATCAATCCAACATCGACAGAATGTTGTGCTTCGAGGCGTTCCTTGATGCCCCGCGTGGCTTCCAGGTGGTCTATCCAGCGAAGCTGCTCACCTGTGGTGTTGTCATGAGCCACCAGCGTTTCAAAGCCACTTTCAATCTTGGCAATCGCGGCCAGGGTGGACGGCGCAACCCAGGGGGCGCATTTGCGCGACAGGCTGCGGAACTCACGCGGAGAAAGTGGCGCGGGCTCGGCTGGGAGTGACATGGATGTCATCAGGACGATGGCCAGCGGCCAAGCTGCAATAAACATTCCCTATCACCTACCTTTCCAAGCCGCCGGACGGGTTCTGGCCCTGTCCGGCACGCGCTTATCGGGGAGGTTTGTTACTGTGTGATGTTCAAGTTCAGCTTTTCGGTTTCAATTGAAGCAAAGACCGTGTTCGTATCAGCGTGGGTGAGAATCTTGCGCATGCGTGGGTGGCGCGGGCCCGATCAGCCAGCGACATCCGGAGCATCTTGGTACAATGACTCCTTTACAGGATTGCTCGTCCCGGCCGTCCGTTGCTCCTGGAGTGTGGGCCGCGACTTTGGCGTCATGGACGGTACTTCTGTCAGCGCCAAGCCAAGGACAAAATGGGGAGCTTGGCGGGCTTGTTCAGGCTCGGGATCACCGTGGGGAATCGACTAAGGCGATAAAGCGGCCCAACTTTGCCGGTATGCTGCCGGTCCTTAAAGAGCAGCCATGCGGCCCTGCATACTCAGATCATTGCTTGAGACGCGAGCTCGTCCGCGAAGCTGGCTCGAAGGCGCAAATCCGCGGCGGCGAGGGTCAACTGGGAAGACGTGGCGGCGCAGCCGATCCTGGTGCGAGCCTCGTTCAGCTGTTCGGCCGCCGCCGCCAAAGGGTGGATCATGCACAGTCCCATCGGCAGATAACCGCACGTCATTGACGCAGTCCGACGGCGCAATGGACAAGCATAGTGACACGCTCAAGATGGAGGAGTTGCAGTAACTGAGAAATGTTAGCCCGGACGTTCACCGCAACCGGCGACCTGCCGGTCGCCGAACAGCATTTGAGGCCGCCGGCCACCTTGGACGAAGCCGGCTTGGCAGGAGACACACTATTTTGCACAAGGCCGCTGCAGCGAATCACGGTCTTCTTCCGCCGACCGCCTCTCCGATCAAGCCAAACGCCGCGCTGCTCAACCATGTCCGAGCTGGATCCACGAGCCGGATGATATCGAGATGATCCAGGTCCGCAAACTCCAGGATGACCAGGATGCAAGGGCATAGCAGGAAACTTGGCATCCATGAGGTCGAACTTGAGTGATATTGGCAGGCCTGCACCAACGGGGGAACTCGAAGCGAAAAAGCGAAGGACCACACGGCAGGGTCATGTCGGCGCTGGGACCTGTCTGGTGGCCACGGGCTGCCTTGGTGCGGTCAATTCGCTGGGGATGAAAAGAACAGGACGAGCACGGCCTCACATTGGCCGCACGCAACGGCGAGTGGTATCAAGGAGCAGCTGTTCTGGGTCGGTGCCCCAGGGTTGCTCGGCAACAGGTTTAGACAAGGGGATTCAAGATTGAAGGTGTGCCGTTGAAACATGTTCTTGTCATTGACGATGATGCCGCAATGCGGCGCCTCATCGCCGAGTATCTCACGATGCATGCCCTGAAGGTAACCGCAGTCCACGATAGCAAGCAGTTTGACTATGTTCTTTCACGTGAGCCAGTCGATCTCGTGGTTGTTGACCTTAACCTAGGCCGGGAGGATGGACTTGCGATCGTCCGCAATCTGGCGACAAAATCGGATGTTCCTATCATAGTGATCAGCGGCGACCGGCTTGATGAGGCGGAAAAAGTGGTTGCACTGGAGCTCGGCGCAACCGATTTCATTCCCAAGCCTTTCGGGATGCGCGAATTCTTGGCCCGCATTCGAGTAGCGCTACGTCAGCGCATTTCTAGTCCGCGAACCAGAGAGCAGCGCTCATTTCGCTTTGGGGCCTGGAAGCTCAGCGTGAAGCAGCGGCGACTGATCTGTGCGGAGCGTGGCGAGGTCAAGCTTACCGCATGTGAGTTCAATCTCTTGATCGCATTTCTGGAGAACCCCCGCAACGTGCTATCCAGAGAACGGCTTTTGCTCGCGAGCCGTGTGCGTGGAGAAGAGGTGTACGATCGAAGTATCGATGTCCTAATCATGCGCTTGCGCCGAAAGCTGGAGGCTGATGCGGCCAACCCTCGCCTGGTCAAAACATCCCGTGGCGCAGGGTACTTCTTCAACGCTGACGTAGATGTTAGCTACGGAGGCACGTTGGCCGCGTGACAGTGAGCTATGCTGGAGATTGGGGTGACGAGGCTGATCAAGCCTTCCAACAGTACCAGCCTGATCAATTACGGCGAGAGCTACCGGTCCGGAGATCGCATCAGCCCCTCTCTGCATATGCACGCGGCCGCCTGAATTGCCGATTTCGCTCAGCTGCTGCTGAATGGCGACGGCTTGCGGCGCATCAGGGCCCTCTGCGTCTGCGCTGGCCACAACAGCGCTGTGGAATGTTCATTGTTGGGACTACTCACTCGGGTGGCAGGTGGTTGCATGGTCAAGCTCATCCGGCGAAGGGCGGATCTGCTGTCGGCTGGCAGCCAAGACTGGGGGCGGCGGCCCGAACTCCGGCGTCCCAGAGCTTGCGAAAGCCTCCGACACGCTTCTGTTGAGGTCATCCCGTCCATCGGGCATCCCTGGGTTGCTGAAAAAAGACGAGGCGGCTTGATGATCCTGCCCTCGCTGAAGCACCTCGCGAAACCCCTGTTCCAGTCGCAGAAGCTCCTCTGGATTGGTTGGCGGCTCGTCAGCTCGACCATCGAACAGCGGCCGGAGCGCCTCGGACACGTGCTGCTCAAAGCCCACTCGCCGGGCCTGGACCGCTTGCCCGTCTTCCAAGCCGGCGTCCTGCACCTGCGACAAAGCTGTTACACGGGATGGATTACTATTTCGCCGGGTCCACACCAGCCTCACATCAAACTGTATCGTCAAAGTCCTGCGCCAATTCACACAGCGGGTCATCGAGTTGAGATTCGGCGGAGAGCGCCTCCTCTGCTCCCGTCAAGGGCGCCGGCTCCGGGAGGGCGCCTGTCTGGCGTTCAAAGATGCGTTTCAGAATGCGATCCGAGAAATAACGCACCTTCCTCAATTTTAATGGTGGCAGACCTTTGATGAGAACAATCTCGTAGTCGTCATCGAGCAGCCGAACCTGTTCGGGACGCAATAGCGGTGCACCTTGATGTGAATTCTGAATGGTCCAGTCGAACGTTCGCGCCTGGCTGTGGGAAATCGATTTTGCTTCAAACGTGTATTCACCGATGGCCTTGGAAATGTAGTTCGGAGTCTCGTCATCAGCCGTGGCCATGAACACTTGCAGTCCGGTATTGCTGAGAAAATTCTGCTTGCCAGCCTCTCCATAAGCCCCCGTCAGTGCCGAAAGGCTTTGGATGATGAGCATGAAACGCCCCTTGTAGCCCGCGATAGTCGTGATTGCGGTCTCGATCGCCTCAAGCTTACCCAAGTGCTTGAACTCGTCGAGCAGGAAGAGAACCTCGTGCTTTTCATCCCGGCGGGCCAGCGACCGCTGCAGAATTGAAACGATTTGCTGAAAAAACAAGCGTATCAAAGGCGCGATCACCTCAAGGTCGTTCGGACCAACGCAAAGATAGATGCACGTTCTGCGACGGCGAAGATCATAGACCGAAAAGTCCGAGCGACTTGTGGCCGCCTTTACAGCGGGATCCGCCCACAGGTTGAGCCCGCCATCGCCGAGCACGGAAGTGTAGGAGGTTAGGATTTTCGTATCGTTCCCCGCCATGTCGTCGAAGATGCGTTGTGCCTCTTTGTTCTGAGTCTCCATGGCGAGTCGCGCGAAGAGCTTAAACTTCTCCCCCGGCTGGGCGAAGAGGTCATAGACGGCGCCGATTGTTGGCGTGCCCCGCTCGATGCAGGCAAGGATTCCCGCGACAAAGATATCTCGCGCGCCGCTGACGAAACCTTCCGCGCCCTCCCCCTTGGCCGTAATCAGGTTTGCCGCCAAGCGGCGGGCTTCGGTGAATTGCTGCTGTGGAGGCAGCGCTATAAGATCCAACAGCGGATTGTAGCAGTTTGTGCGCCGCTCCGAATCCAGCGGCGCGAATTTAAACACGTCGTCACCTGCGGCTTTGCGCGCCCTCGAGGTGAGCTCAAAGAGCTCCCCCTTGACGTCCAGAGCTATCACCGAGCCTTTGAATGTAAGTAGCGTTGGAATGACTATGCCGACGCCCTTGCCAGCGCGGGTCGGTGCAACGATGAGGCTGTGAGGCTGCTCGCCATTGGTCAGGAAGTAGCCAGGCCAGAAAGGGCCACTTGTCTTCCCAAACACCGGCCCTGTCACGCCACGGTATCGTCGCAGATATCCCGTGCGTCGCATTTCATCAACTCGAGCCCAACGAGCCGTCCCGTGGTGTTCGAGCTTGCGGCGCAATACGATCTGCTGAATCAGCAAGACGACCGCGGACGTCGAGAGCACGATAGCCGCGCCCCGATAGAAAACGGGGGTTGCGAAACCCAAATAGAAGGGCGTTTCAAACCAAAAGGCACGGACATCAAACGCCATCAGAGCCTCGCCGCTGCCGCCGTGGCGGAAGGTTGCGTAAAGACTTGCCGCACAGAAGCCCACGGCGAGTGAGCACGCGATGCTAATGGCTATGTTGGGGGGCGTCGTTTTTGTTGAAAGCATTGTTCCATTGCCGGATTAGCCGTAGCTAATGCTGCGCGTGCTTCAGAGACCGAACCGGCGTCGCGCGATGTCGCCGCTCGACAGATCGATGCCGCAGTGGGTGGTGCGATGCTTGCAGCGCATCACCCGGCAGACGTGGTTTTTGAAAGTTACACTAAGCAGGTACGTCAACGGCCAGCGAATTGGAAACGGCAAGGCCGTAGACGGAATTCGGGAGAGAAAGCGTCACTGTACCATGGCCGAGACATCAACGGCCGGAGCGATCTCTGCTTCTGGTGGCCTCCATTAGGTCCTCTCGGGCGTGATTGTAGGCTTGGCTTATGGACCGCCCGACTTGAGCACCCCGCTGCAGCTGTTCATAGGAGGTTTGCGGGCCTACTGTATCACGGACTGCAGCCTCAATACCTGCTATGTGGCCGTCCAGATTCGCACTCCGTTCCTCTGCTGCATGCTGCGGCGGCGGCATGTGCGGCAAGATGTCTTGCATGCCGGGAAAAACTGAGTGAGCTTGGGCCTGTTGATTTGCGTCGAACTGGTGATACATGTTGAGAATAGCATTGGATGCCATGTTTCTGACATTGCCATCCGGATCAGAAGAAGCCAATCCAATGGCCTGATCAAGAATGCGAGATTTGTTTTCCTCAGTAAACTTACTGAAGTGTGGCGCAACGTAATAAGTTCCGAGAGCTTGCGACGGCGGATCCATGTTGCCAATGCGATTAACAATAGCATCTTGCAGCCCTGGCGTTAGGTAATTGCCTAGATTACTGGCCGCTCCGACTTTCTGCAATGCTATGTCATCCGTGCTGTACCCCAATTCGGCTGTCAATGTCGCGGCCAGATTGATGGCTGATCGTCCAAGCCGATTGGTCCGCCTTTCAAATCTCGCGAGGTCAGTTTCTGGCCCGGGTTGAGTGCCCCGAACGGCTGTTCGCTCGTGCGTCCCGAGGCCTTTGAAGCCCCCAAGATTTCGCGCTGTATCGCGCGGGTTAGCGGTTACCAGCCGTTCTGCAACATCGCTCAATGGCCCCTCTGGAACGTCACGGAGGCTACTGCTCCCCACGCCTTGAGATGATCTTGCAGCTGCGCGTGCCCGTTTGTTATCGCGATCCATTGCTCGCCTCCAAAGTAGTTATTCTACCCAGAGGTTACCACCGAAGCTTGACCTGCTAAACCGATATGGTGTTACAGTTGTAGTATGGCAAAGGGTTCCCAGCTCTGTGGGTCTGCCAAGTGCCCGTCCAAGCCGAAGAAAATACGATGAAGCTGGCATCAAATGCGATGTGAACTGCCCCGGGCTTTCCGGAGGCCGTTTCGTTTGAGTTACGCGGCTATGGCTGGTTCATCCAACATGGCGTAGTAGCGTTCCTCGGCTTCGGCCGGCGGGATGTTGCCGATGGGCTCCAGCAGCCGGCGATTGTTGAAGCAGTCGACCCATTCGAGCGTGGCGAACTCGACGGCCTCGAATGAGCGCCAGGGTCCGCGTCGATGGATCACCTCGGCCTTGTAAAGACCGTTGATCGTTTCGACGAGAGCATTATCGAAAGAGTCGCCGGCACTGCCCACCGAGGGTTCGACGCCGGCCTCCGCCAAGCGCTCGGTGTATCGAATGCTGACGTATTGGGCGGATTCAACCGGTCGTCGCGACACCAAGGGATTGGAGGTGGCAATGACGGTTCACCAACGCGCTTAGATCGGTGCACTCGAAAGAAGCTGGATTCGCCCGGGCGTCCGCCTGCCTGGCAGCGTGAGAATCGCTTCCGGTTCTGGCAAGCTATTGCCTTGGGACATTCGAGCGAGGAGGCCGCACTGGATGCCGGTACATCAACGCCTCTTGGTCCGCGCTGGTTTCGGAGTACAGGAGGGATGCCGCCAACGCATTTGGCGCCGTGGGCGAAGCCGCCTTCGGGGCGATATCTTTCTTTCGGGAGCGCGAGGATATTGCGCTTGAGCTTGCCAAGGGGATCGGCATCCGGGCCATTGCTCGTAAGCTAGGTCGGCCGCCGAGCACAATCTCGCGGGAGGTCAGGCGCAATGCCGCGACGCGTAGCGGCAATCTGGATTACCGGCCAGTGCCGCCCAATGGCACGCCGATCGTGAGTCCCGCCGGCCTCCTGGCAAGCTGGCGGTCAATCCGGCTCTGCGTGAATATGTTGAGGAGCGCTTGGCCGGCAAAGTCACCAACCCCAATGGCGCCTCATTCGAGGGCCCCAAGGTGGGTGTGGAAAAAACGACAGAGCCGGAGGTGGTCGGCAACCTGGAGCCCCGAGCAGATCGCTAAATCGGCTTCAGATCGATTACCCAGAGGATCAAACCATGCGGATCAGCCATGAGACGATCTATCAGTCCTTGTACATTCAAGGACGCGGAGCATTGCGCCGAGGACTGACCGCATGTCTGCGTTCAGGCCGAGCGTTGCGCGTACCGCCCGAACGCGCGTACCGCGCGAACGGGCCCGAGTTCGCAACAAGTCCTTCATTGGAGACGCCCTTATAATAAGCGACCGTCCGGCCGAAATTGCCGATCGGGCTGTCCCCGGACATTGGGAAGGCGACCTCATCCTTGGCCTCGGAAGCTAGGCGATCGGTACGCTCGTGGAACGAAGTTCACGCTTCACAATGCGTGCTTCACCTGCCGCGCATGCAATGGCTATCAGCAGAGCCTGCGCATCAAGAACGGTCCACCACTTGCCGGCCACGGCGAAGAAGCAGTCCGCAGAGCCATAGCCCGATCCATGGGCAAACTTCCCGAGCAACTGCGTCAGTCGCTGACTTGGGCCCATGGAGCGGAAATGGCGCAGCAGCCGACCTGCGCATCGACACCGGGCTCGAGATTTTCTTCTGCGATCCCCAAGCCCGTGGCAGCGAGACTCCAACGAAAACACCAACGGCTTGCTGAGACAGTACTTTCCAAAGGGCACGGATCTCAGTCGGCACACAGCCCGGGAACTGGACGCAGTCGCCCATGCTATCAACACAAGACCGCGCAAAACGCTCGGCTGGAAAACACCTGCCGAACTCCTCGACCAACTCCTTGGGCGACAGTATGATGCCGGTGTTGCGACGATCCGGTTGAATCCGCCTTGGCTGCCTCTATCGCTGTGATGGATGAGCCCGCCTCCCCGCACGGGCCGCCGATCATCGAGAGCCTGTTCCAGGGCATCGAGAACGAAGGCTGCATGCGCCGTCCGGCTCACCCGCCAGCCGACGATCCGACGGGCATAGGTGTCGATGACAAAGGCGACATAGACGAAGCCCGTCCAGGTCGCGACGCAGGTGAAGTCGGAGACCCGCAGCATGTTCGGCGCGGAGCAGTGGAACTGGTGGTTGACGTGGTCGAGAGGGCAAGGTGCGGCCTTGTCGCTCACCGTAGTGCGGATCGGCGGACGATGCCTTCGAGGCTCATGGCCTTCATCAAGCGGGCAACCGTGCAGCGGGCGACGTCGAAGCCCTCGCGACGCAACCGCCGCCAGACCTTGCGAACGCCGTAGACGCGGAAGTTCGCCTCAAACCGTCGGACCTCATGCTTCGAGGCTGTATCCCATCTTGCCCGAGCCGACAGCCGGCAGGGGTCGACGCGCTTGGCGACATGGTCGTGGTAGGTCGACGGGGCGATCGGCAGCACCTTGCAGATCGGCTCAACCCCATGCGCCTTGCGGTGATCGTCGATGAACGCGATCGTGGCCTGAACCGGCGGTCGAGCTTCGCCTGGGCAAAATACGCGGAAGCCCTGCTCTCGTTGGCCTGCGAAGCTCGCGGCTCTCGCGTTCCAGAGCCTTCAGTTTCGTCGCAGCATCCGTGGGAACTCCGGCGCGCACGCCGCCGTCACGCTCGGCTTTCTTGCAGCCGATCTTGGCGGCGATCGATGAAACCGCCGCCCAGCGCGACGTATGCTCGCGTTCGTGATCCAGAACCAGCCGCACCGCGGGGGGTCCGGACCTCGGGAGAGAACTTGTTGGTCGCCTTGCTTGTCATGGTTCCACCTTCTCAGGAGTTGGAGCCTCCGATCAACCCGGGGCGGAACACAACAAGGGGCACGGATCAATCTGGGCGGAAACCCTAGAGAATCAGCCCTCAGAGCCTTTGGTAATAACCGACCCCTCGCACCTGTTTGGGCTGGGTGTACAAGTCAGGTTTTCATCAGGTTGGACGAGTATGTCTGGCAGCCAGAGCGCGACCACTTCCGTGCCCGCCCGCTCGTCTGGCAGACACACAAAGGAGAAAGATATGCCGTCAGCTACAAGCAGCGCCATCGTTTCCTGCCGCAGATCATCGCCCATCCGGTCTGGCCCTCCTTCAGGTCCCCTTGAGCCTGTGTCTCGTCGAGGAAATGGCCCGGGAGCGGGATCGTGGTTTCGTATGAGACAATCCGCCGGTGCGGCAACAAATGCGGTCCGCATCCGGAGCCATTACGTCGCGGCACTTGATATTGCAGTGCAGCAAAGGTAGAGGGCCGCCCCTTATCGGAGTGTCGTCCATGGTCCTTACCAATACCGGTAGCGAGGCAGAACCCGTCGAACAGTCGAGCCATCCGGCAATCGAACAGCAAAGCCCCAAGGTGCTGATGCTAGGCGCGCTCGGCGTTGTCTATGGCGATATTGGCACCAGCCCGATCTACGCGTTCCGTGAGGCGCTGGTGGCGTCGTCGGGCGGCAATGTCGCCGAGCGCGGCGATATCCTCGGCGTGCTGTCGCTGATCATCTGGTCGCTGACTATCATCGTCACCATCAAGTACATCATGTTCGTGCTGCGCGCCGATAACGGCGGCGAGGGCGGCGTGCTGTCGCTGATGGCGCTAGCGCGCGGCAGTTTCCCCAAGCGGTCGGCGGTGATCCTGGGCATCGGCATCGTCGGCGCCTCGCTGTTTTTCGGCGACGCGGTCATCACGCCGGCAATCTCGGTGCTTTCGGCGGTTGAAGGCATGAATGTCGTTACCCCGACCTTCCAGCCCTACGTCGTGCCGCTGACGCTGGTCATCCTGGCCATGGTGTTCGCGGTGCAGCGCTTTGGCACCGGCGGGGTGGGATTGGTGTTCGGCCCGGTGACCGCCGTATGGTTCCTGGCAATTGGCCTTTCCGGTCTCAACCACATCATCGCCGATCCAGAAATCCTGTGGGCGGTGAGCCCGCACTACATCGTCGCCTTCCTGATCCATTCGCCCGACGTCGCTTTCGTCACCATCGGCGCCATCTTCCTCGCCGTCACCGGCGCCGAAGCACTCTATGCCGATCTCGGCCATTTCGGATGCAGGCCCATCGTGGTCGCCTGGCTGTGGATCGTGTTTCCCTGCCTGCTGCTCAACTATGCTGGGCAGGGCGCTTTCGTGCTGGCGAAGAACGGTCACGTCGGCCACCCATTCTTCGAGATGAACGAAGGCTGGACGCTGATCCCGATGGTGGTGCTGGCAACCGCCGCGACGGTTATCGCCAGCCAGGCGGTGATCTCCGGCGCCTTCTCGCTGACCAGGCAGGCGGTGCAGCTCAATATGCTGCCGCGTCTCGAAATCCTGCACACCTCGGAACGGCAGTCGGGCCAGATCTACATGCCACGTGTCAATCTGTTGCTGGCGCTGGCGGTGATGCTGCTGGTGGTCGGTTTCGGCGAATCGAGCAAGCTGGCCTCGGCCTATGGCATCTCGGTGACCGGCAACATGCTGGTGACGACGGTGCTGCTGTTCGTCGTCATGACGCGCATTTGGAAATGGCGCCTGTGGGTGGCGGTGGCGATGACGGCGGTGTTCGCCTTCATCGACATCGGCTTCTTTGCCTCCAACATCGTGAAGGTGTTCGAGGGCGGCTGGGCGTCGCTTGCGGTGGCCTTCACCATCGTTCTGGCGATGTGGACCTGGGTGCGCGGCAGCCGCTATCTGTTCGACAAGACCCGGCGCAACGAAATCCCGCTCGATTTCCTCGCCGGCAATCTGCTGAAGAAGAAGCCGCAGCTGGTGTCCGGCACCGCCGTGTTCCTAACCAGCGATCCGCAAAGCGCGCCGACAGCGCTGATGCACAGCCTGAAGCACTACAAGGTGCTGCACGAGCAGAACGTCATCCTTTCGGTGGTGACCGCGCCGCAACCGGTGGTGCCCGACAGCGACCGGGTGGTCAAGATGGAGACGGTCAACGAGCTGTTCATGCGGGTGACGCTGACCTTCGGCTACATGGAGCAGCCGAACATCCCGCGCGCGCTGGCGATCTGCCGCAAGCAAGGCTGGAAGTTCGACATCATGACGACGTCGTTCTTCCTGTCGAGGCGCTCGCTCAAGGCATCGCCCAATTCGGGCATGCCGGTGTGGCAGGACAAGCTGTTCATCGGCCTGGCACGCACGGCCGCCGATGCGACCGAATATTTCCAGATCCCGACCGGACGCGTCGTCGAGATCGGAACGCAAGTGACGATTTAGGGCATGCCGCGGTTGAGAAGAATCGGTGCTGTCACATTGAATGAGCGTTAAGGAAATTCAGGTAGCAGCGCGCCCGGCACTGTAAGTTTCAGCGGCTTGATGCAGCGATAGCTGGCCGGGACGGCTGTCACGCTGTGGCGACACACGCGATTTTGTTCAGATTTGCATGGGAGCGTTACGCAGGTCTCGATGTTGAGCCGATGACAGCGCATTGCAGGGAAAGTGAGCAGGTCGGCAATCGGATCATGGATGGAAACGAACCGCTGAAGCTGGCGTGCCGACTTGAAGCGTTTCATGATCCTTTGGCGTCGTCGGGTCGGCTGGTGCGAATTTTCCGCTCGATTATTCAGGCCTGTGTGCGACCGGTGTTCGACGCCGGGCATGAGGTCGCGCATGGCGGCATCATAGGATCGGAGCTTGTCGGTGATCATGATCCGTGGTGTCCGCCCTTGAGCTTTCAGCAACTTGCGCATCAGACGCTTTGCCGCCTTGGCATTTCGGCGGCTTTGTACCAGCACTTCGAGGACGAAGCCGTCCTGATCGACGGCACGCCAGAGCCACTGCTTCTTGCACTGATAGCCACGACACATTCGTCGAGATGCCATTTGTCGCCCAGGCAGCCGGCTGATATTGATCTCCTGGGCGAAATGCCGTCCGAATTTCTCCGCGCAGCTTCGAACGGTCTGATGCGTGACGATGATGCCGCGGGCCGCCAGCATGTCCTCAACCATGCGCAGGCTGAGCGGAAAGCGAAAGTAGAGCCATACCGCGTGCGCAATGATCTCGGCGGGAAAGCGGTGGCGACCATAGAGCGGATCACGAGCAACTTCTGACATGGCCCAATGTACGCACATCTTCATAAGCTGTCGGTTGACTTTACGATGCCGCGCCAAGCGAGCAGCATCCGGCCGGCGGGCCCGACCCCGTCTCCCGGCCGTGAGCAGAACGGCATCGCGCAGGTGCCGCTTCATCCTCGACGCGGCAAGCCTGCTTTGCCGTTACCGCCGCCGCCGAAAGCGCCAGGCGTTGCCGCCAGGCGCCGGTCCGCCGGCAGCGGTTCGTCTCCACCGATGATCCGATTGCCAACCAATTCCACTTTCCCCCATACCTGCGTAACGCCGCTATGCAAATCTGGACAAAATCGCGTATGTCGCCGCAGCATGACAGCCGTCCCGACCAGCTATCGCTGCATCAAGACGCTGATATCTTTACAGTGCCCGCACGCCTCTCGCGCGCCAACGGCCAGTCGGTGTCGCGAATTGAGGCGCGCTGAAGCCGTCCGGCTCAGCCGATCATGGCGCTTCGGTTGCCGGGTTCGAGGTCGTGGCCTCTGCCGCTGCGCGATTCTAGCAATTGCGCCTTGGAGAGCTCTGCTTCAGCCTCGGCGAGGCATGGCTCGGCTGCGGTTCTCTGCCGCAGAAGGTCCGATTGCGAATTCTTGACGTTGTCACGACGTAGGCGAGCGGCCTTGGCGAACGTCGGATAAGCGAAATGATTGACATCGGAGATGCCGCCCTTCGTTTCCTCGGCGTTTATCTGGAAGTCCAGTTCTCGCGCCATGCGTTCGAAATCGGCAATCATGATGTCTAGCTGGTGCAACTGTCGCCGCTTCTCATTCACCTGAAATTGCTTCAGTCGGACCAGATTACCTCGTGGCTTCATGACTCGGTACTCCGGTACCCATTTCGTCCAATCAAACCGCTCTCTCCCCTTGACGTTAGGCCTACAGCGACTCTCACGTTTTCTGCTGCGAGCGGAACCATATTTTCCAAAATCCTTGGCCGATGGCTATGAGTTCAATGCATCGACAAGCATGCGAGCGGGGGACTTAAGGGGCGGTAAAAAAAGGCGGAATAGGGCGATTTTCACAATGTCTGCATATGAACGCGTTGAGACCTGCGGCGGGCTTGACACACAAAGCAATCGTCAAGATTTGCGACATGGACGCCGGGGGGCATGAATACGCCCGCCGTCAGCTACACGCCCCCCGATTTCCGCCGCCTATTATCGCCCACGCGCTCTGGCTTTATTTCCGGTTTCCGCTGAGCCTGCGTCTGGTTGAGGAAATGCTGCTGAAACGCGGCATCGTGGTTTCGTATGAGACAAGTCGCCGGTGGGGCATCTAAGTTCGGGCTGGACTGCGCTCGCTGCTTGCGCCGCAAGCCGCCGTGCCGGAATGATGTCTGGTACCTGAACGAAGTGGTCGTCACCATCGCCCGGCAAAAAGCTTTGGTTGTGGCGCGCCGTCGACCAGGATGGATATGTGCTGGACGAAATCGTGCAAAACCGCCGCAACACCAAGGCCGCCAAGCGCTTGCTGACGCGGCCGTTGAAGAAGCAGGGGCTCACGCCGAAGCGCATGATCACCGACTAGCTGCGCTCGTATGGAGCGGCAAAGCGACAGGTGATGCCGGAGGTCAAGCACCGGTCGCACAAGGGGTTGAACAACGGAGCGGAGAATTCCCATGTGCCGCCGCGAAAACGGGAGCGGATGATGCAGAGGTCCGATCGCCGGGAGGCCTGCAACGCTTCGTCTCGACCTTGTCAGCCCTCCGCAACCTCTTCGTCCCGCCCCAAACGTTCTGCTCTCGCCATACATGTTCATCGCCTCAGCGCGATGGCGCTGGTGATATCACGACGCGTTTGTACCGCTCGACCTACGCCACAGGTGCCGACGCTGTGACGAGCTTCGTCGGTCGCGTGTCGAGTGACGGCACCGGGGACAATTATCGTCGACCGCAGTCCATTGCCCAGACCAAGGCGCTTCTCGGCGTCGGCACGATGGCAAATCGCAGCGTCACGATCTCGGCCGCTGCCCCTTCTGGCGGCGCGGACGGTGATTTCTGGGTGCAGCCGTAATGGCCCTTTACGTCAAAGCCTCCGGGGTCTGGGGGGCGACTAGCGCCGTATGGGTGAAAATCTCAAGCCTCTGGACCAAGGCTCGACAGGTCTATGTGCGCAGCTCGGGCGTCTGGGAGAAAATGTTCCCGATAGATCTGCTCTTCAATGGCACTCACGAAGACTCGACTGCCACGACCGTTTACACCCACACCAGCATTCCGCTTCTTGTCGCGCCACACGCTAATCGTCGTGTCATCGTGACAACTGAGACCACTGACACCGAAAGTGCAGTGACCGTCAACAGTATGACGATTGGGGGGTGTGGCTGCCACCCTTCTCGCTCAGGTGGAAAGCATCTTCAATTCTGGTGTGGTCTATCTGTCAGTGTGGTCGGCCCTCGTGCCAACCGGTACGACGGCAACGATCGTGACCACGTATAGTGAGAGCGTGTTCCGTGACTACATGTCGGTCTATACGACCACCAATTGGGATGGTGTGGTGGGCACTGTTGCCTCTGACAACAATTCAACGGGTGGCCTGACAACGACCGTCAGCATTGGTGCCCTGGGCGCAGCGATCGCAATTGCGGGCAACGCCACCAAGGGGGCATCGGCACTGGACATGGACCGGGCTGACCCAACAGTTCTCAAACACACCAGTCACGAATAGAAACCACAGCGGAGCAATGGCAATAGCTACCGCCGCCCAAGCTGCCCTCACCGTAACCTGTGCCTACAGCACTACTCCAGCACTTGTCGCACTGCTGGTGGTTCCGCGGTGCGCAACTCCTGACTGGCGACGGCGTCGGCGACATGCCTTACGGACTCGTATTGCCAGAGCTTGTAATCGTCGACAAACCAGCCAAGTCGGCTCTCGATCGCCGTAGCAAGCTCGTTATAGTCGAGGCTGTCGAGGCCGAGATCCCGCATTCTGGTTGTCATCGACACCTCTACTTTTTCGGCAACTAGAGCGTTGAGGGTTTTGAGAACCAGTTGTTCAATTTCAAGTAATGTCATCACTAATACATGCCTTTTGCTTGCAGATTCAGGTAATGCAACCCTGATCGGGGCGCAACCCCCAAAACGAGGTGTGCCGTTGAAACATGTTCTTGTCATTGACGATGATGCCGCAATGCGGCGCCTCATCGCCGATGCATGCCCTGAAGGTAACCGCAGTCCACGATAGCAAGCAGTTTGACTATGTTCTTTCACGTGAGCCAGTCGATCTCGTGGTTGTTGACCTTAACCTAGGCCGGGAGGATGGACTTGCGATCGTCCGCAATCTGGCGACAAAATCGGATGTTCCTATCATAGTGATCAGCGGCGACCGGCTTGATGAGGCGGAAAAAGTGGTTGCACTGGAGCTCGGCGCAACCGATTCATTCCCAAGCCTTTCGGGATGCGCGAATTCTTGGCCCGCATTCGAGTAGCGCTACGCCAGCGCATTTCTAGTCCGCGAACCAGAGAGCAGCGCTCATTTCGCTTTGGGGCCTGGAAGCTCAGCGTGAAGCAGCGGCGACTGATCTGTGCGGAGCGTGGCGAGGTCAAGCTTACCGCATGTGAGTTCAATCTCTTGATCGCATTTCTGGAGAACCCCCGCAACGTGCTATCCAGAGAACGGCTTTTGCTCGCGAGCCGTGTGCGTGGAGAAGAGGTGTACGATCGAAGTATCGATGTCCTAATCATGCGCTTGCGCCGAAAGCTGGAGGCTGATGCGGCCAACCCTCGCCTGGTCAAAACATCCCGTGGCGCAGGGTACTTCTTCAACGCTGACGTGGATGTTAGCTACGGAGGCACGTTGGCCGCGTGACAGTGAGCTATGCTGGAGATTGGGGTGACGAGGCTGATCAAGTCTTCCAACAGTACCAGCCTGATCAATTACAGCGAGAGCTACCGGTCCGGAGATCGCATCAGCGCCTCTGTCGTCAAGAGAGCTGTTCTGCTTGACCCCAGCCATGGAGCTCAACGCCCCGCGTCGGAGCGCTCCCTGCTTCTGAAGGAAGCCATTAGGTCCGCTCGGGCTTGATCGGAGGCTTGGCTGATGGACGTCGTGGTTGCTTCGCTCAGTTGCCGCCCCATGGCGCGGCTTTGCGGATTATCAGTCCTCTGCCTCTTCGCCGGTCTCAACAGCGCTGTGTAATGTTCATTGTTTATGATGACGCCCCCGCTGTTCACGAGGTTGCTCCTGTCAAGTGTACTCGTCAGTCCGTCCTGGGCCTCACGCTTCTTGCCCAAGTGCCGTTCAAACGGCGCTGGCGCGACTTGTTGAGCTCGAGAGATGGGTCCCTGCTCTCCTGCGTGGCCATGAGCTTGTGCCGCGGTCTGCGCAGCGGCGTCCCCAATGGCACGAGCCTCCATGCCGACTGCGTCTTCCGGACGAGCAGCAAGGGCAATTTCGCGCCCGAGTGCGAACTTCCGGACATGAGTTAGTGCACTGATGTCAGCGGTTTTCATATAGCGCTTGGCATCTTCATCCAGCGACCGCTCGTGAAGCCGATCCGCAATCCCCGGCTTTTTGTTTTCAACCAGGCATTGACTGAAACGTCTAAGAGCAGACCCATAGACCTCAACGGTACGGGGTTTCGGCCCGGTCGGCGCTGCCTCGTACGCTTTGATGAGAGCCGCTGTGTACTCTCTGATGAGCACGGCGTCGGCAGGGTGGGGATTCAGGGCAGGGCGGCCCACCACTGGCGCTCCGCCCGCCCACGTCTTGAGACGACCCAGTGACCCAGCCACGGCCGAGGGGCCGCCACCCCAGATCTCGTACTCCTTGCGATCCCGATCCAGCGACGAATCGTGAAGCCGATCCGCAATCCCCGGCTTGTTATTTTCAACGAGCCAATGACCAAAGCCGAAAAGAATATCTACATGGCGCTTGACCGTGATCTCCCCGACCTTACCGGCATAGAGTGCTGACCTCAGCCCTTCGACAAGGGTCGCATCGTTGGAATAAAGAGGACCCTTGTCGGGACCGGAGACCACTTTTGGGCGATCTGGCTGCACCGCCGCCGGCACAGAACGAGCATGGTCACGCAACTCGGACGGTGCGGGGGGATTCAGATCAACCACTGACGAATCCGGCGCATGATGATGGCGCGCCGTTGAGTGACCCGGCTGCAGCACCGAGGCACCCAGCATCGACCCACTGCCTCCGGCGTACGGCGCCGCGGCGTGTTCTTGTCCGCTCCCTTGCATCATGGGCTGCGCCTCCCATGGCAATGCACCCACTTGATGGGTGGCGGCCTGCATCAGCACGCGAGCGCCTGAATTGCCGATCTCGCTCAGCTGCGGCTCAGTGGCAACGTCCTGCAGACGACTGTTCGGGGTCCTTTGCCTCTTCGCTGGTCTCAACTCCGCTGTATCATGCTCACGGTTGATGAGGACCTCCTCGCTTGGTAGCTGGTTGCTCCTGTCCTGTGCAGCGATCCGCTCGTCCGGCGCGCGCTGGTCGCCGTCGCGCCAGCTCAGGGGACGAAAGGACCCTGCGGGATCCGAGGCTTGGTGATGGGGCCCAGTTGGCACGAAAGACGATGCCAGAACAGCGTCGTCTTCATTAGCTTTCCCAGGGGGGAGATACTCTGGCCAACTGTATTCCTCCTGCGGCCCGCTGCGCTGCGCAGCGGCGTCCCCCTTGCTCTCAAGACTTTGAAATTTAAATGGGTCCCCGGGAGCAACGTCTGGCGCTGACTGGCCGAGCCGCTTGATCTGCTGGTAAAACGTCCCAACGGGGCTTTCCTTAACCGCGTCTCGGGCCTGTCGGTCCATGAGTTCAAAGTTCGTAAGATTATTTGCCGTTCCGAATGTATTGTCACCCCTGAGGCGGGTTTGTAGTGCCTGCCGATTGACGACGAGGTTGTTGAGGTTCAGGTTATCTGGCTGCGATTGCAATCGCCCAACCAGCGCCCGCGTGCCGTCCACCACGTAGACTCCGCAATCCACCACGTTGCTCTGCTGGGCGATGCGGGATACGCCCACGCGGGTCTCCAGGCTGGCGCCCAGCCTTTCTGCGAGGTGTTTTGCAAGCTTGTCATTGCATCCGTTGTAGGAGTCATAATGATAGGCAACCGGCCGTTCCCGGTCGCTGCGATCAACGAACAGCAGCGACCAATGGGTGCCGCGCTCCGCAAGAGTCTTACCGCCATCGCTCACTGGCACGAACAGGAAGTCGGCTGTGTCGTTACCGTTCTGATGGACGATGCGCTGGAATGCGCTTAGCATGACGCTCTCGGAGCCCAAGCGCAGATGATAATTGGCTACGAGGGGATCCACGAACCGCGTCCGGGCGGCGAGATCTGGATTGTTCCCCTGCAACTCCTGCTCCAGGAGTTGGTAATCCCTCTGGATATGTTCGTCGCCTAGCCATTCCAATGCGCCGAGCACCCGCCCGTCTTTAGCTTTCCCAGGGGGCCTCTCTGGCCGACCCAATGCCTCCTGCGTCCCGCTGCGCTGCGCAGCGGCGTCCCCAATGGCACGAGCCTCCATGCCGACTGCGTCTTCCGGACGAGCAGCAAGGGCAATTTCGCGCCCGGGTGCGAACTTCCGGAGATGAGCTAGTGCACTGATCCTCCGGTTACCACCGGAGTTCACATAGCGCTTGGCATCTTCATCCAGCGACCCCTCGTGAAGCCGATCCGCAATCCCCGGCTTTTTGTTTTCATGCAGGTATTCACTGAAACGTATAAGAGTAGATCCATAGACCTGAATGGTACCGCGATTCGGCCCGGTCGCAGGCGCTTCTTTGTACTCTTTGATGAGAGCCGCTGTGTAATCTCTGATGAGCGCGGCGTCGGCAGGGTAGGGATTCCGGACAGGGCGGTCGACCACTGGCGCTCCGCCCGCCAACGTCTTGAGACGACCCAGTGCTCTAGCCACGATCGAGGGGCCACCCCTGCTCTCGTACTCCGAGGGGCCACCCCTGCTCTCGTACTCCTTGCGATCCTGATCCAGCGACGATTCGTCAAGCCGAGCAGCAAATCCCGGCCTGTTATTGTCAAAGAGCCAACGACCAAAGCCGAGAAGAGAATTTACATGGCGCTTGACCGTGCTCTCCTTGACCTTACCCGCGTAAGCTGACCTCAGCCCTTCGACAACGGTCGCATCGTTGGAATAGAGGGGACCCTTGTCGGGACCGGAGACCACTTTTGGAGGATCTGGCTGCACCGCCGCCGGCACAGAACGAGCATGGTCACGCAACTCGGACGGTGCGGGGGGATTCAGATCAACCACTGACGAATCCGGCGCATGATGATGGCGCGCCGTTGAGTGACCCGGCTGCAGCACCGAGGCACCCAGCATCGACCCACTGCCTCCGGCATACGGCGCCGCGGCGTGTTCTTGTCCGCTCCCTTGCATCATGGGCTGCGCTTCCCATGGCAATGCACCCACTTGATGGGTGGGGGCCTGCATCAGCACGCGAGCGCCTGAATTGCCGATCTCGCTCAGCTGCGGCTCAGTGGCAACGTCCTGCAGACGACTGTTCAGGGGCCTTTGCCTCTTCGCTGGTCTCAACTCCGCTGTATCATGCTCACGGTTGATGAGGACCTCCTCGCTTGATAGCTGGTTGCTCCTGTCCTGTGCAGCGATCCGCTCGTCCGGCGCGCGCTGGTCGCCGTCGCGCCAGCTCAGGGGACGAAAGGACCCTGCGGGATCCGAGGCTTGGTGATGGGGCCCAGTTGGCACGAAAGACGATGCCAGAACAGCGTCGTCTTCATTAGCTTTCCCAGGGAGCTCGCGCCCGAGTTCGGACTTCCGGAGATGAGCTAGTGCACTGATCCCACCGGAGTTGTTATAGCGCTTGGCATCTTCATCCAGCGACCCCTCGTGAAGCCGAGCCGCAATCCCCGGCTTTTTGTTTTCAACGAGGTATTCACTGAAACGTCTAGGAGCAGATCCATAGGTCTGAATGGTACCGGGATTCGGCCCGGTCGGCGCTGCCTTGTACTCTTTGATGGGAGCCGCTGTGTAATCTCTGATGAGCGCGGCGTCGGCAGGGTCGGGATTATTCAGGACAGCGGCGCGGTCCAGCACTGGCGCTCCGCCCGCCCACGTCTTGAGATGACCCACTGCTCTAGCCACGTCCGAGGAGCCACTCTTGCTCTCGTACTCCTTGAGATCCGGATCCAGCGACTCCTCGTGAAGCCGAGCAGCAAATCCCGGCCTGTTATTATCAAAGAGCCAACGACCAAAGCCGAGAAGAGAATTTACATGGCGCTTGACCGTGCTCTCCAATGCTGACCTCAGCCCTTCGACAATGGTCGCATCGTTGGAATAGAGAGGACCCTTGTCGCGACCGTCGGAGACCACTACTGGAGGATCTGGCTGCACCGCCGCCGGCACAGAACGAGCAGGGTCACGCAACTCGGACGGTGCGGGGGGATTCAGATCAGCCACTGACGAATCCGGCGCATCATGATGGCGCGCCGTTGAGTGACCCGGCTGCAGCACCGAGGCACCCAGCATCGACCCACTGCCTCCGGCGTAGGGCGCCGCGGCGTGTTCTTGTCCGCTCCCTTGCATGAGTTGCGCCTCCCATGGCGATGGTAGAAGGTCCGCGTGCGGAATCGAGTCGAAATATCCCGACAAATCAGCGTCGACCATCTGCTTTTGCGACCGAGCCAGCGTTTCGGCCACCGCGGCCTCGCCAACCGCGGAGGGCGTCTCCTCAGCCCCGGCGAACGCTGGCCCGGCAGGCGCCGCCGGCACAGAACGAGCATGGTCACGCAACTCGAACGGTGCGGGGGGATTCAGATCAACCACTGACGAATCGCGCGCCGTTGAGTGACCCGGCTGCAGCACCGAGGCACCCAGCATCGACCCACTGCCTCCGGCGTAGGGCGCCGCGGCGTGTTCTTGTCCGCTCCCTTGCGTCATGAGTTGCGCCTCCCATGGCGATCGTAGAAGGTCCGCGTGCGGAATCGAGTCGAAATATCCCGACAAATCAGCGTCGACCTTCTGCTTTTGCAACCGAGCCCACCTTTCGGCCAACGCGGCCTCGCCAACCGCGGAGGGCGTCTCCCCAGCCCTGGCGAACGCTGGCCCGGCAGGCGCCGCCGGCACAGAACGAGCAGGGTCACGCAACTCGGACGGTGAGGGGGATTCAGATCAACCACTGACGAATCCGGCGCATCATGATGGCGCGCCGTTGAGTGACCCGGCTGCAGCACCGAGGCACCCAGCATCGACCCACTGCCTCCGGCGTAGGGCGCCGCGGCGTGTTCTTGTCCGCTCCCTTGCACCATGAGTTGCGCCTCCCATGGCGATGTATCCACTTGAGGGCCGGGATCATGCACTGGTTCGTCCATTTGCTTTTGCAACCGAGCCCACCTTTCGACCACCGCGGCCTCGCCAACCGCGGAGGGCGTCTCCTCAGCCCTGGCGAACGCTGGCCCGGCAGGCGCCGCCGGCACAGAACGAGCATGGTCACGCAACTCGAACGGTGCGAGGGGATTCAGATCAACCACTGACGAATCCGGCGCATCATGATGGCGCGCCCTTGAGTGACCCGGCTGCAGCACCGAGGCACCCAGCATCGACCCACTGCCTCCGGTATGCGGTGCCAGGTGCTCGTCCCCCAGCATCATGGGCTGCGCCTCCCATGGCAATGCACCCACTTGATGGGTGGGGGCCTGCATCAGCACGCGAGCGCCTGAATTGCCGATCTCGCTCAGCTGCTTAGCTTTCCCAGGGAGCTTCTCTGGCCGACCCAATGCCTTCTGCGGCCCGCTGTGCTGCGCAGCGGCGTCCCCAATGGCACGAGCCTCCATGCCGACTGCGTCTTCCGGACGAGCAGCAAGGGCAATTTCGCGCCCGAGTGCGGCGTACGGCGGGAACTTCCGGAGATGAGCTAGTGCACTGATCCACCGGTTACCACTGGAGTCCAAATAACGCCTGGCATCTTCATCCAGCGACCCCTCGTAAAGCCGAGCCGCAATCCCCGGCCTGCTGTTTTCATGCAGGTATTGACTGAAACGTCTAAGAGTAGCCGCATAGTCCTGAGTGGTTTTGGGATTCGGCCCGGTCGCAGGCTCTGCCTCGTACTTTTTGATGAGAGCCGCTTTGTAATCTCTGATGAGCTCGGCGTCGACAGGGTCGGGATTCAGGGCAGCGCGGCCCACCATTGGCGCTCCGCCCGCCGACTCTTTGAGACGACCCAGTGCTCTAGCCACGTTCGAGGAGCCACTCTCGCGCTGGTACTCCTTGAGATCCTGATCCAGCAACGGATCGTCAAGCCGAGCAGCAAATCCCGGCTTGTTATTATCAAAGAGCCAACGACCAAAGCCGAGAAGAGAATTTACATGGTCCGTGACCGTGCGCTCCCCGACCTTACCGGCATAGAGTGCTGACCGCAGCCCTTCGACAACGGTCGCATCGTTGGAATAAAGAGGACGCTTGTCGCGACCGGAGACCACTACTGGAGGATCTGGCTGCACCGCCGCCGGCATAGAACGAGCATGGTCACGCAACTCGAACGGTGCGGGGGGATTCAGATCAACCACTGACGAATCAGGCGCATGATGATGGCGTGTTTCCCCGGGAACAACGTCCCGTACGAACACCGAGTCTGGGTTGCCTTGGTCCGGCGCGACTGGAGCCAGGGCTCTGTCGTGCAACGCTCGCGCTGACTGGCCGAGCCGCTTGATCCGCTGGTGAAACGTCCCAACGGGGCTTTCCTTAACCGCGTCTCGCGCCTGTCGGTCCATGAGTTCAAAGTTCGTGAGATAATTTGCCGTTCCAGATGTATCGTCACCCATGAGTCGGGTTTGTAGTGCCTGCCGATTGACGACGAGGTTGTTGAGGTTCAGGTCTGGCAGGTCTGGCAGGTCTGGCTGCCATCTTTGCAATCGCCCAACCAGCGCCCGCGTGCCGTCCACCACGTAGACTCCGCAATCCCACTCGTTGCTCTGCTGGGCGATGCGGGGTAAGTCCACGCGGGTCTCCAGGCTGGCGCCCAGCCTTTCTGCGAGGTGTTTTGCAAGCTTGTCATGCCATCCGCTGACGGAGTCATAATGATAGGCAACCGGCCGTTCCCGGTCGCTGCGATCAACGAACAGCAGCGACCAATGTTTGCCGCGCTCCGCAAGAGTCTTACCGCCATCGCTCACTGGCACGAACAGGAAGTCGGCTGTGTCGTTACCGTTCTGATTATGGACGATGCGCTGGAATGCGCTTAGCTTGTCGCTCTCGGAGCCCAAGCGCAGATGATAATTGGCTACGAGGGGATCCACGAACCGCGTCCGGGCGGCGAGTTCTGGATTGTTCCCCTGCAACTCCTGCTCCAGGAGCTGGTAATCCCTGTGGATATGTTCGTCGCCTAGCAATTGCAATGCGCCGAGCACCCGCCCGCTGGGGTCGCCGAAAACACCAAAAAACCCTTCGACCGCGGGGGACATCCCCTCAGGAAAGAGCTCTGGCGAGGCGGAATTCCCCGCCCGCAAGCTGGGCGGAGCGAATTCCGGTGGCCTCAGTGGCACCTCCTCGCTTGGTACCAGGTTGCTCCTGTCCTGTGCAGCGATCCGCTCGTCCGGCGCGCGCTGGTCGCCGTCGCGCCAGATCAGGGGACGAAAGGACTCTGCGGGATCCGAGGCTTGGTGATGGTGCCCAGTTGGTACGAAAGACGATGGCAGAACAGCGGCGTCTTCATTAGCTTCCCCAGGGAGCTTCTCTGGCCGACCCAATGCCTTCTGCGGCCCGCTGTGCTGCGCAGCGGCGTCCCCAATGGCACGAGCCTCCATGCCGACTGCGTCTTCCGGACGAGCAGCAAGGGCAATTTCGCGCCCGAGTGCGGCGGACGGCAGGAACTTCCGGAGTTGAGCTAGTGCAATGATCCTCCGGTCACCACTGGAGTCCTTATAGCGCTTGGCATCTTCATCCAGCGACTCCTCGTGAAGCCGAGCCGCAATCCCCGGCTTGTTGTTTTCAACCAGGTATTCACTGAAACGTCTAAGAGTAGCTCCATAGTCGTGAATGGTTTGGCGATTCGGCCCGGTCGCAGGCGCTCCCTTGTACTCTTTGATGAGAGCCGCTTTGTACTCTTTGATGAGCACGGCGTCGGCAGGGTCGGGATTCAGGACAGCGCGGCCCACCATTGGCACTCCGCCCGCCGACTCTCTGAGACGACGCAGTGCCACAGCCACAGTCGAGGAGCCACCACTGCTCTCGTACTCCTTGAGATCTTCATCCAGCGACTCCTCGTGAAGCCGAGCAGCAAATCCCGGCTTGTTATTTTTAAAGAGCCAACGACCAAAGCCGTAAAGAGAATTTACATGGCGCTTGACCGTTTCCTCCTTGGCCTTACCCGCGTAGAGTGACCTCAGCCGTTCGACAACGGTCGCATCGTTGGAATAAAGAGGACGCTTGCAGCCGCGACCGTCGGAGACCACTACTGGAGGATCTGGCTGCACCGCCGCCGGCACGGGGGAACGAGCATGGTCACGCAACTCGAACGGTGCGGAAGGATTCAGATCACCCACTGACGAATCCGGCGCATGATGATGGCGCGCCGTTGAGTGACCCGGCTGCAGCACCGAGGCACCTAGCATCGACCCACTGCCTCCGGCGTACGGCGCCGCGGCGTGTTCTTGTCCGCTCCCTTGCATCATGGGCTGCGCTTCCCATGGGGCCGCGCCTTCGATGAGGCTCAGGTCTCCCTGAGACGGATGAGGATGGAACGGGTCTGGCAGAGCCGGAACGCCGGGGGCGGGAATTTGGGCAGCGGCTTGGCGCGCCTCGCCCGAGCGCTGCTCAAAGCCCTCTTGCCCGGCCTGTGCCGCTTGCTCTTGAGATGCCGGGGGCTGCACCTGCCGCCAACCTGTTACATTGGATAGGTCAAATTTGTGCCGGTTCACGCTAGCCTCACGTCCACAGATCAGCTGAGCAACCTACTCGGGCATACTTACGAGAAGCTGACGAGGTCCGCGGTCCCGGAGCGGGTAGGCCTAATTTTCTGCGCGCCGATTGCGCTGGCGCGACGTAGCCCGGCCTTTTGCCAGCTCGGCAGCTACGGCTCGCAAAGAGCGTCGTAAGGCTTGCGGAGCCGCCCCTCAGCTCCCGTCGAGGAGCAATCCACAATTCACATATTTGGAGATGGCTCGCTGGTTTACCGGTCTGCGAGCCCTGCAAGCCCATGCTTCAGATGCCGCCCGTGCAGAGGTATTTCATTTCGAGGTAGTCCTCGAGGCAATGGCGGGAACCCTGCGTCAGCGGGAGCGTCAGCTACATAGTCGATAACACGCGCTTTTTACCTCGGTCTCGGCTCGCAACGATGGATTGCTAACGGCGAACTCATGCTGGTCGGCAAGGCGATACTGGCTGGAGCATCAACTCGGCCGACGAGAGTGGCCACACCATCCTAGACAGGATCGGCCGATATGCCCGGCATCGCCGCTCTGCAAAAAGCACAGCGGGCATCCAGACGTTGCCGGGTTGACTATGGGTGTCCGAACCGCGAAAAGAGGCCGCTCTTTATGAGTGGCGTGCGCTTGCAGTCTAACCCCAAGCCCCCCGCCCGGGCTGCCGGCGCGCTTCTAGGAACATCGAGGTAGATGACGAGACTCCGAACTACATTTCCAAAGCTATCGGTGGATTCACATTTCAAGCCCAATCGATTTCCTACAGCCAGGCGCGAACGTTCGATTGGAACATTCAGAATTCACGTCAAGGTGCACCGCTATTGCGTCCCGAACAGGTTCGGCTGCTCGATGACGACTACGAGATTGTTCTCATCAAAGGTCTGCCACCATTAAAATTGAGGAAGGTGCGATATTTTCGGATCGCATTCTGAAACGCATCTTTGAAAGCCAGACAGGCGCCCTCCCGGAGCCGGCGCCCTTGACGGGAGCAGAGGAGGCGCTCTCCGCAGAATCTCAACTCGATGACCCGCTGTGTGAATTGGCGCAGGACTTTGACGATACAGTTTGATGTGAGGCTAGTATGAACCCGCGAAATAGTAATCCATCCCGTGTAACAGCTTTGTCGCAGGTGCAGGACGCCGGCTTGGAAGACGGGCAAGCGGTCCAGGCCCGGCGAGTGGGCTTTGAGCAGCACGTGTCCGAGGCGCTCCGGCCGCTGTTCGATGGTCGAGCTGACGAGCCGCCTACCGGTCCAGATGAGCTTCTGCGACTGGAAAAGGGGTTTCGCGAGTTGCTTCAGCGAGGGCAGGATCATCAAGCCGCCTCGTCTTTTTTCAGCGATCCAAGGATGCCCGCTGGACGGGATGACCCCAAGGGAAGCGTGTCGGACGCTTTCGCAGCAGCCGGCTCTAGGCACGCCGGAGTTGAGGCCGCCGCCCCGCCAGTGTTAGCTGCCAGCCAACAGCAGATCCGGCCCTCGCCAGTTGCGTTTGACCGACCGGTATCATCCTCGGCTGCTGCAGGCGTGCGCTTGTATGCCCCTTCGATGATCTCTCGGAAGACCAGTTCCGAAAACTGCGATCAGTTGCCCGCCTTGTGCTGCCGCCTCGCCGTCGAGGTCGAAACGCCCGCGAATCAATGGAAGGTCAGCGGGCCATGGGGGCAGAGTGCAACGGCGTCTACACCGCCTATTTGAGGGGAGAGGTACACTTGGCTTTCCTGTTCCAGCAGCATCCGGCCGCACACCGACGCGATGGGGAGCTAGAATTCAAATCGGACCTTCGCAAGGCACGCACCGCGGATCAAACGCCGTTCGTTTGGGAAAAATGGCTCAGTACCGACAAAGCTTCTGTAATGGCCCTAGTGGCCTCGGTCGCGCTCTTGGTCGCGATACAGTGGCAAGACCCCCAGATCAACGAGGCGGTCCTAAGCGAACTGCGGACGATTCAGATCAACTACGCATTGCTCCAGCGAGACGTCGCCCGCGCAGACATGGTATTGGACTTCCGTTCCGTTGCTTCTACCGGGCAGGCATTAAAAGGAACCTTCAAAACTACCAACGCCTTGTTGAGATCTCGCCCAATGAGAGCTCCGGGGTGCACTCCAGGTTGGTTGCACAGCTCAAAAATTCCCTCGAAAACACAGAAGCTGCCATCTCGGCCTCGGCCGCGCAAAATGAGCTTCTGCAAAGCTCTCTGGTACGCTTTGCTCGCTCGGCTAATCGCCTTCGGGGGGGAGTGTCGAACAGGCCTGAATTTTCCAATCTGATCCTTCAATTTTCGGCCAGACCGGGATTCAGCCTCGCATTACAAATCGATCAGTCTCTCCGCCGACTTCCTCCTAGCCAGGACCAAGTCACGGAGGATGTTGCCCGCGAGGGCCGCGCTATCCTGTCCTCAATGTTGAGGTTGGACCGCGCTGTCAATCGGATCCCATCCTTCGACACGTTCGCCAAGGCTGCCGAATTGGAGCGAGAACATCTGAAAGCCTACAGCTTCGCCAGCGCGCAAGCGCAGCGTACACGACTTTTCTTTGGCTTGGTGTCCATATGCCTCTGCTTGTTTGCGACCATTCGAGCCTCCACGCTGCATGTGCGGACGAACCGGTTGGAAAGGCGGTTAGAGCTTGAAGCGGCGATGAGTGAGATCGAAGCTTGTTTCATCGACAGTCAAGCAACGAAGGCTTCGCGGCGCTTCTCCACCGAAGCAGCGCTTAGACTCATTCAATGCGTTTTCGATGCAGATCAATGCGCGCTTGCTCTGGTGGATCCGAGTATCAGCAGGAATACCGAGTACTTTGTCGCGAACAAGCGCATGCGCGTCTGGAACGCCACGCTAATCCATGAAGTCGTCTCACTTGTACACCCGGAACAGCCAGTGTTTCGCGTCGTTCCGGCGTCGGAAGTGGTTCGGACTGCCGTAGGCACTACCGGTGTTTGTCAAATTGTTGGTTGCAGGGCCTCCGATCAGCAGGCTGCCGTTTGTATCCTTGTTTTTGAAGGAGATCGCTCACCACCCTCCACAGACGACCTCCTGGTTCTGGCGAGCGCTACTGTGCGTTTAGGCAACCATCTTGAAATGCAACGTGTACACACGGAACGTAACCTTTTTGAGAGTCGATGGGAGCATGCGGAAAGGCTGACGGCTGTCGGCACAATCGCAAGCGGCGTTACACATGAATTCAATAATGTTTTAGGAGCAATAGTCGGCTACGCAGAGATGGCTAAAGGTCTTGTGCGCCGCCCCTCGAGAATTCGGGGCCACATCGGCCAAATTATCTTGGCCAGCAACCGAGCCAAGCTGATTATTGATCAAATTTTGTCACTAAGCCGAGCTCGGAAGCGCGTGACGATGCCTTTCGACGTCTCGGAGAGTGTAATGGATCTCGCGCCATTGCTGCGGGTTACACTTCGTGCGGATGTTCAGTTGAACTTCAAGATCAACGAGTGGCAAACGGTGATCGAGGGCAGCCCGACCGAGATACAGCAGATCCTTATGAATCTATGCAAGAACGCGTCGGAGGCTCTCTTGAATGAGGGCCGTGTCGAGATTAGCGTTTCTCGCGCTCACGTCTGTCAAACGAAGCCCGTGGCTAAGGGCACCTTGAAACCGGGAGATTACGTTCTCCTCTCCATCAGCGACAATGGCCAAGGAATCGCAAGTTCGGTGCTTCCGCATATCTTTGAGCCCTTTTTTACCACGCGCTCTCGCGTCGGCGGGACCGGACTGGGTCTTGCTGCAGTGGACCGCCATGTGAGCGCGCTCGCAGGATGCCTTGACGTCACCTCGGCTGTTGGCCGAGGTACACGCTTCGATCTCTACTTACCGGCCTGCGCTGAGGAGCAGGTCAGAGCTGATAGCGCTTTCGGCCCATGCGATGGATCACTTGGCAACGGAGAAATCATTGCAGTCGTTGACCCCGATCCAGCAGCGTTGGAGATCTACAAGGATAAGATCGCCGCGCTGGGTTATAGGCCGGTCGGCTTCGCGACCTTCGAGAGTCTTTGCGACTGGATCGAGAGCGGGAAGGCAGCCGACCTCCTAATTTTCGATAAAGCGACTTTCCTCGGGCCAGGACAGCCCGAAGCCGTACGTACCACCCTGATGACGGTGCCCATCATCGTCGTTGGTGGAAGCGACCCCATGCCGATCACATCTGGTAATCAGACCTTCGTCCTTTGGCTAGCCAAACCGGTCTCGTCCAGGACGATGGAGCATGCAATTCGTAGGATGATAATGGCATGATGCCGCCGACGCGCTCAGGATACCGAGCTACCGAGGCAGTCGGAGGCGGAGCCGGCTGGGATCCAGCAAATACAAGAGCGTCGGACGATCTCTGCGCACCCGGCTCATGGCGAGTTCCTCTCGAACACTGTCGTGGGCTTCCGCCCAAGGAAGGGCTCCCCGACCACGGCAAACCTGCCGCCGTGCTCGTGACCGTCAAGGACAAGTCGCCGCGCGATGGGGTCTGCGGGCCTCCATCCTTGACAAGTCACTGCGCGCTGGCGGCGACAGGCGACGGGTAATATAAGGTCGGGACGAGGAGATGGTCGCCAATCGGTCACGCAAGATGGTTGACGAAATGACTCGAGAGCAAAGCTCGACAATCATCGCCCCATTCACGCCAGACTTCTCCTGTGCGTTCATCATCGGCTACGGCTCCTCGCTGCCCCGACAAGGCTATCGCCGCCCCTTTGAAACTGCCGAGTATCTGACCAATTTCCAGTAGAACCGATTTCACGGCCGCGGTGGTGCGGTCGTCGTAGTCGGCGGCCGATTGCGGATCGGGCGGTACTACTGGAGCCATTGCAATTTCTCCTGCCGCAAATGGTCAGCGGCCTCCTGTCCCCTCTCCCCGGATATCACCAAATCAAGGTAAGTTTGAACAGGGCTTGTGCAAACGACGCCGGGCGCCGGCTCGATTGTATCAAGCAGTGGCCCTTCATCCTTCAGGATCGTGATCACAACGTTTTCACCCTTCGCCGCCGACGACAGCTTGAGGGCATGTCGCCGAGCGATCCCGCCGGACCTCGCGATTGGAGTGTATCGTTCATCATCTTGGGCTGGCGCTCGGCGGCCGGCCGGCGGCCAGTTTTGCGAAGCGGCTGATGGTCCCGGTCAATAATGACACGCTGCTGCGGGTGGTGCGGCGACGGGCCTGTTTGCAAACAGATCCTCTCAAAGTTGTCGGCATTGATGATTGGGCCTTCCGTCGCGGCCATCGTTACGGCAAGATCGTCTGTGATCTGGAGCGGCGGCGGATCGTGACACTGTTGCCTGATCGTGAGGTTGCCACCGTCGAGGGCTGGCTCGCCGACCATCCTCAGATCGAAACCGTCTCGCGCGACCGCGGCGGCGGTTACGGTGAAGCGACTGCGAAGGCGTTGCCCGAAGCGGTTCAGGTCGCCGACCGCTGGCATCTCATGAAGAATGCGAGTGCGGCTTTCCTCGACGCCGTCCGCGATGCGGACAATCCGAACTGCGATCGGCGCTACGACGGTCAATCCCGATCTGCTCACCTACGCGGAGAAGCGGCAATACGAAGGCTATCTGCGGCGCGAGGAGACAAATGCGGCAATCATGAAACTTGCCAGCGAAGACATCCCCATCAAGGAGATCGTGCGTCGCACCGGCCACAGCCGTAAGCTGGTCCGTCAGGTGGTCCGTGGCCAGCGGACCGATATTTTCCGCGCCCGCCAGAGTTCACTCGAAGCCTGGCTGCCCTTGCTGGAAGGGCAATGGAAATCTGGTTGCCACAATGCAAGCGAGCTTTGGCGACGGCTGGAGACAAAGGGCTTTCGGGGACGTCTGGGTGTCGTCAGCGAATGGGCAAGGCGACGACGACGCGCCGAACAGGCATCCGATCAGCAACTCCACAAGGTGCCATCAGCCAGAACGATCGCACGGTTAATGACGACGGCGCGCGATCAACTGAACAAAACCGACACTATGATGATCGCTGTCATCGAGGCGGGTGTGCCCATGCTGGTGGAAGCACGCAATCTGATCGCTGGTTTCCATTCCATGATCCGCAAGAAAGTCGCCCATGAGCTCGAGCCGTGGATCGCCGACGCCAGCAAAAGCCTCATTGCGTCTTTCCCCAATGGCATCATTCGCGACCGTGCTGCCGTCCGCGCCGCGATCACCGAGCCATGGTCCAACGGGCAGACGGAAGGACAGATCACCAAGGTCAAGCTTGTAAAACGGCAGATGTACGGCCGACCTCCTCCAAGCACGTTTGATCGGTGCTGCCTGAAAGAAAATATCATCGAGAGTGCGTCAGACCCCTTATTCCACGCCGAAACACAATCAATCACTTCGCGAAAATGCTCGGAGAGGACCCCGAACTCCTGGAGGCGATCGTCTGTAACGGCGACAATCTGTGCTACGGCAGTCTCATCAGCGTTTACGACGGCACGGGCGCCCATGCGACCAATGACTGGAAACGATTTCCTCGAAGACTTCGTCTCAGAGCCAGACATCATCGCACGCATCAAAGCGAAATCTCCGCGGTAACAATCGGGCGCTTACACAAGACCACACTGCCGCAAGCTGCTCAGCGTGTTCCAGATGCTGTTCCGGACAGGCCGGTTCTCTCGGCAGAATGCTTGGCCGAAATATATCCTCCATGCAGGCAGAGCTCACCTACCCGCACTGGCCCCTACCAGTGTCGGGTTTGTCGAATCCGCGACACGGTGACGTCTGGCTGGCGTGCCGCCGCGCTCTCAGTGAAGCCATTGAATAACATCCAGAACAGTTTTCTGGGTCGCTTCCTGTGCAGTTGGCACGACTCTTGATGTTGGTTGTACGGCGGCAAAGCCGCTAAATGGCAGACTGGTTCATCTTATTTGATCTCTAGGAAAGGAGATAGCAATGAAGGTCGATCTGTCAGATTATGGTGTGACTGAATTGGCTCCAGAAGACGCATCCACAATTTCGGGCGGGTGGGCTTTTTTTGGGGCGATAGCTTTCGCGGTGGCGGGGTTAATTGGCGTTGTGGCTGCGACTATACTGGTAGCGGCGAGGCACTGGAAGAGACACGGTTAGAACATTAGTGTGCAAGCTAAATACCCTTTCTCCTGAAATTGCCAGCTACACTGCAGAGAGCATTCTCTCCCGACGATCAGGACGATCTTTGATCATCTATCGGCTGATTTTGCTCTCTGTGGTTGCGACGTTGGTGTCGCTGCCACTCATCACCATAGCGATCTCGGTCCAAAGTGCCGGTATCATTCGCCCCACCCTCGAGAAGACGCCCCTGGTCGCACCCGTCTCCGGACGCATCTCCCGTATCCTTGCCGTTGAGAACGATCTGGTTGCCCAGGGGCAGGAGATTCTCGCCCTTGATGATGAGGTGGTTGAGGAAAAGCTCAGGGCGTATAAAGGCGATATTCGCGCTAAGAGTGATCTTGCCCGTGACCTCGAAACCCTGATCTCCTCCGGCACGAAGGCCAAGGACCCGATCCTCCTCCTGACCGAGTCCGCCAAGGCGGAGCGGGCGCATTTTCTCAACCTGCTGCGGGAGAACCAATATGCCAGCAGTAATGCCGCGGCGGAACTCGACCGCGCTAAGCGACTGCTCTCCGCTGCTGCGACGCCCGCAAAGGCCGTTGACGAGAAGGCTTTCGCCCTCCAGAACATTGAGGTTCAGGGGGAGATCCTTGCCCGGCGCAAATCCGCCGAATGGAACCAGCAGCTCTTCGACCTTACCCTGCGCCTCAAGGAACTCACGGCCGCCGTGCATCAGCTCGAGAAGGAACGGGATCTCACCCACATTCGGGCCTCCGTGTCAGGCGCACTCGAGCAATTCACCGGCCTGACCCCCGGCAGCTACATCCAGGCCGGGCAAACCGTTGCTTGGGTTTCGCCGGACGACGAACTGGTGGCGGAAATCTACGTCTCCCCCAAAGACATCGGCTTCGTGCGGGAGGGCCAGTCGGTGCGGCTCCAAGTGGATGCCTTCAACTACAATCAATGGGGTCTCATCGATGCGACAGTGCTCGGCGTAGCGCAGGACTTCACCCTCCACGACATGAGCCCGGTCTTCAAGGTCCGCTGCGCACTCTCTCGCACCCATCTCGCACTCAAGAACGGGGTCATCGGTCATCTGAAGAAGGGCATGACCGTGCGGGCCCGCTTCCTCGTGGCAGAACGCACTCTTCTGCAACTCCTCTACAATGAGGCCGACGATTGGCTCAATCCCCTCCTGGCGGGCCACTAATCCTTCCCTATCCAAACAGCCAGCGAGCCGCCATGTCGAGCAAGGTTATCAAGTTCAAGCAGCACGACATCACCGATTGTGGAGCTGCCAGTCTTGCTTCTGTCGCAGCCTTCTATGGTCACAAGCTGCCATTGTCGCGCATCCGCCAGTATGCCTCGACCGACCGCTCCGGCACTACCGTACTGGGCCTCACGGAAGCGGCCCGGAAGCTGGGCTTTGTCGCCAAGGGAGTGAAGGGTGGCTTCGACAGCCTGTACAAGATCCCCAAGCCCGCTATCGCGCACGTCGTCGTCAAGGGCGTCCTTCACCACTTCGTCGTCATCCAGGCGATCGACACGAGGTGGGTCACCGTCATGGACCCAGCCTATGGCGAAATCCGCAAGCTGCCGCACGAGGAATTCAAGACGCAATGGACTGGCGTCCTGGTGCTCCTGGTTCCGGCAGCCACCTTCAAGCGCCGCGACGAGACCATTACGCCGCTTGCCCGGTTCGCGCGTCTGCTTGCGCCACAAAAGGCGGTGATGGCCCAGGCTCTCGCCGGGGCGCTCGTGACGACGGTACTCGGGCTCTCGACGGCAATCTACGTCCAGAAGATCGTCGATCATGTGATCACAGCGGGCAACCGCAACCTGCTCAACCTGATGAGCCTCGTCATGCTGGTGATCCTGGTGGCGCAGATCCTGATCAATCTCCTCGGGAACCGGCTTATCCTGCAAACGGGGCAGAAGATCGATGTCCACTTGATCCTCGGCTACTACAAGCACATCCTAAACCTGCCCCAGAAGTTCTTCGACAGCATGCGCATGGGCGAAATCATCGCCCGGATGAACGACGCCGTGAAGATCAGGAGCTTCCTGAACGACGTCTCAATCAGCATATTCGTTGACGTGCTGATGATTCTATTTTCGTTCGGGCTGATGTGCATCTACTCGTGGAAGATCGCCTTGGTCGTGGCGGTCTCCATTCCGCTGTATCTCTTGGTCTATTGGACCATGAACCGGCTGAATAGGAAGCACCAGCGCGCGATTATGGAGGATGCCGCAAACCTGGAGGCGGAGCTGGTGGAATCCCTCGGAGCTGTCTCCACAATCAAGACCTCCGGCGTGGAGAGTTTCGCCAGCTTCAAGATGGAGATCCGTTTCATCAAGATGCTGCACTCCGTCTACAGTTCCGGTCTCATCTCGATCTTCGGGGATAATGCCTCGACTTTCCTCTCGACCCTATTCACCATCGTGCTGATGTGGTTCGGAACGACGCTTGCCCTGGATCAAACCGTCACGCCCGGCGAGTTACTGTCCTGTTATACGTTACTCGGCTATGTCATCCGGCCGGTCGCCAATCTGATCCAGACTAATCGGATCGTTCAGGATGGCTTCATCGCAGCGGATCGCCTGTTTGAGATCTTCGACCTGGAGCAGGAGACAAGCGGCGGCGGCATCGATGCCACAAAGTCCGACCTTGGTGATATTCGCCTGGAGAACGTCACGTTCCGCCATGGTTCGCAGCCGGAGCTTTTCCACGATCTCAGCCTCATCTTCCGCCGGGGCGAGATGACGGCCGTGGTGGGGGAAAGCGGCTCGGGCAAGAGCACCCTTGCGGCGCTGCTGCAGAATGTCTACCCGCTTGAGGGCGGACGCATCCGGATCGGTCCCTTTGCCCTCCAGGATCTCTCAACGGTGTCCGTGCGCAAGGCTATCGCTGCTGTGCCGCAATCGGTCGATGTGTTCTCGGGCTCGGTGATCGGGAACATCGCCCTTGGCGAGTTCGAGCCGGACATCGAGAAGATCCTGCACATCTGCGATCAAATAGGGCTACGAGAGCTGATCGAGCGCTGGCCCGGCGGTCTCCAGACCTATTTGGGCGAGAATGGTGTACGCCTCTCCGGCGGCGAGAAGCAGCAGCTTGCGTTGGCTCGGGCTCTGTACCGGGATCCGGAGATCCTGATCCTCGACGAAGCGACCTCCTCTCTCGACTCGATAGCCGAGGGGTTTGTCCTGCGAATCATTGAAGATCTTCGTCGGGCCGGTAAGACCATAATCGTCATCGCTCATCGACTCAGCACCATTCGTAGGGCCGACAAGATCGTGGTCTTCGACAAGGGACAGCTTATTGAGGAGGGGAGGCATGCTGATCTGCTGGCAACTGAAGGTGCTTACGCACGCTTGTGGCGGGCGCAAACCGGATCCAGCTAACCACGACGGTGCCGTAGCGCATCGATCACCGCCAGCCCCGGCCATCGAGACCTAGCAGGCTTCTCTGATTGGGGTCGTTGAGGTCAAGCTCCTCCTGATATTTTTCCGGACCATGTCGCCCCGCGGGTCACTCGCTTCTCTTCGCGGTCGACGTTAAGCCGCCGCATGATGGGGTCAGTAGAGCGAGGTGTCTCAATCTGTTGAACGACCTTGGTAGAGTTCGCCCAGGATCGTGCCTGCTAACGAGATCGCCTTGCCCATCGTCCCCGCGGGAACGATCCGGATCACGCCCCTTCGGGCGGAATCAACTCCTCCTTCGTTGGTCCGTTAGCCCGTATTTCATGCCGATACGGGGCCGGGTGCCTTGCCAAAGCGGAATTCTGTCGCATCGCTCCACATGCGATGCAGGATGACAGCGAGCTTCCGGGCAACAGCAACTCGGGCTCGGGCCATACCGCGCCGCTTGGCGACGTTCATACCCCACGCTCTGAGGCATAGAGGGCCGTGCGGGCGAGCTCGTCACCGCATCGGCTTACCTTGCCCTGAATGTCCGTCTCGCCAGATTGATAGCGTGCCGGGGTCAGACCCAAATGCGCTCCGACATCCCTCGATCGGCGAAAGCGGTCCGGCTGATCGACCGTGGCACGAAAGGCGAGCGCGGTGATGGGTCCACACCGGGCACGGACATGAGGCGCCGGCAGACTTGCTCCTTGCGGGCGATACTGAGGACCTGCTTTGTCAGTCGCCGAACTCGCGCAACATCGTTGCCACGATCGCCAGAAGCGGCTCGACAAGCGCCATGATGACCGTATCTGTGCCAATCAGTTCGCGCACGCGAGGGGCGAAGGCTGCGCGGCCTGGAGTGCCGAGCTTGATGCCGGCCTCCCGCAGAATCGCCCTGACGACGTTCTCGATGGTCCGCATTTCATTGCGGACCGTGCGTCGTGCGACGAGGAGGGATCGCCAGAGCCGACACTGCTGGCTCTTCACATGCACCTGCCGATACCAGCCGGTGCGCATGATCTGCGCCAAGGCGCGGGCGTCGTTGCGATCCGTTTTGTTCGGCATCGTTTTCATCGCCGCGTTCGCCTGCCGGGTCTCGATGCAGATCGCCGGCAATCCTTGGGCGCGAATACCGTCATAAAGCGAGGCCGTCTGCGAGCAGGCTTCGAGCCCGATGCGCTCCAGCGGCAGATCGATTTTCCGCAAGGCTTCATAAAGCGCCATCGGCTCACTCGCCGCCCGCCCTTCCTTCACGATCCGGCCGCTCTCGTCGACGACACAGATCGCGGTCTCTTCCAAAGACACGTCAAGTCCGGCAAAATACTTCACGGCTGCTCCTCCTGATGTTTGTGGCGATCTACATCGACCACGTTCTCACATCTCGACAGGAGCAGCCGCCCTCAATTTGGCTCGGGCGAGACCCCAATCACCCCATCTGTTGAAAAAGGGATCGCGACAGTCTCAGGTTCGTGATTCACTCTGACCACGAAGAGGTGGGAGTGAATCGTGTGGGGTGGTGACGGACAGACGGGCGAACTGTTCAGCTACGTGGACCTCGAGGCTCGGGTGCGGCGCGATCATCCATTGCGCCGCATTCGGGCGATTGTGAACGAGGCGCTGGCAGCGTTGGAGCGGGAGTTTGCGGCGTTGTACTCGCCGATTGGGCGGCCGTCGATCCCGCCGGAGAAGCTGCGGCGGGCGATGCTTTTGCAGGCGTTCTATTCGATCCGCTCGGAGCGGCTGTTGATGGAGCGGCTGGAATACGACCTTCTGTTCCGCTGGTTCGTCGGGATTGGCGTCGACGATGCGGCCTGGGATCATTCGGTGTTCTCCAAGAACCGTGACCGGCTGCTGGAGGGCGACATCGCTGCAAAGTTCCTGGCGGCGGTGCTGGCGCAACCCAAGGTGAAGAAGCTTCTGTCGACGGATCACTTCTCGGTCGACGGCACGCTGATCGAGGCCTGGGCGTCGATGAAGAGCGTCAAGCCGAAAGACGGCCCAAGCGGTGGTCATGGCGAGCCGCCTGCAGACGGCGGCGGACGCAATGCGGAAGCGGACTTCCACGGCGAGAGGCGATCGAACGAGACGCACACCTCGACTCTTGGTTGCCTCATGAGGCTTAACTCGTCGTCATTGAAATCATTGGTGATCAAGCGTTCGCCATCCAGATTACAACTGTCGCCACATAAGTCTCGATTCCGGGCGACCGTCGCCACATGAGTTTGCACCACGCTTTGGTCGGCCTTCAATGTACAACCTGCGGTGTCATGAGGCCATGAACGGTTCTGTCCAAAGGCAGTCGGGGGTTGGGGCGTGAACTTGTCGTCAGCAAGGCTTCGAGTCCTGAGAACACTTCGCGCCATGCTGGAGGCTTGCGTCTCAGCTGCCTGCAACTTCACGGGTGTCCGCACGCTGTGTTGACAGGGATTGACGTTTCCGCTACACAGGCGTCCGCACCATGTTGTAGCGCGCTGCGAGAAGGAATCAGCCGTGACTTCACAGAACACAACCAGGGTCTCGCTGAGGCTGAAGAACTACGTACATGGGGCGATCCTGCGTCGCGCGGACGATGCGGGCCTCGACCCTTCGGCCTACATGCAGGACATTCTCGAGAAGGCGGTAATCGAAGATCTGCCGGAGGACCTGCGCCTCAGGATCGAGAGGGAGAGGGCACTCTACGAGGCGGCCCAGCGGAAGGCACGGGAGGCATTCGCCGACGGCGTGTTCGATGAGCACTTCACCAGAACCGTGTTCCGGCTCCTAGTCGAGGACAATGATACGCGAAGGCTCTATGAGGACGTGATCGGCGCCGAGGCCGGAGCCGACGGCGCACCGGGGAAGACCCCTGTCAACATGTACCTGGGGTGGTATATCAAGAACGCCATCGGGGCCAAGCCGCAGCTTGGACCAGACGGCAATCCCCGCAGGGCGTTCGTCAAGGGCGAACCAATTAAGAGCTATACGCTCCTGACCATGGAGTGATCGGTAGCGTCGCGGGTAGCAATCAACGGAGCTATCGGGTTGAACTTGCAACTGCGTTGAATGCCCTAGCGATATGCGGAAGCGACATCTGCCTATGTCAGCCGCCAAGTTCGGAAGGAAATATCGCGTCCGCCGTGCCCTTCAGGAACTGTCCAGTCGATGGCAATAGCTGAATTGCAAGCCTGGTTGCAGGATCGAGTCTTAAGATCTTCCCCTTCATACCCGCGCGATGCTTGATCCGTATCGGTGTGGGCGGGATCATGTCGCTCAGTAGCTCTTTCACAATTTCGTCGAGGAATTCGAAGCTCAACCCATCGGAAAGGACATCCGATTCGATGGCTTGCAACAACAGCATGTTGAAGACATTTTCATCGCAAGCCTTATGCCCGGAAGGGGTGAGTTCAAAGTGCCCTTTTGGGCGAACGAGCCATTTTGCCTTGATCAAGAAATCGAGGTATTCATCGAGCCGTTCGATCGAGACGTGTCGTTCGACCCCAGATTCGTCACGGCGAAGCAAGAATACCGGGTCTGCTCTAATGGAAGCTCGCAGAGCGTCGGAAGTCGGGCTATCCTTTGCGATGATCCTAAGAAGCCGGAATACGCGGCCGTAAATGCTCCTGCTCGAAGCGAAAGCATTGAAACCAGTCGAGATGCGTGTCGGTGCCTTGAAGAGTACCTCGCCCGTGTAGCCCCCAAAACATTCTGGATCCTGCAACGGGTTCAAACGAGATTGGGCTGAAATTACTCGGCGTCGAGCTTCCTCAAAAATCTTTCGCCAGGTTATTCCACCAGATCTGCGATCAATGCGTTGGTCGCTTTTCTGGATGGGCTGCTCTAATGCCCGGAGCAAACTGTCGGAAAAATTTGCGTCAAACGCCCATGATGTCCCTGTGCTGAACATGACGAACACCCGTTCCTTCGACGGATGGAACGTCTCTTGCGTTCTCCCGCTATGGCAGGTGTCTAGAACGACGACTAGCTTTCGGATGGGCGTCTCTCTGTTGACGGTTTTGAACAGCCAAGACAAGGACACGGTGCGGTCCTCGCCGCCCTTGTCCACTCCCAGAATGAGCCGGATATCGTTATTACCTTCGCTTACGCTATGGCCAAGGAAGAAAAGGAACAGCTCAGTATCATCAGTGACTCCCTGAGCGCCGTCGAACTGGTGAATTAGATCCGCTCGCGTCGGGTGTTGTAATGGAACCGGCAAGGCCCTCCTGTCACCAAGGCTGCGGAAGCCGTACCGATCCTCGGCGAACAGCTTGGTCCATCGATCCGTGATCGATTTCACCTTTTGTGGAGAAGGTTTGTCGCGCCCCTGGGCCAGCCAAGTTCCAATTACAAGAGCGCGCCGATCCGCCACCTACTCGTCCCCGATCTTGTCAAGAATTGCCTTGATCACGCTCGTTGCAGCAGGAAGCGCTATCTTCTCGCCTGATACCGAAATCTGCACGGGGGCCTTTTCGGTCGACGGATCTGCCGTCTTTTTGCCCTCCGCCTCTTTAGACTTAGCCACCTTCAAGATGGCGTTGATGGCCATGATCAGGCCTTGGGCATAGAGCTTTGCCATCGCTGGATTCGTGGCGATGTCGACAAGCCACTGAATCGCCGCGAGATCACCTTGGGCGCCTCCTGGCGGTGCTTTCTTCTTCGGTTTCACGGGAGTGGCGCCCGCGTCCGAAGTGATCTTGTCGAGTTCGGCCTGAATATTTGCGATAAGAGCGTCTCGGTCGACGCCTGCAGCAGCGGCACCTCCTGTATCCAGTACAATCTTGATTTCCATGCGTTTCCCCAACTTGCAATTCGATACAGTATATTGTCGAATCATTCAAACCAGCTTGTCTTTGTTATGATGCCAAGACAATGCTCATTGCAACGGACACTTCACGAATGGATCGACGCAATCCTGCAGGAACATTGTCTCGATGCGATGGCCAGACCCTTCTACTAGGCTTCGCGCGACTAGCGGCAGCTCCCTCAGCGAGCGGCTGACATCGTCGAGTGCGATCTGGTTGTCGCTTTCAGGAGCATCGATGCGTATGACGTTGTTCTTGCCTGCCAGAAGGTAGGCTTGCCCGAGGGCGTTCTTGGACTGTGCCCTTGCAGCAGCGTTGAACGACCGCATGAAAGCCCATTCCTTGACACCGCCCGTCCGGGCTTTCTCGCCGACTGTGAAGGTCGACTCGCCTGTGCCGATGCTGAGGATTCGAATGTTTTCACGCGGAACGTCGTAGCAGGCCAAGGCATCGACGAGTGCGTTCATGACGGGATTGTTCGCCCAAATGCCGCCATCGATCATGATGAGGCCATCGTCGTCGACGCCCGGATAGTAAGACGGCGCAGCAGTCGTATGCAGGGCGACGTGGGCAAACCTCTTGTGCCGATCATTCTGATAGTCGGGATGATGCGGGGTTTTGTACAGGAAGGGTTGCCCATGCAGCCCCTCGAAGCTCGGGATGACGAGGCGCTTGCCGGAGTGGTCGAGCACCTTGTCACCGAATACATGAAGGATCTGGTCTTTCAAGACGGCCACTGGCCGGCCTTCGGATCGAAAAGGCAAAGCGTCGGATCGTCTGCTGGAGGGTAAACGTGGGGAAGTTGTCCCTCTTCATTGTCGGGGAGCCGGGAAAGGACCGGGGCCAGGACTCGCACGTGGGGGTAGTCGCCGAGGCTGTATCGAACCTCGACTGTAAAAGTAGCGTACTGCGGCGTGATCTCACCGATCCAACGCACCGATCGCGCTTCGCGGTCGAGATTCCGGCAGGCGAACTTCGGCCAGTCGGCCTCATCGCCGCGACCTGCTCGTCGATCGAGAGCGGAAAGCTGACCACTAGATCTTTTTTCCGAAGAAGGTGTGGGGCCGGGCCGCCGCTACCGCCGGGTTTGCAAGCAACCCTGCCCCCGTGATGATTCCCGGCGTCGGGAACAGGATTCCGCCAGTCCGCGAATACTGCTGCTGGCTACCCTGGATAGTCTTGCCCACTTCCGTAGCCACTTGGACGGCTGCCTTGGTGACGACGCCGTCGCCGAAACGAAGTCGAAGCCAATCCATCATGTCGTCCGGGAGCATTTCATGGCGCTGGATAGCCTCCAGGCCGCGGACGAGCTCCTTGAGGTGTTCGGCGAACTCGTCCTGCTGTTTCAGGTTCTCCGGCCAACGATCCGTGAAGACATCGTCCGTGCACAATGGTTCCCTGACTGCCATAGTCGCCCTTGTGCAGGGTGATCGAGGCGGCCGGCTCGGATTGCCGCATTCCGGCTATCTCTTCGGAACCTATGAGAATCCGACCAATTCCGGTGACGGTTACGCCATGGCCTATCATGCGGGTGCCGCGCTCGGTAATCTCGAATGCTATCAGATCAATCCGCTGATCAAGGACTATAACGCCGGCTTGCGCTTACGTTGCCGGTCCGTTCGGAGCCTATACCGCCAACAGTGAAGGCAATCGCTTCATCGAAAGCGACTACTGGTCGGGACAGATGATGCAGGAATTCTTCAACGAACTACAGTCGGGCAAGGGGCCGGTGTTCCTGAAGCTCGACGGGGGCTGAGCGCGACGGAGCATTCGAACGGAGACAGGCTGAAAACGGTGCTGCTGGTCGCGATGAGCGGCAGGCTTCTGCCTTGCCCTCTACGTCTCCGGGCGGAGCAACCTCGCGCAGACCATCTGGCTCGTCGGCGTGGTCCCTGTCCTGGCGGCCCTGCTTGCGGAAATCCTTCGCAGCCTTTGGCGGGGCGAGTTAGGTTAGGTCTCGACATTGTTGCTGCGCTGTCGATGTCCGCTGCGATTTGTAGAAGCTGACCGTCGGGCGGCCGACATCACTGCCAGCCAATTCCTCCGCAGCGGCCTCCACTTGATGGCTGCATTCGGCAACGTGCCGCGGCGTTCGCACGATCTTCACGCCCACCGTGCCCAACGCACCCGACTGATTGATCACCTCAAAGGCCCCTTCCAACTGGCAGATGGACTGCGTCAGCGTCGAGGAGATTGCTAGGCCGATCATGAGAAAGATACTGCAATGTTTTCACGATCATCCTGTGACCAGCGGTCCACAGCCAAAGTCGCCTCCTTGTAGCCATGGGACGTCGCAATGAGCACAACGTGAGCATTCGGCGCGATTTTCCCGGCATTAATGAGCTTGCGCAGACCTGTAAGAGAAGCGACACTGGAAAGCTCCAAGTATAGGCCCTCTTTCGCAAGAACAGCTTGATCAGTAGCGACGTCTCCGTCCGGAACCGTCGCGGTCGAGCCATGCGATATTTCGAGAGCATGAATTGATTGCTGGGTCACGGTGTTGCCACCAATAGACACCATATTCGTTTCATCTGGAAAAAAGCCAACCACGCCATTTCCGCCTAGCGCGCCTTCGATACGCGGAAATGGCTCGACCGCGTGGACCTTGGGAATCGAATGAAGCAAAGCTGCTTCCTGTAGGTCCTTAAATCCCTTTGCGATCCCCCAGATCAGATCTCCGCGCGCCGTCGGCACCACAATGTCTGTCGGCAATTCCTCAAGTTGCAGATAGATTTCTAGAGCTATTGCTCGATAGCCGTCGACGCCGAAAGGGTTACTCCCAACCGGCGGAATGATATAATTTGTCGCCGGATACCACTCGCCATTCTTGGATTTTTGCGCGATCAGTTGCCAGCGTTCATCCGAACTCTTAGTCACTACCAGCCGAGCGCCATACATCTCGATCGCACGGCGCCAGTTCGGACTCATATCCGGCGTCGTGACCACGACGCATTCCAACCCGCCATGTGCTGCATAAGCCGCCATTGACGCTCCGGCATTTCCGCTGGAGGCAACGGCGAGCGTTCTCACCCCAACATCAAGCGCACGTTGAACTATCATGGCTGCCATTCTGTCCTTGTGCGACCCGGCAGGATTGGTGAACTCGTTCTTTGTGTAAAGCGCGCCCAGGCCCAAAGAGCCGGCAAGCCGGGGCAATCTCGACAGAGATGTGCCGCCTTCACCCAAGCCTGATGGTTTGCAATATGAAATCCAATCTCCAATCGACTTGAAATCCAGCGACGAAGGAAAGCCATCGTAGTGCGGCGCGACACTGGCGGGAATACACGCCTTCAGACAGGCGGGGCAGCCCTCAAAATAGTCGGCCAGCGGATGAAGTTCCTGGCAACGGATGCATTTCATTCCGACGACTCTGGGGTTGATCCTATTCGGCACGAGTTTCTCCCGTTTTGATGTCCTGAAGCAGACAAAACAGGCAATCGCCACGTCTCACGAGGGTCGGAAATCGCCTGCATTCCACCAGACCAGACTCGGCGAATCGAATTTCTTGGGGCGTCTCACATGGCTTGTGTATGGAGTGGATCAGTCCGGCCAGTTGCCCGCGCGAAACATCTTCGCCTACGTCAGCATAGGGTTCAAACAGTCCGTCCGAGTCGGCATAGACCATCAACCCCCTGCTTGAGCAATCCATAAGCCTGACCGGGCCGGGTTCGAGAACGTCGCAGGACGGAAAAACGCCGATATGTTTGAGCAGCCTTAGCACCCCATTCACTGCCAGATCCGCTCCAGAGCCCTCAAACGTCGCCCCACCACCCAATTCGGCGGTGATGACGGGCACGTCGAACTGCTCGGCGGTTGCCGGGAGTGTTGTGTTGCCTCCGCCGCCGGAACCATCCGTCAGGTAGCCGATCGGCGCACCAAATACATGGAGCAACTCCAACAGCTTTTCATGCAGTTGCGCGGTCTTGCCCGGCCGGATCAGTCCGCATTGAATATAGCCTAGCGACCGTCCGCCGGAATGAAGATCAACAACCAAATCAGCCATAGGCAAGAGAACCTCGGTGACGTAGTGGGCGATCATTTGCGTTGCCGTGCCGTGCGCTCGCCCGGGATAGAGGCGATTTAGATTTCCTTCGTCGATAGAGGAGACCCGGCGGCCGGCTTCGACCGCTGGAAAATTAAGAGATGGAAGGATGATCACCCGCCCCGATATATCGTGCGGATTGAGTGATCTAGCTAAGCGCATCAGAGCTACCTGCCCCTCGTATTCATCGCCATGGGTACCGGCGATAAGCACCGCTGTCGGCCCTTCGCCGTTTCTTATGCATACCGCCGGAATAGGGATCCATCCGTACGCAGAACTGTCAGTGGAGATGGGAAGGCGCAGGCAATCGGTTTGCTTGCCGTCCTTGTTGAAGTCAATGGGAGACCAAATACGTGTCGACTCGGACATTGTTTCACTCTTTAGAGGTTGGATAGCTAACCGATTACGGGCAGGGTCTCAGGCGAGAGCTCGCTCAAAAATTCGACTCCCGATTCCGTAACAAAGACGACTTCCTCAAATTGGAACACGCCACCATCACGCTCGAGTTTAGGTTCGATATGAAAGATCATTCCCGGCTGGATCACGGCAGTATCCGCCTTGGCCAAAGAGGGAGGCTCGGTGACATCCAACCCGCCCCCGTGACCGATCCGTGATACATGGCTGTAGAGCGCCCCCAGATCGGCATCCCGCCACATCCTCTCGAAGATGCGATAGACGTCCGAACAGGTCATCCCGGGCCGGATCTGCTGGGCAAGATCGATGGTCAAAGACCGTACAGAACTGTAGGTCTTGTTCTCCCATTCGAGAGGCTGGCCCGCACGAGCTATGCGGTTGCGGTCCGCAGGGTATCCGCCGTAGGTTGCGCGGAAGTCCGTCCAAACATAGTGGCCTTCTTCGAGCCTGCGATTCTTTGCAGTGCGACCGTAAGCAAAATCGCCTTTCGAGAACAGCATCGCTATAGGGTCAGCGCTCTCGGCGCCGTTCAGATAGATTTGCGCCTGCATAAGGTAATAGAGTTCGTACTCGGTCATGCCGATGCGCGCGCTCGCGATCGTCTGGTCAAACGCGGCATTGACAATCTGGAAGGCGACACGTTTGAGATCGGCCTCGAATCTCGACTTGATAAGCCGAACCTTCCAGATCGCGTCGCTTGCACTCTCGATACGCCCTCTCGTGCACCGGGTGCTCAAAGCGTCAACGAGGGCCAGTGAGCCGCGGCCAAACATGTCTTGCCCGTAGTCTAAGCCTATTCGGCGAGGGCCAGAGGTTTTGTGGTCGATCCAACTCGAGACCGCGAGGACCGCTTCCGCAAGGTAACCGTCGTAATAGAGGGCGTCGAATATCCGAGGCCTCATGTCTATGGTCGGCGCCTCACCCAGACTTCCGATCAGAACGAAATCCTGAAGCGAAATGACGCCGAAGAGGGGTCGGGCCTTACTGTCCCAAGATAGCTCCTGGTAGTCCGAAAAATAATCAACGTTCTTTTTGTCGGTGAGGACAATGACATCAATACCAGCGCTTACCATTTCGCGGCGGATGTTCGTCAGGCGCTGACGAAGTTCTGGGTCTGGCACTTGCGGCGCAGGAGTGCGGAAATCGGCGGGAATTCGGAGGCTCGAAGAAGTCATTGTCTGGCCTTTAACTGGTATTCCAACTTGGCGTCTGCGGTAAGATTCAATGAACAAGCAAGTCGATCGAAAGGCGAGTAAAGAATACCGAAAATTGTAGTACCCGGCTTATTCGTATTAAGCTTGTAAAGTCGGCGCAGCATTGGATAACCGCTGGGGACGCTAAATGCTTCCGCGGCCTGCCCGCCCGCGGGCGCCGCGTCGATGAGATGCGAGGTATCCAAGATCTTGATGTCATGCCGCCTGAGCGCGTCAGCAACGAAGCTCTCGCCAAACTCATCGACGATATCGTCGCTAACGTCGGATGACAGGTACGTCGCATCATACATAATCGGGACATCGTCGCCGAAAAAGATCATCTTGCGAACGCAAAGCATGGCTTCGACGGGGGGAGAAAACGCCCTCAAAGCAGGGTCGGAGATTTTTTCCCTCGTAATGGAAAGGAGCTGTATCTTCGTGTTCTCGAAGGGTGACATCCAGCTGTCGAGCTCGAGCACGAATCGTCGCTGTTCCTTTACGAAAGTGCCCTTACCCGCGACTGAGGTCAGCGCCCCCATCGCCTGCAAATCCCGCAAAGCACGCTTGACGGTGATCAAACTGACGCCAAATTCCTGACTGAGCGTCGCGGCGGAGGGTATAGGTTGCTCCGGTTGATATATGCCGTTGCGTATACGTCGCAGAATCTCTTCGCGCACGGACTCATGCAGAGACCACGAAGATCGTAACTGCGTCTTTTCCACGGTGCTTCTCCATTCCCCTGTGTTCGGATGCGTCATGCCTGGAGCTTTCTATAATCTGACCTCTGCCCGAACCATGAAGGCGCGAATCTGATTGACATATCTGGTATACCTAGTTTATCCATACGAAATCGTCAACCAGAAGGGGAATGGAAATGAAACTGACCCAATTTCTACGAAGAGGTGCGCTGATCGGAAGCGCGGTGCTGGCGATCGTCAGCGCCGCAGCTTCCGCTGCGAGCGCGGAATCGATAGCCGACCGCGTACTCAGCTCGGGCAAGATCACAATCGGCATCCACAATCAGGCCCCTTGGGGCTATGTCGGCAAGGACGGTCAGGTGGCTGGGGTCGGACCCGATATGATCAAGACCGTTCTTGGCCCGCTCGGGGTCAAGGAAGTCGATTTCGTCGCAATGGACTGGGCCGCCCTTATTCCGGCTCTGATGTCCAAGCGAATCGATGTTGTCGCATCCGGCATGGCTATCACCGAAGAACGCTGCAAACAGGTGATCTTCAGCAATCCCGACCTTGTCATCGGGGACGGCGTGATGGTTCTCGCCGGCAACCCACATAACATTCACAGCTATACCGACGTTGCCAAGAACCCGGATCTGCGCATGGGCGGAGGTCGGGGCAGTTCAAACACTGAAAACGCCATCAAGGCGGGCATACCGAAAGAACGAGTGGTGATGTTCCAGGACACCCAGTCATCCGTAGCCGCACTCCTGGCCGGCCGGATTGAAGCGGACACCGAATCCCTCGGCACCGCAATCAGCACGGTCAACGATCCGCAGCTCAAGGGCAAGATTGAGCTTGCAAAACCATTTACGGGCTTGGTCCTGCCGAACGGCAAAGAGGCCGCGAACTACGCGTCCATCGCTTTCCGACCAGAGGATGCGAAACTGCGTGACGCCTACAACCACAGCCTGGAGAAGCTGAAGGCTGATGGCACCATCCGACAGGTTATCAACAAGAATGGTTTTGACATGGCTCCAGTTGCTCCAGCCGGTCTGACGCCGAAAGACTTGTACTCGGACTGCAAGTGACTGGCTGATTTTAAGGACTGCAGGGCGAATGAGCTTCCCAGAGATCCTCCTGACCATATACCAAGGGTTCGGTGTCACCGCCACCGTCGCCCTTCTTGGCCTGGCCTGTGCGATACCATTCGCCCTGCTTGCTGGAGTGCTCCAGCACTTTTCCAAGGGACCCTGGCGCTGGTGCATCACGGCGGTTATCGAGTTCTGGCGCAGTTCGCCAGCTATCGTGCTGCTCTACGCTTTCTACTATTCGCTTCCTGCTTTCGATATCTTTCTCTCCGCCACAGCGGTCGGCTCCTTGGTGTTGGGGTTGAATGCCGGAGCCTATAGCAGCCAGTCCGTTCGAGCCGCTTTGCAGGCGCTCAGCCGGGGACAATGCGAAGCCGGGCTAGCCCTTGGGCTCAGTCGGTTCAAGGTGCTTCGGCTAATCGAGTTGCCGCAGGCGATCTCCGCGATGATCCCGACCTTCATCAATGATGCAATTCAATTGATCAAGGGAACATCGCTCGTATCCCTGATCACGCTGACCGACATGACCTTCCGGGCCAAGGAGGTCGCCCAGCTGAGCTATAATCCGGCCGGCGTCTACTCGGCGCTGCTGCTTTCCTATCTCATCCTCTGTTACCCGGTAACCATCTTCGGGCGCTATCTGGAGAGGACCCGCAGGAAGATGGAGGCCTCCAAGTGAACTTCGATCTCAGCTTCGCAATTGAGATTGTACCAAGGGTCCTGGAGGGAATCGGCAATACGATCCTCGTCGCTATTTTGAGCTTCATTGGAGCCACAGTGCTAGGATTCATCTGGGAGATGATGCGGCGCTCGCATTGGCTGGCTCGCCAGGTCATGCAATTCGTCATCGATGCCATCCGCTCGACGCCAGTACTCGTGCAGGTCTATTTCCTGTATTTCGTGTTGCCCTACTACGGTATCGTGCTGCCGGCGATGTTCGTGGGGATCTTTGGGCTCAGCTTCTATTTCTCGGGCTATCTGTCGGAGGTCTTCAAGGCCGGGATCGATGCCATCCCAGTCGGCCAGGGCGAAGCCGCGCAGAGCCTTGGTATTGGCTGGCGTGACACGATCGTGTTTGTCATCGCCCCACAGATGCTGCGCAACATCGCAGCTCCCATGGGCGCCTATTCCATCGCCATATTGAAGACAACGCCGCTGCTTTCGGTCATCGCCGTCCCTGAGATGCTCGGCAGTGCCTTCGATGTCGCCTCCGATACCTACCGCTATGCCGAACCGATGCTTGTGGTGGGAATTCTGTTCCTCCTGCTGTGCCTGGTCGCGGTCGCGGGGATTGTCCGCATAGAGCGGCTCCTGGGAGTGGGGCAGGCGCATATCTAGAAGGCACAGAATAATCGAAGGAGGAGAACGTTGGGATATATGACAGTGGATCGATTGAGTTTTGACCAAGTTCAGCAGGAGGTGCGTCCTTCCGCGGTGCAGATGGAGGGCGTCTCCAAATGGTACGGGACCTTCCAAGTCCTGCGCGAGGTCGATCTTAGCGTCGCGGTCGGTGAACGCATTGTCATTTGCGGCCCGTCAGGATCCGGCAAATCGACGCTGATCCGTTGCATCAATCAGCTGGAGAAGCACCAGAAGGGTAAGATCGTCGTAAACGGGGTCGAATTGGCCCCTGGCATGCGCGGGCTGGCCGAGGTCCGGCGCGAAACGGGCATGGTGTTCCAGCAGTTCAACCTTTTTCCGCACCTAAGCGTAATCGACAATTGCACGCTTGCCTTAACGCGTGTTCGCAAACTGAAACGGGCGGAGGCGCAAGAGATCGCAATCGAAAACCTGAAGCGGGTTCGCATTCCCGAGCAGGCAAAAAAGTACCCCGGTCAGCTCTCGGGCGGCCAGCAGCAACGCGTCGCCATTGCGCGCGCACTGTGCATGAAGCCGAAGATCATGCTGTTTGACGAACCCACATCCTCGCTCGATCCCGAGATGGTCAAGGAAGTGCTGGATGTCATGACTGGCCTTGCCAACGGGGGCATGACGATGATCTGTGTGACGCACGAAATGGGTTTTGCGCGCGAGGTCGCTGACCGCATCGTCTTCATGGATGAGGGGCATATCATAGAACAGGCGCCGCCCGCGCAGTTCTTCGCACACCCCGAGCATGCCCGCACCAGAAAGTTCCTTGGGCAACTCCTGTACTAGTTCAATGCTCGTTACGTCGAGGACACAGGACTGAAGTCCCTCTCGAGATGAAACGCTCCCAATTCATGTACAACGGCGAGGTAATATGGCCCCGAAAATCACCGGGATAGACGGGAATAGACTAGCCCCTCTTCATGCTATCGAACGCAAGTTGCTATGGCTGTCGTGCTGGCTGATTGACCAGGCGAACCGCCGCGAGAAGGTTGACGGGGTCAAGGTCGGCGGACATCAGGCCTCCTCGGCCTCGATGGTGTCGATCATGACGGCGCTCTACTGCTCCGTACTGCGGCCGGAGGATCGGGTCGCGGTGAAGCCGCACGCCTCGCCGGTCTTCCACGCGCTGCAATATCTCGCCGGCAACCAGACGCGCGAAAAGCTTGAGAACTTTCGCGGCTATGGTGGCGCGCAGTCCTATCCGAGCCGCACCAAGGATGTCGACGACGTCGATTTCTCGACCGGCTCAGTGGGACTCGGGGTCGGAATAACGGCATTTGGCTCTATTGTGCAGGACTATGTGCACGCACACGAATGGGCGGCGGCAGGCCAAACGAAGGGGCGCATGGTGGCGCTTGTCGGGGATGCGGAGCTTGACGAGGGGAATGTCTACGAATGTCTGCAGGAGGGATGGAAGCATGACCTTCGCAACACGTGGTGGATCATTGACTATAACCGCCAGAGTCTGGACGGGGTCGTGCGAGAGGGACTTTATGAACGCATCGAGACAGTCTTCAGGGCATTTGGCTGGGATGTCGTAACGCTCAAATACGGCGCCTTGCAGCGTGCCTTCTTTGCCGAGGCCGGCGGCTCGGCCCTGAAGGAATGGATCGACCGCTGCCCGAACCAGCTCTTCTCAGCGCTCACCTTTCAGGGCGGCGCGGCCTGGCGTAGGCGGCTGATGGACGAGATCGGCGATCAAGGCAAAATGAGCGCGTTGCTGGAAAGGCGCAGCGATGAAGAACTGGCCGCGCTGATGGAGAATCTCGGCGGTCACTGCCTAGAGACGCTCAACGAGACGTTTAACGGCATCGACCATGACCGGCCAACCGTCTTCATCGCCTACACAGTCAAGGGATGGGGCACGCCACTCGCCGGACATAAGGACAATCATGCCGGGCTGATGACCGAAGCCCAGCTGGATTCGTTCAAAAAGCAGATGAACATCCGGGACGGCCGTGAGTGGGACCCTGCCGAAGGGCTCGAAATCGACGCCAAAGCGTTGAAGGCCTTCATCGGCGCGACTCCCTTCTTTGCTGCCGGCCGCCGCCGGTGTCGCAGCGCAGCTATCCGAGTACCGGCTGGTGTGGCGCCGACGCCGGCCAATACCGGGGACACGATTTCCACGCAAGCTGCCTTCGGCAAGATCCTGGACGCGATTGCCAAATCCGACAGCGATCTTGCTGAACGAATCGTTACGACTTCGCCAGACGTGACGGTCTCGACAAACCTTGGCCCGTGGGTGAACAGACGGCAGCTCTTCGCCCGCAGCGAATTGGCAGACACATTCCGGGACGAGCGAGTGCCTAGCGCCCAAAAATGGAGTTTCACTCCGACCGGACAGCATATCGAGCTGGGCATTGCCGAAATGAACCTGTTTCTCTTGCTGGGTGCGATGGGGCTTTCTCACTCGCTGTTCGGCGAAAGGCTGATTCCGATCGGTACGGTTTATGACCCCTTCGTTTCCCGCGGCCTCGATGCGCTCAACTATGCATGCTATCAGGATGCTCGTTTCATAATTGTAGGCACCCCGTCAGGAGTGACGCTGGCGCCCGAGGGAGGAGCTCATCAGTCGATCGCTGCCCCCCTGATCGGCATGAGCCAGGACGGCCTCGCCAGCTTCGAGCCGGCATTCGCCGATGAGCTCGCGGTTATCATGGCTTGGGCGTTCGACTATCTGCAGCGCGACGGAGAGGGAGATCCCGACGAGCGAACCTGGCTGCGTGATGAGACCGGCGGAGCGGTCTATCTGCGGCTGTCCACGCGTCAGCTAGAGCAGCCCAACCGAACTCGTAACATCGCTTTTGAACAAGGTGTGATTGACGGAGCCTACTGGATACGCAAGCCAGGGCCCAATTGCGACGTGATCATCGCGTACCAAGGAACGGTGGCAAGTGAGGCCATCGCGGCGGCCGGGATGCTAGCCGATTTGCGCCGCGATATCGGTGTGCTTGCTGTCACTTCTGCCGATAGGCTCAACGCCGGCTGGCAGGCAGCGATGCGTGCTCGCGCTCGCGGTCACCTCGACGCGACGGGCCACATCGAGCGATTGCTCGCGCCGTTGGCGCGCCACACAACAATCATCACTGCCATTGATGGTCATCCAGCAACGCTGTCATGGCTTGGCGGCGTCATCGGCCACCGCACTCACAGCCTGGGTGTAGAGCATTTTGGCCAGACCGGAACTGTCGCCGACCTTTACCGCCACTACGGCCTCGACGCCGCAAATATCGCGCGGGTTGCATCAAGTCTCACCCCGGGACGCAAACTCGCATGGGTTGCCTAGCGGAGCCATAAAAATTGTTCCTGCATGCCTCGATGCAAAGATCACCGCCACCTCACAAGGAAATCCTTTGATGTTGAACGTTTGGCCATTGCCCCGCTGCGAGCCCCTTCCTCCAGCGCCGACCGCACCGCAAGACGAGCTGGAGCGTCGGCGTTCTGCCCTTCGGGGGGAGATGGCCAAGGCTGGGATCGATGCCATTATTCTGACCGACCAAAAGAATGTCGGATACCTGACGGGCTATCAAACCTTGTCCTGGTCCTATCATGCACGCCCGGTGTTCGCGGCCATTTCGTTCGATGACGTGGTGGTGTTCGGCAGCCTCGCCGAGGCCCGTACCGTCGATTCGCAAAAGCGCAGCTTCTCTGCCAGAATTTACGATGGCTATCTGCCGGAGGCAGTGGCGACAATTGTTGTCTGGGGCCAAGAGAAAGTCCCCTACCCTCGTAAGATCGCCGTGGACTACGGTCAGGATTTCTACGGGCGCGGCTCTCTCGAACTGATCGAGGCGCTTTCCGGTCTTTCGTCTGACGGGAAGCCGGTGTCGGCCGGGCCGGTTCTCTGGAACGTCCGTCTCATTAAGTCCCGCTTCGAAGCAGACATGAAGCGGATCGCCTTCGACATAGTGAACTCAGCGTTTGACATCGCCATCGCATCCGCCCGTCTGGGGATGCCGGAATACGAGCTCTGCCAAATGGTACAGGCGCAGACATTCTTGAACGGTGCGGAAACCGCCGATCCGATTGCGATGCTGTTCTCTAAGGGCGATTTCTCCTACGGCCGCCCTGCCTCCGACCGGCGGCTAGAAGCGGGACATTACATTTGGACCGACTTCAGGGCGACATACGGCGGCTATCCGGCCGACCGCAACAGAATTGCCCGCGCAGGAGAGCCGGCGCCGTGGGAGGTCGATGTTTATACCAAAGTCCGTGCGCTTACCGTTGACCTAGCCGCTTCGGTCAAGCCAGGCATGAGTTGCGCGGATCTCTATGCCCGGTTCGAACGGATGTGGGCGGACGCGGAGCTGGGGCCACTCTACTCCAAGGTCTCGCGTATAGGGCATGGTGGAGGTCTGGATGTCACCGAACCGCCCTCGATCTCGCGCGCCGACGACACCGAAATTCGCCCCGGTATGATCCTGCATCTTGAGCCAAAGCTCGAGCGGGACGGAGCGGTCTTCCAGTTCGAGGAGGTGATCTTCGTCACCGATACTGGCTCCGAGTTCTTGAGCGCCATATCTCCCGAAACCATCCCGGTCGTCCTTTAACGACGTTCATTGTCTGAAAATCGAAAAAGTAAGAGCAAATGTTTGTCGCCACTGAAGAGACCGGAACGTCCTTGCCGTTCGAGGACATTCTATTCCCCAGTCATCCGATCCATCAGGACGCGGGCCGGCTGGCCAAGTTCCTGACGCACTTGGAATTCGCAAATCTGCCCTCCGAAGTGATTCATACTGCCAAGCGCGTCACGCTTGATACGATTGGCTGCATAGCTGCGGGCGGCGCTACGCCGCTCGGGCGCAAGATCCTGGCAGTCTATAGCAGTGGTGGTCGAGAAACGGGTTGCTGCGTCCCCGGCACGGGGTTGCTTCTGCCGCCTTCGCTCGCGGCAAAGGCTGCATCATGGTTGTCGGACGTGCTCGACTACGAGGACGTAGCCGCAGGGCATCCCAGCGCAACTGTTATCCCGGCGGCGCTCGCGATGGCAGAGCATCTTGCCGTCACGCCACAGCGATTCCTGAGCGGCGTCGTTGCCGGTTATGAAGCAGGTCTGCGTGTTCACGATGCGACAGCAGCAAGTCAAGAGGTCTACCGGCGGCTTGCGGTATACCATGCTTGGCATGGCATCGCGGCCGGTGCCGCTGCGGCAGTAGTCGCAGGCGGAAACGAATCTCAGATCCGCTCGGCGCTCGGACACGCTGCGGCAAACACAAATGTGCCGATCTGGTATGTCCAATACGGCAAACCGGCACACGCTTTAAAGGCGAACTATGGCCAGATGACACTCGGCGGTGTCGACGCGGCGCTCTGCGCTCGACAAGACATTCTCGGTCCATTCGCAATGATCAGCGATCCTGAACGTGGTTTTGCCCGCATCATCGGATCGGACAAATTCAATCCCGGGGAGCTGTCAGCGGAGTTGGGGCAGAGATGGCGCATCAGCGAACTCTCAATCAAAACCTTTCCTTGCTGTGCCTTCCTTCACACCACCATCGACGCTGCAGCCAGCGTAGTGAGGGATCATGACATTGTGGTGGAGGAGATCGCGTCGGTTTCTGTCAGGTGCTTTTCAAGGATTACGGAATGGTTCTCGGACCCCGCGCCCGCCACCGACATCGACGCCCAACTTTCCGTCCAGTACGTGACGGCAATGGCGCTTTTGTCGCGCGAACCCGGACGGTACTGGTTCGCGCCTGAGATGATGCAGAGCCCGGTAGTGAAGGAACTGATGCGCAAGCTAACAGTGGAGGTCGATCCCGCCGCCGAGGAGGCCTTCTGGGATGAGGACCGGTACAGGTCCTCGGTGCTTATCCAAATGAAGGATGGCCGAAAATTCCGTGCGACGGTCGACTGGGCACCTGGCCATTGGCGCAGGCCGCTTAGCGACGCAGACATCGAGCGGAAATTTCTTAACAATGTTCGCGGGACACCTCTTGAAGTGAGGGGACACCAGATCATCGAAACCACAATGGCGCTCGACCGGTTGGCCTCGATGGAGGAGCTGTACGACCTCCTACGGGCTTAGTCTTGCAGACCGATCTTTCGGCGAGGAAGTGATGCCGCCGACGGCGTGCGCCAAGCATCTCTGCGGCGGCAACTACCACTAAGCCCGCGGCAGGCCGTGCCGAAGGACCGAGGACGAAATGATGTCGCCGCCGTTGTGGACCGTCCGACAAGGAGAGTTTTGACTTTGCCCGAGAAGCTTAACAACGTCCCGTTCGTCAGCGTCGATCACATGATGAAGCTAGTGCTGGCAACGGGCATCGAGCGTTTCGTCATCGAGCTTTCCGCCTATATCGAGGAAGACTTCCGGCGCTGGGAGTGCTTCGACAAGACGCCGCGTATCGCCTCCCACAGTGCGGACGGCGTCATCGAGCTGATGCCGACCAGCGACGGCGAGACCTACGGCTTCAAATACGTCAACGGTCATCCAAAGAACACCCGCTCCGGCCGCCAGACCGTCACTGCTTTCGGGGTGCTTGCCGATGTTGGCAATGGCTATCCGATGCTGCTAACCGAGATGACGATCCTCACCGCACTTAGGACCGCGGCGATGTCGGCCGTCGCGGCGAAATACCTGGCGCCGACCGCCGCGCGCACCATGGCGATGATCGGCAACGGCGCCCAATCGGAATTTCAGGCGATCGCCTTCAAGGCGATCCTCGGCGTCGACAAACTGCGCCTCTACGACATCGACCCTGCGGCCACGGCCCGCTGCCAGAAGAACCTTGCCGGCATGGGCTTCGAGATTCAGGCCTGCGCCTCCGCGCAGGAAGCGGTCGAAGGGGCCGAGATCGTCACCACCGTCACAGCCGACAAGCAGTGTGCGACGATCCTCACCGACAACATGGTTGGTCCTGGCATTCACATCAACGCGGTTGGGGGCGATTGCCCCGGCAAGACCGAGCTTCACCGCGACATACTGCTGCGCTCCGATATATTCGTCGAATATCCGCCGCAGACGCGGATCGAAGGCGAGATTCAGCAACTCCATGCAGACCACCCGGTGATCGAGCTCTGGCAGGTCATCGCCGGCAAGGTGCCTGGTCGCTCCGGTGAACGGCAGATCACACTGTTCGACTCCGTCGGCTTCGCCATCGAGGATTTCTCAGCGCTGCGCTATGTTCGGGACCGTCTTAAGGAGACCGGGCTTTACGAGGAGCTCGATCTGCTCGCCGATCCCGACGAGCCGCGCGATCTCTTCGGCATGATCCTGCGCGCTGCGAAAGCCGCTCCTCTAGTCCTCAAGGCTGGAGCACTCTGATGAGCAGACAGTCCGTGCAGGCGCCCAAAGGCGTGGTGATGATCCGACCGCATCATTTTACGCCGAATCCAATGACGGCTGCCGACAACGCGTTTCAATCCAATGGTGAGAAGCGTGCCGGTGCTGCGGTCGCCAACGCCGCCTTTGAGGAAGTGACCCGGATGGCGAAAGGGCTCGCCGAGGCCGGAGTCACCGTCCATCTCTTCGAGGACAAGACCGTCTCGACACCTGACTCCGTCTTTCCCAACAACTGGTTTTCCACCCATTCCGGCGGCCACGTTGCCATCTATCCGATGTACTCGGCCAATCGGCAGAAGGAGCGTCGCGGTGATGTGATCGAGATGCTGAAGGACGAATACCGGGTACAGGACGTGATCGACTATTCGGGGCTCGAGAAAGACAATGTCTATCTCGAAGGCACCGGCGCCATGGTGCTCGATCATATTGGCCGCGTCGCTTATGCCGTGCGCTCCAACCGCACCAACGAAGTGGCGCTCGAACGGTTCTGCACGCACTTCAACTTCGAGCCGATGGTCTTCGACGCCGTCGACCGCAGCGGCAAGCCGATTTATCACACTAACGTGCTGATGTGCATCGCGACCGACTTTGCGCTGCTCGGGACCCAGATGATTCCCGATCTTCGACGCCGGCAGGATGTTGTCGAAAGGCTCAAGGAAACTGGCCGCGAGGTCATCGAGCTTTCCATTAATCAGGTCGAGAACTTCGCCGGCAACGCCATCGAGCTGGAGGGCAGCGATGGTTGCGTCCTTGCGCTTTCGGCTCGCGCCCACGCAGCCCTGGATCAGCGACAGATCGCAGTGATTGAGCGTTCTGCAACGCTTTTGCCGTTCGACGTCTCGACGATCGAACTCGCCGGAGGCTCGGTTCGCTGCATGCTTGCCGGAATTCATCTGTCACGGCGCACAGCGCAAACGCACGTCTGCTGTTTGGGGCCGAATGAGAGCCGCTCAGCTTAATATCGGAACCATAGGATAGCCAACAATGTCGCAGACCAGATCAGTCTATGGGTTCAATTCGGCAATCGTCCGAGAGCCCTCTACCTCAGTCGTCAACGGCCTGCGCGCCGACGATCGCGGCGGTCCGACCTACGCCGGCGTGAAGGCCGAGCACGACGCCTATGTCGCGGCGCTCCGCAACGCAGGCGTCGAGGTTACCGTCCTTCCGCCGCTTGAAGCATTCCCCGACTCCATTTTTGTCGAGGACCCGGCGCTCGTCTTTACCGGCGGTGCCATTCTGCTTCGCCCCGGCACACCCACGCGCATTAAGGAAACGGCCGAACTCGCGCCGGTTCTACGGGAGATGTTCGAGACCGTGCTCGAACTTCCTGCTCCAGGCCAGGCGGATGGCGGAGACATTATGTATACGCCGAAGGGGTTGCTGATCGGCCTGTCCGATCGCACGGACAAGGCTGGTGCAGAGGCGCTGATCGACTGCATCAAGAAGCTTGGCGGAAAGGCTCAGATCGCCGAGACACCGAAAGGCGTGCTGCATTTCAAAACGGCCTCGTCGCTGCTTAATGATGAGACCGTGATCGTCACATCAGCCCTTGCTGATGCGGCCGTATTCGAGGGTTTTCGGAAGATTGTCGTTCCTCAAGGCGAAGAGCCGGCCGCCAATGTGCTCCGGGTCAACGATGTCGTGTTCGCAAGTGCCTGTTACCCACGAACTCTGGAGATGCTTGACAAACAGGGTTACACCGTCGTGCCGTTGGAGACTGCCGAGATCCAAAAGATTGATGCAGGGCTCTCGTGCATGTCGCTACGTTGGTTCCAGGCCGCAAATGCCCTTCGTCGCCAGCCGCGAGACCTCGGTGAGACAATCACACCTATCCGGCCCTAAATCGCAGGCAACCTTCGAACTAGAGCACGTCCTGTTTAATCCGGTTCATATCCTGGGCTTTGAAGTAGTTGGCACATTCGGCTGGGGTGAAGAGGTCGACGACCGCGCCGACCGCGTCCCACAGAGCCTTGAGGGTTCTCTCGGCCTTTGCTCGCAGCAGCGCCTTAAGTTTGGCGAAGGCGTTCTCAATCGGATTGAAGTCGGGACTGTAGGGCGGCAGGTAGAGCAGGCTCGCGCCTGCGGCCTCAATCGCGTCGCGCACGCCGGCGGCCTTGTGGGCGGGCAGGTTGTCCATGACGACTACGTCGCCCTCCGACAATGTCGGGACCAGCACCTGCTCGACATAGGCCACGAATACGTTGCCGTTCGCGGCTGATCCGCACCGAATGCTCGGCGCTGAGCCGCTCCACCATCTCGTTCAGCGTGATGTCCTTGCGCTCCTCGCCGGCCGCACCGCCGTGACCGACGAGATGCAGGTGCTGTGCTTCTTTGCCGGCGCGAACTCAATCTTCGTCGGCGACACGCTGCTGACGGCGGACAATCCCGCCGAGGACAAGGACATTCTGCTGTTCCGGCGCCTCGGCATCGAGCCCATGGACCTCAAGGCACAATGAACGGGGCACCGCTTGCCCGCTACGACTCGACCGCATCGAGGCTGGAGGCGCGGCGGCGGCCCTGCGGGCGTGGCGCCAGTTCGCCGATCTTCGCCCGCGCGGAAAGACGCACATGCGATTTCGGCGTCATGATGCGTGCCAGGGCAATCACGCGCACGAATTCGATCGGCTCGATCGGCCTGGCTTCGGCGAGCGGGGTGCCCTCGATCGGGATCGGCATGTTGATCGGAACGCTTTCGGCATGTTCCGGCAGATTGGCCAGCGTCACCAGCATGTCGATCCGATCCACCGGCTCTTCGCCCATGCCGACGATGCCGCCGCAGCAGACCTTGATGCCGTTCTCGCGGACATTGGCCAGTGTATCCAGCCGATCGGCAAACGTCCGGGTCGAGATGATCTCGTTGTAGTAGCGCTCGGAGGTGTCGATGTTGTGGTTGTAGTAGTCGAGGCCAGCCTGTTTCAGGCGAGCGGCTTGCTCAAGATCGAGCATGCCGAGGGTCATGCACGTCTCCATGCCCAGCGCCTTGACGCCCTCGACCATCGCCACCACCGCATCCATGTCGCGCGGCTTGGGGTTCCGCCAGGCAGCGCCCATGCAATAACGCGCCTGACCTCCATCAGCTTCGACGCCTTCAACCCGCTTTCGTGATGCGCCGGCTGGCTGCAATAGCCGCAATCTCCGGGCAGCCGCCGGTCTTAATGCTGAGAAGCCGGCTGAGCTGGACCTTGTTGCGATCGAAATTCTGGCGGTGGATGCTATGGTCGCGATAGAGAAGATCGTTAAAGGGCAGCTCATAGAGCGCGCGAACTTCCGCTTGTGACCATAAGGGCCGGACACTCTCGGAGCCTATTTGCGATCCATTCACTACGGTTCTCTCCTTCCCCTTGCGTCAATGACGCCGGTCTTTACGGCATTCCGCTGTGTTGTCCAGTCCTCAAAGCGACGTCGCGGGCCTCTTTGCCCCGTGGGTCGATCAGCGATTGCAGCGACGTCGCTCGCGCTCTTGAGCAGCCAGAAGTGGCTGCTGAGGCCATTCAAGAGCCGTTTCGGTCCATTACATCGTCGCCGTCCGAGGATGGGCATCCCGAAGGCTTGACGAGGAGCGTCTTCACTGATTGCGGCGCCTCCCTTCAATGAGATCCACAACCGCACGTGCTGCGTCCAAGACGTGCGTTCCAGGGCCAAACACGGCTGCGACCCCATGGTCCATCAGGAACTGATAATCCTGGCGCGGCACCACGCCACCGCAAACGACGATCATGTTTTCGGCACCCTTTGCTTTCAACGCCGCGACGAGCTGCGGCAACAGGGTCTTGTGACCGGCCGCGAGCGAGGACGCTCCGATGACATGAACTGCAGACGCAACCGCCATGCTTGCTGCCTCTTGCGGGGTTTGGAAGAGCGGCCCGGCGACCACGTCGAAGCCGAGATCGCCGAACGCCGATGCGATCACTTTGGCGCCGCGGTCGTGGCCATCCTGGCCGAGCTTGGCCACCATCAACTTCGGCCGGCCGCCAAGCGAGACGGAAACGTCCCTGATGCGGGACGTTAGAGTTTGGTATTCCGGCTCATTGTGGAAGGCTTCGCCGTAAACTTCCGAGATCACTTTAGGAACGGCCACGTGATCGCCGAAGGCGCGGCGCAGACCGTCAGAAATCTCCCCCACCGTCGCGCGAGCGCGCACTGCGTCGACCGCTGCTAGAAGTATATTGCCCTTGCCGCTGGCCGCGGTCTCGCCAAGCGCGGCAAGGGCTGCGCCGACGCGCTTGGGGTCGCGCTGACGCTTTGTTTGTTCTAGACGACGGATTTGCGCCTCGCGCACCGCCGCATTGTCGATCTCAAGGGCATCGATCGCGGCCTCGGTCTCTAGCCGGTACTTATTGACGCCGACGATCACCTCCTCCCCGAGATCAATCGCCGCCTGGCGGCGCGTTGCCGCCGTCTCGATCAGGCGTTTTGGCAGGCCGTCAATGACGGCCTTGGTCATGCCGCCGATGGCCTCGATTTCCTCGATGAGCCCCCACGCCTTGTCGGCAAGTTCGGCGGTCATGCTTTCAACATAATAGGAGCCGGCGAGCGGATCGATGACCTTGGTCACGCCGGTCTCGTGCTGGAGGATAAGCTGGGTGTTTCGCGCGATCCGCGCCGAAAACTCCGTCGGAAGTGCGATCGCCTCATCGAAGGAGTTGGTGTGGAGTGACTGCGTGCCACCGAGCACCGCGGCGAGTGCCTCATATGCGGTGCGCACGATGTTGTTGTAGGGGTCCTGCTCCTGCAGCGACACGCCCGATGTCTGGCAGTGAGTGCGCAGCATCAGCGATGAAGGCTGCTTCGGTTCGAACTCTTCCATGATACGCGACCACAGATATCTCGCTGCCCGCAACTTGGCGGCCTCCATGAAGAAATTCATACCAATCGCAAAGAAGAACGAGAGCCGCCCGGCAAAATCGTCGACGTCGAGGCCCTTTTTCAACGCCGCGCGGACATATTCGCGCCCATCGGCCAAGGTGAAGGCAAGTTCCTGCACCAGCGTCGCACCCGCCTCCTGCATGTGATAGCCGGAGATGGAGATCGAGTTGAACTTCGGCATCTCCTTTGCCGTGTATTCGATGATGTCGGCGACGATCCGCATCGAGGGTTCTGGCGGATAGATGTAGGTATTGCGGACCATGAACTCCTTCAGGATGTCGTTCTGGATGGTCCCGGAGAGCTGGGCCGTCGGGCAACCCTGCTCCTCGCCGGCGACGATGAAGCAGGCAAGGATCGGGATGACCGCACCGTTCATGGTCATGGAGACGGAAATGTCCTTGAGCGGTATGCCCTCGAACAGGACCTTCATGTCCTCCACGGAATCGATTGCTACGCCAGCCTTGCCGACGTCGCCGACGACACGGGGATGGTCGCTGTCATAGCCGCGATGCGTGGCGAGATCGAAGGCGACCGACACGCCCTGCTGGCCGGCGGCGAGCGCCTTGCGGTAGAAGGCGTTAGACTCCTCAGCCGTCGAGAAGCCGGCATATTGCCGGATTGTCCATGGCCTGCCGGCATACATCGTCGCGCGCGGTCCGCGGACGAAGGGTTTCAGTCCCGGTAAGGAATGGAGGTCGTCGACAGCCCCCAAGTCATCCCCCGTATAGAGCGGCTTGACGTCGATACCTTCGGGCGTGCGCCAGACCAGGGCGTCTGGTGAGGCCTTCAGCTCCCGTTCGGCAAGAGTGCGCCAGTCGGCGAGTTTGGCGTCGGCCATCATTCGAACTCCAGAATGGGTTCATCGACCGCGAGGCTTACTCCCGCCTTGGCGGCGATCCGTTTGACGACGGCCCGCCGTTCGGCGCGCAGCACGTTCTCCATCTTCATGGCCTCGACGGTGGCGAGCACCTGTCCAGCCTCGACCTGTTCTCCTTCGGACACGGCAATAGCGGTGACCACACCTGGCATCGGGCAAAGCAGCAGCTTGGAGGTATCCGGCGGCTGCTTCTTCGACATCAATCGCGCGAGCTCGGCGATAGGTGGGCTGCGTACATGGGCGACAACATCCATTCCGCGCCAGCGCAGTCGGTAGCCGGTTCCTGACCGCGATGTTTTGATCGACGTGGTCTCAGTGCCAATTTGAAAGTGCGCGATATGCCGTCCCGGCAGCCAATCGCTGACAACACTCAGAACCGAGCCGTCCTCGAATGACACCGCGTTTGCGTCTTCCTGATCGCGCACCGCGATTGCGAAGGCATGGCTGCCAATCGTTACGATCCAATCGCTGGGGACTTTGCGACGATGATTGTCCATTGCCCCGGAGATCAGGACATTGCGGTGCTGGAGTTTCCAGTTGATGTGTGCGGCGACCGCCGCGAGTTTACGCTCATCCACATCAGTTGGGGACACACCTGCGAAGCCGTCCGGAAACTCCTCGGCGATGAAGGCCGTGCTTAGCCGCCCCTCGCGAAACCGGGGATGATCCATGACAGCGGCGAGAAACAGCAGATTGTTGCCGATCCCCTCCACTTCGAAATCATCGAGCGCCGCGCCCATGGCATTGATTGCGCCCAGCCGATCGGGCGCCCAGGTGCAGAGCTTGGCGATCATTGGATCATAGTGCATGGAGATTTCCGCGCCCTCCACCACACCGGTATCGTTGCGGATGAGTGAGCCGTTAGCACGCGCACCTTCGGTGGGCGGCCGGTAGCGGGTCAGACGACCTATCGAGGGCAGGAAATTGCGATACGGGTCTTCGGCGTAGAGCCGGCTTTCGACCGCCCAGCCGTTCAGCTTCACATCCTCTTGGGCAAAGCGCAGCTTTTGGCCGGCGGCGATGCGGATCATTTCCTCGACTAGATCGATGCCGGTTACCAGTTCGGTGACCGGATGCTCGACCTGTAGCCGCGTGTTCATCTCGAGGAAGTAAAAGTCTCGGTCGCGGTCGACGATGAACTCAACCGTGCCTGCAGAGTGGTAGCCGACCGCCCTGGCAAGAGCGATGGCCTGCTTACCCATCGCCTGCCGGGTTGCTTCGTCGAGGAACGGTGATGGGGCCTCCTCGATGATCTTCTGGTTGCGGCGCTGGATCGAGCATTCCCGCTCGCCGAGATAGACGATATTGCCGTACTGATCGCCGAGTACCTGGATTTCGATGTGACGTGGCTCGGTGACGAACTTCTCAATGAAAATACGGTCGTCGCCAAAGGCATTCTTCGCCTCGTTTCGCGAGGACTGAAATCCTTCGCGCGCCTCGACCTCGTTCCAGGCGATGCGCATGCCCTTGCCGCCACCGCCGGCGGATGCCTTGATCATGACAGGAAAGCCGACCTCTGCGGCGATGCGCACCGCTTCCTCAGCATCCTCGATCAGGCCCATATGGCCGGGCACGGTGGAGACACCGGCGGAAGCCGCGATCTTTTTCGAGGTGATCTTGTCGCCCATCGCCTCGATGGAGACGGGCGAGGGCCCGATGAAAGCGATGCCGTTGGCTTTGAGCGCGTCAGCGAAATTCGAGTTCTCGGACAGGAAACCGTAGCCCGGATGAACGGCATCAGCACCCGTAGCGGAGATGGCATCCAGAATGTTGGCAAGGCTGAGATAGGACTGGGCGGACGCGGCTGGACCGATATGGACCGCTTCATCGGCCTGCCGGACGTGCAAGGCGTCGCGGTCAGCGTCGGAGTAGACAGCGACCGTTGCAATGCCGAGCCTCTGCGCCGTCTTGATCACCCGGCACGCGATCTCGCCACGATTGGCGATCAGGATCTTCTTGAACATTTTTTGCATTCTCAAAGCGGGATCGTGTCGTGCTTCTTCCAGCGCGTCTCGACGCTTTTTCCCCGCAGAGCGGCAAAGGCACGCGCGATCCGCTTGCGTGAGGAATGTGGCATGATCACCTCGTCGATGAAGCCGCGCTCGGCGGCAATGAAGGGGTTGGCGAAGCGCTGCTCGTATTCCCTGGTGCGAGCCGCCAGCTGTTCGGGATCGCTGAGTTCGGACCGGTAGAGGATCTCGGCCGCGCCCTTTGCGCCCATCACCGCGATTTCAGCAGTCGGCCAGGCGTAGTTGATGTCGGCGCCAATATGTTTGGAAGCCATCACGTCGTAAGCCCCACCATAGGCCTTGCGGGTGATCAACGTGACCATCGGCACGGTCGCCTGAGAATAGGCAAACAGCAGCTTGGCGCCATGCTTGATGACGCCGCCAAATTCCTGGGCGGTGCCCGGCAGGAACCCCGGCACGTCGACGAGCGTCAGGATCGGAATATCGAAGGCGTCGCAAAAGCGAACGAAACGCGCGGCCTTGCGGGAGGAATCAATGTCGAGGCATCCGGCCAGCACCATGGGCTGGTTGGCCACCACCCCTACCGTCCTGCCCTCGATGCGAACAAATCCGGTGATGATGTTGCGGGCGAAGGCGGCCTGAAGCTCGAAGAAGTCGCCTTCGTCGGCAATGGCAAGGATTAGTTCGTTCATGTCGTAGGGCTTGTTGGCGCTCTCCGGCGCCAGCGTGTCCAGGCGCAACTCGATCCGCTCGGGATCGTCATGGAAGGGCCGCACCGGCGGCTTTTCCCGGTTATTGAGCGGCAGGAAATCAAAGAGGCGCCGGACCTCTTCCAAAGCCTCGATATCGTTTTCGAAAGCCCCATCCGCAACAGAGGATTTTTGCGTGTGTGTTGCAGCGCCCCCTAGTTCCTCCGCGGTCACGATCTCGTTCGTGACCGTCTTGACCACATCGGGACCGGTCACGAACATATAGGAGGAGTCCCGGACCATGAAGATAAAGTCGGTCATGGCCGGCGAATAGACCGCACCTCCGGCGCACGGGCCCATGATCACCGAAATCTGCGGAATGACGCCGGAAGCATCGACATTGCGCTTGAACACGTCGGCATAGCCGGCCAGCGAGGCGACACCTTCCTGGATGCGCGCGCCGCCAGAATCGTTGAGGCCAATGACCGGCGCCCCATTGCGCACCGCCATGTCCATGATCTTGCACATCTTCTGGGCATGTGTCTCCGACAGCGACCCGCCAAGCACCGTGAAGTCCTGAGAGAAGACGTAAACGAGCCGGCCGTTGATCGTACCCCAGCCTGTGACGACGCCGTCGCCAGCCACCTTCTGTTCAGCCATGCCGAAGTCCGTGGCACGATGCGTGACATACATGTCGTATTCTTCGAAGGAGCCTTCATCGAGAAGCACCACGAGGCGCTCTCGGGCCGTCAGCTTGCCTTTTGCGTGTTGAGCATCGACACGCTTCTGCCCTCCACCCATTCGAGCCTGGGCACGACGGATTTCGAGTTGTTCGAGAACGGCCCGCATTAGCGACCTGCCATTTGTTCGGGCATCTTCCAAGCCACGAGGCACCGTAGTGCAGCGATCCGGCTTTGCCTCAAACTCGGGTTTGCTTGGCTGGACAATCGCATGAGCGCCTCCACTGGCATAACGCTCCTGCATTAGTTCGCCGGCAATGCTCGGGAAAGGCTTGACCGTGTGCGCTTGCAAAATGTATGAAATTGTAAAAAGCAACATGCGAAACTGCAAATGGCAAACGGTAAGCTCTTCATTGGACGCCGCGTGCGCGAATTGCGCGAGGCCAGCAAGGCCACTCAGGCGATCTTCGCCGAGCGGTTGGGGATTTCGACCAGCTATCTGAACCAGATAGAAAACAACCAACGACCAGTGTCAGCCGCGGTGCTTCTTGCGCTCGCCGAAAAATTCCAGGTTGATATCGCTTCGATCGGCGGCAGCGAGGCCGACCGGCTGCTCTCGGCACTGAGCGAGGCCCTTGCCGACCCGGTATTCAGCGGTGTTTCGGCTGGATTTCAGGAGCTCAAGCTCGTTGCCCAAAACGCACCGTCTCTCGCTCATGCGTTGATTACCTGCCATCAAACCTATCGCAGGAACAGCGAGCAGCTTGCCAGCTTCGACGACCAGCTGATCCGAACCAATGCCTTTGCCGAACCGACACCCTACGAGGAAGTGCGGGACTTCTTTCATTTTGTTGACAACTACATCGACGAGCTCGACCGGGCGGCCGAGCATCTGGCCAAAGCCCTGGGCCTGCCGGATCGTGATCTCGGTACCGTGTTGGCGGATCATCTGGAACAGCATCATAAAGTTCGGCTTGCGCGTGCCGCCAGTGGCGAGCGGGTAATCAGGCGCTTCGACGCGTCCGCGCGCGTGCTGTATTTAAACTCTTACTCGCCTGCATCGACGCGCAGTTTTCAGATGGCATTCCAGATCGGCGCCTTGGAGCACCGGGCGGAGATCGATGCCATCATCGAGGGCGCGCGATTTCGGACCTCCGAAGCGGCAGAGATATGCAGGATCGGCCTCCAGAACTATTTTGCCGGCGCGCTCATTTTGCCATACGGTCCCTTCCTGGCCATGGCAAAAGACCTTCGACATGACCTGCACCTGCTCGCTATGCGCTTCGGCGCCAGCCTTGAGCAGGTGGCGCATCGCCTGTCGACGTTGCAAAGGCCTCGGATGAAGGGCGTGCCGGTCTTCTTCGCGCGCATCGACCGTGCCGGCAACATCACCAAGCGCCACAGCGCCGCGAAGTTGCAGTTCGCTCGCTACGGTGCAGCCTGCCCGTTGTGGAACGCTTATCAGGCGTTCGAAACCCCGGGCCGCATGATTTGCCAGCTGGCCGAGACGCCGGACGGCGTGCGCTATCTGAGTATCGCCACGGAAATCACCAAGGCGGATGGGGGGTTTGGTTCTCCTCACAGACGCTATGCGATCGCGCTCGGATGCGAGATCTCCGATGCAGGCGAATTCGTCTATTCCGAGCGGCTGGATTTTGGCAACAGCTCAGCGTTCGAGCCCATCGGCGTTTCATGCCGCATTTGTGAGCGTGTCGATTGCATCCAGCGTGCCGTTCCGCCGCTCAAGAGCACGATTACGGTCGATCACGACCGACGCAGCGAACTGCCGTATACGATTGGCTGACTGAGAGTGAGGTGCGGGAAACCGTGCCACCTAGCTCCAAATCGCTCTATCCGGTTGGTCCAGGGATCGAGGGTATGCGGTCAGGTCGAGGGCCATCCCAGGTCCGCCGGGACGAACCCCGACGCATGAACCCGAACGACGACCTCGCCTGCGGCACGGTCCGCTCCACCAACCTCATTCCGGCCGTTCCTGCGGCACGGTCCGCCCATATGCGGCGATCTTTGAGGCTTGCAGAAATGAGCGTTCAGAATCCCGTACGCCACGTAATGAGGTGGCCTACGCGCTTACTATCCAGACCGACTGTGATATCCCGCTCCCTGGACGGCACCCCCTCCTGTGACTTGCGACAGCCACCCTGTGGCACCTCGATCCGAGAGCGGAGGTCGTCCATCCCATTAGGTCACTGCGAACAGCGATGGACGAGCTTGCGCGCCGTGAGCACCGCCCTCACCTCTTGGGCCTTAATTGACTTGCAATCACGGGGGCAGAACCAGCCAAGCCGCATCAGCTTGGAGGCAAGGCCGGAGCCGGACGCGCCTTCCTGTCTCATGCCCAGACCGCCCATCCTGCACGCCGCCTCACGACCAAGCGTTACTGGTCTCAACCGGAATGTGATTGAATGACGCATCAATTCCGCTTTCCCGCGGAGGAATGTAAGCGCGTAGGCATCCCCACGTAGCGTGCGGGCGGTTGATCGCTCATTTTCAGCATGAATCATGCGGAGAATCCTCACATGGGAACATCTGTGTCAAGGTGGTTAAAACATATCGTCATCTCAGATTATCGGTTCCAGGTTCCAAGCCCGACTGTGTGACACGGCTCGTTTTGCCGAGCCTCATCCACCTCACATACGGTCGCCGTTTATTTCGGCTGCACCAACATCCCGCTTCCGGCGGGCAGGGCTTAGGTCGACAAAGCGATTCTATGAGACGGCATCTCGCCAAAGATTCTCTCGGTCGTCGGCCTGGAACCACCAGGGCTCATGAGACCTTGGTGGTATCTTAAGGGGGAGAGTGAAAGCGTTATGGGGCCTTTATGATGGCGCCGTCGATGATGACCCCAGAGGTGACATACTTCCAAAGCGCGACCAACAGCTTGCGCGCCAGCGCGACGATGGTCGTCTTCTTCATGCGACCACCATTATGTTCAACACGCCCCTGAACCATTGCGCCAATGCCGAATCCGGCTGATGCCGCAACCACAGCCAGGCTAGCTGGATCAAAGTCGTGCGCAGTCTCGGATTGCCTGCTTTCGACACGCCCTGTTCGCGGTTAATCGAGCCGCTTTGCCAAGGCGTCGGTGCCAATCCTGCATAGGCCGCGACCTGGCGGCGGTTGTCGAAGGGCCGGAACAGACCTTCCGACCATAGGATGTTCGCAAACTCCGCACCGACGCCTTTGATCCCAAGTAACATCGTGACCGGCGACGGTTTGGTCTTGTCCTGCGCTTTGGTCCGCGAGAAGTGCGTCACGCTCGTCCTCGACCACCTTGATTTGCTCCATAACCAGTTCCAGCCGGTCCAGCTCACGGGCAATCTGGGCTTTCATATGTTGTGCCAACATATGACCGTCACCTGTTTGCAGTTCCCTGAGGCGCTGGCGTCGATCTTTCTGAAGGGGCTCGTAATCGCTGATACCCTGCGAGAAAAGAAGCCCCTTTATCCGATTGACGTGACCGACACGTTCCACCATCAGCGCTTTTTGCTCCCGGCCGATCCGCCGCCGGTCTTCCTCTTCATGGGAAATGGCCCGCACCATCGCACATACGCGCGGTTCCTTCCTCTTGAAGGCCAGCAGAACACGCAACAGCGCCTCGCCATCGACACGATCAGTCTTCACGCGCAGCCGGCGGCGAGGCGTAGCGATTGAAGCCACATCAACGATGTGACTTTCGATGCCTTCTTCTCGAGCGATCGGTGGGCCCAAAAACCATCGAGACCAGCTTCCTGGATCGTAATGATCGGATACATCTGCCCCGTTCTGGCTCGGCTCCTTTCTCGCAGCTTCGAGAACAACTCAATTAGACCGACAATATTGCCAGCTTCCACCGAGTGCTTCGACATCTTCTCGCCATTCCCCGGTGACAGCGACGTGATGAGCCATGTCGAACGCGACAGTTCCAAGGATAGAAATATTGCAGCAAGATTGGTTTGGACGGCCGTCGTCGGGATATCGGTCTTAAGCATCGCAGTCTCCTCAGATTAGGTGGTTGGTAGGACGACCACTCATTCTGCAAAAAATGGCGGCCGTCATCCAGCCCATGGGATCTGTGAGCGACAGTATGAGCCATCATCGAACATTCGAGATTTTGACGGCGGAGGCTGTGCCGTCCCGACGCAAGCCGCGCCATCGGTCGGACGAAGAGAAGGCACGGCTTGTCGTCGAAGCCTTCTCGCCAGGGGGTAATGTGTCGGCAGTTGCGCGTTCCGAGGGGCTGGACCCCTCGCAGCTCTATGCATGGCGCCGCAAGGCGCTTTCGTCGGGCATGGTTGCGCCACTGACGGAGGGAGCGAGCAAGCCGGCGAAGTTCACGGGCTTTGAAGCAATGGGCAGCGACATGGTGGAAATCGTCATTGGCGATGCCGTGGTGCGCGCCGGCGGCGATGTTGATCCCGATCGCCTGGCGAGAATCATCCGCGCGGTTCGCAAGGCATGATCGCTTCCGGTGTGGTGGTTTACGTGTCGTGCCAGCCTGTCGACTTCCGCAAGGGCGCGGCATCTTTGATGGCGCTGGTCAGGGATGGCGGCCTGGACCCGTTCTCGGGGGCGCTTCACGTGTTCCGCTCGAAGCGTGCGGACCGGGTTCGCATCGTGTGGTGGGACGGCAGCGGGGTTTGTCTTTATTCGAAGACTCTGGAAGATCACAGCTTCTGCTGGTCTGCGATATCGGCCGCGCGCATGCGTCTCGACCACGCCCAGCTGATGGCGCTTCTGGCCGGACTGGACTGGAAAAAGATCCGTCCGGCCAGGGTCAGGCGGCCGTTATCGACGGGCTGAAACCGGCCTGCGGCAAGATGAATCATGCGGCTGGAACGGTTGGGAAAGCGGCTGTTTTTGTGCTCTGTTGCTTGCCATGGTTCTACCGGGTCTTGCCCTTCCCGACGACGTTGATGCGCTGAAGGCGATGATCCTTTCCATGGCTCGCGAGCAGGCTGCGAGTCAGGCCCGGATCGCAGTCGCCGAAGCTCGGATCGCAGCATCCGAGGCGGAGGTCGCCCGGCTGAGCCGTCGAGAGGAGCGCCAACGAGCGGATCGCCAATCTCACGTCGATCCTGAAAGTTTTACAGCGCACGCAACATGGCACGCGTTCCGAGCGGCTACGCTGGCCATCGACGACGAGCAGGCCTCCTTTGCCTTCGAAGAGGTCGAGACCGGCCTTTCGGAAATCCGGAGCGAACTCGACCGCGCGGTCGGAAACAAGCCGAAGCGCGCCCCGCGTCCGCGCAAGGGTTTTGCTGCCCACCTCGAACGCATCGAGGAAATTATCGAGCCGGAAATCCCTGGCGAACTGCGAGGGTTGGAAAAGGTTCTGATCGGCGAGGACCGATCCGAGCGGCTGGACGTCGTGCCGCCGAAGTTCCGGGTCATCGTCACGCGCCGTCCCAAATACGCTTTCCGGGGCCGTGACGGCGTGGTCCGGGCTCTGGCGTCGGCGCACATCGTTGAAAGCGGCCTGCCGACGGAGCGGCTGCTCGCCTACATCGCCGTGTCGAAATACGCCGACGGCCTTCCGCTTTACCGGCAGGAGGCGATTTATCTGCGCGACGGTGTCGAGACCAGCCGGTCGCTGATGGCGCAGTGGATGGGGCATGTGGGCTTCGAGTTGTAGATGCTCGCCGATTACATCCTCGAGCGTGTGAAGGAGGGCGAAAGGGTCTTCGCCGACGAGACGACCTTGCCCACCCTTGCCCCCGGAGCGGGGAAAACCACGAAGGCCTGGCTATGGGCCTACGCACGGGATGATCGACCCTATGGTGGAACCAGTCCGCCCGCTATACCCACCGCGTCGCCATTTCCAACAATCGCCTCGTCGCCATCGAGGATGGCGAAGTCGCCTTTCGCTGGAAGGTGCAGTCGGCAGAAGGTCATGACCGTCGCGGCCGACCAGTTCATTCGCCGCTTCTTGTTGCACGTCCTGCCCGAGGGCTTCCATCGCATCCGCTATTACGGCTTCCTCGGCAATCGCTATCGCGCGCAAAAGCTCGCCTGCTGTCGTGACCTGCTCGGCATGCCAGTTCCAGAGCCGTCGGACAGCCGATCCGCAAAGGACTATCGCGACCGCTACGAGGACCTCACCGGGCATTCCCTCAGGCAATGCCCCGCCTGTCGTCAAGGCCGGATGATCATCATCGAAACATTCGACGGCGTCACCGGACGCCCGCCATACCAGGACACGTCATGAAGCAGGGGCGTCGCCTTCCTTGTCATCAGCATCGCGCCAACCCGCTCGGAAGCCAAACTGAGCCGGTCCCGCAAAAGTGTGCGCCGTCGTCACCGGCAACCTCTCTCAGTCAGGGCGCGGCGCCGATCCTCACATGCCGGAACCGATATCCGCGCCGCTTTCGGCGCACGCGAGCCCTGCAATCGCTGCGTCCACGACCGCATCCGCGCCCCCGCCATGCCTGTTCATGGCCACGGCCTGATTGAACGCCCATAGCGGCCACCCGTGCGGGCGGCTTGGTCCAACACGTTTTTAGCTCACCGCCGCGATCCACCTCAGCGCACTCTCGCCACCCGCCTTGCAGCGCGACGCCAAGCTAAAAACGCTCTGCATTATCTTGTGCAACAGATAAGGCGCACCTGCGGCGCAAATTCTACGACCTGCACATCAGCGGGATCTCGCAAGCCGCGATGGTAACGATCATCGCCATGACCGATTGTGGAAGGTCGAGGACGAGGTTCGCGGCAAGGATGCCGGAAGCCGCGCCGCGCTCCGTCAGGAAAAGTCCGCGGCCATTGTCGCGAGCCAAGCGGACCTGGGGAAGTCTCCGGAAAATCCAAGACCGCCGAGGCGATCCGCTACGCGCTCACCCGCGGGAGGCGCTGGAACGCTTTCTGATGGACGGTCGCATCGAGATCGACTCCATATCGTCGAGCGTGCAATCAGGCCCCAGACGATGCCTGATTCATTATGCTGCTCCTTTTCAAATGGCGGAAAACAGGGATTTCTGGTCTTGGTTGGTGACGCGACACGGGCCTTTACGCGAGATCGCGGCCTTGACGGTGGGCTTTTCGAGGTCCGCTGCGCGGATTTGATGGGGCGCGCCGGGCATGATTTGCTCGGTGGGCAACAGCCCTGCTTCGACGACACGCCGGATTTTATGGTTGGTGACGCCGAATTTGGTCGCGGCTTCCGACATGGTGAGCCATTCTCCGCCAGTATTGCCGGCAGACCGGTAGTCCTCGATCTTGTGCACCCGGCGCAACGAGCTGACGCGATGCCCTGTCCAGGTCTTTCCCTGACCGGTCCGCATCCCCATGCGGTTGAGCGTGGCGGCGACATCTGCGTCGGACCAGCGCGTCCCCATCGATCGGATGATTGCCATCACCTCCTCGGGCGTGCTTTTGGTGTGCTCGCCGGACTTTGGCTTGCGCATGTGAACCTGCGAATGCTGTCCGCCCTGCCAGTGTATGGTGAGTTCGACCTGCCTCGCACCATCGTCCACGGTCACGACGATATCCTTGAACGCAGGAGCCGCTGCCGAAAGCGCATGTCGACATCGGAAGCGTCCCATGCAGCCCTGAGATCCTGAGCCAGGCCGGCAAAATCCGGGATGGCGGCGTCATCGCGAACTTGCCGATTGTTGAGCCGGGCTTCGCAGGCTTCGACACGGCGAAGCGTGGCCTCCCAGCTCTTCTCAAGCTGAGCGGCTATGAGCCTGTTGTCGGGGTCGCAGGCCGCATAGCGTCATTCGGCAAGCGAGGCTTCGTAGCGGGCCTGCTGCAAACCCAGTTCAAGCATCTGCCTTCTCTGCGCTTCGCCTTCGAGATGCATGCGCTCCGCCTCCAATGCTGCTTCGATCGCCATGGGCGCCACGGCGCGCAAAACCTCCTGCGAGATCGCAGCGTTGGCGGTCATGCATCGGGGTCGCGCCAGCATGAGGTTCGAGCGGTCGCAACGGTAGATATGATAACCGATGCCACGGCCGACATAAACGACGCACAGGCGGCGACCGCAATGACCACAGGTGAGCATGCCGGCCAGAAGAGCCCTTCCGCCCCGACCGGACTTTACACCGCCGCCCTTGCCGTAGGTGTTGGCGGCGAGCAGCTTCTGATTCCGCTCATGCTCGTCCCAGCCGACATAGCCTTCATGATGCTCCCTGAGCACAACCGCCCAATCCTCATGGGATTTACGGTGGCCGTAGCTCTTGCGGACGCGGCCATCGACGATCTCGGTCCGCTTCTGGGTTTTGCCGTACACATAGACCCCCGCATAGAAAGGGTTCTTCAATACGCTGATGACGCTGCGATAGCAGATCGGAACCCAGTCGAAGGAGACCATCATCTTGCCGTCAGATGGGCGCGGAAAATGCATGCCTTCGGCATTGAGCGAGATCAGCACCTGGCGTGCGCTGCCGATCTCGCGGAACCGCGCGAATATAAGCCTGATCGCTTCCTGGACCCGAATATCAGGGTCGAAACCCAGACCGTAATCGCGGTGCCAGATGTAGCCGATCGGCACACTTATCCGCAGTTCGCCCCGCTGGGCCTTCTGCCGCGCGGCCTCGTACATCCGCGCCCGAATGACAGAAAGCTCGAACTCGCTGATGTTGCCCTTGATGCCGAGCAACAGCCGGTCGTTTGGCTTGGCGGGATCATAAATGCCATCGATATCGATCACGCGCGCATCGACCTGACCGCAAAGCTCAAGCAGCCTATGCCAGTCCGGACCATTGCGCGACAACGGAGAGGCCTCAAGAAACAATACTGCGCCGACATGACCGGTGCACAGATCGTCGACGAGCCGCTCGAAACCCGGGCGCTCGACGCGACGGTAGCCACCTTGCTGCAAACCTGCAAAATGAACAGGGTCGATCCGCTCGACTGGCTCTCGCAGGACCTTGACCCGCATCGCTCAAGGATGGCCGGCATCCGAGATCGAAATGCTCGTGCCTTGGAACTTTAGGCCTGACGTTATCGGCTGACCGCTTACGGAGGAATTCTGACGGCGAAACACCAGCACCTATGTCTGGTTTGTCGAATTCGCGACACGGTAGTTTTCGGCCTGGTTCCTGCTCCGGCGGTTGTAAGTCATTGATTAGCAGCCACAAAGGTTCTCAGGGGCTCTTTCCGTGCGGTTGGCACGAATTTTGACAATGGCTCATTGAAAGGCGGCGGAAGATGCCACGACATTGGTTTCATAGACATTTGTCCCTCCTTTCATCAGAGGCTTGAAACTATGGAGATCAATCATGTCTGCGACAGAAGGACACGGTGAGGCTATCGGACACCATGGCGAGCTTCTTCAGGGCATTTTTGAGGACGAGGATGCGCGTCTGCGCCGCGCTCTTGTCTCGCTGCCTTACCGTCAGCTCAAGTCAAAGGCAAAGTTCTCAGCGAAGGGCGAACACAGGATATCCGTCGTTCCACGCTATTGTGAGAAGTCGAAACGCGCCGCGGAGCTCACGCTTAAGAGGTTCGCTCCGGGTAGGACAGGCGGACAGTTAACAATTGAAAGCAACATCCCTGTCGGACGCGGCATGGGCTCATCCACCGCTGACGTCGTTGCCAGCATCTTGGCGGTTCTTGGTTATCTGGACGTGCACCCAACCCCTGATAGCGTGATGCAAATTGCCGTGAGCGCCGAGACGGCATGCGATCCCACACTGTTTTCACAGCAAGCTGTGCTTTTCGCACATCGCGAGGGAATCCCAATAGAGTCTTTCAGATTTTCGCTTCCGCCGATTGACGTCATCAGCCTTGATCCAACGGGCGGTCAAACCGTCGATACGCTCACATTAGAGCCGGCTCGGTATAGCCCGCTCGAGATCGAAATGTTTCGCCCGCTCCGGAGCCTGTTGCGTCAAGCGATCACAGCGTCCGACCTTGGCTTGCTTGGCCGAGTTGCTACGGCAAGTGCTCGAATCAACCAGAGATTTCTCCGAAAGCCGCGCCTGCTCGATATCGAAGTAATTGGGGACCGTCATGGCGCTGTCGGCATACAGGTGGCCCACACCGGGACAGTTGTCGGCGTGATGTTCGATCCGGCCAACGAAAGGACTAGCGAAAACATAAACTTAGCGATGGATGACCTCCGAAAGTCCGATTTTGAACCCTCGATCATCACACACTGAAATAGAATCTGGAGAGCAACAAGTGATTAGCCGCACTCTAATGCGCAAGCTTGAGGATTTCGAGAATCCTCGAATCGTTAAGTTGAGCGATGGTCTGTATGGTGCCAGCTTTTTTCTTATGAAACTCCTACCTGCGCGGTTCATGCTGGAACGGGCTGTGGAGCAGGATTTGCTGAAACCAGGTGCCACCATTTGCGAGTCCTCTTCGGGGACTTTTGGTCTCGCTCTGGCTATGCTCGCTGTACAGTATGGCTTCAAGCTCATTCTCGTGAGCGACTTTTCGATCGATCGACATCTTCATAGGCGTTTCATCGAGCTTGGCGCACACGTGGACATTGTCGAAAAGCCGGCGCCCAGCGGTGGATTCCAGCAAGCGCGCTTGGACAGGCTGGCAGAATATCTGAAAGAGATACCCGACAGCTATTGGCCTTCACAGTACTCCAATGCGTACAATCCGCACGCCTACGCGAAGTTTGCAGCACTGCTGATCGAAAGATTGGGAAAGATCGACTGCTTGGTTGGGCCTGTCGGGTCAGGAGGCTCCATGTGCGGCACGACCATGTTTCTGAAGGCACTCTTCCCAGAATTGCACGCGGTTGGCGTTGATACTCCGAATTCTGTCCTATTTGGGCAACCTGGCGGAAAGCTGGTAGACCTTAGTGGTCTAGGCGGGGAAATCGTTCCTTTCAACGTGGACCATACACAGTTTGATGAGGTTCATTGGTTAACGTCTGCGGAGATGTTTCGTGCAACTCATCAGTTGCACCGGGATCATGGGCTGTTCGTGGGCCCCACTAGCGGCGCCGCCTATAAAGTCGCCGACTGGTGGGCGCGCAAGAACCCAAGCAAGGCCGTCGTCGCGATCTTTCCGGATGAGGGGCATCGCTACGTCGAATCTGTATATAACGAGGACTGGCTCTCATCCGTACCTGGATGGGCCGCGCCTATGTGCCAAGAGCCAGTGGTTGTGACAGCGCCCACGGAGGAGTTGAGCGGCTGGTCCTCTTATGCTTGGAGCAGGCGAACACTCGACGATGTCCTTTCGAGCCTCATCGACCGGACGCCAAGCAGTTCGGCAAGTTCTCCGCAGTTGAAATCCCTATCTCGCTTTGATTGCGCTGCCGTCAGCCATTTGCAACTGGATCCCGAGCAAGAGCAGTTTGTCGACCCGTTCCATGTGACGTTCTCGGAGCTTCGAGGCGGCCCGAACCCTGAACTGGAGCACCCTTTCGCGATTGCGGTCCGAAATCAAATCGTTGGCTTCTTCGTCCTTCGTGAAGAAGCCGCGTTGCCAGAATGGGCGCCGCCAGACGCGATTACTTTGCATAGCCTTCGTGTTGGACAATTATACCAAGGGAATGGATACGGTACGTTCGCTAGTAAACTCACCGGTGAATGGATTTTGACAAACCGACCACGGATCAATCGTCTCATGCTCGCCGTCAACGGACGTAATATTAAAGCTAGAGACGTTTATCTGCGGTCGGGCTTCCGTGACACAGGCGCTACTTACTGCGGTCCTATCGGCACTCAGACCATTTTTGAATATAGGATTGGCCCCGGCAGATGAACTTAATCGTCCATTGTTTTGACGCTTGACGAGGCACATTAGGTGCACGGGACTGTCAAGCTTGCAGAATTCGTCGCTTCCTGCGCAGTCATCGAGGTGGCAATGCGCACTATGCTCGACGCAACGGTCCGCTTGAAGTTGCGATTAGCATACCTTCCTGGAGTTTGCTGAATGCCTAGAGCAGTTGCCAGTGCGCTGTATGAAAAGGTTCGGAAGGAGATTATGCGGCGAGTTTTGAAAACGAATACGAAGTAGGGACTCCTCTACCATCCGCCGCCAAATTTGCGGAGGAGTTCGGCGTAAGCAATATAACAATAAAGCGGGCGCTGCGCGACCTACAACATACGGGACTTCTGCGTTCCTTCCCTGGGCTTGGAACCTTTGTACGAGAGCGGCGCATGTTCATTCATGACCTGGGCTTCCCCTTTGCATCCTTCGGAGATGCTCAGCGACTCGGGCTCAAACAGGGGGTCCACTTGCTATCGGTGACAAGAGAGAGAATCCACCAAAGCCTGTTTAGTGAGTTCGAGACGCCAACTGAAAAAATGCATTGTGTACGAAATATAATATCGGCCGACGGAACGCCGATCATGATTGATACGTCGTACCTGCCACCCTCGTTCAGCAACAGCGTTGGTGATCTTGGAGGCAAGCTTGCAAGCGACGCACTGCGCGATCACGGCGAGCACTTTCACACGGCCAGGATACTTGTGGCCGCCAACCCCGCGTCCGATGAGGCCCAGAAGGCATTTGCGATACCAAATGGATATCCAACACTTCGGCGCATTTATCAGTTAACAACCAGCAACTCGTCACTCTCGATCTTCGGTATATCCGAATCTCCATTTGACTGTCTGGCCTGTCTCGTAGAGTTAGAGGTATCTAAATAATGAGCCGACTGAGAACTTGTAGCCTTTGTTCCTACTTCACCCTTGCCCAACGCCCGAGGCAGATTCGGAAATTGGAGACGCGTGCACTGCCCGTGCGGGCGTATCCGCCAGCATCGCCTCGTAGCGGCAACCTCGACATCGATCGCCGATAGGTTCGTCGGCGAGGGCAAGCCGCCGGTCAGCACGCTGGGCGAAGGGGCTCTGTCTTACCTGCAGCACACCGTTTGTGCAATTGAGGCAGCGGACAATACCCGGAACATCAGCTGCCATGAAAGATTGGCTGTGTCGGGCTTGCGCAATCATTTGACAATTATTTACTTCTGTCGGAATGTATTAAATGAACGAAACCGCTTTGCACGCTTATGGCGATTCAAAAGTTCCAAGGTGGCATTTCACGATGCTCCGGGATGTCGGTCGAAATGGAGCAATAGAGGCGGCTATTGCATCTTGTAATGTCGTAGGTAAGATTGTTGTTGAAATTGGGACCGGTGCTGGCCTCCCGGCGATGCTGTTCGCCAAATATGGGGCTAAAAAGGTGTTCACTTGTGAGATGGATGAGCGGCTTGCTAACTTGGCACGAGACCTTATCCGGGCCAACAATTTTCAAGATTGCATTACGGTTATTGCAAAATCCTCGAGGCAAGCGCTTCTGGACGGCGACCTGCCTTCAGCGCCTGACGTCATATTCACGGAAACATTGGATTGTGGCGTGGTTGGCGAGGGATACGAATCAGTCGCTGAGGACATCCGGCATATTGCTGGACCTGACACAGTCGTGATGCCGGAGCGGATTGAGCAATTCGGTTTTCTTTGCACTGACACACAAGCTTTCGAGAAAAACTCCGTGTTTACCCAGTGCGGTTTTGATCTTTCGAGGTTAAACGTATTTGCTGAGCGTTCATATTTCCCTGTCAACCAGATGCTCCATGAGCAGGTATGTCTCTCGCCGACTGTTTTCTTCAGGAAATATAACTATTTGAATCCAAGCGTGTTGGATCCTGTGGAGCACAAAATCATAGCCCACACTTCCGGCCTCTGCCACGGAATGTCGTCATATTTTGACGCCCATTTTGGGAAATTCCTCGTCTCTTCGAGAAATCCGAACAGCCATTGGCCAACAGCTTTCCACCCCTTACGAGAACCTTTGGCCGTCGAATCTGGGCAGCATTATCAATTGAGAGGTCTTAAAACTGGATTGATCGAGTTGGTTTCGATATGAATGGAACCATCAAGTCTACCTCGCGTGAGGAGCCACGTATAGGGGGCGCGAGGCCGCTTGTGGGTGCCTGAGGAGAGAGACAGCTTGCCACTGAACTGCAGCCCATATTCCTTCAGCATGGACCGTGTCTGGTTTTTGAGATCGCGACGGATCTCGACAAGTCTCGACCGGGCGACGAGCATGGACCGGGTGGCCTGACTCTCTGCGCTCTTGACCTTCACTTCTCGATACCAGCCGACGCGAACCAGTTCGGCCAGGCCGCGGGCATCATTCTCATCACTCTTGTTCATTCGCACTGAAAGCGCTGCCTTTGCATGCCGAGCATCAAGGCAGACGACCGGCAACCCGACCCTTTTCAGCTCGTGCCATAGCCAGCTGGACATGGCGCCCGTCTCAAATCCGATGCGCTCGGCTTGAGGCGCACGTTTGCGGAGTAACTCGGTCAGTGCTCCCGGATCGGACTTCGCCTTTCCCTGGAACACCGTCTTTCCAGTATCGTCGACCACACAGACGCTTGTCTCCCTCTGCGACACATCCAGTCCGACATATTGCTTCACTGCGGCCTCCTCGATCTCAATGGTTGGCGGCTTTTGCCGTCAGCCGAATCTTCGTTCAAAGGAGCGACGGCAGCAATTACGTCATCGTTTCCAAAACTGACCCTCGATCGGCGTCCAATTTTAAGCTCTATCTCTGCCAATAATACGTGGGGTCGGGCCACGTAGCCGGCGCCCGCTATCTTCGAGGATTCCCGCCCCCGTGCAGGGTTACTTCAGGCCCCGGTCACTCCACAATGGCAGAGCCTCTCGGACCGCCGAGCGCGGCTTACTTGCGCTGCCCCAGGGTCAGGTGCCGCGAACGTCGCTTCTGAAACATGCCGGGTGTAGACCGAAGGTCTAAGCCTTTCATAGAGCAGCCGAGTTGACAGGCGAAATGGCCTGTTACACGCTGGTTAAATCGATTAGGATGTTTCGCAGGGAAAACTCTGCCCAACCCAGGCAACCATGGAAGATCGCCCAAAAGCAACACGTAACGGTAGGGCCGCCGCCAAGGCCAAGCAAGTCGAAGCGGAGCTGATTGCCGTTGTCGTGTCCGTCAATGACGGTGAACCAGCGGTCCTCACCATCGGGCAGGGTGATTGCCTGCCCTCGGGGCCGTTCGCGCTGGAGCATCGATCGCTGCAGTCAGGTCTAAGGGCGTGGGTCGAGAAGCAGACTGGTCATCCCCTGGGCTATATTGAGCAGCTCTATACGTTCGCTGATGCCGACCGCGCCGACGGGCGCCAGCAGCGCGTCATTTCCATCAGCTATCTCGCTTTGACCCGGAAGGAACATGCCACCGGCGCATCCACCTGTGCCTGGCGGAGCTGGTACGATTATTTTCCGTGGGAGGACCACCGCCTCGGAACACCGAAACTGATTGCGGATGTTCTGAAGCCGCGTCTGCTTGCCTGGGCGGCCGATGCCAAGCAAACTGCGACGCGCAGTGAGCGGCGGCGGCGGGCTGCCATTGCTTTCGGGCTCGACGAGCGCCCCTGGAATGAAGAGCTGGCGCTTCAGCGCTATGAGCTGCTTTACGAGGCGGGTCTGGTGGCAGAGGCCACCCGCGACGAACGGTCGATCGCATCCGACTCAACAGCCGGGACAACGATGGTTGCCGACCATCGCCGCATCCTGGCGACGGGCCTTGCGCGCTTGCGCTCGAAGATCAAATACCGGCCAGTCGTCTTCGAGCTGATGCCGCCGGTGTTTACGCTGCTGCAGCTGCAACGGACGGTGGAAGCCCTGGCAGGCCGGCTGATCAACAAGCCTAACTTTCGCCGGCTCATCGAGCAGCAAGAACTGGTCGAGGAGACTGGCGAGACTTCTCTGGATACGGGCGGGCGCCCGGCCAAGCTCTATCAGTTTCGCCATGTCGTGCTCGACGAAACTGCCGTTGCGGGGACAAAATTGCCTCTGGCCCGGGGTTGACACGCTTATAGTCGACCTAGATATATGCCCCTTATAGTCGAATGGATTATAAACGGGAGGCGCCGGTGAGCGGGACGATACCTTCGGCCGCGTCCCTGTATCAGCGCGTCCAGCGCGTCATCCCCCGAGTGGAATGGGCGGCTTTCAGCGACGACGTCGAGGCCATTCTGGCGCTAAAGCGCGAGCGCAAAGCCGTTATCCTGGCGCACAACTATCAAACCCCCGAGATCTTCCACTGCGTGGCTGACATCGCCGGCGACAGCCTGGCGCTGGCCCGCAAGGCAATGACCGTCGATGCGGACATCATCGTGCTCGCCGGCGTGCATTTCATGGCTGAGAGGGCGAAGCTCCTCAATCCGGACAAGACGGTGCTCATTCCAGATCTCGGCGCAGGCTGCTCGCTGGCTGACTCGATCGCTGCGAACGATGTGCGGCTGATGCGGCAACGCTATCCTGGCATGCCGGTGGTGACCTACGTCAATACGTCCGCTGCCGTGAAGGCCGAGTCGGACATCTGCTGCACCTCCGGCAACGCGTTTGCTGTGGTGGAGTCGCTTGGCGTTGAGCGGGTGATCATGCTGCCCGATGAATACCTGGCCAGGAACATCGCGGCACAGAGTTCGGTCGAGATCATCGCCTGGAACGGTCATTGCGAAGTGCATGAGCGCTTCACGCCAGCCGACATTCGCGAGCTGCGCGATGCCTACCCTGGCGTTACCGTGCTTGCCCATCCTGAATGCCCGCCGGAAGTTGTCGCGGTTGCCGATTTCGCCGGCTCGACTGCGGCGATGTCGGATTTCGTCGGACGGCACAAGCCTGCGCGCGTCGTGTTGATGACCGAATGCTCAATGAGCGACAACGTGGCCATCGAGCACCCCGACGTCGAGTTCGTGCGCCCCTGCAATCTCTGTCCGCATATGAAGCGTATCACGCTCGCCAACATTCGCACGGCGCTGCAAGAAACCCGCCACATCGTGACCATCGATGCTCGAGTGGTTGATGGTGCTCGGCGTGCGGTCGAGCGGATGCTTGCCGTATGACGCCAGACGTCGGCGACATCAGGGGAGCGCCCGTGATCATCGGCGCTGGCGTTGCCGGGCTGATGACCGCGCTTCATCTGGCGCCCCATCCCGTTTACCTTCTGTCCCCGACGCGGCTCGGGACCGAAACCTCCAGCACACTCGCGCAAGGCGGGCTGGCGGCAAGCCTCGGCGCTGACGACAGTCCAGACCTCCATCTTGGAGACACGCTTGCTGCAGGTGATGGCCTCTGCGACGAGAGTGTGGTCAGACGCGTTGCGAATGCGGCGGACCGAGCCATCGAGAATTTGATGGACTTGGGCGTCGCCTTCGACTGCTCGTGGGACGGGACACTGCGGCTCTGGCTCGAGGCAGCGCATTCCCGTCGCCGGATCGTCCATGCCGGGGGTGACTCTACGGGCCGCGAGCTTGTACGCGCGCTCATCATCGCTGTGAGGCGAACGCCTTCGATCACAATTCTGGAAGGCATGGAAGCCCGCCGGCTCATTGTGGAAAATGGGGCGGTCAGCGGCGTTGTGGCGGCAAAAGGTGGACAGGCGATTATATTTCCGACGCGCCGCGTGGTTCTTGCGAGCGGCGGTATCGGCGCCCTGTTCAGAGACACGACCAATCCGGCCGGCTCATTCGGGCACGGCCTGGCGCTCGCCGCATGCGCCGGTGCGGAACTCGCCGATCTGGAATTCATCCAGTTCCACCCGACGGCGCTCGATGTTTCGCATCGGCCTATGCCGTTGGTGAGCGAAGCGGTCCGCGGCGAAGGCGCAGTCCTGATCGACGAGTGCGGGCACCGCTTTCTATGCGATACGCCTGGCGGCGAGCTGGCATCGCGCGACGTCGTGGCACGGGCCGTATGGCAGCAGCTTGGCACCGGACATCGTGTTTACCTTGATGCCCGGCAGTCCCTCGGCCAGAAGTTCGCCAAGCGCTTCCCAGCTGTGACCCGGCATTGCCGGGACGCCGGAATCGATCCTGCCGTTGAGCCGATCCCGGTTCGCCCGGCGGCACATTATCACATGGGCGGCGTGGCCGTGGATGCCGCGGGCCGCAGCACGGTGTCGGGCTTGTGGGCTTGCGGTGAGGTTGCCTGCACCGGTCTGCACGGGGCGAACCGGCTTGCCAGCAACTCGCTGACCGAGGCCGTGACGACCTCGTTGTGGGTCGCGCAAAGCGTAGCTGCCGCTCCTGCGGGCTGGCAGTGGCCAAGGCTTGTCGCAACGGCACCCCCGCGGCCCGACCCCTCCTCCGTTCGCGACGCGGTCTCTAATGGGCTCGGTGTTATACGGGACGGGCAAGCACTATCCGACACCGTGGAAACGCTGCTGCCGATCGCGGTTCGCAACACTGGCGCTTCCGACCCTGCTTTGATCGCGCTGATAATCGCCATTGCAGCGCTTCGGCGCGAGGAAAGCCGCGGCTCGCATTGCAGGTCGGACTTCCCCACACGCAGGGCGCAGGCCCGGTCTTCGCGCTTGACCCTCGCCTCAGCAATGACGGTTGCGGCCGAACTTAGTCTGCGGCCCGCGGAACGGAGTGCCTGATGACGTCACCTCCACCCCTTCCCGGGATCGCGATCGAGCCGATCGTGCGTAGCGCTCTACTTGAGGATCTGGGCAAAGCCGGTGACCTTACCAGCGACGCGATTATACCCTTTGACTGCAAGGCCACCTTTGCGTTCAGAGCACGGCAGTCTGGCGTTGTTGCCGGTCTTGATCTGGTAGCCTACGCTTTCATGCTTGTTGATCCGTCGATCGACATAAATTTTGGACGTCTGGACGGCAGCAGGATCGCGGCGGGTGAGACCATTGCAAGGGTGAGTGGACCGGCGCGTGGAATGCTTGCGGCCGAGCGTACAGCGCTCAATTTTCTCTGCCATCTCAGCGGCATTGCGACGGCAACGGCCGAGATCGTCGAGGCGGTGCGCGGTCAGAAAGCACGGATCGTCTGCACGCGAAAGACGACGCCCGGGCTACGCGCGCTGGAAAAATACGCCGTGCGCGCCGGCGGCGGCGCCAACCACCGCTTCGGGCTGGATGATGCCGTGCTCATCAAGGACAATCACATCGCCATTGCCGGCGACATCCGCACGGCCATTGAGCGGGCGCGCGCCGCGGTCGGCCATATGGTCAAGGTCGAGGTCGAGGTCGACACGCTCGACCAGCTCGAGATCGCGCTAGGCGCCGGGGTCGACGCCATCCTGCTGGACAATATGTTCGTCAAGCAACTGACCCGAGCGGTGGCAATGGTCGACGGCCGCGCAACCACCGAGGCCTCGGGTCGCATAACGCCGGCAACGGCACCAGCCGTAGCGGCAACCGGGGTCGACCTCATTTCTATTGGGTGGCTTACGCACAGCGCGCCAATCCTCGACATCGGCATGGACGTGCCTATCGAAGCATGCATCCAGAAGCATCTGAACTGAATAGAGCGCGCTCCATATAGGAGCAATCTGCGGAAGTGGGGACGTACGATGATCGACAAGGGATTGAGATCCGACCGGGCCAAGGCGCTTGCCTTCATCAGCGCAATGCTCAGCGAGCTGAATCAGATCGCGGGGTCTCACAGGCTGCAGTTCCTAGGATACCTTCTGGAGATGGCGTATATCGAGTCGTACGACATGGTCCGCAAAGAGCGCTCCCACCATCAAAGCAAGGCCATAGATCAGGGATAGCCCTGCTGAACTGAGCGCTGCGGCAGCTTCAAATCTGACCTCGGCACTTCTATTTCCGCAAAAAAGACGCGCAGTGCTCCAGCGCGTTCAAGGGCGGTTGGACTGCAAACACCAGTTGGAATATCTGACAGCGCGGCAGGATCACGATTTGCCCTCCAGTGCGCGAGCAACGACACGGATTCGATCTCCTTGTTTCGAGAAATGGTCGGACTGTTTCGCACAACTGACATCAGTTTCGGTTGAGTGGATTCGAGTGGGTCTAGTGGCCCCTCACTGAGGCCCTATGCGAAACCATAGGCCAGCGGATAAACCAAAAAGTCGTGTGACACGCCAATTGCATCGAGGAGGATTCGGGTTGCCCTTGTACGAGCCAATGCTTCGCCACCTGAAATCGCGCGAGCTGTTCGGAGCCATTGACCGGGTGCCGGCTCTTGGCATGCCAGTAAGCGAGCGGACCTTCGAGGTATCAAACCCTTCGACCGGCGAGGTGCTCGGGGAACTGCCCGACATGGGTGTTGAGGAGACGCGCGCGGCGATCGACAAAGCTCATGTGGCGCAACCTGAATGGGCCGCACTGACCGCGCGCGAGCGCAGCGACATCCTCTGGCGTTGGCACCAACTGATCGTCGACCACACCGACGATCTTGCAGCGATCCTCACTGCGGAGATGGGCAAGCCGCTGGCCGAAGCGAAGTCTGAGGTGGCGCATGCGGCCGCATATCTGCAATGGTACGCCGAAGAGGCTAATCGCATCTATGGTGAGACGATCTCGCCGCCCTCTACAGACCGTCGCATGCTGGTGATCAAACAGCCGATCGGCGTCGTTGGAACGATCACGCCCTGGAACTTCCCCGCCTCAATGGTTGCGCGCAAGATCTCGCCGGCTCTCGCCGCCGGCTGCACCATCGTGCTCAAACCTGCTGAACAGACGCCCCTCGTGGCAGGTGCAATGTTTGCTCTGGCCCATCTTGCCGGCTTTCCCGAAGGCGTCGTCAACCTCATCTACGCCTCCGAAGGCAATACGGTCGGCCGCGAACTCTGCTCCAACCCCAAGGTCCGCAAGATCAGTTTCACCGGTTCGACCGAGGTCGGCCGATTGCTCATGCGCCAGTGCTCGGACCAGATAAAGAAAGTCGGTCTAGAGTTGGGTGGCAATGCGCCTTTCATTGTCTTTGATGATGCCGACGTCGATGCTGCCGTCGACGGTGCGATCCAGGCCAAGTTTCGCAATGCCGGCCAGACCTGCGTTTCCGCCAACCGGCTTTACGTCCAGTCGGGCGTTCATGACGAATTCGTCGCCAAATTCGTGGAGCGTGTCCGTGAGCTTCAGGTCGGCGACGGCTTCGATCCAGGTGCCGCCATCGGTCCGCTGATCGACGGGCATGCACTGGCCAAGATCGAACTTCACATTGCCGATGCCTTGGCCAAAGGTGGCGCGATCCGATGTGGCGGCGGCCGGATCGGCAGCGATGGCAACTTTTTCCAGCCGACGATCCTCAGCAACGTCGCAAGGGAAATGATCGTGGCGCAAGAAGAGACCTTTGGACCCTTGGCGCCGATTATCCGCTTCGAGGATGCTGATCAGGCCGTGCGTGAGGCCAACGATACGATATACGGCCTCGCCGCCTACTTCTATGCTTCAAACCTGAAGCGTGTCTGGCGTGTGGCCGAGGCGCTGGAATATGGCATGGTGGGGATCAACACAGGACGCATGTCCTCAGAAGCCGCGCCTTTTGGTGGGATAAAACAGTCCGGCATCGGGCGGGAAGGTTCCCGCCACGGCCTCGAAGACTATCTTGAAATGAAGTACCTCTGCATGGGCGGCATCTGAGGCGGCGGGCGGCGATTGCCGCGATGAAGGCCAGCGGACGGCGGGACGCCACGAAATGGACCCGCAGTTTTCAGATTCGCGGAACAATCCACACCGAGTCTGCCTCATAAAGGGCCCCGGTTTTCCGCCTATTTTTTGGTGGTCGAACGTCGTCAATTGCCTTCGTCACTGTGGCGGAACGCGGCGCGATAGCCGGTTAGCAACAAGCTTTGGGCGTCATTTCTCTCTGGCGGAATAGACCTCTTCCGACAAAAGCCTGACCTTTGCCAGTCTTCTACGAGCCAGCGTTCGCGCCAAAAGTTCAAAGCCGCGTCCGTAACATTCAACAATGAAAGCTAGCGTTATCAGGTCGAGCAGAAAGTCGTCTATCGCATGCGTGAGCGCAACAGACCTTTGTTCGAATCGAAGTAGCAAGGCGCGCGCCTCTTCGATCGCGGCCCGGCAATCGTCTGCGCCTATCAGTGAATCGATCCTGTCGAAGATCTGCAAGCGTCCTCACTCTCCCTAAGCCACACGCAGCGCATCGAACGCCGCTGATGAATGAGTCTTCAACAAAGAACAGGGTCGCGTTTCGCGAAAAGGCATCGCTCTGCAAAGTGCGCGTTGATGAAGCCTGGTGCGTTAAGCGACAAGTGACTCCGACCTTGACAAGACATCTTCGAAGGCGAGTGAGCCGGCCCACGCCCGCGTGCCGCGACCCTCAATGCCGAGGAAACTGTGCTGCACTCGTCGGAGCCAACCAGTTCCTCTCTATTCTTCCAGCCGCCACGGTTCAGCCTAGATTACATGGGAAGCGACAATAACGGAAAGCAAAGGATCGCAAAATGAGTAGGGTGGCTGGATCAAACGAAGATTTGGCTGCACCAAGGACCTTTGGGCCACTTCTGCAGCCGACCTTTCGTTCGATCTGGCTCGCGACGCAGGTTTCAAGCCTCGGCTGGTTGATGCAGACTGTCGCCATCAGCTGGCTGATGGCAACGATCTCGACTTCCGATCTGATGGTTGCGCTGGTGCAGGCTTCATCGAACCTGCCCGCTTTCGTCCTGTCCGTTTTTGCCGGAGCTCTCGCCGACAATTTCAGCCGGCGCCGGGTCATGTTCGCCGGTCGGTGCCTTATGGTGATTGCGTCCGCGATGCTGACCGCGTCCGTGGCGCTGGGCTTTGTCAGTCCGTGGATGATCCTCGGCTTCAGCTTCTTGATCGCAAGCGGCGGTGCTCTCAATGATCCGGCCTGGCAAGCGTCGGTTGGCGATATCGTGGATCGACGCGATGTTCCCGCTGCCGTCACCCTGCTTTCTGTTGGCTTCAACACCGTCCGGACTGTGGGTCCGGCGCTCGGCGGCATTGTGGTTGCCTCATTTGGCCTCATGGCGGCATTCGCCCTGACCACGCTCACCTATTTCGTACCCTTGGCCACCATTTGGCGGTGCAAGTGGAAGGTTCGTTCTTCCCCTCTTCCTCGCGAGTCGATGAGGACGGCAATTTATGACGGGCTGCGCTTCACGGCGATGTCATCGGAGATCAAGGCAGCGATCGCGCGCGGAACCCTCTTTGGCCTGGCGAGCATTGCCATACTCGCGCTGCTGCCGGTGGTTGTCCGCGACCAGCTGGGAGGAGGCCCGCTCGCCTATGGCGCGCTCATGGCTGGCTTCGGGACCGGAGCCGTTTTCGCCGGCCTCTCCAACAGCCTGTTCAGACGGAGCTTGTCGCAAGAAAGGCTGATGAGGCTCTCCTGCGTCGCCTGCGCGGCGTGCTCACTTTCCCTGGCACTGACAACTTCGATCGGGGTGGCGGCAATTGCACTCGCTTTGGGCGGCGCGGGCTGGGTCACCGCCTGGTCAGGGGTCGGTGTGAGCGTGCAGCTGGCGAGCCCGCGCTGGGTCGTGGGGCGCACCATCTCGATCTACTATGCTTTGATAGACGGCGGCATCGCGCTCGGCAGCTGGGTGTGGGGCACGGTGGCCGAAAACCATTCGTTGACCTGGGCGCTGGAGGGCTCCGCTGGAGCCCTGTTGATCGTCGCTGCAGCCGGCGTTCTGTTTCCTCTTCGCGAGCGCCGCGACTCAGAGCCCGATCCTCTGGAGGAATTCGATGCCCCGGCTGTCGCGCTCAACCTGAAGCCGAGAAGCGGCCCGATCGTGGTCAAGGTCGAATATCTGATCGCCGAGAGAGATCTCGAGGCTTTCCTCGACCTCATGCGGCAGCGGCGTCATGTACACAGCCGGGTCGGTGCTCGGAATTGGACGCTCCAGCGGAACTTGCAGAAGCCTATGCATTGGACGGAAACGTTCCGCACGCCGACCTGGACGGACTACCTTCGCCTCAATCATCGTCTGACGGAAGTGGACAAGGAACTGGACGAGCGTGTCTTTCAGCTGCACGCGGCCGAGACCCCACCTCAAATGACCCTTTCCATCGAGCGGCCGACAAGCTCGGCCCGCAAGCCCGAGCACTCAGCTTTTCGCCATCCCCGTCATTGAAGCCCGGCCGGCACAGAAAACGCGATTCTTGTCTATCGCGCTCAAACCGGTGCGGGAGACGGATAATCCACCAAAATTCGATGATGGGTGGCAGAGAAGAACTCCAGGCTGAGAGTGCGACCGATCGGTCCCCACGGTGAAGCGGAGCCTGGGGCTACAGCGGCACGCGACTATTGCCGCGTGTCACCTTTTGAATTTAAAGCCTTCCTCAGTCCGCCTCGCTGATCCGGGCCAACGCTATCTTGAGGTTGGCATTTTGTCCCGCCAGCTCGCTGAGACGATCACGTTCGGCGGCGACCACATCCGGAGTGGCGTTGGCAACGATGCACCCGCGCGGAGCGTGCTGTTGCTGGAAGCAGGAAGGCATGATCGGCCAAAGCCGGGAGAGGTGCTGCCGGCAGTAGCGAATGGGCTGCTGCGTCAGCTTGGTGTCTGGACGCCGTTCGCCGAGGCCGGCTTCGTTGAAAATCGTGTGCTTGTTTCGGTGGGGGCCAATGAAGTTCCCAGCGAGCGGCGGCATGTTTTCCGCTCAAGGTGCCGGCTGGCAGCTCGACCGGACGCGATTCGACCGGCTGATGGTGCAGGCGGCCAAGGCGGCAGGTGTGGACACGCGATTTGGCTCGGCCGTGGGTTCGGCAGTGCGCGACGATCAAGGCTGGCTGCTCAAGCTGGCCGATGAAGCTATCGTTGCCCGCGCCGTGGTTTGGGCGACCGGTCCCAGTTGGAGGCTGGCCCGATGTTTCGGCGCCAAGCTCACCATGCACGGACATCTTGCCGCCTACACACGCTTTTTCGACCGCGCACCGGGCGATTGCAGCATGGTCGTCGAGGCGCGTCCCGAAGGCTGGTGGTACAGCGCCGACTTGCGCGTGCCTCACCGATCCGGATCTGGGCAGCGAACTGCGCAAAGCCGGACATTGGTACCGCGCTTTAGCCGCAACGCAGTCCGTCGCGCCGCTCGTGCCGCCCAACGCAATCGAGACCGCCAGCATGATCAAGGCGGCGGGAACCGCAACGATCGATCCCGCCGCCGGTGACCGCTGCGTCGCGGCGGGCGACTGCCTGTTCTGTGCCGATCCACTGTCATCACGCGGGATCGTGCATGCACTCCGCTCAGGGATCCTGGCGGCCTACGCGGCATCGGACATGCTGGACGGGCGTGGCGATTCGCCTGCGCGCTATGCAAAATCGCCACACGCGGCTTTGCCGATTAGCTCCCGGCGCTGGCTGCCCACTATGCAGCCGCCGCGCGACGGGACACGCCTTTCTCGCAGCGGCGGCGCAGCCATGTCTTCCACGCGTATAGCATCGAAGGAGGGAGGTCAGAGGTGGTCTCGGGACGGGGTGCTCGGCATTTATGAAGCGACCGAGCGCCAGCGAGTGGTCGTCGGCGGGCTTGATGGCGGCATCAGGTCAGGGAACTCGGCCTCCATGATCATCTCCGATTTAATTCAAATTTTTCTGTATATATTGACGATTGCACTACCTTCACCTCGTAGACGGCAATGCGGGCGGGTAGAGAGGGTTCTATGATATGACAAGCGATTTTTCCGCCGCCCGAGTGCATTTAGATCGAGCGTATGACTACCTTTGTGGGGATGACCCGATGAGTCAAAGGGGCCGCGAAGCCTTGGACCTGCTAATTGAGGCGGTTGCCGTCGAAGAGTTCAAGCAGCCACGCCAAAGCGCTGAGGTGCTAAGGTTTCCGATCAGGCGCCGCTGGTGAGGTAATCTCCACGGCCGCCATGTAGCCTCGCGGGTGAGGCGCTCACGGCAGGGACTCGCCGCCCCGTGAGGGCCGGGAACGAACGCATTGACAAACGGAAAGCCCACTTGCCAGACCAGCGCCCGGCCGGCGTGGCAAGTAGGCCGGCGGTTCCAAGCGGAGACATTGATGCCGGACTATGTCGTGCTTTGCATCGCATTAAGCTGCTGCGGGATATACGTAACGCCATCCCTAAACACATCGAATGCGGCAGCGACAGCGCGAATCCCAAAGCGATGCTCCCGCCGTACGCGGACAAAGCCGTTTTCGAAGTCCACTATCCCGTCCTTGGCCAGCATGGCCAAGCGCTCAGCCGAATCGCGAAGACGGATCGGATCAGATCCGTGGGCGACACAGATTGCCGGCACGTCAGCCTCGAAATCGCACATTAATCGCTCGATAATTGCGGCTCGCACGCGGTCGTCGTCTGTGAGGCGATGGCCCTTCGATGTAGCCAGTCGGCCAGCTGCGATGTGCTGGATGTAGGAATCCCGTGTAACTTCGTTTTGAACGTATCCCTGGCCGAGGCGGCCGATAGCCGACGCGCCGAAACCGATCAGGGTTCTGCAGGTATCGGCCGAGTAGCCCAACGAGTTACGTCGCAGGCGACCTGTTTCCTGTGCCAGCGCGAGCTCGTCGTCCGGCAAGGCGAAATGGTCGAGCCCGATCTGTCGGTAGCCGGCGGCAATCAGCGTCACGGCGACAGCCGCATACTGTTCAGCGCGGGCAGTGCTGTCGGGAAGAAATTCCGCCTCGATGAGGCGCTGATTCTTTACTTGGGATGGGATGTGCGAGTAGCCGAACAAGGCAAGCCGGTCGGGGCGCATGGCGACCGCCGCCCTCACTGTTTCGACGCACGACTCCACCGTTTGACGCGGCAGGCCGTAGATGAGGTCGAAGTTGATGCGGCTTACTCCATGCCGGCGCAGCACTTCCACGGCAGCCGACGTCTGGGCCTCGCTCTGGATTCGGTTGATCGCTTTTTGAACAATGGGATCGAAGCTCTGTACGCCCAGGCTCGCGCGGTTCACGCCGGCCGCTCCCAAGCCTTCCGCCATCTCGGGCGTGAGTGTTCGTGGATCGATCTCGATGGCGACCGTAGCTGTTTTCGAGATGGCGAAGCGGCATCGCTGGAACTCCATCAGAGCGAGGAACTCGGCTGGTCCGATGAGAGACGGCGTTCCGCCGCCGAAATGTATGTCGCTCACGGGCAACGTCTTCGGCACTCGCTCCGAAACCAGACGGATCTCGTCACGCAGCGCCGCCAGATAGTTGAGGATGGGCGCATCACGGCGGGTGATGGTGGTTGGGAAGCCGCAATACCAGCAGGCTGATCGGCAGAACGGAACGTGCAGATAAAGTGACACCGGATCATCAGCCGGCAGGTTCCTGAGCCATTCCTCATAAGCCTCGGCGCCGACCGCCCCAGAGAACTCCGACACAGCGGGATAGATAGTGTACCAAGGCAGCCGGGCCTCTCGAAATTTCGTGGTCTGCAACGGTCACCGTCCCATGCTGATAACATCCAACCTTACCGCTGCGCTCGCCTGCGTCTTTGCGCTATGTCAGTCCGTTCCGCTTTGGGCTCGGAATTTTTACCAATGGGCGCCGTTCAGTCTTGGCTGGACAGCGATGGTCTGAGCGCACTCGGTCAGCGACTGACGATGGTGTTCCCGCCGAAACCCTCACGCGCACCGTTTTGTTCGACGTCCCTTCCCTTCATCTGCGCGTGGGAGACTCTTCTGAGCGCAGATGCCGCATCCGATGAGACAATACGGTGTTGGGTCCAGACTTTGCACGCCAGCTAGCGCCGCCCATAATGATCTCTGCCGTCTCGATGAGCTCGTTGTGTGAATTGCTGGCAAGAAGCATTAGCTGTGCCGCGCCGCTTTCAACACGAAAACCTGCTCGACGCGACCGTCAGGTCCGCCGCAATGCCAAGGCTGGCGCCTACCGACTCAGTGGTGCAAGGCTGCGGCGCGTGGTTATCGACCATCAGCTCGCCAAAGTGACGGCGTCGTACCGAGCGGTGGCCGCCGCATGATGCCTCAACGGCGGGGCTCACAGCAAACAATGCCGTCGCCATTAAGCCAAACTGTCACGAAGCGAACAGACGAACCGTAGCCGAAACGTTTGCCGTTCGTGCTTGGATGGATCCGCAAGGCAAAAAGAACGGAAGCGCGAACCAAGGTCCGCCCGCACATTTGAGCTTCAAGCCGCAGCTGGGTCGCCAGGGTGGCACGTCATTTGCAGTAGTACCCTTTGTGAGGCCCGCCGCGGAGGTCAAAAGGGTAATTGTACAAAAATGTTGTACGACCGCCTTGGAATGATAATTACTTAATCTATGTGACAGCAAGTCTCAACCACATTCTAACTTCTCCTAAGCATTAGCACGGCAGGTGCAGCAACACTCCTAGAATTAAGCTGATTCGCTATCAATCGTTTGCTTAGCAAAAATCATTTATCGGTCTCGATTCCTTTTACTATTTAGACGGAGATCAACAATGACCATTGGGAGCCTCCTCCTCGGCTCAACTGCGGCACTGATCGCCGCTTCCGACGCTCGCGCCGTGATCATCGTCCCCGAGCCTGATCCCACTGAGTACCTCAAGATCTGCGACGTCTACGGCTCCAGCTACGTCTATATTTCAGGCACCGAGACCTGCCTGCGAATCGGCGGCTATCTTAGCTACTACGTGGGCTTGGGCGATGTCGGATTGTTTTACCACTCAAGAACCTCAGATGTGAGGACTGGTGAGGATCAGGGTACATGGCAAAACAACACGCGCTTCACACTGAAAGCTTGGACCGGCCAGGAGACCGAACTCGGCACGTTGAAGACCTACACCGAAACCCGCGTGAATTTCGGTAACCGCCACACTTCGGTTTCGGACAGTTCTCGGTCCTATGCCTTCAACGGAGACAGCATCTTGACCTTCGCCTGGATTCAGCTTGGTGGCCTCCGAGTTGGTAAGGACTGGTCGGCCTTCGACGTGTTTATTGGCGGCGCGGGTGACGTACTCAACCAGACGCCGGTTCCGTACGGCGCTTTCGATACCAATGTGGTCCAGTACTACTTCGACGCCGGGAACGGCTTTTCGGCCGTGGTTTCGCTCGAAGAAGGCTCAGGCGTGGTGGGCACAATCGACAACTACGCTCCGCACATAGTCGGCGGCTTGAAATACACACATGGCTGGGGAGCGATCACTTGCGTTGCTGGTTATGATAGCAACTACGAATCGGTGGCCGCCAAGGTCCGTGTCGACATCAATGTCACCAACGAACTGTTGCTGTTCGGAATGTTCGGCTACGGTTCCAATGGCAAGCTCAACGACGACTCCATGAACGCGATCGACGCTCATGGTCGCGGCTTCTATAAGATTTGGGGCGGGAACTGGGCTTTCTGGGCTGGCGCCGCTTACGAGCTCAACGAGACAACTTCGTTGAACCTTCAGCTCTCGGGTGATCAGCTCAAGAACTATGGTGTCGCTGCGAACGTCGCCTACGCGCTTCTTCCAGATTTCACAGTTACGGCTGAACTCGACTATGACCGCTACGGAGGCTCCGCCGTCGGAAAGGTGAAAGCTTCCGAAGTGAACTGGACCAATGCCAACAAGAAGAGCAGTGTCGGCGGTATCCTGCGTTTCGAACGCTCATTCTAATGCGATGAAGCGTTGAGCTACGAGGTCCAGTTGATGTGCGGACATTTCCCCTACATTCCGTTGATTGTGGATGCAGGCTCGGACGGCCGTCGTACGCGGCGACCGTGATGGAGCTCAGGTTTGACGCCGTGCTCCTGAACACGGCGGTCCCGAGGGCGGCCGATCCGGTCGGCATGGCGCGTGCGTTCGGCAAAGCGGTCGATGCCGGTCGTGAAGCTTTCAACTCGGGAATGCTCGAACCGCGCTACCCACCGACGATCGGCAGGGCCGTCTTCTCATGAAGTCGTCGACGTGCCGGCTGGATTGACCGGCTGGTCCCGCTCGGCGTGAGTCTGGTGCAGCTCCGGATAAAGGATATGGACGAGAAAGGACTGCAGACGGAAATCCGCCGCGCGAACGACGCCTGCGCGGTCCATGGTTGCCAAGTGAGCGTCAACGACTATTGGCGCACGGCAATCGAGGAAGGCTGCGACTTCGTCCATCTTGGTCAAAAGGATTTGGCTGCCGCCGATGCTGACGATGAAATACGCCGGATTGAAGCTCGGCCTTTCGATCCACGATCACACCGAACTGCGCCAGTGGCCGAGCCGGAGTATGTGGCGCTCGGCCCAGTCTATCCAACTAGCCTCAAGAAGATGAATGGGCGTCGCAAGGGCTCGAGCGGATCAGCGAGTGGAAGCACCAGGTCGCGCCGATCCCATTGGTCTCCATCGACGGCCTCAACCTGACCGGCTCGAAGGCGTTTTTCGAGGCTGGCGCCGAAAGCGCAGCCGTGGTCACCGACCTTGCGCTGAACGACGCCCCAGAAGCGCGCACGCGAGAATGGATCGAAAGACAGAACAATAGCGCTGGGGCGAGAACCGCGTCTGCTCGTTGTTGTAGGGTCTGACTCCCGCGGTAGGGCTGGAATTGCCCGCGAGATCGAGACGATCGCTTGCCGTGACCTGCGCACCTGCCTTGCTGTCAGCGCGCTGACGGTGCAAACCCAGGAAGACGCCTTGGAAATCCAAGTTACGCAACCCGGTCTGGTGGCGGAGCTTCAAGAAGGACCACAAGCCACCCCGTCTGCTGGACTACTCCTCCACCATTCGAGACACGGATGGTTCCTATCCAGACAATTGATTTTATCAATCTGCGACAATACCGCATAGCGGCGCCGGCGGAATGATCATCCGTAGCAAGACGAGCTGCTTTCGGCGGCCTGCAGGACGCGCACCGCGACCGAGATACAAGCCAGCCCGTCTGCGGCCATGTTCGGATCGGCCGCATCGGTGCGCCGAATGAGATTGCCGGCGGAACGTTCTATTCGTGCAGCCGTGACGGCAGTCATCTCACCGGCGCCATCCTGCCGATGGATGGCCGGCAGTCGGTGCAGCATGGGCTGACACTGTTCACGGAATGAAGCCGCTCGCGCTTCGGACGGTTGAAATGGAGGACATTAGCGTGGAACCGATCAGTCTCGACGAGCTTCTGGCCAGCGTCGGCAAGGAAGTCGGCGTGTCGCCGTGGCGGGCGGTCTCGCAGCGGATGATCGACCAGTTCGCCGAGTCCACCGATGACCACCAGTTCATCCACTGCGATCCGGAGCGCGCCAAGCGCGAGACGCCGTTCGGCGGCACCATCGCACATGGCTTCCTGTCGCTTTCGCTTTTGTCGGCGATGACTTTCGAGACCATGCGGCCGCTCGAAAACTGCAAGATGGGTGTCAACTATGGCTTCGAATCGCTGCGCTTCCTGGCGCCGGTGAAAACCGGATCGCGCATCCGCACCCGTTTCGTACTGGCCGACATCAAGGTCAGGCCGTCGGGCTGGGTGCAGACGGCGCTGGGCGTGACGATTGAGATCGAGGGCTCGAAAAAGCCGGCGCTGACCGCGCGCTGGTTGACGCTGACGCTGATCAAACGCCAGCCGGAGGCGGCCTGAATTGCTCAACGAGCGTCAGCAGAGACGATCTTCACGTGCCGGGGCGATGTAGGCGACCAGTGCGCACCGATCGGCAACGCGGCCACGGGGGTCGGCTAGATAGAGTGGCAGGAATGCCTAATCGGGGCTCCGTCTCGGAAGGGGCGTCGATGTATCGGAAGCGCTTCGGCTTTCGGCGCTGCATTCCTTGTTCACGAAGTCCATGGAGAATTCCCGACCACGGGGTCGAAAGATCGGCTTGTGATCGGAGTGGGCAGATCCTCCCCGACTGAATCTGCCAATAGGGTGTTATCGAGTTAACCGGGTCGAACTTGAGGTCGCGGGTGTCGTCGATCGGCTGCTCGTCGAGCTTGAGAGCTGCCAGCCAAAGGCAGAACACGGCGATGCCAAGAGCTCCGCAGTTGATGTGGACGCCCAGAGCTGGGAGTACAGACCGACGAGTTCCCGGCGGGCGAACTTGCCATTGGTAGCGCGCCAGACCAGTCGCGAGAAAGCCTCGATGAGAAGGCCCCGAGCCGCGCGCGGCATCGACTACAGTGGCGTTTGGCGAGAAGCCTTCGAAGACGAGATCGAGTGTAAGATGGACGAGCTCGACACGCATATCGCGCAGTCCCTGCGATCGCGCCTTGTCCGCAGCGCTCGTGCGTGCGAACTGTTGGTAGATCGAGCTGACTAGATGAACCGGGATGGCATTAAAGCGGAACTGGAAGAGACGCCCCTGGCCGAACTAAGCAAGATCAATCCAGCCATCGCTAAAGGTAGGCGAACACGAGACGTTCGGTCTCCGTGCCGCTGAAATCCTCAAATTGAATCGGCCGGACCGTTGGAGCTATCATCACCCGCTTGGCTTCCAGAGCTACGGAGCGGGTTGATTATCTGAACGTCCTCGAAGTCCTTTTCATTGTCGGTCACTACGACACACTCGTTGGCTTCAGCTATAGCGGCAATGATTGTGTCTAGGGCGCTCCGCGAACGGCCTCTGGCTTTGCCGTTGGCCATCAGCCGCGCCCACACGAGGCCGGCTTTCTCGTCGAACGATAGCACGCGGCCAGCGAACAGCGCTTGCGGGCCTTCGGAGCCCTCGAACCAAGTTTCAAGGCTACTGCGCTTCTTCCCCTTCGGCTTCTCTAGGATCCCTCGGCGAATTTCGGCGACAGTAAGCGAAGCAATTAAGAGGTCTTCGTCCTTCTGCGCGCCCATCCAGGCAAGCAACGAGCCCGAAGGCTCCGGCTTTATGACGTTGCTGATGATATTGGTATGAAGAAGGTAGCGCGTCACAGGTCGATCTCGCGCCCCTCTTCGCGCGGCCGGCTGAGGTTGAGGTTGGAGCCAACCAGAGGCGAGCGACGCAACGCGGCGAGAATGCTGCCCGCTTTCGGTGGCTCACCCGCCACGGCTTGCTGTACGGTCCGACGAAGCTGTCGGGCATCCGGCCCGCTCTCCGTTAATTTTCGGGCAAGAGTTCGCAGTAGATCGCGGTCTGCGTCGAACGCCAGGATCTCGAACCGCGCGATGCCGCGCTCAGCCAGGCGAGACCGATAATTCTCGATGGCTCTCTTCTGTGCAGTGTTGCCCATCGCGTGCCTCCGTTCTCTATCCGGATATATAGCCATGCCTTCTTCGGAGCACAAGGTGCCCCGTCATCGGCCAGCACTGGCTCCTCCGCGAGGCGCGTTATTGATCACAAAGGATTTCCATCTTGTCGAAGCACCGTGACTTGGCATCATTGTCGCGAAACGGAGTATTTCGCGTCAGGCAGGAACGCGATCATAGCGCGACCGAAACGTGCAACAGCCGAAAAGCTTCGTGTGGTCGCCGGCGCGGCCCGCGAATCGGCTGTGCCTGCGTCGCCGAAGCCCGATCGACGCTTCGTCAATCTGGTCCGGCTGCTGGCGCGACAGGCCGCACGGGATTTCGTTCAAGCCGAAACGGATAGCCAGACGCGAGACCGCGTCCCGGAGTAAGGGGCCGCCTCATGAAGGTCGCGCTTGGCGCTCGCTACTCAACTGACAATCACCGAGACGCCTCGATCGAGGATCAGTTGCGGCTCTGCTGCTTGCGTGCTGAAAAGCAAGGCTGGACAGTCGTCGACAGCAATACCCACCGCGCGATCTGCGGCGCGTCGCTGTTGCGTCCCGGCCTTCAGGAGCTGATCAGCGATGCGATGCAGGGCAATTCCGTGCTCGCAGAGGCGATGGATCGCCTGACCATGACCGCTGCAAACCGGGAGCAGGCCAGGCTGGGCAAACGTTGCAACAGATCCTTCAAGGAAATTCATAGACTCTTAGCAACTCCGGCTCGCTGTGAATGGTAGGCTTATTGCAACGTCTTAGGTCAGTGGTTCCAAACCCTGGCACCGCTTGTCTTCAACTGGCCGAACTGCTTGCAATTTCGGCTAAAGGCAAGAAGAGCGCCCATTTGTTTGTTCGACACAGGATATCGACGGTCGTCACGGCCACCGAGATTTGTCCGGTCGTTGGACAACCCTTCGAAATCTGCAACTTCTGTGGAGAACGCGAAATGAGAAATTTCGGCAGGACTTGGCCCTGAGCCATGATGACACTGGTTAGTCGCCTACGCATGGCAGCGCATCCTGACCGCCTCCGATTCCTGGGCCTTTGTGCGCATGCGGACCTAACTGTCTGCGAGCTAGCGGAGATTCTGGGCGTGTGTCGAGAGCGGGTTGCGCGACACGTCCGGCTGCTCGCCAGAGCCGACTTTCTTTGCTGCAACGAACAGCCTCCGTGGCGCACGTACCATCTCAAAGCAGGATCCAGCGACGGCGGGCTGGTACAATTATTGGTCGATCTCCTGCCCCATCGCGACGGCTATCATAAACAGGACCTGCAGCGGCTCGAAGCGGTACGAGACACGCGGCCGAAGGGGACCGCGTGCTTGATCGTGAAATAGGTCAATTCAATTGGAGCGCGAAGCTACCATGGACAACTCCGCCGACGGCGCGATCGCACAGCCCGACACCCACGGGCGGTCTTCCTTGGCCGCGGTTGATTGCCGCGTTCACGAGCTGCTTCTGAGACAGGAGCGGCAGGAGCGGACGACCCTCAAGCTCATCGCCTCAGAGAACTTTGCGTCCTCGGCCGTGCTGGAAGCGAACGGCTCGATTTTCACGAACAAGTACGCCGAGGGGTACCCCGGTGCGCGCTACTACGCTGGAAACGAGATCGTTGATGAGCTTGAGAATCTGGCCATTGAGCGCCTGAAAACATTATTTGGCAGCGAGCATGCCAACGTCCAGCCTTATTCCGGCTCGCCGGCCAACCAGGCTGTCTATCGTGCGCTTTTGAGTCCCGGTGACAAAGTCATGGGCTTGCCCCTTCCGGAAGGGGGCCATCTGACTCATGGTTGGGCCATCAATTTTTCCGGAACTGACTATCAACGCGTGCCCTATGGACTAGATGAAAAGACACAGCAGATTGACTATGACCGCTTGCGCGAGACAGCCAAGCGGGAACGGCCGCGGCTCATTTGGGTCGGCGGAACTGCCTACCCGCGTGTCTTTGACTACGCGGCAATGGCACAAATCGCCCTGGAAGCGAACTCCTATCTCGTAGCCGACATTGCGCACATCAGCGGCCTGATTGCCGCGGGAGCGCACCCGAATCCCGTGGGCCATTGCGACGTGGTCAGCAGCACGTCCCACAAGTCGATCCGCGGTCCCCGCGGTGGCTTCATTTTGTCAAGGAACGAAGATCGCTATCAGGCCCTGTATCATACAAAGAGCAAATACAATCTCGCCAGACGAATAGACCGGGCGGTCTTCCCTCACCTGCAAGGCGGGCCCCACATGAATGCCATCGCTGCGCTAGCGGTTGCCTTGCACGAAGCCGCGAACCCGTCCTTCCGAAGCTACGGCCAACAGATGGTCAAGAATGCCAAGGCTCTGGCACATGCACTGCTTGAGCGAGGTTATGACCTGGTGACCGGGGGGACGGACAATCACATGCTGATCCTTGATCTTCGCGATCGGCCCCTATCGGGCAAGGCCTATGCCGAGCGACTAGCAAAGGCAGGAATCATCACAAACTTTAATATGGTGCCTGGCGACCCGCGGGATCCGGCGGTCACAAGCGGAATTCGCCTGGGGGCGCCAGCAGTGACGTCAATGGGCATGCGCGATGTGGAAATGGTGAAAATTGCTGGCTTCATTGACTCCGTCCTCCAGCGGCCAGACGACGAAGATCTCCATGCCTGCGTGCGAAGAGACGTTGCCGACTTGTGCGCTGCGTTCGAGGTCCCGGGCATCTCCGACAAGTAAGGTGGGCCAAGCAAAATGCCCATACCACATCCAACACCCGAAGCGAGGTATTCATGGCTAGGCAGTTCGTGTTCTCTTCCGAATCGGTTGGCGCGGGGCACCCGGATAAGTTGGCCGACAACATCTCGGATGCCATCCTCGATGCCATCCTCCGCACAGATCCCAAGGCGCGCGTCGCCTGTGAAGCGTTGGTAAAATCAGGGATAGTCGTCCTGGCTGGCGAGATTACCAGCGATGCGCAGGTGGATTACAGCCAAGTTGCGCGCGATACGATTCTCGACATTGGGTACGACGACGAGGCCGTCGGCTTTGACGGCCGGCGTTGCTCCGTCGTTCATGCCCTCACCGAGCAGTCGCCCGACATCAGCCAAGGCGTTGACGAGGGAAGAGGGCAAGACCTCCAGCAGGGAGCGGGAGATCAGGGCCTCATGTTCGGCTACGCATGCCGCGAAACCGATACCCTGATGCCTTTGCCGATCCAGCTCGCTCATCGCTTGACGAAACGGCAGGCGTATGTCCGGAAGGCGCAACAGCTTGGCTGGTTGCGTCCTGACATGAAATCCCAGGTCTCAGTGCGCTATGAGGGGTTGCGCCCGGTCGCCCTGGATACGATCGTCGTGTCGACGCAACATGACGAGCAGGTCTCGCAAGAGACTGTCCGCGAGGGCGTCATTGAGGAAATCATAAAGCCTGTCCTGCCGACCCACCTGGAGACGGAAGGCATCAGAATTCTGGTCAACCCGACGGGGCGGTTCGTAGTCGGCGGGCCGCGCGGCGACTGCGGTCTCACTGGACGCAAGATCATCGTCGATTCCTATGGCGGGATGGGTCGTCATGGCGGCGGCGCCTTTTCGGGCAAGGACCCGTCCAAGGTTGACCGCTCAGCTGCCTATGCAGCCCGCTATGTCGCAAAGAACATCGTCGCCAGCGGACTTGCGGACGTGTGCGAGGTGCAGCTTGCTTACGCAATCGGCGTGGCCAGTCCGGTTTCCGTCATGGTCAACACGTTCGGGACAGCCAGGGTTGAGGAAAGCAGGATCGAGCGCCTCATTCTTGAGTTGTTCGATCTCAGACCGAAAGGCATTATCAAGATGCTTGATCTCTTACGCCCTATATACCGCAATACAGCGACCTATGGCCATTTCGGCCGTGAAGAGCCTGATTTCACCTGGGAGAAGACAGACAGGGCCGACGAATTGCGTCGCGAGGCAGGACTCGCCGCCCCGTGAGAGCCGCCGGCGAACGGATTGGCAAGCGGAAAGCCCATTCCCACCGGGCAGACCCGGCCCGGCCGGCGTGGCGAGAAGCCGGCCCGGGTTTTTGGCGGAGACATTGATGCCGGATTATGACGTGCTTTGCATCGGCAATGCCATTGTCGACATCATCGCCCAGTGCGAGGAGGAATTCCTCGAGACCAACGGCATCATCAAGGGTGCGATGAATCTCATCGACACGCAGCGCGCCGAATTGCTCTACAGCCGCATGGGCCCGGCGATCGAGGCCTCCGGCGGCAGCGCCGGCAACACGGCGGCAGGTGTTGCCTCCTTCGGCGGACGCGCCGCCTTCTTCGGCAAGGTCTCCAACGATGCGCTGGGCGAAATCTACGCGCACGACATCCACGCGCAGGGTGTCGCCTTCGACACCAGGCCGCTCCAGGGCGAGCCACCGACGGCGCGCTCGATGATCTTCGTCACCCCCGATGGCGAGCGCTCGATGAACACCTATCTCGGCGCCTGCGTCGAACTCGGGCCGGAAGATGTCGAAGCCGACAAGGCGTCCGGCGCCAAGGTGACCTATTTCGAGGGTTATCTGTGGGACCCGCCCCGCGCCAAGGAAGCCATCCGGCAGACGGCGAAACTGGCGCACGCGGCCGGTCGCGAAGTATCGATGACCTTGTCGGATTCGTTCTGCGTCGACCGTTACCGCGACGAGTTCCTCGACCTGATGCGTTCGGGCACGGTCGACATCGTCTTTGCCAACAGCCACGAGATCAAGTCGCTCTACCAGACAAAATCCTTCGACGAGGCGCTGGCGGCTATCCGCAAGGACTGCAAGATCGCCGCCGTCACCCGCTCCGAAAAAGGTTCGGTGATCGTGCGCGGCGACGAGACCGTCACCATCCAGGCGACGACGATCCGCGAACTGGTCGACACCACTGGCGCCGGCGACTTCTATGCCGCCGGTTTCCTCTACGGCTACACCACGGGGCGCAGCCTGAAGGATTGCGGCGATCTGGGCTCGCTGGCCGCCGGGCTGGTGATCCAGCAGCTCGGGCCGCGGCCGCGGCAGAACCTGCGCAGCGCGGCTGAACAGGCTGGGTTGCTTTAGGTGGGCGAGCAACTAACAGCTGCCCTACTGAGCGATCATCGCGGTGGCCGAAACTGTGTCAAACCTCGCTTATATCGACAGCCATTCGCTTCCAAGATCTGACCGAGTGCTGCTGCGTAGCTCGCTCGAGAGGTGCAAGGCCACGGCCAGACGCAATGCCAAAAAAATTTCCTATAGGTATCGATCCGAAGCAATTCGCACAGTGTGCTGCGGATTCGCTTGCGGCGCAGAAAGCCTACGTTTCCCAGCTGAAACTTGGTGCAGCAAAGCTAGTTATCAGCGTCGATCGGCCGGCTACACCAAGGGCATCGACTCAGCGGACTTCGTTTAGACAACAGCCGGGTTATGGTGCCTGCGGATGACTTCCACTATCTCGGCTTGGGATGGATCAGCGAGGCCAGAATGCCTTCGTATCGGACTGTGTAGAATTGCACACCGCACTGGAGCGTGCACTGGATAAAACCGGGGTTCTGCCGACCGTATGATGCGAATATGAAGCACGCGAGCTTTGCCTGCAATTCCGCGTTCCTCAATGCGGAGCACCTGGCGACGAGATACTTAGTTTGCTGCCTGAATGAGGTCTAAAACGGCTTATCGGGACTAAGTAGCGCCGTGCAGCGCCGCCAATCGGCGGACGGAATATTTCACAATGCTAGACAAAGGCGTAAAAGTGCGATCACATAACGACATAAACATTTCGTTATGCGTCATTGACAAAAGAGCGAACTGCTGTGATTGTCTGCGTGTCGTGGTTCTCGCGTGCGGCGCTGCCGCAGCGGAGCTAAGAGGGAAGCCGGTGCGATGCCGGCGCTGCCCCCGCAACTGTTAGCGGCGAGCCAACCCCAATCACGTCACTGAGGCGAATACCCTCAGGAAGACGGGTAGAGGCTATGACCCCGCGAGCCAGGAGACCTGCCACGCGAATTACGTCCACGGGCGGGGTGTCTCGGTGGCCGCTGCAACCCGGCGTTGATGCCGGCCTGCTAGCGCCTTCCTTGTCACCGACGCCCCAATCATCGGGGTATGACATGACTGTCTCTCAGCAAATTCCTGTAGCAACGCTCGGCGTGCCGCGCTTCGGTCGTCGGCGAGAACTGAAATTCGCGCTTGAAAGCTACTGGTCCGGAACATCGTCCGCTGGCGACCTTCTCACGACGTCGAAGGCGCTCCGTGCCGCTAGCTGGGAAGAGCAGCGCGATCGCGGCGTGTCGAAAATCCCGTCGAACGACTTCTCGCTTTACGACCATGTGCTCGACACCGCAGCCATGGTCGGGGCCGTTCCATCCCGTTACGGCTGGAATAGCGGCGAGGTCCCACTTGACATCTACTTCGCAATGGCGCGCGGCAACCAGGGTCAGACGGAGGATTGTGGACACGCTGGTTACCAGGAGGAGGCTCATGGACCTGGTGTAACCGCGATGGAAATGACCAAGTGGTTTGACACCAACTACCACTACATTGTGCCGGAACTCGATGATGATCAGACGTTCGCCCTCTCGTCATCGAAGCCGGTCGATTACTTCCTCGAGGCTAAAGCTCTCGGCATTCACACACGCCCAGTCATCCTTGGACCCATCACCTTCCTCAAGCTGGCGAAATCGCCTGCCGAGGGGTTCGGTCCCATCGCGCTCCTACCGCGGCTGCTGCCGGTTTACGAGCAGCTTCTGGAGAGGCTGAAGCTGTCGGGAGCCGACTGGGTGCAGATCGATGAGCCAGCGCTTGTCCTCGATCTGAACCCGAACGAACGAGCTGCGTTCGAATTCGCCTATGGCCAGCTGTCGAAAGCCGCGCCCGAGCTGAAGATCATGCTGGCTACGTATTTCGGGTCGCTGGGAGACAATCTCGAAACCGCGATTTCTCTGCCCCTGGCCGGCCTGCATATTGATCTCGTGCGCGCTCCCGAGCAGCTGGAAACGGTGGCTCGGCTCGCTCCGAAGGATCTGGTGCTCTCGCTTGGCTTGATCGATGGCCGCAACGTCTGGCGTGCGAACCTGCCCGCCATTCTCGACCGCATCAAACCGATCGTCGCCGGCTGGCCCTTGGACCGCGTCGAGATCGCGCCTTCTTGCTCGATGCTGCATGTGCCGATTGATCTGCGCATGGAGACGGAACTCGACGCGGACATCAGGTCGTGGCTCGCCTTCGCGGCCCAGAAGACCGACGAGCTGGTCTTGCTAGCCGGGGCCCTGTCCCAAGGCAGGGATGCGGTGGCAGGCGCGTTGAAAGCGTCTGCCGAGGCTGCCGCCACGCGCGTGACATCCACGAGGATCCATGACCCGCTTGTTCAGGGGCGGATCGCTAGCATTGAGGACAGCGCGAAGCGACGAGAGAGCGCTTTTGGCGAGCGCTCCAGAGTCCAGGCCGGCTCACTCGGGCTGCCGCCGTTCCCGACGACGACCATCGGGTCCTTCCCGCAGACGCCGCAGGTACGCAAGGCGCGGGCCGCTCATGCGAAGGGCCAGCTGAGCTATGTCGACTATGAGACGTTCCTGAAGAAGGAGATCGAGGCTGCAATTCGCTGGCAGGAAGAGATCGGGCTGGACGTGCTGGTGCATGGTGAGTTCGAGCGAAACGACATGGTACAGCATTTCGGCGAGCAGTTGTCCGGCTTCGCGCTCACCCAGCATGCCTGGGTACAAAGCTATGGGTCGCGCTACGTGCGTCCCCCCATCATTTTCGGCGACGTATCGAGGCGCAATCCGATGACAGTGCGCTGGTGGCAATTCGCCCAGTCGCTTACGGAAAAGCCCGTGAAGGGAATGCTCACAGGCCCAGTCACCATTCTCAACTGGTCTTTTGTTCGCGACGACGTACCCCGCTCCGAAGCCTGCCGCCAGATCGCGCTCGCCATCCGCGACGAAGTGACGGATCTCGAAAGATCCGGCGCAAGGATGGTCCAGATCGATGAGGCCGCGTTTCGCGAAGGATTGCCACTGCGCCAATCTGACTGGAAAGTCTATCTCGACTGGGCTGTCGAATGTTTCCGGATCGCTTCAACGGGTGTAAAGGACGCGACTCAAATTCATACCCACATGTGCTATTCGGAGTTCAACGAGATCATTCACGCGATCGCTGGAATGGATGCGGATGTCATTTCGATTGAGACGTCGCGCTCGAAGATGGAACTGTTGGACGCCTTCACGAGCTCCAAATATCCGAACGAAATCGGTCCTGGCGTCTATGATATTCACTCACCACGCGTCCCGGAAGTCGGCGAGATTTCGGACCTAATCATGCTTGCCCGCGAGCGACTGTCCGACGGCCAACTGTGGGTAAACCCGGACTGTGGCCTCAAAACACGCAAATGGGAGGAGGTCCGCCCTGCCCTCATGAACATGGTCGCTGCAGCGCGCGCGCTCCGGGAGAAAGTGGCCTGAGGCTTCTCCTTCCTCACCGTGTGGTGAGCTACCGGCTGGCTCCTGTCGGCCGTGAACATGCCAAACCGGCACACTCTTGGAAATGAGCCACTCGGCGCAAATGTGCAATTTCCCTACGGCACGTGTCTTAATCCCGCAGAAATATAAATGTGGCACTACGCTATAATATTGGTTCCTTGGGGACATACAGGCCCCGCGCCTCGAACAAATCGGACACGCGTCGTTTCTCAAAGTAGACTGCTTGGCGCGTTCGCTCAGGCAGCGACAAGATGGACGTCGCAATTCGTGTCGCCAAGTAAAAATCGCCAATCATTTTCGATTGCGAGTCCGCAGCCGATTGGCCCTTATTTTCCTGAGATCTGCGTTACAGGCCGGGGCGTTGTCGCCGTTTCTGAGGGTAAGATGGGATAGGCGACGTCAGGTGCCTCTCCGGTCAGCGAGTTGAGGAAGGCAACAAGCAGGTCAACTTCTTCGTCCGCCAGTACTACGCCGAGCTGGGTGGTCCCCATAATGGCGACGGCCTGTTTCAGATCCCAAACCTTGCCCGAATGAAAGTATGGCGCGGTGAGTGCAACGTTGCGCAGCGGCGCCACGCGGAAGACATAGGAATCGTCGGCTGCATTGGTGACCTCAAATCGGCCCTTGTCTTTGTCCGGCAGGACTTCGGCGCTGGGCCGTTCCACGAGGCCGAATGGGTAATAGGCTTGCCCACCAACGTTGATGCCGGCATGGCAGGACGAGCAGCCTTTGTCCATGAAAAGCACCAGGCCCTGTTTCTGTTCGGAAGTCATGGCAACCTCATCACCATTCAGGAAGCTGTCGAACGGGGCAGGTGTGACCAGTGTCGCCTCGAAGGCTTCGATCGCCTTGGCGAAGTTGTCGAAGGTGACCCGATCGGCTTCAGCCGGAAAAGCTGCATCGAACCACTCGACATATTGCGGCATGGACTTGAGAGTGGCGATGAGTTGGCCCGGTGTATTGGCCATTTCGATCCCGGCTTGGACCGGTCCCTTCGCCTGAGCCTTCAGGTCTTCGGCACGACCATCCCAGAACTGGGCGATGTTGAAGACAGCGTTCAGTACAGTCGGCGCGTTGCGCTGTCCCTTCTGCCAACCATGGCCAATCGAGGTTTCGTGATTGTCGTCGCCGCCGGTGGCCAGGTTGTGGCATGAATTGCACGACAAGACGCCTGACGCCGAGACGCGTGGATCGAAGAACAGTGCCTTGCCGAGAGCGATCTTTTCCGGGGTGATCGGGTTGTTGGCGACTGTCGGCGTGGTGGATGGCAAAGCCGTGAAGGTGGCCAATGCCGTATCTCTGAGGTCGGTGGGGATCGAATCCGCAGCAAAGGCGGTGGGTGCCAGCAAGGTCACAGCCATCGTACTGAATAGGATTTTCATAATTGGTCTTCCTGCGTCGTCCACGCAGCCATTATGCGATCTGCGGCTCATGAACGCCCTGAGCTAGATCAGCTTGAGGGAGAGGACGGGGTCTCACACCTGTTTTCGCAGCTGAGCTGGGACCTCTTGGAAGTGATCGCTCTTCTCGATTGGACTTCAGGGAGGAGGAGTATCCCTGGTTGGCAACCGGTTTTATGCATCAAAGCACGCCCTGAGGGCGGCTTCGTAGATTCGGTCACTGCGATCTTCCAGCCAAGGTTGAGAAAGTCGACAGCATCCGCAAGACTGGCAATCTCTTGCACGATGTGCGCTGCACGCCTTGCGAAAAGTGAGCTTCTGAACCGTCAGGGTTCATTCGTTCCTCCTGACCTGCTGATTGCGTGAATCGACCTTATCGACACCCGCCGACTGCACATTGTGATGTCACCAGCGATGGCGGTTTCAATACCTAAGCAGCGACGGTCTATGTGACAGTATGGATGTGGTATCGGAATAGGCGTTCCGCCTTTGTGGACCGTCACACCGGCATATAGCTCCGCTTCTACGAACATCCCATCACGCGAGGAAAGACATGGCCAACACGCGCAGTATCGCCAATCTAGCCCTTTGTGTCGACGGCGCCGCGCTTGAGCAGGTCCACCCGCTGTAACTGCCTCACCTTGATCCACAGATCCTGGGCGCTGACCACGTTGTCGTCATCATTTGACGGGCGGGGGGCATTGGCCCATAAGCGAGCCAACGCAAACTGTGCGGTTGCCAATGCGTAATGAAGTGAATTGGAATGATCTTCGGTTTGCGAAACACGCACGTCCGACGCAGCTTGCGTTGACACAGGCGGTTTTAGGCGCAATAGCACCTCCGCTGGCCTATTTTGTGGAGTTCAATTGTGGTTCGGCCAAAGGCGCGGGGCGCCGGACCGGCCCCTTGTAAACGTAATCAAAGAGAGAGAGACCCTGCATGGAAGAAATCTTACCGCGCATCGCCACTGGTGCCGGCATCGGCCCGGCTGTCGCAGAGAAGGCCGTTGGGTTAATGCTGGGTTTCCTGCGGAGCCACGCGGCCGACGGTCCCGGCGCGCGCATGATCGAGGCCATTCCGGGAGCTTCGGAATTAGTAGCGAAGTATCATGGCGACGACCCAGAGGGTGGCGGCCTTATGGGGCTCGGGCAGCAATTGATGAGTGAGGGTCTCAGCATGGCAAAGATCGCCGCCCTCGCCAACGAGACGATCGCCTGCGCCAAGGAACATGCCGGCGACGAACTCGTGGACGAGGTCCTCAATTCCGTTCCTGGCCTTCCCCAGTTTGTCTGATTAGCGGCAGCCGGGGGCGCATGACCTTGTGCGCCCGTGCCGGCCCGTTTGCGCAGCAGGCATTCTCCGCCGGGCGTTCCGCACCGATCTCGTGAGACCACCAACCGCCGGGCACGCGGAGCGAGCGTTGGAGTACTTCATTCGTCTATCGAAAAATCAACTTCAGGCGATTCGATGTGTATAATTTCTGGCGGTAAGGGTTTATCCTGAACGCTTTCGATGAAGCCCGCGAGATAGGCAAACGTATTGTATTTCTCGAGGACTAGCCGCTTCGCCTCTCTTATTGCGCCGCGACGTTCCTTCCAGAGGTCTGAGTTGATAATTTCTTGAATTTTTTGGATTACGTTCTTGTCCTCTGGGTCAATCAGAACCATAGAGTCCGAAGGGAAGAACCTCGTGATTGCCGGGCTGCCGTAATAGATCGGCATTGTTTCAGCGACGAAGCAGTCCATAAGCTTCTCTGTAAAATAGTAATCAGCACGAGTATTCTCGAACGCTATACTGTAGCGATAAGGTGCGAGTGCGTTCCATTTATCTCCAATCAGCCGAAAACCTCGGCCGAACAGGTCAAAATCGAGCTCCTTTCTTAGCCGTTCCAGAAACGCCAGCCGATACCGATGTCCTTTAAGCAGGGCGATGTTACTGGTAATCCATGAGAGCCGAAGTGGCTTATCCATGACTTCGCTGACCAGAAGTTGGTCATATGTCTTGTTTACAGACCAAGACCGAGTGATCGGTGGAGACAAAACGAATCGGCGAGCTGCATTCTGCCGAGCAACCAGCTCTGCGTCAGACGTCAGGACGATAGTATTTTTCCCCTGCCCTTCATGAAATGCACGATGAGCTTTCGTCGGCGGTTCGCCGATTGCAAAAATTGTCCTGTTGGGGCTCGCCTCGATATCAACAGGGAGCCCAAAAAGAGAAGCAGAGTTAAAGACAATATGCCAATCGGGCACGAAGGATGTCGTGCGTACAAAAGCGACATTGTTCCAGATTCCACTGCCCTTTGGAGTGAGGTGGTGGATTGCATCATCCAAAACGCCCCAAGAATCTAGACATGTAGCAACAATGGGCGCCGGGCGTTCCGTCAACAATTTGGCCGACAAAGCAGTTCCACTCCCTTCACTCGTGAAGGTACTCAATCGCCATTCAGGATTGCGGTAACATCGGGCAGCATAAACCTTCCGGGACCTGCTGTCGAGGCAATTGTCGCTTTGCACTTGACCAGGTTCTTCCTCGCTTCGTGTGGTGATTAGGCCGGCTGAGTGGCAGCATGCGTGCCTAAGGAGTTCGCAGCCGGCGCTGCCTAATGGTACGTTTGATCGTCTTCAGGCGGTTGATCAGCCCTTCCGCCTCGGCCGTTCTCCACGGCAGTTCAATGGCATCGCGAACGGAGTCAACGTCACGGAGGTAGGACCAGACCGAAACGCGTGATGGCGATGAGCCGGGTGACGCCAAGTCGACAAGTGCCGAGCTTGCCCAACTCACAGGCCCCGCAAAATGCCGCGGAAGGGCATGGCAAGCCTGCGCATAGTGGCAAACTCATGTCATCCCTGCTTCAGGACGTCGACCTTTCTGGCCTGGTTGATCGTCAGCACATCCGGAGGCTTCATGCAGAGGGCCTCGGCGACTACCGGCGAGATCACACGGCCGGTCGCGGCATTCTGTATGAGGACGCGTCGCTGGCTGGTTGATGCGTATGATTGATGCAGGCGGCTCACTGTCCTTGCCCGGCCTCTCGGCGCGGCGCCAACTTGCGAGAAGCCGCTCCAGATTCGAGAAGCTGCCGGTCGCCGCGCTGTTTGATATCGTGGAACAGGTGTCATCCGCAGCCATTGCCGCCTCTCCAGGACCGGCTAAGAAACGCCTCGAAATACATTGATGTCCTAGGTTTATCAGCGGCGGTTCCCAGCCCCTTTGCAAGAGCGGCTCACCGGCGATGAACTTACATCACTTTGGCCATTGCCAATGAACGTTTGTTCCATCGTCCCTGACGCCCACCATCAAGCGACCACTATCGCTCGATTTCACAGCGCGCTTAGCCTTGAGGCTACTAGCGACTTCGGCGCTAAGTTAGAGCGGCACGCGCCACGCACCTCGGCAGGGTCGCCAACAACGAGTGGCTCAGCTGTCACGCCGCGAAATATGGCGCATCGATGTCGCTTCTGGACGAGCATTGGCAATAACGCAGTCAGAGACATTGTTGCTTTCAGCGGCAACCGGCCCTATGAAGCGACGCTTCGCTGACTATGTTTCACCGCCTGGAGAGTTTCATGACAGAAGAAGCCGGAAAAAACGTCGACACCCTCATTGAGCTTGCCGCCGATGTCGTGTCGGCCTACGTGTCCAACAATCCGATCCCGGTGGGGGATCTCCCTGCCCTCATCGGCCAAGTGCATGCGGCTCTGAGAGCGACGGCCGGAGGTATCTCTGCACAAGAGCCGGTTGCCCTTACGCCTGCAGTCCCGATCAGGAAGTCGGTGACACCGGACTACATCATCTCCCTTGAAGACGGGAAGAAATTCAAATCTTTAAAGCGCCATCTGTCGACCCACTATGGGCTGACGCCGGGTGAATATCGGGCCAAATGGGGCCTGCCGGTGGATTATCCCATGGTGGCGCCGAACTACGCCGCGAAGCGTTCGTCACTGGCGAAAACGATGGGGCTCGGCCGCAAACCGAAAGCGCCGAGAGAGCCGGAAGCGCCGGTGCCGACGAAGCGAACTCGCAAGAAGGTCGCGGCTTGATTGCGGCAATTGAAATTCCTTCTGCAGCGTTGCAGCCGTCGGCTTAATCTGGGCGTCGCATAAAAAAGGCGGGGCCAACCCGCCTTCTTTCCAACAACTTGTTTCATGAGGAATTCGCGACCCATGCAGCAATCTGCTGCCCTCACTTTTTGCTCGTCCCTATCGAGCGGCAGTGAGCACTTCCGGGCCTACACGCCCACTCTTGCGACTTCGCAGGAGAAAATTTCAACCAGCTTTGCTCAGGCTGCCAGCTGAGGACTTGCCAGTGCGGCGGTCCTGCTCGATCTCATAGTTGATCTTCTGGCCGTCAGCGAGGGTCGAGAGGCCCGCGCGTTCGACAGCGGAAATGTGGACGAAAACATCCGGACCGCCATTGTCGGGCTGGATAAATCCAAACCCCTTGGTGCTATTGAACCACTTTACCGTTCCAGTCGTCATATGCTTGTTCCTTCTTCTACAATGCACGTCCGCGGCCATTAGGCCTGTCCGAGTCATAGCCGAGAGTTGGGCGCAGCAAAAAGCGAAAAATTGTTAAGCCCCGATCAGCTGGCGCACTCCATTGTGGGCGTAGCCGCCAGCAAGCACTGTCCTACACTACCGCTCGAGCGTGGCCGGAAGCGCCCAATTTCTTCCAACGCTCCTCAGCGCCACGTCGATGGCTCGTGTTTGGAGGCGCGGGACGTAAGGCCGACCGCTGCTCGTGCCGCCAGGTCAAAAGGCCGGGTAGTTCACGGAGCTGCCTTCGTGCATAACACCTTGGGAGCGCCTTAAGGAGTTTCGAGTTGGATTGTTTCAAGAGGGTCGAGGGGTTGATCGATGCGACCAGCGTGGAAGCAATCGATAGCGCGCGCGTTTTGCTGGACCAGTTCAAGGGCAAGTCAGAAACAATCGCCCAAGCGATTGACGGCTTCCTGCTTGATTTCATGACCTTGCTGTTTGTGGTAGAAGCCACCCGCGAGCAGTTCCACAATCCGGCGAGGCGGTTAGCGCGCATCAGATTGAGCAAGGTAAGGCTGTTACTCACGCGATGCTCTTGACCTAAGCGACCACTCCGCCAGGCATGCATTTGCAGCCGAGCGCACCAGGCGGGCATGAAATCAATCGCGACCGCTAAATTCTGCTGTTTGGTTCCCAGGGACGACGGCAAGCGCGGACAGCTTCCGTGCTGCTGTCCTGCAGCGGCAAATGTGCTGCATGCCCCCATCCAAGGCGAGCTCGACGTTTGTTTCTTACGTTGACCAAGGTCCCGCGAAAACACTCCCCTTCCGCAGCAACTCATCACGTTCAACGGCCTCGCGGCAGGCCATCACGCCAGAAGAGAGCAACGGCATCGTTTTTCCCGCCCAGTCCTACGACCTCGTTCTCCAGCGCCTCGCGAATGTCGCCACCCGCCGTTTTTTTCAGGTCCGTCTTCGCGCGCGAGCTGGGTCCGCGCCCACTTAGCTACGCTGCTCACGCCTCTACCCTTCAGCACCCCCGGTCTGACTGTCGAGGACATCGGTCCGCTGGAGCGACAACATTTCAATTCTGACCGTCGGTGCAGCGGCCTTCGAAGCGCATCCTGTCCCCCTTCCCCAGCAGCGCGCCCAATCGTCTTCCAATGAAGAAGATATTCTCAGCCGTGCTCGCGTCGCCTTCAGCCCTGTTCGATGGCCCACAATGTCGGATGCACAACATGTCAGACTGACTTGTCCACATGCCTCGAATGTTTTCTGATCTGGCACGGTGCATGCGTGGTCGTCCGCAAGGCGTCGCGGATCAAGGAAAATCCCTCCAATGACCATCCCCCCAAGAACACCGCCGCCGGTCTCCTGGGCTCATCCCAAGATGAGGCTCGAGTGAGCCTTGGCCGCATGATTCATCTGGCTCGGCCTGCCCGCCGATCCTCCCACGGGGATCGAAGACGCAGCCCGTTCAGGAAAATGAGGATCAAATCACTGCCTCGAAACTTGCCTTTCCAACCGGAGCCATCGATCGCCGCCTGGCTGCGCAAGGCATTCACTGCCACCGCCCTGGCCCTGGAGACGACCGCTCCGGCTCTGGCCGCCACCGACGGCGGCAAGATTACGGATTTCCTGCTCCATGATGGCATGGAACGGTCGACATGACCCCGCGCAAATCGTCACTTCATATGATCTGGCACAAGGTCCGCAGCGCCGACGAGCCACCGGGCAAACCCGAACTTGCCCCTTCCCTCGAGCGTCTGATCTTTAGGGCGACGCCCAACCGCGCCGACAGCGAGTTCGACGGAGCCGTCTCAGTCAGCGGCTATAATACCGCCCTCACCGCCTATAAATCGCTTTGGGCGAGATGATGGGCTTCGAGGCCGCTAAACGACCATGATCGAGAGCGAGCGAAACGCGATCCTGAAGGAGCGCCGTTGCCGCACAGAGACGAACTGCTGGACGGGAAGGTCAACGCGACGTTGCGGCCAATCAGCCCTACCGCATTCCGGTCAACGGCTGGAGGCAGGAGATGGAGAAGCTGAACGGCACCGACGCATTCACGATCTCCAACGGATACCGAACAACGCCGTGCTGGTGGTGGCCGGCGACGCAGAGCCTGAGACGGTGAAGGCGCTGGCAGCGAAGACCTATGGAAAGGTTGCGCGCGGGCCGGACCTGCCACCGCGCAACCGACCGTCGAGCCCGACTAGTAGAACCGCTAGGCGTCCTGTAGCGAATTCAGATATTCTCCCTCCCACTTGGGTACCGTGGTCTGCTAGCTGTATGGCCGAGGCCCTATAAGGAACCTTTACGTCCGGAATACACACCCCACCGACTATATACACCTGCTGCGTTGAGGAGGAATCCGGTATTGCCCCTGTGCCCGCCGATGATCACCTGCGATCCCCTGACCTGTTTGGACCCATCGATCGCCTGCCGGCACTTGGCACGCGGATGGGCGAGCGGACATTTGAGGTTCTCAACCCGTCGACCGGCGAAGTGCTGGCAGAGCTACCCGATATGGGTGTCGAGGATACATGCGCTGCGATCGACAAGGCCTATGTCGCGCAGCCTGGATGGGCAGGGTTTACCGCACGTGAGCGCAGCGACGTTCTATGGCGATGGCATCAGTTGACCATCGACCACGCCGACGATCTCGCTGCAATTCTCACTGCGGAGATGGGCAAGCCGCTTGCGGAAGCCAAATCGGAGATATCGCATGCTGCGGCGTATCTGCAATGGTATGCCGAGGAGGCAAATCGGGTCTATGGCGAGACGATCTCCGCACCATCGGCCGACCGCCGAATGTTGGTGATCAAGCAGCCCATCGGGGTCGTCGGCACGATAACGCCATGGAATTTCCCGGCCTCGATGGTGGCGCGCAAAATCTCCCCAGCCTTGGCGGCGGGCTGCACGATCGTCCTCAAGCCCGCTGAACAGACGCCGCTCGTGGCTGGAGCAATGTTCGCCCTCGCCCATCAGGCAGGCTTTCCCGAAGGCGTCGTCAACCTGATCTACGCATCCGAAGCTGACGCGGTCGGCCGCGAACTTTGCACAAATCCCAAGGTCCGCAAGATCAGCTTCACCGGGTCTACTGAGATCGGGCGCCTACTCATGCGCCAGTGCTCGGCCCAAATCAAAAAAGTCAGCCTAGAACTCGGCGGCAATGCACCTTTCATCGTCTTCGATGACGCCGATATCGATGCCGCGGTAGACGGTGCGATCCAGGCGAAGTACCGCAATGCCGGCCAGACCTGCGTTTCAGCGAACCGCCTTTACGTCCAGTCGGGCGTTCACGACGAGTTCGTCGAGAAATTCGTTGAACGGGCTCGCCAACTTCAAGTTGGTGACGGTTTTGCGCGCGGAGTGGACATAGGACCCCTCATCGACAAGAAGGCTTTGGCCAAGATTGAATCCCATATTGCCGATGCCGTAGCTAAAGGCGGCGCGATTCGATGCGGGGGCAAACGCATCGGCTCGAATGGCACGTTTTTCCAACCAACGGTCCTGACCGGTGTCACCAGCGAGATGACCGTCGCGCGCGAAGAGACATTCGGGCCGCTCGCACCGATTATTCGCTTCAAAGATGCGGATCAGGTCGTGCGTGATGCAAATGAAACGATCTACGGCCTCGCGGCCTATTTTTATGCCTCCAACCTGAAGCGTGTTTGGCATGTCGCCGAGGCCTTGGAATACGGAATGGTGGGGGTAAATACCGGCCGGATGTCTTCGGAAGCGGCGCCGTTCGGTGGGATAAAACAGTCCGGCATCGGGCGGGAGGGATCCCGCCATGGGCTCGAGGATTACCTCGAAATGAAATATCTCTGCATGGGCGGCATCTGAAGCATCGGCTTGCACAGGCGGGGTACCTAGCGAGCGATTTCCAAACATGTGATTGTAGAATCGCTCCTCAATTAGGGCGGTCCATATCCGAGCAAACACGCAATCCCGAGGAGTACCCTAATAGTTTAGGGATCTATCTCTCCCGCGACAAGCGTCTGCATTTCGGCGAAGACCTCGTGAATGTTAAGGAGGATACGCTTGCGATTTGGCGGCCCTAGCCGAATAAGTTCAGACGAACTTGCGCGGGTCTGATTGGAAGCTTGTGCACCATGCCGGATCCTGAACGCTGGTTGTGAGCAATATCCGGTTTCGGACCCGAATTTGAACCTGCTACATTCCGATTGTCAGTAGCTCAGTTGTTCTTCGGCTGAATGCCGCGTCGGTACAGTCTCGGACAGAATAGAAGATAGCATCACGCAGGCATTCGCATTCACATTGGTGATCGGCGCACGTTCCAGGGCGCCAGGTTGACCAAGCGGGTCGAATCGCATGACAGCCTTGACCGGCTGGAGGACGGAATGCCGATGCCGCAGAGGTTGGTCAGCGCAGTCGAGCCCACACGGCATTGCGGCACGAACAGCAAGGGCTGGGAAGCGATCGGCCGAGCGGTCCTCGAAGGCGCGGGCCAGGGTTGTCGACGACGCGCTGGTTCAGGTCCGCTAATCTGGTCTCTACCGTTTGATAGCGGCTTCGGTCGCCCCAGTGACAGCATATTTGGCATGGTCGGCTTTGGTTGCCGCGCAAATCTGGTCGAGATTGGGACAGCTCACTGGTGCACCTTTGGCTCATAGTGCTTCCTCCTCATCGAGATGAGGATTGCCGGACTTGGCGTAGAACACCAACACGGGTCTGAGATCAAAGCGCGTCCCGGGTGCAAGGCGCTGGACGGACCGGGGCCATGTTTCGGTTGAGACGCCATCGATGCCTCGCGCCAGCGTTCTGGCGAACCGGGGCATTAACGGAGCGAGTGTCGGTGCCAGGATCGCAGCGGCCGTCGTCTGAAGGGCTAGCGAAGTCCGATTGCGGGCGGGATAGAAACGTCGCGCCGCCGCAAAGTCTTGCGCCCCACGGTAGATCACGCAATCGCGCACGAATTCGCAGACCTGAGTGGCCGCGCGCCGGACCGAGAAGCCTTCGTCCGAATATGCCCGCTCCATCGCAGCGCGATAGATCTCTATGCGAGCAAAGAAGGCGCGGTCGACCGGGCTCCAGTCGCCTGCATCGGGTACACGGCCGGCAAAATCGTGCTTGATTTCCTGGTTCAACGCCTCAAGCCAGTTCAGCCAGATGCTTTGGAACACCTCGTTCTCGGTGCAGCGCAGCGCGTCCAGCGTGAAACCCGTCCGCTCCCCTTCCGGGCGTGTCAAGCCCAAATGGAGGCGCACGACGTCGACTGTCTTTGGGCTTAGAACCTCCTTGCCCCAGACCGCATGGCGGCAGCTGGTTGAGAACTTCTTGCCGTCGAGCAGGTAAAACTCGTTGACGTGATAGCGGATGCGTGGTGTCCAGTGGGAGAAGACCTCGGCGTAAAGAGCGGGGTAGAGTAGCGCGTGGTAGAACGAATTGTCGAAGCCGAAGAAATGGACAATCTGCCAGTCGTTGCGGGGCATCTCCGCCTTCCAGTCACGACCCAGCGAGCGGCCGAGCGCCTGGATGTTGTAAAGGAAACCGAAGGCCATCTCCGGCCAGACCCAGATCACTTGCCCCGGGAAGCCTTCGGCCGGCAGGCCCCAGTCCGAGGGGTGGGTAATGGGTACTGAAAATTCGCCGCGTTGGCGTAGGCGCGCGAAGAGATCCAAGATGCGTAGCGGGACGCCTGATGCCCTTAGATGCCGGTCGATATTGTCGTAGCAGCGGTCCAGGGCAAGTTCCGGACGGCGGAGGGAGCCGACCAGCGGCGCTTCGGCAGACTGCCGTGACCGCGCTGCACCCAGGTCGTGGCAGAGGTTTGGGGCGCCGCATTCCTCGCAGATGTTGCCAGCGGCGGAGCCGCCACAATCGGGGCAGAGGCCGCCGACATCCGGCTCGTAAAGATAGTGACCCGTCACAGCATCGAAAAGCGCAGGGCTCTGGCGCAGATCTACCGCCGTGCTGCTCAGAAGAGTTCGGAAACACGCGGCTTGAAACTCGCCGTAACCGTCATCGCCCATTGTGGCTTGGAAGCTGTGGACGTCACAATCGAGAAGTGCAAGCGTGGCACGAATCTCGTCGGCGTAGTAGCGCGCCACGTTTGCAGGCTTCGATTGATCGGCATCGGCGCGTGTCGCGACGTAGCTCTGGTAATCGTCGCTTCCGGTCAGGTGATAGGCCTCGACTCCTTTCATGCGCAGGAAACGAGTATAGACGTCAGCGCCGAAATAAGGGCCAGAAAGATGCCCCAGATGCAGATCGCCATTTGGCGTTGGCGGCGCGGAGAAGACGAAGGTCGGCCCGCGTGGAGCCGTGGTCTTTAAAGCGGCATCAAGGGCGGCCTCGCCGTCTCGCCAGTAGACATCGACGAAATCCAGGTCTTTGTTCCCGTCATTGCGCAGCACATGCGCTTCAAAAGGATGGAACAGAACGACGTCGCCGGCCTCGACCGAGATTTCCCCAAGGTCGGTGGTGACCTTGCCCGCACCAGACAGGACCACGAAGGCCTCGATTTCGTCGTGCCGATGGGGCTCGGATGTGACCCCGGGTCCAACCTTTCCGAACGAAAACCCCGTGCGAGCACTGCCCGTTCCAAGCGTGGCCGTGTCGATACCGAACGCTCGCGACAGCTCCGTTCGAGAAAACGTGTATTTGCGCATGACAACGAACCTAAGCTGTTGAAGAGTGGGACGGACCTTCGGCTGCCAACGAACAGCCTCAAGTGCACTTCATGGAGAGAAACGGCAGCCCGACCCGTTGGCGGCCCGGCCAGGATAGTGCAGCTCTGGGCCGGCAGGCGGGCAACCAAGGGGGGCGCTGGTCGGGCTGTAGGCACACAGAACACCTCCTGTGACCACGTCCACAATCCACGTGCCAAAGCGTCCGATGCTCCGCGAGCCCGCAAATCAGACCGCCATACCGTCCGCGCATTTTTTGAGCGGTCGATCAGTTTCGTGTGCATGCCTCCGCCTGGCTGCGTGAGCTCAATCGCGATAGAAGATGCCATTTGGGGGCTTGAGATTATCGAGATCGGCCACTTTGCCCTCGGGCGGGTTAAGGGCGCGCTTAAGCACGTTATATTCAGCGCGGGTCGGCCCACCGGTTGAGGCACGCTGGAACACCAAGTAGAGTGTCCGCCGAGAACGATTGCTTTTGTTCGGTCGTGAGTAGTGCGGTGCGTAATCGTCGAAGATGAAGATGTCGCCAGCCTTCCATACTACGGGTTCCCAAGAGAACGTTTCGGCGACTTCAGGATAGATCACCCCACCGGCATCCATGGGAAAGACCCCCTTTTTGTGGTTGCCGGGGCTGAAGAAAAGCCCGCCGTTTTCCGGGTCGGAATCGTCGATGCCTATGGCAACCACCGCATGGACCATCCGGTCGGGGAGCTTGTGTGGAATGTGATAAATGTCCTGATGCGGGAGATAGCCGCCGCTATCGGGGTAGTGGAAAATCAGCAACTCCTTGAGCCTGCGCGAATCTTCGCCGAGCAAATCCTCGACCGCTGACTGTATGCGCTGATCTTCTAAGAGCAAACGACGCAATGGATCATGGAAGTCGAGAAAATTCTCGATCTTGGAGACGATCTTTCGATTGTCCGTCGTCTTCTCGAACCACATGAGCCATTTATCATCGCTGACATCCCAGCGTGACATATCTTCGACAAAAATAGAGATATCTTCCTGAGCGGCTGGAGCGAAGAACCTTTCGAGCCTGACGTATCCGTCTTTCTGCCACTTTTCTCTTTGTGCATCAGTCAACATGCGAAAAGCCTCCTGTTGGAAAGACTGTTGGTCGGACATCCCAATTAGGGCAGTCGGGCGCTGGTCAAGTTGCGGGTCCACGGAGACGGACTCACGTCATGTGGGACGGCGATGCTAAGTGCGTTCCGCTCCGGCGGACATTGTCCGCAGAAGCTCGGCGCGAGACTGCCTATGTCAGGCTCAGTCGGGTCCATTGCTTCCGTAAACTGGGCCGGATCAATCGCTTCACCCGGTCCAGCCACGACACGCATCCCTAAAGGGCCGCACCATCCGCTGACGGCCGACCCAGCCATGGCCGCCAAGACCACGGCGCTCTTTCGAGTGAGCGACCTGGTACGGTTTTGACAACCGTAGGGAAAATGCACGCCCCCAGAATAATGCGATGCGCCGCTTGGTCCAAGAACTTGTTCGGTCACGATGATTTCGGAGAAGCCTCCGGCCTTCGCCGCAGCGGACGCGGACGTCATTCCCAGGATGCCACCGCCGATGATCAGAAGTTTACGAGTCATATCCCGCTGCCCATTTCTTCGGCTACGGGGGCGGGCCAGCTCTCGATCGAGGTATGGCTGATGAAGCCAGGATGCTCGGGGTTCGCGCATGGCGCGCGCCCAAGAAGGCTATCGAGGATGCGGCGCGCGCGCCAGGCCAGCAGGCTTAAGTTCGGATCGGCCAGGCCGCGCTGCCCGAGGCTCGCGTTTTGTGCGAAGATGCGTCTGTCACGAGGTCCGTCCCAGCTCACCGAAAAATCCTCGCGAATAGCTAACTCATTGTCGATATGCTCCAGCCGGTGCGCGATGGGTTCCAAGAAGTCTGGCATCGCGTTCTCGTAACCGGTGGCCAGGATGACGATGTCAGCCGCGACTTCTTCGACCTCGACCATGCCGTGCTGCAGGGTCAGCCTGTGACCCGCGCCGGCGTTGATGCAGTGCGAGACGGTGCAGCCCGGCCGCAGTGTGATGTCGCATCGGTTTGCCTCGAAAAATGCGTGGCGGTACAGCGCCTGATAGATCGCGCGCAACGTGCTTTCCGAAATGCCGTCCGAGGCAAGCACGAAACGCCGCAGGAGCAGCTTACGCTGCGACTCGCTCATCGCCGCGAAACGATCCGAAAAGCAGGGCATGAACAACTCGTTTGTGAACGGGCTGTTGTCCAGAGGCAGATAGTTTTCGCGCTGCGAGACCCAAGTGATCGAGGCAGGCCGCCGTTCTTTCGGCAGGCCGATAAGATGCAACATCACCTCGGCTCCCGACTGGCCTCCGCCGACCACGCAGACATGCTTTCTCCGCACCTCAGGATGGATGTGCAGTAAAACCGATGAGTGGAACAGGTTGCGTCCAGTCCAGCCCTGGAACTGAGGCGGAATTTGCGCCTGCTTGCCAATGCCGACCACGACGTCTCTGGCGCCGAGAACCGCCTTGTCCGTCCGCACCCGAAACTCGCCATCAAAGCGGATTTCGCGCACTGTCTCGCCGCCACGCACAAGTGGGTTCCTGTGGAAGACCCAGTTCAGGTATTGTTCGAACTCCACTCTGAGCACGGCTTCGAACTGTGCGTTCAGGAAGTGATACAGACGCCCGTTCTCGTGCAGGAAGTTTACGAAAGTGTAGGCCGATCGCGGATTCACTAGAGTGACCAGGTCCTTGAAGTGGCTGACCTGGAGCTCCGAGGAACCGAATGCACTGCCTGGATGCCAGCGGAAGTCGACCTGCCGATCCAGGAACACCGCCCCTTTCCCAACTTGCTCGTGTAGCTGACACGCAAGGCTCAAATTGGACGGGCCAGCACCGATCCCAACGCAAGATAACTCCACTGCTTCCTCCTATAGAGTCTTGCCACTAGGCGGGTTGTTCGCGGCGAATATCGGCCACAGCCATTGGGCCCCCCTCGCGGACCTTCGGAGCACCGGTCCCGACCGGGTTTGCGAGAATTTGTCCATCGCGTTCGCGTCGTTGAATGTAGACCGGAGCATTCCAGCGCGGTGAAATCGAGGGGTCAGGCCGGCGACGTGGAGCAACGACGTATGTCTTTCCGTTCGTCTGGATGCCCGCGTCGCCGTCACGCGAGACGCTTTGCAGGCCCATTAAGGTGTTTGAAGCCGCCCAATCGCCGGCCGACCATGACGTGCCGGCCTTTCGGCGGCTTGATGGCAGGCGAGAGCGCGGTGTTCACTACGGCGACGGCATTTTCGGTGCGCATGATCATGGACGACGTCTCGCTGATGCGTTCGGAGAGTCCCATGCATGGGCCGTGCCAGAGAAGGAAATCTTATTAAACAATGGGTTGGCGGATTACGATCCTGTCCGAAATCCGACATTGAGGGGGACGCTTCAGGGCGGCGCCCGATTTGCACTTCGGATGTCGCCTTTCCGAATAGCTAATTGGGCACCCTCTGCATCAGAATACTTCTTATGGGGACCAGCACAGTGTTCATGAACAGACAGTGCAGAACCCTGCGTCTCTGTCGGACAGTTCACGATATGCCGTGTCCATCGAGCTCAGCAGTTGCAAGAGCTGCCAGATCCTGCGCCCTATCGTGCCGTTGCACTGGCTCGATCCCGACATCCTCGGAGGCCGCGATCATGAAGAGTGACGCAAACTCATGTCCGCCGCGAGACCTCTCTCATAGGGAAGCAATTCTCTATGTTGGTGAAGGATCGATGCTCATGCTCAGATGGTCGCGGATGGGCGCATGCCCGGCCTAAGCGCATCAATGAATCTCGGGTACAGATAGCCGGAACAGAATTCGTTATGACCATTCTGTCCAAAGCACGACGCCATTCCATCGCTGCGGCTCAATCCAGGCGGAGGGATGAGGCAGCAGTCTTTTGCGCGCCTACCGGTCGGCCAGGAATGGGAGCCCTCGCAAACGCTGTCATTCGATGATCGCCGCCGCGGAGCTCCTCAGGCCGTGCCGTGCCCGACACCGGCAACGTCCTGGTCGTCAATCGCCCCGTCGCCGATGTCGATCCGAAGCTCGGCCAGTTCGCGGTGAGCTTCACTGCTATTCCGCAGTGCCCACCGAGCTCGCACAGGAGGTTCTATCAGGGCGGTCACGGGTGCACTCGTTGTCGGGTCTGCGACAAAGTCAACATGATGCACACGGCAGTCAGAGCCATGTCATTGTTGTGAAATAGTTTTCTCGTTTGGCACGACACGTGCAAGACTATCCGCAAACGTGCTGCGGCAAGGACTGAGGAGAAATCATGCCATGATCGAGCCCGCCGAACATGCAGTCGCAGCTGGGAAAACCGGGCCTTTCCGAGCCGACAGGACGTTGCGGTTATTTTCCAGTCGACACCATACTTCATGTTATCCGGACATGACCGTATTCGATTTCCAACCAACGCTGAATGCCCCGGACGATGATCCCTATCTTTGGCTCGAAGATGTGTCTGATCACAAATATGCTTACCCGCTATCCTGAGCGTTTCGGCGCGGTGTTCTGCAGAGTCCCGGTTATCGATATGCGCCGCTACACCAAGCTTTTGGCGGGCGCGAGCTGGATTGACGAATATGGCGATCCCGACAAGCCGCAGGAATGGATTTTCCTAAAGGAAATCTCGGCCTATCACGCCGCGACGCCGGGAAAGCCCTATCCCTCCTGCTTGCCACCAGGAAGCGGGACGACCGCGTCCACCCGGGCCACGCGCGTAAGATGGCCGCAAAGCTGCAGGCTCTTGACTATCCCGCCTACTTCTACGAGCCCGGCGCGGGCGGGCACTGCTCCGGCAAGAACAATCGGGAGCGGGCGCATTCATTGCCCTGGGCACCAATTTCCTTCGCAGTGCGATCGGCTGGCAAGCCGATGGCGTTCGATAGGTGGACGGAAACAAAGGGCAACGTTCAACAAGTGAGTACAGGTCGATGATTGGAGCACGGCGCAAATAATGTGTGCGCTGTCCCACGCAAACTGCGCATGAGCGCTCCGTCGATTCCAGCAGGATTTTTCATAGTGCATCGCATCATTTCTGAAGAGCAAGGAGAGAATAGCATGGCGAAAAAGCGAATGGGCGTGGCGCGGGGGGTAACAGCGGCCGTCATCCTCATGGTGGTGGGACAGCAGGCCGTTGCGGCGGACCTTGCGCACCCCGCGTGCGTCCCGCAGGCAGGAGCCTCGGTCACGGAAGCGCCAAGCCCTTGGCAGGTCCGCCTGCGTGCGTTGGGGGTCGTTACTGAGGATTCGGGCTACGTCAATGCAGTGCCCGGCTCCGGTCTTTCTTATTCAAACACGGTGACGCCGGAACTCGATATCTCCTATTTCTTCACAGACAACATCGCCGCCGAGCTCATACTCGGCACCACCTATGCAAATATCGAGGGCCAAGGAACGATCGGCGCGCTGGGCAATGTCGGCAAGGTTTGGCTGCTGCCGCCTACGCTCACATTGCAGTATCATTTTACCAACTTCGGCGCTTTCAAGCCCTATGTCGGCGCCGGCGTGAACTACACGATCTTTTATAACCAGGATGCCGGCAGCGCCGATGCTCTCCATGTTAAGAACACGTTCGGCACCGCGCTGCAGGTCGGGTTCGACTACATGGTGGATCAGCACTGGGGCGTCAACTTCGACGTGAAGAAGCTTTTCCTCAAGCCAGACTTCGACGTCACGGTCGACGGCGCGAAGCTGACGGGAAAGGCGGAGCTCGATCCCTGGTTGATAGGCGCAGGTGTCACCTACCGCTTCTGATCACGAAAGGGGAAGACGGCTGCTGGTAGCCGATCCGAAAATGAAGGGCGCCTCGTGCGCCCTTTCAACGCCGGCGCTGCACGGGCGAGTCGTCCGGATGTTCGAGGAGCGGCCTTGTTACTGGTGGCGGGAAGTGTCCGAAACCGGAGGAAAGTTCTGAGATAATTACCATCCGACACATAGCAGCCGATTGTGGGGCTACACTTGAAATTGACGAAGGGTCGGCCTCCCGGCTCCACCGGACCAGGAAGAGTACTCCTGGTCCTCGCGGCCTCGTCAGGTGCGCGGGCGCGGAGCAATTGCTTGGAAGTCGGGTGTGTCAGGGCCTGTTTGTCGGGCCGAACCAGATCCGTGTGGCTGACGCCGAGGGCCGATGCCAGTTCATAGATCGTGATGATCGTCGGATTTCTTCGGCCTTTCTCCGAGCCGCTGATGTACTGCTGGCTGAACCCGGAAATCTCGGCAAGCTGCTCTTGCGTCAGACGCTTCCTTTGCCTGATTCTCTGCACATTCCGTCCGACACTTGCGCATATCCATGCACGACAAGCATCGGATTGCACTATAATATGTAGTCATTGAGCATCCGTCTGGCCGAGGGCTTCGAATCCAGCGATGTTACAGCCTAAATCGGACACGCCGATTGCCGATGAAGTCCCATGGTCGGACGGCCTGACAGCCTATGACAAGGAGCACTTTACAACCTACATGAGGCACCTGGACACTTCCGCCGACGACGCCAGCGAAGAAGAGATGGCGCATCTGATCCTCGGCATCGTACCGGAGCGCGCCCGGAAGGCGCAGTCATCTCGACCGTGCGAACTGGATGGTCACGACTGGTTACAAGGATTTGCCTTGCGCTCAAGCAACGAACGCCCTGTACCCGCCATTCATGAGCGTATGGCCGCAGTGAATGGCGCGGCGGATGCGGTCGCGCAGATGATCGTCGGCCGTGAACTATCCGCAAACCGTTGATCTGGCATCCTGATTAGGGCGGAGGTCGGCTTTGGAATTGCAGGATTTGCGGTGTTTGGGCACTGTTTTCTTGCAATTCGATTTTGCGATTCCCTTGTGCTGCGGAGCGTGATTGAACTAAACCGCTGCCGCGGTAACTGATGCGCGGGTCTGGCCTGAGGAGGTCCCTGTCTGAGAAGATTTGGTGTCGAGCCAACCTTCCAGACAGGAGAACCCCAGATGGCCCAGATAAGCCCTCTGCGTCAGCGGATGATTGAAGATCTGACGATCCGCAATTTGTCACCGGAGACCCAGCGATCCTACGTGCATCACGTGGCGAAGTTCAGTCGATTTTTTGGACGATCACCCGATCAACTGGGATATGAAGAAGTGCGCGCCTATCAGGCCCACTTGGTGGGCCGAAGGGTCTCGTGGGGCGCGTTGAACCAGACCGTTTGCGCCTTGCGTTTCTTCTACGGCGTGACGCTTGGTCGATCTGATCTGCCTGAGCGGATCGCTTACGCCCGGACGCCGCGCAAGTTACCGATCGTGCTGAGCGCCGATGAGGTGGTCGGCTTTCTGCAGGCCGTGAAGGGGACGAGGAACCGGGTCGCTCTGATGACCACCTATGCGGTGGGCTTACGCGCCGCGGAGGCGGCGCGTCTGCAGGTGACGGACATCGATAGCAGCCGGATGATCATTCGCATCGAGCAGGGCAAGGGCGGCAAGGACCGCTATGTGATGCTGTCGCCGCAGCTGCTGGAGATTTTGCGCGTCTATTGGCGGTTGACCAAGCCGGGGCGATGGCTATTTCCTCGGCGCGATGGCCGCGGCCCGATCCACCCACAGACCTTAGGGATCGCCTGTCGAGCAGCCTGCGAGTTCCTGGGCGTTGAGAAGCGGGTGACGGTGCACACCCTTCGCCACAGCTTCGCCACCCACCTTTTGGAAGCCGGCACGGACATAAGGATCATTCAGGTGCTGCTGGGCCATCGCAGCCTGGCGACGACGACACTATACGCCCAGGTCTCAACGGCTGTGATCGGCCGGACTGCCAGTCCTTTTGACCAACTCCGCATGGAGATCACGCCGCCCGGCTGAGCCGCGCGCCATGCGCCCGGATCTGGAAGTGGCGGATGTATTCCACCGTCACGGGGCTGATTATCGCCGCGACCATGCCGGCCATCTCGGGCGTGTCGAGCGCCGGGTTATGGCCGCGGTGGAGGCGTGCCGGACCGCGGCCCTGGGCGGTCACGCCGAACACTGCGCCGACTGCGGTCTCGTGCGGCAAGCCTATAACTCCTGCCGCAACCGTCACTGCCCCAAGTGCCAGGGCCTAGCCCGCGCCCAGTGGCTGGCCGAGCGGCAGGCTGAGCTGCTGCCGGTCCCATACTTCCACGTGGTCTTCACCGTCCCGGCCCAGATCGCTGAGATCGCCTTCCAGAACAAGGCGGCGGTCTATACGATCCTGTTCAAGGCCGCATCCGAAGCCTTGAGGGTGGCGGCGGCCGATCCCAGGCATCTGGGCGCCGAGATCGGCATGGTCGCCGTGCTTCATACTTGGGGTCAAAATCTCCACCATCATCCGCATGTCCACTGCGTCGTGCCGGGCGGCGGCCTGTCGCTCGATCCTGCCACGGCGAAGGCCGGGGACCAGCGATGGATCGCCTGCCGGCCGGGATTTTTCCTGCCCGTGCGGGTTCTGTCGCGTCTGTTCAGGCGGCTATTCCTGGGGCGCCTGCAGGACGCCTTCGACGCCGGCCAGCTTCGCTTCTTCAGCGATCTCGCCAGCCTGGCCGACCCTGCCACTTTCTGCGCCCAACTGACTGGACTGAAGCGCATCGAATGGGTCGTCTACGCCAAGCCACCGTTCGGCGGTCCCGAACAGGTCCTCGCCTATCTGGGCCGCTACACCCATCGCGTCGCCATCGCTAACAGCCGCCTCGTGAGCCTGGACCAGGGAAAGGTCAGCTTCCGCTGGAAGGACTATCGCCACCACGACAAATCCAAGCACAAGCTCATGACCTTAAGCGCCGACGAGTTCATCCGGCGCTTCCTGCTGCACGCTCTTCCAGACGGATTCCATCGCATCCGCCATTACGGCCTCCTCGCCAACGGCCACCGCGTCGCCAAGCTCGCCCAGTGCCGTCTTCTTCTGGCGGCGCCCACGCCGCTGACGCCGGACCCGACCGCCGACTATCGCCAGCGTTACCGCTGTCTCACAGGGCGCTCCCTGAACATCTGTCCGGGCTGCGGCGGCGCCATGGCCTCGCTCGGCCCGATCCCGCGCAAGGCCCCGACCTGGCCAGACACCTCATGACACGTTGCGCACCGACACGCTCGCACCGTCCATCCCGGCGTCTGCTACAGTCGCCGAAGGGCCTTTGCGCGCCGCTAGTCAAAGTCGCAGCCTGGCTGTCGCCAGCAACGCTACACCTCAGCGTCAACGACCCAATGGCGCCGTCTCTCGCGTCGCAGATGGTCCTGCATCGCGACGACGGGCGACCGCCCAAGAGCGATCGGCGAGCCCGCTCCGGCGCCTCGGACACACTGTCGAGCCCTAAATCCCCATAGCCCCGCTCGCCATCCCGCGGTTCAGTTCAATCAGGCTTCAATGTAGTCGCGACCCGTGCGTGCCCGCCCAATCGCGCCCGCGACTACACAGAACCCTCCAGATTCACTCGGTCGGCGGCGGCGAATCGAGGGGGACGCAGTGTCCAGGCCACGCAGACGGGAGAGCAGGATCTTTTCCGCTCCAGGCTCGATCAAATCATCAACATGAAGCACGAGCTGGTGCGCCTGGCGCAGGCGATCGACTGGCCGGTGCTGGAGGAGCGTTTCGGTGCGGTCTATTCGGACGGTCCCGGCATGCCGCCGCTGCCGACCCGGCTGATGGCGGGGCTGGCGATCCTCAAGCGCACCTTCAACCTGTCGGACGGGGTGCTGTGCGAGCGCTGGGTGGAAAACCCCTACTTCCAGTATCTGTGCGGCGAGGAGTTCTTTCGCCACGACTTGCCCTTCGACCGCTCGTCGATGACGCGCTGGCGCAGCCGCATGGGCGAGGAGCGGATCGTCGCGCTTTTGCAGGAAAGCCTCAGCATTGCGGTCAAGACCGGGGCGATGAAGCCGACCGACACGCGCCAAGTGATCGTGGACACGACCGTGCAGCCGAAGAACGTGATGTTCCCGACCGAGGCCAAGCTCATCCACCGGGCCCGCGAACGGCTGGTGAGGCTGGCCAAACGGGCGGGGCTGGATTTGCGCCAGACCTATGTGCGGGTCGGCAAGCTGGCGCTGATCAAGCAGCAGCGCTATGCGCACGCCAAGCAGTTCAAGCGGGCCAATAAGGCGCTGCGCAGGCTAAAGACCTATCTCGGCCGGACCGTTCGCGACATCTCCCGCCAGGATCGCCGGCGATGCGGAACTGGACGCGCTCTTCAAATGGTCGTTCTACCAGGCCTCTACCGTTCTCGAGCAGCGTCAGCGCCAGCGCGGCCGCAAAATCTACAGCCTGCATGTGCACGAGGTGGAATGCATCGGTAAGGGCAAGGCGCATGCACCCTACGAGTTCGGGGTGAAGGTGTCGGTGGCCACCACGCTGAAGCGTTCAAAGGGTGGCCAGTTCGCCCTGCATGCAAAAGCGCTGCCCGGCGAATCCCTAATGACGGCTACACGCTCGCAGCGATCATCCCTGACATGGAAAAGACCATCGGCAACGAGATCAGCCGCGTTCTCGCTGACGCCGGCTATCGCGGCCACAACGCACCGGAGAGCCACAAGTTCAGGGTCTTCACCAGCGGCCAGAAACGCCGCGTCACCCCAGCCATCAAGCGCCAGATGCGGCGGCGATCGGCCGTCGAGCCCGTGATCGGCCACATCAAGGCCGAGCACCGGATGGGCCGCAACTATCTCGCCGGCAAGCAGGGCGACGCCGTCAACGCCATCCTGGCGGCCGCCGGCTACAACTTCTCCCTCCTGCTCAGGTGGCTGAAGGCTCTTTTGTGGATTCTCCTCGCCGCCCCTCAAATTCAGCCGAAGGAACTCGAAGCCTGATCCCTCTCATTGTTCACGGCCGACGATCGCGAGGATCTTTCCAGTCGGCCTGGACCCGCGGTTCGCCGATTAGCGCTTCAGCGATTCCCGGTGCGAAGCCCCCGCAAGCGAACCGTTGGGCGCCTGAAGGACGAAGCGTAGGTCACGCGCATCCGGCGGAAACAGAGTTTTTGGCAGTCGCCCGTCCGCGGTAAGACAGTTGAGACATTCGAGAGCCCATAGCCGTTGCAGAAATACGGTAGCATCACGCCCGAGGGAGTCCGCGAAACAGAACGCCCCAACCCGGCAGGTCGACGCGACGCAATGATGGAGAGCGATGTCCGATGTTCCAGCCATTCGGCGCGCTCCAGTGCATGCGCCAGATCGTGCCGGAAGGCTGGATTCCGACGCGAGAACTCCCCAGCCCAGCCTCGTCGGGTCACGGCTCGCCGCCGATCCACACCCGCGTGGTTGCTGCGCTTTTGACCCAAATGCAAGAGCCACAACGTGAAATATCGCGGATAGCAAGGTCCGAGCGTCTGAGGCGTCCCTGCCGTGACATGGGCCAAGCCATTCCGCTGATGGTGTTGCACCGCTGATCCAGCATAGTGCGTCGTTCACATTCAACCCCGCGAAGCTCCATCGGCGACCTATGTCGACCAGGAAGACAACCCTCCCGCGGCAGATTCGTCTCGATGCGCAAAAAGCTTTAATGCCAATCCCTCCTTATCGAGCAATTTGCATTCTCACCGCCTGACCAGCAACTCACCAATCGTCCTTGCCGACTAATCCACAGTTGCAACAGGTCACCTTCACATAAATTTACACGATCTTTGCGACCGCAAATCGCTGAGACTGGTACGTTGAATGCGCAGTTTGAGTTTAGCAACGGCTGATGCCGCTTTGGACTCGGGCAGCCAGGCAGCAAACAACCATCGGAGTCAAGAGCCATGGCAAGAAGAGCACTCATCATGATTGAAGGCGCAAGTAATAGTCTGCGCTACGCTCAAGCGGCCAAGCGTCTTGGCCTTGATCCAATTGTCCTGTCGGCTAATCCATCCCAGAATGACTACCTTGCAGCGGAAGAGGGTGAGGCCATCAGGGTCGATACAGACAATCTCGATGAGCTGGTCAGCGAATGTTCCCGGTTACGTGCGAGCTATGAGATTTCTGGCATTACGTCTGCCAGCGAGTCGGCCTATGTGACGGTTGGCAAGCTCTGCCGGCATTTCGATCTACCGGGACCCAACCCAGAATCGATTGCGCAGTGTTGCGACAAATTCACTCAACGTCAGCTCCTAGCAAAGGCCGGCGTTCCAATACCTGCTTATAGCCTGGCAGCGAATGCGATGGAGATAGAAAGCGCTGCCACGAAAATCGGGATGCCGGTGGTCGTCAAGCCAGCCGTAGGAATAGGCAGCGTCGGTGTCCGATTGTGCCGCAGCCTCGATGAGTTGGCCGAACATACGACCTATCTGTTGGGCGAAAAGAGAATTTGGCGGTCTTCGCCGAGGATACTGGTTGAAGAATTCGCACAAGGGCCCCAGTATTGCGCTGAGATAATGGGCAACGAGCTCGTTTGGATCGGCTCCGGTGATTACGGCCCACCACCGCATTTCGTCTATCATAAGTGGAGCTATCCGGCCCTGCTTACTGATGACGAGCACAAGCGTATCGCCGATGCATCGCTGAGCTGCTTGCCAGCTCTCGGCCTTGGCTGGGGGCCCACGAACATTGAACTCCGGTGGACGAAGCGTGGCCCAGTCGTCATTGAAGTCAATCCGCGACTTGCGGGCTCGCCGACTCCTCAATTAGTTGAGCTGGCTTACGGCATCGATCTCATCACCGAGCACATTAAGCTTGTCATCGGCGATAGATGCAAGCTGCGCAAAAGGCATTCCCACGCTGCGGCCGCGCGGTTCCTGGTTGCTGACCGCGATGGCACGATCGATTGGATCGATGGTGATAGCCAGGCGGCTGCTATACAAGGTGTCACCGAGGTCAAATTCTATGTTAAACCCAAGACGCCGATCGCCAGGAAAGGCGATTACCGAGACTGCCTCGGATATATCATCGCTGCTTCAGCCACCCATGCTCAGACGGAAACGATACTTCAGCGTGCCGTTGAGTTGATTAATTGGTCCATAACGCCATTTCCGACAGTTGGCGAAAAGGAATAGTCTGCGGCCCTTACCTGCCGGCGTACGGAGTTGCGCTGGATGGAATCTAAAACTTGGTGCTCACGTTGCGGCGGCGATAATTTTGTCGGGACGGGCGGTCCAGTCGAATGGCTTGAGTGTCTGGTTGTGCTCGGTAACGTAGCGCTGATGGAGCCTGGAGGGAGCTATGGCCGGAATTGGGTGACGGGGCCGATCAGGCGGCGCGATGATCGGGTGTCGCGGTTATGGCGACTCCGTCGATGAATCTGACGCCTGCGATGACCATTGGCAACTGAGTTTCGCCCTTCAGGCGACGCCAAGTTTTGGCGGCGGACATGATCAGTTTGAAGACCATGAGACGGGCCGTCTTGTGCGACAGCGCGCACTTGGTGCGTACGGTCCGGTGCCGCACCGTGGCGAAAGCGCTTGTCGATCTCATCCGTATCTGTGGGCGCGGCCCAGCTTGGTCGCTCACAAGATGCACGGCCTGGAACTGCAGGTGGCAAGCCGCAAAGGAAAGGCAGCACGCGTGGCCAACCTATGCCTACAATGTCAAGGACTTGCGGAACCAAGAGACGCAAATCGCCAGGAAGGCCCAGGAAAGCTACGAGAATTTTGTCGAAGCCTGGCGCCCGCGCTCGCCAAAGGCAAAGGCGAGCGGGCGCGTCAATCCGGCAAGGCTCGAGTAGGCTGCCTGGCAGCGCTTTCAGCCGATGGACGTATCCGGCGACCGCTGTGGTCTATGTATTTCCATGTGATCTCTCATGGAATGAGAACCCCGTTTAAGGGGTGATTTTCGTCCAACTTTTTGCGTGAAAAACCAGGGTCCCGATTCAGTGGTGATTGACAGCTGGTCGTCTCTCAAGGACGCAATAGACACCGTAGGCAAGCCCAGGCCTTTCGACATCGGCGACCCGGGCGAGCACCTACTTCTGAGGCAATTCGCCGAACAGCTGGTCGAGCTTTTTTACTCAGCGTCTTCGCATCAATGTCGCCGACACCGCCACATGTAGGCCGTCGCGGGCGAAAGGGCCTTGTGGAAGGCACAGAGATCGGCCGGCGTGAGGCCGGCGAGGCTCACCTTGGTACCTTCGCCCGGCCTCGAATAGGATGCGTACCGTAGATCGCGCGCATCCATTTGCGCTGGGCGATTGCCTTGGTTCGCGCTCATTGGCGATGATGCCGGAAAAGCAATCGGACCGCGCTCATTGTTGCGGCCGTTGAGTCTTGCTGCACTAGAAGTGGAGACATGTCTCTCCCATCACTTCGTGGCAATTTGACAATCAGTCCGTTACCTCGGTACAGTCATTAGAAAGTGGCATCCAATCTCCCCATACTTGGCGCTCAACTGCGCCGTTGCGGGAACGCAGGGCTGCAGATTGTTCCTATTCGCCAAAGGCCGGAAATGGTGTGATCGACCAATCTATCAAGTCGACGGCACGTTGAAGTATCGCCTCGGTCTGAGCAAGGCTGGGTGAAACAGCGATGACATATCCCAAAGAGTCTCGGTAATCGCCTTTCCTGATGATCGGCGTCTTGGGTTCAACATAAAATTTCACCTCCGCGACACCTGGTACTGCACCCGCCCGGCTGTCGCCATCCATCCAATCGAGGATGCCATCGCGATCAGGAACTAGGGACCGCCAAGCAGCAATGTGCGAATGCCTTCTGCGCAAATCCCATTCGTCGCCGATGGCAAGCTTGATGTGCTCGGTGATGAGATCGACACCGTAAGCCAGTCGAACCGGTTGAGGACCGCCAGCAAGTCGCGGAGTGACTTCAATGACGACTGGGCCACGCTTCGTCCACCGGAGTTCAATGCACGTTGGCCCCCAGCCAAGGCCGAGAGCTCGCAAACAGCTCAGCGAAACATCGGCGATACGCTCGTGCTCGTCATCATTCAGCGGTGCCGGAAAAATGCCTTCACGAATAACAAAATGCGGCGGGGGCCCGAAGTCACCCGCGGAAATCCCAATGACCTCATCTCCCATTATGTCGGCCCAATAGTAGGGGCCCTGTGCGAATTCTTCGACCAGTATCCTCGGCGAAGACCGCCATATGTGCTTCCCGCCCAACAGATAGGTCGCATGTTCGGCTAACTCATCGACGTTGCGGCACAATCGGACACCGCTGCTGCCGGTGCCTACGGCTGGCTTAAGAACCACCGGTAATCCGATCTCCGCGGCAGCGCTTTGTATGTCCGTCGCGTTCGCCGCCAAGCGATAAGCAGGGATTGGAACACCCCCCTCCGCGAGGAGCTGACGTTGAGTGAATTTGTCGCAGCATCGTTCAATCGATATCGGGTTCGGTCCCGGTAGATCGAAATGCCGGCAGAGCTTGCCAACTGTCGCATACACCGACTCCTTGGCGCTCGTAATGCCAGCAATGTCATAGGTCGAACGTAACCGGGAACATTCGCGGATCAGCGCATCGAGATTGGCTGTATCGACGCGGATTGCCTCAATCCCATCCGCCGCAAGATAGTCGTACTGAGCTGGATCGGACGACAGGGAAATTGGATGAAGACCAAGACCGTGGGCCGCTTGGACGTATAGCAGACCATTAGCCCTTGTGCCTTCAACCAGGATGAGCGCTCTTCTTGCCATTGGCGTTGACCATCCGTTCGTGTTGTGCTGCGGCCTTAATCTTTTCAGCCGCGCCTGACCTCAGACTTTGTAGTGAACATACCGCCGTCAGCGATTTGCGTTCGCAAAGATTCTGTAAAATTGTTTGAAGAATCTGTTACACATTTTGCTTATCATCGTGTGGCGAGCCATGGATCAAGTTTGACGTTCAAGCGACGCCAGCTTGAAAGCCGTATAATGATTTGCATGCACTACTACCTACCTATTGGGATCGGTGATGGCGAACCAGGCATAAAACTACCATTTGCGACAGCGAAACGATTGTTCAGGAGATAGTTGAACCACCGTGCGACTAGCTATCGCCGGTTGCATTCCTGACCGTCCCTGGCCCAGCAATTCGCTATTTAATTGCCGCCTGATCCGCGGGGCACGGATCCTCCCATGCCCCAGAACCGGTTCATGAGCTCCCCGGTCTAGTGTCACGCAGAATTAGGCGGGCGCTCAGGATCGGGAACCGGCGCTGCCAGGGAGCACGGGGAAGTATTCGCGGACCCACGCATCGTCAGCCGTTCGTGCGCACCGCTGTGCAGCGGGCGGAAAAAGGCGGAGTGAAATCAGGCGATCGGCAGATCACGCGGCGGACGCACCACCAAGATCCACGCATTGACCGATGGCCTGTGCCGACCCGTCGCGTTCCTGTTGACCGGCGGCCAGGTTGCCGACTGCACGGCGGGGGAAGCCCTCATCGAGCAGATGCCGCCAGCGCCGATCCTGCATGGCGATAAGGGCTATGATAGCAATGCCATTCGCCAGCAAGTCAGCGGCAGGGGCGCTTTCGCCAACATTCAGCCCAAGGCCAACAGGAAATGGAAGAATTGCTTCTCACCCTATCTCTACCGGGATCGCAACGCCATTGAGCGCATGTTCTGCCGCCTCAAGGACTTCAGGCGCATCCTCACCCGCTACGACCGTCTCGCGCAGAATTTTCCTCGCCGCCGTCTGGACCCTGATCCTTCGATCTTTGCATGACTCTATTACGATTTCCGTTCATATGAAATATCCAGAAATACTTGATTCGCATATCAGGTTCTCAATCGTGGCGATCGTCATTTGCGAGGGCTTCTCTACGAAGCGGCGACAGTCATCCTGACCCGCAGCTCGGCCGACAGCAGCCTGCGGACATGGGGCCTCAAACTCAGGGAGCGGGTAGCCTTCAAACGAGCCGCCGTTGCCGTAGCACAAAAACTGGCGGTGACAATGCATGCTATGCTCAAAAATGGCGAGCGCTTCGATCGGACCGCCGGAGCGATAGCGTGATCACTTACGAATAGCGTTCAGTCTCTGAGCGCGCCGAGGCGTCCCTGCCGGGGACGTGGGCAGAGCCATTCCGCTTGATGGGGTGCACCGCTGGCTCAGCATAGTGCGTCGTCCACATTTGAAGGCTCCTCCCGCGAAGCTCCATCATGCGGCGACCTATGTCGACCGCGAAGACGACCCTGCACCCGGCATACGCGTCTCAGGAATTGCAAAGGCGCTTGACTCTGCCACCACGATTAGACGACACCATCAACCTGCCCGCCCACAAGGGCGCCGGCGTGCGCGACGCGATTGAGGCTGACCTGAGACCCTTGTTCCCTCCATTTCAATGGAGAGTCCGGCGCCTCATTTCTGGTCTCATGCGGCCTGTTTTTCCAGCGCCATTTTTATGGCGAATTCGATGGGCGTGATATTGCCCAATGCTGAGTGTGGTCTGTTCCGGTTGTAATCCTCCTTCCATAGATCGATTGCTGCCCGCGCTTGCGTGAGAGTGGAGAACAGCGTTTCGTTCAAGCATTCGTCACGAAATCGGCCGTTGAAACTCTCCACGAATCCGTTCTGCATCGGCTTGCCGGGCGCGATGTAATGCCATTCGACGCCGCTCTCCTGGCACCATTTGAGGACCGCCATCGACGTCAGCTCGGTGCCGTTGTCCGAGACGATCGTGCGAGACCTGCCGCGGCGAGCGATGACGGCATCCAGTTCCCGGACGACGCGGGCGCCCGACAGCGACGTATCCGCGACCAGTGCCAGGCATTCCCGCGTGAAGTCGTCGACGACGGCCAAAACCCTGAACCGCCGACCATCTGTGAAGGCGTCGCTGACGAAATCCAGGCTCCAGCGCTCGTTCATCCGGCCCGGCGCGGTCATCGGCCTTCTCGTTCCCAAGGCCCGCTTGCGGCCGCCACGTTTGCGGACCTGGAGCTTCTCATCCCTGTAAAGCCGCCGCAGCTTCTTCTGGTTCATCACGATCCCTTGCCGTTCAAGCATGATGTGGATGCGCCAATAGCCGAAGCGGCGTCGTTCGGCTGCCACCGTCTTCATCGCGGCTCGAACGACGGCATCATCCGGCCGGATGCTTGTGTAGCGAACGCTCGAGCGATCGACGAAAAGAGCCTTGCACGCCCGACGCTGGCTCACCCCATGCCGCTCGCAGGCGTGGGCCACAGCGCATCGCTTGGCATCGGGCGTCACCATTTTTTTGCAGCGACATCCTTCAGGATGGCATTGTCCAGCATCTGCTCGGCCAGCAGCTTCTTCAGCTTGGCGTTCTCCTCCTCCAAAGCTTTCAGCTTGCGGGCGTCGGAAACGTCCATGCCACCGAACTTGGCCTTGTATTTGTAGAAAGTCGCTTCCGAGATCCCGTGCTTGCGGCAGACATCGGCGGTCTTCATTCCCGCCTCCTGCTCCTTCAAAATCGCGATGACTTGTTCTTCCGTGAACCGTGAACGCTTCATTCGTCCGTCTCCTTGAGCGGGACGGACTCTACCAAAAAACTGGAGGAGCTTCAGGGTCTCAGGTCAAGGCCGCAGGCGCGGGCCTGCTCAACCTGCCGCCCTACAGTCCCGACTTCAATCCGATTGAGAACGCCTTCGCCAAACTCAAGGCGAGCAAAGGCCGAGAGAACCATCAAGGCTTTGTGGGACGCGATCGGCGCGGTCGTCGACCTCTTCACCCCAGCAGAATGTGCCAACTACTTCAAAGCCGCAGGATATGAACCGGATTAAACAGGACGTGCTCTAGACCGAGAACCTGCTTCGTTAGGCGGGCGAACTCTCAGCATTGTGGCGAGGATCGTCAGCAGTGGCTCGACCAGCCGCATGACAACCGGATCTGTGCCGGCCGACTCGTGCACACGACCGGCTGAAGGCGGTTCGCGACGGCGTGCCCAGCTTGATGCCGGACTCCCGCAGGATCGCCCGGACCACGTTCTCGATGGTACGCATTTCGTTCTGCACCGTGCGGCGGGCGACGAGAAGGGAACGCCAGAGACGGCACTGCCGGCTCTTCACATGCACCTGTCGGTACCAGCCGGTGCCTATGATCTGCGCCAGCGCGCTGGCGTCATTCCGATATGTCTTGTTTGGCAATCGTCTTCATCGCTGCATTGGCCCGCCGGGTCTCGATGCAGATGCCGGCAGGCCATCGGCGCACATCCCGTCGTGAAGCCAGGCAGTCAGCGAACACGCGTCCAGCCCGATCCGCTCCAGCGGCAGATCGACTTCCCGCAGCGCTTCGCTTAACGCCTGCGGCTCGCTCGCCGCACGCACATCCTCTCCGCCCGGCCTCGAATTTGGCTTGAGGCCAATCGCTAGATTCGGAGGAGCACAAGAAGCTCATGCTCGAAGCAGCCGCGCAACAGCTTATGACCGCTCAACCAGCAGAGTGTGACGCACAGAATCCATTCTGGGAAATGGCGACATGCATCGATGCATGTCGGGTTGTCAAGTACGCGACATTGTGATGTTCGACTCAGGCTCCTGTTGCACTCTCATGTAAACAATTGATTCGATCTGCAGAAAATCGCTTTTTGGCTCTCTCCTAAGCTTGGCACGACTTTTGAATCCCTCTCGTGAGGCAGCAGGAAGATGGGGAGCGACATTTATGTGGTGGGTCAGGTTTTGATCGATGGAACGAAGAAGGGAAAGCAGCATGTCAGATCTGCGTCAGGCAGCAAGCACAGAGCGCGGCAGACTTCAGGAGAGGAAGTACGATTTCACGCCAACCTACAATCGCACGTTGCCGCACGCCTATTTTCGGGCGTGTCTGGCCCGGGACTATATGCTTCCAGATCGGGCCAAGCCGGTCTTCGAAAGGGTATTCGCCGATTATCGACGCGTTCGAAACAAGACGACGTTGAAGATCATCGATGTCGGTTGCTCCTATGGTATTAACGCTGCCTTACTGCGAACCGATCTCGATCTCGACGATCTGCATGCTGCCTATCTGGGGCCCAGCGGATCGCTGTCAAGCCGACAGCAGATCGAGCATCGCTCCTTCTTTCGCAATCGCTGCCTCCGTGACGACATCAAGGTCGTCGGCGTGGATCCATCGTTCCGGGCTGTTCGGTATGCGCTCGATATGGGCCTGCTAGAGGCTGGCATAACGGCTGATCTGGAAACTCATGACTTGACGGTAAAGGAACGTAGCGCACTCGCGGATGCGGACATCCTCATCAGCACAGGCTGTGTCGGTTACGCCACTGAGGCAACCTTTGCACGCGTGTACGAGGCCTCGGCGAGGTCACGCCCGTGGGTCGTCGCCTTCGCAATGCATCCCTTCAGTTATAGCGACATCGCGGCGGCCCTTCGGGGTTTCTCGTTGGAAACCAGGCTCGTAGAACGGTTCAGACAACGCCAGTGCCGCTTCTCCACGCCGGCGGAACGGCAGGCGACCCTGAAGGCTATGGTCAAACTCGGCATGGAGGATCGCCTAGAGCGCACGACTGGCTACATCTACGCGTCCTGCTACATCTCCGCACCGCCAGGCGAAGCGCTCTGAGCCTTGTCATGGACGGGCACATCTCCAGGAGAAGCGAGTTGCTCGCGGAGACGCGCGATCAGGGGTTCTTCCGCATGCCTGACAGGGTCGTGCTTGTTGCCCAGCCGAAGGCGATGGAATCGTGCTGTCCATGTTGCGGTCGCCAAACGCGCCGCGTCCACAGTCACTACATGCGCCGGTTGACCGATCTGCCGTGGCAGGGGCGGATTGACAAAATCCAGCTTCACGCACGACGGTTTCGATGCGCCGATCCACATTGCCCCCGCGCCGGATCTTCACCGAGAGGCTTCCTGGGTGGCGAGCCGGGCTCACGCCTGGTCGGACAGGCTCGCCATGCCGGCGAGCGGCGACACACTGTTGCGGATGATCCGCGCGGCCGGGTTCGAGCCGCCGGAAGCGTGTGGTCGGCATCGACGATTGGGCCTGGCGCAAGGGGCAACGCTACGGAAACATCATTCGCGATCCGGAGCGCAACCGCGGTTGCCGGATCGCAACGCCGACACGGTCGCATCATGGCTGGAAGGCCATCCTGGGCATCGAGGTCATCGCGCGCGATCGTGCCGGCGTTTATGCCGAGGGCGCCCGTCGCAGTGCTCCCGATGCAACGCAGGCCGACGATCGCTGGCATCTTCTCCAGAACCTGGGTGAAGCGTTGCGTCTGGCCGTCGGCCGCTGTCTCATCCTGATCGTCGCGCTATACGAGCTCTAGCCGGCCATGCCGTTCAAGCGCTGGCAGCAAGACAGGTATCAACGGCCGCAGCCGTTTGAACATAGCCGCTCCGATGCCTCCACAACACTACGAGCGCTTCGCGAACATCGCCGCCATAGCGAAAGCTGTGCCTCTTGTTGCCAGGTGTCTTCGACGCACGATGACGGAGCACTCGGATCGCATGCTTGCGATGATAACCGGTCACCGCGACGAACTCATCGAGGATGAGGCGCTTGTCGCCTCGACCCCCCGATCGATACCGCTCGACAATTGCTTCCACCAATTCCGACCGTGTCGCCATGCTGATCCGCCTTGCCATCCATCCTCCGAATCGGGATGACAACACCTGACCATCCCATTCGGAACAGCGACACATCGGTAACATTTTGCTTGAGGCAATGCGCCCCCTGGGCGAACTGGAGATTTGATCCCCTCTCATTGTTTTGCGGTTTCCTTGGTCTCGAGCGTTGTTCCGGCCTCTGCAAAGGCCGGAACGACGCTTTTCGCGAAGCCGGTAACTGTCACCTCGGATGGTGATCACTCTCGAATGATGAAGCAGGCGATCAAGATGTGCGGCTACTCCACCGGGTGTCGAGCTCTTCCATGATCACAAGCGCGTCGCCAGCCATGTCCGCCGCTCGCAGCGCTGCGGGCCATGTCACCGTCAACGAGCACATGCCCAAGGCGCACCAGCGCTATGCCAACACGAGGCCGGCGAACTTGATCCGGCGGCAGCCGAGACCGGCGCCAACACCGCCATCCTGGTCGAGCGGATGATGCGCGACCGTCCCCATCCCGAGCAGGGATACAGCTCCGCGTTTGACATCCTCTCGCTGGCCCGTCGCTACGAGCGGGATCGACTCGAGGCGGCCTGCGCGCCGGCCCTGACCATCAATGCGATCACCTACTCCTCCGTCAACGCCCTCCTCAAATCCGGCCTCGCCCGCGTGCCACCCGCAGCCGAGCCGGTCAAGCCCACGCCATCACACACCAACATCCGCGGCGGCTCCTATTATCAATGAAGGAAGGAAACCAACCATGCTGACACATCCAACCCTCGACCAGATGCAGGCTCTCGGCCTTGGTGGAATGGCCGCCGCCTATCGGGACCTGGCCGACCGGATCAACGCCGACGATCTCAGCCGCGACGAATGGCTTGGCCTGATGCTCGATCGTGAAGCCGCCATGCGTCGACAAGCGTCTGACCAACCGTCTCGCCGTTGCCAGGCTGCGCTTTGTCGACGCCTGCATCGAGAACATCGACTTCGCCGCGCATCGCGGGCTCGAGCGGCCCAATGCGCTGTCGCTGGCCCAAGGCGCCTGACTGAAGGCGCATGAAAACCTCATCATCACCGGGCAGACCGGCACCGGAAAGACTTGCTGGCCTGCGCCTTCGGACGTCAGGCCGCCCGGCTCGATCATTCCGTGCTCTACCTGCGCATGCCGCGTCTGTTCGAAGATCTCGCCCTGGCGCGTCTCGACGGCCGCTTTCCCCGTGTCATCGACAAGCTGGCTCGGGTGCAACTGCTCATCCTTGACGACTGGGGCACCCACAGCCTGACCGACCAGCAGCGTCCCGATCTGCTGGAAATCTTCGAGGAACGCTATCGCGGAAATCGACGCTGATCACCGCGCAACTGAAGGTCCTGTCGATCTCGACATGGTAGTCGGGATGCACCTTCGCCGATTTCCACTCCGCATATTTGAACGGCGCCGGCGGCAATGGCGACAGGGCCGTTTGTTCGATCTCCTCGAACAGTTCCCGGCGGCTTTTGCCGAAATGGCCCCCTTCAGCTCGCGCGAGATCATCGCCCAATCGGGCTCGTCCAGATCCTGCGGCGGACGGCCAAAAACAGAAGCCGCTCAAGCAATACGTCATTGTCGTAGCCCGGCGGCAGCGGCCAGCCCGAGATGCCAGCCCCACGCGCCCGCAACAGATATGTCGAAACCGAAGTCTTGCTGATCTTCAGCCGTTCCGACCCGCACCGAGAGGCCCTGCTGATGCGTCAGGCGCAGGATTGATCGTTAGGTCTTTCACTGTCGTTCGTCTCGCTAGCTTCCGTCTTGGCATGGCCCCTCTCAACCGATGATGAGAGGGCAAAATGCCAGAACGACGCTGCCGAAAACCGACCTTATCCGCCCCGAAGACTGTCCGGGAATTAGCGGAATCACTGTCCCGTAATTACTGACATCAGTGTCCGCGAATTAGCGAATGGGTGTCCGCGAATTTCTGAAACACGCAGTCCCGGCTCCGGATTTGCCAAGATATTCGTCAATAACGTGCACACGTTCATGCGGCCAGCCGGGAGCGACCGCGCGATCGACGAGGCGGTATTGCAGTCAGTGCTTTCCTGATGATGCCGCACCTGGTTCAAGGAGGGCTGGCGGACGTAAATGTAAGCGAGCTTGCCGCGATGCGCACCAGTGACGCGCTCGTCCGGTCTATTCGATGCGCTCAACATGCCGATCCGCCGCTGTCGACGCGCCCGTCGATCGTATCCGCAATGAAGTCGCGCGAGGCTCTGCGCGATCTGCTTCTGCGTCTTCCCCGGCAAGTTGAGCCAAATGCTCGGGAGTGTTGTCATGCCCGGGTTCGGAAGTTCGGTGAGGGTCTGGCACGCTACGCGGTACAGATTCGACTGTATGTTCATCGCGAATCACCTCCTCGATACGGGAGGCCAAGGTGCTGTTCAAATGGTGCATCAATGTCAGCAGCGTTCGGACGTTGATGCGGGCCAACGATTCGACGCGCCTTGTTCTTCCGGTGACGCTGCTGCAAGGTCGGTCACCGATCGCCGGATTGAGCGGCGGCGTCCGTCAGGCAGTCGAGCAACGACGAAAGCCGGACCACGCGCAGAACGGACCACGAGCTCCAGACGCTGACCCGCAAGGCCGTGACGCGGGTTGATCACCGTTAAATGAGACACCACCCCGTCGAGAATGGCGGCAGCATTTGATGTTTGGTGATCCCGTGGTGGCAACCGCGATCCTATCTCGACCGGATCGTTCACAACGCCCATCGCGTCACCTCGAAGGCGACAGCATGAGAAGGCAAAAACACCGCCACTCTTGACGTACCCATCCGGTGAAGCTTCCGATTACCCACATCGTCGGCGGGCCTATTGCCCCGTATGAATCTGCCGTGATTCTGTCCGTGACGCCTAATCACGGAGGCGTCACGGATGCGACACAAGACCAGCAGCAGCGAAGCCGCTTGGCAGGAGGGAGAGCTTTCTGCGGCGGCCCTTCCCGACAAGCGTCTGGCCCGTCGGCTGCAACGGTTGCTGGATCAGATGTCAGCTGCGCCGGGCAAGCCAATCCCGGCGGCCTGCGGCGACTGGGCGGCGGCGAAGGCGGCCTACCGCTTCTTTGACAATCCGCGTGACCGAACATAGCGTTCTCGCCGGCCATTTCGCCGCGACCGCGGCGCGCGTTGCGGCGAGCGAAGGTCCGATCCTTATCCTGCAGGACACCACCGAATTTATCTACAGCCGCGCGCAGCCAGGCAAAATCGGCTTCACCAAAACCATCAGCGCCGGGCGCTACAAGGCCGGGCAGCCCAACGTGCTGACCTTGTGCGGGGTGCTGATGCATTCGAGCCTGGCCGTCACCATCACCGGCACACCCCTCGGCCTGACGGCGGCGAAGTTCTGGACACGAACGAAGTTCAAGGGAACGCTCGCGCTCAAGCGGCACATCAATCCCACGCGCGTGCCGATCGAGACGAAGGAGAGCTCCCGCTGGCTGGAGAACCTGCGCCAGTCCATCGCGCTCGTTGGCGCGCCCGAGCGCTGCGTGCATGTGGGTGACCGGGAGAGCGACATCTACGAGCTCTATTGCACCGCGCAGGACCTTGGTACCAGCTTCCTCGTGCGGGTGCAGACGAACAGGCTGGCAGAGCGGCCTGCCGATGCTGCCCCACACGATCCTGCTCATCGCGTCTGTGCCCAACTTGCGGCGGCGCCTTGGCGGGACGTCATCGCATTACGGTTGATCAGGACGAGACGACCTGGCTGCAGGTAAAGTTCGCCGCCATCAACACCTTGCCGCCGGTGGGCAAGCAGAAGCGCTACAGTCCGCAGGTTCTGACTTACATCCACGCCCTCGAAGAGAATCCGCCGCCCGGTCGCGAGCCGATCGACTGGAAGCTGGTGACCAACTTGCCGGTCGAAGATCTCTCCGTGGCGGTCGAGAAGCTCGGCTGGTACGCCCTGCGCTGGAAGGCGGAGGTGTTCCACAAGGTCATGAAGTCCGGCTGCCGTGCCGAGGAGGCGAGGCTCGAGACCGCCGAGAGGCTGGCGAAGTTCCTGCGCTCATCGCGGTGGTCAGCTGGCGCATATTCTACGTCACTATGTCGGCGCGCGCCAAGCCAGACGCCGCGCCCGACAGCGTTCTCACCTTCGCCGAGATCACTGCGCTCGACCGGATCGATGAGTCCCGAACGCGACCGCGCCTCCAACGGCCACGCTCGCCGCTTACCTGCTGCAAATCGCCATGCTTGGCGGCTATCTCGCCCGCAACCATGATCCGCCTCCCGGCAACATGGTCGTCTGGCGCGGCATGACCCGCTTGCACGACATCGCCCTCGGCATCTCCATTGGATCAAGCCGACGATGTGGGTAATCGGAAGCCTCGCCGGAGGCGTACCTCTTGACCGGCGCCGAAAACGGCGAAATCGATCGCAAATAAGTTCAACCAGGCAACCGGGGGCCGATCCCATCCTGCTGTCCGCGCCTTAGTGAAACTGCTGTCTGCGATTTAGCGGAACGACTGTCCCGGTTTTGCGAAATGCGCAGCCGGGACCATCGAGCGAATGGGCCTCAGAAGCTGATCGCCGAGATCGGACTGGGGAATGCCGGTCTGGTCATCAGCCGCGATGCCTTCCGCCTCTCTCGCAAATATGATGCGGTCGAGCCGGAGAACCGTCTGGTGGCACGGTCGCTGGAGCGCGTGTGGGAGAGAAGCTACGCGCCGCCGAGGCATCGAACAGGATTGCGAACGATGGCGGTCCGACGAGCCCCTGGTCTTGAACGAGCCGTCGCGAGGCGCGCTGCAAAAGCTGGGCGAAGATCTGCCCGGCATTTGGCACTTGCCTTCGACAACGGCGGCCGAGCGCAAGAGCGCAAGGGTATCCTGCGCCTCTCATCGGTGAGGTCATCCTCGACCAGAAGCGCTTCCACGGCCAGGCCTGGTTAAGATCCTGTGGCAGACGGGAGCGACAAGTGAACACTCTCTCCAAAGGCGGGTCGACATCTGTGGCGACTACATCGATCTGGAGCTCTGGAGCTCTGGAGCGGCTACGGAGCCGAGTGATCGAACTCAACGCCGCGGGCAAAATGGACAAGGAGATCGCGGCGGCCTTGAACGTGGAAGGCTTTGTCGCAGCACGCGGCTGCGCCTTCAAAGGTGAGAATGTCTGGCTTCTGCGGACACGTTGGGCCATCCCCACCATCAAGATCAACGGGACGAGCGCCAATCCCGACCGCTGGCCAGATGAACCGGATCAGATTGAAGCCGAAGTAGAGCAATACAGCACTGGCCACGATTTCTATCGGATAGCGGCGGTTCTTATAGTCGGTGCACTCACTCAAGGGCGACCCGCCACCTTAATTTCCCCACCGCTCTGATGGGACAGCGCGCTTGTATCCAAGGCGCGGAGATGAGTGCAGCCCCCTAATCTAGGTGATGCTTGCCAAAGGTAAAACCCGCAAGCGTGCGATACGGTGAGGAGTACGGAGCGGTCATTCGTGCCGCGCGGTCATCCGTCAGCCCGACTTGGTAGATGATTAGCTGCTTTTGGCGCGCAGCGCCGAGGTTGACTGAGCGATGGATGAGCTGGCTTGACGTTTTCAACCGCTTTGGTTCGGGAGCACGATGGTCCCAATCGGCGGTAAGCCACCGGCCGCCGCGCCCCACCTCCAGGAAGACCAGAACGGCGAGTGTAGATCTGTTCTTTAATCGCCGTCCGGGATCGTATGAAGTCAGCGCACCCTCAAGTCTCGCGAAAGTCACTAAATATCGGCTTCGCCGCGGCATCAAAAGTCGGCTCGACCTTATCTGAACTGACGCAGAATGAGGGATCGAACGTCAACCAACAATAGGCACCCGTATCCTCCATGATCTCCTGCATCTGTACATAGATGGCTGCCCGTTTATCGGCATCTTGTTCGATAAGTCCCTTCGACCACAGATCCTCGAACTTCGGATCGCTCCAGCGTTCCCAGTTCCATTTGCCAATCTGATCCTTAATGAACCATTGAAGTATTCCCGAGGGCTCCGGTTCACCGCTGAAATTCATTATCCAAATCTCCAGCTTCTTCCAGTCGTCGCCCTTGGACTCCTGACCGAGATTCCAAAATACCCCTGCGTCCGTGGGGATGATGTTTGCCTCGATTCCAACATCTGCCAAATTGGCCTGGATGATCTGTGCCGCAACTACCTGTGCTGCCTCAGAACTCTGCACCACCAGCGAGAGGGACAAATCCGAAACTCCAGCCTCTTTTAGAAGCGAACGCGCTTCGTCAGGAGCGTACGAGTACTTCGACTTGTCTCGATGGCCCAGAGCACCTGGGAAGACCACTCCAAATGCCTGAGGTGCGAGGCCACTGTACGCCCCCTGGAGCACCGAAGTGACATCAACGGCGCGCTGAATCGCCTTCCGCACACGAATGTCTTTCAATTTAGGATGTTCGGTATTCATGCCCAGCCAGGTGTACCGAAAACCAGGCCGTTCTATTAGTTTCGCATTTGCGGGAGGGGATCGACGGTAGCGAGCAGCGGCTTCGACAGAGACATCCGTCAACTGAACTTCGCCGGCTTCAAAAGCAAGTTCAGCCGATTTGATGTCTTCGACAATCAACATCTCAATTTCACTGAATACTGGTTTCTTCCCTTTCCACTGAGGGTTTGCCTTGAGTACCGCCTTTTGCTTTGGCGTCCAAGAGACTAGGCTGTATGGCCCTAGCTGGCCAGGAAACTCTGTCGTGAATTTACCGTCTTTTATCTTCGTCATCGCAGCCTTTGGCAAGATCGCTCCAGGGAAATTCGCTAAGCCTGAAATGAATACACCTACAAACTCTGATTTAAGGGTGATGGTCCCACTATATTTGTCTTTCACATCAACACGATCAATGCTTGAAAATTTGTCCTTGTAATCGGATGTTAGTGCTCTTTCAAGAGAATACTTAACATCATCCGCCGTCAACTCCCCCAGATCGCCGCTCCACATCTGTCCTGGGTTTAAGATAAAAGAGATGTGGGTTAGGTCGTCGTAGCCGATCTTTTCGATATTGTCAGATGCTCGCCAGCCCCAGTTGCCATCCGCGTGCCTGATCGGGACCGCCAATCTCGGCAAGCAAGCATAGTTAATTGCGACTTCGCTATCACTGGCGAGGAAATATCCCGGATCGAGCCCCTGTATATCACTGCCTACGCGAACTTTGAGCGTGCCGCCGTCCGCAGCGAGGACATCCGCAGGCTCTAATCCAAGTAAGGCAATAGTTGTCATAACTCCCGCGCCAGCTAACACTTGGCGGCGGTTAGCAGGAATGTTGCTCATTGCTTCCCCTGTCGTGTCTGTGTTTTCATCTGTGTTTCAATTTTTTCGGCCGCCATAGCGACGCACTGGTGCGTAGATTAACGATCGGCATTCTATGGCAACCTGTCGTGATCCTGCACCAGGAGTCCGACGGATTTGTTGAGATTTGCGACACGCCTTCATTTCTCGAAGGGTGTATGAACTAGGGGCGTCCGATCTTGTCTCCGCGATTCAGATGGCCTCTTTCCGAAAATCCGCTTGTACCATGTCGAAAAATGGGAAGCTGAATCGAAACCGCAAGATAGAGCTACGTTGATCACAGATAGGCTGGAGTAAATAAGAAGCTCGCGACCACGCTCAACACGGAGCTGCATATAGTACCGCTGAGGCGATAGGCCAGCGTGCCTTTTGAATCGGCGCTCTAGCTGACGCACAGAAAGCCCCACCCGTAGGGCAATGTGCGGAACTGTTATAGGCTCCTCAACATGACGCTGCATTAGATCGATCGCACATCGCATTTTGTCCGGCAGATACGCTAGATGTTCCAGGCGCCCACCGAACTGATCCTCTTTCTCATTTCGGATATGCTCGTGGTGGAACTGATTGGCAACGCTCCGAGCAAGATCTGCGCCGAACCGTATCGAAATCAGATGCAACATCATATCCATCGCCGCAGTACCGCCCGAACAGGTCAAGCGATCGCGGTCGATTTCATAAATCCGGTTCGTGCAATTAAGATCGGGAAACTCTTCTTGAAATGCAGAGCGGCTCTCCCAGTGTATTGTGCAACGATACCCCGCCAACAGACCCGCCCGAGCCAGCAGCCGCGTGCCGGTTGAGAGCGATCCAACCGCGAGTCTACGACGGCCCGCCTCCCTAAGAATTTGGAGGTAGCGCCTTTCATCGTTCAACTCAGTATGCAAACCACCGCAGAGGAAGAGGTAGTCTGCATCGCGGAGCGCCGCTTCATGCTCCAATGTCGGCAGCGGAATGCCCACAGAAGCCTCTATATCGACGCCAGTCGGGCTTGCGAATCGCCACAGGAAAGCGGGTCGTTGTATCAATCGGTTAAGGCAGCGCAGTGGCTCGATTGCCGAGGCCAGGCTCATTAAAGATAGACCGGGCAACAGAAGGAAGACAAAGACCTGGGGTCTCTCCTCCGCATCAAACACACAATCGTGGGCTATCGGCACATCTCCCTCCCTGCCTCAGGCAAAGCGACGCAGCATTCGCACTCTAGCACCTAGAGCCCACTAGAGGTGGCGTAGTGTTGGGCGATTGTCTCGGCCTAAGTGCCTGCTCGTAGGCATAAGCCATTGCGACCAGGCGATCGTCCGCAAACGGACGGCCAAGCAACTCCATGCCAATCGGCAGATTGTCCGAGGTGAATCCTGCAGGAATCGCGATGGCCGGAAATCCAGTTACAGCGCTAAGTCTGGTGTTGGTTTTTGGTGAAACACTGCCGATAAGTGGGGGCCTGCCCCGAAGGGTTGGATAAACGAGAGCGTCCAGCTCAAGCATGTCAAGAACACTCAAGAGCTCGCGCTGAATGCTTTCTCGACGCGCGAGCGCTAGGCGGTATTCGGGGCTGTCTTCACCGGCGGAAGCATTCACATGCTCCAGTTGTTCTCGCAGTTCCGGGTTAAACAATCCTTGCCTCAAGATCTCCGACAGTGAGGACACAGGAGCACTTGGGATGGCGGCAAGATAGCCCGCTAGATCGCACCTAAACTCGAAACCCCATACTGCAGCGTCCGCGACCTCCAGCGGAGTTGGGAGTTCGATTGCAAGAGTGACCGCACCACACTCTTTCAATCGCTTCACTGCCGCTTTTACGACCCCCATCGCCTCCGCATCGTCCGTTTCGCGGAAGAACTTACCGACGATACCCAGTCGGGCGCCCTTTAGAGCTGCCGCATTAAGCGCTCCAATAAAAGACGGCGCTCGGCGTTCCGCTCCTCTCGTTGGATCGGCAGGATCTGGTCCGACCGTCGCGTCAAGTCCAACCGCGAGATCGATTACTGAACGGGCGAGCGGCCCTGCGGTGTCGTGCGTATGCGAATAAGGTATGATACCCCTGTTACTCGACAGCCCCTTCGTCGGCCGCAACGCAAATAGGTTATTGTAAGCTGCGGGTATGCGGATAGATCCCCCTGTATCGGTTCCGTATGCAATCGCGGCAAGACTCGCCGCAGCGGCTGCACCACTACCTCCACTTGAGCCTCCAGGAATCCTATTGAGATCGTACGGATTGCGCGTCTGGCCACCCAATGAGCTTGTCCCGGTTATGCTTTCGCCAAGGTCATCCATGCTTGCTTTGCCTAAGATAATGGCACCCGCCTCACGCATTTTGATTACCTGAAAGGCATCGTTCCGTGGCCACAGCTTAACTAATGCAGCGCAGCCCGCTGATGTAGGCATCTCCGATGTCGCAAAGTTGTCTTTCAGGATGATGGGCACTCCATGCATTGGCCCCCGCACCCGACCAGCCCGCCTCTCTTCATCGAGTGCGGCGGCCTCATCATAGGCCAGCTCATTTAGGCGAATTACTGCGTTAAGGCAGGGACCCCTTCGGTCATATGCTTCTATCCTCGCAAGGTAAGCATCGACGAGGCCTTGAGCTGTCACGCGATCTGAAGCCATCGCAACCTGCAGCTCGGGGATAGTGGCTTCGCAAATCTCAAACGGAGTGGTCATGGTCGAAACTTCCAATCAGTTCGCCTGACGCCCGTAGCTCACGTCCGCCCAAGATGTCGCGGGGGCAATCTGTTGGTGCGGGTCGAGGTACCAGCGGTCCAATGGATTGCGCGGTCGAAGAACACGCCGACGATCCAAGCCAAGCCGTTCAACCGCGCCAACACATAACGGCAATGGACCGCACCGAGTGCCCGCTTCGCGAAGTAGCGGCGTCAAATAGGCCGCTTTGCACGTGTTATCGTCTTTAAACGCGCGAAAGCCCCTCGGTCCAGCGCGTTCACTAAGGGAAAGTGACATCGGTGAAGGTGGGTCGGTGAACTTTGATGAACCAATGGCAACTCCTGTTGACACAATGTCTTCGCTTGCGGGCAGCGTGTATGGAACTCGCAACCGGTCGGTCGAAAGGCTAAACTTGGCACCTCACCTAAGAGCGGCAATTCTTCGCGGCGCCTATCAGGATCGGGATGAGGTTGGGCAGCAAGGAGTCCCGCAGTATATGGATGGGACGGATGTTTAAAAACCTCCCGCGTTGTTCCTTGCTCGACGAATCGTCCCATGTACATAATGGCCATCTCATCGCTAACATGGCGAACTACCGCGAGGTTATGAGTGATAATTAGATAACTAAGTCCAAACTCACGCTGCAGCCGTGTCATCAAATTCAAGATGTCACCCTGGACCGACACGTCGAGCCCCGCGGTGGGTTCATCGGCGACAATAAGCTTGGGTGAGAGTGCCAGCGCCCGCGCGACCCCTATACGACGCGCTTGGCCGCCTGACAGTTGATGCGGATAGCGCTCACCGAAGTCTTTGGGCAAGCCAACCAAGCCCAAGAGCCGGTGAGCCTCAGCATCAAGGTCGCGCCGACTCAGCCCATGAATAATGAAGGGCTCGGTGATTAAGGAGCGGACAGTGCGTCGCGGGCTCAGGCTTGCGATTGGATCTTGGAACATCATCGCCACGTCCCGGCGGTAGGCCATTCTGCTGCGAGAATTGCTTTTCAGCGGTTCTTGACCCTCGAATCGCACTCGTCCAGCAGCTAAGGGAACCAGACCAGTAATAGCACGCCCCAGCGTGCTTTTTCCCGAGCCGCTCTCGCCCACCAGCGCCAACGTTGTGCCACGACGCAACTTGAACGACACGTCGATTACTGCGTCGAGGAAACGGTTGGGGCATCGCAGAACCTTGGCTACAATCGGCCCAACCATCGGATAGCGTACATGGACGTTCTCAACCTCCAAAAGGAAGGCGGTAGAATCGATCGGAGTTATGGCCGCCAACTCACTCATTGCCCTGGTCCCCAAGCAAATGGCAACGAGCTAGGTGTCTTGGGTGTATGTTGTAGTCCGCTGGATGGATTGCTTGGCATAGGTCAAAGACTTTTGGGCAACGCGGCGCGAAGACGCAGCCTGAAGGCACGCGCAATAGATTCGGTACATCTCCAGCAATTGTCGGCAAATCGCGCCGGATTGTTTCAATCCGGGCCGGATCGCATTCCAGCAACGCTTGGGAATAAGGATGTCGAGGTCGGTGGAAAATGTCGTGCACGGTCCCACACTCTACCACCTCGCCAGCATACACTACGACCACAATGTCACACAATTCGGCGATCAGTCCGAGGTTGTGCGAGATAAACAAGATTGACGTATCAAACTCCCTACGAAACTCGCGGAGCAGGTGTGATATCTGAACCTCTAGGCTTGCATCTAGCGCAGTGGTCACCTCGTCCGCGACCAGTAAATCCGGTCGCTCCAGAACTCCCATGGCGATGGCTATGCGTTGCCGCATACCGCCTGAAAACTGATGGGGATATCGGTTGAGCTGACGCTCTGGATCTGGCATACCAACACGGCCCAGCATCTCTGCCGCCCTCTGCCGCTTGCCGTTTGAAGAAACTTCGCGCTTGCGGTACTGAACATCCACCATCTGCTGGCCAATTGTCCGCACCGGACTAAGAGATGTCATGGGATCTTGAAAAACCATCGATATCCGATCGCCGCGCAAGCGCCGGAGCTCAGCGGGTTTGAGTGTTCGTAGATCGCGGCCTAGAAAGCTAATGGAGCCTTCGGAGATGGAAGCATTATCAGATAACAATCCCATAATCGCCAATGCGAGCGTGGACTTTCCTGATCCGCTTTCACCTACCAACCCAACGACACTTCCCCGCGGCACTTCGAGGTTGATGCCACGAAGCGCCGATATCGGTCCGCGTGGGGTCTGGAAGCGAATGCTGAGGTCACGCACCTCCAAAACATTTCCTGCTTTGATGGCTCTGGATGGTTCGAGCTTTGACGCAAATACGAGGCTCATGGCTCATACAATCCGACGGAGCTTTGGATCAAGAAGGTCACGTAGCGCTTCACCAAGAAAAGTGAATCCAAGCGTGGTCACAACAAGCGGAATACCGCCCGCAATGACAATCCACGGCGCCTCACGAATGGTCCCGAAGCCCTCCTGCAGAATACGACCCCAACTCGGCGCTGGAGGTGGAATGCCAAGTCCAAGATAGGTGAGACCCGCCTCCAGCGCGATCATCGCTGGTATGTCCATGCTGGCAAGAATGAGGAGTGGGCCCACGATATTGGGCAGTATGTGCACAAGTAGGATTCGACTTTGAGAACCACCCAGCGACTGAATGGCAAGGATGTACTCAGAACCCTTGATCGAGAGCGTTGCGGTGCGAACTAGCCGGGCATATCCCGGCGCCTGGATTATTATCATGATAAATAGCAAGGCTGCGATGCTGGGGCCAAGCAAGGTCATGACCGTGAGCCCCAGTATCACCGTGGGGAAGGAGTAGATTGAGTCAAACAACAGGAGCAGGAAACTATCGAGCCAACGCGGTCCGTAGCCTGCGATAAGGCCTAATATCAGGCCAATAGCGAACGCTAAGATAATCGAACCGCCGCCCACGCCAATGGCAACCCGAGTGCCCGCCAGTACACGACTAAAAACATCGCGCCCGAGATTGTCGGTTCCGAAAAAATGATTGGAGATACCTTCCGTCCTCTCTCTATCGTCGAACAAGCCAATGACTGAAGGGGACGAAACCGCTCCGTGACGTTGATCTTAAACGGATCATATGGTGTGATGACTGGCCCACGATAGCGCAAATTGTTACTGCTAGTACAATGAGCAGGCCTACAACCCCAAGCGGATCACTTCGCAGCCGACGCAAGACAAGGATCGCCACGCGTGACGACATTGGGGACGCATCCACGACATCGACCGGTAGTTCAGAGCGTTGAGCGTACACGGGGATCCATCCAGGCAACAAGGAGATCGGAGATCGGCATAGCGAAAGCGAAGATTACGACGGTCGTTAGCACTGCACCTTGAACAACCGGGTAGTTGTGCACAAAAGCAGAGTCGACAATCACCTTCCCAAGGCCCGGGCGAGCAAAGATATTTTCAGCGAAAACAGCGCTTGAGAACAAGCTGCCTATCGCAAGAGCGAGCATCGTTACAGTGGGCAGAATCGCTATTCTGAGCGCGTACTGGAGAATGATCTTGGATTCCGGCAGACCGAAAGCGCGCGCCGTCCGTATATGGTTCTCACCCATTACCTCGAGCATCGAAGCACGCACCAAGCGCGACAAATATCCTACCCACCCAAGCCCAACAGCGAAGCTAGGCAACGCTAGATGCCATAGCTGATCACGCAAATTTCCTTGCTCGCCTGCGCCTATGACCGGAAACCAATTGAGCTGAATGGCAAAAAACAACAACGCGTAAATTGCAATGACGAACGAAGGGATGGAAATCGTACCTACCGAGAGCACCCCAGTAAGGCGGTCGATCCAGCTGTTGCGTCGAATTGCTGAGTAGCAACCGAGCGGAATTCCCAGTAGCGCTGACCATGTGAGGCCACTCAACATGAGCGCCAGAGTATATGGGAGATTCTCCACAATAATAGAACCAACGCTACGCTTGGTTAGCGGGTCAGTACCAAGATCACCACGGACTGCCCCACCCAGGAATTTGGCAAGCTGCATGGGGAGCGGTCTATCGAGACCCATCTCTCTATTCAGGTTGTCGCGCATCTCCTCAGTGGCTCGAGGACCTAACATGATGGTTGCGAGGTCGCCAGGTATCAAACGGAATGCTCCGAACAAAACGCACATTGACGTGACACATATCACAGCCGCCAACCCCACACGTTGCAGGCTATACATCAACATTTTTTGGTTCCGCTCACATCCCCTAGTCCGCAAATTTACATTGCCCTGTATGGTCTTCTGTCCAGAAATACGACGCTATCATTAAGGAATACGACAGACACCTGCTTATGCTCGAAAGCCGGAATGCGCGAACCGGCAATGATGGAGCCGGCTCACGTTGGTGAAATCCGACCCACGGAGGCGGCCGGGCTCGTGAAACTTGCCGTCCTGCTCCGCGCCGCGGATGGGGCGCCATGGTGACGCCGAGGCTGTCCTTGACGGTGAAATCCGACAGCGCTTGGCGGCCGGGATCATGGCGCTGAGGGAAGAAGACCTCCTTGTCCCCGCCGTGAAGGGCGCGCGTTTTGGCGATGCGACGCTCCAGCGTGCGGCGGACGCTGTCGGGAAGAGCGTCAAGGCCGAGTTCGCCCTGGAAGTCCTCGAAGATCGTCACGGCCATGCCGCCCGGTATCCACAGCATCTCCAATGCCCCCGGCCAGACGCCGTCAGTGGGGCGGTGCGAGCTCGCCAAGTTCGCGGCTGCCTCTTTGAGATGGCAGACGCGTGTCTTTGTCGATGCGGCGTGCGTGCGCACAGGCGCCGGCAGCGGCATCCTTGCTTTGCTGTCGGGAACGGGAGGTCAGGTAGACTGTCACCTGGCTGTCGGTCACACGAAGGTTTGGCATCGAGCTCAAAGAGCACGCTGAAGGGGGGCTTGAACTCGCCGCTGTCCGCCAGCGCCGCTTTCCCCTCGGGCCTCTGCCCCTCCCTTTAAACGGCGCTGGCGGACGCCCTAACCGGCCAACTTAATTGTCGCCGCGCAGTACGCTTTAACGACATCGAGCGCGACATTGCAGGTCAGCCTGCGGATATCCGCCTTGCCTCGCGTCAGAAGCACAGCAAGCCAAAAGTGGAAGGATCCGTGTCTGGGTCGAAGCGCAACTACCCCTATTCGGGGCAAGGGCGATCTGGCGAGAGTCTTTGTGGCTTGAGCCCCTAGCCTTCATTCTGCCTGATCCTGGAAGACGGTCGTGTCGGCGTGGACGACAATGCTGCCGAGCGTGCCCTGCGGCCGATTCCCATCGCAGGGTCATTCTGCCCATGTCGGGCAGATGGTGGAGTTCATTATCGCTGGCGTCCATATTGCGACGGTTTTTTCGACATGAAGATCGCGCGGACCGGGCCAATGGCGCGATCATCCGGCAAAGTCAGGCCGGATGAGATCATCCAGGTCGCAGAGTGGATGCTGGATCGGGCGTTTGGCGCCGACATGAAGATGGGCAAACCGCGCGATGCGGTGATTGGACTTGTAGAGCTTCATAGACTGCTTGCCGAGCGGGTTTCAGGCAGACTATCGACGGATAGACTCACGGCCATCCAGGAGGCGCGCTATGAAGGCACTACCTCGACCCTCGTCGCTACCGCTGCTCATCCAGCAAATGAGCGTGCCGCTCGATACGCCGCAGATGCAAGGCCTGCTGAGCGACGCGGAACGAAGTGTTGTTGTCGCCAGGCTGGCAACCCTCGTGATGGCCGCGGCCGGCGTCGCGACGAAGGAGGCCAGCGATGACAGGGAGAAAGGTGGCGGCGACAGCGAGGATGGCGAGATGTTTTCATCCTCACGTATGCTGCGATCCCGGTCACCCCCGTTGATATGCCTGTGCCATCGAGGGCGGATCGGAAGATGGCGATTATTTGATATGGTTCGTCGAACTGACGTGAGGCAAAGGCGCCGGAGGCGGCTATTTTTATGTCGTTCTATGGAGCGACCGATGATGACGTTTATATCGCCGCGGATTGATGCCCATGCGCACTTCTACACAGCGGAAGATTTGGCGCGCGTCCAAGATCGACTCCCCTATGCGCTGCCTGCTCCGCATCCTCTCAGTGCCTATCTTGACGCTTTGATCGATGCTGGGGTGGAGCTCACCCTGCTCAACAATGTTCACCTGAGCATCCTGCCCGACTCCGAGAACGTGTTTGCGTCCTTTGACGAACTGGCAGGCTTACAGGACCGCGATCCCTTACGCTACGGATGCGTCCGGCTGGTCGGAACGATTCTGGCCGATCCTCTCTATGCCAACGCTGAACGCTTGGCGCATCCGCAGGTGCAGGGTGTTCGTATCGTGCTTCATGATGCGACTCCAGAGGCGATCGGGGATGATGCCTATACCGGTGCCGACTGGCCGCAGCTTTTCGCCCGGTTGCGCGCTGACCAGCATGTGCATGTGTATGCGCAGGAAGCCGCGGTCAACCTGAAGGTGCTCAGACAACTGCCCGAACGAGTTCCTGTCCTGATCGACCACCTTGGCACGTGCCATCCCGAGCGGGGCGTTGACGACCGTGCATTCGCCGCTTTGCTCCGCGAGGCCATTGAGCGTGGCAACGTGTACTTTAAGGGACCCGGATACCGCACGGCGATCGATGCGGCCGCCGCACTGCCTTTCGCTGTTCAAATCGTCGAGCGGGTGGGTGCGCACAGGCTGCTGCTGGAGGCCAGTGACGCCCCCCATGTCGGCGCCGACCGGGAGGGCCTGGCCTACGCCAATCACTTCACTCCTGCGCATGCGTTCGACTTCGGCGCGCGGCTTGCCCGCGCCACCGCCGCACGGACGGGCACCACAGCGGATGCACTGCTTCGCGGCGCATCCGCCGAGATTTTTCCCACCTCCCTTCAAAGGAAAAACCATGACCATCCTGATTGAAGAAGATATCGCCTTCCCTGTGGCCTACCACGACGGTACCCATCCCCTGCGTGGACGGGTCTTCCGCCCTGCCAATCGGAGCGACGAGCACCAGAAGCTCCCTCCGGTGGTCTTCAACTCGGGCTTCACCGGCGGCACCAGTATGTACGGCCAGTTGGTGGGCAAGGCCCTGGCCGGGCACGGCTATCGCGTAATGACGTATGACGTCGCCGGTTTCTTCAAGAATAAGGACGTGCGCAACACCGTCAAGCGCGGCGACATCACAGTTACGAACATTAGCCTCGAGGACCAGAAGGCCGAGGTGCTCGCTGCGACCTCCTGGACCAAGGAGCGCTTTGGCCGCATGCCGGTCGTTGCCTCATGGGCGATGGGTTCGGTCGCCAGCTTGGCCGCCATCACCGAACTGGCCCGCGCGGGCGGCGACCAGGTTCCGTATTACGTGACGATGAACTACACCCGCATGACCTCCTTGCAAAACCTTCGCGCCGACAAGATGGCCGCACACGCGGCGTTGCTGGAGTTGCCCGATGACGAACCGGTACCGTCGTTCGACACCGGGACCGAAGAGACGAGGCTTGGTTACTATCCACTCGACTCGGCTACGCAAGCCTACGTCGATAAGCAGCTCGGCAGCTATACTGATGTCGACGGGGTTGATCGCTGGCCAGGTTGCAGCACTGTGAGCGCGAGGTCGTATAAGGAGTCCCTGGCATTTGACCCGGAGGCTGAGCTCGTCAAGGATTCGGGCCATTTCCCGCCGGCACTAATCATCCATGGGGCGGAGAACACGCTGCACATGCCCGTGGAGTCTGTCCGGCTGCATCAGGTCTATCCGGGGCAGAAAACCAACGCTCCGTTGCTGATCGCCGGCATGGAGCATGGCCAGCAGATGAGCGCCGAGAACATCGTCTTCCGCTACATGATCGAGAACATCGACCGCGGAATCCGCGCGCACACCATGTAACCCGTTCCGTCTTGAACCCGCGCGGCCCTGCTCCATACAGCGCCGCGCCCGGCCTCCTTGAGCACCATGATCCCTAAGCTCCCGTCCGAATCCGTCACGCTTCCACTCTACCAAGCCTTCTGTGCCGAACTTCGGGCGCGCGCTTTGCGGGCGAGCTGTCGGTGGGGGCTAACGACAGAACGGTCATGGCGACTGACAACTCGATCTATCAAATGACGCCGCAGGCGATCGCCTTCCCGCGCAACCGCGATGACCTTGTCCGGATTGCGAAGCTGCTCGCGGAGAATCGGTTCTCGGCCATTCGGGTTGCCCCGCGCGGCGGCGGGACCGGCACCAATGGCCAATCGCTGAGGGACGGGCTTGTTGTCGATATGTCGCGCCACATGAACCGGATCCTCGCGATAGACCCGGTGCGCCGTACGGCTCGGATGGAGGCGGGTGTCGTGAAGGACCAACTCAACGCGGCCTTGAAGCCGTACGGGCTGTTCTTCGCATCCGAGCTGTCGACATCGAACCGGGCCACCATCGGCGGCATGATCTCGACGGACGCCTGCGGGCAGGGATCCTGCCTCTACGGGAAGACCCGCGATCACGTCCTGGAGCTGACGACCGTCCTGTCCGACGGGACGGTCTGGGACTCGGCGCCCCTGGACGAAGAGGCGCTCGCGGCGGCCAAGAACCGCCCCGACCAAGCCGGAGCCATCCATCGCGCCGTCGATGATCTCGAGTGCGGCAACGCGGCGCTCATCACCGAGCGCTTCCCGAAGCTCAATCGCTGCCTCACAGGCTACGACCTCGCTCATATCCGGCGCCCGGACGGCCGCTTCGACCTCAATGCAATCCTCTGCGGATCAGAGGGCACGCTCGGCTTTCTGGCCGAGGCGACGCTCAACGTCCTGCCGCTGCCGAGCCAGACCGCGCTGGTGAACCTGCGCTACGGCAGCTTCGATGCCGCGCTCCGGGACGCGCGGGCCCTCGTCGCCTTCGGGGCGGCCTCGATCGAAACCGCCGATGCAAAAGTGTTGTCGCTCGCCCGGGGCGACCTGATTTGGGCGGGCGTCTCTACATTCTTTCCCGAGGACGACGGGGAACTGGCGCTTGGGGTCAACCTCATCGAGTTCGTCGGGCAAAGCAACGCGCAGGTTGAGGAGGCTCTGGGCCGGCTGACGGCTGCGCTTGACATGGACGGACCCGTTGCCGGACGGCGCGGCTTCACGATCGCCCGTGGGGACACCGAGGTCTCTCGCATCTGGGAGATGCGGAAGAAGGCCGTTGGACTCCTCGGTAACATGAAGGGCGACAAGCCGGTCCCCTTCGTGGAGGACACGGCCGTTCCGCCGGAGAACCTGGCTGACTTCATTGCTGAGTTCCGGGGGTGCTTGACCGGCGCGGACTCGACTACGGGATGTTCGGGCACGTCGACGCCGGAGTGCTCCATGTCCGTCCGGCCATCGACATGAAGGCGGCGGGCGCCGAGGCGCTGATCCGGGACGTCACGGATGAGGTCGTGGCGCTGACGCAGCGATACGGAGGGCTCCTGTGGGGCGAGCACGGCAAGGGTATGCGCTCTGAGTTCTCGCCCCGCTTCTTCGGTCCGCTCTACCCGGTCCTTCAGGCCGTGAAGGCGGCCTTCGATCCGCGCAACCAATTCAATCCCGGCAAGATTGCCGTCCCGGACGGCGGCGTGCTCCTCAGGGTCGATGGCGTGCCGACCAAGGGCCAGCACGACCGCACCATTCCGGCCGGCGTAAGGGCCGGCTATGGCGAGGCGTTGCACTGCAACGGCAACGGCGCCTGCTTCAACTGGAACCCGGACGACGCTATGTGCCCCTCCTGGAAAGGCACGCGCGAGCGCCGGCATTCCCCGAAGTGCCGTGCCCAGCTCATGCGCGAATGGCTGCGGCGGCTCGCCGCGAAGGACATTGACCCGCTGGCGGAAGCGCAACGGCTGCGTGCCCGGCCCGGCTGGCTGATTTTTCCAGCACGGCTTCTCGCAACGCTCCGTCGGGGCGACGATTTCTCGCATGAGGTCCACGAGGCCATGGCAGGCTGCCTCGCTTGCAAATCCTGCACCGGCCAGTGCCCGATCAAGGTGGACGTGCCCACGTTCCGGTCGAAGTTCCTCGAACTCTACCAAGGACGCTATCTGCGGCCTCTGCGCCACCACGTGATCGGGCGGCTGGAGGTGATGCTGCCGTTCCTCGCCAGGATGCCGTCGCTCGTCAACTTAGCGACGGCCCTCAGCCTGCTGCGGCCGCTCGGCCTCGTCCATCCACCGAGGCTGTCTGGGATCGATCTCGGGCGGGAGCTGAAGGCAAGGAACGTCGCCATAGCAACGCCGGACGCGCTCGCCGCCCTGGCTCCGCACGAACGGATGCAGAGCGTCGTCGTCCCGGACGCGTTCACGACCTACTGCGATACGGGAGTGCTGCTCGACATGCTCGACCTCCCCCGCGCGATCGGGATGAGGCCGTGGCTCGCGCCATATCGGCCGAACGGCAAGCCGCTCCACGTTCACGGTTTCCTCAGTTCGTTTGAGCGCCTGGCCGCCGAAACGCCACTGCGCTTGGGCAGCTCGCCGCAGCTGGCGTCGACCTCGTCGGGCTCGACCCCTCTATGACGCTTACCTACCGGCCCGAGTACCCCGCTGCACTCCCCGCGCGGAAGCTGCCGTCCGTGCAACTCATCCAGGAATGGCTGGCCGCCCGGCTGGATGCGCTCCCCCGCGCCACGGGGGCGCCCAACTATCTCTTCTTGCCGCACTGCACGGAGCGGACGAACGCGCAGGCGGCGATGGCAGCCTGGCGCCACGTCTTTGACGCTTGCGGGATCACACTTACCGTTCTGCCGTCCGGCTGTTGCGGCATGGCGGGCACATTCGGTCACGAGGTCGAGCATCGCGCCTTGTCAAAGCACATATATACACTGAGTTGGGCAAGTCACGTGAACGCCGCCGGCTCCTCGGGTCGGCTCATCGCGGATGGCTTCTCCTGCCGGTCCCAGGTTGAGATCATCGATGGTTTTCGCCTCGCCCACCCTGTGCAGGCGCTCCTTGCCGAGCTCTCGAATCGGGCCAAGTAGACCAATCGAAATGCTCCGACAGCCACGCTGTCGGGCCGACCGTCTGGGTGAAGTTGTCCGAAGCGCGTGTCGTGCTGTTGGCAAGTGGGGTGGTTGACGGGCGAAGCGAACACCCAGTATCCGAACGGCGGCCTGCGATTGGATATGAATGACCAAACTTTTGTTAAGAGGGAGCAGCACGGTGACCGACACCGCCGGGAGTGGATCTGTACCCAAACATATTGGGCTGTTGGTTTTTCCGGAGTTCTCGATGATGGCGCTGGCCTCGGCAAGCGAACCTCTGCGTGCGGCCAACAGGCTTTCTGGACAATCACTCTACGAGTGGTATGTGCTGTCATCCGACGGGACTCCCGTTGGCTCGAGCAGCGGTCTTGAGCTACAGACCGTCTCGATCGATGACGCACCCGCAATGGATCGGCTGTTCGTAGTCGCAAGCATGCAAATCGAGAAGCTGCATGATGTCCGAGTGGATCGCTTCCTTCGACGATTGGCCGTCGCTGGTAAGCCGCTCGGCGCGCTCAGCACGGGAACCTTTGTGCTCGCCCGCGCCGGGCTGCTAGCTGGCTATCGGTGCACATTGCATTGGGAGTTGCTGCGCCAGTTCGCGGAGGAGTTCCCATCAATTGAGGTCTGCCGAGAGCTCTATGTGCGTGATCGCAACCGTTGGACATGTGCTGGCGGCACCGCCGCGATCGACCTCATGCTTGACCAGATATCCAGTGATTACAGTGGGCAGCTTGCTGCGGACATTGCTGAGCAGTTCCTGCACAGCCGCATCCGTCGACCTCAAGAGCATCAGCGTATTGCCATTCAATGGCGCTACGGTGTGAACGACGCTCGTCTCACAGCGGCGATCGCTTGCATGGAGCAGAACCTCGAAGATCTCGTCCCCATCGAAGACATCGCCCAGCGTTGCAACCTATCGCAGCGACAGCTCGAGCGTTTGTGGCACCAGCACTTCAACATAACCCCGCAGCGCTTTTACCTCGCCGTGCGCCTGAACGAGGCCCATCGGCTGCTCAAGGAGAGCACCGAGTCCATTGCCTCGATCGCGCTGCGCTGCGGGTTCGTCTCCGCCTCGCATCTTGGCAGCGCGTATCGCAAGGCCTTCGGCCATAGCCCTGGCGAAGAACGGCGAACATCCGACAGTCGTTAGTGGGGCAAACGGATGTCGCTAGGCACTTGGCACGAGATTCCAGATTTTTGAGAGGTCGTGGGCGTTTTGACGCCATATTGTTTGTCGAGCATGGCGTAAACGAGACACCCGCACATTGTCGATGAGCCGGATCCCGCCGAGCCACGCGGCAACGAGCAGGGGCGGCGGAAAGCGGCGAAAGCTCTTCGTCGGCCCGCAGCTCGAGGTACTCGACTTGTTCATAGACGGCCGCGGGGATCGCTTGCGTGGCCTCGGCAAGCAGCACGTTCGGCCGGCGCTCCCGCCGACAGCCGCTCGGCCACCTCGAACAGATCATCGGCGCCGCCAAGCGCTGCTCGGCCGAGAGCCCGAAATTGCGCAACGACATCGCCGGGCCGTCGGTCTCGCGTGCCGTCGGACAGGCCACGATCTCGAACTGCTGGAAATCCTTTTCACCGAAGAAGCGAGATCGGCACCGGTCTGAAGGAACAGCTTTGTCAACGCCGTTGAAATGGCCGGGACGGAACGCACCGCACAAACCCTCGCTCACTCCACCTACAGAATGGTCGCGAACCCTTCCGGATACATCTCAGAGGCATCTGGGGCGTAAAGAACATGGGTGAGAAGCGGTGCGAGCTTGGCGGCCTCTTTGTGCTCGGTTCGCGGATAGGCCACAAGATCGGCCTGGCTGTTGAACTGCTCCGGATTGACACACAGCGTTAAGATCACCCGATCGGCCGTGTCGAGCGACGCCCGCACGAGGCTGAGATGGCCTTCTGAAGGGCACCATCGTCGGCACGCCGGCAACCTTGAGACCTTCGCGGCGCCAGCTGGCAACCATGCTGCGCAATTCCGCAACGGTCCGGACGTTCGTCTTGGCGAGCGGATAGAGAGGGGATGAAGTCGGTGGATACGATCGCCCGCGTTCGGCGCCTTCCATGTGCAGGGCTGGTCGCTGAAGCGGATCAGCCGTGAGTTGCATGTATCGCGGAACACTATTCGCAAGATCCTCAGGTCCGACGAGACGTCGTTCTCTTACGAGCGCGAGCGGCAGCTGAAGCCGAAGATCGGACCGTGGCAGGAACAGCTCGATGCCTTGCTGGAAGGCAACCCTGCCAAAGCAGAGGGCGAGCGGCTGACGCTGATCCGTATCTACGAGGAGCTTCACGCGCTCGGCTATGAAGGCGGCTAGGACGCGATCCGGCGCCATGCGAAGAGCTGGGTGAAGGCACGCGGCTCGGCGACGGCGGAAGCCTATGTGCCGCTGTTCTTCCCACCGGGCGAAGCCTAGAATCAAAGGATGCGCTATGGGCCAGGTTCTTCATGGGAGCGCCACGACGACAGAGGCGATCCGTCGAGCGATACAGCATAGTCAAGAGAGCCTGAGGGCGCTGGCGAAGCGCTACGGCATCAATCAGAAGACGGTTAGGAAGTGGAGGAACCGGACGTCGGCCGCCGATCTTCCGACTGGCCCCAGAGATCCGAAGTCGACAGTGCTATCGACTGAGGAAGAGGCGGTCATCGTCGCCTTTCGGCGTTATACGCTGCTGCCACTGGACGATTGCCTCTATGCTCTCCAACCGACGATCCCGCATCTGTCGCGGTCATCCTTGCATCGCTGCCTGCAGCGTCACGGGATAGGCAGGTTGCCGGATGTCGAGGGCGACAAGCCGGCAAGGAAGAAGTTCAAGGCCTATCCAATCGGCTACTTCCATATCGACGTCGCCGAGGTCCGAACCGAGCAGGGCAAGCTGCATATGTTCGTGGCCATAGATCGGACCTCGAAGTTCGCTTTCGTCGAGCTGCACGAGAAGGCAACGACAGCGGTCTCCGCCGATTTCCTGCGCCATCTTCTTGATGCTGTCCCTTACAAGATCCACACAGTGCTTACCGACAACGGCATTCAGTTCACGACCCCAGGTGCCGGCGGCTCGGCCGTTCCGCTGATCAAGGAGGCCATGGCGGCGGGAGAAATCATATGGGCGCACGCCTTCGAACATACTTGCGCCAAGGCCGATATCGACCACCGAACGACAAAGCCAAGCACCCATGGACCAACGGCCAGGTCGAACGCATGAACCGCACGATCAAGGATGCGACCGTCAAACGCTTCTACTACGAGAGCCATGACCAACTGCGCCAGCATCTCGCCGATTTCGTCTTAGCCTATAATTTCGGCCGTCGACTGAAGACCCTCAAGGGCCTCACGCCCTTTGAATACATCTGCAAAATCTGGACAAAAGAGCCCGAACGATTCAGGCTCGATCCAACCCATCAAACCTTGGGACTAAACATTTACCAGTTCGACTGGAGCCACGAGATCGTCCTGATCGACGGCGTGAGCGCGTCATCCTAAACCGATATGTCGGGCCCGGACCCAGCGCGGCCCCGACCGCGCCGCCGTTATGCTTACCTGGCAATGGAAACGCCTGCGCGAAGCCGACAAGCCCGCCGATCCGCAGGCCAACTGACCTTCACGCAACGCCATCATAGAGCCCGCCGAGGGCACGCGCGTGTGCCAATCCTGCTGTCTTCGTCGTATGCGTACCTGAGGTCAACGATTACACCCCGGCCGTTGGCCCCCGACGATTTCCATCCGGTCACCGGTAGACACCGCTTGGCTGGTCGTAGCTGGTACTTCAGAGTGCGATCGCGCAGGAGCCGGCGCCTCCGGCTCTACATCGTTCAGGCTGGGACCGACGTACGCATCCGGTGAAAACCGTAGACGTGCGTACCCGGTGGCTATGAGCACCGCGGTGCTGGGGTCAAGCTTTCGATGGGGAGACGCGATGATATTCTTCGAGGAGGAGCTTGACCTCTTCGATGCCTTCATCGGTGAAGGCCAGTGTTCCGTCGTCATCGTCAGGCCCGTAGATCCAGATGACGCCATCCTCGGGCTCGAGACCGAGGGGCAGTTCCTGGATGAGGTCTTCGCTGACGCCGAGGTCCCTGGCGACACGGTCGACGGTATAGACGTGATGCACCTTATTGCGCTGCATGATCAGGCCGCCGCTGGTTGGGTCCGCAGTTTTGCGGGTATCCAATTCCACGGCAGCAAATCATCGATCCGATGGGCCGGATAGGCGGGCAGTCGGGCGAGGACGTCGGCGAGCCAGGCCTGCGGGTCGATATCATTCATCTTGGCGCTGACGATCAGGCTGTAGAGAATGGCAGCGCGCTGTCCGCCGCGATCGGAACCGCAGAACAGCCAGGACTTTCTGCCGAGAGCGATGCCGCGCAGGGCTCGCTCGGCTGCATTGTTCGACAGGCAAATCCGCCCATCGTCGAGGAACCGGGTGAAGGATGACCAGCGGCGCAGCATGTAGTTGAAGGCCTTGATCAGATCGTGTCCGCGCGTCTCGATCATCCAGCGCTCGAGCTCGGTGACCAGCGGCGCGCTCCGCTCTTGGCGCACGGCGTGGCGTTGGGCCGGCGACAGGCCGTTGATCGCGCGCTCGATATCGAACAGGGCATCGATGCGCTTCACGGCGTCGATCGCCAGCGGATAGACCAGATTGGGCTTTTCGCCGTGCGCCTTCTTGCGCGCCGCCGCTTCGACATCGGCCAGTTCGAACACTTTGCGCCGGCTGTGGGCCCAGCAGCTGGCTTCCAGAACAGGCGCCGCCTGACGACCCGTCGCATAGAGATCGCCATAACCGCCAAAGGCATCCGCCTGCAGAATGCCGCTCCAGCCGGCGAGATGCGCCGCCGGATGTTCGCCTCGACGATCGCGGGAATAGTAGAACACTGCCGCCGGCGGCTCGGCGCCACCGAACGGTCGGTCATCGCGCACATAGGTCCATAATCGCTCGGTATCGGTCTTGCCCTTGGCCAGGACCGGCACCATCGTGTCGTCGCCGTGCAGACGTGAAGCGGCCAGCACATGGGCTTCGAGCCGCTTGAACAGCGGCATCAGCGCCGCGGCGCCGGCGCCGACCTGGTCGGCGAGCGTCGACAGGCTTCGCGGGCATAGCGTTCGGCCTTGCGGTTGAGCGGCTGATGCTGGCCGAACTTCTCGAACAGGATTATCGCCAGCAGGCCGGGACCGGCCCAGCCCCGCGGGGTGGCGTGAACGGCGCCGGAGCCTGGCTGATCGCCTCGCAGTCGCGGCAGGTGAACTTCTCCCGCACATGTTGGATCACCTTCCATTGCCGCGGCACCACCTCCAGCGTCTCGGTGATATCCTCACCCAGGCGCCGCCGATGACCGCCGCAGCAGTGGCAAGCGGTCGGCGCCGGCTCGACCACGCGTTGGCGCGGCAGATGCTCGGGAAATGGCTGGCGCGCCGGTCGTTTGCGCACATAAGGCGCCACCTCGGTGGTCCGGGCCGCGGCCTGTTCGGCGGCGATCTCGTCTTCCGTCGCGGTGCTCTCGAGCTCCTCGAAGGTGAGCTCCATCTGGTCGTGCAGGCGGGCTGAGCGTTCAGAACTCTGACCATGCAGCGCCCGCTGCAGCTTGCGGATCGTCAGATCCTGATGTGCGACCAGCGCCGCATCATCCGATGCCTTGGCCCTGGCGACCGCCAGTTCGGCCTCGACCAGCGCAGCGCGGGCGGCCTCGTCTTCGGCTCTGGCCAGCGCCGCGGTCACCGCTGCTCTCAGCGCGCCGATATCGTCCGGAACAGCATCGTGCGCGGTGGCAACCATGCCCTGGAGTGAATCATAAAAGCGTCCGCTGACTCGCGGAAAATGGCGCAAACTCAAAGAAAAACTCAGCCCGCGCGCTGGGGGCGGAACGTGTGAAGCGGGTTGCGCCAATCGATCCCGTCGAGCATGTAGGCGAGCTGCGCCGGTGATGTCGGCCGAATTGAAACTGACCCCTGACGAAATGAAGAACTGACCTCCTCGGTTATGAGAGGAGGCATGGATGACGATTGGGATTTCGGGATTCCTGCCCGCCATGGCGGCAATGCCGATGTGGTGCGCCAGGAACTGGAGAGCGAACATGGGATCGGGGCTTCGTTCGGTGGAGCTTCGGGTGCAGGGTAGAAGCGCGCGACGGTTCGGTTTGAGACGGCGCCGGGACATCAGATTCAGATCGACTTTGGCGACACGCGGGCGTGGATCGGCGGCGAGCGTGTTCGGGTGCACCTGTTTGTAGCAACGCTGAGTTACTCGCGTCGGCTGCATATCCGTCCCTCGCTTCGGAAGCGCCAGGCGGACTGGTTCGAGGGGATGGAAGGAGCCTTCCTTCGCTTCGGCGGGGTTCCAACGGAAGTACTGTTCGACAACCCGAAGGCGCTGGTCGAACATCACAATGCGACGACGCGGGAGGTGCGGTTCAACATGCGGCTGCACGCCTTTGCCCGCTACTGGGGATTTACGCCGCGGGCTTGTGCGCCCTACCGGGCGCGTACGAAGGGGAAGGACGAACGCGGGTCGGCTACGTCAAGCGCAATGCGATTGCCGGCCGCCGGTTCGAGAACCGGGCGGCGTTCGAGGCGCATCTGGACCGGTGGACGCGCGAGATTGCCGATCAGCGTGTGCATGGCACGACCGGCGTGGCTCCTGCGGAGCGGTTTGCCGAAGAGGCCGGGGCGCTTCGCCCTCTGGGCGGACGGGCGCCGTTTGGGCAGCTGCGGGATCTCGTGCGCAAGGTCCAGGCGGACTGCGCTATCGACCTGGACACGAACAGTTACTCGGTTCCCTGGCGGCTGATCGGGGAGAGCGTCCAAGTCGTGGTGTTGGGCGGCCGCGTTATCGTGCGTCATGCGGGCGAGGTGATGGCGAATCATGCCTTGTGCGGGAGACGTCGCCAACGCATTATCGAGCGCGCGCATCTTGCCGGCGTAGTCGGCGCTGCTGCGCCGGTACGATCGGCGGATATTGTTGCGCCTTCCGCTCTGTCGCGGCCACTGGCCGAATATGAGCAGCTGGTGATGACGGCGGTCGATCACGAGATGTTGGTGGCTCAGCTCGACCGGCTGAAGCTGACCGCGATCCGGGATCAGCTCGATACGCTGCTGGGCGAAGCGGCGCGTTTGCAAATGACCTTGCGCGAGGCTTTGGCCTTCCTCGTTACGCGCGAGATCGCGAGGCGCGACGAGCGGCGCATCTCCATGGCAGGCAAGATCGCGCAATTCCCGTTTGTGCGCGAACTCGACGGCTTCGACTTCGACGCGCAGCCGTCGCTGGATCACCGCCAAATCCGGGAGCTGGCGACCTGCCGCTGGATTGCTCATGGGACACGGTCCTGTTCCTTGGACCTCCGGGTACGGGCAAGACACATCTGGCGGTGGCTCTCGGGCGCGAGGCGATCCGGCAGAACCATAGCGTCCAGTTCGTCACGGCGGCCACGCTCGTGGCGATGCTGGCCAAGGCCCATGACGACGGTTCACTCGAAAAGCAGCTGACGACCCTGTCGCGCCCGAAACTGTTGATCATCGACGAGCTCGGCTATCTCCCGTTCGAAGCCAATGCCGCGCATCTGTTCTTCCAGCTGGTGTCGCGGCGTTATGAGCGGGGATCGATCCTGATCACCTCCAATCGCTCGGTGGGCGAATGGCGCATCGTATCGCTCGACGGATCGCCTCTGTCGTCGTGGCGCTCCCGTGTAGAACCTGGCCCATAGCGCATCCCTCCATTCCTGCGAGAAGACTGCATCATCAAAGCCCGGAATCAAACACCTCTCCTTCGGCGCTCTGATCGCCGACAAGGCCTTCGACAGCAACACCCTCATCGCCGATGTGAACGAGCGTGGCGCCAAGATCGTCATTCCCCAGCATCCGCGCCGAACAAAGCCGATGCCGCTCGATGCCGAGATGTACAAATGGCGTCATCTGATCGAGAATTTCTTCTGCAAACTCAAAGAGTTCAAACGCATCGCCATGCGCGCCGACAAAACCGACCAGAGCTTCAATGCCATCATTCATCTCGCTGCTGCCGTCATTAACTCCAAATGATCTCAACAAGCCCTAGATTAGGTCTCTTTTCTTCCTAAGGGCCCAGTTTCTGGAAATAATGCGCTTGTCACCCTCAAAAGCGTCTAGCCGAGCCTCGATGATGAATTCGGTCTCAGTGGCCCGGAAAAAGGTATGAGACTTGGCATAGGCCTGCCAATCACCTCGTCCCTGCCGGTGCCAGTTCTCAATCTCAATCGTCGCAGATAGCGGGTCATCCTCTCCGGTGCGGAATGTCTCAAGCTTTCCGCCTTCTATCACCAATCCTATTTGCTCGATGGTCTTAGATCCGTAGTCCCTGGCAAGAACATACGTCGTTTCCCCCGTCACTAGATCACGTGTGGTTGTTTCTCGTGTTGAGAAGTCCCGATGGATCGTAGCTTGCTCCGACGGACCGGCTTCGGCAGGCAAGAACGGTTTCAAATGCTCGTCTTCTGAACGCGGAGCTCGCGTGGGCAATTCCAATTTGCTTGCGCCAGCAATAACACTGACTGTGACTAGTTCCGGACTTGGCCAGACCAGCGGCCAATAAACTGAACTCACAGCCACACGAATTCGGTTTCCGGGTGGAAAGGCATAAGCCGAATCCTTTAACTGGACACGCACCCTGTACCGCTTCCCGGGTTCAAGCGTAGTCGGCGTTTCATGGCTGTCGCGATGTGTAAGATTGAGCAAGCCGTAGCTGACCCGCGTGGAAGCACCATCCGGCGCGACATCGTTTAAGCGCACACAGATCTGTGCCACAGGTTTGTCGCTCGATATTTCCAGCTCGAGGACAGGAGCGCCGAGAATCTCTAATCTGAGAGCGAGCGGCTCACTATCGAAGCACAAGGACTTGCCGTCGTCCTCGCGCTGGTCCGCCGGCATGTCGCCAGGAATGCCCCACGCGCTAAAACGGCCGGCAGCTGCGCCCGTATGAAGAGGTGAGCGGATTTTCAGTTCTGTTTCTGGTCCTGGCACTGTAGAAAGCGTACCTACATTGAGCATCAAATATTGCGGCTCAATATGCGGACTAGGCCAAGAGGGTTCGGCGACCCAGCGACCTGGACGCTCGCTGTAGAAAGTCTTCGGTTGCGCAGGTTCACACATCCAGACGCGATACATCGGTTCATCCATGATGCCCGTATCCTTGCCCTTCAGCCAGTGATCCCACCATCTTAGGCATTCCTGCAGGAACCCTATTTGCGGCCCCGGATAGGCCCCAGGCGAATGCGGATAACAATGGCCCCAGGGGCCCATCAGCCCTTTACGTGGTACACTCAGCTTTGATAGCAGCCGCGGCACCGTGTTGGTGTATCCATCAGTCCAGCCGCTCACCGCGTAAATCGGACAGAGGATGCTAGAATAGTCCTCACAAACCGAGCCGTGCTTCCAGTATGCATCACGACGCTGATGCTCTAGCCAACTATCGAGCATCAGCGGTTGGTTCTCCAATCGCTTAAGCCACATCTCTCGCCAGCGCTCTCCCACCAACTCCGGATCGGGCGCGTAGGACAATACCGCAGCCATCTCCTCTGCCCACGTTATATTCCGAAGCAGCAGACATCCGCCGATATAGTGAATGTCGTCCCGATAACGATCGTCGGTTGAGCACAGCGTAACTACAGCCTTCAATTCCGGGGGCTGCCTCGCAGCAACCTGCAATCCGTTGAACCCGCCCCATGAAATACCGATCATACCACATGCCCCGCTGCACCAAGGCTGCTTTGCCAGCCAGGCCAAAACTTCGAGGCAGTCATCCTGCTCCTGCTTTGTATACTCGTCGAACATCAACCCGCCCGACTCGCCCGTGCCTCTCAGGTCAACGCGCACGCCGGCATAGCCATGACCTGCATAGTACTGATATGTACCTGCGTCTCGCGCGGATGTCCGCTTGCCATACGGGATGTATTCGAGGATCGCTGGCACAGGATCATTCTCTGCGTCCTCCGGAAGCCAGACACGCGCGGCTAGCCGTGTGCCGTCCGAGAGGGGGATGAACACGTTCTCAATCTCACGCACTTTTCGTGGGAAGTCTGTCACGATCTTCATTTTGAATCCTAAAAATTGTGATCCTGCTGCGTCGCAACATTATTTGGTGGCAAGGCGCTAACAGAACATCGCCGCCGTGCTGCGCTACACAGCAACAAGAAAAGTTAGGTGTCTCGCATCTACCATCCCCCTTTCAGTGGCCTGCAGACAAGACTTAGGCCGGTCCTTTGCGCACCTCGCCAGGCCAAGCCAAGCCAAGCAGTCAAGCGCGCCACAGGTTACAGCCAGGGACCGCTCAGAGCGCCCGCTTCGTGAATGTAGCAGCGTCAAATGGGTCGCTTTGAGCGAGTTATCGTTTTTGAACGCAGCCAATCTGCGTTTTAATCGCTGCGCACGCACTAAGCCGACGATTGCTGGCGGGAGTGGAGGTTCTTCACTCTACGGTGATCCAAGGGATCGGCCGGACACCCTGGAGCAAGGGCCATCGAGTCCCAGGGCGCGGGAATGACTGCAGCCCAGTAGGTCACGGGTTGGGAAAGGGAAACCAGGAAAGCAGTGGAACGATTGCTTTGACCGCCTTACGCTTCGGTTGCGAACCGCGCCGGGTTCCCCGAGCCGTTTCGATTGATGAGGTGGAACGGCGCGCTATGCAGCATCAGAGTGCTAAAACGTAGTGTTATTTAACACCACAAGGTAGGAGCCGTTCCGTGAAGCATATTACCACGCATCGGGGTGGATTTGGCCAAGCAGTTATTCATATTCACGGCGCTGACGCCGAGGGTTCTCCAATCGTCAACCGGAAGCTCCGCCGCGCCGATGTGCTGCGGTTTTTCGAGAAGCAGCCTGCGTGTCTGGTCGGGCTTGCGGCCTGCGGCGGTTCGCATTACTGGGCGCGCGAGATCGCAGAACTTTGTCATGACGTGCGGATGATCCCGCCGGCTTATGTCAAGCCGTTCGTCAACCGGGGCAAGACGGACGCCGCCGACGCCGACGCGATCCGCGAGGCCGTGATCCGCAAGACGATGCGCTTCGTTCCGGTCTAAACGGCCGAGCAGCAGGCGGTCGCGACTGGTGCTGAAGACACGCGGTCTTCTCTGTTCGTCAGCGAACTCAGGTGATCAATGCGCTGCGCGCTCATTAATCGGAATTGGGCATCATCGCCGGCATCAGCTGGCGAAAGTTGCGGGGTTGATCGATATCGTGCGCAATGAGACCGATGCTCGGTTGCCGAAAGCTGTCCGTTTGGCTTTATCGGCCATCGCAGATCAGATCGAGGCGCTGATGCGACGGATCGATAGTCTCGAGCGGGAGATTGTTCGCGAGGCAAAATGTGACGAGGATATGCGGCGGATGGCTCGATACCAGGTGTCGGAGCAATCACGGCAGCTCCATCGCCGAAGTCTCATTCCAGCGGAGGCAAAGAGCGCCTGGGAGGAATATCGAAGATGGGCGATCCGGAGCTTCGCTCCCTGCTGGTGCTCAGTGCGACTTCTGTTCTGCGGCATATGCGGAGGCAACGCAATACGCCGAAATGGCTGAAAATGGTCTTCGAAGCGGCGGCCCTACAAAGTCGTGCTGTCGCGTTCGTCAACAAAGATGGCCCGGATCATCTGGTGCTTCTGACCTAGGGCGGGACATTTCAGGGTCTTGAGGTGGCAGGGAGCGCTTGAGCTGAAGACGACCCCAACGAACTGACCGGTGCGGTAGCCGGCAGAGGCGAGGTGCACGAAACAGACGATCCCGAGGCGAGAGAGGCCGCGCGACTCAAATGCGCTCACGCGTTCGTTTGATCAGCCCGTCGCATCGCACTTCATCGAGGCCAGCGGTCAAGGGCTGCTTCGACAACATCAGCCATCATCATCTATTAGAAAAGCTACGCAAGCGCGTCGCTGACCGGAGGGTGACGAGGCTGATCGGGCAGTTCCTGAAAGCCGGTGTTCTCTCCGAGAATCAGTTCCTTCGTACAGAGGCCGAACCCCTCAGGGCGGGATTATCTCACCACTGCTTGCCAAGGTCGCGCTCAGCGCGATCGAAGTGCGGTACGAACGGTGGGTGTATCAGCGCACCAAGGCTCATGCCGACCGTCAATGTGACCGGAGAACCGCGGCAGGCAGAGCGCGCTACTGGGATCGCATGGCTGGTCGCTGTGTGTTCCTGCGGTGCGCTACGCCGACGATTTTGTGGTGCTGGTGTCCGGTACGCAGGAGGATTCCCCTCGCGGAGAAGACCGCGCTGGCGGACTACTTGCGCCGGGCCACAGGCCTTGAGTTGTCGCCGGAGTAGACGAAGGTCACGGCCATGACAAGCGGGTTCGAGTTCCTCGGATTCCGCTTTGTCATGCACTGGGATGGACGCTACGGCTACGGCCCACGCGTCGAGATCCCCAAGGCCGCCGATTGCGCGGCGACAATCAAGGTGAGAGTCGTATTGCCTCGCGGTGGCGAAGTGGGCCGGGATGAAATGGCCAAGGTTGCACTTGCGCGCAAGCTGGCGGTGGTCCTGCACCAGATGATGCGCAGCACTGAGCGCTTTCTGCCGACAGGCCGTCCTGAGGCAGTCGTGTCGTGAAGCGTTCGATGAGAGGATAAGGATAAGGAGGAACACGGCGGGCATCGACACCACGTCCGCCGTTACGACGTCCCTTGCCGGGACGGTGGACCCGGCCGCTAAGACGGGAGCAGCTCATTTGATGACCGCCATCTGGTGGCCATGCGGTAGACCTTGCCGAAAGCTCGTCCCCATGCGGATGTTGGCGTAGGCCTCAACCAGTTGGGCTTCATCTCCGGCCGAGTGACACCGACCCCATCTGACGTGCTCGGGCTGGAAATTAGCACGAACCGATCTGGTCCTACACCAAGGGCGTCCTCCTCGACTTCTGGCTGCCGGGCAAGCCGACCGACAACGCCCAGTCAAGGCATTCAACCTCCTTGGGTGTGGTGACTTGAGTAACATCAGCGTGCAATCGCCGCTCCTCCAATTTGAAGTACCTTCAGAGCGCCGGAAACAAGACTTTTACATAAAATCTCAGACCTTTAACTCAACAAAAGCGCCTTTCGGGAGATCATGGTCCCACATCTGTTTTGAGTGCCACTCGTGATAGTTGCCCACTCGATTTCCGTCCATCTGATGCTGCTAGATTCACGAAACGGGCACTAAGTTGCCCAACCGCACGATCTAACACTGCCCGCGCTTGGCGGGTGCAGCCTGCCGACTCGAAGGAACTCGCTTCTATGAACAAGGAGATTGTCGCTGTGAATAAGAAATTCTCGCCTACGAACGATGCGAGCATCGCGATTTTTGAGCGCCTCGAGTCTGAGGTGCGTGGCTACATCCGGTCTTTCCCCATCCTATTCGATCGCGGGCTTGGCACTACGCTGATAGATGCAGACGGTCGTGAATATCTTGACTTTTTCGCGGGGGCAGGCGCCCTCAACTACGGCCACAATAATCCCGCCTTCAAGAAGCCGTTGCTGGATTATATCGAGCGCGCATGGGCTCGACCTTGCTACCAGCGCCAAGAAGGCATTTATTGAGGCCTTCGAGCGGTATATTTTGAAGCCACGTGGTCTGACTTACAAACTGCAGTTCACTGGTCCCACAGGCACCAACGCGGTCGAGGCCGCACTCAAGATTGCCCGTCAGGTGACAAAAAGATCAAACGTCGTGGCTTTACCAATGCGTTTCATGGCGTCAGCGCTGGAGCGTTGGCAGCGACCGGAAACAAGAAGTACCGGACTGCGGCGGGGTACGGCCTCGCGCACGTCACCTCATTGCCCTACGATGGTTATCTCGGCCCTTCCGTTGATACGCTCGATTACTTCGAAAAGCTGCTCGACGATCCTAGCAGCGGCCTCGATAAGCCTGCCGCGGTCATTTTGGAAGCAGTCCAAGGTGAAGGGGGCATCAATCCTGCCAGTTTTGAATGGCTGCAGCGGCTGCGAGATTTGACCTCGCGACACGGGATTGTGATGATCCTCGATGACATTCAGGCTGGTATCGGTCGCACAGGCAAATTTTTCAGTTTTGAAGCTGCTGAGATCGTGCCGGACATCGTTACTCTCTCAGAATCCTTGTCGGCAATCGGGACGCCGATGTCCCTCGTTCTTCTGAAGCCTGAACTTAATGTTTGGTCGCCTGGCGCGCACAGCGGTACGTTCAGAGGCAACAACCTTGCTTTCGTTACTGCTCGAACGGCTCTTGAGACCTACTGGGCCGACTCCAAGTTTGAGGAAGAGATCGCTCGCAAGTCCTCGATCCTGGCTGCTTAACTCAAGTCAATCGCAAACGATTTCCCCAACCTTGGCCTGAGTGTACGGGGCCGAGGATTGATGTACGGACTCCTATTTCAAAAGCACCACTCATTGCCGGTCCAAATCTCAGGGGAAGCTCTTCGACGCGGCTTAGTCATCGAGACCTGCGGCGGGCGGAATGAGGTGCTCAAGTTCCTTGTTGCTCTCACCATTGCCGAGGCTGACCTGCGTCGTGGTCTGTCAATCGTTCGCAACAGCATTGGCGCGGTGCATGACTGCATGGAGAAAAGCCCGCCGTTAGGATCGTGAGATTGCACAAGCATTGCACGCAGTTCGTCGGCAAAGTCGTCGTAGCAGTCGGGCGTAATAAGCTGGATTATCGAAGGCCTCCTCGCCGGGGGATCTCCCCGTCATTGACAGGCATGCCCTAGCCAAGATCGGATCCAGAGCCCCTGCCGCCTCTGCATCATGTGAACCGTTTCGCTGCCGGCCGATAGTTGGTCCAGCCCGAAGCTTGATGCGACGATGATCCTGCTCGAATCGATTGTTCTTTGCTGGTGCAAATGCGGATCGGTTTTCGGCCTCCGTCGTGACTACCCTGCGGCATTCTCAAGGGTAAGGTGCCTTCCCGGTTGGCCGGGTCACGGTGCTCGCCGAAGAATCAGTCGACCGTGCCGCCAACACTGTTGATCGCACGGCAGAGATCCAGCCCGACGCGATCTCCGGAAGACGAGAACACCGCCTGCTACCAGTCCGTTGCAACAGACCCTTCAACCAAAATTTACAGAATCTTTGCAACTGCTAATCGCTGACAATGCTACCTTCTGAGCTCAGACAATGAAAAGCTGAGGCCGATCTAACTCAAATAGTCGCCCAGCACGCAAAGACGGAGCTAGCAACAATGCCGAAAAAAAAAGCGCTCATTTTAGTTGAAGGCACAAGGAGCAATGGTCCGCTATACGTGGAAGCAGCCCAGCGACTTGGCCTTCATCCAATTACCCTATCAGCTGATCCAGCTCTGTACGACTATCTTTCGGCGGAAAACATTGAGGCAATAAGTGTCGATACAGATAATCTGGACGCGCTGATCCGTGAATGCTCCCGGCTAATTACGACCTATGACATTGCTGGCATTACAAGCGCTAAGGAGGCAGTCTGTGCGACGGTTGGCAAGCTCTGCCGGCATTTCGATCTACCGGGACCGAACCCGATATCGATTGAACGATGCTGCGACAAATTCACCCAACGTCAGCTCCTCGCGACGGCCGGCGCTCCAATCCCTGCTTATCGCTTGGCCGCGAACGCGACGGACGTAGAAAGCGCTGCCGCGGAGATCGGCCTGCCGGTGATTCTTAAGCCAGCCGTAGGCATCGGGAGCAGCGGTGTCCGATTGTGCCGCAATGTCGATGAGTTAGCCGAACATACGACCTATCTGTTGGGCGGGGAGCACATTTGGCTGTCCTCCCCGAAGATACTGGTCGAAGAATTCGCACAAGGCCCCCATTATATCGCCCATACTATGGGAATTGAGGTCATTGGGATTGAGACGGCTGAGTTCGGGCCCCCACCGCATTTTGTCTTTCGTGAAGGCATCTTTCCGGCACCGCTGGATGATGACGAGCACGAGCGTATCGCACATGTTTCGCTGAGCTGTTTGCGAGCTCTGGGTCTTGGCTGGGGGCCAGCGTGCATTGAGCTACGGTGGACGAAGCGTGGCCCAGTCGTCATTGAAGTCAATCCGCGCCTTGGTGCCGGTCCTGAACCGATTCAGCTGGCTTACGGTGTCGATCTCATCACCGAGCACATCAAGCTTGTCATCGGCGAGGAATGGAATTTGCTCAGAAGGCATTCGCTCAGTGCGGCCTGGCGGTCCCTACTCCCTGATCGCGATGGCATCCTCGATTGGATCGATGGCGACTGCCTGGCGGCTGCAGTGCCAGGTGTCGCCGAAGTCAAATTGCATGTTGAACCAAAGAAGCCGATCGTCAGGAAAGGCGACTACCGGGACTCTTTAGGACATGTCATCGCTGTTTCACCCAGCTGTGCTCAGACCGAGGCAATACTTCAGCGTGCCGTCGATCTGATCAATTGGTCGATCACACCGTTTCCGACCGTGCGTCGTTAGGAACAATCTCAACTGGAGCGCGTTCAGTGGCCTGCTGCCGGTTTCGCCGAGATAAGGTGTTTAACGGAACTGGAGAGTGGAAATGCAGAGAAGGAAGTTCAGCCGCGAGTTGAAGCTCGCGGCAGTGAGGTTGGTGAAGGATCGGGGCGTCGCGGTTGCGCAGGCTGCCTGTGATCTTGATCTCCGTGAGAATGTGCTGCGCAAGGGATCCGCGAGACGAGCGTTGATCCGCAGCATGCCTTTCCCGTTATGGGCAGATGAAGCCGGAGCAGCTCGAGATCGACCGGCTGCGCAAGGAAGTCGCCAACTGAAGGCGGAGCGCGACATCCTTAAAAAAGGCCGCAGCCTACTTCGCGAGGGAAGTGACGTGAGTTCGCTTTCATCGCGCCGGAACATCTGGCCGGTGGCATGGCTATGCGACGCGCTGGATGTCTCCCGTTCAGGCTTCCGTACGTGGTCCAACCGCAGCCCAGCGACCAGTGCCGACCTACGAGGTGCTGCTCGGCGTTATCGACCGTAGCTTCAAGAGCAGCGACGGCACCTATGGTTCTCGCCGCGTGTGGCACGACGTACTGGCCGAGGGTCTCTCTTGCGGCTTGCATCCTGTCGAGCGTCTGATGCGGGAGAGCGGGTTGCGGGCCCGGCCTCGGCGCCGCGGACTGCCGAAGGACACCGGAGAGCGAGCGGCGGTGTCGGGGACTCTACTCGACCGCGCCTTCGAGGCATCGGCCCCGAACCAGAAGTGGATTGCGGACTTCACCTACATCTGGACCGTCGAAGGATGGCTCTACGTTGCCGCCGTCGTTGATCTGTTCTCCAGGCGTGTCGTCGGCTGAGCGATGAAGGCCGAGATGACGGCCCAGCTCGTCACCGGTGCGCTCATCATGGCGATCTGGAGAAGAGGCAAGCACGACAGCCTGCTGCACCACTCCGACCAGGGGATCGCAATATACGAGCGAGCAGTTCCAGCGACTGATGGTCGACCACGGCATCACTTGTTCAATGAGCCGGTCGGGCTACGTCTGGACAACGCTGCGATGGAGAGCTTCTTCTCGTCGCTCAAGGACCGAGCGGACAGCCCGCAAGGTCTACAGGACGAGAGATGACGCGAGGGCGGATGTGTTCGATTACACCTAGCGCGTCTATAACCCTCGGCGAAGGCACTCGACGCTAGGCCAAGATCGTGTCCCGCGGCGTGGTGTAGCTGGCGGCTTTAGTCGCCGTGCTCTCCGGCATGGGAGGGCTGATCAGCGCGCCACGGCTGGCAGGCTGATCAGGGGATCATCGCTCATCTGGCTGATCGTTTCCAGAGTCATATATCTGGCCCGCTGCACTGCCCATTCATCGTTCTGTTCGAGCAGGATTGCGCCGACGAGGCGCACGATCGCATCGTCGTTCGGGAAAATTCCGACGACCTCGGTGCGCCGCTTGATCTCGCCGTTGAGACGTTCGATCGGATTCGTCGAGTGGAGCTTGGCGCGATGTCCCTTGGGGAAGGTCATGTAGGCCAGCACGTCGGGCTCGGCGTCGTCCATGATTGTCGCCAGCTTCGGCACCTTCGGCCGGATCTGGTCGGCGACGGCGCGCCATTGTACGGACGCGGCCTCGGGCGTTTCCTGGGCGAAAGCGGTGGCGATGAAGGCTGAGACGACCCTGCGGCCGCTCTTGCCGGCATGGGCCAGCACGTTCCTCATGAAGTGGACGCGGCACCTCTGCCATGTCGCGCACAGCACCTTGGTGACGGCCGCCTTGAGGCCTTCGTGAGCATCGGAGACGACGAGCTTGACGCCGCGCAGGCCGCGACGTGTCAGCTTGCGCAGGAACTCTGTCCAGATCGGCTCGGCCTCCGAGGTGCCGACCTCCATGCCCAGTACCTCGCGCCGGCCGTCCGCGTTGACGCCGACGGCGATGATAACGGCGACCGAGACGATCCGCCCACCGCGGCGGACCTTCAGGTAAGTGGCGTCGATCCACAGGTATGGCCAATCGCCCTCGATCGGCCGCTCGAGGAAGGCCTTCAACCTTCCAGTCGTCGCGCCGGGGAAACAGCCATCGCCCCGGCTTGGTCAACCGCCAATAGACGCGCAAAATCTCCAGCAGCGGCGGCGACAGCATCACATAGCGGTCCTTGCCGCCCTTGCCCTGCTCGATGCGAATGACCATCCGGCTGCTATCGATGTCCGTCACCTGCGGACGCGCCGCCTCCGCGGCGCGTAAGCCCACCGCATAGGTGGTCATCAGAGCGACCCGGCGTCACGCCGTAGAAGAAACGCAAGGCGCAAACCGTCTGGTTCAACGCGCCCCACGAGACCCTTCGACCCACCAAGTGGGTCTGATAGGCGCGCACCTCTTCGTATCCCAGTTGATCGGGTGATCGTCCCAAAAACCACTGAACTTCGCCACGTGATGCACGTAGGATCGCTGCGTCTCCGGTGACAAATTGCGGATCGTCAGATCTTCAATCATCCGCTGACACAGAGGGCTTATCTGGGCCATCTGGGGGTTCTCCTGTCTGAAAGGTTGGCTCGACACTATCTCTTGGGAATCCTCAAAATGCCCCCATCGTTAAACTCTGCCAATTAGTGCTATCTAAATTAGCTGACCGATGCCATAAGCAGAGCTGCGTTGGTTGCCGTATCATAAACTGGCAATCCTGTAGCCCTTCGTATTCGATGAGATGTCCGCGAAAACATTGTACATTCGCATAGAATAGCTGCAATGTCTTGGTGCTGACGGACACGATTAACGATGTGGTCCATGTCGGCTAGGAAGTGGTCGACGTCTATCTCACCATTCTCGGCCCACATGTAGCCATAGGTCGCTGTACCCTCAAGCCCTTCGACGATCAATCGCGATTGTTCTGTAATACCCAGCATAGCCATGATGCCGTCATCCAGAGCCCGCGAGTCAGCAGTTAGGACTGCAATCTTCTTACTTGCAGGTGCGGTCGATAGAAGCATCGGAAGCAATAAAAGGCTTGACATCGACACAGGTACCGGCACCGCTTCTGCAATCGCCTGCTGGTATCGCACGCTAAAACCACAGTAACCGGTAATCGCGTCGGCTCCTTCGTGCACAAGCTCTTGGGCAGCCTTGATATAGGCATTTTCTAAAGTAGGAGCACCCGGTACAACGTTTCTGGCCCAAGCTCCCGGGACTTGCTTTACTATTGGGGAGGATTCGTAGCGGCACGGATCACCAGCCGATGGGCCTAGATCACCATTAAAGCCACTCAACCGGTCCAGACTTCCCACGTTATTTATGTCTAGAAATCCTAAGGTTTTCATTTTCTCTCCTTTATAGATCTGCCGCGAAGCTTAACCTTAGACGACCATCGGCCCAGTGCGATCTCGATTACGCTCGCTCAACTTCCGGCTGTTCGTGATGACTGCCAGTGGCTGCTGTGGTCGAGTTCCTACAGGATCGTTAAAGTAGTTAATTCCGCCCACAATAAGCGGTCCGTTATGCCGCGGCTCCTAGCAGCCTTACACTGTCATCACTAGAGAACAACCGGCGTTCCATCTTTGATAGCCTTTCGCCGCCATTTGGACTGACTAGGACCGTCTCGCTGATGGCGATGCCTCCGCCCGACGTATACATATGGAAGACCATGCCTTCCTCGAGGACCCATTCGGAATTTGGCAAAAATACCCAAGTGAAGTCGCTACCTGTATGCCTCTCCGAATAATACCCAAGCGTGTAACCGGTAATATTGGTATAATTCTCTCGGAGGCCTGCATCTAGTGCTCCCTGCCGCATTATCCGGTCGACGTCTTTGGCGACCGCTCCAGGTTTCATCGCAGCAATCTGCTTGTCCTGAAGTTCGATCATCGTCCTAGAGATAACTTCCATTTCCGGCGCGACATCTCCCAAGACAACGCACCGCATCATGCGCGAGCTGTAGCCTTGGAAGCAAGGAATGAGTTCGATGTGGAGCACGTCACCTTGTTGGAGAGGCGTGTCGTGAACGTGACCGTGCAGAAAGTCCCATCCTTTGGCGGCAGTCATGATGCCAGGGTGAACGGGGTCGCCTCCGTGGCGGACGTGGCCTTCGGCAGCCATGCGGGCAGCTTCCCGTTCCGTGAAGCCTGGCTTCGCGGCTTCCACAATCTCCCGCATCGTGGCATCATTAATGTCGCTGGCCTTACGGAGTTTATCAATCTCAGCCTTTGACTTAAGCTTGCGCAACTTCCAAGGCAAATTGTCCACATCGACGAAGTTGACGTGAGGCAACTCGCGCTTCAGGGCCTCGAACGTTTGGACCGTGAGCGCATGGCTCCTCAGGTCAACGCCGATACGTGCTCGATCCAGGCCGCGCTGGTGAATTTTCTCAACAATGGCTGTGTGCGCGTCTACCCAGTCCGGAAAGCCGACGATGTCCTCGACCCAAGTCCTTTCACGCAACGGAGCGACATCCACCGACCTCAGTACAAAAAATGCCTCGCCTTCTGTGGGGATAAGGCCGGCACGGTAAAAGCTCAGACCCGTCTCGTAGTTGAAGTAATAAGCCGTGGCTTCGAAATCGTCTATGAGCAAGGCATCAAGGTTGCGAGCGCACAGTTCGGCGCGCAGCCGTTCCACGCGGGATTGCATTTCGCTGCGATCAAACTGCATTTTCATCTCCTTCTAGTGTGAGCGTTTGATTTTCGGGTCGGGTAGGACAAGGCCAGTGCCGCGAGAGACTACTCAAACCAGGCGGATAACGGCCCGGAAGCCCGGCAGGGCTACCGCGCGATTGCGTAGCCGATCGCAGCGCGATACGCCGAAACCGCACTGCCCAAGCTCGTTGTTCTCCTCATTTTCAGGCGACCGGCATTGCTGTGTACCGGTCCGCATGCCTCTGCAACGGTAGCAAGGGCATAGCGGCATTTAACGCAAAGTATGGCTTCATACAGAAGAAACTCGGCTTTTTTTGAGCTTCTGCGCACAATTTCCCCATATGTTGTGAGGAGAAGTGGGATTAGTCCGCTTGAGCGAACTGGAGATTTGGCCCTCTCAATTGTCCTGCGGATGCGTTGGTCTTGAGCGTCGTTCCGGCCTTCTGCAGCACGCCGGAAGGACGCTTTTCGCGAAGCCGATAGCTGTCACCGCGGACGGTGATCACTGTCGAATGAGGAAGCAGGCGATCGAGGATCGCTGTTGCCACCACGGGATTGACCTGATGTGGTGGACGGCCTCCGCTCCCGGTATCGCGTGCCAAGGTGTGGCTGTCGAAAGTCACATGAGGGAGAACGTCCGTGGAGAAGGTTATGAACCGCGCCGGGTTTTCCGGAGGCCGTTTCGTTGAGTCACGCGGCTATGGCTGGTACATCCAGCATGGCGTAGTAGCGTTCCTCGGCTTCGGCCGGCGGGATGTTCCCGATCCTCCAGCAGCCGGCAATTGTTGAACCAGTCGACCCATTCGAGCGTGGCGAACTCGACGGCCTCGAATGAGCGCCAGGGTCCGCGTCGATGGATCATCTCGGCCTTGTAAGACCGTTGATCGTTTCGGCGAGAGCATTATCGAAAGAGTCGCCGATACTGCCCACGGACGGCTCGACGCCGGCCTCAGCCAGGCGCTCGGCGTATCTGATAAAGACGTATTGGGCGGATTCAACCGGCCGTCGCAACACCAAGGGATTGGAGGTTGCAATGACGGTTCACCAACGCGCTTCAGATCGGTGCACTCGAAAGAAGCTAGATTTGCCCGGGCGTCCGCCTGCCTGGCAGCGTGAGAATCGCCTCCGGTTCTGGCAAGCTATTGCCTTGGGACGTTCGAGCGAGGAGGCCGCACTGGATGCCGGTATATCAACGCCTCTTGGTCCGCGCTGGTTTCGGAGTGCGGTAGTGTGCTGAGAGTTCTGCAAATTCGCTGAGAGGGGGCGGTCTTGGCAGGCTGGTGATTGTTCACGTCACCTGATTCCCGCGAAGGAACGCCACCATGACCAAGACTGAAGTTCAGACCGCCAGCGCTGCCGTCAAAGACATTTTGCTTTCGAACCCGGATGAATTGCACGAAGTGCTCCGTGCGGTGATGCAGGAGGTGCTTGAGGCCGAGATGGACGAGGCGCTGGGTGCCTCGAAGAGCGAGCGCACGCCCGAACGGCTTGGCTATCGCTCGGGCTATTACGGCCGTACCCTTGTGACGCGGGTCGGCAAGCTCGAGCTGCGGGTTCCGCAGGACCGGGCCGGGCGCTTCTCCACCGAGCTGTTCGAGCGCTACCAGCGTTCCGAGCGGGCCTTGGTGGCGACACTGGCGGAGATGTATGTGCAGGGCGTGTCGACCCGCAAGGTGAAGGCGATCACGGAAGAACTGTGCGGCCATGCCTTCTCGGCCTCGTCGATCTCGGCCATCAACAAGCGGCTGGACGAGAGCCTCGCTGCCTTTGCCAGGCGCCCCCTTCAAGAGCCGTTTCCTTACCTCATCCTCGATGCGCGCTACCAGAAGGTGCGTGAAGCCGGTGTTGTCATGAGCCAGGCGGTGCTGATCGCGGTCGGTATCGACTGGGACGGGCGCCGGCAGATCCTGGCCGTGGAGATGGCCAATCGCGAGAGCCGCTCGGCCTGGAGGGACTTCCTCGTCGGCCTCAAGGCGCGCGGCCTCAAGGGCGTCGAGTTGGTCGTGTCCGACGATCACGCCGGCCTGGTGGCAGCGATCGGCGAGGTGATCCCCGAAGCCGCCTGGCAACGCTGCTACGTGCACTTCCTCAGGAACGCGCTCGATCATCTGCCGAGGAAGCACGGCGACGACTGCCTGCAGGAATTGCGCTGGCTCTACGACCGGCGCGATCTCGCAGAGGCCAGGGCTGATCTTGCCGCATGGCTTGCCAAATGGTCGGCACGCTATCCGCGCCTGACAGGCTGGGCCGAGGATGCCATCGAACAAACCCTGACCTTCTTCAGGCTGCCGAGACAGCACCACAAGCATCTCAAATCCACCAACATGCTGGAGCGGCTCAACGAGGAAATCCGCCGGCGCACCTATGTCGTGCGCATCTTCCCCAACACCGAAAGCTGCCTGCGCCTGGTCAGGGCCTTGGCCGTCGAGACCAATGAAAACTGGATGGAGGCCAACCGATACATCAACATGGACGACCTGCGCGAGCACAAGAAGCTCGCTCTGCGCCAAGCCGCATGACCAGCATCATGACCAGCATCATGGCTGCCCCATTTTGCAGAACTTGACGCACACAACCCGGAGTGCAGGAGCCGCGACGCGCAGCGGCAATCTGGATTACGGGGCCAGTGCCGCCCGATGGCACGCCGATCGTGCGTCCCGGCGGCCTCCTGGCAAGCTGGTGGTCAATCCGGCTCTGCGTGAATATGTGGAGGAGCGCTTGGCCAGCAAAGTCACCAACCCGCATGGCGCCTCATTCGAGGGCCCCACGGTGGTATGGAAAAAGCGAAGGGCTGTTCACCGGCAGAGCCGGCGGTGGTCGACAGCCTGGAGCCCCGAGCAGATCGCTCATCGGCTTCAGATCGATTACCCAGAGGATCAAACCATGCGGATCAGCCACGAGACGATCTATCGGTCCTTGTACATTCAAGGACGCGGAGCATTGCGCCGAGAACTGACCGCATGTCTGCGTTCAGGCCGAGCGCTGCGCGTACCGCGCGAACGGTCCCGAGTGCGCAACAAGTCCTTCATTGGAGACGCCGTTATGATAAGCGACCGTCCGGCCGAAATTGCCGATCGGGCTGTCCCCGGACATTGGGAAGGCGACCTCACCCTTGGCCTCGGAAGCTCGGCATCGGCACGCTCGTGGAACGAAGTTCACGCTCACAATGCTGCTTCACTGCCGCGCATGCATGGCTATCAGCAGAGCCTGCGCATCAAGAACGGTCCACCACTTGCCGGCCACGGCGCTGAAGCAGTCCGCAGAGCCATAGCCCGATCCATGGACAAACTTCCCGGGCAACTGCGTCAGTCGCTGACTTGGACGAGGGAGCGGAAATGGCGCAGCACGCCGACCTGCGCATCAAAGGGCACGGATCTCAGTCGGCACACAGCCCGGGAACTGGACGCAGTCGCCCATGCTATCAACACAAGACCGCGCAAAACGCTCGGCTGTAAAACACCTGCCGAAGTCCTCGACCAGCTCCTTGGGGGACAGTATGATGCCGGTGTTGCGACGACCGGTTGAGTCCGCCTTGGCTGCCTCTATCGCTGTGGTGCACGAGCCCGTTGCCCTGCACCGGCCGCCTGTCATGGAGAGCCTGTTCCAGAGCGTCCAGAACGAAGCTGGCATGCGCCGTCCGGCTCACCCGCCAGCCGACGATTCGGCGGGCATAGGTGTCGATGACAAGGCGACATAGACGAAGCCGGTCCAGGTCGCGACGTAGGTGAAGTCGGAGACCCACAGCATGTTCGGCCTCGGCGCATGGAACTGGCGATTGACATGGTCCCGAGGACATGGTGCCGCCTTGTCGCTCACCGTAGTGCGGATCGGCGGACGATGCCTTCGAGGCCCATGGCCTTCATCAAGCGGGCAACCGTGCAGCGGGCGACGTCGAAGCCCTCGCGCTGCAACTGCCGCCAAACCTTGCGAACGCCGTAAACGCGGAACTTTCGCCTCGAACACGCGTCGGACCTCATCCTTCAAAGCTTCATCCCGCTTTGCCCGAGCCGACAGCCGGGAGGGATCGATACGCTTGGCGACATGGTCGTGGTAGGTCGACGGGGCGATCGGCAACACCTTGCAGATCGGCTCGACCCCATGCGCCTCGCGGTGATCGTCGATGAACGCGATCATGGCTTGAACCGGCGGTCGAGCTCCGCCTGGGCAAAATACGCGCTCGCCTTGCGCAGGATCTCGTTGGCCTGCCGAAGCTCGCGATTCTCGCGTTCCAAGCCTTGAGTTTCGTCGCCACATCCGTAGGCACACCGGCACGCACGCCGCTGCCGCGCTCGGCCTTCTCGACGAAACCGCCGCCCACCGCGAGGCATGCTCGGCTTCGTGATTCAGAACCAGCCGAACCGCGCGGGTTCGGACCTCGGGAGAGAACTTGTTGGTCGTCTTGCTTGTCATGGCTCCACCTTCTCAGGAGTTGGAGCCTCCGATCAACCCGGCGCGGTTCATTAGCACAATCGGTCTAGATGTCGCCAAGCACGTCTTTCAGGTCCGATCTGCCTCGCAAGCACGGGATATCCGAGGCGACGCTGTATAACCGGAAGGCGAAGTATGGCGGGATAGACCTTTCCGACGCCAAGCGCCCGAAGGCTCTGGAGGACGAGAACGCAAAGCTGAAGAAGCTGCTGGCCGACCAGATGCTCGAAGCCTCGGCACTTCGCGAGCTTCTGTCAAAAAAATGTATGGTCTGACCCGTCCGTGCAAGGGTTCGCGACATCGCAAATGCCGATTCCAGTTGCATACTGTATCCGGCCTCTCGCGATCGCCGTTGCAGCCAAGCCATGATGAGATCCGCGCACGCCGTTCCCAATTAATTGGCCCCCCACGATCATGCTGATCATCAGCCCTGATACCCCGCTCGCACGCTTGGTCTTCGGCTGCGCCATGGGCATGCCTCCTCTAGATCGCGCGAGACACGCACCAAGGTTGCTTCGTCACCGAAACGGCCAACGATCTGAAGGCCGATTGGCAACCCGTTGGCGCTATGGGCCAACGGTAGCGACACCGATGGATGTCCGGTGACATTGAACACACCCAAGTACTGATAAAGCGCGGTATCAGCTTCCGCAAATTCCACTGCAGAAAGTGTCGGATTGATCGAACAGTAGATGCCTCCGTGCGGCGGGGCCAAGATGGGCATGGTGGGCGTTAGCAAAATATCGAAGCGATCGATCGCCTCGCCCACGCGGAACCGGAATTTCCGGATATTCTCAAGCAGGTCCCCGAAGGAAGCAGGTGGAGAATTTCGGCTATACTCATAATACTTGAGATTGCCCGGCTCCAACGTGTCCACGTTGATAGTCCTGCCCATTGCCCGGGCCGCATCATCAAGTGAATCTGCAAAGAGAGTGCCGCCGCCGAGCGCTATCCGCGTTTTCGCTGCGGGCTCATACGGCGGGTCGATCTCCGTAACCGTATGGCCCATTTCCTCCAGAAGCGAGGCAGTTATATCAACTGCTTGCAGGACTTCCCCGTCGAGATCAACGGCGCCCCATTTGGTTCGCGCGACTCCGACCCGGAGAGTGCCGGTAGGCTGAGAAAGCTCGTCCGCATAAGGACGGCTCGGCTGGACGATGATAAATGGATCGCCGGGATGAGGACCAGAAAAGACATCCAACGCGGCCGCCATGTCGCGCACTGTTCGACATAAAACAAACGTGCGGCTGGAACCAAATGATGCGTCCTGATTGTTCGGGCCGCCGGAAACGCGTCCACGGGACGGGTTCAATCCGACAAGGCCGCACCAGGAGGCGGGAACGCGGATGGACCCGCCGCCGTCGCTGGCATGAGCAATAGGAGTGATGCCGGCCGCGACCGCTGCGGCAGCTCCCGAGGACGAGCCTCCTGCGGATCGTTCTAAATTCCATGGATTGCCAGTGACGCCATTGAGAATTGATTCACTCATTCCTGAGGTACCAAGCTCCGGGAGTGTTGTTCTTCCGATTGTACGGAGCCCTGCATCACGCGCGCGGCAAACATAGTAGCTGTCGGTCTCGGGACGATAGCCTTTAAACAGACGACTCCCTTTTTCCTGAAGCCGGCCAGCTTCCGTAGCGCCGATATCCTTGCGAAGGAACGGTACGCCATGAAAGATGCCTGTGTCCGCGCCTGCAACAGCGTCAGCATCTTCGTAGAACTCGACGACCGCATTGATGACGGGGTTGACCTCGTCGTTTGCCGCCCGGGCCAGCCGCGTCAACTCCGACGGCGTCACTTCGCCCGCCTTCACGAGCGAGGCCAAACCGGTTGCATCGCAATCTGTGTATTCGCTGAGTTTCATTCAAAGAAATCTTTCTACTGGCGAGGTGGTTAGATTGAATGCTCGCGAGAAGATCATCGCCGGCTGGCAGCACGCCAACAATACCTCTGCGACCTGTCCCAACGACGCAACTCGACTTTCATCCTTGGGCAGTTTTCAGCTCGGTTAAAGCCGCATCGGGGGCCGCCGATTGAGACCGATGCAGTCCGCGTCTCGGTAAGCTAATAAATTGTTAACTTTTAACACAAGCCAGACGGTATCCCGTGAAGACGGCCTGGCGGTCAGTGCGAGAGGACCTGGCGGAGAAACAGCTTCGTTCTTCCGTTCTGCGGACTTGTGAAGAACTCGTGCGGCCTCCCCTCTTCGACGATCTGGCCAGCATCCATGAAGATCACGCGGTCAGCGACGGCGCGTGCGAATCCCATCTCATGCGTGACGCAAACCATTGTCATACCGTCGCGCGCGAGACTGGTCATTGTCTCGAGGACTTCAGCGACCATTTCCGGATCGAGCGACGAGGTCGGCTCGTCGAAAAGCATGACGGCAGGCTCCATACAGAGGGAACGGGCAATAGCGACGCGCTGCTGCTGTCCTCCGGAGAGCTGAGCCGGATATTTGTTTGCCTGCTCCGGTATGCGCACGCGCTCGAGGAATTTTAGCGCGATCTTCCTTGCCTCGGCGTCTGGGACACCCTTGATCCACATCGGGGCTGCCATGCAGTTCATCAGCACGGTCAGGTGCGGGAAGAGATTGAAGTGCTGGAACACCATGCCGACGTTCTTGCGAACCTCAGCCACGTTGCGCATTTTGTTGTGCAACCTAATCCCATTGACGGTGATCTCGCCCTCCTGATGTGCTTCGAGACGATTGAAGCAACGGATCAGCGTCGACTTCCCCGATCCGGAGGGCCCGCAGATGACGATGCGTTCGCCTTTGCGGACAGTGAGGTTTATGTCTGTTAACGCTCTGAAGGCGCCGTACCACTTCGAGACGTTCTTTGCTTTGATGACTATGTCGCTCACTGCCGCTCGCCTCTGGCTCGATGGCACATCCGTAGGAGCCTTAGAAGGGTCGTACCAGTTTAGACCGTCCTTCACTTGATGGATGTCATTGGCGCTCATCGCGTCCTGCTCCTGGAAAAATAGCGCTCAATTCGGGATTGAACCAGCTCGAGGCAGCAGGACAGAATCCAATAAATCAATGCCGCCGCTACCAACATCTCCATAACATGAAAGGTCGGCGTGCCGAGCTGGCGAGCTAGAAACGTCAGTTCCCACACGCCCAAGACCGACACGAGCGAGCTGTCCTTCAGCATTGAGATGAACGAGTTTCCCATTGGGGGAATGATCACGGGAAGCGCCTGCGGCATTATGATCTTGCGCATCGTGAGCCCAAATCCGAAACCCATGGACCGGGATGCCTCCCACTGCCCGCGGTCGATGCTTTGGATGCCGGAGCGGAAGATTTCCGTCATGTATGCCCCAACGCAAAGCGAAAGCGCCAGCACGCCTGCTGTGACGGCATCAATGACGTAACCCAACTGGGGCAAGCCTAGGTATATAAGGTAAAGCTGTACCAGAAGCGGAGAACCGCGAAAGAATGAAGTGTAAAAGTTAGCAATCCCGACAGCGAAGCCGTTGCTAGATAGTTTTGCAAGAGCGGCAACAATCCCGATAAGCGATGCGAATATGAGTGAAAGCGCTGAAACATAGACTGTCGTCACCACACCCTGCGTGATCAAGTAGGGTAAATTCTTCCAGATGAAAGATAGACTTAAGTCAAATAGCATGAAGCAAGCGAGGAAAACAAGCAGCAGCTCGAACCATACGATGCCAATTTGTGCTTTCAGCGGCGCAAAACCGATGAGCACAAGGTTAAGGCAGAACATGACAGAAATCACAAAGGCAATCGCGAGGCGCCCGTAAAAGCCGGCCTCCAGCGGATCGCCGATGACCGGCCGAATGAGCTCCCCCATGAAGGTGCCCGTGAGATTGATCATAAGGACAACTGCAAGCACAAATGCAAATACAGAGCCGATGAACCACGGATTATGGACCAGCACATCGGAATCAACTGTGTCCTGATAGATCATGAGCAGTCCTTTCAAAGAAGCCGCGCCCTGCTAGCCGGGGCCGCTGGAGTTTCGCGACCTCTATTTAGGAACGGAGATATCCACCCCATACCACTTCATCGACAGCCGAGAGAGCGTTCCATCATCCCTCAGTGTCTTGATGGCGGCTGCGATCTTGTCAGAGAACGCCTTATCTCCCTTTTCGATTACGAGAGCCCCTGGCGCGGAGAACAAGGGCTCGCCGAGTACTCTAAAGGGGCTGCCAGCCTTGATTGCGTCGAGCGCAGTCGGTTCGTCGTGTATGACCGCATCAAGCCGAACACCATCACCAAGCCGAAGATCGTCGTACGGACTAATGCCGTCGCCTGAGTAGGTCCTCACCTCACCCGGGGTAAATTTGTATTGTACCGGCTCAGCGCCGATCCAGTCCGGTGTGTAGTTGTGATTGGCATAGGACTCTGCCGTATCGCCTGCTGGGACGCCGACCACCTTTCCGTCGAGGTCGGAAGGCTTGGTTGCCTTACTATCCTTGTGAACTACCGCGACCTCCCGCGTGTAGGAGTACACGGCCGGGAAATCAAACTTTTCGGCGCGCGCCTGGGTCGGAGTCATCTGGCCCAAGGCAAGATCCCAACGGCCCTGCCAAGTGCCTGCGACGATGATATCCCAGGCCGGCGTCACGAATTTAGTCTGCACGCCCAAGTATTTCGCGACGCCCTTGGCGACGTCAATGTCGTAGCCATCGAATTCATGTTTGTCGTTCAAGAACGAATTCCTGCCCCAGTTTGTAAAGGCCGCCACCGTCAGCGTCTTTGTCGCGAGCACTCGATCGAGTACTGCGCCGGCATTTGCGTTGACTGACAACGCCACAGACGCAACTGCGGTCGAGGCTGCAACTGCTATCATCGTCACGAACTTGTTCATACGATCCTCCCTTGGATCTTCCTCATCGTGTTTCTTTCGTGGGCCGACAATGCAGCCTCTGCCTCATGTACCAACGTTAATCAGCTGCTTTGCACTAATTATTGCTTTTTGACGCAGGAATTCATCGTTTTTGGACATGCGCGCATATGGCAACGACTGCGGATGGCGAGTGCAAGATTTTTTAGCTTCAAGGTGAGCCACCCGAGCACGTCAACATCTTCAAGGATTTCTGCTGCGTCACGGGCGCAACCATGAGCGTGGGACGGCGTGGCGGTTGGCCTACCGGCAATGGCTTTCCGCCCTGGCCCTACGGGCATCCCGCCCAGCAGATCGCATTTCCGGGACTACGTCGATAGTCATGGATGCGGAACGCGCCTGCAGCAGGTCTAGCATGCTGTTGAAGAAGTCAGGCTATTTTGCAAACAAAGCCTGGATCGTCAGCGTTGTGGATGTACAAGTGGCTGACAAGGCGGCCTGCAGTGCCGAAGACAACCCAGCCGCAGCCACAGGCTGGGTCGTTCTCATCATGCCTCTCCCACGAGCACTCCGCGCAGGCTGAGCCATCGCGGGTGCCATATCGGACATCGAGAAAGCCCTGAGTGCGCCGAAGGCGATCTCGCCGTTCGCCGAACCCTTGAATGTCAGATGCGCTTCCTCAACGAAATCGAGGAAGTCGTTATCCCAAACATACATCTCGCGCCAGCGGCCGGCAAAAGCCTTGGGAAGCCGAACCTTGGCCATCAGCCGCCGCCACGAGCTTTTGGCAGTCCCACCAGATTGTAGGCAGCGGCTGCGAATGTGAAGGCCTATCGCACACGGTCGCAGCTGCGGAATCTGGTCTTGTGCTGGCCGGCCACGACTTTGATCCAACAGAATGCCCCATCGATGCGCTGCGCTGGCTGACGGCGTAGCCGCTATGCCGCGTCGTGCGCCCGTCGGTCGCCGAACTGCGGCCGGTTATGTTCTGCGCCACGTGCGGCGTCACCCTCATCGAGCGCAGCTTATTGACGAAGTCTTCCGCGTGGTAGGCTTTGTCAGCGCCGAGCGTGATCACCTGTGGCCGGCGCGGGGCCCGATCATGTGCAGTGCGGCTACCCGTTCGGCATGCCCGTCAGCCAGTGTCAGGCAGGCGTCGACCAGCAAGCCATGGCGGTTCTCCAGACCCATGAAGCACAACTTGGTTTCCTTGCCTTTGCCCTTCCGATAAAGCCGGGCATCGGGATCGCTAGTCAAGGCATGTGTGTCGTTCGAGTGCTTATGGCCATGGAAGTCCGGTTTGCGTTTCGCCAACCGCCAGCCAGCGGCTCGCCCGAGCCGTCCTTCCTTTGACGCTCTTCATCGACGCCCACGCCTCGATCAGTGTGCCATCGACGAGAATTGGTCCGTGACAGAAGCTTTCTTCACCTTGGGCTGCGCCAGCACCGCGCCTAAGAAGTTGGCCGCGATGTCACCTTCCAGCAACCGGTCGCGGTTCTTTGAGAACACCGAATGGTTCCAAGCCGCGTCATTCGACGTCGATGCCGACAAACCAGCGGAACAGAAGGTCGTATTCCAGCCGCTCCATCAAAAGCCGCTCCGATAGGATCGAGTAGAACGCCTGCAGCAGTATCGCTCGCAGCAGCTTTTCCGGCGGGATCGAAGGGCGCCCCATCGGCGAATACAGCGCCGCCAAGTCCCGCTCCAATGCCGCCAGCGCCACATTCACATCGTCCGAATTCGGCGCAACGGATGATTGCGCCGCACCGAGCCAGATCAATGCGATGGTGCTAATCGGGGAGGTCGGCGACTTCACGCGCTTCTCCAATCCACGACGGCTCACGGCCTATTTCGGCCTGGTCGCTGCTGAGCAATTGCGTGGCGAGACCGTCTGGCTCGGCGGCATCACCAAAGGCCGGCAACACCCATGCACGGCACGCGCTGGTAGAGGGCGCCTGGGTGCATGATGGCCGCGCACCGGCCGGCACAAGGTCGGCCGGATCGAGGCGCTGCAGCCAGCAGAGGAGACCACAACATAGGATCAGCCTCGACGCGATGTGCGACGCTGGAGGCGCGACAATGCCGGGAGCCCTCGTGTCCACTATGAGCCTTGCTGCTCGCCACCTAGATAGGGGCAGCCCCAAACGTACAAAGTCATGCGGTCCGACCCGCTGACGCAAGATTGTTGATGTTCAAGCCCTGTTCCATGAGGCCCGTCTCCTATGCATGAGGCCGGCCAGCCGGCTAACCCTCGTACCGTTGGATAAATGTATATCTATCGGATACGGGCCGCTCAGGCCAAGCAAATCATGCGGACTAGAACGCGGTCTTGGGATGGCGAAGACATGGCCGAAGCGGGTCGGGAACCTTCCCCTTGCTTGGTGACGGGGGATTAGCGCTGAAGCTTCTCCTCAACCGCCGTGCGGCGGGAACTGCGCTGTTTGACCGCTGCTTGTCACCGGAAAGATCATCCTTCCAACTCAAAAGGGAGACAACGACTGACAACCGGCGAAAGCGTGCGAACGCGACGCAGTGCGGTATCTTCGTCCATCGAGCAGAGGGGAGGCGCAGGGGATGGGCCATGGCTGGCTCAACGAGGCTCCAGATCTAGAGCAGGTGCTCAGCCACCATGCATGAAAGGACGAAGGGGCTTCCCATCGTGCTTTCCGGCATCCCACGCTCGCATGGTTGAAACATGGAGCACCGCCGCGCGCGTGAATTACCGCCATCAGCGCGAAACCGACCAACAGGCCGCTGAGCAGCAGCTCGAATAGGGCGACCACGAGAAGAAGGGAATGGAGGCCGATATCCATCAGTGCCCTCCCCTGCCGCATGATCACCACACTGGTCGAGCAGCGCGACCGCGAAGTTGACCATGCGTGCAGCCATGTCAAGCGTGCGCAGCGCCAACGTGGACGAGGAGGAGGCGGCCAGTTGGCTCGCAGGGAGACGGCAGTCACCGCAGGTCAAGCTTGATGTTCATCAAGTACACAAGCCTCAAATACGACTTCCGTCATTTGACGTCCGTGCTGCCGTGTTCGGCGTCCAGTCAAGACCGTCCATGTTCGGGACCTGACACGTTGAGGTCCAAGCATTCCGCTGGAGTGGCGCGAAACACATGGTTTCGGGTCCTTCGTTCGCCCCCTATCGGTGGCACGGCGATTGCAGGGGAATGACGATAGCACTCGTGCAATTTCAGCCGAGGCGGCAAACACTGGGAGAGAGCTCATGCGAATAGTTGTCGTACAGAACCATGATCGTACGGGCGTGATCAACCGGTTTGGTCAGCCTTGTCCGGAGGAATACGATCGCGACGCCGTTGAAGGCGTAAGGGCGGCACTACGAGAGGGCGGCCACGAGACACTTATGTGCGAAGGCGATAAAAGACTGCTCGCCACGCTCGGGCAGCTTCTGCCTCCCGATCCGCGAGCCCGCCCCTCCGGAATGGTCTTCAACATGGCATACGGAATTCAGGGCGAGTACCGTTATACCCATGTTCCGGCCATGCTTGAGATGGCCGGCGTTCCTTACACCGGATCGAGCCCGCTCGGGCATGGATTGGCGCTCGACAAGGCAGTCGCCAAAAGGCTCATGCGCGCTGGCGGCGTGCCGAGCCCAAGCTTCTGCGATATGCGTAGCGGGACCGAGAGTATCGGCGACCTGCGCTTCCCCTTAGTGGTGAAGCCATGCCGAGAAACTATGAGCTTGGGATTGCAACTCGTACATGAGCCTGCTCACTTGAAGCAGGCCGTGGAAAGGATCGTCACGCAGTATGGGCAGGATGCCCTCGTGGAAGAATACATAGATGGGCGGGAAATCTATGCGGCCCTGCTCGGAAACGGAGTGCCTGAAGTGTTACCCCTGGTGGAGCAGGACTTCGGTGAACGCGAAACGCGTCTTTTCACCTGGGAAGACAAGATGAACATGGTCGTTGCGAAACCGCAGACGGTTTGCCCGGCACAAATTGGGAGCAGACTTGCTGCGATGGTGCGGAATATCTCGATTACGGCTTTCCGTCTCTGCCAATGCCAGGACTATGCCCGCGTCGATCTCCGGATCGACCGTTCGGGCAACCCCTTCGTCCTAGAGATCAACTCCCTGCCGACGCTCAGTATGGGTAGCGCATATGTCCAGGCTGCGACGACCGCCGGATACAGCTTTTCGAGTTTGGTCAATCGAATTCTGGATGTAGCCCAGACGAGGTATTTCGGAATCGGCCTTCCGAGGGCGAATAGGCGTTGAATCGCGACCGGATCCTTCCCCCTTAAACTACTGATCTTTACCTTGCATCCTTGAGCAAGCAAGACGATCGGCAGCAGATCTATAAAGGAGAGAAAATGAAAACCTTAGGATTTCTAGACATAAATAACGTGGGAAGTCTGGACCGGTTGAGTGGCTTTAATGGTGATCTAGGCCCATCGGCTGGTGACCCGTGCCGCTACGAATCCTCCCCAATAGCAAAGCAAGTCCCGGGAGCTTGGGCCAGAAACGTTGTACCGGGTGCTCCTACTTTAGAAAATGCCTATATCAAGGCTGCCCAAGAGCTTGTGCACGAAGGAGCCGACGCGATTACCGGTTACTGTGGTTTTAGCGTGCGATACCAGCAGGCGATTGCAGAAGCGGTGCCGGTACCTGTGTCGATGTCAAGCCTTTTATTGCTTCCGATGCTTCTATCGACCGCACCTGCAAGTAAGAAGATTGCAGTCCTAACTGCTGACTCGCGGGCTCTGGATGACGGCATCATGGCTATGCTGGGTATTACAGAACAATCGCGATTGATCGTCGAAGGGCTTGAGGGTACAGCGACCTACGGCTACATGTGGGCCGAGAATGGTGAGATAGACGTCGACCACTTCCTAGCCGACATGGACCACATCGTTAATCGTGTCCGTCAGCACCAAGACATTGCAGCTATTCTATGCGAATGTACAATGTTTTCGCGGACATCTCATCGAATACGAAGGGCTACAGGATTGCCAGTTTATGATACGGCAACCAACGCAGCTCTGCTTATGGCATCGGTCAGCTAGTGGTTTACGCCTGACATAAGAGTCCGGCTGGGGATTCCCTTTTGTGAGTGCGCATGCGAGTCTGGCGCATGCGCACAGGAATATTGCTCACCGATTCTTCGATTGATCGTCAGCGTCTGGGCGCGCTGATCAGAGATCGCAATGCGCCGCAGAAGCACGTTTGGCGCGCCGAGATCATTCTGTTGAGCAGCGACGGCGTGGGCACCGTCGACATTCATGCGGCAAACTGGTAAGTCCAAGACCTGCGTGTGGCGCTGGCAGGAGCGCTTCGCCGAGGAAGGCTTCGAGGGACAGTTGCGCGACAAGACGCGCCCCTGGCGCATTGTCCCACTCGGACCTGAAGTCGCCGAGCGCGTGGTGGCACTGGCGTTGCAGGACCCGCCTGGCGAGACGACGCACTGGACCGCCGACATGATGGCGGCCGCGGCCGGCATCAGCGCCAGCGCGGTGCGCCGCATCCGGAAGGCGCACGGGCTGCAGCCCAACCGCTGGCGCCAGTTCAAGCTCTCCAACGATCCGCAGTTCGTCGACAAACTGCGCAACGTCGTCGGCCTCTATGTTGATCCGCCGGCTCACGCCATCGTGCTGTCGGTCGATGAGAAGAGCCAGATCCAGGCGCTCGACCGCACCCAGCCCGGCCTGCCCATAAAGAGGGGTAGGCTCGGCACCATGACCCACGACTACAAGCGCAACGGCACGACCACCCTGTTTGCCGCGCCTCAACGTGCTCGACGGCACCGTCATCGGCAGGAACATGCAGCGCCATCGTCACCAGGAATTCATCCGCTTCCTCAACGCTATCGATGCCGAGGTGCCGGCCAGCAAGGCCATCCACGTCGTCCTCGACAACTACGCCGCTCACAAGCACCCCAAGGTGCGTGCCTGGCTCGGCCGCCATCAGCGCTTCACCTTCCACTTCACACCGACCTCATGCTCGTGGCTCAACGCGGTTGAGGGCTTCTTCGCAAAACTGTCGAAGCATCGTCTCAGGCGCGGCGTCTTCCACTCCGTCGTCGACCTTCAGGCGGCGATCAACCGCTTCGTTGCAGAGCACAACCAGCAACCTAAACCCTTCACTTGGACCGCCGATCCAGACAAGATCATCGCTGCCGTCAAACGCGGGCACCAAATGCTAGATTCCATCCACTCTCATGATTGCTGACCATGGCCTCTGACATAAGCTGCGGCCCGCCGATCCGATCGGCGGTCGAGGCACTTGTACGGCGGATATGAGGTGCAAGAGGCGGGACTTGAACGTCGGTCAACAATCTCTCATCCGCGGGTCGAGCCGCATGACCTGGTTTCGTTTGGGCCTGCCTCTGTCTAGGTGGCGAGCGTCGAGGCTCATAGTGAAGACTAGGGCTCCCCGGCATTGTCCCGCCTCCAGCGCCGCATATCGCGCCGAGGCTGATGTTTGGGTTTTTGCGATCTCCTCTGCTGGCTGTCTGTCAAATAGTGGGATTGAACCGTGCAGGCGATCAACCAGATGAAGCCCACCATCTCGCGTGCGATGGCGACATTGACGACGTTCGCATTCTTGCCTCGCGCGCTCAGCTGACGATATCGGGTGCACAGTCGAACCTGCGCTTTCCACCCGATATCGCGAACGACTTTCGGCAGCGCCTCTATCCGGTCGACCTTGTGCCGACCGATGCGCGCTCTCATCCGGTAAGCCCAGGCGCCTTCGACCAGCGCGCGCCGGGCATGGGTGGTCTTGGTGATGCCGCCGCGCCAGACGGTCTCGCCACTCGATTGTTCTCCGGGGACCAGGCCGAAATAGGCCATGAGCTGGCGTGGGCTTGAGAAGCGTGTGAAGTCACCGACCTCCGCGACCAGCACCAGGGCATTAATCAGCGCGATGCCGCGCATCGCCTGCAAGGCGTCAACGACCGGGCGCTGGTTCCATTCCGGGAGCAGGCTGAGTATCTGTTCCTCGACCTGCTGCAGGCGCCGTTGCGCATCCATGACGGCATCGACGTAGTCCTGAAAAGCGATCTGCTGCGCGGGATGATCGAAGGCCAAGGTCGAAAGCCATCGCCGGTAAGCCTTTCGCCAGGCTGTCCCACGCTCATGCTTGCGCCCGTGACGCAGCAGAAATCCTTGAAGATGTTGGCGCGCTCGCGTCACCACCTGTCGCACGACGCTGCGCAGCCGGATCAGGTCGCGCATGGCTCCATGATCGGCGTCGGGCACCCAGACGGGGGTCAACTCTCCGGCCCGATGAAGGCGGGCGAGCATGGTGGCGTCCCGACGGTTCGTCTTCACCCGATCGCCAGGCTTCCGCGGAATCAGCGATGGCGCCACCACGTCGCACCGATGGCCGAGGCCCGTGAGTTGGCGATGAACGCCATAGCCGCACGGGCCGGCCTCATAGCAAAACGCCAGTGGCTTGCCGGACCGCCTGAGACGATCGCACAAGCTTGCTGATGGCATCAGCATCATTGGCAATCTCGCCGAGATAGTCCACCGCGCCGGAGCGTCCGCTCTCCGCCACCGCGACCGAGATCCGTTCCTTGTAATATCCAAACCGACAAATCTGATATGGTCCATATGGCCCGTCTCCTATGCATGAGGCTCTGCGCCGGCTAGCCGGCTTAACCCTCGTACCGTTGCATATCGGATGACGGGCCGCCCTCAGGCCCAGCAATCATAGGGACTAGGCTAGACTAGGCTTCCTGGAGAAAGGGCAGCCATAGTTTGATTGAGGCGAGCGCCCTGCTTCCAACGTAGTTATCCGTGGACGACGCCGAAAGTAAGCCTCATTGTATGATGCGCTTGGAGCGACGAGGAGCACATGACGGCAAACGCAACGGGCCGTCCTGAGAGCTGTCCATCCGGAGATTGCAGCTATCCTTTTCGAATGTGTCGGGTTCCCAGTAGTCGCACCGGCGATTCGCCGGCTCAGAACCTGCCAGTCTACGACATCACAGTTCTGTGTCGAATGGTCATCGCGTTGATCAAATCTGCTGGGCTGCCCTAAGTGATGAACCGACCTTAAGGCGGCCCGGGGCGCGTAGCAGGAGTAAGGGACGCGCTAGTGCGTCGCGTTGCCTGCCTTGGTCCCATATTTCCTTGCCCGTTGTAGCGCCGCAAGTACTCCGCACTGGGACTTCAACAAATACGTTTCTAACTGTGAAACAGCGGCACTGATGTCCCCCTTTTCGAGCACACCGCCAAGGGATGAATTCAATTCGGTATAAGGCTCGTGGAAATGCGCCGCGTCTTCCAACTGTCCAAAGACGAGCCGAAGCTCGGCAAGAACCAAGTCAAAGCAAGCGCTGAGCCGAGGGCTATCGCACAGTTCGACCATCGCTCTGTGGAATTCCATGTTGATCGTTCCAACCTGTCGCCAATTGCCAGCTCGGCTCAGTTCCCTCCCCTGCTCTGCCAGTTTCCGCATGCGAACAAGCGCGGGATGTCCCTTTGTGACCGCCTGCACGGCACCCTTTTGGATAAGGAGACGTACTCGGTAAATATCAATAACCGCTGCTTCTTCGGGTGCTGCGACAAATACACCGCGGTTAGGAATGTAGGTGAGCAGCCTTTGGCTTGTGAGCAATCGAAAGACCTCGCGCAGCGTGTTGCGCGAGATGCCGAACTGAGCGGCCACCTGATGCTCTGAGAGCTTCTGTCCCGGCGCGAACTCACCGGCAATCAGCATCTCTCGCATCTGAGTTGATGCCGACTCCGCTAGGGACAGGTCATCTTTTTTGACGTTTTTCTCGCCAGCAGTCATCATCAAAACTCATATTGTTGAACAATTCCATCCATGTTATCCAACAGCGTTTTATCCAGGTGGGCAAAATACGACATGGCATGCATCGACCTCAATAGCGATCTCAGCGAAAGTTTTGGCCCTTGGCCAATGGGCGACGACGTATCGATGCTTTCGGTCGTCACCAGCGCCAACCTTGCCTGCGGCTTTCATGCCGGAGATCCGGCCGGCATCCTTTCGAACTTGAAGGAGGCTGCGAGACTGGGCGTCTCGGTCGGCGCGCATGTCGGCTATCGCGACCTGGTCGGCTTTGGCCGCCGCAATATGGACCCGACCAGCGAACAACTGATAGGTGACACCATCTACCAGATCGGTGCTTTGCAGGCGCTGGCCAAAGCTGCTGGGACGACAGTGCGCTACGTCAAGCCGCATGGCGCGCTCTACAACACGATTGCACACGACGCCCGTCAGGCTGCCGATGTCATCGCCGCTATCAAGGCTGTCGATCCGTCGCTCGTTCTGATGGCTTTGTCGGGCGCCCCGATCGTTGAGCAGGCGCGCGCGGCGGGCTTGATAGTCGTCTGCGAAGCCTTCGCTGACAGGGCTTATCATGCCGACGGCAGCTTGGTCAGCCGCCGACTGCCAGGCGCTGTTATTCATGACCCGGAGGTCGTTGCAGCGCAAATGCTGCGTCTCGTCAAGGATGGCCGCATCACCGCGATCTGTGGGACAGAGATTGAGCTGGGAGCGCAGTCGATCTGCGTGCACGGCGACACACCAGCAGCCGTTGCGGTCGCTCGTAACCTGCGCAACACGCTCGTCAGCCGCGGCGTTGAACTGAAGAGCTTCATCGATGGCTGAACGTCTCCGCTTCCTGCCCACCGGTAGCGACGGTGTCCTTGTCGAGCTTGATGATCTGGAAACGACGCTGACGCTGCTCGACGCCTTACGTGCCGATCGTCCGGAGGGCGTCATCGAGCTTGTGCCTGCTGCCCGCACGCTTTTGATACGCTTCGACCCGCTGGTCACCGCTCGTGCCGCACTGATCGAAAGCATCTCCTGCATTGATCTCTCCCTTCGCAGTGACAGAGAAGGCGAAGCCTTCGATATACCCGTCATCTATGACGGTGAGGACTTGCACGATATCGCCGCCATTCTCGGGTCGTCGGTGGAAGAGGTCATCCGCCGCCATGCCGAGGCAACCTATAAGGTAGCATTTACCGGTTTCGCGCCGGGCTTTGCCTACATGACCTGCGATGACCCCGCGTTCGACGTGCCGCGCCGAAAGAGTCCGCGCTTGCGCATCCCGGCCGGCTCGGTCGCCCTCGGGGGCAAGTTCGGCGGTATTTATCCCTCAGACAGCCCCGGCGGCTGGCAGCTTCTCGGACGCACGCCGCTGAAGATGTGGGATAGGCGCCGTACCCGGGCGGCCCTGCTTGCTCCCGGTGACCGTGTCCGTTTTCGCGATATGACGAAAGGCTCTACCGTGCCGGTGTCCGCATTTCCGGACGAGGGGACCGAAACTGTCAGCAGCCCCACCGGCCTGATCGTGACCCGTACCGACCGCCCTGCCTTCTATCAGGACCTTGGCCGTCCCGGCCAAGCCGGCCAGGGTGTGGGTGAATCCGGTGCTCTTGATCATGCGAGTTTCGTCGAAGCCAATCTTTGCGTCGGCAATCCGCGCAACTCCGCTGCCGTGGAGATCGCTTATGGCGGCTTCGCCGTGAAGGCTGATCGACCGATGACGCTGGCCGTCACGGGTGCACCTGCGCCGATAATTATCCGCACAGTCGATGGACGCAGCCTTGCTGGCCCGTTCGGCCAACCCTTTGCGCTCGATGCCGGTGACGAACTAACGCTCGAGTTTCCGCCGGAAGGCACGCGCAGCTATCTGGCGTTGCGCGGTGGTTTCGCCGTCGAGAGCGTTCTCGGTTCGGCGGCTACAGACACTTTGGCGAAGGTCGGACCGGCACCGATCGTCGCAGGTGATGTGCTGGCGCCGGCGAATGAACAGGCCTTCGCTGTCGACTCGAGGCGGTCGGCGCCACGGAAGTTGCCGAAGGCAGATAACACGGTGACCCTCGACGTGGTGCTCGGACCACGCACGGACTGGTTCACAAAGGAAGCACTTGCAACGCTGCTCGCACAGGAATGGCAGGTGACGGCGGAGTCAAGCCGCATCGGCGTACGCCTAGCGGGCGATCGGCCGCTGGAAAGAGTGGAGACGTCCGAACTACCATCCGAAGGCACACCGTTCGGCGCCATCCAGGTACTGCATAGCGGGCAGCCGGTGCTTTTCCTTAAGGATCACCCGTTGACCGGCGGCTATCCGGTGATCGGTGTCGTCGCTCGTTATCACCTCGACCTCGCCAGCCAGGTCCCGATTGGCGCCAAGATCCGATTTAACGCTATCTCTGCTTTCGACCCGCTCACCAGGGAACCCGAACGATGAAGAAACTTCTGATCGCCAATCGCGGCGAGATCGCCATCCGTATCGCTCGCGCCGCCCGCGACTACGGTATCGCCTCAGTTGCGGTCTATGCCGATGCCGATGCGGGTTCGCTCTATGTCGAACTTGCCGACGAAGCCTTTGGCCTCGGCCCGGGTCGCCCGGCCGATACCTATCTGAACATCGAAAAGGTATTGGATGTCGCCCGCAAGGCCAGCGCGGATGCCATCCATCCCGGTTATGGGTTTCTCTCGGAGCGCGCTGAGTTTGCGCAAGCAGTGCTCGATGCCGGCCTCACCTGGGTTGGCCCCGCGCCCCACGTCATCACCGCGCTCGGAGACAAAGTCGAAGCGCGCCGCCTCGCAGCCAAGGTCGGCGCGCCCCTGGTCAAGGGTTCGGACGGTCCGCTTGCCTCCGCGGCCGAGGCCGTCGCCTTTGCCAAGCAAGCCGGCTTGCCGCTTGCCATCAAGGCCGCCTTCGGTGGCGGTGGACGCGGCATGAAGGTTGCCCGCAACCTGGATGAGGTCGGCGAACTGTTCGATTCCGCCGTCCGTGAGGCAACAGAGGCCTTCGGACGCGGTGAATGCTATGCCGAGCAGTTCCTGGATAAGCCGCGCCACATCGAGGCGCAGGTCATCGCCGACGGCCAGGGTAACACCGTCGTGCTCGGCACGCGGGACTGCTCCCTGCAGAGGCGTAATCAGAAGCTCGTCGAGGAGGCCCCTGCTCCGTTCATCACTGAAGAGCAGCGAACTCTTATCCATGATTCCGCGCGCGCGATCTGCGCCGAGGCAGGTTATGATAGTGCCGGCACTGTAGAGTTCCTGCTCTCGGATAACGGCGTCATTTCTTTTTTAGAGGTCAATACGCGCCTTCAAGTTGAGCATCCTGTGACAGAGGAAACGACTGGCGTCGATATCGTTGTCGAGCAGTTGCGAATTGCAGATGGCCTCCCGCTTTCAGTCAAGGACACACCCATACCGCATTGTCATGCCCTTGAGTTTCGCATCAATGCCGAGGATCCGGGTCGCGGATTCCTTCCGACGCCTGGTCTTATCACCCGTTTCCGCGCACCATCCGGTCCAGGCATCCGGCTCGACTCCGGAGTTGAAACCGGCTCGGAGATCCCCGGCCTATACGATTCTATGATGGCCAAGCTGATCGTCATCGGCGTAACACGCGAGGAGGCGCTGATCCGGGCCCGCCGCGCGCTTGCCGAATTCCAGATCGAGGGCGTCGCCTCTGTACTGCCGTTCCATCGGGCGGTGCTCAACGAGCGCGACTTCACTGGGGAAGACGGCTTCCGCGTCTACACCAGTTGGATCGAAACCGCCTTCCGGGGCGTCGAGTGCGCGCCGCGCGTCGATCCGGTCGAAGGCCGGCTCATTCGGAGCTTCATCGAGATCGACGGCAAACGCCACGTGGTCGGCTTGCCGGCCGCGCTGTTTTCCGTTGCCGCTCCGCAAGCGGTTGGCGCCGCCGCGCCCGCAAGTGGTAACGCTGTGACCGCGCCAATCGCGGGCAACCTTCAAAAGTGGTTGATAGAGGATGGCGCGGAAGTCAGAGAGCGCGAGGCTGTCGCACTCCTGGAAGCGATGAAGATGGAGACACGCGTGCTTGCACCGAAGGGGGGCCGCATCCGCATCAAGGCACAAACCGGCGCCATGGTGGCCCTCGGCGCTGAGTTGGCGACGATCGATTGATTCCGAAGGTGCGCAGGTCGGAGACCTCCCTCTCCAACTTGCTTGACCTGAACGAACGGCTCTGCAGCGGCAAGACCCGCGCGCTGAACGGCACCCATGTCGCGCTTGGTGGCTACCTCTTGTCAACTTTCCTATCTTCGCCCGAATCTACGATCACTTATGACAACCCTCGACCGGTACGGCTTCGATCAGTTTTGGCGGTGCTGTTGATCACGTGATCGGCACGCGCTGCGATTCCTACACGCGCAACCCCACGGCGCACAGTATCACCATTGCTGCGCCTCGAATGTTGGGCGCGCTCTGGCTAAGAAGACCGGAATGGCGCGAGGACGTCGCCGAACACATTCTCCGCTTTACCCAAGTTTACAACAAGCGCCTGGTTTCGTCGATGATGCAGCGCTGCGCTTCGAGTTTATGAGTGACGTGGTCTGTTCAGGAACAGCCGCAATCATCAGGAAAGGAAGCGCAGCATGAAGCATCATGCCGGGTTAGACGTTTCGGTGATGCCTACAACCCATTGGTTGAAGGCGCCAAGGTGAGGATCTAGCGGGCAACGATTCGGGCAATGAAGAATAGGATGGAGCGCGATCCTGCGCGCCCGCCCCGCACCGGCCTTCGACCGCTGCGCTTGCTGCTGTCGTTGGCGATCGGCGCCAGGCCGGCCAGCTTGGCGATGTTGGAGAGCAGACCGATCTCGGGCAGTGCGGCCATCAGCCTCGGCACGGTGCGGGAGGCCACGCCCTTGAGCGAGCGGAACGCCTGGTCGAGGCATGCCCACAGTGGATCGTCGTCGATCAGCGAGGCGATCTCGCCCTCAAGCCGGCGGCCCTGGCGCTTGAGCACGGCAATGACCTCATCGAGGCTGGCAATGGTCTCGGCATCGGGGGCAGCGCTCTTGCGCTGCTTCTGAACGGTGAGATCGTCCGTGACCTGGCAAAGCGGGGCGACCAGTGCCTTGAGCCGCTGCTGGGCCGCACTCGGCGGCGGCGTCGGCTGCAGCCGTTTGACCTGCGCATAATCGGCAATGACGGCGGCGTCGATCCTGTCGGTCTTCTCCAGATAGCCCATCGCCTCAGCGAAGCGGCGCACGCTGCGCGCGTTGACGATGCCGCAGGGCTGATCCATCTCCACAGAAGCAGGTAGGCAAGACGCTCGTAGCCGCCGCTCGCCTCCATGACCACGAGCTCGACGCCGTGAGACCGGCAGAAGGCGACAAGCTCGGCTATGCCTGCCGCGTCATTGCCGAAACGGCCCCACGCGCCGCTCGGCACGACATGTGCGTCGAGCCAGGCCTTCGAAATATCTATTCCACAGATGGTCTTGGTCACGGTAATCTGCCTTGTGCGTACGATTGGAGCCATGCGACTATTCGGTCGTGCGTGACGTTGGCGAAGATCCCAAGCTCATCCACGGTGTAACCGGAGGGGTAACGGCGACTTCGCCATGCCTCGCGCCGGATGGCCATCCGTCCCGAGGCACAGCGCTTTCATCGCACAAAAACCTCCCGTCCAGATACAAGAGTGGGAGCAGTTCGCGCCGCTGATGCCCAAGTCTGGGCGTCGCGGCCGTCCGCGCGAGGTTGATTGATCAATACGGTGCGCTACCTGCGGCTGGCGGATGCTGCCTATCCACTTTGGACCTGGCAGACGGTCTATGGCTGGTTTCGAGAGCTGGCGCGGCCGTTTCTGTTCCAATCCTCCCACGACGTGGCGCGATGCTGGACTTGAGCGGGCCGGACGCGAGGCGAGCCCGACGGCGGCGGTGATCGACAGCCAATCGGTCAAGGCTCCGCAAGCTGGAACAAGGCGTTACGACGCCGGAAAGTCGGACGCTAGCGGCCATATCGCAGTCGATACGGATGGGCGGCTGGTGGTGGTCAACCTGACGCCGGCCGATATTTCCGTTCCGGCGCTCAGGCGATCCTGGATGGTATCCGCCAGCGCTGGCCCTGGGTAAGCATCTGTTCGCCGACGGAGCCTAAGATCGGCTAAAGCTCATGGACAAGGCCGCCTATCTGCACTTCTTGGTTGAGATCATCCGTCGATCCGATGACCAGAAGGGCTTCGAAGTCTTGCCTGACGCTGGGTCGTCGGGCGGACCCTGGACGACCCGACGGCGCCGCCTATGCGCGATTACGAGCAGCGCATCGACGTCTCTCACGCAGTGATCCTCGCCGCAATGGGCGCAAACCTCGTCCGCCGAAACGCTCATCCTTGAATTTCAAAACGGGACGTTAGTCCAAGGCAGCAAAATGGGCTATCCCGGATCGTCTGCTCTAAACAGCGTGTCGCCTACGAAATTCAGGATCGATCGGGCGATATCGAAAGAATTGTATGTGGTAGGTAACAATACTCTTCTGTTGGTTACGTTCGGGCGTACTCAATAGAATAGCCTTCGGTCCATCTTGGTCAGGCGCTTCCCACCTTCCGATTTGACAACGACGGTTTCGCTGAAGGCCATGCCACCCGCCCAGGTATACATGTGGAAAACTTGGTTCTGCTGCAACTGCCATTCGCTGTCGGCGAGGAAGGCACGGGTGAAATCCGTGCCGCGCGGGACGGAGAGGAGGCCGAGCGTATAGCCCGTGACGTTTGTATAGCTGTCGCGCAATCCAGCCGCCAATATGCCCTCTCGCAGGATGCGGTCGACCTCCTTTGCCTCCGCCCCGGGCTTCATGGCGTGGAACTGCTCCTCTTGGATCCGGATCATCGTTTCTGCGGTCTGTATTTGTTCATCGGTTGGCTCACCGATAGATTTCGGGCGCATTATCCGCGACCCGTAGCCGCGAAACTGCGGCACCATTTCGATATGCAGGATATCCCCCTTAGCCAGTGTGCGGTGGCCTAACTCCCCGTGCAAGGCTGCTGAGCGCGGGCCCGACACCACGACACCCAAGCCCGCATTGTCCGCACCACTGCGCAACGCTTCGACAGTTATAGCTGCGAGAACCTCGCGTTCATTAACGCCGGCCAGAGCCGCGCTCAAACCTTCGGCGGCGGCTCGGTCGCAAATCTCCGCCGCTACCTCGAGACAGGCGAGCTCAAGTGGTGATTTGACCTGCCGCATTTCCCACATAATGCCAGAGAAATCGACCATTTTGGCACCGGGCAGCAGTGTTTGGAGCTCAAGTGCCCGGTTCACAGTCAAAAAATGGCTATCGCGCTCGAGGCCTACAGCCGACGCTCCGTGTCCGCGGGCTAGAATTGTATCGGCAACGACCTTTAGTGGATTGTCGCTGTCACCGATTGCCACGTAATCAGTGAGCCAACTCATTTCGCTGAAAACCGCAGCGTCGAGAGCACGGATTACCGCGACCGGCTCGCTATCAAGGGGTATGAGCAAGGCTTGGTACATGGCCGCTGTGGGCCAGTGACCTCCGAAATATTTCACGTGTTCAAATTGATCGACAATAAGGAAGTCCACTTGTCGCTCGGCCATCACGGCCCGCAATGCTGCGAGGCGGGAGCGGAATTCGCCTATGGGAAAGGGCTGAGGGTGCGTCACGGATTCCTCCATGTATGGCTAAATGACGGGTTTGATGTGTATTCTGTGCAGTTGGCCAAAGCGAAAATGCGCTACCAAGTTGTTCGCCTTTCCTTCGACGTTGCAGCGGAGCAATTACTCTTTTACACCGTCCGCGGACTGCCAACTGCAAAAGTTCTACGAAACTATTTTAAACTTACCGCAGCGCCTCACGTTCCGAGATGCCGGGCACGCGCCAAGACTGCCGCTCGAGCCCCGCGGCTCGACTGGATCCGGTTTAGATAGCCGAAGAGATAGATCTTCAGCAGCGTCGCGGGATGATAGGCAGGCCGCCCGGTCGCTTCCGGCACGACCCGGCAAACCGGATTGTCCTGCATCACGTAATCGGCCAAGCACTCGGGAAGCAGTGTCGCTTGCCGGCGATCCTCGCCCTCGACAAACCGCTTCATCCCGACTCCCCCTCGCTCATCGGGAATCAGTTTACCAAATCAACGCGTTCACACAGGTTGGTCCCAAAGCCGACCAGGTCGGCCAGCGTCGAGGTCGAACGCTCGATGCCCTCGAATTTGAACCAGCGGTTAAGAGGGCTATGCAGAACTTGTAGTCGCCAGCAGATGAGGGCCGATGAAGCCGCGTGGCGTGGCATGGAACGGCGCTGGCGGCTGACTGATCGCCTCGCAATTTGTGAGTGCGCATGCGAGTCTGGCGCATGCGCACAGGAATATTGCTCACCGATTCTTCGATTGATCGTCAGCGTCTGGGCGCGCTGATCAGAGATCGCAATGCGCCGCAGAAGCACGTTTGGCGCGCCGAGATCATTCTGTTGAGCAGCGACGGCGTGGGCACCGTCGAGATCATGCGGCAAACTGGTAAGTCCAAGACCTGCGTGTGGCGCTGGCAGGGCAGGAACATGCAGCGCCATCGTCACCAGGAATTCATCCGCTTCCTCAACGCTATCGATGCCGAGGTGCCGGCCAGCAAGGCCATCCACGTCGTCCTCGACAACTACGCCGCTCACAAGCACCCCAAGGTGCGTGCCTGGCTCGGCCGCCATCAGCGCTTCACCTTCCACTTCACACCGACCTCATGCTCGTGGCTCAACGCGGTTGAGGGCTTCTTCGCAAAACTGTCGAAGCATCGTCTCAGGCGCGGCGTCTTCCACTCCGTCGTCGACCTTCAGGCGGCGATCAACCGCTTCGTTGCAGAGCACAACCAGCAACCTAAACCCTTCACTTGGACCGCCGATCCAGACAAGATCATCGCTGCCGTCAAACGCGGGCACCAAATGCTAGGTTCCATCCACTAGGGTTCCTGCGGATTGCGGCAGTCGATCCCGACAACACTCGGGCAAGCCGACCCACAACGCCCGTCAAGGTATGCAACTTCCTTCGGTGTGGTGACTTCAGAAACATCAGCGTGCAATGGCCGTCCCTCCAATTGAAGTACCCTCAGATCGCCTGAAACAATACTGTTACAGAAAATCTCGGATCTTTAACTCAACGAACGCACTTTTTAGGAGATCATGCTCCCACGAGGCACTACTCGTGATAGTTGCCCACTCGATCTCCGTCCATCTGACGCTGCTACATTCAGGAAGCGGGCACTCATCCGACCGCCCCTCATACCTGACACGGCCGCAGGCTGCCTTCGACAGAGATCGCCCCTGTGAACAAGGAGATTTCCACTATGAACAAGAAATTCGCGCCTGGGAACGACGCAAGCATCGCAATTTTCGAGCGCCTCGAGTCCGAGGTGCGGGGCTACATCCGGTCCTTTCCAATCCTCTTTGATCGCGCGGTTGGCACTACCCTCATAGGTGCAGACGGGCGTGAATATCTTGATTTTTTCGCCGGGGCAGGCGCCCTTAATTACGGCCATAATAACCCCGCCTTCAGGAAGCCGTTGCTGGATTACATCGAGCGCGACGGCATCGTGCACGGGCTTGACCTTGCCACGAGTGCCAAGAAGGCATTTATCGAAGCTTTTGAGCAGTATATTCTGAAGCCGCGTGGTCTGTCTTACAAATTGCAGTTCACGGGTCCCACAGGTACGAATGCGGTCGAGGCGGCGCTGAAGCTGGCGCGCCTAGTAACCGGGAGGGCGAATATCGTCGCATTTACCAATGCGTTCCATGGCGTTAGCGCTGGATCGTTGGCTGCGACTGGAAACAAGAAGTACCGCAGTGCTGCAGGTTTCCCGGTCGCGCACGTGACGTTTTTACCTTACGATGGATACCTTGGCGCTTCCGTTGACACGCTCGATTACTTCGAGAAGCTGCTGAACGATCCAAGCAGTGGCCTCGATAAGCCTGCCGCGGTGATTCTGGAGGCAGTTCAAGGGGAAGGGGGCATCAATCCTGCAAGCTTCAAATGGCTGAAAAGGCTGCGTGACCTCACCGCAAAACATGGGATCCTGATGATCCTCGATGACATCCAGGCAGGTATCGGCCGCACGGGACAATTCTTCAGTTTTGAAGCTGCCAAGATTGTTCCTGACATTGTGACTTTGTCAAAGTCCTTGTCGGCAATCGGAACGCCGATGTCGCTGGTTCTTTTGAAGCCCGAACTGGATATTTGGTCGCCTGGCGCGCACAGCGGTACGTTCAGAGGCAACAACCTTGCTTTCGTCACTGCGCGCGCGGCTCTTGAGACCTATTGGGCCGACTCCAAATTCGAGGAGGAAATCGCTCGCAAGTCCGCGATCCTAGCAGAGGAACTCAAGTCAATCGCAAAGGATTTCGCCAGCCTTGGCCTGACTGTAAGGGGTCGCGGACTGATGTATGGTCTTGTACCACAAAAGCATCATTCATTGGCGGTCCAAATCGCCCAGGAAGCTCTTCGTCGCGGCTTGGTGATCGAGACCTGTGGCGGGCGGAGCGAGGTACTCAAGTTCCTTGTCGCTCTCACTATCACTGAGGCTGACCTGCGCCGTGGTCTGTCAATCATTCGCGATAGCATCAGCGCGGTGCAGGACAGCATGGAGAAAAATCCATGACGCCGATGAGAACGCGCGAGCTATCGTCGTCGGAAAGCGCCAGCAAGTGAGCGAGGACGCTCGTCGTAGCAAAGGCGTCGCCATCGCCACCAGCGGCCGTGCCATCCTCGTCCGGATGAAAAGCGTGTCGCCGTCGGCTGAGTTCAGTGAGAAGCAGTTCCGTGAGAAGCTAAGTCTCCTGCCCGGTCGGATCGAACAGTTTCACGACGGGAGCATGGCCGGTTTTCGGCCCCGGCTACGCCATTGGCGAGCAGTCGTCGGACAGGCCGAGTTCGTTGCGTGCGGCTTGATCGAACAGGTCTATATCGAGCGGCTTCCGCGCCGCGCGGGCGCATCGGCGCGTCTTCGCCCCACGACCCATCGCGGGCTCGCCAGCTGTACACTCACGTCAAGCCCGGACCAGGCAGTGACCCAACCCACGCCGCCCGGGGCGAGTGCTATTGCCGCCACTGCAATCGAAGAGGTCAGCGCCAGGGAGAGGGAGCATGCCGCGCAGGCGAAGCAGGCGAGCGACATCAGTCGTTCTTGAGACAAGCTCCGTCTGAACATACTATTGCCGATGCCGCGGCCCCTATTCCGAAGCCGGCCATGAGCGTGCTATAGGCGAGCGGTCCTCCTTCCAGCTGATCGCGAAGCAGGGGCAGCAGTGCGAGTTTGGCGATGCTCGCCAGGCCAAAGAGGGTTCCGCGAGCGATCGCAGCCTTGATTTCCGAAAACATCGCCGTGAAGCGCAGCCCGTCATAGATCGCCGTGGTCATCGACTCGCGCGGAAAAGGTGAGGAGCGAACCTTGCATTTCCAGCACCATATAGTGGCCCAGAGGTACCAGGTAGCTCAGCGTGGTCACGGCGAAAGCCATCAAAAGCCCAACGAGGCTACTACGATGCCGCCGAGCGCCGGGCCCACGGTCCGGACAGAGTTGAAGCCGACGGAGAGGAGAGTAACGGCAGCGGGAACATCGCGTCGGTCCACGATATCGCCAACCGAGGCTGGCCAGGCAGGATCGTTGAGAGCGGAGCCGCATGCGATCAAAAAGCTGAAGCCGAGGATCATCCACGGATCGACAAAGCCCATCGCCACAAATGCGGTCAGCATCGCAGATGCTATCGCCATTAGGCGCCGGCCGGCGAACATAACCCGGCGACGGCTGAAATTGTCGGCGAGCCCCGGCAAACACGGACAAAATGAGCGGGCAACGTCGATGAAGCCGGCACCAGGGCGACCATCAGATCGGAAGTCGAGATCGTCGCCATCAGCCAGCTGACGGCAACAGTCTGCATCAACCAGGCGAGACTCGAAACCTGCGTGGCGAGCCAGATCGAACGAAAGGTTCGATTGTTGAGCGGCGCAAGGGCCGCTGGATCCGCGTCTCCGCCCGCGACACTGCTCATTCAATCTGATCCTTGCTGATGTTCGATTTGTCACATCGCTGTACAGCGAGGAGTTCCCCACTCAGTGAAACCAGCCCGGCAGGAGACTAAGCTCGCTGCCGGGCTGGGTACGCCTCGGGAGGTGGCGTAAGTCGGACCCTTTGGGATAAGTCCTGAATGATCCCCTTTCCCAGCCGCAAGCTACTTCTCCGGAACATCCTTGTGGCCGCAACCGAATCTCGGGCGCAGTACTCGATCTTCGCGGAATGGTCCTGACGAGCTCGACAACCAGACCTCCGATCGCACCCGCCACATCTTGCGATAGGCCCCAAGCCTCGGAATCCGCTCGACCTGCTCAACGTCCATGGGTTCGACCGCGGGGCCGCTTGAGTATCCGCCGCACGTGGGTGCGGTGTGGATTGTTGGTGCGGTGTGGATTGTTCTTCGTGCCTGACGTCCTTCCGTTCCGGATAGTTGCGCCTCAGCAGGTCACTCTGTGCTACTCCTTCGATTTTGGCAGCCTGAAACCGCGTCATGCCACTTATACATGCGGAGTCGCACGCTCAGTGCCGCTTGTTAAAATATAACAGCGTAGAATGAGCAGTTTGCGCGAATTGTCCACAAAGACGCGGGAGATCGGCATCTCCCGCTCTCCGCGCGCACAAAATCGGCTATCCCTGTGCGAAGCGGTGGATGCTTCGCCCGATGTTGATACACTGGATCGGCCAGATACGTTGGTTCAGCCCTCCCGCGAGCCTCACTGAGGCTGCCCTATTCAGCCCTCGTTCACAGCTAGACTCTGTCATGTGGCCGTTTTAGCCGGTTTGCAAACTTGTTCGCAAGCTCCTATGCAGCCGGGCTGATTGTAGTCAATCCTGCATTCTTGAAGATATGCCGTGCCGTGTCCAGCCCGCGGAACAGATGCTCGTCGACGCATCCGTCGCTGAGCTCGGGGCAGGCTCTCCGCGAGCCGTTTTGGGTCGGCTCGCCTGGTGCGATGCAGTCCCGGTTGTCTCCGCCATTGCAGGCGACGGTGTCTGGAGACGATCATCAGCGGCTGTCTCCTGCTTGGCGTGGCTATTGGGCTTCCGCACCGCCCGCATGCTGATACGACGTGCCACCCGCCAGGTATTCGCGGGTGAAGTCATCTACGACCACCAGAACATGGAACGGCGGCCGTCGGCCAGAATGTCCGACACGAAGTCCGCCCAGCGCTGGTTCGGTGCCTGCGGCAGAGCCATCGGCCCCGTGCTGTTTAGTCATGTCTGGCGCAAGATCGAATCCGCCATCTTTTCCGCGACCATGATTGTGGGAATTTTCGTGTTCGCTCTCGGGCAGAACGGCATGACGGAAGCGTCGGCAACGCGGGTCGTCGACAGAGTGGACACGGCCATCGGGGCTGGTGACGCTGCTCGGATCGTCGGCGGCGCCCATGCGGCATGTGGATGTTGGGTGCCAGTTCCCGGTTACGGATGTACTTCTCCAGGGCACGATCGTCGGCGACCAAGTCGACGAGCCGCTGCCTCGCGTGATGAAACTGTCTATCAGGCCGCGGCGAGCAAGGCAGGGCCGTCAATCGGCGGCCGCGGTGATACAATAATTCAGGCGCGAAATCTTGCTGATCCGCTTGGTGCGCGCATTCCAGCCCGAAGGGAAAGGATCGATCGCAACATCCAGCGGTTCTGAAGTAAGGATGCGCACCAGAAAATCCATGCCATTCTTCAGTCGCGCCATATCACGCTTATCGCTGAACCAGTTGAAACACACTTCCGGCTCGATCTCAGGTCGGTGGTCCTTTAGAGAGCGGGATGATTTTAGGTTCGGTCATACCCGGCCTCAATGAAGTAATTTCGGCATTCGCTTGACATTCGCTTGAAGTGACAGTTTCGAGGGTTTGACCGATTGCGTCGCAAACGGCGTCGACGGTCCGCCTGGCCGCTTTACGCAGCCAATGCTTGAGCTTGGCGAACAGCTTCTCGATCCGGTTGAGGTCGCGTGAGTATTTTGGCAGGAAGAACAGCCTCGCGCCGGCTGACCGGATGGCGCGGCGCACGGCCTTGCCTTTGTGCGAGCTGAGATTGATGGGGTGGACGCCCCCTGGCGGCATCGCTGTGCCAAAGTGGTGTCGTTGATCATCACTTGAAGGAGGCGTCCATGTTGGAAGTTAACATAATCGGGTTGGATCTAGCGAAGAACGTTTTTCAGGCGCACGGTGCGGATGCATCGGGAATCGCCCTGCTCCGCAAGAAATTGCGTCGTGATCAGGTGCTTCGGTTCCTCGCCGAGCAGCCGACTTGCACGGTTGCGATGGAGGCCTGCGCCAGCAGCCATTACTGGGCGCGGGAGATTTCAGGCCTTGGGCATAGCGTCCGGCTGATCGCGCCGGGCTACGTCAAACCTTTCGTGAAGCGGCAGAAGAACGATGCGGCTGACGCGGAGGCGATCTGCGAAGCCGCACAGAGGCCGACCATGCGGTTCGTGGCGGTGAAGAGCGAAGAGCAGCAAGCTGCGGCCATTGTTTTTCGCGTCCGCGATCTCGTGGTGCGGCAGCGAACCCAAACCATCAATGCAATACGCGGCCATCTTGCCGAATTCGGGATGGTGGCCGCGCAAGGCCTCTTCCATGTGGCCAAGCTTCTGGCCGCGATAGAGGACAAGGGTTCCGCTGTTCCCGAAGTCGCCCGCTCGATCCTGCGCCTGCTCGTGGAGCAATTGCGCTCGTTGGACGAGAAGATGGCTTTGCTCGACCGCGAGATCGCCCGGCGCGCCAAGGAAGACACGGAAGCCAGGCGACTGATGACGATCCCCGGTATAGGGCCGATCACCGCGACAGCTCTCGCCGCGTTGGCTCCGTCGGCTCAGACCTTCAAGAGAGGGCGCGACTTCGCGGCCTGGCTTGGCCTTACGCCGCTGCAACGCTCCACGGGCGGAAAGCAGAAGCTCGGCGAGACGTCTCGGATGGGCGAGCGAACGCTACGCAGGCTGCTGATCATAGGGGCCAGCGCGGCCGTACGCTGGGCAATGCGGAAGGGGAAATCTGCGGACCCATGGCTCATGCGCATCTTGGGCCGCAAGCCGCCCATGTTGGTGATCGTCGCGCTTGCCAACAAAACTGCACGCATCGTCTGGGCACTGATGGCGAAAGGCGGAACTTATCGGGCGCCAGCCGTGGCGGGTTAGTTCCGCTCGGCCAGAAGGCCTCGAAAGTGTGAGAAGGTCAAACGGAGAGTATGGCGCAACGGTCAACGAGACGGGATCGGGAAAACCAGATCATGGATACGTGCGTTGAGCACGCGAGATTGAATTGGACCCGCTCCGCGAACTCCCATACGGGCCCGCGGCATGTCGAACGTCGCATCCACAGGCCGGACACATGTCAGCACCCGACCACGCTCCGATCTCTTTGTAGAAGATTCTTCTTGCATCGATGGGGGCGTCCACACATGTCCATGACGACGATATCGCCGGGCTTGAGGGTGGGGACGAGAACCTTCGACGTAGAGCCGGAAGCGCTCGCCGTTAATCGGCCCGTCGATGAGCCACGGCGCGTCGACACGGTCATGGCGCAGTGCCGCCAGGAAGGTCATGGTCTTCCAGTGTGGCACCTTGGCCTTAACGCGCTGGCCGCGTGGCGCCCATCCCCTGAGCGGCGCCATGTTGGTCTTGGTCCAAGGGTGAGTAGGCCGGAGGGATTTCACCTGCCGGCCTCTCGCAGAACGGTGCGTGAACCTCTCGATTCACACCGCTCCCATCAGGCAAACGTATTCGTTCCGAACGCCTTCCAGTGCACAAACAGTCCTGGATTTTCCCGCGCCAGCTTTCTCACGAAGAGGCTGGCACGCGTCTTATGGGACTGAAAGCGCTTGAACTTACGCATGATCCACGCCCTGAGCTTCCGGTTGACGTAATCAGCCAGAGTGGACAGGGCCGAACGGCTGTAGCGGCCATAATAGGCTATCCATCCGCGAAGGAGTGGATTGAGCTGTTGGGCGATTTCAGCCAGCGTCCCCGGCGTCTGCCGCGGGATGTTCAAGCTTTTGATCGTGGCCCGCATCGACTTCATTGCCGTTGGGCTGGCCGCAGGCGTGTAACCACAGAAGAACTCATCTCGCTGTGTGTTCGCGACGCGTCGCGGCCGGAACTGATACCCGAGGAAGTCGAACACGACATTCGGGTATTCCCCCCTGCGCCTTTGGTCTTTGCAATAGACGATCTTGGTCTTTGTCGGATGCATTTGAAGCCCGCATGCTGCCAGTCGAGCACCAAGCTCCGCCTTGAGGGCTTCTGCCTGCTGCTCGTTCCGGCAATGCACAAGACCATCGTCCGCATATCGACACCATGGAAGGTCAGGATGCGTCCGGGTCATCCACAGATCAAATGCATAGTGCATGAAGAGATTCGACAAGATCGGGCTGACAACGCCCCCTTGCGGGGTACCGCGTGTGCGCTCGACGACTTCCCCGTTCTTCTCCATCGGCGCTGCCAGCCATCTTTCGATGTAGAGCAGAGCCCACTTGCATGTGACGTGCTTCCTGACCGCCTTCAGCAGGAGATCGTGCGGAAGATTGTCAAACAGCCCTTTGACGTCGAATTCCAGAACCCAGTCATGCTTCCAGCATCGCTGACGCGTGACGCCAACTGCATCCAGAGCCGATTTTCCCGGCCTGTAGCCGTAGGAGTCTGGAAGAAAGAGGATGTCCAAATCCGGCTCAATCATCTGCTTGACCACCATCTGTGCGATCCGATCGCTGACGGTGGGCACACCCAAAACCCTTTCGCCCCCACTCTTCTTCGGAATGGAGACAGCGCGAACCGGCGGCGGGAAGTACGTCCCTGAGGACATTCGATTCCAGACCTTGTAGAGGTTTCCTGCAAGGTCCTTCTCGAACATCTCCAGGGTCTGCCCGTCCACCCCGGCTGCGCCCTGGTTGGCTTTGACCGCTTTGTAAGCTTCGTACACTTGTCGTTTCGCAATTCGAAACGGCTTGTCTGTCGTATCTTCCGAAGTCATCCTGTTTCCAGTTGTTCCAAACAATACGACCACCTGATCCGGCCCCTTTGCTCCGGCCCCATTACAGGGCCTTCAACGCTCATACGGGCCGGTCCGCCCCAGTCTCCTGCATCGGTACTCTCGCCTTGCGGTTTGGCCCGCTTGAGCTTCTCCCTTTGCATCAGGAGCCTGGTTCCTGCAGTTCCGCGCGAATGCCTGTGTCCGACTCACGCCCCCTCAACGCCCGTCGCCACCCGCCCTGTCATCAGGCACCCGGCGGACTTGTCCCAGGATGACGAGACGGTCCTGGTTTCGGCGACACTTACGTTCATAACGACGCGTCTTCGAAGGGTTCACTTTCGTTCGTCTTTCGGACACCCACCTGCTCGGATCTCGTCCGAACTTTTCATCCAACGCTCACCACCACGGCTCTTTACCGCAGCAGCTTGGACTGGTTTGAGACCTGCTCCTGAAAGCCGATCCCGGAGGGCCGTCCCCCATCATTCACGCAGCTTTACGCTCCGGTCTTAGTTCATGTTGAACTCCTTCCGCTGCTCTGCAGCACACTCTCATCGATGAAGACCAGGCGGCAGGGGTCGATCCGGTTCTGATACGTCGCCCATTGGGATCGTCGGCGCGCCACGTTGGGGCGATCCTGTTCGCTGGCGATCAGCGTCTTTTTTTGAGACTGAGCTTCTCGGTGTGGACGAACGCCCACACCGAGCGGTAGTCGACCAAAAGGCCGCGCTCGGCCAATTCAGCCACCAGTCCGCGCAGGGTGAAGTCTTGATCCCGACACCGTTGCAGGAGCCAGTCCCGCCAAGCACCCGAGATCTTCTTCGGCTTATAGCCGCCGATCTGGCTGGGCTTGACGCTGCCCGTCTCGCGTACACGCTTCACCCAAGCGATCGCGGCGCTGTAACTGACGCCAAAGCGCGCCGCCGCCTGCCGGCGCGACAGGCCCTCAACCTCAACAGCCACAACCACGCGTTCGCGAAGATCCATCGAATAGGGTTTGCTCATCAAATGCTGGCCTCCTTCCAGCAAGCATCTTGAATCTGGAGGGTTCTGTGTAGTCGCGGGCGCGATTGGGCGGACACGCACGGGTCGCGACTACATTGAAGCCTGATTGAACTGAGCCGCGGGATGGCGGGCGGGCTATGTGGATTTAGGGCTCGACCTTGTGTCCGAGGCGCCGGAGCGGGCTCGCCGATCGCTCTTGAGCGGTCGCCCGTTGTCGCGATGCAGGACAGGTGCAGCGTTGCTGGCGACAGCCGGGCTGCGACTTTGACTACAGCGCGCAAGGCCCGGCGGCGACTGTAGTAGACGCCGGGATGGCCGGGGCGAGCGTGTCAGTGCGCAGCGTGTCATGAGGTGTCTGGCCAGGTCAGGGCCTTGCGCGGGATCGGGCCGAGCGTGGCCATGGCTTCGTCGCCAGGCTGCGATGGCCCAGCAGCACCTGAATGATCCTTATGTCCGTGCCGGCTTCCAAAAGGTGGGTGGCGAAGCTGTGTCGAAGGGTGTGCACCGTCACCCGCTTCTCAACGCCCAGGAACTCGCAGGCTGCTCGACAGGCGATCCCCAAGTCTGTGGATGGATCGGGACGCGGCCATCGCGCCAGGGAAACAGCCATCGCCCCGGCTTGGTCAACCGCCAATAGACGCGCAAAATCTCCAGCAGCTGCGGCGACAGCATCACATAGCGGTCCTTGCCGCCCTTGCCCTGCTCGATGCGAATGACCCTCCGGCTGCTATCGATGTCCGTCACCTGCGGACGCGCCGCCTCCGCGGCGCGTAAGCCCACCGCATAGGTGGTCATCAGAGCGACCCGGCGTCACGCCGTAGAAGAAACGCAAGGCGCAAACCGTCTGGTTCAACGCGCCCCACGAGACCCTTCGACCCACCAAGTGGGTCTGATAGGCGCGCACCTCTTCGTATCCCAGTTGATCGGGTGATCGTCCCAAAAACCACTGAACTTCGCCACGTGATGCACGTAGGATCGCTGCGTCTCCGGTGACAAATTGCGGATCGTCAGATCTTCAATCATCCGCTGACACAGAGGGCTTATCTGGGCCATGGCGGCAGCGGTTTAGTTCAATCAAATTTCCCCTGATTTGGGAATCCTTACTCGACTCAGCTTAAAGCCACTCCGCTCTAGCCTGACCTAGCCCGCAGAGTAGCTCCGATTCACCCAAGCCAAAGAGAACCCAAGCGCCTGCCCACAGGATGCCAAGCGGACTTCGCCACTTCCGAACTAGCCATGTCGGTCGAGGGGCAATCAGGTGGCCTGACGAATAACGTGCATGAACCTGGATGTGACCGGAAACGTCAGGCTACATCCGGTTCTCCGGCCTAAGATAGGCCGAAACCGCACGGCGGGATGCTCCGGCAAGCCGCTGCCGATCCCCTTCGCGTCCCCCATGATCGCGATGCCGAGATCGCGCAGATGCTACGCTGGACCGACCCCGAGCGCATCAGGATCGAGGGCGAGTGAATGGCTCCAGCACAAAGGATGATCTCCCTTCCGATAGAATGCGGATCGCCGCCGGCATTGCGAGTACGGACGCCGGTGGCCTTCCGCCCATCGAATACGATGCGCAGGACGCTGATGCCCCCGTTGATGCAAGGGATTTTGAACGTCGAGGGCACGTCATCGGGTGCGGTCATGTGTCAGGCCTCGCTGTTGCGGCGCTTCACATCCCGCGGGCCTGTATGGAGATGCGCGGATCAGGTGCGGATCAGATTTGCGAGCTCGTGGCTCCTTAGGCTTGACTGCTTTTCCTGGTCCAGATCGTGTCGATCATTTGCCCTTACTGTTCACTGCCCTCCTCACATCCCGACGGACCGGCGAGCGACGGCTCGATCGTTGATCAAGCTGATGCCACCGCCGGATCCCGGTAGTTCTCCCTCTTCGTCCGCGGCCCATGCCGACCGCGCCATCTTGTTGGCCAAGTGCAATGGTTACCAGCATAGGGGTTTGCGCCCAGCATGCGCGCCAGCCATGATCCTTCAGGCGGACCCTTACGAGCCGCCCATCGGACAACCGCCATCGCCCCCACGATTAGTAGGCGCCGAATGTCACGCTGCCCCGTCTTCGAGGTTCGACCCAGCTTCTGTTTCCCGCCCGTGGATTCTGCAAAGGCACGAGCCCAAGCTAGGCGGCGAAGTCGCGGCCACGTCGAAAGATCTCGGGCGGCGGCGCATACGTCTCGATCGCTATGGCGGTGATGGGTCCGATCCCCGGGCATGGTTTGCAAGCGCGCCGTTGTCTCGCTCCGCGCGGCCTCGCGACGGAGTGTCTCCTCGAGCTCGGCAATCTTCTCGCTGTAGACGGCGATCTGCTGGAGATAGAGACGACCAACCCGTGCGCTGGCGCACCAGGAGGCGCGCGTGCGGAAGATCATCAACCGTGCCTGTTGCTCCTCGGTTTTGACAGCCACGAAGCGCATTGTCGGCCTGGAGGCCGCTTCCGCGATCGCCACCGTGCACCGGGCCGTCCGGCCAGAAACGGCAGCAACTGCGAGCGCGACACCTTCTTGCGAAAGACAACCTTCCCGTCACTGGCCGGGCCGTGAACCTGGAAGACGCGCTTTGCGAGATCGATCCCAATGATGGTACTTGCTTCATGGATGCCCTCTCTGCTTAGTCATCGCGATGCCGTCGGCAGGGGGCATCCACTCCATCAGATTTGATCGTGTGCGCTCCTGGCCGGTCAGTTAGGCCATGGCAGCCGAGACACGTTGGCCGTCCTTGTTGGTCAAGGGAACGGTAGAATACCGTCGCCGTATGCCCCGTTGAAATCCGGCCCAAACACAAGCCCCACAGTCTCATGCGATCGGCATATGGAACGAATGAAGCCGGACCACTCGGCTAGCTTGGTAACGGTCCTTCTTTCCCGTGGAGCTCCCCGCCAAAGTCGCCATCGCTCTCGAGCTCGCGGAAGTAGGGCAGCACGTCCTGCCATGACCAGCCGGTCGCTCCGGCCGCGTCCCATTCGTCGTAGTCTGCTGGAGCGCCTCGGTTGGCAACCTTGCATTGATGCTCGACCCGCCACCTATTACCCGCGCCTGCTCATAGAGAGCCGGTGCGGCCCCCGCGACGGGAGCGGCGTCCAAGCCCGCCCATTGATATCGGGGGTTGAAGTAGGCTCGGGTCGGATTGCCGTCAAGAATATCGTCCGGCATTGCGCCTCCGCGTCAGCCACGTCGTTCTTGTGCCGCTTTACAAAGGGCTTCACATAGACCGGCGGCAGGAGCCGGACGGCATGCCCGAGCGGGCCGATCGCACGCCCCCATTCGTGGGCCGTCGCCTGGGTGCGTGTCTGGTCCAGCTTCGATAAGCAGCACCCGCGCGTGACCAGCGGAAAGGCCGTTGGCGAGGACACAGCCGGACGAACCTCCGCCAACAATGATGTAGTCGTACTGCAAAATTTGCTCCGCAGATCTTATTTGAAGCCCAGATTGGGAGAAGTAGTGTGAGAATGATCTGCACGGGTTATTCGGTGCAGAGCACGCGTAGATGCAGAGAATGCAATTGGCTCAGCGGCTCAGTTCTCGCAATAAGATGTCGCGACACCATCAACCGATATGCGGTGTTCAGTGATCATTATTTCCTCACCGGACTAGCCGCGTGATGTCGGCTTCGCTATTTTTGGGTCGGACGCTCAAGTGCCCGCTTCGCGAAAGTAGAAGCATGAATGGGCCGCCTTGCGTGAATTATTCCCTATCAACGCAGGAAACCGCGTTTTCCCATAGCATGCGGCAGAAACTGACGATTTGCTGATGGGAAGTAGGAGATTCGTCGGCCGACGGTGATCAACAGGAACGGGCAGACGCGTTTGAGGCAAGGGCCCGTCCACGGCGCGGGAATGACTGCAGCACCAGCAGGTCGTGCTTGATAAAGAAACCCGCAAGCGTGCGATGACGGCGGAGATGCGGCGCCGTCATTCTTGCCTGCGGTCATCGATCGCCCGACCCAATACAACCGAAACAGAAACATTGACGTAAGCGACTTGCCGCCTGCCAACAAGGCAGCGCATCCTTTGCTGTGCGAGTGATCGTTCCAATGACTACCGAGGAATCTCCTATCTGCCACCCGCAAATCGTCGGCTATATGCGCAAAGAACGAGAGCACGCCGATTTCCTGCGTTGATAGGGAATAATTCGCGCAAAGCGGTCCATTTATGCTGCAAGCATTCATTGCACGGGCCCGACCTTGCCACGAGTGCCAAGAAGGCATTTATCCAGGGCTTGAGCGGCATATTCGAAACCCTTGGTCTGATTTACAAAGTGCAGTTCACTGGTCCACAGGTACGAACCCGGTCGAAGACGGAAGCCGTCCTGTCGCCGATCCCGGTCTCGACCACTCTCGGCATCGCCACGGCCATTATCATGGAAGGCGTGTTGTCGTTTCTTCGGCTCGGCTTTGCGCGGGATTCCCGACCTGAGGACGGCTGCTTTATGACGGGATCGAATATGTGCATGCCTACCCGCAACTGGTGCTGTGGCCGGGCCTTGTGTCGCTCACCGTCCTCAGCGCCGACTTTGTCGGCGTCGTCCATCCGCGACTGCGGCGATGAGGCAGTTCTCAGTATTGACTTTTCGTCCTACGCGGTCGCTCATCGATGAGGCGAGACAGCACCAAGCCTATTCCAACCGCGAGAAAGGAAACTCCCATGCCCATCGTCAGTCGCGTCGCCGAACTTCTCCCTGAGATCATGGCCTGGCGCCGCGACATCCACGCACATCCCGAAATGGGCTTTGACGTCCAGCGCACTTCGGCCTTCGTGGCGGAGCGCCTGCGCGAATTTGGCTGCGACCAGATCGTGACCGGCGTTGGCAAGACCGGCGTAGTCGGCGTCATCAGGGGCAAGCGGGCCGTGAGCAACGGCAACCTCAAGGTCATCGGTTTGCGCGCTGACATGGATGCGCTGCCGATCGAGGAAGCAACCGATTTGCCCTATGCCTCCAAGAACAAGGGCGTCATGCATGCCTGCGGTCATGATGGCCACACCGCGATGCTGTTGGGCGCGGCGCGCTACCTTGCCGAAACTCGGAATGTTGCTGGCACGGCAGTCCTGATCTTCCAACCTGCGGAAGAGGTCGGTACGGGCGCGGTCGCGATGATCGAGGATGGCCTGATGGAGCGCTTCGGAATCGAACAGGTCTATGGCATGCACACTCTTCCAGGCTTGCCGATTGGTTCCTTTGGGATCCGGCAAGGCCCGGTGCTGGCGGCGACGGACGGCATCGAGATCAGAATCGAAGGCCGCGGTGGCCATCCCGGGACGCCGCATCAATGCATCGACTCGATCCTAGTCGCCGCGCAGCTTATCACGGCCCTACAGCAAATCGTGGCGCAGAATGTCGATCCCTTGGAATCGGCGGGGATTTCGTTCCACGAATTCCATTCCGGCACCACGCAGAGAGTAATTGCGCAGACAGCGGAGCTGCGAGGCAGCATGCGCACGCTGAGGCCGGAGGTGCGTCAGCTTGTCAAAAGGCGGATGCGCGAGGTGGTCGCGGGCATCGCCCAGGTAACCGGCGCCAAGATCGACCTTACTATCCAAACCAGCGATGCCGTTGTTTTCAATCATGCCATGCAGACCGAGCTTGCGATCAGAGCGGCGAAGGACGTGGCCGGTGAAGACAACGTGTTTGAGACGCCGCCCGTATTGGGTGGGGAAGATTTCTCCTACATGGCGCAGGCGCGACCGGGTGCCTTCGTCTGGTGCGGGAATGGGGACAGCGCCGGCTTGCATCATCCTGCCTATAATTTCAACGACGACGCGATCCAGTACGGGACATCGTTCTGGATCAAGTTGGTAGAGAACACGCTCGTGGCTTGAGGTGTGCCAAGCAGATATCTCACAATTTTCGTTGATTACCGTAGAGTGCAATCTCCCACTCCCGCCAATGGTCGGCCTTATGCGCCCACAGCAAGAAAACGCCGGTTTTATGCGTTCGGAGGGGATAGTTCGCGAAAAGCAGCCGATTTATGATGCTACCTTCACGAAGCGGGCACTGGGCGGCCCGTATCAACATTGGGCTGGAACCTCAAGGGTTATCGCGGCGCGAATCCGAAACCGCATGACAAGTGGAACTGCCGCATCATGATTTATGCGAGCGCGTGGAGCTGAATGTCGTCTCAGATACTCGTGGGACTAGCGGCGAAACAAGAACGTGAGCTGGGAGGAACTACAGATGGACAAGTGGAAACACCTCAAAAACAGGAATGGACGTGCAATCCTGAGGGGAATTGCCGCACTCGGCATAACAGCGATGGCAATCGCCTCGTTTGCCGGGTCGGCTTCGGCGCAGTCGCTGCTGGATAAGATCAAGAACGGAGAGGCGGTCCGGATCGGCTTCTCCAACGAGGTTCCCTGGGCCTATCCTGGCGAAAACAATGAGCCGCTCGGCTTTGTCAATGCGATGACGATCGATATACTGAAGAAGCTGGGCACGACCAAGGTCGAGCCGGTCGTCACCGAATGGGGCTCGCTCATCCCCGGCCTGCAAGCTGGTCGCTTCGACATCATCACGGGCGGCATGTACATCCTGCCGGAGCGCTGTCGGAACGTGCTGTTCACCGAACCAATCGTGAAGGCCACCGACGCGCTGATTGTTCCGGCTGGCAATCCGGAAGGACTGCACTCCTATCAGGATGTACACGACAAGGGCCTCACCTTCGTCACCGGCGCGGGCTACAGCGAAATCGAGCTCATGCGCAAACTCGGCGTCCCCGACGACAAGATCATGCAGGTCGCCGGCCCGGCGGAAATCCTGCAGGCGGTGAAGGCCGGCCGCGCGGCAGCGGGTTCGGGCGCTTACTTCACTATGAAGGAGTTCACTGACAAAGACGACAGCGTCGAGCTGGTCCCGGCAGGTAACAGCTATTATTCGGGTCTCGCCTTCCTGCCCAACCAGCAGGCGGAGGTCGACGCCTTTAATGCCGTGCTGAAAGACTATATCGGTTCGGACGAGATGATGGCATCGGTCGGCAAATACGGCTACACCAAAGCCACCCTCCCGGACGGCACCACGGCCGCCGAGCTCTGCAAGCGTTGAAGCCAGGCCGGGAATTGCCATCCATGCGCCTCACCACCTCCCCGGCCCTGGCCGGGGAGCGCCCAGCGGGGGAAGGACATGAGCGACGTCGCGCTCGGCTTCAGCGTGGCGGCGCTCGCCAAGGGCGTCATGATCACCCTCGTCGTGACCCTCGCGGCATCTCTGGTAGCGATCGTCCTGGGGCTGATCGTCGGCCTGATCCGGATCTCGCCACTTTGGCCGCTGCGCTGGTTCGGCATCGCCTATATCGAATTCTTCCGCGGAACGTCGATGCTGGTGCAGGTCTACTGGTGGTTCTTTGTGCTGCCTATCTTCGGGGTCGCGTTGTCACCCTGGACCGTCGCAATCTTCGGTATCGGCATGAATGTATCCGGTTACGGCGCCGAGCTGGTCCGCGCCGCTATCCAGGGCGTCGACCGCGGCCAGTATGAAGCGAGCATTGCCCTCAACTTGCCGCGGCTCACCGCGATGCGGCGTATCTTCCTGCCGCAGGCGATCCGCGCCATGCTGCCCGCCTGGGGCAACCTGCTGATCGATCTGCTTAAGAGTACCTCGCTTATCTTCTTCATCACCATTACCGAGCTCACCACCGCCTCCAAGCTGGCAGCCGACGCCACCGGCAACTACCTGCTGTTCTTCGCGGTGGCTCTGTTCGGCTATTACGTCATCGCGCGCGCCCTCATCACGCCCTTCGTGCGCCGGCTGGAACGCCGCTTCTCGCGTGGCTTCGTGCGGGAGGCGCAGGCATGAGCCTCTGGGACTGGTCCTATGTCTGGGAGGCGTTCCCGTATCTCTATCGAGGCGCGATTGTCACGGTTGAGGCCACGCTGCTCGGCTTCGCGATCGCGCTGGTGCTGGGCCTGGTCTTCGCGCTGATCCGCCAGTCGCCGAACCGCTACATCTCCACAGCGATGGCGGAGATCGTAGAGTTCATCCGCTCCACGCCGCTGCTGCTGCAGGTGTTCTTCGTCTATTTCGTCGGACCGCAGTTCGGCATCGTCATCCCTGCCTGGACAGTTGGCATCGGCGTGCTCGGCATCCATTACGCCGCTTATTGCTCGGAGTGCTACCGCGGCGGTATCGAGAACGTGGAAGGGGGCCAATGGGAGGCCTGCACGGCGCTCAACCTGTCGCGGACGCGGTCCTGGCGCGCCATCATTCTGCCGCAGGCGATCCCGCCCATCGTGCCCGCCCTGGGCAACTACTTCATCGGCATGTTCAAGGACACGCCAATCCTGGCGGCCATCGCGATCCTCGAGATGCTGCAGCAGGCGAAGAACTTCGGAAGTGACAATTATCGCTACGTCGAGGCGATCACCATGGCCGGCCTTTTCTACCTCGTGTTCAGCCTGGTCGCTTCCGCGATTGTGCAGTCGGTGAGCTTCTGGCTCAGCCGCCGTTACCATCTGCAGTAGGAGGTCCGCCATGAGCGAAACCATAGTCCGCTTGGAGAACGTCACGACGCGCTATAGCGTGCTCGAGGAACTCAATCTCGACATTGCGCTCAACGAGAAAATCATGAGCGAACCCATGGTCCGTTTCGAGAACGTCGCAAAGCGCTACGGCACGCTGACAGTGCTGGACGACCTCAATCTCGACATTGCCCGCAACGAGAAGGTGTGCATCATCGGCCCCTCCGGCTCGGGCAAGACCACTGTGCTGCGCATGCTGATGACGCTGGAGCGCATTAACGGGGGGGTGATCTGGGCCGACGGGGAGCCGCTCACGCACATGCAGAAGAACGGCCAGATGGTGCCGGCGAGCGAGCGTCATCTGAGGCGCGTACGCGGCAAGATTGGCATGGTGTTCCAGCACTTCAACCTGTTCCCGCACATGACCGCGCTGCAGAACTGCATGGAGGCGCCGGTCTCGGTGCTTGGGCTCTCCAAGCAGGAAGCTGAGGCCCGAGCGGCGGAGCTGCTCGATATGGTGGGGCTCGGCGACAAGAAGAACCATTTCCCGATCCAGCTCTCCGGCGGCCAGAAGCAGCGCGTGGCGATCGCTCGGGCGCTGGCCATGCGGCCCAAGGTGATGCTGTTCGACGAGGTGACATCGGCGCTCGATCCGGAGCTCGTCGGGGAAGTGCTTAACGTCATCCGTAAGCTCGGCGCCGAGCATGACCTCACCATGCTGATGGTCACGCACCAGATGGGCTTCGCCAAGGAGTTCTCCGACCGCGTCTGCTTCTTTTATGGCGGCAAGATTGCCGAACAGGGCCCGCCCGACCAGCTCTTCGGCAATCCGCAGAACGAGCGGACCCGGCAGTTCCTCAGTGCCGTTCTGGAGGCAAGGTAGGTCTACGCGGCGCGTTGCCTCCCCTTTGTAATAGGGGAATCGCACATGACTAGAAAAACTCTTGTGCAGTATGCGATACTGACGGAGGTTCTGACAACAGGAGGGCGCGATTTTTTTGGATTTAATTCGGCGAGATTCCGGACGTGCGAGACTTGACCGCGCAGCCAATGGACCTCTCCTTCGCTCATCCCAAGTCTCCGTCCCAATTGCGCAACAGGCTCTTCATGCGCGAGCCCGCTGTGTCCTGGCCCAGGTTAATCGGGTCTGCCGGGACGAAGCTCCGAGAGCACTCTCATCGACGGACTTGGGGAACATGACGTGCTATAGATCCGTACAACTCGGTTGGTCTAGTGTGGCTATAAGCGCTGCCCCCCCCGCTTGGAGCGGCGGCTCGATTAGTGCAGCCGCTAGTCTTTGACGAAAAGCTTCCTGGGTACCTTCGACAGGCACTCATTTCCATTAGGGGTGATGAGGACGGTTTCGGTGATTTCGAATCCAAAGTCGTCGTACCAGAAACCACTCATGAAGTGGAAAATCATGCCTGGCTGGAGCACGGTCCTGTCCCCTCGCCGCAAGCTCATCGTGTGTTCACCCCAATCTGGAGGGTAAGATAGCCCGACTGGATAGCCGGCTCGAGTAATCTTCTCCACCCCATATTTCTCAAGGACATTGAAGAATGCCACGGCCCAGTCCTCGCAAGTTGCGCCTGGCTTCGCAGCCTCGAGGCCTGCTTCCATTCCCTCCAGTGTGACCTTCTCCGCATCCAAGAAGTGTTGTGGCACTTTGCCAAGGCAATATGTCCGACAGAGCGGGACATGATAGCGCTTGTAGACGCCAGCAATTTCGAAATAGATTCCTTCGTTGTTGCGAAGAGGCTGATCGTCCCACGTGAAATGGCACGCGGATAAATCGGTGCCTGATGGAAGCATAGGTACGATGGATGGGTAGTCCCCTCCAAAATCGTGTGTTCCGCGAATCGCAGCATCGTAAATGTCTGCAACGAGGTCACACTTGCGCATACCCGGTTCAATCTTTTCCAATATGCGCTCATGCATCAGGGTCACGATCTGTCCCGCCTTGCGCATGTACTGGAGTTCCTGGGGACTCTTGATCGCTCTCTGCCAGTTCACCAGCACCGTCGCATCGATGAATTTGGCGCTCGGCAGCCCTGCGACCAAAGTTTCAAAGGCGGTCGCGGACAGATAGTAATTGTCCTTCTCAAGGCCGATGACGCCCTTGTCGAGATTGCGGTCGACAAGCACTTTGCAAAGATCTTCCATCGGATGACAAATAGGCGTCTGGACGTATTTGTCCGCATAGCTGACGACATTTTCGTCCGAAAAATAGACCGTGCGCTTAGCGCCAAATTCATCTGAAGAACGAACCCACACTATGGGGTCCCCCTCTGGGGGAACGATGACCGCTTGGTGGTTGTAGAAGGACCAACCATCATAGCCGGTCAGCCAAGCCATGTTCGCAGGTTCGCTAAGGATGAGGATGTCAATACCGCGTTTCTGCATCTCAGAACGAGTTTTGCTAAGCCGCGTTCGATATTCTTCCAGGCTGAAATTCAATTTTGTGGCGACCATTGTTGGCTCCCGGGATTCCGGCGGACTTAATTGTCGCGAGTCAGGTCACATGACGACCTGCTCGGCGGCATTTCAGCGGATTCCGCACCCCCTAGCTCCTCTTCCTCTATCGAGGGCCGCGCGGAAAACAACAACACTGTTCTCTTAAGGCGCTGACCGAGGACTGGATTGGCAGGTACAGAAGAATTATAGCTCGTCCCGCCACGCCTTAAGCCGCGAGCGTGTTCTCTGCGAGCTTGATCCAGTACGATGTCCCATACTGAATCGCATCGTCGTTGAAATATACGCAGCGTGATGCAAGCCAGCACTATCGCCGTTAGCCATGCCACAGACCTGTTCAATACCGAAGCGCCCGATCAGGTCGTCCTCAAGCATCGCGCTCGCACCCATACCGATCTCTTCCGCGGGTTGAAAGATCAAGACAGCCGCTCCGGCAAAGTTCCGAGTCTCGGCAAGATAGCGCGCCGCACCCAGCAGCATCGCGGTGTGGCCGTCGTGACCGCATGCATGCATGAAGCCCTTATTCTTGGAGGCATAAGGTAGATTGGTCTTTTCCTCGATCGGCAGCGCACCCATGTCAGCGCGCAAACCGATGACCTTTGCGTGGTCGTTGGTTGTGGCCATCTTCCCTGTGATGACACCGACGACGCCGGTCTTGCCAACGCCGGACACGACCTGGTCGCAGCCAATTGGCGCAGACGTTCTGCAACGATTGCCGAGGTCCGGTTGACGTCAAAGCCCAGTTCAGGATGTGCATGAATGTCGCGGCGCCAGGACACGATGTCAGGGAGCAGGTCGGCGACGCGATTGACGATAGGCATGGGAGTTTCCTTTCTTATTGTTGGTCTATCCAGCTCGCCTAAGGCGCGCGCATTTTCCTCGACCATCCATATGGCCGGCACCGTGGTCTTCTGGCTGTGATCAATCGGTCCTGAACTGAATTTCGCTACCGGACATAAAGTTGACGCCCAAAATTCGTGAGTACCTCACAACCTGTTTCGGTCACGCGGACAGTTTCGCTCGTGCCTGCGTCGGCGAAGCCGAACACTTTCACAAGAGATGGAATATGAAATGTCATGTTAGGACGCAGAACGCGGGTTTCTCCGCGCTTGAAAGATAGGATGTAACCTTCGCCCCAATCAGGCGGAAAATTGATGCCTATAGAGTAGCCAGTCCGCTTGAAGCGGCCTTCGTAGCCGCCGTCAGTGACCGTAGTCGACCATACATTCCAAACTTCCCCTAACGGCCTACCAGGCCGTATGGCGTCCATCATCTTTTCAAGTGCCTTGCGTGACACCTCTTCCATCCGCTCCAATTCGCGATTTGCTGGCTTAACCACGGCTAAGCGCATGAGCGCAGCGCTGTAGCGCCGCACGCACCCCGATATTTCCAGAAGGACGGGGTCACCCTCGAGAACTTTCCTTCCAGCCCACGTGGCATGAGCTTGGCTGGTACGCACCCCTGAGGAGACAAACACAGGCAACCCCGGGTATTCGCTTCCCAATTTGGTTACCGTCCGCTGGATCTCTGCCGCGATGTCGTTCTCGTTAGCTCCAGCATGAATCTGATCGAGGCCGACCTCCATGCCGGCCTCAGCAATACGAGCAGCATGGCGAATATATTCCAACTCCAGATCTGACTTAACAACGCGCGAAGCTTCAACCGTCAAGGATCCGTCCTGGAAATTCGCGTCACCGAGCACTTCTTTAAGTCGCTCGTAGTCGACGATCGACAGAAACCAGCTAATCTTCTCGATACCAATGACCGCATTTGAGTAGCCCATCTCCCGTATAGTGGCGGCAAGAAGCTCGACCGGCGCCTCGTCATCCATATAGCTGGTCGACTGCTCAATCCACGATAACACCTTAACATTTGTCTCTTCGATGCCGCGCGATATATGAAATAAATCACCAGAAATTGGAACAAGTAGAAACTGACTGCTGAAATACCCTACAGTGTGATAGCCGCTCATATAGTAGATATTTTCTGGGGTGCTCACCACCAGCAAGTCCAAGGCTCTTTCCGCCATCTTTTGACGAACAATTTTGAGCCGCCGTTGGAATTCTTCGATCGGAAATGCGAGATCTTTTTGAACAGCAGCACTGTTCATGCCCGGAACTTTCATTCAGCCACCCTCACGAAAGGAACGTTGAGTGGCTCGACCGTAGCAGGGATCGCAGTCGTTCTGTCGGCGATCTCTAGCGGTCTCACGCAGGAAATCTGCAAACTGCGGCGGAAACGCGCGGGCGGGCTGAGCGTTCAGAACTCTGACCATGCAGCGCCCGCTGCAGCTTCCGGATCGTCAGATCCTGATGTGCGATCAGCGCCGCATCATCCGATGCCTTGGCCCTGGCGAGTGCCAGTTCGGCCTCCACCAGCGCAGCGCGCGCGGCCCCGTCTTCGGCTCTGGCCAGGGCCGCCGTCAGCGCTGCTCTCAGCTCTCCGATATCGTCCGGAAGCTGCGCCGGTCATATGGAAACCGTGCCGTCCGCCGGCGATGACCATAGAAGCCCGCCCTTCTCGAGCCGTTTTGCATACAGCGACACGCCGAGCCCATCATGCCAGTTAATCTTGATCAGATTGCCGGTGCGGCCGCGGAAGACATAAAGATCGCCGGGCATGCGGGTCCCGGCCCAATGTCTCCTGAACCTGCAGAGCGAGGCCTTGCATCCCGCGACGCATATCGGTCCGACCGACCGCCAACCAGATCCGCACCTGGCTCGGAACCGGGACCATCAAACACCCAGCGCCTTCACCCTCGCCGCCGCCAGTGTCGGCGGTGTGGTCACCGGAATCCGCAGCCGCACCTTGCCTGCGACCTCCAACTCGATCACGACTGGTGGCGCCTCCGGCACCGAAGCGGCGACAGGCTCATCGGGAACCACGACAACTTCGGTGCGGCGCCACTTAAGATCAGGCCGGTGGCGACATCGTACTGACGCGCCACCGCCGCCACTGTGGCCCCGGGCACGAATGCCGCGGCCAGTATCCGGCGCTGATCCCCTTCACTCCAACGACGACGACGCTCCGCCCCGTCAATACGTCACATGGCTCATGCTGTCCTGCTAACTACGCTCGTAAGGACGACCTTAAGAGCGCAGCCTCGCTATCGTGCCATGCTCGCGCAAGGCGGCCCTCGCCGGAGGCGTTCGAAGGTTCTGCTTAAATTTCTTGAGAGCCACCCGCCCAACGGTTTCGTTCTGTGGCAGCAACGCACAGCTAAACAGTGGCTTCTGGGAGGCCTGCGCGAGTAGCAACACTTTTACAGTGTGTGCGACATTTCTAGGCGAGAAAAGCAAGTGGCTGGCCGGAATTGGCGCGGGCCTCTTAGCACCGTAGGTCCAAGCGATCGCCTTGGAAGTAACCGGGATCGTTCAATCGCCTTAGTAACTGAGCATTATCTGTTGATAGATATCAACCGCCTTCGCCAGTTGATCCAATTCAACAAATTCATTGTTCGTGTGGGCGCGATCAATACTCCCAGGTCCCAAAACAATGCACGGAATTCCCGCAAGTGAGAGCTGGCTGGCATCTGTTCCATATGGCACGCCAATATATCTTCCGGTCCCGGCAACATTGGCACATGCCGCCGCTGCCACCGCTGCAATTTTGCTAGACTCGGAACTGTTCGGAGCCGGGTCTTCCAACGCGGGTAGTACGGATCGGACCCCAATGCGTTCGCGATCTCGCAACCCCTGCAATATGTCTTCTACTTCTTGCAATGCCTGCCCGGGACGCTCTCCTGGAACGATTCGCCGATCGATCCAGATGCGACATGATGGAGGAACTGTCGTAAGTTCCAACCCGCCTTCAATAAGACTTACCGTCAAAGTTGGGGGACTGACCAAGGGTTGCGTCCGGGAGGAAAGATCTTGACCGTGTTCGTCGAGCGCCAATATAACCTTTGCCATACCGGTTATTGCATTCACGCCGAGGTGAGGCTTCGAGGTATGGGCAGGGACCCCCTGCACCTCGATCTGCCAGCGGACTGAACCTTTGTGAGCGACCACAAGCTCTAGTTCTGTCGGTTCACCAACCACCGCAGCCTCATACGACGTACCGGACAACGCGATAGCGCGGGCGCCGATCTTGCGGTGCTCTTCATCGATGCTAGCTGCAACGACAATTGTAGCGTTAGGTTGGCGGTCTCCTAAGGTAGTGAGGGCCATCAACATCGCCGAAAGCGAACCCTTTGTGTCACAACTGCCTCGACCGTAGATTCGGCCATCCTTCTCCACAGCCAGAAAAGGGTCCGAGGCCCAATTGTCGGTTGGCACCGTGTCCATATGGGCGATAAAAAGAACGCGCCTGTCAGGATCTCTGCCTGGAACTGAGATCAGGAAGTTCGAGCGGCCGTCAACAACGTGTTGGAGTTCATACTGCAGGTTTCTTTTCGTGCAAAACCCCTCGAGATATTCAGCTACCCGCCGCTCTCCGCTGCCCGTGCACGAAAGCGAAGGGTTCACGCTCTCAATCTTGACCAGATCCTTGAGAAGCGCGACGGTATCTGCGGTACGCGATGACATAGACTCTCCTGTACATGCACCTCGGGTCGTCATTAACTCCGCCAACTCTTGATAAGGTCAATAACGTGATCAACTTCGGCCTCGGAGTTATAAAGATGGAGCGAGAATCTGAGCAGCCCTCGACGCTTTGAGGCAATAACTTTATGGTCATTAAGATGGCTCTGTAGGGCTTGAATATAGGGGGCCGGCTCCCGGTCACCGGAGAGCATAGCCATATCACCAACTGCTACGATACTCCCTGTCTGCTTGCCAGGCGGCCCGCCACAGACAGGCAACCCCAATTGCAAGAGTCCCAAAGCCAATCGCTTTGCCAAAGATGTGACGTGGCTGTCTATTGCTTCAGTACCGATCTCCAGCAATTGCCCCATAGAGGCGTATGCGGCGATCATGCCCGGGAAATTGTAGTGGCCAATGTCAAAACGCGGGGCGCCAGCTCGCAGCTTGGCGGCGCTGAGAATGGGTGCTGACTCCGGTGCGTTTCCGAGATCAACGCTGAACCGAGCAAGATAGGCTGGATTGAACTGATCGGCCCACTCGCGACGACAGAACAGAAACCCCGATCCATAAAGGCCCATCAAGCCCTTCACGGTCGAGACCGCTAAACCATCCAAGCCCAGTTGAGCAACGTTGGTGTGGAGTATCCCCACGGACTGGGTTCCATCCGCCAGAAGGAACGAGCCTCGACGCCTGCAGGCCTGCGCGATTTGCTCCGTCGCCGTGCGAAAACCAGGAACCATCGTAGCCGTTGAAAGGGCCACAACACGTGTACTGGAATCGAGGGCATTGATAATCTTCTCGACTGGAAACGCGCCGTAATGCGGTTCCACGACTTTCAGCTGAACATTATGTATGGCCTTGACCTGAAGCCATGGTAAAATGTTGTTCGCATGCTCTAGTTGAGGGCACAGTACTACGCTATCTCCAGGACGCCAGTTGATGGCATTAGCGATTATATTGATGCTCTCTGACGCGTTCTTTGTGATAGCTATTTCATCTTGGTCCGCTCCGATCAATTGGGCAAACCGGGCGCGAGTCTTTTCGATGCCCTCTAACTGACTCAACTCATCGTTTTCACCACGCAGTCTGTTGTCGAGATGCTGCTCGAAGGATACTCTTGTGGTTCGCGAGATCAGGCCCTGATTCGCAACGTCCATGTAGACGAGCTTTTGCGTAGCGGGAAACTCTTCCCGGATTGCGCTCAACGGAAGCAAACTGCTGTTCATAGTCGTTAGGGCTCGTCAAATTGCCGGACGACCAGTGCCATATGACCTACGTCCGATGATGCTAGGCGAACAGGAACCTGAACGGAACAGTTGGCAAGGCTGCGCCAACCAAATCTGTTGCGTTAATGTCATTATATCCCGCCTACGCTGAGAATCCCGAACTTTAATCCGCATCATGTCGCATTATTCCTGCGGAAATCCATGTATGACGCATGATTTCTGCGAGTGGTTGAACGATCCAAGCGGTTGAGCTCTCCCGACTCCAAGGCAGGACCGCTCGCTCCCCGCCTTGTTGGACGCAAGTCAGATGCCAAACGCACCCTCGGTAGGTCCTCGCTGCACCGCATCTTTACTATTGTGGCGGGAAAATTGATTTGGTCTCAAGAAATGCCGCCAATCCCTCTGGCCCAAGTTCGCGGCCAAGGCCGCTTCCTTTGACACCGCCAAATGGCGCGTCGATGTGAAGCGTGTAACGGTTGATCCCGACGACGCCGGCCTCCACCCTGCGCGCAATTGCCATGCCTCGCTCGAGGTCGGACGTGAACACCGCTCCGCCAAGGCCGTATGCCGTGCCGTTGCAGATCGCGAGCGCCTCCTCTTCCTTTTCGTATGGGATCACTGATACCACGGGCCCGAAGATCTCCTCTTGGGCGATCCGCATCGAGCTGTCGACGTCGCGGAAGACTGTCGGCTGGATATAGTACCCGACGTCCAGACCCTCCGGCCGGCCACCACCGGTCACGACCTTCGCACCTTGTTCGCGCCCAGACGCGATGTACTCCTCGACGCGATCACGCTGCCGCTTCGCCACCAGTGGTCCTACCTGCGTCGCGGGATCAAGCGGGTGGCCCACGACGAGACCGGCCATCTTGCTTGCAATCCCCTCGACGACTTCGTCGTAGCGTGCGCGTGGAGCAAGCACGCGGGTCAGGGCGTGACAAATCTGACCGCTGAACGGTATACACGCGGGCGCTACCAATGGAAGAAACGTGTCGAGATCGGCATCGTCCAGCAGCAGTGCCCCAGACTTACCACCAAGCTCGAGCGTGAAGCGAGCGAAACGACCAGCACAGGCTCGTGCAACCAGTTGCCCTGCATGAGTCGACCCCGTGAACGACACCTTGTCGACCCCCAGATGCGACGCGAGCAGTGCACCTGTTTCGCGCCCACCGAAAACGATATTCACAACACCCGGCGGAATTCCTGACTCATCCAGGGCTTCTGTAAGCAGGTACGAGTCCAGTGAAGCCTCTGGTGACGGCTTGATAATTGTCGTGCATCCGGCAGCCAGCGCCGGTGCAAGCTTCCACGCTATTGCTCCTTGGGGCCCGTTCCACGGCACAATCAATGCGGCAACACCTACCGGCTCCCTCCGAATAATCGTGCGCAAACCATGTCCGATACGCTCGGATTCGACCTCAAGCTGATCAGCGAGTTCAGCGTAATAACGATAGTATTTCGATGTGCCGTTGCCGTTCGACTGTACCGAACTTGCCAGGGGCATGCCGATCTGCGCAGTGACAATTGCACCGAGTTGCTCAGCGCGGTCGTCGATTGCAGCGGCAAGTCTACGCAAATAATTGGCTCGCTCCGATGGCGGTAACTGCGGCCAACCGGAATTCCTGAACGCCTCTCGCGCGGCGTCCACCACGGCAGAAACGTCGTCCTCGTCGCCATCAGGTATTGTCGCAAATTCCTGCTCATCCGCCGGGTTCACGACCGGGATCCGGGCCGACGCGTGGGCAGGCCGAAGCTTCCCGCTGACGTAGATATTAACGTGATCGCCCGCCATCAGGCCGATCATTCCGTCGGTCGTCGCTCTCATTACCATGCCTCGTGCCACGTTGGTCGATGCTTCAACTAGACCCAATGTCCATCAGCAACACGCTGCTACGCATTAACCTCAAGTTCGGTGGTCGTTTCGGCGGGATTTTTCTCCATGCTGTCCTGCACCGCGCTGATGCTATCGCGAATGATTGACAGACCACGGCGCAGGTCAGCCTCAGTGATAGTGAGAGCGACAAGGAACTTGAGTACCTCGCTCCGCCCGCCACAGGTCTCGATCACCAAGCCGCGACGAAGAGCTTCCTGGGCGATTTGGACCGCCAATGAATGATGCTTTTGTGGTACAAGACCATACATCAGTCCGCGACCCCTTACAGTCAGGCCAAGGCTGGCGAAATCCTTTGCGATTGACTTGAGTTCCTCTGCTAGGATCGCGGACTTGCGAGCGATTTCCTCCTCGAATTTGGAGTCGGCCCAATAGGTCTCAAGAGCCGCGCGCGCAGTGACGAAAGCAAGGTTGTTGCCTCTGAACGTACCGCTGTGCGCGCCAGGCGACCAAATATCCAGTTCGGGCTTCAAAAGAACCAGCGACATCGGCGTTCCGATTGCCGACAAGGACTTTGACAAAGTCACAATGTCAGGAACAATCTTGGCAGCTTCAAAACTGAAGAATTGTCCCGTGCGGCCGATACCTGCCTGGATGTCATCGAGGATCATCAGGATCCCATGTTTTGCGGTGAGGTCACGCAGCCTTTTCAGCCATTTGAAGCTTGCAGGATTGATGCCCCCTTCCCCTTGAACTGCCTCCAGAATCACCGCGGCAGGCTTATCGAGGCCACTGCTTGGATCGTTCAGCAGCTTCTCGAAGTAATCGAGCGTGTCAACGGAAGCGCCAAGGTATCCATCGTAAGGTAAAAACGTCACGTGCGCGACCGGGAAACCTGCAGCACTGCGGTACTTCTTGTTTCCAGTCGCAGCCAACGATCCAGCGCTAACGCCATGGAACGCATTGGTAAATGCGACGATATTCGCCCTCCCGGTTACTAGGCGCGCCAGCTTCAGCGCCGCCTCGACCGCATTCGTACCTGTGGGACCCGTGAACTGCAATTTGTAAGACAGACCACGCGGCTTCAGAATATACTGCTCAAAAGCTTCGATAAATGCCTTCTTGGCACTCGTGGCAAGGTCAAGCCCGTGCACGATGCCGTCGCGCTCGATGTAATCCAGCAACGGCTTCCTGAAGGCGGGGTTATTATGGCCGTAATTAAGGGCGCCTGCCCCGGCGAAAAAATCAAGATATTCACGCCCGTCTGCACCTATGAGGGTAGTGCCAACCGCGCGATCAAAGAGGATTGGAAAGGACCGGATGTAGCCCCGCACCTCGGACTCGAGGCGCTCGAAAATTGCGATGCTTGCGTCGTTCCCAGGCGCGAATTTCTTGTTCATAGTGGAAATCTCCTTGTTCACAGCATCTATTGCGAATTGGCAACCGCAGACATGGGTCCGGTGGGCGCTATGCGATGGGACACCCCCGGAGTTGATAGAACCTAGCAGCGGCAGATGGGCTGTTTGCGCGAAAGACCCTTTTCCACCGCAGGAATTCGGCATAATTCTTTGAAACTCGCGGAAATCCGGCGAATTACTCACGTACTGTGGAGGGTCCTCGTTCACGGCGGCCGGTGGACCGGGCGACGACGTGAACTTCTTAAGACTATTCGTGGTCAAGTGTAGTAGATTGGGTTATGTGCCCGTGCGCCGTCGCATGATCGACGACATGAACTTGCGGGACCCGCCGGATCGGTTGGGCTGGAGGATTCCATTCGTTCCAAGTATCTGGTGTCGCAGGGGCATTTCCTGGCCAGCGCTGAACGAGACGGTCTGTGCGTTGCGTTTTCGCGTGACGCGGAGCGCATCGTCTATGCGCGTACGCGGCGCAAGTTGCCGGTGATCCTGAGCGCCGACGAGGTGGTGCGCTTTCTGGAAGCGGTGCTATCGTTGAAGGCACACTGCACTGACCACCCTATGCCGCGGGGTTGCGCGCCTCGGAGGTGGTGAGCCTCAAGGTGGCGGATATCGACAGCGGCCGGATGATGGATTGAGGTCCGCCACGGCAAGGGCGCCAAGGATCGCACGGTCATCCTGTCGCCGCAGCTGCTCGGGATCTTACGGAGCTACAACGCCCGGAGGACTGGCTCTTCCCCGGACGAGGCGACAAGCCAATCGACGTGCAGGTGCTTCATGCGCGCCGACATAACATGAACGCCAACATGCTCTTCAACTGGCATCGCGGTGAGCGCGGCGGTGAAGTAAGCTTTTTTATGAGGACATTGCCTCGGACCGACCTCGGTGGCGAACATCGTCGAGAAATTGGCGAAGCGAGGAGCTGTCCTCCACTTCTGCTATGAGGCCGGTCCGACAGGTTACGAGCTTTACCGTCAGCTTACCGACATGGGTCGCGACTGCGTGGTGGTCGCACCATCCCTGATACCAAAGCGCCCTGTACTCGAGTGAAGACGAACCGCGCGACGCGGTCAGCCTGGCAAGGCTACATCGTGCAGGTGAGCTGACGGCTGTCTGGGTACCAGACTGCGGACACGAAGCCATGCGCGATCTCGTGCGGGCTCGAGAGGCTGCACAGGAGGCTCAAAAGCGGTCGCGTCAGCAGCTTCAGTCGTTCCTACTTCGACATGGCCGCATCTATTCGGGCCGCTCATCCTGGTCGCTGGCGCATATGCGGTGGATATCGACTCTGAAGTTTGAGCATGCGGCACCCTTTATCGTGCTCAAGGAATACTGCCAGGCGATCGAGAATGCCGAATTGCGCTTGAAGCGTCTGACCGATCTGATCTCGGAGACTGTCAAGTCTTGGACGTCCTCGAAGCCTATCAGGCGTTGCGAGGCGTGTCGTTGATTGCCGCTGACGTTGCCCCCCAACTTTTATCCAACCCGAAATCCGCTCAGGCGGTCGGTCTTGCCCTGTGGGGCGGGTTGAGCGACGGGCAAAGGCGCGAAGCCGATCATGGTGCGTAGCGCCGTGTCCCGTCGCGGCGGCTGAAGTCGTTGGCGAACTCGAAGGGTGTCTGCCACCCGAGCCGCGAATGAGGGCGATGGACGTTATAATCCATTCGCCAACTGGCAAGCGCAGCGCGCCTGCGGCAATCGTCAACTACCAGATGCCGTAGTATCGGTTCTTGCTCGGAAACTCTAGAAGAATGCAGGTTCAGCACTGAGCACGATGCATCGGCATGCAGAGCGAGCAACGTGATCACGCTCGAGGTTTCGAAGTACATCTGTGCAGCAGACAAACTGGGACGTAAGTCCATATCACGATGGCAACGATTTCCAGGAGTATGTTAGGACTACCAGCGGACTACCCGGGAAGTCACCAATCTGCTTTCGTCCTGACTGCTCTGATCTTGCACCTGGACAGGCCTTTTGGATCGTCGGGCGGGATCGGGAAGGAAAAGTAGCGCATGCCCAGGCAATGCGTTTAGACTATCTATCCAACACAGATCTTGCTGAGCACCTTGAACCGCTCAGAGCCTGGTTCGCAAATCCCGGGGCTGGTCGCGTGTCATGGCGACCTGCGGGGGACTTTAGAGGCCGCGGACTTCTACCTTTATTGGTCGCATTGCACGCTGATTGCAGGCTGGAACATCGAAGAAAGCATAGTCGACCGCTACGGCTATCTTCATGGAGAGCCACACGGATCAGACCTGCACTTGCCTGCGCAACTCGTTTGGCTGACGCGAGACGAACTGTTGAACGCGCTTCCGCGTACTTCGGCGTCGCGGGCGCATGGCGAGAGTACTTCGGCGACAGCCGACTCTCTTATAATAGACAGCATCGCACGCCCCTGATCTGACTCTGCTAAATTCACGCCATGGGCGCCGTGCCCGTTTTTAACGTCCGCCGGAATCCCGGGAGCCAACAATGGTCGCCACAAAATTGAATTTCAGCCTGGAAGAATATCGAACGCGGCTTAGCAAAACTCGTTCTGAGATGCAGAAACGCGGTATTGACATCCTCATCCTTAGCGAACCTGCGAACATGGCTTGGCTGACCGGCTATGATGGTTGGTCCTTCTACAACCACCAAGCGGTCATCGTTCCCCCAGAGGGGGACCCCATAGTGTGGGTTCGTTCTTCAGATGAATTTGGCGCTAAGCGCACGGTCTATTTTTCGGACGAAAATGTCGTCAGCTATGCGGACAAATACGTCCAGACGCCTATTTGTCATCCGATGGAAGATCTTTGCAAAGTGCTTGTCGACCGCAATCTCGACAAGGGCGTCATCGGCCTTGAGAAGGACAATTACTATCTGTCCGCGACCGCCTTTGAAACTTTGGTCGCAGGGCTGCCGAGCGCCAAATTCATCGATGCGACGGTGCTGGTGAACTGGCAGAGAGCGATCAAGAGTCCCCAGGAACTCCAGTACATGCGCAAGGCGGGACAGATCGTGACACTGATGCATGAGCGCATATTGGAAAAGATTGAACCGGGTATGCGCAAGTGTGACCTCGTTGCAGACATTTACGATGCTGCGATTCGCGGAACACACGATTTTGGAGGGGACTACCCATCCATCGTACCTATGCTTCCATCAGGCACCGATTTATCCGCGTGCCATTTCACGTGGGACGATCAGCCTCTTCGCAACAACGAAGGAATCTATTTCGAAATTGCTGGCGTCTACAAGCGCTATCATGTCCCGCTCTGTCGGACATATTGCCTTGGCAAAGTGCCACAACACTTCTTGGATGCGGAGAAGGTCACACTGGAGGGAATGGAAGCAGGCCTCGAGGCTGCGAAGCCAGGCGCAACTTGCGAGGACTGGGCCGTGGCATTCTTCAATGTCCTTGAGAAATATGGGGTGGAGAAGATTACTCGAGCCGGCTATCCAGTCGGGCTATCTTACCCTCCAGATTGGGGTGAACACACGATGAGCTTGCGGCGAGGGGACAGGACCGTGCTCCAGCCAGGCATGATTTTCCACTTCATGAGTGGTTTCTGGTACGACGACTTTGGATTCGAAATCACCGAAACCGTCCTCATCACCCCTAATGGGAATGAGTGCCTGTCGAAGGTACCCAGGAAGCTTTTCGTCAAAGACTAGCGGCTGGATCTTACCTCCTAGCACTGAACGAGCCACCGCTACGGGCGGGGGCTCGTACGTGACATTTGGGCGCACACTCGGTGCCGATGTGCATGTGGTCGTCGAATCCCTTAAGAAAAGCCGGTTGCTGGCAATTCGCAAGAACACCGGAAAGGGTTCGGGATTTGTGGCCGGATAACCTGTGCGTGCCCGCTTTTCAGCGTCAGATGTCTCCATTGGTCATAGCGCGGACTCAAACGCTGCCCGCTCGATCTCCTGAACAGCTCGCGGTCGTGTCTAGCCGATCCGAAAATCACCGTAGAGGGTTCTGCCTCACTAACACGGAAAAACACCGCCGCTTTTTTTGCGCAGGTTACCTATAATAATGCCGATCGCCTGCATTTAATCCAGATTGATTCGCGTAAATCTGTCCATCGACGATGCGACCTTCACGACGGGGCACTGACGGTTAGATCCAGATATACGGTTAGTCATGAAATGACTAAATGAGTCTCATGACGGTGAGAACACCTCAGTAGCGCTTCTCCACCGGCTTTGGATGGGATGGTTGCAAAGCAACAATTGTCCCTTTAGACGGACCAATACAGCTGACATCCCCCTTCATCCCTTCATCCTGCGCACGGAGCGGTTAGAAGGATGCGAAGAGCTACTCGGACGGTGGGAGGAAGCTCGGCGTGGCGACCAATTTGCCAATATACTCACCTGCGAAACTACAGACGTCGATGACGCGGTTGAGAATGCGAACGAGCGCCCCTCTCAGCGCGAAACCTGCTTACGTTCGGGGTGGCACCATGTTACGGAACTGGTCTGTCCATGCGTGCAGGCGCGGCGAGCATCCCTGACGTCAATCCGAGGATAGGCGTCGGCGCCGTTAGCCGCGGAGGAGAAGACACGCCAGGGTCTTTGATCGCGACCCCTCAGTTTTTGAGACCCGGCATCGTCGCTGACTAGTCGACCATCGAAGCCTGGAAGGCAAACGTCTCTGGTGATCTGTATTCGATAAGTCGGCAAGCGACTTGACCGCGCCGGGTATCGATCGGCGCTTCGCGTGTTGCACCCTCAGCACGCTGCTGTTCGACATGGCTCGCCGCGGCGCAAGAAGGTCCTCGCCAGGCTTCGATCGGCGGTCGCCTGGGTGTTACGAGCATATGAGAGAGGGTAGTGTTATGGCCACTGGCGATTTCCGCCTTTGCGATATTTTGCTAGGCACCGGTTTCGCCGGTAGCGACGCACGCATTAGGCATGAACAGGCAATTGCGATCTTCTGCCTCATCGAAGCAATACATTCGCCCCTGTTGGACACAGCGGCGGCCCATACCCCCTTGCCATCGCACGGTCAAACGCCCGTTTGGCACCTGCACATCACCACCGCCGAGGGCGTGGACGTGGCAAGCCGCTGTTTGGCTCTTGCTGCGCTCCGACGCGTGATCAAAGAATATTCCCGAATTTGCGACGGCTACGTCGTTGCCATCGCTTGGCCAGGTCCATCGAGGCTCGATGCGATCGACATGAGCCGGCGATCGATCCACGACGCCGCCGCTGCACTGCTTAGTGAGCAACTCTCATCGGAGGCGATCGTCGACAAGGACACCGCCCGGCGCCTCCTCACGCTGATCTACACCCTGCTTCCCCAGAAGAGGGCTCTAGACTAGAATGACGTTGAGGAGAGACAGCATGGGACCACATAAATAAAGGAACGGATGGTAGCGCGAAAGGTCTCAGCCTAACCTAACGATAAAGCTGCGTCGACCGCCCCGGACAGCTTGGGGTTGCGATACGTGAGAAGGAAGCGGGTCGTTCGCAACACCCACATAGCCTTTTATGGCTGGAAACTCCTATGGCTGATGTCCAAGGGAAATACCGGTCGCGTGGGTTCGTGTCGTCGCGGACTAAGAGTGCTCAATCAACTCCGCCCAACTTGAATGGGGCTGCCTTCCAGCATCGTTGTGCTTAGGGCGAGCGTGCGGCCGGCAAGGTTCTCGGAGGGACATTCAAGCACTCCGGGCTTCACTCGAGAAGTTCGCCTATGCACTCATTTTATGCCTTTCATCATCGGCTAGATCAGGCTAATACGGCGTCATGGGCGCAGGTTTCCTGCGTGTAGGTTAGATTCCGCAGAGATTGTCAATGGAATTGGATCGAATTGATCGGAAGATTCTCATCGCGGTGCAACGCAATAATCGCCTAACGACGGACGAATTGGGGGAGCTTGCTGGTTTGTCGGCTACCGCTTGTCAGCGACGGTTGAAGCGGCTTCGTGATGAGGGTGTTATTGAGGCTGATGTTGCTATAGTTTCGCCTGGGGCCGTCGGGCGACCCATGCTCATGCTAGTATCCATTAGTCTTGAGCGTGACCGGTCAGATATCATTGATAGGTTCAAGCAAGCGATTCGGCGCACGCCTGAGATCATGAGCGCATATTATGTGACAGGGGAAGCCGATTTCGTTCTCATAATTTCCGTGCGTGACATGGTGGACTATGAGGCATTTACTCGTCGGTTTTTTTACGAAAATCCTGACATTAAAGGCTTCAGCACAATGGTCGTAATGGATCGGACCAAGGTTTCATTAGCTATACCAATCGAAGAATAGGAAAAGGTACGCCAGAATTTTCTGCTGAGCCCGAGAAAAAGACCAGGGTGTAGTCGGTGAAGAATTCGGTAGGCTCCCGCTTGATCTCCATCGTGATGCCGACTTTAGCGCAGCTCTGCTGATAGAGCTGGGCGGCGTCATCGGCGCCGGCGAAGGCGACCTCCGAGGCCCGCAAGAGGATCGGCCCGCTATGAAGCGACTTCTGATCGTGGAACTTGGCCTAATCCGGATCGGAGGCGCGCTACTCGATGGCCTCGGGAAACAGCCGCTAGGTAGCATTGATCGGAAGTCGTTGCCGTCCGTTGCCGATCTCGGCCATCAACAAGCGGCTGGACGAGAGCCTCGCTGCCTTTGCCAGGCGCCCCCTTCAAGAGCCGTTTCCTTACCTCATCCTCGATGCGCGCTACGAGAAGGTGCGTGAAGCCGGTGTTGTCATGAGCCAGGCGGTGCTGATCGCGGTCGGTATCGACTGGGACGGGCGCCGGCAGATCCTGGCCGTGGAGATGGCCAATCGCGAGAGCCGCTCGGCCTGGAGGGACTTCCTCGTCGGCCTCAAGGCGCGCGGCCTCAAGGGCGTCGAGTTGGTCGTGTCCGACGATCACGCCGGCCTGGTGGCAGCGATCGGCGAGGTGATCCCCGAAGCCGCCTGGCAACGCTGCTACGTGCACTTCCTCAGGAACGCGCTCGATCATCTGCCGAGGAAGCACGGCGACGACTGCCTGCAGGAATTGCGCTGGCTCTACGACCGGCGCGATCTCGCAGAGGCCAGGGCTGATCTTGCCGCATGGCTTGCCAAATGGTCGGCACGCTATCCGCGCCTGACAGGCTGGGCCGAGGATGCCATCGAACAAACCCTGACCTTCTTCAGGCTGCCGAGACAGCACCATAAGCATCTCAAATCCACCAACATGCTGGAGCGGCTCAACGAGGAAATCCGCCGGCGCACCTATGTCGTGCGCATCTTCCCCAACACCGAAAGCTGCCTGCGCCTGGTCAGGGCCTTGGCCGTCGAGACCAATGAAAACTGGATGGAGGCCAACCGATACATCAACATGGACGACCTGCGCGAGCACAAGAAGCTCGCTCTGCGCCAAGCCGCATGACCAGCATGATGACCAGCATCATGGCTGCCCCATTTTGCAGAACTTGACGCACACAACCGGCTCGCCCGACAAACCCTAGGACGCGCAGTGTAGGGCGAGCCACCTCGTCCGCAGAGTCGGACATACGGCCTTACACTGCCGGTCTATGTTCGGCTCTTTCAGGGTGATTGGCGACGTCGCGGCCGTCCGATCAAGAAGGTCAGCCTAAAGCTTGGCGGCAAAACACCTTCATCGTCTTAGTCGATGCCAATGTCCCGGCCGTGAATGGGGCGACCAAGCGAAATTCCGCAATGCCGGGTGTGTCCGAACCGGATAGATAGGTAACAGAATGGACCGATAGCATGGGTGACAGTTTTCTTGTCCGCCGGAGGACCGGCGATGGTTTGGCGAGAGACTGGCATCATGGACGAGCGGCTACGGTTTGTTGTGGAGTGTCTTTCTGGGGATGAGACGATGGTTGCGCTTTGTGCGGCCTACGGGATCTCACGCAAGAACGGCTACAAATGGCTAGGACGCTATCGGACGTTTGGGCCTGAGGGTTTGCACGACCTGCCGCGAGCCCCGCTCAATCATGGCCGGGCGACAGCTCAGGATCTGGTTGAGCGGATTGTGGCGGCCAAGGAGCTGCATCCGCTTTGGGGTCCAAAGAAGATCGTGGCACGGCTCAGGCGCACGGCTCCCGAGTTCATGTGGCCTTCAGCCTCGACGGTCGGCGCGATCCTTGCGCGGCATGGGCTTGTCCGCGCCCGCAAGCGACCCCGCCTGCGGGCCTGCGGCAATGGACCCTGGCCACAGCCGCAAGAACCGAACGCGGTGTGGACTGGCGATCACAAGGGCTGGTTCCGGACCCGCGACGGCTGGCGTTGCGAACCCTTGACGGTGATGGATGCGTCGAGCCGCTACCTCCTGGCGCTCGAAGCGACGGGATCGACGGCCGATAGCGAAGCCTGGCCGGTGTTCGAACGGCTGTTTGAAGAGCATGGCCTGCCGGATCGCTTCAGAAGCGACAATGGCCCGCCCTTCGCATCGGCCGGCGTCACCGGGCTGACGCCGCTTGTCGTGCGCTTCATCAAGCTCGGCATCACCTTGGAGCGGATCGCACCCGGCAGGCCACAGCAGAACGGACGTCACGAGCGCTTTCACCTGACCATGCTGCCGATGGCCGAGGCACCGGAAGCCGACCGAACGGCACAGGGCCAGGCCTTCGAGACCTTCCGCCAAAGCTACAATGAGGAACGTCCCCATGAGGCGCTGGGCATGGATACGCCCGCCCAGCACTACCGGTCCTCACAGCGCGCCATGCCCAGGACACCACCCGAGCCCGTCTATCCGGCCGAGGCCTCGGTCCGCCGCGTGCGCCACAATGGCGAGATCCGATGGAATGGCGGCTTCATATATGTCTCGCAAGCGCTGGCGGGCGAACCGGTCGCTGCGTTGGAGACCGAAGACGGACAATGGACACTCTCATTCCATGCCCACCCGCTCGGCATCATCGACACACGGCACATGAAGCTTGCCCGCCGCAGCGCCGCGCCAACCAATCCGCTTGGCGCTGCGGCGGACGCATAGGGGGAGAGAAGTGTCACCTATGTATCCGGTTCAAAGTGTTACCCATCTATCGGCTGGACAGGTGGACGTGCATTTCCGCAAACCGCCCTTACGGGCCATCGACCGTTCTCAATAATCGCTTTCAGCACCCGATCGTCCGAACTGAGTCAAATTCCTCTCGAGTGAAGGAAAAACGCGATTGCATGTCAGTATTTGCAGAAGAGCGGCTAAGAGGTGGGCAACTGCGCTGCCAATCGGCGCTCTTGGGGCGGTAACTTGGCTCAAAGACGCTCGAAGTGGAATTACAAATGAAGGGCATCGCAACCGCCGCATTAGAGGGCCTCAAACGGCCGGACCTTCTGCAAAAGCGCGCTTATATGAATGGCGCTTGGCTCTCGAAGCAGCAAACACTCGCTGTCGTGGATCCTGCTACTGGCGAAGAGCTAGCTCAAGTAGCAGCCTGCTCAGAGTCAGATGTAAACGACGCGGTCACTTTTTCGAGAACCGCATTCCTCCAATGGCGCGATCTGCTCCCCTTGGAACGTGGCGCATACCTGCGGAAATGGGCAGCAGGTATGCGCGAGCATGCGCAGGACCTGGCCGTCATCATGACCGCCGAGCAGGGTAAACCACTGGCCGAGGCCCAGGGCGAGATTTCATATGCCGCTGGTTTTCTTGACTGGTTTGCGGCGGAGGGGGAGCGGGGTTATGGCGAAACCATTCCAAGCCATCTTGCCGGAAGCCGGCTTGCTGTGCAGATGCAGCCTATCGGAGTCACCGTTTCAATCACTCCATGGAACTTCCCATCGGCCATGATAACCAGGAAGGCTGCAGCCGCGCTGGCCGCTGGCTGCGCCATGGTTGTAAAACCGGCACCAGAGACTCCCTTGTCGGCGCTTGCACTTGCCCGCCTTTCCGAGGACGCTGGGCTCCCGGCCGGCGTGTTTCAGGTGATCACGGGCGAAGCGCCGCAACTTGCCAGTCGGCTGTTGGAGCATACCGACGTTCGGGCGTTTTCATTTACGGGCTCGACCGAAATCGGCCGAATCCTGCTTGAGCAATCCGCGAAGACTGTGAAGAAGGCCTCACTCGAACTTGGCGGCAATGCTCCTTTCATCCTTTTCGACGACGCGCCGATGGACGCTGCGGTAGCTGGCTGCATGGCAGCCAAATTCGCGACATCTGGCCAGGACTGTCTGGCAGCAAACAGGATCTACGTGCAGCGGCGGATCTATGACCTTTTCGTCGAGGAATTCGCCAAGGCCACCGGCAAGTTGAAAGTCGGGCACGGATTGGTGGAAGGGGTCGACATCGGTCCGATGACGAAGGCATCTGGCGCCGAAAAATGCAGGCAGCAGATTTCCGAGGCTCTATCAGCCGGGGCTCGGATGGTGGCCGGCGCACAGGATACCCTTCGCGGGGAGAACTTCGTGACGCCGACTGTGCTCGCCGATGTGACCGACGACATGCGGGCCGCGAGGGAGGAGACCTTTGGGCCTGTGGCTGCAATCCTGGCCTTTGACGACGAAGCGGAAGTGCTCGCACGCGCCAACAATTCGGAGATGGGCCTTGCGGCATATGTTTACACCCGAGACCTTAACCGCGCGATGCGACTCACCGACCGGCTCGAATACGGCATGGTTGCAGTAAATACCCCGAAATTTACAGGAGCGCCCATCCCGTTCGGCGGATGGAAACAGTCCGGACTTGGCCGCGAAGGCTCAAGGCACGGCCTCGCCGAGTATCTGGAACCAAAATACACCTGCTTTGGAAATCTCGCTGCGTGAGAGGATGCGCCAATGATCAATCTCAGGGAAATTAGCGAAAAGGACAGAAACAGCGTCCTGCATCCGTTTACGCAGCTCAAGGATTTCGCCACGGGCAAGCTCGGCGAGCCTACCATTGTCGAGACTGGGAAGGGCATCCGCATTCAGGACGCGCATGGCAACGAGTTGATTGACGGCTTCGCTGGTCTCTATTGCGTGAATGTCGGTTACGGCCGTGCCGAAGTCGCCGAAGCGATTTCGCGTCAGGCCTATCGTCTCGCCTACTATCACTCCTATGCAGCGCACACGACGGACGAACTCGCGATCCTGTCCGATCGCCTCGTGAGAATGGCGCCGGGCAAAATGAGCAAGGTCTTCTACGGCATGTCCGGCTCGGATGCCAACGAGACACAGGCCAAGCTCGTCTGGTACTACAACAACCTGCGTGGCAAGCCGAACAAGAAGAAGATCATCTCGCGGGAGCGTGGGTATCACGGATGCTGTGTCATTTCTGCTTCGATGACCGGCATGAGCTTCTATCACGGCCACATGGACCTGCCGCTGCCGCAAATTGTTCACACAGGCGTCCCGCATCATTATTGGGGCGCAACCCCGGGCGAATGTCGAGAACCGCGTTGGCCGCGGCGGCCCCGATCGGGTGACCCGAGTAGGTATAGCCATGTGAGAATGCGCCAATCCTGTCAGCGCCGTCTTCCGGTTGTGGCGGTTGGCCACAAACTCGATTGCGCTCTTATATAAACGTTCTCGCCAACGATAGTCGCTGAGAGCGGGAAGTAGGCAGACGCGTTTGGATCCGACGCTTAAAGTTTGTGCGCGAATTTCGAAAGCAGCCCGCGACCATGGTCTTATCGCTCGCGCTATGCCGCACGGGGATATCTTGGGCTTTGCCCCGCCGCTCGTGACAACCAAGGCTGAGGCCGAAGAGATAGTTGCGATCGCTGAAAGCGCTGTTCGTATGGATGAGCTTGTCCGCGAGAGCCAAAACATCTGAATGAACGGGGACTGTGAAGGTGGAGATTCACTGGGCAGTATTTAAAGTGAGTAAGAAATGAAGGCGAAAGGGACGAGACTACAGGAAGCAATCCGCAGGGGATTTACACAGCGATCACAACTATATTGCTTACCCTGTCGAGATTCCGTGGAGATGCTCCCAAGGGCGAATGGACTCCGGGCAAAAGACATTTTGCTTGCGCTATGGGAGGTTGGCGATGCTCATCGAGGGGTGATGGTGAGCAGTCAGTCTGCTTCGGCGCTTCGGCGGGCAATACAGTCTTGGGAGGTGAGCGGTGCTAGCATCCACCACAAATTTTCTTCAGAGCGTCGACCAGAACTTCCGTCATGCCATGTCGTTCCTCCATCTTCCCGAGGGGCTTGCTGAGCGGATCGTTCAATGCAACTCAACCTACACTGTGCGTTTCGGCGTCAGATTGCGCGGCCGCATGTACAGCTTTGTCGGCTGGCGCTCCGTCCACAGTGAGCACTGCGAGCCGGTCAAGGGCGGCATTCGATATGCGCCCAATGCCGACGCTGAGGAGGTCGAGGCACTTGCCGCACTGATGACGCTCAAATGCTCATTGGTTGATCTGCCCTTTGGTGGGTCCAAAGGCGCACTCAAGATCGACCCGCGCGAGTGGACGATCCAGGAGCTTGAGCGCATCACACGCCGCTTCACCCAGGAGCTCAATAAACGTGGCTTGATTGGTCCTGGCCTCAACGTTCCGGCTCCGGACGTGGGTACGAGCGAGCGGGAGATGGCCTGGATGGTCGACGAGTTCCGTCGCGCCAATCCGACTGATGTCATCAATGCACGCGCTTGCGTTACAGGAAAACCGCTCTCAAAGGGCGGAATTGCGGGACGCACCGAAGCGACCGGTCGAGGTGTGCAGTTCGCCATCCAAAGCTATCTCGGCGATCTACGCACGCCAGGTATTGCGGGACGACGCGAACTCAAAGGAGCGTCCGTTGTCGTTCAGGGGTTTGGCAATGTCGGCTACCACGCTGCCAAGTTTCTCTCTGAGGACCATGGCGCGCGGATCACGGTCGTTGCCGAACACGACGGACATGTTGCCAGCCCCGAAGGCCTTCCCGTTGAGGCGCTCAAGCAGCATCAACTGCGCACTGGCAGCATTCTCGGCTTCGACGGTGCCGAATCTTTCGCCGGCGACATGAGGGGTATTGAGGAAGCTTGCGACATCCTCATCCCCGCGGCGATGGAGAACGCCATTCACATTGACAACGCCGAACGCATCAAGGCGCATCTCATCGTTGAAGCCGCCAATGGTCCGGTCACCTTCCAGGCCGATCAAATGCTGCGCTCCCGGGGCGTTACAATCCTCCCCGACCTCTATGTCAACGCTGGCGGTGTGGTGGTGAGCTATTTCGAATGGGTGAAGAATCTGACCCACATCCCCTTCGGCTTAATGGAGAGGCGGCGTCGGGAACGGCGCAACCATGCGATCGCCAGAGCGCTTGAGCGCATGACCGGCAATATGTTTCCCGCCGACATGCGTGACGATTTTCTCGAAGGCGGCGCCGAGATCGATCTGGTACGATCAGGCCTCGAGGACGTCATGCGCGGCGCTTGGGGGAACATAGCCGATCTGCTTGAGACACAGCCGGAACTCGGCGACTACCGGACGGCAGCCTATGTCACGTCCATTCGCAGGATTGCTGCAGCCTACGAGGCCATCGGCATCTGAGCTCTGGTGTCGAAACCTTACTGAGGCACAGACGGGACGACGCCGGAATATTCCGAGCCCTTGGAAGAGGGTTTTTCCGGGTCGGCCGCGACGGCCCACGCCGTCGTGATCGCGGGTGTGATGATGGTCGGGAAGACTTTTGTCTTCCTACTTCTCAGGCTAGGCCGGGCGACTCCAATAGGGCGGATCCCGCTGGATGGGTGGGTCGGTTTCCAGGCGAATCCCGTCGCCGAACCATCGGCAGGGCTAAACTTGGCGGCGAGCGTAACGCCCACCGTCGAGCCGCCCCGGAAAGCTGTACTAAAAATAGGATGCCCGCCAGATCCGGCTAGTCCTCGAGCCTCCAGCCCGGTCGTTCTTGGCCGGCGATCACCAGCGAGTCATCGAACGTGGAAGTTTCGATCAGCGCTTCTTTCGCCCCCAAACCGTTGCCTTTGCGCCAGCGTCGTCCTTATTCCGCCAGCGCTGCGTGCGTCCGCTCCGATCGCCTTGATCCCGTAGACCTTCGCCTGCAGCACGCGCGAGGACATGCAGACGATGGCTGCAGCCCACCGGCCGTGCGGAATAGGCGACGCCGCTTCCATAATGCCCGATCGAACAGCAACGACCCGCGCCTCGCCCGGCATGTGAAGCCGGCGTTGACCGCCCGCGTAACTTGGAAGCACCGATCGGCCGGGTGTTTTTCAGACTCGAGCGGAGGCTATCGCCACCACAGATGCCTCGAGGTTCCAGGACAAGGGTGATCATGACGCCCTTGGCGAGCGCCGCCACGCTGAAGCCGAGCGCGACGTCGCTCATGTCCTTCCCCCGCTGGGCGCTCCCCGGCCAGGGCCGGGGAGGTGGTGAGGCGCATGGATGGCAATTCCCGGCCTGGCTTCAACGCTTGCAGAGCTCGGCGGCCGTGGTGCCGTCCGGGAGGGTGGCTTTGGTGTAGCCGTATTTGCCGACCGATGCCATCATCTCGTCCGAACCGATATAGTCTTTCAGCACGGCATTAAAGGCGTCGACCTCCGCCTGCTGGTTGGGCAGGAAGGCGAGACCCGAATAATAGCTGTTACCTGCCGGGACCAGCTCGACGCTGTCGTCTTTGTCAGTGAACTCCTTCATAGTGAAGTAAGCGCCCGAACCCGCTGCCGCGCGGCCGGCCTTCACCGCCTGCAGGATTTCCGCCGGGCCGGCGACCTGCATGATCTTGTCGTCGGGGACGCCGAGTTTGCGCATGAGCTCGATTTCGCTGTAGCCCGCGCCGGTGACGAAGGTGAGGCCCTTGTCGTGTACATCCTGATAGGAGTGCAGTCCTTCCGGATTGCCAGCCGGAACAATCAGCGCGTCGGTGGCCTTCACGATTGGTTCGGTGAACAGCACGTTCCGACAGCGCTCCGGCAGGATGTACATGCCGCCCGTGATGATGTCGAAGCGACCAGCTTGCAGGCCGGGGATGAGCGAGCCCCATTCGGTGACGACCGGCTCGACCTTGGTCGTGCCCAGCTTCTTCAGTATATCGATCGTCATCGCATTGACAAAGCCGAGCGGCTCATTGTTTTCGCCAGGATAGGCCCAGGGAACCTCGTTGGAGAAGCCGATCCGGACCGCCTCTCCGTTCTTGATCTTATCCAGCAGCGACTGCGCCGAAGCCGACCCGGCAAACGAGGCGATTGCCATCGCTGTTATGCCGAGTGCGGCAATTCCCCTCAGGATTGCACGTCTCAAGGGACCCTTCCTTTTTTGAGGAGATTCCACTTTCCATAGTAATTCCTCCGTTTCTTTTTTCCAGCGCTGGTTCCCATCAGACACCGTGGGACGCCGTTCATATTCGTGCGTTCGCATGAATTGTAGTGATGCGGCAGTTCCCCTTGTGATGCGGATCTCAAATCGCGCTTCGACACCTCTTGAGCTTTCCAGCCCAATCTTGGTACCGACCACTCAGTGCCCGCTTCGTGAAGGTAGCATCATAAATCGGCTGCTTTTCGCGAACTATCCCCTCCGAACGCAGGAAATCGGCGTTTTCTCGCTGTCTACCGTGATCGACGGAATCGGGTCGGACACACTAGATGTCGTTCTGACAGAGGATGTCCACGAGGCGAGAGGGAAGCTTCCCGACGAGTAGTCGCACGGCCATTGGGCATGGCAGCGGTCCGGCCTGCTGAGCTTTCGAAGGAAGCTGCCTAGATCTACCATAGTGAGGTTTGGATGAAGCGCTCGTCCTTGACGTGGGTGCGGGGCGCGTATGGGCGGGTTCACTTATGGCGGATGCCGCGGTCGGCCAGCGCCTTTCGGAACAGGTGCCTTTTGTAGGCTGATTATTGTCGGTCAGGATGCGCTCGACGGTCTTGCCATGCCTCTTCGTCAAGGAAGCAATCGGTCCAAACGAAAGAGCTTGACCGCTCGACGAAGTTCATTTGGGGGCTCTTGCTATTCTGACACCACGAAAGGCTTTTCGATCGCGTTGACACGCCAAAGACGCCCGACCCCGTCAGTCCCCCGGGAGCCAGCGATCCGACAGGCGTGCCACACGGTCGCCTGGTTGGCGGTGATCACGGGCTTGCCGAGCGCGCGCTCAAGCTCGGCGATTACAGAGTATGTCTTGAGGTCAGTACAGGCAAGGACGATGGCTTCGGCTTGAGGAACGTCGGCCGCACTGGCGAGGTCAGCAATAGCCTCGGATTCGAGCTCGCCTATTCCTTCCTCCAGTCCAAGGCTGCGGATCGAAAGCGGCTCCAGCCCGGCTTCTGTCAGGTAGCGCTCAAACAGCGCGGTGGTGTCTGAAGGATAAGGGGCACCAAGCGCGAGCTTGCGCACGCCTAAAGCGCGGCATGCAGCGACAAGGGCGCTGGAGGTTGATGTCGCGGGTGCGTTGGCGCCCCGGGAGATTCTGTCGAGGATTGAGCGATCACCGGCGTGCCCTCTCGCAAAGCTGACCGAAGTGCATGCATAAGCAATCGCGGCAGGCTTGATCGGCCGCAAGACCTGCGCGGCTTGGTCAAGGTCGCCGTCGTCGACGAGCGCCCGCAGCATCTCTAGGTTAACCGGCGGTTCTGGAAAAGGTACCCTTGTCACATGCATCGTCGTGTGAGGTGGGGCGAACTGCCAGAACTCGCGGTCCTGAATGCCGTCGGAAGGATAAATCACGCCTATTCGGAGATGGTTCATTTCAGTTCCGCCGTCTCGCCACCTTGATCGGGCTGCTTAGTACCCGCTCCTTGAACGTAGCAGCGAAAGTGGGCCGCTTCTGCGCAAATCAGCAATCTTGAACGCAGGAAGCCGGCGTTTCATTGCCACTTGCGCACAAAAGCAGACGACGTCCCGGTGTGAAGTGGGAGCGCAACGGGTCCTGATCTGTCCGCGCAAGACGCATCCGACTACGAGCGAGGAGTCATAACCGGCCTCTCCTCTCCATCTGGGCCGCTATAGCGGTTTGCAAACTCGTTTGGCGCTGAGGCCCCGCAAGCTTGCATGCAGCCGGTGCGCGTGGCGCGAGGGGAGCACTGCTGCGGCCGCCTCGACAAAGCGGCTTGCGCTCTTTTTCGGAGACGCTGAGAAAGCAAAACTGTTCAACAAGCCTACTTAACTCTGGGCCGGCAGCGGCCTCGCGACTACTGCTGTGATGAACTCTCTCGGAACTCATGTGACCACAGACTGAAGCGGCAACGTTGACGTCGCAGAGGGCCTCATTGCGGTGAGAAGGCCGCAGCCAGATTGCTGATCGAGCAGCAACGTTGCGGCGCCTTGCCCCGCATGTTGAAGACGGCGTTGACCGCCCGTGTAACTTGGGGGCACCGATCGGCCGGATCTCTTCCAACTTTGAGCAGAGACTCCATTCGTCTGGCGGAAAGATATGGGAACGTACCAGCGTTCGCACTGCGTAGCCGAAAATCGTGCGCCGCGCCTCCATTATGTCGGCGAGGGGGAGAGTCATGGGGTGTAGCTCCCACACCCCTTGTAGAGGATGGCTCACCAGCGAGCCGGCTGAATGTCCAAAGACGAGCTTCGCGCTGCCAGACCACGACAAGCTTCAGCCCGCTCGCTCCGTTTGCGACCTTTCCCACAACGGGAGCGTGAAAGCGCCGCGTAGACCTACCTTGCCTCCAGAACGGCACTGAGGAACTGCCGGGTCCGCTCGTTCTGCGGATTGCCGAAGAGCTGGTCGGGCGGGCCCTGTTCGGCAATCTTGCCGCCATAAAAGAAGCAGACGCGGTCGGAGAACTCCTTGGCGAAGCCCATCTGGTGCGTGACCATCAGCATGGTGAGGTCATGCTCGGCGCCGAGCTTACGGATGACGTTAAGCACTTCCCCGACGAGCTCCGGATCGAGCGCCGATGTCACCTCGTCGAACAGCATCACCTTGGGCCGCATGGCCAGCGCCCGAGCGATCGCCACGCGCTGCTTCTGGCCGCCGGAGAGCTGGATCGGGAAATGGTTCTTCTTGTCGCCGAGCCCCACCATATCGAGCAGCTCCGCCGCTCGGGCCTCAGCTTCCTGCTTGGAGAGCCCAAGCACCGAGACCGGCGCCTCCATGCAGTTCTGCAGCGCGGTCATGTGCGGGAACAGGTTGAAGTGCTGGAACACCATGCCAATCTTGCCGCGTACGCGCCTCAGATGACGCTCGCTCGCCGGCACCATCTGGCCGTTCTTCTGCATGTGCGTGAGCGGCTCCCCGTCGGCCCAGATCACCCCCCCGTTAATGCGCTCCAGCGTCATCAGCATGCGCAGCACAGTGGTCTTGCCCGAGCCGGAGGGGCCGATGATGCACACCTTCTCGTTGCGGGCAATGTCGAGATTGAGGTCGTCCAGCACTGTCAGCGTGCCGTAGCGCTTTGCGACGTTCTCGAAACGGACCATGGGTTCGCTCATGATTTTCTCGTTGAGCGCAATGTCGAGATTGAGTTCCTCGAGCACGCTATAGCGCGTCGTGACGTTCTCCAAGCGGACTATGGTTTCGCTCATGGCGGACCTCCTACTGCAGATGGTAACGGCGGCTGAGCCAGAAGCTCACCGACTGCACAATCGCGGAAGCGACCAGGCTGAACACGAGGTAGAAAAGGCCGGCCATGGTGATCGCCTCGACGTAGCGATAATTGTCACTTCCGAAGTTCTTCGCCTGCTGCAGCATCTCGAGGATCGCGATGGCCGCCAGGATTGGCGTGTCCTTGAACATGCCGATGAAGTAGTTGCCCAGGGCGGGCACGATGGGCGGGATCGCCTGCGGCAGAATGATGGCGCGCCAGGACCGCGTCCGCGACAGGTTGAGCGCCGTGCAGGCCTCCCATTGGCCCCCTTCCACGTTCTCGATACCGCCGCGGTAGCACTCCGAGCAATAAGCGGCGTAATGGATGCCGAGCACGCCGATGCCAACTGTCCAGGCAGGGATGACGATGCCGAACTGCGGTCCGACGAAATAGACGAAGAACACCTGCAGCAGCAGCGGCGTGGAGCGGATGAACTCTACGATCTCCGCCATCGCTGTGGAGATGTAGCGGTTCGGCGACTGGCGGATCAGCGCGAAGACCAGGCCCAGCACCAGCGCGATCGCGAAGCCGAGCAGCGTGGCCTCAACCGTGACAATCGCGCCTCGATAGAGATACGGGAACGCCTCCCAGACATAGGACCAGTCCCAGAGGCTCATGCCTGCGCCTCCCGCACGAAGCCACGCGAGAAGCGGCGTTCCAGCCGGCGCACGAAGGGCGTGATGAGGGCGCGCGCGATGACGTAATAGCCGAACAGAGCCACCGCGAAGAACAGCAGGTAGTTGCCGGTGGCGTCGGCTGCCAGCTTGGAGGCGGTGGTGAGCTCGGTAATGGTGATGAAGAAGATAAGCGAGGTACTCTTAAGCAGATCGATCAGCAGGTTGCCCCAGGCGGGCAGCATGGCGCGGATCGCCTGCGGCAGGAAGATACGCCGCATCGCGGTGAGCCGCGGCAAGTTGAGGGCAATGCTCGCTTCATACTGGCCGCGGTCGACGCCCTGGATAGCGGCGCGGACCAGCTCGGCGCCGTAACCGGATACATTCATGCCGATACCGAAGATTGCGACGGTCCAGGGTGACAACGCGACCCCGAAGATAGGCAGCACAAAGAACCACCAGTAGACCTGCACCAGCATCGACGTTCCGCGGAAGAATTCGATATAGGCGATGCCGAACCAGCGCAGCGGCCAAAGTGGCGAGATCCGGATCAGGCCGACGATCAGCCCCAGGACGATCGCTACCAGAGATGCCGCGAGGGTCACGACGAGGGTGATCATGACGCCCTTGGCGAGCGCCGCCACGCTGAAGCCGAGCGCGACGTCGCTCATGTCCTTCCCCCCGCTGGGCGCTCCCCGGCCAGGGCCGGGGAGGTGGTGAGGCGCATGGATGGCAATTCCCGGCCTGGCTTCAACGCTTGCAGAGCTCGGCGGCCGTGGTGCCGTCCGGGAGGGTGGCTTTGGTGTAGCCGTATTTGCCGACCGATGCCATCATCTCGTCCGAACCGATATAGTCTTTCAGCACGGCATTAAAGGCGTCGACCTCCGCCTGCTGGTTGGGCAGGAAGGCGAGACCCGAATAATAGCTGTTACCTGCCGGGACCAGCTCGACGCTGTCGTCTTTGTCAGTGAACTCCTTCATAGTGAAGTAAGCGCCCGAACCCGCTGCCGCGCGGCCGGCCTTCACCGCCTGCAGGATTTCCGCCGGGCCGGCGACCTGCATGATCTTGTCGTCGGGGACGCCGAGTTTGCGCATGAGCTCGATTTCGCTGTAGCCCGCGCCGGTGACGAAGGTGAGGCCCTTGTCGTGTACATCCTGATAGGAGTGCAGTCCTTCCGGATTGCCAGCCGGAACAATCAGCGCGTCGGTGGCCTTCACGATTGGTTCGGTGAACAGCACGTTCCGACAGCGCTCCGGCAGGATGTACATGCCGCCCGTGATGATGTCGAAGCGACCAGCTTGCAGGCCGGGGATGAGCGAGCCCCATTCGGTGACGACCGGCTCGACCTTGGTCGTGCCCAGCTTCTTCAGTATATCGATCGTCATCGCATTGACAAAGCCGAGCGGCTCATTGTTTTCGCCAGGATAGGCCCAGGGAACCTCGTTGGAGAAGCCGATCCGGACCGCCTCTCCGTTCTTGATCTTATCCAGCAGCGACTGCGCCGAAGCCGACCCGGCAAACGAGGCGATTGCCATCGCTGTTATGCCGAGTGCGGCAATTCCCCTCAGGATTGCACGTCCATTCCTGTTTTTGAGGTGTTTCCACTTGTCCATCTGTAGTTCCTCCCAGCTCACGTTCTTGTTTCGCCGCTAGTCCCACGAGTATCTGAGACGACATTCAGCTCCACGCGCTCGCATAAATCATGATGCGGCAGTTCCACTTGTCATGAGCGCCTTTGAACCCAAGAAACTGTTCTCGCAGTGGGAGCATATAGGCCGGCGATTTAGCCTTGCCCTACTGTGATCGGTGTCAATCGGTCGGACACCCTTGGTTGCTTAGTTGCGGACCTGTCAGGAAGCGCAGCCAAATCAGTTTCTCGGTCGATAACGCTCCCAAGCGTTGGCTTCGTGGATGCTCATGGCGCAGACGTCTCAGACTGGCCAAAGGTCATGCAGCACACTTGGAGTGGCGGCCTTGGCATCTTCGACCTCTGCTGCAGGCAAGCGGTCCACAAATTGCGCTAGGACCGAGCGGGCAACCTCTTCCGGATCCACCGCCGGGTGATGGTGGACGCCGTCGTGGATCCGGTCGAGAAACGAGTTCCGGTTTCTGCCTTTGGGGCGGCGGCTGGGATTCCAACCCTCGTAGTAGAAGCCACGAAGTAAAACTGGCAACTGTGCTCCCATGTAAACAGCCTCGTCGCGATCTAGGCAGTCGCGCAGGGCGTGCAGCGTCGCAATCAGAACGTGGTAGACCTGCTCACGATCCTGCCAGCGAAGTCTCCACATCAGATCGCTGATCCAATTCTGGGTTGCTTGCAGTGCGCTATTGAAATCACGGCTCACACACATGAATATCTCCTGTCAATGACACTTTTCAGGATCAGTTTACCAAACAAACAAAACAACGCGCCCGCCTGCACATCGGAGCCCCATCGAGATGGAACCGCTCTAGTGGCGATGTGTTGCAATGCTTGGAGCTGGCACTCAAATCTTTAGTTTGCCAAAAGTCGAACGTAATGTATCTTATCTCGGTGCGCTCGCTGAAGATGTGACTTGTTCTACTTATGCAGCCAAAGGCCAGAGAAATACTTAGATGACGCTGGTCATCGAGTCGTTCGGCACTAGTCGCTCCGCTTTCCTTTCCAAAGTTATCCGCGCAGCGCAGCCCCACAATAGAAAGCCGTGGTACTGCAGCTTGCCTGAAAAGTACCGCGCTTCGATCTCGTACGGCACAATCCAACAATGTGTAGGCACAGCTGCGGACAAATTTCTTCTGGACGATTTCATCCAGGGCGCCACATCCAGGTGTGCCACCTCGTCGCCGTAGTTTGCTCAGGTTCCATGAAGCCGAACACTTATTGCAACTCTCGCGCGCGTCCGGCGCCGTTCCCCTTTTCCCATATTGACTCGTAGTTGCGCAGCATCATTTCCGAGACACTGAAGGTGTGCTGTCCTTGCCGGGAACTCAGGCGTGCGTCGATGTCCGGATAGATAAAGAAGGGAAGCGAAATTCGTTCAGCCGGACCAGGGTGCACGACCTGATGCGGCGTACTCTTGAACCGGTCGTCACTCAAGGCCTGAAGCATGTCGCCCAGATTGACCACCAGACTGTCAGGGAGGCTCGGCGCCGGTGTCCAACGCCCGCCGAACCACACCTGCAAGGAGGGCGTGGGGAGTTCCTCCTGCGGTAGCAGCGTGAAGAAGCCATTGTCGGTATGCTTAGCGGCCATGCCGCCGGTAGACGGGTACCGGATCACGCGTTGCAGTACCGTCGGCGGGTTGAAATGGCGTTGGAACCAGCCCTCTTCCATTTCGAGCAGGTCGGCCAGCGCCATTCCGAGCTGCGGCACAACCCCGTTGAGCACGGTAGCCTGCAAAGCAAGCAGGCTTCGAGCGAAACCAGGAGCCACCTCATCATCCGGAAGGCGTGTGCGTCCGGCAAACGGACGCCGGTCGCCTTCATTCTCGATACCGAGGTCGAACATTTCCTTTGGATCGGGGCCGGCCTCGGGATGCAGCATTTCGCCGCGCAACGGACTGTATCCACGGGCGGTAGTGGGGTACACGTCTTGGGCAGAGTGACCGTAACGTTCCTTTGTCGACTGTGGCAACGCGAAGAAACGCCGGGAAGCGTCGATTGCTTCGGCGATCTGTTCTTTCGGGATTCCGTGCTCGACAAGGTAGAAGAACCCATAATCCTCGCAGGCTAGGCGTAGGCGCTCGCGCTCTTCGTGTTGCGTTGCATCGGCTGCCAGTTTTGCCATCGAGATTTGCGGTAGTGTGGTCATAGTCGCTCCTCTATTAGTGCTTTGGGCTTATGGGATTCCTGGAAAACGTGGTAGCCGGCATTAGCTTCCGTTCAACAAGCAATGCCATTGAGACATTTTGAATAGCTATCTTTGGGTATCTTGAGTTATCCACCATATCTGCGCGATTAACAATACAGGACAGATTAAGAATATGCGCTTTATTATTACATATCATTTCCCGGTCTTAACGATTGTTATTTAATCTTAAAGTTCGTCAAAAAATGGGATGTTGAGGAACTCTCCTGTAAATGCCTAACGGGGGGCCTTTTCGACGACACGGCCGAAGATTGGCCGAAACTCGTTCGAATTTCACTGACCGTGCAGCTGAACCCACAAGCGAACCCCTATGGTTTCAGCGCGTGACGCTACGGACAATCATTCCAGTGGAAAGTTGCACTGCACGACCCGGGTAAAGCCCTGAATGGGCTCGTGACCGTGTGATCGACGAGATTGGCGCCTCGCGGAATCGGGCCTTCAAGTTCTCAGCAAGGCCGGCCGCAGTACCTGAGGTACCGGATCGGGGTCCGTACCTCTTCATGCGTGACACCTATCGCCTTTGCCGGTGTCCATACACACGACTGCCGCGAAAGCATCGCCTCAGTGCGTCGGCAGTGGGGAACAGCATGCATCCAGGGACGTAGGAATGCATGTCTATAAGGACGCGATCCCAGACACCCGGTGAGCGGCAGCGACGGCAGCCCGACCTGTTCGGGCCCTGGCTCCGCGACGATGGCAATAGTCACGGCATTGACGAGTTATCCGACCTCGATCCACCTGCCGGAAGACGAATCCCGCCGCTCTCCTCGATGAAGCTTTTGATTACCTCTTCGCTAGCCATTCCGGTCTTCTTTCAAAATCGCGTCAGCCATCTTCTCAGCCACCATGATCGTTGGAATATTTGTGTTGGCCCGGGGGCAGAATGGCATTACCGAAGCGTCGGAGATCCTCAACCCGGGAACATCGCGAACGCGGCCCGATGGATCGGTCACGGCGGCAGGGTCCGAGGCTGCCCCCATCCTGCAGCTCGACGTCGGATGCCAATTGCCGGTCACGTTCAGGCGGACAAACCGGTCCAACTGCTCTTCGTCATCAATCAGATCTGAAATGCTATGACCATCCGTTATGACGTGTCTAATGAGACCCCGACGCAGGCGTGGAGAGCAGTCCATGAGCAGAGCCAACACCGAGGTAAGCCCGTAATTAATGCAATTGACTTTGCTAACCTGCTTCGCCCGTAGGTTCCAAGCTGACGGGAACGGATCGAGCGCCACGGCCGACAGTGAATCTTGCTTCAGCAGGCGGGCGATAAAGCGGAATCCTCGCTTCAATCGCGCGGCGTCCCGCTCATCGCTCAACCAGTTGAAATCCACCTCCGGCGCGATTGCGTGCGAGCGATCCTTCAGGACGATGGTTCCTGTCGAAAAAGTGCGGTTTACCCAGAAATAGAGGGAGCCGAGGCGCCTGCCGAGCGGGTGCCAGGCCGACTTGGCAACCGCCGATATTGCCATATCCGTCGAAGGGCATCCACTGTAGCCCGACGAGTAACGAGCATGGATCTGGATGTGGCCGCTCACATTGGGAGCCATGCGATCGCCTAGTTTCAAGTACGTCGAAACGGCGATCCCTGGATGTTCCTGAAGGCTCTGGCCCACACCTTTCAGCTCTGTAACGACTGGAATACCGAGCTTTTTCAGTTGCTCGGCCGGACCTATCCCGGAGCGCATCAATATGGCGGGCGAATGGATGGCTCCGGCGCAGAGGACCACGGTGGAAGCGCGGTACGACTGCCGGCCCAAGTTGTTTTCCGTCTCGACACCCGCTATGGCGCGTCCTGAAAAGGTCAGCCGTACAACCGTTGTTTCCGACAAGATTGTCAAATTGGGCCGAGAGCGGACGCTCTCGGACAAGTAGGCCATCGCAGCAGAAACCCGGTGACCGTTTCGGTTCGTCAACGGAACAGCGGAGTATCCGTCACCAAAGGCACCATTGAAGTCCGGCCTGAAATGAATACCAGCATTTTCATACGCTCTCGATACCGCTCGGATAAAGCCGGACCAGTCTGATTGCCGAACACGCCTTATCGGCAGGGGACCAGCTTTGCCGTGAAATTCGCCGTCGAAATCCATATCGCATTCCAGGCGGCGGAAGTATGGCAGAACCTCGTCCCAACCCCAGCCCGTTGCACCGCTTGAGGCCCATTCATTATAGTCTTCGGGACCACCGCGGTTCGCCACCTGGGCATTGATGCTGGAGCCGCCGCCCATGACCCGGGCCTGCTCGTAATGAACGGGCTTGCGGCCGTCCCGTATCATGGTCGCGTCGAGTGACGGCCACTGATAATCGGGATTGAAGTAAGCACGCGTCGGATTGCCGTCGAGGATGTCGTCAGGGACGGAGTTCGGGGGTGTATCGGGACCGGCCTCGATGAGCAGCACGCGATTTCCATCGGCGGAGAGCCTGCTCGCCATGACGCATCCAGAGGACCCCCCACCTACGACGATATAGTCGAAAACCAAGGCAATCCTCCCTATCCATCCATATGCCGCCGACAAGGGCAGCAGGTGTTAATAGGCTACTTCAGCAAGTGCCTGGACACGCTATCGTGGCCAAAAGCGGACGCGTCAACTACCAGATCCCGTAGTATCGGTGCTTGCCCGTAAACTCTAGAAGCCGTGCTGGGTCAGCCCATTGACCAGGGTGCAACGGCATGCAGAGCAACGTGACGACGCTGGAGGTTTCGAAGTACCTCTGTGCAGCAGAGGAGCTGGGGCGCAAGTCCGGTCTCCATATTACGATGGGTGACGATTTTGAGGAATATGTTGGGATAACCAGCAGACTTCCCGGTAAGTCACCGACTTATCCAAGCTTCCGTCCCGATAGTTCTTACCTTCCGCCTGGAAAGGCCTTTTGGATCGTCGGGCGGGATCGGGAAGGAAGAGTAGCGCATGTCCAGGCACTGCGTTTAGATCATCTATCCAACACAGACCTTGCTGAGCACCTCGGGTCGCTCAGAGCCTGGTTCGCGGATCCTAACCTCAAAGCCGGGCCCGGTTCCTCGTCTCGCTGCGATGCGCCGACTGCTCGCGGCATGACCGGGCCGGTCGCATATCATGGCGACATCTGGTTGCGCGAGGACTTTAGAGGCCGGGGACTCTCTACCTTTATCGGGCGCATTGCATTCGGACTGGCTTGGGCTCACTGGGCGCCAGACTTCATTTACGCGCTGGTTGCCGGCTGGCATATCGAAAAAGCAGTAGTCGATCGCTACGGCTATCTTCATTGCGAGCCGCACGGATCAATCCTGCACTTGCCTGCGCACGGGATAGACGACGACGACTGGCTCGTTTGGTTGACGCGAGACGAACTGTTGGAGACGCTTTCGCGTAATCTCATAATGGACAACATCGCGCTACGCTGATCTGACGCCGATCGTGTCCCGCGGCGTGGTGTAGCTGGCGGCATTAGTCGCCGTGCTCTCCGGCATGGGCCGGGCTGATCAGCGCGCCACGGCTGGCAGGCTGATCAGGGGATCATCGCTCATCTGGCTGATCGTTTCCCAGAGTCATATATCTGGCCCGCTGCACTGCCCATTCATCGTTCTGTTCGAGCAGGATTGCGCCGACGAGGCGCACGATCGCATCGTCGTTCGGGAAGATTCCGACGACCTCGGGTGCGCCGCTTGATCTCGCCGTTGAGACGTTCGATCGGATTCGTCGAGTGGAGCTTGGCGCGATGTTCCTTGGGGAAGGTCATGTAGGCCAGCACGTCGGGCTCGGCGTCGTCCATGATTGTCGCCAGCTTCGGCACCTTCGGCCGGATCTGGTCGGCGACGGCGCGCCATTGTTCGGACGCGGCCTCGGGCGTTTCCTGGGCGAAAGCGGTGGCGATGAAGGCTGAGACGACCCTGCGGCCGCTCTTGCCGGCATGGGCCAGCACGTTCCTCATGAAGTGGACGCGGCACCTCTGCCATGTCGCGCACAGCACCTTGGTGACGGCCGCCTTGAGGCCTTCGTGAGCATCGGAGACGACGAGCTTGACGCCGCGCAGGCCGCGAAGTGTCAGCTTGCGCAGGAACTCTGTCCAGATCGGCTCGGCCTCCGAGGTGCCAATCTCCATGCCCAGTACCTCGCGCCGGCCGTCCGCGTTGACGCCGACGGCGATGATAACGGCGACCGAGACGATCCGCCCACCGCGGCGGACCTTCAGGTAAGTGGCGTCGATCCACAGGTATGGCCAATCGCCCTCGATCGGCCGCTCGAGGAAGGCCTTCACCTTCCCGTCGATCTCCTCGCACAGCCGCGAGACCTGGCTCTTGGATATGCCTCTCATACCCATGGCCTTGACCAGGTCGTCAACCGACCGGGTCGAGATGCCTTGCACATAAGCTTCCTGGATGACGGCGGTTAGCGCCCTCGGCCATGCGGCGCGGTTCGAGGAAACCTGGGAAGTAGCTTCCCTTCCTGAGCTTCGGGATGCGCAGCTCGACCGTGCCGGCCCGCGTCTCCCAGTCCCGGTCGCGGTAGCCATTGCGCTGGGCGAGCCGCAGCGGGTTCTTCTCGCCATAGCTGGCGCCGGTGGCCGCGCCCACCTCCATTTCCATCAGTCGCTCGGCGGCAAAGCCGATCATCTCCCGCAGCAGATCGGCATCCGGGGTCTTCCCCACGAGCGTGCGCAGGTTCATCATGTCGCCGGTCATCGGTGGTCCTTCCGAAATGGGTTGGCGTCAACAACCAAACCCTACCGGAAAGCGCCGATGACCACCCACACGCCGCTCGCTCGCTACAGCGCTACTAACGGCGCGCTCGTGAGCGGCTTCGCTACCGCCGAGCTACACCACCTGATGGGACACGACCCTGACGCGCACCAAATGCAGTATGAGATCGCCTCGTCTTGGCGAATGGCAAGGTCTCGAAATGTCCGGCAACTGAGCCAGTTCATGTATGAACCTCAGCGACTATCAATCGATCAGGCCCGAATTTCCAGCGACGCCCATGCCGCAAAGGCAGCGGAGTCTAGGCGAGATCAGTGGCGCTGGGCTCGGGTGGCCATGGGTTCGGTTGCACAGTATCCGTCAATCCCGCTATCCCGGCCTCGGCTTTGAGACTGCACCGATCCGGCTACGCTGTCGGTCCTGCGCAGCAGTGTTTGGTCGCGACCAGAGTTGGGCTGGTCCGCAATATTAATGCGGCACCCTCTGCAGCTCTGCCTGCTGGGACGTGGCTTAGAAGCTGCATTTTTCACCGGCCAACAGACGGGATCCGGATTTTGTCACCGACGGCGAACTCGGCATGTGGCTTCCCCGAGGCTCTGTTCCAAGAAGGTCTCCGACGGAACCTACACGTGATCGCCGCGAACGCCGGTTCAAGCGACCAGGGGCCATACTACCCAGGAACTGACGTTTGCTTAGATGGAAAGCTCCGTGAAACGGCGGGATCTCCCCGCGGGATACCCCGTCATCATCGGATCGGTGGGCGGAGCGGGAGCTGGCACATCTCAACCGGGTCGCCGAGATCTCTCGAGAGATTGCGCCAACTTGATCAGAAACTAAGGCCATTTCTCTATGTTGCGCTTTCATAACGATATGGAAGCCTAAATTCAAGTTAAATAACACTGATAGCAGCAACGATGTCGTAGAGCTTTGACGATGCCAGCTTGACGAGAACGGCGCGCAGGGCCGTACCTTCAAAAGCCGGCAGCTTGTGGGCCAGTGACACCCTCCTGTGCAAATAGCTGCGGAGCAGAGACTATGGAACACCGGCGGATTAGCGGCATCGGCGAGATACCTACCCTTTCTCCAAGAGAAAAGGAGTGCATCCTATGGACGGCGAAAGGGAAGTCGTCGTGGGAAATAGGGCAGATTATAGGCATCTCTGTAAATACTGTTAACTTCCACATAAAAAACGTTATGAAAAAGACGGACACAGTTAGCAGAACAACAGCGGCCATAAGAGCGCTACAATTTGGAATTATCGAGTTGTAGAAAATCGGCCAAAAAATCTCGCACAAATAATGTCATGCCTAATTCACGATGCTTCTGTTGCGGAGAAAGGCACTCTTGCGATTCGGCGGTTTTAACGTCCATTGTGCCAGGAGTTTTCTTGAACATGCATCTGTCGGAGCGTGGGAACACTAATTTGGCCCATTTCGGAAACGGTCGAAGGCGAACCGCGGTGCCCTGCCACACTGACGCAGGTAAACGCCCGATCGATGTAGGAAGAAGTATACGTTGCCTAGACACCTCTCGCGTTGCTTCTGACTTGCTTAACATCACCTCGCGATGCGTGTTCGGTTCGGCACCGGGAACAGTGGAGCGCCGGGTCGCGGACAGGTAATTTGGTAAATCGTGTCGGAGACCGGCAGCACCTGAAACGCCAATTGCTTCATGATAATGTCGGCCTGGATCAGCCCGGGGGCGGCTGTGACTAAAGGGGCCTCCCCCTCGCGTTGCGACCAATGTGAGACCTGTCGGCGGAAGGGCAGTAGCGACCTCCAACATCAGGTCCACCAGACAACAAGATCCGGCCGCGCAAACCCGAAGAAGCTGTTCAGCACTAGGCGACGCTTTCCGTTGCCTGATTGACCGGTGACCCCGTGAACGAAACCGCCATCGATCAGGCCGATATCCCCGGCCCTTAGCTGGAAGTCGCGACAAGGAACGCCCTCGAGATAGGCTGCCGAATAGGGGTAGCCCGTAGTCTCCACACCTTGAGACTTTCGGTCAGTGACTGTCGGCTTGTGGCTCCAGAGCCGCAGATTGCCACCTTCCTCGGGCATGCTGGGATAAAAGTTGAGTGCTGCGACGGTGTTGTGCGCCACCGCAGAAAGCTCGTAATCGTTCCCAGCACATAACACTTGAGCGACGTCGTCGTGGGGGTCCAAGGAGAATGTGCCGCTGCCAGACCAACTGAGAGCGCGACAAACATTAGCCTGACCGTGCTCCGAACGGGCCAGCCGCAATTCAATGCCCTGTTTGCGAAGCTCGCGCTTCAACGCGTTGAACAATGCTCGGACCGGATCAACCAGATTCTCAAAAAGGGCGTCGACGTACTGTCGCGCAGTTTCCGCCTCTGCGAAATAGGTGGCTGCATCCTTCCTGTAGTGGGATGCGCCGACATATTGTCCGGGGACGCCGTCCTTACGCTCCTTGAGACCGGGACTGCCACTGAAATTCGCGGTGATCTCCTCGGCTATTTCGGTGCTGAAAGCTTGCTTGATGTGCAGAGCGGTGATCTCACCTTTCAGGACTGAGATGATCTCCGCAGTGCTGATCGAGCCGGTTCGCTCTCTGATCTCGACAGGCGAGATGGCTGGGGCTTGGAACACTTGATTAGTCTTCATTGGCTTGCTCCTTTAGTGCGTGATCAAGGATGGCGATGCCATGATCGAGTTCGTCGTCGGTGATGGTTATCGGCGGGAGGACTTTGATGACGTCGCGATTTGGTCCTGAAGATTCGATCAGCAGGCCATTTTGGAACGCGACATCGTGCACACGGCCGACAACGGCCTGCGAACGGCACTTGAGGCCGGCCATCAGACCGCGGCCGCGCTTTTGTTCGATGCACTTGGGAAATTTCGCAACAAGGCTGTCCAGGTGTCTTTGCAGTTTGGCAGCTGTCCGCTCAACGCCTTCAGTAAACTGTCCGTCGGACCACATTTTGCACATCGCTCCTGCAGTCACGAAGGCTAGATTGTTGCCTCTGAAAGTCCCGCTATGTTCTCCCGGTTTCCATATGTCTATTTCGGGGCGAATTAGAACAATCGAGAACGGACTACCTGAACCGCTTAGGGACTTCGACAGGCACACGATGTCGGGTTCGATCTTCGCGAACTCGAACGAGAAGAAATCGCCCGTTCGTCCCGAACCTGCCTGAATGTCGTCGACGATCAAAACCACGCCGTGCTTACGGCAAATCCGCTGAATTTCTGTAAGCCAAGCTGCGGATGCGGCGTTCATGCCGCCTTCTGCCTGGATGGTCTCCAGGATGATTGCAGCGGGCTTTTCTATGCCGCTCCCTGGGTCGCCCAATACGAAGTCTATGTAGCCCGCCGAATCGAAATCGTGGCTCGGATATCCGTCATAAGGGACACGGATCACATCGTGGCGAGCGACGCCGCCCAGATCCCTAGTTGACGCCGAACCCGATACCGCCAGAGAGCCAAGCGACATGCCATGGAACGCGTTCGAGAAGGCCATTACGCTCGGGCGGCCGGTATATTTTCGCGCCAGGGCCAGCGCCGCCTCGTTTGCGTTTGTGCCGGTCGGCCCAGGAAATTGTATTTTGTAAGAGAGGCCTCTGGGCTTCAGGATCGAATCAACAAACGCTTCAATAAAGTCACGCTTCGCAGCCGTATACATGTCGAGCGACAGAAGAATGTTCTCGCCGACGAGATATTCGATTGCCGGGGCAATGATATTCGGGTTGTTGTGTCCGTAGTTGAGGGCGCCCGACCCTACGAGGAAATCGATATATGGGTTGCCGGCCTCGTCCCAGATAGTCGCCCCAAGGGCTCTCGTAAAGACCGCGGGAAACGATCGCCCATAGCGACGAACGTTAGACTCATGAGCTGCAAAAACGTCGCTGTTCATTTCAGGGTCCCTCTGCATGTCTGCCGCGTCCAACGAGCAAGTGATTAAATGCGTATGGTCGGTTGCGCGGTGTGTTTTCTAGGCGGAACTTTGGACGGTCGTGACCTCCCAGGAATGTGTTCGTAATCCCGACACGCTCCTCAAAAAGGTCCGCGCCGAAAGGGAGACCGGACTCGCGCGGCAGCTCAACGGCACTGACGCCTTCGGAACCTCCACCGTAGTCACGTTGCTCTGCATGGCGGTATCTCTCGTCTATGCGTTGGAACGAACTCAGTTCTAGAGTTTTCGGGGAAGCGTCGATACTACGGTATTTGGTAGTTGACGCACCTGCTTCTACCCGGCGAAACGCCCTGCCAATCCTATCAAAGCTCAGCGCTAGCGCCGGCTCATGGCGTGACAGGCGCTTCTGCCATGCAGCAGCATGCTAACGTGTTGCAGGCGCTCCGGCAGCAACACGAACCATCGTGCCCCGGCTGGTGGTGTAGCTCGGCGGTAGCGAAGCCGCTCGCGAGCGCGCTCAACAGCGCGGAGCGAGCGAGCGGCAGCGGCGATGTCGGCGTTCTTCAACGTCGGGGCGCTTTCGGACCGCTCCTGAAGCGTCTCGGCCAACTCTGCCATGAATGAGGATTAGGGTTTCGAAAAGCCGACAGCGGAGGATGTAGGTGAGACCAGGCTAAGCCGGTTCTCCCCCTCTTGGGCCAATAACCAGACAGCTTCGTGCTGGGAGATGCTACCACAGGATGTGTCGAAGCCGAGTAAAAATGGGGACTAGACCGCCATCGACCGGGTTCACGCGAGGCAGAAGGAGGCGGCCCGCCTGATGCACATCGACATTCGATCCGCCCCGCTTTCAGGCGGTTCGCCGACCTCCAATCAGCATGCGGACGCCGTTGGATGGGCATATTCGCACATCCTACAAAGCAGAAAGCCATCTCTCCCATTCATGCGATCGGCGACTTCGCTAAAAACTAGCCCTTCAAAAAGATATTCGTATTCGTGGCGCAGAAGATTGCCCAACACGTGGCGCCGTTCAAAATCCATGCAGCAGAGCGTAACGTCACCGTTTGGGAGAAGAACATTCCGATACTGCCGTCCGTCAACGCATGTCAGCGCTCCGACGACTGGCTGTCGTGGTTGGACGATCTTCGGATCGACGCTTCCGCCCCTGCTGCTCAGAGGCCGCGCGCGAACTAGCGCGCCGGCGGGGATTATGTCGACGATAGCGGGATGGACCTCGCCCAAGACTATAAACCGAATTGAGGCAATGTCTGTGTCGACCACTTGACGAATCAAAGCGAGATAATTGTCTCCGACGAGACGGCTATTCATGTATGCGCCATCATCGAGAACATGGACCACGAATACCCTTGAGCGCAGCGCTAGCAAGCGGTGTAGATCTCGCCCCTTCATTCCTACAAGCGTCGTGAAAATCCGGATGCCATGGCCTCTGGCGTAAGCGTGCTCGACCATTTCGGTGCAATCCGGATTGAGCCAAGGCTCGGAGTATCCGGCGAAACTAATGTCGACGGAAGTTGGTACGCGCGCCAGACATCGCTTGAAATCTTCAAGACGAAGATGCTTCACATGAGAAACCGCCCTTTGCCGATGGGCGAACTTGTCCTGCGGACAATAAGAACATCCGACGATGCAGCCGGTGGTCGTCGTTATTTCTAAAACCCTGCCGCCGGGAATGGCAGAGCCCAATTCCTGTAAGATCATCGGATATTCCTCCACTCTTATTGCGTTATTGGCCGATCACGAATTTTGAATACTATAACTTACTTGGCTAAATCCATAGAAATTGTTTCGGCAGCCACATTGAATTATTTCTCCTGTATATTTACCTATCAACTTTGGTCTAATATGCCACGATGATACTCTAAGCGAACTTATTTCCTCAGCAAACGATCCATCGATCAAAATTTCCAGATCAACTCAGTCAGCTTCGCGTTTAGCGGCTAATTAACCGCCGGCGCCCTCGGTTTGCTGGGCGGCCCTGGAACCAACTTTGGGCGCATCGCCGGCACGCAGGACGGCGAAATCGCAAGCTGTCGAGCGTCAGCCGTTGCGGAAGGAAGGTGTAACTGAAACCGTTAATGGCCCGCCCGCCGCCGAGGTGCGCGTAGCCCTCGATCCCTCTGGAAAGCAGCCTTTCTGGACGAGGTCGATCATCCCTTGCATCGATTTGCCCTCATAGACGGGATCGGTAATTAGACCCTCGAGCCGCGCACACAGGCGGATGGCCTCCTGGTTTGCTCGGAAGGAAGGCCGTACAGGGAGACGCGTACCCCTCGAGCAACACCGCGTCATCCTCGATGATTTCCGTGCCAAGGTCGACGAGCTTCGCAGTATACCGGGCAATGTTTAGCACCTGCGCCCTGGTTTGGGCGGGGGTGGCAGAAGCTCGATACCGAGGAGATTGGGCTGTCGACGGTCCTTGGCAAATCCACGAGCATGCCGGCATGCGTCGAGCCCGTGACCGTGCAAACGACAATGTAGTCGAAGGCAAACCCAAGCTGTTTCTCCTGGGCGCGCACCTCCTCGCGAACCCGACGTACCCAAGCCCGCCATATTTCTGAACTGAGGCCCCTGCCGGTATCACGTAGGGCCTCCTGCCTCTTGACTTGACCTCATTGAGCGCCTGTTCCCAACTGCGCGGATGCCGATGTCAAAGCCCCATCGACAAGGCGCACCTCTGCTCCCATAATCCGGCTCAAGAGAATGTTGCCGACCCGGTCGTAGACGGTGTCCTCATGGGGTACCCCGCTCTCCTGACCCAGGAGACATTTCATGCCGATCTTGCCGACGACCGCGGCGACCATCCGCGTGTGGTTGGACTGCACGCCGCCGATGGAGACAAGCGTATCGGCATTTGACGCGATCGCGTCGGGAATGATGTATTCGAGCTTGCGCGGCTTGTTTCCGCCAAACGCAAGACCGGAGTTGCAGTCCTCGCGTTTGGCGTAGATTTCCACCCTGCCCCCCAGATGCTGGGAGAGGCGGTCGAGCTTCTCGAAGGGCGTGGGCCCAAAGGTGAGCGATAGCGTTCGAACTTTTGCAGCATTTTCTCTCCGGCAACACGCGATGGAGCTGAATTAGCCATGCGCGAGTCATTTTAGAGGCCTCTTTGATTTGCGTCGTCTGTGTTATCCGACGCCCAAAAGTACGTCATTGAGGGTTGCAACCGCACGCCGGCATACTGCGAGCGGCTACCAATATGGCATTCACGAACTGCCTCTCCTGGATTAACCAGAATGACCTGATCGCGGTCTCCATCGACTTCTCAAGCAAAGTATTCCTTCGAATATCTGCTCAATATTTATGGTTGGTCCAAAGTGGTGCCAGCTTGAGCACTTGACCTCGTCATGACACCTCAAGGCAGCAGCAGCGATATGGCCAGCATTTGATCGCGCTGGAGCAAATCTGCGGATTCATTCGTCACCTCATCAAGGTCTGGCGGCTCGGATCCAACTTCCTTGGAACTGCCGAAATGCTCAGCCCTCTGGCCAACTCGGCTATCGCAGCCAGACCGCCAGATCAGAAAGAGCACGCTTGCGAAATACGCCAGCTGAAGGAGCAGGGAACAAGCCAGGGTGGTGACGACTACTGTGCCGATTGAATGAGATGCGAAGTAGACAGTCAGTGCGGTGCTGCACAGCACCACCCCTAGGACTCGACAAAACATTATAAAGGGCAACGCCGTTCTCCTGGTTTTGTCTCCGCAGATCACGCTGCGACCTGATCGGCCGCAACATGGGTCTGGCAGTTCTTCGGGCAGACGCGGGCGCAGGCCCCGCAGCCAATGCAGCGGCCAGCATGATCGACGACCATGATCATGCGATTGAGCTCGCCATCGAAATCGTCGTCTTTGCCGTCGCAGGCGCCGAGGATTTCACCCGCGTCATCGACGCCGTAAAGATGCATAACCTCGCGAGAGCAGACTTTGAAACAGCGGCCGCAGCCGATGCAGGTCGTCCCGTCTATAGCGGTGAGATATTCCGGCACCCATCCGGAGCCGTCGCGGGTGATAAATGTGTTCGTCATCGTAACTTCTTCATTGCAGCGAGCGCTCTCTTGGCACCATCCAACTCGGAAAAAACCGCCGACTTTCCTGAGCAACTTCCTCTATCTCAGTCCATTTTCCCGGGAGATCCTCTGCAAGGTCGTGCAATTTCATCTTGGCAACTGCCGCGCGCAGCTGAAGCCTTCGGACTTTCTTCCCCATCTCGTCTAGCTTTGACATAGATCCTTCCTCGAAATCGGTTCTTCACGCCCGTGCAACGTCGGGATAGGCTTCGCCGTGGTGGCATCGTCGACCAGTTTCGTACCGGCCTCCGCGAGTTTCCGGAACGTCTCGGAGCCGAACCGGTGGACGTTTCGACATAACGGCCAACCGCCCGGCCGGTAAAAGCAATCGTCCGAAGTCCCAGGCTGGAACGCTCCTTATTGATCGCGAGCGCGAGGGCGGTATAAAACACGTCGAGCCTCCACAGCACGTCCGTCTCGGGATCGCCGATGATACGAACTGCACGGCTGTTTTCTGGTGACGATGAAGTCGTCCAGCAGTTCGGCATGGCACACTTGCGCAGCCGACGCCCGGCTCGGGGCGGCCGATTCTACGCAATTGATGTCCTTCGGGCCGACCTTGAACACGTCCTCGACTGCGACGTCTTCCACGCGAATTCGCGTTGAACATCACTTCCGCCGCAATGCGGCCCGACGCCATGAAGATTTGAGCCTCGATCCTGCTGCAAACAATCGACCAAGTGCTGCATGGACCCTCCTTGCCGCGGTCACGCTAGGGAAATGGACGAATTGGAAGCCATTTCGCCCAATTACCCATTTTTATCTTTCCTCCTCGGCTGACCGCGCTTTGGCACCTTCGGGAATTTGTTTTGCGCAGCCGCAAAGAGAGCGCCGCAACAAGCCCTCGCACCCCTGTACTTGGCGAGGGCCTGCAGCAAATGCGGCAGATGCTGCTCTTTCAATTCGGCCGGGATAGGCTCCGGCCCGTCCAGCGACGTCAGTGCCACTTCGACCAACTCGATCGCGCGATCATTGTTGCCGTTCTCGTGATAGTACCGGGCGACCGCGGGATAGGATCGGAACTTAGGGCTGTCGCCTTGCGGGGGATTCAGCGCCAGGATGTGTTCGGACAGCTCCTTGCCCATCGCGAAGCGCTCAGCAGGGGGAAGGCGCGAATGGTCATTGGCCGGATGGAAAAGTTGGTCTAGCGCCGAAACCATCCAATCCTCGGAATTTTTGTCGATCGCGTCGCGAACCAACTGGCGCATCACGGGCAAGCTGGTCCACATGTCTTGTATTTTGTGAAGCAACAGATGTGCATGGGCCAGGCGGAAATTGAGGTCGTCCGGCATCAAGGCAATGCCCTCTTCGATCGCCCAGAGCGCCGTCTTCCAATCTTCCAACTTCACCGCAGCCCAGAACCTGTCATCTAACGGCTTCTTAAACACTTGTTCGCGCGCCAGGGGTTCGCTTGTGGCGATCCGCTCATGATCGGCGGCTTTCGCTTTCTTGCTGGTACGCCAGCTACCGTTGAGCACTTTCGGCAAAACCTCACCGAGTTGGCTCGGATGGCCTATAAAGGCGATGCAGCCGTCTCGGTCGACTACGAACGAGGTCGGAATCCCGACGCAAAAACTGGGTTCCCTCCAAAGTTTCTTCATTTCGCCTGTGAAGTCGAACGCAATCCGATGATTCAGATCCGGGCACTTTTCGGCCAACCACGCGTCCAACTTAGTCCGGGCCTCGACGGCCGTTGGAGCGTCTTCATCCGCCGCGATCCCGACGACCTCAAGTCCGCTGTCCTTGTATTTCTCCTGTAGCTGCATCAGCTCGAGCATCTCCGCCGCACATAGTTCGCACCAAGTTGCCCAAAACTGGGCGATATAAACTTTGCCGGGCTGGAAGTCCGCAAGGGGCTCGCCACGCAGCCAGTCCTCCACTTTGATCGAAGGAGCCGGAGACCCCATCCGCAACATACCTTGCCCTCCACAGCTGGGAGAGCATCGCTCGTCTTGCGCATCTGCGTGCATTCAGCTTTCACTCAGTGTTGCTGAAACTTAATTCGCAAAGGCCATGCCAACGCGCTCAGCGTGGTGTAACCAATTGATTTTCCTTTAAAAAAATCCCGGGGCGCTCAGATAGCCGGTTGTATCAGTCGCGACATGTTTTCTGCCATTGTCAGCTCTTGGACGCGCACCACCCGCTTCGCGTCGGCACAGAAGCGTGGCCACGGACGTCGACATATAGGGACGAACAGATGGACATCATGACTGCGTTGGCTACCCGCCAGCCACGTCGTCATCGTCCGCCTCAAGCCTTGCTTGAGCTTCTTGCCGCTCCGGTCGCTCAGCGGAAGGCCATTGCGATTACAGGGGCCGCTCGCTCCGAGCATCGCCTCTGCCCTACCTCTTCCGCTTTGCGCTTGAATTCCTGGCTCGCAACGCCAGAGTTTCGCGACGAAGCCGGTCATGTCGGGCTGCGGGTCGCAAATAACGCCAGATTGACGATGATGATCGTGGCGAAGAGAGCCGGGATGTGTCCCGGCATGTGCCGGGCCGGTTAACTCTCCCGGATTCCTGCTTTTGTTGTTCTGTATCCCTGTGCACGTCCTACAGGGACCACATGGTGCGAATGTGAGCGTTGTGGGAATTGACCGGCCTCAAGGCCGCTCGGTCGCCACGCGGTGGGCCGGGCAGACTGAAAACGCCGAAGATGCGGCCGCCCCCGCCGGCTGACCCGGCTACCATCCCAGGCGATGACACGTGATTGATGCCACCGTTCGCGCCGAAGGGCCGGCAAGAGCCGACCGTCGGACTCGAAGGTCGGTGCCTTGGCCGCTGCACGGTCGTTGCGGTGTTCCGTTCCCGGCCAGAGGTGAAGGAAATCGTGATAACGCGAATACGATGAGGCTACGGCCCGAACGCGGCCTGCCGCGCTGAAACGACTCTCTTTCTCGACCTGACGCCGGCTCGAGTATCGCTGGTTTGAGCGCATTGAGGACGCCTGGGCTTCTGCCCGGCCGTTTGTATTTACGGGTTGTCTCGGCGAGCAGACACCGAGCGCGTTAGAGGCGCCCGGAGAATGTTCTTCGCGACGGCGCGCAAGTTGCTCGCGGAACCTGCTCGTTTGCGCGACCTTCCTGCGACTTGGCATCAGGGTAGGTGACCAGCGGAGTAGAGCTTGGACAGCATCGGTGCTACTTCAGAACCCGTCAGCGGGCCAAAAACAGCGGCAAAGGCGGCTTGCCAACTATCCATCTCGTCACGCTACCGAAGAGCCGCTCGCGCAGCCGGCGATTGCCATAAGCGCCCATGACTATCATGTCGGCAGACGTTTCGATTGCGTGCTGCGCTAGCACCGTGGCTGCCGATTTTCCGGCGCTCGCCAGCCGGTCGACCGAAACCCGAGCACCGTGCCGAGTGAGATAGGCAGCGATGTCGGCTCCCGGCTCGGCGCCCTTTCCGGTGCAGGTCGCCTCCGGATCGACGACTGCGACACGAACTTCCTCAGCACCGGATAGCAGATCCAGCGCTTCCCGAACCGAACGGGACGCCTCGACTCGCGAATCCCAGCCGACCAGGACGCGCCGCGGAGACAGAGTCGCCTCAGCGCCCTCCGGTACGACAAGCACCGGCTTTCCCGTATCGAACAAGCTGCCGTTGATAACAAGAGGTCCCAGACTAGCCTCATTGAGAAGTGCGGGGCCGACGATTGTCAGGTCGGTGCAGAGCGCCCGCTGTCGCACCGCGTCACTGACGCCAGTCTTGTCGCAGTGTTCGGTGTCGACATCATAGCAGCGCCACGTGGCTCTCAGCACTTTGTGAATTTCCCTCGATGTCTTTTCCAGGTTGGCCATGTCCTGTGAAAATTGTTCCCGTGCGGCAATGTGGTGTGCGCGATGTCTAGACCACTCGGGGATGCCACCGCCCAACGGCGGAGGGGACCCAATAACCGGAGGCGACATCAGGAGCGGCGGAGGCGATATAATTAGTACGGAAAGATACGCGCCGACCTCGGCGCACAAGCGAGCAGCTATTGCGACGTCCTGATCGGAATGGTCAGCTCCCGTCACACTGAGTATTTTCTTGAAGGCCATCTGACTGCTTCCCCCTGAGATGTCGCGCCCGTAGCGCGTTTCGAACCGCAAGACTTGCCTTCCAACAAAGATGGAGAGTGGCACACCGTCCGTTCGCGATTCAGTCGTCCAGCTTCTCAAGCGAGTAGCCCGCAGACCGGACAGTATGAATAACGCTACCTGGCGAGGCCGCCTTCAGCGCCTTTCTGATCCGGCTGATATGGACGTCGACAGTGCGTTCACCGACGTGGATATTGTCCGGCCAGGCCGCGTCGATCAGCTCGTCTCGGCTGAAGACCTTGCCGGGAGCCTCAAGAAATTGCCGCAGCAGGTTGAATTCGAGAGGTCCGAGATGGATGTCGTGGCCATTACCTCGAACCCGGTGAGCATCGAGCTTCATCTCAAGGCTGCCGCAACAGAGCCAGCTGCCGTTTTTTATCCCGTTTGAACCCGGCTGTGGCAGCGCCAACTTCGTGCGTAGACAGTCAAGCAGCTTGGCCGGTGCGAAGGGCCGCACAAAGCTCTCGTCAACACCTGCCTTCAAGAGATCGAGGTGCTGGTTCTCGGCGCCGGGCGCGATCAACGCAATGACAGGCAGGCGGCCGGTCCGGGGCTCCCCCTTGAACCGGGCGCAGATTGTGGAGCCTGCCGCGCTTGCTGGCCCGCAGTCCAGCACGACCGCCTGGAGCTCCCGTTGATCGGCCAATGCAAGTGCTTCCTTCACGCCGCCTGCCGGCTCACTCGTGAAGCCGTCCACCCCCAGAATGTGGCTGAGGAACAGATACAACTCCGCATCTTGCGAACAGATCAGTACCACCGGCTTCATCAGCGCTACCCCAAGAACCACATCGGCCTCGACCGCCTCGATTGAGAGGGCTCGCATGTCCTCAAGGCCTGACATGATCCCTCCGATCGAAAATCGGTTCCATCACGCCCGCGCCACCTCGGGATAAGCCTCAATGGCTGTGGTGGCATCGCCGGCCAGTTGGGTACCGGCCGCAGCGAGTTTCCAGAACGTCTCGAAGCCGAACCGATGGACGTCGCGCAGGGTCTTGGACAGAACGACCAGTCGCCCGGCCGTGAAGAGCACGCGCCCGAAGCCCTCGTGGCTTATCTCCATCATCGGCGATGCCATCAGGCCGGAGCGTTCCTCAATCGCAAGCCCGACGGCGGTGTAGAACTTGTCGAGCCTCCACAGCACGTCCGGATCGGGATCGCCGATGATTGGAATTGCACGGCGCTGTTCCCTGGTGATGATGAAGTCGCCCAGCAGCTCGGCGTCCGATTTGCCTTCCCATGACCCGTGGGAATCATTGGCACGGATCAGCCGCACGAGGCATTTGACGAACGGGGTGGCAAGAGCCGCCTCGTCCTCGGTGGCGGCAGGGCTAACAGCGGCTTCAAACATTTCGCCCACTCCTCATTTCAGCTTTCGTCCTCGAAGGAGGGTTTCTGTTCAGCGACACCTGCCTGCGCCAGCACCTTGCGCAGCCAAGGGGGAGGACACGTCCTGAGCATCATCTGCGTGCGCAACAGCACCTCTTGGATGGTCTGGGGCTGCGGGACTTTGATCGGATGGATCTTTGCGGAAACAAGTTTGGCTGCCGAAGGTCCGCCGATCGCCAGACAAAACAGGAGATGACAGCCCTTCAGCGCCTCCACCTTCGGGGTGATGCGGTCATCGCCCTCAGTTCGATGCTTCCCGCTCTCGTCGGAAACGTCATCGAAGGCCACGGCTTCCACGAGATTCCACTCCTCGCGCATCACGTCGTAGACAGCAAAGCGCCTGGCCGATCCGAAATGGGCGTTGAGGTTCTTCATGTCCTGCGTGGCGATCGCCACGCGCAATGCGCCCGCTTGGCGTTCCGGCGTCGGTGCGTGAACCTCGTCAGTGACGAGCGAGAGGCGACGGACGGAGCTCATCTGGCATTTCTCGCTTACGGAGTGGATCAAGCGCCTCAGGCGTCGGCGCTCGCCCGTTGGCTTCGAAAATGTTGCCAACCTCGAAGATCAGGTCGCGGGTCCCCTGGTAGAGGATTGTGAGCTTGTGCTGGGCCCCGAGCCGGTCGAAGATCGGGAAGCCGACCCGCATGAGCGGAATGCCGAGGCGCTGCGCCGCCTGGCGGCCGTGGGAATGAGTAACGAGAAGATCAGCGCCGTCGCCAAGCGCTTCCAAATCGCCGAGATCGCCGATTTGAACCGACTGCGCCGGCACTTCCTCCAGAATTTTCGACATAGCGGCCGTTGTGACCGCCGCCGCGATTTCGGAGCCCATGCCGATGAAGAAGCTCGCGAGTTGGTAGAGTTGGTCTGGTTCAGCAGCGATCGCAATTTTCTTGCCTCCAAAGTGGAAATGTCCATCGAGCAACGCGTCCTGCAACTGCGACCGCTGACGGCGCACCCCAGACGGCGCCGCCGCGCCCGAAACCGTAGACAGCAGCGAGACGAACCGGTCGGCGTCTCTCAATCCAGTCAGTGACCGGAACAGTACGTATGGCACGCCGGTCAACCTATGCAGCACCTCGGCCGGGCGGCGCATATGCTCACCGATGACGATACATTGCTCGGCCGCGCCAAGCTCGCGGATATCCTCGACGCTGGTGCCGCCATAGGTGGTCGTGACCCAACGGTCGGGCACCGTACCGTCGAGCGAGCCGGAGACGTCCGGCAAAATCACCGGCTTCAGTCCAAAGCTCTCAACCATCTCGCGCACATGCTCGATGTCAGCCACAGTGAGGTTCCAGCCAGGCAGGATCACGATCTTCTTCGATTTCCGCGCCTGCTCGCCGGGCCGTGTAATCCCTTCGATCATTGCGGTGACAGCTTTGGCCCAGCCCTCTTCGATCGCACCATCGAAATCTGGCGTGTTGGCCAGCACCACCTCAGTACCCGCGAGTTCTTCCGCGCGCTTCAGCCTGATATTGGCGATATCTCCTGCGCAGTCTTCGCCCCGGGTTTCCACCAGCGCGGTCGTGCAAACCCCGATCAGCGTTGGCTTTGTGCGGGCCTTGAGGTTGAGGATCGCCTCTTCCAGATGGTCTGCCCCGCCGAGGATCGTCGCCACCTCGTCCATCGCGGTTGTCTGCAAGGGAATGGCTTCCTTGAAATGTCGCACGAAGAGCACGAGCGCGAAGCTGGTGCACCCTTGGCTGCCGTGGAACAACGGCATCGCGCCGTCGACGCCAAGAAAGGCCAAGGCGGCACCGAGCGGCTGCGATGACTTCAGCGGATTGACCGCCGCCGCTTTGGTCTGGGGAAGGATGCGAACCATCTGCTTTCCTCAACACTCGCCGAAATCGTCGGCCGTCGTGCCGGCGAATTCCTGGACAGCATGCAAGGTCCCGGTCTCGCTTTTCGTGCTCGGCCGTTCCTCCCTCACCGCACGCTGGCAATCCCATGGTGCCGGCTCCCGCACCTGCCCCCAGATCGGGTTGTGAATGGCGATGTCGATCTGGCGTACGAGTTCCACCATGCCGTCATAGCCGGCGTAAGGGTGTTGGCGCTCCTGGTTGATATCGAGCCAGGGTGTCTTGGCCTTCAGCGCGATGAATTGCGTGCGCCCGCCCGACAGCAGGATATCGGCCTTGTGTTCGGAGAGCATGGCGTAAAGCTCGCGCGCTGCCATCTGCTCGAATATATGGTTGTCGTCCTTGAGGATCTGCTTGATCCGCTCCTTGTCTTCGACGGTCGACTTCTTGACAGAGGTGCCGACGATCTCGATCCCGATCTCCATCAGCGCATGGACGACCGACCAGGACTTCACGCCGCCGGTGTTGAGCAGCACGCGCTTGCCTGCGAGCCTCGGCCGGTAGGCCGCTAGCTTCTTCCAGGCGATCGCCTCTTCCTCTGCAATCAATACCTCGGTGCGGCCGAGGATCTCCGGATCAGCACCCTGCTTCACGAGCAGCTCAGCTATGTTCCGGAGTGCATCCGAGGTATCGGTGATGCCGTAGAAGGAGCCCTCGAAAAACGGGATGCCCCAGCGCTCGTCCATCTTGCGGGCGAGATTGATGAGCGCAGTGGAGCACACCATCATAGCCGCCCGAGCGCGGTGCGCGCAGGCAATGTCGAAGTAACGCGCGTCACCCGGAATGCAGGCGCGCACCCGGATCCCGAGCCGATCCAGCAGCGCCTTCACCAGCCAGAATTCGCCTGAGAGGTTGAATTCGCCAAGGATGTTGATGTCGTAAGGACCGGGATCGTCGGGCTCGGCCGTGCCGATGACATGCTCGAGCAACGCCTCGCCGGCAAGCCTGTTGCCAAGATTCTTGGAGCCGACGAAGCCCGGCGCGTTGACCGGTACAACGGCCAAGCCGAACTTTTCCGCCGCGCGCTGGCAGACGGCCTCTATGTCGTCGCCGATCAGCGCCGTCACGCACGTCGGATAGACGAATATCGCCGGCGGCCCATACGCTTCCTTGATCTCGCGGATCGCTTTGAAAAGCTTCCGCTCGCCCCGCCCCATCACAACATCGACTTCGGTGAGGTCGGTCGTGAAGCTTGTGCGCCACAGCGTTGGCCCGGACGAAGCCGCACCGCGGTTGTCCCAGGAATTGCCCTCGCAGGCGAGCGGCCCATGGACCAAGTGTGCGGCGTCGGTGATCGGCTGCAGCACGATCTTGGCGCCATCGAAGGCACAGCCACCGGCCGCCGCTCCGGGGGTCAGCGGCTTGGAACAGCCCTTTTTGCGCGCCTTGGCATCCTTGCCGCGGTTCTGCTCGCAGCCAGGCTCGTTGAAGACATCCTGGATTTTGGCTCTGAGCAAGGACATTGCGTCGGTCTCCAAAGTCCCTCGGGAAGACGACCGGCCAAAGCCGACCGTCAAGCTTAGCGGGTGAGGTCATACGAATAGTCCGTCACGCCCGTCTCGCTTGTCTCGCGATCGAGCTTGTCGAAGATCTTGTCGAGGATCGTCGTCAGCACGCGCAACCCGCCTTGGTAGCCCATCAGCGCAAACCGATGGTGATGGTGGCGATCGAAGATCGGAAACGTCAGCCGGATCAGCGGCGTGCCCGTGTCGCGCTCCAGATATTTGCCATAGGAGCTGCCGATCAGCAGGTCCACCGGCTCGGTGAAGAGCAGCGAGCGCAACGCCCACAGATCCTTGCCCGCCCAGACTTGAGCACCCTTGCCGAAGGGCGATGATGCAAGCAGCTCCTTCAACTCCGCGTGCCACGCCGAGGTGCCGTTGGTGGCTAGGCAATGGGTCGGCTCGCCGCCCGTTTCCATGATGAAGCGGGCCATGCCGTAGACAAAGTCTGGATCGCCGTAGATGGCGTATTTCTTACCGTGCAGCCAGGATTGGCTGTCCGCCATGGCGTCAACAAGTCGGCCGCGCTCCAGGCGGATTGCCTCCGGGATTTGCTTGCCGGAAATCGCGGAGACTTCCACGAGGAAGTCGTCGGTTGCCTGGACTCCGAGCGGGTAATGGAACGAGGCCGTCGCCTGCCCCACCCCCTCGCAATACTCCAGTGTTTTTCGGGTGTTGTAATGCTGTAGCGAAAGTGTCGCCTCGGCGTTGAGTGCCTTTCTCACGTCTTCGATCTTCGTGCCGCCGTCATACATGCGGTATTCGCCGTCCGACGGCGTGTCGAACTGGTCAGAGGCGTCTTGGATGAAGGTATAGGACACACCTACCAGATCGAGCAGGCGTTTGAGTTCCCGGTTGTTGCCGACACAGAACCCGTCGAAGCCCGGAATGATGTTGATGGTCCCCTCGGCTTCTGTTCGTTCCTCGCCCTTCCAGAAATGCTCCAAAATACCCTTGAGCGTGACGTCGTAGCCATCGACATGACTGCCGACGAAGGCCGGCGTATGGGCGAAGGGGACGTCGAAGTCGCGCGGGACCGAGCCTTCGTCCTTGGCGTTCTCGATGAAGCTGTGCAGGTCATCGCCAATGACCTCCGCCATACAAGTGGTCGAGACGGCGATCATCTTCGGGTCGTAGAGTTGGTACGTGTTGGCGAGCCCGTCGACCAGGTTCTTCAGGCCGCCGAACACTGCCGCGTCCTCGGTCATCGAGGAGGAAACCGCCGAAGCAGGCTCCTTGAAATGGCGCGACAGGTGCGAGCGGTAATAGGCGACGCAGCCCTGGCTGCCGTGGACGAAGGACATGGTTCGCTCGAAGCCTGCGGCCGCGAACACTGCGCCGAGCGGCTGGCAGGCCTTGGCGGGGTTCACGACAAGCGCTTCGCGAGCAAGGTTCTTTTCGCGGTATTCCCACGTCTTGGTGAATTCGCCTTGGTCGGTAACGATCTGGTCCGGGTGCGGACATTCGAAATTCAGCCTCTTCTCGGCGAGCATCTGCCTGTATTCCGGCTCGCGGAACAAGGGCGCGTGGTCGAGAACTTTTTCAGCCGACTGCGGCATGGGTGGTTACCTCTTTCCATCTGGCCCGCCATACGCGGCACAGGGACGTCGAAAGTTTCAGGTCTCCCGCGGACAAGCGGCCACAGGCGTTCACGGCCTCCCGGCTTCCGGGAGGCTAGGGTTTCATTCGGCTGCGATCGCCGCCGAGGCCTCGGCTTGTTTCTTCCAGGGGGCGTCGTAGAGGTTCCAGACCGGGTTGTTGATGGCCAGATCCATGTCGCGGGCGAAGATGGCGAAGCCGTCGTAGCCATGATACGGGCCGGAATAATCCCAGGAATGCATCTGACGGAACGGTATGCCCATCTTCTGGACCGGGTACTTTTCTTTGATGCCGGAGCCCACGAGATCAGGACGGATCCCCTCGATGAACTTCTCCAGCTCGTAACCAGTCACGTCGTCATAGATGAGTGTGCCCTTCTTCACGTAGTGGCCGGTGCGCTGATAGTCGTCGTTATGGCCAAATTCATAGCCAGTGCCGACGATCACCATGCCCAGGTCCTCATATGCCGTGACGACGTGACGGGGGCGCAGCCCGCCGACATAGAGCATCACCGTCCTGCCTTCGAGGCGCGGCCGGTACTTGGCGATGACCGCTTCGACCAGCGGCCGGTATTTGGCGATGACCGCCTCGGCCTTGGCCTCGATTTCCGGCCCGAAGTGCTTGGCTATTTTGCGCAGAGAGGCTTCGGTCTGGGAGGGGCCGAAGAAATTGTACTCCATCCAGGCAATGCCATACTTTTCCTCCATGTGCCGGCAGATGTAGTTCATCGACCTGTAGCAATGGATGAGATTGAGTTTCGCCTTTGGCGCCCGCTCTATTTCGGCCAGCGTAGCGTCGCCCGACCAGTTGCCGACCACGCGCAGGCCCATCTCCTCGAGCAGGATGCGCGAAGCCCAGGCGTCGCCGCCGATATTATAGTCGCCGACCACATTGACATCGTACGGGCCGGCCTCGAACTCGAGGTCCTTCTTATCGAACACCCAGTCGCGGATCGCGTCGTTGGCGATGTGGTGGCCGAGGGATTGCGAGACGCCGCGGAAGCCCTCGCAGCGCACCGGCACGATTGTCTTTTCGTGCTCCTTGGTCTTGTTGCGGGACACAGCTTCGGTGTCGTCGCCAATCAGGCCAATCGGGCATTCGGATTGCACAGTCATGCCCTTGTTCAGCGGAAACAGTTCCTCGATCTCATCGATGATCCGTTCGAGCTTCTTGTCGCCGCCGAAAACAATATCCTTCTCCTGGAAGTCGGAGGTGAACTGCATGGTGACGAACGTGTCGATGCCGGTCGTGCCGACGTAGTAGTTGCGGCGCTGAGACCAGGAATATTGCCCGCAGCCGACCGGGCCGTGCGAGATATGGACCATATCCTTAACTGGACCCCACACCACGCCTTTCGAGCCGGCATAGGCGCAGCCGCGAATTGTCATCACGCCTGGGATGGACTTGATGTTCGATTTGACCTCGCATTCGGAAAGGACCTCGCTTTCCTCGCCAGCCTCGTCGCCGCTCTTTGCCACGCTGAGGTGCTTTCTGCGCCGCTTCGCCGACTTGTCAGGATATTGCGACAGCACTTCCTCGATAAGCCTCGCATGGAGGCCACCGTCATTCTCGTATTCCAGGCTCATGGGACCCCTTTCAAGGTTCAGGGTGACGCCTCACCGACGAGGCGCCGTTCTTTGAAAGACGCACCAGGTCAGGCGGCGCCTCATGTCGGCAGCGGTCGCTACTGTGCGGCCGCCTTAGCCGCTTCCTTGACCTGAAGCTCGGCAAGCATCTGCTCGTCCGTCTTCATGATGCCGAAGTCGAGCAGCATGTCCTCGAGCTCCTCCATGGTGATCGGGGTCGGGATGGTGCCCTGGCCCGAATTCCCATGAATCTTCTCGGCCAGCGCCCTGTATTCGCCGGCCTGCTTGGAGTCCGGCGAATACTGGATCACAGACATCTTCCTGAGCTCGGCGTGCTGGACGATGTTGTCGCGCGGCACGAAGTGGATAAGTTTGGAATTGAGCCTGGAAGCAAGCGCCTCGGCGAGGTCGAGTTCGCGGTCAGTTTGGCGCTCGTTGCATATCAGGCCGCCGAGCCGCACGCCGCCCGAATGGGCGTATTTCAGGATACCCTTGGCGATGTTGTTGGCGGCATAGAGCGCCATCATCTCGCCGGACATGACGATATAGATTTCCTGGGCCTTGTTCTCGCGGATCGGCATCGCGAAACCGCCGCACACCACATCCCCGAGCACGTCGTAGGAGACATAGTCGACATCGTCGTAGGCGCCGTTCTCCTCGAGGAAGTTGATCGAGGTGATCACGCCGCGGCCGGCGCAGCCGACACCCGGCTCGGGTCCGCCCGACTCCACGCATTTGATGCCTTTGTACCCGACCTTGAGCACGTCCGCGAGTTCCAGGTCTTCCACCGAACCTTCCTCTGCCGCGAGATGCAGGACGGTATCCTGCGCCTTCGCGTTCAGGATCAGGCGGGTGGAGTCGGCTTTGGGGTCGCAGCCGACGATCAGGATTCTCTGCCCGAGGTCGACCAGGGCGGCGAGCGTATTTTGGGAGGTGGTGGACTTGCCGATGCCGCCCTTGCCGTAAAAGGCGATCTGACGCAAACCTGACATGTAGCTTTCCTTCCTTCGTTCCCATTCATCGCGGCTGCCGCGACTTGAATGCCGGTCGGGCAGCTCTAGCCGCCTCGCACCTAAGGATCTCAAGACTCATGCCAATTTGGCTGATCGAACCGAAGAATAATTTCATGGTTGCTTTTCAGGGGTTTAGCTTGAGTTCCAAGAAAGGATCGTCGGAACAGCCCGTGTAGCGGACGCGACATTGGCGACACAAAGCGTCGGATCGCGATCCTCAGTCACCGCATTCGGTTGAACCCCATCGTTGTATTGAGGTGGACGAACAGCATATCGACCCTCTGCGGGATGCTGCGAACTCTTCTGTGCCCACGAGCTGACGTGCTTGCTCAACGCGTGTCCAAGTGGACACTCCGCCGACTTTGCGCGCGATCCTAGCATACCACCGATCCACGGCCACTCATCCGGGGCCACGGGCGAATAGTTCCGCTATATCAACACGAGGGACTCGGTTTACTTCTCGGCGCAGGAGTTCAGTATCGGCGTCATCGCCTTCACATGTCCGTCGATCCGCTCGAGCACTTTCGCTGCGACAAGGTCGCGCTCAGGCAGATGCCACCAGTGTTCGTTGACGAGTTTGGCTGTCTCGACCACTGCCTTCAGGACTGCTGGCTCCGGAAGCCGTGCACGGTTCGCAAATGCTTTCCATCGCGGTGCTGCTAGCGCCTTGAACGAGCGCTCTCCTCCAAGCGACAGCGCCATGGCGTCGGCGGGAATATATGGCACGGTGGATAGGAGGTCGTAGATTGGTGCAAGCGCCGGCTTGTCGCCCTTACCGGGATAGATCAAAGACCAGTTCTTCAGGTGCATGTCGCCGTTGCCGGTGATGACGATCAGTGCCAGGCGGCGGACGAACTCGAGAGCCGCCGTAAGCGAGACGGCCACGCCAAGAGCCAAGGCTATGTCATGATAAGCAGCTCCCTCATATTTGCGCGAGGGGTAGACACCGAAGACCTGAGCGAAATCCTCGATGTGTATCCTCTCGCCACCGGCGCCGCGATCGAAGCGTTTGACGAGAAGGACCTTGCCGTCAGACAGCGTGTTGAATTCTTCTGGAACGCCCTCAAAATCGGACTTCTCGACCAGTTCGCATTCAGGAACGTCCATGCCGATTGCTGCTGCCAGCGCCAGGTTGGCGAATTCGTTCTCGGAAACGCCCGGAAAGGCCGTCGAAGGGAACTTGGCAATGTACCGGCCCTGCTCGTCGTCCATCGGCAAGGTAAGGCCGCCGCCTTTTCCAATGTTCTTCATGACCGACAGCTTCATCTGCACGCCGGCAAGCGAGAACCGTGCCTTGGGCTGATCCTTTGAAGCATCCTGCGAAACCGCTATCGCGCCGTCACTGGGCAACGCCCGTACGGCTCCCGGCAGATCGGCGCCTAGTGCCGCTAAAAGATCGAAGTCATTGCCTGGCCGCACATTGCCTTCGTGGTGCCTTTCCATCGCCTCGCGCAATTTCTCCTCCGGCAGGAGGTTCGCGAAGAAAGCGGGCAAGGCGCTTGCCAGAGGCTTCGGATCTTTCCGCAATCCTCCCGTCGCTGCCCGGAACGACAGGCTGAGAACCGGAAAGCCGCCCGTCGCGCGGTAGGCCTCATCGAAGTTAAATGCATTGAAATCGCCCGGCGTCCTGACGATTGTGCCGATCTTCACTGCGTTCAAGAGCACGTCCAGCGACGGGATCGTCTTAGGTGCGCGAAAGACTGGGGCCATGATCGTCATCGTCAGGTTGAGAAACAAAGGCGGGTCGATCGTTATCATCATGCGGACGCAATAGAGCCTGGACAGCCGGCACCATGACTTGCGGAACCAGCATCATTTCCAGACCGAGCGCGCGAGCGATATTCATGAGCGTCGTTGCACGCGCGGCCGCGGCTCCCTTTTCGATGTCGCGATATCGGGGACGGGATATACCCGCCAAGTCAGCGACCTGCTCCTGCGTCATGGCAGCGGCCAGCCTCGCCTGCCTGAAAAACCCACCGATTTCGCGCAGAATTTGCGATTGAGAGTCCATATGATACGTAAACGATCCATTCCAATGCTAGATGATATGGCAGAGTACCTTATCCAGCGATCGAGTCAACACGTCATGATCTGTTCGCGTATCATGCATCAGCTCTATGATATGAAAAGAGATCAACTATCCTGCATTTGGCGCCGGACGATGGCGCCGTCGAAACGGACGCCCGATCAGCGCTCCGAAATCATCGGAACGTTAAATCAGGCGGTCCGGCAGCTGAAATCGCGTCCGCGCTGACTGGGTCAATGTGATCGCCACTCCTTGATGGCAATGCCTTTGTACCACTGCTCCTATCGGTCTCCCGCCGCACCTGGTGTTCCGACCCTTTTAGGGCTCATCTTCGGCGTGACCGGTCACCCTGATCGAGCATCGAGATAGCCGTCGAATACGCTTACTCGCGGCTGTCCATATGGCGGAACGCGTCCTTGATCACGAAGCAGCACCCGAAAAACCCGGCGACCAGCGCGAATGGCCCGGCGGTCCGCGATCTTCTCACTCAGTAAGACTAGCGCCCGCCGCACCGTACGGGCGCCGCCGGCATCAACCGGAGGGCAGATGCGCCCAGGGCAACAAGCGCGCCTGACGCAACGCCGCCAGATCAGCCGAGCCGGTGCAGAAGCAGGCGACGGCCAACTGGCGGATGACGATCTCGAAATGCGCGACAACCGCCTCGGTGGATACCGTAGCCGCGCGCAGCACGCCGGCTGCCTGCCCGGCGATGTCCGCGCCCAGGCGGATAGCCTTGGCCACGTCGACGCCGTCGCTGACCCCGCCCGACGCGATCAGCTTCACCGCTGGCAGCGCCCGACGTACCGCCTGCACGCTGGCCGGGGTCGGGATCCCCCAATCGGCGAACGCCATCGCAACTGTACGGTCGGCGGCATCGGGGGCCCGCTCGCCCTCCACCGCGGCCCAACTGGTGCCGCCGGCGCCGGCGACATCGATCACCGCCACGCCCGCCTGAACGAGCGCACAAGCCACCGAGGCAGAGAGGCCCGACCCCACTTCCTTGGCCACGATCGGCACGCCGACGCTACGTGCGGCGCGAGCGATCTGGGCCAGGACGCCGCGCCAGTCGCGGTCGCCCTCCGGCTGTACCGCTTCCTGCAGCGAATTGAGATGGACAATGAGTCCATCGGCCTCTAGTGCATCCACCGCCCGGCGCGCGAGGTCCAGGCCGTCGGCCTCGCGCAGTTGCGCGGCGCCGATATTGGCCAGCAAGGGAACGTCTGGGGCCAGGCGGCGCAACGCGCGCGTCAGCCCCTGGGAGTTGCGGGATTGCAGGCTCACGCGCTGCGAACCGACGCACATGGCGATCCCCAAGGCTTGCGCTGCCTCGCTCAGATGCCGGTTGATGGCCTCGGCGCGTGGCATGCCCCCAGTCATGGAGCTGATCAGCAGAGGCGCGCGCATGGTCTTGCCCAGCAGCGAGGCGCTGAGGTCGATCTGCGTCAGGTCCAACTCGGGCAATGCGCAGTGTTCGAAACGGATGTACTCCCAGCCGGCGGCCTTGGCCCGTGCCGTTCGCCGATTCAGCACTATGTCCAGATGGTCGTCCTTGCGCCGGCTCAACTTGGTGTCGCTGATGCTCGCTCCATCCGCGTCATCGGGCGACGGCGTTGCGTCGGGTCGGACCGACGGCAGCGCGCGCACGCCGCCATTTTCCGCTCGTTCAGGCCGGCGCACGCTGGGCTGCCCCCGCAGGGTCGCTGCGGTAGCGACTGTTTGAGGTCTGGTAGTACTGCACGCGGATGGCCGCCATGGCTTCGATCAGCGGTCCCCACGGCCGGGGAAAGCGTTCTTGCGCCATCACCCGGTGCAGCATGCGTGTGTGGCCGGCCAGCTCGTCCTTGAGGAACTCCACGACAGGCATGGCCGGATAGCGCTGCAGCAGCAGGATCGCCGCGTTGTTGGCCTCGCCGGCCGACCTATCCTTTTCTTGTCCATGCAGATCGTTCTGCAAGCGCCCTATCGCGGAGATGAGCCGCAGGACCTGGCGAAACGCCGGATGCGCGCGCAAGGTCGCCATGTCCAGCCCCCACAGCAACGACAGGCAACAGAACACGTTCGTGTAGGCGATCGAATCCACGCCGTTCTGCAAGTACTCGGCGTAGGACCAGCGCTCTGCCCCTGCCGCCTGCGCGTGTCCGGCGCGCAGCGCCGCGCAGTAGCACCGGGTATCCTCGAGAAGCTGTGCATAGTCGCGACGATCGTAGGCGAGCGCGGCGAGCGAAGCGCGCAGCACAGCACAGCCCTCGAATCCTGGTAGCGCGCACGGCACGCCCTGCCCCAGCGCCTGCTCCACCGCGGCGAGCTGCTCCTGCGCGATCAGGTCAAGGTCGTTGCAATCGTCCAGCCAGAACAGCAGCGCCAGTTCGCGATAGAAGGCCACGATCAGCGTTTCGTCCAGCGGATCGCGGCCGGTGCGGGCGCTGGTGTCGCGCAGGCTCGGATGGATGCGCTGTAGGATATACTGGCCGCCCCTGACTGCTTCCAGGCCATGCTCGTCGGCGAACCCGGTCAGGGAACGCCCCCATTCCAGCACCTGCTGCAGCGCGCGATCGGTCGGGATCATGGCCCGGCTCCTGTTCCCTCGGCCAAAACATGCCGCCCCCAACGAAGCGCCAGCCACAACCCGGCGAGTTCGGCCACGCGCACCACCCGGGTCGGGCAATACAGTTCCTTGCCGATCCACAGCGGCGTCTGGGGCAGTGAATGCGCCACGTGGCAGGCGAGCATCCACTTCAGCGCCCGCGCCACCGCCTGCGCGATGCCCCGGCGCCGGGTCGGCTCTTCGCTCCCGTCCATCACGTGCAACGCGAACAGCGCATAGGCGGTTTCCTCGAATGTGGACGCGCGACCAGCGCCCCAGCCGCCGTCGTCGCGCTGCGCCTTCAGCAGCCCCGCCAGCGCGCGCTCGTCGCGCCACTGGGGGTTGCCTTGCGCCAGCGCAGCGACCGCATGCGCGGTTGGATACAGCCACGAAACGTGCCATTTTTCGTTGTCCCATAGACCGTGCGGGTTGCGATTGGCCTCGACGTAGGCGCTGGTGCCAGCGGCGGGTTTTCCCAACATTCGCAACGCATGCAGGGCATGGATGTTGGTCGACACCGAGGCATTGCGCTCGCCGGGGAAGGTGACGAACAGCTCGCCGGTTTCGAAATGGCGCAATGCATCGACCGCCGGGTCGCGGCCTGCAAGGCGAAGGACGCACAACGCAACGGCGGTGTCGTCCGCATCGGCCGCGAAGTGCAAGGCCGGGCCCAGACCGCGCACGCCGAGGCGGGCGTCGAGCTGCGCGATGATCACTTGCACCGCCTCGGCGAGCGCGGGATGCGCGAACAGACCGGCCAGATGCAGGGTGTACAGCGACCAGCATGGCTCGAACACATTGATCGGCCAGACGTTGGGAACGACACCTTCGATGCCGGTGCGCGTTGCCCGCGATGCCGCCTGCAGATACCCGTCGGTGCGCCCGACCTGCGGCGTTCTTCCCTGTGTCACGGCGTGCGCACGCCACGCGGCGGTGGCCGCCGGACTGATGCCGATGCTGCCGTCGTCGTCCGGGCATGCGGTGGCCGGCGACGCCCCCCAGGCTTCCCAGGAGTGCAGCAACGGATGGCCGCTCGGCAAGGTCGCCACAGCCCCCAGCTTGACCAGGCGTGCTTGCCGCAACGGCAACAGCGCCGGGTGGCGCGGAAACGCCAAGGCGCCCAGCAAGGATGCGGCCTGCCCGCACAACTGCGGCAGGATCAGCTCCGCGCCGATGGGCGCGTCTTCCGGCACCGCATGCGCGTAGGGATCGGGCTGGCGCTCGAGGAACCGGATTGCAGCCTGGACTGCGTCGGGGGCGCCGGGAAGAGGATCGGCACGCTGCAATGCCAGCAGCGCCGCCCAGGTGGGCGCATGGCGAAACAGCGGGAAGTCCGCACCTCCCCATCCGCCATCGGCCTGTTGCTGCGCGATGAGCCACGCGTATGCCTCGTGCCGACCGGTGACTTTGCCGTCGAACTGCAGAGCTCGCGCCGTGTCGTATACGGACGGACCGACGCTGCCGCCGTCGCTCATCTCGCTCAGCAGGTGGCGCAATTCGGAAAGGATCTGTTCGGACAGCGCGTTCACGCGGGATTTTCCTTCTGCAGAGGGCTATGAGAACAGAAACGGGCAGACGCCGCGCACGTCGCCGCCGACACGAACACAGTGCAGCATGCAGCGCCCGCCGGCCGATCGCAGCAGCACAGCGGCAAGTCCTTATGGATGGGCGCGCTCATGCGTATGGCGCGGACAGATAGACGTTGGCCCGCTGCAGCATCTGCGCCAACCCTTCCGCACGCGCCCCCAGAGGGGCGATGGCCTCCCCGGCGTCGTGCAACAAAAACAGCGCGAACTGGCGCGCTGCCTGCAACCCCATGATCGACGCGCAGGTCGGCTTCTGCGCGGCCGCGTCCTTGCCGGGGGTCTTGCCAAGAGTCGCGGTATTCGCCGTCGCGTCGAGAATGTCGTCGGCCACCTGCAACGCCAGGCCATAACAGGCGGTGTAGCGATCGAGCGCACTGTACAGCGTAGTGTGCGCGGCATCCTCCGCGATGGAGTATAGCGCGCCCATGCGAACCGACGCGCGCACTAGCGCTCCGGTTTTCATCCGGTGCATCGCCAGGATCCTGTCCAGCCCAGCGTGCTTTCCGACCAGCGACAGATCCATGGCCTGCCCGCCTGCGGCACCCTCGGCGGACACCGCCTGCGCCAGTTCACGCACGAGCGCGATACGATTGTCGCCCGGCGCATCCAGGTTCGCCAGGGTCAGGAAGGCGTGGGCCTGCAGCGCATCGCCGACCAGGATCGCAGTGGCTTCGCCGAACTTTACGTGCACGGTCGGAAGGCCGCGGCGAAGCACGTCGTCGTCCATCGCGGGCAGGTCGTCGTGGACCAGGGTACAGGCGTGCATCATCTCGATGGCGGCACCGACGTCGTCGAGCATGTGCGCCGGCGTGCCCGCCAGTGCGCCGGCAGCCAGACAGAGCAAGGCTCTGGTGCGCTTCCCGCCATGCAAGGTGGCGTAGCGCATGGCTGCCATCAGCTCTGTCTTACCGTCGTCTTCGGCGCAGAGCAGACGCGCCAGCGCCTGTTCGACCCGCTGTGCGCCGTCCTGCATCCAGATCTCCGGGAGCAGCCCGCCAGATGCGCCGCGCGCCTGCGCGCCCAACCCGCCGAATGCGGAAACGCCAGTTCGGTCGTCGTGTATTGTGGAACCGGTCTGCATGTTGTTCATGTCCTTGTAGCTGAGACGGCCACGGCGAGCGCAAGTCGTCACACGAGTGCGTGCGCTGAGTGCAGCAATGTCGCGCCCCGCCGGCGCCGCTGCCTTGCCACACAGGGCGTGCCCAGCTCATGAGAAGCCTATGCGGATTGCCATGGACGGATGTGCGGTCGGGTAGTAGCGCCGGCCTTTTTCGACGTCGCTCAGCAACTGCGGCCGCACCCCGGCCTTGTGCATGGTCAGCGCCAAGGCGATGCAGAACTGCACCATTTCCAGCCATACCAGGTGGTAGCCGATGCAGACGTGTGGACCGGTACCGAACTGCAGCATGTCCACGGGCCGGATCGGTTCTGTGCGTAGCAGCCACCGCGCCAGGCGGAACTGATCAGGCGCCTGGTGCAGCAGCGCCGAGGTCGAGAAATGCAGCAGCGGGATGCATAGGTGGGTGCCCGCGGAAATGCGCCGTTGGCCGAGTTGCAATTCCTGCAGCGCGCGACGCGGCAGGAGCGTGGTCGCCGGATGCAGGCGCAGTGTCTCGCGAAACAGGGCCTCGGCGACCGGACACTGCGCCAGGTCCGCGTGCCGGGTCGGCACCGCGCCCACGCGTTGCGCCTCCTCGACCAGGGCGTCCCACAGCACAGGCTGCCTCGCCAGCTCGATCACGATCCAGGCCATCGTCGAGGCAGTGGTGTCGTGACCGGCAAGCAGCAGCAAGCGAATGTTCGCGACCAGGACGTCATCGGAGAGCGGACCGTCGCTGCTGTCAAAAGCGCTCACCATGTCGTTGATGAACCCGGTGCGCGCGGCATGCGCGCGCGCATCGCGGACGAACCGGCGCAACTGCGCGTCGATCCAGTCGCGGGCGGAGCGGCCGCGCCGCAAAGGCAATCCGGGCAGGTCGACCGGTGGCGCGATGATCAACTGCAGCAATTGCCGGTACTTGCGATGCCATTCCGGCAGGTCCTGCGCGGGGATTCCCATGAGGCTGAAGATGAGCTTCAGCATCAGGTCGCCGGTCTCGCGCAGGATAGTTACCTCGCCGCGGGCGCGCCACGCCTGCACCCGCGCCTGGATGACCGGCGCGAACAGGTCGCCGATCCCGGCCTGGGTCAGCCCCTTGGGCAAGAACGCTGCCTTGATGGCATCGCGCGCCTGCCGGTGCGCGCCGCCGTCCAGGGCAACCAACGTTCCGCCAAGCAATTCGGGCGCGATCTCTTCGATCAGCGCCGAGGACACGTCCTTGTGCTTGAGCAGAGAGAATGCGTCCGGATCCACACAGGTCATCAGATGTCCGGCAGGGCCGAAATCCAGCCAGAAGTGGCTGCCCAGCGTCCGTTCTGCGCGTTGCAGCAGGCGCGGCAGGTCGCAGACAATGGCGGGAAGATGCCCTACCAGGGGGAAAGCGCCGGGCATGACCGGGATGTCGGATCGCAGCCGGTGCCGACGGTTGACCGGGTTGAGCAGTATGTCCATCAGCAGCGCGCCGCCGTCGCCGATTCGGTGTCGCCGGCAGGGCGCGCGGCGCAGCTGTTGCCACCGTCCGCGTATGTCGGCACATGCGCCAGCATGCCGCCATCGATGCACACGACCTGGCCGGTGATGAACGCAGCATCGGCGGAGAGCAGGAACGCCACGAGCGCGGCCACGTCCTCGGGGCGGCCGACGCGCTGCAGGAGCTGGTGCCGGCGCAGATGCCGTTGCATGCACTCGTCCAGCTTGGCGAGGAGACGCTCGGTCATGATAAGACCCGGCGCAACCGCGTTGCAGCGAATCTGCGCATGACCGTACTGGGTGGCGAGCGAAGCCGAGAGCATGTTCATCGCCGCCTTCGACGCGCCATAGGACGTCTGCGCCGTGTCACCGCTGAGCCCTTGGCACGACGACATGTTGACGATCGCGCCACCGCCGCGGGCGATCATCCGTGGGATGGCCTGCCGGCAGCAGAGCAGCGTGCCGCGCAGATTGGTCGCCATGGTCTGGTCCCAGACTGCCAAGTCCAGGTCGAGGATCGCGCAGTCGCGCGGGGTCAGATGCATCGCGCTCGCATTGTTAACCAGCAGGTCGACCCCCCCGAAGTGCCGCTCCGCCGTCTCGAACAGCGCTGCCACCGCCTGCTCATCGGCGATATCCATGGCTATGGGCAGCGCGTGGCCTGCTTCGGCCGCGATCTGCGCGGTGCAGGCGATGGCCGCCGAGCCATCAATGTCGGCCACCACCACTCTGCCGCCCCCGCGCGCGATGGCGAGAGCGCATGCCTTGCCGATGCCGGCGCCGGCGCCGGTCACCACGGCCACCTTGCCTTTAAACCTTGCCATCGTGTCTCCTGAATTGCATTGGTCTTTCGCAGCATGCCGCTCGGCCTGCGCCGGAGAAGGCGCAGGGTCGGCACTGGCGCTCTCGTCATGGCTAGCGTCGCTTTCGATGACCCGAATGGCGGCGACCGGGCACTGGTTGGCCGCAAGCCGCACGGCGGCGTGCAGCGCCTGCGGGACCGTCGCCACGCACACTTCGGCCACCCCGTCCGGTTCGCGCTGGCGAAAGGCGCCCGGCAGCGTCAGCACGCACTGCCCGGTAGTTCCGCACAGATCCTGATCGACCACGACCCGCATCTTAACCCTCCTGCCGATGCAGCCGCACCGGCAGCGCGCGGAACGTCCTAAGGAACGCGGAGGGCTCCCGGGTCGGCTGCTCGGCCAATGCCAGCGTGGGGAAGCGCGCCTGGATCCGCGGCAGGCTCTCGGCCAACTGCACCCGGGCCAGTTGCGCGCCAAGGCAGAAGTGGATGCCGTGGCCGAAGGCCAGCATGATCTTCCCGTCGATCGAAATGCCAGGACTAGTGCCGTAGAACCGCACGGGATCGAAGCGGTCCGGATCGGCGAAGGCGTCCGGGTCGCGATTGCCGGCCGCGATCAGAACGCGCACGTCCGCGTTCTTCGGGATCACCACGCCGCCCAGTTCGATGTCGCGCTGGGCGATACGCGGAATGGAGCTGAACATGGCGGGCGCGTCGTAGCGCAGGGCTTCTTCGACGAATGCCTTTACTCCCATGGCATCACCTTTCAGCCAGTGCCGCTGTTCGGGATACGCCAGCATCGCCAGGACAGCATGGCCGATGGCCGCGGCAGTGGTGGCGAAGCCGCCCAGCAACATGCCCCAGAGCATGCTGATCAATTCCGTATCCGACAGCATCTCGGCATCGCCGTCGTGTGCGCCGACCAGCATTGACACGATGTCGTGGCTGGAATCGGAGCGCTTGCGCTGTATGAGGTCGCCGAAGTAGGCCTGCACCCTGGCGCTGGCCGAGTCCGCCGCGGCGAGCTGGGGATCGCTGGCGTGCGGGCTCAGGCCTTCCAGAATGGCGCTGATGCCGGTGACGAGCCCGAGAATGTCGTCCGGGGGCATGCCGAACAGTTCGCCGAAAACCAGCATGGGCAAGGCCAGCGCGAATTCCTGATGCAGGTCCACTGCCTCCCCGCGCTCCAGTGCGGGCGCCATGCCGTCCAGGCGCGCTGCGACAATGCGAGCGATGGCCGGCCTCAGCTTGTCGATCTGGCCTATGGTGAAATCGCGCGAGATCAGCCGGCGCAGACGCGTATGCGTTGGAGGTTCCTTCATCGCTAAAGTAGACGCCAACAAACTTAGCGACAGGCTGGTCGCCGCACGCGGGAAATAGCGCGCCAGTTCGCCTGGTGCCGGCCCCCGAAAAGCATCGCCAGTGGCTTTAAGCGCCCAGTAGATGTCGGCGTGGCGGCTCAACAGAAAGAGGCCCGACACCGCGCGATGTACCGGATCGTGCTCGCGCAACCACCGCATGAATGGGTACGGGTCCTGAATGCACGCTGGCGACGCCAGTTCGGCGAAGGCGTCCCGGCATGCTGCCGTGGTTTCTTGCACGTCCATCTTGGTCACCTGTTGGTTGGCTGATCTGATCGGCGCGCGGCAGTCGCGCGGGCAATTCGAGGACATCGCGATTCCTCGTGGCGTCCGCGCATCACCAGAGCACCGGGAACTCCTCGAACCCGCCAGTGATGATTTCCTTGCGCAACTCCAGTTCTTCGGGCGCCACCGCCAGGCGCAGCGCGGGAAAGCGCTGGAAGATCGAACCGAACACCGCTTTGAGTTCCAGCCTGGCTAGCGCCAAGCCGATGCAGCTGTGCGGCCCGTAGGAGAACGCCAGGTGCGGGTTTTCGTCACGTCCGATGTCGAAGATTTCCGGGTCGTCGAAATGGCGCGGATCGAATGACGTCGCCGGCAGGCCGACCAGCACCTTGCTCTCCGCGGGAACATGCACGCCCGCGATGGTCACGTCGGTCCTCGGATAGCGCATGATGCCGTCCCAGCCGCCGCCCGGCGGGTACATGCGCAGGATTTCCTCCACCGCCTTGTCCACCAGGGATGGATCGCCGATCAGACGTTCGCGCTGTTGCGGATGGCGGAACATGGCCAGCAGGCCGAATTCGATCTGCGCGACGGTGCTCTCGTGCCCGGCCACCAGCATGCCCGCCGCCAGGCCGATCGCCTCTTCCTCGGTCGCCTTGCCCTGGTCGACCGCCGCGAGCAGATCCGTCAGCACGTTGTCGCCCGGATCCTGGCGCTTGTCCCGCATCTTGCCGCGAATGTAGGCGCGGAGTTCTTCCCAGGCCAAGCGCGACGCGCTTCGCGGGCCGCTTTCATGCTGGTGCGTCATCACCTCGTCGGACAGCCCTGCAAAAAAGGCGTGATCCTCGTAGAGCACGCCCATCAGCGCGCCAATGACCATCGCAGGAAGCGGAAAGGAGAGGTGGCGCCGCAGATCGGCGGGCTGGGGCTGGGCCGCCAGCGTCTCGAACAACTGCGCGGCGATCGCCTCCACTTGCTGCGCGAGCTGCTTCACCCTGCCGTTGCTGAAGGCCGGCGCCACGATCGTGCGTAGCCGCGTATGCTCGCCCCCCTCGTGCGAGACCAGCCATCCTGGCGAACCGAGAATCACAGAATCCGGGGTGAATGCGGCCGGCGGCATTCCCGCGGGCCGGAACGCCGCGTCGGACAACACCGCCTTGGCCTCGTCATAGCCTGTGACCCACCAGCCTTCGTGCCCGGACGGGAAGCGCACGCGGTGGATCGGACCGTTGGCCCGCAGCGCCAACATCTCAGGCGAGGGCTCAATGTGATCGACGCGCCACATCGGCAGCGTCGGCAAAAGTTGTTCGGACATGCTGGCACTTCACTCTATAGCGATGGAAGGGCGGAAGGTGACCGGCGGACGCTGCGGCAGCGAAGACCTAAGATGGCATGTAGACGACGTCGTCCGGAGGCAGACCGATTATCAAGATCGGCTAACGCGTAACTGTCTAGGCACGTCGCGCGGCGAGATGCAGAACATTATCCTGTACCTTCGAGGTCAGGGTAAAGTCCGTGTGGTGGGCCTTTGACTCGCCGCCGGCCAAGATTTCCTGCGCAAGCGTCGACAAGGGCGGCGAGCTGTTGGGTAAGGGCTTTCGCCGAGGCCCCCCCATAGACGCTATCCGACGCGGATTTGACATTTTGCTTTTCTTTCTTCGTTCCATTCGTGTCATCCACGAAATGAAAGTCGGTCGGCGGCTCCCGGCCCGCAACGAAGGTGCTTCAAATCTCGTGCCAATTTGGCCGCAGCAGAAAAAATCGTGGCAGCTTCTCAGCGGCTTAGCGTGAGGCCAGAGAAGAACTAGGCGAAATAAGCCGGTGTCGCGGGCCAACAAAGGCGACGGAACAGTGTCGGACAGAACGCCTCGGGCGACCTTTAGGTCGGGCCTGCGACATTCTGGTCCAATTTCGAACATAATAGGGCGGCAAACAGACACGATTGGGGAATTCGATCCTCACGGCGCCAAGGCGCTTGCCCAAGAGCGCGCGCTCATGTTGCTGCGAGAGGCGCGTGTTCGCGATAGCCGTGCTGCGCACCCATGAACGCTAGCGGCACACGCTACGACTGGAGTGCCCGCCAGCCTCAGGTGGTGCATCGGCTCGGCTTCCGGTTCTTCTTTGCCCAGCCGGGGCTGAAGCGCCGAATATCCGCACCATACAGCATCGTTGTTGCCTATGTGACAAGGCGGCATAGCGCGCTCCCGGTCTTCTAAGACACGGCCTCCGAGAAGAAGGGGGCGGTCCAACAGCACCTCTATTTGAAATGGCACGCCGCTTGCTGCTCCTGGTTAGAGCACCATCAAATTACGATGAAAGCGACTTGCACCATGCCCGACGCGCGAAGCTCTAGACAGTGGCCTGAGGAGACGGTGCCCGTTCCCGCTGAACATCGGGACATCGTCTCCTCCGGAAGGCCGTTCTCGGTGGCCGCTTTGCGCATGGCTGGTCCGATGCCGGCACGCCAACACGGGCCGCTCGCGCAAATGCCGTTTACCGGTTCTGTTCAGCATGGGAGTGCCCAAGGGCCCCGTCAAAGGGTCACCCAAGCTAAGGCCGGCGGGTCACTGCCACATATCGACAACACGCTGAACCAGTCCAGTGACCCGAGTCTGCGTGAAGTGACATTTCAGGTCGCCACATGCTTGCGATATTGGCTACTTCCGGCCGCTATCCCTTTTCCCCGGGCACGATCGCGGGTGACTGATCCCGCTTCCGGCGCCATAGCCGTGGAAAGCAAGCGGCTCGACGGTCTCCAGCTCGCTCAGATCGATTGCGTTCGCGTGGCCAAGACCAGCCGCCAAGACGTTCCCATACGTCGGGATGGAAAAGGAAGTTGCCAGCCGCCGAGGCCCTCATTCCGTGCCCGAGCATACGAGCCTTTGCTCGGAATTGCGCCAGCCTATGCCAGAATTCAACGGCAGTTTTCTTCTTCAGGAGCAACTTGATGACAGTTCAAAAGAAAGTTCCCTTCGTCACCTTTCTCACGCGCGTTCACGATAAGTCAGTCCAGGGGCCAAATCCATATCGCTGGGAAGAAAAGACATCTGACGACTACTTTGCCGGCAAGCGGGTCATCCTGTTCTCGCTGCCTGGCGCCTTCACACCAACCTGCTCGACCTACCAATTGCCCCAGTTCGAAGAGCTCTATGATGAGTTTGAGAAGGAGGGAATTGACGCGATTTACTGCCTCTCAGTCAACGACGCCTTCGTCATGAATGCGTGGGGGAAGTCCTTGGGCCTGAAGCAGGTCGAGCTCATCCCCGATGGCTCAGGCGAGTTCACACGCAAAATGGGCATGCTGGTCGCCAAGGACAATCTCGGCTTCGGGATGCGCTCTTGGCGCTACGCCGCCCTGATCAACAATGGCGTGGTGGAGCACTGGTTCGAGGAGGAAGGTTTCTCCGACAACTGCGAGGCCGACCCCTATGGCGTCTCATCCCCGCAAAACGTTCTCGAAATGCTGAAAGCCGCCGCTTGACCTAGAAAACGTCTCACTGGTGCCAGTGCCGGCCCCAAGAGGCTCCTCGACAGGATTATCGCGCTCACCATGCAATCCTCAGCAAGCCTGCTTCAACGCCAGAAGCAATCCATGGTGGCATCGCCTCAACTCATTGAGTCGATTCGCTTGCTGCAACTGGCGCATACTGAACTGCATCAGTTCGTGGAGCGGGAAATTGAGAAGAACCCGCTCTTGGAATCTGCATCAAGCGATGGCGGGCCTTTTGACGACGTTTCGATTTCGGGAGCGGATCAGCCTGTCGGCCCTGGGGCAAACGCCGTTGAAGGACCGACCGGGGGAGGTTCGCCTGAACGGCTCGGGCAATGGAAATCACTTCGCAACACGACCAACAACCCGCCCGGCAATGGCCCTTCCCTCGACGAGTATGCCACCCTCGCCGAAACATTGCACGACCATGTCGCTCGTCAGATCGCCCTCACTGCGTTCACACCACAGGAGCGGCTGATCGCTGGCCAGCTTGCCGCCGATCTGGAAGACACTGGCTATCTTCGGGCAAACCTTTTGGAGCTGGCCGAGAGCCTGAATGTCCATGAGGCTGTTGTGGAACGGGTTCTCGGAACCTTGCAGCAATTTGATCCACCGGGAGTTTTCGCGCGAAGTCTCAGAGAATGCCTCGAGATTCAGTTGCGCGAGCGAAATCGGCTCGACCCGGCAATGGCAGCTTTGGTTGCCCATCTTGAAAAGCTTGCGCGACGGGATTTTGAGGCACTGAAGCAGCATTGCGGCGTCGATGAAGAAGACCTTCTCGACATGATGCATGAGATTCGGGCGCTCGATCCCAAGCCTGGGAACAGATTCGAATCCGGTGCGTCTGAATCAATCATACCCGACGTCTGGGTCACGCCCTCGCCGCAAGGCGGGTGGCAGATCGAACTTGATCCCGCCACGCTGCCAAAGCTGCTGATCAACCAAACCTATTATGCCGAAGTCACGCGTCAAACTGCCCAAAATTCGAAAGATCAAGCATTTCTCGACGAATGCTTGCAAAACGCGAACTGGCTAATCCGCAGCCTCGATCAGCGCGCCAAGACGATTGTTAAGGTTGCGGCTGAAATCGTGCGTCAGCAGGATGCCTTTTTGGAACATGGCGTCGCCCACCTGCGGCCTCTCAATCTTAGAACCGTCGCTGACGCGATCGGCGTGCACGAGTCGACGGTAAGCCGGGTGACCTCGAACAAGTACATGCTTACCCCGCGCGGAGTCTTTGAACTGAAGTATTTTTTCACCGTCGCGATCGCGTCCTGCCAAGGCGGCGATGCGCACTCCGCCGAAGCTGTCCGGCATCGGATCAAAGCGATCATTGCCGCAGAATCTCCCGGCGACGTGCTTTCCGATGAGGACATCGCTGTCCGGCTGAAGGAAACCGGCATCGATGTTGCGCGCCGCACCGTCACAAAATATCGAGAAGCAATGAACATCCCCTCCTCCGTGCAACGCCGCCGGGAAATGCGCTTGTGTTTTTAGATTTGGGTCAAGGCAGCCAACATCACGTTGCATTGCATCAAAGTGGAGACTTCGTTCATGACCCAATCCGCGGCATGCGTCATGGACGCTGTTCTGCACGACCCAGAAAAGCCCGTCCCACCGTCTGGTCCCGCATGGGGTGCGGTCATTTCGCTTTCCTTGGGCACATTCGGGCTGGTCACGGCAGAGTTTCTGCCTGTCAGCCTGCTCACGCCCCTCTCGCATGATCTCGGTATCAGCGAGGGAGCGGCTGGACAGGCGATGACGGCGACAGCTATCGTCGGGGCGATCTCGGCGCCGACGGTGGCCATCATCACAAAGCGCCTGGACCGCAGGACCGTCATGTGGACCATGACGCTGCTGCTGATCCTGTCGGACGTTCTGGCGGCCGGCGCGTGGTCGCTGGCGGTTCTCCTGACTGCACGCGTCGTGCTCGGCATAGCGCTCGGAGGCTTCTGGTCGATGTCGGCAGCACTGGCGATGCGGCTCGTTCCAAGCCACCTCCTGCCGCGCGCTATGTCGATCATCCTTACCGGCGTTTCCGTAGCTACCGTCTGCGCAGCTCCAATCGGCGCTTATGTCGGCGATATCTGGGGATGGCGAAGCGCCTTCATGCTCGCCGCAGCCGGCGCCGCCGCTACACTGCTCGTGCAACTCATAACCATTCCGAGACTGCCTCCGATTGGAGTGGCTAGCTTCCGAAGCCTGCTGGATGTGGCCAAGATTCCGATGGTCAAAATAGCGCTTTTGGTCGTCCTGCTGGTCGCTTCCGGCCACTTCGCCGGAATCACCTATATCCGCGCCTTCCTCGAGAAGATTCCCGCGCTGGATGTCGAGACGATCTCGCTTGTGTTGCTGGCTTTTGGCATCAGCGGATTCTTCGGCAATCTGGCCGGCGGGCTTCTGGCCGAGTACAGTCTCAAGGCAGTCGCGGCCCTTGCACCGCTGCTCATAGCGATAGCCGCTGTTTCGCTGCTGACAGCGGGAGCATCGGCCTTGGCCTCGGCGATTGCTGTTGCCGCGTGGGGGTTTGCCTTCGGCGCGGTGCCAGTGGGATTGCAGACGTGGATGGTACGGAGGGCCGTTCCCGAGCAGGCCCAAAGCGCCGGTGTGCTGCTGGTCACAGTATTCCAAGTGGCAATCGCAGCCGGCGCGATTTTCGGCGGACTATTGGTGGAGAATGCCGGGATTACCAGCGCCATTGCCTACAGTGCCGTTGCCACGTTCGTCGCTGCCCTCATAGTGTTCGTGCTCGGCCCGAAGCGCGAAACCTAGACCGCCTAACAGGAGAGATCTCAGCAGCGCAGCGGGACGAGAGATGCGATGCACGGCGCGGCGCGATCCTCCGCTGGACCAGCGCAAGCTGCTCGCCGGCTTCACCTCCGAGCCACGCGACCTTCGCCGCCAGACACGCGAACCGCCATCTTATTCACGGCGTTCCTTGGTCGGCCGCCGGCACACCGGACAGTCGCTCTCACCCTCACGCGGTCCCCTGCCGGGACTTCCGCCGCAGCGGATACGGTTGTTCGACATCCTCGACTAAACGTTGGCAAGCGCCGCTTTCTGGCACCGGAACGGCTCGCCGGTCAGCCACATCTTGTGCAGGGTAGCTGCAACCCGCGTGCAAGGGCGACTTGGCTTGGTTGTCCAACGGGCAATTGTCTTGCCTATCGCCAAGATAGTAGGCGAATTCGTCTGTGTCATTGAATTGTAGGGCCCACTATTGCGGGGGTGTGCACGTGCGAGGTCGGCCGGCTCCAGAAGTGCAAGAGACGCGGACCCCTCAAAGGGCTCGGCAACCTCAAACGAAAAATGATTGGCCGCAACGAACGCGAACAGACCGACTGAAAAGAGCACATCGTCTTCAGACAGTGACCTTCCTGAACTTGTGACTACGCAACGCACTATAGTCCGGTGCCGCCTCTGCGACGAAAGCTGGGCTCGCTCGTTCTGACGTGTGGAAAGAGCGCTCTTTATGTGGCAGCGAGTTTGTGGCCCGCCGCAGCCGCTTTGACCATCTCGGCGGCGAAGTGTCCCGCACGTTTGCGGCGACCTGTAAGCCGATCAGCAAGCTCCCATCTGCTGCGCTTATCTATATGATCCGACACTCGACCGGCGAAACAAGAACGGCCAAGGCACCGGCTGCATTTAAATACTAGGCTATAGTGCCTTAACCATTGGAAAAGCTCGGTCCCACGGTTCGCAGGAATCGCGCCCAAACCACACCCGAGAGCCGACGGCCACTGACGCTGACGCTGACGCTGACGCTGACCCATAAAAATATTTAGGATGCCACATCAAGGTGAAGCCTTCTGCCCTGTTATTCCGGGCAACGCTGTCACTGTTCCATACCTATAAGACGAGGTCCCATAGCAAAGTGCCTCGCACAACCGAACAAGTTGCTCAGCCATCGGCGTTTGGTTACGTCCTTATCCAAGCACTGCGACACAATATCGTATGCCAAGGCCGACCTCCAACACGTTTGGCGGCTGCTCAAGGCCGGTGCCGGCTCGCTGAAGTGTCGGGCCTGACGGCAACAGACGTACACCTCGACTACGCCACGGCACATCAGTGTCGAATGGCACGACGACGTCATATCAAGAATGCCATCTCGCGCCGCAACGTGCCGTTGATCGGGGACGCTCTGAAAGCCGCAAAGGAAGCCATCAAAGGCGTCGGCATGCGGCAATGCTGTTCCCAACCTACGGACGTCCTGAGGGTGCATCCTCAGCATCGGCCGCCTTGGGCAAGCATGTTCGGCCTGTGTGACTGATCCAAAGGCGACGACCCACTCGCTTCGCCACCTCATGGAGGACCGCCTACGCTTGGTCAGCGTCAGCAAGTCTGACCAGATGTTGTTCTGGGTCCTCGGCTAGCGTTGGGGAGAACTATGCGGGGTGACGAGGCGCGTCTTGGGGTGGCTAGGCGGGCATTGGCGAAGGCACTGGGGCTAAACTCAGCGTCTTCAGTTCGAAATTGTCTCGATAGCTGCCAAAGCGCCGTTCGAGCTGGCAATTTGTCAAATACCGAACGTCTGCCGTTTTCGTGGTTGGTGCGTTTCGCTGAGCCTGCCGGTCAACCTCGGCCCTTGGCACGATATAAATTGTCCTCTTGTTGGCACCGTCATCCGCCAGAATTACAATGGCAAGCCAATCGAAGTCATTCGAGCCGAGATACTGCACGTAAGCTGCTCCCTTCTTGAACGTGCGTGCCTTGACCGATGTTCGCTGCGGTCCCGTACCCGCCGGCTGCGCGATGACATCGTACGATGGCAGAGCTCGGCATCCGGCTGGGACGCGTCGACTTTCAGATCGGCGGCGTCGCGGTCGAGTTCGCCGTCCGCCGGCCAGACTCCGCGACTATTGTTGCATTTCTAGATCCGCATGCGAAATCGCGCCACACAATCAACTCTCGATCCAGGCTCGGTCCCAACGACCCAGCGTGTGCCGGCCGCAATCCGGGCTCCATCTTTGGCCTCCCGCGAACCCGCCGTCCCGTTGTTGGACCGTCTAGAACTTCGAGCAGGCCTGCGTAGCCAGCTGTTGGAACGCCCAATGGGACGTCCATTTTGGCGCCTGCTCCCACGTAGGCCGTCCGTCTCTAGCGATCGGGAGGCTTCTTCGCCCATTCACCTCATGCGCCGCAAAAGAGGCCTGGCGCATACGACTCAAGCGGTCATCGCAACACCGTTGGTGCGGTGTTCTTCTGGAGAATTCCCGGTGAGCTTGATCATCTCATCTTTAGCGTCCAAGACGTAGGCCCTCATCAGAGCAGACGCTTCTTCCGCGTTTTGATTCTGAATTGCTGACAATATCCGTTTTTCTACGCTGTCGTTCGACTTCCCCGGACTAAGTCGCGGGAATTTTCTGCGAAATAAGGTAATCTGCCCCCAGATCCCCTTCAGCATCTGAAGAACGTTCCGGCTGCCGGACATAACCGCAACAAGCCGGTGAAAATTAACCGCGGAATGAAACACCGATGCCGCGTCCCCGAGACTGATCGAGTGCTCTGAGCTCTGAAGACATTGCGCCAAAAGTCTTAGATCATCATCGGTGCGGTTTTTCGCGGCCAGTTCCGCAGCGAGCGCCTCCAAAGAGGCGCGTACGTCATAGAGATCCCACGCCTCTTCAAGTGGCATGTCACGCACAAAAGGCCCTTTGTTCTTGGTGATTTCTACCAAACCGTCTTTTTCGAGCTGTCGAAGAGCTTCGCGAACGGAGGCCCTACTCACGCCTAGCGAGGCAGCCAGCCGGTTCTCGTTCATATGTTCGCCGGGCTGCAATCCGCCCGACAGGATCTTTTCATGAACTTGCTCGTAGACGAGTTCCGAGATCGACACTCTTCGGAGCAGTCTGAGGCTATTGCTAACATTTTCCTGCCTCGCCACGCTGTTCTCCATAGGCCCTTCTCTCTTAAGCCCAAATCCCAACGCTTCCGAAGCTGCCGAAGCAAATGTGGTTCTCTTCAATTATGGTGAATGGCGGACGTCGAAGACGACGGTGAACGGCATGTTGCGTTCTCGACGAACTGCAAGAGTTCCCTTCTCGACATGTGAGCCATGCCCAGGCGCTTGAGGTTACGGCCGCTCTCAAAATATTTGATGCCATTGATGGCTGACGCGATGTCGACGAAAGCCTTGATGGTTGGGGCATTTATGCCTACTTTGGTGCCAAGCTCGTACCAAGGGACTAAAATATACGGTATGTCCTCAACCACATATCTGTCTTGCATGTGGGCGGGTGTTGCCTTGGTTGCGTTGTGAACGCGCGTATGAAACGCAAAATCTGAGAATTTGTCGAAAGCCCCGCCGTAGAAGCCGACCATTTCTTCCAGGAATGTCTGGAGTCGGAAACCCAAAGCATCGGCGATCTTCAGGCGCTCTACGTCGACAGCCTCGATGACTTTCCCGACGGAGGATGAAATTCCGTCGCGATAGAACAAGAAGTCTCCTTTTGTGCTTTCGATCCTCCCAGTGTTGAGGATCGCTGCAACCGGATGTATCACCCCATTGTTGGACTGCATCCCAATCTCGAAAACATTATTGCACCATTGGAGCGGCTGGGGGAATATATCCGCGATCTGCGACCACTGGTTCTCATCGAGAGCATTAGGGAAGGCGGCGATCGGCAGACTGGCCTTGATACCCGCGACCAAAACTTCACCCTTCTGGATCCAAGATGCATATGGGGACGCATTGGTTTCCAAGATAGTCAGAGCCTTCAGTTCCTTTGAACCGGCCAAGGCGAAGAAATTGGCGTTGATAGCCACAATGATGTGGCGACATAGGTCGAAGCCCTTCAGTTCGCTAATGATGTCGTCGTGCCCATACGATGGAACGGTGACCACAAGAATACGAGAAAATTCTACGGCAGTAGCCATCTCGGTGGTGACAGTCGGCTCGAACCGTCCCTCAATCTTCATCCGAGCCGTCAGGTGACCATCTCGCCGGATCGCATCGATGTTACGGCGGTGGTTAGGATGACCGTAAAGAAGGACGCTGAAGCCACGGTTTATCAAATCAGCTGCGAACGCGCATCCACAATTTCCGGCACCAATGATTGAAACTCGCATTTTGGAACCCACTGTTGCTCTCTCTTCCCTGGTGACGATTGTCCGCCAGGCAGCGGCGAGATTCCTGTGCGGCGATAAAAAGCCCCTGCACGAGATGAGCAAAAACTGTGCCAAATAGCGAGGAGAAAGGCACATGATAAGTGTCCCTATTACGAATCAAGGAGATGGGATCCGCAGAGCGGTGAACTCATCGTGTCGCGAACTCGACAAAACCGACGGTGGGTGTCGGTTGCCCGGCTTTTTGGCTGTAAATGGTGGAGCGCTCGGGCTCGCCTCGCGACCGAGGGCGAGGCGTGCTGCTGCCACCTGCGGACGTTGTACCGTCCTGCACAGCCCATTGTCTCATTGTCCGCCAGGTCCAGCGTTGAACCCTTAAATTTGCGGGAAGCGGTCCGGCAATGCCGCCGCCAGCTTGAGGAGGCGATGCAAAGGAGCGCGTCCATGACTGCCCGCAGTTCGTTGTCTGGTCGTCCCGTCGACTTCGCTCCAGACATTGAAGGCTCGACCAAAGCCTTCCCTGTCGGTTTTAGCGTTTACAGCGCGGCAAAGGGGGCGGTGTGCAACCCGAACAAGTTTCTTTCGGTGACAATTTCGTTTCGGTGGCCGGCACGATTTTTGCTGTGGTGTTGGAAGACGCGTTTTGAATGCTTGCGGGACACCCAACTAGCGTTCTCGCCCCCCCTGAGATCGTTCACCCACAACCACACTCTGGAAAGATCAAAATGAACGAAATCAATTCGCTCGCCCACGCCGATTCTAAAGTTCCTAGGTGGCATTTCACAATGATGCGCGACTCCGCACGAAATGCGGCAATAGAAGCGGCGATTGCATCTTGTGATGTCGAAGGGAAAACCATTGTTGAAATCGGAACTGGGGCTGGCCTACCGGCGATGCTCTTCGCCAGATACGGGGCTCGCAAGGTATTCTCATGCGAGATGGACGAGCGAATTGCTGATGCTGCACGGGAGATTATCTGGGCCAACGAATTGCAAGATCGCATCGCGGTGATTGCAAAATCCTCAAGGCAGGCAATTCTGGACGGCGACCTTCCTTCGGCACCCGACATCATTTTCACGGAGACGTTGGACGCCGGAGTCGTTGGCGAGGGATATGAAGCGATCGCTGAAGACATTCGCGAGATCGCCAGTCCTACTACACTAGTGATGCCGTATCGGGTCCAGCAGTTCGGTTTCCTCTGCAATGACGTCAAAGCCTTTGAAAAGAACTCCGTATTTAATCAATGTGGATTTGATCTTTCGGGTTTTAACCTGTTCGCCGAACGTTCGTATTTCCCTGTGATCCAGATGCTGCATGATCCGGTATATCTCTCGCCAGCCGTGCTTTTCAGGAGCTACGACTATCTAGATTCGAACAGTCTGGATCCAGTAGAACACCATATCGTGGCCCACAATTCGGGACTGTGCCATGGAATGACGTCATATTTTGATGCCCATTTTGGGAAATTCATAGTCAGCTCCAAGGATCGGAGGGGGCATTGGCTAGCGGCCTTTCACCCTTTGCGAGAACCTATTCCGGTCGAATCTGGGCGGCATTACACTTTGAGGGGGGATAAAACAGGGTTGATCGAATTGCTTCCGATATGATTTATCTGCAGGAAAGAACGTGTCCGCGTCTTCTGCCGAGCAGCATAATTGAGATGTTGTTCCTCGGCGCTTCGAATTTGAAGAACTGCCTTCGGGTCCGGATGTCGTAGAACAGCCTATTTGCTGTTTCGATACCAGCGGAGCGACATACACGAAAGCCCGGCGTCGATCTTCTCAATTTCGACAGTCTTGAGCGGCACGACCTTGTAGCCCTCCGTGTCAAGAATCTCAAGAGTGCGAGGGTAATGGGCACTGGCGAAAACGACGTCGTTGACCCGAAGCACGTTCGCGGCTGGCTCTTCGCCGTTCGGAACGACGATCCTGCGGAATCCCTCGAACGCGGCAGCCCCTGCAAGTGCCGCCGTCGAAATCACGGTTTCATCGTCGAGCAGCGACGATGCCGTTTTGAAATGCAAAACGCCCTTTGGTGTCTCGGCAACTTGGGCTTTTCCGCCGAGTCTTTCGATGCAGCCAATGAGCGCCTCCGCGCCTATCCTATCGGTGCGTGCAGAGAGGCCAATAAGCACCCCCTTCGGCGTATACATGATGTCGCCGCCGTCCGCCTGGCCGGGAGCCGGCAGCTCCAGCACGGTCTCAAACCTTTCGCGTAGGATCGGCGCGATCTCCGCTGTCTCGTTGACGCGGCTTGGCGTGCCGGGACGAAGTAGGATCGCGCCGTCGGTAAACACGAGAGCCGGGTCCTCGACGAAGATAGAGTCAGGGAAGGCCTCAAGCGGCGGAAGGACCGTGACCGCGACGCCGGCATTGCGTAGGGCCGAGATATAGATTTCGTGCTCGGCCTTGACACCTTCGTAAGTCGGGCCGTCACGACCGTCGGCGCGCAGTCCGTTGACAACGGAGGTGGATGGCTCCCGGACGATGGCCGAGTTGAACTCATAGACTGATCTGGTCTGCGACATTGTTGGCTATCCTAGTGTAAAGATGTTTGACTCCGCGGCGCTCATTCTGCTGCAACAACAGGCGTTCCGTTGGTGCAGTGCGCCGCGACAGGTGAATTCCGGCGAGCATGCACCGCACCGAGCCTCCGGCAAGCTCGATCGTCGAGACATCGAACGGCAGCAGCTTTGCCGAGCGCGCAACCGCCGCGATCTGCTCCCGATCCAGGGCTGCGTGGGCACGAGCCGAAAGCGCTAGGACGCGACCGTAACTACCCTCCAGCTCTATGGCATTGCCGGCGAAGTTCTCGATCTGGCCGCTGGAGAGTTCAATGACTTCGCGGCCGGTTTCCTTGAGCCTCTCGACAATCTCCTGCCGCCGTCGGAGATCGGGAATCATCAGCGTCCCGAGCAGCGCGAAATCGGTTCCGATGCACATCAGCACGTTGGTGTGATAGATCGGCTTGCCGCTGCGATCGACGGCGTTGAAGACCATCGGCTCGAAGTTGAAGTGCGTGCAGAACCGTTCGAGCGCCACTTCGTTGGTGCGGTTTGAACGTATGGCATAAGCAATCCGACCGATGTGGTCGAGAACCATGGCGCCAGTGCCCTCGAGATAGACATTATCTTTCTCTAGTCCTGAGTAGTCGATGACGTCCTGGACCCGATATTCGTTCTTCAGCATCTCGATCACGTCACCGCGGCGCTCTTTTTGCCGATTGGCTGAGTACATCGGATAGACGGCGACATGTCCGCCCGAGTGGGTCGAAAACCAGTTGTTGGGAAATACGGAATCGGGCGTTGTGGCCGCTGTATCCTCGAAGACATAGACGATGACGCCGGCAGCGGCGAGACCCTCTGCCATACGCGTCACCTCGTCGTATGCCGCGCTCGCGACCGCCGCGGCGCCACGCTTCTCGTCATTGGACTGAAACGAGTTGTCAGCGGCGGTCGTCGGGTTTGGCGTGAAATGATGCGGCCGGATCATTACAACGCCCCTGGGGGCTTGTACGGACTGTCTGCTCATCAGAGGGCTCCAGCTTTGAGCGCTGCAGGAGCGGCCTTTCCCGCGCGCAGAATCATGCCGAAGAGATCGCGCGGCTCGTCGGGATCGGCAAGGAGATCAAGCTCCTCGTAAAAGCCCGTGTCCTTGAGCCGGTCGCGGACGTAGCGAAGCGCGGAGAAGTCCTCAATGGCAAAGCCCACCGAATCGAACAGCGTGATCTGGCGGTCGCCCGAGCGGCCTGGCACCTTTCCCGCGATCACCTGCCAGAGCTCTATCACCGGATGATCGGGATCGAGTTGCTGGATTTCGCCTTCGATCCGCGTCTGTGGCGGGTATTCGACAAAGATGTCCGAGCGCAGAAGAATGTCGCGGTGAAGTTCCGTTTTGCCGGGGCAGTCGCCACCCACCGCGTTGATGTGAATGCCAGAGCCGACCATGTTGTCGCTGAGAATCGTCGCGTACTGCTTGTCGGCAGTGACGGTGGTGACGATCTCGGCCCCTTCGACGGCATCCTGCGAGGAGGTGCAGGCCTTGATCTCAAAGCCCATGCCGGCGAGGTTCTTCTGGCAGCGGGCCGTGGCGGAAGCATCGACGTCGTAAAGACGGAGCTTGTCGACGCCGAGGATTGCCTTGAAGGCGATCGCCTGGAACTCCGATTGGGCGCCGTTGCCAATCATGGCCATCGTGCGAGCGCCCTTGGGTGCCAGGAATTTGGCTGCGACCGCAGACATCGCTGCAGTCCTGAGTGCGGTCAGGATGGTCATCTCGGTCAGTAGCATTGGGTAGCCATTGCCGACATCGGCGAGCATACCAAAAGCGGTGACTGTCTGTCGTCCAGAGTGGGTGTTCTTCGGATGGCCGTTGACGTATTTGAAACCGTAGGTCTCCCCGTCGCTGGTGGGCATCAGTTCGATGACACCGTCGGCGCTATGGGACGCGACGCGCGGCGTCTTGTCGAAACACTCCCAGCGCCGGAAGTCTTCTTCGATATAAGCGGCAAGTTCGATGAGGAAGCGTTCAACGCGGATCGCTAGCACGAGCTTCATCATGTGATCGACGCTGACGAAGGGGACGACATTCAGTTTTTCTTGCATAGGTTCAATAGCTCCTGTGAAGCCGAGAGATGCGTCGGCCTATGATGCTCGCAACGAGCTCGACCGCGCGGACGACTTCTCGATCACGAATCTTCTGGATCTGGCTTTGCGATGAAGACGCAAGGACGGCTGGCACCTCGATCGCTCGAAAGCTGGTCCTCAATAGTGCGCAGTGGCAATGAGCTCTATCAGAGTCCGCTCGCCGAGGTCAGCAACACCGATCGTTGCCCGCGCGGGCAGCTCGTCGGGCGCGAACCACTCTTTCCACACCGCGTCCATGTCAGGTTTGACATTCATATCTGTGATGAAGATCGTTGCTGAGAGCAGCTTCGATCGATCGGATTTCGCCTCTTTCAGGTACGTGTCGAGCTTGGCCAACACTTCCCGTGTCTGGCCGCCCATGTCCTGGCTGTCGTCATCGGCGACGATACCGCCGATATAGGCTATGCCGTTGTGCTTGACGACGCGATGAAGGCTGGGCGCACGAAGCAGCCGTTCGGTCATGACGGGTGTCCTCCTTCATTCAATTGGTGATCAGCCGGATCTCTGCCGGTCACGGCCTTCAAGGCGCGCGGCACATGTGGAAGGGCCGCCAGCTCAGCCAGGCGAACCGGCTTTACGGGGGAGCGCAGACGATAGGTGCCTATCTCCCTCGGATTCATCCCTTTTTCGGCCGCCATGATTTCGGTGACAGTCGCGGCGCAGAGGCGCCCCTGGCATGGTCCCATTCCGCAGCGAACAAAAGTCTTCAATTGGTTCGGACCGGGGGGGCCGAGCGCAATGACCTCGCGAAGCTTGCCCGCCGAAATCTCTTCACAGCGACACACGATCGTTTCTGGATCGGGGGGGGCGAGAAAGGCAGGCCGAGGCGAGTACAGCGCATCCAAGAAGTCTCTCCCCTGAAAGAAGCGCTGGCGCCGTCGCAGAAGATCCCTGATCGATGAAGCCGACTTTGTGAGGCCGAGGTCCGAAAGAGCAGCCAAGGCGGCAATCCGTCCGCCAATTTCAGCTGCTTGAGCGCCCCCGATGCCGGCGCCGTCTCCCGCGATGAGAATGCCACGCCTTGGTGTTCGCCCCTCGGCGTCCGTTACGGGCTGAAAAGCGCGTTGGCGCTCGTTCCACGTCAATGGGCAACCGGCGGCAGCTGCAAGATTGATGGCCGGGACAACGCCCTGATGCAGCAGAACGGTCTCGGCCTGAAGTGTTTCAGTTTCCCGGCGAGTCGCGAAACGAACGCCCTCGACACTGTCTTGCCCCAAAATCGCGAGCGATTGAACTCTGGTCACCACACGAATATTGCGTTTCGTTTTGAGGAGCAGGCCAAGCCCCTTCATAAGGTAAGGTGACCCCAGAAAGCCTGAGAGGTGGCGCAGCGCATCCCATCGGAAGAGTGAGTGCGACGTGTCGAGAAGTGTCATATCTCGCGCGCCTGTGTCGACGAGCTGGCTCGCCAACAGATATAGAAGCGGCCCGCAGCCTGCGAGTACGACTGGAGCAGTCGGCACAGCGCCGGAGGATTTGAGCGCAATCTGAGCTGCACCAGCCGTCATTACACCCAGCATAGTCCAACCGGGCACAGACATAGGTCTTTCCTGAGCACCGGTCGCAAGGACAACGGCAGCGGCCTCGATGATACGCGCAACACCAGCTACCGTTAGCCCCACGCGATGATGATCCTTCGCCTCCGCCTCCACGTCTTCGGTGCGCTCGACGCTCCACACGGTCGCTTTCGCGGCATAGTCCCCGTTGCTCTCGGCGAAGGAATCGGCGAGCGGTTTTCCCTTCCAGTAGTCGGGTCCGAGGTAGCTGCGCGCGTCTGGCCCGTTGCGCGTGATCTCACGGTATATCTGACCACCGGGGCGAGGGTTTTCGTCCACCACGACAACTCGTGCACCCGCATTGGATACTTCTGTCGCAGCCGCCATTCCCGCCGGCCCCGCCCCAACGATCAGGACGTCGTAGACGGGGAGCAGGTCTTCTGCCCTGGACACAATCCGCAATGTCATGACGCCTGCCCTTCGTCGACGCTGGAACGTGTAGGCAAGCTCGATGCGCCATGTTGGCTGAGCACCGTCATCCCATCCTCGACTTCAATGAGGCAAGCTTGGCGGTTTTGAACGCCATCGATCGTGATGAGGCATTCGAAGCAGACACCCATAAGGCAAAATGGGCCACGGGGCGCTCCGCTGACGACCGATCGACGGACCTGTTGCACGCCGACTGCGAGCAGGGCGGTGGCCAGCATGTCCCCGCGCTCTGCCCGCAGTGGCACGCCGTCGAATGTGAAATGAACGGGCTGCTCGATCTCACGCAATCTGCTCAGCATGAAACCTCCTTGCCGAAAATGAGGACAGATCTTTGCTGAGATCAGAGGCAGCGATCTGCGGCGCCACGACGAGCGCATGGTTCGCCGCCAACGTCACGCCTGAATGGCAGGCGACGAGGAACGCGCCAGGATGGCGCGCTGAATGATCGTAAATCGGCACGCCATCGGCCGTCTTGACCCTGAAGCCGGTCCAACTACGCACCACGTTTAAATCCGCCAGAATCGGGAAAACCCGGACGGCCCGGCTTGCAAGGACGGCGCTGATGTCGGAGGAGCTCGCGATGCTGGTCGTGTCGGTCTCTTCGCTGTCGCCGATCATGATGCCGCCTTCATCGGTTTGGCGGATCGTTGGGGACAGACAAGGAAGAAAGGGGTTGCACTTCTCGGTGACGAGAATTTGCCCCTTGCTTCGTTTCAGCGGACAGGAAAGGCGGACCATCGGGGCGAGCCTTTCATTGTCGAGACCGGCCGCGAGCACAATCTTCTTGGACAAAATGGAAAAGCCATCGCCCCTCAGGATGAAACCGCCCGTCACCGGCTGTATGGCGTCTACCCTGTGATTGGGCCGATAGCTCACCCCTCTTCTGATCATGGCCGCGTGCAGCGCATGAAACAACCGAAGCGCGTTTACGTGGCCGTCCGCTGGGGAATAGATAGACCCCACGACATCAGGCCCAATTTGCGTCAGGCACTCGCGTGTCTGACATTCGTTCAGCACTTCGTAGGCCGGTGCATCGCCTCCCGTTTCGGAGGCGATGCACTCCATGTCCGCTCGAATGGCCTCGAGCTCCTCATCCGAAAGTGCAAAAGTGAAGCCGCCGTATTGGATGAGACCTACGTCGATGCCGCTGTCCTCATAGAGCGCTGCGGCCATCGTCGGCCACATCTTCGCAGACTTGTCCGACCAAAGCGCATAATGGGGCGAATGCAGGCCTTTGCCTTGTACCCAGACTAATGCGAAGTTCGCTCTCGACGCCCTGAGGTCCAGATCCGAGCCATCAAGGACGAGTGGCTTCACACCTATGCGGGCAAGTCCCCACGCAATGGCCGCGCCAACAAGGCCGCCGCCAATTATGGTCAGGTCAGCGTCTAGCATCGCTCGGTACCACCATGTTGTGGGATGGAGAGCGGGTCATTTCTCAGCCCCGAGCACGAAACGAGCGGTCGTCAGTCGGCGCACATGATCCTCGTCGATTTCCACGCCTAGGCCCGCGCGGTCCGGCAGATGCACGATGCCGTTGCGCACAAAGGACGAGAAATCCGTCGGGTCCTCAACCAACCGCATGGTCGACATGAAAGCGTGCCCGGCATCGACAAGGTTTCTGACGGTGACGGCATGTTGGAGCGACGCGGCCTGGGTGATGCCGAATTCGATCATCGAATTCATGTAGCAGCTGATCCCGAAGGCTTCCGCAGTGGCGGCAATGCGCTGCGCCCGCAGGGGGCCTCCGTTCTTGCTGCTCTTGATGCTGAAGACCGTCGCAGCGCCGGTGCGAGCCAGTTGGGCAGCATCGGTAAGATCTATGATGGATTCATCGGCCGACAGTGGAAGCTGACTTGCATTGGACAGTTGCGCCATGCCCGCAATAATGTCTGTTGCCAGAGGTTCTTCGACGAAGGCGACTTTCGAGCCGGCAATTCCCGCCAGGAATTCCCGGGCTTGACCCAAACTCCATCCCTGGTTGGCATCCGCGATGAACTTGACCCGCTCTCCATAACGAGCATCCAACGCAGCGACGCGCTTGATCTCACTGGTGATCGGCGATGTGCCCATCTTCAACATGAAACTGGAGAAGCCCTGGGCGGCGCGCTCTTCAATGATGGGGATGTCCTCTTGTGCGGTACCATTGCTCAACGGCCACAAGACCGGTAATGAGCGGCGAAGCGGCCCGCCCAGAAGCGTCGCCACGGCGACGTTCAGCCGTTTGCCGAGAATGTCGAGCAGCGCCATAGTAATCGCGCCTTTGGCGCAAAGATGGCTCGGGATGACCACGTCGACCAGAGCATCGATGGTGCCCGGCGCTGGCTCCGGCGTAGCGAGAACAATGGGCAGAAGCTTGTCCTTCAGAATAGTCAGAACGCCGGCTGGCGTCTCGCCGTCCACGGTTTCAGCAGGATTGGCTTCTCCCCACCCCACGAAACCGTCGGCATCTGTGAGCTTCACAAGCACCGCCTGTGTTGCGACCAGGACCCCTTCGGTGAGCTTGTAGGGCGTGCACAGCTTTGCCTCGACCTCGAACACTTCGGCGCTCACAATCGGCACCATGGTCGTGCGGCACAATTTCTCGTTCATTTTTTCAATTCCTATCCCATTCCTGAAAGCTGGCCATGTCATGCAGAACGCGGCTCGTGTGCTGGTTTCAATGCGCGGCTGCAGCAGGGGCGCCGGTCACACCGCGTTCGGAGCGACGATGAGGATTGAGCCACAGTTCGATCAGCATGACCGACCGAGTGACGATGAAGTTGATCGACAAGTAGATCGCTCCAGCGATGATGAAGACCTCGACTGGTCGATAGGTGTTGGAGATGATTTGTTTGGCGACACCGGTCACTTCCAAGATGGTGATTGTCGAAGCAAGCGACGTCGACTTGACCATGAGGATGATCTCGTTGCCGTAGGCGGGCAGCGCCAGACGCATCGCGATCGGAAAAACGATGCGACGGAACTGCAGGACGCCCGACATTCCGACAGCGCGGGCCGCTTCGATTTGACCTAAGGGTACAGCCTGTATCGCACCTCTTATGATCTCGGTGCTATAGGCGGCGGTACTAAGGGTGAGGGCAAGGATCGCGCAGAACCACGCGTCTCTAAAGAGCGTCCATAAACCGACCTGCTCGAAGAAGGCTCTGAACTGGCCGGATCCATAATAGATCAAAAACATCTGCACCAGGAGCGGTGTCGATCGGATGACATATACGTAGCCATAAGCGATAACGTAAAGCAGGCGGTTTTTCGAAACGCGCATCAACGCCAAAGGTACGGCGAGCGCAAAGCCGAGACAGAGCGAAATCGATGCCAACGCGAGTGTCGTGGGCACGGCAGCCAGAAGCTTCGGGAACGCTTCCCGCATAAGGTCGAAATCCATTACTGGCTCCTTACTCCGCGGTTTGCCCATTTTTCAGCCCGGATAAATCCCTGGTTGGACGCGGAGGTCAGCAAGAGGAAGAGAACGAAGGCCGCGAGATAGAACGTGAACGGCTCTTTCGTTGAACCCGCGCCGACCGCGGCGGCTCGCATGATCTCGACGAGGCCGACGACCGAGATCAGGGACGTATCCTTCAAGGTGTACTGCCAGACGTTACCCATGCCGGGCAGCGCAAACCTCGCCGCCTGCGGGACGATGATACGGCGCAATCGCAAGGCTGGTGTCATCCCGATTGCTTTCGCCGCTTCGATCTGTCCTTTGGGAATGGCGAGAACTGCAGCGCGGATTACCTCGGTGGAATAGGCGCCCGCGCTGACACCGATGCACATGATGCCGATGGCAAAGACCGGCGGTTCAATGTAGCCCTCGAAGCCGAAGAGTGCATTGGTCACATAGCGGAGCAGCGATCCCCCACCGAAAAACACGAGAAAGATGATCAACAGTTCCGGTACACCCCGAACAACAGTCGTGTAGACGTCGCCGAGCAGTCGAAGTGACCGGAACCTCGACAATTTTGCTGCTGCAAAAAGCGATCCGATAGCGATGCCCAGTGCGAAAGCGCAAGCCGCGACCACGATTGTCATGACCGCTCCACGGGTCAGTTCATCGGCCCAGCCGGCATCGCCCCATCCAAACAGCGTGAGATCCATGATATAAACTCTATTGCGGGAGATTGTGATGCCGGAGGAGCGGACGAATGCAGCCCATCCCCCGGCATCAGTTCGGTCTACTGCTTGGGAGTGCCGTCGAAGCCAAGCCACTTCATCGAAAGCTTTTCGATCGTGCCGTCGGCGACGGCTTCGGCGATGGCTTTATTCAACATGTCGCGGAGCTGACTGTCTTCCTTGCTCAGGCCAATGCCCGTGCCCTTGCCAAACGGTCCGCCAGTCATGTTCGGCCCGAAGATGGCAAGATCCTTGCCTTCAGGCTTCTCAAGTAGCGGCTTGAGGCGAGCAAGTGTGGACAGGCTCGCGTCGATGCGGCCCGCGTTAAGATCAAGGACCATGTTGTCAGGTGTATCGTAACTTGCGAGTTCTACGTTGGGCAGAAACTCTTTCACGAAGGATTCGGCCGTCGTGCTCGATTGCACGCCGATCCTCTTTCCTTTGAATGCAGCAGCCAGCTTGTCCAACTCTGCCCGTTCCTCTGGGCTCACGTCATCGAGCGTCAGACTGTCCGGGCTCCCCTTGAATTCCAGCAGTGAGCTGCCTTTTGGCGCAATGAAACGTATCGGAGTCTTGATATAGGGCTGGGTGAAAGAAATGACCTTTTCCCGCTCGGTATTGATATCCATGGCGGCAAGGATCGCATCGTAACGTCCGGCGATGAGGGACGGTATGATCCCATCCCATGCCTGCTCGATCACCGGGCATTCAATCTTGATGCGGCTGCACAGGTCCTTGCTCAGATCGATATCAAAACCCATCAGGTTGCCGCTGGCGTCCTTGTATTCGAAGGGCGCATATGTAGCGTCGGTTGCAAACGTGATGCTCTTGTAGTCCTTGGCCGCTGCCGGCCCAGTGAGAACCAGCGTGCCAGTGAGCATCGCGAGCAAGGTATTCAATTTGGAGATTTTCATGTGATCACCTCTGTCAGTCCGTTGTTTTTGTCGGATGTGGGTCGTTCCCACCGCGATGGCGCTCGTCACAAGACGCTTGCGAGGAATTCGCGACATCGCGGAGAAGAAGGGTTTCGGAATACCTGGTCTGGTGTGCCCTGTTCCTCGATCCTCCCCTTTTCGAGAAAGACGACCTTGTTTGAGACGTCGCGGGCAAAGCCCATTTCGTGCGTGACCACGACCATGGTGCGACCTTCTTCAGCCAGCTGCCGCACCACTTTGAGGACTTCACCCACCAGCTCGGGATCGAGCGCAGACGTCGGTTCGTCGAATAGAAGGGCGGCTGGCTGCATCGCGAGCGCACGAGCAATGCTGACGCGCTGCTGCTGCCCACCGGACAGTTCGGACGGATAGCTTGCATGTTTTTCGGCAATGCCAACCTTGCTGAGATAATCCATGGCTCTGTCGCCCGCTTCGTTCTTCCGCAGCTTGAGCACGTGGATTGGTCCTTCCATGACATTCTGAAGGACGGTCATGTGCGACCAGAGATTGAAGCTCTGAAACACCATGCCGAGCTGCATGCGCATCCGGTCGATCTTCTTGCGATCGAGCCCGATCAGACGACCCTTTGGGTCTGTTTCCACTCTGATTTCGTCGTCACCAATCGCAATCCGGCCTTTGCTCGGCATTTCGAGGAAATTCATGCAACGCAAAAAGGTGCTCTTGCCGGAGCCCGAACTGCCGATGACCGAGATCACGTCGCCTCGGTTGGCCTCAATGGATATTCCCTTCAGCACCTCGAGAGCGCCGAAGTTCTTGTAAATGTCCTCTGCAACCAAGGTCGGTCGATCGTTACTGTTCACACCAATATTGGGCATTGCCGTGCCTTTCGGGTGTAAGCGCCCTGTGAAACAGCTGCGAGAACCAGGCCTGACGGCTTCATGTTTGTTTCCTCGCACTTGCAGCCGCCGCCGTCCCGACTGCTACTTCATGCTCTTGTGCATGCTTCATCAAGGCTTCTTTCCCTCCAATGATATGAGCTTTCATCAGAGTTGATGCTGCTTCGGCATTTCGTTCTTGAATGGCTGCTAAGATGCGCCTCTCCTCGGCGTTGCCCGACTCACCAAGATGGAGGCGCGAAAACTTGCTGCGGAACAGGACAAGCCGGCCCCAAACGCTCTTCAGCATGTCGACCAGGCTCTGACTGCCGGACATGGCCGCAACGAGCCGATGAAAGTTGACGGCTTGATCAAATATCGCGGGTTCTTCCCCACGCTCGATTGCGCGGTCCATATTCCTGAGGCACTGCGTCAGCAATTTTAGATCCTCGTCAGTGCGGTTTTTCGCAGCAAGCTCTGCAGCAAGCGCTTCCAAGGAAGCGCGGATGTCGTAAAGCTCCCAGGCCTCTTCCTGCGGCATGTCACGGACGAACGGGCCCTTGTTCTTGGTGATTTCGATCAACCCGTCCTTCTCCAGTTGCCGGAGCGCCTCTCGGACGGAGGGCCTGCTCACGCCGAGCGAGGCGGCCAGTCGGTTCTCGTTCATATGCTCTCCGGGAAGAAGCTCACCTAACAGGATCTTTTCGTGCACCTGCCGATAGACCAGTTCCGAAATAGAGACGTTCCGGAGCAGTTGCAGGCTGCTGTTGAGATTTCCCTGTTCCCGCTCACCGCTTCGCATGACTCTCACTTTCTGCCGCATCGACGTCTATTGCCGATTGCCGGCAATCTGCAATAGACGGGGCAGCGTGTCAAGTCCGCTCAAGATGCTGAGGTATGCCCTGCCTGGGACGAAGGAGCGCCCACAGCTACGCTTGTGACCCCCCCCAACGGCGCCAGCCTCAACATTGTTTGCAGCCGGGGCTGCGGGAACTCGGTTCAAATTGGAAGACTGGTGGCGCGAAGCCGAGCGGGCTAAGCTTTGATCCCGAAGCCGCGCGGACGGTTTCGAGTTGTTGCCGCTCGGGGCCCGATTTGCGATGGGGCGTCGACAGAATTAGCAACACTTGGCAGAAACGCGTGCCCACGACTAAGATATTCTCGTGCCACATGAAGGCAACGAGTTTGATGTTATACTAATTCGAGCCTAAGCCGCCTTGCGGTGAAAGCTCAATGGCGCATCGGGCCGTCCCGAAGCCATGTTGTCGAGGGCCGTTCGGTCCGTGGAAACCGGGTAGCTGCGACCTTCGAGTCGCGGAACTTTGGGGACCGCGTAGTTGGAACCATGATGGAAAATAAACATAACGCGTTGAATGTATCGGGCGGGCAGTGATGCCCGAGGCTGTTGCGGTACGGACGTCTGCAACGGTACGACAGAGGGCAGCTCGTACCCAACTGGTGGATGGGCGCCCGCTGGATTCGCTCCGTCGACGAACTTGTCAGGTTCGGCGTGGTCGCCCACCAGCGTCCGGCACCGGTGGGCGAGTTCATCCTGGACCCGGCCGGAGAACGCTTCACGGACCCGCCTGATGGAGTCGGCAGCGCCCTCGGATTCGAGAAGGTCGTCGATCTCGGAAAGCCGGAAGACACCCCGCTCGGGATCGGACCCCAGATCGGCACCGTCGACGATAGCGGTCTCGATCTTCACTAAGAGCGGCCCCTGGTGTTCAGCCAACCATTCCGGCGCTATCGCCGCCACCGCCAGCATCCTGAACCGCAGCCGGTCCACTTCCTGAGGCGATAGGAGCCGAGGCTTCGCTTGATGTCCAGGATTAGCCCGCCGTTGTCGAAGGCGCCAGGAGGCAGCAACCTGTCGATTGTCCCAAATGTCTTCGATAACCCGGCAGCTTCACCGTTGGGCTCCGCTGGTCCCCTTCCGTACGGCCGAATTGCAATCTATCATCTCTCATAGCCCAAGACCTCTCACTAGGTTGCGGGTTAGGCCTCCGTCGGTGTACCAGCACCAACGGCGGCCGATTTCTGTTGCTCCGCGAGCGAAGCAGGCGCAATCGATCGGGATCCGTATCGGATCTCAAGCGCAAGGCGTCGGCATGGTTAACGGCGATGGGCTCGGAGAAAAATGGAATTCGAACTGCGCAAACGCATAAGCCGGCGACACATGCTGTGCTGCACGCTATGTTCAGAGCGCCTAACAGGCACTTGCGAATGACGAATTTTACGAAGGAAGAAGTGCACTTTGCACTCGCGGCCGGCCCCTCAGATGGGCCAGTATTCGTTGCCATGCATGAGCATCAAGGGCAGCCGGAGCTTACCGAACGCCCTCATATGGCCAAGACATACGATTCGGTTGGAGCAGCTTCGGCTGCGCTTTCGTCATCGAAGAAGGCGCCGATCACCAAAGGGGGAAATTGGCGAGTGGTTAGGTTGCAGGTCAGAATTTCAGTCCTCGAATTGGGCTGACATTAACCAATCTACAGCAATAAGACTTCGATCACGCCGCTGCGCGCAGATCCACGGAAAGGAAATTGTGATTGGCGGCGTTTACCGTAGACACGAAGTTGTTTCAGGAACTTGGTGAGCTGCTCGTCGCCAAAGAAGCGACTGCTTTGGTCGAACTCATCAAAAACGCCTACGATGCCGACGCCGAACTGGTGACAGTACACGGCACGTATCTCCGTGACGCCGCGAACGGTCAAATCGTCGTCAAAGACAACGGGCTAGGCATGACCGCCGAGGAATTCGAGAGTGGCTTTCTGCGGATAGCCGGACGATCGAAGATCATGTCCGACCGGAAGTCGCCTGTCTTCGGTCGCCGCTACACCGGCGAAAAAGGCGTAGGCCGACTCGCGGCACACAAGCTCGCACGGAAGGTGGAAATCTATTCCCGCAAGGCTGGTCATGCTGAACGTGGAGCCGCAGAGCTTCCGCCAACGACCAAGATCATACGTGCATCGATAGACTGGGACGCCATCGAGGCGCTTGAGACCCTCGACCAGATCGCTAGTTATAATGCGGTCGAGCTTAATCGGCGGATACCAAAGCCAAACCGAGTGCTGGAGAGCGGCACAACGCTGACAATGTCGCCTCTGCGTCGGGGATGGACCCAGCGCATGATCGATGCCTTCCTGAAGGAGGCGGTTACACTCGCGCCGACTCAGGTGCTCTGGGATCGCCTGCCCAATGGCGTTGTTTCGGAGCCCTTGCTTTTCGAGCGAGTACCTGTGCGAGACCAGATGTCGTCGGATCCAGGGTTTCGTATCAGCTTCACTGGAGAGCTGGCCGTACCGGAAGTTCTCGCGCCGGACGTCGCTGAGTCTGCGAGTTGGATCGCAGAGATCGACTTCGAACGAGAGACGGGCCTTCTGAGGGTTGCAATCTCGCCGACCGCCTTGGCAATGCGGACTTTCCCGTCCTCAGAAGGATTTCGTTTGGACAAGAAGCTCGCGCCGCGCTCAGGCCCCTCTTTTCGTGCGCGCATACTTCAGCGTTCCGGCACCACCTGGGATCCCGCAGTGCAAGGCATCCGGGTATTCATGGAAGGTTTCCGCGTCCCGCCCTACGGTGACTCTACGGATGACTGGCTCGGAGTCGACCGATCCTACAAGTCTCGTGCCCATCGCACACTGACCTCGCTTTCGAATCTGGACATTGACGATCTGCCAGAGGGTGTTGAGAACGAGGAACTCGTGCTGCAAGGCAACTCAGCCTACATGGGCGCAGTTTTCTTGCATCGCTCGTCTTCTCCCGAGCTAGACATGCTTGTGAATCGCGAAGGGTTCCTCCCAGGACCTGGCCTGGAATTCATTGCGGACTGGGTCCGCGTCACGACCGACTTGATCGTCAGGCTGGGATACGCCACTCGCCGAGAGATCAAGGAGATAAAGCGCGAGGTACGCGAACGCCAGCGCCGGGTGGCCGAGCGCGCCGACGTCAGCGAAACGCCATCGGCTCTGCGGGTGCGCGAAAACGCTCAAGCGGCTGAAAAACACATGAACGATATCCGAACCGCCCTCCAGACCGGCGACTACGCGCGAGCGGCCGAAGCGGCCAGCGCAGCGCAACCTCATTTCCAGGACATTCGCGCGCTGTCAGATGAGTTCGGCAGCGAGGCTGTGATGTGGCGCGTCCTTGCCAGTCTGGGAACCGAACTCGCGGCTTTCGTCCATGAGATCAACGCATTGGCTTTGGAAGCAGGTACCATCGTTGCCGAACTCGACGAGGCGCTACCTCAACTGCGGTCGGGTGCCACTCGCTCACAAGTCCAGAAGGCAAGAAAAACAGCTTTGGCACTTTCCGACCGCATTCGAAGGAACGCGACATACTTGGTCGACGCCACGTCGTTCAAGGGCCGCCGTCGCCGATCGCGCCTCCCACTGCGGGAGCGCTTTGAAGCTGTCTTGCCGCTGTTCCAAACTCGGTTGGCGGCACGACGTATCGAGCTGTCCAATGACATCCCTCCCGAGCAGAGAACGCCACTGATGTTCCCGTCGGAGCTCGCTGGCATTTTCACCAATCTCGTTTCGAATGCCGTGAAATTCGCTGGGGAAGGTGGACGGATAAAGGTGGTGGCGCACATCAGCGACGGGATGATGAAGGTGACGATGGAGAATACCGGAGTCCCTGTAGATCTACCGAGATCGAAGAGGCTGTTCGAGGCATTTCAATCTACCACAGAAAGGCCGGACGCTGTTCTGGGGCAAGGCATGGGAATGGGTTTGACGATTACGAGAGCATTCGTCCAAGAGTACGGAGGGACGATCGAGTTCGTGCCCCCGACCAAAGGATTCTCCTCAGCCATCCAGTTCGCAATTCCGGTGAGGTAGGGATGGATCCCGACATAATTTACATCGACGACGAACCCCAGCATCTGCTGGCTTCAGCCAAGACCCATCGCGCTGGCAAGCGATTCGCCGACTACATGCCGCCCGATCTGAAGGAAGCGGCCCCCGGTGCAGCGATGGCGAACCTGTGGGTGTTCGACTTCTACAACGACGACAAGGAACTGGAGATGCCGACCCTCGAAGGCTCCTCCAGCAATGGGCTGAGTGTCTTTCAGCAGTTCCGCCTGTTGGTCGGCGATGCCCGTCCACCGGCGATGGTAGTTAGCAATCATCTTGAATCGGCGTTAGGTTCCGAAATCAACCTGGCTCGACGTCATATCCTCGCCGAGGAGTTCGGCGTCGAGTGGGTGGCTCCGAAGACCTTCGAGGGTGGCGAGGTCATTAATGAGATTCTGGCGTTGGCCGACGCCGCCGAGGCGCTGCGAGAGAATTCTGCCCCGTTGATGGATGCCAGCCCCACAGCGTACGTCGCCGAACTATGCCGGCTAGCACTGAATCTTCCGCGGAACGTGGATTGGCAACGAGCGGCAATCAGGGAAGTGGCCGGTTGGCGACCTCCGATATGGCTTGAAACCGGAGGCGATCACCGCGTTCAGGCACTCCGGGACGAACTTGCTGTTGACCCAGACATTCGCTCAGTCAGGACGGTCATTGCTTGGATGCTCAGGCAGGCGTTGCCCTATCCGAGCTTCCTGATCCGGGATCGCCATGTGGCGGTGCGCCTTGGCGTGTCGCTGAATTGTCTGAGCGCTGCTGAAAATTCCGCCACCGGGCTCTCGAAGAGACTCAAGCGTCTTCAGTACAAAGGCATCTTGTCAGAGTTTGATGGAGGACGCTGGTGGGGTGCTGGAATCGATGCCTTAGAGTGGGCGCTTCCTCGTCAGAAGGAGGAAAGGTCCGAGGCGTTAAGACAACTGTTCGCGCCCGTACCCCTCGTCGAGTTGGAATTTGCCGATCCGGTGGTGGTTTCGGACGCGGATCTGATCGAGACGGACGAAATCGCCCCAGCGGCTGAATGTGTGCGTGCGACCGACGAGCACTTTCCATCCCAAGCTGCACCGGGTTGGGTGAAGATTGCCGAGGCTAGAGTAGACAAGGCGCTGGCGCGGAAGGTCCGGCAGGAGGATCAGCGCGAACTGGTCGCTGAGGGTTGAGCGTCCTGATCGACCTGGCGGAATATCTCGGTGAAGTGGAGGCCTTCGCCGCCCTGGCCGACGATTTCGTTGATAAGCGTTCGGCCCTCCGACTGACGGACGTCGTGCGCGAGCTCAAGACGGGAATCGACCTGGGACAGCCAGAGTGGTCCTGGCAGACGCGGGAGGACATTGTATTTCGACCCAGTCGCCTTTACGACGGACCAGGACGCGTTCACGTCGACACATGGTTGAGATTGGGCTTCAAGTGCGATTTCTATCGACCGAAGTCCGTAAAGAAGGCGACGACGATTTGGGCGATCGTCGGATCGGCAACCCACGTGACGATTTCCAAAGACAATGGCAATATGCCGTGCCATTTCGACTACAAGAACAACCAGCAGTGGGGGCCACAGCTGCATTTCCAAGTGTCTGAGAATCTAGGCAATCTGCCCATCCCGAGGATCCCTAGCACGGCCTTTCTTCCCACTGACTGCGCAGATCTAGTTCTTGCAGAGTTGCACCACGAGGCATGGCGCCAGCTTCAGGCGGCTGGGTCCAGCAGTCGCCACGTCTCGGTCATTCGAGAAGCTCAGGAACACCGTACGAGAGCCTACGTCGAGAACATAGCGAGTTTTTGGCGTGGAGACACCAAATCGACTCGGGTGAGCATGTTACAAAATTATTCGGCGACCATAGCGGCTCTTCCGGACCGCCGCGGGCGAAGTGTGGCGCGCCCATGGTAGCCGCGAGACGCATCGCAGTCGGCGCGGCGCCGGTCATCTCGGATCGCGCTCGGAAGTTGGTCACAAGGGATCTCTCCGATGCTTTGCGATCTGCGGCAACCTGTCCGGTTGAAACCGAGGCGACGGTTGAGGAGGCGCGGCGAATCGCTGTCGCAGCGATCCACGAACACTGCGGCGTCTTCACCCGACCCGAGGTTGCATGCGGCATCCTTGATCTGATCGGCTGGACGGCTGACGCTGACCTCGCTGGCCGAAGGCTGCTTGAGCCGTCCTGCGGCGATGGATCGTTTTTGGTGCCCGCGGCTGAGCGACTGCTGGAGAGCGCACGTCGTCGCTGTGCGCTCCACGAAGCGGAACTGTCCGACTCTATCCTCGCTTTCGAATTCGACGCCGAGACAGCGGAGCGCGCACGAAACCGCCTGCGTGACCTGCTTGAGGCTGCTGGTCTCGCCCCAGATACCGCGGGACGCATCGCCCTTCGTTGGGTTCGCTCCGAAGACTTTTTGCTGGCGGCGGACCTTGGGACCTTCACCCACGTAGTAGGGAATCCGCCCTACATGAGGTGGTCGAAACTCCCGGCTGTGCTACGCATTGCTTATCAGGGTAAGCTGCCGTCGCACGCGGCACGCGGCGACCTTTGCCTGGCCTTCGTCTGGCGTGCCGTCGAGCTCTCCGCGCCAAACGGCGGCAGGGTGGCATTTCTCTGCGCCGATCGCTGGCTCCGCTGCGCCTACGGTGAAGCCGCTCGGGGCGAATTGGCGAAGTCAGTTCGTCTGGCGACGCATCTCGAAGTTCACAAAGTCCCCGTATTCCTCGGGACGCGAAAGGTGGGTGCCTACGCAGCCATCACGGTGTTAGATCGCAACCTAGCGGGGGGAACGACCGTCGTGGAAATTCCGTCGCTAGCGCAACTGATGCACCGCCTGGGAAATCACGCTCCGGCCCTCAAAGCCTCCTTGGGGCGCGCGCTGGGGGCACGAGGTGGGGCCGTGCTCGCGGGAGCAAGTCTTTCGGCCGTCTTCCAGAAGATCGCGGACAAGAGTGTCCGCCTTGGCGACGCCGGCGTCGAGGTGCGTTGCGGACTGGCTTTAGGGTCGGCTCCAGTCTTCATCTTCGAGAATGCCGATATCGAGGCCGATCGCCTTCTGCCTTACGTACGCACGAGAGACCTAAGCGACGATGGACGCGCGGTCCCAGCTACATATCTAGCTAACGTCTGGACGGCCGCCGGTGAACTGGTCGACCTCGCAGGCTATCCAAAGCTGAAGGCGCACCTGGAGGCGCACCGCGAGAGCCTCGAAAGCCGGGCTTGCGCGACACGGCCCGAGTACTGGTATCGGACGATCGATCGCATCGACCTTGCCCGAGTCGCCGCTCCCAAGATCCTAGTCGCTGGTATGGCCAAGATCTCGCGAGTCGCTTTGTCGCCAGGCGGCGCGCAGCCATCGAACGCGCTCTACTCTCTAACGAGCACTGATTGGCCGTTGAACGCGCTGTTTGCGCTCTTCCGGTCTGGCCTCTTGGACGTTTTTGCGGAGGTGCTCGCACCCCGATTCTCCGGTGGTTCGAAGAGATTCGACGGCAACGTGCTAGGGCAGGTTCGAATCCCGCTATGGTCGAAGGTCGATGCTGCCCTCAAGAAGTTGCTCGTCGATATGGATGTCACTACCCCGAAGCCCGCGCCGGATCTAATCGCCGACCTCTACGGCGTTCGCGGCGTCGGCTATCGTAAGGCGCTCGCGGCTGCCACCCTCCGCACGACGATGGTACCCGCATGAACGGTTTGGACATCGTCGCCCGCTCGATGAGCGTCGCAACCAGCGGGAGTCCTGGTAGAAAGCCGTTCCAGAACGGCAACACTTGGCAGTACCACCCCCGCAGTGATCGTCACTCGAAGATCGCCTGCTGGGCCCTAATGTACGATCTCCTATTGGAATCCGAACTGCTCAGACACCATGTCGCTACGGGCAAGGTGGCGATCGGCATCAATCATGAGATGCGGGATTTCGCCGCAACCGCGCCAAGAACCTCGACCTCGTCATCTGTCGAGCAGCTGGCAACGCCATAGGTATCCGCAAATCCAAGAACTTTGCGGACTTAATCGTGCCCTATACCATCGTTTGTCGGAGCGAGAGACACGGCGCCTGGCCGAGTTTCCTGTCGCGCCGCTGGCCCAGCCGGCCACGGTGCTCGTGGCTCTAGAGGCGAAAGCGTGCATGACAGAGTTCGGCAAAAGCGAGGCCGCGTCTCTACGACGAGCTCAACAGGTCTCAACTCACGATCCACGCGACACCGACGGCGCAATCGCTCCCGGCTTCGCGCTGGTTAATGCGGCCGAGAGTTTCGTCTCGCCCATCCGTAATCCATGGCCCCTCAACTCGCAACCGACGGTAGTCTCCCACCACAATCAACCTAAGGACAGGCGTTCGGTGGCGGCCAAGCTGGCCGAGTTGCCGCGCCGAGCCCGTCCCGGGGACAGCGGCTTCGACGCGTTTGCAATCGACCTGATATAGTGCGCCAACGACGGGCGGCCAGTGAAGGTCAAGCGCGGCGCGGCGGGGGAATATTGTCCAGAGATCTACGACTACGCTCAGACCATAGGCCGCCTTGCGCATCTCTATGCGACGCGCTTCTCCTCGATCTGAATGCCTTCGACGAATCGCAGATGCGCCTGCACCGCGTCGATAAAGCCGGGAGCGAACCGCAGTTTGGCTACATACGTCCGGCCCAAGAATCCGGCCGTCGCCCGCGGGCTCAGCAGAGCGCCATCGTGTCTGAGGAAATCGACCAGATTGGGCGGGCGGAGGCCGAGCGGATCGGGCCCGATGTCAACCGCGTGGCGATCGCGGCCGTCGAAACGCGCCGCACGAGGTAAGCGCGCCTGGGCCGCGAAAGATCTGTCGCGCTCGGTCTCGTGGTGGCCGGGTTGGGCCAAACGAGAACCTAACCATTTGGCGACTGGGACGCTGACGGCGCTCCCGATCAGCCCCCATCGTGCCGACGTCCGCCCGACTGTCTCGGCAGGCACGGTCCAATCTGAAGGGAAGCCTTGTAGCCGTTCGGCGTCCCGAATATCCGGCTTAATGATCCGGCCCTCTGGCAGCAAGATCGCAGGCGGCGATGGAATCCCCACTGCCGAACCGTTCTTAAGCGTCGGGATGGCGTCAGCCGCCCATCCTAACCCGCCGCGTCCTTCCGTCCAGTAGAAGCCGTGAGCGATCTGGCCAATGGCGGTGGCAGGTCTCGATAGTGGTGCAGCGTCGGCGAATAGAACGTTAGCGGGGTCTTCGGTCTTGGAAGCGACCAGAATGACGCGCTCCCGCCGTTGCGGCAGTCCAAATCCGAAGGTGTCAACCACCCGCCACGCCCAGCGATAGCCCAGCGCCTCAAGTTCGTCGACGATTCGACGCATGGCATCTCCGCGTCTAAGCTGGAGCATGAAGGGGACGTTCTCCAAGACGATCCAGCGCGGTGCAGCGTCCTTGGCGAGCCGGAACACCTCGCCCACTAGGCCGCTACGATCTCCATCGAGACCACGAGCCAAGCCTGCTTGACTGAGATCCTGGCATGGAAATCCCGCTGCGACGATCTCCACGTCGGCAGGCAAGCTCGAAATTTTGCAAACGTCGCCCTGTAGGTCCACGCCGGGCAGGCGCGCGGATAGCACTGCCCGAGCCCCCGGCAAAATCTCGCTAAGTAGCACAGTCTGATGCCCAGATTGTGCAAGGCCAATCTCCAACCCCCCTATGCCTGCAAACAGTCCTGCAACCTTCATCATGTCTCGCTTTTCGTAACCACTGAGTCGGGACTGTCTACGGGTTCTTCGGTATTGTCCAACGTCCGCGAAGGAACTTCGCCAAGAAACCTGCGAGGAATGCCTCGTTTCGTGTCTCACATTCCCAGACGATGCCCACCGCCCAGCCCAGTTCGAGGAGTTCGCTTTGGACCCGCGAGTCACGCGCTCGGTTGGCCGCTAGCTTTGCAAGCCAGTAGTCGGTTCGCGTCTTAGGCACGGTTGCAAATTTGCATCCTGGGTGGGAGTGCCAGAAACACCCGTGAACAAAGATAACCTTTCTGTGTCGCGGAAATACAAGGTCCGGCCGACCTGGGAGATCCCGTCGCTGAAGGCGAAATCGAGACCCCATTGAATGCGCAACGCGACGCACGACCATTTCTGGTTTTGTGTCACGCTGCCGCACGCGCGCCATGAGGCGGCTTCGACGCTCGTCGACCTCTGGCCAAACATGGCTCATCCTCAGGGTCCCTCCGATCAAGGTACCGCGCTGTCGGTCGCCAAAGCCACCTTGTTCAATCATTTCAGCAGTCATATTCGCCCCTCCATGCAGGAATAGAACTGAGTCGCATTGGAACCGCCAATAGGTCCGATGCCCGTGACAATCCCGCTAGCGTGCCTTCCAAATTTGATCTGATTCTCGCCAGTAACCCGAGCAGACACTTCGCTGGTTCTGGACATGTAGTCACAGACCACGCGAGCTTGCCAGAAGCAGCACAGACGGTGCTGACAATTCCGGACGTCAATCAACCACAAGAGACTTCCGGGACACACCTGAAGGCTCGCGGTGACATGCCGGACAGGGCGCGGCGGTTCCGGCGCTAGCTGAAAGCCATGATCATCCTTTCCATGATTCCGCTGATGCGCTAACGGAGCGCCTCCGGCAGCCGATAGAGCAGCCGCCTCGCCGCGGGCCATCCGGCATCGACAAACACCTCAAGGACCCTGACCAGAGAAAGCCGTCGCCCAGGGTCGTCGAATATCTCGCGATGGTCTGCAATCGCCCTGCCGATCATCTTCGCAAAAAGGTCGGCTCCGAGAGATTCAAACTGGTAGCCGTGAAGCTTGCCGGCCTTCAGAAGTGCCCGATGCGCTCGGGTTCTGCGCTCGCCGCGCCGGTGCTCGCGCCTGCAGACACCCGAGTTGCCTCCATGCGCCCGCGGTCAATCATTGAAGTGACGGTGTTGCGAAGGCACTGTTCGGCAGCGGCGCCGATTGGTCGAACACGCTTGTTCCAATACAGGTCAAGCAGCTGTACTTGAGAGCCTAGGTTTTTGAAATCTTCGGGGGTTGCTCCTGCCGTCAACAGGTCCGCCAACAGCCGTGTGTTGAACGGCATGCGTGCTAAGTCGGCGAGTTTCTGACCTCCCGTGTTCAAGGCTACACGGAGTGCGGGAAGCTGGTTCAGAAGGTCGTCGAATTCTGTGTCCGACCACTCAGCCACTTTGATATGTCGAACCGCCGGAAATTGGCGATCGACAAATCCAGGGGCAGGAGGGACCCCCCGGAACAAGGTCGCGAACTCCTGTCCAACCAGAAGGTCGAAGGTACGTATGGATGCAATCACATGCCACCGGCCTCCATCGTGTTGTGACACGTCTTGCATGACGGCCCGAAAGAGCGCTTCGCTTTTGCCGAATCGGCATGCGTCGAGCGCATCGAGCACCAGAAACGCGGGGCCTGAACCTGGCCAGTTATCAAGCACCCTGTCGATAGAGTGCTTTAGCCCAAGGACCGCCGAAAGACCCTCAAGCGTTTCAACCTGGAGGCGGTCGACTGCGAGGAGAACGACTTCGCTCCCCTGTGCTTGAAGGAGGCGCGCAGTCTCGTTGATCACGGCACTCTTTCCACTGCCCGGATCGCCCAACACGACAAACGAGCCTCCCGCGGCGGCAGCCACAGAGGCGGCCGTGCAGGCCCGCTCAATCGTGACGGTTGGCGCCCCTCATCTGGGTGCACTCGAAATCCGAGAGGGCTCCGGCTACCTTGGTGCTTCTTTCACGAAGTGTGGCAACATCGCCGTGAAAGTCTGGCGGTGCCTTTACGGCTACACCGCCCCTTGCGAGAACCCGCGCGAAAGCCCCGCACCGAGATTCCGTCGCGCATCGCCGTCCGGCGCTCGCATTCTCTTTCTAAGACGGCAAGGGCGGAAGGAGCGGTTGAGAGTGCTTCAAGAGTATTCGCCAGCCAAGCCTCGCCGGTGGAGCGATCCGGTCCCCCAAAATCAAACGGCAAGATGTGGACAAATCTTAGAATCTCGTCGGCGCTAATAAATGCAGCCTTCGCACCGCGTGCATCGATAGCGGCCGTCAGCAGTGTTCGAAGCTTGTTGAGCGTCGATTTCTGGTCGTCGTTCATTGTGTCGGTCGAGCCGGAGCGATACATATCCAGCGCTTGGGCTAGATCATTTTTGACTTTACCAGAGGTGCCTGATCCCACCGCGATGACGAGTACGTCCTGCCCACTTTTTAGCGGTCGATCCCAGCCGCGCTTGCCAGTCCCGCTAGTGGCAAGTTCCCATAGCCGAACGAATTCATCGCACGTTTTCCCGACTTCACTGGCCAGTGAGGATGAGTTGTTGAGTGAGTTCTTTGCTTGAACAAAGACCCAGCCTCCAGAATACCAACACATCGTCGACGCGCGCCTCCGTCTCGAAGCGAAGCGCCACAGGCGACGCAGCGCCGAGGCCGAGTCGACCGTCCGCTGGAATGGCCAGCTATTCCCTGCACGGCAATCAGCGAAGCCACTGAAGCCTGAAAACTCACCCCAGCGGCGGTTGCATTGCCCCCGCCTGTTGCTAGCGTCCTTTTTTTTGTTATCTTTCCTAGACCGCGTCATTACCAATCCCGTCTCAGGACAATAGCCGCTTCCTCACAATCCGTCACCCGGTGCCTCGGCCTCTCCACGTCCTTCTGAAGCAACGCCGCTTCCTGAGCCGAATAGCATGGCGATTTACCCTCGTCGCCCCGGCCGTTCTCTTGCCGCCACGTCCCACGTCTGATTAGCTTTGATTGGTTTCAGCCATTGGGAGGGCTACTGATGTCGAGCGCTTCATCTGTTGCATCGGAGATTGAACGGGTCGTTCGCAATGAACTGGATGACTGCGAGCGTGCGATTAAGAGCGACAACAAGACGCGCGCCCTGAGCGAAGTCGATGACGCGATGCGAAAGCTCAAGCGGCTAGCTGATGAAGTTCGCCGCCTTGGCCGATAATGCAGGTGGCCATCCCGCATCGCTACCGGCTGGGTGGCTTTCATTGCTTGCGGCGACAACGGCGCGGTGCTTTGCTGGGGGGCTGAATTTGGTCGAGACATTAGCAACCTGGGCCGCAGCGGCGAGTGCTTGCGTATCTGCCTGGTATTGGCTTAGGGCAAGTCGAGAATCTGTTCCGGCACCGGCTAACACCGCCGGAATGGGCGCCCTTTTCGGCGGCTACATAATCACCAGGATTGACGGTGAGCGGGTCGACTTCCACGCGACATTCGCGTTGCAATCGCGGCTCAATTCGAATGCTGCCCGTACTGCCGCATCAACCGCCGGATTTACCGCGATTTCGCTGGTTGCCAAGGCTCTTGGTTTGTGAAGGACGTGCATGGCAGTAATCAATCTCGCGTCCGAACAGCAATACTACGCTACGATGAGCGGGGATGACGCCTTCACCGTGATTATACGCGGTGTCGCGTACCTCGATTTTGAGCTCGATAAGCTGCTCGGGCTCTGCGTGAAGGTGCCAAGCGAGTTAAAGGCGATGAACCTCGACTTCGCCAAGCGTTGCGCGTTGGCTTTCGCCCTCGGGCTGGATGGAGAGATCAAACCAGCGTTGAGTGCGGTGGGCAATTTACGAAATAAACTCGCGCACCAGCCCGAAAGACATCTAACCCCAGAGGATGCAAAGAACTTATATAGCGTGCTATCGCCTAGGGAACGGCAGAACATTCCGGCGTTCCTCGACAAAATGTCGAGATCGCCAAAGGTGACGTTCCGGGAACTAAGCGCAATGGACAAATACGTTCTAATGCTGGTTTTGCTGCGATCCATAGTGGTGGCCGCTCAGCACAACATTGAAAACGCTCTCAACGCTCGGTGAGGCGGGGTCGATTCGCCAAGGTTCGCCATCCTGGCCTGCTGGTGCACGACAACATCTTCGACCTGGACGACGACGCTCTGGGGAATCATCGGCAACTGATTGGAGGCGGGAGTTGGGACAGTGGCGTATCAATCTGTTCACGCGGCGGATACGCTATAGGAGCCGTCCCGGCGACAAGATTAGGTTCGAGGGCGAGGTCGTCCAAGTCGATGAGGATCTAGATCCTGCACCGCCATGATGACAGCGCCCGCCGAAGCGAGCATGGCGAGTATCGGACAGCAGGCACAGCATTTCAATCCCCAAAGGCGTCAGTCGACATTCGACAAGAGACATATGGCGCGGCGCGAGCGCTGCGGCTGTACGACTGACGCAAGCGGCTCTCAATCCTGGGCGTTGTCCTTGGTCCGTGTGAGGCGGCTTTCGCCTTCCTCCGGGCCGAAGCAGCTTTCGAAATCATTGCAGTCCCGGCAACTGGGGGAGCTGCACAGCGAAAAGCCTTCGGCCTCGCAGAGCTTGCGATAAAAGTATTTTTTCCATTTCATGTTATGGGTGTTGCCGGCCGCCAGCGTCGGAAAATGCCAGGCGAGCAGGCGGCCGAGGTCGGTTCGATTGAAAAGGCCAAGGTCCTGCCAGAGGTGGTCATTGCGCATGGCACGCCGGGCGATGATCTTGGCGAAGCGGGCGCTCGCCGGGTCGCCATGTCGGGCATGCGCCAGCAGCAGTCCATTCAGAAGTTCTTCTTCCAGATCCGGCTCGGGCTCGCTCACCTCTTTCAAGGCAAACGCGTTGATAGGAAAAGCAGGGAAACAGCGGACCAGGACATCGCGCAGCTCGGCGCGCGAAAGTCCGGTTGCCTCCGTCGCCGTTGCCTCGCCGGCCTCGATCTCCTCGAGCGCACGTGAAAGCACACAGGCAAGCACATGCTGGTCGAACCTCCTCTCCAGCTCAATGTGCGGCCATTGGCCGGTGCTGAGCCGGGCATAATGTTGGGCAAATATGGTGCGTTCTCCTGGTTTCGTCCTATCAATTCTGCAGAGACCCGGCCTGCCGCAACATGGGTCGGGCAGTTCTTCGGGTGTACGCAGTCGCGGATCGCCTCGCGGTCGAGTAGTTCGGCAATTCTCGTCTGGTCCACTCGGCTCTGTCGTAAATTCTGCGATTGGAAGGAGGCGTTTCGCGAACCGCGGGGCCCTGCCGTTTGCGCCTCACGGGGAACACAGGCGCCGGAAATGCCCCTGCAGAGTTGGACGTGAACCGTGCGGGACAGAGGTCGCGTGCTGAGTGCGGCCACATGGTTCAAGCCCGCCAGACTCTCGGTTGAATGAGTCCTCAAAGCGCGCAGCGGGTGAGTTCCAGCGCACGTTCAGGACAGGATCGCACGCCTCGTGATGCAGGCAGTTCATCCCCTTCCGCAACTTCAATGTCACCAAGCAGGATGTAACCGTCATCATCGAGTTTGAAGATGTCAGGCGCTTGCGCCGCGCATCGCGCGTGGCCCTGGCATTTGGCCTTTTGGACGATGATGCGCATGGCACTGCCTCCATTGTTTGTGCCCGGCTCGGGGCGGGCCTAAGACCAGTCCAGGATCAAATTTTCGATCCCGAACACATGGCCGCCAGAAGTTATCGGCGCCGTACCCTGCTTGATCCTGAAAGCCGGGATGCGCGCCAGCCACTCCTCCAGGCCAATGACAATCTCCCGCCGGGCAAGGTGTGAGCCAAGGCAACGGTGGGGACCATAGCCAAACGCTGCGTGGCGGTTGTCCTCCCGCTCCAAATCAATCGTGTTGGGGCATGCGAATTCCGCCGGGTCACGATTGGCAATCATAGTGGCGCAGGAAACATAGTCCCCCTTCCGGATCGGCGCGCCTTCGAAGTCGATATCTTTCGTGGCCACGCGGATCAACTGAATGGGCGGATAGGCCCGCAGCAATTCTTCGGTTGCGAGCGGGATGCGGTCCGGTTCGCTCCGCAGCAATTGCTGATCTTTGAGGTTGCGTGCGAGGTACGCCAAGTCAAAGCCTATAGCTGCTGCGACCGTGTCGAGCCCAGCGACGAAGACAAGCACGCCGATGCCGCGGACTTGGGTGTCCGTCAGCCGGCGGCCCTCGACCTGTGCCTGCACGATAAAGGTCATGAAATCGTCAACCGCCTCATCGCGGCGCATGGCTGCAAGTTCGTCGATGAATGCCACGATCGTCCGGGCAGCCACAGGTCGTTCCTTATCGTCGCCGTGGAGCAGATCTTTCCCCCAGCCGACGAATGTATCGAGTCGGTCATCAGGCAACCCCAGAAAGCGAAGAAAGGTGCTCACCGCGAAAGGAAATGCAAAATCCTTCATCACGTCGCAGCTTGTGCCCGACGCGGCGATCCTTTCGATCAGCTCGACCGCCCGTTCGCGGACAGCCGGTTCCAAAGCCAACACCCGCTTTGGCGAAAGCAGCGGATTGAGCAGTGAGCGAAAGACGCCATGGGCCGGTGGATCGAGCTCAAGCGGGATCGTGGGCCAGTTTTCACCCAGTATGGAGGAGAAGATGCTGCGATGGCTGGAAAAAGTCTCTGCGTCCTGCAGCACCCTCCGCTGGTCCGCGGCACGGGTGATGACCCAGGTACCCCGGCCATCTTGCGTGTTGTAGCGGGAGTAAAAGATCGGAGGCCCGTCATGTACGCAAGCGACAGCTGCGTGTGGATCCCCGTTGGGTGTTGGTGGCATCCCTGGTGATGTAAACAGGCTGAAGTCCCTCACCATTTCGGGCGGGACATGATCTGGAACGGGGTTGGTTGCCATTTTGCTTTCTCTACATTGGCGTTCATGGCTCGATCGAGATTGCACCGCTGTTCATTAGTCGATATCCAGCATGGGTGCGTCTCGTGTCGGGCGCCTTCGAGATTCTGTCGCCCGATCAGCCCACTGCCAGCGCGGATGAGGTCGGTTGCGAAGTCAATCAAAAGGCATCTCCGCCGCGCTGCGGTCATGAAGCAAAGCCGCCGCTTACCCCCGATAGGGTTGAGAGGTGGTCAATCACCGCTGAGCTCCGTGACGCACTGCTGACGCCCCGCTGACCAAATTATCGAAGCAAGTCGCGTGCCGGAAAGGCGTACCGCTAGCCTGCGCCAAGCGACGCCAGCCAGCACTGGGCCCGCCGCCACTAAGTTGATGATCACCTGTCCACCATTCTCAGGACAACGTCCGACAACCGACATCCACGGTCGGTTTCGAGTCCGCGACATCGGCCTGTTCGGCCTGGCTGCTGCTGCACTGCCTTCCGGTGACGGGCGAGAAGATCGCTCGCACGGCCTGGATTGAGCAACGACGCAATCCAGTGCACGGTTCGGGTGCGGTCCGATAAGACCCGGCGCTTCCGCTTCGGTTCGGCGCTGATGGCATATGCGTTGTTGTAGCCGCTGCAAGGATTTCCGTCAGACGGCGATGCAGTCGTGCGCACCGGTCCGGACGACGACGAGCCTGCCTGTATCGACGCGGTCAATTCCGGCGCGCGTGCGTATGCGCTACGACGGCAAGCACTATCGCACATGGACCTAAATTTCCTCGCGAGCCGCTGTCGGAACGTGGTGCCGAGTCCTATAGCGGCCGGTTCAATCCGAGGGCCTGTCGGCACACCCTATACATCCCTGTCGCTCGGACCGGGAATGCGTGGCAGACTCTCGGCCAGAAACCGCCAGTCGCTGCGCTCGCGTTCGCCTTCCTTGCGCGTGCCGAAGAACTGGATGATCATCTTGCCGTCGGCGCCATAGGCTTCAATGGACGTGACGTGACCGTCCCTCGTCGGCTTGCGCACGGCCCAGACCTCGCGGATGTGATGGGTCCTCAGATGCAGATGGAAGGTCTCGTCGAGCACATTGATCCGCGGCCCGATCTGCTTGACCGACTTGATCGGGCCGGAATGGATCTGGATGCAACCACGATTGCCGACAAAGCACATGATAGGCATCTCGTCTTCGGCCGCCTGTTGGAACAGGGCGCCAACGGCATCATTGTCGAGCAGCCAAGCGTAATCTTCGTCGGCCATACGCATTGCCTGGCAGCGGCTGAGCTTCAGTGTCTTCAACATATGGTAGAACTGATGCACGTCGCTCAGCCGGCTCCAGTGCTCGCGTAGGTCGTCGGCCGTGGCGGCTTGGTCTGGACTCACTGCGTTATCGCGCGCACCGCCCGCTTCGACCGATATGATCGGCTCCTGGTCGTAGGATACGAGCTCTGCCGTCAGATCCTGATAGGCGTGCAGGTTCGAGGCGGGCCTGAGATGTACTTTGTGCATCGCCTCACCGGCGGCATCAAAGAATTGCAGGCTGCGGCGGATCTCGGCTCCCTCGCGCTTCTCGACGGCGAAGCCATACGCCCACGCTTCCGGGAAGATGCGCAGGTCGATGTCGTCGCCGAGCACCATGGCATGCTGGTTGCCGGTGACCACTTTGTCGTAGACGCCGATCTTTTGGTGCACGGCACTTTCGTTGCGGGTGAGCGCCATCACCTCGCCGACCGCTTCGAGGCCCGTCAGCAGATCATCGACGCGCGGCTCGATGCGCACCGCGCCGTGACCACAATGCGCCGCGACCAATTCGGCTTCCGAAATGCCCAATCGAGCGGCGAGATCATGCTCCCGGATTTTCGGATTGTCTTTGCACGCCCGCCGTATTTCGTCGGGCGACGGTTTCTCGCGTTGGTCCATGCTTACCCCTGTTTCTACGACGTGTGAGGATCATCTGCCCTGCCCGGGAATCTTCAGCCGATAAGGCGCGCCGAAATGCTCGATCCTGATCTGCTGCTGGCCCATGAACAAGGTGTCGCTGGACAGCGTGCGCACGGCGTCGCACCGATGCGAAAACCGGCGAGCAGCCATATGCCGATGGCATCCCATCGAGCCGGTCGGCGGCTACTGGGCGGTGGTGAGCCAGTATGGATGTTGTCGCAATCGGCCAAGCGGGCATTCGGATGCCACGAGCGGCGCTGCTTTGCCAACAACGCGTATCTGACCACCGTCCTGACATGTTACTCCCTTGCTTCGCCCATCCATCGCGATGGCACCCACGGCATGGTTGTGGATCGGCATGCTCTTGCCGTCTCGCCAAACGGAGCTTCAAAAACCGTGCCAATTGCGCCGAGGCAAGCTCAGAAGAAGTTCTGTCCTTGGTGATGTGAGTTCACCCAAGAACTCAGGCCAACATCCCTCGTGCCGGACCCGACAAACCCGACAGCACGTGTCGATTGGCCGACACCTTATCAGCAATCAAGAGGCACCAGTGCGAGAGATGCCGCGCTGTGTTGAAACGTTTTTTGGCTTTGGCACGGTGCATGCAACGTGATGGGCAAGCAGGTCGCGGACTGAGGAGAATGGAGCCATGATTACGCTCACCGACAACGCTGTTGCCGCCTTCAAGACTGCTCTTTGCCGTGCCAGCGAGCCGGCGGACGGCTTTCGCATTATGGTCGAGGCCGGCGGCTGCGCAGGCTTCAAATACTTAATGGGCCTGGAGAGCGTGTCGCGCGAGGGCGACGCGATCACTGACACAGATGGGGTCAAGCTGTTCGTGGACGCGGGCTCCCAACCCCATGTAGCCGGCATGACCGTCGACTTCCTCACCGGGCTCCAATCTTCCGGTTTTGTCTTCGATAACCCCAATGCGCGCGAAAAGTGCGGCTGCGGCAAGTCCTTCAGTTAAACGCCCGAAGCGCCTGTGCGGCCGACAGAGTGATTTTGCGGCAGAGGAGACTTATATGGCCGGCACAACAGATGTCCCCGTCCTAAAAAACAAGACAAGGTCAAAGCCGATCTCGGGACCGCCATTCGCTCCCAGTAGGATTCAAAGAACGTCGCCTCCCGAAGCAGCTCGGTTCCTGGTGGCACCCGAGCTGCTTGCGGACAAATCGCGCCGCTGCGCCAAATTCGGCTCATCGGTAGCGTTATCGCGTTCGGGCGTCCTTACCTGCGGGCTGACCTACGGCCACTGCGAACATGTCCATATCGACGGAGATCCGGTTTACGTCAAACACTCCGGGCGCCTGCGCGCGCTGCCAGTTCAAATGGTCATCAACGGCATGCGCCAGAGGCTCAACGAGTCGGTCTAGCGCTCGCGTCATTCTGTTTAACTGAGGATCGCACCTATGAAGCCTGTCTACCTCGACAACAACGCAACCACACGGGTCGATCCTGAGGTCGTGCAAGCGATGTTGCCGTTCTTTAGGGATCAATTCGGCAACCCTTCGTCGGCACACGCTCTTGGCGCCTCAGTCAGTGCGGCGGTGAGAAAGGCGCGGAGGCAGTTGCAAGCTCTGATCGGCGCGGAGTTCGAGGATGAGATCACTTTCACCTCGGGTGGGACAGAAAGCGACAATGCAGCGCTTCTTTCAGCGCTCGAGGCGGCGCCCAACCGAACCGAGATCGTGACGTCCGCGGTCGAGCATCCCGCCGTGCTGACGCTCTGCGCGCATCTTGAGAAGACCCGCCGCCTCAAGGTGCACAGGATCCCGGTGGATTGCCGTGGTCGGCTCGATCTCGACGCCTATATGGCCGCCCTCACCCCACAGGTTGCAATCGTGTCAATAATGTGGGCGAACAACGAGACTGGTGTGATCTTCCCCGTGGCAAGGCTTTCCGAGTTGGCCAAGGAAGTGGGCGCCCTATTCCATACCGATGCTGTGCAGGCGGTCGGCAAGCTTCCGATGGACCTGAAGTCGACCGCAATCGACATGCTGTCGCTCTCCGGCCACAAGCTGCACGGGCCGAAAGGGATCGGTGCGCTTTTCGTAAAACGTGGCGTCGATTTCCATTCGCTGATCAAGGGGGGTCACCAAGAGCACAACCGGCGTGCTGGCACCGAGAATACGCCCGGCATAGCCGGGCTCGGCACGGCGGCCGAACTCGCCTTGAAATTCATGGACGACGAGACCACACGGGTAAAGTCGCTCCGCGATCGCCTGGAGGGCGGGATCCTCCAGCGCATCCCAAGCACCTGTGTCACTGGTGATCCCTTGCAACGGTTGCCCAACACCGCAAACATCTCCTTCGAACATGTCGAAAGTGATGGAATTCCACTTCTCCTCAGCCGCATTGGCATCGCGTGTTCCTCTGGCTCGGCCTGCACCTCCGGCTCTCTGGAACCAAGCCATGTCCTAAGCGCGATGAAAACGCCACACGCGGCAGTCCGCTTCTCCTTGGCGCGGGACAACAGCGAAGAGGACATCGACCGGGTGCTCGAGGTCATGCCGGGAATCGTGGGGAAGCTGCGCAGCTTTTCCGGTTCTGGGCCGGGTAGTCCGGTCTATGCGTGAGCCGCAGAAGAACAGGCTGCCTGTCATGACCGGTCATGTCTCCCTCAACGATACGACCTTGCGCGATGGCGAGCAGGCGCCGGGCGTCGCCTTCACCACGACGGAAAAGCTGGAGATCGCTGAGTCTCTTGCGGCGGCTGGCGTGACAGAGATCGAGATCGGCACGCCGGTCATGGGCGTCGACGAGATGGAAACAATTCGCGCCGTGGTAGCGCGGCGTCTTCCGGTTCGGCTCATGGCCTGGTGCCGGATGACGTCGTTGGATCTCGATGCAGCGATCGAGAGCGGCGTCCAAGCGGTCAATTTGTCGCTGCCTGCGTCGGACATCCAACTTGCCGCCAAGCTCGGCCTCGACAAGGCGGGAGCGCTCCAGGTCATCGATCATATGGTCAGGCGCGCCGCCGATGCCGGCTTCTTCGTCGCGGTGGGCTGCGAGGATGCCTCGCGGGCCAATCGGGATCATCTCGCCCGCGTCATCGAGACGGCCGCACGCGCCGGCGCAAGCCGCGTGAGGCTGGCCGACACAGTCGGTGTTCTCGACCCGTTTTCGACCTTCGAACTTGTCGCCCAGCTCGTGGTGCAGTCTCCAATCGACCTTGAATTTCATGCGCACAACGATCTCGGACTTGCTGGCGCCAACACGCTGGCGGCGATCCGCGCAGGCGCGCGCCATGCCTCCGTCACCGTCCTGGGGCTCGGCGAGCGTGCGGGCAATGCCGCGCTGGAGGAGGTGGCCGCCGCAATGGCAGTCTTCGACGGCGCAGACACCGGCATTGAGCTGACCGCATTGCCCGGCCTCGCCGCCCAGGTGGCTTGGGCCGCCCGCCGGCAGACCGCAGCCACTAAGCCGGTCGTCGGCGCCGATGTTTTCACCCACGAATCCGGCATTCACGTCGCAGGGCTGCTGAAGGACTCGCGTACTTATCAGGGGCTCGATCCGACTCTCGTGGGCCGCTGCCGGCGGATCGTCATCGGCAAGCATTCCGGCGCCACTGCGATTGCCCATGTGCTGAGCGAAAGCGGTCGCGATCTCGACCCGGATCTGGCAGCCGCGATGGTGGCCCGCGTCCGACGCGAGGCGGCCGAGACCAAATCGACCGTCACTGCAACTCGACTGGTCGAGCTCTACGATGGAATGTGCAGCGAGGCATCCCTCATCGAGCTGTGCGGGTCCAAGTCAGCCGTGCGCGAGCGCACAGAGGCCACAGTTTTGCGACCAGGAAGAATGCAATGAATTGTTCCGCTGACAGCCGCCCCATGGATGTCACCGACATCCTCGCACGACTGAAGCGCTTGTCGGCTGCAGAGGAATTCTTCTCAGTCCTAGGCGTCGCCTATGACCCGAAGGTACTGAATGTCTCGCGGCTCCATATCATGAAGCGTGTGGGCCAATACCTCGCCGAAGAAGATTTCTCCGGTCTGCCCGACCAGGTGATTGCCGCGAGGGTGCGCGCGACGCTCGAACGAGCTTACGAGGACTTTGCGATTTCCTCGCCGCTCACGCATCGGATTTTCAAGGTGCTCAAGGACCACGATCCGGACAAACCTGCCGCGCCGGGTCACACCTTTGTTCCGTTCGACTCGGTACTGAAGCGGTTCGGACGGGAATGATCGGCGACAAGCGTGCGACGCGACAATGTCGAGCAGCCGCCAAATGCGGTCATCACCACAGCGCCGTCAGAAGCAACCAGCCGAAGTTGTAGGAAAGGGGGAGCGCAAGAGACTTGGCACGAATAATGCGGACAAAGGAGATAACCGCAATGCCGGACCCGGACAGGAGCCTAGAGAAACCGCCAATGCACATCGTAATCTGCATCAAGCAGGTGCCGGACTCGGCACAGATAAGGGTCCATCCGGTCACGAACACGATCATGCGCCAGGGTGTTCCGACCATCATCAACCCTTACGACCTGTTCGCCCTCGAAGAAGCGCTCAGACTGCGCGACGCACATGGCGGCGAAGTCACTGTGCTCACCATGGGTCCGCCCATGGCAGAGGACGCGCTGCGCAAGGCGCTCGGTTACGGCGCCGACCGTGCGGTGCTCTTGACCGACCGCTATTTTGCCGGCTCCGACACGCTGGCAACCTCGTTCGCCCTTTCCCAGGCAATCGCGAAGATTGGCGAGACGTTCGGCACGCCAGACCTCGTCTTCACCGGCAAGCAGACGATCGATGGCGACACCGCCCAGGTCGGGCCCGGCATCGCCAAGCGCCTCGGACTCCTGCAACTGACCTATGTCGCGAAGATCCCTTTTGTCGACCTTGCTGCACGCGAGATCAAGGTCGAGCGCCGTTCCGAAGGCGGCACACAGATGCTGAAGAGCAGGCTCCCTTGCCTCATCACCATGCTGGAAGGCACAAACGAGATCCGCCGGGGCTCGATCCAGGACGCCTTGTGCGCCGCGCGCAGCCAGGTCTTGAAATGGAGCGCGGCCGACGCCGGCATTGAGGATCTCACCAAATGCGGCCTGCGCGGTTCACCGACGGTCGTCAAACGTGTTTTCGCCCCTCCTGCTCGAGCTGAAAAGGCGGCACAAATCGACACCGCCGAGAAGGCCTTGCGCGATGTCGCTGACGAACTCATCACCGCAATCTTCACCCGCCAGCCGGCGCTGGAACATGAGCTCGCCTTTAACGGCGGCGCGTGACGGCAAGGAGCAAAAACGATGTCGACCGCGAACGGAGAAACCCCTCGCCCTGCCGCCGGCCGCGCCGGCATAAAGAAGGAGTTGCCCGCCCATTTCAAGGACTACCGGCACGTTTGGGTTTTCATCGAGCTCGAACGTGGCGAGGTCCATCCGGTATCGTTCGAACTGCTCGGCGAAGGCCGCAACTTAGCAGACAAGCTTCAGGTCCAGCTTGCAGGTGTCGTGCTTGGACCGCCGGGAGAGGCCGTGGGGAACGCCGTTGCCGAAGCATTCGCGTATGGCGCTGACCTTGTCTACATCGCCGAGGCGCCCGTGCTCGCCGACTATCGGAATGAACCTTTCACCAAGGCGTTGACGGATCTGGTCGATACCCACAAACCCGAAATCCTTCTTCTCGGTGCCACCACACTGGGCAGGGATCTTGCCGGCTCCGTGGCGACGACCTTGCAGACGGGGCTCACGGCCGACTGCACCGAACTCGATGTAGATACCGACAGTTCGCTCGCCGCCACGCGTCCGACTTTCGGCGGTTCCTTGTTGTGCACGATCTATACGCTCAATTTCCGCCCGCAGATGGCGACCGTGCGGCCGAGGGTCATGCCCATGCCGCAGCGGACGGATAAACCGGTCGGGCGTGTCATCCGGCACAAGCTTTCGCTTGCCGAGGACGAGATCGCTACCAAAGTCCTCGGCTTCCTGCCGGACAATCAGTCGGCGAAGGCAAACCTTGCCTATGCCGACGTCGTGGTTGCGGGAGGCCTTGGTCTTGGCGCGGCGGAGAACCTGCAGCTTGTGAAGAACCTCGCACGAGCAATCGGCGCCGAGCACGGCTGTTCGCGTCCGTTAGTCCAGAAGAGCTGGATGCCAGCTGATCGGCAGATCGGCCAAACTGGCAAGACGATCCGGCCGAAGCTTTACATAGCGGCCGGGATTTCCGGCGCCGTCCAGCATCGGGTTGGCGTGGAGGGGGCGGATCTCATCGTGGCCATCAACACCGACCCGAACGCGCCGATTTTCGATTTCGCTCACCTCGGAATCGTCACCGACGCGATCCGCTTCCTGCCCGCACTGACGGAAGCCTTCACCCGGCGGCTGTCGCCCCACAGTCGCGATAAGCTTTCGAGCTAAGGGGATGGACATGATCGAGGAAAACTTCGACGCCATTGTTGTTGGGGCAGGCATGTCCGGAAACGCAGCTGCTTACACCATGGCCAGCCATGGCCTGAAGGTGCTGCAGTTGGAGCGGGGTGAATACCCGGGCTCCAAGAATGTCCAGGGTGCCATCATGTACGCGAACATGCTGGAGAAGATCATCCCGGATTTCCGGGATGATGCGCCTCTCGAGCGGCATTTGGTTGAACAGCGGCTTTGGGTGATGGACGACACATCCCATACCGGGATTCACTATAGGTCGGACGACTTCAATGAGGCGAAGCCCAACCGATACACGATCATCCGTGCCCAGTTCGATAAATGGTTTTCGCGTAAGGTGCGCGCGGCCGGCGCGACCGTTCTGTGCGAGACGACCGTGACGGAACTCATCCGTGATGCCAAGGACAGGGTGATCGGCGTCCGCACAGACCGGGCGGGCGGGGCCATCTACGCGGACGTGGTCGTTCTCGCAGAAGGTGTCTGCGGACTGCTTGGCACTCGAGCCGGCCTGCGCGAGATGCCAAAGCCGCAAACCGTGGCCCTCGCCGTCAAGGAAATGCATTTCTTGCCCGAAGAGGTCATTGAGCAGCGGTTCGGCGTAAAGGGCGATGAGGGCTGCGTGATCGAGGCGGTGGGCACGACCTCCCGCAGCATGGCCGGGCTCGGCTTCCTCTATACCAACAAGGAGTCCATCTCACTGGGCATTGGCTGCCTCGTCTCCGATTTTGCCGCGATGGTCGAGAGCCCCTACGTTCTCCTTGATGCCTTGAAGAGCCATCCTTCGATCCGGCCGCTGATCGCCGGCTCGGAAGTGAAAGAATATTCCGCACACCTCATTCCCGAAGGCGGCTACAAGGCTATTCCGCAGCTCTTTGGCGATGGTTGGGTCGTGGTCGGCGATGCCGCGCAACTGAACAACGCGATTCACCGCGAGGGTTCGAACCTCGCCATGACCTCCGGCCGCATTGCGGCTGAGGCAATCGTCGAGGTCAAGAGCCGCAACGGTCCGATGAACAAACGGAATCTCGCCCTTTACAAAGCCATGCTGGACAAGTCCTTCGTGGTCAAGGACCTGAGGAAATACAAAGACATGCCGGCCTTGCTCCACACCAATTCCAGCAATTATTTCACGACTTATCCGCGGTTGATGTCGCAAGCTGCGCAGAACTTCATGCGTGTCGACGGCACGCCGAAGATCGAGAAGGAAAAGGCGACCACGGCGGCCTTCATCAAGGCGCGCTCGCGCTGGGGGCTGGTCAGCGACGCGGTCCGCCTTGCATTGGCGTGGCGCTGAGGGGAGACGATATGACCAGCGCAGCGACGAAGTCACGTGTCGAGGACAAGCTTTACCAGAACCGCTACTTGGTGGATTCCGGCCGCCCGCACATCAAAGTGCGACCGCACCAGAAGCCGAGCGCGAATTTGCTCGCGCTGACCCACGTCTGCCCGGCGAAATGTTATGAGTTGAACGACAAGGGTCAAGTGGAGATCACTGCCGACGGCTGCATGGAGTGCGGCACCTGCCGGATTTTGTGCGAGACGAGTGGTGAGATCGAGTGGAACTATCCACGCGGCGGTTTCGGAATCCTCTTTAAATTCGGATGACCGGCGCACGCACACTTAAGGCGGCGATCATCCAGTACAGCTGAGTCTCGGCCATGCCATTTTTTGCTTTAATCGCCAATAAATGAAGAGAAATTGCACGAATACTGTTCTTGCATAATTCAGCCTCAGGTAAAAAATGCAGGTTCACTCTGGACGACAACCGCTGAAGTCGTCTCTATGAGCCACCGGGCCGCAGATCGGGTCGACGAGGCCCTGAACCGCCCATCGAGCATGCCCTAAGCAGATACCCGCTCAGGGACTCTACGATATGTGAAGGTGCTGACCGCCCCGAGCGAGCTGGAGATTACGCTCGCCATACGCTGGCCAATTGTCGTGAACGTCCTGCCCACGTTTCTGCAGACGGGTAATTGAGCGATCGTCGTCCTGGACGCTAAAGGAGAGCCGGAGATTGCCGCCACTGCCGGCAATACCCACGCACCTCAATCAGGCACTCGCCGCCTCATATCACAGGCCGTAACAGATCAAGCGAATTGCGGCTGCCGGCCAGTCGCATCGGCGCCTCCGCAGCAAGGTATCTCCTCTTACGGCCGCATCCGAACCATGCCGCTTGTCGCCCGCATCTGACGGCACGCAACCGGCTGATCGACGCGATTGACTAGGCCGGTTGGGTTCTTCCAGGGCGGCTCGTATCCTCGGCCTCACGCCATGGCAAATCGGCTACGCCCTGGGCCGGCATGGTATCAAGGTGAAGAAATTCCAGACGTCGCGATGACGTCAAGCGTAAGCAGCCCGGAGTGGTCTCGCTCACACTCTGCGCGCCCGAGGCTGCTAGCCTCGCGACCCTATTTGCTTGTCCACTGTCGTAAGCCCGACAAAGGTGTGTCGGAGCAATCCGAAGGAATCTGACACGAGAAGCCTATTCGTGAACCGAAACAGCTCTTTGAGCTGGCATAGCTCTTGCGCTTTGAACTGCGACATCACGCAGCAACGGAGCCGTTCATGTCTGCACCGGCAATTTCGCTTGAGAGCCTCAGCACGACATTCGGTGACCAGTTGCTTGGCACCATGAAACCCGGTGGCTGCGCGTCTTCGTCCTGCGGCTCGTCGACAAAGCCCGACGACACGGATCCGGCTGTCTGGGAGAAGATCAAGGATCACCCCTGCTTTTCAGAAGAGGCGCATCACTATTTCGCGCGTATGCACGTCGCGGTCGCGCCGGGCTGCAACATCCAGTGCAACTACTGCAATCGCAAATATGACTGCGCCAACGAAAGCCGGCCTGGGGTGGCCTCTGAAAAGCTGACGCCCGATCAGGCGCTACGCAAGGTGATCGCGGTCGCCAATGAGGTGCCGCAGCTTTCCGTGCTCGGCATCGCCGGACCGGGCGACGCCTGCTACGACTGGAAGAAGACGAAGGCGACCTTCGCCAGGGTCGCCAGGGAAATTCCAGACATCAAGTTTTGCATATCCACGAATGGGCTGGCGCTGCCCGACCATGTCGATGAGCTTGCTGACATGAATGTCGATCACGTGACGATCACGATCAACATGGTCGACCCTGAGGTCGGTGCAAAGATCTATCCTTGGATCTTTCACGATCATCGCCGCTACGTCGGCATTGAAGCCACCCGGATCCTGCACCAGCGGCAGATGTTGGGCCTGGAGATGCTGACCGCGCGGGGCATCCTCACCAAAATCAACTCGGTGGTGATCCCGGGCGTGAATGATGAGCATCTGATCGAGGTGAATAGATGGATTAAGGAGCGAGGCGCGTTCCTGCACAACCTTATGCCGCTGATTTCGGACCCGGCCCACGGCACGCACTACGGTCTGAGCGGGCAGCGCGGCCCAAACGCAATGGAGATGAAGGCTCTTCAGGATCGTGTCGAAAACGGCGCCCAGTTGATGCGCCACTGCCGGCAGTGCCGGGCAGATGCCGTGGGCCTGCTCGGAGAAGATCGTGGCCAGGAATTCACAGTCGACCGGATTCCCGGCGAGGTCACCTACGATGCCAGCAAACGCAAGGCCTATCGGGAGCTGGTCGCGGAGGAGCGCCGTGATCACGTCGAGGCTAGGAGAGAAGCGATCGGATTGGTCAAGGCAGCGAGCCCCGGCAAGTCCCTTCTCTTCGCGGTGGCCACCAAGGGCGGCGGCCGCGTCAATGAGCATTTCGGCCATGCGAAGGAATTCCAGGTTTATCAAGCCTCGCTGAAAGGGATCAGCTTCGTCGGGCATCGGAAGGTGGACAAGTATTGCCTTGGCGGCTGGGGCGCAGAAGCCGCCCTCGATGGCGTCATCGCAGCGCTTCAAGGCATAGATATCGTGCTGTGCGCCAAGATTGGAAATTGCCCGCAGGATCAGCTCGCGGAGGCTGGAATCAGAGCCACCGACGCCTGTGCCCATGACTATATCGAGACAGCAATCAGCGCGACTTACATCGCCGCATCTGGGACCCCCACACTCGCGGCGACGGCCTGAGCTGTCTCATTCATTCGGACCAGGAGTTAAAATGGCTTTCAAGATCATCGCATCCCAATGCACCCAATGCGGCGCCTGCGAATTCGAATGTCCTTCCGGCGCGATCAAGTTCAAAGGCGAGAGCTACGTGATCGAGTCACAGAAGTGCACCGAATGCGAGGGGGTCTTCGATGCGCAGCAATGTGCCTCGGTATGTCCGGTGCCGAAGACCTGCGTTCCTGCGTAACGGACATTGGACTGCCGACATGGTTGGGGGCTGCCTACGCAGGACGCCTGGAACGCCTTGTTCGCAATCTCAGCCGCAAGAGAAATCAGGGAACGGACATGTCGCTCGGACGCGAAGAGGAGATCGAAATCCGCAGGCCTCCACGATTCATGCCGGGAGAGCGGGTACGTGCCACTCGCCACATAAAGAATGACGGCACCTATCCTGGCAGGGAGATCGGCGAAAATCTCGTGCGGAAGGGGGACGAGGGATATGTGCGCGACATTGGCACCTTTCTCCAGCAGTTCTTCATCTATGCGGTCGAGTGGATCGACCGTGGCACCGTAGTCGGTATGCGAGCGCGTGAACTGATGAGCCTCGACGAGGCCGAGGCGCCCTGCAGTGCTGAAAGCAATACCAATGAAGGGACGGCCAGATGAAAGTCATGATCCGCAGGACCGATGCTGGTTTGTCAGCGTATGTCCCCAAAAAGGACCTCGAAGAGCCGATCATCAAACTCGAGAAGGAAGAGTTGTGGGGCGGAACGGTCACGCTCAGGAACGGGTGGCGGCTCCTCCTACCCGATCTCCCACATGATACGCGTCTGCCGATCACCGTCGAGGCAAGGAAGATTTCCGAAGAGGGCTGATGCTGCCCCTAGGTGCGTCGCGAGGAAACGAGATGAACACGATCCTGACATCGGGCCACCTCGTCATTGTGCGGGACAGTTTTGCTGAAAAGCTGCTTGACCTGGCGAAGGAAGCGCTCGCCGCCGATGAGGTGATCCCCTATCTCGGTCCGGGTCTTCTTGAGTTGAACTGTGTGGAACCGCCTGTGCCGCATACCCCGGAGGTTGTTGCCGCGGCACTCAATGCACGGGCTCCAGCCCCTTCCAGGATCCGCACCAATATGTGGTCGGTTGCACAGTTCATCGAACAGCGCCGGCATCGCCGGACGCTTCAAGCTTGGATGACCGACATATTCGCAGCGCCGGTGGGGCCGACCCCCTTCCACGCCTGGCTCGCAAGGCTGCCACTCTCCCTCATCATCGACAGCTGGTATGACAGCGCGATGCGCACGGCTCTGGTAGAGACCGGCCGAACGGACGTCGTTGAGATACAAGGCGTCACGCGCGCGAATGAAATCGGCAACATTTGGACGAAAACCTACGATTTGTCCGGGAGGGAGCTCGACCCCCGATTGGGGGCCAAGACGGTTCTCTATTCACCTCACGGGAGTATTACGCCCGCGCAAAACTTTCTCGTCGCAGATTCCGACTACGTCGAAGTCCTGTCCGAAATTGATATCCAGACACCGATCCCAGACGCTGTGAAGGAACGGCGCATCACCCGTGGATTTTTCTTCGTTGGCTGCCGCTTCAACGATCAGATGCTGCGCACCTACGCCAGACAGATCATGAAGCGCTCCCGCGGTCCCTATTGCACCGTAATGGACGCGGAAACCCTGACCAGAAACGAAGCGCGTTTTCTTGCGGCAAGCGGAATCACGGTGATCGACATGCCACTAAGTCAAGCGGCGGCTCGGCTTGTGGGAACGGGCACGGCTGCAGGTTGAGGACGGGATTAACAATGGCGGATGCCTTTGATGATGTCTGCTTCGGCTTTCCTCGAAGGCGCAAAATGCAGTCGGGAATACACCCGTGAACAGTGAAGCTGTCAGCGGCGCAACGAACGCACTGAATTCGTTGGCCCATGTTGAAGCGGCGCGCTGGGGCCGGGATTTGAGTACGCTGTTGCGCATCACGCGTATGAATCTGCGCCATCCGTGGCAGGTCGCCCTCGCTATGGGCTCGACGATCATGGCGGCAATCCTCCAGTTGCTCATTCCCCAGCTTCTCGGCCGGGCTGTCGACCAGACCCAGACAGCTATCGGGGGCGGTGTCGCGGGGGCTGCGGCAGGACAAGCGCTCTGGGCCCCGGCTCTCCTGCTGCTCGCCGTCAGCGCGCTACGCGGCGTTTTCACGATGGCGCAGAACTATTTTGCCGAAGCCGTCGGGCATCATGTCGCGTACGAATTGCGGCTCGCCTACTACGACAAGATCCAGCGTCTCAGCTTTTCCTTTCACGACCGGGTCCATTCAGGCGATCTGATAACCGCCGGAATGCTCGATCTCGAAGGCGTGCGGATGTATTTTTCCACCGGGCTCATGCGGGTGCTCCTGCTGACGATGCTGATCGGGATTGGCGCTTACATGATGATCTCGACCGATCCGATGCTCGGCTTGGCCGCGCTCAGCTTCGTGCCTTTTGTCGCTTGGCGCTCATCGACCACACAGCTTAGGCTGCGCGCCACCTGGCTCGACCTCTATGAGCGCCTTTCGGTACTAAGCCGCGTGATGAAGGAAAATCTCGCAGGTATCCGTGTGGTCCGCGCTTTTGCGGCTCAATCCTATGAGATGCTGAAGTTCGACGGCGCTTCCAAGAACGCGCTCGACCTCGCCAACGATCTCGTTGACATCTACGTACCCAACACGTCGGCGATGACCTTGTCCTACTTTTTCGCAATGGGATTGGTGCTTGGGATCGGTGGCAACAAGCTCGTCGCTGGCGAGATCAGCGTCGGAACCATGGCGACCTTCCTGACCTTCATGACCATGCTGCAAATGCCAGTCCGCCAGATCGGTCTCATGGTCAATGCGTTTGCCCGCGCTTCTAGCTGCGGTTCGCGGCTTTTCGGTCTCCTCGATCAGGAGATCACCATCAGGGATGCTCTCGAGGCCAGACCGCTTGAGATAAGTGACGGCACTCTGCGCTTCCACAATGTCTCATTTGCCTACCCCAACGCCGAAAACCGCGCCATTCTGAAGAACCTCAGCTTTGAGGCCCGGAGAGGCGAGACGATCGCTATCGTCGGTCCGCCGGGTTCCGGCAAATCGACGATGGCTCATCTGGTCCCCCGCTTTTACAACGTGACCGGTGGCGCCATCACGTTGGACGGCCAGGACATACGCAATGTCACCCTCGAGAGCCTTCGCAAGGCGGTCGCGGTTGTACAGCAGGATGCGTTCCTATTCACAACAACGATCGAGAACAACATCGCTTATGGCGATCCCTGGGCGAAGAGACAGCGAATTGAACGCGCTGGAGAATTCGCCCAGCTCCACGACTACATCCTCGGGCTCCCGGCAGGGTATGAGACGGTCGTGGGCGAACGCGGCGTTTCTCTCTCTGGCGGCCAGCGCCAGCGTCTCACGATTGCTCGCACCATGATGCTGCGCCCCTCCGTCATCATTTTCGACGACTCGATGGCCGCGATCGATGCCGGCACCGAGCTGCGCATTCGCGCGGCGATGCGGCGCTTCGCAAAGGATCGGGTGACGATCATCATCGCGCACCGGCTGAGTGCGCTTAAGCATGCCGATCAAATCCTTTTTGTCGATAAAGGCGAAATCGTAGAACGCGGCACGCATGAAGAGCTTCTGGCGAAGCGGGGACGCTACAGGGCCCTTTACGATCTCCAGACGCGCCCGGGTGATAGCATTATTAGCCAGGATGGGGGCGCCCGCTGATGGACCAGGGCCGCGGCGAACTCGAAGCCGAACGTGACGATGGGAGACGCCCTCCGCGAGCGGTCGTCGGCTCGCACCGGATCGAGGAGGAGATGTTCGGCCGGGCTTTCGACAAGAGCATCCTCCGTCGCATCTGGGGCTTCGTCCATCCCTACCGGGCAAAGGTAGTTGTCACGATTGTCGCGATGCTGATCTTCACCGGGACGCAGCTTCTCATCCCCTTGATCATCCGCTACGCGATCGACCTCGGCATGAACCCGGCAAGGCCCGATCGCTCAGCCCAGCTTGCGGCCGTCGGCGCGTTCCTTTCGGCGATTTTGGTCAATTTCGCCGCCGGCTACATGCAGGAAGCCTTGGATGGGAAAATGGCCGAAACTGTCCTGTTCGACATCCGCCGCGCCATGTTTGGCCATCTGCAAAAGGTTTCGCTCTCTTTCATGGACAAGACCGAGGTCGGACGCCTGATGTCGCGCCTGCAAGGCGACGTTAACTCCATACAGGAGTTCCTGGAAACCTCGGTATATTCCCTAGGCGATGTTGCGCTTCTCTTCGGCATCGTTTTCGTAATGCTGTGGCTCGACTTTCGCCTCGGCCTCCTGACGCTATCGGTTCTGCCGATCCTGGTGATCGTCCGCATTGTCTGGTTGCCGCGGGCCCGCGACGCCTTCATGGCTGCACACGAAACCAATTCCGTCGTCAATGGCGCGCTGGCCGAAGCCATTCACGGCGTGCGGACCATACAGTCAATGGACCGCCAGCAGGTGAATTTCAGTCTTTTTGACGATCGGGCCCATGCCAACCTCAGGACCCACCTGATCGCTGCCAGATATGCACTGGTCATGGTGCCCATCGTCGATGGCATCACCGGCCTCGCCTTGGCCGCCGTTATTGTGGTCGGCGGCTCGATGGTCATGAATAGCCGTATAGATGTGGGCGTGTTGGTAGCCTACCTATTTTACATCCAGCGCTTCTTTGACCCGATCCGCTCACTCACCCTGCAATATTCGGTCATGCAGCGCGCCATGGCCTCAGGCAAGCGCCTGACCGATGTGCTCGACGTCAAGATCGATGTTAAGGACAAACCCAATGCCGAAGTGCTTTCGCCCGAAATGGACGGCTCGGTCGAGTTTAGGGACGTCACCTTCGGCTACGATCCGAACCGTTCGGTTCTGAAAAATGTCTCGTTCAAGGTCAATCCGGGCGAGACGGTCGCACTAGTCGGACCGAGCGGTTCTGGCAAATCGAGTGCGATGGCCCTGGTCCACCGCTTCTATGATGTTCAGCAGGGTCAGGTGCTGGTCGGCGGACATGATGTACGCGACCTCACCCAGGAATCGCTCGGCCGCCAGGTCGCCATGGTGCTGCAGGAGCCATTCCTGTTCACCGGGACGGTCTTCGAGAACATTCGATACCAGAAGACGGAAGCCACGCGCGACAAGGTGATCGAGGCGGCCAAGGCTGTCGGCGCGCATGACTTCGTCATGAGCCTCGCCGACGGGTATGAGACCCAACTTGGCGAACGCGGCGACAACTTATCTCTCGGCCAGCGCCAGCTTATCAGTTTCGCCCGCGCCCTCGTCGCTGACGCCAAGATCCTCGTGCTCGACGAAGCTACCGCCAATATCGACAGCTACACGGAATTGCAGATTCAGAAGGCTCTGATCAAGCTGCTTGAAGGGCGGACTGGCCTCGTCATCGCCCACCGTCTCGCCACGGTCCGGGGGGCCGACCGCATCATCGTGCTTCAGAATGGCCAAGTTATTGCGACTGGCAACCACGATGAGTTAATAGCCATGGGCGGCCTGTATTCCAAACTCTACTATCTCAACTACGCCTCCTTCGACGACCTTCCCGAACACGATACCACCGTCCAAGCTGGCTCTCAGACCTGACATCTTGGCGGCCTTGTGGTAGTGGCGTTGACTTTCGGGCGTGTCGGCAGACCACTCAGGCCACCGCATCCGGCCAGCAGCCAGCATTCAAGAACGAGCACTCCTCGCAATTCCTGAAGACCGGCTGCGAACGATTTCCTCCAGCATCGTATCCGACCGCGGTGCACCACCATCATCGGGCGAGCTCGCTGGAGGTGTTGGCTGGGCGTCGCAAAGCCGCTCGCGAGCGCGCCCTCAATAGCGCCGTAGCGAGTGACGGCTTTGCCACCGACGGGCCGCTGATGAAGCTGGATTAGTGGGCGCCGCACCGACGCCGCCCCGGGCGAGAAGAACCTCCTGCGGCTGGCTATGGGCAACGACTAGCGCCAGCGCGACGAGCAGACGCGTGCCGGCATCGTGACGCGCTCGGCTACCCTCTCCTTAGGATCGTGCATGTTCACACGATGGCCCAGACGCCAGCCAACGCACAAAGCTGGTATTCTGTGCCGCCTGCTCGTCGTCAGTTTGGCCTCCTCCCGATTGCCCGCCCCACCACGTGCAAGCTCGAGCACATGGTCAGCCAAGTCGAGCCATGATTTCGGATTGAATGGTCCTCGCGGTGGAAAGGGAAGCATCTAGCGGCAGATTTCCAAATGCCATTTGACAAAGCAGGTAGTTGGCACCTGCCTCTTCCAACTGATCTAGCAGAGCTTTTCGCACAGACTCTGCTGATCCTACCACGCACAATTCACTCTCGACTGCCGCATCGAAGGTTAGCGGCAAGTTTGGTGGAGTGGGGATAGCGTTAAGCTCGTAAAGGAATTGGAAGCTCTTGAGCCAGCGTGCGTAAGCAGGTGCCGCGAGCGAATAGGCATGTGTGTCACAACGCCCAATCACGACCATGCGGAGCAATCCGACAAATCTCCCTTGATCCTCCCCGCCTGCGTTGTCCTCTCGATAGGCGCGGAACGCATCAGTAGTTTTGCGAACAGAAGAGGAAGGTCCTACACACGCGATATTTGTTCCATTCGCAGCGGCCCAAGCTGTGGACTCGGGTCGATTGGCAGCGACCCATGTGGGCGGATGTGGACGCTGATGAGGTCTTAGCGTCAAAGGAACGTCATTGAGATCAAAATGGCGGCCTTGATAGCATAGCGTGCCGACCTCCCTCGAATTCACAAGTATTTGCATAAGAATTTCGCTGGCTTCGGCATAACGGCCCGGCACCGCGTCCGCACCAATCCCGAAGTAGCCCAATTCGGTCGGGAGAGCACCGCGCCCTATGCCCAGTTCGAGCCTGCCACCGCTCAACTGGTCCAGCATACAGATCTCTTCGAACGCACGCAGCGGATGATAAAGCGCAAGCAGCATCACCAAGGGTCCGAGACGCAAGCGCCGGGTGCGCTGGGCGACGCTCGATAAGAACAGATTCGGCGATGGACCTCTCCCATGGGGAGTACAGTGGTGTTCTGCGAGATGATAGGCATAGAACCCCAGCTGATCGCACGCCTCTGCTAATATCAGGCGATCTTCGTACTGCCGGCCTATATCGCGGCCATCCTCATCCAAATGATCGAAGATGCCGAAAGCCAGGTTTGAAGGAAAGACGTTTGTCACTCTTTAAGTCCCCGATTTTAAAAGCAGGCTGTTTTCTTGCTGGGATCACCAGCAAGTCGGAAGAGATGTGTGTGATCGCCGATTAGCGTCAGCGTAACGAAGAAGCAGAGCCTGACGCTTCCCTGCCTCTGGAGCTTGGCACCGTTAAGCTTCCAGCAATGTCGCCAGCGGCAGCAAGAAATTCATCCATCTGCTCTTTTGTGCCGATGCTGACGCGGATACAGTGTTCCAAGCCTTTGTCCGGAAAAAACGCGACAAGTATCTTTTGCCTCTCCAATGCTGCTTGCCACCATGAGCCGTCCTGTCCCGCGGGCACACGGGCCAGCAAGAAATTTGCGCGGGAGGGTGTTACGGAAAATCCGAGTTGCGATAGTGCAACTGTCACTCGCTCTCGTTCATCCTTGATGTGCTTGTGGTTGTCTGCGTAGGCGCCGCGATGCGCAAGCACGCTGATACCAACGGCATGCCCGATCACGTTCATGTTGAAGACGTTCTGGATGTTTCGCAGCCTTCCAATAATTTCAGGGTGACCGAAACCGAAACCGACGCGAATGCCGGCGGCGGCATAGCTTTTCGAGAATGACCTCAAGATCAGAAGGTTCGAATACCGGTTGATGAGGCGCAGTCCGTGATCGGGTGCAAAGTCGACGTAGGCCTCATCGAGGACAATCAAGCGGTCCGATTGTGCTACGAGGCGTTCGATATCGCTTATCGGGAGGAATGTTCCGGTCGGATTGTTTGGATTGGCCAACATAATAAACTTGGCGTCTTTTGCCGGACCAGAAAGCAATTGCTCCATTGGCAGGGAATGAGCTTGACATCCGATTTCGAGGAACTCAGCGCCCTGGAGCATGGCAAGTTTGCGGTTGAACGAAAACCCTGGCGACATCATCGCAACCTTGTCGCCGGGTACGAGGAAAGCTCTGTAGATCAGTCCGAGCAGTTCAGACGACCCGTTGCCAGCGATGACCTGATCCCTGGAAACGCCATAGGCGCTGGACGCTGCTTCCCTCAGTCTGAAGTTATCGTCATCCGGATATAGATACTGGCGCTTGAGGGCCGCCACTGCACTTCGCATTATGATTGGCGGCAACGGAAACGGGTTCTCATTCGTATTCAGCTTGATAAAATTTGCGTCCGGCGCTGGTCCGTTGGACGGCAGAGCATCCAACTGTCGTGTCACTTGCGAAAGAGCCGAAAGCACAGTTTGCAGTTTTGCGTCGGACATATTTAACTCCGTTTCAGTCACACAGGGGCATCCGCATGAGCTCGCAACGAGAGCAACATGGCGGACGAGATTGACGATGGCAGGGTTGCCTTTCACACAATGGTCGCAGCGCCGGCTGACATGGGAATTCAGCCACCTGTCCTCGGTCGAATCGAGTTGACGCGGACGCGGATCTGCATCGCTGCGCGGCGCTAAGCGGCTCAGCTCATGCCCAGGGTCATGCTTTCAAAGACGCTTGATCTCGACGCCGTATTTCCTCAGCACGTAGCCAATCTGGCGCGGGGTCAGCCCAAGCAAGCGCGCTGCCTTTGCCTGCACCCAGCCACATCTTTCCATGGCAGCAATGACGCGCTCTATATCGGGCGTCCTCGCGCCAATTGGGTGGGTTGCGCCGGCAAGTGGGTTAGTCGCGGCCGAACTGGCGGCCTCGTCCGGGGGCGTGGCCAAATTCGCTGACTCCGGCAGGATCGGCGGTGGTTGCAGCGCGGCCTTGCCCGATCTGCACTTCCACAGCGCCTCGGCAAAGCATTGGCCTTGGGAGCAGGCAAAGTCGTTTCTCCCGATTGACAGTCCCTCGGCCAGGATCGCTGTCCGGTGCACGCAATTTTCAAGCTCGCGAATGTTGCCGGGAAACTCACATTTCATCAGCACTTCAATCGCACGCGGATCGAAGGTGAGCGTACAGCCGTTCTCGTTGTTGAACTTCTTGAGAAACTCAGCTGCGAGGAGCGGAATATCGCTGCGCCTTTGGCGCAATGCTGGTACCAGCAAGGGAACCACGTTGATGCGGTAGTATAGGTCGGCGCGGAACTCATTCCTTGCAACCGCCTCTTCCAGGTTCCTGTTCGTGGCGGCAATCACGCGAACATCGACCTTGATGGTCTGATTGCTGCCGACGCGCTCAAACTCCTGCTCCTGCAGCACGCGCAGTAGCTTTGCCTGGAACGAGGCCGAGATCTCGCCAATCTCATCCAGAAACAACGTCCCCTTGTCAGCGAGCTCAAAGCGCCCCTTGCGGGAATTGAATGCGCTTGTGAAGGCACCCTTCTCATGACCGAACAATTCGGATTCCAGGACTGTCTCTGGGAGCGCTGCACAATTGAGTTTAACGAAGGGCCGCTTGGCGCGCGGCGACAACTCGTGAATTGCCTTGGCAGCCAGCTCCTTCCCGGTACCGGACTCACCTCGCAACAGAACTGTGGTTTTTGCCTTCGCTACGACCGCGATCTTCTCCAGCAGGGCGCTTATCGCCGGACTGTCACCAATCATCCCCTCGACGTGAACCTTTTTGCGCCGGGGTGCAGGGTGCTTAACATCAGAAAATTTCGTTTGCAGCCGATGTTCCAGCTCCGGCGCTCGCTCGCTGTCGGCCGCGGAGAAGCGATGCAACTTGACTGTCTGTCCCACCATGTTGGCAATCATGGTGAGCAGCCGGACATCATCGTCGAGCCCATAGCTTGACCTGCTTTCCAAAACCCGGTCCAAAGTCAGCGCGCCTATGGCGTTCCCATCAACACGAATGGGAACGCCGATGAACGACACGGTGTCGGAGGCCCCAAGCACCTCGATATCAGTGGCAGTGAAGGTCGGATGCATCACTATGTCGTCGGCGACAAGCGGCGTGTCGGTCGTCACAATCTGATCGATGGCGTTGCGCGGCAGGCGCGACCGGGAGGGCTCATTGCCGTTCGTGCCGCAGCCGCTGGCCACTGTGATGTCCAGTCCGCCCTCGGCATCGCGGAGAGCGATGATGCCGTGCCGCATCTGCACAAACGAGTGCAGGAGGTCGACTACCTTGGCCAACTTGAGTTCGAGCTGGGCGGCATCGGCGAGTACTTTCGATATTTCGAAGATGCCGGTTAGCGCGCGCTCGTGCAATGCCACATTCGCAGGATTCGTGTCGGGCTTTGGACAACCCTTTATCGCATTCGGCAGCGATATGCCGCAGTCGCGGGCATTCTGTTCTGACTTGCTAATGTTGTGGTGCATGTGATCCTCGATCTCGCGCCATCAAATCTAGGCTGGCGGCATGTGCGCCCGCGACGTCGCGGGCACGCGCGAATATGCTCCGACGTGAACTCGTGCCGCCGCCGTGTGGTCGAGTGCAAAGCGGGTCTAGCCCTGACGCATCGCTTGGCTACTCCCTCCACGAAGCTTGGCCATGTTATTGGCTTGCCCCGGGCAAACACACGTTGTTTTCAAAAGACTGGAGCGAGGCGGCATAGTCAATCGAGCTTTCTTTCATCTGTGAAAGGAAACCTCGCGGCCTATGATAGGATTCATCAGTTCTATCTTTGCGTTGAAGCAGAAATACCTGGGCCGGCCATGCGTTGCCCGAGCGGCTGACCGCGCAGAGTGTAAATGCGGGGCCGTGCCATTCACCAGCGCCCGCGAAGGAGGGGCGGGAGCGAGAATAACCGCCAACGGCACTGGTCGGTTGCGGCAACCGCCATCTTTCTCGAGTTGATCAGGCGGCGGCGATGTCGGGTGTGGAGGCGCGAAGCTGGCGTCGAGTACGACTTCGTAGGCGGTGCTCGCGACTTCTGAATCGCATCGTCGTGGTCAGCACCATCACCAGCCTGGGGCCGAAATCGGCACACTCAATGAGCGTATCGAAAAGTCTGAACAGATTACGATGCGACCGCTTGAAAACGGCTGCCCCTGCTGCGGGCGTTGATTTGCAGAATGGGTCGTCCAAAGGACCGTCCGAATTTATTCTGTGCATTGCAGTGGCTGCACGGTGGTAGGCTGTCCAGAAACGAGCGCTTCCGAACAGGGGTAAGTTAGCCTGTCATCTGGACGGCCTTGAACAGGCGACACGATGGGGCCCGGTCCAAAGCCGGCTAACGAGGAACCCACCACGCTCTGTGCAGCAAACCGCTAGCCAGAGGGATCGACCGGCAGCACTCTGCCAGAGACCATCAAGGGCGTTCGGACCGCGACCTTGCCCGCTGGTCTGACACCGCATTCCTCCATCATTGGCGAGCCCACGTCAGTTCAGGTGATGCGGATTCATCTGGCATGGGTATTGCGGCGGCGTTGGTGCAGCGTTCGACCGGAGCGCCGCGATAGGGAGAAGCCCGGGAGAAGTCACGCCACCTCGATCCGGTCAGGGAGAGAGAAACAGTGTCAGCTGCACAAGTCCGCGGCGCGAGTCCCGCGCCCCGCAAACCCTTCTACACCAAGCTCTACGCCCAGGTGCTTGCCGCCATCGCGCTCGGCGTCGCAATTGGCTATTTTTATCCGGAGACCGGCGAGAGCCTGAAGCCGCTGGGTGATGCCTTCATCAAGCTGGTCAAGATGATCATCGCGCCTGTCATCTTCCTGACAATTGCGACCGGCATTGCCGGCATGAACGATCTTCATAAGGTCGGCCGGGTCGCCGGCAAGGCAATGGTTTATTTCCTCACCTTCTCAACGCTCGCGCTGATCGTCGGCCTCATCGTCGCCAATGTCGTCCAACCTGGCGACGGCCTGAACATCGATCCGGCCTCGCTCGATGTCCAGGCCGTGAATACCTATGCCGCAAAAGCCAAAGCGCAGTCGGTCACCGGCTTCCTGATGAACATTATCCCGCCAACGATCGTCGGTGCCTTCGCGGAAGGCGACATCCTGCAGGTGCTGTTCTTCTCGGTTCTGTTCGGCATGGCGCTTGCGATGGCCGGAGAGACGGGCAAGCCTGTCGTTTCCTTCCTCCAGGCGCTCATTGTGCCTGTCTTCAAGCTCGTCGGAATTCTGATGAAGGCCGCGCCGATCGGCGCTTTTGGCGCGATGGCCTTCACCATCGGCAGATATGGCATCGGTTCGGTAGTCAACCTCGCGATGCTGGTCGCGACGTTCTATTTCACCGCCTTCCTCTTCGTGTTCGGGGTTCTCGGCGCAGTCTGCCGGTACAACGGCTTTTCGATTTGTTCTCTCATTCGTTACATCAAGGAAGAGCTGCTGCTTGTCCTCGCAACGTCCTCCTCGGAGGCGGCGCTCCCGTCGCTGATGGAGAAAATGGAGAAGGCGGGCGCCAGGCGTTCGGTTGTGGGTCTCGTCATCCCGGCCGGATATTCGTTCAATCTGGACGGCACGAATATTTACATGACGCTAGCGGCTCTCTTCATCGCACAGGCGACGAACACGGATCTGTCCATCGGCGATCAGGTGCTGCTGCTGCTCGTAGCAATGCTTTCCTCCAAGGGCGCTGCAGGTGTGACAGGTGCGGGCTTCATCACCCTGGCGGCTACGCTCGCGGTAGTTCCGAGTGTTCCCGTTGCTGGGATGGCACTGATACTCGGCATCGACCGATTCATGTCCGAATGCCGGGCGCTGACGAATTGCGTCGGCAACGCAGTGGCATCCCTCGTCGTCGCACGCTGGGAAGGAGAGTTGGACCGAGCACAGATGAAAGCTGCCTTCAGCGGTCATCAGCTTACCGAGGCATCAAACCGGCTACCCTCCTGCAAGTAAGGTGGGCGGCCCACGACCTGTCAAGTCGCTTAGCTGGTCACATAACTGAACGACCGACCCGCAGCCTCTAAACGGCTCCTCACGGACCATGTATCAGAAGCGCTAAATGTGTGAGTGCAAATCGTCACCGCCCTTTAAGCGAATGAGCCTTTCAGTATACCCGGCCGGTTTACGTCTGCAATGATGTTCGTCCAACACGTTGTGCCCATTCGTATGGGGACGTTTTCACTTTGCCACCCGAAACCGAAACGCGTTAGGCGGACAGAGAGCCGGCCCGCGTCAAAAACCAATCAGAATAGGACCTATGACCAAGCGCCCCACAATTGCCGATCTCGCCCGCGAAGCCCGAGTCAGCGTAGCAACGATCGATCGGGTTCTGAACGCCCGCCATCCGGTGCGCGAGGAGACCGCGCGGCGGGTCCACGACGCCGCCCAGGCGATCGGCTATCATGCTGCCGGGCTAATCAAGCAGCGGTTGCGGCGAGACCTACCGCACTACCGTCTGGGCTTCATCTTGAGAAAACCGGCCCAGCATTTCTACCAAGATTTTGCGCGCGAGGTCGAAGCATCGGTCAATTTGGCCCAGTCCTTCCACGGCATTCCGCTCGTCGAATTCGCCCCGTCACATATGCCGAGCGACCTGATCGCGCCGCTCAAGGAGTTGGGCGCACGCTGCCATGCAATCGCGATGGTGGCACCGGACCACCCGAAAATCACAGCAGCGGTTGAGGACCTCAAGGCCAAGGGCATTCCGGTTTTCTCGCTGCTTTCCGACTTCGCCGCCGGCGTGCGACAGGGGTATATCGGCCTCAACAACCGCAAGGTGGGGCGCACGGCCGCTTGGATGGTGTCCAAGGTCGCAAAACGGCCCGGCAAAGTGGCGGTGTTTGTCGGCAGCCATCGTTTCCAGGGTCACGAGCTCCGTGACGTCGGCTTTCGCTCCTATTGCCGTGAGAACGCGCCCACGTTCGAGGTGCTGGATCCGGTCATGAACCTCGAAAAACGGCAGATCACCTACGAGGCAACGCTTGATCTCATGCAGCGGGAGCCCGAGCTCGTCGGCTTCTATGTCGCCGGCGGCGGCATGGAGGGCGCCATCTCCGCGCTCCGAGAAGAGGGCAAAAGTCGGGATCTCGTCGCGATAGTGAATGAAATCACACCTGAGTCTCGGGCAGCGCTCGCAGATAACATCGTCACGATGGCGGTCGCCACGCCAATGCGCCGGCTTTGCCAGGAGCTGATTACGCTGATGACACGGGCTATCGAGACCGGCACCGCTGAAACACCTGGGCAGACATTTCTGCCGTTCGACATCCATCTGCCGGAAAATATATGAAGGCGGAAGCGCGAGGTAGATTGCCTAGATCCGCAGCGTCAACCTCCACCGGCTTCACTTGCCAACATGCCCGAAGTTCTCGTGCAGGGGGGTGTGGTCAATGATCCCGCACGGCAAGAGCCGAGCGAGGCCAGCACAGTCCATTTGGGGCCGACCTCGTCGACCGCCATCTCCTCGCCTGGCTGCACGTGACAAGCCGCGGCACAGCCGGCAAGGTAGGAATTTAACCGGGCTAACCATCTTCTGGGACTTCGCACGCAAATCGAGGCGGCAGTCAATTCAGTAGCAGCCCGGGCGTGTGTTCTGCTCGTTCCGGCCCCTCGCACTTAGCAAGGAACTGCGCCGCTCTGCCGGGCCAAAGGCCCGACGCCCGAAGGGCGACCGCTCCTACGCGATCGCGTCCGCCTCCAGAAGCCGCCATCGAAAAGAATGCTCGCGTCGTCACCACCTACGGCCAAAGCGGGCAATCAAGGCAGCTGGCATCACTCTGCCACACATCCTCGACGAGCAACTCGCCTGAGATCAGCCCCAGAACGTAGGTTACACGCGCCGCGCCGGCGCTTGTCGAACATGCTGATCAGCCTGTATTACAGGCGGTGATTAGGTGGGGCTCAACATCTTCCGGGACTTCGCACGCGATTTCGAGGTGGCAGTCGGTACCAAGAAACGAAAGGTCGGATCGGCGTGCCCGAGACGCTCAATAATTTCAGGCAAAGGCGCCAGGCGAGATGCCTCCTGCAACATCATTTCCCGCATCCACACGCTTGCCGGATCACTATTGTGAAGCTCAGGCCATTGGACGGCTTCCGTGAATGCAGGAGGAGGAAGTGGCGGCGGAAGTTGGACAATCCGCAGGGGTGTTGTTTTTGCGAAATGCTGCGCCAGCCGTAAAGGCATGGTCCCGATGCGGTTGGTGCCTGACAGGACGGGCGGGATCAGGCTAAAGCCCTGTACGACAACTTCGATACGTCTCTCGAAACCGTGCTCGAGCAAATACCATTCCTCCATGGTGGGCTGCCGGGTGTGCCTGAATTTGAGCACAACATGTCCCATGCACAAGTATCGCTCGAATGTAAGTGGCTCCGACAGCTGCTTGTTCGTGCCGCAGCCTACGCCTACGAGCTTATCTTCGAACAGGGCTGCGCGAGGATGTTTCGACATGAACACTTCCGGCATGATCAGAAAATCAACGTCGCCGCGCCGGAGAAGCTCCTCGGGGTCGTCGCAAATAGGCAGACATTCAAAGCGGACGGCGGGAGCTTCCCGCGCAGCGCGCTCTACTATCTTCCTAAAAAATACGAGCGTGATGTAATCGGAAAGCATGATTCGGAAGAGACGATCCGATTGGGCCGGGTTGAAGGCGTCGGGGGAAATAATCGATAGCTGGATGTGCAGCAATGCGTCCCGGACTGCTGGGGCGAGCCCGTCGGCGCGCGGCGTCAAAATGAGCTCGCGGCCGTTCATCGTAAATAGCTCATCGTTAAAATAGGCGCGTAGCCGAGCAACGGCGGCGCTCATGGCCGGCTGGCTCAGGTTGATACTGCGAGCCGCGGCAGTGACTTTACGCTCCCTCATCAGAGCGTCCAGCACCACGAGGAGATTTAGATCCAGCCCTTTAAAACGCATGTCATGTTCTATCCAACGTGTGGATGCGTATCATTCAAACAATCAATTTTACGAATTTACGAGCCATGCATTAGAGGAACGGAAAGTGAGCGACGTCAAGCTCAAATCGACGACACGGGCCGGAACTCGAGAGAGCGTCTGGGTCACCTTCGCCAACGACAACGGCTGAGTGCAGCCACCAACGCCGCTTTGGTCGAGTAATGCGGCCGCAAAAACCAATATGAAGAGAGGTCCTGAATGCGCCATCAGGTGCAGTGGAAGTTGTGCTGGGAAAACGAGTTGCAGCTCTCCGATCACGTTAAGCTCGCCGAGTTCTTTCGTGATACGTACGGGCCGACTGGGGCGTCCAACGCAGAACCGTTCGAAGGTAGTCGAAGCTGGGCCGGAGCCAGGCCTGAACTCCGCGTAATCGCCTATGATTCAAGCGGTGTAGCGGCTCACATGGGCATACTGCGCCGTTTCATCAAGGTCGACGCGGTCGACCTGTTGGTGGCTGAGCTGGGCCTGTACGGGGTACGTCCGGACCTTGAGGGTCTGGGAATCGCCCATTCAATCCATGTCATGCTTCCAATACTGCAGGAGCTTGGCGTTCCATTCGCTTTCGGAACGGTCAGGGACGCGCTGCGGAATCATGTTGAGAGGTTCGGACGGCGATACAGCCCTATGGCCGTTTTGTCGGGAATTCGCGTGCGCTCCACCCGACCAGAGGCCCGCCTCGACCTGCCGCCCACACGCATCGATGACGCACTCACCATTGTTCTGCCAGTTGGACGGCCGATCAGCGAATGGCCCACGGGCACGATGATAGATCGGAACGGACCAGAGCTATGAGCCGGTCCGATTGCTTGTACGAAGTGCGCCGTGAGTGCTCTGACGGCACCGGCCGTCGAAGCGTTTATCTGACGTTTGACGACGGTCCCAATCCACTTTTCACACCGGAGATTCTCGACGTGCTGGCAGAGCAGCGGGTGCCGGCGACTTTCTTCGTCATCGGCGCCTACGCCTTAGAGCACCCAGATCTAATCCAACGGATGGTCGCAGAAGGGCACGAGGTAGGCAACCACACGATGTCTCATCCGGATCTGTACCAATGCGGTTTCGGCGAAGTGCAACGTGAGGTCTTTGAAGCGAACGACGCCATCATGAGAGCGTGCCCGCAGGCCTCGGTCCGCTTTGTTCGCGCGCCCTACGGCGCCTGGAGCGAAGAAGTCTGCACAGCATCACAGATCGCCGGGCTGGAGGCCCTTCATTGGTCCGTCGACCCTCGAGATTGGTCTCGCCCTGGAGTGGGGGCGATTATTGATACAGTGCTCGCCTCTGTCCGGCCCGGCGCAATTGTACTCTTGCACGACGGATGCCCTCCCGGCGAGTTGAGCCAGGGCGCTCACGCCGGCATGCGCGACCAGACGGTCACGGCGCTGTCCCGGCTGATTCCAGCACTGCGTGAGCGCGGATTTGTAATCCGCTCACTTCCTCAACATCACTGAACAAACGAGATCCCATGACTCTTCTTGGTACAACCAGCACTGTGGCCATTTCGCTTTATGCACTGCTCTCGACTGCCTATAAGAGCATGCAAGGGCTTTATGCTATGCCGACAAAGGATTCGTCGGCGTTGGAGGTTCTCGTCGGCTCCGACAAACTGCCCAGCGTGGATGTCATCGTCCCCTGCTTCAACGAGGATCCGCGCACGCTTTCAGAGTGCCTGGCTTCCATTGCAGACCAAGAATACGCCGGAACACTTCGGGTCTATTTGGTTGATGACGGTTCTGGAAATCGCGAAGCCTTAGGAACTGTCCATGAAGACTACGCGCGCGACCCTAGGTTCGACATCATTTTGCTTCCCGAGAATGTTGGAAAGCGCAAGGCGCAGATCGCCGCGATACGCCGCTCATCAGGGGATCTGGTGCTTAACGTTGATTCAGACACGGTACTCGCGCCCGACGTCATTTCCAAGCTTGTACCGAAGATGCGAGATTCAGCGGTCGGCGCAGTCATGGGTCAGTTGACGGCCAGTAACCGAACCGAGAGCTGGCTGACCAGGCTGATAGACATGGAGTACTGGCTGGCTTGCAACGAGGAGCGCGCGGCACAGGCTCGCTTCGGTGCCGTTATGTGCTGTTGCGGCCCATGTGCCATGTACCGCCGGTCTGCGCTCCTTTTGTTACTGGACCAGTACGAGTCGCAATTTTTTCGGGGCAAGCCAAGCGACTTCGGTGAGGATCGCCATCTCACTATCCTGATGCTGAAAGCAGGCTTTCGAACCGAATACGTTCCGAGCGCCATCGCGGCCACAGTCGTTCCGAACAGACTCGGACCGTATCTGCGCCAACAACTCCGTTGGGCACGAAGCACATTCCGGGACACGCTGCTTGGGCTGCGCTTGCTGCCTAGCCTAAATAGCTATCTCACGTTGGACGTGGTCGGACAGAATCTCGGCGCGCTACTCCTCGCCCTATCGGTATTAACGGGCCTCGCACATTTCGCACTGACAGGCACTTTGCCTTGGTGGACAGGACTGATGATTGTGTCCATGACCATGCTCCGATGCAGCGTGGTAGCATTTCGTGCTCGACAATTTCGATTTCTTGGCTTTTCGCTGCACACGTTCATCAACGTCTTTCTCTTGCTTCCGTTGAAGGCCTACGCGCTGTGTACCTTGAGCAATAGCGATTGGCTGTCGCGAAGCTCTGCTGTCGCTACATCGAACACTGGGGGAAAACAGGCCCCCACCCAAGCTCCGATCACTGGTTCCAGCAGGGCAGAACTCTCGCCCCATTTGGCTCCGCTTCGCAGGCTCAATCTTGCGCGGGATTCTTCGGAATTAGTCCTGTCGGACAACATTTGCGGCGACGACTGACCGCAAATACCTAATGGACGAGAGGTGCACGAGTTTGACCCAGAACGTGAATCATCAGTTGCTTGATCGGGAATTGGCCGCCGACGATCCGTGGCGCCTCGACGGCAATCCATTCGAGCGGAAGCGCCACACGCAAATGCTCCAGCTCGCGCTTGCCCAAGGCTCCATTACAAATGCCCTCGAAGTCGGGTGCGCTGCCGGCGCATTCACGGAAAAACTAGTCCCCTACTGCCAAGGGCTCACCGTCATCGATGTCGTGGCGCAAGCGATTGCTCGAGCACGTCAACGGATAAAGGAGCCGTCGCGCATCAACTGGATAGTCTGCGATGTTCAACAGTTTTCGACCGACGAGTTGTTTGACGTGATCGTTGTGGCGGAGGTCCTCTACTACCTCGGAGACATAGCCGAGATGCGCGCGGCCATCAAAAACCTGGTGCGGGTGCTTGCGCCAGGCGGGCATCTGATCTTCGGATCGGCAAGGGATGCTAATTGCCGTCGCTGGGGTCACGCCGCTGGTGCTGAGCCGGTCATGGCCATGCTGAACGAAACGTTGATCGAGGTAGAGCGGCTTGAGTGTCGGGGCGAGTCCGTCAACGAAGACTGCTTGCTCGTCCGTTTCCGGAACCCGATTTCCGCTTCCTGATGAATCTCGAATCTATCGCCGTTAACGTGGAGACACTATGCGCATCTGTGGTACCAAGCTGACCCATGATGGGGCGATCGCCCTGGTCGAGGATGGACGGCTCGTCTTCTGCGATGACCAGGAAAAGCGGCACAACGATCCGCGTTACCAATCCATCGATAATCTCGACGCAATTGTCGCCGCTTTAGCTGAGCAGCGGCTAGATCCTTGTGATGTCGATCAGTTCGTTATCGACGGCGGGGATGACGAAGACGAGTCACAGTTTCAGGTCGGCAGGGAACCAAGCAACCGCCAGTTTTGTCGTCCCTCTCGGTAAAATGAACCCATGTCCATGATAGCGATCGACCTTACTGACGTAAGCAAAACTTATGACAAGCTCGTTGTCGACAGGCTGTCGTTCCGCGTTGCGGCGGGGGAATGCTTCGGGCTCTTGGGACCGAACGGCGCGGGCAAAAGCACGATTGCGCGTATGGTCCTCGGCATGACATCGCCTGATGCGGGGAAGATTACTGTGCTCGGCGCTCCAGTGCCGGCGCGCGCGCGTTTGGCACGTATGCGCATCGGCGTGGTCCCGCAGTTCGACAATCTTGATGCCGCGTTCACTGTACGCGAGAACCTGCTGGTGTTCGGGCGCTACTTCCGGATGAGCAGACGCCAGATCGATGCGGTCATACCATCGCTGCTTGAGTTCGCCCGCCTCGAGAACAAAGCGGATGCGCGCGTCGCCGAACTGTCCGGCGGCATGAAGCGGCGCCTGACGCTCGCGCGTGCGCTCATCAATGACCCGCACTTGCTGGTGATGGACGAGCCGACCACCGGCCTCGATCCGCAGGCCCGCCACCTGATCTGGGATCGGCTGCGATCGCTGCTGGCGCGGGGCAAGACTATTCTTTTGACTACCCATTTCATGGAAGAGGCCGAGCGGCTGTGCGATCGGCTGTGCGTTATGGAGGAGGGGCGCAAGATCGCCGAAGGTCGCCCGTCCGAACTCATTGACGAGCAGATCGGCTGTGACGTGGTCGAGGTCTACGGCGGCAATCCGCATGAACTGGGTGCGCTGATCCGGCCGTACGCACAGCGCATCGAGGTGAGCGGTGAGACGCTTTTTTGCTATGCACCCGATCCGGAGCAGGTGCTGGCGCAGCTACGCGGGCGCACGGGTCTACGCCTTCTGCAGCGTCCCCCCAATCTCGAGGATGTGTTTTTGCGGTTAACCGGGCGCGAGATGGAGGACTGAACAATGGGCGAACGTTATGCGGCGGGCATGCCCGCCAATGCGTGGAATTGGGTCGCGGTTTGGCGCCGCAACTATCTTGGATGGAAGAAAATCGGGCTTGCATCGGTTCTCGGCAACCTCGCCGATCCGATGATCTATCTGTTCGGTCTCGGCTTTGGCATCGGAACAATGATAGGTCCTGTTGAGGGCTCTTCGTACATTGCGTTTCTCGCGGCTGGCATGGTTGCCACAAGCGTGATGGCATCGGCGACCGCTGAAACGGTCTACGGGAGTTTCGGCCGCATGGGCGACCAGCGCACCTGGGAAGGAATGCTATGCACTCAGCTGACGCTCGGCGATATCTTACTCGGCGAATTGGCGTGGGCAGCCACGAAGGCCCTCATGGCGGGCACAGCAATCACTATTGTTGCCACCACGCTCGGCTACGCATCGTGGCCATCCATCCTCTGCTTGCTGCCAGTCATCGCTCTCAATGGCCTCGCCTTCGCGAGTCTAGCGATGGTCGTCACGGCGCTTGCGCCCAGTTATGAATATTTCATATTTTATAATACGCTTGTTATTACACCCATGCTGTTCCTTTGCGGCGCGATGTTTCCGATCAACCAATTGCCCGGCGCTTTTCAGTATGCTGCCTCCTTATTACCGCTCGCACATGCAATCGACCTCATTCGTCCAGCGATGCTTGGCCGTCCGATTGACAAAATGGGCCTGCATATCGGCGCGCTTTGCATATACACAGTTTTGCCCTTCTTCTTTTCGATTGCTCTTTTTCGTCGAAGGCTGATGCGTTGACGCTACTCACCATTCGAATTGAATGTTTGGTCGCAACCCATTCACACGCCGCCTAGATCAAGACATGCGTTTTAAGGGACTCGATCTGAATCTCCTCGTTGTGTTGGACGCTCTGGTCAGGGAACGTAAAGTCACCGCGGCGGCCCGCAGTATCAACCTGAGCCAGCCGGCAATGAGCGCCGCCGTTGCTCGGTTACGCGCCTATTTCAGCGATGAGCTATTTACGATGAGCGGCCGCGAGCTCATTTTGACACCTCGCGCTGAGGGGCTCGCCCCAGCAGTCAGGGAGGCATTGCTCCACATCCAGCTATCGATTATTTCCTGGGACGCCTTCAACCCAGCCCAATCGGATCGTCGCTTCCGGATTATCCTTTCCGATTACATCACGCTCGTATTTTTTAAGAAGATCGTAGAACGTGCTGCGCGGGAAGCTCCCGCCGTCCGCTTTGAATGTCTCCCTATTTCCGACGACCCCGAGGAGCTTCTCCGGCGCGGCGACGTTGATTTTCTGATCATGCCGGAAGTATTCATGTCGAAACATCCTCGCGCAGCCCTGTTCGAAGATATGCTCGTGTGCGTAGGCTGCGGCACGAACAAGCAGCTGTCAGAGCCACTTACATTGGAGCGATACTTATCGATGGGGCAGGTTGTGTTCAAATTCGGGGACACCCGGCAGCTCTCCATGGAGGAATGGTATTTGCTCGAGCACGGTTTCGAGAGACGCATCGAAGTTGTCGTACACGGCTTTAGCCTGATCCCGCCCGTTGTATCAGGCACCAGCCGCATCGGGACCATGCCCTTACGGCTGGCGCAGCATTTCGCAAAAACAACACCCCTGCGGATTGTCAAACTTCCGCCGCCACTTCCTCCCGCATTCACGGAGGCCGTTCAATGGCCTGCGCTCCACAATAGTGATCCGGCAAGCCTGTGGATGCGGGAAATGATGTTGCAGGAGGGATCTCGTATGATTCCTCTGCCTAAGAGCACCGGACGTCTCAGTTGTCCCCAAATTGAGAAACTGCCCCCCCCTCGACTATGAGAGGAGGCATGGATGGCGATCCCCCGCCGCCTGCGACCCCGCAACTGCTCAGCAGAAGGGCGAAGCGAACGAGAGTGAATCCATTTCGTAAATGTGTGCCTATCCAAGCAATCGATTTCTGCAATTGTCCGATGACGAATATGAACGCGCCTGAAGGTGTGGAGGCGGAAGCCTGTTCGGGCCCTTGCGGCCGACCACGATGAATCCCTTCCAAACCTTCAGCCGGACGGTGTTGTTGACCCGCTCCATTAAATGCCAGGACCAAACATATTCGGCGGGAGCACTGATCCTGAACCAGCGAGCGGATGCAGTCGGTTGCCGGTCGGGGAGCAATATAGGGAGCTGGGTCGCCAGCCTCCGGAGACTTACGTGACAACCATTCCTTAAAGGATTCAGCTTTGAGACCCTTCCCTCTGACTTCCGCGATTTGGGGCATTGTGTTGATCAGCGGCGTGGTCAACGTGCTTGCGCTCATCTCGCCGCTGTTCATGCTTCAGGTCTATGACCGCGTTCTGGCAAGTGGCAGCGTATCCACGCTGGTGGGGCTCGTCGTGCTCGCTGCGGGGCTTTATGCGTTCCAATGCCTGCTCGACATTTTGCGCGCCCGCGTGCTGCTGCGGATTGGCGAGCGTTTCGATGGACAGTTTTCCGGACGCGTTCACGATGCGATCGTTCGCCTTCCGCTTTCAACGCGCATGCCGGGCGACGGCTTGCAGCCGCTTCGCGATCTCGACAATGTTCGCGGCTTCTTAGGTGGAAACGGTCCGACAGCGTTCTTCGATCTGCCATGGATGCTGTTTTATCTTGGCATTTGCTTCCTCCTTCATTTCTGGATCGGCATGACGGCACTTATCGGGGCGGTCGGTCTCACATCTCTGACACTCCTTGCCAACACTCTCTCGCAAGGGCCGATAAGCGATACCGTTGCCCACAACATGGCACGCAATGGTCTGCTGCAAGCAGCGCGTTGCAATGCCGAGGTCGTGCAAGCTCTCGGTCTTGGAAAGCGGATCGCTGCCCGATGGCAAAAGGCCAATGCCAAGTTTCTGGCCGCCAACCGGAAAGCTGGGGATGTGGCAGGTGGGCTGGGTGCCATTTCAAAGTCGCTGCGCGTGCTGCTGCAATCGGCCATTCTTGCCGTCGGTGCGTACCTTGTCGTCAGGGAAGAGGCTACGGCCGGGGTCATGATTGCCAGTTCGATCATGATGGGGCGTGCGCTGGCTCCGGTCGACCTCGCCATTTCAAGCTGGAAACCCTTCCTCATGGCGCGCCAGGGTTGGGCGCGGCTGGAGGACCTCTTGGAAAAGGTTCCTGAAACCGCTCCTGTTATGCTAATGCCTGCACCTGAACGCGAACTGCGCCTCGAAAGCGTGACAATCGTTCCGCCCGGCGAAAGCAAGCCGACCGTGACCGGCCTTGCGTTTGCCATTCAGGCGGGAAGCGCACTCGGGGTCATCGGCCCGTCGGGCTCGGGCAAGTCGACACTCTCGCGCGCCATCGTCGGCGCATGGACGCCGGTCGCCGGGAAGGTTCGCATCGACAGCGCAAGCCTCGATCAATGGGACCGGGAAGCACTAGGCCGTCACATCGGCTATCTGCCACAAGGTGTTGAATTGTTCGATGGCACCATTGCCGAAAACATCGCTCGTTTTGAAGATGATCCTGACCCTGAGGCTATTGTCGCCGCGGCGAAAGCAGCGGGCACGCACGAACTGATCCTCCGATTTGAGCACGGATACGAAACTCCGATTGGTGAGGCCGGATCGGCACTTTCCGCCGGGCAGCGTCAGCTTATCGGTCTTGCCCGGGCCCTTTATCGAGACCCTTTCCTTGTCGTGCTGGATGAACCCAATGCCCATCTCGACGCGGAAGGCGAAGCTGCAGTCGTTAATGCGATCGCCTCCGTGCGCGAGCGCAAGGGCATTGCGGTTGTCGTCGCCCATCGGCCGAGCGCCATCCGCGCCGTCGATTTGGTGTTGGTGATGGAAGGTGGACGGCAGCGATCATTCGGTGCGCGTTCCAAAGTCCTGAAGGCCATCGAGTCTACACAGGATCACGTGGCAGAGCGCGCTGACATGGAGGATCCCGGTGTCCGGCATTCATCAGAACAATGACGTTTCGAGTCCATTCGCCGGCACCTGGTGGCGGGCCTTCTGGCGAGCGTGATCTTTGTGGGAGGAGCCGGAGCCTGGGCGACCTTCACGAATCTCTCCGGTGCGGTTGTAGCGTCCGGACACTTTGTCGTCGTTTCCTAGTGAGAAGATACAGCACCCGACTGGCGGGGTGGTCGGAGAAATCCTGGTGAACCCGGCATTTCGTACTACCTGGTGCGCCTGTCGGTTCCGATCTCGGCTCGCGCGAACGCGCTCCCTAACGTTCCATTGCTCGCAATGGGCAGTGCCGGCGCGACTCGGCAACACAGCCCCATGCCCGTTCTTCCGAGGGCGGCCCAACCAGGACGACCGGTTGCCAAGTTTTCCTGGACCGTTCTTTGAGTGTGAATATTCGGGCCGATTGCCTGGGGCGTGTCCCCGCCGCCTGCGAGCCCGCAACTGCTCAGCAGAAGGGCGAAGTGAACGAGAATGCATCCATTTCGTAAATGTATGCCTATCCAAGCAATCGATTTCTCCAATTGTCCGATGACGAATATGAACGACTCAGGCAGGGGCATCATTAGGAGTATTTTCAATGGCAAAGATTATCGAAGGTGGCCCGGGTTCCGAAACACTCCTCGGCACCGAGGGTGTTGACTGGATCGAGGGTTACCAGGGCGGTGACTGGCTTGACGGTCGTGGCGGCAACGACGAGATCTCGGGTGGCGCGGGCAGTGACCGAGCCATCGGCGGCGAGGGTAACGACCGCATCTTCGGCGGAGATGGCTGGGACGATCTCTCCGGCGACAACGGCCGCTTCAACGCGCGCGTCTCCGGTGAGGACAATGACAGGCTCAGCGGCGGACCCGGCCAGGATGTCCTCTACGTGGGTGACGGCCAGGACACGTTGACCGGGGGCAGCGACAGTGACACGTTCGTGTTCCAGTTCCACAATCCGGTGCCTGGGGTTGTCGGGTCGACGTCGGACATTACCACTATCACCGATTTCAACCCGGCGGAGGACAAGTTCGCCTTCGATGCGGTAGGCCTCTACAACGACGGTTTTGGCGCGAACTTCGTCAACAACGCCAGCATACAGTCCGGCTACCCGGTGAGCAGCTTCTACAGCGGTGCGGCGTCGGGTGCGAACGGCGAACACGTCGTGGTGATCACTGGTGAATCTTTCAACTCTGCTAATGAGGCGGCGAGTGCGATCTCCGGCGAGCACGCCGGCGACATCATTGTCTACCAAAGCAGCTACACTGACAGAGTTGCAACTCTGGCCTATGTCACCGCCGACGGCAGCGCGCACGAGTTCGCCCACCTGGGCGGTGTAGTCACCGTGGCCGACCTAGGCCTGACCGCGTCGGACTTCACCTTCGTTTGATCCAGAAAACCCATGCGGAACCGCGCCCGCCCCGCCCCCCCGGGCGGGCGCTTTCCCGTCCGTTTCCGCTACTTGCCATGGGCCGGGGCGCCTGGGAGCAGTCAGCGTGTACAGTGACGAAGCCCTGCGCGTCGCGCTGGTCGTGGACCGAAATCTCCTGAAGGTGTGGAGGCGGAAGCCTGTTCGGGCCCTTGCGGCCGACCAGGATGAATCCCTTCCAAACCTTCAGCCGGACGGTGTTGTTGACCCGCTCCATCAAATGCCGGGACCAAACATATTCGGCGGGAGCACTGATCCTGAACCAGCGAGCGGATGCAGTCGGTTGCCGATCGGGGAGCAATATAGGGAGCTGGGTCGCCAGCTGCGGAGACTTACGTGACAACCATTCCTTAAAGGATCAGCTTTGAGACCCTTCCCTCTGACTTCCGCGATTTGGGGCATTGTGTTGATCAGCGGCGTGGTCAACGTGTTTGCGCTGATCTCGCCGCTGTTCATGCTTCAGGTCTATGACCGCGTTCTGGCAAGTGGCAGCGTATCCACGCTGGTGGGGCTCGTCGTGCTCGCTGCGGGGCTTTATGCGTTCCAATGCCTGCTCGACATTTTGCGCGCCCGCGTGCTGCTGCGGATTGGCGAGCGTTTCGATGGACAGTTTTCCGGACGCGTTCACGATGCGATCGTTCGCCTTCCGCTTTCAACGCGCATGCCGGGCGACGGCTTGCAGCCGCTTCGCGATCTCGACAATGTTCGCGGCTTCTTAGGTGGAAACGGTCCGACAGCGTTCTTCGATCTGCCATGGATGCTGTTTTATCTTGGCATTTGCTTCCTCCTTCATTTCTGGATCGGCATGACGGCACTTATCGGGGCGGTCGGTCTCACATCTCTGACACTCCTTGCCAACACTCTCTCGCAAGGGCCGATAAGCGATACCGTTGCCCACAACATGGCACGCAATGGTCTGCTGCAAGCAGCGCGTTGCAATGCCGACTTGCGCCTGCAGGTGCAATCGGCCATTCTTACCGTCGGTGCGTACCTTGTCGTCAGGCAGGAGGCTACGGCCGGGGTCATGATTGTCAGTTCGATCATGATGGGGCGTGCGCTGGCTCCGGTCGATCTGGCCATTTCAAGCTGGAAACCCTTCCTCATGGCGCGCCAGAGTTGGGCGCGGCTGGAGGACCTCTTGGAAAAGGTTCCTGAAACCGCTCCTGTTGTGCCTATGCCTGCACCTGAACGCGAACTGCGCCTCGAAAGCGTGACAATTGTTCCGCCCGGCAAAAGCAAGCCGACCGTGACCGGCATTGCGTTTGCCATTCAGGCGGGAAGCGCACTCGGGGTCATCGGTCCATCGGGCTCGGGCAAGTCGACACTCTCGCGCGCCATCGTCGGCGCATGGACGCCGGTCGCCGGGAAGGTTCGCATCGACAGCGCAAGCCTCGATCAATGGGACCGGGAAGCACTAGGCCGTCATATCGGCTATCTGCCGCAAGGTGTTGAACTGTTCGACGGCACCATTGCCGAAAACATTGCTCGTTTTGAACATGATCCTGACCCTGAGGCTATTGTCGCCGCGGCGAAAGCAGCGGGCACGCACGAACTGATCCTCCGATTTGAGCACGGATACGAAACTCCGATTGGTGAGGTCGGATCGGCACTTTCCGCCGGGCAGCGCCAGCTTATCGGTCTTGCCCGTGCCCTTTATCGAGACCCGTTCCTTGTTGTGCTGGATGAACCCAATATCCATCTCGACGCGGAAGGCGAAGCTGCAGTCGCTAAGGCGATCGCCTCTGTGCGCGAGCGCAAGGGCATTGCGGTTGTTGTCTGCCATCAGCCGAGCGTCATCCGCGCCGTGGATTTGGTGTTGGTGATGGAAGGTGGACGGCAGCGATCATTCGGTGCGCCTTCCAAAGTCCTGAAGGCCATCGAGTCTACACAGGATAACGTGGCAGAGCGCGCTGACATGGAGGATACCGGTGTCCGGCATTGATCAGAACAATGACGTTTCAAGCTCCATTCGCCGCCACCTGGTGGCGGGCTTTCTGGCGAGCGTGATCTTTGTGGGAGGAGCCGGAGCCTGGGCGAACTTCACGAATCTCTCCGGTGCGGTTGTAGCGTCCGGACACTTTGTCGTCGTTTCCTATGTCAAGAAGGTGCAGCACCCGACTGGCGGGGTGGTGGGAGAAATCCTGGTGCGCGAAGGCGATAAGGTAAAAGCCGGCGACATCCTCATGCGGCTCGATGCCACCCAGGCGCGCGCTAATCTCGCCATAGTCACCAAGCGGCTCGATGAGCTGGCCGCCTACCTAGCTCGACTCGATGCTGAGCGTGACGATCTCGCGGAAATCCCCTTCCCGGACTGGCTACTCGCCCGAAGAGATGTTCCGGACGTAGCTTCGGCAATAGATAGCGAGACGTTGCTGTTCGAATTCCGCAGGCAATCCCGCGACGGGAAGCAGGCGCAATTGGCGGAACGCATTACTCAATATCACCACGAGATCGAAGGACTCAAGGCGCAGGAAATTGCCTGTGAAAAAATGATCGAGGTTCTCCAAAAGGAAATTGCTGTTCTAAGTGGGCTGCGCAACCAAGGCATTGTCTCGGACCAACGGTTGAACAGCCTGAAGATCCAGGTTGCCACTTTCGGTGGCGAACGCGGTGAGAAGATCGCAGATCAGGCACAGACGGCAGCCCGCATAGCCGAAACGCGCCTGCAGATCCCGCAGATCGATCAGGATTTCAAGTCGGAAGTGGGCCAGGAGCTCAGAGAGGTTCAGGCGCAGGTCGGGGAGTATGTTGAGCGCAAGGTGGCGGTTGAACAGGAACTGCGGCGGATCGATATCGTCGCGCCGCAGTCAGGCACCATTCAACAACTCGCAATTCATACGGTCGGCGGAGTGATCACGCCCGCCGATCCGATCATGCTAATCGTGCCGGAAGGCGACGATCTTGCGCTTGAAGTACGAATCACCCCGAAGGACATCGACCAAATCCAGCTTGGTCACAAGGCCGTGCTGCGGATGTCAGCCTTCAATCTGAGAACCACGCCGATATTGAACGGATATGTCAGCCGGATCGCAGCCGATCTGGCGACGGATGAAAAAAACGGCATTTCGTACTACCTGGTGCGCCTGTCGGTTCCGCAGGCGGAACTGACGAAGCTCAAGGGCCTGACGCTCGTGCCCGGTATGCCGGCCGAAGCGATGGTCCAGACGGGTGAGCGTACGGCGCTTTCCTATTTCGTGAAGCCGCTGTCGGACCAAATCAGTCGGACATTCCGGGAGGAATGAAATAACCCACAGGAATCTATTGTTGCTATTTCTGTTGGTTGTCCGCATGCTATGTGCGTGGTAAGATCTGAAAGCACAGACATTTCCTACTTGCCTCTGGGCACCGCTTGTTTCTGTAATATTCAGCTGATGTTGCACCATGTTGCAACTGAGTATCCTTGGTTTCCAACGGTTTTACTGGTGCGCGGCTGATGGACGCGACATGAAACGCGACATGAAAAACCCGCCACCAGCCGCAGCGGGCTGTTCGTTTCTCTTCTGCGGAATGAAAGTCAGTCAGTGCCGCGTGGCTGACATCGCCTCGATCATATCCCAAGCCGCATCTCGGTTTCGGTGCTTGCCGGGAATGGGGACCCAGCACTGCTTCGCAAAGATCCGAGCTTCTAGATCGTCAGGATGCGTATCGGTCACAAGCGCCGCCCAGTCCCACTTCCGGGCTTCGCGGCGCATCACGTCGACCACAAACCAGCCGGAAGGCGGTCGATCACCTTCGGTCGTTCGCATGGCAGTTTCCTTCTGAACGAAAGATCATTGCCGTTCACTCAGCGGCCTGAAGTCAACGCCGACAGTCTGCAAGACGAGCAGCGCACGCGTGGCTGGCGAGGGCACCGTTTCCCATGTCGGGCTACAACTCTCGGTCATCGTAGCGGGAAATGGTAATGCGCCGCAAGAGTGTTGCAGGGCACGAGGGCTGTTTGGCGGTAGGGGTTGCGCTCGCGAGGGTAGATGTCGCGCATAAGCAGCAGACGTTCGAAGAACAGCCACTCACTGTAGGCTTGCAGCAGTTCCTCCTCGGAGGGCAGAGGCGCCGGTTGCGGCGAGACATGCGCCGCGGCCGCGCCTCTTATGGCCGGAATAGAGGCGATGGCACCGAGCAGGGCGCGGGAAAATCTTCTAAAGGGAAGGCAGCGGCCATAGCTTCGCCGGCCTCCAGAAGAGGGGTGTTAGGCATTTGGGTCTGCATTTGCGATAACGTTGCACTAATGGTATCAGGCTGCACGTATCGTACAGTCACTTTAATGTAAGGTTTAACTAAAATGACACTTTCGCCATCTCAATGCCGGGCAGCCCGGGCGCTTGTTGGATGGTCGCAGGATCAGCTGGCAGCGGCCTCCCAGGTGGCCAAGACGACCATTGCCAATTTCGAAGCTGGCAAGCGGACGCCATACGACCGCACGTTGGTCGACCTGCAGGCCGCTCTGGAGGCTGCCGGGGTTGAGCTCATTCCGCAGAATGGAGGAGGCGCCGGCGTGAGGCTCGCAAAGCCGTAGCCGGGCCGGCGCTTGCGTTCGCGCTCAACCGACGCGAAGCTGCCTTTTGAGGAACGGGAGGGCATACGTATGGCAATCAGATATCGGGCGACGACAACGATCCGGCTCAACACGGATGGCAAATGGGGTGCTTGGATGTTGATCGTGTCTCCGCTGGTGCAGGCGATTAGCTGGTACTACTATTTTGCGAAGCCGGACTATGGATGGCTCGGCCTTATTGCCCTCACCAGCGTGACAGTGCCCTGCGGCTTCGTGCTGCTACTGATCGGCCGCGACTATGACAGTATCGTAGACGAGACGAACTGACGCCTCGCCGATGGAGCGGCGCGATGCCCAAGGACAATACGTCTGGCATGCAGCGGGGGGAGGAAGACCTAGGCTGGCGCGTCCCGATGGGCTTTGCCGCGTCGCTCTGGCTGCATTCCTGCATAGAGCGGACGTTCAAAGACCTGGATATCGAGGATGACGCGGTGGCGCGCTGGCGGCCCTTCAATGGCAAGCAGTCCATCGTGATCGACCCCCATCGTTCGTTCGGTCAGCCGATCGCCTCCAAATATGGCGTCCCGACCGTGGCGCTTGCGCAAGCTGTAGAAGCCGAAGGATTTGTGGAAAAGGTGGCGCGCCTTTTCGATGTCTCAGCTACCGCTGTTAGAGACGCCATGAAATTCGAAGAGAGCCTTCAGAGTGCCGCGTGAAAGCCCTGGTCGACGAAAACCTGTCGCCCGCTCTCGCCCGTTCGCTAAATGCCCTGTTCGCCGGGGAGCATGAGATCGTCAATATCAGAGAGAAGTTCGGCCCCGGCGTGAAAGATGTGGCCTGGATCGCCCAGCTGAGCACGGAGGGGGCGTTGGATCGTCATCTCTGGCGATCGACGCATTACCCGGAACTCGCGGGCGGCGCGATGTTCGAACTTCCAATAAAGAGCACGCGCATCGAGCAACTGAAGGTGTAGTCTAAAGGCAATCGCTACACTTTCGCTTTCCGCCAGCCCGCCCACCACGCTTCCCATTGTGAGCAGAACCAGCGCTCTCCTCGAGCTGGGTTGACGCGCGTAGCAGAGTAATATTCCTGCCCCGGCATATGGTAGATATGCTCGCCGCGCTCGTTAATGTTGCCCTTGATATCGCAGCCCTCCTCGCGGACAGCCGCGTTGCTGGCCGACGAATCGCCGCCATGGTGAACGCGCGGCAGCTCGTGCCGATCGTCGCCGACTGCAAGATAGCCCGCGGAAGTCGCCCCGAGCATCACCAGAACGGCGGCGAGACGATAGCGGAAAAGCAAGCGCCACCAAGGCCGTCGCCTCTGCAACCTCCTGGCATGAACAGAATTGCCCATGATCCCTTCCCCGAGGCGAGAATGCATCGTCTGAAGCCGGGAGTCCAGTATCAGGCCGCAGCGCTGTAGCCCGCTTCCTTGATGCGGCGCCCGCGACGCTCAGGCGCGAGACATGGTCGGCACGACCGCTTCCCTCCTGATGGTGGCGCTTGGCGCCTGGCCCTATCGCTCCCGTGAGAGTAGGCCAGGAGGTCAGGCAGCGTGGCATGTAGGACTATGGTCCGCGTTGCGGCGAACCCCATCAAGCGGAGATCGCCAATGGCCCAGAACCAAACCTTCCGAACAGCTGTCTCGGGCTGAAATCCGAGCGCTTTCTGGCGGCAGCCGAAGCGGCTGCAAAAGAGCATCGTCGGGCCGCTTCTGCGATCGATTGCGCTCAGAAGACGGACCCCGTCAACTCCACAATACAAGTATTTGACCCGGAACATTAGTGGTCCCTTAAGCACTTCTCCACAAGCGGTACTTGTCCGGCTTGGCGCGTTTTGCTAATGAGTCCGTACAAACGGGGGTTTGGATAATGTCGAAACGCAATTTCCTGTCACCAATGGCCTTGTCGGCCACGATGATTCTCGGCGGCCAAGTTCAGGCTGCAGTCCTTGTCGAATCGGCAAATCAGCCTTCGGCCAAGCTCGCTGAAGCTGGCACTGTCCCGGCGGACCTCGGCTACGGTGAGGTGCTAGATCGCTCAAATGGTACGGACGTTATCATGGCGTACCACACCAGCCATTCGAGCCATGCTAGTCACGGGTCTCACTGCTCTGGCTACAGCTATTGTTGATGGCGGACACCCCTCGCGAGAGCGAGCTCGTCCAGACTGCCCAAGTCAAGTTTGATCTGTCAGTCTTCAGCCTCGACTGTGTAAAGCGCGCAGCGTATCGGGTAACCGGCAACGCTGCGGTTGAGATCACGATCGAGGGCGGCTTCGCAGTATGCACGATCAACTTCAGCAAGGCGGCCGCGCGAACTTCGGCCGACGCAGCGGTAGAAAGACTGCGGCTAGAGGTCTTGGATCAGGACCTGCGTAGCAGCATCGCCGCCGAAACCGCCACTGTTAGAAACGCGATACTGGCGCTTGCGTTCGAGAGAGCGGACGGAACTGGTGAGCGCTTTGTCGAACCCCGGAAGCAGTGAGCATCTTTGGGCATTGGACCTTGCCGACCTGCGCAAGGAGTTTGGAAAGTTTCGTCAAGAGCGCGGGACAACGCCCCTTGAGTGGGACGAGCACACCGAAGCTGTTCCTTGAAGAACGACGGGAACGCCGCCGGGAACCGGATTTGTCCGAGCCGTTGGGGAATGGCTAGGCTAGCGTCGCGATCATCATTCACCTTCCGGCGTGGGGGTCTTGTTGTCAGCCTTCGAACGCATGCACACACACCCCCCGGAACTTTTGCCGGGTCGCCGTGTTCGTTGGTGATGACGAAAATTGTTGACCTTGGACCGCCTAAGCCCGGCAAGCCACATGACGCTGACTGGCCGGAGCATTTCCATGCGTGCCCCATCTGCGGCCAGCAGGTAGACCGACACGACTTCCGGCAGGTGATGTGGCACGAGCAGCCCGATCACGAGCCGCTCGATCTCAACCAATAAAAAGCCTGCCGCCCTTCCGGCCGCGCGGGCTGACGACAGAGACGTCACACCGCAAGCCTCACCAGCAATGGAACAATCGGCCATCACCGTCGCGGCCCTGAGGTTACCCAGCCGCAGGAGGGTCCTAAAGCCGCACAACCTTGTCGAGATGCAGGCGTATCCGCTGGCCTTCTGCGAAGGCCAGTGCGAACGATTCCAGGGCGAATGAGCGTGTAATTTCCTGGTCAGTTTCAATGATGCGGACGACCCATTCGCCACTGGCTCCGACCACTTCCACGCAAGGCGCGGCCTTGCAGATTGGCACCACGTTGCCCATCACGTCCTCCCTACGAAAAGCAATGGCGAGTCGACTTAAAACCGTCGTAGCCGGTAGATCAATAACAATTGCTTGTTCGGATCGGACGAACCAACCTGGATGGGCAATACGACCGGGGGCTAATGCCACTTCGGTCAGGCGAACCCTCCGGGGAACCTACCGTGAGATAGCCTCTGCTTCAGGTCGTTGGCATTCAGGATGGCGGCCAGCTCTTCGGCATACTCCATGTCGGGAAGGTCGACAGATGGGTGGCCCGCTACAATAGCCGGGAGCCCGGTGAACACGTCGAATACCGTCCACGTCCCATCCGGTTCCTGCCTTTCGTCGTACCGCAGAGTTGCCATGAGGGGATCATATAGTCACCCTTAGGTGTTGGGAATATTTGGTCCACGGAGGCTCGCGATCCGGAGCGCTGATTTCGCCGCTTTGAAGATTGCCGATCTCGTCGACAGAGATCAGGCCGCTCAATCTGCGATCGAACTTTATGGGATGGAAGCACCGACCGCCGTGGCGCACTGCGCTTTGGAGGCGCATTTCGACGGTGGACCAGATGACTACCGCTTTTGGTGCGATGTCTTCACCAACTGAGGCGACCAAATTGACGGAACTTTGCCGCAGCATCTTGTTCGGTCGCGCATGGCTAGAATAGCCGACCTTGGACCGCCTATCCCCGGCAAGCCACACCAACCGCAGGACTGTGACGAGGCATGCCCGATCTGCGGTCAGCAGGTCGACAAACGCGATTTCCGCCAGGTGATGTGGCACGAGCAACCAGATCACGATCCGCTTGAACTGGATCAGTGAGGCAGGAACAACTTGGCAGCCTTCAGGGCCACGTCACACTAGGAAGGAAAGCGCGGGCCGGACCCTTTGCCGCCGGCCGGCAGCGGTAAGGCATCCTCACGAGCGCTGCGGTGGACCAACTTTTCCATTTACGCGTTGTTCCTAATGCAAATGAAAGGTCGTGTCCCATCAGGTGGGTGTAGCTCGGCGGTAGCGAAGCCGCTCACGAGCGCGCCGTTAGTAGCGCTGTAGCCAGCGAGCGGGGTGTGGGTGGTCATCGGCGCTTTCCGGTTGGGTTTGGTTGTTGACGCCAACCCATTTCGGAAGGACCACCGATGACCGACGACATGATGAACCTGCGCACGCTCGTGGAGAAGACCCCGGATGCCGATCTGCTGCGGGAGATGATCGGCTTTGCCGCCGAGCGACTGATGGAAATGGAGGTGGGCGCGGCCACCGGCGCCAGCTATGGCGAGAAGAACCCGCTGCGGCTCGCCCAGCGCAATGGCTACCGCGACCGGGACTGGGAGACGCGGGCCGGCACGGTCGAGCTGCGCATCCCGAAGCTCAGGAAGGGAAGCTACTTCCCAGGTTTCCTCGAACCGCGCCGCATGGCCGAGGGCGCTAACCGCCGTCATCCAGGAAGCTTATGTGCAAGGCATCTCGACCCGGTCGGTTGACGACCTGGTCAAGGCCATGGGTATGAGAGGCATATCCAAGAGCCAGGTCTCGCGGCTGTGCGAGGAGATCGACGGGAAGGTGAAGGCCTTCCTCGAGCGGCCGATCGAGGGCGATTGGCCATACCTGTGGATCGACGCCACTTACCTGAAGGTCCGCCGCGGTGGGCGGATCGTCTCGGTCGCCGTTATCATCGCCGTCGGCGTCAACGCGGACGGCCGGCGCGAGGTACTGGGCATGGAGATTGGCACCTCGGAGGCCGAGCCGATCTGGACAGAGTTCCTGCGCAAGCTGACACGTCGCGGCCTGCGCGGCGTCAAGCTCGTCGTCTCCGATGCTCACGAAGGCCTCAAGGCGGCCGTCACCAAGGTGCTGTGCGCGACATGGCAGAGGTGCCGCGTCCACTTCATGAGGAACGTGCTGGCCCATGCCGGCAAGAGCGGCCGCAGGGTCGTCTCAGCCTTCATCGCCACCGCTTTCGCCCAGGAAACGCCCGAGGCCGCGTCCGTACAATGGCGCGCCGTCGCCGACCAGATCCGGCCGAAGGTGCCGAAGCTGGCGACAATCATGGACGACGCCGAGCCCGACGTGCTGGCCTACATGACCTTCCCCAAGGAACATCGCGCCAAGCTCCACTCGACGAATCCGATCGAACGTCTCAACGGCGAGATCAAGCGGCGCACCGAGGTGGTCGGAATCTCAGGCCGAAACGATTGTCAACCAGAGGCGCTGAGGGAGCTATACCTCACGTTTGGGTGTTGCTCTTGCGCAATAGCTAAGTCGGCAAACGAAAGAAGTCGCTCGGTTTTCAATAGCCGGGCGCTCTTGCTCATGGAACAATCAGACTCAGCGCGAGTTTGAATGCGAAGATGAGCAAAGATTACGCAATAGAATCATCCGTTTGTATCGAAATGGCTCGGTCGCTCCGATCATGTTTGGCGAGCGCTCATGCACCATTTCCGGGAGGAACTCGCCTCGGCACGGAGTGACAGTGTTTACTCCCGCCAGGACCGCATCAGATCCGAACAGCAAAAAGCCCCTGCCGTGGGGCTAGGGCTTGATGGGATGGCCCGCGCCTGCTTCCGAGGCTGCGCAGGCCATCCCATGACGAGTGAGGGACGCATCTTGGTCACCGGCACGGACCGCTGAAGAACGAGCCGGTTGTAGCGAAACAGCCTCAGAGCGGGAATGTTCCCGCCTGACGCAAAAACACCCGTGGCTCAGCCGGCGGGCTCTGTTGCAGGGGCACTGTGCACGGGGGGCGGCGTCTGCCGTCAATGCAGTTTGCCGACTAGCCGAGCGTATTCGGCTTCAGCCCTGCCATATGACCCATCAGCCAGCGCAATTAGACGCGCGCGATCAAGAATGACTACCTCTCCTCGCATTGAGCGTATCAGACCTTGGCCCTCCAAGGTTTGCAGCGCTATGGTGACGCCGGGCCGCCTGACACCGAGCATAACTGATAAGAATTCGTGCGTAATCGCAAAGCTGTTCCCGTCGACGCGATCATCACACATCACCAGCCATCTTGAGAGCCTGTCGACTATGCCGCCTGCTCGTCATCCGCCGCGCAGCACGCGCCAGATAGACCAACAGGGCGTAACTAAGCGAGGCGAGCGCCGCCGCTGCCATGCCAGTGACGCCCAATGCGCCGAGGCCCATCAACTTCCACCGGGTCACCTCGGCAGAGACCGCCTCCACCTCGGTCATGTTTTCGCTGAGCGATTCACCGCGTCTTCAGTCTCGGCAAAACGCTCCGCCAGCTTATCGGTCTTGGCGTACATCTTCGATTGGCTGGCGGCTGGGCGCTGCTCGGATTGCTCGTAAGAGAGCGCGACTGAAGCATCGCCGTCCTTTAATGTCGCGCCGAATCTCAGTTGCGTCTCGCTGAACGCCCTCCATGGACGCCCTTCATCGTTGGGCCACCAGGGTCTTTCTTGTTGTTTGAATAGCCGCCTTCGTGCGCGAGCACTTTGGCAGGCGCTTCTTTTCGCGCGAAATTGCCACCGTTTTAAAGCGGGAGGGTCGGGATGCAGGTTTTCGATGACATCGAGGCGCTGCTGGATGCGGGTGAAGCCTCGACAGCACTTAAGGAAGTGCTGGCGCTGGTGCATCAAATTGGGCGCGGGTCCAGTGTCTTGGCGGGCGCGATCGACGACCTCATTGTCGACCTGTCGACGCTATCATTGGCGCGCATGCTGGCTCGAAAAAGACTATTGAAGATCAAGTTGCTCGCACCTCGTCAGAGCGTCGGAGCGGCCAGCTAGAGATTGGTGGTCGCTACGAAAAACGTGTCGACCTGCTCGGTGCTCCGAGCGCATCGAAACCTCTCGCCATCATCGGTTCCGTACGGACGAAAGAGCCGCCTGACCCTGCGACCAGATGAAAGCTTGGACTTGCGGCAGACCGCAAGCAGTTGGAGCTTGAATTGCCGACACACTCTCAGGAACCGTTGCCGGGATCGCACTCCATTGGTCGTCGGCCCAGATCCGGCGCGCGTCGCTTAAGGTGCCGGTCGAATATGGCCAGCTTCGCTTCGTAGCCGATCCGCACTCTGGACCTGCAGCTATCGCAGCTGAAACCGGCAATCGTTTTCAGCCAGGATCCCCTTCTCACCATTGGGCACGAACAGGAGGGGCATTGGAATTCTATCGGTACGTCGCGCAGTTCATTTGATAGAGGCACTGTGCATGTTCTCCTCAGCGGCACGGCCACTGCAACAAAGTAGAAGGAGAAATGTTTCCGGCTTCGGCCATTTGCGCGAAAGAATCGGACCTAAGTCTAAATGGTGAGCGGCCTGAAACCCATTCGCCTTGCTATCGGCCTTTGCGTCGGAAATTGAACGGCAATAGCGAGGGTGATCGAAGGCGGCCCCGGGCGTGAGGCTGGCAAGTGGGGGCCAAGACGGCGGCGGTAAAGCGGAGCCTGTGGCGATCAAATAACCGGTTCGCCTAGAATCTCGTTCACCCAGCTCATAGTTCTCAGCCCGTATGCCATTCCGGCGCAGTCGGCAAACCAGTCGAAGACACTCATGTCACGCCCTGTGACGCATTGAAGGATTTCAATCGCTGCGCCCGTTAAAGCAAGTAGAACCGCCAGCCGGACCACCTGTTGGGGCCAGCCGAGGCTACCCAAAGCCGACAAGGTGGCGAACGCGGCGGCGTGGTTGAGCTTGTCGTGATGAGACGTAAAGGCCAATCCGAGGGCGTGCAGCAGGTGGTCTGGCAATAGCGCGAGCAGCAGGACGACTGCCAACGTGGAGAGAAAGGCAGCCCTTGCCATGCTCTGATGAAAGCTGGACTGCGGCAATCTATTCGCAGCACGGTAGTGTGCTGAGAGTTCTGCAAATTCGCTGAGAGAGGGCGGTCATGGCAGGCTGGTGATGTTCAACGTCACCGATTCCTGGAAGGAACGCCACCATGACCAAGACAGAAGGTAAATCGACCAGCGCTGCCGTCAAAGACATTCTGCTTTCGAACCCGGAGGGGCTGCACGAAGTGATCCGTGCGGTAATGCAGGAGGTTCTCGAGGCCGAGATGGAGGAGGCGCTGGGTGCTTCGAAGGGCGAACGCACGCCTGAGCGCCTTGGGTATCGCTCGGGTTACTACGGCCGCACCCTGGTCACCCGGGTGGGCAAGCTTGAGCTGCGGGTTCCACAGGACCGGGCGGGTCACTTCTCCACCGAGCTGTTCGAGCGCTACCAGCGTTCCGAGCGGGCCTTGGTGGCGACGCTGGCCGAGATGTATGTCCAGGGCGTGTCGACCCGCAAGGTCAAGGCGATCACGGAAGAGCTGTGCGGTCATGCGTTCTCGGCTTCGTCGATCTCGGCCATCAACAAGCGCTTGGACGAGAGCCTGAAGGCGTTTGCCGAACGACCGCTTCAGGAGCCATTCCCCTACCTCATTCTCGATGCCCGCTACGAGAAAGTGCGCGAAGCCGGCATCGTGATGAGCCAGGCGGTGCTGATCGCGGTCGGCATCGACTGGGACGGGCGCCGGCAGATCCTGGCCGTGGAGATGGCCAATCGCGAGAGCCGCTCGGCCTGGAAGGACTTCCTCGTCGGCTTGAAACGACGCGGTCTCAAGGGCGTCGAACTGGCCGTGTCCGACGACCATGCCGGCCTGGTCGCGGCGATCGGCGAGGTGATCCCGGAAGCAGCATGGCAGCGCTGCTACGTCCACTTCCTCAGGAACGCGCTCGATCACCTGCCCAGGAAGCACGGCGACGATTGTCTGCAGGAACTGCGCTGGCTCTACGACCGGCGCGATCTCGCCGAGGCCAAGGCCGATCTCGCCGCGTGGCTGTCCAAATGGTCCGCCCGCTACCCGCGGCTGACCACCTGGGCGGAAGAAGCCATAGAACAGACGCTGACTTTCTTCCGGCTGCCGCGTCAGCATCACAAGCACCTCAAGTCCACCAACATGCTTGAACGGCTCAACGAGGAAATCCGCCGGCGCACCTATGTCGTGCGCATCTTCCCGAACGCCGAAAGCTGCCTGCGCCTGGTCAGGGCGCTGGCCGTCGAAACCAACGAAAACTGGATGGAGGCCAACCGCTATATCAACATGGATGATCTGCGCGAGCACAAGAAGCTCGCTCTACGCCAAGCCGCATGACCAGTTTCATGATCGCCCATTTTGCAGAACTTGACGCACACAACCCGCAGCACTCCCGGTTCCTAGTTCTCGCTTCTCATACTGGTGCACTAGGAAGGGCTCCAACCTGCATCTGAGCTATGAGCGCGAACAACTGGCATGCTTAACAGGCCTCCTGATGTCATCAGGAAATGAAACAGCCTATGTCACTCTGGATGGTTCCATAGGGCGCTGCGAATGTCGCCCTCCATTGTGATGAGGCCGAGGGTTTCCTGCCGAAAAGGCGCGGCGGAATAGGCGAGCCGTTGGTACCGCTTGCGCCCAGGTGCGATGCGTATCGTGCTGGGCACGGCTGGGCTGGAGCGGAACTCTTTCCAGCCTTGGCCCGGCTGTCTTTTGCACCCTGATGTTGGGCAGCCGGGCCGACTCCCTTCTGAATTCAATTATCGTCGGCGTGGCGGCTAACAGACGAAACCGTTATTTAGTCTGGTCATCCCTGCCTTGGTGATCTCGCCTTTACAGATTCCAATCCTGGACGCTAAGCCAGCAGCGGCCACTCGCTGCTGTCCAATCAACAAGCCCCAAACATCAGGTCGCGCTTATAACAAAAAAGCCGGCCACCTTTCGGCAGCCGGCCAGTGCAAACAAGGAAGGGAACGTTGCACTGATGGGGCAGTGCACCGTCCGAAGCGTTTCCAGGCGACAATGTTCCACCGATGAGAGAACAAAGAAGGCTTCACCGCCAGCGCACATCCCCTTAGCCGCGCTGTGTTGCCGTCGCCTAGTGTCTAAAGGCCTTTGACCAGCCACGGATCGGTGTCGTATCCGAGGCGCGGCTTTTCCGGCGTTCCACCGGCCGGCAATTTGGCGGTTCCGGTCGGCCTGCAGTCCAGCTCGAGCACCTGCTTCTTGGCCGAGTGCTTCGTAGAGCAAAGGTTCGTGGCGTCACTCAGCACCACCTTCTTCTCCTTGGCAACAGCGACACCAGTCCCAGCGATCACGATCGCCGCGCAAAACACAGCAACTCTCATCATACTCCCCACGTTGTGCCTCCCCAAAAAGGCTGAGCCTGACGTTACGGCACATTTAAATTAGCGCAAGCGAATATTAGCTGCCTAGTCCCTTCACATCGGCTCTGGTCGCCTACCCTTGCTGCCGGCGCCTTGCGATACCGGCAGCGCGATATGGTAGGATGGGCGCATGCCTGCTCATGATCGGAGGGCCGATGTTCATGACTTGAGCTCGACATGGCAGAGGGCTGCAACCGTCAAGTTTCCCAAGTCGTCGTGGCGATGAACGATCGCGTCGAGGATCGCTTACCAAGCGGCGTTTACTAGGTTCCGCTGGTCTAGCCCTACGCGATCACACCATAACCACGTGATGACAAATCAGCCATGTGTGTGGCGCGGCGGGCCTGTTCCGCTTGTGGCCGGCGCCTACCCACCCGGGTTCCCCAACCATGGCGTCGGCCATTTTCGTTCTCTCAGCGATTATAAGCCTTTCCTATAGGCCTATGTGTTGGCTGGATGGTGAGATCGCTGTTAGATCGCCTCGTTCGTTTGGATGTTTCGCTGGCGTTGGCAGGAGGCGCATATGTTCGCCAGCCGGCGGATACCACACCGCCCCACCGGTCAGGCCCAGCGCGCCCGCTGCAAAGTCCCGCAGACGGCTGCTGGGCCGCTGGCGGGCAGCGGCTACTTGCTGACGATCCAATCCACCAAGCCAGTTTCGATCAGCTCGAACCAATCGTGCACCAGGGCCTTGGCTAAATCGCGCCATTGACACTCAGGCGTACGGGAGACGGCAACAGTAGAAGGGTCGGCATCTTCCCAGCCTCGCGCCACGTCATCGCGATGACGTTGACGAAGGCGCATCAGCAAGGTGGCCGTAGTGGCCGCTTGAGCGATATCTATGGGCGTTGCAACCATCGCAGCCTCCCTCAAAGCGATGGCAAACCCCTCACTAGTAAGCCCGCTCAGACTCTCTCTGCAATCAAAAAAGAGTTGTCCTCGCTCCCTGTTCTGTCATCGCAATGAAGGACGACATCTTCGAGCACCCGCAGCACACCTGTCGCACTGGAAAAAGCTGTAGGCGTTTATAGGTGCTTGGGGAATCCGCCGTTTGTTTGCGTTGTGGAGCGGGACAAAGCAAGTTACTCACGCAGGCTGGCTACCGTGAAGCGGGGCACCAGCCCGACTTCCACGCGTTGCCGTGGGAAGCTGAACATCAGGGCCGTCAAAGAAAGGCAAGGTGGACGCGACGGCGCTCGCTGAACGCATTCGGGCGCCGGCTGCGTTCGCGTTCACACCCGGCGCTATGTCGCTTCTAGGCCCGCTCTGTCGCTACTTTGTGCGCAGCATATTGTGGGAACTCTGCGGCCCACGCACTCAGTGGCTGACCAGAACGAGCGCATCATCGGCCTAACCGTTTAGGCTGTAGAATTTGTGTGTGCGCTCGTATCGAGATGCGGGTGATGTCGCAGCCGAAACGCGCTGCTTCCTTCTCGATCCGCCCCATCAGTTTGGCGCCGATACCAGCACTGCGCATCTCGGCGTCGATAACCACATGGTCGGCCTACGCCCACTTTCCGCCCATACCCGGTTTGCTGATAGAGCGGGTAGATAGCCGCGATCTCTTCGAGCTCCATGGCTGAGTGTCGATGCCTATGTCGGCGAGGTGATGAGTGCGGCCTTGCCGCCGAACACCAGCCCCAACTGGGCAGTCGCATCGCTCGACATTACGGGCGATGCAGCCACTGCGAAGGTCGAGGACGAATTTGGAACCACAAGGTTCACCGACTATCTTTCTCTGCTCAAAATCGCAGGAGAAATGAAGATCCTTAGCAAACTCTACCACCTTCACTAATACGACCGTCCAGATCAGAGGCCAAATACCGCAAAACTGGCCAACCTGTCGTAGGTCTCCCAGCGCCTTTAGAGCTTGAGCTCAGTCCTTAGCGCGTCGATTCGCTTCGAGGCCTCGGCTTTGCTTAGATCTTCGGCGTAGCTTCTGTCGTCGCCCGCCTGCTCACATAATGTTTTCAAGTAGGAAGCTTGCGACGGAGTCATTGGCTCGTCTCCCGTCGTCCATTCGTCAGGATCCTTGCTGATAGCTTCGCCTTTGGCTCGGGGTGTAGTTTGCATGACGCTCTCCATGTTGGGAACGGCACAACGTATTTGATCTGCTTTTGTTCCACATGCCTGAAGTGTCTGAGATTGCGATGGCAGGGGTGTTCACGAACGCAAGTTTACCCGTGCTGGAAGAATCCGACGAGATTGCTTAGCTTCCGCTCGCGGTCGCCAACGATGAACTCAACGCCAACTCTGCGCGAGACATCGAAGACCCTCCGCGCCCGCAATTCACCCCAACGGTGAGGAGACGCCCCATGAAAGCAATCGTAGCGACGGACCTGACTGCAGGAACGGCCGGGATGAAGTTGGTGGAGTTGCCCGAGCCTCGGGCGGCAATTAACGACGTGGTCGTACAGGTTCATGCGGCAGGATTCGTCAACACCGAACTGGAGTGGCCCTCGACGTGGGCCGACCGAGCCTTCCGTGACCGGACCTCTTCGATCCTCGGCCACGAACTGGCTGGTGTGGTCACTGCGCTCGGCTACGGCACTACGGGGCTTTCTATAGGTCAGCGGGTGTTCGGCCTCGCGGACTGGCATCGCGACGGCACCCTCGCCGAGTATGTTGCCATGGAGGCCCGTAACCTCGCGCCGCTGCCCGGCGATGTCGACTTTACGGTGGGCGCTAGCCTGCCGATCTCCGGCCTAACCGCATGGCAGGGGCTGTTCCAGCATGGCCGCATCAAGGCCGGGCAGAGCGTTCTCGCGCATGGCGCTGCCGGTGCCGTCGGTTCGATGGTGGCGCAGCTTGCCAGGGAGGCCGGAGCCTATGTGATCGGCACCGGGCGGGCCGCCGACCGCCAGAAAGCGCTCGACTTCGGTGCAAATGAATTCCTCGACCTCGCAAATGACACCCTTGAAGATGTCGGCGGCGTCAATCTGGTGTTCGATGTCATCGGCGGCGATGTCCAGAAGCGATCCGCAACGCTCGTCCGGGCCGGAGGTATCCTTGTCACAGTCGTCGGACCAACGGATATTCGACCTGCAGACGGCCTGGCGGTTGACTTCGTCGTCGAGGCTGATCGAGCCCAGCTTTCTGAGATAGTGCAGCGGATCCGCGATGGACGACTGCGGACGAACATCGGCAAGGTTTCGAGCTTGGATGATGCCATCGGCACCTTCAACTCAACGGACCGACGCGCGGGCAAGACCGTTGTCCGCGTTCGTCCGTGAGAACTTGGGAGAGAGGCGGGCCCTCGCTCCTTATGGTCGCGTCGGCAGCTGACACGGTGAGGTGCAAATCAGCGCCTGTCGCGGGATTAGCCATCGTAGGGCGGTGTTTGCGGGAACCTACTTTGTACGTTTCCGACTCTTGCCTTTTTCGGAAAGTGACCCACAGAATAGCTGATTGAGGTTCTATCTCTCTGGGAGGATGGGATGGACATTCAAGCACCTGTTCGGCCTACGCAGCAAACGGCCAAGGAGCTGGTCCGCGAGGTCCTGTTGGGCTCTCAACCCGGCGACATTATTTCCGTCAAAGCGACCATTGTAGCGGTCCGTGAGCGCGGCGGCGATCTTCTCGAAACTGACTGCCAGTTAGTCGAAATGATCGTCAAATCAGCCTCCGTTTGGGGACTGTTCATCGCCTTTGACGTTCGAGAGGCGGGATGCCCCACCGTTGGTTCAACCCTCCGGTTTATGTGAAGACTGAGCGCCCGGGGCTTCGCCTTGGTGTCAACCGGGTTGATGCCGCCGCCGAGGAGCTCCTAAAGTGGTCCAATCGTGGCCCCAAGTGGCGGCTGGCGGCCGAGGCTTGCCTATCTGCGATCGATGGCAAAATGCCGGGTAATGACTTCCGGCTGCTGTTCGAAGCCGCGGCCGATGAAGAGGAGATGCTGCTGCCGGATTAACAACGCTATACGACGAGCCCATTCGGGTCTGTTCGCGTTGCGAATTCACCGGCGCAACGGGCATTTATGCTGTCCGTCTCCGTCGTCAAACTTTAAAGTGAGACACTAACGAGCGACGACCTAGATGGACAGTTATTCGCCGGTGCGCGTACCATATAGGGCCGCGGGTGACCGATGGAGGTCACATGTTGATGAAGAGCATCGCCGCGAACGGAGGCAGCGGGTGCTGAAAGGCGCCTCAATCATCAGCGGAATCACAAACTCCGAGATCAGTTGCACCATTCGGAACCAAAACAGTGGCAGAGCTGAGCTCAAAGTCCCGGTGGAATCGCGTGTCCCTGAGCGGTTCGTGGTTTACGTGCCGACCGACGGCGTTGCCTACCAGGCAGTCCTGCGGTGGCGCAGGAACGACCGAATTGGGGTTCAATTTATAGGAACGTTGCCAAAGCCGCGTCTCCACTATGGCTGAGCTTGTGACCGGGATGCACAGACCGGGGAATTGGACACTATCCGGCGCTCGGCACGTGTTCCATGGCAGTCGCACTTTAGAGATTACCCCCCGGCGAAACTTCGCTTGAGGTCGACACGGTCAGAAGGCTTACAAAATCGCGGGAATATTCCCCGTCCAGATATTTAGCCGGAGCGCCCCACGCCTCGGCTGGTTGGCCAGTGAACGCGTCAAACACCGCTCAGGTTTCGTCGAGTCCCTCCTGAGGTCGTATCTTTGAGAAGCCATGCCGTCGCTAGGTAAGTCTGCGGTCCAGTTCTCAAGCGGTGATCGACATTCCTGTTGGAGTGCGGGTTCTACAGGAGATTCGGTTTTGAGGATCGCGAGGGCTCAACGGATCATGAGCGACCCAGCAGGATCAGAAACCGGCACCCGTCTGCGCAGCCCTTTGATGAAGATAGGTAGAGTCAAAATCTGCGGCGCGAACGAGCCCTGCCCAGTCGGTCGCATGAAAACGCGAGCCAACGGTGGATATCAGACCGTCGCGTCTAAGGTCCTGAAGCACTCGGTTCACGTGCACGGTAGAGAGGCCAAGTGCGTCGCCAAGTGCAGCCTGCGTTATGGGGAGATAGGCCACATGATCTTCAATGCGGCCTACCGAGCGAAGGCGAACAATGAGTTCGCAAAGAATGTGAGCCATACGCGAGTAGGCGTCGCGCCTACCGACGTTGGTGACCCACTCTCGATAGATCGCCGCATCGATCACCGTCGAGCGCCAAAACACTCTCGTTATCGAAGAGTGCTGGTCGCAAACGGCGCGAAGTTCGTCGTGCCGCATGAAGCCCACCCTAGCGGGCATGAGAGGGGTGAAAGTGCAATCCATGACCGACAAATGCAAACCATGCAGGTCGGGAATGTCGCCCGGAACAAAAAAGGAGGAGATTTGACGCTTCCCCTCCCCGGTTAGTTTGATCGACCCTATTAAGCCTTCAAGAACGACGAACGAAAGGCTCGGCTTATCGCCCTCGCGCAGAATGTCTTCGTTGGCCTGATATCTCTTCTCCTGAATCGAGATGTTCCCCAAGGTCGCAATGTCTGATTCTGCGAGTTCCGAGATGGCTTGGAGCTTGCGGATCAACATTTTGAAAGAATGATCATGTGCCATCAAGAACCTGTTCGTGTTTGCTCCCAACTTTTAGTTGGCGCTAATGTTCCCGCTGCCTAGAGGAGACGAAGGCCAATGGTCAGTGCGTCGATGATGCGCGCAAAGTTCAGCTGTCCTCAATCCTTTTCGCCTGCCGCAACCTGTTCGAAACGGCTGGATCACAACCTGCTTTCCACCGGATTAACGAGTGCTATTGCGCGCCAGGAACCTTAAGAGTTCGCAGCCGTTCAACTGTTGGGGCGCACGAAGCAGGCTTTCAATGTCATCGGGTTCCGTGCTGATCGTGGAGACGTCGAGAACTCTCTCCGGGAGGCCGGGTTCGAGGTGGTCGCCGGCTTAAAAGGGCCTTCAAGCGATTGCGACTTTCGATCGTGAGCCGGAGCGAGTTGTGGCTCTCCTGACAGATATCAGACTTGGGGACGGCCCAAGCGGGTGGGATGTGGCCCGGCACCTCCGAGGCGCCGATCCTACTATGCCAGTAATATGACAGCGTTGGTCGATGCCATGGCCTGCTACGCAATTGACCGACATCAAATCGACATCCTGTCTCTCGGCTGCGTTGAATTGGAGTTCGCCTTCACCAAGGACCAAATCGCCAAGGGCGGTATCAGGCACTGGCGCGAGATCATTTCTGCCGCCATGCGCCTGCAAAGCCAGAATGCACTGGGCCAAGCTGGGCTGCTGGTAGGACGAGACCGTCTACTACGCGTCGACGGAGCACCTATGAAGTCTAATCCGATCGACCTCGACGACTACACCGGTCCGCCGCAGAGTTACCTGTTATTGCTGCCTCACTGGTCAAGCAACATGAGGAACGGCTGGCCGCGCTTTTCGTTGCGCCGCGTCCACCTTACAAAGCGGTGTATGGGCCAAGGTCTCAGGACCCGTAAATAGCCACCTGTTCTTCGCACGATGTCGGCTTTCAGAAACCGCCTAAAGCGATCCCGATATTGAGCGCAATGGCCATCCGTTCTGATTAAGTCGTCTTGGCCAGCCGTGGTCTTCACTCGACCCCGCATGATGAGGTATGACCAAGAAGGATGTAGACTAAACCGGAAGAGACAAGGTGCAGGTGCAAGGCATTGAGAGAAATAGCAGGAACCGAACCAATCCACAGGAATATTTTGTTGGTATTTATGTTGGTAGCAGATGCGGCTAACATTCCCCTAGGTATCTGAAACCAAAACGGGATTTTCTTCACTTGAATTCCGCCTCTGGGCACCATCTCCCTAGGGGGTCCATTCCGGACACATAGGTTACGGTTTATATCGGAGACATGGGTAACACTTTTGGCCCGAAGGGGTTTTGGAGTGGTTCGAGCCTGCATGTCTCATCATCGAAGTAGCCCAAATCATAATCCATGAAGGAAGCCAGCCAGATATGGTCCTCGACCTGTTTGATGCCGACGGTCTGGCCGGCAAAGACGAGGCTGAGGTTGATCTTCTTGCGATTGTAGCAGATGCGGCCGCAGGTGGTGACGGTGACGGCCTTGTCGTGAAACGGATAATCGAGATCCGGCAGGCCGGCATAGATGCGCGGTGACGGCGTGTAGCGCTCGGCTGGACAGGCCATGTCGAGCGCCTGATGTGGGCGTTCTGAGTTGAACTCATTGATGAAGTCATCGAACCTGGCCTGCTGCTGCAGGAAATTGGCGCCAGCCGGTTTGGTGGTTTCCTTCTTGAGAGTCAGATGCATGCGCTCATGGCGCCCGTTCTGCTGCGGACAGCCCGGCTGGATGCGCTCGATGTCGATGCCCAGGCGCAGCCACCAGACCGACAGTTTGCTGAGATTGAACAGCGCGTTTGGGCTGGCAAAGGGAACGCCATTGTCGGTCCTGATGGCGCTGGGCAGGCCGAACTCTTTGAAAACGCTCTCGAACACCGTGAAGGCATAGGCTTCCTTGGTAGTCGACAACGCCTCGCAGGCGATGAGATAGCGGCTGGCGAAGTCGGTGATCGTCAGCGGATAGCAATAGCGCCGATCGGCGAGCATGAACTCGCCTTTGTAGTCGGCACACCACAGATCGTTGGGCCGATAGCCGTTTGAAAGTGGTGTTCCCATCGCCCTGTTGTTGCGCCTTCGCTTGCGGCGCTCGACCAGGCCATGGCGGTCGAGAACCGCATGCACCGTCGAGATCGCAGGCCGGTGAACGTCAGGATACAGCCGGGCCAACCGTTCGCGTATCTTTGGCGCACCCCAGGTCGGCTTGTCTTGCTTGAGGCGCACAATCAGCTTCTCGATTTGAAACGGAAGCTGATTGGCGTGGCGGTAGGGTCGGCGTGATCGATCCGTCAGCCCCTCAAGGCCACTGTCATTGTAGCGTGTGAGGATCTTGTAGCCGGTCTTGCGCGAGATATCGAACTCACGGCAAAGCACCGCCATCTTCTCGCCGTCCAGCAGCCGGGCAATGAACTTCAGCCGCTCTTCCATGACGTTACACTCCTTCCAAGGCACCTTGCTCTCCTTGCAAAGGGCCGAAAGTGTAACCCATGTCTCCGGAATGAACTGTCACCCATCTCTCGGGAAGGGCACTGAAGACACAAATGCTTGATCTCGGCCCGCCGACTGCGCCGGCAAGCCTGCGCAGCTGAATTATGAACTTTCGGGGCGCACGGTCTCCACGCCCAGCGAGCCGGCTGGAAGCGGCTGCAGCAGTTCGGCTTCCGGCTTCGTCAGACTGAGCCAAGCCGCCCAATCGCCGGGCCGAAGCACCACGACCTGCCGACTGTGATAGGGCGCAATATCCGGTCCGGGCTCGGTCGTCAGCATGGTGAAGGTTGGCGGCTTGTTGCCGGCAGCTTCACGCCAAAGCCCCGCGATGGCCATGAACGGCGAGCCGTTGAGCGTGAAGCGATGCTTGGCCTTCGGATACTTCGTGCCCGTGAACTCGAAGAAGGCGGATGCCGGCACGAGGCAGCGTTTGCTGCCGGCGAATTGCCGGCCTTCGGAGCGGAAGTTGAACACTGGTCCGCCTTTCGGGCCGGCCGGCGGAAATCCGAACGTCATCGACGTCAGTTCAACAACGCCGGTGTCGTCGGCGGCGCGCATGATCGGGGCTGGATCGTTGATGTAGATGTTATCAACCCGCGGCAGGTCAAGTTCGGTCTGATGGGTCGGGATCTCGAGTGCCAGCGACTCCAGCATCCGGCAATATTCCGCCCAGAGAATATGCTGCTCATAATCGTTGCACATGCAAGGCTCCGGACCGGGCCGCCAGTTTACCTCACGCAGCGCGGGCATAGTGCGGCTCTTTCAGGCCTTCGAGAACGCCGAGGCAGGCTTTGCGGGCGGCGACGTGATAGCGGCCCGTCTTCGCGGGCCAGCGGTTCATCAGGATGTCGGCGGCCTGCGCCACGCGCTCCACCTTGTAGATCGTGTTTCTGGACCTGCCGAGCGCCACCCGAACCGGCTCATCGAAATGCTGGTCTTGCATGCTTCGCCTCCCGAACGCGATCGCGAGTCAATTCGGCATGCACTGAAATGGTTCCAGAAACGAAAGAAGGTAGTGTGCTGAGAGTTCTGCAAATTCGCTGAGAGGGGGCGGTCATGGCAGGCTGGTGATTGTTCACGTCACCTGATTCCCGCGAAGGAACGCCACCATGACCAAGACTGAAGTTAAGACCGCCAGCGCTGCCGTCAAAGACATTTTGCTTTCGAACCCGGATGGATTGCACGAAGTGCTCCGTGCGGTGATGCAGGAGGTGCTTGAGGCCGAGATGGACGAGGCGCTGGGTGCCTCGAAGAGCGAGCGCACGCCCGAACGGCTTGGCTATCGCTCGGGCTATTACGGCCGTACCCTTGTGACGCGGGTCGGCAAGCTCGAGCTGCGGGTTCCGCAGGACCGGGCCGGGCGCTTCTCCACCGAGCTGTTCGAGCGCTACCAGCGTTCCGAGCGGGCCTTGGTGGCGACACTGGCGGAGATGTATGTCCAGGGCGTGTCGACCCGCAAGGTGAAGGCGATCACGGAAGAACTGTGCGGCCATGCCTTCTCGGCCTCGTCGATCTCGGCCACCAACAAGCGGCTGGACGAGAGCCTCGCTGCCTTTGCCAGGCGCCCCCTTCAAGAGCCGTTTCCTTACCTCATCCTCGATGCGCGCTACGAGAAGGTGCGTGAAGCCGGTGTTGTCATGAGCCAGGCGGTGCTGATCGCGGTCGGTATCGACTGGGACGGAAGGCGCCAGATCCTGGCCGTGGAGATGGCCAATCGCGAGAGCCGCTCGGCCTGAACCCTGACCTTCTTCAGGCTGCCGAGACAGCACCACAAGCATCTCAAATCCACCAACATGCTGGAGCGGCTCAACGAGGAAATCCGCCGGCGCACCTATGTCGTGCGCATCTTCCCCAACACCGAAAGCTGCCTGCGCCTGGTCAGGGCCTTGGCCGTCGAGACCAATGAAAACTGGATGGAGGCCAACCGATACATCAATATGGACGACCTGCGCGAGCACAAGAAGCTCGCTCTGCGCCAAGCCGCATGACCAGCATCATGGCCGCCCCATTTTGCAGAACTTGACGCACACAAGCCGAAAGAAGCCCGCCGGCCTGAGCCAGCGGGCTTTCTGTTGATTAGCAAGTCTCGCGCTCAGTGGAGCTCTATATCAAGTCTCGTCAGTGGATGGCGGAACGTCAATGGTTCCGCCGCCACCTGACGTAGGCGAAGCAACATGCGCCGCAAGTTTGCCCTTCCGGTGCAGGACCGGCTTTTCGTATACTTTTTTCATTGAAATATGCCCCAAGGCCAAACGCCCGGCGCAACCCACGCCTCCATCAGCCCAATGTCAAGCAAATACGAAAACCGGCGCAACGCGAATGACAGGCTTGCCGCGATAGGAGATGGCGGCGTCCAACATTTGCCGCCCAATGAAATCACTTTGCGCGCATCGGCCAAATGACGGATTTGATTTGCTTGGTGATCCCCTCTCCCTGGGGCAAACTGCCTGCCGGGGCTGCAGGAGGAGAAATGCGAGCACGCGCAGCTACGATCGGCGACCTCGAAAGTGTTTTCCGGGATTTGTCCACGCGGATGTCGGACGAGTATGTGGCCGCCGGCAAGGACAGCAAGGTCGCCTACGACAATCTGATGATGAATTTGAAGGAAGGCCGAGCGCACGCGCTGGTCGAGGGCGACAAGGTGGCGATCGTCGCCTGGCACGAGAACAGCGACGCCGCCGACACGCTGTTTGCCGCGCAGGAGGGTTTCTTCAGCGCCGCGACGGTCCGCTTCTGCAGGCGCCACATCCGCCACATTCAGGCGCTGGCCGGCAACCTTCCCATCCACTCGCGCAGCTGGCTGCAGCGGGCCGACGTCGGCAAATGGTTCCGTGTCATCGGTTATGTCGAACGCGGCCGAGAGAACGGCGCCACTGTGTTCGAATTGCCGCCGGCACGGGGAGCGTCAGCTGCGCGGGCTGCCTAGGGCTGCGCACCCACGGATGCCATCACGGAAAAGCCCCCCGCCAAGATGGCGATGGGCCAATATCGCCTGCAATGGCCTCATATCGGGGGCTCAGATGTCGGGGCTCAGATATCGGGCTGATCCAGCGCCTCGAAAATCACCCGTTCCAGCGGACCGAGATCCTCTTCGATCTCGCTGACCTCAAGGCCTAAATGCCGAGCATCCAGGGCAGCTCGCGTGGTTAGGGTTCGAGCCGTTGCCTTGTCGGCAGGCAGTTCGCCCGGCAGGTGCTCGTGGATCCAGCCCTGCAGGAAATCAACGCCGCGCTCGCTCATCGATTTATCCCTTCCCTTATCTGGGGGATCATTCCCCCAGAATGACCCCAGAAGCGACGATCTGAGCCGTCAGGCTGGTGAGCCTGCCTCGCTTCACGAGCGTCGGCTTTTGGTAGATTTTCTTCATGGCGGTGCCTTTCGCGACAAATCGCTCGTCGGCAACAACGTCCGTCGCGGGGCAGCGTTCCATGGCGGGCTGTTGAGCCCGACCCCCTGACACATCGTATTTGAGAACAGCCCCGCTCCCGCGACCCGTGATGTTGATGCCGCGGCAGGTTGCGAAGCCAATGCGGGGCGTGGCATTTGTCGATGCCGATCATTGGGATGGCAAGCAGGACATGGCACGGCCACCAGACATCGCCCGACACCAGGCCGCCAAGGCAGGCGTCAGCCTGAACCGGGCGCTTTCCAAACTCGGCCTGTGTTCGCGCAAGCAGGCCGAGCTGCTGATAGCCGAAGGGCGCGTGCGGGTTGGCGGCAAGGTGGTGCGCGATCCGTCGCTGCGCGTCGATCTCGGCCGCGACCGCATCGCTGTCGACGGCGAGCAGATCGTCGGCGAGGCAAAAGTCTACCTGATGATCAATAAGCCGCGCGGACAGGTCACCACGCGCGATGACCCGCAGGATCGTGGCACCGTCTATGACTGCCTGGTGGAACTGGAGTTGCCTTTCGTGTCGCCGGTCGGCCGCCTCGACAAGGCCAGCGAAGGCCTGTTGCTGATGACCAACGACACACGCTGGGCCAACCGCCTGCTCGATCCGGCCTCGCATGTCGCCAAGACCTATCATGTCCAGATCTGCACCGCGCCCGACGAAGCGATGCTGGCGCGCTTTCGCGACGGAGCGATCGTCGACGGCGAACTGCTGACCGCAAGTTCGATCGAACTGCTGCGCAGCGGCGGCCGCACTGCCTGGCTGGAAATCGTGCTCGACGAGGGCCGCAACCGCCAGATCCGCCGCCTGCTCGGGGCATTCGATATCGAGGTGCTGAGGCTGGTTCGGGTGGCGATCGGCGGTTTGCAGCTCGGCGAACTCGCCAAGGGCAAGGCGCGGCATCTGACATCGGAGGAATTGGCGGTGCTCGCGCGTTAAGAGGCAGGCTTGCCGCGAAACCCTACTTCTGGTTCCACCTGCGTATCACCGGCTCGCTCAGATCGTGCTCATAGCCGAGGATGCTGAGGCTCGCGGTATCAAGTACGAAGTGCGCACCGCCTTCGGGTGGCAGACCGAGCCAGCGCGCGGCCAGCACGCGCAGGAAATGCGAGCTTGAAAACACCAGCACATTGCCCTCGATTGCCCGCAGCCCGGCGATGATCCTGTCGGCCCTGGCGCCAACATCCGCTACCGACTCGCCGTCGGGACAGCCGTCACGGAACAATTGCCAGCCGGGGCGCTGCACAACAATCTCCTTGGTCTTAACGCCCTCATAGGCGCCATAGTCCCATTCCTGCAGGTCGTCCTTCTTGACGGCAGCAGCGCCGAAGCCGGCAAGCGTGCAGGTGCTGAAGGCGCGCTGCGACGGGCTCGACCACACCGCCTGGAAGGACAGATCCTTGAGCCGGTCTGCCACGCCGCGAGCTGCCGCCTCGCCCTTTGCCGTCAACGGTATGTCGGTGCGGCCGGTGTGTTTTCCCGAAGCGCTCCACTCCGTCTCGCCGTGACGGACGAGGTAGATTTCGGGGTACGGATTGCTCATGCGCCGGCCTTTCGGTTTTACGTCCGCACCCTACCCGGGAGGGCCCGGCCAGCGCCAGCCACGTGCAGGCGGAAAAGGAAAGGCCGCAACCGAATCGGCTGCGGCCTTGTGCTCAAACGTCAGTGCCCGGAGCGGTCAAGCGGGCTGCAGATCGCCCGACAGCGCCAGGTCGGCTTCCTCGGACAATGTGCCGGCCATGGCGGCGGCGAACTTGGTCTGGTCGAGTTCGCCTTCCCAGCGCGCCACAACGATCGTCGCCACTGCATTGCCGACGAAGTTGGTCAGCGCCCGGCATTCCGACATGAAGCGGTCGACCCCTAGGATCAGCGCCATGCCGGCAACGGGTACCGTAGGCACGACAGAGAGCGTGGCGGCCAGCGTGATAAAGCCGGCGCCGGTGATGCCGGCGGCACCCTTGGAGCTCAGCATGGCAACCAGCAGCAGCAGAATCTGGTCGCCATAGGTGAGCGGCGTATCGGTCGCCTGGGCGATGAACAGCGCCGCCAGCGTCATGTAGATGTTGGTGCCGTCGAGATTGAAGGAATAGCCGGTCGGGATGACCAGGCCGACCACCGAGCGGTTGCAGCCGGCGCGCTCCATCTTGGCCATCAGGCCGGGAAGAGCGGCTTCCGAGGACGAGGTGCCGAGCACCAGCAGCAGCTCTTCCTTGATGTAGCGGATCAAGGCGAGGATCGAGAAGCCGTTGTACCAAGCGACAGCGCCGAGCACGACCAGCACGAAGAGCAGCGACGTCAGGTAGAAGGTGCCGATCAGAAAGGCGAGGTTGGCAATCGCGCCGATGCCGTATTTGCCGACGGTGAAGGCCATGGCGCCGAAGGCGCCGATGGGGGCGGCCTTCATCAGGATGGCGACCAGGCGGAAGATAGGCGAGGTCAGCGCCTGCAGGAAATCGACGACCGGGCGGCCGCGCTCGCCGACCAGAGCGAGAGAGATGCCGAACAGCACCGAGAAGAACAGCACTTGCAGAATGTCGCCTTGCGCGAAGGCGCCGGTGATGGTGTCGGGGATGATGTTGAGCAGGAAGCCGACGATGGTCGTGTCATGCGCCTTCTCGGTGAAGGTGGCGACCTTCGAGGGGTCGAGCGTCGCCGCATTGATGTGCATGCCGGCGCCCGGTTGGACGACGTTGGAGACGACCATGCCGACGACCAGCGCCAGGGTCGAAAAGACCAGGAAATAGATCATCGCCTTGCCGGCGACGCGGCCAACCTTTTTCAGGTCGGAGACGCCGGCAATGCCGGTGGTCACCGTCAGGAAGATGACCGGCGCGATCACCATCTTGACCAGCTTGATGAAGGCATCGCCGAGCGGCTTCAGCGAAGCACCGAGTTCGGGATAGAAATGACCGAGCAGCACGCCGGCGGCGATCGCCGTCAGGACCTGCACGTAGAGATGACGGTAAAAGGGTAGCTTGCCGCGCGGTTCGGCGGCAGCGAATGCTGGCTGCATGACGTCCTCCATGGCGCCCCGATCGAAAGCTCGACCTCCCGGGGCAGTTGTTTTCCGCAGCCTTGCGACTGCTGTATTGGTCACTGCAACTGCCGTGCCAGACTGTGCGGCATACCGCAGCCATTGATTTTGTTGGGTATTCGTCCGATCGAGGCTGCTGCCGCTCAACGCAAGTGCGGACATCCGCATGACTGAATTGTGCTTTGTGCGAAATCATGCACAAATAGGGAATGCTGCAACGCCCTGCCGCGGTCCTGTCGCCGACGCCCGAGCAACTCGGCAAACGCGCGCGTCGCGCCTGGCTGCTGTTTGCGGCGATCGCGCTGGTGATCGTTGCCACGGCGCTCACCGGCGCCGGCCTCTACGCGCGCCGCGCCGAGGTCGCGGCACTGGCGGCGCAAGGCCGCACCGATGCCAATCTGAAGGTTGCGTTGCTGCGCGCCGTGCTGGAAAGCCCGCGGGCGCTGCCGCTGCTCTTGTCCGAGGACCAGCAGGTGCATGACGCCCTGCAGAACAAGGGCGCTGTCACGATCGACGTGCTCAACCGCAAGCTCGAAGGGCTGGTCTCCGGCACCAAGGCTTCGGTGCTTTACGTCACCGGCGTCGACGGGTTTGCGATCGCCTCCAGCAACTGGCGCGAAACAACCAGCTTCGTCGGCAACGACTATGGTTTCCGCGCCTATTTCTCCGGCGCCATGCAATCGAGAACGGCCGAATATTTTGCGCTGGGCAACATCAGCAAGCGCCCGGGCCTCTATATTTCGCGTCGCGTCGGCAATGCGGCGGCACCGCTCGGCGTCGTCGTCGTTAAGATGGAATTCGACCAGCTTGAAGCCGACTGGCATGAGGCCAACCGGCCGGCCTATGTCAGCGACGACCACGGCGTCGTGCTGATCACCAGCGTGCCGTCCTGGCGCTTCATGACCACCGCGCCGCTGACCGGCCCGGTGGCTGCCGCCATCCGGAGCAGCCAGCAATTCGGCAACGCGCCGCTGATCCCCTTGCCGATCACACGCCCCGAGGCATTGAGCCCTGACGTGTCGATGGTGCATGCGATAACACCGGGCGGCAGCGATGCCGAATATCTCAGGCTTTCGACACTGGTCCAATCGACGCCATGGCGGCTCGATTATCTCGTGCCGGTCGAAGCGCCGATCGCGGCTGCGGTGCGTGAGATGCGGCTGCTGGCGCTGGGCGTCGTGGTGCCGTTGCTGGCGCTGGCCGGCTATCTCCTGTGGCGCCGTCAGTCGGCGCAGATGCGCATCGCTGCCGAACAGGCAGCGCGCATCGAGCTCGAGCGCCGCGTCGTCGAGCGTACGCATGACCTCAGCCTGGCGCGCGACCGGCTGCAGGCCGAGATCACCGATCACCGCAGCACCGAAGCCAAGCTGCAGGTCATGCAGCAGGAATTGGTGCAGGCCAACCGTCTTGCTACCCTCGGCCAGGTTGCCGCCGGGGTCGCGCATGAGATCAACCAGCCGGTGGCGACGATCCGCGCCTATGCCGACAATGCGCGTGTGTTCCTGGAGCGCAAGCAGACCGCCTCGGCCGAGGAGAACCTTGGCGCGATTGCCGCGCTGACCGAGCGCATCGGAGGCATCACCGAAGAGTTGAAGGTCTTTGCCCGCAAGGGGCGCACGGCAGCCGAACCGGTCGAATTGCGCGGCGTCATCGAGGGCGCCGTGGTGCTGCTCAGAAGCCGCTTTGCCGGTCGGCTGGACGCACTCGATATCACGCTTCCGCCGGTAACGCTCAAGGTGATGGGCAACCGGCTGCGGCTCGAACAGGTGCTGATCAACCTGTTCCAGAATGCGCTGGAAGCGCTGGACGGGCGCGACGGCGCCAGGGTGCAGGTGTCGGCCCAGGAGACGGCCGACGGCGTGGCGCTTGCCGTCGCCGACAATGGGCCGGGCATTTCGCCTGCCATCCTCAAGTCATTGTTCACGCCGTTCAACACCTCGAAGGAAAAAGGCCTCGGGCTCGGCCTCGTCATCTCGCAGGACATCGTCGCCGACTATGGCGGACGCATCGAGGTGGCGAGCGACCAGGCCGGCACGCGCTTTACCATTCACCTCGCCAGGGCAGCATGATGGACACCGCACCGGTCGTATTGATCGACGACGATAGCGAATTGCGGAGGGCCACGCGGCAGACGCTGGAACTCGCTGGTTTTTCCGTCTCGGCCTTTGCGGTGGCGAACGAGGCGCTGGCCGGGCTCGACGCCAATTTTCCCGGCGTGGTGGTGTCCGACATCCGCATGCCCGGCATTGACGGCCTGCAGCTCTTCGACCGCGTCTTGCAGCTTGATGCCGACATTCCGGTAATCCTGGTCACCGGGCATGGCGACATCGCGGTTGCGGTCAAGGCGATCAAGGATGGCGCCTACGACTTCATCACCAAGCCTTTCGCCGCCGACCGGCTGGCGCAAAGTGTGGCACGGGCGGCGGAAAAGCGCCGGCTGGTGATGGAGAACCGCGCCTTGCGCGAAAGCGCCGAACAGGCGCAGGACGGCCTGCCGCTGATCGGGCAGACGCTGGCGATGGAGCGATTGCGCCGGACGCTGCGGCAAATCGCCGATACCGATGTCGACGTTCTGGTGACCGGCGAGACCGGCTCCGGCAAGGAGGTGGTGGCGAGCCTGCTGCATCGCTGGAGCCGCCGCGCCAGGGGCAATTTCGTGGCGCTGAATTGCGGCGCGCTGCCGGACACGGTCATCGAAAGCGAGCTGTTCGGCCATGAGGCCGGCGCCTTCACCGGCGCACAGAAGAAGCGCATCGGCCGGATCGAGCATTCGAGCGGCGGCACGCTGTTCCTCGACGAGATCGAAAGCATGCCGGCCTCGACCCAGGTGCAGATGCTGCGGGTGCTGGAAATGCGCGAGGTGACGCCGCTCGGCACCAATGAAATCCGGCCGGTCGACCTGCGCGTCGTCGCCGCCGCCAAGGTCGATCTCGGCGACGCCAGCCGGCGCGGCGCCTTCCGCGAGGATCTCTACTACCGGCTCAATGTGGTGACGATCTCGATCCCGCCGCTGCGCGAACGCCGCGACGACGTCGCCCTGCTGTTCTTCTACTTCGCCGAGCGTGCAGCCGGCCGCTTCCGCCGGCAAATGCCAGCCGTGCCTGCCTCAGTGCACCGCCATCTGAGCCAGCACGACTGGCCGGGCAATGTGCGTGAACTCGCGCATTTCGCCGAGCGTTTCGTGCTGGGACTCGAGGAAGCGGCGCAAGCGCCACCTTCCGCCCCGGCGGAGCCGGATGACGCCAGCTCACTGCCGGAACGGCTGGAACGCTTTGAAGCCAATGTCATCCGCGAGGCGCTTGGCCGCAATGACGGCGATGTCCGGCGCACGATTGAAGCGCTCGGCATTCCGCGCAAGACCTTCTACGACAAGCTGCAGCGGCACCGCATCGTGCGCAGCGATTTTTCCAGGTAATTCATTTTCCAGGTATTCAGGCGTGTGGACCCGAAAGCAGGGTAGATTTTGTGAACCGGCGCAAAAAAACCGTGGCAAGTCGGCATCAGAAAGTGTTGAAGACCGCATCGGCGGCCTTCGGCACGGCGCGATCCGGTTGCGCTCGGCAGATGTTGATGATTTGTTGCCGGTCAGCGGAGAATGAATGATGCGAGAACCTGTCGGTCAAGATGAATATGGATCGACCAACCCGTTCGATCCGGACGATCTGACGAATTTGAACGCGATCGGCCCGGCCATGGGCGGCGGCAACGACTTCGAGAAATACGCCGTTGCCGTGATCATCGTCTTCGGCGCGCTGATCATTGGCGGGCTGATGGCCGCTTCCATGACCTTTGGTCACCGGAACGGCTTCCTGTTTGCGCTTGGCGGCGCAACCGCGGCCTGGATATCGGGCAATGCGCTGCTCCTCGACCGTCCCCGCATCTACGCGGCGTTCGTCGTGATCGCGGCGCTGATGCTCGTCGGGTCGACGCTTACGCTCGTCCTCTGATCAATCTCTTGTTTTGATCAGTAGCCAATCGCCTCGCCGGATGCGGCGCGGCTGTCGATGGCGCCGTTGTAGCGGGCGCCGCCGCCCTTCTCGATTTCCGCCAGGCTCTTGCCGCCGACAAGAATGCCGGCCGCCTGACCCCAGGTAGAATCCGCGAGATCGAGGTGGTAGCCCATGCCGGCCAGCAGTTTTTCAGTGTCGGGCGACAGGCCGAACGGTTCGACATAGATCGTGTCGGGCAGCCATTGATGGTGGATGCGCGATGCGTCGATCGCCTCCTGGATGTTCATGCCGTGGTCGATGACGTTGACGATGGCTTCCAGCGTGATGGTGATGATGCGCGAGCCGCCGGGGCTGCCGATAACCATGAACGGCTTGCCGTCCTTGGCGACGATGGTCGGGCTCATCGAAGACAGCGGCGTCTTCTTCGGCTGGATGGCATTCGCCTCTCCCTGGACGAGACCGTAGAGGTTGGGCACGCCGGGCTTCTGGGTGAAATCATCCATCTCGTTGTTGAGCAGGATGCCGGTGCCGTCGGCGACCACGCCGGCGCCGAACGAACCGTTCAGCGTATAGGTGACCGCGACCGCATTGCCGTCATCGTCGATGATCGAATAGTGCGTCGTTTCCTTCGACTCGCCGAAGCCCTTCGGCATCAAATCCTGCGAGACGCCGGCGCGGAACGGGTCGATCTTGTCGCGGATCTCCTTGGCGTAACCCTTGTCGAGCAGTTTCGAGACCGGATTGTCGACGAAATCGGGATCGCCGAGCGCCGAGTTGCGGTCCACATAGGCGTAGCGCATCGCCTCGACCATGACATGCACCGTCTCGGCCGAGCGGGCGCCGAGATAAGACAGCGGGTAGCCCTCCAGCACGTTGAGGATTTCGCAGATGATGACGCCGCCGGAGCTTGGCGGCGGCGAGGACGTGATCTCATAGCCCCGATAGGTGCAGCTCACCGGTTGCAGCTCGCGTACCTTATATTGCTCGAAGTCTGAGTTGGCCAGAATGCCGCCCTTGGCGCCGCTCGCCTTGACGATGGCGTCGGCGATGGCGCCTTTGTAGAAGGCGTCGGCGCCTTTTTCGGAGATGGCGGCGAGCGAGGCTGCAAGATCGGGCTGGAGGAGACGCTCGCCGGCGCCATAGGGTTTGCCGTCCGGCTTCAGGAAGATGGCGGCGGCGGCGGGGTCCTTCGCCAGCCGTGCGGCATTGCTTGCGAATGAAGCAGCGTCGCCCTGGTCGAGGATGAAGCCATCCTTGGCATAGGCAATTGCCGGCGCCATCAAATCCTGGCGTGGCAGCGTGCCATATTTTTCACGAGCCATCTCGAACCCTGCCACGGGACCAGGTACGCCGACCGCGAGGTAGCCATCAAGGCTGGCGCCCTTCACCGGATTGCCGTCCTTGTCGAGATACATGGTCTTGGTTGCCGCCAGCGGCGCGCGCTCGCGGAAATCGAGGAAGGTCGATTTGCCGTCCTTGAAGCGGATGGTCATGAACCCGCCACCGCCGATATTGCCGGCATTAGGGTAGACGACAGCGAGCGCATAGCCGACGGCGACCGCCGCATCGACGGCATTGCCGCCCTTCTTCAGCACCTCGACGCCGGCTTCCGACGCCAGATGCTGGGCGGTGACGACCATGCCGTGCTCGCCCTTCGCAGGTTGAGGCGATGCGGCATGGAGCGCGCCGGATGGCGCGAGCGCAATTGCGAGCGAAAGGGTGACGCCAATCAGCGTCCGGCGGGTCAAGGGCATGGCGGTGCTCCAAGTGCGGTGTGCCTAGAAGAGCTACATGGAGCGGCCGAGTCCATCATCAATATGAGCGAACACATATTGGTGTTCGCCTGCCGGCAGAGGCAAGCTGATCTCCCCCCTGTGGTGGAGATTAGCCAATCTCAAACAATCCCGCCTGACCCGCCCACAACCGCCGGCCGTTCCGCCGCGACCTTCGCCCGGTAGCCCGCCGCGCGATATGCGGCGACTGGATCAATGGCGCCGCCTGTGTTCAGCCGCGCCATGGCAAGGATCGGCTCGACATCGGTGCGGTAGGCAGCTTTTAGCGTCTGCGTCGCCATCAGCGCATCATTGCCGTCTTGGAAACCCTCGAGCGCCTTGCGGTCGACCAGCAGCGCCTGCGCATAGGCGCGCTGCACCTCGACTGCCGACAGCATCAGGCTTTCGATCGGGTCGGTGACGTTGTGGCTCTGGTCGAGCATGTGAGCGGGATCGAAACCCTCGGCGCCGGAAAGCTCGGCATCAACCAGTTCGTTGAAGACCAGGAACAGCCGATAGGGATCGATCGAGCCGGCATCGAGATCGTCGTCGCCATACTTCGAATCGTTGAAATGGAAGCCGCCGAGTTTCTTGAACTGGATCAGCCGCGACACGATCATCTCGATGTTGACGTTGGGCGCATGGTGGCCCAGGTCGACCAGGCAGTAGGCCTTGTTGCCCAGCTCCTTGGATATGAGGTAGTTAGTGCCCCAGTCCTGCACGACCGTCGAATAGAAGGCCGGCTCGTACATTTTGTGTTCGGTGAACAGCTTCCAGTCGGCGGGCAGTCCGGCATAGATCTCCTTCATCGCGTCGAGATAGCGCTCGAAGACTTTGGCGAAATTGACCTGGCCGGGGAAATTCGAGCCGTCGCCTATCCACACCGTCAGCGCTTTGGAACCAAGCGTCTTGCCGATCTCGATGCATTCAAGATTGTGCTCGACTGCCTGCCGGCGCGTGCCGGCATCGGCATGCGACAGCGACCCGAACTTGTAGGACAGTTTTTGGTCCCTGGCATCCGAGAAGGTGTTGGAATTCATGGCGTCGAAGCCGAGGCCGAAGCGCGAGGCCGCCTGCTTCAGCCGGTTCGGATCGGTCTTGTCCCACGGTATATGCAGCGAGACGGTCGGCGTCGCCTGCGTCAGTTGGCTGATGACGGCGCAGTCCTCGATCTTGTCGAAAATGTCGCGCGGCTCGCCGGCGCCGGGAAAACGGGCAAACCGCGTGCCGCCTGTGCCGACGCCCCAGGACGGAATGGCGACGGCGAATTTCTCGACCTTGTCGCGGATGGCATCGATGGCGATGCCGCGGCGGTCGAGGCGTTCGCCGAGAGAGGCGTAGTCGCGCTCGAGGTCGGGTTTGCGCTGGGCGTTGTGGCTGGAGACGAGATCGGCGGCGATGATGGTTTCGGACAAGTGCTATTCCTCCCAATGCGTTCAGTCAGCGCTGCCCCTCATCCGGCCCTTCGGGCCACCTTCTCCCCTTATAGTGACGGGGAGAAGAGAAGCGCTCCGCCCTTAACTCAGCGCGTAAAGCTCTGCGCGTTGCCGGCGTCGACGTTGATGATGTTGCCGGTGGATTTGGCCGACATGTCGGAGGCGAAGAAATAAATCGCTTCGGCAATGTCTTCGGGAAACACCGAGCGCTTCAGCATCGAGCGCGAGCGGTAGTGTTCTTCCAGATCGTCGGTCGACATCTTGTAGGCGGCGGCGCGCTGTTCCTTCCACTCGCCGGTCCAGATCTTCGAACCGCGCAGCACGGCGTCCGGATTGACGACATTGACCCGGATCTGGGCTTCCGCGCCTTCCAGCGCCAGGCAGCGGGCGAGATGGATTTCGGCCGCCTTGGCGGTGCAATAGGCGGCGGCGTTGGGTGACGCGGCAAGGCCGTTCTTGGAGGCGACGAAGACGACATTGCCGCCGATCTTCTGGGCGCGAAACAGCCGGAAGGCTTCGCGCGAGACCAGGAAATAGCCGGTCGACAATATGTCCATGTTCTTGTTCCACAGCGCCAGCGTCGTCTCCTCGATCGGCGCCGAGGAGGCGAGGCCTGCGTTGGAGACGAGAATATCAATGCCGCCGAACTCGACGGCTGTCTGGGCGAAGCCGGAAATCACCTGCTCCTCCGCGGTGACGTTGATCAGCACCGGCCGGACGAAGTCCTTGCCATAGGCTTTCGCCAGTTCGTCATTGGCGCTGGCAAGTGCGGCCTCGTCGATATCGGCCAGCACCACGCAGGCGCCTTCGCGCAGCAGCCGGCTGGCGGTGGCGCGGCCGATGCCGCCGGCGCCGCCGGTGACCAGCGCGATTTGGCCGGCGAGCGACTTCGGCTTCGGCATGCGCTGCAGCTTCAAATCCTCGAGCAGCCAGTATTCGATGTCGAAGGCCTCCTGCGCCGGCAGGCCGACATAGCACGAGACGGTCGAGGCTCCGCGCATGACGTTGATGGCGTTGACGTAGAATTCGCCAGAGATGCGGGCGGTGGCCTTGTCGCCGGCGAAGGTGAACATGCCGACGCCGGGCATCAGGTAGACCACGGCGTTGGGGTCACGGATCGGGGGCGAGTCCGGATGCTTGCAGCTTTCGTAATAGGCCTGGTAGCCGACACGGTACTCAGCAATATCCTCGGCGAGGCGCGCAATCACGGCTTCGACGTCGGGCTTCGCTGGGTCGAACTCGATAACCAGCGGGCGAATTTTTGTGCGCAGGAAATGATCCGGGCATGAAGTGCCGAGCGCCGCCAGCGGGCGCAAATCCCTGGAGTTGACGAATTCGAGCACGGCGGCGGAGTCGTCGAAATGGCCGAGCTTGTGGCTCTTCTCCGAAATCAGGCCGCGTATTCTCGGCATCAGTCTTGCCGCGATGGCGCGGCGCTCAGCCGCGTCGAGCGATTTGACGACTTCGCCGCCGAATATGGCGAGCCCCTCGGAGCGGCGCTCGAACCATTCGATCGCCTGGTTGATGACCGAAATGGTCGTTTCGTAGCATTCCTTGGGTGTGTCGCCCCAGGTGAACAGGCCGTGGCTTTCGAGGATGACGCCCTTGGCCTCGGGGTGTTCGACGCAGAATTTCTCCAGCCACAGGCCAAGTTCGAAGCCCGGCCGCTTCCACGGCAGCCAGCCGATAGCGTCACCGAAGATCTCCTTGGTCAACGCCTTGGAACCCTTGGCCGCGGCAATCGCGATAATGGCATCGGGATGCATGTGATCGACGAACGGCTTCGGCACATAGGCGTGCAGCGGCGTGTCGATCGAGGCCGCGCGCGGGTTGAGATTGAAGGTGCAGTGGGGAAGATAGCCCACCATCTCGTCCTCATGCGCGACGCCGCGATAAAGGCCTTTCAGCGCCTGCAGTTTGTCCATGTAAAGCGTGGCGAAACCGTCCAGCTTGATCGAGGCGCTGTCGCCGCCCGAGCCCTTGACCCATAGCACTTCGACTTCGGCGCCGGAGAGCGGGTCCTTCTGCCGGATCTTGGACGAGGTGTTGCCGCCGCCATAATTGGTGACACGCTTGTCGGAGCCGAGCGTGTTGGAGCGATAGACCAGAAGCTCAGGCTCGCTCAGCCCCTTGGCTTTAGCATCGTCCCAAAGGTTGGCAAGGCGCGAGCCGGAGCGCTTGTCGAGCATGATTATCCTCCCTGGGACGCAAAAGGCGCGGTCCATTTTGCCGGAAATGTCTACGCAAGCATCTCGGTTGTCAATCATAAACGATCAAGATCGATCATATTGCACTGCACAATGAAATTATATGAGCGGAAATGATTGACACTGGTGGTTTTCTAGTGCCTCATGACCATGCAGGGAGGAACCATGCACGAAAAAGAGCGCCACAGGATCATTCTGTCCGCCGTCCAGGAAAAGCCTGTGGTGACGGTGCAGGAGATGGTCGACCTGACGGACTCCTCCGAGGCGACGATCCGGCGCGATATCGCGGCTCTTCATGTGCAAAAGCGCCTGCGTCGCGTGCGTGGCGGCGCCGAGGCGATCTCGCCACCGCAGTTCATCGGCCTCGCCGGCCGGCCCTTTTCCGTCAACGAAACGCTTAACGCTTCGCAGAAGCGCGCGATTGCGCGCGAAGCGGTGGAGCTGTGCAAGGACGGCGAGCCGATCATCATCAATGGCGGCACCACCACCTTCCAGATGGTGCATTTCCTGACCGGACGCCGCATGCCGATCTTCACCAATTCGTTCCCCATCGCCGAGCATCTGCTCAAGCATTCGAAGAACACCGTCATGCTGTCGGGCGGCACCATCTACCGCGAGCAGAACATCATCCTCTCGCCCTTCGACAATGACGTGACGCGTAATTTCTACGCGCGCCGCATGTTCATGGGCGCTCAAGGGCTCGGGCCGCTTGGCCTGATGGAAGGCGACCCGCTGCTGATCCAGGCGGAGCAGAAACTGATCGACCAGGCCGACGAACTGGTGGTGCTGGTCGACTCATCGAAATTCCGCCAGCGCTCGAGCCTGATCCTGTGCGGGCTCAAGCGCATCGCCACCGTCATCACCGATGACGGCATCGAGGATCGCGAAGCCAACATGCTGGAGGCCGCGGGTGTGACGCTGATCGTCGCCCGCAAGTCGGCAAAGGAAGAATCCTCGCTGCAGGCCTGAGGCCAACCGCAGCGACGATGGAATGCAACGCTCAAGGGAGGAAATACGATGAGCTTTCTGAAGAAATTGATGGTGACGGCCGCGTTCTCGGCCGCCATGTTCGTGAATGCCGCCTATGCCGAGAACGTCAAGATCGCGCTGGTGGTGAAGTCGCTCGGCAACGGCTTCTTCGACGCCGCCAACAAGGGCGCCGAAGAGGCGGCCAAGGAACTCGGCGATGTCGACATCATCTACACCGGCCCGACCAAGGCGACCGCCGAAGCGCAGATCGAAGTGGTCAATTCGCTGATCGCGCAGAAGGTCAACGCCATTGCGATTTCGGCCAATGACGCCGACGCGCTGGTGCCGGTGCTGAAGAAGGCCATGGAGCGCGGCATCACCGTCATCTCGTGGGATTCGGGCGTCGCCAAGGAAGGCCGCCAGCTGCATCTCAACCCGTCCGACACCGGCCTGATCGGCGAGACCATCATCAAGCTGGCCGCCGACTATCTGCCGGAAGGCGGCGAAGTCGCCATTCTGTCGGCTTCGTCGACCGCGACCAACCAGAACGCCTGGATCGACGCGGCCAAGAAGATCCTGCCGGAGAAATTCCCCAAGATCAAACTCGTCGCCACCGTCTACGGCGATGACGATTCGGCCAAGAGCACCGACGAAGCCAAGGGCCTGCTGAAATCCTATCCGAACCTCAAGGCGATCATCGCGCCGACCACCGTCGGCGTCGTTGCCGCTGCCCAGGTCGTCACCGACGCGAACCTGATCGGCAAGGTCGCTGTCACGGGTCTGGCGCTGCCGTCGGAGTTCAAGAAGTTCATCGACAACGGTTCCAGCCAGGCGGTTGCCCTCTGGAATCCGATCGACCTCGGCTACTCCGCCGTCTACCTCGCTCATGATCTGGCGGTGAAGAAGGAAGAGGCAAAGCCGGGCGCAACGCTGTCGATCGGCCGCGTCGGCAAGGTCACGCTCGATGACAGCAACTCGGCTGCGATGGCTCCGCCCTTCCAGTTCGACAAGTCCAACATCGAAAAGTTCTCCAAGATCTATTGATCTCGGACGTCTCGGACCAAGCGCGGCGGGACCAAAATCCCGCCGCGACTTTAAACGGACCTTGTTTCAGGGCTTGATACGGATATGGACACGACAGCCCAGCACGGCATTGCGAAGGAGGAGCCCACGGGTCCTGCCCCGCGCCTGACGCTGTCCGGCGTCTCCAAAAGCTTTCCCGGCGTGCGCGCGCTGCACAATGTCAGCCTGTCGCTTTACCCCGGCCAGGTTACGGCGCTGATCGGTGAAAACGGTGCCGGCAAGTCGACGCTGGTCAAGATCATGACCGGCATCTACCAGCCCGACGCCGGCACGATCAGCATTGACGGCCAGGCCGTCACCCTGCCCAGCGCGCATGCCGCCTTCGGCCACGGCGTCACCGCCATTCATCAGGAAACCGTGCTGTTCGACGATCTGAGCGTCGCCGAAAACATTTTTCTCGGCCATGCGCCGCGCACGCGGCTAGGCACCATCGACTGGCGCACCATGCGAAAACACGCGCGCGAAGTGCTCGACACCATGCATGCCGGCCATATCGACGCCGATGCGCGGCTGAAAGACCTCGGCATCGCCAACAAGCATCTGGTAGCGGTTGCTCGCGCGATGTCGATCGATGCGCAGATCGTCATCATGGATGAGCCGACCGCAGCCCTTTCGATGAAGGAGATCGAGGAGCTTTTCCTGCTGATCGAATTCCTCAAGGAGGAAGGCAAGGCGATCCTGTTCATCAGCCACAAGTTCGACGAGATCTATCGGATCGCCGATCGCTACACCGTGTTCCGCGACGGCGAGATGGTTGGCGAGGGCCTTATCAAGGATACCGGCCAGAGCCAGATCGTGCGCATGATGGTCGGCCGCTCGGTCGATCACATCTTTCCGCCACGCAAGGCCGAGATCGGCGCGCCGGTGCTGTCGGTCGCTGGCCTTTCGCACCCGACCGAATTCAACGACATCGGCTTCGAACTGCACAAGGGCGAGATCCTCGGTTTCTACGGCCTTGTCGGCGCCGGGCGGTCAGAGGTGATGCAGGCGATATCGGGCATCACCCGCATATCGGGTGGAACGATCACGCTGGAAGGCAAGACGATCACGCCGAAATCGGCGGCGGATTCCATCGAAGCCGGCATCGTCTACGTGCCGGAGGAACGCGGCAAGCAGGGCGTGGTGATCGGCCTGCCGATCTTCCAAAACGTCTCGCTTCCCTCGCTCAAGCGCACCTCCAAATCCGGCCTGCTGCGATTGTCGGACGAATTCGCGCTCGCCCGCTCCTACACCGAGCGGCTAGACCTGCGCGCCTCGTCGCTGAGCCAGGATGTCGGCACGCTGTCGGGCGGCAACCAGCAGAAGATCGTCATCGCCAAATGGCTGGCGACAGCGCCCAAGGTGATCATACTGGACGAGCCGACCAAGGGCATCGACATCGGCTCCAAGGCCGCCGTGCACGGCTTCATGGCGGAGCTCGTCGCGCAGGGCCTGTCGGTGATCATGGTGTCGTCGGAACTGCCGGAGATTCTGGGCATGTCCGACCGCGTCATCGTCATGCGCGAAGGGCTGGTTGCGGCGGTCTACGATAATAAGGGGCTGGACGCCGAAACGCTGGTCCGGACGGCAGCGGGGATCGCGGCATGAAGGCTCTCCTGAAATTCCGCGAGATCTGGCTGGCAGCGGTGATCGTCGTTTTGATTGCTCTGATCTCGACGCGCTTCCCGGCCTTTGCCGACCCCGGCAATCTCGCCCAGGTGTTCAACGACACCTCGATCCTGATGATCCTGGCGCTGGGACAGATGGTCGTCATCCTGACCCGCTCGATCGACCTGTCGATGGCCTCCAACCTGTGCTTCACCGGCATGGTGGTGGCGATGCTGAACGCCGCGCATCCGGCGATCCCTATCCCGCTGCTGATCGTCATTGCGCTGGCCGTCGGACTGGTGCTCGGCGCCATCAACGGGCTGCTGGTGTGGCGGCTGAACATTCCGTCGATCGTGGTGACGCTGGGCACGCTCACCATCTATCGCGGCGCCACCTTCGTCCTGTCCGGCGGCGCATGGGTCAATGCCGACAAGATGAGCCCTGAGTTCATCGGCTTCCAGCGCGCAGCTTTCCTGGGCATTCCGGTTCTGTCCTGGATCGCCATACTGGTCATCGCGCTGTTCTTCGTGGTGATGACGCGAACCGCGCTTGGCCGTTCGATCTATGCCATCGGCGTCAACCCGACGGCGTCGGTCTATGCCGGCATCGATGTCGGCCGAACCAAATTCATCGTCTTCTGCATTTCCGGTATGATCGGCGGGCTCGCCGGTTATCTCTGGATTTCTCGTTATGTCATCGCCTCGGTCGAGGTCGCCAATGGCTATGAACTCAATATCATCGCCGCCTGCGTCATCGGCGGCATTTCGATTGCCGGCGGCATCGGCTCGGTCGGGGGCGCGGTGTTAGGGGCGCTGTTCCTCGGCATCATCTCCAACGCACTGCCGGTGATCAACATCTCCCCCTTCTGGCAGATGGCGATTTCAGGGAGCGCCATCATCCTGGCCGTCGTGCTCAACGCGCGCGGCGAACGCCAGCAGGGGCGGATCATTCTGAGGAAGGCGGAAGCGGCATGACCGACACCCCCGCCCCGCGCCACATTCCCGACCGGCTCGACAAGCCGCTCTCTTCAGCGATCTTTTCCTGGGAAGCGCTGCTGGTCGTCGTGGCCGTCGCCATCTTCGCCATCAACAGTTTCGCCTCACCCTATTTCCTAGATGCCTATTCGCTGTCGGACCTGACCTTCAATTTCACCGAGAAAGGCCTGATCGCCTTCGCGATGGCGCTGCTGATCATTTCGGGCGAGATTGACCTGTCGGTCGCCGCCATCATCGCGCTCGCCTCGACCATGATGGGCATGGCGGTACAGGCCGGCGCCGACACGCCGGTGCTGGTGGCTATCGGCATCGTCGTCGGGCTCGGTTGCGGCGCCTTCAACGGGCTGTTGGTGACGAGGCTCGGCCTGCCGTCCATCGTCGTTACCATCGGCACTATGAGCCTGTTTCGCGGCATTGCCTTCATCATCCTCGGTGACCAGGCCTACAAGGGCTATCCCGAGAGCTTCGCCTTCTTCGGCCAGGGTTACGTCTGGTGGGTGGTGTCGTTCGAACTGGTGCTCTTCCTCCTCGCGGCCGTCGCCTACTGGTTCCTGCTGCATCGCACCAGCTTCGGCCGCCGTGTCTTTGCCATCGGCAACAATCCGGTCGCGGCACAGTTTTCCGGCGTTCGCGTCGGCCGCATCAAATTCATCCTGTTTTGCATGACCGGACTGATGGCGGGCATCGCCTCGGTGCTGATCACCTCGCGGCTCGGCTCGACGCGGCCGTCAATCGCGCAGGGCTATGAGCTTGAGGTCATCACCATGGTGGTGCTGGGCGGCGTCAGCATTCTGGGCGGCTCCGGCAGCATTGTTGGCGTCGTGCTCGCCGCCTTTATCATGGGGCTGGTGACCTTCGGCCTCGGCCTGCTCAACGTGCCCGGCATCGTCATGTCGATCTTCATCGGCCTGCTCTTGATCTTCGTCATCGCGCTGCCGATCGTCTGGCGACAGCTGCGTGGTAACAGCTGATGCCTGAGAAATACGCCTTCAAGATGCAGCTCAAACCCGGCATGAAAGCCGAGTACAAAAAGCGCCACGATGAGATCTGGCCGTCGCTGGTGGCGCTGCTGAGAGAGGCCGGCGTCGCCGATTATTCGATCCATCTCGATGAAGACACCAACATCCTGTTCGGCGTGCTGTGGCGGCGGGACGACCATGGCATGGCCGACCTGCCGAAGCATCCGGTGATGCAGCGCTGGTGGGCGCACATGGCCGACATCATGGAGACCAGGCCGGACAACCAACCGGTGGCCATCCCCCTGGAAACAATGTTCCATATGGCATGAGTGCGCTGCGCCACATCGCCGTCATCGACATCGGCAAGACCAACGCCAAGGTGGCGCTGGTCGATCTCGTCACGCTGAGCGAGGTGGGGTTGCGCCGCATGGCGAACGCGCCGCTGCGACAAGCGCCCTATCCGCATCACGATGTCGAGGCGCTGTGGACGTTTATCCTCAACAGCCTTGCCAGCCTCGACCGCGAACAGCGTATCGAAGCGATTTCGATCACCACGCATGGTGCGACCGGCGTTCTGGTCGACGCAGCGGGCGAACTGGTGCTGCCTGTCCTCGACTATGAGTTCGACGGCCCCGACAGGCTGGCTACAGAGTATAGTGCGATCCGTCCGCCCTTCATTGAGACTGGGACGCCGCGCCTGCCGCTCGGCCTCAATCTCGGTGCGCAATTCTTCTGGCTTGAGAAGCGTTTTCCCACCGAATTCGCCAGGGCCGCCGCGATGCTGATGTATCCGCAATACTGGGCGCTGCGCCTGACCGGCGTTGCCGCCAACGAGGTGACCTCGCTCGGCTGCCACACCGATCTGTGGAGCCCTTGGGAGGCGGACTTTTCCTCGATGGTCGACAGGCTGGATTGGCGCAGGCTGATGGCGCCGGTGCGGCCGGCCAGGGACCAGCTCGGCCCGATCCTGCCGGCGCTTGCCGCGCGCACCGGGCTCGATCCGCAGACCCCGGCATTCTGTGGCCTGCACGATTCCAACGCCTCCCTATTGCCGCATCTTCTGTCCGACGAGCCGCCCTTCTCGGTCGTCTCGACCGGCACCTGGGTGGTATCGATGGCGGTCGGCGGCAGAGAGATTGCGCTCGATGCTGCGCGCGACACGCTGGTCAATGTCAGCGCGCTTGGCGCTCCCGTGCCCTCGGCGCGGTTCATGGGTGGCCGCGAGTTTTCCCAGCTGACCAAGGACAAGCCGCAGGACTGCAGCGGCAGCGAGGTGCTGGCCGTTCTGACCGGAAAAATGCTGCTTTTACCTTCTACGCAGCAGGGATCGGGACCGTTCCCGCACCATGCCGCGGAATGGCTTGATGCCGACGGCATCAGCAAAGGCGAGCGGTTCGCCGCCATTTCCTTCTATCTGGCACTGATGACGGCGACCTGCCTCGAGCTGATCGGCGCCGACGGCCCGACCACCGTGGAAGGACCGTTTGCTCGCAACCGGCTCTTTGTCGGCATGCTGGCGGCAGCGACCGCGCGCATCGTCATCGCCTCCGAGGCGGCCACCGGCACCAGCATCGGCGCGGCACTGCTCGCATCCGATCAGCCAGTGACGCACGGCAAGGGCGAAAGAATTGAGCCGCAGACCGACCCGGTCTGGGCGGCCTATGTCACCGCGTGGCGCGCGGCAGTCGACGCGCAAGGCTGATCACAAAATCCGCTTCCCAAAGGCCGACATGACGAAGTTGACGGCGTCGGCGCCGATCCGCGGCTCCAGACCGGCGGTCAGCCCGGAAACATCCATCGACAGCAGACCGCCGGACAGCGAGATCGCCTCCATTGCCTGATGCGTCTCGCGCACCGTCAGCCCGCCCGAGCCCGCAGCCCAGCCGGTAAATTCGGTCGCCGTCGGCGAATAGCTGACGTGAAAGCCCTGCGTGCCCGACGTCGCGATGCGGATCGCCTCATGCATGAGGTCGCGCATGCCCATGGCGTCGATGTCGGTCATGGTGAAGGCCGAGACACGCGAATCCTTGAGCACCCTTGCCTCCGCCGGATCGGCATGGCGCAGGCCCACGATGACGACATTTTCCGGCGACAGCTGCGGCTGCAGCGCGCCGGGCTTGTGATCGAGACCGAGCGCGCGGGCCAGCACCGAGACTTCAGGCATGTCTTCGGCCTCCTCGTCCTCGGGCATCAGGGCGGCGAGGGAATCGATCCAGATCAGGCCAAAGGAATGCGTCGCCCGCGCCGTTGCGGTCAGCGCCTTGTGGGCGATACGGCGATCTGCGCCGGCGGCGAGACGGACGAGGCCCGAGGGCGGCCGCTCGACGTCGGCGAGTTCGACCACGTCGAAATTCATTGCCTCCAGCCGCGCGCCGGTTCCCTCGCGGGCGATAATCCCGCCGGCTTCCGGTTCGGCCGAGATCGACACCATCTTGCGGCCGGAGAAATCCGCGACGTCGTGCATCGGCGCCTTCTCGACATATTCCGAGGTCATCGCCAGAAGCATGGCGCCATAATTCATGCGGAAGGCGACGCGGTCGCCGACGGTGGGTCGCGGATCGGCATCCTGCACATCGAGCAGCAGATGGTCGCTGGAAGCGCCGAGCACCCTCACCCCTTTGGCGATCGGCGTCAGCCCTTCCACCAGCACGTCCTCGCGGCCTATATTGGCGATGGCGCGCAGCCGGTCGCCCTCGTCGGCAAAGACCGGCTGGTTGCCGAAGGCGTCGTAGCCGGATGTGCCGATCGGCCGCGAAGGCTTGAGTTTGACCTCGATGATGTCGCTGGTCAGCCGGCAGGCATCGGGTTCGAGTTCAGGCCACGGCACGTCGCGAAAGGTTTCGGCACCGCCTTGCAGGATCGCCTCGCCCACGCGCAGATTGTTGATGCCGGGCGGCAGCTTGCCTTCGAGCAGCAGCGTCAGCGATGACGAGGCGCCGCTTTTGCCGGACAGGCGCTCGGTCTTGTAGGCATGGGCGACGAGTTGGCCAAGGTTCTCCGGGGTCGGCATTATGGCGCCGAAGCAGCCGAGATTGGTGCCGATGCCGGCGATGCGCACGCCCTTGAATTCCAGGATCTGCTCGACGGTGGGGATCAGGTCGCTTGGCCAGATGCCTTCGCGGAGATCGCCGAGATCGATCATCAGCATGATGTCGTGGACGCGGCCCATGCGCTCGGCAATGCGCGATATCTCGCGGATGGTGGTCAGTTCCGACTGCAGGCTGATGTCGACGGTGCGCACGACCTCCTCGACGCGCGCCATGGGCGGGCTGCGCAGCAGGATGACCGGCGCATTGATGCCGCTGTCGCGCAGCCGCCGAATGTTCTCAAAACGCGATTCCGCGATGCCGGCAACACCGCCGCGCAGCATGGCCCGCGCCACCTGCGGCATGCCGCATGTGCCCTTGGTGACACCGAATACCTTGATATCAGACAATGCGCAGCGTTCGACGATGGTGCGGGCGTTGCGCTCGATGCGGCCAAGGTCGATAGCGACTTGCGGTCCCGACATTTCGTCACTCAGGGTTTGTAGAATCTGTCAGCCAGATGCATCTTCCAGATCGTCGTACGATATTTGTCAAACTTTGCGCAGGGACGGTCTCAATGTTGGAAACCAGAGCAATTGTATGTGGGCACGTCTTTCGATCGGAGAGGCCGGTGACGCTGGTCGTTCATCATTTCGATGGTGAGTGGCAACTGACCTGCGGCGAACATGATCACCCCGCGGACTGCGGAGGTTTCGAAGTTATCGGTCTCGGCCATTTGACCGCCAGGCAGGAAAACTTGGCACAGATTGGCCAGCTTGAGCGCGGATGGCTTGCCGAATGGGTGCACGACGAATCGACTCGATGCCAACACGACGACTAGAGCTCCCTCAGTTCCCGTAGACCAGCCCTTGCGGGTCGATCTCCGGCTTGCGGCCGGCGACGAGGTCGGCCAGGAACTTGCCCGAGCCGCAGGCCATGGTCCAGCCGACATGGCCGTGGCCGGTGTCGAGGTAAAGGTTCTTGTATTTAGCCTTGCCGATGACCGGCACCGAGTTGGGCATCATCGGTCGCAGACCTGCCCACAACAGCGCCTTCTTCTCGTCGAAAGCGCCGGGGAAAAGGTCTTTGCCGGTGCTCAGCATGGACTTGAAGTCGCTGAGCTTGAAGCTGCGGTCGAAGCCGGTGAACTCGGCTGTCGAGGACATGCGCAGGCGGTTTCCGAGCCTGGAGTAACCAACCAGCCGGTCCTCGTCGGCGCCGCCCATGGTCGGTCCCTTGCTCTCGTCCTCCAGCGGGATGGTCGCGCTATAGCCTTTAACCGGATAGACGGGCAGGTCGATACCGTAGCGGCGGCCGATCAGGCCGCTCTCGGGGCCCATGGCGATGACGACGGCGTCGCCCGTCACCGGGCCGGCCGATGTCATGACCGCACGCACCCGATCGCCTTCTATGTCGAGCCCCTCGACCGTGGTGTCGAACAGGAATCTGACGCCGAGCTTTTCGGCGGCATAGGCGGCCAGCCCATCGACGAATATCCTGGAATCGCCGGTCTGGTCGATTGGCGAATAAACGCCGCCGGCGATCTTTTCCTTCACTCCGGCGAGCCCGGGCTCAAGTTCGACCAGCCGGTCGCGGCCGACGATCTCGATCGGCAGGCCATGCTTCGCCAGAAACTGGTAGTTGTCGGTGCCGGTGTCGAGACTGTGCTGCGAGCGGAAGAAATAAAGAATGCCCTTCTTGCGCTCGTCATAGTGGATGCCGGTGGCGTCGGAGAGCGCGTTGATGCAGTCGCGCGAATAGAGCGCCAGGCGCAGTTTGACCTGGCTGTTGGCGCGCAGGCGCGCCACCGTGCACTGGCGCAGGAAGCGCAGGCTCCAGGCGAGGAAATAGGGATCGAAGCGCAGCCTGACCTTGATGCCGAGATCATGGTTCCAGAGCGCGCGCAGGAAGGTCTTCAGCGCCGCCGGGGAGGCCCAGGCGGTGGCGTCGCCCGGCGACACCAGACCGGCATTGGACTGGCTGGTGCCGCGCGCCGGCGCCGGATGGCGCTCGATAACGGTGACCTCATGGCCGTCGGCGGCCAGATAATACGCGGCCGCGGTACCGACAACACCGGCTCCAAGCACCGTTATCTTCATGCCACCCCCTCTTCGCGGCGCAGCGCCTCCACGCCGCATCGCCAATGCCTTCAATAGCGCTTCGCCGCGCGCCTTGCGAGCCCTCGGAAGTGCCCGGCTCAGCCTCGCGCGGAGTTCTTGCCGGTGAGGATGCGCTCCCAGGCGAGCGCATCGGCGACGATCTGGTCAAGGTCGTCGCGTTGCGGGGTCCAGCCGAGTTCGGCGCGTGCAAGGTCCGAATTGGCAACCACGGCGGCGGCGTCGCCGGGGCGCCGGTCGCCCATCTTGACCTCGAAATCCCGGCCGAAGGCGCGCCGCACGCTGTCGATGACCTCGAGCACCGAATAGCCGTGGCTGTAGCCGCAATTGGCGACGAGGCTGCCGCCGCCGGCGCGCAGGCGCTGCAGCGCCAGCCGGTGCGCCGCAGCCAGGTCGCTGACATGGATATAATCGCGCATGCAGGTGCCGTCCGGCGTCGGATAATCGGTGCCGAACACCTGCATGAAGGGGCGTTTGCCGAGCGCGGTCTCGCAGGCGACCTTGATCAGATGCGTGGCGCCAGGCGTCGACTGCCCCGCCCGGCCCCTGGGATCGGCGCCGGCGACGTTGAAGTAGCGCAGCGCCGTGTAGCGCAAGGGATGCGCAAGCGCTGCGTCGCGCAGCATCCATTCGCTCATCAGCTTGGACAGGCCGTAGGGCGATTCCGGCGCCAGGCGGGCATCCTCGCGCACCGGCTCCAGGCCGGCGCCGCCATAGACGGCGGCGGTCGAGGAGAAGATGAAATGCGGCACGCCCTCGCGCACCGCGGTTTCGATCAGCGTGCGGGTCTTGGAGGTGTTATTCTCGTAATAAGCGAGCGGGTCGGCAACCGACTCCGGCACCACGATGGAACCGGCGAAGTGGATGATCGCGTCGACCTCGTTATCCCGGATGATCTGGCCGACCAATTCCCTATCGGCGACATCGCCGACGACAAGCTTGGCTTCCGGCGCTACCGCCCATTCGAAGCCGGTGGAAAGGCGGTCGAGAACGACGACGCTCTCGCCGGCATCCAGCAGTTCCCAGACCATGTGGCTGCCGATATAACCGGCGCCGCCCGTTACCAAAACCGTCATCCGTGTCCTCTTTTACTCATGATTTATCGGAAACTGTCTCAATCACCGCCTTACTGGAAAGCCTGCGGTAAGGCCATTAGAAACGCCTGAATGTTAAATCCGTAACAGTCTCACCGGCCTGTGGCATCGTACGGAAACAAAATTGATCCACATCAAGGGAATAGGCCACGATCTGGCATCGTTAGGAACAGGCTTGGGGCGTGGCATTTTGACCAAAACGGCCCGGTGGACGACGAATGGGCCAACGATTATGATCCCGCGCAAAACTGGGAAGGCGACATGAACTATCAGCGGTTCTTCGAGGAAGCGATCGACCAGCTCCACGCCGAGCGGCGCTACCGGGTTTTCGCCGATCTCGAGCGCATTGTCGGCAAGTTTCCGCGCGCCATCTGGCGTTCCAACGGCCGCGCCGAGGAAATCACCGTCTGGTGCTCCAACGACTATCTCGGCATGGGCCAGAACCCCGATGTCATCGCCGCTTTCCAGAACGCGGCCGGCAAGATGGGTTCGGGCGCCGGCGGCACCCGCAACATTTCCGGCACCTCGAACCCGTTGGTCGAACTCGAGCTGGAACTGGCCGACCTGCACGACAAGGAAGCCGCGCTCGTCTTCACCTCCGGCTTCGTCTCCAACGAGGCCTCGATCTCGACCATTGCGCGGCTTTTGCCCAATTGCCTGATCATTTCGGACGAGCTCAACCATGCCTCGATGATCGAAGGCGTACGGCGCTCGGGCGCCGAAAAGAAGATTTTCCGCCACAACGACGTCGCGCATCTCGAAAGCCTGCTGCAGGTGGCGGGCCGCGAACGCGCCAAGCTGATCGTGTTCGAGAGCGTCTATTCGATGGATGGCGACATCGCGCCGATCAAGCAGATCGTCGAACTGGCCGAACGCTACAACGCCATGACCTATATTGACGAGGTCCATGCCGTCGGCATGTACGGACCGCGCGGCGGCGGCATCACCGAGCGCGAGGGGCTGGCCGACCGCATCGACATCATCGAAGGCACGCTGGCCAAGGCGTTCGGCACGCTGGGCGGCTATATCGCCGGCAACAGCGCCGTCATCGACGCGGTGCGCTCCTATGCTCCGGGCTTCATATTCACCACGGCGCTGCCGCCGGCCATCGCCGCCGCCGCCACCACGTCCATCCGCCACCTCAAGCGGTCGCAAGCCGAGCGCTATGCGCAACAGCGCCAGGCGTTGCGGACCAAGGAGGTTCTGTCTGCAGCCGGCCTGCCGGTGATGGAATCGCCGACACACATCGTGCCGGTGCTGGTCGGTGACCCCGAACTCTGCAAGATGGCCAGCGACCGTCTGCTCGGCATGCACGGCATCTACATCCAGCCGATCAACTATCCGACCGTGCCGCGCGGCACCGAGCGGCTGCGCATCACGCCGACGCCGTTCCATACCGATGCGCTGATTGCGGGACTGCAGGACGCGCTGGTCGAGACATGGGATGCGCTGGGCATTCCCTACGGCTCCGCCGGACGGCCCAGTGTCGCCAAGAGCGACCGGATTGTGCCGCTGCTTGTGCCGAAGTCGGGCGGCTGAAGCCGCCGCCCATTCACCTCAAACCGTCCTCATCCATCCCGCCAGCCGGTGTGCCGCTTCCTCGAGTTGGTCGAGGCGGCGGTGGAAGCACAGGCGCAAAAACGCCTCTCCGCCAGGGCCGAAGGCGGTGCCCGGCGCCAGGCCGACATTGGCCTTGTCGACGATGTCGAAAGCAGCCCGGCGCGGATCGGTGATGCCGTCGACCGTGAAAAACAAATAGAACGCGCCTTGCGGCACGGTGAAGCGCGCTTTGCCGGTTGCGCCGAGAATATCGCAGACCAGGTCGCGCGCTTTCCTGGCGCGCTCCACCTGCTCGACGATGAAGGCATCACCGTGGTCCAGCGCCGCGACGGCGCCGCGCTGCATGAACTGGGCGACGCCTGAGGTCGAATACTGGATCAGGTTCTCGAACACCTGCTGCAGCTCGGGATGGGTCTTGATCCAGCCGACGCGCCAGCCGGTCATCGCCCAGTTCTTGGAAAAGGAGTTGACGAACAGGATGCGGTCTTCCGCGGTCGAAATGTCGAGGAAGGACGGCGCACGGCCGTGGCCGTAGTGGAACAGCGAATAGATCTCGTCGGCGATGATCCACAGACCCTTTTGGCGGGCGAGATTCAGGATCGCCTGCAGCGTTTCCTTATCGGCCGTCCAGCCGGTGGGGTTCGATGGCGTGTTGACGAACAGCGCCTTGGTGCGCGGCGTCACCGCAGCCGCAATCTTGTCGACATCGCAGGACCAGCCATTGCCCGACTGGTCGAGCGTGACCGCAACCGGGGTAGCGCCGGAAATACCGGCGGCGGCGGCGAAATTCGGCCAGGCCGGGGAGAGATAGACCACCTCGTCGCCGCTGCCGGCGACCGCGGCTAATGCCAACTGAATGGCATGCATGCCGGAACCGGTGGCGATGAATTCCTCTTCGGCGAAGCTCTTGCCGAAATGCCTGGCATAGTAGCGAGAAAGCGCTTGCCTCAGCTCCGGAATGCCTTTCTGCCAGGTATAGAAGGTCTCGCCATTGGCGAGCCCCTTGGCGGCGGCTTCCGAAATGAAGGCAGGCGTCGGCAAATCGCCTTCACCGGCCCAGAGCGGGATCATGCCCTCGCGCGTACGGCCGTAATTGACGACGGCGACAATGCCGCTTTCGGGGGCGGCCACCGCTTCGGCGCGCAAGCTATCGATCAGGGTCATGACAGGTCCGTTTTGATGTCCGCTTTGATGCATGTCATTATCCAGAACCGCTGCGCACTTATGGGCGACATGCATTGGCGGATGCTCTTAGCAGATGCGGCAACAGAAAACCCCGGCCGCGAACGACCGGGGTTTTGGTCCAGAAATCTGGCCTTGTCTATTTCCTGGCGAGGAGATCGCGAATTTCGGTGAGCAGTGCGACGTCAGCCGGCGGCGGAGCCGCAGGTGCGGCCGGCTTCTCGCGCTCGAGCCGCTTGCGCATGTTGTTCACGGCCTTGACCATAAGGAAGATGATGAAAGCCAGGATGACGAAATTCAGCGCCACGGTGATAAAATTGCCGTAGGCGAACACCGCGCCTTCCTTACGCGCGTCGGCAAGATTGGTCGAATGCACTGTTGATGAGAGGCCTATGAAGTAGTTGGAAAAGTCGACGCCACCAAGTGCGCCGATGAAAGGCATGATGATGTCATTGACAAGAGAATCGACGATCTTGCTGAAGGCCGCGCCGATGATGACGCCGACCGCAAGGTCCATCACATTTCCTTTGGAAATGAATTCCTGGAATTCTTTCAGCATTCGACCCTCCTTGTCATGACGGACCGCGCTGCCGCCGTCCCTCCGGCGTCGGCCCGTGCGCACCATAACAAAAACCTGCGGTTGCAACAGAAGCAAAAGCTGGAGAACACCGCTTTCTCCTTACCTTGGGTCACGGTTCGACAGGGCGGCGTCGCGACCATGCGCCGAAAGCCGCGATGGACTTGACCTTAGAGCTGTGATTGCCTCTGGGCAGGCCGGGGTGAAAGCTGGCCGAGGAGGATTTTCGGGCCGTGCAGGGCTGGTTCATCGTCATCATTGCGGTCGCCTATGTAACGCTGCTGTTCGTCATCGCCAGCCTCGGCGACCGGCGTTCAACGGCGTTGGGACCCGGCCGCGCCCGGCCCTTCATCTATGCGCTCAGCCTCGCCATCTACTGCACCTCCTGGACCTTCTTCGGCTCGGTCGGCCTGTCGTCCGAACGCGGCCTCGAATTTTTGGGCATCTACACCGGGCCGGTGCTGGTGTTCGTGTTCGGCTTTCCGCTGCTCAATCGCATCGTGCGGCTGGCCAAGAGCGAGAAGATCACCTCGATCGCCGACTTCCTCGGCGCGCGCTACGGCAAGAGCTTTGCCGTCTCGGCGATCGCCACGCTGATCGCCACCATCGGCGCGGTGCCCTATATCGCACTGCAACTGAAGGCGATCTCCGGTTCGGTCGGCCTGATGGTCGAGCATTATACGGGATCGCCGCCCTCCTTCGATCCCTTCGTCAGCGACATCTCGCTGGTGGTGGCCATGCTCTTGGCGCTGTTTGCGGTGCTGTTCGGCACCCGCCATGCCGACGCCACCGAGCACCAGGACGGGCTGGTGCTGGCGGTGGCGGTCGAAACCGTGGTCAAGCTCGCCGCCTTCCTGGCGATCGGCCTGATGGTCACCTTCCTGATCTTCGGTGGCCCGGGCGACATGATCGACAAGCTGGCCGAAAACAGCCAGGTGCGGCAAGCCATGGGCTACAACACCTCGCTCGCCACCTGGCTGGTGCTGACTTGCCTGAGCGGCTTTGCCATCATCATGCTGCCGCGCCAGTTCTACGTCACCATCGTCGAGAACCGCGGCGAGGCCGAACTGCGCACCGCGACCTGGGTGTTCCCGCTCTATCTCGTGGCGATAAACCTGTTCGTGCTGCCGATCGCCTTCGCCGGCCTGGCGCTGGTCGGCACCAAAACCACCAGTGACCTCTATGTGCTGGCGCTGCCCTTGTTCGGCGGCCATGACTTCCTCGCCATGGCCGCCTTCATCGGTGGGCTGTCGGCGGCGACCGCCATGGTGATCGTCGAAAGCGTGGCGCTGTCAATCATGATCTCCAACGACCTCGTCATCCCGCTGTTCGTGCGCCGCCTGCTCAAGACCACGACCTCGGAGAATGAGGATTGGTCGACGCTGATCCTCAACGTGCGGCGCGGCGCCATCTTCATCCTGTTGTTCATTGCCTTCCTCTACTACCGCGAAAGCACCAACGCGGCGCGGCTGTCGTCGATCGGCCTGATGTCGTTCGCGGCAATCGCCCAATTCGCGCCGGCGCTGATCGGCGGGCTGATCTGGCGCGGCGCCAATGGCCGCGGCGCGGCCCTTGGCATGGTCGCCGGCATCCTCGTCTGGGGCTATACGCTGCTTTTGCCGTCGCTCTCGGCAGCCGACGCGGACATCGTCGTGCAGGGGTTGTTCGGTTTCGAGGCGCTGCGGCCGCAGGCTCTGTTCGGCACCGTCGCCGAACCGTTGAACCACGGCGTGCTCTGGAGCCTGTCGGTCAACACGCTGTTCTTCGTGCTCGGCTCGCTGTCGCGCGCGTCAGTGCCGCTGGGGCGGATCCAGGCGTCGATCTTCGTGCCGCGCGAATCCGGCCCGATGCCCAGCCTGCGCCGCTTCCGCACCGCCATCACCGTCAATGTGCTGAAAGACACCATCTCGCGCTACCTCGGCGTCGAGCGCACCGAGCGCTCCTTCCAATCCTTCGAGAAAAGCAATGGCGTCTCGCTGCACGGCAATGAGCAGGCCAGCATGGATGTCATCCGCTTTTCCGAGCAGCTGCTGGCGAGCGCGGTCGGCTCGTCTTCGGCGCGGCTGATCCTGTCGCTGCTGTTTCGCCGCAACGACCGCGAGTCCAAGGACGCCTTTCGCCTGCTCGACGACGCCACCGAAGCGCTGCAGCACAATCGCGACCTGCTGCAGATCGCGCTCGACCAGATGGAGCAGGGCATCACCGTATTCGACCGCGATTTTCGTCTGATCTGCTGGAACAGACAATATCGCGCGCTGTTCGACCTGCCCGACGAGATGGGCCAGGTCGGCGTCTCGCTCGACCGCATCCTGCGCCACCTCGCCGAGCGCGGCGATATTCCGGCCGACCAGCGCGTGGCGATGCTCAACCGGCTGACCAGCTTCGTCAGCCCATGGCAGATGGAGTTGAAGACCAGTGGCCGTATCCTCGAACTGCGCTCCAACCCGATGCCGGACGGCGGAATCGTCGCCACCTATGCCGACATATCAGGACGCGTCGAACAGGATTTGGCGCTGAAGCGGGCCAATGAATCGCTGGAGCAGCGGGTCAAGACGCGGACCATCGAACTGACTAGGGTTAACGAGGAGTTGACCCGGGTCAATGAGGAGCTGGCGCAGGCGCAGATGCTGGCCGAGGAGGCCAATCTGGGCAAGACGCGCTTCCTCGCCGCCGCTGGCCACGACATCCTGCAGCCGCTGAACGCCGCCCGTCTCTACTGCTCGTCGCTGATCGAAAAGGCCGGCAAGGGCCCGGCCGGCAAGGCCGCTATCAACATCGAATCCTCGCTGGAATCGGTCGAGACGATCCTGGGCGCCGTGCTCGACATTTCCCGCCTCGACGCCGGCGCGATGAAACCGGACGACAGCGCCTTCCGCCTGGACGGGCTGCTGCGCCAGATCGGCAATGATTTTCAGCCGCTCGCCGCCGAAAAGAAACTCGATCTGACGATCATGGCCTCGTCGCTCAGCGTGATGACGGACCGCAACCTACTGCGCCGGCTGATCCAGAATCTGGTCTCCAACGCCATCAAATACACCCCCCATGGCCGCATCCTGGTCGGCGTGCGACGGCGCGGCGAACTCGCCGAAATCCAGGTGATCGACACTGGCATCGGCATTGCCGGCGACAAGCTGAACACGGTCTTCAACGAGTTCACCCGGCTGGATGAAGGCGTGCGCGAAGCCGAAGGTCTCGGCCTTGGCCTGTCCATCGTAGACCGCATCGCGCGGGTACTGCGGCTCGAGATCCAGATCTTTTCCAACCCGGGCAAGGGTACGCGCTTTTCCGTTATCCTGCCGGTTGCGGCGGTTGAGGCGCCGCGGCGCGAGGTCGAGCCGAAGGCGCCTGCCCGCACCGCGAATTCGCTGGCCGGCCTGCGCGTCATGTGCATCGACAATGACCCTCGCATTCTCGATGGCATGCGGCTTTTGCTCGAAGGCTGGGGCTGCAGCGTCGGCACGTTTTCGGGTTCGGAGGATTTTGGCAGGGCCGATCGTCCCGACATCGTGCTTGCCGACTATCATCTCGATGGCAGAAGCGGCCTCGACATCATCGCGCGCCTGCGTGACATCCATGGTTCCGACCTGCCGGCCGTGCTGGTCACCGCCGACCGCTCCACCGAGGTCCGTGCCGCTGCCGCCGCGCTCGACGTGCCGGTAATCAACAAGCCGCTGAAGCCCGCGGTGCTGCGCTCGATGATGGCCAGGGTCAGGCCGCTGGCCTCGGCGGCCGAGTAGGGTTCAATGCATGTCGCCCAGAAGTGTGCCCCGGTTCTGGGACCACGACATGCATCGAACAAGAGCTAAAGCGGGTCGCATGAATCCGTTCAGCGCGATGCGCTTTAGCCTGCTGGCTGCAACGGATCGCTGCCGATCTTGGACAGCTGGATCACCGCCTGGGTGCGGCTGTCGACGCCGAGCTTTTGCAGGATGGCCGAGACATGCGCCTTGACCGTCGCTTCGGAGACGCTGAGTTCGTAGGCGATCTGCTTGTTGAGCAGGCCTTCGGCCAGCATGCCGAGGACACGCGTCTGCTGCGGCGTCAGCGCCTGCAGCCGCTTGATCAGGTCGGATATTTCGGGGTCGCGCTCGACGCCGAGGTCGATGCCGACGGGTGCTGCGATGTCGCCGGCCAGCACCGTCTGCACGGCGCTGCGAATCTCTTCCATACTGGCCGATTTGGAGATGAAGCCGGACGCGCCGAGATCGAGCGCGCGCCGGATGGTCACCGGGTCGTCATGTGCCGACACCACCACCAGCGGCACCGCCGGGTGGATGCCGCGCAGTGCGATCAGACCGGACAGGCCGCTGGCGCCCGGCATCGACAGGTCGAGCAGCACCAGGTCGACATCCTCATTGGCCACGACCAGGACCTTGGCGCTTTCGAAATCGCCGGCCTCGTGAATGGCTGCGACATCACCAACGCCGGCAAGCGCCTCTTTCAGCGCGCCGCGGAAAAGCGGATGGTCGTCGGCGATGACGAAGGTGTAACCCGACGGCAAATGTTCCTCCCCAAATCCCTTATTGATTATCGGCTTTTACGGGGACCGGACGATTATGCGGCGAAGCGCTTTGTCTTCATGCGGCAATGGCCGGACGGGGCATTCCCCGCCGGGCAGTTCAGGTCTTTTGCGAATTGAGATTGGCGCCGTCATCCTTGTCCATTTCCTTGACGATGCCCATGAAGCCGCGCAGCATGCGCTCCATATAGCTCATCGTCTTGTCGAAATCCTCCTCGCTCGGCAGCTTCGATTCGAGGCGGGCGGACAGCGAGTTCTCGAGCTTGGCGACGCGTTCGTCCATTGCTTTCATCGAGGCCTGCAAACGGTCGACTTCCTCCTGGAAGGCGGCGCGTTCGTCGGCGGCCATCTTGCAGATGAGCTGGCCGGAGCGCTCCTCGCAGATCGACATGGCGCCGGTCCGGGTGTCCATACGGACATAACCGTTGGCGGATTTTTCCAGCCGGTAGCGGTCGGTCTCTTCGGACCAGGCCGATGCCGCAACCAGCGAGACCAGTGCGGCGGGGATCAGTATGTGCTGCAGACGCATGTTCCATCCTCCACGAGCCAGTATGCGCAACCTATCACAGCTTTGCGCCGTAAATGCGGACGAGTTGCCCTTCCCCGCATGAGCCATCCGGACCAGAGCGGGTCGCCGTTCCACGGCGCTCCGCTCTATCTCCTTGTTTTAACGCAATTCCGGGCGGAAAACCGCTTCACACTTTTCCTGGAATTGCTTTATAGCGCAACAATGTCTCAGATCATCTACAAGATCGCGCCCGAAGCCCTTTGGCGCGAGGCCGAGAAAAACGGCCGCTTCACCGGCGCTCCGATCGACGTCGCCGACGGCTTCATCCATTTCTCCACTGCTGATCAGGCCAGGGAGACGGCGGCGAAGCATTTCGCCGGCCAGACGGATTTGCTGCTGATCGCCATCGACGGGGCGCTGCTCGGTGACCCGCTGAAATACGAGGTCTCGCGCGGCGGCGCGCTGTTTCCGCATCTCTATGGCGTGCTCGACATGAACGCCGTGCTGTGGGTGAAACCATTGCCGCTCGGCGCTGATGGCGCACACCAGTTTCCGGCGCTGGAGGCCGAATGAGCGTGTTCGATCGCATCGGCCAGAAACTGCTGTTCACCTTCGATCCGGAAACGGCGCATGGCATGTCGATCGCGGCGCTGCGATGCGGTCTGCCGGTCGGCGCGCGGACGGTGCGCGACGACAGGTTGAAGCTCAGCCTCTGTGGCATCGCCTTCCCCAATCCGCTCGGCATGGCCGCAGGCTATGACAAGAATGCCGAGGTGCCTGACGCGCTGCTTGGCCTCGGCTTCGGCTTTGCCGAAGTCGGCACCGTGACGCCGCTGCCGCAGGCCGGCAATCCGAAGCCGCGCATTTTCCGGCTGGCTGAGGATGATGCGGCGATCAACCGGCTGGGTTTTAACAATGAGGGCCACGAAGCGGCCGAGATGCGCCTTGCCGCGCGCAAGGGACGCGTCGGCATCGTCGGCGTCAACATCGGCGCCAACAAGGACAGCGCCGATCGTGTCCATGACTATGAGCTCGGCGTCTCCCGCTTTGCGAAATACGCCAGTTATCTCACCGTCAACATCTCGTCGCCCAACACGCCCGGCCTGCGCAACATGCAGGCGCGCGAACAGCTCGGCGAACTTCTGGCTCGCGTCATATCGGCCCGTGGCTCGGCATCGGCCCAGCCACCAATCTTTCTCAAGGTCGCACCCGATCTGGTCGAGGCCGAGCTTGAAGACATCGCCGCCGAAGTGACCGAAAAGCAGATCGACGGCGTCATCGTCTCCAACACGACGCTCTCGCGATCCGGATTGCGTAGCCCAAGCGGCGCCGGCGAGACCGGCGGTCTCTCGGGAAAACCGCTGTTCGAGCGTTCGACCATCGTGCTGGCCAAGATGCGTCGGCTGCTCGGGCCGGAGCGCGCCGTCATCGGCGTCGGCGGCGTCGATTCCGCCGAGACCGCGCTGGAGAAAATCCGCGCCGGCGCCGACCTCGTGCAGCTCTATACCGGCATGGTCTATGCCGGACCGGCGCTGCCCGGCCGCATCCTTGCCGGCATGGCGAAGTTCGCCGACAGGGAACAGCTGACGTCCTTGCGCGGCCTGCGCGACAGCCGGCTCAGCGAATGGGCGGCAAAGCCGCTTTGATTTGACGGCCAAGCTACGCCGTTGATGCGCAGCGAAAGTGGCCGCTGTCCGTCTCACGCCATATTTAGAGCACACAGGACCTGTCAGCTTGTTCGATTGAAAAGCGAGGCTGCAATGCCATCGGCTGCGGTTTTCATTCTTGCGTCCATGGCTGCTCCCTTTGGCGATGGTCAACTGGAGCCCTATGTGCGGCAACTTTGCCAGGCCGCTGCTGTGAATGCCTTGCCCGCGAACGTCTCGTCGACCACCGCATTGCAGTCAGCCGCCGTTTGCTTCTTTGTCTATTCCGATATGCCTTCTGCTGGGCAGCCCGCCAAAAACTGCCATGCAGTCGTCGCGGCGCTTGCGCCTTCCGACATCGGGACGGCCATGGACGTTTGCGAGGCAGCAGGCGAGCTGACGCGAAATTGGGCTAATGGCCGTTTCTGAGGGCTAAAACGCCTCCCGCACCCTCACCCGCAAAGTCGCCAGCAGGCTGAAGCCGCGCACCAGCAGGAAAACGTGCAGCGCCGCCCACAGGCCGTGATTGCCGAGAGACGGCGCCAAGCTGAACAATGCGGCGCTGAAGGCCAGGAACGAGACCAGCATCATGTTGCGCATGTCGCGCGACCACGTGGCGCCGATGAAGACGCCGTCCATCTGGAAGGCCAGCACGCCGCTCAGCGGTGTCAGTGCCGCCCACGGCAGATAGATGTCGGCAACAGCACGAACGTCCGGCGACGTGGTGATCAACGAAATCAGGCCGGCGCCGCCGAGCCAGAAGATCAGCGTGGCGGTTCCGGCGAGGCCGAACCCCCAGAATAAGGTCAGACGTACCGCCCGGCGGAACGCCGTCTCGGCACGTGCGCCGATCGCGCGTCCCGCCAACTGTTCGGCCGCGGTGGCGAAACCGTCGAGAAAATAGCCGGCGACGAGGAAGAAGTTCATCAGCACGGCATTGGCGGCCAGCGTCAGCGTGCCGAACTGCGCGCCCTGGCGGGTGAACAGCGCGAAAGCGGCGAGCAGCGAGAACGAGCGGATCATGATATCGCGGTTGAGCGACAGCATGCGCAGGAAAGCGGGCATGTCGAGCAGGCGATGCCGCGGCAGGCGGGGTGCGGCCCGGAAGCGCCAGACAACGATGGCGAGACCCAGCAGCATGGCCAGACATTCGCCGGTGACGGTCGCCCAGGCCACGCCGGCGACGCCCCAGCCAAGCTTCAGGCCGAGCAGGATGCAAAGCACGATGTTGATGCCGTTGAGCACCGCCTGCAGCATCAGCCCAAGCCCGCCCTCGCCGCGTCCAAGGACATAGCCGAGGATGGCGTAGTTGATCAGCGTGAAGGGGGCGGCGAGCATTCTGATGTGGATATAGACGCCCATCGCCTCGCCGACGCGCGCTTCGCCGCCGATGAATTTCTGGCCGGCGATGGCGATCAGCGGCGCAAGGACGACAAGCACGATGCCGGCGGCGACCGCGATCAGCACGGCGCGCCAGAACACCGCCTGCTCCTCGGTTTCGTCGCCGCGCCCAAACGCCTGGGCGACGAGGCCGGTGGTGCCGGAGCGCAGGAAATTGAAGGTGCTGAAGACGACGTCGAAGACCAGGGCCCCGGCCGCCAGGCCGCCGAGCAGGGCGGCATCGCCGAACTGCCCGACCACCGCCGTGTCGACGATGCCGAGCAGCGGCGTCGTCAGATAGGCGAGCGTCATCGGCACGGCGATGGCGAGCACCGAACGGTTGGTGACGGCGAAGGGTCTCGCGTCGGCTGGGGTTGCACCCGTGTCCAGGGGATTGCTGCCTTGCTGGTTGCGGCTTGATCGAACAGCCGATGTGCCCCATTTTCCCGCCACCGCGCAATCACTCTTGCCGTGACGGCCAACCGAAATGTTCTTCTGGCGCGAGCCCGCCGGATCCCAGTACTGGTTTTAAGCAATTCCCAAAGGGAGGCGCTACGCGCTTCTCCCGGGAAAACCGCTGCACACTTTTCCTGGAATTGCTTTAGCCATGCCCCTGCAGATCGTCCATCATCCCGACTACGATGCCGGCTTCGCCGTCAATCATCGCTTTCCGATGAGCAAATATCCGCTGCTGATGCAGGCCTTGCATATCAGGGGTCTGATCCATGCCGGGGCGCTGTCGATGCCCGAGCCGGCGCCGGCCTCCTGGCTGAAGCTCGCCCATGCGGCTGATTATGTCGACCAGGTCATCACGTGTTCAGTGCCTGAAAAGATCGAGCGCGAGATCGGCTTTCCCGTGGGACCGCGCGTTTCGCTCAGGGCGCAACTCGCCGCCGGCGGCACGGTGCTGGCGGCGCGACTGGCGCTTATCAATGGCATTGCCTGCAACAGCGCCGGCGGCAGCCACCATGCGCGGCGCGCGCAAGGCGCGGGCTTCTGCACCTTCAACGATGTTGCCGTCGCTTCGCTGGTGCTGCTAGCCGAAGACGCGGTGAAAAACATCCTGATCGTCGATCTCGATGTGCATCAGGGCGACGGCACCGCGGACATCCTGAAAGGAGAGCCACGCGCGTTCACCTTTTCCATGCATGGCGAGCGCAATTATCCGGTGCGCAAGATTGCCTCCGATCTCGACGTTGCCCTGCCGGACGGCACCGGCGATGGCGCCTATCTCGAACGGCTGGGTGTCCTCCTGCCGGAGCTCTCGGCCAAGGCGCACTGGGACATCGTCTTCTACAATGCCGGTGTCGACGTGCATGCCGAGGACCGGCTCGGCCGGCTGTCGCTCAGCGATGACGGCGTACGTGCCCGCGACGCCATGGTGATCGGTCATTTCCGCGCGCTGGGCATCCCGGTCTGCGGTGTCATCGGCGGCGGCTATTCGACCGATGTCGCAGCGCTCGCCGCGCGCCACGCCATCCTGTTCGAGGTGGCGTCGGACTTTGCCTAAGTGGCCTTTGGTTTGAGCATGATCTTTTCCGAAAACCGGTTGCCACTTTTCGGGATCATGCTCCGCTTCACTTGCGGTAGTTCGCGACCCTGAGCAGGATGAACACCGGCACGACGATCGCGGCGCCGAGCAGGATATAGCCCAAGAAGCGATAGACCGCGTTGAAGCCGAGGTTCCAAAGATCGATGAAGAAACCCTGGATGCGGTAGAAGACGTCCATCGGCGTCCAGCCGAACGCATTCATGACCAGGCCGACCAGGAACGAAACGACCAGCAGCTTGACGATCACCCTGACGGGCGAGTCACCGAGAAAGCGCGTCACTGTGGACAAGGGGCCTGCCTCCAGATTGGTGTGCCCGGATTCGGGGTACAAACCCACGAATACGCACTTGCTGCGCCCGCATCAAGGCGGGCGGACGGCGCAATCGGTCGGGTTTCCAACAGCCGTTTCCGAACAGCTGTCCAAGGGCGATTGCCCGAAGCACGCCCATCATGATATCGAGAGGCCGACGCGGGTATGATGTAATGGTAGCTTGTCAGCTTCCCAAGCTGAACGCGAGGGTTCGATTCCCTCTACCCGCTCCAGTTCCTATCCCACTTCCCGCAAGATAAAATCGTGCAGCATCTTGGCTGCCGGCGACAGCACGCGGTTCTTCACCGTGATCAGGCTGTAGGGGCGGACCTCGATGTCGAACTCGGTCTGGACGACATCGATGGCGCCGGCGAGACCGTCGGGGTTCTGGATGAATTTTGCCACCTGGATCGACACCGGGGCGATGGCGTCGGACTGCGCCACCATGACCAGTGTGAGCAGCAGCGACGAGGTGTTGAGGATGCGGTCCGGCAGGGCGATGTTGCGGTTCAGGAAATTGCTCTCCATCGCCTGGCGCAGCGGCGACCCGCCCGACTGGAACACCCAGTCAAAGGCGGCGGTGTCCTCCAGCCTCACCGCCTTCCCATTGTTTAGAGGATGGCCGTTGCTCAGCGGGTGGCCTCGGCGCACGATCAGGCAGGCCTTCTCGACGCCGATGACGCGCGATTCGAACAGGCGCGGATTGAGGTCTTCGGGGACACGGGCGATGATGAAATCATGGCGCGTGGCGATCAGTTCGCGCGCCAGCACATTCGACGTCTCGACCTGCATGGTAATCTCGATGCGCGGATAAAGGCGGCGTATCTCGCGGATCGCCGGGACCGCCAGTTCGATCGCCGGCGCCGTCACCGCGCCAAGGAACACCGAGCCGCCCTTGCCGGCCTTGAGCTCCGATATTTCGCGGTCGGCCTCGCGCATTTCGAGCAGGATCGAGCGCGCGCGCCGCGCCAGCGCCTTGCCGTAAGGGGTGAGCGTGATGCCGCGCGGCAGCCTTTCGCACAGCTTGACCTCAAGCACCGCTTCCATCTCGGAAATCATGCGCGAGGCCGCCGGCTGCGAGATGTTCATCACCTGGGCGGCCGCGCTCACCCGACCGTGATCGTCCAGCGCTGCGATCATGCGCATGTGACGCAGGCTCAAGCCACTGCGCAGAAGTGTCTCGCCATCGCCCGGCAATTCATCGTAACCGCTTGAAATTCCCTGAGGACCTCGTAAAGCCGCCATGCCTTTTCCCGCTTCCGCCACTGTTCCAGCCCGGTCTAGTCATATACCGGTTTTGGTATAGCAACCACCGAAGATCGCATTTGACAGTTATGGCAAAGGGTCACATTTTCGCGCGTCCTCAAGACTTGACGGTCGATGACGAGCAAAATCGTATCGATTTAAATCAAGACTGAGGGCCGATTGGGAGGATACCGGAGATCGATTATGACGGCGGCGGCGCTTTGGCGCATCCGCCCGACTGCGCGGCCCGCGAAGCCCCGAGGTGTCGCGTCCATCAACCAGGGAGAGTTTTACGTGAAAATCATCAAGACACTGGCCGCCGTCGCGGCCCTTGGCATCGCTGCCATGACCTACTCGGCGCACGCAGCCGACAAGGGTCTTGTCGGCGTGCTGATGCCGACCAAGACCTCGCAGCGCTGGATCAATGACGGCGATGCCGTCAAGTCCCAGCTCGAAGCTCTCGGCTACACGGTCGACCTGCAGTACGCGCAGGACGACATCCCCAACCAGCTCAGCCAGCTGGAAAACGAAATCACCAAAGGCCCGAAGGCGCTGATCATCGCTTCGATCGACGGCACCACCCTTTCGGACGCGCTGCAGAAGGCCGCCGACGCCGGCGTCGTCGTCGTCGCCTATGACCGCCTGATCAAGAAGACCGCCAATGTCGATTACTACACCACCTTCGACAATTTCGGCGTCGGCGTGATCCAGGCGAACTCGCTGGTCAAGGGTCTCAAGGAGCGCTTCCCGAACACCAAGCCGTGGAACGTCGAACTGTTCGGCGGCTCGCCGGACGACAACAACGCATTCTTCTTCTACAACGGCGCAATCTCGGTGCTGCAGCCGCTGATCGATGACGGCTCGATCAAGATCAAGTCCGGTCAGACCGGCATGGACAAGGTCGGCACGCTGCGCTGGCTCGCCGCGACCGCCCAGGCGCGCATGGACAACCTGCTGTCGGCCAACTACTCGGACGGCAGCCGCGTCGATGGCGTTCTTTCGCCCTATGACGGCCTGTCGCGCGGCATCACCGCTTCGCTGCGCGCCGTCGGTTACGGTACCGACGCCCAGCCGTGGCCGATCGTGACCGGCCAGGACGCCGAGACCGCTTCGGTCAAGCTGATCATCACGGGCGAGCAATACTCGACCGTGTTCAAGGACACCCGCGAACTGGCCAAGGCCACCGTCGAACTCGTCGACAAGGTGCTCTCGGGCGGCAAGCCGGACGGCCTCGATGAAAAGACCTACAACAACGACGTCAAGGTCGTCCCCTCGATCCTTTTGACGCCGCATGAGGTCGACAAGTCGAACTACCAGGCACTGGTCGTCGACTCCGGCTACATCAAGGCCGACGAACTGAAGTAATCCGTTTATAAAGACAGGGGTCCTGCGCGACGCAGGACCCCTTTCCGTTCACAAGCGACCCCGGTATTGTTTCTACCGGACTTTGTTTCCGTGCATGTCGTTGTCTCAAACCGCAAGCACTTTTGAGCGACATGCAACAGGAGGAGCTTGCCCTGATGACGACGATTTTGGAGATGCGCGACATCACCAAGACGTTCCCCGGCGTGAAGGCGCTGTCGAACGTCAACCTCAGCGTCGAGGAAGGCGAGATCCACGCCGTGGTTGGCGAGAACGGCGCCGGCAAGTCGACGCTGATGAAGGTTCTGTCGGGCGTCTATCCCGCCGGCACATATGACGGCCAGATCATTTTTCAGGGTCAGGAATGCCAGTTCAAAGGTATCCATGACAGCGAACACAAGGGCATCGTCATCATCCACCAGGAGCTAGCGCTGGTGCCGATGCTGTCGATCACCGAGAATATCTTCCTCGGCAACGAAAACGCCCGATATGGCGTCATCGACTGGGATGCCAACGAGGCGCGCACCGCTGCCTTGTTGAAGAAGGTGGGCCTCAAGGAGGACCCCAAGACACTGATCACCAATATCGGCGTCGGCAAGCAGCAGTTGGTCGAGATCGCCAAGGCGCTGAGCAAGGACGTCAAGCTTTTGATCCTCGATGAGCCGACCGCGTCGCTCAGCGAGAAAGACAGCCAGGCGCTGCTCGATCTTCTGCTCGAATTCAAGCGACAAGGCATGACCTCGATCCTGATCTCGCACAAGCTCAACGAGATCAACCGGGTCGCCGACAAGGTAACCGTCATCCGTGACGGGCGCACCATCGAGACGCTGGCCAAGAAGGATATCTCCGAAGACCGCATCATCACCTCGATGGTCGGCCGTTCGCTCGACGACCGCTATCCGCCGCGCGAGCCCAAGATCGGCGAAGTCGTGTTCGAGGTGAAAAACTGGTCGGTCTATCACCCGCTCCATGCCGAGCGGCAGGTGATCAAGGGCATCGACCTCAATGTGCGCAAGGGCGAGGTGGTCGGCATCGCCGGGCTGATGGGCGCCGGCCGCACCGAATTCGCCATGAGCCTGTTCGGCCGCTCCTATGGCCGCCGCATCACCGGCGAAGTGCTGCTCAAGGGCAAGCCGGTCGATGTCTCCTCGGTAAGCAAGGCGGTCCAACACGGCATCGCCTATGTCACCGAGGACCGCAAGACCTACGGCCTCAACCTCATCGACCATATCAAGCATAACATTACGCTGGCCAATCTCGACGGCGTGTCGCGCCACAGCGTGATCGACGACATGCGCGAACTTGCGGTCGCCAACGACTATCGCAAGAAGACCAATATCCGTGCGTCAAGCGTCTATCAGATGACCGGCAATCTTTCCGGCGGCAACCAGCAGAAGGTGGTGCTGTCGAAATGGCTGTTTGCCGATCCTGACGTGCTGATCCTCGACGAGCCGACACGCGGCATCGATGTCGGCGCCAAGTATGAAATCTACACGATCATCGCGCGCCTTGCCTCGGAGGGTAAGGCGATCGTGGTCATCTCGTCGGAAATGCCGGAATTGCTGGGGATTACCGACCGCATCTACGTCATGAACGAAGGGCGCATGGTGGGCGAAATGCCGGCGGCGGAAGCAAGCCAGGAAAAGATAATGCGCGCCATCGTCCGGGGAGAAGGAAAAGCAGCATGAGCACCGAAAGCGCCCCCGCCCCGCAGGGCAACGTCGCCGACGAACAGCGCCCGCGCATCGCCGTCTCGGCGCTGGCGACGAATTTACGCGAATACGGACTGATCATAGCCCTGATCGTCATCATGCTGTTCTTCCAGTTCACCACGTCGGGGACGTTGTTCAAGCCGGTCAACCTCAGCAATCTGGTGCAGCAGAACTCCTTCATCATCGTGATGGCGCTGGGCATGCTGCTGGTGATCGTATCGGGCTATATCGACCTCAGCGTCGGATCGGTCGCCGGTTTCATTGGCGCGCTGGCGGCAAACATGATGGTCATCTGGCAACTCGGACCGCTGAGCAATCCCCTGGTGGTTTCGATCGTCTGCCTGGTCGCGGGTGGCCTGATCGGCGCCGCGCAAGGGTATTGGATCGCCTATCACCGGATACCGAGCTTCATTGTCACGCTGGCCGGAATGCTGATCTTCCGCGGCATTTGCCAGGCGTTGCTTGGCGGCGGCTCGTCGGTGGGTCCGCTTCCCGACGACTTCAAGATGCTCAGTTCCGGCTTCATCCCGGATGTGATCGGCCCACTGACGCTCGTCCCGCCGGTCGTGAACGCAGCCGGCAAGACCATCATGGGCAGCGGCGTGACCCTGCACATGACGACGGTCGTGCTGGGGCTGATCGCCGTGCTCGCCTATGCCTATTTCGGGGTCCGCACCCGGCGCAAACGAGAACGCCATGGTTATGAGGCCGAGCCCTTCACCCTGTTCGTCGTCAAGACGCTGGTCGCCAGCGCGCTGGCGCTGTTCCTGGTCTATGAGTTTGCCAGCTACCGCGGCCTGCCCGTGGTGCTGCTGGTCATGGGCGTGCTGATCACGCTGTTCGTCTTCGTCACCAAGCGCATGACCATCGGGAGGCGCATCTACGCCATGGGCGGCAATCCCAAGGCGGCGCAGCTGTCGGGCATCAACACCGAGCGGCTGACGCTGATGGTGTTCATCAATATGGGCGTGCTGTCGGCGCTTGGCGGCCTGATCATCGCGGCTCGTCTCGGCCAGGCGGTGCCGGCGGCGGGTCTCGGCTCGGAGCTCGATGTCATCGCCGCAGTGTTCATCGGCGGCGCCTCGGCGATGGGCGGCGTCGGCCAGGTTATCGGGGCGGTCGTCGGCGGCTTCATCATGGGCGTGATGAACAACGGCATGTCGATCATGGGCGTCAATGTCGACTGGCAGCAGGTGGTCAAAGGCCTGGTGCTGCTCGGCGCCGTGATCTTCGACGTCTACAACAAGAACAAGGCCTGACAAGCTTCAGCGAGGCAAGCAGGAGGCATACGGTCGCGGCGCAGCCGGCAAGTTGTCGGCACAAGAAGTCCCCCGAGGGATGGAGCTCGCGAGCGCAATCCGGACGAAGAGTTCAACCCGTGGCGCGGCGAGGTCCGAGCCGCGCAGGTCAAGGTTTGCCAAGGGGCAACCCGGCCAAGGCACATGAGAGAGGATTTCATCATGCTAATCTCCCAGATCCTCGACGACGCCGAGACCATCCGCGTCGTCGCCCGCAATGGCGGCGGCAAGACCAGGATCATCAACGGCGCCCGCAGCGTCTATTCGCTGGCCATGGAAGCCGCGCGCACCGGAACGGGCCTCGCCGCGCTGATCGAGCGCAAGGGGTTCGGTGAAGCGATAGACCTCGACGCCGTCTACAAGAAGGGCCGGCTGGTGTCGCCGATCAACCATCCCGATCCTGCGCATCTGCATCTGACCGGCACCGGCCTGACCCATCTCGGCTCGGCGGCGACGCGCGATTCCATGCACAAGAAGCTCAGCGATGGCGGCGAGGAGCAGCTTACCGATTCCATGAAGATGTTCCGCATGGGGCTCGAAGGCGGCAAGCCGGCCAAGGGCCAGACCGGCGTGCAGCCGGAATGGTTCTACAAGGGCAACGGCACCATGGCGGTGGCGCCGGGCGCCGCACTGATGTCGCCGGCCTTTGCGCAGGACGCCGGCGAGGAGCCGGAAATCGCCGGCATCTATGTCATCGGCGACGACGGCGCGCCGTTCCGCGTCGGCTTCACGCTGTCGAACGAGTTTTCCGATCATGTTACCGAGCGGGTGAACTATCTGTTCCTGGCACATTCCAAACTGCGCAACGCCTCGTTCGGGCCGGAAATCCTGATCGGCGACCTGCCGGCCGACGTCAGGGGCTCATCGCGAATCTATCGCGACAGCAATTTGCTGTGGGAAAAGCCGTTCCTGTCGGGCGAAGCGAACATGTCGCACACAATCGCCAATCTCGAACATCATCACTTCAAATATTCGGCCTTCCGCCAGCCGGGCGACGTGCATGTGCACATGTTCGGCACGGCGACGCTGTCTTTTGCCGACGGCATCAAGACTCAGGCCGGCGACGTTTTCGAGATCGAGGCCGCGGATTTCGGCCTGCCGCTGCGCAACCCGCTGGAGATTGAGCAGCCGGTTAAGGTGGCGGTGAAGGCGCTTTGAGGCAGCATCACAATTTGGGAGCCGGAAATGAACGGAATGCGGCTTGTCATTGTGTTCACGGGCGTGGCCCTGTTCCTGACCCAACCGTCGGTGGCCTTTAGCGCCGGCCAGTGCAGCCCGAAGTCCTATCGTGAAGCCCGTTTGGCGATGACGAGCCGTCTTCTAGCAACCGGCTATTCGAAAGCCCAGGTGAGCTTTCTGATGCGCAACACGGATCACATGACATCAGCGCTTCGCAGCGACAGGCTGAACAACAATGGCAAGGTCTGCGGCATCGACTCCGCCAAGGCCCATGTCCTCGGTTGCCTCGACAAGCAGTTGTTCCCGTTGAAGCGCGGCTCAAACGCTTCGCTCGACGAGGTCAAACTGACCGAAGGCTTTTGGGGCAGGAAACGTTTGGCCGCACGCGAACTGCTGTTTATCGGCCATTTTCATGCCTGCCTTGGCGCCGCGAAATCGTATCTCTTTCGCGGCTGACGCCGGCGGACGGGACTCAATAGATATCGAAATCGAAATACTTGGCCTGGATCTTCTTGTAAGTGCCGTCGGCGACGATGGCGTCTATCGCCGCATTCAGCTTGTCGCGCAGCGCCGTGTCTTCCAGGCGGACAGCGATGCCGGCTTGCGTCTCGGTGCCCTTGACGTCGCCGACAAGCTTGCAGCAGCCTTCGCTCGCCTTCTTCAGCCAGTCCATCAGCACGAACTTGTCGGAGATGACGGCGTCGAGACGGCCGTTCTGCAGGTCGGTGATCGCCTCTTCCTGGGTGGGGTAGAGTTTCGCCTCGGCGCCGGCCTTGCCATAGGCGTCCTGCGCATAGTCGGCCTGGGTGGTCGAGGCCTGCGCGCCCACCGTCTTGCCGGCAAGGGCTGCCGGTTCGGTGGAAGTGAGGTCGCTGTCCTTGGGCGCCACCAGCGCCAGCGGCGTCGTGTAGTATTTGTTGGTGAAGGCGACCTGTTTCTTGCGCTCCTCGGTGATGCTCATCGAGGCGATGATGGCGTCGAACTTTTTCGCCTGCAGCGCCGGGATGATGCCGTCCCAGTCCTGGGTGACGATCTCGCACTCGACCTTCATCTGCGCACACAGCGCATTGGCAATGTCGATGTCGAAGCCCTCGATCTTGCCGTCCGCGGTGATGGTGTTGAAGGGCGGATAAGCGCCCTCGGTGCCGATCTTCAATTTCTCCTGCGCCTCAGCCAGCGAGCCGGCCGATATCACCAGCATGGCAGCGCCCGCTGCCGATATGATCCATCTTGAAATCTGCATTTTGGTTCCCCTTGCGCGCCGTTCTCTTGCCGGCCACCGAAAGGCAGCCAAGCATGGTGAGGCAGCGCAGGCAAGTATTTTGCCTGACGGTGATCGAAGGTTCAGCCGGCGGGGCGGAAATGCTTGGAGAGCTTGAGGCCTTGCGCCTGGTAATTCGAGCCGAGATCGGTGCCGTAAAGCGCCTGCGGCCGCTTCAGCATGTGTTCGTAGACCAGCCGGCCGACGATCTGGCCGTGGTCGAGGATGAACGGCACTTCGTGGCTGCGCACTTCGAGCACCGCCCGGCTGCCGGTGCCGCCTGAGGCCGAATGGCCGAAGCCCGGATCGAAGAAGCCGGCATAGTGAACACGGAATTCGCCAACCAGCGGATCGAAGGGCGTCATCTCGGCGGCGTAGAGCGGCGGCACGTGCACGGCTTCGCGGCTGACCAGGATGTAGAACTCGTCCGGGTCGAGCACCAGTTCGCCGGCGCCGCTCTTATAGAGCGGCTCCCAGAAATCGACGGCATCCTGGGCGGCGCGCTTGTCGACATCGACCAAGCCGGTGTGATGCTTGCCGCGATAGCCGACCAGGCCGTTCTGGTCGCCGTCAAGATCGATCGACAGCGCAATGCCGCCGCCGGAAATGTTGGGCGGCTCGGTCGCCACCAGCATCTCGGCGCGGTGCAATTCGTTCAGTTCTGCCTCCGACAACAGCGCGTTGCCGGTGCGAAAGCGGATCTGCGACAGCCTCGATCCGGCGCGTACGACGATCGGGAAGGTGCGTGGACTGACTTCGAGATAAAGCGGCCCGTGATAGCCGGGGGCGATCTTGTCGAACTCATGGCCGCGATCGGTCATCACCCGGGTGAAGATGTCGAGCCGGCCGGTCGAGCTCTTCGGGTTGGCCGAGGCCGACACGTTTGCGGGCAGCGCCAGGCTTTCGAGCAGCGGCACGATGTAGACGCAGCCGGTTTCCAGCACCGCGCCCTCGGCGAGACTGAACTCATGCAATTTCAGCCGGTGAAGCTTGTCGGCCACCAGATGATCGGGACCCGGCAGGAAGGAGGCGCGCACGCGAAAAGCCTTGTTGCCGAGCCTCAGATCGAGGCTCGCCGGCTGCACCTGGTCGACATCGAGCGCGCGCGGCGACTCCAGCGCGCCGGACTGAAACAGCGCGGAAATGTCCTGATCGGGAAGAATGCCTGTCTGCCGCAAAAGGCTGGCTCCGCTCCAAGGTCGGTCTCTTTGTGGCAGGTTCTTGCCGCAAAACCGCTGGATATTATTGCGGAACCTGCCTGGTACAAACCTCTTAATGAAGCCGGCAATTGACGCAAGCGCAGGTGAGGTCTAAAGGGTCGTTATCCCGTGGTGATTTGGCCGGTCGGCTTGCAGCCACGTTAAACAAGTCGCTAAAGGACCGTCGGGCCGCAAGGCCATATGGACCGGTTGCGACTTTCGCGGCCGGTTTTTTTGTGTCTGGAACAAAAGCGATGAGCACCAAGAAGCGTAACTGGAAGCCTCAGACCGCACTCGTGCACGGGGGAACACTGCGTTCACAGTTCGGCGAGACGTCGGAAGCGATGTATCTCACCCAGGGCTATGTCTATGAAACGGCGCAGGCCGCGGAAGCCCGTTTCAAGGGCGAGGAGCCGGGCTTCATCTATTCGCGCTACGCCAACCCTACCGTCGACATGTTCGAAAAGCGCATGTGCGCGCTGGAGGGTGCCGAAGATGCGCGCGCCACGGCGTCCGGCATGGCGGCGGTGACGGCAGCGCTCCTGTGCAGCGCCAAGGCCGGCGACCATATCGTTGCGGCGCGCGCGCTGTTCGGCTCCTGCCGCTGGGTGGTGGAGACGCTGGCGCCGAAATACGGCATCGAGGCAACGCTGGTCGACGGCACCGACATCGCCAACTGGGAAAAGGCGGTGCGGCCGAACACGAAACTGTTCTTCCTGGAAAGCCCGACCAATCCGACGCTGGAAGTGGTCGACATCGCAGCGGTGGCGGCGCTCGCCACCTCGATCGGCGCCAGGCTGATCGTCGACAATGTCTTTGCCACGCCCTTGCAGCAGAAGCCCTTGCAGCTCGGCGCCCATATCGTCGTCTACTCCGCGACCAAGCACATTGACGGCCAGGGACGCTGTCTCGGCGGCATCATCCTGTCGGACAAGAAATGGATCGACGAGAATTTGCACGACTATTTCCGCCACACCGGCCCGAGCCTGTCGCCGTTCAACGCCTGGACGCTGCTCAAGGGCCTGGAGACGCTGCCGGTTCGGGTGCGCCAGCAGACGGAAAGCGCGGCCAAGATCGCGGATTTCCTGGCAGGACGGCCGGAAATCGCCCGCGTCATCTATCCCGGCCGCGCCGACCACCCGCAGGCCGACATCGTCAAGAAGCAGATGACGGGCGGATCGACGCTGATCTGCCTCGACGTCAAGGGCGGCAAGCAGGCGGCCTTCGCCTTGCAGAACGCGCTCGACGTCGTGCTGATCTCCAACAATCTCGGCGACGCCAAGAGTCTGATCACCCATCCGGCGACCACCACGCACAAGAACCTCAGCGACGAAGCTCGCGCCGAGCTTGGCATCGGGCCGGGAACGCTCAGGCTGTCGGTCGGTCTTGAGGATACGGACGATCTGCTGGAGGACGTTGCGCAGGCGCTGAAGGCAGCCGGATAGGCCGCGAGGCGTCACGCTCCCGACGAAACCTCTTCCAGTTCGGCCGTCTTGGTGCCGATGGTCATGGTGTTGCCGCGCCAGTCGACGGCGCCGCTCAGCCAGCCGCGCGCCCAGATGGCGGGAAGCATCATGTCGCGGACCATCATCGCCGGGACCATGCGCAGCGACAGATGCCAGCCCTTGGCCGCGGCCAGCGCGCATTCGGGAATGTAGGCCGCCGTCAGCACGGCCATCACCGTGGCCGGCAGGCTGATGCCGGCACTTGCGGCCGCCACCAGCGCCAACGCCAACGGCACGGCGACGCCGGTCAGGATCTCGGGTGCGAAAAACAGTGGGAAGGTGACGCGGCGCAACCGCGCCCAGCGCGCCTGGCGCGACCAGATGTCGGCAAGTCGGCGCTGCCCCAGTGGTTGCTCGAAAGGCGAGGCAACGAGATTGACGTGCAGGCCCAGTCCGTTGACCAGCTTGGTTGCAGCAGCATCCTCGGCGATCTCGGCGGCCAGCGCGCGGATACCGCCATTGGTATCGAGCATCGGCTTGTTCCACAGCATGCTCTTGCCCTGGGCAAAGCCGAGACCGAGCGCCTCGCCGGCATATTGCCAGCGCGCCTGCAGCGTGTTGAGGAACGCGCATTCGACCTCGGCCCAAAAGCCATCCGGCCGAGAGCCGATCGGCGTCGAGCAGATAAGCCCGGTATTGGTCCGCCAGGCCGCCATCAGGTGCTGGACGTAATCCCTTGGCATCAGCACGTTGGAATCCGCCAGAATAACCCAATGATAGCGCGCCGCTTCCCAGCCCTTGACGCAGTTGTTGAGCTTCGGGTTGCTGCTGACGCGGTCGTCGCCGATCAGCAGCCGGGCCGGCACGTTGGGAAACAGGACGATCGCCCTGTTTATCAGTTTGACGACGGGATCGTCGGCGTGAGCGACGCAGAAGATCAGTTCGTAGCGCGGCCAGTCGAGCGAGAAGGCTCGCTGCAGCGTCTCTTGTGTGAACGGCTCCACGCCGCGCGACGGCACGACGATCGAGACCGGTGGCTGCTCGCCGGACGGCGGAGGGATAAGGCGACGCGCTTGCAGTTTCGACGAAGCAAGCAGGATGCTGGCGAGATTGGAAAGAAGCAAAGCGGAGGAAGCGAAGGCGGCTGTGAGAGCTGGTTCCATCGAGATCTGGTCACTCCGGAAAGGCCGCTCGCGGCTGCTTTGTCAGTCGACAGATGGGCCTTGAGTCGCCGGCAAGGTTTGCGCACACCAACATTGTCATGTGTCACTTAAATGACATTGTTTGTCGGCACTGCGCTTTGAGGCTGGCAGGACATGCCGCTCTGCGCGTATCAAACCGCATGGCGCGACAAATGTTCCCTGCTGCGCAACCGGAGCAGCCCATGTACCGCGCCGTCACGCGCAACATCGAAGTGCAGGTCAGACCGTTCTACCTGGAGGACCGCTCGGACCCGGCGGAGAACCGTTATGTCTGGGGCTACCAGGTGACGATCGACAACCAGTCGGACGATTTCGTGCAGCTTATGGCGCGTTACTGGCACATCACCGACGGCAGCGGCCGGGTCGAGGAAGTGCGCGGCGCCGGCGTGGTCGGCGACCAGCCTGAGCTCAATCCCGGCGACAGCTATCAATACACGTCAGGCTGCCCGCTCTCGACGCCCTCCGGTTTCATGGTCGGCCACTACACCATGCGCAACAAAAAGGGCGAGACGTTCGACGTCGCTATTCCCGCGTTTTCGCTGGATCTGCCGGGGACCCGACGGACGGTGAATTAGGGGTTTTCTCCCCGTCACTATACGGGGAGAAGGAAGAGATGCTACTGAGTTGCAAACTCCGCCGGGTCGAAGTCGTACTGCTTCGAGCAGAACTCGCAGGCGACGTGGATGCCGCCATCTTCGGTGCTGTCCTTGATCTCCTGCGCGGAAAACCCCTCGAGGATGCCGCGTATCTTGTCCCTTGAGCAGGAACATTGGTCGGCGACCGGCACGCCGCCGAAGACGCGCACGCCATGTTCGTGGAACAGCCTGTAGAGCAGCCGCTCGGCGCCGATGGTCGGGTCGATCAGCTCGGTCGGCTCGATGGTGCCGAGCAGCGCCACCAGCTCGCGCCACGAATTGTCGGCCGGCTCCTGCGTCACGTCACGCGGATCGCCGTCGCCGCCCGAAATGTCGGGCACGCGCATGCGCTCGGGTGACTGCGGCAGGAACTGCGCCAGGATGCCGCCGGCGCGCCACTGCTCACGAGCGCCGCCGGGACCTGGCGTCAGCAGCTTGGCCACCGACAGCCTGAGGTCGGTCGGGATCTGCTCCGACTGGCGGAAATAGGTGCGCGCGGCGTCTTCCAGCGTCTCGCCGTCGAGTTGGACGATGCCCTGATAGCGCTGCGTGTGCGCGCCCTGGTCGATGGTCAGCGCCAAAACGCCGCTGCCCAGCAGCGTCTGCTGCGAGGTCTGGCCTGCGGCCACCAGGGCCTCCAGCCGGTCGGCATCGAAGCGCGCATAGGCGCGCAATGCCGAGGGCGTGGAGAAATCCGCGACCAGCATGTCGACAGGCCCGTCGGTGCGGGTCTGCAGGATGAACTTGCCTTCGAATTTGAGCGAAGTGCCGAGCAGCACCGTCAGCACACAGGCTTCCGCCAGCAGGCGGGCGACCGGCTCGGGATAGTCGTGACGGTTGAGGATGGCGTCGAGCATCGGCCCGAGTTGCACGGTGCGGCCGCGCACGTCGAGCGGGCCGACCTCGAAGGGTACGACATGATCGTCGCCGGCATAGCCGAACTCGCCGAGTTTGGGGTGATGTTCATTCACTTGATGCGTTTCCAACATGACAAAGCTCCAGGGCGCGGCCATGCGGCCCGGAGGGGTGCATGCGTCCAAACGCGCTTGATTTGCGTGATGGGGCGCAAATAGGCATCGCGCCGCCCCGGATCAAGCGCTTGGAGATCAAGCGCCTGGAGATCAAGCGCCCAGACACCAGGCCAAAACCGCCTTCTGGGCGTGGAGCCGGTTCTCGGCTTCGTCGAAGACAACCGAATGCGGACCGTCGATGACCTCGTCGGTGACTTCCTCGCCGCGATGCGCCGGCAGGCAGTGCATGAACAGGGCGTCGGGCTTGGCCCTCGCCATCAGCGCCGCATTGACCTGATAGGGCGAGAAGACATTATGGCCGCGGGCGCGGTGTTCCTGGCCCATCGACACCCAGCAGTCGGTGACGATGCAGTCGGCCTGGTCGACGGCCTCTTCGGGCGAGCGGGTGAAGTGCAGCTTGCCGCCATTGGTCTTCGACCAGTCAATGTGCTTCTGCGCCGGCTCGCTGCCTTCCGGCACGGCGACATTGAGGTTGAAGCGGAACCGCGCCGAGGCCTCGAGCAGCGAATGCAGCACATTGTTGCCGTCGCCGGTCCAGGCGATGGTCTTGCCGGCAACCGGACCGCGATGCTCTTCGAAGGTCATGATGTCGGCCATCAGCTGACAGGGATGAGTGTCGTCGGTCAGCCCGTTGATGACCGGAATCGTGGCATTCTCGGTCAGCTCGAGCAGCCGCTCATGCGACGTGGTGCGGATCATGATGGCGTCGACATAGCGCGACAGCACCTTGGCGGTGTCGGCAATGGTCTCGGAGCGGCCGAGCTGCATTTCGGTGCCGGTCAGCATGATGGTCTCGCCGCCGAGCTGTCGCATGCCGACGTCGAAGGACACGCGCGTGCGCGTCGACGGCTTGTCGAAGATCATGGCCAGCACCTTGCCTTCGAGCGGTTTGGTCCGTTCGCCGGCCTTGAGGCGCGCCTTGCGCACCACTGCATCGTTCAGCATCAGGCGCAGATCGCCTTCGGAAACGGCGGAAAGATCGGTGAAATGGCGAAGGCTCATCGGGAATGGTTCTCGGGATTACTTCGCGGCGGCCGCGGCGATGGCGTCGGTCAGGCCCTTGGCGCCGGCGCGGATGCGATCGAGCGCTTCGCCGATCTCGGCGTCGGTGACGGTCAGCGGCGGCAGCAGACGAATGACGTTGTCGCCGGCCGGCACCGCCAGCAGATGCTGGTCGCGCAGCGCCATGTTGACCTTGGTGTTGGGCATGGCGCATTTCAGGCCAAGCATCAGGCCGCTGCCCCTGATGCCTTCGATGACATCGGGAAATTCGTCGGCGACCGCCGCCAGGCCCTGCTTCATCAGCAATGCCTTGCGCTGGACGTCTTCGAGGAAGCCGTCTTCCAGCACGACGTCGAGCACAGCGTTGCCGACCGCCATGGCCAGCGGATTGCCGCCGAAAGTGGTGCCATGCACGCCTGCCGTCATGCCGACGACAGCGTCGTCGGTGGCGAGGCACGCGCCCATCGGGAAGCCGCCGCCAATGCCCTTGGCAATCGCCATGATGTCGGGCGTCACGCCGGTCCATTCATGCGCGAACAGCTTTCCGGTGCGACCGATACCGCACTGGACCTCATCGAAGATCAGCAGCAGGCCATGCTGGTCGCAGAGCTGCCGCAGCCGCTTCAAGGATTGCGTCGGCACCGGGCGGATGCCGCCCTCGCCCTGTACCGGTTCGATCAGGATCGCGGCGGTCTCTGGTGTGATCGCCTTCTCGGCGGCGTCGATGTCGTCGAAGCCGACCTGGTCGAAGCCTTCGACCTTGGGGCCGAAGCCTTCGAGATATTTGTACTGGCCGCCGGCGGCGATGGTCGCCAGCGTGCGGCCGTGGAAGGCGCCTTCGAAGGTAATGACCCGGAAGCGCTCGGGATGGCCCTTGACGAACTGGTAGCGCCGCGCCGTCTTGATCGCGCATTCGAGCGCCTCGGCGCCGGAATTGGTGAAGAACACCTTGTCGGCGAAGGTGGCGTCAGCCAGCCGCTCGCCGAGCCGGGCCTGCCCCGGGATCTCGTAGAGATTGGAGACGTGCCAGAGCTTGGCCGCCTGTTCGGTCAGCGCCGAGACCAGATGCGGATGGCCGTGGCCCAACGAATTGACCGCGATGCCGCCAGCGAAATCGAGATATCGCTCGCCCTTGTCGGTAACCAGCCAGGTGCCTTCGCCATGGTCGAAGGCCAAAGGGGCGCGGGCAAAGGTCTCGTAAAGCGCCGAACCGCTCATTATATGCGTCTCCGGTACCGGAAAATCAAAAAAGCCGCCAAAGCGGCGGCCTTTGCGGCTTATCGTGTTTTTCGGCCATGAAGTCAACGAAAACGTCGTGCAGAGGCGCGCTGCAAGCTCCCGACGAGACGCCGGCTCATAAGCGACCGGGCAAGTTGGGGAAAACCTAAAAAACCGATTCGTGTTGCACTTGGGACTCTTGTCACCGAGTCAACACATGAGGTAATTGTAGTCGGGAAATAACTAGATTTCGTGCGGCGGACCTAATCACCTAATATATGTGGTGTCTGCCCCGGCAAAAATCGCCGGGTCGGGAGTGGATTCCGGCTGCCGCACACTTAGCAGGAGCGCGGTCTCATGAACTGGACTGACGAGCGGGTCGAACTTCTCAGGAAACTGTGGTCGGAGGGCTTGAGCGCAAGCCAGATCGCCGCACAACTCGGCGGGGTCAGCCGAAACGCGGTCATCGGCAAGGTGCACCGGCTGAAGCTGTCGGGCCGCGGACGCTCGACCGCAACGCCGGCGCGTCAGAAGAAGACAACGCAGGGATCTTCGATCCAGAAATCGGTGCCGCGCGCCGCAACCGCGCAGCGCCATGTCACGACGTCGATCGGGGCGAACGCGCTGCAGGCGCAGTTCGACGCCGAGCCAGTGGCGCGCCACTACATCCGCCCGGTCGAAAACGTCGTCGTGCCGATCTCGCGGCATCTGCAGCTCACCGATCTCACCGAGCGCACCTGCAAATGGCCGAATGGCGACCCGCTGTCGGAAGACTTCAACTTCTGCGGCAACGAGGCGGCTGAAACCGGACCTTACTGCAAGTACCACGCAAGGGTTGCGTTCCAGCCGGCTTCAGAGCGGCGCAGGAGCCGGTAGTTAGGGAATAGCGATTGGGGACTGGGCAGTAGGGAATGGGACAGCGCTCGTGAGGCGCCACCTTATTCTGCCTACTGCCTACTGCCTACTGCCTACTGCCTACTGCCTACTGCCTACTGCCTACTGCCTACTGCCTACTGCCTACTGCCTACTGCCTGCCATCACAGCCACCCACTCTTCCGAAATCGCCAATACAAAAACGAGCAGATCAGCGCGATCGAGACCAATACGACGGGATAGCCGTATTGCATCTTCAGTTCCGGCATGTCGTCGAAATTCATGCCGTAAATGCCGGCGAGCGCCGTCGGCACCGCCAGGATCGCCGCCCATGAGGCCAGCTTCTTGGTGTTCGCGGTTTCCTGGCTCTGGCCGACCAGCAGGCTGGCTTCGAAAGCGAACGCCAGAACCTCGCGCAGGCTGTCGATCTTTTCCTGCACGGTGCGGATATGGTCGGTGACATCGCGAAACAGCGGATGCATTGCGGTATGGATCTGCGGCAGTTCGGCGCTGGTCAGCCGGCGGCAGACCTCGACCAGCGGCAGCGCCGCATTGCGCAGGCGCAACAGATCGCGGCGCAGCATATAGAGCCGCTCGATGTCGGGACCGGTCATCGGCTTCAGCAGCACCCTGTCCTCGATCGCCTCGACCTCGTCCTCGATCTGCTCTAGCACCGGCATGTAGTTGTCGACGATGAAGTCGAGGATGGCGTAGAGGACGAAATCCTCGCCCTTGGCCAGTGAGTGCGGACAGCTTTCCCAGTGCTGGCGCACGGCGGCGTATGAGGTCGAGGGACCATGCCTGACGCTGACGATATAGCCTGAGCCGACGAACAGATGCGTCTCGCCGAAGGTGACGCGTCCGTCGATCAGCTGTGCAGTGCGGGCAACGATGAACAGCGCATCGCCATATTGCTCGATCTTCGGCCGCTGGTGCGGATGTTCGGCGTCTTCAATCGCCAGCTCATGCAAATGGAATTGCGCCTTGACGCGCAGCAGAAGCTCGCGGTCGGGTTCGAGCAGCCCGATCCAGACGACATGGCCCGACTTCTTGGCCCATTCGCCGGCTTCTTCGATCGGAATGTCGGCGATGCGCTTGCCGGCGGTGTAGACGCTCGACGCGATGATGCCGGACGATGCCGGCGCCGGCTTGAACTCTCGGACATATTCCATCGCAGCCTCCTGAGCGCCTGGCCTTGGCCAGGAACCGAGACGCTAACATCCAGGTAGTTTAGCGCAATATGATTAAGCGTTCGAGGGGAGCGCGATCACTTCACCGGCAGCGCCGGCAGGGCAACCTTGTCGGTCTTGTCGCCCTTGGGACGCTCGGCCGGCAACTGCTCGCCGGTGACGATGTAGTAGATCGTCTCGGCAATGTTGGTGGCGTGGTCGCCGATGCGCTCGATGTTCTTGGCGCAAAACAGCAGATGCGTGCACGGCGTGATGTTGCGCGGATCTTCCATCATGTAGGTCAGCAATTCGCGAAACAGCGAGGTGTACATGGCATCGATCTGGTCGTCGCGGTCGCGAACGAAGCCTATTTTCTCGACCGAGCGCGAGGCATAGACGTCGAGCACTTCCTTGAGCTGGGTCAAAGCGAGTTCGGCCAGCGCCTCGAGGCCGCGAAACAGGCTGGTCGGCTGGCGGCCGTCAATGACGCTGACCACACGCTTGGCGACGTTCTTGGCGAGGTCACCGACCCGTTCGAGGTCGGCCGAAATGCGGATGGCGCCGACGATCTCGCGCAGATCCGTCGCCATGGGCTGGCGCTTGGCGATGATGACGATGGCTTTGTCGTCGATTTCGCGCTGGCCATCGTCAAGCACGATGTCGTCACGAATGACCTTCTGGGCGAGGCCGGGATCGGCATTGACCAGCGCCTGGATCGCCTGCTCGACCATGCGCTCGGCATGGCCGCCCATCGCAGCGATGCGCTTCGCCAGGTATTTCAGCTCTTCGTCATAGGCGCTGACAATGTGTACGGACTGCATGGGCGAAATGCCTTCCTTAAATCTTTGGCCTTTTGAGTCGTTTTCCTCGACCCTGTGCTGATACGCTAGCCGGATGACAGAAAGAAGAAACAGGCAGTTAGCAGATAGTACCGCCTCAGCCTGCCGGCAAATGGACCGTGAACGCCGCGCCCTTGCCAACCTCCGACTTGATCGAAAGCCGGGCGTTGTGGCGCGTCAGAATATGCTTGACGATGGACAGGCCAAGACCGGTGCCTTTCTGGGTGCGGCTGCTCTCCACGTCGACGCGATAGAAGCGCTCGGTAATGCGCGGTATGTGCTCTTCCGGGATGCCCGGGCCATAGTCCCTGATGGTTACATCGATGCCCGGTTCCGGGCCGGCCTCGCCCCGCGCGATCGACACCGTGACGCGTCCGCCAGGCTGGCCGTATTTGCAGGCGTTTTCCAAGAGGTTCTCGAACACCTGGAACAGCTCGTCGCGGTCTCCGGGCACGTCGAGCGGCCCCTCGGCGTAGTCGCGTTCGATGACGACGCCGTTCTCGCTGGCGAGCGGGCCCAGTGAATCGATGACGCTGTCGATGGTCTGGCGCAGATCGACCTCGGTTCCCGGCCTCAGGTAAGGCTTCATTTCAAGCCTCGACAGCGACAGGAGATCGTCGATGAGGCGCGCCATGCGGCCGGTCTGGTTCTGCATGATCTGCAGGAACTGCTCGCGCGCCGCCGGATCGTTGCGGGCCGGGCCGCGCAACGTCTCGATGAAGCCCGAGATCGAAGCAAGCGGGGTTCGCAACTCGTGGCTGGCATTGGCTATGAAGTCAGCGCGCATGCGGTCGATGCGGCGCGTCTCACTCTGGTCCTTGAATACCAGCACATAGAGATCGGTGGCGTGGCCGACCGAGGACGCGCTGACCCGGTAGGCGCGTTCCACCGGCAGCTTCTCGGTGTAGTCGACGGCATCGGAGGCGACGGTTCCCGACAGCACGCCGTCCAGCAAGGCCTGCATTTCCGGCGCGCGGAATTTTAGCGACAGCGACAGGCCGGGCGCGATACCGACAAAGGCGGCAAAGGCGGCGGCATTGGCGTGGACGATGGTGGCGGTGCGGTCGAAGATGATCAGCGGATCGGCAACGGCAGCCGCAAGATATTCGCCGGAAAGCCGCTGCAGCCCGCTCGCCTCGACCGTGGTAATGGTCTTCTCAGCAGACCGGCTGGCGCCACCGGTTGGCAGAAGCGCGGCAGCCAGCAGCACCGTCAACGCAGCCAGGACGACATAGGCGGAGATACCGGCAAAACCATAAACGGCCAGGATAGCGATCGCACCGGCGGCCAGCAGCCATCGGCTGTTCCACAGCCGGCCGGCGACGGCCTGCCCCGTGGTTGTCCGCTCTGCGCCGGTGTCAGCCATCGTGCTTTCCGTGCTTCTGCGCCGGTCCCTCCGAAACTTCCGCTGGACCGGGTTTGAGGCCCCCCATAGCATGAGTCCGCAAGCTGGAAAGGTTCGTCTCGATGAAAAAAGCCAAGGAAAGTCCCGCCGCAGAGCCGGCAAAGGGGCCGCTGAAGATCAAGGTGGACGGCAAGGAGCGGGAGTTCGACATCGAAAACCCTGAGCTTCCCAGCTGGATCGAGGACCACAAACTGACCGCAGGCGACTACCCCTACGACAAGAAAATGAAGAGCGAGGAGTATGACGAGACGCTGGAGCGGCTGCAGATCGAACTGGTCAAGGCGCAGGCCTGGCTCCAGGCGACCGGCAGCAGAGTGATGTCGCTGTTCGAGGGGCGCGATGCCGCCGGCAAGGGCGGCACCATCTCGGTGCTGCGCCAGTATCTCAATCCTCGAACCGCGCGCAATGTGGCGCTGATCAAGCCGACCCCAACCGAAGTCGGGCAATGGTACTACCAGCGCTACGTCGCCCATTTCCCGACATCGGGCGAATTCGTCACCTTCGACCGTTCCTGGTACAACCGCGGCGGCGTCGAGCCGGTGATGGGCTTCTGCACACCGGAACAGCATGCAAAATTCCTCGACGAGACGCCGCATTTCGAGCGGATGATCTCCAATGAGGGCATCTATTTCTTCAAATTCTGGCTCAACATCGGCCGCGAGACCCAGCTGGAACGGTTTCACGACCGCCGCTGGTCGCCGCTGAAGAACTGGAAGTTCTCGCCGATCGATATTGCCGGCATCACCAAATGGGACGACTACACCAAGGCGCGCGACCAGATGGTCGAGCGCACGCACAAACAGTTCGCGCCCTGGATCATCGTGCGGGCCAATGACAAGCGACGCTCGCGGCTGGCCGTCATGCGGCGCATCCTGTTGTCACTGCCCTATGATGGGCGCGATCTCGACGCCATCGGCAAGGAAGATAAGAAGATCGTCGGCGAAGGGCCGTCGTTTCTCGAGAAGTAGAGACTGGCCTCGATAGGCAGAGGCTGAAATTACAGAGCCCACCCCCACACGGAGGTGGGCTCTGTGGCCATTGTCTAAAGCGCGTCGCATTTGAACGGATCCACGCGACGCGCTTTAGGTCTTTGTTTCATGCATGTCGTTCTCTCAAACCCGGGGCCACTTTTGAGCGACATGCATTAAAGCGCGTCGGGTGAAGACAGTCTCACGACGCCTGCCGCATGCCGAGCATGTGGGGGGTGCCCCTGACCAACACCGGGGCGTGATGGTTGCGGCGCGAACGCACGACATCCAGCGTATGCTCGTTGAAGGTCAGCAGTGTGGCGACGACCTGCTGGTTGCCATAGGTGCGCTGGTAACCGAGCGGCGTCGCCAGGAAGTGCAACTGCAGCGTCCGCAGCACCCACACCGGCTCGACCTCGATAATGACCTGATCGACATTGCGAGCAAGGCCCCATTCGACGAAGCCGGCGATCAGTTCGGTGCCGACCGTAGACACGCCGCGCTTACCATCGCGAAAGCCTGGCGCCACCGCGTAACGGGTTAGCTCCCAGACATTCGGTCCCGAAGGGCGCTTTCCCTCGCAGAGTTCCGGCATCACATCGCTAAGGAGATGCGGCCGTGTGGTCGGCAGCATCCGATGATAGCCTGCAAGCTCGCCATTGCGTATGACAAGGTGGTGTTCGGCCTCATCATGGTCGAATTGATCGATTTCGAGGCCGTCCGGGCGATCGAGATCGGTCCACCGCATCTCATCGACGAAGACCTTGTAACGCAGGCGATGGACGGCCTCCCATAGGTCGGGACGTTCCATCAGTTGTTGAGTGGTAAGGGAAAATAGCATTAGCCGTCTCCTGGGCTTAAGAGGAAGATACGGCCGGGCTTTCCCGAAAAAATTGCGCGAAGGTGTTGGCAAGGATTTCCAGGCTGCCACAGCCGACATGGCTAATATAGCTGCGTCTAAACGCCTCCGCGATGGCGTGCACCCTGTTGGCGACGCCGAGTCTGCTTTTGGCGTTAAGAAAGCATTAGCCGTCTCAAGAGGACGACAGGGGCCGGTCTTTTCTGAAGATATGACGCCAACAATGCGGCCATAAATTTCGGGCCGCCAGAACCAGCCTAGCTGATATAGCCGTGCCTGACTGCTTCGGCGACTGCCTGCACACGGTTGGCGGCGCCTAGTTTGCTCTTGGCGTTGAGAAGGTGTTTCTCAGAGGTATGCTCCGAGATGCCGAGGATCTGCGAAATCTCCCACTCGGATTTTCCGACCGCCGCCCATTGCAGGCATTCGCGCTCGCGCGGCGTCAATTCAATGTGATCGATAGATTTGCCGGCCGTCGTTTGAAGCTGCATGGCGCGGCCGATGGCATAGGTGGAGGCCAGCGAGACCATTGCGAATTCGGCTTCGGACAGTTCGACCGCCTCACCGCCCAGCGAGACCAGCGCGATCTGGCCTTCGAGCGTGATCAGCGGGAAGGCGAGGCCGTCACGCAGCTTGAACTGGCGGGCGTCGCGCATTACCTCGGCGCTGCTCTTGTCGGCGGGCATGCTTTGAACGGCATCGCGCCATTGGAATGGTGCCCGAAACTGCTTCAAATGGCTGACGACCGGATCGTGGTCGACGTAGTTGCGCGATAAGTAACGCTCCAGCCATTCGCTAGGCCAATCGCAGAGCAGCACATGGTCCTTCGTCTGGCTGCTTGGTGTACCGGGCTGCGGCACCGTTGCGGCTATCAGGGCCGTCAATCCGAAATTCGAGGTGACACTAAGTAGCTGCTCGCACACCGCAGCCGACGAGTCGGCACGCTGCACCCGGTCAATATATTCAAGTGTCCGGTCAAAATAACCCATCGCAACATCTACCCCATGTTGCCTACCGCTCTTGAGACCGATGCTACGTGCCTGCCCCGCACTTAGCCATCAACCCCGGATTGCAAAGCCACATCCTTAGCTTTTCTAACGCCAGCGACCGCCAACCCCGGGCCGACTCTGTGCGGCTATTTGCAACCTCGCCAAAGCATAACCCGAAATTTGCCCTTTGAAATCAAAAACAATTGTGCCTGCGCCGTTTTCGTATCACAAGCCAACGGCCAAGACGGGCGGAGTTTTTTGTGACATCACGCTGGATAACCATCGCCTTGCTGTCGATGCTGATCGGAGTGCAGCCGTTTGCCGGCGCTGTGCGGGCAGCGGAACCGCAGGTGCCGGTGCTTTGGGATGCCAAGGAGCGGCTGCCGAAGCCGGACCTTGCGGCGCTGCCGAGGCTCAGGTTCCTCACCACAACCGATTTCCCGCCCTTCAATTTTCTCGACGGCACGGGCCGACTGTCCGGCTTCCACATCGACCTGGCGCGGGCGATTTGCGCCGAACTCGACATCGCCGACAAATGCCAGATCCAGGCGCTGCCCTGGGCCGAACTCGACGACGCGTTGCAGAAGGGCGAAGGCGAGGCGATCATCGCCGGCATCGCCGCAACGCCGGAGACGCGGGCGAAGTACAGCTTTTCGCGCTCCTATCTACAGTTTCCGGCGCGCTTCATCATGCCGAAGACCAAGGCCTTCGCCGAGCCGATCCTCGACAAATTGCGCTCGAAGCGGGTCGGCGTGCTGGCCGGCTCGGCGCATGAAAAGATGCTGCGCGATTATTTCGGCACCGTGCAGATCATCCGCTTCGACCGGCCGGAAGACCTCTACAGCGACTTGAAGAGCGCCAAGATCGATGCCGCCTTCGGCGACGGCATGCGCTTTTCCTTCTGGCTGGGCGGCACGGACGCCGCCGGTTGCTGCCGCTTCGCCGGTGGACCCTACCTGGCGCCGGAATATCTGGGCTCCGGCATGACCATTGCCACCCGGGCCAGCGACCCAGCGCTGGCCGCAGCCATGGACTACGCGCTGCAGGAGATATCGGTGAAAGGCACCTTCGCCGAATTCTACCTCCGCTATTTCCCGGTCAGTTTCTTCTGATCCGGTTCCCGGTCAGCTTCTTCTGATCCGGTTCCCGGTCAGCTTTTTCTGATCCGGCCCCGGTCAGCTTCCTCTACGGACTGGATCAGGTCAGCGTGCGCAGGCGGGCCTTCGCCCCGCGCGCGATGGCCGCGGCGGTCAGCGTGTCGACATCGAGCTCACGCCGGATCAACTGCAGCACCCGCAATTCCTCCATGCGCATTTCGAGATCGACGGCGGCAACTTCGAAGGCGGCGGCATAAGCGGTGTCGCGCAACCGCTCGGGCAAAGTCTCCGCGACACGCTCGAGCACGCCTTCCAATCCATCCTTTTCATGCAGCATCTTCTGGCAGTCCTGCGCAATGGCGATCAGCCTGTCCTGCTTGAAATCCTCGAACACCGGCCAGCTGCGGACGACGTCGCCGATGCGCGCCAGTTCGATATCGGTCATGTCGCGATCGGAAGCCGAGGTGATGACCATCAGGTAGATCAGGGCTTCATGGGTGGACGGCAACGGCATTCAAAACTCCTTGATAGTGAGGGTCGAAAGTAGGGACGCCACGGCGCCGTCGCAACGAAAACGCCTGATATCGTTGACGCTCCGCCCTGTCGCGCCTAGAGACCCGGTTGAAAAATCTTACCAGCCGCGAAAGCCGGCCATGACTGGAACTTTGACATGACGGGATCAAACATCGCCGATCTCAACCCCGAAATGCTTGCGGCAGCCGCCGAAAGCAAGGCCTGGCCGTTCGAGGAAGCCAAAAAGATCATCGAGCGCTACAAAGGCGCCGACTTTCCCGAGACCGTCCTGTTCGAGACCGGCTACGGTCCGTCGGGTCTGCCGCATATCGGCACGTTCGGCGAGGTCGCGCGCACCTCGATGGTGCGCCATGCCTTTCACGTGCTGACCGGGAACAAGGTCAAGACCAAGCTGCTCTGCTTCTCCGACGACATGGACGGCATGCGCAAGATCCCCGACAATGTGCCGGATCGCGCAGCCCTCGAGCCTTATCTTCATATGCCGCTTTCGTCAGTGCCCAATCCGTTCGGCGGCGACTATGCGAGCTTTGCCGACCACAACAACGCGATGCTGTGCCGCTTCCTCGACACGTTCGGCTTCGACTACGAATTCGCCAGCGCCACGCAGTACTACAAGGCCGGCCGCTTCGATGCGATGCTGGTGTGCGCCGCCGAGCGCTACGAGCAGATCATGGCGGTGATGCTGCCGACGCTGGGGCCGGAGCGGCAGGCAACCTACAGCCCGTTCCTGCCGATCTCGCCGAAGAGCGGGCGCGTGCTCTACGTGCCGATGAAGCATGTCGACGCCAAGGCCGGCACCATCACCTTCGACGATGAGGGCACCGAGACCACGCTTTCGGTGACCGGCGGGAAGGTCAAGCTGCAGTGGAAGCCGGATTTCGGCATGCGCTGGGCAGCGCTCGGTGTCGATTTCGAAATGTTCGGCAAGGACCACCAGACGAATGCGGTGATCTACGACCGCATCTGCAACATTCTCGGCGGGCGCGCGCCCGAGCATTTCGTCTACGAACTGTTCCTGGACGAGAACGGCCAGAAGATCTCGAAGTCGAAGGGCAACGGGCTGACCATCGACGAATGGCTGCGCTACGCGCCGACCGAAAGCCTCGGCCTCTATATGTATCAGCGGCCAAGGCAGGCGAAAAAGCTCTATTTCGACGTCATCCCACGCGCCGTCGACGAGTACTACACCTTCCTCAACGCCTATCCGCGCCAGGACTGGAAGGAGCGGCTGGGCAATCCGGTCTGGCACATGCATGACGGCAAGCCGCCTTCCATCGACATGCCGGTGCCGTTCTCGCTGCTGCTCAACCTGGTCAGCGCCTCCAACGCGCAAAACAAGGATGTGCTGTGGGGCTTCATCTCGCGCCATGCATCTGGCGTGACGCCGGCGACGCATCCCGAACTCGACCAGCTGGTCGGTTTCGCTATCCGCTACTTCGACGATTTCGTGAAGCCGACGAAGACCTTCCGGCCGGCCGACGATGTCGAACGCGTGGCGCTGGAAGCGCTTGGCAACGCGCTTGCTGGCCTGCCGGCCGGCGCCGACGGCGAAGCGATCCAGAACGCTTCGCTCAACGTGGCGCGCAAGATCGAACGCTATCAGGACCATTCGAAGAAGAGCCCGGACGGCGGCCCTGGTGTCTCGGGCGCTTTCTTCCAGATGATCTACCAGGTGCTGATCGGCCAGGAACGCGGACCGCGCTTCGGTTCGTTCGCAGCCCTCTACGGCATCGCCGAAACCCGCGCGCTCATTGAGCGGGCGCTGGCTGGTCAGTTGGCGGCGTAATTTCCGTCCCGGCCGGCGGCGTGTCTATCGCCGGGGCATCGAGGATCGGTTGCGACGCCGTCGGTGCCGCAACAGGCGTTGGCGCCGGTGGCAGGCCGCCAAGATCGGGCGCGGCGCCGAAGACGCCCTTCTTGGCGGCGCGCGCCTTGTCGCCCGCTTCGACATAGGGGCCGCCTGCCGTGGCGCGCGCCCAGCCGTTTTCGACCAGCCACTGGCCGACATCCAGCTTGCCGATGCGGCATTCGGCGGCGATCAGCGCACGGTCGGCCTCCGGCGGCACCTTGCAGGCAACGGCCCGGCCGCGCAGGAAAGACCGGAACGCCGTGCGCGCCCTGATACCGCAAGCCCAGGACTTGCCGTCCTCGGTGCAGGTCTCGTCTTGCCTGACGATGTCGATGCCGGAGACCGTCACGGAATAACCATTGGCTTCGATCAGGCCGGCGGCGGCCGCGACCGGCTGGAACAGCTTTGTTCCTCCCCAGTCGTCGACCGCTCTGCGCCCACGCGGCTTGGGCGGTCCGGCCAGCGCCAGGTCGCTCAGCGGCGCGCGTGGCTCAACCCGTTCAAGTTCTTCTACCAGCAGCGGCGGCGGAGCGATGGCCTCGGGATCGATCGCCCTCGAATGCACCTGAGGCGAGTGCATCGGAGGCTTGACGGGCTGGACCTCGGGGATCGCCGACGTCGCCGGCTCCTCGGGCACGGCCTCGGTGTCCGGGTCGATCTGGCCGACAGTAATGGCGGGGCCGTCGCGATGCAGCGCGCGACCGCCGGCGACGACAATGGCGACCATCACCGGGATCGCCAGGAGGGCTATGAGGATTTGAAGCAGACGCACCGCGAGACCTACTGGCTTGCCCAGACGATCCGCGCCACCCATTCGACATCGCGCATCGCGATGTCGCGGTCCGGGTGGTCGGGGTTGAGCGAGATCAGCACGATCGATTTCGTCGTCTGGCGCTCCAGCACCTTGGCCATGACTTCGCCGGCATTGGTCTTGACGACGACGCGGTCGCCCTTGCGGGTAGCGGCCCCCGGCTCGACGATCAGCACATCGCCATTGCGGTACAGCGGCAGCATGGAATCACCCTGCACCTTCAACGCATAGGAGGTTTCGGTTGCCCGCGCCGGAAGCTCGACAAGGTCCCAGCCCTGGCCGGAGGGATAGCCGGCATCATCGAAGAAGCCGCCGGCGCCGGCCTGGGCGAAGCCGAGCAGCGGCACCGCCGAACGCTGCGAGGCTAACGGGCCCGAAGCTGTCTTGGCGCGGCCTTCGACCAGCCCGGTGAATTCGTCGAGCGAAGCGCCTGTCGCCTCGATGATCTTGGCCAGCGATTCGGTCGAGGGCCAGCGCGGCCGCCCATCCGAGGACAGCCGCTTCGACTTGTTGAAAGCGGTGGAGTCCAGACCAGCTCGCCGGGCCAGGCCGGAGGCCGATAACGAATAGCGCTCGGCGAGAGCGTCGATGGCGGCCCAAACTCGGTCATGCGAGAGCAATTCGCTCTCCTCAAAACAGGAAAAAATACCTTTTCCTTCTAACGCGCGGTCATCCGATTGTCCACCGGCGCGCGGCCCGATCTCTCAAAAAGCTGCGTGCGGCGAAGTCGTCATGGATGCCTCAAACTGCCTTGGGCAGGCTGCGCAATCCTTGGTGGAGGTCATGCAAACCCGCTCGGCCTCGGTCGGCGGCCGCGGTTGAACGGAGCGGGCGAGCGTCCTATCGGACGCGCCAAGGACGCAGTAGCATTTGATTTGGCGCATGATCCTTTCCGAAAATCGACTCCGGTTTTCGGGGTCATGCGCGAGGTCGGCGAGCATCATGTAGCGGGCGTTGTTGAGATGGAGGTTGAAGTCGATGTCGGCAGGCAGCGAAAAGCCAGCCGACTTTCGCTGCCGACCGCGTAAGGGTCACGGCGCGCCTTGCCGTGGCCATGCGCGCAAGGCGCCCTCAGACGTACATGGGGCGCTAGCTCAAGCGGCCTTCTGCACTTCGCCTTTCGCATAGGGATCGAAGCGCTGGTAGAAGGTCTCGCCCTTCTCCGCCAGGTCAAGCAGCAGCTTGGGCGCCTTGAACTCGGCGCCGTATTTCTTCTGCAGGCCCTTGGCTATTCTGACGAACTCCCCGGCGCCGATGCCGTCGATATAGGACAGCGCGCCGCCGGTGAATGGCGCGAAACCGAAGGCGAGGATCGAGCCGACATCGGCCTCGCGCGGATCGGTGACGATGCCCTCTTCCATCACCCGGGCCGCTTCCAGCGCAATGGTTACCAGCAGGCGCTGCTGCAGTTCCTCATAGTCGACCTTCTCGGCCTCCAGCTGCGGATAGAGATCCTTCAGGCCCGGCCACAGCTTCTTCCTGGCAGGCTTGGCCGGATAGTCGTAAAAACCCTTGCCGTTCTTGCGGCCGAAGCGGCCATGGGTGTCGACCAGCGTGTTGATCAGCGCCATCTGCCTGGGGTCGACAGACTTGTCTCCGAGGTCCCTGATGGTCTGCTTCATGATCTTCTGGGCAAGGTCGATCGCTGTCTCGTCGGTCAGCGCCAGCGGGCCGACCGGCATGCCGGCGGCCTTGGCGGCGTTCTCGATCATCGGCGCCGGAACGCCTTCGATCAGCATCTTGTAGGCTTCCGACATGTAGCGCAGCACGCAGCGGTTGACGTAGAAGCCGCGCGTGTCGTTGACGACGATCGGCGTCTTCTTGATGGCGCGCACGAAATCGATCGCGGTGGCCAGCGCCTTGTCGCCGGTCTTCTTGCCCAGGATGATCTCGACCAGCATCATCTTGTCGACCGGCGAGAAGAAGTGGATGCCGACGAAATTCTTCGGCCGCGCCGAATTCTTGGCCAGTGCAGTGATCGGGATGGTCGAGGTGTTGGAGGCGAAGACCGCTGACGATTTCAGCACGGCTTCGGCCTGCTCGGTGGCAGTCTTCTTGACGGCCGAATCCTCGAACACCGCCTCGACCACCAGATCGCAGCCGGCGAGATCGGCATAGTCGGCCGTCGGCGTGATCAGCGACAGAAGTCTGTCCTTCTCCTCGGGCTTGGCGCGGCCCTTCTTGACCTGATCGGAGATCAGGCTGTCGGAATGCGCCTTGCCCTTTTCGGCCGACGCCATGTCGCGGTCGAGCAGGACGACCGGGATGCCGGCCTTGGCGGTGACAAAGGCGATGCCGGCACCCATGAAGCCGGCGCCGAGAATACCGATCTTCTTGAACTTGGTCTCCGGCACGCCGGCCGGGCGGCGGGCGCCCTTGTTGAGCTCCTGCAGCGAGACGAACAGCGAGCGGATCATCGCTGCTGCTTCCTTGGACTGCATGATTTCGGTGAAATAGCGCTGTTCGATCCGCAGACCGGTGTCGAACGGCACCAGCAGGCCCTCATAGACGCATTTCAGGATGGCCGCGGCGGCCGGATAATTGCCGTAGGTCTCGCGGCGCAGGATGGCGATGGCCGGCGGCCACAGATTGAAGCCGGCCGGCGTATAGATTTGGCCGCCAGGCAGCTTGAAGCCCTTCTCGTCCCAGGGCTGGACGGCTTTCAGGCCGTTCCTGATCATCGCTTTGGCGGTCTCGATCAGCTTGCCGGGTTCGGCGATCTCGTGGATCAGCCCCATCGCCTTGGCTTTCTGCGGCGACAGCGTCTGGCCGGTGGTCAGCATCTGCAACGCCTGCTGCTGGTCGGTCAGGCGCGGCACGCGTTGGGTGCCACCGGCGCCGGGGAAGATGCCGACCTTGACTTCCGGCAAGGCCATCTTGACCTTTTCGGAGCCAGCGGCAACGCGGCCATGACAGGCCAGCGACAGCTCGAACGCGCCGCCCATGCAGGTACCGTTGATCGCCGAGACCCAAGGTTTGCCCGACGTTTCGAGCTTGCGCCACAAGCCACCCATGCGGCCGGCATTGTCGAACAAAAGCTGTGCCGCCTTCTCCGGGTCCTTGGTCTTCTCCTTGGCAAATACGGCCAGCATCTTCTGCAGCATGGTCAGGTCGGCGCCGCCGGAGAAGCTGTCCTTTCCCGAGGTGATCACCGCGCCCTTGATCGCGGCGTCGGCCACCACCTGGTCGATGATCTTGTCGAGCTCGTTCATCACCTCTTCGGTGAAGACGTTCATCGAGCGGTCCGGCATGTTCCAGGTGACCAGCGCGATGCCGTCTGCGTCGGTGTCGACCGTGAAGTTTGTATAAGTCATGTCTCTCTCCTTCCGGCCGAAAATCAGACGCGTTCGATAATCGTTGCGGTGCCCATGCCGGCGCCGATGCAGAGCGTCACCAGAGCGGTGTTCAAATCGCGGCGCTCGAGCTCGTCCAGCACCGTGCCCAGGATCATCGCGCCGGTGGCGCCGAGCGGATGGCCCATGGCGATGGCGCCGCCATTGACGTTGATCTTGTCGTGCGGGATTTCGAATGCCTGCATGTAGCGCAGCACCACTGAGGCGAAGGCCTCGTTGAGCTCGAACAGGTCGATATCCGACAGCTTCATCTTGGCGCGCTTCAGAAGCTTCTCGGTGACGTCGACCGGACCGGTAAGCATCAGCACCGGCTCGGAGCCGATGTTGGCAAAGGCGCGGATGCGGGCGCGTGGCTTCAGGCCCATCGTCTTGCCGGCCTTCTTCGAGCCGAGCAGTACGGCGGCCGCACCATCGACGATGCCGGACGAGTTGCCGGCATGGTGGACGTGGTTGACCTCTTCGACTTCCGGATGCTTCTGCACGGCGACCGCGTCGAAGCCGCCCATTTCGCCAGGCATGACGAAGGACGGGTTGAGCGAGGCCAGCGACTGCATGTCGGTCGACGGCCGCATATGCTCGTCATGATCGAGGATGGTGAGGCCGTTCTGGTCCTTGATCGGTATGACGGAGTTCTTGAAACGGCCATCGGCCCAGGCCTTGCCCGCACGCTTCTGGCTCTCGACCGCATAGGCATCGACGTCGTCGCGCGAAAAACCGTATTTGGTGGCGATCAGGTCGGCCGAAATGCCTTGCGGCACGAACCAGCCGGGCAGGCCGACGGACGGGTCCATGAACCACGCGCCGCCCGAGGCGCCCATGCCGACGCGCGACATCGATTCCACGCCGCCTGCAATGACGATCTCGTCGGCGCCTTGAGCGATCTTGGCGGCGCCGAAATTGATGGCGTCGAGGCCTGAGGCGCAGAAGCGCGAGATCTGCATGCCCGGCGCCTTGTTATCGTAGCCGGCCTCGAAGGCGGCGGCACGCGGAATGACGGAGCCGGCTTCGCCGACCGGATCGACGCAGCCGAAGATGATGTCGTCGACGTTTGCAGTGTCGAGGCCGTTGCGGTCGCGCAACGCTTCAAGCGTCCTGGCCGCAAGCCGCACCGCCGGCACCTCGTGCAGCGAGCCATCCTTCTTGCCCTTGCCGCGCGGTGTGCGCACGGCGTCATAGACATAAGCTTCAGCCATTTGCTTGCTCCTTGCTTTGCCGACGTCGCTCTCAGAGAGAGCGGCCGATCAGCAATTTCATGATCTCGTTGGTGCCGCCGTAGATGCGCTGGACGCGGGCGTCGCGGAACATGCGGGCGATCGGATATTCATTCATGTAGCCATAGCCGCCATGCAATTGAAGGCATTCGTCGACGACTTTTCCCTGCAGGTCCGAGAGCCAGTATTTCGCCATCGACGCCGTCACCGGATCCAGCCCGCCATTGATGTGGCGGGTGACGCAATCATTGTAGAAGACGCGGCCGATGGTGGCCTCGGTCTTCAGTTCGGCGAGCTTGAACTGGGTGTTCTGGAACTCGATGATCGCTTTGCCGAAGGCCTTGCGGTCCTTGACGTAGTCGATGGTCAGAGCAAGCGCGCGCTCGATCATGGCGATCGCGCCGGTGCCGATCTGCAGGCGCTCCTGCGGCAATTGCTGCATCAGCTGGATGAAGCCCTGTCCCTCTTCGTGGCCAAGCAGGTTCGAGGTCGGCACGCGCAGATCATTGAAGAACAGCTCCGACGTGTCGTTGGCCTTCAGGCCGATCTTGTCGAGGTTGCGGCCGCGTTCGAAGCCTTCGGCCTCGTCGGCCTCGACGACGATCAGCGAGGTGCCCTTGGCGCCTTTGGCCGGATCGGTCTTGGTGACGACGATGATGAAATTGGCCAGTTGGCCATTGGTGATGAAGGTTTTCGAGCCGTTGATCTTGTACTGGTTGCCGTCCTTCTCGGCGCGCGTCTTGACGCCTTGCAGGTCGGAGCCGGCGCCCGGCTCGGTCATGGCGATGGCGCCGATCAGTTCGCCGGTTGCCAGCTTCGGCAGCCATTTCTTCTTCTGCTCCTCGGAGCCGTAATGAAGGATGTAAGGGGCAACGATCGCATTGTGCAGGCCGATGCCGAAACCGTCGACGCCGACATGGCCGATCGCCTCGATGATGGCGCTCTCATGCGCGAAGGTGCCGCCGGAGCCGCCATATTCCTCCGGCATCGAGGCGCAGAGCAGGCCGGCGGAACCTGCCTTGCGCCAGCTCTCGCGGTCGACCATCTCGTTCTTCTCGAACTCGTCGTAGCGCGGCGCGATCTCTTCCGACATGAAGCGATGCGCCATGTCGTAGAGCATGCCGACTTCGTCCGCCGCCCAGGCGGGCTTCGGCAAGGAGAGCACTTCGGCTGGATTTGTCATGCCGTTTCTCCCGCGCCAACGTCCCCCTCCCCCTCGAGGGGAGGGTGGCCGCGAAGCGGTCGGGTGGGGTCGCCGATGACGTGCTCGACCTTATCTTCGGAATTGACGCGGGTTTGGGGCATTGCGATCATCTCCTACCAAAGCGCCAACCAGCCGGCGCACTGCACGCAAGGACCCCTCCCGGCCCTTCGGGCCACCCTCCCCTCAAGGGGGAGGGGACGCCAGCCATTTCTAGAACGCTTCCGCAGGCAGCGCCATTAGCGTGTCCGCACCACTGGAAATGCGGGCGAGATGTGCCGATGTCTCGGGCATGATCCGCTCCATGAAGAAGCGCGCCGTCACCACCTTGTTGTCGTAGAAAGCCCCATTTTCGTGGACAGATTGGGAGCCATTGGCGCCGGTCTTGCCGAGCGCGGCCTTGGCCATCTGCGCCCACATGTAGCCGAGCGCCACAAGGCCAAAGAGATGCATGTAGTCGGTGGATGCGGCGCCGGCATTGTCGGGCTTGGCCATGCCGTTCTGCACCAGCCACATCGTCGCCGCCTGCAGATCGTTGAGGCCCTTCTTCAACGCCTTGGTGAACGGCGCCAGCTTCTCGTCGGCACGGTTCTCCTCGCAGAACTCGCCGACGTCCTTGAAGAAAGCCTGCACTGCGCGGCCGCCATTCAGGCCAAGCTTGCGGCCGACAAGGTCGAGCGCCTGGATGCCGTTGGCGCCTTCATAGATCATGGCGATGCGGGCATCGCGCACGAATTGGCTCATGCCGTGTTCTTCGATATAGCCGTGGCCGCCGAACACCTGCTGCGCCATGACGGCATGGTCGAAGCCCTTGTCGGTGAGCACGCCCTTGATCACCGGCGTCAGCAGGCCTGTATAGTCGTCGGCCGCCTGGCGATCCTTGTCGTCGGCGGAGCGGTGGGCGATGTCGGACTTGATCGCCGTCCACAGCGCCAGCGCGCGGCCGGCCTCGTTGAAGGCCTTCATGGTCATCAGCGAGCGGCGGATGTCGGGATGGACGATGATCGGATCGGCTTGTCTGTCCGGCGCCTTGGCGCCAGACAGCGAGCGGCCCTGCAGCCGGTCCTTGGCGTAGGAGACCGCGTTCTGGTAGGCGATCTCGGACAGCGACAGGCCCTGCAGGCCGACGCCGAGCCGGGCTTCGTTCATCATCGTGAACATCGCCTTCAGGCCGCCATTGGCCTCACCGAGCAGCGTGCCTTCGGCCTCGTCATAATTCATGACGCAAGTCGAATTGCCGTGTATGCCCATCTTCTCCTCGATCGACCCGCAGGAGAGCGTGTTCTTCTCGCCCGGATTGCCCGAGGCATCGAGCTTCAGCTTTGGCACGATGAATAGCGAGATGCCCTTCACGCCCGCCGGCGCGCCTTCGATGCGGGCCAACACGAGATGGACGATGTTTTCCGACATGTCGTGCTCGCCGGCCGAGATGAAGATCTTCTGGCCTGAGATCTTGTAGGTGCCGTTGCCGTTCGGCACCGCCTTGGTGCGCAGCAGGCCAAGATCGGTGCCGCAATGCGGCTCGGTCAGGTTCATGGTACCGGTCCAGGACCCCTCGACCAGCTTTGGCAGCCATGTCGCCTTCTGCTCGTCGGTGCCGTGTGTGATGATCGCAGCGATCGCGCCTTGCGTCAGGCCGGGATACATCATCAGCGCCATGTTGGCCGAAACCATGTATTCGGCAACCGCGGTGTGCACGGCATAGGGCAGCCCCTGGCCGCCGAACTCGACGGGCGCCGCCAGTCCCATCCAGCCGCCTTCGCGATACTGGTCGTAGGCTTCCTTGAAGCCCTTCGGCGTCGTCACCGAGCCGTCCTCATGGCGCACGCAGCCTTCCATGTCACCGACGCGGTTCAGAGGATGCATAACGTTTTCGGCGAGCTTGGCGCCTTCGGCGAGGATCGCCTCGACAACGTCGGGCGTCGCGTCGGCAAACCCGGGAAGGTTGGAATATCGCTGATAACCCAGCACCTCGTTGAGCACGAACAGCGTGTCCTGGACCGGCGCCCTGTAGATCGGCATGTGTTCCTCCACCATGCGGGTCTTGGCCGCGAGATCGGGCCCCGAACATGAGGTTGGGGCGGCACGCCGGCCAATGTCGAAAGCGAGATAGCAAAAATTGACGTTTGCGTAAACGTCAATTTTGTCGCCGGGACAAAATTTACCTATGCCAGCCTGTCGCACGAGCGGTGCATGGCTTTGTGCAAAGCGAGGGGGGTCAAACAAAAAGAGCCGCGCGGGCGGCCGCGCGGCTCTTAAGTTCAAAGCTTTCGCCGGGAGCTGCGGAGCAAAATCAGCTGGCGGCGCTGGCCGGGGCCGAACGCTCGGACAGCATCTGGCGCACGGCCGACATCGAGCCGCTCAGCTCGTTGATGGCGTCGTCGATCAGCGCGCGCTGCTTCTGCAGGCGGGCTAGCTGCTTCTCCGACTTGTCGAGAGCCAGCCGCAATTGCTTGGTGTTGGATCCCGTGGGATCGTAGAGATCCATCATCTGCTTGACGTCGCGCAGCGAGAACCCGACCTTGCGGCCGAGCAGGATCAGCTTCAGCCGCGCCTTGTCGCGGCGCGTGTAGAGGCGCGTTGCCCCATCGCGTTTCGGATTGAGCAGGCCCTTGTCTTCATAGAAACGCAGCGTGCGCAGCGTCACGCCGTATTTCTTGGCCATCTCGCCGATGCGCACGAGCTCCTCACTGGCTTCGGCAGACATATTGTTGGTGTTGGCCGCGGCTTCGCCGGGCGAAACAAGTTTCATAGTCACTGGCTTTCCCCTGTCGTGGCATCGCGGTCTCGGACCTTGCAACGCCTGAGTGGAAGCGGGGGCATGCTTCCAGTCGTGGTTTCAACTAATTCATCGCAAAAGGCACGAACGGCGCCCCTCTTACGTTTACGTCAATTCTATATCGATAGCCGCCGCATGACGCAAGGGCGTTCTGGGATTGCGAAACCTTATGCCGCACCCCCGGCGCCGGGTCCGAACGGGCACCGCCTGTATTTCAGCAATGCCGTAACTTCTTAAGCTTGGTTAACACCTTGTTTACCACGATGGGTGAAATGTGCGGATGTCGGTCACCCGTGTTTATCCTGTAGCGAATTTTTCACGGTTTTTCGGAGAGCGGGCCTGGCCCGGGAAGCTCGTCTTCCGCCGCAGCAGTGCCGCGCGGCCGCCTTCGTTCCCGACAAGGACTTGGGAAACTGGCAGCAAGCCGGCCATTCTGAAAAACGGATGCATCGATGAACAGCAAGCGGTCCTATCTCGATACACTCAACGCCGGCAGGCCGCGCAGGCCGAACACCACACTTGATGAATTGAACCGCTCGCTGGAAACGCTGGAGCAGCGGCTGGAGCGCAAGCGCGAGGACGCCGCCGAGCGCTTCGATCCGCGCCGGCCGCCGGCAGAGCCGCGCTACGCAAGCGCCCAGCCCTACGCCCCGCCGCGCTGGTACGAGGACCCGCAGCCCACGCCGCGGCCGAAAGGCGCCGGGCCGGCCGGCTTCGACCAGAACTATCAGGCGATCGCGCGCGACATCGACCGCGTGCGCGGCCAGGAAGACAGCGTCGCCGTGGTCGGCAAGATCGCCGGCGAATTGCGTGGCCTGCGCGAGGAACTGCGCCATCAGATGACGGCCGGCCTGCAGCGCGAATTCGCCGCGTTGCGCAAGGACATCGAACGGGCCTTCCAGGCGAGCAACCAATCGGGTGGTCAGGCAGGCGGCTTGCCCGGCAAGGGCAGCGCCGAACTCGGCGTCGAATTCGAGCGGCTGTCCGGCGCAATCCAGACGCTGGCCGAGAAGAGCGACGACCGAAGCGTCAACATGCTGCGGCTCGAGCTCGAGCAGGTAAAGACGGCGCTCGACACATTGGCGCGCGAGGAAAGCGTGCTGAAGGTCGACCGCCGCTGGGACGATTTCGACCGCCGCTGGAGCGCGTTCGAGGACCGTGTCGACGCCGACCAGCGCAACCGTGCCGACGGCCCCGGATTTTCGGCCCTGACCGACCGGCTCGAACAGATCAGCAATGCCGTCCACAATCTGCCGGAATCGCTGTCGCTGCGCTCGATGGAAGAAAAGGTCCGCACCCTTGCCGGCGCCGTCGATCATTTCGTCAGCCAGCAGAGCAACCGCGGCGGCGACACGCTTGGCCTGATCGACGAACGGCTTGATGAGATTTCGCGCGCCATCGTCGCCTCGACCGTCGCCGCACAGGCCAATTCCTTCGACCCCGAACCCTTTGAACGCATCGAGAAGCGGATCGCCTCGCTGGCGCAGCAGATCGAGGAAGTCGTGCAGGTTCGTCCGAGCGGCGAGGTTCTCGACCGTCTCAGCACGCTGTCGAACAGGGTCGACGAGCTTGCCGGCCGCGCCAATCTGCCGGAACAGGCGATGGAGCGCCTCGGCAAGCAGATCGCGATGATCGCCGACAAGATCGACCGCGCCCCGGCCATGCCCGACGCCGACTATATCTTCCAGGGTCTGGAACAGCGCTTCGACGTGCTGTCGGGCATGATGGAACGTCGGCAGGGCGATGCCATCGAACAGGGCAACATGCTGTTTCGCGATCTCGAGCGGCGGCTGGACGAGGTTGCCGACCGGCTGGACCAGCGCCAGCCGCAGGCTGACAGCGCCGGCATCATGGACGCCATCGACGCACGCTTCACCGCGCTCGCCCAACGCATGGAGACGCGCATTCCCGATCCTGCCAACGAGGCGGCGATCCGCGGCCTGGAAAGCCGGCTCGAAGACATTTCAAGCCGGCTGGAATCGTCGGCCGCGCAGGTCGCCGGCATCGATCCGGCACTGATCCGCAGCCTTGAGGCGCAGGTCTCCAGCCTATCGGCGCATCTGTCGAAGCCCGGCACGCCGCTGCCGGAATTCGAGGACATCAGCCCGCGCCTCAACGAAATCGAGAAGTCGCTGGCCGGAACCCGCGAATCCATCATGGGCGCGGCACGCGAAGCAGCCGAGAGCGCCGTGCGCTCGCTGGCAGATTCCAACGCCAACACCGCGGCCGTTACCGGCCTTGCCCAGGATCTGAAGACGCTGGAAGCGCTGACGCGCCGTTCGGACGAGCGCAATTCACGGACATTCGAGGCGATCCACGACACGCTGCTCAAGATCGTCGATCGTCTGGGCTCGCTGGAGACCAGCGAACCGGCCGAGGCGGTGAGCGAGCTTCTGGATGCCCAGGCCGAGCCGGCGCGGCGGGCCCGCGCTGCACGCGCCTCCAAGATTTCGGTGCAGGACGCGCCATCGATGGATATCGACCAGCCGCTGCCGCTGACCGGAGACATGGCCGATCTCGACGGCCGCGCCGCCGCCATCATGCGCAGCGAGCCGGATATGCGCGCCGACTCGGGTACGCGTAGCGACCCGGTCATGGGCAGCGAACCCGTGCGGCGCTCGCCAGCCGAGGCTGCCGCGGCCGCTGCCCAGGCAGCGCTCGGTTCCGACAGGATTGCCGAGAAAGGCGAAGCCACGGCCAAGAAGTCGCTGTTCGGTGGATTTGCGCGCGCCTTCAGGGGCAAGAAGCCGGCTGACATGCCGCCGCTTGCCGGCTCGGGGCCCAATGTCGACATGCCGAGCGTCGATCTCGACGAGCCGCTCGATCCGAAGCTCGCCAACCGACCGTTGGAGCCGGGCTCCGGCGCGCCCGACCTCAACGCCATCATGAAGCGCGTGCGCGACGAGCGCGGCCCGCCGGTGCGCCAAAACTCCGGCGATGCGTCGAAATCCGACTTCATTGCCGCGGCCAGGCGCGCGGCGCAGGCCGCGGCCGCCGAGGCCGACGCGCTGAAACGCCAGTCCACCATGAAGGGCCCGGTCAAGGCGCTTCGTATCGGCGACCTGCTCAAGGCGCGGCGCAAGCCGATCCTGATGGGAGCGGTCGCGATCATGCTGGCGCTTGCCGGCCTCCAGTTGGGCAAGGCCTTCTTCGCCGACCCGGTCGAGGTCGCAAGCAACGATACAGCGCCGATCGTCGCCTCGCAGCCGGTCGAGACTGCCTCGGTCAACGCTGCCAGCCAACCCAAGGCAGAACAGCAGGTGGCCGTTCAGGACGTGCCGGCCCGGATCGTCAGGCAGGCGGAGCCCACGGAACCGGCAGCTGGCAATGATGCGCCAATGAATGCGGCCTCGGTCGCTGGGCCCGAAGTGCCGGCGGTGGAGCCCGCGCCAGCGCCGATGGCTTTGGCCGATCCGGCCCCCACGCCAAATGCAATGCTGCCGACCACCGCCACTGCGGAACCGGCGGCTGCCGACGCGCAGCCTGCGGCCGCCGTCATGGCGCCCTCGGCCTCGGATACGACGGCCTCGGATACGACGGCCTCGGATACTACCGGCGCCGTTCCGCCGGCTGATGCCGCGGTAGCACCTGTCGTGGCCAAGATAGACGTTCCGGCCGATGCCGGCCCGCAAGCCTTGCGCGACGCGGCTGCCGGCGGTGACGCCAAGGCGCTGTTCGAGCTCGGTTCGCGCTATGCTGAATCGCGCGGCGTCAAGGAAGACATGGCGGCAGCGGCCAAATGGTACGAAAAGTCGGCCGAGCTCGGCTTCGCACCGGCGGAATACCGCATCGGCAATTTCTACGAGAAGGGCATCGGCGTCACGCGCGACGTCAAGAAGGCAAAGACCTTCTACCAGCTCGCCGCCGCGCAGGGTAATGCCAGCGCCATGCACAATCTGGCCGTTCTGTTTGCCATGGCCGCCGACGGCGTGACCGACAATGAATCGGCCGCGCACTGGTTTCAGGCGGCGGCCGATGTCGGCGTCAAGGACAGCCAGTTCAATCTCGGCATCCTGGCGGCAAAGGGCGTCGGCATGAAGCAGAGCCTGGAGGAATCCTACAAATGGTTCGCGCTCGTCGCCAAGACCGGCGACAAGGATGCGGCTGCAAAGCGCGACGAAGTCGCCACTGCGCTGCGCCCCGAACAGCTGGAGCGGGCGCGCGCCGCCACGGAACTGTGGAAGCCGAAGCCGCTCGACCCGGCGTCCAACTCGGCCGACATTCCTGAATCCTGGCAGGAAGGCACGCCGCAGACCACCGCCAGCGTCGACATGAAGAAGGCGGTCAAGAACATCCAGCTCATCCTCAACAAGAACGGCTACGATGCCGGCGGCGCCGATGGCGTGATGGGCGGCAAGACCAAGACCGCAATCATGGCTTTCCAGACCGACAACAAGATGCAGGCGACCGGCGAAATCGACGAAAAGCTGGTGAAGGCGCTGCTGGCGCACAAATAACGGCAGATGCGTCGCTAACGCGACGCCCTTGCCATACATTTGCCTGTTAACTGCTTGAGATGTTTTTTGTTTCGGTAGGGCGGCGGGGTTTGATCCCACTGCCCCGGCGGTGCAAGAAAGAATTGGCTTTTCGGTGCGACAATGCCCTGGAATGGCTGCAATCGCCGACAGGCAAACTGATCGAGACTGACGGGTGGGCATCTATCTCCCGATCGCGGAAATTTCCGTCAACGTCTTCGTGCTGCTGGCAATGGGCGCGGCGGTGGGTTTCCTGTCGGGCATGTTCGGGGTCGGTGGCGGCTTTCTGATCACGCCGCTCTTGATCTTCTACAACATCCCGCCGGCAATCGCCGTTGCCACTGGCGCCAACCAGGTTATCGCCTCCTCCTTCTCCGGCGCGCTGTCGCACATGAAGCGCGGCACGCTCGACTTCAAGCTCGGCGGGGTGCTGCTGGCCGGCGGCATCGTCGGCTCGACCGGTGGTATCTTCGTCTTTGCCTTCCTGCGCCGGCTCGGCCAACTCGATTTGTTCATTTCGCTGCTCTACGTCGTGCTGCTCGGCACCGTCGGCGGGCTGATGCTGGTCGAGAGCGTCAATGCGCTGCGCGCCACGCGCAGCGGTGCGGCGCCGGTCTTGAAGAAATCCGGCCAGCACAACTGGATCCACCGGCTGCCGCTGAAGATGCGCTTCAGGGCCTCGAAGCTGTTCGTCAGCGTCATTCCGGTGCTGGGGCTCGGCGCCGGCATCGGCTTCCTGTCGTCGATCATGGGTGTCGGCGGCGGCTTCATCATGGTGCCGGCGCTGATCTATCTCTTGAAGGTGCCGACCAACGTCGTCATCGGCACCTCGCTGTTCCAGATCATTTTCACCTCGGCCTACACCACGCTTGTCCACGCCACCACCAACCAGACGGTCGACGTCATGCTTGCCTTCCTGCTGATGGCGGGCGGCGTTGCCGGCGCGCAATATGGCGCCAAGGCAGGACAGAAGCTGCGCGGCGAACAGCTCAGGGCACTGCTGGCGCTGCTGGTGCTGGCGGTTGCCATCCGGCTTGCCATCGATCTCTTCGTCACGCCGCCAAACCTCTATTCGCTGACCGCCGCGGGCCTGAACTGATGCTGCGGTGGGGGATTTTTTCGGCCGCCGTTTTGCTTTTCGCCCTCGCTCTGCCGGCGGCAGCGCAATCGCCGAACCCCTTGCCGGAAGGCATCCAGATCGGTCTCTCCACCGACGCGGTGTCGATCACCGCCGGCTTTTCCGGCGCCGACCTGACCATTTTCGGTTCGCTGGAAAACCCCGACCCGCTGGTAGCGCGGCAGGGGCGCTATGACGTCATCGTCGTGCTCGAAGGGCCGCCGCGGCCGGTTGTGGTGCGCCGCAAGGACCGGGTGCTCGGCGTCTGGGTCAACCTGGAATCCGAGACCTTCGAGAACGTGCCGGTCTCCTACTCCGTCGCCACGACACGGCCGCTGCAGGACATCACCGAACCCAACAGCTACAAGCAGCTGTCGCTCGGCGCCTCCAACCTTTACATGCAACCGGCCGACGTAACCGACAGTCCGGCGACGATCGAGGAATTCACCGTGGCGCTGCGCGAGCGCAAGGCGGCGACCGGCCTCTATAGCGAGAATGTCGGCGGCGTGCAGTTCCTGTCGCAGAACCTGTTTCGCGCCACGGTGCGGCTGGCGCCCAACGTCCCGGTTGGAACGCATAAAGCCCGCGCGTTCCTGTTCAAGAGCGGTCTGTTCCTCAAGGAAAGCTCGGCCCAGCTCGAAATCCGCAAATCGGGCTTCGAACAGTCGATCTTCCGCGTCGCGCATGATTACTCGTTTCTCTACGGCGTCTTCTCCGTGTCGCTGGCCATGATCACCGGCTGGCTGGGCAGGCTGATTTTCCGCAGGGATTGACGCGCAGGACCCATTTCCGGGGAAAAGGGGTTCCCCTTTTCTCAGTCTTGCGATAGACCGCCGCCTCCCAACCCTCGGGTTACACGCACAATCATTCGGCAGAACGGTCCGGCCTCTGGACGGCGCGCGTCTTGCGACGCCTGCCACAGCGACGACCCAATGACAGGAGGCTGCAATGCATCAGGCATTTGGCGGCATCGATTTCGGTACGTCCAATTCGACGGTGGGCGTGATCCGCAACGGCCAGGCACAGCTGGTGGCGCTGGAGGGGGACCAGCCGACATTGCCGAGTGCCGTGTTCTTCAACTTCGAGGACGGCCACACCTATTTCGGCCGCCGCGCCATTGCCGACTACACCGATTCCATCGAAGGCCGGCTGATGCGATCGCTGAAGAGCGTGCTCGGCAGTTCGCTGGCGCATGAGAAGACGCGGATCAAGGCCCGGCAGATCGGTTTCATCGACATTGTCGGCATGTTCGTCGGCCATTTGAAGAAACGGCTTGAGGAAGATGCCGGCGCTCCGGTGGAGAACGTTGTGCTCGGCCGGCCGGTGCAATTTGTCGACGACGATGTGGAAGCCGATGCCAAGGCGCAAAGCGAGCTTGAAAAAGCGGCGCGCGCGCAAGGCTTCAAGCACATCGCCTTCCAGTTCGAACCGATTGCGGCAGCGCTCGACTATGAGCAGGACGTGAAGCGCGAGGAACTGGCGTTGATCGTCGACATGGGCGGCGGCACGTCCGACTTCTCGATCGTGCGGGTTTCGCCGCAACGCGCCCGCTCACGCGACCGCAAGGACGATATCCTGGCCAACCGCGGCATCCATATCGGCGGCACCGATTTCGACCGGCTGCTCAGCATTGCCCATGTCATGCCCAAGCTCGGCTACCTGACGCCCACAAAAGACGGCAAGCGCAACCTGCCGGCGAGCTATTTCATTGATCTCGCGACGTGGCAGCGCATCAACCTCGTCTATACTGCCAAGGCGATGACGCATCTGAGGCAAATCCGCTTCGAGGCCGTCCGCGCCGACCTTGTCGACCGCTTCATCCATATTGTCGAGCACCGTTACGGCCATGCGCTGGCCGGCCTCGTCGAACGAGCCAAGATCGCGCTGACGGATCAGGCTTCGGCCGATGTAACGGTGGCGCTGCCCGGCGCGCATTTCGCCGCCGAGATCTCGCGGACCGGCCTGGAAGAGACCATCGCCGCCGACATCGAGCGGGTATCCGCTACGGTGCGGCAGACGATTGCCGATGCTGGCATAACGGCGTCTGCGATCACCGCCGTATTCCTCACCGGCGGTTCGACCGCGATCCCGCTGGCACGGCGTGAAATCCTGTCGCTTGTGCCGCAAGCCGCCGTTATCGAGGGCGACATGTTTGGTTCGGTCGGCCTTGGCCTGGCGCTGGATGCGCAGCGGAAGTTCGCCTGATCGCTTACGCCGGATTGCTGACGCCCTCAGCGCCGAGATGCGCCTTGAGCGCCATCTGGGCCAGGCTTGCCTGGCGGTCACGATGGGTGATCATGGCGAAGTCGCGCTTCGGCAGTTCGAGCGGCACCGACCGGAGACTGCCCTCGGCGACGGCGCGTCCGACGACGAGGTCCGAGATGATGGTGGCGCCGGCGCCGGCCTCGACCGCCTGGCGAACCGCCTCGTTGCTCGGCAGCACCAGAAATATCTGCAGGTCGCCAAGCGATATCCCCTCGCGGCGGGCCAGATCCTCCAGCACCTCGCGCGTGCCCGAACCACCCTCACGGATGATCCAGCGCAGCCCTCTGATATCCGGGCGGCCCGGCGCGATCTCGGCGATTTCGGGATGCGAGGCGGCGACGACCAGCATCAACCTGTCGACGTCGACCTTGGTGCGGCGGAGGATGTCTGACTCGGTGCGCCCCTCGACCAGACCGAGATCGGCGGTGCCGTCGAGCACATTGGCCTCGACCTGCCTGGTGTTGCCGATGCTGACGCTTAAGCGCACCGCCGGGTAGGCTTCATGGAAAGAGGCCAGCCTGCGCGGCAGCCAGTAGCTGGCGATGGTCAGGCTGGCGGCGATCGACAGGCTGCCGGCGACCGTCTGCGAGACATGCTCCAGCACATTTCGGGCGGCGGCGGCGCGTTCCAGCACCGCCTTGGCCTCGGGCAGGAAACGGTGGCCGGTCTGAGCCAGCTCGATGTTGCGGCCGACACGGTTGAACAGATGAACGCCATGCTGCTCTTCCAAAGCGCGGATGGCCGCCGACGCCGCCGACTGGGAGATGCCCAAAAGCTCCGCCGCCTTGGTCATATGGCCGCGTTCGGCAACGGCAACGAAAATGCGCAACTGGTCCAGCGTCATGTGTGCATTAAGAACCAATTCCGATCGAATTTACAAGAACAACTGATTAGACGGATCGATAGCTTTATTCTACTTTTTCAGTCGAAGTTAGAAAAAATTCGCCAACAAATCGCGGCCAACAAAATGATCGGGCGGTTCAGATCCCTTTTTGCGCATTGGACCCGTGGCCTCAGGCGGCGGCTGGCCGGCGATCGATATCATCCTGAAGAACACTATATGCGTGGCCCCGGACCGAAGACGCGGGCCAAATTCGCAGGTAGCAAAAGCACGCCGGCATCATGAACCCAGCTGCGCCGCGCGGGGCCAATTCCGCACCGTCGCAACGGCCGCTTGCCGACACGCGCGCGCCGGATGAAGGCGACGGCGTCGACACCTCGCCCGATGTCTCCGACAGCATCGCCAAGACCACCTGCTATATGTGCGCCTGCCGCTGCGGCATCGACGTCCACATCAAGGACGGCAAGGTGCGCTACATCAACGGCAACAAGGACCATCCGGTCAACCGCGGCGTAATCTGCGGCAAGGGCAGCTCCGGCATCATGCAGCATTACAGCCCGGCGCGGCTGAAGAAGCCGCTGTTGCGCAGCGGCCTGCGGGGCTCGGGTGAATTCCGCGAGATCGAGTGGGAGGAAGCGTTTTCGATTGCGACCGAGCGGCTATCGAATATCCGCCGAACCGATCCGAAAAAGCTCGCCTTCTTCACCGGGCGCGACCAGTCGCAGTCGCTGACCGGCTGGTGGGCGAGCCAGTTCGGCACGCCGAACTTCGCCGCCCATGGCGGCTTCTGCTCGGTCAACATGGCGGCCGGCGGGCTCTACACGATCGGCGGCTCGTTCTGGGAGTTCGGCGAGCCGGACTGGGACAATACGAAATACTTCATGCTGTTCGGCGTCGCCGAGGACCATGATTCCAACCCGATCAAGATCGGCTTGGGTAAACTCAAGGCGCGCGGCGCCAAGGTGGTGTCGATCAACCCGTGCCGCACGGGCTACAACGCGATTGCCGACGACTGGATCGGGATCCGGCCCGGCACCGACGGCCTCTTCGTCTTCGCCCTCATCCACGAACTGCTCAAGGCGGGCCGCGTCGATCTCGATTATCTGCTCCGCTACACCAACGCCCATGTGCTGGTCATCCAGGAGCCGGGTGCGGCGGACGACGGGCTGTTCCTGCGCGACAGCGACAACAATCTTCTCGCGTGGGACAGAGTGGCGAAGACAACCGTCAACGCAGCCGATGCGGATGCGAAGCCGGCGTTGACCGGCAGCTTCACGTTCGCCGGCCGCCGCTGCGTGCCGGTGTTTCGGCTTATCGCCGACCGCTACATGGACGACAGCTACGCACCCGATGCGGTCGCGGCACGATGCGGCATTCCGGCCGACACCATCCGCCGGATCGCTGCCGAACTCGCCCACGTCGCCTTCGAACAGACGATCGAACTGCCGGTTGCGTGGACCGACTGGGCCGGACGGCGGCACGAGACGATCAAGGGACGGCCGGTGTCGATGCATGCCATGCGCGGCATCTCGGCCCACTCCAACGGCTTTCACTCCTGCCGTGCCATCCACCTGCTGCAGGTGCTGCTCGGCACGGTGGACGTGCCCGGCGGCTTCCGTTTCAAGCCCCCCTACCCGCGCTCGGCGCCCCCGGGACCGAAGCCGGCCGGCAAGGTGGTCAGGCCGATGACGCCGCTCGACGGCATGCCGCTCGGCTTCGTCTGCGGGCCGGACGATCTCCTGGTCGACGAGGCCGGCACGCCTTTGCGCATCGACAAGGCTTATTCCTGGGATGCGCCGCTCGCCGCGCATGGGCTGATGCATACGGTCATCCGCAATGCGTGGGCCGGTGACCCGTACCCAATCGACACGCTGATGATGTACATGTCGAACATGGCGTGGAATTCCTCGATGAACACCGTCGAGACCATTGCCATGCTCACCGACCATGACGAAGCGGGTAACTACAAGATCCCCTTCATCATCTATTCCGACGCCTATTATTCCGAGACGGTGCCGTTCGCCGACCTGGTGCTGCCCGACACCACCTATCTCGAACGTCACGACTGCATCAGCCTGCTCGACCGGCCGATCAGCCATGCCGACGGGCCGGGCGACGCGATCCGCCATCCGGTGGTCGAATCGGACCGAGATGTCAGGCCGTTCCAATCGGTGCTGATCGAACTTGGCGCTCGGCTTGGCCTGCCCGGCTTCGTCGAGGACGATGGCTCGGCCAGATATGCCGACTATGCCGACTACATCGTCAATCACGAACGCACGCCGGGCATCGGCCCGCTGGCCGGCTGGCGCGGCAAGGACGGCACTTCCGTCGGCAAGGGCGAAGTCAATCCCGACCAGTTGCAGCGCTACATCGGCAATGGCGGCTTCTGGCACCAGGATTTTGCTGAGGACCAGCGCTATTACAAGATGGCCAACCGCTCCTATCTCGACTTCGCAGAGCAGATGGGGTTCATCCCCAAGGCCGAGCCGATCGTGTTCCAGCTCTATTGCGAACCGATGCAGCGCTTTCGCCTCGCCGCGCGCGGTCATGGTCGCGTCCAGCCGACCGAGAGCGAACGCCAGCGCATCGAGACCTATATGGATCCGCTGCCGTTCTGGTTTACGCCGTTCGAAGAGGCCGCGGTCGATCCGCAGAAATACCCGCTGCATGCGCTGACGCAGCGGCCTATGCACATGTATCATTCCTGGGGCTCGCAGAATGCGTGGCTGCGGCAAATCACCAGCCAGAACCGCCTGTTCGTGCACCACCAGACCGCGGCAGTTCTCGACCTGGCCGACGACGACTGGGTGTGGATCGAAAGCATCAACGGCCGGGTGAAGGGACAGATCAAGCTGGTCGACGGGGTCAATGCGGATACGGTCTGGACATGGAACGCCATCGGCAAAAGGCGCGGCGCCTGGGGGCTGAAGGACAACGCCGCCGAGAGCAATCGCGGCTTCCTGCTCAACCACATCATCGGCGACCAGACATCGGCTGACGCGAAAGGCAAACGCTATTCGAATTCCGATCCGGTGACCGGCCAGGCGGCGTGGTTCGACCTCAGGGTACGCATCGTCAAATGCTCTGATGAGGAAGCCGGCTTCACCGAACCGCAATTCGAGCGTTTCAGCCAGCCGCCAAATGTCGAGCCTTCGCCCGACATCCTTCGCTTCGGCGCCGAGTTCCGCGTCAATAGGGAAGCCGTGGAATGACCTGCCTTCCCGCCCATACAGACAAGAAGCTTGGCCTGGTCATCGACCTCGACACCTGCGTCGGCTGCCAGGCCTGCGTCACCGCCTGCAAGGAGTGGAACACCGGCGGCCACATGGCGCCACTGACCGACATCGACCCCTATGGCGGCCGTGTCGACGGCGTCTGGTTCAACCGTGTGGACAGCTATGAGCACACGACCGAGGCGGGCGGGCGCACGGTCAACTTTCCGCGCTCCTGCCTGCATTGCGAGACGCCTGCCTGCGTCACTGTCTGCCCGACCGGCGCGTCCTACAAGCGGGCGTCGGACGGCATCGTGCTGATCGACGAAAGCAAATGCATCGGCTGCAAACTGTGCAGTTGGGCCTGCCCCTATGGCGCGCGCGAATTCGATACCGACGTCGGCGTGATGAAGAAATGCACGCTGTGCGTCGATCGCATCTACAACGACAATCTGGCCGAGGAAGACCGCGTGCCGGCCTGCGTTGCCGCCTGCCCGACCAGCGCCCGGCATTTCGGCGATCTCGGCGATCCCTCGTCGGCTGTCTCGCAACTGGTGGCGGAGCGTGGCGGCGTCGACCTGATGCCGGAGATGGGCTACAAGCCGACCAACAAGTACCTGCCGCCGCGCGCCCAGCGCGCCGCATCGGTGCCGGCGCCAAGGCTCGAGCCAGTCACGGCCGAAGGCGGTTTTCTCGGCTGGATCGACCGCATGCTTTCGAACTGACCAATGCATCCAGCCTTTTCCGTCGTCTTCTTCACAACTGCCACAGGAGCGGGCTACGGACTGCTGGCGCTGCTTGGCGTGCTTGGCGGACTGGGTTTTATCCCGGCCCATTTCTGGCCCGGCCTTATCGGCATGGGGCTGGCGCTTGGCCTGATTGCTGCCGGCCTTTTGTCGTCGACCGGCCATCTTGGCCGGCCCGAACGCGCCTGGCGCGCCTTTTCGCAATGGCGTAGCTCCTGGCTGTCACGCGAGGGTGTATCGTCGGTCGCGACCTTCATTCCCGCCGGGCTGTTCGGCATCGGCTGGGTGTTTTTTGGCCGCACCGGAGGCTGGATGGCCATCGCCGGGTTTCTCGCAACTATCGGCGCAATCGTCACCGTCTGCACCACCGGCATGATCTATGCCTCGCTGAAGCCGATCGCGCAGTGGCATAGCCCGTATACGCTGCCGGGCTATCTCATCTTTTCGGCGATGACCGGCAGCGTGCTGTTGAACGCGCTGCTGCAGGCTTTCGCCATCAGCCCGACCGCCGTTGCGGTAGCCGCCCTGCTGCTGACCTTGCTCGGCTGGGGCTGGAAGCTGGCGACGTGGCGATACAATGACGCGCTGGAGATCGCGACCACCGCCAACACGGCGACAGGCCTCGCCGGAGGGACGGTGCGCTCGCTGGAATGGCCGCACACCGAGGAGAACTACCTGCTCAAGGAAATGGGCTTTCGCATCGCCCGCAAGCACGGTGCAAAGCTGCGGCTGATCACGCAGTTGCTGGCTTTCGCCTTGCCTGCCCTGCTGCTGCTTTCTGTCTTATTCGCTTTGCCCTGGCCATTCGCAGCGGTGCTGTCGGTGCTTGCGGCAACCGTCCAGTTCGCCGGCATGCTGGTCGAGCGCTGGCTGTTCTTCGCCGAGGCCAAGCACACCGTCACCCTCTATTACGGCCGGTAGAGCGTCCCGCCGTCAGGCGGCCCGTGCTCGTGGCGCCGCCGGCAAATCCTTAAGCAGGATTTCGATCGCGGCATCGATTACAGCTGTCCTGCGGTCGTGCGCGTAAAGGCCGTATTGGACCGTGAGCGGCTCGGGCAGGCCGGCTGACGTCTTCAGCACCCGCATCGAAGCAGTGCGCACGGATTCGGGCGGAAGCAGTCCAACGCCCAGTCCGTTCTCGATCGCGGCCTGAAGGCCGGTGACGCTCTGGCACGACAGGACGATCCGGTGCTCCCGGCCGGCGGCGACCAGCGCCTCGATCATCCGCCTGCGCCAAGGGCAGGTTGCGCCGAAGGCGGCGAGATCGAGTGGCCGGTCATGGTCCAGCACATAGTCCTGGGCGCAGACCCACTGCAGTTCGACGTTCCATGTCGTCACGGCATCGGCCGCGACGACGGATGTCGGGGCAATCATGACATCCAGCGCATCCTCGCTCCACAGCCGTCCCAGCGCGACGCTGTGCTCGACCATCGCGTCGAGGCTGATGTCGGGATAGGTGCGATGCAGCCGCCCAAGCGCGGCCGAAAGCGCGGCCGTGGTGACCTCTTCGGCAAGACCAATACGCACGCCGCCGCCAATGCTAGCCTGCTGCAGACGCGCCACCGCTTCGTCGCCGAGAGCGAGGATGCGGGTCGCGTATCCCAGAAAGAGCTCTCCCGCCGCAGTCGGTACGACACCGCGGCCGGTGCGCTGGAACAAGTGCCGTTGGAGCAGGCCCTCCAGCCGGCGCATCTGCATGCTCATCGCCGATTGGGTCTTGCCGGTCTGCGCGGCGACCCTGCTCAGGCTACCTTGCCGGCAGACCGCGACATAGGTGCGGAGAAGGTCGAGGCCGATCTGCTCAGATATCATTTTGTTTGAACTCTGATGTCATAGGTATCAGTCTACAATGATATCTCGCCACGCGCTATCTCACACTCAAGAGAACAGCGCAGGGAAGAAAACCATGAAAGCGATCCGTGTTCACCGCCATGGCGGGCCAGATATGCTCGCCTACGAAGATGTCGACATCGGCCAGCCCGGACCGGGCGACGTGCGCGTGCGCAACCGGGCGGTCGGCCTCAACTTCGTCGACATCTATTTTCGCACCGGCGAATACGCGCCGCCCGCTCTGCCATTCATTCCCGGCAATGAAGGCGCCGGCGAAATCGTCGCCGTCGGTGAAGGCGTCAGCGGCTTCGCGCCTGGCGACCGAGTCGCCTATGTCGAGACGCTCGGCGCCTATGCCGAAGAACGCATCGTGCCCGCGCATTTCGTCGTGCATCTGCCCGACGCCATCGATTTCGAGACAGGTGCGGCGATGATGCTGAAAGGGCTGACGGCGCAATATCTGCTGCGCCGCACGTTTCGCGTCGAGGCGGGCCATACCATCCTGGTGCATGCCGCGGCGGGCGGCGTCGGCCTCATCCTGACGCAATGGGCCAAACATCTCGGCGCGACCGTCATCGGCACGGTCGGTTCACCCGAAAAGGCCGAACTTGCGCGCGCCAATGGCTGCGACCATGTCATCGACTACAGCAAAGAGAATTTCGCCGCACGGGTGAAAGAGGTCACCAACGGCGAAGGCTGCCACGTCGTCTATGACGGCGTCGGCAACGCGACCTTCCCCGCCTCGCTCGACTGCCTGCGGCCGTTCGGCACCTTCGTCAGCTACGGCACAGCGTCGGGGTCGATCCCGCCATTCGACATCATGCTTTTGATGCAGAAGGGTTCGCTGTTCGCCACCTGGCAGTTGCTGTTCCATCATCTCGCCAGGCGTGAGGACGTCGTCGCCATGAGCGAGGATCTGTTCAGCGTCGTCCTCAGCGGCGCAGTGAAAATCCCGGTGCACACAAGCATGCCGCTTGCCGAAGTGGCGGAGGCGCACCGCCGGCTCGAGGCACGGCAGACGACAGGCGCAACCGTGCTTATACCGTAGAAACTTAGCCCGGCCGCAGCATCGAACCGGAAATGGCGAAGATGCGCGCGGCGCCCATCATATAGGCCATCAACGTCTCGCGGCGGAACAGGCCGGCATAGGCGCGGTCGAGCACGTTGAGCGAGCCGGTATAAGCGCCGAAGGCCGGCATGATCATGCGGCCGCCATCGCCGGCAAAGCAGCGCCGCCGCACCGAGCGGCCCTGCTGGACGATGCGGGCGCAAGGGTGAAGATGGCCGGCAACTTCGCCCTCGGTTCTTATCTTCGACGGCTCGTGGCGGAACAGCAGCGAGCCGATGGCGAGTTCGCGCACCGTCTCGCCGGGCAAATCCGCCGGCGCTTCCGGGTCATGGTTGCCGGCGACCCAGAACCAGTCGCGGCCGGCCATCAATGCTTCCAGCCGATCGCGGAAGGTTTGATGCATGCGCTCGGCGCCGCCGCCGTCGTGGAAGGAGTCGCCCAGGCTGATGACGATGGCCGGCTGGTAGTCCGCGATTACCGCCTGCAGCCGCAGCAGAGTGGCGCCGGTATCGTAGGGCGGGATCAGTGCGCCGCGCCTGGCGAAGGACGAGCCCTTTTCCAGATGCAGGTCGGAGACCGCGAGCAGCCTGAGATCAGGGAAATAGAGCACGCCGCGCGAATCACAGATCGCGCGCTCGCCCGCGATGCCGACAAAGTCGGCCTCGGCGATCAGCGATGCCCGCGCCAGCGAAAAATTCATTCCTCAACCATCCCAGGACCCATGGCTTCCTCGACCAAAGTCGCGGCATCCATCAGCAGCGTTTCGTCGGCCTCGCCGTTCACCGGCATCTTGCCGATTTCGAGCATGATCGGCACGGCCAGCGGCGATATCTGTTCGAGTGCCTTATGCACGATTCGACCCTGGATACGCGAGAGCATGTCGGCAAGTCTGCTGACATCGAGCAGACCGGTCGCCGCGTCGGCGCGCGTCGCCTGCAGCAGGATGTGGTCGGGCTCATGGCTGCGCAGCACGTCATAGATCAGATCGGTCGAGACGGTGACCTGGCGGCCGCTTTTCTCCTGGCCGGGGTGACGTTTCTCGATCAGGCCTGAAATCAGCGCGCAGTTGCGGAAGGTGCGCTTGAGCAGCCAGCTGTCGGCCAGCCAAGCCTCGAGGTCGTCGCCCAGCATGTCCTGGTCGAACAGAGCGCCAAGCGAAGGTTTCCGCGATTTGAACATCGCGCCCATATCGCCCAGCGACCAGATGGCCAATGCGTAGTCGGTGGCGACGAAGCCAAGCGGCCTGGCGCCGGCCCTGTCCAGCCGGCGGGTGAGCAGCATGCCGAGCGTCTGGTGCGCCAGCCTGCCCTCGAAAGGATAAGCGACGAGATAGTGACGGTTGCCGCGCGGAAAGGTCTCGATCAAGAGGTCGTCGCGTTTGGGCAATACCGATTTGTCGGCCTGGTAACGCAGCCAATCCGACACCTGCTCGGGCAGCTTCTTCCAGCGCTGCGGGTCGTCCAGCATGGCGCGCACCTGCTCGGCGAGGTAGGTCGAAAGCGGAAATTTGCCGCCGCCATAATAAGGCACCTTGGCGTCGCTTCCCGGCGCATTCGAGACGAAGCATTCGTTCTCGCGGATGCCTTCGAAGCGCAGGACTTTGCCGGCAAACATGAAGGTGTCGCCATGCGTCAGCGTTTCGAGGAAGGCCTCCTCGATCTTGCCCAGAACCCGGCCGCCGTGCGAAGCCGAGCCTTTGCTGCCGGCCTTGACGTAACGCACATTGAGCGCCGGCACCTCGATGATCGTGCCGACATTCAGCCGGTATTGCTGGGCAACGCGCGGATTGGAGACCCGCCACATGCCGTCCTTGTTGAGGCGGATTCGGGCGTAGCGCTCGTAGTTCTTCAGTGCATAGCCGCCGGTGGCGACGAAATCGATGACGCGGTCGAATGCCGGCCGGTCGAGGCTGGCATAGGGCGCTGCTGTCAGCACTTCCTCGTAGAGATCGTCGGCGCGAAACGGCGCTCCGCAGGCGCAGCCCAGCACATGCTGGGCCAGCACATCGAGCCCGCCATTGACCAGCGGCGGCGTATCCTGGGCGCCCAGATAGTTGGCGTCCAGCGCTGCCCGGCACTCCAGCACCTCGAAACGATTGGCCGGGATCAGGATCGCCTTCGACGGCTCGTCCATGCGGTGATTGGCACGGCCGATGCGCTGCGCCAGCCGGCTGGCGCCCTTGGGCGCGCCGACATGGACGACCAGATCGACATCGCCCCAATCGATGCCAAGGTCGAGCGTCGAGGTGGCGACGATGGCACGGAGCGCGTTTTCCCCCATCGCCTTCTCGACGCGTCGGCGCTGGGCGACATCGAGCGAGCCGTGATGCAGCGCGATCGGCAAGGTATCCTCGTTGACCCGCCACAATTCCTGAAACAGCAGCTCGGCCTGGCTGCGGGTGTTGACGAACAGCAGGGTGGTCTTGTGGCGCTTGATCTCGCGGTAGATTTCCGGCGTCGCATAGCGCGCCGAATGGCCGGCCCATGGCACGCGCTCTTCCGAATCGAGGATCGAGATTTCGGGCTTCGCGCCGCCGGTTACGACGATGAGCTCAGACATATCGGGACTTGCCAGGCCTTTGGGCGGATTCTGGCTCACCAGCCAGCGCCGCAACTCGTCGGGCTCGGCCACCGTTGCCGACAGACCGATCGTCTGCAGGCCGGGCACGATGCTGCGCAGCCGCGCCAGCCCGAGCGCCAGCAGATGGCCGCGTTTCGATGTCACCAGCGAATGCAACTCGTCGAGGACGACATAGCGCAGATCCTCGAAGAAGCGCCCGGCATCGCCGGCCGCGATCAGCAGCGCCAATTGCTCGGGCGTGGTCAAAAGGATGTCGGGCGGCGCCAGTTTCTGGCGCTGCCGCTTGTGCGAAGGGGTGTCGCCGGTGCGCGTCTCGATGGTGACGGGCAGGCCGATCTCCTCCACGGGCTTGCCGAGATTGCGCTCGATGTCGACGGCCAGCGCCTTCAGCGGCGAGATGTAGAGCGTATGGATGCCGCGCCGCGCCTGACCGGGTTTACGCCTGGGACGGTTGGCCAGTTCGGTCAGCGACGGCAGGAAGCCGGCCAACGTCTTGCCGGCGCCGGTCGGCGCGATCAGCAGCACCGATTGCCCGGCCTGAGCTGTCGCCAAAAGTTCGATCTGATGGGCGCGCGGCGACCAGCCCTTTTCGCCGAACCATCTGACGAATGGCTCGGGCAGGGCGACGGTGGCATTATGTTCGGCAAGGCGCGGCTGCTCGGTCACCGCCCTAGAACTAAACCAGAACAACCAGCCCGCCAAGGGCACACGTCTCTAAAGACAATGGGCCGGTCGGGTTTCACTTGGAACACCGACCGGCCCTTCGCTTAGCGTGGATTATTTGCCAGCTTGGTCCAGCTTCGAACATTCGGCACAAAGCGGTTTGCTGCCAGTGCCTTGGCGAATATTCTCGCGTTCAATGTTGTTGCCGGTATTGCACTCGGTATTGTCGTGGTGAACCGACTGCTTGATCGAGTTCCAAGGTGACTTTCTAGGCATGATTTCTGCTCCTAAGTTCGGTTGTGCGAACGTCGAGCTTGACCATGGCGTAGATTTCTGACTCAATGTCAGTGCGACAAACGCCATTTCCCGCGCTCGACGTCCAATCGTTGCGGGAGATGAACTTTGAAACCGCCGCCGGCTCGCCAGCTTTGCGGCGGTTTCTTCGTTCTAGTTCTCTACGAATGCTAAAGTACAAGGCAAGAGTCAAGACGCAGTTAAGCAACCGCTAACCATAGGGTACGGTTGGAAAAATTGTTGTTTCAATTCAAACGCTTACTTGACTCCTCCCACGGAGAGAAACCCAGCGTCAACGGTTTCCCACCTATACTCACAGTACTCCGATTCGGGCGGAAGGCAAATATTGCGATGCAATTGATTCTTTTGCATTGCAAAATAGGTCTACATTACTGACATTGTTCTTTAATAGAGACATAAACATCTCTTTATGCCTCTGACGCGCCCAATTTACAGGCTCCCCGCTCAAGGAGCTAAGGCCGCCGAAAGCCCGTCGGCGCGCCATAGAGATACCCGATGCGGGTGACCGCATCCTTCAGCCCTTCGCGCGACACCAGCATGGTGTGGCCGTTGGCATGGATCATTGTCTCGGCGTCGGTCATGACGGCGACATGGCCCTTCCAGAACACCAGGTCGCTGCGCTTCAGTCCGGCGAAATCCGGGCCGGGATCGAGCGGCTCGCCGAGGCCTGCCGCCTGCATGTCGGAATCGCGCAGCACATTGCGTCCGGCCATGCGCATGGCCAGTTGCACAAGGCCCGAACAGTCGATGCCGAAGCCGGAGGTGCCGCCCCAGAGATAGGGCGTGCCGAGAAACATCTCTGCCACCGAGACATAATCGGCGGTGACATCGCCGAACGGACGCACGTGGCCGGCGATCAGCGCTTCGCCGGAGGGCAACAGCGCATATTGCGTGCCGCGCGTTTCGGCAGCACCGGTTACCGTCACCGTCGAGCCCATCGACAATTGACCGCTGATCGGCAAGCGCAGATCCGGGCCGGGATAGAGGAACGTCCGCGGCGCGCAGACGATGTGGGTTGGCGCATGCTCGCGTGCGCCCAGCATGGTGGCGCCGACGTAGCCGACATAGCCGTCGCGTTCGGCCTGGACCCAGGCCCATCCCTCGGCTTCCTCGAAGACAAGCACATCGTCGCCGAACAGTACCTGCGTGTTGACGCCGGCATCCGGGCGCGGTGCCTTGCGCACGTCAGCCACGGAGGCTGTGATCCGAGCCGGACGGCCGGTGACGAAGCGATCGGCCGAAACCTTCCCTTTCAGCCTTGCATCGGCGAGGTCGGAACGGAAGGCGTGGAGGCGGGCATCCCTGGCAGTCAAATCGGTACTCGTTCTAATTCAGCGATTGATCAGATGGGCAGTTCGTGGGCCCTGGCAACGATACCATCCCCGAAGCGCTCGACAAAGAGCGCGCCTTCGACCGTGCGCCGGATCAGCACATTGCGCTTGTCGAGCTCGTCGCGATGGCGTGACACCAGTTTCAGCGCACCCATAGTGTCGAGGGCGCGGGTGATGACCGGCTTGGTGACATTGAGGCGGGCTGCCAGGCCGCGCACCGTGTGCGGCGGCGGGTCGAGATAGATGGTGAACAGGATCGCCGTCTGGCGCATGGTGAGATCTGGCGCGCCGGCGCGCACCTGCGACAACATCACCTGCTGCCATAGTCGCAACGCCTGGCTCGGACGCATCGAAATCGACATCGCGCGAGCATGACGGCAAATTGTTTCGGTTCCGTTTCAGTTTAGAGGCAGTGTGCTTTGCTCACGACCCTAGGCATAGCGCCTCGAAATGACCCGCTCCAGTGCACGGATGCCTTGCGCCTCGCCGCCGGCGGGTCCGTAGGGGCGATCGGACGGGTTCCAGGCGAAGATGTCGAAATGCGCCCAGCCCGTTGTCCGTTCGACAAAGCGCTTGAGGAACAGCGCCGCGGTGACCGAGCCGGCGAAACCGTCCGTGGTGACGTTGTTGATGTCGGCGATCTTCGACGCCAGCCTGCCGTCATAGGGCCGCCACAACGGCATGCGCCACAACGGATCCTCGACGGCCACCGAGGCCGCAGCCAGTTCGGACGCCAGCGCTTCGTCGCCAGTGTAGAAAGGCGGCAGATCGGGACCGAGCGCGACACGCGCTGCCCCGGTCAGCGTCGCCATGTCGATCAGCAGTTCCGGCTCCTCGTCATCGGCCAGCGCCAGCGCATCGGCCAGCACCAGCCGCCCTTCGGCGTCGGTGTTGCCGATCTCGACGGTGAGGCCCTTGCGGCTTGTCAGTACATCTCCAGGCCGGAAGGCGTTGCCGGCAATCGAATTCTCGACCGCCGGGATCAGGACGCGCAGCCGGATGTTCAGCCCGGCAGCCATGATCATCGAGGCCAGGCCCAGCACATTGGCGGCGCCGCCCATATCCTTCTTCATCAAGAGCATGCCCGACGACGGTTTGATGTCGAGGCCGCCAGTGTCGAAACAGACACCCTTGCCGACCAGCGTCACCTTCGGCGCGCCTTCCGGTCCCCAAACCATGTCGATCAGTCGCGGCGCTCCGACCGAGGCCCGGCCGACCGCATGGATCATCGGGAAATTCTGCTTCAGGAGATCATCCCCCTTGATCACCGACACCTCGGCCTTGTGAGTGGCCGCCAGGGTCCGAACGGCCTTCTCCAACTCGTCCGGTCCCATGTCGCTGGTCGGCGTGTTGACGAGGTCGCGCGCCAGGAAGACGCCGTCGGCGATGCGCCGGACGCGTCCTGCATCTACGCCGAGCGGCAGCGCAAAACGCAGCGTCTTGCCTGATTTCTTTCCGTAGCGAGTGAAGACGTAACCGCCGAGCACCAAGGCTATGGCCGCGAGTTCCGGCTCGGCTGGAGCGGCGGCAAAATGCCAGTCGCCTTCCGGCAAGGCTCTCGCCAGCATGCCGACGGCCAGCGCCCCCTCGCCATCACCGACGCCGAACAAGGCGCCGGCAAGGGAACCGTTGTCGCCGGGCAGGGCCAGCGTCCTGCCGGCTTCGCCGGAAAAGCCGTTGGCGGCCGCCCATGCGATCGTGGAAGGCGAAAGCGCCAAAGCCTCCAGTCCATCCCTCGCGACCAGATGGACCGGCAAGGCAGTGCTTAGTGTCTCGATGAGTTCGACAGGCATTCGATGGTCTCCGGGAGGCTTGCAGATCGTCCTCAGTCAAGTGACAGGGACGTCGAATGATTTCAACATCTATGCACAGAGCCGGGCATGGGACGTGCCAGGCCAGTGGCTTCCGGCGGGCCGTTCACCGATCCGACGGCTCACTTTTTAACTGTCTGTTAGGGTTAACAGAATATTTCTGCGGGGATGAAGATGGCCACGTGAATGGCCACGCGCAGGAATGGAGAGCCCCGTGCCGATGCCCACCAACCGCAGGATGAACGTCACGGGCAAACGGTTGGTCACCACGGCACTGCTGATGGCGCTGGCGGCCGGTGTTGCCGGGTGCGGAACCAGCAAGCTCACGACCGGCTCGATCGGGCGCACCAGCGGCAAACCGCTGGAGACCATGTCGGCCAGCGAGTTGCACGGGGCGACCGGGCGGCTGGGCGAATCCTACGCAAAGAACCCCAACGACAAGCGGCTGGCGACAAATTTTGCGGCGGCGCTCCAGATGGACGGCGATGCCGACCAGTCGCTTGCCGTGATGCGCAAGCTGGCGATCGCCTACCCCAAGGACCGCGACGTGCTTGCCGCCTACGGCAAGGCGCTGGCCGCCAACGGCCAGTTCGAGCCGGCGCTCGACGCCGTGCGCCGGGCGCAGACACCGGAATATCCGGACTGGCGGCTGATGTCGGCCGAGGCCGCCATTCTCGACCAGCTTGGCCAGAAGGATGAAGCGCGCCAGAACTACCGCAAGGCGCTGGACCTCAAGCCGAACGAACCCTCGATCCTTTCCAATCTCGGCATGTCCTATGTGCTGGAAGGCGATCTGCGCACCGCCGAGACCTATATGCGCTCGGCAGCCCAGCAACCGAATGCCGACAGCCGGGTGCGCCAGAACCTTGCGCTGGTCGTGGGACTGCAGGGCCGCTTCGACGAGGCCGAGAAGATCGCCTCGCAGGAGCTTTCGCCCGAACAGGCGCAAGCCAATGTAGCCTATCTTCGCCAGATGCTTGCCCAGCAGAACGCCTGGAGCCAACTCAAGGATCAGGACAAGGCAAAGCCGGCGACCAACTGAGCGCCGCATGGGCGCCGGCCCCGCACAGCGCAAAATCCGTCCACATATCAAAGCTGAAAAAACAAGAGCCGCACTGCATGGCAATGCGGCACTTTGTATGGCCGCAACGAGGCCTACTGGCTTGAGGAACTGTGCTGGTCGCCGAAGATGCCGCGCTGGCTGACCTGGATGCCGGCCGGGCCCAGAATGATGGCGAACAAAACCGGCAGGAAGAACAGGATCATCGGCACGGTAAGCTTCGGCGGCAGGGCGGCGGCCTTCTTCTCGGCGGCATTCATGCGCATGTCGCGGCTTTCCGAGGCCAGCACGCGCAATGCGTGCGCCACGGGTGTGCCGTAGCGTTCCGCCTGGACCAGTGCCTGGGACACTGACTTGACCGATTCCAGGCCGGTACGAGCCGAGAGGTTTTCATAAGCCTGCTTGCGCTCCTGCAGATAAGAGAGTTCGGCGTTGGTCAGCACGAATTCCTCCGCCAGCGCCACCGACTGTGAACCGATCTCCTCGGAGACCTTGCGCAAGGCAGCCTCGACCGACATGCCCGACTCGACGCAGATCAGCATCAGGTCGAGCGCATCCGGCCACGCCGCCTGGATCGACTGCTTGCGCTTGGCGGCACGATTGTTGACGTAAAGGATCGGCGCGTAGAAACCCGCGTAGGCGACAAGGATGCAGACGAACAGTTTCACGAAGGCCGGCCGGTCCGGCAGTCCGCCGAGCACGAACAGATAGATCGCTGCCAGCGCGAAACCGACAAAAGGCAGGATCAGGCGGAAGAACAGGAAGCGCGTCAGCGGGTTCTGGCCACGAAAGCCCGCCACCTTGAGCTTCTGCAACGTGCCTTCATCGGCCAACGCACGCCGCAGGTCCAGCCTGTCGACGATGTTGCGCATGCCGATCGACTGCTCTTCGCGCAGCCCCTTGCGGCGACGATCGGCTTCATTGGCAAGCCGCGCGCGCTGCTTGGCGCGCAATTCGTCACGCTCCAGCGCCACCGATCTCATGCGCGTCTTGAGCTGATTGCCACCAAGGGCCGGCAGCACCGTGAAGACGGTCGCGAACACCGCAATGCCAACCAGCAACGCTATCAGGAAGGCAGGATCGGTCAGCGATTTTACGACTTGGTCGGTCATTCGTTTTCAGTCTTTTCGTTTCGAGCTTTCCAAGGTCGGCCTAAACTTCAAAGTTCATCATCTTGCGCATCACCAGAATGCCGATCGACATCCAGACGCCGGAACAGCCGAGGATCAGATTGCCGGTGCTGGTGGTGAACAGCGGCATGATGTAGTTCGGGCTCGACAGATAGACGAGAAGGGCGACGACAAAAGGCAGCGCGCCGATGATGACGGCCGACGCCTTGGCTTCCATGGAAAGCGCCTGGACCTTGGCCTTCATCTTCTTGCGATCGCGAAGCACGCGCGACAGGTTGCCAAGCGCCTCGGAGAGATTACCGCCGGCCTGTGACTGGATCTGGATAACGATGCCGAAGAAGCTTGCCTCGCTGCACGGCATGGTTTCAGCCATGCGCAAGGTGGCATCGGGGATGGACATGCCAATCTGCTGTGAATCGACGATCCGGCGGAACTCGGTCTTGACCGGCTCCGGCGATTCACTGGCGATCAGGCGAATGGCGTCGTTGAGCGGCAGGCCGGATTTGACGGCGCGCACGATGATGTCGAGGGCGTTGGGAAATTCGTTGAGGAACGCCTTGACCCGGCGCGCGCGGCGAAACGAGACGAACCAGCGCGGCAGGCCGAGCGCCCCCGCCAGCAGCGCGCCCGGCAGGACCAGAAGCGGCGCGCCGGCGAGATAGGCAAGCACCGTCAGCGCGATGCCGCAAATGACGGAGTAGATATAGAAACGCTCGATCGAGACCTGCATGCCAGCCTGACGAATCTGGGCCTTTAACGGCGGCTTCTTGACGGCGAGTTCGTTGGTTTTCTGCTTTTCGTCGAGCTGTTTCAGCGTGTCCTGGACAGATTTACGCCGCTTGACCGCCTCCGCGACACGGTCGCGCGAAGCCTTGACGACCGAACGATCGGTCTCGGCGGCCTTGATCGTCTCGAGCCGCTTGCCGGCCTGCTTCTCGTTGCTCATCTTGGTGAACAGGAAGGCATAGGCGACCGCACCGGCGCTGAAGCCGGCGAGCACGATGAACGCCAGTACGGTGGTGTCAATTCCGAACATCGACCTCGGTCCCCAGCGCATATCGCCGTTTCAAGGAAACGGCGATATGCGCTATCGCTTTGTTTTGACGCAATTCCCAAGGGAAAGCGCTACGCGCTTTTCCCGGGAAAACCGCTTCACACTTTTTCTGGAATTGCTTCCAACCTCGATATGCGTCAGTCAGCGCGTTTCTCCATCGATTCCAGCGCATTGGCGAGGCGCTGTTCCTCGCCATAGTAGCGGGCGCGATCCCAGAAGTGCGGACGGCCGATGCCGGTCGACACGTGCTCGCCAAGCAGCCTTCCATTCGAGTCCTCGCCCTTGATGTTGTAGAGCACGATATCCTGCGTGATGATGACGTCGCCTTCCATGCCGATCACCTCGGTGATGTGGGTGATGCGGCGCGAGCCGTCGCGAAGGCGTGCTGCCTGGATGATGACATCGATGGAGCCGACGACGATTTCACGCACGGTCTTCTGCGGCAGCGAATAGCCGCCCATGGCGATCATCGATTCGATACGGTTCAGGCATTCGCGCGGGCTGTTGGAGTGGATCGTTCCCATCGACCCATCATGGCCGGTGTTCATCGCCTGCAGCAGGTCGAAAACCTCCGGTCCGCGCACTTCGCCGACGATGATGCGTTCGGGCCGCATGCGGAGGCAGTTCTTGACCAGGTCGCGCATGGTCACCTCGCCTTCGCCCTCGAGATTGGGCGGGCGGGTTTCGAGACGCACCACGTGCGGCTGCTGCAGTTGCAGTTCGGCCGAGTCTTCGCAGGTGATGACGCGTTCCTCGCGGTCGATATAGTTGGTCAGGCAGTTGAGCAGCGTCGTCTTGCCGGAGCCGGTACCGCCGGAGATGACGATGTTGCAGCGGACGCGGCCGATGATCTTGAGGATCTCGGCGCCCTGCGGCGAGATGGCGCCGAACTTGACCAGCTGATCGAGCGTCAGCTTGTCCTTCTTGAACTTGCGGATGGTGAGCGCGGTGCCGTCGATGGAGAGCGGCGGGGCGATGACGTTGACGCGGGAGCCGTCGGGTAGGCGGGCGTCGCAGATCGGACTCGATTCGTCGACGCGGCGGCCAACCTGGCTGACGATGCGCTGGCAGATGTTGAGCAGTTGCTGATTGTCGCGGAAGCGGATGCCGGTCTGTTCGACCTTGCCATTGACTTCGATGTAGACGTTCTTGGAGCCGTTGACCATGATGTCGGCGATATCGTCGCGGGCGAGCAGCGGCTCCAGCGGGCCGTAGCCCAGCACATCGTTGCAGATGTCTTCGAGCAACTCTTCCTGCTCGGCGATCGACATTGCGAAATTTTTGATGGCGATGATGTCGTTGACGATGTCGCGGATTTCCTCGCGCGCGCTCTCGGGATCGAGCTTGGCGAGTTGCGACAGGTCAATGGTGTCGATGAGCGCGGAGAAGACCTGGCTCTTGGTGTCGTAGTAGGTTTCACTTTTTTCGCGCTGGATCTTTTTTGGCGGCTCCGGCGCCATCGACGGCGCCTCAACGGCACGGCGAGTTGGCGGGGTTCCCGGCGCTCCAGGCGGCGCTGCCGCGGGCCGGGCAAGTACCGCCATGTCCGCAGGCGTTGCAGTGGCCGGCGCCGCTGGCGCCGGTGCTGGCTGACGGAACTCCGGGGTGAACCGGCCGCCGTCGTCGGAGCCTCTTTTACCAAACATGATCGACTACCAATTCCGTCCAGAACATGATGCCGAAGCGGTTTTCGAACGACATCATGCTCTACTTCTTGATTTGGAGGGGAGCGTCATTTCTTGTTACGCGAGAGCTTGCCGAGCAGGCCGCCAAGGCCTGCCTTCTTCCTGGCCTTGATTTCGCTGCGACCGGTCAGGACGTGCGCGATTTCGTTGATCATGCCGACGACCGGGCTCCTGGCATCCATCTCGCCCAGCATGCGGCCGTTGTTGGCGGCATTTCCAAACAACAACGGGTCGAAGGCGATGACCGACATCGGCGTGAGGCTGAGCGGCTCGGCGAAGTCGGAAGCGGAAATCTCGGGCCGTTTCGGCACGCCGGCCTGGTTGATGATCAGCTTCGGCGGCGGATCGTTCGGGCGAAGCCTCGTCAGCATATCGACCAGGTTCTTGGTGTTTCGCAGATTGGCCAGTTCCGGCGTCGCCGTGATGACGATCTCGTCGGCCTTGATCAGTGTGTTCTTGGTCCAGCCCGTCCAGATATGGGGGACGTCGAGCACCAGCAGCGGCACGCTGCGCTGGGCGGTATCGATGAGTTGCGTGAAGGCATCGGGATCGAAATCATAGACACGTTCCAGTGTGGAGGGCGCGGCGAGCAGCGACAGATGTTCGGCGCACTGGGCAAGCAGACGGTCGAGATAGACCTCGTCGACGCGTTCGGGCGAAAATACGGCTTCGGCGATGCCTTGCGCAGGGTCCTGGTCGAAATTTATGTTGGCCGTCCCGAAAGCCAGGTCGAGATCGGCGACGACCACTTCCGACTTGAACAGCGATGACATCGCCCACGCTACATTGTGCGCGATGGTCGAGGAGCCGACGCCGCCCTTGGCGCCGATGAAGGCGATCGAGCGGCCGATCGGCTCGGCTTCCGGATCGACGAAGATCGATGACACCACGGAGACGATATCGGCCATCGACACCGGTGCGATGACATATTCGGAAATACCGAAGCGAATGAGTTCGCGGTAGAGACCGACATCGTTGTAGTGGCCGATCACCACGACTTTGGAGGAGGGATCGCAATATTCTGAAAGCTGGGCAAGCTGCTCCAGCAATTGCTTCGGTTCGCTGCGCGATTCCAGCAGGATGAGGTTCGGCGTCGGCGCCGATTGATAGAATTCGATCGCCGTGGCGATGCCGCCCATATGCACTTTCAGATGCGCCTTGGCCATGCGGCGATCCTCGCCGGCCCGCTCCACCGGATGCGCGACACCTTCCGTCTCGCAAAATGCCTGGATAGAAATACGCGGCACCGGCCGCAGCGCCTGCATCGCTGCAACATCCGATTGGGAGCTGTCGCCGCCGTCTCCGGGCGTGTCGTAGGCAAGATTGCTCATCGTCATGCTCTTTTCCGTGACTTCTCTTTCCGGTCTCTACGCGGGACCGGCGCTCCTAATACGTCACTTCCGAACTGCCGAGGAACTCGTCCGAAATACCTCTGCCGCGATAGACGTCGATCACCGCGCCGCGGTTCTCGGCGTCGATATCGGACGACTTTCTTGGCCCGAGCAGATCGGCCGGATTGGCGAGTTGCGCAGCGAGGTTGTTTTGAGAGGAGCAGCCGTAATCGGCGTAGTGCTTGTTTTCGGAGGTTGCGAGGATGTCTTCGGGCCAGCGCCCGCATTTGTCGGTCTGGGCTCTCACCGAAATATAGGAAACGCGGATAGGCGCCGAGGCTTCCGGGGAAACCGACTGGTAGGAGGTCACCACGATCCGGTTTCGCTTGATGCCGCTGGCAACCGCCAGCCTGGCGAAATCGCGCGCCGCGGCAGTCGCCGCCACCTCATTGGCCGAGCCGATCGGGGTTGCGATCGTCAGCGCCGGGGCAGCGCTCCTGTCGTAGCCGTCAAGGAAGCCCAGAAGCGTGTCGCGCTGCGAGCCGGTCATGCCGCGATCGCCGGCGCCGACCGGGAGGTCCAGCTTCTGGTTCTTCTCGGCAATCACGATCGGATGCGTGGTGCGATAATCATCGGGAATCGCCCCGACCGTGATGCTGTCGCGCTTGGCACAACCGGCGAGCGAGGCCGCGATCGCGATCGCCAGGATCGGCATTGCCGATCGGCTGATCCGCGCACCACCGGACCGCACTGTCGTGGCGACCGGTATGGCCTTCGATGCTGACTGAGACATGTCCGCTCCCCGCTTACTTGTAGATGAAGCCGACAACGCCGTGGTAGCGGCCGTTGGGCTTGTCTGTCTGCATGGTGCCGTAGACGCGGTTGACGCGGCCAAGGAACATGGCCGGGCCATCGCCGGCGGCGTTGAAATTGTCGTCCGGCTTGGCCAGGTCGTTGCGCGCCACCGGCCGCGCCAGATAGGGCGTGATGATGATGACCAGCTCGCTTTCGTTGCGGACGAAATCGCGGCTGCGGAACAGCGTGCCGAGCACCGGGATCTTGGTCAGTCCGGGCAAGCCGTTTACGGCCTGCCTGACGTCGTCGCGGACGAGGCCGGCTATCATCATCGATCCACCCGAAGGCAGTTCCACGGTCGTGTCGGCCAAACGTTTACGCAGCGATATGATATTGGTGTCTCCGAAAGAGACCGCGCCTTCGGTGGTCGGTTCGGAAACCGACGTCCTGACCTTCAGGCTGATGCGACCGGGCGACAGCACCACAGGCTGAAATTCCAGGCCGATGCCGTATTCGATTTTCTGAGCCGTCCAAACCCTGTCGGCATTCTGATTGGCGTCCGACTTGGCGTTTGTAACGGCGCTGACCATATTGTACTCGCCGCCGACCCTGAAGGTCGCCTTCTCGCCGGAGACGGCCGTCAAAGTAGGCTCGGCCAGCGTTTTCATGACGCCGGACTGCTCCATCGCAGTGATGTAGCCCTGCAGAGCCGAGGTGGCGAAATTGACCCCCGAACTCGACAACGGCTTGCCTAGGCCGGGGAAGGTGTCACTGGTCGCATTGAAGCTGATGCCGTTGGAGCTGCCTTTGCCAACCATGTTGACGCCGAGCTGCTTCATCACCGAGCGGCTGACTTCGGCCACGGTCACTTTCAGCGTCACCTGGTCGTCGCCGATGATCTGCAGCAGGTTGACGATCTTCGACACCCGGCGTGCGGCATCCGGATTGTCGATGTCGACGCCGCCATTGGCGGAACCGCCGGCCGCAGTCTGCGAATACTGGCCGGTTGTCGCTTCACCGCCGGACACGAAGATGGTTGCCAGGTCGACGGCGCGCTTGGCGTCGAGCGGCGTGTCCACCGTCCCGGTCAGGACGACGTTGTCGTTCAGCAACTCGACCTTGATCTCGGCATTCGGAAGGAAGCGCTTGAGGTAGTCTTCCAATCCGGCGACGTCGCGTTCAACGGCCAGATCCAGGCTGGCAATCTGCTCGCCATTGGGACCGAAGACGAAGATGTTGGTTTCGCCCACCGACTTGCCGAACAGATAGATCCGCCTTGCCGTACGGGTCACGGCATCGGCGACCGCGGGGTTGGCGACCAGGATGTCGTAGGCGTCGCTCGGCAGGTCGATGACCACCGATTTGTTGAGGCCAAGCTTGACACGTTGCGTAGCCGTCGAGGCCGTGACCCCGACGCTCTTTGCGGCGGCCTTGGCGTCGACGAGGCCACTTGCATGGGCTCCGAGAAAAAGCAGGCCGATGGCCGCAGCCATGGTGACCGGCAGTCTAGCGACTAACCTCATTTCCTTGCCCCTACTTCGGAAACTTCGCCCGATTTGATCAACCGCACCGTTCCGCGCCGCCCATTGCCGGAAACGAGGTAGTCGGCTTCATCGGTACCCTTTTCCTTGTTGTCGGTGATCGAGCGCAGCGCCAGCGTCAGGCGATCGGCCATCTGCTGGGCGACGGTGATGATCTCGGCCTGCTGCGGCGTCAGCTCCAGCGTCGCCGTCTGTCCGACCCTGGTCTTCTTGCCTTCCTCGTCTTCCTGGATGGTCTGATCGATCGCCAGGACGCGGATGTTCTTGAGGATGGTCTCGGTGGTGAATCCGCTACCGCCGTTGCCGGTGTCGGATCTGCGGGTCATGATGACGTCGACAAAATCGTTAGGCAGTATAAAGCCGCCTGCCGACGTGTCGGCCGAGATCGCGGTGGCGACGGCACGCATGCCGGTGGGCAGGATCGAAGACATGAAGCTCTGCCCCTCGCCGATCAGCTTGGAGCGCCGCAACGGCTCACCGGTGTACATCGCCATGCGGGCGACGGAGCCCTTCAGCTTCTCCCGCGCTTCGGGTTCGGCGGCACGGGTGATGAAATTCGCATTGATGCCATCGGACGGCCAGGACTCCCAGCTGAGATTGTTCTCAAGCGGGCTTCCCATCGGCACGTCGCCGGAAAGCACGAGCACATCCTGCAAGGCGATGGCCGGCGCCTGCGGGGCATCGACGACGACCTGCTGGGGCGGGACCGCCACCATATTCTTGGCAACATAACCTGCACCACCCGCCGCGGCCACCGCCACGCCCAGAATGATCAGTCGGGATGCTGGCATCTGTCCGAACCCTCGCCTTTAGGCAACCACCTAGCCAGGCCGGACTTTGCAGCGGCAATCGTCAAAACAAGGTTAATACAATGCTTACGATCGTGATTAATTCAAGGTTTACATAATTACACGACCATGCTCCGACAAATGAAAAAGGCGGCCAAGCCGCCTCTTTTCAGGATCGATGCCGGAAGGGCAGAGGAGGTTCGCTACATCAGGTCGCCAACCTTGCCAATGCCCATTCCATCAAGGGCGAATCCGGATAGGTCAGCAGCCCGCCAATGCCGAGTGCGATGCCATAGGGAACGCCATTCATCTCGTCGGCGAAATGGCGCAGGACCGGATTGTGACTGGTGTAGGTCGCCAGCGGCGATTTCCGATAGAGGAGAATGGCGAGCGTCAGCAGGCCACCGATGAACGTCGAAGCCACGAGGTAATTGACAAGGTGAATGTTGAGCCCCATCCAGATGGACGTGGCTGCCAAAAGCTTGGCATCGCCGCCGCCCATGCCGCCGAGCGCAAACAGACCGAAAGTCACGGCCAGCACCAGGCCGCCGGCGGCGAAATGCCAGCCATAAGTTGCCCAGTCCATACCCGTCAGTGGCGCAACCACGGCAAAGACGGCCACAAGCAGCACCGGGACCCGATTGGAGATTGTCATCGACAGCGCGTCGGAGATCGCCGCAAAAAGCATGCAAAACGGAAAGACAACGAAGATCAGTGCGTTGAGCATCGGTCTCTCATGGAAAGGCAACGATGGCTGCAGGTTAGGCGGCTTGGGTTAAGGATTGGTGAGTTCTGCTCATCCGGGTCAAATCCCGGGAAATGTCAGCGCGCTAAGCGGCGCAGCAAGACCAAAGCCAAACGATCTTCAAAAGACAAAAGGGCCGCCAGCGAGGCGGCCCTTCCAGTCTACCGGTCGAAACAGGATGCTAGATCATTACTTACAAGCAGCGTTCGTCGGATCGTTCACGCAATCCGCGATGGTCGTGAACTTGGCGTTCAGGGCATTGCCGAGCTGACCAGCGCCAACCATGATGGCAAGCGCGATGAGAGCGGCGATCAGACCGTATTCGATAGCGGTCGCGCCGGATTCGTCCTTCGCGAAACGTGCGATGAGATTAGACATTCGAGAGCTCCTACTCCACGTGTTACAGCACTTCCGTCAACTTCTGTGGTGGTTGATCGGATGCTGCCAATCTACGGAGAAGCTCTTTCAATCGGCTTAATAAACAGCCTTACCGATTCCTTTCCCGCTTCGAACAGCTTGCGTGGTTAACCGTAAACTAAACGCTGGACAGTAGCTCGCCTGCCCGTGAAGAGCTGTAATTTCACGCTATCGGCAGGATGCATTGTTATATTAGCTGGCAGCAGGATTGGTGCGAATACCCCGGCGCCGGTCAAGGGTTTAACCGTTGGTTCACCAATCTCCTTCATGTTTCTTTGAACAAGTTTTGCCGCTGTGGAGCGCCTTGATGACTGCCATGAAATCGTCATTCCTGCTTGTCGCGCTTCTCGCCGTCCCGGCTTTTGTGCTGCCGGCCAAGGCCGGAGCCGGCATCGAAGTGACGATGAATCAGGCCAAGATCGTCAAACTGACACGCCCCGCCGACACCATAGTCGTCGGCAATCCGGCGATTGCCGACGCCTCCGTCCAGGATGCATCGACGATCGTACTGACTGGCAAGGGGTTCGGCGTCACCAATCTGGTTGTCCTCGACCACGATGGCAGCCCGATCGTCGACGAGCAGGTGACCGTGGTGCGCCAGGACGCGTCGTCCGTGCGTATCTACAGGCGCGCCTCGGTACAGACCATGTCCTGCACGCCCTATTGCGAAAGCTCGTACAAGAGCGACTCGGAAAAGTCGTCCGAAGCCGAGATGAGCGCTGGGCAGTAAGCGCCTCAGTTGGCTCGATTGTCTCGGGAAAGCCGCGTCGGTTAGCGGCCGGTTAATGTCGCCTGGTCGAATTTAACGGTCATTCAAACCGGAGCTAAATGGGTTCTTGATAGTGGTGCTGACGGTACCGCATCAGGATCGCAGGAACGGGATATGGGCGACGTTTTGGACGAGGATTCAGAACGCGAGATCTGCAAGGCCAAGGCAGGGCGCGTGACGTTTGCCCGTCGTTTCCTTCGTGATCGGCGCGGCAGCACGGCGATAGAATTCGCGATGCTTGCGCTACCGTTTGCGGCTCTCGTCTTCGCCATCCTCGAGAGCTGCGTTTCATTTGCCGGACAGGAGGTGATGGCCAACATCACCGATGATATCGCCCGTCAGTTGCGTACTGGCCAGTTGAGGCAAGCCGATGTGACGGAAGAGAAGCTGAAGGGCTTGGTCTGCGCCAGACTCGAGATCATTGTCGCGAAGGGTTGCCCCGGTTTGCTGGTGGATCTGCGCCCGTTCAAGACCTTTGCCGGGGCAGCCAGTGCGGGTTTCACGATTTCCGGCTCGACCATCACGCTGACGGGCAAGGATCCGGATACAGGCAAGGACCCGGCTTTCGGGACCCCTACAATAGGTCCGGCAGAATCAAAGAACATGCTGCGGGTCTTTTACCCTTGGCCGGTCATGACCGATTTCATGGCTCAATACATGTCGAATATGGATGGCGGCAAGACTCTGCATTACGCGACGACAACGTGGCAAAACGAGCCATTCGACAACTGAAATTGCACGTGTAAGCAAAAGGAAAAGTGCATGTTTCGTGCGGGGGCACATCCGGGGATGTCGGTTAGCTGGAAGAGAGCGGCGCGGTTTTTTTCCGATCGGCGCGGCATAGCGGCCGTCGAGTTTGCCCTCATCGTGCCTGTCTTGCTGATCATGTATTTCATTACGATGGAGGCCTCGCAAGCCATCGAGGCCAGCAAGAAGGTCAGCCGCATCAGCTCCATGGTTGCCGACCTCGTCACGCAGCAAACGTCGGTGGTCAACGCAGATCTCACCGACATCATGAAGATCGGCAACTCCAGCCTTCAGCCTTACAACCGCTCGGTCGCCAATATCTCCATTACGGCAATCGACATCAGAACCGACCCGAACAATCCGATACCGCAAGCAAAGGTGGCGTGGTCCTGGAGCGTGCTGGATGGGAAGACTGGCCGCGACTCCAACCCGACAACTTCCACCACCGTTCCGGCGACGCTCAATGTTGCGGGGACTTTCCTCATTCGTGTCAAAACCACTCTAGCATACCAACCGATCATCTCCTGGTCGGAAGGCTCCGAAAAGCCGCTCGGATTTATCTCGGCCTTCAACGAAGGCAAGATAACGATGAGCGAAACCTACTATCTCAGGCCGCGCCGGACCACGTCGATCCCCTGCAGCGATTGCTGAAGCAGCTCTGGCCCATCCGACCCCGGCTTTATTGCGCGCCGCTGTCGGTGCTGCCCGACACCAGGCGCACGATGGAATCGGCCATCGCATAGTCACTCGCAGCGGCGAGCGTGAACCCTCCCGAATGTTTCGATTCCACGAAATCGTAGACTTCCGGCGACTGCGATCTGAGATTGGTGAGGAAGACGGTCAGTCGGCGTTTGGCTTCGGGGTCGAGATCGCTGCGGACGGCGTGAGGGCCGTATCTGAGCACGCCGGAGGTCCAGATGATCTGGAGCGCGGCTTCTGGAATGCCCGCCGCCTCCAGCCGCGCCGCCGTGCCGTCCGGATCAGCCGGCTGATCGCCAGCAATCGCCGTCCGGTTTTCCGCCGTGGCCCGCTCCCAGCCGAATACGGCATCGGCCTGGCCATCGGCCAGCATCGCTTCTGCGGCGGCAGCCGAGCCGGCATGAACGAGGAATGGCGCATCCTGACTGATCTTGATGCCGTCGGCCGCCAGCCCGGCGAGCGGTAGAAGCGAACCGCCGACATAGTCGGAAGGCGCCATGGCGATGCGGTGCGTTTCCAGGGCCGCGAGATCGGAAAGCCTGCCGTCGCGCGTCAAAAGCACGGAGCGGATGCCCGTGGCACCGTCGGCGTCGACCGGCGCCACAAGAGGTTCGACGCAGCCGCAGCGCTCCGAGGCGGTGGCGTAGGCGGTCGCCGAATAGACCGCGTATTGAATCCGGCCATTGGCCTGCGCCTCCATCAGCGCCGCATAGTCATGCGCGACGACGAATTCCACCTTCATGCCGAGCGCCCTGCCGTAGGCGTCAGTCAGCATGGCCAGACCCGGAACCGTGTTGCCGGCGCCCGGCTCGGCAACGATGCCGATGCGAAACGTGCCGATCTGGTCGCGCCAGTCGGCGTGCGCGGCGAGCTGCGAGGCCAGGAGCGCTACAGTGGTCGCTAGTGCACTCCAACCGAGGTCAGCCCGTCTCATCGATCCATGCCCCGCACACCGTTTCCTTGAAGCGCATCGCATGTCTCAAGGATGCGTACAGCGCGCCTGCCCGACCTCGCGACTATTGCGCCAGGCCGCTGCCGCCTGGTTTACGATTTGCCAATGCCGCGACGGGACCTTATGTCTGGTCAACCAGACTGGCAATGACGGCACCGATGTCACGCGCTTTCCTCTTCGTTCTCGATTCTTTCGGCATTGGCGGCGCCGCCGATGCCGAACGCTATGGCGACGCCGGCTCGAACACATTCGGACATATCGCGCTGGCCTGCGCGGAAACCCGCGCCGATCGCGAGGGCCTGCGCGAGGGACCGCTGAAGGTGCCCACCATGGTTTCGCTCGGTCTCGGCCGCGCAGCAGAAACCGCAACCGGCTTCCAATTCGACAGCAAAGCCGCCGTTTCAGCCTCCGCCTTCCACGGCGCCGCGCAGGAGATTTCGAGCGGCAAGGATACGCCGTCGGGTCACTGGGAAATCGCCGGGCTGCCCGTGCGGTTCGACTGGGGCTATTTCCCCGATAAGGTGCCCGCCTTCCCTGCCGAACTGACCGAAGCGATGATCCGCGAGGGCAAGGTGCCGGGCATTCTCGGCAACTGCCATGCGCCCGGCACGGAGATCATCGAGCGCTTCGGCGAGGAGCATATCCGCACCGGCCAGCCGATCTGCTACACCTCGGTCGATTCCGTCCTGCAGATAGCAGCGCACGAAGTTCATTTCGGCCTGGAGCGGCTCTACGAGTTCTGCAAGACGGTACGCCGGCTGGTCGATCCGCTGAAGATCGGACGGGTGATCGCACGGCCTTTCCTGGGCGAAACATCAGCCACCTTCGAGCGCACCTACAACCGCCATGACTACGCCGTGCCGCCGCCTGAGCCGACGCTGCTCGACCGCTTGACCGGGCGCGGCAGCCGGGTGATCGCGGTCGGCAAGATCGGCGACATCTTCGCCCACCGCGGTATCTCGGAAGTACGCAAGGCGCCCGGCAACATGGCAATGTTCGACAAGGCGCTGGGCGCGATGGACGATGCCGGCGACGGCGACCTGGTGTTCGCCAATTTCGTCGACTTCGACACCGAGTTCGGCCATCGCCGCGACGTCGCCGGCTATGCTGCGGCGCTCGAAGCCTTCGACCGCCGGCTGCCCGAGGCACTGGCAAAGCTGAAGCCGGGCGATCTGCTCATCCTCACCGCCGACCATGGCAACGATCCGACATGGCGTGGCACCGACCACACGCGCGAACGCGTCCCGGTCATCGGCACCGCACCGGGTCTCACGGGCGGCGACATCGGGCTCAGGACCACCTTCGCCGATATCGGCGAGACGGTCGCCGAACACCTCAAGCTGGCGCGCGGCCGCCACGGCGCTTCCTTCCATTCGGCGATAGGCGGCCATGCCTGAACTGCCCGAGGTCGAAACGGTCCGGCGCGGCCTGCAGCCGGTTCTGGAATGCGCGCGGATCGTGCGCGTCGAGGCGCGCCGGCCCGATCTCAGATTTCCGTTTCCGGCGAAATTTGCGCAGCGGCTGACCGGCAAGACGGTCATCGCGCTTGGCCGCCGCGCCAAATATCTCACCATACACCTGGACGGTGGCCCGGTGCTGATCTGCCATCTCGGCATGTCGGGCTCGTTCCGCATCGAGGCCGCTGATGACAAAGAGACGCCCGGCACGTTCCATCAAGAGCGCTCGAAGGATGCCAAGCACGACCATGTGGTGTTCCATGTCGTGTCGCCTGTCGGCGTCCAGTCTCGCGTGGTCTTCAACGACCCGCGTCGCTTCGGCTTCATGCTGTTTGCGGAAGGCCTGGCCGACGCGCATCCGATGCTCGCGGAACTGGGCGTCGAGCCGACCGGCAATGCGCTGGAAGGCGCCCTGCTCGCCTCTCTGCTGAAGGGCCGCAGATCGCCGTTGAAGGCGGCGCTGCTCGACCAGAAGCTGATTGCCGGGCTCGGCAATATCTATGTGTCGGAAGCGCTGTGGCGCGCCGGCCTTTCGCCATTGCGCGAGGCAGGCACCATCGCCGGGACCGGCAAGAAGGCCAAGGAACAGAGCGAACGACTGGCCGAGGCAATCCGTTCGGTGATCGCCGATGCGATCGCCGCCGGCGGGTCTTCGCTGCGCGACTATGTGCACACAGACGGGTCGCCGGGCTATTTCCAGCATTCCTTCGCGGTCTACGATCGCGAAGGCGAGCCCTGTCCGACGCCCGGCTGTCGCGGCCACATCGAGCGCATCGTGCAAAGCGGCCGCTCGACCTTTTATTGCCGGACCTGCCAGCGGTAAGCTAGACGGTCCTTCAGTGCCGCAACCAGGAGGCCAGCCCATGAGCTATGAAACCATCATCGTCGAGACGCGCGGCAAGGTCGGCCTGATCACGCTGAACCGGCCCAAGGCGCTGAACGCGCTGAACGCGCAGGTGCTGGCGGATTTGCTGACGGCGGCAAAGGGGTTCGACGCCGATCCCGGCATCGGCGCCATGGTCATCACCGGTTCCGAGAAGGCTTTTGCGGCGGGCGCCGACATCAAGGAAATGCAGGCCGTCACCTACGCGGAGGCCTATGTGCAGGATTTCTTCGTCGGCTGGGAAGAGTTTACCCGTGCGCGCAAGCCGATGATCGCGGCGGTCGCCGGCTATGCACTGGGCGGCGGCTGCGAACTGGCGATGATGTGCGATTTCATCATTGCCGCCGACACGGCGAAATTCGGCCAGCCCGAAATCACGCTCGGCGTCATTCCCGGCATGGGCGGGTCGCAACGGCTGACCCGCTTTGTCGGCAAGTCGAAGGCCATGGACATGTGCCTGACCGGTCGGATGATGGATGCCGCCGAAGCCGAGCGCAGCGGCCTGGCCTCCCGCGTCGTGCCGGCCGGCGAGTTGATCGAGGAGGCGATGAAGGCCGCGGCCAGGATATCAGAGTTTTCACTGCCATCGGTGATGATGGCCAAGGAGGCAGTCAACCGCGCCTACGAGACGACGCTGGCGGAGGGACTGCGCTTCGAACGCCGGCTGTTCCACTCGCTGTTTGCGCTCGACGACCAGAAGGAAGGGATGGCAGCCTTTGCCGAGAAGCGGAAGCCGAATTTCACCAATCGCTAGAGTGGCGGCGGCGCGGACCAAAAAGAAGCCAAAGCGGCGTTGACGCGCCGGAAAAGCTGAACTATAAGCCGCTCCAACCGAGGCGGCCGTTGGCTGCCCGTTTGTTTTTTGCGCCCTGCGGCATCCCGCATGCGCCCACCAGATCAGAAGAGAGGCATCATGGCCAATACCTCCTCGGCCAAAAAGGCAACGCGCAAGATCGCCCGCCGCGCAGCGATCAACAAGAACCGCCGCTCGCGCGTGCGTACATATGTCCGCCAGGTCGAAGAGGCACTGGCTGCCGGCGACAAGGCAGCCGCGCTGGAAGCCTTCAAGACCGCAGAGCCGGAATTGATGCGCGCCGCGACCAAGGGCGTGATCCATAAGAATACGGCATCGCGCAAGGTGTCGCGTCTGGCTCACCGCCTCAAGGTGCTGTCGGCCTGATCGACCGTTCCTGAACTGTCGTTCTTTCAAACCCGGCCAATCGCGCCGGGTTTTTTCGTTTGCCGGCAAGCACTTAAAAAGAACGGCCGCAAAGCACGCCCGAGCCGCATTCCAGAGTCCGGAATGCTTTGCCGGCACATACACTCCCACTGATATTCCAATCCGCCGAAACGGCCCACGCCAATAAATTTGGCTGTCACAAATTGCTGATATTTTTCAGCGACTTGCTGGAAGTGATCCACAGCTTGTTCACATCGCCTGTGGGCGACAGGCAGCAAGTTGGTGTCAAGCGAATTATTTCAGAAAATTTCAAACCGCACAGCCATTTTCATATTCGCGGCAAAAGGGTTTGAATCCCAATGGCTTTGTCAAAATATGCGCTTCCAGCACGGAGCCCGAACCGTTGTTCACTAACCAGATTCCTTAAAAATCCGTTAGAGGTGGCCTTGCCCTATCCACAGCGATTTCGGTAATGTCGATCTATCGAAAGGGACGGGCCATTAGCCCTTAACCCAGCCTGAATCGGCCAGCTAACAGTGGCAGAATTCATGACGTGGATCAATTCCGCGAACGGGTATGGCTTGCCTTTTCGATACGATAGGGGACTGGCGTAATTGTACATGGCAGCTTGATGGCGCACCGGCGTTTTCGCCGGGTAGCACCGCTTTGCCCGAACATGTCAGACGGACTGGCCTTAAGCAGCCGGGACCGATCCCATTCTGACGAGGCAACGTCATCCGCCGGCGGCGGCGGTGGTGTTGTAGCGAAGATACGGTCGCCGGAAACATGGGTGCAGGAGGCGCACTCCCGGCGGAAAAAAGGTACAAAGGAAAAGGGACGCACAATCATGCAGAGCGGCATCGAGCGGGAGCTTACGGGCGACCTGCCATTTCCCGGAACATTGGTCGGAGCGCACGATATGGTGGCTTCCAGCGACGCGGAACAGAAGTTCGACCGGGTCAAGGCCCAGTTGAAGGCGCGCCTGGGAACCGAGGTCTATTCGAGCTGGTTCGGCCGTATGAAGGTGGCTGAGGCTTCCCGGGGCATTGTACGCATCTCGGTGCCCACGGCCTTCCTGCGCTCGTGGATCAATGGCCATTATCTCGATCTCATCGCCGATCTGTGGAAGCACGAGGATCCCGAAATCCTCAAGATCGAGATGGTCGTGCGCACCGCGACCCGTCCTGCCCGCAATGGCGTCGAACCCGAGGCCGTGCCGGCGCGCAAGATGACCAAGCATACGCAGACCGCATTGGCGGCCGGCACGGTCGGCCCCGGCAGGGTGGAGCGGGCGCCCGCCCCTCGTCCCGGCACGCCGATCGAGAGCGAATTCCGGCACAATGTGCTGGGGTCGCCGCTCGACCCGCGCTACACGTTCGGCTCCTTCATCGAAGGCCCGTCGAACCGGGTGGCTTTCGCCGCAGCCAAAGCCGTGGCGGAATCGCAGTCGAGCGCGGTGCGCTTCAACCCGCTGTTCCTTCATGCAACCGTCGGGCTCGGCAAGACGCACCTTTTGCAGGCGATTGCGGCCGAATCCCTGAAACAGAACCCGAAATCGCGCGTCGTCTATCTGACGGCCGAATATTTCATGTGGCGCTTCGCCACCGCGATCCGCGACAACAATGCGCTGACGCTGAAGGAACAGCTGCGCGACATCGACCTCTTGATCATCGACGACATGCAGTTCCTGCAGGGCAAGTCGATCCAGCACGAATTCTGCCATCTCATCAACATGCTGCTCGACAGCGCCAAGCAAGTGGTGGTTGCCGCCGACAGGCCGCCGTCGGAACTGGAATCGCTGGAACCGCGGGTGCGCTCGCGCCTCAATGGCGGTGTCGCGCTGGAGATGTCGGCGCCAGACTTCGCCATGCGCATCGGCATGCTCAAACTTCGGCTTGCCACCGCCAAGGTTGACGATGCATCGCTCAATATTTCGGAGGAGATCCTCAACCATGTCGCCCGCACGGTGACCGGCAGCGGTCGTGAGCTGGAGGGCGCGTTCAACCAGCTGCTGTTTCGTCAGTCGTTCGAGCCGGCGATCACCATCGACCGCATCGACGAAATCCTCGGCCACATCTATCGCTCTGGCGAGCCGAAGCGGGTGCGCATCGAGGACATCCAGCGCATCGTGGCGCGCCACTACAATGTGTCGAAGACCGAGTTGCTGTCCAACCGGCGCACGCGCACCATCGTGAAGCCCAGGCAGGTTGCCATGTACCTGTCGAAGGTATTGACGCCGCGCTCGCTGCCGGAGATCGGCCGGCGGTTCGGCGGGCGCGACCACACCACGGTGCTGCATGCGGTGCGCAAGATCGAGGACCTTTCCGGCGTCGACAACACGCTGGCGCAGGAACTGGAACTGTTGCGCAGGCTGATCAACGACCAAGCCTGATCGGCGCGGCAAACGGAGCGCGCCGGGTTAGAGTATTCGGTCGCCGCGCTTTAAATTTTCTTGTTTTGATGCATGTCGTTGTCCCAAAACCGCTGCGCAGTTTTCGGCGACATGCATCGGTTGCCTGCCAACGTCCGCTTTATCCCCAGAAAGCCCGCTTAACCGGCGCGAACCGGTGGCCCGGACTTGCGTTTGCTGGCTTTTTCCTATCAGTTTGCATAGATTCTGAGCCTGTTCAAACCTTTCGCGGGGCGCCGCCCACTGGTGACCCGTCCATTCATTCAAGCGAGCCTGTTTCGTCATGCGTGTTATCCTGGAACGGTCCAATCTCCTGAAGTCGCTCAACCACGTTCATCGCGTGGTCGAGCGGCGCAATACCATACCGATCCTGTCGAACGTGCTGCTCAGCGCCGAGGGCGCCAGCCTTGAAATGAAAGCCACCGACCTCGACCTCGAAGTGACCGAAGCGACCCCGGCAAAGGTCGAGCGCGGCGGGGCGACGACGGTTCCCGCGCACCTGCTCTACGACATCGTGCGAAAACTGGCCGACGGCGCCGAAGTGATGCTGAAGACCGACGAGGACGGCAATGCCATGACGGTGACGTCAGGCCGCTCGAGCTTTCGCCTTCAGTGCCTGCCGCAGTCCGATTTTCCCGAGCTTTCGGCCGGATCCTTCTCGCATATCTTCCGGCTCGATTCCGTCGCCTTGAGAGGCCTGATCGAGAAGACCCAGTTCGCCATCTCCACCGAGGAGACGCGCTACTATCTGAACGGCATCTACCTGCACACGCATGAAGCCGGCGGCAAGCTGAAGCTCCGTTCAGTGGCAACCGACGGCCATCGCCTGGCGCGCGCCGAAATCGACGCCCCGGCTGGTTCCGAAGGCATGCCGGGCATCATCATTCCGCGCAAGACGGTCAGCGAACTGCAGAAGCTGGTCGACGATCCGGATGTCGCTGTCACCACCGAATTGTCCGACACCAAGATCCGCTTCACCATCGGCAGCGTGGTTTTGACCTCGAAGCTGATCGACGGCACCTTCCCCGACTATCAGCGCGTCATCCCGACCGGCAACGACAAGAAGCTGATCATCGACCGCCAGAGCTTTGCCGCCGCTGTCGATCGCGTCTCGACGATTTCCTCCGAACGCGGCCGCGCGGTGAAGCTTTCGATCGCCGAGGGCCAGGTCACGCTGGCCGTCAACAATCCGGATTCGGGCAGCGCCACCGAAGAACTGGCCGCCGACTATTCGTCCGACCCGATCGAGATCGGCTTCAATGCGAAGTATCTGCTCGACGTCGCCGCCCAGCTGACCGGCACGGAAGCGAAGTTCATGCTGGCCGATGCCGGTTCGCCAACGCTGATCCACGACATGGCCGACGAGACCGCGCTCTACGTGCTGATGCCGATGCGGGTGTAGCCGCGCTGCGGCAAACCTTCGGCGCGACGATTGCGGCGACTTCTACAGGCGGATAGCGGTTGCGCGAGCAAAACCACATAAGTAAGCTAACACTTACTAATTTCCGCAACTATGCGGCGCTCTCGATCGACTTTTCCCCGGGCGCCGTGGTGTTTTCCGGCGACAATGGCGCCGGCAAGACCAATCTCCTGGAAGCCATATCCCTGCTGACGCCCGGTCGCGGCCTGCGCCGCGCGCCCTATGCCGACGTCGCGCGCGAAGGTGGCGATGGCGGTTTTGCGCTGCATGCAAGGCTAGACGGGCCTGAGGGACAGGTCGAGATCGGCACCGGTGTCACCGGTGGCGAGGCCACCGGCGAGGGCGGCCGCAAGGTGCGCATCAATGGTGCGCCGGCGCGCTCGGCCGATGCCATGCTGGAGTGGCTGCGCGTCGTCTGGCTGACGCCGGCCATGGACGGCCTGTTTCCCGGTCCGGCCGCAGACCGGCGGCGCTTTCTCGACCGGCTGGTGCTGGCGATCGATCCCGGCCACGGCCAGCGGGCGCTCGACTATGAGAAGGCGATGCGCGGTCGTAACCGATTGCTTACGGAAGGCTCGCGCGACGGCGCTTGGTTCGACGCCATCGAGATGCAGATGGCAGAGACCGGTGTGGCGATCGCCGCGGCGCGTGCCGAACTGGTGCGCCTGCTCGCCGCCATGATCGACAGGCTGCCCAGCAGCGGGCCGTTTCCGCTAGCTGATATCAGCCTCTCCGGAGATCTCGAAAGCGACGTCGCCACAGCACCCGCCGTGGATGTCGAGGAACGCTATCGCGCCGCCCTCGCCGATGGCCGCGAGCGCGATCGCGCCGCCGGACGCACGCTGGACGGCCCGCACCGTTCCGATCTCCTCGTGCGCCACCGCCCGAAGGCGATGCCGGCCGAACTCTGCTCGACCGGCGAGCAGAAGGCGCTGCTGGTCGGCATCGTGCTGTCGCATGCGAGGCTTACGGGCGAGATGTCGGGGATGACGCCGATCCTGCTGCTCGACGAGATCGCCGCCCATCTCGACGCCGGCCGGCGCGCCGCACTGTTCTCAATCCTGGAAGAGCTGAACTGCCAGGCCTTCATGACCGGAACCGACGCGGCGTTGTTTTCCAGCCTCAGGGGACGCGCGCAGTTCCTGACGGTCGTCCACGGCACGGTTGGGCCAACCGAAGGCTCCTGACAAGATTTTCCCACCGCTATATGCTCCGGCAATGACTGCCGCCCTCACCGACGAAGAGCTCGAGCGCTATGCGCGCCACATTGTGCTGCCGGAAATCGGCGGCGCCGGCCAGCAGAGGCTGAAGCGGGCGCGTGTACTGGTGATAGGCGCCGGCGGGCTCGGCGCGCCAGTGTTGGAATATCTCGCCGCCGCCGGCGTCGGTACGCTCGGCATCGTCGACGATGACACCGTTTCGCTGTCCAACCTGCAACGGCAGGTGATCCACGCCACCGACACGATCGGCACGGCAAAGACCGGCAGCGCCAAGGCGGCGATCGCCCGGATCAATCCCCACGTCGCGGTGGAACTGCACGATTTCAGGCTGACGGCCGACAACGCCGCTGCTCTCATTGCACGCTACGACATCGTCGTCGACGGCTCCGACAATTTCGAGACGCGCTATGTCGTGGCCGATGCCTGCGCGGCGGAGAAGCGGCCGCTGGTGCATGCGGCGGTCGGCCGCTTTGACGGCTCGGTAACCGTCTTGATGCCGTTCGCGACCGGCGCCGACGGCAGGCCGAACCCAGGCTATCGCGATCTGTTCCCCGAGGCACCGCCTGAAGGGCTGGTGCCGTCCTGCGCCGTTGCCGGCGTCGTTGGCGCGCTGACCGGCGTCGTGGGCACGCTGCAGGCGATGGAAGCGATCAAGCTGATCACCGGCATCGGCGAACCGCTGGTCGGCCGGCTGCTGCTCTACGATGCGCTGTCGGCGCGCTTCGATACGATCCGCTACAAGAGAAACTGAGCGCATGGATCAGCCCGCCGGCGTTTTGGTCACGCGGCTTGCCCCCGGCTTCGATCGCTGGGACGAACTGCTCAGCTTGATCATGCAGGCCTTTGCGCCAATGGACGGCGTCATAGACCCGCCATCCTCGGCGCATCTGCTGAGCGCCGAAAGCCTCCGAGACAAAGCCAGCCAGGAGACGGTGTTCCTGGCGCTGCAGGATGACAGGATCGCCGGCTGCGTCTTCGCCTCGGAAAGGGACGCTGACTTCTATGTCGGCAAGCTCGCCATCCAGCCTGAGCTCCAGGGGCGAGGCATCGGCCGGCGGCTGATGCAGGCTGCCGAGGATCTTGCCCGCAGCCGCAACAAGTCAGCCATCGAACTCCAGACCCGGGTCGAACTCACCGCAAACCACGCGACCTTCGCCCGTCTCGGCTTTCGCGAAACCGCACGCACCGCACATCAGGGCTATGACCGGCCGACTTCGATCACCATGCGCAAGGAGCTCAAGTGAGCCTCGCCCTCAGCGCGCAGGAGCAGGCAATCGCCTCCGGCCACGACGGAGCGGCGATGGCGATGCGCATCGTTGCCGAAAGCGCTGCGCTGCTTGGCGCGCCGCGGCTGATCCCGATCGCCTCGACGCATATAGACGGCGCGCTCTATCACGGCGATTCCGGCACGCTGTTTGCCGAAAGGCTGGTCGAGGGCGGCGCGCGCGTTGCCGTGCGTTCGACGCTCAATGTCGGCGCGCTCGATTTGATGGGCTGCTCGCGCGTGCGCCTCGAAGAGCCGGCGCGCGGCATGGCCCGGCGGATGATGGAGGCCTACCGCAAACTGGGCTGCGAGCAGAGCTGGACCTGCGCGCCCTATCAGGCTGGCCACAGGCCGGCGCTTGGCAGCGATGTCGCCTGGGGTGAATCCAACGCCGTGGTGTTCTGCAATTCGGTGCTGGGCGCGCGCACCAACCGCTATGGCGATTTCCTCGACATTGCCTGCGCCATATCGGGCCGCGCGCCTTATTACGGCCTGCACCGCGTCGAGAACCGGCAGGCCAGGCTGGTGTTCGACGTCTCCGGCCTGTCCGCCTCGTTCCTTGATTCGGAGATCGCCTGGCCGGTGCTGGGCAGCCTCTATGGCCGCGAGGTGGGTAGTGCCGTCGGCGTCGTCACCGGCATCTCCCACCATCCCGGCGAGGACGCGCTGAAAGCCTTCGGCGCGGCAGCGGCATCGTCGGGCGCAGTCGGCCTCTTCCACATTGCCGGCGTGACGCCCGAGGCGCCCGACGCCGAGACCATCCTGACCAGCGGCAGGTCGGAAACGGTGATCCGCGTCACGCCGGAAATGGCCGCCAAAGCCCGCGCGGGCCTGTCAACGGCAGCCACGCAAACCGTCATCGATGCGGTAGCGATCGGCAGTCCGCATCTGTCGGCGGCCGAATTCAAAGCGCTGGAGCAGTTGATCGGCGGGCGGCGGCTGCGCGTCCCGATTTACGCCTGCACCGGCCGGCACGTGCTGACAACGCTGGAACAGAGCGGACAGCGCAAGACGCTTGAGGCCAGCGGCGTGATCATCGTCGCCGACACCTGCGTTGTGGTGACGCCGATCCTGCCGGAGCTTGCCGGCGGTGTACTGATGACCAATTCGGGAAAATTCGCGCAATACGCGCCGGGCAATATCGGTTACGCCGTGCTTTACGGCTCGCTGGCCGACTGCGTCGAAAGCGCGGTTGCCGGTAAACCAAGGTTTACGGATATCGCCGCATGAGCGCCGTCGCCGAAATCCTGGTGCAGGGCAGCGGTGGCGAAGGCGTCGCACTGGTGCTGACCGCCCCGATCAGCTTCTGGGGCGGCGTCGATCCGAAGAGCGGCCGTATCGCCGATGTCCGCCACCCGCAACATGGCGAGACCATTGCCGGACGCGTGCTGTTCCTGCCGGGCACGATCGGCTCGTCCTCGGCCTCCGCCGTGCTGATGGAACTGGTCCACAATGGCCATGCACCGGCGGCACTCGTGCTGCACGAGCCGGACGCGATCCTGCTGCTGGGGCTGATCGTTGCCAGGGAAATGGGCTGGCGGACGCCGCTGGCGCTCAGGCTCGGACGCGATGCGTTTGAGGCCTACCGTGGCAAGCATGTAAGTGTGGCTGAGGACGGCGCCCTTACAAGCGCCGCCTGATCGCTTATCTCACGTCCGCAGCGGCAGCACGCGGTCCGGCGGACGGTGGCCGTCGAAGAAAGCGCGGATGTTGATGATCACCTTCTCGCCCATGTCGATGCGGCCTTCGAGCGTCGCCGAGCCCATATGCGGCAACAGCACGACCTTGTTCTTGGCGGCGAGCTTCAGCAGCTTCGAGTTCAGCGCCGGCTCGTGCTCGTAGACGTCGAGGCCGGCGCCGGCGATCTTGCCGTCCTGGATCAGCTTGACCAGGGACTCCTCGTCGATGATGTCGCCGCGTGCGGTGTTTACGATGTAAGCTGTGGGTTGCAGCAACGCCAAGCGCCGCGCTGACAGCAAATGAAAAGTCGCCGGGGTGGACGGGCAATTGACCGAGATGATGTCCATGCGGGCAAGCATCTGGTCGAGGCTTTCCCAATAGGTCGCCTCCAGCCCTTCCTCGACCGCCGGCAGCACGCGATGGCGGTTGTGGTAGTGGATCGACAGGCCGAAGGCCTTGGCGCGTCTCGCCACCGCGGTGCCGATGCGGCCCATGCCGACAATGCCGAGGCGCTTGCCCCAGATACGCCGGCCGAGCATCCAGGTCGGCGACCAGCCGGCCCATTTCTTGTCGCTGGTCAGCACGGCGGCGCCTTCCGCCAGCCGTCGCGGCACAGCCAGCATCAGCGCCATGGTCATATCGGCGGTGTCTTCGGTCAGCACGTTCGGCGTGTTGGTGACGGTGATGCCTTTCTTGGCCGCCGCCGCCACGTCGATCTTGTCGACACCATTGCCGAAATTGGCGATCAGCTTGAGGTTGTCGCCGGCCTGGGCAATCAGCGCCTCGTCTATCTGGTCGGTGATGGTCGGCACCAGCACGTCGGCTTCCTTGATCGCCGCGACCAACTCCGGCTGCGTCATCGGCCGGTCCTCGACATTCAGCCTGGCGTCGAAGAGTTCGCGCATGCGGGTCTCGACCGGATCGGGGAGCTTGCGCGTGATGACGACGAGAGGCCGTTTTTTGCCTGCCATTGTTTCCTCGAACCCGATCTCGTTGAGACCTCTTTAACCAAGACAGGCGAAACTGAATACCGGTCGCGGTGCCTGTCACTCCTGTAACAAGCGGTGCCGCCGAAGACAAAGAAAAAGGGGCGCCCAGGCCAAAGGGCACGCGCCGAAAGGAACGAAAGTGTCTGGTTTCGCGTCGCTTCGCCTGGTCCTCAGCGCAGCGCTTCTCGGCGTTCTCCTGCATTCCCCGCACGCCGCGGCGCAAGGAGCCGCGGCACCTGTGCAGACGGTCACGCTCGGTCCAAGCGGCCTGCCGCTGCCGCGCTTCGTCAGCCTGAAATCGGCCCGCGTCAACTCGCGCGTCGGCCCGGGCGCCAACTATTCGGTCGACTGGATGTACACCAAGGCCGGCCTGCCGATGGAAATCATCCAGGAATTCGACACCTGGCGGCGCGTGCGCGATGCCGACGGTTCGGAGGGCTGGATCAACCAGTCGCTGTTGTCAGGCCGCCGCACAGCGATCGTCGCCCCCTGGCAGCGCAGCAAAGGTGGCCGAATCAATCTGCTCGACGATGCGGACAAGGACGCCAGCGTCATCGCCATCATCGAGCCAGGCGTGACGGGCACGATCAAAACCTGCGATGGCCAGTGGTGCGAGATGACCTTCGACGGCCACACCGGCTGGATCGCGCAGTCGCAGGTGTGGGGCGCCTATCCCGGCGAGCATGTCAAGAACTGAGATTGCTGGAAAGGTCGCCTAACGGCCAATGCGGCCGAGATGGGTGTCCTGGAAGCCGCTCGACAATTTCAAGCCGTAGCCGAGAGCACGGTCGATGGCGATGTGGCTGATCCAGATCAGCCCGATCGCCGTCGCCATCGAATTGGCCAGGACATATCCGGCGAGCGCCAGAAAAAGCGGGACAATCAGGATGTGCAAAGCGTTGTAGGCGACGGCGCCGACACGCGGCCCGGCGAGATAGCCCAGCATCGACAGGTCAGGCGCCAGGATGAGCAGGGCAAACAGCCACCAGGAAACGCCTGACACAGCATAGAAGACGATCGCCACCACCGCGACCGCAACCCATTCGAGCCGGATAGCAAGATCGACAGGTTTCATGGGGTGCAGCTTAAACGCTGCGTTTGGGGCGCAGCCTCACCACGATGTCGACATTGGCGATCTCCATGCCTGCGGGTGGCTCCGGCAGGTTGGAAACGGTCACCGGACCGCTTTCGATGTCGAAGATCCGGTTTTCGCCTTCGATGTAGAAATGATGGTGATCGGAGGTGTTGGTGTCGAAATAGGTCTTCGACCCCTCGACCGCCAGGATGCGCAGCAGGCCGGCCTGGGTGAACTGGTGAAGCGCGTTGTAGACGGTGGCAAGCGAAACCGGCACGCCGGCGGCGATCGCCTCCTCATGCAGTTCCTCGGCCGAAAGGTGGCGGTCGCCCTTGGCAAACAGCAGATCGGCCAGCGCAATGCGCTGGCGCGTCGGCCTCAGGCCGGCTTCGCGAACCCGCTTGTCCACAGCGACATTTTCCTTCCGGCAGCCCAGATCCATCTATCCGTCCAAGCCCACAGTTCTGCCTCAAGACACGCCCAGAGTGGCGAAAAAACGTCATCGACCGAAACTGGATACCTCTCGACATATATTCTGTTGGCCGAATGCGATCAATAGAGCGACATGCGTCCAGTTGGACGCACTAAGTGCGCTCTATCACTTTTTGGCGTCGCATCGTGCTTTCCGGAAAATCGAAATCGATTTCCGGCCGATGCGAGAGCGCGCATTGACCCGGGCAGACGGGCGGGTTAAGCGCAAACGCCGGTTTCCGGCCCGAAAGGGATTGTGTTAGGAAACCAACGAAAAGGGCGCCCCACCGCCCGGGACGAATATGGGGACGAGACATATGGCGGGTACTAAATCCAGCTACGGTTATGAGGAATTGCTCGCTTGCGCCCGCGGCGAGCTGTTCGGGCCCGGCAACGCCCAGTTGCCCTACCCGCCCATGCTGATGTTCGACCGCATCACCGAGATCAGCGAGACCGGCGGCGCCCACGACAAGGGCTTCATCCGTGCCGAATTCGACATCAAACCGGACCTGTGGTTCTTCGCCTGCCATTTCATCGGCAATCCGATCATGCCGGGGTGCCTGGGCCTTGACGCCATGTGGCAATTGACGGGTTTTTACCTCGGCTGGCTCGGCGAGCCGGGCAAGGGCATGGCGCTGTCGACCGGCGAGGTCAAGTTCAAGGGCATGGTGACGCCTTCGGTCAAGAAGGTGGAATACGGCATCGACTTCAAGCGCGTCATGCGTGGACGCCTGGTGCTCGGTATCGCCGATGGCTGGCTTAAGGCCGACGGCGAACCCATATACGCTGCGACAGACCTCAAGGTGGGGCTGTCCAAGCAATCGGCCGCCTGACCGGCGCCACTGCAGCAGGGCGTTCCCGGACGCGCAACGACGCTGCGGCATTTTGATTTTGCGTATGATCGCCGGCGAAAACCGACTAGGGTTTCGGGATCATCCGCTGGAAGGAGTTGCGAATGAGAAGGGTCGTCGTCACAGGCCTCGGCATCGTATCGTCGATCGGCAACAACGCCAACGAGGTGCAATCCTCGCTCCATGATGCCAAATCAGGCATCAGCTTCTCAGATTCCTTCGCCGAACACGGCTTCCGCTGCCAGGTCTGGGGTGCGCCGACGCTCGACCCGACCCCTATGATCGACCGGCGCGCCATGCGCTTCCTGAGCCAGGGCGCGGCCTGGAACCATGTCGCGATGGACCAGGCGATCGCCGACGCCGGGCTTGGCGAAAGCGACATCACCAATGAGCGCACCGGCATCGTCATGGGCTCGGGTGGCCCCTCGACCCGCACCATCGTCGAGGCGGCCGAGACCACGCTCAAGAACAACAGCCCCAAGCGCATCGGTCCGTTCGCGGTGCCGAAGGCGATGTCGTCGACCGCGTCGGCGACGCTCGCCACCTGGTTCAAGATCCACGGCGTCAACTATTCGATCTCGTCGGCCTGCTCGACCTCGGCGCATTGCATCGGCAACGCCTACGAACTGATCCAGTGGGGCAAGCAGGATGTGATGTTTGCCGGCGGCCATGAGGACCTCGACTGGACGATGTCGGACCTGTTCGATGCCATGGGGGCGATGTCGTCGAAGTATAACGACAAGGCGTCAACAGCGTCACGCGCGTATGACGCCAATCGCGATGGCTTCGTCATCGCGGGTGGCGCGGGCGTCCTCATCCTGGAGGAGCTCGAACACGCCAAGGCGCGCGGGGCCAAGATCTACGCTGAGATCGTCGGCTATGGCGCGACGTCGGACGGTTACGACATGGTGGCGCCGTCGGGCGAAGGCGCGGTGCGCTGCATGCGCCAGGCTCTGGCGACGGTGTCCACGCCCGTCGACTACATCAACACCCACGGCACCTCGACGCCGGTCGGCGATTCCCGGGAAATGGGCGCCATCCGAGAGGTGTTCGGCGACAAGATGCCGTTCATCACCTCGACCAAGTCGCTGACCGGCCATTCGCTGGGTGCCGCCGGCGTCCAGGAATCGATCTACTCGATCCTGATGATGCAAGGCGGCTTCATCGGCGAGAGCGCCCATATCGAAAACCTCGATCCCGAATTCGAGGGCATGCCGATCGTGCGCAAGCGCATCGAAGACGCCAGGATCGACACGGTTTTGTCCAACTCGTTCGGCTTCGGTGGCACCAACGCAACGCTGATTTTCCAGCGCTATTCCGCATAAGGCCAGCGTTTTTTTGTAGGGGGATTGCCGGCCATGGACGGACTGATGAAGGGCAAGCGCGGGCTTGTCATGGGCGTCGCCAACGATCATTCGATCGCCTGGGGCATCGCCAGGAAATTGTCCGAACACGGAGCGGAGCTTGCCTTCACCTATCAGGGCGACGCATTCGGGCGCCGCGTCAAGCCGCTTGCCGAGAAGCTTGGGGCGTCTCTGGTGGTGCCGTGCGACGTCGAGGACAGCGCATCGGTCGCCGCCACCTTCGAGACGCTCGGCAAGGAATGGGGCGGGCTCGACTTCGTCGTCCACGCCATCGGCTTTTCCGACAAAAACGAGCTCAAGGGGCTCTACGCCGACACCAGCCGCGACAATTTCGTCCGCACCATGGTCATCTCCTGCTACTCCTTCACCGAGGTCGCCCGCCATGCCGCCCCGCTGATGAGCGAAGGCGGCGCGATGATCACGCTGACCTATGCCGGTTCTGTCCGCGTCATGCCGAACTACAACGTCATGGGCGTCGCCAAGGCCGGACTGGAAGCCAGCGTGCGCTATCTCGCCAACGACTATGGCCCGCGCGGCATCCGGGTGAACGGCATATCGGCGGGACCGGTGCGTACTTTGGCCGGCGCCGGAATCTCGGACGCCCGCCACATGTACTCCTACCAGCAGCGCAACTCGCCGCTGCGCCGCACGGTGACCATCGACGAGGTCGGCGGCTCGGCGCTCTATCTTTTGTCCGACCTCTCGTCAGGCGTCACCGGCGAAATCCATTATGTGGATTCCGGCTATCACATCGTGTCGATGCCAACCCTGGATGAGTTGAAGCAGACCGACAACGTACGCGATTAATTCACCAGTAAAATTAGATGCATGGGCGGAAACTCATTTTAAGGAGATATCCGCTAGAAGTCCTATGGGCTTGGGCTCTGCGCGTTCTTGCTGGGCGCAAAGGATGCTTTAGCCTTTATAAATTTGCGCTTGATATTTCCCGAAGTCGAGTTGATTTCGGGATCATGCGACAGGGACTGAGCAATGCCTGCTGTCAGCAACCCGAAGCGAACACCTGTGTTCCGGCTGCTCACCGTCGCCAGTTCGGGCCTTGGCAGTTTCATCCTTGGGCTTTGGGGCCTCCGGCATGGTTTCGGGGACGGCTTTGCCGGCATGCAGGCGGAAACCATGATCGGCATCGCGTCGGCACTATGCGCGCTGGCCGCCGCCGGTGCTGCCTTGTCCTTCTTCGCCGGCGTCGATGAATCGGTGGACTACGTTTTCAACGAAACCCATTTCGACAAGCTGACCGGGCTTTTTGCGCGGCCGGCGATGGTCGGCAGGATTGCCGACGCGGCGTCCGCGACGATCAGGACCGGTGAGCCGGTGTTCCTCATCGACATCGACATCGACCGCTTCAAGCAGATCAACGACGCCATCGGCTACAGCCATGGCGACGAACTGATCCGCGGCTTCACCAAGCGGTTGAAGGCCTGCATGCCCGAAGGCGCGGTGATGGGGCGCATCGGCGCCGGCGAGTTCGCTATCCTTGTCTGGGAACACCAACTCCAAAGGTCCATGGAAAGCACCGTCGAAACCATGATCGAGGAGATGCTGAAGCCGTACCAGCTCGATTCCCACCTGCAGTCGGTCGGCCTGTCGGTCGGCATCGTGGCGATGCCAAAGGATGGCGTCGATCCGGTCCTCATCCTGCGCCGCTCCAACCTGGCGCTGCAGAATGCCCGCGCCGGCGGCGTGGGCAACTGGTCGGTCTTCCATTCCGACATGGGCCAGGTCGCCGACTACCGCCACTGGATCGAATCCGAACTGCACATCGCCTTCGACCGTGGCGATTTCGACCTTCACTACCAGCCGCAGCTCGACCTGCCGACCGGCCGTGTCGTCGGCTACGAGGCGCTGATCCGCTGGAAGCACCCGGAACGCGGCATGATCCCGCCGATGGAATTCATTCCGATCGCCGAAGAGACCGGCATGATCCACCCGATCGGCAATTGGGTGCTGAACAAGGCCTGCAGCGATGCCCGTCATTTGCCCGAGGACTGCTTCGTTGCCGTCAACATCTCGCCGGTCCAGTTCAGGACCAAGGATTTCGTCGGTATCGTGCGCGACACGATGGCCAGCACCGGCATCAAGCCGTCGCGGCTGGAGCTCGAAGTGACCGAGACGGCGATGATGCAGGACCGCGACCGCGCCGCCATCATCCTGCAGCAGCTTGCCGACATGGGCATTTCGGTGGCCGTCGACGATTTCGGCACCGGCTATTCCAATCTCAGCTACCTGATCGACTTCGCCTTCGGCAAGCTGAAGATCGACCGCTCCTTCGTCAGCCGCATCGACACCGATTCCAATTCGGGCGCCGTCGTCTCTACCATCGTCGGCCTGTCGCGGGCGCTCGGCGTCGGCATCATCGCCGAAGGCGTCGAGACCGAGAACCAGGCGACGCTTTTGCGAGCAGCTGGTTGCGAGATGGTGCAGGGCTATCTGTTCGGCAGGCCGGCGCCGCTCAAGATCAAGCCTGGCGATATCAGACCGACCATTCCCGTCCACGAGCCGGCGCGCATCGTCAGCATGCATTGAGGCGACCGGCACCGTCCTATCGGCGCGCGGAGAAAACCTTGAACATGCCGTCGCGGGCGAGTTCGGCATGGCTGGAGAAGACAGCCTTCAGAACCGGTTCGTAAGGCAGCTGACGGTTCGCCACCATGAACAGCCGCCCGCCCGGCTTCAGCGCCTTGCCCGCCGCCTGGATCATGCCGGCGCCGATTTCCGGCTCGGCCGCCCGGCTGCGATGGAAGGGCGGGTTCATGACGATGGCATCATAGCGCCGCTCGACCGGCTCGCTCAGCAGATCGGTCCAGAAGAAGCCGGGCTCGAAGCCTGTCTGGCCGATATTGCCCTTGGCCGCCTCAAGCGCGTCGAAATCCGCTTCGTAAAGGTCGAGCCCCGTTATGCCGGATGAACGTGCCGCGACCTCGGCGGCGACATAACCCCAGCCGGCGCAGAAATCAGCAATGTTGCCGCGCAGGTCTTTGGGCAGGTTGTCGACCAGAAGTTTCGAGCCGACGTCGATCCGGTCGAAGGAGAACATGCCAGGCGCGGTACGGAAGCGGTCCTCTACGACCAAGGCGGGATTGGCGACGCGCAGTTTTTCCGCAGGCGCCAGATCGGCCGGACGGCGAAGCCAGAAGGCGATGCCGTGATATTTCGGCAGATGCCCTTCGATGGGAACAAGCTCGTCGATGCGCTTGCGCATGCTGGCGATGCCTTCGTCCTTACCGCCGGCGACAATGATCAGACCGCCCGGCGTGACGCGTTCGATCGCCTCGGCAATACGCATCTCGTTTAGCCCACGATGGCGGCCGGCAAGCACGAGCGCTGCATCGAATGCATCGCCTTCCGCGCGCGGCGTTACCTTGTGACCGGCACGCTCCAGCGCTCGGAGATGCGGCCGGAAACCCTGTGCAAGATGGAGCTCTGCCTCGAAGCCTTCCGGCAAGCGGAAGCCGGGCTCCGCACCCAGGAACAACACACGCTCGCCCTTTTGCGGCAGAGGGAACCCCTCGGCCTCGAAGGGATGGAACAGTGTCTTCAGCGGCTCAGCGGCCATTCTTCGATTCTCATGTCGTAGACGGGTATTAAACGAAAACGGGCGCGACATAAGCCGCGCCCGTTCAACTCTATTGTCAGACCACTCAGGCGGCGTTTTCTTCGCCTTCGGCCTTCTTGTCGCGGGCGATTTCCTTGCCGGTGGCCTGGTCGACGACCTTCATCGACAGGCGGACCTTGCCGCGCTCGTCGAAGCCCATCAGCTTGACCCAGACCTTGTCGCCTTCCTTGACGACGTCCGAGGTCTTGGCGACCCGGTCGTTGGCAAGCTGCGAGATGTGGACGAGGCCGTCACGCGGACCGAAGAAGTTGACGAAAGCCCCGAAGTCGGCGGTCTTGACGACCGTGCCTTCGTAGATTTCGCCGACTTCCGGCTCGGCGACGATGGTATGGATCCACTTCTTGGCCGCCTCGATCTCCTTGGCGTTCGACGAAGCGATCTTGACCGTGCCGTCGTCCTCGATGTTGATCTTTGCGCCGGTCTTCTCGACGATCTCACGGATAACCTTGCCGCCGGAGCCGATCACGTCGCGGATCTTGTCGGTCGGGATGTGCATAACCTCGATGCGCGGTGCGAACTCACCGAGTTCGGGGCGGGCGCCGGTCAGAGCATGCGCCATCTCGCTGAGGATATGCTGGCGGCCGTCCTTGGCCTGGTCCAGCGCGATCTTCATGATCTCCTCGGTGATGCCCTCGATCTTGATGTCCATCTGCAGCGAGGTGATGCCGCCTTCGGTACCGGCAACCTTGAAGTCCATGTCGCCGAGGTGATCTTCGTCACCCAGGATGTCGGACAGAACCGCGAAGCGCTCGCCTTCCTTGATCAGGCCCATCGCGATACCAGCAACCGGCTTGGCCAGCGGAACGCCGGCATCCATCAGCGCCAGCGATGTGCCGCAGACGGTGGCCATCGACGACGAACCGTTGGACTCGGTGATCTCCGAGACGACGCGCAGCGTGTAGGGGAACTGGTCCGCGCTCGGCAGCATCGGACGGATAGCGCGCCAGGCGAGCTTGCCGTGGCCGATTTCGCGGCGGCCCGGCGAACCCATGCGGCCGGTCTCGCCGACGGAGTAGGGAGGGAAGTTGTAGTGAAGGAGGAACTTCTCCTTGTACATGCCGGTCAGCGAATCGACATACTGCTCGTCCTCGCCGGTACCCAGCGTGGCAACGACCAGCGCCTGGGTCTCGCCGCGGGTGAACAGCGCCGAACCGTGCGTGCGCGGCAGGACGCCGACTTCCGAGACGATCTTGCGGACAGTCTTGAGGTCACGGCCATCGATGCGCGAACCGGTGTCGAGGATGTTCCAGCGCACGACCTTGGCCTGGAGTTCCTTGAACACCGAACCGATCTGCTCGGAGGTGTACTTGGCGTCTTCGCCTTCGGCCGGGGCGAACGCTGCCTTGACCTTCGCCTTGACGGCGTCGACGGCGGCGTAACGCTTCTGCTTGTCGACGTTCTTGTAGGCATTGCTGAGCTCGTCGCCGACGATCTTCAGCATTTCGGCTTCAAGCGCGGAGTAGTCCGGCGCCGTGAAATCGCGCGGCTCCTTGGCGGCAACTTCGGCCAGCTTGATGATGGCGTCGATGACCGGCTGGAAGCCCCTGTGGCCGAACATGACGGCGCCGAGCATCAGCTCTTCGCCGAGTTCCTTGGCTTCGGACTCGACCATCAGCACGGCGTCGGTGGTGCCGGCGACGATCAGGTCCAGCCTGGATTCCTGCATCTCATCGACATGCGGGTTGAGCACGTATTCGCCGTTGATGTAGCCGACGCGGGCGCCGCCGATCGGGCCCATGAAGGGAACGCCCGACAGCGTCAAAGCGGCCGAGGTGGCGACGATCGACAGGATATCGGGATCGTTCTCGAGGTCATGCTGGACGACGGTGACGACGATCTGGGTGTCGTTCTTGTAGCCGTCGGCGAAGAGCGGGCGGATCGGGCGGTCGATCAGGCGGGAAACCAGCGTTTCCTTTTCGCTCGGACGTCCCTCGCGCTTGAAGTAGCCGCCCGGGATCTTGCCGGCGGCGTAGGTCTTTTCCTGGTAGTTGACGGTCAGCGGGAAGAAATCGAGGCCTGGCTTCGGCTCCTTCATCGAAACGACGGTGGCGAGAACCTTAGTTTCGCCGTAGGTCGCAAGCACCGCGCCGTCAGCCTGACGTGCGATCTTGCCGGTTTCCAGGATGAGCGGACGGCCGCCCCATTCGATTTCCACTTTGTGGTAGTTGAACATATCTTGTCCTTAATAAGCGGAAAGGGCCGCGCCGTTTCACGGTGCGCGGATGCCCTTTCCCTGGCTTCCTTTCTCGGGCAGCCACGGGCAAGACAACGGGAAGCTCGGTAAATTTCGGCGCTGGTTAGCGCACGAGCGTCCTGCAATCCTGCCCCATGACCGTCCATGGGCGGTTTCGAGTGGCCTCTGCACGCTCGAAACCGGGTCTGGCCAATCGATGCGACTGGCAGAATGCGCGACCGGCGGGCTCTCCTTCGAAAGCCCGCCGGTCAATTCGTCAACGGCGCAGACCGAGCTTCTCGATCAACGTCTGATAGCGCGCGTCATCCTTGCGCTTGAGATAATCAAGCAGGCTGCGGCGCTGGGAGACGAGAGCGAGCAGACCACGGCGGGAATGGTTATCCTTCTTGTGGTCCTTGAAGTGGTCGGTCAGGTTCTTGATGCGCTCGGAAAGGATGGCCACCTGGACTTCCGGAGACCCGGTATCGCCCTTGGCGGTTGCGAATTCACCCATCAATTCCTGTTTGCGCTCGGCAGTAATCGACATCGTGTTTTCCTTATCTGTTTGAGGAAACGGGTCGCCCTCAGCCGGGATGTCGTCCAGCAGGGGCCGGTGCAAGCAAAGCGACATGGCGCGATGCTGCGGCGCATATAGGGCAATTCCCCGGAAAACACCAGCCCATTCATAAAGCCGGCTTGTCGCAGCCTTTGCTCGGGAATCCAGGATTCCCCTGACACCGGAAGCTTACAGCCACTTCTTGCTTTTGAAGAAGACGATCAGCCCGACAGCAACGGCCAGCATGAACAGCAGCGAAGCCGGGTAGCCATAGTAGGCTTTCAGTTCCGGCATGTTCCACGGCGAGATATCGGGATCGAAATTCATCCCCCAGATACCGACCAGGAAGGTTAGCGGCATGAAGATCACCGAGACGATGGTGAGATAAGAGATGACGTCGTTGGTGCGCGCCTGGCTCAGCGACAAATGCATTTCGATCAAGCCGGTCAGCATATCACGCTGGTTCTCGACCAGCTCGATCAGCCGCAATGCGTGGTCGAGCGTGTCGTTGAAGAAGATTTTCGTCTCCGGCTTCACATAGGGCACGTCGTTGCGGATCAGCGTCGCCAGCGTGTCGCGCATCGGCCACAGCACGCCCTTGAGCACATTGGCGTCGCGCCGCAATTCGTGCAGCTGGCGCATCTGATGCTTGTGAGGCGTGTTGAGCATCTCGTCCTCGATGCCATCGACCTCCTCGCTAGCGGCCTCAATCGGCGGGAAATAGCTGTCGACGATGGAATCGATGAGCGCATAGGCCAGATAGTCGGCGCCGCGCATCCGCAAGCGGTTGGGCAACGCTGCGGCGATGCGCTTGCGCACGGGGTCGAACGGATCGCCTTCGCGCTCCTGGAAGGTGACGACGAATTTCTTGCCGAAGAACACCGCGATCTGCTCATAGCGATGCACCTTGACGTCGTCGATCATGCGCATGACGACGAAGGCGTGGTCCTCGAAGAAGTCGACCTTCGGCCGCTGGCCGGTGTTGACGACATCTTCCAGAGCCAGTGGATGCAGGTTGAAGATCCGGCCGATCTCCTCGATCAGCTGGATGTTGGCGAGACCGGTGCAGTCCAACCAGACGACCGGCCAGTTGTCGCAATGGGTGTTGAGATCGTCGATGCTGGCATCGTTGATGGTCTTGAATTTTTCAGGCGAAATCAGCGTCAGCCGCAGCTCGGACCGTCGCGCCGCCGGATCGGCGATCAGCGTGCCGGGCGAGGCTCCAACCGGCGGCCGGCGCGTTGTCACCGGCGCCCGCTTCTTCACCGCCTCAGCCTTTGCCATGTGCCCCTCGGATGTGACGTCGACGTAAAACTAGACGGGAGTGGTCAGCCGGCAAAGACCCGCTTCGGCTTGAACATGCCTTGCTCGATGGCGCCGATGGCGACAAGCTTGCCGCGCGCGGTGGCGCAGGCTTCCTCGGCTTCCACGGGCGCGTCGCGGCCGCGGATGATGACGGGATTGCCAAGGCGGATCTTGGTCGCCGCTTCGTCGCTGATGGCAATCTGCGGCAGGCAGTCGAGCGCGGCGGCCGTGTCGACGAGCAGCGCATCGATTGCGCCAAAGTCGATCGGCGCGTCGGCAACATCGGCGTCGCCCTCTTTGTCAGCTTCGCGCTGTTCGCCGAAACGGGCGGCTTCCAGTTCGGCGACTGTGACGAAATCCTCCTGGGTGAACGGCTCGACCTCGACCCTGCGCAATTCGGCGATGTGGCCGAAGCAGCCGAGGTCGCGGCCCATGTCGCGGGCCAGCGAGCGCACATAGGTGCCTTTGCCGCATTCGACCTCGAACAAAGTGTGGTCGGCAGCGTGCTCGACGATGTCCAGACGGCCGATCTCGATCTCGCGCGCGGGGATGTCGACTGTCTCGCCCCCACGGGCGAGATCGTAGGCGCGTTCGCCTGATATCTTGATGGCCGAGAATTGCGGCGGTGTCTGCATGATGACGCCGGTGTAGTTCGGCAGCAGCGCCCTGACATCTTCTTCCGCCGGACGGCGGTCGGAACTTTGCGTCACCGGGCCTTCGAGATCGTCGGTCGAACGCTCCTCGCCCCAAGCGACGGTGAACCGGTAGATTTTGGCGCCGTCCTGCACATAAGGCACGGTCTTGGTTGCCTCGCCCAGCGCGATCGGCAGCATGCCAGAGGCCAGCGGGTCGAGCGTGCCGGCATGGCCGGCCTTTTCGGCCTGGAAAAGCCATTTGATCTTGGAGACGGCTTCGGTCGAACCCATGCCAACCGGCTTGTCCAGCACCACCCAGCCGGAGATCGGCCGGCCCTTCTTCTTGCCGCGGCGCCCCACTATTTCTCGTCCTTGTCGTTGTCTTCGCCATCGGTACCCAAGTCTCGCGCGACTTCCGGCGATTTCAGCAAATCGTTGATCCTGGCGAAATTGTCGAAGGACGTATCGAGCTTGAAGCGGAACTCCGGCATGAACTTCATCTGGCGGAGCGCGCCGGAGACGCGGCCACGGACGAACTTCGCGTGCTTGTTGAGCGCGTCGATGACCGCACCCGTGTCCTTGGCGCCGAGCGGCGAAACGAAGGCCGTTGCGACCCTCAGATCAGTGGACATACGCACTTCCGAGACCGAAACCACGGTGTTCTCGATCAGCGGGTCGATAATCTCGCCGCGCTGCAAGGTTTCCGACAGCGCATGGCGCACCTGTTCGGCGACGCGAAGCATGCGCTGGGATGGGCTGGAGGCGGTTGGACGGGGCATTTTTCTCAATCCGGAAAGCGTGAGGCGCGGGATGGGACCGTGCCGCCATGTCTCATATTTGTTCTATGCATGTCGTTTATCCCGCACTTTTGGGCGACAGGCATTAATGTTAGGGCGGCGGTCTTTCGACCACCGCCCGGTCGTATCGACAGTATGCGAACTCAGAGCGTCCGGGTCACCATCTCGACGCGGAAGCACTCGATGATGTCGCCGACGCGCATGTCCTCGTAGTTCTGGAAGGCCATGCCGCACTCCTGGCCGCCCGGAACTTCCGCGACTTCATCCTTGAAGCGCTTGAGGGTCTTCAGCGTACCTTCATGGATGACGACGTTGTCGCGGATCAGGCGCACGCCCGCTCCACGCTCGACCTTGCCTTCGGTGACACGGCAGCCGGCGATCTTGCCGACCTTGGTGATGTCGAAGATCTCGAGGATCTCGGCATTGCCAATGAAGGTCTCTCGGCGTTCCGGCGACAGCAGGCCGGAAAGTGCTGCCTTCACATCATCGACGAGGTTGTAGATGATCGAGTAGTAGCGGATTTCGATGCCCGCGGCCGCCGCGGCCGCACGTGCCTGCACGTTGGCACGGACGTTGAAGCCGATGATCGCGGCCCCCGAGGTCTCCGCCAGCGACACGTCGCTTTCGGTGATGGCGCCGGCGCCGGCATGAACGATGCGCGCACGCACCTCGTCGGTGCCAAGCTTGTCGAGAGCGGCGTTGATCGCCTCGATCGAACCCTGCACGTCGCCCTTGATGACCAGCGGGAATTCCTTCAACCCGCTTGTCTGCAGCTGCGACATCATCTGTTCGAGCGAGCCGCGCTGGCCGGCATGGCGAGCCACTGCCTTCTCGCGCGCCAGACGCTGGCGATATTCGGTGATCTCGCGGGCGCGGGCCTCGTTGTTGACGACAGCGAAGCGGTCGCCGGCTTGCGGCGTGCCCTGCAGGCCGAGCACCTCGACCGGCATAGCCGGCGGCGCCTCCTTGATCTGCTCGCCACGGTCGTTGACCAGAGCGCGCACCCGGCCCCACTCATTGCCGGCGACGAGGATGTCGCCCGGCATCAAAGTGCCGGTCTGCACCAGTACGGTGGCGACGGGGCCACGGCCCTTGTCGAGCTGGGCTTCGATGACCACGCCCTCGGCGGTACGGTCCGGATTGGCCTTGAGGTCGAGGATTTCGGCCTGCAGCAGGATCGCCTCGAGCAGCTTGTCGAGGTTGGTGCCCTTGGTCGCCGACACTTCGACGTCCAGCACTTCACCGCCCATCGATTCGACGAACACCTCATGGCGCAGCAGTTCCGACCGCACCTTCTGCGGATCGGCATCATGCTTGTCGATCTTGTTGATCGCCACGATGATCGGAACGCCGGCCGCCTTGGCATGGCTGATCGATTCGATGGTCTGCGGCATGACGCTGTCGTCGGCCGCCACCACCAGGATGGCGATGTCGGTCGCCTGAGCGCCGCGGGCGCGCATCGCCGTGAAGGCGGCGTGACCGGGCGTGTCGATGAAGGTGATCTTCTGACCGTTCTTCTCGACCTGGTAGGCGCCGATATGCTGGGTGATGCCGCCGGCTTCGCCGGAGACGACATTGGCATTGCGGATGGCGTCGAGCAGCGAGGTCTTGCCGTGGTCGACATGGCCCATGATGGTCACGACAGGCGGCCGCGACACCAGGTCCTCGGCATTGTCGGCAATGTTGAACAGGCCTTCCTCGATGTCGGACTCGGCGACGCGGCGGACCGTGTGGCCGAATTCGGTGGCGACCAGCTCGGCCGTGTCGGCGTCGATGATGTCGCCCGGCTTCAGGATCTGGCCCTGCTTCATGAAGTACTTGACCACATCGACAGCGCGCTCGGACATGCGCTGCGCCAGTTCCTGGATGGTGATGGTTTCAGGCAGGATCACTTCGCGCATAACCTTCTCGCGCGGCTCATTGTGCATCGCGCGCTTGAATTTTTCCTGGCGGCGACGCATCGACGACAGCGAGCGGGCGCGCGCGTCCTCGTCGGAAAGAGCCGTGTTGAGGGTCAGCTTGCCGCGACGACGGTCTTCCTCGGCCTTGGTCGGCTTGGCCGGGCGCGCCACTTCGGGCGTAACCGGACGGCGTACCGGGGCGCCGGCGGCGGTGCGCTTCGGCTTGACCTCTTCCTCGTCATCCGATGCCACAAGCTCGGCAGCCTGCGGCGCGCGGCGGCGCGCTTCTTCCTCGGCGCGGCGGCGGGACTCGGCCTCGGTCTGCAGGCGGGCTTCTTCCTCGGCCTGACGGCGCGCGGATTCCTCGCGCTCGCGCTTGCGGCGTTCCTCATCCTCGTTGCGGCGCTTGGCCTCTTCGATGGCGCGTTGGCGGTCCTCGACGTCGCGAACCTTGGAGCCTTCGAGCGCCCTGCGGCGCGCTTCCATTTCATTGCGCGACAGTTCGTTCAGCACCATGCCGCCGCGTTCGGCCGGCGGCGGCGGAGGCGGCGCCTTGGGCGCTTCCTGCACGACGGGGGCTGCCACTACCGCGGGCTTGGGCGTAAATACGGGTGCAGCCACCGGCTCCGGCTTGTCGCCGGGCATGGAGAATTTGCGCTTCTTGATCTCGACCTGGACCTGCTTGGTGCGGCCATGCGAGAAATTCTGTCGCACGACGCTCTGCTCGGTACCGGGGCGCTTCAGCGTCAAGGTCTTCTTCGGTGTAACACTCAACGTCTTGTCGTCGCCCGATTTCGTATCGCTCATTCCATATCCTCTGCAGCATCATCTTCGTCAGCAACGGCCGCAAGCATTGCCAGATCGTCGGGGGTTCCGCCCCGATATCGGTCGAGCGCAACCATGCGCCTCTCAACCGCCTTGCCCGCGTCTCCCGCGAGAACGGCAGCATGTATCACATTTGTACCCCCCAATGCCAAGCTCAACTCGGCCTCGGAGAAAAGTTTGTAGGCAAGGACTGCCGGCCCGCCGAGGTGGACAGTTGCCCGCCGCGCCTGACTGATCTTGCGCACGCCATCGTCGGATGCCTCGGTCGCGTGGAGCACGAAAAGCGCCAACCCCGAGCGCACCGCGCTCTCGACCTTGGTTGCGCCGAGTGCGATCGAGCCAGCCTTGCGGGCAAGGCCAAGCATACCCAAAGCGGATCGTGCAAGCAGTCCGTCGACCATGCCGCCGAGATCGGGCGGCACGACGACCTGCGCCTTGAAGGCGCGGGCAAACAGGTTCTTCGCCGCCGCCTTGTCGATATGTAGGCGGTCGGCGCTCACCCAACAACCACGGCCGGGCAGATTTCTCTTCAGGTCAGGAACGACGGCCGAATCCGGGCCGACGACGAAACGGATCAGCTCATCCGGCTCGGCTTGCTTGCGCGTGACGATGCAGGTGCGATCGTTCATCTCGTCCTGGGGCGGGTTGTGTGCGATGCGGTTTCACCTCACGCACCAACGGCTTCGTCAGCCGGGACCTGTTCGGCTGCAAGCTCGTCTTCGGTGATCCAGCCGGCCTTGAGGCGGGCTGCCAGAACCATCTGCTCGGCGTCGGCGCGCGACACGCCGTGATTGGCGAGCACACCCGGGAATACCTTGGTCTCGCCGTCCTTGCGTTCCTTCCAGCCGGTCAGGTCGTCGGCGGCATAGCCGGCGAAATCCTCGATCGTCTTCACGCCATCCTCGCCGAGCGTCACCATCATGGCGGTGGTGACGCCAGGGATCTCGCGCAGTTCGTCGGTGACGCCCAGCGCCTTGCGCTTGTCGTCATGCTCGGCTTCGATCTTCTCCAGATATTCGCGGGCGCGGGTCTGGATCTCCGAAGCGGTGTCTTCGTCGAAACCGTCGATCGAGGCGATCTCGCCCGAATCGACGTAGGCAACTTCCTCGACGCTGGTGAAGCCTTCGGAGGCCAACACCTGGCCGACCATCTCGTCGACATCAAGGGCTTCCATGAACAGCGACGAGCGTTCGACGAATTCCTTCTGGCGGCGCTCGGACTCCTCGGCCTCGGTCAGGATGTCGATGTCCCAGCCGGTGAGCTGCGAGGCAAGACGCACGTTCTGGCCGCGACGGCCGATGGCCAGCGACAGCTGGTCGTCGGGAACCACCACTTCGATGCGCTCGGCATCCTCGTCGAGCACGACCTTGGCGACTTCCGCCGGCTGCAGCGCGTTGACGATGAAGGAGGCGGCCGAAGGCGACCACGGAATGATGTCGATCTTTTCGCCCTGCAATTCGCCGACCACGGCCTGGACGCGGCTGCCGCGCATACCGACGCAGGCGCCGACCGGATCGATCGACGAGTCACGCGAAATGACGGCGATCTTGGCGCGCGAGCCTGGGTCGCGGGCGACCGACTTGATCTCGATGATGCCGTCATAGATTTCCGGCACTTCCATGGTGAAGAGCTTGGCCATGAACTGCGGATGGGTGCGCGACAGGAATATCTGCGGGCCGCGCTGTTCGCGGCGCACGTCGTAGACATAGGCGCGGACGCGGTCGCCGTACTTGTAGTTTTCGCGCGGGATCAACTCGTCGCGGCGGATAATCGCCTCGCCACGGCCGAGATCGACGATGACGTTGCCATATTCGACGCGCTTGACGGTGCCGTTGACGATCTCGCCGATGCGGTCCTTGTATTCGTCATACTGGCGGTCGCGCTCGGCCTCGCGCACTTTCTGCACGATGACCTGCTTGGCTGACTGGGCGGCGATGCGGCCGAAATCCATTGGCGGCAGCTGTTCGGCGATGAAGTCGCCAAGCTGGGCGTCCGGATTGCGCTCGCGGGCCGAGGAAATGGCGATCTGGGTGGCGTAGTCGTCGACCTTCTCGACCACTTCCATCAGCCGCTGCAGCTTCATCTCGCCGGTGTTGGCGTTGATGTCGGCGCGGATGTTGGTTTCCTGGCCGTAGCGCGAGCGCGCGGCCTTCTGGATCGCATCAGCCATGGCGGCAATGACGATCGACTTGTCGATCGACTTTTCACGCGCCACCGCGTCGGCGATCTGCAGCAGTTCAAGTCTGTTGGCGCTTACAACCATCTTATTTCTCCCGAGCTTGTTGCCGAGCTTTTAGGCCCGGCCGCTCATCATAGTTCCTGTTCGATTTCGTCTTCCGCGCCGCCTTCAGCACCTTCGGGTGCATCATCAGCTTCGCCGCGGCGTTTCTTGGCTTCCTTGCGTTCCCGGTTGTCCTTCGAAAGGGCATCGCGAATAAGGTCGTCGGTGAGGATCAGCCGCACATCGGCGATCGCGTCATAAGGAATGCGAACCGTCGGCTCTTCGCCGTAGGCGGCCTTGTCGCGCTCGAGCAGCATGTCGTCTTCGCCGGCTTCGGCGATCTTGCCCTTGAAGCGCTTGCGGTCGGCGACCGGCACCGAGGTTTCCATCTTCACCAGATGGCCGGTCCAGGTGACGAAATCCGACTTGCGTACCAGCGGCCGGTCGATGCCCGGCGACGACACTTCGAGATGATAGGCCTTCTCGATCGGGTCATCGACGTCGAGCGCCGGCGACACAGCGCGGCTGACCTCTTCGCAATCCTCGACGGTCATGGTGCCGTCCTCGCGTTCGGCCATGATCTGCAGCGTCAGGCCGTTCTGGCCCGACAGATGCACCCGCACGAGGCGGAAGCCAATGCCTCGCAACACCGGCTGAACGATCAGCGCGATGCGCGCATCGATACCGCTTTCGCGGATGATGCGGTCGTCGGCTTCGCTTGCCGTTGCAGTCATGCGGTTCCTGTCGTTCTCTGGATCAGGATGATCGTCGTCCCGAACCATCTCTTTGCTGATGGCTGACCGGCAGGTAATAAAAAAGAGCGGGACCGGGTGGACCCACTCTTCGTCATACCGACCAAGAATTTGAGGCTGATATAGACGATCCCGGCCGGTGTTTCAAGTCTGTTGACGGGCCGGGCAGAGTGCAGCCGGGGACGGCTGGCAGGATTGCGCGCGGCGCATGCCGGCTATGCGGTAACGGCCCTGTGATCCCGGATTTCACATCCCTATCTATGTTGCACTGCACAAATCAAAGATGAGCGCGCGGTGGCGCGCGAAAGGTCAAGACAATGAGCAACCGTACCGTGTTTTCCGCCATAGGCGACGCCTTTGCCCTGTTCGGCAGCGCCGTTGCCGCCTCGCGGGCCGTCGAAGCCGGCCGCAAGCCGCGCGCCAACGATCTGCGCCGGCTCGGCATGGACCCGACCGCTTTCGGCAAGATCGGCCGTTTCTGAAGCCAGACCGGCTGTTGATGCGGGACACTTTCCCGCATCGAACTATTTTCTGATGAAGGTGAGATAGGCCGGCCGTCGGCCCTCGCGAATGGCTTTCGCCTCGTAGCGTGTGCCCGGCCAGCCTTCATAGGGCCGATGCCAGTCGGCCCCACCTTGCGCCTGCCAGAGGAGCGCGCCATGCGCCCGACAGTGCAACAAGGTCCAGTTCACATAGGTGTCGATGTCGGATGCGAAGCGGAATTTTCCGCCCGGCTTCAGCACGCGCGCGAACCGATCGAGGTTGAGCGGGCTGACGAAACGCCGCTTCCAGTGCTTTTTCTTCGGCCAGGGATCGGGGTAGAGCAGATCGATGCCGTCGAGCGACGCCTGCGGCAACCAATCGAGCAGGCGCGTGGCGTCGTCATCATAAACGCGAAGATTGGCAAGCGGCTTTTCCCGCACCGCCATCATCAGCTTGGCCATGCCGTTGACGAACGGCTCGACACCGATGAAGCCGGTCGCCGGTGCCTCCGTGGCACGGTGCAGCAGATGCTCACCGCCGCCGAAGCCGATTTCCAGCCGAACCGTTGAAACATCCGCTGAGAATAGCGCGCGCAATTCTGCCGGCGCCTGGACGGAGAGGTCGAGGCCATAGGCCCCAAGACCGCTTTCCAGCGCCGCCGCCTGCTGCGGGCGAATGGTCTTGCCGTGCCGGCGGCCGAAGAACCCTTCGGTCGCGCGGCTCCGCCTGTCCTGTGGATCCATGGCCTGGTCGCGCGCCGCGCTTAGATTGAGATGAGATTTGGGATTGAGATGAGATTTGGCTGAAATCTCATCTCAATCTAATCCTTTGTTGGAGCACGATCTTTTCCAAAAAACCGGTACCCACTTTTTGGAATCATGCCTAAGCAGCGATCGCGTCCTTGAGCGCCTTGGCCAGATCGGTCTTTTCCCAGGAGAAGGACCCGTCTCGGCCGGCCTTGCGGCCGAAATGGCCGTAGGACGAGGTCTTTGCGTAGATCGGCTTGTTGAGGTCGAGATGCCTGCGGATGCCGGATGGCGACAAATCCATCACCGTGCGCAGCGCTTCCTCGAGCTTGGCCTCGTCGACCTTGCCGGTGCCGTGCAGGTCGACATAGACCGACAGCGGCTGAGCAACGCCGATGGCGTAGGACAGCTGGATGGTGCAGCGGTCGGCGAGCTTGGCCGCCACCACATTTTTGGCGAGATAGCGCGCCGCGTAGGCGGCGGAGCGGTCGACCTTGGTGGTGTCCTTGCCGGAGAAGGCGCCGCCGCCGTGCGGGGCAGCACCACCGTAGGTGTCGACGATGATCTTGCGGCCGGTCAGGCCGGCGTCGCCGTCCGGCCCACCGATGACGAACTTGCCGGTCGGGTTGATGTACCACATGCAATCGTCGGCGATCTTGAGGTCGCCGAGCGCCTCACGGATGTAAGGCTCAACGACCTTGCGGACCTTCTTGGAATCCCAGGTCGCGTCGAGATGCTGCGTCGATAGCACGATCTGAGTCGCTTCGGCGGCCTTGCCATCGACATAGCGAACGGTGACCTGGCTCTTGGCGTCAGGCCCGAGCTTGCCGGCTTCGCCGTTGTTTTCGTGACGGGCAGCGGCGAGCAGTTCGAGAATCTTGTGGCTGTAATAGATCGGCGCCGGCATCAGGTCCGGGGTCTCGCGGCATGCATAGCCGAACATGATGCCCTGGTCGCCGGCACCCTCTTCGCCCTGGCGGTCGGCGGCGTTGTCGACTCCCTGGCCGATGTCGGGCGACTGGCCGTGCAGCAGAACCTCGATCTTTGCCGTCTTCCAGTGGAAGCCGGCCTGCTCGTAGCCGATTTCGCGGATCGCCTTGCGGGCGACCGACTTGAACTTGGCCGGGTTGACGACCGAATGCCCGGCGGCGTCCTTGAGGATGTTGCCGGCTTTGTCCCGCTTCAGCAGAGTATCGGGAACCCTTACTTCGCCGGCGATGACGACGCGGTTGGTGGTTGCGAGCGTCTCGCAGGCGACGCGGACTTTCCATGGGTCCATGCCGGTCTTCTTGGCCTCGCGATAGACCAGATCGACGATCTCGTCCGAGATGCGGTCACAGACTTTATCGGGATGACCCTCGGCCACGGATTCCGAGGTGAAGAAGTAGTTCTGCCGCGTCACGGGTGTCCCCTCTTGAAAAAACGATCGGCAGGGCTGCCGATTTTGGCGCGCCACGTGTTAACGGTGCCGGGCGCCGCTCGTCAAGCGGTGCCGCGGTTCTGGCATGAGTGCCGCAGCAATATATCTTGTACCACCGGCGGCTTGGCGCCGCCGGCAGTCGAGCCTCTGGGCTACTCGGGCCCGGGGGATTACTGGGGCCAATGGGTCAATCGACCCACCGAATCACTCGGCATCTTCGGCAGAAAGGGACTTCACAAGGTCGATAATCCGGCGGCGCACCTTCACATCCGCGATCTTGACGAACGCGCGGTTGAGCTGAAGCCCTTCCGGACTGCCGCAGAATTCGACGGCGAAAGCCATCGAAGTGTCCTCGGCAAATCCTCTATTACCCACCGGCTCCTGCCCTGGCGCATCCTCGAAAAAGAAGGCGACAGGCACGCTGAGTATCGAGGCTATTGCCTGCAGACGGCTGGCGCCGACGCGGTTCGTTCCTTTTTCATATTTTTGGATCTGCTGAAACGTAATACCGAGATTTTCACCAAGCTTTTCCTGGCTCATTCCAAGCATATTGCGCCGAAGGCGGACGCGACTTCCGACATGGATGTCGATCGGATTCGGTTTCTTCTTGTTTTCTTCTGTCATTTTTTCCTCGCCGAATTTTTCCGGCCTTTTCTATTTTTCTCGCCCAAACGAAGCCGGAGCCAACTGCCCCAACAGAAACACCAACCGACTTCGAGAAAATTAGGCGGTAACAGTATGAGTTTCTAATGTGTCGACTGTCAATTCACCCGTAGCCGTTGCCTTACGTTCAAGCTGAGGGCGATTGCGGCAAACACCAACATGATCAGCATTCCGTTAATGCGCCGCCCCGCGGCGGAGATGAAGGCTTGGCCGGAGATCGGCACCCGCACGTCGATGGCGCCACGTGCATCGACCGCCAATGCGTCGACGATGCGTCCCCGCGTATCGACAACGGCGGAAATGCCGTTGTTGGCGGCGCGCAACAGCGGCAATCCGTTTTCCACCGCGCGAATCTGAGCCTGCCTGAAATGCTGGTACGGCCCGGGCGTGTCGCCGAACCATGCGTCGTTGGTGACGTTCACAATAAGCTGGGATGACGTTGCGTCAACAGCCACAAGATCAGGAAAGATCACCTCGTAGCAAATAAACGGCAAGGCGCTGATCCCGCCGGGCAAAGCGATCGGATGGCGTTCGTTGCCGGCGGCGAAATTCATCGGCCCGGCGACGAGCTGTCCGATGCCGAAGCGGCTGAGCAGACCGGAGAACGGCAGATACTCGCCGAACGGCACCAGATGGACCTTGTCGACGGCATCAGCGATTTCGCCCTTGTCGTCGATCGCCACCACCGAATTGTAGTAGCGGCTGTCGGCATCCGCCACGGATCCGCGCTCCTCGCGCACAACGCCGGCAATCAGCATCTGACCAGGCTGCAGCATGTCGCCGAGCGCGGTCAGCGCTTCCGGACGCTCGGTGAACAGGAACGGTACCGAGGTCTCCGGCCACAGGATCAACTGCGGTTTGTTATGGCCGGGATCGGGCGCTGCGGCCGACAGGCCCATCATCGTGGCGAAGATGCGGTCGCGCACCGAGGCGTCCCATTTTTCGCTGAGGTCGACATCCGGTTGCACGATACGGACATCGAGAGTGCGGGTTGTCGGCTTGTCGGGGGTCGCGAGCCTGACATAGCCGAAGCCGGCATGGGCGGCGACGAGAATGGCAAGCAGGACCACACCGAGACGGACATGCCGGCGTGCTGCAAGCAAGGCCGGGATGGCGAAGACAAAGACCGCCAGCGCATTCATGCCGACCATGCCGGTCACCGACACGCTTTGCATCAACAGCGGCACGGGCATCGCCGCATAACCGACGGCATTCCAGGGAAAGCCGGTGAACAGGAAGCCGCGCAGCCATTCCGTCAGGCCAAAAGCAAAGGCAAGGCCGGCAATGCGGCCAATGTCGTTGGTCCATAACAGCCGCGCGACGACGGTGGCGAAGCCGTAGAAAAATGCCAGCGCCAAAGGAATGCCGACGACCGCGAAGGGTAAGGCCCAGGCGAAACTGTCGGCCTCGACCAGAAGCGCCTCACCGATCCACCACAGGCCGGCGAGGAAATAGCCGAAGCCGAACCACCAGCCGATGGCAAAAGCCGGCCGCAGGCGCCTGAGCCAGCCGTCGGAAGCATCGCCGGTGGCGCCGTCGAGCAGCCAGACCAGCAGTGGAAACGAGACGAAACAGACGGCGAAGAAATCGTAAGGCGCCTGGGCGAGCACCGCTAGCGCCCCGGCAAGAAACGCCACCAGCGCGCGCCGCCAGCCCCAAAGCAGAATTATCCGGCCGGCAAGGCGCTCCATACAGACTTCCCAGGTCGCGCGAATCAAGAGCCAAGATTTATCAGATTTATTGAAACGCGAACCGGCCGATCGCTGCGCTATCGGTGCCATCCCTCAATGGTTAGCCCGCTCAGTTGCTCGGCCTCCTCGCGCGGCACGGTGCGCAAGGTCTGGGTGAAGGTCCAGACATGGCCTTCGGGGTCGCGCGCCCGATACTGCCGTTCGCCGTAGAAATGGTCGGCAGGCTCCTCGACGATTTGGGCTCCAGCCGCCATTGCCCGCTCACAATGCACGTCCAGGCCGTCTTTCAGACGCACACAGACCGACTGAGTGTTCTTGCCGCCGACGCTTACCGGACTGGCAATATGATCGGCCCATTCGGAATCGACGATGATGTGCCGTCGCCAAAGCGCATTTCGGCATGGACCAGCCGTCCGTCAGCGTCGCTGACCACCATGCTCGGCTCGAAGCCGAAGGCCGTTCCGAGCCATTTCAATGCGGCTCGCGGGTCGTTGTAGAAGACACCCGAGCCAAAGGTTGAGTGCTTGAAGGGATCGTCGATCGTCATCGGCCGGGCAACGTTCTGTCCTAGGCCTGCTCGGTGCGGGGGGCGGTCACGCGGCGGCGACGCTCGCCCTTCTGGTTCTGGACGATGCGCACCCGCTTGACGCGGCGCGGATCGGCGTCGAGCACGTGGAATTCGAAGCCGGGGATGGCTTGCACAACCTCACCACGCGCGGGCACGCGGCCCAGCGTGTTGAAAATCATGCCGCCGATCGTGTCGACATATTCACCATGCTCACCGGCGGTAAAGTCCTCGCCGATCATCTTGGCGACCTCGTCGATCTCGGCCTTGCCGTCGACTACGAACACGCCCTCGCCGGTCTGGGTGATCAGCGGCTCGTCCTCGTCATGCTCGTCCTCGATATCGCCGACGACCATCTCGACGATGTCTTCCAGCGAGGCGAGACCATCGGTGCCGCCATATTCGTCGATGACCAGCGCCATCTGGGTTCGCGTCGTCTGCATATGGCCCATCAGGTCGGAGGCAAGCATCGAGGGCGGCACGAACAGCACCGGGCGGATCAGATTGAGGTCGCCGATGGTGCGGCCGAGATCGACCTGGGCGAGGTCGAGAAGCGTCGTTGCCGGCGTCTTCCTGGATGTTCTGCCCTTCTTGACCCGGGCGACCTTGGTGATGTGGGCCAGCACGTCGCGGATGTGAACCATGCCGCGCGGATCGTCGAGCGTCTCGGAATAGACCGGCATGCGGGAATGGCCGGACTGCTCGAACAGACCGAGCAGATCGCCCAACGTCGTGGTGATCTCGACGGCCTCAATATCGGCGCGCGGCACCATGACGTCCTCGACGCGTACCTCGCGCAGGCGCAATATGTTGTTGAGCATGGCGCGTTCGCCGGGCGAGAAAGACCCGGCATCGCTGGTCGTTTCGGCAAGCGCGCCGGCGATTTCCTCGCGCAGGCTGGTGCCGTTCCGCTGCCTGAAAAGGCCCAAGACGCGGTCGAACAGGGACGGACCGGCAGGCGATGGCTCGCTGGCAATACTACCAGAAGCGGGGCTGCCGGAACTGGGACTCGGACTCGATCCCTCTTCCGTCGTATCGGAAGGCTTTGTCGCACTGCCAGCCTCGGGGCGGGCGGCAGTTTCTGGTTTGTCGTTCATCGTCGTCCGGTCAATTGGTCTTTTGTCATTACGTGTAGGGATCGGGAATGGCAAGCCTTGCGAGCGCTGAGCGCTCGATGGCTTCCATCTCCTCGGCCTCTGCATCGGTCTCGTGATCGTAGCCCAGCAAATGCAGCAGGCCGTGGATGACGAGATGGGTGATATGGTTCTCGAAGGGCTTGTCTTCCAGGGCTGCTTCGCGCGCCACCGTCTCGGCGGCCAGCACGATGTCACCCAGCATGGGCGGCAGCTTGCCACCCCTGGGGAACGGAAAAGCAGGGAAAGACAAGACGTTGGTCGCCTTGTCCTTGCCGCGCCAGCCGGCATTGAGGGTACGGATATGGGCATCGTCGGAAAAGACGATGCTGAGTTCGGAAGGACCGGCAGCAGCGGTTTCGGCAAAGGCAGCCGACACGGCGCGATTGACCAGACGCGTCAGCGCCGCCTCATCGGGCCAGTCGCCGGCCCCGACCGACATATCGATCTCGACGGGAACCGAACTATCCCCGCCGCCAGGTCTTATGTCTTCAGGCATGAGCCCGCATCGTCACATCAGCTCTCGGCGCCGAGGCCCCGCGCCAGCTTGGCGTCGCGGTCATAGGCCCTGACGATTTCGGCCACCAGCGGGTGGCGCACAACGTCGACATCGTTGAAGCGCACGGTTACCGCGCCGGCCACGCCGTCAAGGACACGCAAGGCTTCGACGAGGCCCGACTTGGTGCTTGGAGGCAGATCGATCTGCGTCGGATCGCCGGTGACGATCATGCGCGAATTCTCGCCGAGGCGGGTCAAAAACATCTTCATCTGCATCGGCGTGGTGTTCTGCGCCTCGTCGAGGATGACGGCGGCATGCGCCAGCGTGCGGCCGCGCATGAAGGCCAGCGGCGCGATTTCGATGACCTCGGCAGCGATAGCACGTTCGACCTTGTCGGCCGGCATCATGTCGTAGAGCGCGTCATAGAGGGGCCGCAGGTACGGATCGACCTTTTCCTTCATATCGCCGGGCAGAAAACCCAGCCGCTCGCCGGCCTCGACCGCTGGGCGTGACAGGATGATGCGCTCGACCATGCCGCGTTCGAGCAGCATCGCCGCATGCGCCACCGCCAGATAGGTCTTGCCGGTGCCGGCGGGGCCAATGCCGAAGACAAGTTCCGAACGCTCCAGCGCCCGCATATAGGCGTCCTGGTTGAGCGAACGGGCATAGATCGTCTTCTTGCGGGTGGAGATCTGGGCGGCCGAAACCTTGCCCTTGCGTTCCAGCGTCGGCAGCGTCAGCTGGTCGTCGGCGGCAATCGCCATGCGCACGGCGCCATCGACGTCGGACTGGCCAATATCGGTGCCCTTCTGGAGAATGCCGTAGAGATTGTCGAGCGCGCGGCGCGCCTGCTCGGCCGCCGAGGCCGAGCCCTTGATGGTGAGCTGGTTGCCGCGCGAGCGGATGTCGACGCCGAGCTTCTGCTCGAGCCGGGCCAGGTTCTCGTCGAACTGGCCGTACAGGGCGCTGGCAAGCTTGTTGTTGTCGAAAGTCAGAACGATGTGCGCCATGTCAGAGGCCCCGGACGTCTGGTTCTGGGGCAGAGTCTTCACTTCAGCAGCGCTCAACCGTCTCTCCTCATCTGCCGAGGCCATCAAGCCAACTCGGCGAACAGGCTATTGTAGCCCGTCTTCGTGATTCGCACCCGGATAATGTCACCGATTTCGCCGGCCTTTTCATCAACAATAACCGGCTGCAGCCAGGGCGAGCGGCCGACCTTCTGGCCGGCCTGACGGCCGGGCTTCTCGATCAGCGTGTCGATGGTGCTGCCGACCAGGCCCAGGCCGAAATCCTGCTGCTGCTTGAGCAACAATGCCTGCAGCTGTTGCAAACGTTCATCCTTGACCGCTTCCGGCACGTGATCGGGCATATCGGCGCCCGGCGTGCCGGGACGCGGCGAATATTTGAACGAGAAGGCCGAGGCGTAGTTCACCTGGCGCACCAGACCCATCGTCGCCTCGAAATCCGCCTCGGTTTCGCCGGGGAAGCCGACGATGAAGTCACCGGACAGCGCGATGTCGCCGCGCGCAGCGCGGATGCGCTCGAGCAGCGCCAGATAGTCCTTGGCCGTGTGCCTGCGGTTCATCGCCTTGAGGATGCGGTCTGACCCGGATTGCACCGGCAGGTGCAGATAAGGCATCAAAGCCGGGAGATCGCGATGGGCAGCGATCAATTCGTCGTCCATGTCGCGCGGATGGCTGGTGGTGTAGCGCAGCCGCGCCAGGCCAGGAATTTCGGCCAGCCGGAACAGCAGGCGACCAAGCCCCCATTCCATGCCATCCTCACCCTTGCCGTGCCATGCATTGACGTTCTGCCCCAGCAGCGTCACCTCGCGCACACCGGCATCGGCCAGCCGCTCGGCTTCGGCGACGATCTGCGCCACCGGCCGCGACACTTCCGAGCCCCTGGTATAGGGCACGACGCAGAAGGTGCAGAATTTGTCGCAGCCTTCCTGTACCGTGAGGAAGGCGGTGACGCCGCGCTTGATCATTTCGGCACGCTTCGGCTGCGGCAGATGCTCGAACTTGTCCTCGATGGCGTATTCGGTCTCGACGATCTTTTCGCCGCCACGCACCCGGGCCAGCACATCGGGCAGCCGGTGATAGGTCTGCGGGCCGATGACCAGATCGACAGCAGGCGAACGGCGGATGATTTCCGGGCCTTCGGCCTGCGCGACGCAACCGGCGACGCCGATCAGCATTTCGCGCCCAACTGCTGCGCGTTCAGCCTTCATGTCGCGGATGCGGCCGAGCTCAGAATAGACCTTTTCCGCCGCCTTCTCCCTGATATGGCAGGTGTTGAGCAGCACCAGGTCGGCGTCGGCGATGACATCGGTCGCGGTGTAGCCGTCGGCGGCCAGCGCATCGGTCATGCGCTGTGAGTCATAGACATTCATCTGGCAGCCATAGGTCTTGACGAAGACCTTTTTGGCCGGGGCGGACGCAGCAGCAGCGCTTTGCGAGGCGCTGTCGGTTTCGTTCCGCTCTATCGTGTTCAAATCCATCCGGCGGCTTCTAACGCCTTTCCGTGACAAAAAACAGACGATTCTCGGGCATCGGCCTGTAGGCGCTCGGCCTGCGCTAGCGGCTCGGTCGGGGATCGGCGAGCGCGGCCTGCATCATGGCGCGCACCTTGCTTTCCATCATCCTCGACGTTTCCTTGCGGTTCGAGCCCTTGGAAAAGGCGATGGGCTCGCCGAAATGCACCTCGACGTCAATGGCGCCTTCGGCCATCAGCACCTTGAGATGCGGCATCAGGTCCTGATCGCCGATCCAGGCAGCGAGCGGCCGGTGGCGACGGCCGAGAGGCACGCCGTGCACCCGCGTGTAGGCAATCGCCAGCGGCTGGATGAAGACCTGCTCGGCCGCGCCTTCCGAAATCGCCATCGAGGCGGCGCCGAACAAGGTGCTCTTGAACGGCAGGATGGTGTTGCCGTCGCCGGTAGAGCCCTCGGCAAATAGCACCATAGCGTCGCCCTTGGCCATGCGGCTGGCGATCTCGCTGGCCTGGTCGCCAGCTGTCCGCTTACGCTCGCGTTCGATGAAGACCGTACGCTGCAATTTCGACAGCCAGCCGATCAGCGGCCATCCCTCCATGTCCGCCCGAGCGATGAAGGTCACATCGGCAAAGGAGCCCAGCACCATGATGTCGGTCCAGGAGATATGGTTCGAGGCGACCAGCAGCGGGCGCTGGCTGGACAGCGCACCTTTGACATGGATGCGCAGGCCGAGCGTCCGGACGATGAGGCTGTGCCAGGCCTTCAGAATGACCGTCTCGCGCCAGATTCCAGTCTTCATCGACAGCAGCTGCAAAGGCACAAGGACCAGCGAACCGATGACAACGAGGCTCAGCGCCAGGAAAATCCTGATTTTTCCGATCATGCAGCTTGGCCCTGCCCCAAAACTTTGGCTAGCGAAGATCGCGGCGCATGACAAGCGCGCCGGTAGGACCATGTTCGGTCGAGCGGTAATAATTGGCGCGGTGCCCGACCTGGCGGAAGCCCAGCCGCCGGTAGAGGGCGATGGCAGCGACATTGGTCTCGTCGACCTCAAGGAACAGCGCCTCGGCGCGCTGCGCATGCAATTCGCGCAGTACGGCGTCCATCAATTGCCAGCCGAGCCCCTGGCGGCGATGCGAGCGCGCCACCGCCACGGTCAGAATCTCGCCCTCGCCGGCTGCAAGCCTGGCCAGCACGAAGCCGACCGGCGGCTTGGCGCCCTGGCCGATTTCGCGCGCGGCATAGCCGAACACGGTTTCCTGTTCGAGCAACGCGGCGAACTCGCCATCGGTCCAGGGCCGGACGAAATCCTCGCGGTGCAGCACCGACGCTGCCGGGCTGTCGGCGATGGTCAGCGGCTCGAGCGCATAGTCCCTGCGGCGCGGCTGGAGGAAAGGGATGCGCATCACTTTTCCTGCCTCAACAGGATGAACCCGGCCTGCGCCTTGGCATCGGCGCCGCGCAGATAGAGTGGCTTCGGCTTGTCGCCCTCGCCTTTTGCAGCGGCGAGCCGGGCGTAGACGGCAATGTCGGCGGTGGCAGCCGTCGGGCCGATATCGAAATCGCGACCGGCCGCGGCTGCGATCTGCACGGCGGCCGTGCCGGCAAGCACCGGACGATTGTCCGCCGCCATTCCCGCGGCTTGCGCAAGTGTGGTCACCGCCGGACCATAGCGCAAAATCGCTTCCGCATCGTAAAGCGCGGCATGGATTTCCTCGCGGCCGGCATCGAGAGCGGCCAGGACCGGGCGGCCGGGAAATGCCGCCCTCGCCTCGGCCGCCAGCGCCTCCAGTGTCGTTACCCCGATCGCCGGGATCTTCAGCGCCAGCGCCAGGCCGCGCGCCGCCGAGACGCCCACCCGCAGGCCGGTGAAGGAACCCGGACCGATGGAAACCGCAACGGCGCCAAGGCCGGCATAATCGGTGCCGTCCGCTTTCAGCGCTTCGTCAATGACAGCCATCAGGTGTTCGGCATGGCCTTTGCCGAGATCGAGTACCGAGCGGCCAAGTTCTCTGCCGCCCGATGCGTCATAGACGCAAGCGGCGCAGAGATTGGCGGCACAGTCGATGGCGAGCAGTTTCATGGGCGACCGGTTCGAAAAACAGTCTCCCTCTGCCCGCCACGGCGCGCCGCCGCAAGAGCCAGCGCGTAAATTGTTAAGTGGCTTCGCTTCGGTGCAGGCCGGACGGCTTACGCCGCCGGCGCGATGCGCAGCATGTGGTTGTCCCAGACATAGTCGGGCTCGGAGCGCGTCGCGCCGCTGCCTTCGATGATTTCGCCAGCACCCGTGGTTGCCATGAAGCCCGGGCCGTCGGGCGCCAGGCCGCAGACCTCGACCAGCGCCTTGGTGGCGACGATCTTGCCGCTGGCGGCGTCGATGACGGCCAGCGAATTGCCTTCCGGCGAAGACACCGCGACCGTGCCGGCAATCGGGTTGGCGGCGACCGAGCCGATGTAATTCCGGAAGCCGGATAGCACGTCCTGCGGCATGTCGAGCAGCTGCAGCCCCTTGCCGCGCGTGGCGCGGCCGACCAGCGGTGGCCGCTCGGTGCCCGGCCCGCGGTACTGGCAGCCGAACCAGATGGTGCCTGTGGGGTCGGCATCCATGTGGCGAATCGACAGCTGGTGCAGAGCCGGCGGCAGTTCGTGCTTTTCGATGAGATCGCCGGTTGTGCGATCGACCAGCACATAGGACGGCTTCATGGTGGCGATGTTGAGCTCGGCGCGGCCATAGTCGGGATGGGTCTCGATGCCGCCATTGGCGATGGCGATCGTCCGGCCGTCTCCGAGCAGCAAGAGCTCATGCGGCCCCATGCCATAGGTCGGAAACTCGCCGATGCGGCTGAACTTGGCCCGTGCGTCGTAGATCCCGACGACGCCGGCGGCATTGTCGAAATTGTTTTCGGTGGCGTAAAGCAGCGCGCCGTCGGTGGAAAACACACCGTGGCCGAAGAAATGCCGACCGGTGATGCTGGCGATGGTCAGCGGCGGCTCGCGGCCGGCATGGTCGAAGACCACGGCGAAGGTGCCGGGTTGCCGGGCGAAGACCACGGAGCGCTTTGAGGCCGGATCGAAGGTGACGTCGTGGCCACGGTCGGGCAGGTCGATCGCATGCAATACTTTTCCGGCTTCCGACAACACAGCGGCGCCAAAGCTGCCGTCGCGCTTGCCGAAGGCGGTGGCAAAGACGGCATCGGCGGCAAGCGTGTCCGCCCAGGCCCGCGGCGCCATTGACGCGACGAAGCCGGCGCCGGCAGCCCTGAGAAAATCGCGGCGGTCGATCAGCGGCGTCCTCATGATCAGTCTCCGTCGAGCGAGGAGAAGCCGGCGGTCAGGCCGAACTCGGCGGTCAGCCTGGTTCCGATCAGGCCCGACAGGCTGGAGGTGATCAGCGCGAAATGCTCGAGTTTTCCGCGCTCCGCGGGATCGGCCAGCGTCTTGTCGATCGGACCCTGGATGGATTTGGCAGTGGCAACGCCATTGATGAGCTGGATATGGATGGATTCCGCCATCCATCTGCTATCCTCGGGCAGCGCGTCGCCGAGCTTCGAGGCCTGGAACAGCGCATCAATGCCGGAGAGGTTGCCGGCTAATGACAGGCCGGTGTTTTGCGACCGCCAGTAGATCGCCTGCCTTGGCTTGTCAGCCTCCGGCTTGGCGCCGAAAAAACCTTTGAGGCGCACGTCGCGGACCATTTCCAGCTCGTTGATGAAGACGCCGACCAGTTCGGTCACCGCTTCGGTGCCGTCGCGGTAAAGCGCATTGTCGGGTCCGGGATTAGCCCACGAGGCTGCAAAACCGTCCGGTTTTTTCCAGGCCGCGTCGACATCGGCCGCCATGGTCTCGATGTTCTTGGCGACTGCCGCGCCATAGGCGCAGCGATAGGGCTCGTCCTTGCCGACGAGCGTCTCGGCGCCGTCGCCGTAAAGCACGAACTCAAGCGCCCCTAATCCCTGCATCGCGACACTCTTGCCCGCCAGCTGCGCCGGATCGGTGGCGGTCGGATCCTTGCCGGCCAGCGCCGCCTGCACCTGCTTCAGGCCGATGCTCTTTCGGTCCGGCCAGTAGAGCATGCGCTCCAGCCGGTTGTTCTCCTTGATTGGCCCGAAGCCGATGATTTCAGCCGACGACCAAGCTGCGACCGTGGCCGAGAATCCGGCATGCGCGGCATCGAGGTTGCCCTGCGACGGCGCCTGGCAGAGCGCGTCCATGGCCTTCGCCAAGGTGCCGGCATGGCCATGCAGGCTGGCATAGGCGGGGCGGACAAAGCCGTCGATCGCTCTTTGGATCACGTCGGAGGCTTTCACCGAGGCCGATGCCGGGGACGCACCGAACAGAGCCAATGGGAGGAGGAGAACAGGCAAAACCCGCTTGAGCATCAGAATGACTCCAGGAATTTGATGAGAGCATCGCGGTCGGCCGTATTGGCGGCGGCAAAGCGATCGCGCGCCTTCTGCCCCTCGCCGCCATGCCACAGGATCGCTTCGGTAAGCGTGCGCGCACGCCCGTCATGCAGGAAGAAAGCGTTGCCGTTGACGGTCTTTGTCAGGCCGATGCCCCATAGCGGCGGGGTGCGCCATTCACTGCCCGTGGCATCGCCCACCGCCTGGCCGTCGGCAAGGCCAGGCCCCATGTCGTGCAGCAGAAAGTCGGAATAGGGCCAGATCAGTTGGAACGCCTGCGCCTTGTTCCCGCGCATGGTGACGAATTTCGGCGTATGGCAGGCAATGCAGCCCATCTCGTAGAACAGCTTCTTGCCGGCGAGCACGGCGGGTGCGCCGACATCGCGCCGCGCCGGCACCGCAAGGTTCTGTGAATAGAAGGTGACGAGGTCCATCACCGGTGGTGGCGCCTCGACCGGGCCGAGCCGCTTCTGCACGCCATTGGGCATGGCTAAGCAGGCCTCTTCGGCTGCGGTGCAATCGCCCCAGTGGCTGGGCTCTTCCGGCGTCGAAATGCCGATATCGCCGGCAAAGGCGTCCGCCGCCTGCTGGCGGATCGATGCGGTCTGCGCCTTCCAACCGAAGCGGCCAAGCGTCAGTTGCCCGCTGCTGAGGTCACGCACCATGTTGGGCTTGCCGGAAATGCCGTCGCGGTCGTCGGGATCGGCATGGGCAAGGATGTCGGCCGGCGCGATCTGTTCGATCAGGCCAAGGCCGATCATGGGCGGGGTCAGACGTGGCGACAGCGTGGTGCGCGGGTCAAGCGGGCCGTAGCCAAGCCCGTCGAGCGAATAGCTCGGCTTGCGCAGCGAAACGATGCTACCGTCGCCGAGCGTGACCTTTTCCTTGCGATAATCGACATACATGCGGCCTTCGCCCTTGAGGCCGGGCACCGCCAGTTCCTGCAACTGCGCGCCGTAGACCGGATCGGGGAAGTTCAGCACCTTGTGCACGGCAATCTCGGCTTTTTCCTCGGCCGTGCTCGCATCGCGCGCCAGCCGCAGGAACATCGACGTGGTGCGGCTGTCGGCGGCCGGCGGGCGGCCGCGGCCATCCTTCAAATGGCAATTCTGGCAGGCGCGCTCGTTGAACAGGGGTCCGAGACCGTCCGAGGCCTGGGTCGAGGATGGCGACGACACCCAGTTCTTGCGGAAAAGCGCATTGCCGAGCTTGAAATTGCCCTGTTCCTCGAAGGTAATGTTTTCAGAGGGTTGCGAGAAGGCGTCGCGGTCGACCTGCTTGCGCGACGTGCCGGCGCCGCCTTGCATCGTTTCGAAGGATTCGGGCTTGGAGAAATCCTGGGTTGGCCTGGTAACTGCAAGGACGCGGGCCTGGTCCTTCGGCGTCAGGTCGGTGCGGCTCGTGGCGAGGCCGACCGGTTCCGACGATCCGGCCAGGGCCGGGGCCAAAATTGCCGCCAGGGTTACAACCGAAAGCCCGCGAAAGGCCTGATATCGCGGGTTTTTGAGGAGCAGCGGGCCGGCGGCCCGCCGCAAGCGGCGCAGAATATCTATGGGGCGCCGCATTCCTGCATGGTCCTATTCCGCCTCGTCCGCCGATGCGGCGTTGAGCTGGCCGTATTTTTCCTCGCCGATCGAGGCAAGGAGGTCGAGCTGCGTCTCGAGGAAGTCGATGTGACCTTCCTCATCCGCCAGCAATTCCTCGAACAGCTTCATCGTCACGTAGTCGCCGGCTTCGTTGCAGATCTCGCGCGAACGCTTGTAGGCGGTGCGTGCGTCATATTCGCCGGCGAGATCGGATTCGAGCACTTCCTTGACGTTCTGGCCGATGCGCAACGGCGCCACGGACTGCAAATTGGGATGCCCTTCGAGGAAGATGATACGGGCCACCAGCCGGTCGGCATGGTGCATCTCCTCGATCGATTCGGCGCGTTCCTTCTTTGCCAGCTTGGCATATCCCCAATCTTCGAGCAGGCGGAAATGCACCCAGTATTGATTGACGGCGCCAAGCTCCAGGAACAGAGCCTCGTTAAGCCGCTCGATGATCTGCGGTTCGCCTTTCATGGATTCTGCTCCCATATTGGACGCGCAGGCCTCTGACGCGATCCAGGTGTGAAACGATGTCCACGCCGCTCGCCTCCGAACGGGTGTGGTAATTTTCGGTGACCCGAATGATCGTTTCGACCACATTTGGGAAGCAGCCGCAACAGCGACCGCGCTTTTGCATCGTGTGATAGACCTTCGCCGGCACGATCAGTTGCCAGGGGTCCTGATCCAGCAGATCGACGATCGTCTGCTCAATCTCCTTTTCGGTGATGATGTTGCAATGGCAGATCAGCATGGATTGGCTCTGGCTGACGGCGCCCCTCCGCGCCGTTTGGCTGGTAGTTGGTTGGGGTGCTACTTGAACACCTTGTCCGGTGCGTCGAGGCTGTCGGACCCCTCGAAGGCTATGTTGTTCAGGTTCAGCGCGCCGACGGCGCGTTCGATCGACTTGGTCTGGTCGACCAGCGCGTCGATTGCCGCCTGCACGGTAGCATTGCCTTCGGTGTTGCCCTCGGCGATCTGCTGGTCGTAGGCCTCGCCGGCCACTTCCCGCGCCTTGATCGCCTCCATCTTGGCGACCGAGACATCGAGCTTGTCGGACAGTTCCTTGTCGATCGCCGGATCGGCCGCCTTGACCATATCGTGCACCGACGGGCCTGAAACGACGGTGCCGTCGATGCGCGTGTAGCTGGCGAGATAGGCGGCGCGGATGCCGATGGCGTCATAGAGATGCGAGTTGTAGGTATTATCCGAGAAGCAGTCGTGCTCCTCTTCGGGATCGTGCAGCAGCAGGCCGAGTTTCATGCGCTCCCCGGCCAGTTCGCCGTAGGACAGCGAGCCCATGCCGTTGAAGATCACCGAGATAGCGGTGTTCGGCTGGCCATCGACGAGGTTCTTGCGGGCGGCGCCGTCTTCCTTCCAGTTGCCGACCATCTCCTGCAGGTCGGAGACCAGAAGATCGCTGGCCGACTTCAGATACTCGGCCCGGCGATCGCAATTGCCGCCGGTGCAGTTCTTGAGGTCGTAGTCGGTGTACGGACGCTCGCCGGCGCCCGGGCCGGTGCCGTGCAAATCCTGGCCCCAGAGCAGGAATTCGATGGCGTGATAACCGGTGGCGACATTGGCCTCGATGCCGCCGGCCTCCTGCAGCGTGCCGGCGAGGAACTCCGGCGAAAGCTTCGAGGCGTCGACCTTCTTGCCGTCGATCTCGATGTCCTTGTTGGCGATGACATTGGCGGTGTAGAGCGCGTTGGCGTCGGACTCGGTGCCGTAGCTCTTGGCGACGTAGTCGATCAGGCCTTCGTCGAGCGGCCAGGAGTTCACCTTGCCTTCCCAGTCGTCGACGATCTTGTTGCCGAAGCGGTAGACCTCGGTCTGCTGGTAGGGCACGCGCGACGCCTTCCAGGCATCGCGGGCGGCATTCAGCGTGTCCGCCGACGGGTTGGCAAGCAGCGCGTCGACAGCCTTGTCGAGCGCCTGCGCCGTGGTCAGCGAATCCTCGTACTTGGCCAGCGCGATGTCGGAATAGGTCTTGATGACCGCCTTGGCATCGATCTCCGCCGCCTTGGCCGGCAGGATGAAAACCGCCGCCGTCAACATAGCCGTGGCACCGATCGCAGCCAGTCTGCCGCCATATCGCGCTGTCATCATCAGTCTCCAGTTCAAAGGGGATTCGGTAAAAGGCGCGCGTGCCAAACGGTGCCGGGACATAGGCATGCCGTAGGACACCACAGATGCCGCGCCGCTCTGCGGCTCACGGGAGAAAGACACCAAATGCCTCCAATCGAACGGGTTCAAGGCCCAAACATCAAAGGGATGCGCTGACGCGCGAGCCTCCATAAAACGATGGCGAGGCCGGAAGTCAACTGGTGAACCCTAGAAAATTCAATTGAAACAACAGTTTAGAATTATTCTAAACTAGGACTGTCAACTTTAAATCGTATAGCCAGCAGCCAAGATGAGAGACGGCGCGATTGACAAGCGACCGTTCCGGGTGCGACCCGGACCGGGGCTCTTGCGACGGCGGCAGACAATCGCCATCTGGCGGAACGGCTCACAATCAAAGCATGATGTCGTCCGAAAACCGCTTCACACTTTCGGCATCATGCTCCAGATTTGAAACAGGAATTCGGTTTGCGATGAAGAACGGGGTCGTCATTCTCGGTGCGGGTCATGCGGGCGTGCAAGCGGCCGCCAGCCTGCGCGAGGAAGGCTATGACGGGCCTGTCGTACTGATCGGCGACGAAACCGATCTGCCCTATCACAAGCCACCGCTGTCGAAGACCTTCATCAAGGACGCCGATGCCAAGCCGCAACCCTTGCGCGGCGAGGCCTTTTACACCGGCAGCGCCATCGACTTCAGGCCGGGCGTCCGAATCGACAGCATCGATACGGCAGGCCGCAAGCTGGACATAGCAGGCGGCGGCGTGCTGCCGTTCGACCGGCTCATCCTGGCCACCGGTTCGCGGCCGCGGCTCCTGCCGCTGCCGGGCGCCGACCTCTCGGGCGTGCTGTCGCTGCGCTCGATCGCCGATGCGCGGCTGATCCGCCAGCTCAGCGCCCAAAGCGAAGACGTGGTCATCCTCGGCGGCGGCTTCATCGGGCTGGAGATCGCGGCTACGCTGAGGGCCGCCGGCCGCAACGTCACCCTGGTCGAGGCTGTCGACCGGCTGCTTGGCCGCGCCGTGGCGCCGGTGGTGGCGAGCCATGTCCGCCAACGGCTGGAGGCGATCGGCGTGCGTATCCTCACCGGCACCACCATTGCCAGGCTGGAAGGGGAAAACGGCCATGTCTGCGCTGCCATCACCTCCACCGACGAAAGGCTGCCCGCGCGCATGGTCATCGTCGGCATCGGCGCCGTGCCGAATGTCGAACTTGCTCAGGCTGCCGGACTGACTGTCGCCAATGGCATCCGCGTCGACCAACAGATGCGCACCTCAGTGCCTGATATTCTGGCCATCGGCGACGCCGCTTCCTACCGCCACTGGTCGACCGGCGGCGACGTGCGGCTGGAATCGGTGCAGAACGCCACCGACCAGGCGCGGCTTGCCGCACGCACGATCACCGGCCATACGGACGCCTATGCGGCGGTGCCGTGGTTCTGGTCTGACATCGGCGACATGAAACTGCAGATGGTCGGGCTGACCTCGGGCGGCGACAGCCATGTCGTGCTGGGCGACCTCGCTGAGAACAAGTTCTCGATCTACCACTATGCTGGAAGCCGGCTGCTCGGCATCGAATCCGTCAACAGGCCGGGCGACCATATGCTGGGCCGCAAGATGCTCGGGGCCGGGTTTTCGCCGATGGCGCAGACTGTTGCGGAAGGGCCTGATGGGCTGAAGGCGGCGCTGGCCGCGTTCCAGCAGGATGAGCCGGCACGGGCTGCGGGCTAGACGCACTTACCCTCCCCCTTGTGGGGAGGGTAAGTGCGAAGCAGCGGGGTTGGGGTCGGCGCGAGGCCCCCACCCGGACCTGCGGTCCGACCTCCCCACAAGGGCGAGGTAGGGGTTTGCGCTAGGCAGCGCAGACTTCGCGGATCGAGCTTTCCAGAATGTCGAGCGCCTCGTTCATGACATTGTCCTGGATGGTGATCGGAGCCAGGAAACGGATGACGTTGCCGTAGACGCCGCAGGTCAGCAGGATCAGCCCCTTGTCGAGCGCCTTCAGCCGGATCGCGTTGGCGATCTCGGCCGACGGCAGGCCCTTCTTGACGTCGTTGAACTCGACCGCGTTCATGAAGCCGAGACCCCTGATGTCGACAATCTCGGGCACATCGTCGCGGATCGACTGCAGCCGCTGTTTCAGCCGGGCGCCCAGCGTATTGGCGCGGTCGCACAGCTTTTCGTCCTCGATGACGTCAAGCACGGCGTGTGCTGCGGCGACACCGATCGGGCTGCCGCCATAGGTGCCGCCGAGCCCGCCAGGACCGGGCGCATCCATGATGTCGGCGCGGCCGGTGACCGCCGCCAGCGGGAAGCCGCCGGCCAGGCTTTTCGCCATGGTGGTAATGTCGGCCGCGACCTCATGATGATCCATGGCGAACATCTTGCCGGTGCGGGCAAAGCCGGTCTGCACCTCATCGGCGATCAGCAGCATGCCGTGCTGGTCGCAGAGCTTGCGCAGCGCCGTCAGGAATTCGCGCGGCGCGTCGTAGAAGCCGCCCTCGCCCTGGACCGGCTCGATGATGATGGCGGCAACGCGAGCCGGATCGACATCGGCCTTGAAAAGTCTGTCGAGCGCGGCAAGCGAATCGGCAACCGACACGCCATGCAGCGGCACCGGGAAGGGCGCGTGGTAGACGTCGCCCGGCATGGCGCCGAAGCCGACCTTGTAGGGCACGACCTTGCCGGTCAGCGCCATGCCCATGAAGGTGCGGCCGTGGAAGCCGCCGGCAAAGGCGATGACGGCTTGGCGGCCAGTGGCGTTGCGGGCGATCTTGATGGCGTTCTCGACGGCTTCAGCGCCCGTGGTGACGAAGATGGTCTTCTTCTCGAACTTGCCGGGCAGCATGCCGTTCAGCCGTTCGGCCAGCCGCACATAGCTCTCATAGGGCACGACCTGGTGGCAGGTATGGGTGAAGCGGTCGAGCTGTGCCTTGACCGCCTCGATCACCCTGGGATGGCGGTGGCCGGTGTTGACGACGGCGATGCCGGAGGAGAAATCGATGTATCGGCGGCCTTCTACATCCCAGATCTCCGAATTCTCGGCGCGGTCGGCATAGATCTGCGTCGTCATGCCGACGCCGCGCGAGATCGACTGGTTCTTGCGCTCGGAAATGGCTGCGTTCTTCATTTCGTCCCTCATCGGGCCGACGCCCGTTCTCGTTAGATGAATGCCAAGGCCTCTTCTGACCTTATTTCACGTTTTCCTCAAGTTGGCACCGCCGCCGGGCGATTGGGCCTGTCGTCGATGCGGGCCACTTCGACAGACCGGTCTTAACCAGCCGACCGATACACGTACGGGGCAGTCCGTGACAGCTCACCCGTCACCGGGAACGGCGAAGCGATCCCGCTCGCGGCAGTGGCGACTTCCGCTACGACCTCGAACAGCCGACGGTGTGGCGGCGCAACCGCATCCCGACGATCACCGTTCGCGCCTCGTTGGCGACGTGCTGCCGGCCACCGTCGTCAACGAATTGAAGCCGTCGGTCGACGCCTTCATCGCCAAACTGCCGCCCGGCTATTCCGTTGCAACCGCCGGCTCGGTCGAGGAAAGCGCCAAAAGCCAGGGACCGATCGCAGCGGTGGTGCCGCTGATGCTGTTCGTGATGGCGACCATCCTGATGATCCAGTTGCAAAGTTTTCAGCGCCTGTTCCTGGTGGTGGCGGTGGCGCCGCTCGGCCTGATCGGCGTGGTCGCGGCCCTGGTGCCGAGCGGCGCACCGCTCGGCTTCGTCGCCATTCTGGGCGTCCTGGCGCTGATCGGCATCCTGATCCGCAACTCGGTGATCCTGATCGTGCAGATCGGGTATCTGGTGGCCGAGGGCCAAGACCGCTGGGAAGCCGTGATCGAAGCGACCAAGCACCGCATGCGGCCGATCGCGCTGACAGCCGCGGCCGCCAGCCTAGCGCTGATCCCGATCGCGCGCGAAGTGTTCTGGGGCCCGATGGCCTACGCCATGATGGGCGGCATCATAGCCGGCACGGCGATCACGCTGCTGTTCCTGCCGGCGCTTTAAGTGACGTGGTTCAGGATCAAGAGCCTAAGCAGGGGGACGAACCATCTGTTCCAGAGAACGGCGAACTGGCGCAAAGCTCGACTTAGCCCTCCTGCATCACTCGTTGTCGTTGGAGGGTACAGGGAGTGATTTAGCGCGCTGCCAGGGCGACAATTTTGAACTGCGCCAAGCATGCCAGCCTTTTGGCAAATCGGCCAATTCCAGGATGCTCTCATCCCGCTGAACCACATTCTGGAGGCTGACGAGCATTATCTCGGGTTCATCTCGATTTTGCTTGTCGTTGCTATGAAATTGCCAACTGCCACCCTCATCGTTGTGGTTATCGTCGTCATCAGCTTCGTGCACAACGTATGCGATCCAGTCACCACGTTTAAATATGCTTCTGTCCGACAACACCGCGACATTGGGTGGGTCTTCGAACTTCCATTCCGCCATAGGAAACCCCAGATTCAAGCGGTCCGCACAAACCCCTCGCTCGCCCTCAACAGATTGCGCGTATAATCCTTCTCCACCCGATGCCCGATCAGCTGGCCCGCGGTGAGATTTTCCACCGCTTCGCCATTCTGCATCACCATCAGGCGCTCGCACATATGGGTGATGATGGCGAGGTCGTGGCTGACCATCAGGAAGGTCAGCTTGCGCCGCCGGCGAATTTCTTCGAGCAGGTTGAGCACTTCGGCCTGCACCGAAGCGTCGAGCGCCGATGTCGGTTCGTCGAGCAGCAGGATCGACGGTTCGAGGATGAGCGCCCGCGCGATCGCCACGCGCTGACGCTGACCGCCGGAGAGCTGGTGCGCGTAGCGGAAACGGAAACCGTTGCCTAATCCGACCTCGTCGAGGGCGCGCTGGATGCGTTGCTCGCCATCGGCAAAGCCGTGAATGGCGAGCGGTTCCTGTAGCAGGCGGTCGACGGTCTGACGCGGGTGCAGCGAACCATAGGGGTCCTGGAAGACCATCTGCACTTCGCGATAAAAAGCCTTGTCGCGGCGCGCTCCCAGCGTCTTGCCATTGACCGTGATAGTACCGGATGCGACAGGCACCAGGCCGGCAATGGCTTTGAGCAGCGTCGACTTGCCGGAACCGCTCTCGCCGACCAGGCCGAAGGATTCGCCGGACTTCACCTCGAGGTTCGCCCCTTTCAGCGCGCGAAAACGGTCGAACACCACCTCCAGCCCTTCAATCGAAATGGCTGGCGTCATGCCGCCCACTCCGGCTTGCGGTCGAGCACCGGCAGCGGGTGGCGTTCGTAACCGATCCTGGGCATGCAGTTGAGCAGGCCGCGCGTGTAGGGATGCTGGGCGTCGCGCAGCTCCGACGCCTTGAGCTGCTCGACCACCTTGCCGGCATACATGACGATGACGCGGTCGCAGAAGGAGGCGACCAGCCGCAGATCGTGCGAGATGAAGATCAGACCCATGCCGCGCTCACTGACCAAGCGGTCGAGGATGCCGAGCACATCGAGTTGCACGGTGACGTCGAGCGCCGAGGTCGGCTCGTCGGCGATCATCAGTTCCGGTCCGGCGATCAGCATCATTGCGATCATGGCGCGCTGGCCCATCCCGCCGGACACCTCGTGCGGATGCAGGTCGAAGACACGCGAGGGATCGCGGATCTGCACAGCTTCCAGCATGGCCAGCGCCCGCTCGCGCGCTTCGGCCTTGGAGACCTTTTCATGCGTGCGCAGCGTCTCGACGATCTGGCGGCCGATGCTCATCACCGGGTCGAGCGAATATTTCGGATCCTGCAGGATCATGGCGATGCGTTTGCCGCGCAGCGCCCGGCGCTGGCGGGCGGGTATGGCCAGAAGGTCGATGCCGTCGAGGGCGAGCTTCTTGGCCGACACCAGAGCCTGCGGCGGCGTCAGGCCCATGATGGCGCGGCCGGTCTGCGACTTGCCGGAGCCGCTTTCACCGACAATGCCCAGCCGCTCTCGGCCAAGCGAAAAAGTGACGCCGCGCACCGCCTGGATGAGGCCGGTCCGAGTCGGGAAGGTGACGCGCAGGTCGTCGACATCGAGAAGTGCACCGCTCATTGGTCACCACTCATTGGTCGCCACTCCGGGGATCGAGCGCATCGCGCAGGCCGTCGCCAAGCAGGTTGAAGCCGAGGCTGACGATGAGGATGGCGAAGCCCGGCGCGCCGGCCACCCACCATTGGTCGAGCACGAAGCGGCGGCCGGACGCGATCATGGTGCCCCATTCCGGCAGCGGCGGCTGGGCGCCCAGGCCGAGGAAGCCGAGGCCGGCGGCGGTGAGGATGATGCCGGCCATATCGAGCGTCACCCGGATGATGAGCGAAGAGATGCAGAGCGGCATGATGTGGCGCAGCACGATGCGGAACGGAGAGGCGCCCATCAATTGCACCGCCTTGATGTAATCCGAATTGCGCACGGTCATCGTCTCGGCCCGCGCAATTCGGGCGTAAGGCGGCCACGAGGTGATGGCGATGGCCAGCACCGCGTTTTCGATGCCGGGGCCAAGGGCCGCGACAAAGGCCAGCGCCAGGATCAGCTTGGGAAAGGCGAGGAAGATGTCGGTAATGCGCATCAGAATGGCATCGGTCCAGCCGCCGGCATAGCCGGCGACGGTGCCGACCAAAAGGCCGATGGGGGCTGCGATGACGGCGACAAGAATGACGACGTAGAGCGTCCAGCGCGAGCCGAAAAGAATGCGCGAATAGATATCGCGGCCGAGATCGTCGGTGCCGAACCAATGCGCCGCACTCGGCGCCAAAAGCCGCGCGTTCTTGAGATCGCCGATGGTCGGCGAATAGGGCGCCAGCACATCGGCAAAGGCGGCGACCAGCAGCAGCGCGATGATGATGAGCAGGCCGAGAAACGCCAGCCGGTTGGCGGAAAAGCGCCGCCAGGCGACATAGGCGCGGCCGAGCCTTGCCTGCATGCGCGAGGCCGGCCGATCGCTGAGCAGCCAATTGCGGCGCGTTTGGATTGCTTCGGCGCTCATCCTGTCTTCGTCCTCGGATCGAGCACCTTGTAGAGAACATCGGACAGGAGATTGATGCCGATGAACACCGAACCGATGACGATGGTGCCGCCGAGCACGGCGTTCATGTCGGCGTTCTGCAGCGAATTGGTGATGTAGAGGCCGATGCCGGGCCAGGAGAACACCGTCTCGGTCAGCACCGAACCTTCGAGCAGCCCGGCATAGGACAGGGCGATCACCGTGACCATCGGCACCGCGGCGTTGCGCAGCGCATGGCCCCAGATGATTCGCGTTTCAGACAGGCCCTTGGCGCGCGCGGCGACGATGTATTCCTGCGACAGCTCGTTCAGCATGAAGGAGCGCGTCATTCGGCTGATATAGGCGAGCGAGAAATAGCCCAGCAGCCCTGCCGGCAGGATGATGTGGCGGTAAGCGTCGTAGAAGACATCCCACTGGCCCTGCAGCGCGGCGTCGAGCAGGTAGAAGCCGGTGATCGGTGTGAATGTGTACTCGTAGACGATGTCGAGGCGGCCGGGAAAAGCCACCCATTGGAGGTTGGCGTAGAACAGGACAAGCCCCAAAAGCCCGATCCAGAAGATAGGCACGGAATAGCCGATCAGGCCGACAATGCGAACGATCTGGTCGATGAGACTGCCGCGTTTTACCGCTGCCAGCACGCCGAGCGGCACCCCGATCAACGAGCCTATCAGAGTGCCCAAAGTCGCCAGTTCGATCGTTGCCGGAAAGGCACGGCGGATGTCGGTCATCACAGGATTGGTGGTCAGCACAGAGGTGCCGAAATCACCGTTCAGCGCATGCTTGAGATAGATATAGAATTGCTCGATCAACGGAAGATCGAGCCCCATCTCGCGGCGGGTGCGCTCGACGACATTGGCCGGTGCGCGGTCGCCGAGCACCGCCAGCACCGGATCGATCGGGATGACGCGGCCGATGAAAAAGGTCACCGCGAGCAGGCCGAGATAGGTGGTGACGGCGATGACCAGGAAGCGGCCGATCGCCAACAAGATAGCGACGGCGCGGGCGCTTCCCTGCCCCGCCGTCGCCTGGTTTTCAATCGCGCTCATCAGGGCGCGTCCGCCGGCGCTATTCCTTGGAGACCGGGCCGACGAAGTTGGTGTCGAAGCTCGGACCGAGCGCAAAGCCTTTCAGGTTTTTGCGCAGGCCTGCCACTTCCAATTGCTGGTGGATGATGACGAAGGGGCTGGTGTCGAGGATCGTCTTTTCAAGGCTCTTGTACATATCGGCGCGCTTGCCGGCATCCTTCTCCAGCAAGGCTGCTTCGGTCTGCTTTGTCAGGTCCGGGATGTCCCAGGCATTGCGCCAGGCCAGCGTCTTGGTCTTGCCTTCATCCGAATTGTCCGGGTTTGAGGCAAAGGTCTGGGCGTTGGAGTTCGGATCGAAATAGTCCTGGCCCCACTGGCCGATATAGATGTCATGATTGCGGGCGCGGTATTTGGTCAGCGTCTGCTTGCCGTCGCCCGGGATAATTTCCAGCTTGATGCCGGCTTGGCCAAGCGTCTGCTGGATCGATTCCGCCATGCCCGTTGTCGGCTGTCCCGTGCGTACGTCCATGGTTACGCTGAAGCCGTCGGCCAGGCCGGCCTTGGTCAGCAGTTCCTTGGCCTTGGCGACGTCGAACTTGAACGGATTTTCGTCCAGTTCGCCCAGCACGCCCTTGGGCAGGAAGGTCTGGTGAATCTCGCCAATGCCCTTGAGGATGGTCGTGCTCAGCGCATCGTAGTCGACCAGATATTTGAACGCCTGGCGAACCTCGGGCTTGGCGAGGTTCGGATTCTTCTGGTTGAGACTGATGTAAAAGACCGTGCCCTTCGGCGCGCTGGTCGTGGTGAGATCGGCATTCTTGGCGATGGCGTCGAGATCGTTCGGCTCGAGGTTGCGGGCAACGTCGATGTCGCCTGCTTCGAGCGCCAGGCGCTGTGCCGAGCTTTCCTTCATGTTGCGGTAGATGACGCGGGCGAGCTTGGCCTTCTCGCCATTGTAATTGTCGTTGCGCTCGAGCACGACGACCTCATTGGCCCGCCATTCGCGCAGCTTGTAGGCGCCGGAGCCGGCATAACCGGTCTTCAGGAAGGCGTTGCCGAAATCGTTGTCCCATTTGTAGTCGGCACTCGGTGTCACCGCGGCGACATGTTCCTTGACCAGCTTTGCGTCGACGACCGAAGCGACCGTTGCCGACAGGCAGTTTAACACGAAGCTCGGCGCATAGGCCTTGTCGACGGTGAACTGGAAGGTGGTATCGTCGACGGCCTTGGCCTTGTCGGCAACATTGTCGCCGCTGATGCCGAACTGGTTGATGATGAATGCCGGCGGCTTATCCAGCTTGATGGCGCGCTCGAAGGAATAGGCGACATCGGCGGCCGTCAGTGGATTGCCCGAAGCGAACTTTAGGCCGGGCTTGAGCTTGAACGTATAGACCAGGCCGTCGTCGGAGACGGTCCAGCTCTCGGCAAGGTCGCCCTTGACCTTGGAGGTGTCGCTGAGGTCGAGGCGGACCAGCAGATCATAGGTGTTGCCGGTGACTTCGGCGGTCGACAGTTCGAACGCCTCGCCCGGATCCATGGAGATGATGTCGTCGATGGCAAAACCTTCGACCAGCGTGTCGGCGGGGGTCACGGCAAAGGCCGGCGCGACGCCAATGAGCAGAGCGGACATGGCAGCACCTGCGAGCCAGACGCGCGAACGTAGAGCAAACTTTTCCATCATCATGATGATTGTTCCCTGTTTTGTTGATTGTTGACCCCGAGTTCCCGGCTCAGGGCTGCAGTAATCTTTTTCGCGGCCGGAGGAGGACCGTTAGACCCCATACCGTGTTGATTTTTTTCCAGTTGGTCAACACCCTATCCGGCAGCCCTCCAACCGGCAACGGGCATTTTTGCGGGCCGGCATACTGGACCGGAATATGCTGTGCGCGTCGAAGCATGGGCGAGCCAATTGCAGCCGCCGATGGGGAAAAATCTGCTCTTTTCGGTGTTACTTGATGGCAGCGACCAGATCGGCGTCGGGGAAGCAGGTGGCGGGGCGGCCGTTCTTTTCCTGCCAGGAGCCGATCGAGCGGCGGGTCTTGAAGCCGGGCAGGCCGTCGGCGCTGCCGACATCGTAGCCCTTGGCCTCCAGCGCCCGTTGCAGCGCGGCGATGTCGGAACGATGCAGGCCGCCAACCGCACCCCAGTTGCCGACGAAATCAGCATCGCCATGGGCGATGCGGTCAGCGCCATGGCCGATGAACAGGGCGTAGAGGTCGCTGGTGTTGTATTGCTTCAGCACGTAGAAATTTGTCGTGGCGATGAAGGCCGGACCACTGCGTCCGGCCGGCATCAAAAGGAACCCTTCCGCCTTCAGTTCGCCGGCCGGAAAGGCTTTGCCGCCGACGCGGCTGATTCCCATCGCCGCCCAGGCTGAGATCTTCTTGCCCTGGTCGGGACCTTCGAGCGAGCAGGAAACGCTTTCCGGAACCGTCACCTCGAAACCCCAGCCACGCCCCTTCACCCAGCCATAGTGGACGAGATAGTTGGCGATCGAGGCCAGCACGTCCGGCGTCGAATTCCAGATGTCCGGGTGCCCATCACCGTCGTAGTCGACGGCGTGCTTCAGGAACGAGGTCGGCATGAATTGCGGCTGGCCGAGCGCGCCGGCCCAGGACGATTTCATGGCGCCGACCGGCGCCAACCCATGCTCGACGATCTCGAGCGCCGCCAGTACCTCGGTGCGGAAGAAGTCCTTCTTGGTCGACATGAACGCCTTGGTGCCGAGAACCTCGAAGGCGTCGTAGGGCATTTTCGCCGCGCCGAAGCCGGTCTCGCGGCCCCAGATCGCCAACAGTATCTCGCCCGGGACACCGTAGCGCTTTTCGATCGCAGCCAGCGTCTTGGCGTTGGCCGCCTCGCGCGTGCGCCCACCTGACGTGACGGCGCGCACCGTCTTTTCGGCGAAATAGGCGCCGGGCGAACCGAACTCGGCCTGATGCTGCTTCTGCGGCGTTTTGGGTTTCTCGCCGGGCAGGACGAGGTCGGGCAATTTGAGGTTCGGCTTCACGCCGTCGAAAGCGGCGTCGAAGGTGGATTTGGAGATGCCTTTGGTCTGGGCTTCCGGCCAGAGATCGGTTTGCAGCCAGGCGCGGAACTGGTCGTCGATTTTGGCGGCGGAGGCGGGGGAGATGAGGAGGAGGGCGAGCAGAGCTGCAAGAAATGAAAATAGTAGCAGCCTTGGAGGCTTGCGTTCCCTCACACCCCCCTCTGTCCTGCCGGACATCTCCCCCTCAAGGGGGGAGATCAGCAGCTTCTCGGACGGCATTCTTCTTTCAACGCAGGTGGTAGGCGAAAACCGAAGCGACAGCCAATCTCCCGCCTTGAGGGGGAGATGTCCGGCAGGACAGAGGGGGGTGTTTGGCGCAAACCTCGAAGAATGCGAAGCTTTCATGTCGCACATCCTGCCCGCCAATTGCGTCAAAACGCCGTCCGCGAGCGCAAGGCCGCCGCCAGCGTCCCCTCATCCAGATAGTCGAGTTCGCCGCCGACCGGCACGCCATGTGCAAGCCTGGTGACCTTGATCTTGAAACCCGAGAGCTGGTCGGTGAGATAATGCGCCGTCGTCTGGCCCTCGACCGTGGCGTTGACGGCGAGGATCACCTCCTTCACCTCGCCGCCGGCGACGCGGTCGACCAGCGAGCGGACATTGAGCTGGTCGGGGCCGATGCCGTCGAGCGGCGACAGCGTGCCGCCGAGCACATGGTAGCGCACATTCATGGCCGCCGCCCGCTCCAGCGCCCAGAGGTCGGAGACATCCTCGACGACGATCAGCGTCGAGGCATCGCGGCGCGGATCGGTGCAGATCATGCAAGGGTCGGAGGTATCGACGTTGCCGCAGGTCGTGCAGATGCGCACCTTGTCGGCGGCTTCAGCCATGGCGGCGGCGAGCGGCGACAAAAGCTGCTCCTTCTTCTTGATGAGGTGCAGTGCCGCACGCCTGGCCGAACGAGGCCCTAGCCCCGGCACCTTGGCCAGGAGTTGGATCAGGCGTTCGATCTCGGGACCGGCGATTCGCTTCGACATCGCACTGATCTAGGATTTTTCCGCGCGCTTTGAAACATGCGCATACGCACCGAGCCCGCCATGCTGCCATGGCGGGCTCGGAAACTGTTTTAGGCGTCAGTAAGCTGACGCTGGCCGGGTCTGGTCGATAATCATCGCGCCGATAGCGTCGGTATTCTCAGGCGTTGACTGGAAGCCCATCGACGCTTCCTGCGTTGCCGATGGAACCGAGGTGATGTAGCGGGCGTTCAGCGTGCCGCCGAAACGCGAGGCATCGGGCTCGGCCATCGGCTCCTGCATCGCCACCTCCGTCTGCTTGGCGGCGATGCGGGCGCTCTTGGCGGGCGCCGCGGAAGCCGTCACATAGGTCTGCTCGGCCGGGGCACGTGTCGCCTTGGCTGCGCGAACCGCCGCGGCCTGCTTGGCCGGATCTGGACGGACAATGGTCTTCACCACCGGCTCGGCGTAGGCAACCTGCAACGGCGCTTCAGGCACAGGCGCGCGCGGCTGCGCCGAGGCAACCATGGTCGTGGATTCATCCGGCAGCGGCTGCCAGTTGCGACCGCGCTTCTCGTAGAAGGCGTTGCCGCCGGCAACCATGGTGTAATGCATGTTCTTGTAGGGGAACCTCAGGCCGGCGGTGTGGAAGTACATCGTGTTCTTCAGCTTGGCCTTGCGCTCGCCCTTGAGCACCGCATCGGCGGCCTCCTCGACATCGGGCATCGCTTTCGAATTCATCGCCCGCGTCATCACGCCGGGCGCGAACTGGCCCGGTTCGCCAACCACTTGGCAAATGGTGCTGCCATGATTGCCGGAGCGCAGCCGGTTCATCACCACCGTGCCGACGGCGATCATGCCGTCACGGCTCGAGCGGTTGGACTCGAAGAACATCGCCCGCTCCAGGCATTCCTTCTCCTTCGGCGTGTTGCGGTAGGCGCGCGTCGAAAGGAAGCTGGGCGTGATGGCGTCGGTCAGGCTGGCGACCGACAGGCCGTGCGAAGACGTGGTCTGGCTGCAACCGGCCAGGAACATAGGGGAGAAGATGATGCCGAGCAGAAGCGGCGTCTTCCATCGCGTCGCGATCAACAAAAATGCCTCATTGTCCAGATGCCAGCCCGCCCCGAGATGTGGCAAGAATGAGACTCTTAAAGGCAAAAAGATGGCTAAAGGATTAGCTTTCGTGCAGCATAGGTAAAACTTTATAAATGCCCGGATATGTCTGCGTGAGCAAAGCCGGAGAAAGTCTTAACAACAGCCTCCGCAGCCGATTTCCCTTCATAATCAATTAACTGGTTGGAGCCGGCTCAGAACGGCAATTTCATTCCGGGCGGGATCGGCAAGCCTGCCGTCAGCGCCTTGGTCTTCTCCTGCATAATCTGCTCGACCTTATTTTTGGCATCATTGTGAGCGGCCAGCAGCAGGTCTTCGAGAATCTCGACCTCGTCCTCCTTGAACAGCGACGGATCGATCTTCAGCGACTTCATTTCGAACTTGCCGGTCAGCGTGACATTGACCAGCCCGCCGCCCGCCTGCCCGCTTGCTTCAATCGTCGCGATCTCGTCCTGCATGGCCTGGAACTTGGCCTGCATTTCCTTCGCCTTGCCCATCAGGCCGAGAAGATCTTTCATGGTCGGGTCCTTTGCGGATTCGTGGCTATGGTCAGGTTTCGTCGTCGTCGGATGGCGGCTCGACCGGCGCTTCGGCCTTGTCGGTGTCGACTTCCGGCGCGTCGGGAATGCGCACGTCGATAATCTTGGCGCCGGGAAAGCGCGCCAGGATGGCGGCCACAGCCGGATCGCTTTTCGCGTCGGAGAAAGCAGTCTCGCGCCTGGTCGATTCCATCTCGGCCAGCGTTTGGCCGCCCTCTTCCTTCGACAATGACACCAGCCAGTTGCGGCCGGTCCAGGCGCGCAGCTTCGTCGTCAAGTCGTTGAGCAGCATCTTGGGCGCATCGGCGGTCAGGCCGACGTCGATACGGCCGGGCTCGATGCGCACCAGGCGAATACAGCTCTTGACCAGCACCTTGAAGGCGATGTCACGCTGCGCGTCGGCAAGAGCGACAATATCGGCCAGCGATTTCAGCGGCGGCGATTGCGGCTCGACGACCGGCTGCGGAGGCGCGACAAAGGCGACCGGGGGCGCGTCGACCAATCGCATGGTTTGCGCACCGGCTGGCCCGGACGGCATCCGGGTCTGCGCTACCGCGCTGGCGCCGCCGCCATTGCCGGCATTTACCGGCGCACCATTCGGGCGTGACACACCACCGGACGCCGGAGCGCCGCTCTCTAGAGATTTCAGCGCCTCGTCCAGCGTCGGCAGGTCGGCGGCATGCGCCAGGCGGATCAGCACCATCTCGCCGGCGCTGACCGGGCGGTTGGACGACTGCACCTCGGGAATGCCTTTCAAGAGCATCTGCCAGGTCCGCGACAGAACCTTGACCGACAGCGTGCTGGCGAAGTCGGCGCCGCGGCGGCGCTCATCCTCGGACAGGGAAGCGTCGTCGGCAGCCGTCGGCACGAAGCGCAGCCGGGTGACGAGGTGGTTGAATTCGGCCAGATCGGTCAGCACGGCAGCCGGATCGGCGCCGGTGTCGTACTGGTTGCGGAATTCGGCAAGGGCGGCCGCCACATCGCCCTTCATGACATGTTCGAACAGGTCGACGATGCGGGCGCGGTCGGCGAGACCCAGCATGGCGCGCACCGCCTCGGCGCTGACGGCGCCGCCGCCATGGGCGATCGCCTGGTCGAGGATGGAGAGCGAATCGCGGGCCGAGCCTTCGGCGGCGCGCGCGATCATCGCCAGCGCGTCGTCGTCGACCGATATGCCTTCCTTGCCGGCAATCGAGGAGAGGTGCGCGACCAGTGCGCCAGCATCGATGCGTCTCAGGTCGAAACGCTGGCAGCGCGACAGCACGGTGATCGGCACTTTGCGGATTTCGGTGGTGGCAAAGATGAATTTGACGTGCGGCGGCGGCTCTTCCAGCGTCTTCAACAGGCCGTTGAAGGCCTGGGTGGAGAGCATGTGCACTTCGTCGATGATGTAGACTTTGTAGCGCGCCGACACCGGGGCATAGCGCACGCGCTCGATAATGTCCCTGATGTCGTCGATGCCGGTATGCGACGCGGCGTCCATCTCGATGACGTCGACATGGCGGCCTTCCATGATCGCCTGGCAGTGCTCGCCCAGGAGGGCGAGGTCGACCGAGGGATGGTCGACCGTCGGCGTCTTGTAGTTGAGCGCCCGCGCCAGGATGCGCGCCGTCGTGGTCTTACCGACGCCGCGCACGCCGGTCAGCATCCAGGCCTGGGCGATGCGGCCTGTGGAGAAAGCGTTGGTCAAAGTGCGGACCATCGGCTCCTGGCCGATCAGTTCGGAGAAATTCGACGGACGATATTTGCGCGCCAGCACGCGATAGGCGACGGCCTTTTGCTTCTCCAGGTTTTCGGGGTCCGAATTTCCGGCTTCGCTCATTCGCCCGTAAAGCTCCAAAAGGCCGCGTCTCAGCGTAGCCGATTCCTGCTAGATCGTTTCACCGTTTTCTGAAACGGCAAACCGCTCTACCCTTTGCTTTAACGCAATTCCGGACGGGAAACCGCTCACACTTTCCCTGGAATTGCTCCAATAGTCTCGCCCGCGCTGCAATGCGTCGTCAATGTCGCGAGAGGGGCCGATGAGGTGGGAGGCTGGAACAATGACCCGTTCCGGGCTCGTTAGGGCTGCTTCCTTCCGGACCTGACCCGGTTGGCGAGTGGATCGTCCACCACCAACCTCCCGCGTTCCATATCGGCAATTCAGCGATCAAATGCAAGGGTGCATTGAGAATCGGATGCCCTTGAACTCCGCCGCTCAATGAATCGCTTGCAGCCCCCGTGCAGCCGCTCTAGCGTCATGAGTTTGGGAATAATGCGAGAAGCGCAAGGGAAACGCCAATGCTACCGGGCCTCAAGGCCGGATTCACGCTCGACTCCAGGCTGGAGGCGGATAGCGAGCAGCTGATGTGGCTCGGCCTGTGCGAGCTCAGGGTGATGAATGATAGCCGCTGGCCATGGCTGGTCCTGGTGCCGCAGCGGCCGGGGGCCGAAGAAATCCACGACATGACGCCGCTCGACCAGGCGATGTTGACCTTCGAAACCAACATGGTGGCGCAGGCGCTGAAAAGAACCACGGGCTGCACCAAGATCAACACCGGCGCGCTCGGCAACATCGTTCGGCAATTGCATGTCCACGTCATCGCCCGCTCGGAAGGCGATCCGGGCTGGCCGGGGCCGGTGTGGGGGCACGGCATGCGCGAGCCCTATGAGCGTTCAGGCATCCGCCAGTTTGCGCAACAGATCAAGGCGGCGCTATAAGCCGCCTGTGTCCATTCCTAGACGTTCGAGCTTCCATGACCTTTCGCCTTTTTGACGCGCCCTTGCGCGAACCGAGCCAGTTCGTCGGCTTCGCCGGAAACACGATTGATCGGCAATCCGAGAACCGCGCCGACGATTCCGTCGAAAAGGCGTTGGCCGATCCCTCGGCACGTTTTTTGCCGATGCATGGCGGACGGCTGTATCTGAAATTGCACGATGGCAGCTTCGACCCTTGGTTCGATCTGGCTGAGAGCCAGAAGCTGCAGCCATCACTCGCACAAGGCGTGCTGCTTGGCTTTGCCGAGAGCGGCCCGGTCCTTGCCGTGCCGGTCGGCCTCGATCCCGAACAGCTGCCGGAGACCATGAAGGCGATCGATTATCGCTCGGTCTATATGCAGGGGCTGATCGACGAGGCGGCAGCGGGCGCGCTGGCGCAAGGCGCCGCCCTGCTTGCCTGGCATGCCACCCATCGCTTCTGCAGCAAATGCGGCCATGAATCGCAAATGCGGGCCGGCGGCTACAAGCGCCATTGCCCAAATTGCGGCACCGAGCACTTTCCACGCACCGATCCGGTGGCGATTATGCTGACGGCGACGCGGGAAAAATGCCTGCTCGGCCGCGGCCGGCATTTCGGGCCCGGCATGTACTCGGCGCTTGCCGGCTTCATCGAGCCGGGCGAGACGATCGAGGCGGCGGTGCGCCGCGAAACGCTGGAGGAAGCCGGCATCCGGCTCGGCCGCGTCGTCTACCATGCCAGCCAACCCTGGCCGTTCCCCTATTCGCTGATGATCGGCTGTTTCGGCGATCCGCTCAATGACGACATCCAGGCCGATCTCAACGAGTTGGAAGATTGCCGCTGGTTTTTTCGCGACGAGGTGCGTTCCATGCTGGAGAGGACGCACAAGGACAATCTGGTCACGCCGCCGAAAGGCGCGATCGCGCATCATCTGATCCGCGCCTGGGTCGACAGCGAATAAGACTTGTTATTTTACGCAATTCCGGACGGAAAACCGCTTCACACTTTTCCTGGAATTGCTTAACGGGAGCAAAAAATGATCCGTCACACCGTGGTTTTCACCCTGAAGCACCCGCAGTACTCGCTGGAGGAAAAGCGGTTCCTCTCCGATGCCAGGCGCATTCTCAGCGCAATCAAGGGCGTCACCCATTTCGAGCCGCTGCGGCAAGTCAGCCCGAAGAACGACTATCACTTCGGCTTCTCGATGGAGTTCGTCGATCAGGCCGCCTACACCAGATATAACGAGCATCCCGACCACGTTGCCTTCGTGCGCGACCGCTGGATCCCGGAAGTCGAAACCTTCATGGAAATCGACTATGTGCCGCTGACCCTGCTGGTTTAGGGGAACCTTAGTCCGCGACCTTCCACTGCTCGCGCGACTCGCTGGCGGGATAGACACCCAGAATGCGCACTTCGCGCGAGAAGAAGCGCAGTTCGTCCAGCGCCAGCTTGACCAGCGGATCGTCGGGATGGCCCTCGATATCGGCGTAGAACAGCGTCGCGGTGAAGGCGCCCAACTGGTAGCTCTCCAGCTTCGTCATGTTGACGCCGTTGGTGGCGAAACCGCCCATTGCCTTGTAGAGCGCAGCCGGCACGTTGCGGACACGGAACATGAAGGTCGTCATCATCTTGGTGTCGGCCGAGGGCCGTTCGGCCAACCGCTTGTCCTTGGTCAGGACGACGAAGCGGGTGACATTCGAGTCCGTGTCCTCGACATTCTTCTCGATGATGTCGAGGCCATAGAGTTCTGCGGCGAGCGCAGGCGCCAGCGAGGCCATGGTGCGGTCCTTGAGTTCGGAGACCAGCTTCGCCGAACCCGCCGTGTCGCCGGCAATCACCGGCTTCCAGCCATTCTTGCGGATGTATTTGCGGCACTGTCCCAGCGCATGGATATGGCTGTGCACGGTCTTGATCTCTTCGCGTTTGACGCCGGGCAGCACCATCAGTTGGAAATGGATCGGCAGGAAATATTCGCCGACGATGTGGAGTTTCGATTCCGGCAAGAGATGATGGATGTCGGCGACGCGGCCGGCGATGGTGTTTTCGATCGGGATCATGGCGAGGTCGGCCTTGTTGGTCTCGACCGCGTTGAAGGCATCCTCGAAGGTGGGGCACGGCAACGGCTCCATCGAAGGGAACATGTTGCGGCTGGCGGTGTCGGAATTGGCGCCCGGTTCGCCCTGGAAGGATATTCTGTTGGTCTTGTCAGGCATGCCGATATCTCAGGTTGAAGGTCTCAGGAAAGAATTTGTCGGGCGCGTTCGAGGTCTTCCGGCGTGTCGACGCCCAGCGGCAGCGATTGCACGATCTCGGCATCGATGCGCATACCGGCCTCCACCGCCCGCAACTGCTCCAGCCGCTCGCGCCGTTCGAGCGGCGAAGGTTTTAGCGCGACGAAGCGTTCGAGGGCTGAGCGCCGATAGGCGTAGAGGCCGACATGGTGATAGAGCGGCCCCTCGCCCCAGGGCGCGGTGGCGCGGGTGAAATAGAGCGCCTTCAGCCGCGTCGCCGACAACGGCGAACCGACGATCTTGACGACGTTGGGGTTGGCCTTTTCCTCGTCGCGGACGATCTCGACGCCGAGCGTGGCGATGTCGACCGCAGCGTCCTCGAACGGTTTCAGCGCCGCACCGATGATCTTGGGATCGATGGTCGGCAGGTCGCCCTGCACATTGACGATGGTTTCGACCTTGCGATCGGGGTCGAGGGCGGTCAGCGCCTCGAAGATACGGTCGGAACCGGATTCGTGGTCGGTGCGCGTCATCACCGCCTCGAAACCGTGCGCGCGCACCGCTTCGGCCACGTTGCGCGTGTCGGTTGCCACCACCACCCGGCCAAGCCCAGCCTCAGCGGCGCGGCGGGCGACATGGACGATCATCGGCGCGCCGGCTATGTCGGCCAGCGGCTTGCCCGGCAGGCGCGTCGAGGCCATGCGGGCCGGGATCAGGATGAGCGTGGACATCGAGGTTGCAAGGCGTTCGAAAGAGGATGGGGAAAGTGGCAAAAGGTCTCACTGGAAGCGCCCTTATAGGTGTTGCAACGCCCAAGCAAAAGACCTAGTTTCCGCCCGATTTGACCGGCTCGACGGGGTGGGTCACGATACCGACGGACGGAGTGGACGGAGAGGTCCGCCGGAAAAGGGAGCCCTGGGGCGTATGGATTCCAACGAAGTCAACAAACTGCTCGCCGGGTTGCTTGGAACCTGTTTCGTCGTCTTCTCGGTCGGTTTGGTGTCCGACGCCCTGTTTGCCTCGCCGGCGCCGGAAAAACCCGGCTTTGCCATCGAGGCGACGGAGCCTGCCGAAGGCGGCGCCGCCGGACCCGCAGCAGAGGCGAAGCCGATCGCCGACCTTTTGGCCACCGCCAATGTCGAGCAAGGTGCGGCCGTCTTTAAGAAATGCCAGGCCTGCCATTCCGGCGAAAAAGGCGGCCCCAACAAGGTCGGCCCGGATCTCTGGGACATCGTCGACCGCCCCGTCGCCGAGCATGAGGGCTTTGCCTATTCGGCCGGCATGAAAGAGTTTTCCAAGGGCGGCGCCGAGAAGTGGACCTATGACAATCTCAACCACTTCATCACCTCGCCGAAGAAATTCGTGAAGGGCACGGCGATGGGCTTTGCCGGCCTGCCGAAGGACGAGGACCGCGCCAACGTCATTGCCTATCTGCGCACGCTGTCGGATAGCCCGAAGGCGCTGCCGACGCCAGGTGCCGCCGCCGATGCAACGGCGCCGGCCAAGCCGGCCGAGGGTGCCGCTCCGGCCAAGCCGGCTGAAGGTGCAGCTCCCGCCCCTGCGACGCCGGCACCGGCGCCCGCCAAATAACCGAATTGTCATCTCCATGACCTCAAAAAAGCCGGGTTCAGCCCGGCTTTTTGTTAGGAAAATCGCATATGCGGCGACAAAGCCGCCGCATGGCGGTTTTCACCGGCGTCAAATCATTTAGGATTGCCGGGCATCGCGACGAGGAGAACGCATGACGGTTGGCCGAACGCTTCTGAGGTCCTTTCTGGTTGTGGGCGCCCTCGCAGGCGGCCTGCAGGCATCCTTCCCCCAGGAATGGCACACCACCTCTTCGCTGATCGGCCCCTCCAAATATGGCGAGAACTTCCAGCGCTACGATTATGTGAATCCGGATGCACCGAAGGGCGGTACCTACAATTCGGTCGTTTCCGGCACGTTCGACAGCTTCAATCCCTATATCGTTCAGGGATCGCCGGCGGCCGGCCTGCAGCCATTTGGCGGCGGCCTGCTCTACGACACGCTGATGGACCAGGCGACTGACGAAGGCAGCGTCAGCCACCCGCTCGTCGCCGATGCCTACAAGTACCCGACCGACTATTCCTCGGCCACCTACCGGCTCGACCCGCGGGCGAAATGGCATGACGGACAGCCGATCACAGTCGACGACGTGATCTGGTCGTTCCAGGTGCTGAAGGCCAACAGCCCGATGTACAGCCGCTATTTCGAAAACGTCACCGACGCCGTCGCTGTCTCGGACCGTGAGGTCGAGTTCCACTTCGACCAGAAGGGCAATCGCGAACTGCCCAAGATCCTCGGCGACCTTGTCGTGCTGCCCAAGCATTGGTGGGAAGGCACCGACGCCAATGGCAAGAAGCGCGACATCACCAAGGGGACGCTGGAGCCGCCGCTGGGCTCGGCTGCATACAAGATCGCCAGCTTCAAGGCGGGGTCGGAAATCGTCTGGCAGCGCGTCCCCGACTATTGGGGCGCCAAGCTGGCTGTGAAGATCGGTCGGGAGAATTTCGACACGCAGCACTTTACCTACATTCTTGACGACAACGCCTCCTGGGAGGCGTTCAAGAAAGGTGGCCTCGACGATATCAAGCCGGAAAACAGCTCGAAGCGCTGGGCGACATTTTATGATTTCGCGGCGATCAAGGCCGGCGATGTGATCAAGCAGGAGTTCAAGACCACCTCGCCCGAGCCGATGCAGGCTTTCATGCTCAACCAGAGACATAGGTTGTTTGCCGATCGTCTGGTCAGGGCCGCGCTCACCTACCCGTTCGATTTCGAATCGATGAACCGCACGCTGTTCTTCGGTTTCAACACTCGCACCCACAGCTATTTCCAGGGCACGGACCTAGCCTCTAGCGGCTTGCCGCAAGGCAAGGAATTGGAGATCCTGGAGAAGTACCGCGACAAGCTGCCGCCGGAAGTATTCACCCAGGAATTCAAGTTGCCGGTCTACGATTCGCCGCAGGCGGAGCGCAAATATCTGAAGCAGGCGGTCGACCTGTTCGCCCAGGCCGGCTGGGTGATCAAGGGCGGCAAGATGGTCAACGCCAAGACCGGCGAGCCATTCAAGTTTGAAATCCTAGGCTCGAATGAAACCGACCAGGTCATTTCCAGCCCCTGGATCGCCAATCTGCGCAAGATCGGCGTCGATGCGACACTGCGCATCGTCGACCCGAGCCAGTACACCAACCGCGTCAGAAATTTCGATTACGACGTCATCACAGGACAGCTCCAACAGTCGGAATCGCCCGGCAACGAGCAGCGCGATTTTTGGAGCTCCAAGTCCGCCGACACACCGGCATCGCGCAATTATTCCGGCATCAAGAACCCGGTCGTTGACGCCCTTGTCGACCGCATCATTTTTGCCACGGATCGCGATGACCTCGTCGCCACCACCCATGCGCTCGATCGCGTGCTGCTGTGGAATTACTATGTGGTGCCGCAATACTATCGCGCCGTTGTGTGGCTGGCTTACTGGAACAAGTTCGGCATCCCGGAAAAGCAGCCCGGCTACCGTGGCGCCGATATCGATTCCTGGTGGATCGATGCGGACAAGGAAAAGGCCCTGGCCGCCAAGTACAAGGGCAGCAATTGATGGCGGGGCTCCCTCGCCGCGATTTCCTGGCCCTCAGTGGCGCCGCGGCTGTTGCTGCGCTGCTGCCGGGCAAGGCTTTCGCCGCCAGCCCAACCGGCGTGAAACTGCATGGACTGTCGGCTTTCGGCGACCTCAAATACAAGCCGGACTTCACTCATTTCGACTATGTCAATGTCGATGCGCCGCAAGGTGGCGTCTTCAACTTCCTGCCGCGCAACTGGCTTGCCAACCAGACGCCGCTGACCTTCAACACGCTGAATTCGTTCGTCCCCAAAGGCGATTCGCCCCAGCGCACGGAGATGTGCTTCGATTCACTGATGGTGAGAGCGTACGACGAACCTGACGCCGTTTACGGGCTGATCGCTGACGGCGTGACGATTTCCGACGACCGCAACGACTTCACCTTCTCGCTGCGCCCGCAGGCCCGCTTCCATGACAGCACGCCATTGACCGCAGAGGATGCCGCCTTCACCTTCAAGCTGCTCAAGGACAAGGGGCACCCGTACTATTCCCTGCCGCTAACGCATCTGGATGACGGGATCGCCGTGGATGCCCACACGCTGCAGCTTAGGTTTTCCGGCAAGCAGACAAGCCGCACCATCCTCAACGTCGTCGAGTTCCCGGTCCTGTCGAAGGCGTTCTACACGACCAACCCGTTCGATTCCTCGCAGATGAACCCGCCGTTGGGGTCAGCCGCCTACAAGGTCGGTCGCTGGTCGGCAGGGGCCTGGATCGAATATGAGCGTGTGGCTGATTATTGGGGCAACGACCTGCCGGTCAATCGCGGCCAGAACAATTTTCAGCGGATTCGCGTTGAGTTCTATCAGGACCGTAGCGTTGCCTTCGAAGCGTTCAAGAAGGGAGAAATCCTCTACAGGGAGGAATTCACCTCGCGCGTCTGGGCGACCGGCTACGACTTCCCAGCCTTCACTGCCGGCAAGGTGGTGAAGCACGAATTCCCGGCCGAAACGGTGCCTTCGATGCAGGGCACCGCCGTCAACCAGCGGCGCGAGCAGTTTCGCGACTCGCGCGTGCGGCAGGCGATCGGGCTGTGCTTCGACTTCGAATGGACGCGGCGCAATTTCTTCTACGGTTCCTATGAGCGCTCGCAATCCTGCTTCGAGAAATCCGAATTTCGCGCCGAGGGCAGACCGTCGCCACAAGAATTGGCTCTTCTTGAGCCGCTGCGTGAGCAGATTCCCGCCGAGGCTTTTGGCGAAGCCGTGATCCAGGACGCGTCGAACGGCTCCGGCCGCGACCGGCAGTTGCTTGGCAAGGCGGCCAAGCTTCTGGCCGAGGCCGGCTGGAAACGGTCCGGCAATTTCGTCGTGAACGACAAGGGTGGTCGGTTGTCCGCAGAGTTTCTTGTCGACGACGAAGTCTTCGAACAGGTCTACTCGCCCTGGGTCGAAAACATGAAGGCGGTCGGCATCGATGCCTCGATCCGGCTGGTGGATGCCGCGCAATATCAGCTGCGGCAGAATTCGTTCGACTACGACCTCGTCTCGGTCGCGGCCTCGTTTCCGGCGACGCCAACCCGTGATGACCTCGAAACCATTTTCCATTCGCGAGCAGCTACCGTATCGGGCTCTCGCAATCTGCCGGGAACGTCGAGCCCGGCCATCGACGCCCTGGTTGACGCCGCAGGTGCCGCCGAGGGTCGCGAAAGCCTGACAATTGCCATGCGCGCGCTCGACCGGGTCTTGCGTGCACGGAGGGATTGGATTCCAAGTTGGTTCCTGGCGAATCATCGAAGCGCCTATTGGGACATGTTCGGTTTTCCCGAGCGGAAACCCGATTTCGACTTCCCGGTCGAAGCGCTGTGGTGGGTCGACAAGGGCAAGGCGGCAAAAATTGGCAAAAGGTAGGCTGTTGCGCGGCACTTTACCCTCCCCCTCGTGGGGAGGGTCGGTGAGCACTTCGTGCGCAGCGCGAATGGCGAACCGGGGTGGCGGTGTGACGGCGTACGCCGGATCGAGACTACCCCCACCCCGCTCCGCTTCGCGGATCGACCCTCCCCACAAGGGGGAGGGTGAAAGCTGATGGGCGCCTACATACTGCGCCGTATCCTGCTGATGATACCGACCCTGTTCGGCATCATGGCGGTTGCTTTCGTCGTCACTCAATTCGCACCGGGTGGACCGGTCGAGCAGGTCATCGCCAGCCTGACCAACCAGGGCGGCAGCGACCGCCTCGGCAGCGGCGGCGGCGATGCAGGAGGCGGCGGCAATTTCGATGTGGCCGGTGACGTCGGCTCGAAGTATCGCGGCGCGCAAGGGCTCGATCCGGAATTCATCAAGAAGCTGGAAAAGCAATTCGGCTTCGACAAACCACCGCTCGAACGCTTCGGCATGATGCTGTGGAACTATGCCCGCTTCGATTTCGGCGACAGCTATTTCCGTGACATCTCGGTTCTTGACCTGATCCTGGAGAAGATGCCGGTGTCGATCTCGCTTGGGCTGTGGATCACGCTGTTGTCCTATCTGATCTCGATCCCCCTTGGCATCCGCAAGGCGGTCAAGGACGGCTCCGCCTTCGACGTCTGGACCAGCGGCGTGATCATCGTCGGCTATGCCATACCGGCCTTCCTGTTCGGCATATTGCTGATGGTGCTGTTCGCGGGCGGCTCCTTCTGGGACTGGTTCCCACTGCGCGGCATCGTCTCCGACAATTGGGACCAATTGTCGTGGCCCGACAAGATCGTCGATTATTTCTGGCACATGACCTTGCCGCTGACGGCGCTGGTGCTGTCGGCCTTCGCGACGACGACGCTGCTGACCAAGAACTCCTTCCTGGAAGAGATACGCAAACAGTATGTGGTGACGGCCCGTGCCAAGGGCCTGTCGGAGCGGCGGGTGCTTTACGGACATGTGTTCCGCAACGCAATGCTGATCGTCATTGCCGGCTTTCCAGCGGCCTTCATCTCGGCCTTCTTCACCGGCTCGCTTTTGATCGAGAACATCTTTTCCCTCGACGGTCTCGGGCTGCTCGGTTTCAGGTCCGTGTTGGCGCGCGACTATCCGGTCGTGTTCGCCAACCTCTATATATTTTCGCTGCTTGGCCTGTTCGTGACGCTGTTGTCCGACCTGATCTACACATGGGTCGATCCGCGCATCGATTTCGAGCGGAGAGACGTCTGATGACGCAGGCTGCAGCCGAGATCACACCGACAAGGATCGCCCGCCCCTGGCTGTCGCCGCTTAACAAGCGGCGCTGGCAGAACTTCAAGGCCAACCGGCGCGGCTACTGGTCGTTGTGGATATTCCTCGCTCTGTTCGTGCTGTCGCTGTTTGCCGAACTGATCGCCAACGACAGGCCGATCGTCGCCTACTACAAAGGCGAGATCCTGTTCCCGGTGGCGGTCGCCTACCCCGAGGAAAAATTCGGCGGCTTCTACGCCGTCACCGACTATCGCGACCCGGTCATCCGCGACGAGATCAACGCCAATGGCTGGATGATCTGGCCGCCAATCCGCTATTCCTACCGCACCGTCAACAATGCGATCCCCGACGCCGCTCCCGCAAAACCGTCATGGGAATACGACGCGCAGAGGCGATGCAGCCAATATCCGCAAGGCGCTGCCGATCCTGACTGCATTGTCGGCAACTGGAACTGGCTGGGTACCGATGACCAGGCGCGCGACGTGCTGGCGCGCATCATCTACGGGTTTAGGATTTCCGTGCTGTTCGGGTTGATCCTGACTGCGGGTTCGTCGGTTATCGGCGTCGCCGCCGGCGCGCTGCAAGGGTATTTCGGCGGCTGGACCGACCTTCTCTTTCAACGCTTCATAGAAATCTGGTCGGCGATACCGCTGCTGTATCTGCTGCTGATCGTCGCCGCCATCCTGCCGCCGGGCTTCTTCATCCTGCTCGGGCTGATGCTGCTCTTCTCCTGGACGTCGCTTGTCAGCGTGGTGCGCGCCGAATTCCTGCGCGCACGCAACTTCGAATATGTCAACGCGGCCCGCGCGCTTGGTGTGTCCAACCGCACCATCATGCTGCGCCATCTTCTGCCTAATGCCATGGTGGCGACGCTGACCTTCATGCCTTTCCTGGTCAGCGCCTCGATCTCGACACTGACCTCGCTCGACTATCTCGGCTTCGGCCTGCCGCCCGGCACCGCGTCGCTCGGCGAACTGCTAAAACAGGCGCAGAGTAACCTCAATGCCCCCTGGCTCGGTATATCGGGCTTCATCGTCATCTCGCTGATGCTGTCGCTGTTGGTGTTCATCGGTGAAGCAACGCGCGATGCTTTCGACCCGCGCAAGGCGTTCCGATGAGCAGCGAACTCCTGCTCTCCGTCCGCGATCTCAGCGTTGCCTTCACCCAAGGCGGCAACGAGTCGACCGCCGTCGACCACATCTCCTTCGATCTCGCCAAGGGCGAGACGGTGGCGCTTGTGGGCGAATCCGGTTCCGGCAAATCGGTCTCGGCGCTGTCGGTGCTGAAGCTTCTGCCCTACCCGACGGCCAGCCATCCCTCGGGCAAGATCCTGTTCCAGGGCGCCGACCTTTTGGCGATGAACGAAAAGCAGTTGCGCAGCGTGCGCGGCAACAAGATCACCATGATCTTCCAGGAGCCGATGACCTCGCTCAATCCGCTGCACACGATCGAGCAGCAGATCGTCGAGATCCTGGCGCTGCATCAGGGCATGGGCGACCGCCAGGCCAAGGCGCGCACGCTGGCGCTGCTCAACGAGGTCGGCATTCGCGAACCGGAAAAGCGGCTCGACGCCTATCCGCACCAGCTGTCCGGCGGCCAACGCCAGCGCGTCATGATCGCCATGGCGCTGGCCAACGAGCCTGAACTGCTGATCGCCGACGAGCCGACGACGGCGCTCGACGTCACTGTCCAGGCGCAGATCCTCGAATTGCTGGCGGGGCTGAAGAGCCGCAAGGGCATGTCAATGCTGTTCATCACCCATGATCTCGGCATTGTCAGAAAGATCGCCGACCGCGTCTGCGTGATGACCAAGGGCAAGATCGTCGAGACCGGACCGACGAAGGACATCTTCGCCAACCCGCAGCACGCTTATACCAAGCACCTGCTCGCCGCCGAGCCGAAAGGCAAGCCGCCGGCCGCCAACGACGCCGCCAAGCCGGTTATGACCGGCAAGGACATCAAGGTTTGGTTCCCGATCAAAAAGGGTTTCTTTCGCACCACCGTCGACAATGTGAAGGCGGTGGACGGCATCGACGTCACCGTGCGCGCCGGCCAGACCCTCGGCGTCGTCGGCGAATCCGGCTCCGGCAAGACGACGCTCGGCCTGGCGCTGGCGCGGATGATCTCATCGACCGGCACCATCCAGTTCAACGGCAGCGACATCGACCAACTTTCCTTCAACGCCATGCGGCCGCTGCGCCGCGAGTTGCAGATCGTTTTCCAGGACCCGTTCGGCTCGCTCAGCCCGCGCATGTCGGTCTCGGAGATCATCGAGGAAGGCTTGAAGATCCATGAGCCGAAGCTGTCGCCCGACCAACGCGACGACAAGGTCGTCGCCGTGCTGAAGGAGGTCGGGCTCGATCCGGCGACCAGGAACCGCTATCCGCATGAATTCTCCGGCGGCCAGCGCCAGCGCGTCGCCATTGCGCGCGCCATGGTGCTCAATCCGCGCTTCGTCATGCTGGACGAACCGACCTCGGCGCTCGACATGAGCGTGCAGGCGCAAGTGGTCGACCTCTTGCGCAATCTGCAGGCCAGGCACGACCTTGCCTATCTGTTCATCAGCCACGATCTGAAAGTCATTCGCGCCCTTGCCAATGACGTCATCGTCATGCGCAATGGCAAGATCGTCGAAGCCGGCCCTTCCGAACAGATTTTCGAGCGCCCGCAGACCGACTATACGAAGGCGCTGATCTCGGCCGCGTTCAAGATCGAGACGGCGCCAGTCGGTATCGTTAGCGAATAACAGGGAATACAATCCGCAAATGGAAAAAGGCAAAATCCTGCTTGCCGTCACCGGCTTTCATCCGCAGCGCTGGCGCGAGCTGCTGTCGGCCGAGCGCGAAGTGGTGCTGGAGCCGGACGGCGCCTCTGACCCGTCGATCACCTATGCGGTGGTGTGGAAGCAGAAGCCGAACCTCTTGAAATCGCTGCCGAATCTACGCGCAATCTTCTCGATCGGGGCCGGCGTCGACCATATCTTCGCCGATCCCGGCCTGCCCGATGTGCCGATCGTCAAAGTGGTCGCTGACAACCTGACGCAGTACATGACCGAATATGTCGTCTGGCGCGTGCTCGACCATCACCGCCAGGGCATGCTCTATCGTGCGCAGCAGCCGAAGAAGACCTGGCACGAACCGCCGCAGCGGCCGGCCGGTGACATCTCGGTCGGCATTATGGGGCTCGGCAATCTCGGCCGCGCGGCGGCATCGGTGCTGTTGTCGCTCGGCTTTGCCGTCAATGGCTGGTCGCGCAGCGACAAGGCCATGAAAGGCGTTGCGACCTATGCCGGAGAGGCCGGGCTGATCCCCTTCCTCAACGCCACCGACATACTGGTGGTGCTGCTGCCGCTGACGCCGGACACGCACGGCATCATCAATTACGGCGTGCTGAAGGAATTGCGCAAGCGCAACGGCCTCGGCGGCTCGGTGCTGATCAATGCCGGGCGCGGCCGGCTGCAGAAGGACGCCGACATCTTGCGCGCGCTGGGCGACGGCACGCTGAAGGAGGCGAGCCTCGACGTGTTCGAGGTCGAGCCGCTGCCGAAGACCAGTCCGCTATGGAGTCACCCGAAAGTGTTCGTGACGCCGCACGCGGCGGCGACCTCCGACCCTGTCCACCTGGCGCCGAGCATGTTGCGGCAGATGGATGCCTTCGAGCGCGGCGAAAAGCTTGATAACGTGGTCGACCGCAAGGCGGGGTACTGAGGAAGTCCAGGTTCAGCTCGGCAGACTGAACTTCTTCTGCTTGTTGGGCGTGCCGCAGTCGCGGCGGACGATCGAGCGGTTCATGGCATCGATCTGGCCGCTTGCCAAGTCGGTGTCGCGCTTGCTTTTGGAGCGCATATCCGGCGTGAACGGGCCGAAGCCCATCGCCGGATTGGAGAAGCTCGGCTTGGCGTCCGTCGACAGATGGTATTGCTGCGCCAGTTCGTTGCGCTGCGCCAGCAACTGGTCGCAAGGCACATTGTCATACTGCAGCGACGATTGTACGTCCTGGTCCTGCCGCTCCGACATCGAGCTGCTGCAGCCGGCCATCGCCAGGCAGGACGCCAAGACCATCATGTTCCAGCGCATGTGTTCCTCCTCAATGCCTGCCGAGGGCTTTTCTCGGCTTGTATCCTACCTGATGCCGCGCCAGCCGCAAAAATCCTATTCACGTTTTCGAACAGACGAGACATCAACCCTTGGACGAGGGCACCGCCAGCGCGGCAAGCCCGCCGACCGGCTGGCGGCGATCCCAGCGGATGACGGTCGGCTGCATCGACAGCACCGACAGGCCGTTTGCGGCAAGCACCCGCTCGACATAGGCTTGAGAATGGGCGTAGCGACGAGACGGCTGCAGCGCAAAACCGGCGTCGCCGCCCGCCCCGCCCTTGGCTGGCGTTTCGACGGAAAAGGCAAACAGGCCATTGGTGGCCAGAATGCCGGCGACGGTCTTCACCACGCGATCGAGCGCGCCGACATAGATGAACACGTCGGCCGCCGCCACCAGATCGGCTTTCGGCCCGGCATAGGCGAAATGCTGCAGATCGGCCTTGGCGAGCAGGTCGTAGACGCCCTTGGCGCGGGCCTTTTTCAGCATGGCGGCGGAGATATCGTAGCCCTCCAGCCGTTCGGCGACCGGCCGCAGTTTCTCGCCCATCAGGCCGGTGCCGCAACCGAGATCGAGCGCCAGCGAAAAGCGGCCCGGTCTTGCCGCGCGAATGGCGCGATCGAGAAACTCCGGCAGCCGGTAGCCGAGCTTGTCGACCAGCGAGTCCTCGAAAGTCTCGGCATAGTGGTCGAACAGCGTCTCGACGAAGGCGCTGGGTGGCGCTGCGGCAGCCGGCGCCTTGCCGATCAGCTGCAGCTTCAGCGCAGCACCCAGGCGATCCACCGGGTCCAGTTTCAGCGCCGTCGCCCAGGCTTGAGCCGCCACGTCGAGCCGCTCGGCCGTCTCCTGCATCTCGCCAAGACGGAACCAGCCCGCCGCCCATTGGGGCGCCAGTTCCAGCGCGCCGAGCAGCAGCTCCGCCGCTGCCGCGTGCTCGCCCGAGCCGAAAAGCATCTCGGCATAGTCGGCGCGACGGTCGGCGGTCAGGTCGCCGGACGAGATTTTCAGCGGTTGCATGGCGATGGCCCCGCCGGCTATGCGGCCGGTGGCTGGCTGTAGGCCGAGTCAGCAGTCTCTTGCAACAGGCTTCCCGCGCTGGAATTAGCCACTATCTTGAGTGGATGCGCGCCAGCGAACTGCTTCATCCCCGGCCTGAAGGCCTTTATTGCCCATCCGGCGATTTCTTCATCGACCCGGTGCGGCCAGTCGACCGGGCGTTAATCACGCATGGCCATTCCGACCATGCCCGCTCCGGCCATCGTTCGGTGCTGGCGACGCAGCAGACGCTCGACATTATGGGGTTGCGTTATGGCGAGGATTTTGCCGGGACAACGCAAGCGGCCGTGCTTGGCGAAGCGATGGCGCTGAACGATGTCAGCGTCACCTTCCATCCGGCCGGCCATGTGCTGGGCTCGGCGCAGATCGCGGTCGAGCACAAGGGCAGGCGCATCGTCGCCTCCGGCGACTACAAGCGCCAGAAGGACGCGACCTGCGCACCGTTCGAACCGGTCCAATGCGATGTGTTCATCACCGAGGCGACCTTCGGCCTGCCGGTGTTTCACCATCCGCCCGACACGGAGGAGATCGCCCGCCTGCTCAAATCGGCGGCGCAGTTTTCCGAGCGATCGCATCTGGTCGGCGCCTATGCGCTGGGCAAGGCACAGCGGGTGATGCGGCTGCTGCGCGATGCCGGTTATGACAAGCCGATCTATATCCACGGCGCGCTGGCCAAGCTCAGCGAATATTACCAGAACCAGGGCATCGACCTCGGCATTCTGGAGCCGGCAACCGTCGACAGCGGCGGCAAGCAGGATTTCACCGGGGCCATCGTTGTCGGCCCGCCATCGGCCTTCGCCGACCGCTGGGCGCGGCGCTTTCCCGACCCGATCTCGTGCTTCGCCTCGGGCTGGATGCGCATCCGCCAGCGCGCCAAGCAAGGCGGCGTCGAACTGCCGCTGATCATTTCCGACCATGCCGACTGGGATGAACTGACCGCCACCGTCAAGGAGACGGGCGCCGGCGAAATCTGGGTGACGCATGGCCGCGAGGAAGCGCTGGTGCGCTGGTGCGAGCTGGAAGGCATCGCCGCCAGGCCACTGCACCTGGTGGGATATGAGGACGAGGGCGATTGATGGTGATTTTTGATCCAGAAATCGCCGGCGCGGCGATCCTTCCCACCCCCCTCTGGCCTGCCGGCCATCTCCCCCGCAAGGGGGGAGATCAGATGTCACCTCCGCTTTCGCCAATCGCCAACCTCGCAAGATGGGCGGCAAGATCAAGGCTGCCAATCTCCCCCCTTGCAGGGGAGATGTCCAGCAGGACAGAGGGGGGTGCGCCAGAACGCAAACCTCTGCCGTCAACGCGGTCCTTGCATCCATGAACCGCTTTGCCGAACTCCTCGACCGCTTGGTGCTGACGCCGTCGCGCAATGGCAAGCTGACGCTGCTCGTCGATTATTTCCGTAGCGTCGAGGACCCCGACCGCGGGCTGGCGCTGGCGGCTATCACCGGCGACCTCAACATTGCGGCGGTCAAGCCGGCGATGCTGCGCACGCTGGTCACCGAGCGCATGGATCCGGTGCTGTTCGGCTATTCCTACGACTATGTCGGCGACCTCGCTGAAACCGTGTCGCTGGTCTGGCCGCAAACGCCGGGACATATCCCCAACCGGGAGCCGACGCTTGGCGACGTCGTGGCGAAGCTGCAGGCGGCGAGCCGCTCGGACGGACCCAAGGTGCTGGCCGGGCTGCTCGACAGCGCCGGCATTTCAGCGCGCTTTGCCATCATCAAGCTGGTCACCGGCGGCTTGCGCATCGGCGTTTCGGCGCGGCTGGCCAAACAGGCGCTGGCCGATTTCGGCAAGGTCGATGTCGCCGAGATCGAGGAGCTGTGGCACGGGCTGACGCCGCCCTATATCTCGCTGTTCGCGTGGCTGGAAGGCAAGGCCGAGAAGCCGAAGCGGACCGCACTTGCCCTGTTCAGTCCGGTGATGCTGTCGAACCCGGTCGGCGACGGCGACCTCGAAAAGCTCGATCCGGCCGACTATGCCGCGGAATGGAAATGGGACGGCATCCGCGTTCAGGCGGTGTGCGAGGGCGGCGTGCGCCGGCTCTATTCGCGCACCGGCGACGATGTGTCCGGCGCATTCCCCGATCTCGCCCAGGCAATGGATTTTTCCGCCGCGCTCGATGGTGAATTGCTGGTCGGCGAGCCGGTGGCGACCGGCACCTTTTCGGACCTGCAACAGCGGCTCAATCGCAAGAGCGTGGCCCCGAAGATACAGCAGCAATACCCGGCGTTCATGCGCTGCTACGATGCGCTGCAGATCAACGGCGAAGATTTGCGCGCGCTACCTTTCCGCGAGCGGCGGGCCCGTCTTGAGGCCTTCATCACAACGCTGGACCCGCACCGTTTCGATCTGTCGCCATTCGTCGAATTCCCGGATTGGCAAACGCTGGAGGAACTGCGCCGCGCGCCGCCGCACCCGATCATCGAAGGCGTGATGCTGAAGCGCTGGGATTCGCCCTATCTCGCGGGACGGCCGAAAGGCCCGTGGTTCAAGTGGAAGCGCGATCCGCACACGGTCGATGCTGTGCTGATGTATGCGCAGCGCGGCCATGGCAAGCGGTCAAGCTTTTATTCCGACTATACGTTCGGCGTCTGGTCGGGGCCGGAAGGCGCAGAGGAACTGGTGCCGGTCGGCAAGGCCTATTTCGGCTTCACCGACGAGGAGCTGAAGCAGATCGACAAATTTGTCCGCGACAACACGGTCGAGCGTTTCGGCCCGGTGCGCTCGGTGCGCGCCGACCGCAGCCAAGGCCTGGTGCTGGAGGTGGCGTTCGAAGGTCTCAACCGTTCGACTCGCCACAAATCCGGCGTTGCGATGCGATTTCCGCGCATCTCACGGCTGCGCTGGGACAAGCCGACCGCCGAAGCCGACCGCATCGAGACGCTGCAGGCGCTGCTGGATCGCTAGGCAGCGCTCACGGTTCGATCGAGACGCGGATCTCGTAGATGTCGACCGCCTTGCCCTGCTTGTCGAAGTCGGAGTTGATGGCGATGCTGCCGGCGGCGCCCGGGGGCTTGTCGGGGAATTTCACGTCGAACAGATATTCGTTACGCTGCTGGCCGACCGCATAGCGCTTGCGGCCGCAATCGCCGAGATCGCCGAAATTGCAGTCGACGGAGATCTGCGTGTTCTTGCCGTCCTCGGCGCGGGCGACGATGTCGAACACGGCATGTTTGCCGGCAAGCTTCTCCAGCACGCCCTGCCCGACATCGAAGCTGATGGCCGAGCCGGAAGCACCGGAGCGGATGCGCAGGAAGGAGCCGGTGTCGTCCTGCACGACATCGGCCTTGGCGTCGGACGGGGTCGCCACATGCGTTGGATCGGTGGGTGTAAACACGTTGATCCAGTCGCGCGTCTGTTCGGCGACACCAGGCTGCTGCGGCGCGCCAGGCTGCTGCGGCTCAGTTGTACCGGCAGGCGGCGTGAAGTCGTCATCGTCGACGGTCGGCGGCGCTTCGGGCGGCGCCGTGTCGAGCTGCGCCGGCGTCTTGAACACCCCGGTCTGCACGGCGAAATAGAGGCCGATGCCGGCGGCGGCGAGCAACGTCACGCCAAAGAAGATCGCCGTCAGCGGCAGGCGGCGGCCCCTTATCCGCCTTTCATCGCGGTCAGGCGCCACTTCCGCCGCGGCCTCGGCCGGCGCGGAATCGGCCATATCGATCGCCGGGGCGCCGGGCAGCGTGGCGTCAGGCATGATGTCGGGGACGACCGGCAGCACGCGCGAACGCGGCGCGTCGGATGCCTCGGGCTGAACCGGTCCATCAACGACGATCGCCGGCGACGGTCCGGCCGCGACACCTGTCGGGGCATCGACCGCGGGCGCTTCGGCGGCGCCCTGTACGGCGTCTTGCGGCTGCGCAACGCGTTGCGTCAGCGCGGTATCTTGTGTCTGCGCAGCGCTCTGCGTCTGCGCAGCGCTCTGCGTCGGCGCAGCGCTCTGCGTCTGCGCGGCGACATCGGGGACCGCGGGCAGGAATTCGGATTCGATCTCGGCGATCTTTTCCTGCACCGCCTTACGGCGCTTGATGGCGGCTTCCACCGTCACGCCGGGATTGGCCTGGAGCACGCGGTCGAGCGCCGCGAAAGCCGACCGATAGACCCGCTCGCGAAATGCCCGGTCCTCGGCGTTGCCTTTCTCGAAGGCGTTGCGGATCGCTTTTTCGATCGCGTCCAAGCGAATTCCCCTGTCCGTTCGCTTACATTGCCATGATCGTTAGCCGCAGGCGACCAATCAATCAACGGGCGAGCGCCCGCATTCTGCCTTACAGGCCTGTTCAACGCCCATTTCGATGCCTTTTAGCAATAAAATCAGTCCGTTTGCCGCCTTGCCGGGCGATTTGCGCGCAGTCCGGCGCGACGTCTCCGCGTAATCGAAAAAGCAAACGAGGCGATGGCTTATTCCGCGCCAATGGAAAATGACGGAACGAATTGCCGGATCCAGCCTTGAAATCACGGTTGCCCATCTTGAATTAGCGGCCGGTTGAGTCTATCACCCAGCCGATCCTGGAGGCTTCGCGCTTCCTGGGCCGCTTTAGCTCAGTTGGTAGAGCACATCATTCGTAATGATGGGGTCAGGTGTTCGAGTCACCTAAGCGGCACCAGTTCTCCATCCGACGCAAGCGTGACGGCAGGTGCAAGGCTAATGCACGTCACTCCCTACGCCAACACCGGCACTTCCCGTCTGCCTCGTCGACATGCGCCATATGGCCGCCGCCACAGGATTGCGTCGTCAGACGCTTGACCATCGACTATGCTGCATCGCGCAAGATCGACAACCTAGAGAACCCGACACTACAAGCATAATTTATAAGATACAAAACCACTACCTTAGAATAATCTTCGTCAATTTTGACCTATATCAGACACTCCGGATTATAGTTGTGTAATTAAACCGGGTCTTTTCTGACATGGTACCACTTCTCGTACAGCATTGCGGACGTGAAAAACCCTCAGTGACGCAACGCACTCGCAAATCATACCCATTTTTAGCACTAACTCACACAAATATTACAGCTCGATAGATATTTTGTGTTGCACTGCACCATTGCCCGGTTGCACCATTTCTTGGGGGATTTGGTACTGGGAAGTGCGCCGTGGAGGATTCCGCCAAGTTGATCAGCTTGAATTTTTCGCTGGCCAGCACCGATTTCGAGGCTGCCCCGCGCAAAAGGCGCGGGTTTGATGTTGTCGGCGCACTCTCGACGCTGGCAGGCCTCGACCTGAGGCCCGGAATGCAGGGCCGCTGGCTTCATCGGAGATTTCAGACCGGCGGAAATGGCTGATGGCGGTCGCGCGTGACAATCAGTTGGACGCTCTGCGCGCCATCGCTGTCACGATGGTTCTCTATTCCCATTTCCTTGCACCCAACGGGTCCTCCTTTTGGGGCCACATCGGGGTGCGGCTTTTTTTTGTGCTGAGCGGCTTCCTGATCACACGACTGCTGCTCGAAGCGCGCGCCGCGGCCGAATTCAAAGCCGGCCCTGCATTGAGTTCCTTCTACATCAGGCGCGCGCTGCGCATATTCCCGCCCTATTTCGCCGTGCTTGGGTTCGTCTGGCTGACCGATCTGGAGCAGTCCAGTGGATCGCTCGTCTGGCATGCGCTTTACCTGTCGAATTTTTGGTACGCGCTGCGCAACGAATGGACGCCCTGGCTACTCTGCCATTTCTGGAGCCTGAGCATCGAGGAGCAGTTCTATATCGCCTGGCCGCTGGTCGTGCTTCTCGCACCCCGCCGGCGGGTGGAAGCGATCACTATCGGCGTCATCCTGTTGTCGCTGGCCTATCGCTTCTACTGGCCGATCACCGCCACCCCGGCGCTAGCGCGCGACCTGCTGCCGCCAGCATCGATGGACGCGCTGGCGTTTGGTGCTTTGCTTGCCTGCCGGCGGACCAGAGGCGCCGGCCTGCCGCAATGGATGCGGCTAGGCTGGCCAGCCCTTGCGGCTGTCTTCCTGGCGATTGAGTGGCTTATCCCTGCGCCGGCCGATCCTATGCTGGAATGGGCCCGCTGGGCGTTACTGCAGATCCTGCCCCTAGTGCCGCTGGTGGCCGTTGTCGCCGCCTGTTCAGCCGGCCTTGGCGGCGTCCTCGGCAGGGTTTTCGAACTGCCACCGCTGCTGTCACTGGGCCGCATCAGCTACGGCGTCTATCTTTACCATCCGATCCTTCTTTCGCTCGCCGTCAAGTCACAGCCCTGGATCCCGCTCAATGTCTCGGAGCAGGGGCCAGGGCGTTTCCTGGTCGCGAGCGCCGCCACGATCGCCGTCGCTTCGATCTCGTGGACGGCTTTCGAAAAGCCGCTCAACGGCGTCAAGCGCCGCTTCCCCTATGTCGCGCGCCGCCGCTCCCAGGCACGCGCCGGCGATGCCGGCTGGCTCGGCAGAACGGCGGACGCCTATCCCAGCGGATCCCCCGATGGCCGCGCCGCGCTCGATCTCCAGCGAACGGATGCGCAGAGATGACCGCCGCGCCGCTCGTCTCCGTCCTGCTGCCTGTCTACAATGCCGGGCCTTATCTCGCCGCTGCGCTGGGGAGCATTCTGCGGCAAGACTACGATCGCCTGGAGGTCATCGCTATCGATGACGGGTCGACTGACAATTCGCTCGAGATCCTCGAACGATACCGCCGGGCCGACAATCGCGTTTCTGTCATCTCACGTGAGAACCGCGGCCTCGTCGCCACCCTCAATGAAGGCCTACGGCTGGCCCAGGGCGAGCTGGTTGCGCGAATGGATGCGGACGATGTCGCCTATCCCCGGCGCCTCTCGCGCCAGGTGGCCCTGTTCGAGCGGCGGCCCGAGCTCGGCTTCTGCGGCGCCTGCGTCGATACCTTGCTTCACGGCCGTATCGCCAAGGGCAGGCTCGACCCGGTGTTCCGGCTCGGCCGGCTCGACATATTGTCGATGTTCTTTACGATATTCATGCATCCGACGGTGGTCTACAACAGGAAGGTTATAGGGAACGACGATCTCTATTACGATCCCGAATACAGGCACGCCGAGGATTTCGATCTCTTCAGGCGGCTTGCTCGCCGTTTCCCGGCGACCCTGTCGCCCGATAACCTGCTCGTCTATCGCATCCATGCGGGAAGCGTGACCATGCGGCATGCCAAGGAAATGCGCAGGACGCATTTGCGGATCGTGGCCGAAAATCTCGAGCGTGAGGGGCTAGCGGAAGCCACCGCGGATCTGCGCGACATCGGCGAGGCCGTCTCTTTCGACACGGTTGCGCGCGCAGCCGATTTCATCCGTGCGCTGGAAGAGCGGATTTCCGCGCTGCCGGCCGGCACACGGCCAAGCTTCGCGGCCGGCGCGCTGAACCTGTTCTATTTCCTCTACCAGCTCGTCAGCGACGAAAAAGAACCGCCGCTGACGCACGAATTGCTCACGCGGACTGCGAGATGGAACTTCATCCGGCGCCGCGAAAAATATGCGCTGCGTCCGGGCGTCTGGGCGCCATGGCTCAGCCTGGCCTCGATAGAGGCCGGAAAACGGGCGGACGCGGTAGCGTACTTCTTCAAAACCACGCCGGCCGAAGCGGTGCTTGCGCGTTATCAGCGGGGACTGGTATGAACGACAGGCCCCACCCGCTCCTGCAAGATCACCCGTTTGCGAGTGCGCTTGTCCCGACAACTCCCCGATCGGAGCGGACCTCGTTCGAAGTCAGCTTCATCGTCTGCACGCGCGACCGCGCCGCTGTGCTGGAGGCCTGCATAGCCTCGATCCAGGCTGCATGCCGGGCGCACGCCGCCTTCGCGGCTGAGTTGGTGGTGGTCGACAATGGTTCACGGGACGGCACGTCAAAGCGGCTGGCCAGTATCGCCGAAACATCAGACATCCCAGTCACAGCCGTCTCGGAGCCTCGCCCCGGACTGGCCGCTGCGCGCAATGCCGGATTGGCGCGAGCGCGAGGCCGCGTGCTGGTCTTCATCGACGATGACTGCAAGCTCGATCGCGACTATCTCCTCGACCTCGAGCGGCACTACCGGAGCGGCGAGAAGTGGCTGATCCGCGGCGGCCGCGTCGAGCTCGGTGATGCCCGGGACCTGCCCTTCACCATCAAGCGCTGCGAGGTGCGCGAGCGGCTGACCCCGGCGGTCCACCCAGGCGGCTTCGTGCTCGGCTGCAACATGACCATGCACCGCGACGTCGCGGCCCGCATCGGGTCGTTCGACGAACGCTTCGGCGCTGGCGGCCCGCTGCGCTCGGCTGAGGATACGGATTATCTCGTGCGGGCAATGTTGCTCGGCATGCCGGTCGAGTATGTGCCCGACATGACGGTCCTGCATCATCACGGCCGGCGAGACCGCAAATCGATCGACAGGCTGCACCGCGACTATAGCCTCGGCAATGGTGCGCTGTGCCTGAAACATGTCCGCCACGCGCCTTGGCTGCTTCGCCATGTCTATTGGTCCACACGGGCCGCGTTCCAGGAACTGGTGGGCCGTCCTCGCTTCGACCGCGATCTCGATCTGTCGCACTGGCCTATTGTCGTCATGAATCTGGCAGGTGCCGCCAGATTTGCGCTGCTCGTCATAATGGGATGGCCAAAACGGTTGCCCCTGCGCCAGGACCAGCAAGCCAGCGAAGCCAATGCGGAGGCCAGAGCGCGATAATGTCACTTGTTCCGTCAGCCCTGCCAATGCTGCGCCGCGCGCTTGGTGGCAGGCTGTTGCGGCTCGTTCCCGTCGTGGTGGGGCTCGGGCTTGCGGGCGCCGCGCTCGAAGGCCTCGGCATCGGCCTCATCATTCCGCTGCTCGGCATCATTATGGGGCGTGGCGAAACATCAGGCATGGCCGGTTTCTCCGCCCTCCTCCAGCAGGTTGGAGCGGACCTCGGCGAGCGCGAGCGGCTGATTGCCATTTCGGCCGCGATCCTCGGTTCGATCGTGCTGAAGAATGTCTTTGCCTTCGCCAACACGCTGCTGACCAGCTTCATCTACGGCAAGGCAGGTTACTCGATCCGCGGCGCACTGTCGGATCAGTTGCTCAGGGTCGGCTACCCCTTTTTCCTGCAGCAAAGCCCCGGACGACTGCTCAACATCATCTCCAACGAATCCTGGCGAGCGTCCGACGCTATCCAGGCGCTGCTCGGCGCGATCGTCAGTGCCTCGGCCGCCGTCATCCTGCTCGCCTTCCTCCTGCTCCTGTCCTGGCAGATGACGCTGCTGGTGACGCTAGGGCTGGCGCTCGTCCAGCTGGCGCACGGGGTTTTGTCGTCCAATCTGAAGGCGCCGAGCCGCAGCGTCGTCTCGCGCAACAGCGCACTGGCGTCGCAGATGCTGCATCTGGTGCATGCCGGGCGCCTAATTCGCATCTTCGGGCAGGAGAACCGCGAAAAGGCGGTCTTCGCCAAAGCGTCCGACGGGGTGCGGCGGGCGGCTTTCGTGCTTTCAATCCGCCAGGGCGTCTTGCCGCCACTGACCGAGGTGTTGCACGCGATGCTGTTCCTGGCGGTGGTGATCGGAGCCTGGCTGGCGAATGTAAGCTTCCCGCTGACCGTCGCCTTCCTCATCCTGCTCTACCGACTGCAGCCGCATATGCGCGCCTTGCAGATGTCCTGGAGTCAGTTGCAAGGCATGAGCGGCTCGCTGGAGGAGGTACAATGGCTGCTCGATCCTTCCGACAAGCCCGAGGCGCCGCAGGGCAGCCTGCCGTTCGACGGCTTGCGCCAAGGGATCAGCTTCGATGATGTGAGCTTCGCCTATTCCGGTCCCCTGTCAGGCCCCGACGCGCGCGAGGCGGTGCTGCATAAGGCGGTGTTCGATATCCGCAGCGGCCGCTCGACGGCGCTGATCGGCCGCTCGGGCGCCGGCAAGACGACGATCGTCAATCTCCTGTGCCGCTTCGTCAAACCCGACAGCGGCAGGATCCTCGTCGATGGGGCACCGCTCGATGAAGTCGACCCAAGCCAGTGGCGGCGGAACATTGCCCTGGCCAGTCAGGAGCTGGAACTGGTCGATGGCACCATTTTTGAAAACATTATCTACGGCTACGACACGGCCTCGGCCAGCGACGCCATGCGCGCCGCAAGGCTGGCCGAGGCACATCAATTCATCGAGCACCTGCCGCAGGGTTACGCGACGCTGGTCGGATACCGGGGCATCAACCTGTCAGCCGGACAAAGGCAAAGGATCGCCCTGGCGCGGGCGCTGGTGCGCGATCCCGATATTCTCATCCTCGACGAAGCCACCAGTGCGGTGGATGGGTTGTCAGAAGCCGCTATTGTCGAGACGCTGAAGTCGCGGGCCGGCCGCCGCACCACCATTGTCATCAGTCATCATTACAGCACCATATCGTTCTGCGACGACGTGGTGATCTTGAGCCGCGGTCGGGTGAAAAAACAGGCCCCCTTCGCAACCCTGGCAATGCTCAGCATGGACGAGCTTTACCAGCACGGAGCGGGTGAGTGATGGGGCGCACCCCAACCTGCGACGCGGCTTACGCCCGGCAGCTCGCAGATCGCGATCAATCCTGCCGGCAAACCACCGCCGCGACGCATTTCCGATTGTTCAAAAACAATTCTCGGTGAGAGGTCAGGCGGCCTTCTTCTTCGCCAGCCGCGCCTTGATCGAGGCGACGTCGGCGCGCGGCGTCGCGGCGAACAGCGTCCTGGTGTAGTTGTGCTTGGGGTCGGCGAAGACCTCCTCGCGCGAGCCGTATTCGACGGCTTCGCCGAAATACATCACCATCACATCGTCGGCGATGTAGCGCACGACCGACAGATCGTGGCTGATGAAGACATAGGTCAGCTGGAATTCGTCCTGCAGGTCGGCGAGCAGGTTGAGCACCTGCGCCTGCACCGAAAGATCGAGCGCGGAGACCGGTTCGTCAAGCACCAGCAGGCTCGGGTTCAGCATCAGCGCGCGGGCAATGGCGATGCGCTGGCGCTGGCCGCCCGAGAACATGTGAGGATAGCGATTGTAGTGCTCGGTTCCGAGGCCGACTTTCTTCAGCATCCTCATGGCGAGGTCGCGCCGCTCTTCGGCCGGCTTGTCGGTGTTGATGAGCAGCGGCTCGCCCAGCACATCTCCGATCTTTTGGCGCGGATTGAGCGATCCGTAAGGGTTCTGGAAGACGATCTGCACCTTGCGGCGCATCTCCCTGGTCAGGCCGTTCCTTGCGATGTCGACCTTGTTGCCGTCGATGAACAGTTCGCCCGACGTTGCCGGATCGATCAGCGTGATGATGCGCGCCAGCGTTGACTTGCCGCAGCCCGATTCACCGACGATGGCCAGCGTCTTGCCCTTGTCGACGCTGAACGAGACGCCCTTGACCGCATGCACGGTGCGCGCGCCGCGAAACAGGCCGCCGCCGACGTGATAGTCGCGCACGATGTCCTTGCCTTCGACGACCTTGATGCTCATCAGACGCCCCCGGCAGCCGGTTCGAACAGCATGTCCGAGACGGTCGGTAGCCGGTCGCCGACGGCATTTTCCGGCAGCGCCGACAAAAGCGCGCGGGTGTAATTGCTCTTCGGCGATTCAAACAGCGACAGCACGTCGGCCTCTTCCATCTTGCGGCCCTTGTACTGGACGATGACGCGGTCGGCGGTCTCGGCGACGACGCCCATATTGTGGGTGATCATGATCAGGCCCATGCCGTATTTGACCTGCAGCGAGACCAGCAGGTCGAGGATCTGCTTCTGGATGGTAACGTCGAGCGCGGTGGTCGGCTCGTCGGCGATCAGAAGCTTGGGATTGCAGGCGATGGCGATGGCGATCATCACCCGCTGGCACTGGCCGCCCGACATCTGGTGCGGGAACGAGTTCAGCCGTTCGGCCGGCTCGGCAATGCCGACCTGCGTCAGCAATTCGATGGCGCGCTCGCGACGCTGGGCCTTGTCCATGCCCATATGGAAGCGCAGCACTTCCTCGATCTGGAAGCCGACGGTGAAGCACGGATTGAGACTGGCCATCGGCTCCTGGAAGATCATCGACATGTCCTTGCCGACGATCTTGCGACGGTCGGCCGGGCTCATCTTCAGAAGATCGCGACCGTTGAAGCTCATCTGGTCGGCAGTGACCGTCGCCGTCCACGGCAACAGCCCCATCACAGCCAGCATCGACACCGACTTGCCGGAGCCGGATTCGCCGACGATGGCCAGCACTTCACGTTCGTTCACATGGAGCGAGACGCCATCGACCGCGCGGAACGGGCCGGATGCGGTCTGGAACTCGACGACGAGATTGCGGATGTCGAGCAGCGCCATTACGACCTCCTCAGCTTCGGATCGAGCGCATCGCGCAGACCGTCGCCGATCAGGTTGATGGCAAGCACGGTGATGAGGATGGCCAGACCGGGGAAGGTCACCACCCACCAGGCGCGCAGGATGAATTCACGCGCCGAGGCGAGCATGGTTCCCCATTCCGGTGTCGGCGGCTGGGCGCCAAGGCCGAGAAAGCCGAGAGCGGCCGCCTCCAGGATGGCGTTGGAGAAGGACAGCGTGCCCTGCACGATCAGCGGCGCCAGGCAGTTGGGCAGGATGGTGCGCAGCATAAGCCTTATATGGCCGGCGCCGGCGACCTTGGCGGCGACCACATATTCGCGGCTCTTTTCGGCCATGACGGCAGCGCGCACCAGACGGGCAAAGTGGGGTTGCAGGACAAGCGCGATGGCCAGCATGGCGTTGAACAGGCCGGGGCCGAGGATGGTGACCAGAACCAGCGCCAAGAGCAGCGACGGAAAGGACAGGATCAGATCCATGACCCGCATGATCGCCACGTCGACCCAGCCCCGGAAATAGCCAGCCAAAAGGCCGAGCGTGATGCCGCCGACAAGCGCCAGCGTGACCACGACGGCGCCGATGAGCAGCGAGAAACGCGCGCCATAGAGCAGGCGCGAGAGCATGTCGCGGCCGACCGCGTCGGTGCCAAGCAGATATTCCATGCTGCCGCCTGCCTGCCAGGCCGGCGGACGCAAGAAAGCGGTCTTGTCCTGGATGTCGGGCGCATAGGGTGCCAGCAGCGGTGCAAAGAGCGCGGCCAGCACCAAAAGGATGAAGACGAACAGGCCGATGACGGCGCCGCGGTTTACCGAGAAATAGTGCCAGAAAGTCCTGAAGCCGGTCAGTCGGTCAGGGTTGCCGGCGGCCATCGGGGCGATTTCGGTCGACTGGCTCATCACGCCGCCCTGATGCGCGGGTTGATGACGGCATAAAGCACGTCGACGATCAGGTTCACGGCCATGACGATAAGGGCGATCAGCAGCAAGCCTGACTGCACGACGACATAGTCGCGCTTGGATATGGATTCGACCATCCACTTGCCGATGCCCGGCCAGGCGAAGATGGTTTCTGTGAGAATGGCGCCGGCGAGCAGGGTACTGACCTGCAGGCCGATGGTGGTGACCACCGGGATCAGCGCATTGCGCAGCGCATGCACGCCGATGACGCGGGACGACGACAGGCCCTTGGCGCGGGCGGTCCGCACATAGTCTTCGCCCAGCACTTCGAGCATGGCCGAGCGCGTCTGGCGCGCGATCACCGCCAGCGGGATGGTGCCGAGCACAATTGTCGGCAGCACCAGGTGGCTCAATGCCGAGCGGAAAGCATCCCATTTGCCGTAGAGCAGGCTGTCGAGGGTCAGGAAGCCGGTGATCGGCTTGATAAAGAACTGAAGGCCGATGCGTCCTGAAACCGGGGTCCAGCCGAGATAGCCGGAGAAAAAGATGATCAGCAGCAGACCCCACCAGAAAATCGGCATGGAATAGCCGACAAGGGCGGTGCCCATCAGCCCCTGGTCGAACCAGGAGCCGCGTTTGACCGCAGCAATGATGCCGGCCGGGATGGCCAGCACCATGGCGAAGATCATGGCGAAGACTGAGAGCTCGACGGTTGCCGGGAAGAGCGTCATGAAATCTTCGATGACCGGCCGCTTGGACGAAATCGACACGCCGAAATTGCCGGTCGCGGCATCGCGGACATAATGCGCGTATTGCTGCCAGATCGGCAAATTGTAGCCGAACTGTTCCTTCAGTTCCGCGTAACGCTCGGGCGACACGCCATGCTCGCCGGCCATGGCAAGAATGGGATCGCCAGGCAGCAGCCTGACGAAAGCGAAGGCGCAGATGGTGATGCCGATCAGCGTCGGCAGCACCAAGACGATTTTGTTTAGGAGATATCGGAGCATCTTGAAAAGCGGGCGGCGCCTGATTGCGCGACGCCCGCCTAACAGTTCTATTCGGCCTTGTCGACGCCGTCGAAGCGATGAATGCCGAGCGGGTCCATCATGAAGCCGCTGACATTCTTGCGCACGACTGCGTAGACCTGGCTGTGTGCCATGAGGAAGGCCGGAGCCTGCTTCTGGAAGACAACCTGCGCCTCTTCATAGAGCTTGGTGCGTTCGGCCTGGTCGCTGGTCTTCTTGGCCTTCTGGATCAGATCCTCGAAGTCCTTGTCGCACCAGCTGGAGTAGTTCGACACGCCGATGGCCGAGCAGGCGAACAGCGTGGCGAAGAAATTGTCCGGATCGCCATTGTCACCGGTCCAGCCGATCTGGAAGGCGCCCGGACGCTCCTTCTTCTTGCCTTCTTCGCGGTACTTCGTCCACTCGTAGCTGACGATCTCCGCCTTGACGCCGACCTTGGCCCAGTCAGCCTGGATCAGTTCGGCGGCGCGCTGGAAGTTCGGGTTGTAGGGACGGACGCGGTCGGAGGCCCAAAGCTGGATCTCCTTCAATCCGGCATCGGCCAGCACCTTCTTGGCGGCTTCCGGATCATAGGCGTCGGACTTCACGTCCTTGTTCCACGACCACATGGTCGGCGGGATCAGGTTTACGGCCGGCGTGGCGCCGGCGTCCTGGAACAGCGACTTGATGAGCGATTCCCGATCGATCGCCTGGTTGAGCGCATGGCGCACTTCAGGCTTGTCGAGCGGCGGGATGGTGGTGTTATAGCTCATATAGCCGATGTTGAGGCCAGCCTGATCCATCAGGGTCACGTCGGCGTTGGCCTTGATCGTGCCGATGTCGGCAGGATTCGGATAGGGCGCGATATCGCATTCGCCGGCGAGCACCTTCTGGATGCGGGCGGTGGCGTCAGGCGTGATCGCGAAGACGAGATCGTCGATCTTTTCCTTGCCCTTGAAGTAGTCCGGGTTGGCCGCATAGCGGATGACCGAATCCAGCTGGTAGTCGACGAACTGGAACGGACCTGTACCGACCGGCTTGGTCGAGAAGTCGGCCATCTTGCCGTCTTTTTCCAGCTGGTCGGCATATTCCTTCGACACGATCGAGGCGAAGTCCATGCCGAGATTGGCCAGCATCGGCGCGTTCGGCTCGGTCAGCGTCAGCTTCACGGTCAGGTCATCGACCTTTTCCCACTTGGCGACGTATTTCGGCATGTCCATGCCGGTGTAGTAGTCCCAGGTCAGGTTCGGCAGGTACTTCTCGCCGTTCCAGGGGTTTTCCTTGTTGAACTGGCGATCGAACGAAAAGACGACGTCGTCGGCATTGAAATCACGCGTCGGCTTGAAGAAATCCGTCGTCTGGAACTTCACGCCCGGATGCAGGTGGAAAGTATAGACCAGGCCGTCGTCCGAAATCTCCCATTTGTCGGCGAGACCGGGCACAACTTCGGTGCCGCCATGCTTGAACTCGACCAGGCGCGAATAGACGGTGCGCGACGAGGCGTCGAAGTCGTTGCCGCCCGTCGTGGTACCCGGGTCGAAGTTGGCCGGCGAGGCCTCCGAGCAATAGACCAGCGTCTTGGCATTGGCCACACCGCCGAGGACGCTTGCAGCCAGCAACGCGGCTGCAAAAGTCAGTTTCTTTTTCATTGAGCACTCCCTGATGTTCTTCCAAGCCCCTCTATAGGCTCGCGAAGCGCGCATATAAGCACCGTTTTTCCGGCTTTGGAACACCCTGTTTGCCTACCCCACCGTAAGCAGAAAATATTTCTCGGTCTTTGACGAACTGCAGAAACAAATAGCAAAATCTGCTAATCACGGGATTGTTAACGACCGCATTTTTTCATTGATCGCAGCAATCGTAAGCCAAAAATCCACAAGCCTGGGTTTCGCCACCGAGATGACCGGACGGCATTGCCTGAGCTGGCATCGCGGGAAGGATTTCGACGGCAAATCTTTGCCGTCCTGCCGCTGGGGCAAGACTTGCACGGCCGCCGATAGTCGCAATAGATAGATGACACGCTGGATTTTCCGGGAATCCGCGACATCGCTGCAGCGGAGGACGCCTCACCACATCGAGGCGGCGCAGCAGGAGCAGGCAACAGAACGACCGAGGGAGGCTAGAGGTGGCGAAAGCAACAAAGACAACGGCCCCGGCGAAAGCAAAAGCGGCGAAAGCTTCAAAACCGGCCGCCGCTGCCGCCAAGTCGAAAGCGCCACCGGCCAAAGCCACTCCCGCCGTCAAGCCAACGGCAACCTCGACGCCGGCGAAGGCAAGCGCCAACCCGGCAGCGAAACCTGCGGTCAAGCGCGCGGCGAAGACAACACCCGCTGCAAAGCCCGCCCAGCCGCCAGCCGCGAAGACAGCCGCGGCGAAGCCCGCCTCGAAGCCGTCGCCGGGCGCGGCCAAAAAACTGCCGAATACGCTGACGGCGCTTGCCGCGGGCTTGCCGGAAAAGCCATGGCTAAAAAGCTATTCGAAAGTCGTGCCGGCGGAGATCGGCGCCCTGCCCTACAGTTCGATCGGCGACTTCCTCGTCGGCGCCTGCAAGCAGTTTTCCGGCCAGCCGGCATACGTCTGCATGGGCAAGTCGATCTCCTATGCCGAACTCGAGCGGCAATCGGCCGCCTTCGGCGCTTATCTGCAATCGAAGGGCCTGCAGAAAGGCGCACGCGTGGCGCTGATGATGCCGAATGTGCTGCAATATCCGGTGGCGATGATGGCCGTGCTTCGCGCCGGCTATGTCGTGGTGAACATCAATCCGCTCTACACGCCGCGCGAGCTCGAACATCAGCTCAAGGATTCCGGCGCGCAGGCGATCGTCATTCTGGAGAATTTCGCCAGCACCCTGGACGCGGTGATTGCCAGGACGGCGGTCAAGCATGTGGTGGTCGCGGCGATGGGCGACATGCTCGGCGGCCTCAAGGGCACGATCGTCAACCTGGTCGTGCGCCGGGTGAAAAAGATGGTGCCGGCCTGGTCGCTGCCCGGCCATGTCAAGTTCAATGCGGCGGTGAAGGCCGGCGCCGGCATCGCCTTCAAGCCGGCCAAGATGGAAGCCAGCGACGTCGCCTTCCTGCAATATACAGGCGGCACCACGGGGATTTCCAAAGGTGCTGTGCTGCTGCACTCCAATGTGCTGTCCAATGTCGCGCAGAACACGCTGTGGCTGCAGGACGCCTATGCGATCAAGCCGAAACCGGCGCATCTCAATTTCATTTGCGCACTGCCGCTCTACCATATCTTCGCGCTGACGGTGAACGCGCTGATGGGCATGCAGCAGGGCGCCCAGAACGTGCTCGTTCCCAACCCGCGCGACATTCCCGGCTTCGTCAAGGAGCTGCAGAAATACCCGATGCACATTTTCCCCGGCCTCAACACGCTGTTCAACGCGCTGCTCAACAACGAGGATTTCCGCAAGCTCGACTTCAAGCCGCTGATCATGACGCTGGGTGGTGGCATGGCGGTGCAGAAGGGGGTTGCCGAGCGCTGGAAGGCGCTGACCGGCAATTCGATCACCGAGGGCTACGGGCTGTCGGAGACCTCGCCGGTGGCGACCGCCAACAAGTTCAGCGACAGCAATTTCACCGGCACGATCGGCCTGCCGCTGCCGTCGACCGAGATCGTCATCCGCGACGATGACGGCAACAACCTGCCGCTCGGCGAGGTCGGCGAGATCTGCATTCGCGGGCCGCAGGTCATGGCCGGTTACTGGAACCGGCCGGACGAGACCGCCAAGGTGATGACCAAGGACGGGTTTTTCAAATCCGGCGACATGGGCTTCATGGACGAGCGCGGCTACACCAAGATCGTCGACCGCAAGAAGGACATGATCCTGGTCTCCGGCTTCAACGTCTACCCCAACGAACTCGAGGAAGTCGTCGCCCAGCATCCGGGCGTGCTCGAAGTGGCGGCGGTCGGCGTGCCGGACGAGCATTCGGGCGAAGTGCCGAAGCTGTTCATCGTCAAGAAGGATCCGGCGCTGACCGTTGAGGCAATCACTGCGTATTGTCGCGAGAACCTGACCGGCTACAAGCGGCCGAAATACATCGAGTTCAGGACCGAGCTGCCGAAGACGCCGGTGGGCAAGATTTTGCGCCGGGCGCTGCGGGAATAATTTGAACGGCGAGCCTGGCGACGGCGGGATGGCGGACGATAGTCGGCGTCCCGATGCAGTAGTGTTCATCAAGGCGAACCTGCGGCTTGCGCCCGTTCCCGCGCTCCCTGAAATCCAGCTCTATACGGCTCATTCCGGCAGCGGCCTGAGGCGGCTTGTCGAGTGGCGAGCTCATGGACCGGAAGACGGCAGCCAGACCGAGGAGCACGAAGCTGAGCCGCAGCCGCCCTACTGGGCCTATGCCTGGGCCGGCGGCGCCGTGCTGGCGCGCTATATACTCGACCATCCGCAAATCGTGGCCGGTCACCGCGTGCTCGACCTCGGCGCCGGCTCGGGCCTCGTCGGCATCGCCGCCGCCAAGGCCGGCGCCAGCGCGGTGATCGCCGCCGAGAGCGATCGCAACGGCGTCGCCGCGATCGGCCTCAACGCGTTGGCCAACGGCGTCGAGATCACCATTGTCGATCAGGATATCACCACGGGCCCGCCGCCAGCGGTCGATCTCGTGCTTGCCGGCGACGTGTTCTACGGCCGCGAGGTTGCTCTGCGGGTGATCCCGTTCCTCGACCGCTGCCTGGCAGCCGGCATCGAGGTGCTGGTCGGCGATCCCCGCCGCGCCGATCTGCCGCTGTCGCGGCTACGATTGCTCGCCGAATATCAGGTGCCGGATTTCGGCGACGCAAAGGGTGATTTGACCAAGCCGAGCGGTGTGTTTTGGTTCGAGCCGGAAGATTGCTAGCGCGACGCGGCAAAGCCCAGTCGCTCTGAATGGCCGGATTCTACTCATTGTGGACAAACCTCAAGGGGCAGAAAATAGATTGGATTAGCCGTTGATAGGAGAAGTCGAATGGCGTGGATTAAAGTTGTTCAACGTATCGGCTTCATAGTTTGCCCAAAGTGCGAAAATCGCGGCTTCGAGCTTCAGCCTGGCGAAGACATCGATAACGCAAGCGCCAAGATCAGGTGCGGCAGATGCGGGTACGTTTGCTCTGCTGATGAGTAGCCCACTATGTCCGAAAACAAACCAGAAGCTCCATAGTTTCATGGCTGCTTCCCCCAACTCGGCCATTGGCGGGGAAATCCCGAGCCGAATTGAGTTTGCCCCAGGCCCCCGTCAGACCGTCTCCTTGACCCGCGCCGACAGAAAGTCCGGCAAGTCGGCAACCGAATCCAGAACGACATCGGCGATCGACGCCAGCGATTCCCGCGTGCCGGTGCCGGAGAGCACGCCGACCGCCAGGCCGCAGCCGCCGGCACGCGCCATCTCCAGGTCGTGGCGGTTGTCGCCGACCATGGCGATCTCGGACGCCTTCAACCCGGTCAGGTCGCAAAAGGCGACGATCGTGTCCGGCGCCGGTTTCGGATTGGCGACCGCGTCATAGCCATAGGCGGCGGTGAACAGCTGCGCGACGCCGAGCGTGACCATGGTCTTTTCGGCACCGGCAGTCGAATCATTGGTGGCGACGCCGAGCCGGTAGGATCGCTTGTGCAGAGCCGTCAGCGCCGCGACGATGCCGGGCAAGGCCACCGCCATCGATGAGCCTTGCACCGAGGTGATCTCGTTGAAACGGGCGACGGCCAGCATCTGGTCCTCGTCGGACAGGCGCGGGAACCATAGTTCGACGACATCCATGTTGGTGCCCGAGGCGAAGATGGAATCCGGCTTGAAACGCTTGGCGACAAAATCGAAGCCCGCCGCTGAAAGCAGCCTGTCGGCTTTCCAGCGATCGCCCTCGGCAGCATCCATGGCCATGAAATCGGCGATGCCGAGCCAGGTCGCGTTGAAATCGACAAGCGTGCCGTCCTTGTCGAACAATATGCCCTTGATGTCGGCCGGATTTTTCATTGCGCCCCCCGCAGTTGCTGGATGCGCGCCACCAGCCCGGCCGTCGATGCGTCGCGCTTGGCGGCGCTCTCCTTGCCTTCCACGACTGGCAACAGGCCGGTCGCCAGCTCCTTGCCGAGCTCGACGCCCCATTGGTCGAAGGAATTGATGTTGAACAGAGTGCCTTCGACGAAGACGCGGTGCTCGTAAAGCGCGATCAGCCGGCCGAAGGTGCGCGGGTCGAGCTTGCGGTAGAGGATCGTCACCGAGGGGCGGTTGCCGGAGAAGACGCGGTGCGGGGCTATTCTGTCGACATCGGCCGGCTTCATGCCCTTGGCCAGCATCTGCGCGCGAGCCTCGTCCAGCGTGCGGCCCTTCATCAACGCTTCCGATTGGGCCAGGCAATTGGCAAGCAGTAGATCGTGCTGGTGCTTCAGATCCGGCTCATGGCCGACGGCAGCGGCAAGGAACTCGACCGGGATGGAATCGGTGCCCTGGTGCAGCAGCTGGAAGAAGGCGTGCTGGCCATTGGTGCCGGGCTCGCCCCAGACCAGCGGTCCGGTCGGCGTCGTCACCGGCGTGCCGTCGAGGGTGACGCCCTTGCCGTTCGATTCCATGTCGAGCTGCTGCAGATAGGCCGGCAGCCTGGAAAGGCGCTGGTCATAAGGGATGACCGCACGCGCCGGATAACCGCAGATCACGCGATGCCACCAGCCGACCAGCCCCAGCAGCGCCGGCAGGTTCTTCTGCAGGGGTGCGGTGCGGAAGTGCTCGTCCATCTCATGCGCGCCATCGAGGAAGGCGCGGAAGTTGCGCGGGCCGATGGCGATCATCACCGGCAGGCCGATGGCGCCCCACAGCGAATAGCGGCCGCCGACCCAGTCCCAGAAGCCGAACACGCGATCCGCTTCGATGCCGAACTTGGAAACCAGGTCGAGCGCGGTCGAGACGGCGGCGAAATGCTTGCCGACAGCTTCCTTGCCGAGCGCCTTCTGCACCCATTCGCGCGCCGTCTCGGCATTGGTCATCGTCTCGACCGTGGTGAAGGTCTTCGAGGCGATGATGAACAGGGTGGTTTCGGCCGACAGGCCCTTCAGCGTGTCGTGGATATGGGCGCCGTCGATGTTGGAGACGTAGTGCGCGCGCGGGCCGTCGTGATAGGGCGCCAGCGCCAGCGTCGCCATGGCCGGGCCGAGATCGGAGCCGCCAATGCCGATGTTGACAATGTCGGTGATTTTCTTGCCGGTGGCGCCGGCGGCCTTGCCGGAGCGAATGGCGTCGGCGAAAGCGCCCATGGCGTCGAGCACGGACAGCACATCCGCCTTGACGTCCTGGCCATCGACGGTGACGCCCTTGCCCGAGAGGTTGCGCAGCGCCGTGTGCAGCACGGCGCGGTCTTCGGTGATGTTGATTTTCTTGCCGGAAAACATTGCGGCGCGGCGACCTTCGAGATCGGCGGCGGCGGCGAGCTTCTCGAGCAGTTCCATCGTGCCCTGGTCGACCGCGCATTTCGACCAGTCGAGCAAAAGGTCGCCGTCGCTGGCCGAGAACGTCTCGAAGCGCTTGGGGTCGGCGGCAAAAGCCTCGCGCATCGTACCCGATGCCGCCGCGCGCGCAGCACGCAAGGCGACAAGCTGTTTGTCGAAGGAGGAATGATCCACTTTCGGCTCCTGATCGTTTTTCACGACATCTTATCAGACCGGATGTTTCCGGCGCGTGTCGTCGCGCTGATCTTATTGAGCCGAATTCCGCATGTTTCAATGCGTGGGGATGACGCAGTGCAGCATAGTGCGATGTGATGGAGCTATGACGCTGCGCGCCGCGCTGGATGATTTGATGGGAGTAGCGACGACGCTGCGCGTCGCGCTGGGGATAATGAGGCGCGACGACGCTTCGCATCGCGCGGGCGTCCGCGCTGCGGGATGACGCAAGCGTCACCCGGGGATGAGACGACGCTGCGCGTCGCGCATAGATCACTGGCATAAATCCCAGCGATCAGAAAAATTGATTGGCGCAACCCCTTGTGCCACGGTTACCTTCCGCTGGTCCAGCCAAGCAAAAAGACTGGCCATCGAGGAACACCTTCCATGCCACAGCGTAACGACACGGCCATATGGTCCGGCCTGTTCCGGATTTCGGCGGAATCGGGCCAGACCCTGCAGGCGCAGATCCGTCAGGCGATCGTCGCCGCCATTCTCGACCGGCAGATCGCCGCTTCGATGCCGCTTCCGTCCTGCCGCATCCTGGCTGAAAAACTCGGCGTCGCGCGCGGCACTGTGGTGCTGGCGTTCCAGCAATTGGTCGACCAAGGTTTCCTGGTGGCGCGCGAACGGCGCGGCCATTTCGTCAATCCGGATGTGCTGGCCACCCCCGCCAAGCCGCACCAGAAGGCGCCCGACCAGCAGAACGAGATCGACTGGAAGGCACGCCGGCAGATCGCCGCCAGCGACATGCCGCCACCGGCCAAGCACGACAACTGGATCAAGTCCTCCTACCCCTTCGTCTACGGCCAGTTCGACCCGGCGCTGTTCCCGACAGCCGAATGGCGTGAGTGCAACCGCATGGCGCTGGCCGTGCTCGAAATCCGCAACTGGGCCTCCGACATGGTCGATCGTGACGATCCGCTCTTGATCGAGCAGATCCAGGCGCGGCTGTTGCCGCGGCGCGGCATCTTCGCCAATCCGGACGAGATCATCGTCACGCTGGGCGCCCAGAACGCGCTCTATATGCTGGCGACACTGCTGATGACAAAGGGCTCCAAGGTCGCGATGGAAGACCCGGGATACCCCGACGCGCGCTCGATCTTCCGCTTGGCAGGCGCCGAAATCCAGCCGGTTCCGGTCGATCAGTCCGGCATCGTCACCTCGTCCATTCCCAACGATTCCGGCTTTGTCTTCGTCACCCCCAGCCACCACTGCCCGACCATGGTGCCGCTGTCGGCGGAGCGGCGGCAGGACCTTCTGGCGCGCGCCAACCGCCACAACCAGATCATCATCGAGGACGGCTATGACAGCCAGCTTCTCGACGAGGCGCCGCAGCAGGCGCTGAAGAGCCTCGATCGCTCGGGTCGCGTCGTCTATGTCGGCTCGATGTCGAAGACGCTGGCTCCGGGCCTACGGCTTGGCTACATCGTCGCTTCGGCTGGACTAATCTCCGAGCTCAGGGCGCTGCGCCGCTTCATGCTCAGGCACCCGCCGGCCAACAACCAGCGCGCGGTTGCGCTGTTCCTGTCGCTCGGCCATCACGAAGCCCTGGTGCGGCGGCTGTCGTCGGCCTTCGACGAGCGGCGCAAGCGTCTGGTCCATGCGATTTCCGCATTCCTGCCGGAATGGCGCTCGACCGATTCCGCCGGCGGCACATCGCTCTGGCTGGAAGGCCCGCGCGGCACCGATTCACGTGGACTGGCCGAGGCCGCGGCGTCGCGCAGCGTCATAATCGAGCCCGGCGATCGTTTCTTCGATCGCACCGAAAAGCCGTCGCGTTTCATGCGCTTGGGCATTTCCTCGATCGCATTGCAGCACATCGAGCCGGGTATTCGCGAGCTCGCGACCGCAGCCGGACGCAGGCCCGCTGCAGCCTGATTTGCCTGTGCCGGGGCTTTGAACAGTCCCGGCCCTTGGCATGATCACCAACATTCTGCATTAGCTCTCTGGCATACTCGGCTGCGTTGACTGGCCCATAGGCTGGGCCAATGGCAACGGCATAGTCGGCTGACAGAGGGACGAAGCAAGCCGACGGTGGACCAATCACCGCGCCGTGTTTCGCGAGCTAAAGGTGGAGTGCCCCCATGTCAGTGGCTGTTGAAAAGCAGGATGCGGCTCCTAAAGATGCATCAGCCGACCAGCGTTCGCGCCGATCCGGCGGGCGCGAAGCGCGCCGCGCCATGCGGGCCGCACCGCTTGCCGACGATATCCGGCCGGTGCGCGCCGGCCTCGAAGGCGGCAGCTACGGGCCGCTCAACCAGAACGACCAGGAGCGCATCCATGAAGCGGTGCTGACGCTGCTGGAGACCGTCGGCTTCGCCAATGCCATTCCCTCCTGCATCGAGGCGCTGACCGGGGTCGGCGCCGTCTATGGCGATGACGGCCGCGTCCGCTTCCCACGCGGGCTTGTGATGGACACGATCAGACGAGCCGCGCGGAATTTTACGCTGCACGGCCAGGACCCCAGGCATGACATGCTGATCCAGGGCAAGCGCGTGCATTACGGCACGGCGGGTGCGGCGGTGCATCTGGTCGATGTCGAAAAGCGCGAATACCGCGAGTCGCTGGTGCAGGACATTTACGACGCCGCCCGCCTCGTCGAAGGGCTCGACAACATCCATTTCTTCCAGCGGCCCATGGTGCCGCGCGACATTCCCGATCCGCTCGAAATGGACTTCAACACGCTCTATGCCTGCGTGATGGGGACGTCGAAGCATGTCGGCACCTCGTTCACGGTGCGCGAGAACGTGCAGCCGGCGCTGGAAATGCTTTATGCGATCGCCGGCGGCGAGGAGAATTTCCGCGCCCGGCCGTTCGTGTCGAACTCCAATTGCTTCGTCGTGCCGCCGATGAAGTTTGCCGAGGACGCCTGCGGCGTGCTCGAAGCCTGTGTCGACGGCGGCATCCCGATCCTGCTTTTATCGGCCGGCCAGGCCGGCGCCACCGCTCCCGCGGCGATTGCCGGCGCTGTGGTGCAAGCGGTGGCCGAAGTGCTTGTCGGCCTCATCTACGTCAACGCCATCAAGCCCGGGCATCCGGCGATCTTCGGCACCTGGCCGTTCGTCTCCGACCTCAGGACCGGCGCCATGTCGGGCGGCTCGGCCGAGCAGGCAGTGTTGACTTCGGCCTGTGCGCAGATGGCGCAGTTCTACGATCTGCCGGGCGGTTCGGCCGCCGGCATGACGGATTCGAAACTGCCCGACATCCAGTCCGGCTATGAAAAGGGCATCACCGACGTGATGGCCGGCCTTGCCGGCCTCAATCTGGTCTATGAATCGGCCGGTATGCATGCCTCGCTGCTCGGCTTTTGCCTGGAGAGCCTGATCATAGACAATGACATGCTGGGCCACTGCCTGCGCTGCGTGCGGGGCATCGAAGTGACCGACGAAGCGCTGTCGATCGACACCATCACCGAAGTCTGCATGAATGGCCCGGGCCACTATCTCGGCAACGAGCAGACGCTGCGCCTGATGCAGACCGAGTATTTTTATCCGGCCGTCGGCGACCGCTTTTCGCCCAAGGAATGGAACGAGAAGGGCCGGCCCGACATCTTGCAGCGGGCGATCATCGAAAAGAAGCGCGTGCTTGCCGAGCGCTTCCCGCGCCATGTGCCGAAGCTGCTCGACGACAAATTGCGCGCCCGCTTCGGCGAGATGATCAAGCTGCCACGCAGCGGCATGGGCGGGTAAGCTTCACCTTACGTAGGTCAGTCCGCACTTAACCCAAAGCGCTCGACCACTTCGGCGCTGATCAGCTTGCCATGCAGCGCCATCAGCACGATCTGGGCATCCAGGCTGTCGCCGGTTTCAAGCGCTGCCTCGATGCGGCGCTCAGCGTCCAGCCGCCGCTCCGGCCCATTGGCCTGCTCAAAGGTTTGTGGGCCTGCGATGCAATAACCAAACAGCTGCGCCACGGACCGATAAGCCTCTGGCGGGGGCTCGTCCGGCCAGTGATCCTTCATCAGATTGACGATGGTGAGCTTTACTCCCTCTGGCACCAGTGCCGGGTGAAGGTCGGCGCCGCGCAGCGCGTTGTCCAGTTCCCGCAAGTCACCCGAGCGGCCGAACATGCCGAGGAAACCGAGGGAAGAGCGCCGTTTAGTCATTGATGGGTGTTATCCCTCGTGCAGGACCTATCGAGACGACGTATCTGTAGACTTGGCCCAATCGATACAAGAGCGCTGCCATGAGAAAAGGCGGCCTACCCGATGGCAAGCCGCCTTCGATTTCACCAAACTTGCAACGCTTAGTGGTTGTCCCTCGGCACGCCGCTGGTATGGGCGACGTCCTGGTATTTCACCGCCGGCTTCAGCACCATGCCCTCCGAGAACTGGTCGACCATGGAGCGCTGGATTTCCTGCCATGGCGTCTGGTGCTTGGGATAGTGATAGCCGCCATCGTCCTGCAGTTCGGCACGGCGCCGCGTGATTTCCTCGTCGGAGACGAGGATGTTGGCAGTGCCTTTGCGTAAGTCGATGCGCACACGGTCGCCGGTCTTGAGCAGCGCCAGGCCGCCGCCAATGGCGGCTTCCGGGGAAGCGTTGAGGATAGAGGGCGACCCCGATGTGCCCGACTGGCGGCCATCGCCGATGCAGGCCAGCGCGTGAATGCCCTTCTTGATGAGATAAGCGGGCGGCTGCATGTTGACGACCTCGGCGCCGCCGGGATAGCCGATCGGGCCGGCGCCGCGCATGAATAGGATGGTGTGCTCGTCGATGCCTTGCGCCGGATCGTCGATGCGGGCGTGGTAGTCCTCCGGCCCGTCAAAGACCATGGCGTTGCCTTCGAAGGCTTCCGGGTCGTTCGGGTTGGAGAGATAGCGTTCGCGGAATTCCGGCGAGATGCCGCTCATCTTCATGATGGCGGAATCGAACAGATTGCCGCTGAGATTGATGAAGCCGGCATTGGCCTTCAGCGGCTCGGCAACAGTGCGGATGACATCGGTATTCTCGTTGGCGACCCCCTTGCAATTGTCGCCGATCGATTTCCCGTTGACGGTCATCGCTTCGGGATAGGGCAGCAGCTTGGCCTTCATCAGTTCGGCAACCACAGCCGGCACACCGCCGGCATGATGATAGTCCTCGCCGAGATATTCGCCAGATGGCTGCAGATTGACGATGAGCGGCACATGGAGGCCGACCGTCTGCCAGTCGTCATTGGTGAGCGGCACGCCGAGATGGCGGGCAATCGCGTTGAGGTGGATCGGCGCATTGGTCGAGCCGCCAATCGCCGAATTGACGACAATGGCGTTCTCGAACGCCTTGCGCGTCATGATGTCGGATGGCTTCAGATCCTCATGCACCATCTCGACGATGCGCTTGCCCGTCTCATAGGAGATCTGGCCGCGCTCGCGGTAGGGTGCCGGAATGGCAGCCGAGCCCGGCAATTGCATCCCGAGCGCCTCTGCCAGCGAGTTCATCGTGGTGGCGGTGCCCATGGTGTTGCAATAGCCGGTCGACGGCGCCGATGAGGCGACGATGTCCATGAACTCGTCATAGTCGATCTCGCCGGCGGAGAGCCGCTGGCGCGATTCCCAGACGATGGTGCCGGATCCCGTGCGCTTGCCTTTGTGCCAACCATTGAGCATCGGTCCGACCGAAAGTGCTATGGCCGGAATATTGACGGTGGCCGCCGCCATCAGCAGCGCCGGCGTGGTTTTGTCGCAGCCGATGGTCAGCACGACGCCGTCGAGCGGATAGCCGTAAAGCACTTCGACCAGGCCGAGATAGGCAAGGTTGCGGTCGAGTGCCGCGGTCGGGCGCTTGCCGGTCTCCTGGATCGGATGGCACGGGAATTCGAAGGGGATGCCGCCCATCGAGACGATGCCTTCGCGCACGCGCTTGGCGAGTTCGATATGATGGCGGTTGCATGGCGACAGATCCGAGCCGGTCTGGGCGATGCCGATCAGCGGCTTGCCAGACATCAGCTCGGCCCGCGTCAGGCCGTAGTTCAGGTAGCGCTCGAGGTAGAGCGCGGTCATGCCTGGATTGTCGGGATTGTCGAACCACTCCTGCGAGCGAAATTTCTTCTTTCCGGTGGGGGCGCCTGCCATCATGGTCTCCGTATTTGTAAGACAAATCGATATGGCAACGCGCGGAAGCAGGCAAGAGGGCGCACCGTCGCAACCGGACTTTGGTGCGATAGACACAGACCAGACCGTGCGTTAGGCCTTCGAAGTCTGTCCGGGAGGTATCGATGGCTTTGGTGATCGAAGGCGAGGAACGCATTGCCGCCCCCCTGCAGAAAGTGTGGGACGCGCTGAACGATCCGAAGGTTTTGCAGGCGACCATTCCCGGCTGCCAGAACCTGGAGATGAAATCGCCGACCGAAATGGCAGCGACGGTGGTCCTGAAGATCGGACCGATCAAGGCGATATTCAACGGCGAGGTGACGTTGAAGAACCTGAAGCCGCCGCACTCCTACACCATCCAGGGCGAGGGCAAGGGCGGTATTGCCGGCTTCGCCAAGGGTGGCGCCGACGTGACGCTGACGGCGGACGGGCCGGATGCGACGGTCCTCAAATACGCGGCCAAAGCCGAAGTCGGCGGCAAGATCGCCCAACTCGGCAGCCGGCTCATCGAATCGACTTCGAAGAAGCTGGCCGGGCAGTTTTTTTCAAGCTTTGGTGAGAAGGTGGGTTCCCCTCCCCCTTGAGGGGAGGGTGCCTCGCGAAGCGAGGCGGGTGGGGTCGCCTCAACCGCCTCAACCTGAGTTGAGCTGCCTCGACTTGTAAAGAAATAGCGTCGAGCGTGTCACCGCGGACCCCACCCGGCCCTTCGGGCCACCCTCCCCTCAAGGGGGAGGGATATCCGAGCTACTCGAACACGATGTTCGGCACCGCCGCTTCGGCCGCGCCGCGTTCTTCGTTGACCCGGTCCCAGACCTTCGAAGCAATGCCGCGATAGATCTTCGCCTCGGCGCTGTCTGGCTTCGACGCCACCACGGGCGAGCCTTCATCAGAACTTTCGCGAATGCCCATTTCCAGCGGCACTTCGCCGAGGAAGGTCACGCCGAGTCGCTCGGCCTCGCGCCGCGCCCCGCCATGGCCAAAGATGTCGTAGCGCTTGCCGGTATCGGGGGCTATGAAATAGCTCATGTTCTCGACGATGCCGAGCAGCGGCACGTCGACCTTCTTGAACATATTCAATCCCTTGCGGGCGTCGATCAGCGCCAGGTCCTGCGGCGTCGAGACGATGACGGCGCCGGCCAGCGGCACCTGCTGGGCCATAGTCAGCTGCGCGTCGCCGGTGCCGGGCGGCATGTCGACGACGAGCACGTCGAGGCGGCCCCATTCGACCTCGCGCAGCATCTGCGTCAGCGCCGACATCACCATCGGACCGCGCCAGATCATCGGCGTCTCCTCGTCGACGAGGAAGCCCATCGACATCACCTTAAGGCCGTAATTCTCCATCGGTTTCAGGATCTTGCCGTCGACGGTCTGCGGCCGGCCATGGATGTTGAGCAGCCTGGGCATGGACGGGCCATAAATATCGGCATCGAGCACGCCGACACGCAAACCGTTGGCGGCGAGGCCAAGCGCGATGTTGACGGCGGTGGTCGACTTGCCGACGCCGCCCTTGCCGGACGCCACCGCGATGATCGCCTCGATGCCGGGCACGCCGCGCTTGCCCGACCTTTCCGAGGCCGGGGCGTGCGGGGCTGGAGAGTGTGGAGCTGGGCGCGGCGCGGCTGGCGCAGCCGGGGGTGCCGGCCTGGGCGCGGGACGCGACGCAACCGGAGCCTCCATGCCGCCGCCCTTCTTCTCCGCCGTCAGCGCGACGACGGCGCCGGCGACACCAGGGATCGCCTTGACGACACGCTCGGCTGCGGCGCGCAGCGGCTCCATCTCCTGTGCACGGGCGGCGGGAACGGTGATCGAGAAAAACACTTTCGAATCGGCGATGAAAATCTCCGAAACCATGCCGAGGTCGACGATGTTGCCGGTGAAGTCCGGCCCGTTGACCGTCTTCAGACGCTCGGTGACGATTTCCTTGGTGACGGACATGCATTGTTCCCTAAGGCGTTTGGCTGCGGCTCAGATAGTGCAGATTGGCAGCGACTCCAAGCACCACAGTGTCCGCCTCACCTTGCCAGGCCAACCGCAAGGTAGGTGAGCGCCGAAATTGCAGCCGTGGCCGGCAAGGTGACGATCCAGGCGATGACGATGTTGCCGGCAATGCCCCAGCGCACGGCCGAGACGCGACGGGCAGCGCCGACACCGATGATGGCCCCGGTGATCGTATGGGTGGTCGACACGGGAACGCCAAGCCAGGTGGCGGCAAACAGGGTGATGGCGCCGCCGGTCTCGGCGCAGAAGCCCTGCATCGGGTTCAACCGGGTGATCTTCGAGCCCATCGTGTGGACGATGCGCCAGCCGCCGAACAAAGTGCCGAGCGCCAGTGCTGTCTGACAGGTGAGGACGACCCACAGCGGCACGTAGAACGTCCCGCCGAGCATACCTTGCGAATAGAGCAGCACGGCGATGATGCCCATGGTTTTCTGGGCGTCGTTGCCGCCGTGCCCTAGCGAATAAAGCGAGGCCGAAAAGAACTGCATGACGCGGAAAGTGCTGTCGACGGCGAACGGTGTCTGGCGCACGAACAGCCAGGAAACGGCCAGGATCAGGACCAGCGCCAGAACAAAACCTGTCGCCGGCGACACGACGATTGCGGCGACCGTCTTGCCAAGCCCGGTCCAGACGATGGCGCCGGGCCCAGCCTTTGCAACGCCGGCGCCGACGAGCCCGCCGATCAGGGCATGCGAACTGCTGGACGGGATGCCGGCAATCCAGGTGACGATGTTCCAGACGATGGCGCCGACGAGCGCCGAGAAGATCACCGCCGGCGTGACGATGCTGACGTCGACGATACCTTTTCCCACAGTTTCAGCCACGTGAAGGCCGAAGAACATGAAGGCGATGAAATTGAAGAAAGCCGCCCACAAGACCGCATATTGTGGTCTCAGCACGCGGGTGGAGACGATGGTGGCGATGGAGTTCGCCGCATCGTGCAAGCCGTTTAGGAAATCGAAAAACAGCGCGACGGCGACAAGGCCGATCAGCACGGGAAAGGCGATGGTGGCTTCCATTGCCTAAACGTTCTCGATAACGATGCCGCTGATCTCGTTGGCGACGTCCTCAAAGCGGTCGACCACCTTCTCCAGCTGGCCGTAGATCTCCGAGCCGATCAGGTAGGCCATCGGATCGCTGCGGCCATGCCGCTTGAACAGGTCCTTCAATCCCTGCTCATGCAGATCGTCGGCGCGGCTTTCGACGCGCATCACCTCTTCGGCGATGGCGTTGAGGCGTACCGTGTGCGTGCCGACCTTGCTGAGCAGCGGGATCGCTTCGGCAACCAGCCTGGAGGCGGCAACGATGACGCCACCCATCTCCTGCATCAGCGGGTCGAATTCCTTCTTTTCGAACAGCTTCACCGTCTTGACGGTCTTGTGCATCATGTCGATGGCGTCATCCATCGACTGGATCAGGTCCTTGATGTCGCCGCGATCGAAGGGCGTGATGAAGGAACGCCGCACCGCCAGCAGCACTTCGGCCGTGATATGATCGGCCTCGTCCTCGAGATCGATGATCTTCTGGCACCAACGATCGATGTCCTTGCCCTGCAGGAGCTGCTCCAGCGCCTCGGCGCCGCCGACCACGGTGCGGGAATGCCGTTCAAAGAGGTCGAAGAAGCGATCTTCGCGCGGCAAAAGCTTGCGGAACCAGCCCAGCATGTCCGATCTCCTCGTATTCCATCCAACCACATAGCGCCGTGTTCGGCCGGGGGAAACAGCCAGCCGGCCCAAAGATGTGGATGCATGGCCAATTGCGGGTAGAGCTTGCGGCGAAAGGCAATTTCCCCGACCTTGCGCGCAACGAACGGACGGATGGTATGATCGACAAGCTCGAATTCTTCATCGCGCTGGCCAAGGAGGAGCATTTCGGCCGGGCGGCGGAAGCGTGCGGCGTCACGCAGCCGACCTTGTCGGCCGGGATCAAGCAGCTGGAGGGCCAGCTCGGCGTCATGCTGGTCAATCGTGGTTCGCGCTTTCAGGGGCTGACGCCGGAAGGCAAGCAGGTGCTGGTGTGGGCGCGTCGCATCGTCGGCGATTCCAGGACCATGCGCGAAGAGATGCGGGCGGCGCGACATGGCCTGTCCGGGCGTATCCGTATTGCCGCCATCCCAACCGCCCTCGCCATGGTGGCGCGGCTGACGACGCCATTTCGCGAGAAGCACCCGGGCGTCACCTTCTCTATCCTGTCGCGCACCTCGATCGAGGTGTTGTCGCTGCTCGGCAATTTCGACGTCGATGCCGGCATCACCTATCTCGACAACGAGCCTCTCGGACGGGTGACGAGCGTGCCGCTCTATGACGAGCGCTACCAGCTGATCACGGCGGTCGGAAATCCCTATTCGGATCGCGACAAAGTGACATGGGCCGAAATCAGCCAGCTGCCGCTCTGCCTGTTGACGCCGGACATGCAGAACCGCCGCATCATCGACCAGCATCTGGCCGAGGCCGGCGTGCAGGTGCGGCCGACACTGGAATCCAACTCGATGATCGTGCTGTTCTCCCACATACGGACAGGCAAATGGTCGTCGATCATGCCGCTCAACCTGGCGGAAACATTCGGTTTTTCCGAACCGATCCGGGCCATTCCGATCGTCGAACCGGATGCCAGCCACACTGTCGGGCTGGTCGCCGCGCCGCGCGAACCGCACACGCCGCTGGTGCAGGCGCTGCTGGACGAGGCGATGGCGCTGGCAGACGATTTCCGCGCCAATCGCTGAGCTAGTCATAACTGGTCAACCGGCGCGATAGAAATTTTCTATCGTGCAACGAAACCGCTTTATTGATTTCAGAGGTTTTCTCTGATTTCTTAAGCACTTAGCGATTAAGCGGCGTAGGCATGTCGTTGTTCCAAAACTGCTTCATGCTTTTGGACGATTATATGCATCGATCGCTACGATAGGGAGGGCGCTGCGTGACGATGCAGCCTGCAAGTACCGAGATACAGTCGCGCACGGCGGCGATCATCCAGGAGTTGAAGGGCCTCGAAGGCCCCCTGCTGCCGATCCTGCACGAGATCCAGGAAGAATTTGGCCACGTGCCGCAGGACGCCGTGCCCGTCATCGCCGATGGGCTGAACCTGTCGAGGGCCGAAGTGCATGGCGTCGTGACCTTCTATCATGATTTCCGTGCCCGGCCGGCTGGCCGGCATGTGCTCAAGCTCTGCCAGGCGGAAGCCTGCCAGTCGATGGGTTCGGATGCGATCGCCGCAAAGGTCAAGCAGTTGTTGGGCATCGATTTCCATGAGACCACCCGCGACGGATCGGTTACACTTGAGCCTGTCTATTGCCTCGGGCTGTGCGCCTGTTCACCGTCGGCGATGCTGGATGGTGAGGTGATCGGGCGGCTCGATGACGAGAAGATCGAAGAGATCGTCGGGGAGGTACGCTCATGATCCCGCGCATCTACATTCCAGGTGACTCCGGCGCGCTGGCGCTCGGCGCCGAAAAGGTCGCCAAGGCTGTTCGTGCGGAACTGGCTGAACGGGGCGTCGAGGCCAAGATCGTCCGCAACGGCTCGCGCGGCGCCTATTTCCTCGAACCGATGGTCGAGGTCGCGACCGAAAAGGGCCGCGTCGCTTACGGGCCGGTCAAGCCATCGGACGTCAAGAGCCTGTTCGACAGCGGCTTTCTCACCGGCGGGCATCACAAGCGCTGGCTGGGCGCGCCCGACAAAATCCCGTTCCTGGCCAAGCAGACGCGCCTGACCTTTGCGCGTTGCGGCATCAACGACCCGCTATCGCTCGATGCCTACAAGTCACTGGGCGGGCTCAAGGGCCTGCAGAACGCGGTGGCCATGGCGCCGCTCGACATCGTCAAACAGGTCACGGAATCGGGCTTGCGCGGCCGCGGCGGCGCCGGCTTCCCGACCGGCATCAAGTGGAAGACGGTGCTCGATACGACATCTGACCGCAAATACATCGTCTGCAATGCCGACGAGGGCGACAGCGCCACCTTTGCCGACCGCATGATTATGGAGGGCGACCCCTTCGTGCTCATCGAAGGCATGACGATTGCCGGCATCGCCACCGGCGCGACCAAGGGGTTCGTCTATATCCGCTCGGAATATCCGCATGCGGTGGCTGTCATGAACAAGGCTGTCGAGGTCGCCCGCAAGGCAGGCGTGCTCGGCGTCAGCGTGCTCGGTTCGCCCAACGCCTTCGACATGGAAATCCGCGTCGGCGCCGGCGCCTATGTCTGCGGCGAGGAAACTTCGCTGCTGAACAGCCTTGAAGGCAAGCGCGGCGTGGTGCGAGCCAAGCCACCGCTGCCGGCAATCCAGGGTCTGTTCGGCAAGCCGACGGTGATCAACAACGTCATCAGCCTAGCCTCCGTGCCCATCATCATGGACAAGGGTGCTGCCTTCTACAAGGATTTCGGCATGGGCCGCTCGCGCGGCACGATCCCGATACAGATCGCCGGCAACGTCAAATTCGGCGGCCTGTTCGAGGCGGCGTTCGGCATGACGCTGGGCGAGATCGTCGACGATATCGGCGGCGGTACGGCCACAGGTCGCCCGGTGAAGGCGGTGCAGGTCGGCGGCCCGCTCGGCGCCTATTTCCCGCGCGGCCTGTTCGACACGCCGTTCGACTACGAAGAGTTCGCGAAGCGCGACGGGCTGATCGGCCATGCCGGCATCACCGTGTTCGACGACACGGCCGACATGCTGAAGCAGGCGCGCTTTGCCATGGAGTTCTGCGCCATCGAAAGCTGCGGCAAGTGCACGCCCTGCCGCATCGGCTCGATACGCGGGGTGGAGACCATCGACCGGATTGCCGCCGGCATCGAGCCGGAGACGAACCTGGCTCTGGTCACCGATCTCTGCAACACGATGAAGTTCGGATCGCTCTGCGCGCTGGGCGGCTTCACGCCCTACCCGGTGATGAGCTCGATCACCCATTTCCCCGAAGATTTCAAGCCCGCGCCGGCGCGCGTGGCTGCTGAATAGGAGCTGGCAGATGAATATCAAGGCCGACTTCCCGACACTCATCGAAGAACTCGATTACGGAACCCCGGAATCGAAGGCGCAAAAGCAGGTTACGCTGATCGTCGACGGCCGCAGCATCAGCGTGCCGGAGGGTACGTCGATCATGCGCGCGGCGATGGAAGGCGGGGTCGAGATCCCAAAACTCTGCGCTACCGACATGCTGGACTCGTTCGGCTCCTGCCGCGTCTGCCTGGTCGAGATCGACGGGCGCGGCGGCACGCCGGCATCCTGCACGACGCCCGTCGGCGAAGGCATGGTGGTGCGCACGCAATCCGAGCGGCTCGACGCCATCCGCCGCGGTGTCATGGAGCTTTACGTCTCCGACCACCCGACCGGCTGGGACGAGAAGGCCGGCACCGGCGCCAGCGAGTTCGACGTTGTGGCGAAATCGGTCGGCCTGACCGAGAACCGCTTCGGCATCGAGGGCCGCAACCACGTCAAGCAGGAAAACGGCGTCGCGCCCGGCCATGGCTCGCTGGCAGTCGACTACATCGCCCGCGACGAGTCCAACCCATATTTCACCTATGATCCGGCGCAATGTATCGTCTGCTCGCGCTGCGTGCGGGCCTGCGAGGAGGTGCAGGGCACCTTCGCGCTGACGATTGAGGGCCGCGGTTTCGAATCGCGCATGGTCGCCGGCATGCACGAGGATTTCATCGCCTCCGAATGCGTATCCTGCGGCGCCTGCGTGCAGGCCTGTCCGACCGATGCGCTGCGTGAAAAGACCGTGCTTGAGAAAGGCATGCCCGAGCGCTCCGCCGTCACCACCTGCGCCTATTGCGGCGTCGGCTGCTCGTTCAAGGCAGAAGTGAAGGACGACGAAGTCATTCGCATGATGCCCTACAAGGACGGCAAGGCCAACCACGGCCACTCCTGCGTGAAGGGCCGTTTCGCCTATGGCTATGCCACCCACAAGGACCGCATCCTGTCGCCTATGATCCGGGAAAAGGTCAGCGATCCCTGGCGCGAAGTGAGTTGGGAAGAGGCCATCGCCCATACGGCCAAGGAATTCCGCCGTATCCAGTATCAATACGGCCGCACCTCGATCGGCGGCATCACGTCCTCGCGATGCACAAATGAAGAGACCTATCTGGTGCAGAAGCTTGTGCGCCAAGGCTTCCGCAACAACAATGTCGACACCTGCGCCCGCGTCTGCCACTCGCCGACCGGCTACGGCCTCGGCCAGACCTATGGCACCTCGGCCGGCACGCAGGATTTCGATTCCGTCGACTTCACCGATGTCGCCGTCATCATCGGCGCCAATCCGGCTTCCGCGCACCCGGTGTTCGCCTCGCGGCTGAAAAAGCGGCTGCGCCAGGGCGCCAAGCTGATCGTGCTCGATCCGCGCCGCACCGAAATGGTCAAGTCAGCGCATATCGAGGCCGACTATCACCTGCCGCTGAAGCCCGGCACCAACGTGGCGGTGCTGACGGCGCTGGCGCATGTCATCGTTACCGAAGGGCTTTTCGAGGAAGCCTTCATCCGCGATCGCTGCGACTGGGCGGAGTTCCAGGATTGGGCTTCTTTCGTCGCCTTGCCGGAAACAGCCCCGAAATCGTCGGCAAGCTGTCCGGCGTCGACCCCGAACTGATCCGGGGTGCTGCGCGCCTCTATGCCAAGGGCGGCAATGGCGCGATTTATTATGGCCTTGGCGTCACCGAACACAGCCAGGGTTCGACCACGGTTATGGCTATCGCCAACCTTGCCATGGCGACCGGCAATATCGGCCGTCCCGGCGTCGGCGTGAACCCGCTGCGCGGCCAGAACAACGTGCAGGGTTCCTGCGACATGGGCTCATTCCCGCACGAACTGCCAGGCTACCGCCACATCTCGGGCGAGGCGGTGCGTGACATCTATGAGAGCCTTTGGGGGGTGAAGCTCGACGACGAACCCGGCCTGCGCATCCCCAACATGCTGGATGCCGCCGTCGACGGCTCGTTCAAGGGCATCTACATCCAGGGCGAGGACATTCTGCAGTCGGACCCTGATACCAAGCATGTCGCGGCCGGCCTGGCGGCGATGGAATGCGTGGTCGTGCACGACCTGTTCCTCAACGAGACCGCCAACTACGCGCATGTCTTCCTGCCGGGCTCGACCTTCCTGGAGAAGGACGGCACTTTCACCAATGCCGAGCGCCGCATCAACATGGTGCGCAAGGTTCTGGAGCCGAAGGCGCGCTACGCCGACTGGGAAGCGACACAGGAGCTTGCCCGTGCGATCGGGCTGGACTGGAACTATCAGCATCCCTCCGAGATCATGGACGAGGTTGCAAAAACGACGCCGAGCTTCGCCGGCGTGTCCTTCGAGCTGCTCGACCGTGTCGGATCCGTGCAATGGCCCTGCAACGAGAAGGCGCCGCTCGGCACACCGATCATGCATATGGATGGCTTCGTGCGTGGCAAGGGCAAGTTCATCCGCACTGAATATGTCGCGACCGACGAGCGGACCGGGCCGCGTTTCCCGTTGCTGCTGACCACCGGCCGCATTCTCAGCCAGTACAATGTCGGTGCACAGACAAGGCGCACCGAAAACGTCATGTGGCACTCGGAAGATCGGTTGGAGATCCATCCGCACGACGCCGAGAACCGCGGCCTGCGCGATGGCGACTGGGTGCGGCTGACCAGCCGTTCGGGCGAGACGACGCTGCGTGCGCTGATCACCGACCGGGTGTCGCCGGGCGTGGTCTACACCACCTTCCACCATCCGGACACGCAGGCCAACGTCATCACCACCGACTTCTCCGACTGGGCGACCAATTGTCCGGAGTACAAGGTGACCGCAGTGCAGGTCGGCGCGTCGAACGGACCTTCGGACTGGCAGCGCGACTATAACGAGCAGGCCGAGCAGAGCCGCCGCATCGCAAAGCTGGAAGCGGCGGAGTAGTCTTGCCACGGCGTTCGACAATAAGAGCTTCAATCTTGACGGTTGGTCGACCCCTACTCCGTCAGGAAGGACGCGAGCTTATGCCGAATGGCGCCTTTCTTCTCCCTCCGGAGGGGGGAGAGGTGGCGCCGCGAAGCGGCGACGGAGTGGGGGAAGCCGGCCCCGCAACACGCAGCCGTCGAAAGTCGCGCACAACCCAAAGAGCAGGCAAACCGGCCTATCTGGCGAGCAGTCGACCCCCACTCCGTCAAGCTTCGCTTGACACCTCTCCCCCGGTCGACGGGGGAGAGGAAAGGCGCGAGCCTCCACAGCTACTGCTAAGGACGGACAGGGCAGAGGGGCGCGCCTCGTGACCCGAAAACGCCAAGCCACCACCCAAATCTCTCGCCTTGCCCACCGCGCCAGCGGCACGACATCGGCCAACCGCATGGTGCCGGAGGAGACGCCGGTGGCGTTCTCCTTTGCCGGCACCACCCATGCGGTGATGATGGCGAGCCCGGCCGATTTCGAGGATTTCGCGCTCGGCTTCTCTCTGACCGAAGGCATCATAGCCTTGCCTGACGAAATCGATGCGATCGAGGTCGAGGACCATGGCGCCGGCATCGATATCCAGATCCGGCTGAAGGACCAGGCCAATACGCGCTTCGAGACGCGGCGCCGGCGCTTGGCCGGGCCGGTTGGCTGCGGGCTGTGCGGCATCGAATCGATTGAGGAAGCGATGCGCTCGGTCGACAAGGTTGGTGCGTCCAAGCTTACGCTTGAAGCCGACGATATCACCCGTTCGGTAAAGCTTTTGTCCAAGGTGCAGCCTCTGCATTCAGAAACCGGCGCCGTGCATGCAGCGGGCTTCTACATTCCCGGCAAAGGCATCGTCATGGCGCGCGAGGATGTCGGCCGGCACAATGCGCTGGACAAACTGGCCGGCGCGCTGGCCAAGGCCGGCATTGACGGTGCATCGGGCGCGGTGGTGGTGACATCACGCGTCTCGGTGGAGATGGTGCAGAAAACGGCGGCGATCGGCTCCGCCTTCATCATCGCCGTGTCGGCGCCGACAGCCCTTGCCATCCGCACCGCCGAAGAGGCCGGCATGACGCTGGTGGCGCTGGTGCGCGGCGACGATTTCGATGTTTTCACCCACCCGGAACGGGTGGTCTTGGGAGTTGCCCAGCATGTCGCATGACGAAGAACACATCACGAGCACCGGGGAAAAGCTGGTGCGCATGGCCAACCAGATCGCCGCCTTCTTCCATTCAAGGCCCCGCGAGGAAGGTGTGGCGGGCGTGGCCGAGCACATCAACAAGTTCTGGGAGCCCAGGATGCGCCGGCAGTTCTTCGAGATGCTGGACAGCGGCGGCGAAGGTTTTGACGAACTCGTCGTCGTGGCCTCGGCCAGGATCAAGCGGCCGAAGACCGAGGAGCAGGCCGATGTGAGCATCGGCTACGTCCAACCCACGGGTGCAGAGAGCGCCGCTCCCCAGAAATAGCCTCCCCCAGAAATGGCGGGCGAACACGGTTCGCCGCGGGCTATATTCCTGTCTTCTAAAGTTTGGCTGCCGCATCCGCCAGGCGTCTGCTATGGTCGGCGATCAGAAATCGTCTGGCCGGGCGGGATAGCAACGTGAGGCCGATCGAGACGCGATATGCCCTCAGCGGCGACGTGCGGATCGCCTATCAGGTGGTCGGCCAGGGATCGTTCGACCTGGTTTTCGTGCCCGGCTTCATCTCCAATCTCGACCTGCATTGGGAAGACGAGGGCTACGCCAGGCTCTTGAAACGGCTCTCGGCGTTCTCGCGGCTGATCCTGTTCGACAAGCGCGGCACCGGCCTGTCCGACCGCGTCGACCCACGCCACCTGCCCAGCCTCGAAACCCGCATGGACGATGTGCGCGCGGTGATGGATGCCACCGGCAGCGGCCGCGCGGCCTTGCTCGGCGCTTCGGAAGGCGCGCCGATGGCAATGTTGTTTGCCGCCACCTATCCGGAACGGACACGAGCGCTGGCGCTCTATGGCGGTTATGCGCATTTCCACAAATGGGTGATGTCGCCGGAGCGCCTCGAGGCCTTCATCGCGACGGCCGGCACGGAATGGGGCACGGGCGCCACACTGCCCAACTTCGCTCCCGGCCGGGTAGATGATGCGCATTTCACCCAGTGGTGGGCCCGCTTCGAGCGGCTGTCGGCCAGTCCGACGGCAGCGGCAGCCCTTGCCCGGATGAATGCCGGAATCGATGTGCGCGGCGTGCTTTCGGCGATCGGCGCACCGACACTGCTCATTCATCGCCGCAACGACGCGCGGGTCGACCCGGACGCCAGCCGCTTCCTGGCGAAAGAGATCGCCAATGCGCGATTGGTCGAGGTCCCCGGGCGCGACCACCCGATCTGGACCGGCGATGTCGACCGGGTGGCGGACCTGATCGAGGAATTCCTGACCGGCGAGCGTGCCGTGGCCGAAGCGGAGCGCGTGCTTGCCGCTCTTCTGGCGACACGCATTTACGACACGGCGCGGGTTGGCGACCGCATGTGGAGCGAACGTAGCGAGCGCTTCCAGGAGAGCTGGCGGCAGCTGGTCGGCCGTCATGGCGGACGCGTCGCCGGCATCCATGGCGAATTGATGATCTCGCGCTTCGACGGGCCGGCGCGGGCCATACGCTGCGCGGCGGCACTGCGCGATGCGGCGCAACATATGGGCATTGCAAGCGCCCAGGGCGCCCATGTCGGTGAGGTCGAAATGCGCGGGCCGCCGGTGGGGCTGATGGCACGGGTGACGATGCAGATCGCCGCCCATGCCGGGCGCGGCGATATTCTGGCGTCGCGGCTGGCCGCCGATCTGGCGGCGGGGTCCGGCCTGCATTTCATCGATGCCGGGCGTGTCACGGTGGATGAGCTGGACGAGCCGCTGGCGCTGGTCCAGGCAACGTCGGAACAGCACCTGGAGCCGGCCTGCCGCCCCAAGGCGAAACCCGCCGAGCCGGCTCAACTGACGGCGCGCGAAAGCGAGGTGGTGATCCTGATCGCCGACGGCAAGAGCAATGCCGCGATCGCCGCCGAGCTGAGGCTCAGCGAGCATACGGTCAAGCGTCATGTCGCCAACATATTGCTGAAGCTCGATTTGCCGTCACGGGCGGCGGCAGCGGCATTTTCCGCCAGGCAGACTGGCCCGGACGGGCCATAGGGACCATGGCGCTTTCGGGCGAAGCGGCCAGGTGGGGTCGAGGCGTACCAATTCTCTCCATGCAGGCCAGGCGGATGTCGCCGGGAAAGGCACTGCGGATGGAGGATGCAATGCTGAAGTCAAACAGGTCGATCAAATCGCTGGTGATAGCGGCAGGCGTTGGCGCGCTGTTCACGATCGCTCCCGCCAGAGCCGAGGATGCCTCGGCGGCCGCCGCCTACAAGGACATCGAGGCGACGCTCGGCTCAGTGCCGGACATGTTCAAGACGCTGCCCGATGTCGCGGTTGCCGGCGCCTGGGCCGAGATCAAGGGTGTGCAGCTCAACCCCAAGACCGCGCTCGACGGCAAGACCAAGGAACTGCTGGGGCTGGCCGTCGCCTCGCAGATCCCCTGCCAGTACTGCATTTATTTCCACACCGAGGCCGCCAAGCTCAATGGCGCGACCGATGAGGAGATCAAGGAGGCGATCGCGATGGCGGCCATCGTGCGCCACTGGTCGACGATGCTCAACGGCAGCCAGGTCGATTTCGCGACCTTCAAACAACAGACCGACGGCGTGTTCGCAGCCGTCAAAGCCAAGTCGCAGTGAAAGAAACTGCCGGGCGGTGCGCCGGGCATTGCTTGTGATCATTCAACCGCCCGATCAACGGGCCATGGAGGAGAAGATGCTGACCAAGACGCAGAGCGTGGACGGCGCGGCGATCAAGAAAGCGATCGAAGGACGGGACGGCAGGATGCTCGCTAGCTTCTATGCCGACGACGCACTGGTGCGGGTGATCGACCGCAACAATCCGCCGAGCAAGCCGCGCGAGATCCGCGGCCGGGCGGCGATCAGCACCTTCTGGGACGACATCTGCAGCCGGGCGATGACCCACAAGGTCGACACCACCATCGCCGATGGCGACAATCTCGCCTTCACCCAGGCCTGCGCCTATCCGGACGGAACGAAAGTGTTCTGCGCGGCGATGCTGGAGCTGAAGAATGGGCGGATCGCACGACAGACCGTCGTGCAGGCCTGGGACGAGTAGTTCCACCGCGGAAAGATCAACCGCGGTTTGGGCCGCAAAACTGGAGGAGACAAAAATGTTCAGCGCCAGATGGCAGATCGACGCCAAGTTCGGGCACAAGCAGACCGTGCTCGACCTGTTGAAGAAATGGGAACGCGAGATCGGCTCTCAGGTCGGCATTGCCGATCTCGAGTTCCAGATCATGACCGGTTCGGTCGGAGCTCGGGAAGCGACGGTCGAATCGCATCATCAGGTCGAAAGCCTTGCCCAGCTGGAGGGATTCTTCGCCAGGATCGGCAAGATCGACGCGCACGCCAAATGGGGCAAGGAGATGGAGCCCTACGTCGTTTCAGGCACCAGCCTTTGGAACATCTACCGCATCGTGGAGTAGCCGTGCAGGTGCAGCAGTTTTCGGCCATCAGTTGCGGCGGCCGAAACTCGTCCGCTGCCCGGAAAACCGCCCTTCCCTGGCCGATCCGGCAGCCGCGACACGTGCCGGCTGATTGGGCAATGTGGCCTGCTTGGCCAGGGCCGCCGCTATCAAGGCGTCGGCCTGGCGCGCGCGCTGGTCCGCGCCGGCATCTCCGGCAGGGTTGCCCGCCACGGCGGAGGTCGACATCCGCCGGCGGGGTTTGAAAGCAAGATAGAGAAGCAACGCGCCGAGCAGTCCAGCGCCAATGACGATCGTCAAACGCGTGCCGGTCATGCCGGTGCGTTCGATCTGGGTGGGGTTGGCGGGGTTCTGGACGACGGTGAGCTTGTCGCCGACCTGCGGTTCGCGGGCACCGTTCTTGTTCAGCTCCATCGTGGCCTCGACGGCGTCGGCGCCGGTGCCGACGCGCAAGGTGCCGGTGAATTTCTGGGTCACCTTCCACTCTTTGTCAGCATGAACCGTCTTGAACGCATCCACCAGTTCGCACGGGATCGTGGCGGTGCTGACGGTCTTGTAGACAATCTTGTGGGCGGTCGATTCCATGTCGCATTCGACATTGACCGCGAGGATTTCAGCAGGCGCCTCGGGCCAGCCGCTCTTCTTGATCATGTCCTTGCCGCCGAACACAGCGATCAGCAGACAGAAGCCGCCAATGAGTACCAGCTTGATCTTGGTCGTGTTCATGCGCAAACCCCTCGCCGCGCGGTTTCCCGGCAAGAGGCTGCTCGTTCAGGTTGAATATTCAGTAAATCGTGAACTCCCGCCGTACCGCAAAAGTAACTCTCGCTTAATGTACAGAAAACGGGTTGGCGAATATTTTAGAGATAGTGGCGGCCTCTACCCATGCGCCACCATCACATGACGAACGGCGGTATAATCCTCCAGCGCATAGAGAGACATGTCCTTGCCGTAGCCAGACTGCTTCAGCCCGCCATGCGGCATCTCGTTGGTCAGCATGAAATGGGTGTTGATCCAGGTGCAGCCATATTGCAGACGGGCGGCCGTCGCCATGGCGCGCGAGACGTTCTTGGTCCACACCGAGGATGCCAGGCCGTAGTCGCTGTCATTGGCCCAGTTCACGGCTTCATCGACTTCGGAGAAGCGGGTGATGGAGACGACCGGACCGAACACTTCGCGGCGCACGATCTCGTCTTCCTGCAGCGCGCCGGCAACCACCGTCGGCTGGTAATAGAAGCCGGAGCCTTCGCCCGGCTTGCCGCCGGTGGTGATCTCGATGTGCTTCAGTTCCGAAGCGCGCTCGACGAAGCTCGAGACGCGATCGCGCTGGCGGCGCGAGATCAGCGGCCCGATCTCATTTTCGGTGTCGTCGGGCTGGTTGTATTTGATGGTCGAGACGGCAGAAGAGAGATCGGCGACGAGCTTGTCGTAGATCTTCTTGCCGGCATAGATGCGGCAAGCGGCTGTACAATCCTGCCCGGCATTGTAGTAGCCGAAAGCGCGCAGGCCGTTGACCACGGCGCCGAGGTCGGCATCGTCGAAAACGATGACCGGCGCCTTGCCGCCGAGCTCCAGATGCGTGCGCTTGACCGACTTGGCGGCGGCCTGCAGCACCTTCTTGCCCGTGGCGACGTCGCCGGTGATCGAAATCATGTTGACCTTGGCGTGATTGATCAGCGTGTTGCCGACGCTGTCGCCGCGGCCGAGCACGACATTGACGACGCCCTCGGGCAGCACCTCGGCCAGGATCCTGGCCAGCTTCAGCGCCGTCAGCGGCGTCTGCTCCGACGGCTTGAAGACGACGGTGTTGCCGCCGGCAATGGCCGGCGCCAGCTTCCAGGCCATCATCATCAGTGGATAGTTCCACGGCGCGATGGAAGCGACGATGCCGATCGGGTCGCGCCGCACCATCGAGGTGTGGCCGGGCAGATATTCGCCGGCGACCACGCCCGGCATCGAACGTACCGCGCCGGCAAAGAAGCGATAGCAGTCGACGATCGCCGGGATTTCGTCATTGAGCACGGCGTTGATCGGCTTGCCGCAATTCAGCGCCTCGAGCGCCGCGAACTCCCGCGCGTTGGCCTCGATGCGGTCGGCGATCTTGAGGAGATAGCCGGAGCGCTGCGCCGGCGTTGTGCGTGACCACAAGACGAACGCTCGCTCGGCGGCAGTAACAGCCGCCTCGATCTGCGCCTGGCTGGCTTCAGGCAGGTTGAGAATGGTCGCCCCGGTCTTTGGATTCAGAATCGGCTCCTCGGTCTCGGTGCCGTTCTCGAAGCTCGAGCCGATCAGCATCTGGGTGTCCATGCAGGTTCTCCTCGGTCAGGAGCGAGTAGCGAATAGCGAGTAGCGAATAGGGCTGGTCGTGCAATCTCCCCTATTCGCTATTCGCTACTCCCTATTCGCTGTTCTTCATTTGCCCGAACCGGCGATCTGGTCGCCGTCGCGGGTCAGGTAATAGGCGGCAAGGATGGGCAGCAGCGTCACCAGCACCACGACCATGGCGACGACATTGGTGACCGGACGCTGGCGTGGGCGGATCAGCTCTTCCAGCATCCAGATCGGCACGGTCTGCTGCTGGCCGGCGGTGAAGGTGGTGACGATGACCTCGTCGAAGGACAGCGCGAAGGCGAGCATCCCCCCGGCAAGCAGAGCGGTGGCGATGTTGGGCAGCACGACGTGCCGGAAGGTCTGGAAGCCGTCGGCGCCGAGATCCATCGAGGCCTCGATCATTGAGCCGGAAGTGCGGCGGAAACGGGCGACCGCATTGTTGTAGACGACGACAACGCAGAAGGTGGCGTGGCCGAGCACGATCGTCCAGAACGAGAACGGGATGTCGGCTAGCGAGAAGGCCGAGCGCAACGCGATGCCGGTGATGATGCCGGGCAGCGCGATCGGCAGGATGACGAGCAGCGAGATCGTCTCGCGGCCGAAGAATTTCGTCCGTGACACGGCGGCGGCGCACAGCGTGCCCAGTATCAAGGCAATCGCGGTCGAGATTGCGGCGACGCGGACCGAAAGCGACAGCGCCTGCCAGACATCCGGCCGGTTCCAGGTGACGGCGAACCATTGTGTGGTCAGCCCCGGCGGCGGCCAGACGAAGCTCTTCTCTTCCGTGGTGAAGGCATAGACGAAGATCAGCAGGATCGGCAGGTGCAGGAAGAGCAGGCCGCAAGCGGCTGCGATCTTGAGGCCGAGCGGGGCGGATTGCGAACCGTCAGAGCGCATCGAAGGCCCCCATGCGCTTGGCGCCCCAGAGATAGAAACCCATGATGACGATGGGCACGACGGTGAAGGCGGCGGCGAGCGGGATGTTGCCGGCGGTGCCCTGCTGCGAATAGACGGCCTGGCCGATAAACAGCCGCGACGTGCCGATGATCTGCGGGATGATGTAGTCGCCCAGCGTCAGCGAGAAGGTGAAGATCGAGCCGGCGACGATGCCGGGCAGCGCCAGCGGGAACAGCACGTTGCGGAAGGTCTGGCCCGGCGATGCGCCGAGATCGGAGGACGCCTCGACCAGATTGCCGGGCACGCGCTCCAATGCCGCCTGCACCGGCAGGATCATGAACGGCAGCCAGACATAGACGAAGGCGATGAAGGTGCCGGTGGCGGAGACCGACAGCGAGTTGCCGCCGACGACCGGCAGCGACAGCCAGCCGTCGAGCACCCAGAGCAGATGCAATTTGGCCAGCAGCCAGGTCAGAATGCCTTCCTTGGCGAGGATCAACTTCCAGGCGTAGATTTTCACCAGATAACTCGACCACAGCGGCAGCATGATTCCGAGATAAAACAGCGCCTTCCAGCGGCCCCGGGCATAGCGCGCCGCATAATAGGCGATCGGGAAGGCGATGGCGGCGGAGGCCAGCGTGACCAGCACCGCCATCGTCACCGTGCGCAGGATGATGTCGAGATTGGCGGGCTGGAACAGGTCGCCATAGGTCTTCAGCGTGAACTCATGGTTGATGAGGCCGGAAAATTCGTCGATCGAGAAGAAACTCTGTGCCAAGAGCGCGAACAGCGAACCGATATAGACGACGCCGAGCCACAGCACCGGCGGCGCCAACATGAGGAACAGCAGCAGTTGCGGCTTGCGCCAGAACAGGTCGGACAGCGCACCGCGCACGCCGCCGCTGCCGGGCAGGATGGCGGGGGCGGAGGTTGAGTTGAGCGCGGCGATGGTCATGGGGAGACCGCGTGCTGAAGGAACCCTGAGAAGCCGGGTTCCTTCACACCCCCCTCTGTCCTGCCGGACATCTCCCCCTCAAGGGGGGAGATCAGCAGTTTCGCTGCCTCGCCAAATCCCCAACGTTGAAGATTGGCGAAACCGGGAGGAATAGCCAATCTCCCCGCTTGAGGGGGAGATGTCCGGCAGGACAGAGGGGGGTGCTTGGCGCAAACCTCAATCATGCCGGCTCGTCCATCAAATGCAAATGCTCGCGGTTGAACGTCAGCACCACCGCTTCGCCTTCCGCCGGCAGCTTTGTCCCGGCCGGCACGATGGCGTGCAGCCTCAAGCCGTCGGCGTCGAGCGCCAGCCTGGTCGTGGCGCCGAGATAGTTGGTTCCGACCAGGCGCGCGGCAACCCCTTCGCCTTTCGCAATGCTGCCGATGCGGATCGATTCGGGGCGCAGGCTGCCCCAGCGGTCCTGGCCGGAATAACGCTGGACGAAATCCGGCGGCAACACATTGGAGGAGCCGACGAAATCGGCGACGAAGCGTGTCCTGGGCCGCTGGTAGATGTCTTCCGGCGTGCCGATCTGCATGATCTTGCCGTCATTGAAGACGGCAACGCGGTCGGCCATCGACAGCGCTTCGCCCTGATCATGGGTGACGAAGACGAAGGTGATGCCGAGCGCCTTCTGCAGCGACTTCAGCTCTTCCTGCATGTTCTCGCGCAGCTTGAGGTCGAGCGCGCCGAGCGGCTCGTCGAGCAAAAGCACCTTGGGCTGGTTGACCAGCGCACGGGCCAGCGCGACGCGCTGGCGTTGGCCGCCGGAGAGCTGGCCGGGACGGCGGGCGCCATAGCCGGGAAGCCGCACCAGTGACAATGCCTCTTCCGCCGCCTTCTGCCGCTGCGGCTTGGCGATGCCCTTGACCATCAGCCCGTAGGCGACATTGTCCAGCACGTTCAAATGCGGGAACAGCGCGTAGTCCTGGAACACCGTGTTGACGTTGCGGCGATAGGGCGGCACGCCCTCGGCGCGGTCGCCGAAGATCGAGATCGAGCCCGATGTCGGCTGCTCGAAGCCGGCGATGAGGCGCAGGCAGGTCGTCTTGCCGGACCCCGACGGACCAAGCATGGCGAAGAACTCGCCCGGCACGATGTCGAGATCGACCGCATCGACGGCGCGCACGCTGCCGAAATGGCGAGAGACTTTCTGGAAGGAAACGGCCGAGGTCATGGGCTGTCCTGATCTGTTGCCGGTTTGTGGTTCGTCGAAATAGCTCTTGCCGCCACCAATCCGGCCAGCGGGCACGGCACTTCACCTCCCCCTCGATGGGGAGGTCGCGGCGAAGCCGCGGGTGGGGGTGACTAGCACCGGACGTCAGCGCTGCCCCCACCCCGACGCTGCGCGTCGACCCTCCCCACAAGGGGGTGGGTTAAAGGGAGCTCAACGCCCGCCGATGACGCCGATATAGTCGGACACCCAGCGGTAGTAAGGCACGCACTGGTCGTTCTGGGTTGCGCACTTGGAGACCGGGGTCTTCCAGAACTTGATCTTGTCGAAGTTCTCGTAGCCGTTGGTCTTGCAGCCTTCCTCGCCGAGCAGCTCGTTGCCCTTGCAGGCAGCGGGCACCACGGGGAGCGAGCCGAACCAGGCCGAGACATCGCCCTGGACCTTGGGCGACAGCGAATGCTCAAGCCACATATAGGCGCAGTTGGGATGCGCGGCGTCGGCCTCCATCATGGTGGTGTCGGCCCAGCCGGTGACGCCTTCTTCCGGCACGGTCGAGGCGACCGGCTTCTTGGCGGCAACCAGCGTGTTGACCTGGTAAGGCCACGAACCGGAAGCGACGACGCCTTCGTTCTGGAAATCGTCGACCTGGATGGCGGCGTCATGCCAGTAGCGGCCGACCAGCGTCCGCTGAACACGCAGCAGCTCGAGCGCTGCCTTGTACTGGTCTTCGTTCAATTCGTACGGGTCCTTAATGCCGAGTTCCGGCTTGTGGAACATCAAATAGTTGGCGGCGTCGGCGATGTGGATCGGGCCGTCATAGGCCTGGACGCGGCCCTTGTTGGACTTGCCGTCCGGCAGGTTCATTTCCTCGAAGACGACGTTCCAGCTCTTGGGCGCTTCCTTGAAGACATCGGTGTTGTACATCAGGATGTTCGGGCCCCACTGATAGGGAACGCCGTAATGCACCTTGTCGACGGTGAACCAGGGCGCATCCTTCAGACGGTCGTCTACCGCCTTCCAGCTCGGGATGAGATCGGTGTTGATCGGCTGCACGCGCTTGCCGGCAACGAGGCGCAGCGATGCGTCACCCGAAGCGGTGACTAGATCGAACCCACCCTCATTCATCAGCGAGACCATCTCGTCGGAGGTGTTCGCGGTCTTGACGTTGACCTTGCAGCCGCTCTCCTTCTCGAAGGAGGTCACCCAGTCATAGCCCTTGTCGGTTTCGCCGCGCTCGATGTACCCCGGCCAGGCAACGATGCTGACCTCCCCTTCGCCCTTGCCAAGTTCCTTGACCTGGGCGACAGCCTGACCGGAAAAGGTCAGCGCGACCGTCAAGGCGGTGCACGTCTTCAGGAATGAATTCATCGTCAATCTCCCATTTTGGCGCCTGACTGCGAAGCGAGTCGCCGCCGCGGTCAGCCGCAGGCTGAAAAGCGTCAGTTCATCCGATGGCACGTTGCCGCTCTGATGGCGGCTTTCGTCCCTGACATGAAAAGTGCTCGGAAAATTCCGGTTTCGCAAATTCATTTATCAGAAACGCGATATCGGTTTTTCCGATAGATAACCACGCACCCTATCAACGCTGCTGGCGTACCATACGCTGCGACTGGGCAAGGCCGATGAAGTCGCGCGACGCCTGCGGCAGACCGGAGCCGCGGCGCCAGACCATGCCGACCTGGACGACCGGCAGGGAACCCGAAATGTCGCGCGATTCGATGCGGTCGCCTTCCAGCGACCACGGCCGGTAGACTAGGTCGGGCAGCAACGCCACGCCCGCACCTGTGGCGACGAGGCTGCGAACGGCTTCGACCGAGCGGGTGCGAAAGGCGACATGCGGCCTGGCGCCGATCGCCGCCAGAAGCTTGCCGGTGTTCTCCTCGATCTCGTCGACGGTCAGCATGATCAGCGGCTCGCCGGCAATGTCGCCTATGCCGATAATGTCGGCGCTGGCCAGCTTGTGGCCGAGCGGGACCCACAGCCGGTAGGCCGAGACCTCGAGGATTTCCGACTGCAGAGCGGTGCGGTCGCGCAAATTGGAGGTGACCATGACGGCAATGTCGAGCTTGCCGCCGATCAGCAGATGTTCGAGATAGTCGCCATTGTCCTCGATAGCCGAGACATCGACCCCGGGATAGGCGCGGCGATAGCGCGCCAGAAGATCGGAAAGCACATAGCCGGCGACCAGCGAGGTGACGCCGAGCTGCAGGCGCCCGCCGGCCGCCACCTGGTCGTCGGAGAAAGCGCGGCGCGCATCGGAGACGTCGGCCAGGATCTTGGTCGCATGGCGCAGGAACTGGTGGCCTTTGTGAGTAATGTTGAGGCCACGCGGATGGCGCTCGAACAATTCGACGCCGAGATCGCTCTCCAGCTCCTTGATCGCCTCGGTGACCGAGGATTGCGAGATGGAGAGGTTTTGTGCGGCGCCCGACACCGTGCCTTGCTCGGCGACGGCAATGAAGAACTGCAGCTGGCGGATGGTGAAAGCCATGGCCGGACTAAACACCGGCGCGCCGGGGAAGGAAAGCCGAAGGCGGAGCTTATACCCATACGGCTTGAGGCGCCTCCTGGTCAGCCGAACCCGAGGCGCCGCCGGCAGGCAGGACCGTAGCGAAGCGCGAGCATAAACGCCGTCTCCAGCGCCAAAACGATGACGATGATGCGAAAGCCGATGGCATAGGAATCCCGGCCGCTGCCGCGCATAAGGTAGCCGGTGACGAGGAAGCCGGTGTTCCACAAAGTGGCGCCGAGCAGCGTCGCCGCCGCGAAGGGCAAGAGTGGAAGACGGAGCGCGCCGGCCGCGATCGGCAGATAGTTGCGAACCGTCGGGATGAACTGCGCCAGCAAGGAGACCCGGACATGATGGCGGCGGTAGGCCTGACCAAGCTTGCTGTAGGTCGCATAGCGCAAGCAGACATATTTGCCGAAACGCTCGACCAGCCTGTCGGCACGATCCAATCCAATCCTACGGCCCACACTATACCAGACAAGGCAGCCTGTGATGGCGGACAGCGTCGTCACCAGGAGCAGAATCGCCAGCGCCAGGAGATCGGAGGCTGCCGTCATGCCGAGGAACAGCAGCAGCACATGCGAGGGCGGCAGCGGCAGGATCTTTTCAGTGAAGGCGAGACAGCCGACACCAAGCAGGCCGAAGCCCAGGATCGCCGACAGTGGATCAGTCATGCGAAGCGCCAGTCATAGGTTTTGAGGTTCTTGATCCTGGACACCTTATACACCGTCATACACCGTCGCCGGCGGAAAGTTGCGGAATATCCGGCCAAGCCGGGTCCGCTTCCAGGTCGGAGCGCGCAAGCGTCCAAGCCATGAGGAAAGACAAGGCATCGTTTGCAGCATGGTGACCTCATTGCTGATGCGGGCGATTCGCCCGGCCCGCATTTCGACGAGGCGCTGTTTGCGGCTGCCAAGTTGCATGGACATTGCGAAGAGCCGGATGATTGAAAAACAATTTTTCACCAGAACGACATCTTATGCGGCCGGCGACGCGGCGCGCATGATGCACAACATCGCCTTCGTGGTATCGGGTAGCGGCATGGGCCGGGATCGCGGCGCGCCAGTCGCTGGTGTTTGGCTAGGCCGCAGCGATGCTGAGGCGCGCTCCAGCCTCGGCAAGTGCCGAGGCAATGTCGCGCGGCGGCGGCTGGTCGGTGGCTAGTTCGGAAAAACCGTCGAAGCCGCAGACCTGGACTAGACCCTGGCGACCGAACTTGGTGTGGTCGGTGACGACCAGCGAGCGCTGGCCGCGCGACAGCACCATGCGGGCGAACTCCGCCTCTTCCAGATCGTAGTCGGCAAGGCCTGCGGCGGCATCGACGGCGCCGATCGAAATCACCGCATGGCTGACCGAGAAGCGGCTGACGAAATCGATCGCCGAGGCGCCGAAGGCGGCTCCGGAATCGCTGCGCAATTCGCCGCCGGCCATATAGACCTTGTTGCCGTTGACGGTGGCCAGCGTGCGGGCGATGTCGGATGAATTGGTGACCACGGTCAGCCGTCGGTGGCCGAGCAGTTCGCGGGCCAGGAACGAGGTCGTGGTGCCGGTGTCCAGCATGACCGATTCACCGTCGCGAATGGTGGCAGCGACCATGCGGGCGATCAGCCGCTTGGCCTCCGCATTGTCGCGCATGCGCCGCTCGAACGGCGCTTCGCCGGCCATCGACGGCAGGCCGATGGCGCCATGCATCTTGAGCACCGAGCCATTGCCGGTCAGTGGCTTGACATCCCGGCGCACCGTTTCAAGCGAAACCCCCAGCCGGTCGGCGAGGCTGGCAATGGTGACGGTGCCCTCTTCCTTGAGGAGGCGGAGGATTTCGCCATGCCGTTTCGAATGGATCATCTGGCTTCCTCAATTTGCGGCCTGCCCGGTTTTAGGGCAATGCCGCCGTTTTTAAAGGAATTGCTCGTGGTTTCGGGCAAAACACCCAAAAAAAGTCACAACATTTCATTGACAGGTAGGCAGCACTGGCGTGACATTGACGGCGTGACAGCTTCGGAACTGCCACGGGAGGGTGATGGCAGAGCCGCAATTCACGGACCGGACCGTCTGGCCAGACCGTCTGGGTTTGAACTGGCACAAAAGTTTCTCTGATCCGCGGGGGCGGAGACCGGGTATTAAAACCTGGCCAGAGGGGCTCGTCGGTGCGGCGCGGGATAGGAGTTCCTGCGTCCCGCACCGACGAGATTTTTTGCGTTTCCCAACGCTCGTTGCGCGGCGCTTGGCGCCTATCGAAGCTCCGCAAAAGTCAGGGATGGCCCCGTGACTGCTGAAGACCGCATCCGGGCCTTGCCTTGCTGGAATGGCAGCATCGACATTGCGCCGCTGCCGGGCGGCCTCAGCAACGCCAACTATCTGGTCAAGGACGCGGCCGGGCGGCATGTCGTGCGCTTCGGCCAGGACTATCCATTTCACCACGTCTTTCGCGACCGCGAGGTGATGACGGCCCGCGCGGCGCACGCCGCAGGCTTCGCGCCGGCGGTCCACCATTCCGAACCCGGCATCATGGTCACGGAATTCCTCGGCGCGAAGACCTATGTCGCCGAGGACGTGCGCGCCAATATCGGCCGCGTCGCAGCGCTTATGCGCGGGTTCCATCGCGAGATGCCCAATCACATCTCCGGCGCCGGCTTCATGTTCTGGGTCTTCCATGTCATCCGCGACTATGCGCGAACGCTGAGCGAAGGCGGCAGCCGCAAGCGCGACGAGCTGCCCAGGCTGCTGGCTCTGGCCGACGAGTTGGAGCGGGCGCAGAAGCTGCTGCCGATCGTATTTGGCCACAACGATCTTCTGCCGGCAAATATCCTCGACGATGGCGACAGGTTGTGGCTCATCGATTTCGAATATGCCGGTTTCAACACGGCGATGTTCGATCTTGCCGGCGTTGCCTCCAACGCCGAGATGAGCGACGCGGAGTCCTTCACTTTCCTCACGGCGTATTTCATGCGCGAGCCGGATGAGGCGATCCGCCGCTCGCACGCCGCCATGCAATGCGCCTCGCTGCTGCGCGAGGCGATGTGGAGCATGGTTTCCGAACTTTACCTCGACGCGCCCGGCATCGACTACGTCGCCTACACCGCAGAGAACCTGACGCGGCTTGACGCGGCGCTGGACAATTACCGCACGAAGTACGGGACCCAGTCATGACATTGCCCACACATGCCGGCATCGTCGTCATCGGCGGCGGCATTATCGGCTGTTCGACGGCCTATCACCTGGCGCGCGACCACAAGGCCGATGTCGTGCTGCTGGAACAGGGCAAGCTGACCTCGGGCTCGACCTGGCATGCGGCCGGGCTGGTCGGCCAGTTGCGCTCGTCGGCCTCGATCACCCGCGTGCTCAAATATTCGGTCGAGCTCTACAAGGGACTGGAGACTGAGACCGGGCTCGCTACCGGCTGGAAGATGACCGGGTGCCTCAGGCTTGCGACCAATGCCGACCGCTGGACCGAATATAAACGGCTGGCGACGACGGCCAGGAGCTTCGGCATGGACATGCAGTTGCTGTCGCCGGGGGAGGTCAAAAAGATGTGGCCGCTGCTGGAGACCAGCGACCTGGTCGGCGCCTCCTGGCTGCCGACCGATGGGCAGGCCAGCCCCTCCGACATCACGCAGTCGCTGGCCAAGGGCGCGCGCATGCATGGCGCGAAGCTGTTCGAGGATGTCCGCGTCACCGGATTTGACATGATGGACGGGCACATCACCGCGGTGAAGACCAACAAGGGCGACATTGCTTGCGACAAGGTGGTGAACTGTGCCGGGCAATGGGCGCGCCAGGTCGGCGCGATGGCCGGCATTTCCGTACCGCTGCAACCCGTCAAGCACCAGTACATCATCACCGAGAAGGTCGACGGGCTGGCGACCGACGCGCCGACAATCCGCGATCCCGACCGCCGTACCTATTTCAAGGAAGAGGTCGGCGGGCTGGTGATGGGCGGCTATGAGCCGAACCCGCAGGCCTGGGCGACCGGCCTGCCCGGCGGCGATGTCCCCGATGACTGGGAGTTCCGCCTGTTCGACGACGACTACGATCATTTCGAACAGCATATGAGCCAGGCGATCGCGCGCGTGCCGGCGCTGGAGACGGTCGGCGTCAAGCAGATGATCAACGGGCCGGAGAGTTTTACGCCGGACGGCAATTTCATCCTCGGTGTCGCGCCCGAATGCGCCAACATGTTCGTCGGCGCCGGCTTCAACGCCTTCGGCATCGCTTCCGGCGGCGGCGCCGGCTGGGTACTGGCGCAATGGGTTGTCGATGGTGAAGCGCCGCTCGACCTTTGGGTGGTCGACATCAGGCGCTTTTCCAATTTGCACCGCGACCGGCAATGGGTCAGCGATCGCACGCTGGAAGCCTATGGCAAGCATTACACGATCGGCTTTCCGCATGAGGAGTACGTCTCGGGCCGGCCGCGCATCGTCTCGCCGCTCTACGAGCGGCTGAAAGCGCACCGCGCGGTGTTCGGCTCCAAGCTCGGCTGGGAACGGCCGAACTGGTTCGCGCCGCAGGGCGCCACATCCGAAGACATTTATTCCATGGGCCGGCAGAACTGGTTTGGCCCGGTCGGCGAGGAGCACCGGCATGTGCGCGAGAAAGTCGGCATCTTCGACCAGTCCTCCTTCGCCAAATACGAAATGACGGGTTCGGATGCGGCTAAGGCGCTGGACTGGATCTGCGCCAACGATGTCGCCAAGCCGGTGGGACGGCTGACCTACACGCAGCTTCTCAACACGCGCGGCGGCATCGAGGCCGATTTGACGGTGGCCAGGCTCGCCGAAGACAAATTCTACATCGTGACCGGCACCGGCTTCCGCACGCATGATCTCTCCTGGATCGGCGACCATGTCGGCAAGGGCCTCGACGTGACGTTGAAAGATGTCACCGAGGATTTCGGCACGCTGTCGCTGATGGGGCCGCGCGCCCGCGATGTGCTTTCGGCCGTCACCGACGCGGATGTCTCGAATGTCGCCTTCCCGTTCGGCCATGTCAGCGAGATCGCCATTGCCGGTCATACGGTTCGGGCGCTGCGCGTCACCTATGTCGGCGAGCTCGGCTGGGAATTGCATGTGCCAATCGCCGCCACCGGCGAAATCTTCGACGCATTGATGGCCGCCGGCAAGCCGCTCGGCATCCGGCCGATCGGCTACCGAGCGCTGGAATCACTTCGGCTGGAGAAGGGCTATCGCGCCTGGGGCTCCGACATCACACCCAACGACACGCCGCTGGAGGCCGGCCTCGGCTGGGCGGTGAAGCTGAGAAAGAACACGGATTTCGTCGGCCGGCGGGCGCTCGAAAAGATCAGCGGCGCCGACCTGAAGAAACGCTTTGCCGGCTTCACGGTCGACGATCCCGATATCGTGCTGGTCGGGCGCGAGACGATTTTGCGCAATGGCGAACCGGTCGGCTATCTCACCAGCGGCGGTTATGGCTACACGCTGGCTAAGAACATCGGCTATGGCTATGTCCGCAACGCCGATGGCGTCAGCGACGATTTTCTCAGCTCAGGGGACTATGAGCTGGTGGTCGCGATGGAACGGACGCCGGCCAACATTCATCTCGAACCGATGTACGATTCTTCGATGAGCAGGATCAAGGCGTAGACGAAACCTGGATTAGCTCACACGGAGTACAAGGCCGCGGCTGGGCACGGTGTCAGCCTCGCCCGGCATCGAAACATAAGGCGCAGTCTCCTCGGCACGAACGACCCTGACCTCAGCCTCGAGCGCAGCGATGCGATCGGCAAAGCCGGCGTTCCACAGCGTGTTCTTGATGGTCAGCACGATGACGCCACCGGGACGGCAGACGCGGATCAGTTCGTCCAGCCCCTCGGCGCCGACATGGCCGGAGGTGAAAACGCCGGCCGAGACGATGCCGGCATAGGCATTGTCGGCAAAGGGCAGTGGCCCGCCGAGCGCCAGGCAATGCAGCGCCGAATAGACGCCCTTTGCCGCCGCTTTAGACAGCATGCCTTGCGAAATATCGAGCGCTTCGACCTGGGGATAGCCGGTGATGGCCAGCCACTCGCCGATCAGCCCGGTGCCGGCGCCGGCGTCGAGAAGCGGTGCGGCGCCGCGCGGCAGATGCCGTGCGAGCAGGGCCAGGCAGATCGTCGGATGGCGGTAGCCGGCGGCCGACATGTCGGCATCGTAGGTTTCCGACCAACTGTCATAGATCGCGGCGACGTCCTCGGGCCGTTGCGCCGCATAGGCGGCGCCAAGCCCGCCATGATCCTTGTTGCCCGCCATGGCTGTTTCTCCGCCAGCTCGCTGCTCACCCTCGATCGGATGATAGCCAAACGGCGAAAACTGTGGAACCGTTGTCGCAAGAAATAACACGCCAGGGGCAACAGCCATGGGGACCGACGAGGCACGCGCAACACTTGCGGCAATTCCGGCATTAGCGGGCTACGACGGACCGCTGGAGCGGCTGGGCGGGATGACCAATCTCGTCTTTCGGGCCGGCGATATCTGCCTGCGTATCCCCGGCAAAGGCACCGAGGAGTATATCAACCGCGCTAATGAGGCGGTGGCGGCGCGTGAGGCGGCCAAAGCGGGCGTCAGTCCCGAGGTGCTGCATGTCGACCCCGCGACAGGCGTGCTGGCGAGCCGCTTCGTTGCCGGCGCCGTGACGATGTCGCCGGAAAAGTTCAAGCTGCGCGCCGGCAGCCCGGCCCGCGCCGGCGAAGCCTTCCGCAGGCTGCACGCGTCCGGTGCGGTGTTTCCGTTCCGCTTCGAGCTGTTTGCGATGATCGACGACTATCTCAAGGTCTTATCGACCAAGGACGTCGCCTTGCCGCCGGGCTACCACGACGTGGTGCGCGAATCCGACACCGTGCGTGCCGCCCTTGCCGCGCATAGACTGCCGCTTGCGGCCTGCCATTGCGATCCGCTGTGCGAGAATTTTCTCGATACGGGCGAGCGGATGTGGATCGTCGACTGGGAATATTCGGGGATGAACGATCCGCTCTGGGACCTCGGCGACCTCTCGGTCGAAGGCCGGTTCCACACCGCGCAAGAGGAAGAGATGATGCGCGCCTATTTCGGCGGCGAGGCGAAACCGGCCGAGCGCGGCCGCGTCGTTATCTACAAGGCGATGTGCGACCTGTTGTGGACGCTGTGGGGGCTGATCCAGCTTGCCAACAACAACCCGGTCGAGGACTTCCGCGCCTATGCCGACGGCCGCTTCGCCCGTTGCAAGGCGCTGATGGAAACGCCTGAGTTTTTACGGCATCTGGCGGCGGTGCGCCAAGGTTAGGTCAATTCACGCCTTTCGGCACGTTCTCCGGCGGCACGACTGTTTCGACCACCTTCTGGCGGTGGAAGATGAACAGGCCGGCGAGCACGACGATGGCCGAGCCGATCAGGATGCGCGGTCCCGGCAGGTCGCCGAAGAAGGCCAGGCCGAAGATCACCGCCCATAGAAGCAGGCTGTAGTGCAGCGGCGCCAGCGTCGAGGCAGGGGCCAGTTTCAGCGCCCTGGTAATCATCAGATGCGCGCTGCAGGAGACGATGCCGAGCAGGAGCATGGCGCCGAAATCGAGTGCCGAGGGCGTCTGCCAGGCGCCTATGGTCATCACGCCGCCGACGAGCAGCGTGCCGATAGTCTGCCAGGTGACCAGCGTTGTGTCGCTGGTGCCGCGCAGGCGGCGGCTGAGGATGATGGCGAAGGCGAAGGCAATGCTGCCGACCAGTGCGAACAGCGAGGACTGCGAGAACGCCGCCGAAGACGGCTTCAAGATGATCAGCACGCCGCAGAAGCCGACCATGATGGCGGCCCAGCGGCGCCAGCCGACCTTTTCGCCGAGCAGGAAATGCGACAGCGCCGCTACATAGATCGGCCCGGCCATGTAGAAGCTCATCACGTCGGCAAGCGGAAGATAGACGACGGCGGCATAGAACAGCGCCGTGTCCGCCGTGGTCGCCAGCACGCGCAGAATCTGGAGGACCGGCCGCTCCATCCGGAACAGTCTGCGGGCGCCCTGGTTGGCGATCATCGGGCCGAGCACGATGAAGGCGCCGATGGATCGGATCAGCACCACCTGGCCGACAGAGAAGCTGGCGACCAGCCATTTGCCCATCGCGTCGTTCAGCGCGAACATGAAGTCGCCGGCCAGCATCAAGAGGATGCCGGCCAGAAGCGCGTTCCTGATAGTGAAGGTGCGGACGAGCGACTGGGCCATGCGGCTCCCTAGCTGCAAGCGGTCGCTTTGACGAGGCAAATCGGTAAGACCAGCGGCGGAAATCGGCTGTTTCTACGCAGTTTTGTGCCGCCGGTTCACCTGTCCGGGACGGCCGGCGATCGACAGCCGTGTCTCCTGTTTCGTGCGCTCGGCCACCACCTTGCCCCTGGCGACGACGCACAGCCGTTCGGCACGCAGCCTCAAGGCCTCGATCGGGTTGCCTGCATCGAGGATGACGAAGCTGGCGCGCTTGCCCACGGCAAGGCCGAGATGATCGAGGCCCATGATGGCGGCGTTGACATTGGTGACCATGTCGAAGCAGCGTGCCATGTCGGCAGGGCTCGACATCTGAGCGACGTGAAGCCCCATGAAGGCGACGTCGAGCATGTCGGCGGTGCCCAGCGAATACCAGGGGTCGAGAACGCAATCCTGGCCCCAACCGACGCGGATGCCGAGCGCCAGCATCTCCTTCACCCGGGTCATTCCGCGGCGTTTGGGAAACGTGTCGTGGCGGCCCTGCAGCATGATGTTGATCAGCGGATTGGGGATCGCCGACACACCGGCCTCGGCAATCAGCGGCAGCAGCTTGGAGACGTAGTAATTGTCCATCGAGTGCATTGAAGTCAGATGCGAGCCGGCTACCTTGCCCTGCAGGCCAAGGCGCTGCGTCTCATAGGCAAGCTGCTCGATGTGGCGCGACAGCGGATCGTCGGTCTCGTCGCAATGCAGGTCGACCATCAGCCCGCGCTTCGCCGCGATTTCGCACAATTCGGTCACCGAGCGCGTGCCGTCGGCCATGGTGCGTTCGAAATGCGGGATGCCGCCGACGATGTCGACGCCCATGTCGAGCGCGCGCAGCGTGTTCTGGCGCGCCGTCGGCGAACGGTAGAAGCCATCCTGCGGGAAAGCGACCAGTTGCAGATCGATATAGGGCGCGACAATCTTCTTGACGTCGAGCAGCGCCTCGACCGCCAGCAGCCGGTCGTCGCAGACATCGACATGGGTACGGATGGCGAGCAGGCCCATCGAGACCGCCCAGTCGCAATAGGCGAGCGCCCGCTCGCGCACCGCGTCATGGGTCAAGAGCGGCTTCAGTTCGCCCCACAGCGAAATGCCTTCCAGCAGCGTGCCCGAAGCGTTGATGCGTGGAATGCCGTAGGACAGCGTGGCGTCCATATGGAAATGCGGATCGACGAAGGGCGGCGAGATCAGATTGCCACGGGCGTCGATCGCCGTGCCGGCGCTGACATGCAGTTCGGACTCGATGGCGACGATCGTCTCGCCGATGATGCCTAGGTCGGCGACGGTGCCGTCGGGCAGCGTTCCGCCGCGCACAACAAGATCGAAATCCATCTGTCGTCATCTCCCTGCAGATCAGTCGCCGCAATCGTGGCGCAAAAGACACCGTGCCGCAGCCGATTGTCTCCGCGACAGCGAAAGGTTCCATCCGGTCACAACTCGCTCTATAAGCCGCCTTTCGCCCCGGTGGCGAATCCGAAATTCGTCAGTCAGGCATGGGATCGGCCATTTGTTTCGCTTCTTCCGTTCGACGGAAAACCAGCGCCTTATCGCAAGGCTTTTGCGGGAATCCTTTCACGCACATAGATTTGGCTACGCTGCGGCCATTCTGTCGATGCTGGTGGTGGCGGCAACGACAGCAGCCAGCGCCTATATGCTGCGCGAAATCACCAATGAATTCGTGGTTTACAAGAGGATTGGGCAGGTCAATCTGATCGCGGCGGCGACCGGAGCGATTTTCATTCTCAAGGGCTTCGCAAACTTCATCCAGGCCTACTTCATGAGCAGGGTCGGCAATGCCATCATCGCCGACCGGCAGCGCAAGATCTATGACAGCATTCTCGCGCAAGGCATCGAATTCTATCATTCGACCTCTTCGTCCGAACTGATTTCGCGCATGACGAACAATGCCCAGGCCGCGCGCAGCGTGCTCGACCAAATCGTCACGTCCTATGTTCGCGATCTGGTGACGCTGGCTGCGCTGGTGGGTGTGATGGTCTGGCAGCAGCCGGCGCTGTCCCTCATCTGTCTGGTGATCGGGCCGATCGCCATTTACGGCGTCAATCGTATCCTGAAGCGCGTCCGAAAAATTGCCTCGCAAGAATTCCGTTCGCTCGGCCAGATCGTGCAGGTGATGCAGGAAACTGCGATCGGCGTGCGCGTCGTCAAATCCTTCGGCCTCGAAGGCGCCATGCGCAAGCGCATGTACAAGGCCGTGTCGGACGTGGAGAGCCGCGCCAACAACATCGCCACGCTGGAGGCCGCCACCAGCCCGGTGATGGAAACGCTTGCGGGGCTGGCCATCGCTGGCGCCGTTTTTGTCAGCGGCTTCCTGGTTCTGGGCGGCGGCGGTCAGATGCCGGGCAACATCATGGCCTTCATCGCGGCGCTGCTGTTGGCCTATGAGCCGGCCAAGCGCCTGGCCCGCGTACGCATCTCGCTTGAAACCGGCATTGTCGGCGTGCGCATGATGTTCCAGCTCGCCGACCGGCCGCTGACGCTGGCCGAAAAGCCGGATGCAAAGCCGCTGCGGGCCGGGCCGGGTGAGATCCATTTCGACAATGTCAGCTTCGCCTACCCCGAAAGCGCGCCGGTGTTCGAGGGACTGGACCTGACGCTTGCCGCCGGCAAGATGACGGCGCTGGTCGGACCCTCGGGCAGCGGCAAGTCGACCATCCTCAACCTGATCATGCGCATGTACGACCCGCAGAGCGGCAGGGTGATGTTCGACGGGCAGGACATTTCTTGTGCCACGCTCACCTCGGTCAGGGAAAAGATCGCCTATGTCAGCCAGGACACGTTCCTGTTTGCCGGCACGATCATGCACAACATCAGGCTCGGGCGCGAGGGCGCCACGGACGAGGAAGTGATGGCCGCCGCAAGGGCCGCCAATGCACATGACTTCATCAGCGCCCAGGCGAAAGGCTACGACACGGATGTCGGCGAGAATGGCGCGCTGCTGTCAGGCGGCCAGCGCCAGCGCATCTCGATCGCACGCGCCATGCTACGCAATGCCGAAATCCTGCTTCTGGACGAGGCGACCAGCGCACTCGACGCCGAATCCGAGGCGCTGTTCCGCGACGCGCTGCAGCAGCTGACGGTCGGGCGCACCACCATCGTCATTGCCCACCGCCTGTCGACCGTGCACCAGGCCGACACGATCGTGGTGCTGGAGGCCGGCAAGGTGGTGGAAAGCGGCGCGCATCGCACGCTGCTCAACCAGGGCGGGCTGTATCAGAAGCTTTACGAATATCAGCTGATGCCGTGAGCTTTACCCTCCCCCTTGTGGGGAGGGTCGCTGCGCAGCAGCGGGGTGGGGGTCGGCGCCGCACCCTCACTCCGGCACGTGCCGCACCGCGCCCTTGTCGGCGCTGGTGGCGAAGGCGGCGTAAGCGCGCAGCGCGGTCGTCACCTTGCGCTTGCGCTTTTCCTCGGGCTTCCAGGCCATGGCGCCCTTCGCCTCCATGGCCGCGCGGCGCGCGTCGAGTTCAGCGTCGCTGACAGCAAGCCGGATCGTGCGGTTGGGGATGTCGATCTCGATCGTATCGCCTTCCTGCACCAGTCCGATCGTGCCGCCTTCCGCTGCTTCGGGCGAGGCATGGCCGATCGACAGGCCTGATGTGCCGCCGGAGAAGCGGCCGTCGGTGACCAGCGCGCAGGCCTTGCCGAGGCCTTTCGACTTTAGATAGCTCGTGGGGTAGAGCATTTCCTGCATGCCGGGACCGCCGCGCGGTCCTTCATAGCGGATGACGACGACATCGCCGGCCTTGATTTCGTTGGACAGGATCGCCTTCACGGAAGCGTCCTGGCTTTCGAACACGCGGGCCGGGCCGGTGAACTTCAGGATCGACTCGTCGACGCCGGCCGTCTTCACGATGCAGCCGTCGAGCGCCAGATTGCCTTTCAGCACGGCAAGGCCGCCGTCTTTCGAGAACGGCGTCTCGGCTGAGCGGATGACGCCCTTCTCGCGGTCGAGGTCGAGCTCGTCCCAGCGGCGGTCCTGGCTGAAGGCGACCTGTGTCGGCACGCCACCCGGAGCGGCGAGAAAGAAGTCGCGGACGCTCTGGCTCGAGGTGCGGGAGATGTCCCAATGGTCGAGCGCTTCGCCGAGGCTCGCCGTATGCACCGTGGGCAGGTTGCGGTTGAGCAGCCCGGCATTGTCGAGCTGGCCGAGGATCGCCATGATGCCGCCGGCGCGGTGGACGTCTTCCATATGCACGTCGGACTTGGCCGGTGCGACCTTGCATAGCACCGGAACCCGCCGTGACAGCCGGTCGATGTCTTCCATGGTGAAGTCGACTTCTCCCTCGTGCGCGGCGGCAAGGATGTGCAGCACGGTATTGGTCGAGCCGCCCATGGCGATGTCGAGCGTCATGGCGTTCTCGAAGGCGCCCTTCGAGGCGATGCTGCGCGGCAGCGCCGACTCATCATCCTGCTCGTAGTAGCGCTGGGCGAGATCGACGATAAGGTGACCCGCCTCGACGAACAGCCGCTTGCGGTCGGCGTGGGTTGCCAGCGTCGAGCCGTTGCCGGGTAGCGACAGGCCGAGCGCCTCGGTCAGGCAATTCATCGAATTGGCGGTGAACATGCCGGAGCACGAGCCGCAGGTCGGGCAGGCCGAGCGTTCGATGACCTTGACGTCCTCGTCGGAGATCTTGTCGTCGGCGGCGGCAACCATGGCGTCGACCAGGTCGAGCGCTTGTGTCTTGCCGGCGAGCACCACCTTGCCGGCTTCCATCGGCCCCCCGGAGACGAAGACGCTTGGGATATTGAGGCGCAAGGAGGCCATCAGCATGCCGGGCGTGATCTTGTCGCAATTGGAGATGCAGACCATGGCATCGGCGCAATGCGCGTTGACCATATATTCGACCGAGTCCGCGATCAGCTCGCGCGACGGCAGCGAATAGAGCATGCCGTCATGGCCCATGGCGATGCCGTCATCGACGGCGATGGTGTTGAATTCCTTGGCGACGCCGCCGGCCTTCTCGATCTCGCGCGCCACCAGCTGGCCAAGGTCTTTCAGATGGACATGACCCGGCACGAACTGGGTGAAGGAATTGACCACCGCGATGATCGGCTTGCCGAAATCCGAATCCTTCATGCCGGTGGCGCGCCACAGGCCGCGGGCGCCGGCCATGTTGCGGCCGTGGGTGGTGGTGCGGGAGCGATAGGCAGGCATGAATTTTCCTTGGCTGGCTGGCTGCGCCCGGTGCGGAGCGTGGCGGCGCGGAACTTGGATCGCAGGGTTTATAGACCGGCAAGTATGGTCTGGCCACTTTTTTGCAATGCGCCAGAGTCTCGCTGAAAATCAGGGTTTCGAAAAAGATTGCCGGCCAGTGTCGGATCGCTAGCCCGGCATCCGTCCTTGGACGACGGCAAGGGAATGGCACCATTTCTATAAGTCAGCAGCTTCACCTGTAACCGCAACCAAACACCCGAGGAGCATGACATGCAAAAGATCACCACCTGCCTGTGGTTCGATGGCCAGGCCGAAGAGGCGATGAATTTCTACGTCTCCATCTTCAAGAATTCGAAGGTGCTGAGCGTGCTGCGTTGGCCCGAAGGCCATGCCGATGCCGGCAAGGCGCTGGTGACCACGTTCGAACTCGACGGCGTGCAGTTCCAGGCACTCAACGGCGGACCGCAATTCAAGTTCAACGAGGCGATGTCACAGTCGATCGACTGCAAGACCCAGGAAGAGGTCGATTATTTCTGGGACAAGCTCATCGAAGGCGGCGGCGAACCGTCGCAATGCAGCTGGCTGAAGGACAAGTTCGGCGTCTCCTGGCAAGTCGTGCCGGAGCAGCTGCCGCGCCTGCTTCTGGATCCGGACCGGGCCAAGGCCGGGCGGGTGATGTCGGCGATGATGCAGATGAGCAAGATCGATATTGCCAAGATCGAGGAAGCTGCGGAGGGGTGAGAAGCGGCCGCGTAGCGGACGAAAAGCCAATTGCTTTGCTTTTCGAGCTTCGAACGCCCTGAGCCATGCGAACGGCCGGCGCGCGTTGGAGCCAATTGACCCTTCAACGTCGGCGCTGCCCCTCATCCGCCCTTCGGGCACCTTCTCCGCGTAAACGGGCAGAAGGAAAAGGGGCGCCTTACGCCGCCTTGTCGCGGACCTGGTAGTCCTTGATGGTAGCGAAGCGGATGGCTTTCCAGCGTTCGGCTTCGTAGTTCAGCGAGAAGGCGTGCTGGGCCAGAAACACCGGATCGTTGTCGAGGTCGCGGGCGATATCGCCGCGATGCGCCTCAATGAAGCGAAGCGTCTCGGCCTTGTCGTCGGCGGAGATCCAGCGGCAGACTGAAAAGCGCGACATCTCGAATTCGACCGGCAGCGTGTATTCGAAGTTCAGCCGTTCCTTCAGCACATCGAGCTGCAGCGCGCCGACGACGCCGACGATGGCCGGCGAGCCGTCTTCCGGCGAAAACAGCTGCACGACGCCTTCCTCGGCCATCTGGTGCAGCGCTTCCTTGAGTTTTTTCGCCTTCATCGCGTCGCCGAGGCGCACACGGCGCAGGATTTCCGGCGCGAAGTTAGGTACGCCGCGGAACAGTATCTCCTCGCCTTCGGTCAGCGTGTCGCCAATGCGCAGCGTGCCGTGGTTGGGGATGCCGACGACATCGCCGGCAAACGCTTCGTCGGCGGTGACGCGGGTGCGGGCAAAGAAGAATTGCGGCGCCGACAGGCTCATCGGCTTGCCGGTGCGCACCAATTTCGCCTTCATGCCGCGCTCGAGCTTGCCCGAACAGACGCGCACGAAGGCGATGCGGTCGCGATGGTTGGGGTCCATATTGGCCTGGATCTTGAACACGAAGGACGTCATCTTCTCCTCCGTCGCCTCGACCTTGCGGGTGTCTGCTTCCTGCGCACGCGGCGGCGGGCCGAAGGCACCGAGCGCCTCGATCAGGTCGCGCACGCCGTAATTGCGCAGCGCCGAGCCGAAATAGACCGGCGTCAGATGGCCCTCACGGAACGCGTCAATATCAAGAGGTCGGCAGGCCTCGCGCGCGAGTTCCAGCTCCTCGATGAAGGCTTCGCGCTCGTTTTCCGGCAGCAGGCCGGCGACGCGGTTGGAGTCGGGGCCGTTGACCGGCGTGCGGTCTTTCTCTGCATCGCCCCTGCGCACAGCGTTGAGCGCCAGGTGGTAGGTGCCGGCAAAAGTCTTGCCGCGGCCGATCGGCCAGGTGATGGGGGCAGTGTCCAGCGCCAGCTTCTGCTCGATCTCGTCCAAAATCTCGAAGGGGTCGCGGCTTTCGCGGTCCATCTTGTTGATGAAGGTGATGATGGGGATATCGCGCAGCCGGCAGACCTCGAACAGCTTCAGCGTGCGCGGCTCGATGCCCTTGGCGGCGTCGATGACCATGACGGCCGAGTCCACCGCCGACAGCGTGCGGTAGGTGTCGTCGGCAAAATCCTCGTGGCCGGGCGTATCGAGCAGGTTGAAGACATTGTCCTCGTATTCGAAGGTCATCACCGAGGTGACGACCGAAATGCCGCGCTCGCGCTCGATCTTCATCCAGTCGGACCGCGTCTGGATGCGGTCCTTCTTGGCCTTGACCTCGCCCGCAAGCTGGATGGCGCCGCCGAACAGCAGCAGCTTTTCGGTGAGCGTCGTCTTGCCGGCGTCTGGGTGGGCGATGATCGCGAAAGTGCGGCGGCGCGATACCGCCTGTTCGATGTCTTCAGCCAATTTCTGGAATCCTGTCTGTGGCGCGGGCTTCTAGCAGCGCATTGCCAGCCTGTCGACAGTTTCGGGCCGGCAGGCCGACCACACTTGAGCTTGAATCGTTACGGTGGCATCAGAGGAGCCCATTCTGAGAGGTCCGGTATGAGCAGCGCTAAAGAAGTCATCGTCATCGGCGCCGGCATTATCGGGGCGTCCATCGCCTGGCACCTGACCAAGGCCGGGGCGCGGGTGACTGTGATTTCCGCTAGTGGTGCCGGCGGCGTCGCCACGCCAAACTCCTTTGCCTGGATCAACGCCAGCTGGGGCAATCCCGAAATCTATTTCCGGCTGCGCATCCGTGCGATGGCCGAATGGAAGCGGCTGGCAAACGAGCTGCCCGGCCTGCCGCTCGCCTGGTGCGGCGGGCTGTGCTGGGATCTGCCGGCCGACAGGCTCGAAGCCTACGCGGCTGAGCACGCTTCCTGGGGTTACGGCATCGAACGCGTCGACGCCGGGCGCGCAGCGCAAATCGAGCCCAATCTCGTCGAGCCGCCGGAATTCGCTGTCTATGTCGCGGAAGAAGGCGTGGCCGAACCGGTCGCAGCGGCCAAGGCGCTGCTGGCCGACGCAGAACGGCAAGGTGCGCGCGTTCTCTCCAGTTCTGTAACCGCACTTGTCCAGACCGATGGCAGGATTGCCGGTGTCGATACATCGCATGGGCTGATGCCAGCCGAAGAGGTGGTGATCGCAGCCGGTGTCGGGGCGCCCGATATTGCCGCTACCGTCGGCATCAAGCTGCCGATCGAGACGCCGCCCGGTCTGATCGTCCACTCGCAGCCCTACAAGAAGCTCCTCAACGGGCTGGTGCATGCCGAAAAGCTGCATATGCGCCAGACGGCGGAGGGCCGCATCATCGCCGGCTCGGATTTCGCGGGGAGCGATCCCGGTGAGAATCGCGACGCCACGGCGCGCGAGCTGTTTGCAGCAATGAAGGCGGCTTTGCGCGGCGCCGACGAACTGGAATTTGATTTCCACACGGTTGGCTACCGGCCGACGCCGATCGACGGCTTTCCGATCATCGGCCGCGCCGAGGGCACGGAAGGTCTCTATGTCGCCGTCATGCATTCCGGCATAACGCTGGCGCCGGCGGTCGGGCTGTTCGCCACGCGCGAAATTCTCGACGGCGAGCGTGATCCGCTGCTGACGCCTTATTGGTTGGGTCGGTTTGCTCAGTAGCCCGGCGGACGCTTGAAGCCGCCGGTCAGCGCTTCGATCGCCTTGGCGATGCCGAGCAGCCGCGATTCCGACCAGCGCTTGCCGACCAGTTGCAGGCCGATAGGCAGGCCGTCGCGGTCTTGCCCGCAGGGCAGCGAGAGTGCCGGATGGCCGGAATAATTGAAGACCGCGCCATAGGCCGGTAGCATCCAATAGCTTTGCTCCTTGCCGTCGACTTCGATCGGCGTGCCGGGCTCACAATGCGCGAAGGCCGTGGTCATGGCGACCGGGCACAGCAAGGCATCGCAGGTTTCGAAGAACCTGTCCCAGGCCAGGATCGAGCGGTCGCGGCGAGCGAGCGCCTCGAACCAATTGGTGATCGGCGTTGGCTGCTCCGGCGGTTCGGGCTGCGCTGCCTCCAGCATCATGCCGATCAGATCGCCGCCCTGCCCCAGATCGTGATGCAGATCGATCTCAGGCAAGTTCGCTTCTTCCACAATCACCCCTGCTGATTGCAACCGCTTGGCCAGGCTTTCGGCGGCGACAGCGATTTCGCCAGCCACCGGAAAGCCGGTGATGGACGGCGCCACGGCGATGCGCAATGTCTTGAGGTCTAGCCTGAGCATGGCCTCTACGGGCACCGGCGCGAGGTCCGTGTCTGCTCCGTCCGGGCCGGCGATGATTTTGTAGATCAGCGCAAGATCCTCCACGCTGCGCGCCAGCGGGCCGAGGCAGGACATCAGCCGCACGCTACGCGCCGCGCCGTTCGGATCGGGGAAGGCGCCGGCCAGCGACACGCGATGCTCGGTCGGTTTCAACCCGTAGACACCGCAAAAAGCCGACGGCAGACGGATCGAATCCTGCATGTCGGTGCCGACATCGAACGGCGTCATCCCGGTCGCCACCGCTGCCGCGGCGCCACCGCTGGACCCGCCTGACGTGCGCGAGCGGTTCCACGGATTGCTGGTGCGACCGAACAGCGGGTTGTCCGCCTGCCAGTCCCCCAGCATCGTCGCGACATTGGTCTTTCCAATCAGGATGCCGCCTGCGGCTTTCAATCGGGCGACGACCGGACTGTCTGCCTTTGCCACATAGTCGGCGAATGGTGCGAAACCAACCGTGGTCTTCATATCAGCGGTTTGGTGCATGTCCTTCAACGTGAAAGGCACGCCATGCAGCGGTCCGAGCCCATCGCCGCGCGCCTGCACCGCGTCGGCCTGTTTCGCGCGCTCGCGGGCGCCTTCCCGCTCGAGATTGACGACCGCGTTGACCGCCTCGTTATGCAGATCAATCTGCGCCAGTTGCGCGTCTAGCGCCTCAACGGCGGAGATTTTTCGCGCCGCAATCGTGGTGGCGAGGTCGACGGTCGAGGAGAAGACTAGGTCCATGGCGAATGCTCCGGCAGTCGGCGCCTTCGCCAAATGGCAGGCGCGGCTTGAAGTGAGTTCAGCATTTCTAGGACAGGGAACGCTTGATCGTAATTGCGCTGACCGGTTCGGTTGAGGGGGGCGCGAAGGAATGCGGCCTACCCTGTTTCCTTCGATCAGCCCACCAGCGCGAGCTTCGCAGTTGCCGGCACGAACGGCCGAATAACCATCCCATCGCCGCTGATCGTGACAAAACTCGCGGGCGGGATGGCCTGCCATTCCCCGCCCTCGCGATCGAAAGGCTCCGACACGATGCAACGGCCGGCATTGCGCACCGACGTGTACAGCGTCGGCGCGTGATCGTCGCTGGCATAGCGCACGGCATACAGCGCCTTTCCATCCGAAAAGGCCGCAGTCAGTTTCAAGGCTGGCTCCAGACCGGCGCGGCGCGATGCCTCGATGACGCGGGCGGTGGCGCGCGATACTGCCCCTTGCGGGTCGCCAGCAAGACCCTCGTCGATCATCAGCAGGAAAAGCAGCTCGGAATCGGTGGTGCCTTCACGCTGGTCGAAGACGGCGTCGCAGAGCGAGTTCTCCAGCGCGCGGCGGATCTTTTCGAAGCCGCCGATCTGGCCATTGTGCATGAAAGACCAGCTGCCGGAGATGAAGGGATGGCAGTTCATGCGGCTGGTGGCGCCGCCGGTCGACGCCCTGACATGGGCGAGGAACAGGCCGGATTTGATCTGCCGGCACAGGCTTTTCAGATTGGGATCCGACCAGGCCGGCAGGATGTCGCGGTAGAGGCCGGGCTCGGGCCGGTCGCCATACCAGGCAAGGCCGAAACCGTCTCCATTGGTCGGCGACTTGGCTTCCTGGGCGCAATGGCTCTGGGCAATCAGCGAGTGGCAAGGCGCGGTGACGACGTCTTCGAGGAAGACCGCTTCACCCAGATAGGCCGCCCATCGGCACATCGCTTCTAACCAATCCTAGACGAGATCCAAGTGAGCCTGGGGCTCCTTGACCGCGTGCGAGCCTCTGTTGTGCGTCCGTTCATAAAGTTCGCGAACGATTCGGCTTGCCACAGTTTCGAAGAGAAACGGCAAGAAAGCGTGAACGAGTGCCGCACCAGCGGCCATCAGGAGGCGCGAGCAGAACCAGGCGGCAAAGGCCATATGGCTGAAATAGGTCTCGCCCACCTTGGCCGGGTGAGAGGTGAACAGCTTCGAAAACAGCGTCGTCATGGTGATCCCTCCTGCCGGGATAAGCCCCGATGTGGGTATCCTGCCACGGGGTAAAGGTTCATCGGTCTCAATTTGTCCTTGTCTAACGCCGTGGTTCGGGACATTCATCCCAACATGGCGCTTGAATTTGATGAAATCGACCGAAGATTGCTGGCCGAGCTGCAACGCGACGGCACACTGTCGGTCGATCAGCTCTCCGAAAAAGTGTCGCTGTCGCGCAACGCCTGCTGGCGCCGGGTCAAGCGGCTGGAAGAGGACGGCGTCATCACCGGGCGGGTGGCGCTGGTCGATGCCGACAAGCTCGGGCTCGGGCTTTCGGTGTTCATCCTGATCCGCACGTCCAATCATGACCCGGACTGGCTGCAGAAGTTTCGGGCGGCGGTGACCGGTTTTCCCGAGATCACCGGAGTCTATCGCATGTCCGGCGATCTCGACTACGTGCTGCGCGCCCGCGTCGCTGACATGAAGGCCTATGACCGGCTCTATCAGCGGCTGATCGCCAAGGTGGCGCTGTCGGACGTTTCGGCCTCCTTCGTCATGGAGGAGATCAAGGAGACGACGGTCGTTCCGGTGGAATTGCGCTAGGTCACACTGACGCCCGAAAGAAAGCCGTTGATAGGCCTGCGGACGAGTTGACCGAATCGCCGTTCGCGCCGATAGGATCGATTTTATGCGCGCAGCCCTCCACAATTCCTCCGTCATCGGTCCAACCGTCGGCTTCGTCAGGTTGCCGCATGGCGATGGACTTCCCCTTCCCGCTTACGAAAGCACCGGCGCCGCCGGCATGGATCTGCGCGCCGCGGTGCCGGAAGACCGGCCGCTGCTGATCCTGCCTGGCAAGCGCGCCTTGGTGCCGACCGGTCTGATCCTGGAAATTCCCGAAGGAATGGAAGGCCAGGTGCGGCCGCGCTCCGGCCTTGCCTTCAAGCATGGGCTGACCGTCCTCAATTCACCAGGCACGGTCGACAGCGACTATCGCGGCGAGGTTAAGGTGCTGCTGGTCAACCTCGGCGACGAGGATTTCGCGGTGACGCGCGGCATGCGCATTGCCCAGATCGTCTTTGCCGCGGTGACGCAGGTGACGGTTGAGGAGCGCTCGCTGGCCGGCGCCACGACGCGCGGCGCGGGCGGGTTCGGATCGACCGGCACCGCCTGAATGAGCATACCGAAACTGGTCATCTTCGACTGCGACGGAATCCTGGTCGACACCGAGAACCTTGCCAACCGGCGGCTTGCCGAGTGGTTTGTTGCCGCCGGTTATCCCACCACATTCGAATATTGCCGCAAATATTTTTCCGGCCGCAGCATGGCTTCGGTGCAGAAGGAAATCGAAGAGACGACCACGGTGCGGCTCGGCGCCGATTTCGTCGATCGCTGGAATGCCGGCCTGCCCGATCTGTTTGCGCATGGCGTCGAGGCGATCCCCTATGTGCGCGACTTCATCGAGGCGGTTCGCGCGGCCGGCATTCCCTATTGCGTCGCCACTTCTGCGCGTATCTCGAAGATGCACATCACGCTCGGCCAGACCGGGCTGCTGCCGCTGTTCGAGCATGCCATGTTCTCTTCGACCATGGTCAGCCGCGGCAAGCCGTTCCCGGACCTGTTCCTGCATGCGGCAAAGACCATGGGTTTTGCGCCGGCCGACTGCATCGTCATCGAGGACAGCGTTGCCGGCACGCAGGCCGGCATTGCCGCCGGCATGCGTGTCTATGCCTATCATGGCGATCCCTATTCCGACCGCGATGGCCTGGCCAGCGCCGGCGGCGTCCTGTTCGACGACATGCGCGAACTTGCCGGGCTGGTGCCGATCCACTGAAGCTGTGTTAGGTTCCGCGCGGCCAGCCTGAGGCGCCCATGCCAACGAACCTGCTTCGCTCCATCCTAAAGCGTTTCACCGTTTCATGGAAACGGCGAACCGCTCTATCTTTTTGTTTTGTTGCAATTTCCGGCCGGACAACCGCACACACTTTTCCTGAAATTGCTCTAGCGCTTGTGCTGCTGCCGTGGCTTTGGACCGCAGCCGGCGCGCAAGCCGTCAGCTTCCCGGAATTCGGCAGCGCCATCCCCGGCCACATGGATGTGACCTATCTGGACCTCGCAAGGATGGTCATTCCCGGCCTCGCAGGTGACAGCAACGGTTTCTACCGGGGTGGATTGCCGATCGAGATGCGCCACATCGAGGGACCGGATGGCGGCGGTTCGCCGCCTGAGACATCGGGCCTCTCCAACGCCGGCGTGCTCGCCATCAAGGCCGGGGGCAAGGACCGGCTGGCGATGCTCTACGACCTCGGCGACTCTCCCGACAGCGCCGAAGGCTATGCCGTGCTGGCGCTCTACGACATCACAGACAAGCCGAAGCTGCTCGACGCCGTCAATGTCGCGCTCGACCGCGGCACCTATTTCCGTGAACCGGGCAAGCTTTCCGTTGGGCCGAACGACGACATCGTGATCACCATGAGCGCGCATTTCAATTCAAGCCAAAACTACGCGATCACGCCGCTGATCATGGTGCGCGACGACAAATTCCAATTGATCGACATGATCTTCACCTTCGATGAGAACCTGTGCGCCTACAGCCGCAAGCAGGACGTTGCTTTCCAGACGATCGCTGACGGGCAGCCTTATGCCGCGGTCAAAGTGACGGTGACCGACGCCACGGTGCTCAACGGCGAGAGCTGCGACGACCAGCCGCCCAAGCCTGAAGCCCACACAATTTCCGTTACCTATCATTGGGACAAGAAGACGTTGCACTACGTCAAGGATTCCGATGCGCTGGACAAATTGGCAGGAGAGAACGCCAAACGCTTCTGAGCCAACCGCATTCGTTTGCCCGGTGCATTGCTGCACGATAGTATCTGCCGGCATTTCCGCATCTGAAGGGAGCACTCATGGACAAGGGCAAGATCTTTCGCGACCTGCACGCCTCGACCTTCGTCATGCCCAACCCCTGGGATGTCGGCACGACCAAGCTCCTGGCCTCCTTCGGCTTCAATGCGCTGGCGACGACCAGCGCCGGTTTTGCCTTCTCGCGCGGCCTGCCCGATGGCGCAGTGACCTTCGAGGCGATGATCCACCATTGCCGCGAGCTGACGGCGGCAACCAGCCTGCCGGTGTCGGCCGATCTCGAGAAAGGCAAGGGCGACAGCGCGACGAGTGCCGCCGAGACGGTTTTTGCGGCCGAAGCGGCAGGTCTCGCCGGCTGCTCGATCGAGGACCATACCGGCGATCCCGACAAGCCCATCTATGAGTTTTCACACGCAGTCGAGCGCGTTGCAGCTGCTGCTGAGGCCGCACGGGCGCTCAAGCATGATTTCGTCTTCACCGCACGGGCCGAGAATTTCCTTTGGGGCAAACCGGATCTCGACGACACGATCAAGCGGCTGCAGGCCTTCGAAAAGGCCGGCGCCGATGTGCTCTATGCGCCCGGCCTCAAAGATGTCGAGACCATCCAGAAAGTCTGCTCGGCGGTGAGCAGGCCGGTCAATGTCATGGCACTCCCGGCCTTCACCATCGCCGACCTTGCCATGGCCGGGGTCAAGCGCATCTCGCTCGGTCCGTGGCTGACCAATTTCGCCTTCGGCATGCTGGAAACCGCGGCGCGCGAGATCCAGCAGGACGGCACGTTCGGCTTCACCCGGGCCGCCATCCCGTTCGGCAAATTGCAGGCGCTGTTTTCCAAATCCTCAGGCTAGGGGGTCCCGGCGCATGACGCTCACCGTCGTCGACATGCACACCGGCGGCGAGCCGCTCAGGATCGTCACCGACGGCTATCCAGACATTCCCAAAGGCACGATCCTGGAAAAGCGCGCCTATGTGCGCGACCACCTCGACCATTTGCGCAAGCTGCTGATCTTCGAGCCGCGCGGCCACTACGACATGTATGGCGCGCTGCTGGTGGAGCCCGACCTGCCCGGCGCCGAGCTGGCCGTGCTGTTTATGCACAACGAGGGCTATTCGACGATGTGCGGCCACGCCATCATTGCGCTTGGCCGCTACGCCGTCGACGAAGGGCTGGTGGTCAAGCAGGAGCCAATCACCACCGTCAACATCGAGGCGCCGTGCGGCATGGTCGTCGCCTCGGTCGAGGTCAGGGACGGCAAAGCGGGATCGGTGTCGTTCGAAAGCGTGCCGGCCTTTCTGTTTGCCCATGACCAACAAATCGAATTGGGGGGATACGGCAAGATTGCGTTCGACATCGCCTATGGCGGCGCCTTCTACGCGCTGGCCGACTGCCATCAATTCGGCCTGGAGTTCGGCCGCAGCCGGGTGCGCGATTTCGTCGACGCGGCAACCGCGCTGACCGAGCGGCTGAAGGCGGCGTTCCCTCTATCGCATCCCGACCATGCCGATCTCGCTTTCCTCTACGGCACCATCCTCACCGATGGACACGATGCGTTCTCCGGCGAGGCAACAAAAAACATCTGCGTCTTTGCCGATGCCGAGGTCGACCGCTCGCCGACCGGCTCCGGCGTCACCGCGCGGCTGGCGGCAATGCATGCCAAGGGTGAGATCAACCCTGGTCAGGAGCGGTCCTTCGAAAGCATCGCCGGCTCGCGCTTTTCCGGAGCGGTGGCGCGCACGACCATGGCCGGCCCGCATGATGCGATCATCGCCCGCGTCGGCGGCCGCGCCTACTATTCGGGCCGGGCGGAATTCACCGTCGAGCCGGATGACGAATTGGGACGCGGTTTTCTTCTGCGTTGATAGGCCTATCGCCCGGCGCTCTCCCGCGCGCCGACCGCCTTGTGCAGATGCACCATCATGGCGGCGGCAAAGAGCGGCGTCAGCAGGTTGAGCAGGGGCACGGCGAGGAAGGCAGCGATGAGCAGCCCGGCCAGAAAGACGGTGCCGGCATATTTCCGGCGCAACGCCCTCGCCTCATCTTCCGGGCGGAAGCGCATGGCGGCGAATTCGAAGAATTCACGTCCGAGCAGATAGCCGTTGACGATGAAGAAGGCGGCGATGTTGACGCCTGGAACCAACAGAAGGAGCAAGGCGACGATGTTGCCCAGGATGACGACGCCGAAGAATTTCACCGACAACACGAGCGAGCGCAGCGCCGGCATGGCGCGTCCGACGGGATCGGCCGGATAGTCGGTGCGCTCGACCACTTCGGCGATGTCGTCGAGAAACAGGCCCGCCACGATTGCCGTCACCGGCGCGATCAGCAGCGCCATCCCGAAGGCAAGAGCGATGGCCGCGATAATGCCGCCCAGCCATCCGGCCCAGGACGGCAGGCCGGGCAACAAGGAGTGAACCCATGGCAGCGCCAGCCAATCGACAAGCCCGGTCAAGACGAACCACAAGGCGACCAGCGCCAGGACGGTCAAGCCCAGCGTCTTCAGGAAAACCGCGCGGAATTCGGGAGAAAACAGCCGGCTGAAGGCGGCGCGGGCAGCGTTGGAGATCACGGCGTTTCCACCCCCAGGAACAAACGAATATCTCCGACATAGGCGGAGACCCTGTCAGCCGCAAGCCTGCCGGAGCGGGCACAATTCCGGACGGGACTTAGAGCATGACCCCAAAAAGTGGGTACCGGTTTTGGAAAAGATCATGCCCCAACAAAGGGCTAGATCATGATGAGATTTCAACCAAATCTCATCATGATCTAGCGCGCCAGCGCCCGGGAGCGGGCGGGGATGGTCATCGCCGCAACGCCGGCGACGACGCAGCCCATCCCCCAGAACGCCGTCGGCCCCAGGCTTTCGCCGAGGAACAGGACACCGATGCCGACGCCGATCGGCACGCGCAGATAGGCCTGCGAGGTCGTGCCGACCGAACCAAGCGTGTGGATGAGGCGGAAAAAGATGCAGAAGGCCAGCGCCGTGGAGAACACCGACAATGCCAACAAGGCCAGTATCGACGCCATTGAAGGCGACAGCGTCCACGGGCGGTCGAAGGCCAGGCTCAAGGGGACGAGGATGACCGCGCCGCACAGCATCGAGCCGGCGGCCGGCAGCATCGGGTCGAGTCCCCTAAAGCTGCGGCCGAAAATGGCTGCGCCGGCATAGCAGACCGTGGCGGCAATGACGGCAAGCTGCGCCCACAATTGATGGCCGAGCCCGCCAAGCGCCTGGGTGCCGACGATCAGGCAAATGCCGGCAATGCCGGCACCGACACCGAACAGCTTGCGTGCGGTCACGGATTCATGGCGGGTGATAAGCGCGGTCAGCAGGAAGGTGAAGATCGGCGAGGTCGCGTTGAGAATGGTGGCCAGACCGGCGTCGATGGAGCGCTCGGCGGCGGCGATCAGCGTGAACGGCACGACGCTGTTGAGGCAGGCCTGGACCATGAACCGCCACAAGGTCGCGCTGTCCTTGGGCATGGCGAGGCCGCGCCAGCGGATCAGCGCGAGCAGGATGGCGCCGGCAATCAAGGTGCGGGCAGCGATGAAGGATATCGGCGGGATCGTCTCGACACCGATCTTGATGAAGGTATAGGACGCGCCCCACAGGGCCGCCAGCACGCCAAGCAGCGCCAGTTCGGTGGTCATGTCGGTCTTTGCTTGCATGCGGGTGCTTCCAGCGCCTGATTTGAGGCCAAGCTTGTAGGCGACCCGGCGGTCAGATGCTTCGGCCACGGTCGAACTGTGATGGAGCCTCGTCCCAGGCGCGCGCGCCGGCTTGGGCCGGCAAAGGATGGAAATCGGTTGCCATTTTTCGGGGTGATGCTGTAGACCCGCCCGGGCGCGGCAGAAAGCCGGCAGGTTCCGAGGCGGAGACATTGATGCCGGATTTTGACGTGCTTTGCATCGGCAATGCCATTGTCGACATCATCGCCCAGTGCGACGACGCTTTTCTCGAGACCAACGGCATCATCAAGGGTGCGATGAACCTCATCGACACCAAGCGCGCCGAGCTGCTCTACAGCCGCATGGGGCCGGCGATCGAGGCCTCGGGCGGCAGCGCCGGCAACACGGCGGCGGGCGTCGCCAGCTTCGGCGGCCGCGCCGCATTCTTCGGCAAGGTATCGAACGACCCGCTCGGCGAGATCTACGCCCATGACATCCATGCCCAGGGCGTTGCCTTCGACACCAGGCCGCTTGAGGGACAGCCGCCGACGGCGCGCTCGATGATATTCGTCACCCCCGATGGCGAGCGTTCGATGAACACCTATCTCGGCGCCTGCGTCGAACTCGGCCCGGAAGACGTCGAGGCCGACAAGGCATCCGGCGCCAAGGTTACCTATTTCGAGGGCTATCTGTGGGATCCGCCGCGCGCCAAGGAGGCGATCCGGCAGACGGCGAAGCTCGCACACGAGGCCGGGCGCGAAGTGTCGATGACGTTGTCGGATTCGTTCTGCGTCGACCGCTACCGGGACGAGTTCCTCGAGCTGATGCGCTCGGGCACTGTCGACATCGTCTTTGCCAACAGCCACGAGATCAAGTCGCTCTACCAGACAAAATCCTTCGACGAGGCGCTGGCGGCTATCCGCAAAGACTGCAAGATTGCCGCCGTCACCCGCTCCGAAAAAGGCTCAGTGATCGTGCGCGGCGACGAGACCGTCACCATTCAGGCGACGACGATCCGCGAACTGGTCGACACCACCGGCGCCGGCGACCTCTATGCCGCCGGTTTCCTCTACGGCTACACCTCGGGGCGCAGCCTGAAGGATTGCGGCGATCTCGGCTCGCTGGCCGCCGGGCTGGTGATCCAGCAGCTCGGGCCACGGCCGCGGCAAAACCTGCGCAGCGCGGCCCAATTGGCGGGGTTGCTGTAGGGCCGTCTTTCGGCGCGCAGCGCCGAGCCAGATGAGGGGTGCCCGCCGGTTGAGGCTGTCCGGCGCTCCGCTCAGGCGGTGCGGCGAAGGTCGTCGGACGTAGGCCCGGGTTCCAAAGCCCCGGCGGTGACCAGCCGGTTGCGGCCGCTCTTTTTGCCGATGTACATCAGTCGGTCGGCGAGCGTTATCAGCGCCTCCGAATCGGACGCTTCCGCCGGGTAGATGGCGACGCCAACGGTGCAACCAACATGGATGGCACCATTCGGCGTCGGCACCTTGATCCGCAGCTTTTCCAGGATACGTTCGGCGACGCCCACGGCCTTCTGTCGGGCCCGGCTAGCCTCTCCTGAAAACAGGAATGCGAACTCGTCTCCACCGAGCCGCGCCACGAAATCAGCGCTGCGCAGGACGGTGCGAAGCTGACCCGCCACCTCATGCAGCAGCGCGTCGCCGGCCTCGTGGCCGAGCGTGTCGTTGACCTTCTTGAACCTATCGAGGTCGATGAACAGCAGGCCGGCCGCCTGGCCGGTGCTGTCGCAGCGGTCGATCACCGACCTCAGCTCGTTGTGAAAGGCGCGCCGGTTGGGCAGGCCGGTCAATGCATCGTGGTTGGCCGAGTGGTCGCTGTGCTGCTTGGCCAGCTCGATCTCGCGCTTTTGTACGGAGAGTTCCTCATTGGCGGCCTTGAGTTCGAGCAGCAGCTCGGCGTTGAGATCCTCGACGACCTTGCGGTCGCTGATGTCGACGACGAAACCTTCCAGGAATTCCAGTTCGCCTGCCTCGTCCCAGACGCCGCCGCCGATCTCGCGGACCCAGAGCGGCTCGCCGACCTGCGGCACGATGCGGTAGTCGACGTTCCAGTTGCAGCGCGCCTCGAGCGCGGTATCGACGGCGGCATAGACGGCAGCGAGATCATCCGGGTGGATGGCCGAGACATAGTCGCGCACGGCATTTTGAATGAAGTCGCTCGGCCGATAACCGCTGACGGTGAAAATGCCGTCGCTGATGTAGAGCATGGTGTAGGACGCATCGTTGCGGCAACGGTAGAGATAACCGTCCATGCGGCCGGTGATGCTCAGCAGCGCATCCAGGCGCTCGTCGTGATAGACCCCCTGGCCGACCACAGATGCCATGTCATGCTTCATGGCCGCACCCCCGTTTTGGCGGTCTGAGCGCGCCGCCAATGCCATAAGGCCATAGGGGGCGAGAACGTTCCCTATAGCAGCCGAATATTATCAATCTCTTATGGGTTGGCGATTTTGCCGCCAATCAGGCTCCCGCGCTATAGGCCGCGATCGCAGCCATGTTGACGATGTCGGAATCCTTGGCGTTGAGCGAGACTATCTGGACCGGCTTGTTGAGGCCGACCAGCAGCGGGCCGATGACGGTGGAGCCGCCGAGTTCCTGCAGCATCTTGGTCGAGATCGAGGCCGAGTGGAACGCCGGCATGATCAGCACATTGGCCGGGCCGGTCAGGCGAATGAATGGATACTGGGCCATGGCGCGGGCATTGAGCGCCACGTCGGCGGCCATCTCGCCATCATATTCGAAATCGACGCGGCGCTTGTCGAGGATGCGTACCGCTTCCTGGACGCGTTCCGAGCGCTCGCCCTGCGGGTGGCCGAAAGTCGAATAGGCCAGCATGGCGAGCCTCGGCTCGTAGCCCATGCGGCGGGCAAATCCCGCCGCCTCTTCGGCGATGTCGGCGATCTGCTCGGCATTGGGCATGTCGTGCACGGCGGTATCGGCGACGAGGACTGTTTTGCCCCGCGCGAGCACGATGGAGACGCCGATGACGCGGTGGCCGGGCTTGGCGTCGATGACGCGGCGGATATCGTCAAGCGCCGTGGAATAGTTGCGGGTGACGCCGGTGACGATGCCGTCGGCATCGCCCAACGCCACCATGCAGGCGGCAAAATGGTTGCGGTCATTGTTGATCAGCCGCTGGCAGTCGCGGAACAGGAAGCCTTTGCGCTGCATGCGCTCGTAGAGATAATCGGTATAGATGCCGTTGCGGCGCGACAGCCTGGCATTGATGATCTCGATGCCTTGCTTGTTGAGGTCGATGCCGGCGTGCCTGGCGTTTTCCTTGATGACATCGTCGCGGCCGAGCAGGATCGCGGTGCCGAGCTTCTGGTTCACATAGGAGACGGCGGCACGCATCACCTGTTCTTCCTCGCCCTCGGCAAAGACGATGCGCTTGGGCTGGCGGCGGACGCGGTCGTAGATGCGCTGCAAGGTCGAGGCGATCGGGTCGCGGCGGGCCGACAGTTCCTGCGCGTAGCGGTCGAGGTCGAGGATCGGCTTGCGGGCGACGCCTGACTCCATCGCCGCCTTGGCCACAGCGAGCGGGATGGCCGAGATCAGGCGCGGATCGAACGGCACCGGGATGATGTAGTTCGGGCCGAATTTCGGCCGGTTGCCCTGATAGGCGGCGGCGACATCGTCGGGCACGTCCTTGCGCGCCAGGTCGGCCAGCGCTCTCGCTGCGGCGATCTTCATGTCGTCATTGATGGTGGTGGCCCTGACATCCAGCGCACCGCGGAAGATGTAGGGGAAGCCCAGCACATTGTTGACCTGGTTGGGGTAGTCGGAACGCCCGGTGGCCATGATGGCGTCGGTGCGGATTTCGGCCACTTCCTCCGGCGTGATCTCCGGGTCGGGATTGGCCATGGCGAAGATGATCGGGTTCTTGGCCATCGACTGCACCATCCTGGTGGTCAATGCGCCCTTGGCCGACAGGCCGAGGAAGACGTCGGCGCCGTCCAGCGCCTCGGCCAGGCTGCGCGTGTCGGTCTTGACCGCATGCGCCGACTTCCACTGGTTCATGCCTTCGGTGCGGCCCTGGTAGACGACGCCCTTGGTGTCGCACAGGATGATGTTGTCGGGGGCAAAGCCCATCGCCTTCATCAGTTCGATGCAGGCGATGCCGGCGGCGCCGGCGCCGTTGCAGACCATTTTCGTGGTCTTCATGTCGCGGCCGGTGATCTCCAGCGCGTTGATCAGCCCGGCGGCCGAGATGATGGCGGTGCCGTGCTGGTCGTCATGGAAGACCGGGATGTCCATCAATTCGCGCAGGCGCTGCTCGATGATGAAGCATTCCGGCGCCTTGATGTCTTCCAGGTTGATGCCGCCGAAAGACGGCCCAAGAAAGCGCACGCAATTGATGAACTCGTCGGCATCCTCGGTGTCGACTTCGAGGTCGATGGAGTCGACATCGGCGAAACGCTTGAACAGCACCGCCTTGCCTTCCATAACCGGCTTGGAGGCCAGCGCGCCGAGATTGCCGAGGCCGAGAATGGCGGTGCCGTTGGATATGACGGCGACCATGTTGCCGCGCGTCGTGTAGTCGAAAGCGCGGCTGGGGTCTTCGGCAATGGCCAGCACAGGAACCGCGACACCCGGCGAATAGGCGAGGCTCAGATCGCGCTGCGTCGCCATCGGCTTGGTGGCGACGATCTCCAGCTTGCCGGGGCGGCCCATGGCGTGGAATTCCAGCGCCTCCTCGGCGCTGACGGAGGGGCCGCTATTTTCGGTTTTCTTGGCCATGATGCTTTTGATTTCCTCGCCGGTGTCGCCCCCTTGAGACGGGTGCGTGTTTTTGAAACTTCCGGATCAAGGCTACACGCCACCGCTGTAAATCGCCAAGCGATCTTCACGCCCGCAGCGAATCTCCCGAAGTCGAACGGCGTCACGTCGGCTCTGGCTCGCTGACGAAGGCAGCGATTTCGCGCACCGTTCCCCGCCGCATCATGCCGTCTGTGCCGGGGAAAGGCCACGTCTCGATGGGTGGCGCACGGCTTCCCTTGCGCCGCAGCAATGCAGTCAGGAACGCCATGAGTTCGATGCGCTGGGCGTGAACCTTCTCCAGCGTGCGGCGGCGGATCTGCTGACGCGGTATGGCACGATCTCGCAGCGTCTCGACGGCGCGGCGAATGGCAGCCGGTTCCGGATCGGCGACGATGCAATAATCCGGATCGAAATAGACGTCGCGACCGCCAAGGCTCGGCGTACTGACGATCGGCAGGCCGGCCATCAGATATTCCATCGAGGAGTACATCGCTCCTTCCACGGCCGACAGGCACAGCCCGACGGCGGCCTGGTTGTAGACGTGGTTGACCTGTTGCGCCGTCAGCTTGCCCGGCCAGCCGTCGACGAGCGGATTGGCGATCTGGTGGAGCGGCGAACGCGCCTGCAGTCGCCGAACAAAGGCGCGGGCGGCAACCGGCGGCAATTCGCCGATCGAATAGGTGATGTGGGCCAGCCGCTCTATGTCGAAGGCCAGGTGATGGCGTTTGATCGGCGAGATGCGGCCATTGTAGACCGCGTCGAATTCGACCGGCACGTCCGGCAGCTGCCGGAATATATCCTCCGACACCATCAGATTGTGGTTGGAGAAGATGGCATTGCCGCCCGCAGCCGCGACGAGACGGCGCTCTTCCTCGGTGTTGCACAGGAAGATGATTTCGTGCAGCGGAAACCGGCCGGCATACCAGGCGAGATCGCGGCCCATCCGGGCGATGACAGCCGGCCGCTCCATGGTCCAGGTCTGCATCGTCAGGAAGGTGACGCGCCGTCCCGCCAGGCGCCGGCCAAGGGCCGCCAGTGGATAGAGCGGACGGGCTCCGCCAATCGGGACATAGAGCACCAACGGGTCGCGGCTGAGCACATGCAGCGACATCTCGATGCCGCTATCGAGATCGGACAGCGGTCCCCGTGTCGGCAGGAGGAAGGGGACGCGCTTGCGCACTGTCCCCCTAAGCTTGCTTTTGGTACGGTGGACGCGCCGCGCCGCCAACAGCAGCAGGCGCTCAAGCGCCGATCCAGCCGGACCGACCAGCTCTTCGAACGCCTCCTGTTTGTCCTCATCCATGCCGCTTATCCCCGCCATGGCGATCATAGGGTCTGGTTGGCGCCCGAAGCAACCAACGGCTTCACCCGGCGTAGAGGGAGCACAAGCCGCCGTCGAGGCCGGTCGTCCCCTGCTTTTCGGGCCGCCGGCATTAAACCCCGCACCCACATCTGCTAGCGTGCGGGGATGAACATGCACACTTCAGCAGAAACCGACGCCCCCGAGGTGACACCGCCTGCGCCCGTCGGCAGCGTCACGCCGATGATGGAGCAATATATCGAGATCAAGGCGGCGAACCCGGATTCGCTGCTGTTCTACCGCATGGGCGATTTTTACGAGCTGTTCTTCGACGACGCCGAGAAGGCGAGCCGGGCGCTGGGCATCGTCCTGACCAAGCGCGGCAAGCATCAGGGCCATGACATTCCGATGTGCGGCGTGCCGGTGCATGCGGCCGACGACTATCTGCAAAAGCTGATCGGCCAAGGTTTTCGCGTTGCCGTCTGCGAGCAGATCGAGGACCCGGCGGAAGCCAGGAAGCGCGGCGGCAAATCGGTCGTACGCCGTGACGTGGTGCGCCTGGTGACGCCAGGTACCATCACCGAGGATAAATTGCTGGCGCCGTCGGAATCGAGCTTCCTGATGGCGCTAGGGCGGGTGAAGGGCGGCAACAGCGGTGACGCCTTCGCCCTGGCCTGGATCGAGATCTCGACCGGCGTCTTCCGCGTCGCCGAAACCACGGCCGACCGCCTGCTGGCCGATGTCTTCCGCGTCGACCCGCGCGAGCTGATCGTCGCCGAGCCGGTGTTTTACGATCCCGAGCTGAAGCCGGTGTTCGACGTCATCGGCCGCGTCGCCAGCCCGCAGCCGCCGTCGCTTTTCGATTCGGCTTCGGCAGCGGGGCGGATCGCGCGCTTCTTCGAAGTGGCGACGCCTGACAGTTTCGGTGCCTTCTCGCGAGCCGAATTGTCGGCGATCTCGGGCGCCATCGCCTACGTCGAAAAGACGCAGAAGGCCGAGCGGCCGCCTTTGTCGCGTCCCGAACGCGAGGAGCAGGGCTCGACGCTGTTCATCGATCCTGCGACACGCGGCAATCTGGAACTGTTGCGCACGCTGTCGGGCAGCCGCGACGGCTCGCTGTTCAAGGCTATAGACCGCACGGTCACCGGCGGCGGCGCCAGACTGCTCGCCGACCGGCTGATGGCGCCGCTGACCGATCCGGCGGCGATTGCTGCCCGGCTTGATTCGGTATCGTTCTTCCGCGCCGAGACGCGGCTCTGCCAAGCGGTGCGGTCAAGCCTGAAGAGCGTCGCCGACATGCCGCGAGCGCTGTCGCGGTTGGCGCTCAACCGCGGCGGTCCGCGCGATCTCGGCGCGCTGCGTGCCGGCTTTGAAGCGGCGGCCACCATTGCCGAAATCTTCGCCGCAACAGCGCTGCCCTATGAATTGACGGAAGCACTTGCCGCGATAAAGGCGCTGCCGCGTGCGCTGGCCAAGCATCTGGCCCAGGCTCTTGGCGAGGAACTGCCGCTGCTCAGGCGCGACGGCGGCTTCGTGCGCGGCGGCTACCATGCCGAGCTCGACGAGATGCGGGCGCTGCGCGATGAGTCTCGCAAGGTGATCGCCGGGCTGGAGCGCTCGCTGATCGAGGAGACTGGCATCCGCTCGCTGAAGATCCGCCACAACAATGTGCTGGGCTATTACATCGAGGTGACCGCCAACCATCATTCGATCATGACCGGCAGCGATGGCGCCAAGGCACGCTTCATCCACCGCCAGACCATGGCCAATGCCATGCGTTTCACCACGACGGAACTTGCCGAACTCGAGACCAAAATCGCCAATGCCGCTGACCGGGCGCTGAGCATCGAGCTTGCCGCTTTCGATACGCTGACGGCTGAGGCGGTCGGCGAGGCGCAGAAGATCCGCGCCGGCGCCGATGCGCTCGCCGTACTCGACGTGTCGGCGGCGATCGCGCTGTTGTCGGAGAGCGAAGCCTGGTGCCGGCCGCTGGTCGATTCCAGCCTCGCCTTCGACATCTCGGGCGGACGCCATCCGGTGGTCGAACAGGCGCTTCGCCGTTCGGGCGAAGGGCCGTTCGTCGCCAATGATTGCGATCTGTCGCCGCAAGACGGTGCCAAGGCCGGCGCCATCTGGCTGCTCACCGGTCCGAATATGGGCGGTAAGTCGACCTTCCTGCGGCAAAACGCACTGATCGCCATCCTTGCCCAGACCGGCTCCTTCGTGCCGGCGACATCGGCCCATATCGGCGTCGTCGACAGGCTGTTCTCGCGCGTCGGCGCCTCGGACGATCTGGCGCGTGGCCGCTCCACCTTTATGGTCGAGATGGTAGAGACGGCCGCGATCCTCAACCAGGCCGGTGAGCGGGCGCTGGTGATCCTCGACGAAATCGGCCGCGGCACCGCCACCTTCGATGGCCTGTCGATCGCCTGGGCGGCGGTCGAGTATCTGCACGAGAAGAACCGCTGCCGGGCGATCTTCGCCACTCATTTCCACGAAATGACGGCACTCTCCGGCAAGCTGCCGCGACTGCACAATGTCACGATGCGGGTCAAGGAGTGGGAAGGCGACGTCGTCTTCCTGCACGAGGTCGGCAAGGGTGCCGCCGATCGCTCCTATGGCGTTCAGGTCGCTCGCCTTGCCGGTCTGCCGGAAGCGGTGGTCGGCCGCGCCAAAGAGGTGCTGCATCAGCTCGAGGAAGGCGATGTCTCCGGCAAGGCCAACCGACTGGTCGACGATCTGCCGCTGTTTTCGGTGGCAATGAAGCGGGAAGCGGCAAAGCCTGCGGAGAGCGACGCATTGGGCGCAGCGCTGGGTGAGATCAATCCAGACGAGATGACGCCGCGCGAGGCGCTGGAAGCGCTCTACCGGCTGAAGGGGCTGGCGGGGAAAACCTAGCCCGATTTCGGCCTTGACCAATTGTACCGATTGGTACAATGCTCGCCATCGCCTTTGCCGATGGGAGAATGACATGAGCCGTCCGCCGCTGCCGCCCTTCACCGCCGAGACCGCCGCGCAGAAGGCTCGGCTTGCCGAAGACGCCTGGAACAGCCGCGATCCCGAACGGGTTTCGCTCGCCTATACGCAGGACAGCACCTGGCGCAACCGCGCCGAGTTCGTCTCGGGCAGAAATGAGATCGTCTCCTTCCTCACGCGCAAATGGGCTCGCGAGCTCGACTACCGCCTGATCAAGGAGGTCTGGACCTGGAACGACAACCGCATCGCGGTGCGCTTTGCCTATGAATGGCGCGACGACAGTGGCCACTGGTTCCGCTCCTACGGCAATGAGAATTGGGAATTCGACGCGGCCGGGCTGATGCGTAGGCGCGTCGCCAGCATCAACGACCTGCCGATCGCCGAGGGTGAGCGCAAATATCACTGGCCGCTCGGCCGCCGACCGGACGACCATCCCGGCCTGTCCGAACTCGGATTTTAGAATATGATCCCTAGAGCTGTGTCGCGGTTTTCGGCAAAGATCATGCTCAAGCGGAAAAACTAGCGCATGCGCAGGATCGCGCCCGATCGCGCCGATTTGCTCTCCATCATCGGCGAGGTTTTCCGCGAACACGGCTATGAAGGGGCGAGCCTGGCGCGGATCGGTGCGGCGACCGGCCTAGGCAAAGGCAGCCTTTACCACTTCTTCCCCGGCGGCAAGGAAGAGATGGCGGCGGCTGTCATTGCCCATATAGATGGCTGGTTCGAGGAGAATGTCTTCGTGCCGTTGCAGGACAGGGCCTACCCTCGCACGGGTATCGATCGGATGTTCGAAGCGACCGACAGCTATTTCCGCTCGGGACGCCGGGTGTGCCTGATCGGCGCCTTCGCGCTGGACGAATCCCGCGACCTCTTCGCCATTGCGATCAAAAGCTATTTCGGCCGCTGGGTGGCGCATCTTGCCGAAGCGCTGACCCGAAGCGGGCACAGCGCTGCCAGGGCGGACGAACTCGCCGAAGAAACGGTCGGCGCCATCCAGGGCGCGCTCACGCTGGCGCGCGCCTTCGACGACACCGCAGTGTTTTCGCGCGCGTTGCGACGGGCGCGGGCGGCGCTCGGCTAGAGTGCTACAAGGGCTCGAAGCGGAAAGCCGTCTCGGTTCGAAAAACCCGGCCGACGCCGGGCGAATCAAGATGCGCGCCGGCGACGTAGCAGTCGTTGTTGGCCGCAAGCGCCAGCATTTGCAACCGGCTTGCCCTCGCCTGCTGCTGGTCTGCGTCGAATTCCCACGTGATCTCGGGTCGAGCGAATTGAAGCGACGGCACATGTACGATGTCGCCCCAGATCAACAGTGTTTCGCCTGCGCTCACAACGCGAAAGCAAGTGTGGCCGGCTTCATGGCCAGCGGAGCCGATCGTATCGATGTCAGCGCTGACGCGCTGTCCAGCATCGAGAGGCTGGGCGCGATCGTGGAAGCATTCCAGCCTCGCCACGTCGCGAAACATGCCGAGCTCAGCGCGCGGGACAAGCAGGCGAGAGAGCTGCGGGAAGCCGTCGCCACCATCGGCAAGGATGAGCCCGTGTATATGGTCGAGATGGGTGTGGGTGAAAGCAACAGTCCGAATCCGGTCGGTGGCGATCTTCGCCTCGCGCAGCGCCTCGGGCAGGTGCCCCATTGTCGGGTGCCAGGCGTTCGAAGCCCCTGTGTCGATCAGCGTGATGTCGTCGCCGTCATCGATGGCGAAGGCGTTGACCGACAGCCTGAGCGCACCGTCGACGAGCGGTACATGCGAGGGCAGGTTGTCACCGAATGTCCGGTCTCCGGGCTGGCGCAGCCGCCTGATTGGCATGTCGACGTAACCGTCGCGCAGCGACGTGACCGTCATGGCTCCGACTCTATACGCCGTATGATGATACCCGGTCGAAACCCGTTCCAATCTAGATCATCTCCAGCCCGCGCTTGCGCGTCGGCGGTGGAAAGGCGCGGTCGAGTTCGGCGAGGTCTTCGGCCGTCAGCTCGATGTCGAGCGCGGCAACATTCTGGCGGACATGCTCCTGGCTGCTCGCCTTCGGGATGGCGATGACACCGGGCTGCGCCATCACCCAGGCAAGCGCGATCTGTGCTGCCGTGGCGTTGTGGCGGGCGGCGATGGTTTCCAGCCTGGAATTGCGCGCCAGCGCGCCCTGCTCGACCGGCGAATAGGCCATCAGCGGGATGCCGCGCTGCCGGCTCCACGGTGCGAGATCGAATTCGGGGCCGCGCCGCGACAGATTGTAGAGCACCTGGTTGGTCTGGACATGATTGCCAGACGACAGGCCGGTCAGCTCCTCCATTTCGTCGGTGTCGAAATTGCTGACACCCCAGTGGCGTATCTTGCCGGCCTCCTTCAGCGCCTCGAAAGCCTCGACGGTTTCAGATAGAGGCACACTGCCCGGCCAGTGCAGGAGATAGAGATCGATGCGGTCGGTGCGCAGGCGCTTCAAGCTGTTTTCGCAGGCCCGCGCCACGCCGGCGCGCGAGGCATTGGACGGCAATACCTTGGAGACAAGAAAGAGTTCGTCGCGGCGCCCGGCAATGGCTTCCGCTACCACCTCCTCGGCGCCGCCGCTGGCATACATTTCAGCGGTGTCGATCAACGTGATGCCGAGGTCCAGCCCGAGCTTCAGGGCATTGACCTCGCCGGCGCGGCGGCGGGAATCCTCGCCCATCTTCCATGTGCCCTGTCCCAGCACCTGGACGGCCTCGCCCGAAGGCAGTGTGGTGGCTCTTATCGTCGATGGCATGTGGGCTCCTGGCGCCGTGTAATCGATGCGAATGGCATCACAAGCACGGAGAGAAATCCAGAATGAATCTCTCCGGCATGGCCGTTGCTGCCTTACTTCGCCGGATGGGCGGCGAGCCAGGCCTGCATCTTGGCGATCTCGGCTTCCTGCGCGGCGATGACATCTTCGGCCAGCTTGCGGATTTCGGGATCCTTGCCATTGGCGAGTTCCACCTTGGCCATGTCGATCGCGCCCCGATGATGCGGGATCATGCCGCGCACGAAATCGACATCGGCATTGCCGGAATATTCGATCATCATGTCGGTGTGCATCTTGTCCATCGCCGCCTTGTAGCCGTCGGTCGAAGGACCTTGCGCGCCCATCGCGCCCATGTCGTGTTTCATCTCTTCGGATTGCGCCGGGACGCTTTCGAGGAAAACGGCAAGCAGCATTCCCGCCGCCATCATCAAAAGCACGATCTTCTTAGCCAAGGTCATCCATGATCTCCTGTTGATTGATATTCGTATCTGGGGGCTTTGCTCAGAGTTTCAACGTCCGCAGCCGCAATGCGTTGGCGATGACCGAAACCGAAGACAGGCTCATGGCCGCCGCCGCCAGCATCGGCGACAAAAGCGTGCCGGTGAGCGGATAGAGCACGCCGGCGGCAACCGGCACGCCAAGCACATTGTAGAGGAAGGCGAAAAACAGATTCTGGCGGATGTTGCGGATCGTCCCCTGGGCGAGCGTTCGGGCCCTGACGATGCCGTTGAGATCGCCCTTGACCAGCGTAATGCCGGCGCTCTCGACAGCGACATCGGCGCCGGTGCCCATGGCGATGCCGACATCGGCGCTGGCCAGGGCCGGCGCATCGTTGACGCCGTCGCCGGCCATGGCTACGCCGGCACCTTTCGCACGCAACTCCTCGACAAGGGCTGCCTTTTGTTCCGGCAGCAGGCCGGCGCGCACCTCGTCAATGCCAAGGCTTTTGGCGATGGCGCGCGCCGTGCATTCATTGTCGCCGGTCGCCATGATGATCCGCAAGCCTCTGTCGTGCAGCGCCCTGATCGCCTCGGCTGTCGTTGCCTTGACCGGATCGGCGACCGCGACAATGCCGGCCAGTTTTTTGTCCACCGCAACGAACATCGCCGTCTTGCCTTCTGCCTGCAGCGCCTCGGCCCTGGCCGACAGGGAAGCGGTGTCGATGCCGACATCGGCCATCATGGCGGCGTTGCCGAGCGAAACCTTCCTGCCAGACACCGTGCCGGATACGCCCTTGCCGGTGACGGCGTCGAAGCCGCCGGCCTCAACGAGCGTCAGGCCGCGTTCGCCGGCGCCGCCGACAATGGCCTCGGCCAGCGGATGCTCCGAGCCTTTTTCCAGGCCGGCGGCGAGCGCCAGCAATTCATTCTCAGACAGGCCTTCGGCAGCGACGACATCGGTCAAGCGAGGCTTGCCTTCGGTCAAGGTGCCGGTCTTGTCGACGATCAACGTGTCGACCGAAGCGAAGCGCTCGAGCGCGGCCGCGTCCTTGATCAGCACGCCCGCGTGCGCCCCGCGCCCGGTGGCAGTCATGATCGACATCGGCGTCGCCAGGCCGAGCGCGCAGGGGCAGGCGATGATCAGCACCGAGACCGCCGAGACGATGGCAAAGATCAAGCTGGGTTCGGGACCGAAGATCGCCCAGGCGGCAAAGGCCATGAGCGCGACCAGCACGACGGCCGGCACGAAGTAGAAGGAGACGCGATCGGCTAAACCTTGAATCGGCGCGCGCGAACGCTGCGCCTTTGCGACCAGCTCGACGATGCGCGAAAGCGTCGTTTCGGAGCCGACCTTTTCGGCGCGCATGATCAGCGAACCGTTCTTGTTGAGCGTGCCGCCGGTCAAGGCATCGCCTTTCGTTTTTTCGACCGGCAGCGGCTCGCCCGAGATCATCGATTCGTCGATGGAGGAACGGCCTTCCGTTACAGTGCCGTCGACCGGCACGGCGTCGCCCGGACGGAGGCGTAGGTGGTCGCCGGTCTTGACCGCAACGAGCGGCACGTCGGTGTCGGAGCCGTCCTCCCCGATCAGCCGTGCCGTCTTCGGCGCCAGGTCGAGCAGCGCACGGATGGCCGAGCCGGTCTTTTCGCGCGCCCGCAATTCGAGCACCTGACCGAGGAATACCAGCGCGACGATGACGGCGGCTGCCTCGAAATAGACCGGCACTGTGCCGCCATGACCGCGGAACTGGTGTGGAAAAATGTCCGGGAACAGAGTGGCCGCCACGCTGTAGAGATAGGCAGCGCCGACACCGAGCGAAATCAGCGTCCACATATTGGGGCTGCGGTTGACCAGCGACTCCCAGCCTCGGTGGAAGAACGGGAAGGCCGCCCACAGCACGACGGGGCTGGCCAGCGCCAATTCCAGCCAGACCATCGTTCGCCCGTCGACAAACGCCTGGAACGTCAGGCCGAGCATCGGCGCCATGGCAACGATCAGCAGCGGCAGGGACAGCACCGCGCTGACCCAGAACCGTCTGGTGAAGTCTACCAGTTCGGGGTTCGGGCCCTCATCGCCAGTGGGAACGCCCATCGGCTCAAGCGCCATGCCGCAGATCGGGCAGGAGCCGGGCTTGTCTCTTATCACTTCGGGATGCATCGGGCAGGTGTATTGCGTGCCTTTCCGCACTGGCGACGGCGTCGGCCTGTCACCGAGATAGTTTTGCGGCTCGGCCTCGAACTTCGCCCGGCAGCCGGCCGAGCAGAAATAGAAACCCTGGCCTTCGTGGCGGAAAAAATGCCTGGCGGTAGCGCGGTCGACACTCATGCCACAGACGGGGTCGGTGGCGGTCAGGTATTTTTCGGGCCCGGCGACGAATTTCGTACGGCAACCCTCGCTGCAGAAGTGAAAGAGACGGCCGCCATGCTCGGCCGTCGGCTTACCGGCTGCCGGATCGACGCTCATGCCGCAGACCGGATCGCGCACCACTGCTTCGGCGGCCGGCTCAGCAGCCTTTGCCGTACAGCAGTTGCCATCGGCCGCGTGCGCGTGGTGGTGATGCTCGGAATGCGCCATCGAAAAGTGCCTTATATCTGTCTGGGTGAGGAGGTAGTGCTTCCAGTAACTGGAAGGTCAAGGGGCGATTTCCACTTTTCGATCGTGGCCGTCATCGCGCACATCGAGGGAAAATCGCTTACGCAACTTTGTTCCCATGCTATGGACGCGCGTCCCACTGCATCGATCCCACCCAAATGAAATGCCTGATTATCAATCTCGATCGGTCCCGCGATCGCCTCGCCCATGTAACGGCGGAGTTCGCGCGCATCGGCATCGCCTTCGAGCGGGTCGCCGCCATCGATGCGCGAGATCGGCCGGATCTGGCCGAAATGCCGCAGGGCAAGAAGCATTTGCGCCTGGCCGACGCCGAGATTGCCTGCCTGCTCAGCCACCAACAGTGTTGGTCGACGATCGCTGCAGGTGAGGATGCTTACGCGGCGATTTTCGAGGACGATGTCGTTTTCCCGGACAAAGCCGGCGCTTTGCTTGCCGATGCGGGCTGGATTCCCGCCGATGCGGACATCGTCAAGTTGGAAACGTTCTTCAACCGGACCGTAATTTCACGCAAGCAAGTTGCCTGCGGCCACGGTTTTTCTGCGAGCAGACTGCACGGGCTCCATATCGGTACGGCGGGATACATCCTGTCCAGACAGGCCGCGCGGGACCTTCTTGCGGCAACGAATGAGATCAGCATTCCCGTCGATCACCTCATCTTCAATCCGCGTTTTGCTACCTCGTCCGACAAGGTCATTTACCAACTCGTCCCAGCATTGTGCCTGCAGGCACAATTCCTCGGCGACAGTCCGGTGAGATTGCCAAGCCTGCTCAAGCAGGAGCGAACAGAGGAATGGGTGGCAAGCGGGATAGGTAAACGGCGCCCCAGGCCAATCACCGCCAAGGTAAGGATCGAGACCAGGCGGTTGACGCGGCAGATCGCCGATCTCTTCCGGCTCCGGCGCGAGATGATCATCCCTTTCTGGTATCGCGGCCGACGCGTCCGTCCGCCCCATACACAGCGCCGTGAAAACGCGCTATAGACGCCGCGCAAAGGCGAGGCCCACCGGCAATCCATGGCAAAAATCTCCCTCAAGCTCGACGCGCTGATCGACAGCGAGGCTTTGCGCCGCGACATGACGGCGCTGATCTCGGCGGCCAGCGGCATCGAGCCCGGCGCGCGCGTCGGTGCGCTCCGGCTGCTGAAGGATCGGCTGACCGAGGGCCGCAAGGTTGCCGAGCGCATGCTGATGGACGATGGCAGCGGCTCGGCATGCGCCGCCCGGCTGTCGCATCTGATGGACGAGATCATCCGCGCCCTCTACGAGTTCGCCGCGACCCACGTCTACCGGGTGAAAAGCCCCTCGACCGCAGAGCGCATGGCGGTCGTTGCCGTCGGCGGCTATGGCCGCGGCACGCTGGCGCCGGGCTCCGACATCGACCTGTTGTTCCTGCTGCCCTACAAGCAGACGCCGTGGGGCGAACAGATCGTCGAATATATGCTCTATATGCTGTGGGACCTCGGGTTGAAGGTTGGCCACGCCACCCGCAACATCGACGAGTGTCTCAGGCTATCGCGCAGCGATATCACCATCCGCACCACGATCCTGGAAGCGCGGTTCCTGTGGGGCGAACAGAAGCTCTTCGACGAATTGCTCACCCGCTTCGACCATGAAGTGGTGCGCACCACCGGACCGGAATATGTGCAGGCCAAGCTCGCCGAACGCGACGATCGCCATGCCAAGGCCGGCGAAAGCCGCTATCTGGTCGAGCCCAACGTCAAGGACGGCAAGGGCGGCCTGCGCGATTTGCAGACGCTGTTCTGGATCGCCAAGTATTTTTATCGCGTGCGCACCGGCGAGGAATTGGTCGAGAAAGGTGTCTTCACCGAGGCCGAGTACCGCGAATTCCAGAAGGCCGAAGACTTCCTGTGGGCGGTGCGCTGCCACATGCATTTCCTCACCGGCAAGCCAGAGGAACGGCTGCATTTCGATATCCAGCGCGAGATTGCCGAACGTCTCGGCTACACCACGCATCCCGGTCTGTCGGCGGTCGAGCGCTTCATGAAGCACTACTTCCTCGTCGCCAAGGATGTCGGCGACCTCACCCGCATCTTCTGCGCCGCGCTCGAGGAAGAGCAGGCCAAGCATGTGCCCGGCTTCAACCGCATCTTCCTCACGTTCCAGCGCCGCAAGCGCAAGCTGGCCGGCACGTCGGATTTCATTGTCGACAATCACCGCATCAACGTCGCCGACGACAGCGTGTTCGAGCGCGACCCGGTCAATCTGCTCAGGCTGTTCTGGTTCGCCGACAAGCACGGGCTGGAGTTCCACCCCGATGCGCTGAAGCTGCTCACCCGCTCGCTCGGTCTGGTCAACAAGTCGCTGCGGCGCGACGAGGAGGCCAACCGGCTGTTCCTCGACATCCTGACCTCGGACCGCAATGCCGAGCTTAATTTGCGGCGCATGAACGAGGCCGGCCTGCTCGGCAGGCTGATCCCCGATTTCGGCAGAATAGTCGCCATGATGCAGTTCTCGATGTACCACCACTATACGGTGGACGAGCACCTGATCCGCTGTATCGGCGTCTTGGCCGAGATCGAGCGCGGCGACGGCGAAAAGGTGCATCCGCTCTCGCACACGCTGATGCCGGGGCTAGAGAAGAGCCGCGAGGCACTCTATGTCGCGGTGCTGCTGCACGACATCGCCAAGGGCCGGCCGGAGGATCACTCAGAGGCCGGCGCCCGGATCGCACGCCGCATCTGCCCGCATATGGGGCTGTCGGCCGCCGACACCGAGACCGTCGCCTGGCTGGTCGAGAACCATCTGGTGATGTCGATGACGGCGCAGACGCGCGACCTCAACGACCGCAAGACGATCGAGGATTTCGCCTCGATCGTGCAATCGGTCGAGCGGCTGAAAATGCTGTTGATCCTGACCGTCTGCGACATCAGGGGTGTCGGGCCGGGCGTGTGGAACGGCTGGAAGGGCCAGCTCCTGCGCACGCTCTACTACGAGACCGAACTGCTTTTGACCGGCGGCTTCTCGGAAGTGTCTCGCGCCAAGCGGACGGCGGCGGCGCGCGAGCGGCTGGCCGAGGCGCTGGCCGATTGGCCGGACAAGGCCCGCAAGCGCTATGTCGGCCTGCATTACGAGAACTATCTGCTGACGGTCGACCTCCCCGATCAGCTGCGCCATGCCGAATTCATCCGCGAAGCCGACGCGGCAGGCAAGAAGCTCGCCACCGTGGTCAGGACGCACCAATTCGAGGCGGTGACCGAGATCACCGTGCTGGCGCAGGATCATCCGCGCCTGCTTTCGGTCATTGCCGGCGCCTGTGCGGGAGCGGGCGGCAACATCGTCGACGCGCAGATCTTCACCACGTCCGACGGCCGCGCGCTGGACATCATCCTGATCTCACGGGAATTCGATCGCGACGAGGACGAGCGCCGCCGCGCCGAGCGCGTCGGGCGGCTGATCGAGGACGTGCTGTCGGGCAAGAGCTGGTTGCCGGAGATGATCGAGAAGCGCACCCGACCGCGGCGCGGCGCCAAGGTGTTCAAGATTCCGCCGCGCGCCGAAATCCGCAACACGCTGTCGAACCGGTTTTCGGTGATCGAGGTCGAGGGACTGGACCGGCCTGGGCTGTTGTCGGAAATCACCAGTGCGTTGTCCGACCTCTCGCTCGACATCGCCTCGGCTCACATCACCACCTTCGGCGAGAAGGTGATCGACACTTTCTATGTCACCGACCTTACGGGGCAGAAGATCGACAACCCGGCACGCACCGCCACCATCCACGCCAGGCTGATCGCGGCGCTTGAAGGCGTTGTCCCAGAGCGCGGCGGCAAGGCCAAGGCGGCGGCCGAGTGACCATCACTTTGTCCCAATCACCCCCTTTGTCCCAATCATCCAGGCAATCTCCCCGCGCATGAGCCTCGTCAAGAAATTCGCCACGGTTGCGTCCGGCACGCTGATGAGCCGCGCCCTTGGCTTTGGCCGCGAGATGCTGATGGCTGCCGCACTCGGCACCGGGCCGGTGGCGGACGCCTTCAACGCCGCCTTCCAGTTTCCAAACACGTTTCGCCGGCTGTTTGCCGAAGGCGCTTTCAACGCCGCCTTCGTGCCGCTGTTTGCCAAGGAGATCGAGACCCACGGCACCGACGGCGCCAAGCGCTTTTCGGAGGAAGTGTTCGGCGTCCTGTTCACCGCACTTCTGGCGCTGACCATCGTCATGGAATTGGCGATGCCGCTGATCGTGCGCTATCTCGTGGCGCCGGGCTTTGCCGACACGCCGGGCAAATTCGAGACGACCGTCCTGCTGGCGACGATCATGTTCCCGTATCTCATCTGCATGTCGCTCGCAGCGATGATGGCCGGCATGCTGAATTCGCTGCGCCGCTATTTCGCGGCTGCCGTGGCGCCGGCTTTCCTCAACATCATCCTGATCAGCGTGCTCGGCTACGCCTGGTACCACGGCATGGATGCCCGTGAGGTCGGTTTCAGCCTGTCCTGGGGCGTGCTGGCGGCGGGGCTGGTGCAGCTTGCCATCGTCTGGGTGGCGGTGCGCAATGCCGGCATCGCCATCGGCTTTCGCCGGCCGAAGATGACGCCCAACGTCAAGCGCCTGCTGATCCTGGCGCTGCCGGCGGCGATCACCGGCGGCATCACCCAGATCAACCAGCTGATCGGCACGGCGATCGCGTCGGCGCAGGACAGCGCCGTGTCCTCGCTTGCTTACGCCGACCGCATCTACCAGCTGCCGCTCGGCGTCGTCGGCGTCGCGGTGGCCATCGTGCTGTTGCCGGAGCTGTCGCGGGCGCTGAAATCGGGCAATCTGGTCGAGGCGGCCAATCTGCAGAACCGCTCGGTCGAGTTCACGCTGTTCATGACCTTGCCGGCGGCGGCGGCCCTTTGGGTAATGGCGGAGCCGATCGTGCGGCTGGTTTATGAGCGCGGCGCCTTCGCCGCCACCGGCTCGACGCCGACGGTGGCGGCGATCCTGGCGATCTTTGGCCTCGGCCTGCCGGCCTTCGTGCTGATCAAGGCCTTCACCCCCGGCTATTTCGCCCGCGAGGACACGCGCACGCCGATGATGTTCGCCGCCATCTCGGTCGGCGTGAACGTGATCACCGCGCTGACGCTGTTCCCGAAAATGGGCGCGCCCGGCATTGCGGTGGCCTCGGCCGTCGCCGGCTGGGTCAACGCGGTGATGCTGCTTGCGGTGCTGATCCGACGTGGCCATTGGGGCCGCGACGTGCCGCTGTTGAAGCGCATTCCGCGTCTTGTGCTGTCGGCGGCGGTGATGGCGGTGGCGCTCTATTTCGCCGAGCACTGGCTGGCCGTCAGGCTCGGCCCCGGCTCGCCACTGGTGATCAAGGCAACGACGCTGCTGGCTCTCGTGGCCGGCGGCGCTCTGCTCTACTTCATCACGGCCTTTGCCACCGGCGGCGCCGATTTCGGCATGATCCGGCGCAATATTGGACGGAAGGGCACACCGCCGGTCACGGAACAGTCTCCAGATCCGTAAGCCTAACCGTAGAACCTGGTTAAACTTCGGCAGACAATTTGTCGTAAACCGAGCGTGGCAGCGGTTCGGGTGCCTGTTTGCTAAGCTCGACCCCGAATTCGGCCCGAAGCCGCGCCGCTGTTTCAAGCGGCGTCTCGTGGTCCTGTCGGGGCTTTGGGGCTTCCTCGTTGTTGACAGCGGGCATCGATTTCTCATCCGATGATATGCAATGCAGGTTCAAATATATCATAAATGTCGATGTCAGCGCGGCCCCTCATTCCCCTGCCGGGCATTTCTCCCCGTGAACGAACGGGGAGAAAGAGGCTGAACATGGCGCCAGCGCTTTCTCTGGCGATTGGCGAAAGCGGGCGATGACGGCGTTTTTCTCCCCCTCTCTATACGGGAAGAAATGTCCGCAGGACAATGAGGGGCGGCGCCAGCCTGTCAGGTCAATATACAGGGGCATCAGACGCGACCGCGCCATCCCCGCCTCTTGATCCTCTCCGCCCCTTCGTCCATAAGCGCGCCGTCGCAAGACTTTTGCCGCGCGTGGTTTCCAGCCGCGTGATTGGCTCCGAAAAGTCTGCAACTTTTCGGAATCACGCTTATACGGCCCTCCACAAGCCATGAGGACATCATGACCGCCTTCAAACAGCTCGTCTTTTCCGGGGTACAGCCGACCGGCAATCTGCATCTCGGCAACTATCTCGGCGCCATCAAGAAATTCGTTGCGCTTCAGGACACGTCAGACTGCATCTATTGCGTCGTCGACCTGCATTCGCTGACGGCACAGCTCGTCCATGACGACCTCGCCGACCAGACCCGCTCGATTACCGCGGCCTTCCTTGCCTCCGGCATCGACCCGAAGAAGCACATCGTCTTCAACCAGTCGCGAGTGATGCAGCATGCCGAGCTTGCCTGGATCTTCAACTGCGTGGCGCGCATCGGCTGGATGAACAAGATGACGCAGTTCAAGGACAAGGCCGGCAAGGACCGCGAGAACGCCTCGCTGGGCCTGCTTGCCTATCCCTCGCTGATGGCGGCCGACATCCTGCTCTACCGCGCCACCCATGTGCCGGTGGGCGAGGACCAAAAGCAGCATCTGGAGCTGACCCGCGACATCGCGCAAAAGTTCAATAATGATTTTTCGAGCCGCATCGCCAGTCTTGGCGTCGGCGTCGAGATGCAGGTTGGCGAAGAGACGGTAAACGGGTTCTTCCCGATAACCGAACCGGTGATCGGCGGGCCGGCGGCGCGCATCATGAGCCTGCGCGACGGCTCCAAGAAGATGTCGAAGTCGGACCCGTCGGATCTGTCCCGCATCAATTTGACCGACGATGCCGACACCATCTCGAAGAAGATCCGCAAGGCCAAGACCGACCCGGAAGCATTGCCAAGCGAAGTCGACGGCCTGGAAAGCCGCCCGGAAGCGGAAAACCTGGTCGGCATCTATGCAGGGCTGGCCGAGATGTCGAAGGCGGACGTGCTGAAGGAATTCGGCGGCCAGCAGTTTTCCGTGTTCAAGCCGGCGCTCGCCGACCTTGCCGTGGAAAAACTGGCGCCGATCGCCGGCGAGATGCGCCGTATCGAGGGCGACCGCGCCTATGTCGACGCGGTGCTGAGAGACGGCGGCGAACGCGCCGGCGCGCTGGCTGAGACCACCATGAAGACGGTACGCGACATTATCGGCCTGTTGCAGGGCTGATCCTACCGTCAGTGCACCGCACCATTCTGGCCCAAGGCCGGCGGCTTGCCGCCGGTCTGTCGCGGTGGCAGATTGCGGTCGAAACATCGAGTAGATAGACATGGTCTCCAAACGCCTCAGTCGCGAAGCCGGCCATCGCAGGAAATTCCTGACGATCATCGACGACACGCCGGAGTGCGAGCGCGCCGTCGCCTACGCCTCCAAGCGGGCGCAGAGCACCAGCGGCACGCTGGTGCTGCTCTACATCATCACACCGGACGACTTTCAGCACTGGCTGGGCGTCGAGAAGATCATGCGCGAGGAAGCCAATGCCACGGCGCGCGCGGCACTCGACGGCTACGCCAACAAGGTGCGCCAGAAGCTCGGCATCGAGCCCGAGATGGTGGTGCGCGAAGGCAAGCCGACCGAGGAGATCCACAAGCTGATCGAGGAAGACCAGGACATCGCCATCCTGGTGCTGGCGGCAGGTGCCGGCAAGGAAGGACCCGGGCCGCTGGTCGGGGCTGTTGCCGGCAAGGGCGCCGCCTTCCCTATTCCGGTCACAGTGGTGCCGCAGAACCTGTCTGACGAGGAGATCGACAGCCTCGCATAGAGAGTTGATGCCGGAAGTGTGAAGCGGTTCGGATAACATCACGATCCTGGATTTATAGCCCGCGCGGGATTAATTCCCAGCCAGCAAAAACATTCCGCCAGCCAGCCGTTTTGAGCGACGCGTTTCGCTTGAATGTCCAGCCGATTGAGCCTATTTAGAACTATTCCAAACTAGCTGCCCGACTGGGGCACGGAGACGGCCATGTTCATCCAGACCGAATCGACGCCGAACCCGGCAACGCTGAAGTTCCTGCCCGGCAAGGAAGTCCTTGTTGAAGGCACCGCCGATTTCCGCGACGCCGACAGTGCAGCCAGCGCCTCGCCGCTGGCCGGCCGGCTGTTCGAGATCCCCGGCGTGACCGGCGTCTTCTTCGGCTATGACTTCATCACCGTGACCAAGGACGGCCCGGACTGGCAGCACCTGAAGCCGGCGATCCTGGGCGCCATCATGGAGCATTTCATGTCGGGCGCGCCCGTGATGGTCAACGCCGGCCCCGCCGCCGAGACCAGCCAGACCGGCGAATTCTACGACAAGGCCGATGAGCAACTGGTCATCACCATCAAGGAACTGCTCGACACCAGGGTGCGCCCGGCGGTTGCCCAGGATGGCGGCGACATCACCTTCCGGGGCTTCGAGAACGGCACCGTGTTCCTGCACATGAAGGGCGCCTGCGCCGGCTGCCCGTCCTCGACGGCGACGCTGAAGCACGGCATCCAGAACCTGCTCCGCCATTTCGTGCCGGAAGTACAGCAGGTCGAGCAGGTCTCCTAAGACCCCTTCACGCATTCGAGCGAGCAACAAAAAACCGGGCCAGATTGCCCGGTTTTCTGTTTTGGACGTCCGTTGTTGCCTAGACGGTCCGCGTACGAAGGGTAACGCCTATTTTGACCATGATATTCCCGAAAACCGGTTCCACTTTTCGCTTTCGTGGACCTCGGTTCCGGATCATGGTCCTACATCACGATGACCTTGGCGCCGACCGACGTGCGGTCGTAGAGGTCGATGATGTCCTGGTTCATCAGCCGGATGCAGCCTGACGACATCGCCTTGCCGATCGAATTCCATTCCGGACTGCCGTGCAGGCGGTAGCCCATGTCGCCGCCCTTGTTGAACAGATACATGGCGCGCGCGCCGAGCGGGTTCTTCAAGCCCGGCTCCATGCCGCTCGCGAACTTCGCTAGCTCCGGCTGGCGCTGGATCATCTGCCGCGGCGGCGTCCAGGTCGGCCATTCGCGCTTCAGCGCGATATGGGCGGTGCCGTGCCATTCAAAGCCTTCGCGGCCGACGCCGATGCCGTAGCGGATCGCCCGGCCGTCGCCTTCGACGAAGTAGAGAAACTTGTTCTGGGTATCGACGACAATGGTGCCCGGCTTTTCCGAGGTGTCGTAGTTTACCTCTTGCCGGTGGTACTTCAGCGGCACCCTCTCGATCGGGATGCGCGGCAGTTGGTAGCCTGCATCGTTCACCGAACCGTAGTTGTTGGTGAACAGCTGCGAGCCGATCGTGCTGCAACCCGAGATCGCGGCCGACAACGCAAGTGCGGCGACGATTGCAAATGACTTCATGCGCATGAAATGGTCCGATGCCCCACCAAGATGTCGCGACACGTTACGGCCGCTTTTCCTGAAATCATTCATGCTGGCATTTGCTTTGCTTGCCAAGCGCGCGATGCCTATATGCAGGAGCTTACGTGCCGGTAAGCCGGCAACTATGGCATTTCGGCAACAGGACTCACGGGATTGTGAAGGAAAAACAATGGTCGGTCCTGTCGGATAGCCTAGAATCAGGGAACCACATCGAGGAATCACAATGAATGTAGGCGATGCCGCGGCGCGGTCCGGCCTGCCGGCCAAGACCATCCGCTACTATGAAGAGATCGGCCTGATCGCCCCGGCGCGCGCCGGCAATGGCTATCGCGATTATTCCAGCGACGACATCCATCGGCTAGCCTTCCTGCGCCGCGCTCGCAACCTCGGCTTTTCAATCGACGATTGCCGGCAGCTGATGGCGCTCTACCGGGACCGCAGCCGCGCCAGCCACGATGTGCGCGAGATTGCCGCCGCCCATGTGAGCGCCATCGAGGAAAAGGTGCGCGAGCTGCAGTCGATGCGCACGACCTTGCAGACGCTGATCCAGGCCTGCCATGGTGACGACCGGCCGGACTGCCCGATTTTGGATGACATTGCGGGGGCTGCGCAGGCCGCAGACAGGCGGGCCACGGTTTGAAGCACGGGCGCCGGGATAGACTGGGCGCCGGACGCGCAAGAAAAACCTCCAAAGGTCTATATCTCATTTGGCTAAAATTACGGAACGTCCAATGGACAAGAACGGAACCAAAGCGGTTACATCAGACCTTTGCGCTCACGACGCAAGACTTTAGTCCGGCCGATTTATAGCTAAGAACGGAAGTCGATCGGCACGACATAGGGCCGCTGCGGATCAATACCAGACTGCACCCAGACTAGTATGGTGCGATCGCGGAAGACGCTCGGACCAAGCCGTCACCCAGGTTTGTCAACCGAATAATCGTCTGATGAGGCGCGCGGATGCTGGGGTCAAAATCCGAAAGCGACCGCCACCTTCAGACCGAACGAGTAAGAAGCAGACCTAGCTTGAGGTAGGTTCAAACTCTTCTCTGACTTCCTTCCAGAGCAAAAACTTGAATGGCCACGCTCTGAGATAGGGGATCAGCTTCTCTCGCGACAGAGCCGCAAAAAGAAGGGTGGTCAGAACTGAAAACATACAGGACAGAAACGCCACAAAAGCTATCGGCATCATCAATACCGCAGTGAAGCCACCGACAATATGCGGCCAAGTACCCTTCTCAGCTACGATTCCCGCGCTAGCAAGAAGGCCAATCCCCAGCAAGATTAGGCCTATCGTGCCCAACGATACGAGCAGCGCGGTGAGTGCGGTTCTACGCTTCATATGCTTTGCCTCCCGGTAGCTTATCTCAAGCATAGCGGGGATCAATCCGCAGGGCGCGTTGTAAAGTATATAGTCGCCCTGCGAAAGGCGATTGTATGGTTGACAAACCCATTTGCTCACGACCTTGGCCCTGCTAGTCTCGCGCTTGGGTTTGGGGGTCAAGACATGAATGCCGTTGAGTTTATCGACAAGGTTCTAACGCCGCTCGGTGGCGGGCTTGGGGTCCTGCTGGCATGCCGGTTTTCACCGCAACTTCGTGCGCAGGTCAGGCCTGGTCTGGAATTAGTGATGGCAGTTATTGTCGTGCTGATCCTGGGAGCCATCAAATGGCTCTAGGAGCTACCCAGCCGTAGGGAAGTTACCAATTTCGGAACCAAATTCCGCCTAACGCTTACGAGTCGTCGTTTCGTATACGGCTTGGTCATTTACAAGGTTTCGTATGCATCCGCCCTGATAGCCGCCAGTCGGAACGCGCTATGCTGGTGCGGCGTGGCGTGCAACGGCTGTTGCGGGACATGGGCCCTCTGCATAACTGGCCCACGCTTGCCGCGGCGATAACAGGCCCTGACTGCCTCGATTTTTGATGATATGGCGGCCTTAGGCCGGGCGAAGACAAGGCCGCTTCGGGCAGTGACATAAGCGGCCGGACCTCGCTCATCCAAGACTTCAGGACCTTTTCGGCCATCCCGCTTCTCACAAACGCGGAGATGACACCGATCAGAGATTCGATCCAACGCAGTATTGTCCGCAGTACTTCCCGTAGCGCCTGGCCCATGACGTGACATGCCTCTCGGATCATCAACCGTAGCAGGATTATATTCCTATCTGGCCGAGTTTGTCAATCGGATTTTGCCCAACATGGGTTCAAACCGTGAACAAAATCTGGCATGGTGGGTGCCATGCCGATCATTTCGCCGATTCCCCTCAATCCCCTCATCGACGGCCGCCAGTCCGAACGCGCCATGCTGGTGCGGCGCGGCGTGCAGAGGCTGTTGATGCAAATGGGCATGCATGTGCTGCCCGAACTGTCGCTGGCCACCGGGCGGCGCGCCGACCTTGTGGCGCTGACCCGGCAGGGCGATATCTGGATCATCGAGGTCAAATCCTCGATCGAGGATTTCCGCGTCGACCGCAAATGGCCTGACTACCGGCTGCACTCCGACCGCTTCTTCTTCGCCACCCATCCGGGCGTGCCATCGGAGATCTTCCCCGAGGAATGCGGCTTCATCCTCTCCGACGGCTACGGCGCCGAGATTCTGCGCGATGCGCCCGAGCACCGGATGGCGGCGGCAACGCGCAAGGCGCTGATGCTGCGCATCGCACGGGCGGGTGCGGCGCGGCTGCTGGCGGCGGAACTGGCGGGTGTGGCGGTGCCGGCGCTGGCGGGAGAGAGCGAGTAGACGAAGCTCAAGTTCCTCGCCCCGCTTTGCGGGGGCGAGGAACCCAAGAACACCTACTCCACCACCTCCTCCACCCCTGCCGCCGGCGCCATCAGCAGCACGGCGGCACCCAGCAGCGCTGCAACGAAGGACCCTGCCAGGATGCCGACCTTGACGGCGTCCTGCAGCGCCATGTCGTTGGCGAAGGCGAGCAGGCCGATGAACAGGCTCATGGTGAAGCCGATGCCGCAGAGCAGCGAAATGCCGATCATGTGCAGCCAGCCGGCGTTGACCGGAAGGTCGGCGAAGCCGAGACGGATGGCAAGCGCCGACGAGCCGAAGACGCCGACCAGTTTGCCCAGCACCAGGCCTGCGGCGACTCCGAGCGTCAGCGGTTCGACCAAAGCGGCGGCGCTCAGGCCAGCCAGCGACACGCCGGCATTGGCAAAGCCGAAGATCGGGATGACGAAGAACGGCACGATCTTGTGCAGGCCGTGCTCCAACCGGTGCAGCGGCGAATGGTCGAGATCGTGCCCGCTGCCGGGAGAAGTTTTCAGCGGAATGGTGAGCGCCAGCGCCACGCCGGCCAGCGTCGCATGCACACCCGATTTCAGCACGAGCACCCACAGCACGGCGCCGAGCACGAGGTAAGGCGTCAGCGCCGTCACCCGCATACGGTTGAGCATGACGAGCATCGCGATGACGGCGAAGGCAGCAGTGAGATAGGCCAGCGACAGGCCGCTGGTGTAGAAGATGGCGATGATGATGACGGCGCCGAGATCGTCCATGATGGCGAGCGCGGTGAGGAAGATTTTCAGCGAGGCCGGCACGCGGTTGCCGAGCAAGGACAGCACACCGAGCGCAAAGGCGATGTCGGTGGCGGTCGGGATCGCCCAGCCGGAGAGCGCGGCGGCGTTGTTGCGGTTGATGGCGACATAGACGAGTGCGGGAACCAGCATGCCGCCGGCGGCGGCGACGCCCGGCAGCACGCGGCGCGGCCAGGTCGAGAGCTGACCGTCGAGCATCTCGCGCTTGATCTCGAGGCCGACCAGCAGGAAGAACACCGCCATCAGCCCATCATTGATCCAGTGCGACACGCTGAGCGGGCCGAGATAGGCGTGGAGAGCGGCGAAATAGGTTTCGGCCAATGGTGAATTGGCGACGATCAGCGCAAGGGCTGCCGCAACCATCAGGATGATGCCGCCCGCCGCCTCGCCGTCGAGGAATTCGCGAAGGATGGATTTCGGCTGCTTGTCGCGCATCTGTGCTCCGTTGCCGGGTTTTCCGGCGGCGTTATTGCCGATGATGGGCAAAGGTCGATGGCACGGCAAGCGCAACTGTTTCCAGCGTTGGCGCCGCCCCTCATTGTCCTGCCGGACGTTCGTCATTCGAAAAGCCAAGCAGTTGGCTTTTCGTCCGCTTCGCGGACCATTCCTCAACTCCCCACATAGCGACGGGGAGAAAGAGGCAGTGTCCGAACCGGATAGATAGGTAACAGAATGGACCGATAGCATGGGTGACAGTTTTCTCCTTCGCCGGGAGGACCGGCGATGGTTTGGCGAGAGACTGGCATCATGGACGAGCGGCTACGGTTTGTTGTGGAGTGTCTTGCTGGGGATGAGACGATGGTTGCGCTTTGTGCGGCCTACGGGATCTCACGCAAGAACGGCTACAAATGGCTCGGACGTTATCGGGAGTTCGGCCCGGAAGGTTTGCACGACCTGCCGCGAGCACCGCTCAATCAAGGCCGGGCGACAGCTCAGGACCTAGTTGAGCGGATTGTGGCGGCCAAGGAGCTGCATCCGCTCTGGGGTCCAAAGAAGATCGTGGCACGGCTCAGGCGCACGGCTCCCGAGTTCATGTGGCCTTCAGCCTCGACGGTCGGCGCGATCCTTGCGCGGCATGGGCTTGTCCGCGCCCGCAAGCGACCCCGCCTGCGGGCCTGCGGCAATGGACCCTGGCCACAGCCGCAAGTACCGAACGCGGTGTGGACTGGCGATCACAAGGGCTGGTTCCGGACCCGCGACGGCTGGCGTTGCGAACCCTTGACGGTGATGGATGCGTCGAGCCGCTATCTTCTGGCGCTCGAAGCGACGGGGTCGACGGCCGATAGCGAAGCCTGGCCGGTGTTCGAACGGCTGTCTGAAGAGCATGGCCTGCCGGATCGCTTCAGAAGCGACAATGGCCCGCCCTTCGCATCAGCCGGCGTCACCGGGCTGACGCCGCTTGTCGTGCGCTTCATCAAGCTCGGCATCACCTTGGAGCGGATCGCACCCGGCAGGCCACAGCAGAACGGACGTCACGAGCGCTTTCACCTGACCATGCTGCCGATGGCCGAGGCACCGGAAGCCGACCGAACGGCACAGGGCCAGGCCTTCGAGACCTTCCGCCACAGCTACAATGAGGAACGTCCCCATGAGGCGCTGGGCATGGATACGCCCGCCCAGCACTACCGGTCCTCACAGCGCGGCATGCCCAGGACACTACCCGAGCCCATCTATCCGGCCGAGGCCTCGGTCCGCCGCGTGCGCCACAATGGCGAGATCCGATGGAATGGCGGCTTCATATATGTCTCGCAAGCGCTGGCGGGCGAACCGGTCGCTGCGTTGGAGACCGAAGACGGACAATGGACACTCTCATTCCATGCCCACCCGCTCGGCATCATCGACACACGGCACATGAAGCTTGTCCGCCGCATAGGGGGAGAGAAGTGTCACCTATGTATCCGGTTCAAAGTGTTACCCATCTATCGACTGGACAGCAGCTTCAGCCTCGCCGTCGTCTCCTGCAACGCCGGCGATTGGCGAAACCGGCGATGAGAGCGCCCCTCTCCCCCGTCTCTATACGGGCAGAGGATGCCGGCAGGCAGGTGAGGGGCAGCGCTGAGGTTCGGCAATTGGCGGCCGGCGCCACCGGCGCGTGAACCTCAGCGTGGTGCGCGCTTGGCGAGTATGCGCTGCAGCGTGCGGCGATGCATGTTGAGCCGGCGCGCGGTTTCCGACACGTTGCGGTCGCACATTTCGTAGACGCGCTGGATGTGTTCCCAGCGCACGCGGTCGGCCGACATCGGATTTTCCGGGGGGGCGGCGCGCTCGCCGGCGGTGCGGGTGAGCGCTGCAAACACGTCGTCGGCGTCAGCCGGCTTCGACAGATAGTCGATGGCGCCGAGCTTCACCGCGGTCACCGCGGTGGCGATGTTGCCGTAGCCGGTGAGGATGACGGTGCGGGCATCGTCGCGCTTCTCGCGGATGGCGGCGACGACGTCGAGGCCGTTGCCGTCGCCAAGCCGCATGTCGACCACCGCATAGGCCGGCGGGTGGGCGCGCGCCTTGGCCACTGCCTCCTCGACGCTCTCGGCCGTCTCGACCACGAAACCCCTGGTTTCCATGGCGCGGGCCAGCCGCGTCAGGAACGGCTTGTCGTCGTCGACGATGAGCAGCGAGGTGTCCTCGCCTTCGACCATTGCGCCAATTGCTTCTTCGCCAGTCATTATCTCAAAAAATCCTGCTGCCTTAATTTTACGCAGATATAGTTCCTGAACGCCATTGTCCAATTTTGCCGCCTCCGCCAAGGCTTTTACGCGGTGTCGAACATCGAGATCCCCACCGATTCCGGGTTGAGGAAGACCGTGCGCGGCCACGATATCTGCACGATCGCGCCTTCGCCCAGTCCGCTCGAATTGCGGAAATCGAGCGTGGCGCCGGAGCGTTCGAGCAAGGTCTTGGCGATGAACAGCCCGAGACCCAGGCCACCGCCAGCCTCGTTGCCCTGGCGTGTCGACATATAGGGCTCGCCGATGCGATCGATGATTTCGGGGGGAAAGCCCGGCCCGTCATCGATGATCGAGAAGGTGACGTCGAGTTCGTCCCAGCTCCATCGCACCGTCACACTGTTGCGGGCGAAGTCGACGGCGTTCTCGACCAGATTGCCGAGGCCGTAGATGACGCCGGGGTTGCGCCGTCCCACCGGTTCGGGGCCGACGCGCTCGCCCGGCCGAAGCTTGATCGAGATGCCGAAATCGCGGTGCGGCGCGGTCACCTCCTCGACCAGTGAGGTCAGCGGCAGACGCGACAGATGCGCCTCGCCCTCGGAGACAGGCTGGTCAGCCGCTTCAGGATCTCGCGGCAGCGCTCGCTCTGCGACCGCAGAAGTTTGACGTCCTCACCGTATTTTGGGTCGTCGCCAAGTGCCTTTTCCATCTCCTTGGAGACAAGGGCGATGGTGGCGAGCGGCGTGCCGAGTTCGTGCGCGGCGGCGGCGGCAAGCCCATCCAGAGCCGACAGATGCTGCTCGCGCTGCAACACCAGTTCGGTGGCGGCAAGCGCATTGGCGAGCAGGCGGGCTTCCTCGGCGACGCGGAAGGCATAGATGGCGGTGAAGGCGATCGAGGAAAACACCGCCATCCATATGCCGGCGACATAGATGAACGGCATGGGCAGCGGCGCGCCCTCATACCATGGCAGCGGCTGGTGGAAGAAGACCAGCAACGTGGCCGCCGCCATGACCAGCGCGCCGAGCACCGCAGTCAGCCGCAGCGGCAGCGACGCCGCCGAGATGACGACGGGCACGGTCATCAGCACCGAGAACGGGTTGGTGAGGCCGCCAGTCAAAAAGAGCAGGCCGGCAAGCTGCAGGCTGTCGAAGGTCAGGATGAAAAAGGCTGAGAACGGGGTCAGCCGGTGCGCTGCCGGATAGCGGAAGGTCAGCACCAGGTTAAGCCAGGCCGAACAGGCGACCAGCGCGAAGCAGAGGCTGACCGGCAGCGGGAATTTGAGCCCATAGGCGACGACCAGCACCGCCAGGCTCTGGCCCACGATGGCCAGCCAGCGCAGCCGGATCAGCGTGTTGAGGCGCAGCCGCTGGCTTTGCTGGAAGTCTGGCGCGTGCACGATGTTGATCATGGCCAAGGATTATAGCCGGGAAAGGACGAGCGCTAGGTCCCTCGCGGTTTGGCGCGGGCGGTGGCTGCAGCGAGCAGCGGATTTTCGGGCCAGACATGGCGGGGATAGCGGCCGCGCATGTCGGTGCGCACATCGGCCCAGGAGCCGCGCCAGAAGCCGGGCAGGTCGCGCGTCGTCTGGATCAGCCGGTGCGCCGGCGACAACAGCTCGAGCGTCAGCGGCACGGTGCCGTTGGCGATTGCCGGATGGCGGTCAAGGCCGAATAGTTCCTGCACGCGGATCGCCAGCACCGGCCATTCGCCGTCATAGCGGATCGGCACATGGCTGCCGGACGGCGCGTCGAAATGGGTCGGCGCCAGTGTGCCGATCTTGCGCTGCAAATCATGCGGCACCAGCGCCATCAGGCCCGACGACAGCGTGCCGGGGTCGATGGCGGCGAAGGACGCCTTGCCCGACAGGAACGGCAGCAGCCAGTCGTCGAGGCGTTCGAGCAGGGCGGCTTCCGAAACATCGGGCCAAGGCGCGCCTAGGCCGCGATGCAGCCAGCCAAGCCGTTGGCGCAGCGTCTCGCCGTCCTTGCTCCATTCCAGCAGCGACAGGCCGTGCTCGCGCAAGGCATCCAGGATGGCGCGGTCGGCGTCTGTTCCAGTTGGTGCGGGCAGAATGCGCTCCGACAAAGTGATGGCGCCGAGCCTGGCGGTCTCGCGCACGCGCACCGCGCGCCGCTCGCGGTCGAAGCTTGTCTCGCGGCGCGTCTCGATCCTGTCGGCGAGAGCGGCACGGATGTCGGTCTCGTGGACCGCGGCCGCGGCGGTTATACGGGCGTTTTGCGCCTTGCCTTGCAGATCGGCGACGACCAGCCAGGTCTCACCGGCCAGCGGATCGGCGGCGTCGAGCATGGCGCCGGAGCCGTTGGCGAGCACGAAACGCCCGCGCTCGCCGCGCGCTCTGGCGACACGGTCCGGCCAGGCGTGGATGAGGAGAAGACCGGCAGAAGCGGTTTCGCTGCTCTTGGCGCCGCCCGCCTGCTTCGCCAATCGCCCGGCAAGCTGCCTTGCCGCAACGGCGCGCGGTGACTTTTCCGTGCGGAAGCGCATCAGGCGCCGTTCGAGGTCGGCGCCGTCGCCGCCAAGGCCACGCTCGGTGAGCAGGACGGCTAGCATCGCAGCTTCGAGCGCGTGGCCGCCGCCAGCGGCTTCAGCGACCATGTGTGCGAGCCGCACGGGCAGCGCCAGCTTGCGCATCGCGCCGCCCGCCTCCGTCAGCCGGCCGGCCGCATCGATGGCGTGCAGCGCCAGGAGCAGCGCCCGCGCCTCCTTGAGCGCGGGAGTGGGCGGCGGATCGAGGAAGGACAGGCTTGCGGGATCGGCGACGCCGAAGGCGGCGCAATCGAGCAGTAGGCCGGACAGGTCGGCTTCGAGAATCTCGGGTGGGGTGAAGGCGGGAAGGGCCGCCGTCTGCTCGGCCCGCCAAAGGCGGATGGCGACGCCTGGCTGCGTGCGTCCGGCGCGACCGGCGCGCTGGCCGGCGGACGCCCTGGAAACGCGCACCGTCTCCAGCCGGGTCAGGCCGCTCGCCGGTTCGTAGCGCGGCAGCCGCGACAGGCCGGAATCGATGACGACGCGCACGCCGTCGATGGTGATCGAGGTCTCGGCGATCGACGTCGCCAGCACCACCTTGCGGCGGCCGGGCGGCGCCGGTTTGATGGCGGCATCCTGCGCCCTGTTGTCGAGCTGGCCGTAGAGCGGCACGATGTCGGTGTCGGCGCCGAGCCGGCCCTGCAGCCGCTCGGCGGTGCGCTCGATCTCGCGCTGTCCCGGCAGGAAGGCGAGCACGCTGCCGCTCTCGCCGGCAAGAGCGGAGCGGATCGCCTTGGCCATGGCGTCTTCGATGGGAACGCCGGCTGGCCGCTCGTCGTATCTGACATCGACGGGGAACGCACGGCCTTGGCTTTCGATCACCGGGGCGCCGGACAGGAGTTTCGCGACGCGCGCGCCATCGATCGTTGCCGACATCACCAGCAAGCGCAAATCGGGCCGCAGCGCGCCCTGCACATCGAGCGCCAAAGCGAGGCCAAAATCGCCGTCGAGCGAGCGCTCGTGGAATTCGTCGAAAATCACCGCCGAAACGCCGGGCAGTTCCGGATCGTCGAGGATCATCCGCGCCAGAACGCCTTCGGTGACGACCAGGATTTTTGTCCGGGCCGATGTGCGGTTTTCCATGCGCATGGCATAGCCGACGGTGGCGCCGGGCTCTTCATCAAGCAATTCCGCCATGCGGCGGGCGGCGGCGCGGGTGGCGAGGCGGCGCGGTTCGAGCAGGACGATCTTGCCGGCGACCAGCCAGGGCGCATCGAGCAGCGCCAGCGGCACCAGCGTCGTCTTGCCGGCGCCGGGCGGCGCCACCAGGACGGCGCTGTTGCCTGAGCCGAGCGCCTCGCTCAGGGCCGGCAGCACGGCGGATACCGGAAGCTCCGGCAAGGATCTCGTCGTCATTGCGTCCGCATATCAGCGGTCACTGTGGCCATGCAACCGGATCAAAGCCTCGTGCGCGCAAACGGGTTCCAGCGCACCGTGCCCAGCCGCACCTCCTCGCGCACCATGGTGAGCAGGCCGGACGCGCCGACGACGGCCAAGCCGACCAGCGATATCCAGTCCGGATACTCCTGGAAGAACAACGCACCGAGGATCACCGCCCAGACGATCTGCGAATAATGCGTCGGCGCGATGCGGTTGGCCGGTGCGTATTTGGCGGCCAGCAGTTGCAGCAATTGGCCGCCGGCGGTAAAGGCGCCGCCCAGCACCAGCCACAGCAGCTGCATGGCGTTGGGGAGGGTGAACGATGTGGCGATGGTGCCGGCCCCGTTGAACAGCAGCCCGTAACCGATGAGCACGCCGAGCATGGTGGTGCGCTTTTCCTGCTGGGCGAGCGACCGCATCAGGATGACGCTGGCCGCGGCAAGGAAGGCCACCGTGAACGCGGCAAGGTGTCCGAGATGCAACTCGCGAAAACCTGGCCGCACCACCAGCATGACGCCTGCAAAGCCGGCAACCACCGCCAGCCAGCGCCATGGACCGACCTTTTCTTTCAGGATGACGGTCGAGAGAATGGTAACGCAAAGCGGCGCCAGGAAGATCAGTGCATAGGTCTCGGCCAGCGGAATGGTGGTGAAGGCGTAGACGCTGAGCACGCCCGAGGCGATGCCGGCCCAGGCGCGGGCCTGCACCGCCCATGGCCGCCCGGTGCGCCAGAAGTCGCGCCAGCGCTCATCGACTGGGCGGCTGAAAAACAGGAAGCAGCCGGCAAACAGCGTGATGAAGAAGCCGATCTCGAAGACGGTGAACTGTCCGCCAAGGCTCTTGATAACGGCATCGCTGCACGAATAGCTTGCATAGGCGATGAGGGCGAGCAGGATTCCGTTCGTCACGTTTTTCCATTTCCGGGGAGAGTGCAGTGAAGGTATTGGCGCTCGGCGCGCATCCCGACGACATCGAGATATTCATGTTCGGTACGCTGGCTGCCTATGCCACGCAAGGCGCAGAACTGACTTTTGCCGTGGCCACGGATGGCGCCAAGGGCGGCATGGGCGACCCGAGCGTTCTGGCTCGTGTTCGCCGCGACGAGGCGGCGACCGCTGCGGCGTTGCTCGGCGCAACCCTTCGCTTTCTCGACTTCCCCGACAGCGAACTGGTGGCCGATGCGGCGCTGATCGCTTCGCTGAAAGCGCTGATACGCGAGACAGCGGCGGATCTGGTGATCACGCATGCCCCCAACGACTATCACGCCGACCATCGCGCTTTGTCGGACGGCGTGCGCATCGCGGCCTCGTTCGGCGTCCCCGTGCTGCATGCCGACACAATGGGCGGCACCGGCTTTGCGCCGACGCATTATGTCGACATTTCCGCCTACGGCGATATCAAGACGCAGGCGATCCGCGCGCACCAGTCGCAGTGGCCGGAGCAATATGTCGACAGAGCGCGCGTCCAGAATGAGTTTCGCGCCGGGCAATGCAACAGCGTTCCCGGCTCCCTGGCCGAGGCCTTCCGATTCGAGCCGACATTTCCCTTCGCCGACATCCGCGCGCTGCTGCCGCCCGCGCCCCCTGTCCGGCCGGTGACGCCGCAGACGAAAATTATAGGCGACCCCGGCTAAGCAACGTCCGGGCGAGCCGTCCGGCAATCATTTCCCAACGATTTCAATCGCCGTTTCGCCATGTTGCGGCGCAGCGACGAATTCGCTTGCCTTGTTTAGTAAAAATTGCATCACTAAACAAATTACTAAACATCTGCGGTGCACCGCGCCGTCCTGGCGACGCATAGCGCGCCGTGTTTAGCCCCTCGGAGGAGCGAGGGTTGAGGGGTTCTTGAAACGGCCATCCGGGCGCGTTTCGCAAATGGGAGGAAGGCATGAAATCGAGCTTGAAACTGGCGTTGGGGCTGGCCTCGGCGATTACCGCGTCGACAGCCGTCTCGAACGCGGCGCACGCTGAAGACCTGACGCTTTGCTGGGCCGCCTGGGATCCGGCAAACGCGCTGGTCGAACTGTCCAAGGATTTTACCAAGGAAACCGGCATCGGCATGAAATTCGAATTCGTGCCGTGGACCAACTATGCCGACCGCTTCCTCAACGAGCTCAACTCGCACGGCAAACTTTGCGACCTGATCATCGGCGACAGCCAGTGGATCGGCGGCTCGGCCGAGAACGGCCACTACGTCAAGCTGAACGACTTCTTCGACAAGGAGAAGATCAGCATGGACGACTTCGTGCCGGCAACAGTCGTCGGCTATTCCGAATGGCCGAAGAACACGCCGAACTACTGGGCGCTGCCGGCCATGGGCGACGTCGTCGGCTGGACCTACCGCAAGGACTGGTTCTCCAAGCCGGAACTGCAAAAGGAATTCAAAGAAAAGTATGGTTGGGACCTCGGCCCACCGACCACCTTCGACCAGCTGAAGCAGGTCGCCGAGTTCTTCCAGAAGCGCGAGATCGACGGCAAGACCGTCTATGGCGCTTCGATCTACACCGAGCGTGGCTCGGAAGGCATCACCATGGGCGCCATGGACGTGCTCTACAGCTACGGCTTCCAGTATGAAAACCCCAAGAAGCCCTACGAGATGGAAGGCTTCGTCAATTCGCCAGACGCGGTCAAAGGCCTGGAGTTCTACAAGTCGCTCTACGATTGCTGCACGCCTCCGGGTGCCTCGAACAGCTATATGGGCGAAGGCGTCGACGCCTTCAAATCCGGTCAGGTGGCCATGCACATGAACTTCGCCTTCACCTGGCCCGGCCTGCAGAAGGACGAGAATGTCGGCGGTGACAAGATCGGCTACTTCGTCAATCCGAAGGGTCCCGGCGGCGCCCAGTTTGCGCAGCTTGGCGGCCAGGGCATTTCGGTCGTGTCCTATTCAGACAAGCAGGAATCGGCGCTGAAATACATCAAGTGGTTCGCCAACAAGGATGTGCAGGCCAAATGGTGGTCGCTCGGTGGCTATTCCTGCCTGAACGCGGTGGTCAAGGACCCGGCCTTCCCGTCCAGCCAGCCCTATGCACAGACCTTCCTCGACTCGATGGCGATCGTGAAGGACTTCTGGGCCGAGCCGAGCTACGCACCGCTGCTGCAGGCGTCGCAGAAGCGCTTCCACGACTATGTCGTTGCCGGCCAGGGTTCGGCCAAGGACGCGCTTGACGGCCTGGTCAAGGACTGGACGCAAGTGTTCCAGGACGACGGCAAGATGTAACCGGACCAACGGCTCCTCCCGAGCCTGACCCCAGAGGCGGATGATTTTCAGGCCGAATCGACCAGAAATCATCCGCCTCGGGCTAAAAAGAGAGAGAGCATGATGTCGTCCGAAAACCGCTTCACACTTTTCGGCTTCATGCTCTTGGTCCCGTGCCGCCCTTGGCACGGGACGCAGTTCAGATAAATTCCAGTGTCGAGACTTGACGTGACCGAAGCAGGACTCACCATGCTCAATCGGACTGCGGAGAACGTTGCCCGGGCGACCCCGGAGCCGTTGGCCCGCAAGGTCCGGGGGATCAGCGACAAGGGCCTCGCCTGGCTGTTCATCTCGCCGACGATCCTGTTGCTCTTGGCCATCAACATCTTCCCGCTGTTCTGGGCGATCTACCTGTCCTTCACCAACTTCCGGGCGAACCGCCCGAACGAGGTGGTGAAGAACCTCGGCTTCGCCAATTACCAGCGCATCCTCGGCGACCAGGACATCTGGATCGCCATGCAGACGACGGCGCATTTCGTGTTCTGGACGATCCTGCTGCAGACGCTGATCGGTTTCACGCTGGCATGGCTGATCGACAGGAAGTTTCGCGGCCACGCCTTCTGGACGACCATCATCCTGGTGCCGATGATGCTGTCGCCGGCGGTGGTCGGCAATTTCTGGCGTTTCCTCTACGAGCCGCAGATCGGCCTGTTCGCCTACGCCATCTCGTTCGTCACCCGGATACCACCGACCGACATCCAGATGCTGTCCAACGTGTCGCTGGCGCCGTGGTCGATCATCATCGTCGACACCTGGATGTGGACGCCCTATGTCATGCTGATCTGTCTCGCCGGCCTGCGCTCGATCCCCGAATACATCTATGAGGCGGCCGAGGTCGACCGCGCATCCAACTGGCGGCAGTTCTGGTCGATCACGCTGCCGATGGCGCTGCCCTTCATCATGCTGGCGGTGCTGTTTCGCGGCATCGAGAACTTCAAGATGTTCGACATGGTCAACCTGCTGACCGGTGGCGGGCCGGGCTCGACCACCGAGGTCGCTTCCATCACGCTGAAACGGCAGGCTTTCGAGAGCTGGCGCACCGGATATTCCTCGGCCTTCGCCATCATCCTGTTCGTCGCGGTGTTTGGGCTGGCCAACATCTACGTCAAGGCGCTGAACAAGGTGAAGCAGAGATGAGCTTGACCACTGCCCACTCCGTCGTCGCCCCCTCGGCCAATTCGAAGCGGATCGCCGGCACCATCATCGTGCTCTACGCGCTGATCTCGATCGTGCCGCTGCTGTGGATCTTTGCCACCAGCTTCAAGACGCCGCCGGATTCGATCGCCTATCCGCCCAAGATTCTGTTCCAGCCGAGCATCGAGGGCTATTGCAACCTGTTCACGACGCGCACCAGGCAAACGCCCGACTACATCAACTCGCTCGGACCCGCGACCGGTTTCTGCGACGAGACCTCGCGCAAGCGCAACATGGTGATTGCCGGCCCGTCCAATTTCCTGCCGCGCTTCGTCAATTCGCTGATAATCGCCTTCGGCTCGACCTTCTGCGCGGTCTTCCTCGGCACGCTGTCTGCCTATGGTTTCTCGCGCTTCAAGGTGCCGCTGGCCGATGACCTTCTGTTCTTCATCCTGTCGACGCGCTTCATGCCGCCGATCGCGGTCGCGATTCCCATCTACCTGATGTACCGCGAGCTCGGCCTGTCCGACACCGCGCTGGGCATGATCCTGCTCTACACGGCGGTAAACGTGTCGCTGGCGGTGTGGCTGCTGAAAGGCTTCATCGACGAGATCCCGCGCGAGTATGAGGAAGCGGCGATGATCGACGGCTACACCAGGCTGCAGGCCTTTTGGCGCACCGTGCTGCCGCAAGCGACTACCGGCATCGCCGCGACCGCCATCTTCTGCCTGATCTTCGCCTGGAACGAATATGCGTTCGCCGCACTCCTGACCTCCGGCACCGCGCAGACCGCGCCGCCCTTCATCCCGACCATCATCGGCGAAGGCGGCCAGGACTGGCCGGCGGTGGCGGCCGGCACGACGATCTTCCTGGTGCCGATCCTGGTCTTCACCATCCTGCTTCGCAAACAATTGCTGCGCGGCATCACCTTCGGCGCGGTACGCAAATGATTGGTGTGTCAAGTCGACCCCCACTCCGTCGAGCTTCGCTCGACACCTCTCCCCCGATCGACGGGGTAGAGGAAGGACGCGAACTTCATTCAGGCAGGCTGCCTTCCTCTCCCTCCGGAGGGGGGAGAGGTGGCGCTGCGAAGCAGCGACGGAGTGAGGGAACCACCTGGCAACCGTCTCGCCCCGTTGCCGGGCAGAAGGAAGGCAGCTACGCATGACGCGCCCAGCCATCTCCAAAAAGTCATCCTGGCCTCGCTGGGCCCGGCGCGGCCTCATGGAAAACATTGCGACGGCGCTCATCGCCGTCGGCTTCCTGATGCTGTTCCAGCCCTTCGCGCTGGCGCTCTACACCTACTCCTTCATCACCATGCTCGCCGGCACGGTGATGTTCATCATCGTCTCGAAGTTCCCGGAATAATCATGGCCGAAATCCGCGTCCAACATTTGAGAAAGGCCTTCGGCGATTTCGTCGCGGTGCAGGATTCCAGCTTCGTCGTCGAAGATGGTGAGTTCTTCGTCATGCTTGGTCCCTCGGGCTGCGGCAAGACGACGACGCTGCGCATGGTCGCCGGCCTCGAATTGCCGACCGGCGGCCAGATCCTGCTCGGCGGCGAGGACGTCACCATGCGCCGGGCGCGCGAACGCGACATCGCCTTCGTCTTCCAGCTGTTCGCGCTCTATCCGCATATGAACGTGCGCAAGAACATCGGCTTCCCGCTTCTCGCGCAAGGCATGCCCTCGGCCGAGATTCGAAGCCGTGTCGAGGAAACGGCGAAGCTGCTGCGCATCGACCATCTGCTCAACAAAACGGTCTCGGGCCTTGCCGGCGGTGACCGCCAGCGCGTGGCGCTCGGTCGCGCCATCGTGCGACGGCCAAAATGCTTCCTGATGGACGAGCCGCTCGGCACGCTCGACACCGAATTCCGCGATCTGATGGTGCATGAGCTGCGCGAGCTGCACAACCGCATCCACGCCACCACCGTCTATGTCACGCACGACCAGATGGAAGCGATGTCGATGGCCGACAAGATCGCCGTCATGAACCATGGCGTCATCGAACAGTTCGGCAGCCCGCGCGAAATCTACGACCGCCCGGCAACCATGTTCGTCGCCGATTTCATTGGCTCGCCGCCAATGAACTTTCTCGGCTTTGACGGCGGATTGGCGAAGGGGGCGAAGGAGATCGTAGTGCAAGGCGCCAAGGTGGCGGTGCCGGAAGTGCGCGAGGATATCGCGCCGGCCGACATGGCGCTCGGCATCCGCCCCGAACACATTCGCTTCGACGACGCCTCGAAACTGCGCGGCGCCATCTATGGCACCGAATATCTCGGCACGACGCAGATCGTGGCGGTGGAGACGGCGGACGGCATCATCAAGGCGCGGGTGCCGGCCGAAATCCGGCTCGCTGCCGGCGATCATGTCGGGCTGACGTTGAACAGCGCGCGGCTGTCGCTGTTCGACAAGGGCTCGGGTCGGGCGGTGCGCACCGCGATCCACGATACCGCCTCTCAAGGGAGAGCGCAGCATGGCTGACGTGCACATCAAGGGCGTGACCAAAAGCTTCGGCGACCATGTCGCCGTCGATGGCCTCGACCTTAACATCGCCGATGGCGAATTCGTCGTGCTGCTCGGCCCGACCGGCGCCGGCAAGACGACGACGCTGAGATTGATCGCCGGACTGGAGCGGCCGGATGGCGGCACGATCCATATTGGCGGCCACGACGCGACGACGCTGTCGCCGGCCGAGCGCGACACCGCCTTCGTGTTCCAGCAATATTCGCTCTACCCGCATCTGTCGGTCTACGACAACCTCGCCTTCCCGCTGCGTTCGCCAGCGCGGAAAGTACCGGAGGACCAGATTCGCCGCCGCATCGAAGAGGTGGCGAAGATGGTGCGCATCCACCACAAGCTGAACAACCGCTCGACCAAGCTTTCGGGTGGCGAAATGCAGCGCGTCGCCATTGGGCGCGCGCTGGTGCGCAAGCCGTCGATCTATTTGATGGACGAGCCGCTGTCGTCGCTCGACGCCAAATTGCGCGCCGATCTCAGGCTCGAACTCAAGCGCATCCAAGCCGAGCTCGGCGCCACCATGCTCTATGTCACGCACGACCAGATCGAGGCGATGACCATGGCGGACCGCATCGGCATCCTCAACAATGGCGTGCTGGTGCAGATCGGCACGCCGCGCACCATCTATTCCGAGCCGGCAAACCTTCATGTCGCCGCACGGCTCGGCCAGCCGGCGATCAATCTGCTGCCAGCGGGACTGCTGCCTGATGGTGGGGCGCCGACCGGAACCAAGACCATCGGCGCGCGCACCGAGCATCTGTCGATCGAGAAGACCGCAAACGGCCATGCCGACGGCGTCGTCGACTGGGTCGAACATCTCGGGGACCAGAACCATCTGCATGTTACGGTCGGCCCGAAGAAACTGGTGACGCTCACCGACCCCGATACGGATCTGGCCGAGGGCGACAAAGTGGTGATCCGCTACCGCTCGCCGCTGTATTTCGGCGCCGACGGACAAAGGCTGATGTGAAGATTTCGGCGGTCTAGACGCCGGCTTCTGACTGACGATTGCGAATACGGGACGAACTCGATGAAGCACTTTTCAACCGCAGGGAAACGATCGTCACCGAGGCGCTGGATGGCCTGTTGCGGACCATCGGTTCCGGCGATCTCGCGCGCCTCGACGGTTACCCCGAGATCAAGGTCGTGCTGCGCGCCGACTGGGACAAGGCGAAAGTTGCCGTCGTCTCCGGTGGCGGCGCCGGACACGAACCGTCCCATGCCGGCTTTGTGGGCAAGGGCATGCTGACGGCGGCGGTTTCGGGCGAGATCTTTGCCTCGCCCAGCGTCGAGGCGGTGCTGGCGGCGATCCGCGCGGTGACCGGCCCCGCCGGCTGCCTGCTGATCGTCAAGAACTACACCGGCGACCGGCTCAATTTCGGCCTGGCGGCCGAGAAGGCGCGCGCCGAGGGGTTTCGCGTCGAGATGGCGATCGTTGCCGACGACATCGCCCTGCCGGGTATCAACCAGCCGCGCGGCGTCGCCGGCACCTTGTTCGTGCACAAGATCGCCGGCCATTTGTCGGAGACCGGTCAGGACTTGGCAGCCGTTGCGACAGCGGCTCGCGCGGCGGCGAAGGACATCATCTCGCTCGGCATGTCGCTGTCGTCCTGCTCGATCCCCGGCCAGCCACATGAAGAGCGGTTCGGCGAAAATGACGGCGAACTCGGCCTCGGCATCCATGGCGAGCCGGGCGTCGAGCGCATCGCCGTGCAGAGCGCCGACAGACTTGTGGCGATCATGGCGGAGCGGCTGGCGGTGCGGCTCGACCCGAACGCCAGCCACGCGTTGCTCATCAACAATCTCGGCTCGGTGCCGCCGCTCGAAATGTCGCTGGTCGCCAATGCCGTGCTGGCCTCGCCGCTGGCCAAGACCGTGAAGCTTGCGATCGGCCCAGGACCGCTGATGACGGCGCTCAACATGAACGGTTTTTCGCTGTCGCTGATCAAGCTCGATGCGGCGCGCGAGGCAGCCTTGCTGGCGCCTGTCGGCCCACATGCCTGGATGCCGGCCAAAACCGTCGTCGCGCCGGCTATCGTGCCTATGGCGAAAGCGGCTGGAAACAGTGCAGCCCAAAGGGCCAGCCAGGATTCCGGCACCAGGCGTTTGATCGTCACGGTCTGCGAACGGCTGATCGCGCTCGAAGAGACACTGAACGGGCTCGACGCCAAGGCGGGCGATGGCGATACCGGTTCGACGGTTGCGACCGGCGCGCGCAGCGTGCTGGAACGGCTCGATGCGCTGCCGCTGGCCGACCCTGCCGCCACGCTTGCGGCTATAGGCGATAGTCTGGGCGTCGCAATGGGCGGCTCCTCAGGCGTCTTGCTGTCGATCTTCTTCACGGCGGCGGCTCAGGCTTCGAACGGCGGAGCAACCCTGTCCAAGGCGCTGCTTGCCGGGCTTGACCGCATGACTTTTTACGGTGGCGCCAAGGTCGGCGACCGCACCATGGTCGATGCCTTGGAGCCGGCGCTGAAGGCGCTCGATGCCAAGGGGCTGGATGCCGCGGCTACAGCGGCACGGCACGGCGCCGAGGCGACCGCTGCCATGGAGAAGGCGAAGGCCGGACGCTCCGCCTATGTTGGCACCAAATTGCAAGGCGTAGTCGACCCTGGCGCCCATGCCGTGGCCGAAGTGTTCGCGGCCGCCGCCGCGCTGCATGCAGCGGCCTGACGGCATGCTTCGATTGTCGAATGAAAACTCTTGCGATACTGCCGGCAGGATCGAAACCGGGAATCTGGACATGGCAGCGTTCGACCTTGCCAGGCTGATCACCGCCGCCGCGGACACGATCGCCGCTCACTCGGAAGAGTTGACCGCGCTCGACCAGGCGATCGGCGACGGTGACCATGGGCTGAACATGAAGCGCGGCTTCGAGGCTGTGCGTGCCGATGCCGAGGCGTTTTCGGCCAAGCCGCTGCCCGAGGCGCTGAAGGCGATCGGCACCAAGCTGGTGATGACGGTTGGCGGTGCATCCGGGCCGCTCTTCGGTACATTGTTCCTGGCGCTGGGCAAGGAGATTTCGGGAGAGCCGGATCGTGCCAATCTGGCGGCTGCTTTCGGCAAGGCAATCGAAGCTGTGGCCGCCAGAGGCAAATCCCAGGTCGGTCAAAAGACCATGCTCGATGTGCTGCAACCTGTGCAGGACGCGTTGGTCGAAGGAAAGACGGCCATGGAAATTGCAGATATCGCCGACATGGCTGCCGAGGCGACCGTGCCGATGAAGGCAACACGCGGTCGCGCCTCATTCCTCGGCGACCGCTCAATCGGTCATATGGATGCCGGCGGACGCTCTGTGGCGCTGCTGGTGCGGACCGTCGCCGAAACCGTCGAGGGCCAAGCATGAGCAATGTCGGCATCGTCATCGTCTCGCATTCCCCGCTGGTTGCCGAAGGCACGGCCGACATGGTGCGGCAGATGGTGGGCGACGAAGTGCCGCTTGCATGGTGCGGCGGAAACGGCCATGGCGGGCTCGGCACCAGCGTCGAAGCGATCATAGGCGCCATCGACAAGGCGTGGTCGGAGGCGGGCGTCGCCATACTGGTCGATCTCGGCGGCGCCGAGACCAATTCGGAAATGGCGGTGGAAATGATCGGCGAGCCGCGGGCGCAGAAGATCATCGTCTGCAACGCGCCGATCGTCGAAGGCGCGGTGATGGCGGCGACCGAGTCCTCCGGCGGCGCCTCGCTGAAGGAAGTGGTGGCGACGGCGCATGAATTGTCGCCGTCGTGAGTGAACGGGAATTTTGACCTGATGTCCGCCTTTGCCGAAGCGACCGTCCTGATCACCCACGAGGTGGGTCTGCATGCGCGCCCTTCGGTGAAGTTCACCAAGCTTGCCAAGAGCTTTGCGGCCGAGGTGGAGATTGCGCTTTCTGCCAACGGCCCATGGTTCGACGCCAAGAGCATCGTCAAGGTGATGGCGGCCAGGGCGCCGAAAGGCACCATGCTGCACATCCGGGCCACAGGCGACGGCGCCGATGATGCCGTGAGAGCGCTGGTCGAGCTGGTGCGGCACGATTTCGACGAAGGCGCGGGCCATGCCCGAACCGCTTAGGCTGCAAGGCATTTCGGCCTCCGCCGGCTACGCCGAGGGGCCGCTGTTCAATCTCGACAACGGCACCGCGCACTACTCACGGAAGGCGACAGCCGGCGAGGAAAAGGCTGCATTGGAAGCAGCTATCGCCAGTTCGGCTGACCGGCTCGCGACCCTGATTGAAACCGCCGATGAGGAGGCCGCCGGCATTCTCGAATTCCAGCTCGCCATGCTTGAGGACGATGCCCTGACCGGCCCGGCTTTTGCCGCGATCGCGTCCGGCATGCCGGCTGACATGGCCTGGCGACAGGCGCTGGACGCCGAGATCTCCGGCTACGAAACGTCAGACCAGGACTATTTCCGGGCTCGCGCCGCCGATATCAGCGATATCCGCGACCGCGTGCTGCGCGCCCTTACCGAGGAGCAGGAGAGCGCTCCACCAGCGGGCGCCATTCTCTATGGCGAGGACATCGCGCCGACGCGCTTTCTCGAGACCGACTGGAGCACCGGCGGCGGCATCGCGCTGAGGGCCGGCAGCGCCGCCAGCCACGTCGCCATGCTGGCGCGCTCGCGCGGCGTGCCGATGGTGGTGGGGCTTGGCGCTTCGCCGGCTAATCCCGTCGGTCTGGCTCTGCTCGATGCGGAGCATGGCGGTATCGTGCTTTCGCCGACCACGACCGAGATCGAAGCGTTCCACCGGTCCTCGTCCTCGTTTGTGGCACATCGAGACAAGGCCGGAGTCTATCTCGCGAAACCGGCGGTAACCCGGGCCGGGACGACAGTGCGCGTGCAGGTCAACATCGCCGATCCGTCCGAGGTCGACGGCATCGACATTTCGACCTGCGACGGGGTCGGGCTGATGCGCACCGAATTCCTGTTCGGCAAGGCGCCGCCGGACGAGGAGACGCAATACCAGGCCTATCGCAAGGTGCTGGAATGGGCAGGCGACAAGCCGGTGACCATCCGTACCGTCGACGCCGGCGGCGACAAGCCGGTGCCGGGCTTCACCGTCGAGGAGAGCAACCCGTTCCTCGGGCTGCGTGGCATCAGGCTGTCGCTGGCAAGGCCGGAGGTGTTTCGCGTACAGATCCGGGCGCTGCTGCGCGCGGCGGTGCACGGCAATCTGAAGGTGATGTTTCCGATGATCGCCGTCGCGGAGGAACACCAACGCGCCGCCGCTCTGTTCGTGGAGGAGCAGGCCGGGCTTGCCGCGCGCGGCATCGCGCAAAAAATGCCGCCGCTCGGCATCATGGTCGAGGTGCCTTCGGTGGCGATCGCGCCGGAGGCGTTCGCCGATGTCGCCTTCTTCTCGATCGGTTCGAACGATCTGACCCAATATGTAATGGCGGCTGCCCGCGATAACGCAGCCGTGGCGCATCTTAATTCTGTCCGCCATCCCGCCGTGTTGCGGCTGATCGGCTCGGTTGCCGCTTTTGGCCTGCGCGCGAAAATCCCAGTCAGCCTGTGCGGCGATGCCGGCGGCGATCCGGCATCGATCCCGGCACTGCTCGAGGCCGGCCTGCGGGATCTCTCGGTGGCTCCCGCCCAACTCGCCATGGCCAAGGCGGCCATCTCGGATGCATCGGTCTAGGATGACTGAGATGGCCGACAAGACACCAGAAGCCGGCTCCGAAGAGGCGATCCGCGCCTACAAGACGATCCTGTCGCAGGTCATCGACCAGCGACCGTCGGGTATGCGACAACGCCTTGCCGACGCGCTTGGCAAGCACCGCAGCTTCGTCACCCAGATTTCCAGCGCGGCCTATTCGACCCCGATCCCGTCAAAACATCTGCCGGCTATTTTTTCGGTCTGCCATTTCAGTCCGGCCGAGCGCGATCAGTTTCTGGCTGCCTATCATCTGGCGCATCCCGGCAAGATGTCGGTTGCGGCAGGCATGCGCAAGACCCGGCATGTCTCGCTGATCGTGCCCGATTTCGGCGACGACAAGCAGAATGCAGCGCTCGACAAGGCGATCAACGAATTCATCCAGAAGATCACCAGCATCACCGGCAGGAGTGGTGGCTGATCGTGTTGTGTCGGGAGGACACATGAAGAAGTTTATGAATTCCGTCGACACGGTGCTGACCGAAAGCCTCAACGGCTTCGTTGCAGCTCATGCCGACATCCTGGTGCTGGGCGAGGAGCACAAATTCATTCGCCGCAAGGTGATGAAGCCGGGGAAGGTGGCGCTGATCTCGGGCGGCGGTTCCGGCCACGAGCCGTTGCATGCCGGCTTTGTCGGTCACGGCATGCTGGACGCCGCCTGCCCCGGCCAGGTCTTCACCTCGCCAACGCCGGACCAGATACTGGCGGCGGCCGCCGCCGTCGATACCGGCGCCGGCTGCCTGTTCATCGTCAAGAACTATGAAGGCGACGTGATGAATTTCGACATGGCCGGCGAAATGGCCGACGGCGTCCTGCAGGTGGTGATCAATGATGACGTCGCCGTCGAGAATTCGTCCTTTACGACCGGCCGGCGCGGCGTCGCCGGCACGCTGGTGGTGGAGAAGATCGTCGGCGCCGCCGCCGAGCAAGGCATGGCGCTGGCGGATCTCAAGGCGCTCGGCGGTCGCATCAACAGCGCGACGCGTTCGATGGGCGTGGCGCTGACCAGTTGCACGGTGCCGGCGGCCGGCAGGCCGACCTTCGAGATTGGTGATGGCGAGATGGAATTCGGCGTCGGCATTCATGGCGAGCCCGGCCGGCGTCGCGACACGTTGAAAAGCGCCGATGCGATCGCCGAAGAGATTTGCGCCGCGATCCTGGGCGATCTCGGCGACAGGGCGAAAGGCCCGGCACTGTTGTTCATCAACGGCTTTGGCGGCACGCCGCTGATGGAGCTCTATCTGATGTACAACAGCGCCCGAAACATCTTCGAAAAACAGGGCGTGACGGTGACCCGCTCGCTGGTCGGGTCCTACGTGACATCGCTCGACATGGCCGGCTGCTCGATCACGCTGACCATGCTGGATGACGAGGTAACGTCAATGTGGGACGCGCCGGTGCACACAGCCGCGCTGCGCTGGGGACTGTAACGGAGGGGCCTTGCCCATATCCCGAACAGGCGGCTTATGAACTTGCCTTAGCCTGCGGGACCGGACGGACCGTTACCCGCAGTCACGCCGACAGATTGCCCGCCTGCAGCGCGGCTTGCCTTGCGGCCGACCGCTCCGGCTTCATCCAAACCGAAGCCGTAGAAGTCTTATCGCGGTATCGGCAGCGACGGCCCGGCCACCACGCTGGACAACTTTCCTGCCTTGCGCAGCACGGGCGCTTCATACTTTTTCTTGGCCATTCCAAACACCCTTTTCAGTCAAGTGCAAAAGAATGGACCGAAACCGTGGAAAGTCAATTCATGAGCTGGTTCTGCCACCACACGCTGGCTTCATGCATGCTTTTCTGCAACATACGCTCCTCTGAGTTGGTTGTTTGACGCAATTCCGGACGGGAATTGCTGATGTGGGCGAACGCAATCCGGGTTTGATGCTGCCATCTCTTGCGCCTGCCGATGAAAAACTGCTGCTGACCTTCGCCGACCCGGAGGCGACGGTTGCCATTGGCCGTGACGTTGCTGCCGAAAGCTTGCTGGCACTGCTCGCCAATGCCGAGTTCCACGGCGTGCTGCCGATCATGCTGCGCAAGCTCAGCGAGATCGGCGACGCCCAACTGCCTGCGGACGCAGCCTTGCGGCAAAAGCTGTCGGAACTGCGTGATCGCTCGACGCTGGCGACCGGCCAATCGATGCTGCTGCAATATCATGGCGACCGCATCATGAAGGCATTGGCGGCGAAAAATGTTCCGGCCCGCATCGTCAAGGGTCCGGTCTTCGCACGCAAACTTTACCGCCACGCCGCTGACCGGCCGTTCACCGACATCGACATTCTGGTCGAGCCGGCCAGCATCATTGAAGCCAACACGGTGATTGCCGGATGCGGCTTCGAGCTCTGGAGCGGCGAGGCGCAGTCGCAGGATCTGCAGGAGTTCAAGTGGCTGGAGAAGGAGAATACCAGCCTGCTGATCGAACTGCACGGCAACCTGGTGCATGATTCCGGCATGCGGCGGCGGCTGTCGCTGGGCTTTCGCGAATTGCAGATCATCGACGGCAGCGAGGCCGACACGCCGGCCGCGCTGCTGACCATCGCCATTGTCCACGCCGCCGGCGGGCACAAGTTCCACCGGCTGCAGCTTTGCGTCGATGTGCTGCAGGGCGTGCGCGCGCTGCGGTCGCCCGCGGATGAAGACCGGCTTTTCGAGGCGGCGCGCATCAGCGGCATCGAGCTCGAACTGGCGACGGTTCTCAATGTGACGGGGCGGCTGTTTGATGCACCGCGCGCGATCGAACTGGCCGACCGCATCAAGCCCGACCTCTCGATATTTTTGGCCAAATGGCTGATCACCGGCGATACGCTGCTCGGCGTCAATTCCAGGGACAAGATGCATTCGCGCCTGCGCCGCGACGCCTTCCGCTGGATCCAGCGCCTCGCCAGGCCAAAGCCGCATTCTGCCTGAAGTGTGCTTTAGTCCCGCGCCGCCAGCGCCGAGCGGATCAGCGGGGCCGCCTCGGCCGGGTTCGCGCCGACTTCCAGGGTAAATGTCGGGACGGCTTTGACCAGCGTTGCGATGGTTGCCATGCGGCGCTTCTGCGCCGGCAAAAGGCCGGTCATGCCGGTCCTGACATTGTCGGTGGCAAGCGCCACCATGGCGTCTGTCCTGGTCATGGGCACGAGCCGGGTTTGCGCGTCCGCCGAGCGGGCGAGATGAAACAGTGCCGCAACCGGTCTGCCGACAGTTTCCTCGATGCGGATGATCTCGGCGAGACGTTCCAGCGAGACGGCCTGCTCGCCATTGGCGTCCCATTTGTCGCCAAGGCAAGGCGCCACGAAGGGCAGCATTGCCGCGGTGTGGCGGTGGACCTTCACCTTGCGCGGCAAGCCCCAGGCCGTGATGCCGCCACCGGCCAAAACCTTGAGGATCATGGCGTCATCCGAGCACAGGCCGAAACCTTGCGACGCCAGCGCCAGCGACGTCGTTGACTTGCCGGTGCCGCTCGGCGCATGGATCAGCACGAGCGCCTCGCGGCCGGGCAATGTCAGGCCGGCGGTGTGCAGCATGTGCTGGTCGCCGGCATCAAGTGCTGCATCCAGCACCATCATCAGCACCGTCCATTTGACCTTGGCATCGGGATGGACTCGTATCTCGGCCCAGCCTCCATCGGCATTGATCGAGACGGTCTGCAGGCCGGGAAAGACCAGATGAACGGTGCCGCCACCGTCGATCAGCCGGCAATGGCCGTCCTCCGGCACCTCGCCGTCGAAAGCGAGTTTTCCGGCAGGCGATTCCGGTAACTCCCGCGTCTCGACGATGTCGACGCGGAAATCGGGCTCGACCGGCCCGCTCACGCGCAACGTGCCGAGCAAGAGGTCGAAGCTCGGCCAGAGATCGGCCCGCGAGGCCGATATGCTGATGACCTGGCCCTGGAGATCATAGCAGAAGGTGGTCGCCGGACCGGTCAAGCAGCGTGCGCCTTTCCGGCATCGGCGTGATGGCGATAGATCTGCACCATGCCGGGGAGGCTGTCCGAGACCACCGGGCGGCCATCGAGACAGACCCAGCAATGGGCAGACATACGCGGCGCCTGCATCGACTTCGGATCGACGCCGAAGCGCAGATCCGGATCGAAGCCGGCAAAGCGCAGGAAGCGGTGGGCGAGCAGGCCCTCGCGCAGGCATCTGCGGTCGCGCATCAGCCAGGGGTGCCGGACGGTCCGGTTGACGGCAGCGACGATGTAGGCTGACGACAGGCCGCGATAAGGGGTGGGTGCGCTGAGCGGCGCCCATTTCAGCACCGATTCGAAGCTGCGGCGGCCGATCAGGGTCGGCATCAGCCGCGCGCTTGCCCATAAATGGACACGAAACAAAGCGCGCAGGAGAACGCCGTCCACCATCAGGGAGCCGGGTCGGCGAGAATGCCTTCGCTCACCAGTTCGGCGGCCAGCGCCGCCATGTCCTGGTCGAGCGTGCCCTTGTCGACCTCGAACTCGTCAGACAACAGGACGACGATCTGGTCAAGGCTGCGGGCGCCGTCCACCTTGTCGAGAAAGGCTTCGGTGGTGCCGTTGCAGGTGTAAAGCTGGCCGCTGCGCGCCAAGAGCACGACGGCGCCATCGCCGACATGCTGGACCGAGGCGTCGTCCGCCAGCCGCAGAACCATTTCAGAACCGATTTGGGCCATGGAGCCCCTCCACCATTTTCCTGGAGAGCAGATAGCGCGGCGATGCGGGTCTGTCCATTGCGCGGACGAGAGGGAGAACAAGCCGGCCTGACCGTTCTGTGGCAATCCGGCAACGCCACCATCCTCACGACACAGGCAACCGAAGCCTAATGGAGACATCCAATTTCAGATTGTGGTAACTTCCACATCATTCAGAGCCTGAGAACGGGGAAGCACCCCAGAAATAGTCGGTGATTGCGGCTGGGAATCACCGCCGCAAACGGTCAAGCCAGCTATCTCGCAGGGTCAAGGTGTTGCTTTTCTTACCTAAAGTAAGCTATGGAGTCGCGGGGTTTTGGGAGAGCATTGGGTATGCGTTACAACTGGGAGCGGGCGCCGACCGCGTTCGAACGTCATCGAAAAGCGTTGGCAGCCGCCATATTGATTGCGGGTGGCGTCGGGCTGATGCTGGCGGCCTTGCCGCTTTAAGACTGATATCCGACACGAACGCCCTGCTTTCTCCGGGCGCATGAGCTTTTTCTGCCTGCCACAAGACGGGCCGCGGCTTAGCGTGCATGGCCGGTTACGGCGATGAAGCGGCGGTCGCGTCCTTCGAAGCCCTGGCTGAAGCGCTGCACCAGCACCGCCACTACCGCCGGCCTGCCGGGCGGGGTGTATTCGTAGGATTCCGACAGGCTGTAGGAAGTCGGGCAGTTGCGCGAGCCCGGCACGGCCTTGTCCTCGTGCAGCACCTTGAACGGCTTGCCGTCCTGCCCCTGCAGCGACAGGCGGAAGCCGCGCGCCTTGCCCGTCTTGGCGCCTTGAAGTTTCTTTTCGCCCTGAAGTGTCTTGTCGCTCGGAAGAGCCTGGTCGCTTGGCTTGGCGTCATCGAAGCTTGCCGAGCAGTCCGTCTTGCTGTCGGCCAAAATCTCATCGAGCTGGATGGTCGAAATCTGTGTTTCGCCATAGAACGGCGACAGCCATTTCTGCGCGGCCTGCTCGAGGCGGGAAATGTCGTTGTACTCGACCGTGTCGTCCGGGAAGGTGAACCTGTCGGAGGCCGTGCGCGTGCCGCGCTCGGCGATGCCGTATTTGGCCAGGATTGGCGCGGCCTGCTTTGCGGCCTGCGCCCGTGCCTGCTCCACCGTCGTGGTCGCCTCTTCCGATTCGTCGAGGACAAGGATCGGCTTGCCGCCGACGAACTCGTCTGTGCTTGTGTCGATGATGTCGATCTGCGACCAGCCGGAAACGGCAGCGTCGAGCTCGCCATATTGCTCGAAGGCGAAATATTTGCCGTCGGGGGAAAAGCCGATGATGCGCCGCGCGGCGGCATCGCCGGCCTGGGCGGCGGAAACGATCGTCAACAGCAGCGCTGCTCCAACGGCAGATCCAACCCCGTATCGTACCGTCATTGCGCGCCCTGCCCCGATTTCAAACCCGGCCATGGTGCCTGCAATTTATGGCCAAGGCGAGATCGGCCAAGCGCCAAATTTCGGGAAAGACATGGCATTTGGGGAAAGACGTGGCCGGGAAAACCCGCATAGGCTATTGCAAGATAGAGAGTTTTCCCGAGGAGGGATGAATGGCGTCACGCTACCACGAGGTCTATGACGGCTGGAAACGCGACCCAGAACAATTCTGGGCCGATGCGGCCGAGGCGATCGACTGGTATTCGCCGTGGACCAGCGTCTTCGATGCCAAGGCCGGCGTTTACGGGCGCTGGTTCAACGGCGCCAGCTGCAACACCTGCTTCAACGCTCTCGATCGCCATGTCGCAGGCGGCCGTGCCGACCAGATCGCACTTATCTACGACAGCGCGATCACCGGCACGGTCAAGAAATTCACCTATGCCGAATTGAAGCGCGAAGTGGTAGCGCTGACTTCGGTGCTCAAGAACCGCGGCATTCGCAAAGGCGACCGCGTCATCATCTACATGCCGATGGTGGCCGAAGCGGCGGTCGCGATGCTTGCCTGTGCCCGCATCGGCGCGGTGCATTCGGTGGTGTTCGGCGGCTTTGCCTCGCACGAGCTCGCCACCCGCATCGACGACGCCAAGCCGAAGCTGGTCATCTCCGCGTCCTGCGGCCTGGAGCCTGGACGTGTCGTGGCCTACAAGCCGCTGCTCGACAAGGCGATCGAAATGTCCCGCCACAAGCCGGACGCCTGCCTGATCCTGCAGCGCGACCAGCTGCGCTGCGATCTGAGGGAGCATTACGATATCGATTTTGCCGACGCCGTTGCCCGCGAGCGCGCCGCGGGCGCCAACGTCGATTGCGTTCCGGTGCTCGCCACCGACCCGCTCTACATCATCTACACCTCCGGCACGACCGGCCAGCCGAAGGGCATCGTGCGCGACAATGGCGGCCACATGGTCGCGCTCAAATGGACGATGGAAAACGAGTTCGGCGTCAGACCGGGCGAAGTATTCTGGGCGGCCTCCGATGTCGGCTGGGTGGTCGGCCATTCCTACATCGTTTACGGACCGCTGCTGCATGGTGCGACAAGCGTGCTGTTCGAGGGCAAGCCGATCGGCACACCCGACGCCGGCACCTATTGGCGGGTGATCGCAGAACACGGCGTGGTCGCGCTGTTCACCGCGCCGACGGCCTTCCGCGCCATCAAGGGGCAGGACCCCAAGGGCGAATTCGTGCCGAAATACGATCTGTCGAAATTCCGCACTCTGTTCCTGGCCGGCGAACGCGCAGACCCGGAAACCATCAAATGGGCGGAGCAGAAACTCAACGTGCCGGTGGTCGATCATTGGTGGCAGACCGAGACCGGCTCGCCGATGACCATCAACCCGGCGGGCCTCGGCCTGCTGCCGGTGAAATACGGCTCGCCCGGCGTGCCGATGCCGGGCTACGACATTCGCGTGCTCGACGATGCCGGCCATGAAGTGCCGCGCGGCACACTTGGCAATGTGGCGGTGAAACTGCCGCTGCCGGCCGGCTGCCTGCCGACGCTGTGGAATGCCGACGAGCGTTTCCGGCAAGCCTATCTCGAGGAATTTCCCGGCTTCTACAAGACGGCCGATGCCGGCATGATCGACGACGACGGCTACCTCTATGTCATGGCGCGCACAGACGACATCATCAATGTCGCCGGACACCGGCTGTCGACCGGAGCCATGGAGGAGGTGCTTTCAGCGCATCCCGATGTTGCCGAATGCGCCGTCATCGGCGTCGCTGACGCTATGAAGGGCCAGGTCCCGCTCGGCTTCGTCGTGCTCAATGCCGGTGTGTCGCGCGATACCGCTGCCATCGAAGGCGAAGTGGTGGGGCTGGTGCGCGAACGGATCGGCCCGGTCGCGGCCTTCAAGACCGTGGTGACGATCAAGCGCCTGCCCAAGACGCGCTCCGGCAAGATCCTGCGCGGCACCATGCAGAAGATCGCCGACAAGGAAGAATGGACGATGCCGGCGACTATCGACGATCCCGCCATTCTTGACGAGATCACCGCGGCGCTCAAAGCCCGCGGCATCGGGGTCTGACGGCCCCAGTGGCGTTGTTCCAGCGATCCAGGCCCCCCCGGCCGGCGCCGCGCGAGCGCCTGGAAATGGATATGGACGACACCGTCGTCTACGCGATCGGCGACGTGCATGGCTGCTACAAGGAATTGCTGTCGCTGGAGCAGAAGATCCAGCTCGACGCGCTGCAATTTCGCGGCCGCAAGATTATCGTCATGCTCGGCGACTATATCGATCGCGGGCCGCAATCGGCGCGCGTGCTCGACCACCTCTTGGCGCTGCCGCCAACAGGGTTCCTGCGCGTCTGCCTGGCGGGAAACCACGAAGTGGCCATGCTGAACTATCTCGACGGCTATCTGTCGCGGGACCGCTGGCTGGCGGTCGGCGGCCGCGAGACTCTGTTTTCCTATGGGGTCGATCCGGCGCGGCTTGCCAGCCTCTATGCCTCGAGCGACGCGGTCGACCGGCGCGTGAAGGAGGTCATTCCGGCCAGCCATATCGACTTCCTGCGCAGCCTGCCGGTGCTGCTCTGTTCGGATAAATTCGTTTTCGTCCATGCCGGCATCAGGCCGGGCATCGACCTGGTCGCACAGGATGAGCAGGATCTGCTCAACATCCGCGACGAGTTCTTCAAGGCCGCACATCTGCTCGACCGCCTTGTGGTGCATGGGCACACGCCGGTCGATATCCCCAGGCTTGACGGGCGAAGGCTCGGCATCGACACCGGCGCCTTTCAGAGCGGACGGCTGACAGCGCTCAGGATCGCGGGTAAGTTCGGCAAGCTGATCTTTTCCTGACCTGCCGTGCTTCTTCGTTTGAGCGTGATCTTTTCCGAAAACCGGATCCGCTGTCCGGATCACGCTCCTTTTCAGGATCGCGCTCCGTTCAGGCGGCGGTCTTGGCTCGCACGTCCGATTTCTCCAGATAGTAGGTCGAATAGCGGTCGAAGAACTTTTCCGAGCCGCCGAGCGAGCCGTATTTCGGCAGCTTCTTCAGATCGACCTTGTTGAGCACGGCGCCGACGACCTTGCTTGCGACGTAGGGTTCCTGCTCCAGCAGCGAGCGCACCATGGCGCGCGGCGTGCGGCCCCATTCGGCAACCAGCACGAAGCCGTCGACCAGCGGCGCAAACGCCTTGGCGTCGACCACGGGGCCAAGCGGCGGCAGGTCGACGATGATGTACTCGAACGTCTCCTTGGCGTTGTCGATGAAGCGCCGCATGCCGGCCGACGACAGCAGCTCGCTGGTATGCGAGAACTGCCCACGCAGCACGGCCGGGATGATCGCCAGCTTGGTCTGGCGGTCGACCTTGCCGACCGACTGCCAGGTCTGGCCGTTGACCACGGCCTCCATCAGCCCCTGCTCGGCCTCCATGCCGAGGTTGCGGCTGAGGCCAGGATTGCGCAGATCGGCGTCGATCAAAAGCGTCTTCGAGCCGTTGGCGGCCAGCAATCCGGCGAGATTGGCGGCGACCGTAGACTTGCCCTCGCCGGGCAGGACCGAGACCACGCCTATGACCCGGCTGCCTTGCCCTTCCATGACGACGTCGAAGGCGATCTTGGCGTTGCGCAGCGTTTCGGAGAACATCGATGCCGGCGCATCGACGCTGACCCGCAAGCGCGCCCGTTTCTCGGCCGCCGACAATGTGTTGGCGCCTTTGGCATCCGCCGCACCGTCGTCGGCGTCCTTGCCGAGCCTGCCGCCGATCATCGGCAAATAGCCGAGGAATTTGAGGCCGACGCGATCGCGAATGTCCTCGCCGGTCCTGAAGAAGCGCTCGTTGAACTCATTCAGGCCACCGAAGCCGGCGCCAAGCAGCACGCCAAGCACCAGCGACAGCGCCAGCACCCTGGAGGTGCGCGGGCTTGAGGCGGAAAGCGGCGTTGAGGCATCCGAGATGATGCGGACCTTGCCGACCGGGAAGGATTGCTGCTGCGAGGCCTCCTCGTAGCGGCTAAGGAAGGTCTGGTAGAGCGTGGTCAGCGCCTGCGCCTGCTGGTCGAGTTCGCGCAGTTTGACCTGGCTCTGGTTGTCGATGGAGCTCTTGCCGGCCGCGTCGGCGATCTTCTGCCTCAGTGAGGTCTCGCGTGAAAGCGCGACTTCATATTCATTGCGATAGCTTTCGGTCAGTTGCTTCAACTCGCCGAAAATCTGGGTCGACAGGTCGGCCTTTTCCTTGGCCAGCGCCACCGCCTGCGGATGGTCGGCGCCGAAATTGGCCGTCACGTCCTGCAGCCGCTTGGCCACTGCGAGATAGCGGGTCTTGAGCGTTGCAATGACGGAGCTTGCCGGCTGATCGCTTGAGATGGCGGAATCGTTGAAGGCATTGTCCGAGCCGCTTTCGACGATGGTCTTGTATTGCTGATAGCGGGCGCTGGCGCGCGCCGTATCGGCCTGCGCGACGATCAGTTGCGCGGTGAGATCGGCAATCTGCTTGTCGCTGATCAGCTGGCCGTCGCTGTTGGCGGCCAGACCATGCTCGGCCCTGAATTTCTCGACCGCCATAGCGGCCGCCTGTGAGTTCTGACGAAGCTCGGTCAGCCGGCCCTGCAGCCAGACCGCAGCGCGCTCGGTGGCGTCGAAACTGGCATTGAGCTGGTCGGCGAGATAGGCGTCGGCATAGGCCTTGGTGATGGCGGTGGCGAGCGCCGGATTGGTCGACTGGTAACCGATGGCGAGCACATAGGAGCGGCCGTTGCGCTGCGCCAGCACCTCGCTCTGCAGCTTCAGCACGGCATAGTCGTGGCGCGCCGTCTGCATCATGGTCTGGCGTGTCGCCTCATCGACGTTTTCCATGCCGGGAATCTGCTCGGCGGAACTTGAGCGGAAATAGCCGATCACGCCGCGCACGAAGCCGATGCCCTTGACCAACGCCGATTGCGGCGGGTTCATGAACTCTGCGTTCTGGTCGAGTTTCAGCTTGTCGACCACCACCGAGGCCAGCCGCGCCGAGGTGATGATTTCGATCTGGCTGAGCAGGGCGGCGTCGGTCTGCATGGTGACGGATGCAGCCGAGATGTCGTCGATGACCTTGTTCAGGCCTTCGTCGATCAGCACGCTGGCGACCGACATGTATTGCTTGGGCGTGGTCTGCAGATAGAGCAACCCCAGGAACAGGCCGATGATGGCGCAGACCGCCACCACCTTGACCTGACGCGCCGCCATGCCAAGCAGGCGCTCGACGTCGATGAAGTCTTCACCCTTTTCCTGATCGGGGTTGGGCAATGGCATCCTCTTGTCGAGAGGAAAGCTGGCATAATTCATCTTCGATCCAATTCTAGGTTACAGGCGCCGGAGCGAGACGGGTCAGGTCCCACCTCGTCCGAAGCTGCGGAGATCGGGGGCAAGATATGCAACGCAAGCTTCATGCCATCCGGCGCCGGGCCTGAGCGGCCAGGCGTGCAGGCATGAGCCGCGCCATCGTCCAAACGCATATGCCCTCGAAAGATGGGCATTATGCGGCCACTTCCTGACGCTCATGCGACCGCACGAACGCCTGCAGCATTTCCAGCACAGGTCCCTTCATGTCGTCGCGCGCCAGCGCGAAGGCGATGGTGGCCTCTATGAAGCCTTCCTTGGAGCCGCAGTCGAACATGCGGCCATTGAAAGGCTGGGCAAAGAAAGACTGGCTTTTCGCCAGCCGCACCATTGCATCGGTAAGCTGGATTTCGTTGCCGGCGCCGCGCTGCTGGTTGCCCAGCAGCGAGAAGATCTCGGGCTGCAGGATGTAGCGGCCGTTGATGTAATAGTTCGACGGCGCATTGGCCGGCGCCGGCTTTTCGACCATGGCCGTCACCTCGAAGCCGCTGCCTGTCTCGGCGCCGCGCCCGACGATGCCGTATTTGCTGGTCTCGCTGGGATCACAGCGCTCGACGGCGATCACATTGCCGCCGGTCTGCTGATAGAGATCGACTGTTTCAGCCAGGCAACCTCGGCGACCGAACGACACCATATCGGGGAGCAGCAGGGCGAAGGGCTCGTCGCCGATGACTTCGCGTGCGCACCACACCGCATGGCCGAGACCATGTGGCGACTGCTGGCGGATGAAGCTGGTGGCGCCGGCCACGGGCAGCATGCTTTCGAGCGCCTCCAGCTGGGTCTTCTTGCCGGTTTGTTCGAGCGTTCCAATCAGTTCGGGGTGCAGGTCGAAGTAGTCCTCGATGACAGCCTTGTTGCGGCCGGTGACGAACACGATGTGCTCGATGCCGGCTTCGAAGGCCTCGTCCACCGCATATTGGACGACCGGCCGGTCGACCACGGGCAGCATCTCCTTCGGAATCGACTTGGTTGCCGGCAGGAACCGTGTTCCAAGCCCCGCCACAGGGATGACTGCCTTCCTGATTTTCTTCATCGCAAATTCCTTCTGAGCAGATCGATTTCAGCCTGTTGCAGGCCACGAACAAACGTCTTCATGTACTCGCCCTCCTTACCTCTCCGCGCCGACGGCAAACTGCGCCGCCACCCTTTTGAGGCGGACGGCGATCGGCATCGACATGTGCCTGACAGCCGCCGGATCACTTAGCGCGGTGCGTATCGCTTTCAACGGCGAACGCGCCTTGATGTGCTGGACCAGCGACAGGAACGATGCCGCCTTGCGCAGGCTGCGGGCGCGTTTGGCGAAGGCGGCCGCAGCAGCAGCGTCCATGGAATTGGTCTCGGCGAAGACCGCGTCGGCCTTGCGCATCGCCTCGATATGGTGAAGCTCGAGCACGCGCGAGATCGAGCCCGTGCGGATGTGGTAGATATAGCCGGTCGTCGGCTCGACGACGCATTTTCCGCTCTTGGCCAGCGCGTTGGCGAGCAGGATGTAATCCTCGCCTATGCTCAGACTTTCATCATAGCGAAGCCCGTTTTCGATCAGGAAACGGCGCTGGAAGATCGGCTTGAGATAGCCAAGGTTGAACGTGGATTCGAAAACGATGTTGCCAGCGATGTAGTCGGCGAGCGTGATTTCACGCAGGCCCTCCAGATATTTGGCGGGAAACATCGTCGCTTCGGCAATGCCGTCCTCGCGCACCACCTGGAGGTTGTCGACGGCGATTACAGCGCCCGCACTTTCGGCTCGCGCGATCATGGCGGCGAGCCGCCCGGGCAGGACGGCATCGTCGGAATCGAGCACCGCGACCCAGCGGCCTGTGGCGAGGTCGAGGCCGGCATTCCTGGCGCCGCCAGGGCCACGATTTGCCGGCAGCGCAACCACTTTGACGACATCTTTTGGATAGGCTCTTGCGACGTCGAGCGTGTTGTCGCGCGACTGGTCATCGGCGACGATGATTTCGACGCTGACATCGCGCTGGGCCATGGCGCTTGCGATCGCCCGGTCGAGCGTGGCCGCGGCATTGTAGGCTGAGATGACAAAGGAGACGTCAGGCTGCACGCTTGCCTCCTTGCTGCGGGGAAGACAGTCCGTATTGGCGAATTTCGCTGATACCGACGAGGCCGCTGACGACGCCGACATGCATGATGCCGCGCAGCACGCTGCGGTTGCGGCGGACCGGGCTAATCGCGGTCAACGCCGCCATGCCGAAGCAATAGACGGCCTTGGCCGAGGCAAGGCCGACAGCCTTCGCACGCTCTATCACGCCTGCGTCATGGCCGATGAGGTGGCCGTGCGTCTGGCCGAAGCGGAAGCGGCGGCGGCGCAGCCAGTCGAAAGCGGCTCGCGAACGCGGCACGACTTCCTCGACCCACGCCTCCGGCGCAAAGGCGATGCGACCGCCTGCCTTGACCATGCGGTCGAAGAATTCGGTGTCCTCGCCGCCGCTCTGGCCGCGCGCCAGGCTGAAACGACGGTCGCGCAAGCTGTCGGCGCTCATCCTCAAAAGGACGTTGCAGGTGTAGCCGGTGCGGATTTCGCCCTGCACCCAGACCGGCAAGGTCGAATGGAAATCGCCCTTGCGCATCCAGTCCGGCGCATCCGAGCGGTAGAGCGCCCGCACCGGACCGAGCACGGCCTCGGCGCCGCTTGTCTCCGCGATAGCAATCAGTTCGGCCAGCCATTGCCGGGAAGCGGTTTCATCGTCGTCGATGAAGGCGACAAAATCGGCCGTGCTGGCATCAAGACAGGCGTTGCGGGCAACCGAGATGTTGCGCGCCGGGGCGTGCCGGTAGCGGGCCACGAGCTTCAATTCGCTCGCCAGCGCGGTCACCAGCGGCTCGGCGGTCGGCTCGTCGTCATTGTCGGCGACGATGACGCCGATGCCGAAACCGGCAGGCATATCCATGGCAGCGAGCGACCGCAGCGTGTCGGCCAGTTCCGGCCGCCGGAACGTGCAGACGCAGATGTCGATTCGGCGGCTGTCGGCGACCATCATGCCACCCCGCGCTGCGATCGCGAGCCGAGCAGTTGCAGCCAAAACCCGAGCGACCAGCCGAAATGCATGACCATCGCCGAAATGCCCGCCAGCACATTGTTGGGATTGCGCTGGCTGATGGCGGTCACAGCGCCGTAGCCCAGACAGACCGAAGCCCAGACCAGCAGCGGCACCGCCGCCAGCCAGTGGATAAAGGAAAATACCGCGAGAAGGACGACCGGCGCCACCAGCAGCGGGATCATCTGCCGAACTTTCGGGATCATGCGGTGCTTGAGCACATTCTTGGCGCGGCCGCGGCCATAGCCGAGATATTGGAAATACAGGCCCTTCAGCGACGAACGCGGATAGTAGACCATCTGCGTCTTGCCGCTCATCCAGATGCGGTAGCCTGCCCGGCGCAGGCGGTAGTCGAGTTCGGCATCCTCATTGTGGCTGAAGGTCTCGTCATAGCCGCCGACCGCGGTGAAGGCCGAGATCCGGATCAGCGCGTGATGGCCATGGTCCACCCATTCGCCGGCGGAAAGGTGCCGGTGCTTGGAGCCGCCGGTGCCGAGCTTGGAATTCTGCGCCGCCGCGACCGCTTTCTGCACCGCGCCGCTGCCGCTGGTCAGCATCGAGACGACGACCGAATCGGCTGAAGTGGCGAGCGCCTCCTCGACCAGCCGGTCGCAATAATCGGCGGGATAGCCGCCATGGGCATCGATGCGGATCAGGTATTCGGCGCCGTCACCGAGGCTGGCGACGGCGAGATTGATCGCCGCGCTCTGGATACGTTTTGGGTTGTTCAGGAGGACGACCTGAGGGTCCTTGGCCGCAACCGCTTCGGCAATGGCCAAAGTACCATCGGTGCTGCCGCCATCGGCAACGACGATGCGGGCGCCGAGCCTTAGCGCTGCCGGCCTGAGCTGCTCGAGCAACGCGCCGATATGGGCTGCCTCATTCAGGCACGGAATGACGATCAGGCTTGGCGGCAGCGCTTCGGTTTGCGTCATCGGCGCCTTTCCATGAACTGCACTTTTGTCATTGGTCATCCTTCAGGCCAGTGCCTCGGTGGCGAACGAACCAGGGGCAACCGCAAGGCCGCGCAGCCTGTCGACAAAGGCGCGGCAGTCGCTGCGGTCGTAACTCCAGGTTCGTGGGTTGCGGGCCAGCACACGCGCCTTGGCCTTGCCGAAGTGCTCCTGGTCCATGCGGCCGAGCGCGGTTTCCAGGATTTCGGGCGTGGCATCGGAAAGCAGGACGCCAACGTCCTGCTGGTTGAGAAAGCGCCCGGTCTCGGTATTGCCCATCGAGATCGGTACGGCGCCGAAGCGGCAGCCCTCATAGAGGCGGTTGGGCAGCAGCCATTCCGAATTCTGCCCTTCCTCGAAGAAATCGATCGCCCAGGAAAAATGCACTTCGCCGTAGATCGCGGCCATGTCTTCCGGGTTGCGGTAGGGGCCACGAAAGGAGAGATAGGGTTCGGCCTCGACAAAAGCGTGGAAATCCGGGAATTCCGAGAGTGCCGGACGGCCCCGGAGGACGACCTCGAAGCGCCCGCCCTGACGGCGCGTGAAGTCGGCCAGCAGCTCCAGCGAGCGGCGGCAGCGCAGCGCGCCGAACCAGCCGATGCGCCACGGGGGTGCTGCAGGGTTTTCGGCCGTTGACCTGTCATCCAAGGCGATCGGCGCGGTTTCGAAGTATTTGTTTTCGACCAGTTCCACCGGTGCGGCGACCTGCCCGAACGGCTTGAAATAATTGGCGATGAAGGCCGGTGAGCTCGTCACCAGAAGCTTCACGTCGCGGGCGAGATAACGCTCCGCTGTGCGCAGCGCTTTGCCCAGCATGTCATTGCGCAGCACCAGGCGATGAATGTCGAGGCATTCGTAGACGATCGGCACGCCGCCGCGAAAGGCGGCCTTGGCGCGCCTGGCCAGCGCCAGCATTTCCAGATTGCGCGCGATGATGAGGTCGGGCTTCGGCATCGCCGCAAGCTTCGAGCCTATCGACAGCGCCGCCTTGGCGACCGCCGCCAGACGCTGGCCGAATCGGCCGTCACGCGTCGCGCCGAGGTCGACCGGCTGCAGCCCCTCGACGTCGGGAACAGCATTTGTGGTCCGACGGAAGCCGGCCAACGTGACCCGCGCGCCGCCTGCCTTGAGCATTATGATCCGCCGGCGCACCGCCGGGTCGGAAACATCGTGCACAAGGTACAAGACATGCAGCATGAAAACTCGACCGCTGTTGGCCCACCCACGGGAATGCTAACCCAGCTTTTGCTGCATCGCAACATTTTTGGTGCGCCGTAGCATAAGTGCACGTTTTTTGTTGCACTGCAAAATTGATGCGTTACCCTCCGTCGGGCTTGAGCGCCGCTCTGACTGGTCACCCAGCCCGATGCAGCGATGAATTGTGACGCGAGCCGCATCGGGATCGTCCTGGCGTGGGTATTTTCGGTCACCATGCCCGTCCTAGGCACCGCAGGCCCCGCCGCGGAATCTGCTGACGAAATGAGGTATCCCATGAAGATCGTCGTTGAAAACACAGTCTGCCTGAATACCGGGGATGCGGCGATTCTGCTGGCGATCCGCCACATTCTCAGGACGATCGTGCAAGGCGACGTGCGGTTTGCCGTCTTCGACAGCCAGCCCGAGGTTGCGGAACGACTCTATCCGAAGACGGATTATCCCGACCTCGAATTTCATAAGCTGCTGTCGGAATCCCTGTTCCGATACAAGAATGGCAGCGGGCTGAGGGACCGGTTCAAGCCGATCTACAATCGGCTCGTTCTCCAGGCCCTGCGCTGGTTTGGCAGCAGCGCGCTAGGCAATTTTTTCAGCCATCGCGACCGGCGCGGTCTCGATATCTACGCCGACGCGGACATGGTGGTCACCACAGGGGGAACCTATCTCGTCGAGAACTACAATCTCGAACGACGCCTCAATCAGTTCAGGCTCGATGCCGTATTTGGCAAAGATCCGGTCTTCTTCACGCAATCCCTCGGTCCGTTCGACAAAAGTTACAACCGCCAGGAGCTCGGCCCGATCTTTGACCGCAGTCCGCTCATCCTGTTGCGCGACGAACGGTCGCGGACCCATATCCGGGACTTGGTGAAGGATCTCGGAAAGTGCCACGTGGTGGCCGATGCCGTATTCGCCTTGGCCGATACCGACAGGATCGGCAAGCGTCTCGCTTCCAGCCAGCCGCCGGCGTCGACGGGCCGCGTCGCTATTTCGGTCCGCCACTGGAACTACGTCAGCGACGGTGAGGGCGGCATGCGCCGCTATCTGGATTCGATCCGCGAGATCGCCACAATTCTTGTCAGGGACCTTGGCAAGGAGGTGACCTTCGTCTCCACGTGTCAGGGCGTGCCGGAATATGCCCATGACGATTCCAAGACCGCACAGGCCATCGTTGCCGAGCTCGATCCTGAGATCGCCAGCCACGTGACAGTGGACGCTTCGTTCCACACGCCGGACCAGTTGATGGGGCTGGTGAAGGGCTTCGACTTCGTCGTCGCGACGCGCATGCATATGATGATCATGTCGCTTTGCGTCGGCACGCCGGTGCTGCCGATCGCCTACGAGTTCAAAACCAAGGAAGTGGCCAAGCGAATCGGTGTCGACGATGTGCTGCTCGACATCGACACCGTGACGCCCGAAGAGGCGCGCGAAAAGCTCGGCCGGTTTGCGGGAAATCTCGACCGATATCGCAAGACAAGCCTTCAGGCCGTGCTCGAAGAACATGCTTCGGCAATGTCGGCCACAAACCTGCTGGCGCCGCTGATCGCCGGCCGCTCAGCGGATATTGCGCGCGGCGTTGGACAGGGTGGTGAACAAGGCGCGTCGCGACTGCGGGACGGCAAGCATGAAAACGAGACCGATGCCGTAGTTGAGGGCAAGCGCCAAAAAGACCGCGAGCAGGTCTGACTGGCCCGTTAGAGACGCCGGCAACCACAGGTACAGGAACCAGGCAAGCAGGGACGAGGCGATGAAAAGCCCCTGCATGAGCAGGAAGTCGGCGGCGGTCACCGGACCGACGCGATGGACCAGTAGCGCCAGCACGGGAACGCGCAGCACGTAACCGCTGATGGCATAGGCCGCGGCAACGCCGACGGCGCCCCAGTGCAGGCCGACGACGAAGGCAGCGACGGTCGTCAGCGACGAATAGATGCCCCAATGGAACATGGTCTTCGTCTTGCCCTGACAGATGAATATCCATCCCGTCGTGCTTGAAACGGACTGGACCAGGCTGGCGATGCCCAGCCAGGCAAAGATCGGTGCGACCGGTGCCCAGCCCGCGCCGAAGAGAAGTCCGACGATCTGATTAGAGGTCAGCGTCAGCGCCGCGATGCCCGGCATGGTAACGGCCGCCAGCATCCAGTTGGTGCGCACATAGATATCGCGAAAGCGGGCCTTGTCATCGTGAATGCGGCTGAGCAGCGGCACCATGACCCGTGTCAGCGGCTGGTTGATGTTCTGCAGCGGGAACAACAGGAGCTTGTAGGCGCGGTCGTAATAGCCGAGTTCGATCGCACCGGAATATTTTCCGATGAGAATGTTGTCGAGATTGCGCGAGAAGAAGTTGGCGAGGTTGAAGCCGGTCAGGTTGGCGCCGAACGACAATATATCGGCATCGACCTTCAGGTCCGGCCGCAAAGGCGTCCAACGCGCCACCAGCCAGGCGGCAGCCAGGGCGATAGCTGCCGAAACCGCCGGGCCGATGACCAGCGACCAGTAGCCCAACCCCGCATAGGCCGCGATCGCGGCGGCCAGCAGTCCGGCGGCGGCGCTTATCACATCGTTCAGTGCGAGCTGGCCGAACTGCAGGTGCCGGTTCATCAACGCCAGCGGCACTGCGGCCAGACTGCCGAGAAGCAGCGGCAGGGCAGAGCCAAGGGTGATGCCGGACATACGTTGATCGCCATAGAACGCGGCGATGGCAGGCGCCAGGCCGGCCACTACCACGGCACTACCCAGCCCGACGAGCGCGCTGATCCAGAACACCTGGTTGAGCTGCTGGTTGCTGATGTCCTTGCGCTGAACCACAGCCTGCTGCAGGCCCAGATTCTGAAGCAGCCCGACGAAGGCGACGATCGGCCCGACGGAAGCCACCAGACCGAAATCCTCGGGGACGAGCAGACGGGCCAGCACGATGACGGAGAGAAACTGGATCGCCATCTTGAAGCCCTGGGCGCCGATGGTTACCAGCCCGCCGCGCAGGGCGACACGACCGAACTGGGGGGGCGGATTGGCGTTCATGCAAGCGACCTCGTTTCGCCAAGCCGCATGGCGATTTCCACGAAATGTTGGTTCAGCAGATCGGAGTTGAACTCGGCCTCGATCTTCTTGCGCGCCGCGAGAGCGATCTCTTCACACGGCTTCGGATTCTCGGCGATCCAGGCAAGCTTTCCGGTCAGCGCCGCAACGTCCCGCTCAGCCACGAGAAAACCCGTCTTGTGATCGTCGATCAGTTCAGGGATCCCGGAATGATATGTGCTGACCACCGTCAGGCCGGCGGCCATCGCTTCCATCAGCGAAACCGGAATGCCTTCCAGATCGCCATCGCGGGCGCCGACGCTGGGCAGCAGGAATACATGCGCATCGCGCAGACGCTGTTTGACTTCGCTGTGCGGCCGGGGCCCAAGAAAATTCACCCTGTCGGCAATGCCGAGCTCTGCGGCGATCCCCTTCAGCTGCTCGAGAAGTTCTCCGCCGCCGATCACCGAGTAGATCCAGTCTCGCCGCGGCAGGCCAGCAAGCGCGCGAAGCGCATATTCGATGCCCTTCTTTTCAGTCAGGCGGCAGACCGAGATGAAAGAGAGCGTAGCCTGCTCCCATGAACGCCACCGATAGTCGATGTCACTCGGCCGCACCCCCATATGGTGAACCACAACCTGCTCCGGCGATGCACCGACCTCAATCAAGGCATCGCGGAAAAACGCATTCACCGGCAGTTGAAGAACGCCCTTTTCGAACACAATCTTGTAGCGCGCGAGCGTATTGTCATGCAGCGGTTCGCCGACATCACGGCCGTGAAATATCGTCACCAGGGGAGCGGAAATCCTCCCGCGCTTGATGGCGCGGGCCACGCGCATGCCGTTGTTGCCGAAATGGGCAACGATGACGTCGGCGCCCTGCAGTTTTCGGGCATGAGCAATGTCGATGGCGGTCGAGAGCTTGTCCCAGAACCTGCCGGACCACTTCCTGAGCAGCGGGCGATAGCGACCCAGGCCACCCCACCAGCATATGACCTTTCCTGGCAGCGCCTGCCAGCGCGGATCATCGATGTTGCTGTCCCTGCCGAAGGACGTCTCGTTGCAGACGACGCCGACTTCCATGCCGCGCTCAAGGCATCCGGCTATCTGGTCGAGAACAAAGGTTTCGGACAATGAGGGGAACTTGTCGACTACGAAGCAAATCTTCATCGGCAGGATGCGCTCGTGCGGAGAGCCGGTGTGCCCTTGACAAAAGCCGGGCCGAAAACAGGGTGCCGGAGGCACAAGACATGCAGCATGGAACTCTACCGCTGTTGGCCCACCCGCAGGGACGTTAGTACAGGTCTTGCTGCACTGCAACATTTTTGGTGCACTGTAGCAAGATTTCCCTCGGCTTGGCGTGTCTGCCGATCAAACGCAGAGCAGCAGTGTCAGCCGGCAGATGAAGGATCCGCCAGGCCCTCGGAAACCCCGACATGACCGGCAGGTTCATGCGCAGGGCTCGATGTGGCCAGTTGGGTAACGATCTGCGCAAAACGTTCATTCAGAACATCTGCGTTGAAGTCGTCCTCGACTTTGCGGCGTGCGGCAAGCGCGATACGCTCGCATTCGGTCGGGTGCTCCCCGGCCCAGGCAAGCTTGCCGGCAAGCGCTGAAATATCTCGCTCGGGCGTAAGCAACCCCGTCTCCCCATCCTTGATGAGCTCCGGGATTCCCGAATGATACGTGCTGACCGCAATCAATCCGGCGACCATGGCCTCCATGAGCGCGACCGGAATGCCTTCCATATCCCCGTCGCTGGCAGTGATACTTGGCAGCAAAAAGAGATGCGCCATGCGAAGCCGTCTTTTCACCTCTGCGTGAGGGAGGCTGCCGAGGAATGTTACGCGACCAGCCAAGCCCAGCTCTACGGCCAGCCTCTCCAGATTCATCCGCAGAGGACCGTCGCCAACAATGTCGTAACGCCAGTCTAGCTGCGGCTGGGAGGCCTTGAGGGAGGCCAGGGCTCGCAAGGCGAACTCGACGCCTTTCTTTTCGACCAGGCGGCAAACCGTCGTCACGACCAGTTGGGTGCCTTCCCACGATTCCCAGCGATAGCCGATTTCGCGGGTGTCAATTCCCATATGGTGGACCGTCGTGCTCGCCTGGGACAGGCCGGCTTCCAGCAGCATCGTGCGGAAGTAATCGTTGACGGGCAGGTTCAGGGTCCCATGCTTGGTCAGCCCGGCATATTGTGTCGCGAGCACTGCCTGCCGCGCCGGGATCGCCACGTCCGCGCCGTGAAAGATGGTTATGATCGGTGGTTTGAGCACCTTCCATTTCTTCAGTGCGGCTGCTCTCTCGCCGTTCTGTCCGAAGTGGGCGACAATCACGTCGCAGCGGTTCAGGCGGCGTGCAAAGGCGATGTCGAGAACGGTCGAGGCCTTGTATCGCAGACGCGGCGGCAGACGCTGTACAAATTTGCTGATTACAGCGGCCCATCGCCACCAATGTCGGGTTCTGGCGAGCAGCGTCGCCATCGGCTCGCTTTGCCGGTCAATTCGGTGGTCACCTTGCATCTTTTCGCAGACCACTTCGACCTGAAAGCCCCGCGCCAGCAGCCCAGCCATCTGGTCCACGACGAAGGTTTCCGAAAGCAGAGGGAATTCGCCGACGACAAAGCCCACGCGCATGACCCGCCCATAAGGTTGGGGCTTGCTCGGACCAAGCGGTCCATATCGCACAAGCCCTAATGTAGACAGGCAGAATACACGTTGATTGCTGCAGTGCCACAAGATATTGCACTGCAGCAATTAAAAGTGATCCGGACGGGCGCACGACGCCTGGACCTGGCTAACGGGAACTTTGCGCGACCACGGTCGTGCAGCGTCTCAGCTGAACTGCAACACGACGCGTTTAGGCTGCGCGCTCCAAACCGACACGTCTTGCGCGGTCGAGAACGCCCATGAACGTTGCGAACTGGCTGTCGGGGTTCATTTGCCGCCGCTCCGAAAACTGACGTGCTGTCGCTGACAGCCGCTTGTACTCGGCCTCGTCGCTCCACAGCCGCCTGACCGTTGCGACCCAGTCGGCGAGCGGGGCGTCGTAGTCCAGTACCACGCCGCCGGCGCCGATCGCTTCCGGCAGACCGCCGCGCCGCGAGCCGACCACGGGAATGCCACTACAATGCGCTTCCGAGGCCACCCGGCCCCAGGCTTCTTCCCATTTGCTGGGCGCAAGCAGGATTTTCGTGCGGCCGTAGACCGTCTTCATGTCGCTGGTGCGGCTTTCCAGCTTGACGTTCTGAAGGGGAGAGATTGTTGCTTCGATCCGGGCTCGATGATCGTCGTCGAGCTTCCAGCTTTCGACGAACAGGAACGGGATCTCGGGACAGGCGGCGGCAATGCGCACCGCAAGATCGAAGCCTTTTTCCTCATATGGATTGATGAGCGTGACAAATTCACCGGTCGTCGGTGTGCTGTAGAACGCGGGATTGATGGTCGGCGGAATAACCGTCGAATCGATATCGAATTTTGCCTTATAGGCGCGCGCGGTGAACTCGGAGTTGGCGATATAGACCGCCGAATGGAGCTCACGCAGATCGCCGGCCAATTCGTCGAATTCGACATTCCTCAGATAGACGGTCAGCGGCACGCCAAGCCTCTGCAACTCTCTGCCGATCGGCACCGAATTGTGGCACTGCACGACCGCGACATCCGGCCTCAACTTTTTGACGGCGAAGCCGGCCGCTTCCCAGGGAAACCACGCCCGTACAACCGGATAGCCCGGGAAATTGTCGATGACCGCGCGCTGACGAAGGAGCTTCATCTTGGCGCGCGCCCTGAAGCCGAACATGCCGTCGCCGAACAGCGCTGCCAGAACGGATGCCTCGTGACCGTTTTCGCGCAATTGCTCGACCAGGTGGTGGGTGCTCGACTGGACGCCCCCGCTGAATTGCGGCGTGTAGCCGGTGCCGCCTGCAAACAGAACTTTCATGAACCTGGCTCCGCGTTGTGCCGCCCTGCCTTCACGCCGCCATCCTGCCGATCGAGAAATACTCGATGCCGTGACGGGCGATGACCTTGGGATCATAGAGGTTGCGGCCATCGAAGATGACCGGCGTGGTCAGGGCATCCTTCACCGCGTCGAAGGACGGGGCGCGGAAACTCTTCCACTCGGTGGCGATCAGCAACGCGTCGGCGCCGCGCAACGCCGCCTCCTTGGTGCCGCACAACAAAAGGTCGTCGCGCAGGCCGTAGATGGCCTGGCATTCCTGCATCGCCTCGGGGTCGTAGGCCTGCACATTGGCGCCGGCCTGCCACAGCGCCTCCATCAGGACGCGCGCCGGCGCCTCGCGCATGTCGTCGGTGTTGGGCTTGAAGGCGAGGCCCCAGAGCGCGAAGGTCTTGCCCTTGAGACTGCCCTTGAAATAACGGTGCACCTTGTCGAACAGCACCGACTTCTGGGCATTGTTGCGCTCCTCCACGGCGCGCAGCAGCTTGGCGTCGAACTTGACGCCTTCGGCGGTCTTGATCAGCGCGCGGACATCCTTGGGAAAGCACGAACCGCCATAGCCGAGGCCGGGATAGATGAAGTGATAGCCGATGCGTGGATCCGAGCCGATGCCCTTGCGCACCTCCTCGATGTCGGCGCCGAGTTGCTCGGCCAGATTGGCCATCTCGTTCATGAAGGAGATCTTGGTCGCCAGCATGCAGTTGGCGGCGTATTTCGTGAATTCGGCGCTGCGCACGTCCATCACGATCATCTTCTCGTGGTTGCGGTTGAACGGCGCGTAGAGCTCGCGCATCACCGCCTCGGTGTCCTCGCTGTTGGTGCCGACGATGATGCGGTCAGGCTTCATGCAGTCGGCGACGGCGGAACCCTCCTTGAGGAACTCAGGATTGGAAGCGACGTCGAAAGCCAGGTCCTGGCGCCCGCGCGCCTTCAGCGTCGCGGCGATTTTGGCCTTCACCTTTTCGCAGGTGCCGACCGGCACGGTCGACTTGCCGACGACGATCTTGGGACCGTCCATCTCGCGGCCGATGGTCTCGGCCACCGCCAGCACATATTTGAGGTCGGCCGAACCATCTTCGCCGGGTGGCGTGCCGACCGCAATCATCTGGATCTCGCCATGCTTGACGCCGGCGGCGGCATCGGTGGTGAACTTGATGCGGCCGGCGGCGTGGTTCTCCTTGACCAGGGCCTCCAGTCCCGGTTCGAAAATCGGCACCAGGCCCTGGTTGAGCCGCTCGACCTTCTTTTCATCGACATCGACGCACACCACCTGGTGCCCGACCTCCGCCAGCACCGCGGCCTGCACGAGACCGACATAGCCAATTCCAAAGACCGTCAAATTCATTCGGGTTAATTCCTGTTCACGCCCTTTGGCCTTATATAGCCGGGCCGGTTCAGATCTACTTTATGCTGCTTACACTGCATGCCAGCGATTCCGGAAACTGGCACGGCTGGCCGAGCGCGGTGAAGGCGACGCGCTGCACCTGCATCGTCACCTGGCGGCCGGGGTCGGAAAAGGCGCCCATCCAGTTTTTCAGCGTGTCGCTGCCCCAGAGGCTGAAGAATATCTTCTGCGAGTGGGTCGGCAATTGCTCGGGATTGGTCACTTCCTGGACCAGCTTGCCGTTGACGTACCAGCGCAGCCGGTCCTTTTCCCAGATGAAGGCATAGTCGTTGAAGCCCTTGTCGGCGCCGCCTTCGACCTCGGCCAGCTTCTCGTTCTTGGGCTTGCCGGCGATGTAGCTGTTGACCTGCACCTTGGATGTATCCTTGGTCAGCACCTCGAAGTCGATCTCATACCAGGGCTGTTTGTCGGCAGGGCCGATATAGGTGAAGAAAGCGGCGTTGAGACCGGATCCGGTGTCGGTCTTCATGCGTGCTTCATAGGTCCCATAGCCGAAGCGCTGCTTGGTCTGGATCTCGGCGCAGGCGAACTCGCGGTCCTTCAGTTTGCGCTTTTCGAAGCCGAGCGTCAGCATGTTGTCGGAAACTTTTACCAGGCTTTTCGACCAGGTGCAGTTCTGGTGATTGCCGTTCGACCAACCGTCGGAGACATACCAGCGCGAACGATCGAAACTCTTGAAATCGTCGACGAAGGACGGTGCGCTTTGCATCTCCGGGGAGGCGTCCTGGGCGCGGGAGGGGTGGGCGGCGCCGAGCAGAGCTGCGGCTGCCGCCAACAGAAGCGCACCAACGGATAGAAGACGCGTTGGGTTTACAAGACGCATTGGCCGATTTGGCCGCGTCGAAATCATGGCATCGATTGCCGCCATGGGCGTCGTCTTCGGATCTGCGTGCATATCAATTCACCTTTGTGCTGTTCCGCCCCAACCCAAAGTCACCGATTGGCCCACATTGCTAACGGGCCGATCCCGATCCTCCGTCCCCGAACTTTCTCTTCTGTGTCTCGTGTGACCGTGTTCAGCCGAAGCGACCTGCGGGTTTGACATATTCCCCGTGCGAATCAGAACCCTGGCCATCCTCGCCGACGATCGCGTCGAGTGAATGACGCAGTTCCTTCATCCGGCTCGTCTGACGCACCAGCTCGGCGATGCGCTGTTCGCAGTTCAGGATGGACTTCGTCAGCTCGCCGACTTCCGACAGCTTGCTTGCCGACGCCGAGCCGTTCTCCATCGACTCGACCAGGAAGGCCGCGTTGGTGGACTTCGACCGGTAGCGGGCCTCCAACCCGGTCTTCTCGGCCGCAATCTCGGCCGTGATCTGATCCAACAGCTTTGCCAGACGGTCGAAACGCGCCAGATCGGTCTGCTTGTCGCGCGCTGGGTCCCTGGACCTGAAGCCGAAAATTGAAGCCATCCGGTTGGCCTTCCAAAATTGCTGCACCGCAACATACAGTGCCATCGTCGGGGCGTGTAGGCAACCTCCGAGTTTCAGAAAGGCAATTTTTTCAGCCTTGCGGCCGCCGTCCCGGACTTGGCGGAGCCTACTTTTGCGCCGCCGTGCTGGTAGCGGCCATGAGGAAGCGCAAGGGCGGCACCGGCTGCTGCCGCGGGGGCAGACCGGCGTGGCGAAACAACGCATCGAGCTTGTCGGCGGCCACGCCGACAACGATGGGAATGAAGTTCGACTGGCTGGCCAGCGCGTAGGCGGCGGCAGACGCCATGCCGCGCTCGGCCTTCACATCGAGAAAATTGCGCAGCCGGTATTTGTCACGCACATGCCGCTCGTGCTTGCGCAGCAGGGCCTTGGAGCCTTCCGGCAGGCTGTCGATCTCGAGCAGTGCCAGATCCGCATCGGCGAGGCGCTTCAGATCCTGTGTCTTGTGGCGCCCGCTCAACGAATCGGCGCGCACGATCGCGCCATAGCCGCAGGAACGGATGACCTTGAAGCGTGCGCCAAGGGCAAAGGCGCGAGCGTAGAGTTCGTAATCTTCGCCGAGACGCAGGTTCTCGTCGTAACGCAGCCCATGCCTGTCGAGGAAAGCTCTTGATATCACCGGCTTGAGAAAGCCGAGTTCGCCGCGCTGGACACGCCGTCTGGAGATGTTGCCCTCGATGAATCGCTCGAAGTCGAGGAATTCCGGGTCCGCCGAAAAGGACGGGGCGACGATCTTCGAGACATCGGTCGCCGTATCGTCACGGATCAGCATGATGTTGTCGGCGGCGAAATCCCAGTCGGCGCTGGCAAACAGCTGGCGAAACCGTCCCTGAAGGAAGAAATCGTCGGCGTCGAGAATGCTGATGAAAGGTGATTTCGACCCGGCAATGGCGGTATTGCGGGCGAAGGACGGGCCGCGATTGGCGTCGAGCCGGATGACCGAAAGCCGGCCGCTGCCATCATCGGCAGCGCTGGCCACCTTTGCGGTGTCATCGGTGGAGGCGTCGTCGACGACGACGACTTCCGCCACCTCCGGCTCGCGCAGCGCCGAGGCGATGGCTGCGGGAATGGTCCGGGCCGCGTTGCGCGCCGCGATGATCACGCAGACCCGGGATTCTGTCATGGACATAGGATGGCCTTTCGATTGCGTAAAGTGTCGCGAGGCCCCTCGCCCTCCCGGCGCGCGGCGCCGGACCCCGATCCATCCTCCCATGATCCATCCCCAGCGGATCGGGACGGAACGTTTTCTGCCTGCTGCATGACGACCCTCATCGTCACCGGCTTTCCCGCTCGAAAATCCGCCGGCTGAGGTCGGCTGACGCGGCCCAGCCGGCCTCGGTCAGGTAGCGGACAGGTTCGCGGCCGCACAATTCCCACAAAACGGTGCGCCGTTGCGGCCATCTGAGCGACGACAGCCACGGCGCGATGACCATGTGGAACAGGTCTTCATTGCCGATGCGTGACAGGATCCTGGTGGCCCGATCCGACAGCAGCGTGCCGGCGCCACCAAGCAGCACATCGGCGGCGCGCAGGCCCAGCAGCAGGGTGTCGGCCAGCCCCTGCTCGGCCGCGTAGTCGAGCACAGTCTGCTGCTCGGCCTCGCTCAGCCGACTGGCAGCCGCCCGGATATCGCAGACATAGCCCGCGCATGGCTCGCGGTTGAACAGCGCCTTTGCGACACTGATGCAGGACAGAAGCAGAGTGTCGGAGGCCGAGATGAACGGCACGCTGGAGCCGGCGATCGCAAGCGCGCGCTTGCGGCGCAGGAACCCTTCCGTATCGCGCGGGCTGGGCGATCCCGGCTGCTGGAGCCGGTAATGGAGATCGACGGTGGACAATTTCCGACCTTGGCTGCGAACCATGTGCTGCTCGCCCAGAAAGCGCACCCACCAGACGGAGCGGGACTTGCCGGCGACCTCGTAGCCGATCGAGCGCAGCGCATCGCGAGCTCTAAAGAAGCCGGCCGGCGACACCAATATGTCGACATCTCCGGACGGCTTCATGAAATGGTCGCCATAGAGCAGTTGCTGCTGGAGGGGCCCCTTCAGGAACACGAAATCGATGCCGCTGCCGCGCAGCGCCTTGTCGATGGCCATCGAATCCATGATGCCGGACGAGTTCATCGCAATCGTGCGCCGGCGATAAGTGTCGAGCCACTCGAGCAATCCCGGCGGCGTCTCGCCCGCCGGTGGGCGCGACAGCGCCTTCAGCATGAAGGTGGCGACCTTGTTCAGCCTGGCGATGTCGCAAACATCGGCAACGGAGATGGCCGGTGCAGGCGCGGTGCTGGGGCTCGCCCCGGAGGCGAAGAACAGCCGCAGGCACGCCTGCACATAGGCCACTTCGTCGGCGCAGCCAGCGGCGCGCAACCTTTCGAAGGTCCCTTCCTGCAAGGCCATCTGCTGCAGCATCTCCGCAAAAAATTCGCCAGGCGCGTTATATTGCAAGTGCGAAGCAAAGCATCGCCAAATTCATGCGCCGCGTCCAGTTTTTCCTTTGGCGCCAATTTCCTGCAACCTGAACGTTTCGCAACACAGTCCTAGATGCAAGGCGCCGCCTGATCGGGGCTTGTGACGGGTACGTCAGCAACAATTTTTGTGGGAATGCGCCAGCGCCCAAGTGAGGAGCATTCGAAGGAAAATTTAACGTAATTAAATCAGATACTTAGTTGACGGCCTCGGACACTCTGCTGAATTCTCCTGAGATGTGAAATGCAAAGCGCTTTGATCACCATTGAAGGGAGTCGCAACCGAGAATTGATTAACGGCTGGTAAATCAGGCTTGACTCATAAATGCTGCCATGCAGCTATTGCGGTGCAGCAATAGCTCGCTGCCGGCAATCGACAGGCCGCTTCCAGTCCACAAGTGGAGAGTAAATTGGAACAGAATGTTGAAAAGCATGAGTACGAAACCCCTAGCCTGACGGTCCACGGCTCGATCGAGACCATCACGCAAGGCGGTAGCGGTACTACGGCACTCGACGCCTCGTTTCCGGCACATACGCCGGTCGGCGAACTCACCTTCTCCTGAGTCTTCTCTCGTTGGGGTGACAAAGTCCGGACTCTGCAAACAGAGCGCACTAAGGAGAGTCGGGGGTCAAACCCCGGCTCTCGCGTCTTTGTCCGGAATTGCCGAAGCGTTGGTGTTGTGAGCGAGGTTTAGGAATGGACTGGAACCCCACGGACCACGATCGGATGAGCGCGAGCAAGGATGCCGTGGCCTGCGAATTCGGCAACGGCCTGGCGCTGCTCGATATGAGGTCCAACATCTATTACAGCCTGAACAGCGTCGGCGCCTTTATCTGGGAGCTGATCCAGGAGCCGCGGCCGATTTCCGAAATCCGCAGCGCCGTGCTGGATCGCTACAATGTCGATCCGGAACGCTGCAAGGCCGATGTCGATGGATTGTTGAAGGGCTTGGCGGACGCCGGGCTTGCGAGGCTCCATGATGAGGAACTTGTCTAGAGCTTTCTCACTGAGCGGGCCGGAGATGCTCTTTCTCGCCCACTGCCTTGCGGTGGTCGTGGCGGTGCGGCTGGGGCTGACGCTGCTTTCCTACAACAAAGTGCGCCGCATGGTGACCCGGCTCGACGCGCGCGAACCAGCCGACATCGGCGATCTCAGGCGTGTCGCCTGGGGCGTGGCTGCGGCTGCCCGCCTGGTGCCTGGCGCAAGCTGTCTGACCCAAGCGCTTTCCGGCCAATATTTGCTTGCCCGCCAGGGCAACGCCTCAAAAATCCGCATCGGCATCGAGCGCGATACCGGCACCGAGTTGAAGGCGCATGCCTGGCTGGTCAGCGGCGACCATATCGTGCTCGGTGGCTCGCTTGGCAGGTTTAACCATCTCGTTGACCACGGCCAGTGAGCGATGAGCGGCGTCGCCGGAATTCTGCTGAGGCAGGAAGGCAAGCCGGCCGCCGCGGCCGACATCCAGCGCATGCTTGCCCGCATGCAACATCGCGCGCCTGACGGCAGTTCGTGGTGGATGGACGAGGGCGTCGTTCTTGGCCACGCCTGGCTCAACACCACCGATGAAGCCGGCCCCGGCCCGCTGACCATGGCCGGCGGCAAGCTCGCGATCACCGCGGACTGCCGGCTGGACAATCGCGACGAATTGCTGGCCAGGCTTGGCATCAGGGACAGTTCGGTTGCCGACGCCGTGCTGTTGATGCGCGCCTATCTGCGCTGGGGCGAAGCCTGCCCCGAGCATCTGCAAGGCGACTTCGCCTTTGCCATCTGGGATGGCGAGCGCCGGCAGCTGTTTTGCGTGCGCGACCATTTCGGCGTCAAACCGTTCTACTATCATTCGAGCGACCGGCGCTTCGTCTTTGCCTCGGAGATCGGGCCGATCCTCGATGCCGGCGGCGTCGACATGCGCATCAGCGAACACCAGATTTCGGGATTCCTGGCCGGGCTGCCCGATAATCCGCAGTCGACAGCCTATGCCGATATCTTCCGCCTGCCGGCGCGCCACAGTCTGACCGTGACCGGCAAACAGGTGGTGCTGCGTCGCTACTGGCAGATCGAACCCTCGCCAAGGCAGATGCGATCGGATACGGTCGAGGAATTCCGGCATTTGTTTTCGCAATCGGTCCGCAACCGTATGCGCGGCACGCCTGCGGTCGGCGCAATGCTGAGCGGAGGGCTCGATTCCTCCTCGATCGCCTGCGTGGCGGGCCTTCAGAATGCCGCGCAGAGAAAGCCGAGGCTGCCGACCTTCTCGCTGGTGTTCGAAAAGGGTTCGCCGATGGACGAGCGGCCTTTCATCGAGGCAGTGCTTGGACAGGAGAAGGTCGACGGCACTTTGATTTCCGTCGGCAACTACGCGCCCTTCGCCGAGTTCGAACGCATTCTGGAAGAGCAGGAGGAAACGTTCCTGGCGCCCGGCCTGTCGTTGACCCGCGACATCTACAGGACCGCCGGCGCCAAGGGCATGAAGGTGCTGCTGGACGGCCATGGCGGCGACGAGGTGGTTTCGCAGGGCCACGGCCATCTGCACGAACTCGCCTATGCCGGCAAATGGATGGAGCTGTGGCGCGAGCTGCGCAGCGCCTCCAACACCTATGGCGACGGCATGCTCGGCCTCTACTACCAGTTCCTTACCCTTTACGGACCGGCCTGGCGCATCGCGAGAATCAAGCGGTTCGCGAACCGCGTGCTTGGCAAATTGCGGCGCCATCCAACTGGGCGGCCGGCGACGAGCTGGCGCGGCCTGATCAATCCGGACCTGGCGATGCGCACCGACCTCGTCGAGCGGTTCCGCAGGGCCGGCTACATGCCGCCCGCGGTCAGCGCCAGCGAGACCTTGACCCATCGCTGGCTGCTGTCGAACGGCATGGTGCCGCACGCCTTCGAGGTTCTCGACAAGGCCGCCGCCAATTTCGGCGTCGAGCCGCGCTACCCCTTCTGGGACAAGCCGCTGGTCGAGTTCTGCCTGGCGCTGCCCGGCGCGGAAAAGCTGAACCAGGGCTTTGGCCGCTCGGTGCTGCGCCGCGCCATGGAAGGTATCCTGCCGCCGGCGGTGCAGTGGCGGCGCGACAAGATCGATTTCACCTCGAACCTGGTCAAAGGCATGCTCGGCAATCACCGTGATCTCCTCGACAAGGTGCTGGTAGCGGATGCGGCGCTGATCGCGCCCTATGTCAATTTGTCCGAAGTGACAGCCGCCTATGGCCGCATCGCGCGGCAACCGGACGAAGCCACCCTGCCCGATGTCCAGTATGTCTGGCGTTCGATCGCGTTGTCGCTGTGGCTAAGGCAGGTGCAACAGCGCGGGAGCCAAGCATGACACTGGCCAACATGCCACTCACCGCCGATGCGATCCGCGATGCCGGCCATCCCAAGGCTCGCGCGCAACGCTTCTACAGGGCTTATGGCCTGACGATCGGTTCGCAGGTCGAATTGCCCGAGCTGGAGCCGAGCGCGCCGGCGGCGGTCGATGTGGTGATTACAGTCGGCCCGATCGACTTGCCAAAACCCTCGCCCGAGACCGGAACTGCTTTCCGCTTCGAGGCGCGGCAGCAATATCTGGCATGGCAGACGGTCGGCGCGTTCCTGATTACCGATGCCTGCCGCATCGAGGTGGAGCCGGCGCCTGATGTCGACGACGCGCTGCTGGCGTTTCCGCTGCTCGGTCCGGTCATGGCACTGCTCCTGCACCAGCGCGGCCTGCTCATCCTGCACGCCAGCGCCATTGCCGTCGGCGTCAAAAGCGCTGTTTTCATGGGCGACAAGGGCGCCGGGAAATCGACGACGGCGAGCGCGATGATCCGCGCCGGCCATCGCTTGCTGACCGACGATGTCGTAGCGCTCGATCTCACGGACCGGCCGATGATCGTTCCGGGTTTTCCGCAGCTGAAACTCGCCGCCGATGCGGCCGCCGCGTTTCCCATCCGCCAAGCAGAAATACGCCCGCAGGTGCATGCGGCGATCGACAAGATGCAGCATCGCCTGCACGCCGGATTTGCGGCAGACGCGGTGCCGGCGACCCGGATTTATATCCTCGAGCGCAGCGACAAGGCAGCGATCACGCCGCTGCCAGGCATCGGCGCCCTGCCGGCCATCATCAAATTTTCCTATGTGACGCGTTTCGGCCGTCCAGCCCTGGTCGGCGATTTTGCCACGACACATCTTCGCCAATGCGCGGCCCTGGCCAGCCAGGTCGGCGTCTGTCGCCTCGAAGTGCCGACCGGGCTCGACCGTATCGGCGAAGCCGTCGCCCTGATCGAAAACGATCTGGCGGCCGACAAAGGGCCGCGGTGAGCTGACATGTCCGCATCGCAGATCCTGCGCTTTTCGTTTTACCGCGATGTCGCCGGCTTCGGCGTCGCCATGGCCCGGATCGGCGGGCGCAGGACCTTCACGGCATTGCTGTTCCTGATCCTGGGAAGCCTGACCGAAGGCATTTCGATCCTGCTTCTGGTGCCGCTGCTGCATCTGGTCGGGCGACCCGAGCAGAATTTCGCGGTCAGGTTGCCTGACCGCGACTGGGTGCGCTGGCTGGCGCCGGACGGAACGCTGCAATTGGCCACGGTGCTTTGCCTGCTGGTCGGGCTTGTCGCGCTGCAGGCAGCGTTCAATCGCTATAAATCCGTCTACATGGCGCGGCTGCTGCTCGACTTCATCAATCGCCTGCGCATGAACCTGTTCGAGAGCATCGGCAAGGCGCGGTGGGGGATATTCGCGCGCATGCGCAGCTCCGATCTCGACCATGCGCTGACCGGCGATATCGACCGCGTGCAGTCGGCGGCGTTCTCGCTGCTGATGCTGGTGCAGATCGCCGTGCTTCTGGCGGGTTATCTCGTTGTCTCGCTGTTCATTTCGACAGTAATGACGGCGTTTGCCATTGTCGTCGGCATCGTCACCTTCCTGGCACTGCAGCCGTTTCGGGCACGAGCCAGCGCCTTCGGCCGGGTTTTGACCAGCAATCGCCAGGAGCAGTACCGAACGGTCTCGGAGTTCCTCGGCGGCATCAAGGTGGCCAAGAGCCTGAATGTCGAGGCGACCTATTACGCGCAGCTTCGCGCGACGCTGGAGAAGATGAAGGCCGACAACATCAACTATGTGCGCAACAGCACCATCGGCACCGCGCTGTTCCAGGTCGCCAGCGTCATTGGTCTGAGCCTGTTCATCTATGTCGCCCTGGTCCGCTTCAACCTCTCACTGGCCGAGATCGTAGTCTTGCTTCTGGTGTTCATGCGCATCGCGCCGCGTTTCATGGACATGCAGATGCAGGCGCAGCAGGTGCTGATTAACCTGCCGGCCTATGCCTCGATGCGCGACATGCAGGCGCGTTTCGATGCCGAACTCGAGCCGGCAAACCTCGAATCGGATGCCAAGCTGTCGCTCGATGTCGGGCTCAACATCCGCAATGTCTCCTTTGCCTATGAGGCCGGCGGCAAGCCGGTGGTGAGCGATGTCACCTTTGGCCTTCCCGCTGGCAAGGTAACGGCGCTGATCGGTCCGTCAGGATCGGGCAAGAGCACGCTTGCCGACATGCTGCTTGGCCTGCTCGAACCGAGCGAGGGCAAGATCCTGGCCGATGGCGTCGAGATCGGCGCGACCAATCGCCGGCGCTGGCGCGACCAGGTGGCGTATGTGCCGCAAGACGTGTTCCTGCTGCACGATACGATCGCCGCCAATCTGCGCCTTGCCGCGCCGCAAGCCAGTGACGCGGAGCTGTGGACTGCACTGCGCGCTGCGCATGGCGCCGACTTCGTCGAGCGGCTGGAGTTGCGGCTCGACACGGTGGTCGGCGACCGCGGCGTCCGGCTCTCGGGCGGCGAACGCCAGCGCATCGCGCTGGCGCGCGCGCTGCTGCGCAAACCTTCGCTGCTCATTCTCGACGAGGCGACCAGCGCGCTCGACTGGCAGAACCAATCCCTGATCGCCAAGTCGATCGACGGCTTGCGCGGATCGATGACGATCCTGACCATTGCGCACAGGCCATCGATGATCGCCTTCGCCGACTGGGTGGTTGCAGTCGAAAACGGACGAATCGTCGAAGTGGGGCAATATCAGAGGTTGAAAGCGAAGGCCGGCAGCCGCCTGTCGAAAATGCTTTCAGGCGAGCAATCGGAACCCGAGCCGGCCGAAGCAGGCTGAGTCCGGCTGCAAGATGATCCGAGGCCGACCTTGCGGCTTCAGACTGTTCAATGCACGCTGCGCCTCGCCGAGAGCTTCTCGCCTTCAACCGCCTTGTCGGCGCCGAGGCTTCTTTCGGCGTCGCGAGCCCTGTCGGCCGATGTCGGCGCGCTCCTGGCGATCATCACATACACCAGCAGGAAATAACCGATTTGGATGAGGACAGCGCAGCCGATGACGCGAAGCACCGTTGTGGTGACCGTCGCGCCGTCGACATAGGACCACGCGACCACGATCGCGAGGGCGAAAACCATTCCAATGACGAATTTTGGTAATGACATGTTCGGCGGCCCGTCAACCGGCCCGAGCATGCAAAAGCGATGACTTACCCACCCGAGTATCTCCCCATTCGCCATGCGAGCTTTTTTAGCTGCTCTTTTTCGGCCGGTTGCTTCCGGCCTTCCCAACCCATCCAGACTCTATCAGGAATAATTTGCGACTCTATTAAGGCGCGAAACTGACGGCAAGGGCAACCAGCAATAATTTTCGGCTTGGCGGCGGCTTGGACTCCGCCATGCTGCGATGCACACGCAGGGGTGGTGGCCTAACTCGTCATGCGCTTTATACTACAGTAGAATCTGCAATGTTGATTAGTATTTTACTTGATTAACTTAGCAAAGCCAGTGATTCGAAAATCATTTAAAGCCGTTCCCTCTGCGGCAAAGGACGATTTGCCCAAAACCCGGCGAAAAAAGGCATTACATTTCCTACGGTTGCTAATTATTCGTCACAAACCCGCCATAAAGGGCAAAATTTGGGCAAGGAGGGTTTATTATTTAGTCAATTCCTGACGTGACTATTTCAGCCATATGGGAAATTGTGTGTTGCGCTGCAGCATTTTTTGGTATCGTGGCATAAACCATCCGTTCAACGTATGGAGCTTTTGCATGAGGGACGTTGCCAAGTCGGCCAATGCGGCATTTTCGCATGTCGGCGTAGATTTTCCGCCACCCATCGGCGGGCTGCTGAAGCGCAGTTTCGATATTTTCGGTTCACTTGTCGGCCTGGTGGCGCTTAGCCCGCTGTTCCTGATGGTGGCCCTTCTGGTCAAGCTTTCCGACGGTGGCTCGATCTTCTACGGCCACAAGCGCATCGGACGCGGTGGGCGGATTTTCCCCTGCCTCAAGTTCCGCACCATGGTCGAAGACGGCGAACGTGTGCTGGCCGCCTATCTCGCGGCCAATCCGGAAGCCAACGCCGAATGGATCGCGACCCGCAAGCTGAAGAACGATCCGCGCGTCACCCGCGTCGGCGCCGTTCTGCGCAAGCTCAGCCTCGACGAGCTGCCGCAGATCATCAACATCCTGCAGGGCGACATGAGCCTTGTCGGGCCTCGCCCGGTGGTGCGCGACGAGCTTGAGATCTACGGCAGCGCCGCGGTCTATTATTTGAAGTCGCGGCCGGGCCTGACCGGGCTTTGGCAGGTCAGCGGACGCAACGATGTCTCCTATGACAGTCGCGTCGCGTTCGACCGTCACTATGTCGAGAACTGGTCGCTGTTCGAAGACGTTCGCATCATCCTCAAGACCGTGCCCGCGGTGTGGATGTCGCGCGGTTCCTACTGACCGACCGCAACTGGTCAGCAATCGGGCCGGTACGGCCCGAAGCCAATCCGGTCCAAAGCTATTCGGTGATGGGCCGGTCTCGCATTGCAGCCATAGTATTCTGCCAGGTTCCGAAGGAGGCACTCGGCAGCAGGCCTATCGGGCGGATGGGGCCAAAACGGATCGGAAACGTTCAGTTGAAAACAGACATATCAGCGTATTTTCGCCTTGCCGGCCCGATGCGGCCGGCACGGCTCGTCGCCACGTGCCTCGCTCTGTCGCTCGCGGTTCCGGCCATGGCCGACGAGTACCGGCTCGGCTCGCAAGACAAGCTCAACATCCGCGTCGCCGAGTGGCAGACGGTGGAAGGCACGTTCCGTGACTGGTCGGCGGTAAACGGCGAATATTCGGTCGGTCCAGCCGGCAATTTGTCGGTGCCGTTCGTCGGCGAACTGCCGGCCGCCGGCAAGACCACGTCAGAGGTTGCGGCCGCGATCAGCGTCGCCCTGCAGCGCAAGCTTGCCTTGTCGGACAAGCCGGAAGCCTCGGTGGAAATGGTGCAGTTCCGGCCGTTCTACATCTCGGGCGAGATCCAGACGCCTGGCCAGTTTCCCTATGTGCCGGAGCTGACCGTGCTCAAGGCGATCAGCATCGCCGGCGGCATCCGGCGCAACGCCGATTTGGGCACCCAGCTCGGCAAGGACCTGATCACCGCCAAGGGCAATTTCGACATTTATGACGACCAGCGCGTGCGGTTGATCGTCAAGCGTGCCCGCATCGATGCCGATCTCGCCGGCAAGGAGAGTTTCGAGGCGCCTAAGGGAGTCGAGGGCGACCCGCGCCTGGCGACAATCGTCGCCGACGAAATGCAGATCCTGATCTCCGACCAGAAAGCGTTGAAGCTGAAGCTGCAGGCGCTTGACGATCTGAAAGGGGTCCTGCAGTCCGAAATCGAGGCGCTGCAGAAAAAGATCGTCAACCAGCAAAAGCAGGTCGACCTGGCGCAGCAGCAGGCGGACAGTATCGGTCCGCTGGCGCAAAAGGGCCTGGTCGCCAACGCACGCCTGCTTTCCTCGCAACAGTCGGTCACCGATCTGCAGGGCAAGATCCTGGACTATGAGACAGCGATCCTCACCGCCAAGCAGTCGGTCAGCAAGGCGACGCAGGATGCCATCGATGCCCAGAACACGTTGAACTCGAGACTTGCCGCCGACCGGCAGCAGGTCGAAGCAGACCTCAACGAAGCCGCACTCAGGGTCAACATGCAACAGGGCCTGATGGCCCAGGCATCGGACCCGGCCACGACCGCCGCCATCACAAACAACAATGAAGAGCCGGCGCTCATCTATTCGCTGGTGCGCGTGACCGACGGCAAGACCAGCGAGATCGACGCCAAGGAAGATACACCGGTGCTGCCGGGCGACGTCATCAAGGTGAAGCTGGCGCCGACGGCCAGCCAGTAAGTTCCTGTCTCGCTCAGCTAGACCGGAACGACGGAGGGGCGGGATGAACAAGTTCGGCTCGTTCGCGCCAGGGTGCGGGCGGGAACTTCCGTTTTTCGACCGCTTGAGGCAAAAATGCAGCCCGCTGCCCCGCGCCACGTCTATCTCAATCTCGATGCCATCCGCGGCGTCGCGGCGATCAGCGTCATGCTCTACCACTTCTCGCCGTTCCTGGCCGCCGGCAAGGTGCTGCCGTCGAGCTATCTGGCGGTCGACCTGTTCTTCCTGCTCAGCGGCTTCGTTATCGCGCATGCCTATGACCGCAAGATCGAAAACGGCATGGGCTTCGGCACGTTCGTGGCGATCCGCCTGATACGCCTCTACCCGCTCTACCTCGCCGGCACACTGCTCGGTTTCTTCTATCTCATCATCAAGAACCGGCTGATTCCGGCGGAATACATGCCGATCTCCGAGATCGGCACCATGCTGACAACGGGCATGTTCTTCATCCCGCTGGTCAGCGATGCCTATCACACGATCTTTCCGCTCAACCCCGCGTCGTGGTCGCTGTTCTTCGAGCTGATCGTCAACATAGCCTATGTCGCCGTCTTCTTCCTGCTGACGAAACGCGTGCTGAGCACGCTCATCGCCGTCAGCCTGGTGTTGCTGGTGGTCGTCTCTATCATTGCCGGCACGCTCGACTTCGGCATGACCGGCTCGACCATCATCAGCGGCCTGCCGCGCGTCTGTTTCTCGTTCTTCCTGGGCGTGCTGCTTTGCCGGTCCATGACACGCTATCAAAGCGGGCTCGGCTTCCTGCGGCGCGGCTGGTGGGTCGAGGGTGCGATCGCGCTGACGCTCATCGTCTTTGCCATCGCGCCGGCCGGCGGCGCGCGCGTCGCCTACGATCTCGCCTGCGTCGTCTTTGTTTTCCCGGCGCTGGTGGTGGTCGGCACTATTGCGCCGACGGCGCCGCGCCTGTCAGGCCTCTATGGCTGGCTGGGGCGGATTTCCTACCCGATCTACATCATCCACACGCCGCTGCTGATGATCATCGCCGGGGCGGGCAAGGCCGCAGCGATCGACCCGTTCGCGCATCATCCCTGGTTCGGCATCGTCATGGCGGTTTCGGTCATCGTCATCGCCGACATCGCCACGCGCGTCTATGACGAGCCGTTGCGCCGCTTCCTGCAGCGGCTGATGCTGCGCAAGCGCGCCGTCGCGTGAGATAAGCAAGTCAGACGCGCGCCGGCATGCGGCCGTTGGCGGTGTTCTCGTCCGGCACCGGAACATAGGCCCGCCTTGCCCTGGCGAGCGGCACCGGGCGCAGCTTGAACAGGCCGTAATAGACGATGAACGAGGCCATGAAATAGGGGCCGAGGATCTCGACCTCGAAGAAGGAGCGGATCAGCATCATGCCGACCGCGCCGGCGAGCACCACTGAATCGGCGCTCCAGTCACCGAACACCACCTTCGAAACATGGCCCCAGAAGGAGCGCAGGATGATCAGCGCCAGCATCGTCACGCCGATGAAGCCGAGCTCGACCAGCGTCTCGATATAGGTGTTGTGGAAATGGAAGCCGGTGCGGGTGGAGATGTAGAACTCGGCCCAGAGCCGTTCCGGATCGGCAAAACCCTGGATCCAGTAGGCGGCATAGCCATAACCGAGCACCGGACGCTGCTGCGCGGCGGCCCAGCCCTGTTCCCAGAGATAGGTGCGGCCGGTCAGCGTCGAATCCTTGCCGAAGATGCCGAGCACGACATCGAGCAGGCCAAGGTTCAGCGCAGCCATCACACCGCCGACCAGCGCGGTAGCGCCGACGACGAACAGCACGCGGCGGTAGCGGCGTGACAGAACCTTGCTCATGGCAAGCAAGGCAACGACACCGATCACCGCCGGAAGCGAAGCGACCGACGTCGCCGAGTGGGCGATCGCCAGCATATAGACCGACAGCAGGATGATCGGCGCGGTCCAGACGAAGCTCATCCAGTTGCGCCGGTAGAAGGCCAGAAAAGCGAAGCAGAAGAAGATGCCGAGCGAGGCGAAGAAGCCGATCTGGTTCTTGGAGCCGAAGGCGCCGACGAAATTGGTGGTGCCGTCGATAGTGTCGAGCGCATAGGCGCCAACCTTCAGCGAATACAGCAGCACGATGAAGATGCCGATCAGCGAGCCCAGCACCAGCGTGCGCGTGCTGATGGTGCGCGCCGCGATGTAGGCGCACAGCATGTGGGAGAAATATTGCAGCCCCGCCCGCGCGCTGGTGCCGGCCGCTTGCGACCAGAACAGCGACAGGCAGACATAGGCCGCAAACAGCAGCGGCAGCCAGGCGCTGGAGAGATCGCGGGCGAAACGCCGGTAATCGACGAACAGCAGCGGCAGCCATACCATATAGTAGGCGAGGATCAGGATCTGGCCGAAATTGGTGGAGTAGGCGAAGGCAAAGACCGACACCGCAACGGCGAAGGCGGCATAGGCCTTGTTGTTGTCCGGATCGATCAGAATGGATTTCGGGATCTTCATATCCGTACCGGATTTCTCATGCTGCCGCCTTTCGGCTGGGCTGAAGCGCCCATGGTCGGCTTTTCTGCGTCATGCGCGATCGCCGGAACCTGCCCTTGCCGGACCCCGATCAGCGGGCATCCATTGTGCAGTGCACAATATAACCTCTATCGCCTGTCACTCAATGGTAAATTTGCCGCGAGGGGTAAAGTTGCCGCAGGCAGGGCCAAAACGACCATGCAACCGACAAATGGCGTTAATGCGGCTCGCTCGTTCGAAAATTCAAACTGTGGCCGCTACCACAGCGCTCCGCCGGTGACCTGGATGTTTTCCATGGTGATGCCCTTGGCCAGATCCGAGCACAGGAACACGGCTAGAGCCGCGATTTCCTGCGGCTGCAGCATGCGCTGCTGGGGATTGCCCTTGGCGATCTCGCCCATCGCTTCCTCGGCGGTTCTGCCCTTGCCCTCACGCTCGACGACCTGCGCCACGTTGCGGCGCATCAGTTCGGTCTCGACCCAGGTCGGGCTGATCATGACGCAAGTGACACCGTGCGCGGCGCCTTCCAGCGCTACACAGCGGGTAAGGCCGAGCAGCCCGGCCTTCGAGGCGCAGTAGGCCGGGTTGTCCTTCCAGCCGACGGAAGCCGCCGTCGAGCCGATGTTGACGATACGGCCCCAGCCGCGCTCGATCATGCCGGGCAGCACAGCTCGCGTGACGCGGAACGCTCCGCTGAGATTGGTGTCGACGATCTTGTCCCACAGCGCGTCGGAATGGCCGCAGACCGGCTGTTCGGCGGTGGTGCCCGCGGCATTGACCAGTATGTCGGCCGGGCCGATGGCGGCCTGCGCGTCGGCTGCAAACCGGTTGGTCACCTCGCTGTCGCGGACATCGAGATGGGCGGCACAAACCCTGGTGCCGTGTGCCGACAGGGCCAACCGCACGCGCTCGAGTTCATCGGCGCCGGGATAGTAGGCGGCGTCGGATCTGTCGGCGCCGGCGGGCGCGATGTAGGAGCCGACGGCGACATTGGCGCCGGCTTGCGCCAGGGCCGTCGCAATGGCGAAACCCATGCCGGAAAACCCGCCGGTGACGATGGCGCTGCGGCCGGAAAGGTCTGTCATGGTGGGCAGTCTCCGATGCGACGTACGATGCGTTTATTCATAGTCCGTCGCCGGCTAGGAGCGCTACCTTGCCGGCAACGCGGCCGTAACATCGAGTTTCGCTAAAGCGGTTTGCCCAGCCACTCGCGGTAGAAGCCTTCGAGATCTGGCTCGAAATCATGGACGATCGGGTAGCCCGGCGCCGCCGCTTCCACTTCGTGCATGGTGCCGCATTGTGGACAGATGAATTCGCGAATTTCCATCCATTGCGGATCGGGAATATCGCTGTTGGGATAGATCTCGCGCAGCGCTTCCTCGGTGTTTCGCACGTTGATCGCGGCCTTGAGCTTCCAGTTCTTGCGGTAGTCGCCGAAGGAGTGGCCGCATTCGCAGCGGGTGATCCGTTCATCGCCGCTTTGGCAGATGAAGAGGTGATCCGAGACCGGCAGCAGGATCGGGTCCTTCCATGCGACACGGTCCTGATAGACGGCGAGCATCTTGAAGAAGCGGTCGTCGTCCTTGTAGGCGCTCATGATGCGCTTTGTCTGCGGCCAGGGCAGCTTGCCGGCTGAGAGATCGCCGAGGACTTCCTTGCTGTATGAGGTCATGGCTTTGCTCCCGGCATGAAGATCGATCTGGCGTCGACGGTCCAGAAATCACTGAAATCCCTGGTGAAGCGCGACGATAGCTTGATCGCGCTGGCATACATTTTCTTCACCTCGGGCGCGAAGTCGGCCTTCTCGACACGGCCGCGTTCGGCAGCGATCCAGTCCGAAACCGGGATCGCCTTGGCCAGACGCTCTCTGCGCATGGCGGCACGACGTTCGACGGTGGCGTCGATATCGGCAACCGGATAACCCTCGGCGTCGTCCTTCAGCACGATGCCGAAAATCTGGATCGCCGCCTGGCGGGTGAGAAAACCGTTCTCGACATCCCAGGCGGTCTTGACCGGATCGCGCTCCAGCACGTCGCCGTAACCGCCGCCACCATTGTAGGAATGGCTGAAGATGTCCCCCGACTTGTGCGGCGAGGTGATGTAGGGGCCTTCGACCACGGCATGGTCGCCGCCGATGTTCTTCTCGTAGTCGGAGACATGCGGATCGATACCTGGGGCATGCGCGAGCGGTTCGCCTTTTGCCGCCAGTTCGTGGATGTTGGAGTTGCGCACCGCGCGATGCTTCTGGCAGGTCGGCGCGGGATAACCGCCGCACATGCCGCCATTGTCGAATACCCGCGAGGAGTGTTCCGAAGTGTGCAGTCGCAGGTGCGAGGTCTTGTTGATCAGCCAGGTCGAGACGAAGGAACAGCCGCCGCGATATTTGCCGGCGCCGCCCGAATTGGGCATGATCGAGCGGCCGATATAGACCATCGGCATCGACTGTTCCCAGACCTCAATGTTGCCCATGTCGGATTCCGGATTCCAGCCGACATAGGCGGTGTCGAGGCCATCGGCGATGGCCAGCGCGCCGGAGCCGGCGGCGGCGCATTCGAAATGCGCCATGCCGAACGGCGTGCCGTACTGGCTTTCGCCGCCCATCTCGATCATCGGGCTGTTGACCTGGCCGACGAAGGCTTCCTCGACGAAGCCGCGCGCGACGAAGCCGCGCGACAAAAGGCGCTGGAACACGCCATAGGCCGGCAGCAGCAGCGCCCAGGATGTGGCGGTCGCCACCATCTCATTGTCGGGGTTGGTCCAGGTGCCGTGCGGCAGCTTCAGCTCGGTCGCCATCCAGGCGCCGTCATTGACCAGGCCCTCGAAATTCATGTGCTGGGTCAAGGTGACGAACATGCCTCCATCCATGCCGGCCGGCGTGCAGTTCATCGAATGGTAGCCCCAGGGCTGCGTGCCCTCGAAGTCCATGGTGATCTTGCCGTCGGTGGTGATCTCCATCTCGATCGGGATGTTGTAGAGCCAGTCGGGATCGCCAAGCAGCTGGAAGCCGGGCTTGCCCGCCGTGACATGGCCATAGAAGGTGTGGCCACGATAAATGCCGGGCACGGTGAGCTGGCGGGTGCGGGCGAGCTGGGCGCGACGGCCCTCCTCGATGAACTCCTTCGACACCTTCATCCAGTAGTCGAGGCCGATCTCGGAGATCAGCTGCTTGACGCTTTCGCGCATGTCGATGCAGGAGGCGACCTTGGCCTTCTCGTCGAGCACCCAGTAGATCGGCATGCGTAGATTGCGCTCGCAGCGGATGACGTAGTCGCGGCGGATCTCGTCATTCTCGCCGATCTTCTCGGCGCAGACGAACAGGCCTTCGGTGAAGCGCTCCTGCGCCAGGCAGACGTCGCCGCCGGGCGTGATGCCGCCGGCTTCGAGCTCGTGGCAGACCGCACCGGCCCAGCCGACCAGCGTGCCTTCATGGAAGATCGGCACCACGTCCATGACGTCGGGCACCTGCACGGTGCCGATGAAGGCATCGTTGTTGGCAAAGATGTCGCCTTCGCGGATCTTCGGGTTTTCCTCGTAATTGTTCTTGATCATCCATTTGATGAAGCGGCTCATCGTGTGGACGTGAACCATGATGCCGTTGGACAGCGCGATCGCATCGCCCTCGGGCGTATAGATCGCCACCACCATTTCGCCGACTTCGCGCACGCCGGGCGAGGCCGAGATGCGGCGGGCCATTTCGCGGGCCGAGACGCAATAGGCGCGCAGCTTGGTGTGCAGCGTCTCGAATTTCAGCGGGTCCTGGTTGCGTAGCGTGAGCTCGGTGATGCCGTCATAGCAGCCGGTCTCTTCCATCAGCCGTTCTGAATCGAGCAGCCGTTCGCGAAGGCGCAGGGCCGAGGCAGGTCTGTCCAACATGGCGGTGCCCTTTCAAGAATGGGTGTAATGCAGCAGCGTCCACTCATCGACGTGGACACGGTCCTGCGGATGAACAACGAGCGTGGTGGCGGGATGTTCGATGATGGCCGGACCGATCACCTCATGGCCGGGCTGCAGTAGGTCCATCTCGTAGAGATTGGCCTTGTGCCAGCGTCCCCCGATATAGGCCTCGCGCACGCCCTTGTGCGCTGCTGCCGGGGCCGACTTGCCGAGCGGGCGCTTCAAGAGCACCGGCTTGACCTTGTCGGCAGTGGCGATCAATCCGAGCTCGGTGATGGTGAAGCCGGCTTCGCCATAGCGCGAAACGCGATGGTTGACCTTGGCGTAGACCGCCTCGAACTCGTCGATGACCCTACGCATGTCGTCAGCCGAATTGACCTCGGCAAGCGGTGCCATGACCTCGACATCCTCGAGCTGGCCGGTGTAGCGCATCATCAGGAACGGCACGGTCTTGATCTTGTCTCTGATATGGCCGTCGCTGATCATCTCGTCGACCGCCGCCTTGGTGAGATCATTCCAGACGTCGGTGACCTTCTTGCCGAAAGCGAGCAGCTCGTCATCGCTTGCGCGGGCGCCGATGTCGTGCTGCGTCGAGACCGAATGCCGACGCATGAAATCGGCGGTGGTGCAGCCGAAGGCCGAGAAGGCGGCGGCAAACTGGAAGGTGATGATGTCCTTGAAGCCGATGCCCCTGGAGCAGCCGGCCAGATGCAGCGGACCCGAGCCGCCATAGGACAGCAGCGTGAATTCCGAGGGATGGATGCCCTGGCCGGAGATGACCCGGCGCAGCGCGTTGTTGGCATCGGCTTCCAGCATGTCGATCACGCCTTCGGCAGCCTCCTCGACACCGACGCCAAGGATGCTGGAGCATTTTTCCTCAAACGCTTTGCGCGCCTTCTCGACCTGCAAGACGACCTTGCCGCCGAGGAAATAATACGGGTTGAGGCGGCCTAGTATGGCGTCGCAATCGGCGATGGTGGGTTCAGTGCCGCCCTTGGCGAAGCAGATGGGGCCGGGGTCGGAACCGGCGCTTTCCGGCCCGAGCGAGACTTTCTTGGTCAGCGGGTCGACCTTGAGGATCATGCCGGCGCCGGCGCCGATCGTGTCGAGATGCAGCGTCGGCACGTTGAGCTTGAAACGGTCCATCAGCGGCTCGTTCTCGATCCGCGTCTGGCCGCGCGAAATGACGCCCATGTCGAAGGAGGTGCCGCCCATGTCCGAGCAGATCAGGGAGTCGTTGCCGATGAGCTTGCCGACATAGGCCGCGCCGAGAATACCGCCGATCGGGCCGGAAATCATGGTTTCGTGCAGGCGCGGATGGTTGATTGAGGTCAGGCCGCCAAAGGACAGCAGCGTCTGCACGCCGTATTTGAAGCCGTATTTTTTCGAAACGTCCTCGATACCCCTAAGCTGCTTGCGGCCGCGCGACGTCGCGTAGGCTTCGATCAGCACCGAGTTCAGCCGCGACTGTTCGCGGATGACCGGGCGGACCTCGTGGCTGGTGTAGATGAGGATGTCGGCGCCGGCTTTCAGCACCTCCTCGCGGCATATCTCGGCGATGCGCTTTTCGTGCACCGGATTGACGTGCGAGAAGATGGTCATGATGCAGATCGCCTCGACCTTGTCGGCGATCAGCTTCCTGGCTGCAGTCGCGACCTCATGCTCGTAGAGCGGCAGCACGATGTCGCCGAACTGGTCGATGCGCTCGGTGACGCCATGGGTGCGACGGCGCGGCACCAGCGGATCGGGATGATGGTGGGTCACCGCATGCAGCCGGTCGGCATAGGAATAGTCGGCCCAGGCCTGCAGGCCGCGACCCATCAGGATCATGTCTTCCAGACCCTTGGTGGTGATCAGGCCAAGCCGGCGCCCGGTGCGCGACAACAGTGTGTTGAGCATGCCGGTGCCGGAATAGAGCACGACGTTGACGCCGGAGAACAGCTGCTCCAGCGAGATACCCCAGGCGTCGGCCGCGTCTTCGGCCGATGCGAGGAAGCCTTCGGCTTCGTTCTTGGGCGTGGTTGCCGACTTGCCGATCTTGAAGTGGCCGTCCTGGTCGACAAGGATCGTGTCGGTCATGGTGCCGCCGGCGTCGATGCCGATGACGATTGGATTGCCGACGATGGGGCTGGTGAGGTTGGGTTGGGTCACGGTCGCCTCAGGATTGCTCTAGGATGGCTCAAGCTAGATTCCTTGGGCGGCCTTGCGCCATATGCCAAAAGACACAATGACCGCCGGACCGGGATCGCCGAGAAAAGGGCATGCGCATGGGCAATATCTGGGGGCCGCTCGCCAGGGCGATTGCCGCCACCGGTACGGACAGGCATGTCGACTGCCTGATTGACCTGATCGGCGCCGATATCGAGCACGATCTCGTCACCGTGACCCGATATTCGGCGACGCAGACGCCGGAATTCATCAAGCACCGGCGCTTCTCCGACGAGATGGTCCGGCGCTATCTCGACAATTACTACGTCTTCGACCCGTTCTATGCCTCGTGGCGGCGTGAGCAGAGGCTGGGCATCCTGCCGCTGAAGCGGCTTGCCGATGACGAGGCCAAGCGCGGCCAGTACATAGCGGGCTTCCTGGCGCAGTCGGAAATCTGCGACGAGGTCGGCATCATGCTGGCCGATGGCGGCGACTGGTGCCTCGGCATCTTCCTCGACCGCTCGACCTCCACCTTCAAGGAGAGCGAGATCGCCCTGCTGGACGAGCGGCTGCCGGTGTTCGAGGCGTTGCATGCACTCGACATTGAGGCGCGGGGGACGGAATTCTCCCGGACATCGGCGCCGACCGGCCCCGGCGCCTCGCCCCGGCAGGAGCCGACCATCCCGGCGAGCCTGTGGCCGGAGCTGTCGCTGCGCGAGCGGGAATTGGTGCAGTTGATTCTGGCGGGACATCCGACCGCCAACATCGCGGAACGGCTCGGCATCGCCGTCGGCACGGTGAAGAACCACCGCCGCCGCATCTACGAGAAGCTCGACATAACCACCGAACGGGAGCTGTTTTTGCAGTTCTTCCAGCATCGGGCAGACGGTTAGTCCGCCATCGATATGGCCGTCAGTCGTGCAATTGCCTGGAAATCGGCGGGCCGACAGTAAAGCCGGAGAATGTTACCTCAAACCCTTCGCGCTGCGGCGAGCAGCACATCATGCCGACATCGACGGATTTGGAGACCGGGAAATAAGCCAGCCGCACCGGCTTCCACTTGCCATCGGTGGTATCAAGATATTGGATGCGGATCGCCTCGGCGTGACGGGTCAGCCGGATGCGCACGCCGTCGGGATCGTTGGGGATGCTAAGCAGCGACCAGTCCGAGGTGTCATTGGTGACGACGACGGAGAAATAGGCCAACCCGTCCGTGTATTCGATGCCGGCCTTGATCCAGTGCGTTTCGCTCAACCGCAGCATCAGCCCGGCCTGGTCGTAAAGCACCTTGTAGTCGCCCTTGACGGCGACTTCGGCGCTGAAGTCGCCCTCGACCGGCCGATACAGGAAATGGCCATTGTCACGCCAGAAACCGTAAAAGGTTTCGCGCCAGAAGTCGGTTTCCTTGCCGGTGCGCACATGCACCGTGTCGTCGCCGACAACATGATGCGGCGGCGGGTTGAGCCAGGTCAGGTCCTCTTTCGCCGCCGTCATCGGTTCCCCCGCGATCAGCCGGCAAATGTATAGGCCGTCTTTACCGTGGTGTAGAACTCCGCGGCATAGCGGCCCTGCTCGCGCGGGCCGTAGCTCGATCCCTTTCGGCCACCGAACGGGACGTGGAAATCGACGCCGGCGGTCGGCAGATTGACCATCACCATGCCGGCCTCGGAATTGCGCCGGAAATGCGTGGCATGCTTGAGGCTAGAGGTGCAGATGCCGGAGGTCAGGCCGAAGGGCGTGTCGTTGGCAACCGCAAGCGCCTCGTCATAGTCCTTGACGCGAATGACGTTGGCGACCGGCCCGAAGATTTCCTCGCGCGAAATGCGCATGGCGTTGGTGCTCTCGGTAAACAGCGCCGGCCGGAGGTAGAAGCCGGGCGTTTCGCGATCGAGCCGCTCGCCGCCGAAAGCGAGGTTGGCGCCTTCCTGGCTGCCGATGGCGATGTAATCCTCGTCCTGCTTGAGCTGGCTCGCATCGACGACGGGCCCGATCTGGGTCTTGGCATCGAGCGCATCGCCGATGACGAGCTTTTCCAGGCGCTCCTTGAGCGCGGCAACGAAGCGGTCGTGAATGCCTTCGGTCACCACCAGGCGCGACGATGCCGTGCAGCGCTGGCCGGTCGAGAAATAGGCGCCGTTGATGGCGCACTCGACAGCCGTGGCGAGGTCGGCGTCGTCGAGCACAACCATCGGGTTCTTGCCGCCCATTTCGAGCTGGAACTTGCGCATGTGCTCGACGCTTGCCGCGGCGACGCGTTTGCCAGTGCCGACCGAGCCGGTGAAGGTGATGGCGTTGAGGTCGGGGCTGTCGAGCATGGCCTGGCCGACCACCGAGCCCTTGCCCATGACCAGGTTGAGCACGCCTTTCGGCAGGCCGGCGCGGTGCAGGATGTCGACAATGGTCCAGGCGCTTTCGGGGACGAGTTCGGCCGGCTTGAAGACGATGGTGTTGCCATGCGTGAGTGCCGGCGCGATTTTCCAGGTGGGAATGGCGATGGGGAAATTCCACGGCGTGATAATGCCGACGACGCCGACGGCTTCGCGGGTGATCTCGACGCCGACGCCCGGGCGAACGCTGGGCACCAATTCACCCGACAGGCGCAGCGTCTCGCCGGCGAAGAAGTCGAAGATCTGGGCGGCGCGGATGGTCTCGCCAATGCCCTCGGCCAGCGTCTTGCCCTCCTCGCGCGACAGCGCGCGGCCGATCTCGTCCTTGCGCGCCATGATCTCGTCCGAGGCCTTTTTCAGCACGGCGTGGCGCACCAGCGGCGCGGAGCGCGACCAGGCCGGGAAGGCGGCTTTGGCCGCCGCTATGGCCTGCTTTGCCTGTTCGGCGCCGGCCGAGGCATATTCGCCAACGACATCGCCAGTGTTCGAGGGATTGATGTTGCGCGAGCCGGCCTCGCCTACCCACTCGCCATCGATCAGATTTTTACGAAACAGGCTCATGTCGCGGTTTCCTTGTATTGGTTCGCTGGGGGTGCCGTATGCCTGAATCATTTATCAGACAAATGACGACACTGTGAGGGCTGAAATCTAGCTGCGGACTGGATAGCCGATGGCGCGCGGCTATGAAAGCCGCGACCTCAAGATGGACAATATGAAGCGGCCCTGTCAGGTCGGAAAAGTCCAGAACAGGCAAGCCAGCGTCGCCGCGGCGAAGATGACGAAGAACAAGCTCCTGAGCAGGATGTTGCGGCGCAGCTCGTTCATGGTGAAATGGCTGCCAACGATGGCCGCGGCGAACAGGAAACGCCAGTTCAGGAGCGCCCACAGCACGCTGCTCTGGCCGAAAGCCCAGCGGGCGACGAGACAGCCGACAATTGTGGCGAACAGGGCAATCACCGCCCAGAACAGCGCATCCGCAGCATGGGTCAAGACGATGCCGGCGGCGCGGATCGGCAGGATCATCATCAGCATGGCGCCGAAAAAATAGACGGCGGCGAGCGGCAGGAACGAGCCGGCATCGGCAATGCCGTCCAGCCGCCTCACGCCGATCGCGCCATAGGGATAGCCGTGCCTGGCCACCGCCAGGCTGAGCGCCATGAGCAATGCGGTGAGCACCGCGACCAATGCGAATGTAATGAGGGCCTTGCTCATGCCGTTCCTTGCTTTGAGGCCCTGTCAGAGCCGAATCACGAGGAACGATTTTAGCGCACGGTCCGCGATTGCGCGTCAGCTTTGCTGAGCGTTCCGCTCTTCACCGGTCGCTGTTTTCGAAGGCCCCCATGCCTTGCGCGATCAGATTGGTTGCCATGACAAGCGAAACGATGGCTGCGGAGTTGAAGATCACCACCCACCATTTGCCGCCGGTCAGGAAGCCGTAGCCGTCGGCGACCGCCAGTCCCCAATCGGCTGAGGGAGGCTGGATGCCGAGGCCGAGGAAGCTCAGCGTGGCGATCGAAAAGAAGGCGTAGCCAAGCCTTGTGACCAGCTCGATGAGGATGGTTTCCCTGACATTAGGCAGGATCTCGAGGAACATGATGGAAAGAGCGCTCTCGCCGCCGAGACGAGCGGCGCTGACATAGTCGCGTTCGCGCTGCTCGCGCACGGCGGCACGCACCGTCCGTGCCACCAGCGGGGCATAGGCGATGCCGATCACAAGGATGACGGTGAGGTTCGATGGCCCAAGCGCGACCAGCGTCATGGTGACGAGAACGATGAAGGGAAAGGCCATCAGCGTGTCGAGCAGCCTGGCGCCGATGGCGTCGATCAGCCCGTCGAAATAGCCGAGCACGAGGCCAAGCACGCTGCCGGCGGCAACGCCGAGCAGTGTTGCTGCCGGCGCGACCAGCAGGATGTCACGCGAGCCGACGACGATGCGCGACAGCACGTCGCGGCCAAGTTGGTCGGTGCCGAACCAGTGCGCGGCATCAGGCGGCGCCAGCATGGCGAGGAAATCCTCGGCATAGGGATCGTAGGGCACAAACAGGCTGCCGAACACGGCGCAGCCGACCCAGAACAGCAGGATCAGCGAGCCGATGATGACAGAGGGCGGCAGCTGCGAAACGGTCTCGCGGATGCGACTTGCTGCCCGCCAGCCCAGCGTACGGCGCTCCGGCAATTCCATCAGTTCCATCATGGCGACACACGGCGGCGCTGCCGCGGATCGAGCAAGGCATTCACGAGATCGCCTGCCGCGGCCGACAGCACGAAGATGGTCGCCATGACCAGCACGCCGGCTTCGAGCATCGGGAAATCGCGCGCCTTGGCGGCGTTGAGGACAAGGTTGCCGAGGCCCTGTATGCCGAACAGGGCTTCGATGACCACCAGACCACCCAGCATGTAACCGGTCTGCGTCGCCAGCACGGCGATGGTCGGCGTCAGCGCATTACGCAGCACGTGCCGGATGAGTATCTCGCGACGCTCGAGGCCCTTCAGGACGGCGGTGCGTGTATAGTCGGCGGCCAGCGCCTCGATCACGCCGGCCCGCGTCATGCGGGCGATGTAGCCGGCAAGGTTCAGCACCAGCGGCAGCGCCGGCAGGATCAGGTAATAGCCACTGACCCAGAGCCCGGCGCCATCGGGAGCAGCGCCGGTGATCGGGAACCAGTTCAGCCACAGGCCGAAGACGATGAGCAACAGCAGGCCGGAGACGAAGTCCGGGACAATGCCGAAGGACACGCCGGCGAGTACGATCAGGCGGTCGATAAAGCGGCCCTGGTTGAGACCGGCGACGATGCCGGCGCCGATGCCCAGCGGCAACAGAAAGACGAGGATAATTCCGGCAAGGGCCGCCGAGCGCTTGAGGCTTTCCAGAACGAAGGGCGCCACCGGCAAACGCAACGACAGGGAGGTGCCGAAGTCGCCTGACAGCACGCTGCTGAACCAGTGCCAGTATTGCACGAGCACCGGCTGGTCGGCGCCGAGCTGCCTGTTCAGCGCCGCGACGGCCTCGGCATCGGCGAACGGCCCGAGCATGAGGCGGGCGACATCGCCGGGCAGAACCTGCCCGGCGAAGAACACCAGCATGCTGACCAGCCACAGCGTGAGCAGAAGCGAGGCTGCCCGCACCGACACAGTGCGGCCGGTCAGCATCGGATTCCGGTGCCCGGAGTGGCTGGACGTCTCGCAATCATGCCTGGGCGAACGTCACGCGATCGAGCAGCAGATGCGAGATTGCCGTGAAGCGGACGCCCTCGACCTTCGACGAGACGATGCGGCTGTATTGCGAGAAGTAGCTGATGATCAGCGGCGTCTCGTCCAGCAGCAAGGTCTGGATCTTGCCCGCGGCAAGGCGTTGCGCCTGAAGGTCGCGGGCCTTGCCGTATTCGAGCAGCAGCCCGTCATAGGCCGGGTTGTTGAAATGCGCGGCGTTCCAGGCGCCCGAACTCTTCAGCGTCGCGTTGAGGAAGATGTCGGGCGTGCCGCGATGGCCAAAATCGGTAATGCCGAGATTGGAATCGAGCCATGGCGACGAGCCGAACTTCGCCGAGCCATAATAGGCGTCCTGCGGCAGCACGTTGAGCTTGATGTCGATGCCGGCCTTCTTGGCGAAGTTCTGGATCAGCACCGCATAGTCGGGAATGTCATAGGCGCGTTCGGTGGTCAGCGTCACCGGGAAGCCGTTCGGCACGCCGGCCTCGCCAAGCAGGCGCTTGGCCTCGGCGATGTCCTGCTTGCGCTGCGGCACCGACGGATCGGCCGAGGGGAAGATCGGCGCAAACGGCGTGTCGTTGCCGACAATGGCGCGGCCCTTGAGCAAGCCCTTGACCACCGCCTCGCGATCGATGGTGAGCGCCAGTGCGCGGCGGATGCGCTTGTCGGTGAACGGCGCCTGGTCGGTCCGCAGATGCACCTCGTCATGCGAGCTTGCCTGCACGCTGAGCAGCTTGAAGTTGGGATTGCCCTCGATCGCCAATTCCAGCCGGGTCGTGCTCGGGATGACGTCGAGCTGGCCGGCCTGCAGCGCCAGCACCTGCGCCTGCTCGTCGTCGAAGAACTTGATTTCGACGCGGTCGGGCAGCGCCTTGTCGCCCCAATAGTCAGGGTTGCGCACGAAGCTGGCGCCCTGCTTGGGGCGGAAGGATTCGAGCTTGAACGGGCCGGTGCCGTTGAAATTCTTCTCGAAATCGCCGGCATAGTCGGCCGGCAGGATGACGGCATTGTAGACGTCGGAGGAGACATAGAAGGGGAAGTTGCTGTTGGGCCCGTCGAGGTCGAAGGCGACTGTCTGGTCGTCGACGACCTTGGCGCCGCCCTTGGACAGGATGCCCTTATAGGCCGACAAAGCGGACGAACCGCTGGCCGGATCGACCAGCCGCTCGAAGCTCGCCACCACATCCTTGGCGGTGACGGTGCGGCCGTCGTGGAATTTCACGCCCGGCCGCAATTTGAAGGTCCAGCGGCTGGCGGTCTCGTCGGCCTCCCACGACAGAGCGAGCTTGGGCTGCAGACCGTCCTTGGGATCGTCGAGGATGAGATATTCGCCGACCTGGCTGATGACGCCGATGCTGGCCGGATCGGTGATGGAGACGGGATCGATCGCCTTGGTCGGCTGTCCGAGCCCAACGCGGACCGTGCCGCCGGCGCCGGCAGCGCGCGCCGTGCCGAAACCAACAAGTCCCTGCGAGGCGGCAAAGCCGGTGAGGCCGATCAAGGCTGCGTATTTCAGCAGATCGCGGCGCTTGAGGAAGCCGGCCTGGTGCTCATCGACGGCGACGTTCCAGATGTCGCCGGACAGATTGCGAAGCGTATCGATATCGTTGCGTTTGGTCATTTGAAACCCCTGTCTGAAATGACTGTTGAATGGCTTAAGCGACTGGTTCGCCGTCGAGATGGATGCGGTCGACGGCTTGCGGGTAAAAGGCGATGAGGCCCCTGATTTTGGGCATTTCGGCAATGGGATCGCGGTAGCTCCAGGCGACATCGGGGCTCACCGAGCCGTCGGCGCGCAGGCCCGACCAGTAAGAGGCAATGCCCTTGTAGGGACAGCGCGTCGTGCTGTCCGAGGCGACCAGACGGTCGAGCCTGACATCGTCCGGATGCAAATAGAAACGCGTCGGCAGATGCGTTTCGAACAGCAGCACCGGGCGATGGCTGTCGGCGATCACTTCGCCGTCGAACCAGATCTGGACGTGACTTGAACTCTGCAGCACATCGATGCGTGCGTATGGATCGCGGGCGTGGACGAAGACTTCTTCCTCCTCCTCGAACCATTGGTCGACCGCTTTCCAGGTGAAGGCGATGCGTCCGGCCAGCGGCGACAGGCTTTCATCCGGCGGCGCGACAAGCGACCAGGCCGCGTTGGGCGAAGCTTTTTCTCCCGTCTCCAGGTTCCAATAGGTGGTTTCGCCACCGACGGGATGGGGCTGGCTATGCTCGGACGGCTTCAAGAGCGAGCGGTCCACCGAGGATGCCGGGAAGAAATAGATCGGCAGGAAATGGTTGGAGCGCAGCACCAGGACGTTGCGGCTGTCGGCGATGGTGCGGCCGGCGAATTTGACCCGAATGCGCTTGGGGCTGTGCAGAACATTGATGAGCTGCGGAGCCGTGGCTTCGCGGGGCTGGAGTTTTGGCGCTGCGGTCATACCAATTGCTCCAAGTCAGGATACGGCGCGCACATTGTCGCGCTGTTCGGTGAAGCGGTTGGCCGGCCGCGCCAGGCCGAAACGGTCCCGCAGCGTCCCCGGTGCATATTCGGTGGGGAATACGCCGCGGCGCTGCAGTTCCGGCACGACCTGCTCGGCAAAATTCACCCAGTCCTCGGGCAGAAGCGGGAACATCAGGTTGAAGCCGTCGGCGGCGCCGGCCTCGAACCAGTCCTGCAACTGGTCGGCGATCTGTGTGGGCGTGCCGACAACGGTCGGCACCGAACCGCTGTTAGCGAGCTTGCGGGCGATCTCGCGCAGAGTGAGGTTCTGCTTCGACCATTCCTTGACGCGGTTCAACGAAGTGCGGCCACCATTGAATGTGCTTTCGTCCGGCAGCGGCGGCAGCGGGCCGTCCGGCGGGAAGACTGAGAGATCGACACCGCTCCAGCTCGAGAGAAGGTCGATGCCAACGCGATCGGGAAGCAAGCTCTGCAGATGCTCTTGCCGCTCGCGTCCCTCTGCTTCGGAAGCTGCGACGATCGGCAGGATGCCCGGCAGGATCTTGAAGCTCTCGGGCTTGCGGCCATAACGGGCGAGGCGCTCGTTGATGTCCTGCCTATATTTGATGCCGTCTTCCTTGGTGCTGTAGATGGCAAAGTGCGCATCGGCGTGCGCGGTAGCGAAATTCTTGCCGTCTTCGGACGAGCCGGCCTGGACGATCAGCGGATGGCCCTGCGGCGGGCGCGAGACATTGAGCGGTCCGCGCACCTTGAAATGCGGGCCCTTGTGGTTGATCGCATGGACCTTGTCGGGATCGGCGAAATAGCCCGATGCCTTGTCGATAAGCAGGGCTTCGTCTTCCCAGCTGTCCCACAGTGCCTTGACGATATCGAGGAATTCGGTGGCGCGCTCATAGCGAAAGGCGTGCTCGATATTGCCGTCGCGGCCGAAATTGCGGGCCTCCTCGTCCATGGCCGACGTCACCACATTCCAAGACGCCCTGCCCTTGCTGATATGGTCGAGCGAGGCAAACATGCGGGCGACATTGTAGGGCTCGCTGTAGGAGCTCGAGGCGGTGGTGATGAGGCCGATATGCCTGGTCACGCCGGCAAGGGCCGCCAGCAGCGTCAGCGGCTCCAGGCGGGCATTGGCGTAGTGGGCGACGCCGCTTTGCACCGAATCCCAGATCGCGACATGGTCGGCGACGAAGATCGTATCGATCCTGGCGCGCTCGGCCGCCTGTACCAGGTCCCGGTAGAATTCGAAGTCCAGCACTTCGCGGCCCGGCGCGCGCGGATGACGCCACGACATGCGATGATCGCCCTGCGGATTGAAGAAAAAGGCGCTGAGGATCATGTGGTCCAGTGCCATGCCGGTCTCCTTCCAGAACTGCTTCAGACGACCGTCGCGATGCCTCGACGGGCCGCGACAATCTCTCCTGAGCGACGAAAGGTAGATTGCGCTCCAGCTTAATTCGAGTAATTTTATCGAGATTGTGCATTGTGAAAGCGGAAGCGATTGCCCTCGATGGCGGCGCTGGGAGAAAGTGGTTTCAAGGGCCCCATGTCGTCATCGGTTCTGAAGGTCGAACAGCTCACCGTCGCCTATGATGGGCGCCGGACATCGCATCCGGCCGTCAACGGTGTGTCGCTCACTATCGGCGAAGGCGAAGCACTCGGCCTTGTCGGCGAGTCCGGATCGGGGAAGAGTTCGGTGGCGCTCGCAATATTGCGCTATCTGCCGCGCAACGCCCGGGTCGCTGCGTCGGCGCTTGAGTTCCAGGGCCACGAGATCCGTGATCTCTCGCCCGAGCAGCTTCGCCGGCTGAGGGGAGACCGCATCGCAGCCGTCTACCAGCATCCGGGCGCGGCACTCAATCCGGCGATGACGATTGGCCGGCAGATCACCGAGACGATCATGCGGCATCGCCCGGTTCGCTCGGACGAGGCCCGCGGTCGCGCCGCCGAACTGCTCGGTCGCGTCAGGGTGAGCAATCCGGAGCGGGTGCTCGATCTTTACCCGCATGAACTATCCGGCGGCATGCAGCAGCGCGCCAACATCGCCATCGCCATCGCGCTCGACCCGTCGCTGCTGGTGCTGGACGAGCCGACGACGGCGCTCGACGCCAGCGTCCAGTCCGAGATCATCGCCATCCTGCAGGATTTGCGGCGCGACCACAAAACCAGCGTCTTGCTGATCAGCCACGACATCAACATGGTCCGCCGCGCCTGCGACCGGGTGGCCGTTATGCAGTCGGGGACGGTGGTCGAAAGCGGCATCGCCAACGATGTCTTCGAGAACCCTGTTCACGCCTACACCAAGGCCCTGATCGCCTCGATCCCGGCGCTCAACTTCACCAAGCGCGACGGCAGGCTGGCCGAGATGCACACAACCAGCCCGTCGAAGCCTGTCCGCAGCGATCAACCGGAAGCCGCACGTCCGATCGCCGTCGCCTGCAAAGGCATCAGCCACGCCTTCGGCTCCCAGGCCGTCCTGCACGATATCGACCTGGAGATAGCCCAGGGCGAGACGTTCGGGCTGATCGGCGAATCCGGCTCCGGCAAGTCGACATTGGCAAGGATCGTGACTGGCCTCCAGACGCCGGACGCTGGGTCGGTCGAGCTGTTCGGCAGCACTGTCGCGCCGCGCGTCGAGAAAAGAAGCCTGAGCGAACGGCGCGACGTGCAGATGGTGTTCCAGTCACCCGACCGCACGCTCAATCCGCGCCAGCGGATCGGCAGGATCCTCGGCCGTCCGCTGCGGCGGCTCGCCGGCTTTGGCCGCAGCGAGGTGAAGCAGCGTGTCGGCGATCTCCTGGCCTCGGTTCGTCTTGCCGCTACGACCGTCGACCAGAAGCCGAGATCGCTGTCTGGTGGCCAGCGCCAACGGGCGGCGATTGCGCGCGCCTTTGCCGGCGTGCCGAAGCTCGTGGTGTTGGACGAGCCGACCTCTGCGCTCGACGTTTCGGTGCAGGCGACCGTGCTCAATTTGCTCAACGACCTGCAGCGCGACAAGGACACCACCTATCTGTTCATCAGCCACGACCTAAGGGTGGTGCGCTATATGGCCGACAGGATCGGCGTGCTCTATCGCGGCCGGCTCGTCGAGACGGGGTCATCCGAGCAGATTTTCCGTGGCCCCCACCACCCCTACACGAAGCTGCTTCTGGCCGCCTCCTCGGATGAGACGGCGCCGAGGGCTCCGGCTCAGCTCCACGTCGCGGCACACGATGCCGAAACCTCCGGATGCTCCTTTGCCGCCCGCTGTCCTGTCGCGCTGCCCGATTGCCGAAAGGCGCAACCACCCGTCAGGCAGGCCGGCGACGGTCATCTGATCGCCTGCTGGAGGGACACAGGCAGTCTCTGATTGCGAAGCGGGCCGGCCCAACTGCAAGCCTGCCTTCGAAGAGATGTCCCCCGGCCGATGCGCCGGAGGACAGGCTTGGGAGGCGCCGGACGTCGGCTGGAAATTTCCGGCGATGGTTTTGACCAGCGTCGATTTGCCGGCACCATTGTCGCCCATCAGGCCGAGAACCTCGCCCTCATTGATGTCGAGCGACACATTGTCCAGCGCGCGGACGGCACCGAAATCCTTCACGATACGTTCGAGACGCGCTAGAACCGGCATCGCATCCTCCCATGCCAATTTGTAAGTTTCTGATACAAATCCTCGTTTGAAACTTGGGTCAATGGGCTTGGGGATGCTGAATATCTTTTTGCAATGCACCCAACCTTGGGTCTTTCAAACCGCCTAGAAATTCTATTAGTATGCAAATCAAACAAATTGTGGAGAACGACGTGCTGGTGTCGACCGATCTTCGGCCGAACGAAACGAGGGCACTTGCGGCGCTGTTTCGTGCCGGCGCGTTGAGCCGAGCGGCGCTCGCACGCGATCTCGGCCTGACCCGGTCGACCACCGGCGCCCTGGTGCTGGGGCTGACCGAAGCCGGTCTGGCGCGCGAGCGGTCGGATGGAACGGATGACGAGCAGGATAGCGAGGGTCGGGTCGGCCGTCCCGGTATCCTGGTCGAGATCGAAGGCAATGGCGGCTTCTTCCTTGGCGCTTATATCGGCGTCAACTGGATCGCAGTCGTGACTGTCGACCTTGCCGGCGCGCGGCGTGCGAGCGCCTCTAGGGCATTTGCCGGCCCCGGTAGCACGCCCGAAGCCGCGGTCGACATCATCAAGGAGCTCGTTGCCGAGATCCGGTCGCAATTGCCTGAAGGCACGCGCCCCTACGGGCTCAATGTCGCCGTGCCCGGCTTCCCCGCAGCTGATGGCGTCTCATACCATGCCACCATCCTTGGCTGGCACGGGGTCAATCTAGCGGAGCTTTTGGGCAATGCCTTTGGCGACGATTTTCCGATCCTCTTGGAAAACGATGCCAATGCCGTGGCGGTGGCCGAGACATACCGGTCGCGGCCAGGAAAGGACGACGAGGATGCTCTGGTCATCCTGATCGAAAACGGCGTCGGCGGCGGCATCATCAATGCCGGCAGGCTGCATCGCGGCCGACTCGGCGGCGCCGGCGAAATCGGTCATCTGCGCATCGGCGACGAAGGTTTTGTCTTCGACGCGAAGCGCCCGGGGCGGCTGGAATCCTATGTCGGCAAAGATGCGTTGCTGGCTCGCTATTTGCACATAAGCGGACTGCGCGCCGGCGTGGATGAGTTTGTCGCGGCGCTTGCCGGCGGCGATCCGGCAGCCGTCGCCACCGCGCGCGACTGGGCGCTCTGGTTCGGCCGCGGCCTGGCGACGCTCACCTGCACCTTGCAGCCGGAGCGCATCATCCTCTCGGGCTCGGTCAATGCCGTCTATCCTTTCGTCGCTGAGCAGGTCGAGGCTTTCCTGTCGGACTTCCTCGCCGAAGGCTATCCCGTTCCCCGGATCGAACTGGCGCGCGTCCGCGCCGACGGTCCGGCATTGGGCGCTGCCTGCCTGCTGCATCAGGCAGCTTTGTCGGGCGATCCGCAATTTCAACTTCGCGGCCTCGCCGCGCGCTAATCAGGAGAAAGATTCCATGCCTCGCAAAGATGAAAAGCGGCTGCGTGTCGGCGTGCTCGGCTGCGGTCCGATTGCGCAGGCGGCGCATTTCGAATCCTGCACCAAGGCGCGCAATGCCGATCTCTATGCCATCTGCGATGTCGCCGACGATCTGCGCGACAGGATGGCGGCGACCTACGCGCCCGAAAAATCCTATGCCGACTATGGCCAGATGCTGGCCGATCCCGACCTCGATGCCGTCATCATCGCGACATCGGACACGTTCCACGTCAAGGCCACGGAACTGGCGCTGGATGCCGGCAAGCACGTGCTGTGCGAGAAGCCGCTGGGCGTTTCGGTCGAGGAAGTCGAAGGCTTGCGGGCGGCGGTCGACAGGAGCGGCAAGGTGCTCCAGGTCGGTCATATGAAGCGCTTCGATCCCGGCATCCAGGCGGCCAAGGCCTTCGTCGACGACGAGATGGGTGAGCGGCTGGCGTTCAAGGGCTGGTATTGCGACAGCACCCATCGCTACCCGATGACCGATGCGGTCCAGCCGCTGATCATCACCAGCACCAAGGCGCGCAAGCCTTCCGTCAATCCCAAGGCGGATCTGCGCCAGTATTACATGCTGGCGCATGGCAGCCACCTCATCGACACGGCGCGCCATCTGCACGGCCCAATCGAGGCGGTCGAGGCCCGGCTCACCGAGCGCTACGGCGCCTATTGCTGGTTCATCACCACCATCTTCGCCGACGGGTCGGTCGGCCATCTCGACCTGACGGTTGCCGTGCGCATGGACTGGCACGAAGGGTTTCAGATCTATGGTCAGAACGGCAGCGTTCTCGCGAAGACCTATAACCCCTGGTACTACAAGAGCAGCGAGGTCGACATTTTCCGCGAGGCCGATGGCAGCTGGCATCGCACGCTTGGCGCAGACGGTCACTTCTATCGCCGCCAGCTCGAAGGCTTTGCCGATGTCGTGCTGAATGGCGCGCCCATGGTTGGCGCCGGCATAGACGACGGCATCGCATCGGTCAGGGGGATGGCGGCCATCGCCCGCTCCGCCGCTGCCGGCGGCCGCGCCGTCCGCCTCGCCGACGTCGACGGGGTCGTGTGATGCAGCTTGGGATCTTCGCCAAGACCTTCACCACCACCGGCGCCTTGCCGGTTCTGCGCGCGGTCGCGGACGCCGGCTACGCGGCGGCGCAGTTCAACCTGGCGTGCCTTGGACTGCCGTCGATGCCGGACAGCATCGAGCCGGATGCGGCCCGATCCGTCGTTGAGGCGAGCCGCCAGACCGGTGTTTCGATTGCAGCAGTGTCTGGAACCTACAACATGATCCATCCCGATCGCAGGGTTCGCGATCAGGGACTCGCCCGGCTCGAGGTACTGGCTGCGTCATGCGCTGACATGGGCACGCGGCTGATTACGCTGTGCACCGGCACCAGGGATGCTGAGGATCAGTGGCGCTGGCATGCCGACAATGCCACTGACGCCGCCTGGAGCGATCTTCGGGTGGAGATGGAAGCCGCGATCGCGATTGCCGAGCGCTTCGACATCGAGCTTGGCATCGAACCGGAACTTGCCAATGTCGTCTCCAGCGCGCGGGCCGCACGCCGCCTGCTCGATGAGGTGAACAGCAAGCGCCTGCGCATTGTGCTCGACCCGGCCAATCTGTTCGAAGTGGCTGACAGCGCGGAGCGTCATCGCCTGATCGACGAGGCCGTCGACCTGCTGGCCGCCGAGATCGGCATGGCCCATGCCAAGGACCGCCATGCCGACGGCAGTTTTGCCGCCGCCGGACAGGGCGTTGTCGACTTCCCGCATTTCATTAGCCGCCTTCAAGCTGCCGGGTTCGACGGCCCCCTGATCACGCACGGCCTGATGGAGGCCGAGGCGCCCGGCGTGGGCGCCTTCCTTCGCTCTGCGCTCGAAGAAAGCGGAAGAGCGTGAAACAGACCTTCAGCCGCGACGGTGCCGACCTTGCTTACCGGGACGTCGGCGCCGGCTTCCCCGTCATCTTTCAGCATGGGCTGGGCGGTGATGAAGCGCAGGTCGCCGACGTGTTTCCCGACCTGCCGCAGACACGGCGGGTGACGCTCGAATGCCGTGGCCAGGGTGGATCCGGCTACGGGCCGGTCGAGCGGCTTTCGATTGCGACTTTTGCTGAAGATGTCGAAGCGCTCGCCGACGATCTCGGCATCGGTCCGGCCGTCGTCGGCGGCATTTCGATGGGTGCGGCGCTGGCGCTGCGCCTGGCAGTGCATAGGCCGGCCCGTGTGCGCGCTTTGGTGCTCGCCCGGCCCGCCTGGGTAGCCCAGGCGGCTCCGGAAAATATGAGGCCCTATGCCGTCGTCGGCGATCTCTTGATGCGGCATTCGCCTGAAGACGCCAGGCGTCTGTTCGATGACAGCGCTGTTGCCGGCGAACTGGCCAGATTGGCGCCGGACAATCTCGGCAGCCTGCAAGGCTTCTTCACTCGCCCGGACCCGGTTCTGTTCGGCAGGCTGCTTTCGGCGATCGCCGGCGATGGTCCCGGCGTGAGCGAGGCGGACATCCGCGCTATCGCGGTGCCGACTCTTGTCATCGGCCATGACCATGACCTCGTCCATCGCCTGGCCGACGCACAGACGCTGGCCGGACTCATTCCGTCGGCCCGGCTTTGCACCATCACAGCCAAATCGCAGGATCGCGCCGCCTACCGGCTGGAATTCCGCGCCTGTCTTTCGGAATTCCTGGAACCGCTGGCATGACGCATCAAACGATGGACGACACGATCGCCGTGGTCGAGATCGGCGGCACGTCGGTCAAGGTTGGCTTTGCCGACCACGGCATCCCGGTGGATTTTGCCCGCACCTACCCGACCGCGCAACTGCGCAAGGGCGCGCCGGTGGCGGGGTTGGCCGATGCGGTCACCGCAGCCTGCCGCGATGCCGGGCTCAAACCTGCACGGGTCGTTGCGACGGTGCCTGGGTTCATCGACCGCGACTTCGACACGGTGCTGCACACGGCCAACATTCCCGAGCTGAACGGCATCCGGCTGGGTACGGAACTGGCATCGCGGCTCCGCGTTCCCGTGCGGCTCGAACGCGACGTCGTGCTGCAATTGCTCGGTGAAAGCGTCGCCGGCGCAGTGAAGCGGCAAAAGGAAGTGCTGGCGGTCTATCTCGGCACCGGCATCGGTGCGGCCTATCTCGGCAAGGACGGCATTTTCAGGGGCGGCGGCTGGGCGCTCGAGATCGGCCATATGCCGATCTACCGGCCTGACGAAAGCGGTCCGCCAAACCGCGTCGAGACCTATGCCTCAGGGGCAACGCTCGTCGAACTCGCGACAGACTACGATATCCCGGTGGCCGATCTGTTTTCGGCGGCCGGGCAGCCGCCATCGCTGCGCGAATGGCTCGACGAAATCGTCTGGCAGCAGGCGGTGGCCGTCGCAACCGCAGCCGCCCTGTTTTCCCCGCAGACGATCCTGATCGGCGGCGGTATCGTCGACATGAAGTCCTATCCCCGCCAGACGCTCAAGCAGCGCATCGCGGACAGCCTGCCGCATTCGCTTGTTGTAGAGCCTCTGGACATACGCTGGGCGGCCCTGGGCTGGCAGGCGGCGATCCATGGCGCGGTGCTGCTCGGCGCGGTGTGATCGCCGTGGTTGCTGTCGGCGAAGGATTACTTGATCGTCTTGCCGTCCGCCCCAAACCGGTATGTCTTACCCGGCTCGGGCGTTGCATACAGCGTCGCACCGGGCTCGGCGTCGTAGACACCGAAAATGCGCACCGTGATCAGCCCGGCCTTTTCGCAGTCGAGATAGAGGTTGGTGTCGGCGCCGAGATGTTCGGCGTGCACCACCGTTCCCTTCCAGGCACCGGACCTTGGATCCACGGTCAGATGCTCCGGCCGCACGCCGATCGTCTTGGCCGTCTCGCCCAATCTGGCGCCGTCGATGAAATTCATCTTCGGCGAACCGATAAAGCCGGCGACGAACTCGTTTGCCGGCGAATTGTAAAGCTCCATCGGGCCGCCGATCTGCTCGATCTGGCCGGCGTTGAGCACGACGATCTTGTCGGCCAGCGTCATCGCCTCGACCTGATCATGGGTGACGTAGATCATCGTTGCCTTCAGCCGGCGATGCAGCTGCGCGATCTCGAGCCGCGTGTTGACGCGAAGCGCTGCATCGAGGTTCGACAAGGGCTCGTCGAAGAGAAACAGTTTTGGCTCACGCACCACGGCGCGGCCGATGGCGACGCGCTGGCGCTGGCCGCCCGACAGTTCCGCCGGCCGCCGCTCGAGATACGGTTCCAGCGACAGCATCGACGAGGCGACGCCGATGCGGCGTTCGATCTCCGGGGCGGGCGTGCCGGCCTGCTTGAGGCCGAGGCCCATATTGTTCTTCACCGTCAGATGCGGGTAGAGCGCGTACGTCTGGAACACCATGGCGATGCCGCGTTTTGCCGGCGGCGTGGCCGAGACATCGGCGCCGTCGATCACCACCCTGCCGGAGGTCGAATCCTCCAGCCCGGCGATGACCCTGAGCAAGGTTGACTTGCCGCAGCCAGATGGGCCGACGAAGACGACGAATTCGCCGTCGGTCACTTCGAGGTTGATGCCTTTCAGCACCTCGACCGGCCCGAAGGCCTTCTTCACATTCTCGATTACCAGCGAGCCCACGGCTTCGTCCTTGTTCTAGAGTTTGCCCTACTAGAGCTTAACTGGGGCGCCGCTGCGCACGCTCTCATCGGCGGCAAGGCAGACGGCGAGCGATTTCACCGCGTCGTCCATGTGGCGGGTCAGGTCGATGTCTTCCCGGATCGCCTTCAGCACGAAGGCCTGTTCGAGGTCACAGAGGTCCTGGTGGCCGGGTTCGCCTTCCATGGACAGCATCTCGTCCGGCCTGGCGAACTTGCCGTCCGCGCCGGTCGCCGCACTGTGCAGGCGGATGGTCGAGGTCTTGGTGTGGGTGTCGATGTCGTCCGACTTCACACCTTCCTTCATGACGATCGACACGCAGCCATTGGGCGACATCACGTCCTTCACGAAGAACGCCGTTTCCGAAATCATCGGTCCCCAGGCAGCTTCGTACCAGCCGACCGAACCGTCATCGAACAGCACCTGCAGATGGCCGTAATTGTACATGGTCGGCGCGATTTCCTCGGTCAGCCGCAGCCCCATGCCGCGCACCTCGACCGGCTTGGCGTCGGTGATCTGCAGCATGACGTCGAGATAGTGCACGCCGCAATCGACGATTGGCGAGGTCGTCTGCATCAGTTGTTTATGCGTCTGCCAGGTCGGGCCTGACGATTGCTGGTTGAGGTTCATGCGAAACACGTAAGGGCCGCCGAGCTTGCGCGCCTCGGCGATCAGCCTGACCCAGGACGGGTGGTGGCGCAGGATGTAGCCGATCACCAATTTCTTGCCGTTAGCCTTGGCCGCGGCGACGACGCGCTTGGCGTCGGCGACCGTCGTTGCCAGCGGCTTTTCGACAAAGACATGGCAGCCGGCCTCGAATGCCTTCACCGCATAGTCGGCATGGCTGTCGGAATAGGTGGCGATGCAGGCAACATCCGGCTTTTCATCGCGCAATGCATCGTCGAAGGAACGACAGATGTCATAGCCCGACAGCCCGCCCGGTAACAGCACGTCGGAGCGGTTGATCAGGGCCGCGATCTCGAAGCCCGGATTAGTGTGGTAGGCCAGCGCATGGCTACGCCCCATATTACCGAGGCCTGCTACGACGACGCGAAGGGGCGATTTAGAGGTCACCTAACTACTCCAGACGTTCCAGTTATTCCTTCTGAGAGGGTGTCACCCCACCCGGCGCTTCGCGCCGACCTCCCCATCGAGGGGAGGTAGGACGTTGGCGCGAACACCCTCACTGCCAAAGAAGCTTCTCCGAAAGTCGCCCTTTGGCGGTCGTGAATGAAGCCACGACCTTTTACCTCCCCTTGATGGGGAGGTCGGCGCGCAGCGCCGGGTGGGGTGAAGGCGCCAGCTGAGATTTGTAGGGCTCCGCTCACTTGACGGCTCCGGATGTGATGCCGCGGATCAGCTGCCGCGAGAAGATGACGTAGAGGGTCAGCACCGGCATGATCGCCAGCGAGAGTGCGGCCAGGATGGCGTTCCAGTTGGTGACGAACTGGCCGAGGAACAACTGCGCGCCGAGCGTCACCGTCTTGGTCTCTTCCGACGGCGCCAGGATCAGCGGGAACCACAGATCGTTCCAGATCGGGATCATGGTGAAGACGGCGACCGTCGCCATCGACGGCCGCACCAGCGGCAGCACCAGCCGAAAGAAGATCGTGTATTCCGACAGCCCGTCGATGCGGCCGGCATTCTTCAGATCGTCCGACACCTGCTTCATGAATTCTGACAGGATGAAGACGGCGAGCGGCAGGCCTTGCGCGGTGTAGACAAGGATCAGCGCCGTCAGCGTGTTGACCAGCCCGCTCGCCACCATCAATTGCAGGATGGCGACGGTGCCGAGCCGGATCGGGATCATGATGCCGAGCGCGAGGTAAAGCCCCATCAGCGTGTTGCCGCGAAAGCGGTATTCCGACAACGCGAACGCCGCCATCGCGCCGAACAGAAGCACGAAGAACAGCGAGGCGACGGTGACGACGAGGCTGTTCTGAAAATAGTGGATGAAGTCGCCCTGCCCGATCACGGTGGTATAGCCGATCAGGTCGAAGGTTTTTGGCGTCGGCGGCGTCAGCGGTTCGCTGAAGATGCCGGCGCGTGACTTGAACGAATTCATGATGACCAGGATCACCGGAAACAGCGCGATCGCCGTATAGGTCAGAAGGATCGCGTGGGCGCCGATGGTGCGGGGCAGCGAACGGGTGGCGGTGCTCATTGGAAGGTCTCCTGACGAGCGATGACTGTTGAGGTCGGCACCAAGGCACCCCCCTCTGTCCTGCCGGACATCTCCCCCTCAAGGGGGAAGATTGGCAGCTTGAGGCTCGGCGCCTCTTCTCCAACGCTGGAGATTTGCGAAGCCAATGGTGCCATCCAATCTCCCCCTTGAGGGGGAGATGGCCGGCAGGCCAGAGGGGGGTGTTTAGCCGTAACATGTCTGCCCCTCTAAAACTGGTAGCGACGCAGGCGCGTCTGGACGAGGAACAGGTAGACGCAGACGCCGCCGAGGATGATCAGGAACATCATCGTGGCGATCGCCGCGCCCATATTGGGATCGCCGGTCTGCAGCTGAAAGCCGAAGAAGGCGCGGTAGAGGAAAGTGCCCAGAATATCGGTCGAATAGTTCGGGCCGGCGAGCGCCCCTTGCGCGGTGTAGATCAGGTCGAAGGCGTTGAAATTGCCGACGAAGGTCAGGATCGAGATGATGCCGATCGACGGCAGGATCAGCGGCAGCTTGATCTTCCAGAACTGCGACATGCCGGTGATGCCGTCACATTCGGCCGCCTCGATCACCTCTTCGGGGATCGACAGGAGTGCTGCATAGATCAGCATCATCGGAATGCCGACGAACTGCCAGACCGAGATCAGGCTGAGCGCGGTCAGGGCATATTGTTCCTTGCCCAGCCACGGCGTGAACAGGCTTTTCAGGCCGACCAGATCCATCAGATGCGGCGCCACGCCCCACAACGGCGACAGGATCAGTTTCCAGGCGAAACCGACGATGACGAAGGACAGGATGGTCGGCACGAAGATCGCGGTGCGGTAGAAGGCGGCGAATCTCAGCCTCGGGCTGGACAGCAATGCCGCCAGCATGACACCCATCGGGTTCTGCACCACCATGTGGATGATGAAGAACCAGGTATTGTTCCGCAGCGCGTTCCAGAAGCCGATCGACCAGTTGGGGTCGCCGAACAACGTACGGAAATTAGTGAAACCGACGAACACCTGATGCTGATCGACATTGCGGAACAGCGACAGCTGCAGCGTGCCGGCCAGCGGCAGGATCATGATCGCCGTATAGACCAGCAGCGCCGGCGCCAGGAAGACGCCGATATGCCAGCGGAACGGTCGTTTCGGTCGTGTTTGTGCGGCCATGAGTGCGGTCCCCGCCGATCAGGTTTAGCAATGCCTTCGACGGCAGCGCTGCCCCTCACCCTCACGCTCTCCCCGTGAAGGACGGGGAGAGGGGGCGCCTGCGTTTCGGCTGATCCTTCTCCCCGTCACTATACGGGGAGAAGGTGCCGGCAGGCGGATGAGGGGCGGCGCCGTCGTTCGCAGTCGATGATGCTGTCGAAAAACGCAGGGCCGTCCACTTGGGGCCCTGTCTGTTGTCTGAGCTCTTACTTGCCCGGCTTGTACCAGCTGTCGAGGCCGTCCTGCAGCTTCTTGGCGGCAGCTTCCGGCGTGTCGGTGCCATTGATGACGTTGGCCGATTCAACCCAGGTTTCGTTCTCGAGGTTCGGCGTGCCGCGCGACAGGATCTGGTAGGTCGAGCGGATCGTCGACTTGCACTTGTCGCGCCAGGAGACGAATTCCTGCGCCAGCGGGTCTTCCATCTTCACCGGGGTGGAATTTAGGCTGAAGAAGCCCGGCAGTGCGTTGGCGTAGATGGTGGCGAAGTCCGGCGAGGCGACCCAGGACAGGAAGGTCTTGGCCGCGTCGGCATTCTTCGACGCCGCATTCAGGCCCATGCCGATATCGGTATGGTCGGAGATGTAGCAGGTGTCGCCGGCCTTCTCGACCGGCGGCGGGAAGGCGCCCATCTTGAACTGCGCCTGGGTGTTGAACAGGCCGATCTCCCACGATCCCGCCGGGTAGATGGCGGCGCGGCCAAGCGTGAACAGGTTCTGGCTGTCCGGATAGGTCTGGGCCTCGAAGCCGTCGCCGAGATAAGGCTTCCACTTGGCCAGTTCCTCATAGGGAGCAACCCAGTCCTTGTCGGTCAGCTTCTGGTCGCCCTTGATCAACGCTGCGCGGCCCTCTTCGCCCTTCCAGTAGTTCGGACCGATGTTCTGATAGCCCATGGTCGCGGCTTCCCAGAGGTCCTTGGTGCCCATGGCCATCGGGATGTAGGTGCCGTCGGCCTTGATCTTGTCGAGCGCGGCGAAGAACTCGTCACGCGTCGTCGGCACCTTGAGGCCGAGCTTGTCGAAGGCGTCCTTGTTGTAGATGAAGCCGTGAATGACCGAGGCCATCGGCACGCAGAAGCTCGCCTTGCCGTCGTCGGTCTGCCAGGCGGCCTTGGCAACGGGCGAAAAGTTTTCCATGCCGGGCAGCGCCGACAGGTCGGCAAGGTTGCCCTTCTTGAACAGTTCGAGCGACTTGTCGAACGGGCGGCAGGTGATCAGGTCGCCAGCCGAGCCGGCGGCGAGCTTGGCGCCGAGTGCGGCGTCATACTCGGTCGGCGCCGACGGTGCGAACACCACTTTGATGCCCGGGTTCTTGGCCTCAAAAGCCGGGATCAGCTTGTCCTTCCAGATGGCAAGGTCGTCGCCGCGCCAGCTTTCGATATTGAGCGTTACGTCATCGGCGTGAGCCAACCCGGCGGTGCCGAGAATGCTGGTGCCGAGAAGCAGTGCCGTCAGTAATTTCGTTGTCATGCTAGTCTCCCTGTTGACCTTTTTCAGGTTCGGTTTTGAGAACAGGGGCCTTCGCGCCCTTGTTCCCCTCGATCGCGGAAAGGGCTGGCCGCAGCTTCTGGCCGGTCCCTTCCAGTATCTTCTCGGCCGCAACGGCGTTGGCAGCGCCGGCGGCGAGCAGAATGGCTGTCTTGACGACGCCGCCGCTCGCTTCGAGCAGCCGCACGGCGTCTTGCCGGTCGCGGCCGCTGATAGCGGCGACGATGCGAGCCGCGCGGTCGCGCAGCTTGATGTTGTCGGCGGTGAGATTGACCATGTAGCCGTCATGGACATGGCCGAGATGAATGGCGGTAAGCGTCGACAGCATGTTGAGCGCGATCTTCTGGGCAGTGCCGGCGCCCATGCGCGTCGAGCCGGCAATCACCTCCGGTGGCGTCTCGAGCAGGATGGCGACGTCGGCCAGCCTGAGCAGGGGCGTGTCCTTGTTGTTGGCAATGGCGATGGTTGCCGCGCCCCGGCTGCGCGCATCCTTCAGCGCCTGCACCGCATAGGGCGTCGAGCCGCTGGCCGAAATCGTGATCAGGCAGTCGCCCTTGCCGATGCCGGCGCCGGCAATTGCCGTCGAGGCTTCGTCGGTGTCGTCTTCCGGTCCGCCGGCCAGGGTCTTGAAAGCGTCGTCGCCACCGGCGATGAGGATGGCGATGCGTTCGCGCTTGATGCCGAAGGTGCCGGGCAACTCCAGCGCGTCGGCCAGCGCCATCAGGCCGGAGCTGCCGGCCGCAGCATAGGCGAGCTTGCCGCCGCCGTTCAGCCGCCCGGCGATGATTTCGGCTGCGGCGGCGATGGCGGGAATGGCGTCGCGCACAGCCTTGGCGGCCTCGATCTGCGCATTGACCAAAGAAGAAAGGATGGCGTCCGGGGCCTGGATGTCCAGTCCCTCGGCATTGCTGTGAAGCGCTTCGGTGCGCGGTTCGGCCATCCCTGTCCCTCCGATGGAAGAACAATACCAAAAAAATACCACTTGTCCACACGCATTAACGAAATTGCGAACTGGAAAGCGTTGAGCCGGCAAAATTCCCGGGTTTTTCAACCTGATACGCCTTAATCTTTTTGAAACGGAAATTAATCCCTTGGCTATTGGTATTTTATTGGTATTATCCGCCCGGAGGAGACATCGCGTGAAATTCGTGCTCGGTATCGACGGCGGCGGCACCAGCTGCAGGGCAGCCCTTGCGACAGGCGATGGCGTTGTCATTGGCCGTGCCAAAAGCGGCGCCGCCAACATCCGCACCGATCTCACCGGCGCTCGCACCCACATCGTCGAGGCTGCTCGTCAGGCCTTCATCGCCGCCGGGCAAGATCCGGACCTGATCCCGCAGACACCAGCCATTCTCGGCCTTGCCGGCGCCAATGTCGGCACCTACCGCCAGCAGCTTGAAGCAATCCTGCCGTTCAGCATCAGCCGCGTCGAGACGGACGCCGAGATCGCGCTCGAAGGGGCAGTCGGCTCTGGTGACGGCGCCATGGCCATCCTCGGCACCGGCACCGCCTATATGGCGCGCAAGGGCGGCACGTCGCGCGCCATCGGCGGCTGGGGCTTTCAGGTCGGTGATCAAGGCAGCGGCGCCCGGATCGGCCGCGACCTGCTGGAGCAGACGCTGCTCGCCCATGACGGCGTCCGGCCGCGCTCAGCCCTGACCGACAGCATGATGGCCATTTTCCGCAACAATCCCGAAGACGTGGTCGAGTTCACCACCAATGCCAAGCCCGGCGATTTCGGCGGCTTCGCGCCCAAGGTTTTCGAGCATGCCGAGAAGGGCGACAGCGTCGCCAACTGGATCGTGGACAAGTCGGTTGCCGATGTCGAGGCGTCGCTCCACGCGCTCGACCTCTCTGATGACGCCCCGCTCTGCCTGCTCGGCGGGCTGGCGCCGCTCTATGGGCCGCGCCTTTCCCAGCGCTACCAGGCGCTGCTGAAAGCGCCGCTCGACGATGCCCTGGGCGGCGCCGTGCAGATGGCGGCCCGCATCTTCGTCAAAGCGGAGGCGACGCGATGAGCGATGCCGCCGACCAGATCTTCGCCACGCTGAGGCAGTCGTCGCAGAGCGGCGCCCCGCTCTACCTGCAGCTCAGGAAAAGCATCGAGGACGCCGTCAATCGCGGCCTGATCGGGCCGGGCGATGCGCTGCCTTCCGAGCGCGACATCGCCACCAAGGCCGACATTTCGCGCGTCACCGTCCGCAAGGCGGTGCAGGACCTAGTCAAGGGCGGCATCCTCGTGCAGCGCCACGGCTCCGGCACCTTCGTGGCGCCGCGCATGGAGCGCGTCGAGCAGTCGCTGTCCAGGCTCACTTCATTCACCGAGGACATGGCAAGGCGCGGCATGGCGGTGCGTTCAGCCTGGCTCGACCGCGACCTCTACCCGCCCTCGCCCGACGAGATGATGGTGCTCGGCCTGTCCTCGAACGAGCTGGTGGCGCGCGTGGCGCGCCTGCGCATCGCAAACGACACGCCGCTGGCCATCGAGCGCGCCTCGTTGTCGGCCAGCGTGCTGCCGGATCCGGCCGGGATAGGCTCGTCGCTCTATGCGGCGCTGCAACTGACCGGCAACCGGCCGGTGCGGGCGGTGCAGCGCATTTCCGCCGCCAATCTCGGCGACGCCGATGCGCGTCTGCTCGAAGTGCCATCCGGCATTGCCGGCCTGCACATCGAACGCATTTCCTATCTCGCGAGCGGCAAGGTGATCGAGTTCACCCGCTCCATCTACCGCGGCGACGCCTATGATTTCGTCGCCGAACTGCGCCTGACAGGGCCGAGCGAAGAGGGCCGACCATGATCCCCAAGACCACCCATATGCGGCGCGAGATCGACGAAATTCCGCAAGCCGTCGCGCGTCTGCTCGATGGCTCGGCGGCGGTGCTGACCGAGGCCGGACGCGGCATTCGCGAGCGCGATCCGAGCTTCGTCGTTACCGTCGCGCGCGGTTCGTCCGACCATGCCGCCACCTTCATGAAATATGCCGTCGAACTGACCGCCGGCCTGGCCGTGGCATCGGTCGGTCCGTCGATCGCCTCGATCTACGGCGCCAAGCTCAAGCTCGCCGGTTCCGCTTGCCTCGCCATCTCGCAATCCGGCAAGAGCCCTGACATCGTCACCATGGCCGAGACGGCACGGGCCGGCGGTGCGCTCACCGTCGCCATCACCAACACCGCCGATTCGCCGCTGGCGCGGGCTTCGGATTTTGCCATCGACATTCTGGCCGGCCCCGAGCGCAGCGTCGCGGCGACCAAGACATTCGTCAATTCGGCGGTCGCCGGCCTGGCGCTGATGGCGCATTGCACCGGCGACGACAGACTGCTGGCCGCCCTTGCCCGCCTGCCCGAGCATTTCAGCAAGGCGATCGCCTGCGACTGGATGGCGCTGGCCGGCGCATTGGAGACGCCGCAATCGCTGTTCATCCTCGGCCGTGGCCCGTCGGCAGCGATGGCCGACGAGGCGGCGCTGAAATTCAAGGAGACCTGCGGCATGCATGCCGAGGCCTACAGTGCAGCCGAAGTCATGCACGGCCCGCTGGCGCTGGTCGGGCCAGGCTTCCCGGTGCTGGCGCTCGCCGCCCGCGATGCCTCCGAGCCGTCCGTGGCAGAGGCTGCCGACAACCTTGCCGGCAAGGGTGCAGCAGTTTTTGTAACCTCGGACAAAGCCAAGAGCGCGGCGCGGCTGCCGCATGTCGCCACCGGTCATCCCTTGACCGACCCGCTGACGCTGATCGTCTCCTTCTACGGCTTCGTCGAAGCCTTCGCCCGCCATCGCGGCCTCGATCCGGACGTACCGCGCAATCTGCGCAAGGTGACGGAAACCGTATGAGCGACCGTTTTGCCCTGACTGGCGCCCGAATTTTCGATGGCGACGACTGGCATGATAACGCCGCCCTTGTCGTGCACGGCGATGTGGTCGAAGGCATTCATCCCGTCGGCGCCATTCCGTCGGGCGTTGCCCGCATCGACGCCGGGGGCGGCATGCTGGTGCCGGGTTTTGTCGACCTGCAGGTCAATGGCGGCGGCGGCGTCATGCTCAACGACCATCCCGATGTCGCCTCGCTGGCAACAATCTGCCGGGCGCATGCGCCGTTCGGCACGACCGCACTGCTGCCGACGCTGATCACAGATACGCCTGACATCACCGGCGCGGCCATTGCCGCCGGCACCGAGGCGGCACGGCAAAAACTGCCGGGGTTTCTCGGCCTGCATCTCGAGGGACCGCATCTCTCGGTCGCCCGCAAGGGGGCGCATGACCCGGCTCTGATCCGGCCGATGACGGATGCGGATGAAGCGGCGCTGGTCGCGGCACGCAAAAACCTGCCGGTGCTGCTGACGACGATCGCGCCCGAATCCGTCGAGCCCGCCCGTGTTGCGGCTTTGGCCAAGGCCGGCATCGTCGTCAGCCTCGGCCATTCCGATACCGGCTATGCCACGGCCAGAGCCTTTGCCGACGCGGGCGCCAGCGTGGTCACACATCTGTTCAACGCCATGAGCCAGATCGGCAACCGTGAGCCGGGGCTGGCGGGTGCGGCCATCGACATAGGCAGTCTGTCGGCCGGGATCATTGCCGACGGCATCCATGTCGATCCCGCCACCATGGCAATCGCGCTGCGCGCCAAGCAGGGGCCGGGCAGGATCGTGCTGGTCACCGACGCCATGGCGACGATCGGCACCGACATGATGTCGTTCACCCTCAACGGCCGCATCATCTATCGCAAGGATGGCAGTCTGCGGCTGGCCGACGGCACGCTGGCCGGCGCCGATCTCGATATGATCTCGGCCGTCCGCTACATGCATAGGATCGTCGGGCTGGACCTGTCGGAAGCGTTGCGCATGGCCTCGCTCTATCCGGCGCAGGCGGTCGGCCAGGCCCACCGGCTCGGCCGCTTCGCCAATGGCACGGCTGCCGATATCGTCGCTCTGTCGGACGCCCTCGACGTCAACGGCGTCTGGATCGGCGGCGACAAGGTTTTTGCAGGCGCGGACAGTCCGCGCTAAAGTCCACCCATGCATGATGTCGACTGCGTTGTCGCCGGAGCCGGTGTTGTCGGCCTCGCCATTGCCCGCGCGCTGGCGCTGTCGGGCCGCGAGGTGCTGGTGGTCGAGAAGGCCGCAGCCATCGGCACGGGCACCAGTTCGCGCAATTCGGAAGTCATCCATGCCGGGCTTCATTATACGCCGGGCAGCCTGAAGGCCCGTCTCTGCGTCAACGGCCGCGAGCGTCTCTATGCCTTTTGCCGCGAGCACGACGTCGCCCATCATCGCACCGGCAAACTGATCGTTGCCGTCGAACCCGACCAGTTGGACAAACTGCAGGCGATCCAGATCAACGCGGCGCAATGCGGAGTCGGTGACCTCAAGCTTTTGACGCGCGCAGAGGCCGAAAGCCTGGAACCGGCGCTGAGCTGCGCCGGCGCGCTGCTGTCGCCGTCAACCGGCATCGTCGACAGCCAGGCGCTGATGCTGTCATTGCGTGGAGACGCGGAAGCGGCCGGCGCATCTTTCGCCTTGCTCACCGTTGTCTCAGGCGCGAGCATCGAAGCCGACGGCATCCGGATCGACACGCGCGACGCCGATGGCGAGGGTTTCACCTTGAAGACCGGCGCCTTCATCAACGCCGCCGGCCTCGACGCGCAGGCGCTCGCCGGCCGCATCGAAGGCCTCCCGCAAGACCGTGTTCCGCCGCTGTGGCTGGCGCGCGGCAATTATTTCGCGCTTTCCGGCCGCTCGCCCTTTTCGCGGCTGATCTATCCGGTGCCGGTCCATGGCGGCCTCGGCGTGCATCTGACCCTCGACATGTCGGGGAGCGCGCGCTTTGGCCCGGATGTCGAATGGATCGATCGCGTCGACTATACCGTCGATCCCGCACGAGGCGCTGCCTTCTACGACGAAATCAGGCGCTACTGGTCCGGCCTGGCGGACGGCGCCCTGCAACCGGCCTATGCCGGCGTCAGGCCGAAACTGTCCGGTCCGGGCCAGCCGGCCGCCGACTTCGCCATCCAGGGACCGGCTGACCACGGGGGCGGTCAGATCGTCAATCTGTTCGGCATCGAGAGCCCTGGCCTTACCGCCAGCCTCGCCATCGCAGAACATGTCGTTGGGCTTTTATATCCGCAATGACGGGCGTTTCCTGAAACGTCGGGCAGGCGCATACCATGAAACCTTTTGATATGGAGGTCGTTGTCGGGGCATATGTCCGAGGCAAAACCCAAATCGAAACCGGCCGACGGCATCGAAGCGCGCGATGCCACGAAGTCGCGTCGGGAAAAGCCGTCACGGCAAACGCGCGGAGATGGACCGCGCGAGGACACGCCGCGCGAGAAAAAAGCATCGGCCGCCGAAGCCGCGTCCGAGCCCGTTGGCGAGGCTGCGCCGCCGCCGGATGCCGTCGAACCCGATCCCAAGCTGACGCCCGAGCAGGCCGAGCAGGCGCGCAAAAAATATCTGCTGCGGCGTTTCTGGATCAGCGGGCGCGGCTATTGGGGGAGGCATGGCGACAAGCTCGCCTGGCCTTTGACGATCGGAGTGCTGCTGCTGATCTGCATCAACATCGGTTTCCAGTATGGCATCAACGTCTGGAACCGCTCGATGTTCGATGCCCTCGAGCAGCGCAACGCCCGCACGGTCTATCTCCTCAGCGCCGTATTCGTGCCGCTGGTGATCTGCAGCGGCAGCCTTGTCGTCGCGCAGGTCTATCTGCGCATGACGATCCAGCGCCGCTGGCGTTCCTGGCTGACCACCGGGGTCGTCGCGCGCTGGCTGGCAAACGGCCGCTACTACCAGCTGAACCTCGTGGGCGGCGACCACCAGAACCCGAGGCCCGCATGACCGAGGATCTGCGCATCGCCACCGAGTCGCCGGTCGATTTCACCGCCGGCGTCCTCAACGCGTTCCTGTCGGCCTCGACCTTTATCGTCGTGCTGTGGACCATCGGCGGCGCGCTCACCCTGCCGATCGGCCGTGAGAGCATCACCATTCCCGGCTTTCTGGTCATCACCGCGATCATCTATGCCGCCATCACCTCGACCTCGATGGTGGTCATCGGCCGCGACTTCGTCCAGCTCTCCGAGCGGAAGAACCAGGCGGAGGCCGAACTGCGCTACACGCTGACGCGCGTGCGCGAAAACGGCGAGAGCATCGCCTTGCTGGGAGGGGAGGACGAGGAGCGCAGCGGCATCGACAGGAATTTCGGCCATGTGCTGAGGCAATGGGCTCTGCTGACCGGACAGCACATGCGCACGGCGGCGGTGTCGCAGGGATCGAGCCTGTTTGCGCCGGTCGTGCCGATCCTTTTGTGCGCGCCAAAATTCCTCGAAGGCTCGATGACGCTTGGCGAGGTGATGCAGGCGGCGTCTGCCTTTGGCATCGTGCAAGGCGCGTTCGGCTGGCTGGTCGACAACTATCCGCGCCTCGCCGACTGGAACGCCTCCGCGCGGCGCATTGCCTCGCTGATGATGTCGCTCGACGGGCTCGAGCGCGCCGAGCAGAGCGATGCGCTCGGACGCATCAACCGGGGCGAAGCGGAAGACGGCGCCATCCTCAGCCTCGACAATCTTTCCGTGACACTCGACGACGGCACCTCCGTGGTCAAGGAAACCGAGGTCGTGATCGAGCCGGGCGAGCGGGTGCTGGTTTCAGGCGAATCCGGTTCAGGCAAGTCGACGCTGGTGCGGGCCGTCGCGGGCCTGTGGCCATGGGGCGGCGGCAGCGTCAATTTCCACACCGACAGGCGCCTGTTCATGCTGCCGCAACGCCCCTACATCCCTTCCGGAACGCTTCGCCGCGCGGTCGCCTATCCCGCGGCGGCGGACAAGTGGACCATCAAGCAAATCAAGGCTGCCCTCGACAAGGTGGGGCTTGGCTATCTCACCGGCAGGATCAAGGAAGAGGCGCCATGGGACCAGACGCTGTCGGGCGGCGAAAAGCAACGCCTCGCCTTCGCGCGCCTGCTGCTGCATCGCCCCGATATCGTGGTGCTGGATGAAGCGACTTCGGCGCTCGACGAGAAGAGCCAGGACACGATGATGTTGACGGTGATCCGCGAACTGCCTGACGTCACCATCATCAGCGTGGCGCATCGTGCGGAGCTCGAAGCCTTCCACAGCCGCAAGATCACCCTGGAGCGGCGGGAGGGCGGCGCCAAGCTCGTCAGCGATGTCGACCTCATCCCGCGCAAGCGCAAACGCAGCCTGCTGAACCGCGCTTTGTGGGGTTCCAGCACTCGGGTGAAAAAGCCGCGCAGGTAAAAGGCGCCACTGCCGAACCGCGAACAGAGATGTCCAGGCGAAGCGCTTGGGCAAAGACATTAGCCGGCTATGGATTAGCCGTAGAGACCCTTGTAGGTCTCGCGCAGCAGATTCTTCTGCACCTTGCCCATCGTGTTGCGCGGCAGCTCATCGACGAAGATCACCTGCTTCGGGTGCTTGTATTTGGCCAGCTGGCCGGCAATGGCGCCAACGATCTCGGCCCCGGTGATCCGCGATGCCGGCGCCCGCACCACGACAGCGGTGACGCCTTCGCCGAAATCGGGATGGGCAATTCCGATAACGGCACTTTCCAAGACGCCGGCAACGGCGTCGATCTCGCTCTCGATCTCCTTGGGATAGATGTTGTAGCCGCCGGAGATAATGAGATCCTTGCCGCGGCCGACGATGTAGACGTAGCCGTCCGCGTCGATGATGCCGAGGTCGCCGGTGATGAAGAAGCCGTCCTTCCGAAACTCCGCCTTGGTTATTTCCGGCATGCGCCAATAGCCGGAAAAGACATTCGGACCTTTGACCTCGATCATGCCGACTTCACCCTGGCCAAGCGCATCGCCGCTGTCAGGGTCGGTGATGCGCAGCGAAACGCCGGGCAGCGGGAAGCCGACCGTGCCGGCGCGGCGCTCGCCCTCATAGGGGTTCGACGTGTTCATGTTGGTCTCGGTCATGCCGTAACGCTCGAGGATTGCGTGGCCGGTGCGCTCGCGCCAGACCTTGTGCGTTTCGGCGAGCAGCGGCGCCGAGCCGGAAATGAACAGACGGATGTTCTTCGCCGCCGGGGCATCCAGCCCGTCCTGCTGCAACAGCCTGGTATAGAAGGTCGGCACACCCATCAGCACTGTCGCGCCCGGCAAGAGCGAGACGATGCGGCCGGCGTCGAATTTCCGCTCGAACAGCATCGAGGCTCCGGCCATCAGGGTGACATTGGTGGCGACGAACAGGCCGTGCGTGTGGAAGATAGGCAACGCGTGGATCAGCACGTCATCCCCGGTGAAGCGCCATTGCTCGACCAGCACGCGCGCATTGGAGGCCAGGTTTTCATGGCTGAGCATGGCGCCCTTGGAGCGTCCGGTGGTGCCGGATGTGTAAAGGATTGCGGCCAGATCGTCCGGCCCGCGCGCTACGGCGTCGAAATCCGTGGGCTGTTGTGCCGCCAGTTCGGTCAGCGAGCCCTCACCATTGCTGCCAAGCGTGACGGTGGCAGCACCCGACGCCTGCGCCAGGGGCGCGATAGCGCCGGCGCGGGCCGGGTCGCAGACGACCAGCCGCGGCTCGGCATCGCCGAAGAAATAGCCGAGTTCGGCCAGCGTGTAGGCGGTGTTGAGCGGCAGGAAGACCGCGCCGGCGCGCAGGCAGGCGAGGTAAAGGAAAATGCATTCGGGGCTTTTTTCGACCTGCACGGCAACGCGGTCGCCCGGCTCGACGCCGAAATGCCTCAGCGCATGTGCCAGCTGTGCCGATTGCGCCAGCGTGTCGCCATAGGCGATCAAGCGTCCGTCATCGGCCGCCATCAGGATGCGCTTGGAGGCTGAAATCCGGCTGCGGAACCCGTCGAACAGGTGATTGGTCATGCGCATTCCCTAGAGATGATGCCGAAAAGTGTGAAGCGGTTTTCGGAGGACATGCTCTACCCTTTGATTTAGCCGGATGATTTCAGGTCGATTCGGCCTGAAATCATCCGGCTCTAGCGCATGGCCTTGGAACAAAGGAAACGATTTCGCCTCCGTCCGGCAAAAACGTGAAATCGGGTTTGCCGCCGATCAGATGAAGGCAAGCGGACTTGGATAGCGGGCGATTTTGGATAGCGGGCGGATTTTGGATAGCGGACCGGAAGCGCTTCTATCTGCGGCTGCGCAGCGCCTTGGTGGCGCTCACGCGTGGATCGCCGCTGTCGTTGAAGCGCTCCATGCACATGGCTGCCGTCAGACGGTAGTGGTTGAGGAGGGCTTCAACGGCGCCGTCGGCATCGCCATCCACCGTGCGCTCCGCAATCAGCCGATGTTCACTGATTTCGTCGCGCTCGCTGCCGTCCTGGGAGATCAGCCGGTAACGGGAGGCCTGATCCGAAAGCTGGTCGCAAAAGCCGGTCAGCCAATGCGAGCGGCAGCCTGCGATCAGTGCCCGATGGAAGGCGCGGTGCAGCTTTTCCCATTCCGGATTGTTCGAGGACGGATCCTCCGGCAAGCGGCGCGGGGCACGCGCCAGGCGATGCAAGGCCAGCACGAGCTGCTCTTCCCATTCGCCGGTGCGGTTGGCAATGGATTCACGCAGCGCCCGCTCTTCCAGCCAGCAGCGGGTGCGCGTCAATTCCTCGAGTTCCGGGGCACTGACCGGCATGATGAAGAAACCGCGCTGGTCGTGGCGGCCGAGCAGGCCTTCCGAAGCAAGTCGGTTGAGGGCCTCGCGAACCGGTGAGGCGCCGGCGCCGTAACGGGAAACCACCCATTCGACACGAAGCTTGCTTTCACTTTCAAACACGCCGCGCAGGAGATCGTCGCGAAGCTGTTGATAGACCGTACTAGCGAGTGTGCTCTTGGGTCCCGCGCCTTCGCTCACATCGGCAGATCCGTAGGTCAATATGACTCCTGTAGCTCTCCCATGCTCCGCTAGCCCGTTCGCGAAGCAAACGATTTCCCCTGGAAAGTTACTGTAACTCCTAAGGCATCCGCCCCTCAAGCGAAAGATCACGATATTCGACTTAAAGAGGAAGGTTGACCGCATCTTATCCGCCGGAAGTAACTAAAATCGTGAAAAACTTGTTCTTCTGAAGAAAGTTTGTCTCCCTGCATGGCAGGCGCCCTCGAGAAACAGCTTCGAGATCCCGAATACGGATAATTTTTTCTTAACGCGCGTCATGCCGCCGGATTGACCTCTCCCCGCATGCAGATCCCTTCGGCAGTTATCCACTAGATTTATGGGCCAAAACTAGTGCCGGATGCCGCGATCCTGTCGCTTGCCGCGATGCCCTTGCGGCTGCCACCCGTTGACGGCCTTTTGGGAGATCGAAGGATCAGGCAGGGAGATCAGGCCGAGGAGAATCGACCAGCCGGGAACTTGCCCTGGAACTGATGTCAGCCGGCAGCCCGGTCGGCCGCGGTTCGGATGGCTTCTATATTGGCCCGGTAGGCTTCGACGCTGCCGCCCTTGAAGATGGCGGCGCCCGCCACCAGCACATCGGCGCCGGCTGATGTGACCAGGGGGGCGGTTTCCGGCGACACGCCGCCGTCGATCTCGATGCGAATCGGCCGGTTGCCGATCAGCGCTTTCACCCGCTTGACCTTGTCGACCATGGCCGGGATGAAGGCCTGGCCGCCAAAGCCCGGATTGACGGTCATGATCAGGATCAGGTCGAGCCGCTCGAGCACATATTCGATCGCACTTTCCGGCGTCGCCGGATTAAGCGATACGCCGGCCTTCTTGCCGAGACCCTTGATGGTCTGAAGCGAGCGGTCGAGATGCGGTCCGGCCTCGGCATGCACGGTCATGCCGTCGCAGCCGGCATCGGCAAAGGCGGCCAGATAAGGATCGGCCGGCGCAATCATCAGATGGCAGTCGAAGAAGGCCTTGGTGCGGTTGCGGATGGCCTTGATCACCGGCGGGCCGAAGGTGATGTTGGGCACGAAATGCCCGTCCATCACGTCGAGATGGATCCAGTCGGCGCCGGCCGCCGCCACCGCCTCGACCTCGTCGCCGAGCTTCGAGAAATCCGACGCCAGCACCGATGGCGCGATCAGGGTCTTCCTGCTCATGATGCGGCCCCTTTGGGCGCCCTGTTTGCGGGCGCGATCCAAACGTCTGCCTAGACCATGATCCCGAAAAGGGAAAGTCGGTATTTGCTGGCTAGGAGCGGACCGGCTGATGCCTTACCTGCTCGGCCTCGCTTCCGGTTGGCGAAAACAGAAAGGAGAGCTCAGACGGGAAAGACCGTCTCTTCCATGCTGACGTCGCTGGACGGCTTTATCGAGGGACCGTCGGGCGACAGCGGCTTGCTGGCGTCCGAGGAAGATTGCGCCGGCATTTCAACGACGAGATGCGGCGGACCCCGATCGCGCTGACGAAAAAACCCGCCGAATCGCTCCGGCGGGGTTCTGAATTTTGACTCGTGTCAGATCCTATGGCTTGAAGTTGGCCGCCGGATCCCTTTGCGGCTGTACCTGCGTCTGCGGCGTGCGCTTCGGTATGAACTGCTGAAGGACACCTGGATTGAGCAACAGGGTCGGGTCGAGCGACGGCTGCTGCGGGATCGCCCTGCAGTTCGGGAACCGACCAACCGTGCCTTCGGGGCAGCGCCGCTTGATGATCGGCACGCACTGGCCGCCGACCATCTGCGAGCCCGGGGCGCAGTCTCCCACCTGCGGCCTCGGCTTGCGGCATGCGCCGTCGATCACCTGGGTGCCGCGCGGGCAAACACACTCGCCGCGCTTGTTGTGCACCTGGCCGCGTATGTCGCATTGTTCCAGCACAGGCTTCTTCTGCCGGCAGGCATTGCCTTGCACCTCGGTACCCCGCGGGCAGACACAATTGCCATTGGCGTCGTGGACCTGGCCGCGGATCGAGCACTGCTCGGGCTTCGGCCGGATCGGCCGGCAGACCTTGCCCCTGACCTCTGTGCCGTCCGGGCAGACGCAGTCGCCATTGGCGTTGTGGATCTGACCACGGATCGAGCACTGTTCAGGCTTCGGCCGGATCGGCCGGCAGGCTCTATCGCGCACCTCTGTCCCACGCGGGCAGACACAATCGCCATCGGGGTCATGAACCTGGCCGCGTATGTTGCACTGCTCGGGCTTCTGCTTGTCGCGCACGCAGGCATTTGCCTGTCGGTCGAGATGCGTGCCTTCCGGGCAGTAGCAGCCATTGCCGTCCGACGTCGGGACCGAACCGGGGATGGTGCAGCCAGGCTTGTCGGTCTTGACGCAGGCGCCGTTCTCAAGCTCGGTTCCGCGCGGGCAGACACAGCGTCCATCCTCGGTGCGGATCTGGCCCTTGAGCAGCACGCAGGGCCTCGGATCCTTCGGCTGGATGATGACGCCGCCGTCGGGCGAGCACTGGCCGTTGCGGAACGTCGTGCCTTCCGGACACACGCACCGACCAGCATCGTTCATGACGAAGCCTGGCGAGCATTCCTTCTTCACCTCGCGCTTGATCGTGAAGGGATGGCAGGCATAGGCCTTGCCGCGATCGCCCTGGATGTTGGTCAGGTCGCCGGGCAGTACGTCGCCGCCTCCTTGCACCCTGGTGTCGGGAGACAAGACGCCGACGCAGTTCCGGCCGCTGACGTTGCCCTGCAGATTGGCCAGGGGAGCGTCCGGGAGGACCACGGTGACCTTGTGCACATGGCTTTCCCCGGCGCCGAGCGTCAGATTGGCAATGCAGGTCAACGGCAAGGTCGTCGGTTCGGGCGAGCAGCCGAAGGGCGGCTCGATCGCGGTGATCGCGACGCCTTGCAGCCGCCCCAACCCGTCCACCCCGATCGCATCGCCGATGCGGACCGGACCGGAGAAGGCGGTCTGGCCATCATTGGTGATGGTGATCTCGAACGAGCAGGGTTGTCCGGGCTGGCATTCGGCATCGCCGGTCTTCTTTACGCTAATGGTGGACGTGCCGCCGCCCTTGGCGCAGGCCTGGCCGATCGGGTAGACGACGTCGTCTCCAGGGGCCGGGCCGTATGAGCCGCGTGCGCAGTTCTCGAACGCGCCATTGGCCAAGACCGTCACGTCGAAGTGCCTGGAGGTTCCGGGCGTCATCGCGGCGCCGGGTATCTGGCATGACAGCGCATTGGCCGGAACCGCTCCGCAGGCCCATTCCGCACCGTCGGGTGTGACGGTCTGGATCTGGACCGGCGCGCCACCCGATATCAGCGTGGCAGCATCGTTGACCCGCACCGGACCGGTGGGGGCAGAGGTGCCAAGGCTGATGACGGTGATGCGGCAGGAAACCACCGCCGCACCGGCGAGCGAGCCATTGCAGACCTTGGTGATGCGCAGGGTCGGCTTGCCGCCATTGGGATGACGGAAGCGTTCCTTGGCGCAGGTCTTGTTGTTGGTGAGGTCGACCTCACCGGGGACGGGCTTCAGCGCCGCGCAGTTCTCGACCGAATCCGACTGGTAGCCGGCCGGCATGACCGCCTTGACGACGATCGGCGTCGAGGCGCCCGGCATCAGCACGATGCCTGCATTGTCGCAGCGGAACTGGCCGGGACCGTTCGGTCCGCATGTCCAGGGCGGAGACGGGCCGAAGGTCGAAGAGGCCGGCGCGCCGCCCGGGTAATTGTCGATAACCGTCAGCGGCCCATTATAGGGGACGCTGCCATTGTTGATGATGTCGATCACGAAGTAGCAGATGCCGTCGGGCGTGCAGACCGGGATGCGGGCACGCTTCTTCAGGATCAGGTCGACCTTCTTGTCGACCGGGGGCCGGCAATCGCGGTCGCGGTCGCCACGCCGGCAGATCGGGATCGAGGCACAGCCGCGATCGTTCTGCTGGCTGCCGAACAGCGGCTTGCCGCTGGCGCCGTAATTATAGGTGGCGCAGTTGCGCAGCGCGCTGCCTTGCCAACCACCCGCCGGCTTGAAGCCGAGCTTGAGGTTGATGGAGGCCCCCGGATTGAGCGTGGTCACCGGATAGGTGCACGTCATCGGGGTCACGCCGGGCATGCATACCCAGGGCGGATTGGGCCCTGAATCCAGAGTCGAGCCGGCCGGCAGCGTCACCTCGTCGAGCACGATCTTGCCGTGATACGGCCCGTCGCCGACATTGGTGACCTTGATGGTGAAGTCGCAGCCGCCGCCCATCGTGCAACGCGTCACGTCGGCGCGTTTCTCGACCTTGAGGTCCGGTTCCTTGTCCTTGGGCGGACATCTCAAGTCACGCGGGATGACGATGTCGATGGTCTGCGTGCAGCATAGTCCCCAGCCCTCCTTCGGGCCGGCATAGGTCTCGATGCCGGTTACGATGAGGTGGATGACGTCGCCGGGCGACGCACCGACGATCTTCCAGTTCAGCACACCGCCGCCCGCCGGCACCAATTGCGTGTCGGGGATGATGGTGATGCCTGGGGTCGTCGTCGATACCTGCACCCATTTGCCGCCCATCTCCGGGCCGACAGGCATGTGGTAGATGAACGCGCCGCCACCTTGCACGCAATCGACCGTGCCGCGCTCCACCTTGAAACATTCCCGGTCGGGAGGCGGAGGCCGCTTGTCACAATTGGTGAGGTCGATCTTGATCGAGGTCTTGGCCCCGGTCTTGTAGTCGCCGTCGTCGGGCTTGCCCGGATCCTGCGACGGGATGATGGCCCCCGTGCCGACGCCCGGCGTCACCTTGATCATGCCCTGGTTGTCGACGATGGTCGGCGAAGGAAACGCCGCATGGTCGATCTTGGCGGTGATCTTGAAATTGATGACGCGTTCATTGCCAGCCCCAGCGCCGTCGAGATCGGTGGTGGAAATCCGGAAATCGGAAACCGTTGCCGTATCGTTCGGATTAGCCGAGGTGCTGATTGTCGCACCCGGCAGCGGTCCGCCAGACGCATCCGTGCCGTCGCCGGACACGTTGACGTTGACGATCGCAAGACCGTGCGGAAGCTGATCCTTGAAGTCTAGTTGGAGTTTCTTCAGCCTGGCCGAAAAGCTTTGGTCGGCAAAGCCTTGCGAGTCGCCGCGCAGGCCAAAGCTCAGGGAGTAGACGACGTAGTCGCAGCTCCTCTGTGTGCCTGTTTTGGTGAAGAACGGCACGATCCGTTCCGGCCTCGGATTGACGATTTTTGAATTGTCGAGGTCGAGCCGCAGTTCCGGAGTGATCGGGACTGCATCTTCGGCGTGGCTTGCCACAGGGGTGAACATGGCGACCGCGATACCGGCCGCCATCAGCCAGCGCGCGCCGCGCCTGGCATATGACAGGGGTTTCATGATGGTCTCCATGACGTTGGATTGACTGCTGTTCGCGGTCGGGGAAAGTGCGAGATTTTTCATCTTCCCCTCCTCAACGTTCGCAGCTGACGGCTGGGGTTCTGAGCGGCAAAGTCATCTTGCAGCAAGGGTAGTAGCCACCCTTGTCCTTGTCGGACTGCCTGTAGAAGCAAAGTCCAACATCGACTCTGTCGCCCGGAGAATGGCCGGTGATGTCGACCGTGTAAGGCTTACCGGGAGCATGCGACTGGGGTGATGTCACCCCGACGCCTGGTGTCATGGACTGGACCTTGATCGAATCGCCGCCAAAGCCGGCATGGTCATGGAGATAGAGGTCGGCCTGGAGGCCGCGAGGCGTGCAGTAGAACTGAACATCCTCGACATCGATGCACGGAGGCAGATCGCCGGGCGGTGGGAGGTCCGGCGGATAGAACGGCGGCAGATAATCGCCGGGGATCTCTTCATAATAGCCGGCCCGGCCTTCGCAGGGGTGCCAGACCTCGACGTCGCCGACATGGCCTTCCACTTCCGGGTCTTCGAAATAGCCGTCGAAGTCGACGAACCACGAGCCGAAAGGCGGCACGTTGGCCGGCTTGACCAACGGCGTCGGCGTGATCTGCACGCCGTGCACGCCAAGCGGCCCGCCGGCGGCGAGCTGGTCGGCAAGTGTCGGGCTGTCGCGCAGCTTGTCGCCGGTGTTGACCAGCGTGTCGGTGCACACGCCGGTGTCGAGATTGCCGTCGGCGTCATAGCCATATTGCAGGTCGAGCCCACCGGCCGACTGCCGGTTGCCTTGCGGGAAGCCGACCGCATATTCCTGCGGCTCTTCCACCCAGACCGATTCCGTCGCCGGATCGACCGGGTTTTCGCGCCAGTAGCGGATGACCTCGCCCCTGCCGGAATCGGCGAACTGGCTGTAATCGTAGCGATTCTCGACCGGGCCGCGCTGCGCCAGATACATGAAACCCTGGTTGTCGAAGGCGATGTCGGTGACGGCGTAGTCCTTGTCGGCCTTGACTGTCAGCTCCCAGCGCGGATCACCGGCAAAGCTGCCATCGCGGGCAATGCCAACCGACCAGATCTCGGCCTTTTCGCCGACCGAATAATAGAGCCGGCCGCCATGATAGGCGACGGACCAGACGCGGCGTTCGTCCTGCGTGTAGCCCCATGTGTCGGGGTCTTCCGAGTCGAAGGCAGCACCCTGTATGTCCATCACCGCACCGTCATCGGCGACGGGAGCCAGCCCATGCGCCGGCCGCCCGGCAACGCCGTGATCGAATGTGTCGATCAGCGTGCCGTTGGCGTCGAGGCGGTGGATGAGGCCGGTGTCGAGATCGCTGGCGAAGAACTCGCGGTGATTGCTGTCGAAGCTGATGTCGCCGATGCCGGAACCGCTGTTGGTGTCAATGTCGGCGAATTTGGGAGACCGCGCCGGTGATGCCGTCGATCTTCCAGATCGTGCCCGGACCGCCACCGCTTTCGGTGCCGAACTGGCCGTCCATGAAGACGGCGCCTGCGGTGCCGCGGCGCTGTCGCTCGGGCCGACCGTCGGCATCGTCGTCCGGGGTGACGATACGGATGCCGTGCAGCGAGGTCGCGCCGGCATAGAGATTGGGGACGCCCGAGGGAACGCCGTCGCGCATACCGTCATCATAGGTGATGGCGAATACCTGGCCGATCTGTTCGGCCGTCACCTCGAAAGGCGGCGGCGTGTAGACGAGCTGGCCGGAAGCCGGTCCGCCGAGCGCCGAAACGTCGAAGACGCGCAAGGTGGCGCGCGTCGTGTCGATGAAGGTTTCGTCGACCGGGTCGACGCCGGGCGGCAGCCCCCCCCTTTCGGAATCGGCAGAGTCGAAATTGGGAATGACGGTGCCGGAAAATCCGGTGACCGCCATCGAGCCGGGATAGATGATCTGGGTTTCCTGCGCTTGGGCGGCTGTGCCCAACCAGAGCGCGGCGCTCAGCGCCAGGGCAAGCAAACCGCCGCCCAGATGGAGCGAACGGCGCAAACCGCCGCTTGGAGACGACATGGACGCGCCGCGATCGCAGGACATAAAACTCCCCCCGAAGTTTTCGGGAGGAACATCCGGTCCGGCCGCGCGAAACAGGGCAAGGCGCGGCGTTCCGGCACGTTCGTCCCTGATCGAATTGTCTGCTTTCCTCATCTTCACGATACGCCTGCTCCTGCGCAGGGTCAACGGAATCAGCCGAAAGCCCAGCGCATCGACTCCATCCCGAAGGCGGTGGTCGCGCTGAGCTTGCGTTGGTCCCGGAGACCGTGGAGCCTCTGGGGTCCTGGTCATGGGGGCATCCTTTCCGGCCCGCACCATGCGGCGCCTGGTCGTCAGTCGCAGGCTGAAGCGGAAAGGTTCATGCAAAACGGCGGCCGGGTCTGTCCGCCACTTCACAGAGGCGCGGCTAATTCCTTGTGTCAACTCAAGGTGGAAAACAGTCTTGGCGCGCGAAAGACCGGCCGGCTTACTTACCGTCAGTGCCGGCTTCTGCTAGCGTCTTCCCAACCCTGGGGGGATCATGACACGCAGGCACTTCGTTCTCTTGCTGGCGGCGCTTTTTCCATGTGCGTTGCCGGTCCATCAATCCGTAGCCAAGACCTTGGTCTACTGCACCGAGGTTAGCCCCGATACGTTCGATCCCGCACGCGCCTCCGGATCCCGCGACGCCTCGGCCACCGCTCTCTACAACCGCATGGTCGAGTTCGAGCCCGGCACCACCAAGGTGCGCCCCGATCGCATGGCCGAGACGCTGATCGCCTTTGTCCGCGGCTGAGCCGTTCACCAGATCCAGTCGCCTCTGCACAGCACCGACACCGCCTCGACGATACGGTTGAAGCTGGCGCGGGCCCGGCCAACCGTGTGCCTGGCCCGGAGATAGCCGTGCACCAGTCCCGGCTCCTCGAACCAGGTGGCATGGCCGCCGGCAGCGAGGACGCGGTCGCGATAGGCCTCGCCGTCCGACGACAGTGGATCACACTCAGCGGTGATCAGCACTGTCGGTGGCAGGCCGATGAAATCTGCGTCGGCCATTGGATACAAAGTGATGTCGCCGGTCCCATCGACGCCGCCGGTGCGGATATCCCTGTAGAAGTCGAGATCGCGCACCGTCAGCATCGGCGCTTCCGCATGCGTCAAATAGGAGCCTTGCGAACGGTCGCCGCCGAGGCCCGGATAGATCAGCACCTGGCCGATCGGCTTTTTGGCATGGCCACGCCTTGCGTGAGCAACAGCCGCGCAGAGATTGCCGCCGGCGCTGTCGCCGCACAGCAGAATAGGGCGGTCGTAGGTTTTGGCTGCCCATTCGAAGGCACGTAAAGCATCGTCGAAAGCGGCCGGGTGCAAATGCTCCGGCGCCAGCCGGTAATCGATGGAACCCACCTCGTAACCGGTGCGGGCGCAGAGCTCGGCGCAGACATCGTCATGGCTGTCTAGGCCGCCGAGGATGAAACCCCCGCCATGGATGTAGAGCACCATCGCCGCCGTGTTCGGGGTAGCGCTGCGATAGATGCGGATCGGGATGTCGTGTGATCGGTTGGCAATGAAAGTCGTTTCCGCCGTCACACCATTGGGATAGCCGGCAAAGAACTCGCGGCACATCCGGTCATAAATCGCACGCTGCTGGGCGATGGTGTAGTCGATCGTATCGGGCGGGTAATAGGAATTGGTCCGCTCGATGAAGGCCCAGGTCTCGGCATCGATGAGGGTTTTGTAGTCGGTCATGCAGCTCCTTTACCTCCCCCTTGATGGGGGAGGTCGCCGCGAAGCGGCGGGTGGGGGTGGTGGCGCATCACCCCACCCCGGACCTTCGGTCCGACCCTCCCCATCGAGGGGAGGGTAAAGAGGCTACTTCCCCTTCCACACCGGGTCGCGCTTTTCTGCGAACGCACGAAACCCTTCCATATTGTCCTCCGAGCCATACAGCGCATCGACCGTCGCCAATTGCCGACGCGTCACGCGGTTCATCGCGTCCTGGAAGGTCAGCGCCTCCGCCACCCGCGCCGTCTCCTTGATCGCGGCGAACACCAGCGGCGGGCCGCTGGCGAGCAGCCTTGCGATCTCCCAGACGCGCTCCTCGAGCTTGTCCTTGGGCAGCACTTCGTTGACCAGGCCCCAGCGATGCGCTTCCGCCACATCCATCCAGCGGCCGGTGAGCAGAAGGTCCATGGCGACATGGTACGGAATGCGCTTGGGCAGCTTGATCGTCGCGGCATCAGCCAGCGTGCCGGCGCGGATTTCGGGCAGGGCGAAGGAGGAATGGTCGGAGGCGAAAATGAGGTCGCAGGACAGCGCTAGCTCGAAGCCGCCGCCCACCGCCATGCCGTTGACGCAGGCAATGATCGGCTTGTTCATGTCGCGCAGCTCCTGCAGGCCGGCAAAACCGCCGACGCCATAGTCGCCGTCGACCGCGTCGCCACCGGCGGCTGCCTTCAAATCCCAGCCGGCGCAGAAGAACTTGTCGCCGGCGGTCTTGACGATGGCGACGCGCAGTTCCGGATCGTCGCGGAACGCCTTGAAGGTCTCGCCCATCAGCCGCGACGTTTTCAGGTCGATGGCGTTGGCCTTGGGCCGGTCGAGCGTGACCTCGAGGATGGTGCCTTCGCGGCGAGTTGAAATGACGTCAGACATTCTTCTTCTCTCCCAGCACCAGCAGCGCGTCGGCAATCCAGGCGCCCTTGCCCTCGGCGCAGACGATCAGCGGGTTGATGTCGAGTTCCTCGATCTCTCCGGCATTCGTCTGCACGAAGCCGGCAATGCCGGCGATGGCGTCGATGGCAGCCCCGACATCGGCCTTGGGCCGGCCACGATAGCCGTCGAGCAGCGGAAACAGTTTGAGGCCAAGCAGGGCGGCCTCGATGTCGTCGCGCGTCGCCGGCAGCATGAGCGTAACGCTGTCGCGCAACAGCTCGACCAACACGCCGCCGGTGCCCAGTGTCATGACCGCGCCGAACATCGGATCGCGGGTGAAGCCGACGATCAACTCGGCAACGCCGTCGCGCACCATGCGTTCGACATAGAGGCCGGTGCCGAGCGGCAGCAGATCATGCGCGGCCGTGCTGACCGATTCGGCGTCCTTGAGATTGAGCCTGACAGCGCCGACCTCGGATTTGTGGGTGACGCCGAGCGCCTTCAGCGCCACCGGGAAGCCGAGCGCCATGGATGAGATGACGGCCTCGACAGCGTTAGCGGCACGTTCTGCCTTCGGCACCGGCAAGCCGGCCTTGATCAGCCGCGCCTTGGCTTCGGCCTCGTCAGGGGTGACATGATCGCCGCCGGCAGCACCGGCAGCCGATGTGTCGATCGGCTGCGCCTGCGGCTCGGCCCAGGCCCAGCCGATGAAGGCTGCCGCGCCTGCGGCGTCCATGGCCTCGGAAATGCCGAACAACGGCACCATGCCGCGCGCCATCAGTTCGGCGGTATATTCCTCCGGCAGGTTCTCCGGCAGCGAGGAGACGATCGCACCATGCGCCTTGTTGGTCTTCAGCGCCGATTCGAAGGCGCGCAGCGTCGCCCACCAGTCGGTGACCGAGCAGCGGTCGGGGCGCGGGAAATCGAGCACCAGCATGTTGAGGTCGAAACCGCCCGACACCATGGCGGTGAAGGTGGCGGTCATCGCCGGTTCATTGTTCCAGATGAAGGTGTGATAGTCCAACGGGTTGGCGACCGCGACCAGCGGCCCGAGCGTCGATTTGACATGGGCGCGGTGCTTGCTGGTGAGCTCCGGGAAATTGACCCAGCGGCCTTCGGCGCTGTCGGCCATGACAGAGGCTTCGCCGCCCGAGCAGCTCATCGATGACAGTCGATAGCCGGGCAGTGGTCCTGTGACATGCAGAAGCTTCAGCGCCTCGATAAAGGCGGGGATGGAATCGACGCGGGCAATGCCGAGCCGCCGCAGGAAAGCGCCCGAGGCAGCGTCCGAGCCAGCCAGCGATGCCGTGTGCGAGACCGTCGCCTGCCGCGCCTGTTCGGACCGGCCGACCTTCATGGCGATGATCGGCTTCTTCAGTTCGCGCGCCCGCGCCGCCAGCTTCTCGAAGCCGGCTACCGAATCGAAGGCTTCGATGTGCAGGCCGAGCGAGGTGACGCGCTCGTCCTCGATCAGGCCGAGCGCCATTTCGGAGAGGCCGGTCTGCGCCTGGTTGCCGGCGGTCATCAGGAAGGCGATCGGCAGGCCGCGCTTCTGCATCGTCATGTTGATGGCGATGTTGGAGGACTGGGTGATGATGGCGACGCCCTTGGCGCCTTCGGGCAGCCTGATGCCGCCATGCTGGTCGGGCCATAGCAGCGCGCCATCGGCATAGTTGATCAGGCCGTAGCAGTTCGGCCCGATGATCGGCATCTGGCCCGCGGCAGCCACCAGTTCGGCCTGCAGCCGCTCGCCGTCATCGTCATAGGCCTCGGTCTCAAGAAAGCCCGCGGCAAAACAGACGGCGCCGCCGGCGCCGCGCTCAGCCAGCGCCTTGATCACCTCGATGGTGAGATGCCGGTTTACGCCGACAAAGGCGGCGTCGGGCGCCCCGGGCAATTCGGCGACCGAGCGATAGGCCTTGCGGCCGGCGACCTCGTCCTTGTTCGGATGCACCGGCCAGATTTCGCCGACAAAGCCCATCTTGATCGATTGGGCGACGACGGCGGCGGCCTGGGCCCCGCCGAACACCGCGATGGATTTTGGGCGCAACAGACGCTCAAGCTTGTGCATGGGTTATGCCCCGAACGGGCGCAGCAGCGCCCGCGAAATGATGTGGCGCTGGATTTCCGACGTCCCTTCCCAGATGCGCTCGACGCGGGCGTCGCGCCAGATGCGTTCCAACGGCAGGTCGTCCATCAGCCCCATGCCACCATGGATCTGGATGGCTTCGTCGGCAACGAAGGCGAGCATTTCGGTAGCCTTCAGCTTCGCCATGGCCATGTCCTGATCGGTGACGGTGCCCTGATCGTACTTCCAGCCGGCTTCGAACACCATCAGGTCCGCCGCCTTCAATTCGGTCGCCATGTCGGCGAGTTTGAACGACACGCCCTGGAACTTGCCGATCTGCTGGCCGAACTGCTGGCGCTGCGCGGAATATTCGATGGCATGACCGAGCGCCCGCTCGGCGCGGCCGAGACAGGTGGCGCCGACCTGCAGGCGCGTGGCGCCGAGCCAGGAATTGGCGACGTCGAAGCCCTTGTGGACCTCACCCAGCACCTGGCTTGCCGGCAGGCGGCAATCGTCGAATTCGAGGATGGCGTTGGTGTAGCCGCGATGCGAGACGTTGCGGTAGCCGTCGCGCACGGTGAACCCCTTGGTGCCCTTGTCGACGAAGAAGGCGGTGATCTTCTTGCGCTTGCCGCGCGGCGTTTCTTCCTCGCCCGAAGCCATGAAACAAATCGCGAAATCGGCAAGATCGGCATGGGAGATGAAATGCTTGGTGCCGTTAAGGACCCAGTCGTGGCCGTCCTGCACCGCGGTCGCCTTCATGCCTCGCAGGTCGGAGCCGGCGCCGGGCTCGGTCATCGCCAGGCAGTCCCACTTCTCGCCGCGGATGCACGGGAACAGGTACTTTTCGCGCTGCTCGGGCGTGCCGGCGAGCAGGATGTTGGAGGGGCGCGCGACGCAGGTCCAGTGCAGCGCATAGTTGGCGCGGCCGAGTTCCTTCTCGTAGAGCAGCCAAGTCACCGTATCGAGGCCGGCGCCACCGACATCGGCCGGCATGTTGGCCGCATAGAGCCCGGCTTCGATTGCCTTGACCTTGATCTCCTCGATCAACTCGCGGCGCAGCACGCCGGTGCGCTCGACCTCGCGTTCATGCGGGTAAAGCTCATTCTCGACGAAAGCGCGCGTCGTCTCGACAATGAGCTTCTGTTCCTCCGACAGCCCGAAATCCATGGTCTTCAGCCCTTCTTCTTTTTCTTCGGTTTTTCCGCCTTCTTTACCGGCTTGGATGCCTTCGCCTTCTCTGCGGCCCTGGATGCGGCCGGCTTCTTCGCCGCCAGCTTGGCCAATTGCCTGGTATAGTCCTTGTGCAAGGCGCCGGCGCCCCAGCCCTTGCCTTTGTTCTGTTTCGACAGAGCATCCATGATCGCGACCAGATTGTCGTCGCGGATCTTTTCCAGTTCGCGGATCGACAGGCCGTGCGCCTGGTCGTCCGACTGGGTGGCAATAAGATCGACCAGCTCGTCGTTGAACTCCGGCACGTCCATAAGCTTGGTCCACGGCCATTTCAGGCACGGCCCGAACTGCGCCATGAAGTGGCGCATGCCGGCTTCGCCGCCGGCGACGCGATAGACCTGGAACATGCCCATCTGCGCCCAGCGCAGGCCGAAGCCATAGCGCATGATGTCGTCGAGTTCCTCGACCGTGCAGATGCCGTCCTTGATCAGCCACAGCGCCTCGCGCCAGGCCGCTTCGAGCAGGCGGTCGCCGACAAAGGCCTCGATCTCCTTGCGGATCACCACCGGCTTCATGCCGATCGAGGCATAGATTTCCTTGGCAACCTCGATCGCTTCGGGGAACGTCTGCTCGCCGCCGACGATCTCGACCAGCGGCAGCAGGTAGACCGGGTTGAAGGGATGTCCGACAACCAGCCGCTCCGGATGCTTCTTCATCGCCACCTGCATGTCGGTCGGCTTGATGCCGGAGGTAGACGAGCCGACGATGGCGTTGGCCGGCGCGTAGAGATCGATCTCGGCCAGCACGCGGTGTTTCAGGTCGAGCCGCTCCGGCACGCTCTCCTGGATGAAATCGGCGTCCGCCACCGCCTCGGCGATGGTCTTGGCAAAGGTCAGTCTGCCTTCCCTGGGCAGGCCGCCGGGAACCATCTGCTTGTAGGCGCGGCGCGCGCCCTTCATCACTTCCGAGACCTTGCGCGACGCTTCCGGGTCCGGATCGAAGATCGACACATCGATGCCGTTGAGCAGCAACCGCGCCACCCAACCGGCGCCGATGACACCGCCGCCAATGGCGGCTGCCTTGTTGATGATGCTCATGGTCAGGCTCCGGTTCTTGTCTTGGCGGTTTCGGGGTCGATGAGAGGCACGCGCTCGCCGACGCGGATCACGGAGGGGTCGTAGGCCTTGCGGGCGAAGACTTCGAGCACGAACTGGCGGAAGAATGCGATCGGCAGCGTGTCGTAGTCCGGGTCGAAGCTCGACTGGTCCCAGCGTTCGCAAAACTGGTCGCAATCGTCGAAATAGGCATGGCCGGCGAAGCGGTCGCGAGCATGGCGGTTGCCGCCGAGATGATGCGCGTAATAGAGCCGCTGGAAGTCGCCATGCTTTCCCACCACCCAGGTGCATTGCTCGCGCACGAAAGGTTTCAGGATCGAAGCGGCGTATTCGTCGTGATTGTAGGGAGCGTAGATGTCGCCGATGTCGTGCAGCAGCGCGCAGGCGATCCAGTCGGTGTCGGCGCCGTCACGCCAGGCCCGCGTCGCCGCCTGCAGCGAATGGCCGAGCCTGGTGATCTTGTAGCCCGACAGGCCTTCGTCGAGTTGCACCAGTGCGTCGAGCAGCCGCTCGCCGGTCCTGGCGGCATAGTCGATCTCATGGGCGGTCAGGAACTCGTAGTCTTGCCTGTCGCCATCCTTCATCGCAGTGAATTTGACGGTAGCCATGATCCGCTCCCGTCTTAAGCAGCCGCTGCGATCGGCGCCCGCTTGGTCAGGTTGAGCTTCCTGCGCACTTCCTCCGGCCCCAAAATCCTGGCGCCGAGATTGGTGACGATGCTGGCGGCGCGCTCGACCAGCTGCGCATTGGTGGCCAGCACGCCCTTGTCGAGCCAGAGATTGTCTTCGAGACCGACGCGGACATTGCCGCCGGCGAGCACTGCAGCGGCTGCATAGGCCATCTGGTTGCGGCCGATGGCGAAGGCCGACCAGTTCCAGGTCGACGGCACGTTGTTAACCATGGCCATGAAGGTGTTGAGGTCGTCCGGCGCCCCCCACGGCACACCCATGCAGAGCTGCACCAGCGCGTCGGGATTCAAGACCTTTTCTTCGACCAGCTGCTTGGCGAACCAGAGGTGGCCGGTATCGAAGGCTTCGATCTCCGGCTTGACGCCGAGCGCCGTCATCATGCCGCCCATTGCGCGCAGCATGCCGGGCGTGTTGGTCATGACATAATCGGCCTCGGCGAAGTTCATGGTGCCGCAATCCAGCGTGCAGATTTCCGGCAGGCACTGGCGCACATGTTCCATGCGGTTGGTGGCGCCGCCCATGTCGGTGCCTTTTTCATTGAGCGGCAGCGGCGCTTCCGGTGAGCCGAACACCATGTCGCCGCCCATCCCGGCGGTCAGGTTCAGGATCACATCGACTTCTGCCGCGCGGATGCGGTCCGTCACTTCGCGGTAGAGATGGACATCGCGGCGCGGCTTGCCGGTCTCGGGGTCGCGGACATGGCAGTGGACGATGGCGGCACCGGCCTTGGCCGCATCGATCGCCGAATCGGCGATCTGCTTGGGCGAGCGTGGCACATGCGGGGAGCGGTCCTGCGAGCCGCCGGACCCGGTCACGGCACAGGTAATGAAAACCTCACGGTTCATCGCGAGCGGCATGGACATCTCCTCCCCATAGAAACAGACCCTAACAATGACCGACTTGCCGGAAACTGTTTTGCAATTTACGAAGCTCTCGTGATCAAAAGCGAAAAACCGACCATCTTTCGCGCTGAGCGATCGCCGCTCAAGGTGACGCTGCTGGTGTTTTCAGGCTCGTCCATCATGTGCGTGGCGTCGACCGTCGACCCGCTGCGCGCCGCCAACCGCATCTCAGGCGAGACGCTGTTCGATTTCAAACTGGTCTCGGTCACCGGCGAGGCGCCGGTCACCACATGCGGCCTGCCGGTGGCGGTCAGGGGCCGCTTCGATGCGGCCGAGCCGACCGACGTGCTTGTCGTCGTCGCCGGCTTCGGCACCCAGAATTACGCGACATCGGCTCTGCTTTCCGGATTACGGCGAGCGGCCCGCGCGGCTCGCGCCTGCGGCGGCGTCGAGGCCGGCACATGGCTGGTGGCGCGCGCCGGCCTCCTCGAAGGCCGCAGCGCCACCACCCATTGGGAAGACATGGAGGATTTTTCCTCCGCCTTTCCCGGCGTCGACGTGCGTCCGGACCGCTACGTCATCGACGGACCGGTGTTCACCTCGGGCGGGGCGTCGCCGACCTTCGACCTGATGCTGCATCTGATCCGCACCCGGCTCGGCATGGCCGTCGCGCTCGATGTCGCCAGCGTCTTCATCTACGACCAGGCGCGCGCCGCGACCGACGCGCAGCCGCTGGTCTCGCTCGGCCGGCTCGACGGCTACGACCCGCGTCTGGCGCAGGCTATCCGGCTGATGGAATCGCATGTCGACCAGCCGCTGACCATCGACGCGGTGGCAAAACGCGCCGGGGTGACGGCGCGGACATTGGAGAGCATTTTTCGCAAGTCGATCGGCGAGACGCCGGGCGCATATTATCTCAGGCTGCGGCTGGGCGCGGCGCGGCGGCTGGTGGTCGACACGCGGATCGCCATGGCGGATATTGCCGGGCGGACGGGGTTCTCGTCCGCCGCGGCATTTTCCAGAGCGTTTTCAAGAGCGTTCGGCGAAGCCCCGGTCAGGCTGCGCCGAGGTTGATGCATGTCGCCCAAAAGTGTGTCGCGGTTTTGGGATTACGACATGCACGGACAAAGGGAGATCAGGCTGCGTTCTGTCGATCGCTGCCGGCGTCCATCTGCGAGCGCATCTGCCTCGCCAGACGGACTTCAAATCGGCTGCTGACAGCACGATCCCATTCGTTTTTCACGCTGTCGGTCGGCCGCGGCAGCGCCATCAGCCGGTCGATGATCGATCCGGTCTCGCCGGATGAGAGCAGGGCGTCGATTTCGCGTTCATGCTGCATATCGGTTCGCCTCCTTCCTTTTCACCCGCCACAACCGCATCCTTATACGAGATACGTGACGGCAGTTTGAAGGCAAGAGCGAGGTCATTGAGGGGCGCCAAAGGGCAAACCCTTGTCGTCGGATAGGGTCTTGCGCAAACCCCATTCCGGGGCGGCCGGAATGTTATCCAGCCACCCTTGAGCACAACGAATCGGCTTTCCGCCCTCAGACGTAGCGGTTGACGATGTTTTCCAGCAACTCCTGGCGGCCGGAGCGTGGCTGCGGCTCGATCTTCTTCTTCACCACGCGCTCGGCGATGTCTTCCAGCGAGCGCTTGCCCGACAGCATCGCCTTGCCCTCGGCCGTGTTCCAACCGGCATAGCGCTCGGCCAGCGGACCCGACAGCGCCTTGTCCTCGACCATCTTGGCGGCTGCCTTGAGACCTCGTGCGCAGGAATCCATGCCGCCGATATGGCCGATCAGCAGGTCCTGCGGGTCGAGCGACTGGCGGCGCAGCTTGGCGTCGAAATTGGTGCCGCCGGTCTTGAAGCCGCCGGCCTGCAACACCTGGTAATAGGCCAGCGCCATCTCCGGCACATTGTTGGGGAACTGGTCGGTGTCCCAGCCCGACTGGTAGTCGTTGCGGTTCATGTCGATCGAGCCGAAGACGCCGAGCGCATTGGCCAGCGCCAGCTCGTGCTCAAAGGAATGGCCGGCAAGAATCGCGTGGCCCTGCTCGATGTTCAGCTTCACTTCCTTCTCCAGCCCGAAGCGCTTGAGGAAACCGTAGACCGTGGCAACGTCGTAGTCGTACTGATGCTTGGTCGGCTCCTGCGGCTTCGGCTCGATCAGGATCGTGCCTTTGAAGCCGATCTTGTGCTTGTAGTCGACGACGAGACTGAGGAAGCGCCCGGCCTGCTCCTGCTCGCGAGCAAGATCAGTGTTGAGCAGCGTTTCATAGCCCTCGCGCCCGCCCCACAGTACATAATTCTCGCCCTTCAGCCGCTTCGTGACGTCGATGCAGCTTTTCACCGTCGCCGCCGCATAGGCGAAGACATCCGGATCGGGATTGGTGGCGGCGCCCGACATGAAGCGGCGGTTGGAGAACAGGTTGGCCGTGCCCCAGAGCAGTTTGACGCCGGTCTTCTTCATCTTGGCGGCAAAATAGTCGGCGATCTCGTCGAGCCGCGCGGCACTTTCGGAGAAATCCTTGCCTTCCGGCCGCACGTCGGCGTCGTGGAAGCAGAAATAGGGCGCGCCGAGCAGCGAGAACATCTCGAAGGCGACGTCGGCTTTCAGCTTGGCCAGTTCCATCGTGTCGACGCCGCCAGCCTTGGGAAACCAGGGCCGGTCGAAGGTCTGGCCGCCAAAGGGATCGCCGCCCGGCCAGGCGAAAGAATGCCAGTAGGCGACGGCGAAGCGCAGATGGTCTTCCAGCCGTTTGCCGGCCACCACCTCGTCGGGATTGTAGAAGCGGTAGGCCAGCGGATTGGTGGAATCCGGCCCCTCATACTTGATCGCTTTGATGTCGCCGAAAAATCCGCTGCTCATGATTTCCGTCCTCTCTCGAATAGTTCACCCTGATTACCTCAGGCGTAATTGGTTTCGCTCTCGCTTGGGGTGAAAAGCCTCGTGTCAAAGCCACTCAACGAAGGAGACAGACCATGACCGACCTCAATACGATCGCCCAGAACTACATCACCGCCTGGAACGAGGCCGATGCGGATCGCCGTGCCGAACTGCTCAAGGCCACCTTCACCGAAGACGTCAGCTACCGCGATCCGCTCATGCAGGGCGACGGCCACGCCGGCGTTGCTGGGCTGATCGACGGCGTACAGCAGCGCTTCGCCGGCTTCCGGTTCTCGCTGAAGGGTACGCCGGACGGGTTTGGCGACCGCATCCGCTTCTCGTGGAATCTTGGGCCGGAAGGCGTGCCGTCGGTTATCGAAGGCACCGATATCGGTGTTATCGAAAATGGGCGCCTGAAGAGCGTCACCGGGTTTCTGGACAAGGTGCCGGCGCAGTGATCGATTAAGGGTGGCGCGAGACACCCCCCTCTGCCCTGCCGGGCATCTCCCCCGCAAGGGGGGAGATTGGCTGGCATCCACGCCTTCGCTAATCACCCACCTTACAAGACTGGCATACCCGCCGACGCTGCCGATCTCCCCCCTTGCGGGGGAGATGCCCGGCAGGGCAGAGGGGGGTGCCTCGCGCCGACTCACGCGGTCATGCCTTTGATCGCCGGGTATAGCGCCCGGTAGCGCTGGTACGCATCGGCATACGCCCCGCCAAGCGCAGCATCCGGCTCGATCGTCGCATCCGTCCTCGGCGCCGTGCACACCGCCAGCGGATCAGCCCCTGTCGCCGCGATCAGACCAAGCCTCGCCGCGCCAAAGGCAGCACCGAAATCGCCGTCGGCCGGAATGTCCACGGGCACCTGCAGCGCCGTAGCGATCGCCTTCAGCCAGTAGCGCGAGCGCGAGCCGCCGCCGATTGCCGTCACCCGCGTCAAATCCGTGCCGGCGGTCTTCAAGGCTTCGAGACTGTCGCGGAATGCGAAGGCGACGCCTTCAAGCACGGCCTGCGTCAGCACCGCGCGGCTCGACTCATGCGCCAGTCCGGTGAAGGACCCACGAATGGCGGAATCATTGTGCGGCGTGCGCTCGCCCGAGAGATAGGGCAGGAACGACACCCCGCTCGGCGCTTTCAGCACATCGCCAAGTTCGGCGGTCAATTCGCCGGCCTTCTTGCCTGAAATCTCCGACAGCCAGTTCAGCGAATCGGTCGCAGACAGGATGACCCCCATCTGGTGCCAGGTGTTGGGCAGGGCATGGCAGAAGGTGTGCACCGCGCTTGCCGGATTGGGCAGGTAGGAAGCGTTGGCAGCAAACAGCACGCCAGATGTGCCCAGCGACACAAAAGCGTGGCCGGCGCCGACCGTGCCCATGCCGCAGGCTGAAGCCGCATTGTCGCCCGCGCCACCGGCCACCGGGACGCCTGATGCTATGCCCCAGTTGGCGGCCAGTTCGGCGCGCAAGGCTCCGGCCTTCTCCGTGCCTTCGACCAGCGACGGCATCTGCCTTTCGTCGAGCGATGTCGCCGCAAGCAATTCGGGGGACCAGCGCCGCTTGCCGACATCTAGCCAGGAGGTGCCGGCGGAGTCCGACATTTCTGAGATATGCTCGCCGGTCAGCCAGAGCCGCAGGTAATCCTTCGGCAAAAGCACCTTCGCCACTTTGGCGAAGACGGCAGGCTCATTGTTCTTCACCCAGGCGAGTTTCGGCCCCGTGAAGCCGGGGAAGACGATGTTGCCGGTGAGTCGGCGAAAGCGCGGGTCTGCATCGAGCGCCGCGGCCTCAGCGTGGCTGCGCGTATCGTTCCACAGGATGCAGGGGCGCAGCACCTGGTCGCCGGCATCGAGCAAGGTGGCGCCGTGCATATGGCCGGAAAGGCCGATGCCCTTGACCGCGGCAAGCTCTTTCGGGTGCGAGGTTTTCAGCTCGGCGATGGCCGTCTCGCAGGCGCGGATCCAGTCGGCGGGGTTTTGTTCGGACCAGCCGGGATGCGGCCGCGATACGTCAAGCGAAGCATGGCCGGAGCCGATGATCTTCTGCCCGGCACCGATCAACAGCGCCTTGACGCCCGACGTGCCGAGATCGAGGCCGAGATACATGCATTCCTCCCATTGCCATTAATTTTTTCGGGTCTCGAAAAAATCTGGCTTGCCAGTTTTTAAAACAAGATCCGCCGCGGGTCAATTCTCTGACAAATTGGCGGCGCGTTGCGAAAACAGCGCCGACAGCGGACTGTCCGGCCGGACCAGTGCGCGCTCGGCGGTCAACGCCCAGGCAAGCGCCGTGTCGCCGGCGCGCAACGCCGCCTCGATCAGCGTGAGATCAATCACATCGCGCTGGGCGTGGCTGCCGCCAAAGCGATGGGCAATGGCGCGGATCGGTCGGATCAGGCGCACCGCTTCGCTGTAATTGCCCTCGCCGAATGCCTTGATGCCTTCCGTCAGTGGCTGGCCGACATCCCGGGTAAAGGCGGCATTGTCGTCGCTGCCGCGCATCGCCTCGTGCTGGGCTTCGAGCAAGATCTTGGCCGACGCTTCGAGCCCGGCGCCGACGAATGCCATCATCGCATGCGCATCGTTGAAGGCGTAATTGCCGGCTCCAGCCTTTGGCGCCCAGTTGGCGGCGAGCGCTGCCCAGCGGTCGCCGACATCGACACCGCCGAGATAAAGCCGCCACAGGATCGCGGATGCATCGACCATGTTCAGCGCCAGCGTCGAACGCTCGCCATAGATCGGCCCGTCATAGAGTTTGAGCACCTCGTCGGTCTCGCCGAGATCGTAGTGGAACAGCGCCAGATGCCACCAATTATGCACCTGCAGGAAGCTCTCTTTGGTCCACGCCTCGGGATTGGCGCGCATCCAGGCGATGCCGTCCCGTTGCCGGCTCTGCATCTCCATGACATGGGCGACCGCGTGCTGCGCCCAGCCGTCTCGCGGCTCGATCTCGATCGCCTGTCGGCCGAAACTTTCGGCTCTGATATAGTCGCCCATCTCCTCGAGACCGAAGGCCTGCATACCGAGAATGGCGTGATAACCTGGCATGCCGCTCTGCCAGGACGGTAGCGCGCGGCCGATACGGTCGCGCAGCATGCGGGCATTGCCGGTGAAGAAGTCGATCTGGTGGCCGACCTGCAACGCCACCGCGTCGAGCGGGTTGTCGATGGCGATATCTTCGAGCAGGCGCGCGGCGTCATGCCAGCGTCCCTCGGCAAGGTGGCCAAGGGCCGCCACATGCGCCTGTTCGCGCGGCGTCGCGGCAAGCGGCAGTGCCGCAGCATGGCATGCCTGGGCGACCGCCGTTGCCTCGCGTTCGGTGGCGAGGCCGAACAGATACCCCTTGAAGACATGCGCCATGACGAAACCGGGATCCGCCGATATGGCGCGGTCAACGGAGCCGACCGGGTCGCCGACGAAGCATTGCAATTCATGAACGGCCTGGCTGTAGGGTGAAAACCCGGCCTCGGTCGCGCCCGAAAACATTAGGCCGAATGGATCTCTTACTGCCATATCGGCCCTGATGCTCCGCAGTTCCTAATGGCCCGAGCGCATCGCCACCGTGGCGATCCCGGCGCCGACCAGCAGCGTGCCGCCGGTGCGGTTGAAGATGCGGATCGCCTTGGGGTTGCGTACGACGTTGCGGGCGCGCGCCGCAATCAGCGCGTAGCCGAAGGCATTGGCGAAGGCGAGCGCCAGGAAGGTCGTTTCGAAGATCAGCATCTGTGTCCAGAAATCGGCTTCCCGATTGAGGAACTGCGGCAGGAAGGCGACAAAGAACGTGATGCTCTTCGGGTTGAGTGCGGTGACCAGCCAGGCGTGCGCCATCATCTTGGCGGCCGAGACGGCATCTGTGCGTGGTTCGGCTTTGAGCGCGCCGCCGGCGCGAAACAGTTTTACCCCGAGATAGATCAGATAGCAGGCGCCGATCAGCTTCAGAATGGTGAACACGGTCGCCGACGCGGCCAGCAGCGCGCCGATGCCCAGCATCGACAGGGTCATGGCGGTGAAGTCGCCCAGCGCCACGCCGACGGCCATCGGCAAGGCAGTGCGCCAGCCCTGGCCCAGCGCATAGGACACGACCAGAAGAATGGTCGGGCCCGGAATGATGAGCAGCACGGCCGAGGCGGCGGCGAAGGCGGCCCAGTTTTCGAACGACATCTTTGTCTCCTTGAGCGCAAAGAAAAGGATAAATCCTCGTGTGCGGAGGAATGTAAAGAGCCCTCTCCCAAAAATGCACTGCGGACCATTTCGCCCGACCGCTGCGGCTATTGGCGGCACAAGTTTAATGCCGGTCGTTGGGCCTTCACCCTTTTTCAACCATGTTTGGCGAAACTGCCTGCTATCCGGCCGGACCGTGTTTCCCGCCGACAGCGTAGGGTTGGGTGCATGCGTGAGTTGCCGCAGAATGTGACGCCGCCAGCAAATGGCGACGCAAACGAGACCGAACATCTCTATTCCCGCCGCTTCGTCCTGTCAGGGGCCGGCGCCATGACGCTACTCGGCATGGCCGGCTGCAGCACTTCGACGCTCGAGCTGCCGCAATTCCAGCTGGATGACACGGTCACCGGCTCGGTGCGGCCGATCCGTCCGGCGATCAGCGTCGACAAGAACGTCACCGGCCCCGATGTCATGTACGCTTCGCTCAACGATGGCGGCTTCGAAGTGCCGGCGGTGCCCTATCAGAAGGTCAAGCCGGAGTTCCGCCGCCAGATCGTCGTCAACGAGACCGGCGAGGCGCCCGGCACCATTGTCGTCCATCTGCAGGAGCGAAAGCTCTATCTGGTGCAGGAGGGCGGCGACGCCATCCGCTACGGCGTCGGCATCGGCAAGGACGGCTTCCGCTGGTCCGGCCGCGCCAACATCCAGTACGGCAAGGAATGGCCGACCTGGACGCCGCCGCCGGAGATGATCCAGCGCAAGCCGGAACTGGTGAAATGGCAAAACGGCCAGCCCGGTGGCCTCACCAACCCGCTCGGCGCACGCGCTCTTTACATCTACCAGGACGGCAAGGACACCGGCTACCGCATACACGGTTCGCCGGAATGGGCGAGCATCGGCCAGGCGATGTCGTCGGGCTGCGTGCGCCTGATCAACCAGGATATCATCGACCTCTACAGCCGCGTTTCCAAGAAGAACCCGGTCGTCGTCGTCTGATCCTGTGCGGCGGTTTGGCGCCGCTGGAAACTCCCGTTGCGCGATGCGGCAAGCTAGGCCAAGGTGCCTTGAAAACCACAGCGCCGGGAGAGATCGAGCATGGCTGGAACGTTTGTCATCGCACAGGGCGGCGGCCCGACCGCCGTCATCAACCAGACGGTTGTCGGGGCCACGCTGGAAGTCCGCAAGCGCCATCCCGGCGCCAAGGTGCTGGGCTCGCTCCACGGCGTGCGCGGCATTCGTGACGGCAACTATGTCGACCTCTCCGCCATCCCAGAGGACCGGCTGCGGCTGATCGCCGGCACGCCGAGTGCCGCGCTCGGCTCGACACGCGACAAGCCCGACGCTGCCTATTGCGAGGTCATCCTCAAGGGCCTGAAGAAGGCCGGCGCCGACGCCTTCATCTATATCGGCGGCAACGACACGTCGGGCACGCAGCAGATCCTGACCGACGCAGCCGGCGGCAGCATCGCTTTCGTCCATGCGCCAAAAACCATCGACAACGACCTCGAGGAAAACGACCACACGCCGGGCTTCATCTCGGCGGCCGAGTTCGTCGCCGGCGCCTTCCTGTCCGTCGATCTCGATTTCCGCGCATTGCCCGGCATCTATGTCGGCATCGTCATGGGCCGGCATGCCGGCTTCCTAACCGCGGCGGCTGCAGCCTGGCAGCTCGATCCCGACAGCGGCCCGCATCTGATCTACGTGCCGGAACGGCCATTCTCCGCCGCCGGTTTCATCGACGACGTGCGCGCCACGCTCGACCGCCACAAGCGTTGCATCGTCGCCGTCTCCGAAGGAGTCAGCACCGCCGACGGCAAGGCGCTGGTCGAAAGCCTGGTGCCGCCGGACAAGCTCGAGCGCGACGCGCATGGCAACGTCAAACTGTCGGGCAGCGACCTGCCGTCAGCTCTGGAACGTGCGCTCGCCGAAGGCCTCCCGGGCAAGCGCGCCCGCGTCGATGCGCTTGGCTACATGCCGCGCGGCTATGTCGGCGCGATCAGCGCCGTCGACGCGCAGGAGGCTTTCGACGCCGGCGCCTTCGCGGTTGCCGTTGCCAGCGAAGGCGGTGGCTCGGTGGCGCTGCAATATGACGGCACGAAAACCGTGCTGAAGAAGGTGCCGCTGAAGAACGTCGCCGGCAAGACGCGCCATATGCCCGACGATTTCATGAAGCCCGATGTCAACCAGCTGTCGGAAGCGGGCATGGCTTACCTGAAGCGGCTGGTGCCGGAAAAATACAAGGTGGGAAAGCCCTTCGTCTGATGGGCGGCCGTTTTGGCGGCACCCGTTTTGGTGGCGAGCGCGTTGTCGGCGACTGGTTCGGCAAGACGATCATCGACGACCGCACGACGATGCTGACCGAGCCGTTCGTGCATGATTTCGTGCGCGCCAACATCTGGCATTTCAGGGGACGCTACGCCGACCTGCTGGTCGACACCGGCATGGGCATCTGCCCGCTGGCGCCTGAGATCGACACGCCCGAGGGCAAGCCGCTCATCGTTGTCGCCACCCACATCCATCTCGACCATGTCGGCTCGCTGCACGAGTTTCCGCTGCGCGCCGGGCCGCGGCACAGTGCCGAGCATTTCGAGACCATGAACGATCAGGTGACCTACGCCTACATGTTCAACAATCTCGACGGCGCCGTTTCGAAATTGCCGGCGCCGGGCTGGACGGCGGCCGACTACAAGATCCCGCCGGCGCCGCTGACGCGCACGCTGGACGAGGGCGACATCGTCGACCTCGGCGACCGGCAGTTCCGCGTCCTGCATCTGCCCGGACATTCGCCGGATTCGATCGCTTTGTTCGACGAGGCAGACGGCCTGTTCTTTGCCGGCGACGCCATCTACGATTCCACGCTGATCGACGACCTGCCGGATTCCTCCCGGCCTGATTATCGCCGTACCATGCAGCGGCTCCTTGACCTGCCTGTTCGCCTCGGCCATGGCGGCCATGGGCCGAGCTTCGACGGCAACCGGATGCGCGAGATCGCCACAGCCTATCTCAGGCGCACCGGAGGCCTCTGACGACATTGTGATTGGAACCAGCGTGGCGCCGTGGTCGAGCGCGTCAATCCGGACAAGGCAGCTGCCAATGCCGGCCTGCAGCCGGGCGACGTCATCGTCGCCGTCGACCGGTCGCCCGTGCGGGATGCGCGGCAAGCCAACCAGGCGATCGCCAAGGCCGGCAGATCGGGCCGGAAGTCGGTGCTGCTTTTGGTCGACCGGGGCGACGCGCAAATCTTCGTCGCCGTACCCTTCGCCGCCGGTTGAGACATGATGCGGCGGGCTCGCTGAACGATCGGCAGGCCTGCCGCACGGCCCCGCCAAAATTCCTGTTGCCCGCCGCGACATCTTCGAGAACATTACGGCAGGCCGGCAATGGCCTGCTAAAAACGGACAGTCCGATGGTCACTCGCGGTTTTTCCTCCGGTCGAAAGCCTCCGACGGAGACCGATGCGCGCATTCCGCCCGGTCAGTATCTCGAACAGGGCTTTCCGGTGCTGTCGGCGGGGCCGACGCCGCGGGTGCGCACCGAGGACTGGTCGTTCACGCTCAAGCACGGGCCGCGCCCGATCAAGAAGTGGAACTGGGCCGAGTTCAACGCGCTGCCCTTGACCAAGACGACGCGCGACATCCATTGCGTTACCGCCTGGACCAAGTTCGATACCGCCTGGCAAGGCGTGCTGGTCGACGACATCCTTGCCGATGCCGGTATCGAAGCGCCGACCGGCTTCCTGCTGGCGCATGGCTATGACGGCTACACCACCAACGTGCCGGCCAAGGATCTCACAGCGGGGAAGGCGATGGTGGCGCTCCTTTATGAAGGCAAGCCGATCACTGCCGACCATGGCGGCCCGGCGCGGCTCCTGGTGCCGCATCTCTATTTCTGGAAATCGGCCAAATGGCTGAACGGGCTGCAGTTCACCGAGCGCGACGAGCCGGGCTTCTGGGAATTGCGCGGCTATCACATCTATGGCGACCCGTGGCGCGAGCAGCGCTATAGCGGCGATCCATGAGCGAAGCGCCGCAATCTCCCTGGCAGACGGCGAAAATCACCCGGATCGAAAAGCGGACGGCACGCGTTGCCAGTTTCTTTTTCGCGCTGTCACGGCCATTCGCCTATCGCGCCGGACAGCATGTCGATGTCAGGCTGACTGCGCCTGACGGCTACCAGGCGCGCCGCCCCTATTCCATCGCCTCGGCGCCGGAGAGCGGCGCCACGATCGAGCTGGCGATCGAGAAGTTCGACGACGGTGAAGTCTCGCCCTTCTTCCACGACATCGCCGCGGTCGATGACGAGATCGAAGTGCGCGGGCCGCTCGGCGGCCATTTCGTCTGGTCCGATGGGGATGGCGGGCCGCTGCTTCTGGTCGGCGGCGGCTCCGGCGTCGTGCCGCTGATGGCGATGGTGCGTCACCGGACCTTGCGCAAATCGGCGGTGCCGGTGGAGCTGATGTTTTCGGTGCGGGTCTGGGACGAGGTGATCTTCCGCGACGAGCTGATCGGTCTCGGCGACCGCCGCGACGGGTTCGAGCTGGTGCTGACGCTGACACGCGAGGCGGCACGGCGCCCGTCCGACTATTCGAGGCGCATCGACACGGCAATGGTCATGCAGGCGCTCACGCGGCTGCCGCGGCCGCCGGCGCTCGCCTTCGTGTGCGGGTCGAACGCCTTCGTCTCGGCGGCTGCCCAGGCGCTGATCGACGCCGGCATATCAGCGGAAATCATCCGCACCGAGCGCTATGGCGTCTGAGAGGGCCACAGTGGTTCACCGTTTTCATTGAAACAGCCACCCGCTCTCAGGTGGGTGAAAACCTTGCCGACAGCAATTGGAACGGCAGCGCGCCATAGGCGGCGACTTCGGCCTCATTGTCCCAGTTGCGGAACTGGCGCGATGGCCGTGCCTCGATCACCAGAGGCCGGCCGGTGTCGTCCACCGTTAGCTTGCCGCGAAAGCGCAGCACACGTCCGCCGCCGGCGCGGCTGATCACCATGGAACGCAGGCGGGCGACATGGCCGCCGCCGGCATTGATTTCCATCTCAATGCGGCGCCGGATTGGTGGAACGACGATCCTGACGGTGACGTCCAGCACCATCGCTCCAGTCCTGTCCGGACGCGGCAGGGGCTGGGAAAGTGCAAACGGCGCCGACGTCGCTCTTGCCTTGCGCAATGTCGGCCTGCCGCGCCAGACGGCGGGCGTCGGCTGCTGCAGGCGGCCCTTTTTGCGTTTGAGGCGCAACTGCTTGGCAAAGCCGCGCGACAGCCAAACGAGGCCGCCGAAATCGGTACGCGGCTTGGCCTGCAGCACCGAGGACCAGCGCGACAGGCCGGCGCGGTCGGCCAACTCAATCGTCTTTGCAAGTTCGGCCTCCGGCACCGCAATGCCGATCTCCAGGCAGAGATAGGAGAGCGCCACCGCCGCGGCGACGGCGAGGCCCCGCTTGGCGACGATGTCGCCGAACACGCCCCAGTCGACTGCGCCACTCTCGATGGCGACCGCACAGTCAACCAGCCAGTCGCTGTGGGTGTGGGCATCGAGGCCGCCATGTGCGATGGCGAGCGCCATGCGGTCGGCCGGAGAGGGCACAAGCACGCGGACGCCATTGAAATCGGCTGACAGCGCCCGCTGCCAGATCGCCAGATCATCTTCCGCGCTTTGCTGCGACCCGTCATAAGCGAGCTGGTGCAGGTCGATGTCGCCGAAACTGCCCTTGAAAAAATTCATCGAACGCAAGGACGCCAGCCTGGTGCGCAGATATTGCGGACTGACGCCGGTGGCGATCTGCCAGTCGCGTTCGCTAAGCACATCGAAGGCGGCAATCATGGCCTGCGAGCGCACCAGTATGTCGATGTCATGCGCCACCCGGCCGCGCTGCGCCGACGCGTTGACGGCGATGCGGCTGGCGCCTTTGATAAGCATCACCGCGCAGCCGGCGTCGATCATGGCCTGTAGCGCCGGCTCGGCCTCGCGCGCAGCCAGTCGCGATTTGGTCCACAGCATCTTTTGCAGGCCGACAAGACGTGGATAGGCCGGATGCCCAGCGAGCTTGCGGCCGAACCTGTCGGAGATCGCGGCCAGCAGCCGATGCTCGCGGAAAGCAGCATGGTCGATATCGTTCTCGTCGAGCCAGCGCGCCGCATAGGCCCCGGCCGCCTCTTCATCGGGGAGCAATGCGGCCTTCAGCAACTGGTCGAGGCCGCCAGTGGGCCATGACCAACCATAGTCCGGAAACCGACGGCCGATACGGCGCATGGCATTGGCCATCAGTCGGCGCTCGCCTTTTTCGCTGCTCGCCTTTGCATGGCCAGCCTTACGACTTCGACATAACCGCGGTCGCGCACGGGGTCGCGTCCATAGGACATGCTGTCGGGCCGGATGCGGCGCAAGGTCAGGACATCGTCGAGCATGGCAAGCGCAAAGCCCGCCTCGCGGACACGGGCGATCCAGTCGACCATGTCGCCGCGACCGCCTTGCGGGTCGATGATCGGACCGACGGCCTCGGCTACCTCCCGGCGGATCATCATCGTCGTGCGCGACCAGCCCGCCACGGCCACGTCCTGTTGCACATCGGGCTTGTCATCGCGAAACGTCCGCCAGTGGGCAAAGACTCCTGCCGTCGCGGGAAACCGCTCGAAATGCTCCAGCTGCCTTTCGATCTTGGTCGGCAGCCACAGATCGTCCGCATCGAGCGTGGCGACGAAGGGCGTCGCCAGCGCGGCGATGCCCCTGGTGGTGGCGCTGCCTGGTCCGGCATTGTCCTGGCGCAACACCTGCACCGGCATGCCCAGCGCATTGACCACCGCGACCGTATCGTCGGTCGAGCCGTCATCGACGACGATTATGGCGTCGGGCTGGACCGTCTGGGCCGCGACCGATCGCAGCGTCTCGGCGATGGTGGCGGTCGCGTTGAAGGCCGGAATGACGACGCCGTAGCTGGCCATCACAGGAAACGCCAATTCGCAAGTTCCTTGAAATCGAAGATGCCGTCGACAGGGTGCAAGGAGCGGTCGGCCTCGCGCCGTTTCATCGACTTGTAGACGGCGCGCATGAATTCGCGAAAAGGAACATCGGCCTGCCTGGTCATGTTGCCGGGATGGCGCCGGTAATAGAGCGCAACAGTGTCGGGCATCGTGAATTTCGGACCGCTTTCGAAAGTGCGCAGCAGATAGTCGGTGTCCTCGGCCTGGTGGAAATCCTCGTCGAAGCTGCCGATGCGTTCGACCAACCGCCGGACGAAGATAGCGGGAGACAGGTGAATGCCGCGAACCGTCATCGAGTGGCTGTCGGCTGTCGGCTCCAGCGTATCGTCATCTATGTCGTCGACCAGCGTCATGCGCGAATAGGTGAGCTCGAGGGTGGGGTCTGCGTCGAAACAGGTCAGATCCGCCTTGAAGCGGCCCGGCGGGGAAATGTCGTCGGAATCGAGAAACGATACCAGCCCGGTCTGCGGCAGCAATTGCCGCAAGCCCGCGTTGCGTGCCCGCGTCACCCCGGCATTCTGCTGCTGGAAAAGGCGAATGCACGGCGCCTCCGCGATCAGCGAGCGCACGACCGCCACCGAACTGTCGGTCGAACCGTCATCGATAACGATGATGTCGAGATCGGCGGCATCGCGCTGCCTCAGCAGCGAGCGCAGCGCCGAGCCGACATGGCGTTCGCGGTTGTAGACCGGCATGATCACGCTCAGCTTCACGCACGCATTCCAGGCTGTGATCTATTCATTCTTTCACCACTCTGCCGGGCGCTTGATCTCGAAAAGCCCCTCGACCGGGCGCCGCGACGGATCGGCCTTGCGCCGCCGCAAGGATTTCTGAATCACACGCAGATATTCGCGCACCGCCACATCCCTTTGCTTGGTCAAATTGCCGGGGTGGCGCCGGTAGTATACCGCGACGGTGTCGGGAAAAATGTGCTTTGGGCTGGTTTCGAAAATGCGCAGCAGATAGTCGGCGTCTTCGCCCTGCCGGAACTCCTCGTCGAAAGCACCTGTACGGTCGATGAGTGCCCTGCGGAGTATCCCGGCGCTAAGGCTGACGCCGCGCACGGTGGGACCTGCGCCGCCCCGTGCCGGCTGCAGGGTTTCGTCGTCCATGAGATCGACGCGCGTCATCAGCGAGTAGGTCAGCTCGAGCGCAGGGTCGGCCGCGAACAGGGGTAGGCCAGCCTTGAATCGTCCAGCCGGCGAGACGTCGTCCGAATCCAGGAACGACACCAGTTCGGTTTGCGGCAGCAACTGCCTCAGCCCTGTGTTGCGCGCGTTGGCCACGCCCTGGTTTGCCTGCTGGAACAGGCGGATGCACGACGCTTCCCGCATGATGGCGCGGACTGCTTCAACGGAGCTGTCCGTCGAGCCGTCGTCGACAACGATGATATCGAGATCGGCATCGTCGCGTTGCCTGAGCAGGGACCGCAACGTCGAAACGACATAGATCTCCCGATTGTACACCGGCACAATGATGCTCAACTTCATGCAGCGCCCCGAAGGACGAAATCCGCAATCGTGCCGGCGATCTCGCGCGGCTCGGTCCCCAGCGACAGCCGGTAGCATGGCAGATCGCGGGTAAGCTCGCTGAAAAAGCGAAAGCCCGCTTCCCGCTCGCCCGGCATCTGCACGATTCCTGACGGGGCCAAGGCGATCATGGCATCCTTGCGCGATATGGGCATGACCGAGCTTCTCGCACCTCCCCTGATATGGGGCACTATCAAAGCAATAATGTCCAGACTTGCAGGAGGTGGTCGAGGCGCGATCTCGTCGATGCGAAAGGCATGCTTGCCTTGCCAGTTCAGCGGTTGGTACGACTTTAGCCGACCCTCCAGCTTCAGCCGCTTGAAGCCCTCCGGATCCTGCTTGAGCGTGGCAAACAGCGGATAGGCCGTCACGCCCTCGGTCCGGTCGATCAGCACATAGTCGTCGCCGACGCTATCGAGCCCATTGAGCAGGCCGGCGACGACTGTTCCCGATTTTCCGGCTCCCCCGGAGCCCGCCAGCAACACGCCCTTGCCATCGATGCCCAGCGTGCCGGCATGGGTAAGCCGCATGCCGCGCGCCGCATATTCCCAATGCAGGAAGGCGCGCAGCGGCGCCGCCTGTTCCCATGGCGGAAAGGCGTCGGCCGACATCATCAGCTGCGCCCCGACATGGCGTTGCGGATCATGGAACTGCCAGAAATCGAGGTCATGATAGTAGCTGCCGCGCAATCCGGCCTCTTCCAGCCGGTTGGCAAAGGCATGATGGTTGTAATCGCCTCGGCCCCAGGTGGCCGGGGCGAGGACGCCATCGATGCCCGGGTGGGCGACGAAAATGCGGCAGCCGTCAGATGCAGACGGATTTTCCGGGGCCGGTATGAAGGCATGGCTCATGGCTTCCGCCAGCGTGCCATGGTCGAGGTGGACACTCAGCTCCAGTCCCGGCAACCGCACGCTGGCGGTAACGGGATAGAATGCGGCGGCGCTTTCCGCGGCCGCCAGCACATGGCGGGCATAATCCGGCAGGGTTTGCAGCGTGATCAAAGGCATGTGTTGGTTGTTCAGCGTCCAGAATTGCGCCGGGTCGCCTGATGCATGTCGCTCGGGGTGGCCCCGGTTTTGAGACGACGACATGCATAAAATAAAAGATCTAAACCGCGTCGCCTGAGTCCGTTCAAACGCGACGCGCTTTAGGGAAACGATTATGCCTGTTTCACCGCCGGCCAGCCGAGAGGTTCCTCGACCTCATGGATCGGGTCGACAATGATGAGATCGGCAAGGTCGTCATGGACATCGACCTTGAGCGGCTCATTGCTGGCAGCAAGCGCAGCCGACAGCTCGCCCGAAAGCGGTTGTGCCGGTGTTTCGGCTGGCGCAAGCAACCCGAAATCGAGCAGTCGGGCAACGAAGCTTTCGAGGTCGGCCAGGCTTGTTTTTGCGGCGCCCGCGGCAGCTCCGACCAGCGCTTCAGTGGCGACGCCGGACGACAAAGCCTGCCAGACCCGGCTGCCGGAATCGGAAAAGCCGAAATACTTGCCGTTCGAAAGATCGAGAACGACGGCTTCGCCATCGAATGATTCGAAAACGATGTCCTTGCTTGCGACCGCGTAGACCCGCTGTTGCATCGCTGTGTCCCCCGTCCCATGCGCCCTGAAGGGATGCGCCGGCTTCACGGTCTGCCAAGCCCTTCCTAAGTGCGTCTAAATCACTTGGCCGTTGGTTGGCAAGACAAAGACCCGCGAATACAACGCCTGCGTCGGCGACCGTTGCGGCGAAGTCGACCGGCTCAAGCCTCGATTTCGAGCGCCGACAATGGTTTCGAGCAGCAGGCAAGGATGAAACCGTCATCGATCTCGTGGTCGAGGATGCCGCCATTGTGGCTCATCTCGACTTCGCCGGAGACCTTCTTCACCTTGCAGGTGCCGCACAGGCCGAACTCGCAGGCGGCGGGAATCCGCACGCCCGAGCTGCGCGCGGTCTGCAGCACGGTCTGGCCGGCGACGCAGCCGGCGTCGACCTCCGAAAGCGAGAAGCGGATCGGCGTCACGGCTTCGACAGGTGCAGCGATGCCGTCCTCGACCGGGGAGGCAAACGGCGCCGGAATTTCCTCCACCACAGGCGCGGCAAAGCTCTCCTGATGGTATTTCGTCATGTCGAAGCCGGCGGCATCCAGCATGCCGCGCACGGCGCGCATGAACGGATCGGGGCCGCAGCAGAAGATTTCGCGCTCGCGGAAGTCCGGAGCCAGCAAGGGCAGCCGGATCGCGTCGATGCGGCCCATATGGCCGTACCAGCCTTCGCGGCTGGAACGTTCCTCGATCATGAAGCCGAGCGACAGGCCGGGCATATGGCCGCCGAGCAGTTCGAGTTCCTTGCGGAAGATGATCTCTTCGGCACGCCGCGCGCAGTTGACGAAACCGACATCGGTCCATGGCGCGCAGTCGTTCAGCCAGCGCAGCATCGACATCATCGGCGTCACGCCGGAGCCGGCGGAAATGAACAGGTATTTGGCCGCCGGGTGGCTGTGCAACGAGAAGTCGCCGGCCGGTCCGTAGGCCTTGACATGCGAACCGGGCACCAGATGGTCGAACATCCAGCGCGTGCCGATGCTGCCGGCCTGCGCCTTGATCGTCACCGCGATCGAAAACGGCCGCGATGGCGACGACGACAGCGTGTAGGTGCGCATCAGCGGCCCGTCCGGTGTCGGCAGTTCCAGCGTCAGGAACTGGCCCGGCTTGTAGCGGAACCAGGTCTGGTTGTCGGAGCGGAAGGTGAAGGTCTTGACGTCGGGCGCCTCGTCGCTGACGCCGATCACTTCCAGCACCTGCAGCCTATCGTTCCACGGCGCCATCTGGTCGAGATGGCGATAGAGCCCAAGATCCGTCATCGCATTCATCCTCTGGTCCCTCTTCGCCTGCTCCAGCTCACGCGACGCTGCGTAGCGCCGGCCGGCCGCCTTCGGCAAGGCGCGGGCCGATGAAGGCCGCGTACCATTCGACGAACTGGATCACGCCGCCCTCGTGCAGCTCCGAATAGGGGCCGGGCTCATAGGCCGGAGACAGGATGCCGAAGGCGTTTTCCTCGACGATGCGGCGGTCCTGGTCGTTGGTCTCGGTCCAGACATGGGTGAGCTCCTCAAGGTTGTAGTCGACCCCCTCGACCGCATCCTTGTGCACCAGCCACTTGGTCGTCACCGCGGTTTCGGTGGCGCTGATCGGCAGCACCCGGAAGGTGACCGCATGGTCGATCAGTATGTGGTTCCAGGTCGTCGGATAGTGGTAGTGCATCAAGGTGCCGATGCGGTCGGCGGCAACAGTGTCGGACAGGTTCTTCGTCACCGCGCGCTTTCCCGACATCGTGTAGCTGACGGCATCGCGCAGCAGCGGCGCGCGGGTGGCGCGGTATTGCCCGGCCGGATCGATGCGGAACTTGCTCGGCAGGCCCGCCGCCTCGCATTTCGCCCAGTGCGCCAGCATCTCCGGATCGCTGTCGGCGCCCTGCACGCCGGTCACCGTCGGCGCTTCGGGGAATGTCTTGCACAGCTCTGGATGATTGCCGGCGCAGTGATAGCATTCGCGGTTGTTTTCCCAGACCAGCTTCCAGTTGCCCTTCTCGATGATGGTGCTCTCGAAGGCGACCTTGGCTTCATTCAGCCGGTGCGGCTTGAGGTAGGGCTCTATCATGGCGCGCATCGGCGCAAAGTCGGCAGGTTCTTTCGCCAGGCAGATGAAGATGTAGCCGCCGACGCTCTCGCAGGCGACGGGCTTCAGGCCGAACTGGCTCTTGTCGAAACCGTCGGCCATCTGGCGGGCAAACAGCAGCCGGCCGTCAAGCTCGTAGGTCCACTGGTGATAGGGGCAGACAAGCTTTGCCGCCATGCCCTTCTCAGTGTTGCAGACACGGCTGCCGCGATGGCGGCAGGAATTGTGAAAGGCGTTGATGTTGCCCTTCTGGTCGCGGACCAGCACCACCGGATAATCGCCGATCTGCACGGTGATATAGCTGCCGGGCTTCGGCAGTTCGCAATCATGGCCGATGAACAGCCAGTCGCGATACCAGATAAGCTCCATGTCGAGCTTGAAATAGTCCGGGTCGGTGTAGAAGGGCTGTTCCAGCGAAAAGCCTTGCTTGCGGCCGTTCAGGAGCCTCAGCATGTCGTTGCGCGTATCCATAGTTCTGTCCTCGTGGTTTAAGGACTGAACTTGGTGGTGATGGAGGAAGGATCGGACGCAGGCCGGCGCGGCGCCGGACATGCACTATCCACCTCTTGACCGCCCACCGCGATCAGTCGAGTCTATGCATCTCGGGCTGGTTTCCGGGCTCTGGAGTTGTCCTTGCGGACCATCGCGACACCTTCCCAGGCTCTTGCCCAGTGGTCTCCCGTTGCGACTTCAACTCCACCACCGTTGCGGGGGCAGCGCCGGATTCTGACCGGCTTCCCAATTCTCCGCTGCGTCGTCACGAAGCGGCACCTGAGATGCGATCATCTAATCACGGCAGCGATCGCGACGTCGGCATGAAAGCGACATCGTATCCATGCGGCGCGACACGCGCGGCATACGCCCCGCCGACCACCGAAGGGCTGAGATCCTGTCTTGCGGCGCTATCATCGCCGTTTCGAATCGCTGCGGATCCAGTTCCGATCGGGGGCAAAAAGGGCTCAACGGTATCGAAAAGTTACTATTAGCAATCTCTAATCGAACCGAACGGTTCGTTTCTGTTGACAATGCGTGCAGGACGGTGTGAACGACGGCCCGGAAACCGACACCGGAGCGAACCACTCGGTTCGACATAAGCAACTGAAAACAATGCGATAAATGACCATAGAGGAACTTCCTGGCACAATTTCAAGGTGCAGGACCGTGGTCCACACGGAACAACTTCGTGATTGGAAACCAGCCTATGGCTTTCCCACATCGGGGCTGTCCGAACGACGCGAATTCCTCCCAAGACACGCCGCTAGACGGACAGACAAACTGGAGTCCTAAAAATGAAAAAGATCATCCTCACTGCCGCAGCCGTTTTGGCGATCACCGGCAGCGCCTTCGCCGGTAGCGACAATTACGGTTCCAATGGTGCGAACCAGCCAGCCGTCTCGGTCGACAGCTCGTATACGGCTTCCATTCAGAAGCCGGCGCACGCTGACAAGCAGCCTGTCGTTCAGGGCGCCGACCGCGACCTCTACGGCAATCGCTGATCCCGACCAAAGAAGGGCGGCTAACCCGTCGCTCTCGGGATCCCAAAAAATTCAGGAGTATTTGAAATGAAAAAGATCATCCTTGCTGCCGCCGCCGTTTTGGCCATCTCCGGCAGCGCTTTCGCCGGCAGCGACAACTACGGTTCGAACGGCGCCAACCAGCCTGCGATTACGTCGACCGATAGTGGCCATACGGCTTCGGTTGAGAAGTCGGCTCCAGCCGAGCAGGCGCCTGCCCACGGTGCCGACCGTAACCTTTTCGGCCGCTAAAAGCCGGTTTCCAGCACGTGGCGGGCTTATCCGCTGCAGCTGGCAGCATCAGAAAAATTCAGGAGACTAAAATGAAGAAGATCGTTCTCGCCACCGCAGCCGTTCTGGCTGTTTCGAGCGCTGCCTTTGCCGGCAGCGACAATTATGGCTCCAATGGCGCCAACCAGCCGGCCGCTGCCGTCGACACCACCCGCACTTCGTCGACCGGCACCAACTCGGCGGTCTACAAGCTGCTGAACTCGTCGGACGACCAACAGAAGTTCGTTCCTCAGAGCAGCGACAGGGATCGGTTCGGCAACAACTAACAGCCGAAGCTTAAAAAAGAGTGGCGGGCCTGGCCCGCCGCTCTTTTTTCATGCCTGTACGACGCAGCTATCTCAAGCCGCCTTCACTTCCACCGGCTTGAGCGAGAAGGAGTGCCCATCGGCGTCGAAGATGTGCAGGTCCCCGGCATCCGCGGTCAGTCGCAGCTTTGCCCCGCGCTTGACCTCGACATTGCCGGGCAGCTTGGTCACCAACGGCAGGTCGGCGCGGCCGATATCGACATAGACAAGCTGCACCTCGCCGAGTTGCTCGACATAGTCCACCACGCCCTCGAAAAGATATTCCGCGCCGGTGGCGGCCGACAGATCCTCCGGCCGCACGCCGAAGCTGACTGCCGCACCCTTTGCTGACGCCGGCGTTGCGATCGGCACCGTTGCCTTGCGGCCGCCGACATGGCTGACGATTGTCGGGTTGCCCGTCCTGTCGATTGTCGCCGGCAGGATGTTCATGGCCGGCGAGCCGATGAACTGGGCAACGAACAGATTGCCGGGCTTCTTGTAGAGGTCCATCGGCGTGCCGACCTGCTCGATATGGCCGTCCTTCAGCACGACGATGCGGTCGGCGAGCGTCATCGCTTCGACCTGATCGTGGGTGACGTAGATCATGGTCGTGGCAGGCATCGATTCCTTGAGCTTGGCGATCTCGATGCGGGTCGCGACGCGCAGCGCCGCGTCGAGATTCGACAGCGGCTCGTCGAACAGGAACACTTTCGGATTGCGCACGATGGCGCGACCGATGGCGACACGCTGGCGCTGGCCGCCCGACATCGCCTTGGGCAGGCGGTCGAGATATTTGGTCAGCTGCAGGATTTCGGCGGCCTGCCGCACCCGCTTGTCGATCTCGGCCTTGCTTTCCTTGCCGATCTTCATCGAGAAGGCCATGTTGTCGTAGACGGTCATGTGCGGATAGAGCGCATAGGACTGGAACACCATGGCAATGCCGCGCTTGGAAGGCGGCACGTCGTTCACCACCTCGCCGGCGATCTTCAGCTCGCCGGAGGTGATCTCCTCAAGCCCGGCGATGGACCGCAGCAAGGTCGACTTGCCGCAACCCGACGGGCCGACGAAGACGATGAACTCGCCCGACTTTATGTCGAGGTCGATGCCGTGGAGAATGTGCAGATTGCCGTATGATTTCTTCACCTGTCTCAGCGTGACATCGGCCATAATTTCCTCCCAGTGATTTCCCTAGAGAACCTGGATTTCCTCAAAAAATCCAGCTTCGTCAAAAACTCAGTCGATGCGCCCGAACCAGGCGCCGTAGCCGCCGAGGCGGATGGAACCTGTGCCGGATTGTCCCGAAAAACCGTGCCCGGCCAATGGCAGCAGCGCCTGACCACCGAGATCGACCTCGGCCGGCTTGCTGGCCAGATTGAAGACGCAGACGATCTGCTCATTGCCCTCACGGCGGGTGAAGGCGACGGTGTCGCCCTCGCTTTCGATGAACTCGATGTCGCCTTTGGCCAAGGCCGGATGCTGGCGGCGGAAACCGAGAAAGCGCCGGTAGTGCTCGAGCAGCGAGGCCGCGTCGCCCTGCTGAACATTGACCGCTTGCGACAAGTGCTTGCCCGGCACCGGCAGCCAGGGCTTGGCCGTCGAAAAGCCGGCATTGCTGGCGGTTGCATCCCACACCATCGGCGTGCGGCAGCCGTCGCGGCCCTTGAATTCGGGCCAGAAGCGAATGCCGTAGGGGTCCTGCAGATCCTCGAACTGCAACTCGGCTTCGCCCAGCCCAAGCTCCTCTCCCTGATAGAGGCAGACCGAACCGCGCAGCGACATCAGCAGCGCCGAGATAACCTTCAGATAGGCGGCCGGGTCGGCCTCGTCGGCGGCCCAGCGCGAGGCCGGACGCATCACGTCGTGGTTGGAAAAGGCCCAGCACGACCAGCCGTCGCTGGCGACCTTGCCGAAGGCTTCCAGCACCTGGCGCACCTTGGCGGCGCTGATCTTTTCCGGCGCCAGGAAATCGAAGGAATAGCACATGTGGACGCGTTTGCCGCCGGCGGTGTAGGCGGCGACCACTTCCAGCCCACGCTGCGAATCGCCGACTTCGCCGACCGCGGCGGCCGCCGGATATTCGTCGAGCAGCGCCCGGAACCGTTCGAGGAAGGCAAGGTTTTCCGGCCGGCTCTTGTCGTAGATATGGTCCTGGTAGTTGTAGGGATTGACCGCAGGTGCTGTCTGGTCGTTGCGCTCTTCGGGCGGCAGCGGCGGATTGTTCTCCAGCCCCTGGCTGTGGAAGTAGAAATTGATGGTGTCGAGGCGGAAGCCGTCGACGCCGCGCTCCAGCCAGAAGCGGGTGACGTCGAGCAGCGCGTCCTGGACTTCCAGATTGTGGAAGTTGAGGTCCGGCTGCTCGGACAGGAAATTATGCAGATAATATTGCTGGCGGCTGGTGTCCCACTGCCAGGCCGAGCCGCCGAAGATCGACAGCCAGTTGTTGGGCGGCGTGCCGTCCGGCCTGGCGTCGGCCCAGACATACCAGTCGGCCTTGGGATTGCTACGGCTGGCGCGGCTCTCCTTGAACCATGGATGGTTGTCGGCGGTGTGCGACAGCACCTCGTCGATCATCACCTTGAGGCCGAGGTGATGGGCTTCCGCAACCAGCGCGTCGAAATCGGCGAGCGTCCCGAACATCGGGTCGACGTCGCAATAGTCCGAGACGTCGTAGCCGAAATCCTTCATCGGCGACTTGAAGAAGGGCGAAATCCAGATGGCGTCGACGCCGAGCGAGGCGATGTAGGGCAGCCTGCGGATGATGCCCTTGAGGTCGCCGATGCCGTCGCCATTGGAGTCCTGATAGGAGCGCGGATAGATCTGGTAGATCACCGCGCCCCGCCACCAGTCGCGATCGACGGCGAGATCGGGCTTCGAGGTCGCCTTCAAAGCGGCTTGCATAAGTCTCAACCTCCTTTGACCGAGCCGGCCAGCAGCCCGCGGACGAAATAGCGCTGCAGCGAGAAGAACACGATCAGCGGCACGATAATGGTGACGAAGGCCGATGTCGTCAGGATTTCCCAGTCGCCGCCGCGCGAGCCGAGCAGCGCGTTGAGCTTCGCGGTCAGCACGATCTGGTCCCCTTCGGTACCGAGGAAAACCATTGCCACCAACAAATCGTTCCACACCCACAGGAACTGGAAGATTGCAAAGGACGCCAGCACCGGGAAGGACAGCGGCAGCACGATCTTGACGAAGATTTCGAAATCGCTGGCGCCATCTATGCGCGCCGATTCCATGATCTCGCGCGGCAGGCCGGCAATATAGCTGCGCAGGAGATAGATGGCGAAGGGCAGGCCGAAGCCGGTATGCGCCAGCCAGATGCCGAGATAGGTTTTCGACGGCACACCGAAGAAGATGCCGACGCCGTTGTAGATCTTCAAAAGCGGGATCAAGGACATCTGCAGCGGCACGACCAGCAGGCCGATGATTGTGGCGATCAGCAAGGCGCGGCCGGGAAAACGCATCCACGCCAATGCATAGGCGGCGAAGGCGGCGATCAGGATCGGGATGACCGTCGCCGGGATGGTGACGGTCAGCGAGTTTATGAACGAGCGGCCGATGCCCTCCGAAAACAGCACGGTCTTGTAATTGTCGGTGGTGAATTTCGGTGGCGCCGACGAGGCGTAATAGACGCGCTGGCCACGGTCGCCTTCGAAAGCCTTGGGCGAACTCATGACGAACGTTCCGTCGGCATTGAGCTGCAAGGTCACGCCGTCGCCGAGATCGGCAGTGGTGCCGGCCGGATATTGCGTCGGTGCCGCCGACTTGACGCCGAAGGCGCTGATGTTGCGCGCAGCACCGTCGCCGAAGATATTGCCGGCAAGCACGAACTTGCCGTCCTTCTCGACCTGCGCCGAGGCCGGCGGCAGGCGGCCGGCTTCAGTCTGGCTGGAGCTGGAGAACGAGTTCCACCAGCCCGAGGCGATGATCTGGTCCTTGTCGCGCAGCGACGAGACCAGGATGCCGAGCGTCGGCACGGTCCAGACGGCGACGAAGACAAGCACGGCGATGTGGACGCCGAAGCGGCTGGCAAAGGACTTTCCGGTCGCGACGGCCATCTCAATGTCCTCCCGTCTCTTTGTTCGCCTGGCGGATGTTCCAGACCATGATCGGGATGACCGCGATCATGATGATGATGGCGATGGTGGCGCCGCGGCCGAAATCGCCGCCGCCGCGGAACATCCAATCGAACATCAGATTGGCCAGCACCTGGCTGTTCCATTGGCCGTTGGTCATGGTCAGCACGATGTCGAACACTTTCAGCACCAGGATGGTGATCGTCGTCCAGACCACGGCGATGGTGCCCCAGATCTGCGGCACCATGATCTTCCAGAAGATCTGGAACGGATTGGCGCCGTCGATGACCGCGGCTTCAAGCGTCTCTTCGGGGATGCCGCGCAACGCCGAAGACAGGATGACCATGGCAAAGCCGGTCTGGATCCAGATCAGGATGATCATCAGGAAGAAATTGTTCCAGAACGGCAGCGATATCCAGACCTGCGGCTGGCCGCCGAAATACTGGATGATGGCGTTGAGCAGGCCGATCTGCGTCTGGCCCTCGCCGCGATATTCGTAGATGAATTTCCAGATCACGCTGGCGCCGACGAAGGAGATCGCCAGCGGCAGGAAGATCAGGCTCTTGGCGATTGTGCCCCACCAGATCTTGTCCGTGAGCACGGCGATTATCAACCCTAGAAAGGTGCAGGCGGCGGGCACCACCGCCAGCCAGATGATGTTATTCAGGATCGAGTTGCGGAACTCGCGGTCGCCGAACGCCCATTCATAGTTGGCGAAGCCGACAAAATGCTGGCCGCCGCGGTCGAGGAAGGACAGCCAGAGCGTCGCCACCACCGGATAGATCAGGTAGACGGTGAGGATGATCATCGCCGGGCCGACGAACAGCCACGGACGGACCAGTCCTTGCCGGCGCAGATTGTCGATGGCCGCAGCCCCGGCCACGCCGCGCGACGGGAATATCAGGTCGACCAGCTTGTTGGCGCCCCAGAAATAGGCGACGCAGCCGCCGACGCCGATGATGATGACAAAAATGGCCGATAAGATCTGAGCAGCCATGGGTCCCTCTTCCCTGCGCATGATCGGCCGGGCCTTGAACAGCCCTGGCGATGTGGCTCTGCGCCGATTTAAGTTATTCTGAAACGAACGAACGCAAATCGGTCCGGCGTAAGGCGCCGGTCGGATCCGGGCCATAGCGGCCCGGATCCAGTCTGTGGAGGAAGTCCTGAATTTGCCGCCAAAGCGGCTGATTACTTGGCAGTGGTTACTTGCCAGCTGACTGCTTGCCAGCTGACTGCTTGCCAGCTGACTACTTGATAGCGTCCCAGCTCTTCTGGATGTCGGTGGCGACATCCTGCGCCGACTTGCCGCCGACCAGATCGATCATGCCGGTCCAGAAGGCGCCGGCGCCGATCTTGCCCGGCATCAGGTCCGAACCGTCGAAGCGGAAGGTCGAGGCATTGGCGAGGATATCGCCCTGCTTCTTCAGCGCGTCGCTGGCATAGGCATCCTTGTTGACCGACTTGAGCGGCGTGACGAAGCCGCCCTGGGCCATCCAGATTTCATGTGCCAGCGGCATTTTCAGGAATTCGATGAACGCGCGTGCACCCTTCGAATCCTTGGTGATCATGGCCAGCGTGCCGGCGCCGAGCACAGGCGTGCCCAGCTCGGGCTTGGATGCATAGGGCGGGAAGTAGAAGAAGTCGGCGTCCTGTCCAACCTTTGTGCCTTCCGGGAAGAAGGTCGGGATGAACGATGCCTGATGGTGCAGGTAGCATTTCGGCGGCACCGAGAAGAGGCCCTTCGGGCTGTCGCGGAAGTCGGTCGCGGCAACCGCCTTGGCCCCACCGTCGACCATCTTGTCGTCGGTCGCGATCTTGCCGAAAATGTCGATGGCGTTGACCACCGCCGGATCGTTGAACGGGATCTCGTTCTTTACCCACTTGTCATACACGTCGGGCGTCTGGGTGCGCAGCATGATGTCTTCGACCCAGTCGGTCGCCGGCCAGCCGGTAGCGCCGCCTGAGCCGAGGCCGATGCACCACGGCGTGCCGCCGTCGGCGATGATCTTCTTCTCGAGGTCGGCGAGCTCTTCCTGGGTCTTGGGAACCTTGTAGCCGGCTTCCTCGAAATTGTCGGGCGAATACCAGACCAGCGATTTCACGTCGGCCTTGTAGGGGAAGGCGAAGAAGCCCGGCTTGCCGTCCTTGTCCTTGAAGGTGCCGAGATCGACCCATGACTGGCCGGCGCCGTAATTGTCCTTGATCCATTTGGCGGTGTCGTCGCCCAGCGGCGTCAAAAGGCCCTTGGACGCCAGATCCTGGATCAGGCCCGGCTGCGGCAGTACGGCGATATTGGGCGGGCTGCCGGCCTGGGTATCGATGACGATCTGCTGTTCGTAATTTTCCGACGAGGAGTATTTGATCTCGGCGCCGGTGGCTTCCTGAAAATATTCGAGAACAGTGCGGATGAGGCCTTCGTCCTCGCCGCGCCAGGGCCCGAAGATGGTCAGCGTCTCGCCCTTGAGATCGACCTTCTTCAGCTCTTCGTAATTGGCCCAGTTGAAGCGCTTGTCTTCCCCGGGCTTGAACTTCAGTTCGGCTTGCGCCGGCAGGGACAAGGCGAGCGTGGCAAACGCTGCGCCAAGCAGAAGCATCTTCTTCATCGGTATTCCTCCCAGTGTGGACACATACACCCGGACGGAACCTCCATTCCGCCCGCCGACGCTGCAGGACTGTGACTCGTTCAGAAAGGAACCGCAACCTTTCGAAGAGTCTTCCAAAGCGCTTTGGCCGTTTTGATCTCGCCATTGAATCGGCTGGAAGTCAAGAGGGCGGTGGGCTAATCGATTTAATTTCGGGCCGCAAGACTTGGTGAAGTGCACTGCAGCACAGTTTTACGGCGGTGCAGCAGCGTATTAAGCTTCAAACTGGCCGGACCAGTGCGTATGGTCGACCAGCTCGGCCGCGCCCATTGTGGTCCGCGTGGCTTAAAAATTAAAAGCGCTTTGAGGCTTGGAGGCCTCCCAGTGAACCTGAAGCAGCTCTCTCATATGCTGGCCCTGTCGCAGACAACGGTAAGCCGTGCGCTCAACGGCTATCCGGAGGTCAACGAGGAAACCCGCCGGCGCGTGGTGGATGCCGCCAAGCGCCACGGCTACCGGCCCAACCCGAGCGCGCGCCGGCTGGCGACCGGCAAGACCGGCATGATCGGCTATGTCCTGCCGACGGGCGCCTCCGTCGACATCGACCCGCATTTCGTCGAGTTCCTGTCGGGTCTCGGCGACTATGCCCGCTCGCACGAGCTCGACCTGGTGCTGTCGCCGGCCGATGCCGACGACCAGGAAACCACCTATCGCCGCATCGTCGCCAACCGCCAGGTCGACGCCGTCTACATCTCCTCGCCGCGCCCGGCCGACCGGCGGGTGGCGCTGGTCAACACGCTCGGCATTCCCTTCATCGTCCATGGCCGCAGCGAAGGCTTCGATTTCGACTACCCCTTCACCGACATCGACAATGAGGGCGGCTTCCACGACGCCGCCCGGCTGCTGGTTCAGCTCGGCCACCGCCGGCTGGCGCTGATCAATGGCGACGACCGCGAGACCTTCGCCATCCACCGCGAGCGCGGCATGCGCAGGGCGCTGGCCGCGAGCGGCCTGACGCTCGGCGAGCGCCATGTCTGTTCACTCACCATGACCGAGGAGAACGGCTACCGCGCCGCCAGGCGCCTGCTCGAACAGAGCGAGCGGCCGACGGCGATCGCCTGCTCCAGCCTGATCATGTCGCTCGGCGTCGTGCGCGCGGTGCGCGACCTTGGCCTGACCATTCCCGGCGACCTGTCGTTGATTGCCCATGACGACGTCTTTCCATGGCTGAAGCCGGAGAATTTTTCCGTGCCGCTGTCGACGACGCGCTCGTCGATCCGCCTCGCCGGCGCCCGCATCGCCGAACGCCTGGCAGCGCGCATTTCCGGCTTGGAAGAAGGGGCGCGAGGCGAGGTCTGGCCTGTCGACCTGGTGGTGAGAGGCTCGGTCGCCGGCGCGCCGGTTTAGGGATTAATCCAATTGCTCCGCTGGGCAAGTTCACCCATGTGGATGTTGCCCGCAGATAGATTGACTTCGTTGGGACAACGGTCTGCCTGGACCTGTCCTTGATTTGGCTTCGAGTGGGTGGCAACCAGTAAGCCAGAGCCATCAACCAGTCCTCAGGGTGCGCCACTTGCCCATATTCCCGTTCTCCGAAACGGATCCAATCCGGCATCCTGGCCCACCGCCGAAAACGTCGGAGGTGGTCATTGTCGGTGGCGGCATCATCGGTGTGACGACGGCGCTTTTCCTGGCACAGCGGAACATCCCGGTGACGCTGCTGGAAAAAGGACGCATTGCGGCCGAACAGTCGTCCCGCAATTGGGGCTGGATCCGGAAGCAGGGACGCGACGCCGACGAGTTGCCCATCGTCATAGAGGCTATTCGCCTGTGGCGGCAACTGGCTGAGGAATGCGGCGAGGACATCGGCCTGACCCAGACAGGTGTGACCTACCTGGCGAAGACCGACAAGGACATGGCCGGCTTCGAAGCATTCATGAAGATCGCTGCGACGCATGCGCTCGACACCCGTCTCCTGGATGCAGACGAAACCGCGGCACTCATCAAAGGCATGTCGCGCAAATTCAAGGGCGCGATGACGACGCCCTCCGACATGCGGGCGGAGCCTTGGCTGGCGGTGCCCGCACTTGCCCGGCTCGCCGTGCGAAAAGGCGTCAAAATCGTCGAGAATTGCGCAGCGCGAACCCTCGAAATCTCAGGCGGCAAGGTCAAGGGCTGTGGACCGAGACGGGGTATATCGAGGCCTCCAGCGTGCTGGTCGCGGGAGGTGCCTGGTCATCCTTGTTCCTGAGAAGACACGGCGTCTCCATCCCCCAGCTCAGCGTCAGGGTAACCGCAGCCGCAACGGACCCCTTGGCTGAAATCTATGCAGGGGCGGCGACTGACGAACACATCGCTTTCAGGCGCCGGCAGGATGGCGGGTATACGCTCGCCGCGGGCGGCAGCCATCTGCATTACCTGGGACCTGACGCCTTCCGGCACGCCACCAAATATCTTCCTGCGCTGAGGGACAATCCGCTGGGGACACGCTACTTTCCGTTCGCGCCGTCAGGTTACCCCGATGCCTGGTCGACGCCGCGCGATTGGGCGCCGGATTCGCACAGCCCTTTCGAGAGAATGCGGGTGCTCGACCCGGCCCCTGAACCGGCCCGTCTGCGTTCGATAGAACGCAAGTTCAAGCACCTCTTTCCGCAGTTCGAGAGGGTTCGCCTGAAGGCAGGCTGGGGCGGCATGATCGACGCCATGCCGGACGTCGTCCCCATCGTGGATCATGTGCAGGCCGTCGGCGGTCTTTTCGTCGCGACGGGAATGAGCGGTCACGGCTTCGGTATCGGGCCTGGCATAGGCCGGGTCGTTGCCGACATGATCCAGGGAAACCAGACCGGGCACGACCTCAGCCGCTTCCGGCTGTCGCGCTTCCATGATGGCAGCCCTGTCCGGCTGGGTCCGGCGCTCTGAATTGGGTGGCGCGAAATTCCGGTTTACTTGTTCGCCGCCGCCTTCGTATCCAGCAGCCCATAACCGAAATCATTGTCCCGTCCCTTCGGACCGAGATCCCTGGCGGTGGCGGCCAGCGCCTTTTCGATATCGTCGGCCGAGCGCTCGGGTGAGGCGTGGATCAGGTTGGCGATTGCGCCGGACACGATCGCGGCGGCAAATGAGGTGCCGGTGACGACGTCAGAGCCGGCGCCGCTCGGCGCCACCATCTCGACGCCGGGCGCCGAGATGAAGACATAAGCGCCGCGATTGGCCTGCTGCATCAGCCCGTCCTTGGCGTCGGTGGCGGTGACCGCGATCACGCCGTCATAGGCGGCGGGGTAGCCATAGGGCGCTTTCGGCCCGTTGTTGCCGGCAGCAGCGACCAGGATGATGCCGAGCCCGCGCGCATTGCGGCAGGCGGTGGCGAGCAGATCGTTCTTGGGGCCGACGAAACTCATATTGATGATGCTGACATTCTGGTCCGCCGCCCAGTCGAGCGCCGACAGGATGACATCCATGGTCGACCTGCCGTCCTCGAAGGCGCGGGCGTGATAGATCCTGGCGCCGGGCGCCATGCCTTCGAGCGCGCCGACGCCGGCGATCAGCCCGTCGACCGAGGTACCGTGATCACGCTTTTCGACCGGCACGTTGGGCATGGCGTCGAACTGGTCGGCAATGACGCCGGACAGCGCCGGATTGGTGTCGTCTATGCCGGTGTCGATGACGGCGATGCGCACGTTTTCGCCACTGGCTTGCTTGTTGTCGAGCTGAATGCGCTCGAAGGCATAGTTGACGATGCCGGCCGCCTGCTGCAGCGAGTAGATATGGTTTGGCTCGCGCCGCAGGGTGCGGCCATCGGCGGCCAGCTGCGCCAGCACGGCGCCGACCGGGCGGCCGTCGGGAATGCCGAAGCGCACCAGTGTGGTGCCGAGCAGCCGCGACTGGCGCTGCGAGCGCACTTCAAGGCCGAAGGAGGCGGCGATCTGCTGGACGGCGCCGGCATCGCCGTCGACGGTCACCAGCACCTCGTCGGGCACGAACTCGCCGGCGATGGCACGCCGCGGCGCGGTCGCGACAAGATCGGTCGGCGAAACGATCGCCCCACCGGCGGGTGGCCCGGCCTGCGTGTCGGCAGGCGGCGCTGACGGCCGCGGCGTCGGCACGGGCGCTACGGGAGCCGGTGGGTTGGGAAACAGGTCGACGATCAGGGCCGGAAGGGTAACTGCGCCTGGTTCGCCGCCGACGTTGGCCTCATTGCCGTCTTTCGGGCAGTCGGCAGCCGCCGCTCCGGCCGCGTCGGTGCAGTCGGCCCGGCCGGCATTGGGATCATTGGTCTGCGCCGACGCCGGCACGGCGACGATTGTCGTCGCCGCCACCAGGATCGCCGCAAATCGAATGACCGCCCTAGCTGCCATCAACCGGTTTCCTTCCCTCGATCACAGTCTCCGCGAACGGCTGGGCGGCAATAAGGCCGACGAGCCTGGTGTAGTCTGCTCCGGTCTTGACCGGGATGGCAATGCGGAAGACGCCCGAGGCGGCCGGCCCGCCGGCGATCTTCAGCGCGTTCTGGTCGAGGAAGACAGCGATGTCGGACATCTTCGCATCCGGCTTGAACTTGACCAGCGCGAACGGCAGTTTCGCCAGATCATCCTCGGCGCCGGCAATCTCGAAATCATGGCTCTTGCCGCCGGTCTGCACGTAGGACTGCACCACGACCAACGCCAGCAGCACCGCCGCTGCCGCCCAGGCGACACCGACCGGCACCGCCATGAAACGGCCGAGTGCCTGCGCCAGCCAGAAACGGCCCGCGGGAGCGCGGACCGGTCCGGCTTCGGCGTCGAGCGCCCTGGCAAAGCGGCTGAGCGCATCGGCCGGTGGCCGGATCGCCTCGTTGGCGGCGGTGGCGCCGGAGAATTCCGCCTCAGCCTCGCCAAGCGCCGCCGTCGCCGCCGGATCGGACGCCAGCCATTCCTCGACGGCTTCGAGGTCCGAGCCTTCCAGCGAGCCGTTCAGGTAGAACGGCAGCAGCGTTTCCATTTCGTCACGGCGCGACATTTTTTCAGCGGCGCTCATGTCTTCAGGATTGCTCATGGCCACCCCCTGTCGTAACCGGCGGCCTTGAGGGCTTCGCCGAGTTTCTTGCGGGCGTAGAACATTCGGGTCTTGACGGTGGCGACCGGGATGCCGAGCACCTCGCCAATCTCCGTCACCGACTGTCCATGGTAATAGGCAAGGTCGATCACCGAGCGGTGTTCCTCCGGCAAGGCATCGACGAAGCGCCGCAAAGCGGCGCCCTTGTCTTCCTTCATGGTGGCGACTTCCGGCGTGTCGGCGCCGTCGGGAACCTGCGCCGCATCATCGTCATCGATCCAGTCTTCTTTTTTCTTGCGAAGCATCGACAGCGCCTTGAACCGGGCGATGCCGAGCAGCCATGTCGAGACTTCCGAGCGCCCTTCGAAACCGGGCGCCTGGCGCCACAGCTCGAGAAAGACCTCGTTTGCGATATCGTCGGCCATCATTTCCGATCCCGTCTGGCGCACCACGAAGCGGTAGACCCGCGCGTGGTGACGCATGAACAGCAGCCGAACAGCGGCACGGTCGCCCTTCGCGACCCGGTCGACAAGCGCGCGATCAGTCTCGGTCGCTGCCGTCATGGCCGGTCGAGCCGCCTGGCTCCTGTCTGCTCTGTCGCCGATAGGTTCAAAAAGGTTCATCCTTCCGCCAAGGAATTTTGGCGAAGCTAACCGAAGAGAGGGAGTGTTGCCAGAGCGTCTCCCTTCTCCCCGTCACTATACGGGGAGAAGGTGCCGGCAGGCGGATGAGGGGCGGCGCCGGCGTTGGGGTATTTATTTTGATGTTAGCGCTGCCCCTCACCCTTACCCTCTCCCCGTATAGTGACGGGGAGAGGGGGTAGCGAACGGCGGCTCAGCGACGACCTCCGTCACCCCAAAAACGGCTTAGCCTTCATGGTCTCCGGCACCGGCACACCCAGCCGCTTCAGCACCGTCGGCGCCAGTTGCAGCTGATCAAGCAGCGTGTCCGGATCCGGCCCTTTGCCGGCTCCGAAATAATACAGCGCGAAATCCTGCATTTCATCGTCACGGCCGCCATGATGGCCGCGGTCTGTCTGGCCGTGGTCGGCGGTTACGATCACCTCGTAACCGGCCTGCCGCCAGCCCGGCAGGAAGGCTGCCAGCATGCCGTCCATCGCATAGCAGGCATGGTCCATTTCGTGGCAGTCATGGCCGAAGCGATGGCCCATCGAATCCAGAGTGCAGGTGTGCAGGATACCGTAGTCGATGGCATGGCGTCGGGTCAGCATGGTCAGCGTCGCAAACAGGTCGACATCGCTCGGCGTCATCTGGTTGCGGGCATTGTAGCCGGTCATGGTGTGGAAGCGGCCATGCGCGATCGGTCCGTTGGGCTCGTCATACTCCATGTCCTCGACCAGATCGAACGGATAGGAACGAAAGAATTCCGACCAGTAGGAATGCGTCACCGCGCCGGTCTTGCCGCCGGCCTTGCTGACCTCGGAGAAAATATCCGGCTTGTTGACGAGAAAACGGTTCTCGTTGGATAGGATGCCGTGCTCCTGCGGCGAAACGCCGGTGTGGATCGAGGCATAGCAGCAGGCCGAGGTCGACGGCAGCACCGAGCGCATCTTCCACACCTGCGCCTCGCCCGATTGCACCCAGCCTTCGAGATTGCCCATCAGCCGGCGCCAGTTCCGGTAGGGCACGCCATCGAAAATGATGAGCAGCAGTTTGGTCTTGAGCGCCATGGGCGGCTCCGGAAAGCTTTTGCCGTTGAAGGAAGTTTTCGCGACAAAGGCCGCGAATTCCCTACTAATTCCCCGCGCTCGCCATGCGCCGTCCCTTGATCGCCTTTTCCAGCCAGCCGATCTCCATCTCGGGAACGGACGACAGCAGCAGGTCGGTATAGGCGTCGAAGGGCGGCGTCAGCACCTTGCTCTTGGCGCCGTAGCGCACCACCTCGCCGCGGTACATCACCGCGATCGAATCGGCGATCGACTTCACCGTCGCCAGATCGTGGGTGATGAAGAGGTAGGCGACCTTCTCGTGCTGCTGCAGGTTGAGCAGCAGCTTGAGAATGCCGTTGGCCACCAGCGGGTCGAGCGCCGATGTCACCTCGTCGCAGATGATCAGCTTGGGCTTGGCAGCGAGCGAGCGGGCGATACAGACGCGCTGTTTCTGGCCGCCGGAGAGTTCGGCCGGATAACGATCGAGAAAGCCCTTGCCCATCTCGATCTCGTCGAGCAGTTCGGCGACGCGCTTGTCGCGCTCGCGACCGCGTATGCCGAAGTAGAATTCCAGCGGCCGGCCGATGATGGTGCCGACGGTCTGGCGCGGGTTCATCGCCACGTCGGCCATCTGGTAGATCATCTGCAATTGCCGCAGATCCTCCTTCGGCCGGTCGGCAAGCCTGTTGGCGAGCGGCCTGCCGTCGAAGGTGACGGTGCCTTCTTCCGGCGGCAACAGCCCGGTGATGGCGCGCGCCAGCGTCGACTTGCCGGAGCCGGATTCACCGACGACAGCCAGCGTCTGTCCCGGAAAGATGTCGACCGAGACGTTCTTCAGCACCTTGACGTGGCTGCCGCCGTAAGCGGCGGTGACGTTCTTGACCGACAGGAACGGCGCGGCGCCGGGCTTCTGCTCGGCATGCTCGATCTCATGCACCGAGACCAGCGCATTGGTGTATTCCTGGCGCGGCTCCTTGATGATCTGGCGAGTGCCGCCCCATTCGACCAGCCTGCCATGGCGCAGCACCATGATCTCGTCCGAGACCTGGGCGACGACGGCAAGATCGTGGGTAATGTAGAGCGCCGCGACATGGGTGTCGCGGATGGCGTCCTTGATCGCCGCCAGCACGTCGATCTGCGTCGTCACGTCGAGCGCCGTGGTCGGCTCGTCAAAGACGATCAGGTCGGGTTCCGAACACAGCGCCATCGCCGTCATCACGCGCTGCAACTGGCCGCCGGAGACCTGGTGCGGGAACCGTTCGCCGATGATTTCGGGGTTTGGCAGGCTGAGCTTCTTGAACAACGCCACGGCACGTTTCTCGGCCTCGGCGCGTGTCGCCGTGCCGTGCAGCAGCGTTGCTTCCACCACCTGGTCCATCAGCTTGTGCGCCGGGTTGAAGGCGGCGGCCGCCGACTGCGCGACATAGCAGACCTCGCGGCCGCGCAATTTGCGGAAACCTTCCTTGCCGCCCTTGAGGATATCGCGGCCGTTGAGCAGCACCTCTCCGCCGGTGATGCGCACGCCGCCACGGCCATAGCCCATCGACGACAGGCCGATGGTCGACTTGCCGGCGCCGGACTCGCCGATCAGGCCGAGCACCTTGCCCTTTTCCAGCGTCAGCGAGACATCGTGGACCAAAACGATGTTCTTCGGCGCCTCGCCGGGCGGAAACACTGTCGCTTCGATGCGCAGATTGCGGATATCGAGCAGCAGGCCGGGCTTTGCTTTTGTGTCAGCCATCACCCGCGTCCTCCCTTCAGGCTTGTCGTGCGGTTGAGCACCCAATCGGCGACCAGATTGACCGAAATCGCCAGTGCCGCGATCGCCGCGGCGGGGATGAGTGCCGCCCCGATACCAAAGACGATGCCGTCCTTGTTCTCCTTGACCATGCCGCCCCAGTCGGCATCCGGCGGTTGCACGCCAAGCCCGAGAAAGGACAGCGTCGACAAGAACAGCACCGCGTAGATGAAGCGCAGGCCAAGTTCCGAGACCAGCGGCGACAGCGCGTTGGGCAGGATCTCGCGGAAGATGATCCAGCCGCTGCCTTCGCCCCGCAGCTTGGCGGCCTCGACATAATCCATGACGTTGATGTCGACGGCCACCGCGCGCGACAGCCGGTAGACGCGGGTCGAGTCGAGGACGCCCATCACCAGGATCAGCGTCACCAGATTGGTCGGCAGCACCGAAAGCACGACGAGCGCCATGATCAGGGTCGGGATCGACATCAGCAGATCGACAAGGCGCGACAGAAGCGTGTCGAACCAGCCGCCGAACACCGCCGCCGAAAAGCCGAGGATGGCGCCGAGCGAGAATGACAGCGCGGTGGCCAGCACCGCAATGAACAGCGTGATGCGAGCGCCGTAGATCATGCGCGACAGAAGATCGCGACCGAGATTGTCGGTGCCCAGCAAATGTGCCGCCGTCATCGGTTCCCAGACATCGCCGACGATTTCGGCATTGCCGTACGGTGCGATCAACGGTGCGAAAACTGCCGCCAGCACGAACATAGCCGTCAGCACGATGCCGATCAGCGCGGGGATGGGGATGCGTTTGATGTCGAGCATGCCCGCCGCCTATTTCGGATGTCTGAGGCGCGGATTGGCGACAATCGCCCCGATGTCCGCAATGATGTTCAGGCTGATATAAACGGCGGCGAAGACCAGGCCGACCGCCTGCACCACCGGCACGTCGCGCTTGGTGACGTGGTCGACCAGATATTGTCCCATGCCGGGATAGACGAAGATCACCTCGACCACGACGACGCCGACGATGAGGTAGGCGAGGTTGAGCATGACGACGTTGATGATCGGCGCTATGGCATTGGGGAAAGCATGCTTGCGGATGACGTTGAAGGCCGACAGGCCTTTCAGTTCTGCCGTCTCGACATAGGCCGACTGCATGACGTTGAGGATGGCCGCGCGGGTCATGCGCATCATATGCGCCAGCACAACCAGCGTCAGCGCGGTGGCTGGCAACGCGATCGCCTGCATGCGCTCACCGAACGGCATGCCGTCATAGACCGTGGAAATGGCCGGGAACCATTGATACTTCACGGCAAAGAAATAGACGAGCACATAGCCGATGAAGAATTCCGGGAAAGATGTCGAGGCGAGCGCCAGGCCGGAGATCAGCTTGTCGACCCAGCCATTGCGGTAACGCACGGCGATCAGGCCGAGGATGATGGCCAGCGGCACGGCCACGATCGCAGCCCAGAAGGCGAGAAACAGCGTGTTCCACAGCCGCCCCTTGATCGAGGTCGCGATATCCTGGCCGCTCGACATCGCCGTGCCGAGGTCGCCGGTGAGTGCACCGCCGAGCCAATGGAAATACCTGACGTAAGCCGGCTGATTGAGGCCGAGCTGCTCGCGCAAATTGGCGAGCGATTCCGGCGTCGCCGACTGTCCGAGAATGGCTTGCGCGACGTCGCCGGGCAGGATCTGGGTGCCGGCGAAGATCAGGACCGAAACGGCCAGCAAGAGGACGATGCCCAGCGCAACGCGCTGGGCCACAAGTTTCACGACGGGTGAGGACATATCCGCAAAGCCGGGCTCAGGCTTCGAGCCAGCACTTCGCCAGCGCGTAGCCGTTCATCAGCTCCTGATGCGGATCGTCTACCCAGCCGCCGACCTTGGCGCCTGTCGCATCGATGAACTGATTGAACATCGGCAGGATCAGGCCGCCCTCGTCGCGCACCAGCACGGCCATGTCGTGGTACATCTGCTTGCGCTTGGTCTCGTCGAGTTCGGCGCGTGCGGCTAGCACCAGCTTGTCGAAGTCCGGACGCTTGAAACGGGTGTCGTTCCAGTCGGCGGTCGACAGATAGGCGGTCGAGTACATCTGGTCCTGGGTCGAGCGGCCGCCCCAATAGGAGGCGCAGAAGGGCTGCTTGTTCCAGACCTCGTTCCAGTAGCCGTCGCCGGGCTCGCGCTTGAGCTCGATCTTGATGCCGGCCTTGGCCGCGCTCTGCTGGAAGAGCTGCGAGGCGTCGACCGCGCCCGGGAAGGCGACGTCGGAGGTGCGCAGCAGCACGGTGCCGTCATGGCCCGACTTCTTGTAGTGGAACTTGGCCTTGTCGGGATCATATTTGCGCTGCTCGATCTCGGAAAACAGCGGATAGGACGAATTGATCGGGAAGTCGTTGCCGAGCGAGCCGTAGCCGCGCAGCACCTTGTTCAGCATCTCCTCACGGTCGATCGCGAGCTTCAGCGCCATGCGCAGGTCGCTGTTGTCGAAGGGCGCGGTGTTGCAATGCATGATGAAGACATAGTGGCCGGGGCCGGCATGGTTGCGGATGGTGACGCCCGGTACACGCTTGATCAGGTCGACGATCTTCGGCTCGACGCGGTTGATCATGTTGACCTGGCCGCCCTGCAGGGCCGCCGTGCGCGCGGTCGCGTCGTTGATAACGATGATCTCGATCTGGTCGGCATGGCCCATCTTGTCGGCCTGCCAGTAATTGGCGAAGCGCTCGCCGCCATGGCGCACGCCGGGCTCGTTGGTGGTGACCTTGTAGGGTCCTGCCGAGATGCCGGCATCCGCCTTGTCCTTGCCGCCGTTGGGCTGGACGATGAGGTGGTAGTCGCTGAGGAGATAGGGAAGGTCGGCGTTGGCCTCCTTCAGCGTCAGGACGACTTCCTTGCCACTGGCCTTGATGCTGTCGATGCCTTTCATGTAGCCCAGCGCGCCGGACTTCGATTTTTCATCGGAATGGCGCTCGAGGGTTGCCGCCACATCCTCAGCGGTCACCGTCTTGCCGTTGTGGAATTCGACGCCGTCGCGGATTTTCAGCGTCCACACCTTGGCGTCGTCCGACGAGCCGATCTCTTCGGCGATGCGGTTCTCGAGTTTGCCTTCCGGGGACAGCTCGACGATCAGCTCGCCCCACATCTTGCCAAAGGCGAACGGCACTTGCGTCATGAACAAAGCCGGGTCCAGGCTGTTCGTGGATTCGCCGCCTACGAGGCCGGCCTTCAGCGTGCCGCCCTTGACCGGGCCTTCCGCGCGAGCCGCACTGGAAAGCAGCATATTGGCGAAGGGCGCTGTGACGCCGAGTGCTGCGGCGCGGCCGAGGAAATCACGACGGCTCAGCTTGCCGGACGCAACGCGCCGGCTCAGATATTCGAGTTCGTTGGACATTTGAGTTCCTCACTCTGTTGGTTCGACCTTATGGTCGTTTTTTGCTTGTTGTTACCAAAGGGATATTGACCGGAAGGCAAAGCGGTAAGCAAGACGGAATGCGACATGCCGTGGCGTAAATCGTGCGTCGCAACTGGACCAGTCGCGTGGACGCTCAGAGCAGGTCGCGCGGGATCGTCTCTTCGAAATCGCGTTCGAAAACCAGCGTTTCGCCCTCATAGGCTTCGATTCTGGCGCTGACGACGAAGTTTTGCGCGTCGCTGCGCATTTCAGCCGATGTCTCGGTGCGCACCGACCATCCGTTTCGCGACAAGGTCTGCGTCCAGTGCGTCCGGCCCGAGGCAGACAGCGGGTCGTAGGGATGGATCGTCCAGCTCTCGCGGGCAATGCTGCCATTGGCCAGTCCATGCGCGAGATCGCGCACTTCGCCGAAATCATCCGTGATCGAGAGCGTGACGATGCCGGTCTTCTCATCGCGATCGACGTGACGCTCGGAATTCGCTGCACGAACTGTCGCGGTTGCCCAGGGTGTTGCGCCTTCGGGAGACTGGAATGAAGTCTCGTCGCTTGTTGCGAGCGGGCGCAGCGGCAGCCTCAGCGTCGCCGCTGAAAGGTCGAGCCGCACCGGCTCCGGCGACGGCCAGATCATCGGCCAGTAAGCGTTGGAAACAGCGATGCGCAGGCGGTGTCCGGCCGGCACGCGGTAGGCGCACTGGTCGAGAATAACGCGCGCCGAAACCGTTTCGCCCGGCACCAGCGCTTGCGGCTGTTCGTGCGAAGCGCGATGCGTCAGGTTGAGCACGCCGTAGGAGATCAGTTCCGAGGCGCCGTCGGGGTGCACGTCGCACAGCCGCACCGCGATGTTCGCCTGCGGGCGATCGGACGACACCCGGATGAGAAGCTCCGGCGCGCCGACGATGTCGAGTGCCTCGGCAAGCACAGGCTGATCGAAGCAGACGGACAGCGCATCGTCCGGGCGCTGGTCGCCGGGCAGTTCCGGGCCAAAGGTGAAGGGAAAATATTCGCCGCCGGCGAGCCCGCAGCTTTGCGGGGTCGCCACGATCGCCGGCCTGACGCCGTCAGCAATGAGTTCGATCGCCCCGACCTTGATGTTGGGAGACGGCCATTCCTGTTCGGCCACCCAACGGCCCGGCCGCTCCGGGTGCCAGCGCGCCGGCCGCACACTGTCCATGACATAGGCGCGGTAGTCCGGGTCGGCCTCGACGCCGGTGTCGACGCCCTTCAACCAGCTGTCCCACCAGCGCAAAGCCTCCTGCAGGAAGCCGATGGCGGGTTTGGGTTCGGCATAATGCGGGTATTTGTGGATCCATGGCCCGACAATGCCCTTCACCGGCGCCTGGATGTTGGTGACCAGATGCGAAATCGTGTTGCGGTAGCCGTCATGCCAGCCGCCGATCGACAGCACGGCGGCTTTGACCGCGGAGAAATCCTCGCAGATCGAACCGCGTTTCCAATAGGCGTCGCGATGCTGATGGCTGAGCCAGAGCGGCAGAAGGAAAGACTGGTTCTCCAGCCGCGTCAGCCAGAGGTCGCGCCAGCGGTTGTCGCCCGCAATCAGCGGATCCGGCGGTCGCGACGAATAGGACAACATGGTCGAGGCCCAGCCGAAATTTTCCGTCAAAAGGCAGCCGCCCTTGTAGTGGATGTCATCGGCGTAGCGGTCGACGGTCGAGCACAGGCTGATCACCGCCTTCAGCGCCGGCGGCTGCTTGGCCGCCACCTGCAGGCAGTTGAAGCCGCCCCAGGAAATGCCCATCATACCGACACTGCCGTTGCACCAGGGCTGTGCTGCCGCCCAGGCAATCACATCGCAGGCGTCCTGCAATTCCTGCTCGGAATATTCGTCGTCCATCAGGCCTTCGGAATCGCCATTGCCGCGCATGTCGACGCGGATCGAGGCGTAGCCGTGGCCGGCAAAATAGGGATGCGTCAGTTGATCGCGAAAGATGGTGCCGTCGCGCTTGCGGTAGGGCAGGTGCTCGAGGATCGCCGGCACCGGATCGCTGCTGGCGTCCTCCGGCATCCAAACCCGCGCCGACAGCCGGCAACCATCCGGCATGACGATGCCCATATCGGGGAATTCGACGACCTTGCGGGGAAATTCGGTGATGGTTTTCATGCGGGGCTCATAACGCCCCGCTATGCCAAGACTTTCAATCGCCATTCGCGACTGGAGCAGTGAAAAATGCGACCTGGCCGCAGCCTGCTTCACGACCTCAGTTCAGCGGAATCTCGTTTTCGGCCTTGCTGTCCTGATAGACGCCGGAAAGCGCGTCGTAGCGGGTGGAAATATTGCCGATCCTTGCCTCAAGCCGGCCGCGCTCGGCCTCGGGCAGCGCCCGCACCAGCCTGCGAATGGAAAAACTCTTCCAATAAGTGTTCTCGGCATTGTAGCCGCCGGGATCAAGAGTGAAGACCTCTTTCAGGATTTTCAGATCGTGCGGGATCGCAAAGCTGTCGCGTGAATCCTCGTGGCTGAAGAGGTAGTAGAAATTGTCGAAGCCGGTCCAGGTGATCGCCGACAGGCAGAGCGAGCAGGGCTCATGCGTGGCGATGAAGATGGCGTCCTTGGTGTCGACGCGCTCGGCTTTCGGCATTTCATAGAAACGCTTCAGGCAGTGCACCTCGCCATGCCAGAGCGGATTTTCCATCTCGTTGTTGGTTTCGGCCAGCACCAGCGAGCGGTCGCCCTTCCGCAGGATGGCGGCGCCGAACAGCTTGTTCCCATGGGCCACGCCCTCTGCCGTTTTCGGCACGATGTCGTGCTCGATGACATCGAGCAGGCGGTCGATCAGCGATATGTCGGTCATGTCTCAGGTCTCGTTGGGGAGATGGATTTCGTAGGGGTGCGAGAAATGGAACTCTTCGAGGTTGGAGCCGTCACCGCCGCGGTCGACGATGACGAAATCCTGCGCTTCGCCGAGCGGCGTCAGCACGCCGTGCCAGAGATTGCGCGGATAGTTGACGCCTTGCCCGGGTGCGGTGATGAAGGCGTGCGGCTCGCCCGGACCGTCCTTGCCGTCATGGCAGACGACGACCAGGAAAGGCCGCGGCGACAGCGGGATGAACGCCTGGCTGCCTAAGGGATGGCGCTCGACCATGGTCAGCTTCAGCGGCAGGTCGTAAGGCGTGCCGCGCGCCATCGAGATCAGCACGCAGGCATTCGGTCCCGCGGCTTCAGCGGTGGCGAGATTGTGGTAGCGCTCGGTCTTGCCGCCATTGATCGGGTAGTGATTGCCGCCGCCCATGTCGATGACATCGCCGAAGCCGGCAAAGCTTTCGCGGGTCAGCGGCCGCGCTGTGATGCGGGTCACCGCGCGCGACCGCCAATGCCCGCCCCGCCGAGCTTGGCGTGCCGGTTGACGTCCTTGTAAAGGAGATAGCGGAATTTGCCTGGGCCGCCCGCGTAGCAGGCCTGCGGGCAGAAGGCGCGCAGCCACATAAAGTCGCCGGCCTCGACCTCGACCCAGTCCTGGTTGAGGCGGTAGACCGCCTTGCCTTCCAAGACATAGAGCCCGTGCTCCATGACATGCGTCTCGGCAAACGGGATGACGGCGCCGGGCTCGAGCGTGACGATGGTGACATGCATGTCGTGGCGCATGTCGGCCGGATCGACGAAACGGGTGGTCGCCCAGCGGCCCTCGGTGCCGGGCATCGGCGTCGGCGCCACTTGCTGGTCACTGCTGAACAGGGCTTCCGGCGCGCCGATGCCGTCGACGGCCTCATAGGCCTTCCTGATCCAGTGGAAGCGTACGGCGTCGCGACTTTCGTTGCGCACCGTCCAGCCGCTGGCCGGCGGCAGGAAGGCAAAACCGCCGGCTTGAAGCACGTGCTTCTTGCCGGCCAGCGAAACGGTCAACTCGCCCTCGACCACGAACAGCACGCCCTCGGCGCCGGCGTCCGGCTCGGGCCGGTCGCTGCCGCCGCCAGGCAGGATCTCGACGATGTACTGCGAAAATGTCTCAGCAAAGCCCGACAGCGGCCTCGCGATGATCCAGGCCCTGGTCTCGTCCCAGAACGGCAGTGGGCTGGTGACGATGTCTTGCATCACCCCCTTGGGGATGACGGCATACGCTTCGGTGAAGACGGCGCGGCCGGTCAAAAGCTCATTTTGGCCGGGATGGCCGCCATGCGGTGCATAATAGGTTTTCTGGTCAGTCTTGATCATATCCATTGGGTCCTGACCCCTCAGTCATTTCATTAGAGCGGGAGCATGTCTTTCAGGCGGAGCAGCGCGATGCGCTCGACCTGTTTGCAGGCGGTATCGAGTTCTACGCCACGGCTGTTGCCGATGCGCGCCTCGAACTCGGCGAGGATCTCCTCCTTGGTCTTGCCCCGCACCGCGATGATGAAGGGAAAGCCGAAGGTGGTGACGTAAGCGGCGTTGAGCTTGGAAAACAGCTCGCGCTCCTTGTCGGTCAGCGCGTCGAGGCCGGCGGAGGCCTGCTCGCGTGTGGATTCCGCAGTGAGGCGTCTCGCTTCGGCCAGTTTGCCAGCGAGATCGGGATGGGCGTTGAGGACGCCGATCCGCTCGGTTTCGCTGGCGGCGCGGAAGACGCGGCAGAGCGCATTGTGCAGGCCGCCGGCGCTGTCATGCGCCGGCCCAAGCTCCAGCTCATAGGCACGTTCGGCGATCCAGGGCGAATGTTCGAACACGCCGCCGAAAGTGTCGACGAAGGTTTCGAACTCCATCTTCGACGGCTTGAGCGCCGCCGGCTGGTAGGGGTGGTTCTTCTGCCAGTGCCTGGCGATATCGATCCGCCGCGCCAGCCAGACCTTGTCGTGCGATTTCACATAGTCGACGAAGCGCTTCAGCGCCGCCACCCGACCAGGACGTCCGACGAGGCGGCAATGCAGGCCGATGTTCATCATCCGCGGCCGGCCCGCTTTGCCCTCGGCAAAGAGCGTGTCGAAACTGTCCTTCAAATAGGCGAAGAACTGGTCGCCGGAATTGAATCCCTGCGGCGTGGCGAAACGCATGTCGTTGGCATCGAGCGTGTAGGGGATGACGAGTTGCGCGCCGCCGCTGTGCTCGAACCAGTAGGGCAGTTCGTCGTCATAAGTGTCCGACACATAGTCGAAGCCGCCCTCTTCGGCCACCAACCCCACCGTATTGACCGAGGTGCGGCCGGTGTACCAGCCGGTCGGCCGTTGGCCCGTCACCTCGTAGTGCAGCTTGATCGCCGCTTCGAGGTCGCGGCGCTCGTCCTCGGCGCTGTGGTCGCGGTAGTCGATCCATTTCAGGCCGTGCGAGGCCATTTCCCAGCCGGCCTCCTGCATCGCCGCCACCTGGTCGGGCGACCGGGCTAATGCTGAGGCGACCCCATAGCAGGTCACCGGCACTTGCGCCTCGCTGAACAGGCGCAGCAGCCGCCAGAAGCCTGCCCGCGCGCCATATTCGTAGATCGATTCCATGTTCCAGTGGCGCAGGCCGACCCAGGGCGCGGCGCCGACGATTTCCGACAGGAAGGCTTCCGAGGCCTTGTCGCCGTGCAGCACGCAGTTCTCGCCGCCTTCCTCGTAGTTGACGACGAATTGGACGGCCACATGCGCACCGCCCGGCCATTTCGGATCCGGCGGATTGGCTCCGTAGCCGCGCATGTCTCTAGAGTAACGCATTGCCCCTCCCCGCCGGACGCTGCCGGAAGTTGTGATCAGGATAGTCGAAAGGGTTGCTCGCGCATTCCCCCGAAATTTTTGAAAGTGTTTTTGTGCCACTCCGCTCGACCGGGACTTATGCATCGCCTTTAATTGGCGCACAATTCACTGCTTTGTTCGGCTGTATCGGAAATGGGAGGCGCCAGTGGCAGAAACGTCGAAAGCCGATGGCGGACGTCTGACGACGCATGTGCTCGACACCGCGACCGGCAAGCCGGCGGCGGGCCTGTCGATCGCGCTTTATCATCTTGAGAGCGACGCGCGGATACATTTGAAGACCGTCGTCACAAATGCCGACGGCCGCTGCGATGCGCCGCTGCTGGCAGGAGCGGAATTCCGCCTCGGCGAATACGAACTGGTGTTCGCCGCCGGTGACTATCTACGCGGCCAGGGCACCAAACTGCCGGAACCGGCCTTCCTCGACAGTGTGCCGATCCGCTTCGGCATGGCGGAATCCGTGCATTATCATGTGCCGTTGCTTATCTCTCCTTATGGCTACTCGACCTACAGGGGGAGCTGACGCATGGCCAAGATCACAATACGCAACGAGATCCGCTTCATCCTCAATGGCAGGGATGTCGCGCTGTCGTCGGTGGCGCCCGACGCGACCTTGCTCGACTGGCTGCGGCTCGACCGCTCGCTGCGCGGCACCAAGGAAGGCTGCGCCGAGGGCGATTGCGGCGCCTGCACGGTCCTGGTCGGAAAATTGTCCGCCGGCAAGCTGGTTTATGAAAGCGTCAACGCCTGCATCCGTTTCCTCGGTTCGCTCGACGGCACCCATGTCGTCACCGTCGAGCATCTGCGCGGCGCGCCTGGCCAATTGCATCCGGTGCAGCAGGCGATGGTCGATTTCCACGCTTCGCAATGCGGCTTCTGCACGCCGGGCTTCGTCATGTCGCTCTACGGCTTGTGGATGAAGTCGCCGGACCCGTCGAATGCGGCGATCGAGAAGGCCTTGCAAGGCAATCTTTGCCGCTGCACCGGCTATGAGGCAATCATGCGCGCCGCGCGTGCCATCTCCAGCTACGGCAAGGCGGCGAAGGATCCGCTGGCGGCCGAGCGCAAGGCGATCACCGCCAGGCTCGAGGCTATGCATGACGGTGCCCGCGTCGAAATCGGCGCCGGCAAGCTGAGGTTGGTCGTCCCGGCCAACGCCGATGATTTCGCCGCTGTACTGGATAAGGAACCCGACGCCACTGTTGTCGCCGGCTCGACCGACGTCGGCCTGTGGGTCACCAAGCACATGCGCGACATCTCACCGGTAGTCTTCATCGGCAATCTCGAGGGGCTGTGCGCGATCTCCGAAGACAATGACGTCATCACCATCGGAGCCGGCGTTACCTACACCGACGCCTTCGCGACACTGGCCAAGCGCATCCCCGCGCTCGGGCCATTGTTCGACCGCATCGGCGGCGAACAGGTACGAAACATGGGCACCATCGGCGGCAACATCGCCAATGGCTCGCCGATCGGCGACACGCCGCCGCCCCTGATCGCGCTTGGTGCGCAACTGACGCTGCGCCGCGGCAAGAAGCGGCGCACCATCGCGCTCGAGGATTTCTTCATCGCCTATGGCAAGCAGGACCGGCAGCCAGGCGAATTCGTCGAGGCCGTGCACGTTCCCGTGCCGGCCAAGGGCACGAAGTTTGCCGTCTACAAGATCACCAAGCGCCGCGACGAGGACATCACCGCAGCCCTTGGCGCCTTTTTCCTCGACCTGGCCAAGGATGGCACGGTGGCCGATGTCTGCATCGCCTATGGCGGCATGGCGGCGACCCCAAAGCGGGCTTTCGGTGTCGAAAAAGCGCTGCTCGGCAAGCCGTGGACGGAGACGACGGTGGAAGCGGCCATGGCTGAATATGCCGGCGATTTCACCCCGCTGACCGATATGCGGGCATCGGCCGAATACCGGGCGCTGGCGGCCAGGAACCTGCTGCTGCGCTTTTTTGCCGAAACCAGCGGCAGCAAGGCGCCGTTCCAGGTGTCACGCAACGAGGCGGCCTGATGAACAAGCACGCCTCTCCAGATCTCAAGGCGCAGAAGATTTCCGGTGGCGTCGCCGCCGACCAGCGCCACGATTCCGCGCACAAGCATGTCAGCGGCAGCGCGGTCTATATCGACGATATGCCGGAACCGGCGGGCATGCTGCATGGCTGCCTCGGCCTGTCCACGGCGACGCATGCGACGATCAGCAAAATGGATCTGTCGGCGGTGCGCGCGGCGCCGGGCGTCGTCGATGTGCTGACGGCCAAGGACGTTCCGGGCGAAAATGACATTTCGCCGACCGGCCGCCACGACGAGCCGGTGCTGGCCGACGACAAGGTGCAGTTTTATGGTCAGCCGATCTTCTGCGTCATTGCCAAGACGCGCGAACAGGCGCGCCGCGCCACCCGGCTGGCCAAGGTCGAATACAGTCCATTGCCTTTCGTCACCGACATTGGCGACCTCGACCCCCGCAAGGACAAGCTGGTCACGCCGCCGCTCACGCTGAAGCGTGGCGATGCCGCTGCCGCGATCAAGGCGGCGCCGCGCCGGCTGAAGGGCAAGATGCGCATCGGCGGCCAGGAGCATTTCTATCTGGAAGGCCATATCGCCGTGGCCATTCCCGGCGAGGACCAGGACGTCACCATCTATTCCTCGACCCAGCATCCGAGCGAAGTGCAGCATATGGTCAGCCATGCGCTGGGCGTGCCGAGCAACGCCATCACAGTGGAAATCCGCCGCATGGGTGGCGGCTTCGGCGGGAAGGAGACGCAAGGCAACCAGTTTGCGGCATTGGCGGCGATCGCCGCCAAGAAACACCATCGCGCGGTAAAAATCCGGCCCGACCGCGACGACGACATGATCGCCACCGGCAAGCGCCATGATTTCCTTGTCGACTACGACGTTGGCTTCGACGACGACGGCAACATTTTAGGCGTCGATTTCATGTTCGCGGCGCGTTGCGGCTTTTCCTCGGACCTGTCCGGACCGGTCACCGACCGCGCGCTGTTCCATTGCGACAACACCTATTTCTGGCCGGCGGTGCATGCGCAATCGGCGCCGCTTTACACCAACACCGTGTCGAACACGGCGTTTCGCGGCTTCGGCGGCCCGCAGGGCATGGTCGGCGCCGAACGGGTCATCGACGAGGTTGCCTTTGCCGTCGGCAAGGACCCGCTCGAAATCCGCAAGCAGAATTTTTATGGCACCAGTGGTGATAAAGACGGGGGCCGCAACGTCACCCCTTATCACCAGACGGTCGAGGACAACATCATCCACCGCATCGTCGCCGAGCTGGAGGCGAGCGCCGACTATGCGGGGCGCCGCCGCATCATCCAGGCCTTCAACGCCAACAGCCGCTTCATCAAGCGCGGCCTGGCGCTGACGCCGGTCAAATTCGGCATCTCTTTCACAGCCACCCACTACAACCAGGCCGGCGCGCTGGTGCATGTCTACACAGACGGTTCGGTGCATCTGAATCACGGCGGCACCGAGATGGGGCAAGGCCTCTACGTCAAGGTGGCGCAGGTGGTGGCGGAAGAGTTCCAGATCGACCTCGACCAGGTCAAGATCACCGCGACGACCACCGGCAAGGTGCCCAACACTTCGGCCACCGCGGCGTCGTCCGGCACCGACCTCAACGGCATGGCGGCGCAGAACGGCGCCCGCCAGATCAAGGAACGGCTGACCGACTTCGCCGCCGAAAAATACCAGGTGCCGCGCGAGCAGGTGCTTTTCCTGCCCAACCGGGTGCGCATCGGCAACCAGGAGATCGCCTTCACCGACCTTGTCAAGCAGGCCTATATGGCCCGCATCCAACTGTCGGCGGCGGGTTTTTACAAGACGCCGAAAATCCACTGGAACCGTGACAAGGGCGAGGGCCGTCCGTTCTATTATTTCGCCTATGGCGCCTCGTGCTCGGAAGTCTCGGTCGACACGCTGACCGGCGAATATGTCGTCGAGCGCACCGACATATTGCATGAAACCGGCCGCTCGCTGAACCGCGCCATCGATCTCGGCCAGATCGAGGGCGGCTTCATCCAGGGCATGGGCTGGCTGACGACGGAGGAGCTGTGGTGGGACGACAAGGGCCGGCTGCGCACGCATGCGCCGTCGACCTATAAGATCCCGCTCGCGTCCGACCGGCCGAAGATATTCAACGTCACGCTGGCCGACTGGCCGGAGGCCAACGAGCCGACGGTGCACCGTTCCAAGGCGGTCGGCGAACCGCCCTTCCCGCTCGGCATGTCTGTGCTGCATGCGCTGTCGGACGCGGTGGCAAGTGTGGCCGATCATAAGGTCTGTCCGCGTCTCGACGCTCCTGCAACACCAGAACGGGTGCTGATGGCGATCGAACGGCTGAAGGGTGAAGCCAAGAATAGCGCCTGACTCTGACCTGGATTCTGGCAAAACGTGCAATTCAGACTGAAAAACCCTATATTTCCCGTACGGGAATGCGAAATATGAAGTCGAAAGTGCAAAGGCTCAGAGCTTTTCTCGCCAGCGCCGGCCGGCTTGCTCTGGTCGAAGTGGCCGGCACCAAAGGCTCGACCCCGCGCGAGAAGGGCGCCTTCATGCTCGTATCGCAGGCGGCGATTTTTGGCACGATCGGCGGCGGTCAGCTCGAGTACATGGCGATCGACAAGGCGAGGCAGATGGTGGGGTCTTCACCCTCCCCCTTGTGGGGAGGGTCGGCCGGCGAAGCCGGCCGGGGTGGGGGTGCGGACGATCGTGCCAAGCCACCCCGTTTCGCTGACGCCGCCACACGGCGTCCGCTCACCGACCCTCCCCACAAGGGGGAGGGTAAAGAAGCCCGCATCGGCTTCGACGAAGTCTGCGCCACGCTTGACGTGCCGCTAGGCCCCGAGATCGGCCAGTGCTGCGGCGGGCGCGTCGAAGTCTTGATCCGTGTCGTCGATGCCGCGCTTACTGCCGAGCTGATCGCGGCCGCAGAAGCCGAGGAAGCCCACCTGCCGCATGTCTATATCTTCGGCGGCGGCCATGTCGGCCGGGCGCTGGCCGCGACGGTAGCACTTCTTCCCGTGCATGGTGTCGTCATCGAGACGCGGGCCGAAGCGCTGGAAGGCATGCCGGAAACCGTCGAGACGCGGCTGACGCCGATGCCCGAGGCCGAGGTGCGAAACGCCCCCGCCGGCACCGCCTTCGCCATCCTCACCCACGACCATGCGCTGGATTTCCTCATCGTCGCCGAAGCGCTGAAGCGCGACGACGCGGCCTATGTCGGCATGATCGGCTCGAAAACCAAGAGAGCGACGTTCAGGAACTGGTTCCTGAAATCGGCGGAGGGCACGGAGGCTGAGTTCGCCCGCCTCGTCTCGCCGATCGGCGGCGATGCGGTCAAGGACAAGCGCCCACCGGTCATAGCTGCGCTGGCCGCGGCCGAGATCATGACGGCGCTGGTCGCGCACGGCGCGGCACCGGCGGTAAGCCAGCAGGCGCGGCAAGGCCAAGAGGTAGCCGGCTAATCTTTTTTATCCGACCGCTTCAGGCCAAGATGATCTCGCAAGGTGCTGCCTTCGTATTCCCGACGGAACAGTCCGCGCCGCTGCAGTTCCGGCACCACCAGCGTGGCAAAGGCATCGAGCTCGCCGGGGAAGTATGACGGCATGACGTTGAAGCCGTCCGCGCCGCCGCCCTCGAACCGCGCCTGCAATTCGTCAGCGATCCGCGCCGGCGTGCCGACGATACGCCAATGGCCACGTGCGCCGGCGAAATGGCGCGCAAGCTGGCGGATCGACAGGCCGTCGCGGCGCGATTGTTGGATGACCAGCGCCTGGCGGCTTTTCATGCCCTCGGTCTCCGGCAGTTCGGGCATCGGTCCGTCGATCGGATAGCTCCCGAGATCGGAGATGCTGAGATAGCTGGACAGTAGCGCCACGCCGACATCGTCGGGGATCAGCGCCTGCAATTCCTCCTTTTTCTCCCGCGCTTCGGCCTCGGTGTCTGCCACCACCGGGGAGACGCCGGGCATGATCTTGATGTCGTCGGGTTCCCGCCCATAGCCCGCCATACGGCCCTTGAGGTCGTCGTAAAAGGCCTTGGCTTCCTCGAGGGTCTGCGCCGCCGTGAACACGACGTCGGCGGTGCGGGCGGCAAGGTCGCGGCCGACATCCGAGGCGCCGGCCTGCACCATCACCGGCGCGCCCTGCGGCGAGCGCGGCAGGTCGAGCGAGTCGCGCACCGAAAAGCTCTGGCCGTTGTGACCGTGAAAGCCACTGCCTTGCCAAAGTCCTGATACCACCTCGGCGAATTCGCGCGCCCGCTCGTAGCGGTCGGCATGGGGTTTCAGGCCCGTCGCGCCGAAATTGGCTGCTTCGATGGGGCTGGCCGATGTCACCAGGTTCCAGCCAGCCCGGCCACCACTCAGATGATCGAGCGACAGAAAGGTGCGCGCCAGACCGTAGGGCTCGTTGTAGCTGGTCGACGCCGTCGAAACGAGGCCGATGCGGCTGGTCTGCACGGCGAGCGCGGACAGCAGGCTGATCGGCTCGAAGCCGATCGAGCGTGAGGTCTGGCTGGCGGTGCCGACATTGGCTTCGCGCAGACCGGCGGCGTCCTCGCAGAACACCATGTCTAACTTCGCCGCCTCCGCCGTGCGCGCCAGCCGGATGTAATGATCGATGTCGATGCCTGCCGTGACATACGCCTTGGGGTGACGCCAGGCGGCGATGTGGTGGCCCGTCGCCCACAGGAAGGCGCCAAGCTTCATCTGGCGGGTCATTGCGCTCCTCCGGCAAGTCCGAGATGCGAGCGCAAGGTGGTGCCGGGATAATCCGGGCGGACGAGCCCGCGGCGCTGCAATTCCGGCAGCACGCGGCCGATGAAACCGTCAATCGCGGCAGGCGGTATTGCGATGTTGAACCCGTCGCAGCTTTGCGAGCTGAACAATGTTTCGAGCGCGTTAGCAGCGACATCTGCGCCAACGTTCAGCAGCAGCTTGACCGCACCCGGATCGCGTCCGCAGGCCACAACGCGGCGCTTGAGATCGTCATGGCGCGCCTTGGCGTCCTCTGTGGGTCTGTCCAGCAGGACGACATCGGCGGTGCGGGCGGCGATATCCAGGTCGGCCTCGGACAGGCCGGACAGCACCAGCACCGGCGTATCCTGCGGCGAGCGCGCGACGTTCAGCGGCCCGCGCACGGAGAAAAATTCGCCCTTGTGGTCGAGCAGGTGCATTTTTTCGGGATCGTGGAAGCGGCCGCCGGCCTTGTCGAACAGCAGCGCGCCGGCATCCCAGCCCTGCCACAGGCGCTGAACGATGCCGATGTATTCCTGCGTGCGGCGGCGGAACACATCGTCGGAAAATCCATCCGGCCGGCTGAAATTGGCGGCTTCCCGTGGCGCCTGCGCCATGGTCGCGTGCCAGCCGGCGCGGCCATGGCTGATGATGTCGAGCGAAGCAAAACGGCGCGCCAGATTGTACGGCTGGTGAGCCACCGTCGAGGCTGCAGCGACAAGGCCGATCCGACTTGTCACCGTCGCCAGCGCCGCCACCAAGGTCGTCGCTTCGAAAGAACTCGACCCGGCGCTGTTCGGCGCGGAATCATCGAGGACAATCATGTCCAGCCCCGCCGCTTCCGCTTGCTTGGCAAAGCCGGCCAGGTCGCTGAACCCGAGCGGCTGCCCGGAAGTAATGTTGAGCGAAACGGCAAGATGCATTGTGGCTTGCTGGTCAGTCGGCATGGGACCATCGATCATAGGGCGGCGTATGCGAACCTAAGGTCACCTGCTTGTAAGACAACCCTGGCGACTGGGCCAACAGCCCCTCACTTGCCGGCTAGCAAATCCTTGATCAGCCGCTGGCAACGCTCGGCCATGAAGTCGAGCAACAGCCGCACCTTCGGGTCCTGCAGCTTCTTGTGCGGATAGACGGCGGCGAACTGCACCGGCGTTGGCGGCGTGCTGGCCAGGATGACCTGCAGCCGCCGGTCGCGGATGAAGGGTTCGACCTCGAAGCGCGGCTTGTTGATGATGCCGCGGCCCGACAGCGCCCAGCCGGTCAGCACATCGCCATCGTCGGTGTCGTAGGGGCCGTGCACCTCGAATTTCTGCGGGCCGGACGGCGTCTGCAGCGTCCAGACATATTCGCGCGCCCCGGAATAGCGCAGCATCAGGCAGTCGTGCTTCTTGCCGATCAGCTCCTGTGGCTCCACCGGCTCGCCGCGCGCTTCGAGATATTTCGGTGCCGCCACCAGCACGCGTTCACATTCCATGATGCCGCGCATCCGCAGGCTGGAATCCTCAATGATGCCGAGCTTGAAGGCGACGTCGATGCCTTCCTTCATGATGTCGATATTGTGGTCGGAGAGCCTCAGCCGCACCTCGATATCGGGGTATTTGTCGTGGAAATCCGGAATGCCCGACGCCACCAGCCGCCGTCCAAGGCCGAGCGGGGCGGTCACCTTGATGGTGCCGCGCGGCTGGCCGGAAAGAGCCGAGACCGCGGCTTCCGCCTCGGTGATCGCCTCCAGCACCTGCTTGGCGCCGGAGTAGAACACCGTGCCATGCTCCGTCGGCATCAATTGCCGTGTGGTGCGGTTGAACAGCCGCACGCCGAGGTGTTTTTCCAGCTCCTTGATGCGGTTGGAGGCGACCGCCGGCGAAATGCGCATGTCGCGGCCCGCCGCCGAGAGATTACCAAGCTCGACGACGCGGACGAAGACGGCGATGTTGTCGAGATAGGCCATTCGTGGCTCTTTATGTGGCGGCGTACGTGGTCAGCCTAGTATTTTCCATTTTTTTTTGAAAGTCATCGTACACCTCGCCTCTTTTCGTTTGCGCCCCACACCGTAAAGTCAGCCGATCGGCAGGGACGATTTCACATGATGGATTTCGCGATTTTCTGGGACTGGCTGAGTTTCGCCGTGCGCTGGCTGCACGTCGTCACCGGCATCGCCTGGATCGGCTCGTCCTTCTATTTCGTCGCGCTCGACCTTGGCCTGCGCCAGCGCCCCGGCATGCCGGCCGGCGCATTCGGCGAGGAATGGCAGGTGCATGGCGGCGGCTTCTACCACGTCCAGAAATATCTGGTGGCGCCGGCCGAAATGCCGGAACACCTGACCTGGTTCAAATGGGAATCCTACGCCACCTGGCTGTCCGGCTTCGCCATGCTGTGCGTGGTCTACTATGCCGGCGCCGATTTGTTCCTGATCGACCCCAATGTTCTGTCCATGTCGGTTCCCGTGGGCATCCTGCTGTCGATGGCGACGATCGGCGTCGGCTGGGTTGTCTACGATCTGCTCTGCCGGTCGCCGCTCGGCAAAAGTGACACCGGACTGATGCTGGTGCTCTATGGCGTGCTGGTGTTCATCGCCTGGGGGCTGACGAATCTGTTCACCGGCCGCGCCGCTTTCCTGCATCTGGGCGCCATCACCGCCACGATCATGTCGGCCAATGTCTTCATGGTGATTATTCCAAACCAGAAGATCGTCGTCGCCGACCTGATTGCCGGCCGCAAGCCCGACCCGAAATACGGCAAGATCGCCAAGCAGCGCTCGCTGCACAACAATTACCTGACGCTGCCCGTGCTGTTCCTGATGCTGTCGAACCACTATCCGCTGGCGTTTGCGACGGAGTTCAACTGGGTCATCGCCTCGCTGGTGTTCATCATCGGCGTCTTGATCCGGCACTATTTCAACACCGTGCACAAGCGTGCCGGCAACCCGCACTGGACCTGGATGGCGGCTGCGGTGCTGTTCGTCATCATCATGTGGCTGTCGACAGCGCCGAAAATACTGACCGGCGAGCTCAAGGCATCCGCCGCGGCCGAAGTCTATATCGCCTCGTCGCATTTCCCGGCGGTGCGCGACACCGTGCTTGGCCGCTGCTCGATGTGCCATACGGCCGAGCCGGTCTATGAAGGCATCTACCATGCGCCGAAGGGCGTGATGCTCGACACCGACGCCGGCATTGCCGAGCATGCGCGTGAAATCTATTTGCAGGCCGGGCGCAGCCACGCCATGCCGCCCGCCAACGTCACCCAGATCAGCGACAAGGAACGGGCGCTGCTGGTCGCCTGGTTCGAAGGCGCAGGGAAATAGGGATGACCTCCACACTTCTGCGCGGCCGCACGCTGAGCTTCTTGCGCTGGCCCGAAGCCATCGACGACCATGCCGCCTGGCGCTATGAGGAGGATGGCGGCCTGCTGATCCGCGACGGCCGGATCGTTGCCGCAGGCAGCTACACGGAAGTCGAAAAGCAAGCGGGCGACGGTGCGAAAAGGATCGATCATCGGCCGCATCTGCTGCTGCCCGGCTTCATCGATGCGCATGCGCATTTCCCGCAGATGCAGGTCATTGCCTCCTACGGCGCCGAACTGCTCGACTGGCTGAACACCTACACCTTTCCCGAAGAGACCAAATTCGCCAACGCCCAGCATGGCCGCCGCATCGCCCGGCTGTTCCTGGACGAGATGGTGCGCCACGGCACGACGACGGTCGCCGCCTACTGCTCGGTGCACAAGGCGTCTGCCGAAGCGTTCTTTGCCGAATCGCATGCGCGCGGCATGCTCAACATTGCCGGCAAGGTGATGATGGATCGAAACGCGCCGGCAGGCGTGCTCGACACGCCGCAATCCGGCTATGACGATACGAAGGCACTGATTGCGGAATGGCACGGCAAGGGCCGCCAGCTTTATGCGATCACGCCGCGCTTCGCCATCACCTCTTCGCCCGAACAGTTGGAGATGTCGGGCGCGCTCTGCCGCGAGCATCCCGATCTGCATATGCAGACGCATCTGTCGGAAAACCACGCCGAAATCGCCTTCACGCAAAAACTCTATCCGCAGGCGCGCGACTACACCGATGTCTACGAGCAGTATGGCCTGCTGGGGCCAAAGAGCCTGTTCGGCCACTGCATCCATCTCTTGGAACGCGAGGCCGATGCGCTGTCGGACAGCGGCTCGGTGGCGGTGTTCTGCCCGACCTCGAACCTATTCCTCGGCTCCGGCCTGTTCGATTACCAGCGCTTTCGGCGCCGCGACAAGCCGCTGCGCATCGCCGCGGCCAGCGATGTCGGCGGCGGCACCAACTATTCGATGCTGCGCACCATGGACGAGGGCTACAAGGTGATCGCGCTGACTGGCGAAAAGCTGAACCCGTTCCAGTCCTTCTGGCAATTAACACGTGGCAATGCCGAGGCGCTGTCTATGGCGGACAAGGTCGGCACGCTGGATGAAGGCACCGATGCCGACATCACCGTGCTCGACGCCCGCGCCACGCCGGCGATGCGGCTGAGGATGGCGACTGTGGAGACGCTGGCGGAGGAGCTGTTCCTGCTGCAGACGCTGGGCGACGACCGTGCCGTGCGCGAGGTCTATGTCGCGGGGCGGCCGGCCAAGAGTGATATGATCGCGGGTTAGGACTCATCATCCGCGCGGGACAAGATGATGATTGCGCCTGGTTGCCAAGAGGTTCCCCCACTCCGTCGCCGCTTCGCGGCGCCAACTCTCCCCCCTCCGGAGGGAGAGGAAGGGAGCCTTTGCTTCGGAGGACGGGCGCCGGTTCGGACAGCTTTGCGCCCTTCCTCTACCCCGTCGATCGGGGGAGAGGTGTCGAGAGAAGCTCGACGGAGTGGGGGGCGATCCTGGCGGGGCAAGACCACCACCGCGACGAGACCTTGACCGGGCGGAGCTTGTCGTACACACGATTTGTGACGATTTCGGAGAACAAAAATGGCCGCCGCGGACGACATCGCTCTGATCCAGAAACAGGAAGAGACGCTGGTCTTCCCGGCCTTCGACGAGGCCGTCGCGTTCAAGGTCGGCGCGGCGATCCGCGAGCGGGCGCTGGCCGAAAAGCTGCCCATCATCATCGATATCAGGCTGTGGGATCGGCCGCTGTTCTATGCCGCGCTGCCGGGTTCGAACGCCTCCAACCCCGACTGGGCGCGACGCAAGATCAATGTGGTCAAGCGCTACCTCAGGAGCACCTATCGCCTGGTGCTGGAGCAGCAGCGACCGGACCGCACCTTCAAGGTCGGCGAGGGGCTGGATATTGCTGATTACGTACTGGCCGGCGGCGGGTTTCCGGTGACTGTAAAGGGGGCTGGCGTGATCGGCGTCATCGCCGTCTCCGGCCTGCCGGAACGCCAGGACCACGGCGTCGTCGTCGATGCACTGTGCGATCATCTCGGCCTCGATCGGACACAATTGGCGCTGCCGCCGGAAGATAAATCGTGACGCTACCGCTGCCCCTCATCCGCCTGCCGGCACCTTCTCCCCCTATAGTGACGGGGAGAAGGGACAAGCCCGCTCTCCCCGTCTTTCACGGGGAAAGGATAAGGGAGAGGGGCAGCGCCAACGTTTGCTCAGTTTGAAAACCGCCAGTTACGGCCAAGGATAACCGTGCTCGACCCAAAATCCTTTCTCATCTCGATCTTCAATGCCGCTGTTGCCGCTGCCGATCCTGAACGGACCATCCGGAATCATCTGCCGGCGAGGCCCAGTGGCCGCACCATCGTCATCGGCGCCGGCAAGGGATCGGCGCAGATGGCGGCGGCATTCGAGAAGGTGTGGGACGGGCCGATCGAAGGGCTGGTCGTCACCCGCTACGGCTATGGCACCAGATGCGAGCGCATCGAAATCATCGAGGCGGCACATCCGGTACCGGACGCTGCCGGTCTTGAGGCGTCGCGGCGCCTGCTCGAAAAGGTGCAAGGGCTGACTGCGGACGACCTGGTAGTGGCGCTGATATCGGGAGGAGGATCGGCGCTGCTGCCGTCGCCTGCCCCCGGCCTGACGCTCGCCGACGAAATCGCCGTCAACGAGGCGCTGCTTGCCTCCGGCGCGCCGATTGCGGCGATGAACACAATCCGCAAGCATCTCTCGACCATCAAGGGCGGCCGGCTGGCAGCTGCCGCCTGGCCGGCCAAACTGGTATCACTGGTTGTCTCTGATATTCCCGGAGACAACCCGGCGCTGGTGGCCTCCGGCCCGACCGTGCCCGACTCCGGCAACCGCGCCGATGCGCTGGCCTCGATAGCGGCCTACGGCATGAAACTGCCCGACGCCGTCATGGCGCACATCAACTCGCCAGAGGCCGATGCGCCAGATCCGGATGACCAGCGCTTTTCACGCAATGAAGTGCACCTGATCGCCTCGGCTGGCGTGTCGCTGGAAGCGGCAGCCGCTGAGGCAAAACGGCAGGGCATCGAAGCCGTCATCCTCTCCGATTCCATCGAGGGCGAGGCGCGCGAGGTCGGTGGCGTGCATGCAGCCATTGCGCGCGAAGTGGCGACGCGCAACCGGCCGTTCAAAAAGCCGGTGCTGATCCTGTCCGGCGGCGAGACGACCGTGACCTTGCGGGCCCCTGTTGACGGAAAAAGGGGCAAGGGCGGCCGCAACTCCGAATTCCTGCTCGCCTTTGCCATCGGCATCAGCGGCGCGGAAGGTATTCATGCACTGGCCGCCGATACCGACGGCATCGATGGCTCGGAAGACAATGCCGGCGCCTTTGCCGATGGCTCGACCGTCTCGCGCATGCGTGCCGCCGGCGTCGGCGCCAAGGCGATGCTGGCCGGCAACAATGCCTGGACGGCGTTCAACGCGATCGGCGATCTGTTCGTGCCGGGGCCGACGGGTACGAATGTGAATGATCTGAGGGCAATCCTGATCAGTTAATTCGGCCGTGGCGGCCGAAGTTTCCAACGTTGGATTCACGACCGTGAAGCCACTCAGCTTCGTCATCCCTGGGCGAAGCAGGAGCGAAGCTCCTTGTTCCGCCCGCGGATGACGATGTCGCTGAGGCTTTCGCTCATCTCACGACCCCATCAGCCGCTTCACCTCTTTCATATCCTTTAGGAACCGCTCGCGCTCAGCCTCCTTGTCCGTCGGCTCGTGAATGCGCAGGATAAAGGACGGGTGGATGGTGATGAACACGCGCAAGCCATCCTCGCGTTCGATCAACTGGCCGCGCATTTTCGTCACGGCAATGGCCTTGCCCAGCAGCGACAACGCCGCCGTTGCCCCAAGCGCCACGGCGAGGTCCGGCTTGATCAGCTCAAGCTCCCGGCCGATCCACCAGCGGCAGGCCTGGACTTCGCCGGTATTTGGCTTCGAGTGGATGCGGCGCTTGCCGCGCGGCTCGAACTTGAAGTGCTTGACGGCGTTGGTGACGTAGACTTTTTGCCGGTCGACGCCTGCGTCATCGAGAATTGCATCGAACACTTTGCCCGCTGGCCCGATAAAAGGTTTGCCGGCGAGATCTTCCTGATCGCCAGGTTGTTCGCCGACGAAGACCACTTTGGCGTCATCCGGCCCCTCGCCGAACACGGTCTGTGTCGCGTCGCGCCACAACGGGCAGCGGCGGCAGCCTTTCGCGGCTTCGCGTAGCTCGGAAATGGTGTTGGCGTCATCGTCCGGCGCCTCGGCCGGCTCGCGCTTCGGCCAATGTTTCGCCTGCAGCTTGGCGTGGTGCGGCGCCGGCATTGTCGGCAGTCTGGCAATCATATCCCTGGCGGCCTCGTCCGCTCCTGCGATCAGATCTGGAATGAGCGAGGCCTCGGGAAGGTTCCGCCAATATTTCTTCGGCATCTCCTTCTGCATCGCCTTCACCTTGAGCCGCGCCGGGTTGAAGATGTTTTCGAAATAGGTCAGCCACAACGCCTCGGTGTCGTCCTGATCGGGTGCATCGCCCTTGGCCGCACCCGGCCCGATCGCCAGCCTTTCGCCGTTCCAGTCGGCGGAGGCATAGGGCGTCAGGATGGTCCAGCGCATGCCGGTGAACCGCCGGACGAAGAAATCCGCGTTGCGCTCGACAATGAAATGCTCCGGCTCGAACCAGGCGACGTAGCGCTCGTTCTCGCCGTCGCCGATCTTCCGGAAGCGTACGAAGGCATGCATCTTATGGCTGTCGCGCCGCACCGCCTTTTCCATGGCTTCGAGCCGCCTGGTGTCGGGATCGGATGCGATCGCCAGCAGTTTCGGCTCGGTGCGAAGGCGCCAAAGCATCCGGTAGAGAAAGGCAAACCGGCCGGGGTCGGAGTGGCAGAAGGCAGTTTCTGCATGGGCGATGAACTCGCGCGGGACGGTAAGCTGCGCGCCCTCTGGCACCGCCGGCAAGGCATCTTGAGGATCATTGGCGTCGGACCCGACACCCCAACTAATATCCTCAGGCCGGACCTCATTCAGCGCCAGACGCCGTGCCGCATCGCGCCAACCGGCGAAATCGGTCTGGCTCGCTAGCCGGACGGTGTATCGGGCAAGGTCGAGCTGGGCCGGCTGCATGGTCAAAACAGCGACAGTTGTTCGCAGGACTTTACGATCGTATCGCGCAGGCCTGTCTTGTCGGTGAGTCCGCCCGGCGACCAGCCTTCGGCGATGATGAAGGGCCTCAGCTTGGCGATCGAATGGCAGATCCGTCCGACATCTTCCAGCCGCATACGTCGGTGGCGGCGGGTTTCAAGGATCTTCGCCACCACCTTGGTGCCCAGACCCGGAACCCGCAGCAGCGCTTCCCGATCGGCGCGGTTGATGTCGACGGGAAACCTCGCCCGATTGCGCAAAGCCCAGGCGAGCTTGGGGTCAATGGCGAGATCGAGCATGCCGTCGCTGCTGCCGGCGAGGATTTCCGGCTGCGAAAAGCCGTAGAAACGCATCAGCCAGTCGGCCTGATAGAGCCGGTGCTCGCGCATCAGCGGCGGTTTTTGCAGCGGCAGCGACGATGACGAATCCGGGATTGGGCTGAAGGCGGAATAATAGACGCGCCGCAGGTGATAGCTGCCATAGAGCCGCGCGCTGGTGTGCAAAATGCCGTCGTCGGATGTTTTGTCGGCGCCGACAATCATCTGCGTCGACTGACCTCCGGGCGCAAAGCGTTCGCGCTTCTTGGTCCTCAGCGTCGGCTCGGCCTTTTCCTCCATCTTCCGGCGCAGGTTCGCCATGGAAAGCCGGATCGTTTCCGGCTTCTTCTCCGGCGCCAGTTTCTTGACGCCCTCATCGGTCGGCAGTTCGACGTTGATAGACAGCCGATCGGCGTAGAGCCCGGCCTGCTCGACCAGTTCGGCCGAGCTTTCCGGAATGGTCTTCAGATGAATATAGCCGGAGAATTTTTCGTCCAGCCGCAGCCGCCGCGCCACTTCCACCATTTCGGCCATGGTCTCGTCGGGCGAACGGATGACGCCGGAGGACAGGAACAGGCCTTCGATGTAGTTGCGCCGATAAAAGTCCATGGTCAGCTTCACCACCTCGTCGATGCTAAAGCGGGCGCGGCGCACATTCGATGACGAGCGGTTGATGCAGTAGCTGCAATCGTAAATGCAGAAATTGGTGAGCAGGATTTTCAGGAGCGAAATGCAGCGGCCATCCGGCGCGTAGGAATGGCAGATGCCCATGCCTTCTGTGGAGCCGATACCGCCGGATTGGAGCGAATCCTTCTTCGCCGAGCCGGACGAAGCACAGGAGGCGTCGTATTTGGCGGCGTCAGACAGGATTGCCAGCTTTTCACGGACGGTGGGCGCGCTCATCCGTTCATGATATGTTCTTGAAGGCTGCAGCGCCACCTCATTTGATGCAGGCGGCGAAAAAGTGATCGCCGCCCGCCGTCAGGGCAATCAGAGACCGTTTCGAAATTCGCTCTGGCGAGTCATATGGTGGTGGTTTCGAGAACCGAAGCGCAGCGGACATTTGGTCCGTGAGCATCGGAAGCGCAGAAACCACCATCGATGGCCGCCGGAGTAGAATTTCGAAACGGTCTCTCAGACCTCGTGCAGGTAGAGGTGGTAGTCCAGCTCGCTCACCGTACGCGCGACGCGCAGATACTCCGACTGCTTGATCGCCACGAAGGTGCGATGCAGATCCTCGCCAAGCGCCTCTTTCAGGAAGCTCGAGGCCCGCGCCGCCTCGATCGCGGCGCGCCAGTCGACCGGCATGGTCGTGCGCGTGACAGCGGCTTCATAGCCATTCCCAGTGGTTTCAGGGCCGGGGTCGAGGCCTTCGTCCAGACCCTTGATGATGCCGGCCAGCACCGTTGCCGCGATCAGGTAGGGATTGGCGTCGACGCCCGACGGCCGGTGCTCGATGCGCCGATTCTTGGCGTCGCCGGCCGGCACGCGCAGCGCCACCGAACGGTTGTTGACGCCCCAGGTCGGCGCCACCGGCGCATAGGACTGCGAGACGAAGCGCCGCCAGGAATTGGCGTGCGGCGCAAACACCAGCATCGATTCGGCCATGGTCTGGATCAGCCCGCCGAGCCCCTGCAGCAGCGGCAGCGACCAGCTTTCGCCGCCTGCTTCGGCAAAAACGTTGCGGCCGTTCTTGTCCTGCAGCGAAACATGGAAATGCATGCCGGAGCCGGCATATTTTTCGATCGGCTTGGCCATGAAGCAGGCGGTAACACCATGGCGGCGCGCCTGCGCCCGCACCAGCCGCTTCAACATGACGAGGTCGTCGGCCGCCCGCATGACATCCTTGCGGTAATTCAGCGTCAGCTCGTACTGGCCGGGCGCGTATTCGGAAATCACCGTTTCGGCCGGAATGCCTTGCGCCTTAGCCGCGGCATAGATGTCGGAAAACAGCGGCTCCATGCCGTGCAGATGGTCGACGGAATAGACTTCCGTCTTGGCCGAGCGGCGGCCGTCGAGCACGGCGTCCGCCGGCTTTACCTTGCCGTCGGCGTCACGCTCATTGGCAAGCAGGAAAAATTCGAGTTCGAAGGCCCCGGCGGGATAGAGGCCCTTGGCCGCCAAGATGTCGACCTGCCTGGCCAGCGCCAGCCGTGGGTCCGACGACATAGGCTGTCCCTCGAGATGGTACATCGCCATCAGCAACTGGCCGCGCGGCGGGTTCGTGCCGTAAAGCGGCACCAGCGTGCCGGGGATCGGCCATGCCCTGAGATCGCCGTCTCCAGTCGTCCAGATCAGCCCGGTTTCGTGCACATCCTCCCCGGTGATGTCGAGGCCGAGGATCGAGATCGGCATGTGGCGGCCGCCCTCGAAGATGCTTTTCAGCTCATGCCGGCGCACGATCTTGCCGCGGCCGACCCCGTTGGCGTCGGTCAAGACGATGTCGAAGGCTTCGATTTCGGGATGGGCGTCGAGAAAGGCTTGCGCCTCGGCGGGCGTCGAGCCCGAAGGTGAAGTCATGATTAGTGTACTCGAGTTTGGCTTGGCAGCTTGTCTCATGCCGTCAGCCTTGCCGCAACCGTGGCGAAGGCGGTGACCAGCCGGTTGACCTGGGCGCCGGTGGTGGCCGGTGAGATCAGCATCATGTTGTGAAAGGGCGCGATCAGCACGCCCTGGTTGACCAGCGCGACATGGATAGCCGCCTCAAGCTCCGGCGCATGGGCAGTCTCGGCTTCGGCGCCGTTCCTGAGCGGGCCAGGGGCGCAGATGAACTCGACGCGGGCGCCGACGCGGGCGACATGCCAGGGCAGATTGTAGCGATCGATGACGCCGGTCAGCCCGGCATCGAGCCGCAGGGCGAGGCGATCCATCCGGGGATAATTCTCCTGCGTCATCACCTCTTCGAGCGTTGCGCGCATGGCTGCGAACTGCAGCGGGTTCGCCGACAGCGTCGTGCCCATGCCGGAATAGCCCGGCTCCTTGGTTCGATTGTAGTCGGCATAGCGCGAGGCGGCCTCGTCGCTCATGCCCCACACGCTTGCCGGCACGCCGCCGGCGATCGGCTTGCCCAGCACGAACAGGTCGGGCTGCAGCCCGAATTTCCTGGTGTAGCCGCCGGGTCCAGTCGAAATCGTGTGCGTCTCGTCTATCAGAAGCAGCGTTCCGGCCGCGCGCGTCAGTTTGCGCAAGGCGTCGTGAAAACCCGGATCGGGCAGCACCATGCAGGAATTGGTCAGCACCGGCTCAGCAATGACGCAGGCGACATCCTTGTCCTTGAGCGCTGCTTGCAGCGCGGCGACATCGTTGAATTCAATGACCTTCGCCGTCTTGGTCAGGTCGCGAAACTCACCCGCCAGCCCCGGCCGATTCACGGGCTTGCCGTCGACCATCCGGACCATCGTCTCGTCGACCGAGCCGTGATAGCAGCCGTTGAAGACCAGTATCTTTTCGCGGCCGGTGACGGCGCGGGCGACGCGCAGCGCGAAGCGGTTGGCGTCGGTGGCGGTGGTGGCGATCTGCCAGAACGGCAGACCGAAACGCTGTGTGAGCAGCGGCCCGATGGCCAGCGCATCTTCCGAAGGCAGCATATAGGTCAGGCCGCGCCCGGCCTGGCGGCGGATGGCGCGCGCCACCGGCGGCGGCGAATGGCCGAACATCGAGCCGGTGTCACCGAGGCAGAAATCGTCCAGCCTGTTGCCGTCGATATCCGTGATGGCGGCGCCCTTGGCGCTTTCGACCAGGATCGGGAATGGCGTCGGCCAGTCGTTCATCCAGTGCATCGGCACACCGCCGAAGAAGCCTGGCAGGCCGTTACCGACCTTGGCCTGCGATTTCGGCCGCGCCTTGCGGAAGGTGTTCGCCTCGCTTGTCCGCAATGCAGCGATGCGGTCACGGCTGATACCGCCGATGGATGCTTTTGAACTGTTCGTGCTGTGCATGAAATCCCTCTCGGCCGGCACACTACCCAATTGGCGACGGCAACCGCAATTGGCCGTGTTGGTGCCCTGCATTGGGTCAGCAGCAAGTTCGGCAGACTTGACCTTCCGGCGCAGTCGGGCGCCAATGCGATCGGGTCTGTGGTTTGGGGAGAAAAATGCGGACGATCATCTGCGCTATTGCGCTACTCTTGTCGGCCGCTGCGGCTTCCGCATCGGGCGGCGTCTGGTGTTCCGTCGATGACAAAGCGGTGCAATTCGAGGTCGGCGCCGGGGTCACCAGAGGTATGGGCGGCCCGACCTTCAATTTTCGCGGCGATCTCGAGATACTTGGCCGGCCGGAAGGCGACAGTCTGCGCAAGACCGTCTTTGAGGATTCCGACCTCACCCAGTACTGGCTGGACGACAAGGAGTTGCGGCTGAACGTCTACCACGAGCATCAGCTCGGAGATAAATTCAACTCTGTCGAACTGACGATCCTGACCAAGACCAGTGACGAGGGCGTCTATGACGGCCGGTACACGCTTGCCGTCTACGACAACGCCGCCCGACACGGAACAGGACGGCAAGCCGAAAGAATTGACCGGCAAGGTGTCGTGCGGAGCCGAATAGGTCACGCCGAGATATCGATGACGCCGCAGTCGCCGGCGGCACTGCCGAAGGCGACCCGGCGCTCTTCCTTATCCCACATCATCGCGGTGATGGCGCCCTTGCCCGGGCGGCGCAACAGCACCTCTTTGGCATCGGTAAAGCGCACCGCCATGACCATGCCGTCATCATAGCCGACGGCGACGACATCCTGGCTCGGATGGCAGGCAACCGATGTCACCATGGCGTTGCCGCGCGTGCCGAGCTCCAGCGGCGCCTTGCCCATCGGGCCGTCCTTGCCCGAAAACGGCCAGACGATCGCCGCCGGCGCGCCGGAACTCGCCAGCCATTTGCCCTTCACGCTCCACGACAGGCTTTTGACCTTGCCGGGATAGCCGGTCATGCGCATGTGCTTGCCGTCGGCGAGCTTCCAGCCATGCAGCGCGTTTTCCTGCATGGTGGTGACGAGGAAGGCGCCATCCGGCGAGAAGGTGACGCCGGTATGGGCACCGGCCCATTCCAGCTCCACCGGCTTGCCCTCGGCGGCCGGGAAATGCAGCGTCGCGCCATTGTAGCGGGCGACGCCGAAGCGTATGCCCTTGGGGGAGAAGGCCAGCCCCTCGACCGAACGCGGATGGGCAAACTCTTTGGTCTTGCCGTCGGCAAAGCGCACGAAGGCAGTCTTGCCTGTGGCATAGGCGATAGCGCCTTGCGGCCCGGCGGCGACGCTGGTGATCCACTTCTTGCCGGCGCTCGCCAATTCGCCGACGGTGCCACCTGCGGTGACAGCAAAAATCTTGCCGTCCTCGCCGCCGGTGATCAGGCGGTCGTTGGCGGCGTCATGGAACGTGGAGAGCAGGCCGTCATTGGCCTGAATTGCCTTGTGGCCGTTGTCGAGCCTATGAACTGTCCCATCGGCCAGCGCAAAATGCGGCACGTTGTCGAGGAAGACGGCGGCAAGGCAGTGACCTTCCAGGTCAAGGGGGGCAACTGTGGGCATCAGGACCATTCCAATGAAGCTGTCACCACTCCCGGGAAGCCACTGAGGCGGCCAGGCCTGGCGTCAACCTTCTCCCCTTGTGGGAGAAGGTGGATCGGCGCGCAGCGCCGAGACGGATGAGGGGTGTTGAACGGATCGCCGTCGGTGCCGAGCTGGAGCACCCCTCATCCGACCTCGCTTCGCGAGGCCACCTTCTCCCACAAGGGGAGAAGGAAGAGCGGGCAGCGCTAGCGCCATAGAGTCCGGAAATCAAGCCGCCTGGCAGGCGTCAAAGCTCTTCTTCAGCCGTTCGGCGTCAAGCTCGCGGCCGATGAACACCAGCCGGCTCTCATGCTTTTCGCCGTCTTTCCAGGCGCGCTGGTGGTCGCCTTCGATGATCATGTGCACGCCCTGGATGACATAGCGCTCGTCGTCGCCCTTGAGCGCGATGATGCCTTTCAGCCGCAGGATGTTGGGACCTTCCATCTGAGTGATCTTCTCGATCCACGGGAAGAATTTCTTCGGGTCCATCTCGCCGCCGCGCAGCGACACCGACTGCACGGTCACGTCATGGATGTCGGAGGGATGCGCGTGATCGTGATGATGATGGTCGTGATCATGGTCGTGGTGATCGTGCCCGTCATGGTCATGGTGGTCGTGATCATGATCGTGCGCCTCGAGGAAATGTGGGTCGTTCTCCAATGCGCGCGACAGGTCGAAGGCGCCGCGGTCGAGCACTTCGGACAGCGCCACGCCGGCGCGCGTGGTGCGGTGGATCCTGGCCGCCGGGTTGATGGCGCGGATGGTGGCCTCGACCTTGGCCAGCTCTTCGGGCGTCACCAGGTCGGTCTTGTTGAGCACGACGACATCGGCGAAGGCGATCTGGTCCTCGGCTTCCTTGGAATCCTTCAACCGGAGCGGCAGGTGCTTGGCGTCGACCAGGGCCACGACAGCGTCGAGCCTGGTCTTGGAGCGCACGTCGTCGTCCATGAAGAAGGTCTGCGCCACCGGCACCGGATCGGCAAGGCCGGTGGTCTCGACGACGATGGCGTCGAAGCGGCCCGGGCGGCGCATCAGGCCTTCGACGACGCGGATCAGGTCGCCGCGCACCGTGCAACAGACGCAGCCATTGTTCATTTCGTAGATTTCCTCGTCGGATTCCACGATCAAATCATTGTCGATGCCGATCTCGCCGAATTCATTGACGATGACGGCATAACGCTTGCCATGGTTTTCCGACAGGATGCGGTTGAGCAGCGTCGTCTTGCCGGCGCCGAGATAGCCGGTGAGAACGGTCACGGGGATTTGCGTCTGTGCTTCGCTCATATCTTGCCTCGAAATGGCTGGGCCACGGAATTGCGGGCCGCAAGAAGGGATTGTTGGCCTGATATAGGATGTGTGCCGGCCTTTTGCACGAGGCAAACCGCCTGGGTGTTTGACCCAGGTTGACGAAGCGGGTGGGTAGACCGAGAGGCCGAGTGCGAGGGATGCCGACCATCAACGTGTCGCCGGAAACGCCTCTTCGTTGACCTTTGCTGAGCCGCGCCGCGTCAAACCGTTGCAATCGCCTTGGCGGAAACTCGTTTGTCATCTAACTGAAATAAACATCTGGCATCACCATTTCGAGCACCACAAATGCTTGCCGGCAAAGCTGTTTCGAAAGCCGGAATCTTTTGGATCGTCGATTGCCAACCGGCCGGCTGCGTCTATGCTGCACGCACCGGTACGGCCGAAGAGGGATCACCATGGCCAAGGCGGACAAGACTGCAACGATGAGCCGGCTGCATTCGGCGGCAAGGCTGGCAAGGACCGCGCTGGCGGCGCGGCTTCTGGCGCATGGCTTCTATGCCGGCCAGGACCAGATCATGCTGACGCTCGACCGCGAGGACGGCCAGACGCCCGGCAATCTCGCCGGCCGCCTCGGCGTGCGCCCGCCGACCATCACCAAGACCATAAACCGGCTGCAGGCCCAGGGCTTTTTGGAAAAGCGCGCCTCTTCCGCGGATGCACGCCAGGCGCATATCTTTCTCACCGACACCGGCCGCGAGATCATCCACGCCATCGAGAAGTCGGTTAAGAAGACCGAGAAGCAGGCGTTGAAGGGCCTCGACAAGAAAGAACAGAAGACGCTGTTCAAGCTGCTCGCCCGCATCGAGGCCAATTTGTCGAACGAGGAGCTGGTGCTCGTCGACGACGACGCCGACATCGACGACTGACCGGCACGGCGGCCGCGTGTCTTGAGCTAGGCCGCCACCGAAGGGCCGCGCACCAGCGCCGACCAGCGGCCGGGCGTCAGGCCGAATGCTTTCTTGAAATGTCTGTTGAAATGGCTCTGGTCGCTGAAGCCGGCGCCGACGGCAATCTCGGCCAGCGGTTCGCCGATCTCGATCATCCGTCTTGCCTTTTGCAGCCGGCGCATCAGCAGGAAACGATGCGGGCTGGTGGAATAGGTCGCGCGAAAATGGCGTGACAGCGCATAGCGGTCGAGCCCGGTGACGGCTTCCAGCTCATCGGAACGAACGGACCGCTCGGCATTCTCCTCGAGATAGCCGCGCGCCAGCGCTGCCGCACGCGAGGCCGACTTCCCCATCGGCTTTGCCTTCTGTCCCGCATGACGCCCCAGATGCCGCGCCAGCTCCGCAACGAAATCGGCGACGAACAGCTCGTTCAGTTCCTCATCGAGCGGCGACAGGGCCGAAAGCAGCGTGCCACGCAAGGCGGGATCGCTGACCACAGCATCCCTGACGAAAGGCAGCGGCGCGCCGTCGAGGCAGTCGAGCAGCAGAGACGGTTCCAGATAGAGGATCCGGTAGCGCAGACCATCCTCGGTCCCGGCGCCGCCATCGTGCACTTCGTCGGGATGCAGCACGATAACCTGGCCGGGCAGGCTGTGGTTGACAGTGCCCCTGTAGTGGAAGCGCTGCACACCGGAAAGCGTCACGCCGACGGCAAGTGTATCATGACGGTGCAGGTCGAAGGCGTTGCCATGGAAATGCGCCTCGATGCGCTCGATGCCAGCGGTAACAGGCGCCGACACGATCCGGTCCTCATCCGCGCACGAACGTTCAAGACCCTGCGTCGCCTCACCGTCTAGATCGTGCGTCATCACCTATCCCTGCCCCTTCATGGGCGTGCTCCGGAGTCCTCATTTTGGTGTTCGATACGAAATTTGCAATCGTGCTGCGGGACGATCTCGCCGTCTGGCAAAAGCTCAACGTCACGGCCTTCCTGACCAGCGGCGTCGTCGCGCAATTCCCCGACATTATCGGCGAACCCTACCGCGACCGCGCCGGCAACCTTTACAATCCTCTGTCGATCCAGCCGGTCATCGTGCTTTCGGCCGATGGGCCGACGCTCAACTCCATCCACCGGAAGGCGCTGGAGCGGGGCGTGACGGCGTCAGCCTATGTCGAGGAGATGTTTGCCACCGGCTTCGATGCGGCCAACCGCGCCGTCTTCGCCGAGTTCGGCCCTGAGGACGCCAAGATCGTCGGCATCGCGCTGCGTGCCGACAAGAAACTCGTCGACAAGATCACCAAGGGCGCCCGCATGCACGCCTAATTCAGCAGGAAGCGTGTAACGGCGCTCATGAATTCAGTCGGCCGCTCGACGTTCAGCATATGGACGCCCGGAAGCAGTGTAAGCGTGGCGCCGGGGATGCTGGCTGCGATCGCCTCGCTGTGGCTTGCCAGCGTTACCTTGTCGTCTTCTCCACCGATCACCAGGGTGGGGGCGGTAATGAGGGAGACAGTCCGGCGCAGATCGCAATCGCGTACGGCGGCGAAGCATCCCGCGAGACCTTGGGGCGGCGTCGCCAGGACCATCGCGCGGAACGCGTCGACGGTTTCGTTTGGGCCGGCAAGCATCGAGGCGGGAAACCAGTTGTGCATGAACATGTCCGCGGCGGCCGACATGTTGCTCGCAGCAAGGACAGTACGGATCTGCCCGTCAAAGTAAGAAGCCGGCCCGAGATGTGGCGAGGTGTTGGAAAGGCTGAGACGCTCGATGCGGTCCGGGGCATGGATACCCAGCCACTGCCCTACGAAGCCGCCCAGCGACAGCCCGCAGAAATGCACGCGGGCGATCTGAAGCGCATCCAGCAGCTCAAGGACGTCGCGGCCCAGCCGATCGAGCGAATAGGCTCCGGCCGGAGCATCGGAACTGCCGTGGCCGCGCAGATCATAGCGCAGCACCCGGAAAGATCCGGCAAATTCCGCAAGCTGCCGGTCCCACATATGCAGGTTCGTCGCAATGGAATTCGAGAGCACAAGTACAGGGCCGGCCCCCGCCAGCTGATAGGCGATCCGGCAGCCGTCGCCCGTCGTAAAATAAAGCGTGTCAGTCATCTGGTCCTCATCTCACCCTGGCGAAAGGAGTTCGATGCTCCCGCCGCCCTTTGAATGAGCCACCCTAGGCCTCGTAATTATCCAGGAAATTACTATGATTGGACAATCTCAGTAGGTTTTGGCGATAATGAATGGTCTGAAACTCCACGACCTACGGTGCTTTGACGCCGTGGCAAGCGAGGGCAGCTTCCAGGCGGCCGCCCTTGCCTTGAACCGATCGCATCCATCCGTCTTCGCCGCTGTCGCACGCCTCGAGCAGTTGCTCGGGCTCACACTTCTCGACCGCAGCGGATATCGGGTGGGGCTGACGGAGGCGGGCCGCGAGTTTCACGCGCGAGCGCAGCTGACCTTGCGCGAGCTCGACCATCTGCGAACCTATGCGGGCCAGTTGGCGAGTGGCGAGGAGACGGTCCTGCGTGTGGTCGTGGGTGATCTGTGCCCGCGACCGCAAATCCTGCCTATGCTCAGCGGCTTCTTTGCCGAACGCACCGGGACACGCCTGCACCTGGAGTACGAGGCGGTCGGCGGTCCGCTCGAACGGTTGATGGAAGGCGAGGCTGACCTCATCTTCCATCGCGCGGATCCTTCCGATCCGCATCTCGAGCGGATCCATCTCTGCGCGGTGCCCCTCGTGCCGGTGGTGGCGCCTGGGTTCCTTCCGTTCGCGCCTGGCCGCGAGATTGCGCCGGAGCAGATGCGGCCCTTCACCCAGTGCGTGATCCGCGACACGGCGCGGCGGCCGTCGCCGGAGAGCTATTTCCTCGTCGACGGTGCGCATCAGTGCTCGGTGCCGGATCATCTGATGAAGAAGGAACTGATCCTTCACGGATTGGCCTGGGGCCATCTGCCGGCATGGCTGATCGAGGACGAACTGCGGGATAGGAGGCTGATCTCGATCGCTGGTGCACATCTGCCCGGCCGGACGGAGACCCTGGCGGCGGTGCGCCGGCGCGACCGACCGCACGGACCCGTCGCCCAGGCGTTGTGGCTTCATCTCCAGGCGCAAGTGGCATCCGGCGAGGCGCTTTAGCCGGCATAGGATCGGCCCGCGCTGAGCCTGCGCGCGGCTCCTGTTGTGCCAGTCGCTTTTGGCTTGCCGGGCGCAGGCGATTGCCGCAAAGGTTAAGCGTTGATCCTCCCTGCCCGGCCTGACATTGAACGTTCCCGCAAAATCAGACGAAAGCGCAACGCCGCCCGCGGCGATGCTGTTCATGCTTTCGACCTATGTCTTTTTCACCTTTCTCGACACCTCGAGCAAATATCTGGTGCTGGCCGGCGTCTCGGCGCTGATCGTCGCCTGGGCCCGCTTCACCGTCCATGTCCTGCTTGTCGGCGTCTTCCTGCGCGGCTGGCGCGAGCCGTCGCGCTTCCGCGCCAACAATTTGCCGGCCCACATCCTGCGCGGCGGTCTGCTGTTCGGCTCGACGATGTGCAACGTCATGGCGCTCAAAACGCTTCAACTGGCCGAGACCACCTCGATCTACTTCTTCGGGCCGATGGTGATCACCGCCCTTGCCGGACCGCTGCTTGGTGAATGGGCCGGCTGGCGGCGCTGGCTGGCAATCCTGTCGGGCTTTGTCGGCGTGCTCGTCATTACAAGGCCGGGCGTCGGCGTGTTCGGCATCGGCCATCTCTTCGCGCTCGGCTCGATGCTGTCGAACAGTTTTTACGTCATCATGACGCGCCGGATGTCGGCCAGCGAAACCTCGGAAAGCCTGATCCTGTTTTCGGCACTGGCGCCGGCCGTGCTGCTTCTGCCGATGCTGCCGTTCTCGCATGGCCTGCCGCAGGATGGCTGGCACTGGTTCATACTGGTGATGCTGGGCGTGTTCGGCGCCGGCGGCCACTGGCTGCTGGTGCAGGCCTACCGCCTGGCGACCACCACGGCGCTGGCGCCGTACCCCTATTCGCAGATGGTCTGGATGATCCTGTCCGGCTGGATCATCTTCCACCAGTTCGCCGACCGCTGGACGCTCGTAGGTGCTGCCATCATCGTCGCCAGCGGCCTTTACATCATCCATCGCGAGCACCGTTTGCAGCTGCACAATCGCACGACCGTCGATGCCGAGGCGGAGGCGCTGGCGAAAAAACTTTGATTTGCTCCGAATCCGATGGCATAACGCCGCATTTAAAAAATTTAAAAAACTCGGGGAGCGAAGGGCTGGCACAAAAGATCAAGCTTTCGACGATCGCGGATGCGCTTGGCGTCTCCACGGCCACCGTCTCCCTCGCCTTGCGCGACAGCCCGCTGGTCGCCGGCGCCACGCGTGACCGCATCAAGGAACATGCGCGGGCCATCGGGTATATCTACAACCGCCGCGCCGCCTCACTGCGCACCTCGCGCTCGGGGATTGTCGGCGTCGTTGTGCACGACATCATGAACCCGTTCTTCGCCGAGATCCTGCGCTCGATCGAAAGCGAACTCGATCGCAGCCGGCAGACCTTCATCCTGTCCAACCATTATGACCAGTTGGAAAAGCAACGCACCTTCATCGACACGCTGCTGCAGCTCGGCGCCGACGGCGTCATCATGTCGCCGGCCATCGGCACGCCGGCCTCCGACATCGTCATGGCCGAGGAAAACGGCCTGCCTGCGGTGCTGATTGCACGCAGCGTGGAAGGCGCCGACGTGCCGGTGTTTCGTGGTGACGATGCCTATGGCACGGCACTTGCCACCAATCATCTGATCTCGCTCGGGCACAAGCGCATCGCCATGATCGGCGGCACCGACCAGACCTCGACCGGGCGCGACCGCTACCAGGGCTATCTCAACGCCATGGAGGCCGCCGGGCTTGAGGTCAGGCCATCCTGGCGCATCGCCGGGCCGCGCACCAAGCAGGGCGGATTCGAGGCGGCTGGACAGTTTTTGGCGCTTAAAGACAAGCCAACCGCCGCTTGCTGCTGGAATGATCTGGTCGCCATCGGCCTGATGAACGGCATTGCCCGCGCCGGCCTGGTGCCGGGCGCCGACATCTCGGTGACCGGCTATGACGATCTCGAGGAGGCGGCAATCGCGACACCGGCGCTCACCACGGTCTGGAATGGCCAGCGCGAGGTCGGCCGCCGTGCCGCCAGCGCGCTGCTCGACAAGCTGAACGGACAGGCGGTACGGCCGTCACAGGAACTGATCAAGCCGGAACTGCATGTGCGCCAGTCGACCGGCAAGCCGGTGGAGCGTGCATGACCAAGACTGATGCGTTGCAGACCGTCGCCGTTCTGGTGCCAGGACATTTCAACGACCATGCGGTCGAGCGCATCGACCGCACCTTCAAGCGGGTCAAGATAGAGCGAGCCGATCCCGCCCTGGTCACCGAGGAGATGCGCCATGACGTGCGCGCCATTGCGTCCTTTGCCGGCGTCAATGCGGCATTGATGGATGCATTGCCCAACCTCGAACTCATCGCCTCCTTCGGCGTCGGCTATGATTCGGTCGATGCCGGCCATGCGGCCAAGAAAAACATCATGGTCACCAACACCCCCGATGTTTTGACCGAGGAGGTCGCCGACACCACGATCGGCCTTTTGCTCAACACCGTGCGTGAACTTTACAACGCCGAGAAATGGCTGCGCGACGGCAGTTGGGTGAAGAAGGGCAACTATCCCCTGAGCCGGCTGACCTTGCGCGGTCGGCATGTCGGCATTTTCGGCATGGGCCGCATCGGCCTTGCCATTGCGCGCCGGCTGGAAGCGTTCGGGCTGCCGGTGGCCTACCACAACAGGCGCAAGGTCGAAGGTCTGGCTTATGAATACCACCCGACGCTGAAGGGCCTTGCCGAAGCGGTCGATACGCTGATTTCCGTAGTGCCGGGCGGCGCTTCCACGGAGAAGGCGGTCAATGCCGAAATCCTGGCGGCGCTTGGCGCCAACGGCGTTTTCGTCAACATCGGCCGTGGCAGCACGGTCGACGAGGCAGACCTCGCCGCAGCGCTTGCCAACGGCACCATCGCCGCGGCCGGGCTCGATGTTTTCGCCGATGAACCGAATGTGCCCAAGGCTTTGCTGGAGGCGCCCAACACCTCGCTTTTGCCCCATGTCGGTTCGGCCTCGCACCACACGCGCCGCGCCATGGCGGATCTGTGCGTCGACAATCTGGTATCCTGGTTCAGCGAGCGCCGGCCACTGACCCCGGTGCCGGAGACGGCGCAAGTCAAGCCACGAAGCTGAGCGGCTGTCTGCCACACTCGTTAACGTCGGCTTAACGCTTTGGAATCATTCTGCATCTGCGCCGGGGGGCGCGGAGTGCAAGATGACGAAACTTCCGGCATTGATTGCGGCAGCGGCACTTTTCGCCGGCTTTCAGCTGTTTCACGGCGGCAGCAGTGAAAGTTCGGCCAATGAAGCAAGGCCGGCAACCACCTTCAGGCTGGTCGCCAATGGCGACGAAGGCGACTGCGCGGTTAGCCGCGGCGCCGCGATTGACGATGGCCTGTCGCTGTTGACCGTGGCGCCGAACTGCCGCGGGCTGCTGCCGGGGATCGAGCGGGCAAAATTCTGGCGAGAGGGCGAGGACGGCACGATCGCGTTCAGCGCCGACGGCACCGACCCGATCGTCACCTTCTCGGTTGCGGATGGCGACGGCTACGAATCCTACGCTCCGGCCACGCCGCTGCTTTCGCTGGCGACAACCGGCGAACGGGATCAATCCGCCGGCAATTGATCGTCGGGATTTATTCCGCCGCCGCCCGCGCGCCGGCCTTCGCCGCCGCATGCAGGCGCACCGCATCGCCGAAGGCGCGGAAGATCTTGGCCGAGTTGCCGTCCGACTTGACCCAGTATTCGGGGTGCCATTGCACGCCGACGGCGAAGGCGCGGGCGTCCTTCACCGAAACTGCCTCCACCGTGCCGTCGCCGGCAACCGCCTCGACCTGCAGCTTCGAGCCGAGCCGGTCGATGCCTTGGCGGTGCAGCGAGTTGACCTTGATGTCGCCGGCGCCAAACACGCCGGCCAGGCAGCTGCCCGGCTTGATCGAAATGGTCTGGTGAATGGCGAAGCGTTCGTCCTGGTTGTCGCTCACCGGCGCGCGATGGTCGAGCGAGCCTTCGCGCTCCTGGATCTCGGTGCCAAGCGTGCCGCCCAGCGCAACGTTCAACTCCTGGATGCCGCGGCAGATGGCAAGCAGCGGCACGCCGCGCTCGATCGCCTTGCGGATTAGCGGCAGCGTGGTGGAATCGCGCGCCGGGTCGTAGGGGCCGTTGGCTTCGCTGGCGTCGCCGCCATAGAGCGATGGATGCACGTTGGACTTCGAGCCAGTGACCATGACACCGTCGACCGAAGACAACAGCTCGTCGAAGTCGAGCCGGTCACCGAATGACGGCACCAAAAGCGGGAACACGCCGGCGCCGGAAAGTGCTGCCTCGATATATTGCTGCGGGACGGCATGCCAGGTGTAGTTGTCGAACTGACGGACGTCGGTTGATATGGCGACGAGCGGCTGGTGCATTTTGGGTCCGGATTCCATTTGGCGCGAAGCGAATAGCTATTGTGCCTGCAAAATAGGCGATCCGAAGGCGCTTTTCCATGGCAAGTTTCGCCATCTCGCATGGGCCACGCGGCGAACGTTAGACTATAGTTGCAGGCTGGCCGGCCGGCCCGCGGATTTGTCGCCAGCGCCGCCGTCAAATCCCGCCACCATGCTGGACTCGACCTTTTGCCCGTGTATTGTTTCGGGCAAATCGATACCGGACGTGAGGAGATGTCCCTGATATCGGTTGTTGGTCCAATAGGGAGGAACTGCATGGATCGTCGTTCATTCATCCGCAAGGCCGGGGTCACCGGCGTGGGCGCAGCGGCGGCTGCCGCTACGCTAGCCGCACCGGCAATCGCCCAGTCCAATCCGAAAGTGACGTGGCGGTTGGCGTCATCCTTTCCCAAGTCACTCGATACGATCTATGGCGGCGCCGAAGTCTTCTCCAAGATGCTGTCTGAGGCGACGGACGGCAATTTCCAGGTCCAGGTCTTCGCCTCCGGCGAACTCGTGCCCGGCCTGCAGGCCGCCGACGCCACCACTGCCGGCACCGTCGAGGCCTGCCACACGGTGTCATACTATTATTGGGGCAAGGACCCGACATGGGCGCTCGGTGCGGCGGTGCCGTTCTCGCTCAACGCGCGCGGCATGAACGCCTGGCACTATCATGGCGGCGGCATCGACCTGTTCAACGAGTTTCTTGCCACGCAGGGTCTTTTCGGCCTGCCCGGCGGCAACACCGGCGTGCAGATGGGCGGCTGGTTCCGCAAGGAGATCAACACCGTCGCCGACCTGTCCGGCCTCAAGATGCGCATCGGCGGCTTTGCCGGCAAAGTGGTGCAGAAGCTCGGCGTCGTGCCGCAGCAGATCGCCGGTGGCGACATCTATCCGGCGCTGGAAAAAGGCACGATCGACGCCGCCGAATGGGTCGGCCCCTATGACGACGAGAAGCTCGGCTTCTACAAGGTCGCGCCCTACTACTATTATCCCGGCTGGTGGGAAGGCGGCCCGACCGTCCATCTCTTGTTCAACAAGGCCAAGTACGAGGAGCTGTCGCCCGCCTACAAGTCGCTTGTGCACACCGCCGCGCAGGCGGCGGACGCCAACATGCTGCAGAAATACGATTTTCTCAATCCTGCGGCGGTGAAGCGGCTGGTGGCCGGCGGCGCGAAATTGCGCCCGTTCAGCCAGGACATCATGGCCGCCTGTTTCGAGAAGGCCAATGAGGTCTACACCGAAATGGAAGCCACCAACGCACCGTTCAAGAAGATCTGGGACTCGATCAAGGGCTTCCGCAAGGAGCACTATCTGTGGGCGCAGGTGGCCGAGTACAATTACGACACCTTCATGATGGTCCAGCAGCGCAACGGCAAACTGTAGGCTGGGATCTGTCCCTTCTCCCCGTCACTATACGGGGAGAAGGTCCCGGCAGGTGGATGAGGGGCGGCGCAAACTTCGGCGATCGATCGCCTTGGGCTTGGTAGCCGCCCCGAAATTATAGCTTATTTTTCCGAGCGTTGACGCTACCCCTCACCTGCCTGCCGGCATCCTGTCCCCGTATAGTGACGGGGAGAGGGGCGCGGTCATCGCCGTTTCGCCAATCGCCAACGCCGCAGGATTGAGGCTGCCCTTCATTCCATGCCCGGCACCACCAACACCTTGACCTCGCCGGGCGCTGCCGGATTGGCGATCACCGAGGCGGCTTCCTCCAGGCCGACCTGCCTTGAGATGAGCTTGTCGATCTCGATTGCGCCGGACGCGACAAGGTCCGCCGCCCGCCTGTGGGTGAAGGGGTTGATGAACGAGCCGAGAACCTTCAGTTCGCGAAACAGGATGTCGAACGGTTCGAAGGGCACTTTCACGCCTTGCGGCATCACGCCGACGATCACCACCGAGCCGCCGGACTTCGCCAGCCGCATCGATTGTTCGACGGTATCGGGGACACCGGCGCATTCGAGCACCACGTCGGCCCCGCCGGGCACAAGACCGGCTGGGCCGGCGATCGCCTCGATCGGGTCGACCGCGTTTGGGTCGACCGTCGCCGTTGCACCGAGTTCTTCAGCGAGCGCCCGGCGGGAGGCCTGCCGCGTCGACAGGATGATGGTCGCCGCTCCTGCGAGCCTCGCCAATTGCACGGTAAGCAGGCCGATGACGCCGCCACCAAGCACCACCACGGCAGCGCCGGGTCTGATTCCGGCGAGGTCGACAGCGTGCAGGCAGCAGGCCAGCGGCTCGCAGAAGGCGCCATGCGTTGGCTTGAGGTTCGCAGGCAGAAGAAAGGCCTGGCTCTGCGGCATCACGACGTAGTCGGCGAAGCCGCCGTCGCGATGGATGCCGATGGCCCTGAGATTGCTGCACAAATTGACCCGGCCAGCCCGACAATGACTGCAGCGTCCGCAGAAGATGTTGGGATCGCCGGTAACACGGTCACCGATGGCGATGCCGGAAACCGCATCACCGACAGCCTCCACGATGCCGCAGAATTCGTGACCAAGCGTCACCGGCGGGCTCGAAGGGAATTCGCCGTGGAGGAGGTGACGGTCGGTGCCGCAAACGCCGCAGGCTTCGACGCGCACCAGAACGTCCTGCGGTCCCGCAACAGGCTTGTCGACCTCCCGTAGCGCAATGCTGCCCACGGCTTCCAGGCGCACGGCTCTCATGACATCCTCACTCAGGTTCTCAGTGTTCACACATCAGTTGAAGTTCGGCGGCTGCGACAGGTCGGTCGCCGGCGCCGCCGGCTTGGCGGGCGGCGTCTCGCCGAAATTCGGCGGCTGCGAGAGATCGTTCGACGGTGGCGCCGCGGGTGATGGGCCACCGTTGGCTGGTGGTGGTGTTCCGAGAGGCGCAAGGCCTGGCATATCAGGCAAGTTGATCTCGATCGTTCCCGGATCGACGGCCGCACCCTTGTAGCGCATGACCATTTGCGGGAAGGCGATGGTCAGCCCGATCATGATCACCTGGATGCAGACGAAGGGCACGGCGCCCCAATAGATCTGGCCGGTGGTCACCGGCGCGATCTGCTTGCCGGTGAGGCGATCGAGATAGGGCACGCGCGCGGCGACCGAGCGCAGGTAGAACAGCGCAAAGCCGAAAGGCGGGTGCATGAAGGAGGTCTGCATGTTGACGCCGAGCAGCACGCCGAACCAGATCAGGTCGATGCCGAGCTTATCGGCTGCCGGCGCCAAAAGCGGCACGATGATGAAGGCGAGCTCGAAGAAATCGAGGAAGAAGGCGAGCACGAAGACCAGGATGTTGACGCCGATCAGGAAGCCGACTTCGCCGCCCGGCAGCGACGTCAACAAATGCTCGACCCAGACGTGGCCGTTGACGCCGTAGAAGGTCAGCGAGAACACCCGCGCGCCGATCAGGATGAACAGCACGAAGGAGGAAAGCCTGGTCGTCGAAGCCAGCGCCTGCTTGATGACCTCCAGCGACAACCGCCCCTTCATTGCCGCCATCGCCAGGGCGCCAACCGCGCCCATGGCGCCGCCCTCCGTCGGGGTTGCGATGCCGAGGAAGATGGTGCCCAGCACCAGGAAGATCAGTGCCAGAGGCGGGATCAAAACGATGATCACCTGCTGCGCCAGCCTGGACATCATGTTGATGTTCAGGCCCTTGTCGGCGATCGCCACGATATAGATCAGGATCACCCCGATGCTGGCGCCAAGGATATCGGCATTGTCGCCATGCGCCGGCGCAAGGTAGCGATAGGCCGCATAGGAAGCCGCGACTGCCACCAGCAGTGCCGCGAGCAGCGACAGCACGCCGTGGCCAAGCGTGCGGGCCGCCAGCGGCAACGCCGGCATCGAGTTCGGCCGGACGATCGACATGATCAGGATGTAGAGCGTGTAAAGGCCGGTCAGCACCAGGCCGGGGATCAGCGCGCCGGCATACATGTCGCCGACCGAACGGCCGAGCTGGTCGGCCAGAACGATCAGCACCAGCGACGGCGGGATGATCTGGGCGAGTGTGCCGGATGCCGCGATGACGCCCGACGCCAGTCGTCGGTCATAGCCGTAGCGCAGCATGATCGGCAGCGAGATCAGGCCCATGGCGATGACCGAAGCCGCGACCACGCCCGTGGTAGCGGCAAGCAGCGCGCCGACGAAAATCACCGCATAGGCAAGGCCGCCGCGAACCGGGCCGAACAGCTGGCCGATCGTGTCGAGCAGGTCCTCGGCCATGCCCGATCGTTCCAGCACGATGCCCATGAAGGTGAAGAACGGGATTGCCAAGAGCGTGTCGTTCGACATCACCCGGCTGCCGTAGAAATTGTCGGGCAGCGCATGCAGCAGCGGCCACGCCAGGTTGATCGAGCCGCCCGAATAGGGCGACAGCACGACACCGATGAAGAAGAACATCAGGCCGTTTGCGGCGAGTGAAAAAGCGACGGGATAGCCGATCAGCAGGAAGATGATCAGCGAGGCGAACATGATCGGCGCCATGTTCTGGGCGATGAACTCGATCATGGGCGCGCCTCCTGGGCGAGCGCCTTGGCCTCTTCAGCAAGGGCTTTAGCCTCGAGCTCGGCCTGTTCGTGCACCGAGATGAACGGATTGGGATCGTCCATGTCGCCGCGCATGATGGCTATCTTCTTGATGATCTCGGAGATGCCTTGCAGCGCCAGCAGGAAGAAGCCGACGAGCAGGATCGCCTTGGCCGGCCAGATGATCAGGCCGCCGGAATTGTTCGACATTTCGCCGCTGCGGAACGACAGCGACACGTAGGGGACAAAATAGATCACCATCAGCGTCACGAACGGCATCAGGAAGAAGACATGGCCGAGCAGGTCGATCCAGTGCTGCACGCGGCGCGACCACATGCCGTAGACGATGTCGATGCGGATATGGTCATTCTGCTTCAGCGTATAGGCGGCGGCCAGCATGAAGGCGGCGCCGAACAGGTACCACTGCAGTTCCAGCCAGGCATTCGACGAGACGTCGAAGACCTTGCGGATGATGGCATTGGCGGCGCTGACCAGGATTGCCAGCAGGATCAGCCACGATATCCACCTGCCGATGAACTCGTTCATACGGTCAATCGTTCTCGATAGAGCGAGCAGCCCTGCCATGCATTTCCTCCCTCAGGTCGAAGGCGCGCCGGCTCCCCTATTTTCCGTCGCGCCGCTGTGGCCCAACGGTATGCCGTGCGTGGTTCGGCGGGTCAACATGGCATGGCGCGATCAACGCCGTCGTGACGGGAGGCAGGGGATAAAGTGCCGACCGGCTGCTGCGTCATGCAACCAAAGTCTGACAGCGGATGCGGCGATCAGGCGATCTTCTGCTGGTCGCGGCCAGGACCGATCAGCACAAGTGCCGCGACCAGGAACAGATACATCCAGCCATCGCGCCATTCGACCGGGAAATAGCCGGCCCATAGCGACTCCGCCATGCCGAAGGCGGCCGCACCGAGCGCGGCCCGAGGCGGAGAGAGATAGCCGCCCACCGCCGTCACGAACAGGATTTTCAGCCCGTAAACGAGGCCCGAGCCGAAGCTGACATTGCCGTAGTAAAGGGCGGCCATGATTCCGGCCAGCGCGGCGCAGAAACCGCCAAACAACACCGCATGCCGGAACACTGCGCGCACGTCCACGCCGCACATGGCAGCCGCTTTGGGATCGTCGGAGACGGCTCGCCAGCGGCGGCCGAAGCCTGAGCTGGCGAACGCCCATGCGGCGAGCATGATTGCCGCCAGAACCACCGCGCAATCGATGAGCTGGATCAGCGTCAGCGTCGCCTGGAAGCCGGCATCCTGAGCAAAAACGATGGGCTGCGCCAGCATCGGCGGCAGCCACCAATCATGCGTGTCGGCGGCGATACGGCTTGCTTCCGACAGCACCAGCAGGATGCCGAGCGTCGTCACCACAATGGCATTGGGCGTGCGGTCGGCCAGCGGTTCGAAGACGCTGCGCGACAGCACGTGGCCGATCAGCGCGGCATAAAGGAAAGCCGTGACGACGCCGAGCACCACTGCCGCCAGCAAGGTCAGCCACAATACCTGATAGCCGAAGGCCACGGTCAGGATCATCGTCTGGCCGCAAAAGGCGAACAGCGCGCCATAGGCGAGATTGGTCCGGTGCAGGATGCCATTGGTCAGCACGTAGCCGAAGGCAAGCAGCGCATAGAGCGCGCCGGAATGCAGCCCGTTCAGCACCTGCTGGAAGAAATAGAGCATAGACAGCTTTCCGGGCGCCGGAGCCCGCGCCAAGGTTTGCATCGTAAAATCTAACTTGTCAAACGCGATTTATCGGTTAGATTTCTGATATGACAGTATCTTGGAGCCCACATCGCTTCACCGGCGGCATTCTTGCGCTCGATACGGCCAACACCGTGGTGTTGCGCAACGATCCGGAAAAGACTTTCGACCGTTTTGCCGATCCGGCCGAGATCGCGCGCTTCGCCAACGCCGCAACCGGCTTTCGCGGTGCCGAGCTTGGCGGCAGACCGCTAGAGGCGACCTCGCCGGACAGCATCGCGCCGGTGGTGCTGGCGATCCGCGAGACGACCGACCGCCTGTTTCGCGGCGCGGTGTCGAAAGGTGCGCTTGCCGCCGGCGACCTCGCCGCTTTTCTCAAGGCCTGCGCCAACGGCCTCGATCGGAGCCCTGCCGAAATCGGCGCACCGGGTAGACCGTTCGGCGATCCATCGACGCCGATCGCGTTCGAGGCGGCGCTGGCGGTTTCGGCCTTGTCGCTGCTGCGCGACGACACGGTCGCCAGGCTCAGGATCTGTCCCAATTGCAGCTGGCTGTTTCTCGACAGGAGCCGCAATTCCAGCCGCCTTTGGTGCGATATGGCTGTGTGCGGCAACCGCCAGAAAGCAAGCCGTCACTATCGCCGCCGCACGGCGGCACATGAGGTCAACAATGCTTAGGGTTGTTTTTCGTTCAATCCTTGTCGGTGCTGCGCTCATTGCAGCCGTTGCGCTTGGCGCCTGCCGCGACACCGGCGGCGACGGCAAGCTGTTCGAGGTTTCCGGCAAGGTCGTCGTCTTCAACTACCGTCTAGCCCGGGCGACCTATGTCGTGACGCTGCGGCCCCTGCAGCCGATGGGCGAAGGCCAGGTGGCGGTCGCCAGTTTCCAGAATCCGGCCGGCGGCCCTCCCCTGGTAGTCGAGCAGAAGGTCTGGCCGAAGCTCGACAAGGTCAGCCTGGAGAGCCCGGCGCTCACCTGCATCGTCAAGGACAAACCCTATGCGATCTCCATCAGCATCAGGGGTCCTGACGGCACGTTCCTGCAGAAGATCGACACGACGCTGATGTCGAGCGAGGACCAGTCGATCCTTCCCGACCGGCCGCTGGTGGTCGACCAGCTCTATACGGCCAATCCCGATCTTGCCGGCCATCCCGACGGCAAGCTGCCGGGTGAGCCGAAGCCGGATTGCTCGAAAGGCTGACGCGTCTTTGCCGGGCGCGACTGCGTGGAAATTTTCGGTCGCCGGACAACCGCCGCGGACCGATTTCGTGCCGGATACGCGACGGCAGCGGATCGTTCGTTGCGCTTTGCCTGGCACTTTCGATTTCGGGTTGTGTGCGTCAAGTTCTGCAAAATGGGCGATCATGAAACTGGTCATGCGGCTTGGCGTAGAGCGAGCTTCTTGTGCTCGCGCAGATCATCCATGTTGATATAGCGGTTGGCCTCCATCCAGTTTTCGTTGGTTTCGACGGCCAGCGCCCTGACCAGGCGCAGGCAGCTTTCGGCGTTCGGGAAGATGCGCACGACATAGGTGCGCCGGCGGATTTCCTCGTTGAGCCGTTCAAGCATGTTGGTGGACTTGAGGTGCTTGTGATGCTGACGCGGCAGCCGGAAGAAAGTCAGCGTCTGTTCTATGGCTTCTTCCGCCCAGGTGGTCAGCCGCGGGTAGCGGGCGGACCATTTGGACAGCCACGCGGCGAGATCGGCCTTGGCCTCGGCGAGATCGCGCCGGTCGTAGAGCCAGCGCAGTTCCTGCAGACAATCGTCGCCGTGCTTCCTGGGCAGGTGATCGAGCGCGTTCCTGAGGAAGTGGACGTAGCAGCGCTGCCATGCTGCTTCCGGGATCACCTCGCCGATCGCCGCGACCAGGCCGGCATGGTCGTCGGACACAACCAACTCGACGCCCTTGAGGCCGCGCGCCTTGAGGCCGACGAGGAAGTCCTTCCAGGCCGAGCGGCTCTCGCGATTGGCCATCTCCACGGCCAGGATCTGCCGGCGCCCGTCCCAGTCGATGCCGACCGCGATCAGCACCGCCTGGCTCATCACGATGCCGGCTTCGCGCACTTTCTCGTAGCGGGCATCGAGAATGAGGTAGGGGAATGGCTCCTGAAGCGGTCGTTCGGCAAACGCCTTCAGGCTCTCGTCCAAGCGCTTGTTGATGGCCGAGATCGACGAAGCCGAGAACGCATGACCGCACAGCTCTTCCGTGATCGCCTTGACCTTGCGGGTCGACACGCCCTGCACATACATCTCCGCAAGCGTCGCCACCAAGGCCGCTCCGAACGCTGGTAGCGCTCGAACAGCTCGGTGGAGAAGTGACCCGCCCGGTCCTGTGGAACCCGCAGCTCAAGCTTGCCCACCCGGGTGACCAGGGTGCGGCCGTAGTAACCCGAGCGATACCCAAGGCGCTCAGGCGTGCGTTCGCCCTTCGAAGCACCCAGCGCCTCCTCCATCTCGGCCTCGAGAACCTCCTGCATTACCGCACGGATCACTTCGTGCAGCCCCTCCGGGTTCGAAAGCAGAATGTCTTTGACGGCAGCGCTGGTCGATTTACCTTCTGTCTTGGTCATGGTGGCGTTCCTTCCAGGAATCGGTGACGTTGAACATCACCAGCCTGCCATGACCGCCCTCTCTCAGCGAATTTGCAGAACTCTCAGCACACTACCCGATTTCGTTTGACCTGCCTTGCAAGCGGAGAAAGACTGCGCCATCTCACTCCTACGTTGGCTGCGCGCCCCCCGGTGCTGCCTCCGCCGAGGAAATGCCTGATGACGCTGCACGACGTCGCGCTCGACGACAAGTTCGATCTCGGTAAGGAGCGCATCTTCCTGTCCGGCGCACAGGCGGTCATCCGCATGCTTTTGATGCAGCGCGAGCGCGACCGCCGGGCCGGCCTCAACACGGCCGGCTTCGTGTCCGGTTATCGCGGCTCGCCGCTCGGCGGCCTCGATATGCAGCTGTGGCGGGCGAAAAAGCAGCTGGCGCAGGCCGACATCGTTTTCCAGCCCGGCCTCAACGAGGAGCTTGCCGCCACCGCCTGCTGGGGCTCTCAGCAGACGGAATTGCTGGGCGAAGGCAAGCATGACGGGGTATTTTCGGTCTGGTACGGCAAGGGTCCGGGCGTCGACCGCTCCGGCGACGTTTTCCGCCACGCCAACCTCGCGGGATCGTCGAAGTATGGCGGCGTGCTTGCGCTGATGGGCGACGACCATATGGCCGAATCATCGACCAATGCGCACGCCACCGAATTCCTGTTCGTCGACACCATGGTGCCGATCCTCAACCCGGCCGGCGTTCAGGAGATCATCGACTACGGCCTCTACGGCTTTGCCATGTCGCGCTTCGCCGGCACCTGGGCGGCTATCAAATGCGTCAAGGACAACATCGAATCCACGGCCTCCGTCGATGCCGCGCTCGAGCGCCTGAACATCGTCGTGCCGGAGTTCGATATGCCGCCCGGCGGCCTCAACATCCGCGATGAGATCGACATGCTCGGCCAGGAGGAGCGGCTGCATGAATACAAGCGCGCCGCTGCATCCGCCTTCATCCATGCCAACGGCCTGAACCGCATCGTCTATTCGGGCGGCCGCGCGCCGAAGCTCGGTATCATCACGCTCGGCAAGAGCTATCTCGATGTCCGCCAGGCGCTGGAAGATATCGGCATCGACGAGGCCGCCGCCGGCCGCATCGGCATCCGCCTGTTCAAGGTCGGTTGCCCATGGCCGCTCGACCTGCAGCATATCGCCGAATTCGCCCGCGGCCTCGACACCATTGTCGTCGTCGAGGAGAAGCGCTCGCTGATCGAGGTGCAGCTGCGCGAAAACCTCTACGGCACCGCCACCCAGCCGGCGATCGTCGGCAAGAAGGACGAGCGCGGCGACTGGCTGTTCCCGGCCAAGGGCGCGCTTGACCCCAACGAGATCGCCATTGCGCTGGGCGAGCGCATCCTGCGCACAATCGGCCCTTCGGAAGAGATCACTGCCAAGGTGGCAAAGCTGCGCCAGTTCCAGGCGATGCTTGCCGACACCAGCGATATCGGTTCGCGCACGCCGTTCTTCTGCTCCGGCTGCCCGCACAATTCCTCGACCAAGGTGCCGGACGGCTCGATCGCCGCCGCCGGTATCGGCTGCCATTTCATGGCGCTGTGGATGGACCGCAACACGGTCGGCTTCACCGCCATGGGCGGCGAGGGCGCACAATGGGTCGGCCAGGCGCCATTCTCCAAGCGCGGCCACATCTTCCAGAATCTCGGCGACGGGACCTACAATCACTCCGGCACGCTGGCGATCCGCTTCGCGCTGTCGACCGATGCCAACATCACCTACAAGATCCTCTACAACGACGCCGTCGCCATGACCGGCGGCCAGCCGCATGAGGGCGGCCTGACTGTCGACATGATCGCCAGGCAGGTGCGCGCCGAAGGCGTCGAGCGCATCGCCATCGTCACCGACGAGCCGGAGAAATATGCGGGGAAGGCCGAATTCCCCTCCGGCGCCACCATCCACCACCGCGACGACCTCGACCTCGTCCAGCGCGAGCTGCGCGACGTCAAGGGCGTCTCGGTGCTGCTCTACGACCAGACCTGCGCCGCCGAAAAGCGCCGCCGCCGCAAGCGCGGCACCTTCCCGGATCCCGACAAGCGGGTCTTCATCAACGAACTGGTCTGCGAGGGCTGCGGCGATTGCGGCGTGCAATCGAACTGCGTCTCGATCCAGCCGGTCGAGACCGAGTTCGGCCGCAAGCGCAGAATAGACCAGTCGAGCTGCAACAAGGATTTCTCCTGCGTCAACGGCTTCTGCCCGTCCTTCGTCACCGTGCACGGCGCCAAGATCAGGAAGGCCGAAGGCATTGCCGGCCGCTCCGACCCGCTTGACGGCGTGCCGGTGCCGGCCGAATTCCCGCTCGGTAGCGAGGGTTGGGCGGCGATCATCGACGGCGTCGGCGGCACCGGCGTCGTCACCATAGGTGCTGTGCTCGGCATGGCCGCCCATCTCGAGGACAAGGGCTGCGGCATGATCGACATGGCCGGCCTCGCCCAGAAGGGCGGCTCGGTGTTCACCCATGTCCGCATCGCCCGCACTCCGGACGACATCCACGCGATCCGCGTTTCGGCCGGCAAGGCGGACCTGGTGCTCGGCTGCGACCTCGTCGTCTCGGGCGCCAAGAAGGTGCTGGCCGCAGTGCGCGAAGGCCATACCATCTTCCTCGCCAACACCGCCGAGATCATGCCCGGCGAATTCGCCCGTTCGGCCGATTTCTCGCTGCCGATCGAGCGCCTGAAGAAGGCGATCCGTGCTGCCGCCGGCGAAGACAAGACGCATTTCTTCGACGCCACGCGCACCGCCACCCAATTGTTCGGCAATTCACTCGGCGCCAACATGTTCATGCTCGGCTTCGCCTTCCAGCATGGCGGGCTGCCGCTGTCGGCGCAAGCCGTTGAAAAAGCAATCGAATTGAACGGCGAGGCGGTGGCGATGAACATCGCCGCCTTCCGCTGGGGCCGGCGCGCCGCGCATCAGCCGGAGTTTGTGCGCGGCCTGGTCGCCCAGCCGGGCAAGGCCACTGAGATCGCCAAGACGCTGGACGATATCATCGCCCGCCGCGTCGCTTTCCTCTCTGCCTATCAGAATGCCGCCTATGGCAGGCGCTACGCCGAGAAGCTGGCGGTTTTGCGTGCTGCCGAGGCCAAGGCCGTGCCTGGCTCGACCGCGGTGACCGAGGCCGCCGCCAGAAACCTGTTCAAGCTGATGGCGATCAAGGACGAATATGAGGTGGCGCGGCTCTACACCGACGGCTCCTTCGCTATGGAGCTCTCAAAACAATTCCAGAGCTACGACAAACTCGAATTTCATCTGGCGCCACCGATCATGGGCAGGCGCGGCAATGACGGCAAGCCGAGGAAATCGAGCTTCGGCCCGTCGATGATGAAGGGATTTCGCCTGCTGGCGGCGCTGAAAGGCCTGCGCGGCACGGCCTTCGACGTGTTCGGCTACAGCACTGAGCGGCGCATCGAGCGGCAGCTTCTGGCCCGCTATGAGGCCGATCTGGAGCTTGTCGCCAAGGCACTTGCGCCAGGCAGGATCGAGGCCGCCATCGCCCTTGCCTCGGTGCCGGCGCTCATTCGCGGCTACGGCCATGTGAGGCAGGCCAGCGCCGAAAAGGCGGCGGGCGAGCGCACAAGGCTTGTCGAGCGGCTGGCCAACACGCCGGCGCGGCCTGAACTTCAGGCCGCCGAGTGATCGATACGCCTTGTTTACCTGAACACGAATTTTCGCGGTTTACGCCGATGGAGCCGACTTGACGCCAGGCGTCGGAACGGCATCTCTAAACCTTTCTTAAGGCGAATGTGACATGACTGCGGTTCGTGCGACACCGCAGGCCATGCAAGAAAACAAAGCCGCAGAGATAGGTGAGGACGTCTATGCTGGGTTCGTGCGATCGTTGTTCAACGATCCCGGGATCCTGCTGATTGGCGCATTTTGCCATGGCCTCATCGGCATTCTGGTTTATTTTACCTCGGGGCATCCGGCCTATCTTGCATTGGCCGCGCTTATGCTTGCGGCGGGGCTTTACCGTTACTACGGCATCCGCAAAGGCCTGCGCATAGGCAGTTTCGAAACTTATGAACAAGCCAAGAAGTGGGAACGCTACTACCTGGTTGGCGGCACCATCCAGGCTTTCTTCATGGGGCTTTTCTGCTTCACCTCAATCTATCTCATTCCCGATGTCTTCGGGGAAAGCGCCGCCATCGCCGTCATAATGGGCTCGACGGTGACCATTGTCGGCCGCAATTACGGCTCCAAGACCATGGTTGCGGTGCAGGCCTTCACGGTCGTGCTGCCGATCGCGGTCGGGCTGATGCTCAAGGGACATCTCGGCGATTTCATCCTCGGCCTCTACATCGTGCCGTTCATCTTCATCATCACCCGGATGGCCAGCCACGTCCGCACCGTGCTGTTCAACGCCATTTCGGAGCGCAAGACGGCCGCCAGGCTCGCCGAGCGCTTCAACCGCGCGCTCAACACCATGTCGCATGGCCTGGTCATGCTCGGCCCCGACGGCAAGGTCGTGGTCGGCAATGCCGAAGCCGCGCATCTGATGTCGCTGCGCTCGCCTGACCAACTGCTCGGGCGGTCGATCCATTCGCTGCTCCTGCGCGGCGTCGCCGGAGGCATGCTGGCGCCGAAAGACTGTCGTTATGTCGAAGCGCAGCTGACGCGCGCCTTGCGCGAGGGCCGCGACCGCAAGGTGCTGGTCTCCTTCTCCAATGGCCAGCACTATGAGTTCTCGGCCCGCGAAGGCAATCAGGATCTCGGTGTCATCACCTTCGAGGACGTCACCGCCCGCGTCGAGGCTGAGGAAAAAATCCGCTTCATGGCGCGCTATGACAGCCTTACCGGCCTGCCGAACCGCGCGTATTTCCATGAGCTGGTCGGTGAAGCCATGGCGTCGGGCAGCCGCGACCGCCTGTGCGCCCTGGCGGTGCTCGATCTCGACGATTTCAAGAGCGTCAACGACACCCTCGGCCATCCGGTCGGCGACGGACTTATCTATGCCGTTGCCGAGCGGCTGGCGGCCGTCGCCGGGCAAGGCGTCAATGTCAGCCGTTTCGGCGGCGACGAGTTCATGATCTTCTTCGACCGCGTCGAGGATGAAAGCCATCTGACGGGCCTGCTCGACCAGATCTTTGCCGATCTGCAGGGCGAGGTCGACGTCGCAGGCCACGGTCTGCGCATCCAGGCAAGCGCGGGCGCCGTGCTGTCCAGGGTCGACGACACCGATGTCGACGCCATGATCGTCAAGGCCGATCTGGCGCTCTACAAGGCCAAGGAACTCGGCAAGAACAACTGGCGGCTGTTCGAGGCAGCGATGGATGCGGCGTTCCGCAACCGCCAGCTGATGAAGGCCGACCTGCGCACGGCGGTCGAAGGCAAGGCGCTGCGGGTGGTCTATCAGCCGATCGTGGCGATGAACACCATGCGCATCGCCAGCTGCGAGGCCCTGTGCCGCTGGGATCATCCCGATCTCGGGCCGGTTTCGCCCAGCATCTTCATTCCGCTGGCCGAAGAAATGGGCATCATCTCCGAGATCAGCACTTTTGTGCTCGCGGCTGCCTGCGCCGAATGCGCCAAATGGCCGGGCCAGACCAGCGTCTCGGTCAACCTTTCGGCCAAGGATTTCCGCAACCGCGACGTTGTCCAGAAGGTTCGCGACGCGCTTGCCACTTCGGGGCTCGCCGCCGGCCGCCTCGAGATCGAAGTCACCGAAACCGCGCTGCTCGACGACAAATCGCTAACGCGCCAGTATATCGAGGAACTGAAGCAGCTTGGCGTGCGCATTGCGCTCGACGATTTCGGCACCGGCTATTCAAGCCTGAGCTACCTCCACAAGCTGCCGCTCGACAAGATCAAGATCGACCGTTCGTTCCTGATGGACGTGACCCAGAACAAGCGTTCGCTCGACTTGTTGAAGGGCATCGTCGACCTGACCCGCGTGCTCGGGCTGACCGTCACCATCGAAGGTGTGGAAACCTTCGAACAGCTGAAGATCCTGGTGCATTCGGTCAAGCCGGACCTCGTCCAGGGCTTCCTGTTTGGCGCAGCACTTAGTGCCTCGGGCATAGAGACCATGTCCAACGTGACCTGGCCTTTCGCCGCCGAGCTGCGGCCGGCGGCAAAACTCGCCACGCCCTGACCCGTCATTAAATTGCGCTTGAAAAGCCCGTCTAAAAAGCGTTGTATTGTCTAGACGTTAACTGATTGTTAAGGTTAATGATCGGTAAACACAGACGATTAGAGTTTCATCTTCTTGTTCCTTCGGTCGTCCGGTATTGTTCTCCTGCGGCGGTACGAGGGGAAGTAATGGACACGCATCAGTCAGGTGTGCTTTCGGGTGCGGCAGTCAAATCTGGCCCGCCTTCCCTGTTCGCCCGCAACGTCCTCGACGTCCTCGAGCGTGTCGAATACCGGCGCTGCGAAAGCGGCGAGGATCTCGAAGCGGTCTACCGGCTGCGCTACAAGGCCTTTCATACACACGGCCTGCTTGACACCATTACCGAACAGAAGCTCGTCGATCACCTTGACGAAGTGCGCAATTGCTACTGTTTCGGCGTCTTCATGGATGGCGAGCTGGTCAGCACCGTCAGGCTCCACCATTTGACCCGTGAGACCCCCGAAGCGCCGATCATGACCGTTTTCGGCGACCGGCTGCTGCTGCGGCTGGCGCGCGGTGAAACCTTCATCGACCCGAGCCGGTTGGCGATCGATCCGCAAATGTCGTCGGCCAACCGCGCCCTGCCCTATGTCACGCTGCGGCTCGCGGTTATCGCCAACACCTTCTTCAACGCCACCAGCTGCATTTCGATGATCCGCGAGGAGCACACGGCCTTCTACCATCGCATCTTCGGATCGGTGCAGGTCGGCGAGCCGCGCCTCTACCCGCCCTTCACCATGCCGATCTTCTTCTATGAATCGATCTGCGAGCAGAACATGGCCCCGACGCTGGAGCGCTTTCCCTTCTTCCAGTCGACGGCGCTGGAGCGGCGTATGCTGTTTGCCAAGGCGCCGGCCGGCGAGCTCGCGCCGCTGACCATCCTGCCCACCGCTAAATATTTTCGCGAAGCAGCGTAATGTCGGCAAAGCCGGCGCACTTTAGCGCCCGGTGCGAGGAGCTTTCCGGCCGCTTCGGCGTTCTGGACGTCACGACCCCGACGCGGCCATAGAAAGGAACCGACATGCATATTCCCGAGCTAGCACTGACCCCGCTGATCTCGCTGATTGCCGGCGTGCTGATCCTGGTGATGCCGCGGCTGCTCAACTACATCGTCGCGCTCTATCTGATCGTCATTGGGCTGCTCGGGCTGTTTCCGCATCTAGCCGGTTGAAACGCAAAACCCTCAACGTTCGACGTTAGGCCGGCGACAAGAGCCCATACCGCCGGCTTTCAACATTCTTTGAGGCTGTTGTCGCTGGTCGTGCGGCAATAGCGCCATTGCTCTTGGTCCAGCTTTTCGCTATGTGCCTCAAAGATGTCTTCGAAGGGGTATTCCTATGGCTGATCACACGCCGACCGGTCCTGTCGAACTGGGCGCGAAGATGGACTATGCCGAACATGACCGCACCTATCATGGCTTTCTGGCGCTGGCCAAATACGGCTCGCTGTTCTGCGGCGCCCTGCTCCTGGCCATGGCTTTCGGCTTCTTCGCAGGCGGCTTCTTCTCCGCGACCATCCTGTTCGTGCTGATCCTCGCCCTCGGCGCCTTCATTCTCCGATAGTCTCTTCAGACCCTTGCCAAGGGCGTAGCCGGACATCCGGCCGCACTCTTTCGCAAAGCCGCACTCTTGCGCAAACAGGTTCCAGCCGAAAGGATCATGCGGTGGGACAGACGGTTTTCATCCCTCGCGAGCTCGATGCCAGCGAGCCTCGTGTCGCGGCCTCGCCCGATACCGTGAAGCGGCTGGCGGCGCTGGGCTTCGACGTCACCGTCGAGACGGGCGCCGGCACCAGGTCGCGCATTCCCGATGAGGAGTTCGCCAAGGCGGGTGCCGCGATCGGCAAGGCTTCGGATGCGAGACGGGCGGATGTGGTGCTGAAGGTGCGCCGGCCGACCGACGCCGAGCTGAAGGGCTACAAATCGGGTGCGGCGGTCATCGCCATCATGGATCCCTACGGCAATGATGCCGCGGTCGCGGCGCTTGCCGAGGCTGGGGTCACCGCCTTCTCGATGGAATTCATGCCGCGCATCACCCGCGCCCAGTCGATGGATGTGCTGTCGTCGCAGGCCAATCTCGCCGGCTACCAGGCCGTGATTGACGGCGCATCGGAGTATGACCGCGCGCTGCCGATGATGATGACTGCGGCCGGCACCGTGCCGGCGGCGAAGATCTTCATCATGGGCGTCGGCGTTGCCGGCCTGCAGGCGATCGCCACGGCGCGCCGTCTCGGCGCTGTCGTCACCGCCACGGACGTTCGTCCCGCCGCCAAGGAACAGGTGGCGTCGCTTGGCGCAAAGTTCCTCGCCGTCGAGGACGAGGAGTTCAAGGCGGCCGAGACCGCCGGCGGCTACGCCAAGGAAATGTCGAAGGAGTACCAGGCGAAGCAGGCAGCGCTCACCGCTGAGCACATCGCCAAGCAGGACATCGTCATCACCACGGCGCTGATCCCCGGCCGGCCGGCGCCGAAGCTGGTGTCGGCGGCGATGGTCGCCTCGATGAAGCCGGGTTCGGTGATCGTCGACCTCGCCGTCGAGCGCGGCGGCAATGTCGAAGGCGCGGTTGCGGGTCAGGTGGTGACGACGGCCAACAACGTTAAGATCGTCGGCCACCTCAACGTGCCCGGCCGCGTCGCCGCATCGGCCTCGCTGCTCTACGCCAGGAACCTGTTCGCCTTCCTCGAGACGCTGGTCGACAAGACCAGCAAGACGCTCGCCATCAACCGCGAAGACGATCTGGTTAAGGCGACGATGCTGACCGACGCTGGCCGCGTGGTGCATCCGGCCTTCGCCAAGGCGGCGGAACAGCCCCATATCGAACCGGCGGCCATTCCGGCCGAGACCATGGTGGCTGATGCCACGCCGAAGAAGGCTGCACCGAAAAAGGCGTCCGACAAAGCCACTGCCGGCAAGTCCGCCGCCAAGCCGAAGGGGATCGCGTGATGGATCAGACCTTGCAGAAAGCCCTCGATCAGCTCGACCAGGCAAGTGCCGCCGTCCGGCTGGCTGTGCAGAACCTGGCCAACGCGCCCGGTGGCGCCGATGCGGCGGGCGATGCCGCGCACGCACTGTCCGGCGGCGCCATCGATCCCTTCGTCTTCCGCTTCGCCATCTTCGTACTTGCGATATTCGTCGGATACTACGTCGTCTGGTCGGTGACGCCGGCGCTGCACACGCCGCTGATGGCGGTCACCAACGCCATCTCCTCGGTCATCGTCGTCGGCGCGCTGCTGGCCGTCGGCATCTCGGCCTCCGGCATTGCCACCGGCTTCGGCTTCGTCGCGCTGATGCTGGTCTCGGTCAACATCTTTGGCGGCTTCCTGGTCACCCAGCGCATGCTGGCCATGTACAAGAAGAAGGACCGGTAGAGAGCCATGAACGCCAACTTCGCGTCCTTCCTCTACCTGGTCTCCGGCGTCCTGTTCATCATGGCGCTGCGCGGCCTGTCGCATCCGACCACCAGCCGCCAAGGCAATCTCTACGGCATGATCGGCATGGGCATTGCCATTGCCACCACGCTGGCGCTGGCGACTCCGTCCGCCGGGCGCTTCGGCCTGATCGTGCTTGGTCTGGCCATCGGCGGCGGCGTCGGCGCCGTTACAGCGCGCCGCATCGCCATGACTTCGATGCCGCAGCTGGTCGCCGCCTTCCACTCGCTGGTCGGCCTTGCCGCCGTCATGGTAGCGGCAGCCGCCATCTACGCGCCGGAAAGTTTCGGCATCGGCACGAATGGCGACATCCACGCCCAGGCGTTGATCGAGATGAGCCTTGGCGTTGCCATCGGCGCCATCACCTTCACCGGCTCCGTCATCGCCTTCCTCAAGCTCGATGGCCGCATGTCGGGCAAGCCGATCATGATCGGCGGCCGTCACATCATCAACGCGGTCCTCGGCATCGCGCTGATCGTGCTGATCGTGCTTCTGGTCACCACCGAGGCCAAGCTGGTGTTCTGGCTGATCGTCGCGGCTTCGCTGGCGCTCGGCGTCCTCTTGATCATCCCGATCGGCGGCGCCGACATGCCGGTCGTCGTCTCGATGCTGAATTCCTATTCCGGCTGGGCCGCCGCGGCACTCGGCTTCACGCTTGGCAATCTGGCGTTGATCATCACCGGCGCGCTGGTCGGCTCGTCCGGCGCCATCCTGTCCTACATCATGTGCAAGGGCATGAACCGGTCGTTCATCTCGGTCATCCTCGGCGGCTTCGGCGGCGAGACCGCGGCGGTTGCCGATGACGGCATCGAACGCACGGTCAAGCAGGGCTCGGCCGACGACGCTGCCTATCTGATGATGAACGCACAGAAGGTCATCATCGTGCCGGGCTACGGCATGGCGGTCGCCCAGGCCCAGCACGCGCTGCGCGAAATGGCCGACAAGCTCAAGGCCAATGGCGTGGATGTCAAATACGCCATCCACCCCGTGGCCGGCCGCATGCCCGGCCACATGAACGTGCTGCTCGCCGAAGCCAATGTTCCCTATGACGAAGTGTTCGAACTGGAAGACATCAACTCCGAGTTCGCGCAGGCCGATGTCGCCTATGTCATCGGCGCCAATGACGTCACCAATCCGTCCGCCCGCGACGACAAGTCGTCGCCGATCTACGGTATGCCGATCCTCGACGTCGACAAGGCCCGCACCTGCCTGTTCGTCAAGCGCTCGCTCGGCTCGGGCTACGCCGGCATCGACAACACGCTGTTCTACAAGGACGGCACCATGATGCTGCTCGGCGACGCCAAGAAGATGACCGAGGAAATCGTCAAGGCCATGGATCACTAAGCCGCCGCAACCTTCCACTGGAAGGTTGTCGGTCCATCATCGGAAACAAAAAAGCCCGGTTCGACCGGGCTTTTTGATGTTGAAGACCGGTTCAGCGGCTGGTCAGGAAAACCGCTTCCTCGTCGTCGCGCTGCCTGCCGCCCAGGGCTGCCGCAGCGCTGGCGATGAAGGCGCCGATAACCAGCGACAGGGCGCCAAGCAGGGCGAAGGTGGCGCTGCCTTTCCGCGCGGCGTCGGCGGCCTGCTTTGCCTTGACCTTGGCGTCCTCGACCCTGGCCACCAGGGCGTCGACACGCGCCTTGGCGTCGGCCTCGGAAAGCCCGGTGCGGGCGGCGACCAGCTGCGACAGATAGGTCTTGTCGTCAGCCGAAACTTCGCCTGCCGCCGCACTGGCGATGAGGATGCGCGAAGCCTGCCCGGCCGCAGCCGCATCGCTGTCCGGATTGGCCGCCGCGAGCCTGGCGGCATCAGCCGGACGGAACAGCGTATCCACGAGATAGGACGTTGCATTGTCGGCCGGTGCGCTGCCGGCATTGGCGGACGCGCCGGCCGAAGCACCCATGGCGGCGCCTGAGGCAACAGTAGAAGCCGCCTGCACGCCTGAACCAAGCACTGCCGACAGCGCCGACCCGAGAATGCCGACGACCAGCAATGTCGCCAGCGCCCAGGCGAGGAGGCCGTGCGCGGTGTCACGGAAATAGACCTCGTCGGTGTGGATGCCGACCCATTTGGTGCGCAGGCGTCCGGTAAGATAGCCACCGACCCCGGAGGACAGCCATTGCACGATGATGAGCCAGATGGCGCCGGACACCGCGAAGGTGGTCAGCGAGGCACTGGCGCCGGACCACGGCGAGACCATGGTCAGCCCCAGCCCCGAACCGAGCAGCATGAGGATGAAGGTCAGCGTCGAGGCCGCGAAGGCGCCGGCGATGATCGGACCCCAGCTGACGGCCGGGGCGGAGGATTCCGTTGAGGCGGATACGTCGACAGCCGATACGGTGGACTGCATCGACGCCTCCTACCGTACGAACAGCATGATGAGAATGATGATCGGGATCGGAATACCGAGCAACCAGAGCAAAATACCGCGTCCCATAAAGAGCCTCCCTGCGAGAAATTGATCGATGTCGTCACAATGTTCCTGAGCGATTTCCGTTCCGAAGGGCAATGAAATGATTTGCTTGCCGGGAACGGAACTATTTTCCGCGCGGCCCGAGGCACAACTGCGAAACTGTGGATTGGTTCACGGAGTTCCACATGGGCTGCCGTGTATTGTTGGCTCGGTGAGCCGGGGGTAGCATGAGCGATCCCGCCGTCGGATGTCGTCAACGGAGACGCTGATGCCCAAGACTGTCGCATCGCTGGCTTACAAAAAGGCGCAGCCCGGCCAGGCGGTGGTGATCGTGCACGGCATGGGCGAGCAGCGGCCGATGGGTACGCTGAGGGGATTCGTCCAGGCGGTCTGGAGCAGCGATCCCACCCGTGCTCCACCCTACGCCCAGATTCCCGATCCGGCCGTTTCCGGCGCCACGATCAACCAGAGCTGGATCACGCCCGACAGCCGGACCAAGTCACACGAGCTGCGCCGCATCACCACGCCCTACGACGTCGATGGCCGCCGTACCGATTTCTACGAGCTTTATTGGGCCGACATCACGCAAGGCACGACGCGCGGCCGGCTGGCCGCCTGGGTGACGAACCTGTTGTGGCGCAAGCCCGCCGACATTCCGCTCGACGCCCGCAAGCTTTACGTCGCCACACTTCTGATCGTTATCGTCATTCTGGGCGCAGCACTCGTGCTGGCAACATCGGTCTGGCAACAGGCCGTTACCTTGACGACCGGCCTGATGATCACCACCCTCGCTTCTTTTGTCATCTGGGCGGTGGATCAGTTCGCCCTGCCCTATTTCGGTGACGTCGCCGCTTATGTGCGCGCCGAGGCGGCGACGATCGAGAAGCGTGCGCTGATCCGCGACAGAGGCCTGACGTTGCTCAAGACGCTGATGAAGGACGATGCTTACGACCGCATCGTGCTGGTCTCGCACAGCCTTGGGTCGATCATCGCCTATGATTTGCTGCAGATCCTGTGGGCCGAGTTCCGGCCGCGAAGGCTGGAAGCGGTCCGCGACAAGGCCAAACTGGCGGCGGTCGAGGCCGTCGACAAGGCAACGCTCGGCTCTGATGGGTCAGCGTGGCCAAAGAACCTTGAAGACCTCGCCGGATTCCGGCGCGGTCAATGGGCGCTCTACCAGCAGCTTCGGACCAAGGACGCCGACCACCCGCTGCCCTGGAAGATCAGCGATTTCGTCACGCTTGGCAGTCCGCTCTCCCACAGCGAATTCCTGGTGACCTACAATCTCGCGGAATTCAGGCGTGGCCTTGCCGAGCGCCTGTTCTCGGCTTGCCCGCCGATTGCCGATGACGGGCGCCCCGGCGGCACCGTGCTTTACCGGGAAGGACACAGCCAAGGCAAGGCGCAGCGCGCGGTGCATCATGGCGCGGTGTTTGCGGCAACGCGCTGGACGAACGTCTACGACCGCGGCAATGGCTGGGCGACAGGCGATCCGATTTCCGGTCCGATGACGGAAAACTTCGGCCCCGGTGTGGAGAACATCCAGATCGAGCTTCGCAGCTCACTTGGCCGTATCTTCACCCACACGCTTTATTGGTCATCGACGGCAAACGGCGTCGAAATCGCCCTGCCGGCGGGCACCGCGCCGCGCTCGCATCTGCAAGTGCTGCGCGACGCGGTGGACCTTGGTCGGAAGCTGGAGCCAAAGGCCTGACCCGGAGTGGAGCTCCGGCGGCAAGGCCCCCAGCCCTCAAATGTCCAGATTGGCAACTGACAGCGCGTTGTCCTGGATGAATTCGCGCCGCGGTTCGACCTCGTCGCCCATCAGCCGCGAAAACAGCGAATCCGCATCGGTGGCGTCATTGACCTTGACCTGCAGCAGCGAACGCACATTCGGGTCGAGCGTGGTTTCCCAGAGCTGCTCGGCATTCATCTCGCCGAGGCCCTTGTAGCGCTGCATGGTCAGGCCCTTGCGGCCGGTCGCAAACACCGCGTTGAGCAGCGCCAGCGGCCCCGAAATGGTTTCGGAGACATCCTTGCGGCGCAGCACCGGCGGCTCGCCATAGACTTCCATGAGGCGCGGGGCATAGCGGTCGAGCTGGCGTGCGTCGGCCGAATTTATCAGCCCGGCATCGAGCTGCGCGAATTCCTTGACGCTGCGCACCGTGCGTTCGAACACATAGCCGCCGACGCCTTCATTGGAGGTCGACAGCCGGCCGGTCCAGCCGCGCTCGGTGTCCTCGGCAATGATGTCAAGGCGCTGGGCGACGCGTTCGGCCATGGCATTGGCGCGGCCGAGGTCGTTTAGCACATCGGCGTTGAGCGCGCCGGCGATCGCCGCCTGTTCGACCACGCCCCTGTTGTAGCGCGTGTGCAGCCCGTTGATGAGCTGGCGCACGGCCAGTGCATCATCGATCGAGCCGCGCAGATCCTGTCCGGCCCGCGCCTCGCCGGAGGCAAGCGTCAGCGACGCCTCCTCCAGCCCGGAGCCGATCAGGAACTCCTCGAAGGCGCTCTCGTCCTTGATGTATTGCGAGCTTTTTCCGCGCGTCACTTTGTAGAGCGGCGGCTGGGCGATGTAGAGATGGCCGCGCTCGATCAGCTCCGGCATCTGGCGGAAGAAGAAGGTGAGCAGCAAGGTCCTGATATGGGCGCCGTCGACGTCGGCGTCGGTCATCAGGATGATCTTGTGGTAGCGCAATTTGTCGGCGTTGAACTCGTCCTTGCCGATCGAGGTGCCGAGCGCGGTGATCAGCGTGCCGATCATCTCGGAGCCGAGCATGCGGTCGAAGCGCGCCCGCTCGACATTGAGTATCTTGCCGCGCAACGGCAGGATTGCCTGGTTCTGGCGCGAACGGCCGCCCTTGGCAGAGCCGCCGGCCGAGTCACCCTCGACGATGAAGATTTCGGATTTCGCCGGGTCGCGTTCCTGGCAGTCGGCAAGCTTGCCAGGCAGAGAGGTGACGCCGAGCGAGCTTTTGCGGGTGATGTCTCGGGCCTTGCGCGCGGCTTCGCGCGCCGCGGCCGCCTGGATCACCTTGTCGATGACCACCTTGCCCTCGGTCGGGTGTTCTTCCAGCCAGGTGCCAAGCGCCTCGTTGACCAGGCCTTCGACCACCGGGCGGACTTCCGACGAGACCAGCTTGTCCTTGGTCTGGGAGGAGAATTTCGGGTCGGGAACCTTGACCGACAGCACCGCCGTCAGGCCTTCGCGGCAGTCGTCGCCGATCAGCGCCACCTTTTCCTTCTTGGTCAGGCCCGACGATTCGCCATAGCCGGTGATCTGGCGCGTCAGCGCGCCACGGAAGCCGGCCAGATGGGTGCCGCCATCGCGCTGCGGGATGTTGTTGGTGAAGGCCAGCACGTTCTCGTGGTAGCTGTCGTTCCACCACATCGCCACTTCGACGGTAATGCCGTCGCGCTCGGCCTTGATGGCGATCGGCTTGTCGATCAGCGGTTTCTTGACCCGGTCGAGATATTTGACGAACTCTTCCAGGCCGCCATCATAGTGCAGTTCGTGGCGCACGAGATCGGCATGGCGGGCATCGGTCAAGATGATGCGTACGCCGGAATTCAGGAAGGCGAGTTCGCGCAGCCGGTGCTCCAGCGTGCCGAAGTCGAACTCGACCATGGTGAAGGTTTCGGACGACGGAAAGAAGGTGATCTCGGAACCGCTGCGGCCCTCATAGGTGCCGGGCTGCTTGTTCTGCTCATAGCTGCCGGTCGCCTTGAGCGGCGCATCGGCATTGCCATGCGTGAAGCTCATCTCGAAAATCTGGCCGTTGCGGCGGATTTTCAGCTTCAGCCAGGCCGACAACGCGTTGACCACCGAGACGCCGACGCCGTGCAGGCCGCCAGACACCTTGTAGGAATTCTGGTCGAATTTGCCGCCGGCATGCAGCTGCGTCATGATCACTTCGGCCGCCGAAATGCCTTCGCCAGTGTGAATATCGGTCGGAATCCCGCGGCCATTGTCGATAACGGTGACCGAACCGTCGGGATTGAGCGTCACCGTGACCAGATCGGCATGGCCGGCCAGCGCCTCGTCGATGGCGTTGTCGACCACCTCATAGACCATGTGATGCAGGCCCGAGCCGTCGTCGGTGTCGCCGATATACATGCCCGGCCGCTTGCGGACAGCGTCCAACCCCTTCAAAACCTTGATGGAATCGGCGCCGTATTCGGCCTCAGCGCCGTTGGCGTTGTCGCTTTGATCGCTCATGAAAACCTGTCTGATTGATGCCGCATGCTCAGCGCGAAAAAATGGCTTCGAATCACGCCGCTTTGATGTCCTAGATATAGGCGCAAAAGGCGGTTTTTCCAAGGTTTGCGGGCATTTCAGGGCTGAATCCCGAGCTGGCAGCCGGCTATTTTTTCGCGGCTTTCAATTTGGCCAGAAGACGGCGCAGATATTTGATCGTGGGTTTGTCCCTCGGCGCCAGTTTGCCTGTGCGGTCAAGCTCCAGCGTCAGGTCTAGCGCCTGCGACAACACAGCCTTCGGATTCTTCGCCACATAGGCATAGTTGATATAGGCCTGTACCAGATCGAATTGCCAGATCGCATTGTCCGGATCGGACAGGGCCAACCGCTGGCGGATGGCCAGGCTGGCTTCGAAGGCCTTCTTCGAGCCCTCATAGTGGCGCTGCTTGGTCTCCAGCAGGCCTATTTCCTCGAACGTGATCGACAGGTCGCGCTGCCAGTCGGAATTGCCCGGGTCGAGATTTGCCAACCGGTCGGCAATGACGAGACTGTCCTGGTAGTTCTGCAAAGCACCGGCGATATCGCCCTGGGCATCAAACACGCCGGCAATTTTTTCCAGACAGACCGACAGGTCGCGCTGCCAATCGGTGTTGCCTGGGTCGCTGGCGGCAAGGTCTCGCGCCGTGGCCAGCGCCTGCTGGTAGGCCTCCAACGCGAATGGCCAGTCCTTCTGGTCGCCGTAAGCATTGCCGATCTTGGCGTAACCGACCGACAGGTCGCGCTTCAAATCGGTGTCGTTTGAGTCGCGGCGCACCAGCGCTTCGGCGATTATTTGGCTCTTGTTGTAGGCGTCGAGCGCGCCCGCAGCGTCGCCACGCTCGCGCAGGACGTCGCCGATCCTGGTGTAGCTGACGGAGACGGCGCGCTGATGCCTGGGGTCGTCGGGGTTGTTCTGCGCCAGCGCCAGCCGAATTCTCAGGCTCTCTTCGAATGCAGTCTGGGCGCCATCCAGCTGGCCGGCGGTACGGGCAAGACCGCCGATTTCGTCGTAGGTAATGGTCAGGTCGCGCAGCAGATAGACGCTGTTCGGCTCGGCATCGGCCAATTGCTGCTTGATGGACAGGCTTTGCTGGTAGGCCTGGGCTGCCGCACCCAGGTCGCCTTGCGTGGCCAGCACATTGCCGATCTTGTCATTGGCCATGGCGAGATCGCCGAGCCAGTCCTTCTTGTCCGGCACGTCTGTGGTCAGGCCCTGCAACATGTCCCTGGCCGCCTCATAGTTTTGCAGGGAGGCCGGCAGATCGCCTTGCGCCATCTTGATGTTGGCGAACTTGATATGGCCGATGGCGAGGTCGCGCTTGACGCTCGGATCGGTTTCCTGGCGCGCTCGCTGCTCAAGATTGGCGACCAGCGCCGCAAAGGCGCGGCCGGCGGCGTCGGTGTTGCCGACCGTTGTGTAGAGGATGCCGAGCTCTTCCAGCGTGCGGCTTTGGCGGTCGGCCTGTTCCAGGCTGAGCGAGGTCTGCCCGGCTTCGCCATAGAGCGCCAGCACCGTTTCATAGTCCTTGATGGCGGTTGCATAGTCCAGGGTGGCACGCGCCGCGCCGCCCGAGAGAAATCGCGTCGCGGCTTCGGACAGGGTGCGGCTGACGAAATTGGCCTTCAACGCCTGGCGCGAGACATTGTCGACGTCGGCGGCCTTGGCGAGGATCACGCGTGCACCATCGAAAGCGCCGAGCGCCAACTGTTCCTCGGCCTGGCGGCGCAGTTCGGTCACCTGCGGGTCGTCGGCGGCCAGCGTCTTCATCTCGCCGCGCACCTTGACGAAGGCGTCGGCCGCCTCGCGCAGCTTGGCGTCCAGGCTTTCGCCGGAGAGATGGCTGGTGTCGGAACTGATCAGCGCGCCATAGAGCGGCGCCAGCGGCATGTCGGCATCGCTGGCGACCCGTTCGACCGCGCCGCGCATTTCCGGCGTCACATCGGCCATGGCAAGCAACAGCCGCTCGCGCTCCGGCAGTTGTTCCTTGGCCGCCGAGGCGAAGAACAGCTTCGGCAGCCCGCTCTCGACGTAGGGCAGCTGTTTTCCGCGCGAAAGGTCGTAGACCTCCTGCTGCACCAGCGTCAGCACCGAGCGGATTTCGAGCCCGTCGGTGCCGAGGTATTTGATCAGCGCCGCTGTAAAGGGCGAATTCGCACCGGTACCGTCGGCAGCCGTCTCGCCGGGCGCCGCCGAAAAGGCGAACAGGATGTTTTCCGCCTTGCCGACGCGTCCGAGGCCCGGCTTGATCTTGTCCACCAGGTCCTTGATCAGCGATGTGGCGCCACGCCCGTCGCCGTTGCCGCCTGTGAACGGATCGCTGCGGCAGGCGTCGAGCACGATCAGCCCGACCTTCGCCGTGGCGGCAACCGCATCGCGCACTTCCTCCAACGGCAGGCTGGTCTTCTCCAGCTGGTCGAGCGAGGAGGCATCGGCATCGACCGGCAGAAGACGGTTGTCGCCGGAGATTTCGACGCCATGGCCGGAGAAATACACCAGCGCCACGTCGGCGCCCATGGCGTCCTCGCGAAAATCGTCGAGAGCCCGGCGCATGCGCCTGAGATCACGATTGGTCTCGACCACGACCTCGAAGCCGAGCTTCTTCAGCGCCACTTCCATCACCTCGCCGTCATTGACAGGATTGGCCAGCGGCCGCACCAGCCGGTAGTCGTCCTCGGCAATGACCAACGCCACGCGCCGCTCCGCCACCGCTGTGGCGGTGGTCGCAAGCATCAACAGCAAGGCAAACAACAGGCGCAAATCGAACCGCCCCCGGCTCAGTCACCTGCCGACCATTCCACCTCTTTATGGCATGAGCAAGCCGGGGCCGGCTGCGTTACGTAGCCCGCATCGGCTTCAGCGCCCCGCTCCAGCGCGAGAGCTCGTCCAGCATGGTCTTGGTCCCACCCTCTACCTGCTCACTAGCCTGGAAGGAGCCGTCGCTCTCCAGCAGTTTCTGATACATCGGCAGCGCGACGCCTTCCGAGATGGGCATGACGCCCACCGCGGTCAGCAGCGGCTTCAGCGCCTGCGCGGCGCGCAGGCCTCCGGAAATGCCGCCATAGCTGAAGATGGCGGCTGGCTTGTATTTCCATTCGCGCGCAAGGTAGTCGATGGCGTTGACGATCGCAGGCGCCACGAAATAATTGTACTCCGGCGCCACGAACACGAAGGCGTCGGCGGCATCAATGACCTTCGACCAGGCTTTGGTGTGGTCGTTCTGGTAATTGCCGAGCCTGGGGTGATGCGGCTCGTCCAGAACCGGCAGATGGAACGTGGCAATGTCGGTCAGCACCGGTTCGAATTTGCCGTGCTCGCGGGCAAAATCCTCCAGCCAGTGGGCGAAGACCGGCCCGGCGCGGCCCGGCCGCGTGCTGCCGATTATGATGTTCAGCTTGTGCTTCAAGCGGACTCTCCTGGGCGATTGGCAGTAGCTGTTGGTAACTGTCACCTATGGCAGAGTGTCCAACCGGACAAGCCGCAACCGTTTCACCGGCGGTCACGATCCGATGAACACACCGTCTGTCGGGCACACCGGGCGCTGCAGCGTTTCAGTTTGCCGTTCGGTCACATGGACGCCCGGATTGCCAGCCACTACATCTGAGCTATCAGCGGAGCACCTCATGGACACGCAGCCCGTCCCCTTCGTGCCGCCGGCGCCCAGGCCGCGCACGACGCCGCCTTCGACGCTGGAGATGATGCGGATCGTCTACCGCAATCCGCTCGAACTGTGGGGCGAGCACACCTACAACGAGCCCTGGATTTCGGCGAATGGCGTCGGCGGGCATCTGATCGTCGCCAACGATCCCGGCCTCATCCGCCACGTGCTGATCGACAACGCCAAGAACTACAAGATGGCAACGGTGCGCCAGATGATCCTGCGGCCGATCCTGCGCGACGGGCTGCTGACCGCCGAAGGCGAGGTGTGGAAGCGGTCGCGCAAGGCGATGGCGCCGGTGTTCACGCCGCGGCATATCTTCGGCTTTGCCGAGCCGATGCTGCGCCGCACGATGCAGTTCGTCGCCCGCTACGAGGAGGGCGGCATGACCGATGTCGCCCACGACATGACGCTGCTCACCTACGATATCCTGGCCGAAACGCTGTTTTCGGGCGAGATTGCGGGCGAGCCCGGCAGTTTCGCGCAGGAAATCGACCGCCTGTTCGAAACCATGGGCCGTGTCGATCCGCTCGACCTGTTGCGCGCGCCCGAATGGCTGCCGCGGCTGACCCGCATCCGCGGCCGCAAGACCATGGCCTATTTCCGCAAGATCGTCACCGATACAGTCAAGATGCGCGAGGAGCGGCTGAAGCGCGACCCCGACACCGCGCCGCAGGATTTCCTGACGCTTCTGCTGCGCGCCGAAGGCCCCGACGGGCTGACGCGGGCGGAAGTCGAGGACAACATCATCACCTTCATCGGCGCCGGCCACGAGACCACCGCGCGGGCACTGGGCTGGACGATCTACTGCCTCGCCGAAGCGCCGTGGGAGCGTGAAAAGGTCGAGCGCGAGATCGAGGCCGTGCTGGCGCGCGAACCCGACCCAACGAAATGGCTCGACGCAATGCCGTTCACCCGCGCCGCCCTCGAGGAGGCGCTGCGGCTTTATCCGCCGGCGCCGTCGATCAACCGCGAGCCGATCGAGACGGAGACCTGGAACGATCTGGTGCTCCCCAAGCGCGCGGCCGTACTGGTGATGCCTTGGGTCGTCCACCGCCACAGAAAACTGTGGGACATGCCCGATGCCTTCATGCCCGAACGCTTCCATCCGGGAAACCGCGAGAAGATCGACCGCTTCCAGTATCTGCCATTCGGCGCCGGTCCGCGCATCTGCATCGGCGCCAGCTTCGCCATGCAGGAGGCGATCATTGCGCTGGCCATCATGCTGTCGCGCTTCCGCTTCGACGTGACCGCCGAGACCAAACCGTGGCCGGTGCAGAAACTGACGACACAGCCGCAGGGCGGCCTGCCGATGCAGGTGACGCGGCGCGTTTAACGGCGCAACGCCTCGTTACGCGATGCCGGCGGGCTTGCGCTGGAACTGGCCTGCGGCGCGGAAGCGCCAGAGATAGCTGGGCAGGATGGTGCCGATAGACTGCGGCTGGATATCGAGGCCGGCAAGGTTCCGGTTGGCCTTGTTGGCCTCCTCCGACACGATGTTGGGCTGGCGCAGCAGCAGCACCTGGTCCTTGGTCAGCAACGGGTTGGGCAGCAGGCCGAGGATCGAGGCCTGCAGATTGGCCATCCACCACGGCACCGGTACCAGGAGCCGCTTGCGCTCGATGACGGTCAGCAGCTCTTCCATGCACTGCTTGAAGGTGAGCACTTGCGGCCCGCCGAGTTCATAGATCTGGCCGCCCTTGATCTTGCCCTCGACCGAACGCGCCACCGCTTCGGCGACATCGCCGACATAGACCGGCTGGAACTTGGTCTGGCCGCCGCCGATCAGCGGCAGCACCGGCGAATAGCGCGCCATGTCGGCGAAGCGGTTGAAGAAACTGTCCTCGGGTCCGAAATTGATCGACGGACGGAAGATGACGGCGTCCGGGATCGTCTCCAGGACGGCCTTTTCGCCGAGCGCCTTGGTGCGGGCATAGTCGGACTCGGCGTTGAGGTCGGCGCCAAGCGCCGAAATATGGGTCAGTCCTGCGCCGACCGAGCGCGCGGCTTCGGCGACGGCGCGGGCGCCGAATTCGTGCACGGTGTTGAATTTCTGCCGGCCGCTTTCATGCGGGATGGCGACCAGATTGATGACATGGTCGGCGCCCTGCACGGCGCGGTCGACGGACCAGCGCACGCGCACATTGGCCTGCACCGGCTGGATCTGGCCGACATTGCCGAGCGGCTGCAGATGTCCCGCGAGATCGGGCCGGCGCACCGCCACCCTGATGCGGTAGCCGCGCTTGGCCAGCGCCCGCACGATGTGGCGGCCGACGAAGCCGGAGCCGCCGAAGACGACCACGAGCTTGGGGATCTGCAGGATTTCGGTCATGGCTGGCTCCGGCGCTCGAAAGCTTGGCTGAAGCCGTTTCATAGTCCGTTTTGGGCCAAAGGCAAAGGGTGACGCGTCGTCGCTGCCACCCTCTTATAGACCCTTCAGAACGCCTTGCCGATGCGCGCGTCGACCGACTGGCGGTTGCCGCCGCGGATAACGAAGAACAGCAGGATCGCCGCCCATAGAAGCGACTTTTCAGCGCCGGAAAAGCCCTGGCCGACAGTGATCCAGTGGAACCAGACGGTGACCAGCAGCACGATCATGCCGGCAAAGGCGGCGGGCCGAGTCAACAGGCCGATGGCGATCAGAATGCCGCCGAAGAATTCGGTGCAGGACAAAAGCAACGACCAGAACGCGCCGGGATAGAAGCCGAGGCCTTCGACCATCTCGGCGGCGCCGAAAGGGTTGGTGATCTTCTGCGAGCCGTGAATGGTGAGAAACCCGCCGGCGACGACGCGCAGAAGGGTTTCGGCGCCATCATGCAGCGACGAATACAGGCGGCCAAACACCGGAACGATAAGTTTGCCGCGGGAAGCGTCGGTGGTTGCGGACATCGTAGCTCCTGTTGTTGTGACGATCCCTTGCAAACGCCCGATGGTTCCCGGCAAGTCAAGTTAACAAAAGTTAACTTCCGCCATCATGTTTTAGCACACAGAGCACGAACGCAGAAAACCCCGCCGAAGCGGGTTTTCCGGGTGACGCAACGGTCGAGACAGAGCGCAACCGGGCGGATAAGCTGAGACGGCATACGCCCGCCCGGGCCCTGGACGTATCCGACAGAAGACACCGACCGGGCAAACCCGACCCGGCAGCTATTGGTCGTTGCGATCGGTAGAAAGGTTCAGCCAGGTCGCGTTGTCGCAGGACCGCTTCAGCCCGAATAGCGCTCGGCGAACTCGGAAATGCGCTGCACCACGGCTTTGGGGGCATTGATGCCGCGCGCCTGCGCCTTCTCGGCCGCTTCGGCCCGCGCCCGGCCCGGCACGTGCACGCCAAAGCGCCGGCGCAGCCGGTCGAGCTGGTCCTTCATGCGTTGCTCGAAATCCGGGTCAAGCAGCTTGGGCTCGACGGCGAGCACGAACAGGCCGGTTCCCGGGCTGTCCGGTCCGCCGGAGAACCAGGGCGCGTCGAGCGACCAGTTGGCGCCCGACAGGCCGGCAGCCAGGACTTCGACCATCAGCGCGATGTTGGCGCCGCGCTGGCCGCCGAAGGCCAGCATGGCGCCCTTCATGGCCGCGGCCGGATCGGTGGTCGGGTTGCCGCTGGCGTCCAGCGCCCAGCCTTCGGGGATCTTCTTGCCGTCCTCGGCCGCCTTGCGGATGTTGACGAACGCGGTGGCGCTCGACGACTGGTCGATGACCAGCGGCGCGCCATCGGCGGCGGGTGCCGCAAACGACATCGGGTTGGTGCAATAGACCGGCTTGACCGAGCCCGAGCCTGCCAGCACCGCCGGCCCGTTGGTGGCGGCGAAGGAGACCAATCCCAATTGCGCCAGACGCCCGGTGAAATAGCCTAGTGCGCCGCAGGTATAAGCGTTCTTCTGCGAGAAGATGGCGACGCCGAACAGCTTTGCCGCCTTGGCAAGGTCATCGATGGTGCGGTCGAAGCCGGTATGGGCGAGGCCGCCACGCGCATCGGATTTATAGACGGCGAGCGCCGGCCTGGTGATCACGGGATCGGCATTGCCGTCGATGCGGCCGGCTTCCAGCGCTTCGAGGTAATCGATGAAATGGGTCAGCCCGACGGTCGAAAGCCCTTCCGCCTCGGCGGCAATGATCGAGGCCGTGAGCGACCGCGCCGCCTCCTCATTGGCGCCGGCGCCGAGTGCCGCCATCCGGCACAGCCCTGTTGCCTGGTCGAGAGAGAGTTGCATGGTGCGGACCCGATTGGTGGTGAGTGAGTAGGGAGTAGTCAGTAGGGAGTAGCGAAAGCAAGCGGTTTCCCGGTCATATGTTGACTACTCACTACTGCCTACTCACTAGCCCACCTTGTTCGGAATCCGCGCCTCGATCTTGCTGAATGCAAACACCAGTATGCCGGTGATGATCATGTAGATCAGCGCCAAAAGCAGCAAGGGTTCGTAGGTGAGGTAGGTGTCCTGCCGGACCTTGGACGAGACGGCGAAGATGTCGATGACGCTGATCGTCGCCACCAGCGGCGTCGACTTCAGCTGCAGCACGGTTTCGCCGGTCAGCGTCGGCAGCGCCCGGTAGATGGCCTGCGGCAGCCAGATGCGGCGGAAAATCTTCCAGCGGCTCATGCCGAAGGCGCGGGCTGCCTCGAGCTGCCCCTTGGGCACGCCGGCAAAGGCGCCGCGCATCACTTCACCCTCGTAACCGGCGAAGGACAAGGTCAACGCCAGCACGCCATAGGGCCAGGCTTGCCTGAGATACGGCCACATCCAGGACTCGCGGATCCACGGATATTGCGGAAACAGCGAGCCGAGCCCGTAATAGAGCAGCCAGAGCTGGATCAGCAGCGGCGTGCCCCTGATGACGGTGCAGAATGTCCTGGCGGGGGCGGAAAGCCAGAACGGGCCGGCGGCCTGCGCCAGCCCGAGCGGCACGGCGAGCAGGAAGCCGAGAAAGCAGGTGACGGCCAGGATCCACAGCGACCGCCAGATGCCGAGAAGCCCCATTTCATAATATTGCGGCAGCCAGTCCCAGCGCATGAAGAAGGCGGCGCTCAGCACCAGCCCGATCGCGATCAGGATCAGCACGATGCGATGCGGCTGCAGCCACAGCGACGTGCGCGCGGCAGCGTTGATGATGATCGCTTCTCCGGCCATCAGCGCGCATCCTTGAGCGACGGCATACCGCGCCGCGACCAGGCCTCGACGCGGCCGATGAGCAGGTTGGAGACCAGCGACAAGATGAGATAGAGCACGCCCGCGGCGAAAAAGAAGGTGAAATAGGCTTTGGTGACCCCCGCAGCCTGCCGCGTCGCCAGCGCCAGCTCGTAAAAGCCGACGACCGCCAGAAGGGCCGTATCCTTGGTGGCGATCAGCCACAGATTGGCGAGCCCGGGTATGGCGAAGGGCAGCATCGCCGGCAAGGTGATGCGCCGCAGCATGAGCCCGGGTGACATGCCATAGGCGCGGGCGGCTTCGATCTGGCCCTGCGGTATGGCTAGGATGGCGCCGCGGATCACTTCGGTCGAATAGGCACCCTGGACAAAGCCGAGCACGGCGATGCCCGCGGCAAGGCCGCTGATGTCGACGCGCTGGTAGCCCATTGCCGTCAGCGCCTGGTTGATCAGGTCCGTCCCGGCATAATAGAGCAGCAGGATCAGCACCAGTTCGGGCACGGCGCGCACGATGGTGGTGTAAACCGCCAGCAGGTCGCGCACGACCGGACCGCCGTAAAGCTTGCCAAAGGCGCCACCGGTGCCGATCAGGAGACCGAGGACCGTGGCGCCGAGCGCGATCTCGATCGAATGGAGCAGTCCAAGCAAGAGCGTGCCGCCCCAGCCCGGCGGATTGGGCGAAAGGAGCTCTATGATGCCGGCCGCCGAGGCCGAAAGAAGTGCGTCGATCAGCGTCGCCCCCGGATTGCTGGCTTCAACCACCGCCGACGGCAGCGCCGGCGGGGGCAGGGAGGCATGGCGCTGACGCCATGCCCCCTAGCTCATGCGAGGATCGTCAGTTCGACTGCGCGCCGCCACCACCGTAAATGTCGAAATCGAAGTATTTCTTCGATATCTCGTCATATTTGCCGTTCGAGCGGATCGCCTTGATGCCGGCGTTGATCTTGGCCTTAAGGTCGGTGTCTTCCTTGCGCACGCCGGCGCCCACGCCCGGTCCGAGCACTTCATCGTCCGGAGCCACCATGCCCTTCAGATCGCAGCAGGCCTTGCCCTGGTCCGACTTCAGGAATGCGTCGAGCGCGATCGAATCCGCCTGGACGGCGTCGAGGCGGCCTGCGGCCAGATCGTTGTTGGCTTCGTCCTGCGTCTGGTATTCCTTGATCTCGGCGGCCGTGGGCCCGAAATGCTTCTTGGCATAGGCCGAATGGGTGGTCGACACCTGCACGCCGAGCACTTTGCCCTTGAGATCGTCCGGCGTGGCGCCGAATTTCTGGTCCTTCGGCCCGATGATGGCGGTCGGCGTGTTGTAGTACTTATCCGAGAAGTCGATGGTCTTCTCGCGTTCGGCAGTGATCGACATCGAACTGGCGATGACGTCGATCTTCTTGGTCGTCAGCGCCGGGATGATGCCGTCCCAGGCGACAGGCGTGATGACGCAGTCGAGCTTCTCCTCGGCGCAGACGGCGTCGATGAACTCGATTTCCCAGCCAACCCATTTGCCGGAAGCGTCCGGCGAGGTGAAGGGCGGATAGGGCTCGGCGGCGACGCCGATCTTGACCGGATCGGCCTTGGCCACGCCCATGGCGGCGACGCCGAGCAGCAGCGCTGCGGCGAATGTTTTCAGAACAGTCTTCATGTCACGACTCCCAGTTTGTTGTTGGTTCCCGGTTTTCTTCCGTCCCGGCTTGTCCTAGCCGATGTTGCGGATGAACTGCTTCAGCCTTTCGGATTTCGGTGCGCCGAATATCTGCTCCGGCGGCCCCTCTTCCTCGACCAGCCCGTTGCAGAGGTAGACGACATGGGTCGCGACCTCGCGGGCGAATTTCATTTCATGCGTGACCAGCACCATGGTGCGGCCCTCGCGCGCCAGGTCGCCGATCACCTTCAGCACCTCGCCAACCAGCTCCGGGTCGAGCGCCGAGGTCGGCTCGTCGAACAGCATGACGCGCGGGTTGATGGCCAGGGCGCGGGCGATCGCCGCGCGCTGCTGCTGACCGCCGGAGAGATAGGCCGGATAGACGTCGCGCTTTTCGGCGAGGCCGACGCGCGCCAAAAGCTTTTCGGCTTCCCTGATCGCCACGTCGCGCCTTACGCCCAGAACATGCACCGGAACCTCGATGACGTTCTCGATCAGCGTCATGTGGCTCCACAGGTTGAAGTTCTGGAACACCATGCCGAGCTTGGCGCGGATGCGTTCGATCTGCCGGCGGTCGGCGGGCACGGTGTGGCCGTGGCTGTCGGCCTTGAGTTTGATCTCCTCGCCATTGACGCGGATGATGCCGCTGGTCGGGTTTTCCAGGCAGTTGATGCAGCGCAGCAGCGTCGACTTGCCGGAACCCGAGCCGCCGATAATGGCGATCACTTCGCCGTCGCGCGCCGACAGCGAAACGCCTTTCAGCACATGCAGCTGGCCGAATTTCTTGTGCAGGTTCTCGACATGGATGGCTTCGGCGGCGCCGTCCTGCGCCTTGCCGGATTGGACTGCGGCGGTTCCCGCCGCGCTCACCGGGGAACCTCTGCCACAGGGTCCACGGCAGATCGTCGAACGTCTATCCGGCTAATCAACATACGCTGTAATGCCCACTCCAGACTTCAGCATGGACCCAACAGCGCGAGCCCGTCAATCCCGCTCATTACGGCACTTGCGGCCTTATTGTGCAAGTGTATAAATAGCCTCCGATGAAATTTTTTCCATTTTTTTCACCTTGAACACGGCATTGAAAAGGGCACTGATGAGCGCTTTCGGATCACAATCCATGGCGGCGCCGTTGCGGCGCGTGCTGATGCGGTCGGCGGCCAATGCCATGCGCGGTGCCGACCGGGCTACCTGGCACTATGGCCCGGGTTTCGACCCGGCGAAAGCGGCGGCGCAGCACGCGGCTCTCGCTGAGCTGGTGGCGGCGTCCGGCGCCGAAATCGAATGGATCGATGACAAGGCCGACGGGCTGTCGGATTCCGTATTCACCCACGACCCGTCGCTGATGACCGACCGCGGCGCGCTGATCCTGTCCATGGGCAAGCCATTGCGCGCCCGGGAGCCATCGCTGCATGAGGAAACCTACACACGCCTGGGTATTCCCATCCTCGGCCGCGTCCAGGCTCCCGGCCAGGTAGAAGGCGGCGATTGCGTATGGCTGGATGCCAGCACGCTGGTGATCGGGCGCGGGGTGCGCTCCAACCAGGAAGGCATACAGCAGGTTTCCAATCTGCTGACGCCGCTCGGCATTTCCGTCTACGGTTTCGATCTGCCGCTGTGGCAGGGCGAGGAGGCGTGCCTGCATCTGATGTCGGTGATCAGCCCGCTGGCCGACGACCTGGCCCTGGTCTATTCACCGCTTTTGCCGGCGCCGTTCTATCAGTTGCTGAAGGCGCGCGGCATCCGGCTGGTGGAAGGCGACGCCGAAGAGTTTGCCGCGTCCAACGGCCTCAGCCTGAACGTGCTGCCGACCAGCCCGCATAAGGTCATTGCCGTCGCCGGCTTTCCCAAGACCAAGGCCGCGATGGAAGCCGCCGGCTGCACGGTTCAAATCTTCGAGGCGGATGCCCTCTGCATCGCCTGCGAAGGTGGGCCGACATGCCTGACGCGGCCCATCCTGCGGCAATGAATGAGCGCCGCAAGTTCCGCCGCGAGGGCGAGGAGCGGCGGCGGCAGGATCTGATTGACGCGACCCTGGACAGCGTGGCCGAACATGGGCTGGAGGGCGCCAGCCTGCGCACCATCGCACTGCGCGCCGGTGTCACCGCCGGGCTGATCCGGCACTATTTCCCCGGCAAGGAAGACTTGCTGCAGGAAACGTACGCGGCGCTGATGGGCCGCATGACCGAGCGGGCGAAGGCGGCATTGCTCATGGAAGACGCCTCGCCGCGCCAGCGCCTTGCGGCCTTCGTTACCGCCAACCTCAACGCGCCGATCATCGATGCACGCGTGTTTTCGCTGTGGGCAACCTTCATCGGCCGCGCCGGCGCGGATCCGAGCCTGGCTCGCGCCCACCGCGAAGGCTATCTTGGCTTTCGCAACGAGGTGGAAGCAGTCGTTGCCGAAGTGCTCGGCGCCGAGCAGCGCAGGCCAAACGCAAATGAACTGCGCCGCCATGCCATTGCCATCAACGCGATCATCGACGGGCTCTGGATCGAAGGCTGTCTGGCCGCAGAGATGTTCTCGCCTGGCGAATTGGCGGCGATCGGCGTCAAAGCCATAGAGGCCGAGCTCGGCCTCGCGCCGCAAAAGGGAGAGAAGCCATGACCACCATCGGCGAAGCGCTGATCACGCTGCTCGAAGCGCATGGCGTCGACACCGTTTTCGGCATTCCTGGCGTCCACACTGTCGAGCTTTACCGCGGGCTGGCGCGTTCAAAGATACGCCATGTCACGCCGCGTCACGAACAGGGCGCCGGCTTCATGGCCGACGGCTATGCCCGCGCCAGCGGCCGGGCGGGCGTTGCCTTTGTCATCACCGGACCGGGGCTGACCAACACCATCACCGCAATGGGCCAGGCGCGCGCCGATTCGGTGCCGATGCTGGTGATTTCGGGCGTCAACGCGATGCCGACGCTGGGCAAGGGGCTGGGCTTCCTGCACGAACTGCCGGACCAGCGCGGCATGATGGAGAAGGTGGCGCTGTTTTCGCAGCGTGTCACCGAGGCCAGCGAATTGCCGGGCGCTCTGGCGCGGGCCTTTGCGCTGTTTTCGTCGTCGCGGCCAGGCCCCGTCCATATCGAGATCCCGACCGACGTCATGGTCAAACCGGCCGACGGCATCGCTGCTTCGCTCACCAATGCGGCGCCGCCGGCGCCGGATGGCGCAGCCATTGCCGAGGCAGCCAAACTGATCGCAGCCGCGCGCCGACCGCTGATCCTTGCCGGTGGCGGCGCCAAGCGCGCCGAACAGCCACTGCAGCGCCTGGCCGAGCGGCTCGGCGCACCTGTCGTCCAGACCGCCAATGCGCGCGGTCTGCTGCACGCGCATCCGCTTTGCGTGCCGGCCAGCCCCAGCCTGAAGGCGGTGCGTGCGCTGATGGCAGACGCCGATCTGGTCATCGCCGCCGGCACCGAATTCGGCCCGACCGACTATGACGGTTACAGCGACGGCGGCTTCGTGCTGCCCGCCAATCTGATCCGCATCGATATCGGCGCCGACCAGCTCGCCCGCCGCCCGGTGAGCGTCGGCATCCAGGCCGATTGCGCGGAGGTGCTTGGTGCACTGCTAGGCGCGCTCCACCCTGATCATGCCGCAGCGAAGGACGGCGAGAGCCGCGCAGCCGCGTCGAGAAAGGCGGCCTTTGCCGAGCTCAGCCCGGCCTATGCCGCGCAGGTGCGTGCGGTGGAAACCATCCGCGACGCACTGCCGGGCGCCATCATCGTCGGCGATTCCACCCAGCCGATCTACGCCGCCAATCTCTATTACGACCATGACCGGCCAGGCGGCTGGTTCAACGCCGCCACCGGTTTCGGCGCGCTCGGCTACGGGCCGCCGGCGGCGATCGGCGCAGCGCTCGCCATGCCCGGCGTGCCGGTGGTTTGCCTGACCGGCGACGGCGGCTTCCAGTTCACCTTGCCGGAGCTAGGCGCGGCGCTCGATGCACCCGCACCGGTCATCTTCGTCGTCTGGAACAACAGAGGCTATCGCGAGATCGAAACGTCGATGCTCGATGTCGGCGTCGAGCCGGTCGGCGTGTCCCCGGCGCCGCCGGATTTCTGCAAGCTGGCCGAGGCCTACGGCATATCAGCCGAGCGGCTTGCCGGTACTGCCGGTCTCGCCGATGCGCTCAAACGCGCACGCGCAACCAGACTGCCGCACGTCATCGAAATCACCATCGACTGACGCCTGGCCGCGCGCCGTACGTCCATGCGCGGGGGTCGGAAGGGGCGGTCGGCGGCTTCGAGCGATGCAAAGACGCAACAACTGCCATGTCGAGATGTCGGTTGAGTGATCGTGCAAAAGGCGCGACGCTCTGCGTCGGCGCGGCACGACAAGCGACATAATCATAAGAAACGACAGGAGCGTTCAGGATGACGGAAACAGTTCAGGGCAAGCATATCGTGGTGACCGGTGGCACCGGGGCGCTGGGTGCCGCGGTCGTCGGCAAATTGCTGGCGGACGGTGCGATCTGCCATGTGCCCAATGCCCACGCGTCGGCCCCCACGCATTTCCCCTTCGCGGCCCATGATCGCGTCCGGCTGGCGCATAATGTCGATCTCGCCGATCCTGCCAAGGTCGATGCCTTCTATGACAGCGTTCCCGAATTGTGGGCCTCCATCCATCTGGCCGGCGGCTTTGCCATGGCCCCCGTCGAGAAAATCGAATCCGCATCCTTTGCCGAAATGATGGACACCAACGCCCGCACCGCCTTTCTGTGCTGCCGCGCGGCAGTACGCTCCATGCTGGGCTCGAACACAGCGGGCCGCATCGTCAATGTCACGGCACGCGCCGGGCTCGACCCGCGCAGAGGCGCCGGCATGGTCGCCTATACCGCCAGCAAAGCGGCAGTGGCGGCGATGACCGTGGCGATGGCGGAAGAGCTGAAGCACAAAGGCATACTGGTCAACGCGGTAGCGCCCTCGACGCTCGATACGCCGGCCAACCGCGCCGACATGCCGGATTCCGATTTCGGCAAATGGGTCAGCCTCGAAGCCGCCGCCGAGGCAATCGCCTATCTGGCATCACCGGCCAATCTGGCAATGAGCGGAACGCTGGCGCCACTTTACGGCCGCGCCTGAAGTTCCGCCGCGCAGGCGACTCATTTGGTTTGGCTTCCGATGGCGGCCTTTGCCGACCTCGCCTGATCTACAGCGGAGGTTAGCCATTCAATCATGGCGACCGCCGACGCCTCCACGGCATTAGAAGGCCTGCGACTACGTCAGGTTCGAGACGCCCGCTTCCACGACCTCGACTGCGTCGCCGATGGCGATCGCGCCGGCGTTGTTGGGAATCGCATTCTGGCCGAAGATGATGCCGCCCTTGGCGGAGCGGTGGATTTTGCCAAGCGTCTGCAACGGCTCGCGCGGGTCCGGCTGCTCGCCGCTCAACGGATCTCGGGTCGTGATGACGCACCGCGAGCAAGGCTTTGCGATGCACAACTCGACAGCGCCGATGCGGATCGTCTTCCAGCTGTCTTCGAGCCATGCGCCGTCTGCGTCGACGACGATGTTTGGCCGGAACCGCGCCATCTCGATGGGCCTGGCAAGATGGCTGTTCAGATGGTTCAGCGAGCCTGTCGTGGCGATCAGCAGCGGAAAACCGTCGGCAAAGCCGACGAAATCGCCGGGCTGGCCGAATTCCGCATCGACCGGCCGGTTTTGCGGATCGTCGAAATAGACGAGATCGACGGGCCGGCCAAGAATAGCCGAGAGATAGGCGCCGGCGGCCGGATCGCCCGGCCGCGCGGCAGCCATATCCTTCCAGATCTTGACTTGCCGGAGCGCGGTGCCGGGAGCCGGAGCCTCGACGAAGTGCGAGCCATGCCTGTCATGTTTCAACAGGATGCCCGTTTCGCGATGCTCGACGTCGATCGTCGTCATATCAGGTATCTGGCGAATGGTGAGGAACTGCCCATCCTTGTCGACGACCATCCAGCGGCGGTCGCCTTCCATGCCCATTGTCTCGATGTCGGCGCTCGGCACGGCATGGCCGCGCAGGCTCTTGACCGGATAGCGATAGAGTTCGACGACCTTCATCCCGCATGCTTCTCTGTTGCCCGAAGGGCCTTCCGTGTTTACGTCTGCAACGACGGCCGAGCCTACAACCGCGCGTGCGGAATTGAAGGGGTTGCACGGTCTTAGTCTTGTGCCAATCGCGCAGCCGAGCATGAAAAACCCGCGAGCCTTGCGGCCCGCGGGTTTTCTTGTTCAGGCTGCGCGCGAGGCGCAGCCGAGGCCTAGCTTGCGCGAAGCGGCTTACGCGCTGCGCGCGAAGCGGCTTAGCTGCCCTGCTTCTTCAGCGCGGCGCCAAGGATGTCGCCCAGCGAAGCGCCGGAGTCGGTAGAGCCGTACTGTGCGACGGCTTCCTTCTCTTCGGCGATTTCCAGCGCCTTGATCGAGACCTGCAGCTTGCGGGTCTTCTTGTCGAAGGCGATGACGCGGGCGTCCAGCTTCTGGCCGACCGAGAAGCGCTCGGGGCGCTGCTCGTCACGGTCCCGGCTGAGGTCGTTGCGCTTGATGAAGGTCTCGATGCCGCTGTCGACCAGCCGCACTTCCAGACCGCCATCCTTGATGCCGGTGACTTCGCAGGTGACGACGGCGTTCTTGCGCAGTTCGCCTGAAGTCGCGGCTTCGCCGACCGTATCCTTGGCCAGCTGCTTGATGCCGAGCGAGATGCGCTCCTTGTCGATGTCGACGTCGAGCACCTGCGCCTTGACCATGTCGCCGCGATTGTACTCTTCGATGACCTGCTCGCCCGGACGGGTCCAGTCGAGGTCGGAGAGGTGCACCATGCCGTCCACGTCGCCTTCGAGGCCGATGAACAGGCCGAACTCGGTCTTGTTCTTGACCTCGCCCTCGACCTGGCTGCCGACCGGATGGCTCGCGGCAAAAGCCTGCCACGGGTTTTCCAGCGTCTGCTTGAGGCCGAGCGAGATGCGGCGCTTGGCCGGATCGACCTCGAGCACCACAACGTCGACTTCCTGCGTCGTCGACAGGATCTTGCCGGGGTGCACGTTCTTCTTGGTCCACGACATTTCTGAAACGTGGATGAGGCCTTCGATGCCCGGCTCCAGCTCGACGAACGCGCCGTAGTCGGTGATGTTGGTGACGGTACCCTTGATCTTCTTGCCGATCGGGAACTTGGTGCCGATCTCGGACCACGGATCGCTCTCGAGCTGCTTCATGCCGAGCGAGATGCGGTGGGTTTCCTGGTTGATGCGGATGATCTGCACCTTGACCGTCTGACCGATGTTGAGGATTTCGGTCGGATGGTTGACGCGGCGCCACGCCATGTCGGTGACATGCAGCAGGCCATCGATGCCGCCGAGGTCGACGAACGCACCGTAGTCGGTGATGTTCTTGACGACGCCTTCGACAACCTGGCCCTCTTCGAGGTTCTGCACGATTTCCGAACGCTGTTCGGCGCGGCTTTCCTCGAGCACGGTGCGGCGCGACACAACGATGTTGCCGCGGCGGCGATCCATCTTGAGGATCTCGAAGGGCTGCGGGTTGTGCATCAGCGGGGAGACATCGCGGATCGGGCGGATATCGACCTGGCTGCGCGGCAGAAAGGCCACGGCGCCGTCGAGGTCGACAGTGAAGCCGCCCTTGACCTGGTTGAAGATGACGCCTTCGACGCGCTCACCCTTGGTGAACTTCTCTTCGAGCTTGACCCAGCTCTCTTCGCGGCGGGCTTTGTCGCGCGACAGGACGGCTTCGCCCAGCGCGTTTTCGATGCGCTCGACCATGACCTCGACCGTGTCGCCGACCTTGAGCGTCGAGTCCTTGCCCTTGACGCCGAATTCCTTCAGCGGCACGCGGCCTTCGACCTTGAGGCCGACATCGATGATGGCCATGTCTTTTTCGATCGCCAGGATCGTGCCCTTGACGACCTGACCTTCGCCGGAGTGACCGGTGGTAAATGATTCTTCGAGCAGGCTCGCGAAATCGTCGCGAGTGGGATTTGCAGCTGACATATTTTCTCCTGGAGTGCCCCGCATCTGAAGCGGGACGGGCGCCGTGGGTTAGCGTTGCGTTGGCCTGCCGGCGTTCCGGGCTACAAAAGCCCTGGGCCGCCTAAGCGGCAATTCCGGCGCATGAAGAATGCTGGCAGGCTGGTTCGTGCCCGATATGGGTATTTTCTTCGCTTCCGGCAATCGGTGGCAGCGGGAAAACCCTGGATCAGGCTTTATCTCTCTTGGCCAAGGCGTCGTCGATGATCGCTTTGGCCGCCAGAAACGCGGCCTCTATAGCCATTTCGGAGGTATCAAGCAAGTGCGCGTCGGCGGCGGGCTTCAGCGGCGAGTCGGCCCTGCCCATGTCGCGCTCGTCGCGGCGCATGATATCGGCAAGGATTTCGGCGAAATTGGCAGTGCCGCCGATGCTCTCGATTTCCGCCAGCCGGCGCTGCGCCCGCACCTGCGCACTCGCCGTCACATAGAGTTTTATGTCGGCGTCAGGGCACACGACCGTGCCGATGTCGCGCCCGTCGAGCACCGCGCCCGGCGGCGTTTTGGCGAAATCGCGCTGCTTTTCGACCAGGATGCGCCGAACGGTAGGGTAAACCGCTACCTTCGAAGCCGCTTCGCCGACAGCATGCGCCGACAAGACCGCCCGGTCGAGCTTGGCTAGATTGACCTGGCGGGCAGCGGTTTCGGCGGCCGAGACATTGTCGAGCGGCAGCGCGTGCCGGATCAACGCATGGGCGACCGCGCGATAAGTGAGGCCGGTGTCGAGCAGGTTGAGACGGTAGTGGTCGGCCAGCCGGCGGGCCAGCGTGCCCTTGCCGGCGCCGGCCGGGCCGTCGATGGCGATGGTGAACGGCAATTCGCGACCTCGAAGATTTGCTGCTATCAGGATCGAAACTGGAAACCCGCATCTTTCAGCTTCAGAGCTTCATTTCCAGCGTAAAAGCCACTGTGCAGATGATTTAGATTTTTCCGCACCAGGCGTAGCAGCGCGTCGCCAATCTTGGTGAATGCCGCATGCTTCTCTATCAACTGCCCAAGATCGTCGAAGTCGCGCGCTTGGAAATAAAATCGGCCCTGAAAAATTGAACTGCCTTCGGTCCGGGATGGGTTGTACTGTATCACAGATGAGCGGCTGAGATCGGGATCATACGTATCGTTGTATGGATTGTGGTTCCAAACAATTTCCTCCCTCAGTGCCTTGGGAACGAGATGAAAGCCCTCGACCTTACGGCCCGGGTGCACTCGTTCAAATTTTTCTTTCAGCGAGGGTGCGGGGGTCTTCGACTGGCTGTTGATCACCGCGAATACCCCCTTTGAAAGCACGAGGGACTGAAGCTCAGTTTGATCTTTGTCTGACAACCAGAAATTGACCTGCCTGCCCATCATTGCCGCGATTCCGACATTGCACTCTCATGCACGAATACTGCACATTGAGACAGGGAAAATCACCCAATCTCCGCGCCCAGCCCCGTCATCAGCCCCATGAACTCCGGGAAGCTCGTCGCGATCATTGCGGCGTCGTCGATGGTTACCGGCTTTTCCGTTGCCAGCCCCATCACCAGGAAGCTCATGGCGATACGATGGTCGAGATGCGTCTGCACCGTCGTGTCCTGGCCATTGGGATGGCCGCCCAGCCCCTTGCCGCCGGGCTTTCCGCGCACCGCGAGCGAAGCTTCGCCTTCGGTGCAGTCGACGCCGTTGAGCTTCAGCCCATTGGCAACCGCTGCCAGTCGGTCGGATTCCTTCACCCGCAGCTCTTCCAGCCCCTGCATCAACGTCTCGCCCTCGGCGAAGCTCGCGGCAACCGCCAGCACCGGATATTCGTCGATCATCGACGGCGCCCGCTCGGGCGGCACGGTGACGCCCTTGAGCTCGGAGTAGCGCACGCGCAGATCGGCAACATCCTCGCCGCCGGCATTGCGCGGGTTCAAGATGTCGATCTGGCCGCCCATTTCCTGCAACGTTAGAAGCAGGCCGGTGCGGGTGGGGTTCATCAGCACGTTCTCGATGACGATGTCCGAACCCGGCACGATCAGTGCCGCGACCAGCGGGAAGCCGGCCGAGGAGGGGTCGCCGGGCACGGCGATGGTCTGCCCCGTCAATTTGCCCTGGCCCTCGATGAAGATGTGGCGCACGCCGCGCTCGTCGGTCTCGACCGAGAGATTGGCGCCAAATCCCCTAAGCATCTTTTCGGTATGATCGCGCGTCATCACCGGTTCGATCACGGTGGTGATGCCGGGCGTGTTGAGGCCTGCCAGCAGCACGGCCGACTTCACCTGCGCCGAGGCCATCGGCACGCGGTAGGTAATGGGTGCGGCGTGTTTCGGCCCATGCAGCGTGATCGGCATGCGGTCGCCCGGCGTCGCCTTCAGCACCTGCACGCCCATTTGGCGCAAGGGTTCGAGCACGCGGCCCATCGGCCGTCCCGACAGCGATGCGTCGCCGATGAAGGTCGTTTCCATGTCGTAAGTGCCGACGAGGCCCATTGTGAGGCGGGAGCCGGTGCCGGCATTGCCGAAATCGAGCGGGCCTTCCGGCTGCAGCAGCGCGCCATTTCCGGTGCCGCGGATCACCCACTCGGCGCCGCGCTTCTCGACATGCGCGCCCATCGCCTTCATGGCGGCCGCCGTGCGCATCACATCCTCGCCTTCGAGCAGGCCGGTGACGCGGGTTTCGCCGGAGGCAAGGCCGCCGAACATCATGGAACGGTGCGAAATCGACTTGTCGCCCGGCACGCGAGCGGTGCCGGAAAGGGCGGATGATTTGCGGGCGGTGGCCGGCTTGGCAGCGGCGGCGTGAGACATGGAATTTCCCTGGACGGAATGCCGGCGCGCCGGCGCTTTTCATTTGTTGCGGCGGTCTCGTATCACGGCGGGCACGAATGGTCATCCCCATGGTCGTCGCTTGGCGCGAGGCCTTTCAGTGCTTGGTTTTGTGACGCCGGCTTTTCGCTTTGACAGCGCGGTAAACTGTGGTTAAGGGGACCACTCTTTTACTGACGAGGCTTGACGTGGCAAAAAACGAACTTGGCACAAAGCGTGTCGACCCTGAAACGGGCCGAAAATTCTACGACCTGAACAAGGACCCTATCGTCTCGCCCTATACGGGCAAGACGTATCCGCGTTCCTATTTCGAGGACGGCAAGATCGCCGCCCTCGAAGAGGAAGAGGAAGTGGCCGAGAAGGAAGTGGACGCCGAGGAAGAAGAAGGCGTTGAAGTCGTCTCGCTTGAAGAGGCCGACGAAGACGTCAAGGCCGGCGACGAGCTTCCCGACCTGGGCGACGACGAGGACGATGTCGATCTAGGCGACGATGAGGACGATACTTTCCTTGCCGACGAAGAGGAAGAAGACGACGACGTCGCCGACATGATCGGCGTCGGCGACGACGACGACGAAGTCTAGGAACGCTTCGAACGCATGCATTTAGCGGCGTTCACGGGCTATGACGAAAAAGCGGCCCTCGAAGGCTTGATCTTCAGGGAAGGCGGGGTTAGAAGCCGCCTGCACTAAACGGCGCGGTCCTGATACCCGCGCCGGACCTCTCGCCGGCAACGGCGACGGCTGACTGCCGGAGTGGGGCCATAGCTCAGTTGGGAGAGCGCTTGAATGGCATTCAAGAGGTCGTCGGTTCGATCCCGATTGGCTCCACCAAACAGTCTTTTTCCGACGCTCGGTTTCGCGGCATTCGTGCTTGTCGCCTGCCAGTCGGCGCCTGAACCATCATCGCCGCCGCCAACGCCCGCACCTCAGCCCATGGCGCCTGCCGCGATCTCTGCTCCTGATGGTGCGGCGGTCCTCGATCCATCCGTGCGGGTTATGCCGCCCGGCGAAGGCGTCCCGGCCAAATATGTCGCGTTTTCCGGCATATGGGGCGGACAGTTGGACGGGATGTATGATGGCAAGCTCGCTGTGCTGACGATTACGCGCGGCGGCAATGTCACCGCCACCTATGCCTGGGGCGATGTCGGCGACAACAAACCGGGCGTGGCCGACGGCGAAGGCAAGATTTTCGGCAACACGTTGAAACTGCGGCGCCTTCCCAATGGCGCGGACGTCAGCGCGGTCATTCAGGCGGACGGAACGCTGGCCGTCACCTATGGGCTTGCCGACCGCACCTATACGGGCACGTTCACCAAGCAGTAATCGCGAGAGCTAATCTTCCGGGGAAGCCACGGCTGGCTCCTTCCCTTGATCAATGCAGGCCGAATTCGCGCAGCAGTTCTTCGCGATAGCGCACGAAGCGGCTCTCGCTGCGCTCGCGCGGGCGTGGCAGGTCGATGTCGATCAACCGCGCCGCGCCGCCTTTCTCCTTGGGCAGGATCAGCACCCGGTCAGCCAGATAGATCGCCTCCTCCAGATCGTGGGTGACCATCACCATGGTGACGTTCTCCTCGCTCCAGATGCGCGCCAGTTCCTCCTGCATGCCGATCTTGGTCATGGCGTCCAGCGCCCCCAGCGGCTCGTCGAGCAGGAGGATCTCGGGCTGCACGGTGAGCGCCCGGGCGATGCCGACGCGCTGCGCCATGCCGCCGGAAAGCTGGCTCGGAAAAGCATCGGCGAATTCGGCAAGGCCGACCAGCGCGACGTAGAAGCGGGCGCGTTCCTCGGCCTGCCTCTTGGGAACACCGCGCACTTCGAGGCCGAACGCGACATTGCCGAGCACGCTCAGCCACGGCAGCAGCCGCGGCTCCTGGAAGATCACGGCACGCTCGGCGCCGACGCCATGCACCGGCTGGCCGTCGATCGCGACACCGCCGCTGTCGGCCGCCTCCAGCCCGGCCAGAATACGCAGCAGCGTGGTCTTGCCGGAGCCGCTGGCGCCGACAATGACCAGGCATTCCCCCGAACGAATGTCAAGGTTGAGCGTCCGCAGCACGGCAAGCTGGCGCCCGCCGAGGCTGAAGGATTTGGACAGGTCGCGGATCGAGACCTCCCCGCCGCGGTTGGAACCGGTCATCTCATCTCCCAGCTATTTCAGAGCTCAGTTGATCTTGGTTTCGCCGGGCCGGTACAGAATGTCGGCGGCTTTCAGCTTGCCCTTGACCAGACGGCCGTCGCGCTCCAGCACGGCGACCCAGAAGTCGATGTCGCGGTCGGTCGCCTGCGCACCTTCGCGCAGACCAAAGCCGGTCCAGTAGCGGGCGAGATCGCCGTTTTCACCGCGCTTGTCGAGGATAGTGGCCAGCACCTTGCGGGCTTCGTCCGGGTTCTGGCGCGACCAGTCCGAGGCGCGCGCGGACTGTTCGACGAAGTTGCGCGCCGCATCCGGGTTGGCGGCAATGAAGTCGCGCCTGAGTACGACGAAGCCGCCGGCGAGTTCGCCGAGCACCTGCGTGTCGTCGAACACGCCGCGCACGCCGCCGTTGGCGACCAGCGCGCCGGCAAAGGTCGCCTGCCAGTAGCCGAGGCCGGCAATGTCGACCTGGCGCGAGCGCAGCGTCTGCTCAAGCTGCGGGCCGGGCACGACAATGAGGTTGGCGGCGGTCGGCGGCAGGCCGACGCTGTGCAGGGCCTCACGCACCGTATAGTCGAGATGAGCGCCGAGCGTGTTGACCGAGATGGTCTTGCCGGCAATGTCGGCGATCGATTTGATCGGGCTGTCTTCCAGCACGTAGAAGACGCTCTTCACATCCTTGTTGATGCCGTTGCTCGGATACGCCGCGACGAAGTCGTTGCCGCCCGAGATCGAGTTGATCACCGCCGCGGTGGCGGCCGAGCCGATGTCGACGCTGCCGGAAGACAGCGCAAACAGCGATTCCGGTCCACCCGAGGAATAGCCGACATTCTCCAGCTCGACGCCGAGCCCTTTGAAGTAGCCGAGCTCGTCGGCCAGCTCATGCGGGGAGATGCTGCCACGGCTGGCGAGGTAGCGGAACTTGACGGCTGCGGCTTGCGCAAAGGCCAGGCGCGGCAGGCCGGCGGCGATGAGGCCGGCGGCAAGCGGCGCGCCGGCAAGCAGCGAACGGCGGGTGATTTTCATGATCGGGTCCTTGTGAGGTAAACGGTGAGGGGCGGACTGCTCAGTTGACAGGATTGCTCCAGCGACAGAGCCGCCGCTGCAGGGTGACCAATGCCTGGTTGGCGATCAGGCCAAGCCCGGCGAGGATGACGATTGCCGCAAACATCAGCGGGATCTGGAAATTGTACTGCGCGTTCATCACCTGGAAGCCGATGCCCTTGTTGGCACCGATCATCTCGGACGCGATCAGCAGCAGCAGCGCCGTGGTGGCGCTCAGCCGCAAGCCGACGAAGATCGACGGCACGGCGCCCGGCAGTACGACGCGGCGAAACGCGGTGAGCCGGCTCGCACCATAGACGCGCGCCATTTCAAGCAGCTTGGGATCGACTTCCTTGACGCCGCTAGTGGTATTGAGCAGCAGCGGAAACAGCGTCGCCCAGAAGATGACGAAGATCTTCGAGGTCTCGCCAAGTCCCAAGAGCAGGATGAACACCGGGTAGAGCGCCAGTGCAGAGGTCTGCCGGAACACCTGCAGGATCGGATCGAGCGCGGTTTCGACCGGGCGCACCTGGCCCATGAACAGGCCGAGCGGAATGGCGACGGCGACGGCTGCGGCAAAGGCGATGCCGGCGCGCTGCAGGCTGATGGCGATGTCGCCGAGCAGGCTGCCGCCGGCAAGCCCCTTCCAGAGCGCTTCGACGATCATGTCGATCGGCGGCAGCACCGCCGCGTTGACCCATCCGACGCTGCTCGCCACCTGCCAGAGCGCCAGGAAGCCGGCAAGCACGCCGTAGCGCTTCAGGAAGCGAACAGCAGCCCGGCCGCCGAGGCGCAGAAAGTCGGTGCCGAGCCCGGTTTCGCCACCACTGCGGCGAACCGTGATTTGCCGATCGATGTGCTGCAACGTCATTGCTTCACCCCTTCGATGCTAAGGTCATTCGGCGGCAAGGACGGTCGAGCGGGCGACGGTCCATGGATTTTCCGGGCGCCTGAGGCCGAGATTCTCGCGCAGCGTGCGGCCTTCGTAAGCCGTGCGGAACAGGCCGCGCCGCTGCAGCTCGGGAATGACCAAGTCGACGAAATCGTCGAGCGCGCCGGGCAGCCAGGGCGGCAGGATGTTGAAGCCGTCGGCCCCCTCGCTGGTGAACCATTCCTCCAGCTGATCGGCGACCTGCGTGACGCTGCCGACGATAGTGTAGTGGCCGCGCGCCGTCGCTACCCATTGGTAAAGCTGGCGTATGGTGAAGTTGTGCTCGTCGGCGATCTGCCGGATCAGCGCCTGGCGGCTCTTCATGCCCTCGGTTTCCTTGCTCGGCGGCAACGGACCGTCGAGCGGATAGCCCCTGATGTCGAGCGTCTGGCCGGCGAGCCCGTTGAGCAGGGCGACACCGTCCTCGGGCAGGATAAGGTCGTTGAGCTGTTGGTATTTGGCACGGGCCTCGTCCTCGGTGCGGCCGACGAAGGGCGCGACGCCCGGCATGATCAGCACCTGATCGGGATCGCGGCCGACTTCAACCACGCGCGCCTTGATGTCGCGGTAGAATTCCTGCGCCGTCTCGAGCTTCTGATGGGCGGTGAAGATGACCTCGGCCGAGTGCGCGGCAAGCCCACGGCCGTCTTCCGACTGCCCCGCTTGTACGACAACCGGATGTCCTTGCACCGGGCGCGGCACGTTGAGCGGACCCTTGACGCTGAAATGCTCGCCCTTGTGGTCGATGTCGTGCAATCTGTCCTTGTCGTAGAAACGGCCCGACTGCTTGTCGCGGATGAAGGCGTCATCCTCCCAGCTGTCCCACAGCGCCTTGACCGTCTCGACATGCTCATGCGCCCTGGCATAGCGCTCGGCATGGCTGGGCTGGACGTCGCGGTTGAAATTGCGTGCCGTTTCGTCGCCGGCCGAGGTCACCACGTTCCAGCCGGCGCGGCCGTTCGACAACAGGTCGAGCGAAGCAAATTTGCGCGCCAGCGTGTAGGGCTCCTCATAGGTGGTGGAGGCCGTGGCGATGAAACCGATATGCGTCGTCAGCGGCGCCAGCGCCGCAAACAGCGTCACCGGCTCGAAGCCGGCGATCTTGGCGTTGCCGCCCTCGCGGGCGCCGAGGCCGACGGTCAGGTTGTCGGCCAGGAAATAGGCGTCGAACAGGCCGCGCTCGGCGGTCAGCGCCAGTTGCTTGTGGAACTCGAAATTGGTGGCGCCGTCGGCCGGCGCATCGGGATGACGCCATGCGGCAATATGCTGTCCGCCGCCGGGCAGGAAGGCGCCGAGCTTGATCTGCCGCGGTTTGCTATCGGACTTGCTGGCTCGAGTCATTTGCAGGCGTCCTTCTGGTCTATGCGGGATGGAATATTGCGTCGCGGATCGTTGGTTTTCAGGCGGCAAGGACGACGCTGTAGGGCACGCCGGCCACCCGGCATGCCTCGGCGACCGCCTGCCGGGCTCGCGCCTTGACTGCCTCTGACACCAGCACGCCATCTGCAAAGTCCTTGTCCGAGGCGTAGATCGCGGTCGGCAGGGTCTGCGCCTCGAAGAAGCCGAACAACGGCCGCAACTGGTGTTCGACGACAAGCGAATGACGCTCGCCGCCGCCTGTTGCCGCCAGGATGATCGGCTTGCCGCGCAGCGACGACGGGTCGAGCAGGTCGAAGAAGTGCTTGAACAGCCCGGTGTAGCTGCCCTTGAAGGTCGGGGAGCCGACCACCAGCACGTCGGCGCCGAGCAGCTGCTCGATAATACCGCGCGCCGCCGGATCGAGATCGCCAAGCTGTCTTGCAGGCGCAAAGGACGGGCCGAGATCCTCGATGTCGAAAACGCTCAAAGCCGAGCCGGCCCGGCTCGCCACCTCCCCGGCGATGTGGCTGACGAATGCCTTCGTCTTGGACGGACGGGTCAGGTTGCCGGACAACCCCACCACCAGCTTTTTTGACATCCGAGGCTCCTTCTCGCAGACGCACTATCTATCCGCATTAAGCCTACCGATTTTGTAGAATTAAATGAGCGAGAAGATTTCAAAACCGGGCTCTGAAGCGAATGGAGTTTGCGGTACATCGCCTTTGGTTGGTTCATTTGGCCCCAAAAGCGCCGCGACAGATGCTGACGCGGTCGCGCAAGGCATCGCCGGGGACCATGGCCTTGGTCCTTTGCGCACCGATGGGTATCGTTGCGAAACCGTCAAGGGCCGGCGGCATTGACACTGCGTTGTGTGAGTGTCGATTGAACCCGATCGCGTGGGCGACGAAGTAGGCAACTGGAATCAAAGAACAGGATGCGCGCATGAAAAAGATCGGCTTTCTTTCCTTCGGCCATTGGTCGCCCTCGTCGCAATCGCAGACGCGCTCGGCGTCCGACGCGCTGCTGCAGTCGATCGACCTGGCCGTCGCCGCCGAGGAGCTGGGCGCGGACGGCGCCTATTTCCGCGTCCATCATTTTGCCCGCCAGCTCGCTTCGCCGTTTCCGCTTCTGGCCGCGGTCGGCGCCCGCACCAGCCGCATCGAGATCGGCACCGCCGTCATCGACATGCGCTATGAGAATCCGCTGTATATGGCCGAGGATGCGGGTGCTGCCGACCTGATCGCCGGTGGCCGGCTGCAGCTTGGCATCAGCCGCGGTTCGCCGGAGCAGGTGATCGACGGCTGGCGCTACTTCGGCTACGTGCCGCAGGACGGCAAAAGCGATGCCGACATGGCGCGCAACCATGCCGAGGTGTTTCTGGACGTGCTGCGCGGCGAAGGTTTCGCGCAACCCAATCCGCGGCCGATGTTCCCCAATCCTCCGGGAATGCTGCGGCTCGAGCCGTTCTCGGCCGGCCTACGCGACCGGATCTGGTGGGGCGCCGCTACCAACGCCACCGCCGAATGGGCGGGCAAGCTCGGCATGAACCTGCAAAGTTCGACGCTGAAGTTCGATGAGGGCGGCCAGCCGCTCCACATCCAGCAGGCCGAACAGATCCGCGCTTATCGTGCGGCGTGGAAGGAAGCCGGCCATACACGCGAGCCGCGCGTGTCGGTCAGCCGCAGCATCTTTGCGCTGGTGAACGACCGCGACCGCGCTTATTTCGGCGGCGGCAGCAGCGAAGATCATTTCGGCTATATCGAGCCTGAGAAGCTTGCCGTCTTCGGCCGCTCCTATGCCGCCGAGCCCGATGTGCTGGTCAAGCAGCTGAAAGAGGATGAAGCGATCGCCGAGGCCGACACGCTGCTTCTGACCGTCCCCAACCAGCTCGGCGTCGAGTACAACGCCCACGTCATCGAGGCGATCCTGAAGCACGTCGCGCCAGCTCTCGGCTGGCGCTGACAAGAGGCGCCAGCCGCCGGGCAAACAAAGAGATAGACCGTTTCGCCGGCAAACGGTGAAACGCTCTAAGGGAAGAGGCGGCTAGGCATCCGCCTTGAAGGTCTGCTTCTGCTGGCCGAGCCCCTCGATGCCCAGTTCCACCACATCGCCAGCCTTCAAGAACACCGGCGGCTTCATGCCCAGCCCAACGCCGGGTGGCGTGCCGGTGGAGATGATGTCGCCGGGGTGGAGCGACATGAACTGGCTGAGATAGGAAACGAGATAGGCGACGCCGTAGACCATGGTCCTGGTCGAGCCGTTCTGCATCGTCTTGCCGTTGACCGTCAGCCACATTTTGAGGTTCTGCGGATCGGCAACCTCGTCCTTGGTGACAAGCCACGGCCCGGTCGGACCAAACGTGTCGCAGCTCTTGCCCTTGGTCCACTGGCCCTGGCGCTCGGCCTGGAAGGCGCGCTCGGACACGTCATGGGCAACGGCATAGCCGGCGACATAATCCAGCGCATCGGCCTCGCTGACATATTTGGCTTTTCTGCCGATGACCACGGCGAGTTCAACCTCCCAGTCGGTCTTTTCCGAGCCGCGCGGGATCAGCACATCATCGTCGGGGCCGACAATGGCCGAGCTCGCCTTCATGAAGATGATCGGCTCCGGCGGCACGGTGGCGCCGGTTTCGGCGGCATGGTCGGAATAATTCAGGCCGATGCAGATGAACTTGCCCGTGCCGGCGACGCAGGCGCCGAGGCGCGGCTTGCCGGAAACCGCCGGCAGCGAGTTCGGATCGAGCTTCGACAATGTCTCGAGCGACGCCGGATCGAGCGCCTTGCCAGCAATGTCGGTGACATGACCCGAAAGATCGCGGATCGTTCCATCCGCATCGAGCAGGCCGGGGCGTTCGCTCCCTATCTCGCCATAGCGCAGCAGTTTCATCTTGCTCTCCAAATTGCGGCCCAAGGCCGTTTTCAAAACTCGCTCCGCCAAGCGATGACTGGGCGGACTCTGGCTATCGGACCCGACCTAGGGCAAGCCGGACTTTAGAACTGTTCGAGCCTGGACCTGCGGATCGAGGCTATTGCTCAGATCGACCAGCCGCCGTCGATATTATAGGCCTGGCCTGAGGTGTACGTGGCGCCGGCGAGGTAGACGGCAAGGTCGGCGATTTCCTCGGGCGTGCCGAGACGGCCCATCGGCTGGCGGGCAATGAAGGCTGCGCGGGCCGCCTCGTAATCGCCCTGCGCATGCATGCGGTCCTGCAGCGACGGGCTCTCGACAGTGCCGGGGCAGATGGCGTTGCAGCGAATGCCCTTGGCGACATAGTCCGCGGCAACCGCCTTGGTGAGACCGATCACGGCCGCCTTGGAGACGCCATAGGCGAAGCGGTTGGGCACGCCCTTGCCGGCGCCGGCGACGGACGACATGTTGATGATCGAGCCGTCGCCGCGCTCCAGCATGCCGGGCAGCACGGCCCGAATGGTGCGGATCATGGCGCGGACATTGAGATTGAAGGCGAAGTCGAGATCGGCATCCTTCATCTCGAGGATCGAGCCGGAATGAACGAAGCCGGCGCAGTTGAACAGCACGTCGACGCGGCCGATTTCGGCGAAGCCCGACGTGACGGCATCATCGTTGAGGACGTCGAGCTTGCGGGTCTTGATGCCGGAGGTCTTGGCGAGTTCGGCCAGCAGCGCCTCGTTGATGTCGGTGGCGTGCACGACGGCGCCTGCCTTGGCGAAGGCCAATGCGCTCGCCCTGCCGATGCCTTGCGCCGCCGCCGTGACGACAACGACCTTGCCTGCCAGATCCGCCATGCGTTTCTCCTCGCCTCTTTGGCCACTTCTCGGCCCGATTTAATGCGGGCTGACCGGGGCGTCCTGTGCCAGACAGGCGCGACTATGCGGCCTGCACAATCCATCAGTCCATAAACAACAAATGTTTTTTCTGGTTAAAGAACACATGTCCGGGCGTCAAGCCCGAACGCGATCACCTTCGCGACGGCTGATGTAATGCACATCGCTTGCTCTGATGCAACAACATGTATGACAACCGGGCAACGAGTCGCGCTGCCATGGTTCACTCAAGCACAGCGCGCTTCAGGCGGCATTAGTCGCCGTATGGCACCCAGACGTTCTTCACTTCGACGGTGCGGCGCAGCAGGGCATCGCCGGCGGCCTCGTCGGAGGCCCAGTCGAGGCTGCGGCCGTTTCCGGTCCAGACGCGCTTGAGATTGCCGATGGAATCGGCCTCCGCCCTGGCGCAGGTGTCGGCATCGGCGAACAGCCACAACCCGTCGACATCGTCATGCTTGGCCAGCACGCCGGCAAGCTCCGCCGTGCGGCCGGTGACGATGTTGATGGCGCCTGCCGGAACGTCGGAATATTCGATCACCTGGTAGAGATCGGTGGCGAGCAGCGGGTATTTTTCCGACGGCACGGCGACCACTGTGTTGCCCGTGGCAAGCGCAGGTGCGATCAGGGAGATCAAGCCGAGCAGCGGCGCGCTGTCCTGGGCGACGATGCCGACGACGCCGACCGGCTCGTGCAAAGCGAGCGTGACGGCGCGGGCCGGTGGCTGATGCACCCTGCCCTCATACTTGTCGGCAAGGCCGGCATAGAGGAACAGGCGCTCGATCGATTGTTCCACTTCCTCCCGCGCGGCCTTGGCGTTGGCGCCGGTCAGTTCGGTCAAGCGTGCGGTAAATTCGCCGGTGCGGCCGGACAGATTTTCGGCGAGGTAGTAGAGCACCTGGGAACGATTGTAGGCGGTAGCCTCCGGCCACGCCTTGCAGGCGCGGGCGGCGGCAACGGCGTCGCGGATGTCCTTGCGGCTGCCGAGACCGACTTCGCCGGCGAGCTTGCCCTTGGCAGTGGCTATCGCCAGCGAATAATTGCCGTCGGGCCGCACCTGCTTGCCGCCGATGAACAGCTTTGCGGTACGATCGATGGCGCCGCCATCCGATTGCTCGACCGGCTGCGCCGAAGACGCCGTCGGCTTGATCACCGGGCCGAGCGGTAGCTTTGCCGAGAGATACTCGAACATGCCCTCGCGCCCGCCCTCGCGGCCAAAGCCGCTTTCGCGATAGCCGCCGAAGCCGCAGGCGGCGTCGAACATGTTGGTGCCGTTGACCCAGACGACGCCGGCCTTCAATTGCGGCGCGACATGCAGCGCGAGATTGATGTTTTCGCTCCACACCGAGGCGGCCAGCCCATAGCGCGTGTTGTTGGCAAGCTCGATCGCTTCCTCGGTGTTGCGGAAGGTCATGGTGGCCAGAACCGGACCGAACACCTCTTCCTGCGCCAATATATTTGCCGGCGAAACACCGGTGGCGAGCGTCGGCAGGTGGTAGTAGCCGGAAGACGGCAGCACCGCATCGGGCTGCCAGCAGACGGCGCCCTGTCTGGCGCCTTCTGCGACCAGGCCCTTGACGCGGTCGAGCTGTGTGGCGTCGACCAGGGGGCCGATATCGGTGTTCTTGTCGAGCGGGCTGCCGACGCGAAGCCGGCTCATCCTGACCTTGACCTTGGCGATCAACGCGTCGGCAATGCCTTCCTGCACCAGAAGCCGCGAGCCTGCGCAGCAGACCTGGCCCTGGTTGAACCAGATGCCGTCGACCAGTCCTTCGACGGCGCTGTCGAGATCGGCGTCCTCGAAGACGATGAAGGCCGATTTGCCGCCAAGCTCCAATGACAGCTTCTTGCCCGATCCAGCCGTGGCTTTCCTGATGATCTTGCCGACCTCCGAAGAGCCGGTGAAGGCGATCTTCTGGATGCCGGGATGGTTGACGATGGCGACGCCCGCTTCCGGCCCGCCCTGGACGATGTTGACGACTCCCTTCGGCACGCCGGCGCGCTCGCAGATCTCGGCGAACAGGATGGCCGTGAGCGGCGTGAACTCGGCCGGCTTCAGCACCACCGTGCAGCCGGCGGCGAGCGCCGGCGCGATCTTCCAGGCCAACATCAGCAGCGGGAAATTCCACGGAATGATCTGGCCGACGACACCGACGCCCTTGTGGCCGGGGAAATCCTTGTCTAGAGCCTGCGCCCAGCCGGCGTGATGGATGAAATGGCGGATGGCCAGCGGCACGTCGATGTCGCGGCTTTCGCGGATCGGCTTGCCATTGTCGATGGATTCCAACACTGCGAACAGGCGCTGATGACGCTGCATCGCGCGGCCAATGGCGTAAAGCACTTTTGCGCGCTGGTAGCCCGAGGATGCCGACCATTTCGGTAAGGCCCTGGTGGCTGCGGCGACGGCTGCGTCGATATCGGCGGCGCCGGCATCGGAGATCTTGGCCAGCAGCTTGCCGGATGAGGGTTCGCTGGTCTCGAAGGTCTTGCCGCCGCCTGCTGCCTTCCAGCCGCCGTCGATGAACAGCGCCTTGCCGAAATCGCGTCCGGCAAGCCAGGCATCGGCCTCGGTGCGGGCTTCCGGCGCCGGGCCGTATTCCATGGCGTGATAGCGTTCGAGAATGTTCATGACGCGCTCCAGATAATCGTCTTGGCAGGCGCTCTGTGGCGCCCCCCTCTGTCCTGCCGGACATCTCCCCCACAAGGAGGGAGATTAGCCTTCGCGCCTGTCGGCTCTGAAACGTCGACAATTGGCGAAATCGCCGACGTTAGCCAATCTCCCCCCAAGTGGGGGAGATGTCCGGCAGGACAGAGGGGGGCGCGAAGGAACTCGACGTTCAAGGCCTTCTCCGCCTCACGCCATCGCATGGCGGTGGTTGGCCGAATAATGCCCGGTCAGATGATGCTCGAGCTGGCGCTCGATATCGGTCAGCAGGCTCGAGGCGCCGAAGCGGAACAGGTCTGGCTCCAGCCATGGCCGGCCGAGCTCCTCCTTCATCAGCACCAGCCAGTCGAGCGAAGCCTTGGCTGTAGAGATGCCGCCGGCCGGCTTGAAGCCGATGAGAAAGCCGGTCTCCTCGAAATAGGCTCGGATGGCGCGCACCATGGCAAGGCCGACGGGCAGCGTGGCGTTGACGCTTTCCTTGCCGGTCGAGGTCTTGATGAAATCGGCGCCGGCCATCATCGCCACCATGGAGGCCAGCATGACATTGCGCAGCGTGGCGAGGTCGCCAGTGCCGAGAATGACCTTGAGATGCGCATCGCCGCAGGCTTCGCGCATCGAGACGATCTCGTTGTAGAGCTCCTGCCACTTGGCGCCGAAGACCAGGCCGCGCGGGATGACGACGTCGATCTCGTCGGCGCCGTCGCGCACCGATGCCTCGATCTCCTGCAGGCGGGTCGACAGCGGCGCAAGGCCGTGCGGGAAAGCGGTGGAGACGGCGGCGACATGGATGCCGGTGCCGCGCACGGCATCAACAGCCGTCGCGACGAAGGGATGATAGACGCAGACCGCTGCCGGCCGGATTTTTTCGCCCTCGATGCCGAGGCCCTCGGCGATATCGCGGCGGAACGGGTTGATCGCCTTGGCGCACAGGCGGCGCACCCGCTCTTCGGTGTCGTTGGAATTCAGCGTCGTCAAATCCATGCAGGAGACCGCGCGCAGCAGCCATGCCGCCTGGTTGTCAGCCTTGATCGAGCGCCGCTTTGTGAGGCTGGCGACCCTGCGTTCCAGCGCTGAGCGGTTGACCGAGCGCACCGATTCCATGAAGCCGAGATCGAGCCGCATGCCGGTGTTGCGGGCAATACCGTGGCTTTGCGGCACGGGCGTATTGGCGGCCAAACGTGCCGGCAGCGGCGTGACCTTGGACGCGCCGAGATCGGCTTCGCGGATTGTGCTGCTCATCTCCTGCCCTTTCGCTCGACGATTTTACGTCGCGGTGCGTGTCGTTGCTCCCGAACCGCATCACGGTTTGGGCGACACACGCCGAAGATAGCCCGTGAATCGATGCTTCACGAGTCCTTCAAGGGCTCATAACGGAAAAAGGCGGCAAAAGCAGCTGAATTTTGACCACATGGTCAAAACGTCAATTCAAGACGTGGCGCCGAGGCGCCGGCTGATGTCAGCCGACGAAAGCGCGCTCGACGACGAAGGTCGAGGGATGGCTGAGCGAGCCCTCATGGAAGCCGAGGCTTTCGGCCATTTCCTTGACGTCCTTCAGCATATGCATCGAGCCGCAGATCATGATGCGATCCGTCTCCGGATTGAGCTTCTCGATGCCGAGGTCGTCGTAGAATTTGCCGGAGCCGATCAGCGCGGTGATGCGGCCCATGCGCGCCGACTCTTCGCGGGTCGTCGAATTGTAGAGGGTGACGCGGCCGCCGGTCAGTTCGCCGATCAGGGGATCGTTCTTGAGCGCGGCCACCAGCTCCTGGCCATAGGTCAGTTCGGCATTGTCGCGGCAGGTGTGGGTCAGGATGACCTGATCGAATTTTTCGTAGGTATCGGGGTCGCGCAGAAGGCTGGCGAAGGGCGCAATGCCGGTGCCGGTCGAGATCATGAACAGGCGCTTTGCCGGGGTCAGCGCGTCGACAACCAGCGTGCCGGTCGACTTCTGGCGCATGATGACGGTGTCGCCGACCTGGATCTTCTGCAGTTCGGAGGTCAGCGGGCCGTCCGGCACCTTGATCGAGAAGAATTCCAGCTCCTCGTCCCAGGCCGGGCTGGCCACCGAATAGGCGCGGTACACCGGCTTTTCGGCATTGGGCAGACCGATCATGACGAACTCGCCGGAGCGGAAGCGCAACGACTGCGGGCGGGTGATGCGGAACGAGAACAGGCGGTCGGTGTAATGCTTCACCGAGACGACGGTTTCGGCATAGACATTGGCCGGAATCGGGAACTGCAGCGGACGGGCGCCGGCGGTGTTGAGTGCGGATGTGGTGTTCATCGATCCAACTCTGTCTTGCCCAAGCCACTACGCGGGCGCCAAACCGTTTCCTGCGCGCCCAGACCATTCAGGTCCCGGCGTGCCGTTCACACACTCCAAAGCAGTGAGCTCTTGTGTCCCAAATTTATTAGTATACAAACGATATTTGTGTCAAGATACCACGCTAAAACAGCTTTCCAAACTGCGGCATATTCGTAGTTCCGCCATTTCGGATTTCGACAATGAAAGAGAATTTTTCGGTGCAACAACCGGATTCCCTGGGTCACGTCGTTGCCGGCATCGATGTTGGCGGAACCTTCACCGACCTCATTTTGATCGACGGCAAAGATGGCGGAAAGGTGCATATCGCCAAGACGCCGACCACCGTCGACAACCAGGCTTTCGGCGTGGTTTCAGCGCTGGGCGCCACCGGCTTTGCCATAGACGGCATCGACCTCATCGTGCATGGCACGACCACCACCACCAATGCAGTTCTGGAACGCCGGCTGGCGAAAACCGGCATGATCACCACACGCGGTTTTCGCGACGTGATCGAGTTGGGACGGCGGACCCGACCGCAGCCCTATGGCATGACAGGCACCTTCGTTCCGATCATCCCGCGCGATCTCAGGCTCGAAGTCTCGGAGCGCGTCGAAGCATCCGGCGCGGTGCGCACGCCGCTCGACGAGGCCGAGATGCGCGACGCCGTGAAGACGCTTATCGGGGCCGGCTGCGAGTCCCTGGTCATCCATTTCCTGCATTCCTACGCCAACCCTTCGCATGAGCGGCGCGCGGCCGAAATCGCCGCCGAGCTTTGGCCGAACGGCTACATCACGACTGGCCATGCGCTGCTGTCGGAAGCCCGCGAATTCGAGCGCGGCGTGACCGCCGCGGTCAACGCCTCGGTGCAGCCGATCCTCGAGCGCTATGTCGAGCGGCTGCGCAAGGAATTGGCCGCCAAAGGTTACGCCCGCGACTTCCTGATCATGAACGGCAATGGCGGCATGATCTCGGCCCGTTTCGTCACCAGGGAATCGGCCAAGACCGTGATGTCCGGACCAGCCTCGGGTGTCATCGCCGCCGCCTATACGGGCAAGCGCGCCGGCTTTGAAAACCTCGTCACCTACGACATGGGCGGCACCTCGACCGATGTGGCGCTGATCCGCAATGCGGAGCCCGCCGTCTCGAACGAGATCGAGATCGAATATGCGATGCCGATCCACGTGCCGATGGTGGCGGTGCATACGGTCGGTGCCGGCGGCGGCTCCATCGCCCGGGTCGATGCGGCCGGGCTGATCCAGATCGGCCCGGAAAGTGCCGGCGCCAATCCCGGCCCGATCTGCTACGGTCGTGGTGGAGCCGAGCCGACCATCACCGACGCCAATCTGGTGCTGGGCCGGCTGGCGCCGAAGAAGCTGCTGGCGGTCGAAAATCCGGTCACCGTCGAGCGGGTCACCGGGATCTTCGAAGACAGAATAGGCAAGGCCGCCGGCCTCTCCGGCGTCGAAGCGGCGGGCGCGGTGCTGCGCCTCGGCAACATGAAGATGGCCGGCGCCATCCGCATGGTCTCGGTGTCGCGCGGCCATGATCCGCGCGATTTCGCGCTGTTCGCCTTCGGTGGCGCCGGGCCGCTGCATGCCTCCGCCCTGGCGCGCGAACTCGGCCTGCCCCGTGTGCTGGTGCCGGCGCGTCCGGGCATCACCAATGCGCTCGGCTGCGTCGTGGCCGATCTGCGCCATGACTTCGTCAACACCATCAACCAGCCGGTCGCCGTGCTCGATGAAGCCAGGCTTCGCGAGGTGCTGGAACGTCACCGCGGGGAAGGCGAGGAACTGATCGGCAAGGAAGCGGTGAAGCCGGAAACGATCCGCGTCACGCACTCTGCCGACATGCAGTTCGTCGGCCAAACCCACATCATCAACGTGGCGCTGCCGTCTTCATCGGTGACAAGGCAAGAGTTGCAGGCGCTGTTCGAAAAAGCCTATTTCGCCCGCTTCAAGGTCGAGTTGCCGGAGATCCGCGCCAATCTGGTCAACCTCAACACGTCGGTGACGGGCGTGCGGCCGGCAATCGATCTGTCACGGCTGATCGACCCGGCCGGACGTACAAAGACGCTTGACGAGGCACGGCGCGAGATCAGGCCGGTCTGGTATGCCGGACGCTGGCACGATACGCCGATCTATGCGCGTGAAAAGCTGCCGCTCGATGCCGTCATCGAAGGGCCGGCGATCCTCGAACAGATGGATGCGACCACCGTGCTCGAACCCGGCGACCGCGCAAGATCGGACGCCGACGGCAACATCATCATCGATATCGGCGAGGCCTGAGATGCAAAAGCTCGACGCCATCACGCTTTCGGTCCTGCAGGCTGCCCTCCAGCAGGTCTGCGACGAGATGGATCTCACTTTCTCCCGCGCGGCCTTCTCGCCGGTCATCGCCGAAGCCAATGACCGCTCCGACGGCATCTACTCGGCCGTCGACGGCTCGCTGATCGCACAAGGCAGCCAGGGCCTGCCGGTGTTCGTCGGCGTCATGCAGTATTCGACCAAAACGGTGATCGAGATGATCGCCGACGGCCGTTGCCTGCCGCCTGAGCCGGGCGACATCTACATCGTCAACGATCCCTATCTCGGCGGCACGCATCTCATGGACGTGCGCTTCGCCATGCCGGTCTACCGCGACGGCAAGATATTTTGCTGGCTATCGAATACCGGCCACTGGCCCGATATCGGTGGCTCGGTGCCGGGCGGCTTCTCCGCCTCCGCCACAGCCGTCGAGCAGGAAGGCCTGCGGCTGCCGCCGGTCAAGCTGTTCAAGAAGGGCGTGCTCGACACCGAAATCTACGCCATCATCTGCTCCAACATCCGCGTCGCCGACCAGCGCATCGGCGATATAAGGGCGCAAGCCGCGGCACTGCTGATCGGTCAGGACCGGCTCAATGGAATCCTCGATCGTTACGGGGACGAAACCGTCGTCGGGGCGATCGCCGAACTGCGTCGCCGCGCCGCCGAGCAGATGCGCGCCAACATCTCCGCCATTCCCGACGGCACCTACAGCTCGAAGGCCTTTGTCGACTCGGACGGCGTGGTCAACGAGCCGCTGACCATCGCGCTCGCGGTGGAGAAGAAGGGCGATACGCTGACCTTCGATTTCACAGGTTCGTCAAAACCCTGTGCCGGGCCGATGAACAGCGTGCTGGCGACGACATTGTCGTCGGTCTATCTCGCCATGCGCCATATTTTCCCTGATGTGCCGATCAGCGCCGGCGCTTTCGAGCCGCTGATCGTCAAGCGGCCGGAAGGCACGTTCCTCGACGCCAAATACCCGCGTCCCGTCTCCGGCTGTGCGGCTGAAGTCTCGCAGCGCATCGCCGAGGCGGTGTTCGCGGCGATGGTGCAGGCGCTGCCGGAAAAGGTGACGGCCGCGCCCGCCGGCTCCAGCGGCAATTTCGCGCTGGGCGGCAACGATCCGGCGCGCGGCCGCGACTATGTGATGTGTATCAGATCTCCGGCGGCGGCTATGGCGGCAATTCAGGCCATGACGGCCTGACCAATGGCTGCTCGACCATCGGCATTTCCAAATCGCCGCCGGTCGAGATCATGGAGCAGGCGTTTCCTGTGCTCTACCGCCACTATGCCTTGCGCGAAGGCTCGGGCGGCGCCGGCAAGCAGCGCGGCGGCTTCGGCCTCGCCTATGAGGTCGAGATCTTGCGAGGCGAAGCGCGCGCGTCCTTCGTCATGGACCATGGCCGTTTCGGCCCGCAAGGCGCGCTCGGCGGCAAGGACGGCGCGGTGAACACGGTGACCGTATTCCGCGACGGCGAGGCACATGTGCCGCCGCATCTGTCCAAGGAGCAGGACATCGCGCTCAAGGCCGGCGACCGCGTGCGCGTCGGCACGCCGGGCGGTGGCGGCTATGGCGATCCGCGTCAGCGCGACCCGAAACTGGTCGCCGAAGACATCAGACTTGGTTACTACACCGATGAACAAGCCAAAGAGCTGTTCGGAACCTGACAGCCGACAGGCCCGAGCCGCGTCAGGTCTGCAGCTTGGCCTTCAGCGCATCGGCGAATTTTTGCGCGATCTTCTTGAAGCCGGCGGGATCGGGATGCAGTTCGTTGGCCCAGTCGGCCACCTTCAACGTTCCCTGCGTGTCGACCAGATGGAAATTGTTGTTGGGATCGTCGGCCAGGCGCTTCACCACATCGCGGAACGCCGCCAGCGCGTCGTGAACGATGACCGTGCCCTTGGCGACCGTCCAGTTGCAGAAATCGAGCGACGGTTTCAGCCACGGGCCGACACAGGACGGATGCGCTCCGTTCGGGATCGGGAAATCATAGCAATGGCCAAAGATCGGCACGCCTGGCGCGACGCGGTCGCGCAGCGCGAACAAATCGAGATAGCAGGCCTCGACCATGCCGAGCGCCTTGGTGAAGCGGTTCTTGTTCAGCCCGGGGGCGTGGCCGTCATTGAAGTCGAGGAAGATGCAGAACTGGTCGCCGGCAATGTCGTTGCCACCGGCAGAGAACAGGATGGCATCGGGCTTGCCGTCCAGCCAGTTGGCCTTGTTGCGCAGGGCGGCGATCATGCGCTGCTGCTTGGGCAGCGACATCTCGTCGGTCGCCGCATCGCCATGATGGGCAAGGTTGAGGATGGTCGGCGGCATCGAGCCGATGCGGCGCAGCTGCGCGATCACGTCGGTGTCGACGAACGGAAAGCCGTTGCCGGTGAGCGGATAGTCGAACCAGGAATCGCCCTGCGCCAGCATCACCAGCGGCCGGTTGGCGACGGCCGCCTCGAGATTGCCGGCGCTTTCCCTTGCGGTTTCGAGCCGCTCGATGTTGGCCTGGTGAACCCTGATGCGCTTGGCGATGTCGTCGTCTATGCGCCGCTGCGCGGCTTCCTGCACGAATTCCTGCTGGTCCATCCCCAGGTCCCTCCCACGACCGTCTACTTCCAGCTGAGCATGCGCCCATGTCCATGATCGGTCTGTAATTTAGATCACAGTAAGATTCCTGGGGAAGGACGGCTTGCCGCGCCGTGATCGCCGCAGAGCATGTCGCTTCCGTCTCCGTGGCAACAGTAAAAGCCCATAAACTTCGCCTATCAACGGGGAACCAGAACATGCATCTTTTCGGTCGTTTCGTGCTTGCCGCTTCCACCGCCCTGCTGCTTGGGACCGGTGCTGCCTCCGCCGAGAAACTCAGGATCGGGACCGAGGGCGCCTATCCGCCCTTCAACTATGCCAATTCGGACGGCACGCTGGGCGGCTTCGACATCGACCTCGGCAAGGCGCTGTGTGCCGAGATGAAGGCCGAGTGCGAATTCTCCATACAGGATTTCGATGGTTCCATTCCGGCGCTGCAGGCCGGCAAGTTCGACGCCATCATCAACATCACCATCACGCCGGAACGGGCCGAGAAGGTCGAGTTCACCCACAAATATTACCAGACGCCGCCGGCCATCGCCGTGCCGAAGGATTCGACCATCGCCGGCACATCGCCGGACGATCTGAAGGGCAAGGTGCTGGGCGTGCAGAGCGCAACCATCCACCAGAATTTCGCCGAGCAGAAATACTCCGGCTCGACCGTGAAAGCGTATCCGACCGGCGACGACGCCCGCACCGACATGGCCAATGGCCGGCTCGACGCGATGATGGACGGCTCGATCATCCTGACCGAATGGCTGAAGAAGCCCGATGGCGCCTGCTGCAAATTGCTCGGCACGCTCACCGCTGATCCGGCCATTCATGGACCCGGCGTCGGCATCGCCCTGCAAAAGGGCAACAAGGAACTGGCCGACAAGTTCAATGCCGCCATCGACGCCCTGCGTGCCAACGGCAAGTACAAGGAAATCAACGACAAATACTTCTCGTTCGACGTCTACGGAAGTTAACCCCTTCACCGCTCCTACCTCGGCAGCGCCATCAGGCGCTGCCGTTTTCATGAGATGACGGAGAAGTTTCTTGGTTGAGCGGCGCTCCCCTTTCTACACCAGCATCGTTGGCCTCGGCGCCACGATGGGCCGAGTCGGCGGCGACTTCGTCTCGGCCAAAACTTATTCCGGCATCGCCGACGAGCATCTGAACACGCGCAAGAAAGTCGGCGTGCAGGATCTCAGCACCATGGGCAAGATGGACATCAAGGGGCCGGAAGCGGAGGCGCTGGTCAACCACGTTATCGTCAACGATGCGGCCGCGATGAGCCCCGGCCAGGTGCGCTATTCCACCGTCTGCCGCGACGATGGCGGCATCATGGACGACCTCACCGTGTTCCGGCTGGGATCGGAGCATTTCATGCTGGTGACCGGTTCGGTCAACCGGCTGAAGATGCTGCCCTGGCTGCAGCATCATGCTGAAGCGCGAAAGGCCTATGTCACCGACATCACCGCGGCCGTCGCCTTCCCGACCATACAGGGGCCGCGCTCACGCGAGCTGCTGCAAGCACTGGTTTCGGATGCCGATCTCGATGAGTTGAAACGCTGGGCGTTCACTTCAGGGCGCGTCGGCGAGACCAAAGTCCTGATCTCACGCACCGGGGTGACCGGCGAGCTCGGCTTCGAACTGTTCGTGCCGGCGGACGAGGCGACTTCCGTCTGGGACGCGCTGATGCGGACCGGCCGCGATTTCGGCTTGAAGCCATACGGCGTGCTGGCCATGTTCACGCTCGGGCTGGAAAAGGCCTATCCGGCGCATGGCATCGACATGGACGAGAGCCGTACGCCCTTCCATGTCGGGCTCGATCGCTGGATCAAGTTCGACAAGGGCGAGTTCATCGGCCGCGAGGCATTGCTCAAAATTCGCGACAAGGGGCTCGACGAACGCTGGACCGGGCTGATTCTCGACGGTGACAAGCCGGCCGCGGATGCCAGGGTTTTCGCCGACGGCGAGGATGCCGGCGTCGTCACCTACAGCGATCACGGCTATTCCTTAGGCAAAGTTCTGGCGACGGCGCATTTGCGGCTGCCGTTCACCGCCATCGGGACCGAACTCAGCATCGACATTGACGGCAAGCCGACCCGCGCGGTGGTGGCGCCGATGCCATTCTTCGATCCTGAAGGCGCTCGGCTGCGGGCCTAAATCAGGCTAACTTCGCTAGCAGCCGCATAAACGTGGCCGCTTCCTTGGCCGTCAGCGGCGCCAGTGTCTCCTGGGTGATGGCGCGGGCCAACGGGATCAGCCGTTCGATCGCCTCGCGTCCCTCTGGCGTGAGGTTGACCAGCAGCCGCCTCTTGTCGACCTCGTGCTTGGTCAGGTCTACCAGGCCTCGCGCCTTCAGCCGGTCGATGACGCCCTTGACCGTCGCCGCGTCCATGGCGATCAGCGTGCCCAACTGGTTCTGCGAGGTCTCGCCGACATCGTGCAGCTTGGCAAGTGCAGCAAATTGCGGCGGCGTCAGGTCGCTGATCTGGGCGGCAAAGATCGAGACATGGCGCTGATGCGCCTTGCGCAGGATGAAGCCGACCTGCTCCTGCAGGCGGTAATCATGTTCGTCGGGCTCTTCGGCCTCGACCAGTTTCAGCAGATTGTCCCCGCCGCTCATCGCAAGCCATCCCAGACCTTGATGTCGCCTGCAGCCAGGCCGCCCATGCGGTCATGCACGCGCGGGCCGCAGCTCATGGCGAGGCAAAACAGGATTTCGTCGGCACGCGGCCCGTCGCTGAGGCCGACCTCCATGGCGTCGAAATGGCTGCGGACATAGGCGGCGTTGGTGTGGCCGAGCGGCACGTCAAGCCGCGAGCCGAAGGCGCCGACCTTGGTTGCCGACGGCACGATCGCCTTGGCGTCGCCCAGCCGCTCGCGCATGGCGTAGCCGCCAGGAACGTGCCACAGCGCGCCGTGCTCCAGCTCCCCCGACGAGCCGACAATGGTGCCCTTGCCGTAGGCGTCGATCTGCTTGATGTCGCCGCCCAATGCGGCAATGAGCTTGTCGGTGAGCAGCAGGCCAAGCGGCTTCAGATCGTCCATGGCGCTCTGCAGTTCTTCGACGTAGCGGCCGGCGAACGGGTTCTTCACCAGCGCCACGGCTGCAGCGCGGCGGCGCGGCAGAGCAGCGACCGGCCCGCCATCGTGAAAGATCTCTTCGGTAAGAACCGCGATCTTGCGGATCGGAAACTCAGGCATGGGCAACTTCCTTCCCTGGACTTTTGTTGGGCGCGGCAAGCGCCATGGAACCACTGATGCGGGCTTCCCCGCCTAGAAACAGCGCCGATGCGGCAATCAGGCCGCGCCGGCGAAAATCTTCGGCGACGGCAAGGCCATTGTCCAGCGCCCGCTCCACATCGCCACGCGCGAGCATGCCGACGGCTTGTGTCACCAGCCGTGCACCGAGATCGCTGTCGGGCACCAAGTCCTGCGCGGGAATGCGCTTGATGGCGGGATTGCCGGGCAGGTCGACGGCGTTGGCAATGAGTGTCGCGGCCGCATCGGCCTCGGCGCCGGTGCGCGCGAGCACGGTGACGGCGTCGGCAATGCCAAGCGAGAACGAACGGCCGCGCCAGCCGCTCGTGGCGACGCCGCGCACGCCGTCCGCCGAGCGAATGGTGAGACGGTCGGCCAAGCCGTTGCCGGTGCCGGCGATCGCCAGGTTCATCGACTGGCCCTTGCCGATGTGGAGTGCGCTGTCGCCGCCATTGTTGACATAGGCGCGGTCGAGTCTGCGGCCTGCAAGCAATGCCGAGAGCATTTCGTCGGCTACCGATCCGGCGACGGCGGCCATCGGCGTGATGAAGCTTTCCGCCAAGGGCATGACGGCTGCTTCCATGCGCCGCGCGGTCGGGCCGGCGAAGGTGCGCGGCGCCAGGAAAAATGCCGGCAGCCGCAATTCGGGAAGCTCCTCGACCAACTCGATCAGGATCGTCTGGAAGCGCTCGATCGCCTGATCGTAGGCGGCACGACACTCAGCCGCCTCACCAAAGGCCTCGACGATCAGGTCGATCGGCCCGTGGTTGAGGTGCAGCCGCTTGCCGTCCTGCAGCCAGTGGACTTGCGGGCCTTGCATCACGCGGCCCCGTTCGAGCCGGCGCGGCGCAACTGCGCCAGCGGCGGCCATGGATTTTGACAGGCAGCCCCGGAGCCGCGACGCGGATTGAGGTATTCGCCGCCCTTGGCAACAATATCCTCGACGCTGCGTATCTCGGCCTCGTAGCCGCCCAGCCTGACATAGTCGTCGCGGCGCAGCGTGAACTCGATCGGCGCCACCAGGGCCGGGGTCGGCACATAGCCGAACGCGCCTTCCGGCACGCGCGTGACGTCGACCATCAGCGTGATGCCGCCGCCCGGCCAGACATAGACCGGCGCGCCGCCGACGGTGACATAGGTCTTCAAGCCCTGCACCGAGCGGGTGAGATTGACCGGGTTTTCGGTGACCCCGGCGCGCAGCGACCCGCCGGCGCCGCCGATGAACAGCACGGTGCAGAGCGCCGGTTCGCAATTGTCCTCGATCAGGCCGACCGATTTTTGCAACCGGTCCGGGAACGGTTTTTCCACAGGCTTCAACTCGTCGTCGAGCTCGTAATAGGCGAACTGCTCGCCAGTGGTCGACACCATCAACAGCGACAGGCCAGGACGCGCGCCCTTCTTGGAATTCCATTCGCCGAGGATCGACAGCGGGTCGGAAATGCTTGTGCCGCCCCAGCCGAGGCCGGGCTCGGAGACCTTGAAGTAGCGGCCCGGCGTCGAACGGCGGCCGATGATTTTTATCCCCGTATCCTGCCAGCCCAGCACCTTGCCGGCTTGATGCTCCGACACGACGCCGGTGATGTGGTCGTCGACCACCACCACTTCGTCGACCAGGCCGCGCCATTGCGTGGCGAACATGCCGATGGTGGCCGAGCCGCAACCGACGCGCATGCGATGTTCCTGCTTGCCGTCGATGACAGGTGGTTTGCCGGCTTCGACGATGATGGTGGCGCCACCGTCGATGGTCAGTTCGACAGGCTTGCGGTTGCACAGATTGAGCATCGCGTCGCAGGTTGCCCGGCCTTCGGCCTTGGAGCCGCCGGTCAGATGATGCACGCCGCCCAGCGACAGCATCTGCGAGCCATATTCGCCTGTCGTGACGTGGCCGATCGGCTCGCCTTGCGCGCGCACGATTGCCGTTTCGGGGCCGAGATGACGGTCCGTGTCGATCTTCACCTTGACGCCGCAGTACGAAAAAATGCCTTCGGTGACCACGGTCACCAGATCGACCCCCTCGACCTCCTGGCTGACGATGAAGGGAGCCGGCTTGTAGTCGGGATAGGTGGTGCCGGCGCCGATTGCAGTGACGAAGCGGCGGCCGGTGTTGACCAGTTCGCCGTCCCATTGCTCGCCCTCGGCAGTGAAAGGCACGACCGCGGCGCCGCTCTCTGCCGCATGGTCGAGGATGGTCAGCGGGTCCATACGCACGATGCGGCCACCGACATTGCCGTAGCGGTCGCAGGCCCCGGTGCGGCCATCGGCGATGTAGCACATGACCGGACAGGCATCGCAGCGGATCTTTTCCGCCACCAGCTTTTCGCCGGGATCGTGGGTTTCGAAGCGTTCGGCAAGCTCGCTCATCGGCGTGCCTCCTTGTCGTCGATGCCATCTTTTTCGCGGATGGCGGCGCGGATGCGCGTCGGCGTCGCCGGAACCTTGGTGATGAGAAGGCCGGTTGCGTGGCGGATGGCATTGAGGATGGCGGGTGCGGTCGGGATCAGCACATGCTCGCCCAGGCCCTTGGCGCCGAACGGCCCCTCGGGATCGGGAACCTCGATCAATATGTGCTCGATCTCAGGCACGTCGCCGATGGTCGGAATGAGATAGTCGTGCAGATTCTCGGTGCGGCCGGGGATGTATTCCTCCATCAGCGCCATGCCGATGCCTTGCGCGATGCCGCCCTCGATCTGGCCTTCGACCAGAAGCGGGTTGATCGCCTTGCCTACATCGTGCGCGGCGGTGATTTTCAAGAGCTTCACCGTGCCGAGCTTGAGGTCGACCTCCAGTTCGGCGATCTGCGCGCCATAGCCATAGACGGCGTAAGGCTTGCCCTGGCCCTTGGCGTCGAGCGGCAGCGTCGGCGGGTCGTAGGTTTCCTCGGCGCGGAAGACGTAGCCGTCCGCATCGACATCGAGGGCGGGGAGATCGATGCGCCGAGTGGCTTCGCCCTCGCGAATGACGATCGCCGGGCCGTCCAATTGCAGGCTCGCGTTCTCCGAGACATTGGCAAAACGCAGGATCTTTTCGCGCAAGGCGCGGCCGGCCTTCTCGGCCGCCTTGCCGGTGACAAAAGTCTGGCGCGAGGCCGATGTTTTGCCGGCGTCGGGGCTGATCGCGGTGTCGGCGCTCTTCAGCTTGAATTTTTCCAGCGGCAGGCCGAGTGCGTCGGCGCAGATCTGGGCGATGACGGTGTTGGAGCCCTGGCCGATATCGACGGCGCCCTGGTGCAGGATGACCTCGCCCTCCGGCGAGATACCGACCCTTATGGTCGACGGATTGGGCAGCGAGGTGTTGCCGCAGCCATACCAGCAGGACGCGATGCCGACGCCGCGCCTTTTGCTCGTATTGGCATTGTTGAATGTATCTGCGTCGACCTTCGCGCGAGCCCAATGCGGCCGCAAGGAGTCGAGGCACTCGAAGATACCGACTCCCGACTCCAGTCGCTGTCCGGTAACCGTTTCGGATCCGTTCCGAAGGCAGTTTCTCAGGCGAAAATCGAGCCGGTCCATGCCGAGCTTGCCGGCAAGCTCATCATAGAGCGTCTCCTGCATGATCGTCGCCTGCGGCACGCCGAAGCCACGGAAGGCGCCGGAAATCGGCCCGTGGGTGTGGATGGCGCGGCCTTCGGCGCGGTAATTCGGCGTCGCATAGGGACCGGAGGCATGCACCGGCACGCGGTTGGCGACAGTCGGCCCCCAACTGGCATAGGCGCCGGTGTTGAAATCGCCGGAAAAGATCATGCCGGTGACATGGCCTTCGGCGTCAGTGCCGATGGTCGCCTTCATCTCGGCGGGGTGGCGCTTGGTGGTCGACATCATCGATTCGGTGCGGGTGTAGGCAAGCGCCGCCGGCCGGCCGGTTTTCAGTGCCACAAGGCCGATGAGCGGCTGCAGCGACACGTCCAGTTTCGAGCCGAAGCCGCCGCCGGTCGCGGTCGGCACGATGCGCACCTTGTCGACGGCAAGACCGAGCACCTTTGCCGTTTCGTCACGGTCCATATAGGGGGCCTGGGTGCAGGCGACGACGACCAGCGTGTCGCCGTCCATGTAGGCATGGCCGGCTTCCGGCTCGATATAGGCGTGCTCGACATAGGAGGTGTCGATGGCACCGGACACCGTGTAAGCAGCCTCGCCAAGCGCCGCCTCGGGGTCGCCGCGCTCGACAAAGCCCTTGGTCAACAAATTGGCCGGGCGGTTCGCGTGGATGAGCGCCGCCCCTTCTGCCTGCGCGTCGCCGGGCTGCAGAAAATGCGGCAGCTCGGTCCAGCGGACCGGGAAATCCTGGAGGTCGAGATCGAGCATGGCCTCGCGCTCGCCGGCGACCAGCGCCACTGCCTCGCCGCGCAGCCGCGCAAAGCCTTCGGCCAGCGCCGGCTGGTCGGCAAACGGCCCGATGACGCCGAAACAGTTTTTTCCCGGGATGTCGGCGGCGGTGAAGACGCCGGCGATGCCGGGATGCGACTTCACCCAGCCCTCCAGGTCGCCGAAGGCGAAGCCGGCATGATAATGCGGCGAGCGGACCACCAGCACGGCCAGCGCATCGGCGGGAAAGGCATCGCCGCCGAATTTTTCAGCGCCGGTGACTTTTGGCACGCCGTCGAGCCGGACCGGGGAGGCGCCTACAGCATTCCCTGTGGTTGGCATTCTACGTTCAAAGTTGAATTCCAACGAATGACGTTGGCGCTGCCCCTCACCCTTACCCTCTCCCCGTGAAGAACGGGGAGCGGGGAGCGTTGGCGCTGGAGCACTTCCCTTCTCCCCGTCACTATACGGGGTGAGGGTGCCGGCAGGCGGATGAGGGGCAGCGCCGTCGGTCGACGTCTCGAACCGTCCCGCATCCATCACTGCCGCGATGATCTTTCTGTAGCCGGTGCAACGGCAGAGGATGCCGCCCAGCGCATCCTGCACCTCGGTCTCGGTCGGATTCGGCGTGCCATCCAGCAGCGCCGTTGCCGCGACCAGCAGCGCCGGCGTGCAGATGCCGCATTGCGCGGCGCCATGCGCCAGGAAGGACGCCTGCAGAGCCGAGAGCCGGCCATCGGCGAGGCCTTCGACGGTCGTTACGGACGTCCCGGCTGCGGAGGCCGCCGGCATCAGGCAGGCGCAGACGGCGTCGCCGTCGACCAGCACCGTGCAGGCGCCGCAATCGCCGGCATCGCAACCAACCTTGGTGCCGGTCAGCTGCAATTCGTCGCGCAAAACCTGCGACAGCCGGCGCAGCGGCGGCACATTGACCGAGACGGCGGCGCCATTGACGGCGAAGGCGATCTCGGCGCGCTCGATGCCGAGGCCCGGCACGAGGTCGGGCAGGGCTTCAATCATCTCAGAGTGGCTCATGCCGCCACCATGCTGTTGTCGTTCGTCAGCCCGCAAGCCCTCAGCACGGCGCGGGCGACAAGCTCGCGCGCTGCGTCGAGCCGGTATTCGGCGCTGCCGCGCACGTCGGCAATCGGCGAGAGCTCGGCCATCGGCGCGGACAGGAGCGCATCGGCGAGTGCCGGGCCGACAGGCTTGCCCACCAGCACCGCTTCGACAGCGGCGAGCCGCCTGGCGACGGCCGAGCAGGACCCGACCGCGACAGCGGCTTCCATGACCATGCCATTCTCGGCAACGAGGCGCGCCGCCACCATGGCGATGGAGATGACGAGGTAGCGCCGCGCACCGAGCTTGACGAAGGCCGACGTGCCGGTGGCCCTGGGCTTCGGCACCCGGATGGCGGCAACCAGCTCGCCCGGTAGCAGCGCGGTGCGGCGGTTGCCGAGAATGAACTCCTGCAGCGGCAGATGACGCGTCGCGGCTGCAGAGCGCAGCTCGACCTCGGCGTCCAGCACCAGCAGGCTAGGCACGCCATCGGCAGCAGGCGAAGCATTGCAGAGATTGCCGGCGATCGAGGCGACATTCTGGATCTGCAGCGAGCCCACTTCGCGCGCGGCCTGCTTCAGCGCATCGAAAGCCGCCGGCAATGGATGGCGGACAAGGTCGGTCCAGGTGGTGCGGGCGCCCAAAACCCAATGGGTTTCGGTCTCGGCAATGCCGCGCAGCGAGGCCAGGCCGTTAATATCGAGAACATTGTCGCGGAACGGTTTGGCGCCCTGCGCCGGATAGAAATCGGTGCCGCCGGCAAGCACGCGCCAGGCGCCCTCGCCCAGCAGAGCGAGCGCCTCGTCGAGCGTGGCGGGTTTCGCGTAACGGATCACGCTTTGCCTTCCAAAAAAATAGGCCTTCCCATTGGGACCTTCAAAAGGTGGGGTCTTCCCGAACCCCGCCAATGTCTGATCAGGCCAAATTCATTCGTATGCAAATGATATCAAGCTGGCGGAAATTGTCAAAGCCGGAGTTTAAGGGAACCCGGCCGCCAAGCATTTCTTACGCTTGCAGAGGTTGACGCAGGCGGCCATCCGGTCAAGTTTCAGCATCCGGTCGCATCAGCGGCGTATTTCACTCGATCCCCCGTTCGAGACGTAGAAGAGGAGAGGCGCCATGGCCGACGAAGCGCTTGTTGTCATCGACCTGCAAAACGACTTCTGCCCCGGCGGCGCACTGGCGGTTGCCGGCGGCGACGAAATCGTGCCGCTGGTCAACGATCTGATTCGGCATGCCGAGCATGTCGTGCTGACGCAGGACTGGCACCCGGCCGGACATTCGAGCTTTGCCTCCAGCCATCCGGGGGCGCAGCCCTTTAGCGCGATCGAGATGCCCTATGGGCCGCAGACGCTGTGGCCGGACCATTGCATCCAGGGCAGCCTCGGCTCGGATTTTCACTCGGGGCTCGCCTGGACCAAGGCCGAGCTGGTAATCCGCAAGGGATTTCGCCCTGATATCGACAGCTACTCCGCCTTCTTCGAGAACGACCACAAGACGCCGACGGGGCTCGCCGGCTACCTCAAGGAGCGCAGCATCGACAGTGTGACCCTGGTTGGCCTGGCGACCGACTTCTGCGTTGCCTTTTCGGCCCTCGACGCGGTCAAGCAAGGCTTCAAGACGACGGTGCGGCTCGACGCGTGCCGCGGCATCGATCTAAACGGTTCGGTCGAGGCGATGCTGAAGAGGATGCGCGATGCCGGGGTGAAGCTCGAAGACCCGATCTCGGAGTGACTGGATCGTGACGCATCGAGGGGGCTGCACACGGTTGGGGAAGGCTTTCGCGGCAGGTGTACTCGCTTCCGCTGTGTCTCCGCAAATGGCCTTCGCGGCCGAGACCCGCGGCCTGCCCGATGCTGCCATGTCGCTGTGGTGGGCGCTGCCTTTCGCCGGCCTGCTGCTCTCGATCGCCACCGGACCGCTGCTGTTCCACCATGTCTGGGAGCATCATTACGGCAAGATCGCCGCCGGCTGGGGAGCGCTGGCGGTCATCCCGCTGATGGTTGCATTCGGCGTTCCGGTAGCCGGTGAAGCCGTGCTGCACACGCTGCTCACCGAATACATGTCCTTCATTATCCTGCTGTTCGCGCTCTACACCATTTCGGGCGGCATCCTTGTCGCCGGCAACATCCATGGCACGCCGCTGGTCAATGCCGGGCTGCTGCTCGTCGGGGCGATGCTGGCCTCGGTGATCGGCACCACCGGCGCCTCGATGATCCTGATCCGGCCGATGCTGCGCGCCAACGACAACCGGCAGTTCAACGCCCATGTCGTCATCTTCTTCATCTTCCTGGTGTCTAACATCGGCGGCTCGTTGACGCCCTTGGGCGACCCGCCATTGTTCGTCGGCTTCCTGCGCGGCGTCGACTTCTTCTGGACGTCGGCGAACCTCTGGCTCGAGACGCTGTTTACCGGCGGCCTGGTGCTGCTTGTCTTCCTGGCCATCGACATCATGCTGCATCGCCGTGAAGGCGGCGCGCCGAAGATCAAGGATCCGACTCCGGATACGAAGGTGCGCCTTCGCGGCCTGGCCAATCTGCCGTTGCTGGCCGGCGTCATTGCCGCGATCCTGCTTTCAGCTGCCTGGAAGCCGGGCGTGACTTTCTCCATCCTCGGCGTCGGCCTCGAACTGCAGAACCTGGTGCGCGATGCCATCATCCTGGCGCTCGCCGGGCTGTCGCTTGTCGTTTCCCTCAAGAGCCATCGCGAGGCCAACGGCTTCACCTGGGGCCCGATCGCGGAGGTGGCAAAACTGTTTGCCGGCATCTTCATCTGCATCGTGCCGGTCATTGCCATCCTTCGCGCCGGCCATGACGGCGCGCTGGCGCCGCTGGTGGCGCTGGTGACGTCACCCACCGGCCAGCCCAATGATCTCGCCTATTTCTGGCTGACCGGCGGGCTGTCGTCCTTCCTCGACAATGCGCCGACCTATCTGGTGTTTTTCGAACTCGCAGGCGGCGACGCGCGGCACCTGATGACGGAGGCGGCCTCGACGCTGGCCGCGATCTCGGCCGGCGCGGTGTTCATGGGCGCCAACACCTATATCGGCAATGCACCCAACTTCATGGTCTACGCCATTGCCCGACACCGCGGTGTGAAGATGCCGGGCTTCTTCGGCTACATGGCGTGGTCGGGCCTGGTGCTGATCCCGGTTTTCCTGATTGCGGGTTTTTTGTTCTTTGCGTGATGCGAAGGGCGCTGGGCCCTTACCTACCCCGTGTGGGGAGGTCGGACCGAAGGTCCGGGTGGGGGTCGGTGCCGCCCCCACCCGGCTGCTTCGCAGCCACCCTCCCCACAAGGGGGAGGGTAATCTTAGCCGACGCCTACATATCGGCGCACCGCCGACGGATCGGCGCGAAGCTGTTCGACATCCACCGTCTCGCGGTTACGGCCGTTTTCGATGAAGCAGACGCGGTCGGCGACGGACAGCACGGCGTCGACGCGCTGTTCGACCAGAATGGTGGAGACACCTAGCTCACGCAGCTTCACCACCGTCTCGCGGATCTTGGCGATCATCGACGGCATCAGCCCCTCCGTCGGCTCGTCTAGCAACAGCACCTGCGGCTCAAGGCAAAGCGCACGGGCCATGGCCAGCATCTGCTGCTCGCCGCCGGACAAAGTGCCGGAGCGCTGGCGCAGCCGCTGGCGCAGCAGCGGGAAGAGATCGAGCACGCTCTCGCGCGTCGCTCTGCCCTTGCCGCGCGCCATCAGACCGATCTCGATGTTTTCCGCCACCGTCATCTCGGCGAACAGCCGCCTGCCTTGCGGTACATAGGCGACGCCGGCCTTGGGCACCTCATGCGCCGGCAGGCCTGTCAATTCCTTGCCGGCGAGCCGGATCGAGCCGGCGCTCGACGGAACCAGCCCCATGATTGCTTTCAGCGCCGTCGTCTTGCCGGCGCCGTTGCGACCGAACAGGCACAGCACCTCGCCCTTGTTGAGCACGAGATCAAGCTCGTAGAGCACCTGAACCTCGCCATAGAAGCAATCGAGCCTGGAGATGGTCAGCGCTTCAGTCTTGGGGGCCTCAGTCTTGGGGGCTTCGCTCATGGCGCCGTCCCCAGATAGGCTTCCTGCACCTGTGTGTTGGCGCGAACCTGTTCGGGCGTGCCTTCGGCCAGGATCCTGCCGGCGTTGAAGACCGTGATGCGGTCGGCCAGCTGCATGACGACCGGCATGTTGTGCTCGATCAGGAGCACGGTGGCGCTCTTGGCAATCTCGCGCACCAGTCCGATGAAATTGTCGATCTCGCTGTCGGCCAGCCCCTGCGTCGGCTCGTCGAGGATCAAAAGCCGCGGCTTAAGCGCCAGGCCCATCGCGACTTCCAGCAGGCGCTGGTGGCCGTAGGAAAGCTGGCCGGCCGGCATATGGGCGCGGCCGGCAAGTCCGGTGCGTTCCAGCGCGGCCATGACGCCGGTGCGCACCGCACCTTTCGAGCGGCCATCGGTCAGCGTGCGCTGCACCGGCAACGCGACATTATCGTAGGCAGAGAGGTTGGCGAAGACGCTGGTGATCTGGAAGGTGTAGGCGATGCCCCGGCGCACCCTGAGATAGGCCGGCTGGCTGGTGATGTCGGCGCCGTCGAAGACGATCATGCCGGACGATGGCTGAATGCGGCCGCTGACCAGGCTGACGAAGGTGGTTTTGCCGGCGCCATTGGGGCCGATGACGGCGCGGATCTCGCCCGGCATCAGCTGAAAATCGACACCGTCGACGGCGCGCAGGCCGCCGAAACTGCGCGCCAGGCCTTTCGTGGTCAGCAACGGCATCATGGGAGCCACCCGAGCCAGCGCTGGCGGATGGTGCCCAGAATGCCTTTGGGGAAAAACAGCACCAGCAGGATGAGCGCAATACCGACGATCAGGAGATAGGCGGAGGTGTAGCCGCTGGCGGTGTCGATGACATAGTACATGAACACCGTGCCGAGCAGCGCGCCCAGCGTCGTGGCGGCGCCGCCGAGCAGCACCCAGAGCAGCGGCAGGATGGAATACTGCACCGAGGCAAAGCTCGAGCCGACATAGCCGAACAGCAGCGCATAGGCCGCACCCGAGGCGGCGCAGATGGTGCCGGAGACGACGACGGCGATCAGCTTGTTGGAGAAGGTGTCGTAGCCCAGCATTTTCGTGCGCTCCTCGTTCTCGCGCACCGCGACCAGCACGCGGCCATAGCGGGAGCGGACGATGGCGAGGGTGATCAGCAGCACGACCGAGAACAGCGCCAGCGCGCTCATGTAGCGCACGGTCGGGTTGGTTAGGTCGAGCGATGTCGCGCCGAAGGCCAGAACCCGCGCCGGCTGCGGCACGACCAGACCCTGGTCGCCGCCGGTCCAGGCGGCGAAATAGAGGATGACGAGGTAAAACACCTGCGCGAACATCATGGTGACGATCATGAAGGCGACGCCGGTGGTGCGCAGCGCCAGCAGGCCGATCACGAGTGCCAGCAGCGCGCCGCAGGCGATGCCGGCGAGGAAAGCCAAAGGCACGCTCCAGCCGAGATGGATGACGGCGAGACCAGCGCCATAGAGCCCGGCGGCGAAGAACATGGCGTGGCCGAGGCTGAGCAGGCCGACATAGCCGAACAGCATGTTGTAGCCCATGGCGAACACCGCCAGCACCATGATTCGGGCCAGCAGGCCATGATGGTAGTCGGGCAGGACGAAGCTCAGCGCAAACAGTAGCGCGATGACGCCGAGATGCAATGCATAGGCTTTTGCCGGCGAAGCTTCGCTCATCGCGACGCCTGCCCGAACAGGCCCTGCGGCCGGAATACCAGCACCATGGCCACCAGCAGCGTGGCGATGATCTTGGCCAAAGTCGGCGAAAAGAACACCGAGATGATGCCGTCGGACAGGCCGATCAGCACGGCGGCGACGACGGTGCCGCGCAGCGAGCCGAGGCCGCCGATGATGACGACGATGAAGGACAACAGCAGCGGGTCCTGTCCCATCAGATAATGCGCCTGACTGATCGGCACGATCAGCACGGCGGCGATGGCCGCCAGCATGGCGCCGAGCCCGAAGACGCCGGCATAGACGCGGTCGACCGGAATGCCGAAGGCCTGCGCCGTCTCGCTGTCATATTGGGTGGCGCGCATGATGAGGCCGATCTTGGTGCGCGTCAGCACCAGCCAGGTGGCGATGAGCAGAAGGGCCGAAGCGGCAATGATCGATAGCTTGTAGCCGGAATAGCCGAACCAGGGCAAAAGGATGCGGTAGCTGAAGGGCGGCTCCACCGGGCGCGCTTCCGGGCCATAGAAGCTCAACGCCAGCTGCTGGATGATGTAAAGCATGCCGATCGTGGCGACGATGGTGGCTTCCGGATTGTAATTGAGCCGGCGCAGCACAAGCCGCTCGGCTACCAGCGCAATGGCGCCGACGATCAGCGGCGCAATCACCAGCGCCGCCAGGAAGCCGAGCGTGGGATGGCCGGGTATCGCCGTCGAGATCGCCCAGGCCAGCACCGCGCCCAGCATGAAGAACTCGCCATGGGCGACGTTGACGACGCGCATGACGCCGAACACCAGCGACAGCCCAAGCGCCGTCAGCGCCAACACGGCGGAGGTGACAAGGCCTTCGAGGGCGGCGAGGAGGAGGTGGGGTCCGAAATGCATTCAGGGCGCCCTTACCCTCCCCTTGTGGGGAGGGTGACCGCGCAGCGGTCGGGTGGGGGTTGGGCACGGGCCGTCGCGACCCCCACCCCGTCTCGCAAGCTTCGCAAAAGTGCGAAGCTTGCGTGCCGACCCTCCCCACAAGGGGGAGGGTAAGGCGCCTCACAGCGCCTGCGTCGTATAATCCCCTTCGGCCTCGTAAAGCCCGTCCTCGATCTTGGTCTTGTGGACGACCTTCATCTTGCCGCCTTCGACCTTGGAGATGTTCTGGATGCCAAAACATTGGTGGATCTTGCCGTTGAAGGTCTTGGGGCCTTGCGGATGCTCCGGGCCTTCGGCGAATTCAGTCAGAGCCTCGGTCGCCTCGACCAGCTTGGCGCGGTCTTCCGGGCCCTTGTAGCCGGCATCTTCCATCGCCTTCTTAACGACATAGAGCGTCTCCCAGCAGCCGAACATGTGGGCGGCGGTGGAGACGTCCTTGGGGTCGCCGACGGCAGCCCCATTGTCGTCGATGCCGACAGCGGCGCGGTAGGCTTTCTGGGCGGCCGAGTCATTGGCCTGCGCATAGCGCGGCGAACCTTCCCAGAAATGGCTGCCGTCCAAAAATTCGAGGCCGGGGCTGTTGATGTCGGTGGCTTCGAGCGAATCGATGAAGCCGAACAGTTGCGGCCGGTTGGAGCCGTAGAACTCGCCGAGTTCCTTGACGAAGGTGAGCACGGCCGGGCCGACCATCACGTGGTAGATGACTTCGGTCTCGGCGGGTATCTGCGGGAAGTATTTCGTGAAAGACGACTCTGTCGGCGGGATGGCGATCTGGGCGATGACCTCGGCGCCTTGCGCCTTCAGCGCCGGCGGCAGGTAGTCGCGATGGTCGTAGCCGAAGGCGAAATCCGGGAAGATCTGCGTCACCTTCTTGCCGGCATTGGCCGCGATCCACGGCGCCATCGACTGGATCTGGCTCTTCACATCGGTGATGCCAGGCTGGAAGACGTAGCGGTTGAGCTTGGTCGAAGCGACGTGGTGGCCTTCGCTGACGACGAAATACGGGATCTTGTTTTCGCCGGCGGCCGGCGCCGAGCCGATCACCACATGCGAGAACAGCGTGCCGAAGACGATGTCGGTCTTGTGCTGGGTGGCGAACTTGCCGACCACCTCGGCGCCACGGCCGGGATCGGTGCCGTCATCCTCGATCACCAGTTCGACAGGTCGGCCATTGATGCCGCCGACGTCGTTGATCGCCTTGACCGCGGCGGCACTGGTCTTTTCATACCAGCGGCCATAGGCGGCGCCGATGCCGGTGCGGTGCGACTGGAAGCCGATCTTGATTGGCGCCGAACTCTGCGCCTGGCTGTAGCGGACGAAGCCGGGCGCGAGCGTCAGCCCGGCGCCGGCGGCGAGACCTTTCAGCGCGGTGCGGCGGCTAAGGGTGGATTTGGAGAGATCGAAAAACCCATTCTTGTCAGTCACGGCAGTTCCCCTGTTTTTGAGTTTTGACTGTCTGTAACGAGGCAAGGCCACTCCCTTGCAGGAGGGGCAGAAATTGCATGTGTACAAACTAAATCACCAAAGCACAGAGCTTGCAAGCGGGCTTTCCGCAAAGGCATGTGGATCAGCTTGTCTCATCCGGCCGTCGGCGTGGCAAGCAACCACAGGCCGAAGATCGTGTAGGCAATCATCAGCATGGTGAGCGGCAACTGGCTGAGGGCGGTGCGCGATGGCACCTGGTGCAGTCGCCAGGCCAATCCATGGGCAACGAGCACCGCCAGCATGTGCCCGGCGATGATGATGCCGGCCTGCAGGTTCCACAGCCACCAGGCGGAGTGGGCCCCGGCGACGATGCCGGCCTCGATCTGCATGTCGGCGGCGCCGAACAGGTTCCATCCCAGCGCGAACGGGTCGGACAAAGCGGCAATCGCATACTGGCCGTCGACCAGCAGCGCCGTCAGATAGTGCGCGACATGATAGGCGAGCGCGATCGGTACGATCGACCAGACCAGCAGCCCGGCGGCCTCGCCGTGGGAATGTCGGCTGCCGGCAAGGCGCTGGCCGAGTATGACGACCAGCAGGAATGCCGCCGCGAGCAGGACGAAGGTCAGCACGAGGCCAAAGCTGCTTATGCCGATGAGCGCCGTGCGGCCGGGATATTCCAGCGGGTTGATGCCGAACAGGCCGAGCCAGAAGAAGGTTTTCGACAGGCCGTCGAAGGACACCGATGACAGGCTGAGCAGCAGGACGGCCATACCGCTTGCCGGCAGGGGCGCTGCGCCGAGCAGTTTTGAGCCCGGCCAGCAGAGAGCGAGGCGACCGTGTTCATCGCGCTCGACGATGGCGAAACGAGCCACCATGGCGAAAAAGATCGTCAGGAATTCGCCGCGCCGGCTCCAATTGCGGTAGCCGAAGGCGAGCATGGCGATGAAGGTAAGCAACCAGTAGAGGCCGGCGGCATAGGCCAGCCGCGCCGGATCGTCGGGCGCCGGGTCGATCAGCTCGAACCAGGCGAAGGCGAAGAACAGGATAACGGCCGGCCAGCGGCCGAGCCATGAAGGCAAACGCGATTTCTGTCCCTCACCGCCACGAAGCTTGAACAGGCGGCTTACGATCCGCCACGGGCCATACCATGGATTCAGCCACGACCAGAGATCGCCGAACAGGCCTTGGGCGATGGCAAGGCCGACCCAGAGCAGCGTCCAGATGATCAGGGGCAGCGGATTGGAGAGCGGGTCGCGGCTGCCGAACAGGCCGGCGGCGATGAGGGTTGCGAAGCCGGCAAAGGAGATGAGGCTGATGATTGTGCGGGCGGTGTCGGCGAATGGGAAGAGCGGCAGGCGGCGGCGCCAGAAGCGGTCGAGGGTTGCGGGTGGCAGCAGGGCGAGGACGAGGAAGCTTACCGCGACGGCAAGCGCGCCGCCGGCGATGTAGTAGCCGGTCGGGAGGAGGAGGACGTGGCCGCGGTCGGAGGCGTGGGCGAAGGCAGGGGTGGGGAGGAGTGTGAGGGTGGTGGTGATAAGGGTTGGCCGGTGACAGCCGCGCTCTACGACGCCCCCCTCTGTCCTGCCGGACATCTCCCCCTCAAGGGGGGAGATTGGCAGTTGCCCTGCCGGCGCTTCCTTTGCAACGTCGGAGATTAGCGAAGGCGGAGATGACGGGGTAATCTCCCCCCTTGCGGGGGAGATGTCCGGCAGGACAGAGGGGGGTGGGCGGGAACTCACGCTATCGCGATTTCCATTTCGTCCAGCAAGGCACCCGCCGACCCTCAAACCTTGACCAGCTGCTCCACGCGGTCCTTCGCCCCAAAAATCCGGAGATAGCGCTCGATCTCCTTCTTGTCGCCCGTCGCTTTCGCCGGATTGTCCGACAGCTTCACCGCCGGCCTGCCATTGGCCTCCGTCACCTTGCAGACAAGCGATATCGCATCGAGGCTGTTGGTTTCGGTCGGCGCGCAGCCTTCGAAATCGTTGGTGAGGTTGGTGCCCCAGCCGAAGGACATGCGCACCTTGCCCTTGAAGTGCCTGTAGGTCTCCTCGATGGTTTCGACCTCGAGACCGTCGGAGAAGATCAGCAGCTTCTGCCTGGGGTCCTTGCCCTTCTCGCGCCACCAGTCGATGATTTTTTCGCCGCCTTCGATCGGCGGCGCGCTGTCGGGGCGGAAGCCGGTCCAGTCGGCGACCCAGTCCGGGGCGTCGCGCAGGAAGGATGCGGTGCCGAAAGCGTCGGGCAGCACGATCAGCAGGTTGCCGCCGTAATAGCGCTGCCAGTCCTGCAGCACCTTGTAGGGCGATTCCTTCAATTCCTTTTCCGACTTGGCAAGGGCGGCAAAAACCATCGGCAGCTCATGCGCATTGGTGCCGAGCGCTTCGAGGTCGTTGTCCATGGCCAGCAGCACGTTGGAGGTGCCGGTGAAGGCTTCGCCAATGCCTTCCTTGAGCGCCTCGACGCACCAGCGCTGCCACAGGAAGGAATGGCGGCGGCGGGTGCCGAAATCGGAGATGCGGATGCCAGGCAGCGCCTTCAAGCGTTCGGTCTTGGCCCACATCTTCCCCTTGGCGCGTGCATAGAGCACGTCAAGCGCGAAGGGACCGAAGGCGCGCATGGCCGCGCGGGAACGAAGCTCATTGATGATCGCCAGCGCCGGAATTTCCCACAGCGTGGTGTACATCCAGGGGCCACTGAAGGAGAGCTCGTACTGTCCGTCGCGCTTGGAGAGCTCGTAGTCGGGCAGCCGAAAACCTTCCAGCCAGGCGAGGAATTCCGGCTCGAAGATCTGCTTGCGGCCATAGAAATTGTTACCGCCGAGCCAGATCATCTCCTTCTTGGAGAAGCGCAGCGTGCGGGCATGGTCGAGCTGGTCGCGCAGTTCGCCTTCGTCGATATCGTCGGCCAGGCGCACCGAGGTGGTGCGGTTGATCAGCGAAAAGGTGGCGTCGACCTTGGGGTACATGCCCCAGATCATCTGCAGCATCAGAAGCTTGTAGAAATCGGTGTCGAGCAGGCTGCGGACGATCGGGTCCAGCTTCCAGGTGTGGTTGTAGACGCGCCGCGCTATATCAGTTCTTGCCATGTCCTGCCGTCGCCTTCGCTGCTCACGTCCGTCTTACCCAATTCCGGACGGGAAACCGCCGCACATTTTTCCTGGAATTGCCTGGCAAGAGCTTATTAGCATTGAATTTTTGAAAGCGCCTCCCGCTTTCCGGGCTGGCCCGACAAAAAGCAGTCGCTCCGGTCCAGCCTCAACTCTTGGCGCCCACCACCCGCAGCGCCGGACGCTTCCGGCGGCTGCCGATGCGGCCGGCCACCGGCGCGTCGGCGCGGCTGTCGGCTTGTTCCTTTTCGGCAAACAGCCAGTCGACGAACAATTGCACGATCGGCGCCGAACGCATCTCGTTGCGGCAAACGACGTAGAAATCGTCGACCGCCGGCACCGACAGGCTGAACGGCGCCACCAGCAGGCCCCTGGCGAGCAGCATGCTGGCGGTGACGGAATCGCCGAGCGCGACGCCGTGGCCGTGCACCGCGGCTTCGATCGCGGTGCGGGCGTCGCCGAGATGGTGGCGGCGGCCACGTTCGAGGTCGAGCCCATCGGCGGCGGCCAGCCAGGTGTGCCATTCGCGGCCATCATCGCCATGCAGGATGACATGGCCAGCAAGATCCCGGCAGATGCGGAGCGGCCGGTTGTTGATCAGCGTCGGGCTGACCACCGGGAACAGTTCGAGGCCCGACCATTTGCGCATCCAGCAATCGGTCCAGCTGCCGTCGCCATAGAGCACGCAGACATCGACCTGTGGGGCGCGGATGTCCTTGGGGTCGTTGGACGGGATCAGCGTCAACCTGATATCAGGATATTGCGCCATGAAGCTGCCGAGCCGCGGCGTCATCCACAGAAGCAGCAGCGCCGGCACGCAGGAGACCGACAGCGTACCGGCGCTGGCTGGCCTGGTCATGCGCTGGGTGGCGGCGGCGATGCCGTCGAAGGCGGTCGAGACCGCCGGCAGCAATTCGGCGCCGTGCGGGGTGAGCTTTACCCGCTGTCCGGTGCGTTCGAACAGTTTTACGCCGAGCGATTGCTCGAGCGCCTTGATCTGGTGGCTGATTGCGCCGTGGGTGACGTTGAGCTCACTCGCCGCCTTGGTCAGCGAGGCATGCCGCGCCGTCGCCTCGAAGGCGCGCAAGGGATTCAAGGGGGGCAGACGCTTGGCCATGAGCAACCGGATACTCTGTGAGATTTTCTCACAATCAGCACCGTAACAATATCAATTGATTTTTCAATGCGGCTGCCGGACACTTTGGCAGGTCAACAGCATCAATGACGTGAAATCTACAGGCAGCCAGCGGGACAGCGACCCGGCCGGATGATGGTCAGTTCGCAGATGTCGCCACGGTCGCATGCATCAGCCCGCAGGAGGAGACCGACATGGGTTATGACAGAGGCAAGCTGGAAGCCTTGCGCCGCAAGTATGGCGAGAGCCATGGCGGCGAGATGTTCGACCCGAAGTTCCGCAAGGTCGCCGACAAGATCTTCTCCAAGAGCGGCACAAGGCTGGCGCCCTATGCCGGCATCCCCACCTTCCTCGCCGCGCCCTACCGTGAAATCGCTGCCGACAATCCGGATTTCGGCGATTTGCAGGTGGCGATCATCGGCGTGCCGATGGATCTCGGCGTCACCAACCGGCCCGGCTCGCGCTTTGGACCCAGGGCGCTGCGCGCCATCGAGCGCATCGGCCCTTACAATCATGTGCTGGAATGCGCGCCGACGCATGAGCTGCGCGTCGCCGACATCGGCGATACGCCGTTCCGCAGCCGCTACCGGCTGGAGGTCAGCCACGAAGACATCGAGCGCCGCACCAACCAGATCGTCGATGCCGGCGTGCTGCCGCTCTCGGTCGGCGGTGACCATTCGATCAGCCATCCGATCCTGAAGGCGGTCGGCAAAAAGGCGCCGGTCGGCATGATCCATATCGACGCCCATTGCGACACAAGCGGGTTGTTCGACATGACCAAGTTCCATCATGGCGGACCGTTCCGCAACGCGGTGCTGGACGGCGTGCTCGACCCCACCCGCACCATCCAGATCGGCATCCGCGGCTCGGCGGAGTATCTGTGGGAGTTCACCTACGAATCCGGCATGACGGTCGTGCATGCCGAAGAGGTGACGGGTCTCGGCATCCCCGCCATCATCGAGAAGGCGCGCAAAATCGTCGGCGACGGCCCGACCTACATTTCCTTCGACGTCGACAGTGTCGATCCGGCCTTCGCGCCAGGCACCGGCACGCCGGAAATAGGCGGCCTGACGACGCGCGAAGTGCTCGAACTGCTGCGCGGCTTGAAAGGCCTCAACATCGTCGGCGGCGACGTCGTCGAGGTGGCGCCGCAATATGACGCGACCACCAACACCGCCCATGTCGGCGCCCAGGTCCTGTTCGAGATCCTGAGCCTGATGGTGTTCAGCCCGGCGATCACCGGCAAGGGGGCCTGACGGATTTCACATGCAAAGGCGGCCGCCGCGCTGGAGCCGGCGGCCGTTTCCAAAACAAACAAGCTTCCAGAAGGGGAATACCAATGACAATCCATATGAAATCAACCATCGCCGCCGCGCTGATGCTCGCCGGCCTCGGCTTCGCCTCCCAGGCCCATGCCGATGCCGTCGACGACATCACCAAGGCCGGCGCCATCAATGTCGGCATCTTCTCCGACTTTCCGCCCTTCTCCTCGGCCAGCGCCGATATGAGCATCAAGGGTTACGACGTCGACGTCGCGCAGGCGATCGCCGATTCACTCAAGGTGAAGCTCAATCTGGTCAGCGTCACCGGCCAGAACCGCATCCCGTATCTCACCGACAAGCGCGTCGATATCCTGATGAGCGTCGGCTATTCCAAGGAGCGCGAGGAGGTGATCGATTTCGCCGCCGCCTATGCGCCCTACTACATCGCCGTCATCGGTCCAGCAGCGCTTTCGATCAAAGGCAAGGAAGATCTCGCCGACAAGTCGATCGCCGTCAATCGCGGCACGCTGGAGGATACGTCGCTGACCGAAGCGGCGCCGTCATCGGCCGACATCAAGCGCTTCGACAACTACAATTCCGTCATCCAGGCCTTCATCTCCGGCCAGACCCAGCTGATGGTGGTCGGCAATGATGTCGGCGCGCAGGTGCTGGCCAAGCAGGACGCGCTGAAGCCGGAGCAGAAGTTCCAGCTTTTGACCTCGCCTTCGCATATCGGCCTCAACAAGAAAGAGGACCGGCTGAAGACGGCGGTCAATGATGCGGTTGCCAAGATGCTGGCCAACGGCAAGCTCGACGAGAGCTCGAAGGCCTGGCTGAAGACGCCGCTCAATCCCGACAACCTCAAGGATTGAGTTCTCGTGGCCTTTGCCTGGCTCCCAGGTGCTGTGGGCGACATCGCGCGCGGCGCGGCCACGACGATCCTGTTGATCGTCGTGACCACGCTCGTGGGCACGCTGCTCAGCATCCTGGGCGCTGCCGGCCGGCGCAACGGCCCGGTATTCGTGAAGCGCGCCATCGCGGTCTATGTCGAGGTGATGCGCAACACGCCGTTCCTGGTGCAGCTGTTCTTCATCTTCTTCGGCCTGCCCAGCCTCGGCATAAGGCTCGATCCGATCCTGGCCGCCATGCTGGCAATGACGCTCAACATGGCGGCCTACACGATTGAAATCGTCGGCGCCGGTCTCGATGCCGTGCCCGGCGGACAGACGGAAGCCGCCTTGGCACTCGGGCTTCGGCCACGCCAGGTGTTTGTCAAGATCGTGCTGCCGCAGGCGCTCAAGGTGATCTATCCGGCGCTGACCAGCCAGATCGTCATCATGATGCTGGAATCGGCCGTGGTGTCGCAGATCGCCGTGCGCGAGCTGACCTATGAGGCCGACATGCTGCAAGCCCGCACCTTCCGGTCCTTCGAAACCTATTTCGTCGTGACCCTGGTCTACCTCGTCCTGTCCATGGCCTTGCGCCGGCTGCTGGTCACAGGCGGGCGCCGCGTGTTGGGGGCAGGTGTCACATGATCGAATTCACCTTCTGGGACATCGTTCGCAATCTGCTGCTCGCCGCCCGCTGGACGGTGCTGTTGTCGCTGGCGGCCTTTGTCGGCGGCGCGCTGGTCGGGCTGATCGTGCTGTTCTTCAGGATCGCAGAGAATAAATGGAGCCGGCGCATCGCTTCCGGCTACATCGCCCTGTTCCAGGGAACGCCGCTGTTGATGCAGCTGTTCCTGATGTTCTTCGGCCTGCCGATGCTCGGCCTGCGCATCGAACCATGGACGGCAGCGGTGCTCGGCCTGACCTTCTTCGCCAGCGCCTATCTGGCCGAGATCTGGCGCAGCGGCGTCGATGCGCTGCCGCGCGGGCAGTGGGACGCCGGTGCCAGCCTAGGCCTGCACCGTCTGCAGGAGCTCAGGCTGATCATCCTGCCGCAGGCGTTCTCGATCACTAGGGCGCCGATCGTCGGCTTCCTGGTGCAGTTGATCAAATCGACGGCGCTGACCTCGATCATCGGCTTCGAGGAGCTGGTCAGAACCTCCAACGCCATCAACAACGCCACCTTCGAACCGTTCAAGGTCTACGGGCTGGTGGCGCTGATCTTCTTCGTCATGTGCTTTCCACTGACGCAATACGCCCGTACGCTCGAACAACGAGCGGCGGCCCACTGACGCCAGGCGGCGACAGTGCGTGAAGGGAACCTGCCGGAATAGAACGGCATCAACTGAGGAGAAACCAGATGAACAGACTGATTGGAAAATCCCTGACACGGCGCGGCGTGCTTGGTGCGGGCCTCGCTACAGCCGGCGTGCTCGCCATGCCGTCGATCCTGCGCGCGCAGGACAAGTCGCTGAAGGTCGGCGTCTATGGCGGCTATTTCAAGAAATCCTTTGACGAGCACGTCTTCCCCGATTTTACCAAGGCCACCGGCATTGCAGTGGAATCGGTCGCCGAGCCGACCGGCGAAGCCTGGCTGGTGCAGCTCGAACAGGCGTCCAAGGCAGGCCAGGCGCCGGCCGACCTTTCGATGATGTCGCAGACCTCGACGCTGAAGGGCCAGTCGACCGAATTATGGACGCCGCTCGATACGTCGAAGTTCAAGCACTACAACGACCTCTTGCCGCGCTTCGTCAACAAATATCCGGATGGCCGGGTCGCCGGCATCGGCGCCGTCGCCTGGTGGATCACGCTGGTCTCCAACACCGACGTCTACAAGGATGCGCCGACCTCATGGGAGACGCTGTGGGACAAGGCCAATGAGGACAAGCTTGGCCTTCTGGCACTTGCCTCGAACTCGTTCCTGCTCGAAGTGACGGCAAAGACCTTCATGGGCGGCACCAATGCGCTCGACACCGAGGACGGACTGAACAAGGCATTCGAAAAGCTCGCCGAGCTCAAGCCGAATGTCCGGCTGTGGTATCGCGACGAGGCGCAGTTCGAGCAGGCGCTGAAGTCGGGCGAGATCCCGATGGGCCAGTATTATCACGACGTCACCGGCCTCGCGGTCGCCGACGGCTTCCATGTCCGCTCGACCTTCCCGAAGGAAGGCGGCATCCAGGATTCCGGCAATTGGGTGCTGTCGCGCGCCTCGACCAAGGTCGACGAGGCGCATGCATTCATCGACTATATGAGCCAGCCGTCGATGCAGGGTCTGATGTCGCGCAAGGTCGGCACCACGCCTACGCTGAAGAAGGAGGTGCTCGACCTCAAGCCGGAAGAGTTCGCCGCGGTGTCGTCGGATATCGATCCGATCATCCCGCGCTACGACCTCTATACATCGAAGGCCGACTGGATCAACCAGAAGTGGACCGAGCTGATCGTCGGCTGAGCCGTTCGATCCGTCTGAACCACAGCGGCCGCCGGCATAGTCCGGCGGCCCCTTAGCAAACCCTCCAAGGGATGAGCATGTCCGGACTAGACATCAACGCCGTCACCAAAAAATTCGGCAACTTCGCCGCCGTCGACAATGTCCAGCTCAACGTGCCGCATGGCACGTTCGTGTGTCTGCTCGGCCCGTCGGGCTGCGGCAAGACCACGCTGCTGCGCATGATTGCCGGACTGGAGGAGCCGACCAGCGGCGCCATCGTGCTCGACGGCGAGGACATCACGCCTTTGCCGACGCACAAGCGCAATCTCGGCATGGTGTTCCAGTCGCTGGCGCTGTTTCCGCATCTCTCCGTCGGCGACAACATCGCCTATGCGCTGCGCATTCGCGGCGCCTCGAAGGAGGAGCAGAAGAAGCGGGTCGACGAGTTGCTGGGCCTGATCCATCTGACCGGCTTTGCCGACCGTCCGGTGGCCAAACTGTCGGGCGGCCAGCGCCAGCGCGTGGCGATCGCCCGGGCACTGGCGCTGTCACCAAAGCTGTTCCTGCTCGACGAACCGCTGTCGGCGCTCGACGCCAAATTGCGCGAGGCCATGCAGGTGGAACTGCGCCAGTTGCAGCAGCGGTTGGGCATCACCACCATCGTCGTCACCCACGACCAGCGCGAAGCCATGACCATGGCCGACCTGGTCGTCGTCATGGGCCACGGCAGAATCCTGCAGGCGGCGCCGCCGATCGAGATCTACCGCAAGCCGGCCGACGCCTTCGTCGCCGACTTCATCGGCATCACCAATCTGCTGCCGGCCGAGATCGACAGCACCGGGCGTACCACCATTCTGGGCACAGCCATTCCAGGTCTTTCCATGCCGGCGGGTCAGACCAAAGCGTCTGTTTCGGTCCGCCCGGAGGACGTGCATCTCGGCAGCCCCGGCGGCTCGGCCATTACCGGCGAGGTGAGTTTCGTGCGCGATCTCGGCGGCACCATCGAGACCTTCGTCGACGTCGGCGGCACCAGCATCATTGCGGTGACGACGCCGCGCGAGCGGCATGACGTGCCGGTCGGCGCCAAGGTCGGCGTCACACTGCCGCCGGCAAGCTGCGTGGTGCTCGGCGCATGAGACGCGAAGCCCCGAAGTCTGTAGCCGACTACACGCCGCTGTTCTTTCCGGCGCTGATGCTGATCGTCTTCTTCGTCGTGCCGTTCTCGACGATGATCGCGGTGAGCTTCTTCAAGCGCAACCCGTCCGGTTTTTACACGCCGGACTTCGTGTTCGACAATTACGCCCGCTTCCTGTCGGTGTTCTTCGGCGGCGTGCTCGGCTTTTCGCTGATGCTGGCGGTGCTAGTCGCCGTCTGCTGCGTCGCCATCGCATTCCCCTTCACCTACCTTTTGACCCGTCGGCCGCGCCGCGTGCAGACGCTGTGGCTGGTCGGCCTCCTGTCGGTGCTGTCGCTGTCGGAAGTCATTATCGGCTTTGCCTGGTCGACGCTGTTTTCGCGCACCGCCGGCATCACCAATCTGTTCGTGGCGATCGGGCTGATGGACAAGCCGGTGGCGCTGCTGCCGACCTTTGGCGCGGTGCTGACCGGCATGGTCTACCAGGCGCTGCCCTATACGATCCTGGTGCTGTACCCCGCCCTCGTGCGCCTCGATCCGACATTGCTCGAGGCAGCGCGCACGCTCGGCGCCTCGCCGATCCGCGCCTTCTTCAACGTCGTCGCGCCTGCGCTCAGAAACACCATCGTGGCGACGCTGATCATGGTTTTCGTGTTCGCCCTCGGCTCGTATCTTTTGCCGCAGATTCTAGGACGGCCGCAACACTGGACGCTGTCGGTGCTGATCACCGACCAGGCGATCTACCAGTCCAACATGCCGTTCGCGGCCGCAATGGCGGTGTTCCTGGTGCTGATCTCGCTGGCGCTGGTCGGATTGACGCTGCTCGTCGGACGAAGGGAGAACGCCCTATGACCGCGACCTTGCTGCGCCGTGTCTACTTCACCATCGTCGCCCTGTTCCTGGCGGCGCCGCTGATCGTCGTCGCCGGCGTGTCGGTCAATTCGCGCCAGGAGCTCAGCTTCCCGCCGGTCGGCTTCTCGCTCGCCTGGTACGCCCAGATCTTCACCGATCCGGAATGGCGGCTGGCGCTGATCCATTCGGTGACGCTGGCCGTCTGCTCGGCGGCGATTGCCGTGGCGGTGGCGCTGCCGCTGGCTTGGTTCCTGTGGCGGCGCATCGCGCCCTGGGCAAACATCTTCCAGGTGCTGGGGCTTGCCCCCTTCATCCTGCCGCCGGTCATCACCGCGCTCGGCTTCCTCTCCTTCTGGGCGACGGTCGGGCTGTTCGGCCAGTTCTTCACCGCCATCATCAGCCACGCCATTTTCTTCGTGACGCTGCCGCTGGTGACGCTGTCGCTCGGCTTTGCCTCGATCGACCGCTCGCTGGTCGAGGCCGCCGCCACCATGGGCGCCAACGACCGCACAGTGCTGAAGACCGTGGTGCTGCCGCTGATCCTGCCCTACCTCGTCTCGGGCTACGCCTTCGCCTTCGTCTTGTCGCTCAACGAATACATCGTCGCCTACATGACGATCGGCTTCACCACCGAGACGCTGCCCATCAAGATCTTCAACGCGCTGCGCTATGGCTACACGCCGACCATGGCTTCGGTGTCGGTGTTCTTCGTCGCGGTGGCGGCACTGGTGTTCGGCTCGATCGCGCGATTTGGCGATATACGCAGGCTGCTCGGCGCGATGTCGTCGGACGGGAGCTGAGCGCAATCATTTGTAACAGCACCCCTTGATCGCGTCGCCTGTACGGGCCGTCCCGGCCAGGCCTGCTTGATCTTCAGCGATATGGCTGGTGCGGCGAAGCCGGTGTGCACCAGCCATTTCGCAAGTCTAGCACATGGTGCGGCGCCGCCGTCACGCTGCCCCTTTCCAGCGCAGGAGGCGCATGGCATTGGCCGTCACCAGCACGGTCGCGCCGGTATCGGCCATGATCGCCGGCCACAGGCCGGAGATTCCCAAGACCGTGGTCACGAGGAAGACGGCCTTGAGGCCGAGCGCCATGGTTATGTTCTGTTTGATGTTGGCCATGGTCGCCTTCGACAGCGCAATCATCGCGGCAACGTCGCCGACACGGCCATGCAGCACCGCTGCATCAGCGGTTTCGAGAGCCACGTCAGTGCCGCCGCCCATCGCAATACCAACATCGGCGGCCGCAAGGGCTGGCGCGTCATTAATGCCATCGCCGACCTTGGCCACAATGAGGCCCTCTCCCTTCAGCTCTCCGACAATACGCTGCTTGTCTTCTGGCAGTAGCGCGGCGCGGACCTCGATGCCGAGTTGCTTGCCGATCGCGGCAGCTGTCCGCTTGTTGTCGCCCGTCAGCATGATGGTCTTAATGCCGGAATCCGTCAGCGCCTTGAGACCAGCGAAAGCGTCCGGGCGCGGTTCATCACGCATTGCAATGGCGCCCGCCACCTTGTTGTCGACGAGGACGACCGAAACGGTTTTGCCTTCGTCATTGAGCGCGGCGATTTGAGACTTTTGAACCTCAGTGAGCTTCGCCGTATCCTCGGCCGCCTGTGGCGATGCAAGGAAAACTTCGGTGCCTTCCACGTTCGCCTTGACCCCCTTGCCACCTAGAGCCTGCGCTTTGGACACGGCCGGAGCCTGAACCTTGTCTGCAGACGCCTTTGCGAGGATGGCGATGGCAAGCGGATGGCTTGAGCCGGTCTCCAAGGCGGCAGCAAGACGCAGCACTTCGGCCTCCGATTTTCCGAAAGAAACCACGTCGGTGACCTGGGGCTTGCCGAGCGTGAGCGTGCCGGTCTTGTCAAGCGCCACGGCGGTGACCTTGCCGAGAACCTCGAGGACCGCCCCGCCCTTCATCAGTAGGCCGCGCTTGGCGCCAGCCGAGAGCGACGCGGCGATTGCCGCCGGGACCGAGATGACCAGGGCACAGGGGCAGCCGATGAGCAACAGGGCGAGGCCTTTGTAGATCCATTCGTTCCAGTTGCCGCCGAAAACGAGAGGTGGAACCACGGCCACCATCGCGGCCACGCCGACCACAGCAGGCGTGTACCAGCGCGAGAAGCGGTCGACGAACCGCTCAGTTGGCGCCTTGCTCTCCTGGGCTTCCTCGACCAGCTTGACGACGCGCGCGATGGTGTTATCGGAGGCAACGGCGGTGACCTTGATGCGCAAAACAGCGTCGCCATTGATGGTGCCGGCGAAAACCTTGTCGCCGACGCATTTGCGCACCGGCACGCTCTCGCCTGACACCGGGGATTCGTCGATCGCGCTCTCACCCTCGGTGATCTCGCCATCGGCGGGAATCCGGTCACCCGGCCGCACCATGATCATGGCGCCTACTTCAAGGCTTTCGGCCGGCACCTCGCGCGTCTTGCCGCCCTTTTCAATGAAGGCCGTTTTCGGGACCAGCGTGGTCAGCGCTTGAATGCTCGAGCGCGCCTTTCCGGCGGCAACGCCCTCGAGAAGCTCACCGACAAGGAACAGGAAGACCACAGTGGCAGCTTCCTGGCCGGCGCCGATAATGACCGCACCGACGGCCGCTATGGTCATGAGCATTTCGATGGTGAAGGGAATGCCTGCGACGGCGGCCATGACGGCCCGTTTGGCGATAGGCACCAGGCCAACCAGCATGGCCGCGATAAAGACCCACACCCCGGACGCCGGCCACACATAGTGAATGGCAAACGCAAGGACCAGCGCGGCGCCGCTGGCGATCGTCAGGCGACCCTTGGGACTCTTCCACCACGGCCCCGAGGTTGGCGCGCGGTCGTGCCCGTGAAGGCCCTCTATTCCCTCCTCGCGGTCATCTTGACTTTCGCTGACCTGATCGTGGCTGGCGTGAGCATGGCCCGCATGGTAGTCGCCCGCATCGTCGTGGTCATTGTGATGGTGCTCTGCCCCGTCCAGCCCGACCTTTCCCTTTACCTTGAGTTCGGCAACCGTGTAGCCGAGGCCAGTCACCTTCTTTTCAAGTTCGGCGAGGTCACTCTCGGGCGTGTGCCTGACCGTCATGGTGCCGGCGGTGACGGACACGCTGACATCTTCGACGCCAGGGATGCGACGTACCGCCTTATCGATTTTGGTGGCGCAACCGGCACAATCCATGCCTTCGACGCGATAACGGGTTTGTGCTTGAAGCGCGGTCATAACATTCCTCTTGTATCGTTTGACTGCGACGCTACATCCTCTAGCGACTAGAGGAGCAAGCGAAATATGCTGAATGGAGTGACCATTGGCGAAGCCGCCCGCCAAAGCGGCGTGAAAGTACCGACCATTCGCTATTACGAGCAGATAGGGTTGCTTGCCGCGCCAGCGCGAAGTGACGGCAACCGCCGTCAATATGAAGGTGGCGACTTGCGCCGGTTAGCGTTTATTCGCCATTCCCGCGAACTGGGCTTCGATATCGAAGCGATCTGCACTCTACTTGATTTGCAGGATAACCCTTTACAGCCTTGTGCAACGGCTGACGCCATTGCCCAAGCACGGCTCGCCGACGTTGCGCAGCGTATCCGCAGCCTGAAAGCCTTGCAGGCCGAGCTCGAGCTGATGGTTGAAGGCTGCCGCCATGGTAGAGTCGGCGAATGCCGGGTGATCGAGGTTTTGGCCGACCATGATCAATGTCGACACGAGCACAAATGTTTGCGTATTTAAGTGCTCCATGTGGCCACCTTGGTCTCCATTTCCAACAATGGGAAGACCTCGATTGCGACTGACGCAATTTCAGGAGTTCCGCCGTTGAAGTACTCTGCCAGGGGCGTTTTCGCATGGTCCGCTATTTAACCTGCGCGTCGCAAGCCGACCGGCAGCTTTCTGCCCAAAGCGATACCAGACATCTGCTCTGCAGTGACTGCTTCGGGCAGTTGGCGGACCGCTTGGTTCGCCGTCAATGCCCAAAGACAAGTGGCGGTGCGATGCGGTCGCGCCGCAGCCAGCGCGCTAACAGCAGCACCGCCACCACGGCGAGCCCCGACGCAAGGCCGATCCAGATGCCGACGCCGTGCAGGCCGAAATGGAAGGCGAGCAGCACGCCGAGCGGCAGGCCGATGCCCCAATAGCCGATCGCGGCATAGATCATCGGCACCTTGGTGTCGTGCAGGCCGCGCAGCATGCCGGCGGCAACGGCCTGCGCGCCGTCGAAGATCTGGAACAGCGCGGCAAAGGCCAGGAACGACACGGCCAGCGCGATCACCCTGGCGTTCGCCGGATCGGTCATATCGATGAAGGCGCTGATCAACAGATGCGGCCACAGCACCATCACCAGCGCCATCAGCGCCATGGACGAGACGCCGATGACGAAGGCGGTCCAGCCGGCGCGCGAAACGCCTGCCGGATTGCCGGCGCCGTGGGCCAGCCCCACGCGCACGGTGACGGCCTGGTTGAGACCGAGCGGCACCATGAAGGAGATCGAGGCGATCTGGATTGCGATAGCGTGCGCGGCCAGCGAATCCGCATCGATCAGGCCCATCAGCAGGGCTGCCGCGTTGAAGATCGTCACCTCGAAGGCGAGGATGCCGGCGATCGGCATGCCGAGCCGCAGCAGACCCTTGAAACGCGGCCAGTCGGAGCGCCAAAAGCGGCCGAACAGGCGGTAGCGGCGGAACTTCTTCTCCAGCATCACCACGGCTGCCAGGCCGCAGAACATCAGCGTGCTCGACAGCGTCGTCGCCAGCCCCGAACCGGCAATGCCCATCGAGGTGACGCCGAGATTGCCGAACATGAACACCCAGTTGAAGAAGGCGTTGCAGGCGACGGCGACGAAGACGATGATCAGCGCCCAGCCCGGCCGCTCCAGCGCCGAGATGAAGGAACGCAGCACGATATAGCCGTAGAAAGGCAGCACCGCCCATTCCAACCAGCGCAGATAGATGCCGGCCTGATGCGCCAATGCCGGCTCTTGGCCCATGGCAAGCAGAATGGCCTCGCCATGCCACAACACGACCCAGATCGGGATCGAGATCAGGATCGCCAGCCACAGGCCTTGGCGCACGGTGCGGCGCAAATCGCGCACCGAATAGCGCCGGCGGCCAAGCTCGGTGGCGATCATCGGCGAGGTCGCCAGCATCAGGCCGAGGCCGAAGATCAGCGGCATGAAATAGAGGTTGGCGCCGAGCGCGCCGCTGGCCAGCGTATCGGCGCCCAGACGACCCATCATCATGACGTCTGTGGCGGTCATCGCGGTCTGGCCGAGATTGGTGAGCACCATCGGCCAGGCCAGCGCCAGCGTCGCCCTGATTTCCTGACGCCAAAGATTTTCCGGCGCACGAGCGCCGGCTTCGATCGCAGACATTGTCCTGCTCTTTCCGGTTGCGGCGCGTCGGCAACGAGGCCGGAAGCCGCACTTCCAAACGGCAAAACCTTCGGTTTCGCGGCGTTTGCGTCGTTCTATTGGACGAAATGCGACATGAAGGCAAGGGAGGACGGGCAGCCGGCGATTGAGCCAGAGGCGGGAACCATTCCTGCCGACCGCCCTTGGATCAACCGATGCTTTCGCCGCCGTCGATCACCAGCGCCTGGCCGGTCATGAAGGATGAGCGGTCGGAGACGAGGAACAGGATCGCTTCGGCGATCTCTTCGGCGCTCGCCCAGCGCCCCATCGGAATCCTGGTGCGGACATAGGTTTCGATCGCCTCGCGCCCGCCCATCTGGGCGATGAACGGCTCGTTGAAAGGCGTGTCGACCCAGCCCGGGCAGAGCGCGTTGACGCGCACATTGTGCCGGGCATAGTCGAGCGACATCTGCCTGGTCATCGCCACCACCGCATGTTTCGACGTCGCGTAGGCGATCATCTCGCGGTCGTAGAACACGCCGGAATTCGAGGCCGTGTTGAGGATGACGCCGCCGCCTTGCGCGACCATCGCCGGCATGGCCAGCCGCGCGGCCAGGAACTGCGCCCGTACATTGATGCGCCAGGACGCATCCATGCCATCGACCTCGACCTCGGTCAGCGTGCCGCCGACCTGGATGCCGGCGTGATTGTGCAGGATGTCGATGCGGCCATACTTGCCGAGCGTGCCGGTGATGAGCTGTCCGACCGCCGCGTCGTCAGAGACGTCGGTGACAATCGCCTCGGCCTGCCCGCCCACTGCCCGGATGTCCGCCGCTGTCGTCTCGCCGCTGGCCTTATCCCAGTCGGCGATGACCACCACAGCGCCTTCCCTGGCCATGATCATGGCGCCGGCGCGGCCGATGCCGGAACCGGCGCCCGTCACCACGGCGATGCGGTCTCTAAGGATCATGAATTTGTCTTTCAGCTGGATGGCTTGTTCAGTTTGACGGCTGGCGCTGGCGCAGCTGCCATTGGGCAAGCACCACCAGAAGAACCGAGGCGACGAGCACGATGGTGGCGATGGCGTTGATTTCCGGCGTCACGCCGCGCCGGATCGAGGCGAAGACATAGATCGGCAGCGTCGTCTGCGCGCCGGCGACGAAGAAGGCGACGATGAAATCGTCGAAGGAGAAGGTGAAGGCGAGCAGGAAGCCGGCGATCATCGCCGGCATGATCTGCGGCAGCACGATCGAGCGAAACGTCGTCAGCGGCGTGGCGTAGAGATCGCTCGAGGCCTCGACCAGGTTGCGGTCGAGGCTGGCGAGACGCGTGCCGACAATCATCGTTACCAGCGCCATCGAAAACAGGCCATGCGCGGCGATGATCGATCCATAGCCGAGCGACAGGCGTGGCGGCTGGTCGTTTGGCCAGATCGAGGCGAGGAACGGGTTGAGCACGCCAAACAACTGGACCAGCGCGACGAGCGTCGAGATGCCGATGACGACGCCGGGAACGACGATCGCGGCACCCATCAGCGCGTCGAAGACGGCGCGGGTTCTGGGCCCGACCCGCGCCAGGCCGAGTGCGGCTGCCGTGCCGCACACCGCCGCCAGAAGCGCGCTGGTGGTGGCGATGAACAGGCTGTTCTTCAATGCCTCGACCAGGAACGGGTTCGACAGCGCCGTGCCGTACCACTGCACCGAAAAGCCGGTGAACTCGCTGGCATGGCGGCCGGCGTTGAAGGAAAACAGCACGACCAACGCAATCGGCAGATAGAGGAAGGCGAAGACGGCTGTGACGAAGGCGCGCATCAGATCAGATCCACCCTGCGGGCGCCCGACACCCGTGTCGAAATGCGGTTTGCCGCGATCAGCACCACCACCGAAACCGCCACCAGCGTGATGGCGATGGCCGATCCGAACGGCCAGTTGCGCGACTGCAGGAACAGGTCGACCAGCGCGTTGCCGATGAAGAACACCTTGCCGCCGCCAAGCAGGGTCGGGATCAGGTATTCGCCAAGCAGCAGGATCATGACCAGTGAGAAGCCGGTCATGACGCCCGGCAGCGACAGCTTCAGCGTCACCCCCAGAAAGGTTGAGAGCGGGGTCGCGCCGAGATCGGCGGAGGCTTCCAGCAGCCTTCGGTCGAGCCGCTCGAGACTGACATAGATCGGCAGGATCATGAGGGGCAAATAGCCATAGACGATGCCGAGCAGCACGGCGCCCGGCGTGTTGATCAACCTGACATCCTCGATGCCGACAAAGGCCAGCAGTGCGGGAATGCCGCGTCCGCCCAGAATGTACATCCAGGCGTAGGTGCGCATCAAAAGGCTGGTCCAGAACGGAATGACGACGAGCGCAAGCAGGATCAGCCGCCAGCGTTGCGGCGCCTTCAGGGCAAGGTAGTAGGCGACGGGGTAGGCGACGAGCAGGCAGGCAAGCGCGCCCACCGGCGCCAGCATCATCGTGTTCCAGAAGGCAGTCGCCCGCGCCGGGAGGTTGGCATATTGCGCCAGCGTGAAGGCGGCCTGGTAGCCGCCCTCCGGCGCCCGCTCGCCGACGCTGAACACGGCAATGGCGACGAACGGCAACACCAGAAACACCACCAGCCACGCTGTAGCCGGAGCGAGCAGCAGCGCTGTCAGGATGTTATACCGAAATCTGTTGCCGTGCATGGAAACCGCCCCGATGCCGGCGGACATAGGCCCACCGGTTTCCGTTTGCGTCAGGCCGGCCTCAAGCCGACTTGAAGCGCGCCATCAGCTCGGCGCGGCCGGGATCGGTCAACGTCGCCGCCGCACCGAATTCCAGCGGTGTCAACAGGTCGGCCGCCGGATAGAGGATCGGATTGTCCAGCACTTCCTTGGGCAGCAGCTTGTTGACGCGTGCGTCGGTCGACGGCGCGCCGTTGGCCAGATGCTCCTTCACCGCGACCTCAGGGGTCATCAGATAGTTGAGCAAGGCATAGCCGGCCGGCTTGTTCGGCGCGTCCTTCGGGATGGCGTAGAAATCGGTCCAGATTTCGCCGCCCTCCTTGCCCAGCACATAGGCGATCTCCGGGATATCGCGATGCAGCTGTGCGCCGTCATTCGTCCAGCACATGGTCATCCAGGCGTCGCCCGCCCGCATGCCCGGCTGGTAGTCGGACGAGACCGCGAACAGATGCGGCTTGACCTTGAGCAGCAGCTCCTCGGCCTTGGCGAGTTCGTCCTGCTTCAGCGAGTTGAAGGAATAGCCGTGATATTTCAGCGCGTTGCCGATTGTGGTCAGCTGGTAGTCGTGGACCATGGTGCGGCCATCGCCCTCAGCCATGGCGACGTCCCAGAACTCCTTCCAGCTCGTCATCGGCTTGGCCAGCTTCTTGGTGTTGACGGCAAAGCCCGTGGTGCCCCAGTTCTTCGGCACCGCGTAGGTCGTGCCGTCGATCGTGCCTTCCGAGGTGAAGCGCGGGTCCTCCTGGGAGCTGTCGAAATTCGGCAGCTTGGCCATGTCGAGCGGATCGATGATGCCGAGTTTCTTGTAGGTCGAGATCGTGTAGTTGGTCGGCACGAACAGGCTCCAGCCCGAGGCGCCGGCCTGCAGCTTGGCCAGCATCTCCTCATTGGAGCCGAACACGTTGACCTCGACGGCGACGCCGGTGTCCTTCTTGAAATTCTCGAAGGTCTGCGGGTCGTGATAGTTCGGCCAGGTGGCGATCGACATGCGGTCGCCGAGGTTTTCGGCGGCGAAGGCCGGCGTCGGCATGATGCCGAGCTCGCGCGCCATCACCGCGGTTGCGATGCCCAGGCCGGTGAGGCCGAGGAAATCGCGGCGGCCGATCGAGCCGCGCTTCAGGCGCATCAGCTGGTCGACGAAGTTCTCGGGGCTAATCGGCAGTCCGTCACGATATGATTTCGACATTTTTTGCTACCCTCTGGTTGGTCCCGTTGTTCTTGTTCTCCGGAAACGCCAGCGGCGTCCCAGAGGCAAAGCCGATGGCGACGGGTTCGCCCGGCTTGAAGAGATTGCCATGGCCGATCACATGGTCGGCCTTGGCCAGCAGCGTTCCGATGCCCTGCACCTCGATGGCGTATTCCGCCGTCGAGCCCAAGAAGATCCGGTTGCGCACGATGCCCTTGAAAGGGCTGCCTTTGGTGGCGCCGAGGCTTAGCGATTCAGGACGCAGGCTGATAGAAACGGTCTCGCCCTGCTGCAAGGCGGTTCGTTTGCGCGCGGCAATAACGGTTCCGTCCGCCAGCGCCACATTGACAAGATCGCCTGTATGCCCGGCAACCTTGCCGCTCAACAGATTGGTCTTGCCGACGAAGTCGGCGACGAACAGGTCGGCCGGCTCGTCATAGATCTCGCTCGGCTGGCCGAGCTGTACGATGCGGCCGCCATTCATGACGCAGACGAAGTCGCTCATCGACAGCGCTTCCTCCTGGTCGTGGGTGACCAGCACGAAGGTGATGCCGATCTCGCGCTGCAGGTTCTGCAACTCGATCTGCATATCGGTGCGCAGTTTCTTGTCGAGCGCCGCCAGCGGCTCGTCGAGCAACAGCACGGCCGGCTTGTTGACCAGTGCGCGCGCCAGCGCGACGCGCTGCTGCTGGCCGCCGGACAGTTCGTGGATCTTGCGGCCGCCATAGCCGGCGAGCCGCACCATTTCGAGCGCCTCGCCGGCGCGACGGCCGATTTCCTGCGACGACAGGCGTGGCCGTGCCTGGCGCAGCCCGTAGGATACATTGGCTTCGACATCGAGGTGCGGAAACAGCGCATATTGCTGGAACACCATGTTGACCGGGCGGCGATAGGGCGGTGTGCCGGCCATGTCTTGGCCGCGGATGAACACCTGGCCTTCGCTCGGCTGCTCGAAGCCGCCGATCATGCGCAGGCATGTGGTCTTGCCGCAGCCGGACGGTCCGAGAAGGGCGACAAAGGCGGAGGGCGGCACAGCCAGATCGATGCCGCTGACAGCGGTCACGGCGCCATAGCGCTTGGTGACGCCGCGAAACTCGATGTCGGGCACTGCGGTCAAAGTGCTGGCTCCAGCAACAGGGCTATTCCAGGACGCTACCAGAGCCAATGGCGTCTAGTATATACCTCGCTGGTGGTATATCTGATCTATTTTCTCGTTTGAGGGGGTATAGATTGAGTGCGTCCCGCAGCGACGAATACAGCCGGCTCGCAGCCCTTGTCGCGGCGACACGGGAGACGAGCGGCGACCTATTCGGCAAGGCAATGGTCGGCTGGTTGAGCCAGCATGTCGGCTTCGACCACTGCGTGATCTTCGGTTACCGCGGCGCCTCGCGACCGCCGCTGCTGTTCGAAACCTTCTCGCCGGCCGAGAGCCATGTCTTCGTCACGCTCTATCAGGAAGGACCTTATCTGCTCGACCCATTTCATCACGCGGCGGTGGAGCGCAAGGAGGGGTTCTGGCGCATGCGCGAACTGGCGCCCGACCGCTTCTATGCCAGCGAGTATTTTCGCACCTACTATAGCCAGACAAGGCTGGCCGAGGAGGTCGGCTTCTTCGTGCCGCTGCCCGGCAAGGATGCCCTGGTGCTGTCGCTGATGCGATTGCACGCCTCGGGTCCCTTCGGCACCGCCGATGCCAGGCTGCTGCGCGACATGGCGCCGGCGGTCATCAACTTCGCCCGGTTGCGCTGGCCCGCACTTGCGGCCGAGGAGCAGGACGAAGCGGAGCAGGGCGAGACGATCGCCGCCGTCAACGAGTTCGACCGCGCCCACATTTGGGAAAGCCTGTCGCTGACCCCGCGCGAAAAGCATGTCGTCGATCTGGTGCTGCAGGGGCATTCCACCGAGTCGATCGCGAGAGCCATGCGCATCGTGCCGGGAACGGTGAAGGTTCATCGCCGCAACATCCATCGCAAACTCGGCATCAAATCCCAGGCCGGGCTGTTCGCCCGCTTCATCGAGATCATCGAGAGCCGGCGTTGAAATCGCTGAGGCAGACATCGTTCACTTGCGGGCAACAGACTGCTACGGATTACCCGAAACCAGTCGCTTCCTCATACGCCCCGGAGAGCAGACGATGGCATTCAGGCGCAGAAAGAACACGGCCGCGATCCCTCGCACGGTGCCGGCTTTCGAGCACATCGTCACCGAGGCGAGCGACAGTTTCCTGTGGCGGCTCGACGACTATCCCTGGGAGCGCAATGTCTGGAATTTTCATCCGGAATACGAGATCCATCTCCTGAGGAAGTCTTCCGGGGTCGCGCTGGTCGGCGATCACATCGGCGAATTCGGGCCGGGCTACCTGAGCATCGTCGGCGGCGGGCTGCCGCATGACTGGGTGACATCGGTGCAACCCGGCGAGCTGATCGAAGGACGCGACATCGTGCTGCAATTCGATCCGCAGCGGCTGCGCGGCTCGGCGGGACTGCTGCCGGAGCTGCGCGAACTAGAACCGTTCCTGGAGCGATCGCTGCGCGGCATCGTCTTCCATGGCCGCGCCGCGCTCGACGGCGCTGCGCTGATGGAAAGGATGGGCACCGTGCACGGGCTCGCCCGGTTTTGCCTCTTCCTCGAACTGGTCGATCTGCTGGCCAGGACCGACGAATACGAGCTTTTGTCCTCGCCGGATTTCTCACCCGCGCTCGACGCAACCTCGCTGGACATCATCCAGCGCACGCTGACCTATCTCTTCCAGCACTTCGCCGAGGACCTGAAGCTGCCGGAGGCGGCGGAGCTGGCGGGGATGAGCGAAAGCACGTTTTCGCGCTTCTTCCAGAAAAACACCGGCAACAGTTTCAGCGACCACATCGCCAAGCTCCGGCTCTGGCAAGCCTGCAAGCTGCTGGCGGACACCGATATTCCGATCACCGATATCTGCTTCCAGGTCGGCTACATGAACATCTCCAACTTCAACCGCGCCTTCCTGCGCAAGCACCGGATGACGCCGTCATCCTACCGCAAGCTGTCGAAGCAGCGGATGACGATGCGCGCCTGAAAACCGGCCTTCCTCACTCCATCGGTACTCATGTGACAGAGGCCGTGCAGGCGGGCCGGATTTTGCAGCGCACAATGCATAAAAGTACAGGTCTGCTGCAACGGGGCTTCTAGCGCGGCCTTTAGCAACTCCTCATTTTGGCGATGGGTGGCTTGTCGCTCGGGCGATGGCGAGGATCGCGCAACCGAAGACTTCCGCTTCCTGCGACTGTTCCTGGAGGAGTAAATCAATGAAACCAATTCGGCTCGCTGCGAGCATAAGCGCAGCTTTCATGCTTACCACGACCCTCTCGACCATGGCGCTGGCGGCGCCGGTCTGCTCGGCGCCGGTCAAGGTGCTGGCGCAACCGCGTGACGGGCTGACGCTGCTGGAAGCGTCCAAGGACGAGTTCCAGAAACTGGCCGGCGCCAGCTTCCAGATCGACTATCTCAACGAGAACGACCGCCGGGCAAAGTCGCGCGCCGATGCGTCCACGGTCGGCAACTACAACGTCTACTATGTCGACGAAGCCAATGTCGCGCTGTTCGCCTCGTCGAAATGGATCGTGCCGCTCACCGACTATTACCCGGCTGACTACGACTACGCCGATTTCGACCCGGGCCGGCAGAAGGTCGCCACCTATGACGGCAAGGTGTGGTTCGCGCCGCTGACCGGCGGCGGCGACCTGATGGTCTACCGCAAGGACATTCTGGAAGCCGCCGGCATCCAGCCGCCGAAGACGCTGGACGAGTTGATCGCCGACGTGCCGAAGCTGACCGATCCCGACAAGGGCATGTACGGCATCGCGCTGCGCGGCGCGCGTGGCTCGGGCGCCAATGTCTGGCGCTGGATGCCGTTCTTCAAGGCCTATGGCGGAAAATGGTTCGACGGTGACAAGCCGGCTTTCAACTCCGAGGCCGCGGTCAAAGCGACCGAGACGTATCTTAAACTGTTCAAGGATTCAGCGCCCGGCACGCAGACCGGCAGCTGGGATGAATCGACCGGCGCCTTCCTGTCGGGCCAGGTTGCCATCTTGGTCGAATCGACGCCGCTGTCGGGCATGGCGGTCGACCCGAAGACCTCGCAAGTGGTCGGCAAGATCGGCTTCCTGCCGCCGCCCTCGCCACTGACCGGCGGCGGCTACGGCCACGGCCTCGCCATCGCCGCCAAGGCCAATGCCGATGACGCCGCGAAGCAATGCGCCGGCCTGTTCATCGCCTGGGCGACGTCGAAGGAGAACGAGAAGCGCCGGCTCGACGCGCACCAATTCGGCGAGCTCAACCGCACCAGCGTGCTGTCCAGCAAGGAGTTCGCCGACATTTACGGCGCCGATCTCGGCCAGGCGCTTGCCGATACCGGCAAGGTGACGGCGGTGAACTTCTGGCAGGATCCGCGCTGGCCGGATCTCGGCGACCGCTGGGGCATCATCCTGGAAGAGCTGGTCACCGGCACGCGCACCGACGTCAAGGGCGGCCTCGACGAACTCGAGGCCTACGCCAACGAGCTGGTGAAGAAGAAGTAATCCTCCCGCCCGCGGCGCGCGGTCCACGGCATTCGACCGGATGCCGGGACCTGTGCGCCGCGGGTTCTCCCCAAAAGGCACAGCCCGAGGATAGGCAATGCGCCGACGCTCTTCCCTGCCCGTGACGTTTCTGGTTCCGACGCTCGCCATTCTTCTGGTGCTGTCGATGGTGCCGACGCTGTACGCCATCGTCATTGCGCTGCAGAACCGCGAGCTGAGCTCGTCGGACTATTCCTGGGTCTGGCTGTCGAACTTCATCGACCTGTTCGCCGACCGGCGTTTCCTCAACGCGGTCTGGGTTTCGGTGAAGTGGGAAATCGTCACCGTGGTGGCGACGATGATGGTGGCGATCGGGCTCGGCGTGCTGATGTTCGAAGTAGCGTCGCCGCGGCTGCGCAACATCTACTGCCTGCTGTTCATCATCCCGGTGCTGTTGCCGCGTGTCTCGGCGGCCTTCGTGTGGAAGTTTGCCTATCATCCGCTCTACGGCATCGCCACCTATCCCTACAGGCTGATCACCGGCGGGCTGATCTTCGACCCGCTGTCGAAGCCGTCGACGGCCCTGTTTGCCGTCGCCTCGGTCGATGTCTGGCAGTGGGGACTGTTCTTCGCGGTCATCGTGCTGAAGCTTCTGGAGACCTTGCCGCCGCAGCCGATCGAAGCGGCGCGGCTCGACCACGCCAAACGCTGGCAGATCCATGCCTATGTGACCTTGCCTATGCTGAAGGCGCCGCTGATCAGCCTGATGTTCGTCAAGATGATCGAATCGCTGCGCTCCTTCGACCTGATTTATGTGATGACGCGCGGCGGGCCGGGCGTGGCGACCGAGACGCTCGACATGTACGCCTTCTCGCAAGGCTTCATCGAATCCGGCAAGGTGTCCTATGCCTCGGCCATGGCGGTGCTGATGATGATCGCGACTGTCATCACCTTCACCATGCTGTGGAAGCGGGTGCAGGCATGAGGCCGTATCGCATGAGACCGGGCCGCCTCATCGGCAAGATCATCCTGGCCTTCGCCGGCTTCATGGCGGTGTTTCCGCTCGCCTGGACGGCGGTCAATTCGCTGAAGAACAATGTCGACATCATCACCCGCGTGCCGCGCCTGGTGTTTACCCCGACCTTCGACAATATCAGCTACATCATCGGCCGCGACAGCGTCATGGCCGGTCTCTATAACTCGGTCATTTCCTGCGGCGTCGCCGTGCTGATCGGCGTCATGCTCGGCCTTCCGGCAGCCTATGCGGTGGCGCGCTATCCCAATCGCTTCGCTGGCGACATCCAGTTCTTCGTGTTGTCGCTGCGCTTCCTGCCCCGGTGGCAGTCGCCATTCCGCTGATGGTGATCTGGCTGCAGATCGGGCTCTACGACACCTTGCCGGCGCTGATCGTCACCTATTCGCTGCTCACCATCTCGGTGATCATGTGGCTCGCCATTCCCGCCTTCCAGGCCGTGCCGAAGGAAATCGAGGAAGCCGCTTTCGTCGACGGCTACGGCGCTTACTCGGTGTTCTGGCGCATTGCGCTGCCGGTAGCGGCGCGCTCGCTGATCGGCGCCGTCGCCTTCAGCTTCGTGCTGGTGTGGAACGAATTCCTGATCGCGCTGATGCTGTCCAGTTCCAACGCCAAGACATTGCCGATCGTCGCTTCCGAACTTTCACAGCAAGGCATGAACGTGCCGTGGGGAATCCTCAACGCCTCGGTCGTGCTGTTGTCGCTACCGCCGCTGCTGTTCCTGGGCGTGCTCAGCGGCTTCCTGAATTCCGTTTTCCGGCAAAAAAAGACTTGATGCGAGGACTTACCGATGCGGGCACTGGTGCTTGAGAAAAAAGGCGAACTGTCGTTGCGCGAGATCGCGCTGCCGCTCGACGTCGGACCGGGCGATGTCAAGATAGCCATCCACACGGTCGGCGTCTGCGGCAGCGACGTGCACTATTACACGCATGGCGCGATCGGCAGCTATGTGGTGCGGGCTCCGATGGTGCTTGGCCACGAAGCCGCGGGAACGATCGTCGAGGTCGGCGCCAATGTCGGCACGCTGAAGGTCGGCGACCGCGTCTGCATGGAGCCGGGCGTGCCGAACCTGTCGTCGCGCGCGACGAGGCTCGGCATCTATAATGTCGATCCCGATGTCAGCTTCTGGGCGACACCGCCGGTGCATGGCGTGCTGGCGCCCTATGCGGTGCACCCGGCCGCCTTCACCTACAGACTGCCGGACAATGTCACCTTCGCCGAAGGCGCGATGGTCGAACCCTTTGCCATCGGCATGCAGGCGGCGAGCCGCGCCCGCATCGTGCCTGGCGACGTCGCCGTCGTCGTCGGCTGCGGCCCGATCGGCATCATGATCGCGCTGGCGGCGCTGGCCGGCGGCTGCTCGAAGGTGCTGATCTCCGATTTTTCCGCACCCAAGCTCGAGATTGCCGCACAATATCCCGGCATCGTGCCGGTCAATATCAGCGAGCAATCGCTGGTCGACGCAGTCTCCGCCGCGACCGACAATTGGAGCGCGGATATCGTGTTCGAGGCGAGCGGCAGCCCGAAGGCATTCGCCGACCTGTTCGATGTCGTGCGGCCGGGCGGCGCGGTGGTGCTGGTCGGACTGCCGGTCGAACCGGTCAGCCTCAACGTTCCGGCGGCGATCTCCAAGGAAGTGCGCATCGAGACGGTGTTCCGTTACGCCAACATCTTCGACCGGGCGCTGCAGCTGATCGCCTCGGGGAAGGTCGACCTCAAGCCGCTGATCACCGGCACTTATGATTTCTCCGACAGCATCAAGGCCTTCGAGCGGGCGGCGCAAGGCAAGCCGCAAGACGTCAAGCTGCAAATCCTGCTTACCGGCGAGAAGGGCTGACCATGTCCGCGATCGTTTGCTCCCATGTCGACAAGGCGTATGGGGCTACCACCGTCATCCGCGATCTCAATCTCTCGATCGAGGAGCATGAGTTCGTCGTGTTCCTAGGCCCATCCGGCTGCGGCAAGTCGACCTTGCTCAGGATGCTGGCCGGGCTGGAGGATATCAGCGGCGGCGAAGTGTCGATCGGCGGCAGAGTGGTCAACGATCTCGAGCCCGGCGAGCGCGGCATCGCCATGGTGTTCCAGAACTATGCGCTCTACCCGCATATGACGATCTTCGACAACATCGCCTTCGGACTCAAGCGGCAGAAGGTTTCGGCGGCCGAGATAAAGAAGCGGGTCCAAGCGGTGGCAGAGACGCTGGGCCTCGAGCCTTATCTCGCCCGCAAACCGACCGAGCTTTCCGGCGGACAGCAGCAGCGCGTGGCGATTGCGCGCGCCATGATCAAGACGCCGAAAGTGTTCCTGTTCGACGAGCCGCTGTCGAATCTCGACGCCAAACTTCGCAACCATATGCGGGTCGAAATCGCCCGCCTGCACCAGTCGCTGAAGACCACTACCGTCTATGTCACCCACGACCAGCTCGAAGCGATGACGCTGGCCGACCGGATAGTGCTGCTCAGGGATGGCGTCATCGAACAGATCGGCTCGCCGGCCGAGATCTATCGCCAGCCGGGCAATCTGTTCGTCGCCGGCTTCATCGGTACGCCGAACATGAATTTCATCGACGTGGCCGTCGGGCGGAAGGACGAACGCTGGACGCTGACAGCCGGCGGCTCGAGCTTCTCCATAGAAGGCTCGGGCTTCGATCTACGCGGCGTCCAGCGCGCCGTGCTTGGAATCCGACCGCCGGACCTGAAGACCGCCGGCGCTCAGAGCATCAATCTTCTGCAAGGCACCGCCGACCTCATCGAGTTCCATGGCAATGACGCGCTGGTGACGTTCGCCTGCGGCGGCAAGGAGGTCGGCGCATTGGTATCGGCCCGTGAATGCCCGGCGTTGCGCGCGCCTGTGCGCTACACATTCGAGGAGGAGAGCGTGCATCTGTTCGACGCGGCGACCGGCGCATCCTTGCGCCGGCGAGAGGAGGCCTAGATTTGGTACGCAATTCCGGACGGAAAACCGTTTCACACTTTTCCTGGAATTGCTCTAGCTGATGGCGTCGAGCTCCTGCCGCTGGCGGTGCATTTCGAGGAAAATCTTGTAGTCGCGGTCGAAGCGGCCTGACGCGGCCGGGTTCGAGGTGCGCGCCCTGCCGCCTTGCTGCATGGCGACGCAAGCGGCATTCAGGTCCGGGAACAGACCGGCCGCGGTGGCGGCGACCATGCCGGTGCCGAGCAGAACGGCTTCGTCGGCCAGCGGCTCGATCACCGCGCAGCCGGTCGCGTCGGCATAAAGCTCCATCAGCAACGGGTTCTTGGTGTGGCCGCCGGTGACATGCAGCGTGTCGATGAGATAGCCGTTCTCGTTCAGCGCCTCCAGCACATGGCGCACGCCGAGTGCGATGCCGACGGCGGTGCGCCAATACAGCTTGCACAGACTGTCGAAGGAGGAATCCAGCGTCAGCCCGCTGACCACGCCGACGGCATGCGGGTCGGCAAGCGGCGAGCGGTTGCCGTGGAAATCCGGCAGTACATGCAACCTCGCCGCCAGCTTGTCGCCTTCGGTGCTGCGCAGTTCAGCGACGCGCCTGGCGATCTTGGCATGCATGGCCGCATCCGGCTCGCCGCCGGCGCCATGCCAGCGAATGATGTGGTCGAGCAAGGCACCAGTGGCCGACTGTCCGCCTTCCGACAGCCAGAGCTTTGGCAGTGCGGCGCCATAGTATGGACCCCAGACGCCGGCGAAAGGCTGCGGGTCGGGCGACATCGCCATGACGCAGGACGAGGTGCCGGCGATCAATGCCAGATGGCGGCCGATATTCTGCTCGTCGCCAGCAAAGCCGCCGAGCACGCCAAGCGCGCCGGCATAGGCATCGATGACGCCGGCGCCGACCCGACAGTTTTCGCTCAAGCCCAACTCCGCCGCCGCTTCAGGGGTGAGCGTGCCGATGTCTGCGCCGACAGCACTTGCCTTCTCCGGCAGGCTGCCGTGTTCGAACAGATCGCCAAGCCCGACCCTGTCGAAGAAGTCACGGCGCCAGCCGGTTTCCTCATGCGCCAGATAGGTCCATTTGGCGGTCAGCGTGCATTGCGAGCGCGCCAGCGACCCGGTCGCCTTCCAGGTCAGGAAATCGGTGAGGTCGAACAGGTAGCCGGCTTCATGCCAAGTTCCCGGCAGATTGCGCTTCAGCCACATCAGCTTCGGCGTCGCCATTTCCGGCGACATGACGCCACCGATATAGTCGAGTACGGCGTGGCCGCTATGGGTGCATTCATCTGCCTCGGCGATGGCGCGATGGTCGAGCCAGACGATGGTGTCCCAGCGCCGTTCGCCCGTCACCGAGACGCTGAGCTGGCCGGCATTCCTGTCCAGCACCACCAGCGAGCAGGTGGCGTCGAACGACATGCCGACAATATCGTCGGCTGACACACCGGCCTTTTCGCGCGCGGCACGGACGGCAATGCACACAGCCGACCAAATATCCTGCGAATTGTGCTCGGCGTGATCGGCCTTCGGCTGGTTCATGACGATCGGATGCTCGGCGCGGCCGAGCAAGGTGCCTGACATGTCGAGAATGCCCGCACGGGCGCTCCCGGTGCCGACATCGACCGCGCAAACGAAGCTTTTCGTCAAGATGCTTTTACTCTCGCTCCCTAGAGCCGGATGATTTCAGGTCTGTTCGACCCGAAATCTCCGTCTCTAAATCAAAGAAGTAGAGCATGATGTCGTCCGAAAACCGCTTCACACTTTTCGGCATCATGCTCTAGCCTGCAATCAGATCGGGCAATTGCCGCATGTCCGCGAATATAAAGTCCGGTTCACTCGACGCAAGCCGCGCTTTCAAGGCCGGGTTGCCGGCGTGGGAACCGCCGGTGAAAGCAAAGACGCGCATGCCGGCGGCACGCGCCGCGGCGATGCCGGCCGGGCTGTCCTCGACGACGATGCAATTACCGGGATGCGCGCCCATGGCGGCGGCGGCATGGAGAAAAAGATCCGGCGCCGGCTTGCCGCGCGCGACCATGGCGGCGCTGAACAGATGCGGCTCGAGCAGGCCGAGCAGACCGGTGACGTCGAGCGCGTAGCGTATCCGGTCGAGCGTGCCGGAGGACGCGACGCAGCAGGGCACGCCCAGCCTCGGCAGGATGTCGCCGATGCCGGGAATCGGCTTCAGCTCCTCGCGGAATTTGCGCATCAGTTCGACCCGCATGTCGGTAAGATGCACGTCGGTGATGTCGATGGTGAAATCGCGAAGAAGTATCTCGCGCACGCTCTTCATGCTCTTGCCGAGGAAATGCTCGTAGGCGGTATCTTCGCTGACCGAGCCCCCGGCGGCAGAGATCATGCCGAGCAGAGCCGAAACCGACAGCGCCTCGCTGTCGACCAGCACGCCGTCACAGTCGAAGATGACCAGTTCGGGCGTCATTGCGGCTGGCGTCAGAGCTTGCCGGAGATGTAGCGCGTCAGCGTCGCGCGCGTGCCATTCGCCCACAAGACGTTGAGCGCATGGGCAAAGGCCTCGGCGAACGGCGCCGAGCGGCCGACACCGCCATAGATATCCTCCATCGCAAGCCAGGCACCGGGCCTGTCCTTCGCCGCCTTCGCGCTTGCCTGCAGCCGGTCCCAGCTCGGGTCGTTGGCCTCGATGACCGCGCCGCTGTCGGTGGTGCCGAAACAGTAGCGGCACCACAGCGCCGACTCGAGCGCCAGACCCGCGACGCCTTTGCTGGCCTTCAGCCGGTCGGCAATGGTCGGGATGATGAATTTCGGCTGCCGGTTGGAACCGTCGAGGCAAAGCCGACGGATGGTGTCGCCGATCTTCGGGTTGGAAAAGCGGTGCTCGATGAGTTGGTAATAATCCTCCAGCACGGTGTCCGGCACCGGCGGCACGGTCGGGATGATCTCGTCATGCTCGAGCTTGGCGAGGAAGCCGCGCACCAGCGGCTCCTGCATCGCCTCATGGACGAAATGGATGTCCATCAACCCTGCGGGATAAGCGATCGTGGCATGACCGCCATTGAGGATGCGGATCTTCATCAGCTCATAGGGCGCGACATCCCTCACGAATTGCACACCGACCTTTTCCAGCGGCGGGCGGCCGTCGGTGAAACGGTCTTCCAGCACCCATTGCTTGAACGGCTCGCAGAACACCGGCCAGTTGTCCTCGAGGCCGAACTCCGAGGCGAGAATACCGCGCTCGCGGTCGGAGGTGGCGGGGGTGATGCGGTCGACCATGCCGTTGGGAAAGGCGACATTGTCGCTGACCCAGTTCGCCAGATCCTCATCGATCAGGCGGGCGAGGCCGATGACGCCATCCGAGGTGACATGGCCGTTGTGAGGGATGTTGTCGCAAGACATGACGGTGAACGGCACGATGCCGTCGGCACGGCGGCGCTTCAGCCCGGCCAGGATGAGGCCGAACACCGTCTTCGGCGTCGTGCCTGCCTGTGCGTCGGCGACGATGTCGGGGTGGGTCGGGTTGAACTTGCCCGAGGCCGGATCGATGAAATACCCGCCTTCGGTGATGGTCAGCGAGACGATCTTGATCGCCGGATCGGCGAGCTGGTCGATGATCGCATCCGCATCGCCGGGCGTCAGGAAGTCGATCATGACGCCGGTGACGCGGGCGCTCATATGATCGGAATCCTGCTCGACCACTGTCGTCAGCCAGTCCTGCTCCTGCAGCTTGGAACGGCCGAGCTTTTCGCCCTCGAAGACCCCGGCGCCGACCAGCGCCCAGTCACGGCCGATGCCTGCATTGAAGAGATCGTCGAGGTAGACCGCCTGATGCGAGCGATGGAAATTGCCGACGCCGAAATGCACGATACCGGGTTTGAGCGCAGCGCGGTCGTATTTCGGACCGGCGACCTTGGCGGGGAGTTCCGAGAGGATCGAGGAGGAGAGTTTCACGGTCATTTTTCTACCCTTTTGGCCGGGCTGCGGCCTGCGTGATCCCGGCCCATCAACTCATCCATTGGCCGCCATCGACATTGTAGGTCTGGGCGACAATGTATTCGGCGTCGTCGCTGGCCAGGAACACCGCCATGCCGGTCAGGTCCTCCGGCTTGCCCATGCGGCCATAGGGCACGCCCTCGCCGACCAGCCGCTTCTTCTCGCCCTTCGGCCGGTTCTCATATTTGGCAAACAGCGCATCGACCTCATCCCACATATCGCTGTCGACGACGCCGGGCGCGATGCCATTGACGTTGATGCGGTGCTTGATCAGGTCGAGCCCGGCGGACTGGGTCAGCGAAATCACCGCGGCCTTGGTGGCGCAATAGACGGCGACCAGCGGCTCGCCGCGCCGTCCTGCCTGGCTGGCGATGTTGATGATCTTGCCGCCCTTGCCCCTTGCGATCATCGAACGCGCCGCTGCCTGCAGCATGAACAAAGTGCCGGCGACATTGACGGAGAACAATTTGTCGTAGCTTGCTTTGGTGATCTCGACGATCGGCGCCAGGTCGAACAAAGCAGCGTTGTTGATCAGTATGTCGAGGCCGCCGGTCTTTGTTTCGACCGCATTGACCGCCGCTTCGATCGAAGCGAGGTCGCTGACGTCGAGCCTGACCGGATAGGCGTCGGCGCCAATCTCGGCGGCCGTCTTTTCGGCAGCCGCCAGATTGATATCGGCAATGGCCACCGTGGCGCCCTCGCGCGTGTAGGCTTCGGCAAAAGCCCTGCCGATGCCGCGCGCCGAGCCGGTGATCAGCGCCGATCTACCCTTCAGTCTCACTGCGTCAGCGCCTTTCCATCGGGGCCGAAGCGATGCATGCGGACCTTGTCGGGCGTCAAATAGATGGTGTCGCCGTGGCGTACGGCCAGTTCGCCATCGGCGCGTACCGTCAGCGGACCGACGCCGTCGGCCTGGACATGCAGGAAGGTGTCGGAGCCCAGATGCTCGGCGACGCCGACAAGGGCTTTCCAGTCACCCGCTGTGGTCGATATCCCCATATGCTCAGGACGAATGCCGATGGTCTTGGCGTTGTATTTGGCCGCCGGCGCACCTTCGATCAGGTTCATTTTCGGCGAACCGATGAAGCCCGCCACGAACAGGTTCTTCGGCGACTTGTAGAGTTCCATCGGCGAGCCGACCTGTTCGATGTTGCCGGCGTTGAGCACGACGATCTTGTCGGCCATGGTCATAGCTTCGATCTGGTCGTGGGTGACGTAGACCATCGTCGTCTTGAGCTGATGGTGGAGCTCGCTGATTTCGAGCCGCATGGTGCCGCGCAGTGCGGCATCGAGGTTGGACAGCGGCTCGTCGAACAGGAAGGCCGAGGGCTGGCGCACGATGGCGCGGCCGATGGCGACGCGTTGCCGCTGGCCGCCGGAGAGCTGGCCAGGCCGGCGTTCGAGATAGTTGGTGAGGTTGAGGACCCGGGCTGCGTCCTTCACCTTCTTGTCGATCGTCGCCACATCCTCGCCCGCCATCTTCAGCGGGAAGCCGATGTTCTTGGCCACCGTCATATGCGGATAGAGCGCATAGGACTGGAATACCATGGCCAGCTTGCGCTTGGCCGGCGCCTCGCCGGTGACGTCACGGCCATCGATGTTGATGGTGCCCCCGCTGGTGTCCTCGAGCCCGGCGATGAGGCGCAGCAACGTGGACTTGCCGCAACCCGACGGCCCGACGAAGACGACGAACTCGCCATTCTCGATGACCAGGTCGAGGCCTGGAATGATGACCGTCGATCCGAAATGCTTGGAGACGTTCTTGAGCGTGATGTTTCCCATGGTTTCCTCCCCGAGGGGTTATTTGGCCGGATTGCTTCAGGCAACGTCCGTTATTTTACCGCGCCGAATGTCAGGCCGCGCACCAGCTGCTTCTGGCTGAACCAGCCCATGATCAGGATGGGGGCGATGGCCAGCGTCGAGGCCGCCGAAAGCTTGGCCCAGAACAGGCCTTGCGGGCTCGAGAACGAACTGATGAAGGCCGTCAGCGGCGCTGCCTCGGTGGTGGTCAGGCGGATGGTCCAGAAGGCTTCGTTCCACGCTAGGATGATGTTGAGCAGCATGGTCGATGCGATGCCGGGCACGGCCATGGGGGTCAGCACATAGACGATCTCGCCCCACAGGGTGGCGCCGTCCATGCGTGCCGCCTCCAGGATTTCGCCGGGGATTTCGCGGAAGTAGGTGTAGAGCATCCAGATCACGATCGGCAGGTTGATCAGCATCAGCATGATCATCAGGCCGATGCGGCTGTCGAGCAGTCCGGCATCGCGGAAGATGAGGTAGATCGGGAACAGCACGGCAACCGCCGGCATCATCTTGGTCGAGAGCATCCACATCAGGATGTCCTTGGTCCACTTGCCCGGCGAGAAGGCCATCGACCAGGCGGCCGGAACCGCGACTATCAGGGCCAGGATGGTCGAGCCGACCGAGAGCAACACCGAGTTGAAGAAGAACTTGAAGTAGCCGCTCTGCGCCTGGACCTCGGTATAGCTCTCGAACGTCCCCGACGGGATCAGCGCGAAGCCCTGGATGGCCTCCTGCTCCGACTTGAACGAGGTGATGATCGTGTAGAGGATCGGGAAGAAGATCAGCAGCGCGACCATCCAGGCGGCGCCTGTCGCAATGACCTTGTGTTGAGTGGTGACTGCACGTGCCATCGTATCCTCCCTTACTTGTCCAGGTTCTTGCCGACCGCGCGCATGGCGAAGAAGGCGACGATGTTGGCGAGAATGACGGCGATGACACCGCCGGCCGATGCCTGGCCGATTTTGAACTCCAGCAATGCCTTCTGGTAGACGAGGAAGGGCAGGTTGGTGGAGGCATAGCCGGGTCCGCCATTGGTGGTGACCAGGATTTCGGCATAGACCGACAGCAGGAAGATGGTCTGGATCAGGATGACGACGGTGATGGCGCGCGACATGTGCGGCAGCGTCAGATAGATGAAGCGGCTGACGAAGCCGGCGCCGTCCATCTCGGCGGCTTCCTTCTGCTCGCCGTCGAGCGACTGCAATGCGGTCAGCAGGATCAGCGTTGCGAAGGGCAGCCATTGCCAGGCGACGATGATGATGATGGCAAGCATCGGATGCTGCCCGAACCAGTCGATCGGTTGAGCCCCGAAGAAGCGCGCAATGTCGGCAAAGACGCCGTATTGCGGGTGCATGATCATGTTCTTCCAGACAAGTGCAGCCACCGGCGGCATGACGAAGAACGGAGAGATGACGAGGATGCGGACGATCCCCTGTCCCCACATCGGCTGATCGATCAACAGCGCCAGCATGATGCCGCCGATGACGGTGATCAGCAGCACGCTGCCCACCAGGACCAGCGTGTTGAGGATCGACTGCAGGAATGCCGGGTTTGAATAGAACAGCGAGTAATTCGAGAACCAGACAAACCCGTCGCGGATCGGATTGAGCGGATTGTACTGCTGGAAGGAGAACCAGATCGTGAGTGCCAGCGGCACGATCATCCAGACGAACAGCAGCACCACGGATGGCGCCAACATAAAGCGGGCAAGCGAACGGGTCTGCTGAGTAGCCATGACGGTCACCCTTCAAGGTCAGCCAAATTTTCAGGTGTGTGAAAGGGGCCGCCCGAACTGGGATTCGGGCGGCCGTTGCCGGCCAAGGAGGCGACCGGCATTCGGCACCGGGAGGAGCCTTACTTGATATAACCGCCTTCGGTCATGGTCGCGGTGGCGGCGTCCTGCGCCTGCTTGAGCGCGTCGTCTACGCTGGTCTGGCCGGCGAGCGCCGCCGAGAAGAGCTGGCCGACCGTGGTGCCAAGACCCTGGAACTCAGGAATGGCGACGAACTGCACACCGACATAGGGCACCGGCTTGACGGTCGGATGCGTCGGGTCGGCGGCATTGATCGAGTCCAGCGTCATCTTGGCGAACGGAGCCGCCTTCTGATACTCGGCATTGGCGTAGAGCGAGGAGCGCGTGCCCGGAGGAACGTTGGCCCAGCCTTCCTTCGAAGCAACCAGTTCTGCGTAGTGCTTGCTGGTCGCCCAGGAGACGAACTTCTGTGCGGCGTCTCCCTTCTGCGTGCCGGCCGGGATGGCCAGCGACCAGGCCCACAGCCAGTTGCCGCGCTTGCCCAGACCATTGTCGGGGGCCAGTGCGTAGCCGACCTTGTCCGCGACGGTCGAGTTCTTCGGGTCGGAGACGAAGGATGCGGCGACGGTGGCGTCGATCCACATGCCGCACTTGCCCTGCTGGAACAGCGCCAGGTTTTCGTTGAAGCCGTTGGACGAGGCGCCCTCGGGACCGTCGGCCTTCATCAGGTCGACATAGAACTGCAGCGTGTTCTTCCATTCCGGCTGGTCGAATTGCGGCTTCCAGTTCTCGTCGAACCAGCGGGCGCCGAAGGAGTTCGACATGGCGGTGAGGAAGGCCATGTTCTCGCCCCAGCCGGCCTTGCCGCGCAGGCAGACGCCGTTCACGCCATTGGCGCGGTCGGTCATCTTGTCGGCGGCCTGCTTGATGAAGTCCCAGGTCGGGGCGTCGGGCATCTTCAGCCCGGCCTTCTCGATCAGGTCCTTGCGGTACATGACGAACGAGCTTTCGCCGTAGAAGGGCGCGGCATAGAGCTTGCCGTCTACCGACAGGCCGCCGGCGATGGCCGGGATGATGTCCTTGGCGTCATAGTCGTCGCCGAGCTTGTCGAGCGGCAACAGCCAGTTCTGCTTGGCCCAGATCGGAACCTCGTAAGTGCCGATGGTCATAACGTCATACTGGCCACCCTTGGTGGCGATGTCGGTGGTGACGCGCTCGCGCAGCACGTTCTCTTCGAGCGTGACCCAGTTGAGCGTGACGTCGGGGTTCGCCTTGGTGAAGTCGTCCGTCAGCTTCTGCATGCGGACCATGTCGCCATTGTTGACCGTGGCGATGGTGATGGATTCGGCGTGTGCGGCAAAAGCGAAAGCGCTGGCCGACAACAAGCCCAAAGTGAGCGTGCGCAGTTTCATCAAATTCCTCCCATGAACCAAGATGAGCATTTGCCTTGGTAATGGGCAATTACTCACTTGGCATAAATTATGTCAAGCCAGATTCGATGCTGCAGCGCAGCACGCAAGGCGGAGCGCGGCGTTGCGCGCGTAGAGGATATTGAATGGATTTGGGAAGCTGTTTGCACGGGATGTGAGAGCGGGTTGATGCCGACCCATCGCAACCCAATCATGGCGCCAAGGGAGCGATAGGGCCCAGCCCGTCAGCCGTGGGACGGGTAGCTTCCGACGGAATATTCGAAAACCCTGCCGTCGCGTGTTTGCTTGGCTCTGGTCAGCACTTCCGTCACCTGGATCCAGCTGGGCTCGTCCTTGCGCAGCCTAACTTCCCGGCCGATTGCCTTCACGGCAGCTTGAAACGGCGTAAATGCTTCGATCACCTGCGTCGTGCGCACGGTGTTGTTTTCGATTTCTTCGACGCGATAGACTTTCATCAGCCGGCTGATCGACCCTGTTTCAATCTGCAGACGATTGATCCTGCTCAATTGGGTCGTCACAAGCACAAGCCTATGCCGGGCGAGTGATATCGACAGCGTTTTTGTCAAGCTTGGTTAACCGGGTGGCCCGATCGCAGCTGTTTGTCCGCGAAAGCGAGGATTCGTCGCGGATCCAGGGCTCGCTTTGCATCTCGGAAATCAATCCGCGAGTCGCTCGCCCTCAGGCGCAGGCGATCTCGGCCAGGATCCAGTCCCGGAAGGCTTTTATCTTCGGCACGTTGCGACGCGCCGTCGGGTAGACCAGCCAATAGGCGTGGCCGTCGTCGCCGACCAGGTCGAAGGGCTGGATCAGGCGGCCGGCGGCGAGCTCGGTCTTGAACAATGCGGTGGTCAGGATCGCCACACCATGGCCGGCGATGGCCGCGTTCGCCTCATAGGCCTGCGCGCCCATGCTGGTGCCGGTGCGTCTGGCAAGTTCGTCCGCCGGGACGCCGGCAAGGGCGAACCATTCCCGCCACCAGATGTCGCCGGGATCGAGAATGGGCAGCTTGAACAGGTCGGCGGGTTCGTGGACGCCACCTATGGTGGCAGCGAGTGCCGGGCTCAGCACCGGGGTGAAATCGGCCTTGAACAAAAGATGGGTCTCCACTCCAGGCCACTTGCCGCTGCCGGAGCGGATAGCGATGTCCATGTCCTGGCGGGCAAAATCGATCACCCTGTTCGAGGTATCGACGCGCACCGCCAGCGACGGATGCGCGACCTGGAAGGAGCCGAGGTGCTGCGCCAGCCAGTTCGAGGCAAAGGTCAGCAGCGTCGAGACGCACAGCACACCATCGGCGCCCCCACGCGCGGCGGAATAGGCGCTTGAGAGCAGGCTGAACGCCTCGCTGACGGCGGGCGCCAGGCGCTGGCCGGGTTCCGTCAGCACAATCTGGCGCGGCTGGCGCAGGAACAGCGGCGAACCGATGCGCTCTTCCAGAAGCTTGATCTGGTAGCTGGCGGCGGCCTGCGTCATGCCGAGTTCCTGCGCGGCCTTGGTGAAGGAGAGATGCCGCGCGACGGCTTCGAACACCCTGATGGCCTGCAGCGGCGGCAACTGGGCGAGCTGTGGTGCCTTGAGATCGGGCATAAGCCCTCCTTATGGGTCGTGATCGACGTTTGATTGGCGGCAAGAGCCAATCAGGCCGATATCTGGTGTCAACGATCAATCAAGTTCAAGCATAGCGGAGGCTGAAGATCATGACCACGGTACAGCAAAAGCTCCATTCGACCCCGGCGCAGAGCTGGTTTTCCCTGCTGGTGCATGAATTTTCCCTGCTTGTGCACCGCCGGCGCGGCTACGTCGACGTCCGGGAGTTGTCGCCGCATCTGCAGCGCGACATGGGTTTTCTCGACGGCAACGACCCGTCCGGGCGCTGCAAATAAACGTGTTGGATTTTATCGATGGGCCGCTTAATCTATCAGGAACCGTCGAGCAAAGCCGTGGCGGTCCGCTCGTCGGTGATGAGGCCATTGACCAGCCGGCGGTTCACCGCGGCCAGGATGCCCGGCAATTTGCGCTCGCCCATGGCGAGCGCAATGACCAGCGACTTTTCGCGTGACGGCAAGGCTGCCGACGATACCCGGTCGTTGGTGATGCCCTCGATCATGCGGCCTTCCCGATCGAACACCCAGCCGACGATCTCGGCGACGCCGCCAGCCTTTTGCAACGCCTTCAACTCGCTTTCCGAGATAAAACCGTCCTCGTAGAGCGGCGCCTTCGGGCCGAGATCGCCGATGCCGACAAAGGTCACGTCGGCTTCCGCGGCCAGCGCCAGCGTCGGTTGGATCATCGGCTGGGCAAGCAGCATCTCGCGCTCTTCCGGCGACGAGGCGATGACCGGCAGCGGCATCGGGAACGAGCGCGCCTTGACCCGGTCGGCCATGGTGAAGATGACGTTGTAGAAGGCGGCCGAACCGTCGGGCGAGATGTTGCCGGTCAAGGACACAACCTTGTGCTGCGAGCATTCCATCGGCGGCAATTGCTCGATCGCCGCCTTCAGCGTGCGGCCGGTGCCGATGGCCAAGACGATGGGCGTCGGTGACCGCAGCCGCCGCTCGATCTCGGCCGCAGCCGCCTCGGCAATGCCGATCGTGGTCGAGGATGAGGTTGGATCGCTCGGCACCACTTCGACGAGGTCGAGCGCGAAGCGTGACTTCAGTCTAGCTGCGAGATCAAGGCAATTGGCGATCGGGTGATCGACGCGAACCTTGATCAGCCCCTCCGACACCGCCAGCGACACCAGCCGCTGCGCCGTCTGCCGGGAAATGCCGAGCGTGGCGGCGATCTGGTCCTGGGTGTTGCCGGCAACATAATAAAGCCAGCCGGCGCGCGCTGCCTCGTCCAGCCTGCTGCTGCCGCCGTCTTGCCGCGAATTCAAAATGTGCCTCCAGCCCTGCCCCTTTGCCCGCCCTTAGGCGAAGCGTCATAGTCTTGCAGGGAATGTGTCGGCGCGCAATTGTCTATCGGCAGGGCAATTGCTTGCTGCTTCGATCCGGCCGCCGCGCGGCAACCAACCAAGCGAAAATCGCCAGCGGACGGGCTCGGCGGTTTATCTCCTGATACAAACGCTTTAAGGGGATCGGCAAAGGAGCCTCGCATGACGCCGAAAGCGGTTTTCTGGGATATGGACGGCACGCTGGTCGACAGCGAGCCGCTGCATGAGGCGGCCTTGGTGGCGGCGCTGCGCAGCGTCGGTATCACGCCGCCGGCCGACCTGCATGAGCGGGTGCTGGGCGTCGCCGCCGCACCGGTCTACGAGATGCTGCGCAGCGAGTTCGGCCTCGACCTGCCCTTCGACGACTGGATCGTGCGCAAATACGATCACTACATGCCGATGGCCGAGACGCTGAAGCCGCGCCCCGGCGCGATCGAAGTGTTCAACGAATTGCGCGCGCTCGGCGTGCAGCAGGCGGTGGTGTCCAATTCCGACCGGGTGATCGTCGATGCAAATCTGAGCGCCGTCGGCCTGATCTATCCCGGCATGCGCACGATCAGCCGAAACGACGTGCGCGAAGGCAAGCCGCATCCCGAACCGTTCCTGCGCGCCGCATGGCTGGCCGGCGTCGATCCCGCAGACGCGGTGGCCGTCGACGACAGCGTTACCGGCGCCACATCAGGCCTGGCCGCGGGGATGCGGACGATCTTCTGGCCGGAAGCGCCGATGGCAGGACCGAAGGGCGCTGTCGTGATCAACAGTGCGGAAGAGTTGCGGGCTCAGTTGGGACTCTGAGTGAGCCTATGAACGTCGGCGCTGCCCCTCATCCCCCTGCCGGGACCTTCTCCCCGTGAACGGGGAGAAGGGTGAACTCATTCAGCTGCGGTACACCGGCTCCTCCTCGTCGAGGATCGCCTTCAGCTCGGCAAGGTGACGCTCCGCCTGGCCGGGATAGTCGTCCATTTCGCTGGCGGCCTTTTCGGCAATGGCGTCGGAGAGCGTGCGCAGCGGCCGGCCGGTCCACAGCGCCTTGATGTAGGTCTCGGCGGCGCGTTCGAAATAGAACATGCGGTTGAAGGCGTCGGCGACGGTGTCGCCGATGACCATGACGCCGTGATTGCCCATCACCATCACTTTGACCTTCGGGTCGGTGAGCAGTTGCGAGCAGCGCTCGCCTTCTTCCTCGAAGGCCAGCCCGCCATAATGGGCATCGACGACGTGGCGGTTGAAGAACATGGCCGAGTTCTGATCGATCGGCGGCAGGGTCGAGTCGGCCAGCGATGCCAGCACGGTGGCGTGGATGGAATGCACATGCATGGCGCAGCGCGCATGCGGCACGTTGCGGTGAATGGCGCCGTGCAAACCCCAGGCGGTCGGGTCGGGCGCATTCGGGCCGGACAATGTCTCGGGATCATTGGCGTCGATCAGCAAAAGGTCGCTCGCCTTGATGCGCGAGAAATGCACCTGGTTGGGGTTCATCAGGAATTTGCTGCCGTCCTCGTTGACCGACAGCGAAAAGTGATTGGCCACGGCTTCATGCATGTTGAGCCGCGCCGTCCAGCGGAAGGCGGCGGCCAGATCGACGCGCTCCTCATAGTAGGGCAGGTTGGTCAGCGTTTCCTTTTGCAGGCGGGCGATGCTCATCCGAAAAACCTCCGTTTTTAAGAGAATGCCGCGCTCAGCCGTGGCCAGCAACCGCAAACTGGTGGGTCAGGTTGTCCCAAAACCGCTACGCACTTTTGGGCGACATGCATTACGCCGCCGAGCGAGCCGACTGCAGCCCGCCATGTTCGACGATGAAGTCGATGACTTCCTGCAGTCCCTTGCCGCGCGACAGGTCGGTGAAGCCGAACGGGCGCTTGCCCCGCATTCGGGCGGCGTCGCTCTCCATGACATCGAGGTTGACGTTCACATAGGGCGCCAGATCGCTCTTGTTGATGACCAGGAAATCGGAACGGGTGATCGCCGGCCCGCCCTTCCTGGGGATTTCCTCGCCCTGGCAAACCGAGATGACATAGAGGGTCAGGTCGGCAAGGTCCGGCGAGAAGGTGGCGGCAAGATTGTCGCCGCCGGATTCGATGAAGACGATGTCGAGATCGGGGAATTTCCTGTTCAGTCCGGCGATCGCCTGCAAATTGATCGAGGCGTCCTCACGGATGGCGGTGTGCGGGCAGCCGCCGGTCTCCACGCCGACGATGCGGTCCTCAGGCAGCGCCTGCAGGCGGGCCAGCATCATGGCGTCTTCCTTGGTGTAGATGTCGTTGGTGACGACGGCGATGGAGAAATCGTCGCGCAGCGCCTTGCAGAGCTTTTCGGTGAGCGTCGTCTTGCCGGAGCCGACGGGACCGCCGATGCCGATACGCAGGGGACCGTTTGCCTGAGTCATACCGAAAACTCCGTCATGCCGAAAACTCCGTGATGGCGAGGATGGCGAAGCTGAGCCCGATCAACAGGCAGAGCGGCGAATAGAAGCTGATATCGAGCCGCGCAAAAGGCTGTTCCGGCGCCAGACGGCGCCACCACGGCGTGAAGCCGGCAATGCCGCGGCCGAGGAAGACGAGCCCGATGAGCAGCGCTGTGGCGGCAAGGCCCTCCCTTGGAAAGGGGGAGGCGAAGACCCCGGTCAGCGCCAGCGGCCACAGGGTTGCGAGGCACAGGCACGCGGCAACGGCGAAACAGGGAAACGGCGTCGGCATCTCGTCGACGCCGCGAAAGCCGACGACGGCGTGGGCGCAGGAGACGCCGTCCCTGCCCGGCCAGATGCCGCCAAGGCCCCAATAGACATGCAGCGCGGTGATCAGCAGCAGGACGGCCGAGAGGGCGAAGGCGAGGACGATCATGAGCGGAACAGCCTGGAATACTGCGTCTCGTGCTTCATCGCCATGATGTCGGAGATGAAGGCGCAGCCGCCGAGATCGTCCAATGTCGAGCCGGCGGCGCGCGCGGCCGTCGACAGCGCCAACGGCTCGAAGCCGGCGAGCAAGGCCATAGCGTCCGTCTGGCCGACGATGCCGAGTCGGATCGCCGCCTGGACGAGGTTGGAGAAGAAGGCCTGCAGGAAGGCCGACATCGCGTCCTGAAGCGCGATGCCGTTGCCGCCGGCAACGGCGCCGACGGCGACACAGTAGGCGCATTCGGCCGGCAGGCGGCCCAACACCGGATTCGCCCAAGCCGCTGCCGCTTTCAGGAAGGCGGCGCCTTGCAGCATGGTTTCGGTGTGACGCTCACGCGAGCCGGCCAGCGCTTCGGCGAGATCGGCAATTTCATGGAGATCGCCGCCGCCGCGGGCGCGGCGCCAGGCTTCCGTGAAGAGCACGGCGTCGTTCCAGCCCGAGCCCATCTCGACCAGCGTCTCCAGCCAGAAGGCGAGGCTGGCGGTATCGGCAACCAGCCCGTCTTGCCCGGCGCGTTCGAGGCCATGGCTGTAGGCAAAGCCGCCGACCGGAAAGGCCGGCGACAGCCACGCCATGAGCCGCAGCAAAGCGATGCCTGATGGCTGGTCAGTCATGATCGTGATGGTGCCCGTCATGGGAATGGCTGTGCGAATGCGACTCGCTGTGTGCGTGGGAACGTCCATCATGGGAATGCGCTTCGGCGTGCGCATGCGCATGGCCATGATCGTGACCATGCGCACCTTGGGCGGAATAGGCGCCGCGCACCGGCTTGAACGGTTCGGAGACTTCGCGGACCGTGGCGCCCAGCCCTTCCAGCATAGCCTTGATGACATGGTCGCGCAGGATCAGGATGCGGCCGGGCTCGATCGCTGCCGCCAGATGGCGGTTGCCGATATGCCAGGCAAGCTCCGTCAGATGCACCGCGTCGCGGGCGCGGATATCATAGACCTCTTCGGGTGCCGCGGTGATCTCGACCTGGCCGCCATCCTCCAGCACCAGCCGGTCGCCATCGTTCAAGGTCACGGGCTCGGGCAGATCGACCAGCACCTTGCTGCCGTCGGCAAGCTCAATGGCGCGGCGGCGCAAATGACGCTCGTCATGGGGCAGGACGGCACGGCCGGATGGCGGCGTAGTTCCGGCAGTGCCGGCAGGCACCACCGAGACGGCCCGGGGGAACTTGGTGAAGTCGGTGTTCAGGTTGAGTTTCATCGCATGGCTCCACCGTTAGCCTGGGCTCTCGCACGGGCAGGCCGCGCCAGGACGCGGTCAAAATACGCGTTGACGCGCTCGGATTCGATCGGGAATTTTCCGGCGCGGGCCCAGCCGCCCATGTCGCCCAACAGCACGTCGACGGCGGAAAACCGGTCGCCCAGCGCAAACTCCCGATCCCCCAGCCGACCGTCGAGCGCCTTGGCCTCCGAGGCGAAATCGTAGGCGGCGGCGGGGCCGACATCGACCCGCACGTCCTTCGGCAACAGGAAGCGGTGGCGCAGCTTGTTCCACAGCGGCGCTTCGAACTCGGACTGGGCAAAATGCATCCAGGAATCCATTTCGGCGCGTCCGGCCACACCTGGATTGGCGCCCATGCCTTTGTCGGCGTGCTTGTCGGCGAGATAGACGCAGATCGCCGCCGAATCCGTCACCGTCAGTTCGCCATCGATCAGGATCGGCACCTTGCCCGACGGGTTGAGCGCATAGGCTTCCGGCGAGCGCAATTTGACCTCGACGAATTCATAGGGCTGCCCGAGTTCCTCAAGCATCCACAGAACGCGGCTGACGCGGGATCCACGCGATCCGATGGCCTTGTACATGGTTGAACCCTCTTTCCTGCGACCCTAAACCATAGCCACTGTTCAGACGATGGTGTCGAAGAGCCGCAGGATGAACGATATTTGGTAAATCAGCGTGCCCACGACGAAGGCGATGTGGAAACGGCGGTCACGCACCAGTATGGCGGCAATGCACAACACCACGAAAACCGGCGTTCGGAACAGATATTCATTGCCGTAGCGGGCGAAATGCTCGGGACCTTTCAGCAGCGTGTCGACGACATCGAGCAGATAGGTCGTCGCCAGCAGGCCGAAGAACCAGCCGCGACGCGAATAGAAGAAATCCTCATAGCTGGTGTAGTCGAGCATCGAATCCGGAATCAGCAGCGCGCACAGCAGGAACAGCGTGATGGCGTAGAAGATCAGGAACAGGTACTTGCCGAAAGTCCAGACCTCTATGGTGTAGAGGCCGAACTCCCACCACCAGAAATGCACCAGCAGCAACAGCATGGAGGCGACCCAGCCGAGGTGCACTGGATAGAGCCTGTACTGGCCCGGATGCTGAACGATCCGCGCCACCCCCGACAGCAGGCGAGCGACGCCAAGTCCGATCACCATGCCCATGACGATGCGGATATGCGGGAAGATGTCGTGGGCGGAGGCTATTTCGGTGGCCATGACCTGCTACGCGGTTTCTTTGAGCCGCATATTGCGGCGGGACCGACCGGGTCGCAACGGAATTTGCCGGGTCGATCAAATCGCCCCTCGCCTCAAAACAGGAAATACCGCTGCGCCATCGGCAGCACGCTTGCCGGCTCGCAGGTCAGTAGCTCGCCATCGGCGCGCACCTCGTAAGTCTCCGGGTCGACTTCGACATGCGGCGTAGCGTCGTTGAGCACCATCGAGTGCTTGCCGATGCCGCCACGGGTGTTTTCCACCGCCACGAACTGCTTGTCGACGCCGAGCCGGCCATGCAGGCCTGAGTCCAGAGCCGCCTTGGAAACGAACGTCACCGACGAGTTGGTCCTGGCCTTGCCATAGGCGCCGAACATCGGGCGGTAGTGCATCGGCTGCGGTGTCGGGATAGAGGCGTTTGGGTCGCCCATCGGGGCTGCGGCTATCATGCCGCCGATCAGCACCATGTCGGGCTTGACGCCGAAGAAGGCTGGGTTCCACAGCACCAGATCGGCGCGCTTGCCGACCGCGATCGAACCGATGTCCCTGGACAGGCCATGCGCGATGGCCGGGTTGATGGTGTATTTGGCGAGGTAGCGGCGGACGCGGAAATTGTCGTTGTTGCCGGTCTCCTGCGGCAATGACCCGCGCTGGCGCTTCATCTTGTCGGCGGTCTGCCAGGTGCGGATCGCCACCTCGCCGACACGGCCCATGGCCTGCGAGTCCGACGAGATGATCGAGAAGGCGCCGATATCGTGCAGAATGTCTTCCGCCGCGATGGTCTCCTTGCGGATACGGCTTTCGGCAAAGGCGATGTCTTCAGGGATCGACGGCGACAGATGGTGGCAGACCATCAGCATGTCGAGATGCTCGGCCAGCGTGTTGACGGTGTAGGGCCGGGTCGGGTTGGTCGAAGACGGAATGACGTTGGGCAGGCCGCAGACCTTGATGATATCGGGCGCATGGCCGCCGCCGGCGCCTTCGGTGTGGAAGGCGTGGATGGTGCGGCCCTTGATGGCGGCGACGGTGTTCTCCACAAAGCCGGATTCGTTCAGCGTGTCGGTGTGGATCATCACCTGCACGTCGTAATCGTCGGCAACCGACAGGCAGCAGTCGATGGCCGCCGGCGTCGTGCCCCAGTCCTCGTGCAGCTTCAGCGAGCAGGCCCCGCCCAGCACCATTTCCTCCAGCGCTGCCGGCAGCGAGGCGTTGCCCTTTCCGGACAGGCCGATGTTCATCGGGAAAGCGTCGAAGGACTGGATCATGCGCGCCATGTGCCAGGGTCCGGGCGTGCAGGTGGTGGCCAGCGTGCCATGCGCCGGGCCGGTGCCGCCGCCGAGCATGGTGGTGATGCCCGACATCAGCGCTTCGTCGATCTGCTGCGGGCAGATGAAGTGGATGTGCGCGTCGAAGCCGCCGGCGGTCAGGATCTTGCCCTCGCCGGCGATGATCTCGGTACCGGGGCCGATGATGATGGTGACACCGTCCTGCGTGTCGGGATTGCCGGCCTTGCCGATCGCCGCGATGCGGCCGTCCCTGAGACCTATATCGGCCTTGAAGATGCCGGCAGTGGCATCGACCACCAGCGCGTTGGTGATGACCGTGTCGACCGCGCCGCCGGCGCGCGACACCTGGCTCTGGCCCATGCCGTCGCGGATGACCTTGCCGCCGCCGAATTTCACCTCCTCGCCATAGACGGTGAGGTCCTTTTCGACCTCGATAAACAGCTCGGTGTCGGCCAGGCGCACTCTGTCGCCGACCGTCGGGCCATACATCTGCGCGTAGGCGGCGCGGGTAATTCTAGCCATCAGTCAATGCTCCCCAAACGCAGTCCGGCCGCAGCCCCACATCGTCGCCATCCAATGGTCATGCAATGACCCGCTCGGCGACACCTTCTGATCCCATTTGGCCGTTGAGGTGGCGGTGCCACCCCAAACCGCCCGTTTGCCAAACCCTTGGCCAAATCGATGAAAGGAAAATACATGCGCAAAATCATCGTTCTTGCAGCCGCAGCCACGCTGGCCTCCGCAACCGTAGCCGGCGCCCAGCAGCAGCCCACGCCGCAACCGAAGCCGGCGGCGCCCAGCGCTCAGCCGGCGGCGCCGGCGATCCAGAAGGTCAACATCGTCGATATCAGCGAATTGCCCAAAGCCACCCAGACGCAGGTCAATCAGGTGATCGCCCAGCGTGGCGATGCCGGGCTGCAGAAACTGCGCTCTTCGATCGACGCGACGCCGCAGATCAAGTCGGCGCTCGAAGCCAAGGGGCTCACCTCGGCACAGGTGGTCGCCGCCAGCATGACCACCGATGGCGCGCTGACCCTTGTCACCAAGAAGGCAAGCTGAAAGAAGCGCTTGGCGGGCCGGCACCCGGCCCGCCAGCCCACAGGGAACCTTCGCCCGACAGGAGGCGTTTCGTCCCTTTGGCGCCGAACGGCGTTGCACAGAAAAGTCCACCAGGAGCGAGCAATGCCTGTCTTTGCCGACACCAGATGGCTCCAGAGCCTTGCTGCCTGCGCATTTCTCGCAGCTTTCGGCCCGCAACCCGCGCAAGGTCTTGAAAGCGCTGACGCCGTCAACCGGGCCGACACCGTCAACAGGATCGTCGGCTCCGATGTCCGGCAGGAGGAGGCGCGGACGGAACCACAGACCAACAAGATCATCACCGCGATCGAGCGGACGCGTGAGAACATCGGCGCCGTGCGCAAGACGTCCAAGCTCGATACAGTAGATATCGTCTTCCTCACGGACGCGGCACGCAGCGAAGGCGGCCCGCCGCCGGCCGTCGAGAGCAAGGTCGAACAGCATCAGGACGACATTGCAGAACTGCGCAAGGAGATCGACGCCAACGCCTTGCTGTTCAACGCCATCGATTCGCGGCGCGTGCTTACGGAAGACGTCCTTGCGGTGGAATTCGACGGCTCGGCAAGAATCGTCATCTACGCGGCGGCCAGGCCGTCGAACTGACCTCAGGGCGCCCGACCCCGTCGATCTCACAGCCTGCCCATGATCTTCTGCTGAAAACCGTAGACCTGGCGTTTTCCTCCGAACGGCACCAGCGTGACGTCCCGCTCTTGTCCCGGTTCGAAGCGCATCGCGGTGCCGGCGGCAATGTCCAGACGCATGCCGCGCGCTTTGTCGCGGTCGAATTTCAACCCCTCATTGGTCTCGAAGAAATGGTAGTGGCTGCCGACCTGGATCGGCCGGTCGCCGCTGTTGGCGACCTTCAGCGTCACCGTCGGCAGCCCCTTGTTGAGCTCGATGTCGCCGCTTGCGGTGATGATTTCGCCGGGAATCATCGTTAGCCTCACAAAACGCCGAAGACCAGGCCGCCGCCGACTGCAGCACAAGCGGCGCCAGCGGCGCGGGCAAGCCCGCGAAAGCGCATGCCGAGGCCAAGGCCGGCAGCGATGCCCATGGCATGGAGAAGTGCGGTGGCAACGGCAAAGCCGGCCATATAGTCAAGCCCACCTGCATTTTCCGGCACTTCGGTGCCATGGGCATGGCCATGGAACAGCGCGAACAGGCCGATGATGGCGACTCCGGCCGAGACCGGCAGATCGACCGCCAACGCCACCAGAAAGCCAAGCGCGACGACGGAGGCAAGGATGCCCGGTTCGACGAAAGGCACCGGCACGTGGAGCATGCCGAGCGCACCGCCGACCAGCATTACGCCGACAAAGGCCAGCGGCCAGGCCCATATCGCCTTGCCGCCCTTGAGCGCCGCCCAAAGGCCGACGGCGACCATGACGGTCATATGGTCGAGGCCGGACAGCGGATGCGCGAAGCCCGCCGCGAAGGACGAGGTGGTGCCGATGCCGACATGGGCATAAGCGGGCATCGCCGCCGCCAGCAGCAGGATCGCTGCAAGCGTGGTGCGTTTGGTTGAAGCAGAGATCATCGGTCTTCCCTTCGAAGTCACGAAAACAATCACGCAGCCTTGCGCGGGCCGCAGCCCTCGGCCTTGAGCACGCGTTGGGTCGAGGCTGATATTTCACCAGTTTCTCCACTGGGCGGATCGGGCGTGCGGAAAAATTGCCGCCGCAGTTCGGGCAGACGCCGCCCAGCACATGTTCAGCGCAGTCAGCGCAGAAGGTGCATTCAAAGGTGCAGATCAGCGCGTCCGCCGCTTCCGGCGGCAGGTCCTTGTCGCAGCATTCGCAATTCGGTCGCAGTTCCAGCATCGTTTTCTCCTCACCTGATCGGTTCGTGCACGGTCACCAGCTTGGTGCCATCGGGAAAGGTCGCCTCGACCTGCACGTCGTGGATCATCTCGGCGATGCCTTCCATCACCTGCGCGCGGGTAACCACATGGGCGCCGGCCTCCATAAGTTCGGCGACCGGGCGGCCGTCGCGGGCGCCCTCGACGACGAAATCGGTGATCAGCGCGATCGCTTCGGGGTGATTGAGCTTGACGCCGCGTTCCAGCCGCTTGCGCGCCACGATCGCCGCCATGGCGATGAGCAGCTTGTCCTTTTCACGCGGCGTCAGGTTCATGCGCTTTCCTGGATTTGGCCTGGATTTGGCTCAGAGTGACCATAATTTGGGCAGACCCGCCCGCCCGTTGAGCAGTTCGACGAGCGGAACCAGCCGCTTGCGCAGCTGGTAGCCGTCCTCGGCAAACAGCCTCGCAAGAAGCTTGCCAGATTTTTTGACGCTCCAGGCGCTGGCATCGCCGTCGGCGCCGATGATGTCGCGGGCCGCATCGAGCAAGCCTTCGGCCTGCGGCGAAATCATCAGCAGCGTCGCAGCGGCAATGGCGCCGCCGGCGACCGCCGGGCGGCCAAGTGCCGCCGCGATAGCCGGCCCGATGCGGGAATCCTCGGCATGAACGAGCGCACCATCCTGGCGGACACGCCAACGGTCGTGGAAATGGCCGTGCGCGGCCTCTTCGCCCATGGCGAGGCGGCCGAATATGGTGGCTTCAAGCAGCAACGCCTCGGCGCCTGCGGCAAGCTCGACCTCGAGCGTGCGGGCAAAGGCCGAGCGGTCGAAGACGATGGTTTCCTGGGGCAGCCAGGCGATACGCCCGCCCGCGCCGACGCTGAGCTTCACCCGAACTTCGGCGCGGTCGCTAGCGGCACGATAGATCTTTTCGCAGGCCTGGGTGGTTATCGAGGCGGAGGCACCTGGCCCGACATCGATTTCCCAGCCGAGCCGATCGCCGCCGGTCAGACCGCCGGCGGTGTTGATGAGCACGGCTTCGAGCGGATCGGCCGCAACGGCCGGCATGCGGATTTTGGCCGAGCCGTCCTGATAGAGGCGCAAAAGCCGGGTGCGTCCATCCCTGACGCCGCACGCAAGCCGGGCCGCCCCGGCCGCGCGCTGGGCCGGAAGAGCTGGGATCAAGACATGCTGCAACGTATCCACGGCGCTAACGTTAAGCACTCCCGGCGCTTTGTCGATATGGTGCTTGTTGATATAGCTTGTTGCTTGACAGCGTTTCCGTTTCTATAGAGGGAGCCTCTTTGGAACGGTCATGCTGCGCCTGGCGGGTTTTTGAAGGCGACGGCGATTTCAGTCCAGGCAACAGGGGCGCCAACCAATCGGCACCGCGACGTTATAAAATTGGGGAAGGAATCGAATGGCTGACGAGCTGGCAACGGAAATCATCGCCAAGATCAGGGCACATGCGGAGCCCGGTGGCGAAGAGATCACCACCAATACGGAATTGACCGCGCTTGGCATCCATTCCCTGGAACTGACCGAGATCATCTTCGATCTCGAGGAGCAGTACGGCATCGAGATCGAGATGAACACGGTCGATGCCTGGAGCAATCTCAAGAATGTCGGCGATATGGTTGAGGCTGTTCGCGCGCTGATTGCGAAAAAAGCCTGAGCTGAATGCAAAAGCGCGTCGTCATTACCGGCATCGGCGGCATATGCGGGCTCGGCGCCAATGCGCCTGCAATCTGGAACGAAATGCGGGCCGGCCGATCGGCCATCGGTCAAATCAGCAATCCCGGTTTGCATGATTTGAAGGTCAAGGTCGGCTGCGAAATCAAGACGCTGCCCGACCATGGCATCAGCCACAAGCAGACCGTGTCGATGGACCGCTTCAGCCTTTTGGCGACGATTGCCGCGCGCGAAGCCATGCAGCATGCCGGCCTGACATCGACTGAAGCAACCACCTACCGGATGGGCGCGGTTGTCGGCGTCGGCGTCTGCGGCTGGGAGGCGATCGAGGAGAACTATCGCGCCATCCTGGTCGACGGCAAGAACCGGGCCGGCATCTTCACCGTGCCGAAAGTGATGCCGAGTGCGGCGTCCGGCCATGTCAGCATGAATCTCGGCCTGCGCGGGCCGGTGTTCGGCGTCACTTCGGCCTGCTCCTCGTCCAATCACGCCTTTGCCTCGGCGGTCGACCAGATCCGGCTCGGCCGCGCCGATGTCATGGTCGCCGGCGGCACCGACGCGCCGCTGCTCTGGGGCATCCTGAAAGGCTGGGAAGCCCTGCGGGTGCTGGCGCCCGATACCTGCCGGCCGTTCTCAGCCGATCGCCAGGGCCTGTCGCTCGGCGAAGGTGCTGGAATGGCGGTGCTGGAAACCTATGAACACGCCATGGCGCGCGGCGCGACCATTCTGGCCGAATTTGCCGGCGCCGGCCTTTCCGCCGACGCTTCCGATATCGTCGCGCCGACAGTCGAGGGACCGACGGCGGCGATGCGCGCCTGCCTGGCGGACGCCGGGCTCAATCCCGAGGACGTCGATTATCTCAACGCCCACGGCACCGGCACCAAGGCCAACGACCAGATCGAGACGGCGGCAATCAAGCGCGTCTTCGGCGACCATGCCTACAAGCTGTCGGTGTCGTCGACCAAGTCGATGCATGCCCATTGCCTCGGCGCCTCGGGCGGCCTGGAAATGATCGCCTGCGTGATGGCGATCCGCGAAGGCATCGTGCCGCCGACGGCCAATTTCCGGCAGGCCGACCCCGACTGCGATCTCGACATCACGCCGAATGTGGCGCGCGAGCGCAAGGTGCGCGCGGCGATCAGCAACGGTTTTGCCTTCGGCGGCACCAATGCCGTGGTGGCGTTCAAGGCGGTCTGACGGCAAGCGACTGGCCCTGAGCGACTGGCCCTGAATGACTGCGAAGACGGTGTGCGCACCGTCGGCCGGTTGATCGGCAAAGACGCCGAGGATAATCCTTCGCAACCCGCCAAACGGCGCGAGACCGCGCCAAATTCCCGACCGGAGCTTTCGATGACCGACCTGTCCGTCTTTCCGATCACCAAGCGCTGGCCGGCCCGCCACCCCGACCGTCTGCAGCTCTATTCCGCGACGACGCCGAATGGGGTGAAAGTCTCGATCGCGCTGGAAGAACTCGGCCTGCCCTACGAGGCGCATCTGGTGGATATCGGCAAGGACCAGAGCTGGACACCGGAATTCCTGTCGCTGAACCCGAACGGCAAGATACCTGCGATCATCGACCCCGACGGGCCGGGCGGCAAGCCGCTCGGCCTGTTCGAATCCGGCGCCATCCTGCTCTACCTCACCGACAAGACCGGCAAGCTGATCCCGGCCGATCCGGCGCGGCGCTACGAGACCATCCAATGGGTGTTCTTCCAGATGGCGGCGATCGGACCGATTTTCGGACAGGTCGGGTTTTTCAATAAATTCGCCGGGCGCGAGATCGCCGACAAGCGGCCGCTGGATCGCTACCGCAATGAATCGCGGCGGCTGATCGGGGTGCTGGAGACGCGGCTGAAGGGTCGAACCTGGATCATGGACGGCGACTATACGATCGCCGACATTTCGATGCTGGGCTGGGTGCGCAATCTGATCGGCTTCTACGAGGCGCGAGAACTCGTCGGCTTCGACGACTTCCCCACCGTCGCGGCATGGCTGGAGCGCGGGCTGGCGCGGCCCGCGGTGCAGCGCGGCCTGACCATTCCCGCCAGAAATTGACCTCGGCCGGCCGAAGCAACCAGGTCTATTTCGCCTTGGCCTTGCTTTTCGAGCCGCCCTTGCCGATGACGGACGCAGCGAGCGACGCGGCGCCCCTGGCTGTCGCCGCCACCGCACCAGCGGCGACATTGGCGGTCGCCTTGACCGTGCGCATGGCCCCGCCGGCCATCGAGCCGCGGCTTGCCGGCTTCTTGGGTTTGGCGGTTTTCGCCGCCACCTTCGCCGTCGCGACCGGTTCTACCTTCTTTGGCGCCGCTTTGCCGAAAGCCGGCTTTGCGTCCTTGGACCGCTCGGCGATCGCCGGGCCGGCGCCTGCCTTGGCCTGCGTGGCCTTTGCCTGCCTGGCTTTGGGTTGAGCGGTCTTGCTCTTGGCGGGTGTTTTTGCCTTGGTTGCCATCTGACGGTTCCCTCACGGCGGCACGATTGCCGATGAGAGATAACGACCTGAAAGTCTTAAGGTTCCCGTTCCGAAGTCCAGCGAACTATGCGGGATCGCCAACAACCAGGTCGGCGGACCTGCGACGGCCGAGCACGCGATCGATGTTGGGCATGTCGTTGGAAGCGATCCAGGCGCGGGCGTCTTCGTCGGAGCGGCCATGCTCGTGCCAGCGCACCAGAAGGCGGCGCTCGAGTTCGGCCCGCGGCACATCGACAAAGATGGTGAAGTCGAACAGCGGCGCCAGCCGCGACCACGGCTCCTCGTCGAGCAGGAGGTAATTGCCTTCGACCAGGATGAACTTGGTCTCGGCGGCAACGATGGAGGCGGCGGCGCGCGACAATTCCATGCTGCGGTCGAACACCGGAATGGCGATGTCTGGCTCGCCCGAACGGATGCGCTTCAACAGCGTCTCGAAGCCGGCGAAGTCGAAAGTCTCCGGCGCGCCCTTTCTTGACCGCAGGCCGCGCTGGTCGAGCACGATGTCGTCATAGTGGAAGCCGTCCATCGGCACGACTTCAGCCGCGCCCTCCGGCAACAGATCATGCAGGCCGGCCGAGAGCGTCGACTTGCCGGCGCCGGGCGGGCCGGCAATGGCGACGATGAAGCGTTTCGCCTTGCCGGCGCGCTTGAAGATGGTGGCGGCGAGGTGGGCGATTTCGGACATTGGGCGCTTCCAGTTATGCTTTGCATCTTGTCGGCAGTTCGAGGAAATTTCAAACCGCGATTTGGGCAATCTCACGACATCCGCCACGTCAGCGCTGCCCCTCGTCGCCCTGCCGGTGTCCAGCCGACAGATGGGTAACACTTCTCCTCCCAATGCGTCCGCCGCAGCGCCAAGCAGATTGGTTGGCGCGGCGATGCGGCGGACAAGCTCCATGTGCCGTGTGTCGAGGATGCCGGCAGGCAGGTGAGGGGCAGGGCCAGCGTTCGAAAATCAGCCGGGCTGGCCGATCCGCAGGAAATCGCTGTCGAACCTGACATCGCGGGTCGAACCATCGGCTCCGGTGAGACGCATGTGACCTGAGGCTGGCCCGATATCGCGCGGCGGCTCGCCGCTCGTGAGCGGCAGCGTGCCGATGACATGGCGGAAGGAGACTTCGCCGCCGAGGGTAAAAGCGGTCGCGACCCCTTCGCGCTTCAGCCAATTGTCGCCGATCGATGCGGCATGGCCGATGGCGGCGCGGCCGTCCTCGATGCCGAGCACGCCGCGATGGCGGCTGCTCCACGGCGCGTAGTCGCGGCCGCCATTGCTGAACCACAGCATGGTGACCGGCAGCTCCGCCGGGTTCTTCAGCACCAGCACCAGATCCTGTTCGGCCCGGCGCGCCAGCGCCGTCCAGCCCGGACCGCCATGATCGGCTTCGACCAGGGTGATGAAATCCTCGCGCTCATCCTCCATGCGGTAGTCGGTGAGATCGAGCGTGCCGCCGCCAGTGGCTGGAAAGCGCGTCAGATCGGTCGAGCGGGCGGGATAGGAAAGCTTGAAGCGGCCGCGGGCCGGATCGGGCTCCAGCGGTGCGCCCAGTGTCCCGGCAAAGCGCTTCGGCGAAAAGGCGAGCCGGCCGCCATCGCGCATCGCCGCCATCGGATGGTGGGCGGCGGAGACAGCGCCGGAACCGCCGGAAAAGACATGCTCCTGATAGAGGAAGGGATGACTGTTGCGGAGCGTGAAGATCTTGTCGACCGTCGCGCCCATCACCGTGCGGCGCAACCGGAAGACGGCCCGCCAGCCGTCGGATGTCGCTTCGCTGGCCGTGACATCCCAGGCGCTGTTGGCCGGCCAGCCATGCAGCGGTGCGGCCTCGATGTCGCTGGCCGAAAACGGTGCGCATAGGAAATCGCCAGACAGCCGCACCGTGCCTTCAGGCAGGTCCGGCGGCAGCGTCTCGCCGGCATCGATCCAGGGCGCGCGGTGCAGCGGCTTCAGCTGGCGGCCATCGCTGTCGACCGTCATGTCGGCGATATGGCCGACAGTGAGATCGAGCGTGACCGAAATGCCCTTTGCCTTGATCGTGACCGTATCCATCCGCGCACCTGCTGATTCCGATGGCAGCGAACAAACCCGCTCCGCGACGGATGCGCAAGCACAGCGACCGGCATTTTGCATCAGGGCGATTTTTACCCTCCCCCATGTGGGGAGGGTCGGCGAGCGCTCGACGCGAAGCGGAGATTGTTCGACGGGGCGGGGGTAGCGCCCTACAAGGACCCCCACCCCGATCCGCTACGCGGATCGACCCTCCCCACGAGGGGGAGGGTGGACGCCTACTGCCGTTTGTACTCCCGGACCGGCGACTTGGTGCCGTCGGTGTAGGTGACCTGCACCGCCATTGATGTCACGTTGTCGGCGACCTTGAAGTAAGGCTGGTAGTCATAAGGAATGGCGTAGGGGTCCTTCTTGTCGCAAGGCGGCAGCTTGATCTCCTTGTCGAGCGCCGTGCCGTTCAGGCTGTAGCGCACCTCCTTGATGCCGCAGCGGAATGACAGCATCTGGGAGAAATAGACCAGGCCGTGATTGCCGCTGGCGTCGAAGGCGATCCACGACGTCCAGAACTGGTCGAGGATCTGTTTGTTGCCCTGTTGCAGCGCCGCGTCCGGATCGAAACTTATGTCGAACGGCCCGGTCTCGCGGCCCCTGAGATCGAGATATTTGACCCCGATGGTGGTGGCCGTGGTGCTGTCGGGCAATTCGAAGCTCGGATTGGGCATCGGCTTGCCGGTGCGCTGGTCGTTCATCGCCATCAGCCCGGTGTCGGTGAACGGACCTGACACACCCATGCGCCAGGAAATGCCGGTCGCGGCCTCAGGCAGCGAGATGGAGATCGTCCAGCCGGCATTGGAGCGCATCGGCGTCAGCGTCGGGGCAAAGCGTGCTGGGTCGAGCACGTCGCCAAGCGCCGTCAGGCGGGTACGGCTGCGGTCGAGCCAGTCGGCGAGCTGCGTCTGGTCGACGAAATATTTGAGCAGCCCGCCTTCCTTTTCATAGGAGACGAACCTGGTCAGCGCCTCGGCCTCGCTGCGCTTGTCGGACAGCGACTGGACGCCGAGGCGATCCTCGGAAAACTCCTGCGCGAGCAGGTAATAGGCCGGTGCGAAATCCGGATTGGCCGCGATGAAGGCGTTGAGCTTGTCGAGACGTTGGGCATCGTCGAACTGCAGGATATGGACCAGCTTGATCGACAGCGCCTTGGCCTTGTCGGCCAGGGCGCCGAACACTTCGCGGGCGCCGGCCTTGCCGTCCTGCACGCGCAGCAGGGTGGCGAAGCGTGTGTAGGGATCGACGGCGTCGACGTCGAAACCGGCGAAAGCGAGATAGGAGCGCCGCGCATTCAGCATGTCGCCGGAAAGCTCGTAGACGCGGGCATTGTGATAGAATTCGTCCGGCCGCTTCGGCCCGGCGATCGTCCCGCCCTGCGCGGCCAATGCGGCAAAGCCCTTGGCGATGGTGTCGATCGAGGCGGCGATCTGCTCGGTGGTCGCCTGAAGCTTATCCGCCTGCTCGGCCTGTTTCTGCTGGCCGGCAGCGAGCGTTTCGGTCGTCTGCTTGACCGCCTCTACCGACTTTTGCGTCTGCGCGCCCTGCTCAGCCTGCTGCTGCTGGGTCGACGCAATTTCCTCGGTCTTCTTCGCCACCGCGTCGGTCGATTGCTTGACCTGGTCGACCGCCAGCTTCGTCTCGGTTACCGTTTGCTCGATCCTGGCCACCCTGGCCGAGACGATGCCCATCTGCTGCTGCAACTGGGCGATGGCCGGCACCAGGCCGGCGATCACACCGTTCTGCGAATTGGTCTGCTGCTGCAGGCCATAGACGCCGCCGGCGACGGCGGCAGCGCTGGTGGCAAAGATCAGCGCCGGCAGCGCCTTGGCGGCCAGCACCAGCCGCAGAACGATGGCAATGGCGATGATGGCGGCGGCAACCGAAGCGACCAGCGCGATATAGGCGGCGAACGGCGCCAGCGGATTGAGGATGTCGGAAGCAGCGCCGCCGATGAAAGCGACGCTGCCGGCCCATTTGCCGGTGCGGCTGAGCGAAGCCCTGATAAGAGTTGGCGCAGCCGCGCCGATGTCACCGGTCATTGTCAAATCCCCAAGCAATTGCCGCCTCTATAGCAGCACCGCGACCCCGCAGGCAAAACAGGACAGGAAGCAGGCGATTTCGGGGCGGGTGGGCGGATGTCGAGGTTGCCGTTTCAGCGCCGATGGTTGGCGAAGCCGAAGCGACATCTGATCTCCCCCCTTGCGGGGGAGATTGGCAGCGTCATCGGCAGCTCCGCCGTTAACCAAATGGACGAACACAATGGGTTAGGCTAGGTTCCGGCCCTCTCAGCAACGCCGGACTTGCCTTGCCAAACTTCCATTTCCCCTCCCTCAAACAAAAATTCGTCGCGGCCTTGCTGCTGCTCGTCTTCGTTGCCGGCTGCAGCACCACCGCGCCGCCCGACAGCGTGCTGGCGGTGCCGGCGCCGCAGGAGAAATATGCCGCCATCGTAATCGATGCCGGCAGTGGCAAGACGCTGTTCGAGGTCAGTTCGAGGGCGCAACGCTATCCGGCGTCGCTGACCAAGATGATGACGCTCTACCTGCTGTTCGAGGCGCTGGAGTCCGGCCGTGTCTCGAAGGAAACGCAGATCCCGGTCTCCGAGAATGCCGCCCGGCAGCCGCCGACCAAATTGCGCTTCAAGCGCGGCGAGAGCATCGATGTCGATTCGGCGATCCGGGCGATCGTTGTCAAGTCGGCCAATGACGTGGCGGTGGCGGTGGGCGAATATCTCGGCGGCTCGGAGAACCAGTTCGCCGCCATGATGACCTCGAAGGCGCGCCAGATCGGCATGAGCAGCACCGCCTTCCGCAATGCATCGGGCCTGCCCGACGATGGCCAGCACACATCGGCGCGCGACATGGCGACGCTCGGCATGGCGCTGCGCGCCCGCTTCCCGCAGCAGTTCCACTATTTCTCCGAAAGCGACTTCATGTTCCGCGGTCGGCTGGTGCGCGGCCACAACGACATGCTCGGCCGGGTGCGCGGCGTCGACGGCATCAAGACCGGCTATATCAGGGCATCCGGCTACAATATCGTCACGTCCTACAATGCCGACGGCCGGCATCTGATCGTCGTGGTGATGGGCGCCGACAGCGCACGCCAGCGCAACGACCATGTCGAAGCGCTGATCCAGCGCAGTCTTTCGCCGACGCTGGCCGATACGAAGACGCGGCTGATGTTTGCGGGAGATCAGCCGGCCGCGTCGCCCGGCCTGCCGCCGCCTGGTTTGCCGGCGCAGGGGTCACAGTTGCCTGGTTTACCGCCGCAATAGAACCCGTCGTTGGGTGGAGGAACTCTGAAACGCCGGCGGGACAGCACCCCCCTCTGGCCTGCCGGCCATCTCCCCCTCAAGTGGGGAGATTAGCAGCTTCGGCGTCTCGCCTCTTTTTCGTGTTTGGCGAAGCCATGGCGACATCTGATCTCCCCCCTTGAGGGGGAGATGTCCGGCAGGACAGAGGGGGGTCGTGAAGGATCGCTGCCTCATCTTAACTCTGCAGCAGGCGCAACAGCACTTCGGCGGTCTGGTTGCCGAGCAGCAGGCGAGCGAGGCCCCGGGGGGCTGCGCCGCCACAGGCAATTGCAGCAGGCATTCATCACAAGCGCTTGCACAAGCCCCCAATCTTCACCGCGGCGGTGGCTATGCCGCCTCGCCTTGGCGTATCGTGGGCGCGACAGCAGGAGCCGGCATCATGAGCCCAAAACCATCCGAACAGGCCGCCAATGAAAACGACAGCGGCGGCGAGTATTTCGAGGCGCCGCCCATCGGCGATCATGACGCCGAGCTGGTTGCCGACGAGGCGCTGGAAGCGCCCGATGTGCCGGACTCCGAACCGCATGGCCGCCTGAAGCCGAAGCGAAAGCCGTCGGCGATATCGGGCCGCAAATTCCGCAAGCGTGACCTGGTGCGCATCGACGACCTCAGGCCAAGCCTGGCCGACCGCATCCGCTCCGATCATCCGGACCTGCCGCGCGGCGCCCGCATCAGCCGCGAGGAGCTCGGCCGCTACCGCATGCGCTACATGGAGGAGCTGCTGCAGCAGGAGCATGGCGAATTCTCCGAGCTCGACCGCCAGGTGGTCGAATCGATCGCCAGGCAGGACACGATTTCGGAAAACTCGGAAGAGGAGTTCGAGGAGCACCGCTCGTTCGCCGACCGCGTCTCCGACAACATGGCGGCTTTCGGCGGCAGCTGGTGGTTCCTGATCTCGTTCGGCAGCGTGCTTGCGGTGTGGATCGGCATCAATTTGATCGCGGGCGTGAGCAGCGCCTTCGACCCCTACCCCTTCATCCTGCTCAACCTGCTGCTCTCCTGTATCGCCGCCATCCAGGCGCCGATCATCATGATGAGCCAGAGACGGACGGAGGCCAAGGACCGCCTGCGCTCGTTCAACGACTACCGGGTGAACCTGAAAGCCGAGCTGGAAGTGCGCCATTTACACGAAAAGCTCGACTATCTGATCTCGCGCCAATGGACGCGGCTGGCTGAAATGCAGCAGATGCAGCTGGACGCGATGCATGAGCTGACGGGCGCGAAGAAGGCGAAGCGGGCGCCGCGCAGGGTGCGCAGGCGGGTGGCGAAGGTGGAGGTGGCGGGGTGAGTCCCGGGCTGAGGCTGCAGGGCGGACGCGAACTTGCCAGGCCGCGCGACGTGGCTTCAAAAATATCGCCACGCCAATTGCCCGTTGAAGCCCGGCGCGGCTTCCGCTAAGAAGCCGTGGCTGGCCGGCCTATCGGCTGGTTCGTTTTCAGGTTCCTTGAAGGCACCCGTAGCTCAGCTGGATAGAGCGCTGCCCTCCGAAGGCAGAGGTCACAGGTTCGAATCCTGTCGGGTGCGCCAACTTACCGATGGGTCCATTCCGGACACATAGGTTACGGTTTATATCGGAGACATGGGTAACACTTTTGGCCCGAAGGGGTTTTGGAGTGGTTCGAGCCTGCATGTCTCATCATCGAAGTAGCCCAAATCATAATCCATGAAGGAAGCCAGCCAGATATGGTCCTCGACCTGTTTGATGCCGACGGTCTGGCCGGCAAAGACGAGGCTGAGGTTGATCTTCTTGCGATTGTAGCAGATGCGGCCGCAGGTGGTGACGGTGACGGCCTTGTCGTGAAACGGATAATCGAGATCCGGCAGGCCGGCATAGATGCGCGGTGACGGCGTGTAGCGCTCGGCTGGACAGGCCATGTCGAGCGCCTGATGTGGGCGTTCTGAGTTGAACTCATTGATGAAGTCATCGAACCTGGCCTGCTGCTGCAGGAAATTGGCGCCAGCCGGTTTGGTGGTTTCCTTCTTGAGAGTCAGATGCATGCGCTCATGGCGCCCGTTCTGCTGCGGACAGCCCGGCTGGATGCGCTCGATGTCGATGCCCAGGCGCAGCCACCAGACCGACAGTTTGCTGAGATTGAACAGCGCGTTTGGGCTGGCAAAGGGAACGCCATTGTCGGTCCTGATGGCGCTGGGCAGGCCGAACTCTTTGAAAACGCTCTCGAACACCGTGAAGGCATAGGCTTCCTTGGTAGTCGACAACGCCTCGCAGGCGATGAGATAGCGGCTGGCGAAGTCGGTGATCGTCAGCGGATAGCAATAGCGCCGATCGGCGAGCATGAACTCGCCTTTGTAGTCGGCACACCACAGATCGTTGGGCCGATAGCCGTTTGAAAGTGGTGTTCCCATCGCCCTGTTGCGCCTTCGCTTGCGGCGCTCGACCAGGCCATGGCGGTCGAGAACCGCATGCACCGTCGAGATCGCAGGCCGGTGAACGTCAGGATACAGCCGGGCCAACCGTTCGCGTATCTTTGGCGCACCCCAGGTCGGCTTGTCTTGCTTGAGGCGCACAATCAGCTTCTCGATTTGAAACGGAAGCTGATTGGCGTGGCGGTAGGGTCGGCGTGATCGATCCGTCAGCCCCTCAAGGCCACTGTCATTGTAGCGTGTGAGGATCTTGTAGCCGGTCTTGCGCGAGATATCGAACTCACGGCAAAGCACCGCCATCTTCTCGCCGTCCAGCAGCCGGGCAATGAACTTCAGCCGCTCTTCCATGACGTTACACTCCTTCCAAGGCACCTTGCTCTCCTTGCAAAGGGCCGAAAGTGTAACCCATGTCTCCGGAATGAACTGTCACCCATCTCTCGGGAAGGGCAGATGTATTACATTAGCTTAGATAACCCAAAAGCGCGTGGCGCTGAAACGGATTCATGCGACGCGCTTCAAAGTCTTTGTTTAATGCATGTCGTTGTCCCACAACCGCGGCACTTCTGGGCGACATGCATGAGTGCCCGGGTCTAGGCACGGGCGATCAGTCGATATTCGGTGTTATTGGGCGCGTCGATTACCACTTCCGCCCGTTCAGTCAGACGCTATGCTGCTGACCGTGACACCAAGGCGCGCGTTTCCGTTCGTGATGAAGCAAAGTCAACACCGCTTGCATGAGCGGATGACCATTCGCGGCCACCTCGAACCCGCGTCCTTCGTGCCCTGGATCATGCGCCATGCGGCCAAGCTCGGTCTCGCGCACCACATCGCTCATGCAAGCACCGATCGCATCGAACTCGATATTGCCGGTGCGCCGGAACTGATCGACATGATGGAGATGGGATGTTCGCTTGGGCCCATTGAGGTCTGGGTAGAGACGATCGACCGCGCGCCTGTCGAGCAAAAAAACATATAGCTTTGCGTGTGGTTACCGTCCGTTTTGCACTTAATTTAACCAATATTGCAATTGCGAAATAATTATGCATACGTCAGCCGCATCGAGCGGTTCGCCAACTCCTTGCGCCGGCATCTCTCTGGTCGGGAAACAGTAGTATCAGTACGGAAAGTAAGGTCATGCTGTCCGACAAGACGGACACCTGGGTGCCGGTCGCCCTTACCCAGGATCTGCCAACAGGACAGGTAATGCCGGCGCGGACGCCCGCCGGTCCCATTGCCCTCTGGCGAAGCCAATCGGGGCGCTTGGCGGCATCGGCGGATCGCTGTCCGCATCGCGGCATGCGCCTCTCCCATGGCTTCGTGCGCGGCGAGGCGCTCTCCTGCATCTATCACGGCTGGACCTATTCGCAGGCCGGTCAGTGCCTGCGCATTCCTGCCCATCCCAGCCTCACGCCGCCGGAGACGATTCGCGTTGCGACCCGGTTGGTCGAAGAGGCCGGCGGGATCATCTGGGTCGCTGATGGAGAGCCTGACGGCAACCCACCCCTTTTTGAGGGTTACGTGCCGCTCCGTTCATTGACGGCCCGCGCCGGATGTTCGGCACTCTCGGTCGCTGCCGGTACGAAGGCCACCGTTGAAGGATACGTCTGGCAGGCGCCCGGCGCGCCGGCAATCCGCCTGCTGCCTATCCCGCAGGAAGCCGGCGAGACGCTGATCCACGTCCTTGTTCCAGCCGATTGCGATGCGTCCGAGCGCATCGCCGCCTCGCGAGCCGCCGAGAGCCTTCGGCGCATGGCCGAAGGGATCGAGGCGAAAGGGGCTGTGCCATGATCGACGATGCGATGCGCGACGAATGGTATCCGGTCGGGCTTTTCAGCCGGCTCGACCGCTATGGGCGCGAGACCACCCTGATGGACGAGCCGATCAAGGTTGCGCTCGACGCCGATGGCGCGACGAAAGTGACAGGCGAAAACGGGCGCGTGCTGCCGGTTTCGGTGCGCTATGGCCATATCTGGTCGTCGCTCGGCGAACCGAAGAAACCGGTCTTCCCGATTCCCGAGGCAGACCAGCCCGGGCGCCGCTTCGTCGATGTCGGCGTGGTGCGGGTGCGCTGCTCGCCGCTCCGCGCCGTCGAGAACTTCCTCGACATCGCACACTTCCCCTTCGTCCATACCGACATCCTCGGCTCGGAGCCGCATACCGAGGTCGAAAACTACAAGGTCGAGATCCGCGAGGAGGAGGACGAGGTCTGGGCGACCCAGGTGAAGTTCTACCAGCCGCAGGCGGCGAAATCCGCGAGCGGAGGTATCACGACGGAATACATGTACCGCGTGCCGGCTCCGACCTGCTCAGTCCTCTACAAGACCTGCCCGCCGCGCCCGGGCGAATGGGATGTCATTACGCTATTCGTCCAGCCGCTTGCCGAAGATCTCTGCGACGTCTGGCCATGGATGGCGCTTTTCGATGACGAGACGCCACAGACCGACCTCATCCATTTCCAGCAGACGATTTTCCTGCAGGACCGCTCGATCCTCGAAAACCAGATCCCGCGTCTTCTGCCGCTCGATCCCGGCATGGAAATCCCCACGCGCGCCGACCTGACCTCGGTCGCCTATCGCCGCTGGCTGAAGCGCCACAATTATACCTACGGCGCGCAATTGGTGGCACAATGAAGCTTTACGACTACATCCTCTCCCCAAGTTGCTACAAGGTGCGCCTGATGGCCACGCTGTCAGGTGTGAAGCTCGAAATCCGCCCGGTCGACTTCCATCCCGGCGCCGAGCATCGTGGCCCCGAGCTTATGGCGCTTAATCCGGGAGGCTCCATCCCGATCCTTGAAGACGGCGACCTGATCCTGACCGAGTCTTCCGCCATGCTTGGCTATCTCGCCGCGAAGGCAGCACCGGCCTGGCTCGGCAGCGGCGCCCCCAAGGAGACGGCGCGCATCCAGCAATGGCTTTCCTTCTCGCACAGGCTGACCGCCAATCTCGGCGGCGCGCGCCTGCATGAGATGCTGCTGCGCCCCGGTGACATCGGTGCGCTTCAGGCCAATGGCATAGCGGCACTACGTGAGCTGGAAGCCGGCCTCTTCGAACAAAAAATGCGTGGCGATCGGTTTCTCGCATCCGACCGGCCGACGATTGCCGACATTGCTTGCTTTCCCTATGTCGCGCTCGCGCCCGACGGTGGCGTTTCCCTCGATCCGTATCCCACGATCCGGCTCTGGTCGCGAGCGCTCCGCAGCCTCGACAATTTCATCGAGATGCCCGGTATCCACCGGCTGCACGAGTTGAAGCCCGAACCGCCACCCATACCGGACGAGGCGTGAGGTGACCGGCTATCTCCTGAAGAATTGCGCAGCGGTCATCACCGACGAGGGCAGGGGTCCGAGCGTCCGGCGCAATGTCGATGTGCTGACGAATGGCCCGCAGATCGAGGCAATCGGGCAAGGCCTGCACAGAAGCGAGTTGCCGGCCGGTACTATCGTGCAGGACGCCGACGGCTGGTTCGTCTATCCCGGCCTCGTCAACACGCACCATCACTTCTTTCAGTGCTTTGTGCGCAACCGTGCCGACCTCGACTGGACGAAGCTGTCGGTCATCGAATGGCTCGACCGGATCTATCCGATCTTCTCCCGGCTCAACGAGGATTGTTTCTACCACGCCTCGATCACGGCGATGGCAGAGTTGATAAAGCACGGTTGCACGACGGCCTTCGACCACCAGTACAATTTTCCGCTCCATGCCGGAAAACGGCTCATCGACCGGCAGTTCGAAGCGGCCGACCTTCTCGGCATGCGTTTCCACGCCGGCCGCGGCGGCAACACGCTGCCAAAATCGGAAGGCTCGACCATTCCAGACGAGATGCTGGAGACCACGGACGAATTCATTGCCGACTGCGCACGCCTCATCGACACTTATCACGACACCAGTCCCTTCAGCATGCGTCAGGTCGTGGTCGCTCCCTGCCAGCCGGTCAACTGCTACCGCGAGACCTTCGTGGAATCGGTTTCGCTGGCGCGTGATCGCGGGGTGCGGATGCACACCCATGTCGGCGAGGGCGAAAGCCCGATCATCGAGGCCCGCCATGGCATGCGTACGGTGGACTATCTCGAGGACCTCGGATTTGCCGGCCGAGACACTTTCTATGCCCATTGCTGGGAGCTGACGCATGACGAACTGCGGCTGATGGCGGCGAGCGGCACCGGTGTCTCGCATTGCCCGGAGCCGGTCTATCTGGTGGGCGCGGAGGTGACTGATATTCCCGCCATGTCCGCCTTTGGCCTGCGCGTCGGTCTCGGCTGCGACGGTGCTGCCTCGAACGACAATTCCAACCTCATGCACTGCATCCATTCCGCCTACATGCTGCAATGCCTGGCGGCCTCGACGCGCGCTCATCCCGTGCCTGCGCCGGTCGATTTCCTCGGCTATGCGACAACGGGCGGGGCCGCGCTTCTGGGCCGCAATGACATCGGCCGACTGTCGCCCGGCATGGCCGCCGACCTCTTCGCGATCGACACGCGCCGCATGGATTATGTCGGCACGCGCCACGATCCATTGAGCCTGATCGCCAAGGTCGGCATCGGCATGCCCACCGACATGACCATGATCAACGGCCGCATCGTCTGGGAGAAGGGTGCGTTTACCGGGCTGAACGAGGCCCGGCTTGCTGCGGACGCGGAAACCGCTTTTGCCGCGGTGGAATTCTAACAACTTAAGACAGGGGAACTGACATGCTGAACTATCTGACCCGCAGAACTCTGATGAAGGGCCTTGCCGCAACAGGGCTTGCCGGCGCGCTTGGCAGCCGTCCCGCCTTTGCGGCCGACGAGCCGCTCGGTATCACGCTCGTGCTCCCGTCGCCGGTCGGCGATGTCGGCTGGGGCCATGCGCTCGCCGCCGGCCTCGAGCCGGTCAAGGCCGCATACGGCGACAAGGTGAAGATCACCGTCATCGAGAACATCGCCGAAGGGCCGGACGCCGACCGGATCATGAACAAGACCGTCGCCGACGGTAACAAGTTCCTGATCGCCGGCTCATTCGGCTACCAGAATGGTGCACTACAGATCGCCCGCCGCGATCCTGCGGTCACCGTGCTGCATGCCTCCGGCTTCCAGACCGCGCCGAATTTCTCGCCCTTCGCGGCGAAGTATTTCCAGGGCACTTACCTGCTCGGCATAGCCGCCGCAGCTCTTTCCAAGACCGGCAAGGTCGGCTCCGTCTCGGCCTTCGCCATTCCGGAGCTGATCACCTCGATCAACGCATTTACGCTCGGCGCACAGACCGTAAATCCCGATATCGAGGTATCGGTCGTCTGGGTGAACTCCTGGTTCGACCCGGCCAAGGAACAGGAAGCCGCCAAGGCGCTGATGGCACAGAACTGCGACGTGATCTTCTCGAACGCGCAGGACACACCCTCCGTGATCTCGGCCTGCGAGGAGGCTGGCGTCTACGCGTTCAACCTCAATTCGTCGATGAAGAAATATGCACCGAAGAAATATCTCGGCTGCATCGCGACGGACTGGTCGCCCTTCTTCAAGGCTTCCGTGGATGCCCATCTGGCCGGAACCTTCAAGGGCGCCAACACCTTCCTCGGCGTCGCCGAAAAGGTGGTGGAGGTCGTGGACTGGAACTCAGATATCCCAGCCGACACGATGACGAAGATCAAGGAAGTGGCGGCGAAGATCGCCGACGGCAGCTTCTCGCCCTTCACAGGTCCAATCACCAAGGCCGACGGCAGCGAAGCCGCCGCCGCCGGTGCGACGATAGCGGATCCCGAGATCGTCGCGATGGACTGGCACGTCAAGGGTGTCACCACACCACTGCCGAAGTAAGTCATGACCCCGCCCCTTCTGTCGCTCCGCGGCATCTCGAAGAGCTACGGCCAGATCCGGGCCAACCAAGCCATCGATCTGGACGTGGCGCACCAATCGATCCATGCGATTCTCGGGGAGAATGGGGCGGGCAAATCGACGCTGATGAAGCTCATCTATGGCGTTGAACAGCCGGACGAAGGCACCGTCGTCTGGAACGGAGAGCCTCTGCGCCTTGCCTCGCCCGCTGAGGCACGGCGCAGGGGCATCGGCATGGTCTTTCAGCATTTCTCGCTGTTCGAGACGCTGACTGTCGTCGAGAACATCCAGCTCGTCGTCCCCGGCGGCAAGGCGGAGCTGGCGGGGCGCATCCGCAGCCTCGGCCAGGATTTTGGCCTTGAAGTAGATCCTCTCGCCGATGTGCACGCGCTCTCGGTCGGCGAACGGCAGCGGGTGGAGATCATCCGCTGCCTGATGACGGACCCGAAGCTGCTCATTCTCGACGAGCCGACCTCGGTCTTGCCGCCGCAGGCGGTGAAGAAGTTGTTCGACACGCTCAGGCGCCTTCGCGACCGCGGCGTGTCCATCCTGTTCATCTCGCACAAACTGGAGGAAATTCGCACGATCTGTGACCAGGCGACCGTCCTGCGTGGAGGGCGCGTTATCGGCACCGTCGACCCACGCGACTATGATGCGCACGACCTCGCCCGGATGATGATCGGCCGCGACATGCCCGAGGTGATGCCCGCGTTGGCCATGCCCGAGGGGGAGAAGCGGCTGGAAATAATCGGCATGGACTACACGCCGGACGACCCCTTTGCCACGCCGCTCTCCGGCATCAGCCTCACGGTACGATCAGGCGAGATCCTTGGCATAGCCGGAATATCGGGCAATGGCCAAGGCGAGCTTGCCGCGCTCATCTCGGGCGAAGCGATGCTGCTGAAGGAACAACGCGACCGGATTTACATGATGGGCCGCGACGTAGGCACACTCGATGCGGCCGCGCGCAGGAGATTTGGCTTCGCCTTCGTGCCCGAAGACCGGCTGGGACGCGGCGCGGTCCCTGAAATGTCGCTCGTGCTCAACACCGTTCTTACCGCCCATCCTTTCGATCTCGTGAGGCGCGGCCTCATCAACAGCGCCGGAGCGACGGCTTTCACCAGCGAATGCATCCGTCGGTACGACGTCCGCGCCTCCGGCCCGGATGCCGAAGCGGGCTCGCTGTCCGGCGGCAACTTGCAGAAATTCATCGTCGGTCGCGAGATGATGCTGTCGCCAAAACTGCTTTTCGTGGCGCAGCCGACCTGGGGTGTAGACATTGGCGCTGCATCCGCCATCAGAAGGCGGCTCATCGCGTTGCGCAACCTGGGCGTGGCGATCCTCGTAATTTCCGAGGAACTCGAGGAACTTTTCGAACTCTGCGATTTCATCCAGGTGCTGCATCATGGAATGCTGAGTCCGCCTCTGGTCACGCGGGACACGCGCCCCGAAGACATCGGCAGATACATGATCGGAGCACATGCCTCGCCAGAGAAGGTTCCTGCATGAGCGTTTGGGCCGCGACGTTCCTCCCCGCGCTCGTCCGCCGGGAGCATGCCTCGCTCGTCGCGGCCATGCTGGCCCCTGCTGTCGCGCTTGGCATGGCGATCATCCTCAATCTGGGCCTTTATGTGCTGATAGGCCGAGATCCGGCGGCCGTCCTGTACGCGATGCTTCTCGAGCCGTTCCTCTCCTGGGCATCGTTCGCGGAGGTGCTGCTGAAGGCGGGGCCTCTTCTCCTCATTGCTCAGGGGCTGGCGATCGGTTTCCGCGCAAAAGTGTTCAACATCGGCGCGGAGGGCCAGTTTATCCTGGGCGCTATTTTCGCCTCGGCGATCCCCGTCTGGTTTCCGCAGGCGACCGGGCAGTGGATCTGGCCGCTGATGCTGCTTCTCGGTGCCCTCGGCGGTGCACTTTGGGCATCTATCACCGCCTTCTGGCGCGTCAGGCTCAATGCGAACGAGATCCTGGTCTCCTTGATGCTGAGCCTCGTTGCGGCGCAAGTCCTCAACTACCTGCTGCTCGGCCCATGGAAGGACCCGGCCGGCTTCAATTTCCCACAGTCCGTCATGTTTCAGAACGACGCGATGGTGCCGACCCTGATCACCGGTACCCGCGTCAACGTCTCGCTGCTCATCACACTTGCGCTCTCGCTGGTGGCCTGGGTTTTCATGCAGCGAAGCTTCATGGGGTATAAGCTCAAGGTCGGCGGCCTTGCCCCGCGCGCGGCCGGTTACGCCGGCTTCAGCGAAGGGCGTGCGATTTGGCTATCGCTTCTGATCGGTGGCATGGCGGCGGGACTGGCAGGCGCGGCGGAAGTCGCGGGTCCGCTCGGCCAGCTGCAGCGCTCGATCTCGACCGGCTACGGTTATGCGGCCATCATTGTCGCCTATCTCGGCGGCTTGCATCCAGTCGGCATCATCTTTTCCGCGCTCTTCATGGCTGTCCTCTATATCGGCGGCGACAATGCGATGGTGTCGGCAAACCTGCCGATCGCCGCCGTCCGCGTCTTCCAAGGCAGCTTGCTGCTCGCCTATCTCGGCGCTGTGGCCTTCGTGCGCTACCGCATCGAGTGGCGCCGCCCCCATCACCTGAGCCAGCCATGAACGCCGTCGAGTTCATTATTTCGGGCATGCTCGCAGCGGCAACCCCCTTTCTCCTTGCCGCACTCGGCGAGTTGGTGGTCGAGCGCGCCGGTGTTCTTAACCTCGGCGTAGAGGGCCTGATGGCCCTCGGCGCGGTGCTCGCGTTCATCGTCGTCTACCACGGCGGTGGACACCTGCTGGGGTTCGTTGCCGCCGGCCTCGGTAGCGCCGTCCTGTCCCTCGTCTTTGCAGTGCTGGCACTCGGATTCCGGGCAAACCAGGTCGCGACAGGCCTTGCGATCGGCATTCTCGGCCAAGGCCTTTCGGCGCTGTTCGGCAAAAGCTACGAGAGCTTGACGGTGAAGGGGCTCCCGAAACTTGTCTTTCCCGGCCTCTCGGAAATCCCGGTATTCGGCAGGCTGTTTGTCCAGGACGTCGTCGTATGGCTTTCCCTTGCCGTGACGTTTGCGATCTGGGCGATGTTTGCCTATACGAGAGTCGGCCTTGTCGTGAGGGCAATCGGCGAGAATCCCAAGGCAGCCCACGCCATCGGCTATCCGGTCATCGCTATCCGTGTCGCGGCCATAGCTTTTGGTGGCATGATGGCGGGTTTTGCCGGCGCCTATGCGGCGGCGGTGTACACGCCCCTTTGGGCGGACGGTATGATTGCCGGACGTGGCTGGATCGCGATCGCACTCGTTGTCTTTGGTACGTGGCTCGCTGGCCGCATCTTCCTGGGTGCCTGCCTCTTCGGCGCGGTTTCGCTGATGAGCCTCGCCGCCCAGGCGACCGGTCTGGACTTGCCATCGCAACTGCTTTCCAGCCTTCCCTATCTCGTTACGATCGTCGTGCTCGGTGTCATCTCGGCGGACCGCCGCTTGCTCAGGCTGAACGGTGTCGCCTCGCTTGGCGAACCCTTCGAACGTTAGCCGGGATGAAAGTGGATTTGCGAAACTCGGCGTAAGTTGAAGAGATTCGAAACGCCAGCGGACGATCGGCATCCGATCCAAAGGGCAGAAACGCCAAACGGGGCGAAGGTATGCCCGCAAGGGTAGCGCTGACGCCGTCGACTGCGAGCAGCGGAACGATGTGACGCACAACGCGCCCGACATCGGTGGAGATCGTCGCGGGTTTCTTGGGTCGTCCCCTTTTCTGCAGTACGAGCCCCATTCTCGAGGTCCATTCTCCACCGCAGCCTAGCGAAGCGGCGTCGCAAGATGGCCTGAGGCATGCGCCCGGTAAATTCCCGCATGCGAGCACTCGTCCTGCCTGTCTAAGGTTCCGAGTCTAACCGCAAATCCTCGATTTTTTCCGCCAATTCCAAAATATATATTCCGATCGCCGCAAGCAGCCATAACAACGATTTCCAATACTACCTATTCTCGCAGAAACTAAAAACGCTACACTCGCGTAATCATATTGGTAACGGATGCTGTTCAACCTGCGTACAGGCAACCAACACGGGGAGCGTCATTATGGATTTCTTTAAAAGTTTAACAAAGGCCTTGGCCGGTGGCGCTGTTGCCGTGGCTTTGTGCTTTCCGGCTGGCGCGGGCGGGCTCAGTGTGGGCATCGGCGGCAGCGGTGGGGTGGGCGTCTCGGTCGGCGGCAGTGGCGGCGGGCTTGGCGTCGGCGTCTCGGTCGGCGGCAGCAAGGGCGCCAATGTCGGCGCAACGGTCGGCGGCACCAGCGGCACCACCGCCAGTGTCGGCGCTACGGTTGGCGGCACCAGCGGCGTTGCGGCCGGCGTCGGCGCATCGGTGGGCACGGGCGTCGGGGTCGGGGTCGGCGCAACCGTCGGCAGCGGTGTCGGGGTCGGCGCCGGTGTCGGGGTGGGCAATGGGGTGACGGCCGGGGTCGGGGTCGGCATTGGCGCACCGACCGCGCCCACCAGCCCTCGGGATCCCAACACGCCGGCGGTGCCGACGCGACCGGCGGTGGTTGCCATCAGCGCCATGTCGGCCGGCCAGATCGCCAAGATGAAGAAACGCTGCGCCAGCGTGCTCAGCGGCAAGGGCACCTACGACCGGGACCTGAAGGAGCTCTGCCGGATATTGGCGCGGCGCTGAGTACCGCAACATCGCATGTGCCGTGGTGCATCAGTCTCTCAGCCAGCCCCAATGCCGGAAGGTGGCGGGCATTCTTAGGGAGAGAGCTTTGCCGAGCGGTTCAGCGTTTCGCGGAAAGGCGGAACCGGTCAGGCTGTGCGCTTTCATCGGCGGCATTCTGCATGGCTCGGTCACCGATCCGAAGGAAGCGCGCCGCCCGGTTGCGGCCTTAATCTGACCTCTACCGTCCGTCCGGTCACCCGTTTGGGCCGGCTCGAAGATTCGCCTCTGGCCTTTTGTATCACCCGCTCTAGCTGCATTGTGTTAGGCTCGTCATGTTAGCCTTGTCTTGCTGATGGAGGTTTTGATGGATCGGCGATCATTCTTGACAGCATTGTTTGGCGTTGCGGGGGCCGCGGCGCTTGCTACCGCGGTTCGGCCTCTCGAGGCCGTGGCCGGGGTTCCCAATGTCGGTAACGGCATTCTCGATGAACTCGACAAGCAGGATGCCAATTCGTTTGATGACGACGAAGGCCCGGGCGATGTCGAGCAGATATCGCATCGGCGATGGCACCATCGTCGCCACCACAGGCGGCATGTCTGGAGACGGCACTGCCGCACGTTCTGGCGGCATGGCCGGTTGCGCCGGCGCTGCTATCGCAGGCGCTCCTTTGTCGTCTTGCGGTTCTAACCGCGGCACGTTCCCGGATAGACCCTGCCCTGAGGCGCAAACACCAAACAGACCCATCCCGATTTGCATCGGGATGGGCTGGTTCAACTTTATCCAGCCACAGCTGCCACCGACTCCCGCTGCACCAGCGGGCATTCCAGCTTGGTGATGGGATAGCGGCCGCGGCCGGCAGGCGGCGGCACTTCGAGCTGTTCGATCGCCCATTGGCCCATCGCCATGTGCGGCAGGATCGATGTCGTCAGCGGCGGGAACAGGTGACGGGCGATCTCCTCGTCGTCATAGCCGACGACGGAGATGTCCTGCGGGATGTGCAGGCCCGCCTCCTTCAGCGCTTCGTAACAGCCGATGGCCGTGCGGTCGTTCTGGCAGAAGATAGCGGTCGGACGCTCTTTCAGCGCCAAAAGCTTCACGGTCGCCGCGTAGCCGGCGCTCGCCGACCAGTCGCCCTCGACCACCAGTTCGGGATCGAACGGGATGTCGGCGGTGGCGAGCGCCCTGCGGTAGCCTTTGAGGCGGTCCTGCGCGGCCTGCATCCACGGCTCGCCGGTGATGGTGGCGATGCGGCGGTGGCCGTGGCCGATCAGATGCCGGGTCGAGTTCTGGCCGCCGGCGATCTCGGACGGCACCACGGCCGGGAAGGCATAATCGGCCGTGTAGCAGTTGAGCAGGATGACCGGGATGTCGAGGCCGTAGAGGAAGTCCGGTGCCGTGATCTCGCGGGTGAAGATGGTCATGTAGACCAGCGCCGAGATGCCGCGCCTGGTGAGCGCCGCAATGGCGCGCGGCTCCATGACGGAGTCGCCCATCGTCTGCGCCACGAGCAACACATTGCCGGCGTTCCACGACGCCTGGCGCGCGCCCTCGATGGCGACAACGGCTTCCGGGCTTGTCGCCAGCTGGTCGACAGCGAAACCGATGACACCGTCAAGTCCATCGAAGGCGGGAACAGGTTTGCGCAGCGCCGAGAAGGCGGGTGCTGCGTAGCCGAGCGAGCGCGCGGCGTCGATCACCCGCTCGCGCGTCTGCTGCGACAGCCGGATGCCGGGCGAATCGTTGAGCACGAAAGAGACGGTCGCCTGCGAGCAACCGGCTGCCCTGGCGATGTCGGTCATGGTGACGCGGCCGCCCTTGGCGGCTCTCGCCGGCGCCTTGCGCCGCTTCGCCGTGTCGTCCGGATCCCTCGTCTCGCTCATGGCATTGCGTCCCAATCCCCAGCCTGTCTAGTCGCAAGCCTGCCACACCGACAAGATGGTGTGGCGCCGTCGACCAATGGAAATAGTCGAAGGCGTTTATCTTTATTAGCAGCTTTGAAGTTCGCCGCCATGCCGCTTCGGGCCGCGTGAAATTCGAGGACTGCAAGGCATCTGCTTGCGCGAAGCCGTGCTGCACCTGTTCGGGCAAACTAGACCTAGGGCCACGCCGAGTGTCCGCGCGAGACCTCTGCTAATAGTGTTTACTAATACAAAACGACGCTGTAACGTCAATCCGCCGTGTCCGGTCAGGTGGGACCCCGTGCGGCGAGAAGTGCACGTGAATGGCCCGATGGCGAGCGGGGTTTGCCTCCGCAAGCCTGGTCTCGGACATGTGATATGTCAGACAAATCAGACTATTTACGAGCACGGGATGAGTCTCTAAAGTCCGTGATCGCGACCGACGACGCCATTCTTCAGCGCCGGGAACCCCTGAGGAGGAGGGCGTCCAAATCGCGAGCGGCAAGTCAGTGAATGCAAGATCGGTTCAGTCCGACGACTGAGCCAAAACGGGAGGTTGAACATGAAATCCTTGATACGACATGCATCCGTGGCCACCGCAGCCCTGCTGCTTGGCCTGACCGCGACAGCCATTGCGCGCGCCGACGACAAACCGACGCTGGCCTTCGTCGTCAACGGCGCTTCCGATTTCTGGAAGGCCGCCGAAGCCGGCGTCAAGAAGGCGCAGGCCGAATTGCCCGACTACAATCTCGAACTCAAATATCCCGAGCAGTCCTCGGTCGCCATCCAGCAGCGGCTGATGGACGATCTGGTGACCGCCGGCGTCAAGGGCATCATGGTCTCGGCCGTCGACCCCAAGACCTCGACCGACGGTCTGAACAAGATCGCGTCGGAAACGGCGCTGTTCACCACCGACTCCGATGCCCCGCAGACCAAGCGCGTCGCCTATATCGGCTCGTCCAATGTCGACGCCGGCAAGCAGGCGGCCGAGATCGCCAAGAAGGCGATGCCGGACGGCGGCAAGTGCCTCGGCTTCGTCGGCCTGCTCGGCGCCGACAATGCCAAGGAACGCATCCAGGGCATGAAGGACGGCCTCGCCGGCAGCAAGATCGAACTGGTGGACGTGCGCGGCGACGACATCGACCAGGCGCGCGCCAAGAAGAATGTCGAGGACGCGCTGGTCGCCAGCCCCGACATCACCTGCATGGTCGGCTTCTATTCCTACAACACGCCGCGCATCTATGAAGCGCTGCGCGACGCCGGGAAGCTCGGCTCGATCACGGTCGTCGGCTTCGATGACGATCCGATCACGCTGGGCGGCGTCAAGGAAGGCACCGTGGCGGCGACCGTCGTGCAGCAGCCCTTCGAATGGGCCTATCAGGGCATGAAGCTGATGGCCGCCTATCTCAAGGGCGACAAATCAGGCATTCCGGAAGGCGGCCTGATCATTATCCCGACCAAGATCATCGGTAAGGACGATGTCGACACCTATGCCGCCAATCTGAAGGCGATGTCCGGAAACTGAGACCACGAGCAGTTGCGCCGGCTCAGGGTTCGCCTTGAGCCGGCGATCGTGTTGACGGGCCGGCCAAGGCCCGTCAGTCTGTAGCCCACCGGCTGCTGGCAAGCCTGATCAAATATGGCGTGATGAATTATTCCGACCCATCCATCGTCGCAACCACCCCGTTCCTCGGCCTCGAGAACGTGCGCAAGACCTATCCGGGCGTGGTGGCGCTGGATGGTTTTTCCATGGAGGTCAGGCCGGGAGAGGTGATCGGCTTGGTCGGCGAAAACGGCGCCGGCAAGTCGACCTTGATGAAGATCCTCGGCGGCGTCACCAGGCCGGACAGCGGCGCCATCACCGTCGACGGCGTTGCGCATGACGGGCTCACCGTCGAAGGCAGCCTGGGGTCGGGCATCGCCTTCGTCCACCAGGAACTCAATCTATTCGAAAACCTCGATGTTGCCGCCAATATCTTCTTCGGCCGCGAGCCGTTGCGCGGCGGGCCGCTGAGATTGGTCGACCGCGCCAAGCTGCGCGAAATGGTGGCGCCGCTGCTGAAGCGTGTCGGCGCCAACTTTTCCGCCGATACGCCGGTTGCCTCGCTGTCGCTTGCCCAGCAGCAGATGGTCGAGATCGCCAAGGCGCTGTCGATCAAGGCACGGCTGGTCATCCTCGACGAGCCGACATCGAGCCTGCCGCTTGCCGAAACCGACAAGCTGCTCGACGTCATCAAGGCGCTGAAGGCCGATGGCATCAGCGTCATCTTCATTTCGCACCGGCTGCATGAGGTCGAGCGCGTCGCCGACCGCGTCGTGGTGCTGCGCGACGGCATGCTGGCCGGCACCTTGCCGAAGAGCGCCATCAACCACGACCAGATGGTCAAGCTGATGATCGGCCGCATGCTGAAGGAGCGCGAGAAGGCCTCCGAGGCGGCGCGGGCGCCGGGCGCCACGGCTCTCTCGGCCAAAGCCATCCGCACCCCCGCCTACCCTGCCCGGCCGGTCGACCTCGACATCAGGCGCGGTGAAATCCTCGGCCTCGCCGGCCTTGTCGGCTCCGGCCGCACCGAACTGGCGCGGGTGTTCTTCGGCATAGACAGCACGCTTGGCGGTGGGCTCGAACTCGACGGCAAGCCGCTTGTGCTGGGTTCGGCGGCCGATGCGGTCGCGCATGGCATTTTTCTGGTTCCGGAAGACCGCAAGCTGACCGGCATTTTGCTTGACCTGTCGATCGCGCAGAACATCTCGCTGCCCAACCTGCCGGCGCATGCGAAGCGTCGACTGGTGTCGGCAAGCGCCGAGACCGCCACCGCCGAGAAGCAGAAGAGCAATCTCGGCATCAAGGCGCCGTCGGTGCAGACGCGAACCGGCACGCTGTCGGGCGGCAACCAGCAGAAGGTGGTGCTGGGCAAATGGCTGGCGATGAACCCGAAGGTGATGATCCTCGATGAGCCTACGCGCGGCATCGATATCGGCGCCAAGGCCGAGATTTACGGGCTGATGCGAGCCTTGGCCGACGCCGGCGTCGCCGTGCTGATGATTTCCAGCGACATGGAAGAGGTGATCGGCGTGTCCGACCGCATCGCCGTCATGCATGAGGGCCAGATCTCGGGCATTCTCGACAAGGAACAATTCAGCCAGGAAAACGTGCTGTTGCTGGCGGTCGGCAAGCCGGCAAACTAGCGGGCTTCAGGCGATTGCCGGTCCGGCGCATTGGGGAGAAGACGATGAGCAAAAAAGATCTCGGCCTGCTGATCCTGATCCTGGTGGTCGGCGCCGTGGTGACCGCCATCAACCCGCGCTTCCTTTTGCCGATCAACCTCGCCAACACCTCGAACCTGATCGGCCTGTTCGGGATCCTCGCCATCGGCCAGGCCTTCGTCATCATCACCGGCGGCATCGAATTGTCGGTGGGGTCGCTGGTGGCGCTGCTCGGCACGCTATTCATCGATTTCATCGCTGTGCGCGACATGCCATGGCCGGTGGCGCTGCCGCTGATCCTGGTGCTGGGCGGCATCATCGGGCTGGCGCATGGCTGGCTGATCACAAGGCTGAAATTGCAGCCCTTCGTGGTGACGCTGTGCGGCCTTTTGATCTATCGCGGGGTCGCCCGTTTCTATACCGCCGACGGCACCGCCGGCTTCGCCTTCGGCCAGAATTTTCCCGAGCTCGAATTCCTCACCGCGGGCCGCAGCTATGGCGTGCCCAACAGTTTCATCGCACTGATCGTCATTTCGATCGTCATGTGGGTGGTGCTGCACCGCTCGGTGTTCGGACGCTACCTCTATGCCATCGGCAAGAACGAAGAGGCGGCTAAATATTCGGGCATCCGCACCGGCCGCGTCGTGATGGCCGCCTATGTCATCTGCGGCGTTCTGACGGCGCTGTCGGCGATCTATTTCGCCATGTACACGCGCTCGATCTCGCCGGCCAGCCACGGCCAGTTCTACGAACTCTACGCCATTGCCGCCGCCGTTCTCGGCGGCTTCTCGCTGCGCGGCGGCGAAGGCTCGCTGGTCGGCGTCATCCTGGGCACCGTGCTGCTGCAGGAGTTGCAGAACCTGGTCAATCTGCTCGGCATCCCGTCCTCGCTCAACTTCGCGGTGATGGGCGGCGTGATCCTGATCGGCGTGCTGGTCGACCAGCAATGGGGCGTGTTCCGCGCAAGGCGGCTGATGCTCGATGCCAGCCGGAAGACTGTCGCGGCGGAGTAGCGCTACATCACGCCGGATATATCCGAGAAGGCCATCGCCTTGCGCAGCACCTCGACGAAGCGTTCTCCGGCGGCTTCGCGCCGGCCGCCATTGTCGATCGAGGTGACGCCGGAGCCGGACAAAGCGATATTGGCGCTGCGGGCAAGCCGAGCCAGCACTTCGCCGCGCGATTCGCGGCCGCGCTGGGCGAGACGCTCGGCGAGGATTTCCGGCGAAGCGGTGATCTCGACGACAGCCAGATTGGCATAGCGCTCCCGCAGCACCGGGATGACTGCGCGCGAGACATTGGCCACGGCGACATGGCCATTGGCTATCGACCAGTCGACATCGGCCGGAATGCCGTAGCGCAGCCCGTGCGCCTCCCAGGAAATGGCGAAGGCGCCGTCGGCCTCGGCTTCGGCAAAGGCTGCGTCGGCCAGCGTGTCGTGATCCTCGCTTGCGGCGTCGCTCGGCCTGGTGATGACCCGGCGGACGAACTCCAGCCTCGTCTCGTCGGCAAACAAGGTGCGGGCATAGCCGATTACCGTATCCTTGCCGGCGCCGCTCGGGCCGACGACGGCGACAAACACGCCGTTGCGGAGCGGAAAGGCCTCGCTGCTGAGTTCGCGGTCGATCGACGCCAAGACCATCAGGCGACCCGGCGCCCTTGGCGCCAGACAGTGCGCACGACCGGCACATGGTCGTCGACGCGCACACGCACCAGATCGGCGCGGCGGCCCTGTTCGATGACGCCGCGGTCGTTGAGGCCGATCGCCTCGGCCGGATTCTTCGACACCATCGCAACCGCCTGCGGCAGGGAAATGCCCTCGACGACGTCGCCGAGGAAGAAGGCCGACTGGATCAGGCTGAAGGGAATGTAGTCGGACGACAATATGTCGAGCAGGCCGTCGCCGGCCAGCGTGCGGGCCGAGACATTGCCCGAATGCGAGGAGCCGCGCATGACGTTGGGCGCGCCCATCAGTACGCCGAGCCCGGCATCCTTCGAGGCCTTGGCGGCTTCCAGCGTGGTCGGGAATTCCGCGACGCGCACGCCCTGCTCGATCGCCTCGTCGACATGGCCTGATGTGGCGTCGTCATGGCTCGCCAGCACAATGCCCCGCTCGTTGCAGGCGGCTGATATCGCCACCCGGTTCGGTCCCGAATTCTTCGCCGATTCCGACATCCGCTTTTCGCAGAACAATTGGAAGTCGCGATCGGTCAATTTCAGCTTGCGCTGATAGTAATGGGCGTAGGTCTCGAGATTGACGAACTGACGCTGTCCCGGCGCATGGTCCATCAGCGAGGCCAGCTTGACCCGCTCGTCGCCATCGAAATTGGCGAAAGCCCGCAAGCAATCCGGCGCCGAGACCTCGCAGCGCAGGTGCAAGAAATGGTCGGCCCGCAACCGGTCTTTCGCGACGCTGTCCTCGATCGCGCCGGCGAGCTTGCGGATGTCGTCGGAGGTAATATCCGCGTCCTCGTCCATGCCGACACGCAAAGCGTCGAGCACGGTGGTGATGCCGGCGGTGGCCACCTGCGCGTCATGGGCAAGGACGGCGGCGATCGGGTTCCAGCGCACTTTCGGGCGCGGCGCATAGTGGCCTTCGAGATGGTCAGTGTGCAGCTCGACCAGGCCGGGAATGATGTAGTCGCCGCCCATGTCCTCGCCGCCCATGCTCCCGCCGGTGTGGCCGGTGCCGGCGTCGACGCCGGAGATAAAACCGTCGCGCAGCACGAGCGACCCTTCGACGATCTCGTCGGCAAGCACGATGCGGGCGTTGTGGAGAACAGTTTCGGCGGTCATTCAGGCAGTCCTTGCTTACTCGGACGAATTGCGGTCAGGCGGTTTTTCGGGCAGCGCGGCGGCCGAGCGCATGATGCGAAAGCACCATGAACGGAGCGCCCGGTTCGGTTTCGACGAACAGCGTCAGCGCATCCACCAGCACCGGCTGCTGCAGCACATCGGCGAACAGGCTGTCAATTGCCGCGCGCAGACGTTGGCTTTCCTGCGGCCCGGCCCGGCCGGACAGTGTCATGTGGAAGCGAAAGGTCTCAAACACATAGGGATAGCCCCACTGGCAGAGATTGCGGAACTCGGCCGGCTTCAGCGAATCCAGGCTGCGCCGCTCGATCTCGGCCTCGGTGAGCGGCGCGCGAAAACGGTCGAAGCTAAGCACGACATAATCGGCGAAACGGTTGAGCGGCGGCAGCGGGCCTTCCGGCACCAAAGCGAAGAAACCATCGATCTGGCTGACGACCAGGCGCGGGATGGTGACCGTCGGCGTTGCTTCGGCAAAGGCGTCCAGCGCCGCGCGCAACGAGCTTTCGGTTTCGTTGGCGGCCAACCGGAAGGGCGCTTTCAGCGTCGCATGAAAACCGTAGCGCCGCGCCGATGCGGTGTGAAAGGCGACTTCGGCCGCCGACAGCTCGCCCACCGCCTCGACCGGCCTGGTGGCGGCGCCAAAGGGGTCGCGGCCCAGCCAGTTGGCGGCGATCCGCGCCAACGGCTCGTCCTGCCTTGGGGTGAAATAGATGGCGTAGCGCATCGAAAATCCTCCTTAAAGCGCGCCGAAACCGAACCGATGGCGCGACGCGCTTTAAGTCTTTAATTTGCTGCATGTCGTCATCCCAAAAAAGCTGCGCACTTTTGGGCGACATGCACTGGCCCGCTGCCATAGGTGATTTCCATGACGGATTGACGAAGCTTATGCGGGTTTTCGAAGGCAAATCGACCCCATGGATCGTTAGCCGACGATTTTTTCCTGCTTGACCAACAGCTTCCGCCGCAAGTGAAGGCCGATCAGGCCTTCATCAGCCATTCGTGCTCGGGCGCGTTGTGGAACTTCCACGTCCGCTTCGGCCCGGCCATGACGTTGAGGTAATAGAGGTCGTAGCCGTGGCAGGCGGCGCAGGGGTGATAGCCCTTGGGCACCAGCACAACATCGCCGTCCTCGATCGCCATGGCTTCGTCCAGCTCGCGGGCGCCGGTCTTGTCGGCGTCGGTGTAGACGCGCTGGAAGGCAAAACCCTGTGGCGGGTTGAGGCGGTGGTAGTAGGTTTCCTCAAGATAGGATTCGGCGGGCAGATTGTCCTGGTCGTGCTTGTGCGGCGGGTAGCTCGATGTGTGGCCGCCGGGCGTGATGACCTCGACCACCAGCAGCGAGTCGGCCGGCTTACCCTCGGGCAATATGTTGGTGACGTAGCGCGTGTTGGTGCCTTTGCCCCGAGTCTCCTGGCCGAGGTCGTGGGGTGCGATGACGCGAACGGGCAAGCCGCCGCCCAGGCCCGGCGCCGAGCAGACCGCGAGCTCGAGATCGGTGTCGGCGGTGACCGACCAATCCGACCCCTCAGGAATATAGACCGACCACGGCTTGCCCTCGAAGGGCGACATGCGCTCGCCGAGCAGGCCAAGTTCCCGGCCGCCGGCCTTGGCCGTGCCCTTGCCGGTGACGAACACCAGGCAGACTTCGCGACCGCCCGTCTTACCCGAGGCGTTTTCGCCGGGCTTCAAACGGTGCAGGTCGAAGCCGACATAGGTCCAGCCGGCGCTGTTGGGCGTGACATGCGCGACGCGGCCATGGCCCTTGTCGGCTTTGACGAGCAGTTTCGACATGTTTTGTCTCTCCTATCGCATGTCTTCGAGGTCGGCCTCTCAACTTCGTCATCCTAGGGCGAAGCAGGAGCGAAGCTCCGTCGCGAAGACCCTAGGATGACGAAGCGAGGGACATTCCGGCCAATCACCGACGTAGGCGATACGCCAGGTGTCGAGTGTCCGACCCGCAAGCCCTTCCGAGCCACGGCCGTTCATTCCTTCGGTTCGGCGTCCGCCTTCGCTTCGCCGGTCTTCGGTCGATCAGGCGTAGCCTTGCTCTCCTCCACCGGCTTGTAAAGATAGAAGAACTGCCAGACGGCGTAGGCGGCAAAGCCGAGCGCAATGATGCCCCAGAACGGGGTGCCGGAGGCGAATTCTATTCCGGCCCAGATCACGCAGACGGCGACGACGGCAACGCGCCGCCACAGCGGCCGGAAGAACGGGTGCTCGTAATCCTTCATCGGACCGGCTTACGCATTGGGAAAGCCTTGCGTCTCGACCGTGTAGCCGGCCGCCGTCATCACCCGCATCAGCTCCTTGTAACCCACTTGGGCCATCTTCAGCGGCGGGTTCTTTTTCGGGTCCTGCTCGGCCTCGACGACGAACCAGCCTTCATAGCCATGGTCGGCGAAGCGCTGCACGATGGCGCCGAATTCGAGCGAACCGTCGCCAGGCACCGTGAAGGCACCGAGCGCCACGGCGTCGAGAAAGGACTGCTTTGTGCGGTCGAGCCCGTCGATCACGCCCATGCGCACATCCTTCACATGGACATGGCTGATGCGCTTGTGGTGGTTGTCGATGGCGCGCAGCACGTCGCCACCGGCAAAGGCGAGATGCCCTGCATCGAGCAGCAACGGAATGCCTTCGCCGGAATGGCGCATGAAGGTATCGAGCTCCGGCTCTGTCTCGACCACCGCCGCCATGTGATGGTGATAGGACAGCGGCATGCCTTGCTCGGCGCACCATTCGCCGAACTCGGTGAGGCGCCTGGCATAGGCCCTCATCTCGTCATTCGACAATTTCGGCTTGGTGGCGAGAGGCCTGGAGCGATCGCCCTGGATCGAGCGGCCGACCTCGCCATAGACGATGCAAGGCGCATTCACCGCCTTGAACAGGTCGATCATCGGCTGGATGCGATCCTTGTTCTTGCCCATGTCCTCATCGACCAGCGTGCCGGAGAACCAGCCGCCGCACAGCGTCACGTCGGCCTGCTTCAGGATCGGCAGCATGATTTCGGGGTCGTTTGGAAAACGCCGGCCCATTTCCATGCCGGTGAAGCCTGCCGAGCGCGACTGGCGCAGGCACTCTTCCAGCGAGACGTCGTCGCTGAGTTCGGCAAGATCGTCGTTCCACCACGCAATGGGGGACATGCCCAGTTTGGCTTTCAAGTTTTAGCTCCGGTTTCTTGTTCACCCTCCCGTTGTGGGGAGGGTCGCTGCGAAGCAGCGGGGTGGGGTGCGGCGCCAGACCCCCACCCGGACCTTCGGTCCGACCTCCCAACAAGGGGGAGGTAGGGGCAGCGCTGACTTAGCATCAATCGCCAATAGTCTGCATCTGCCGCTTTTCGTCATAGGCCTTGCGGGCTGCGTTGACCTGCGGCCGTGCGGAGACTTCCGGCACCGCGACATCCCACCAATGGCCGCCGGCATCGGTGGAAATCAGCGGGTCGGTGTCGATGACCAGCACGGTGGTGCGGTCGTTGGTTTTCGACTTTTGCAGCGCGGTCTCCAGGCCGGTGATCGACGGCACCTTCTCGGCAATAGCGCCCATGCTGGCCGCATGCGCGGCGAAGTCGATGTCGGGCAGGATCTCGTGGCGCGCGTCCTTCAGGAGGTTGTTGAAGTTGGCGCCGCCGGTGGCCATCTGCAGCCGGTTGATGCAGCCATAACCCCTGTTGTCGAGCACCACGATGGTCAGCTTCAGGCCAAGCATCACCGACGTGGCGATTTCGGAATTCATCATGAGGTAGGAGCCGTCCCCGACCATGACGACGACCTCCTGGTCGGGCTTGGCCATCTTGGCGCCGAGCCCGCCGGCAATCTCGTAGCCCATGGTCGAGAAGCCATATTCGCCATGGTACGAGCCGGGCGCGCCTGCCTGCCAGAGCTTGTGCAACTCGCCCGGCAGGCCGCCCGACGCATTCAGCAGCGTCACGCCTGAGCCCAGGGCGCGCTGCACGGCGCCGATCACCTGCGCGTCCGAAGGGAAGGCGGCGTTGGTCGACGCCGTCACCTTGCCGGCGTCAACCTGCCAGGCCTTCTTGCCTTGGGTCGCATTGTCGGTCCATGTCGCCGGTGCTTTCCACTTCCCCAGCGCAGCACCGAGTTCGGCGAGCCCTTCGGCCGCATCGGCGACCAGCGGCAGCGCGCGGTGCTTGCCGGCGTCGAAAGGCTGCACGTTGAGCCCGATGATGGTCTTGCCGGAGTTCTTGAACAGCGCCCACGAGCCGGTGGTGAAATCCTGCAGGCGGGTGCCGATGGCGAGCACGACATCGGCTTCTTCCGCCAGCCGGTTGGCCGCGGACGTGCCGGTGACGCCGACCGCCGCCATGTTGAGCGGATGTGTGTCGGGCAGCGAGGATTTGCCGCCTTGCGTCTCGCAGACCGGAATGCCGGCGCTCTCGGCGAATTTCGCCAGTTCATCCGAAGCCTGCGAATACAGCACGCCGCCGCCGGCGATGATCAGCGGTTTTTTCGCACCCTTCAGCGCGGTGACCGCCGCCGCCAATTCATGCCGGTCCGGACGCGGACGGCGCTGGTGCCAGACGCGCTCGGCGAAAAAGCTCTCGGGATAGTCATAGGCCTCGGCCTGCACGTCCTGGCAGAGCGACAGCGTCACCGGGCCGCATTCCGCCGGATCGGTCAGCACCTGCATGGTCCGCGCCAATGCCGGGATGATCTGCTCGGGACGGGTGATGCGGTCGAAATAGCGCGACACCGGACGGAAGCAGTCATTGACCGTCGCGGTGCCGTCGGAAAAGTCCTCGGCCTGCTGCAGCACCGGGTCGGGAATGCGGTTGGCGAAGACATCGCCCGGCAAAAACAGGACGGGCAACCTGTTTACATGGGCGAGCGCCGCCGCCGTCACCATGTTGAGCGCACCGGGGCCGATCGAAGAGGTCGCGGCCATGAAGCGGCGGCGGAAATTGGCCTTGCCATAGGCGATCGCCGCATGCGCCATCGCCTGCTCATTGTGGGCGCGGAAGGTCGGCAATTCGTCGCGCAGCTGGTACAGCGCCTCGCCGATGCCGGCGACATTGCCGTGACCGAAGATCGCCCACACACCGCCGAAGATGGGCACTCGTCTGCCGTCGATCTCGGTCATCTGCTTGCTCAGAAAGCGGGTCAGCGCCTGCGCCATCGTCAGGCGGATTGTCTTGCTCATGGTGTTTTCCTCCGCAGTCCTCTTGCCGCGCCTTTATGCTGCTTTACGGCCACGCGCGGCAAGCCACGCTTCGGTCAACTGTTCGAAGCGCGCGGCCATGTCGGCGATAGCCTCGTCATCCGTCATCTTGCCCGCCAGCCATTGTTCGGCGGCGTGGACGAAGATGGTGCGGCCGACGGCAAAGCCCTTGACGATCGGTGCCTTGGCGGTGGCGGCAAAGGCCGCTTCCAGTTCGTCCTGCGGCGCTTCGAGACCCAGCAGCACGACGCCACGACACCAGGGATCGTGCTTCAGGATCACCGCTTCGATCTTGGCCCAGGCGCCGGCCGACGCCTGCGGTTCGAGCTTCCACCAGTCCGGCTTGATGCCAAGCGCATAGAGTTCTTCCAGGGCGCGCGGGATGGTCGTTTCGTCGAGCTTGCCGTGCTTGCCGGCGATGATCTCGACCAGAAGCTCCCGGCCGACCTTCCGCGCGGCTTCGAACAGCGAGCGCAGCTTCTGCTGCTGCTCATCCTTGAGCGCTGCCGGATCGTCGGGGTGATAGAAGCACAGGCATTTGATGCAGTGGTCGACCGGCCATTCCACCAGTTGCGAGCCGATGTCCTGCGAGAACTCGAAGCGCAGCGGCCGCGAGCCCGGCAGTTCGACGGGACGGCCGAGCCAGGCAAAGGGGTGGCGGGCGAATTCGAACATCGCTTCGCGGCCATGCTTCTCGTCGATCAGCATGCCATAGCCGTCGCGGCCGGCGGCGACTTTCGCCGCAGCCTTGACCGCCAGCACCTTGAAATCGCGGATGCGCGCCGGATCGGCGCCGGTCTTTGCCGCGACGTCCTCAAGCTGCACACGGTGGTCGCAGGCGAGCGCCATCATCGAGGGGATATCGCGGCGGCGGGTCGTCGCCCAATGGATGTGGTTGATCGCCTCGTCCTTGCGCAACGCTAAGTGCTTGCTGCCGTTCTTGAGGAAGAACTGCAATTCCTCGAAGGTCGGATATTCCGGCGCGCAGAGCAGCCGCGACACGGCGAAGGCGCCGCAGGCATTGGCCCAGGTCGCCGCCGTTGCCAGGTTTTCGCCACCGAGCCAGCCGCGCAGAAAACCGGACATGAAGGCATCACCCGCGCCGAGCACATTGTAGATCTCGATCGGAAAGCCCTTGCCGACGATACCGTCTTCCAGATCGTCGCTGACCGGCCCGTCATAGACGATGCAGCCCATGGCGCCGCGCTTCAGTACGATGGTTGCCTTGGACAGCGCGCGGATCGTCTTCAGCGCGCTCAGGCAATCGTCGGCGCCCGAGGCGATCATGATCTCTTCCTCGGTGCCGACGATGAGGTCGCAATCGGGCAGCACCGTCTTCAGCTGGGCTGAGACGCGGTCGGATTTGACATAGCGCTCAAAACCTTCGGCATGGCCGGCGAGGCCCCAGAGGTTGGGGCGGTAGTCGATGTCGAACACCACCTTGCCGCCCCTGGCCTTGATGATGCGGATCGCCTTGCGCTGGGCGGCGTCGCTGTTGGGCCGGGAAAAATGCGTGCCGGTGACGACGATGGAACGGGCCGAGGCGATGAAGGCTTCATCGATGTCTTCTTCGGCGAGCGCCATGTCGGCGCAGTCGCTGCGATAAAAGATCATTGGCGAGACGCCTTCGCTCTCGACCGAAAGCAGCACCAGGGCCGTCAGCCGTTCCTGGTCGGTCTTGAGCCCATCGACATTGACGCCTTCGCGCCTGAGCTGCTCGCGGATGAAGCGGCCCATCTGCTCGTCGCCGACGCGGGTGAGCAGCGCCGAGCGCAGGCCTAGTCTCGCCGTGCCAACCGAGATGTTGGCCGGGCAGCCGCCGACCGATTTGGCGAAGGAGGTGATGTCCTCCAGCCGCGAGCCGATCTGCTGGCCGTAAAGGTCGACGGAAGCGCGACCGATGGTGATGACATCGAGCGTCGCCTGTTTGGCGTCCATGGCTTCGCTCATTGGAACCTCCCGTCGGTCTTGTTGTCTTGAGCAACGTAGTTGGGGGACACGCGCGAGCGGCAGCGTGGCGCCGGGAATATGAAATAATAATTCCAATCCATAGTCAATATGGAATGAGCATTCCTCCGCGAATTCGAGCGCCGGGCGCCGGCCTAGGCCTTACGCTTCTTTCCGGTGCTGCGCCGCTTCTCGCCGACGCCGACGGTGAGCGCCATGGCCAGCGCCATGGTGGCCGACAGCGAGCGGAAGCCGGCGAAATCGGCCTCGGCGACCTCGAACCAGACCTTGGCGAACTGGGCGAGTGGCGAAAACGAACTGTCGGTGATGGCGACGATCGGCACGCCCTGTTCGGAAATGGTGCGGGCCTCCTCGATGGTGGCCGGTGCGTAGGGCGAGAAGCTGATGGCGATGACGGCGTCCGCCGGGGTGGCGAAGGCGACCATTTCGGCATTGAGGCCGGCGGCGGATTCGATCAGCTGGTTGCGGATCTTCAGTTTGCCCAGCGCATAGGCGATGTAGCTCGCCACCGGATAGGAGCGGCGCTTGGCCAGGACATAGATGGTCTCGGCCTTGGCCAGCAGCGCAATTGCGTCTTCCAGATGGGCCTCGTCCAGCGAGCGTGAGATGTCGTTGAGCGAAGTGCTGGCGGCGGCGACGAAGCCGTCGAAGATGGCGCGGTGTCCAGCACCCGCATCGGCCTTGGCGCGCAGCGCCTGCAGGCGTTCGTCATAAGAGGAATTGCGCTCGCGCAGCCGCTCGCGAAACACCTGCTGCAGGCTGGTGAAGCCGTCGAAGCCTAGTTGCTGGGCAAAGCGGATCAAGGTGGACGGCTGCACGCCCGCCGAAGCGGCGATGCTGGCGGCGGTGCCGAAGGCGATGTCATCGGGATTGTCGAGCGCATAGGCGGCGATCTGGGCGATGCGCTTGGGCAAGGTTTCACGGCGATCGAGGATCGTGGCGCGCAGCGTCTCGAAGTCGCGAGGTACCCGTTCGTCCATCGTCGCCCCGTCCAAGCTCATCTAGAGCATGATGCCGAAAAGTGTGCAGCGGTTTTCGGACGACATCATGCTCTCTTTAACTCAAGTGACGTCCTCTCTGCCCCATCATAGCGAGCCTGCGCAAGAAGGCCATAAAAAATGAGGCAGACATTCCATTCGGAGAAGAAATGGACTAATTCATCCATCGATCGCTTCAGGTATTGGGAGAAAGAAATGGTCGGCGTTGGTCTTATCGGCACGGGTTTCATGGGCAAATGCCACGCCATTGCGTGGAGCGCCGTCGGCGCCGTCTTTCCCGATGTCGCCAAGCCGAAGCTGGTCCATCTCGGCGAGGTCAACGAGGAGCTGGCCAAGCGCAAGGCCGGTGAGTTCGGCTTCGCCAAGGCGTCGGGCGACTGGCGTGCCGTCGTCAACGACCCCGAGGTCGATATCGTCTCGCTGACCACGCCCAATCAGTTCCATCCGGAGATGGCCATCGCTATTCTCGAAGCCGGCAAACATCTGTGGTGCGAGAAGCCGATGGCGCCGAGCTTTGCCGAAGCAGCGGCGATGGCGGCCGCGGCGAAGAAGTCCGGCAAGGTCGCAGCGCTTGGTTACAACTACATACAGAGCCCGGCCATCCGCCACATCGGCGCGCTGCTCGAGGAAAAGATCATCGGCGAGGTCAACCATCTGCGCATCGAGATGGACGAGGACTTCATGGCCGACCCCGAAGCGCTGTTCTTCTGGAAGCATGAGGCCGCATCCGGCTATGGCGCGCTCGACGATTTCGCCGTGCATCCGCTGTCGCTGGTCTCGACGCTGTTCGGCCGCGTCGCAAAAGTCATCTGCGACATGGCCAAACCCTATGTCGACCGCAAGCTGGCCAGCGGCGGCCGCCGTGCGGTGGAGACCTACGACATCGCCAGCGTTTTGATGCATCTGGAAAACGGCATTGCCGGCACGCTGCTGGTCAACCGCTCGGCCTGGGGCCGCAAGGGCCGCATCGCCATACAGATTTTCGGCTCCAAGGGATCGATCCTGTTCGACCAGGAGCGGATGAACGAAATCCAGCTCTACGTCACCGCCGATCGCCCGACCGAACAGGGCTACCGCACCATATTGGTGGCGCCGCACCACAAGCCTTACGACGCCTTCCTCCCGGCGCCGGGCCATGGGCTCGGTTTCAACGACCTCAAGATCATCGAGTGCCACGAATTGCTGACGCGGCTTGCCGGCAAGCCGGCACGGGTCATCGAATTTGCCGAAGGGCTGGAGATCGAGCGCACCGTGCACGCGATGGCGAGGTCGTTCGAGGAAGAGCGCTGGGTGGATGTGCGGTAAACCCGCTCGCTTCAGCCGCCAGCGACAGCGTTCGCCTCCCAGCCACTGACCCAGACCTGGCGCAGGCGATCGCCTTCGCCCTTGAAGCGCAGGCCGGTCGCCCGGCAATCCGCGATGCGGTCGCTGCGGAAATTGCGGATGGCCTGGCGCAATTCGCACCAGGCGACGATGTTGGCGGTTTCTGAATAGTAGATCAGCGCGATTGGACGGATCAGCCGCTCGGAGGCGCGGCCGATTTCGTCGCGATAGGACAGGTCGAGCTTTTCCTCGTCGCGGATGGCGCGGCGCACAAGCGCCAGATCGATGGTGCCGATTGCCGGTGCTGCGAACCCCCAGACATGCAGCGCGTTGGCGTCGAACGCCTGGCGCAACGGCGGCGGCACGGCGCTGGCGATCTTGGCGCTGACGCGCTTGGCCGCCTGCTTGAGTTCGCTGTCTCCCGTGCGCTCCAGCAGGGCGAGCGACAGGACGATCGCTTCCATCTCCTCGATCGAAAACATCAGCGGCGGCAGGTCGAAACCGGGCCGCAATATGTAGCCGATACCGCGCCCGCCTTCGATCGGCACGCGCATTGCCTGCAGTGCGGCGATGTCGCGATAGATCGAACGCATCGTGACTTCCAGCTGCCCGGCGATCATGGCTGCCGTCACCGGCTGCCGCGCCAGCCGCAGGATCTGGATAATCTCGAACAGCCGCGACGCCTTGCGCATTTCCTCTCCCTGATGAACGCTACTGACACATCCCCGTCAGTTGGGATGATTTATTGGACTGCCTATCGGGTTGAAAATCAACAAATTCCTCCACGGCACCCCAGCAGGAAGCGACAGGCAACTGACATGAGCTACGCGGAAAATCTCTGGCTGTTCTTTATCCTGCTGTCCGGCATCATCATCGTACCCGGGATGGACATGCTGTTCGTGCTTGCCAATGCGCTCACCGGCGGCCGCGACCGGGGCCTCGCCGCCACCGGTGGCATCATGGTCGGCGGCATCGTGCACACGCTGAACGGCGCCATCGGCGTCGGCCTGCTGATGCATTTCGTACCGATCCTGTACAAGCCGCTGCTGATAGCCGGCGCCGCCTACATGGCCTTCATCGGCATCTCGCTGATGCGCAGTTCCATCACCGTCGGCCACGACGGGCCCGCCGGCAGCCGTACGGCCTGGAAGGCCTTTCGCCAGGGACTGGTGACCTGCCTGATCAACCCGAAGGCCTATCTCTTCATATTTGCCGTCTATCCGCAGTTCCTGAAGCCGGATTACGGCCCGATCTGGATGCAGGCGACGGTCATGGGCTTGCTGACGATGCTGACGCAGGCCGCCATCTATGGCGGGCTCGCCATCACCGCCGGCCGCAGCCGCAATCTGCTGGTGGCCAATCCGCGGGCGACCGCTTTTGCGGGCCGGGCGGCCGGACTGCTGCTGTTTGCTGTCTCGGTGTTTACGGCATGGGAAGGGTTGAGGGCAGCGTGATCCCGATCAAGCGATGACGCCGCGTTTCTTCGCCTCGGTGCGGCGCTTGCGGATCACTGTCCCGGTCTTTTCGTCGTCGAGGGCGGCAGCTACCCCGTCCGCGAGACCGATGACGTCATGACCGCCTCACGCCCTCGCCCAAGACGACGAGAAGCTCGTCCAATTGCTCGAACGTCTCGCCCATCGCATCCGCCGCCCCGGTACCGGCCGCGTCGAGAGCCTCCTTCGAGGGATAGAGTTCGTGCATGACCAGCAGCGTCTTGCCACCCTTTTCCTCGAAGGTCAGCGTGGTGACGGGTCCACCGTCACCACCTTCCTCATTGGTCCAGACGAGGCGTGAGTGGGGTGTCACTTCGATATACCTGCCGAAGAATTCGTGAAGGTCCGAGGCGTCGTGGCCGAACACCAGGCGGTACGTGCCTCCGGTACGAGCATCCATCTCGCATGAACGCAGGAACATGCCCATCGACTTCGGCACCCACCACTGCTTGAACAGCTCGGGCTTGGTCCACGCCTCGAACACGATGCGCGCCGGACCGTTGACCGTTCGCGTGACGACCAGCTCCCGTTCGGACTTCCGTTCGACCGTGGTGCGGCTGTTCGTGGGCTCACTCTCGGTTCTTTGGCGCATCGGCTTTCTCCTTCCGTTTCAATTCCTCGACAACCTTGTCCAACTCGTTGAAGCGTGCGTCCCAGAGCAGGCGGTGCCGCTCGATCCAGGCCGCCTCTTCCTCCAGTCCGCGCAGGCCGAGCTTGCAGGTCCGCACGCGGCCAACCTTCTGCGTGGTGACGAGCCCCGCCTGCTCCAGGACGCCGACGTGCTTCTTCATGCCCGTGAGGGTCATGTGGAACTTTCCGGCAAGCTCGGTGATCGAAGCGTCTGCGCGTCCGAGCTGCTCCAGAACGCCACGCCGGGTGGCGTCCGAGAGCGCGGCGAACGAGGAATCCAAGTCGGTATACTGAACCATACGGTTCAGTATTTAGCAGACCGGTTGCCGGGGTGCAAGGGGAGCCGCAGCGTCCTTCCCGCGCATCGCCTCGTATCAGGCGGCGCCCGGCCGGTTCTCCATCATGGCGCGGCGGGCTGAGCGGCGCCATTCTACGGCGCCGGCGAGGCCGTGCAGCACCGTCTCTGTGGTCGCCCAGTCGATGCAGCCATCTGTGATGCTCTGGCCATAGACGAGCGGCTTGCCTGATACCACGTCCTGCCGGCCGGCGACGAGATTGCTCTCGATCATGACGCCGATGATACGCTCGTCCCCTGCTGCCACATGGCCGGCGACATCGGCCGCCACCTTCGGCTGGTTCTCCGGCTTCTTGCTCGAGTTCGCGTGGCTGACATCGATCATCAGACGGGGGGCGACGCCGATGCGGGCAAGTTCGACCGAGGCCGCCTCGACGCTCGCCGAATCGTAATTCGGCTGAACGCCGCCGCGCAGGATGACGTGGCAGTCCTCATTGCCGGTAGTAGTCGCAATGCCGCTGCGTCCGCCCTTGGTCACCGCCATGAAATGATGCGGCTGGGCGGCGGATTTCACCGCCTCGGCGGCGATCCTGAGATTGCCGTCGGTGCCGTTCTTGAAGCCGACCGGGCAGGACAGGCCGGAAGCCAGTTCGCGGTGGATCTGGCTCTCGGTGGTGCGCGCGCCGATGGCGCCCCAGGCGACGAGGTCGGCAATGTATTGCGGCGTCGTCATGTCGAGAAATTCGGTGGCCGAGGGCAGGCCGAGATTGTTGACCGCCGACAGCACGTTGCGCGCCATCCGCAGCCCCTTGTCGATGTTAAAGCTGCCGTCGAGATCGGGATCGTTGATAAGGCCCTTCCAGCCGACAGTCGTGCGCGGCTTTTCGAAATAGACCCGCATGACGATCTCCAACCGGTCGGACAGGGTCTCGCGCAGCGCCACTAGCCGGCTGGCATAGTCAACGGCCGCGACCGGGTCGTGGATCGAACACGGGCCGACGATGACAAGCAGCCGGTCGTCGGTGCCGTTCAAGATGGCATGGGTGGCGTTGCGTGATGCGCTCACGGTGCGCGTTGCCGTCAGCGTGCGCGGGATCTCCCGCATCACCTCGTCCGGCGTACTCAATTCTCGGATTTCCTTGACCCGAAGATCGTCTGTGGTGGTCAACACGGCTTTCTGCTCCTGTTTTTAGGAGACCTGCCGGCTGATACAAAAAAGCCGCCAGGTCTGGCGGCTGTTCGGACTTGTTGCTGCAATCTTCAGATCGAGCGCAATCCTCCCGCCGCCAGCGAGCTCGTAAAGTACCAATAGGTGGCGGTCAGGTTGATCATGAGGTTCGTATAGTCGATGCCGAGGCGCTTGTCACGTGGGGTATGCGGAGACAATTCGGGATGGGCCGAATCCTCGCGATTTCGTCATCCCTGGGCGGAGCAGGAGCGAAGCTCCGTCGCGGAGACCCTGGGATCCATTCCGTGACCTGGGCCGTGGAGTGCGGCAGAGCAGAATTCTGGACCGTAGCAGCGCTCTGAAGTCGCGGCATGGATCCTCGGGTCTGCGCTGCGTCGCCACGCTCCTTGCTCCGCCCGTGGATGACGAAGTGCCGGCGGTTCGCCAATCGCCAACACGTATAACGCGGAGCGGCTCATGCGGTCCAGGGATCGAAGAGTTCAAGCCCAAAGCCTTCGAAATCTTTCGTATTGCACGTTGCCAAGGTGAGCTCGTGCGCAATCGCAGTGGCTGCGATCAGGCCGTCCATCGACGACAGACCACGACCGCGGCGCTTCGCAAGACCCATCAGGTCGCCCCAGGCCAAGGCAACCGCATCGTCCACCGGCAAAACCCGCTGTTCGAAGCGCTGGGGCAGGTCCCGGGCGAGCCATTCGGCCAGCGCCTCGCGTTTGCGGCCCTCATCCATCAGAGAGACGCCGCGCCAGATCTCGGCGATCGACACTACGCTGATGAAGGAGCGGTCCTCATCAAGCTCGTCCAGCCAGCCCAGGACACGTGCGTCAGGCGCTGGCCTCGTCACCTCGGACAGGACATTCGTGTCGAGCAGCAGTCTCACTGCGGCAGGTCACGCGGTTCGTCGCGCTGACGTTCAAGCTCGAGATCGGCGCCGCGCAGCGGCGAGTCCAGCAGGAACTCGGCAAGCGTACCCTTGCGTGCGATCTTGCGCTGCCATTCCTCGGCCGAGACGACAACCACGCTTGGTTTGCCGTTCTTGGTGATCGTCTGCGGCGAGGACTGTGCGCGCTCGATGACCTCGGAGAGCCGGGCTTTTGCCCCGGCAACCGTCCAGTTGGTGTCTTTGGATGACGTTAGCATCGCATGCTCGTGACTAGCCTGACTATCAGGACTATGTGGGAATGGCGATGTTGCTGCAACAGGGTTTGAGGCTACTCCGGCGAGGTCCCCGCGACGTTCTGGTCGTAGTCAACCAGCGAGCCGGTCATGACACCGGATTGCGGGCTGGCCATGTAGCTGATCAGCCGCGCCAGTTGGTCGGGCTTCACCAGTTGGCCCATGGGCTGGCCGGCCTCTGCCTTTGCCAGCCAGTCGTCGGAGGCACCGTGCCATTTCTTCTGCACGATGTCCTCGCCCTCGGTGTCCATCCAGCCCGGCAGCACGGCGTTGCAGCGGATGCGGTTGAAACGATAGGCGTTGGCGACGTTCTTGGTCAGCGTCGCCAGCGCGCCCTTGCTCGAGGAATAGGGCGCAAGGAACGACTGGCCGCAATGTGCCGACATCGACAGCACGTTGACGATCGAGCCCGGCGCCTTCTTGTCCAGCAGATGCGCCACCACGCCCTGCATCAGGAAGAAGGGACCACGCACATTGGTGTGGAAAATCTGGTCGAACACCTCTTCCGAAGTTTCGACAAGTGAACCACGCGCGGACGTGGCGGCGGCGTTGACCAGCGCGTTGATGGTGCCGAAATGCGAGATCGCGGTTGCCACCGCACGCTTGCAGTCCGCCACTTTCGAGACGTCGGCGCTGATGAAGATCGCATCGACGCCGGCCTTCTTGAAGTGGGCGACCGCCTTGTCGCCCTTCTCCTGCGAGCGGCCGATGAGCGCCAGCGCCTTGCAGCCCTCGTCGGCCAGCGCTTCGGCGACGGCAAAGCCGATGCCTTGCGCACCGCCGGTGACGATGGCGCGCGTGTTCGAATTGCGATCGGCGGATGTGCTCATCGCTCTGCTCCTGTGCCTTGGTTCCGGTTCTTACTTGTCGAGACGGACGGTCTTGCCTGATGTCGCCGACTTCAGCGCGGCATCGGCCAGCTTCAGCGCCACGAGGCCGTCGGCGCCGCTCGGCGATGCCTTCTTGCCCGAGGTTGCAGCAGTGATGAAAGCGGCAATCTCGATGGCGTAGGCGTCGAGATAGCGGGTCATGAAGAAATCGTGCAGCGGCGGGCGCGTATAGCCCTTCTCGTTGGCGACCTCTATCGACACCGGCCGCTGGTTTTCGGCGGCGACCATGCCTTTGGAGCCATGCACCTCGATGCGCTGGTCGTAGCCATAGGTGGCGCGGCGCGAATTGGAGATGACGGCCTGCTTCCCGGACGCGGTTTCGAGGATGACGCTGACCGAATCGAAATCGCCGGCCTCGCCGATCTTCTTGTCGACCAGCACCGAAGCATGGGCGCTGACCGCCGCCACCTCTTCGCCGAGCAGGAAGCGCGCCATGTCGAAATCGTGGATGGTCATGTCGCGAAAAATGCCGCCCGAGCGCTTGATGTAATCGACCGGCGGCGCGCCCGGATCGCGCGAGGTGATGGTGACCATCTCGACAGTACCGATGGCGCCGTCGTCGATCGCCTTGCGCACGGCGGCGAAGTGCGGATCGAAGCGGCGGTTGAAGCCGACCATCAGCGTCGCCTTGGCCTTGTCGACCACGGCCAGGCACTTCTCGACGCGCTTGACGTCGAGGTCGATCGGCTTCTCGCAGAAGATCGCCTTGCCGGCCTTGGCGAAACGCTCGATCAGATCGGCATGGGTGTCGGTCGGCGTGCAGATGACCACGGCGTCGATGTCCTTGGCCTTCTCGATCGCGTCGATGGTGCGCACTTCGGCGCCATAGGCGGTTGCCAGTTCGGTCGCCGCCTTTTCAAAAGCGTCGGCAACGGCCACCAGTCTGGCCTGCGGGTTGGAGCCGACGGCGCGGGCATGGACCTTGCCGATGCGGCCGGCACCGAGGAGGGCGAAACGAACAGTCATGGGGTATTTCCTCTAGGGGGATGGGTTCGAGAGAGTTGTGTCTCCACCTTCCTTTTGAGAAAGGTGGCAAGATAATTTTTCGAGCACGCCAGAAAACAGGATGACCATCCTGTTCAGGCCGCGAGTTCCGCCTCCCCGGTCTTGGCGCCGGTGATGTAGGAGACGATGTCGTTGCCGTCGGTGTTTTCCTTGCGCAGGTTGGCGACGATGCGGCCGCGCCGGAAGACGACGATGCGGTCGCACAGGTCGAACACCTGGCGCATGTTGTGGCTGATCAGGATCAGCGGCTCGCCATTGTCCTTCAGCGTGCGGATGATGTTCTCGACCTGCGCCGTCTCCTGCACGCCAAGGGCTGCCGTCGGCTCGTCCATGATGATCAGCTTGGAGGCGAAGGTCGCGGTCCGGGCGATCGCAACGCACTGGCGCTGGCCGCCCGACATGTGGCGAATGGTGTTGGACAAATTGGGGATTTTCACTGCCGTGCGGATCAGCGCCGCCTCGGTCGCCTTGCGCATGTATTTGCGGTCGAGGATCGAGAACGGCCCGAGATTGAAAAGCACCTTTTCGCGGCCGAGGAACAGGTTCGACGGCACGTCGAGATCGTCGGCCAGCGCCAGGTTCTGGAACACGGTCTCGATGCCCGCCGTGCGCGCTTCGATCGGCCCGGCAAAATTCACTTCCCTGCCGTCGAACCAGATCTGGCCACTGGTGCGTTGCTCGACGGCGGTGATCTGGCGCACGAAGGTCGATTTGCCGGCGCCATTGTCGCCCATGATGGCGACATGCTCGCCCTTGCGCAGCTCGAAATTGGCGCCTTCCAGCGCGTGCACGCCGCCATAGCGTTTGGTCAGGTTTTCGGTCTTCAGGACGATGTCTGTCGTGGAGATATCTGGCATGGTCAAGCCCTCAATGCCCGCATGCGCTGGCGCCATTGGTCGAGAACGACCGCGCCGACGATGATCACGCCCTTCACCATCTCCTGATAGTAGGCGTCGAGGCGCAGGAAGGTGAAGCCGGAAATGATGACGCCGAAGATCAGCGCGCCGATCACCGTGCCGACGATCGAACCGCGGCCGCCCGACAAAGAGACGCCGCCGATGACCGCCATGGCGATGGCGTCGAGCTCGTACATGACGCCCATGCCGGACTGTGCCGTCAGGTTCTTGGAGGAGAGCACGACGGCGGCCAGCGCGGCGAGGATGCCGGCAATGACATAGACGAGGATCTTGTGGTTGGCGATCTTGATCCCCGACATGCGCGCGGCATCCTCGTTGGAGCCGATGGCGTAGCAGTGCTTGCCGTAGCGTGTGTAGGTCATGATCAGCTGGAACAGCACCGCCAGCGACAGGAAGATGATGACCGGCATCAGCCCCTTGCCGATGCCAGCGAAACTTTCGGTCGGGAACGAGATCGGCTGGCCCTTGGACCACCATTTGGCAATGCCGCGCGCGGTCACCATCATGCCGAGCGTGGCGATGAACGGTGGAATGCGCGTATAGGCAATCAAGGAGCCGTTGACGAGACCGGCGAGCAGACCGCAGCCGATGGCGACCAGTACCGGCACGATCACCGGCAGGTCGGTCCAGCCTTGCGCCAGGAACATCGCCTTGGGGTTGGGGTTACCGTTGACCGTCGCCACCTGGGCAAAACTCATGGCGATCATGGCGGTGGCGCCGACGATCGAGCCCGAGGACAGGTCGATGCCGCCGCAAATGATCACCTGCGTGACGCCGATGGCGATGATGCCGACGATCGACACCTGCAGGATGATGATCTGCAGGCGGGCCTCATTGAAGATCCCGGCGACGTTGTCGCGCGTGTTGAACAGGAAGCTGTCGCCAAGAAAGATGCGGCCGATCAGTTCGAAGATGACGACCAGAATGACCAGCGCCAGGAAGACGTTGAATTCGGCCGGCCATGTCCGCCTCTTCGCGTCATAGCTGACCCCGCCGACGCCATGAGATGTCTGTGACATGTCTGTCCTCCGTGAGGCGGCATTTGCCCTCCCGCACGTAAGGGCGGTGAGGGAAACAGGAGCGGCGCGATTGATGCGCCGCTCCGTTAGTCGAACGAGTTGCCGGCTCAGTTCTTCTTCAGGAACTTGTCGATGTTGGCTGGCGTCACGAGTTGGAAGGGCACGTAGACCTTGTGCTCGACCTTCTCGCCCTTGGCGAGCTTCAGCGCTGCGTCCAGAGCGCCGGCGCCCTGGCCGGCCGCATCCTGGAACACGGTGGCATCGAGGTCGCCGGCCTGCATGGCGGCAAGCGCGTCCTGCGTGGCGTCGACCCCACCGACGACAACCGTCTTCATGTCGATGTTGGCGGCCTTCATCGCCTGGATGGCGCCGATGGCGCTTTCGTCATTGTTGGCGATGACGCCGTCGAACGGCTTGCCGGTTGACAGCCAGTTGGTCATCAGGTTCTGCGCTTCGTCGCGGTTCCAGTTCGAAGTCTGCTTGTCGATGATCTTGATGAAGCTGCACTCCGGCGTGGCGATCACCTCTTCGATGTCCTTGGTGCGCTGCACGGCGGCCTGGTTGGAAAGCTCGCCCATGATGACATAGACATTGGCTTCCTTCTTGCCGGCCTCGGTGAACAGGCGGCAGACTTCCTTGGTCTCGAGCGTGCCGGAATCGGCCTCGTTCGACGCGACGAAGGCCTGGTTGTCCGGCAGCGTGTCGACATTGACCGGCTGGCGGTTGACATAGACCAACGGGATCTTGGCGGCTGCGGCGGCGTCCGACATCGCCTGCGTGGCCGAGGTATCGACCGGGTTGACGATGATGGCGTCGACGCCCGAGGCGGCGAAGTTCTTGATCTGGTCGAGCTGCTTGGCGACGTCGTTCTGCGCGTCCTCGACCTGCAGTTCCACGCCGCTCATGCCCTTGGCCTGCTCGATCATGCCGTTGCGCAGCACGGTGAGGAAGTTGTCGTCGAACTTGGCCATCGACACGCCGACCTTGGCGGCAAAAGCGGACGAACTCATCAGCGCCGCAAAGGCGACGCCCAAAATCAGTTTCTTCATTGTGTTTCTCCTCCACATTGGTGTCCGGCTGCACCGATCTACCCGGAATCCCCGATAGCCCGAGGAATCTCTCCCTGATGCCTTCCTGTTCCGTATGGCGTTTTGTCCAAGGGATGGAACGCCAAGCTCCCGGTTTGAAACAGATGTTCCGGAACGAAAGAACCAAAATACCAATCTGATGAAATATTTATTCCATTTTTTCGCGAGACGTCAAGAGCGATTCCTAAGTCGGAAAGCGGATTTTCGGTCGCCGCGCCGCAATTTCACGTCGAATCAAGGCCGACAGCGGCCCAGGCCGAGTCTGAAGGCAGACTCTGATAGATTCTATCATCGCCGGGAGAGCCCACGCCGAACGGGTCGGCGCGGCAGAACGCGTTAGATATTTTCCGGCAGATAGATGTCGAAGGGCAGAAAGGTCTGGCCCGGCGCGTTGGCGGCGCCGGCCTCGATGGAATGCGCCATCAGGTCGACAAGCTCGCGGCACAAGGCGGCGAGCGGCGTCGAGATCACCATAGTCAGGATGTTGTCGGCGAGTGCCGCGCGCGATTCGGCGTTGATCTCGTTGCAGACGACCACCGGCATGCTTGCGGGCTTCGCAGCCCGCAGCGCCGAGACCGCGCCTTCCATGCCGCCGCCGGCGACATAGCAGCCGGCAAGATCCGGATACCGCACCAGGAGATCGATCATCGCATCGTGGGTGACCTGGTTGGCTTCCAGATTGACCAGCGTTTCCATCACCGTGAAGTCCGGCGCATGTTCGCGGAAGAAGGAGCGAAATCCGATCTCGCGCAGTTCATGGCCGTGGAAGCGATGACTGCCGACGAAAAGGGCGACCTTGCCGGGGTTCTTTGCCGCCCTGGCGATCATCCAGGCCGCGGTGCGACCGACCTTGCGATTGTCGAGGCCGACATATCCCTCACGGATGCCAGCGGCAAAGTCGGACAGCAGCGAGAAGACAGGTTGCCCCCTCGCTTTCAGCGACTCCACGACCGCCGTCAGCGTCGGATGGTCCGGACCGACAACGGCGATTGCTCTGGATTTCGCTGCCAGCTTGCGCATCTGGGCGGCGATCTCGTCGGCGGCTAGCGAGCTGGCGAAATCGATGGTGGCGACGCCGCGGAAGCGCTGCGATTGCGAGAACGCCATTTCGAGCTCCCGCGCGAAATCGCCGTAGAAAACATCATTGCCCCGCAGCAACAGAAAGCCGAGGCGATATTCCGGCAATTCCTGGCGCATGCGCCGCTTGATCAGCCCGGCGGCGTGGTAGCCGATGCCGGTCGCCGCCTCATAGACGCGGCGCGCGGTTTCCTCGCGCACCGGCAGCCGGTTGTTCAGCACCCTGTCGACAGTGGCGACGCTAACGCCGGAGATGCGCGCCAGATCGGTGATGGTTGGCCGTTTTGCCATGACTGTCCCGCATGAGTGCCTGCAACTGCTTACATCGTTCTGATGCAAAATGATAGAAACTATCTTTGTGATATTGAGACTATCACCGCATGGCGCTATTTTGCGCTCGGACACAGGCGCCTGTAATGGACATATCCATCCTGACGGATGCTGTGGCCGACGGAGGCAGCCCCTATGGAAGCGACACTATCCACACCACCGTCCCGGCGCGACTACAGCCTGATCGGCCGCGACGCCAAGCTCGCCGTCGAGACCGGCCTGTCGGCGGCCGAGTGGTATCACACCGATATTCCGCGCAAGCAGATGAAGGAGCTGATGCAGCGCTCCGATGGGCCGGCGATCCGCGACACCACGATCTGGCTGGCCGCGCTGATCCTGAGTGCCGCCGGCGGCGCCTGGTTCTGGGGCAGCTGGTGGTGCGTGCCGTTCTTCTTCGTCTATGGCGTGCTCTACGGCTCCTCCACCGACTCACGCTGGCACGAATGCGGCCACGGCACCGCCTTCCGCACCCAGTGGATGAACGACGCGGTTTACCAGATCGCCTGCTTCATGATCATGCGCAATCCGGTGACCTGGCGCTGGAGCCACACCCGCCACCACACCGACACCATCATCGTCGGCCGCGACCCGGAAATCTCGGTGATGCGCCCGCCGGACCTGTTGCGCGTCGCGCTTGCTTTCGTCGGCGTGATCGACGCTTGGAAGGCGATGTCGGACATGCTGCGCAACGCCGCCGGCAATATCAGCGCGGCGGAAAAAACTTTTATCCCCGAACAGGAGCAGCCTAAAGCCATTCGCATCGCCCGAATCTGGACGGCCATCTATGCCGTCACCATCGCGATCGCACTGTATTTCGGTTCATGGCTGCCGCTGATGCTGGTCGGGCTGCCCCGGCTCTACGGCGCCTGGCATCATGTCATGGTCGGCCTGCTGCAGCATGGCGGGCTCGCGGAAAATGTCGTCGACCACCGGCTGAACAGCCGCACCGTCTACATGAACCCGGTCAGCCGCTTCATCTACTGGAACATGAACTATCACGTCGAACACCACATGTTCCCGATGGTGCCCTATCATGCGCTGCCTAAACTGCATGCGCTGATCAAGCACGATCTGCCGGCGCCGACGCCGTCGATCCTGGCGGGCTATCGCGAGATGATCCCGGCCTTTTTGCGCCAGCTGCGCAACGAGGACTATTTCCTCAAGCGCGAACTGCCGCCGACGGCGCGGCCGTACCGCGAGGAACTCCACAACGACGCCGTCGCCGCCGCGGCGGAATGATCGCGCGATCAAGCTTTTGTTTTGACGCAACTCCGAACGGAAAACCGCAACGCACTTTTCCTGGAATTGCTTTTGGGAGGAACACATGAGCGACTGGATCGAAGCCTGTGCTGCCGGCGACATCGACGAAGAAGATGTGATGCGCTTCGATCATGGCGGCCGCACCTTCGCCATCTATCGCAGCCCCGATGACGACTACTTCGCCACCGATGGCCTGTGCACGCACGAAAAGGTGCATCTGGCCGACGGGCTGGTGATGGATGACATCATCGAGTGCCCCAAGCACAATGGCCGCTTCAATTACAAGACGGGGGCGGCACGCGGCGCGCCGGTTTGCGTCAATCTCGCCACCTATCCGGTAAAGGTCGAGGCCGGCAAAGTGCTGATCCAGATCGGGTAGGACCATGCAGGCGGGAATGGTCATCATTGGCGCCGGCGAGTGCGGCGGGCGGGCAGCCCTTGCTCTGCGCGAACTGGGCTATGACGGGCCGGTGACGCTGGTGGGTGACGAACCCCATCTGCCCTATGAGCGGCCGCCCCTGTCCAAGGACGCAATGACGAGCGACGCGGCCGAGATCAAGACGATCGCCAGCGACGAAATTCTGGCCGAGAAATCGATCCGGCATATCCATTCCGTTCAAGCGGTGGCGATCGACCGCCCGGCGCATATGGTGCGGCTGTCGGACGGTTCGGCCCTGCCCTACGACAAGCTGCTGCTGGCGACCGGCTCGACACCGCGCAAGCTGCCGATGCCGGGATTGGGGTCGCGCTGCGTCTACCTCCGCACCTTTGCCGACGCGCTGGCCATTCGCGCCCACCTCAGCCCGGCAAACCGCATCGCCATCATTGGTGGTGGCTTTATCGGCCTGGAGCTCGCCGCTTCGGCGCGCAAGCTCGGGGCCAGCGTCACGGTCATTGAGGCGCAGCCGCGCATCCTCATGCGCGGGGTGCCGGCGGAGATCGCTGAAATCATCCATCAGGCGCATGAGGCCGAAGGCGTGACCGTGCTCACCGGTCAGGGCATCGCTGATATCGCCGACGACGGCGCTGAGGTGCACATCATGCTCGCCGATGGGCAGGACATCGTCGCCGATCTCGCCGTCATCGGCATCGGCGCCGTGCCGGTGACCGGGCTTGCCGCGGAAGCGGGCCTGACCGTCGATAACGGCATCGCCGTCAATGGCGAACTCCAAACAATCGATCCCAACATCTTCGCCGCCGGCGATTGCTGCTCGTTTCCGCTCGCTGTCTATGCTGGCCGGCGGGTGCGGCTGGAAGCCTGGCGCAATGCGCAGGAACAGGGTGCGCTGGCCGCGAAGAACATGCTGGGCGCCCGCGAAGCGCATGCCGCGGTGCCATGGTTCTGGTCGGATCAGTATGGTTTGTCGCTGCAGATCGCCGGCCTTTCGGACGAGGGCAAAAGCACGGTCCGCCGCGATCTCGGCGACGGTGCTTTTATTCTGTTTCATCTGGCCGAGGATGGCAGGCTGGTGGCGGCGAGCGGCCTCGGTACGGGCAATGCCGTGGCGCGCGACATCAGGCTGGCCGAGATGCTGATCGCCAAGCGGGCTAGGCCGGCGCCGGAGGCGTTGGGGTCGCCGGATGTGAAGCTGAAGTCGTTGCTGGCAGCGTAAGTTTTACCTTTCCCCTTGTGGGGAGGGTCGCTGCGAAGCAGCGGGGCGGGGGTGCGGCACCGGCCCCACCCGGACCTGCGGTCCGACCTCCCCACAAAGGGGGAGGTAGACGGCTGAGCTAAGCCCGCTAAAACAGCGCCTTCAGCTCGTCCAGCTTGTCGTTGACCAGCCAGCCGTAATAATTCTCCTCGGGCAGTTTGACCGTCTCACCCGCGGCGCGGCGCTTGTCGTTCTCTGCTTTCAGCGCATAGGCGCGCTGCTCGGGATTGCCGACATTGTAGAGCGTGGCGGTCAGCCCCGGATTGCCTGAGATGTCGAAGCCGGCAATGTTTTTGTAGGCGTCGATCGACTTCCTGATCGTCGCTGCGACGTAGGGCAATGTCAGATCCGGATCCATGATGGTCTTGTAGACCCCATTGGGATCGCCGACATCGAGTTCGGGCAGCCCCGACACCTTGTGCACGAGATCGCTCATCTGCAGCGCGGTCAGCGGGTTGAGCTGGCCGAGGCCAAAGGTCTGGCCGGCATAATAGGGCTGGAAGAAGGTGGCGCCGAAGCGGTCGTTGGGAAAGCTTGTGCCGCCGACCGTCTTGCCGCGGAAGGATCGGTTCCACACCTGCTCGCGGCATTCCCACAGGTCGTAGCTGTCCGACATCGTGCATTTCTTGAATTCCGGCCGCTGCACGAAATCGGTGATGTCCTCGCCGTCATAGGCGAAGGACAGCTTGCTGGAGAGGTAGGAGATCGCCTTGACGTAGTAGGTCTGCAGCCGGTCGTAGGCGTCGACATTGTAGGTGTGCTCGCCGACGATGGCGCCGACGATGTGCAAAGGATTGATGCCGTAGGCAGCGGCGGCCTTCCTGATCTTGGCGCGCAGTTCGGCGTCGTTCTGAAGCAAGGCGTAGACCTTGCGGTATTTGGCTTGGAAAGTGGTGTTGGTCGCCTGGGTGCGGCGGCTCGAGGCGCCCGGTATGTCAGGTTGCACGGCATTGCGGTTGCCCGCCGGCACCAATGTCGCCGCGTCAGCCGCGAACAGCGTCGCCGCCAGCGTCAAGCCGAGAATGAGCAGGATCAGTTTTTTCATGCGCCGCCGCCTAGAGAATTGCCGCGCAAACTAGGTAAAGCTCCCGGTCGAGTCGAGAGCGCCCCTGCAGCCGGCAAGACGAAAGGTGGTCCGATGATACCATCCGGCCACACATCAACCTGTTAGCCGGATTGTTGCCTAAGCATCGGCCCAAAGATCGAAACCGATTTTTGGAAAGTCCGATACGTCGATTCAATACTGCTAGAGCGACCTTTGCGCGTCCAAAGGACGCGCGGCGCTCTAATACCGGCGCCGGATGAACCGGCGCCCTCGTTTAAAGGATGAATCGCGACAAATCTGTGTTTCGCGAGAGGTCGCCGACATGCTTTTCCACATAGGCGGCATCGATGGCGACGCTGGTGCCGTTGCGGTCGGGCGCGTCGTAGGAGATCTCGTCCAGCACGCGCTCCATCACCGTCTGCAGGCGTCTCGCTCCGATGTTTTCGACGCTAGCGTTGAGGTCGACAGCGATGCCGGCCAGCGAATCGATGGCATCGTCGGTGAAGGTGAGGTCGACGCCTTCGGTCTTCATCAGCGCGATATACTGCTTGATGAGGCTGGCCTCGGTCTCGGTGAGGATGCGAATGAAATCGTCCTTCTCCAGCGCCCGCAACTCGACACGGATCGGCAGGCGGCCCTGCAATTCCGGCAACAGGTCGGACGGCTTGGAGACATGGAAGGCGCCCGAGGCGATGAACAGTATGTGGTCGGTCTTCAACGGTCCGTATTTGGTCGCCACCGTCGTGCCTTCGATCAGCGGCAGCAGGTCGCGCTGCACGCCTTCGCGCGAGACGCCGGCGCCCATGCCGCCTTCGCGCGAGGCGATCTTGTCGATCTCGTCGAGGAAGACGATGCCGTCATTTTCGGTCGCGTCGAGCGCCCGGCGCACCACCTCGTCTTGGTCGAGCAGCTTGTCGGACTCGTCGTTGACCAACAGCGCGTAGGACTCCTTGACCGTCGTCTTGCGCGCCTTGGTCTTCTTGCCACCCATCGCCTTCGACAGCATGTCGTTGATGTTGAGCACGCCGATATTAGCGCCCGGCATGCCGGGGATCTCGAAGCCGGGCATGCCGCCGGTGCCGGTGTCGGCAACCTCGATCTCGATCTCCTTGTCGTCGAGCTCGCCGTCGCGCAGCTTCTTGCGGAAACTATCGCGGGTCGCCGGGCTAGCCGTCTTGCCGACCAGGGCTTCCAGCACGCGCTCCTCGGCGTTGAGATGGGCGCGGGCCTTGACGTCCTCGCGCATCTTCTCGCGCACCAGGCCGATGGCGATCTCGACCAGATCGCGGATGATCTGCTCGACATCGCGGCCGACATAGCCGACTTCGGTGAACTTGGTGGCCTCGACCTTGACGAAAGGCGCACCGGCGAGTCGCGCCAGGCGGCGCGAGATCTCGGTCTTGCCGACGCCGGTCGGGCCGATCATCAGGATGTTCTTCGGCATCACCTCTTCGCGCATCTGGCCTTCCAGCTGCTGGCGGCGCCAGCGATTGCGCAAGGCAATGGCCACGGCGCGCTTGGCGTCCTTCTGGCCGATGATGAAGCGGTCGAGTTCCGAAACGATTTCACGGGGAGAGAAGGTGGTCATATCACTAGATTCCACTTTGCCACTGCTTGATGGACTCGAACGGATGCAGCAGCATGATCACGTTGAGCGTCAGATTGTCCCGGATGAGGTAGCCGACACCCAGTTCGAAGATGAGGGCGAGGCCGACGACCACCCATATAGGTAGCTTTCTGGCCATCACAAACCCCAGCACCATGGCCAGCGTGTCGGACACCGAATTGATGATCGAGTCGCCATAGTAATCCAGCGAAATGGTGCCGGCGCGGTAGCGCTCGATGATGAACGGGCTGTTTTCCAGGAGTTCCCAGCCGCCCTCGATGACAACGGCGAAAGCCAGGCGCAGACCGATTGGCGAGCGCGGGAAGAGGAACCAGGCCAAGGCGTAGAACAGGAAGCCGTGGATGATGTGCGAGAACGTGTACCAGTCGGAAATATGCTGGGAATTCTCCGAACTGTTCACCACACCGTGCCAGAGTTTGACGTAACCGCAGGTGCAGATCGGCGTGCGGCCCATGCCGTAAAGCGCGCCGGCCTGGAAGATGAGCAGAGCGAGCACGAGCAGAAGCCCCATGCGCCAGCTGTCTTCGTAGGCCGAGTAATTTTTGGCAGTGCCCGGTGTCGCCATCAACTCATTCCCCTTCTTCCGCGTCGCTCTCTTTGGCACCGACAGCCATCAGCACGACGTCCCCATATCTAGAGTGCCTGCGATCGATAGCCCTGAAGCCCGCCTTTTCATAGGCGCGGATGGCGCGACCATTGTCGGGATGCGGATCGATGATGACGCGCGGCGCGCCTTCCTCGAACAGTTGCTCGACGAATTGCCTGACGATAGCCGAGCCATGACCTTTGCCGACCAGGTCCGGCACGCCGATCGACAGGTCGATGCCGAGCGTGCCGAACGGCTGGTCGGCATAGGGATGGCCGTCTTCCAGATGCGGATCGTAGCTCTGCAGATAGGCGATCGGCCTGCCGTCGAGCTCGACGATCAGCGGCTCTACAGAAATAGAGTCGATGTGCTCCCGGATTTCGGCGATTTCCGTCTCCGGATCGTCCCACCATTCGGCGACATGCGACTCGGCCAGCCAGCCGGCGATCATGGGCAGGTCTTTTTCGGCAACCGGTCGAAAATCATAGAGCACCGGCGGGTTAGCCGGCATCGAGCGTTTCGACAACAAAGTTGTTGTTGGTGTAGACGCAAATGTCGGAGGCGATCTGCATCGCCTTGCGGGCGATCTCCTCGGCATCCTTGTCGCTGTCCATCAGCGCGCGGGCAGCGGCCAGCGCATAGTTGCCGCCGGAACCGATGGCCATGACGCCGAATTCGGGCTCCAGTACGTCGCCGGTGCCGGTCAGCGCCAGCGAAACCGACTTGTCGGCCACCAGCATCATCGCTTCCAGCCGGCGCAGATAACGGTCGGTGCGCCAGTCCTTGGCGAGCTCGACGCAGGCGCGCGTCAACTGGTCGGGATATTGTTCGAGCTTGGCTTCGAGCCGCTCCAGAAGGGTGAAAGCGTCCGCCGTGGCGCCGGCGAAACCGGCAATGACATTGCCGCCTTTGCCGATGCGGCGCACCTTTTTGGCGTTGCCTTTCATGATGGTCTGGCCAAGGCTGACCTGGCCGTCGCCGGCGATCACCACCTTGTTGCCCTTGCGCACCGTCACGATGGTCGTGGCGTGCATGCTCAGTTCATTCGACATTTTTAGCTCCGATTCGCGCGATCCCGATAAGGCGATTGGCGCGCGGTACGAGTGATTCGATTGGCCATATGTATGCATGGGGCGGGTGATTGCAAACGGCGTCCGCCATGGCCGGTGGCTGTCCGCATCGCAACTGGCAATCGCCGGTTCATGCTGCTAGAAGGCACTCGTTTTCAAGCAAATGACAGCTTGGAACCCCGTCTTGAGTTTCGAACCCCTCAGCCAAGGACAAGGTAATGGCGTCCCGTTCCGCCGAAGTCAGCCGCAAGACCAAGGAAACCGAGATCAGCGTCTCGGTCCATGTCGACGGCACCGGAAAATCCGACATGTCGAGCGGCGTCGGCTTCTTCGACCACATGCTGGACCAGCTGTCGCGCCACTCGCTGATCGACATCACGGTGAAGGCCAAGGGCGACCTGCACATTGACGACCACCACACGGTCGAGGACACCGGCATTGCGATCGGCCAGGCGCTGGCCAAGGCGCTGGGCGAGCGGCGCGGCATCATGCGCTACGCCTCTGTCGACCTTGCCATGGACGAGACGCTGACGCGGGCCGCGATCGACGTGTCGGGCCGTCCGTTCCTGGTCTGGAATGTCGCCTTCTCGTCGCCCAAGATCGGCACGTTCGACACCGAACTGGTGCGTGAATTCTTCCAGGCGCTGGCGCAGAATGCCGGCATCACGCTGCATGTAACCAACCATTATGGCGCCAACAATCACCATATTGCCGAGACCTGCTTCAAGGCGGTGGCGCGCGCGCTGCGTTTCGCACTGGAGCGCGACCCGCGCCAGCCGGAAGCGGTTCCCTCCACCAAGGGATCTCTGAAAGGGTAGGCTGATGGCCATCTATGTCGTGATGGAATCGCCAGTCCGCACCGAGGCGGCCGACGCAACCATTTTTGTCCGCGACGGTTTTTCCTGGCTGGCTTTCCTGGTGGCGCCGCTGTGGCTCGCTTGGCACCGGCTTTGGATCGAGGCGGCGCTCGCCTTCGTCGCCATGGGGCTCATCTCGGTGCTCGGCCAATGGCTGGGACTGGACTGGGCCGGCTCCGCACTGTCTTTACTGGTCTCGCTCTATATCGGGCTGGAAGGCCAAGGGCTGCGGATCGCAGCGCTGCGCCGCCGCGGCTGGCATGAATGGGGCGTCGTCGAAGCCGACAATCCTGATGATGCCGACATCCGCCAGACACTGGACGCCGAGGCGCTTGCCGACGAGCCGGCGCCGCTGCCGCGCATCGTGCCGGACGCCAGCCTGGCCCGGCCGGCGCAGACCGGGCTGACGCTGGGCCTGAGCCATACGCCGGGAAAAGCCTGAGATGCGGGTCGCGATCATCGATTACGGGTCGGGCAATCTGCGCTCGGCCACCAAGGCCTTCGAGCGCGCCGCGCATGAAGCCGGCATTGCGGCTGCCATCGAGCTGACCGCCGATGCCGAGCGTGTGCGCAGCGCCGACCGCATCGTTTTGCCCGGCGTCGGCGCCTATGCCGATTGCGCGGCGGGCCTGCGCGGCGTCGCCGGCATGTGGGAAGCGGTGGAAGAGGTAGCGATCGCCAAGGCGCGGCCGTTCCTCGGCATCTGCGTCGGCATGCAGCTGATGTCGGAGCGCGGCCTGGAAAAGACCGTGACCAAGGGCTTCGGCTGGATTGCCGGCGACGTCAAGGAGATCACGCCCGCCGATCCGGCACTGAAGATCCCGCAAATCGGCTGGAACACCATCGATCTGGAGCGCAAGCACCCGCTGTTTTCGGGTATTGCGACCGGGCCTAAGGGTCTGCACGCCTATTTCGTTCATTCCTACCATCTCGACGCGACAAGGCCGGACGAAGTGCTGGCCGTCGCCGATTATGGCGGCCCGGTAACGGCGGCGGTCGCGCGCGGTAACCTTGCCGGCACGCAATTCCATCCGGAAAAGAGCCAGGCGCTCGGCCTGGCACTGATCACCAACTTCCTGCGCTGGAGGCCTTGAGATGAGCAAGAAGGGCTACTGGATGGCGATGGTCGATGTGACCGATCCGGAAAACTATCCGAAATACATCGCCGCCAACAAAGCGGCGTTCGACAAATACGGCGCGAAATTCCTGACGCGAGGCGGTCAGTCGTCAAGCCCGGAAGGGCCATCCGGCAATCGCCATGTGATCGTCGAGTTCGAAAGCTACGAGGTCGCGCTGGCTTGCTTCCATTCCCCCGAATACCAGGCAGCGGTGAAATTCCGGCGCGCTTATTCGACCTCGCATTTCGCCATTGTGGAAGGGGTCTGAACGGTGATCCTGTTTCCGGCCATCGACCTCAAGGACGGCAAGTGCGTGCGGCTGAAGCACGGCGATATGGCGACCGCGACCATCTACAATGACGACCCTGCGGCCCAGGCCAAGGCCTTCGAAGAGCAAGGGTTTGAATGGCTGCATGTCGTCGACCTCAACGGCGCCTTCAAGGGCCAGAGCGTCAACAGCGCGGCGGTCGGCGCCATCCTCAAGGCGACGAAAAACCCGGTGCAGCTCGGCGGCGGCATCCGCACGCTGGCGCAGATCGAGGACTGGCTCGACCGCGGGCTGGCCCGCGTCATCCTCGGCACGGTGGCGGTGCGCGATCCCGACCTGGTCCGGGAAGCCTGCAAGGAATTTCCTGGAAAGATCGCCGTGGGCATCGATGCCAAGGGCGGCAAGGTGGCGGTCGAAGGCTGGGCCGAGGCCTCCAGCCTCGGCGTCATCGAACTGGCGCGGAAATTCGAAGGCGCCGGCGTTGCCGCCATCATCTACACCGATATCGACCGCGACGGCGTTCTGACCGGCATCAACTGGGATGCCACGATCGATCTCGCCGACGCGGTCTCGATCCCGGTCATCGCCTCGGGCGGGCTGGCTTCGATCGCCGACATCGTGCGCATGACCATGCCCGATGCGAAGAAACTCGAAGGCGCCATCTCCGGCCGCGCGCTCTATGACGGGCGCATCGACCCGGCCGAGGCGCTGGCGGTGCTGCAGGGCAAGGCGATGGAGACCCGGCCGTGAAAATCTCCATCATCCTGGCCTCCTATGACAGCGGCCACTATCACGGCGGCATGGGCCGAGGCCCGGATGCACTCATCGCCGGCGGGCTTGTCGACGCGCTGACGCTCTCCGGGCATGACGTCGTCGTCACCGATATCGGCAGGGTTGGCGACGAACAACAGCGCGAGATCGCCACCGGCTTTGCCGTGTGCGGTGCCGTCTCCGGCGAGGTCCGCATCGCCATAGACCGCGGCCGGTTTCCCATCGTGCTGGCCGGCAATTGCCTGACATCGGCCGGTGCGGTTGCCGGCGAGGATGCCGATGCGATCATCTGGGCCGACCAGCATGGCGATCTCAACACGCCGGAGACGTCCATCTTCGGCTTTCTCGACGGCATGGCGCTGGCCACGGTTCTCGGCCTGTGCTGGAAGCCGATGGCCTCGGCCATCCCCGGCTTCAGGCCGATCGATCCGGCGCGCTGCGTGCTGGTCAACGCGCGCGATCTCGATCCGGTCGAAACGGAGCTGTTGAAGACTTTGCCGGTCATCCGCACCGAATGCCCGGACTGGGCCACGGCCTGCGACAGGCTGAAGGCGCCGGACGCGAAGCGGGTGCACCTGCATCTCGATCTCGACGTGCACGACCCCGGGGCGCTGCAGGCCAACCGCTACACCACGCCCGGCGGCCCGGAGCCGAAACAGCTGCGCCAGGCTGTCTGCGGCATGGCCGGCCTGCTGCCGATTTCCGGCATTACCATTTCCGCCTATGATCCGGCGTTCGATGCGCAGGCCGAGGTTCCGCCGCTGGTCGGCGAACTGTTAAGCGAGTTGCTGGCGACGATGGAGAAGGGCTGATGCTGAAGGCCCGAGTCATCCCTTGCCTCGACGTCAAGAACGGCCGCGTCGTCAAGGGGGTCAATTTCGTCGACCTCATCGATGCCGGTGATCCGGTCGAGGCGGCCAAAGCCTATGACGCGGCCGGCGCTGACGAGCTTTGCTTTCTCGATATCACCGCGTCGTCCGACAACCGTGAAACCATCTTCGACGTCGTCGCCCGCACCGCCGAACAATGCTTCATGCCGCTGACCGTCGGCGGCGGCGTGCGCCAGGTGGCCGATATTCGCAAACTGTTGCTGGCCGGCGCCGACAAGGTGTCGATCAACACTGCGGCGGTGAAGAACCCCGATTTCGTCGCGGAAGCCGCCGACAAGTTCGGCAACCAGTGCATTGTCGTCGCCATCGACGCCAAGAAGGTGTCGGCACCCAATGAAGCCGACCGCTGGGAGATCTTCACCCATGGCGGCCGTGAAAAGACCGGCATCGATGCGGTCGAGTTTGCGCGAAAAATGGTCGATCGCGGCGCCGGCGAGATTCTTTTGACCTCGATGGACCGTGACGGCACCAAGGCCGGTTACGACATTGCGCTGACCCGCGCGATAGCGGATGCGGTGCGCGCGCCGGTCGTCGCGTCGGGCGGCGTCGGCACGCTCGACCATCTGGTCGAGGGCATTCGCGACGGCCACGCCGGCGCCGTGCTCGCGGCCTCGATCTTCCATTTCGGCACTTACACGATTGCGGAAGCCAAGGCGCATATGGCCGAGGCCGGGCTACCGATGCGGCTGGACTACCCGGTTCAATCCACTCCACAAAGGCTGTAGGCTGCGCCATGGCTGAATTTTCGCTGTCCGATCTGGAAACGATCATTGGCGAACGCGCCCGTTCCGGCGACCCGGACTCGTGGACGGCAAAACTGTTCGCCAAAGGCATCGACAAGGCGGCGCAGAAGCTTGGTGAAGAGGCAGTCGAGACCGTCATTGCCGCCGTCAAGGGCGACAAAAATGCCCTCGTTTCCGAAAGTGCCGATCTCATATATCATTGGCTCGTCGTGCTTGGCATGGCCGGCGTTTCGCTGGGCGAGGTGCTGAAGGAGCTTGAGGGCCGTACCGGCCGTTCGGGCGTCACTGAAAAGGCATCCCGGCCGAAAGGCTGACCGCGAGAGCCGGATGATTTCGGGCCGAGGCCTTAAATCTGAATCCGTCTCTAAATTGATAGAGGGAGCATGATGTCGCCCGAAAACCGCTTCACACTTTTCGGCCTCATGCTCTAGAGGGCAGGAAACTCGATGGACCAGCTCGCTCCGACCGAGAAATATTCCCCCTATCGTTTCTTCTCGGCCGAGCAATGGTCGAACTTCCGCGCCGACACGCCGATGACGCTGGGCGAAGACGAGATCAACCGTCTGCGCTCACTGAACGATCCGGTCGACCTGGAAGAAGTCAAGCGCATCTATCTGTCGCTCTCGCGGCTGCTTTCGGCGCATGTCGAGGCCAGCCAGTTGCTGTTTCGCCAGCGCCAGGCCTTCTTCAACGCGCTGGATGTGGTCAAGACACCGTTCATCATCGGCATTGCCGGTTCGGTTGCGGTCGGCAAATCGACCACGGCGCGCGTGCTGAAGGAGCTTCTGGCGCGCTGGCCGTCGAGCCCCAAGGTCGATCTCATCACCACCGACGGTTTTCTCTTACCCAACAAGGTGTTGCGACGCGACAATCTGATGGAGCGCAAGGGCTTTCCCGACAGCTACGATGTCGGTGCGCTGCTGCGTTTCCTCTCGGGCATCAAGTCGGCGCAGCGCAATGTCCGCGCGCCCGTCTATTCGCATTTGACCTATGACGTCATTCCCGGCGAGTTCGTCACCATCGACCGGCCCGACATTCTGATCTTCGAAGGCATCAACGTTCTGCAGCCCGGCAAATTGCCGAAGGACGGCAAGATAGTGCCGTTCCTGTCGGATTTCTTCGATTTCGCCATTTATATCGACGCCGACGAAAAGCTGATCCACCAATGGTACATCGCCCGCTTCATGCGGCTGCGCGAGACGGCCTTCCGCAATCCGGACTCCTTCTTCCACCGCTATTCGCAGCTTTCGGAAGACGCCGCGCGCGCCATTGCGGAAGGCTTGTGGGCCAACATCAACCTGAAAAACCTGCGCGAGAACATCGTGCCGACACGGGCGCGCGCCGACCTCATCCTGCGCAAGGGCGCCAATCATCTGGTCGAGGAAGTGGCGCTCAGGAAACTGTGACCGCCGCCTCCGGGCTGGTCGCGATATCGGCCGATTGCGTATCCTGCGCCGGTCGCCGGACATAGCGCCGGTCGGCCGGGACGAGTTTGCGCGCCGCGACATAGACAATCACCGAGACAGCAGCTGCGGCATAGCCGTCGATTGCATAGTGCCACGCCAGATAAACCGAGCTGACGGCAACAAAGGCCACATAGACAAACGCTACAGCGCCGAGACGGCGATTGTACTCCCATGCAAAAAGTGCGTTGAGCATCGCCAAGCCGACATGCACGCTGGGAAAGGCCGAAATGCCTGACGCGAAACCGGTCTGCCTGGCCTCATGAAGCCTCCACAAATATTGCTGGTAGGAAACAGCGGAATTGGAGGATTCGGCGCCGCGGGCCAAGAATGCGAGCTGTTCGCCAAACCGCGCCGTGTCGCCCGTGACCATCCCGTAAAACGCCGGACCAGCCGACAGGAACAGTCCAGCCAATATGTTGCCGACGACGATCCAAACCACCATGAAGCAGATGACATAGCGCGTTCGAACCGACGCCGTCCGGGGCGATGTCGCGACGAAGAACAAGGCGCCAAAATTGAGGACAAACCAGAATACGTTGTAATTCCACTCGATGGCAGCCCGCACGAAATCGTTTTTGGCCACCAGATAGAGCCAGCGCCACGGATCGGCGCCGAAATGCAGGAACGCATCGATGTCGGCATGCAGCACGTCAAATGGAAAGCCGTCCTGCCAGACCGGCATTCCGTTCTTCACCGAGGTGAATGTGCCTTGAAAGATCATGAGCGCCATGAGGAGGCATAGACCCGAGAGCGAATATGCCAGCCGCGATGTCGAGAACACATATTTCGCCGCCAGACGGCGCCTGATGTCGGTGCGATGTATAAGCAGGCTTATGTCAACAATAATGGCGAAGGTCGGCAGCATCAGGCCGTTCAACAATATCCACCGCCCGAAATATATCGAATACGCGCTGCGGTCGGCCGCGCCTATTGCATACAGAAAAACCAGTCCGGCCAATGTGTAGACGACGATGAACAGATAAACGCCTGAATCCCGGCGAATCAGCGGGATCGCTTGTTTGATGACTGCCCACAACTGACGGAAAACCACACTGCTCTTTGTCATTGTCCCGAGCCGACGTTGCAATGTCCGGGCACTTTATAAGGAAAATCTGTAGAATCGGTTAGTGCTGTGCGAGGACGCGCTCGCTCAAGAAAGCGTCGTCATTCGCCAGCCCCAATTTGCCACAGCCCCACCAGATGGCGAGCGCCGCGGCAATGCCGACAATTCCGTCCACGGCATAGTGCCACCCGAGGTGAATCGAGCCGAAGAACAACAAGACGCCAAAGGCCAGCATGGCGTGACCGAACCTGCGATCAATTGAGTACGCGACAGCCACAAACAGCGCCGCCTGCGCGTTGTGCATGCTGGGCATGGCCGAAATGCCACCGGGCAAATCGACACGGCCAGTATAGACCTCCCAAAGAAAATCCTGTGTCAAGGATGACGACAGCGGATAGATCGAGGCAACCTCGTCGAGATAGCGCATCAGATCGGCATATGGCGAGGGTGCGCCCGGCACCATTTCCGCAAAGTAACAAGGTCCTGCCGAGGAGAACAACGTTGCTATGACCAGGCCGATCAGGATCCACGAAATGACCGTCGCCCGCCAGTAGCGAAGGCGGATCCGCTCAGGCACGCGCGGACTGACAAGCAACCCCACCCAGAACAAGAACACCAGCAGCATCCACAGAGTGTACACTATGTCCAACAGGCGAGTTACCCAAGGCATGCCGACGACCGGCTGAATGATTTGCCACGCCTGATTCCCACCCAGGAGATTTGCATCCCAGTGGGAGAAAGTTTCGTCCCACTGGAAGGGGGCGACAATCGGAATCATCATTTTGTTGTAGAGGAATGCCGCCATGAAGAGAGCCAACACGACGCTAGCGCAGAAACCCCGCGCAAGGGTATTCGACATGCCTCCGAGGGAAGCGACCGCGATGCTGACTGGTGACCCATGGCGACCCTGAACGAGCGCGCAGGAACCAACCACGGCAACAAGGATAGAGCCCAGCAAAGGCAAAAAGCGCACAATTCGACCGGTATATTCAACAATATGGGGCAGGATCGAATCGCCCCTGATTGTCGCGATGAGAAAGGTCAACACGACAAATGCGAAGATCATTGCACTGCGGCGGCCCTCACGCGCGAGCCATGCGGGAAACCGGTCCACATGCGAAGGACTTTGCACGATTTCAGAGGAAGCCATAGGAACGGCCCCAATCTTTTTGAGAACATTCCTTTGTGTCGCACCTATACTTTAACAAACAGTAAGTCGAAGAATACCTCTACTGCTCCAGGGTACGGTTGACCCGCCGCAGCGTCAGATTGATCCGGCCGCCATTTTTCAGCAGCGCCGAGGTCGACGGATAGATGCGGTCGACGCCGTGGAAGCAGAGCCGGCCTTCGCCGCCGAGCACGACGACGTCGCCGCTTTTCAGGCGGAACGATTTGGTACCGCCGTCGCGTGTGGCCCCCCTGCCCGTCACTTGGCCGACCCGGAACAGGCAATCGTCGCCAAGTGACACCGAGACCACTGGGGCCGAGAAATCGGCTTCGTCGCGATCCTGGTGCAGACCCATTTTGGCGTCCTGCGTATAGAAATTGACCAGGCAGGCCTCCGGCGGATTCGGATAGGCGGCGACCTCCCGCCACAATTGCAGCAGCGCGTCCGGGATCGGCGGCCATGGCTCTCCGGTGAGTGGGTGCGTTGGCTGGTAGCGATAGCCCAGCTCCTTGTCAGTGACCCAGCCGAGCGTGCCGCAATTGGTCATGCGCACGCTCATCTCCTTGCCGGTCCGCGGCATCGCCGGCACGTACAGCGGCGCCCGCTGTACAATGGTCCTCACCTCTTCGACCAGCGCTTCCTGCGCCGCGCGGGACAGATAACCAGGCATGTGGCGGACGCCTTTGGGCAGAACGAGCATGACTTCGCCTCCGGTTGATACTGAAACCATGCCACCGCCAATCAGAAACGGCGACCCGAAAGCCACCGTTGTCGGCCTCCCTTTCTGTGGCAATGGTGAAACCTTGCGGCTGCGGCAGGGGAGGCCGCTTTATGCACGCAGTCGGCGCGGTCCTTAGTCGTTCTCTACCCGGCCGCGCAGCTTTTTGATCGTGCCGCGCCCTGCCTTGCTTTGCAGCCGCCGCTCCACCGAGCCTTTCGACGGCCTGGTCTTCTTGCGCGGCGGCGGCGGCGGTTCCGCGGCCTTGGCGACCAGCGCCGTCAGCCTTGCCCGGGCATCGGCCCGGTTCTGCTCCTGGGTGCGGAAGCGGCCGGCCTCGATGACGATGACGCCGTCCTTGGTGGCGCGCTGGCCGGCGAGCTTGATCGTGCGCGCGCGCACGCGTTCGGACAGGCCAGCCGCATTGGCGGCGTCGAAGCGCAATTGGACGGCGGTCGCCACCTTGTTGACGTTCTGGCCGCCGGGACCCGACGAGCGGATGAAATCCTCGTGCAGGTCGCCCGGATGGATTACGGCTTCGTCTGATATGATGATGTCGTCGATAGGCATGCCGCAGTCATGGCGCGGCGGACCAAAAAAGAAAAGGCCCGATCGAGATCGCGCCTTTCAAGGATGCTTCGGTGAAGACGCCTCGACTATTCCGCAGCTTCCTGCAGGCGGGGTGCTGCGCCGAGCACGACGGCATCGACATGGCTCTCGAATTTCTCGAAGTTGACGGCGAACATGCCGACCAATCGCGCTGCCTGCCGGTCATAGGCTGCCTTGTCGGCCCAGGTCGAACGCGGGTCGAGAATGGCGCTGTCGACGCCAGGCACAGCAACCGGCACCTCGAAGCCGAAATTGGCGTCGGTGCGGAAACCGGACGCCTTCAGCGAACCGTCAAGCGCTGCGGCCAGCAAGGCGCGCGTCGCCTTGATCGGCATGCGCTTGCCGGTGCCGTAGGCGCCGCCGGTCCAGCCGGTGTTGACCAGCCAGCAATCGGCGCCGTGGCGGGCGATCAGCTCGCGCAGCAGATTGCCGTATTCCTTGGGGTGGCGCGGCATGAACGGGGCGCCGAAGCAGGTCGAGAACGTCGCTTCCGGCTCGGTAACGCCCTTCTCGGTGCCGGCCACCTTGGCGGTGTAGCCGGAGAGGAAGTGGTACATCGCCTGCGCCGGGGTCAGCCGTGCGATCGGCGGCATGATGCCGAAGGCATCGGCGGTCAGCATGATGATGTTTTTCGGGTGGCTGGCCCGTCCGCTCTTCGAGGCATTGGGGATGAAATCCAGCGGATAGGCGCAGCGCGTGTTTTCGGTGAGCCGGCCGTCGTTGAAGTCCGGCACGCGGTCGGCGTCGAGCACGACATTTTCCAGCACCGTGCCGAAACGCTGCGTGGTGGCGAAAATCTCCGGCTCGGCCTCGGCCGACAGCCGGATCGTCTTGGCGTAGCAGCCGCCTTCGAAGTTGAAGATGCCGTGCGGTCCCCAGCCGTGCTCGTCGTCGCCGATGAGCGTACGTGACGGATCGGCCGACAGCGTCGTCTTGCCCGTCCCGGAAAGCCCGAAGAAGATCGCCGCGTCGCCGGCCGCGCCCTCATTGGCCGAGCAGTGCATCGGCATGACGCCCTTTTCCGGCAGCAGATAGTTGAGCATGGTGAACACCGATTTCTTCATCTCGCCGGCATAGGAAGTGCCGCCGATGAGCACGATCTTGCGGGTGAGATCGACCGCAATCACCGTTTCGGTGCGGCTGCCGTGGCGGGCCGGATCGGCGCGGAAGGACGGCAGGTCGATGATCGTCATCTCCGGCAAGAAATCCTCGAGCTCGGCGGCCTGCGGGCGGATCAAAAGATTGCGGATGAACAGCGAGTGCCAGGCGAATTCGGTGATGACCCGCGTCGGCAGCTTCAGCTCGGCATCGGCGCCGCCGACGAGGTCCTGCACATAGAGATCGCTATTCGCGGCGTGGACAAGGAAATCGGCGAGCAGCATTTCGAACTGGCCCGCCGAAATCGCCTTGTTGTTGTCCCACCAGACATGGGGCTCGGTGGCGCCATCGCGGACGACAAACTTGTCCTTGGGCGAGCGGCCAGTGTGCTGGCCGGTCTCGGCAAGCAGCGCGCCGCCGGCGGTCAACCGGCCCTCGCCACGACGGATCGCTGCCTCATAAAGGGCGGCCGCACCAAAATTATAATGCACCGTGCCGGTGGTTTTCAGGCCGATACGATCGATCGCGCAAGCAGAATTGCGTTTGCCGACTTCCGACATCAAGGGTCCCTTCTTCTGGATTCGCCGCACTTTGCCGGCGCGTTTCCGGCGAGCCCGCGTTAGGGGCTGAGACGGTGAGAACCAGAAAACTCGAATGATATCAAATCATTAATCGATTTAAAAATTTTGAAAGTTGTTTAAATCGTTTATATGTGCAAAAAATCACGGTGGTTGCCCAAAGGATTGGCACACAGTGTTCGTCCAACCCGTGTAGAGGTTCCGATGGGGCCGCCGGCAAGCCGTCCGCGACAGCGGGTGGAGCCTGTGCCACATTTTGTACCTAATTTGTCCTGCAAAAGCCCCTTCTCTAAGACAGAAGGGACAGCTCATGAGGGAGCCGCTTGAAATGGCAACAATCGCGCTTGTCGATGACGACCGCAACATTCTGACATCGGTGTCGATCGCCCTCGAGTCCGAGGGGTATCGCGTCGAGACCTACACGGATGGTGCGTCGGCGCTGGAAGGCCTGGCGGCGCGGCCGCCGAATCTCGCCATCCTCGACATCAAGATGCCGCGCATGGACGGCATGGAGCTGTTGCGCCGGATGCGGCAGAAGTCCGACCTGCCGGTGATCTTCCTGACCTCGAAGGACGATGAGATCGATGAGCTTTTCGGCCTCAAGATGGGCGCCGACGATTTCATCCGCAAACCGTTCTCGCAGCGCCTGCTGGTCGAGCGGGTGCGCGCCGTGCTGCGCCGCGCCAGCGCCCGCGAAGCTGCGGCAAAGGCGCCCAGCCAGCAGGCCCGTTCGCTGGAACGCGGCCAGCTCGTCATGGACCAGGAACGCCATACCTGCACCTGGAAGGGCGAGCCGGTGACGCTGACGGTCACCGAATTTCTCATCCTGCACTCGTTGGCGCAGCGCCCAGGCGTGGTAAAAAGCCGTGATGCGCTGATGGATTCCGCCTATGATGAGCAGGTCTATGTCGACGACCGCACCATCGATAGCCACATCAAGCGGCTGCGCAAGAAGTTCAAAGCCGTCGATGACGACTTCGAAATGATCGAAACCCTTTACGGAGTCGGATACCGGTTCCGCGAAGCTTGAGTTGATGCATGTCGCCCAAAAGTGGTCGCGGTTTTTGGGACGACGACATGCATAAAACCAAAGACTAGGCGGGAGCTGCTATTCGATGGCAGTGGATGTACAGCGGAGCAGACGAACGAGCGCTGTCAGGCGGTCGCGGATTCTGCCCGCATTCCTGTCGAGGTTGACGGTGCCGATGCGCCGCTTCCTCGGCCACCACATCTTTTCCAGCCTGACCCGGCGCATCCTGTTCCTCAACCTGGCCGGCCTCGCCGTGCTGGTCACCGGCATCCTCTATCTCAACACCTTCCGCGACGGGCTGATCGACGCCCGCGTCGAAAGCCTGATGACGCAGGGCGAGATCATCGCCGGCGCCATTGCCGCGTCGGCAACGGTCGAGACCGATTCGATCAGCATCGATCCGGAAAAACTACTCGAACTGCAGGCCGGTGAAAGCCTGGGGCCGGGCTCAGACCAGCTCGACAATCTGGATTTCCCGATCAACCCCGAGCGCGTCGCGCCGGTGCTGCGGCGGCTGATTTCGCCGACGCGCACCCGGGCCCGCATCTATGACCGCGACGCCAATCTGCTGCTCGATTCGCGCCATCTCTACTCGCGCGGCCAGATCCTGCGCTACGACCTGCCTCCGGTCGAGGACGAGCAGCCGGATATGCTGGAGCGCGTGCAGAAATTCGTCTTCGACTTCTTCCGCAACAAGGACCTGCCCGTCTACCATGAGCAGCCCGGCGGCAACGGTGCGGCCTTCCCGGAAGTGGTCAAGGCGCTGACCGGCAGTCCGTCGACGATCGTGCGGGTGAGCGAACAGGGCGAGCAGATCGTTTCGGTGGCGGTGCCGATCCAGCGCTTCCGCGCCGTTCTCGGCGTGCTGATGCTGTCGACGGAAGGCGGCGACATCGACAAGATCGTCGCCGCCGAGCGCAAGGCTATTTTGCGCGTGTTCGGCATCGCCGCCCTGGTCACCGCCATCCTGTCGATGCTGCTCGCATCCACCATCGCCAATCCGCTGCGCCGGCTATCGGCGGCGGCAGTGCGGGTGCGGCGCGGCGTCAAGAGCCGCGAGGAGATCCCCGACTTTTCCGACCGCCAGGACGAGATCGGCAATTTGTCGGTCGCGGTGCGCGACATGACCAATGCGCTCTATGCCCGCATCGAGGCGATCGAAAGCTTCGCCGCCGATGTCTCGCACGAGCTGAAGAACCCGCTGACCTCGCTGCGCAGCGCGGTGGAGACCTTGCCGCTTGCCAAGAACGACAATTCACGCGGCAGGCTGATGGAGATCATCCAGCACGATGTCCGGCGTCTCGACCGGCTGATCACCGACATTTCCGATGCCTCGCGCCTAGACGCCGAACTGGCGCGTGAGGATGCCGCCACGGTCGATTTGAAGAAATTCATCACCGATCTCGTCGCCGTGTCGCGCGAAGCGACGCGCAACAAAAAGGCTGTCGAGATCGAATTCAAGGCCGCCAAGCTGCCGCAAGGCGTCAAAGGCTATTTCGTCACCGGCCATGATCTGAGGATCGGCCAGGTCATCACCAATCTGATCGAGAATGCCCGCTCCTTCGTGCCGGAGGACCACGGCCATATCGCCATTTCCCTGGCACGCTCGGGCAAGGTCAACATCGTCACCGTCGACGACAACGGCCCCGGAATCCGCGCCGACGCCATCGACCGCATCTTCGAGCGCTTCTACACCGACCGCCCGGCCGGCGAGGCGTTCGGCCAGAATTCGGGGCTTGGCCTGTCGATATCCAGGCAGATCGTCGAAGCCCATGGCGGCACGCTGACCGCCGAGAACATCCCCGGCACCAAGCCCGGCGACATCAAGGGCGCGCGCTTCGTCGTTACGCTGCCGGCCGAAGGCTGATCGCGGCTGCGCATGCCCGATCCCACCGCGGAACCCGAGAACATCCATGCCACCGCAGTCCTGATTGGCGAGCGGGGCGTCCTGATCACCGGGCCGTCCGGCTCGGGCAAGACAACGCTGGCGCTGGCGCTCATCGACCATTTCAGCCGGCTCGGGCTGTTTGCGCGGCTGATCGGCGACGACCAGCTGTTTGTCGCGGCGCGTTTCGGGCGGCTGGTCTGCCATGCGCCCGCCAGCATTGCCGGCCTCGCAGAGGTGCCCGGACTTGGTCCGAAGCCGCTTTTGTTCCAATCTGTGGGAGTCATCGACCTTACGATCCAGCTGGTTGCCGCTAACGCTGTGGAGCGTTTCCAGGAAGAGTCGAGCGCGACCATTGCCGGCTGTGTGGTGCCGCGCATCGACCTCGTTCAGCGCAACGTCACTGCGGCTTTGCCGGCGGTAATGGCGCGGCTGGCGATTGCGCCTTTCGTATGATCCGCCGCCGGTTTTTTGCTGCAATGCGTCAAATTGGCCATGGCCGACGCAATTTTGGGCTTGTCAACGCGCCGCGCGTCGACAAGATAGCGCTCCCGCCGCCTGGGATGGCCGGCGAGCATAAAAAGCGCCTGTGAAGCGGCGATGACGGGAGCCACCATAGAATGATCGGACTCGTGCTTGTAACGCACGGTCAACTGGCCGCCGAGTTCCGCCATGCCGTGGAACATGTCGTGGGGCCACAAGACAATTTCGAAACCGTGGCAATCGGCGCCGACGACGATATGGAGCAGCGTAGGCGCGATATCGTCGACGCCGTCGGCCGCGTCGACACCGGGACCGGCGTCATCGTTCTGACCGATATGTTCGGCGGCACGCCTTCCAACCTCGCCATTTCGGTGATGGAATCCGGTCGCACCGAGGTCATCGCCGGCATGAACCTGCCGATGCTGATCAAGCTGTCGTCGATCCGCAAGGGCGACAACATGGCGACCGCGCTCGACGAGGCGCAGGCCGCGGGGCGCAAATACATCAACGTCGCAAGTCAGCTGCTGAGCAGCAAATGAACGCGCTGTCGCCCGGTGAGATCGTGCGCGAGTTCCCGATCGTCAACCAGCGCGGCCTGCATGCGCGCGCCTCGGCGAAGTTCGTCCAGGTCGCCAGCGGCTTCGACGCCACCGTCCATGTCGAGAAGGATGGTCTCAAGGTCGGCGGCACCTCGATCATGGGGCTGATGATGCTGGCGGCGAGCCCCGGTTATTCGATCCGCGTCACCGCCAGCGGCGCTGAAGCCGCAGCGGCGATGGACGCGCTGGAGCAGCTGGTCGCCTCGCGCTTCGGCGAAGAGTGCTGAAGTTTTTGCTTTGGACGCCGTTGTCCCAAAACCGCCGGATACTTTTGGGCGGCATGCATCCCCGTAAACACATACGCGCATAAAGATTTCTTTATATCCCATTGTCGTCTTGGCGGCGATCTGCTAGTCAGGCCGGCATTCCGCGCCCTTCGACGCGCCGTGTGGCGCAGGCGCATTCTGAAGACAAATCACACCGGAGCACTGCCATGACAGGTAGCAAGGACTATGTGGTCGCCGACATCTCGCTTGCCGGCTGGGGCCGCAAGGAACTCGATATCGCCGAAACCGAAATGCCGGGCCTGATGGCCTGCCGCGAGGAATTCGGCGACAAGAAACCGTTGAAAGGTGCGCGCATCACCGGATCGCTGCACATGACCATCCAGACGGCGGTGCTGATCGAGACGCTGAAGGCGCTTGGCGCCGATATCCGCTGGGCCTCGTGCAACATCTTCTCGACCCAGGACCATGCGGCCGCGGCCATCGCCGAGGCCGGCATCCCGGTGTTCGCCGTCAAGGGCGAGTCGCTCGAGGAGTACTGGGACTACACCGACAGGATCTTCCAGTGGGCCGATGGCGGCCTCTCCAACATGATCCTCGATGATGGCGGCGACGCCACGATGTACATACTGATCGGCGCCCGCGCCGAAGCCGGCGAGGACGTGCTGTCCAACCCGCAGAGCGAGGAAGAGGAATACTTCTACGCCCAGGTCAAGAAGCGCCTGAAGGCTTCGCCCGGCTTTTTCACCAAGCAGAAGGAAGCCATCCGCGGCGTCACCGAAGAGACGACGACGGGCGTCAACCGGCTCTACCAGTTGCAGAAGAAGGGCCTGCTGCCCTTCCCGGCGATCAACGTCAACGACTCGGTCACCAAGTCGAAGTTCGACAACAAATATGGCTGCAAGGAATCGCTGGTCGACGGCATCCGCCGCGGCACCGACACCATGATGGCCGGCAAGGTTGCGGTCGTCTGCGGCTATGGCGACGTCGGCAAGGGCTCGTCGGCTTCGCTCAAGGGCGCCGGCGCCCGCGTCAAGGTCACGGAAGTCGATCCGATCTGCGCGCTGCAGGCGGCGATGGACGGCTTTGAAGTCGTCACGCTGGAAGATGCCGCACCAACCGCCGACATCGTCATCACCACCACCGGCAACAAGGATGTCGTCACCCTCGACCACATGCGCTCGATGAAGGACATGGTGATCGTCGGCAATATCGGCCACTTCGACAATGAGATCCAGGTCGCGTCGCTGCGCAACCTGCAATGGACCAACGTCAAGCCGCAGGTCGACATGATAACCTTCCCGGACGGCAAGCGGATGATCCTGCTGTCCGAGGGGCGCCTGCTCAACCTCGGCAACGCGACCGGTCATCCGAGCTTCGTGATGTCGGCCTCGTTCACCAATCAGGTGCTGGCGCAGATCGAACTCTACACCAAGCCCGGCCAGTACCAGAACCAGGTCTATGTGCTGCCCAAGCACCTCGACGAGAAGGTGGCGCGTCTGCATCTCGACAAGCTCGGAGCCCGCCTGACCGAACTGTCCGGCGAACAGGCCGCCTATATCGGCGTGACCCCGCAGGGTCCGTTCAAGCCGGAACACTACCGCTATTAGCCAAAGCGGCGTTTACCACTAGATATTGAAGCCGGGCGATTGACTTTTCGCCCGACTTCTTTTTTGCGCGGATGATTCTTCACGCCGATTCCAGCACGCGCTATTGTGCTGATTCGTGGGCCGGGGACGAGGGCCGGCGTACGCATCGAGAGCATGATTCGAACCGAAGGACCGCGTCAGCGAAAAGTGGGAAGCGGTTTTCGGAAAAGATCATGCTCTTCAAGAGAGAGTTAGGTCAGAAGGGCGTTTCTACCAAACGTGATCCTGATCTGGGCGGTCTTGCATTCAGGCGGCGAAGAGGACCAAGACATGCCGGGGGAAAACCCGCCTCGCGCGGGATCGGCCGTTTCCGGCGGCCATGACGATTCCGATAGCACTGGCTCCGTCACGACAGGCGGTGGCCTGAAGAGGCGTGTCGGCGCCCGCACCGCCGGCTTTCTTGCCACCTCAGCTCTTGCCGGCCCGCTCACCTCGTTTGCAGCCCATGCCGAGCCGGCCATTGCGCAGAAGGCCGGACTGTCGGTCAGCGCGGTCGAAGTCATCCAGCTCGCCATGTTCGTCGGCGTCATGGGCGCGGCACTGGTCTCGGCCATCTTCCTGATCCGCGAAAGAGCCCGCACCTCGGCGCAGAATGTCGAACTCAGAGCCCGCATTGCCGACATCAATGCGGCGCTGCAGCGCTCCGAGGCGCTGCTCAATCTGCGTGACCAGCGCGTCATCGTCTGGGCGTCCGAGAACAAGAAGCCGGAGCTGATCGGCACGCTGCCGCTGGAAAGCGGTGCGCCGGACGACCGTGCAGCCTTCCTCGCCTTCGGCCGCTGGCTGATGCCGCGCTCGGCGGCGGCGCTCGAAAATGCCGTCGCTGGTCTGCGCGAGAAAGCGAAACCCTTTGATCTCGTGATCGAATCGCAGGCCGGGGCGCCGCTTGAAGTGCATGGCCGCAAGAGCGCCGCGCATGTGCTGGTGCGCTTCGTCTCGCTGTCGGAAACTCAGAGGAGCCAAGCCAGGCTGAAGATCGAGAACCAGCGTCTGGCCGCCGACTACGAGACCATGATCGGCCTGCTCGACGCCTTGCCGATGCCGGCCTGGCTGCGCGCCACCGACGGGCGGCTGAAATGGGTCAACCGTGCCTATGCCGGAGCGGTCGAGGCACCGAACGCCGAGACCGCCGTGCGCGAAGCCAAGGAATTCCTCGGCGCCCAAGCGCGCGAACAGATCGCCGCGCAGCACAAATCGCGCCCAATCTTCGAACAAACGCTGTCGACAGTGATCGAGGGCGACCGCCGCGTGTTCGCCGTCACCGACTTCGCCGGTGCGGACGGCTCGGCCGGCCTTGCCTGCGACACCAGCGCCACCGAAACCATTCGCGGCGAATATGAGCGCACGGTGCGCAGCCATGCCGACACGCTCGACCAGCTCAACACGGCGGTGGCGATCTTCGATGCCAACGAGAAGTTGCGCTTCTTCAACCAGGCGTTCCAGAAACTGTGGGGGCTGGACCCGGGCTTCCTGCATAGCGCGCCCGACAATGCGCTGCTGCTCGACCGGCTGCGCAGCGAAGGCAAGATCGCCGAGCAGCCGGAATGGCGGCGTTGGAAAGAAGGCCTGCTTGGCGCCTACCGCGCGGTGGAATCGCAAGAGCATTGGTGGCATTTGCCCGACGGCAAGACCATCCGCGTGGTGGCCAACCCCCAGCCGAAGGGCGGCGTGACCTGGGTGTTCGAGAACCTGACCGAGAAGATGGACCTCGAAAGCCGCTACCAGACGGCGGTGCGGGTCCAGGGCGAAACGCTCGACAATCTGGCCGAAGGCGTCGCCGTGTTCGGTCCCGACGGGCGGCTGCGCCTGTCGAACCCGGCCTTTGTCGCGCTGTGGGGACTGAGCCAGGATGTGATCAAGCCCAACGTCCATGTCTCGGCGATCCGCGATCTCAGCGACCAGCGCGCCGTCGACAGCCCGTGGGGCGGGTTCGTCGCCGCCATCACCGGTTTCGACGACGAGCGCCGCGACCGCCATGGCCAGACCGAACTGAAGAACGGCACAGTGCTCAGCTACGCCGTCATCCCGCTGCCCAACGGCCAGGTGATGATGACCTTTGTGGACGTCACCGACAGCGTCAATGTCGAGCGCGCGCTGAAGGACAAGAACGAAGCGCTGCAGAAATCCGACCAGCTGAAGAACGAGTTCGTGCAGCATGTCTCCTACGAGCTGCGCTCGCCGCTGACCAACATCATCGGCTTCACCGAGCTTCTGTCGCTGCCGGCGACCGGGCCGCTCAGCCCAAAGCAGCGCGAATATGTCGAGCATGTCGGCTCGTCATCCTCGGTGCTGCTCACCATCGTCAACGACATACTCGACCTCGCCACCGTCGACGCCGGTATCATGCAGCTCGACATTTCGGAAGTAAGCGTCGAGCGCACCATCGAGGCCGCGGCCGAACTGGTCGCCGACCGGCTGCAAGAGCATTCGATCAAGCTCCGGATCGACGCCGCTGCGGCGCCGAAGAGTTTTCACGGCGACGAGACCCGGGTTCGCCAGATCCTCTACAATCTGCTCAGCAACGCCGCCAATTACGCGCCGGAGGCGAGCACGATCACGCTTGCCTGCCGGCATTTGGAGCAAGGTGTGGAATTCTCCGTCCATGACAACGGCCCCGGCATGCCGCCGGACCTGCTCGATTCGGTGTTCCGCCGCTTCGAGCCGCGCACCAATGGCGGGCGCCGGCGCGGTGCGGGCTTAGGCCTGTCGATCGTCAAGAGCTTTGTCGAGCTGCACGGCGGCAGCGTGCGCATCGAGACCGGCAAGGACAAGGGCACCACCGTCATCTGCACCTTCCCCGATGCACCGTCGGGCATCCGCGCCGCGGCCGAGTAGCGCGCTCGATGACTGTTGTTGTGCTGGAGCGTTTTCTCGCCGACGAGGCTGCGACCGCAAGGCTCGGCGAAGACCTGGCCATGGCGCTGCGGCCGGGCGACGTGCTGGCGCTCAAGGGCGATCTCGGCGCCGGCAAGTCGACGCTGGCGCGGGCCCTGATCAGGGCGCTGGCCGATGATGCCGGCCTCGATGTGCCGAGCCCTACCTTCACCTTGGTGCAAAGCTACGACACGCGCATCCCCGTGCACCATTTCGATCTCTATCGCCTGTCCTCGGCCGGCGAGATGGACGAGCTGGGTTTCGACGAGGCGCTGCTGCAGGGCGCTGCCCTTGTCGAGTGGCCGGAACGGGCGGAGGCCGCTCTTCCGAGAACGTCGATCTGGATCGAACTCGTCCATCAGGACGAAGGACGATTGGCGAAACTATCGGGCCAAGGCGTTGCCTTCGAACGCGTGGCGCGATCGCTGGCGATGCGCGATTTCCTCAAAACGGCCGGTTGGGGCGACGCCGCGCGGCGCCATTTCGTCGGCGACGCCTCGGCGCGCTCTTACGAGATTGTTTCGCTCGCCGGCCTTGCGCCGCGCGTGCTGATGAATTCGCCAAGGCTGGTGCTGGGGCCGCCGGTGCGCGACGGCAAGCCCTATGCCGTGATCGCCCACACGGCGCAGTCGGTCACCGCTTTCGTCGCCATCGACAAGGCGCTGCTGGCGCAAGGTGTCAGTGTCCCAAAAATCCATGCCGAGGATCTCGAACGGGGCTTTCTGCTGCTGGAGCATCTGGGCTCGGAAGGTTTTCTCGACGGCAATGATGAGCCGGTGGCCGAGCGCTACGCGGCAGCGGCCGAATTGCTGGCGATGATGCATGGGAAGACCTGGCCGCAGCGCATGGAGGCCGTGCCGGGCGTCTTCCACGAGGTGCCGCCCTTCGATCGCGCCGCCATGCTGATCGAAGCCGATCTCTTGGTCGATTGGTATGTGCCGATGGTGACCGGCAGCCCGGCAAGCGAGGCTTTACGCGCCGGCTATCACAGGGAATGGAACGCGGTTCTCGATCGGCTGGACACACAGGAATACACGCTGATGCTGCGCGACTTCCATTCGCCCAACATCATCTGGCGCGGTGACCGCAAAGGCCACGACCGGCTGGGCATCGTCGATGTCCAGGACGCGCTGATGGGTCCGGCGGCCTATGACGTTGCGTCGCTGGCCATGGATGCCCGCGTCACCGTTTCGCCCGATATCGAGCAGCGGACCGTGGACGCCTATGTCGCTGCGCGCCACGCCGCCGGCGGCTTCGATGAGGACGCCTTCCGCGCGGCCTATGCGATCATGGCGGCGCAGCGCAATTCGAAGATCCTCGGCATTTTCGTGCGGCTCGAAAAGCGCGACGGCAAGCCCTATTATCTCCGACACCTGCCGCGCATCCGCGATTATCTCAGGCGGGCGCTGGCGCACCCGGCGCTGGCTCAGTTGAAGGAGTTTTACATGGCACATGGCCTGCTGGAGGAACGGCTCCCGTGACCTTGACCACAGCGATGGTGCTGGCGGCTGGTCTTGGCAAGCGCATGCGGCCGATCACCGACACCATGCCGAAGCCGCTGGTGCGGATCGCCGGCAGGACCTTGCTCGACTGGGGGCTGGACAGTCTCGAAGCGGCCGGCGTCGAGAAAGCCATCGTCAACGTGCACTATCTGCCGGACCAGATCGTCGCCCATATCGCCCACAGGCGGGCGCCAAAGATCGTCATTTCCGACGAGCGCGACGCACTGCTGAATTCGGCGGGTGGCATCGTCAAGGCATTGCCGCTGCTGGGCAGCGACCCCTTCTACATCATCAACGCCGATACGTTCTGGATCGACAGCGGCCAGCCCAGCCTCGAGCGCCTTGCCCTTGCATGGGACGGCGCGAAAATGGATATTCTGCTGATGCTTACCGATCTCGACTCGGCCACCGGACACGGTGTCGGCACGGATTTCCTGATGGCGCCGGATGGCGGCCTGCGGCGCTCGAAAGGCGATCCGGCCGGGTTGATCTATGCCGGAGCGGCAATCGTCAATCCCGCCATCTTCAGGGATGCGCCGGCCGGGGCGCATTCGCTCAACACCCATTTCGACAAGGCAATCGCCTCTGGCCGTCTGTTCGGCATGCAGATGCGCGGAAGCTGGATCACCGTCGGCACTCCCGACGCCATTCCGCAGGCGGAAGCGGCCGCCGCCGAAGCTCTCGCGAAGGTGGTATGAGCGGCGCGCGCCGCGTTCTTTCGATCCCGCCCGGAGCGCCATTCCTGCCGACTCTGGCCGAGGCCTTGCTGGCCGGACGGCTGGTGCCCGGCTTCCGGTTCGACGGCGATCCGCTGGCGCTGGCTGATGTCACCATCTATGTGCCGACACGGCGCGCGGCCCGTGCGCTGCGCGGCGCTTTTGTCGACGCGCTTTCGGGACCGGGGGGGAGCCGCCGTTCGGCGATCCTGCCGGTCATCCGCCCGCTCGGAGAGTTCGACGAGGACGAAGCCGCCTTCGACGCCGGCACGCCGACCGAGCTTGAAATGGCGCCGCCGATCGCAGCCATCGAACGCCTGCTGCTACTGGCGCCGCTGGTGCGGGCCTGGAAGCGCACCTTGCCGGCGCATGTCCTTGATATGTTCAACGAAGAGATCGTCGTGCCGGCCTCCGCCGCCGATGCGATCTGGCTGGCGCGCGACCTCGCCCGGCTGATGGACGAGATCGAAACCGAAGGCACGGACTGGACCAGGCTTGCCGATCTGGTCACCGGCAATCTTGCCGGATGGTGGCTTGTGACGCTCGATTTCCTCCGTATCGTCACCGAGGCCTGGCCGAAATTGCTGGAGGAGCGCGACCGCTCCAACGCGGCCGCGCACCGCAATGCGCTGATCCGGCGCGAGGCGAAGCGGCTGGAACGCAACCCGCCCAAAGGCCCGGTGATCGCCGCCGGCTCGACGGGCTCTATTCCCGCCACGGCCGAACTGCTTGCCACGGTCGCCAGCCTGCCCAACGGCGCCGTGGTGCTGCCCGGGCTCGATGGGATGCTGGACGAACCGTCTTTTGCCGCGATTGGGGCGCCCGGTGCGCGGCCGGCACTGCTTGGCCACCCGCAATACGGCATGGCCAAGCTGATCGGCAAGATTGGCGTGCTGCGTGGCGATGTCGAGGAAGTGGTCTCCGCCGAGCCCGCACTGGCGCTCCGCGCGGCCCTTGTCGGCGAGGCGCTGCGGCCGGCCGAGACCACGGAATTATGGGCCGAGACCCGCATATGCTTCAACGCCGTAGACATCGCCGAGGCCTTCGCCGACGTGACGCTGGTCGAAGCCGCCAGCGAACGCGACGAGGCGGCGGCGATCGCCATCGCGCTGAAAACCGCCGTGGAACAGCCGGGGCACAGGGCAGCGCTCGTTACCGGAGACCGCGGGCTGGCGCGGCGCGTCTCGGCCGAGCTGTTGCGCTTCGGCGTGATCGCCGACGATTCCGGCGGCACGCCGCTCGCCAACACGCCTGCAGCCAGCCTGCTGCGGCTCACACTTCACGCGGTATTCCGGCCGGGCGATCCCGTCGGCCTTTTGTCGCTGCTCAAGCATCCGCTGCTCGGGCTCGGACTTGAGCGCACCGGCGTGCGCCATGCCGCCGAGCTCATCGAACTCGTGGCGCTGCGCGGCGGCACCGGACGCCCCGACATCGCCGCCTTGCCAGCACTGTTCGAGGAGCGTCTCGCCGGGCTGAGCGGGGACAAGCGCCAGCCCTTCTGGTTTTCGCGCCTGAGCGTGCGCGGCATCGACGATGCCCGCGAGCTGCTGAGCCGGCTTGTGGCGGCGCTGGCGCCGCTGACCGCCTTTCGCGGTGAAGAGAATGCCGATCTCGTCGCGTTGACCAGAGCGAGCGTCGCCGCGCTGGAAAATCTCGGCCGCACGGCGGAGGGCAGCCTGGCTGAATTTTATGCCGGCGACGCCGGCGAGAAACTCGCCGAGCTGCTGCGCGGTGTGGTCGCCGCGTCTGCATCGTTCGACTTCCCGGCCGACGAATGGCCTGATGTGATGGACGCGCTGGTAGCACCGGAAACGGTCAAGCCGGGGCAAGGCACAGACCGCAACATCGCGATATGGGGCGCGCTGGAGGCACGGCTGCAGAATGTCGACACGCTTGTCATTGGCGGGCTGAACGAAGGCGTGTGGCCACGCAAGCCGGAAAGCGATCGCTTCATGTCGCGGTTGATGAAGACCGGCATCGATCTCGAGCCGCCAGAGCGCCGTATCGGCCTTGCCGCCCACGACTTCCAGATGGCGATGGGGGCGAAAAAGGTGGTGCTGACGCGCTCCGCCCGCGCCAGCGACGCACCGGCGGTGCCTTCGCGCTGGCTGCAGCGCATCCTCACCTTCATCGGCAAGGATCCTGCAGCCGCACTGCGCGGACGCGGCGACGAATTGCTTGCCTGGGCGCGCGCGCTCGATGCCGGCGAGCGGCAGCATTTCGCGCCGCGACCGCAGCCGAAACCGCCGCTGAGCATGCGGCCCACCCACTTCTCGGTGACCGAGATCGAGACGTTGCGACGCGACCCCTATGCGGTCTATGCAAGGCGTATTCTGAGCCTTCTGCCGCTCGAGCCGGTGATCCGCGATCCCGGCGCGGCCGAGCGCGGCACGCTGTTTCATGACATCCTGCATCTGTTCTCGACAGAGGTTGCGGACCCGCGCGCGCCGGAAGCCCTGGAGCGCCTTATCGCCGCCGGCCGGACCTGCTTTGCCGAGATCGCCCTGCCCGCCGATGTCGAGGCTGTGTGGTGGCCGCGCTTCGAAAAGCTTGCCGCCAACATCATCGAATGGGAGCGCGGCCGCGCTCCCGCCGTCGCCCGGCGGCATGCCGAGGAGCGCGCCGAAAAGACCGCTGTCGGCCGCACCGGCGTGACGCTGTCCGGCTATGCCGACCGCGTCGACCTTTTGGCCGGTGGCATGGCCGACATTCTCGACTACAAGACCGGCTCGTCCCCGTCCAAGGCGCAGGCCCACACGCTGCTGGCGCCACAGCTGGCGCTCGAAGGGGCGCTGCTCCGGCGCGGCGCCTTCAAGGGGCTTGGCGCGCGCGAGCCCTCCCAGCTCGCATTCGTGCGGCTGAAGCCGAATGGCGAAGTGTTCGAGGAATCCATCCTCGACTACAACCGCCAGCCTCGGACCGCCGAAGACCTCGCCGAGGAGGCTTGGGCGCGGTTGGAAAAGCTGCTGGTCCACTATGCCGATCCGACGACCGGCTATCTGTCGCGGGCGCTGCCTTTTCGCGAGGGCGAGAGCGATGGCGATTACGACCATCTGGCGCGCGTGCTCGAATGGTCGGCCGGCGGCGACAGCGATGACGAGGCGGGGGAGGCATGAAAAAAGCCTATCCCATCCCCAGCGAAACCGCCGCCAGCCAGGCGCGCGCCTCCGACCCGAAGAACTCGGCCTGGGTGTCCGCCAATGCCGGCTCGGGCAAGACGCATGTGCTGGCCCAGCGCGTCATCCGGCTGCTGCTCAACGGCACCGATCCGTCGAAGATCCTGTGCCTGACCTATACGCGGGCGGCCGCCGCCAACATGTCGAACCGCGTGTTCTCGACCCTGTCGGAATGGACGGCGCTCGGCGATGCCGAGCTTGCCACAAAGATTGAGGCGGTGGACGGCCGCCGACCCGACCGCGACACGATGCGGCGGGCGCGCCGGCTGTTTGCCGAAGCGCTGGAAACGCCGGGCGGGCTGAAGATCCAGACCATCCACGCCTTCTGCGAATCGGTGCTGCACCAGTTTCCGCTGGAGGCCAACATCCCGGCGCATTTCGAAATGCTCGATCCGCAGATGGAGGCCTCGCTGTTTGCTGGCGCCCGCCGGGACATGATTTCGGGCACGTCAGCCGGAGACACCGGACTGGCCGAGGCCTTTGCCACCGTGCTGGAGCGCGGCGGCGAACACGGACTCGATGCGCTGCTCGCCGAAATCGTGCGCAAGCGCGACGGCTTACGCGGCTTCATCGATGCGGTCCGGCGCGACGGCGCCGGCTTTCAGGCCCTGTTCGACGAATTCCATTTCCGCCCCGGGCAGAGCGCCGAAGACATAGCGGCATCGGTGTGGCCGCTGCCTGGTTTCCCGCCGGATTTCTTTGCCGCGTTCGCCAGTGCCGCGGAAGCTGCCGACGCCCGCACCGTGCTCAATAATCTCTTGCCCTATGCCCGCTTGGCCTTTGCCGAGACGGACCCGATCCGCCGGCTGCAGATGCTCGGCAAAGCCTTCCTCAAGGCCGATGGCGACCCCTATGATCCGGCAAAGGCATTCAAGAAGGCGCTGCTCGACCGGCTGCCCGACCTTCCCGAGCGCTATCTGGCGGCCGTCAAGGCGATATCAGAGGTTTCCGACCGGCTGGCGCTGTTCCGAATGCTGGAAGGCACGGTCGCGGCGTTGACCATAGCCGACTGGCTGATCGGGCGTTACGAGCGCCTGAAGCGCGGCCGCGGCTTTCTAGACTTCAACGACCTCATCACCCGCACGGTCAACCTTCTGGCGCGGCCGGATGCCGGCCCCTGGGTGCAGTACAAGCTCGACCAAGGCATCGACCACATCCTGCTCGACGAGGCGCAGGACACCAGCCCCGACCAATGGGAGGTGGTGAAGCGGCTGGCGGAGGAGTTCTTTGCCGGCCACGGCCAGCGCGGCACGACCAATCGCACGGTGTTCGCCGTCGGCGACGAAAAGCAGTCGATCTATTCCTTTCAGGGTGCCGCGCCGGATTCCTTCGCCGACAGCCGGCTCTTGTTTTCCGGACGCGTGAACGCCGCCAATGCTTCGTTTGCCGACCTGAAACTGACCTGGTCGTTCCGGTCGACCGACGACGTGCTTGCCGCCGTCGACCGCGTCTTTGCCGATCCGGGCGTGCGGCGCGGCATCAGCCATGACCCCGATCCGCTTGACCACAAGGCGATCCGCAACGACGCGCCTGGCTATGTCGAGGTCTGGCCGTCGCTCGGCGCTGACGCCGTCGAGGAGCCCGACGACTGGACGTTGCCGGTCAATCATGCCAGCGCGCCGGCTGTGCGGGTGGCCGAGCACGTGGCTGCGACCATCCAGGCCTGGCTCAAGGACCGCGAGATCATCGAGGGCAAGGGACGCAGGCTGAGGGCCGGCGACATTCTTGTGCTGGTGCGCAAGCGCGACCGCTTCGTCCATGCGCTGTCGCGCGCGCTGAAGGACCGCGATATTCCCGTCGCCGGCGCCGACCGGCTGAGCCTGCCCGGCCACATCGCGGTCAAGGACCTGATCGCACTCGGCCATTTCCTCATCCAGCCGCAGGATGATCTGTCGCTCGCCGCCGTGCTCCGCAGCCCGGTTTTCGACGTGTCGGAGGAGACGCTTTTTACGCTTGGCGCCGGACGGCCAGCCGGAACATCGCTGATCGCCTCACTACGCCAGCATGCTGGCGACAATACCGCGCTGACCGATGTCGTTGCCCGGCTCGACGGCTGGGCCAACGAGGCGGCGTTCCGGCCCGTGTTCGAATTCTACGCCGGGGTGCTGGCGCGCGACGGCCTGCGCAAGAAGATGATCGCCCGGCTTGGACCGGAAGCCGGCGACATCCTCGACGAATTCCTGAGTTTCTGCCTGGCCGAGGAACGCACCGGACTGCCGGGGCTGGAAGCCTTTCTGGCGACGCTGGAGAACACCGGCCCGGAGATCAAGCGCGAGATGGACCAGACGCGCGACGAGGTCCGCGTGATGACCGTGCACGCCGCCAAGGGCCTGGAAGCGCCTGTTGTCTTCCTGGTCGATGGCGGGTCGGCGCCGTTCAGCGACCAGCATCTGCCGCGGCTCATGCCGTTCGACGCTTCGGGCCGCAATTTCGACGGCAAGGGCTATCTCTGGCGCTCAGCCGCCGATGTCGCCAACGGCTTCTCAAAGGCAGCCTCGGCCAGGGCGCGGGAGCTTGCCGACGACGAATACCGGCGGCTGCTCTATGTCGGCATGACACGCGCCGAGGACCGGCTGATCGTCTGCGGCTATCACGGCAAGCGTCAGCCCAGCACCGGCACCTGGCATTCGATCGTCAGCCGCGCGCTGCTGGCAGCGCCGGAAAGCACGGAGCGCCATCATCCCGCCAGCGGCGAGCCGGTGCATCGCTTCGTCATCACCAAGCTGCCGCCGGTGGCGCTGGCAGCCGCCGACGAGGCGCGGCTGCCGCAACCGCTTTTGCCGTTCTTGCCGGCAAACCTGTTTCGCCCTTTGCCGCCTTATGAAGAACTGCCGCGCCCGCTATCGCCTTCCGGCGCTTCGGCGCTGATCGACGAGGGCAAGGAGGCGGTCGTCGATACGCGTTCGCCGGTGCTGGACAGCGAAGCGGAGCCCGGTTTTGCCGTGATGCGCGGGCTGGCGCTGCACAAGCTGCTGCAGATGCTGCCCGGTTTTGCCGAAGACGAACGGCAAGGCGCGGCGGCGCAGTATCTCATTCGAGCCGGCGCCGACTGGCCGGAGGCCGAGCGCAACAAGGCGCTGGCTTCGGTGATGGCGATCCTCAGAGATTCGCGTTTTGCCGGGCTGTTTTCGCCGTCGTCCCGCGCCGAAGTGGCCGTCATGGGCAGTATCGAGGTCAAGGGCAGGCTGCGCTCGATCTCCGGCAAGATCGACCGGCTGGCGGTGACGCCCGGGCGCGTATCGATCGTCGACTACAAGACCAACCGGCCGGCGCCCGCAGGCCTGGCCCAGGTGCCGCCGGCCTATATACTGCAGCTGGCGCTCTACCGCGCGCTGCTCCAGCCGCTTTACCCCGGCCGCGCGGTGACGGCAGCACTGCTGTTCACCGAGGCACCGAGGCTTATCGAACTGCCGGCGCAGGCGATGGATGACGCCCTTGCCCGACTCACGGGAGCGTGACACAAGTTCTGCTTGAAGAAGGGCTGCTCAACCACCACATTTGGTGCGAGATAAATTTCGAAAGGATTTCGCATGGCCACCGTCAAGGTCGACAAGAGCAATTTCCAGGCCGATGTGCTCAACGCCTCGCAGCCCGTCGTCGTGGATTTCTGGGCCGAATGGTGCGGCCCCTGCAAGATGATCGGTCCGTCGCTGGAAGAGATCGCCAACGAACTCGGCGACAAGATCAAGATCGCCAAGCTGAACATCGACGAGAACCCCGAGCTTGCCGCCCAGTTCGGCGTGCGCTCGATCCCGACGCTGATGATCTTCAAGGGCGGCGAAGTCGCCGACATGAAGGTCGGCGCCGCCCCGAAGACCGCGCTGTCGCATTGGATCAATGGCAGCCTCGCCTGATCCTGTAGAAATTTCAGACGTTAAGCCCGGCCCTCGCGCCGGGCTTTTCTTTGGCGTTATCGCCTGACCTCTCTGGCACTCGCGCCTGAAGCCTCCATGTCTTCTGCTGAGGCTGGACAGGAGAAACAGAATGACCGGATCCGCCAAGGCCACCGTCTTCATCGACAATGAGCGCGTCATCGTCACCGAATACCGCTTCCAGCCCGGCGACAACACCGGCTGGCACCGGCATGGCCATGACTACGTCGTGGTGCCGCTGATGGACGGCAAGGTGAAGCTGGTGACCAAGGACGGCGAGAGTTTTGCTGAAATGAAGAAGGGCGCGCCCTACTTCCGCAAGGAAGGCGTCGAGCACGACGTCATCAGCGCCAATGACGGCGAATACGCCTTCATCGAGATCGAGCTGAAATAGGCCTCAGACTGGTGCCGCGGCCGCCGATGTCTATTTAGTTTGAGCCACGGTTTTTTTGGCCTGCCTAGGTGTTTGATCCCAGGCTTTGATGGCGCATACTTTTCGTCCGAATCAAAGGATGCGCTATGGGCCAGGTTCTTCATGGGAGCGCCACGACGACAGAGGCGATCCGTCGAGCGATACAGCATAGTCAAGAGAGCCTGAGGGCGCTGGCGAAGCGCTACGGCATCAATCAGAAGACGGTTAGGAAGTGGAGGAACCGGACGTCGGCCGCCGATCTTCCGACTGGCCCCAGAGATCCGAAGTCGACAGTGCTATCGACTGAGGAAGAGGCGGTCATCGTCGCCTTTCGGCGTTATACGCTGCTGCCACTGGACGATTGCCTCTATGCTCTCCAACCGACGATCCCGCATCTGTCGCGGTCATCCTTGCATCGCTGCCTGCAGCGTCACGGGATAGGCAGGTTGCCGGATGTCGAGGGCGACAAGCCGGCAAGGAAGAAGTTCAAGGCCTATCCAATCGGCTACTTCCATATCGACGTCGCCGAGGTCCGAACCGAGCAGGGCAAGCTGCATATGTTCGTGGCCATAGATCGGACCTCGAAGTTCGCTTTCGTCGAGCTGCACGAGAAGGCAACGACAGCGGTCTCCGCCGATTTCCTGCGCCATCTTCTTGATGCTGTCCCTTACAAGATCCACACAGTGCTTACCGACAACGGCATTCAGTTCACGACCCCAGGTGCCGGCGGCTCGGCCGTTCCGCTGATCAAGGAAGCCATGGCGGCGGGAGAAATCATATGGGCGCACGCCTTCGAACATACTTGCGCCAAGGCCGATATCGACCACCGAACGACAAAGCCAAGGCACCCATGGACCAACGGCCAGGTCGAACGCATGAACCGCACGATCAAGGATGCGACCGTCAAACGCTTCTACTACGAGAGCCATGACAAACTGCGCCAGCATCTCGCCGATTTCGTCTTAGCCTATAATTTCGGCCGTCGACTGAAGACCCTCAAGGGCCTCACGCCCTTTGAATACATCTGCAAAATCTGGACAAAAGAGCCCGAACGATTCAGGCTCGATCCAACCCATCAAACCTTGGGACTAAACACCTAGGCTTGCCGGGCTTCCGTCCGGTCGCGGGCTTCAGGACCTGCCCATATCCCTCTATAGCGCCCGTATACACACGATAGAGAAACGTCTCTCGGCTTACGAAATACGCGACACTGGGCTGGCCGGATGCATCATTGGGGCGCGTCGGTCTGTGGGCCACTCGAACAATTGGGTGCGGTGGCTCGATGGCTCCCGGTAACATCACATGATCGCCGACCCGCGGAGCATATTCAAATATCAGCTCCTCCGGCGGGTCGTTGTCGACGGTAACAAGACACTTCACAACCATTCGAGCTTGCCTCCATGCTTCGCCAAGCATATCGGGGCTTCTGCCCGAGGGGCAACCGCCCGATAGATTCCCCGGGCCAAAATACTACCAGTCGGCGATGCGATCCCCGCCGGTGAATTGCGCGCTTTTTGCGGTGTATTCGAACAGCTCGATCTTCACGCCGTTGGGGTCGCGGATCCAGGCCTGAAACGTGTCGTCGCAGGCATGCTTCTTGGCCGTGATATCAATGCCTTTCGACTTGATGTGGGCGATCGCCGCATCGATGTTTTCCACCTCAAGGCAGAAATGGTTGATCTGGTTGAGCTCGCTATGGCTGGTGCCGTCCTTCTGGAACACCTCGACATGGCTGCGATCGCCGCAATTGAGGTAGAAGCCGAAGATCTTGCCGTCGCGCAGGAAGTTGAACTGCGTGTCGAGGCCGAGCACGTCGCGGTAGAAGGCCCGCGTCGCTTCCAGATCATGCGCGAAGATGCAGACATGGGCGAGTTGCTTCACCTTGATCATCACCGGCTCCCTCGCGAAAGTGTGGATTCAGGTCGGTGGCGTGCCGTTTTCGGCCAGCACCGCACCGGCGAGATACAGCGAACCACCGATCAGGATGCGCGGCGCCGGGCCGTCCCAGGTGTCGCGCAGCAGCATCAGCGCGCTGGCGACGGAGCTGACCGGCTCGGCGGTGAGGCCGGCCTCGGTCGCCCGGATCGCCAGTTCGTCATTCGGCACACCGGCGTCGCTCATGCTCACCGGCACGGTGTAGACATGGCGGACCAGGCCCTTGAAGGCGCGGAAATAGCCGCTCTGGTCCTTGGTGTTGATCATGCCGGCAATCAAAAACAGCGGCCGCGGGTTCTTTTCCTCCTGCTCGGCCAAGGCTTCCGCCACCACCACGCCGGCGCCCGGATTGTGACCGCCATCGAGCCAGATGTCGGCGCCCTTGGGAGCGAGGTCCGCCAGCCGGCCCTGTGCCAATTTCTGCATGCGGCCCGGCCATGCGACGCTCGCCATCGCCTTCTCAGTGGCGCGATGACTGATTTCGAAACCGGCGGCCTTGACGGCGGCAATCGCTGCCGCCGCATTGGCGAACTGGTGGCGCCCGGGCAGGCGCGGTGGCGGCAGGTCCATCAGCCCGTCCTCATCCTGATAGACCATGCGGCCGTTTTCCTCGAAGGCGAGAAAATCCTGGCCGTAGACGAAGGTCGGGCAATCCAGCCGCTCGGCGGTTTCGATCAGCACTTGCAGCGCCGTCTCGCTCTCCTGCGCGCCGATGACCACCGGGCAGCCGCGCTTCATGATGCCGGCCTTTTCGGCGGCGATCAGTTCGACCCGGTCGCCGAGATAGGCTTCGTGATCCATCGACACCGGCATGATCACCGACACCGCCGGCCGGGCAACGACATTGGTGGCGTCGAAGCGGCCGCCAAGGCCGACCTCGATGATGGCGGCGGCAGCCGGATGTTCGGAAAACAGGATGAAGGTGACGGCGGTTAGGATTTCGAAGACGGTGATCTTCTGGCCTTGATTAGCCCGGGCGACGCGGGCGATGGCCTCGGCGAAGGTCTCGTCGTCGACCAGCCGGCCGCCGCCCTCGGCCGCCAGTCGGTAGCGCTCGGCCCAGTTCACCAGATGCGGCGAAGTGTGGACATGGACAAGGTGGCCGCCGGCTTCGAGCAGCGCGCGCGAAAAGGCCGCGCACGAGCCCTTACCGTTGGTGCCGGCGATATGGATGACCGGCGGCAGCCGCTCCTGCGGATTGCCGAGGCGTTCGAGCAGCCTTGTGATGCGGTCGAGCGAAAGGTCGAAGCCTTTCGGATGCAGCGCCATCAGGGCTTCGATTTCACGATCTGCGGCAAGCGTGGTCATGAGCGAATCCTACGCATGCGCGCAGGTGCACGCAATCGCGGTTTGCGGCCAGAAATGTCGTCTCAAGCCTGCGGGCGGGCTTCCGTCGGGATGACCGACGGCGGCAGGATTTCCGGCTCCAGCGGCTTTTGCTCCTGCGGCAGTTTGAGCAGGATTTTCAACAGCCGGGAAATCGTCTCGCGCAGTTCCAGCCGCGACACCACCATGTCGACCATGCCGTGCTCCATCAGATATTCGGAGCGCTGGAAACCGTCCGGCAGTTTCTCCCGGATGGTCTGCTCGATGACGCGCGGGCCGGCGAAGCCGATCAGCGCGCCGGGCTCGGCGATATGCACGTCGCCCAGCATGGCGTAGGAGGCGGTGACGCCGCCGGTGGTCGGATTGGTCAAGACGACGATGTATGGCAGGCCGGCTTCCTTCAGCCGGTCGACGCCGATCGTGGTGCGCGGTAACTGCATCAGGGACAGAATGCCTTCCTGCATGCGCGCGCCACCGGAGGCGGCAAACAGGATCAGCGGCCGCTTGCGCTGCAAGGCGACCTCGAAACCGTGCACAATGGCGTCACCCGCGGCCATGCCGAGCGAGCCGCCCATGAAGGCGAAATCCTGCACCGTCACCACAACCGGCAGGCCTTTGACCGTGCCCAGCGCGTTGATGATGGCGTCTTCCAGGCCGGTCTTGGCCTTGGCGTCCTTCAGCCGGTCCGTGTAGCGCTTCTCGTCGCGGAACTTGAGCGGGTCCTGCATGACCTTGGGGTTCTCAAGCTGCTCGTATTTGCCGTCGTCGAGGAAGAATTTCAGCCGTTCCTTGGCCGAAATCTTCATGTGATGGCCCGATGACGGGATGACGAACTGGTTGGATTCCAGGTCCTTGTGAAACACCATCTCGCCGGTCTCGGGATCCTTGATCCAGAGATTCTCGGGCATGTCGGTGCGCCGGCCGAGCATCGAATTGATCCTCGGGCGAACGTAATTGGTGATCCAGTTCATCGCTTCGGCTCCTGTCCTGACGAAGAGTTGGCTCGTGCATGTCGCCCAAAAGTGGGAACCGGTTTTGGGATAACGACTTGCACAAGGCCTAAGTAGGGAAACTATTCGGCAGCAGCAAGGCGGGCCGAACGCACGCCCTGAGACAGTCCGCTGACCAGGGTGGCGACGGCCTCGGCCGGGTCGGCGGTCTTCTCGCCCTTCGGTCCTAACACATTGGCGACCGCGTTGACGATCGCGGTGCCGACGACGACGCCATCGGCATTGGCGCCGATAATGCGCGCCTGCTCGGCGGTCTTGACGCCGAAGCCGACGCAGACTGGCAAGTTGGTGTGGCCCTTGATGCGCTTGACCGCGGCGGCAACCTTGCCGGTGTCGGCCAAAGCCGAGCCGGTGATGCCGGTCATCGACACGTAATAGACGAAGCCCGACGTATTCTGCAGCACCTTGGGCAGGCGCTTGTCGTCGGTGGTCGGCGTTGCCAAGCGGATGAAGTTGATGCCGGCCTTCAGCGCCGGAATGCAGAGTTCTTCGTCCATCTCCGGTGGCAGGTCGACGACGATCAGCCCGTCAATGCCGCTGGCGATGGCGTCCTTGAGGAAGCGATCGACACCGTAGATGTAGATCGGGTTGTAGTAGCCCATCAGCACGATCGGCGTTTCATTGTCGGTGGCGCGGAAATCAGCCGCCGTCTTCAGCGTCTTGACCAGGGTCTGGCCACCTTTCAGCGCCCGCAGGCCAGCGGCCTGGATCGCCGGTCCATCGGCCATCGGATCGGAAAACGGCATGCCCATTTCAATGATGTCGGCGCCGGCCTTGGGCAGCGCCTTCATGATCGACAAAGCGGTGTCATAGTCGGGGTCGCCGCTCATGAAATAGGTGACGAGCGCCGGGCGGCCCTCGGCTTTCAGTTTTGCCATGCGGCGGTCGATGCGGGTCACCATGATCAGATCTCCATGCCCAGCATCGAGGCCACTGTGTGCACATCCTTGTCGCCGCGTCCCGACAGGTTGACGATGACGATCTGGTCCTTGTCCATATCCGGCACGATCTTGACCGCATGCGCGATGGCGTGCGCGGATTCCAGCGCCGGGATGATGCCTTCGACGCGTGTCGTCAGCTTGAAGGCTTCCAGCGCCTCGTCGTCGAGGATCGGCACATATTCGACGCGGCCGGAATCGCGCAGCCAGGAATGTTCGGGGCCGACGCCCGGATAGTCGAGGCCGGCCGAGATCGAATGGCCGTCCATGATCTGGCCATCGGCGTTCTGCAGGAGATAGGTGCGGTTGCCGTGCAGGACGCCTGGCGCGCCAGCATTCATCGAGGCGCAATGCTCGATGCCGTCGAGGCCGCGGCCGCCGGCTTCGATGCCGATGATGCGGACTTGCCTGTCGTCGAGGAAAGGATGGAACAGGCCGATGGCGTTGGAGCCGCCGCCGACAGCCGCGATGATGGTGTCGGGCAGCCGGCCTTCCTGTTCGAGGATCTGGGCGCGCGCCTCGATGCCGATCACCGACTGGAAGTCGCGCACCAGCTCCGGATAGGGATGCGGACCTGCGGCGGTGCCGATCAGATAATAAGTGTCCTCGACATTGGTGACCCAGTCGCGCAACGCTTCGTTCATGGCGTCCTTCAGCGTGCCGTGACCGGCGGTCACCGGCCGCACTTCGGCGCCGAGCAGCTTCATGCGGAAGACGTTGGGGCTTTGGCGGGCGACATCGGTGGCGCCCATGTAAACGACGCAGGGAAAGCCGAAGCGCGCCGCGACCGTGGCCGCGGCAACGCCGTGTTGACCAGCGCCCGTCTCGGCGATGATGCGCTTCTTGCCCATGCGCTTGGCCAGCAGGATCTGGCCGAGGCAGTTGTTGATCTTGTGCGAACCGGTGTGGTTCAAATCCTCGCGCTTGAAGTAGACTTTGGCGCCGCCCCCGAGGCCCTTCGCCGAGGAAACCTCACGAAGATGCTTGGTCAGGCCTTCGGCGAAATACAGCTTCGACGGCCGCCCGGCATAGTGGGTCGACAGATTGGTCAACTCGGCCTTGAAGTCCGGATCGTTCTTGACCTCGTTCCAGTGCCGCTCGAGGTCGAGGATCAGCGGCATCAGCGTCTCGGCCACGAAGCGGCCCCCGAAGATGCCGAACATGCCCTGTTCGTCGGGTCCCGTGCGGAAGGAATTGGGTGTCGCCGGCTTGTTCATCGCCGATCTCCTGGTCTTGGTTCTGAGCATGTCTTATCGGAAAACCGGTTCCCACTTCTCCGGAACATGCTCGGGTTCGAAAGAAGTGCCTCAGGCAGCGCGGTCGTCGCGCGCGGCCCTGACGGCCCGGAAAAACTGCTCGATCAGCGCCGGATCCTTGACGCCCGGGCCGCTTTCCACCCCCGACGAAATGTCTATCGCGGGCGGATTGGCTGATATCAGGGCGTCGCCGATATTGGCGGCGTTGAGCCCACCGGAAAGCATGTAATCGAGCCCGGCGTCAAGGCCGGCCAGGATGCGCCAGTCAAAGGCGACGCCATTGCCGCCCGGAAGTTGCGAGCCCTTTGGTGGCTTGGCATCGAACATGAAGCGATCGGCAACGCCGATGAACGGCTTTAGCCGCTCGAGATCGGCTACCTCACTGACGGAGAACACCTTCATGACAGGCAGGCCGTAGCGAGCTTTCACCTCTGCCACCCGCTCGGGCGTCTCCGTGCCGTGCAACTGCAGGATGTCGGGGCGCATTTTGGCGACGATCTCATCCAGGAACGCGTCATCGGCATCGACGGTCACGGCGACCGCCCTGGCCTTGCCGATTGCCGCCTCGCGCAGGCGGCCGGCTGCCGCAGGCTCGACATAGCGCGGGCTTTTAGCAAAGAAGATGAAGCCGACATGGCTGGCGCCGCCGGCCAATGCCGCGGCCATTGCCTCATCGGTCTTCAATCCACAGATCTTGATATCGAGCGCCATGGCGCGGGGCTTGGCACGAAACCGGCCAAGAGTCGAGAAAAAGCATGCTGTTTGCCGGCAACGCCAAAGGCGCTACCTATTGATGGGAGAAGCAAGGCGGAGCAGACGAATGGCCGACCAGAGCATAGCCGAACTCAGGCAGAAGATCGCGCAAGCGCGCGACGTCATCGCGCATCTGATGCAAAAGGCCGCCTTCGACGGGGCAGAAGCGCACCGGGTCCTGGATTATTTCGGCAGCGATGCGTTCGAGCAGAATTTCCTGCCATGGCCGCGCCATGGCGACGAAGGGCTGCGGCCTGAAGAGCTTAATGCGGCCAATGATGATTGAGCGCGGCGCTGGCGCAGGCTAATCGAACACAATCGCCTGCAACGCCCCACCATTCCTCTTCAGCCAGTCCTTGCAGCGGTCGGTGTCGGGGCAGAGCTGCTCGCACAGTTTCCAGAATTTCGGGCCGTGGTTCATCTCCTTGAGATGCGCCACTTCATGCGCGACCAGGTAGTTTATCACCGGCGTCGGCGCCATCATGATGCGCCATGAGAAGGACAAATTGCCGTCGGAAGTGCAGGAGCCCCAGCGGCTCGACGTGTCCTTGAAGCGGATCGCCTTGGCGCGCTTGCCGATGGCTTCGGTATGCTTGACCACCAGCTTCTCGATGTCCTTCTTGGCCTCGCGCTTGAGGAAATCGGCGATGCGGCGCGGCAAATGTATGCGCTCGCCATGGACGATCAGCAGCGGACCGCGCTCGTCGCGCGACACGGTGACGGTGCCGCGTTTCGACGGTTCGTGGACGATGCGATGCGCGACGCCGCGTATCGGGATCTTGATGCCGGGGCGCACTTGCGGCCGTGTCGGGACCTTGGCCAGACGCTGCTCCAGCCAGCCCTGGTGGCGGTGAAGGAATTTCTCCACCTCGCCGCGGCGCAGGCCCGGCGGCACGGTGATGCGCAGCCCCTGGCCGCCCGAATCGATGCGAAGCGTCAGCCGCCGTGCGCGGGCGCTCTCGACGATCCTGAGCGGCAGTGTGCGGCCGGCAACGACGTGCTCTCGCTCTTCGACAGGCGAGGGTTTTGGTTTGGTCAGGTTGCGGAAAAAGCCGAAGGACATGGCTGAACGATACGCGATTCGAGGAAAACGACCAGAACAAAAAAGAAACGGCGCCGCTCGCGCGACGCCGTCCATCATGCCAAGGCCTGTCTTACAGCGCCGCGCGTCTCTGACGCGCACAGGACGCTGTAGCACTCTAATTTGGCGCATGAACCTTTCCGAAAATCGGTTCCGATTTTCGGGGTCATGCGCGCAGCCTCAGTCGTCAAGCAGGTTCGGGCCCTTGCGCTTGGGGGTCGCGGGCTTGGCCGTTTCGGCCGAGCCTGTTTTCGCAGGCGCCGTCGACTTGTTGCGGTTGGCCATGAAGCGGTCGAACTCGTCCTGGTCCTTGGCGCGGCGCAATTCGCGGGCGTACTCATCGAACTCGCTCAGCATCTCGTCGAGCTTGCGACGCTCTTCGGCGAGGCGTTCGAGTTCCTTCTCGCGCCAGTCGTCGAAAGCGACATTGCCGGTGCGGGCCGAACCGTGGCCCCAGCGCGCGGCCTTGTCGGAACCGCGGCGGCAGCCGGCGAAGATGCCGTCCGTGGCGCGGTTGACGTCGCGCTTGAAGCCGTCAAGCCGGTCGCCCCGGATGATGTAGGCGAGCATGGCGAAGCCAAGCGGCCAGAACACCATGAAGCCGATCACCATCAACGCGATGGTCGCCGGCGTCCAGGCCGGGCGGATCAATGCGGATGTGTTCATTTTCTCCCATTCCTTCGGTTCGAGACAGCCAAGAGCGGCTGCGTGGATTCGAAATGGGATGAGAAAAACGGCGATTCAAGACAACGCCCGCCAAAACCGGACAACAGCCTGAAATGATTATCGCTTTTTGAGCGCTTCGAGGAAAAGCACAAGGAGGCCGGCGACCAGGCCCCAGAAGGCGGCGCCAACGCCGAACAAAGTCAGCCCCGACGCGGTGACAACGAAGGTGACAGTAGCCGCCATGCGCTGGTCCTCGTCCTTGAGCGCGATCGACAGCGCGTTGGCGAGCGATCCCATCAGCGCCAGGCCGGCGACCAGAACGATCAGGCTCTGCGGCAGCACTGCGAAGATCGCCACCAGCGAGGCGCCGAAAACCGCGAAAATCAGATAGGCAAGTGCATAGAAGGGTCCGGTCTTCCAGCGCTCGGCCGGGTCGGGATGGACGTCCGGCCCGGTGCAGATCGCCGCAGAGATCGCGGCCAGATTGGTGGTCGAGCCGCCAAACGGCGCCGACAGCAGCGAGAACAGGCCGGTGACGCCGATCAGCGGGCCGGGTTCGGGGTGATAGCCGGCGGCGCGCAAGACGGCGAGACCCGACAGGTTCTGCGACGCCATGGTGACGAGGTAGAGCGGCAGCGCCAGGCCGATGACAGCTGCGGCGCTGAAATGCGGGGCAATCAGCGTCAGCGTCGACAGTTCCGGCGCCGGCAGTCCGCCGACACGGCCTGTCAGGAATGCGGCGATGCCGCCGCCGATCAGCACCGCCAGCACCGACAGCGCCGGGTTGAACAGGCGAATGACGAAGAAGGCCGCGATCAGCGGCAGGATCAGCCAGGGATCGACCGGAATGGTCTTGACGGCATTGAGCGCGAAGGTGACGACGATGCCCGCCAGCATGCCGGACGCGACTGACGCCGGTATCCTTGATATCAGCTGGGTCAGCGGCTTGAACAGGCCGGTGGCGATCAACATCAAGCTGGTGACGATGAAGGCGCCGACCGCATCAGCCATGGTAAACCCGCTCGATGCCGCCATCAGCGCCAGGCCCGGTGTCGACCAGGCGGTGATGATGGGTATTTTCGTGCGCCAGGACAGCCACAAGCATTCGATCGCCATCGCCACGCACACTGCCGTCACCCAGCTCGCGGTTTCGGCTTGCGTGGCGCCAACCGCCTTGGCGGCGGCAATGACGACGGCCAGCGTGCCGCCGAAGCCGACGATTGCCGCGACAAAGGCGGATATCGGGATGGAAATGCGCATTCTTGCCTACCCCGCCCGCTGAACCATGTCGCCCACCGCCCTCAGCAGCATGTCGAGATCCTGCGGCCGCGACAGCCGGTGGTCGCCGTCGGGAATGAGCGACAAGGTGACGTCGTCGGCCGGCAGCAGCGAGACCAGCTTCAGCGCATGGCTTGCCGGCACATCGGCATCGGCCAGGCCCTGCAGGATGTGGACGGGGCAATGGGTATCGATCGGCCCGGTCATGACCCGGTTCGCCCTGCCGTCCTCGATCAGCGCGCTTGTGTAGATGTAAGGCTCGGCGGAATAGTCCGAAGGTTCTTCGAAAAAGCCTTTCTCCCGGAGGTCGCGCCTCTGTTCCTCCGTCAGAGCCGGCTCGACCAGCTCGGCGGTGAAATCCGGCGCCGGCGCGAGCAGCACCAGGCCAACCACATTGCTGTCGCCCGCCTTGCGCAGTTCCTGCGCCATGCGCAGCGCGATCCAGGCGCCCATCGACGAGCCGACCAGGATTTGCTTGCCCTCGGTGAAACGCCGGAAGACGGCGAGGCTCTCGCCAAGCCATTTCGAAATGGTGCCGTCGGCAAAGGCGCCGCCGGATTCGCCATGGCCGGAATAATCGTGGCGCAGATACGCGCGGCCTTCCCTTGCCGCCCAATCCGATAGCGTCTGCGCCTTCGTGCCCAGCATGTCGGATTTATAGCCGCCGAGCCAGACGATGCCGGGCGTTGCGCCCGAGGAATGGCGAACCGCGATATCAATGCCGTCGACATCCAGCAGGGTTGGGGTGGTCGCGGTCATGGCTGTGGATCAATCCTGGTTCTGGGGGCCTGATTGCGGGAGCCTGATTTTACTCGCCGGTCTTTTGACACAGGCACAGGCGAGGCGGAAAGTGCTCGCGACATCCTTTGTTTGGTGCAGGCCTGCGATCAGGGTGATTTTCTGTCAGCGCTGTGCTATTGACTCCGCCCGCGCGCTCACCACATTGGCGCGTCCTGAACATTTCTAGATTGAAACCCTGAACGAAACGGCCAAGGAGACCACGACCATTCGCAGACCTTTCAAAGCAGCGGCGCCCACCAAAGATGGCCCGCGCTCCAACCGTGATATCCGGGTTCCCCGGGTCCAACTGATCGACGCCGATGGCCAGAACCGCGGCGATATTTCCATCAACGACGCATTGCTGCTCGCCGAAGAGGCAGGGCTCGATCTGGTCGAGATCTCGCCCAATGCGGTGCCGCCTGTCGTCAAAATTCTCGATCTCGGCAAATTGAAATACGCCAACCAGAAGAAGGCGGCCGAGGCGCGCAAGAACCAGAAGGTCATCGAGATCAAGGAGATCAAGATGCGCCCGAACATCGACAGCCATGACTACGAAACCAAGATGAAGGCCGTGCGGCGCTTCTTCGAGGAAGGTGACAAGGTCAAGCTGACGCTGCGCTTCCGCGGCCGCGAGATGGCGCATATGGAACTCGGCATGCAGCTCCTGAACAAGGTGCGCGAGGAGACGGCTACCATCGCCAAGGTCGAAGCCGAGCCGAAGCTGGAAGGCCGCCAGATGATGATGGTGCTGGCCCCGCGCTAGATCAGTTCGGGCGTTGCGCTCTAAATCCGCCTGAATCCTGTCTCATGGCGTCCCGGCGATCGGCGGGACGCCGATTCTCCTGTCCAGACGCCGCGATCGCCGGCAAAGCTTCTCGACGATCGGATTCCCGACATGGCCAATGAAATCAACCCTGCGCCCATCAAGGAGCTGGGCGGCTACCAGCACATGCGCCGGATGGTGCTTGCGGTGCTGGTGGTGGTGCTGTTTGCGGCACTGCTGTTCGGCCAGTCGACCTTCCCGCCCGATACCCCGGTGCATGAAACGATCGAGATGGTCGGCGTGCTGCTGATCTTCCTTGGCGTCGTCGGCCGCTTGTGGTCGACACTCTATATCGGGGGGCGCAAATCCTCCGAAGTGGTCACCGGCGGACCCTATTCGATCACCCGCAATCCTCTCTACGTGTTCTCGACCGTTGCCGCCGCCGGCGTCGGGGCGCAGATCGGCTCGTTCTCCGGCATCGTCCTGTTTGCGCTTTTGTGCGCCGGCGCCTTCCACATCGTCATCCTGCGCGAGGAACGGTATCTCAAGGAGGTTCTCGGCGCGCCCTACACAGCCTATCTGGCGCGGGTGCCGCGTTTCTTCCCCCAGCTGTCGCTCTACCAGGAAGGCGACACCGGCAGCTTCAAGCCGCGCCTCTTGCTGACCACCTTGCTCGACGGGCTGGTGTTTCTGGTGGCGTTGCCGGTGTTCGAGACCATCGATGGTGCCCAGCAATCGGGCATTCTGCCGGTGCTGTTTAGGCTGCCCTGATCGCGGAGAGAGCGTCGCAGCCGCTCGGGTGTTGCGCGCCAGCCCGCTTTGACGTATAGGACCGCCGTTCCAAGAAAACCGCCCGGCAGGGCATGCCGTGGCGGTTTCATTTGCTTTTCGGGCTTTTGGTCCGCCCGAAGCGAACAAGAAGCGCGATTGTGCGCCACCAATACGGAGTAGCAAAATGCCCAAGATGAAGACCAAATCGGCCGCCAAGAAGCGGTTCAAGATCACAGGTACGGGTAAAGTCCTGTCGGCTGCGGCCGGCAAGCGTCACGGCATGATCAAGCGTTCCAACAAGTTCATTCGAAATGCCCGCGGCACGATGGTTCTGGCTGAACCGGATGGCAAGAAGGTCATCAAGAATTTTCTGCCGAACGGCCTCTGAGCATTCGGTTTCAGGAACAGCGTTTAAGGAGATCATGACATGGCACGCGTAAAAAGAGGCGTCACCTCGCACGCCAAGCACAAGAAGGTCCTGAAAGCCGCGAAAGGCTTCTACGGCCGCCGCAAGAACACCATTCGCATCGCCAAGCAGGCGGTCGAAAAGTCGATGCAGTATGCGTATCGCGACCGCAAGAACCGCAAGCGCTCGTTCCGCGCGCTGTGGATCCAGCGCATCAACGCCGCGACGCACGAGCATGGCCTGACCTATGGCCGCTTCATCGACGGCCTCAACAAGTCCGGTATCGAGATCGATCGCAAGATCCTGTCCGACATGGCCATCCATGAACCGCAGGCGTTCGCCGCACTCGTGGCCAAGGCCAAGGTCGCGCTCGAATATCTGAAGAACACCACCCCGAATGCTTTTGAAAGCGCTGTCGCCTAGAGCATGATGCCAAAAAGTTGCTGACTTTTTGGACAACATCATGCTCAGGGAAATTTAGCGAGGAGCGCGATCTTTCCGAAAAGTCTGCAACTTTTCGGGATCGGGCTCCGAGCCCAGCGCTTCCCAGCATTCGCAATTCTGATTGGGGAACCCGCGCTGGCACGGCTGGCGCGGGTTTTTCTTATGGCTGAACTTTCAACTTGAAAGTGACTTTCACCTCAAAGTTGACTCCCAACACAGCGAGTTTGACCGTGAACGACATAGCTACCGGCTTGGATACTCTCGAAAACTCCCTGCTTGCCGACGTCGCGTCGGCCGCCGATGAGGCTGCTATCGAAGCCGTGCGCGTCGCGGCTCTCGGCAAGAAGGGGTCGATCTCGGAATTGCTGAAGACACTGGGCGCGATGAGCGCCGAGGAGCGCCAGGTCAAGGGCCCCGCGATCAACGGCCTGAAGAACCGCGTCACCGAAGCGCTGACGACACGCAAGGCCGAGCTGAAGGATGTGGCGGTCACGGCGCGCCTTGCCGCCGAGACGGTCGACGTGACGCTGCCGGTGCGGCAATCGCCGGCCGAGCGCGGCCGCATCCATCCGATCAGCCAGGTCATCGACGAGATCGCGGCGATCTTCGGCGATCTCGGCTTTGCCATCGCAGAAGGTCCCGATGTCGAGAGCGACTATTACAATTTCACCGCGCTGAATTTCCCCGAAGGGCATCCGGCGCGCGAGATGCACGATACCTTCTTTTTCCAGCCGGACGAAAAGGGCGAGCGCAAGCTGTTGCGCACGCACACCTCGCCGGTACAGATCCGCACCATGGAGAAGCAGAAGCCGCCGATCCGCATCGTCATTCCCGGCAAGACATACCGGCAGGATTCCGACGCTACCCACTCGCCGATGTTCCATCAGGTCGAGGGGCTGGTGATCGACAAATCGGCCAATGTCGCCAACATGAAGTGGGTGCTGGAAGAATTCTGCAAGGCTTTCTTCGAGGTGCCGCAGGTCAAGATGCGCTTCCGGCCGTCCTTCTTCCCGTTCACCGAGCCCAGCCTCGAGGTCGACATCCAGTGCGACCGCTCGCGGCCCGGCGAAGTGCGATTCGGCGAAGGCTCCGACTGGATGGAGATCCTCGGCTGCGGCATGGTCCACCCCAATGTGCTGCGCGCCGGCGGGCTCGATCCCGACGAATATCAGGGCTTTGCCTGGGGCATGGGCATCGACCGCATCGCCATGCTGAAATACGGCATGCCGGACCTGCGCGCCTTCTTCGACGCCGATGTGCGCTGGCTGTCGCATTACGGTTTCAGGCCGCTCGAGATGCCGACGCTGTTCGGAGGTCTTTCCGCATGACGGCGCCGCACACGGGTGGCTGCCGCTGCGGCGCGGTACGGTTCGAGGCATCAGTCGAACCGCACCATATCAGCTATTGCCATTGCGGCGATTGCCGGCGCGCCAGCGGCGCGCCGGTGTCGGCCTTTGTCGGCTTCCTGACCGAGCAGGTGGCTTTCACCGGCAAGGCGCTGAAGATGTACGAGAACGGGCCGGTGACGCGCTCGTTCTGCGGCATTTGCGGCTCGCCTATCGCCTATGTCGACGAGCGGCTGGAAGACCACATCTATTTCATGCTGGGCGCCATGGACATGCCGGCCTATTTCCGGCCGACGCACCATGCCTATGTGCGCGAGCAGCTGCCCTTCGTGCATATGCCCGACGACTTGCCGCGCCATTTGAAGACAAGCGTGCCCAGACCCGATGGACAAGGTCCGGGCGGGTACAGACAAAACGGAACACAGTGATGAAACTCACCCTTTCCTGGCTCAAGGATCATCTCGACACCGACGCCACGCTCGACGAGATCGTCGAGAGGCTGACCTCGATCGGCCTCGAAGTCGAGCATGTCGACGACAAGGCCGGCCTGAAGCCGTTCGTCATCGCCAAGGTGCTGACGGCGGTGCAGCATCCCGACGCCGACCGGCTGCGGGTGCTGACCGTCGACACCGGCAATGGCGCAGCCCCTGTCCAGGTGGTGTGCGGTGCGCCGAATGCCCGCGCCGGCCTGATCGGCGCCTTCGCCGCGCCCGGCGCCTATGTGCCCGGTATCGACGTGACGCTGACCGTCGGCAAGATCCGCGGCGTCGAGAGCCATGGCATGATGTGTTCCGAGCGCGAGCTGGAGCTGTCGGATGAGCACAATGGCATTATCGACCTGCCGGCCGATGCGCCTGTCGGCACCAGCTTCGCGGCTTACGCGCATCTCGACGATCCGGTGATCGAGATCAATCTGACGCCGAACCGGCCGGATGCGACCAGCATTTACGGCGTCGCCCGGGACCTGGCGGCAAGCGGGCTTGGCCGGCTCAAGACCGCGCCGGTCGAAGCGGTCCTTGGCAAAGGTGAAACACCGGTCAAGGTGACCATCGAGGCGCCGGAGCTCTGCCCCGGTTTCGCGCTGCGCCTGGTGAAAGGCGTGAAGAACGGGCCGTCGCCGAAATGGCTGCAGCAAAGGCTGATCGCCATCGGCTTGCGCCCGATTAGCGCGCTGGTCGACATCACCAACTACGTCACCTTCGACCGTGGCCGGCCGCTGCATGTGTTCGATGCCAAGAAGGTCGCCGGCAATCTCGTCGTGCGCCGCGCACGCGACGGCGAGAAGGTGCTGGCGCTTGACGGGCGCGAATACACGCTGACGCCGCAGATGTGCGTGATCGCCGACGACAATGGCGTCGAATCGATCGCCGGTGTCATGGGCGGCGAGCATTCCGGCTGCGACGAGAACACCACGGACGTGCTGATCGAATCCGCTCTTTGGGATCCGATCACCACGGCCCGCACCGGCCGTACGCACGGCATCATCACCGATGCCCGTTACCGTTTCGAGCGTGGCGTCGACCCGGAATTCATGGTGCCCGGCGTCGAGCTGGCGACAAAGCTGGTGCTGGAGTTCTGCGGCGGAGAGCCGACCGAGACGGAGGTGGTCGGCTATGCCGGCTACAAGCCGAAGATCGTTTCCTTCCCGATCTCGGAAGTGAAGCGGCTGACCGGCATCGAGGTGCCGAAGGCGGAAAGCCTCGACATCCTGACCCGCCTCGGCTTCAAGCCGTCAGGCTCGGGCGACGTCGTCGATGTCGCTGTGCCGTCCTGGCGTCCTGACGTCGACGGCAAGGCCGACCTGGTCGAGGAAGTGATGCGCATCCACGGCGTCGACAACATCGCGCCGCAGCCGCTCGGCGCGCATGACGCGGTCAACTCCAAGATACTGACGACGCTGCAGGTTCGCACCCGCACTGCCAAGCGCTCGCTCGCCGTGCGGGGCATGCTGGAGGTTCTCACCTGGTCGTTCATCCCGGCCAAACACGCCGAACTGTTCGGCGGCGGCCAGACGGCGCTGAAGCTCGCCAATCCGATTGCAGCCGACATGTCCGATATGCGGCCCTCGCTGTTGCCCGGCCTGATCGTCGCCGCGCAGCGCAATGCCGACAAGGGCATCGGCGATGTCGCGCTGTTCGAGGTCTCCGGTACCTATGAGGGCGACGGCCCCGACCAGCAGCGGCGCGTTGCCGCCGGTGTGCGCCGCGGCACCGCCAAGCTCGACGGTTCCGGCCGCAGTTGGGCCGGCAATTCCGGTCCGGTCGGCGTGTTCGACGCCAAAGCCGACGCGATTGCAGCGCTGGAAGCCTGCGGCGCGCCGGTCGACAGGCTGCAGATCGAGCCAGGCGATCCGGCCTGGTATCATCCCGGCCGCTCCGGCACGATCAAGCTCGGCCCGAAGACAGTGCTCGGCACCTTCGGCGAGTTCCACCCGAAGACGCTGGAGGGGTTGGACGTTTCCGGACCGATCTGCGGTTTCGAGGTCTATATCGACGCCGTGCCCGAGCCGAAGGCCAAGCCGACGAAAACCAAGCCAAAGCTGGAGCTGTCCGCCTTCCAGGCGGTGAAGCGCGACTTTGCTTTCGTCGTCGACAAGACGGTGGAGGCCGGCGCGCTGGTGCGCGCGGCGCTCGCCGCCGACAAGAAGCTGGTCACCGGCGTTTCGGTGTTCGATGTGTTCGAGGGGGCATCTCTCGGGACCGCCAAGAAGTCGATTGCCATCGAAGTATCTATCCAGCCGGTTGAAAAGACGCTCACCGACGAGGATTTCGAGGCGCTGGCCAAGCGCATCGTCGACAATGTTGGCAAGCAAACGGGCGGCATGCTGAGAACGTAGAGCGGCTAACGCCGCCCTACGTATTTCGACTTCACGCAATTCTTAGGGAAAGCGCGGCGCGCTTTCCCGCTACACACTTTTCCTGGAATTGCTTCTGAGGATTGCCGACAGGTGGCGAATCGCTCTCCAAAGGGCGATGGACCATCTGCGCTATTCCGGTCTGCCGTTCGAAGCCCAGCGCGAAGCGTTTCTCGCCATCGTGTTGGCGGATGCGCTCGTCAGCGACGCGCTGGAGCGGGCACGGACGCTGGCGTTGCCGGACTGGCTGGTGGTGTCCGGTGCGCTCTACAACAGCGTCTGGAACCACCTGACCGGCAAGCCGCCGGGCTACGGCATCAAGGATGTCGATCTCTTCTACTTCGATAACAGCGACCTGTCCTACGAGGCCGAGGACGCGGTCATCCGCCGGGCGGCGCAGCATTTCGAGGGGCTGGCTCTGCCGGCCGAGGTGCGCAACCAGGCACGGGTGCATCTGTGGTATCCGCAGAAATTCGGCCAGCCCTGCCCGCGCTATACGAGTTCCAGCGAGTCGGTGAGCTATTTTGCTTCGAAGACGCATGCGGTCGGGGTGCGATACGATGCCGATGGGCAGCTTGAGGTCGTGGCGCCGTTCGGGCTGGATGACCTCTTCGCGTTTCGCATCACGCCCAACCGGCTGATGGATAACAGGCGCACGCATGAGGCCAAGGGGGCGAGGGCGAAGGCGTGCTGGCCGGAGATTACGGTGGTGCCTTGGTGATACGAAATGGCGGCGCGAGGCACCCCCCTCTGGCCTGCCGGCCATCTCCCCCGCAAGGAGGGAGATTGGCACCTTCGTCGTTGGCGCACTTTCTGCAACGTTGGTGATTGGCGAAAACAGCGACGACAGCCGATCTCCCCCTTGCGGGGGGAGATGTCCGGCAGGACAGAGGGGGGTGCCGCGCGCTGACTTCTCAGGGCGCCAAGCTCCCCCGCTTGTTCACCCATTCACCAGCGCCAACAGTTCCTCCGTATAGCGCTTGCCAACCACCTTATCCGGCGACAGCGCGTCGCCAATCGCCGCCACCTCGGCCGCGCTCAGCTCGATCCCGACCGCCGCCGTGTTCTGCTCGAGATGGCGTATCTTTCTTGCGCCGGGGATCGGCACGATGAAGTCGCCCTGGTGCAGCACCCAAGCCAGCGCCAGCTGCGCCGATGTGACGCCTTTTTCCACCGCCAGCTTTTCCAGCGTCGCAACGACCTTGGCGTTTGCCGCCATGGCGTCGGCTTGGAAACGCGGCAAGGTGCGGCGCCAATCGTCGTCGCTGAGGGCCTCGGGCTTGGCGATGGTGCCGGTGAGCAGGCCGCGACCGAGCGGGCTGTAGGGGACGAAGCCGATGCCGAGTTCGCGGCAGACATCGAACACTTCGTCTTCGGGGTCGCGGCTCCAAAGCGAGTACTCACTCTGCACGGCAGCGATCGGATGCACGGCGTGCGCCCGGCGGATGGTGGCGGCACTGACCTCCGACAGGCCCAGCGCCCGCACCTTGCCATCGCGCACCAGCTCGGCCATGGCACCGACCGTGTCCTCTATCGGCACGCCGGGATCGACGCGGTGCTGGTAGTAGAGGTCGATGACATCGGTATCGAGCCGTTTCAGCGAGGCTTCCGCCACTGCCTTGACGCGCTCCGGGCGGCTATCGACGCCAACCATACGTTCGAGGCCTGAGCCTTCCTCGGAAATCTTGAAGCCGAATTTGGTGGCGATCGTCACCCTGTCGCGCACCGGCTTCAACGCCTTGCCGAGAAGGATCTCGTTCTCAAAGGGACCATAGACTTCGGCGGTGTCGAAAAACGTCACGCCGATCTCGACAGCGCGGCGCAGCGTGGCGATTGCGTCCGCTTCGGCCTGACCGCCATAGGCGAAGCTCATGCCCATGCAGCCGAGGCCGACGGGGAAGACTTCGAGTTCAGTACCAAGTTTGCGGGTTTTCATGGCGCGTCTCCTTGTTGCGATGAAAGAGAGATAGCGCCTAGCCTGGCGTTCGATAATTGGCTGTCATTCGCACGGGCTGTTCTATAAAATAGAGCAATGAACCGAGCGCATCTTTCTCAACTCGCTGTACTGGCAACAGTCGCCCAATGCGGCAGTTTTCGTGGCGCGGCGCGCGAACTGGCCATCGCGCCCTCGGCAGTGAGCCATGCCGTGTCCAGCCTGGAGGCGCGGCTCGGCGTGCGGCTTTTGGCGCGCAGCACCCGCAGCGTAGCGCCAACGGAAGAGGGCGCGCAGTTGCTCGAACGGCTGCGACCAGCGCTGTCCGAGATCGATCTGGCGCTGGAAACGGCGATCGAGGCGCGCGACCGGCCGGCCGGCAACCTGCGGCTGACCGTGCCGCGCACCGCGGCCCACCTGGCATTGACGCCCAGGCTCGGCGGCTTTGCCGCGGCCTATCCCGACATCGTGCTGGAAATCGTCATCGAGGATCGCTTCACCGACGTCGTCGAAGGCGGCTTCGATGCCGGCGTGCGGCTCGGTGAGAGCCTGCAGCGCGACATGATCGCGGTGCGCATCGGACCGGACCTTCGCGGCGCCGTGGTCGGCGCGCCATCCTATTTCGCGACCATGCCAAGACCCCGTCATCCGCGCGATCTTGCCGACCACCGCTGCATCCGCTTCCGTTTTTCCAGCGGCATTCTTTACCGCTGGGAATTCGAGAAGGATGGCGAAGAGATCGAGATCGCGGCGCAAGGGCCGCTGATCCTCGACGAAGACCATCTGATCGCCCAGGCGGCGGTCGACGGCGCTGGGCTCGCCTTCGTCTTCGACGATTATGTGCGCGCGCCGCTCGCCGACGGTCGCTTGATCCGCGTGCTGGAAGACTGGTGTCCGCCCTTCGACGGTTTCTTCGTCTACTACCCCAGCCGCCGCCAGATGCGCCCGGCGCTGCGGGCGTTTGTGGATTTCTTCAAGGTCGGTGCTTAGCCACCTCCCCCTAGTGGGGAGGGTCGATCCGCGTAGCGGATCGGGGTGGGAGTCTTCGTAGGGCGCTACCCCCCACCCCGTCGCTTCGCGCCGACCCTCCCCACAAGGGGGAGGGTGGAAGAAAGCCCAGCTGCAATTCGTTCACCAGCCATGCCGGCATTCATCACCAACAACTCAACCCGCTACGGCTGGGCGGCGATCGTCCTCCACTGGCTGATCGGCATCCTGTTCATCGGCCAGTTCATGCTCGGCTTCATCATGGTGCGGTTGACCAGCCAGCGCACCGCCTTCGAGCTGATCCAGCTGCACAAATCCTTCGGCTTCCTGCTGCTCGGCCTCCTCATCCTGCGCATTGCCTGGCGGCTCGGCAATGCGGCCCCGGCCTTGCCGGCCTCGGTCGGAGGCCTGGAGCGTCGGACGGCGCCGCTGGCGCATCTGGCACTTTATGGCTTCCAGCTCGCGGTGCCGCTGTCCGGCTGGGCACTGGTTTCGGTGTCGATGCTGGAGATCCCCAGCATGCCGTTCAACCTTTTCGTGATGCCGAACCTGCCGCTCGGCGTGTCCGATGCGGCGGAAAACTTCTGGGCGGCAGCACACTGGTATCTCGCCTATGCCGGCATTGCCTTGGTTGCGCTGCATGCGCTGGCGGCGCTGCGGCATCATTTCTGGCTGCGCGACAGCGTGCTCACGCACATGATCACGCCTTCGTCAGATCAGGACATGGAATAGCGCGCGCCGCGCATTCGTTCATTGGAGTGAGGGCGCAACACTTCGCCTGCCCCAGAAGGACAAAACCCATGTATGCGCGCATCTTCGGATTGGCGGCTGTTGCCGCTTGCCTTGCCATGCCTGTCTCCGCCGCTGTGGACCTCGGCGACGCCGCCGGCAGCTACACGGTCAACCCGGCCAGCTCCAGCATTCGCTTCTCCATCGGCAAGGTCGGTGGCGGCGGCCTCGACGGCGCCTTTGGCCGCTTCAAGGGCTCCATCCGCATCGACAACAGCGATGTCGGCCGTTCCGCGGTCAACTTCACCATCTATCCCGAAAGCGTCGGCACCGGCCAGGGCCGCATCGACGCCTTCCTGCGCTCCGATGCGGTGTTCGACGTGGCCAACAGCCCCGAAATCCAGTTCCGCTCGACCAGCGTAACCCGAACCAGCGACACCACGGCGCTGGTCAGCGGCCGGCTGACGGCGCGCGGCAAGACGTTTGCGGAAAAGTTCACTGCCGAGCTCGGCGGGCTGAAGGGCGGCGTCATTAAATTCCACGTCACCGGCAAGGTGCTGCGCTCCCGGTACGGCATGGATGTCGGCACGCCGATCTATTCGAATATCGTCAATTTCGACATGACGCTGACGGGCAAGCGAGGCTAGCAGGACCAGCGATCCGCATTGGCTTTTCCCGCAATTTCGGGCAAACCTCCTCGCCTGTAAATCGATAGGAGAAGCCTGATGTTCCGATGGGGTGTTTTGTCGACGGCCAAGATCGGCCGCGAGCAATTGTTGCCGGCAATCGTCGAGGCCGAGAATGGCGTTTTGTCCGCGATCGCCAGCCGCGACCTGTCGAAGGCCGAGGCCCTGGGCGAGCGGTTCGGCGCCAGGCATGCCTTTGGTTCGTATGAGGAGCTGCTCGCTTCGAAAGACGTCGACGGCGTCTACATCCCGCTGCCGACCTCGCAGCATGTCGAATGGACGGCCAAGGCCATCGAAGCGGGAAAACATGTGCTGGTGGAGAAGCCGCTGGCGCTCGACGCCAAGGACATCGCGCCGCTGATCAAGCTGCGCGACCAGAAGAAGGTGCTGGTCTGCGAGGCCTTCATGGTCATCTACCACCCGCAATGGATCAAGGTGCGCGATCTCATCGCCGATGGCGCCATCGGCCGGCTGCGCCATGTGCAGGGCGCCTTCTCCTATTACAATGTCGATCCCACCAACATGCGCAACCAGCTCGATCTCGGCGGCGGCGCGCTGCCTGATATCGGCGTCTATCCGACGGTGTCGACGCGGTTTTCAACCGGCAAGGAGCCGCTCCGCGTGCAGGCGACGATCGAGCGCGACAAAAAATTCGGCACTGACATCTACTCCTCGATCCGCGCCGATTTCGGCGACTTCGAACTGTCCTTCTACCTCTCGACGCAGATGGCGGCGCGGCAGGTGATGGTGTTTCACGGCGAGAAAGGTTTCATCGAGGTGTTCTCGCCGTTCAATGCCGGGCTCTACGACCATCACCGCATCGAACTGCACAACCAGAACCATACGGAGGCGCAGGTGTTCCGCTTTCCCGGCACTCAGCAATACCGGCGCGAGGTCGAGACGTTTGCCAGGGCGGCACAGGGCGGCAAGGAGCGTGTCTTCACGCTGGAGGAGTCCGTGCTCAACCAGAAGGTCATCGACGCCATCTTCCGCGCCGGCGGCAAGGAAGGCTGGGAGGCTGTCTGATACAGCAATCTTAGCCGGTTGATTTCATGGGAGAAGGGCGTCCGCATTGTGCATGCGGACGCTCCTTTCCTATTGGACTGACGATCTCACGCGCCTCTGAGCGTCAGGTGCAAGGTCTCGGCGAAGCGGTCGGGATGGGGCGCAAAGCCCATATGGTCGCCGGGGAAGGCGGCGCGCTTGCTGCCGAGCCTGTCGGCCAGCGCCTTGCCCATGCCGTCGATCGGCTGGCCGATGGACTCTTCGCCGATGCCGACCACGACCGGGCGGCCGCGCAGCGCCTCGATATCAGGACGGTAGAGCGACAGCGGCATGACGCCATGCGCCAGCCAGTATTCGAAATTGCCGCTGACCCTGGCAAAGGTCTCGGCCTCCTCGGGCGACGGTTCGAACGAAGGCGGTCCGTCTTGCGGCTCGTGCGGTCCGGCTTCACCCTGGTCCGGCCCTTCCGACAGGCCGTTCTCGCTGAAGAATTTCTGCATCGCCGCCTCGACGCCCTGGCTGCGATAGGTGTCGTGCAGGTCGCGCATGCCGGCCAGTGACGGCGACGGGTCGTCGAGCAGCATCATGCTGGGCGGCTCATGCGCCACCAGCGCACGAACCCGGCCGGGATGGCGGGCGGCGAGGTTGAGCCCGATCTGGGCGCCGCCGCTGGTGCCGAACACATAGGCCGGTCCGGCGCCAAGCGCCTCGATCAATCGCGCAGCATCGTCGCCATCGACGTCGAGGTCCTGCTCTTGCGGCTCTCCGTCGAAGGTGCTGCGCGAATTGCCGCGCGGATCATAGGCGACCACCGTGTAGCGGTCGGCGAGGTGGCCCGCGACATCGGCGAAGACGCCGGCGTCCTGCGGTCCGCCGGGGATTATCAACAGTACGGGGCCGGAACCGCGCATCTCATAATAGAGGCTGGCGCCCGGTACTTTCCGCGTCGACGTTTGGGGGTCATGTCCATCTCTCCTGTTGTTCTCATGTCAAAGTTCGGCTTTGCGCCGGGTCCGATCATTTGCCGGTGACAACCATGCGGTTGCCCTCGCTGTCGCGGAATTCGGCGACCGTGCGGCCCCGCTGCCAAGGCGCTTCCTGCGGCTCGGTGATGATTTCGACGCCGCGCGCCTTCAGGCCCGCGACCGTTGCCTCGACATCGCCATCAACGAGCACCAGCACGGGCTCAGTGCCCGGCGTGTCATCGGGGCGTTTGACGAAATGCAAATTGGTGACGGCGCCGGGAAATGTCAGCTCGATCCAGCGCCAGCCGCTGTCGCCCATCAGCTGGTCCTCCGCCACCTGGCAAGCAAGATGGCCGGTGTAGAAGGCCTTGGCGCGGTCCTGGTCGAACACCGGCAATTCGGCAAACTGGATGTGCATGATGGGTCTCTCCTGCTCCTGGACGGCTGCCGCGCAGCCGTCCACGGGAAAGACGATCCGGATGATCGAAAAGATTCGCCGGGCGACGAATCTTTTCGAGGTCGCGAAACGTCTTCTCCGTGCAGAGTTGAAAAACAGGAGACGACAATGGGCTACAATCTCATCCGCTACGGCGTGAAGGACGAAAGCATCGCCGAGAACCGTATGCTGGTTGCACAGGTGTTCGAGGCACTCGACGACACGAAGCCGCAATCCGTGCGCTACCTCGTCCTGGAACTGGAGAATGGCGAGTTCATCCATCTTGTCAGCCAGGATGGCGACGGCCTGACCGGGCTCGCAGCCTTCAAGGCCTTCAGCGCCGATCATGCCGGGCGCCGCTCGACGCCGCTTGCCAGATCGCCGGCAAAGATCGTCGGCAATTATCGTATGCTGGCCGGCGAGGTCGTGCCTGCTTGAATGCAAAGACCGGCATTTTTGGGAACGGACAGGATGAACACAGCGAAACTCGACCGCGTTGCCCTGGAGGCGATGCTCGGCTCCTTGCGACCGAAGCTGCACCGCTACTGCGCCCGCATGGCCGGCTCGGTGATCGATGGCGAGGACATCGTCCAGGAGACACTGATCAAGGCACTGCAGGCCATCGACGGCGACGCCGCCGTCGAGCGTCCGGAGCAATGGCTGTTCCGCATAGCCCACAATGCCGCGCAAGATCATCTGCGCCGGCGCCAGCGGGAGCAGGCGCGCATGAGCGAGACCGATATGACGACGATCGAAGACCCTTCCGCAAGCGCCGATGCGAGGCTCGCCACCGCCGCCAGCCTGCGAAGCTTCATGCAGCTGGCAACAGTGCAGCGCAGCGCCGTGATCCTTGTCGACGTGCTTGGCCTCAGCCTGCACGAAACCTGCGAAGTGTCCGGCGCGACGCTGGCCGCGACCAAGGCAGCGCTACATCGCGGGCGGTCGCAGCTGCGCATGCTGGCGTCACAGGACGAGCAGGCGCCTGCCCTAAAACTCGACGCCGGTGACGAGCGGCGCCTGCGCCGCTATGTCGACCTGTTCAACGCGCGCGACTTCGACGCCGTGCGCGCGTTGATCGCCGAGGATATCCAGCTTGAAGTCGTCAACCGCACCCGCATGCGCGGCAAAGCGCAGGTTTCCAACTATTTCGGCAATTACGACCGTGTCCAGGATTGGGCGCTGTCGCTCGGCTTCGTCGACGGCAGGCCGGCCATCCTGATCCGCAACCCGCAAGCGGGAGATGACGCCGTGCGCGGCTTCATGCTGGTCGACTGGCAGGATGGAAAGGTCAGCCATATCCGCGATTTCCGCTACGCGCCCTATTGCCTTGCCGATGCGGACATCCGCTTCATCGACGGGTAAGCATCGGCCAGAGAGCGCAGGCTTCGCGCCTCAGGCGAAGCTTTGCAAATTGGCGTCCTGCAGCTTGGAGCCGGCGAGCAAGGTCTCGAGCACCTGCTTCTTGAGCGACAGGCACTGCGAGCGGGCAAGCTTTGCGATGGCCGAGACCTCGGCCAGCTCGCAGGCAAGCACCAACTCCTTCTGCTGGCCGATGATCGCTTGCGTGAAGTCGCGCGATTTGAAGCCGAGATGGAGGACACGCTCCGACTGGTCGAGCGTTTGGTCGAGCAGGCGAACTAGGCGCAGATTGCCGGAGAGTTCGGCCAGGGCCAGGCGAAAGGCGCGGTCGGCCGCCAGAAAGGCGACATGGCTGCGCAGCGTCTCCGGCTTCAGCACCTTCTGCGCCGCCAGCCTGATGTCGTCGAGCCCGCGTTCGGTGAGGTTTGCCGCGGCCACCCGGAACACTTCCGGTTCGATCAGGCTGCGGACGTCGAAGATCTCGTTGACGTCGCGCAGGCTAAGCGGTGCGATGACATAGCCGCGGCGCGGCTCGCTCTTGATCAGCCCTTCCTGCGTCAGGCGGGCCAAAGCCGAGCGGATCGTCGCCTTTCTGATCTGGTAGCGGTCGCCGATCTGCTTTTCGGTCAGGCTTTCGCCGGGTTGCAGGACGCAGGCGACGATGTCGCTCTTCAGCTGCTCATAAGCTTCCTCGCTGCGCAATATGTCGGCGGTCGACGGCGCCTTGACGGCGGACGGTGACACTGATTTCGGAGGAGCCATATCTGCCTGCCCGTGTGGTCTGCCCGCGTGGTCTGCCCGCGTAGTCTGCTTGCCCGTTCGACCATCCGGTTGACGGGTCTGCCGGCATTCGCTAGCCTGAGCATCTCAGTTGTATTGGTTGAGCTTCCCAATGGAGATGACGACAAATGTCTCTTGCCGCCAACTCGCCTCTCTACGCCGTAACCTCCGGTATCGTCAACGCAGCCAAAGGTGCTCATGCCTTCGAACGGGTCAAGGCGGTGCTGCGCGAACACACCGATCGCTTCCATGCATCAGGCGTGCTCGCGCATGAGGAAGACGACGATGAGGTGCTGCTGCATGCCAGCCCTGACTTGACCATCTACCACATCACGCTGTCGCCCGGCCTGCAGTACCCGCCGCACAACCATCTGATGGATGCGCTGATCGGCATCTACAAGGGCAGCGAGACCAACTTCATCTATCCCGTCGACGGCAGCGAGATCGATGCGCCGGAGCGCCACGACATCGCGGCGCCCGCGGTGGTGCACATGACCCCTGATACTGTGCACGCGGTGGCCAACACCGGCAGCGCCCGCTCGGGCGCACTGCATGTCTATCTCGGCAATCTGACGGAGACCCACCGCCACATGTGGAGCCCGGACAGCACCCACGCCGAGCCGTTCGACAATGAGCGGTATCTGGCTGGGGCGAGGCCGATTGGGCCCTGACCGGGAAAGCGGAAGAAAAGTGAGCCTGCTGAGCGGCGGCGCGAGCGAGCGTTCTGCGTCGCCGCGCCCAGATAGCAGTCCCCGCGTACCGGCCATTTCAAGAACATCGCAGCGAGTTTATAGCGCAGTCAGGCTGACGACTGGGGTAATAAATGAAGAAGCCCGGAATAGGCGGCGTCCAGTTCTCCAGCACTCGGATGAGGCGGTGCTCAGCAACATGCTCTTCATATGCGAGCCCAGGACCGGCTAGCGGATCGCAGGAAATCACAGTTTCGGCGGGAATGGCGCGCCCGAAGAGATTCGAACTCCTGACCCCCAGATTCGTAGTCTGGGACAGCTTTCGTGCGGGTTTGTGCGAGGACATTCCGTAACTCTCCAAAACCCTTGCATTCCGGTCGTTCTCTGATTTGCTTTGCGTGCGGCAATGTGCGAGAGAACGCGCTAAAGCGCAACTGTTCTGTGCCCCCGATGTGCCCCCGGAGAATATTGCCCCCGATGGCGAAACTGACAAACGACGTCGTCAAGAACGCAATGCCTGCGGCTGGCAAGCGGCTGGAGCTGCGCGACGACGTTGAGGCTGGGCTGATTTTCCGGGTCACTGAAAAGGGCGTTCGCTCATGGTCGGTTCGCTACCGCAACGCTGCCGGGGAGCACCGTCGGAAGAACCTCGGCGTATTCCCCTCTGTCGGCCTTGCCAAGGCGCGGGAAGAGGCTCGGAAGGCAAAGGGAGCGGTGGCGGCCAAGGTCGACGTCGTGGCCGTGGAGAAAGCCACCAAGGCAGAGGAGCGCCGCAAGCATCTCCACAAGCTGTCTGGGCTGGCCGATGCCTATTTCATTGCGGCAGCAGATGGAACGCACAAGGGCGGCCCGAAGGCGGCGCCGAAGCGCGCAACCACGATCGCCGAGGAAAAGCGGATATTCGAAAAGCTGGTCAAGCCCAAGTTCGGCGAGAGCGCCGTGGCAAATATCACGCGGATCGAGATACGGGATTTTGTGGCCAAGCAGGCCAGAGCCGCCAAGTCCAATGGTCGGCATTGTCGAAACATCATTCGCCAACTGTTGAGCTTCGCGGTCCGGGAAGGCGTCATCGACTACAACCCGGCGCACGACATCGCTGTGGCAATGCCGTCGGTCGGAACGACGGTGATCAAGGATGATGATCTGAAAACCTTCTGGCGGGCTTGCCAGAGGCCGCAGGACATCGAAGACCTCGCAATGTCGGTGCTGATGGGCCTCGCGCTTAGAATGGCCGCTGTGACCCTGCAGCGCGGCGGCGAAGTGGTCGGGATGCGGTGGGCCGAGATAGACCGTGTTGCCAAGACCTGGCTCATCCCAGCCGAGCGGATGAAGGGGAAGAAACCGCATATGGTTCCGCTGAGCCCTTCGGCCATCGCGCTGCTCGACGAGGCCCAGGCCGAGGTCGAGGGTAACGGCAGCGACTATGTGTTTCCCTCGCCACGATCGGAAGACGACCAGCCGCTCGACCGTCGGGCTTTCTCAAGGGCGATGAAACGGCTGGTCGAGGCGACAAAGATCGGCAAGGCCACACCGCACGACTTGCGGCGCACCGGCGCCACGCTGCTGACCAGCGAGCGGATCGGCCTCCCTCGCTTCATCGTGTCTCAGATCATCGCCCACGCCGGCGACACTGGCGGAGCGGCAGCGGTCACCGGCAAGCACTATGACCACAACGACTATCTGCCCGAGAAACGCCGCGCTCTCGACGCATGGGCTGATCTGTTGGTCAGCATAGTTCGGCCTTAGGCCTATGTTTTTGTGATTGTCGGCGTTGGACTGCCGGCCCAGGTAAGCGCCCACGTGTGTCCTTTTTGGAACTCTTGGACCAAGCCAGGCCAGAAGGCGACCAAACAAGAGCCGCTATTGGAACATCTGCACGACGGATAGATGATCCCGTTTGACCCAGCCTCACGCAATTCGCTGGCTAGGCTTTGCCCCAACGGATATGCCTTTGATGTATCGGGGTCCAAGCAGTCGGGCTTGGGTTCGCAACCGCGCATGTCGTGAAACTCTGCCTGAAACGTGGCGAAAAGTTCAACGTATTGGGTGGTGTTGTCATATTCTCCACCAGCGCTTTCAAGCGCTCGAGTGAGGTGAAAAGCAACCTCCTGAAGAGCGGTATCGACAGAGTATGCTGAATACCAGGCGCCCCAATCCTTGGAATTGAACCGGTTGCCGGCGTGCCGCGGATAAGCAAATGCGGCGTTGATGTACGTGTAGCCGTAGCCTTGGGCCAGCGCCTCTGGCCCCACCCCTGGGATGCCAACTTGCTGCGCGACTTGTCTACCGCTCGTAACGCTTTCCAGATCTTCCAGAAGCGTTCTGGCGCCGAAGGAGGATGCAAGCGGTTCGAGCACGGGAGGCTTGTGGTGAGCGGACGCGATGAGCCGGACCGTCCGCTCCCTTATGGATATCAGTTTAAGATCGATCAAAGACCGCCCCGAAGAGCGTCGACGTAACCTCTGGTTTCCAGCATTGCTGGAATGCCGCCTTTGATCATGAAGTCGACAGGGCTATCCCCGCCAAAAACTGTTTCGGTGTTCGGGCGTCGAACCCACTCGTCCGCTAACGGGTCAGAGAACAGCAGGTGGAGGCCCTTGTACAGGCCAACAGTCGCGCTGATACGAGTAAGCGCGTCTTGCGATAGCACCCCTGTCCAGGTCCGCGATTTGATACGGAACCAAGTCCGTTCGGATTCACCAAGCAAGGCGCTCGCTTGACGACTGGTCAGCCGCCATATGTCAGCGAGGCGGACGAAAGCTTCCAGTGCTGCCTCAGTTAGGCCGGCCCGGGTTCCTTCCAAACTCAGGTCAGGAATGTGACGTGGAGTGGCTGATGGGGCGGGCGATGGTGTAGCAATGTGCACTGTGACCTCCCTGTCCCTAGTGCGAATCACCTTACAAATGCTGCCATTTGGCAGAAGTTGCAACCAGAAAGGTGACCACTTGGTTAAAATTGCTGCCAAGGCCCGCCACCGAGAGGCAGCGGGCAAATCCTGCAAGTTTGCAGGTTTGATCAGTCGGCGGCTCCTATTGAATGCAAGAGCCCGGCGGATAGTGCTCAGGGTCGTAGCTGGTCGACGAGACGAGCATGAAGCGTTCGTCAGAGCGGACAGGGATCATGCCGAAGTCGTTGCGATAAGCGTGGTGGAACGGCATGACGATCATGTCGTTGCTCGGCGCTGTCGCTGCTGAGACGGCGCCAGGCATAGCTTCGCCGGCCGCCGGAACGTGGTTGTTCGGCATCGGATTCTTCTCCAATTCGGTTTGTGTATGGCTCTAGCGCTTCCGCAAGAACGGGAATTCTGATATCACGGTTTTTATGGCAAAGCAAGAAACCGTGGTATCAAAGAAACGGCGGGGACCAGCCCCCACCGGAAAGGGCTTGCCGATCATGGTTCGCCTTCAACCCGACATGCTCGCGGGCGTTGATCAATTTGTTGCTGAGCACGATGTTTCGCGACCTGAAGCCGTTCGATTGATCATTCGTGACTGGCTGATCAGACACCAGGTGTTGAAGGGTGAGTGAAAGACGGCCGACATTCGGCCCTCGAATTCGCCGGTGTCGAGTTCATCCCCGAGAATGGCGGCGGTGCCGGAGTGAGGTTGCGGAACCGTGCTTAATCACATCGAACTGGCGGTCACGTTTGCTCTGGTCGCCATGGTGTTTCTTCCGATAGTGGTGGGTCGCCGCCTCTATCCATACGGTCCGATGCTGCTTGGCGTGATGGGCACAGTTTTAGCTGTTGTTTGGTTTGCGATCCAAGTAGCCAAGCTGTTCTTGTGAAATTTGCGAGGGTGCGCAAATTCGGCGCTCTCGGATTTGCTTCGCGCTGGCAGGTCTATCAGCCGCTTATTCGCTGAAATGGTCAAGCACTCCCGAACGGAGCCGGCTTGCGCGTGCGCCTCTTAGGTGATGTTCTGCCCCAAAAGGGGAGTTGGGAGAGTGGGCGAAAGGGCAAGAATTGGGGCCGTCGCTGTCGTCGCGATGGGCTTCGTTTGGATGTTCAAAGGCCCTGAGGGCACGAATAGCAGCGACGGATCTGCAACCGCTTCGAGCGTCAATGCTGCAGTCCACCAAGGCTGCCCCATGATCAACGCGAAAGCCGTGCTTGTTTCATGGGATAACACGATCAACAGCATAAGACGCACCGGCGCCACCGATTTCAGCGGGCCTGCGATGTTCGTACAAGTCTCGACCGAAAGGTGGAAGGCTGCCGGTCACGATGGGCAACTGAGCATTGCGATCGCCGCGTATTGCGATGCCGCCGACGCGCAGGGTAAGGGCGTGGCAATCATCAAGGGAAGCTTAAACGAGAACCTCGGTTCCGTCGTTGACGGCAACTACATGAGCCCATGAACCGCAGTGGCTGCCCCCGTGAACAACCGGGGATGAAGGGTCAACCGGCTACCCTCAGAAGCAGTGCGACACCGATCGCATAAGGGATCAGCACTGCCGCCAAGGCGACCCACATGCCCGGATCGGCGAATACCCGCATCTGGCTGCGAAGCTGTTCCATGGCACCAAACGGCAAAAGGCCCGCTGTGTTCCCAAAAGCTCGAAAAAGCCGGCCACCTTTCGGCAGCCGGCCAGTTCCAACAGAAGGGAACGGTGCACTGATGGGGCAGTGCAACGCCCGAAGTGTTTCGAGGCTACAATGTTCCAAGGGGAACGCCGTTCGATCTAGAATCATGCCATGGAAGCGATCTTCGATGATATCGCCAACGCCCTCAGAGAGCCCCGCCAGGACGCGTGGCGACCTGTCCGCGCCTTCGCCCTCGATGTTGCCGGCAAGCTGTTCCTAGGCCTCGCTATCGGCTAGGTGTTGGTTTTGGAATGGCACTGGCCGGCTAGCGTAGATCCGCCCCGGCGATGCGCCGCGTGAATGCCCGCTCGACCCCAGCAACAGCCTCATCCTTCGTTTGGACTGTTCCGCGCGCGCCGCCGTCATGGCAGGTCCAGAACCAAGTGCCTGCGGCTGGGCCGTGCATCGTCTTCATGATGCGGCCGACCTTTTCCTGCTGGAATGCTGCGGCGAAATCGAAGGGCGCCGTCTGCCCTCCTATGACGGTCCGCGACCACGCCAGCCAAACGCGAGCACCCCGGCCGAGCACGAACTTGAACGCCTCGTCCTGTTTCTCGAACGTCTGGAGGATCGCGCTTCCGTCGAGGACCTGAAAGCCGATTTGATAGGCGAAGCGGACGGTAAGGCGATCTGCTGGCATGGCTCCGATATAGCGTTCAATCTTCCTCGCGGAAATCCTGCAGCGAGGCATGCCTAAGGTCTTCCTCGCCGCGCAAGTGCTTCACGCGGCCAATGAGCCCCGGCTTTACCCATTGGGTGGCCGGCCGCTTCATGCCCTTGGGCGCCGGCCCGGCGTGCTCCTGGACGCGCTTCCATAGCCGTTCGCGAATTGGTCGGCTGGAGTTGATGAACGCTGAGCCGACATACTGGCCGGTCTTCCGGTCGGCCATCAGCGCAAAGGCCGGCTTGCCGGGTTCACGCTCGACGCCAAGCAGGTCGTATTCCTCCACCATGTAGCTCTTGATCTTCAGCCAGGCTGTCGACCGACCGCTGCGGTATTTGCTGTCACGTCGCTTCGACACCATGCCCTCAAGGCCGGCATCATCGATCAGGTGGAATATGGCTTTAGCGTCTCCGGGCAGCGCCTGGCTGAACTGGATGCGAATGTTGGCGGGGATCATGCTTTCAAGGATCTCGCGCCGTTCCTGCAGGGCCATGTCGCGCAGATCGTGGCCGTTGAGGTGGAGGAGATCGAAGGCGACGAAATAGAGGTCGTGCTGCCTGCGTGTGATCGCCTTGCGCAGTTCGCCGAAGTCCGACAGGCCAGCATCGTTCAACACGACGATCTCCCCGTCGATGATTGCGCTCTCGGCGCCGAGCTCCGCGCTGGCCGCAACGATATCGCGATATTTGGTTGTCCAGTCGAGCCCGCGGCGGGTGTAGATCCGCGTCCCGTCCTCATCGATGACCATCTGGGAACGGTAGCCGTCAAACTTCACCTCGTGAGTCCATCCATCGCCCTCGGGAGGCTTCTCCACCAAGGTCGGCATCAAAGGCTCGATGAACTTCAAACGCATGCACTGACCCACACCCGGCGATTCAAGCCGCGAGCCCGAAATCGGTTCCGGAACATTTTAGCTCAAATGCATGTTTCAATGGTTATGAAGATCGAAGCCGACGAATGCCGGGCAGCGCTGACGCTCATCCGGCGCACAATCGAGGATCACTGCCCGCCCGGCGTGCTGCCCAGCGAGGAAGCGGTGAACGGTCTCTATGGGCCGGGGCTCATGGATGAGGCGGAAGCGCTGGCGGCTGCCATCGTCGCAACGATCGACCAGATGCAATTGCGCGTGATGGTGAAACCACCGTCCCCTAGTATCAAATAGGGGCGGATGCAGGTCCCAACAGTGGGCTCGCACCGACCGGGGCAGGTGATGCGAGCCCGGCCGAGTCTTGCGGGACCTCGACCAGCAGCGATCACCCACTCGCTGCCGTTCTATCAACAAGCCCCCAAATTTCAGGTTCCGCTAATGTACAAAAAAGCCCACCAACCGTTGAGGTAGTGGGCAGTTTTGGGAGACACGGATATGGGAACAGTGCGACCGCCCGAAGTGTTTCGAGGCGACGCTTGCGCGCGCCTGCCAGTTGCGCGATGCTGAAGCGGGGAAATAACGGGAGGGGTATTACTGTGCCGCATAGGATGAAGACGTCTATACTAGCAGCAATTCTGATTGTCGCTTCCGGCTTATCTGCCGCCGCCGCACAGACCGATACCTGGATATGTGAAGCCCTCGCTGGACCGTCGGACGAGGCGGCTGGAGGTAGCCGCAAATTTGTTCAAGCGCTCGAAAGCGTGGACTACGCCTCTGCGCGGCCCCAGTTGCACGGCACGGAGCTTGAAGCTTTCGACGCGATGGTGGCCGCCAGAGATCAGGCGCTCGGGCCGTTGAAAGAATTCACAGAACGGTTCGAGGATTTTGCGTACCTCATGCGGCGATGTGCTCGTTAACAGGTGCCCTGTCGCCTTTGAATGTGGGTGCCTCACAGAAGCCCGCCAGCACGCGTTTCCGCCGGCCGCTGTCTTACGCCGCCAAAGCACCCCGCGCGTCCTGACGCCCGCCTGTCGCCAGCCGCATGCATTGCTGGGCCATGCTTTGGGAAAGCCCGTCCTGCTTGGCCACCCATGGCCCGAAGTGCCCATGCGGCAGAGAGGCCTTGTGGTGCAGCAGCCAGCGGCCGATGGCGAGCTTCTGGCCGTCGGATAGATGCCCGCGGGGGATGGCGCGTGTTGCGGCCGGCGCCGGCTCCGCCAGAGGCACGACATTGGATGGCGACATCAGCGCCAGATAAGCCTTGTACACTTCTTGCTGCTTGTCGGCGGGGAGCTTGTTGAACTGCCTGACGGTCATCCCGCAACCGATCGCCAGCACAGCGGTATGGCGTTCATCGCCTCGAAGGCGCCTCAGCCGCTGCCCCTGCCATTGATTGGGAAGGCGATAGGTGCCGACGCCCTCGACCTCGATCTCGTTCATGCGGCCACCTTATCGAAAAGCGACGTTCCGGCCAGCATCGGATACAGCATCGCCACCATGTTGTTTGCCGTGCTGCCTGGCATCGCCCTGGCAAGCCGACGGACGTGGCCAAGGTCGATCCTGTCGAAGGCCTCGAACAAGCCCGAGCCGATCGGCATGACCTCGATGCGGACCAGATAGGAAACTGCCTGCAGCGTGGCTGCATGGAGCTCGAGGCCATTGCCCGTCGAGTTGATGAGCTTCAGCACCAAAGCCAGGTGAGATTCCCCGTACCGGCGCCCTATGTCGCGGACCGCGGGTTTGCAGTAGCAGTGACCAGGCTTCCGGCCGGTCGAGCGATTATCGGCGCTGTCGTGCAGGGTGACGCCGCATGTGCGGGCAATGGCGTGGATATCGCAGGGATGACGATCTGTCCGTGCCAGCATGCCGCGCCTCGCTGTGGAGAGTGCGCGGATATTGCATAAGTCGCGGCTTATAGGCAAGGCCTCGGCCAGTGCGTTCCGTGCTGGTGGACAACTCGCCGGGCGAAGACCCCAACTACCTCGAGCCCGGCGAGCCTACACCTGATCAGAGTACGCGATCAGGACCGGGGATCAAGCCGGCGAAGATTTCGGTGCAATATGGGTGCCAACATGTTCGTCCCAAATTGGGACCATGCTGGGGCCGGCAAGCTGGGCCGCATAGGCCTGGGCGTTGGCGTCGCAATGGCGATCGCGGGTTAGCCAGCCCCGATCAGGTAAAACAATGCGCTAAGAACCGCAGCCACTGATGCCCCGGCTATGAGCATGAGGCGGCGGTGCTGTTTGCGCCGATTGACAGGCTTCTTCCCGTCCGCAGCGGCATATGCGCTGTAAATGCGCCGCCCGTCCTCGCCGAATCTATCGCTGTTCGGGTAAGCCTTCTTTGGCTTGTTTCTCGGTCGAAGTATTTTCATGGCCTAGCTCGGATCGTGCACAACACCCGAAGTTTAGCGGCTTCTGATGTATGGACTCAACCGTGGAATGGACGCATTCTTTCCACGGGGGAGAGAGGGCGTGGGCAAAGTCCAGCGTCATGGAGGGGCTAACCAGGCCGACCGCTGGCGCAAGAACGCCAAGCGGCGGCGGTTGTGGCGATGGCAATACCTGCCGGCGCTGGTGATGGTTCCCTTGACGGCGTTTTTCACCGTGAACCCACAAGCTCTCGATAAGGTCGTCGGGCTCGTCCCAGCTGGCTGGCTGAGTGGCACCCGCACGGCCGGCGCGGGTAGCTGCGATATTAAGGGCAACATTTCCATCAATACCGGCGAGCGGATTTATCACGTCCCAGGGCAGGAGGCACTATTGGGAGACGAAGATCAGTCCTCAGTACGGTGAGCGCTGGTTCTGCAGCGAGGCCGAAGCGCGGACGGCGGGTTGGCGCAAGGCGAGAAGGTAGGAGGAACGTCCCATGTGGCTCTACGTTTACTATCCACTTCCCCTAGTCCTCCTCTACTTGGCAGTTTTGTTTTGCTCATGGTTCTTCAGGCCAGGCCCTCTGGCCTTGACTGGGTTCATCCTTTTGAGCTCCCTCATAGCGTTTTGCGGTTCAATCGATCTGTTGTCCGCGATCGTCGCAACGGCAGCATTGTTGCTATGTTTGGCGTTGATCGTCATTGGTTACGGGCGCCGAAGTGGTCGGCTCTTCATGGGTGAGTACACCCCTGCCGAGGAACAGGCACGCAAGGAGAGCGAGGCTCGCGCCCGCGACTATTTCGGCATGCCTTGACCCGCCGCGCGGCTATCGCCCGTTGATCGATCTCTGCATGTCCCGGCCGGCAAGCGCCATCTGGCGACGCATTTCCGAGATGCTGTCCTTTGAGATCGTCGTGCCGCCCTCGACCTTGACGTTGACGTTGACCTGCACAGGCCGACTATCGCCGCCGCCTGACTTTGACGACCCGCCGCTGCGCTGATCGCTGATCTGGTCGGTGTCGGCGATGATGACGTGTTCGCGCGGCTTCTTGAAGAACTCGACCTTCTGTGTGTCGCCGGGTCCGCCGCCGATCATGCCGCCGGTGGAGAAGCCGTAGACCGCACGATGGGCGATCTGCTGCGGCGTCGCGGATAGCCCCTGAGCGCCATAGCCGATGATGCCGCTGACGTTATGGGCGTTAGACTTTGCCGTCGCGAGCGCTTTCAAGTAAGCGGCATATTGTGGGTCGCGCTCTGTGGCACCCGAGGAAGTCGAGTCACCACCAGACGACGGGCCGCCACCGAATGAAGCGGATCCAGAAGTCTTGATGTCATCAAGCAGCTGAGCCGTCTTCTTGGTGTTCACCGCGGTATCGGTGATCGCGGCAGTGAGTTTGTCCTGATCTGCCGTGGTTTGGGACGACGTTGCGAGCGCCATTGATTGCGCGTGCGGAACAACCGTCCCCGCCGATTGCGGCAGGACGAGTTCCGGACCCTTTTCACCAACCCAATAGGGCGAGTTCCGCGAGATTGGGCCGCCTGCCGCGCGCTGCGGGTACATGGCATTAACCTGCGCAAGCACCCTCGGGTCTTGATAGGTCTTGGGCTGCGTGTAGCCCCACGAATTGGTGGAGGTGTTGAAGATCGGGGTCGAGGAGACCGCTGGGCCATTTGACGAATAGCGGGTGACACCGACGGTTGCGGTTCCACTTCCATCATGGGTCGGCACTTGATACTGCGTCTGGGTGCCGGTTCCGACCTGACGGGTCATGACGGTGACCGTGATTGTCTTGTCACGCAGCGCGTTTACCGCCGCGCCCAATTGGTGAACTTTGGCAGTGTCGGCGTCCAACATCATGCGAGCGCGAACCAGCGAGTCGATGAACTTATTGACCGCATCAACGCCAAAGCCGTCCTGCACCAGAGTCTGCCGGATCATGTCGACGCCGGTCGCAACGGCGCTGGCGCTGGTGCTGCCGGTGCTTAGGGCGTCGAACAGCTTGTTGACGATATCGACCGACCGCTGCAGTTCGGCATTGGCGCCGGCGATGTTGGAGACGTCGCCGCCAAAGAAGTCTTTGACGCTGTCCTTTGCGGCGCCGGCGATAGCCTGCTTGAGCTCAGCAACTTGGGTCGTGGTGTCCCGGAACTGCGCGGTCAGGTCCAGCTGGCTCTGCACCTGCTCGCGCCGCATGTTCTGGATGGCCTGGCCGGCTTGTTCGAATTGGCCGACGACGCCTTGAAGAGATCGCGTCACGCCGAAACCATCCGATCCGCCGCCGCTCATGTTGCCAAACAGGTTGGAAATCGTCGTGTCTGCCGTGCCGGCGTTGGTGGTGACATTCTTGAGCCCTGCGGCGACTTCGGCGAGCGTCTTGGTGGCCTTCTGGCCGTCGACGGCGATGTCCTTTATGGCCTTGTTGGCAGGAATCGCAGCCGCCACTTTAGCCGCCTCAGCCGCAGTGTCCTGCAGACCCTTGGCGAAGTCGTGGGCATTTTTCGAAAGGGTCGGATCGAGGCGAATCCTGCCGAGCTCGCTTTGCAGATCAACCGCATCGATCGCGTTGGATTTGAGTTCCTTCGAGAGGTTCGCAAATGCATCGAGCCCTGCCTTGCCGATCCTGGCAAAATCTCCGTCGCCGGTATTGAGCAAATCCAGCTGTCGGCGGGTATCATTCAAGATTCTAGCGAGCGTCTTTTGGGCGTCCGCATTGTTGTCTGCAGTGTCAGCGGCGATCACCGACTTGGGCAATTGCGAGGCCTGATCCTCATACTTCTTTGCCGCCGCTGCGGCCGCCGGGTAAGCGGCGGCAATCCCGTCGATCAGCGCCTTGTGGCCCTTCAGCACTTCGTCAGCGGATTTTATGTCCTCGCGCGTGGCCAAGGCATACGTGGCGATGGCGCCGGCCGCGAGCCCAGCAGCGGCAACGATGCCGCCAAGCGGCGTGGCGACAAAGTTGAGCAGACCTGCGCCGATTGCCTTGAGCGAGCCAAGCGCACCCGCTGGACCGCTTTCCAGCGCATCGAAAATCTGGCCCGCCTGACTTGCGAAAATCTGCATCGGCGGTGCGCCGAGCGCGAACATGGTGATGACGTCGTTGCCCTGCCGCGATAGATTGAGCATCTGGTTCGACGTTAGCTTGGCTGCGGTCCCCACGCTGGCGATATGGGTCACCCCGGCGCGCGTGGACGCGGAAACAGCATCGGTCTTCTGTCTGACAAGATCGAGAACCCTCGCCCGTTCGACCTCATCTATGCCGAGTTTGCGCGCCGCAGCATCGGCCGTGATCATCGCGCGTTCCATATCTCGGGTCGCGCGATAGGCTGGGTCGGCGGACGCCTTCAATCGCTCCCATGCTTTCGCGGTAGCAGAGATCGAGCCGGACTGCATGGTCAGCGCGCCGGCCTGCTTCTCGATCGCCTTAGCCGCCGCCTGTTCCTGGTCAACGAACTTGGCTTGGGCAGCCTCCGCTTTCGCCATGGCTTTGACGTAGGCTGCCGAACCGGCCTCGGCTGGCCGAGCGTCGATGGTCAATTCTGTAACAAGGACTTGGTCGGCCATCAGTGGCGCGCCTCCTGCGCTTCGGTGGGGCTGAACATGGCTGCCGACCACTCCATTGTGATCGTCGCGACGGGCATAGGCTCAAGGTCGGGAGTCGCCGCAACCGCCGCGAGCGCACGGCGCGCCTCACGCTTCCTGCCGGCGAGGTGCATGGCGTTGATCGTACGGATGGTATTGGTTTGCGTGCGCTAGATCGTGCAGACAGATGCCACGATGGCGTTCTGACTGGTGATCATCCGCGCCAGTGCTTCGAGTTCGTCGGCCATCTTGAGCGCGTGCTCGGCGATCTCGGCCGGTGTCATGCGGTCGTGCGCAGCGGCGAGCAAGTGCCGGGCGGCGGTCATTGTCTCTGTCTTTCCAATGTGGATTTTTGCCGATCGTGAAGTTGAAGGGCGTGCTCGAGCCGCTGGGCTTTGTCGACGGTGGCATTGATCTGGCCGTTCAGGGAAATGGCGAGGCTGACGTCCTTCTCGCGCATTGCCGCCCGCATCATCTTCCGAAGACCATCGATCCTGGTGCGGAGGTCGAGGTAATCAGCAAATCGCGCTTTATCGACGCCGGTGGCATAGCCTTTCCATGCCTTTTCGATCGCCAAAATGGCCGAAAACGCGCGTTTCTGCGCGGCATTCATCCATGCCGGAGCGTCCGAAGTGGCGGTTTTCCGCGGCTTTGCGGGCGCTCTAGCCATCAGATCCCCTCAAAACAGCCTTGGCAGCCGAAAAATTCGGGCCAGCGATAAAAAATCTGTCCGTGACCCCGGAGCGGTCTACGTGTCCGTTGGCCCCCAGAGATCGACCTACCCCCCTGCCCGGTCATGGTCATGTGCGCCTCTTGACGCTGTAGGCGTGCCGAGGCTCTTCGCCGGCAAGGCAATCGACCAAGCCCCATGAAATCGCAACGCCGATGGGCAACGGCGCCTCGTTTTTGATCTCTCGCTCGAAGTGGCCGCGGCTGCCTTCGCCGGCGGCGGCCGTGTAGAAGTCGACCATTTTTTTGTCGAATGCCTGCAGGTGCTTCGCGAGACCCTCATGCTCGGCCGCTGTCCAGCGACGCTTCGCATTGGCGGGCGCATCGTTCGAGACCGCGTGCAAAAGCAGCTTGGTGTGCCGGTAACACATCCGCAAATCTCCGGCAGCCAGGATCAGGCTCGCACCCGACGCGCATGTGTCGCCGGCTGTCACGCACACATGGGCTCGGTGCCTTCGCAGCGCTTGATGGATTCGGACCGCCTGGCCGGCATGACCACCGGGACTGTCGATTTGCACGGAGATGAATCTGACGTTTTCGTTTGCCTTCAGCGCAGCCTCAACATCATCAGCAAAGATGCCTTTGCCGGTCCGTCGATCGATCTCACCTATCGGCCCCTCGAGATCCATCCAGAGCGTGTCACCACGTTTGACGGCGATGGGCGCACCCGCCTGCATCTTGGCCATCATGCGCTTTGCAGCTGCAATGTTGGGGCGATGGGCCATTAGCTCAGCCCCGCTGAAATTTGGTTGAATGGGGCGGCGGCATCAGCACGAGCCGCCGCCCCAGACGCGCGCGCGAAAATGCGCGATCGGCCGTCGGATTGGCGCGCGACCAAGCGAGCCGCCTCTCCGTCGACGATTTGTGTGGCGGTCATCAGAGGTACATCGATCCGTTGTTGCTGATCGTCTGACGCAGATGGCGGATTTGGTTGGCCACCGGCAGTGATGCTCTGACTCCTGAAAGTGGCTCGATACCATTCGCGTTTGAGGTCGCCATTAGTTCGACGGCTGCAGAGTTCAACGCCTCCATCTCATCGATCAGCCGGTTCATCTCCTGGCGATACTGGGCAACGGCCGAACCAAGCTTGGCCATGGCGCACTTGCTGAACTCCTCACGCCGGCGGGTGCGCTCCTCGAAGGCCTTGCGGCCGGCGCCGAGCTCCAACGCCTCGAGTTCGGCCGTCAGTTTCTGGACGAGGCCCTTATTCTCCGAACCGCCCGAAAGGACAGCGGCATGGATGTCGGCTTTCAGCTCAGCACGCTTTGTGCGGACCTGTTCGACGCCTGACTCGGCCAGCTTCAGAAGGTTGGGTTTCGGAGGCAGCACCAGGCTTTCGCAAAGTCGGTCGACCTTGGCCTCTGGCGTCTCATTTGTCGGAAGAACTCTTGCGAGCATTGGGGGGCTCTCCTGGTCGGCGGTGGATCACCAAGAGAATACAGCGGCCTATGCGCTTCCGGCCGTAACGCGTTACTATTTCTTTGCTGCGACACGCTCGATCACCAAAGTGCGCAAGGCCTCACCGACCAGGACGGCATCACGGCTGCATACAGCGTCGATGCGGCCCGTCTCAATCAGCCAAGCGACAACGTCGAGGTTTATGGCCACGGGCACCACGATCTCCTTTCGCCGCTGACGCGCTCGCCATGTGGTCTGGCGTGTCGCGGCCGACATCGTCAGTGGGCCAACGAAGGCGCCGCGGGCGCGCAGCTCCTGCAGCAGTCGCTCGATATCCGCCCAGTCGGTGTTGTCGGTCATGCCGATCGTCGCCCCCTTCCGAGATGGCGGTCATGCAGCGCTTCATGCCGACCTCCGAGTGATTGACATGGCACGCGGGAAGTCGACCAGCGTTCCGCCGCGATCAATCCGAGGCTGGCCGCGCTGCCGAATAATCTGGCGGACCACATGCGGGATGAAGTTGATCACCTCGGCGATCGGCCTGTTTTGAGCCCAATCGAAAAGGTCAAGTTGCTCCGACTTCATGCAGCCACCTGCAGCAACTTCTCCAATTCAGCGGGCGTGAGTGTACCACTGGACAGGCGTTCACGGATATCGTCGAAGAGCGCCATCACGGTTCGCGGCGGCCGGCCATCAAGCCAAGCCATCACCATCTCCTCCGCCTCGTCGTCGGTTTGCGGCATCGTGAACGGTATGTGCCGCTCGTCAGTTCGATCTGCTCCATACCCGCCTAGAGCCATACCTTCACTGTCAGTGCTGAGAATCTCGTTGAGAGGTTCAGCTTCATAGGTTCCCTTCATAGGTTTACCCCCCATCCGTGTCGGGTCATGACCTACAGGCTGTGTCGGGTCATGACCTACAGGCTGTGTCGGGTCATTGTGGGAGTGACCCGCCAAATCGCGTAGGTCACTCCTGTCGCTATTGGGGCCTTGGCGGCGTTCCGCTCGCTTGTCTGAGCGCAACTGACGAAGGCCGGCAACAAGCTCCTCGAGCGCCTTCACCTTCGAGACAGCGACCCGGATGGTATAGAAGTTCGTGGTCGTCTTGCCTCGCCTGGTTCTATCCACCCAGCCAGCCGCTGCTATGCGTGGCACCACACGCTCAACCGTCCGATAACTCAGGCCGAGCTCGTCGGAGATCGCCTCATAGGAAGGGTCACAGCGGCCCGTTTCAAAGTTGAGGCATTCCACCAGATAGGTGGCAACCAGCTTCGCCGTGGCGTCCATGCGGGAGTCGCGGTCCTTCCGGATCCATGCCGCAAACTCCCCCTTGTCGGCATAGAATTGCTTGCGCAGCCGGGCGTATTCCTTGTCAGCATCGGCCTGCGTCATGCCTTTCGATACCTGTTCAAAATTGCGCGGCAGCAAGGTGATGGTGTGAAATTCTTCGCTCATCACACACTCCGCGGCGCCGGCAGAGCCGCGGTGATCAGTTGCCGCTCGCGCGCCTGGACGTCCAAGTCCTCATGGAACTGGTGGACGTCGAACAAGTCAGTGATGTTCGTTCGCAAGATATGGGCGATGTTGTCGGGAGACAGCGCCTCGAGTTGGCATGTCCCGCCCTCCCAACGCGCCGTGCGGCTGTCGGTCTTCTTCGGCGGCACAGTCGGCAGGTAATAGCGAAGCACCTGGTCGGCGGTCAGGGCGATGCGCCTGAAATCGACCGTCACCGACTGCCAAGGGCGATCGGCCAGCACAAAGGCCGACACGTCTTCGGCAATGACGTCGAACATCGACTTGCCGCTCGGATCATAATCGCCCAGGTGCAGGATCACCGTCGGCTTGGCGATCTCGCATATCCGGTCGGCCAGATCCTTCTTTGCAGTGAGGCTGTCAAAGCCTCCGGAAGAGTAGGCCTGCACCGAGAACTCCCGGCTGACCTTGAAGAGCTGCGAGAGCATGCCGGCGGCCTCGCACCAGACCTCGACGTGCAGGTTCTGGTTGGCGAGCATGTTCCGGTGGTAGTTTTCGCCGAGCACGCGCACATGGTGCAGGAAGTGGTCCTGGTCGTCAAAATGGTCCATGCGGTGCGTGACCACGCCATCGTCGCGGATCGCATCGAACGGGATCACCTGGCCGCGGCGCGCGTTGCCGATATGGTCGATCAGCTTCGAGTAAAACGACTCGTCCTTCGGATAACCGTAGGCGCCGACCAGCCGATAAAAGACCTGGCGGATCGTGAGCGGCCAGTGTTCCCGGTATTCGGTGAGAACCATGTCGACCGCATCGAGCAGCGCCAGCGTCTTGGTCTGAGGCTGGTAATTGGCGATGTAACCCTTTGGTCTACCAGTTTTACGGCTAGACGTGATTTCAGTCATGCGGCGCGTGCCCGCATCAATGTGACCTGTCGAATCGCGCAAATGGCCTGGTGACTTGTCATGCCAAACCGTTGCCGAAGCGCCGGCACGATCGGCCGCTCGCATGTCCGGAAATTGGAAAAATACCAAGCGGCCGCTTCATCGACGATCGCGGAAGTCTCGTGCTCGGCCGGCGTGAGGTCGGCGGCGGTCATGCAGCCAGCCCGTCGCGCGCAGCGATCTTACTGGTGAGGAAAGCCTCGACATCGGCTTCCGGCCAGCCGACGCGGCGCGCGGTCAACTGGACCGGCTTGGGGAAACGGCCCTCAGATATTTCCGTGTAGAGGGTCCGACGCGACAGGCCGGTGCGGTCGAGCACCTGCTCAATCGGGAGGATACGGATCGACATGCTGCTTCGCCTCCTATGCGATGGTGCGCATTAGAGGGCGGAGGCGTCACGGATAATAGGAATTTGTTCTGCGCGAAATCGGATAAAAAGTTTATCCTAACTCCGCCCAGCTTGATAGGACGCCCGCCTGCTCGGGCCGTCTGCCCTCGGCCCAGAGTCTTTTTACGGTGGCGATTTCAATTCTCGCGGTCTGCGGGTTGATTTGAGTTTTGACAACCCTTGCCGCTTTAAGAACTGGCGGGCCAAGCACCGTCACCAGCTTCACGGCTGGATGCAAGTGCCCATCGTCAGACGCCGTCGCCATCGGTTCTTGCCCGGTGACGCGTTGATAGGTGGCTATGATATCGGCAATCAGCACCAGCCGTGGAAACTCCTTTCGGCGTCTGATCGCCTCCGGCTGTTCCTTGGGCTCGTTTCCAAGAGAATGTAAGTGGACCTTCGCAAATGCTCGAAGCTCCATCAGCGGTGCGGCCAAGTCGGACAATATCTGATCGCGGCGCCTAGCCGGCTTGCCTTGGCGTCGCGCCAGTTCTTCGAGGAACTTGAGTGGGTCAGCGGCCGTGTGATTGAACTGCGGATAAGCAACCAGCAGATGCATCAGTGTAGTCAAATTAGCATCGAGAGCCCGTAGGTAATCGCTCTGCTCGGCTCGGCTGATGCGCTCAATCTTGCGTCTAAGAAAACGACGAGCGACCATGGTGAAAGCCTGCTCGGGGCCGTAGTTTTCGTCAAAAGTGATGTCGCGTTGGAGCGCCAGCCACTCTTGAGTAGGCGGTGCTAGATCATTGATCTGTGCCAGCGCATCGGCATCAAACGTGAACTGGACGGCCAAATCCGCGGCGAGCGACCCACTTGGATAAAGTGCCCCCAGCGTGCCCCCGAGGTTTAGGCTGCGCTTGGCCATTCGCCTCAACCCCTTGGAAACAATGGCGCGCCCGAAGAGATTCGAACTCCTGACCCCCAGATTCGTAGTCTGGTGCTCTATCCAGCTGAGCTACGGGCGCGCAACAGGCCATGCTTTACATAGCCCCGCTAACCGATCCTGACGACCGGCCGCGACAAGACGTGTTCCCTAGCGACTGAATTTCCGAAAAGCAAGCCAATCCGGCAAAAGTTTTGTCGCAGCTGCTTTCGACGGTGCCGATCAAGGGGTGCTGAGATTCAGCTCAGTCCGGCTTCGGCTGAATATCAAATACAGCTCAGGCAGGGCGGCGCAGGCCGTTGCGGGCCTGGTCGAGGCGGACCGGCTGGTCGGGGATGGTGACGGCGAAGGTGGTGCGGCCGCCGATCGATTCGACCAGCTCGACCGTGCCGCCATGGGCGCGGATCAGTTCGTGCGCGATGGCCAGGCCAAGGCCGGTGCCGCCGCTGCGGGCCGAGCCGCGAAACGCCGCGAACAGGTTTTCTCGAGCCTTCGCCGGCAGGCCGGGACCGGTGTCGGTGACAATGATGCGGCTTACGCTGCCTATGCGCTCGGCCGATACGGCGAGCCGGCGCACCAGCGCGCTCTCGGCGTCGGCCGCCATCGCCTGGACCGCGTTGCGACAGAGATTGGTGAGCACGCGAAACAGCTGGTCGGAATCGGCATCGACCTCGAAGGCGAGCTCGACGGCATTGACGAATTCGATGCCGTCCTCGATGTCGAGCAGGCCGTGGACGTCGTCGACCAGCTGGCGCAGCCGCAAGCGGCGGCGTGAGGGCGCCGGCTCCTGCGTGCGGCCATAGTGGAGCACGCCTTCGGAATAGGAGACGGCGCGGTCGAGCGCGCGCAACAGCTTTGGCGCGAAGGCCTGCACCGTCGGGTCCTTGACCAGGCGCAGGCGGTCCGACATCAGCTGCGCCGAGGCCAGGATGTTGCGCATGTCGTGGTTGATCTTGGAGACGGCGAGGCCAAGGTCGGCAAGGTGCTTCTGCTCCGACAGCATCTTTTGCAGCCGTTCCTGCATCTGCGACAATTCGCGCTCGGCAACGCCGATCTCGTCGGCGCGGGCGGCCGGGTGGATGATGCGCCCTGGATCGTCGGGCGCCTCGGAGAAGGACAGCATCGAGCGCGTCATGGTGCGGATCGGGCCGATCATGATCAGGTCGATCGCGGCATAGACCAGCATTGCGGTGAACAACGAGATCAGCAGCGAGACGAAGGCGACGTTGCGCGAATAGCGCAGCATGGCGTTGCGCAGGGAATAGTCGGGCATGATCAGCTCGAATTCCTTGTCGCTGTCGCCGACCGGGCCGAACACCCTGAGCATGCGCTTGCCGCCGAAGAACAGCGTATCCAGCGCCCCGGTCATGCCCTTGATCATGCCGACATTGGCGATATCGATATGCTCGTCGACCTGCGGCGGCATCTCGGCCACCACCAGCAGGCGCGACACGCCGCCGTCGCGCACCGCGATCGCCTTGGCGCCGATTGCCATCAGCACGTCGTTCTGGGCGGCGCGGGAGAGCGAATTGGGCTCGCCCTGCACCAGCACGATCGACACCGCGGCAGCGGTGCTTAGCCGCTCCTTCAGCCAGGCCAGGCGGTAGCTGGCGATCCAGGGCAGGAAAATGAGGACTTCGGCCAGGAGCACGAAGACAATGGTGAGCAAGAGCAGCTTGGTCGACAGGCCGCGCGCCAAGGGCACTGAACGATTGGGCACCGAACGGCTCGCAACCGGGCGAACGGTCGCCGGGCTGGCATCGGCTGTCGCCGGGCCGCTCCCTTCATCCGCTGATGCAACTTCGCTCATTAAGGCCTGTCTTCACAAACGCTTGATCGGTTGAGATTAGGCGATTGCGGCTTTTTTGCCAATTTCATCCTTCGTTGGACGATGGTGCCAGCAATAAAAGACCGCCTCGAACTGGGTGTTCTCGCTGCGACGAACTCATAGTTCGCGCTGGATTGACTCCCAAAACCCTTCTTTCTATAAGCCGCTCACGCTCGGGCCATTCGTCCCGGCGCGGTTTCGATCGCGCCAATGCCGGCCCGGCAAAGCTCCTGTTACACAGTGACAGAATCAAGAAGGGCCGCACCCCGCGGTATTAAAACAAATGAAGCGTACCTACCAACCGTCCAAACTCGTCCGCAAGCGCCGGCACGGTTTCCGTGCTCGCATGGCCACCAAGGGTGGTCGCGGCGTCGTCGCAGCTCGCCGCAACCGCGGCCGCAAGCGGCTCAGCGCCTGAACGGAAGACGAGATCGTTGCCCGCAACCGGCAAGCCAGTGGGACCAAACCCCAAGCGGCTTCTGAAACGTGCGGAATTCCTGGCCGTCCGCCGCGGTGAAAAGCGGCGCGGGCGGCTTTTTCTCGTTGAAGTTCTCGACCGCAAAGACGGTCTGCCGCCGCGCGTCGGCTTCACCGTCACCAAGAGGGTCGGCAATGCGGTTGTGCGCAACCGCGTCAGGCGGCGGCTGAAAGAAGCCGTGCGCACCCATGCCGCAAGTGACATGGCGCCCGGCAATGACTATGTCATCGTCGGGCGTGAAGACGTGCTCACCATTCCGTTCGGCCAGTTGAAGGCCGAACTCTCCCGCCGTCTCAGCGGAACACGATAGGCCAAGGGCTTTCGATGGAAAACAACCGGAACTTCTACATCACCATCGTCTTGTCGGTGCTGATCCTCGGGCTGTGGCAATATTTCTATGTGCTGCCGCGCAGCGAACAGCAGCGCGAGGCGGCCCGCATCGAAGAGCAGCGGGCGGCTGAGCAGAAGAAGGCGGCCGAGGCCGCCAATCCCGGCGGCACGCCGGCGCCCGCAGCGCCCGGCGCCATTCCAAACGCGCCCGGCACCTATGTTACGACGCCGGAAGGCCGCGCGCAGGAAGTGGCCAAGACGGCCCGCGTCAACATCGACACGCCGAGCCTGTCGGGCTCGATCAACCTCACCGGCGCCCGTCTCGACGACCTCAAGCTCAAGCACTACACCGAGACGGTCGACAAGACATCGCCGCAGATTCAGCTGCTCAATCCGCAGGCGCTGCCCACCGGCTATTATGCCGAGATCGGCTTTGTCGGCAGCGACACGACCGGCACGGTGCCGGGCCCGGAAACGGTCTGGAGCGTCGACGGCAATGCGACTCTGACGCCGGCGACGCCAGTGACGCTGACCTTCACCAACGACAAGGGCCTGACCTTCAAGCGCACGATCTCCGTCGACGGCGACTACATGTTCACCGTTTCCGATGCGGTGCAGAATTCAGGCTCGGCCCCGGTCACGCTGTCCAATTACGGCCGCGTCATCCGTTTCGACAAGCCGGCCGTCGCCAGCTCCTATGTGCTGCATGAAGGGCTGATCGGCGTCACCGGCTCGGAAGGCCTGCAGGAGCACAAATACGCCGACATCGAGAAGAACAAGCTCTATACGCCGAGCAAATCGACCGATGGCTGGCTTGGCATCACCGACAAATACTGGGCGGTCACCCTGGTGCCGACCGAGAAGCAGCCGTTCCAGCCGCACTATGCCTATTACGACAATGGCCGCCCGCGCTACCAGTCGGACTTCCTCACGGACCCGATCACCATTGCCGCCGGCCAGTCGGCGACGGTGGAGACCGAGATCTTCGCCGGCGCCAAGGAAGTCAACAAGATCAACGCCTACGCCCAGGACCGGCAGATCAGGCTGTTCGACCGGCTGATCGATTGGGGGTGGTTCATCTGGATCACCAAGCCGATGTTCTACCTGATCGACACGCTGTACAAATTCTTCGGCAATTTCGGTCTGGCCATCCTTGCCACCACGGTCGTCGTCAAAACCCTCTTCTTCCCGCTCGCCAACAAATCCTATGCGTCGATGGCGAACATGAAGAAGGTGCAGCCCAAGATGCTCGAGATCCGCGAGAAATACGCGGACGACAAGATGAAGCAGCAACAGGCGATGATGGAGCTGTACAAGACCGAGAAGATCAATCCGCTCGCCGGCTGCTGGCCGGTGGCGCTGCAGATCCCGGTGTTCTTCTCGCTCTACAAGGTGCTCTACATCACCATCGAGATGCGGCACGCGCCGTTCTTCGGCTGGGTCCAGGATCTGGCCGCGCCCGATCCGACCTCGGTCTTCAACCTGTTCGGCCTGCTGCCCTTCGCGCCGCCGGCATTCCTGCCGCATATGGGCGCCTGGGCGGTGGTCATGGGCATCACCATGTTCCTGCAGATGCGCATGAACCCGACGCCGCCGGATCCGACGCAGGCGCAGATCTTCACCTGGATGCCGGTGATCTTCACCTTCATGATGGGCAGCTTCCCGGCCGGCCTCGTCATCTACTGGGCCTGGAACAACACGCTGTCGATCCTGCAGCAGGGCGTGATCATGAAGCGCCAGGGCGCCAAGATCGAATTGTGGGACAATCTGACGGCATTGTTCCGAAAGAAACCCTCGCCGGCTGAATAAACGGCGTGGCAATCAACGCCCCGGCTCGTCCGGTGTTTTTTGTGGACGAGGCGCGCATCACGTTCCCGTGAGGCGCGAAACTTGCGGCGTGCAACCGGCGTGGCTGCTGCTTGTACCGCCAAGGCCGATCAACACCGATCAGCTCTAATCCGAAGACCGCTGTTTTTGATCCGTGACCCCGTCATGTCCATCGCGGGGCGGCGCGTGGAATGGGCATTCGCCTTTAAGTGTTTGTTATCATTATCGTTTTTTACTCTGCACCGAAACTTTCCCGCAATCGCCGCGTAACTCTTCCCGACAATCGAATCAACAATTGTCGCACCAGAAGGGTTCTCCAATGGCAAAGTCCATCCTCAAGGCATTCTGCTTTTCCGCCGGCCTGGCTCTATCGGGCCTCGCAGCTACGACGGCCTATACGCTCGCCAATCCCGCCGTTGGCGGCGCTGCGATGCTGACCTCCAAGAACATCGTCGAGAACGCCCTCAACTCGCCGATCCACAAGACGCTGGTTGCCGCCGTCAAGGCCGCCGGCCTGGTCGACACGCTGGAAAGCGCGGGACCCTTCACGGTGTTTGCGCCGACCGATTCCGCCTTCAAGAAACTGCCGGCCGGCACCGTCGCCACGCTGGTGAAGCCCGAAAACAAGGACAAGCTGACCAAGATCCTGACCGCCCATGTCGTGGCCGGCAAGATCTCGGCCAAGGAGATGATGACCAAGGCCAAGGCGATGAGCGGCAAGTATGAGATGAAGACCGTTAGCGGCGACACGCTGATCGCCGAGGTCAAGGGCGGCTCGCTCTACATCGTCGACGAGTCCGGCGGCGCCGCCAAGGTGACGGTCGCCGACGTCAACCAGTCGAACGGCGTCATCCACGTCGTCAACAAGGTGCTGTTGCCGAAGTAACGGCTTTACGCAACGGGGAATGACGGCGGGCTGCGACGGGCTTTCTCGGTCTGCCTTCCCCACCTCACGAGGAGGTGCCATTCTTTTGAAGCCGTCTTCGACACCACCGGGGTCCTGCTTGTCCTTCGCAGGGCCCCGTTTTTTTTGGGTTTCAGGGCGCCTTAGCCGACGGCGGCGGTCGACCTGATCGTGATCTGCCGCGGCACGAACTGAACATCGAAGCCCAGCAGGGCTCGCTCATCGGGCGATTGGTGCTATAGGGCGGATCACGCCATCTAGAATGGCGGCTTAAATTTGCGCCACTCTCGACGGATCTCGCCATGGACGGACCCAACCCAGACATCAAACACCCCATCCCGATGCACACCCGCGTCGGCTTCCTCAAGCCCCTGGTCACCGCGCCGAATATCGAGATCGGCGAGTTCACCTACTATGACGATCCTGACGGACCGGACAAATTCGCCGAGCGATGCGTGCTGCATCATTATCCCTTCATCGGCGACAAGCTGATCATCGGCAAGTTCTGCGCCATCGCGGAGGGCGCGCGCTTCATCATGAACGGCGCCAACCATGCCATGTCCGGCTTTTCCACCTATCCGTTCAACATTTTCGGTCATGGCTGGGAGCAAGGCTTCGACCCGAAGACGTGGTCACAGGAAGTGCGCGGCGACACGGTGGTCGGCAATGATGTATGGATCGGCATGGATGCGGTGATCATGCCCGGCGTGTCGGTCGGCAATGGCGCCATCGTGGCGGCGAAATCGGTGGTGACGCATGACGTGCCGGCCTATGCGATCGTCGCCGGCAATGCGGCAAAGGTGGTGAAGATGCGTTTCGACGACAGGACGGTGCGGCGGTTGCTGGCTGTGGCGTGGTGGAATTGGCCGGTGGACAAGATCGGCCGCAACCTCAACGCCATCCGGGGCGCCGATATTTCGAGGCTGGAGGCAGCAATTTGAACGCGCTGGGCAACACCGTCATCGGCACCGACCTGTTCACCAAGGGGTGGATCTTCATCCGCGGCGTGCCGGCGATGAAGTTCCTGCCGCCGGAGGGGCCGCCTGAGATCGCCTTTGCCGGCCGCTCCAATGTCGGCAAGTCGTCGCTGATCAATGCGCTCGTCGGCCATAACGGGCTGGCGCGCACCTCCAACACGCCGGGGCGCACGCAGGAGCTCAACTATTTCGTGCCGGGCGGGTTTTCCGGCGAAGGCACCGACCTGCCGCCAATGGCGCTGGTCGACATGCCGGGCTACGGCTATGCCAGCGCGCCGAAGGAAAAGGTGGACGATTGGACCAAGCTGGTCTTCGACTATCTCAAGGGCCGCGTGACGCTGAAGCGGGTCTATGTGCTGATCGATTCCCGCCATGGCATCAAAGCCAAGGACGACGAAGTGCTGTCGCTGCTCGACAAGGCGGCGGTGTCCTACCAGATCGTGCTGACCAAGACCGACAAGATCAAGGCCGCCGGCGTGCCGCAGCTGATCGAAGAGACATTACTGAAGATCAAGAAGCGGCCGGCGGCGTTTCCGTTCGTGCTCGCCACGTCGTCGGAAAAGGGCGAGGGTCTGGACGAACTGCGCGCGGCGATCGTGCTGGCGGCCAATGGCGGTTAAAAGTAACTCCGGGAAAAGTGTGAAGCGGTTTTCCGTCCGGAGTTGCGAAAAAAGACCTTTGGCTAACTAGGCCTTTGCCTTGGACTTCGCCTCGAGCGCGATCATCTGATGGCTTTCTTCCTCGGCAAGCTTTTCGGTGCCGTAGGACTTCAGGAACAGGCTGACGCCCGACCGCACGATGTGGTCGATTTCATCCTGGCTCGGCGCCGTGGTGCGGTAGGCGAAGATGCACTGGCGAAACAGGCCGGCGAGGCACAGTTCGGTGAATTGATAGGCGGCAAGATCGACATCATCGATCTTGAGCAGGCCGCGTTCGATGGCTGCATTGAGGAACTTGACCACCTTGTCGTGGCCGCGTTTGGGGCCACGTTCGTAAAACCGCGCGCCCATGTCCGGTATCCTGTCGGAGGCGCCGATCACGGTGCGTTGCGCCTGGATGACCTTGGCCGAGGTGATCTTCATCGACAGCACCTTGCCGAATTCCACCAGCGTCTGGCGCAGATCGTCGGCGCGGTCGAGCATGTCGTACATGTTCTTGAAGATGGTGCCGCGCTCTTCCTCGATCAGCGCCTCGAACAGCTCTTCCTTGTTGGCGAAGTAGACATAGATCGTGCCCTTGGAGACGCCGGCCTCGCGGGTAATGTCGTTCATCGACGCCGCTTCGAAGCCCTTGTCGATGAACACGCGCCGCGCGCCCTCAATGATCTGGCTGCGCTTGACCGGATCCTGGCCCGCCGCCGGGCGGCCGCGACGCGCACTATCCAGCACATCGCACCGATCATTTTCGACGTCGGGTAACGTGTCGGCCATTAAAGTCACACCTCGCGAAATAATTCGAACCGAGCGGTTCGATTGCTCTTGATATGGGCCTGCTTTAGCGCTATGTCAACGTTCGCATCGAACCGAACGGTTCAGTATAACACATTTTCCTTATGTAGCTACGGTAGCGAGATATCATGTCCTCGAACACGCCAACCACCGCCGAAGTCCGCCCCTTTCCCAACGCCAAGGTCTCGCCGGTTATCGAAGCGCCGGAAGCGCCCATCAAGCCTGCCGCCGAAGTTTTGGCCGAGGCGCCGGCCAAGAAAAAGCGGTCGGCTCGCTCGTTCATGCTGCCGATCATCGGCCTCGCTCTGCTCAGCGCCGGCGCCTGGTATGGCTATAATTACTGGACCGACGGCCGGTTCCTGATCTCGACCGACGATGCCTATGTCCAGGCCGACATGTCGTTCGTCTCGCCGAAGATTTCCGGCTATGTCGATCAAGTCAAGGTCTCGGAGAACCAGCAGGTCAAGGCCGGCGATCCGCTGCTGACGATCGACGACGGCGACTACAGAATAGCCGTTGCCCAGGCGGAGGCGCAGATCGCCACGCTGGCCAAGACGCTCGACCGTATCGACGCGCAGACCAAGGCGGCGCAAGCTTCGCTGCAACAGGCGCAGGCGCAGAAGGTCGCCGACCAGGCGGCAGCCGACAACGCCGCTCGCGCCCAGCAGCGCGCCGCGCAACTGGTCAAGACGCATGTCGGCACGCAGGCGCAATTGGACGATGCCCAGACCGCTCTTGACCAGGCCAATGCAGCCCTTGTCGGCGCCGACGCGCAGATTGCAGCCGCACAGGCCAATATCGGCGTGTTCGAAGCGCAGCGCGCCGAATCGGCCAGCACGCTGGCTTCGCTGCGGCTGAACCGCGACAAGGCCGCGCGCGATCTGTCCTTCACCGTGCTCAAGGCGCCTTATGACGGCGTCGTCGGCAACCGCTCGGTCGAGCAGGGCGACCTCGTCAGCCCCGGCCAGAAGCTCGCCGTCGTGGTGCCGCTGGACAAGCTCTACATCGTTGCCAACTTCAAGGAGACGCAGCTGGCCAAGCTGGTGCCCGGCGAGAAGGTGCGGGTCTCGGTGGACGCCACGGACGGCCATGATTTCGAAGGCACGGTGTCGTCGCTGGCGCCGGCTTCGGGTGCGGTGTTCTCGCTGCTGCCGCCGGAAAATGCCACCGGCAACTTCACCAAGGTGGTGCAGCGCATCCCGGTTCGCATCGACGTGCCGGCCGATGTGCTGAAGGCAGGCAGGCTGCGCGCCGGCCTGAGCGTCGTTGTCGCCGTCGACAGCCGCACGGCTCCGGCCGCGGCTAACTGAGCGAACGCCGGGAGCAAAGCCATGGCAACCGCAACCATAACAGCAGGAGCGGCGCCGGTGCCTGCCATGCCGGCGGTACCGACGACCATCTCGACGCGCCGCCTCATCGCCTTCCTGGCGATGGTGTTCGGCATGTTCATGGCGATCCTCGACATCCAGATCGTCTCAGCCTCGCTGGCCGAGATCCAGGCCGGCCTCAGCGCCAGTTCCGATGAAATCCCATGGGTGCAGACCGCCTATCTGATCGCCGAAGTGGTGATGATCCCGCTGTCGGGCTTCCTCAGCCGGATGCTGTCGACGCGCGTGCTGTTTGCAGGCGCCGCGGCCGGCTTCACGGCGGCCAGCGCGCTGGCCGCGACCGCCACCAACATCGACCAGATGATCGTCTACCGAGCCATCCAGGGCTTTATCGGGGGCGGCATGATCCCGAGCGTTTTCGCCGCCGCCTTCACCATCTTCCCGCCGTCGCGCCGCGCCATGGTGTCGCCGATGATCGGCCTGGTGGCGACGCTGGCGCCGACCATCGGCCCGACCGTCGGCGGCTATATCAGCCATGCCATGTCGTGGCACTGGCTGTTCCTCATCAATGTCATTCCAGGCATTCTGGTGACGGTTACGACCTGGACCCTGATCGATTTCGACAAGCCCAATCTCGGCCTGTTCAGCAAGTTCGACTGGTGGGGCCTTGCCGGTATGGCGGCGTTTCTCGGCTGCATGGAATATGTGCTCGAGGAAGGTCCTAACCATGACTGGCTGCAGGAACAGGCCGTGTTCATCTGCGCCATCATCATGGTTGTCGGTGCGGCGCTGTTCTTCTGGCGTGCCTTCACCGCCGAGGAGCCTATCGTCGATCTCAGGGCCTTCACCAACGTCAATTTCGCCTTCGGTTCGCTGTTCTCCTTCGTCATCGGCATCGGCCTGTACGGTCTGACCTATCTCTATCCAGTGTTCCTCGGACGCATCCGCGGCTACGATTCCTTGATGATCGGCGAAGCCCTGTTCGTCAGCGGCCTGGCGATGTTCGTCACTGCGCCGATTTCCGGCATCCTGTCGAGCAAGATGGATTTGCGCATCATGATGATGATCGGGCTGTTCGGTTTCGCTGCCGGCACATGGTGGATGACGCATCTGACCGCCGACTGGGATTTCTGGGAATTGCTGATCCCGCAGATCCTGCGCGGCAGCTCGATGATGCTGTGCATGGTGCCGATCAACAACATTGCGCTCGGCACCTTGCCGCCGGACCGGCTGAAGAACGCGTCGGGCCTGTTCAACCTGACCCGCAACCTCGGCGGTGCGGTCGGCCTTGCCGTCATCAACACCGTGCTGATCGATCGCAGCGCCTTCCACTACGCCAGGCTGGCCGAGCATGTGGAATGGGGCAGTGCGGCGGCGCAGGCCAAGCTGCAGAACATGACGCTCGACTTCCAGCAGACGCCTGGTCTCGACGCCACCAAGGCGGCGATCTCCAAACTGTCGGGCATGGTCCAGCAGCAGGCGTCGCTGCTGTCGTTCATGGATGTGTTCACCATGCTGACCGTGCTGTTCGCGACCATGGCGGTCTTCACCCTGGTCATCGCCAAGCCGGCGCCGCCCGCGGGCAGCGGTGGCGGAGGCCATTGAGCGCGCCGGACCCCCCGCCTGGCGCCCTCATGTGTGACCCCGGAAATCACCCCCGATTTCCGGGGTCACGCTTAAGCATCGATCGTTATCAAGCTCCTTGGTCGAACACCCGGCGCGCTATGCTGCGGCAGGCGACCCAAACCATTTGGTCAGCGAGTCGGTAAGCCCGGCTGCTTCAGGGCCGCCGACCCAGGCCACATAACCGTCAGGCCGGACCAGCACTGCGCGTGGAGCTTCGACTGCCCCCAGCACCGGAAGCTCCCATGCGCCATCGTACCTGGCGTCGACCAGCTGAATCCGCTCCACCCACGGGCCGATATCAAAAGCGCCGGGCTCACCAAGATTAAGCAGCAGCGGCCGGGCGTCGTGCAGCAGCGCGAAAACCGGCAGCGGACCGGCAGCGGTGACGAGGTCGAGATCCGGCATGCGACGGCCCAGCAGCGGATGCCCCTCGCCAAGATCGTAGTGGATGTCCAGGCCGGACAACATCCCGGCAAAACGCTTGCGCGGCTCTTCCATAGCGAGCAGTTCCGACACTGTATCGCGCAACGTTTTGGTACGCTCGTCTTCGCGACGCAGCGCGACTGACGCCATGGTGTTTTTCAACACGCGCGCGGCAACCGGGTGGCGTTCTGCCTGATAGGTGTCGAGCAGGCTTTCCGGCGCTGTTTTCGTGACCACCTGGGCAAGTTTCCAGCCCAGATTGACCGCGTCCTGCACGCCGGTCTGCAGCCCCTGTCCACCGTCCGGTGGATGCACGTGCGCGGCGTCGCCTGCCAGCAGCACCCGCCCCTTGCGGTATGCGGCTGCCTGCCGGGTCATGTCGGTGAAGCGGGCCAGCGATGTCGGATTGTGGACGCCATAATCGGTGCCGTAGACGGCAATGAGCGCCTCGCTGAGATCGCGCAAAGTTGGCTCGCCGCCAGCCCCGACCTCGCGCTCGGTCACCAGCACCCGTACCGTACCGTCTTCCAGTCTGCTGAGGCCGTGAATTCCGATGGCATCGCGGTGGATACCCCATTGCGGCTCTTCTGTTACCTCGATCTCGGCGATCAAATTGCTGGTTGTCGGCTCGGAACCGGGGAACTCTATGCCCCCCGCCTTGCGCACGAGACTTCTGCCGCCGTCGCAGCCGACAAGATAATCGGCACGAAGCGACCTGCCATCGCTCAGCGCGACATCGACGCCGCCGCCATCCTGCACCAAGCCAGTCACCTCGCGGCCACGGTAGACCGTGACGCCAAGCTCCTCGGCCCAGTCAGCAAGGATGCGCTCTATGTGCTTTTGCCACAGCGCCAGCCCGTAATTGTGGCGGGTGGGAAAGTCGCTGATGTCAAGCGAAACGCCGGCGAAACCCGCGACCTGGGCGGTCTGGCCTTGCGACAGGAACCGATCGACAATGCCGCGCTGGTCGAAAATCTCGATGGTGCGCGAATGCAGGCCGCCCGAGCGCGCGCCCGCGAGATCCTGGTTCTCGCGCCGCTCGACGATGGCGACATCGATGCCGGCCAGGGAAAGCTCGCCGGCCAGCATCAACCCGGTCGGGCCGCCGCCGGCGATCACCACGGAATGGGATATTCGCGGCCGGTCCGCATCAACACCGTCGGTCGATTTGGCGGTCGATTTGGGCTCGCCGTCGCGAGCCCGTGCTTCAGTTCGTTGCATAGGTTCTGGCCCTCTCGTTAAGGGCTGCGGAATCTACGCATAAAAAGCCGTCTGCCAATTCTTGAAGTTGACTGTTTTCGCCCCATTTCAAGAGATAAGAGGCGGTCGTCACGCCGGCTCCAAATCCCCACCCCGCTAAAGACGCCGAACGGTCAGGCAGTGGCCGGCTTGAAGCTGAGCGCAACGCCGTTGATGCAGTGGCGCAGGCCGGTCGGCGGCGGGCCATCGTCGAAGACATGGCCGAGATGGCCGCCACAGCGGCGGCAGTGGACCTCTGTACGGGTCATGCCGAGCGAACGGTCCTCGGTCTTGCCGACGGCGTTGGCGATCTCCTGCCAGAAGCTCGGCCATCCGGTGCCGGAATCGAACTTGGTCTCTGAGGAATAGACCGGCAGGTCGCAGCCGGCGCAGGCGAAAATGCCCTTGCGGTGCTCGTTGAGCAGCGGGCTGGTGCCGGGATATTCGGTGCCTTCCTTGCGCAGCACGTTGAAGGCTTCGTCGGACAGGATGGCGTGCCACTCGGCGTCGGTCTTGGTGACCTCGAAGGTTTCGGCAGCCTTAGCCGGCCCGCCCATGCGCAACGTTGCCGCCGCGCCGGCCACGGCAGCGATGGCGGCGCCGCTCAAAAGCAAATCTCGACGGTTCATGACAGAAATCCTCCTGCGGGTTGTTTTTGCCAGATCTGGCCGCCACTGGAAAATCAAAAGCCGGTGACGGTTGTCCTGCAAACGAACGCTCCACACCGGCTCCGCGCTTGTTGCGGACGGGATGGAGCGCTCGGTCGTTTGCTCGGCCCACGGGGGCGGGGCCGCGCAATCTGCAGGAGCTTACCGCCTGTTCGTCGGCGGCAGGGGCTTTGTTACATCTTCGGCAGCAGGACCTTGTCGATGACGTGGATGACGCCGTTCGACTGCTCGACATCGGCGATCGTGACATTGGCGACATTGCCGTTCTCGTCGGTTACGGTGACCTTGCCGCCGTCAGCCTTGAGCGACAGCTCGCAGCCGCCAACCGTCTTGACCTTATGGGTGCCGCCATCGGCCTTGGCCATCGAGGCGACATCGGCGCCCATCGCCTTGGCGCCGATGACATGGCAGGTCAGGATCTTGGTGAGCTTGTCCTTGTTCTCGGGCTTGAGCAGCGACTCGACCGTGCCAGCCGGAAGCGCGGCGAAGGCCTCATTGGTCGGTGCGAAGACGGTGAAGGGGCCAGCGCCCTGCAGCGTCTCGACCAGGCCGGCAGCCTTGACGGCGGCGACCAGTGTCGTGTGATCCTTCGAATTGACGGCGTTCTCAACGATGTTCTTGTTGGCGTACATGGCGGCGCCGCCAACCATCGGATTCTCGGCATAGGCGATTGTGGCGAGGGCGGAGACGGCAATGGTACCGGCGAGCAAAAGGGTGGCGATTCTACGCATAGTGTTCGAACTCCTCGGGGTTATTGTTTCCTCTTTCGGGAACATGAGGAGATACGGAATAGAACTGCCTGAGTTTCCGCGCGCCGGGAAAAATTTATCCTTTATCTTGTCGGCGAACTATCTCCGGAGATCGAATCTCTAATCTCCAGCAGCGTATCCAAAACGAAAACAGCGGAAGATGTACTTCCGCTGCCTTCATTATCACGTCATGGTTTTACGATCTATCAGATGCCCTTCAGGTCGCCCGCGGCAACGACCGGTCCGGTCGGCTGTCCGGTCGGCGAACCGCCCGTCGGCTCGACGCTGACGGCGAGCACGGCGCCTTGCGCCAGCTTCTGCTGCACTGCCGGGGTAACCGGAATGTGCGTGACCTGGCCGGCGGGAATGACGCCCATCGAGACCGGCGCATTCTTGCCTTCGATCATCCACAGTTCGAAGTCCTTGCCGGCGGCGCGTTCGCCCGAAACCAGTGACAGGCCGACATCGCGGCGGGAAGCGTCGTAGACGACAAGGTATTTGACATCGCTGCCTTCGGCAGCCAGCGAGGCGACGAGGCGCTCCTGCGGCACGACGACCGGCGACCTGACGTAAGGCACGGCGACATAGAGCACCAGGGCCGCGAGAGCCGCTGCGGTGAGGCCGCGCCAGAAGCTAAGGCTGGACCACAGGCTGCCGCTCGGGGCCGTCGTCGACGCCGCGGTGGAGGAGAACAGCCGGCGATCGATAGCCGGCTTGATGGTGGCCGGCGCCTCTACCTCAGCATAAGCGGCAGCCATCGGCGAGAGGTTCACTTCCCAGGAATCGACGAGACTGGCAAAGCCGGTCTCCGCGTCGATGCGTCCGGAGGCTATCTGGCGCTCATCCGCCGGCAGCACGCCGAGAACGTATTCGGCTGCGAGCAGGTCGTCGCCTCCACGTTCCGGTCCATTTTCTTCTGCCAGGGTCATCTTTCCAGACATTCTCTAAGTTTCAACAGGCTGCGGCGCAGCCATGTCCGCATCGTGTTGAGCGGAACCTTGTGACGTACCGCGAGCTCGGCGTAACTTTCGCCGTTCAAATAAGCACCCCGAACGGCTTGCGCCCGGTCTTGTTCCAACTCTTCAAGGCACTGATAGATGCGCTCGGATTCACCACCCGCAACAACCATAGCCTCTGGCCCCGGACCGGGGTCAGCCACGTCGAGCGCGGCATCGATATCGGCAGCAGGCTTGCGTCGCGAGCGGATGCGATCAATCGCATGATTGCGTGCTATGGCCACCAGCCAGGAGATTGGGCTTAGATCGGAAACAGCGAAACGGTCCGCCTTCGTCCATACTTTGACGAAGACCTCTTGCAGCGCTTCTTCCGCATCTCCGCGATCCTTCAATACACGAAGGCACACGCCGAAAAGTTTCGCACTGGTTTGCCGGTAAAGCAGATCGAACGCAGTCCGATCCTTCATCGAGGTCCGGACAATCAGGGTGGAGATATCCTGCGGCGTCATACGGACAAGCTAAGCGATCACGATTTATTTGCAAAGGCAGAAATCTTGTTGTCCACGCAAACGATGTCCGCGCCCGATCGCCAGTAATCGCCGGTCGGTGCCAAGGAAATCGGCTGTCGTTAGCCTCCGCAGAAAGGGGAACAGCAATGTCGGCCGAACAGATGCTGTGGGAGAACGATGCAACCGGCTTGGCGGAGCTGGTGCATAGAGGCGAGATCTCGCCGCCGGACCTTGTCGATGCTGCGATCGCGCGCGCCGAGGCAACCCGATCATTGCGCATCCGCCGCTTGCCTGAGGCGCCATGGACCCGAAGGGGGCCGACGAGCTCATCGAAAACCTGCTCGACAAATTGCATTTGACCCGTCTCTTGGAGATCAGATCCCTGTTTGGGCAATTGATGGACAAGAGCCTGTGGTTCACCCACCGGCCGGCGATCCAGAATGTCAGCGGCCAGCCGTCGATCGCGCTGCCGGTCCATGTCACCGATGCCGGCCTGCCGCTCGGCATCCAGGCCGTCGGCCGCCCCGGCGACGAGCAGGACGCTTTTGTCGCTCGCCGCGCAGATGGAGAAGATTTCCGGGTGACTGACGCGGCGGGCGCCGCTCAAGGTGCCGGCCTGATCCGGCAGATTTCATCATCGTGATAGCAAAGCTGTTTGCGGCCTGCGCCAATTCCCGCTAAGACGCCGCCGTCCTTACCCACATCCAGGGAACCATGCCGATGACGGAGATCACCGCCACCGCCGAAATGCAGGCCGCCCTGCTCTCGCGGGCCCTGCCCTATATGCAGCGCTACGAGCACAAGACGGTGGTGGTAAAATATGGCGGTCATGCCATGGGCGATATCGAGCTCGGCAAGGCTTTCGCCCGTGACATCGCGCTGCTGAAGCAGTCCGGCGTCAACCCGATCGTCGTCCATGGCGGCGGGCCGCAGATCGGCGCCGTGCTGGCCAAGATGGGAATCGAATCCAAGTTCGAAGGCGGGCTGCGCGTCACGGACCAGAAGACGGTCGAGATCGTCGAGATGGTGCTGGCCGGTTCGATCAACAAGGAGATCGTCGCGCTGATCAACGCCGAGGGCGAATGGGCGATCGGCCTGTGCGGCAAGGACGGCAACATGGTGTTCGCCGAAAAGGCGCGCAGGACCATGATCGACCCGGACTCCAACATCGAGCGTGTGCTCGATCTCGGTTTCGTCGGCGAGCCGGTCGAGGTCGACCGCACCCTGCTCGACCTGCTGGCACGCTCGGAAATGATCCCGGTGCTGGCGCCGGTGGCGCCGGGCCGCGACGGCCACACGTACAACATCAATGCCGACACCTTTGCCGGCGCCATCGCCGGCGCCTGCCAGGCGACGCGCCTTTTGTTCCTGACCGACGTGCCCGGCGTGCTCGACAAGAACAAGAAGCTGATCGACGAGCTGACGGTGGCCGAAGCCAAGGCGCTGATCAAGGACGGCACGGTGTCGGGCGGCATGATCCCCAAAGTCGAGACCTGCATCGAGGCGATCGAGCGCGGCGTCGAAGGCGTCGTCATCCTCAACGGCAAGACGCCGCATGCGGTGCTGCTGGAATTGTTCACCGAACACGGCGCCGGCACGCTAATCGTGCCCTGATCGGCAACTGGCTTGGCGGCCAGTTGGTCGGCTGGCCAGCCCTTAGGCAGGCTGGGGCAGGCGCGCGATGACCATTATCTCGAAGTCGAAGCCGGCTAACCAGTTGACGCCGACCGCCGTCCAATTGGTGTAGGGCGGTTCACCGAACACCTTCAGCCGAACGGCATCGATCACGGGCCATTGCGTTGCCGGATCGGTGTGGAAGGTGGTCACGTCGACTATATCGTCGAACGTGGCGCCCGCTGCTTTCAGCACTGCCGCGAGATTATCGAAGGCAAGCTGGACCTGCTTTTCGAAGACAGGTTCGGGCGACCCGTCCTCGCGGCTGCCGACCTGGCCCGAGACAAACAAAAGATCGCCTGATCGGATTGCAGCAGAATAGCGATTTATCTCGTAGAGAGCCTGCCGGCCGGCAGGAAAGATCGCGTCACGTTTGGTCATTTTCACTCCATTGTCCGGGGCACTCACATACGTCCCGTATGCATGAGGTGGGTACATACGCTGCGTATGTCAATACGCATACGGTAGGTATGAAGGGCAGCGAGCCCGTCAGGCGCCGGCCGAGATCGCGACAGCCGCTTCGGCCGGCTTGAGCGGCGGGCGCATGACGACCATGGATTCCTCATCGGCATCCTGCGGCGCGCCCCCGAACTCAGCCAGCGTCGGACCATCCTTGAGGCGGCGGTCGCGGGCCAGAAAACCCCAGACCTCGCGGAACCAGACGCGGCGGCCCATTTGCGTGTACCAGCGCATCGTCGCGCCAGTGATAGGTCGGGAACACGCCGCCATAGATCACCAGCGTCGCCGGCTCGAGCGCCTTGACCATGCGGGCGATCGCGAGCGCGGTGGGATGCGTCGAGGTCGAGCCGGAGTGGCCGATCAGGATGCAATCGGGCTGGCCGCTGAGCGCATCGCGCACCAGCGTTTCCAACGGCATCGGCCCGAATTCGGCATCGACCAGCCGGACTTTATGGCCGGCGTCGATAAGCGGGCCGCCCAGTGCCAGCAGGCCGAGCGGTGGCAGATGGTCATCGGGCACGCGGCTGCCGATGGCGGTGTGCGGCGGATTGATCAGCACGATGTTCATGACGGACCTTTGAGCGACGGTCCGCATGGCGTGGCCGGCGTTTCAGTTTCGCATTTGGGCTCCGTTCAGCAGTTTGCGTGCAGCTTTTCCGCAGAAATGGCGATGCGTGTCCTACCGCCTGAGGTGGGCGAGCGGCACGTGGCCCGGGCCCTTGATGTTCTGCAGCACCAGCTGGGTGTGAACGTCGCGCACGCCGGCAAGGCGCATCAGGCGGTGCATGACGAAGGCGTTGAGTTCGTCGACCGACGGCACCATGACGTGCAGCAGGAAATCGTGGTCGCCGGTCATCGTCCAGCATGACGACACTTCGTCCATGCGTTGCACGGCGGCGATGAAGGTTTCGGGCGAACCGTCGCTGTGGCTGGTGAGGCGCACCTGGATGAACACCTCGACCATCAGGCCGACGGCGCGGCGGTTGAGCACGGCGGCAAAGCCCTTGATGATGCCGGCCTCCTGCAGCGCCTCGAAGCGGCGGGCGCAAGGCGTCGTCGACAGGCCGATCTCCTGCGCCAGTTCGGACACGGGCTTGCGTCCATCGCGCTGAAGAACATCCAGCATCTTGATCTCGAAATCGTCGAACTGAGGCATTTTCACTCTCTTTCAGCTTCTGCTTGGTGATTTTTACCTCAAATCATGGACCCAAGCCATCATCAAAGCTGAATTGCCTCGCCGGCCGCCGCTAGACTCTGCGGACAGATTCAAGTGTCACGATCAGGGGAGAAGAGCCATGACGACGATGAGCGTTGCCGAATATGCCCGTGATTGCGCGGCGCAAGGCCTGCGTGGCGACTATTCAGTGTGCCGTTCCGACTTCACCGTGGCGCAGGGCTACAACTACAGCGCCGACGAACAGGCGGTGTGGCGCACGTTGTGCGACCGGCAGACCAAGCTGACGCAGAAGCTGGCGCACCATTCCTATCTCGATGGGATCGCCGCACTCGGCCTGCTCGACAAGATCCCGGATTTCGGCGCGGTCTCAGACAAGCTGCGCAAGCTGACCGGCTGGGAAATCGTCGCAGTGCCTGGCCTCATCCCGGCCGCGCCCTTCTTCGACCATCTCGCCAACCGGCGCTTTCCGGTGACCAACTGGCTGCGCACCAAGGACGAGCTCGACTACATCGTCGAACCCGACATGTTCCACGACTTCTTCGGCCATGTGCCCATCCTGACACAGCCGGTGTTTGCCGACTTCATGCAGTTGTATGGCGAAAAGGCCGAGAGCGTGATTGCACTGGGCGGTGACGAGATGATCACCCGGCTCTACTGGTACACCGCCGAATACGGGCTGATACAGGAGGAGGGCCAGAAGCGGAAAGCTTTCGGCGCCGGGCTGATGTCGTCGTTCACCGAATTGCAGTTCGCCGTCGCGAGCCCGGACGCGCACCACGTGCCCTTCGACCTCGAAACGGTGATGCGCACCGGCTACGAGATCGACAAGTTCCAGCGCGCCTATTTCGTGCTGCCGTCCTTCGACGTGTTGCGCGATGCGTTCCGGACCGCCGATTTCAAGGCGATCGTCGCCCGCCGCAAGGGGCAGCCGGCGCTGGATCCAGCGACGGTTTAGCAAATCCTGAAGGGTTTGCGCGGCACCTACCCCCACCCTTAATCCCTCCCCACAAAGGAGGACGGAGATCTCGTTGGCGCTGATTTCCGAGGGTTTCGACACCAAGGCATGGGTAGCGCCGGCAGCAATCCTGTCGCGCCGTTCGCTTTTTTGACAATCAGACGGTAATGACTTCGTCACACCGTGGATGACTTCGTCACACCGTGATTACTTTGGTCAGATGGTCGCCTAGCCGGCAGGCAAGCGCTGTGATCGTCGTCGTTGGATTGCATTCGCCAGAGGTGCAGAATACCGAGGAACCACCGACATAGAGATTATCCATGCCGTGCACCTTGCAGTTGGCGTCGACCACGCTCTTGACGACATCGGTGCCCATGCGCGTGCCGCCCATGTGGTGGTGGCCGGCCAGTTCCTCATCCGTCGGGTAGTCCTCGCCATTGGTCAGCCAGTCCATGATGCGGACGCGGCCGAGGTCCTTCTCGATCAGCGTCGTTCCGAACAGCTTGAGCCCCTCGAGGATGGTGCGGCGCTCCAACGGCGACTTCTTCCAGTGCAGCTCGATGCGCGGCACGCCGGCACGGTCGACATCGGTCTTCGACAATTCGATATGGTTCGAGGCCAGCGGCGCCTGTTCCCAGGCGACGTAGAGCTGGGCGGCGCAGCGCAGGTTCTGGCTGAGCTGGTAGGCGACCCATTCGGCGGCCTCGGGCGCGGTGCAGGCAAGGTCGGCAATCAGGCTCTTGACGCCGGCATAGGGCGTCTCGATCAGGCGTATGCCGAAATTCATGATCTGCAGCCGCTCCATGGCGGCGAGCGTCGGCGAGAAGAACGCCTCGTTGACGGCATCGACCTCGAACTCGCTGTAATCGGCCAGGATGGCATTGCCGCCCTCGAAGGTCGGGTGCTCCATCCAGTAGCGGCCAAGTGCCGTGGCGTTCGGCACCACGCCGCCATTCGAGCGCTGGTTCGACCATAGAAGCAGCCGCGAATTCTCCAGCCCGCCGGCGCAGACGATGAAATAATCGGCGCTGAAAGCGCCAGCATCCTTGCCGTTCGACCACAGCCTGGCGCCGGTCACTCGCTTGCCGTCGCCGGCAAGTTCGGTGGCATAGGTGTTGAGGACGAGCGCTATGTTCTTGCTCTTGTCGAGCTCGTCGGAGAATTTCTCGCCAAAGCGCACGGCCGGGCTCTTGATCAGCTGCACCCAGCGTATGTCGTCTGAAATCGGCACATCGGGCTTGAAGTCGGGAAGCTCGAGTATGTCGTGCACCTCGGACAGATAGGGCTCGATGTCGGTCCGGGCGATTGGCCAGCCGGTGTCCGGCGCCCATGCCTTGGGCTCAAAGTCCTGCTTGTCGAGCACGCGGCACCAGCCGGCCCAGTGGTTCGACGACCCGCCCATGAAGCGCAGCCGGGTGATGTCGAGATCGAAATATTGATCGCCGACCGTGGAGCCGCGGTAGAAATCCTGCGACTCGTCGCTGAATTCGCGTGCGCCGGCCTCCAGCACCACGACCGGAATGCCGGCGGCGCCGAGCTTTCTTGCAATGGTGGTGCCGGCCGGCCCGGAGCCGAGAATGCAGACCTTGGGCTTGAAATCCGAGGCTCGAAACGCCTCATAGCTGTCGAAGATCATGCCAGGTCGCTCCGCTTCAGGATCCAGCCATTGACCACGACGATCTCGTCGGGATCGGCCGGGGGGCGGTCGCTGTCAGGCTGCTTGCGAAAAAGCTGTAGCGCCGGCATCGCAATCAGCGCCTGCACGATGGTGCGGCGCGATATTTTCCTGATGAAGAAACTCATGACACGTCTCTGGATGGGGGCTTCGATCCACGCATGGCGTTCCCTGAACGGCACAGGTACCGGCCAGACATGCCATTCCCGTGCCAAGCCTTGCCTGTAAACGAGTTACAACCCGGTAAACGGCGCAGTTGCGTGGAAACAATGTTGGCGAACCGTTAACAGCCCCACCACCAACACCTAGGCAGCTTCGGAAATGTCCCGGTCGAGGATCGACAAATTGCGGCCGCGGTGCTTGGCCTCGTAGAGCCGGCGGTCGGCGGCGCGCATCAGGTCCGAGACATCGGCATCTTGCGCACAGGTGATGCCGCCGATCGAGACGGTCAGCGGCACCGTGCGCTCGTCGACCGGACGAAAGCGGACCAGCTCGACTTCACGGCGGATGCGCTCGGCCACGCGCCGGGCTTCGGCTTCCGTAGCGCCGACCAGGAAGGCGCCGAACTCCTCACCGCCAATGCGGCCGAGCACGTCGCCGCTGCGGACGCCGCGCTCGATGGCGCTGGCGATCAATAGCAGCGCATCATCGCCGGTCAGATGGCCGAAATTGTCGTTGATCGCCTTGAAATGGTCGGCGTCGATGATCAGCAGCGCGCCGCGATCGGATTTGCGTCGTGAACCGTCGAGCGCGGCAAAGAAGCTCTCGCGGTTGAGCATGCCGGTCATGTCGTCGCGGCTCGCCTTCGCCGACAGGCGCCGATGCGCGGCGGCGAGCTGGGCATGCGCGCGGGCGAGATCGCGATGCGCGCTTTTCAGTCGGTCGCTCTGCCAGAAGGTGCTGGCGCAGGCGATCCAGGCGAGCGCCAATGGGCACACCGTCGATGTCAGCCAGACAGTGCGGTCGACCGGAAAACCCATGGCCGGAACGATTATCAGCGTCAGCAAAAGCGAGATGCCTACCGAGCCGAATGCGACGGCGGCGGACTTTAAAACTATGCGACTCATCGCTGGCTCCCACTGAACCGTCTCTGTGCCAGCAAGCCCTGAAGGCCACCTTTCCGTGATGGCTAAAATTTGAATGGTGAGCCCATTTTTACAACTCTAGATGCACATAGGTTGTGGATAAGCTCTACATCAGAAAGGGGTTCGAACGGCAGATATTTCATGCCATAAGGACGCCATGACCACGCTGCCCGATCCCGCCCGCTTCGCCCATGTCACCGACTGGGTGTTCGACCTCGACAACACGCTTTATCCGCACCATTCGAATCTGTTTTCGCAGATCGACGTCAAGATGACGGCCTATGTAGGAGAACTGCTGACGCTGCCGCGCGAGGAAGCGCGCAAGCTGCAGAAGGAACTCTATCAGGAATATGGCACGACGCTGAACGGGCTGATGACGCGCCACGGCATCGACCCCGACGATTTTCTCGAAAAGGTGCACGACATCGACTATTCGTGGCTGGTGCCGGATCCGGTGCTGGGCACCGCCATCCGCCAGCTGCCCGGCCGCAAGTTCATCTTCACCAATGGCGACCGCAGGCACGCCGAGCGCACCGCGCGCCAGCTCGGCATACTCGACCATTTCGATGACATTTTCGATATCGTCGCCGCCGGGCTGACGCCGAAGCCGTCGCGGCAGACCTATGAGAAGTTTGCCGAACTGCACGCCGTCACCGGTCACAATGCGGTGATGTTCGAGGATCTCGCCCGCAACCTCGAGGTGCCGAAATCACTGGGCATGACCACGGTGCTGGTGGTGCCGCGCAATTTCGAGCCGACCTTTGCCGAGATCTGGGAACGCGATCCGGCCAATGAGGACGACGTCGATTTCGTCACCGACGATCTGGCGACGTTTCTGACGGGGATAGTGGAGGGGGTAGAGGAATTGAGGAGCTGAAGAATTGAAGAACTGGTGAAAGGGAGACCGATCCGGTTCTTCAGTTCTTCAATTCCCGGTTCCCCTACTCCCCCAACTTGTAGAAGCGGCTGATAATCCCCCAGGCCTCGTCGGCGGTGTCGACAAAGTCGATGATATCCTGGTCACCGGGCGTGATGGTGCCTTGTTCGGCCAGGAAATCGAGGTCGATCGCGCGCTGCCAGAACGCCTTGCCGAACAGGATCACCGGCACGCGCTCCATGCGGCCGGTCTGGATCAGCGTCAGCGTCTCGAAGAATTCGTCCATGGTGCCGAAGCCGCCCGGAAACACCGCGACGGCCTTGGCGCGCATCACGAAATGCATCTTGCGGATGGCGAAATAGTGGAAGTTGAAGCACAGCTCCGGGGTTACATAGGCGTTCGGCGCCTGCTCGTGCGGCAGGACGATGTTGAGGCCGATCGACGGCGCGCCGACATCGTCGGCGCCGCGATTTCCCGCCTCCATAACGCCTGGACCGCCACCGGTGACGACGACGAATTCGCGGTAGTAGGACGTGGCCGATTGCTGTGAGCAGAGGCGGGCGAATTTGCGCGCCTCCTCGTAATATTTGCTGTTTTCCTCGAGGTTTTTCTTCTGCGTCTCGTTCTTGGCGGCCCAGGCCTCGCCGCCGGGCTCGGGAATACGCGCGCCGCCGAACAGGATCACCGTCGAGCGGATGCCGCGCTCGGCCAGGATCATTTCGGGTTTCAAGAGCTCAAGCTGCAAGCGCACAGCGCGCAACTCCCGGCGCGTCATGAAGTCGGGATCGTTCCAGGCCAGCCGGTAGGTTTCGGCGCGAGTCTGCGGCGTGTCGGGAACGCTTTTCGAGCGCTCCAGATCCTCGTCCGAATGCGGCAGCGGCGTCCATCCCGCCTTTTCCATAGGAGTCATATGCTTTCTACCCGTCCCAACAGTTCACTTGCGCCGTCCCATGGCGCACGCGCGATTGACCCCCAATACGCCTTAACATAGGGTCCGCGCGACTTTCAAAACAAGGTTAAGGCCGACGGCCTTAACAGCGTGGTAACGGAGCGAATTCATGTCGAAGCCTGATCTGGCCAGCCTCGAAAAGACGATCGAGAAGGCCTTCGAGGAGCGCGACACGATTTCGACCGCGACCCGGGGCGAAACGCGCGACGCCATCCAGTCCTCACTCGACCTGCTCGACCGTGGCACCGTGCGCGTTGCCGAGCGCCAGGCCGATGGCAAATGGCATGTCAACCAATGGCTGAAGAAGGCGGTGCTGCTCTCGTTCCGGCTCTATCCGATGGAGATCATCAAGGGCGGCCCCGGCCAGGCGGTCTGGTGGGACAAGGTGGCGTCGAAGTTCGACGGCTGGAGCGCGGTCGATTTCGAGAAGGCAGGCTTCCGCGCCGTGCCGTCTTCGATCGTGCGCCGCTCGGCCTATGTCGCGCCGGGCGCGGTGCTGATGCCGTCCTTCGTCAATGTCGGCGCCTATGTCGATAGCGGCACCATGGTCGACACCTGGGCCTCGGTCGGCTCCTGCGCCCAGATCGGCAAGAATGTGCACCTCTCGGGCGGCGTAGGCATCGGCGGGGTGCTGGAGCCGATGCAGGCCGGCCCGACCATCATCGAGGACAATTGCTTCATCGGCGCGCGCTCCGAAGTGGTCGAGGGCTGCATCGTGCGCGAAGGCTCGGTGCTCGGAATGGGTGTGTTCATCGGCCAGTCGACCAAGATCGTCGACCGCGCCACCGGCGAAGTGTTTTATGGCGAGGTGCCGCCGAATTCGGTCGTCGTCGCCGGCTCGATGCCGGGCAAGGCCTTTCCGAACAACGAGCCGGGCCCTGGCCTCTACTGCGCCGTCATCGTCAAGCGCGTCGATGCCAAGACCCGGTCGAAAACCTCGATCAACGAACTGCTGCGTGATTGATCCTGTCCGAGCAACCAGAGCGCTCCAGATTGCCCAACACACCACCACTTCCCTGGCTTTTCTTCAGCCTCTCAGGGCGCGTCAGCCCAAGTGCCTACGTGCTCGCCGGGCTGCTGCTGGTGCTTGCACAGTTTTTCCCGCTCTACCAGTTGTCGAGACTGGAACCCGGCACCGCAACCAGCCAGAACTGGGCACTTGTGTTCTGGGTCGTTTTGCTGATCTCGACATGGTCGAGCTTTGCGGTAACCGCAAAGCGGTTTCATGATTTCGGCAAGCCGACTTATTACGCGTTGATCTCTCTTATCATCGGCCCCATTCTTCTCATCGTTCTAGCGTGTTTCCGCGGTGACCCCGGTCCGAACCGCTACGGCAAACGCAGCAACGCGCCGGCTGAACCATGAGCGCCGACCGGATATCTCGCCATGCGCTACCGCACGCTTGATCCGAAACTGATCATCGACACCGCCGAGCGGCTGGAAGAGCGCGTCGCCGAGCGTTTTCCCGATGCCGGCCTGCGCGGCGTCACCGCCGAACTGGTGTCGCTGTCGCGCGACCTGGCCAAGGCGGCGCAGGCGCTGGAAGCGCCGATCTGGTGGCTGCGCGGCGCCATTGTCGCCGCTGTTGCCGCCGGCGCGCTGATCTTCCTGTTCGTCGGCACCATCCTGCCGCTCATCCATATCTCGCAGGCCGACGATGCGGTGCAGTCGGTGCAAGGCATCGAAGCCACGATCAACATGATGATCCTTGCCGTGCTCGGCCTGCTGGCGCTGATCCGCACCGAGGAGCGCATCAAGCGCAAGCGGGTGTTTCGCCAGCTGCATGGGTTGAGATCGCTGATCCATGTCATCGACATGCACCAGCTGACCAAGGATCCGGCAGCATTGTCCGCCAATTTCAGGCCGACCGCGCATTCGCCGGCGCGCATCACCAATGCCGCCGACCTGGCGCGCTACCTCGACTATTGCTCGGAGATGCTGTCGATCACCGGCAAGATCGCGGCGCTGTTTGCGCAGTCGGTCAATGACGATGTGGTCATCGACGGCGTCAACGACGTCGAGAACCTGGCGTCCAACCTGTCGCGCAAGATCTGGCAGAAGATCACGCTGATCGAGAACCACCCGGCTGCGCAGCCCCTGCCGGCGCCAGGCTCGGCGAGCAAAGCGCCGGCTCCGAGGCGCGCACCAAAGCTGTGACGCGGCGGGCCCACGCGCCTATTTTGCGGGCCAACGCCCGAGGCTCGCGGCAAGTAGACTATCCAGTGACGGTTTCCGGCGTCAGCCCGGGTGAGCCGCGCTTTTCCCGCTCGGCCTGCCGCACCAGCACGGTGACCCGCTTCAGCAGAGGCGCCGGCGTGCCGGCCTTTTCGGCGAGGCTCAGGACGGCCCCCTGCAGGTCACCGATCTCGGTCGGCCGACCACGCTGGAGGTCGTCCCACATCGACGAACGCGCCTGCGGGTCGATGGCGAGCATGCGGCGGGCGACCAGCCGGAACAGCCAGTCCGGCAGCCGGAGCAGTTTCGGCAGCAGGACGGGATGCAAGCCGCCGATTCGTGCCGGCGCGATATGTAACGCCTTCATCGCCGCCAGGGCCTCGTCGATCTGACCGGCCAGGATCCGCCGCCAGCGGCGGTCGGCAAGTTCGCTCGCCAGCGGCAGGCCGGACAAGGCGACAAGCGCGTTGTTGAGGTTGATCAGCAGCTTGCCCCACTGCACGGCTTTCATGTCGGGATGGGTTTCCACGCCAAGCCCTTCGACATCGAGAAGGCCGGCAAGGCCGGTCACGCCATCTTCGATCATGACCTTGCCGTTGCTGGCGCGATGCACGTGAAGCGGCAAATTGCCTATGGCCGACTGGACGACATTGAACGGCACCATGCCGGCGAGCACAGTCCGTCCACCGAGCCCGGCGCGTAACCGGTCGGCATTGCCGACGCCGTTCTGGAGGCTGACCACCACGACTTCGCCGCGCGCATGTCCGGCAACAAGCGACGCCATCTCCTCGGTAGCGCCGTTCTTGACCGTCACCAGCACCACGTCGGCACTGGCCAGGGCAGCGGCGGGATCAGTGGTGACGGACTCCGGCCGGATGGATCGGTCGCGATTATCGAGATCGGTGATGCGCAGGCCGCCGTCCAGCAAGACCGTCGCGATGCTTGGCCGCGCCAAAAACACCACCTTGCGTCCGGCCAGCGCCAGGCAGCCGCCGACATAGCAGCCTATGCTGCCGGCGCCGGCAATGACGATGGTCTTTTCGGCGTTGGCCATGCGATTATCTCGTGTTGGCCTGCACTATACGACAGGAAAACCATAATGTCGGCGGCAGGACCGGTCATCATCTCTGGCCGTGACAGGCCTTTCGCTTTCGACTATCGCTTTGCCCATGAAACTGCCGACCGATCCCGCCGCCAACCTCGCGACCCTCATACGCTGCGCCTCCGTAACGCCCGCCGAGGGCGGCGCGCTGGCTGCCCTGGAAGGCATGCTGAAGCCGCTCGGCTTTTCCGTCGAACGCCCGGTGTTTTCCGAAGACGGCACCCCCGACATCGAGAACCTCTACGCGCGTCGCTCCGGCAATGGGCCGCATCTGATGTTTGCCGGCCATACCGACGTGGTGCCGGCGGGCGACGAGGCGTCGTGGACGCATCCGCCCTTCGCCGCCGAGATCGCCAAGGGCGAGATGTATGGCCGCGGCGCCGTCGACATGAAGGGCGGCATCGCCTGTTTCATCGCCGCCGTGGCGCGCCATGTCGAGAAAAAGGGTGGTCCGAAAGGCTCGGTCTCGCTGCTGATTACCGGCGACGAGGAGGGGCCGGCGATCAACGGGACGACAAAACTGCTCGACTGGGCGGCGGCCAGGGGCGAGAGATGGGACGCCGCGATCGTTGGCGAGCCGACCAATCCGGACACGCTCGGCGACATGATCAAGATCGGCCGGCGTGGCTCGATGTCGGGCAGTGTCACGGTCAACGGCCGCCAGGGCCATGTCGCCTATCCATTGCTCGCCGACAATCCGGTGCGCGGCCTGATCAGCCTGGTCGACGCCTTGCTGTCGCCCGTCTTCGACAAGGGCACGAAGGATTTTCAGCCGACCAATCTGGAAGTGACCTCGATCGATGTCGGCAACCCGGCGACCAATGTTATTCCGGCCAAGGCGACAGCCACCTTCAACATCCGCTTCAACGACACATGGACTGCCGAGACGGTGCAGGCCGAGATCCATAACCGCCTCGACCAGGCGGCGAAGCGCAAGAAATACCGGACCGGCAAGACGCCGGTCGACTACGAGCTGATCTGGCGCGACCGGCCGAGCCATGTCTTCCTGACGCGCGACGACAAGCTGATCGAGACGCTGCGCGGCTCGATCAAGGCGACGGTCGGCAAGGAGCCGGCGCTGTCCACCTCGGGCGGAACCTCGGATGCGCGTTTCATCAAGGACTATTGCCCGGTGGTCGAGTTCGGCCTGGTCGGCAAGACCATGCACATGGTCGACGAGCGCGTCGCACTGGCCGACCTCGAGACGCTGACCCAAATCTACCAGCGCTTCATCGATGACTGGTTCGAGCAGGGCTGATCATGCTTTCGGTTGACGAGACCTCTTCATCGCTTAACGGCGCCTGGCGGCTGATGCTCGGGAAGGCCGACGGCTTGCGGCTGCTCGACCTGTCGGCGGACGGCTTCTGGAATTCCTTCTTCGCCATCGTCGTCGCCGCGCCGGCGATGATCGTCGGCTGGGTCGGCACGGCCAACGAGATCGGCGATCCCAATGCGTTCGCCGGCCGGCTGGGCATGTTGATTCGCCTGGCGACCGTCGACCTCGGCTCGTGGCTGCTGCCCCTGGTTGTGCTTGCCCTGGTCGCATCGCGCGCCGGCATCGGCGACCGCTTCGTCCACTATGTCGTCGCCAGCAACTGGGCGTCGGCGATCACCGCCTGGATGCTGCTGCCTTCAGCGCTGATCAGGCTTTTCCTGCCGTCCGGCAACCCGGTTGCCGAATTGGTGTGGCTGGTTCTGGTGGTGCTGTCGCTGGTACTCTCCTGGCGGATGACCAACGCCGCGATCGGCAAGGGCGCGGCTGTCGGCAGCGCCGTGTTCGCAGGCATGTTGGTGGTGTCTCTGGCCGTCTTGTTCGGCCTGGTGGCGCTGCTCGGCATCACGGTGCCGACCGCCGCTCCGGCCTAGAACTTTTCCGGATAGTCTACACCGACGAGAAAAAGCCCGTCGGGCGGCGCCACCTGGCCGCAGGCGGCGCGGTCTTGCGCCGCGAGCGCGGCCTTGAGGTCGGCGGCGGTCCAGCCGCCGTTGCCGACGCGTTTCAGCGAACCGACCATGGAGCGCACCTGGTTGTGCAGGAAAGAGCGCGCCGAGGCCCTGACTTCGATCAGGTCGCCCTGGCGGCTTACATCGAGCCGCTCCAGCGTCCGCACCGGACTGTTGGCCTGGCATTGCGTCGAGCGGAAGGTGGTAAAGTCATGTCGGCCGAGCAGGACTTTCGCCGCTTCGTGCATGGCGTCCGCATCGAGCCGCTTCGGCACCCACCAGACCTTGCCCTTTTCCATCGCTGCAGGCGCGCGCCGGTTGAGGATGCGGTAGAGATAGTGCCGTCCGGTGGCCGAGAAACGGGCGTCGAACTCATTGGGGACAACCGTCGCCTGCAGGATGGCGATGCGCGCGCCTGCCGCCTGCAGGTGCGCGTTGACGGCGTCGCGCACCTTGTCGTTTGGCCATGCCTTGGCGAGGTCGACATGCGCCACCTGGGCGGTCGCATGCACCCCGGCGTCGGTGCGGCCGGCGGCGCGTATCCGCACCGCCTCACCGCAGAATTTCTCGATCGCCTGCTCTATCGCCTGCTGCACCGAAGGCTGATCCGCCTGGTGTTGCCAGCCGGCGAAAAGGCTGCCGTCATATTCGATATCGAGACGAAAACGCGGCATACACCCTTCGTTCAGGCGGCGAGTGCGGTAAAGGCCTGGGCGTAGACCAGTTTGCCTTTTTCGGGTGCGTCACCCCAGGCCAGCGCCTGCAGCGCTTCGCCCTGATATTCGCTCTCGAACTTTTCGGCGCGCGCATGGCTGTAGCCGAAGCGGCCGTAATAGGCCGGATCGCCCAACACAACGGCGAGCGTCTCGGCGCCATCCCTGAGGCGGATATGCGCCTCGCGGATCAGCGCACCGCCAATGCCCGAGCCGTGGAACGAAGGTTCCACCGCCAACGGCGCCAGCGCCACGGCTGCGAACTGCTTGCCGCCGTTCTGGACGAACAGCCTGGAAAACAGGATGTGGCCGACCACCTGGCCGTCTTCTTCCGCCACCAGTTCGACAACGGCGTCGCCGCCGGTGACCAGAGCGTCGACCAGCCCGGCCTCCGCCTGCTGGCCGAATGCGTGTTCCTCGACCAGGCGTATGGCCTCGCGGTCCCGCGGCGTCGCGCCGCGTATCGACATCATGCTCATGAGAACTTCATTCCTTTTTCGATCTTGGCCCCGCGCAGAAACTCCTGCGCGGCAGCGGGCTTTCCGCCCGCCCGTTGAACTTCGACCAGCCTGACCGCGCCCGACCCGCAGGCGACCGTCAGCCGGTCATCGAGAATTCCTCCCGACTCGCCCATGCTTTCAGAAAGCGTGCCTTCCAAAAGCGTCGAGCGAAGCAGTTTCAGCCGTTCCGTGCGGCCGCCGATGTCGGCCTCGCACCAGGCGCCGGGAAATGGCGACAGGCCGCGAATGTGATTGTGGACCTCCGCAGCCGGGCGCGTCCAGTCCACACGTGTCTCCGACTTATCGATTTTCCTGGCGTAGGTCACCCCGTCAGCCGCCTGCAAAGTCGATGCCAGGGTATTTGTCTCCAATCGGGACAGCGCTTCCACCATCAGCGTGGCAGCAATATTCATCAAGCGGTCGTGCAGATCGCCGGCCGTCATGTCGGGCTCTATGGCGCATTTTTCAACCAGTGCCACCGGACCGGTGTCCAGGCCCTCTTCCATGCGCATCACCATCATGCCGGTTTCGACGTCGCCGGCCATAATGGCTCGCTGGATGGGAGCTGCACCACGCCAACGCGGCAAAAGCGAGGCGTGGCCATTGAGGCAGCCGAGGCGCGGAGCCTCCAGAATAGCCTTCGGCAACAGCAAACCATACGCGACGACGACCGCGACATCGGCACGCAACGCATGGAAAGCAGCTTGCTCGGCCTCGCCCTTCAGCGACAGCGGCGTGCGCACTTCGATTCCCAGCCGCTCAGCCTCGCGCTGCACCGGCGACGGTGTCAGCTCCAGCCCGCGGCGGCCCGCGGCGCGCGGCGGCTGGGTGTAGACGGCTGCTATCTCGTGCCCGGCCTCGGCAATCGAGCGCAGCACCGGCACCGAAAACTCCGGCGTGCCCATGAAGATGACGCGAAGCGGCATCTTCCCTATCCCACCAGCTTGCCCGGCGCCTTGTCCTTGGCGAGCTTCTTGAACTTCTTGACCACCATGTCGCGCTTCAGCTTCGAGATGTGGTCGATGAACAGCACACCGTTGAGATGGTCGATCTCGTGCTGCAGGCAGGTCGCCATCAGGCCTTCGGCCTCGATCTCCTGCAGCTTGCCGTCGCGGTCGAGATATTTCACGCGCACCGAGGCGGGACGCTCGACCTCGGCGTAATAGTCCGGGATCGACAGGCAGCCTTCCTCGTAGACCGAGCGAGCGTCGGCGCTTTCGAGGATTTCGGGATTGATGAAGACATGCGGCGCCGGCGGCTCGTCTTCCTTGGCGAGGTCGATGACCAGCATGCGCAGCGGCTCGCCGATCTGGATTGCGGCCAAGCCGATGCCCGGCGCATCATACATCGTCGCCAGCATGTCGTCGGCCAGTTTGCGCAAAGGCGCGTCGACGCGTTCGACCGGTTTGGAAACCTGGCGCAGGATAGGATCGGGAAGGATGATGAGCGGCTTGATCGACATGGCGCCCTCACCTAAAACGTCGCAGGAGAAGCGTCAACCGGTGCGAATCGGTCTCGTTCACGTTTTGATCTGTGCCAGGTCTGCGAATCGGCTATGCTGGCGGGATGAACGACCTGAGCACCATCCTTTCCGAACCCGTTGCCCGGCTTGGCGCCACGACGATCACGCTCGGCCATGCACTGGCCCTCGGTGCGCTGGTGTTTCTCGGCCTGTTCCTGGCGCTTGTCGTGGCGCTGTGGCGATCGGCCAAGGCGCGCACCATCGCCGCGGCGGAAGCCGCCGACCACGCCCGCGACGCCGAGGCGCGGATGGCCGGCATTTTGCAAAGCCAGGCCGAGATGCAGGGCCGCATGGGCGCCATCGCCGACGTGTTCGGCGCAAGGCAGGCCGAACTCAACCAGTCGATCGGCCAGCGCCTCGACGCCATGACCGGCAGGCTCGGTCAAACCATGACCGAACAGACCAAATCGACGCATGAGAGCCTCGCCAAACTGCAGGAACGGCTGGCGGTCATCGACACCGCGCAAGGCAACATCCAGTCGCTGGCCGGCCAGGTCGTGCAATTGCAGGCGATCCTGTCCAACAAGCAGACGCGCGGCGCCTTCGGCCAGTCGCGCATGGAGGCGATCGTCGCCGACGGCCTTCCGATGGGCGCCTACGAGTTCCAGGCAACGCTGTCAAACGGCAGCCGTCCCGACTGCCTGGTCAGGATGCCGAACGGTGCGCCGCAGCTTGCCATCGACGCCAAGTTTCCGCTGGAAGCCTGGAACGCCATCCGCGCCGCCGATGGCGCCGAACAACAGAAGATCGCGGCCCAGGCTTTCCGCCGCGACATCGAAATTCACGTCCGCGATATCTCGGAAAAATACCTGATCCAGGGCGAGACGCAGGACACCGCCTTCATGTTCGTGCCGTCGGAATCGGTGTTCGCCGAAATCCACGAGAATTTCGACGCCGTGGTCCAGAAGGCGCACCGGGCGCGTGTCATCATCGTCTCACCGTCGCTTTTGATGCTGTCGATCCAGGTCATCCAGGCCATCCTCAAGGACGCCCGCATGCGCGAACAGGCGCATCTGATCCAGGGCGAGGTGATCCGGCTGATGGAGGACGTCGCGCGTGTCGACGAACGCGTGCGCCGGCTGCAGACGCATTTTGGCCAGTCGGCCAAGGATATCGACGAGATACTGGTGTCGACCTCGAAGGTGACCAAGCGCGGCCAAAAGATCGAAGCGCTGGAGTTTGGCGAAAGCGAAGCCGAAGTGCGCGGTGGCGGACCCGCCAAGGCCGAAGCCGGGGTGCGGGTGGCGGATTCCAAGACGGGGCAGCTCAGGCTACGTGTCGTCGAAGGCGACGATTAAAGTCTTTGTTTTGATGCATGTCGTTGTCCCAGAACCGCGGCACACTTCTGGGCGCCATGCATTAGACCGTAGCCACGATCACGTGCGCCTGGATCTTGGCCGCAACCTCGCCGCTGCCGTGTCTGGCTGCAATCACGGACGCGGCGTGATCGGTTGCGGCTTCCAGTTTTCCTCTAGCCTCGATTTCGTTGCGAAGCGGAGTTCCCTGGCAATAGGCAACCGCCGGAAGGCGCGGCGAGGAGGCACGGCTTTGTTCGGCCCTCGTGTCGATCACCACACGGGAGAAACCTGCGGCTTCCAACTCGCCGCGGATCAATGCAATGTCATTGTAGCCGTGCGGCGTGCGGGCGAGAAAGCGGGGCGGATCGTTCGGAAAAATCTCCGCAAGAGCATTCGTCACATCATTGGCGAATACATTCTCTTCGATGCGATCCCACACGTTGAACAGGAAATGGCCGCCGGTCTTCAGGACCCGCTTTGCTTCGCGATAGCCGGCGGCTCGGTCGGGAAAGAACATCGCGCCGAACTGACAGCAAACGAGATCGAAAGCCGCATCTTCGAACGGCAGCGCCAGAGCATCCGCCTGACGCCATTGTATACGACTGTCGGGAGCTTGTCGCGAGGCCGCGTAGTCGAGCATAGGCTGGTTGAGGTCGGTCACGACATAGCTTACGCCGGGAGACAGTTTTGGAGCCAATGCGCGGGTGACAACGCCGGTGCCGGCGGCGACTTCCAGGACGGCGCCGGGCGACAAGGACGCTGCCCGTCGTGCCAAATCCGCGGCGAACGGCTCGAAGATCAGCGGCACCATGTAGCGGTCGTAGTTTTCCGGAATCGAGCCGGCAAACACTTTGTCCGTTTCCGACATTGCTATCCCCCGCCATCCGTTTGATGGCTAGCCTAGCACATTATTGGCTGGTTTGGGCCGCGTTTAACCGGGAGGCAGGTGCTACTGCGCCTCTACGATGCTTACGCCCTCGAAATCCGGAAGCCAGTGCAGGGCCGATCGGTGCCATTTCTGTTGGGTCGGAACGAGATCCTCGCGTTGCCGCGCGGTCCCCGCCCTGATCCCATAGACCTTCGGCCCGTCGCCAACCGACGTTGCGTAAAGATGCGAACCGCAGTCGCCGCAGAACGCCTGGGCACGCTTGGCGCCGCTCGATCCCGTCTTGATATAAACCTTCGGTGTGCCCTTTGTGATCCTATAATGATCCTCAGGCGCGGGAACAGTGACACGAAAGGCGGTACCGGTCAGTTGCTGGCAGTCGGTGCAATGACAGATAGAGGTCTTTTCCGGGTCGACGTCTGCTTCATAAGTTATGGCGCCGCAATGGCACCCACCATCGATTTTCATGGTTGATTCTCCGAAATCCGTCGGGTGATCTTAGCGGGACCAGGCGACGGGGCCAACGGTGGACTGCTGGTCCAGAACGAGTCCGACGCCGCCTCGACCTGCTTGCGCCGGTGCTCCCAGGTTCCGGTCGTCTGCGGCTTGACGAACAGTCTGGTGATCTCCGGTATTTCTTTTTTCAAGAGCGCCTCGATGCGCTCGACACAGGCTTCGATCTCAGGCGCCGTCAGATGGTCCTCGAATTCGATGCTCAGCCCAGCGACGATCTGTTGCGGGCCGAGATGGACGGTGAGAACGCCGTTGGCCCGCTGCACCGCCGGATCCTGCTGGGCGATGGCCAGCACCTTGGCCTGCACTTCCGGCGACGCCGGCTCACCGATGAGCAATCCCTTGCTTTCGCGCGCCAGAAAGATGGCGGTGGCGCCGAGGATCATCGCGATGCCGATCGAGGCGACGCCGTCGAGTTCGGGCATGTCGAGGAGTTCGGCCGCCAATATGCCGGCGAAGGCGACGAACAGACCGAGCAGGGCGGCGCTGTCCTCGAACAGGATCGTGTAGACGCTCGGATCCTTGCTCGATTGCACAGCCTGCAGCCAGCCTTGCTTGCCCTTCTGCTGGCGGAACTCCTTCAGCGCCACGTACCAGGAGCTGCCCTCGAACAGCATTGAGAGGCCCAGCACAATGTAGTTGATTTTGGGATTGGCGACCGGCTCAGGCGCCATGATGTGGACGACGCCTTCATAGAAGGACACGCCGGCGCCGAGCGCAAAGACGAGCAGGGCGACAATGAAGCTCCAGAAATAAAGCTCGCGGCCATGGCCGAGCGGATGCGTGCGGTCCGGCGGACGGGCGGCGCGGTGCATGCCGTAGAGCAGCAGCCCGCCATTGCCGGTATCCACCAGCGAGTGCACGCCTTCCGACAGCATCGCCGAGCTGCCGGTGAAGAAGGCGGCGACGAATTTGGTCACAGCAATAGCGAGATTACCGGCGAGCGCCGCGTAGATGACCGTCTTCGACCCGCCATGTGCTGCCATGCTGTCCCTCCAAGGAACCTGATGTAACGCCCCTGAGCTCCACAGGCATCACAACGCACGAATCGCCCGGTCGTTCAGGGTCTTGTAGGCCAGCTTGCGGAAACACGCCCCTATTCGATGATCTCGTCCGTCCACACCTTGAAACCAGCCAGCGTGCCCGGTCCGAAGATGTGGGTCAGCGGCACGTCGGCGGCGTCGCGACCCGACGCGATCAGGATGCGGCCGATGCGTGGCGAATTGTTCCGCGGATCGAAGACATGCCAGCGGCCACCGAGATAGACCTCCATCCAGGCTGCGAAATCCATGCTCGCCCAAGGTTTGGGCAGGCCGATGTCGCTGATGTAGCCGGTGCAGTAGCGGGTCGGGATGTTTAGCGCACGGCAGAAGGTGACGGCGAGGTGGGCAAAGTCACGGCAGACGCCGCTTTGCTCGCGATAGGCTTCCGCCGCGGTGCGGGTCGGCCGCGCATTGCCGTAGCTGAAGACGATGTGGTTGTGGACGAAATCACAGACCGCCTGGACGCGCGCAATGCCAAGCGGCGTATGCCCGAACAGCCGCCAGGCTTCGCTGGCCAGCAGATCGCTCTCGCAAAAGCGGCTCGGCAACAGGAAGAGCAATGTGTCCGACGGCAGATCGCGCACCTCGTGCTGCCAGGCCATCAGGTCGCCCATCTCGAACGTGCCGGGGTCGCGGATTACCGAATCGGTGCCGAAGGTGAAGCGACCGGGCGGGGCGACGAAACGGTTGCACCAATTGCCGAAACTGTCGCGGTAGCTCTGGATCGGCACCGGCGGGTTGGAGGTCAGGAAATCCGGGCGCTCGAGATCGGAGGCCCTGGAGTAGTGGACATTGAGCATCGCGATCAGCGGCGTTTCCTGCGGAAAATCGAAACTCATCTCGCTGCCGATGCGGATTCGCATTGTCGTCCTGACCGCACTTCCTGATCATCGCCGGGCGAAGGCATGGCCGATGCTGCAGTGCGAAGGCAACCATGGCACGGACCGGAATGGTTTACGAGCAAATTAGAAACCGGTTGAAAGCGGCCCGCCGGCGCCGGCGACGGACGCCCGCCCCCTTGCAGTCCGGCGTTTCTCTTGTTTCACTTGGCCTCCCAGCAACTGGAGGAACGAATCATGGCTAAAGGTGCGATGAAGGCGGGCAAGGAAGCTCGGAAGCCGAAAAAAGACGCCAAGAAGCCCGCCGCGGCTCCGGCGCTGAAGGCGCCGCCCGTGAAGGCGATGAGGCTCAAGGAAAAGTGAGCCCGCCTTAGGTCGTCAATATCTTGGGACGGTTGAGATCCGGGCAAACCGTTTCGGCGCAGATTTTGACACCGGCGGCATGAACGATGCTGCCGGTGTTTTGTTGATCGGACCGGCGCAGCCGCTTATACCGAAGCGGCGAGGACGACCTCGCGCCTTTCTCAAAAGTCCGGCCGGGACGCCCCGCCATCCTCATGGAAGGAGTGCATCCCGATGTCGTGGATTTTTCTGTTCTTCGCCGGTCTGTTCGAAATCGGCTGGGCGATCGGCCTCAAATACACCGACGGCTTCTCGAAGCCGTTGCCGACGGTGCTAACCGTCGCCTCGATGATCATCAGCCTGGGCCTGCTGGGCCTGGCGCTGAAGACGCTGCCCGTCGGCACGGCCTATGCGGTGTGGACCGGCATCGGCACGGTCGGCACGGCGCTGCTTGGCATCTGGCTGCTGGGCGAGCCTGCGACGGCCATCCGGCTCGCCTGCATTGCGCTCATCGTCTGCGGCATTATGGGGCTGAAGCTCGCCGCCTGAGCAAAGCAACCAAGGAAATCGACGCACAAACACATTCAGGGCCGCTTGAAGGCGACCCTGATGTCCGATCGTTTCGATCGAAGCGTTAGCGGGCGGAGAAGCCCGGAGGCGTCCTGCCGGTACGCTGCTTGCGCGCCGCATAGCGTGCGTCGCGCTTGGCCTTGCGTTCGGCTTCGTCGGCCAGCAAACGGGCGATGCGCTCGTTTTCTTCGGCTTCCTTGATCTTCGCTTCAGCCTGCGCTGCCTCTTCGGCCGCAATACGCGCCGCTTCGGCTGCTGCCTCGCGCTCGGCCTTCTCGACCGCCTCGCGTGCCAGCTTTTCCTGCTTCAGCCTGGCCTTTTCGGCCTCGCGTATCTCGCGAGCCTCAAGAATCGCCTTGCGTTCGGCCTGTTTGGCCAGAACCGCAGGATCATCAGCCGCCGGCTTTGACTTGAAGCGCTCCAGAAGCGCCTTCTTTGCCTCGTTCGCGGCATTGCGCCGCTCGAAAATGTCTTTTTCCCTGTAGATAGCCAAGTCCACTTCCCTGAAGTCAATTCGCGACGCTTACATACGCGCGAAAACCGAGAGTTCAAGCGCCAAAACGGTATGCCAGCCATGAAAGTTTATGCTGTTGCAGCCGGGAGACGCGTTTCCCCTGAAACAAAGCCGGCCGAAACCGACATGCACTGTTCACCATCCGCCCCTCTGGCGGCCGGGGCGGCTCGCCGCTACCTCTAGCGGCAAATCAGAACATTTGGATGACATGCCATGGAACTCGGTCTCTACACTTTCGCCGACGTCAGCCCGGAGCCCGGCCCCGGCGCGATCGGCCCGCATCAGCGACTACGCAATCTGATCGAGGAGGTCGAGCTGGCCGACCAGGTCGGCCTCGACGTCTTTGGTCTGGGCGAACATCACCGCCCCGACTATGCCGCGTCCGCGCCGGTGGTGGCGCTGGCCGCTGCCGCCGAACGCACCAAGCGCATCAAGCTGACCAGCGCGGTCACCGTGCTGTCCTCCGATGATCCGGTGCGTGTCTTCCAGCAGTTCGCAACGCTCGACCTTTTGTCGGGCGGCCGGGCCGAGATCATGGCCGGGCGCGGCTCGTTCATCGAATCCTTCCCGCTGTTCGGCTACAATCTCGAGGACTATGACGAGCTGTTCGCCGAAAAGCTCGACCTGCTGCTGGCCATACGCGACAGCGTCAAGGTCACCTGGTCCGGCAATCTGCGCGCGCCCATCAACGACCGCGGCGTCTATCCGCGGCCGCTGCAGGACAAATTGCCGATCTGGATCGCAATAGGTGGAACGCCGCAGTCTGCGGCCCGCGCGGGGGTGCTCGGCCTGCCGCTGGCGCTGGCCGTCATCGGCGGCGAGCCGGCGCGGTTTGCACCGCTGTTCGACATTTATCGCGATGCCGCCAGGCGGGCCGGTACCGACCCCTCGGGCCTTGCCACCAGCATCAATGTGCACGGCTTCATCGCCGGGACCACTGAACAGGCGGCCGACGATTTCTACGGCCCGCAGGCCGAAGTGATGAACCGCATCGGCCGCGAGCGCGGCTGGGGCCCGACCTCGCGGGCGCATTTCGATCAGTCGCGTGGTCCGAACGGCGCGCTGTTTGTCGGTAATCCGGAGCAGGTGGCGGAAAAGATCGTCGCCCAGCACAAGATCTTCAACAATGACCGCTTCCTGCTGCAGATGGCGATCGGCGCCATGCCGCACGCCAAGATCATGAAGGCGATCGAACTGTACGGCACCAAGGTGGCGCCGATCGTGCGCAAGGAGACCGCCAAGCCCGGCGTCGCCGTCGCAGCGCCAGCCGCCTGAGCGACGGGCGGCCCGGATTGAGGGCCTTGCCGGCTAACGGAACCTTGGGCTTGCAGAGGCGTTTCCGTCAGGGGAATGCACCAATTGCGGTGCGCCGCTGAGGGAAAATCATGAAAGCCGAACCCGCCGCTTTGGGTGCTGGCCTTGCCGAGACCGAAGAGGCGAGAGTTGTGGCGCGTGCCGACACGCATCTGATGCGTTCGCTGCTCATCGGGATCTTCCTGTTCATGGCCATCTACGCGCTGTATTTCGCGCGTGCTTTCTTCATGCCGGTCATCCTCGCCTTCCTGCTGACGCTGACGCTGACACCAATCGTCCGCTTCCTGCGCAAGCGCGGCATTCCGGAAGTGGTTTCGGCGACAATGTTGGTCGTGCTGTCGATCTGCGTCTTCGGCGTTGCCGGCTATCTGCTCAGCGGCCCGGTCATCGACCTTCTCAACAACACCTCGTCGATCGGCCAACAACTTACCGAACGGCTGGCGCAGTTACGGCGTCCGCTCGAGAGGATCATGCAGATCTCGCATCAGATCGAACAGATGACGGAGACCTCGCAGGAGCCGGGCATCCAGAAGGTGGCGATGGCGCAGTCCGGCGTCCTGTCGGCCGCCGCCAGCAACGTCCTGTCGGCGGGGACAAGCCTGACCATTATCTTCGTGCTGTCGCTGTTCCTGCTGGCGTCAGGCACGATGTTCTATGAGAAGATCATCCAGTCCTTCGCCAGCCTCAGTGAGAAGAAGCGGGCCTTGCGCGTCGTCTATGACGTCGAGCGCGAAATCTCGCATTATCTGCTCACCGTCACCGTCATCAATGCCGGTCTCGGCGCGGTTATCGGCCTTGGCCTGTGGGCGCTCGGCATGCCCAACCCGCTCGTCTGGGGAACGATGGCGGCGCTGCTCAACTTCCTGCCCTATGTCGGCGCGCTGATCACCATCGTGCTGGTCAGCGTCATTGCGATGATCAGCTTCGACTCGATCACCTACGCGCTTTTGGCGCCGGGCTTCGTGCTTTTGTGCGACATCGTCGAAGGCCAGTTCGTTACGCCGATGGTTGTCGGCCGACGCCTCGAGATCAACGCCGTGGCGATCTTCATCGCCATCGCCTTCTGGTCTTGGCTTTGGGGCTTTGTCGGCGCGCTGATGGCGGTGCCGCTGCTGGTCGTCGTCAAAGTGTTCTGCGATCATTTCGATGGCCTCAGCCATGTCGGCAATTTTCTCGCCGCACAGCAGACGGCCGTGGTGGAGGAGGAAGCGGCCGAAGAGAACGGAAAGGCCGCGCCATAAGCTTGCCGCGCCTGTCCGTCATCCCGCATTTGTTGTCTTCAGGCGGAGTGCCTATATCGAGCCGGTCAAGCCGGACCCTGCGATGAACGATGCCTCCTTCGACCTCGATTCCTATTTCGACCGCATCGGCTATCGCGGTCCGATCGATGCGTCGCTCGACACGCTGAGCGCGCTGCATCGCCAGCATCCGCAGGCGATCCCGTTCGAGAATCTGGACCCGTTGCTTGGTGCCAGCTCGACATCGTCATTCCCGACCGCGCCTTCGAAACCAGGGTCAGGCAGTTGAACATCGTAAAGGCTTGAGGCCCATGACCGCACTTTCCGTTCTCGACCTGTCGCCGATCGTCGAAGGCAGCGACGCCTCGCAATCGCTGGCAAATTCGCTCGACCTGGCCCGCCATGCCGAGCGGCTCGGCTACAGGCGCTACTGGCTGGCCGAGCACCACAACATGCCGGGCATCGCCAGCGCGGCGACCGCCGTGGTCATCGCCCATGTCGCCGGCGGCACCAAGACCATCCGCGTTGGCGCCGGTGGCATCATGCTGCCCAACCATGCGCCGCTGGTGATTGCCGAGCAGTTCGGCACGCTGGCGGCACTGCACCCCGGCCGCATCGACCTCGGCCTCGGCCGCGCGCCCGGCACCGATATGGGAACAGCGCGCGCGCTGCGCCGCAATCTCGAGGCGTCAGACAATTTCCCCCAGGATGTCGTCGAGCTGATGGGCTATTTCCAGCCGGCCGCGGAAGGCCAGCGTATCCACGCCGTGCCCGGCGAAGGCCAGAAGGTGCCGGTCTGGATCCTCGGTTCCAGCCTCTATGGCGCGCAGCTCGCCGCCATGCTCGGCCTGCCCTATGCGTTTGCCTCGCATTTCGCGCCGGCCGAACTCGACCATGCGCTGGAGATCTACCGTTCGCGCTTCCAGCCTTCGGAACAGCTGGACAAGCCCTATGTCATGCTCGGCCTCAACGTTTTCGCCGCACCGACCGATGGAGAGGCCAAACTGCTGTTCACCTCGTTGCAGCAGGCCTTCGTCAATCTGCGCACGGGGCGGGCCGGCCGCCTGCCGCCGCCGGTCGAGGGCTATGACCAGACGCTCGAGCCGATGGCAAAAACCATGATTTCGCAGGCGCTGTCCTGCGCCGTCGTCGGCTCCCCCGAAACCGTCCGGCAAGGCATAGACGCGTTCGTGCGCCGCACCGGCGCAGACGAGCTGATGGTGACCGCGCAGATCTTCGACCATGCGGCACGCGTGCGCTCGTTCGAAATCCTGGCCGAGGCGCATAAATCGCTGTCGCAGGCCGCGTGACGCTTTTGCCTGTGTCTGCTGTGGGCAGGCGCCTTCCTCAGCCAGGAGCCGCCTCTCTCACGCATAGGTGACGTTTTCTTGTGGTTTCGAAGCCCTGACTGGGCGCTTCGCCGGGGGATCGCGCAGATCCTGGGGTTTTGAGCGCGGTTTGAGCACATCCGGGCCGCCGGGCGGCTGTTCAAAGGCGCCAAGCGCGGCGCGGTGGATGCCATGCGCAGAATGCTTGCGCCCGATGCCGCCTGTTCTTATATACGCGCCAAGCCGCCCAGTGCCGGAATGCCGGTTGCCGGAGCGGAATTTCTTGTGAACAGGGGCTTTCGTCGGAACGCCTTACGGGTCCTGAGAGCCTGCTTAGCGGAGAGACTAGAAAAATGGCAAAAGTAATCGGTATCGATCTCGGCACCACCAACTCCTGCATCGCCATCATGGATGGCAAGGAGCCCAAGGTCATTGAAAATGCGGAAGGCGCGCGCACGACGCCTTCCATCGTCGCCATCTCGGGCGACGGCGAACGTCTCGTCGGCCAGCCGGCCAAGCGCCAGGCGGTCACCAATCCTGAAAACACCATCTTCGCGGTCAAGCGCCTGATCGGCCGCCGCTATGACGACCCGGTGACGGAGAAGGACAAGAAGCTTGTCCCCTACAAGATCGTCAAGGGCGACAATGGCGATGCCTGGGTCGAGGCCGGCGGCAAGAAGCAGTCGCCCAGCCAGATCTCGGCCATGATCCTGCAGAAGATGAAGGAAACGGCGGAGGCCTATCTCGGCGAGAAGGTCGAGAAGGCGGTCATCACCGTTCCGGCCTATTTCAATGACGCCCAGCGCCAGGCCACCAAGGACGCCGGCAAGATCGCCGGCCTTGAGGTGCTGCGCATCATCAACGAGCCGACGGCTGCAGCACTTGCCTACGGCCTCGACAAGAAGGATGGCAAGACCATTGCCGTCTATGACCTTGGCGGCGGCACGTTCGACATTTCGGTGCTCGAAATCGGCGACGGCGTGTTCGAAGTGAAGTCGACCAATGGCGACACCTTCCTCGGCGGCGAGGATTTCGACATGCGTCTCGTCGAATACCTGGCGGCCGAGTTCAAGAAGGAACAGGGCATCGACCTGAAGAACGACAAGCTTGCGCTGCAGCGCCTCAAGGAGGCGGCTGAAAAGGCCAAGATCGAGCTGTCGTCGACGACGCAGACGGAAATCAACCTGCCCTTCATCACCGCCGACGCGACCGGCCCCAAGCACCTGACGCTGAAGCTGACCCGTGCCAAGTTCGAGCAGCTGGTCGACGATCTCGTCCAGCGCACCATCGAGCCCTGCAAGGCGGCGCTCAAGGATGCCGGGCTGAAGGCTGGCGAGATCGACGAAGTGGTCCTGGTCGGCGGCATGACCCGCATGCCCAAGATCCAGGAGATCGTGAAGCAGTTCTTCGGCAAGGAGCCGCACAAAGGCGTCAACCCGGATGAAGTCGTCGCACTCGGCGCCGCCATCCAGGCCGGCGTGCTGCAGGGCGACGTGAAGGACGTGCTGCTGCTCGACGTGACGCCGCTGTCGCTCGGCATCGAGACGCTGGGTGGCGTGTTCACCCGCCTGATCGAACGCAACACGACCATCCCGACCAAGAAGAGCCAGGTGTTCTCGACCGCTGAAGACAGTCAGTCGGCCGTGACCATCCGCGTCTTCCAGGGCGAGCGTGAAATGGCTGCCGACAACAAGGCGCTCGGCCAGTTCGACCTGGTCGGCATTCCGCCGGCGCCGCGCGGCGTGCCGCAGATCGAGGTCACTTTCGACATCGACGCCAACGGCATCGTCAACGTTTCGGCCAAGGACAAGGGCACCGGCAAGGAGCACCAGATCCGCATCCAGGCCTCTGGTGGCCTTTCGGACGCCGACATCGAGAAGATGGTCAAGGACGCCGAAGCCAATGCCGAGACCGACAAGCAGCGGCGTGCTTTGGTCGAGGCCCGCAACCAGGCCGAGGCGCTGGTGCACTCCTCCGAGAAGTCGCTGAAGGAATATGGCGACAAGGTTTCGGAAACCGAGCGCACGGCGATATCGGAGGCTATCACGGCGCTGAAGGCTGCTGCCGAAGGCGACGATGCCGCCGACATCGAGGCCAAGTCGCAGACGCTTGCCGAAGCATCCATGAAGCTCGGCCAGGCCATGTACGAAGCTTCGCAGAAGGAAGCGGCGGAAGCCGACGCCAAGGCGGACGCGGCCAAGGATAGCGATGTGGTCGACGCCGATTTTGAGGAAATCGACGAAAACGACGAGAAGAAGAAGTCGGCCTGACCGGTTGACGGCAAATAAAGCGGAAAGCCCGGCGCAAAGCCGGGCTTTTTTGCAACCCTCGCTGAAAAAGTGCGGGCCTTGCCGAAAAAGTCACTGAAAAACACAGGCACAAGCGCGCCGGCCCTAGCATCCGGGCAGCACCGCTCCTAAATCGAGACAACGTGCCGGCAAACGACGCAACATGCATCAAGACGTTGAGCATCCGGACTGCGGGAAAAGATGAAAGCTGATTTCTACGAGACGCTGGGCGTGCAAAAGGGCGCCGACGAGAAGGAGCTCAAGAGCGCTTTCCGCAAGCTGGCCATGCAGTTCCATCCCGACCGCAATCCCGGCGATCACTCATGCGAGCATAAGTTCAAGGAAATCAACGAAGCCTACGAAACGCTGAAGGACCCGCAGAAGCGCGCGGCATATGACCGTTTCGGTCACGCCGCCTTCGAGCAGGGCGGCATGAATGGCGGCGCGCAAGGTTTTGGCGCCGGCGGCTTCGCCGACATTTTCGAAGATATTTTCGGCGACATGATGGGCGGGCGCCAGCGCCGCTCGTCGGGCGGCCGCGAACGCGGCGCCGATTTGCGCTACAATATGGAAATCACGCTGGAAGAAGCGTTTGCCGGCAAGACCGCGCAAATCCGCGTGCCGGCCTCGATCTCATGCACGGAATGCTCCGGGACCGGCGCCAAGCCCGGCACCCAGCCGGTGACCTGCTCGATGTGCCATGGCCACGGCAAGGTACGAGCGACGCAAGGCTTCTTCTCGATCGAGCGTACCTGCCCGCAATGCCAAGGCCGCGGCCAGACGATCAAGGACCCGTGCCCGAAATGCGCCGGCCAGGGCCGCGTCACCGAGGAACGCTCGCTGTCGGTCAATATCCCGGCCGGCATCGAGGACGGCACCCGCATCCGGCTTGCCAATGAGGGCGAGGCGGGCCTGCGCGGCGGCCCATCGGGCGACCTCTATATTTTCCTGGCGGTGAAGCCGCATGAATTCTTCCAGCGCGACGGCGCCGATCTCTACTGCAAGGTGCCGATATCGATGACGACGGCCGCCCTTGGCGGCTCGTTCGAGGTGACGACGCTGGACGGCAGTCAGACCAAGGTGAAAGTGACCGAAGGCACGCAGAACGGCCGCCAGTTCCGCCTCAAGGGCAAGGGCATGCCGGTGCTGCGCCAGCCCAATGTCGGCGACCTCTATATCCAGACCGCGGTCGAAACGCCGCAAAACCTGTCGCGCCGCCAGCGCGAGTTGCTGGAAGAGTTCGAGCAGCTGTCGTCGAAGGACAATTCGCCCCAGTCGAGCGGCTTTTTCGCCCGCATGAAGGACTTTTTCGAATCCTTCGGCGAGCACTGAACCCAAGCCAAGGCCGCCACGCTTCCCGAACGTCATCAACATCTTATGCCAGATCGCGCCTTGCCTTGGACCTGTTAGCTGCTAAGTAGCGTTCGGGGAGTGTTGAGGAGAACTTGCATGGCACGTGGTCCGGGATTGCGGAAGGCGCTGGCGGAAAAGTTCGACGACGAACTCAAATTCTTCAAAGGCTGGATCGACAAGCCGAAGTCGGTCGGTTCGATCGTGCCGACAAGCTCTATCACCGCCCGCAAGATGGCTTCCATCGTCAATCCGAAGTCCGGCCTGCCGGTGCTTGAAGTCGGACCCGGCACAGGCGTCATCACCCGTGCAATCCTCGCCCAGGGCGTTAAGCCCGAAAACCTGTACGCGGTCGAATATTCCACCGATTTCGTGCGCCATCTGCGCCAGCTCTATCCCGGCGTCAACGTCATCGAGGGCGATGCCTTCAATCTCAACGCCACGCTTGGCGAGAAGAGCGGGATGGTTTTCGATTCCGTCGTCTCCGGCGTGCCGCTGCTCAATTTTCCGGTCGCACAGCGGATCGCCTATATTGAAAGCCTGCTAGACCGCATCCCGGTTGGACGGCCGATCGTGCAGCTGACCTATGGGCCGTTGTCGCCGATCCCGCCCGGCCGCGGCAATTACACGGTCAAGCATTTCGACTTCATCTTCCGCAACATCCCGCCGACGCAGCTGTGGATCTACCGGCGCGAAGCGCATTAGCTGGTATTGGGGGCGGGAGAAGTCTCTGGCGCCTTGTAGAGGATCGACGTCTCCCGAAGGAAGCTCGATTGAGGGTCGATCCACATCCTTGACTGTTATCCGCCTCGCAAACTCGTGGCGACCTCTCTGATCGCCGCGCACATGGCCCGCACGGCCGTTGCTTCGGCGCTGCTGGAGAACAGAAGCAGCAGAGGCCGACGCGCACGCGGCTCAAGAGGACGCCTCGCGACGGTTCGCTGCCAATCGGCCGGAAACGCCAGGCCTGGCGCAATCGACAAACCGCGCCCGGCCCCAACCAGAGCAAGCAGCGCCGCCATATCGCTCGCCGACAGGATGACAACTGGCGCAACGCCAAAATCCTGGAACAATTCGGCAAGCATTGGTCCGCAGCCGCCGCTCGACATGATGAATGGCTGGCCGTCGAGAGCGCGGATCGGAAATGACCCCCCTTGGACTGAGTTCTTTTGCGATGACGCCACAAAGAGTTCGTCGTCGACAAGTTCCTCGGCTTGGCAATTGCCGGCGATGTAGGACAGTCCAATATCGGCGGCACCGCGATCGACCCACTCCGCCACCTCGGTATCCGTGCCCAAGAGCAGTTCGACAGCAAGCTCCGGGTGCCGGACGGAAGTAATGTTCAACGCATATGGAGCAATCTTTACCGAGGCGCTGCTGACCAGCGCGAGCCGTACTCTGCCTTTGATGGAGTGTTCCCGTAGGCCGACAAGACGGCCTAAAGCATGCAAAGCGGCGCGCGCCGCGTCCAAAGCCGCCTCGCCGGTTGCGGTGAAAGCGACACCGCGCCGATCACGTATGACGAGGGGCGCGCCAACGATCTCCTCCAGCGCCTTCATTGCATGGCTTATGGCCGATTGAGAAAGACAGAGCCGCTCGGCGGTTTTGGTGAAGCTGCGCGTCTCGCTGAGCGATGTCAGGACGCGCACCATCGTGATGTTGATATTAGCTTTGTTCATGGCTGCCGAAATATCTTTCATTTCGCTCATATTAAAGAGCGCTGTAGGTTTGTGAAGGTGAGGGAAACGACCCTCGAAATCGGCGAGCGGCTTTACTGGCCTCTCCGGCATGCAGGCGTGCGGTACGACGAGACTGAAACTGGAGTATCGCATGAGCTACCTTCCGCAATTCCTGACCCTTGCTTCGGTCTTCCTGCTCGGCGCCATGAGCCCAGGACCCGATTTCGTAGCCGTGACTTCCCATGCGCTGATCAGCCGTCGCGCGGGGTTCCATGTGGCGCTTGGCATTGCCGCAGCGATCATGGTGTGGGCGGCTCTCGCGATGTGTGGCCTGGGCCTCGTACTGACGCAGATTGCATGGGCTCACCTTGCCGTCCGGATCGCCGGTGCCGTGTATCTCGGTTACCTGGGCAGCAAGATCCTTTTGTCGGCTTGGCAGGCGCGGCCACCGCTGGCCGTCGGTGGCGCAGAGACTACGGCTCCTTGGCGAAGCGGATTCGTTGTCGGAATTACAAATCCGAAGACGGCCGCGTTCTTCGCGAGCCTGTTCATATCGGTATTGCCGATGCAGGCTCCGATCTGGGTCCAGGCAGTGTCGCTGGCCATAATCGGGCTGGTCGCGATGGCGTGGTTTGGGCTTGTCGCGCTGATGTTCTCCACAAGAAGGGTTCGGTCGGTATATGGCAGCGTCCGCAGGCCGATAGATGCCTTGCTCGGAGTTGCACTCATCGCGCTGAGTGCAAGAATTGCGGTCACCCACTAGCAATAGCCCAGCTGCTCGGCACACCTTCGCGCGCTTGCCCCCCGATCGTTTCCGTTTTTTGAGCCAGTGCGTTGATTTGCGCAGCCTCTGGCTGTACCTGTCCGGGAACAAGAGTGGCCAATGCTGTGATCGCGAAAATCCTCGTCTTTGCCGGCTCGGTGCGCAGCGGCGCCTTCAGCGGCAGGACCGCCGATGTGGCGCAGAAGGAGCTGGCCATGCAAGGCGCCGAGGTGACGCGCATTTCGCTGGCCGACTATCCGCTGCCGATCATCGACGAGGACCTCGAAAAGGAAAAAGGCGTTCCCGACAACGCCGTGAAGCTTGGCCGGCTGATCGCCGCCAATGACGGGCTGCTGATCGCGACGCCCGAATATAATGGCTCGATCCCGCCATTGCTCAAGAACACGATCGACTGGGTGAGCCGGGTGCGCCTGGATGGCGGCCGGCCGGTGAGGCCGCTTGTCGGCAAGGTCGCCGGCCTGTGCTCGTCTTCCAACGGACATTTCGCCGGGATCCGCTGCATCAACCATCTGCGCGCCGTGCTGGTGCGCTGCCAGCTGGAGATGGTGACGCCGGAATGCTCGGTATCCGATGGCGGCAATGCCTTCGACGGCGACGGCAATTTCAGGGATGATAGACTGACCAAATCGATGGAGCACCTATGCCGCACGCTGATCGAAACCTCGCGCATGCTGTCGACCCGGACCGGGGCATGATTTCCACAGCCATGCAGGCCCATACGATGAGAGACAGGCTGATCGTCGGCCTCGACGTGCCGACGGTGAAAGAGGCCGAACAGGCGGTGCGCGAACTCGACGGCGTCGTCTCCTTCTACAAGATCGGCTATCAGTTGGCCTTCGCCGGCGGGCTCGACTTCGCCAGGGAGTTGGCCAGCGGCGGCACGAAGATCTTCCTCGACATGAAGCTGCTCGACATAGACCACACCGTGGCGAAGGGTGTCGAGAACATCGTGCGCATGGACATGACGATGCTGACCATCCATGCCTATCCCAAGGCGATGAAGGCAGCTGTGGAAGCGTCGCGCGGCAGCGACCTGTGCCTGCTGGCGGTCAGCGTGCTGACCTCGATGGACGAGCAGGACGTGATCGACGCCGGCTATGAATACGACCCGCACACGCTGGTGCTGAGGCGCGCCGAACAGGCGCTGCATGCAGGCATGGGCGGCGTCGTCTGCTCGGCCGAGGAGGCGGAAGCGGTGCGCCGCATCGTCGGACCCGACCTGGCGGTGGTGACGCCGGGGATACGGCCCAAGGGCAGCGACCATGGCGACCAGAAACGCGTGATGACGCCCGGCCAGGCGATCCGCAACGGCTCCAGCCATCTTGTTGTGGGCCGGCCAATCGTGGCGGCAAGCGACAGGCGCGCGGCGGCGGAAGCCATACTGGAAGAGATGCGCGCCGCGTAACGAGGAGAAGAAAATGCCCAAGGGATACTGGGTGGCCCGCGTCGATGTGCGCGACGTCGAAGGCTACAAGGACTATGTCGCTGCCGCCAAGCTCGCTTTCGACCGTTTCGACGTGAAGTTCCTTGCCCGTGGCGGTGAGCATGAAAAGGCCGAGGGGCCTGGCCGCGCCCGCAATGTCATTATCGAGTTCGAATCGCTCAGCGCGGCGCACGATTGCTACCACTCGCCGGAGTACCAGCGCGCCGTCGCCATCCGTCAGAAAGTAGCCGATGGCGAGATCGTGCTGGTCGAGGGTATCTGACGCGCGAAGCTGCTCTGCTCAGTGCGGCGCTTCCTCCTGCGCCAGCACCTCCAGTTGATGGCGGTGCCCCGACAGCTCATAGCCGACAACGGTGACGGCCGGCGCTAGCGTGAGTAAGATGAGGCAGACCGCCATGTCGACGCCGGCAAGGGCGGCGATGATGGCAAGTGCGACGACCGCAGCCGTTCCCGCCAGCAGCCAGACATGGAGGGGATCGAAGCGCTGGACGAGATAATAATACAGCGCGTAGATCGCCCCCAGGAACACGCCTAGCGGAATGGCGACCGAGAGCAGGGTCGCTACCGGGCCGATATGGGCCTTGTGCTCGATGAAATAGGCCGCGACATGCAGCCCGGCGCCGGTGGCGACGATGGCCGCCACGATCAGCATCTGGCCATAGCCCCAGACAAAAGAGCGATTGCGGTGCTGGTGCAGCACCGTCCCCGAGGGCAGCATGTAATAGACCCACCACATGCCGAAGGTGAGACCCATTCCGGCAATGCCAATCAAGGCGGCATCGAGGTTCCAGCCCTGCTCCTCGACCACGGCCGACAGCGTCGCCAGCGTGCCGACCACCCCTTCGCCCAGCGCGATGATGGCGAAGAGGCTGTAGCGCTCGGCGACGTGATGCGCGTGCCAGGGCGTGCCGCCATCCCGGCGTTCGGCGATGACCGGTCCGGCCAGCTCGATGAGAAGCAGGACCGCGCCGAAAGCCAGGCTCGTCGCCAGCGAGAAATCGACCAGGATCTGCACCACCCAGCCGATCTGGGCGATCGCGATGGCGATGGCATAGGTGAGACAGGCACGCCGCCGCCCAGGGTCCTGCCGCGCCGCGCGCAGCCATTGGAAGATCATGGCGACGCGCATGATGACGTAGCCCAGCACCATGACCGAATTGTTGAGGTGTTCGCCATGCTCGATCGAGGCGAACATGCGCGGCAGGCCGATGGCCAGCACCAGCACGCCGATCATCTGCACCATGGTGACGAGGCGGAAGATCCAATCGTCGGTGTCATAGGCGGAGGAAAACCAGGAGAAATTGATCCACGCCCAGCAGATGGCGAAGCTGGCAAAGCCGAAGCCGATCAGCGCCGCCGCGTAGTTGCCCTCGGCAAGGCGTGCGCCAGTTGCGCGGCGGCAAGGCTGAAGGCGGTGACGAAGGTCAGATCGAACAGCAGCTCGAGCGGCGTGGCGACGCGATGCGCCTCGTGCGGATCGCGCCCGGCCATGCGCCTGATGTGATGGTGGAGGGAGCTTGCTGGTGTGCTCATCGCGCGGCCTTGCCTGAGGACTGTCCCGCGACACTAAAGGTGGAGCAAAAGCCGTCAAGGCGCGGTAGGTCGCGCTGGTCCCTCGACCGTTCAGATCGCCTGTCGGTTCAGTCGGTTCGCCGCCGTCTCGGCAACCGCATCGGCCAGCGTCATGCCCCATTGCATCAGGCAATAGGCGCGGAAATCGAAGCAGGGCAGGCCGGGACAGACCTCGAACTCGATGAGGTGGACATGGTCGTTAGCCTCGACCCTGAAATCGAGGGAAAACACGTCTCGCAGGCCGAGCCCGCTGACCAGCCGCTCGGCGATGCGGCGGATGGTTGCCGCGGCTGCCGGCTGGGTGTCGGCAACCGCCTCCAGCACCGGCTCGCTGTATAGTCCAGCCGCCTTGGCGGCCTCGCCGGTGTCGCCGTAAAGCGCCATCGAGTCCGCCATGGTCTGGAAATCGCCGCCGGAGTCGACGAATGCAACGCCGAGCGCTTCCGCCCCGGCATCCGTTTGCAGCCCAAGGAAGCTGGCGCGGACATTGCGACCGCCGACATAGGGCTGGACGACGACATCGTCGCGATAAGCGGCATAGACCCGCCGGCTAAGCTCCAGCGCATGGGCCAGGTCGTTGCAGCGTGAATCCGGCCAGATGCCTACCTTGGAGCCGAGCCGGTTCGGCTTGACGAACCAGCCGGCTTCCGAAGCTGGCGGGTCGGCCAGCCAGCGGCCGTCGCGGGCCAGGCCTGCCTGCGGCGCCGGCAGGCCGAGCGCGCAAAGCACGGCGCCGGAACGGAACTTGTCCTGGCAAAGCGCGAACAGCGCATCGTCGGCTCCGATGGTTCTAAGCCCATTCAGCCTGGCAAGTGCGGGCGCTGCAGCACCGCGGAAATAGGCAATGCCGTCGGTCAGCGTCCAGACCAGCGTGGTTGCGGGATCGGCCTTCGCCAGCGCGCTTGCCGCATCGTCGAATGCAACCGGCATAAAGGCGAGGCCGCGCCGCCCGCAAGCGGCGGTGATTTCATCGAATTCGGGCGCGAGATCGGTCGATTGCGCCAGATAAGACGAGATTTCCAAGGCGCGCTCGGCGGGAAAGCCGTCGGCGACCAGCCTGTCGAAACAGGCCTTTTCCGGCTCGTGGACGAGGATCAAGGTCGGGCGCGGCATGGGTCAAAGCTTCTCGGTGATGCAGCCACACCATCGCACGGCCAATGCGATCGGCTTGCGCGAAATCGACCCGCGCCCGACGCCTGCACGACAACCGGTACGCTCAGGCGATCAGCACGCGCGGCTCGAAGCGGCCGTTGACGGGGATGTCGAGCAGGAAGGTCATGCCGGCCTGTGGGTCAAGCTTGCGCTGCTTGTCGTCCTTGCCGTTCCAGGCCGAGGTCACCGCCAGCCGATCGGCCTTGGCGCCGACAAAGGCCGGGCACGAGGACTGCCCCGCCGGCGTGGCAATCTCGCGCAACAATGTGCCGTCCGGCGCATAAGCCTTCACCGCCTTGCCGCCCCAGACCGCGTTCCACAGCACGCCGTCGCGGTCGACGACCGAGCCATCGACATAGCCCTTCGACGAGCGATGGTCGACGAACACTTTGGACTCGCCGATCGGCAGACCCGTTGCCGGATCGCAGGCGACGCGCATCAACAGGCCGGTCGCGGTATCGGTGTAGTAAGCGATCGTTCCATCCTGCGAGAAACAGATCGAGTTCGACACGGTGATGCCGGTGTAAAGCGTGCGCAGCTCGCCCTTGAAGAACCAGTAGATGGAGCCGGCGCCCTTCTCCTCACCCTTGCCCATGGTGCCGACCCAGAAGGCGCCACAAGGGTGGACGCGCGAATCGTTGGAGCGGGTCAGCGCATTGTCGGCCTCGATGGCCGTATGCAGCGTCAGCTTGCCGGTCGAGACGTCGCGGACATGCAGGCCAGTCTCGGTGGCGATGAGCTGGCGATTGCCATCGACAATGGCGATGGCGCTGGCCATCTGACCGAGCTCATGGACTTTCCGCGCGCCGGACGTGACACCCTGCTCCAGCAGCAGGCCGTTGACAATGTCGAACCAGAACAGCGTATCGGTGGCGGGATCGTAGCTCGGCCCCTCGCCGAGCTCGCAGACATGGTCCGAGAAAACCGAAACGTTGTCCATCATGCCGCTCCGCCGAAGGCCGCATCCCAGGCCATTACCGCCGCCCGGGCACGCGTGGCCACCTCGTCGACGCTCATGCCGGGTTTGAACAGGCTGGAGCCAAGACCGAAAGCGGTCACCCCAGCGGCTTTGTAGCCGGCAAAGTCTTTCTCGGAAACGCCGCCGACGGCGCCGACCACGGTATCGGCCGGCAGCACGGCCCGCATCGCCGAAATGCCGCTAGGCCCGAGCACGCTTGCCGGGAAGAATTTGAGCGCCGAAGCCCCAAGCCTAATCGCCTGAAAAGCTTCGGTGGGGGTGAACACGCCTGGCATCGTCACCATGCCGTGGTGCATGGCGCGGGCCATGACGTCGGCATCGATGTTGGGGCTGACCAGCAGCCTCCCGCCGGCCTTGGCCAAGGCGTCGACATCGGCTGAAGTCAGCACCGTGCCGGCGCCGACCAGCGTCGTCTTGGGCAATGCGGTGACAATGCTGGCGATCGATGAAAACGGCTCCGGCGAATTGAGCGGCACCTCGATGGCTTCGATACCGGCGTCAAACAGCGCCTGGCCGATGGCAACCGCCTCGCTGGGTTTGAGGCCGCGCAGAATGGCGACAAGACCACGCTTCAGCTTCGGGAAAGGTGCGGTCTGGGTCACGCTGTTACTCCACTCTGGTGAGTCATTTGGCGATCATGCCATTTTCCCGCGCTGCCTCGATAAGGCCGGCACGCACCGCCTCGTCGGCGTCGACCGTCCTGACGGCAAGCCCTGCAAGGTCTAGCGCCTGGCGGTAGAGGGCTGCTAGCGAGCCGGACGCAACCAGCACGATTGCGGTGGTGCTTTCGCCATAGCGGCGGCCCGCCGAGGCGATCTCGCCGCCGATCAGCAGGCCGGACAGGCAAGCGGCGGCATCGTCGGCCTTGAGGTTCTGCAGCAAGCCGGCGGCGCGGATCGAGAACAGCCGCGAGGTGACATCGCCGCCCTCCGCCAAAGCCTTGCGGCACCATTCCTGGAAGAACGGATTGTCCGGAGTGACCGGCTTCGGGCTCTCGCCCAGCGAATGGCGCAGGATAGAGTGAGTGGCCAGCACCGAAAACAGCTCGCCGGTCGGCCAGGTGCAGAAGCCGTCGACCGCGCCGTCTGCGACCAGAACCCATTTCGAATGGGTGCCGGGCATGCAGACGAGATGGCGACCTTTTGCCGGCAAACCGGCGCCGGCAAGCTGGGTTTCCTCGCCGCGCATTACGTCCGGCGCATCTTCCAGGCGCTGCGCCAGGCCAGGCACGATGCGGATGTCGCGGCTCTGGCCGGGAATGCGGGCGGCCCCCGCGAGAATGGCACTGAGCGGCGCCGGCACGGTGACGTAAGGCGCTTCCAGCCAACCCTGGCGCGAGCCGGCCATGCCGCAGATGATGACCGGCAGTGTGTCAGGTGCGCCGAGCGCCGCCAGATGGCCCTCGAGGATGGTCGAAAAGCCTTTTTGCTGCGCGGTGATCAACCCATCATCGCCGCGACGCTCGGCAAGCACCCCGCCCGCCCCGTCGACCAGCCAGACCCGCATGCGGGTCGTGCCCCAGTCGACGGCGGCGACTGCCGGCGTGCCTTTTGCCGGATTTTGATTCACCGGACTCACAGGAAACCCCCGTCGACGATCAACATCTGCGCCGTCAGCATACGCGCGGCGTCGGAGGCCAGGAACAGCACTGTGCCGACGATGTCGTCGGGCTGCATGACCTGCTTGATGCATTGCTTGGCGACATGGGCGGCGAGCCTCTCCTCGGTGACCCAGAGTTCCCGCTGCCGCTCGGTGATCACCCAGCCCGGCGCAATCGCATTGACGCGGATGCCGTCGACCCCAAGCTTGCCCGCGAGACCTTTGGTGAGGCCGAGTATGCCGGCCTTGGCGGCGGTGTAGGCCGGCATATCGGGGTGGTTGATGAGATAGGAGGTTGAGGTGAAGTTGATGATCGACCCGCCGCCGGCCCGCTTCATGCCCGGCGCGACCGCCTGTGCGGTGAAGAAATGCGGGCGCAGATTGACGGCGAGATTGTTGTCCCAGAACTCGACGGTAACGTCGGCGACCTCGTGGCGTTCGTCCCAGGCGGCATTGTTGACCAGCACGGTGACGTCGCCATGCGCCTCAGCCGCTTTGGCGGCCGAAGCGCGCAACGCCTCGACGTCACGCAAATCGGTCTTGAGGTAGAGCGGTCGCCGGCCAAGTTCTTTTTCGACGCGGTCGGCAAGCAGCGTGCTTAGGCCATCGGCGATGTCGATGAAGGCGACATGGGCGCCCTGGCGAACGAAGCCCTCGGTCAGTGCCGCACCAATTCCGGAACCGCCGCCGGTGATCAGCACCGAGGCTCCCCTGAGGTCGGCAAAATCGGCCGATGGCATCATATTTTTCTCTCCCGATCCGGTCGGCGCGCATCCTATCCAGCCAAGTCCGGGGAGCAAGGGCGAAAACGGCGATTTGTTTGGCTTATGTCAGACAAAAGGACGCAAGATGGCGGCCACAGTCGATCTTGGCTCGCACCGCTGACTTGCTCGACGCAGGCAAGACCGCCGGTCAGACTGCCTTGGCGTAGAGGGCGCCGCGATAGGAATCGCGGAGGTAGCCGAGCGTGGCGTCGGCGTCGACCGGTTTGCCGAAGAGATAGCCCTGGCCGCCGGCGCAGCCGAACTGGACGAGGCGGTCGGCCTGCGCCTCCTCCTCGATGCCTTCGGCGACGACATCCATGCCGAGCCCTTCGCACATGGCCAGAATGGCGCGGATGATGTGTTCCGACGGGCGGTCGTCGAGGATCGAGGAGACGAAGGCGCGGTCGATCTTGAGCTTGTCGAAATGGAATTCGCGCAAGCGGCCGAGCGAGGACTGGCCGGTGCCGAAATCGTCGAGCGAGACTCGGATGCCGACGCGACGCAGGTCCTCGACGATCTTCTCGGCCGAGGCCGGATCGTTCATCAGGCCGGTTTCGGTGATCTCGATCTCCAGCCGTCGCGGATCGAAGCCGGTGCGGTCGAGGATCGACAATATGTGCAGGCCGGTGTTCTGGTCGACGAGTTGCGAGGGCGACAGGTTGAAGGACAGGAACAGGTCCTTCGGCCAGCTGCGCGCCGCTTCGGTCGCCTTGCGCAGCACCAGCTGCGATAGCGGGCCGATGATGCCGCGCTCTTCGGCGATCGGGATGAACACGGTCGGCGGCACCACGCCGAGGTCGCGATCGGTCCAGCGCGCCAGCGTCTCGAAGCCGATGGTGCGGCGGGTGGTCAAATCGACGATGGGCTGGAAATGCGGTTCGACCTCACCGGCCGAGACGGCACGGCGCAGCGCCTGTTCGATGCGGGTGACGCGCTTGGCCGCCTCTTCCATTTCGCGGGTGTAGACGACGACGCGGCCACGGCCCGAACGCTTGGCGTGGTAGAGCGCCGTTTCGGCCTTGTTGACGAGGATTTCCGTGGTTTCGTCGCCGGAATAAAACAGCGAGCAGCCGACCGAGGCCGAAAGCCTGGCGGTGCGTTCGCCGACATCGTAGGGCGCCGACAGGATTTCGATCATCATGCGCGACTTCTCGGCCGCCGCCTCCTCCGAGAACACCATCGGGTAGAGGAAGGCGAATTCGTCGGCACCGATGCGGCAGACGGTGGAGTGGCTGTCCATCGAGGCGCGCAGCCGCATCGCCACCTGGATCAATATGTCGTCGCCGGCCTTGTGGCCGAACAGATCGTTGATCGGCTTGAAGCCGTCGAGGTCGAGAATGCCGACCGTGAACGGCGCGGGATCGTCTGCACGGTCGCTGATCAGGCGATCGACCTTGTCGAAGAAGCGGCGATGGTTGCCAAGCCCGGTCAGCGCATCGGTGAACGCCAGATCCGAGTTTTCCCTGCTTGCCTGCCCGGTGCCAAACGTCGTTTGCATCGGTATCCCTGTTTGTGACGCCCGAAATTTAGGCTGAGACTGGCAGCAAAGCGTTTAGGAAGCGTATCGCGAAATCGATTTTTCGCTGGCGAATGATGCTTTAGCGGACGCGGTAGAGTTCGACCGGGGTTCCGCGCGTTTCGGCCACCGGTTCGAGCCAATCGGGGACGCTTCCCTGCATCAGCCTGGCCAGGAAGCCTTGCGGCGCCTTGGCGGCAAGCATCTTGCTTTCGGCGCTGCCGCGGCAGAGCGCCATCAGGCCGACGTGGTGAGCCGCCGCGATCATCCTCGCCTGGTCCGCCGATCCGAGGAAGGCATCGAGCGCAAGCAGATCGCCGGCGATGTTGCGATGATAGGGGCCGGCAAAGACGCGGTGCCCGGAATAGGCCAGGATGGGCGAGCCGAGATTGGAAATGGCAAGCACCGTGGTGTCCGGCAGCCGGGCCAACGCCGCGAAGGAGGCCTTGCGCTCGCAGGACGGATCGCTGTCGGTGTCCTGTGCCTCGACCGAGACCTTGTTGGCCTCGAATACGCTCGACGTCGCGGCGGCAGCACCGGCCCAGACGGCATTCACCGACACCACCCAGACCGCCGCCATGCGCAGCGATACGCTGCGCGCAGGGCTGATCCTCGCCCGTTCGCGCCAGCTTGCGATCCAGGCCGACAGCGGGATGACGGCAAAGGCGATCGAGAATGTCGAGCCGCGGACCTGCCAGGCGCTGACGATGAAGGCGCCGACCAGCAAGGCGCCGAGGAGGCTGTCCTGGCGGCGCCATGGTCCGCGCAGGCGAAGCGCCATCAGCGCGGTCGCCACCAGCGGCGTGACATAGCGCGCCGCCAGCGAGGCCGGCTCATTGACGGCAATACTGAACAGCGACTGCGCCTCGTCGATGTGATCGAGCCACAATTCCTTGAGGCGCGGATCGAGAGTTGCGTAGGGAGCCGCAAGGCATTGCGGAAACAGCGCCGCGACAACGGCGCCCAGCACAAGCGCGAGCAGGCCGAGCGAAATCAGGCGGCGTCCGGCCGTGCCGTTGGACACCTTGAGCGACGTCACGGCGGCAAGGCCCAGTCCGGCGATTGCCGCGACGACGAATTGCACGGCCGAGAAGGCATCGCACTGCGCCTGGCCCCAGGCCGATGGCGGGATGGTGCTGACGAAGACCAGGGCTGAATTCCCGGCAAAGCCGAGACCGAAATCCCTGGCGATCCGGCGTTCGCCGCCGGGATCGACGACGAACAGCAAAGCGATGCAGGCGCCGATGGTGGCGACATAGGGCGCGGTTTCCATGCCGACGGCCAGCGTCAGGGCCGCGCACAGGCCGGAAGTCAGGGCCGCCCAGCGACGCGTCGGCGCCTCGAGCAGCAGGCTGAGGCTGGCCATGGTCAGCGTCAGCTGGACATTGTGATGATCGAGCGCACCCGGCAAGAAAATGCCGATGAAATGCAGCGCCGCCGCGCCGATGACGATAGCGGGCAGCACGGCGCCGACGCCGGCGAAGCTGCGTGCCGCACGGGCTGTAAAAAACACCGCCAGGCAAAACAGCAGCGACGGCCACAGCACCTGTGCGATCACTTCGGCCATGGCCATGCTGCCGGTCAGCGCCGAGGCGGCGAGGATGATGGCGGCGAGCGGTGCGTCGACCAGCCGCGACCAGTGCATGACGAAACCGCCTTCCGGCCCCATCCTGTACTGATGCAGGTCGAACCAGCCCTGGCCGGCCAGCATGTCGCGAACCTCGACCAGCCGCAGCAGGCTGTCATTGTCGCCGCCGGCATTGCTCAATTCGCGAAAGCCCGTGGCGGCATTGACGGCCAGCACCACCAGCATGGCAAGCAGCGCCAGCGTCATATCGGACTTCCAGGAGGAAGCACCCGCCTTGGCTGCGTTCATCATCATGACCTTCGTCGGAAAGACTGCGGCCTTAAACCTAGCCTTAACAGCTTCAATAAATAGTAAAGTCGCCTGAGCGAGTCCGCATATGAGCGCGGCCGGAGGCTCCGCCGGGTGTCGGGAGACGGAAATGCCGCACGAAGTCCGCCACGAGCCGGCCATTGCCGTGCTCCTGCCTTGCTACAATGAGGAACTGACCATCGCCGAGGTGGTGCGGCGCTTTCGCGAGACGCTGCCATCGGCCGACATCTATGTCTATGACAACAATTCGCGCGACCTGACGGCATTAAAGGCCCGCGCAGCGGGCGCCATCGTCGTCCGCGAGCCGCGCCAGGGCAAGGGCAATGTCGTGCGGCGCATGTTCGCCGACATCGATGCGGACATCTATCTGATGGCCGATGGCGACGGCACCTATGCGCCGGAAGATGCCTCGCTGCTGATCAACATCCTGCAGACCGAGCGCTGCGACATGGTGGTAGGCACCAGGCGCGGCGTCACCGACGATGCCGGCCGTTCCGGCCATGCCTTCGGCAACCGCATCTTCAATAGCCTCTACAAGCGGCTGTTCGGCGCCGACTTCACCGACATCTTCTCCGGCTACCGCGTCTTCTCGAGGCGCTTCGTCAAGAGCTTTCCCGCCGTTTCCGGCGGCTTCGAGATCGAGACCGAAATGTCGGTGCATGCCTCGCAGCTGAAACTGCCGGTGAGCGAGATCGCGCTCGATTATGGCCGCCGGCCTGAGGGATCGTCGTCGAAGCTGTCGACCTATCGCGACGGCGCCAGGATCCTGTGGATGTTCGCCATGCTGATGAAGGAGACGCAGCCGCTGCGCTTCTTCGGCGCCTTCGCCATTTTCTTCCTGGCATCGAGCCTTACCCTGATGACGCCGGTGCTGATCGAATTCGCCCAGACCGGCCTCGTGCCGCGCATGCCGACCTGGGTGCTGTCGGTCGGCCTGCTGCTCTTGTCGATGCTTGCGATGGTGACCGGACTGATCCTCGATTCGGTATCGCGCGGACGCGCCGAGCAGAAGCGCATTTTCTATCTCTCCGTCCCGTCGGGCCGGGTCGAACGGCGCGAACGCACGAGCGAAACAGCGAAGGCCGAACCGGGCAAGACGCCCCGGGCCGCCTGAGGCCGTGAGCCGGCTCGCCCGCTTCGTCCTGGCCGGCGGCGTTGGTTTCGTCGCCGATGCCGCGGTGCTCTGGCTGTTCTTGGCGGTGACGCCGCTCGGTCCCTTCGTCGCCCGTGTCCTGTCGATCGGCTTTGCGCTGTGCGTCACCTGGCAGATCAACCGGCACCTGACCTTTTCGCCGTCGAGCCGCGGCGTGGCGCAGGAGGGCGCGCGCTATGGCGGCGTCGGCATCGCCACCAGCATTGTCAACTATCTCGTCTACTGCGCCATCCTGTTCGCGCTGCCGGCAATGCCGCCGCTGGCGGCACTTGCCGTCGCCTCGCTGGTCGCCATGGCGCTGTCCTTCCTCGGTTACTCCCGGCTGGTCTTCGACCGGTAAAGGTCTGGGCCAAGCAAGCGCGATTGGCAGAAGCCGCCAAGTTCCGTATATCGGCGACTTGCCTTGCCGCAATTCCGGACGGAAAACCACTACGCACTTTTCCTGGACTTGCTCGACCCGCTGGAGACCAGAAGATGACCCTGAAGATCGCCGTCCAGATGGACCATGTCTCCACCGTCTCGATCGCCGGCGACACGTCCTTTGCGCTGTCGCTGGAGGCGCAGCGGCGCGGCCACCAATTGTTCCACTACACGCCCGACCGGCTGTCGATGCTGGGCGGCAAGGTGTTTGCCCGCATCGAAGAGATGAAGCTCCGCGACGAGAAGGGCAATCATTATACGCTGGGCGACAAGGTGCGCACCGACCTGTCGGAGATGGATGTGATCCTGCTGCGCCAGGATCCGCCCTTCGACATGAATTACATCACCACCACGCATATTCTGGAGCGCATTCACCCGAAGACATTGGTCGTCAACGACCCGGCCTGGGTGCGCAACAGCCCGGAAAAGATCTTCGTCACCGAATTCCCCGATCTGATGCCCGAAACGCTGATCACCAAGGATCCCCAGGAGGTCGCGGCCTTCCGCAAGGAATTCGGCGACATCATCGTCAAGCCGCTCTATGGCAATGGCGGCGCCGGCATCTTCCATCTCAAGGAAGACGATCGCAACCTCGCCTCACTGCTCGAAATGTTCGCCCAGCTGTCACGCGAGCCGTATATCGTCCAGCGCTATCTGAAGGATGTGCGCAAGGGCGACAAGCGCATCATCCTGATCGACGGCGAGGCGGTCGGCGCCATCAACCGCGTGCCGGCCGACCACGATTCTCGCTCCAACATGCATGTCGGCGGCCGCGCCGAAAAGACTGAGCTGACGGAGCGCGAACGCGAGATTTGCGCCCGCATCGGCCCGTCGCTGAAAGAGCGCGGCTTCATCCTGGTCGGCATCGACGTGATCGGCGACTACATGACCGAGATCAACGTGACCTCGCCAACCGGCGTGCGCGAAGTGCAACGCTTTGGTGGCGCGGATATCGCCAGCCTGTTCTGGGACGCGGTAGAGGCGAAGCGGCGGAATTTGGCCGCGTAGTGTGCGTTGCTACGGAGGACTTTGGTGGGTCCAGAGAAGCATCGAAAGATGCTCTTTATCGGGTAAGACTGCCGAGCAAGCGGCTCATCAAATCAAACTATGTCCCGGAAGCGCCGAGGCCTCAGTTTCGGAGGAAGGAGACCGATAAGTCTGGTCTGCAATTTTCGCTGTGGTGTTGCCCAGTCTTTCAGCAGAAAACCCGCATCGGAGTTCTTTTCCAGCAATGCAAAAGCCGCAGACAGTCCGATCAGGTCGACCAAGGTCCTGCGCATTGAGTGGCGGGAGATTAAATGCGCCAGTCCCGGCGCCACTTCGCACCAACGATTGGCCAGTGCCCGCCGTATCGCTATTTCAGTATCAGGCGACATCCTGCCGAGGCCAACTCCGGTACCCAGGATGCGCCCGTCCGCCCAGCCATTGCCGCCGTGAAGCCGATAACTGCCAAGAGCCCGCCCAATCCTCACGGTTCCGCCGATCATATGGGCGGCACGAGCCATATAACCATCGGCACATATCTTTATTTCGTCCGGATCGGATGGACGCATGATTTCAAGCGGAGCTCGACGAAACATCATCCCCGATGTGGTTGACCAAAACCAACCCACGGTACCCCGATCAATAAATAATAATGTCGGGTCAGCTTCGGTGTCGACATGCAGGTAGCCGCTCATTTTCGGCATCGATCGCGGGTCGTTCAGGTGGAATACGGGATGACCGCCCGCAAGCAGGTTGCCGGCCGTATCTATCACCACCTCATCGGAGCTCGACATTGCCGCGATACGGGTTTGGCTGAGATGCGCTCTCACATGGCATTCTATGAAGTCAGGATGCCAAGCATCGTCACCGTCAAGAAAGGAGATCAGGGGCCCGGCTGTCGCGTCAAGCCCGGTCATCATTGCTGTCAACTGCCCGCCATTTTGCAGTCGGGGCAGAAAGCGGAAACGACTGTCGCCAAGCTGGGACAGACACTCTTCAATCCTTCGGCGGGAACCGTCGGTCGAAAAATCATCGACCACCACGCATTCGAACGCAGTGTATGTCTGCGCCGCTACGGATCGGATCGCAGTGTCGATGAATGCCTCTTGATTGAAACAGCCTACGCAAACGGATACGGTTGGTAGCGCGATGTGAGAACCAGCTCCGCTTGGGACGATGTTTTCTTTCAAGAGGCGCTTCTCCGTACACCAGATTTGATCGCCTGAGATATTCCGTCGATCAAATGGCGGTGTTTCTTTGCCAAATTTCTCTCTATCGAAGCGAGTTTTTCTCCGCACTCAAGATCGCAATTGCCGCATGTTGACCCTACAGCACGGGTATCGCCCTCCTACCAAATTCGAGATTGTCAGAGCCATGCTGCGTCATGGCCACAACCTCAGAAAAGGGCACCCTTCCGCGAAGTCGCAACCTGCTCTTCAGGCCAGTTTGCTGTCGGACGATCCGTTCATATCCTATTCGGGAATGTCCGGTACGCCGCTCGGATTAGCAAGTCATATGCCTTTCCGTCCACGCGGCCACCGCGCCTGGTTTCTCATCTCGCCAACCTGGTCCATCGAAAACAGTGCTAGCGTCAAAACCATCCGGACCTATGCCGTTCTGCATAGACTCAAGAACCCCCGTCACTCGCTAATCTTCCTATCCAACACTCAGGCCGAGACTGATCTGTTGAATCAGTCCGGCGAGGCCGCCGTCCTGCACAACAAGACGTCAACAACCTCCGAACACATATTCAGGCCTCTCGATGACGTCCCTGTAGAATTTGATGCAATCTACAATGCGCAACTGGCTCCGTGGAAGCGCCATGACTTGTCGCTTGGCATCCAGCGTTGCGCATTTGTCTTCTATCGAGATTCAAGCGGATCCTCCACGACGGAGTCGGAAAGAGCGCGAATAAATCGGCATAGGGAGCTCGCGCCGCATCACGTCTTTATCAACGAGTTTGACGGCACCGGCAAGCCTGTCCGATTGGCACCGGCTCAGGTGAACACGCATCTAAATCGTGCAGCCGTGGGAATCTGTCTCTCTCACCTGGAAGGACCAATGTTCGCCAGCACGGAATATCTTCTCGCGGGCCTTCCAGTGGTCACGACGCCGAACCATGGCGGCCGAGACCTTTATCTGGATGACGACTATTCGCTCACAGTTCCACCCGATCCTCGATCCATCGCGGAGGCTGTCTTAGCGCTGAAGGAGCGACGAATTCCCCGGGATTACATTCGTTCGCAAACTTTGAAACGAATCGAACGAGACCGCGGGCGGTTCATAGACCTTGTAAACGAGATTTTTCTGGAGAGCGGCTCTTCGCGCCGGATCGCCCTGCCTTGGCCTTTCAGATATCCTGTCATGGAGTGGCTTCCACCGCAGGTCGCGATCGATCGATCGCTTTCAGGTTCGGTCGATGCCTTCATCACCGCTTAGAAGCAACACCCTCAGATCGCCGAAGGGCCTAGTCGCCCTTGTTAAACGCGGTCGAGGAGGCGGAGCAGCCGTTCCATTTTGCTTGACCATCTTCCTTTTTTGCAACCGGCACAGCGCGCTGCAGCCACCACGAATGCATGTTCCTGTAATGTTCTTGCCTTGGCCTGAAATCTATGGTTGTCTTGTCCTGACGTCGCTCGCGGTCTGAACCACAAGGCCGAGGCGAGCCGATATCCGGGGGCAGAGCAAGATGGTGGCGCGGGTTCGCACGGTTGCTTTCCAGGGCATCGAGGCCGTACCGGTCGATGTCCAGGTGATGATCGCGCCGGGCAAGGTCGGCATGCAGATCGTCGGGCTGGCCGACAAGGCGGTGGCCGAAAGCCGCGAGCGCGTGCAGGCGGCACTGCATGCGTCGGGGCTGTCGATGCCGTCGAAGAAGGTGACGGTCAACCTGGCGCCTGCCGATCTTCCCAAGGAAGGGAGCCATTACGACCTGCCGATCGCGCTCGGCCTGATGGCCGCGCTCGGCGCCATTCCGGGCGACATGCTGGCCTCCTATGTCGTGCTCGGAGAATTGTCGCTCGACGGCACCATTGCCGCGGTCGCCGGCGCGCTGCCGGCGGCGATCGGCGCCAATGCCGAGGGAAAGGGCCTGATCTGCCCGTTCGGCTGCGGGCCGGAAGCGGCCTGGGCGGGCAAGGATTTCGACATATTGGCGCCGCGCAGCCTGATTGCCATCGCCAATCATTTTCGCGGCACGCAGGTGCTGTCGCGGCCCGAGCCCGGCATCCATGTCTCGGCCCGCGACCTGCCCGACCTCTGCGACATCAAGGGCCAGGAAAGCGCCAAGCGGGCGCTGGAAGTGGCGGCGGCCGGCGGCCACAATCTGTTGATGGTCGGGCCTCCCGGCTCGGGAAAATCGATGCTGGCGCAGAGGCTGCCTTCAATTCTGCCGCCACTGGCGCCCAAGGAACTTCTTGAAGTCTCGATGATCGCCTCGGTGGCCGGCGAGCTCGGCGAAGGCAAGCTCACCGACCGGCGGCCGTTCCGCGCCCCGCACCATTCGGCTTCGATGGCGGCAATGGTCGGCGGCGGCATCAGGGCGCGGCCGGGCGAAGTATCGCTTGCCCATAACGGCGTGCTGTTCCTCGACGAGTTTCCCGAATTCACGCCGCAGACCTTGGATGCGCTGCGCCAGCCACTGGAGACCGGCGACTGCATGATCGCGCGCGCCAACCACCGCGTCACCTATCCAGCGCGCATCCAGCTGGTGGCGGCGATGAACCCGTGCCGTTGCGGCATGGCCGGCGAGCCCGGCTATCGCTGCCTGCGCGGTGAGCGCTGCCGCACCGACTACCAGGCGCGCATTTCCGGCCCGCTGCTCGACCGCATCGATCTCAGGATCGAGGTGCCTGCGGTTTCGGCCGCCGATCTGATCCGGCCGGATCGGGCGGAGAAAAGTGCCGCCGTTGCGCAGCGCGTCGCGCGCGCCCGCACCATCCAGCGCGAACGGTTCGAGCGGCTCGGCGTGACCAGCGCGACCACCAACGCGCATTGCTCGCCTTCTGTTATCGAGGACATCGCGATGCCGGATGCCGCCGGCCTGTCTCTGTTGAAGGACGCCAGCGAAAAGCTCGGCTTTTCCGCGCGCGCCTATCATCGGGTGCTGAAAGTGGCGCGCACGCTGGCCGATCTCGAAGCGAGAGAAACCGTCGGCCGCATTCACCTGGCCGAGGCGATTTCCTACCGCATGATGTCGGAGCGGGTGGCGCAGGCGGCGTAACGCTCCTCCTTGAGGGGAAGGTGGCCCCGAAGCGGCAGGGTGGGGGTCGCCGAAGAATGGTCGATCTTTTTGGAGCCGAGCCGAGAAAGGGCCTCTGCAATGACATTGCTTGTAGTGTCGTCCGAAGGGAGTCGCCGCACTTCACGCAGGACCCCACCCGGCCCTTCGGGCCACCCTCCCCTCAAGGGGGAGGGAAATGCAGGCGCTAATTCGCCCGCTCTTTCGCCTTCAGCTCCAGCCGCCGTGCGTGCAGCACCGGTTCCGTATAGCCATTCGGCTGTTCGCGGCCTCTAAACACCAGGTCGCAGGCGGCGTGGAAGGCGATGGAATTGTCGAAATCGGTGGCCATCGGGCGGTAGAGCGGGTCGCCGACATTTTGGAGGTCGACGATCGCTGCCATGCGCCGCAGCGAATCCATCACCTGGATCTGCGAGCACACCTTGTGGTGCAGCCAGTTGGCGATGTGCTGCGAGGAGATGCGCAGCGTGGCGCGGTCTTCCATCAGGCCGACATCGTTGATGTCGGGCACTTTCGAGCAGCCGACGCCCTGGTCGATCCAGCGCACGACATAGCCAAGAATACCTTGCGCATTGTTGTCGAGTTCGCGCTGGATCTCGTCGGGGGTCCAGTTCGGCCGCACCGCCACCGGCACCGACAATATATCATCGAGCTTCGCCTTCGGCCGGCTCTTGAGCGCCGCCTGGACGGCATGGACATCGACCTTGTGATAGTGCGTGGCGTGCAACGTCGCCGCCGTCGGCGACGGCACCCAGGCGGTGCTGGCGCCGGCCTTGGGATGCGCGGTCTTCTGTTCCAGCATCGCCGCCATCAGATCGGGCATCGCCCACATGCCCTTGCCGATCTGGGCATGACCGGCGAGCCCGCATTCGAGCCCGATATCGACATTCCACGCCTCATAGGCGGAGATCCAGGCGGCCTGCTTCATGTCGCCCTTGCGGATCATCGGCCCGGCTTCCATCGAGGTGTGGATCTCGTCGCCGGTGCGGTCGAGGAAGCCGGTGTTGATGAACACGACGCGTTCCTTGGCGGCGCGGATCGCCTCCTTGAGGTTGACGGTGGTGCGCCGCTCCTCGTCCATGATGCCCATCTTGATGGTGTTTGCCGCCATACCGAGCAGCGCTTCGACGCGGTCGAAAATCTCGACTGCGAAGGCGACTTCCTCCGGCCCATGCATCTTCGGCTTCACCACATACATCGAGCCCGCGCGGGAATTCATCCGACGCCCGTTGGCGCCGACATCGTGCAGCGCGATCAGCGCCGTCATCGCCGCATCCAAGATGCCTTCCGGCACCTCGTTGCCATCGCGGTCGAGGATGGCCGGATTGGTCATGAGGTGACCGACGTTTCGCACCAGCATCAGCGAGCGGCCAGGCAACCTCAGCGCGCCACCACTGGGCGCGGTCCAGGCGCGGTCCGGATTGAGCTTGCGCGTGAAGGTTTTGCCGCCCTTGCTGATTTCCTCCGCCAGATCGCCCTTCATCAGGCCGAGCCAGTTGCGGTAGACGATGACCTTGTCCTCGGCATCCACCGCCGCGACCGAATCCTCGCAGTCCTGGATGGTGGTCAGCGCCGATTCCAGGATCACGTCGGCAATGCCGGCCGGGTCGGTGCGGCCGATCTGGTTGGTGCGGTCGATGAGGATCTCGATGTGCAGGCCGTTCTGGACCAGCAGGATGGCTTCCGGGTTGGCACCGTCGCCGCGATAGCCGGCAAATTGTTTCGGGTTGGCCAGCGTGGTGCCGCCGGCGCCGGCGCCGAGCCGCAAGGTGCCACCCGAAACCGTCAGCCCGTTCACGCCGGCCCATTTGCCCGAGGTGAGCGGCACGGACTCGTCCAGAAAACTCCTCGCCCAGGCAACCACCTTGGCGCCGCGCACGGGGTTGAAGCTTTTACCCTTCTCGGCGCCACCGGTCTCGGCAATGGCGTCGGTGCCGTAGAGCGCATCGTAGAGCGAGCCCCAGCGGGCATTGGCGGCGTTGATCGCATAACGCGCATTCATCACCGGCACCACCAGCTGCGGCCCGGCAACGCTGGCGATCTCGGGGTCGACATTGTCGGTCGACACGGAGAAGGCCAGCCCTTCGGGCACGAGATAGCCGATCTCACGCAAGAAGGTTTTGTAGGCCTCCATGTCGATGGGCGCGCCATTGGCGCGGTACCAGGCGTCGATCTGTTCCTGCATGGCGTCGCGTTTGGCCAACAGCGCCCGGTTCTTCGGCGCGAGATCATGGACGATGGACGAAAAGCCGTTCCAGAAGGCGTCGGCGGCAATACCGGTACCCGGCAGCGCTTCGCCGACAAAGTCATGCAGTTCGCGGGCAATCCGCAATCCGGCGATCTCGACGCGATCGGTCATCAGGGCTTCTCCAGATGAAAGGCTTTGCGGCCTTTGGCATGTCAGGGGTGAAGGGTCAATTCAGCTTAGGGTGAAGGCGGGGAATTTGAAGCTGCTGATCTCCCCCCTCGTGGGGGAGATGCCCGGAAGGGCAGAGGGGGGCGCGAAGGAACGCAAACCTTTCCATGACCGATCGAAACAGGCCGAGTCGCGGGGTGAGCGTCGATGAGAGGTCGGCGGGACAGCGCCCCCCTCTGGCCTGCCGGCCATCTCCCCCACAAGGGGGGAGATTACCCTAAAGCGCGTCGCGCTGAACGGATTCATACGACGCGCTTTAAGTCTTTGTTTTGATGCATGTCGTTGTCCCAGAACCGCGGCACACTTCTGGGCGACATGCATTAAACCGCAATCCTCGGCCGACCCGATGCAACCGCCACCACATGCGCTTCGATAAACATCCGTTGGGCCTCAACGGTAGACACCTTGAACTCGGTCGAAACGTCGATCTCGGCATTATCCGTGCCGGCATCCTTCGCCCGCTCGGCTACGATCGCCCGCACATCAGCCTCCGCTGCCGCGATCGCCTTGGCCTCGTCCGTGAAGTCGCGCACCGTTTGCCCCGACGCCAAACGAAACAAACCTTCCCTGGGCTGGCTGACGCGGGCTTCGGCGGAGACGCGGACCTGGCCGACGACAGCGCCGAGCGCGTTGGCGACGTCGGTATCCTCCGGCACCACGCACTCATTACCGACCAGCTCGGCCAAGCCGGCATAGTGCAGCGGCGCCGAGGCGCCGAGGCCAATGACCGGACGATCGAGCGCGACGCTGAGCCTTGCGATGCCGGGATGGGAATCGACGGCGCGCTGCACCAGCGCATGCGCGACGGTGGCGGCGCCATCCAGCCCATCCTCGGCAAAGGCTGTCTCCAGAATGTATTCGGCCGACCAGCGCGTGAGCGTCAGCAGCACGCGTTCGGAAATCACCTCCGGAGACGGCGCGATGTACTGGCCTCGCCCATCACGCTTGCGGGCAAACAGTTCGGCGCCGAGCCGGGCCGCAAGCGGGTCCCAGTTGGCCTGCTTGCCGAGCACATGGGCGGCGTCCGAGGGGGTGAAGCCCGAGATATGCACAAGACCGCGCGAGACCAGCCGGTTCAGCGTGGCGTTCTGGGCGTTCGAGGTGAGCAGCCTGTCGATGGCGAGCGGCACGGCACCAATCAGTTCATACAGTTTCGCCTCGGGCGCGGTCAGGCCGGCGGCGAGCCTGTCCGGCACGCCGGTGCGCAACGCAAAGCGGCCGTCCATGCGGCCGGGGTTGGGCGCCCTGAGCTGGCGCTCGAGCTCCGATGTCACGGAAACACCATGCATCATGCCGGCCAGCGCCAGTGGCACCAGGCGGCGCGGCCCGAGCAGGATCTTCGGGTTGAGCGCGCCATCTTCCAGCGCCACTTCGGAATCGCCGCCGAGGCCGAAGGTGCGCATGGCGACCGCCTCGACCATGGTGCGGAAGCCACCGACGGTGGCGCCTTCGGGGTCGAGCCGGGGCCGGCCACCATCGAGCACGGCGACATCGGTGGTGGTGCCGCCAATGTCGGACACCATGGCGTTGTCCAGGCCCGTCATGTGGCGGGCGCCGACCAGGCTGGCGGCCGGGCCGGAGAGGATGGTCTCGATCGGCCGCTGGCGGGCAAACGCCGCCGAAACCAGCGCGCCATCGCCGCGCACCACCATCAGGGGCGCTGCGATGTTGCGGGCTTCCAAAAATCCGTCGGTTGCCGCCACCAGCCGGTCGATCATCGAGATCAGCCTGGCGTTGAGCAAGGTGGTGAGCGCGCGACGCGGACCGCCGAGCTTGGCCGACAATTCATGGCTGGCGGTCACCGGCAGGCCGGTCTTTTCGCGGATGAGGTCGCGCGCGGCGAGTTCATGCGCCGGGTTGCGGGTGGCGAAATAGGCGCAGACGGCAAAGCCCGACACCGAGGCGCCGAGTTCAGGGAGTGCTGCTTCCAGCCCCGACAGATCGAGCTTGGCCGCATTGCCGTGCACGTCATGGCCGCCCGGACAAAACACCACCGGATCGGTGCCGAGCGCCGTCTTCAGCCCGTCGCGCGCAAGGTCGGCCCCGGTAAAGCCGATCATGATGAGCGCCACACGCCCACCCTGGCCCTCGACCAGCGCATTGGTGGCGAGCGTCGTCGACATCGACACGAGTTTGATGGCGGCCGGATCAGTGGCCGATTTTTCCAGCACCGCATCGACCGCGCCGGAAATGCCTACGGCAAGATCGTGCCGCGTCGTCAGCGCCTTGGCCTTGGCCAGCACCTTGCCTTTTGGCCCGCCTTGTTCCGACCACAGCACGGCATCGGTATAGGTGCCACCGGTGTCGATACCGAGGAACAGGGGTTTTGGCTTGGCGGTCATTTCTGGCGGTCCGGAATTCTGCTTCCCCCCGCCCTTAGCCGATACGGCCCGGCGGATAAAGGCGGGAGGGGTGGGCCAGTTTGACCCTCGTCGCCGCTCATGCCCCCCAAACTTTGTAACGGTCACATTTTTTCATTGGTGCGTGGCCTGCCTTTGCGTGCACCATGCGCCGATCTCATCCCTTTCAGGACTTCGCCATGACCACGCTTCCCGGCATCGCCGACATCCATGCCGCCGCCGCGCGGCTCTCCGGCCTGATCGCCGAAACGACCCTGATCGAATCGCTGGAACTCAACAAACGCTTCGGCGGCCGCATCCTGTTCAAGCCGGAGACGCTGCAGCGCACCGGCTCGTTCAAATTCCGCGGCGCCTACAACAAACTGTCTTCGCTGAGCGAAGAAGAGCGCAGCCGCGGCGTCGTCGCCTTCTCCTCAGGCAACCATGCTCAGGGCGTCGCCGCGGCGGCTGCCATGTTCGGCGTCAAGGCGGTCATTGCCATGCCGGCCGACGCGCCGGCGATGAAGATCGCCAATGTTCGCAAGATGGGCGCAGAAGTGGTGCCGTTCGACCGCTTTCGCGACGACCGCATGACGGTGGTGCGACCCTACATGGACAAGGGCATGGTGCTGGTGCCTCCTTTCGACGATCCGGCCATCATCGCCGGCCAGGGCACGATCGGTCTCGAACTGATGCGCCAGGCAAAAGCGCTCGGCGTCAGCCTCGATGCGGTCGTCATTCCCTGTGGAGGCGGCGGCCTGACGAGCGGCATTTCGATCGCCGTCAAGGATGCCTCGCCGGCCACAGCAGTCTGGGCCGTTGAGCCCGAGCATTTCGACGACACCCGCCGCTCGCTGATCGAAGGAAAAAGGGTTTCCAACGAGCCCGGCCACAGTTCGATCTGCGATGCCATCCTCACCGCAGAGCCCGGTGCCATCACCTTCGAGATCAACCGCAAGAACCTCGCCGGCGCCATCGCCGTCTCCGACAAGGCGGCCGCACAGGCGGTGCGCGACGCCATGGCCCATCTCAAGCTGGTGGTCGAACCCGGCGGCTGCGTGGCGCTGGCGGCGCTCTCGTCAGGCGAGATCGAACTGTCGGGCAAATGCGTCGCCGTCGTGCTGTCAGGCGGCAATGTCGATTTCACCACCTATGCCGAGATCATGGCCGCGGCCTGAGAACCGATATGGCAGACGCTGAGATAAGGGCGGCTCTCGATCGCCATTGGGCTGCCTCCGATGCCAATGATCTCGAGACGGAGCATCAGATCTATCGCGAGGACGCGGTGCTCGATTATCCGCAATCAGGCGAGCGCATCAGCGGACGGCACAACATCCAGTCGTCGCGCGCCACGCAGCCCAACCGGAAGCGCTTTGCCGTGCGGCGGATCACCGGGTCAGGCGACCTCTGGATCACCGAATATGTCCTGACCTATGACGGGATTCCGTCCTATACGGTGAGCATCATGGAGTTCGTCGATGGCAAAGTGGTTCGCGAGACCCAGTATTTCGGCGATCCGTTCGAGCCGGGGCAGTCGCGCGCGCAATGGGTCGAACGGATACCTTGAAACACGGCGGCGGTAGCATGACCGGCCACCATCCGCTCGATCGTGCCGAACTGCCTGATGATACGGCCGATCTCGCCCGCTATCTCATCGGCAAGCTCGTGGTGCGGGAGCTGCCGGAAGGCATCGTCGGCGGCCGTATCGTCGAGACCGAGGCCTATGTCACCGGCGACGCCGCCGGTCACGGCTATCGCGGGATGACGCCGCGCAACCGTTCGATGTTTCTTGAGGCCGGGCACGCCTATGTCTATCTCGCCTATGGCGTCTCCTGGATGCTCAATGTTTCGAGCGAGGGGCCAGGGACCGGCACCGGTGTGCTGATCCGGGCGCTGGAGCCGCTCGAAGGCATTGCCATCATGCGGCAGAACCGGGGCGTCGAACGCCTGCGCGACGTGGCGCGCGGGCCGGGACGGCTCGCACAGGCATTGCGGATCGACCGTTCGCTGGACGGCCTCGATCTGTGCCGCCAAGGCCCGCTATGGCTGGCAGCCGACGAGCACGAGCCCGGCGACATCGGCCAAGGCATCCGCATCGGCATCACGAAGGATGCGGATCGCCCGCTGCGGTTCTATGTCAGGGGCAGTCCGTTCGTCAGCGGTCCGCGATCGCTCAATTCCTGAACGCTCAGTCGAGCGTGCGCCTGAACCGCACCAATGCGACGCCGGCAAACAAGGCCACGAACCCGACCAGCCAGGCGATCTCGCCCGCAACCGCCGGCAGTTCGGCGCCCTTCAGCATCACCGCGCGGGTGATGCGCAGAAAATGCGTCAGCGGAAAAATCTCGCCGAAGGTCTGCGCCCAGCCCGGCATGCCGCGATAGGGGAACATGAAGCCGGACAGCAGGATCGACGGCAGGAAAAAGAAGAAGGTCAGCTGCAGCGCCTGCATCTGCGTGCGGGCGATGGTCGAGATGGTGTAGCCAAGCAGCACCAGCGCCAGCACGAACACCAATACCGCTGTAAGCAGCAGCGACATGGAACCGGTGAAGGGGATGGCGAACAAGAGCTTCGACGCCGCCAGCACCACCACCACCTGGACGCCACCGACCACAAGATAGGGCAGCACCTTGCCCAGCATGATCTCGAACGGGCTGGACGGCATGGCGAGCAGGTTTTCCATCGTGCCGCGCTCGGTCTCGCGGGTCAGCGCGATCGAGGTCATCATCACCAGGGTCATCTGCAGGATGACGCCGAGCAGGCCGGGCACGATGTTGTATTGCGAGATGCCTTCCGGATTGTAGCGCTGGTGCACCACCACATCGAGCTGGCCCCTGGCGGCCTCACTCGCCGCCTCCTGCATGCCTTGCGCCCGAAGCAGCGCCTGGCTGGCCACTTTGCTTAGCGTCGAGATGGCGCCGCTGGCGGCGGCCGGGTCGGTGGCGTCGGCCTCGATGAGTATCTGCGGATTGTCGCCGCGCTCCACCCGGCGGCCGAAATCGGCCGGGATGGTGACGACGAAGGCGACATCGCCGCGCGCCATCAGGAATTCGGCAGCCTCGGCACTTTGCGCAACATGGTCGAAGCGGTAGTAGCCGGTCGTCTGCAGGGCCGCGACAATGGCGCGGGTGTAGGGGTCATTGCTGGTCGCCACCAGTGCGGCAGGCAGGCTTTTGGGATCGTTGTTGATGGCGTAGCCGAACAGCACCAGCTGCAAAAGCGGCACGCCCAGCATCATGGCGAAGGTGATGCGGTCGCGCCGCATCTGGATGAATTCCTTGATCAGCAGCGCACCGAGCCTGGCGAAGGAGAAGACGCTGTTCATGCCATATTGTCCTTCGAGCCGGACATGAACTGAATGAAGACGTCCTCGAGGCTGGTCTCGCCGGGTTTTACGCTGACGCCCTTGTGCTCCTTCTCGACATCGGCGAGCGCCTTTTCGAGCTTTGCCTTGTCGGAGCCGACGACATGCAGCGTCGCGCCGAACGGCGCCACCTGGTCGACGCCGGGCCGGTCCCTGAGTGCATCGGCGACCTGGTCGAGGCGCGGTCCCTGCAGCACGAAGGTGGTCAGACCGGCATTCGTCACCACCTCGTCCACCGTGCCGGTGGCCAGCATCTTGCCGTAGGAGATGTAGCTGATGCGGTGGCAGCGCTCGGCTTCGTCCATGTAGTGGGTGGACACCAGCACGGTCAGACCGCCGCTCGCCAGCCGGTGGATCTCGTCCCAGAATTCGCGCCGCGCCTTCGGATCGACGCCGGCGGTCGGCTCGTCGAGCAGCAGCAGCTTCGGCTTGTGCATGATGCAGGCGGCCAGTGCCAGCCGCTGCTTCCAGCCGCCCGACAGCGTGCCGGCGAGCTGGTTGCGGCGGCTCGTCAGGCCAAGCTCTTCCAGCGTTTTCGACACATGCTCCTCGACCGACTTCAGCCGGTAGAGCCGCGCCACGAATTCGAGATTCTCGCCGATCGTCAAATCCTCGTAGAACGAGAATTTCTGCGTCATGTAGCCGACTTCGCGCTTGATGCGGAGCGACTCGGTGCGGATGTTGAAACCCAGCACCCTACCTTCGCCCTCGTCGGGCGTCAGCAGGCCGCACATGATGCGGATGGTCGTCGTCTTGCCGGACCCGTTGGGCCCGAGAAAGCCGACGATCTCGCCCTCGGCCACCGTCATCGTCACATGGTCGACGACAGTCTTGTCGCCGAAACGCTTGACCAGGCCATGAACGTCGATGGCGTTCATTTTGCGGAGGCCGCCAGCTCGACATCGACGATCTGTCCCGGCTGCAGCGCTTGCGCCTTGCCCTCAGGCCGCGCCTCGACGAGGTAGACCAGCTTCTGCCGGTTCTCGAGCGAGTAGATCACCGGCGGGGTGAATTCCGGGTCGGGCGAGACATAGCTGACGCGCGCCTTCACCTCCGGCCCGCAGCCGTCGCAATGGACGACAAGCAGCGTGCCGACCTTGATCGACGAGAACGCACTTTCCGGGACATAGACGCTGAGCTTCACCGCACCGTCCGGCAACATCGAAATGACAGGCGCGGTCGGACCGGCGGTGTCGCCGGAATTGCGGATGACGTCATTGATGCGGCCGGGCGAAGGTGCCGCCAGCACGCGCTTCGACAACCGCCACTCAGCCTGTTCCAACGCCGACTGCGCCTGTTTGACCTGATTGTCTGCCGCCTTGATCGTTTCGGGACGCGCAGGCAGACCGCCGACGGCGAGGTTGGCCTGCGCCTGGCCGACCTGCGCATTGGCGGTCTCCAGCGTCGCGGCGGCCGTGTCGTAGTCGGCCTGCGTGCCGGCACCGCGCTTGAACAGGTCGGCGGCGCGGTCGTATTTGCGCTTGGCATCCGTGGCCTGGGCCTTGGCCATGTCGACCTCGGCCTTCAGCACCGCGATCTCCTCCGGCCGCTTGCCGATCTGCAGGTCGGCAAGCTGCGCCTGCGCCTGGGCGAGCGCGGCCTCTGCCTGGGCGACGGCGATTTTTGCGTCGGCGCTTTCGAGAGTCACCACCGGCGTGCCTGATACAACACGGTCGCCGCGCTTGACCGCGACGGTCTCGACCTGCGCCACTTCGATCGGCGCCAGCAAGACATAGTCGCCCTCGACATAGCCGACGGCAAGCGGCGCTGCCGGCGCGCAGGCGCCGAACAGCTGGGCCGCGAGCGGCAGGGAACAGAGAAAACTCATCGCTTGCCCTCCTTGCGGGCGACCGGATTTCGGGCCGCCAGTATGGCGCCAAGATTGCTTGTGACCGCCGCCACCACCTTGGCGGCTTCGGCGTTACCGATCTCGCGCCAGCCCATACGACGCATCACTGCTTCGCGGCCGATGCGGAAATAGATGACCTGGCCGATCAGCGTGAAGACCACGAGCTTGGTGGCCTCGCTTTCGGCCGGCTCGCCCGTCGCCTGTTCCCAGATCTGGCAGAGGCGGCGATGCGTCGGTTCGAACACCCCGTCATAGATGCGGTCGAGGGCGGCCGTCGGATGCGACAACTCTCTAAGTACGAATTGTACGATATCGCCCGCCTCCGGCCGGGCGACGATAAATCCTACCATCCGCTCCAATGCGGTCGAGAGCTGCGCCCGCGCCGTCTCTGAACTGGCTTGACCTTGCAGCTGCATGCCGCCGAGCGCCTGGCCAGCAACCGCCTGGATGGTCTCGACGATGTGGTCGGCGGCGGCCCCGCGGAGCCCTTCCTTGCCGCCGAAATGATAGGCGATGGAGCCGATGTTGGCCTTCGCCTCCGCCGCGATCTCGCGCGTCGAGGTGCCGTCGAAGCCCTGCCGCCCGAACAGTTTGAGCGCGGCCAGCACCAGTGCGGCGCGCGTCTGCTCGGCGGGCGATGTCTCCTGGCGGGGCATTTTGTCGGGCGCGGATTTGATCATGTCGGCCTCTTTAATCAATCGATTGATTAAAGTCAAATTGATTATCTACGGCCGCTTGCCATGTCGAGCCGCAGACGCTTTAGTGCGCGGCCATGGGCAAGGAAGTCGAACGCAAGTTCCTGGTCTCCAGCGCCGAATGGCTAGAAATGGCCGAGGCGAATATACGCATTCGCCAGTTCTACCTTGCCGCAGCACCTGGCCGCACCGTGCGCGTACGCATCAGCGACGGCAGTTCGGCGAAGCTGACGCTTAAATTCGGCAGCAAGATCCGCGAGCGCGACGAATACGAATATGAAATTCCTCTGACTGATGCCGAGGAGATGCTGGCCTTCGCCATCGGACATGTCATCGAGAAGACACGCCACCATGTTAGGCATCGCGGCTATCTCTACGAAGTCGATGTTTTCGGCGGGATCCTAGCCGGCCTTGTGGTGGCCGAACTGGAGACGCCGGAGGATGTACCTGACGAAATGCTGCCTGATTGGCTCGGCCGCGAAGTGACCGGCGAGCAGAGATTTTACAACGCGTCGCTCGCCCTAGAGCCGGATGATTTTAGGTCGGGTCGACCTAAAATCGGAATCCGGCTCTAAATCAAAAGAGATGGAGCATGATGTCGTCCGAAAACCGCTTCACCTTTTCGGCATCATGCTCTAGGGGGATTCCGGAGATCGCCGCATGAGCTTTCGCATCGATCCGCGCCTGCCGCTGACCGGCGAGGTCAGGCGTATCCTTGGCGAGGAGATCGGCAAGGCGCTTGCCCATCTGGCCGTCGCGCGCGACCAGCCGGAGCAGGCATTGCACAAATGCCGCAAGCGGCTGAAGAGCGCGCGCGCCTTGCTGCGGCTGGTCCGTTCCGGAAATGAAACATTCTGTCGGACTGAGAACCAATGCTACCGTCAGGTGGCGGCGCTGCTTGCCGGGCCGCGCGAGGCGACCGCGCTGGTCGAGACCGTCGACCGGCTGGCAGCCGCCTTTCCCGAGCAGGTTGCCGGCGGCGGCCTCGACAGCGTGCGCGACCGGCTTATCGCTCGCCAGCATGAAATGCATGCCGGGGCTGGTCTCGACGCCGCCATAGGCGCGGCCACGGCCGCCTGCGAGGAAGGCCTGATCCGGATCGAGCGGCTGCTGCTCCCCGATCTGCCTGAGCATGCAGCCGATGTGCTTGCGGAAGGCGCTCGCAAGACCTTGCGCCGGGCCAGGAAGGCGCTGGACCGGGCGGGATCGCGCGGCGAAGCAGAGGATTTCCACGATCTGCGCAAGGCTGCCAAGACCCACTCGATGCATTTGTCGCTGCTCGGCCGGCTGTGGCCGACGCCGATCAAGGTGCGGTGCAAGGCAGTTGATGAACTTGGCGAAAAACTCGGCGAACTGCACGACGTCTTCGTCATGCGCGTGTTGCTCGAGGCCGACGGTGAGCCGCTCGGCGATGCGCAGGACACAAGGCTTCTTGGCAAGCTTTTGAAGCGCTCGGAAAAAAGCCTGAAGAAGAGCTGCCTTGCCGGAGCGGCCGAGCTGTTCGGCGACAGCCCCAAGCGCTCGACGAAGAAACTCGCGCGCAATGCGCGCGACGACCTCGCCGGCCCGGCATCGTCGGAAGAGGTCCCGGTCGGTTGATCATGGCCGAGGACGTCACCTCGTGCTAGTCACACTTTGCCATGACCGCGCCGCGCGACACGCTTCTCGACCGCCTTGGCCGCTGGCTTGCCGGCCGGCTGCAGGACGAATCCTCCGGCTATGAGCCCTACACGCCGTCCGACGCCGAGACGTTGCGGCGCACGCTCGAGCCCGGCGACATCCTGCTCATCGAAGGCAACCAGAAGATCTCGGCGGCAATCAAATACCTGACACAGTCGACCTGGTCGCATGCGGCTTTCTATACCGGCGATGCCTTGTCCGAGCCGGAGGACGGATCGGAACGGCGTCGGCTGATCGAAGTCACGCTCGGCGAAGGCTGTGTCGCCGTGCCGCTGTCGCGCTACCGCACCTACAATACCCGTATCTGCCGGGCGAGCGGGCTGACCCCGGAAGACCGCGACCATGTCGTCGCCTTCATGATCGGCAAGCTCGGCCTGAAATACGATCTCAAGAACATTTTCGACATGCTGCGCTTTTTCCTGCCGACGCCACCGGTGCCGGTGCGCTGGCGCCGCCGCATGCTGGCTTTCGGTTCCGGCGATCCGACCCGCGCCATCTGCTCGACGCTGATCGCCGAAGCCTATGGCGAGATCCGCTACCCGATCCTGCCCGAGATCACCCGCGCGCCCGGCCGCGCCTCGGCGCAGTCGAACTATTCGCGCCGCGAAATCCTGCACATCCGCCACCACTCGCTCTACACGCCGCGCGACTTCGACCTGTCACCATTCTTCCGCATCGTCAAACCGACGCTGGAATATGGTTTCGACTACCGGGCGGTGACCTGGGAGGACAAGGCAGGCACCGACGCCGCAGCCGCGAAGGCTGGCGCAATCGCCTCAGACACGTGATGGCTTCGGCCTGAGTCATGAGGTTCAGGCGTCTCACATGGCGGCCTGCATCACGCCGAAACCGCAATGGCGCCCTGGTTTTCGGCCCTGTGTTCGACCCAGACATGGACCGGTTCGTCCCGGCCGCGGATGCTCACCGGCCCATGGTCGCGCGCATTCAGCTGTGTCCCGAGCGATTCCGCCTTCGCGGCCTCGATCAGTCGTGACCCAAAGCAAATATTCGCCTGAAGCTCCCGGCAGAGCGCCTGCAAACGGCTGGCGACGTTGACGGTGTCGCCCACCACCGCGAAGGACAGGTTGCGCTCGCTGCCGACCGCGCCGAGGACGACGGCGCCATATTGTGCACCGATCCGAACGTCCAGCGGCGGATATCCTCTGGACACACGCTGGACATTCCAGTCTTCGATAGCGGCGATCATCGCTTCAGCGCACCGGATGGCCCGGGTTGCGTCGTCATGGCTGGCTTGCGGAACCCCGAAGGTCGCCATGATGCAATCGCCGATATAGTTGTCGACGGTGCCATGGTGGTCGAAGACGACCTGCTCCATGCGACGGTGGAACTGACGCAGTAGTTCGAACACTGCTTCGGCCGGATGATCCTCGGAATAGTGTGTGAAGCCGACGATGTCGGCGAACAGCACCGCGATATCCTGCCGGCGGACCGGGCCGAAGGGCTCGTCATCCGTGGCGAGCTGGTCGACGACATTGGGCGAAAAATGCCGGGCGAGATTGGCGCGGGCGCGCTCCGCCTTGACATAGTCTTCCGACAGATGTCGGGAACGAGAGACGACCAGCGCCATGATCGCGCCGATAATCAGCACAACCAACACATTGGTCGCCTGCGCGAACGTATCGACGAAATTGGGGTTGAGATAGAGATTCAGTCGCTCTGTCAGCGGCAGCGAATAGAGGTTCGTTGCCGGAATGACGGTTCCCGCATGAAAAACCACCCATCCCACCCCGATCGTCCACGTCAAGGCCGCGAGCGCGCCGAGATAGAGCGCCAATCGTGTCGAAAGGGTCAGCGCGCCAAGGCATACGAAAATCAGCAGGAATTTGAAGCTGCCCTCGCGCAGTTGCATCGCGGCCGGCGCGACCTCGAGGGAAAACGGGTTGGGCGTTACCAGCAGAACGGTCAACAGAATGATGTCCAGCGTACCGACGAGGTAACCGATCCACCATGGCGCGTTGCGACGGCGCGCAAAGCGAAACTGGATCAGGCCGACGAGTTGGAACAGCGCGAGGCCCGCCAGCACGAAGAGCAGCGAGGCATCCCAGCGGCTGATCAAGGAAAAGAAGCAGGAGATCACGGCGAGCGATGCCGTGCGCGCCCAGAACTGCAATGCAGCACCCTGGCGTTCTGCGCGCTCCCGCAAATTTTTCAGGCGCGAATAGCGGCGAAGTTCAAGTGTTGGCGCGGTCGGCATAGGATCACTTCGATTTTGCGGGGACGGTCACGCATTCGGCAAACCCGCCCCGTACAGTCTGGCAAATCAGCGCGCGAACTCTATCATGAATGTGGCTTCATTTTTGAAGCACCTCCGGACTGGAGCGCGACAAGCTCAGCCGCCAGATGCAATCCTGCTCGGATGATGGCCCAGTCAGGCCGGCAACGGGCGGCGTCCCTTTGCCGGAGCGGTGGGCCGGTCGGACGCACCGGCATCCCTGGGGTGCGGGCCGATCGGCATGATCGCCGGAAACGGGGTTGCGCCAAAAGCAAACGTCCATTTGTAGCCGGTCAGCCCGTCTTCCGGCGTCGTGTGCTGGTCGTGATGGGCGAGCAGTTTGGCGCGCTCGGCCAGTTCCTCCGCCTCGCGCTTCACCATCTCCGCCGTCTCCGGCCGCATCCGCCTGGAGAAAGAGACGAAGGTCGCTTCCCGCTCCAGATGGGTGATCGCCCAGCCGATGAAATTCTTGTTTGTCATCTCGAATAGCGGCCTGAGCGGCCCTTCGAAATTCCACTGGATCGGTGTGTCGACCAGCAGCCGTGCCGACAGCCCGCTGCCCAATGCGATCAGGCCGATCGCTTCGAGATCGCGCAGATAAAGGAACATCGAGGCTTCGCTCAAGCCTTGCGAGCGCATGACGCCTTCGGGCGTGAACTTCTCCGACAGCATGACGAAGATGAACAGCAGCGCCGGCCGTCCCGCGAGCTTGCGCTCGATCTCCGGCGCGATGCGATTGACCGGTCCCGGCCCCCGGTTCATCGACCCCAGCACGTTTTCCAGCTCGACGCCGGCGGCAGCGCAGATCCCGATGAGACGGTCGAGCTTGCAGTTGCGCTCGTGGAAGATGCGCTTCACCGTCGGCTCGGAAATGCCCATACGCCCGGCTAGCTCACGATAGGTGACGCCCTTGGCCTTCAGCGTCCGCTTCAGCGCCTCGAAGATCAGGCCGTTCATGGAATGCACCTCTTTTCTCGCGGTTTGGTATCGCGTTTCGATACTAGCGGCAATCGCCCTTCCGGAAAAGTATCGACATCTCTAGCTCTCCGCCATCCACCACAGGAGACCTGGCCGTGAAAACCCTCATCCCCTCTATTTGTCTCGCCGCCTTCGGTATCGCGCTCGTGCCTGCGGCCGAGGCCGCCGAACTCTGGCGCGCCTCGGGCTTCGAGCAACCCGAATCGGCGCTGTTCGATGCCGCCAACAATCGCATTATCGTCTCCAACATCGTCGGCAATCCCGGGGAGGCCGACGGCAACGGCTATCTCTCGGTGCTGTCGCTGGACGGCAAGGTCGTTAGCCGGCACTGGACCGCCGGCATGGATGCACCGAAGGGCTCGGCGATCTCTGGCGGCAAGCTCTACGTCGCCGACATCACCAAGGTGCGCATCGTCGATCTCGCCAGCGGCAAGCTCATCTCGACGATCGATGTGCCCGGCGCCGTTTTCCTCAATGACGTGACATCGGACAGTTCGGGCAAGGTTTATGTCACCGACATGCTGGCCGATGCGATCTACCGCATTGACGGCGACAAGCCGGAACTGTTCGTGAAGGATGCGAAGCTCGCCGCACCCAACGGCATCTTTGCCGATCGCGATCGGCTGATCGTGGCGTCCTGGGGCAAGGGCATCAAGCCGGACTTCAGCACTGCCGCGCCCGGGGGCCTGCTGTCGGTCGATCTCGCGACGAAAGCCGTGACGCCGCTGCCTGGCGCACAAAACTTTGCCGACCTCGACGGCGTCGTCGCCATCGGCGACAGCATCTACGCCACCGCCTTCATGACCGGCACGCTCTATCGGTACAAAGTCGGCGAGGCGCCGAAGGCTGTAGAGCAGTTCAAGCCGGGCAGCGCCGATATCGGCACAGACGGCACGCGGATCTTCGTGCCGCTGATGAACGAGGGCGAGATCGCGGTGCTGAGCCTGGACTGACGGCGCACACTTGCCGGCTCAGCCAGCGGGCGCGGCTTTGAGTTGCGCCCGCGAATCCTTGATCGAGGCGGCAAAGGTCACCAGCGGCCGCTTGACGCCGTGGTTGATCAGCATGCGCCGTGTCTGCGGCGAGGCACCGGCGATGATGAAACGCACCCCTGCGCGCTTCGCCTTGTGCGCCGCGCCCTCGATGACATTGGCCGCGGTGGAATCGAAGAACGGCACCGCCGAGCAATCGAGGATGAAGTTCTTGCGCTGGTCGGCGATGCGGTCGAGCACCGTGCCGACAGTCGAGGCGGCGCCGAAGAAGAAGGCGCCGGAGATGCGATAGACGACGGTGTCGGCGTCGCTTGCCTCGCTTGCATCGTAGGCGCGGCCGCTGCTGTCGGCGACATCGTCCTGCACCAGCGGCAAATCCGCCTCCACGGCGATCGACTTGGCCATGCGGTCGATGAACAGGATCGAGCCTAGCGCGAAGCCGACGACGATGCCTTCGGTGAGATCGCGGAAGACGACGATCAGGAAGGTTGCCATCAGCACCAGGGCGTCGCCGCGCGAAGCGCGCAGCAACGTGGCGAAGGCCTGCTTCTCGAACATGTTCCAGCAGACAACCGCCAGCACCCCGGCAAGGGCGGCAAGCGGGATGTAGCTCGCCATTGGTGCGGCCACCAGCATGAAGACCAGCAGAAAAAGCGAATGCAGCATGCCGGAAACCGGCCCATGCGCGCCGGCCCGCACATTGGTGGCGGTGCGGGCGATGGTGCCGGTGGTGCAGATGCCGCCGAACAGGGCAGACGCGATGTTGGCAAAGCCTTGCGCCACCAGTTCGCAATTGGAACGGTGACGCCGCCCGGTCATGCCATCGGCGACCACGGCCGAGAGCAGCGATTCGATGGCGCCGAGCAGCGCAAAAGCCACCGCATCCGGCAGCACCGCAAGCGCCTTGTCGAGGTTGAGTGCCGGCAGTGCCGGCAACGGCAGGCTGCGCGGAATGCCGCCATAGCGGGTGCCGATCGTTTCCGCCGGCAGCGAAAGCAGCGCCACGACAAGGGAGGCCAGTCCGACGGCGATCAGCATGCCCGGCCAGCCGGGCCGCCAGCGCTTCACCCCCACGATGGTGGCGATGGTCAGCGCCGCCACCAGCGTTGCCGAGATATTGAGCGTGCCGGCCGCGTGGCCGATCGCCATCAGCTTCGGCAGCAGCGGCCCGGGCTCCGGCCCGGCAAGCCTCAGCCCGAACAGTTCGACGATCTGGCCGGAGAAGATGATGACTGCGATGCCGGCGGTGAAGCCGACCGTCACCGGGTAAGGGATGAATTTGATATAGGTTCCGAGCCGGAGATAGCCGATGGCGAGCAGGAAAATGCCGGCCATCATCGTCGCCAGCAGCAGTCCGTCGACGCCTTCGCGCTGCACCGTCGCCGCCACCAGCACGATGAAGGCGCCGGCCGGGCCGCCGATCTGGAAGCGGCTGCCGCCGAGCGCCGAGACGATGAAGCCGCCGACAATGGCCGTGAACAGGCCGCGCTCCGGCGTCACGCCCGAAGCAATCGCAATCGCCATCGACAGCGGCAACGCGACAATAGCGACGGTCAGCCCGGCCATGAAGTCGGCCTTGAACTGCGGCAGGCGGTAACCTTCGCGCCAGACCGTCACCAGCTTGGGCGTGAACAGCTCTGAAAATGTCGGCTTTGCCGACTTCTGGGCCGGTTGATGCACTGCCCGCCGGATCTGATCCATGGACTGCCTTCCGCTTGCGTGAAGGCGGCGGGATCGTCGGCAGGACTGTCGGCGGTCGCCGTCGCGACTATATGCCGGCTCAGCCTTGCGGGTTCGGCGGCGCGACCGGCTTGAGGCGCACGCCCCGGCCGCCGCGCTCGCTGGTCTGGTTCTCGCCGATGAGCTCCACCCCGGCCTCGTCGAGAGCCTGGATAACCTTCATCAGCGTATCGACCACGCCCCTGACCACGCCGTCACTCGCTTCCATGCGCTGGATTGTCGGAAGCGAAACGCCGGCACGCTCGGCGAGCGTCTTCTGATCGATGCCGGCCAGCGCCCTCGCGGCGCGCATCTGCGCGGCAGTGATCATCGGTCGGAACCCCCGTCTGAGTCTGCGGAGACGACGTGTAATACAATCATAGTGATGTTTCAACCATCATAAAGCATACATGAAACATGATCTCTCCACAAAGCCGGATGACGGGATACGGGATGAGCATGCTACGCTACCGCCTTGGCTCTTACTGGCGGGGAAATATCAGTTGAAGATTTTCAGGACCTTGACGACTTCGGCAGCCTTGCTGTCGGCGGTTTTTCTGCTGGCAGGCTGCGGACACGGGCTGATCAACCGGCTGATTTGAATGTCGCTCCGGATCGTCAGTCTTCGGGCTCGTTGCCATCGGCCACCGCCTTGTTCCGCTGCAGCATTCGCGCCGCCAGCCAGCACAGCGTCGCCCAGGTGAAGCCGGCGCACCATCCCGCCAGCACGTCGGAAGGCCAGTGGACGCCGAGATAGACGCGGCTGACGCCGACCAGCAGCGTTATCAGCACCGCCAGGCTGAGGACATAGATTTTCGTCGTTCGTCCCGGCAGGAAGCGCGCTGCCAGCGAGCCCAGCGTGAGATAGGTCACCGCCGACAGCATGGCGTGGCCGCTGGGAAACGACAGCGACGTCTCGTTGGCCAGGTGCGAGACAAGATCGGGGCGCGGCCGGTCGATGCCGGCCTTGAGCAAGGTCGACAGCAGCTGCCCGCCGGCCACCGCGACAAAGATCAGCAGCGCCGTCCTCGGCCTGCGGATCAGCAGGAGGTAGACGATCACCGCCGTTACGATCAGCACCAGCACGCTGGAGCTGCCGAGGCTGGTGATGTCGCGCATCGCGCCTTCCAGCCATGCCGGGCCGACGGGAACATCCGGCTGACCCACTTTTCGGAAAGCGAGCAGGATCTCAGTATCGAAAGCGTGCGGCGTGGTGGCCCGCGCCACCTCCATCAGTTCCTCGAAGCCCCACAGCCCGGCGGCTATCACCAGCCCGGCCAGCAGCACCGGAAATTCAAGCCAGTTGGTGAACGCACGCGGGGTCTTCATCGGATTACAGTCGCCCCTGCAGGTAAGGCCCGAGCGAGATCAGCACCACCGCCGCGATGGCCAGCACGATGCCGGTCGCCTGCAAGGCATTGACGCGTTCGCCGAAGAACACCAGCGCCACCACATTGACCGCCACCAGTTGGATCACCGCCGACAGGCTGAACGAGACCGACATGCCGAACTCACGAACCAGCCGCAGCATCATCAGATTGCCCGCCGTATAGAGCGCCAGTGTCAGCACGATCTTGCCAAGGCTTGGCGCCAGCCCCCATTGCTTGGCCGCGATGGCCGCCAGCAGGAAGATCACCGTCGAAATGACGAGCTGCGCCAGTCCCCAGAAACTCACTTTTGTGCCTCGCTGTCGTTTGTGGCAGCTCTTGTTTCGCAAGCGTGGCGGCACGTCAAGCAGACTGCGGCGGAACAGGCCACGGCCGAGGTGCTGAATGAATGGCAGCGCGATCGCGGTCTGACTGCCACGCTCGGTCGGATTCGTGCAAACCCAGGCAGCTGCGCTCAAGCATTGGAAAAGAATGGACTTTTAAACATGGCGTCCTACGTCTTCTGGAGGAGACTGCGATGCCAAAGTCCGTGTATGACCGTGGCCTGCTGAAACCCGACGACATCGCCAGGCTGCAACGCGTGTTCGACGAAGCCTGCCGCAGGCGCGACGTGCATCCCGATTCCGCGGATGCGCGGGAGATCGCGCTGAACCTGCTTGCGCTGCACAATGCCGGCATGGTCGAGGAAGATATGCTTATGGAAACCGTGGGTTTTCGCCGGTTGGAGCCGAAATCAGCCTGAGGCCTGCAAGGCGGCCTATCCGGCGCGCTGCACGACGGCCACATTCATCTCTGTCCGCAGCCTGAAGCCGATGGATTCGTACAACCCAACCGCGCCGGCATTGCTGGCATAGGCATGCAGGTAGGGAACTTCGCCGCGCGCAAAAATTCGGTTGGCCACGAACACCGACAGCAGCCGGCCGAGGCCGCTGCCGCGAAATTCGGGATGCGAGCAGACGCCGCTGAGTTCGCTGTAGCCGGGCTGCTTCATGCGCTCGCCGGCCATCGCCGCCAGCCGGCCGTCGATCTTCACGCCCCAGAACTCGCCGAGGCTCAGCGCCTTGAGCGTGAACGGGCCGGGCTTGGTCAGTGACGCCAAAGCAAGCATCTCGGCCGCGTCGTCCTGCGTCAGCTGCTGTACACGCTCGTCCGACACGGAAGGCAATGGCGCCTCGGCAACCATCTGAACGCCGAAGGCGGTCACGGTCGCGGTCAGTTCCGGCGGCAAGGCAATGGGGTCCGCCTGGAGCATGAACACGCTCTCACCTGCAGGAATGAGGCTTGCGAGCGCCTGCAGGCTCTCAGCGTCGTCTGCCCCGGAAGCCGCGAAGGGGACGATCGAGGAGGGATAGCGCCTGGCGAGCCTGTCGCCATACGCAAAGATCCGATGCCGCGTGTCGAGCGCGCTCCAGACCGGACGATCGAGGACATGGCTCATGGCGCGACATCCTGTTTCACACGACAGTCGAGCGGGGCCGCCGCCAGGCCGTCCTCTATTGCCGAGAGTTGTTCGAGAAGCGGCCCTGCAAGGCCTTTGCACAAGTCGGCAACGGCGTTCTCGATGCGCGGCCAAACGTCCCGCTTCGCCTTATCGACCAGGCGCTGGCCGTTCGCGGTCAGCGAGATCATCCTGCGGCGCTGGTCGTCGTTCGATGGCGCGGCCTCGACCAGCCCCAACTCGGCCAGCAGCGCCACGCTGCGCGTCACCCCCGGCTGGGTGATCCCCAGTGACTGCGCCAGCTCGCCGACAGGCAGCGGCCCGAGCCGGTCGAGCGCGGCCAGCAGAGGATACTGGCTGGACTGCACCGGCACCTCCAGCCCATCGAGCATGCGCTGCGTATCGGCCTGCAACTGCTCGCCGATACGCTTCAGCCTGCTGCCGAGGGTGAGGTAGCCAAGGGATCTAATGATGTCTTCCATGGGTGGTCCGTCTCCTGGATAAGTATAACATGTTATATAATGATGCAATGAACGAGTTCAAGCGCCTGCTTTGGAGGTTGGTTGCAAGCATCTCAACTTCGTCGTCCTTGGGCGAAGCAGGAGCGAAGCTCCGTCGCGGAGACCCAGGGATCATGCCTTGGCCGTGGAAGCAGCGGAGCAGAACCTGCAACGCAGCGTAGCTCAGAAGTCACGGCATGGATCCTCGGGTCTGCGCCGCGTCGCTACGCTCCTTGCTTCGCCCGTGGATGACGACGGGATGGCGTTTCGCCCAATCGCCAGGATATTCGATCCCGTCTTGCAGATGCGTTGAACCACCAGTCCGCGCCACAGCAGCAGCCCGAAGTGCGGTGGTTCTCCGTCCAGAAGCGCTCGTCTACAACCCCTTGGCGATCTGACGGGCAATCGCTTCGGCCTGCAGGCCGGCGCTGTGGAAATAGCTGGTCAGGCTTGGCCGCATGCCGATGAACCACAGGCCGGGCTGGCCGCTCGGGGTGCCGCCATTGGCCTTCGGCACGCCCTTGTCGAGCACGCCGAGATCGCCCAGCATGGCCTCCAGGTCGGTGCGATAGCCGGTTGCCGCGATCACCACATCCGGCTCGAGCACCGTGCCGTCGTTCAGCCGCACGGCGGCGCCTTCGAAAGCCGCCACCGGCGCCACCACCGAAATCCGTCCGGCCTTCAGCGCTGCGACGGCGCTGTCGTCACAGCAATAGCGATCTGCTCGACGCCGAGCCGGCTGGCGCCGCCCTTCGGCGCTGGCGGCAGGCCGAAGCGGGTGAGGTCGCCGAACACCAGCCGCTGCGTCGCGGCAATCGCGGCATCGGCAATCCACGTCGGCAGCATCGCCATGAAACCGCCGAAGCGCGCCACGGCAACCTTGCCGATCCGCTTGGGCATCAGCGATGGACCTTGCCTGGCCGACAGCCACACGGCTTTCGCGTCGGCGCGGGCGAGGTGGTTGAGGACGTCGAAGCCGGAATTTCCGGCCCCGACTATCAGCACTTTTTTGCCCGCGTAGTCGTCCGCCGTGCCGAAGTCGGCGGCGTGGATCAGTTTGCCCGAAAAGGAGGCCTTGCCCGGCCAGTCCGGCGTCCATGGCAAGCGGTCGCGGCCGGTAGCGATGATGACATTGCGGGTGCTCAGCACTCCTTGGCCGGTATGAACAAGCCAGCCATTGCCGCTGCGCTCGATCCGATCGAGGCGGTGCCGAATTCGACCCTTATGCCGCGCGCGCGGGCAAAATCCTCGAGATAGCCGACGATGGCATCCTTGTTCGGAAAGGCGGCGGTGCGTGGCGGATAGGCAAGGCCGGGCAGGGCCGATAGCGCGCGATGCGTGTTGAGGGTCAGCTTCTCGTGCCGCCGTCGCCACGGTTCGGCGATCCGCGGCTCCTTTTCAAGCACGACGACCCGCACGCCGCGCCGGCCAAGCGCGTCGGCGGCCGCCAGCCCCGCCGCTCCGGCGCCGATGACGATAACCGTATAGTCGGGTCCTTTCGGCCCCAGGACGATAGGCATCGTTTCGCTTGTCGTAGCCGCCATTCGGTCGAGATTCCCTTTCAGGTGCGCCATGGGGACCGTCCTATATGGCACGTCGCATATGGCACAGGGGCGATATGATCGATAATGAGGTCGCGTCAATGCGACTGATTCGAGGCCCTGGGGGCAAGCCTCTGTTTATCATCGGCACGCGGAAGCTCGACCATGCCCTCCTTGCGCATCTTTCTCGACAGACTGCTGGAGGGCGCCGCAGCCAAGGTGCCGCGCCAGGATTTTTCGCACGTCGAGCGGCTGGCGCTTGTCCGCCACCACGGCGACTTCTCGCTGGCCTATTCGACCGCCGTGCAGCAAAAACTGTCCTATTTCGGCGACGCCGACGGCTACATCGCCTTCGGGACCAAGATGAAGCACCATTTCGCGCTCGGTGACCCGGTGGCCCATCCGGCCGATCGGCCCGACTATATCAGGCGCTTTGTCGAAGCCGCCGACAGCCCGTGGTTCGTGCAGATCGGCGAACCGACGGGGCACGTTCTGGCCGGGCTCGGCTACCAGGTCAACCGCCTCGGCGTCGACACGCGGCTGGAGCTGCCGGCTCACGATTTTTCCGGCAAGCGCAACGAAACCGTGCGCTATTCCGAACGCTGGCTTTTGAAGAAGGGGTTTTCCTTTGGCGAAGGAGCGGTCTATCTCGACGAGGTCCAGCGCCTGTCGCAGAACTGGCGGGCCGACCGCATCGTCAAGCGCTGGGAGATGGCCTTCCTCAACCGCCCCTTTGCCGATCATCTCGGCATCGATATGCGCCGTTTCGTGCTCTACAGCCCGGAAGGCGAGCTCGTCGCTTTGCTCGATTTCGATCCGATGTTCAGCGGCGGCAAGGTGATCGGCTACACCACCTCGTTCAAGCGCAAGCACATCGATGCCTCGCCGCATGCCGAAATCGGGCTGACCAAATTCGCCGTCGACCGCTTTCGCAATGAGGGCATTTCGGTCGTCACGCTCGGCCTGTCGCCGATGCTCGATGTCGGAGCCAACAGCTTTGCCGAATCGAGCTTCTGGCGCAACGCCTTCGCGCGGGCCTATGAGTCGCCCTGGGTCAACCGCAGCAAGTTCAACCTCAAGGGCCAGGCGGCGTTCAAGCGCCGCTTCCACGGCATCGAAGAACCGACCTACATCGCCTTCCGCGAGGGCAGGCTGATCGAGATGCTGGGGTTGCTGCGCCTCATCAAGGCGATCTAGCAAGAAAACGCGACGCGCTTTAGGGCGGCGCGGGTCAGTTGCGCAGCCGGTAGCCGGTCCGGAAGATCCAAGCGACGATGGCGATGCAGATGGCGAGGAACACCATCGTCATGCCCAGGCTGACGGCGACCGAGACATCGGACTTGCCGTAAAAGCTCCAGCGGAAACCGCTGATCAGGTAGACGACCGGGTTGAACAGCGTCACCGTGCGCCAGGTCTCGGGCAGCATGTTGATCGAATAGAAGCTGCCGCCGAGGAAGGTCAGCGGCGTGATGATCAACAGCGGCACCAGCTGCAATTGCTCGAAGCTTTTCGCCCAGATGCCGATGATGAAGCCGAACAGGCTGAAGGTCACCGCCGTCAAGACAAGGAAGGCCAGCATCCAGAACGGATGCTGGATGGTGAGCGGCACGAACAGCGAGGCCGTCGCCAGGATGATCAAGCCGAGGATGATCGACTTGGTCGCGGCGCCGCCGACATAGGCGATGACGATCTCCAGATACGACACCGGCGCCGACAAGAGCTCGTAGATGGAGCCGACGAATTTCGGGAAATAGATGGCAAAGGAGGCGTTGGAGATCGACTGCGTCAACAGCGACAGCATGATCAGGCCGGGCACGATGAAGGCGCCGTAGCTGATGCCGTCGATCTCGGTGATGCGCGAGCCGATGGCCGAGCCGAAGACGACGAAATAAAGCGATGTCGAGATCACCGGCGAGACGATGCTCTGCAGCACGGTGCGGAACGCACGCGCCATCTCGACCCGGTAGATCGCCCATACTGCTCGCCAATTCATGGCTCTTGCCTCAACAGATTGACGAAGATCTCCTCGAGCGAGCTGTTTTGCGTGTCCATGTCGCGAAACTGGATGCCGGCCGTCTCGAGTTCGCGCAGCAGCGATGCGACGCCGGGGCGTTCGCTCTGGTTGTCATAGGTGTAGGTCAGCTGTGTGCCATCGCCCGACAGCTCCAAGGCGTAGTGCGAGAATGCATCGGGAATGGCGGTGAGCGGGTTGCGCAATTCGACGATCAGGCGCTTGCGGCCGAGCTTGCGCATCAGTTCGGCCTTGCCCTCCACCAGGATGATCTCGCCGCGGTTGATGACACCGACACGGTCGGCCATCGCCTCGGCCTCTTCGATATAGTGCGTGGTGAGGATGATGGTGACGCCATCGTCGCGCAGCCGCCGCACCATCGCCCACATGTCCTGGCGCAGTTCGACGTCGACGCCGGCCGTGGGTTCGTCGAGGAACAGGATGCGCGGCTCATGTGACAGCGCCTTTGCAATCATCAGCCGCCGCTTCATGCCGCCCGACAGCGTGATCGCCTTGGCGTCCTTCTTGTCCCACAACGACAGGTCGCGCAGCACCTTTTCGACGAAGCCCGGATTGGGCGCCTTGCCAAACAGGCCGCGGCTGTAGGTTACGGTTGCCCAGACGCTCTCGAACGCGTCGATGGTCAGCTCCTGCGGCACCAGCCCGATCAGGCTGCGCGCGGCGCGGTAGTCTCGGTTGATGTCGTGGCCGTCGACGGTCACCGTTCCCGACGAACGGTTGACGATGCCGCAGACGATCGAGATGAGCGTCGTCTTGCCGGCGCCGTTCGGCCCCAGCAGCGCGAAAATCTCGCCGCGTTCGATGTCGAGGTTGATTTCCTTCAGCGCCTTGAAGCCGGTGGCGTAGGTCTTGGTGACCCCGGAAATCGAAATGATGGAAGGCAAATTAGTGGAAGACATGAGGCCGAAAACGACTGTTTGAAAGAGGCGGGGATTATTATTGCGCTGAATGTCGGTGCGCACGGCGGGAAGTCAATGCCGCTGCTGACAATTGTGGACAAACGTTCCCCTTTGCCGTTTCGTCATGGGGGTATCGGGGCACTGACGGATTGATCCCATCTGCTGCGACAACGCGCCCCGCGTGACGCCAAGCCGCTTTGACCGGACCGCATCCGCCGCCTATTCTGCGCCAACAAACAGCAGCCGGAGCCCGCATGGACCCGCTCATCCTGTCGCGAATGCAGTTCGGGGCGAATATCTCGTTCCACATCCTGTTTCCGACCATCACGATTGCGCTTGGCTGGGTGCTGCTGTTCTTCAAGCTCCGCTACAACGCCACCGGCGATTCCGCCTGGATGCGCGCCTATTTCACCTGGGTAAAGGTGTTCGCGCTGTCCTTCGCCATGGGCGTGGTCTCGGGCGTCACCATGAGCTTCCAGTTCGGCACCAACTGGCCGGGCTATATGGAGCATGTAGGCAACATCGCCGGGCCGCTGCTTGCCTACGAGATCCTCACCGCCTTCTTCCTCGAAGCGGCCTTCCTCGGCATCATGCTGTTCGGGTTCCGCCGCGTCTCCAACCGCGTCCACACGCTGGCGACGGTATTGGTCGCCGGCGGCACCACGCTGTCGGCCTTCTGGATCATTGCGCTGAACTCCTGGATGCAGACGCCGGCCGGCTTCGAGATGATCGACGGCAAGGCGCATCCCATCGACTGGTGGGCGATCGTCTTCAACCCGTCCATGCCCTACCGTCTGACACATATGCTGCTTGCCTCCGGCCTGACGGTGTCGTTCCTGATCGCCGGCCTGTCGGCGCTGCGCTATCTCACCGGCGACCGGTCGGAATCGATGTGGAAGGCGCTGCGCACCGGGGTCTTCACCGCCGCCATCCTGATCCCGATCCAGATCTTTGCCGGCGACCAGCACGGGCTGAACACGCTGGAGCACCAGCCGCAGAAGATCGCTGCCATGGAGGCGAACTGGAACACCGGCCCCAACGTGCCGCTGGTGCTGTTTGCGCTGCCCGACGAGGCGGCGAAGGAAAACAAATTGGAGATCGCCATTCCCGACGGCGCCAGCATGGTGCTGCGCCATTCCACCAGCGGCATCGTGCCGGGGCTGAACGACTATCCCGGCCTGCATCCGCCGGTCTTCCCGGTGTTCTGGGGCTTCCGCATCATGGTCGGCACCGGCATTTTGATGCTCATCGTCTCGTGGTCGGCGACCTTCTTCCTCAAGCGCCGCCACAGCCTGCCGAGGCCGCTGGCCATGCTGATGGTGCCGATGGCGCTGTCGGGCTGGCTGGCGACGCTGGCCGGCTGGTACACCACCGAAATCGGCCGCCAGCCCTGGCTGGTCACCGGCGTGCTGAAAACCGCCGACGCTATCGGCCCGGTCGCCGGCAGCCATGTCGCGCTGACGCTCGCCATCTATCTCATCCTCTATGTGCTGCTGCTGATCGCCTATCTTGGCGTGCTGGTGCACCTGGCGCTGAAGGCCGCCAAGGACGGCGATACCTCGCCGCTGCCGGGCGTCATGAAGACGGCGATGTCGCAACCGGCCGCAGCGAAGTGAGGAATGGTCCGCGTAGCGGACGAAAAGCCAACGATTTGGCTTTTCGAATGACGAACGCCCGGAGCCATAGCGAAGGGCAGAACCGTTGATGAGAGGGATGACAGACCGATGACCTTCGACTGGCCAACCGCGCTGCCCCTGATCTTCGCCGGCCTGATGGGCCTCGCCATCCTGATCTACGTCATCCTCGACGGTTTCGATCTCGGCATCGGCATCCTGTTCTCGGTCGCCGAAGATGCCGAGCAGGACACCATGATCGCGGCAATAGGCCCGTTCTGGGATGCCAACGAGACCTGGCTGGTGCTGGCCGTCGGCCTGCTCCTGGTCGCCTTTCCGCTGGCGCATGGCGTCATCCTCACCGCGCTCTACATTCCGGTCTTCGTGCTTTTGGTTGGCCTCATCCTGCGCGGCGTCGCCTTTGATTTCCGCGCCAAGGTGCCGGCCGGCAAGAAGCATCGCTGGAACCGCATTTTCTTCCTCGGTTCCGTCATCGCCTCGGTGGCGCAAGGCTATATGCTCGGCGTCTATGTGCTTGGCCTCGATGTCGGTTTTGGTGGCATCGCTTTCGGCGCGCTGGTGGCGCTCTGCCTGTCGGCGGCCTATGCAGCGATGGGCGCGGCCTGGGTCATCTACAAGACCGAGGGCGAATTGCAGAGGAAGGCGGTGGCCTGGCTGCGGACAGCCCTGGTGCTGACCGCGCTCGGCATGGCGGCGGTGTCGCTGGCGACCCCATTCGCCAGCCCGCGCATCTTCGCCAAATGGTTCGTCTGGCCCGAAATGCTCTATCTGTCGCCGCTGCCGATCCTGTCGGCGCTGCTGTTCCTGTGGCTGTGGCGGCAGACCTTCCACCTGCCCAAGCCCGACGACCGCCACGCGCTGCGGCCGTTCCTGACGCTCGCCGCCATCTTCGCGCTCGGCTTTGCCGGGCTTGCCTGGTCGTTCTATCCTTTCGTGGTGCCCGACAGGCTGACCATCTGGCAGGCGGCGTCGGCGACGGAAAGCCTGGCCATCATCCTCGCCGGCACGGTGGTCGTGCTGCCGGTGATCATCTTCTATTCGTTCTATGCGTATCGGGTGTTCGGCGGGAAGGCGACGGATCTGACGTATGATTGAAGGGGAGCTGATCTCCCCCCTTGAGGGGGAGATGGCCGGCAGGCCAGAGGGGGTCGCCGCGCGTGGAGCGCTAACCTTCTTCTGCCGCAGGAGGTCGCGTCCGGTCGGACCGACCCCCTCTGTCGCCTCCGGCGACATCTCCCCCTCGAGGGGGGAGATTAGGTGCTCAGCTCTTCCCCGCCAGCACCAGCACCGGCTTCTCGCTATACAACCCCGGGAACAGCGCCTTCAAATTCGCCACCTTGGGCAGGTCGTTGTAGACGATGTAGGGGTAGGTCGGGTTCAGCGTCAGAAAGTCCTGGTGATATTCCTCGGCCGGATAGAAGGTTTTGCCCGTCTCCAGCGTGGTAACGATGGGCTTGGCAAACACCTTGGCCTGGTCGAGCTGGGCGATGTAGCTCTGGGCGATCTTCTGCTGCTCGCCATTCTCGGCAAAGATCGTCGAGCGGTACTGGGTGCCCGAGTCCGGGCCCTGGAAGTTCAACTGCGTCGGGTTGTGGGCGACCGAGAAATAGACCTGCAGCAGCTGGCCATAGGTCACCTTGGACGGATCGTAGGTGATCTCGACCGATTCGGCGTGGCCGGTGCGGCCGCTGCCCACCGTTTCGTAGACGGCGTCATCCTTGGCGCCGCCGGTGTAGCCGGAGACGGCCTTGGTCACGCCCTTGACGTGCTGGAACACGCCCTGCACGCCCCAGAAGCAGCCGCCGGCGAAGATAGCCTTCTCGCTGCCGCTGGCGGCCTTCTCGTCCACTGCCGGCGGCGGGATCACCACCGCGTCCTCGGCCGAGCGCGCCGGGCTCTGCCAGAAGGCAGCCGCCGCGGCGGCGACGATGAGCGCGGCAAGCGCGCTCTTGAAGATCGGCGTTCTTTTTTTTGCAATGCCGGTCATGTCTGATCTCCTTGATGGTGGCGAAGACTATACGACAGAACGTCCCGCCAGGTTTCTCAAATTGCCGTGCGCCGGCCCGGCCACTGTGCGGCCGGGCCATGGGACCCAGCCTTATTGCGCGGGCGCCATGGCGTCCGCCGGCTTCATCGCATCCGTTGCGGGTTTCATGGCATCGGCCGGCTTCATGGCGTCGGTGGCGGGTTTCATTGCATTCGTCGCCATCGGGTCGGCTGGCTTCATGGCATCGGTCGCCGGCGCCATGGCATCGGTCACGGGCTTCATCGCATCGGTTGCCATCGCGGGCTTCATCGCGTTGGTCGCTTCGTCGGCACGGGCGCCGGCGGCGAAGCCGGTCATCGATAGCGCAAAAGCGAGCGCGGTCAGGGTCTTGCTCATGATGGTATTTCCTCCTTGAAGAGGGCGCGCGGATGCGGGCCCGGTTATGCCGCGCTAGCAGCGTTGCGTAGAAAAAGAATCAGTCGGCGGCTGCAGCCAGGATCGGCCCACCACCCGGCGACTGCACCAGCACCGCGGTGCTCAGCCCGCCGCTTGCCGCCGGCAGCGGCAGTGTGGTGGCGTCGCCGCTCCAGCTGCCGAGTTTCTCCAGCGAGTGCACGACATTGGCATGCGGCAGCGTGCGCCCGGTATTCTCGCCGCGCGCCACCGGCACTTCGATGACGCCCTTGTTGTAGCGGACCAGCCAGACATCGGCGCGGCCGGCCGGCGCGGAACCGGCGCCGATGCTGATCTTGCCACCGTCGAGCGACAGCATCGGCCCCTTCGTGTGACCGCTCGCGGAAATCAGCTGCTCGATCTCGCCTGATGCCGCGCCCACCGCATCGGCACCGCCATTGACCACGACCTGCGGCGTGAACGGGCCGGAGCGGCCGAGCGACGGCTCATAGCGCACCTGGCGCTGGGTAAATTCCTCGCGGCCGAAAATGTCTTTCCAGCCGAGATAGTCCCAGTAGGTGACGTTGAACGACAGCGCCAGAACGCCCGGCTGGTCCTTGACCTTGATCAGGTTGGCATTGGCCGGCGGGCAAGACGAACAGCCCTGGCTGGTGAACAATTCGACCACGGTGAGCGGCTGGGCGAAGGCGGTGCCGCCAAACATCATCAGCGCCGCACCTGCGGCAGCCAGCATGCCGGCGCGTTTTGGGTTAAGTCCAGTCATCGGGGGTCTCCGTTGCGGCGGGTTCATCCCACACTTCGTCGCTGCCCGAGGCTTCGTTACATGGTTCACCGCTTCGTGATTGGGGGCGGACGCGTCGTTGCCTTCTCCCCTTGTGGGAGAAGGTGGATCGGCGCGAAGCGCCGAACGGATGAGGGGTGTTCCAGCGGAGTGAGACCTTGGCTAATCTAACGTCATGCCACATCAGCCCGTCGCTCCCGCCAAACGAAACTTTGCCCGTTCGCTCCGACGTGAAATGACGGAGGCGGAAGACAAGCTGTGGCACGAACTACGTGACCGCAGGCTCGATCGGATCAAATTTCGGCGCCAAGTTCCTGTTGGAAAATACGTCGCCGATTTCGCTTGTCTTGAATCACTCCTCATCATCGAGATCGATGGGAGTCAGCATGCGGACTCAGAGTCGGACCAGGCCCGTAGAACGGAACTGGAGGCGAGAGGCTTTCGTGTGTTGCGCTTTTGGAATGACGATGTCCTGAAAGACATGGACAGCGTCTGCACCACGATAATCGCTTATGTAAGGGATGTCAGTTTGCAGCCATGGCGGTGAAAGAACCGCCGGCGTCAAGCTGGAACACCCCTCATCCGTCTCGGCGCTGCGCGCCGATCCACCTTCTCCCACAAGGGGAGAAGGCAAGGGCACCACTACCCCCGCTTGCCCCTGCAACCCGCCCCTGCTAAAGCGCGCGCCATGAGCACGCCTCTCGACCACATCCGCAATTTCTCCATCGTCGCCCATATCGACCATGGCAAATCCACGCTTGCCGACCGGCTGATCCAGTCCACCGGCGGGCTGGAGCTGCGCGACATGAAGGAGCAGGTGCTGGACTCGATGGACATCGAGCGCGAGCGCGGCATCACCATCAAGGCGCAGACGGTGCGGCTGAAATACCGCGCCAACAATGGCGAGGACTATATCCTCAACCTGATCGACACGCCCGGCCATGTCGACTTCGCCTATGAAGTGTCGCGCTCGCTCGCCGCCTGCGAGGGCTCGCTGCTGGTCGTCGATGCTTCCCAGGGCGTCGAAGCGCAGACGCTGGCCAATGTCTACCAGGCCATCGACAACAACCACGAGATCGTCGTGGTGCTGAACAAGGTCGACCTGCCGGCCGCCGAGCCCGAGCGCATCCGCGAGCAGGTCGAGGAGGTGATCGGCATCGACGCTTCCAACGCCGTGCTGATCTCGGCCAAGACCGGCCTTGGCATTCCCGACGTGCTGGAGGCAATCGTCCACCAATTGCCGCCGCCGCGCGAAGGCGATGCGTCAGCACCGCTGAAGGCCATGCTGGTCGACAGCTGGTACGACGCCTATCTCGGCGTCATCGTTCTGGTGCGCATCATCGACGGCGTGCTGAAAAAGGGCGCGACCATCCGCATGATGGGCACCGGCGCAAAACATCTGGTCGAGCGCACCGGCGTGTTCACGCCCGCCCGCATTAATGTCGACGAGCTCGGCCCCGGCGAGTTCGGCTTCTTCACCGGCTCGATCAAGGAAGTGGCCGACACACGCGTCGGCGACACCATCACCGAGGACAAGCGCCAGACGGCGCATGCGCTGCCCGGCTTCAAGCCGGCCCAGCCGGTGGTGTTCTGCGGCCTGTTCCCGGTCGACGCCGCCGATTTCGAGGACCTGCGCGCCGCCGTCGGCAAACTGCGCCTCAACGACGCCAGCTTCTCTTACGAAATGGAAACCAGCGCAGCACTTGGCTTCGGCTATCGCTGCGGCTTCCTTGGCCTGCTGCATCTCGAAATCATCCAGGAGCGGCTGGAGCGCGAGTTCAACCTCGACCTCATCGCCACGGCACCCAGCGTCGTCTACCGGCTGCTGCTCACCGACGGCTCGATGAAAGAGCTGCACAACCCGGCCGACATGCCCGACGTGGTGAAAATCTCGGCCATCGAGGAGCCGTGGATCCGCGCCACCATCCTGACCCCCGACGACTATCTCGGCGGCATCCTGAAGCTCTGCCAGGACCGGCGCGGCATCCAGGCCGACCTGTCCTATGTCGGCAAGCGCGCCATGCTGATCTACGACCTGCCGCTCAACGAAGTCGTGTTCGACTTCTACGACCGGCTGAAGTCGATCTCCAAGGGCTACGCCTCGTTCGACTATCATTTGACCGACTACAAGGAAGGCGACCTGGTCAAGATGTCGATCCTGGTCAATGAGGAGCCGGTCGACGCGCTGTCGATGCTGGTTCACCGCACGGCGGCGGAAAAGCGCGGCCGCCAGATGTGCGAGAAGCTGAAGGAGCTGATTCCGAACCACCTCTTCAAGATCCCGATCCAGGCCGCGATCGGCGGCAAGGTGATCGCCCGCGAAACCATCTCGGCGCTGCGCAAGGATGTCACGGCGAAGTGCTACGGCGGCGACGTATCGCGCAAACGCAAGCTGCTGGACAAACAGAAAGAAGGCAAGAAGCGGATGCGCCAGTTTGGGAAGGTCGATATCCCGCAGGAGGCGTTTATCCAGGCGCTGAAGATGGGGGATTGAGAAGCCGGTTGGCGCGCTCTGCGCGCCAAGACATCGATCCAGTGGATCGATGTCAGGCTTCGAAAGCGGGGGGAGCTGCCGGAGGCAGCGGGGTCCCCGCCAGCGCGACGCTGAAGCTGCACGGCGGAGATTGGCCGCCGATCGGTTTGTGCCTAACTACGCAAGTAACGCACGGTACATCCCAAAGAGTTTGGCCCGTATCGCGTCATCGTTTAAGGACGCTTTCCAATCGAGCATTTCAATAATGTCTTTGTCGGTTAAAGCAACAATATAGCCTTGGTGGCGTGTCGCAGCATCTCGAAGCCGTTTCTCTAACGTGACCTTATCTTCGATATTTCGGCATGTTATGATGCCGAAATATCCGCGATTCTTGTCAAATCTGCCCAAAAGCTGATCTATCTCTTGGTTGTGGATGTCGCTCGTGTAATTTTTGCACTCCACGACCACAGTGTTGGCGCGAGTGGCGCGATCATCCCGGCGTTGCGCAAAAAAACCATCGTCGGCGGCATTCGTGAATACAATGTCGATGCGCTTTCGGCCATCATGTATCTCCCACTCTTTGTGGGGCTGAATAAGGTCCGGGTAAAACAGAGCCGTGAGAGCACCCGTGATCAGGTTGTGGTAGTCACTTGCAGCCTTTGCCCCGGTTGGTATCTGGTTAAAAAGTGGGACCAGTCGTCCGCAGATCGCGGTGACCGACGGGTCCTCATCGTTGAACACGGCTAGAGAGCTGTGGCGCTTTGCTAGCTCCTTATAAAGCTTTAGCAGTTCCGGGTTGGCCAGCACGATCTCGGCGGTAAAATTCTTTGATGGCGGGTTGGCCTCCCGAACATCCTTTTTATATACGACACTGACACCCTTGATAGTTTGAACAAGAGAACTGTTTGCCTTCAAATTCTCCGCTACGAGGAAATCTGTTATCTGTTTATTGTAGAACTCTTGAGAGTTAAGAGACAAATTTCTCCTAACAATGTACTTAGGAATGAGAATTACGGGCTCTCCGTCTATATCTGGAAGGTTAGCATATCTGCTGACCCAGTTCTTTTTATTGACATCCCATCCAGGCGGCCCCGAAAATGGTTTGACGGGTATACCAAATAGATCACATTGCTCTTCCGTATACTCTTGAAGTAAATGTCGAATTATGTTCGTAGTAAGATCCGAAATCTTATCTCTATCTATGCCGGGGACGTAGAGCGCGACCTCAGAAAGATCAGTAAGAAGCCCAGATTTGTATGCGGCACTTCCTAGGATCGCATTTATTAGTTGACCGGCTTGACCGGCGCCCACTCCAAGTCCCTGTGGCGTTCCGCTGGATACCCCTAGAAATGTTTCGCGAGGTTCATGAAGATGAGACATAAGGTTCGTTGCACGAAACCGATCTTTCGCCTTAAGCGCGGCCATAACCTCGAGAAAGAATGACCGAATGGATTCGGAGGCGCGTGCTGCCCATATGTCATCTCTAATTTCTATTGCATAAGGGTCGACGTAGACCGGCGTGTCATAATCGTTACTGACATCGACGAAATCAAGCTCCGACTGACTTTTGTTGAGCTGAAAATATTCAGAAAATCGTGGCATAAAAATCCCCCCATATTTTCTATGGTAGATAGAAAGAGAAGGCAACTCTATACTGAAGAAATATTTTCCAATCGGATCGCAACCAGCTTTTCCGTGAGTCGCAAGAGTGTTGGATGGCCGGCCGAGAGCAGGCGGCAAGAGCAGCCACTTCTCGATACCTTAAGCTGGTCTGCCCATTCCCACCGATGTCCGTGTTGCTTGAAATCTGCAACAACGCGTCCGGAATGCTCTCTTTCCCGCCATCGGACCACTCCTGATCATGGCGTTCTTCGGCTTCTTCGTGCAGAGAGAGGCACCGCGTCGCCATTGGAGAACGGCCCTTCCTGAGATATTCTCTCCCAGGCTCCGGGAGACATCGCATGCGCACTACATCCGACACCATCGCCGCGATAGGCCTCGCGATCGGCGGCGTCTTTGGCCTGGCCGGCACCTTCGTCGCCAGCGCGCCGCTGCGCGAAACGCTGTGGGCGATCGAGGGCGTGGCGCTTGTGGTGGCAACCGCGCTGCTGACCATGAAATACCAGCGGCTGGGCAACGAGTGCGTAGCCGCCGGGTTCCTCACCTTCCTCGTCGGCGAGAGCTTGATCATATCAGGCAATGCGGCGGGGCTGGAGGCCAGCGTTCCCTCCTATGTCGGCGGCATCTCGCTTTGGGCGGCGGCGCTCTTCCTGATCGGCGCGGCGAACACTTTGCGCTGTGGATGCGGCTCACCGGCGTGCCATCCTGTTTGTCGTGACGGTGGCCATGGTGCTGTGGGGCGCGCCCTTGCTGCCGATTTCGGCGCCACTGCCCGCCGCCGGCTATCCGTTCCTGGTGCTGACTTTCGCCGGCTTGATATGGACGTTGCTGAAGTCGCCGAGGTGATTGACGCGATCCGACGGCTGGCGCCGCATGTGAAGTGGGGGCAGTAGGGGGCGTAGGGTATCACGAGGCCGCCCCCTCATCCGGCCGCTTCGCGGCCACCTTCTCCCCGCTGGGGAGAAGAGGCGAGCACCAGCGCCGAGCGAGCTCCTCTCCCCTCGGGGAGAGGTCGGATTGCCCCGAATTGCCTTTCGCAATTCGGCTGGCAATCCGGGTGAGGGGGACTTGCCTAGCCGTGGCTCTAGGCCCGGCCCTCGCGGCGTGCGACCCTCGCATCTCCGATTCGGAAACCCCATCATGCTCCGCCTCACCCTTGCCGCCCTGCTCCTCGCCACCCCAACCCACGCCGCCGATATGGCGTTCTTCGTCAAGAACCTGCGCAGCCAGGCGGTGGCGGTGGAGCTGTTCAGCCGTGACCGCAAGATGTCGTGGCCGGGCGGCGACCAGGTGTTTCTGATCGATCCGAGCTCGCAGAAATCGGTGCCGATCTCGTGTAATCCGGGCGAGAATATCTGCTATGGCGCCTGGGTGAATGGCAATGATGCGATTTCGGCTGGGGTCGGGCCGGATAATGACCAGCCTTGCGATACGTGCTGTTTCATCTGCGTGGAGAAAACGACCGAGACGATCGATCTGGTGGAGTGAGGGGCGGGGCGCCGAAGCTGCTGATCTCCCCCCTCGTGGGGGAGATGTCCGGCAGGACAGAGGGGGGCGCGAAGGATCGCCAGCGTATGGATCAGCAAGCCTAAAATTGAAATGACGCGGCTGCAGGAATGAGAGGTCGGCGGGACAGCGCCCCCCTCTGCCTTGCCAGGCATCTCCCCCACGAGGGGGGAGATTAGCGCTCCGCCGCCTTCGCCAATCACCCCAAAATCAGTCAGCCGCTCCCCTTCAATGTCAGCCGCCATCATGCGATGCTGATTCCCTCGGCCGGGGGGCCGATTTGCCTCGGGGGTTTCAATGTCTTTCACTTGTCTGCGCCGCGTCGTCGTCGCGCTCTCGCTTGCCGCGCTGTTTGCGCCGGCCGCTCATGCCGCCGACATCACCTTCGCCGTCAAGAACAGCCATCCCAACGCCATGCGCCTCGAGCTCTACAGCCAGGACCGCGACTATGTCTGGCCGGGCAATGACAAGGATTTCTATCTCGACGATGGCGAGACCAAGCAGATCCCGGTCTCGTGCGACGAAGGCGAGTCCATCTGCTACGGCGCCTGGGTCGACGGCGACGAGGGCACCTATTGGGGCGTCGGCCCCAACAACAAGGAAAAATGCGACGACTGCTGCTACACCTGCGAAGGCGGCGAGACGGAAGAGATTGAACTGACGCCGTAGGGCGGGCGAAGCTGCTAATCTCCCCCCTCGAGGGGGAGATGTCGCCGAAGGCGACAGAGGGGGTCGCCGCGCGTGAAGCGCTAGCCCTCCATCTGCCGCGCAGGACGTCGAGCCCGGTCGGACCGACCCCCTCTGCCTTGCCAGGCATCTCCCCCTCAAGGGGGGAGATCAGATGTCGCTTCGGCTTTCGCCAATTATCCCATCAACGCCCTCTGCCGCTTCGGCCCGCCCGCCTTGCGCCAGGAATTGAACCGGTGCGTGGCGGCGGCAAACGAGATCTTCATCTGCTGGGCGACCGAATAGCGCGACTTGCCTTCGTCGAACAGGCGGTAGCAGCACTCGACGCCCTCCTCGGTCAGCTTGCCGTCGGGCGCCTTGTTGTGCGGATTGGCGGGGTCGAATTTTTCGACCTGCTGTTCGACCAGGCCTTTCAGCCGCTGCAAATCGGCCTCGATGCTGGCGATCAGATCGAGGACGGGTTTCGGATCGAAGTGGTCGTGCGGCTTTGCCGTCATCTCTTGGATACCTTTCGCTTTGCGTGTCGCGACAATATAGGTGAACATTTGCCGATAATGAAGGGCGCGTTGCAATCCGGCGCTTCAACATTTCTTGACCGGTGATTGACCGCGGAGATTGCAGCGCCTAGTTTAGAATTGTTCTAAACTGGGGTGAATTTCTCATGCTTTCCCGTGTCTTCGGTTTCGGCCGCCGTCCTTTCGAAACGCTGTCGGAACAGGAGATCCTGGCCCTGGCAATTTCATCCGAAGAGGATGACGGGCGCATCTACCGCGCCTATGCCGACGGGCTGGCGGACAGTTTTCCGCAATCGGCGAAAGTGTTCGAGGCGATGGCGGAGGAGGAGGACGGCCATCGCGATTCCCTGATCGAGCTCTACCGCAAGCGTTTCGGCGAGCGCATTCCGTTGCTGCGCCGCGAGCACGTGAAAGGCTATTACGAGCGCAAGCCCGATTGGCTGGTGCGGCCGCTCGGCATCGAGCATGTGCGGCGCCAAGCCGAAGAGATGGAGCGGCAGGCCTATCGCTTCTATGTCGAGGCGGCCAAGCGCACCGGCGATGCCTCGACGCGGAAACTGCTCGGCGACCTGGCCGCGGCCGAGCAAAGCCACGAGAATTCGGCGCATCGGCTGGAGCAGAAACTTGTGCCGGGCGAGGTGAAGGACGAGGAAGCCAGCGCCGAGCAGCGCCAATTCATCCTGACCTATGTGCAGCCGGGACTGGCCGGGCTGATGGATGGCTCGGTGTCGACGCTGGCGCCGATCTTTGCCGCGGCGTTTGCCACGCACGACACCTGGCAGACGCTGCTGGTCGGCCTCGCCGCCTCGATCGGCGCCGGCATCTCGATGGGCTTTACCGAAGTCGCTTCCGACGACGGCAAATTGTCAGGGCGTGGCTCGCCGATCAAGCGCGGACTGACGGTCGGCATCATGACGACGCTGGGTGGACTGGGCCACGCGCTGCCTTACATCATCCCGCATTTCTGGACGGCGACGGCGGTGGCGGCCGTGGTGGTGTTCTTCGAATTGTGGGCGATCGCCTTCGTGCAGAACCGCTACATGCAAACCCCGTTCCTGCGCGCGGCGTTTCAGGTGGTGCTGGGCGGGGCGCTGGTGTTTGCGGCCGGGGTGCTGATCGGGAATGCGTGAGCGCCAAGCGCCCCCTCACCCAGCCTCCGCTTCGCTCGGCTGACCTCTCCCCGAGGGGAGAGGAGATTTTCGAAGCCTGCGCCAGTCTCTTCTCCCCAGCGGGGAGAAGGTGGCCGCGAAGCGGCCGGATGAGGGGGCCTGGAGCGACGCCGATACCTAGTCACCCATTCACCGCCCTGCTATCCTCTGGCGCCTCGTCCCTCTCCGTCAGCCCGTAATCCCGCACCACATGCGCAATCCGCAGCCGGTAGCCGGCAAATATTCCGCCGCGGCCCGCATGCTGCGCCTGCCGGTGCTCTTCCGTGTTGCGCCAGGCTTTCACCGCTTCCTCGTCGCGCCAGAAGGACAGTGACAGGACCCGGTTGGGATCGCCCAGGCTCTGGAAGCGCTCGATCGAGATGAAACCGTCTATGCCGTCGAGCAGCGGCCGCAGTTCGGCAGCGATGCCGAGATAGGCATCGCGCTTTCCCTCAGCCGGTTGCACCTCGAAGATGACAGCGATCATATCTCCTCCTTGACCGCGGTCTGGAACAGCTGCCGCGGTCCATGCGGCCCCGACACCAGCTTCAGGAAGATGCGGTCCTCTTTCAAGATGAACTTTTCGCGGCGGGCGAATTCGTAATTGGCCTTGCCCGCCGGATCCGCGGCGAGACGGGCGCGATATGCTTCGTAGGCGGCGAGGCTGTCGATGCTGTAGGCGGCGTAGGCGGTGGTGGCCGAGCCCTCATGCGGGGCGTAGTAGCCGATCAGATCGGCGCCGCAGCGCGGGATCGCCTGGCCCCAGGCCTTGGCATATTGCTCGAAGGCCGGCTTGCCGAACGGGTCGATCTCATAGCGGATGAAGCAGGTGATGGTCATCGTGATCTCCTTGGGTTCGCATCGATAGTTCGAGCGGCGTCGAAACGTTGTGCCGCAGGGTCTGCTAAGCAAAAGCGCTGGCGGTCAGGCCTGCCAGAAGGATTTTGCGCATTCGCGGCGCACATCCTCACGGGTCAGGCCGAGATCGCGCAGCAGATGGTCGTTGACCTCCGCGAGGTCTAGCCGCTGCAGATGGCGGTCGTGCCAGCGGGCGAGAAGCCGCCGTTGCAGCCAGGTGACGAACGGGAACGGCCGGCGGCTGGCGAGTGAGGCGGAAGCGGTTGGCATCGGCGTTCTCCTTGATCCCGCCCGACAATAATGCTTATCTGACGAGAATGCTTCGATGGAGGCCTAACTATGCGTGAAGGACCCGACATTGCCCGCATCGCCAGCCTGGTCGGCGATCCGGCGCGGGCAAACATGCTGAATGCGCTGATGGGCGGCACGGCTTTGACGGCGAGCGAACTGGCGCTGGAGGCCGGCGTCTCGCTGCCGACGGCGTCCTCGCATCTGTCGAAACTGATGGAGGGCGGGCTTTTAACTTTGGCCAGCCAGGGACGGCATCGCTATTACGGCCTCGCCGGGCCGCAGGTTGCCGGCATGATCGAGGCGATCACCGGGGTGGCCGAAGCGGTCGGCCCCAAGCGGGTGCGGCCCGGCCCGCGCGACGGCGCCATGCGCGTCGCCCGCGTCTGCTACGACCACCTCGCCGGCGAGCAGGCGGTGGCGATGCTGGACCGGTTCGTCGCGCGCGGCATCCTGTTGCGCGACGACAATGAGATCAGGCTCGGGGAGACCAGGCCGGGGGAGATCCGGCTGGGGCCAGCAGCAGCCTCGCATTTTTCGGCCATCGGCATCGACGTCGGCGCCAAGCCGCGCCGGCCGGTCTGCCGCGCCTGCCTGGACTGGAGCGTGCGCCGCTCGCACCTTGCGGGAACGCTGGGCGCGGCTATTCTGGACAAGATCCTGGCGGAGAAATGGGCAAGGCGGGAGAAGGACAGCCGCGCGGTGGTGTTTTCACCGCCGGGGAAGCAGGCGTTCGAGCGGGTGTTTTTGGCGTAGAGGTTCGGCAGCGCTAATTGGGCGACGCTGGCGGGACAGCACCCCCCTCTGGCCTGCCGGCCATCTCCCCCTCAAGGGGGGAGATTACGCGCTCAACAGCTTTCGCCAATCTCGAACATCGTAAAGGTGAGCTGCGCCTCGAAGCTGCCAATCTCCCCCCTTGAGGACAGAGGGGGGTGTGACGGAACGCTTGCGTAGCAGGTGAGGCGCGCGACGCTCACCCCCGCTTCAGCACCTTCGCCTGCTCGAAGAAATCCGCCCACGGATCGGCCTTCTCCAATTCCTTCAGCGTCGTCTTGTCGCCGATCGGGAAGGAATTCGGCGCTAGCCCCTTCTCAACCTCCGCCCACGTCACCGGTACCGAGACCGTCGCGCCCTTCTTGGCGCGGGAAGAGTAGGGCGCGACGGTGGTCGAGCCCCTGCCATTGCGCAGATAGTCGACGAAGATTTTTCCGGTGCGCGCCTTTTTCGACAGCGTCGCCGTGTAGCGGTCGGGCGCGGCCTGCTCCAGCGCCTTGGCGAAATCATGCGAGAAGGTTTTGACCGCCTTCCAATCCGCCGACGGCTTCAGCGGCACCAGCACGTGATAGCCCTTGCCGCCTGACGGCTTGACGAAATTCGGCAGCGACAGATCGTCGAGCTTGCCTCTGATGTCGAGCGCGGCCTCGCGCACCGCCTTGACGTCGACGCCTTCGTCGGGATCGAGATCGAAGATGATCTGATCCGGCTTTTCCAGCTCATCGATCTTGCAGCCCCAGATGTGGACCTCGACCACGCCGTACTGGACCAGAGCGGCAAGGCCGTCGAAATCGCGGATGAACAGGATTTCCTCGCCATCGGTCGGGTCCTTCATGCGGGCAATCTTGTCGCTCATGCCGGCCGAAGCATGTTTCTGGAAGAAGCGCGGACCGCCGATGCCATCCGGCGCCCTGACCAGGCTGAGCGGCCGGTTGACGATGAACTGCTCCATGCGCGGCCAGACCAGCGCGTAGTGTTCGAGCAAGTCCTGCTTGGATATTTTTTCCTCGGGCCACAGCAGCTTGTCGGGATGGGATAGTTTTACGCTGGTCGTGATCGTCGCGGGCGCCTTAGCCCCGGCGGCCTTGCCGGCGCCGCCTGCCGCCGGCTTTGCCTTGTTTGCCGCCTTCGATGGCTTTTCCTGCACGACTTCCTCCGCCGGCTTGTCCTCGCGCAGTCCCTGGAACGACGCGTGGCGTATTATACGGTCCGAGGTCCAGCTGCGGAACTCCACTTCGCCGACAAGTTCGGGCCTGACCCAGACCAAACCCTTGCCCTTTGGCACCGCGGCGGCAAACGGCGAGGCGTCTGCCTTCAGCGCATCGAGTTTTTTCTTCAAATCGGTGGCGCTCCTGGCTGTGAAGCCCGTGCCGACGCGGCCGGCATAGTGGAGCTTGCCGCCCTCGTGGTAGCCGACCAGCAGCGAACGCAGGCCGCGGCCGGTCTTGTCCGAGGGCAGATACCCGCCGATGACGAATTCCTGGCGGGCCGTGCATTTCGACTTCACCCAGCTTGGGCCACGGCCGCTGCGGTAGGGCGCATCGGCGCGCTTGGAGACGATGCCTTCGAGGCCCATGCGGCAGGCGTGCTGCAGCATGATCTTGCCGGGCTCAGCGAAATGGTCGCTGAAGCGGACGGCGGCATTTTCGGCCGTCTCGCCGAGCAACTCCTGCAGCGCCTGCTTGCGCTCGACCAGCGGCTCGCGGCGCAAATCCTTGCCCTCAAGCCGCATCAGGTCGAACACATAGTAGGTGAAGCGGTCGGTTCGATTGGCGGAGAGATCCTGCTGCAGCAGCGAGAAGGACGAAACGCCGCTGTCGGCGAGCACGACGATCTCGCCATCGATGATGGCGTCGCTGCATTTCAGCTGGGCGAGTTCCGCGACGATCTCGGGGCCGAATTTCCCCGTCCAGTCGAGGCCGGTGCGGGTCAGCAGCCGCACCTCCGTGCCGGCGATCTGCGCCTGCATGCGGTACCCGTCGAACTTCACCTCATGCAGCCAGTCCTCGCCGGGTGGCGCCTCGCGCTCCAGCGTCGCCAGCTGCGGCTCGACGAAGTCGAGGCGCTTGCCGGCTTTCGCCTTGCTGGATGCCGCGGGCTTGTTGGAGTGCCAGACCTTCGGCTTCTTGCCGTCGGCGGTCTTGCCTTCCGCGACCTCTTCGATGGTCAGGCCGGACTTCACCGATTTCGGTGCGTCCTTCAGGATATCCTCGCCGGGGCGGGCGGCGGCATCGTCGGATTTGATCAGCAGCCAGTTGTCGCGCTTTTCGCCCGGGCGGGGTCTTAACCTGACCAGATGCCACCGCCCATTCAGCTTCTGGCCGTTGAGTTCGAAGTCGATATGGCCCTTCTTCATCGCCTTGGCCGGGTCGATCTCCGGCGTCCATGTGCCTTCGTCCCAGACGATGACGGTGCCGCCGCCATACTCGCCCTTGGGAATGGTGCCCTCGAAGCCGGCATAGTCGATCGGGTGGTCCTCGACATGCACGGCCAGCCGCTTCTCGTGCGGGTCGAGGCTCGGGCCCCGCGTCACCGCCCAGCTCCACAACACGCCCTCATGCTCGAGGCGGAAATCATAGTGCAGCCTGGTCGCGTCGTGCTTCTGGACGACGAAGATGCCGCCGGGCTGCTTGCCGCGCGCGACCTTGCCCGCCGGCTCGGCCGTCTTCTTGAAATCGCGTTTGGACTGATATTGTTCGAGGCTGGCCACGGCGCCGACCCTCAAGCCGACTTGCGCTTGGGCGCAGAAGCTTTCGCCTTGCCGCTTTTTGCCGCCGGCTTGGCCTTCTTCGCCGGGCCTTCCGCCTGGCCGCCATCGGACAGGCTCTTCTTCAGCGCGTCGAACAGATTGACGACATTGGACGGCTTGGGCGCGGCCTGCGCTTTCGGAGCCTTCTTTCCGGCCTTCTTGGCGCGGATCAGTTCGAGCAGCGCGTCCTCATACTTGTCCTCGAATGTCGACGGATCGAACTTCCCCTTCTTCTTGTCGATGATGCGTTCGGCCATATCGGTCATCTCCTGGTCGGTCTTCACCGCCTTGATGTCGCCGAAGATGCTCTCCGGCTCCCGCACCGTGTTGCCGTAGCGCAAGGTGGTCAGCACCATGCCTTTGCCGCGCGGCTCGATGACCACGGGCCGCTCGCGGCTATAGAGCACGACGCGCGCCAGCCCGGCCATCTTCTTGTCCGCCATGGCATCGCGAATGACGGCAAAGGCCTCCTCCGACACCTTGTCGGCGGGCGTGACATAATAGGGCGTGTCGAGATAGATCTGCTCTATCGAGGCTTTGTCGACGAAGCCGTCCAGCGCCATCGTGTGCGAGGACTCGATCTGCACCGCTTCGATCTCTTCGTCCTCGACATAGACGAACTCACCGGGGCTCACCTCATAGCCCCTGATCTCGTCGCCATCGCCCAGCGGCTTGCCGGTTTCAGAATCGACATAGATGCGCTTGACCGTGTTGCCGGTCTTGCGGTTGAGCACCCGGAACGAAACTTTTTCGGCGTGGGTGACGACGTTGGTCAGTTCGACAGCGCAGGTGACCAGCGACAGTTTCAGATAGCCCTTCCAGGCGGGGCGAGGTGCCATGGCGAACTCCTGCGCGATGCGGTTCAAGCGAGAACGGGCAAGGCCCGTTCCGGTTCCGGGCGCGCAACCAGGGGCATTTCGGCAGCGAGCATGGAAATTTCGAGAGGCTCGCCAAATCTGAAACAGAACCGCGCCCAAGCGACATCCAGACGAAACATATGTGATGCAAAAGTCACAATGCCGGAAATGGCGACGAACTACACCGAAAGACCCCCAAACAGCCGCATTCCGGCCACGAAGCATGGGGTTTTCGACCAAAGATTAACATCGTGTTCACCGACTATTCACGCCTCGACACTATGATCCCCGCAATCGGACGGGACATCCGAAAATCGGGACAGGGACTTGAGTAAAATGAAATTCTGGGGCCACATCGCCGGCTATGCCGCCGCCATCCGCGAGTTCATCGCGCCGACCTATCGGCCGGAGCGCTACTACATGCGCGGCCCGGGTCCGGCCTGCGCCCGTCGCGGCAGCTCGCTCGGCGCGCACTGATCATGACGTTCGAAACGCGTCACGACAGCCGGATCTGCAGACCGGAGGCCGATCCCCGCGCAACCACCTATCGCGCCGAGCGCCCCGCGCTGGCCGCGAGAAGCCGTGCGACAAGGCCGCGGCTTTGATCCCGCTGCCGGCGGGCTTAGTGTCTGAAGACACAAGTTGCCGGATGTCCCGTGACTTCTTCTCCTGAACCCTTCGATGCCAACCAGCCATTGATCGTTTTCGACGGCGTCTGCGTGCTGTGCTCGGGCTTCGTACGCACGGTGGTCGGGCTCGACCGCAAAAACCGCTTCCGCTTCGCCACGGCGCAGTCGCCCTTCGGCGAGGGCTGTTCCAGAGATACGGGCTGCGCACCGACAGCTACGAGACCAATCTGGTCCTTGTCGGCGGCGCTCCCTTCATGCGGCTGGACAGTTTCATCGCGGTGATGGCCGCCGAACTCGGCTGGCCGTGGCGGGCGGCGAAGGCCCTGCTGCTCATCCCGCGCCCCTTGCGTGACTGGCTCTACGAACGCATCGCCAAAAACCGCTATGCCACGTTCGGCCGCAAGGACAGTTGCGAGATCCGGTCCGCCGCGATACGTGCGCGCGTGATCGGCTAATCGCATGTCACCCAAAAGTGACCTCCAGTTCTGGGAAAACGACATACGCAAAAAGAGCGGCGCCATGAGGCTTCTGGTCGTTGGCGGCTATGGCAATTTCGGCGGCCGCATCGTGCAATTGCTGGAGAGCGAGCCCCGCCTGATCCTGCTCGTTGCCGGGCGCTCACTGGCCAAAGCCGAGGCCTGGTGCAACATCCGCACCGGCGCGGCGGCGCAACTCGTGCCGGCGCGCTTCGGTCGCAATGGCGACCTCGCGCAAGGCCGGCCTGTTCATTCGCGCCTCAGTCCGGCAGCGCCGCGACGGCGACGATCTCGATGACGATGTCTGCCTGGGCAAGCGCTGCGACGCCGATTACCTCCGAAGGCGGCGGATTGTTGTCGCTACAATGCTTCGGACAATGCTCGGCGAAAAACGCGTCCAGCACGTCGAGACGAAAATTAGGCGAGCTGAGGACGCCGCCGTCGGGAAATGGCCCTTTGACGAAAAAGGTCGCCTGATGAGATGGTCGAGCCCGCTGCCAAGTTCTTCCAGATCCGATTTGATGTTGCCGAGAACTTCCCGCCACTGCGCCGCGGCATCGCCGGCGAAGCCGCCACCCTTCTTGGCGGCCGGATCGTAGTCAGCCGATGTCGCGGTGTTGCCGCAGAGATAGACGGTGCCTTTCGCACCGCTGACGACCGTGCCTTTGCCCCATGGCATCAACCGGCCGTTCTTGAATTTCTTGTGGGTCACGAGTTCCATTCTCTTCTCCCATGCCTCGTGTGACGTGCCCGCCAACGACAGAGGATAGTGCTGTGCGGAGCCACGGCCAGTCCGCTGCCGGTCATCCGCCAGCAGACGGAGGAACATCTGGTCCTTGCGAAATCTCCTGGCGGAGGCGAAAGTTTTTTCTGAAGCCTGTCGAAATCGGCCGCCGCCGCGCGACATACGTCTGGCCCCGCTAGGACGCGGCCTTCGAAACCACGGGAGAAGACCCATGCGATACATGCTTTTGATCAACAGCGACGAAGCCGCGCAGGCGAACACGCCAATCGAAAAGGCTCAGCAGATGAGCGCAGCATATGCCGCCTATACCGAAGCGTTGAAGAAATCCGGCGCATGGCTCGCCGGCGAACGGTTGCGCCCGACCCAGGCGACCACCTCGGTGCGGATCACAGACGGCAAGACCAACGTGATCGACGGCCCCTATGCCGACACCAAGGAGCAGCTTGCCGGCTTCTACATGATCGAGGCGGCCGATATCGATACCGCCATCGACTGGGCGGCGCGCTGTCCGGCGGCGAGCGCCGGCACGGTCGAGTTGCGGCCGATCTGGGAAATGGCCGACTACATGCCCAAGAAATGACAATGTGATGGACAGTCGCCCGGAGATCGCGCGGGCGGCGGCCGAAGCGGCCGCCCGGCAGAGTTACGGCAAGCTGGTCGCCTGGCTAGCGGCGCGCACCCGCGACGTGGCCGGCGCCGAGGACGCGCTGGCCGAGGCCTTTGCCGCGGCGCTGGAGCGCTGGCCACAGACCGGCGTGCCTGAGAAGCCTGAGGCATGGCTGCTGGCCGTCGCGCGCCGCCGTGGTGTCGATGCGGTGCGCCGTCGGCTGACCAGCGAGGCGAGCCGCGACCATCTCAAGCTGATGGCCGAGGAGATGGAGGCGAGCATGGAAGACGAAGACCTGCCCGACGAACGTCTCAGGCTGATGTTTGCCTGTGCGCATCCGGCAATCGAAGCCAGCGTGCGGGCGCCGCTGATCCTGCAAACGGTTCTGGGTTTCGACGCGGCGACGATCGCCTCGGCCTTCCTGGTTTCGCCGGCGACGATGGGCCAGCGTCTGGTGCGCGCCAAGAGCCGCATCCGCGAGATCGGCATTCCGTTCCGCGTGCCGGATCGCGCCGAACTCGGCGAGCGGCTGGAAACGGTGCTGGAAGCGATCTACGCGGCTTTCGCCGAAGGCTGGACCGACCCGGCAGGGACCGAGACGAGAGCGCGCAATCTGGCGACCGAAGGCATCTGGCTCGGGCGGCTGGTGGCATCCCTGATGCCGGACGAACCGGAAGCGCTCGGCCTGCTGGCGCTGATGCTGTTTGCCGAGGCGCGGCGCTCGGCGCGGCGCGATGCGGCTGGAGATTATGTGCCGCTCGCCGACCAGGATTGCCGTCTTTGGGATCACGCGCTGATCGACGAAGCCGAGGCGCTGCTGGGCCGCGCCGCCACCATGGGCGTCATCGGCCGCTATCAGCTCGAAGCGGCGGTACAATCGGTGCATGCGACGCGGCGACGGACCGGCCAAACCGATTGGGCGGCGATCCGTAACTTCTACGATGCGCTGTCGGCGATATCAGGCTCGCCGGTGATTTCGATCAACCGCGCCGTGGCGATTGCCGAGGCCGAAGGGGCGGCGGCAGGACTGGCGGCGCTCTACGTGCTGGGCGACGACAAGCGGCTCAACGACTATCAGCCCTATTGGGCCGCTCGCGCCGGCCTGCTGGCCAGGCTCGGCAATGCGGCGCAAGCGGTCGAAGCCTATGACCGGGCGATCGGCCTTGAACGCGACCCCGCCGTGCGCCGCTTCCTGCAGGCGAAACGGGCGATCCTGCGAAATTGAAGCGTCCGTTCAGGCCGGCCACATCTCATGCGTGGTGTTGAGCCGTTTCATCAGCGGATGCGCGCGCAGCGCCGACCATAAGCGTTCGATGTTCGGCCAGTCGGCTCGCGCCTTGTCCATATCGGGGTGCCAGGCCACCAGCATGACGAGGTAGATGTCGGCCAGCGACATCGCGTCGCCGACCAGCCAGCCGCGCCCCTCGAGGGCTGCATCGACAATGGCGAAGCCGCGGTCCATCTCGGCAATGGCTGCCTGCTTGACGGCTTTCTTGCCGTCGGCATCGGTGGTGTAGCGATGGGCATAGTAGAGGCGCAGGATGGCGGGGTAGAGCACCGACGACATGAACGCCATCCAGCGCAGGAAACCGGCGCGATCCGGCGATCCGGCGGCCGGCGCCAAACCCGCCTCCGGATGGCGCTCGGCAAGCAGGATGCAGATCGCCGCCGATTCGGTTATCGATTGACCGTTGGGCAAGGTCAGCACCGGAACCTGGTTCAACGGGCTGATGTCGAGGAAAGCCGGGTCCGGCGGATCCTTCTTGGGCACATCGATCTGGTCGAATTGCGCGTTTGCCAGCGCCAATGCGGCCTCGACGACGAAACCGCCACTGCCTGGGCGCGTGTAAAGTCTGTACATGAATGTCCTCCCCGGCCCACGCGGGCCGTTGGAGATTTGCACCGGCAGAGCGCCGCGCTCAAGCGGGTCGGCCCGGTGCCACGCGGTATTTTGTGCGGTCCAGACGGAGCAAGTGCTGGAGGTGTCGGCGGGACAGAAGGAGGTACGGATCGCTACCTATCCGTCCTTCCCGCTCCGCGAAAACTAAGCGCCCAGCCCGTCGAACAGGATCGTCGACAGATAGCGCTCGGCGAAGGACGGGATGATCACCACAAGGTTCTTGCCCTTGTTCTCCGGCCGTGAGCCGACGACGATCGCCGCTTGCAGGGCGGCGCCCGACGAGATGCCGACCGGCACGCCTTCGAGGCGGGCGACGAGGCGGGCATTGGCGACCGAATCCTCGTTGGAGACCTTGACGATCTCGTCATAGATCGAGGTGTCGAGGATCTTGGGCGCAAAGCCGGCGCCGATGCCCTGGATCTTGTGCGGGCCGGGCTGGCCGCCCGACAGCACCGGCGAGGCCTCCGGCTCGACGGCGACGACATGCACCGAGGGCTTGCGTTGCTTCAGCACCTGGCCGACGCCGGTGATCGTGCCGCCGGTACCGATGCCGGCGACGAAGATGTCGACCCCGCCATCGGTGTCGTTCCAGATCTCCTCAGCGGTGGTGCGGCGGTGGATCTCCGGGTTGGCCGGGTTTTCGAACTGCTGCGGGATGACGGCGTCGGGCAAGGTGGCGGCCAGCTCGTCCGCCTTGGCGATGGCGCCCTTCATGCCTTTCGGCCCTTCCGTCAGCACCAGTTCGGCGCCGAGCAGCGCCAGCATCTTGCGGCGCTCCACCGACATGGTTTCGGGCATGGTCAGGATCAGCTTGTAGCCCTTGGCGGCAGCGGCGAAGGCGAGCGCGATACCGGTATTCCCGGAGGTCGGCTCGATCAGCGTCGTCTTGCCGGGTTTGATCCGGCCCGACGCTTCCAGCGCCTCGATCATCGAAACGCCGATGCGGTCCTTGACCGAGGCGATCGGATTGAAGAATTCGAGCTTGGCAAGAAGGTTGGCAACGACGCCCTTCTCCTTGGCGAACTTGTCGAGCCGCACCAGCGGCGTGTCGCCGATCGTCTCGGTGATCGAGTTGTAGACACGGCCGCGGCCGGGCACGCGCGCGGAAGGCTTGTTCATTGGTTTCGCTCCCAAATCAGATCAGGCAATTGGCGTCGGCGGACAGAATAAGGCTTTCGCCCGCGCAAGATAGGCTGCCGGCCGAAAATATCGAGTGGGCCGCTTGCTGAAAACGCTTGCCTTCCGAAGCCGCATTTCCGGATGGACCGATCGGCGGAATGAATTGCCTGAACCGATCTACTGACGTGCGGCAATGGCTGCGGCCGCGCCCACCATGAAGCCAGCGGCGGTGCGGTTCAGCGCCTTCAGCGCGCGCGGCGATTTCAGGAACCAGCGCGCCTTGGCGGCCAGCGCCAGATAGGGCACAAGCACCACGAAGAGCACGATAACGGTGAGCGCGACCAGGATGCCGTAGTCGGCGAGCGTGATGGTCTTCAGGTCGACGATGGTCGGCGTGATGGCGAGGTAGAAGATCATCGTCTTCGGGTTGCCCAGCGTGACGGTGAGGCCGGCAAGGAAGCTCGATACCAGGCCGCCCTTGCCTTTCCTGGCCTCGACAGTCTCGGGCGTGATCCCGGCCGTCCAGAAACGCCAGCCGAGGAAGGCGAGATAGGCGACGCCCAGCCATTTGATGACGAGAAACACCATGCCGAAGCTTTGCGCGACAAAGGCAAGGCCGAGCACCACCGCGGTGAGATAAATGAGGTCGCCGAGCATCAGGCCGAACGACATCGCCAGCGACGAGCGGAAGCCGGATCCGAGCGCCCGCGCCACAAGCGCGGTGACGCCGGGGCCGGGAATGGCGGCGGCGATGCCCAGCGCAGCACTATAGGCAAGGAAGCCGGTGAGGGTCATGACGGTCGCACCTCGTGAAACGACTCTGATGCCATGAAAAGCCTGCAACGGCAAAACGGATTCGATTGCGCCAAGCAGGACATGAAAGCCGGTCATCATCGCCTGAAAGCGAGAGATGGTTCACTTACGCCTCGAAGGCGGTCGGCTATCTCGCATGGCTCCGAACGGCAGGAGCACCCATGTTAGCCAAAAGACTTCACATCCAGCTTATGAAGTGGATGCCCAACAACTATTCCGAAGCACGCGGTCACGTCCACGAGCTGGAATGGTATCTGTGGTTCGAGGGGCGTCAGGCTTTCAGCCTGTTCGACAAGGGCGATAGCGATGTCGTTCCGCAGACTGGATATTTTACCGACAGCCGGGACCCTGGCGCTCACCCCATTCGTCCGATGATCTATCCGCTGGTAGTCAACAACCGGTTCAAGGTGCGACTGGTGGCGATGGAGCGTGACGGACCGCAAAAGATAGACCCCGACGACACCGCCAAAGGCGAATTCTACATCGACCTCGACACCAAATATCCGCCGGTCTCCGACTGGCGCATCATCCCTGCCGATCCGCGCAGTACCGACCTCAACGTGGAAGCGTCGTTCCAGCTGCAATGGCTGGACTATGTCGATACCGCCGAGATTGCCGAGGATGGCCCGCCACGCATCATCGACAAGTCCAACTATCCCTATCCGTGGGGCGCCAATGTGATGGTGTTCGAGCACTGGCTCGGGCTTGGCCGCAAGGCGCCGCTCAAACTCATCGACCCGAACCGCGCATCGCGCCGCGAATACTGGATGATCAATGGCAATGCGGCCCGGCGCATGGTGCAGGACCTCTATCGCTTCAACGTCAACCAGCTTGGCGTCGCCAACGACACCATCAGCAGTGTTTACGTGCCGAAGCTCAATGCCGGCCACGTCACGGTGACGCTTTACGAACACGATTTCAGCGACGGCCGCTTCGCGCAAGGGGCGAAGAAGTCCTTCGGCTCGGTCGGCCTCTTCAATCTCAGGGATACCGGTTTTGATGACCGCGTCTCATCGGCCGAGGTGATCCATACCTATCCCAAGGTGATCCATCGGGACGTGCATTAGGGCCGGATTGCGCTGTTCGCCGGCTCAGGATGGGCCATCGACATGGGTGATGCGCCAGATGGTGCCGTTGCCATCCTCGGTTACGATAAGCGCGCCGTCCTTGGCCACCGCGACGCCGACCGGCCGGCCCCAGACGGCGTCGTCGGAGAGGACGAAGCCGGTGATGAAATCCTGGTACTCGCCGGTCGGCTTGCCGTCGCTGAATCTCAGCCGCACCACCTTGTAGCCGGTCCTCATACCACGGTTCCAGGAGCCGTGCAGGGCGACGAAGGCGTCACCCTTGTACTCTGCCGGGAAATTGCCGCCGTCATAGAAGGCGATGTTGAGCGGCGCCGAATGCGCCTGCATCAGCACGTCGGGCACGGTGACCGAGCCGGCGAGGTCTGGGCGCGCGCCCTCGTGACGCGGGTCCTCGTTGGCGCCGATATAATACCAGGGCCAGCCATAGAAGGCGCCGTCCTTGACTGAGGTGGCATATTCGAACGGCACATCGTCGCCGAGACCGTCGCGCTCGTTGACGACACACCACAGCGCGCCGGTGGCCGGCTGCACGGTCATGCCCGAGCAATTGCGCAGGCCGGTAGCGAGGATGCGGCCATTCTTGCCGTCGGGGCCGAAGGCCAGCACGTCGGCACGGCCATCCTCGGAACCCCAGGTGGCGCCGAGTGGCTGTGATTTTGCCCAGGCGTCAAGGCCGCCCTTCGGTGCCTTCTGCATGCCCTCCGCGACGTTCGATCCGGAGCCGACCGAGAGATACAGCGTCTTCCCGTCCGGCGAGAAGGCGATATCGCGGGTCCAGTGGCCGCCGGTAGGGATGTCGGAGACAATCGTCTCCGGTTCGCCGGAGGCTTTAAGGTCGCCGTCGCGGTAGGCGTAGCGGACCACGCTGTCGTTGTTGGCGACGTAGACCCATTGCGGCTTGTCGCCAGGCGGGTAGAAGGCGATGCCATAGGGCTGGTTGAGATTGTCGGCAAAAATGCCCTCTTCGGCCGGCTTCGCGCTACCCTTGGCCAGCCGATAGACGCGGATCTGGTTGGCGTCACTGTCGGCGACGAACAGGTCGCCGTTCGGCGCCACGCGCACGACCCGCGGATTGGAAATGCCGGAAGCAACCAGTTCGGCCGAAAACCCAGGCGGCAGGACGGGCTTCGCGCCCTCGGGCCGATCGCCGAGGCCGGCGCTGTTGGAGGCGGATCCGGTGATGTTGGGTCTTTTCAGATCATCCGGCCTAATCAGCCGGCGCACACCTGGCTTGTCGGCCTTCCAGTCGCCGAAAGCGTCCTTGCCGGTCAGCAGCAGTTGATCAGCCTGCTGGGCGAAGGCGCTGGTGGCCAGAAGCAGGGCAAGGCCTGCGAAGCCGGCAATCCGGATCATGCTGTTCTCCTCGAACTCGCGCCGTCGGCGCGTCACGACAAGGGAGATATTGTGCGGCCGCCGCAAAAGAGAAGCGTGCGCGCGCAGATTCGACGAGAGAACCGCTCAACTTTCCTCTTCGACGTCCAGATCGTCGTCGAGACGCTTTTCCAATTCGACAAGATCTTCCGGCAGCGGCAATCCCATGGCGCGCATTTCGCGCAGTTTTTCGCGCAGCTGCTCCTGGATTTCGTGCTCGTCCTCCGGCTGGTTGACCATTTCTTCGAGCAGCATGCTGATCTGGGCCTTGAACGATTCAAGCGCCATTCTGCGCCCTCCTTTACGGTGATCACGGCTTCGGAATTATCTTAACATCCGGGTAATCAATTGGGCCGTGTAGTCGACCATCGGCACGATGCGGGCATAATTCAGCCTGGTCGGGCCGATGACGCCGAGCGCGCCGACGACGCGGGCGTCCTTGTCGCGGTAAGGTGCCACGACCAGCGACGAGCCGGAGAGCGAGAACAGCTTGTTTTCCGAGCCGATGAAGATCCGCACGCCGGGGCCGTCCTCGGCGAGGTCGAGCAGCTGGATCAGCCCGTCCTGCGTCTCCAGATCCTCGAACAGGTGGCGCAGCAATTCGATATCGGCCTGGGCGGTGACGTTTTCGAGTAAATTGGCGCGGCCGCGCACGATAAGGCGCGCCGGCAGGCCGCTGTCGGCGCCGGCCCACACCGCCAGGCCTTTCTCGACCAGGTCCTGCGACAACGTGTCCAGCGCTGCCCTGGTCTCGTCCTTGATGCGGGCGATCTCGATGCGCGCCTCGGCGAGCGTGCGGCCCCTGATATGGGCGTTGAGGAAGTTGGAGGCCTCGTGCAGCTGCGAGACGGTGATGCCGGCCGGCAGGTCGACGACGCGGTTCTCGACATCGCCATTCTGCGACACCATCACCGCCAGCGCCTTGGTCGGCTCGAGCTGGATGAACTCGATGTGCTTCAGCGCCACCTCGTTCTTGGTGGCGAGCACCAGGCCGGCGCCGCGCGACATGCCCGACAGCATCTGGCTGGCCTCGGTCAGCATGTGTTCCAGCGTCGCGCCCGAGCCGGAGGCGCGCACCTGCGCCTCGATGACCCGGCGTTCCTCGTCGGAGAGATCGCCAAGCTCCATGAAGGCATCGACGAAGAAGCGCAGGCCGGTCTGGGTCGGCAGGCGCCCGGCCGAGATGTGCGGGGCATAGATCAGGCCGAGATGCTCGAGGTCGCTCATCACGTTGCGGATGGTGGCCGGCGACAGCGACGACGGCAGGATGCGCGACAGGCTGCGCGATCCCACAGGCTCACCGTCCTTCAAATAGGATTCGACGATGCGCCTAAAAATGTCGCGCGAACGCATGTCGAGCGATTGCAGCGCGGGCGCCAGCAGACTGGGTTCGGTGACTGCCTTGGTCATTCGAGCCAAAAACCTCCGGCCCAAGGATATAGACTTCCATCGCTCCCGCGCAACCCGGCGTCTATATGGGGCCTTTTCCTTTGCGCCATGGGCTGCATGCGTCTACAAGCCGCCGACGCAACCGTAAAAAGAACAGAAAGAGGCCTCGATGCGCCCTTCCAAACGCCAAGCCGACGAAATGCGCGCCATCTCCTTCGAGCGCGGCGTCTCCAAACACGCGGAAGGCTCGTGCCTGGTGAAATTCGGCGACACGCATGTGTTGTGCACGGCGAGCCTGGAGGAAAAGGTGCCGGGCTGGATGCGCAATTCCGGCAAGGGCTGGGTGACGGCGGAATACGGCATGCTGCCGCGTTCGACCGGCGAGCGCATGCGCCGTGAAGCCTCGGCCGGCAAGCAAGGCGGCCGCACGCTGGAAATCCAGCGGCTGATCGGCCGCTCCTTGCGCGCCGTTGTCGACCTGCAGGCACTGGGCGAACAGCAGATCACCGTCGACTGCGACGTCATCCAGGCCGATGGCGGCACCCGCACGGCCTCGATCACCGGCGGCTGGGTGGCGCTCTACGATTGCCTGCGCTGGATGGAAGCGCGGCAGATGGCCAGTGTTGCCAAGGTGCTGAAGGACCATGTCGCGGCAATTTCCTGCGGCATCCATGACGGCCAGCCGGTCATCGACCTCGACTACATCGAGGATTCATCTGCCGGCACCGACGCCAATTTCGTCATGACCGGCAAGGGCGGCATCGTCGAGATCCAGGGCACCGCCGAGGGCGAGCCTTTCTCGGAAGGGCAGTTCGCGGAGCTGATGGGCCTTGCCAAGAAGGGCATTCAGCGGCTGGTGAGCTTGCAGCAGATGGCTGTGGCTTGATTGAATTTAACGTGATGACGTCGGCGATCCTTCACACCCCCCTCTGGCCTGCCGGCCATCTCCCCCGCAAGGGGGGAGATCAGAGGTCGCTACCGTTTTCGCCAACCATCAACGTTGAGACGCCGCCAGCGGAACTGCCAATCTCCCCCCTTGCGGGGGGGATGCCCGGCAGGGCAGAGGGGGGTGCCTGATGCAACCCTCCGCTATTCTTGAGTCAGCGCTTTACGTCACGGATCTCGCCGCTGCCGAAGCCTTCTACTCCAACGTCCTCGGCCTCCCTCTCCTCGGCAAGGTCGACGGCCGCCATCTCTTCTTCCGCTGCGGCCCGGGCGTGCTGCTCATCTTCAACGCCGAAGCCACCAAAATCCCGCCGGCGCCCGATGCGCGGCTGAAAGTGCCGCCGCATGGCACGGTCGGCGAGGGCCATCTCTGCTTTGCCGCAAGTGAGGATGAACTCGCACAGTGGAAGGCGCAACTTGAGGCGAAAAACATCGCCATCGAAAGCGAATTCGAATGGCCGCAGGGCGGGCGCTCGATCTACATACGCGACCCCTCGGGCAATTCGATCGAATTCGCCGAGCCAAGGATCTGGGGCCTTTGATGCATTCTCTCGATGGAAAGAAGATCGTCGTTGCCAGCCACAATGAAGGCAAGCTGCGCGAATTCGCCGATTTGATGGGTCCGTTCGGCTTCGAGGCGAAGTCGGCCAAGGACTACGGCCTGCCGGAACCGGAGGAGACCGGCACCACCTTCGAGGAAAACGCCTACATCAAGGCCTTCGCCGCGGCTAAGGCGACCGGCCTGCCGGCGCTGTCGGACGATTCGGGCCTGTGCGTCGACGCGCTCGACGGCGCCCCCGGCGTCTACACCGCCAATTGGGCCGAAGCTCCCGATGGCAGCCGCGACTTCGGGATGGCCATGCAGCGCACCGAAGTGGCCTTGCAGGAGGTCGGCGCCGCCAAGCCAGCGCAGCGCAAGGGGCGGTTCGTCGCCGTCATCTGCCTGGCCTTCCCCAATGGCGAGGCTGAATATTATCGCGGCGAAGCTGAGGGAACGCTGGTGTGGCCGCCGCGCGGCGAACTGGGCTTCGGCTACGACCCGGTGTTTTTGCCCGACGGTTTCGACAAGACGTTCGGCGAGATGAGCGCTGAGGAAAAACACGGCTGGAAGCCCGGTCAGCCGACGGCGCTGTCGCACCGCGCCCGCGCCTTCCAGAAATTCGCCCGCGCCAGGTTAGGCTCAGCTTAATGTCGCTGGACCGCAGCCCGGGCTTCGGGGTCTACATCCATTGGCCGTTCTGCGCCGCCAAATGCCCGTATTGCGACTTCAACAGCCATGTCCGTCACCAGCCGGTCGACCAGGAGCGCTTTGCCCGCGCCTTCGAGAACGAGCTGAAGACCATGAGCGAGCGGACCGGGCCGCGCGAAGTGACCAGTATCTTTCTCGGCGGCGGCACACCGTCGCTGATGCAGCCGCAGACGGTGGCGGCGGTGCTGGACGCCGTGGCGAAGAACTGGACGGTGCCCGACGGCATCGAGGTGACGCTGGAAGCCAATCCGTCCTCGGTCGAGGCCGAGCGATTTCGCGGCTACCGCGCCGCCGGCGTCAACCGTGTGTCGCTCGGCGTGCAGGCGCTGAACGACAAGGATCTGCGCTTCCTCGGCCGGCTGCACAATGTCGACGAGGCGCTGCATGCAATTGGCCTGGCACGGGACATATTCCCAAGACTTTCCTTCGACCTGATCTACGCCCGCCCCGGCCAGACGCTGGATGACTGGCAGGCGGAGCTCGAACAGGCGATCGGCCATGCCGCCGACCATCTGTCGCTCTACCAGCTGACCATCGAGGAAGGCACGCCGTTCCATGCCCTTCATGCGGCGAACAAATTCATCATCCCCGATAATGACCGGGCCGCCGATCTCTATGCGCTGACGCAGGAGATCACCGCAGCGCATGGCCTGCCGGCCTATGAGATTTCCAACCACGCCAGGCCGGGCGCCGAGAGCCGGCACAATCTGACCTATTGGCGCTATGGCGAATATGTCGGCGTCGGACCGGGCGCGCATGGCCGCTTTATCGAGAACGGCCACCGCACCGTGACGATCGCCGAGCGGATGCCGGAGACCTGGGCCAATCTGGTGGAGGCCAGGGGCCATGGCGTCACCGGCGGCGAGATCCTGACGCGCTCCGAAGAGGCCGACGAGTTCCTGCTGATGGGGCTGAGGTTGGCCGAAGGCATCGACCTTTCCCGCTACGAGGCGTTTTCCGGGCGCGGCCTGTCGAGCGCCCGGCTGACCGTGCTGCAGGATGAGGGGCTGGTGGCGCCGATCGGCAATGCCAGGCTACGCGCCACGCCAGCCGGCATGATCGTGCTCGATGCCGTGGTGGCGGATTTGGCGCGGTGAGCCCACAGGGCAAATGGCCGGGCTGTTGGACGATTTATCGGCTTGAGCAAGGATGTTAGAAAGTCGACTTGTTGAACCGCTGGCGTGCCAGCGCCGCATCCGAGGTGACTCCTGCGATGACGTTCCTGATCCACGAGACCTTGATGACATTGAACACGGATGATGTGTTCGAGTTTGGATTGACCGAAATCTTGAGATCTCCAGAGCAAGACGACCTCTTTGAGGCTCAGGCGATTTTCATCAGGAACGCAACGGTCACATCGAAACTAAAATTGACCCACTTGAGCGAATTCAGCGTTGTCCTCAGTTTCATAACATATATTGGAAATAAGCTTCGCGGAATCGCCAAGGATGAGTTGCTCGAGTTTGATCTGAATGGACTCACATTTGATCAGTACATCCCTCTCAGCAAAAATCTGCGTAAGATCTGGGATGAGTAGTCGGTGAAGAACGTCCTGTTCGTCTGCAGCCAGAACCGCTTGCGCAGCCCGACCGCCGAGCAGGTGTTCTCCAAACGTAGGGATATCGAGGTCGAGTCGGCCGGCACCAATCACGATGCAGACACGCCGCTGACGCATGAACTGGTCGCCTGGGCCGACATCGTCTTCGTGATGGAAAAAGCGCACCGCACCAAGCTGCAGAAGAATTCAAGGAGAGCCTGAAGAAGGCCCGCGTCATCTGCCTCGACATCCCGGATGACTACGGATCCATGGATCCGGAGTTGATCGACCTTCTGAAGGCACGGGCTTCGCGATATCTCGATTGAACTATGGGGGCTTCGTAACCACGCGTTCGTCATCCTCGAGTCTGCGCCGCGTCGCTTCGCTCCTTGCTCGCCCGTGATGACGAAGTGAGGGTGGTCCTCGCCAATCGCGAAGGTCAAGCGTCGTGCTTGAAGCGGCGCTTGCCGCGGTGTTTCTCGGCATGCGCCTCTCCGGTCCGGGCCGGCTTGGCGTCGCTCTTGTCCCGGCGGACGCTGTTCTGGTCGTTCATCGGATGCGGCGGCGCGCCTTCGCGGGCGCTCTTCGTTTCAAGACGGGTGATGAAGATATCGAAACGATTGGGCATCGTACGGTCAGTGCTCCGTCGTGCTGTCCGGTTTGTTGTCCGAAAGCCTGACATTCGTCGGCAAGGCGGTGGCCGCCCGACTGGCCAGGCCGGTGTCGCTTTCGGCGAGCGCACGCTTGCCCTTTCGCGCAGTGAAGCGCTTGCGCTCGGCATAATAGGGCTCGAAAACGTCCTGCAATTCCAGGCTGTCCATCCTGTCCTCCTCCTCAAGAGACTCAGGTATTCAATCCGCCAGCCACGCTTTCGTTCCCCACTGTGGCAAAGACATGGCCGCCGGGTTACATCGGCGTCAGGTTTGGCTCGATGTTCGGGAGTTTTGCAACCCGGCGCGCGCCGTGCCAAACAGGGCGAAATGGAGAGACCCCGGTGACCGGCGAGAAGCGCAGCTATGTGATCGGGCAGACCGAGATCGCGGTCCGGTCGCTGGCGCCGGCGCTGTATCTGGTGGCGACGCCGATCGGCAACCTCTCCGACATCACGCTGCGCGCGCTGGAGACGCTGGCGGCCGCCGACGTCGTCGCCTGCGAGGACACCCGCGTCTCGCGCGTGCTGCTCGACCGCTACGGCATCCGCCGCCGCACCACGGCCTATCATGAACACAATGCCGGCGAGGCCGGACCGAAGCTGATCGCGGCACTCGAGGCCGGGCAGAGCGTGGCGCTGATTTCGGATGCCGGCACGCCGCTGATCTCCGACCCAGGCTACCGGCTGGTCGGCGAAGCGCTGGAGCGCGGCCTGCGCGTGGTGCCGATCCCCGGCCCATCGGCGCCGCTGGCGGCGCTGACGGCGTCGGGCCTGCCGTCCGACGCCTTCCTGTTTGCCGGGTTTCTGCCGGTGAAATCTGGGCAGCGGCTGACAAAGCTCGAAACGTTCAGGGCGGTGCCGGCAACGCTGATCTTCTTCGAGTCGCCGCGTCGGCTGGCCGAAACGCTGGTCGCCATGGTCGAGGCGTTGGGCGGCGCGCGCAAGGCCGCCGTCGGCCGCGAGCTGACCAAGACTTTTGAAGAGATGCGGACGGGAACGCTGCAGGCGCTGGCCGACCACTATGCGGCGGCTGACACGCCGAAGGGCGAGATCGTCATCTGCGTCGGGCCCGCCGAGATCAAGCCCGACCAACCCGCCGACATCGACAGGCTGCTGCTGTCGCTGGCCGCCGAAATGCCGGCGTCCAAGGCGGCGGCGGAGGCGGCGAAGATGACTGGCGGGCAGAAGCAGGCGCTTTACCGGCGGCTGCTGGAACTCAGGGATGCGGTTGGAGAAGGCGAAGGTGGCTGAGCGCCCGGCCGCCAGCCGCCAAAAAGCCTATCGGCGCGGCCATCGCGGCGAGTGGCTGGCGGCAGCGGCGCTGATGCTGAAAGGTTATCGCATCCTCGCCCGCCGGCATCGCACCCGCTTCGGCGAGATCGACCTGATCGCCAGGCGCGGCGACCTGGTGCTGTTCGTCGAAGTCAAGGCGCGGCGCACGCTGATGGAAGCGATGGAGGCGATCGGCCACCAATCGGAGCGCCGCATCGAAGGCGCCGCCGACATCTGGCTGTCGCGGCAGCCGGACTACGGCAGATTGTCAATGCGCTTCGACATGATCGCGGTGCTGCCCTGGCGCTGGCCGGTGCATGTCGAGAACGCGTTTTATGGGAGGAGTTAGCGGCCTTTACCCTCCCCCTTGTGGGGAGGGTCGGTGAGCAAGCAACGCGACTCGTCGATGGCGAAACGGGGCGGGGGTGTGGCGCCCCCACCCCGATCCGCTTTGCGGATCGACCCTCCCCACCACAAGGGGGAGGGTAAAGCTCACCCCCAAATGAAAAGCGCCACCAACCCAACCGCTCCCACCACCAGGCGCCACCAGCCGAACAGCGAATAGCCGTTGCGCGAGACGTAATCGAGCAGGAAGCGCACGACGATCAGCGCGGTAACAAAGGCGGCGATGAAGCCGATGGCGATGATCGGCAGGTCGGCGCTGCTCAGCACGTTGCGGTTCTTGAACAGATCGAAGGCGAAGGCGCCGACCATGGTCGGGATGGCGAGGAAGAAGGAGAATTCCGCCGCCGCGCGCTTGTCGACGCCCAGCAGCAGCGCGCCGACGATGGTCGAACCGGAGCGCGACGTCCCGGGGATCAGCGACAGGCACTGGAACAGGCCGATCTGCAGGTAAAGCCTTGTCGGGAAGCGCTCGACATCGCGGTAGACCGGCTGCAGCTTCATGCGGTCGACGACCAAGAGCACGACGCCGCCGACGATCAGCATGATGCAGATCAGCCTTGGCGATTCGAACAGCACCGTCTTGATGAAATCATGCGCCAGCGCGCCGATGATGGCCGCCGGCAGGAAGGCGATCAGGATGCCGATGACGAAATGCCGCGTCAGCCGGTCATGCGGCAGGTCGAGCAGCATCTGCCACAGGCGGCGGAAATAGACGCTGAGGATCGCCAGGATGGCGCCGAGCTGTATCAGGATCTCGAAGGCCTTGCCGGTGGAATGGAAGCCGAGGAAATGGCCGGCGAGCAGGATATGGCCGGTCGAGGAGACCGGGATGAACTCGGTCAGCCCCTCCAGCAGGCCGAGCAGCAGGGCTTCGACGATGGTGTGGCTATCCATGGCAACCTCGGCATTCAAGGGACGGAAGGAAACGGCTGGCAAAAGGGCTTGCTTGTCACGGCGCGGAAGTCCCCCTATAGGTCGCAGCACCGTGACGGCCGCATGACGGGCCGCCAACACTTACCGGTGCGGACGGCGATTCGCCAGTGCGCCTTAATATCGCGGAATCATGCTGACGCTTTTCCATCACCCGATGTTCGCCACCTGCCGCTTCGTGCGCCTCGCCTTCGGCGAATATGGCGAGGAGCTGGCGCTGATCGAGGAAAAACCGTGGACGCGGCGCAAGGAGTTTTTGGCGCTGAACCCCGCCGGCACCTTGCCTATCCTGCTGGCCGAAGGCGACGTGCCGATCGTCGGCGCCATGGTGATCGCTGAATATCTCGACGAAACACGTGGTGTCCTGAAGCGCGACAAGCGCCTGTTTGCGGAAGACCCGATGCAGCGCGCCGAAATCCGCCGCCTGACCGACTGGTATCTCAACAAGGCCGAGAGCGAAGTGACCCGGCATCTGGTGCGCGAGCGCGTGCTGAAGCCGGTGATGCCGGAAACGGCGGGCGGCGGTTCCCCCGATTCGGCGGCGATCCGCGCGGCGCGCGCCAACATTCGCCAGCACATGAAGTACACCAACTGGCTGGCCGGCACCCGTCATTGGCTGGCCGGCAGCAAGGTCACCTATGCCGACCTGGCGGCAGCGGCGACGCTGTCGGTGCTGGATTATCTCGGCGAGATCGACTGGCGCGAGCATGCCGCGGCGCGCGAATGGTACACGCGGGTGAAATCGCGGCCGTCGTTCCGGCCGCTGCTCTCCGACCGGGTTCGCGGCCTGTCGCCGGTTTCGCATTATGCGGACCTCGACTTCTAGAAGCCAAACCCTGCGCGCGCTGGTCGACGCCGAGGCGCGGCGCGCCGGCTTCGATGCGGTTGCCGTCACCACGCCCGATGCGATCCCGCTGGCGCCGGCCAGATTGGCAGAATTCGTCGCCGATGGTTTTCACGGTTCGATGGCGTGGATTGCGGAGACGCTCCAACGCCGCAGCGAGCCTTCGACGCTGTGGCCCGAGGTGCGCTCGATCATCGTGCTGGCAATGAATTACGGCCCCGACCACGATCCGCGTGCGCTGCAGGCAAGGCGCGATCTCGGCGCGATCTCGGTCTATGCGCAAAACCGCGACTATCACGAGGTGATGAAGGGCCGGCTGAAGGAGATCGCCGGCAAGATCGTCGCGCGGGCCGGCGGCGACGTGAAGGTTTTCGTCGATACGGCGCCGGTTATGGAAAAGCCGCTGGCTGAGGCCGCCGGGCTCGGCTGGCAAGGCAAGCACACCAATCTGGTCAGCCGCGAGCACGGCTCCTGGCTGTTTCTCGGAACTATCTTCACCACGGCGGAGCTCACGCCAGATGCGACCGAGGTAGACCATTGCGGTTCCTGCCGCGCCTGTCTCGACGCCTGCCCGACCGACGCCTTTCCGGCGCCCTACCGGCTCGATGCCAGGCGCTGCATCTCCTACCTGACCATCGAGAACAAGGGGCCCATCCCGCAAGAATTCCGCGAAAAGATCGGCAACCGCATCTATGGCTGCGACGATTGTCTCGCCGCCTGCCCGTGGAACAAGTTTGCCCGCGCCGCTTCGGAAGCCAAGCTTGCTGCCCGCGACGAACTGCGCGAGCCGCCGCTGGGCGAGCTATTGCAGCTGGACGACACGGCGTTCCGGACCTTTTTCTCCGGCTCGCCGATCAAGCGCATCGGCCGCGACCGCTTTGTCCGCAATGTGCTGACCGCCGCCGGCAATTCCGGCGATGTTTCGCTGGCCGGCCCGGTGCGCGATCTGCTTGGCGATGCCTCGCCGCTGGTGCGCGGCGCGGCGATCTGGGCGCTGTCGCGGCTGGTGCCGGCCGCCGAATTCAACAGGCAGGCGGCGATCTACTCGAACACTGAAACCGACACGACAGTGCGGGGCGAATGGCTGTCCGCATTGCCAATTGAGGCGCACGCATGAGCGAAAAGCAGATTTTTATCTTCGGCGCCGGCTATTCGGGCAAAGCCTTTGCACGGGCCAATGCGGAGGCGATTACGATCTTCGGCACCACGCGCTCGGCCGAGAAATTCGAGGCATTGCGTCAGGCCGGCATCGCGCCGCTGCTGTTTCACGGCGCCCTGACACCTGAAATCGGCGAAACGCTGGAGACCACCACCCATCTTGTCATCTCCGTAGCCCCGGAGGAGGCCGGCGACCCTGTGCTTCTCGCCGCGCGCAAGGCGATCGAGGCGATGCCGGCGCTTCGCTGGATCGGCTATCTCTCGACCGTCGGCGTCTATGGCAATTATGACGGTGCCTGGGTCGATGAAACGGCCGAATGCCGGCCGGTGTCGAAACGCTCGTCGATGCGAGTGGCGGCCGAGCGGGGCTGGCTGCAGCTTGGACTCGAGACCGGCAAGCCGGTGGCCATCCTGCGGCTTTCCGGCATTTACGGGCCGGGTCGCAACGCGCTGGTCAATCTGGAAAACGGCACGGCCAGGCGGCTGGTCAAGCCCGACCAGGTGTTCAACCGCATCCATTGCGACGACATCGCCGGCGCGCTCTGGCACCTCATCGGTGGCAATAGAGGCGGCATTTTCAACATCACCGATGACGAGCCGGCGCCGCCGCAGGATGTCGTCACCTATGCCGCTTCGCTGATGGGCGTCGAGCCGCCGCCGGAGATTCCTTTCGAGACCGCCCAACTTTCGCCCATGGCGCGGTCCTTCTATGGCGAGAACAAGCGCGTCGCCAACGCCGCGATCAAGGCAGCGGGCTACCGGTTCCGCTATCCGGACTACCGCCAGGCGTTCGATCGGATGTGGGCCGACGGCAGCTGGCGCGACGGCGAGCCGCGCAGCCCGATGAAGGTAGATAATCGAAACGCGAGCCCGAGGGTGATATGATTCGATTGTGTTGCGGACTTTTGCAGTGGGGTTCATGACGATTTCGATGCGATCCTTGACCGGCAGACGGCCGTTCCTGACGGCGGCGCTGGCGATCGTGGCGCTGGCCGGGCTGGTGGCGGGCGCAATCACGGCCGAGCCACGGGCAAAAGACCTGTTCGGCGCCAAGAAGCTGCCGGCGGTGGCTGCGGCGCAATCCTTCGGCTTCTATTCAAAGGGCTGCTTCACTGGCGGCGTCGCCATTCCGATGGACGGCCAGAACTGGGAGGTGATGCGTCCCTCGCGCAACCGGCGCTGGGGTCATCCAACGATGATTGCGCTGATCGAGAAGCTGTCGCGCGATGCCGCCGCCGACGGCTGGCCGGGGCTTCTGATCGGCGACATTTCGCAGCCGCGCGGCGGCCCGATGCTGACCGGGCACGCCTCGCACCAGATCGGCCTCGACGCCGACATCTGGCTGACGCCGATGCCCGACCGCAAGCTTACGACCCAGGAGCGCGAAAACATCAGCGCCACGCTGATGGTCGACGACAAGACGCATCTGGTGAAGGACAGGCTGTGGAAGCCGATACATACCAAGCTGTTGAAGCGCGCCGCGAGCTATCCGGAAGTCGAGCGCATCCTGGTCAATCCAGGCATCAAGAAGAAGCTGTGCGACACCGTCACCGGCGACCGTACCTGGCTGAGAAAAATCCGGCCGTTCTGGGGCCATGACTATCATTTCCACATCCGCATCGGCTGCCAGCCGGGTTCGCCCAACTGCAAGGGACAGGAAGCGACGCCCGACGATGACGGCTGCGGCAAGCCGCTGGCCTGGTGGTTTACCGAGGAGCCGTGGCGCCCCAACAAGAACCCGGACGCGCCCAAGGCGCGCGACCTGATGACGATGGCGAACCTGCCGAAACAATGCCAGTTCGTGCTCGACCAGCCCGACGCGGACTCGGCGGAAGCCGTCACCTATCGCGGCGGCGGCGTGCCGATCGCCGCCAGGGCGCCGGAACCCGACGCGCCTCCGCCTATTGCGGGCAATGCGGGCGGCTTGCCAAACGCAGCCAACGCCTTCACCGCCACGCCGGAGATCGGCATTCCCCTGCCAAGGCGACGGCCGCCGGCAAACGTCGGACAGTGATGGCGAACTGACGCTTTCCCTTTCCGGGGCCATGCGCTAGTCAATCGATTGAACACCGGGCGATTGAACACCGGGCGATTGAAAAACCGGGCGATTGAAACGGTCGCAACGGCGCCGCAAAGGGGACGAGCAAGAGCATGTCAGGCGACGACGACACCGCGTTGCGGTTTCCAGTGCTGATCGGCGACATCGGCGGCACCAATGCGCGCTTTTCGATCGTGCTCGACGCAAATTCGGAAGCCGGTGAGCCGCATATCGTGCAAACCGCCAATTTCGCCACCATAGACGAGGCGATCCAGGCGGCGGTGCTCGACCGATCGTCCATCCGGCCGAATTCGGCAGTGCTGGCGATCGCCGGACCAGTCGATGGCGACGAGATCCCGCTTACCAACTGTCCCTGGGTGGTGAAGCCGAAGCAGATGTTTGCCAATCTGGGCCTGGGCGACATCGTCGTGCTCAACGATTTCGAGGCGCAGGCGCTGGCCGTCGTGGCGCTCGGCGAAGAGCATATGGAAAAGATCGGCGGCGGCACGCCGGAGGAGAATGCCGGACGCGTCGTGCTCGGCCCCGGCACCGGCCTCGGCGTCGCCGGGTTGGTTCATGCCCTCCACCACTGGATCCCGGTGCCTGGCGAAGGCGGCCATATGGATATCGGTCCGCGGACGCCGCGCGATTTCGAGGTGTTCCCGCATATCGAAAAGCTGGACGGCCGCATTTCGGGCGAGCAGATCCTGTGCGGGCGCGGTCTGGTCAATGTCTACCGGGCGGTCGCCAAGGCCGACGGCAAGCCGGCGCCGTTCACCACGCCGGCCGAAATCACCGGGGCGGCGCTGGCCAAGACCGACCCGGTTGCCGAGGAAGCGCTGGCGCTGTTCGTCACCTGCCTCGGCCGCACCGCCGGCGACCTCGCGCTGGTGTTCATGAGCCGCGGCGGCGTGTTTTTGACCGGCGGCATCGCGCAAAAGATCGTTCCGGCACTGAAGGAAGGCAGTTTCCGTGCCGCCTTCGAGGACAAAGCGCCGCACAGCGCGCTGATGGCCTCGATGCCGGTCTATGTCATCATCCACCCGCTGGCAGCGCTTCTGGGCCTTGCCGCCTATGCCCGCAACCCGTCGCTGTTCGGCGTCCAGACCGCGGGGCGGCGCTGGCGCACGTAATCCATTTCGTCCCGAACATGGGTCTGTTCCTGGAAATGGCTGCCGCTTTCGTGACCCTGACCTCGAGCCGCGACGAAGTTTCGCCATAGGCAAGCCGTAGCCGGGGCGCTAAGAGGGGGCCGAATTCCAGCCTGGCATCAATAGATGCCGGTTGATTTCAGATCGAATCGACCTGAAATCATCCGGCTCTAAATCAAAGAGATAGAGCATGATGTCGTCCGAAAACCGCTTCACACTTTTCGGCATCATGCTCTAGCAAACCACGAAGCGCCCGCGATTTGACCGCTCAAAGTCCACTCAAACTGAAAGTCCAGCCAGCTGAGGTCACTGCGGTGCTGCGCCGCATCCTGGCCGAAAACGGTAGTGAATATCGCTGGACCTATGTCGTTGCCATCGGCTGCCTGCTGATTGTTTCCGCCACCACCGCCTTCACGGCGTGGATCATGGCCCCGATGATCAACGAGATCTTCTACGAACGACGCGGCGACATGATCGTCTGGATCTGCGCCGGGTTCATGGCCGCCTCCGTGCTGCGCGGCTTCGCCGGTTACGGCCAGGCGGTCGCGTTGGCCAAGATCGGCAACAATCTGGTCGCCCGCTACCAGAAGCGCAGCTTCGACCATCTGATGAAGCTCGGCGTCGACTTCTTCAACGATACGCGTTCCGGTCGGCTGGCGGCACAGGTCAACGAGAATGTCGGCGGCGTTCGCGATCTGCTGTCGCTGACGCTGACCTCCATCAGCCGCGACGCGGTCTCGCTGATCGCCCTCGTTGGCGTCATGATCTACCAGGATCCGGTGTTGTCGCTCAGCTCGCTGCTGATCGGGCCGCCGCTGATCTGGGCCGTCGTCTACATCACCCGCCGATTGCGGCGCATCAACCGTGAATCGGTGCTGATCAACTCGCGGCTGAACGGGTCCGTACAGGAGGCCACGCAAGGCATCGCCATCGTCAAGGCCTTCACCCTGGAAGCCGAGCTGGCGCGCCGGATCGGCATCATGGCCGATACGGCCGAGCAGCGTAACAACAAGATCGCCCGGGTCGCGGAGCGGCTGTCGCCGATTTCCGAGATTTTGGGCGGTCTCGCCATTACCTCCGTCCTTGCCTATTCCGGCTACCGGGCGCTGGTGCTCGGACAACCACCAGGCGCTGTGTTTTCCTTCATCACCGCGCTGATCATGGCCTACGATCCGGCACGGCGCCTGGCTCGTACGCAGGTCGGTATGGAACGTGCCCTGGTCAACGCCCGGATGATTTACGAGCTGCTCGACCTGGAGCCTAAACAGGGCGATGCGCCCGACGCGGTCGAAGCCAGGATCACCACCGGCGAGGTTCGCTTCGACAATGTGACGTTCGGCTACAGCGCCGACATGCCGGTGATCAGGAACCTGAGTTTCACCGCCGCGGCCGGCAAGGTTACGGCGGTGGTCGGGGCCTCGGGTGCCGGCAAGACGACGCTCGTGGCGCTGCTGCAGCGCTTCTACGATGTCGACAAGGGTTCGATCGAGATCGATGGCCAGGACATTTCCAAAGTCACCAAGCACTCGCTGCGCGGCTCGATCGCCTATGTCTCGCAGGCGCCCTATCTGTTCGAAGGCAGCATACGCGACAACATCCGTTTTGGCCGACTTTCGGCGACCGACGCCGAGATCGAGCGGGCGGCGGTGCTGGCGGCGGCCGACGAGTTCATCCGTCAGCAGCCGCAGGGCTACGACACGCCCGTCGGCGAGGGCGGCTCGACACTTTCCGGCGGCCAGCGCCAGCGCGTCTCGATTGCGCGGGCGATCGTGCGCAACGCGCCGATCCTTTTGCTCGACGAAGCGACCTCGGCGCTCGACAATGAGGCCGAGGCGCGCGTCCAGGAGGCGCTGACCCATGTGATGGAAGGGCGCACCACCATCGTGATAGCGCATCGCCTGTCGACGGTCGTCAACGCCGACCACATTATCGTGCTTGAAGAGGGGCGCCTGGTCGAGGAAGGCACCCATGCCGCACTGATGGCCGATCCAAACAGTGTCTACGCCCGCTTCCACCGCATTCAAGGCAAGAACGGACTGGGGCTTGTCGACGACTCGAAGCCCGTCCAAACTCCGGTCCTGCGCAGCCGCGCCAAGAAGGCGGTGGGGAGAACAGCATGAGCGAATCCGGCGAAATGGGCCTGGTGGTGGTGGGGGCGGCCGGCCGCATGGGCCAGACGCTGATCCGCGCCATCCATTCGATCCCCGGCGCCCGCGTCGTCGGCGCGGTCGAACGAACCGGATCGCCCTATCTCGGCAGGGATGCGGGCGAGCTTGCCGGCATCGGCATCATCAATGTGACGATCGGCGACGATCCGCTGCCGGTGTTCGCCAAGGCCGACGGCGTGCTCGATTTCACCATGCCGGCAGCCACCGTCGAATTCGCAGGCTATGCCGCGCAGGCACGCATTGCCCATGTCATCGGCACCACCGGCTGCTCGGCGGAAGACGACGCCAGGATCGAGGCCGCGGCGCGCCACGCGACGATCGTCAAATCCGGCAATATGAGCCTCGGCGTCAATCTTCTGGCGGTGCTGGTCGAGCAGGCCGCGCGCGCGCTCGGTCCAGAGGATTTCGACATCGAGATCCTCGAAATGCATCACAAGCACAAGGTCGACGCGCCGTCGGGCACCGCCTTGCTGCTCGGCGAAGCGGCGGCGGCGGGACGCGGCATTTCCCTTGCCGGCAACGATGTGCGGTCACGCGACGGCCATACCGGCGTGCGCAAGCCAGGAACGATCGGCTTTGCCAGCTTGCGCGGCGGCTCGGTGGTCGGCGACCACAGCGTCATCCTGGCCGGAACCGGCGAGCGCATCACGCTGTCGCACCATGCCGAGGACCGCGCCATCTTTGCCCGCGGCGCGGTCAAGGCCGCGCTCTGGGCGCGCGGCAAGAAGCCCGGACTTTATTCCATGCGGGACGTGCTCGGCTTGAGCTAAACCATCCATAATTTTGAAGGAGCAAACATGTCGGGAACTCTCGTGCTCGTGCGCCACGGCCAGAGCGAATGGAACCTGAAGAACCTGTTCACCGGCTGGCGCGATGTCGACCTGACTGAGCAGGGCCACAAGGAGGCCAAGGAAGCCGGCCAGAAGCTCAAGGCGCGCGGCTTGAAGTTCGACATCGCCTTCACCTCGGCGCTGATCCGGGCGCAGAAGACCTGCCAGCACATTCTAGACGCCGTCGGCCAGAGCGATTTGAAGACGATCCGCGATCAGGCGCTGAACGAGCGCGACTATGGCGACCTCTCCGGCCTCAACAAGGACGACGCGCGCCAGAAGTGGGGCGAGGAGCAGGTGCATATCTGGCGCCGCTCCTACGACGTGCCGCCGCCCGGCGGCGAAAGCCTGAAGGACACCGGCGCCCGCGTCTGGCCCTATTACCTGCACGACATGCAGTCGCATGTTCTGAAAGGCGGCACCGTGCTGGTCGCCGCGCATGGCAATTCGCTGCGCGCACTGATCATGGCGCTGGACGGCAAGAGCGGCGAGGAGATCGTCAAGCTTGAGCTCGGCACCGGCGTGCCGGTGATCTACAAGCTCAACGCCGATTCCACCGTGGCGTCGAAGGACGTGCTGGCGGGGTGAGGTTTTCGGCCAACGCATTCGCCAAGTCGGCGCTGCCCCTCATTGCCCTGCCGGGCATTTCTCCCCGTATAGTGACGGGGAGAAAGGGCTGGCCGCAGCCTCGGCGCTCTTCTTGTGACGCAGGTGACCGGCGAAAATCATCGATGAGAGCGCCCCTCTCCCCGTCACTGTACGGGGAGAGGATGCCGGCAGGCAGGTGAGGGGCGGCGCTGACCCCCGGGAAACTAAGCCGGCAGGCAGCGGCCCTCGAAAAAGCGCGTTGACACATATCGTTTGCCCGCTTACATGAGCCCGCACCAGCCCAGATGGCGGAATTGGTAGACGCGCACGGTTCAGGTCCGTGTTCCGCAAGGAGTGGAGGTTCGAGTCCTCTTCTGGGCACCAAATTCCCGTTTCGGGATAAGTCCGAAATGATTTAGACGCGAAGCAAAAAAGCCCGGTTCCCGGGCTTTTTTGCTGATGGATGACAGATTGTCCAGCCGAGGGTCAATGCGGCGGGCGAACCGCTTTCATTGCTTCTTCTTCGAGTGTCTGGAGCTTCTCCCGAATCTCCTCCGGCTCGGCATGCTCCAAGCCGACGACATCGTTTCTGGTCTCATTCAGCGAAACGATAATCTCATCAAGCTTGGCGTGAATGGCGGCCGTGTCGCGGTAACCCTGGATCAGCACAACGCCGGTGATCACGATGGCCGCTACCGACAATGCGTAGGTGACCACATTCGTCAGGCCGAATGGCACCAACGCAGTACAGAGCAGCATGGCTACAAGAAGGACATAGAAGCCCGGTGGCCGGGATAGAAAGTCGCCCATCACAAAGAGGAAGCGGTTCATATCCAGGCCGCGGTCAAAAATGCCACGAGTGCGGTGACGGCTACGCAAATTGGAATTGCTGCGAGTAAGGCAGCTTCCAGGACCCAAGTTTCCTTGTCGCTAAACATCAGACATCCTCCCGTTCAGAAAACGGCTGCCCGTAGAGCCTTCACAGCGCAGCCAAAGCCCGCCGCTCCTGATCGGAGCGGCGGGCTCGCGCGTTACTCGATGATCTGCACGACCTTGCGCGTGTCGGGATCGACGAGAACCGCATGATCTCCGACAACCGTATACTTGTAGCGGACATCCGGAACGTCGATTGCGTGGAGCTCGACAGTGTCGGGAAGTGCCGTGCCGACGTTGAGTTCGACGCCGAGCAAACTGACTGAGGCCAGCTTCTGCTTATGGATATATTCGCGAACGACCGTCTGTTGTTCGGGCTTGAGAACAATAACATCCTCGGCAAACGAGGTGCCGATGCCCGCCATAAGGACGAGGGCGCCGGCGGCGCTGACGAAATACCTGGTCATGGGAATTTCCTTTTCATAGGTCAGTTTGAAGGCGTGGATACGAGCAGATCAGCCGCCACTCGTAGGGGCTGGGGCAGGTGCCGCAGGCTTTGCAGGTGCAGCCGGAGCTTCCACCTTTGGCGCTTCAACCTTGACGTTGATATCCTTGCCGCCGTCGCCGCGGATATTGATCACGCCGGTAAAAATAAGCAACACTACGACCGCAATAAGTGCAAGAACAACAGCAATCGCAGTGCCGCCGCCACCCCCAGAATTAACAACAGTTGGGCCGTCGGCCATGTGTTCCTCTCCTGTTTTATTTAGTTGCATTTGGGAAACGCCTGCCCCGCTTGAACGTTCCGCCTCGGGACTTGGGTCTTAGCTGATATCCGACTTTGGTCTGGTTCGCCGCGGACTGAAGTCACAGGAACAATCTGGCTGATCTCAAGTTCGGTCCCTCGGCGAACAGGCGTGGTGCCGTCGCCGGATTACGCGAGGAGAAAACCATGAAAATCCACTTTGCAAGTGCCGCTGCAGGCTTGTTGCTTTTGGCTGGCGTCGGCAGCGCCGCAGCTCAGGATGTCGTCATCACACCGGAGCAGGATACGGTCGTCCGCGAATACGTGAAAAAGCAGCCGCTGGCTTCGGTGAAGATCCCGGGCGTGGAGCTGAACGTCGGCAGTGCCTTGCCTGATACGGTCGAGCTGCACGAAGTTCCCAACGTCAAATACCGCTATGTCGTGGTCGACAACCGCACCGTCCTGGTCGACCCCGGCACCCGGAAAATTGTGAAGGTCTACGACTGATCGAATAGCTGCCGCCCGCCGCCGGCCATGGCGGCGGGCAGCGGATTTCACATTGCGCTCCAGGATGATCGAAGATGATCGATGACGTCGAGACATCGCCAGCCCTTGATACCCGCCTGGGTTCTCTCAGGGCGAGAATGCGCGATGCGCGCATAACAGAGGCCGACATGAAGACCTTTCAGAAAGTCGCATCCATCATGGTTGGCGGCAGTGGCCGCATCAGCGGCGATGACCTGATTGCAGCGTCGTTCGTCCTCGAGGACCAGCCGGAAGGCTTGTGAGGCGGAGTACTCACGTGTGCAGGCGCCCGCAACGCTGATCCCAAGTGTTCTGGTGCTGAACACATTCCTGCTACGGGCCGGCGTCGAAGGCGTGCCCGCTGGCGAGGTCGCGTCGCGCTCAAGCATCGTCCAGAACACCATGTCGCCGCATGTGACGATACTCGGCCATGCTAGCCGATGCGGGCGCCATAGAAAATCACCGCGGTCGGCAGAACCGGGCAGGCCGGTCCAGAGCGTCGCCACGCCTGTGGTCAGAAATGTCACCGAGGCCAGTTTGGTGCAGATCGGATGATGGTAGCGAGCGATCGCCATATCGACCGTACGGGCGCCGGCCTGGGAAGGACCCACCAGCGCGCCAAGGCCGACCGCCGCGCCCAGCGTGGTCGGCGCGCTGTTTGCCCTGCAACGCGGGGCTATGCGGCGTGCTCGCACAAGTTAGCTCCAACTTGAGGCACGGCGTGAAGTCTCGGTGCTTGCCCCCACGATGGCGAGGTACGAAGTCAAAAGCGGTCAATGTGATTAGCGATCTACAGTCGATTTCAGCCGCCTTCGGATGATAGCGCCGCAATCACGAGATTTGTCGATAATAATCGATATTAGGCTGTATTCGCGACTATCCCTCATAGTGGGCGATTAGATAAAATTGATATGATATCCCAGATCGGAGAGATCGATCCATTCGGGCCGGCATCAGCATGATTGAACCGCAGCCACCGCAAGTTGACAGTGATCATCAGGCGGATCTGGTTTGGTAGGAAGTCTTAATATGTCTCGCCTATGGTCCAACTTTGACTTGGGAGCGTGACGTTCGACAGACATATCTCCGCAGGTTACATTTCCCAGTCAGACAGCGCTCCGCACTCGAATGGATGTCTCTGAATGCCGGGCCTCACGCCTTCACGACCGCACCCGAGAACCTTGGGATGGATGGGCACGACAGCGCTCGCCATGGGTGGCAGCAATCAAAGCCTGTTTCTGATTGCCGCCCTTTTTGTCGGCCAGGGGAATATTCCCGGTCAAGGAAGCGCTGCGGTTCCTTTGCTCGTTGTTGGTCTGCTTCTAAGCTGGGCCGCCGCGCCTGCGTGGACCGAATTGGTTCTCATGTGGCCAAACCGCGTCGGCGGTATCTCTGCAGCGTGCGCCGAAGCCTTCCGACCTTACAGTCCCGTTCTCTCGGCTCTGACGGGCACCTGCTATTGGTGGGGTTGGGTGCCGACCTGCGGACTGACAGCGGTTCTTTCAGCGTCTGCAATCCAGCAATGGTACCTGCCGGGCCTCCCCGTGGAGGCGGTCGCCTGCGGGCTTATCGCATTCTTTACGACGGTGAACCTGTGTGGAATCAAGTGGGTGGTCCAACTGGCGATCCCGATCGCCACGGCCTCCGCGACGCTTGCGTTTCTCTCATCCCTCGTACCGGTCATCAGTGGCTCGGTCGACTGGCGGCAGGCGACGGATTTTGCCCTGACCAGCCCGTTTACCGGCCTGTTCGGCGACATCACGTCGGTGATGGCGGGACTGTATCTGATCGGGTTTGCCGCACCGGCATTTGAGGCTGCAGCCTGCCATGTTGGCGAAACCATCGATCCCAACCGCAACATTCCTCTGGCGATGTGGGCCAGCGCCGCAATGGCGGGCGTCTATTTCCTGGTCCTGCCGGTTGTCTGGCTGGGTGTGCTCGGACCGGAGCCGCTCGGCACCGACCTCGCCATAGCTCTCGGGCCCACCTTTGCGCCCTTGTTGGGGAGTTTCGGCAAGGCGGCCGCCATCTGGCTCATCATGCTGAACATGTTCCATGGAACGTTGCAGCCATTGGCAGGCGCCGCGCGGACCCTTGCGCAGCTGAGCGAAGACGGCCTGCTGCCGAGCTTCCTGGCCAGGCGCACCTCAACAGATTGTCCCTGGGCGGCAACGCTGCTCACAGCTGCCGCGGCAATCGGCTTCATGCTGTGCGGGTATCCGCTCTGGATGATCGCCGCGGCCAATTTTACGTACCTGATCAGCATCTGCATGCCAAACATCGCAGTCTGGCTCTTGCGCCGTGACAGTCCCGAAGCCGAGCGACCCTTCCGGGCTCCCAGGGGAACGATCATCCTTGGCGTAGGCGCGGCTGCAATATGGCTGTTGACCGCCATACTAGGATTTCAGCAATTTGGCCTTCCTACCGTCCTGTTCGGTCTGGCTTTGGCATATTCGGGTGCTGCGCTCTACGCCTGGCGCACGATGGAGGATCGATACGCACTCGGTCTACCCTTGCTGCCACATACGCTTCACCTGAAGCTTACCGGAGCCATGCTTTTTGTGCTCGTGCTTGACGGTGCCGGCTATTTCCTGGCGATCGGCAGCGTTCCCCAAGGCGACACTTCATTGGTCGCCGCGCTGGAGGACATTTTTGTCGTTGTCGCGCTGCTGACCATCAGCGTTGGCCTGATCTTGCCGGGAATGATCACCCATTCGGCGACCGAGGTGAGCAACGCGGCAAAGCGTCTGACATCCGGAACGCTGAAGGATTTCTCTCTCGCCATGGTCGCCCTGGGGCGGGGAGACCTCGCTGCGGCGCATGCCTCCGTGAATATCATGCCGGTTACGGTAAACTCTCGTGACGAACTTGGAGAGATGGCCGAAAGCTTCAACCTGCTCCAGGACAAGGTGAGGGAAGCCGCCCACGGCCTGGACGACGCGCGCGAGAACATGAACGTAGCGCGCACCGAACTGATGGCACGGCACGAGGAAATCGCGCATCTCGCGCACCACGATCCGCTTACCGGCCTGGCGAACCGAGCCGCGCTTGCAGCACACCTGGCCACGACGCTCGAGCGCGCAAAAGCAACGCACGCCAGCTTTGCCGTCTTCAGCATCGACCTTGACCATTTTAAAGAGGCGAACGACGTTTTCGGGCACGCCGCCGGCGACGATCTGCTTTGCACCATTTCCCGGCGTCTCCAAACCGCGGCGCCTGAGGCCTTTATCGCGCGCATGGGCGGCGACGAATTCACGGTTGTCCTGGCCATGGATGACCGGTCCGCGAGTGCCAAGGACGTTGCGGACCGTCTGTTCGAATCGGCGGCAGGCAAATTCGAAATCCGGGGCCAGCACATTTCGATCGGGGTGAGCATCGGGGCGGCGATCTATCCGAAAGACGGAGAGAATGCAGCGGCGCTGATGGCAAATGCCGACGCAGCGCTCTACCGGGCCAAGGCGGACGGTCGTCGGATGGTGCAATTCTTCGATCCTGAGATGGATAAGCGGCTAAGAGAGCGCTACGCCTTGCAGCGAGATTTGCGCTCTGCGGTCGGCCATGGCGAACTTGTGCTTCATTATCAGCCGCAAGCCAGGATGGACGGCGAAATCTTCGGTTTCGAGGCACTCGCCCGATGGAACCATCCAAAACATGGGCTCATCTCCCCAAACGCGTTTGTCTCGCTTGCCGAACAGGATGGCACGATCGTTGAGATAGGTGAATGGACGCTCAGGCAGGCGTGCAGAGACGCGGCCTCCTGGCCCTCACCGCTGCAGATCGCCGTCAACCTCTCTCCCGTGCAGTTCCGTTTCGGGGACCTGGTAGGTCTCGTTCATTCTATCCTCTACGAGACCGGCCTTGCTCCGGGGCGGCTGGAACTGGAAATCACGGAAGGGGTTCTCATCCGCGACCGGGCAACTGCCTTGTCGGTTTTGCGGAGGTTGAAGGCGTTGGGCGTCAGGGTCTCGATGGATGATTTTGGCACCGGGTATGCCTCGCTGTCCTCGCTGCAGGCGTTTCCATTCGACAAGATCAAGATCGATCGCAGTTTTGTTTCGGGTGTCGGTTCGAATGTCCAATCGGCCGCCATCGTGCGCACGATACTCAGCCTGGGGAATGCGCTGGCCTTGCCTGTCATCGCGGAGGGTGTCGAAACAGAGGACGAGCGTGCCTTCCTGATGAGGGAAGGATGTCCCGAAATCCAAGGATATCTGGTGGGGCGCCCGCATCCGATAGCGCTCTACAAAGATGTGACGAATGGGCTTTCGCCGGGATCTGCCTTCGGGGAGCCCGAGGATACCACCGCACCCCAGGCGCTTGGCGTAACGCGATAGCCGCGGCGCCGTTCGTCGGCGCGCTGCTCCTGCAACACACCGGTGAGCGAGGACTGCCGACGGTACTGCTCGGGCTCGCCCTTATAAAGGTCCCACTGGTCGGCGCGCTGTTTGCCTTGCAGCGCGGGGCCATGCGAAGCATCCGAACCAGATGGCGCGGGAGCCACCTCCCCTTCCGGCCAGTCCTCCAACAAACCACTTCAAACCCGGCCGTCTCGGCGCTACGTTCTATCTATGGCCCCACCCACCCAGCCGATCACCGTCACCCGCCGCGACCAGATGTTTCCTATCCTGGGCGACGCCGATATCGAGCGCATGCGCCGGTTCGGCGAGGCGAGTTCCTATGCCGCCGGCGAGCATATCGTCACCGCCGGCACCGTGGCGCCGGGGCTGATCGTCATCCTGTCGGGCACGGTCGATATCACCCAGGATGTCAGGCCCGGCCGGCGCGAGACCATCGTCACTCATGGTCCCGGCAATTTCATCGGCGAGCTGGCGCAGCTTTCCAGCCGGCCGTCGCTGGTCAATGCGGAGGCGGCCGAGCCGGTCGAGGCCTTCGTCATCCCCTCGCAGCGGCTGCGCGACCTGATGGTGCAGGAGGCAAGCCTTGGCGAGCGGATCATGCGGGCGCTGATCCTGCGCCGCGTCGGGCTCCTGGAAAGCGGCAGCAGCGGACCGATCGTCGTAGGCCCGGCCGGCAATGGCGACACGCTGCGGCTGCAGGGATTTCTGCGCCGCAGCGGCCAGCCGCACCGCGCGCTCGATTCCGACAGCGACCCGTGCGCCAAGACGCTGATTGAGCATTTTCATGTTGACCCGCACCATCTGCCGATCGTGCTCTGCCCCAACGGCAAGCTGATGCACAATCCCGGCGAAACCGAACTTGCCCGCTGCATCGGCCTGCTGCGGCCGATCGATCCCGACATGGTCTATGACATCGCCATTGTCGGCGCCGGGCCGGCGGGGCTGGCGGCCGCGGTCTATGCGGCATCCGAAGGGCTGTCGACCATCGTGCTCGATTGCCGCGCCTTCGGCGGCCAGGCCGGCGCCTCCGCGCGCATCGAGAACTATCTGGGTTTCCCCACCGGCATTTCCGGCCTGGCGCTGATGGCGCGCGCCTACAACCAGGCGCAGAAATTCGGCGTCGAAATACTCATCCCCGACGAGGCCAAGCTGCTCGGTGCAGCAGGCGAGGGCTACACGCTCGCCGTCGGCGACGGTGAAAGCCTGCGCGCGCGCACGGTGGTGATCGCCAGCGGCGCCCGCTACCGCCGCCTCGACGTCGCCAAGCTGGCCGAGTTCGAGGGCACGTCGGTGCATTACTGGGCCTCGCCGATCGAAGCGCGGCTATGCACAGGGCAAGAAGTGGCGCTGGTCGGCGCCGGCAATTCGGCGGGGCAGGCGGCGGTCTATCTCGCCAGCCAGGTGCGCAAGGTGACGATGCTGGCGCGCCGCGGCGGCCTCAGGGAAACCATGTCGCGCTATCTGGTCGAGCGTATCGAGGCGCAACCCAACATCGAGGTGCTTGGCGAGACCGAGATCGAGGCGCTGGAAGGCGAAGGCGGCAATCTCACCCGGTTGCGTTGGCGCAACCCCGGCGGCGTCGAGACGCGGCCGATCCAGCATCTCTTCCTGTTCATCGGCGCCGACCCCAACACCGATTGGCTGGCTGGGTGCGATATCGCGCTCGACGCCAGGGGCTTCGTGCGCACCGGCGCCGACATAGGGGCGGGCCAGATGGAGACCAGCCGCAGCGGCGTGTTCGCCATCGGCGACGTGCGCTCCGGCTCGGTCAAGCGGGTCGCCGCCGCCGTCGGCGAAGGCGCCCAGGTGGTGGCTGCCTTGCACGCGTATCTCGCGCGACCCAACGCAGCAGCGCCCGAACTGGCCAGGAGAGCATAATGGATGAATGCAAACACACGCGCGACATCAAGACGGTGACGCCGAGCGCGCTCGGCTGCGAGGAGTGCCTGAAGAGCGGCTCCATGTGGGTGCATCTCAGGCTGTGCCGCACCTGCGGCCATGTCGGCTGCTGCGACGACTCGCCCAACCGCCACGCCACCAAGCATTTCCACGCCACAAAGCACCCGATCATCGAAGGCTACGACCCGCCGGAAGGCTGGGCATGGTGCTTTGTCGACGAGGCGTTCATCGACCTGGAAGGCGACGTGACGCCTCAGAACGGCCCGATCCCGAAGTTTTTCTGAGGCGGCCGACTGTCGGCCGACCGCTGCGCCTATTTCACCGAGCCAGTAACCGTGCGGTCTATGGCATTGGGATTGTGGTCGTTCCGGCAAGTGCGGCAATGATCAGAAGACTGGCGACGACCGGGACGAACAGGATGGCCACGCGGGCCTGCACATAAAAAATGGCGCGCCATTCGCTGCGCTTTTCCGGGTTGTTGTCCATCACACTCACTCTCGCCATGCCTCCCCAGGCGGGACATAGCGGCGAAGGGTTAAGCAAAGGCTGCTGAATGTGTTAACGCGCGGCGGATTGGGATTTAATCTCGACGGTCAGCGCCGCCCCTCATTGTCATCGGTACGCATCCGGTACGCCTACCCCCGCAGCGCCTGGTCCAGGTCGGCGATCAGATCATCGCCATCCTCTATCCCCGCCGACAACCGCACCAGCGAATCCGAAATGCCGATTTCCGCGCGCTTTTCCGCCGGGATCGAGCCGTGCGTCATCAGCGCCGGGTGTTCGATCAGGCTTTCGACGCCGCCGAGGCTTTCAGCCAGCGTGAACAGTTGCGTCCGTTCGAGGAAGCGTTTGGTGCCGGCGAGGTCGCGGTCGAGGTCGACCGAGATCATGCCGCCGAAGGCATGCATCTGCTGGACGGCGATGGCGTGCTGCGGATGGCTGGCCAGGCCGGGATAGACGACGCGGCGCACATCTTTTCGCGCCTCCAGCCACTGCGCAATCTTCAGGCCGTTCGTGGAATGCCGCTCCATCCTGAGCGCCAGTGTCTTGATGCCGCGCAGCGCGAGAAAACTGTCGAAGGGACCGGAGATGGCGCCGATGGCGTTCTGCAGGAATTTCAGCTGGGCCGCCAAATCCTTGTTGTCGCCGACGATGGCGACGCCGCCGACCATGTCGGAATGGCCATTGAGATATTTCGTCGTCGAGTGGACGACGATGTCGATGCCGAGTTCAAGCGGCCGCTGGATGTAGGGGCTGCAGAACGTGTTGTCGGCGACCGTCAAAACCCCTTTGCGCCTGGCGAGTGCCGCAACGCCTTCGAGGTCGACGATACGCAGCAGCGGATTGGTCGGAGTTTCGACCCAGAGCAGTTTTGTCTCCGGGCGAATCGCTGCTTCCACCGCCGCCAGATCGGTGAAGTCCACAAAACTCACCTGCAGATTGGCCGAGCGCTTGCGCACCCGCTCCATCAGCCGGAACGAGCCGCCATAGATGTCGTCGGTTGCAACGATATGGGCGCCGCTGTCGAGCAATTCCAGCACCGTCGAGATCGCCGCCAGGCCGGAAGCAAAGGCAAAGGCGGCCGAGCCGCTTTCGAGATCGGCCACCCCGCGCTCGAAGGCAAAGCGGGTCGGGTTTTGGCTGCGGGCGTACTCAAACCCCTTGTGCACGCCGGGCGACTGCTGGCCATAGGTCGAGGTCGCGTAGATCGGCACCATCACCGCGCCGGTCAGCGGGTCATGGCTCTGGCCGCCATGGATGGTGCGCGTGGAAAAAGCCAGGCGGTTCTTGCCCGATGGGGATGTTTCAGCAGTCATCGTGCGCGCCTCAAATGGTTGATCAGGTCGATACGGGTTATCAGGCCGACGAACTCGTCGCCATCGAAGATGATGGCGACCTCGTTGCGGTCGAACACCGGCAGCAGCGCATCCAGCGTCTGGCTGGCCTGCAGCGTGTGCAGATTGGAGGTCATGGCGGTGCGCACCGGGGCGTTGAAGCGGTCCCAGCGGCCGTCATAGGGGCCGTCGACCTTGGCCAATATATCGCCCTCATCGATAATGCCGACCAGCTTGCCGTTGTCCAGCACAGGCAGCTGCGAGACATCGGAGCGGCGCATGCGGCCATAGGCGTTGAGCAGGCTTTCGTCGGGGCCGACATAGACGGTGTCGCCGGTGCGGTGCGAGCGCATGACGAGGTCGCGCAGATCGCCATGCTGTTCCTGTTCGGCCAGCCCCTGCTCGGCCAGCCAGAAATCGTCGAACACCTTCGACAGGTACTTGTTGCCGCTGTCGCAGACGAAGGTGACGACGCGTTTTGCTGTCGTCTGCTCGCGGCAATAGCGCAGCGCGGCCGACAGCAGCGTGCCGGAAGACGAGCCGGCGAGAATGCCTTCCTTCGAAAGCAGGTCCCGCACGGCCAGCATGCTCTGCTTGTCTGGGATGGAATAGGCTTTCCTGACCAGCGACAGATCGGCATTGGGCGGCACGAAATCCTCGCCGATGCCTTCGACTGTCCAGCTGCCGGCCTCTTCCATCTTGCCGGTCTTGATCAGCGGCGCCAGCACCGATCCGACGGGATCGGCCAGCACCATTTCGGTCTTCGGCGACGTTCTGGCGAAGTAGCGGCCAAGCCCGGTCAGCGTGCCGCCGGAGCCAACGCCGACGACCACGGCGTCGAGGTCGCCATCGAGCTGGGCAAGGATTTCCGGTCCGGTGGTGGTCTCATGCGCCTCAGGGTTGGCCGGGTTGGCGAACTGGTTGGCGTAGAAGGCGCCGGGCGTTTCCGATGCGATCTTCTCGGCCATGTCCTGGTAATATTCGGCATGGCCCTTGCCGACATCGGAGCGGGTCATGCGCACTTCGGCGCCGAGCGCGCGCAGATGCTGGATCTTTTCGCGCGACATCTTGTCGGGCACGACGAGGATGATGCGGTAGCCCTTGGGGATGCCGACCTGGGCGAGGCCGAGGCCGGTATTCCCGGCGGTCGCCTCGACGATGGTGCCGCCGCGCTTCAGCTTGCCTTCCTTCTCGGCCGCGGCAATCATCGACAGCGCAATGCGGTCCTTGATCGAACCGCCGGGATTCTGGCTTTCGAGCTTGATGAACAGCCGGCACTTGCCGGTGTCGAATTTGGTCAGTTCGACCACCGGCGTCTGGCCGATGAGGTCGAGCACCGAGGCGTAGGGCGGACGCAGGCGGGATAACGCGCCGTCCGAACTGCCTGGCGCAGCTTTTCCGTGCTCGCTCATATCGATGTGCTCCCTTGAACAAGCGACCGCCTCGGGGGCAGAGCGGCAGCGTAGCTTCTTTTCCGGCCGTTTGCAGTCGGAAAGAAGGTAGATCGTGCCAATCAACCGGCGAGAGGGGGAATGGAATTCCAGTTTGAGGCCGGCTTTGGACTCAAGCCACCCTCCGTAGCGATCCTTCCCACTCCCCTCTGAGGGGCGTGCTATCCCGCCGACGTCAACAGCTTTACCCCAGCAGCTGCTTGCTCAGCCTAGCGCATTGCACGCGGATGTCGGGGATGGCGTCGATCTCGAAGAAGGTGCCGCGGGTCAGCGGCCCGACGGCGAGGATCTTGGCCGATGCGGTGCCGTCGCCGGCGATGATTTCGCACTTGGCCGTTACATCGAGGCCAAGCCGCAGCGGGTCGGGCCGCGCCAGGCCGCGGTCGACCAGCGAGCGCACGACGCTGTTCGACGTGGTCGAGATGTCGCGGGCGATGCCGGTGCAATCATAGATGCGCGCGACCTGCAGCGTTTCCAGCGCCTTTGTGTGGCGGGACTGGATGCCGACGGTGAATCCATCGCCGGCCTCGATGCCGACGACACGGCCGGCGACCGGGCGGATGCGGCCGGTGCGCACCGCTTCGGTGACGCGGGCATGCACCTCGGGCGCCAGCCGATGGCGATGGATGTCCCACCAAGCCTTGGTGTGCTCAACGAAGCGGCGCTTGGCAGAGGACGGCCAGTTCTGCCAGATCTTCTGATTGAAGGGTCGCAGCCCATCGACGACGTCGCGCCAGTCGATGCCGGCCTTCTGGTTTTCGCGGATCAGGTCGCGAAACCAGCCGACGAAATAGGAGAGCTGCGTGCCGAGCGGAATGTCGGCGACGTCGAGCTTGATCGGGTTGCCCTTGCGGTGCGGCGACGGCAGCAGGCCGCGCCGCGACACGGCGACGATCTCGCCGCGATGGCCGCGCTGCTCGAGCGACAGAAAGGCATCGACCATACTGAGCCCGGTGCCCAGCACCAGCACGCGGGCTTCAGGATCGAGCGCGGTGTCGGCCTCGGTGCCCATACGGATGGCGTGGCCCTGGCCGGCGCCGGGCTGCTCGTCATGGCCGGTGGCAAGCACCGCCAGATGCGCGACGACGCTGGTGCCGTTGGCCAGCACCACTTCGACACCGGACGATGTCGGCGAGATCGACAGGCTTTCCTCGCGAATCAGCCTGAGACGGCCGGTTTCCTTTTCGCGCGCTTCGAGCTCGTCGAGCACTTCCTTGAGGTAGCGGGCATAGACGCTGCGCGGCGCATAGAAGGGTGTCTGCGGCGTCTGTTCCTGGCTTATCAGGCCGCGCCCCTGCAACCAGCGCCAGAAATTCAGGGGATCGTCGGCATAGGCGCTCATCCCCGCGGCGCTGACATTCAGCACGTGCGCCGATAAGAGCGTCGAATAGGCGATGCCCTGGCCGAAATGCGGACGCTTTTCGATCAGCGTGACGCGAAGGTCCGGGTTGGGCGACTTCAGCAGATGCGCGGCAAGCACGACGCCGCTGGCGCCGCCGCCGACGATGATGATCGAGCTGGGGATGATCGAATTGGCGCGCGCGACGCTCATGCGAGCACGCTCAGGATCAGGCGGGGACCTTTTGCGCCGGCGCAAGCTCGTCGATGTCCCTCGCGACCGGAAGGTCGTCGAGGACGATGTCGCGCATCTCGGCCAGCGTGCGCTGGTCGAGCACCTCGGCGATCGCCTGCCGGACCTCGAGCATCAGATGTCGGACTTGGCATGTCGCCTCATTGCAGTCTTCACAGCGCTGATACTGGGTGCGGCTGGCGCAGGGGATGGGCGCCAGCGGTCCGTCGAGGACGCGCACGACATGGCCGACCTTGATCTCGTCGGCGGGGCGGGCCAGGCGATAGCCGCCATCCTTACCCTTGCGGCTCTGGACGAAACCGGCATTGCGCAATTCGCCCAGAATGGCATCGAGGAATTTCTTCGGAATGTTGTTGCCGCTGGCGATGTCGCCGACAAAGGCGAGCTGTCCCGTCGGCAGTTGCGCCAGATGGACCAGCGCCTTGAGGCCGTACTTGCCTTTTTTGGTGAGCATAGACCGAATGTTTCTCTGTCAGGCGATGGCCCAAAACCATCGGTTGCGAAACGCCTGACGTGCCTCCCCGCCGCGTGCAAGCTGCTTCGACACATAAATTCTACTGAAATGATATACAAGCCGAGAAACCTTGATTTTGCTTCGTTTTCACGCCGCAGGGGCCACTTTGGCAAGCTTTGTGCCGTTAAGGTCACAGCCAGCCGCGAGCGATTGCGGCGATGAGCGGCGGCTCCTGCTCCCAATGTCGATAAGATTACTATACTTACCCTCGAACACGCGAAACGTGTTTTCAAATCGACCGTCTTTTACAGCATGGATTTGCGCCATTTGGGGCTTTGCCGGGAATTTTGGGTCGCAGCCTGCGGATCGGCGAAACATGACTCCCGACAACTCGGGCGCCGCCCTGCGCCCGATATCAGGACGCCGCCTTGCCGCTCTGAGACCGGGCGGCCTTAGCGGCCACCGGCACGCCGCTTGACCGCAGCATCCAGCGGTGGCCGTCGCTGCGGAAGTCGGTGAGGCTCAACGGCTCGACATCGATGCTGCGGCAGGCCGCAAGCGGCGCGCCGAGCACATGGACGATCGCCGCTCGGATGACGCCGGCATGGGTCACCGCGATGGTGTGGCCGCTCGTCTGCATCATTCCGTCCATGAGGCGCGCGGCGCGGCGCGCGACATCGGCCAGCGACTCGCCGCCATGCGGCGCGGCCTCGGCATCGCCGAGCCAGGCGGCGATGCCATCCGGCTCAAGCGCCTGGACGTCCTCAAAGCTCCGGCCCGCCCAGCTGCCGAAGTCCTGCTCCGCCAGCAGCGGCTCGACCGACGGTTTGAGCGCCATGGCTTCGGCGGTCTGGCGGGCGCGCAGCGCCGGGCTCACCCAGACCCGGTCGGCGCGGCGCAGGCCCATCGTTTCGGCAAGCGCCAGGGATCGCGGCTCCAACGCCTCATCCAGGTGGAACGACCCCTTGCGCGTGGCAGGCGTGGCGCCACTGCAGATCATGGTCAGGCGTACAAGCATGAGAAAAGACTGCCTCTTTCCGAGCCGCTGAGGCCGGCGACTTCTTGGTTGCGCCGCCCCTACAAGGCGATCGCGTGTAGAGGATCACGGTTCGTGACGGTTTCGGCCGGCAAAATAGCTTGCCAACGATACGGGCCCAACGATACGGGCCCAACGATGCCGGCCAACGATGCCGGATTGAAAGCCGGTGTAAATCGGCACGCTCGCGCCACTGTGACCGGCATCTGCCGAAAGTCCAGGCCTTCTCCCGCAGCCAGGGGTTGGCAGGACCACCAACTCTTCAGCACCTTTCGGGCGCCGTTTGCGTTTGCGCATGGATCGACACGGGCCGGTCACCGCGCCCGCATCAGCCGGTGGTTTTTTTCTAACAAGTGCTTCTTGCTTGGAAGGATTTAACTCTACCAAAATGATAGAATTAGCTGACTATGAACAGGCATCCGCTTTTTCTCATTTTTCATGGAGCCTTTCATGTCCAGCATTTCGCGACGCATTGTCCTCCTGTCGTCGGCAGCTTTGGCGGGTGCGGCCTTCCTCGGCCCGGCCCAGGCGCAGGACCTCAACATCACCATCGGCTACCAGACGGTGGTCGAACCTTCCAAAGTAGCGCAGGCCGACGGCGCCTATGAAAAGGCGACCAAGGCCACGATCGACTGGCGCAAATTCGATTCCGGCGCCGATGTCATCGCCGCCGTCGCATCCGGTTCGGTCGATATCGGCTATGTCGGCTCGAGTCCGCTGGCCGCGGCCGCCAGCCGCGAACTGCCGATACAGACCATCTTTGTCGTCGGCCTGATCGGCCAGTCCGAAGCGCTGGTCGCCCGCAACGGATCCGGCATCGAGAAGATCGCCGACCTCGCCGGCAAGAAGGTGGCGGTGCCGTTCGTGTCGACCACGCATTACAGCCTGCTTGCGGCGCTGAAGCACGACAACGTCGACCCGAAGTCGGTCGAAATCCTTAATCTCAGGCCACCGGAAATAGCCGCCGCCTTCGCCCGCGGCGACATAGACGCGGCCTATGTCTGGGATCCGGCGCTCGGCCAGATCAAGACGACAGGCAAGGTGGTGCTGGATTCCTCGCAGGTTGCCGCCTGGGGCGCGCCGACCTTCGACGCCTGGATCGTGCGCACCGACTTCGCCGAAAAGAACCCGGACGCCGTGCGCGATTTCGTCAAGGTGACCGGCGAATCCTATGCCCAGTTCCTGGCCAAGCCCGAGGCATGGTCGGTTTCGTCGCCGGAAGCGGCCAAGATCGCCAAGATCACCGGCGCCAAACTGGAAGAGGTGCCGCAGCTCCTCAAGGGTTACGTCTTCCCGACATTGGAGGAGCAGGCTTCCGACAAATTCCTCGGCGGCGGCACGGTCAAGGCGATCGAGGCAGCTTCGGCCTTCCTCAAGGAGCAGGGCAAGATCGACGCCGTGCTGCCCGACTATTCGAAATACGTGTCGTCGAAATACGTGACCGAGGCTCTGGCCTCGAACTGACAGCTGAGTTTTAGGGCGTCCTTTTCGTGCCCCAGCGGCACGCGGCGCTTTAGTGACACGCGCGGTTCTTCTTCCCTGACGCCGCGTGCTGCCTGTCCCGGATCCGCTTAACGAGGGCCGGGGCAGGCTGATTTTCTTCCGGAGCCCCTTTTCATGCCGCATCTCGTACTCGACCCGCATCTCGTACTCGACAAGGTCTCGGTTCACTATGACGGCCAGGCAACGCCGGCGGTCGACCGAGTTTCCATCGATGTCGCCAAGGGTGATTTCGTCGTGCTGGTCGGCCGCTCCGGCTGCGGCAAGACCTCGCTGCTCAATGTCGCCGCCGGCCTGGTCGAGCCCGCGCGCGGTGTCGCCACGATCGGCGGCCGGCCGATCACCGGGCCGGGCTCCGACCGGGCGGTCGTGTTCCAGAACGATGCGCTGTTTCCCTGGCTGACGGCGCGGGAAAACGTCGCCTTTGCGCTCAGGCTGCGCGGCGTGCCGCAAGCGGAGCGGGCGCGCCGCGCCGACGAATTGCTGGTACTGGTCAAGCTCGACGGCGTCGGCGACAAGCGCATATGGGAATTGTCCGGCGGCATGCGCCAGCGCGTCGGCCTCGCCCGTGCACTCGCCGCCGAACCGGAATTCCTGCTGCTCGACGAACCGCTCGGCGCGCTCGATGCGCTGACGCGCGAGCGCATGCAGACGACGCTGCTCGACCTGTGGACCGCAAGCCGGGTTGGCGTGCTGATGGTCACGCACGGCATCGAGGAGGCGCTGGTGCTGGCCACAAGCATCGTCGTGCTGGCGCCGGGACCTGGCCATGTGGTGCGGACATTCAAGACCGGTTTCAGCCGGCGCTATGCCGCAGGCGAGCCGATCCGCGCCATCAAGGCCGATCCGGCCTTTGCCGCGGCGCGCGGCGAACTGACCGACGCGATCTTCGAAGGAGAGGTGGCATGAGCGTCACCTCCTACAGCGAGCGGCCGGCCGCCGCGACCGGCGAGGCCGATGCCCTTTCGGTGCCGTGGTCGCGGCCGGTGCGGAAGCGGCGCAGGGTTTCCTCGCGGGCGATCAGCGCCGTCACCATCCTGGTCGTGCTGGCGGCATGGGCGCTGTCTGCGCGCCTGCAACTGGTGTCGCCGGTGTTCTTGCCGTCGCCCGCCGCCGTGTGGACCAAGTTCATCGTGGTGATCAAGGACGGCTTCGTCGACGCGACTTTGCTCCAGCATATCGTCGCCAGCCTCGGCCGCGTGTTCGCGGCGCTGCTCGCGGCCATCGTCATCGGCGTTCCGGTTGGGCTGGCTATCGGCATTTCGACGGTCGGGCGCGGCATCTTCGATCCCTTGCTCGAATTTTTGCGGCCGATCCCGCCGCTCGCCTATCTGCCGCTGGTCATCATCTGGTTCGGTATCGGCGAACCGTCAAAGATCCTGGTGATCGCCATTGCCATGCTGGCGCCGGTGGCGCTGTCGACGGCCTCGGGCGTGCGCGGTGTCTCAAAGGAGCGCATCGATGCGGCCCGTTCGCTTGGTGCGACGCAGCGCCAAGTGGTGCGCCATGTCATCCTGCCCAGCGCGCTGCCGTCGATCCTCACCGGCCTGCGCATCGCGCTCGGCGCCGGCTGGTCGACGCTGGTTGCAGCCGAGCTGGTGGCGGCAACGCGCGGCCTCGGCTTCATGATCCAGTCGGCCGCCCAGTTCCTGGTCACCGATGTCGTGGTGATGGGAATAGTGGTGATCGCGACAATAGCCTTCGTGCTGGAATTCATCATCCGCCGGATCGAGCGTCAGCTGGTTCCGTGGGCGGGAAAGGAATGACAACAAGTTTCTGCCGGTTTGACCGGCTGCTTCCCTTCGCAGCACGGCGACCGCCGATCCGGAACAGAAGGAGTGATGTCATGACCCAGTCCACCGCGGTGCTGTTCGCCCATCTCGGCAACTGGCTGCTCGCCTGGCGGGAGAACTCGTCGTGGCAGCCGCAGCCGAAATCGCCGGCCCCGGTGCAACTCGACGCCGAACGCGACCGCCTGCCGCCACGCGACGAGGGATTTTACTGGGCCTGGCAGTATTGGTCGCAGTGAGGTGATGGTGATTAGCGCCAGCCTTCGCGATTTCGTCATCCTAGGGCGAAGCAAGGAGCGAAGCGACGCGGCGCAGACCCTAGGATCCATGCCGAGACGCTGATGCTACGCTCCAGGGGAGCAACAAACCGGGCGCCTACCACCCGGTTCCGCGAAACAGCTCAAACCACTCCGGATTGGCCTTCTCTATCAGTTCGATCTTCCACTGTCTCGGCCATCGCTTCAGCGACTTCTCGCGTTGAATGGCATCGGTGATGTCGAAGAATTCCTCATACCAGACCAGCCGTTGAACACCGTAGCGGCTGGTGAAGCCTGCGCCCAAGCCGGATTTGTGTTCAGGCATGCGGCGGGCGAGATCGTTGGTGACGCCGATGTAGATCGTGCCGCGTTTTTGGCTTGCAGTCATGTAGACGTAGCCGGTCATGGTTTCAGGGTATCGAGCCTCGGTTCGCGCACAAGCGACATTCTGATCCGTTCCACTCTACGGCAAACGTCACGGCATGGATCCTAGGGTCTGCGCCGCGTCGCTTCGCTCCTTGCTTCGCCCTAGGATGACGAGCGCTGGGTTCTGAAGAAATATTTCCACGTCAAGCAGCCAACTCGCAAAATCGTTTCTCTACTAAATTTATAGACCTACCTAGCCTTGTCTCTCATCCACGGCAGGGAGCCCTTCCCGGCGCCGGTTCGCAGCGAAGGAAGAGGGATCATGTTCAGCCTGACCAGACGCGTTTTCGGCCTTGGCCTTTTGGCGGCGGGCATTGCTGCCTCGCTCAGTGCCTCGGCGCAGGAGTTGAAGCAGCTCAACATCGGCTATCAGAAGACCGGCCTGCCGGTCATCGCCCGGCAGCAGCAGGTGATCGAGAAGGCGCTGAGCGACAAGGGTGTCGCGGTGAAATGGGTCGAATTCACCGCCGGCCCGCCGCTGGTCGAGGCGCTCAATGTCGGCGCCATCGATGTCGGCTGGACCGGCGACGCACCGCCAATCTTCGGCCAGTCGGCCGGCGCCAACATCGTCTATGCGGCGGCACTGCCGGCCAATGGCGACGGCGAAGCGATCTTCGTCAAGCCGGCATCGCCGATCCAGTCGCTCGCCGACCTCAAGGGAAAGCGCATCGGCATCGGCAAAGGCACCAGCGCGCACAATCTGCTGGTCGCGGCACTCGAAAAAGCAAACATCCCCTTCGACCAGATCACCCCGGTCTATCTCAGCCCGGCCGATGCTGCGGCGGCTTTCGCCAGCGACCAGATCGATGCCTGGGCGGTCTGGGATCCGTTCTACGCCATCGCCGAGACACGCTACCAGCCGCGCGTGCTGGCGCGCTCCAGCGAGGTGCTGAAGGTGAACACCTATTTCCTCGCCAACAAGGATTTCGCCAAGGCGCATCCGGAGACGATCGCCACGACGATATCGGCGCTCGGCGTGGCGGCGAAATGGGCGGACGCGAACCGCGACAAGGTTGCCGCGGCGCTGCATGAGGTGACCGGCGTGCCGCTCGATGCACAGACGATCGCGGCCAACCGCACCAAATTCGGCATCTTCCCGATCACCGACGAGATCATCGCCGGCCAGCAGGCGACAGCCGATCGCTTCTACAAGCTCAAGCTGATCCCGAACGCGGTGCGCATCTCCGACGCCGTGTGGACCGCACCGGGCAATTGAACTTTCTTGTGTGGCGCCGGGCGGAAAACGCCCGGCGCCTTTGCCGTTTCAAGCTTCAGGGATTTCGCCATGACCGCTTCATCAAGCCCGCAAGCCGGCCCGCTCGATTTCTTCTGGTTCATCCCGACGCATGGCGACGGCTCCTATCTCGGCTCCGAACAGCAGCAGCGGCCGCCGGAGTTCGCTTACTTCAAGGAGATCGCACAGGCCGTCGACCGGCTCGGCTTTCCCGGCGTGCTTTTGCCGACCGGGCAGAATTGCGAGGATTCCTGGATCACCGCCTCCGGCCTTGCAGCGCTGACGGAAAAGCTCAAATTCCTGGTGGCGCTACGGCCCGGCGTGACGTTGCCCACCTTCGCGGCGCGCCAGACGGCGGCGCTCGACCGGCTGAGCAATGGCCGCCTGCTGCTCAATGTCGTGGTCGGCGGCAACCCGACCGAGCTTGCCGGCGATGGCGTGTTCCTGCCGCATGATGAGCGCTATGCGCAGGCGCAAGAGTTCCTGACCATCTGGCGCGCGCTGGTGTCGGGCGAGAGCGTCAACTTCAACGGCAAATATTACCGCGTCGACAATGGCCGCCTTGACCTTCTGCCGCAACAGGAGCGGCCGCCGCTCTATTTCGGCGGCTCGTCCGATGCCGGCCAGGAGCTCGCCGCCGATCTCGTCGATATGTACCTGACCTGGGGCGAGCCGCCGGCGCAGGTGGCGGAAAAACTCAGCGCGGCGCGCAAAAAGGCTGAACGGCGCGGCCGCAAACTGCGTTTCGGCATCAGGCTTCATTTCATCGTGCGCGAGACCGAGGAAGAGGCCTGGCGCGCCGCCGACCGGCTGATCAGCCACGTCACCGATGCCCAGATCGAAAATGCCCAGGCCCGCTTCACCAAGGAGATGGACTCTGTGGGACAACGGCGCATGGCCGAACTGCATGGCGGCCGCCGCGACAGGCTGGTGGTTTCGCCCAATCTGTGGGCCGGCGTCGGCCTGGTGCGCGGCGGCGCCGGCACCGCGCTGGTCGGCTCGCCGGAGCAGATCGTCGAGCGCATCCGCGAATATCAGGCGATCGGCATCGACACCATCATCGGCTCTGGCTACCCGCATCTCGAGGAAGCCTACCGCGTCGCCGAGCTTCTGTTCCCGCGTCTCGGCCTGGGCACCAGGCGGGCACGGGCGCATGAGAACATCGCCAATGAATTCGCCGTCGGCTTCCACGGCGCCAACCGCCTTCAGGCGTCGTCATGAGCCTGGCTCAACGGGCCAAACAGAACGGCATCGGCTGGCTGCTGCCGGCGTTGGTCATAATTGGCTGGGAAGCCGCCAGCCGCGCCGGCGTGATGCCGGCCAATGTGCTGCCGGCGCCGAGCGCGGTGGCCGAGGCCTTCTGGCGGCTGACGCTATCGGGCGAGCTGATACAGAACATCGGCGTCAGCACGCTGCGCGCGCTGGCCGGCTTTGCCATCGGCGGCTCGATCGGCTTTGCACTCGGCCTTGCCAACGGGCTGTCGGCGCTCAGCCGCGGCCTGACCGACACGACGCTGCAGATGATCCGCAACATCCCGCATCTGGCGCTGATCCCGCTGGTCATCCTGTGGTTCGGCATCGACGAGGAAGCAAAACTGTTCCTGGTGGCGCTCGGCGTGTTCTTCCCGATCTACGTCAACACGCTGCTCGGCATCCAGAGCGTCGACCCGCAGCTGGTCGAGATGGGCAGGGTCTACGGCATGGACCGCCGCGCGTTGTTTTTCAGGTGATCCTGCCCGGCGCGCTGCCGGCGATCTTCGTCGGCCTGCGCTATGCGCTGGGCATCATGTGGCTGACGCTGATCGTTGCCGAAACCATCTCGGCCAGTTCCGGCCTCGGCTACATGGCCATGCAGGCACGCGAATTCCTGCTGATCGATGTGGTCGTGCTGTCGATCCTGATCTATGCGCTGCTCGGCAAGCTTGCCGACAGCTTCGCCCGCCTGCTCGAGCGGCTGTCGCTCGGCTGGCATCCCGCCTTCCAGAACGCCTGAGGGTTCGATGCCAACCGCCAGCCTGACCGCCATCCGTTCCTTCGTCGCCGCGCCGGAACCGTCACGGCCGGAGGAGGCCGTCGAAAGGCAGCGCGCCTTTGCCTTCAAGGGCGTGGAAAAGCGCTTTGGCGACAAGGTCGTGCTCGACGGCATCGATCTCGATGTGCCCGTCGGACAGTTTGTGGCCGTCATCGGCAAGAGCGGCTGCGGCAAGAGTACGCTGTTGCGGCTGCTGGCCGGGCTCGATCGGCCAACCGCTGGATCCCTTACATTCGGGCCGGAGGCGAAGGCCGGCGCCGGCGAAGAGAGCCGCTTCATGTTCCAGGAGCCGCGGCTGTTGCCCTGGGCCAGCGTGGTGAAAAACGTCGAGGTCGGGCTGACCGGGCTTGCCACCGGTGCGGAAGCCAGGCGGCGCGCGCTCGCCATCCTGGGTGAAGTCGGCCTCGCCGACCGCGCCGACGAATGGCCCTCGGTGCTGTCGGGCGGCCAGAAGCAGCGCGTGGCGCTGGCGCGTGCACTGATCGGACAGCCAAAGATTCTGGCGCTCGACGAGCCGCTCGGCGCACTCGATGCGCTGACCCGCATCGAAATGCAGCAGCTTCTGGGACGCATCTGGCTGGAGCAAAAATTCACCGCCGTGCTGGTCACGCATGACGTCGCCGAGGCGGTTGCGCTCGCCGACCGGGTGGTGGTGATCGACGAGGGCCGCATCGCGCTCGATCTCGACGTGTCGGTGGCGCGGCCGCGCCGGCGCGGTTCGGTCGAGCTTGCCAGGCTGGAGGGCAGGATTCTGGATCAGCTGTTCGGGTAGTGCTGTCGCGGGCAGGGCATTCTATCCGAACCGGATAGATAGGTAACAGAATGGACCGGCAATATGGGGTGGCTGTTTTCTTGCTCGCCGGGTTGGCCCTGTTTGCGACTGCGGGTTTGACCAGCGCCTTCCCCCACTCCGTCACCGCTTCGCGGCGCCACCTCTCCCCCCTCCGGAGGGAGAGGAAGGGAGCCAGGCCGCATAAGTTCGCGCCCCTGCAAGGCTCGCGCCTTTCCTCTCCCCCGTCGATCGGGGGAGAGGTGTCGAGCGAAGCTCGACGGAGTGGGGGTCGATCTGTGGCGGTCGACTTTCGTCGCAACTCACCCCGGCGAACGGCTCGCCCATACCAGCCCGGCGAAACCGACCAGCATGGTCACGATGCCGATATAGAGCCATTGCGACTGGCCGGTCATAAAGCTGCCGCCGACCACGCCAATGCCTTGCAGCGACCACAGCGCGCCGATGGCCAGTACGATCAGAGCCAGCAGATATTTGAGCAGTCTCATCGTTGGAATCCCTTTTCAAAGTCGATGGTCAACTGCGCCATGACCGTGATGACAGAGCGAAAGGACGGCGCCCAATCGCGCTCTCTTCTACTTGTAATATAACGTCCTGCCTTGCTCACGGAATCTGTGAAACAGCTCGCAATATCGCCGGCGATACGGCCGCGCCACACGAAAGATGCCTGACAAACTGTTTCCCAGCGACTCCAAACGTGTGCCGGTGCCACGGAACTGCCCGATGCTTGCCGCATTTCCCGCCTTATTCGGCACTTAACGGCTGGGGTCTGTCGAAAACGGAGCCAATCCCCCCAACATGAAGAAAACAAACCAGACCGCGCTTGTCGCGGTAACGATCGCGGCTGGCCTAATGGTCGGTGCATCCGCCTCCTCCGCCGCTGGCCAGTGCGGCCGCGCCTCCTGGTACGCACTGCATTCCAGGACCGCCAATGGCGAACGCATGAACCCGTCGGCGCTGACCGCCGCGCACCGCAGCCTGCCTTTCGGCACCAAGTTGAAAGTGACCAACCAGAATAATGGCCGCAGCGTCATCGTGCGCATCAACGACCGCGGCCCGTTCATCAAAGGGCGCGTGCTCGATCTGTCCAAGGGCGCCGCCGGCCAACTCGGCTTCATCGGCTCCGGCCATACCTCGGTGTGCATGGCGCGCGTCTAGATCTGTCCAAGTCCGGCCCGATCGGGCCGGACACATCCTGCCCCGTCGTCCAACAGCCTTGCATTTTGCAGTGCACATTGAGCCGGCTGCACCCGCCCAACGCGGTTTCTCAAGGCCTTGGACGAAAGATTGGCATATGTCACGCCACGTGACGTATTGCATCGCAGCAATATCTTGTTAACCTCCGCGCGAGACATTCAAGGCTCGGCGCTGTCCGTCGTCCCTTCGGTCACCGGCAGCTGCGGAGTACCTGATGTTCTACCAGCTCTACGAAATGAACCATGCCGCCCTGCAGCCCGCGCGGCTTTATGCCGATGCAGTGCGGCTGTTCTACACCAACCCGCTCAATCCGTTTTCGCATACGCCGTGGGGCCGCTCGGTCGCTGCCACCGCCGAACTGTTCGAGCGCACAACGCGCCGCTACAGCAAGCCGCATTTCGGCCTGAGCAAGACCGTGGTCGACTGGAAGAGCGTCGAGGTCAGCGAAAAGACCGTGTGGTCGCGGCCGTTCTGCAATCTCACCCGCTTCGAGCGGTCGGTGCCCGCCGGGCGCAAGGCCGACCCCAAGCTTCTCATCGTGGCGCCGATGTCGGGCCATTATGCGACGCTGCTGCGCGGCACGGTCGAGGCGATGCTGCCCTATGCCGACGTGCACATCACCGACTGGGTCGATGCCCGCATGGTGCCGGTGACCGACGGCCATTTCGACCTCGACGATTATATCGACTACATCATCGACATGCTGCATGCGCTGGGGCCGGACACCCATGTGATGGCGGTGTGCCAGCCTTCGGTGCCGGTGCTGGCGGCGGTGGCGCTGATGGAAAAGCGCGGCAATCCCTTCGTGCCCTCGACCATGACGTTGATGGGCGGGCCGATCGACACCCGCCGCAATCCGACCGCGGTCAATCTTCTGGCCAAGGAAAAGGGCATCGACTGGTTCCGCGACAACGTCATCATGCACGCGCCCTGGCCGGTGCCGGGCTTCGGCCGCGAAGTCTATCCGGGCTTCCTGCAGTTGTCGGGCTTCATGAGCATGAACCTCGACCGGCACATCACCGCCCACAAGGACTTCTTCATGCACCTGGTCAAGCATGACGGCGACAATGCCGAGAAGCACCGCGATTTCTACGACGAATATCTGGCGGTGATGGACCTGACGGCGGAATTCTATCTGCAGACCGTCGACACGGTGTTCGTGCGCCATGCGCTGCCCAAGGGCGAGATGACGCATCGCGGCGAGGTTGTCGACACCAAGGCGATCCGCAATGTCGCGCTGTTCACGGTCGAAGGCGAGAACGACGACATTTCCGGTCTCGGCCAGACCCAGGCCGCCCACGATCTCTGCCCCAACATCCCGGCTGACCGGCATGCGCATTACATGCAGCCGGCCGTCGGCCATTACGGCGTCTTCAACGGGTCGCGATTCCGCTCGGAAATCGTGCCGCGCATCGTCGATTTCATCACAAGCTACGGCCGCCAAACACGCGTAGCGGTGAAACCCAAGCTGGTCCGCTCCGCCAAAGGCTGAGGCTCGATCCGGCTGCAGCGTGCATTGCCCGCAAAAGCGGGGCGATTTTGCGCGCCACAGGCGTTCTGTTGCACAATAGACGCTGTTGGGCGGGCGCGGGTAACCATGCCGAAGAATCTGGCTCCCCCGATAATTGACACGGAGTGTAAATCCCCTTTAACCTTTCGTTAAGAACAAGGGCGAACGGGGACAATGACTTCCTCACCGATGGCACGGACGCTGCGCTTGTGGGCGGCAGCAGGGCTGGCGATCTCTGCGTGCTGGGCAGTGCCGGCACTTGCAGGCGGCGCCATGGCGACGGGCGGCATGACCTCGCAGCCAATCGGCCACTATGATTTCTGTAAAACCCAGCCCGGCGAATGCTCGATCCGGCCGAGCAACCTCAACCCCGCCGCGATGACCGACGCCTTCATGCGCAAGCTGATCGACGTGACGTCAAGGGTCAACGCCGCCGTCAAGCCGATGAGCGACTACGACATCTATGGCAAGGACGAGGTCTGGGCCTATCCCGACAAGGGCGTCGGCGATTGCGAAGACTATGTGCTGGAAAAGCGCCGCCTGCTCTCGCGCTCTGGCGTGTCGCTGGCCGATCTCTTGATCACCGTCGTGCGCAAGCCGGACGGCGAAGGCCATGCCGTGCTGACCGTGCGCACCGACAGGGGCGACTACGTCCTCGACAATCTGACCGACAAGGTGAAGATCTGGGACGCCACCGGCTATCGCTTCCTCAAGCGGCAGGCCATCGACAACACCGGCCGCTGGGTCTCGATCCGCGGCGGCCAGCAGGTACTGGTCGGCGCGGTTCAGTAAGGACACGACGCTTTCGAACGAGCGGGATATCGGCCCGCGCGCCATCTTCAGGATGAGTCAGCGCTGCCCTCATCAACGCTGCGGAATAGGTGCCGGCGCAGCGGCTATCTCCCTTCCCCCGTCACTACGGGGAGAAGGTGCCGGCAGGCGGATGAGGGCAGCGCTGCCCTCGAAATCTTATCTCTCGAAACGCCTCCTCAAAAAATTTCGCTACCTGCGTGAACCAAACCGTCTCCAGCGGCGACACACAGCCGTAAACAGAAACCCAACCATGGAGACTTCAAATGACTGCTTTCCTGCGTAATGCTTTCCTCGCCGCCATCGCGGTATCGTCCCTGGCCGGATCCGCTATGGCCGACCAGACCGGCTGCGCCAAGAACAACCAGTGGGGCAATCGCTGTTGCGATCTCACCTCGGACTGCCTGGGTGGCGGTCGCGGCGGCGATCATGACAGCACTGGCGGCCGTGGCGGCCAGGCCGGCGCGAAGTAATCTCGCTATATGCCCGCTGGCTAACGGCCGGCGGGCATCGCCTTCAGGATGAAATGCCGGCGCTATTGATGAGCATTCGTGGCCTTGGCGCCGCCCTACTTACGCCGCTCCAGTGCCGCCCGGATCGAGCCGGTGATGCGGGCAAGCTCGGCTTCGTCCAGCTTCTCGATGTTTTCGGCCAACAGATTGGCCAACTCGGTGGCGGCAGGACTGAGGCCGGACGTATCGAGTCTCACCCGCGGATGTGAGGCCTCGGCCAGACGCGCCAGCTCTTCGGCATCGTCCCAGATGACGTTGAAATAGCCGATGATCTTCTGGATCAGCGTCCAGGTCGGCGCGCCGCGGCGGCCATGTTCCAGCGCCGACAGATAGGCGGCGCTGACTCCGATCGCCTGCGCCATGTCCTTCTGGCGCAAGCCGCGCTCGGCTCGAAGCGCCCGCAGTTTTTCGCCGAACGGCGTCATCAGCGGGTTCGCCTGAGCCGAACGTAGAGCGCGCCCGAACCGCCGTGGTTGCGGGCGGCGTGATCGTGGCTGGAGACCAGCGGCCGGAAGGCAGGCGTCGACAACCAGGCAGGCACGGCGCGCCGCAAGACGCCGTCGCCGCCCGACGACGACCCTTTTCCCGTAATGACGAGGACATAGCGGACCCCGCCGGCATGGGCCCGGTGCAGGAACGAAAACAGCAGCGAATAGGCCTCGTCCTGGGTCATGCCATGCAGATCGACGCGGCCTTCGATCGGCAGCCGGCCCTTCTTCAGCTTGTCCAATGTCGGCTCGTCCAGCGCGTGCGATACATGCTGCGCCTTCGGCTTGGCGGCGAGGACCGGACCGACAGCGACCGGCGTCTGTGCCGGCTTGGGGTCGACGACAATGTCGGGAATCTCGACCGCAGTCCGGCCCTTCAACGGTCGGGCGGTGCGCGCCACCAGGTTCCACAGCACCCGGTCGTCTTCATTGAGTTTATCGGGGCGCTTGTTCATCGATTCGATTCCGAAACGAGAGCGCGTGGAACCAAGGCATAGAAATCGGCCGCATTGCGAACGACGCCGGCGATCTCGCCGGCCGCATCGCCGGAGCCGGCGAACAGATCGCCCCGCGCCGGCCCGGTGATGGCCGAGCCGGTGTCCTGCGCAATCATCAGCCGCCGGAACGGTTTTCCATCGAAGGCGGTCAGCGACGGAGCGTCGATGTAGAAGGGCGTGCCGAACGTATGCAGCAGCCGGTCGACGGCGAGCGAGCGGCCGGGCGTCAACGGCACCTTGGCGGCGGCGATAGGACCGAGTGCGGCATCGTCGACATCGGCTTCGCGAAAGAAGATATAGGAGCGGTTCTGCCAGAGGATCTCGTCGACGCGATCCGGATGCGCCCTGAACCAGGCGCGGATAGACTGCATCGTCACTTTTTCCAGTCGGATTTCGCCGAGTTCGGCGAGAATCTTCCCCGGACCGCTGAAACGTTGGCCGGATTTGGCGGCGTAGGTGACGCGGCAAAGCCGGCCGTCGGTCATCTTCAGCCTGGCCGCACCTTGCACATGGATGAAGAAGACGTCGACCTTGTCGGCAAGCCAGGCGATTTCCAGGCCTTGGCCGGCCAGCGCGCCTCTCTCGATCTCACTGCGGTCGAAATACTCCACCAGGCCCTGCGGCGTATCGCGGGCGAAGGCGAGATAGTCGTCCATCCCTCGAGGACGGTTGGCATCATCGATGTCGACGAGATCGGAAGGCCGCGCCAGCAGCGGCACCGTGAATTCATCCGTGCGCACTGGTGAGGCCTCGGCCTCGGGCTCGTAGAAGCCGGTGACCAGGCCGAGGTTTTCGGATCGAATCTGGACCGGGGCGAAATGGCGCTCGAAAAAAGCCTTGGCCGCCGACCGATTCGCCGGCGCAACGGTGCGCGCCTCGTCATAGGCGCCGGCAAACGCGTTGAACCGGACGCCCAACGAACCGGTGCGGTAGGGCTTGTTCAGGACATGAAAGGCCGAACGGCGGAAGGCTTCGAAAGCGGGCAGATGGTCATCGGAATTCCAACCGGGAAGATCATCGAAGGACTTTTCCACGAAAAGCGGCGAGAGCGACACCTCAGCCTCGCCACTGCCGATGTTTGCCTGCATGTCGCTATCCCAAAAAAGCTGCCCGCACCGGGCGACATGCATAGGCTCAGTCTTCTTCCTCGGTGGCGACCAGCTTCCAGTTCGGATCGCGCGAGCGTGTGTCGCGGGCGAAGGTCCAGACATCCTTGACCTCGGCCACCGTCTCGGGATCGCCATCGATGACGGCACCCGCCTTGTCGCGGGTCGCCGAAATCAGTTCGCTCACGATGCGCAGCGTGATGTGGGCCTCGCCGCCCTTCATCTCGGCCGAGACGATGTCGGCCTTGTCGATGCCGACGAAGGAGGACTGGATCTTTTCGGCTTTCGCCTCGCGGTCGCCAATCGCGGCAACGAAGCCGTCAAAAACCTCGCGCGACAACAGGTTCTTCAGCGTTTTGCGGTCGCCATCGGCATAGGCCATGACGATCATCTCATAAGCCATCTTGGCGCCGTCGACGAAGACTTTGGGGTCGAAGGAGGGATCATTGTCCTTGATCGCGCGCAGGCCCTTGTTGAGGTCGGTGTCGGGCTTGGCGAAGGCATCGATGGCCGCGTAGGTCTCGGCAGCCGTCTCGCCCGGCATGCGCTTGCGTGGTAGCGAAACCACATTTTCGGGCTTCTGGGTCGCGTCCTTCTCGGTGCGGCTGGCCGTGTACGGATCGAAGGGCGGGCGCTCGCTGCCCGTGCGGCGGCCAAGCACGTTGCGCAGCTGGAAAAAGATCACCACCGCCGCAATCAGAAAGAAAATGGTGCCGAAGTCGAAGAATCCCATATCTTTCGCCAATCAATCCCTGACCTGGCCGGGACCGCCAGCCAATCGGGCGGCGGTCGCATGGCGTTAAACATGCAAAGCATATAGAACGCATGGCGCAATCATTCAAATCAAAGGCAGGCATACCTATCTAACGGCCTCAGTGCCAGCGGTGATTATGCGCCGCCCGGCAAACATGGAAACGATCGGTCAAGATTTGCGCATTTCCTTCCTTCCTCTGTTCCTGCTTGCGCTGCCGCTGCTGGAAATCGTCGGTTTCGTCATTGTCGGCCGCGAGGTCGGGGCGCTGGCGACGGTCGGTCTGGTGCTGGCTTCAAGCATTGCCGGCGTGCTTCTGCTCCGGCACCAGGGTTTTGGTGTCATGGCGCGGGTCCGCGCCGAGATGGCCGGCGGCGGCGACCCCAGCCGCCAGCTCGCGCATGGCGCCATGATCGTGGTCGCCGCCATCCTGTTGATCATCCCCGGCTTCATTACCGATATTATCGGCCTGCTGCTGTTCCTGCCGCCGGTGCGCGACCTTGCCTGGCGCAGGCTCAAGGGCCGCATCGTCGTCGCGACCGATTTCACCGCCGGCGGTTTTCGCGGCAGGTCGCGCGACAAGGTCATCGACCTCGACGACGGCGACTATTCGCGCGAGGACGATTTCAAGCGCGGTCCCGACCATAACTCGCCGTGGCGCCGCCTGAAGGACGACTGACCGTCGCCTTGAGGACGACTGAGGCTACATCGACCCCTTCGGCCTGAAGGCGGCAAACCTTGTCTTGTCATGCCGACCATGCTAGCCAACGCCCGATTTCAATTCGGTCAGCGCTGCTGTCCAGGCAAAAGGAACAAGGCTCATGGCCAGCAAAGATGACGCGCCGGTCGGCGCCGCCAACGGCAACGGCGAAACGGCGCAGCCGTCGCTCAACGTGCTTGCCCAGTATGTGAAGGACCTGTCCTTCGAAAGCCCCGGCGCGCCGAACTCGCTGCGCGGCCGCGACAAGGCCCCCGGCATCGCGATCAACGTCAATGTCAATGCCAACCCGCTCTCCGACAAGCAGTTCGACGTCAATCTGACCTTGAACGCCAAGGCGTCCTTCGACCAGGAAGTGCTGTTCAATGTCGAACTGGTCTATGGCGGCGTCTTCGCCATCGCCGGCTTCCCGCAGGAGCACATGCTGCCCATCCTGTTCATCGAATGCCCGCGGCTTTTGTTCCCGTTCGCCCGCCAGATCATCGCCGAAGCCACCCGCAATGGCGGCTTCCCGCCGTTGATGCTCGACCCGATCGATTTTGCACAGATGTTCCAGCAGAAGCTGGCCGAGGACCAGGCGGCATCGAAGGTCAAGGTGAGCTGAAGGCAAGCGTCACGCGCATGAGTTGAAAGCCCGGCTTCGTGCCGGGCTTTTAGTATACTGAGATGCTGGCGGGACAGCACCCCCCTCTGCCTTGCCAGGCATCTCCCCCTCAAGGGGAGATTGGCCGTCATCGCGACCTTCGCCAACTTTAGACGTTGCAGGAATGGGCTGGAGCGGCGAAGCTGCTGATCTCCCCCCTTGAGGGGGAGATGGCCGGCAGGCCAGAGAGGGGTGTGACGGAACGCTACCTCCGCGATCCGTTCACCCCGCCGCCACCTTCAGCCACAGCGCCTTTTCACCCAGCGTCGCCACCAGCCCCGCATGCGCCGCTCGCTCGCCCTCAGTCAGGCGCGGCGGCAGGGCGATTGGCCTGGCGGCGATCGAGATGTCGATGTCGGCAACGTCGCCATTGCTGTTGAGCTGCACCACGACCGCGTCGAGGACAAGTGCGGCCTGCTTGCCGCCGATGAGTTCGATGTAGACCTCGGCCAGGAGCTCGGAATCGAGCAGCGCGCCGTGCTTGGTGCGGTGGCCGTTGTCGATGCCGTAGCGGCGGCAGAGCGCGTCGAGCGAATTGGGACCCATCGGATGCTTGCGCCGCGCCAGCGCCAGCGTGTCGACGACGCGCCCGGTGTCTATGGCCGGCTGGCCGAGCCGCCCGAATTCCGTGTTGAGGAAGCCGATGTCGAAATTGGCGTTGTGGGCGACGAGCTTGGCGCCGTCGGTGAAGGCGAGCCATTCCTCGGCGATTTCGGCAAAGGTCGGCTTGCCGACGAGGTCGGCGGCGCTGATGCCGTGCACGGCTTGCGCCTCGACATGGACGGCGCGCCCCTGCGGATTGATGAATTTGTGGAAGGTGCGGCCGGTCGGGAAGCGGTTGACCAGCTCGACGCCGCCAAGCTCGATGATGCGGTCGTCGCGCATGTCGAGTCCGGTGGTTTCGGTATCGAAAATGATCTCACGCATAGAATCAACTCACTCCTGGAGGAGTAGAATCATGGAGCGCAACAAAATGGCAATGGGCAATGCCGACAGCCTGCCGTCAGGAGCCTTATGGGCGCGACTTATCCCCCAGGAGTTAGCAGGCGAGCTCAGCGCCCTGAGAGCTCGGCAATGATCGCGCCGACCGCGCTGCGGGCGGCGTCCATGCCTTCACCGGTGTCGATGACGAAATCGGCCTGCCGGCGTTTTTCGGCATCGGGCACCTGCTTGGCCAGGATGGCCGCCAGCTTTTCCTCGCTCATATCAGGACGCGCCAGCACGCGGGCGCGCTGGATATTGGCCGGCGCGGTGACGACGACGACCTTGTCGACACGGTTACGGCCGCCGGTTTCGAACAGCAGCGGAATGTCGAGCACGACGAGCGGCGCGGCGGCGGCGCGGTGCCTTGCCAGAAAGGCATCGGCATCGGCCCGCACCAGCGGATGAACGATCGCCTCCAATGACTTCAGCGCAGCAGCGTTGCTGAGCACGCGGCGCGCCAGTTTTGTGCGGTCGACCACGCCGGACACGGTCGTGCCGGGAAAGGCCGCCTCGACGAGAGGTGCTGCCTTGCCGGCATAGAGGCGATGCACGGTCTCGTCGGAGTCATGCACCGGCACGCCGGCGTCGACGAACATTTTCGCCGTCGTCGACTTGCCCATGCCGATCGACCCGGTGAGGCCAAGCACGATCATCATTTTGCGCCCATCATTTGCGACCCATCATTTGGCGACGATGTCGGCGACGATCATCTGTCGCAACTCAGGCGTGACCTGCGGCTTCTTGCCGAACCAGCGTTCGAAACCGGGCACAGCCTGGTGCAAAAGCATGCCGAGCCCGTCGACCGTCTTCAAATTTCTCGCGCGGGCAGCGGCAAGCAGCGGTGTTTCCAGCGGCACATAGACGATGTCTGCGACAATGGCGTGAGCTGGCAGGCCGGCCGGATCGGCGGCCAGCGTCGCATCGCCATGCATGCCAAGTGCCGTCGTGTTGATCAGCAAGCCGGCATCGCCAAGCAAGTCGCCGACCGCGCCATGCGCCGAGACGCCGGCCCCGAAGCGGTCGGCGAGTTCTTGCGCCCGCGCCAATGTGCGGTTGACGATGCGGATATCTTTGATGCCGCGCGATTTAAGCGCGTGGATGACCGCGCGCGACGCGCCACCGGCGCCGAGCACCACGGCCGGAGCGTTTCTCTCCCAGCCCCGGGCATGCTCGTCGAGATTGCCGGCAAAGCCGATCCAGTCCGAATTGCCGCCCCACAGCACGCCGTGGTCCAGCCACAGCATGTTGACCGCGCCGATCATCTCCGCCGCCTCGTCGCGGCGCTCGACCCGGGCGAAGGCGACTTCCTTGTGTGGAATGGTGACGTTGCCGCCCTGATAGCCATTGGCCTGGAGGGAAGAGAGGAACTCGGGAAAATCGGCCGGCGCGACATCGATCGCATGATAGCTGCCGTCGATGCCGTATGTGTTCAGCCAATAGCCGTGGATCTTCGGCGAGCGCGAATGCGCGATCGGATGGCCGGTGACGAAAGCTTTTTTCTCAACCATCGATGGCTCCGAGCGCACGCAATTCCGCCAGCACCGGTAACAGCGGCAGGCCGACAATGGTGAAATAATCGCCTTCGATCTTTTCGAACAGCTGGATGCCTTCGCCCTCGATCTGGTAGGCGCCGACGCTCGACAACGCCTTGGCGCCGACGCGGGCCAGGTGCCGGCCGACGAAGGCCGGATCGAGCTTGCGCATGGTAAGGCTGGCGATGCCGACATGGCGCCACAGCACCTTGCCGTTGCGGCAGAGCACGGCGGCGCTGTTCAGCTGATGCGTCTTGCCTGACAGCGCCAGCAGATGGCGGCGGGCGCCTTCCATGTCGGCCGGCTTGTGGAACACTTCATCTCCCAGTGACAAAGTCTGGTCGCAGCCGAGCACCAGGGCGCCCGGTCTGCGTTCGCTGACCTCGGTGGCCTTGGCTTCGGCGAGTATCAGGGCGACATCTTCCGGCGACACACCGCTGTCCTGCAACGGCGCCTCGAGCGCACGCTCGTCGACATCGGCAGGCACCGCTTCGATGCCGAGCCCGGCATTGATGAGCATTGCTTTGCGGAACGGGCTGCCGGAGGCAAGGATGATTTTTTCGGTCATGGGTTCTGGGCCTGGTCGATAGTGGTTGATTGGGGCAGGAGGTCGCGTTGCCATCCCATCATCTGTTCTTCCCCCGCAGGGCAACAATGGCTGCCGCGGTCTCTTCGATCGAGCGGCGGCTGACGTCTATCATCGGCCAATTGTGGCGGGTGCAGATCTGGCGGGCATAGGCGAGCTCTTCGGCGATCGAGGCACGGTCGACATAATCGGTCGCTTCGTAGGTGCTGCTGTTGCCGAGCACGCGGTTCTGCCGGACATGCGAGATGCGTTCGGCGGTGGCGATCAGCCCGACGATCAGCGGCTTGGTGGCAGCGACCAGGCTTTCGGGCACCGGCACGCCGAGCACGATCGGGATGTTGGCGGTCTTGATGCCGCGGTTGGCGAGATAGATGCTGGTCGGCGTCTTCGATGTCCTGGAAATGCCGATCAGCACCACATCCGCGTCGTCCATATTGAGCGGCAGCTGGCCGTCATCATGCTCCATGGTGAAATTGAGTGCGTCGATACGGTGGAAATAATCGGCGTCGAGCACATGCTGGGCGCCGACGCGGCGGCCGGCCGGCGTGCCGAGATAGGACTGGAAGACGGTGAGGACCGGCTCCAGCACCGAAACACAGGGTAGCCCCATGGTGGCGCAGCGCTCGTCAATGCCGCGCGCCAGCTTCTGGTCGACGACGGTGTAGAGGATGATGCCCGGTTCCTCCTCTATGTCCTCGAAGACTTTCGCCACCTGCTTTTCGGTGCGGATGAGCGGATAGATATGCTCGATGGCGCGCGCATCCTTGTATTGCGCCGAGGCGGCGCGGCCGGCCGCCAGCAGCGTCTCGCCGGTGGCGTCGGAGATCAGGTGCAGGTGAAAGAAGCTCTGGGGTTTGTTCACAGGGGGCGCCTCAGGCTGTGGGCTTGTGTGGATAAATAGGGACCGCAAAGGCGACCGGCTGGAGGCGACTGTATCAGAAGGCCAGTTGTCCACAATTCGATGCGCTGTCAGCTTCACCGTGCGGCTGGGGACAAATCTGGGGACGGGCGTTTTTGCCAGCGCTTCATCCACAGAGGCGGTTTTTCAGCGGCTACGCCAAACCATTGACTCCAGTGATGGAATCCTGGTCATCCACACTCATTGCCAATCCCGCGGAAGAAACACGCGACAAAATGCTGGCTGGCCTTTTCCAAGGCAAAGCGGGACAGGTGACAACCACCGATACCAACAGACTCTTAGAATCAGAAAATTCTAGAAATAGACTATTTAATTATAGAGAAGGCAGGGAAGAGAGCGCTCAATGCCCGAGAACCGCATCGTGCTGGACGTGCTGAGAGGCGAGGCAGTGTTTCCGCCGCCGCTCTGGATGATGCGCCAGGCCGGGCGCTATTTGCCGGAGTACCGCGAGACCAGAAAGCGCGCCGGGTCCTTTCTCGATCTTTGCTACAATCCTGATCTGGCTGTCGAAGTGACGCTGCAGCCGATCGAGCGCTTCGGCTTCGATGCCTCGATCCTGTTCTCTGACATTCTGGTCGTGCCGCATGCGCTGGGACGCGATGTCCGCTTCGAGGAGGGCCGCGGGCCGCTGCTGACGCCAATCACTGCAGCTGAGATTTCGGCTCTCAACAGTGAAACGTTTCACGTGAATCTCGAACCGGTCTACGAAACGGTTCGCCGGCTGCGGGCAAGATTGCCTGACGAGACCACGCTGATCGGCTTCTGCGGCGCGCCGTGGACGGTGGCGACCTACATGATCGCTGGCCACGGCACACCCGACCAAGCGCCGGCGCGGCTGTTTGCCTATCGCGAACCGACGGCCTTCAAGCATCTCCTGAAAGTGCTCGCCGATCACTCCGCGGCCTATTTGATCCGCCAGATCGAATCCGGTGCCGACGTGGTGCAGATTTTCGATTCCTGGTCCGGCGTGCTTGATGATGCGTCTTTCGAGCAGTTCTGCGTGCAACCGGTGGCGGAGATCGTCAGGCAAGTTCGTGCGGTTCATCGCGATGTTCCGATCATAGGCTTTCCCAAGGGCGCCGGCGCCCGCTACGAGACCTATCGTGAGAAGACCGGGGTCACGGGGCTGGGGATCGACTGGACCGTGCCCCTGTCGGCTGCGAACGAACTGCAGCATTCAGGGCGGTCCAGGGCAATCTCGATCCCTTGCGGCTCGTGGCTGGCGGCAAAGCCCTGTCGGACGGCGTCGATGCGATCCTCAAGGCGCTGGGCGACGGACCGCTGATCTTCAATCTCGGCCATGGCATTACGCCGGAGACGCCGGTGGCGCATGTCGAGGCGATGGTGAAGCAGGTGCGGAGCGCGACACGCTGATGGCTCAATCGGATAATACGGGCGGCAACAGCACTCGTGGGGCGATGATGCGCATGACCATCGGCATCGGAGTGCTGGTTGTTCTCACCGCACTTTTGTTTTTCTTTGCGCCTGAGGGTTTCTATCCCTGGGCGAAGGCAATCCATATCCTGGCCGTCATCTCCTGGATGGCCGGCATGCTCTATCTGCCGCGATTGCTGGTCTACCACGCCGACGCAGAGAAGGGGTCCGTCCAATCGGAGACCTTCAAGGTGATGGAGCGGCGTCTGCTGCGCGGCATCATCAATCCGGCGATGATCGTCACCTGGGTGTTCGGGCTTTGGCTTGCCTGGAAAGTGTTTGGCTTTCACGGCGGCTGGCTGCACGCCAAGATGGGCTTGGTGCTGTTGCTGTCGGGCGTGCATGGCTATCTGGCCGGTGCTGTCAGGAAATTCGCCGAGGACCGCAATGAAAAACCGGCGCGGCACTGGCGAATCGTCAACGAGATCCCCACATTGCTGATGATCGCCATCGTCATCCTGGTTGTCGTCAAGCCGTTCTAGGCCCATTTCGGTCGACAAAACGCAGCTTGCTCTTTCCCCCGACCGACGATAAAAGACGGGTCTTCCTTCCCGTCATGCGCCGCCCTTGATTGCTTTCGGCCGCGCCCGGCATTTATCGCATCCAGCCGATATATTTTCCCCAAAGCAGATTCAGAGTCCGTCTATGCAAGAAATGAAACTCGCAGAGTTCAAGAACAAGAAGCCGCCAGAGCTGATCGCCTATGCCGAATCGCTCGAAGTGGAAAACGCCAGCGTCATGCGCAAGCAGGAACTGATGTTTGCCATCCTGAAGAAACTGGCCGCCCAGGACGTCGAGATCATCGGCGATGGTGTGGTCGAGTTGCTGCAGGACGGTTTCGGCTTCCTGCGCTCAGCCAACGCCAATTATCTGCCGGGTCCCGACGATATCTACATCTCGCCCTCGCAGATCCGCCGCTTCTCCTTGAAGACCGGCGATACCGTCGAAGGGCCGATCCGCAGCCCAAAAGAGGGCGAGCGCTATTTCGCCCTTCTCAAGGTCAACACGATCAATTTCGACGATCCCGAAAAGATCCGTCACAAGATCCATTTCGACAATCTGACGCCGCTCTATCCGACCAAGCGGCTGAAGATGGAGATCGACAATCCGACCGGCAAGGACATCTCGTCGCGGGTGATCGACCTGGTGGCGCCGATCGGCAAGGGACAGCGCGCGCTCATCAACGCGCAGCCGCGTACCGGTAAAACGGTGCTGATGCAGAATATCGCCCACTCGATCACGGCCAATCATCCGGAATGCTATCTGATCGTACTTCTGATCGACGAACGGCCAGAAGAAGTGACCGACATGCAGCGTTCGGTGAAGGGCGAGGTCGTGTCCTCGACCTTTGACGAACCGGCGGTGCGCCACGTCCAGGTCGCCGAAATGGTCATCGAAAAGGCCAAGCGCCTGGTCGAGCATGGTCGCGACGTCGTTATTCTGCTCGATTCGATCACCCGCCTCGGCCGTGCCTACAACACCGTTGTGCCGTCCTCCGGCAAGGTGCTGACCGGCGGTGTCGACGCCAACGCGCTGCAGCGGCCGAAGCGCTTCTTCGGCGCGGCCCGCAACATCGAGGAAGGCGGCTCGCTGACGATCATCGCCACCGCGCTGATCGACACCGGCAGCCGCATGGACGAAGTCATCTTCGAAGAGTTCAAGGGCACCGGCAACTGCGAAATCCAGCTCGACCGCAAGGTCGCCGACAAGCGCATCTACCCGGCGATGGACATTTTGAAGTCCGGCACCCGCAAGGAAGACCTGCTGGTCTCCAAGCAGGATCTGCAGAAGATCTTCGTCCTGCGCCGCATCCTGGCGCCGATGGGAACCACGGATGCGATCGAGTTCCTGATCGACAAGCTAAAGCAGACCAAGACCAACGCCGATTTCTTCGATTCGATGAACACGTAAGCTTCTCGTCGGCCATCGTTTCGCATTGAAGCCCCGTTCCGGGAACTGGGACGGGGTTTTTCATTGCGGGGGCAAACAGGTCGCATTTCCGACAGGGCGTGGCCTTGGGCGGCAATTTCCATAGCTGTCGTCATGCGAGTAATCGCGTCTCGAAGATCGGAAGCCGCATGGAGAAAACAATCCCGACCCTGATCGGCTTCTCGGCCATCCTGACATGGTCCTTCCTGGCGCTGCTTTCGACGGCGGCGGGACCGATTCCGCCCTTTCAGCTGGCGGCGATGACGTTTCTGCTTGGCGGGCTGGTCGGCGCGTCGAGCTGGCTTGTCCGTCCGGCGGCGATCAAGTCGCTGCGCCAGCCGTGGCAGGTCTGGGCGCTCGGCACAGCGGGGCTGTGCATCTACCACTGCGCCTATTTCTTCGCCATCCAGTCGGCGCCGCCGGTCGAGGTCAGCCTGATCGCCTATCTCGTCTTTGCCGCCTTGGCCTTGCCGGCGCCATTGTGGTGATCACCAAGGGCGGCACGATCGGACTGGCCAATGGTGTGATGAAGGGGCATGTCATCGCGCTGTTCTGCGCTTTCATCTGGGCCGGCTATTCGGTTTTATCGCGCCGCTTTGGCAAGGTGCCGACCGATGTGGTCGCCGGTTACTGCTTCATCACGGCTGCGGTCGCCTTGGTGCTGCACCTCACCCTTGAGACCACCGTCTGGCCACAGACGGCGACGCGGTGGAGCGCCATCGTCATCTTGGGCGTAATACCGCTAGGCGCCGGCTTTTACGCCTGGGACTATGGCTGCAAGCACGGCGACATCATGATCCTCGGCGCCCTCTCCTACGCGGCGCCCCTCTTCTCGGTCATCGTGCTTCTGCTGGCAGGCTTTGGTGTGTTTCACTGGTCGGTGGCTGTTGCTTGCATCCTGATCACGGTCGGAGCGGTGGTCGCGGCCAAGGATTTGCTGTTCGCGCCGCGGCCGCTAACCATTGATGTGACGCGGCTTCCTTCGGCCTTGGACGGAAACACGGGTTGAGCTACCGGCGTCGCAGCAGCGGCTCGGTTCCTACGGATCCGGCCCCACGGGCAGGATAGCCGGTACATAGCTCCGGTCTGCCGGTCTGCGGCCGGATGCCACTGGCCAATGTTAAGTCGATTCGCATCCGTTCCGATCGCGGAGACGATCGGCGTGACGCGGGTCGGGATTTCCGATTCGCAACCGGAACGAGGCTTGCCTCATGGGGAGCTGGGCTCCAGCTTCACGGTTCCGGGCCAGGAACAGGCATTAACGATGCCGGCCTGCCGTAGGGCTTGCTGGCCCGCCCAGAACTGCTTGGCGTCGGGATTAGGACCCGACTGCTCGCACATGGATGACAAGGCGGCTATACAGATTTGGTAATGTCCGGCCGCTCCCGCGATCGACCTTGATATTGACGAACAGCCGGTTCATGACGGCCGCGGCACTGTGGGATTGTCGACCGGACAGCTAGGCGACCGGTGAGAAGGGCAAATGATTTCAGGCGATTCGATCGTTGCGCTTTCCAGCGGGCGCCTGCCCGCCGGCATCGCTGTCATCCGCATTTCCGGACCGAAGACTCGATTCGTCGTCGAAACGGTTGCCGGTGGTAAGGTCAAGGACCGGGTTGCAACCCTGCGCAAGCTCCGAACGGTGGACGGGTCGCTTATCGACAACGGCCTGGTGCTGTTTTTTCCGGGGCCGAACAGTTTTACCGGCGAGGATGTCGCCGAGTTCCAAGTCCATGGCGGCCGCGCCGTCGCCGGCAAGATGCTGGAGATCATTGCCGGGTTTGACGGCGTGCGTCATGCGGAACCTGGTGAATTTACGTGCCGGGCTCTTCTCAACGGCAAGCTGGATCTGGTCGAGACGGAGGCGTTGGCCGATCTGGTCAACGCCGAAACCGAAGCGCAGCGGCGCTTTGCCGTGCAGAATGCCGAAGGAGTGCAAAGCGAACTCTATCTTGGCTGGCGCCATCGCCTGATCCATGCACGGGCCATGATCGAGGCGGAAATCGACTTCGCCGACGAAGACGACGTGCCCGGTTCCGTTTCGGACACGGTTTGGTCCGATGTGCGCGCAATGGTGGGCGAGATCGGCCGGCATGTCGATGGCTTCCATGCCGCCGAGATCATCCGTGACGGGTTTGAGGTTGTCATCCTCGGTGCACCGAACGCCGGAAAATCCAGCCTGTTCAACGCGCTGGCCAGGCGTGAGGCGGCGATTGTTACCGACGAGCCCGGCACGACGCGGGACTTGCTCGAAGTGGTGCTGGATGTCCACGGAGTGCGGGTCAGGGTAACCGACACCGCGGGCCTGCGCGAGGCGCCCGGCAAGATCGAAGCGATCGGTATCGAAAAGGCGCGGGCCAAGGCGCACACGGCTGACCTGGTGCTGTTGCTGGAAGATCTGGCGGACCCGAGTGCGATCGGCAACATGCCTGTCGAGGCCCCGGCTTTGAGAATCGGCACCAAGGTCGATCTCTTGAAAGGTTCGCCGCGATTGGAGGCGTATGATGCGTTGATCTCGACGGTGGACGGCACTGGGTTGGCTGAACTCCTGGCCGAGATCGGCAGGCGCGCCGCGGCTGCTATCGGCGATGCCGGTGACATCCTGCCGTCGCGGTTGCGGCATGTGGAGCTGCTCAATGAGACCAGGCGCTTTCTGATCTCGGCTTTGTCGGGGCAAGAGCGCGGCCAGGAGCTGCGGGCGGAGGAGCTGCGTCTTGCGGCGGACCGGCTCGGCCGGATTGTCGGCGCGGTGGATGTCGAGGACCTGCTGGACGTGATCTTTTCGCAGTTTTGCATTGGGAAGTGACTCACGTGAAACAGGGGGGCGCGCTGTGTGAGTGACTCACGTGAAACACAGGGGGCCGCCCAAGTGCGTGTTTCACGTGAAATGAGACGGTTGGCAAAAGGGCAAGTGGCCGAAAGCCTGCACCGCCCCTCATTGTCCCCGTTCATGGGGAGAAGATGCCGGAAGGTAGATGAAGGGCAGCGCCAAACGAGGCTTCGCTGCTCCTATGACTCACGTGAAACACCTCTGCGACTTTCAGCACTCCGGTCCACGTGAACGAATCAACCTGCAATCCTTGACAGCGTCCTCTCGTGGGGACATGTGTCGGGAAATCTCTGAATCTGGAAGGGACAATGATCGATCGCTATGATGTGGTTGTGGTGGGCGGTGGCCATGCCGGGTGCGAGGCTGCGTGCGCTGCCGCGCGCGCCGGCGCCAGGACCGCGCTGGTCACGCTGCGCTTCGACACGATCGGTGTCATGTCCTGCAATCCGGCGATCGGCGGCCTCGGGAAGGGCCATCTGGTGCGTGAGATCGACGCCATGGACGGGCTGATGGGCCGCATCGCCGATGCTGCCGGCATCCAATTCCGCCTGCTCAATCGCCGCAAAGGCCCTGCCGTGCGCGGGCCGCGCACGCAGGCCGACCGCAAGCTGTATCGGCTGGCCATGCAGGAAGCGATTCGGCAGCAGAACGGTCTCGACGTCGTCGAAGGCGAGGTTCTGGACTTCGACATCGTGGATGGACGCATCGCCGCTGTGCTCCTGGCCGACGGGCGCCGGTTGGCGTGCGGCGCCGTGGTGCTGACCACCGGCACCTTCCTTCGCGGCCTCATCCACATTGGCGACAGGAAGATTGTCGCCGGGCGGATGAACGAGCAAGCGAGCCTTGGCCTGTCGGCGACGATGAGCCGCGCCGGTTTCGCGCTTGGACGGCTGAAGACCGGCACGCCGCCGCGGCTCGATGGCCGCACCATCGACTGGCCGTCGCTGGAAAGCCAGGCGGCCGACGAACATCCAGTGCCGTTCTCGCTGCTCACCGACACAATCAAGAATCCGCAAATCCATTGCGGCATCACGCGTACGACACCGGCGACGCACGAGCTGATCCGCGCCAATCTCGGCCGCTCCGCCATGTATTCCGGCTCGATAGAGGGGGTCGGACCACGCTATTGCCCGTCGATCGAAGACAAGATCGTCAAGTTCGGCGATCGAGAAGGTCATCAGATATTCCTCGAGCCGGAAGGGCTGGACGACGACACGGTCTACCCCAATGGCATTTCGACCTCCCTGCCCGAGGATGTGCAACTCGACATTCTCAAAACTATACCCGGGCTAGAGCGGGCGACCATGCTGCAGCCCGGCTACGCCATCGAATACGACCATGTCGATCCGCGCGAGTTGGAGCCGACGCTTGAGGCCAAACGTATTGCGGGGCTTTTCCTAGCCGGTCAGATCAACGGCACCACCGGTTATGAAGAAGCCGGAGCGCAGGGCCTGCTCGCCGGGCTCAACGCCGCGCGCAAGGCGGCGGCCGACGACCAAATCGTGCTCAGCCGCACCGAAGCCTATATCGGTGTGATGGTCGACGACCTCACCAGCCGCGGCATTGCCGAGCCCTACCGCATGTTCACTTCGCGGGCGGAGTTTCGCCTATCGCTGCGCGCCGACAATGCCGATGAAAGGCTTACGCCTCTCGCAAATCGGCTTGGTATCGTGTCGCCGGAGCGGACACAGCGGTTCAATCAAGTCACACAGGATCTTGATAGGGCGCGCGAACTCGCAGTTGCGACGACGATGACGCCCAACGAAGCGGCGCGGCATGGGCTGGAGATCAACAGGGACGGCGTGCGCCGCTCCGCTTATGAATTGCTCGCTCATCCCGGTGTCGATATAGCCTGGCTGGCCCGTGTTGCGCCGGCCTTTGGCGCAATCGACGTCAAAACCGCTGAGCGGCTCGAAACGGAAGCGAAATATTCGGTTTACCTTGATCGCCAGCAGGCGGATGTCGGACAGATCCGCCGCGAGGAAAGCCGGCTGATCCCGGCGTCGGTGGATTTCGCCGATGTTCCTGGCCTGTCCAATGAGCTGAAGCAGAAGATGCTAACGCGTCAGCCCCGGTCGATCGCTGACGCGCAGCGTATGGAAGGCATGACCCCGGCGGCGCTGGCCATCATCGTCGCGCACGTCCGCAACGCCGAATCGGCCGCCCAAAGGGCCGTTGCGTGAGCGCTGCCTCATGGGCGAGCCTGCAAGAGGCCGCGGGACCGGTTTCACGTGAAACATTCGATCGGTTGGTGACGTTCGAACAGTTGTTCCTGAAATGGAACCGCAGCATCAATCTGGCCGCGCCGTCGACGCTGGACGATGTCTGGGGCCGCCATATTCTGGATAGCGCGCAGCTGGCGCGAATCGCACCGCAGGCCAAACGCTGGGCCGATCTCGGTTCGGGCGGCGGTTTTCCGGGCCTGGTAATGGCCTTCCTGCTGGTCGAACGCGATGGCGCGTCGATCTATCTGGTCGAGAGCAACCGCAAGAAAGCATCGTTTTTACAGGCGGTCATTGGCCAGTTCGGTTTGCCGGCACGGGTCGTCGCCCGGCGCATTGACGACAGCTATGCGCTTGTTTCCGAACCGGAAATCATCACGGCGCGGGCGCTGGCCGCGCTGCCGGCGCTGCTCGATCTGTCGGCGCCGTGGCTGACCAAGGGATCGCGGGCGCTGTTCCACAAAGGCCGGGATTACCGCTCCGAGGTGGAAGAAAGCACTCACCGCTGGGCTTTCGATCTGGTAGAATATCCGAGCAAGACCGACGCCCATGGCGTCATCCTCGAAGTGACCGATCTGCGGACGGCGTAAGCTCTCCTTCGCAACCTTGGCGACGCAATGAATACCTGGCCCACATGAATACCTGGCACAGACCCATGAAAACCGGACCTCGCACCATCACCGTCGCCAACCAGAAGGGCGGCGTCGGCAAGACCACGACCGCCATCAATCTGGCCACGGCGCTGGCCGCCATCGGCGAAAAGGTGCTGATCGTCGATCTCGATCCGCAAGGCAATGCCTCGACCGGTCTTGGCATCGACCGCAAGGACCGCACCGTCTCGTCCTACGATGTGCTGACCGGCGAACTGGGCTTGGAAGAGGCGGCCATTCCAACGGCGGTGCCCGGCCTGTCGATCGTGCCGTCGACGCTCGATCTGCTCGGCATCGAGATGGAAATCGCCTCGGCGCCGGATCGCGTGCTTAAGCTGCGCAACGCGCTGCGCGCCGCCACCGAGCGCGGTGCGCCGTTCGGCTATGTGCTGATCGACTGCCCGCCCTCGCTCAACCTTTTGACTTTGAATTCAATGGCGGCAGCCGATTCTGTTCTTGTGCCGCTGCAGTGCGAGTTCTTCGCTCTCGAAGGGCTAAGCCAACTCCTGGAAACGGTGGAGCAGGTGCGCCGTTCGATCAATCCGGACTTGATCATCCAGGGCATCGTGCTGACCATGTATGACGGCCGCAACAACCTCGCCAACCAGGTGGTGCAGGACGTGCGGGCACATATGGGCGACAAGGTCTACGAGACGATCATTCCTAGGAATGTGCGAGTGTCCGAGGCGCCCTCCTATGGCAAGCCGGCGATCCTCTATGACCTGAAATGCTCCGGCAGCCAAGCCTATCTGCAACTGGCATCCGAAGTGATCCGCCGCGAGCGAAAATTGCGCGCTGCATGATTAGGCAGGGTCGATAAACAAAGCCGATCCGGCACCGAAACGATCAAGAATCTGGAATTGAGATGAGCGAAGACCTTTCGAGAAAGAGACTGGGGCGTGGACTGGCGGCGCTGATCGGGGAGATCGACCGCCCGGTGGCAGCGGCCGAAAAGCCAGGCCTGAATGCCGACGGCAAGGTGCCGATCGAGTTTCTGAGCCCGAACCCGAAAAACCCGCGCCGGCATTTCGGCGACGCCGATCTGACGGATCTCGCGCAATCGATCCGCGAACATGGCGTCGTGCAGCCGGTAGTGGCGCGGCCTTCGCCGACGCAGGCCGGGCGCTACGAGATCATCGCCGGCGAGCGCCGCTGGCGGGCGGCGCAGCGCGCCGGGCTGACCGAGATCCCGATCATCGTGCGCGACGTCAACGACCGCACGGCGCTCGAACTGGCGATCATCGAGAACGTCCAGCGCACCGACCTCAATCCGGTCGAGGAGGCGCTCGGCTACCAGCAGTTGATCGACGATCACGGCTACACCCAGGCCGATCTCGGCAATGTCATCGGCAAGAGCCGCAGCCACGTCGCCAACACGCTCAGGCTGTTGAAGCTGCCCGACGTGATCCGCGACATGCTGGTCGACGGCGTGCTGTCGGCCGGCCATGCCCGGACGCTGGTGACGGCGCAGGATCCCGCCGGGCTAGCCAAGCAGATCGTCGAAGAAGGGCTTTCGGTGCGCCAGGCTGAGGCGCTGGCGCAGATGCCGGCGGGCGGCACGCCGCCCAAGGCAAAACCAGCACACGGCGCATCGGGCAAGGATGCCGACACGCTGGCGCTGGAAAGGCTGATGACCAACACGATCGGCATGATCGTGACCATCGAGCACAAGGGCAAAGGCGGCGCGATCCGCGTGGACTACCGCAGTCTGGAGCAGCTCGACGAGCTATGCCGGCGGTTGAAGGATGAGCGGTAGAGGGTTGGGGTTGCGCCATATTTAGCCGGCGAATGAAGTTCTGGCTTAGGATGAAGAAAGGGCTTGGCGGTTGCCGGCCCTTCTTTTTATTGGCGATTGCCGAAGGGATCGAACTGCTGATCTCCCCCCTTGAGGGGGAGATGGCCGGCAGGCCAGAAGGGGTCGTCTCGCATCAAGCGCCGACCTCGTTTGTCGTTGCGAAAGCGCCAGCGCTCCACGCGCGGCGACCCCCTCTGTCGCCTTTGGCGACATCTCCCCCTCAAGGGGGGAGATCACCGCTGCGCCAGCCTCGCGCTCTCCACCGCAATGCCGAGCAGCGCCTGCCGTGCCAGCGCTTCCGACAAATCCGGCCTGCGCCTGGTCTGCAGCACGGCCGATTGCAGCCGGTTCAGCGCGCGGCTGAGCGCCTCGACGTTCCAGCGCTCCAGCGCCTTCTCCACCAGCTTGCGCCGCGAGAAAAACACCGGCGGACGGGCGGCGGCCATGGCCGAGGCGGCGTTGCGGCCGGCGGTGTCCATCTGGCCGCGCATGACCTGAAGCTGCTGCAGCTGCCGCATCGCCGAGGACAGCACCAGGAAAGGATGGCCGCCGGACAGGCAGTGGCGGGTGAAGGCGGTGTCGAAGTCACCGATCCTGCCCTCCAGCACAGCATCGACCGCGTCGTCGAAGGAGGCGCCGGAAACGTCGCCGGACATCGCCCTGACGTCATCGAGGCCAATGTCCTTCTGGCCGTGGGCGTAAAGCACCAGCTTTTCGATTTCACCGCGCGAGGCCAGCCGGTCGCCGCCGAGATTGCGGCGCAGCGCCTGGCGCGCATCGAGCGCCATCGACATGCCGGCCTTGCGCAGCTCGTCGTCGATGACGCTGTCGATGTCGCGGGCTTCATCGGCATAGCAAGGCAGCGCCATGGCGTTGTCGGCCGCCTCGACCACGGCGCGCAGTCCGATGCCCTTTTTCAGGTCGCCGGCCTCGATGAGAATGATGGCGTCGCGCGCGGGCTCGGCCGTCAGTGCCTTGACGTCGTCGGCCAGCGCCTTCTGACCGCTGGCGTTGCGCACCCATAGAAGCCGCCGGTCGGAGAACATCGGCACGGTGCGGGCTTCATCGAGCAGCCGGCCCTGGTCGCGATCGACCTCCGCGCCGTCGAGCCGGACCACCGAGAAGGGGTCGTCGAGCGGCAGGCCGGTTTTCGCGGCAAAGGCTTTGGCCCGCTCGGCGACGAGGCCGCGGTCGGGTCCGTAAAGCAGGACGATCGATATGCGCGCGTCAGGCTTCGCCAGCCACGAATCGACCTCATATCCTTTTTTCTGCGCCATGCTGGGTGGTTAGCATGATGCGGTCGCTGAGTGAACGTTCTCCAGAGAGTTCGAGACCTTGGCGCCCTTCCTCGCCTCCGGAGGGGAGAGGTGGCTCGGCGAAGCCGAGACGGAGTGGGGGAACCACCTGGCAATCGCCGCGAACGAACAAAGGAAGGGCACTCAAGCATTGCCTAGCGCCCAAGGGTCGACCCCCACTCCGTCGAGATTCGCTCGACACCTCTCCCTCGATCGACGGGGGAGAGGAAAGCGCGAGTTCGCCGACCTTGGTGCCTTCATCTCTCCCGGAGGCCGTGAAGTGACTATCTGCCGGAAATCCTGCAAAACTTTGCGCCTAATTGCGCGCCGCTCCCCAACATCGACAAGAAATTTCGCCGACATATCTGCATCTTGCGGTCGCCTGCCGGCCGTGACGCCGGATGGGTTGCGGCGCCCCATGAATTGGCGCTGTGCCGGGCGCGCGGATGTGCAAATATCACCGCAGCAAATGGGAGGACCATGGTCATGACCGATGCTGGGATGTTGCGGTTTCATGTGCCGGAGCCGGAAGTGCGGCCGGGCGGAACGCCCGACTTCTCCAACGTGCCTATCCCCAAGGCGGGCTCGGTGCCGCGACCGGACATCGATGTCGATCCGCGCACCATCCGCGACATGGCGTTTTCGATCATCCGCGTGCTCAACCGCACCGGTGAGGCGGTCGGGCCGTGGGCCGGGCTGCTCACCGACGAGGAGCTGCTCGAGGGGTTGCGCCACATGATGACGCTGCGCAGCTTCGATGCGCGCATGCAGATGGCGCAGCGCCAGGGCAAGACCTCGTTCTACATGCAGCATCTGGGCGAAGAGGCGGTGAGCTGCGCTTTCCGCAAGGCGCTGGCGCCAGGCGACATGAATTTCCCGACCTATCGGCAAGCCGGCCTGCTCATCGCCGACGGCTATCCGATGGTCACGATGATGAACCAGATCTATTCCAACGAGGCCGATCCGCTCAAAGGGCGGCAGCTGCCGATCATGTATTCGTCGAAGGAGCATGGCTTCTTCTCGATCTCCGGCAATCTGGCGACGCAATACATCCAGGCGGTCGGCTGGGCGATGGCTTCCGCTATCAGCAACGATTCGAAAATCGCGGCGGCGTGGATCGGCGACGGCTCGACGGCCGAATCCGATTTCCATTCCGCACTGGTGTTCGCCTCGACGTACAAGGCGCCGGTCATCCTCAACGTCGTCAACAACCAGTGGGCGATCTCGACGTTTCAAGGCATTGCGCGTGGCGGCTCCGGCACCTTTGCCGCGCGCGGCCTCGGCTTCGGCATTCCGGCGCTGCGCGTCGACGGCAATGATTATCTCGCCGTGCATGCCGTGGCCAAATGGGCGGCGGAACGGGCGCGGCAGAATCTCGGGCCGACGCTGATCGAATATGTCACCTACCGTGCCGGCGCGCATTCGAGCTCGGACGATCCGTCGGCCTATCGGCCGAAGACGGAATCCGACGCCTGGCCGCTCGGCGATCCGGTGATGCGGCTGAAGAACCATCTGATCCAACGCGGCGTCTGGTCGGACGAGCGTCACGCCCAGGCCGAAGCGGAAATCCTCGAGACGGTGATCGCGGCGCAGAAGGAAGCTGAAGGCCACGGCACGCTGCATGCCGGCGGCAAGCCGTCGACGCGCGAGATGTTCGAGGGCGTGTTTGCCGAGATGCCGCCGCATCTCAGGCGCCAGCGCCAGCAGGCGGGAGTCTGACCATGCCGAGACGGACCATGATCGAGGCGATCCGCGACGCCATGGACGTGTCGATGGCGCGCGACGAACGCGTCATCGTCTATGGCGAGGATGTCGGCTTCTTCGGGGGTGTCTTCCGCTGCACGGCAGGCCTGCAAGCGAAGTACGGCAAGAGCCGCTGCTTCGATGCGCCGATCAACGAATCCGGCATTGTCGGCTCCGCCATCGGCATGGCCGCCTATGGGCTGAAGCCATGCGTGGAAATTCAGTTTGCCGACTACATGTACCCGGCTTACGACCAGCTGACGCAGGAAGCAGCACGCCTGCGCTACCGCTCGAACGGCGATTTCACCTGCCCGATCGTTGTCCGCATGCCGACCGGCGGCGGCATCTTTGGCGGCCAGACGCACAGCCAGAGCCCGGAAGCGCTGTTCACCCATGTGTCGGGACTAAAGACGGTGGTGCCGTCCAATCCGCACGACGCCAAGGACTGCTGATCGCGGCGATCGAGGATCCCGATCCGGTGATTTTTCTGGAGCCGAAGCGGCTCTATAACGGACCGTTCGATGGCCATCACGACCGACCGGTGACGCCATGGTCGAAGCATGAACTGGGCGAGGTCGCCGACGGCCATTACACGGTGCCGCTCGGCAAGGCGGCGATCCGCCGGGCGGGCTCGGCCGTCACCGTGCTCGCCTACGGCACCATGGTCTATGTCGCGCAGGCGGCTGTGGAAGAAACCGGCATCGATGCCGAGATCATCGATTTGCGGACCCTGCTGCCGCTCGATCTCGACGCGATAGTCGCTTCGGTGAAGAAGACCGGACGCTGCGTCGTCGTGCACGAGGCGACACTGACCTCCGGCTTCGGCGCCGAGCTGTCGGCGCTGGTGCAGGAAAATTGTTTCTACCATCTGGAAGCGCCGGTGGCGCGCGTCACCGGTTGGGACACGCCTTACCCGCATGCGCAGGAATGGGATTATTTCCCGGGGCCGGCCCGTGTCGGCCGCGCGCTTCTCGAAACCATGGGAGCCTAGGGATGGGCGAACACATCATCAAGCTGCCGGATGTCGGTGAAGGCGTCGCCGAGGCCGAACTTGTGGAGTGGCACGTCAAGGTCGGCGACCTCGTGCGCGAGGACTCGGTGCTTGCCGCCGTCATGACCGACAAGGCGACGGTGGAAATACCTTCGCCGGTCGATGGCGAGATCCTGTGGCTGGGCGCCGAGATCGGCGACACGGTGGCGATCGGCTCGCCCATCGTGCGGCTGAAGGTGGCGGGGAGGGCAATGTCGCGGAAGGCTCGAAATCGTCAGAGGTCACGGCGGCACCGACCCCCACCCCTGCCGGGGCGAGCCACGGGTCTCGCCCGTCCTCCGGACCCCCACAAGAGGGAGGCGTTTCGGCCACGAAATCCTACGCCAAGTCGCCAGCACCTGCACCAGCAGCCAAAAGCCCACGGGCAGCTGAGACTGAATCCCCCTCCCCTTGTGGGGAGGGGCCAGGGGTGGGGTGCTGCGCCGACATCTAAAGGTGCGGCACCCTCCGGCGCGCCGCGCCCGGAGGGCGAAAAGCCCCTGGCGTCGCCCGCCATCCGGCTCAGGGCGAAGGAGGCGGGGATCGATCTGCGCCAGGTGTCGGGTACCGGCCCTGCCGGCCGCATCAGCCACGAAGATATCGAGGCATTCCTGGCACGCGGACCGCAGGTAGCGAAGGCGTCGGGTCTGGCGCGTAATGACAGCGTCGAGGATATCAAGGTCATCGGACTGCGGCGCAAGATCGCCGAAAAAATGTCGCTGGCGAAGTCACGCATCCCGCACATCACCTATGTCGAGGAGATCGACGTCACAGCACTTGAGGAGTTGCGCGCGGCGCTCAACAAGGAAAAGCGCAAGGGTGTGGAGAGGCCGAAGCTGACGCTGCTGCCGTTCCTGATGCGGGCGATGGTCAAGGCGATTGCCGACCAGCCCAACATCAACGCGCTGTTCGACGACGAGGCCGGCATCATCCATCAGCATGGCGGCGTCCATATCGGCATTGCCGCGCAGACGCCGTCGGGCCTGGTGGTGCCGGTGGTCAAGCACGCCGAGGCGCGCGACCTCTGGGATTGCGCGGCCGAGCTCAACCGCCTGGCCGAAGCGGCGAAGTCCGGCACGGCCAGCCGCGACGAGCTGTCGGGATCGACCATCACCATCACCTCGCTCGGCGCCATGGGCGGCGTGGCGACGACGCCGGTCATCAATCATCCTGAGGTGGCGATCGTCGGCGTCAACAAGATGATGGTGCGGCCGGTCTGGGACGGCACCCAGTTCATCCCGCGCAAGATGATGAACCTGTCATCGAGCTTCGATCACCGGGTGGTCGACGGCTGGGATGCGGCGGTGTTTGTGCAGCGGATCAAGGCGCTGATTGAGACGCCAGCGCTGATATTTGTGGATTGAGGGGCGGAACAAGCGAGATGACGGCGGGACAGCGCCCCCCTCTGCCTTACCAGGCATCTCCCCACAAGGGGGGAGATTGGACGTCACGCAGGGTTTCGCCAATCTTCACCGTTGCAGGAATGAGCGAAGCGACGAAGCTGCTGATCTCCCTCCTCGTGGGGGAGATGTCCGGCAGGACAGAGGGGGGCGCGAAGGATCGCGACGGAACATTCCCTCGCATCAAAGGGTCATGCCATGAAAGAAATCTCCTGCAAGCTGCTGGTCATCGGCGCCGGGCCCGGCGGCTACGTCTGCGCTATCCGTGCCGGCCAGCTCGGCATCGATACGGTGATCGTTGAAGCCGGCAAACCGGGCGGCACCTGTCTCAATGTCGGCTGCATCCCGTCCAAGGCGATGATCCATGCGGCGGAAGAGTTCGAGAAGGTCGCGCATATGGCCGGCGGCAGCAGTCCGCTCGGCATCTCGGTAGCAGCGCCCGTGCTCGATCTCGGCAAGACGGTTGCGTGGAAGGACGGCATTGTTAGCCGGCTGACCGGGGGCGTTGCCGGGCTACTGAAGAAGGCCAAGGTCAAGACCGTCTATGGCTGGGCGACGTTCCGCGACGGCAAGACCGTCGCGGTCGAGACCGAGACCGGCACCCAGATCATCCGCGCCGAAACGGTTGTGATCGCCACCGGCTCGGCGACGGTGGAACTGCCGTTCCTGCCGTTCGGCGGCCCGGTGATTTCATCCACAGAAGCGCTGGCTCTCGGCGAGGTGCCGAAAAAGCTCGCCGTGGTCGGCGGCGGCTATATCGGGCTGGAACTCGGCATGGCGTTCGCCAAAATGGGCGCCGCGGTGACCGTGGTCGAGGCGCTGCCGCGCGTGCTGGCGCAGTATGATGCGGAACTGACCCGGCCGGTGGTGAAACGGCTGGCCCAGCTCGGCGTCGAGGTGATGCTTGGCGCCAAGGCCAAGGGGGTCAAGGGCGACGCGCTGCTGGTCGAGACCGCGGACGGCAAGAGCACCAAAATCGCGGCAGACAAGATCCTGGTCACGGTCGGCCGCAAGCCGGTGACGGAGGGCTGGGGCCTCGATCAGATCGATCTCGACATGGCCGGCAAGTTCATCAAGATCGACGACCAGTGCCGCACCTCGATGCGCGGCATCTATGCCATTGGCGACGTCACCGGCGAGCCGATGCTGGCGCACCGGGCGATGGCGCAAGGCGAAATGGTGGCCGAGATCGTCGCCGGCCACAAGCGCAGCTGGGACAAGCGCTCGATCCCGGCCGTCTGCTTCACCGATCCGGAGCTGGTGACGGCAGGGCTAACGCCGGAGGAGGCGAAGGCTTCAGGCGAAATCAAGATCGGCCAGTTCCCCTTCGCCGCCAACGGCCGGGCGATGACGAAACTCGGCGAGGACGGGTTTGTTCGTGTTGCCGCCCGCGCGGACAACCATCTGGTGCTGGGCATCCAGGCGGTCGGGCAAGGCGTGTCGGAACTGGCGGCGGCGTTCGGCCTGGCGCTGGAAATGGGCGCGCGGCTGGAGGATATCGCCGGGACCATCCATGCGCATCCGACGCAAGGCGAAGGCTTCCAGGAAGCGGCGCTGAAGGCGCTGGGCCACGCGCTGCATATTTGAAGTGCGCTTACCCTCCCCCTTGTGGGGAGGGTCGATCCGCGTAGCGGAGCGGGGTGGGGGTCCTCGCCGACCGTCAGCGCTCACCCCCACCCCGTCTCGCCATCTCCGCTTCGCTCCGACCGCGAGCCGACCCTCCCCACAAGGGGGAGGGTGGCCGCTCAGCCGTTGGTTGTCGCAGATCAGCGGAATGTACTAAGTGTCGGTCCATGGACACCGGCCTGAAGAAATACATCGCCATACGCTACAACATCGCCGCTGGCTTCAAGCCAAGCCAGTGGGACGGAAAGGGCCGCGCCAATCTCGACCCGGTCTGGCTGGTCGAGCGCCTGGCGTTGTTCGACACCTATTGCGCGTCGTCGCTCGAAGGCCAGTCGCTGAAGGATTTTTCCGTCCTTCTGGCGTTCGATGCCGATACGCACGAGAACTATATTCGCACCGTGTGCAGCTGCGTGGCCGGTGTCGACGTCAGGCCGATCCTTGTCGAGGCGGGCGAGGATTACAATGATCGCTTCAATGCCTTCGTCCAGGCCGATACCGATGCCGACTATGTTTCGCTCACGCGGCTCGACAGCGACGACGCGCTGGCGCCGACCTTCATGGAGCGCGTCGAGCACTACGCGCGCCGGGAGATCGAAAAGCGTGTGGTGGACCTGCAGCCGCTCTACATTGCCTTTCCGGACGGCCAGAATTTCGACACGGCAAGCGGACGCTACACGCACCACTACTATGTCACGTCGGCGTTCGGCACGCTGGTCGAAAGGAGATCGCCGGCGATGAGCGGCGTCTACAGCGAGCACCACGCAAAAATGGCGACGCGCTTCAACACCGTCGTGGCGGCATCGAAGGGCGCGCAATGGTGCATCGTCATCCATGACAACAACGTCGCCAACGTGTTGAGGGGCAAGCCGGTCTCGGGGCCCTCCTTCACGGTGGGCCGACCGGCTGTCGAACCCAAGGTGCCAGCGCGAAGGCAAAGCGCGCCACGACAGGCGACGCAGCCCCGCATTGCGCCGCGGACCGCGGGCAACTTCATCCGGTTTCTGCTCGGACGACCGATGGCTCTGCGGAAGTAGCGGGCGCTTACCCTCCCCCTTGTGGGGAGGGTCGATCCGCGTAGCGGAGCGGGGTGGGGGTCCTCGCCAACTGTCGGCGCTCACCCCCACCCCGTCTCGCCATCTCCGCTTCGCTCCGACCGCGAGCCGACCCTCCCCACAAGGGGGAGGGTGAAGTAGCTCAGCTTGCCAGCCGGCTTACCATCTCGTGCTGCGCATAAGCGCGCCCAAAACGATTGGCGAGAAACGCATCCAGCGCGATGTTTTCCTGCTTGACGAAGCCGGTCGCCGGCAAGGTGCCGTCGGCCAGCATGTCGAGCACGGCGCAGATGCCGGAGGCGGTGGTGATCTGGATTGCGCTGCGCACCTGGTTGCCGATGCGCTGCGAATAGATCTTGTTGGCGTAGGTTTCCTGCAGCAGGCGGCCATTGCGGCGGCCCGAGACGGTGACGAAGACGATGACCACATCCTGCAGCGTTGCCGGCAGGGCGCTCTCGAAGATATCCTTCAGCACGTCGCGGCGGTGGCGCAGGCCGAGATCGTTGAGCAGCGCCTTCATGATCGCCGCGTGGCCGGGATAGCGGATGGTGCGGTAGTTCAGCGTGCGCACCTTGCCCTTCAGCGTCTCGGCCAGCGTGCCGAGACCGCCGGAGGTGTTGAAGGCCTCATAGGTGACGCCGTCGAGCGAGAACTCTTCGCGCTCCTCCAGCGGCGGCACCTCGATCAGCTCGCCCTCGACGATCGCCTCGCAGGGTTCGCAATATTCGTTGATGACGCCGTCGGTGCTCCATGTCAGATTGTAGTTCAGCGCATTGGACGGGTATTGCGGCAGCGCGCCGACGCGCATGCGAACGCTTTCCAGCGTGTCGAAGCGGCTGGCGAGATCATTGGCGACGATCGAGATGAAGCCCGGCGCAAGGCCGCATTGCGGAATGAACGCGCTCTTGCCCGAACGCGCCAGTTCCTTGACGCGGCGGGTGGAGATGACGTCCTCGGTCAAATCGAGATAGTGGACGCCGGTTGCGGCGGCCGCTTCGGCGATGCGTGTGGTCAAATGGAAGGGCGCGGCGCTCAGCACGGCGAAGGCGCCGGCAAGGGCGGCCTCGAGTGCGCCCGGCGCTGCGATATCGAGCTCCAGCCCCTCGACGCCGGCGGGAAGTTCGGCCGCGGCAAGCTGCGCCGCCGCGCGGTCGACAACGGTGACGTGGTAGTCGCCGCTGTCGGCGAGCATGCCTGCAATGGTCGAGCCGATCTTGCCGGCGCCGACGACGATGATTTTCTTCATGACCTTGCCCCTCGTGAAAACTCTTTGGCCCAGACCGCGCGCGGTGGACGCGATGCCTTCAAGAATCGCAGCTTGCCTGCCGAAAGGAAGCGTGAAACTGTTCGAAACGAACCCCACAATTGATCAATACGCCGATAAAGTTCGTCGAAATGCTCACTGACGCCGAACAAAAACTGCTTTCCTTGCTGCGCGCCAATGCCCGCGCATCGACCACTGAGCTGGCGCGCCAGCTCGGCGTTTCGCGCACGACGGTGCAGAGCCGGATCGAGCGGCTGGAACAGCGCGGCATCATCACCGGCTATGGCGTGCGGATGGCGCCGGACTACGAGCAGGGGCTGGTGCGGGCGCATGTGCTGCTCACCGTCACGCCCAAGCTCGCCGACAAGGTGGTGCGGGCGCTGCAGGCGCTGCCGCCGGTACGGACGCTGCACTCGGTGAGCGGCAATTTCGACATGATCGTCATCGTCGACGCGCCGTCGATCAGGGATCTGGATGCGTTGCTGGACGAGATCGGGGCGATGGACGGGGTCGAGCGGACGTCGTCGTCGATTATTTTGTCGACACGGATCGATCGGTAGGTGGAACGCATGAGCCGCTAATCTCCCCCGTGCGGGGGAGATGGCCGGCAGGCCAGAGGGGGTCAGTTCGACTGGGCTCGGCCTACCTGCCGCTGCAGAAGGAGGTTAGCGCTCCACGCGAGGCGACCCCCTCTGTCGCCTTCGGCGACATCTCCCCCTCAAGGGGGGAGATTAGCTGCTAAGCCCGCCGCCTTTCCGGCCCGCTATCCAGCCACGCCACATCCTCCGCCGACAGCTTGATATCCAGCGCCTTCAAGCTGTCCTCCAACTCGTCCAGCGTGCGCGGGCCGATCAACGGCACCGACGGAAAAGGCTGCGCCAGCACATAGGCGAGCGCGATGTGGATCGGACTTTTGCCCAGGCGCTGCGCCAGCTCGATGGCGCGGTCGCGGCGGCCGAAATTTTTCTCGGAATACCAGACCCGCACCAGCTCCTCATTGTCCTGCTTGTCGCGGCCGGCGCGGTCGGTGAAGAAGCCGCGGCCCTGGCTCGACCAGGCGAAGTTGGGCATCTGCCTTTTCGTCAACCAGGATTTCCAGTCGTCGGTGGACGAGGTGATGCAGCCGGCCCAGATCGGTTCCAGCATCTCGGCCAGCGAGAAATTGTTGGAGAGCACGCCGGGCTTCTGCTTGCCGGTGCGCTCGGCATAGGCAATCGCCTCGTCCATGCGCGCCATCGTCCAGTTCGAGCCGCCGAACGGGCCACGGATGCGGCCGGCCTTGACCTCGGCGTCCATCGCATCGACGAATTCGCCGACCGGCACATCCGGGTTGTCGCGGTGCATGAAATAGAGGTCGACATGGTCGGTCTGCAGCCGGTCCAACGACTGGGCGAGCTGCTTGCCGATGACATCGGGATAGCAGAGCGGCGAGTGGGCGCCCTTGGCGATGATCACCGACTGCTCGCGCACGCCGCGATTCCTGAGCCACTGGCCAAGCAGCGTTTCGGTGTAGCCGGCGCCGTAGACATAGCCGGTATCGAACAGATTGCCGCCGGTCTCGAAGAAGGCGTCGAGCAGGATTGCGCCCGACGAGAAGGTGCGGAAATCCTCGAAGCCGAGCGCCACCACGGAGGCCGGCTTCGACAGGCCCGGAATCTTGCGCTTGCCAATGGCCGTGCCGCCGGTGCGCAGCGGCCGGCCCGAAATGGTGTTGGTTCGCTTAGCCGGCTTTTCGATCTCATATTCGAGCCCGACGGCGGCGCGCCATCTGTCGAGGACGCGCAGCGTGCTGAGGCTGTCGGCCCAGCTCATGCCCGGCCAGGCGAACTCCTGTTTGCCGGCCAGGATCGCCTCGCCGGCGGCGTCGACCTCGAAGGAATAGAGATGGCGGGTTTCGTTGACGCTGATGGTATCGCGCGTGTCGTCGGCGAGAATTACATCGATCCGGCCAGGGCCGCCATCGCGGTTGCCGCCGCCGGCGAACCAGAAATCCGGCACCTCGATGCGGCCCTTGGTGCCGAGGATGCGCAGGACATTGTCCTGTTTCAGCGAGATGCTGCAGGACACCTCGGCGACGACGCCACCGGGGAAATGCAGCAGCGCCGAGGCCCATTCGTCGACGCCGGACTTGCCGAGATGGGCGGTGCCGACAACCTTGTCCGGCTCGGCGAAGGGTTTTCCAGTCGCAGCCCCGGCAATCAGCCGCACCATCGAGACGGGATAGCCGCCGACATCGAGGATGCCGCCGCCGGCGAGATCGTTGGCGTAGAGCCGGTGCTCGGGCATGAAGCCCGGCATGGCGAAGCCGAAGCTCGACTTCATCAGCCTGACATCGCCGATGACGCCCGACTTGATGAGTTCCACCAGCTTCGCCGTCTGCGGGTGCAGCCGGTACATGAACGCTTCGCCGAGGAAGGTGCCGGCCTTGCGCGCAGCATGGATCATGGCGTCGGCCTCGAAGGCGGTCAGCGCCAGCGGCTTTTCGCACAGCACATGCTTGCCGGCTTCCGCCGCCTTGATTGCCCATTCGGCGTGGCCGGGATGCGGGATGGCGATATAGACGGCGTCGACCTCGGGGTCAGCGAGCAGCGCGTCGTAACCGTCGAGGATGCGGGCGCCGGGAAACGTCTCGGCCAGGCCTGCCTTGCCGGGATTGCGGGCGCCGAGCGCCACGATCGTGCCGGTGCGCGAGCCTGCCACGCCGCGGGCGAACGCTTTGGCGATGTCGCCGGGCCCGAGTACCCCCCAGCGGATGGGCGCGGTTGCAGTCATGGTCATTCTCCTTGCATAGCTGGAAGGTCAGCGCAGCCGCTGGCCGTTTTCATCGAACAGATAGGATTTGCGGATGGACACGGTGATCGCCTGGGTGTCGGGGACCTTTGCCGCGTCGCGCTGGATCACCAGGTCTTCGCCATGGGCGGTCCTGGCATAGATGAAGCTGGTGCCGCCGAGATGCTCGACCACGTCGATGCCGACGGTGAGGTCGGCGTCGCCTTCGCCGCCATTGCCGAAATGTTCGGGCCGCACGCCGACAATGACCTTGGCTCCTGTTTGCGGCACGGCGCCGGTCAACGGTTGCATAATGCGGGTCATTTCCTCGCCCACCAGCTCGACGGTGACGCTGCTCATGTTGCGCCCGACGACGCGGCCCTTGATGAAATTCATCTTCGGCGAGCCTACAAAGCCGGCGACGAACTGGTTGTCGGGATTGTCGTAGAGATCGAGCGGCCTGCCGATCTGCTCGACATGGCCACCGCGCAGCACGACGATCCGGTCGGCCAGCGTCATCGCCTCGGTCTGGTCGTGGGTGACATAGATCATCGTTGTGCCGAGTTCCTTGTGCAGGCGCGAGATCTCGACCCGCATCTGGACGCGCAGCTCGGCGTCGAGATTGCTCAACGGCTCGTCGAACAGGAAGACTTGCGGTTCGCGCACGATGGCGCGGCCAATGGCGACGCGTTGGCGCTGGCCGCCGGACAATTGCCTCGGCCGCCGCGCCATCAACTCTGTGATGCGCAGGATTTCGGAGGCCCGCTTCACCCGCCGCTCGGTGTCCTCCTTGGGGTTGCCGGTCATCCTGAGACCAAAGCTCAGATTCTGCTCCACGCTCATGTGCGGGTAGAGCGCGTAGGACTGGAATACCATGGCGATGCCGCGCTCGGCCGGCTCGACATCGTTCATCACCTTGCCGCCAATGGCGATCTCGCCGCCGCTGATATCCTCCAGCCCGGCGATCATCCTGAGCAGCGTCGATTTTCCACAACCCGACGGGCCGACAAAGACGACGAACTCGCCATCGGCGATATCGATGTTGGCGCCATGGATGATCTCATAGACGCCGAAGCGTTTTACGACATTGGTGAGGGTGACTGCCGCCATATCGCTGTTGTCCCTACTTGACGGCACCGGCGGCGATGCCGGCGATGAAATGGCGCTGCAGCAGCACGAAGACGACCAGCATCGGTACGGTCAGCATGACGGCGCCGGCCATGATGCCGCCCCATGAGACCTTGGTCAGGCCGATCAGCGTGCCGAGCGCCACAGGGGCCGTCATCGCGCCGGGCTGGCTGTTGATCAAAAGCGGCCAGAGATAATTGTTCCACGAGGCGAGGAACAGGATGATGGCGAGCGCCGCCAGCATCGGCCGCGCCAGCGGCAAAGCGACGAACAGGAAGATACGCCATTCCTTGACGCCCTCGACACGTGCCGCGTCGAAAAGGTCGGCCGGCATCATCGAGAAAGCCTGGCGCATGAACAGCACGCCCAGCGAATTGAACAAGGGTGGCACGATCAGCGCAATCCAGGTGTTGGCGAGCTGGAGGTCGCGCGCCACCATGATGAATTGCGGGATCAGCACCACCGCATAGGGCAGCGTGATGGTGCCGAGGATGATCGCCACCACCGCGCCCTTGCCGAAGAACTGATAGCGGGCGAGCGCCCAGCCGGCCATCGAGGTCAGCAGCACCGAGAAGAAGGTGTAGGTCACCGCCACCGCCACCGAAATACCGATAGCGCCGACGAAATTGGTGTCGCGCTGCAGGTTGTTGAAATTGTCGACGAAATTGCCGTGCGGCAGAAGCTCGATGCCGGGGCTGAAAATGCCGTTGTCGGGCATGGTCGAAAACACCACCATCATCCACAGCGGAAACAGCCAGATCACCGCCAGCGGCGTCAGGACCAGATGCAGCAGGACGCTGCGGCCGAGCCGTCGTTGCGAGAGCGAACTCATTTCGCCTCCCCTCTCATTTGGGCTCTCGTGTCAGCCACAGTTGCACCAGCGTGATGGCGATTGCCAGCCCCGCCATGGTGTAGGCGACGGCCGAGGCGTAGCCGAAATTGAGCGAGCGAAAACCCTGGCGGTAGAGCAGCAGGCCAAGCGTCTCGGTGCCGCCGCCGGGGCCGCCGCGCTCGGTGATCAGGAACGGCTCGGTGAACAGCTGCATGGTGCCGATGATCGACAGCACGGCGCAAAACACGATGACCGGCTTGAGCAGCGGCAGCGTTATGTAGAAGAACTGCTTGAGCTTGCTGACGCGGTCGAGCGTCGCTGCTTCATAGACATCCTCGGGGATCGACTGCAGGCCGGCGAGCAGGATGATGGCGTTGTAGCCGGCCCAGCGCCAGGTTACCGCGATCATGATCAGCGCCATGGCCGGTGTGACGTTGGAGAACCAGTCGATCTTGGACAGGCCGACGCCGGCGAGCAGCTTGTTGATGATGCCGAAATCGAGATTGAACATCAGCCGGAACACGGCGGAATAGGCGACCTCGCCGACCACCACCGGAGCGAAGAAGGCGAAGCGGTAGAGGCCACGTGCTTTCAGCAGCGGCGAGTTCAGCAGCACCGCCATGACGATCGCCAGCGAGATCATCACCGGCACCTGGATGACGAGGATGAGCAGCGTGTTCTTCAGCGCATTGAAGAAAGCGGGGTCGCCGATGAGGCGGCCCCAGTTGAAGGTGGGCGCAAAGCGCCACGGCACGGTGCGCGTCGCCTGGAAGGAGATCATGAACGAGGAAATGATCGGCCACACCCAGAAGATGGCGAAGATCAGCAAATAGGGCGTGAGGAAACGATACGCGGTGGCGTTCTGGTGGCGCATGGTTCCTCCTTTCTTTTTGTTTTCCCTTCTCCCCTTGTGGGAGAAGGTGTCGCCGCAGGCGACGGATGAGGGGTGTTCCAGGGAACACCAACGCCTCACTCCGCTGGAACACCCCTCATCCGTCTCGGCGCTATCGCGCCGATCCACCTTCTCCCACAAGGGGAGAAGGGGAAGTGGAGCTTACTCCTTCACCGGCAATCCGGTCGCCGAGGCGATCTGGCTGGCGGCGTCGTCGAGTGCGGCCTTGGCATCGGGATACCCGCCGCCGAGATATTTGGTCTGCACCGCGCGCATGATGATTTCGGCATCGCTCTGGAACGGCGTGCCGCGGCTCGGCACCACCTTGGGCAGCGTGGCGAGGATGTCCTTCCACACCGCCTGGCCGCCCCAATAGGGCAGGCCTTGCGAGACATAGGGATCGTCGAGCGCCGAGATCAGCGACGGCACCAGGCCGAAATCCTTCAGCATGGTGATCTGGCCTTCGTTGGTTCCCAGTGTGTATTTCAGATAGGCGTAGGCGGCCTCCTTGTTCTTCGAGGCTGAGGTGATGGCGAGCGACGAGCCTCCGAGATTGGCGGCGCGCGGGCCGTCGGCGGTCAGGCTCGGCATCAGATAGACACCCCATTTGCCGTTTTCGCCGGCGGATTCGGTGCGGATGGTGCCCTCATACCAGCCGCCATAGACCTGGGTGGCGACGGTGCCGGCGGTGTTGTTGGTGATCTTGGTGCCCCAGTCGGCCGACGAGATGATGCCGGCGTCCTTCATGTCCTTGATCTTGGCCAGCGTGTCGACGCATTTCGGCTGGTTGACGGTGATCGACTGCCCATCGGCGGCGAAATAGCCGCAGCCCTGTTCGTTGGAAATCATGCGGAAGAATTCGGTGTCGCCGTTGAAATCGGCATTGGTCATGGTGACGCCGGGATTGGCGGCCTGGACCTTCTTGCCGGCGGCGATGAAATCGTCCCAGGTCTTGATCGAGGCCGGATCGACCCCGGCCTTCTCGTAGAAGTCGCGGCGGTAGAAGGCGGCGACTGGGCCGGAATCCCACGGCATGGCATAGGCCTTGTCGCCGACCTCCAATTCGGTGCGCTTGAAATCCGGGAATTTCTTCTGGTCGTCGGCGGTGTAGCCCAGCGTGTGCAAATCGACGAAGCAATCGGGGAACTGGCTCCAGTAGTTCTCGGCCTCGCCGTTTTCGATCGAGACGATATCGGGCAGGCCGACGCCGCCGGCCGCACAGCCGGCGATCGACTTGTCATAGGTCGGCTGGTTGCCGAGATCCTGAACGGTGACCTTGACGTCGGGATACTGCTTGTTGAAGCCGGCCACCGTCGCCTTCAGCGACGAAGCGGCGATATTCCAGCTCCAGATCGTGATTTCGCCGGACTGCGCCAAAGCCGGGCCTGAGCCCAGGCCAAGCGCCAGCGCGGCACAGATCAGTGTCGTGCGCATTGAAATCCTCCCATTTCATTTGCTCTCTCTTCGCGAGCATGGCTAGACTAGGCGGCGCGGAAGGCTTGTCCCTGACAACGGGAATAAAAGATGGGCGGAAAGTAAGATGCCGGAACGGCCGTTTTACCAGCCTGGCGCCAGCAGCGTCGAAGGCCTGCCGATGGCTTTGCAGATGTTTCACAACCATCCGCTGGTGATGCTGAAGCCGCACTGGCATGCCCAGGTCGAGGTCAATTTCATCGTCCGCGGCAGCGTGCATTACCGCATGAACGAGCACGAGATCTCGCTGTCGGCCGGCGACATGTGCCTGTTCTGGGGCGGGCTGCCGCACCAGATGGACGATCTCTCCGACGACGCCATCTATGCCGGCGCGCATCTGCCGCTGGTGCATTTCTTCCGCCTGCATCTGCCGACGGATGTCCGCCACAGGCTGATGACCGGCGCCACGCTGGTGACATCGGCGACCGACCAGGCCGACCATCACAATTTCGAGCGCTGGAACCGCTATTTCCGCTCGGGCGATGCGGCGATAACCGAGCACGCCGTGAACGAGCTGCTGCTGCGGTTGGAGCGGGTGCGCTTCGAGCCCTACCGGCTGGTGCCGGAAACCGCCATCGGCCAGGAACCCGGCGGCCCGTTCGACCAGCAATCGCTGCGCAATGTCGGTCGCATGTGCGACTTCATCGCCGAGAATTTCCTCTACGACATAGACTGCGTCGACATCGCGGCGGCGGCCGACATCCATCCCAAATACGCCATGAGCATTTTCAAGAAATCGACCGGCATGACGCTCAACGAATATATGAATCTGCTGCGGCTGAGCTACGCGCAGGCGCTGCTGATGCATGAAGACGCCAATGTGCTGCGCGTCGCCATGGATTCAGGCTTCGGCTCGCTCAGCGCCTTCAACAAATCCTTCCGCAAGCTGGCAGGGATGTCGCCCTCGGATTTTCGCCGGGGTGCGGTGGGCCGATAGGTTCAACGATCATCTTGATCAACCCGCAGCCGTTCCGGGTGGAAACATGTGCAAGGCTAATCGCGACCGCCTTTGTCGGATGCGATCATCAACTTGGAGAAAGTTGTCAGCGACTTGGCGTTTCATGAGCGCCTTCCCCCACTCCGTCGCTGCTTCGCTCGACGGAGTGGGGTCGACCTGGCTCTGGCGTTGTCATTTCAAGCCGGGACCGGTGCCCTCCGCCCGAGGAAACCCGACAATTACCGCCAGCCCAGGCCGGCGATCCTCCAGCGCAATCGTTGCACCATGCAGGTCGGCGATGGCCCGCACAAGGCTGAGGCCCAGGCCGCTGCCGGGCGTGGTGCGGCTGGAGTCCAGCCGGTAGAGCCGCTGGAACACTTTTTCGCGCTCCTGCGCCGGGATGCCGGGGCCATTGTCGGCGACCTCAGCCAGAATGCGGTCGCCTTGCCGCCGCACCGATAGAAGGATTGCCGTGCCATCGGGGCAATGCCGCAGCGCGTTCTCAACCAGATTGGCAAACAATTGCGTCAGCAGGTCGCGGTCGCCGTGGACCAGGCATGGGGTGCCGTGGACGATCGTGGCCGACAGCGACTTGCCGTCATCCTCGGCGACACCGGCGTAGATTTCGGCAATGGCATCGATGACGCCGGTGAGGTCGAGATCGACAAAGCGCGACTTGCGGGCGCCGGCCTCGATCTGGGCAATACGCAACAGCGCATCGAAAGTATCGTTGATCTGCAGGCTTTCCCCACGTGCCTCCGCCAGCTCATCGGCAACGGCCTCACCCCGCGCGGTCCTGTCGGCCGCAGCTTCCAAAATCATCTGCAGCCGGTTGAGCGGCGTCTTCAGATCATGCGCGATGTCGGCGCTGACCTGGCGCATGCCGTCCACCAGCGCCGCCAGCCGCTCCAGCGCGGCGTTGACCTGGCGCGAGACGCCGTCAATGTCGTCGCCATTGCCGAGCAGTGGAATGCGGGCGTCGAGCCGGCCGTTGGAGACATCGTCCATGGTGGTGGCAATGCCGTCGAGGCGACGCTGCACACGCGACGCCAGCAAGGCGCCGCCAGCCACCGCCAGCCCTGAAATGATCAGGGTGGCCCAGCCGAAGCTCATCAAAACGATGCGTTCCAGCTCCTCGGTTTCGGAGAGCGAGAAGGCGATTGTCAGGCTGTTGGGCCCGACCGAACCGGTCCAGGCGCGGTACATAGTGTCCGGCGCAACGCCTGGCAGGGAAGCGGCAAAATCCGAAAAGCCATCGGGAAGGTCGGCGGCGGTGAAATTCCCGGCCAGGCGATTGCCGGCGGGATCGGTGAGCGAGAACAGCTGTTCCTTGCTCGGGCTGAGCGCGGCGTGGCTGTCGACTGCCGAAACCAGATCCTCCCGGTCGTTTCCGGCATAGGTCACCGCCACGACCGAATAGGTCTCCTTGACCGACTGGTCGAGCTGCTCGGCAAGATCCGCGCTCATCAGCTGGTAGACGATGGCGCCTGACAGGATGAAGGCGAGCACGAACAGCAAGGCGAAGGTCAGGGCCAGCCGAAACGGCGTGCTGCGCAGCAGGCGAGAGCCTGTCTCAGTCATAGTGCGTTTCAGTCATGGCAAGCTTCAGTCATGGCAAGTTTCTGTCATGCCGCGCCTCAGTCGTGAACACTGTAGCCAGTGTTGCGCACGGTGTGGATCAACGCGGTTTCGAACGGCCTGTCGATCTTGGCGCGCAGCCGGCTGATATGGGTTTCGACGACGCTGGTCTTGGGGTCGAAGTGAAAATCCCAGACCCGTTCCAGAAGCATGGTGCGGGTGATGACGCGGCCCTCGCCGCGCATCAGCACTTCGAGCAGGCTGAATTCGCGCGGCTGCAGGTCGATCGCCTGGCCCTGCCTGGTGACGCGGCGCTGGATCAGGTCCATTTCGAGGTCTGCGATGCGCAGCGTCGTCTTCAGCTCCTGCACCGCAGGGCGACGGCCGAGCGCGTTGATGCGGGCGAGCAGTTCGGAAAAGGCGAATGGCTTGACGAGATAGTCGTCGCCGCCGGCCTCGAGCCCTTCAACCCTGTCGTCGACGCCGCCGACCGAGGTCAGAAAGATCGCCGGCGTGCGCACGCCCGCCGCCCGCACCGCCTTGATCATCGACAGGCCGTCGAGGCCGGGCAGCATGCGGTCGACGACGATCACGTCATAGGCGTCGCGTGTCGCGGCAAACAGCGCGTCATGCCCGTCACGCAGCAGATCGCAGACATGCCCGGCTTCGCTCAGGCCCTTGACGACATAGTCTGCGGTCCTGGGGTCATCCTCAACAAGGAGAAGTCGCATCTCTGTTCCGGTCTGTTGCCGAGGCTTTGCCAGAGCGGCATGCTAGCACCGGCGGCGGTCCGTTCCTAGAATATCCGCCGGCGCCTGGTCGCTCGTGGTCGTTGCACATGTCCATAAGTGTCATCCGACCGGATCGCGCGCAGGGACAAGCATCCTGCGCAGCACGGCGTCTTTCAGAATAAAATGATGGAAGAGTGCCGCACCGGCATGAATGCAGATCAGAACGATGAATACCGGCTTTGCCCAAGTATGGACATCGCCCAAGGCAATCGTGGTGGTTTGCAGACGGACGCCCAAATTGTCGACCAGATTGTCGGTGATCAAGGTGCCGACGACGCTGATCAGCACCACCGCCAGCCAATAGGCATGGCACATAACGCTTCTGCGCGAATTGCAGCGCCAGCGCGACGACAAGGATGCCGGTCATGATCAGCGAGGTGACGGTCAGTCCGAAGCCAAGATTGACGGCCGGATAGTCGGCCGCCGTCTCGCTAGTGGGTGGCGAGACACCGGCGCTATGAGAGCCCTGCCGGGGTGCAGGAACTATGATGAGCTACGCTCCCCCCAAGCCGGCAGCGAAGGCGTTCGACCAGCACAAGCGCCTGCTCGTCATACAAGTGGCGGCAGCCCTCGCCGTCATGCTGTTGCTGTTCACCAAGCCCTTTCTCGTCGAAGGCTCGGACGGGCACGGATACATTGAGGCGCTGGGCATCGGCTTCGTGCTGGTCTGCTTCCTTGGCCGTCTGTGGAGCATTCTCTATGTCGGCGGAAGGAAGAACGACGAGCTGGTCACCATCGGCCCGTTCTCGATGAGCCGGAACCCGCTCTACTTCTTTTCCACGGTCGGCGCGGCGGGCGTCGGGTTGATGTACGGCTCGGTGCTGGTGGCGGCGGCGCTGGCTCTGGTGAGCTACCTGGTGTTCCGGGTGACGGTGCGCAAGGAAGCCGAGTTCCTGTTTGGAAAGTTCGGCCCCGCCTACAGCGTCTATGCCGAACGCACGCCGCCTTTCTGGCCGAACCCGCTGCTGTTTCACGATCAAGCCGAACGCCGGTTCTCGACAAAGGCGTTGCGGCGGACATTCACGGACGGGCTCTATTTCCTGGCGCTGTTCCCGGCCATCGAGACGATTGAGCAGTTGCGGATCAGCGGCATGCTGCCGGTGTTTTTCACCCTCTACTGACCGGAGCGCCGTGCCGCGCGGCGCACGCTGTAGAGCAGGATGACGAGGCAGCCGGGCAGAAGCAGGACGCCGCCGGCAAGCGGCGGCAACGCCAGCAGCTTCACTGCCGCGGCAATCGCTACGATCAACAGCAGCGCCAGCGTCGCAAGGCTGCCGTCGTCGATGAACATGCCGACGAGCTCCTTTAGAATGAGGCGGACGACGTTCATCGAGCAACTCCTTGTGCAGCCTTGGGGTAGCTGGCGCGCAACCAGCGCACCATGGCGAAGCACGCGACGGCGATGATTGCGAAGATGGCCAGCAGCGCCAGATCGGCGCCCGGCCAGTCGGTGCCCAGGCCTTCGCCGGTCCAGAAAATGCCGAAGCTTGTCAACATCAGGCCGACGGCGAATTTGAGCGCGTTTTCCGGCACCCGCGCCAGCGGCCTGTGCACCGCAAGGCCGATGATCGTTACCAGGACGAAGGCTGCCAACGCGCCAAGGCTGGCATAGAAGGTCTGTGCATGCGCGGCGCCGACGGCAATGACGATGAACACCACCTCGACACCTTCGAGCAGCACCGCCTTGAAGGCCGCGAGCCCGGCCAGATAATCGGCGCGGCGGTCATTGGCCTGCTGCTGCAAAGCGGCGGTTTCCTTTGAAAAGGCCGCGTCCTCGTCATGCAGGGCGATGACGCCGACACTGCGCAAAATGGCCTTTCTCAACCAGCGCATGCCAAACAGGACTAGGAGCACGCCGACGACGAACTGCAGCACCGCAATGGGAATCAGCGCCAGCAGCGGTCCGAAGGCCAGCACCAGAGCCGCCAGCACCGCCAGCGCCAGCGCCGCGCCTGTCAGCGCTGGCCGCCAGCTGCGGGTGACGCCTACCGCCAGCACGATGGTGAAGGCCTCGACCACTTCGACGAAGGAGGCAAGGAACGAGGCGGTCACGGTGGAAAGTATGGGCGTCAGGCCGTTCATGAAGGTTTCCTGTCTGCGGGAATCACTAGCCTGAGAAGGATACAGCGCTCCGGCGGAAGGGAGAACGCGCCGGCATCGTCGCCATGGTCTATCTGTTGCGTCAACATCGGTGGCCCGGTCGCCGGCGTCGCTACGAGCTGCTCGGCGTCGGCGACAATTTCAAGCCGATCGTGCTAGGCCTTGTCATTGTGCTCGCCGTCATTCTGGATGCCTATCGGGAAAAGCTGTTGAGGGTGATCCGATAAAGCGCGTCGCGCTTTTTGGTTTTTGTTTTATGGATGTCATTTTCCCAGATCCGCCGGACACTCCGGGCGACATGCACTAGGGGACAAGAAATGACGACGATTGCCGATGTCGCGCGCCATGCCGGAGTGTCGGTCGCAACCGTCTCGCATGTGATGAACCGCACGCGCCATGTCGAGCCGGAGACGGCCGAGCGCGTGCATTCGGCCATCGCCGCCTTGCGCTACAGTCCGAACACGCTGGCGCGCAGCCTGAGGCGCGGCGAGACCAAGACCATCGGCCTGCTGCTGCCGGACAATTCCAATCCGTTCTTCGCCGGCGTGGCACGCCAGATCGAGGATGCCGGCTTCCTTGCCGGCTATACGGTGATCCTGTGCAACTCCGACGGCAGCGCCGAGAAGGAGGAGCGCTACCTCCAGGTGCTGATGGCCAAGCAGATCGACGGGCTGATCTTTGCCGGCTCGTCCGATCATGCGCGGGTGTTCTCCAGCCTTCTGCCCGGCGTCCCGGCGGTGCTGATCGACCGCGAGATCCATTCGGTCAATGTCGATTCCGTGCTGGTCGATCACGATTATGGCGGCTATCTCGCCGGCCGCTATCTGGCCGGGCTCGGTCACGAGAAGATCGGCGTCATCGGCGGCCCGCGCGATTCCAGCTCCAGCCCCGCCCGCCTGCGCGGCTTCGCCAGGGCGCTGCAGGAAGCCGGCCTCGACCTGCCGCCGGCCTCGGTGGTGGATTCCGACTACCACTTCGCCGGCGGCCGCATGGCGATGGAGCGGCTGATGGCGCAGGCGCCGGGGATCACGGCGCTGTTTGCCTGTAACGATCTGATGGCCATGGGCGCGCTGACAGTGCTGCGCGGGCGCGGATTGCGGGTCCCCGGCGACATGTCGATGATCGGCTTCGACGACATACCCTATGCCGTCACCACCTGGCCGCCACTGACGACGATCGCACAGCCGGTCGAGAAGATCGGCACGCGGGCGGTCAGCCTGCTGCTCGAGCGGGTTGCCGAGCCGGCGGCGCATTCGCGCCGCGAAGTGCTCACCCCGGTGCTCGTCGAACGGGAGAGCTGCGCGCCGTTGCGCGGCTGAAGCCCCTCAGGCGGCTGCCGGCTGCAGCGCTGCCCTGAGCAGCATGCCGAAGAGGTCGCGCGGCTCGTCGGGATCGGCGAGCAGGTCGAGCTCCTCGTAGAGGCCGGTGGCCTGAAGCTGGTCTCTGATATAGCGCAGTGCGGAAAAATCCTCGGTGGCGAAGCCGACGGAATCGAACAAGGTGATCTGTTCCGCCGTCTTGCGGCCTTCCGCCTTGCCGGTCATCACCTGCCACAACTCGGTCACCGGATGGTCGGCGTGGAGCTGCTGGATTTCGCCCTCGATGCGCGTCTGCGGCGAGAACTCGACGAAGATGTCGGAGCGCAAAAGGATGTCGCGGTGCAGTTCCGTCTTGCCGGGGCAGTCGCCGCCGACCGCGTTGATGTGCACGCCGGAACCGACCATGTTGTCGGTCAGAATGGTGGCGGACAGCTTGTCGGCGGTCACCGTGGTGATGATGTCGACTCCTTCCACAGCATCCTGGCCGGTGGCGCAGATGGTGATGTCAAAGCCTTTGCCGGCGAGGTTGCGGGCGCATTTTTCCGAAGCCGAGCGGTCGATGTCGTAGAGCCGCAGCCGGTCGATGCCGAGCAGCGCTTTGAAGGCGACAGCCTGGAATTCGGACTGGGCGCCATTGCCGATGATGGCCATCGAGCGCGCGCCTTTCGGCGCCAGATATTTGGCCGCGACAGCGGAGGTCGCCGCGGTGCGCAGCGCCGTCAGGATCGTCATTTCGGTGAGCAGCATCGGATAGCCGGAGCCGACATCGGCGAGCACGCCGAAGGCGGTGACGGTCTGGCGCCCCTCGCGCATGTTCTTGGGATGGCCGTTGACATATTTGAAGCCGTATAGCCGGCCGTCGCTGGTCGGCATCAGTTCGATGACGCCGTCATGGCTGTGCGAGGCGATGCGCGGCGTCTTGTCGAACAGCTCCCAGCGGCGAAAATCCTCCTCGATATAGGCGGCGAGTTCGGTGAGGAACCGCTCGACGCCGATGGTCAGCACCAGCTTCATCATGCGGTCGACGCTGACGAAGGGGACGATGGCAAGGCGGGAAGGCTGGGTCATGCAATGCTTCCGGAATGGCTGCGGGTCGGGCGGTCCATGATCCGGCGGCCCATCAGGCTGGCGGCGAGGTCGACCATCAGCGTGGCGGTGCGGCCGCGCTCGTCGAGGAACGGGTTGAGCTCGACCAGATCGAGGCTGGAGACCAGGCCGCTGTCGGACAGCATCTCCATCACCAGATGCGCCTCGCGGAAGGTGGCGCCGCCGGGCACGGTGGTGCCGACGGCCGGCGCGATGGAGGGGTCGAGGAAGTCGACGTCGAGGCTGACATGCAGCAGGCCGTTTTCCTTTTCGACGATGGCCAGGAAGGCGCGCAGCAAAGGTGCAACGCCGTGCTCGTCAATGGTGCGCATGTCGTGCACGGTAACCCCCGCTTCGCTCAGCGCCCGGCGCTCCGCCGGATCGACGCTGCGCAGGCCCATGACGCAGATGTGGGCAGGGTCGACGGCGACAGGCAGGTCCGGGAAATAACCGTTGAAGCCCGGCCGGCCGCTGGCATAGGCGAGCGGCACGCCGTGCAGATTGCCGCTGACGGTGGTATCGAGCGTGTGGAAATCGGGATGTGCGTCGAGCCAAAGCACGAAGAGCGGCCGGCCGCGTTCGGCGGCGCGGCGGGCTATGCCCGACACCGTGCCGGCCGATATCGCGTGGTCGCCGCCAAGGAAGATCGGCATGGCGTCTCGCGAAGCCGCATAGGCGGTCTCGGCAATTGCCGCCGTCCAGGCGGAAATCTCCGGCAGGGCCTTCAGCGCGAGATTGCCGTGGACGATTGCGCGCACGGCGGCCGGTTGCACCGCGCCCCAGTCCTCGACCTCGTGGCCGAGTTCCGACAGCACCGAGACAAGCCCGGCCGTGCGCAGCGCGCTCGGCCCCATCTCGCATCCCATCCTGCCGGCGCCGTCCTGCACCGGCGCGCCAACGATCCTGCAGCGCATGGTTTTTGGTGTCCTTGCAAATTGATTGGGCAATTGATGCGTGGAATGAACCATCCTGGACCGGCAGTTTGAACAGGCGAAATTGGCATTTCGAGAAGAATGATTTATCAATTCGATAAGTCAGTTTGGTCAAAGTGGATAGAATCATGGACTTGCTCGACGAAAGGCTGGTCACGCTGCTCAGGCATGATGCCCGGCGCAGCATCTCCGATCTCGCGGTCGATCTCGGGGTGTCGCGCGCCACGGTCAGGGCGCGCATGGAGCGGCTGGAAAAAACGGGCGAGATCATCGGCTACACGGTGGTGCTGCGCGCCGACGCGGTCGACCAGCGGATACGCGGCGTGATGATGATCGAGATCGAGGGCCATGCCGCCGACCGCGTGGTCCGGGCGCTCGGCGGCCTCGCCGAGGTTTCGACCATTCACACCACCAATGGCCGCTGGGACCTGGTGGTCGAACTCGGAACGGCGTCGCTCACCGATTTCGACGCGGTGCTTAGGCGGATACGGCTCATCCCGGGGATAACCGGCAGCGAGACAAGTCTGCTGCTGGCAACGCCGAGGACGACAAGGGCAAGGTTGGCGTAGCCGTCCTTCCGGCCGGCGTGTTCACGCAAAGCTTTGTGACGGATCTGGCGAATGGGTCGCCTGGCTGACGAATCTCATTGGGGCCGCAGCTATCCTCCACATGACGGAGGAAGCCGGCATGACGCGAGATTGCACCAGCTTCAACGGTGCAAGGACCGGACGCTTGCCACAGGCCAAGGCTGATGGCAGGATAAAAGGCCGCAACGTGCGGCCTCTGGCGGCCGTTGTGTTTCGATGGATTATGAAGCATTTTCCCAAGGTGCGGGTTCTCCTCACAATGTGCGGCAGCCTCGTTTCGCCTTGGTCGCCCTTGATTTTTCGCAATGTGCGCTTTGCCTGCCTCAGGCCGCAGGGCATTTAATTCCACGGGGTCAAGCCTCATGACAGAGATTTGTGCTCGGGCCGTCTATCGTCGGCGAAGACAAGGCATGGCGCCACAATCAGCGCCCCTGGCATTCGTGACCTGGTGAAGAATGCCGTTGCGTACCTCTCGCCCCCATGTTTCAAAACAGGTCGATAGACCCGCGAGAATGGTTTCGAAGCCTGCGGGGTTGCCCACGGTCCGGCGAGAATTCTAAAAGACGTTCACAATGACACAGCACGCAAAAGACGCACGAATTCTCATGTACAGCCACGACACGTTCGGGCTCGGCCATTTGCAGCGTTGCCGAACGATCGCGCATTCGCTGGTCGGGGATTTCCGCGGACTTCAGGTGCTAATCATTTCGGGCGCCACCATCGCCGGCGCCTTCGACTACCGCGCCCGCGTCGACTTCGTGAAGATCCCCAGCGTCATCAAGCTGCGAAACGGCGAATACACCTCGCTGGAAAAGGACATCGATCTGCACGAGACGCTAAGGATGCGGCAGTCGATTATCCGCCACACGGCCGAGAGCTTCCGGCCGGATATCTTCATCGTCGACAAGGAACCGCTGGGGCTGCGCGGAGAGATTGAGGATACGCTGTCCTACCTCAAGACGCGGGGCACCACGCTCGTGCTTGGCCTGCGCGAGGTGATGGACGCGCCGCATTTGCTCGAAGCGGAGTGGGCACGCAGGGATGTGATGCGCAAGATCGGCCTGTTTTACGACAAGGTCTGGGTCTATGGCCCGCCGGATTTCTACGATCCGCTGACCGGCCTGGAGGTGCCGCCGGCGGTCAGGGCAAAGATGAAGTTCGTCGGTTTCCTGCAACGGAGCCTGCAGCAGAACCAGTTGCCCGGCCACCGGCCCGAGGGCGACTATATCCTGGTTACCACCGGTGGCGGCGGTGACGGCGCCGACCTGATCCACAACGTCATCGAGGCCTATCAGCAGGATCCGCGATTGCAGCACCGGGCGCTGATCGTGCTTGGGCCCTACATGCCGGCGCGCAAGCGCAACAAGCTGGTCCGGAAGGGGGCCAAGATCCCCTATGTCAAGATCATCGAATTCGACAACCGGATGGAAGAGCTGATTGCCGGCGCCAAGGCGGTGGTGGCGATGGGCGGTTACAACACCTATTGCGAGATACTGTCTTTCGACAAGCCGGCGCTGATCGTGCCGCGCGTCACGCCGCGCGAGGAACAGCTGATCCGGGCACGGCGCGCAGCCGAACTCGGCCTCATCGAGATGCTTTTGCCCGAGGAGGCCGAGGATGCCCAGCGGTTTGCCGATGCGCTGCAGGTTTTGCCGGGCCGGCCGCGCCCATCGCAGAGCAATGCGCATCTGACGCTGGAAGGGCTGCCTCATATTTCCGAAATCGTCGCGGAACTGCTCGACCGGCGGGCCGGCCATCACCTTTCGGTCATTGAAGGCATGAACTGAGTTGCAACACCGCAAGATCGTCGTGGTTCTGAAGGGCTACCCGCGGCTGTCGGAAACCTTCATCGCGCAGGAGCTGCTCGGTCTGGAGCGTGCGGGGTTCGACCTGATACTTTTCGCGCTCAGGCGGCCGACCGACGCAAAACGTCATCCCGTGCATGACGAGATCAAGGCCCCCGTCCATTATCTGCCGGAATATCTGCACAGAGAGCCGCTGCGCGTGGTTCGATCGCTGTTTGCCTGTCTGCCGCGGCCTGGCTTCTGGCGCGCGCTCAGATCGCTCGCTGCCGATATCCGCCGCGACTTTACCCGCAATCGCGCGCGGCGCTTCGGGCAAGCGCTGGTGCTGGCGGCCGAATGGCCGCAAGATGCCGGATGGCTGCATGCCCATTTCGCGCACACGCCGGCATCGGTGACGCGCTATGCCAGCCAGCTTCGTGGCTTGCCCTGGAGCTGCTCAGCCCATGCCAAGGACATCTGGACGTCGGCGGACTGGGATCTGGCCGGCAAGCTTTCCTCGGCGCGCTGGACGGTCACGTGCACGAAAACCGGCTTCGACCATCTGAAAAAACTCGCCAACGGCAGTTCGTCCGTGCATCTGAGCTATCATGGGCTCGACCTTGACCGCTTCGGCAGTTTCGGCGAGGCGCGAAAACAGCGTGACGGCTCGGCGCCGGCCGAACCGGTCATGATCTTGAGTGTCGGACGCGCCGTTGAAAAGAAGGGCTATGATACGTTGCTGGAGGCTCTTGCCCTCTTGCCTGGCGATCTGGCGTGGTGTTTCGAGCATATCGGTGGCGGCGAGGAACTGAAACGGCTGAAGGCGCTGGCGCAAAGGCTCGGACTGGAGGGGCGCGTCTCCTGGAAAGGCGCGCTGGCGCAGGAGGAGGTGCTTGAGCACTACCGCAGCGCCGACATCTTCGCTTTGGCCTGCAGGATCACCGCGGATGGCGACCGGGACGGCCTGCCGAATGTTCTGGTGGAGGCGGCCAGCCAGCGGCTTGCCTGCGTGTCGACCGATATTTCCGGCGTGCCGGAGCTTTTATCGTCGGATGAAACCGGGCTGCTGATTCCCTCGGAAAACCCGACTGCCCTGGCACAGGCGCTGGAGCGCCTGATCCGCGATCCCGTCCTGCGCGTCCGCCTCGGCGACGCCGCGGAGCGGCGCGTGCGAAGCAATTTCGATCATGTGGCAGGCATTGGACAGCTCAAGGAACTGTTCGAGCGGGAGTGGCGGGCCGCCGAATGAAGCGGCTGCGCGCTTTCTTCTATGTTCAGCACCTGCTCGGCATCGGCCATCTCGCGCGCGCCAGCCGCATTGCGGCGGCTCTGGTCGATGACGGGTTCGACGTCATCGTCGTGACCGGCGGAGCGCCGATCGCGGGATTTCCGGGATCGGGTGTAAAATCCGTGACCCTGCCGCCTGTCACCTCCGGTGACGAAGGATTTTCCGGACTTGTCGACCTGCAGGGCAAAGCCATCGACGATGATTTCAAGAGGCGGCGCTCAGAGATGCTGCTGCAGGCTTTCCGGGATTACAGGCCCGACATCGTCATTATCGAGGCGTTTCCCTTTGGACGCCGGCAGATGCGTTTCGAACTCTTGCCACTGATCGAGGCCATCGAAGCGACATCGCCCAGACCGCTGCTGGCGGCGTCCGTCCGCGACATCCTTCAGGAGCGCGTGAAGCCGAGCCGAAACGAAGAAACGGTCGATCTCGTTAACAGGCATTTCGATCTTGTCATGGTCCATGGCGATCCGGCTTTCGCAACCATCGACAAGACATTTCCGCTGGCTGGGGCGATCAGGGCCGAGGTCGCCTACACCGGGCTCGTTGCCGCGCCGCCGGCGCAAGCGGCCTCAGAGCGCTTCGACGTTCTGGTGTCGGTTGGCGGCGGGGCGGCCGGAAAGAGCCTTGTCAGATTCACCGTCGCGGCGGCGCGAAATGCCGACAACGCCTGGACATGGTGTTTGATCACCGGCCCAAACCTGCCGAAGGACGAGTTTGACGCGATCGCACGCGATGCCTCCCCACGCCTGTCCATCTTCCGGTTCCGCGAGGATTTCGCCAGCCTGCTGACCGGCGCCCGCCTGTCGGTCTCGCAGGCGGGTTACAACACGGTCTGCGATGTCATGCGCGCGGGGTGTCGCTCGCTGCTCGTTCCATTTGCAGCCGGCGGGGAAACCGAGCAGACGCGTCGCGCTCTGATGCTCGAAGAGCTCGGTCTTGCAACGGTGCTGACGGAACAGGACCTGACGCCTGAAGGTCTGGCGCATGCGATCGAGCAGGCGCTTGCGGGACCGCCGCCAGCCTCGCATCGTCTCGATCTGGAAGGGGCGCGGCGCTCGGCGCAAATCCTGCGCGAGCGCTTCAAACAGTTCCAATCAGCATGAAGCGTGTATAATTTTTTGTCGGCAATTCGCCGGAGAACCTGATCTGCCGCAGCGCCGCCATTGCTTCGAAGGCTGCAAGTGACGCCACGCAGTTGATGTGCGTCGGCTCGCTGAAATAGTCGTTCGACTGCAGCAGCACGTTCGTACCCCGCGGAAGCAGGGCAAGCCAGGCGCTGAGATCGGCTATGTGTTCGCAGCTCGTATTGACCACCAGGTCGGGTCGGCCGGCGCCATAGTCGAGTGCGTACATATCTGCCGTCAGTGCTTGAAACCGCTCGCCGGCTTGCCGGTTGAGTGTCCGGGCGACCGCGCCGACTTCGGGATCGATGTCGATGCTGTCGATCGCCCCGATGTCGAAGCGGGCGTCGTTGAAAAGCATCGCCGGCAATACGCCGTACCATCCACCCAGAACCCATATGCGTTCGAACCGGCCGCCGTCGCTTTCGAACAGCCTGTCGAGCGCCCACATCTTGCAGGCGACCTGCTTGTGGTTGAAGGCATTAGCGATATCGGCCTGCGGATGCTTGGCGATGACGCGCGCCAGCCCGGCCACGAGAGGGTGGTCGACGTAGGCGGCAATTCCCCGCGTGAGGTCCAGGGCTTGCTCATGCCCACCCATGCCGGCATTGCGTGGTTGCGTGACATCCATCATATTCGTCTTCTATGTTGGGATTTCCGGCGACACAACGCAATCTTGCCTCTTGCCTGTTCGACTTGCGGACGCGACTGTGCCGCAAGCCGTTTCGCCATTGCCCGGAGGAGGCCGATTGAATTTGTCCGGACCATCGGCGCCCATCCGCCTGGCGCGCAGCTGCCGCTTTGAGCTCGTCGTTGGCGGCGAAGACATGGCCGATACACCATTTGCCAGCAGGTGCCTTTACATTCCGCATCCTTCAAACTGACAATCGCATATGGAAACCAGCCTAGCCCGCTATATCTGGACGCACACCAGGAAGCAGCAGCTCTGGATATTGATGATCGTCGTGCTTTCGATGGTCCCGTATTTCATGTCGTTCGACCTGCCGAAGCTGATCGTCAACGGCCCGATCCAGGGCAAGGGGTTCGAGCAACCGGGCGCGACCCTGCCATTCATGCGGTTGCACTATAACCTGCCGTTCATCGGCGAGGTCCAGTTCTTCTCCGGTTTTCAACTGGACCGCACCTCGACCCTGCTTGCGCTCAGCCTTGTGTTCCTCTTGCTGGTCGTCATCAACGGCTTGTTCAAGCTCTACATCAACACTTACAAGGGCCGGCTCGGCGAACGCATGCTGCGGCGTATTCGTTTCGATCTGGTCGATCGTGTGCTGCGGTTTCCGCCGGTTTACTTCAAGCGGGTGAAATCCGCCGAAGTGGCGACCATGGTGAAGGACGAGGTGGAGCCGCTGGGCGGCTTCATTGGCGATGCCTTCCTGCAGCCGGTGCTGCTCGGCGGCCAGGCGCTGACGGCCATGCTGTTCATCATGGTCCAGAACGTCTGGCTCGGAATGATAGCGGTCGTGATCGTGGCGATCCAGATCGTGCTTATCCCGCGAATGCGGCGGCGGCTGCTCGTGCTCGGGCGCCAGCGGCAGTTGACGGCGCGCGCGCTTTCAGGCCGGGTTGGCGAAATCGTCGACGGCATCGGCGCGGTTCACGTCCACGATACGTCGAACTACGAGCGCGCCGACATAGCAGCCCGGCTCGGGCTCATCTTCAAAATCCGCTTCGATCTTTACCAATGGAAATTCATGGTAAAGTTCCTCAACAATTTTCTCGCGCAGCTCACGCCCTTTCTGTTTTACATGATCGGTGGCTATCTGGTCATCCAGGGGCGGTTGGATGTCGGCCAGCTCGTGGCCGTGATCGGCGCTTACAAGGACTTGCCCGGACCGATGAAGGAACTGATCGACTGGGATCAGGACCGGCAGGATGTCCAGGTCAAATATCAGCAGGTCGTCGAACAGTTCACCGTCGAGAATATCATCGCGCCGGAAATCGGAGCACTGACGGTCGACGATCCCGATCCGATGACCAAGCCGCTGTCGGCGGTCAGCCTGTCGATAGCAGACGATGGCGGCGCAATGCTCCTCAATCGCATCTCGCTCGAGGTCAAGCCGGGTGAGACGGTGGCGCTGGTCAGCACCGCAACAGGGGGAGCGGAGGCGCTTGCGGAAGCCTTTGCGCGGCTGACCTGGCCGGACAGCGGAAGGATCGTTTCGGGCTCCGATGACTTGCTCGATCTCCCCGAAGCCGTGACCGGCCGGCGCATGTCCTACGCTTCGTCGGATGTTTTCCTGTTCCAGGCAAGCCTGCGCGACAATTTGCTCTACGGGTTGAAGCATGCGCCGCTGACATCGGTGACATATGACGGCGCCGCGGCGGACCAGCACCGTTGGAATATCGACGAGGCGCGCCGGTCGGGCAATCCGGATCTCGATATCCGCAGCGACTGGATCAACTATGCCTCCGCCGGCGCCACCGGCCCGCACGACCTCTTTGAAGCCGTGCGCCGGGTGCTCGACGCGGTTCTTCTGTCGCGCGACATTCTGGATCTAGGCTTGCGCTCTTCGGCCGACCTCAAGCGCCACACGAAGCTTGCCGGGCGGATCGTCGAATTGCGTGCGGCGCTGCGAACCCGGTTGGAGGAAGAAGGCCTGAGCGCGCTGGTGGTTCCTTTTGAACCGGGCGCCTACAACAAGGAAGCGACGATCGGCCAGAACCTGCTCTTCGGCGCTGCGGCCGGCCCCGAACTGGCTCACAAGGCACTGGCGTCCAATCCCTATTTTGCTTCCGTGCTGAAGCAAGCCGGCCTCGACCGCACGCTCTACGAAATGGGCATGGAGATCGCCGAACAGGCGATCGAGCTGTTTGCCGACCTGCCGCCCGAACACCAGTTCTTCCAGCAGCTCGCCTTCATGAGCGCCGAGGAGATACCCGCCTACGAAACCTTGCTGCAACGGCTCAAGAATCGCCCCTACGATGCGGTTTCGGAGAACGACCGCGCCATGATGGTCACGTTGAGCTTTGCCTATATCGAGCCCCGGCATCGCTTCGGCCTCTTGACCGACGAGCTGATGAGCAAGATCATCGCTGCACGCAACCAGTTCTATGGAAACCTGCCGGCCGAGCTGGAGAAAGCTGTCGAACGGTTTGACCCTGACAAATACATCGCCGCGGCCACCGTCATGGACAACGTCCTGTTCGGGCGTGTCGGCAACAACCATCCCGACGCGCCGGACCGCATTCGCTCCATCGTCTATGATATTCTTGACGAACTGGGGCTTTATGCCGAGCTTCTGGATGTCGGCCTGGACTTCAACGTCGGCGCCGCCGGCAGGCGGCTGACCGGCGGACAGCGACAGAAGCTCGATGTTGCCCGCGCCTTGCTCAAGCGTCCCGATTTCCTCATTCTCAATCGGCCGCTGTCGGCGCTCGACCAGCGCGTGCAGGACAAGGTGTTGCGGAATGTGCTCGACGAAGCCAGACGCGACGGCCATTCGCCGGCAATTGTGTGGGTGGTGACGAATCCGGCAATGGCGGCGATGTTCGATCGGGTTGTGGTCTTTGACTCAGGCCAATTGGTGGAAGACGGAACACACGAGACACTCTTGGCGGGAAACGGTATCTTCAAGGAACTTGTGTCATAGTCTGGCAAACGCGAATTCAGGAAGGTTTGCGACAATGCTGCTCAAGGATGAAGTTGGAATGCTGCAACGCGTTCCCTTGTTCTCTGGCATCGAGCCGACAAAGCTCAAGCTGCTCGCGTTCACGTCCGATCGCGTGAACTACAGTGCCGGCCAGATTCTTTTCCGGCAGGGCGACGAGGCAGACGCCGCCTATGTCATCCTTTCGGGCAGCGCGGATATTCTGGTCGATTCCGACAATGGGCCGATCAAAGTTGCTGAATTGCTGCCAAATTCGATCGTTGGCGAGATTGCCATATTGTGCAACAGCTCCCGTACTGCCACCGTCAAAGCGGCAAGTGAGCTGGAGGCCTTGAGAATCCGCAAGGACCATTTCCTGAGGCTTATGAAGGAGTTTCCCGAAATGACCATCGAGATATTGCGGGTTCTTGCCGATAGGCTAAGCAGTACGACCGCGGACCTGATCGACGCACGAACGGCCGAGAGCGATTCACAGTTGCACTGAAGCGGCGAGCCGCTCTGTTTCTTTGTTTTGATGCAGTTTCCGGAACCGTGTCACACCTTTCCTGGAACGACTCTGGCAGCAGTTGGTTGGCTACGATGGGCGAAAGGGTGCATGGACGACGATTTCTTCCTTGTCAGGTTTTGGGGCGTGCGCGGCAGCATTGCGGTGTCGGGGCCAGAATTTGCTCGCTATGGCGGCAACACGATCTGCATCGAGATGCAATGCGGCAAGCATACGCTTCTGTTCGACGCGGGCTCCGGCTTGCGGCCTGCCGGCAGGACGCTTCGGGCGGCGGGCGTCACCGATTTCGACCTGTTTTTCACCCATTGCCATTACGATCACATCATCGGGCTGCCGGCTTTCAAGCCTATTTATGAACGAGGCATCAAAGTTACGCTTTGGTCCGGGCATCTCGCTGGACGCATGACGACGCGGCAGATGGTCGATGAATTCATTCGGCCGCCATGGTTTCCGGTGACACTCGGTGTCTGCAAGGCGAGCCTCGACTGCCGCGATTTCGCATCCGGAGACCTGCTTCGGCCACGCGAAGGAGTTGTTGTACGAACCGGTAGTCTTACCCATCCGGGCGGCTGCATCGGCTACCGGGTCGAATGGGGGGGCCGCGTCGTGGCGGTCATCACAGACACCGAGCACGAGCCGGGCAAACTCGACCAGGCGGTGCTCGGCCTGATCAGAGATGCCGACCTCGTCATTTACGACTGCACCTACACCGAGGAGGAAATGGAGCGCTACCGCGGCAACGGGCACTCGACATGGCAACAGGGCGTCAAGCTCTGCGAGGCGGCCGGCGCGCGCGGGCTTGCGCTGTTTCACCACGATCCGGCACGCACCGACGATGAGCTGGACGAGATGGAGAAACTGGCCAAGGACAGGTTTGCCGGCGCTTTTGCGGCGCGGGATGGCCAGACGCTCACATTCCCAACTTCAGTGAACAAAAAGCGCTGAGCTATTTTCCGGCGCTGCGTTCGGTCAATGTGCTGATCGGAAGCCATGCGCAGGCTTCGGTCCGCGCGGTGATCGTGAACAGCCGTTCGAGGAAAAGCCATGCCGATTCATCATGGACGAGATGGTGGGTGAGCAGGCCGACCGGTTCGCCGCCGTCGAATGCACGCTGCAATTGCGCGACGATGGCCTGAACCAACAGACCATGATCGCGGCAGCCGCGCGTGCCATGCCAATCCATGATGTCGACATTGCTGTTGATGACCGCCAAGGAAGCCGGCCTTGGCGGCCCGAACACCGACAATGCCGCAAATCCTATCGATCCGAGGTCGGGTACCAGGCCGGCGTCGATCCGGTTCCAGGGCGGCACCAGCATCGGAACCGCACGTGCGCCGTGCAGGCCGGTTACACGCGACAGCCCGCCGGTCAGCTCATCCAGCACCACCTCGCGTGGCCGATGCGCGCCGAGCTCCTGCTTTTTTTGACCCTCGGGCGCATGATTTCGGTGCGCCCAGCCATGAATGGCGACCGTGGCATGCGGCGCGGCGTCAAGCCGGACGACAAGCTTCCCGTCGGTCTGGGCCGGAATGACGGCCAGAGTGACCGGCACCGCGAAGTCACCGGTGAGGTCGAGCAACCGATCGAGCGCCGGCGTCGGATCCACGGCGTCATCGTCGCGCAGCCAGAACTCTGCCTTGCGGCCCGCCCGTTGCCGGTGCGCCAGCTCGTCCACCAGGGGCTGCCAAGTCGGGTCGGATGTCATGACAACGGGATCATCTTGAGAAGTTCGGCCAGGCGGGCCTTTGCAGCACCGAGAGAGCGTTCTTCGAGAACGAAACGTCTGGCCTCTGCAGCCATGATGGTTCTTTCATCATTATTGGCCAGAAGCCTTGCAATTGCGGAAGCGAACGCCGCCACATCGGCTGGCGGGGTGAGAAACCCGGTCTGGCCATGCCGCACGACCTCCGGCACGCCGGCAATGTCCTGAGCCACCACCGGAAGGCCGGCGGCCTGTGCTTCAAGATAGGCAATGCCATAGGCCTCGCCGTAACCCGGCCAGACGTAGATTCCCCCGCGATAGAGGACATCCGGCACGGCGACCGGCTCAATCGCGCCAAGCCATTCGATACGGTCGGCGGGCAAGCCGGCGAATTGCGCCTTTACCTCGTCACGGGCAGGTCCGTCCCCGACGACCGACAGCGTCCAGGGGAGGTGGCCGATCAACCCGAGCGCCTGCGCCAGCATGCGATAGCTCAAGACCTTGTCGCCCGGGCGCATCATGGCGACGGTCACGAGGCGCGTCGGATAATCCAGTACCGGCATTTCGTGGAATGCCGATGTGTCGATGAAGGGTGAAAGCATACCGAGAGCGGCGTGGGGAACAGCATCCGCCAGCCCCTGGCGATCCCTTTGCGTGAAGCAGATGTTCAGCGCCGCCTGCTCGATGGCTCGCGCCACCAATGCCTGGCTATCGGCCCACGAACCGGCGTTGCGCCGTTCGGAATAGGAGGCTTCGGCCGTCACATAGGGGACGGCAAAGGCCAACGCCAGCTCGGGCCCGATCAGGTCGGGCGCCTTGTAGTAGGGATGATAGGAGAACCAGAGATCGGGCTTGCCGTCGCGGTCCCAAAGCCTTGTCAGTCGCGCGGCTTCGTCCCGGGCCTCGATCATGAGCGCATCGAAACTTTTCGGTTCCGGCTGGCGTAGATAGAAGCGCAACTCCGATGCCAGTTCGACGCTATGCCCGCCATGCTGCAGCGCCTGGACCAGCATCCGTGCCATCTGGCGGTCGCCGGAGACAACGGGATGATTGGGCGACTTCAGCGGGGCGTAGAAGGCAATTCGCATCGCGCGATCCTATCATCGCAAAGCCTGCCCAAGTCAATTTCGAGGCATGATCGACTTCACCTTCAAGCGTTGGAATGTGCTATCTGATGCTTATGGAAACAGCTGTCGCGTCCGACCCGTTCGTCGCTTCTTTGCCGGTCTTCGCAAAGTTCGAAAGCGTTGCCGATATCGACAACTATCGGCCTCTCCCCGATGGCTGGGCGCTGGCCACCGCCGACATCGTCGGCTCGACCAAGGCGATCGAAGCCGGGCGCTACAAAACCGTCAATATGGCCGGCGCCAGCGTCATTTCGGCGCTGCTCAATGCACTGGGCCGGCAAGATCTTCCCTTCGTCTTCGGCGGCGACGGCGCGCTCGTGGCGTTTCCCGGCTCGGCGCTGGAGATCGCCCGTAACGCGCTGGCTTCTGTCCAGAGATGGGTGGCGGACGAACTGGACCTGACCTTGCGTGCCGCAATCGTGCCGATAAAGGACATAAGAGCGCAAGGCCTCGACGTTCGCGTGGCGAGGTTCCAGGCCTCTGAAGCAGCCTTCTATGCCATGTTCGCCGGCGGCGGCGGCAGTTGGGCGGAAGCCGAAATGAAAGCCGGGCGCTACCGCATCGACCCCGCGCCGGCCGGCGCGCGGCCGGATCTGACCGGCCTCTCCTGCCGCTGGAACCCGATCGAAGCCCGGCATGGCGAAATTGTCTCGATCATAGCCGTGCCGGGGGCATCGCGCGACTTGCGTGGTTTCCAGTTTCTGGCTTCCGACATCATCGCCCTTGCCGGCAGGCAGGAGCGCGATGGCCACCCGGTGCCGGTGGACGGTCCGGCCTATAGTCTCTTGCCCGCCGGTCTCGATGTCGAGGCACGGGCCACGGCGCCGCCGGGGCGGCGGTGGCTGGCCAAGCTGTGGGTGATCTTCCTGATGACGCTTACGGCCGTCACCGACAAATTGGGCTGGACGATCGGCGGTTTCGACCCGAAGGTCTACAAACGCGAGGTGGCCAGCAATTCGGATTTCCGCAAGTTCGACGACGGCTTGAAGATGACCATCGACGTCGACGCGGATGTGTTGCAGCGGATCGAGAACCGGCTGAAACAGGCGGAAGAGGCCGGCATCTGCAACTATGGCCTGCACCGCCAGAAGTCGGCCTTGATGACATGCCTCGTCATCTCGCCGCTGCAGCGCGATCATGTTCACTTCATCGATGGCGCCGCCGGCGGCTATGCAATGGCTGCCGCAAGCCTGAAGGCGAAGGCGCCGGTCTGACGACGGCTTGGGGAAATCGATTTTCCGCAATGCGCCTCGGCCATGGTTCTTGAGACCCGGCGAGCCCGACGGTGCCTGAGCCGACCAATTTTTTGCGCGATGTCAGGATCGGGATTGCACTTCGCCGGCAGCCTCGCCACATAGTGTCGCAGGTGATCTGTGCGGTCGACGTCTGCTTGCTTCCTGCAAGGACAGTCATTTGGGATATTCTTCGCCGGCTTCTGCCCCCGAAGCCGGCTTCATTGACTTCGAGAATTTGCGGATCAAAGGAGATGGCTCGTCTTCGACGGGTTTCGAGATAGCATGAGCACAGCGCAAGCAGAAATTTCCAACATTCTCATGGATAAGGTTGCCGATTGGCTGACCCAGTCGGCGCTGGCGGGCGACGACCTGGAAACATTGGTCAAGGGTTTTTGTGAACGGCTGGCTGCTGCCGGCCTGCCGCTGAAGCGGGTGCATTTGAGCTTTTCGATGCTGCATCCGCTTTATGACGCGCTCGGTTTCACCTGGATTCGCGGCCAAGGCCTGGAAGTGGAAGGCTTCCGGAGTGAGAACGGCGTCCATTCCGACAGATTCCTGACCAGCCCATACTACCATCTGCTCAGCAACAAGCTCGACCATCTGCGGCGCCGGCTCGACCCGTCGGTGCGGTCGGAGTTTCCTGTTTTCGATGAGCTCAGGCTTATGGGCGTCACCGATTACATGGCTTTCGTCCATCCCTTCAACGGCGATACAAGTCAGGGCATGTTGGGGTCCTGGTCCACCGACAGTGCTTCAGGCTTCAGCGACAGCATGATTTCGGCGCTGCTGCGGATCCAGAACCATCTCGCCATAGCAAGCAAGATGGCGGTGCTCACCAAGCTCGCCGACAACATGATGACCACGTATCTCGGCGGTGACGCCGGCAGGCGCGTGCTGGACGGCCAGATCAAGCGCGGCGAGGGCGACACAATCCGGGCCGCGCTGGTGATGGGCGATATGCGCGGGTCGACAAGGCTCGCCGAAACCTCCGGCCGCGAAGTCTATATCGATACGCTGAACCAGTTTTTCGATGCCATCGCAGCACCATTCAATCGCAAAGGCGGGCAGATCATGAGTTTCCTGGGGGATGGATTCATTGCCGTCTACCCCTGCGAAAGGCACCGGGCGCAGTCAGAGATCGCCTGCCAGGCTGCTCTTGCGGCTGCGCACAAGGCCAGCATGCGCATGATGGAGCTCAATCTGCGCAGAAAAGAGCAAGGACTGGGCGACATAAAATTTGGTATCGGCCTGCATGTCGGCAATGTGATGTTCGGCAATGTCGGGCTTACCGACCGACTCACATTCTCGGTCTTCGGCTCGGCTGTAAACGAGGTCCAGCGTCTCCAGACCCTGACCAAGAAATATCCGCACAGCGTTCTCGCCAGCAAGGACTTCGCCGGCTATTGCGGGGCCAACAGTTGGCTGACGCTCGGCGAGGAGGAACTGGCGGGCAGCAAGCAGAAGCTGACGGTGCTTTCACCCGATCTGTCGGGTGCTCTCGCACTCGATGAAGACGCTGCGCTGCAGCCGTTTCACGATCGGATATCGGACGCCGAGCAGGTCATGCTGCTTCATCGCGATGCCGCGCGGCTGTCGGCGGGCGACCGGAGGAAGCTCCAGTAGTCACCACCATCCGATCTGGACGCCCTGGTATGCTGTCCGGCCGCCGGTCGCCGGGGAATTCGTTTCGAATCCAAGTTGCTCTGCGCTGACAATGCGCTAGTCTTGCTTTTTTGGGGCCGGTCGGGAGGCGCCAGATTGGGGCTGGTGTGGGAATGGATGCAGGCGTTGATCTGCTGCGGATCGAGGATGTTGGCATCTCTTTTGCCATTGTCGGGGGACCGTTGCATGCCGTCAGGCGGGCAAATCTTCGCGTCCTGCCCGGCAAGGTCACCGCACTTGTCGGTGAGTCCGGTTCCGGAAAATCGGTTCTCAGCCAGGCCGTGATGGGCATCTTGCCGAACACGGCCCATGTTCGCGGCCGTATCCTGTTTTCCGATCCCAAAAAGCCCGGCACGACGCAGGATATCCTGCAGATGCCGCGCGACGGACCCGAAATCCGGGCGTTGAGAGGCAGCCGCATCGGCAAGATCTTTCAGGAGCCGATGACATCGCTGTCGCCGCTGCACACGATCGGCAACCAGGTCAGCGAATCCCTGCAGATTCATACGCACATGGATCGGACGGAGCGCAAGGCACGGACCGAGGAAATGCTCGGCCTCGTCGGGTTCCCCAATCCCAAGCGCGCCTACGACATGTATCCGTTCGAACTTTCGGGAGGATTGCGGCAACGCGCCATGATCGCCATGGCGCTTATCTGCCGGCCCGCTCTGTTGATCGCCGATGAGCCGACGACGGCGTTGGACGTCACCATCCAGGCGCAAATCCTGCAATTGCTGCGCGGGCTTCAGACCAAGCTCAACATGGCAATGCTGCTGATCACGCACGACCTCGGGGTGGTTGCCAATGTCGCCGACGAGGTGGTGGTCATGTACCATGGCGAGATCATGGAAGCGGGCCCTGTGGAGGCAATATTCCGCCGGCCAGGCCACCCTTACCTGAAGGGCCTCATGGCAGCCGTCCCGCATTTCGACCTGAAGCCTGGCGAAAGGCTGAAGGCGCTCCGCGAGGTGCCGGTGAATGTCGGGACCCTGCTGGGCAAGCAGACGGCGCCGGAAGCGAAGGGGCCGGACGACATTCTGCTGTCGGTCAGGGATCTGAAAAAGGTCTACACCATCCGCAACTCCGGATGGTTCAGCGGGAGCCATCAGACCTCTGTTCGCGCCGTGGACGGCGTCAGCTTCGACATCAGGCGAGGTGAGTGCCTGGGCCTGGTTGGCGAAAGCGGCTGCGGCAAAACCACCGTCAGCAAGATCCTGATGCGGGCCGTCACCCCTACCGGCGGCTCCGTGATCTTCAACGGCCGCGACGGACCGATCGACGTCCTGGAAGCCGAGGGAGACGCCCTGCGCTTGCTGCGGGCGAAACTCCAGATGGTTTTCCAGGATCCGGTCTCGTCGCTTTCGCCTCGCATGACCGTGGAAAACATCTTGAGCGAGCCGCTGGAAATCCATCAACGTGGCAATGCCGCGTCCCGGCTAGCCACGGTCAAGAGCCTGATGCAGGCAATCGGGCTCGATCCGCGCTTCATCCAGCGTTATCCCCACAGCTTCTCCGGCGGGCAGCGTCAGCGTATCGGCATCGCGCGCGCGTTGGCGCTGGGGCCTGAACTGCTGATCTGCGACGAGCCGGTTTCGGCGCTCGATGTCTCCGTGCAGGCGCAGATCCTGAACCTTCTGAAGGACCTGCAGAAGGAACTGGGCCTGACCTACCTGTTCATATCCCACAATCTGGCGGTGGTGGACTACATGGCGGACCGCATCGCGGTGATGTGCGGCGGGCGTATCGTCGAGCTTGCACCGCGCGAAATTCTGCTCAGGAAACCGATCCACCCCTACACGCGCTCACTGCTCGCCGCAGTCCCCTTCCCCGATCTCGACCGGCCGATGGATTTCAAGACGCTGAAGCTCGGCGGCGCTTCCGACACCAGCGCATGGGGCCCGCAATTCCGCGACGAGGGCGAAGAGGATATGCTGTCGCCGCTCGATCTCGGCGGCGGCCATCTCGTGCTGGCCCGACGTTCGGCCGATGTCAGCGAGTTACGCCATTGATCAGCCGCCGCACTGTCCTTGGTCTCATGGCTTCGGCATTTCTGCCGGGCACGGCGCGCGCCGGCGATCTGGAGCCGGATTTTCTTCAGCCGCAGCTGAAAGCCAGGGCTCTGCCGCCACTCGCGGAGCGCCTGCCCAAAAGCCCGCGCGCGTTGAACCTCGCCGCGATGGGCCGGCAGCCCGGCCAGTATGGCGGCACGCTGCGTACGATCATCGGCAGCCAGAAAGATATCCGGATGATGACGATCTACGGGTATTCCCGGCTGGTCGGCTATGACGAAAAGCTTAACTTTCAAGCCGACATTCTCGAAAGCTTCGACGTAAAGGATGATCGCGTCTTCACGTTCAAGATTCGGGAAGGCCATAAATGGTCAGACGGCAGCCTGCTGACGCCGGAGGATTTTCGTTATTGCTGGGAAGATGTGTGGCTGAACGATGAGCTTTCGCAGGGCGGGCTCGCCCCTGCCCTGCTGGCGGACGGCAAGCCGCCACGTTTCGAGATCGTCGATCCGTTGACGGTGCGCTACAGTTGGGATGCGCCCAATCCCGACTTCCTGCCCAAGCTTGCCGCTGCTTCGCCGACACCGCTTGTTTTGCCGGCCGCCTATCTCAAGCAGTTCCACAAGAAATATCAGGATCCATTCCGGCTCGCCGGCCTGATGAAGGAGAACCGGACCGCAAAATGGACGCTCCTGCACATCCGCATGTCGCGGCAGTATCGCCCGGAGAACCCGGATCTGCCGACACTCGACCCCTGGCAGAACCGGACCAAGCCGCCGGCCGAGCAGTTCATCTTCGAGCGCAACCCGTTCTTTCATCGAACAGACGAGAACGGCCGGCAACTGCCCTATGTCGACCGGATCATCATGAATGTCAGCTCGTCGGCGATCATCTCCGCCAAGACCGGTGCGGGCGAGAGCGACCTGCAATGCATGGGAATCGACTTCAGCGATTACTCCTTCCTGAAGGACGCGGAGAAGCGCTACCCGGTGAAGATGCATCTGTGGAAACGCACACAGGGTTCGCGCCTGGCGCTGATGCCCAATCTGAATTGTGCCGACCCGGTGTGGCGTGGCCTTTTGCGTGACGTGCGCGTGCGCCGCGCCCTTTCGCTCGCTGTGGACCGGCGCGAGATCAACATGGCCGTGTTCTACGGATTGGCGCAGGAAAGCGCCGACACGGTCTTGCCGGAGAGCCCGCTCTACCGGCCGGAATTCGCGAAAGCCTGGGTCGCCCACGATCCCGACCAGGCCAATGCCCTGCTTGACGAGGTCGGCCTTCAGGCCCGTGACGATGACGGCCTGCGGCTACTTCCCGATGGACGCCCGGCGCAGATCATCGTGGAAACGGCCGGCGAAAGCACGCTGGAAACTGATGCGCTCGAACTCATCACTGATCACTGGCGCAAGATCGGCATCGCTTTGTTCATCCGGACTTCGCAGCGCGACATCTTCCGCAGCCGCGCGCTGGGCGGCCAGATCCTGATGTCGATGTCGTCGGGCATCGACAATGGCGTGCCGACCGCCGACATGAATCCATACCAGTTGGCCCCCACCATCGACGACCAGCTGCAATGGCCGCTCTGGGGCGCTTACTATCTGTCGCATGGCAAGATGGGTGAGGCGCCCGATGTTCCTGAAGTGGTCGAGTTGATGGCTTTGCTCAAGCGCTGGAACGGATCGACCCAATCCAGCGAGCGCGCCGAAATCTGGAACTCGATGCTGTCGATCTACACCGATCAGGTGTTCTCTATCGGTACGGTGAACGAAACACTTCAGCCGATTCTGGTATCCTCGCGGCTGCGCAACCTGCCTGACAAAGCACTCTACGGCTACGACCCGACCTCCTATTTCGGTGTCTACATGCCGGACACATTCTGGCTTGGAGGCTCCTGAGCGTGCTTCGATATCTTGTCTGGCGCATCGCTGTGATGGTTCCAACGCTGCTGGTCATATCGGCGCTGGTGTTCACCATCATCGAACTTCCACCGGGCGACTATTTCGACAGCTATGTCGCCGAGCTTCGGGCCCAGGGCGAAGCGGTGGATTCCGACCGCATCCAGATGATGCGCAAGGAATATGGTTTCGACCAGCCGCCGGTCATTCGCTACTTCTACTGGGTGGGCGGGATGCTGCACGGCGATTTCGGCTATTCCTTCGAATATGAGCTGCCGGTTCGCGACGTCGTCGGCGACCGAATGTGGCTGACCGTGCTGGTTTCCTTCGTCACGATCATCTTCACCTGGCTCATCGCCTTTCCGATCGGCATGTACTCCGCCACGCATCAATACAGTTGGGGCGACTACGGCCTGACTTTCTTCGGCCTTCTCGGCCTTGCCATTCCGAATTTCATGCTGGCGCTGATCCTGATGTATTTCGCCAACATCTGGTTCGGCACCTCCATCGGCCATCTCATGGACCAGCAATATCTCGGCGAGCCGATGAGCTGGGCCAAGGCGAAGTCGATCCTCGCCCATCTCTGGATCCCGGTCCTGATCATCGGCACCGGCGGCACGGCGAGCATGATCCGGCGGCTGCGCGCCAATCTGCTCGACGAACTGCACAAGCAATATGTCGTGACGGCGCGCGCCAAAGGCCTTCATCCGTTCAAGGCGCTGGTCAAATATCCGCTGCGCATGGCACTCAATTTCTTCATTTCCGACATCGGCTCGATCCTGCCGGCCATCATCTCCGGCGCTGAGATCACGGCTATCGTTTTGTCTTTGGAAACGACCGGGCCGATGCTGATCAAGGCGCTGCAAAGCCAGGATATGTATCTGGCAGGGTCATTCCTGATGTTCCTTGCCTTCCTGACGGTTATCGGCGTGCTGATTTCCGACCTGGCGCTGGCGCTGCTTGATCCACGAATTCGTTTGCAGGGTGGCAGCACCAAATGAAGCAGGACTCGCCGCTGCCCGCTCCGGGTGCTCCACTGCAACACTACATTTCCGGCGCGCCCTTCGACCTGCAGTCGGTCGAGGCGATGACGCCGGAGCAATCGAAGGTCTTTCAGGCATCGCAGTTGCGGCTGATGTGGTGGAAATTCCGCAAACACCGGCTTGCGCTTATATCCGGCATATTCCTGGCAGTGCTGTATTTAGGGATACTGATCTGCGAGTTCCTGGCGCCCTACAATCTGCACTCGCGCAACATGGACTACATCTATGCGCCGCCGCAGCACGTGCACCTGTTCCACAATGGCGAGTTCGTCGGGCCGTTCGTCTATGGCCGCCAGATGACGCTGGATATGGACACGCTCAAGCGGAACTACATCGAAAAGCACGACGATGTTCAGCGGCTCCGTTTCTTCTGCAAGGGCGACACTTATCGGTTCTGGGCCTGATCGAAGGTGACAGGCATTTTGTCTGTCCTGCCGAAAACGGGCAGCTGTTTCTGGCCGGCACCGACAGGCTGGGGCGCGACGTGCTCTCACGCATGATCTATGGCGCACGCATTTCACTGACTATCGGCCTCGTCGGCATCAGTTTCAGCTTCCTGCTCGGCATCGTCATCGGCGGGCTGGCCGGCTATCACGGCGGTATCTTCGACCTGATCGTCCAACGGATAATCGAAGTCCTGCAATCGATTCCCAGCATTCCGCTATGGCTGGCCCTGGCGGCGATCATGCCGATAACGTGGAGTCCGATCCTGATCTATTTCGGCATCACCGTCATCCTCGGGCTGCTCGACTGGACCGGACTGGCGCGGGCCGTGCGTTCAAAGCTTCTGGCCTTGCGCGAGGAGGATTACGTTCTGGCGGCGCAGTTGATGGGCGCCGGAAGCAGCCGCATCATCAGGCGGCATCTCATTCCCGGCTTCATGTCGCATCTGATCGCGACGGCGACGCTCTCCATCCCTGGCATGATCCTGGGCGAAACGGCGCTGAGCTTCCTCGGGCTCGGCCTGAGGGCGCCGATCACCAGCTGGGGCATCCTGCTCACCGAGGCGCGCAGCGTCAGCGTGATCGCGTTCTATCCATGGCTGCTTTTGCCGATGCTGCCGGTCATCCTCGTTATCATGGCGTTCAACTTCCTCGGCGACGGCTTGCGGGACGCCGCAGACCCCTACAAGTGATATCGCTGTTCCACCGCGCGGCCTGCCGAACACTCCACCCGGTATGACGCTTGTCGGCGGCCGGTTGCGTTATTGCAGGGTTCGTCGTTCGCCTTTATATGCAGCAAGCCTCGATCGGGGCTGCTGGTTCAGGACACACAATCGCATATGAGTCGCCTCGATAATTTCATCAGCAGGATGACCGCGCAGCGCGACATTCTCAATCGAATCTGCCCCGAGGTGGCGAAGATGGAGGGGCTTGTGCTTGAGCTCGGCCTCGGCAATGGCCGGACATTCCACCATCTGCGCGAGCTTCTGCCCGGGCGCCGGATCGTGGTGTTCGACCGCGAAGTTGGCGCGCACACTAGCTCAATTCCCGAAGCTGAAAACCTCGTGCTCGGCGAAATACGCGAGACGGGCCGCAAGTTCATTGGCATCGAAGCCGCCCTTGTTCATGCCGACATTGGCACCGGCTATGACGATCGCGATGCGGTGACCGCTACCTGGCTTCCCGATCTGATTGCGAGCCTGCTTCGCGTCGGCGGCTTCGCGGTCAGTGGCACGCCGCTCGATCACCCGCTGCTGCAACACCTCCCGGCGCCCACTTCGGAGCCCGCCGACCGTTATTTCCTCTGCAAGCGCGTGTGAGCGGTAGAGAACTCTTCAGGGGATCGTATAGACCGCTATCTCCCGCTCGATGCCGCGCAGCGAGACCTCGTGCGGCACGGGCGTCAGCGCGTTCCTGTGCAACAGATCGGCGGTGAGATTGTCGTCAACCACCGCACGCGTGGCGAAGATCGCCTGTGCGTTGGCAAGGTTTTGGACCCGCGAAGCAATGTTGACCGTCTGGCCGAAATAATCCTGCCGCTCGTTCATGGACACGGCTATGCACGGGCCGGCATGAACACCGATCTTGAGCAGAAGGTCCTCGCGCCCGCTTTTGTCATTGAGCGCCCGCATGGCGTCGCGCATCCGCAGCGCCGCGGCAATCGCACGGTCAGGCGTCGCGAAGGTCGCCATCACCGCATCGCCGATCGTCTTCACAACCGCGCCTGCCTCCGCCGCGACGATCTCGTGCAGAACCTGGAAATGCTCGCGCACGAGATCGAAGGCTGAAAGATCGCCCACCCGCTCGTAAAGCTCGGTCGATCCGCGCAGATCGGTGAACAGGAAGGTCAGGCTGGTGATCTTCAGGCGCTGGTTGATATCGAGCGTATCCGTGCGATAGAGATCCCGGAACGTCTGGTTGGTGAGCAGGCGCTTGGCGGTCACGAAGGGCCGGCGCTTGCCCAGGAAATCATGCAATACCGGGCAGGCGATGAAGACCGTCGGCAGCACGCGCGTGTCGGTCCTGTTTTCCAGCGAAATGCGCAATGGGCCGGGTTGCATCTCCAGCGTCTGGCTCTGGACATGGTCGCGGTCGAAGGCCAGAGAGAGGTTTCGCCGCTCTTTTGCCGGTTCGCCCTTCGCGTCGATGAACTGGGCCGAATGCGTGACCGGCTCGAAGATGATGATGAATTGAGGCGGAAGCTGGATGTGCAGAACCGCCTTTTCACCGGGCGCAAGCTCGATATCTTCCAGCGAGAACGCTTCCATCTTTTCCGCCAGATCCTCGTCCGGCAGATCGGCCCCGGACGCCCAGTAGATCTGGCGGTAATATTCCACCAACGGCAGTTCGTGTGGATTGTGGGCGGCAATCCTGCGCACGCGGGGACTGACGGTGAATGTCACCTCGACCATCTCGTCGAGGGTCGGCGAATAGCCCTGGGAGCACAGCGCGCAGGTGTATTCGTCCTTCTGCATGGTTTTCAGCGTGGCGTTGGTGTCGAGCACGCCGCCACAGCCGGGCACAGAACATTCCAGGAAATGTCGAAGATGCCCACCCGCGCCGCATGGAGAAAGGCGCTTATGGTGCGTTCCTCGTCGAGGCCACGCTTGCTGGCGAAGGCCAGCGCATTGATGCGGCAAAGTTCGCGGTCCTTGCCCTCGGCGATGGTTTGCCGGATTGCGTCGATTGCCTGCGGATCGACATCGGTCGATTGCCGCAGAAGCGAGAACAGATCCTGAGCTTCGGTCATCGTGCAGGCTCCGGAAATTGCGCCGCTAGAGCATGATGCCGAAAAGTGCGAAGCGGTTTTCGGACGACATCATGCTCTATTTCCTGATTTAGAGGCGGATTCAGATTTCAGGTCGGACAGACCTGAAATCATCCGGCTCTAGGCGTGTTGGCCGAACCGATCTTCGACCCGAACGCTCCATCATACTGCGAAACGGACCGTACGGCCATTCGAATGGACAAGCCTGGTGACAGGTCAATTTCCATTTGTTGAATTCCAAACTATGATAGCCCATGGGGCATTCATCTCTGGGGTTTTCTCCATGCCGACACGCGACAACCCGCCATTTCCGGCGGCCCTGCGCCTTTTCTCGGCGGGGGTCATCATCGTCCTGATCGTCGGGGCCGGCCTGTTTTTCGCGCCCGCGCTGGTCAAGCCGCGCTGGCCCTGGGCCGTCACGCCGTTCAATGCCCGCTTCCTCGGCGGCTTCTACACCGCCGAAATGGCAGTGATGGCGGCGCTGCTGGTCTGGAATCGCTGGTCGCCCGGCAGGCTTGTGCTGGTCATGGCCTTCATCTTCACCGTCATCGTGTCGGCGGCTTCGTTCATCAACCTTGGCTATTTCAACTTCGAGCGCAAAGCCCCTGGCTCTGGTTTCTGGTCTATCTTGCGTCAGCCGCGGTATCCGGGCTGTTCCTGTGGCGGGCAAGGGCCCGCCCTTCTGCAAAAGGCGTGATCTTGAACCCCGCATGGCGCGCCTACCTACCGGTGGAAATGACGATCCTCGGGGCCTACGGCGTCGGCCTGTTGCTGTTTCCCCTGACATTCGGTGGTTTCTGGCCATGGCCGATCGATGCCTTCCACGCCCAGGTCTACAGCGCCATCTTCCTCGCCGGCGCCGGCGGCACCTATCTCGTCTGGAGAAGTGCACCGCGTGAGGAATTGCTGGTGCTCGGCCTGGCGCAGTTTCTGGTTGGCCTGCTTGCTGTTCTTGGCCTCTTCATCACCGACGCTGCCGTGCACCGGATCGACTGGACGGCGGCCGGGACATTGTGCTGGCTCGCCCTTTTCGGCTGGATCGGCATCAGCGGTATCCTCAAACTCTGCGCCGCCCCCGGCATTTTGCCGCGCAATCGGCATAGGTCGCAGAGACGGCTGGATTTTCAGGTGACGTCCGGTGCATCGTGCCGGGCATATTGCCTCTGTCGCTTTGTTCTGACGCAATTCCGGACGGAAAACCGCTCACACTTTTCCTGAAATTGCGTTAGGCGGAAAAGCCATGACCAGCACGACCTCCTTATCCGAGAAAATCCAGCCGCAGCTCCGGGCCGTCCGGCCAAGCGATGCCGAGGCGCTGTGCGCTATCTTCAATATGCCGGGGTTCCGCTGGGGCACGCTCAGGATGCCGTTCGAGATGGTGGAGCAGGTGGAGCGGCGCATCGCCAAGTCCGGCCCGGAAACCACCTGGATCGTTGCGGAGCTGGACGGCAAGGTTGTCGGCCATGGCAGCCTGGTCGCGCAGGGTTCGCCGCGCCGCTCGCATATAGGCGAGATCAATATCGGCCTTGACGATGGCTTTGTCGGCAGAGGCATCGGCTCTGCCATCCTTGGCGCGCTGCTTGACGTGGCCGACAACTGGCGCGCCCTGAAGCGGGTCGAGTTGACTGTCTATGCCGACAACGAACCGGCCATCCGTCTCTACACAAGCCACGGCTTCGAGGTCGAGGGACGGCATGTGAAGGCCGGTTTTACCGACGGGCAGTACCACGACCTCCTGAGCATGGCCCGGCTGCGGTTCTGATGACCACCGTCCCTGCCCTTGCCCCTCCGGTGGACATTTTGGCCGTGCTGTCGCTGCTCTGCCCGGAGGTCGTGCGTGACATCGAGCAGAACTGGAATGCACCGGTTTCCGATTATGCCCGCCATCTGTGGCGGCCGGTGGCAAGGCCTGGATCGGCCCCGTCGATCGCTGCCCGCTCGATCCTGCGCGACGTCCTGCAGCAGCGCCTCGGTGCGATCATGCAGCCCGAAGCGATCGACAAGGCCCTCGACGAATTCGACCACAGACCGGTTATCCAGTCCGGCCTGCACTGCCTGCTTCTGATGGATCGCATCACCTTCGATGCCCTGCTGCTTGCCTGGCTCGGCGCGGTCGAAAACGGGCTGTCGGCTTTTTTCGGCTTCATGGGAACGACGATGACCATGGAGACAACCGGCCGGGAGGGGCCGGGATGGCTCGATGTCGGCGACGACAAGGTCAATTTGTTTGGCATGGGGCGCCACAAACTGTGCCGCAAAAGCGCCTGCGCGGCCGGTCCCGTTACCCTCAACGGGCGCGCGCTCGAAACGGTGGGCAATGAGACGGATGCCAGAAGCTGGCTGGGCACGCTGCTTGCCAGCCAGGGCAAGGTATTTGCAACAGCCGCCGATGCGCTGACAGAACTCAACGAGGATCTGGTCGCCGATTGGGATCGTTCCGGCATGGCCCGGCCGGTTTTCGTCGATGATAGGCTGGCCGCGACTGTCGTGGCGCGGCATCTGGAAGATGAAGGCAGTCTTCTTTCCAGGCTGCTCCTCGAGCCCCCAAGGCGCCGGCGTCTCGACCATGCCTTGCAAGAAGCCGCATCGGGCCCATTTGGCAGGTTCCTGCCCAATGCCACGGCCTATTTCTGGGGCATCCGCGAGCAGCGCGTGCGCAAGCTCGTCCTCGAGAACGGGCGGCTGATCGAGCCTGACAGGCCGCATGGTCTTTCCATCCCGTTCGAGCGGCCGCATCTCCAGCAGGCACTGCTCGACGGCATGCTTTTGCCGGACTTGTTCCTGATGTTCCTCGCCCTTGCCATATTGCCGCGCGTGCGGGTTGTGGGCGGCCTGAGACAGATTGGCTATGTCGCGCTTTTCCACTCGATCCTGCTGGCTGCGCTTGATGAAAACGCGCCAGAAGAGCGCGATCTGGCCGCCGAGCTGCAGGTTCGGGAAAATGCCTGGGGCATGCGGGTCATCGATGAAAAGATCTCGGTCCGCGAGCAGCTTGCCGGCCTGCCGGAAGGAGCGCTCTTCCCGGACCTGCTGCGGCAATACCGGTTGCGGACATTTGCCGAGACGACCGATGACCTGAAACCGGTCCGCGAAAACGCCCGATGGCGCAAGATCGGCCGGGCCTCAGGCCTCTGACCCGGCCGGGCTTTAGCCCGTCATTGCACCACACCGGCCTTGCGGAGCCCCTCTACCATCAGTTCGAAATCGGCAGGGTTCTTGTAAGGCAAGACCTTGCGACGGTGTTCCAGCGAATAGGCGGGATTGACGCGAAGCAGGTCCTGCCATGCCGTATGGGCCTCCTCCAGACGGCCCAGATGGCCGTAGGTGGCGGCCAGAAGCGCGCGCGAGAGGTCGGTGACAGCGTTGCGAGCCAGCCGTTGCAGCAAGAGGTCGACCGCCTCTTCGTACCTTCCCAGTTGAAACGATGCCAAAGCCTGGAAGTGCAGAAGCACATCCGGGAAGTATGGATTCAAGGTCTTTCCCCGGGCGAAACTCTCTAGCGCCTCCGCGGGTCTACCCGAATAATACAGCGCCTCGCCGCGGGCGACGTGCGCTTCGGCGAAGTTCGGATTGAGGGCTATCGCGCGCTCGACCTCGCCGATGGCCTCATCGTGCCGTCGTGTGTAAAGCTTGGCCGATGCCAGCGCCCAGTGCGCCCAGGGATCGCTGTCATCCAGCGTTACCGCTCGCGTTGCTGCCTCTTCCGCTTGCGCCATCGAGTCCGACGCACCCCACCTGTTGAGGTAGTCGAGCCCGTACGTGAGGGCTAGGAAAGCGTGGGCAGAGGCAAATTTCGGGTCCAGTTCGATGGCCCGCTGCAAGAGCTCGCGGGCCGCGACGTTCGTGTCCTTCGTCAGCCGGTGCCACAGCTCTCGGCCCCGCAGGAAACAGTCATACGCCTCCGGGTTGCGCTGGTGTTCGGGCGCCAGCCGCAGACGGTCATCCTCGGTCAGATTGAGCGCCAGCGCACCGACGATGTGCTGCGTCACGTCATCCTGCACGGCGAATATGTCGGTCAGATCGCGATCGAACCGCTCCGCCCAAAGATGGCCGTCTGAGATTGCATCGATGAGCTGCGCGGTGATGCGTACCTTGTTCCCCGACTTGCGTACGCTTCCTTCAAGGACATAGCGCACGCCGAGCTTCGTGCCGACATCCTGCACATGGACGTTCTGGCCCTTGAAGATGAACGACGAATTGCGAGCGATGACGAAGAGCTGTGACAGTTTGGACAGCGCCGTGATGATGTCTTCGGAGATGCCGTCGGCGAAGTAGTCCTGTTCGGCATCACCGCTCATATTGGCGAACGGCAGCACGGCGATCGACAGTTTCGGCGGCGCTGCCGCAGCCGGAGGGCTCGTCGGGGTTTGCGAGGTCGCGGCCACCTTGGCCCCGGCGCCGACTTGCAGCGAATACACTCGGATCGGCTCGGCGATGTTCTTGAGCTGTGTGCTGCCGAGATCGCTGACCGAGAGGTCAAGCCTGGCCTTGACCTGGCGATAGGCATCCTCGGACAGGCAGATGGCGCCGGGCGCCGCAACGCCCTCCAGACGCGAGGCGATGTTGACGCCGTCACCCATCAGGTCGCCATCGCTCTCTTCGACCACGTCGCCCAGATGGATGCCTATCCTGAACTCGATGCGGCGCTCCTGCGGTACGCCGGCATTGCGCTCAACCATACCGTTTTGAATCTCAACGGCGCAGCGCACGGCATCGACCACACTGCGAAACTCAACCAGTGCCCCATCTCCGGTACGCTTGATAACCCGCCCGTGGTGCACTGCAATGATCGGATCGATCAGGTCGCTGCGCAGTGCCCGCAACCGCGCCAAGGTACGATCTTCGTCCGCGCTCGCGAGCCGGCTGTATCCGACCACATCTGCAGCCAGGATTGCGGCCAGCTTACGGTTCTCGCTCATGGGTCGCCTCCTCGTCTCCATCATAGCAGGAAGACGGCGGGACGAGGGAATTTTCGCAAATCACGGCCACGCGGCCGCCCGTATCGGCAGTGCTCCACCGCCGAACCCAGACCGATGCCCATTTGCGCTGCCGCTTGCCGGTTGACGACTATCGGTTCATCCTTGTGAATACCCCGGCCGTGACGAGCGTGGCGAGATCACGCGTCATGGCCCAAGGTCAAAGAGATAGAGCATGATGTCGTCCGAAAACCGCTTCACACTCTTCGGCATCATGCTCTGGTGAGGTGTCCATGAACTGCTCGGGCTGCGGTTTCGAGATCGAGGGCGGTTACGCCTTCTGTCCGAAGTGTGGCCGCCGCCAGCCCGTGCCATGCGCCAGTTGCGGCTACGCCTGCGCACCTGATTTCGAGTTCTGTCCTAAATGTGGGGCAAGCGTCGGTGCGTCCGCAAAAGCTGCCGAACGGCCTGCTCCGACACCAAGCCGCACCATTGCGCAGCCCTCTCGAGCTCCATCGCCGAACATCGAAAGCGAAGAGGGGCCGCATTCCGTCTCCGACGCCGATCGACGAACGGTAACGGTGCTGTTCGCCGATCTCTGCGGCTTCACGACACTCAGCGAGCAGCTCGACCCCGAGGTCATGCAGGCGCTGCAGAACGAACTGTTCAAGGAATTGACGGCGGCCGTGCAAGGCTTTGGTGGTTTCGTCGACAAATTCATCGGCGACGCTCTGCTCGCCTTATTCGGTGCGCCGGTCGCGCATGAGGACGATCCGGAACGTGCGCTTCGAGCCGCTCTCGACATGATCGCCCGGACGGCGCGGCTCGGTGAAAGCACCCGCCACTCCGGCTCGCCGCTGCTGCTCCACATAGGCATAAACACGGGTCCGGTCGTTACTGGCGGATTGGGCATCGGCACCGCCAAATCCTATTCGGTGACCGGCGACACGGTGAATACGGCGCAACGCCTGCAATCGCTGGCTGCACCGGGTGAGGTGCTGGTGGGCGAACTCACGCACAGGCTGACCCGGCATGCCTTCTCGTACGAGTCGCTGGGCGATGTCGTCTTTCGCGGCAAGGCTGGCAGTGTGCTCGTCCACCGACTGGATGCACCGCTTGCGGCGCCGCGTGCAGCGCGCGGGCTCGAGGCGCTCGGCCTCAGTGCGCCCATAATAGGTCGTGATGCGGAGCTCAACAGAATGCTGGCGAGCCTTGACTTGGCGTGCGGCGGCTCGGCCCAGCTTGTCCGCCTCGTCGGCGAAGCCGGTATCGGGAAGTCGCGGTTGGTGAAGGAGTTCGTCGCCCGCGTCGGCGACGAGGATCGTTTTCGCAACGTCGCCGTGCGGCAGGCCACGTGCTCACCGCTGGGTGAACAATCATTTGGCGCCCTGGGTGCAGTGGTGCGCAGCGCTGCCGGGATGATGCAAAACGACAATGGGGACGAAATGCGGGGCAAGCTCGCAGCCTTGCTTGCCGATCTCGGCCTGCAGGGCGAGGAGGCGAAGCGGCTGATGCCTTTGCTCTACCATGTGCTTGGCCTCGGCGACCCCGATGCCACCTTGCAGCATGTCGAGCCCGAGCAGCTGCGGCGGCAAATTCTCTACGCGGTCCGCACAATCATGGAACGGCGGCTTGCGTTGTCGCCGCTGTTGATTGTCGTCGAAGACCTGCACTGGGCCGACTCCGTCTCGCTCGAGGCACTGCGTTTCGTGATGGACAGACTGGAACGCACGCGGCTGATGTTGCTGGTCACGCATCGTCCGGCGTCGGACAACGACCAACTCGACTCAAGTCGGGTCAGCCACACAGCGCTCAGGCTTTCGCCGCTCGACAGCGATGACGGACGCCGCCTGGTGGCGGCGCTTTTCGGCGAGAGCTGGGTAAACGCCGCAGGAGGGCTTCTCGACCAGATCCTCGAGCGCGCGGGCGGCAACCCGCTTTTCTTGGAGGAGATCGTTCGCGGCCTTATCGATCGCGGTGTATTGGTGCGCGAGGGCCAGCAATGGCGGACCGTGGCAGGCGAAGTCGCAACCGGCATCCCCGCCACGATCCAGGCAATGTTGCTTGCTCGCGTCGACCGGCTGCCGCAAGAGGTGCGCCGGTTGGCCCAGGAAGCCGCGGTAATCGGCCCGCGCTTCGATGCCACGCTTCTGAAAGCCGTGGCAGCCGACCCCGGCCGACTGGAAGCGGGCTGCGAACTGCTTTGCGATGCGGAAATCATCGAGGAAGTTGCCGGATCAGGCTCGGTCTCGTCGCAAAGCTACCGCTTTACGCAAACATTGCTGCAGGACGTGATCTACCAGAATCTGCTCCTGCAACGCCGGACCGACATCCACCGCCGGGTAGGTGCCGCCCTGGAGCAACTGTGCGGCGACAAGCCGGAACGGTTCGAGGATCTGGCCGTGCTCGGTCATCATTTCGCTCAGAGCGCCGAGCGGGAGAGGGGCGCGCATTACCTGCAGGCGGCGGGAGATCGCGCTCGCATGATATACGCCAATGACGACGCCCTTCGTTTCTACGAGCGAGCACTGACTGCGTTGGGCGCGATCGGGCAAACACCGCTCAAACTGGCAATTGCAGAGCGCATTGCCGATTTGAGCGGCCCGGCAGGCCGCCGCGAGATTGCACACCGCCACTACGAGGCGGTGCTGCAGGCCTATCGCGAGTCAGCCGATCGTGTCGCGGCGGCGCGCGTTTTGCGCAAGATCGGTCGGCTGTTTTGGGACGTGGGCAAGCGGGACGACGCGGAATCGCGCTACGCTGAAGCGGCAGCGCTCCTCGATGGAGCGGATGCCCCGATCGAGCAGGCGCATCTCTGGCAAGAACGTGGCCGACAGGCGTTCCGCAGCGGAGATCACACTCTCGCGGCAAAATGGGCAGACGCGGCGCTGGATTGCGTACGCTCTCTGACAACGGAACATGTCTCCGATGATGCCACCCTCGTGACCGCCGAGGCACTTAATACCAAGGCTGTTGCGCTGGCTCGCCTTGGGCGAAACCATGAAGCCGTGCGTGAGGTTGAGCGCAGCATTGAATTGGCCGAAGCCGCCGGTCTGCTGGGCGCGGCCTGCCGCGGCTACACCAATCTCGGGGTGCTCTACACGACCATCGATCCGGCGAAGGCGATGGAGGTCTGTCGGCGCGGTCTTGAAGTGGCGCGCCGTATTGGCGATTTGGGTTTCCAGGCGCGCCTCCTCGCCAATCTGGCGGTAGCTTGTTGTACTTTCACGGATCGCTGTCCAACGGAGGGCGTGCCTGCTGCCGAGAAGGCCATCGAGATTGACCGGGCGCTCGACCAGCGCGAGCACCTGCCAGTGCCGTTGATCGTGCTTGGGCAGATCCACCAGTGCAACGGCCATCCGGAACTGGCGATCGGCTTGTTCCACGAAGCACTGGAGGTAGCCCGCGAAACGGGCGAGCCCCAACTGCTGTTTCCGTGCTATGATGGACTCGCAACGCTTAATCTCGACCTCGACAATCTGGCCGAGGCCGAACGCTACTTTTCCCTGGCGCAGGGTATATGCGCCCAGCACGGGCTCGACCCGGAAGCGCTTGTGGTGCTGCCTTTTCTCGACTAGCCGGGATAGGGGGTTGGACATGTCCGCGCCTAGTGGATTGATACCGCTTCAACCGGGCGACCGGGCGCCGAACCTGATACTCGACGCCATTACCCAGGAAGGCAAGATTGCGCTTGACGACTTTCGCGGGCAAAAACCGGTGCTGGTCGGCCTGTTTCGAGGTCTGCATTGTGCGTTTTGCCGGCGCCACATCGCCGCTCAGGCGCGTCTCGATCCGGAGCTGCGCGAAAAGGGCGTGGAGAGCCTGACGGTGGTCAACACGCCGATCGAACGGGCGCGGCTCTATTTCCGCTACCATCCAATGCCGAACCTGCTTGCGGCGTCGGACCCGGAACGCGCTTCACATCGTGCTTTTGGACTGCCCAATCTCGAATTCACCGAGAACGAGACGAACTGGCCGTACAAGGTCGCGATGGCAGCGGCACAGGACATGCGGGTCGACATACCTGGCGAATTGCCCGGTCCCATGGATCCGATGACAGCCGCCGCAATCCTCGACAAGAAGGACCACTACGAACTGACCGAAGCCGACGAGCAGATGATGGCCACGGGACACGGACAACTGGTTGGTCAGTTCCTGCTGGACCGGCAGGGGATCGTCCGCTGGAGCTTCACGGAGGTCCCGGAGGGTGGGCGATACATGTTTGGCGCCCCAAACCCGAAGGAGCTGATGTCAGCCGTGTCGCAAGTCGCCCAATAATGAACTGACAAGTTCACCGTTTATCCGAGCACGGCCTCGACAGTGGCGACAAAGTCATCGAGCGAGCGGTCGCCGCGAATCTCGATGCGCGGAAGGTCGATGAGATCGCTATGGAGGTCCGCCGGCCCGTGCCTGCGGCCGAAGCCTACTCGATAGCCGCACTCCCTAGCCAGCCGGCCAAGCCGTCGGTCGGTGACGGAGAAGGGGGCCGCGAACGCCCTGGTTGGCCGGCCGGTCCAGCGTTCGATGAACAGACGAGAGCGCAGGAGCTCGGCGGCCAGGTCAGCGCTCGACAGACCATCTATGGCGCGATGCGTCGCCATGTGGCTGCCGAAGAAGGCGCCTTCGGCAGCGAGGCGTCGCACCGTCCCGGCGCCCATAAGCGGCGTCGGCGGACCGATGTCGGTGTCCCACTTTGCACTTTCGCCCACCAGGTCCGTCACCAGGAACACTTCCGCGTTCAGGTCGTTGGCGCGCAAGATCGGCCAGGCATGGTCGGCGAAGTTGTGGAAGCCGTCATCGAAAGTGATGAGCACCGGGCGGCCGACGAAAGGCTGACGGTTGGCGATGGATGCTTCCAGCTGCTCGGAGCCAATGGCGTGAAAGCCATTGGCGCGCAGCCATCCCATCTGGCTGGCGAATGCGGCGGGCGTGAGCCGAAAGCGAGCGAGCGCGGCCGGACCTTCATCGGCAACGCCGTGATACATGAGGACAGGGATATGCCGGCGCTGCTCGTTACGTGCGACGTCGCGGCGCAAGGCTCGCGCCCCACCCCAGACGATATTTCGCGCGACGCCGATTTCGATGGGCGCGCGGATCGGCACATGATCGATCACCGGGTCCGTCGCCACATCGCCCGGCGATAGGCGGCGGAAGCGGTCTATGCGGTAGAGCTCGGTCTGGATCGATTGCTCGAGCACCAGGCCTTCGGTCGCTGCCAGCGTCTCGGAGATCGCCTGGGCACCGAATGTGTTCCAGTCGAAGCCCGTCTTTTCGACATTGTCACGCAGCACGAATGCGTGTGCGCTGATGAAACTACCGCCAGGCGCCAACGCCTCGGCAAATTTCTTGGCGATGCGCCGCAACTCGGCGAGATCGTCCAGATAGTAGAGCACCTCCGAACAGAAGATCAGATCCATCTCACCCGGCAGCGTGTCGGCAGCGAAATCGAGTACGCCGAACTCGACATTCGCCTGATTGTTGCATCGGGCGCGGGCTCGCTCGATGGCTATGGCGGAGATGTCGGTTGCGGTCAGATGGCCCACGCGCGGCGCCAGCTGCCGCGTGAAATGGCCCTCCGCACAGGCCAGCTCAAGCGCCCGCCCGATGGGACCGGCAGGCAGGATCTCGATCTGCCGCTCATATTTTTCCTGCTCATAGAGCGAGCTGTAGTTCCAGGGATCCTCGGTCGCGAAATAGCTGTTCCAGAACGCCGTGCGATCCTTGTCGTGCTTGTCCGCGACCCGTGCGCGGCGCGGCGTAACAGGCTCTGACGGTTCAGCGCTCGACCGAACCAGGTCATGCGCCTGTGCGGCCAATTGCGCGAGTTTGCCGAAGTGGCTGTCCTGATCGGGCTCGCTTCCCGCCATGGCAAACGATACCTCGGCTGCAGGCGTGTTTGACGTGGTCGCGCCGGCGCCCTTTTGCGGTGCAGGCGATCCTCCCGCAAGCCGCTCAGCAGGCACTACATCCAGGATCAATTCAATCCAATGATCGCTCGTCACCGTCCCGAGTGCACCGAACTGCACGACAGCCTCGATCCGGCCATCCAGCATCAGATGGGCATAGATCTGATCGATGCCTTCCGGCAGTTCGGTCGCGGTCGGATTGCGAGCGTCGACGCGAACTCCGAGCGTTCGCGCCAGCCTGCGCGGCGCGGCAAGATCGTCGGCTTCGAGAAGCATTTGCTCAAGCTGGTACTGGACGCGGCGAGCTGCTGCGGGATTGTCCCAGATCTTGCCGAGTTCGATGATCAACGCGGTGGTTGCGCTGCCGAACCTCGCCCATCCGGCAGCCAATTGTGCCGGCACCGACAGGCTTCCTGCCATGAGGCCATCGAAGATTACCTTGGCAATCTCATGCGCCCACTTGCGTCCCGCCGGGAGTGCGCGCAGGGGCTGCGGGTCGACCAAGCGCGAGCCTGAGCCGCATTCGGACGCGGCGTTCCGCAACGCCAGCCAAGCAAGCGCTTCGGATGCGCTGCCGCCGTTCGCCGAACTGGAAACCAAGGGATTATGCGCCACGCCGTACTACCGCGCCTGGTTCTGAGGGAGAACAAGTGTCCCGCAACGCGCTTACATCGCCGGTCTGGAAAAAGCAAAAGGCGCCCCGAAAGGCGCCTCTTCATCGCGTGATTCCCCTAGAGGAAACTGGAGCGGGTGAAGCGATTCGAACGCTCGACCCCAACCTTGGCAAGGTTGTGCTCTACCCCTGAGCTACACCCGCTCACACGGCCCTTTGGCCGCAAGCCGGGCCTATATGGCTGAAGAGCGCGGCGATTGCAACAGGGAAATGACGGGCTTTTTGGTCGCGCCAAATCGCTTGGCGGAACCTTGTCGGCCACGCGGGTGGTTCATCGACTTCCCGCATGACGGTCTTGTCTCGGCGGCATCATTGGCCGTAAACGGCTTTGCCGCGCGCCGATACAGGGGAAGACCACCAATGCCGAAGACCGAAGCCGAGCTTTTCGCCTTTCTTGCCGATCTCGGCATATCAGTGTCGACCGTGCGCCATCCGCCGCTCTATACGGTGGCCGATTCGCAGTCGCTGCGCGGCGAGATACCGGGCGGGCACACGAAAAATCTGTTTCTCAAGGACAAGAAGGACAATTTCTTCCTGGTCAGCGTCGGCGAGGAGGCGGTCGTCGACCTGAAGCAGATCCACACGATGATCGGCGCCGCCGGCCGGGTGTCGTTCGGCAAGCCGGAGATGCTGATGGAGCTGCTCGGTGTCATTCCGGGCGCGGTCACCGTGTTCGGGCTGATCAACGACACCGAAAGACGGGTCAAAGTGGTGCTCGACCAGGATTTGATAGCACATGCGACAGTCAACGCGCATCCGCTGACCAATGAGGCGACGACGTCGATCGCGTCCGCCGACCTCATCAGATTCGTCGAGGCAACCGGACATGATGCTGCTATCTTGAAAGTCTCGGCTTGATCGCCACATGGATGGCGAAAACTGACCTCTAGTTAAGGACGTCGCGCTGCTCCGCTGGGCGCGATCGGAAGGGCGACGACATGAGCGACAACAACAATCCGTTTGGCGGCCAATTCGGCGGCAATTCTGGCCAGTACACCACGTCCGTGCAATATGGCGGCGCCGAGCCGGCCAAGTCGGCACTTGGCCCGACACCCGGCGCAGCACCTGCCGCTGGCGAGCTGATCAAGGACACCACGACCGCCACTTTCGCCGCCGACGTCATCCAGGAATCGCGCAAACAGCCGGTACTGGTCGATTTCTGGGCGCCGTGGTGCGGGCCCTGCAAGCAGCTCACGCCGCTTCTGGAAAAGGCGGTCAAGGCCGCCGGCGGCAAGGTCAAGCTGGTCAAAATGAACATTGACGATCATCCCTCGATCGCCGGCCAGCTCGGCATCCAATCGATCCCGGCGGTCATCGCCTTCAAGGACGGCCAGCCTGTCGACGGCTTCATGGGCGCCATCCCCGAGAGCCAGATCGCCGAGTTCATCACCAAGGTCGGCGGCAAGGGCAATGGTGCGCCGCCGGTGGCCGAAGCACTGGCCGCGGCGGCGGAAGCGCATGCGGCGGGCGATGCGCAGACCGCAGCCGACATTTACGACGCCATCCTGGCGCAAGCGCCGGAGACGATCGAGGCGATTGCCGGGCTGGGCGAGCTTCTGTTCGAGGCCGGCGACAGCGACGGCGCCGAGGCGCTGCTGGCAACGGCGCCGGAGGCCAAGAAAAATGCGCCGGCACTTGCCGCGCTGCGTGCCAAGATGACGCTGGCTGCGGAAGCGGCAGCACTTGGCAATCCAGCTGAATTCGAGCAGCGACTGGCCGCCAATCCCGGCGACCACCAGGCGCGTTTCGACCTCGCCATGATCCAGAACGCCAAGGGCGAGCGCCATGCGGCGGCCGACAATCTTCTGGCGATTATAAAAGCCGACCGGACGTGGAACGAGGACGGCGCCAGGGCGCAGCTGCTGAAACTGTTCGAGGCCTGGGGCATGACCGACGAGGCGACGCTGGCGGCACGGCGCAAATTGTCGTCGCTGCTGTTTTCCTGAGCCGTTTGCCGGCCAAATTGCCGGGGCGTGGCTGTCGGGCCTTGCGGTCGGCGGCCGCCGCGCCAGATTAGGCCGATAACATCGCGCCCGAAGCGGGTCGGAGGAGTGAAGGTGCAGGTCGGAAACGCATTTTACCGGGTCGGCAAGGATCTGCCGGCAACCATTCCGGTGTTTCCGCTTGCCGGCGCGCTGCTGCTGCCGGGCGGGCGCATGCCGCTCAACATCTTCGAGCCGCGCTACCTGCAGATGGTGGATGAGGCGATCGCCGGCGCGCGGCTGATCGGCATCGTCCAGCCCAGCCTCAATGGCGCGTTGCGCGCCGACGGGGAGCCGGAACTGTGCAATGTCGGCTGCGCCGGGCGCATCATCTCGATGGCCGAGAGCGGCGACGGCCGCTATCTGGTTTCGCTGCAGGGCGTCTGCCGTTTCCGCATCACCAGCGAATTGCCGGTGAAGACGCCTTTCCGGAAATGCAAGCTGGCGCCGTTCCTCACCGATCTTGCCGAAGACCAGGCGGCAAGCGAGGTCGACCGGCCGGCGCTGTTGAAAGCGTTTCGCGCTTATCTGCAGGCCAACGATCTCGAAGCCGATTGGGAAAGCGTCAGCCGCGCCGAGAACACCATGCTGGTCAATGCGCTGTCGATGATGGCGCCCTACGGACCGGCCGAGAAACAGGCGCTGCTGGAGGCGCCCGACCTGAAAGCCCGCGCGGAGACGCTGATCGCGATCACCGAAATGGCGCTGGCGCGCGAGAATGAGGACTTTGGCTCCAGCCTGCAATAAGGGCTGAGCCGATGGCTGAAGGGGGATCCAATGGCTGCGGATGGGCGTGACGGCAAGTCGGTCAATGTCGATCCAAAATTGCTGGAGCTGCTGGCCTGCCCGCTGACCAAGGGGCCGCTGGCCTGGGACCCGGTGCGCGGCGAGTTGATCTCGCGGCTTGCCAAGCTCGCTTATCCCGTGCGCGACGGCATCCCGATCATGCTGCCCTCGGAGGCGCGGACTATTTCGGCGGAAGACGTGCTGTCGCCGCCGCGATTGGGTGGGCCGGGCTGAAGGGCCAGGGGTGGTTCAAACGGACCTCAGCCTAAGAAGCCATTCTGTTGGCGATCCTTCGCGCCCCCCTCTGCCCTTGCCGGCATTAATGTCATGGGCTCCCGACCGCCCTGCACTTGCCTACTGAAAATTCCGCCCCTTGGGCATGACCCTTTCAGCTTTGTCCGAGAGGGTGGCAATGTCGGGCCGGGCAGCCGGCGTCATCTCTTCCAGCAGCACCGTCAGCCACGGCGTCAAATCCTCGATCTTCTCGGCGACGATGTGGATGACGTCGGATTCCGACTGCATCTTGCCGGTGACCTTGACGAAGCGCGCGCCCATGACGATGGGCCGGAAACGGGTAAAGGTCCGCTCCCAGAAAATGACGTTGGCGACGGCCTTGTCGTCTTCCAGCGTCAGGAAGATCGCATTGCCCTTGCCGGGCCGCTGCCGCACCAGCACCAGGCCGGCGACCGAGACCCGCCTGCCGTCGCGCACCGAGCCGAGATTGGCATTGGGAATGACGCCGGCGCGGTCGAGCCGCTCGCGCAGGAAGGCGACCGGATGCGCCTTCAGCGACAGGCCGAGCGCGCGGTAGTCGTGGATGACGTGCTCGCCGAGCGGCATTGTCGGCAGTTTTGTCTCGGGCTCGAGTTCGCGCAGCCGGATCGCCGGCTGGTCGAACAGCGGCAGCCGTTCGGCGGCGCTCTTGCCATCCAGCGCGCGCACCGCCCACAAGGCTTCACGACGGTCGAGGCCGAGCGAGCGGAAGGCGTCAGCCTGCGCCAGTCTTTCGATTTCGCCGACATCGAGGCCCGAGCGCAGCCACACATCCCTGACGCTTGTATAGCCGGCGCCGCGCCGCGCGGTGAAAGCTTCCATACGCTTCTCGGCCAAGCCCTTGATCTGACGGAAGCCAAGCCGGACGGCGTACCGGGTCTTGATGACACCGCGCATTTCGGCATGGCGCCCCAGGATGCGGCCCGGATCGAATTGGGCTTTCTCCAGGGTGCAGTCCCAGTCGGAAAAATTGACGTCGACGTCGCGGATATCGACGCCATGGTCGCGCGCGTCGCGCACCAGCTGGGCCGGCTGGTAAAACCCCATCGGCTGCGAATTCAGGATCGCGGCGCAGAACACGTCGGGATAAAAGGTCTTGAACCAGCAGGAGGCATAGACGAGCAAAGCGAAGGAGGCGGCGTGGCTTTCGGGAAAGCCGTATTCGCCGAAGCCTTCGATCTGCTTGAAGCAGCGCTCGGCGAAGTCTTTGGTGTATCCCTTGCCGACCATGCCGTCGATCATGCGCTGGCGGTAATTGCCGATGGTGCCGGTGCGCTTGAAGGTGGCCATGGCGCGGCGTAGTTCGTCGGCTTCGCCGGGTTTGAAACCACCGGCGACGATTGCAATATTCATCGCCTGTTCCTGAAACAGCGGCACGCCGAGTGTCTTCTTGAGAATAGCCTCCAGCTCTGGCTTTTGATATTCAGCCGCTTCCTTGCCCTGCCGACGGCGCAGATAGGGGTGCACCATGTCGCCCTGGATCGGGCCGGGCCGCACGATCGCCACCTCGATGACCAGGTCGTAGAATTCGCGCGGGCGTAGACGCGGCAGCATCGACATCTGCGCGCGCGATTCGATCTGGAAGACGCCGAGCGTGTCGGCGCGGCAGATCATGTCGTACACGTCGTTCTCTTCCGGCGGCAGGGTGGCCAGCACATAGGGTCGGCCGTAATCATCCCGGGCCTTCGGATAATGGTCGGTGAGCAAGGTGAAGGCGCGCTTCAGGCAGGTCAGCATGCCAAGCGCCAGAATATCCACCTTCAGGATCTTCACCGCGTCGAGATCGTCCTTATCCCACTCGACCATCTTGCGCGCCTCCATCGCCGTCTTGACGATGGGGACGATCTCGTCGAGCCGGTCGCGGGTAATGACGAAGCCGCCGACATGCTGCGACAGATGCCGGGGAAAGCCCATGATCTCGTTGGCGTGGGCGATCACGTGACGGGTCGAGGTCTCGTTGCGGTCGAGGCCGCCGGCATGCGCCTCCTTCTCGCCGAGCTCCGAGGTCGACCAGCCCCAGATCGAACTGGAGAGCGCAATGCGGACATCGTCCGACAGGCCCATGGCCTTGGCCACCTCGCGCAGCGCCGAGCGGCCGCGATAGCTGATGACGGCGGCAGCCAGCGCGGTGCGCTTGGCGCTGTATTTGGAGTAGATGTACTGGATCACCTCCTCACGCCGCTCATGCTCGAAATCGACGTCGATGTCGGGCGGCTCGTTGCGCTCCTCGGAAATGAAGCGCTCGAACAACGTGTCGATGCGCTCGGGGCCGACCTCGGTGATGCCGATGCAGTAGCAGACGATCGAGTTGGCGGCCGAGCCTCTGCCCTGGCACAGAATGCCCTCATTGCGGGCGAACTGGACGATGTCGTAAACGGTCAGGAAATAGCGCGCATAATTCAGACGCTCGATCAGAGCGAGCTCCTCACTGATGCGCTGCAAGACGGAAGCGGGGACGCCCGCCGGATAGCGCGTGGCGGCCCCCTCCCTGGCCAGACGCTCTAGCTCGGCCTGCGGCCCAAGCCCTGATTGCGTCGGCTCGTCGGGATAATTGTACTGGAGGTCGCTGAGCGAGAAGGTCAGTTCGCCGGCAAAGCGCAGCGTCTCGGCCAGCGCCGGTGGATGGCGGCGGAAGAGACGGGCCATTTCCAGCGGCGGCTTCAGATGGCGCTCGGCGTTGGCCGTCAGCTCCAGCCCGACCTCGGCGACCGGCAAATTGAGGCGGATGGCGGTGAGCACATCTTGCAGCGAGCGGCGCTCGGCGCTGTGATAAAGCACGTCGTTGGTCGCCATCAGCGGCACGCCGGCGATGTCCGCCATGCCCGCCGCCTGCTCGATGCGGAAACGGTCATTGCCGCGATAATCCGGCGCCATGCCTAGCCGCAAATTAGCGCCGAAACGGTCTTTCAGTTGACGGACCAATGCCAGGGGATCGTCGGCATTCGCCGAGAGATCCGGCAGCACCGCCAGCGACAGCAGGTCGCCCCATTCGAGCAGGTCGCTGCGCTGGAGAAGGGTCGCGCCCTTCTCGTTTTCATCGCGCAAATTGGCTTGCGTCAGCATGCGGCAGAGATGGCCCCAGCCCTTGCGGTTCTGCGGATAGGCGAGAATGTCCGGCGTGCCGTCGCCGAACACCAGGCGGCAACCGGGGTGATAGGCGAGCTTCTCGACCTTGGCCTGCTGCCAGGCGCGCACGACGCCGGCCACCGTGTTGCGGTCTGCCAGTCCGATCGAGGAAAAGCCGAGGAATTTGGCCGCCACCACCAGCTCCTCCGGCTTGGAGGCGCCGCGCAGGAAGGAGAAGTTCGACTGGATGCCGAATTCCGCATAGGGGATGACGGTCAGCGCGTTCATGCGAAGACCCCATGCATGAACCAGCGCGGCGGCACCTGCGGGTTGCCATAGAGGCCTTGCCGGTAGAGCCAGTAGCGGCGGCCGTCGGCATCCTCGATCCGGAAATAGTCACGCGTCGATGTGAGCGGATCGCTTGACGTTTCACGCCACCATTCCGGCGCGATGCGTTCCGGCCCCTCGGCGCGCGCGACCCGGTAGAGCGCGCGGCGCCAGCGGAAATTCATCGGCGGACCCTCAGGCATTTCGGTGGCCGGCACCTCGATCGGCTCGGGCGAACGGAACAGCCGGATCGGCCGTTCCGGCGGGAAGATGGTTGCGCGCGGCGCGTCTTTCGAGCCCGGCTTCCTGAGCGGTGTTTTGCGTTGTGGCGCTTCCGAGAACGGGATGGTGGCAATGGCGCGCTCCGGCAGATGGCTCTCGAGGGCGACCGGTTTCAGCACCGCACTGTCGCCGAGCCTGGCGCGGATGCGGTCGGCAAAGAGTGCCATGTCGGCGCCGTAATCCTCGGTCTCGCCGGTCAAATCGGCCTGCTGCATGTCGAAGCCGGCGGCCGCCAGCACCGAAAGCCGCACCAGGTCGAAGCCGTAGCCGGCATCGATGTCCTGTTCGAGCGCGGCCAGCCGCTCATGGAACAGGCGCTGGATAAGCTTGGGTTCGCGCAACGGTCGCGAGGTACCGACAGCGATGCGGCTGACGGCGCCGTCGACGCGAAACAAAGCAGCGCCAGCATCCTTGCGCCTTCGCCGCGGCGTTCGAGATCGGCCTTCAGCGTCACCGCCAGCAAGAGCACCAGCCGTTCGATCTCGGCGGTCAGCACGACCGGCTCGGCCAGGTGGCGTTCGACCGAAAGCGGGGCCACGGGCAGGCGCGGCGATACCGCCTCGTCGAGGCGGCCGAGCGCCTGGTCGAGCCGCAACGGCAAGGTCGCGCCGAAGCGACGGGCGAGCGGCGCGCGCGGCGCTGCCATGACCGCGCCGGCGGTCCGCAGGCCGACGCTTTCCAAGCTGGCGCGGATATCGGCCTCGATGCGCAGTGCCGCCAGCGGCAAGGGGGCGAGCAGCGCTTCCTCCTCGCCGGAGACAACGATGCGGTTGCCGCAGAAGCGCGCCGCCGCCCAGGCTGCACCCGGCGTCGCGGCCAACCCGGCGCGGACATCGAAACCCTGCTGGAAAAACCGCGCAAGGATGTCGTCCAGCATGGCGCGCTCGCCGCCGAACAGATGCGTGCAGCCGGTGACGTCGAGATAAAGGCCATCAGTACCGTCGAGCGCCACCAGCGGCGTATAGCGATCGCACCAGTCGGCGAGGCCTTCGAGCAGCCGGCGATCGGCGTCCGGATCGGCCTCGACGATGTCGATCGAGGGATGCATGGCGCGCGCATCGGCAATGCCCATGCCAGGCTTCAGATGCAGCGCCTCAGCCCGCTCGTCGAGGGCCGATATGCGCTGGGCGTTGCGGTCGCGATGGCTGATCACGAGCGGTGGGTGAGATGGCGGCAGATGATCCGAAGGCCGGGAACGCCACGACCGTCCCAGGCGCTGGCGCAGGATCCGTTCTGCCGCCAGATGCGGGAACCACAGCGACAGAATTCTCTGCCCGTTTTTCGCGGGGCTTTCTTTCTTCGAATGCGTGTTCATCGGGGTTCCACTCCAGTGTGAATTGTCCAGGCAGAGCGGTGCGGCTCTTGCCGATGCTGACGGTGAAGGCAGGGTGGCCGATCGAGCCGGCAAGCGGCCCGGCGATCGTCCGGCGCGATTTCGCTGGTGCAGCCGACACGATGAGGCGCACCGGGGCGGCGGTCGGCTCGGCTTCGCCGGCCTGGCGCAGCAGGAACACCGGCCGGCCGGCGTTTTGGGCGCGCGCGTGCAGCCGGCGCGTCGCGGTGAGGTCGAGCCGCTGCGGGCTGCCACGGATCTCGAGAATGATTGCGGCGAGCGCCGTCATCTTGGCGGCCTCCTCGGCTACCCACAGCGCATCGGTGAGTTTCGGCGCCTCGGAAAACAGCAACTGCTCCGGTGCGATACCGAACATGCCCTGCAATCCCCTGGCATAGGGAAAGCCGGCCTCGCGAAAAATCTCCGATGTGCCGATCCACAGCACGGGCAAGGGCTGGCCCTTGAGGATCAGGCTGACCAGCGACAGTACAAAGCCGGCGACGGCCCCGGCATTGCGGGTCTCAAGGCCATGGATTTCGCTCAAGGCGGCTTTCGGCAGGCCGCCGCTCAGCGCCGCATCGAGGTGCTCGACGCCGGTCGCCAGGAAAGCATTCGGCGAAGCCACGGCAAGCCCGCGCCGGATGATGGTGACATCGGCATTAGGTTCGGGCGCACCGCCGATAGCGCTGTCAGCGCGCGCACGAGGTCGCTCGCCGGCCGGCGCGGCCAGGCGCTCGGGCAGCGTTCCCTCGATCTTCGCGATCTGGCGGCGCAGGGCAAAAACAGTCTCCCGCGCCACGGCTGATGTCGCCATGACGGTCAATTTCTCTCATAATTGTTCCTGTTATGTTCTTATAGATTCCAGAGGGTGCCGAAAGAGTCAAGCGGAGTCAGAAGGAATTTATTCCTTGATCAAAGGTGGCGAGGCCAACCTTGGACTTTGGTCGCAGCCATTCGGCGCAAAGAATTGGCCAGGTACCCGTCCATTTGCCGAGTCCGGAGGGAAAGCCTATATGCCGGATCAAAGGACAAAGCATGGCCCGCATCTACAAGACCCGCACCTGGCACGATGAACTCTCGCCTTCGATCGAGGAGATCGAGTTTCTGGCGCTGGAGGCGTACGCACATCTGCCCGACGATTTTCGCAAGCTGACCGGCGAGATCGTCATCATGATCGCCGAATTCCCGACCGACGAGATCATGGACGATCTGTCGCTGGAGACGCCGTTCGACCTGCTCGGCCTGTTCGAGGGCCGCGGCATCGCCGAGCGCTGGAACCCGCAGACCGGCGAAGGCCCGAACCGCATCACCCTCTACCGCCGCGCCATCCTCGACTACTGGGCCGAGAACGAAGAGACGCTGGGCGACATCGTCACCCATGTGCTGATCCACGAGATCGGTCACCATTTCGGCCTGTCGGACGACGATATGGAAAAGCTTGAAGAGGCGGCGGAGTAAGGCTGTGCGATATTCAGGTGGCGAGCCTGCTTGTGAAATTATACAAGTTTTGATATAAAGCCTGTATGCCCACCAAGCGACTGGAGTTTCTTGGAGATTCTCTTGCCAAGCTCCGGGCTTTTCCAGAGGCGGTGCGCAAGGAAACGGGCGTTCAACTGCACAAGGTTCAACTCGGATTTGAGCCAAGCGATTGGAAGCCGATGACGACGATAGGCCTAGGCGTACGGGAAATCCGTGTCCGAGACGATGCTGGCGCGTTCCGGGTGCTTTACGTCGCCAGCATAGGTGACGCCGTCTTTGTCTTGCACGCCTTCCAGAAGAAGACGCAACAGACGGCGAAACGAGACCTGGCTCTTGCCGCATCGCGGTTCAGGCAAATTCAGTGAGACATGCTCATGGAACGTCAAAGCTTTGAAAATGTCTGGGATGCGCTGGAAGACACCCCGGCTCAGTCCGCCAACATGACTATGCGCTCCAATTTGCTGATCGCGATCGAACAGCGGGTGCGGAGTTGGGACGTTACCCAAGCCGAAGCAGCCAACCGACTCGGGATTACCCAGCCACGCCTTAGCGATCTTCTGCGGGGCAGGATCGCGAATTTTAGTCTGGACACCTTGATCAATCTGGCCACACAGGCCGGACTTACAGTGCGTCTTGATATTGCCGAGGCAGCCTAGCGCTGTCTTAGACAACAGGCTGGCAAAGCTCGGCTACCAATCACTCAGCTTCGTATCCGGCCCGTATTCCTGGCCGTCGATATCCTTCACCACCGCCTGGCCGCAGCGCATCGATTTGGTCTTCTTGTCGTAGGCGTAGGTCGGCGAGCCGTACAGGTGCCAGCCCTTGTTCAGCGCCGCGGTCACCTTGTGGCAGAAGGTTGAATCGTCGGGGGCGGACAAAAAGCGGTAAAGTCTCATGGGTCAGATCCTGTCGTGAGTTCGTCTTTTCGGGGCGGATCATGCGCCGATGGCGGCGGCCTTCGCCAGCAATTTCTCGGCCTGCGCCAAGTGCAGCCGCTCGACCATCCTGCCGTTCAAAGCAATCACGCCCTTGCCGGCATTTTCTGGCAAGGCGAAGGCATCCTTCACCGCGCGCGCCTCGGCCAGAGCTTCGGGCGCGGGCGCAAAGGCTCGGTTGGCGGTTTCGATCTGGGCGGGGTGGATCAGCGTCTTGCCATCGAACCCCATGGCAGCGTCTTCCGTGCATTCGCGCGCAAACGCGTCGAGGTCGCGAAAATCGTTGGAGACGCCGTCGAGCATGTCGATGCCGCCGGCCCGCGCCGCCAGCACCATCTGCATCAGCCAAGGCACGAGGTAGCGCCGATCAGGCGTCGCCAGAATGCCGGTTTCCTTGACCAGATCGTTCGTTCCGGCAACGAAACAAGCTAGGCGCGAGGCCGGGTCGCGGCCGAGTTCGGCAATGGCGCCGATGTTGAGCATGGCCTTGGGCGTCTCGATCATCGCCCAGAGCTTGACGCTGTCGGGGGCAAAATTGTCGTCGAGCACGTCGCCGACTTCGAGGATATCGCGCGGCGTGGCGACCTTGGACAACAGGATGCCGTCGGGCTCGAATTTTGCCGCGGCGAGCAGGTCTTCAGTGCCCCATTCGCTGGACAGCGCGTTGACGCGCACGATCATCTCGCAGCGGCGTTTCGGTCGGCTGGCGAAAATGCCGGCCAGTTTGTCCCGCGCGGCGATCTTGTCTGAGGGCGCGACGGCGTCTTCGAGGTCGATGATCACGGCATCGCAGGCCAGCGTCGCGATCTTGGCCAGCGCCTTGTCGTTGGAGGCGGGGACGTAAAGCACCGAGCGGCGCGGGCGGTAAGGTTCGCTTGTCATGGCCGATCTATGCCGCGTGGGGGCGGGTGAGGCAAGCGTCCGACCGGTACCTGATGACGAGCCAACCGCGAAAGCGTGCACTGCCCCGCCCGTCCCGCAGCAGTTGCGGAAGGGGGGCCTTTCCTCTCCCCCGTCGATCGGGGGAGAGGTGTCGAGCGAAGCTCGACGGAGCGGGGATCGACGGAGTGGATGTCGACCCTTGGGGCGCAAGGCGAGGCGATGTTTGCACCGAATGCCCTTCCTGTGTCCGTTCGCGGCGATTGCCAGGTGGTTCCCCCACTCCGTCTCGGCTTCGCCGAGCCACCTCTCCCCCTCCGGAGGGAGAGGAAAGGAGCCTGGCTGGGACAGCGCCAACGTCCGGAAAGATGGCGGGCAGCGCCCCGGCCGTAAGCGCAGGTCCTGCACGAAAACTGCACATCCCTGCGGAAAACCTCCTCCGCTCCGCCCCGCCGTTTCCATGCGAGCCCGCGACAACAGCGGCATGCAACAGCGAAACGCTCACCGTTGGTCCCTGCCCTATCGCCTGCGCAGCGAAAGCTGGTGGTTGGTCGATCCGCCCCGGGCGGAGGCCCGCCCTTACCTGGAAGCGAGCCTGCTCCCTTTTATCCGCCCACCGGCCGAGCGGACCCAGCCCATCAGGAAAATCCGCGCATGACATCGTTTGCAAGCTTTTCCAGCCGCTTCGGCATCGCCGTCCTGCTCGTCGCCCTGGCGGATTTTTTCTTCTATGGCCAGCCCGCCGGGATCACTGTCCTGCTGTTTGCCATCCTGATCGCCGGCGCGGTGGTCGCTGTGCATCCTGCCGCGCTGAATTCCACCCGACCCTGGCTCAAGCCGGCCGCTTTGTTCGTCGCGCTGCTGCCGCTGGCCGAGAACGTCAGCCCGCTGTCGGTGGCGATAGCTGTCGTGTCGCTGGTGGTGTTTGCGCTGTCCCTGTCCGGGCGGCTGCGGCACGGCATCGCCCGCATTGCCGGCCAGGTCGCGCTGTTCCTGCTGGCGGCGCCGCTGCGCCTTATCCGTGACTTTTTCCAATGGCGCCGCACGGTGCGCCGGCTTGGCGGCCGCCGCATCCGCCTGGCGTCCATCATCGTCTGGGTCATGCCGGTGACGCTGGGCGCGGTGTTCCTGTTCTTGTTCGGCGCCGCCAATCCGGTCATCGAATACTGGCTGTCGCTGATCGACCTGATGAAGCTGCTCGATCTCATCCAACTGGCGCGGATCGTCTTCTGGCTGTTCGTGCTCGCCGGCGTCTGGGCTTTCCTGCGGCCTCGCCTGCCGCGTTTCCCGCGCCGCCTTCCACGCCGCCTTCCACCTTTGACGCCGCCTGCAGCTGTGGCCGCACCGGCCGCGACTAAACCAGCGACAACGATCGAGGCCGTCGTCTTCGGCAAGGCCGCGATCTTGCGCGCGCTGATCGTCTTCAATGCCCTGTTTGCGCTGCAGACCGGGCTCGACGCCGCCTATCTCTGGGGCGGGGTCGCCCTTCCCGACGGGTTGAGCTATGCCGCCTATGCCCATCGCGGCGCGTATCCGCTGATCGCCACCGCGCTGCTGGCCGCCGGCTTCGTGCTGGCGGCGCTGCGGCCGGGCAGCGAAACCTCAGGCGATCCGCTGATCCGCCGGCTGGTCTATGCCTGGGTGGCACAGAACATCGTGCTGGTCATCTCGTCGATTCTCAGGCTCGATCTCTATATCGGCGTCTATGCACTGACCTACTGGCGCATCGCCGCCTTCGTCTGGATGGGGTTGGTGGCGTCAGGGCTTGTACTGATCATTGCCCGCATCGCGCTTGGAAAATCCAACGAATGGCTGCTCTCCGCCAATCTTGCGACGTTATCTGCGACGCTTTATGCCTGCTGCTTCATCAACTTCGCCGCAGCGATCGCCAACTTCAATGTCGACCATTCCCTTGAAATGACCGGCGACGGCACGCCTATCGATACCGAATATCTGCGCTCGCTTGGCGCTGCCGCCATGCCGGCGCTGGACCGCCTCTACATGCACCAATTCGGAAACCAAACCACCTGTCTGGCCGACCAAATGATGATCGACGACACTATCGCCGAGCAGAAGCAGTGGCGCGCCTGGAGCTTTCGCGGCTGGAGGCTCCTGCAGGTTCTCGACAAGAGAGGTCCGCTCGTGCTTCCTCCACCTACCCAGCCCTCGCAACCTTCAGTGCCGGACCGTTAGATCCATGCCGCATCAGATCCTGGTCGCCGACGACGATCCGCACATTCGCGAGATCATCTGCTTTGCGCTGGAGAGGGCCGGGATGAAGACGCAGGCCGTCGCTGACGGCGCAGCCGCCCTGCAGGCGATCGAAGGCCGCGAGCCCGACCTCGTCGTGCTCGATATCGGCATGCCGGAGATGGACGGGCTGGAAGTCTGCCGGCGGCTGAGGCAGCGCTCCGATGTGCCGATACTGTTCCTGTCGGCGCGAGACGAGGAGATCGATCGCATCCTCGGGCTCGAAATGGGCGGCGACGACTATGTGACGAAACCGTTCAGCCCGCGCGAGCTGGTGGCGCGCGTCAACGTCATCCTGCGCCGCGCCCGCCCGGTGGCGCCGGACCCCGCCGACGACAAGAACTTTGCGCATGGCAAGCTCAGCCTGGTGCCGGCCAGCCACGGCGCCAGTTTCGACGGCAAGGCGCTGGCGCTGACGGCGATCGAATTCTCGATCCTGAAAGGATTTCTGGCGCGGCCGGCGCATGTGCTGGGCCGCGACCTGGTGGTCGCCAGCGCCTATGCCGCCAACATCCATGTCGCCGACCGTACCGTCGATAGCCACATCCGCAACATCCGCGCCAAGCTGGCGGCGGCGGGCTGTCTCGACGCCATCGAAACCGTGCATGGCGTTGGTTTCCGGCTCGGCCGATGCGGCGCCTGAGCGACGCCAAATGGATCGGCACCAAATGGCGGCCAAGGCTGGCCACGGTGGTTCTCGCCATCCTCATCATGGTGCTGGCGCTGCCGCTGGTCGGCCTGTTCTTCTTCCGGCTTTATGAAAACCAGCTGATCCGCCAGACCGAGGGCGAGTTGATCGCGCAAGGCGCCGTCATCGCCGCCATCTATGCACAGAATATCAGTGACGCCGCCATTGCCCCGGAGAAGCTAGGGGTGCCGATGCAGGCTGACAGCGGCGATGCCAGCCGCGGCGACGACTCGCCTTACCAGCCGATCGAGCCGAGCCTCGATCTCGCTTCCGACTATCTGCTGCCGACCCGGCCCGCCGGCATTGCCGCCGCCACCGATCCAGCCTTCACGGCCATCGGCGCGCGACTGTCCGGCATTCTCGACACGACGCAAAAAACCACGCTGGCCGGCTTCCGGCTGCTCGATCCCAAGGGCGTCGTCATTGCCGGGCGCGACGAGGTCGGACTATCCCTGGCCAATGTCGAGGAGGTGCGCGAGGCCCTTGCCGGCCGCTATGCCAGCGCATTGAGGCAACGAATCCCCGATCAGCCGCCGCCGCCGCTCTATTCGGTCAGCCGCGGCACGAAAGTTCGTGTCTTCGTCGCCATGCCGATTGCGGTCGCTGGCCACGTCGCCGGCGTGATCTATCTCTCCCGGACGCCGAACAACATCGTCAAACATCTCTATGGCGAACGCGGCAAGGTGACGCTGGCGGCCATTGCCATGCTGTTCGGCACGCTGCTGATCGCGCTGGTCTTCCTGCGCACCGTCAGCCGGCCGATCTACGCGCTGATGGAGCGCACCAGGCGCATCGCCGCCGGCGACCGCGACGCGATCCGGCCGCTCGACCATCACGGCACGCGCGAAATGGCGGAGCTGTCCGCCGCCTTTCTCGACATGGCCGAAAAGCTGCAAGCGCGCTCCGACAGCATCCAGACTTTTGCCACCCATGTCTCGCACGAGCTCAAATCGCCGCTGACGGCGATCCAGGGCGCGGCCGAGCTGCTGCGCGATTCCGGCGAGGCGATGGATGCCGCCGAGCGCAAGCGGTTCTCCGGCAACATCGTCAATGACGCCGGCCGGCTCAATCTGCTGGTGCGTCGCCTGCTCGACCTGGCGCGCGCCGAAAATCTGGCGCCGAGCGGCGAAAGCACATCGCTCGATGCAGCGCTGGCGCTGCTTCCGGTCGATGGCCGGCTGGCGGTCAACATTGAGGCGGGTGGCGAAATCGGCCTGCGGATATCAGCCGAGAATGCGGCGATCGTGCTTGCCAATCTGATCGACAATTCGGCCAGGCACGGAGCCACCCAGGTTCTTCTCTCTGCGGCCACCGCCGACGGCAAGGCGACCGTTGCGGTCAGCGATGACGGCGCCGGTATTTCGCCGAGCAACAGGGCCCGCATTTTCGAGCCGTTCTTCACCACGCGCCGTGAGTCCGGCGGCACCGGCATGGGCCTCGGCATCGTGCTGGCCCTCCTGAAAGCGCATGATGGCACGATCGCGCTGGTTGACTCCGGACGCGGCACGCGCTTCGAGATCATTGTGCCGGCGGCGTGAAGCATACCGGCGGCCGGATCGGAGAAAACGTGCGCTACGACATTGTCATCATCGGCGGGGCCATCGTCGGCTCCTCTGTCGCCTATTATCTGCGCGAGGAAGGCTTTACCGGCTCGATTGCGCTGATCGAACGCGATCCGCAATTCGCCCATGCGGCAACGACGCTGTCCATGGCCTCGATCCGTCAGCAATTCTCGATCCCGGAAAACATCCGGCTGTCGCAGTTCACGCTAAACCTGTTCCGGCGGCTGAAGGAGACCTTCGGCGCCGATGCCGATATCGGCTTTCGCGAGGGCGGCTATCTCATCCTGGCCGGCGAGGCCGGGTTGCCGATCCTGAAAGCCAACCACGAGGCGCAGGTCGCCGAGGGCGCCGACATTCTGCTCGAGGATGCCGACCAGCTGGCAAAGCGCTTTTCGTGGCTGTCGACGGAAGGCATCAGCGCCGGCGCCTTCGGCCGCAGCGGCGAGGGCTGGTTCGACGCTCATGCGATGCTGACGCTGTTCCGCAAGGCGCTGCGCGACAGACAAATCGATTTCATCGCCGCCGACGTCACCGGCATCGAAAGGCAGGGCAACCGCGTCACCGGCATGGACCTCGACAATGGCGAAAGACTGCAAGCCGGCATCGTCGTCAATGCCGCCGGGCCGAATGCCGGCAAGGTGGCCGGCATGGCGGGACTCGTGCTGCCCGTCGAGCCGCGCAAGCGCAACGTTTTCGTCTTCGAGGCGCGGGAAAAATACGCCGACATGCCGCTGCTGGTCGATCCCTCCGGCATCTATGTCAGGCCGGAAGGCTCGGTCTATCTCACCGGCGGCGCCGAGCCGGAAGAGGGCGACGGTCCCGCCGATCCAGCCGATTTCGAGGTCGACTGGCCGCTGTTCGAAGAGGTGATCTGGCCGGTGCTGGCCACCCGCATCCCCGCCTTCGAGGCGATCAAGCCGACACGCGCCTGGGCCGGCCACTACGACTACAACACGCTCGACCAGAACGCGGTGATCGGGCCGCATCCCGAGGTCGGCAATTTCATCTTTGCCAACGGATTTTCCGGCCACGGCCTGCAGCAGGCGCCGGCGGTCGGCAAGGCGCTGGCGGAGTTGTTGGTGCATGGCGGGTATCGGACGGTGGATTGCTCGGCGTTTGGGTACGCCAGAGTGGCCGAAGGAAGGGCGTTCCGGGAATTGAATGTGATTTGAGGCGGCAAAAGCTCACTGTCGAGTTCCCGCCCACCCCTCTGCCCTGCCGGGCATCTCCCCCGCAAGGGGGGAGATTGGCAGCTTCGGCGAAGGCGCCATTCTTGCAACGTCGGCGATTGGCGAAGCGGTCGCGGCATCTGATCTCCCCCCTTGCGGGGGAGATGGCCGGCAGGCCAGAGGGGGTGCTGTCCCGCGAGCGTCTAAGCAACCATCGCACTGACAGCCATCGCGTTCCCCAGTGCATGCCCGGCGGCCGTGTTGTCGAAAATCCCCCAGACCTCGGCACCGGAAGCGGCCGTTGCTTCCACTTGCCGCGCAAACCGGTCGAGCGTTTCGGTATCGTAACCCGAATAGTAGATGCGCGGCGCGCCGTGCCAGCGGAAATAGGCAAGGCCGGGCCAGCCACCCGGCCCTGCTGCCTCCGGAACCGAAGCCGGGTCGGCGGCGACCCGGGCGACCTGGTGACCGGCCAGCAGTGCGTCCGTCTCGGCACTGAACCAGGTGGGATGGCGCGGCTCGCATGCCAGCCTTGCCCGGATACGCTTGCCCAACATGTCGAAGAAACCGCCGGCGACCTCCGGCTCGAAGGGCAAGCTCGGCGGCAGCTGCACCAGAAGCACGCTCAGCTTTTCGCCGAGACCTTCGACCTGCCCGAGAAAGTCCTCCGTCAGCCCCTCGCAATCAGCGAGGCGATGCTCATGGGTCATGCTCTTCGGTGCCTTGACCGCGAAGCGGAAGTGCTCCGGCACGGCGTGAGCCCAGCGCTCATAGGTCTCGCGGCGGTGCGGCTTGTAGAACGAGGTGTCGATCTCGACGACCGGAAAGCGTTTTCCGTAACGTTCGAGATGCGAACCGGACTGCGGAAACTCAGCCTTGTATCGAGACGGAATTCCCCAGCCGGCGGTGCCTATGAGAGATCGGCGATTTCCCATGCTGGGGATGTGGACCGGATGAAGCGCGGGTCAAGGGCGGCAAGGAGGCGTTGCTCAGCAGGGTCCTGAACACCGTTCCGCATTGCCCGATAACCTTGCCCGCCTTGACTGCCCAACCCGGTCGGCAATTGCGCCCGATGCGGCGTCAGCCCTCGCGGGAGAACCAGAACGCGTCGGCCATGCGCTTCATGCCGATACGCTCGTAGAAGCCGACGGCGTCGGGCATCGAGATCAGGCTGATGGCGACCGAAGGCCCAAGCTGCCGGCGGGCCTCGTCCATCAGGCCCTTGCCGATGCCGACGCCTTGCGCCGATTGCGACACGGCGAGCTCTGAGACGTAGCACACCCAGGAAAAATCGGTGATGGCCCTGATAACGCCGATCAGCGGCCTGCCTTCGATGTCGAGCCGCGCCGTGAGCACCAGGTTCGCGCCTGAAAGCATCGCTTGCAGCCGGGCGTCGTCATCGACGGGGCGTGTTTCGCCGAGCGTGGATTCGACCAGCACGCGGCGGAATTCAGCGACGTCGAGCTCAGGCTCACTGGCATAGATAATATTCGATTGTGTGGTCATGGGCGCAAGGTGCACCAGCGGCGGCCGGTTTTAAAGACGTTTGCCGCCGATCTTTCGATCGGGCCGCGCACCAACAGTTGCCTTTTATTTGCCGGCGGCTTTGTGTAAACCGGGCGCAGCAAACCCTGACGCAACGAATTCGATCAAGAACGGGCAAAAGCCATGGAAAAATTCACCAAGCTCACCGGCGTCGCCGCACCGATGCCGATCGTCAATGTCGACACCGACATGATCATCCCCAAGGATTATCTCAAGACGATCAAGCGCACCGGGCTCGGCAGCGGCCTGTTCGCCGAAATGCGCTACAAGGACGATGGCTCGGAAAACCCCGACTTCGTGCTCAACAAGCCAGCCTACCGCAAGGCGCAGATCCTGGTCGCCGGCGACAATTTCGGCTGCGGTTCGAGCCGCGAACACGCGCCGTGGGCGCTGCTCGATTTCGGCATTCGCTGCGTCATCTCGACGTCGTTCGCCGACATTTTCTACAACAACTGCTTCAAGAACGGAATCCTGCCGATCACCGTCAGCCCCGAAGACCTGGAGAAGCTGATGGACGACGCCTCGCGCGGCTCCAATGCGACGGTGTCGGTCGACCTCGAGGCCAAGGAAATCCGCGGCCCCGACGGCGGCGTGGTCACCTTCGACCTCGACGACTTCAAGCGCCACTGCCTGCTGAACGGTCTCGACGATATCGGCCTGACCATGGAGAAGGCCGGCGCCATCGCCTCGTTCGAGAAGAAGAACGCTGCCGAGCGTCCTTGGGCCTGAGTGGTACGAGATGGCCCGGCCGCCACAAAGCCGGGTTCGTGGCGGCTGAACGGAGGGGACAGTCATGACACGTTTTCTTCTTGCCGGCGCCTGCGCGCTGGCGTGGATGCTGATGCCGGTGGCCGGCGCGCAAGCACAGACCGACACGGTCCTCGTGCCGGCAGAAGATCCGTCCGCCGCCGATCCGGGCGCGTCGAGCAATGCGGCCCTGGCGGACGATGACAGCCAGGGGCCGGTCCCGTTCGAGGGCGGGCAGCTGACCATCACCCAGCCGGAGCAGGATGGCGAAAAGGTGCTGGCCTATGACGGCAAGCAGCTGGCCAGCAATTACGACGTGTTCTTCGACAGAACAGTCAAGGTCGGCGGCGTCGACGTGGCGCTGGTCGATGTCGGCGACGGCGGCAACCAGTGCGGCCCGGCCAAGGTCATCGTCTGGAAGCCGGAAGGCGGCGAGATACAAAGCCTCAAGGTCGAACAGGACGAATGCGGCGCGCCGCCGGCGGCGGTGGCCGACAACGCCATCTTTTTCGTGCCGTATCTGTTGCCGGGCGATACGAAGCAAGCGCTGCAATGGTCGCCCAGCGACGGGCTGACGATCTCGGGCGACCTGACCTACGCGCCGGAGCCGGGTACGGACTGGAAGGACGTCGATCCGGCCAAATACCAGAACATCATCGACGCCTTCCACAATGAGGCCGTCTACAAGGCGGCGCAGACGCTACTCGGCGACACCATGCCCGACATGGCGACCAGCCTGCTGGTCGGCGGCGGCACCGAAAAGACGGCGTCGGGCGCCTTCTACGCCACCGGCTGCGTGCCGCACGCATGCGGCAGCAATGACGGTTTCATGGCGGTCGACCCGGCCAAGCACACGCTCTACTTCGCCCGGCGCGGCGACAATGGCGAGCCGCAGGCGTGGCCTGACGTGAAGACCTGGCCTGCGGATGTGAAGGAAGCAATGGACAAGGCGCAGGAGTCGGGGAACTAGAGTTCGCGGCAGCGCGGCGAACAATCGGTGTTCATGCTTGTTCCGTCGCGATCCGTCACACCCCCCTCTGCCCTGCCGGGCATCTCCCGCTCAAGGGGGGAGATCAGACGTCACTCTGGCTTTCGCCAATCGCAAATGTGGAAAGCGAGAAAGGCGTCCGAACTGCTAATCTCCCCCCTTGAGGGGGAGATGGCCGGCAGGCCAGAGGGGGGTGCTGTCCCGCCGACGACCAAGATTTGCACCTGACTTGGCCCATGGCCTGGCCGGTCCTTTCCTGCAAAGTGTCCGAAACCACAGCGAGGCTCCATGCGCACACTCATCTCCACCGGTTCGCCCTTCGAAAAAACCGCCGGCTATTCGCGCGCGGTGGTGCAGGGCGACTGGTGCTTCGTGTCGGGAACGACCGGCTACGACTATGCGACGATGACCATGCCGGAAACGGTGGAGGCGCAGACGCGCAATTGCCTGGCGACCATCGCGGAGGCGCTGAGGGATGGCGGCTTCGACATGGCCGATGTGGTGCGGGCGCATTACTACATCACAGACCGGGCCATCGTGGACGTCGTCTTCCCCATCCTCGGCGAGGCTTTCGGCGAGATCAGGCCGGCGGCGACGATGATCGTGTGCCAGCTCAACAAGCCGGAAATGAAGATCGAGATCGAAGTCACGGCGCTGCGGCGCACGGCTTGAGGAGGCCAAAGCCATGACGGTCCGGCGCATCGTAGCCAATATCGGGACGCAGGACGCGGCGGCGGCGAAACGCTTCTATCAGGACGTGCTTGGCCTCGATGTGCTGATGGATCAGGGCTGGATCGTCACCTACGGGTCCGACGAACGGATGCAGGTGCAGATCAGCTTCATGGCCCAGGGCGGCTCCGGCACGCCGGTGCCGGACCTCTCCATCGAGGTCGACGATGTCGATGCGGCGCTGCAAGGCATGAAGGCCGCCGGCTTTGCCGTCGAATACGGTCCGGCCGACGAGCCGTGGGGCGTACGGCGGTTTTATGTGCGCGATCCGTTCGGCCGGTTGGTGAATATTTTGTCCCACAAGTGATTTGTTCCTCTCCCCCGCCTCTGGCCACGGCGAGGAACCCAGGTCTTGAGAGGCGGGCGCCGTCGTAGCGTTCTTCATCCCCTTGCGCCGCAAGCTCTTGGCGTTTAGCAAGGCCGCGGTTTCTCCAAACAGCATCGGACGGTTCTCCATGGCTTCGAAAAATCTTCTCCTGCTCGCCGGCGACGGCATCGGCCCCGAGGCGATGGCCGAGGTGAAGAAGCTGATCGCGGCCATGAACGCAAAGCTCGGCAGCGGTTTTGCCACTGATGAAGGCTTGGTCGGCGGCTGTGCCTACGACGCGCATGGCGCGGCGATTTCGGATGGCGACATGGCAAAGGCGATGGCTGCGGACGCCGTGCTGTTCGGCGCCGTCGGCGGGCCGAAATGGGACAAGGTGCCTTACGAGGTGCGTCCCGAGGCCGGGTTGCTACGGCTGCGCAAGGATATGGAGCTGTTCGCCAATCTCCGGCCCGCCATCTGCTATCCGGCGCTGGCCGCGTCGTCCTCGCTGAAGCAGGAAGTCGTCGAGGGCCTCGACATATTGATCGTGCGCGAGCTTACCGGCGGCGTCTATTTCGGCGAGCCGAAGCAGATCATCGATCTCGGCAACGGCCAGAAGCGCGGGATCGACACGCAGGTCTACGACACGTTCGAGATCGAGCGGATTTCGGGCGTCGCCTTCGAGCTGGCGCGCACGCGCAAGAACCACGTGACATCGATGGAAAAGCGCAACGTCATGAAATCCGGCGTGCTGTGGAACGAGGTCGTCACCCAGACCCAGAAGACTCGCTATGCCGACGTCAAGCTCGACCACATGCTGGCCGATGCCGGCGGCATGCAGTTGGTGCGCTGGCCAAAGCAGTTCGACGTCATCGTCACCGACAATCTGTTCGGCGACATGCTGTCCGACATCGCCGCCATGCTGACCGGATCGATCGGCATGCTGCCGTCGGCCTCGCTCGGCGCGCCCGATGTGAAGACCAGGAAGCGCAAGGCGCTGTACGAGCCGGTGCATGGCTCGGCGCCCGACATTGCGGGACAGGGCATCGCCAACCCGATCGCCATGATCGCGTCGTTTGCCATGTGCCTGCGCTACTCCTTCGGCATGGTCGATGAGGCCGACAAGCTCGAAGGCGCCATAGCCGCCGTGCTCGACGACGGGCTGCGGACGAAGGATATTATGTCCGAGGGCATGACCGAAGTCGGCACTGTCGCAATGGGCGATGCCATCATCGCCAAGTTCCTGGCTTAGCGGCCGACTCAGCGGATCTCGCCGGCCAGCCGTTTCAGCAGGCCGACGAGTTGCGCCTCATCCACGGCTGAGAAAAAAGCAGCGTCGGCGGCTTCGACGGCGACGATAGCGCGCTGGACTGCGGCCGTCCCCGTCGTGGAGACGCGGATCACCTTGGCGCGGGAATCCCGCGGGTTGGTGTCCCGCACAATCAGTCCCTTTGCCTCGAGCCGGGCGACGACGTCCGATGTCATCTTCACCTCGGTGCCGGCCTGGGCGGCGAGCTGCACCTGGTTGGGCGGCTCGCCATAGCGGCCGAGCCACATCGCCGAAGCCAGCAGCACGAACTGGACATGGGTAAGGTCAAGCGGGGCCAGCGCCGCCGTCATGACGCGCTGCCAGCGCATGGTGGTTCGCCAGAGCAGCAAGCCGGGGCTCTCGGATGGTCCGCTGAAGCGCGTGTTCAGATCCCCCCGATCAGCCACCGTTCGCCAACACCCTTGCCTGCTCGAACAGTTTGGCCATCGAAGTGTCGAAATCGCCGCTGATCTGCGGCCCGAGCTCTGGTCCGACCTCGGCGGCCGATGGGCCGGAAATCTCGAGGCGATGAGTCACTTGAGTGCCACCCTCGACCGGCGTCAGCGTATGCCTGAACAGCAGTTTCGTGTCGCCGAACGAGGTCTCGTCGGCATACGTCACAGTGTCGACAAGATCGACGATCGTCGATTCGAAGGTGTCCTGCCCGACGGGCGTTACAGAGACGCGGGTGCCCTTGGCGAACGGGCCGTGCAGCACGAACGTATCGGACCCTTCGTAGGTGAGGCGGCCTTCGTGCAGCGCCTTGAGCGCGTTCCAGATGGCCTGCGCCGAAAGGGGGGAAATTGCGGTGTACTCGTTGGTCCACATTTGTCTTGGCTCCATCATCCGTTTTCGATCGTCGATTTGATGAGTGCACAGATTATCTGTGCGCAGACTAAACGGCAAGAGAAATATTTTGTTCGTCCGGTCAAAACAGCAGCTGCCTTCCTGGCTGCGACCTAAGCCATTGTTAAATCGCGGCTGTCCGCAAACAGCCGGCAGTTCATTTCTGGTGCGGTCTAGGCTCCGCCTCCTCCAGGCACCGGCCCCCACTGGTTTTCGTGGGCCTGGGTCGGGATCAATCCGAGTATCAGCGCGAGGATCAGCGTAGCCGGAGCGAACATGAAGGTGATTGCGAAGTAAGGTATTGCCAGCCAGCCGGTCAGGCCGATGTCGTGCAAGCGGCGCACGACGAGCCCGACCCAGGGCAGGAACGTCGCTAGCCAAAACAGCCCCCAGACGCCGATCATCACAATCGGCCAGTTGCCGGCATCGAAATTGCCGACGGCCTGGTCGGCGAGGCCGCCGGCAATTCCGACCAGGATGAAGCTGACGGTCCAGAACAGGCAGTAGCCCCAGAATTCCTTGCGGCGGGCGCGTTCGGCGAAGTTGATGTAGTTGCGCGTCACGCCTCGCCAGAAATAACCCGGCAGTCCGCTATCGCGAACCGCGCCGTCTTCCGCCAGGCGGCCGAAATGCTGTGGCGCGGCTGAAGCGGCAGCCGCCTTGGGCGGCGCGGCGCTTGCCGCTGGCGCAGCGGTGGCGGGACTGGCGGGCTGGGCGCGGATTGAAAAAACGTCGCGCGCCTGACCGCTTGCCGGCAGAAACTCGACCACTGCGCCGTTCGCGATCACGGTATCACGGCGCAGATCCTCGCGCGCGAAGGTGTAGCGGTTGCCGTCCGCCCCGGTGATGAAGCCGAAACCCTGGGCCTCGTCATAGTGAAGAACTTCGCCGCGCATTTAGCCTCGCCCCCGTGTAGGCACAGACTGTTCAAAGTTGCGGCGGACTGCAAGGGGTTGGACGAAATGGAGGGTAAACGGTTCAGGCATGAGTTGCTTCATTTTCCCGTCCGTTGGCGCTGCCCCTCACCTGCCTGCCGGCATCCTCTCCCCGTATAATGGCGGGGAGAGGGGTCGCTGTTATTGACGATTCCGCCAATCGCCAACGTTGCAAGAAGAGCGCCAAGGCTGCGGTCAGCCGTTTCTCCCCGTCACTATACGGGGAGAAACGCCAGGCAGGGCAATGAGGGGCAGCGCCTGCATCTGTAATTGGCCGATAAGAGCCTCAAACCGGCCGCTTCTTCGGTTTCTTGTTCTTCGGCGGTCCAGCCTTGTCGAATTTCGGTTTCCCGGCCCAAGGCTTTGCATCGCCGGCGGGCCGTTCCCGCTTCTCGAATTTCGGCTTGTGTGCGCTTTGCGGCGCCTCGAACGGTCGCTTGCCGCGATGCGGTTTCTTGTCCGGCTTCGGCGCCTGGTAGCCGGCCCGCGACAGGTCGGGCGTGCCGTCCAGGCGCTTCACCACGATGTTGCCCTGCAGCTTCTTGTCGGGGCCGATGGCGGCGAGGAAGCGATCGGCCCAGTCGGCCGCGATCTGCACGTAGGTCTCATCCTGCTGCATCTTGATGGAGCCGATCTCGCGCTTGGAGATGTTGCCGGTGCGGCACAGCATCGGGATCAGCCAGCGCGGCTCGGCATTTTGCTTGCGCCCGATCGACAGCGAGAACCAGACACTGTCGCCGAAGTCGTCGCGCCGGCTTGGCGCTTCATCGCGCTCGAATTTTTCGCCCGCCGGTTTGTCACGCGAAGGCGTGAACGGTGCGACATCCGTAAGCTCCTCGGGCGCCGAGCGGCTGGCGCGGCATTGGCGCACGAAGGCGGCGGCCACCTGTTCGGCGCCATGCTTGGCCAGAAGCGCGTCGATGAAGCCGCGCTCGTCCTCGGCAATCGGCTCTTCGAAGGCTGGATCGGCAAGGATGCGCTCGTCGTCGCGCTTGATGACGTCGTCGGCGGAGGGCGGGCTCGCCCATGTCGCCTTCAGCCCTGCATTCTGCAGCAGCCGTTCGGTGCGCTTGCGGGCGCCGTTGGGCACGATCAGCGCACTGACGCCCTTGCGTCCGGCTCGGCCGGTTCGGCCGCTGCGGTGCAGCAGCGTTTCGGGATTGGTCGGCAGATCGGCGTGGATGACCAGTTCGAGATTGGGCAGGTCGATGCCGCGCGCTGCGACGTCCGTGGCAATGCAGACCTTGGCGCGGCCGTCGCGCATCGCCTGCAGCGCGTGGGTGCGTTCGTTCTGGCTGAGCTCGCCCGACAGTGCGACGACGGAAAAATTGCGGTTGTTGAAGCGTGCCGTCAGATGATTGACGGCGGCGCGGGTGTTGCAGAACACCAGCGCGTTCTTCGCCTCGTAAAACCGCAGCACGTTGATGATGGCGTTCTCGCGGTCGGGATAGGCGACATTCAGCGCCCGGTATTCGATATCGAGATGCTGCTTTTCCTCGCCGCCGGCCGAGATGCGTACGGCGTCGCGCTGATAGCCTTGCGCCAGCGTGGCGATCGAGCGCGGCACGGTGGCCGAAAACATCAGCGTGCGGCGCTGAGCCGGTGCGGCATCGAGGATGAATTCGAGGTCCTCGCGAAAGCCCAGGTCGAGCATCTCGTCGGCCTCGTCCAGCACCACGGCTTTCAGCGCCGACATGTCGAGGGAGTTGCGGGTGATGTGGTCGCGCAGGCGGCCGGGCGTGCCGACGACGATGTGGGCGCCGCGCTCCAGCACGCGCCGTTCGGAGCGCATGTCCATGCCGCCGACGCAGGACGCGACGGTGGCGCCGGTCGGCGCGTAGAGCCATTGCAATTCGCGCATCACCTGCAGAGCGAGCTCGCGCGTCGGCGCCACGGCCAGCGCCAGCGGTGCGCCAGCCTTGTCAAAACGTTCGGCGCTTCCAAGAAGGGTCGGCGCCAAAGCGAGGCCGAAGGCGACGGTCTTGCCTGAGCCGGTCTGCGCCGACACCAGAGCGTCGGACTCGCCGAGCTCCAGCACGGCCTTCTGCACTGGCGTCAGCTCGGTATAGCCGCGTTTTTCCAGCGCTTCTGCCAGCGCAGGAACAATAGCTTCGAAATTGGACATCTCACTCTTTCGGAATTCAGGGTCTGGGCTCATCATGGAGCACATGCCGGGGCTGACGCACGCCAGCCAAACACTATTTGGGCGTTCGTACTTCTTGCGGCCGCTATTGTACAGGGCAGGCGTGTGCCTGGCCGCAATTGACTCCTGACGCAAACCGCGTAAAAGCCGGCATCGAACGGGATCATTTTCGATGCGCGGCCTTCTGATGGCTCTTCTTGCCTTCGACTTCCCCGGCCACAATCATGGGGCCGGGCGCGTCGGCGCGTCTTACCGTTCCAGCAAAACCATGGCCAAAAAAACCACCACCACGGTGTGATTCCCTTGGCCTAACCACCCTCTCCCGGGTCCGGCCCGGGGGACGGAACCCGCATTGGCCGGCGGGTTTTCTCCAAAAACCAAGCGGAGAGGGACAGGAGATTTCTGATGAGTTTCAAGGTTGCGGTAGTCGGCGCCACGGGCAATGTGGGTCGCGAAATGCTCAACATACTGGAAGAGCGCGGCTTTCCGGTAAGCGAAGTCGTGGCGCTGGCCTCGCGGCGCAGCCAGGGCACCGAAGTGTCGTTCGGCGACCGTTCGCTGAAGGTCAAGACGCTCGACCAGTATGATTTTTCCGACACCGACATCTGCATCATGTCGGCCGGCGGCAACGTCTCGAAGGAGTGGTCGCCGAAGATCGGCAAGCAGGGCTGCGTCGTCATCGATAACTCGTCGGCCTTCCGCTATGATCAGGACGTGCCGCTGATCGTGCCGGAAGTGAACCCGGATGCGATCTCGCTGTTCACCCGCAAGAACATCATCGCCAATCCGAACTGCTCGACGGCGCAGCTGGTCGTGGCGCTGAAGCCGCTGCACGATGTCGCCACCATCAAGCGCGTCGTCGTCGCCACCTATCAATCGGTATCCGGCGCCGGCAAGGAAGGCATGGACGAACTCTTTACACAGACCCGCGCGGTGTTCGTCGCCGATGGCGTCGAGGTCAAGAAGTTCACCAAGCGCATCGCCTTCAACGTCATTCCGCATATCGACGTCTTCCTCGACGACGGCTCGACCAAGGAAGAGTGGAAGATGGTCGCCGAGACCAAGAAGATGCTCGACCCCAAGATCAAGCTGACGGCGACCTGTGTGCGCGTGCCGGTGTTCATCGGCCATTCCGAAGCCGTCAACATCGAGTTCGAAAAGCCGATCACCGCCGACGAGGCGCGCGACATCCTGCGCGAAGCGCCAGGCTGCCAGGTCTTGGACAAGCGCGAGGATGGCGGCTACATCACGCCGCTGGAATCGGCCGGCGAGGACGCCACCTTCATCTCGCGCATCCGCGAGGATTCGACCATCGACAACGGCCTGTCGATGTGGATCGTCTCCGACAATCTGCGCAAGGGCGCGGCGCTCAACGCGGTGCAGATCGCCGAGCTTCTGGTCGAGCGCGGCCTGATCCAGCCGAAGAAGAAGGCGGCCTGACGGCTGGTTTGTTTTCGCTCACGGGGTTCGGCCTTCGGCCGATTCCGTTTATCGCTCACGGGCCGTATCGCCGCTGCCGCGGCTGGCCCTCCGCGGGGCGCCGGAAAGCCGGCGGCCCGTAGTCGCGGGCTCGGCCTTCGGCCGAAGCCTTCCTTCTCCCCGTTCACGGGGAGAAGGTCCCGGCAGGGGGATGAGGGCAGCGCTGACCTCTGTTGAGAAACGCCTTTGAACGATCCCACCAAAATCGTGCTGCGCCCCGCCACGGCTTTGGATGCCGCGACCATCGCCATTGTCATGCGGGCCGCACTTGGCTCGTTCTCCTGGATGCCGGTCATCCACACGCCGGATGAGGATCTTGCCTTCATCCGCGAGATCGTGCTGTCCCGGCAGCAGGTGACGGTCGCCGAGGCCGGCACCGGCATTGTCGGCTTCATTGCCCTCAGCGGCGATTGGGTGGAACAGCTCTATCTCGACCCCGCCTGGACGGGGCAAGGCATAGGCAGCCGGCTGCTGGTGCAAGCGACCGCCGCGCTACGGATCGTTAAACTGCATTGCTTCCAGGCCAACACCGGCGCGCGTCGCTTCTACGAGCGCCATGGCTTTCGCCCCGAGGCGTTCGGCGCGGGCACCACCAACGAAGAAGGCCTGCCGGATATTCTCTACGTGCGTCGAGCTTGATATTCAGCCGGCGTTATCCTTGGCCAGTTGGCGCAATAACTCCATCGCTTCCTCGGCCCGCTCAGCGGGCACGAACAGATGGTCATGATAGAAAGCAGAGACCGGATTGACGCCCATGCCGGCGGCGGCCAGCCGGGCGGTGATGGCGGCGAGGAAGCCGACGGCTTCCAGCGAGGAGTGGACGTTCAGGGTGATCATGCGGCAGCGGAAGGCGGACTGCAGCCCGGCGGCCTGGTCTTCGGGCAAGATCAGCGTCGTGCCCTCCTTCTCGCGAAACAGCATCACCGGATTGAGCGTCTCGGGAACCGGTGCACCGGGGACCAGGGTGGCGAAGACATGGACGCCGGGAAGCAGTTCCGGCGTCATCGCCGCCAGCAGCTTTTTCAGATCAGTCTCGCCGGCCATTCGCTCGTCTCTCGCCCAGCCCTATCAATAGCCGTGACTGGTGGATGTCGATAGTCCGTCAAGGTCGAGGGACAGCACCCCCTCTGCCCTGCCGGGCATCTCCCCCGCAACGAGGGAGATCGGCGGTTTCGATGCTCCGCTCATTCATGGAACATTGCCGAAGCGGTCGAGCGTGTAATCTCCCCCCTTGCGGGGGAGATGGCCGGCGGGCCAGAGGGGGGTGTGAAGGATCGCCACGCAGCGGCTTTTGCTTGCTGCTACCCAAAAAGAATCCGCACCCTGTAGGATCGCCGCCCCATCGCTCGTCCTTGGTCCGAAGCCAGCAAACGGCTCGAACCGCTTAGGAGGGAACACCCGTGAGTATTTCTCAAACCATGCCCGTCTCATCGGGCGCCCTGTGGACCGGCCGCGTGCTCAGCGGCCTCATCATCCTGTTCATGATCTTCGACGGCGTCATCAAGCTGCCGCCGCTCGATGTCGTCACCCAGACCATGGTGCCGCTCGGCTGGCCGGCCGATGTCAATGTCGCGCGCACGCTCGGCATTATCGGGCTGATCTCGACCGCGCTCTATGCGCTGCCCCGCACCTCGGTGCTCGGCGCCATCCTGCTCACCGGCTATCTCGGCGGCGCCATCGCCACAAATATGCGCGTCGGCAGCCCGTTGTTTTCGCACACGCTGTTTAGCGTCTATCTCGGCATCATCCTGTGGGGCGGTCTCTATCTGCGCGACCCAAGCGTGCGCGCCCTGATCCCGTTCAGCCGTTAAGCGAGGAGAAAAACATGCTCAGCACCATTCTCATCCTCCTGGTCGTCATCATCGCCGCCGTGCTCATCTATGCGGCGACGAGGTCGAATGATTTCGTCACCGCCCGCACCGCCAGCATCAAGGCCGCGCCGGAAGCGATCTTTCCGCTGATCAACAATTTCAAGCAGTGGCCGGAATGGTCACCCTACGAAAAGCTCGACCCGCTGATGAAGCGCACGCTGTCGGGCGCTGATGCCGGCAAGGGCGCCGCCTACGCCTGGGAAGGCAATGCCAAGGCCGGCAAGGGACGCATGGAGATCGTCAATTCCGTGCCATCCTCGCTGGTGTCGCTGAAGCTCGACTTCGAGAAGCCGTTCCGGGCCAACAACAGCGTCGACTTCACCCTGAAGCCCTCGGGCGACACCACCGCAGTCACCTGGGCAATGCGCGGCAGCCGGCCCTTCATTGCCAAGCTGATGGGCCTGGTCATGAGTTTCGATACGCTGATCGGCAAGGATTTCGAGGCTGGCCTCGCCAATCTGAAAAAGGCAGCCGAAAGGTAGAAAAGCCTGAAATTTCAACAAGCTCGGCGGCGGTCGGCACGAATGTGACCGGCGCGGACACCGCGATCTCTCACGTCATCGGGATCAAATCAGCCGTCTGGGAGTTAGAACCGTGGCGGCGAGGACGGCGATCCGCGTGAGAGAGGAACGATAATGAGAAGAGCGATGATCATTCTGGTACTGGCGACCGCGCTGGGCGCGTGCTCGCAAACCGAAAAGGGTGCCGCGGTCGGCGGCCTCGGCGGCGCGGCGGTTGGCGCAGCTGTGGCAAATGATCCGGTTCAGGGGGCCGTCGTCGGCGGCGCCGTCGGCGCCGTGGCCGGCGCGCTGATCGGCCGTGCCAGCGAAAGCGGTCAATGTCGCTACCGCGGCCGGAACGGGCGCACCTATATCGCCAGCTGCCCCGACGGTTATTGAACACAGCCAGGTCCAACATCGGAAACCGGCGGCTATAGATCGCCGGTTTCGCTGTTGCCCAAGGCAGCTGGACCATTGGCTGCCTGCGCTACAGCAATCCCCGGATATGCTCCCAAGCCAGGCGGCCCAGGCGCGTGTCGGCGTCGTCATTGCCGCCATGGGCATGCAGCCTCGAGCGCGGCGTGATTTCGCCCGGCAGCAGAATGCGGTGGCCGGCGTCGGGCACTGAGACGAGGCAGGTGGTCATTGCGGTGTCCTGGCGACGCCGAACGATCGACTGGGCAAAATCCAGCGATGGCCATAGCGCGTCGTCGCCGCCCGCAACCACAACAATGTCGGCTGAAATAGCTTCGACGGGAATGGCAGCCTTGGCCGCTGCGTCCTTGAAGGTTTGCAAGGCACGTAGGAAGAGCCCCCGGTAGGACACCAGACCATCGACATACTCAGCGTTCCAAGCGGGATTGCTTGGGACAAACGGCAAAGGAATCCCCTCGAGCGTCCACGACGATCGTTCCGGCCAGCTGACGCCGTCGCGGCCCGGCCCGATATTGCCCCAGACCACCGATGTCGGGCTGATCGCAACCACGAGGCCGATGCGTGGATCGTGAGCCGCCGCAAGCAGGGAGGCCTCGGCGCCTTTCGAGGTCCCGACATAGACGATGCGCCGGCATCCCATCTGGACAAGATAGTCGGTCGCCGCGAAAAACGTTTCGAGCGGGATCTCGCAAATGCCGGGCACCTGACCTTCGCCGCCAAACCATTGTAGCGCGAGAGCGGATGCTCCTTCCTTGGCAAAGAGCCGGGCCCGGGTGACGTCGATGCGGCCGCTCGATCCGCTGAGCACGACGACGCCTGTCGTGGCGCCGGCGCATCGCAACAGCGTTCCGGCTACGCCGCCGAAAAGGGTCTCTTCCGTGACGGTCCGCTCAGTCATCTTTCGTTCGAACGCATATGACATCGCCGCACATTAGCAAAACGGCGGGCACAGGCCCGCCGTTTTGTCGATGCGATGACGCGATGCTTATTCGGCGGTGGCGGCTTCCGCTTCGGCCGGGGCTGCAGCAGCGGCGGCAACGGCGGCGGCAGCGTCTTCCTGGGCCTTCTTCAGCAGAGAGGCGCGTTCCTGCGCCTTCTTGCCGGGCTCGGCCTTCTTCGGGTTGGAGCGGGCTTCGCGCTTGAGGAGGCCGGCCTCATCGAGGAAGCGCAGCACGCGGTCGGTCGGCTGAGCGCCGTGCGACAGCCAATGCTTGACGCGGTCGGCGTCGACCTTGACGCGCTCGCCGTCCTTGGGCAGCAGCGGGTTCCACGAGCCGATCGACTCGATGAACCGGCCGTCGCGCGGCGAACGGGCGTCGGCGATGACGACGTGGTAGTAAGGGCGCTTCTTCGAGCCCGCACGGGCCAGTCTGATCTTCAAGGGCATTTCATTTCTCCTAAATTTCTGATTTCAGTGTTGGGTTAATGGCTTTGTCTGGTGCAGGTCGTTGTCCCAAAACCGCTGCGCACTTTTGGGCGACATGCACTTTGTTAGCCGGTTTTGCTTGCGCCGTTGGACGCGGCGATCTGCTCGTGATGGCGGATCACTTCGCGGACGACGAAGTTGAGGAATTTTTCCGCGAAATCGGGGTCGAGATGAGCGTCCTTCGCCAGCTGGCGAAGGCGGGTGATCTGCTCCTGCTCGCGCGCCGGGTCGGCGGGCGGCAGGCCATGCTCGGCCTTGAGCACGCCGACCGCCTTGGTGCAGCGGAAGCGCTCGGCCAGCATATGAATGAGGGCGGCGTCGATGTTGTCGATCGAGGCGCGATAGCCGGCCAGGATGGTGCGTGCGTCGGCCATGTCTTTTTCTTCGTTCATAGCGTCCTCACTTCTTCTTTCCGAGGCCGGGCAGACCACCGCCGCCAAGGCCGGGAAGCTTCATGCCGCCGGGCAGACCGGGCAGGCCACCGCCGCTCGGGGTGGGCGGGCCCTTCATGCCGCCAAGGCCGGGCATCTGCTTCTGCAAGGCTTCGAGCTGCTTGGGATCCATCTTGGAGAGGTCGGGCATGCCGCCACCCATCATGCCGCCGGGGCCACCCGGCATCATGCCGCCGAGGCCCATCTTGGAGGCAAGGCCGCCCATCATGCCGCGCATCAGGCCGCCGCCTTTGCCCTTGCCGCCCATCGCCTTCATCATGTCGGCCATGCCGCGATGCATTTTCAAGAGCTTGTTGATCTCGGCCGCATCCGTGCCTGAGCCGGCGGCGATGCGCTTCTTGCGCGAATGTTTCAGCATGTCCGGATTGGCGCGCTCGGCCTTGGTCATCGACGAGATGATGGCGAGCTGGCGGCCGAACATCTTGTCGTCGAGGCCGGCGGCGGCCATCTGGTCCTTCATTTTGCCCATGCCGGGCATCATGCCCATGATGCCGCCCATGCCGCCCATTTTCGACATTTGCTGAAGCTGGCCGGCAAGGTCGTTCAGGTCGAACTTGCCCGACTGCATCTTCTTGGCCATCGCCGCCGCCTGCTCGGCGTCGATGTGTTCGGCGGCCTTTTCGACCAGCGAGACGATGTCGCCCATGCCAAGGATGCGGTCTGCAATACGCTTGGGGTGGAATTCCTCCAGCCCGTCCATCTTTTCGCCGGTGCCGATCAGCTTGATCGGCTTGCCGGTGACGGCGCGCATCGAAAGCGCGGCACCGCCACGGCCGTCGCCGTCCATGCGAGTCAGCACCAGGCCGGTGATGCCGACGCGCTCATCGAAGCTTTTGGCAAGGTTGACGGCGTCCTGGCCGGTCAGCGAATCCGCGACCAGCAGGATTTCGTGCGGGCTCGACACCTTCTTGATGTCGGCCATCTCCACCATCAGCGGCTCGTCAATATGGGTGCGGCCGGCGGTGTCGAGGATGACGACGTCATGACCGCCGAGCTTGGCTGCCTGGACGGCGCGCCTGGCGATGTCGACCGGGTTCTGGCCCGCAATGACAGGCAGGGTCGCGACTTTGACCTGCTCGCCGAGCTGGCGCAGCTGCTCTTGCGCCGCGGGCCGCCGCGTGTCGAGCGAGGCCATCAGAACCTTCTTGTTCTGGCGCTCGGTCAGGCGCTTGGCGATCTTGGCCGAGGTCGTCGTCTTGCCGGAGCCCTGCAGGCCGACCATCATGATGACGACCGGCGCCGGCGCATTGAGGTCGATGGCGACGCCCTCGGCGCCGAGCATGTCGACCAACTCGTCATGGACGATCTTGACGACCATCTGTCCGGGCTTGATCGACTTGACGACGGCGGCGCCGACGGCCTTCTCGCGCACCTTGTCGGTGAAGGAACGCACCACTTCCAGCGCAACGTCGGCTTCGAGCAGCGCACGGCGCACCTCGCGCAACGCCGCCGAGACATCAGCCTCCGACAGCGCGCCGCGGCCTGTCAGGCCGTTCAGGATGGAGCCAAGGCGCTCCTGAAGTGATTCAAACATTGGTCAACCCGCCGCGCGAGAGCGCCTTGGATTCATGGTGATCCCTGTCGGGCCGATGGCCCTCCACGCCTCTTGTGCGCTCCTGCAGCGATTCAAACATTCCGTTTCCTTTTTCTCAGGCACCCCGATGGTGCCCGAGAGGTAGTGCGTTCGCGCCGCTCATCCAAGCAAAGCTCAAAACCAAAAAGCACCCGGGGGCGCTCAGCGCTGCCGGGTGTTGGCCTCCAGGATCTGTTTACAGCACCCACCTCAAAAGGTTTTGGCGTCCTGGTCGGCTTGCTCGGAGGGATACTCGTCGCGGATTTCGGGGCTGTAGACAGGAAATCGGCCGAAGAGTCAAGACAAGGGCGGCTTGCCGGTCTCTGGATCGGTCCCTGTTTAGTTCACCCTGCATCCCGAGGGTCGGCCGTAACCTTCAGCGGCGAGCGCGGGTGCAGAAGCAGCAGGATCGTCAGCAAGGTGCAGACGATACCGATGGCGGCGATGATGACGGCATCCGTCGTCGTCCAGTCCGGACCTTCCAGCGGCTTGGCGTTGAACAGGGCGAAGGAATTGTAGTTCTCCTGATGCGAGATCAGCAGGAAGCCGGTGAGATTGTTGCCGAGATGGGCGCCGAAGGCGGCGCCGAGATTGCCGGTGACATAAACCACCAGCGTCAACAGCAAGGCGAAGGCGGCGATCGAGGCCAGCACGCAGGCGTTGATGGCGGGGGTCGAGCCCGGGCTCCAATGCAAGGAGGTGAACAGCAAAGCGGGCAATAGCGCCCACACGTAAGGGCTCTCGAAGCGCCTGGCCAGGCCGCGCAGCAGATAGCCGCGAAACAGCATCTCCTCGGACGAGGTCTGCAGCAGGGTCAGCGCCACGATCGGGAGCAGGAACAGCAGCCAGGTCGACAGGTTGATCGTGCCGCGGGCGATTTCGGGCTGTAGCCAGTAGAGCAGGATTTCGGAAAGCGCCGATGTGATCAGCACCGCGACCAGGCCCTTGAGGAAGCCCGACAATGACACGCGGCGGCTGGCACCGAAAAGCGCCGAGAGCGGCTCGCCATGGACGTAACGCATGGCAAGCCAGAGGCCGAGCCAGATGCCGGTAAACGAGGTGAGTGCGGTGAGTATGCCGATGGGCGAGGCCAGAAAGCCCTGAAGCGGCCCGCGCGGATCGTCCGGCAATACATGCCAGACGATCGCGACATAGGTGCCGCCAAGCACCACAACCAGGGTGATCGCCACCCAGAACAGGACGACGACCGCCGTTCCGATTATCAGCCGCGGCAGGTTCGTCTTTTCGGTGGCCGTGTTGCTATAGCGCTCGAAGGCGGCTGAATCTGATATCACGCGAGTTCCTCTGCCGAACGCATCGGGTCGCATGATCTAGGGGATCGTCGGCTCTCGCGCAATTGCTGCTGTTTCAGCGAGCCCTTGTGCCGCCCTCAGCCTCGGCAGGAGGGCGGCACGAGTTCACTTGTCATTCTTTCCAGGCAAAATCAGCGCACGACGTACATGATGCGCCGTGTCTGCGGGTCGACCAGCGCCTGCTGGCCATTCACATAGACGTAGCGGTAGCGGTAGTCGGGGATTTCGCGTAGTTCGACCGTGTCGGGCAAGGTAGCACCGGTCACCACCTCGCCCTCGAGATAGACAGGATCGAGCCGGTGCGTGCTGACATAGGTGCCGACTTCCGCCGGTGGCCTGTCGATGGCGTCGACGGGGCCGTCGTCGGACAGAATCGCACCGGTATAGGTATCGGGATAATCATCCTGCGGCGGTGTAACCACGGTGATGGCGGCGTCGGCGGGGCGGCGTGTCAGAACGACCCGGTTGCCGCCGAAATCGGCCGTGACATAGTCGGAATAGACCCAGCCCTGGCCTCCGGCTTCGGCAATGGTGCACCATTTGCTGTTTTCGATGCAGCCATTGAGCGTCGCCGACTGGCCGGCGGCGCGCACGCCGATCACAGGATATTGCGGGCCGGGGCCGGCGCGCACATTAAGATCGGTGACGGCCGAGACGGCGGTATCGGCGAGTGCCGCACCCGACATCGCGACAAGCGCCCCGGCGACGGCCGGAAACAATATGCGTCTCATGGTTTCTCTCCCTTTCATGGTCCCTCGCGACACCCAACGAAACCAGAGCGCATGCGTTCCGGCTAAAATACCGACGCCAGCTCACGATTTGTTCCGGTTTCTTTCGGCAAACCGGTCAAAAGCTCATGCACGAAGCTGAGTTTCTGCGCCGTCACGTCCGAAATGACGAAGGGATAAAGGTCGGGCAGGCCCATGCAGCGGTTAATCGAGTTTGAGGCTTCCGAGAGTACCAGCCAGCGGGCGAGAATCTTTCCGAACGGCTCGGGCACGGCGTTGGGTTCCGCGGGCGCCGCCTGCAACCGGCCGCCGGTGTCGCCTTGCGGCAGCACATTGGTCTCCATCGTCTCAAGCTGGCCGAGTGGAAAATTCAGCGCGTGCACCATCTCCAGCGTGTCGGTGATGTGGAGATGGTGCGCCCAGGTCTCGGCCCAGTCTTCCCATGGATGCGACGTCGCATAGGCGGAGATGTGGTTCTGCTGCCAGTCGGGCGCAGCGCCATTGGCGTAATAGGCCTTCAGCGCCTGCTCGTAGTCGGGGCGTTCGTCGCCGAACAGCGCCCGGAAGGCATCGAGCCGTTGCGGCTCGTCGCGGATCAGCCGGTCCCAGTAGTAATGGCCAAGCTCATGACGGAAATGACCGAGCAGCGTGCGGTAATTTTCGCCCATCTCGACGCGACGCCGCTCGCGCTCGGCCGAGTCCGCCTCGGCGACGTTGAGCGTGATCAGGCCGTTGTCGTGGCCGGTAAGGATGCGTTCGCCGCCGGGACCGCCGCCGATCGGATCGGCAATGAAGTCGAAGGCGAGGCCGATTTCGTCGCCGTGCTTGTGCTTGGGCGCGACCGGAAGGCCGAAGGCGAGCAGCGAATAGACGGCGCGCTTCTTGGCCGCCTCGACGCGAATCCAGCGGCGGCGGTTGCCGTCGACGGAGAGGTCGGGGATCAGCTGGTTCAGCACGCAGGCGCGGCAGTAGGTATGACCCGGTTCGGCCATCCAGTTGCAGGCGCATTCATCCGCATTGGTGCAGTGGAAGATGCCGTCGACGTCAGACAAGGCAAAGCGCGCATGCTCAGGATCGTAAAGCACGAGACTCCCGCAATTCAGGCACTGCGCATTCTCGAAGTAGAGGCGGTGGCCGCAATGCGGGCAGTCGAACAGTTTCATGTCGATCTCGATGCGTCAGGCGTTGGCGTATGGCGTCAGAGGAGGAATATGGTGCGGAGCGGCGCCTCGCCCAAACGCCCGCCACGGGCCGCCGTTCCATGCCCCCGTCACCTCTTTTTACCCGAGCAGCGAATTCGCCTGCCCGGCGCCGGGCGTTTCGGCCACAATAAGCACTTGATCGTAAGCAAATTCCGCTGCATTGGCCAGGGTAGCGCCGGGGGTACGGTGACAATGGCGCGTTTCGCTGGCAAGTTCGCAACCGGGACGTGATTCAGGCAATCAGGAGAGAAAGCATGGCATTGCTTGCCAAGGGAAAGATTATTGCTGCCGCGGTGGTCGCGGTACTCGCGCTGGCGACGGGCGCGCAGGCGGCGGCCAGCTGCGGCAAGACCGGCGCGGGCTTCGAAGCGTGGAAGCAGGACTTTGCCGCGCAGGCCAGGTCCGAAGGTGTTGGTGGGAAGGGTCTCGCTGCTCTGGCCGGTGCCAGCTACGCGACAAAGACAATCTCCGTCGACCGCGCCATCCACAAGGCGTTCAGCGGTTCGGTGGACGCCTTCATGAAGCGCCGTGGCGGAGCTGCGATCATTTCCAGGGGCCGTGCGCTGAAGAAGTCGAATGCGGCGATGTTCGACAGGATCGAGAGCAATTACGGCGTGTCGCCGGGCGTGTTGCTGGCCATCTGGGGCATGGAAACCGGCTTCGGAGCCTCCCTTGGCAACCAGAACACGGTCTCCGCCATTCTGACGCTTGCCTATGATTGCCGTCGCCCGGGGTTCTTTTACCCGCATGCCATTGCGGCGCTGAAGCTGGTCGATCGCGGCGCGCTCAGCGCCTCGTCGGTTGGGGCTGCGCATGGCGAGATCGGCCATACGCAGTTCCTGCCCGGCAATGTCCTGAAGTATGGCGTCGGCAACGGAAATCTGCGCGACAAGGCAACGGCCTTGGCTTCGACGGCCAACTTCCTCAAGGCTCATGGCTGGCGGGCGGGTGCGAGCGCGAGTGCGAATATGGGCGCCATCGCCGGCTGGAATTCCGCCAGCGTCTACCAGCAGGCCATCGCCCAGATCGCCGACGCGATCGACGGCAGCTGATAGAAATATCCAGATCGAAGAACGGAAAGCCCGGCCATGCGCCGGGCTTTTCTGCAAGGACTGGAGCTTTTGGCGTTCAAACCGTTCAGCAGCCGAGCGGCTACCCGCCTTTTATGACCTTCCAGATGTCCGTGGACTGGTCGAACTGGAGGCGGTTTATGTCGGAGAAGGTCAGCCGGCCGGTCTTCATGGCATCGACAAGGCGGCGGCACAGCAGTGGCGGCATGCGCTCCAGGGAAACGCCCATAAAAGCGGCGATCTCGTGTTTGGCCGATATATTCGATATGGCCACCTTGCTGACGCAGCGATCGAATGCCGCCTCGGGATCCTGTCTCACTTGCTCCTGCCCAGTCTGGCAACCGGCCAGCATGACGACCATTGCAGGCAGGGCCACAAACCACGGCTTCATTGTCAGCTGCCCCCATCGATTGTGAGGAGGCTAGATAAGGGCCCGAAAAGATCAAGCAGGAAAAGCACTGAGTTCTTTGCCGCCGCTCTATTTCTTTGTTTTTACGCAGTTACGGACGAAGTCGGGCATGCTCTTTCTCGAATTGCTCGATCGTTGGCGCAAATGCCGGCTGAGCGACTGGGCTCTCAATAATGTGCGTAGCCGCTCAACGGGCACTTCTGGGAAATAGGAACCTCGAAGGCGCCTTCAGTACCTTTGCAGCTCCGGAATTTGGAGTTGCGCAGCACCGGCGCGGCCCTGGCAGCCGCCTTTGACTTGCCCTTGATGACCAGCCATATCTCGGTCGGCAGGTCTAGCTGCACTCTGTTCAAATCGGAGTAGCTGATCCCCCCGCTGCGTACGCCTTCGGTGATACGCTGGCAGAACAGGGCCGGCATGCGCTCCTGCGAGACGCCCATGAAAGAGGCGATTTCGTGCTTGAACGTGATGCTCCACAAATGGACTGCGGAGATGCACCCGTCCTGCTCGCGTTTCGCGGCTGCCTGCGAGGACTGGCATCCGGTAAAGACGATGGCCGCCGCAAGCATGAGAAAAATGGCGTTTTTCACGATCAGAATCCCTCGCCCCGCGAAGGAATTTAGATGAGGCTTTTAAGGTCAAACGGAAACCATGTCAGCCAGCTTGGCCTCTTATATTAGAGGTACCAAATAAAAACCCTGCGTGACCGCCGGGTTTTCCTGGAACACTAGTTTGGTTCACCCTTGCGGCTCCTTGCCGCCAGCGTCCTCAGCCGCAGCGCATTGAGGCGGATGAAGCCGGCGGCGTCCTTCTGGTCGTAGGCGCCGCGGTCATCCTCGAAGGTGACCAGCGCGTCGGAATAGAGCGTCTTCTTGGATTTGCGGCCGGTGACCATGACATTGCCCTTGTAGAGTTTCAGGCGCACCGTGCCTTCGACGTCTTCCTGGCTCTTGTCGATCATCGCCTGCAGCATCAGCCGCTCGGGCGAGAACCAGAAGCCGTTGTAGATCAGCTCGGCGTAGCGCGGCATGAACTCGTCCTTGAGGTGGCCGGCGCCGCGGTCGAGCGTGATCGATTCGATGGCGCGGTGGGCGACGATCAGGATGGTGCCGCCGGGGGTCTCGTAGACGCCGCGCGATTTCATGCCGACGAAGCGGTTCTCGACCAGATCGAGCCGGCCGATGCCATTGTCGCGGCCAAGATCGTTAAGCGCCGTCAGCATGGCGGCCGGCGACAGTTTCTTGCCGTTCAGCGCGATCGGGTCGCCCTTCAAGAATTCGATCTCGATCTCGGTGACCTTGTCCGGCGCGTCCATCGGCGAGACGGTGCGCTGATGGACGAATTCCGGTGGCTCGCTCCACGGGTCTTCCAGAACCTTGCCCTCGGAGGACGAGTGCAGGAGGTTGGCGTCGACCGAGAAGGGTGCTTCGCCGCGCTTGTCCTTGGCCACCGGGATCTGGTGCTGCTCGGCGAAGTTGATCAGGTCGGTGCGCGACTTGAACGACCAGTCCCGCCACGGCGCGATGACCTTGATGTCGGGGTTCAGCGCATAGGCGGAAAGCTCGAAACGGACCTGGTCGTTGCCCTTGCCGGTGGCGCCATGCGCAATAGCATCGGCGCCGACCTCCTGGGCGATCTCGACCAGGTGTTTGGAGATCAGCGGCCGGGCGATCGAGGTGCCGAGCAGGTAGGTGCCTTCATAGACGGCATTGGCGCGAAACATCGGGAAGACGAAGTCGGCGACGAATTCCTCGCGCACATCGACGACGCGGATATCCTTGATGCCCATCATCTCGGCCTTCTTGCGCGCCGGCTCCAACTCGCCACCCTGGCCGAGATCGGCGGTGAAGGTGACGACTTCGGCGCCGAGCTCGGTCTGCAGCCATTTCAGGATGATGGAGGTGTCGAGACCGCCGGAATAGGCGAGCACGACCTTCTTGACGTCTTTTGTCTTGGGCATTGCTGGGGACATTTTGGCGGTTCCGCGATGAGTTTCGCGGGCGAGGTATCACGGCATTTCCGGCCAGCGCAAGGGATGAACGGGCTCCGACCGCCGCAGCCGCTGGACCAGATGCCACGCCAGTCAGTTGCTGGCGTGAGCCGGGAGGCTGCGTTATAGACCGACGATCATTCGCCAGGGCCCACCGATGTCCTTCATTCCCGACACCACCACGCTGATCCAGTTCGCCATCGCCACCATGATCCTGGCGATCACGCCGGGGCCGGATATGACGCTGTTCGTCTCGCGCACACTGAGCCAGGGCCGCGCCGCCGGCTTTGCCTCGCTGGCGGGTGCTCTGTTCGGAACGCTGATCCACACAACTTTGGTGGCGGTCGGCATCTCGGCGCTGATCGTCGCCTCGCCAATGGCCTTCCTCGTGCTGAAAACGTTCGGCGCCGCCTATCTGGTGTTCCTGGCCTGGCAGGCAATCACCAAGGGCTCGGCGTTTTCACCGCAGAAGAAGAACGGGCCGCAGATTTCGCTGTTCCGCAGCTGGGCTGCCGGGCTTGGCGTCAATCTGCTCAACCCGAAGATCATCCTGTTCTTCATGACGTTTCTGCCGCAGTTCGTCTCCGCTCACGATCCGAACGCGCCGGGAAAACTGTTCTTCCTCGGCCTCATGTTCATCGTGCTGTCGGTCCCGGTGACAGCGCCGATGGTGTTTGCTGCGGAAAGGTTTTCGGCGGCGATGAAGGCCAGCCCGCGGGTGACGCGGGTGGTAGACTATCTCTTTGCCGGTGTGTTTTCGGCCTTCGCGCTCAAGATCCTGACCGCTCAGGCGAAGTAGCGGCCTGCCACCAGCTTCCGGCCCAGCGGCCGGCGCTTAGCCAGTAGAAGATGCCGCCGACCATGCCGCAGCCGATCACCGCGGCGATGGCGCGCGGTTCGGTGACGTCGAAATCCACGTTCTGGTGGACGAAGCCAAGGAAGGCCGCGGCCACCAAGCCGCCCGCGAGTGCATAGAACAGCCAGTCGCGGCGGCTGAGGACCTCGGAGATCAGGATTGCGACCACCGCCGGTATGAAAGCGAAATAGGCGACAAACAGCGCCACGAACGGGATCGAAAAATACAGCGCCGCGGCCGCCGCTGGGTGCGCATCGTCCGGCATATAACCGACGGAAGCCAGGAACAGCACGTTGAGAAAGGCGCTCGCCGCCAATGAGGCGACGACATAGCCGAACAGGATGACAGCGAAACGGAGGATATAGGCGAAGAGGCGGCTCACGCCTCGCCATGCCCCGCAATCATCATGGCTTCCAGCGCCAGGCGGTCGACCTTGCGCATGCGTTCGGAGTCGGATTTGAGCTGCCCGCAGGCGGCCAGGATGTCGCGGCCGCGCGGCGTGCGGATAGGCGAGGCATAGCCGGCATTGTTGATGTAGTCGGCAAATTTCTCGATCGTCTCCCAGTCCGAGCACTGATAGTTGGTGCCCGGCCACGGGTTGAACGGGATCAGATTGATCTTGGCTGGAATGCCTTTGAGCAGCTTGATCAGCCCCTTGGCGTCCTCGATGGAATCGTTGACGTCCTTCAGCATCACATATTCGAAGGTGATGCGCTTGGCGTTGGACAGGCCGGGATAGGCGCGGCAGGCCTCGATCAGTTCCTTCAGCGGATACTTCTTGTTGATCGGCACAAGCAGGTCGCGCAGATCGTCATTGGTGGCGTGCAGCGAGATCGCCAGCATGACCCCTATCTCCTCGCCGGTGCGGAAGATCTCGGGCACCACGCCGGAGGTCGAGAGCGTAATGCGGCGCTTCGACAGCGACAGTCCGTCGCCGTCGGAGGCAATCAGCAGCGCCTTCTTCACCGCCTCGAAATTGTAGAGCGGCTCGCCCATGCCCATCATGACGACGTTGGAGACTTTTCTGCCCTCGGCAGGGACGATGGCGCCGTCGGGTGTGTCGCGGTCGGGGAAATCGCCGAGCCGGTCGCGGGCGGTGAGCAATTGCGCCAGGATCTCTTCCGCCGTCAAATTGCGCACCAGCTTCTGCGTGCCGGTGTGGCAGAACGAGCAGGTCAGCGTGCAGCCGACCTGCGATGAGATGCATAGCGTGCCGCGGCCTTCTTCGGGGATATAGACGGTCTCGATTTCGACGGGACGGCCGGCACCGCGAGGCGGAAAGCGGAACAGCCACTTGCGCGTGCCGTCGGAGGAAATCTGCTCCTCGACGATTTCGGGCCGGGCGACGGTAAAATGCTTGTCCAGTTCGGCGCGCAGATCCTTGGAGATGTTGAACATGCCGGCAAAATCGGAGACGCCGCGCACATATATCCAGTGCCAGAGCTGCTGGGCGCGCATTTTCGCCTGGCGCTCGGGCACGATGCCGGCACTGACAAGGGCTTCACCGAGCTCGGCCCGGGTCAGGCCGATCAGCGACGGCTTCTCGGGCGTGGCGCGAGCGCGCAACGCGTCGCGTGCGCCCTCAGTGGTGAGATCGAAGGAAAGGGTCATATCAGCGCCAATATAAGCGAATTGCGGCCGATTTCATCCATCGTGCCGAAAAGAAGCGCGGCGCATAGCACAGGTTGCGGCGAGAGTCATGCGGCGGGAACCGCGCTAGCCTACTTGCACTTGGCGATCGACGTCAGCGCGGCCGAGATGCCTTTCAGCGAAAACACATAGGTCGTCGGATTGCCGCGGCCAGACTTCGCCGAGACCTTCATGTCGGTGCCGGTCTTCATGGCGGCGATCAGCACCGGCTCTTCGGCGGCGTTCTCGACCCAGGCCGACTTGCCCCGGGTGAACATCGAGAACGTCTTCTTGTCGATGGTGACGGTGGCCTTGGAGCCTTCCTGGAATGTGTAGCCGGCGATGAATTGCGGCTCGTAGGACACTTGCTGGCCCGGCCGCTGGCTGACGAAGAAGAACATGTCGCCGTGATCGAGCGTCGGCGGCTGCTTGTCGGTCGGCACGGTGAGCACATAGCAGACCTTGCCGCCCTGCGCCTGGTAGCTGTAGGTGCCCCAGGCATTGTGCTGGCCGATCTTGGTCGCCTGCTGCGCCAGCGCCGGCGCGGCAAAGGCCACCAGGACCAGGCTCGAGACTAGTGCAATCAATCCGCGCATCGCTTTTCCCGTATTCCAAATGGTGCGGGGCAGGCCGGCTTGGCGTCCTGCCCGTCGCTTCATTTTGATTTAATCTGGGTTACCAAACGGTGAATTTCCCTCGGAAAAGGACATTCACCCATGGAAACCACCGCCATTTCCGCGCCGCTTCTTGAAAAAACGGCTTTCGCAATGTCCCTGCGGCGACTTGGAGGCCACGAAAGCGGCAAGAGTTTGACTTTTTGCACGGCCGCAGCGGACCCGAAGCCAAGCCGCTATCGTCCTGTTTGAGCGGAGGATTTCTTCTGAACCCAGTTGCCAACGCGACCGCCGATTCAGCTCTTGTCGGCGATCGCCTCCTTGGCGGCCTTGCGGTGCGCAGGGGTGATATGGGCGCTTACCGCGGAGATCGCGGCGGTCAGCACGGCGATGTCGTCGGTGAAGCCGAGGCCGAAGACGAAATCGGGTATGACGTCGACCGGCAGCACGAAATAGCCAAGCGCCGCCAGCAATATGCCCTTGGCACGCAAAGGCGTCTTCCTGTCGAGCGCGCAATAATAGCCGGCGACGACCTCTTCCATAAACGGAATCTGCCGGGCGGCCTTCTTGGCCGTGCGCCAGAATTTGGAGCGCACTTCACTCTCGTCGCCGAGCTTGCTGCCGAAGCCGAAGAAATCAAAACCGGGCTGCTGCGCCATCAATCCTCTCCTTGCCGGCCGTCGCGCTACGCGTTGCGCGCGGCCGCCACAGAAAATGTGGTGAAAGTCCCGGTCCACTGCAAGAGGATGGCGCCGATTTGGCGTTGCCGCCCCAGCGTTCAGCCGCCAGCATACCCATTCATCTTCTTGGCCAGCGCGATGTCGAGCGCGGTGACACCGCCGGCATCATGGGTGTTGAGCGTCACGTCGACAGTCTTGTAGACGTTCGACCAGTCGGGATGATGGTCCATCTTCTCGGCGGCCAGCGCGACGCGGGTCATGAAGGCGAAGGCTTCGGAAAAATTCTTGAAGACAAAGCTGCGCTTGATGGAGGCGCCATCGGCTGCCTGCGACCAGCCAGGCAGTTCGGCCAGTGCGGCGGCGATGGCGTCCTTGCTGAGTTTCTCTCTCGTCATGATGATTTCCCGTGCTATCCCAGTTATTGACCCTCACCATAATGCAAGTCGCCCAAAAATCCTTTGCGTTTTGGGCTTCCAAATGCACGAACGGCGCATATCGAATGAGCGTAAATTCCATACTCTTCGTCTGCCTCGGCAACATCTGCCGCTCACCCCTGGCCGAAGGCGTGTTTCGCGCCGTGCTGGCGGAACGCGGCCGCGACATGGTGCTGGACGATATCGTGCTGGACTCTGCGGCGACCGGCGGCTGGAACCTCGGCGAAGCGCCCGACCCGCGCTCGATCGCGATTGCGGCCCGCCACGGCATCGACATATCAGGGCAGCGGGCACGCAAGGTCAGGCCGGGGGATTTTTCGCGCTTCGACCTGATCCTCGGCATGGATCGGCAGAATGTCCGCGACCTCAAGGCGTTGGCGCCGGCCGGTGCGCGCGAACGTATTCATCTCTTGGCAGAGTTTGCGCAGGGCAAAACCCGCGACGTGCCGGATCCCTATTATGACGGGGCCGAAGCGTTCGCTTCGGTCTACCGCATGATCCGCGAAGCGTCGGAGGCGCTGGCGACGAGATTGGTGGCGCGGGCGTCGACGCCGGAGAGCGGCCACGCCTCCTCGACAATGTAGGGACCGCCGCCGACCGAATCGCGCGACGACATCAGCACGAAGCGGCCGACGCGAAACGGTAGCGTCGCAAAATTGCCGCGCGCCGACAGGTACTGGGCGACGTCGAGCGGGCTCGAATTGCGCAAGCGTGCCAGCGTAACATGCGGGGTGAACTTGCGCGGGTCGGCGGGCAGGCCGAGCCGCTGGCAGATGCGGTCGATTTCGCTCTGCAGCGCCGAAAGGTCGGGCGAGGCGAAGACGCCGGCCCAGACGGCGTGCGGCTTCTTCTGGCCGAAAGCGCCAACTCCGGACAGGGTGAGCGAGAAGGATGGGCGGTGCACCCGGTCGAGCGCGTTGGCGATTTCGTCGGCGATATGGCCTTCGACGTCGCCGATGAAGCGCAGCGTCAGATGGTAGTTTTCGACATCGATCCAGCGGGCTCCGGGCAGGCCGCCCCTGAGCAGGGACAGCGAAAGAGCGGCGTCACGGGGTATTTCGAGGGCGGTGAAAAGACGCGGCATGGTGAGCCTCCCTTCCTCGAATCGAACTGTGCCCCTAGCGAATCATCGATAGTCAAACGGGGCAAGTGGTTTGTTGGTTGCAGGCATTTTTACGAACAGGCGCCTCCAAGCGATGAATAAGCACTTGCCGTGCCGCTTCGGCGCTTGCATTACCCAGATGCTGCATATGCTCTTCGAGCGCAGCATAAATGACTCGGGTCATCGGCAGCCCGGTCTTTTGTTTCAAAGTTCGCGCGAGGCGAACGCCGCGTTATTCTCGTCAGGCCGGCGTTCAACCGCCACCCTGAACTGCCGCAACAGCCTTCTCCACGGCGGGCAGGATGCGCTCGACCATCACTGCGACGCCCTTCGGATTGGGATGCAGGCCGTCCTCCAACTGCAGGCCGGACTGTCCGGCGACGCCATCGAGAAAGAACGGATAGAGCGGCACATCGTATTTCGCGGCAAGCTTTGGATAGATCGCATCGAAGGCGTTCTGGTAGTCGGCGCCGAGATTGGGAGCGGCGCGCATGCCGGCCAAAAGCACCGCGATCTTGCGCGCTTTCAGCTTCGCCAGCATGTCGTCCAGGTTCTTTTCCGTAATGCTGGGCGAGACGCCGCGCAGCATGTCGTTGGCGCCGAGTTCGAGGATAACCAGCCTTGTCCCATCCGGCACCGACCAGTCAAGCCGCGCCAAGCCGCCGCTCGAGGTGTCGCCTGAAACGCCGGCGTTGGCTACGGTGACGTCATGGCCTTTGGCGCGCAGCGCAGCTTGCAATTTGTCGGTAAACCCATCGCCAGGCCCGAGGCCGAAACCGGCCATCAGGCTGTCGCCGAAGCCGACGATGGTGAACGTCTCGGCGCGCACGGACGAAATGGCGCCGCAAAGGGTGACGAAAAGGACGAGCCCTGCGGCATTCAAGCGTTTGAAAGATATCTTGCGTTTGAAACACATGTGGCAGGCCCCATATACCCGAGGAATTCTTCCGGCGGCGGCTGCCGGCAAGCAGAGCCTTCATCCTGATATAGGACGCTTTAATTGTGACAGAAGCCGTCATCGCGCTGAAAGACATATCCCTGACCCTGGGCCAAGGGGCTTCGTCCGTGCATGTGCTGAAAGGCGTCAGCCTTGACGTGACGCGCGGCGAGGCGACCGGCATTGTCGGCCCTTCGGGTTCCGGCAAGTCGACCTTGCTGATGGTGCTTGCCGGGCTGGAGCAGGTCGATTCGGGGATGGTGCGGATCGCCGGCGAATTGCTGAACGGCAAAAGCGAGGACGAGATCGCATCGTTTCGGGGCCGAAACATCGGCATCGTCTTCCAGTCGTTCCATCTCATTCCCAACATGACGGCGCTCGAAAATGTCGCGGTGCCGCTGGAACTGGCCGGCCATGCCGATCCGTTCGGTGTCGCGGCGCGCGAGCTGGCAGCGGTGGGCTTGAGCGACCGCGTCACCCACTATCCGGGCGAGCTGTCCGGCGGCGAACAGCAGCGCGTGGCGATCGCCCGCGCGCTGGCGCCGTCGCCGCGCATTCTCATCGCCGACGAGCCGACCGGCAATCTCGACCAGGCGACGGGGCGGCAGGTTGCCGACCTTTTGTTCGCCAAGGCGGCCGAGCGCAGCATGACCTTGGTGCTGGTCACGCACGATCCGGCCCTTGCGGCGCGCTGCTCGCGCCAGGTGTCGATGCGCTCGGGCCGCATCGAGGATGCGCCGGTAGCGCAGGTCAAGGTGCCGGCTTGATGCCACTGTCGCAGACGCTGAAGCTCGCGTTCCGCTTCTCGCTGCGCGAGATGCGCGGCGGGTTGTCGGGTTTCCTGATCTTCCTTGCCTGCATTGCGCTCGGCGTCGCTGCAATCGGCGGGGTCAATTCGGTGGCGCAGGCGATCACCGCAGGCGTTGCAGACCAGGGCCAGACGCTGCTTGGCGGCGACTTGCGCTTCCAGCTCAACCAGCGCGATGCGACGCCAGCCGAAAGCACCTTCCTCGACCGCCTCGGCACTGTGTCGCACAGCGCCAATATGCGCTCGATGGCGCGGCTGGATGACGGCTCCGACCAGGCGTTGGTTGAGGCCAAGGCCGTCGACGACGCCTATCCGCTCTATGGCGCGCTCGATACCGCGCCGCAGCTTGGCAGAAAGGATTTGTTCGGCGAGAAATCAGGCGTCTTTGGCGCCGCCGCGCCCGACCTGTTGTTCGACCGGCTGAATGTGGAGATCGGTGACCGGCTGAAGGTCGGCAGCGCGACATTCGAATTGCGGGCCAGGCTGGTGAGCGAACCGGATGCGGTGTCGGACGGTTTCGGCTTCGCGCCGCGGCTGATGGTTTCGATGCAAGGGGTCGCCGCCTCTGGTCTGATCCAGCCAGGCAGCCTGGTCGAGAATGCCTACAAGGTTCGGCTGCCGGCCGGCGCCAGCGAGGCCGATCTCAAGGCCATCCAGGATCGGGCGGCGAGCGATTTCCCCGAAGCCGGCTGGTCGATCCGCACCCGCTCGAACGCCGCGCCGGCGCTGTCCTCCAACATCGAGCGCTTCTCGCAATTCCTGACGCTGGTCGGGCTGACGGCGCTGGTCGTCGGTGGCGTCGGCGTTGCCAATGCGGTGCGCGCCTATCTCGACGGCAAGCGCGGCGTCATCGCCACCTTCAAGAGCCTTGGCGCCTCGGGCGGCTTCGTCTTCACCGTCTATCTCGTGCAGATCCTGATGATCGCCGGCCTCGGCATCGCGCTTGGCCTCATCCTCGGCGCCGCCATGCCGTTTGCTGCCAGCGCTGCGCTCCAGTCGGTCATTCCGGTGCCGGCTAAAGGCGGCTTCTATCCCGGTGCGCTGGCTCTTGCCGCGCTGTTCGGCCTGCTGGTGACGCTTGCCTTCGCGCTGTTGCCGCTCGGCCGCGCCCGCGATGTGCCGGCGACCGCGCTGTTTCGCGAAATGGGTTTTGAGGGCCGCGGCTTTCCACGCCTGCCCTATCTTGCCACGGCGGTCGGCATCGCGCTCACTTTGGCGGCGCTCGCCATCCTGTTTTCCGGCGACCGGCGCATCGCCTTGATCTTCGTCGGCGCGACGATCTTTGCCTTTTTGGTGTTGCGCCTGGTCGGTGCGCTGGTGCAGTGGGTGGCGCGCAAAAGCCCGCGTGTGCGCTCGGTCGCGCTCAGGCTCGCCATCGGCAACATCCACCGGCCCGGCGCGCTGACGCCGTCCGTCGTGCTGTCGCTGGGCCTCGGGCTGACGCTTTTGGTGACGCTGGCGCTGATCGACGGCAATCTCAGGCAGCAGATCTCCGGCAGTCTGCCGGAACGGGCGCCGAATTTCTTCTTCGTCGACATCCAGAATAGCGAGGTCGATGCCTTCTCGACACTGATCGGCAAAGAGGCGCCGAAGGGAACGCTGGTCAAGGTGCCGATGCTACGCGGCCGGGTGATGGCGCTGAACGGCGTTAGTGTCGACAAGGCCAATGTGCCATCGGAAGGCGCATGGGTGCTGCGCGGCGATCGCGGCCTGACCTACGACGCCAAACAGCCGGCCAATGCGACATTGACCGAGGGCAGCTGGTGGCCGGAGAACTACAGCGGCGAACCGCTGGTCTCGTTCTCCAACGATGAAGGCAAGGCGCTCGGCCTGAAGCTCGGCGATACCGTCACCGTCAATGTGCTCGGACGCAATGTAGCGGCCAGGATCGCCAATTTCCGAGAGGTGCAATGGGAGACGATGGGCATCAATTTCGTCATGGTGTTCTCGCCCAGCACCTTTGCCGGCGCCCCGCATGGCTGGCTGGCGACGCTGACCGAAAAGGATGCCACGGCAGCGGAGGATGCCCGCCTGCTCAACGCCGTCACCCGCGCCTTCCCGGCGGTGACGACAGTTCGGGTCAAGGACGCGCTCGACGTCGTCAACCGGCTGGTCGGCCAGCTCGGCACGGCGATCCGGGCCGCGGCCGGCGTGGCGCTGATCGCTTCGGTGCTGGTGCTGGCCGGCGCGCTCGCCGCGGGAAATCGCGCCCGCATCCACGATGCCGTGGTGCTGAAGACGCTGGGCGCCACGAGGCGCACGCTGATCGCGGCGTTTTCGCTGGAATACATGCTGATCGGCCTGGCCACCGCGGTGTTTGCGTTGGCTGCCGGCGGCATCGCCGCCTGGTACATCGTTGCCCGCATCATGACACTGCCGTCGCATTTCATGCCGGAGGTGGCAGTGGCGACCTTGGTGTTTGCGCTGGTGATCACGGTCGGCATCGGCCTTGCCGGCACCTGGCGGGTGCTCGGGCACAAGGCGGCGCCGGTGCTGCGCGACCTCTAGGCCCCAAGCGGCAAGGTTGGCCGAATCTGCCGTTTCCGATTAAATCTTGGTAATGTGCAGTCATGGAAGCCCAAGAAAACCGGCTTCCTGCGATTCACCAAGCGTTGCAGCCTGTTACGGTCTTGTTCTTGACGTCAAGAACCATCATATTTCGCCACAGGCATGCTGGAGCCCCCGCCAGCGGCGCCCAGGTCCGAAAGGGCCTGACACCGTACGGGGCAGAAGCAACAGAGGATTCCAATGGCTGAGCCCATTCGCAACTACCAGACTTCGGCCGTGCCGGGCGCGCGCGCCGACATCGACCAAGGCCTGCGCACTTACATGCTCAAGGTCTACAATTTGATGGGGCTTGGCCTCCTCATCACCGGCGTCGCCGCCTGGGGCGCTTTCCAGCTCGCCGTCACCGGCGACGGACAGCTGACCGCTTTCGGCACGCTGATCTATGCCAGCGCCTTCCGCTGGGTGGTCATCCTGGCTCCGCTCGCCGCCGTCTTCTTCCTGTCGTTCAGGATCCAGTCGATGAGCGTGGCCGCGGCGCAAACCACCTTCTGGGTCTATTCGGGCCTGGTCGGCCTGTCGCTGTCGACCATCTTCCTGGTCTACACCGGCGCCTCGATCACCCAGACCTTCTTTGCCACGGCGGCCGCCTTCGGCGCGCTGTCGCTCTACGGCTACACGACCAAGCGCGACCTTTCGGCCTTCGGCTCGTTCCTGGTCATGGGCGTGGTCGGCCTGGTGATCGCCATGCTGATCAACATCTTCCTGCAGTCGTCGGCGCTCGGCTTCGCCATCTCGGCGATCGGCGTGCTGATCTTCGCCGGCCTCACCGCCTACGACACGCAGACCATCAAGGAAATGTACTACGAAGGCGATCAGGCCGACGTTGCCGGCCGCAAGGCGATCATGGGCGCGTTGAGGCTATATCTCGACTTCATCAACCTGTTCATGTTCCTGCTGCAGTTCATGGGCGATCGCCGCTAGGCGGTCTTCCCATCAGGCAACTGGACCAGCTGATATCAAGAGGGCGGCCCAACGGCCGCCCTTTTCTTTTGTGCCGGCCTTTGCTGTCATGGAGGCAGAAATTATGAGCACTATTTCCATCCGCGCGGCCTTGGAAGGCGACCTCGGCCGAATCACCGAGATCTACGCTGACGCCGTGACGCATGGCACCGCGAGCTATGAGCTGGAGCCGCCCAGCCGCACTGAGATGGGTACGCGCTTCGACAGCCTGACGGTGGGGGGCTTTCCCTATCTGGTGGCGGAACGAGGTGGCGCGCTGCTCGGCTACGCCTATGCCGGCGCGTTCCGGCCGCGCCCGGCCTACCGCTTCATCGTAGAGGATTCCGTCTATGTCGCGCCTGATGCGAAGGGCCAGGGCGTCGGGCTGCTGCTGATGCAGGCGCTGATTGAAGCCTGCCGTATGGCGGGCTTTCGCCAGATCGTCGCGGTGATCGGCGACGGCCATGCAGACAGCGCCTCGGTGCGGCTGCATGAAAAGCTCGGCTTTCGCCATTCCGGTCGCCTGGAAGGCTCCGGCTACAAGCATGGGCGCTGGCTTGACACGGTGTTCATGCAGCTGTCGCTGAATGGCGGCGTAACGGTTCCGCCCGATCCGCATTCGCTGCCGGAGCGGAAGTTTCGTGAGAGCCTGAGGAGGGGGAATTGAGGAGTTGAAGAACTGAAGAATTGAGGATTTGAATAGCTGAGAACAAACCCGGCGGTATTTCGACCGTTACATCCTCTTTTTTCAATTCTTCAGTTCTTCAATTCCCCAATTCTCAATTAGGCCTGGACAATCTTCAGCTTAGCATCGAAGACGTTGAGCACGCGACCGAGTTCCTGGCCGCGCTTGAGGATTCGGCCGCCGGCGGCGATGACGGCGAAGGCGCCTTGCCGGCGCGCCAGTTTCGGATCCTTGACGATCTGGAACAGCGGCACTTCGCTGGCCCGGCGGAAGACTGAAAACACAGCCCGATCAGACAGATGATCGATGGCATAGTCGCGCCATTCGTTGGCGGCGACCATGCGTCCGTACAGCCTCAGGATCTCGTCGAGTTCACGCCGGTCGAAACGGACCGGCTGGTCGAGGCGTTCGCGTCGCGCCTCGTGCAGCGGGATCAATATTGCGGATGCGTCCCCATCCTCCGTCCCACCGCTGCGATCGGTCATCCCGCGATCCCTTTGAAAATGAATCTCGCTTGCAGAAGTTGGCGTGTTCGCCGTGGAATTGCAAGGCCCGGCTAACCATCCCGGGACTGCGCTGTTTTCGCAACGTCCAGTCACTTTTATAAAACGCGGTGTTTGAATTGGTGATGCCTCGCCACATTTCCGCCTTTTTTTATCCGCGCTCATGCCCCAATGTCCGACGAATTTACCGGCGTTGCCTGAGACGGTTCGGTCCGGCACCGGCTCGTAAACCCCAAGCCCCCGCCCACGGGTCTGCGTCGGATCGAACCAACCTCGGACTTTCCTCAGGGAGAGACCGGGTGCGACGATCCCAAAACCTAAATGACCGACGTCAGAAGCAAGCTGACGTCGGTTTTTTTGTTTTTGGCTGCTTGAAGAATTTGCCGGAGGCTGCGGTGCCCAGTTTGCGGGCGCATCCCCTCACCCGGATTGCCAGCCGAATTGCAACAGCAATTCGGGCCAATCCGACCTCCCCCGAGCGGAGAGGAGTTCGCGCCAGCGCTGATTCAGCCCCTTCTCCCCTCGGGGAGAAGGTGGCCGAGAGCGGCCGGATGAGGGGGCCTCTTAAGGCTTGTGAATAAACGCAGCGCCCAGAATAGGGCCCGGCAGGCCGTCCTTGCCGACCGACTGCAGCAGCACGGCGCAGCCGCCTTTCTTGGCGATCTCCGTCATCGGCAATTCGTAGCGCTGCGCCTTGCCGTGCCACATGCCGGCGGTCTGGATGCCGGTGACGGCGTTCCAGTAGGTCATGCTGCGGCCGGTGTTCTCGCCCTTGGCGATGGTCACCGTCTGCGGTGGTTCGAAATAGACGATGACGACATGGGCGTCGCTGGGGCCGCTACCGGCGTCGCCGGCATCGATCATGACGCGATCGCTGGTGCGGCTGACCTTGACGCTGACCCGCATGCCTTCACCGGATTTCTCCATGCGGGCAAGCGCGCCGTCGACCTCCTTGCGGCTGGCGCCGTTGACATGGCTGCGACCATTGATGACGGCTTGCGGCGTGTAGACGGAGCGGGTGCCGAAGGCGCGCATATAGTCATATTGCCGGTCAGTATTGTCCTTGCTGCTCAGCGTGTCCTGCCAGCCGAGATAGTCCCAGTAATTGACGTGGTAGGCGAGCGCGACGACGTTGTCCTTGGCCGCCAGCTCGGCAAAGAACGCGTCCGCCGGCGGGCAGGAATTGCAGCCCTGGCTGGTGAACAGCTCGACCACGCCCAAGGGCCTGTCAATCTGCGGTTTGTCGGTCTGGGTCGTTCCCGATTCCTCGGCGAACCCGGTCCCGGCAAGCGCCGAGAAGGCCAGCGCAAAAGCCGCAAGCCGCAGAGGGTGTCGAGGTGCCATGATCGTTCCGATTCCCGCCGGTGACGCCGGCCTTGTTCTGGTTGCCCAGATTTGTGGCAGAAGCAACAGTCAACGGGAAGTCACGTTGCGGTGAAATTTTTGCTGCCGCAACCATGGGTATGGCCATCACAGGGGGAGCACTTCACCGCCCGGTTCGATCGGGAGCATGGCATCAGGAGCGTGGGGCAGATCTTGCTGAGCCCAGCCGGTTTTTACTCCTGTCGTACAGGGCGGGGCTTCGATCGGGTCGGGCAATGCTTTGGAAAGACTGGGAGTAGGGAGTAGGGAGTAGGGAGTGGGGGATGTCCTTCCCCGCTACCGCCCAATCCCTACTGCCTAAGCCCTGGCCGCTACGCGGCCAGATCGCGCAGCACGTATTGCAAAATGCCGCCATTCTTGAAGTAGTCGAGTTCGTCCAGCGTATCGATGCGGCAGATGATCGGCACGTTCTTCACGGTGCCGTCGCCATAGGTCACCTTGGCGATCATCGTCTGGCGTGGCTTGATGGTGCTTATGCCGTCGATCTCGACCAGCTCGTCACCCTTGAGGTTGAGCGAGGCCCATGAGGTGCCTTCCTCGAAGACGAAGGGGATGACGCCCATGCCGACCAGGTTGGAGCGATGGATGCGCTCGAAGGACTGGGCGATGACGGCACGGACACCGAGGAGATTCGTTCCTTTAGCTGCCCAGTCGCGGGAGGAGCCGTTGCCGTATTCGACGCCGGCGAAGATGACCAGCGGCACGCCTTCCTTTTTGTACCTCATCGCCGCGTCGTAGATCGATTCCTCTTCCTTCGACGGGTAGTGGATGGTGTAGCCGCCCTCGCGGCCGTTCTCGCCCAGCATATGGTTGCGGATGCGGATGTTGGCGAAGGTGCCGCGCATCATCACCTCATGGTTGCCGCGCCTTGTGCCGTACTGGTTGAAGTCGGCAACGCCGACGCCATGGTCGGTGAGGTATTTGCCGGCCGGGGAAGCGGCCTTGATCGAACCCGCCGGTGAGATGTGATCGGTGGTGATCTTGTCGCCGAACAGGCCGAGCACGCGCGCGCCCTTGATGTCGCCGATCTTGCCGAAACCGGAGGTCATGCCGGCGAAATAGGGCGGGTTCTGCACATAGGTCGAGTTGTCGTCCCAGGCATAGGTCTGGCCTTCCGGCGCCTTGACGTTCTGCCAGTATTCGTCGCCCTTGAAGACGTCGGCATATTTGCGGGCGAACAGCTCACGTGTGACGTTCTTCTCGATGAACTCCTGGATCTCGGCCGAACTCGGCCAGATATCCCTGAGATAGACCGGCTTGCCGTCACGGCCTTCGCCGAGTGGCTCGGTGGTCAGGTCCTTGGTGACGGTGCCGGCCAAAGCATGGGCTACCACCAGCGGCGGCGACGCCAGATAGTTCGCCTGCACGTCAGGCGAAACGCGGCCTTCGAAATTGCGGTTGCCGGAGAGCACCGCGGCGGCGATCAGGCCCTTATCGTTGATGGTCTTGGAGATCGGCGCTGGCAACGGGCCCGAATTGCCGATGCAGGTGGTGCAGCCGAAACCAACCAGGTTGAAGCCGATCTGGTCGAGCTCCTTCTGCAGGCCGGACTTTTCCAGATATTCGGCGACCACCTGGCTGCCCGGCGCCAGCGAGGTCTTCACCCACGGCTTCTGCTTGAGGCCGAGCCGGTTGGCGTTGCGCGCCAAGAGGCCGGCGCCGATCAGCACGCTCGGGTTGGAGGTGTTGGTGCAGGACGTGATGGCGGCAATGACGACATCGCCATGACCGAGATCATGGTCGGTGCCTTCGACGGCATAGCGCTTGTGGATTTCGGCAGCCTTCTTGTACTCGGTTTCCATCGCCTTTGCGAAGCCGGCCGGAATGCCTTCGAGCGGAACGCGGCCTTCGGGGCGCTTGGGACCTGCCATCGACGGCACGACGCTGTCGAGCTCGAGTTCGAGCAGGTCAGTGAAGACAGGGTCGGCCGAGCCGGCGTCACGCCACATGCCTTGCGCCTTGGAATAGGCCTCGACCAGGGCGATGCGGCTTTCCTCGCGGCCCGACATTGTGAGGTAGCGGATGGTCTCGCCGTCGACCGGGAAGAAGCCGCAGGTGGCGCCATATTCGGGCGCCATGTTGCCGATGGTGGCGCGGTCGGCCAGCGTCATGTTGGACAGGCCCGGGCCGAAGAACTCGACGAACTTGCCGACGACGCCCTTCTTGCGCAGCATCTGGGTGACGGTCAGCACCAGGTCAGTGGCGGTGATGCCTTCCCTGAGTTTGCCGGTAAGGCGGAAGCCGATGACTTCGGGCAACAGCATGGAAACCGGCTGGCCGAGCATCGCCGCCTCGGCCTCGATACCGCCGACGCCCCAGCCGAGCACGCCAAGGCCATTGATCATGGTGGTGTGCGAATCGGTGCCGACGCAGGTGTCGGGATAGGCGGTCGTTTCGCCGTCTTCCGTGTTGGTCCAGACGACCTGACCGAGATATTCGAGGTTGACCTGATGGCAGATGCCGGTGCCGGGCGGCACGACGCGAAAATTGCGGAACGCCTGCTGGCCCCATTTCAGGAATTTATAGCGCTCTTCGTTGCGCTCATATTCGAGCTCGACATTCCTGGCAAAGGCCAGTGGCGTGCCGAATTCGTCGACGATGACGGAGTGGTCGATGACGAGGTCGACCGGCACCAGCGGATTGATCTTCTGCGGATCCCCGCCGAGCGCCTTGAGGCCGTCGCGCATGGCGGCAAGGTCGACCACCGCCGGGACGCCGGTGAAATCCTGCATCAGGACACGCGCCGGGCGATAGGCGATCTCGACGCCGGCGGTGCCCTTGTCCGTCAGCCAGCCGGCCACAGCCTGGATAGAGTCCTTGGTGACGGAGCGGCCGTCTTCATTGCGCAAAAGGTTTTCCAGCAGCACCTTCATCGAATAAGGCAGATGGGCAATGCCGGTGAGGCCGTTCCTCTCGGCCTCGACCAGATTGTAATAGACATAGTCCGCGCCACCCACGGTGAGGGTGCGGCGGCAATTGAAACTGTCGAGGGATTTTGACACGTGCGGTCCGTCCTTGTCTGTTCAGCCTGAAAGGGAACGGACGCCGATGGGCATGCAATCACGCGCAAAGGTGCGGGTACGGCCATTTCCGCTGTCCGTTCCCAGCCAACCCGAGCCGTTCAAGGCGGCGCGTGCGCTGGTTCGGCGCAAATTCTGTTCCCGTGCCGACCGCTGGCACGGATGTCCCGCATATAGAGAATTTTCTGGAATAGTTCTAGACAGTTGCGGAGCAAATTTGTGCGATGCGGCAGCTATCGCGCGGTAAAGTTTTCGGGACGAGCAGGCATGCGGCTGATTGCCGAAAATCTGGGCGGCGAACGCGGCGGCGAGACGGTCTTTTCCGGCATCGGTTTTGCGCTCGACAAGGGCCAGGTGCTGGTCGTCACCGGGCCGAACGGCTCGGGCAAATCGACGCTGCTCAGGGTCATCGCCGGGCTGCTGCCGAAGGCGCAAGGCGATGTGCGCATCGAGGGCGGCGGCGAGACGTTTCCGACGACCGCTTCGGCGGTCCACTATCTCGGCCACCTCAATGCAATGAAGACGGCGCTCAGCGTGGCGGAGAATCTGCGCTTCTGGCACGATTTCAACGGCGACGGGCAGTCGGGTGTGGGGGAGGCGCTGGAGACGGTTGGTCTCGGCGGCATCGGCCATCTGCCTTTCGGATATTTGTCGACCGGGCAAAGGCGGCGCGCGGCGATTGCGAAATTGCTGGTCAGTCATAAGCCGCTGTGGCTGCTGGATGAGCCGACGGCTGGGCTGGACAAGGCCTCGGAGGCGCGGTTTGCGGGGCTGATGACGAGGCATTGCGCGGAGGGCGGGATTATTGTCGCGGCGACGCATTTGCCACTGGGATTGGATGGGGCGAAGGAATTGAGGATGGGAGCAACAGGGTGATGTCGGCATTCCCGCCCACCCCCCTCTGCCCTGCCGGGCATCTCCCCCGCAGGGGGGGAGATCAGATGTCATGCCGGCTTTCGCCAATCACCGGCATTGAAAAAGAGGCGTCAGCAACGGAACTGCCAATCTCCCCCCTTGCGGGGGAGATGTCCGGGAGGACAGAGGGGGGTGTGAAGGAACGCCACCTTCGGCAAGATGGCGATCAAACCGCAGGCGCGGCTCGCCAATGCTAGCCCTCTTCCTGCGCGACGTCCGTCTCTCAATCCGTGCCGGGGGCGGGGCGCTCACCGGCGTCATCTTCTTCCTCGCCGTCATCGCCACCATCCCCTTCGGTGTCGGACCGGACCTGAAGCTGCTCGCCCGCATCGGTCCGGCGATCCTTTGGATCGGCGCTCTGCTCGCCTGCCTGCTCGGCCTCGACCGGCTGTTTCAGGCCGATCGCGAAGACGGGTCGCTCGATCTTCTGGTGCTGGGCAATGACCGCCACATGCTGGCGTTGACGGTGCTGGTGAAGTGCCTGGCGCATTGGGCGGGCAGCGTTCTGCCGCTGGTGGTTGCGGCACCTCTGCTCGGCCTGTTCATGAACATGGAGCCGCTCAGCATCGGCGCCACCGCGCTCACGCTGCTGGTCGGCACGCCGGCGATCACTTTCATCGGCGCGGTCGGGGCGGCGGTGGCGGTGGCGCTGCCGCGTGGCGGGCTGCTGATCTCGGTGCTGGTGCTGCCGCTGACGATCCCGGTGCTGATCTTCGGGGTGTCGGCGAGCTACGGCGCGGTGGCCGATCCTGATCCGTTCCTGCAGCCCTTCCTCATTCTTGCCGCGCTGACGCTGTTTCTTGCCGTGCTGGGTCCGGTGGCGGCAGCACTGGCGCTGCGGCATGGAACGGATTGATATGACCGCTGCGGCGCGACGATCAATTGCGAAGCCCCAGCCGCAAAGCTAAGAAAGCCGCAAAGCTATGGGAAGGCCATGATCGAGCACGACGAAGGGACGGTGGAAGGGGAGCGAAGCGCATGAGTGCACACGCACTCTATGTCGCGGCCGCCTATGGCATCACGGTGATCGTGCTGGCCGGGCTGATCGGCTGGATCCTGCTCGACCAGCGGACCCGCAAGCGCGAACTGGCAGACCTCGAAGCGGCCGGCGTGCGGCGTCGCTCGGACAAAGCCGGTACTGGGGCCAGCACTGGGGCCGGCAAGCCATGAGCACGGAAAGCGAAACGCCGGCGTCGCCGCGCCGCCGCCTGATCGTGCTGTTGCCGCTGCTGGTTTTTCTCGGCCTCGCCGGATTGTTCCTGTCGCAGCTTTTGTCGGGACGCGATGAGGCGGCAGTGCCGTCGGCGCTGATCGGCCTGCCGGCGCCGCAGACCAACCTGCCGGCGCTGGAAGGGTCAAACCTGCCCGGGCTGGATTCGAAAGCCTTCGCCGGCAAGGTAACGCTGGTCAACGTCTTTGCATCGTGGTGCGCGCCGTGCCGGGAAGAGCATCCGGTGCTCTTGCAGCTGTCGCAGGACAAGCGCTTCGTCATGGCCGCGCTAAACTACAAGGACCAAGCGCAAAACGCGCGCCGGTTCCTTGGTGATCTCGGCAATCCGTTCCAGGCGATAGGTGTCGACGAGGCCGGCCGCACGGCCATCGACTGGGGCGTCTACGGCGTGCCGGAAACCTTCGTCATCGGCAAGGACGGCAAGATTGCCTACAAGCATGTCGGGCCGCTGACAGGGGAGTCGGCGAGGGATGTTCTGTTGCCGCAGATTGAAAAGGCGCTCGCGGCACCGGGCTGACGTTGGCGCCATGCCCCCTCATCGGGCCGCTACGCGCCCCCTCCTCCCCGTGGGGGAGAAGAGGGAAGCATCGTTACAGGCTAGCTCCTCTCCCCGAGGGGAGAGGTCGGATTGCCCGAATTGCTCATGCAATTCGGTTTGGCAATCCGGGTGAGGGGCGGTGCCCTGCTGACGTCTGAAATGCTCAGCCGTAGATCTGCCTGTGGACCTGGTAGAGCATTTCCGAGCGGTCGGCGCGCAGGTCGGCCAGATCGCGGCTCGTCAGGTTTTCGATTTCCGCGACGAGGCGGTTGTAGTGGCGGCGCTTGGCCATCGAGGTGCGCGCGCGGGAGAAGAGGTTGTCAAAAGCCATAGCAAGGGTCCTTTCGTACCGCATATCAGCGGTGAATTTGTTCCTCCCTTGGTCGTTCGCAACATGACATAGGAATGGTGCGATGCAAAAAGAAGATGTTGCAATGCACCATTGCGCAGGGCGCATAGCAGGTTAATACAGCGCTAACAGCACCATAAACGGCCGGGCAGGCTGGCGGGCCATGCCGGCCGGGCACCTTTTGTCTTACAAATTGCGCCTGCGCCACCTTGCCATCGCGCCCGCAGGCTGGCTTGATCCGCGCGTCACGTGATGCCCGGAGGAAATGCATGGCGACCGCAGACTATTACGAAATTCTCGATCCACGTTTCGCGCGGCTGTTCAACGGCAACGCCCAGGTGGAAAAGCTGTTTACCGGATGTCAGTGGGCGGAAGGGCCGGCCTGGTTCGCCGCCGGCCGCTATGTCGTCTGGTCCGACATCCCCAACAACCGCATGCTGCGCTATGACGAGACCGACGGCAATGTCAGCGTCTTCCGTCAGCCCTCCGGCAATTCCAACGGCAACACCGTCGACCGCCAGGGCCGACTGGTGACGTGCGAGCATTCCGGCCGCCGCGTCAGCCGCACCGGGCATGACGGTTCCGTCACCACCATCGCGGCCGAATGGAAAGGCAAGCGGCTGAATTCGCCCAATGACGCGGTCGTGAAATCCGACGGCTCGATCTGGTTCACCGATCCGAGCTACGGCATCGACACCGACTATGAGGGCGACAAGGCCGAAAGCGAGATCGGCGCTTGCAATGTCTACCGGGTCGATCCGGATACGGGCGAGGTCGAGGCCGTCATCACCGACATGGTCCGGCCGAACGGGCTTGCCTTTTCACTGGATGAAAGCCAGCTCTATGTCGTCGACACCGGCCGCACCCATGGCGCGCAGAACCCCGCGCATATGCGGGTCTTCAACGTCGGCAAGCACGGCAAGAAGGTCTCGGGCGGGAAGGTGTTCGCTGACTGCACGGCCGGTCTATTCGACGGCTTCCGGCTCGACGAGGCCGGCCGCATCTGGACCAGTGCCGCCGACGGCATCCATTGCTACGATCCCGACGGCACGCTGATCGGCAAGGTCAAGGTGCCGGAAGTGACCGCCAATTGCGTGTTCGGCGGCAACAAGCTGAACTGCCTCTACATCGCCGGCACCACGTCGCTCTACATGGTGCGGCTGATGGTGAACGGGGCGAAGACGTATTGAGGCTGCTGGAAACGCTTCTCTGGCGGCCCTTGATGGCGTTTCTGCGCCTGCCGGCGGCGCCTGTAGCGCTGCGGCCGCGGAACCACCGCCAAGCGGTTCGCCGGAGCGGATTTCGAAGCCGCCCAGCGGCGGCGGTATCAGACACAATTCAAGGGGAGGACGTCATGCCATTCGTCAACATCCGCATCGTCAAGGAAGTGATCGCCGCTGATCCCGCTGGCAAGAAGGCCGACATTGCCAAAAAGGTCACGGCGGCGATCATGGACGCCACCGGGCTTAGCAATGACGACGTCTGGGTGGTGTTCGAAGAGGTCAACGCGCGCGACTGGTATGTCGGTGTGACCGATGTCGAGACGTTGCGGAAGGGGTAGCACAGCGGCACGTTGGGGTGCGCCGCACCCTTTCGTTCGTCATCCTAGGGTCTGCGCCGCGTCGCTTCGCTCCTTGCTCCGCCCTAGGATGACGAGGCAACGTTTGCGCGTATAAAACTCGCGAAAACCTGCACCGCTTCGCGCATGGCCCGCAGGTTCTCGTCCTCTCCCAGGATCGCTTCTATCTCCGGCGGTTTCTTGCCGAGCAAGGCAATCTCCAGAACCGCATTCTCACAAAGCGCGAACGACATGGTGCGCATGATCTCGGCCAGCGCGGCGCGGGCATAGAGCGAGCGCGCGGAGGCGTGGGCCAGCATGGCGGGCTTGCCGACTGCGGCGTCGCGCGAGACCAGCCAGTCGAGAGCGTTTTTCATGCCGCCGGGCACGCCATGGGCATATTCGGGGCAGGAGACGATGATGCCATCGGCGCTGGTGACGGCCTCGATCAGCCGCATGGCCTCGGCCGGTGTGCGCTCGCCTTCGTCATCCGGGTTGAAGATCGGCAGCAGGCCGAGCCCGTCATAGACAGTTACGCGGCAATCCGAAGGCGCGTTCGCGGACAGCGCCGCCAGCAGCGCCGAATTGGTCGAGGCGGCGCGCAGGCTGCCGGAGATGGCGAGGAGTTCGATCACGGGGAAACAGGGCTAGGGAAAACCGGCAAAGGACCGCAATGGCGAATCGTACCCGAAATCTACCACAGGGTCTTGCTGTAGGCTTCGTCCAGCGAGCGGTCGAAATCGTCGGCAGTTTCGGCATGCGCCATCTGATCGGACAGGATCTGACCGAGCGTCGGCAACGTCGCGCGGTCGTGCCAGCTGTCCGGCTTCCACAATTCGGAGCGCATGAAGGCCTTGGCGCAGTGCATGTAAGCGGCCTTGACGCTCACCACGACGACGCTTTGCGGTTGCTTGCCGTCGACGGTGAGGCGCTCGCGCAAACCGGCATCGACGGTTATGCGGGCGTCGCCATTGATGCGCAGCGTCTCGTTCATGCCGGGGATGAGAAAAAGCAGCCCGACCGAAGGGTTGAGCAGGATGTTTTCCAGCGTGTCCAGCCGGTTGTTGCCGGGCCGGTCGGGAATGGCGATGGTCCTGTCGTCGAGGACAAGGGCAAAGCCCGGTCTGTCGCCTTTCGGCGTCACGTCGGCATTGCCGGCGCCGTCGGAAGAACCGATCAGCACGAAAGGGCTCTTGCCGATGAAAGAGCGGCAGTGGCCGTCGAGCGCCCTGAGTTCCTTGCGCATCGAGGTGTCGGTCGGCCGCGGGGTCTTGTAGATCGTCCTCAGTTCATCGCGCGTGGTGACGAATTCCATGGCCGTCTCCGTTTATTCTGACGCAATTCCGGACGGCTTCACACTTTTCCTGGAATTGCTCTACTTGCCGGCTTCTTCCACCTTCTCGGCCTTATCCTCGATCGAATGGTGCAGGATCAGCGGCATCTGGCTGAAGGTGAACAACAGGGTGATCGGCATGATGCCCCAGACCTTGAAGGTAACCCAGAAGTCGGTGGAAAATTCCGCCACACCACTTCATTGGCAAGAGCCAGGAACAGGAAGAACAGGCCCCAGCGGAAAGTCAGCTTGCGCCAGCCTTCGGCATCGAGGCGAAAGGCCGAATCGAAGACATAGCCGAGCAGCGATCGGCCGAAATACAGACCGCCGAGCAGCACGCCGCCGAACAGGGTGTTGACGATGGTCGGCTTCATCTTGATGAACACGTCGTCCTGCAGATAGAGCGTCAGCGCGCCGAAGATGAAGACGACGACGCCCGAGACCATCGGCATGATCGGCAAGGTGCGCAGCAGCAGCCAGGAGGCGATCAGCGCGATCGCCGTCGCCGCCATGAAAAGGCCGGTGGCGACGAAGATCGGCCCGCCGAATTCGGCCAGGACAGGAAATTTCTGCACCAGCCAGGCGCCGCGTGCATTGGCGAGGAAGAACACCATCAGCGGCCCGAGTTCCAGCACCAGCTTGAGCAGCGGATTGGCGCTTTCTTTCTTCTTTCGCGGGTCGGACGGGTCGCGTTCGAGGATGGGTGGGTTCATGACTTCCTTCTGACGCATGATCTTGTCCAAAAAGCCGTCAGCTCTTCGGGATCATTGCCTGTTACGCTACGCCGGCGATCGCCCTGGCGAATTCGCCGGCCGAGAATGGTTCGAGGTCGTCGACCTGTTCGCCGACGCCGATGAAGTAGACCGGCAGTTTGTGCTTTGCCGCGATCGCGACCAGAATACCGCCGCGCGCCGTGCCGTCCAGCTTGGTCATCACCAGGCCGTTGACGCCGGCGACATTGCGGAAGATCTCGACCTGATTGAGCGCATTCTGGCCGGTGGTGGCGTCGACCGTCTGCAGCACGGTATGCGGCGCTTCCGGATCGAGCTTGCCCAGCACGCGCACGATCTTTTCCAGCTCCGCCATCAGTTCGGTCTTGTTTTGCAGCCGGCCGGCGGTGTCGATGATCAGTACGTCGGAGCCGGCCTCCTTGGCGCGTTCGAAAGCGTCGTAGGCAAGGCCGGCGGCATCCGCGCCGATCTTCGAGGCGATGACCGGAGACTTCGTCCTCTCGCCCCAGATCTTCAGCTGCTCGATGGCTGCAGCGCGAAAGGTATCGCCGGCGGCCAGCATCACCGACAGGCCACCATCGGTCAGTTTGGCGGCGAGCTTGCCGATGGTCGTGGTCTTGCCGGTGCCGTTGACGCCGACCACCAGAATGACATGCGGCTTGTGCGAGAGGTCGAGCTCCAGCGGCATGGCGACATGGGCCAGCACCTTCTCCACCTCGGCCGCCATGATGGTGCGGACATCCGCGTCGGAGACATCCTTGCCGTAGCGGCTGGCAGCGAGGGCATCGGTGACGCGCAAGGCTGTTTCCATGCCCAGATCGGCACGGATCAGCACGTCCTCCAGATCCTGCAGCGTCTCCTCGTCGAGCTTGCGCTTGGTGAAGACGCCGGCGATGTTGCCGGTGAGTTCTTTCGAGGAGCGGGCAAGCCCGTCGCGCATGCGCTGGAACCAGGAGCGTCGCGGCGCCGGTTCGGGCGCCTTTTGCGGCTCGGCTTTCTGCTCGACCTTTTTGGTTACGGTGACTTTGCCGACTGACGGTGTGGGCTGTGGTGTCGGCGGAAAACCCGGTTCAGGCATGGGCGCAACCCCCGCCGTGACAGCCCGGACTTCGACCGGCGCGGGTGTGGCTTCGACCGGAGTGCGCTTTACCTCCCCCTCGATGGGGGAGGTCCCAAGCGAAGCCTGGGGGTGGGGGTGATTTGCGCTGGCGTCAGCGCTGTCACCCCACCCCGCCGCTTCGCGTCGACCCTCCCCACCGAGGGGAGGGTGGGGCGCCTCGTCCTTCTCCCCGTGGCTATACGGGGAGAAGGTGCCGGCAGGCGGATGAGGGGCGGCGCTGACCTCTGAGGTAGGCTGTGCGGGAGGCGCGGACGGTTGCGGCACTTCGATCGGGGCGGCCGGTTCTGCTGGAGTCTCGGCAGGCGTCGGCACTTCGACGGGAGCGGGCTCCAGCTGCGGTTCCGGACGCGATGGTTCGATCTCCGGCTCGGCCGGCGCCGGCGGCACTTCTTGGGGCTGCGGCTCGGGAGCCGGCTCCGGAACGGCTGGCGCAGGAACTTCTTCCGGTGCAGGCGGCTCGGGTATCTCCGGCTCAGGCTGCGGTTCTTCTACCGGCGCGGGCTCCGGCAACGGTTCCGGCTCGGATGGGACGACCGGTTCCGGCGCGGGCGGGATGGTCGGCGCGGGTTTGGGCTTCGGTTCTTCTGGCGCCGACTGCGGCGCAGGCTTTACCTCCCCCTCGATGGGGGAGGTCCCAAGCGAAGCTTGGGGGTGGGGGTGAGTGGCGCCGGCGTCGGCGCTCTCACCCCTCCCCGCCACTTCGTGGCGACCCTCCCCATCGAGGGGAGGGTGGGGCGTCGGCGGCTCGGGCTCCTCGCGCTTCAAGAACTCCGGAACGACCTGCTCGGCCGCCGGCTTCAGCGCCTCAAGCGCATCCCATTTGATCGGCGGCAGGGGAGCGGTTTCGTCGATGCGCTCCTCGACGACTTCCTTCTTGCCGAACGAAAATATGTTCTTGAAAAAACCGGCCATGCTTCAATCGTCTCAGGCGGCGCGGGCAGTGAGGGGCGAGGCTATCAGGCGCGCCCCATCATGGCCGGTGATGTCTGCCTCGACGATCTCGCCCGGCGCGCCTGTGCCGAGCGCGGCAAGCGTGAACCCTTCGGTGCGGCCGAGGCCGTCGCGCTCGATAAGGATCGTTTGGCGCGTTCCCGGAAGCGACGACAGATGGCGGCGATACGCAGCCTCACCAGCGGCGCGCAGCTGGGCCGCGCGCTGCTTGACCAATTCGCGGCGGACCTGCGGCATGCGCGCGGCGGGCGTGCCTTCGCGCGGCGAAAACGGGAAGACATGCAGGTGCGTCAGCCCACATTCCTCGACGATCTTTATCGAATTCTGAAACATTTCCTCGGTCTCGGTCGGGAAGCCGGCGATGATGTCGGCGCCGAAGACGATTTCGGGGCGCAGCTTGCGCACATCCTCGCAGAAGCGGATCGACTGGTCACGCAAATGCCTGCGCTTCATGCGCTTCAAGATCATGTCGTCGCCCGACTGCAGCGACAGATGCAGATGCGGCATCAGCCTGGGCTCGGTGGCGATGGCGTCCAGCAGATCGTCGTCGGCCTCGATCGAATCGATGGAGGACAGCCGCAGCCGCCTCACATCAGGCACCTGCTTCAGGATGGTCTTCACCAGCTTTCCCAGCTTCGGCGCGCCCGGCAGGTCGGCGCCGAAAGAGGTCATGTCGACGCCGGTCAGCACGATCTCGGCGTAGCCGTTGCCGGCGAGACGCTTGACCTGCTCGACAACCGCGCCCATCGGCACCGAGCGTGAGTTGCCGCGGCCATAGGGGATGATGCAGAAGGTGCAGCGATGGTCGCAACCGTTCTGCACCTGGACGAAAGCACGTGCCCGGCCCTCAATGGCGTCGACCATGTGGCCGGCGGTCTCGCGCACCGAGAAAATGTCGTTGACGCGCGCCTTCTCGCTGTCGTTGACGCCGAAATCCGGCAGCGCGCGGTAGGAGTTGGCCTTCAGCTTCTCTTCGTTGCCAAGCACGAGGTCGACCTCGTCCATGGCGGCAAAATTCTGCGGTTCGGTTTGCGCGGCGCAGCCGGTGACGATGATGCGCGCCGCCGGATTTTCGCGGCGGGCCCTTCTGATCGACTGCCTGGCCTGGCGCACCGCTTCGGCGGTGACGGCGCAGGTGTTGAAGATAATGGCGCCGCCTTTGAGCGCGCCGAGACCTGCGCTTTCGGCCTCGCGGCGCATCACTTCGGATTCATAGGTGTTGAGACGGCAGCCAAAGGTGACGACGTCTATGCCTTGGGAGTTGGGGCCCTTGGTATCGGCAAGTGCAGACATCAGGCCGCGCTTTCGGTGTCGCGGGCCCAGGTGCCGGTCGACGGATCGAAATTGCCGGAAAACTCCCATTCGGCAGCGCCGGTCAGGATGACGTGGTCGTCGTCGCGCCATTCCACATGCAGCGAGCCGCCGCCGGGCGTCATCAGCGTAACGCTGCGGCCGGTGCGCCGGGTGCGGGCAGCGGCGACGACGGAAGCGCAAGCGGCCGAGCCGCAAGCCTTGGTCAGGCCGGCGCCGCGCTCCCAGGTGCGGATGATCATCGTCTCCGGCGACGTTACCTGGGCGATGGTGATGTTGGCGCGCTCGGGGAAGATCGGATGGTTTTCGAGCAGCGGGCCGAAACGCTCGAGTTCGTAGGACCAGACATCGTTGTCGACCCAGAAGATAGCGTGAGGGTTGCCCATCGAGAGAGCCGAAGGCGAATGCAGCACCGGCGCGTCGATGGGGCCGATCTGCAACTCGATCATGCGGGTGTCGCGGAATTCCTCGGCCAGCGGAATGTCCTGCCAGCCAAAGCGCGGAGTGCCCATGTCGACCGAGATGGTGCCGTCGGCATGTTCGACGGCGTTGAGGATGCCGGCGCGGGTCTCGAAGGTGAAAGTCTTCTGGCCGGTTTCGGCGGCCAGCGCCTGGACGACACAGCGCATGCCGTTGCCGCAGGCCTGCGCGCCCGAGCCGTCGGAATTCAAAATGTCGATGTAAAAGGCGGTGCCCGGCGTGCGCGAATCGTGGATCGCCATGATCTGGTCGAACCTGGTCGCCGCATCGGCGTTCAGCGCGACAGCCGACGCCGCCGTGACCCTATCGGCACGGCCACGCATGTCGGCGACGATGATTTCGTTGCCGATGCCGTTCATCTTGGCGAAGGGGGCAGTGCCTGCCATGATCTGAGGTAATTCCTGTACGTTTCGCCGCTATATGGCGGAAACGGGCGGGAATTACCAGTGTGGGCTGCGTTTAGGTTACCGCGAAAACGCCGAGCACGATCAGCAGGAAGATGACGAGAACGATGCCGATCAGCACTCGCGCGCCGGTGGCGGCGGCACCGGCCAGCGCCGGCATGCCGAGCAGGCTGGCGGCGGCAGCAACGATGAGAAGAATGATGATCCATTTGATCATGGACAATGCCTCGCAAATTGACTGCAGCGGCCTAAGAACGCATCTACCGCGCTCTGGTTCCCTCTTGCCGCGAGGCTCTCTCCGACTGGGCGCGCTATTCGGCAATCTCGAAGTCGGTCGTGAAAGGCGCCGTCTTTTGCGAGTTCTCGTCATGCATGAGGAAATCCGCTCGGTATTTGCCGGGGGGAACGCCATCCAGGGAGACGTTTAATTTGAAGAACATCTCTCGGTTATGCGAGCGCGAGGCGAGCTGGACCCGGCCAAGCTTTTCGACGGTTCCCAGCTTCTCGCCCGACTGGGAAAGCACGGTAAGGTCAACGTAAAGCGCGATCTGGTTGTTGCCGAGCCCATCCGAGCCGTAGCCGTAACCGACCGGCTCCATATAAAGCACAATCTCTTCGCCCGGCTTGTAGACATGGTTCGGGCGCTCGGCGTAGGCGCCGAACCCGCTGGCCGACATGATATGCTTCACATTTTGCACGCCAAGCGGCATCGCTTGCCACAGAGCGTCCTCGGCGCTGCGGAATTTGTCCAGCGCGCCGGCGCCATCACCCGCCTGCAGTGCCTTTTCGGCTTCAGCGGCGCGATCGGTGATTTCACCCGCGAAAGCGGCCGGCGTCGAAATTACCAGCGCGATCAAAACTGCCAAGATTGATTTCATCTGTTCCCCCTGTTGCGATAGACCATCGGCTAAAATGGCAGTGCCGTAAACGGCCAAATGCAGACTCCAGCCGCGCTCGATCTCGGGAACGTCCCAAACCTCGCCCGGACGCAAGGCGCGAAACCGCTCACGCGCCAGGCCTTGCGCCTCAAGCGCTTCAGTCAGTTTTGCGCCGGCAGTTGCGCTCGACCGCCGATGCGCCGACCTGCTGCGGGCCCCGGTGCCGCTTTCGCAACCAATGTACCGGTTGGAACCGCGCTAGAGCGAAGACATGCCTTTTGTCCGCCAGCCATTTTGCGACAAATTTACAACAATTCGTGGTGCAAACCCTATTTTAACCATATCGGGTTGAAATTTCGCCACCTTCTCCATCTTGGTGAGGGGTGAGATTGTGCGGACGGCTTCCCCCCAGCCGGATCCGACGGAGGTTTGAATGATTTTTTCGAGAAGCGGGCTGATGGCCGTATCGCTGGCAGCGCTCGTTGCGAGCGGCTGTTCGACCTCGCGTTTTTCATCGATGGATGACCAGCAGCCCGCCCCGCTGCAGCCCGCGCCCGCCGGCACGGTGAGCGGAAGCCAACTGCCGCCCCCGGCAGCGCCGGGCACCACCGACCCATCGCAATTCCCGACCGCGCCGGCAGGCGCGCAGGTCGCCTCGCTGCCGCCGGACGGATCGGCGCCGGCCGGAGCCTCCGACCTTACCGCTGCGAGCGTTGCCGGCGTCTGGAACGCCAGCGTGTCCGGACAGAGCTGCAAGGTGGCGACGCCGCAGACCAAATTCGGCGCCGGCTTCCGCGCCGGGCCGCTGCATTGCCCGCCGCCCATCGACGGCATCAAATCGTGGAACGTCGCCGGCAAGCAGCTGACGCTCTATGACGAGAATGGCGGCACGCTGGCGCGGCTCTATTCCTCGGGCGGTTCGAAATTCGACGGCCAGACTACCAACGGCTTGCCGATATCGCTTACAAGATAGGCTGCCTATCCCTAGACAGCGACGTGACCGATGCATCTGCGTGACGGCCTCCAGACCCATGCGACCGTCAGGCAGCGCTACGACCATCTGGTCGCAACCGGCGCCATCGAGCGCGATCCTGCGCAGGAGCGCATCGCCGCCGCGCTCGACCGGCTGACCGACGAGATCTCGGTCAAGCGGCTGGCGCACAAGTCGAGCGCGCTCGGCTGGCTGTTTGCCCGCAAGCGCGAGACGCGCGAGGTCGTCAAGGGCCTCTACATTCATGGCGGGGTCGGTCGCGGCAAGACCATGCTGATGGATATGTTCTTCGAGCTGTTGCCGGTCAGGCGCAAGCGCCGCGTTCATTTCAACGACTTCATGGCCGATGTGCAGGACCGCATCCAGAAGCACCGGCAGGCGCGCAAGAACGGCGACGTCAAGGAGGACGACCCGATCCCGCCGGTCGCGCTTCAGCTTGCCGAACAGGCCTGGGTGCTGTGCTTCGATGAGTTTTCGGTCACCGACATTGCCGATGCGATGGTCCTGTCGCGGCTGTTTTCGGCGCTGTTCGCCAATGGCGTGGTTCTGGTCGCCACCTCGAATGTCGCGCCGCAGGACCTTTATCGCGACGGGCTGAACCGCCAGCTCTTCCTGCCCTTCATCAGCATTCTCGAGCGCCACGCCCATGTGCTGACGCTTGATGCCGACAAGGACTACAGGCTGGAAAAGCTCGCCCGCACGCCTGTCTATGTCACGCCGGCGGATGCCGAAGCCGATCGTATGCTCGACGAAGCCTGGCAGGCGATGACGCACGGGGCGGCAACGGCCGAGACCGCGCTGACGCTCAAGGGGCGGCAGGTGAGAATACCGGCTGCTTCCGGCAATGCGGCGCGGTTTTCCTTCGCCGATCTCTGCGAAAAGCCGCTCGGCGCGCGCGATTTTCTGGCGATTGCCGGCCGCTTCTCGACCGTCTTCATCGATCACGTGCCGGTGCTGGGCGAAGGCAAGCGCAACGAGGCCAAGCGCTTCATCCTCCTGATAGACACGCTCTACGATCATCACACGCGGCTGGTGGTAAGCGCTGAGGCTCCCCCGCCTGAGCTTTACACGGCCAGGCGCGGCGTCGAGGTGTTCGAATTCGAACGCACCGCCTCGCGGCTGATCGAGATGCAAAGCCGCGACTGGCTGGAGGACTGGGCGGAACGGCAGAAGGACAACGCGGAAGCGCAGGTCTGAGGGTTCCAGAGAGGTCATTATGTAGTGATCCTTCGCGCCCCCCCTCTGTCCTGCCGGACATCTCCCCCACACGGGGGGAGATTGGCGGTTTCGGCGCTCCGCTCATTCCTGCGGCCATTGGAGATTGGCGAAAGGTCGCTTGACGTCCGATCTCCCCCCTCGTGGGGGAGATGCCTGGCAAGGCAGAGGGGGGCGCTGTCCCGCCGACGCCTAAAGGTCATACGCATACATTACAAACGCCTCCGCCTGCCCATGCTCCTCCCTGCGTTTTTCATAAAGCCCGCGCGATGGAACATTGTCCGGCTCGGTTCCAACACAGGCTTCGCCGCAACCTTTGCTCGCGGCCGAGCGCGAACATGGCGTCGAGCATCTTTCGCGCGATGCCATGGCGCTGGTAGGCGGGTGAGACGCCGAGTTCGTCGATGTAGAGTTCGCTGACCTTGTCGGGATGGCGGTGGATGACCGCTGCGCATTGGCCGACGACGATGCCGTCGGCCAATGCCACGATCATGAAATGACCAGATGAGGCGAGGTAGGCAGCAAGCCAGTCGGCCGGACCGGCTCGTCGAACACGTCCTCGGCGATGCGCTTCACAAGGGTGTCATCGCCTGGCTATAGTCTTCTGATTTCCACGCTCATTGTGTAAAATCTCCCAAACTGGCCTACAAACTTTGACGTTTACGTAAATCCCAATGTTTCTAACCGATTGAAATCATTCACTCGAAAATAATCGATTGAATATATTTTCCACCGGGGCTACTGGATGCGGCGAAATCTCGCTGAGACCATAGCATTCCGGCCTCTTCCTCGACGACGTCAACAGATCGCCAGGGATTTGGGCGTCGTCACAGACAAAGGGAAAATTTCCTCACATGGCACGCAACAAGATAGCGCTAATCGGCTCCGGCATGATCGGCGGCACGCTCGCTCACATGATCGGCCTCAAGGACCTCGGCGACGTGGTGCTGTTCGATATTGCCGAGGGCATCCCGCAAGGCAAGGGGCTCGATATCGCGCAGTCTTCGCCGGTCGACGGTTTTGACTCCCGGCTGACCGGCGTCAATGATTATGCCGGGATCGAGGGCGCCGATGTCTGCATCGTCACTGCCGGCGTGCCGCGCAAGCCGGGTATGAGCCGCGACGATCTGCTGGGCATCAACCTCAAGGTCATGGAACAGGTCGGCGCAGGGCTGAAGAAATACGCACCCAAGGCCTTCGTCATCTGCATCACCAACCCGCTCGACGCCATGGTCTGGGCGCTGCAGAAGTTTTCGGGCCTGCCCAAGACCCATGTCGTCGGCATGGCCGGCGTGCTCGACAGCGCGCGCTTCCGCTATTTCCTAGCCGAGGAATTCAAGGTCTCGGTCGAGGACGTTACCGCCTTCGTGCTTGGCGGCCACGGCGACTCCATGGTGCCGATGATCCGCTATTCCACGGTGTCGGGCATTCCGCTGCCCGACCTGATCAAGATGGGTTGGACCTCGAAGGAAAAGCTCGACCAGATCGTGCAGCGTACCCGCGATGGCGGCGCCGAGATCGTCGGCCTCTTGAAGACCGGCTCGGCCTACTATGCGCCGGCCGCCTCCGCCATCGCGATGGCGGAATCCTATCTCAAGGACAAGAAGCGTGTGCTGCCTTGTGCGGCGCATCTCTCGGGTCAGTATGGCGTCAAGGGCACCTATGTCGGCGTTCCCGTGGTCATCGGCGCCGGCGGCGTCGAGCGCATCATCGAGATCGACCTCAACAAGGCCGAGCAGAAGATGTTCGACGCTTCGGTGGCGACGGTGCAGGGCCTGACCGAGGCCTGCGTCAAGATCGCCCCGCATCTCGCCTCGAAATAATCCTCCGGAGACCATCCAGATGAACATCCATGAATATCAAGGCAAGGCGCTGCTGAAGAGCTTTGGCGCGCCGGTGGCCGAAGGCGTGCCGGTGTTCAAGGCAAGCGAAGCGGAAGCCGCGGCACAAGCGCTTCCCGGTCCGCTCTATGTGGTGAAGAGCCAAATCCATGCCGGCGGCCGCGGCAAGGGGAAGTTCAAGGAACTGTCGCCCGACGCAAAGGGCGGCGTGCGGCTGGCTAAGTCGGTTGCCGACGTCGTTGCCAACGCCAATGAGATGCTCGGCCACACGCTGGTGACCAAGCAGACCGGCCCCGCCGGCAAGCAGGTCAACCGCCTCTATATCGAGGACGGCGCCGACATCAATCGCGAGCTTTATCTGTCGATCCTGGTCGACCGCTCGGTCGGCCGCATCGCTTTCGTCGTCTCGACCGAGGGCGGCATGGACATTGAAGGCGTCGCCCACGACACACCGGAAAAGATCATCACCCGCGCCATCGATCCGCTGGCCGGCGTGACGACCATCGACGTCGACATATTGGTGGAAGCGCTGGGCCTCACCGGCGATGCCGCCAAGGATGCCGGCACGCTGTTCCCGATCCTCTACAAGGCCTTTGTCGAGAAGGACATGAGCCTGCTCGAGGTCAACCCGCTGATCGTGATGAAAAACGGCCGCCTGCGCGTGCTGGACGCCAAGGTGTCGTTCGACAACAACGCGCTGTTTCGCCACCCCGAACTGATGGAATTGCGCGACACCACCGAAGAGGACGAGAAGGAGATCGAGGCGTCGAAATACGACCTCGCCTATGTCGCGCTCGACGGCAATATCGGCTGCATGGTCAATGGCGCCGGCCTTGCCATGGCGACGATGGACATCATCAAGCTCTATGGCGCGGAACCCGCCAACTTCCTCGATGTCGGCGGCGGTGCGTCCAAGGAAAAAGTGACGGCAGCGTTCAAGATCATCACCAGGGACCCGGCGGTCAAAGGCATTTTGATCAACATCTTCGGCGGCATCATGAAGTGCGACATCATTGCCGAGGGCGTCATTGTCGCGGTCAAGGAAGTCGGCCTGGAAGTGCCGCTGGTGGTGCGCCTCGAAGGCACAAACGCCGAACTCGGCAAGAAGATCATCAACGACAGCGGCCTCAACGTGGTGTCGGCGGACGATCTCGACGACGCAGCCAAGAAGATCGTGGCGGCGGTGAAGGGCTGAAGGCGAATGCCTCCGCGCAAGATAAACCTCGTCGAGGCGGCGGACGCGAAGATCAAGAAGGTCTTCGATCCGCATATTGCCGGCGACGTCAATGACAGCCAGGCCAAGGTCGCCAAGTTCGGCGAGACCTTCGACTGGCATGCGCACGAGCATGAGGACGAGGCTTTTCTCGTGCTGCGGGGCAAGATCGCCATCGATTTTCGCGACGGCCCGGTCGAGCTCGGCGAGGGCGATTTCATTGTCGTGCCGAAGGGCGTCGAGCACCGGCCGCGGTCGCTGACCGCCGAGCCGGTCGTGCTGATGTTCGAGCCGGCAACGACGCTCAACACCGGCAATGCCAAGAGCGACCTCACCGTCTCCGACCTGAAGCGGCTCTGACCCATGAACGCGTTCTCCTCGCTCTCGGCCGATCACCAGCGCCTGCAGGCGCTGGTCGGCGCGTGGCGCGGCGAGGAAGAGGTGGCGGAAACACAATGGGCCGATGGTGGACCGGCGAAGTCGGAAGTGCTGGCGGAGGCACAGTTCGGCGGCCTGTTCGTGGTGCAGCGCTATCGCCAGCGCCGCGACGGCACGGTCTCGTTCGGCTCGCACAATTTGTTCGGCTTCGACCAGCAAAACAACGTCGTCACCATGTACCAGTTCGATTCGATGGGCTTTGTGCCGATGTCACCGGCTACAGGCGCATGGAACGGCGATGAGTTGGTTCTGGAGCGGTCATCGCCGCGCGGCTCAGCGCGCGTGACGTATGTTTTCGACAATGTCGATGCCTACCGGATGCGACTGCATTTCAAACCTGCCGGCAGCGACAAGTGGCAAGACATGGTGAGCGGCGTCTACCGGCGCGTCTCGCCTTCCTCGATCAACGGCTTTTAGAAAAGGGCTCCGATGTCCATTCTCATCGACAAGAACACCAAGGTGCTGGTTCAGGGCCTGACCGGCAAGACCGGCACGTTCCACACCGAACAGGCGCTGGCCTATCACGGCACCAGGATGGTGGGCGGTATCCATCCCAAGAAGGGTGGCGAGACCTGGACCGGCGCCAAGGGCGAAAACCTGCCGATCTTCGCCTCGGTCGCCGAGGGCAAGGAAAAGACCGGCGCCAACGCCTCGGTCGTCTATGTGCCGCCGGCGGGCGCCGCCGAAGCCATCCTCGAAGCCATCGAAGCCGAGATCCCGCTGATCGTCTGCATCACCGAAGGCATTCCGGTGATGGACATGGTCAGGGTCAAGGCGCGGCTCGACCGCTCGACCTCGCGGCTGATCGGCCCGAACTGCCCTGGTGTGCTCACCCCCGACGAATGCAAGATCGGTATCATGCCCGGCAACATCTTCCGCAAGGGCTCGGTCGGCGTTGTTTCGCGCTCGGGAACGCTTACCTATGAGGCAGTGTTCCAGACCACCAATGTCGGCCTCGGCCAGACCACCGCCGTCGGTATCGGCGGCGACCCCGTAAAGGGCACCGAGTTCATCGACATGCTCGAAATGTTCCTTGCCGACGACGAGACCAAGTCGATCATCATGATCGGCGAGATCGGCGGTTCGGCCGAGGAAGACGCCGCGCAGTTCCTCAAGGACGAGGCCAAGCGCGGCCGCAGGAAACCGATGGCGGGCTTCATCGCCGGGCGCACTGCGCCGGCCGGTCGCACCATGGGCCATGCGGGCGCGGTCATCTCCGGCGGCAAGGGCGGCGCGGAAGACAAGATCGCGGCGATGGAATCGGCCGGCATCAAGGTATCGCCATCGCCGGCGCGTCTGGGCACGACCCTGGTCGAGGCGATCAAAGGCTAAGTGAGTAGCGAATAGTGAATAGCGAATAGGGAAAAGAGAGTAACGGCGCGACCCGGAAAAAATCCCTACTCGCTATTCGCTACTCACTATTCGCTTTTGAAAAGGAGACGGAGCCAGGCTCCGCAGACAAAAATGGCAAGACAAGATCAGGCCAACGACCAATTTTCGCTCACCTCTTTCCTGTATGGCGGCAATGCCGACTATATCGACGCGTTGTATGCCTCCTATGAGGATGATCCAGAGTCAGTAAACCCCGAATGGCAGGACTTCTTCGCCGGGCTGAAGGACGACGCCGGCGATGTGCGCAAGAACGCCAAGGGCGCTTCCTGGGCAAAGCCCTCCTGGCCGCTGCAGGCCAATGGCGAACTGGTGTCGGCGCTGGACGGCAATTGGGGCATCGTCGAGAAGCATCTGGAAAAGAAGGTCAAGGACAAGGCGGTCACCAATGGCGTCGTGCTGTCGGATGCTGACGTGCATCAGGCGACGCGCGATTCGGTGCGCGCCATCATGATGATCCGCGCCTTCCGCATGCGCGGCCATCTGCATGCCAATCTCGACCCGCTCGGCATCGCCAAGCCGCTTGAGGACTATAACGAGCTGTCGCCGGAGAATTACGGTTTCACCGCAGCCGACTACGACCGGCCGATCTTCCTCGACAATGTGCTCGGCCTCGAATTCGGCACCATCCGGCAGATGCTGGAAATCCTGACCCGCACCTATTGCTCGACGCTCGGTGTCGAGTTCATGCACATTTCCGATCCCGAGGAGAAGGCCTGGATCCAGGCGCGCATCGAGGGCGCCGACAAGGAGATTTCCTTCACCGCTACGGGAAAAAAAGCGATCCTGCAGAAGCTGGTCGAGGCCGAAGGCTTCGAGCAGTTCATCGATGTCAAGTACAAGGGCACCAAGCGCTTCGGCCTCGATGGTAGCGAAGGCCTGATCCCGGCGCTGGAGCAGATCATCAAGCGCGGCGGCCAGCTCGGCATGAAGGAGATCGTGCTCGGCATGGCGCATCGCGGCCGGCTGAACGTGCTGTCCCAGGTGATGGCCAAACCGCATCGCGCCATCTTCCACGAATTCAAGGGCGGCTCGGCCGCTCCCGACGAGGTCGAGGGCTCGGGCGACGTCAAGTACCATCTCGGCGCCTCGTCGGACCGCGAATTCGACGGCAACAAGGTTCATCTGTCGCTGACCGCCAATCCCTCGCATCTGGAAATCGTCGATCCGGTTGTGATGGGCAAGGCGCGCGCCAAGCAGGACTATCTGTTCGGCCGCAGCCGCGAGGAGATCGTGCCGCTGGAAGAGCGCGCCAAGGTGCTGCCGCTGCTTCTGCATGGCGATGCCGCCTTTGCCGGCCAGGGTGTGATTGCCGAAATCCTCGGCCTATCGGGCCTGCGCGGCCACCGCGTCGCCGGCACGCTGCATTTCATCATCAACAACCAGATCGGCTTCACCACCAATCCGCGCTTCTCGCGCTCGTCGCCCTATCCGTCCGACGTCGCCAAGATGATCGAGGCGCCGATCTTCCACGTCAATGGCGACGACCCGGAAGCGGTGGTGCACGCCACCAAAGTGGCGATCGAATTCCGCATGAAGTTCCACAAGCCGGTGGTGGTGGACATGTTCTGCTACCGCCGCTTCGGCCACAATGAGGGCGACGAGCCGGCTTTCACCCAGCCGATCATGTACGCCAACATCCGCAACCACAAGACGACGGTGCAGATCTATGGCGAGCGGCTGATCGCCGAGGGCCATATCAGCCAGGCCGAACTCGACAAGATGAAGGCCGACTGGCGCGCCCATCTGGAATCCGAATGGGAAGTCGGCCAGCACTACAAGCCCAACAAGGCCGACTGGCTGGACGGCGCCTGGTCTGGTCTGCGCACCGCCGACAACCAGGACGAACAGCGCCGCGGGAAAACCGCGGTGCCGGTCAAGGTGCTGAAGGACATCGGCAAGAAACTGACCGAGGTGCCGAAGGGTTTCGAGGCGCACAAGACCATCATCCGCTTCCTCGAAAACCGCCGCCAGGCGATCGACTCCGGCGAAGGCATCGACTGGTCGACGGCCGAGGCGCTGGCCTTCGGCGCCATCTTGCTCGACGGCAATCCGATCCGGCTCTCCGGCCAGGATTCCGAACGCGGCACCTTCTCGCAGCGCCATTCCGTGCTCTACGACCAGAAGGACGAGACCCGCTACATCCCGCTCAACAATCTGTCGGCGGCACAGGCCGGGTACGAAGTCATCAACTCGATGCTGTCGGAAGAGGCGGTGCTTGGCTTCGAATATGGCTACAGCCTGGCCGAGCCGAAGGCGCTGACGCTCTGGGAAGCGCAGTTCGGCGATTTCGCCAACGGCGCCCAAGTGGTGTTCGACCAGTTTATCTCGTCGGGCGAGCGCAAGTGGCTCAGAATGTCGGGCCTGGTCTGCCTGTTGCCGCATGGCTATGAGGGCCAGGGGCCGGAACATTCGTCGGCCAGGCTCGAACGCTTCCTGCAGCTCTGCGCCGAAGACAATATGCAAGTCGCCAACTGCACCACGCCGGCCAACTACTTCCACATATTGCGCCGGCAGCTGAAGCGCGACTTCCGCAAGCCGCTGATCCTGATGACGCCGAAGTCGCTGCTGCGCCACAAGCGGGCAGTGTCGACGCTGCCGGAGATTTCGGGCGAAAGCTCGTTCCACCGGCTGTTGTGGGACGACGCCCAGCTGTTGCAGAACCAGGCGATCAAGCTCACCAAGGATTCCAAGATCCGCCGCGTCGTGCTGTGCTCGGGCAAGGTCTATTACGACCTGTACGAGGAACGCGAGAAGCGCGGCATCAACGACATCTATCTCTTGCGCGTCGAACAGCTCTACCCGTTCCCGGCCAAGGCGCTGATCACCGAGCTGTCGCGCTTCCGCAATGCGGAGATGGTGTGGTGCCAGGAGGAACCCAAGAATATGGGCGCCTGGTCGTTCATCGATCCGTATCTGGAATGGGTGCTGGCTCATATCGACGCCAAGCATCAGCGGGTGCGCTACACAGGACGTCCGGCGGCGGCATCGCCGGCGACCGGTCTGATGTCGAAGCATTTGGCGCAGCTCGCTGCCCTGCTCGAAGACGCGCTCGGCGAATAGAACAAACCCGGCGAATAGAACAGACAGAGAAGAAACGGACAGCACAATGGCTACCGAAATCCGCGTTCCCACTCTCGGCGAATCCGTCACCGAGGCGACCATCGGCAAGTGGTTCAAGAAGGTCGGCGATGCCATTGCCGTCGACGAGCCGCTGGTCGAGCTCGAAACCGACAAGGTGACGGTGGAAGTGCCTGCCGCCGCCGCCGGCACGCTGGGCGAGATCACCGCCAAGGAAGGCGAGACCGTCGGCGTCGGCGCGTTGCTGGGTTCGATCTCGGCTGGAGGCGCTACCGCCGCCCCGGCGTCCAAGCAGGAGACCAAGCCGCAAGCTGTGTCGCAGGCGTCGAGCCCCGACGCGGCACATACGACCAAGCAGGCCGCGGCCGAGACCGCCAAGATTGCCGGCGATGCCGGGCCGGTCGAGCCGCGCACAATGCCGCCGGCGCCAGCTGCCGCAAAGCTGATCGCCGAGAACAATCTGTCGGTCGACCAGGTTTCTGGCTCGGGCAAGCGCGGCCAGGTGCTGAAGGGCGATGTGCTCGACGCGATTTCCAAGGGCGCGCCGTCGCAGCCGGCCGAAATTCCGAAAGCCGCACCGGCTCCGGTCGCCGTGCGTGCGCCGTCCTCGGGCGACGATGCGTCGCGCGAGGAGCGCGTGCGCATGACCAAGCTGCGCCAGACCATTGCGCGCCGGCTGAAGGAAGCGCAGTCGACCGCCGCCATGCTGACCACCTTCAACGAGGTCGACATGTCGGCGGTGATGGCGCTCAGGACCAAGTACAAGGACATCTTCGAGAAGAAGCATGGCGTGAAGCTCGGCTTCATGGGCTTCTTCACCAAGGCGGTCACCCACGCCTTGAAGGAAATCCCCTCGGTCAATGCCGAGATCGACGGCACCGACATCATCTTCAAGAACTATGCCCATATCGGCGTTGCCGTCGGCACCGAAAAGGGTCTCGTCGTGCCAGTGGTGCGCAATGCCGACCAAATGTCGATTGCCGAGATCGAAAAGGACATCGGCCGGCTGGGCATTGCCGCGCGGGACGGCAAGCTGTCGGTCGCCGACATGCAGGGTGGTACGTTCACCATCTCCAATGGCGGCGTTTACGGCTCACTGATGTCGACGCCGATCCTCAATGCGCCGCAGTCGGGCATTCTTGGCATGCACAAGATCCAGGACCGGCCCGTCGTGGTCGGCGGCCAGATCGTCATCCGGCCGATGATGTACCTGGCGCTCAGCTACGATCACCGCATCGTCGACGGCAAGGAAGCGGTGACCTTCCTGGTCCGCGTCAAGGACAGCCTGGAAGATCCGGAACGGCTGGTGCTTGATTTGTGATCGGAGCTGATCCGTCATGAGCGGCTGGCTGGCGCGGTTTGGGTTCAAGCTGGGTCGAGTAGCGGGTAGCGTATTGAGGCGTTCCCGGCCGGCGGCTTCCGCCGCCATCTCTCCGCCGGCGACATCGACTGAATGGGATTCGGCGCCGGCGAGCAGCAATCTCGGTGTCTTCGCTCTCAGCGAAGCCGAAATGGCGGAGCGGAAGATCATCGTCACCGCGATCGGTGAGCTTGAGCTACCGACCGGCGAAATCATCGCTTGCGATCCACTGATTACCGGGCTGGAACGGCCTGTGTTTAGCCGTAAGGTCAGGCCGGGATGCTATCCAGTCACGTTGCTTGAGGCGCAAGGCCGTGTTGCTGCAGCGGTATTGCGGTTTGGCACTGACTTGCCGGTGCGGTGGGAGTTGGCTGCCTTCGTCCGCGACGTCGGCACATCGTCCTGGAAGTCTGGATTTATTGTCGATGATAATGTTGCTTCGTTCATGGACAAGTCGGTTCTGACGCTGATGTCCGACCAGGAGGAACTCGACAGCTATCTTGCTGACGTTGCATGCTCGTTCGACAAGTTCCGCATGGATAATCCGGTTGATGGAAATCCGCTTAATATAGCCATGTTCGACACTGGCTTCGGTGATGGGAACTATTATTCCTTCTGGGGACTGGATGCGGCCGGCGAGCCGCTGGTCTTGATGACCGATTTCGAGGTGCTCGAAAACGCCGACGGCCGCGAGAGCAGCCAGAGCAATTCATGACAAACATCGCTTCGCCAATGATCGGATTTATGGCCGGGCTGGCTGTTCTCGCAGCGGGTTACGAGGCGCATGCCGCCTGCCCGCTGGCGCTTGCTGTCTATGGCGATGCCGAAAGCGAGGTCGGCATTGATTTCCGGCCGACGACGGATGCGGTCACCGTCACCAACTCGTTCAAGATGGTGCTCGACAAGGGCATCGTTCTCGACGGCATTGTCATGTGGACATCCGGTGTTTCGCGACCGCAAGGGTCGCTGATGTACAAATGCCCGACCGGCGACGTCACCGGTGACGAGCTTGCCGCCTGCACGGTCTGGCAGGGCGTCATCTACAGCGCCGACGATAAGGGCAACATCGCGCTCCTGGCGGCGGAAGGCACGGACGCGCCGCAGAGCCTGATCTTCCCCGATCTCGGGCCGTCGCTGCAGATGTCGACGGCCTTCGGCCCGAACGGTTTCTCGAAACTGCCATGGGACGTGTTTCTGCTGAAAGGTTGCCAGGAATGAGCGCGTCCAAGAAGGTGCTTCTGGTCACCGGCGGCAGTCGTGGCATTGGCGCGGCCACCTGCCGGCTTGCGGCAAAGGCGCGCTACCGGCTCGCGGTCAACTATGCCTCGAACGAGGCTGCCGCCAAGGCGCTGGTCGACGAAATCGAGGCGGCGGGTGGCGAGGCATTTGCCGTCAAGGGCGACGTCGGCGTCGAAGCCGACATCGTCGCCATGTTCGAAGCCGTCGATCGCGCCTATGGCCGGCTCGACGCGCTGGTCAACAATGCCGGAATCGTCGACGTCAAGGCGCGTGTCGACGAGATGAGCCTGGCGCGGCTGGAGCGCATGATGCGCATCAACGTCATCGGCTCGTTCCTGTGCGCCCGCGAGGCGGTGAGGCGCATGTCGAGCAAGAATGGCGGCCAGGGCGGCGCCATCGTCAACATCTCGTCGGCTGCGTCGCTACACGGCTCGCCAGGCGAATATGTCGACTATGCCGCGTCCAAGGCGGCGATCGACACCTTCACGCTCGGACTGGCGCGCGAAGTCGCGACCGAAGGCGTGCGCGTCAATGCGATACGGCCGGGCATTATCGACACCGAGATCCACGCTTCGGGCGGCCAGCCGGACCGGGTCGCGCGGTTCCGTGACATGCTGCCGATGAAACGAGCCGGCACGGCGGATGAAGTCGCGCATGCCGTTCTCTATCTTTTGTCGGATGAAGCGTCCTACACGACGGGCGCAATCCTGAATGTAAGCGGCGGCCGCTGAGCCCCAAGCTAAGGGAAACGAACATGGCTTATGATGTCGTTATCATCGGGTCGGGACCGGGCGGCTATGTCTGTGCCATCAAGGCGGCACAGCTCGGGCTCAAGGTCGCGGTGGTCGAGAAGAACGCCACTTTCGGCGGCACCTGCCTGAACATCGGCTGCATCCCATCCAAGGCGCTGCTTTATGCCTCGGAGATGTTCGCCGAGGCCGGCCATTCCTTCGATGCGCTGGGCGTCGAGATACCGGCGCCCAAACTCAATCTGAAGAAGATGATGGCGCACAAGGACGCGACCGTTTCGGCCAACGTCAATGGCGTCGCCTTCCTGTTCAAGAAAAACAAGATCGATAGTTTCCGTGGCACCGGGAAGGTGGTTGCGGCCGGCAAGGCGTCGGTGACGGCTGAGGACGGCAAGGTCGAGGAGATCGAGACGAAAAATATCGTTATTGCCACGGGCTCCGATGTCGCCGGCATTCCCGGCGTCAAAGTCGACATCGACGAGAAGGTGATCGTATCATCGACCGGCGCGCTGTCGCTGGAGAAAGTGCCGGGACATCTGGTGGTGGTCGGCGGTGGGGTCATCGGTCTGGAGCTCGGCTCGGTATGGGCACGGCTCGGCGCCAAGGTCACCGTGGTCGAATTCCTCGACACCATCCTGGGCGGCATGGACGGCGAGGTCTCCAAGCAGTTCCAGCGCCTGCTTTCCAAGCAGGGTTTCGAGTTCAAGCTCGGCGCCAAGGTGACAGGGGTGACCAAGGCCAAAAAGGGCGCCGCCGTTACTTTCGAGCCGGTCAAGGGTGGTGCGGCCGAGACCATCGAGGCCGACGCGGTGCTGATCTCGACCGGACGCCGGGCCTATTCCGACAGCCTCGGGTTGAAAGAAGCCGGCGTCGAGGTCGACGAGCGCGGCCGGGTCAAGACCGACGGGCATCTCAGGACCAACGTGGCCGGCATCTACGCCATTGGCGACGTCATCGCCGGGCCGATGCTGGCGCACAAGGCCGAGGATGAAGGCGTGGCGGTGGCCGAGACCATTGCCGGCCAGGCCGGCCATGTGAATTACGACGTCATTCCGAGCGTCGTCTACACCAGCCCGGAAATCGCTTCGGTCGGCAAGACAGAGGAAGAGCTGAGGAAGGCCGGCATCGACTACAAAAGCGGCAAATTCCCGTTCACCGCCAACGGCCGGGCGCGCGCCATGCTGCACACGGACGGCTTCGTGAAGATCCTCGCCGACAAAGCCAGCGACCGCGTGCTCGGCGTCCACATTGTCGGCTTCGGCGCCGGCGAGATGATCCATGAGGCGGCGGTGCTAATGGAGTTCGGCGGCTCCTCGGAAGACCTCGCCCGCACCTGCCACGCGCATCCGACAATGTCGGAAGCGGTCAAGGAAGCAGCGCTGGCGACGTTCTTCAAGCCGATCCATATTTAAGGAAACGCTGGAGGGACAGCACCCCCCTGTGGCCTGCCGGCCATCTCCCCCTCAAGGGGGGAGATTGGACTTCACCGCCGTGTCGCGAGCTTTCAAGTTTCTCACGTTTCTAACCCGGCGCTGTTCGTGAGACAGCCGATCTCCCCCTTGAGGAGAGATGTCCGGCAGCACAGAGGGGCGGTGAAGAAATCGCGACGCTCGCTGATAGGCACCCAAACAAAACGGCCCGCTTTTCAGCGGGCCGTTCTTGGTTGGAATCAAGATGCCAGATCAGTTGGCCAGATTATGGGCTCGGCGCCGGAGCAGGCGCGGGCGCCGGGGCTGGCGCAGGAGCCGGTGCGGGCGCAGGGGCTGGTGCGGGAGCCGGTTCGGCGGGCTTCATCGGCTCAGCCGGTGCAGGTGCGGGCGCCGGTGTGCTGGCTGCCGGCGGCTCTGCGGGCGCAGGATGTTCGCCGCTTCTGCCGAAAACATAGTACGCGACAATCGCAAGGATGACGACGACCAGCGCAATCAGCCAGCCGCTGCCACCACCCGACCTGGGCGCTGGATCGTTAGGGTTCGCCATAAAAGTGTCCTCCGTGGATGAAAAGCATCAATCAACACCCCTCAACGCGCAACCGTTGAACGGGTTCATACTAGGCCTTCAAATTGACGAACGCAGGAAAATTCTGATTCGCAACCGCTTGTTGGCCTGTATTTCCCCCGCAAAATCAATCACGAACGAGGTAGAACGAGCTTAGCTGGCCTTTTCCGCCAAAAATAGGGCCAACCGCCTTCGCTTTGCGAATCAGTTGCGCACCGGACAGAGCCGGGCCTTACCTGATTCGGTATTCAAGACGGGCGCCGCTCAGTCGACGGCGGTGACGGTATAGCCGGCTTTGCGAAAATCCTCGATCAGGCCTTCGGGGCCGGGAAGATGCATGGCGCCGACGGCCATGAAGGCGTTGCCCTTGGCCAGGATAGGTGCGGCATGGTCGGCCATGACCTTGTTGCGGCCGGTGATCATCGTCTGGTCGAATTCGGCGTAACCTGCGTCCTCGTCTTCGTCGGGCGAGATCGAACGTAACAGCGGCCAGAAGGTGCCGGTATCGCCGCGCTGGTAAAGCACGATCATGGTTTCGTTGATGTCGTTGATCTTGTCGCCGAGCTTCAGGGTTTCGACCAGCCCCTTGATGTGGAACGCAAGCGGCAGCGAGGCCATGGCGCGCAGTTGGCTGGCGGCGGTCTCCAACCCTTCCACCGGCTTGCCCAAGGCCTTGGCGTCCTGCGCCAGCTTGACGTCCAGAACCGGTGCGCCGCCTGCCTGACGGGCGACCTCACAGACCGGCAGCGCGACCATGGCCGACAGCAGCCACGGCTTCATCTTGGAGACGCTCGCCGGCGGAATGCCGCGCGCATCGAGCCCTTTGTTCACCACCGCCGCATCCTCCGGCGACAACAGCGACGACAACGTCGTGTTGTCGGTGAACATCATCAGCTCGGGTTCCTTGAGCATGGCCTCCATCATCTTCTGCTTGTCGAGCACGTCGGTGGTCTCGATGATGATGGTGCCGGCAGCGTCATAGGCTTTCCTGGCTGCCGGCGGCAGAGTGGTCACGCGCGGGTCGGTCATGTGCATGGTGCCGAACAGGAAGGATGGCTTTTCGCCTGATTTCTCCAGCTTCCACAACAGGCCCTTGCCGTTCAGCGTCGCTGCTGCTTCCGTCTCGATCCTGGCATAGGTGGCGGGGCCTTCCTTCTGCAGGGCCGACAGCAGATCGGCGCCGGCGCAGGCCGGGGTTTCGGCATGCGCCCTGCCCATGGCAAGCAGCAGCACGATGAGGAAAGACAGGAAAAACAGGGCGTTGAGCGCGACGAGCAGCTTCAGCGACACAAGGGCGGCGCGGTCGGCGATGGCAAGGGCGCGTTTCATGGTGCGGTTCTAGGACTGAAAAGCGGCGAAACGGTTAACCGGGGTGGGGAAATTGTCCTGGACTTATACAGTGGTCACGCGCGGGGATGCGCGGATTCGTAAATCTCGAGCAGCCTTGCCGTGTCGACGCCGGTATAGACCTGCGTCGTCGACAGGCTGGCGTGGCCGAGCAGTTCCTGGATGGTGCGCAGGTCGCCGCCGCGCCCGAGCAGATGGGTGGCGAAGGAATGGCGCAACGCGTGCGGCGTCGCGGTGTCGGGCAGGTTCAGCGCCGAGCGCAGCCTGGCCATGTCGCGCTGGACGATGGCCGGGTTGAGCGGCCCGCCGCGGGCGCCGCGAAACAGCAGGCCCTTGGGATCGAGATGGTAGGGACACAGTTTTCGGTATTCGGCGATTGCCCTGAGCGCCACCGGCAGCACCGGCACCAGCCGTGTCTTGCCACCCTTGCCGGTGACGCGCAGCACGGTGTCGGCTTCCGATGCCAGGTCGGCGGCGCTGAGGCCCAGCGCTTCGGAAATGCGCAGGCCCGATCCATAAAGCAGCGTCAGCACGGCGGCGTTGCGGGCGGCGATCCAGGGCTCTTCAGCCAGCTGGCCTTCCACCGACACGACATGTTTGGCATCGCTGGCGGTCAGCGGCTTGGGCAGCGATTTCGGCTGGCGCGGCGCGCGCAACGCAGCGGCACCGGCGGCATTGGCGAGACCGCGCCGTTCGAGGAAGCGCAGCAGCGAGCGGATGCCGGCGAGGCCGCGTCCGAGCGTGCGGGCGCCGGCGCCGGCGTTGCGCCGCGCGGCAAGAAAGCCGCGCAGATCGGCCGGGCGCAGAGTGGCGATGTCGGAAAGACCAGGCGAGCCGCCGCAATGCCCTGTGAGGAAATGCAGGAACTGGCGCGTGTCGCGCTCATAGGCTTCGACGGTCGCCGGCGCCAGCCGGCGCTCGCGCGCCAGCATCTTCAGCCAGCTTTCGCGCGCTGCCTGGAGGTCGGGTTTTGCCGGGATGAGAAATTCCTGCATGCCGCCATTGTCAGGCAGCCGGGTTAGGAAGCGGTGAAGAACCTGTCATTGAAATGACGCCGGTAGGGCGTTAGAGCAGGGCAAAGGATATCAGCCATGTCGAAGCCCCAGAACCCCGTGCAAATGGCCGTGATCGGCGCCGCCCACGGCATCAAGGGCGAATTGCGGGTGAAGACTTTCACTGGCGAGCCGATGGCGCTGGCCGATTATGGGCCGCTCTATGCCAAGGACGGCCGCGTTTTCCAGATCACCGACATAAGGCCCGCCAACACCGTCGTGGTGGTGCGCTTCAAGGGCATTGCCGATCGCAATGCCGCCGAGGCGCTGGCCGGAACCGAGCTGTTCGTCGACCGCTCGATGCTGCCCGACGATGGCGAGGAGGACGAATTCTACCACGCCGATCTCGTCGGACTTGAAGTCCGCGACGATAAGGGCGCGGTCATCGGCAAGGTGGTGGCGGTGCATAATTTCGGCGGCGGCGACATTCTCGACGTTACCCTCGGCGGGCGCAAAGGCGTGCTGATCCCGTTCACCCAGGCCGCCGTGCCTCAGGTTTCGATCGCCGAAGGTTTTCTCCGCGTCGACCCGGCAGCCGCCGGCCTTGTCGAGGATGAGGATGGCGACGCGCCGCGCGAAGAAGATTTCGACGCGAAGGGCCGACCGCGCGGGCCGCGCGAAGCCGGAGGCAACCGGTGACGTTCAAGGCGTCGGTGCTGACGCTCTATCCCGAGATGTTTCCGGGCGGGCTAGGCCTGTCGCTGGCCGGACGGGCGCTCGAAGTCGGGACATGGTCGCTGGAAGCTATCCAGATCCGCGACTTCGCCAGCGATCGCCATCACACCGTCGACGACACGCCGGCCGGCGGTGGCGCCGGCATGGTGATGCGCGCCGATGTGCTGGCCAAGGCGATCGACCACACGTCGCCGGCGGGCGATCCGCGGCCGCGTTTGCTGATGAGCCCGCGTGGAAAGCCGCTGGCGCAGGCGCACGTGCGCGAACTGGCTGGCGGGCCAGGCGCCGTCATCGTTTGCGGCCGGTTCGAGGGCGTCGACCAGCGGCTGATCGAGGCGCGTGGACTGGAAGAGGTCTCCATCGGCGATTTCATCCTGTCGGGCGGCGAGCCGGCGGCGCTCGTACTGCTCGACGCCGTTGTGCGGCTGTTGCCCGGCGTCATGGGCAATGCGGTGTCGGGCGAGGAAGAAAGTTTCGAGAACGGCCTGCTCGAACACCCGCATTACACGCGGCCACAGGAGTTCGAAGGCCGCCCCATCCCCGACGTGCTGGTCTCCGGTAATCACAAGAAGATCGCCGCGTGGCGGCGCGCCGAGTCCGAGAAGCTGACCAGGGAGCGCCGGCCGGATTTGCTCGCCGCTCAGCCCTTGGCAAAATAGTAGACGGCGAGAAACAGGCCGACGGCGATGACGAAGCCGCGTACTGCGTTTTGCGGCACGCGCTTTGCGATCCAGACGCCGGCATAGCCGCCGAGCGCGCCGCCGGGGATCATGACGATTGCCTGAGGCCAGGCAACAACGCCGCCGGAAACGAAGACCAGTATGGCAACGGCGGCGATGACCACGGCCAGCATGTTCTTCAGCGCGTTCAGCCGGTGATAGTCGCCGGATTGCGTCAGGCCGAGCGTCGCCAGCATCATGACGCCCATGCCGGCGCCGAAGAAGCCGCCATAGATGGCGGTAGCGAACTGCGCCAGAGAACCGGCCAGAGAGCCGACCGTGGCTTCATGCCCAGGCTTCGGCGTTGGTTTCAGCCACGGCCCGGCGGCGAACAAGGCGGTTGCGGCCAGCAGCAGCCACGGCACGAGGGCGCGGAACGACGGATTTGAGAGCGCCAGCAGGATGAGCGCACCAGCCAGCGCGCCCAAAGCCGAGATCAGGCAAAGCAGCAGCGCGCCGCGCCAGAAATGCTTGATGTCGGTCCAGTAAGCCAGCGTCGAGGTGATGTAACCGGGAAACTGCGTCACCGAGGACGTGGCGTTGGCGACGATCGGCGGCAGGCCGGCCAGCGTCATGGCGCCGAAGGTTATGAAGGTGCCGCCGCCGGCAACCGCGTTGACGGCGCCTGACAGAAAACCCGCGAGGAAGAGCAGGACTGCGTCGAAAACAGACATTGTGAGGCCGCCGGACAAGTGTGCTGCTCCCGGATTAGGAAGCTTGAAGGGCCGGCGCAACCCTGCACTGGACGATTGCGTGGTGGCATGCGACCAAAAAGACAGGGCCAAGGCGTGACAAGTCAGTGAAATAGCTGTATGTGCCCGCCCGTACTGGCGAGAAAAATCTCCCGGACCCGTCAACAATGACGGTGTAGTCGCCCCTGCCCAATGTTTCGAAGACAAGATGTCTCGGGGACAAAGGGCATAGCCGAGCGGTCAATGGAACTGCAAGGCGAGTGTCGGACGCTCTGACTGTCGGAAGAACAAGAAGTGGACTATTGAGATGGATATCATCCGTCAGCTTGAGGCCGAACAGGCCGCCAAGATCGAAGCCAAGCGCAAGCTTCCCGAGTTTCAGCCCGGCGACACCGTGCGCGTCCAGGTCCGCGTGACCGAAGGCACCCGCACCCGCGTCCAGGCCTATGAGGGCGTCGTCATCGCCCGCGCCGGCGCCGGCTTCCAGGAAAATTTCACCGTCCGCAAGATCTCCTACGGCGAAGGCGTCGAGCGCGTTTTCCCGGTCTACTCGCCGATGGTCGAAGGCGTCGAGATCGTGCGCCGCGGCAAGGTGCGCCGCGCCAAGCTCTATTATTTGCGCGACCGTCGCGGCAAGTCGGCCCGTATTTCGGAAAACACCGGCGTGCGCGCCCGCAAGCTGAACGATGAGGAGCGCGACGCGCTGAACGCTGAGAAGGCCCGCATCGAGGCCGAGAAGATCGCCGCCGTGCAGGCGCTGGCAGCCGAGAAGGCCGCGCAGGAAGCCGCCGAGAAGAAGGCCGCCGACGAAGCCGCCAAGGCCGCCGACGAGGCTGCAAAGGCCGCGGAAGCGACCCCGGCCGAATAAGATCTCGACCAAGGATTTTGAAAAGGCGGCTTCGGCCGCCTTTTTTCGTTTCACCAGACTGTGAACGATTGCCGGCCGAGAGTTGCGCCACGGCTGTTGACTCGAATTATCTTGTACACTAAATGATCGTATACAAAGCAAATGGAGAACTGACATGGCACTCTACACCACACAGGCTCGCGTCACCGGCGGCCGCGCCGGCCACGGCGAGACCAGCGACGGCCTGCTGAAGGTCGACCTCGCTTTGCCGAAGGAGCTCGGCGGACAGGGTGGCGCCACCAATCCCGAGCAGCTGTTCGCGGTCGGCTATGCCGCCTGCTTCGAAAGCGCCATCCGCTTCGTCGCGCGCAAGCAGAAGCTGCCGCTGGACGATGCGGCGGTAAGCGCCACCGTCAGCCTGCTTCCCAATGGTGAAGGCTTCAAACTTGGTGTCGCACTGGCCGCGGAGACCAAAGGCCTTGATCAGGCGGCGGCGGAAGCGCTTGTATCGGCAGCGCATCAGATTTGCCCCTATTCCAATGCGATCAAAGGCAATATCGAGGTGGCGCTTTCGACCGTGGCGCTTCCGGCAAAGGCAGCATGACGACGAAGACCGAAACCAGGGCCAGCGAAGTCCCGGCGGACACCGCCGGAAGGATCGCCGTTCCGCGCCTCGACCAGCAGCTCTGCTTCGCGCTCTATTCGGCGAGCGGGCTGATGACCAAGCTCTATCGGCCGCTGCTTGACCCGCTCGGCCTGACCTATCCGCAATATTTGGCGATGCTGGCGCTGTGGCAGCATGCGCCGAGCACGGTCGGCGAACTCGGCGAGGCGCTGGGGCTGGATTCGGCGACATTGACGCCTCTGCTCAAGCGGATGGAAGCGGCTGGTCTCGTCACCCGCCGTCGCGATCCGGCCGACGAGCGCCGCGTGCTGGTCGAACCGACTGCCAAGGGCCAGGCGCTGCGCGCCCGCATCAAGGACGTATCCGCAGGCCTTGCCTGCGCCATGCCGCTGGAAGTCGAGGAGCTGAAGTCGCTGCACCGGACCTTGACCGGATTTGTCGCCAAGCTGCGTGAGGCTACGTCACCATCCTGATCCGTCATCTGACGGGTTCCCGTGTCCAGGAGGGGCCTGGTTTGCCGGCGGCGCAATCACGGAATAAATTCCGACCACGGGGCGTTCTAAAACCGCGTTGGTTGAAGGCATTGGAATCCGCTTTCACCGGACGCTGAGCACCGGACCGGCTTGCAAGCCGTCTGCGGACGGCTAAAGTCGCGCCTGGATTTTCATGCGAGCCCGGCTGCAAGCGGGCTTCTCATCCTGGAGCGTGTCATGACCAAATCGAAGCTGCTGCTGGCCGCCCTCGCGGCCTGTTTCCTCGCGCCCGTCGCTGCATGGGCGGCCGATGCGCTGCCCGATCTCGGCGGCAAGAAGGTCGTGGTGGTGACGGAAAACGCCTATCCGCCGCTGCAGTTCATCGACGCCAAGACCGGCAAGCAGATCGGCTGGGAGTATGACGCGATGGACGAAATCGCCAAGCGGCTGAACTTCAAGGTGGAGTACCAGAACACCTCCTGGGACGCGATGATCCAGGCGGTTTCCGACAACCAGTACAACATTGGCATGACCGGCATCACCATCAAGGACGACCGAAAGGAGAAGGTCGATTTCTCCGACCCCTATATGCGTTCGGAGCAGTTCATGCTGGTGCGCGCCGATGAAAGCCGCTTCACCGACGCCAAGACCTTCGCCGCCTTCAAGGACGGGTTGATCGGCGCGCAGGCCGGAACGACGCCGTTCTACACCGCCGTCTACAGCGTGCTCGACGGCAATGAGCAGAACCCGCGCATCAAGCAGTTCGAGACCTTCGGCGCTTCGGTGCAGGCACTGAAATCCGGCGACGTCGATGTCGTCCTGACCGACGGCACCGCCGGCAAAGGCTATGTCGATGCCTCCGGCGGCAAGCTCAAGCTGATCGGCGGCCCGCTCGGCACCGAGGAGTTTGGCTTCATCTTCCCGAAGGGCTCGGACCTGGTGAAGCCGGTCAACGCGGCGATCGCGGCGCTGAAGGCCGACGGCACGATCGAGGCGCTGAACAAGAAGTGGTTTCTCGACTACAAGATGGGGCAGTAGGCCGTCTTGGCGCGACGGCCGCTGACCCCCCTTGCGGGGGAGATGCCCGGCAGGGCAGAGGGGGGTGTGAAGGATCGCCTCCCTTTTGTTTTGAGCTTTTCCAAAGAGGCCAAAGGTTGTGACTGTAACCGTTTGACAGGTTGGAGGGACAGCACCCCCCTCTGTCCTGCCGGACATCTCCCCCGCAAGGGGGGAGATCGGCAGATCTTGCGAGCGCAGCTGTTCACCAGCGTTGGGCATTGATGCTCGCCTCAACCCCAAAATCCGATTTCCCCTGGTGGCTTGCCGCCGCGATCGCGCTCGCCGTCGTCGCTGCGCTCTCCATTGCCGCCAGCGATCTCTACGCCCAGGTTTTTGCCACCGTCGCCAAAGGCATCGGCATCACCATTCTTGTCACCGTGGTCGCCTTCGCGCTGGCTTCCGCCGTCGGGCTCGGCATTGCGCTGATGGGGTTGTCGGGGTCGCGTTGGCTCAAGCAGATCGCTCGTTTCTATGTCGAGATCATCCGCGGCGTGCCGATCCTGGTGCTGTTGTTCTGGATCGCCTTCGCCGGCGCGCCGGCCTTCGTGGCTGCGTGGAATGCGCTGACCGCGCCGCTGCAAAACGCCGGCTATCTCGGCGAGCTTTTGGTGCGCGACGTGTCGCTGTTGTGGCGTGCAATCATGGCGCTGACCATCGGTTATTCCGCCTTCATCTCCGAGGTTTTTCGCGCGGGCATCCAGTCGGTCGAGAAAGGCCAGATCGAGGCTGCCAAGGCGCTCGGGCTGACGCGCACGCAGCGCTTCCGGCTGATCGTCTTCCCACAGGCGATCCGCACCATCCTGCCGCCGCTCGGCAATGACTTCGTCGCCATGGTCAAGGATTCCTCGCTGGTCTCGGTGCTCGGCGTCGCCGACATCACGCAGATGGGCAAGATCTACGCCGCCGGCTCGTTCCGCTTCTTCGAGACCTATTCGATCGTCGCCTATATCTATCTCATCCTCACCGTCAGCCTGTCGCTGGCGCTGCGGGGGCTGGAGCAACGACTGCGGCGGGCGCAGCAGGAATAGAAGTCCGACGCGGGCACGGCTACGATCGCGGAGGACAGGATTCCGGAGGATGCAGGCGATGACGATCGACAAGGCCAATGCGGCGCTGGGCACCGTCTATTCGGCCGACAGGCCGGAAGGGCTGGCCAAGGCCTATGCGGACTGGGCCGCGACCTATGACAGCGAAACCGCTTCGCTAGGCTATCTGCTGCCGTTCCTGATCACCGCCTGGGTGGCGCGCCATGTGCAGGTGGGCGAAGGACCGCTGCTCGACGCCGGCTGCGGCACCGGCCTGTCGGGCCCGTCATTGAAGGCGCTGGGTTATCACGACATTGCCGGGCTCGACCTCTCCGACGACATGCTGAAGATCGCCGGCAGCCGCAATGCCTATGGCGATCTGAAGCAGGCAATGCTCGGCGGGCCGCTGCCCTGGCCAGACGGGCATTTCCGCGCCTTCTTCTCGACTGGCGTGTTCACCATCAGCCATGCGCCGGCGTCCGGCCTGCACGAGCTTGTCCGCATCACCAGAAAAGGCGGCCACGCCATCTTCACCGTGCGCGACCAGGTGTTTGACAGCGGCGGCTTCCAGGCCGTGTTCGACGGGCTGGAGCGGGCCGGGAAATGGCGGCCGGCCGAGCAAAGCCCATGGTTCCGCTGCTATGCGATCGCCGAGCCGGACGCGCTGGTGAAGACTTTTGTGTTCGAGGTGCTTTGAGCGCCGCCCTCTTCGCCTTCTCTCACAAGGGGAGAAGCGAAAACACGCCGCAATTGCCGAAAAGCCAAAACATTGGTATGAGCCACGCCATGGAAGAGCTTTTTGGCGATCCGGCCTATAAGGGTTTCGTGCTGCAGGACAGAAAACGCCTGCCGTCGCGTTTCTCTTCGCGCATTTCCGGCGCGCTCACCAGCCGACTTAGCTAAGCCGCTTTCGCCGGGCCGAAGGCTTAGGCGCGTCTGCCCCTCCCCTTTTTTGCAAATCGACGGATTTACGCACATGAGCGCACCGCGCACCCTCTACGACAAGATATTCGACGACCACGTCGTCGACCGCCAGGATGATGGCACCTGTCTGCTCTACATCGACCGCCATCTCGTCCATGAAGTGACCAGCCCGCAGGCCTTCGAAGGTCTGCGCATGACCGGCAGAAAAGTCCGGCATCCGGAAAAGACGCTGGCCGTGGTCGATCATAATGTCTCGACCTCGCCGGAGCGCAAATTCGGCATCAAGAACGAGGAAAGCCGCATCCAGGTCGAGGCCTTGGCCAAGAACGCTAGGGATTTCGGTGTCGAATATTACTCCGAGAACGATATCCGCCAAGGCATCGTCCACATCATCGGGCCGGAGCAGGGCTTCACGCTGCCTGGCATGACGATCGTCTGCGGCGACAGCCACACCTCGACGCATGGCGCCTTCGGCGCACTGGCGCATGGCATCGGCACCTCCGAGGTCGAGCATGTGCTGGCGACGCAGACGCTGATCCAGCGGAAGGCCAAGAACATGCTGGTGCGTGTCGATGGCCAGTTGCCGGAAGGCGTCACCGCCAAGGACATTATCCTCGCCATCATCGGCGAGATCGGCACCGCCGGCGGCACCGGCTATGTCATCGAATATGCCGGTGAGGCGATCCGCGCGCTGTCGATGGAAGGCCGCATGACGATCTGCAACATGTCGATCGAGGGCGGCGCGCGCGCCGGCCTGATCGCGGCCGACGAAATCACCTTCGCCTATGTCAAGGGCAAGCCGCGCGCGCCGAAGGGCGCGTCGTGGGACGCCGCGCTCGAATACTGGAAGACGCTGCAGTCCGACGAGGGCGCGCATTTCGACAAGGTGATCGTGCTCGACGCGGCCAAGCTGCCGCCGATCGTCTCCTGGGGTTCCTCGCCCGAGGACGTCGTTTCGGTGCAGGGCGTCGTTCCCAATCCGGAAGAGATCACGGACGAGAACAAGCGGACGTCAAAGATCCGCGCGCTCGACTATATGGGGCTGACGCCGGGCACGAAGATCACCGACATCACGCTCGACCGCGTCTTCATCGGCTCCTGCACCAATGGCCGCATCGAGGATCTGCGTGCGGTGGCCAAGGTGGTCGAAGGCAAGACGGTGAGTGCGCATGTCGATGCGATGATCGTGCCGGGCTCCGGTCTGGTCAAGGAACAGGCGGAGGCCGAGGGTCTCGACAAGATCTTCATTGCCGCCGGTTTCGACTGGCGCGAGCCGGGCTGCTCGATGTGCCTGGCCATGAACGACGACCGGCTGAAGCCGCATGAGCGCTGCGCCTCGACCTCGAACCGCAATTTCGAAGGCCGGCAGGGCTTCAAGGGCCGCACCCATCTGGTATCGCCGGCCATGGCGGCGGCGGCGGCGATCGCCGGCCATTTCGTCGACATCCGCGACTGGAAATAGCGCAGACTGGTTCAAGCCTGATCTGAGCGTATGCAAAACCCCGAACGGCAAAACCGTTCGGGGTTTTGTTTAAAGCGCGCCGCTCTAAGACCCTTGGGGTATTATGCCCTAGCCGGCACGCCGGATGATTTCATGAAATTCCTCCCGGCTGCCGGGTTCGTCGGCCGCGACCACCAGCGCCAGTTCGCGCTCGTCGAAGATCTTGAACCACTCGTCCCATTCGACCAGCTCGTAGCCGCCTGCGTTGACCGGGCGTTCAGGCTGATCCTGGTCCTGATAGGCGTGCTGGCCGAAGACGAGCCTCAGCAACGGCTGCGTTCCGGTTTCGGGCGATACATCGACGATCGCCGGAAATCCGGCGCGCCCTGCGGCCCATGAGCGAATTGCTTCGTGATCGGTCAGCGTGATCGTGTCGGCCATGAACAACTTCTCCTTGATTGCTGTCAGGAAACGCCGGCCTCAGGTCCCGGTTCCGTGCACCAGCTTCATGAGTGGCGACTTGCATATTCGTCCCGGCTTAACCGCTTGTTGGGGCTTGCGCTCTAAGGTCTTCCCGGACGTCAAGCGGGAAGTCACCGTCCTTTGGACACCGGCCTGTTCATAGCGCTGCTCAATCCGACGATCGCGCTGGCGCTCGGCGCGGCGTTCCTCGTGCTATGGTTCTATCAGCGCCACCGGCCCTATCTGGCTGTGCTCGGCACGAGCTATTGCGTGTCCGCGCCCGGCTTCCTGCTGCAGTATTTCACGCTGCCCGGCGGCATGGTGCTGACCAAGCTGGTCTCCAACCTCTGCTTCACGCTCGCCGCCTGCTGCCTCGTCGGTGCGATCATCTCGCGCTACGGCAGGCGCGTGCCCTATATCGCGATCGGCATTCTGGCGGCTGGCGGGATGGTCGCATTCTGCTGGTTCCTGTTCGTCCAGCCGGACTTAACTTGGCGCATCCTGTCGATCAATTTCGGCTTTGGCGGCCTCAGCCTGCTGGTCGCCGCCGAGCTGCGCGCCGTGCGCAAGAACGGCCCGACGGAAAAAATCCTGTTCGTACTGTCGCTGCTGTCCGGGCTGAACTTCATCGGCCGCACGCTGCTCGTCGTCATCTCGCACGGGCCGTTCACCAGCTATGACGGGTTTTATGGCTCGTCCTACTGGACGACGGCGCTTTTGACGCACGCGCTGCTGTCGTTGCTGATCGCGCTCTGCCTGTTCTCGGCAGCTGCGCTCGACGTGATGAAGGCGCTGAAGACCGAGACGCACACCGATCCGCTGTCTGGCCTGCTCAACCGCAGGGGTTTCGAGGAGCGCGCCTTGCTGGTGCTGCAGCATTGCGCTGTTACCAAGGTGCCGGTCGCGCTGGTGCTGGCCGATCTCGATCACTTCAAGGCGCTCAACGACAAATACGGACATGCCGCGGGCGACCAGGTGATCGCCGACTTCGCCGCCAAGCTTCGCGCGGCCGCCGGCACGCGTGCGGTTGCCGGCCGCATCGGCGGCGAGGAGTTCGCCGTGCTTCTGTCGCTGAGCGATCTTGCCACGGCGCGGCTGTTTGCCGAAGCCGTGCGCACGCACTATTCGGCCGGCAGTATCGACGGGTTGCCGCCGGGCACCAGGGTGACCGCGAGCTTCGGCGTCGCGGCGCGCACCGGCGACGAAGGGCTGGAGCCGCTGATGCGGCGCGCCGACGAAGCGCTCTACAAGGCCAAGAAGAACGGCCGCGACAGTGTGCGATTGTCCTATGAGCGGGCGGAAACGGTGTTCATCCCGGATACAGGCAGCGTCGGTTAGCGTCTCGCTTAAACGGCCTCTCGGCCGTGCCGGATCATCAGCGGCAAGGGCTGAGGTTGGGCATTTCGCCATCGGAGAGGCCGTACATATAGGAGCGGCCCTTCACGAACACTGGCGGCTGGTAGCAGCCACGCCTGGAGATGTGATCCGCCTCGTCTTCATAAAGGACTTCCGGTTCCGCTTCCGGCTGCCCGGCGCTGGTGTAGTCGGACAATTTCTTGGCCAGCCTGCCTTGGCCGACAATGATGCGCTTGTAGCCGGCGGCGCTGTCGATGACGAGATTGCCCAGGGAATCGGCATAGACGCGGTCATGATGGCGCGACCAGGCCATTGCCGGGGCGGCGAAGCCGAGACTGGCTGTCGCCAGCACAAGCGCCGCAAGGCGCGCTCTTCCTGAATTCGAAAGCATGGTGTCCTCTCTGCTGTGGACCCGATCGAATCTGAAATTAACCTTTTCTTAACCTTTGTTAAGAGGGCAGGCGCATCCGGCGGCGATCTCTCGCCAAACATGGTTAATATCCGACGGGATGGAAAACCCGGGCGTCATCATTCGGCCATGCTTGCCCGCACCATCGGCCGCGACGCACACAACTACGCTGACGTCGGGTGAGCTTGATCTTGGTGGAACATCGCGGCTAGTTAGCCGCGCAGGAGGACAGCATATGGCGTTACGCCGGACGTTTCGGGTGACGCTGTTGTCGATCCCCTTGCTGACTGCCGCAGCCTGCGTGCCGCAGAACGGCGCGCCGACGGCGGTGAATACCGTACCACCCACTGTCGCGCCCGCGCCGGCTCAGCAGTCCGCCCCACCTGTGGCGCCCCCGGCTTCCGCAACGGCTCCTGCAGCACCTGCCGCACCGCCAGCCAAGATTGTCACCGACCTTACGGCCCCGCGGTCTGCTGTCGGCACGGCGACTTACAGATGCGGCAATGGCGGTGTGATCACCATCCAGAACCTCGGCACGGCGCTGCGCGTTGTCAGGCCAGACGGCACGACCGAGGAGTTTGCCGCATCACCCGCCAACCAGTCCAGCCGCTACCAGGAAGCGGCGTCGCATGACGCAATCGTGATCGACGCGCGCGAGGCGCTGGTGATGAAGAGGGGCTCGACACCACAGACCTGCAAACGATAGCCTGGCGTCGATTGCAAAGGAAATGCCGCACTGCAGCGAACGGTGCGCCGGCTTTCGACGGTGGCCAAATCGATTGAAGCGAAACAGCAGCCTTTTGTCAGACTAAATGACGTTTTCAAAACGATTTTCCGGCTTTGACGCGGTGCAAAAAGAGCATTAGAAACCGGCTGTCTGAAGTCATATATCGAGGCGGTAAGTGCCGCTTTCCACCGCGGCTCCGGACATCGAACTGGGGCAGCCATGAGCAAATCACCAGCCACCCGAACCGCCAGACGTGAACGGCCGCTCTCGCCGCACCTGACGATTTACCGCCCACCGATCACCATGACGATGTCAATCATTCATCGCATCACTGGCGGGGCGCTGTATTTCGGCACGCTGCTGGTCGCCGCGTGGCTGATGGCGGCGGCGAGTTCGCAAGGCGCTTTCGATTGGATCAACTGGGCCTTCGGCACCTGGCTCGGCCGGCTCATCCTGTTCGGCTACACCTGGGCGCTGATGCACCACATGCTGGGCGGCGTGCGCCATCTCGTCTGGGACACCGGCGCCGGGCTGGAGAAACACACGGCATCGAAGATCGCCTGGGCGACGCTCGCCGGTTCCATCCTGCTCACGCTGCTGATCTGGGTCGCCGGCTACATGGCGCGGGGAACCTTGTGATGAGCGGCACGAACAACAACGATATGCGCACGCCGCTGGCCAAGGTCCGCGGTCTGGGCTCGGCCCGCGAAGGCACCGGGCATTTCTGGCGACAGCGGCTGACGGCCATTGCCAACATCCCGCTGATACTGTTCTTCGTCGGGTTCCTGATCGCGCTCAATGGCGCCGGCTTCGCCGAGGTGCGGGCGGCGCTCGCCAGTCCGTTCGTGGCGCTGGTGTTGGCGCTGGTGCTCGTTTCCGGTCTCACCCATATGCGTGTCGGCATGCAGGTCATTATCGAGGATTACGTGCATGCCGAAGGCATGAAGCTGGCGCTGATCGCACTCAGCACGTTTTTCACCATAGCGGTCGGCGTCGCCTCGATCTTCGCCCTGCTCAAACTGGCATTCGGAGGCTGATTTGGCCAAGGACGCGAAATCGGCCACCGGCTATACCTTTGTCGACCACAAGTTCGACGTGGTGGTCGTCGGCGCCGGCGGCGCCGGCCTGCGCGCCACGCTCGGCATGGCCGAGCAGGGCCTGCGCACGGCCTGCATCACCAAAGTGTTCCCGACCCGCTCGCACACGGTGGCGGCACAAGGCGGCATTGCCGCGTCGCTGTCCAACATGGGTCCGGACTCCTGGCAGTGGCACATGTACGACACCGTCAAGGGTTCGGACTGGCTGGGCGACGTCGACGCCATGGAATATCTGGTGCGCGAGGCACCGGCGGCGGTCTACGAGCTCGAGCATTACGGCGTGCCGTTCTCGCGCACCGAAGAGGGCAAGATCTACCAGCGGCCGTTCGGCGGACACATGATGAATTATGGCGACGGCCCGCCGGTGCAGCGCACCTGTGCTGCCGCCGACCGCACCGGTCACGCCATCCTGCACACGCTCTACGGCCAGTCGCTGAAGAACAATGCACAGTTCTTCATCGAGTATTTTGCGCTCGACCTGATCATGGAACCGGACGGCACCTGCACCGGCGTCGTCGCCTGGAACCTCGACGACGGCACCATCCATCGCTTCTCCGCCAAGATGGTGGTGCTGGCGACCGGCGGATATGGCCGCGCCTATTTCTCGGCGACGTCGGCGCACACCTGTACAGGCGACGGCGGCGGCATGGCGGCACGGGCCGGCTTCCCGTTGCAGGATATGGAGTTCGTGCAGTTTCATCCGACCGGCATCTACGGCGCCGGCTGCCTGATCACCGAAGGCGCGCGCGGCGAGGGCGGCTATCTCGTCAATTCCGAGGGCGAGCGCTTCATGGAGCGCTACGCGCCGTCGGCCAAGGACCTGGCCTCGCGCGACGTCGTCTCGCGTTGCATGACGCTGGAGATCCGCGAAGGCCGCGGGGTCGGCAAGAACAAGGACCATATCTTCCTGCATCTCGACCATCTCGATCCGGCCGTGCTGCATGAGCGGCTGCCGGGCATTTCGGAATCGGCCAGGATTTTCGCCGGCGTCGACCTGACCAAGGAGCCGATCCCCGTGCTGCCGACGGTGCACTACAATATGGGCGGCGTGCCGACCAATTACTGGGGCGAGGTGCTGAACCCGACTGTCGAGAATCCTGACCGGGTGTCACCCGGGCTGATGGCGGTCGGCGAGGCCGGCTGTGCCTCCGTGCACGGCGCCAACCGGCTGGGCTCGAACTCGCTGATCGATCTGGTGGTGTTCGGCCGCGCCGCCGCAATCCGCGCCGGCCAGGTCATCGACCGCAATTCGGCGATCCCTTCGCCCAACGAAGCCTCGGTCGAAAACATCATGGACCGCTTCGACCGGCTGCGCCACGCCAATGGCTCGACGCCAACCGCCGTTCTGCGTGAGAAAATGCAGAAGGCGATGCAGGAAGACGCCGCCGTGTTCCGCACACAGGAGTCGCTCGAAAACGGCTGCAAGCGCATTTCGCAGATATGGACCGAGCTCAAGGACCTGAAAGTCTCCGACCGCTCGACGATCTGGAATTCCGACCTGGTCGAGACGCTGGAGCTGGAAAATCTGATGGCCAACGCCATCACCACGGTCTACGGCGCCGAGGCGCGCAAGGAGAGCCGCGGCGCGCATGCGCGCGAAGATTTTTCGGCCCGAGACGACATTATCTGGCGCAAGCATACGCTGGCCCGGCTAAGCGAGGACGGCCAGGTGAGCCTCAGCTATCGTCCCGTGCACACCGAGCCGCTGGTGGCGGAAAAGGACGGCGGCATCAGTCTTGCCAAGATCGCGCCGAAGGCCAGGGTATACTGACCATGGTGCCGAAGCCCGTCATCCGAAAGGATCTGAGGTAATGGTCGAACTCACGCTTCCCAAGAACTCCAAGGTGCAGCCGGGCAAGACCTGGCCGAAGCCGGAGGGCGCCACCAACCTGCGGGAATACCGCATCTACCGCTGGTCGCCCGACGATGACGAGAACCCGCGCATCGACACCTATTTCGTCGACATGGACGATTGCGGGCCGATGGTGCTCGATGCGCTGCTCTGGATCAAGAACAAGATCGACCCGACGCTTGCCTTGCGCCGCTCCTGCCGCGAAGGCATTTGCGGCTCCTGCGCCATGAACATCGATGGCTCCAACACGCTGGCCTGCACCAAGGGCTGCGACGACATTTCCGGCGCCGTCAAAGTCTACCCGCTGCCGCATATGCAGGTGGTCAAGGATCTGGTGCCCGACCTCACCAATTTCTACGCCCAGCACGCCTCGATCCAGCCATGGCTGAAGACAGTGTCGCCAGAGCCAGCCAAGGAATGGCTGCAGAGCCATGAGGACCGCGAAAAGCTCGACGGGCTCTACGAGTGCATCCTATGCGCCTGCTGCTCGACCTCGTGCCCGAGCTATTGGTGGAACGGCGACCGCTATCTCGGCCCGGCGACGCTGCTGCAGGCCTATCGCTGGCTGATCGACAGCCGCGACGAAGCCACGGGCGAACGGCTCGACGATCTCGAAGACCCATTCCGGCTCTACCGCTGCCACACCATCATGAACTGCGCCCAGACCTGCCCGAAGGGGCTCAACCCGGCCAAGGCGATTGCCGAAATCAAAAAGATGATGGTGGAGCGGCGGGTTTAGTTGAGGCGAGTTCGCTCGCGGCAATCTCGGACGCGGCGATCCTTCGCGCCCCCCTCTGTCCTGCCGGACATCTCCCCCACGGGTGGGGAGATATCCGGTAGGACAGAGAGGTGGGCGCTGTCTCGCCGGCGCTAGAAAGGATACTCAACCCAATGAGCGAAGAGCTTCCAATCCTTAATCCGATCGAAGTCCGTGTGCTCGGCTGCCTGATCGAGAAGAAGGAGCTGACGCCGGATGTCTATCCGCTGACGCTGAATGCAGCACTTGCAGCCGCCAACCAGAAGACGGCGCGCGAGCCTGTGATGGCGCTCGAGCCGACAGAGGTGCATCGGACGCTGAAGCTGCTCGAGCAGAAGGGGCTGGTGCGTCAGATGTTCGGCTCGCGCGTCGAGCGCTATGAGCATCAGATGGCGCAGCGCTTCTCGCTGACGAGGCCGCAGACTGCGGTGATCGGCCTGCTTTTGCTGCGCGGGCCGCAGACGGCGCATGAGTTGCTGGCGCGAGCTGAGCGCATGGCGCGGTTTTCGTCGATCGAAGACCTGCGCGCTGAACTCGACATGCTGATCGGCCGCCGACCGCCGCTGATCCAGGAAATACCGCGCGGGCCAGGCCAGCGCGAGGACCGCTACGTGCATCTGCTCGCAGGACCGGTGGACGTCGCGGCGTTATCGGTGCAGCGGAGCGCGCCGGCCTTGCCTGCTTCCGACCTGGAAGCGAGATTGGAGGCTCTGGAGCAGGAAGTCGCAGCCCTTCGCGCCCGGCTTGATGCGCTGGGCGCCTAATAGTTATCCGAGACGTTGGTGGGACAGCACCCCCCTCTGGCCTGCCGGCCATCTCCCCCTCAAGTGGGGAGATCAGATGTCACGCCGGCCTTCGCCAATCACGAACGTCGAAAGAAAGTGCCAGCTACCGAGCTTCCAATCTCCCCGGGAGATGCCCGGCAGGGCAGAGGGGGGCGCGAAGAATCGCTACCCCGGGCAAAATCGGCGGATCACCCCAGCTTCGCGTCGAGCGACACTGCGATGGCCCCCAGCGCCTTCGAAACCGGGCACTCCGCCTTGGCCTTCTCGGCCAGTTCCTTGAACTTCGCCGCATCAATGCCCGGTACCTTGCCGATCAGGGTGATGGCGCTGCCGGTGATGCCGGTGCCGGGGACCAGCGTCACCACCGCCTTGGCGTCGAGCTCGGTGGCGGGCGTGCCGTTCTCGGCCAGGAAATGCGACAGCTGCATGGCGTAGCAGCCGGCGTGTGCCGCCGCGATCAACTCTTCGGGATTGGTGCCGGATTTGCCGCTCTCGTCCTCGAAGCGAGCCTTGAACGAATAGGGCGTGCCCTTCAAGGTGCCGCTCTGGCTGTCGAGCGTGCCCGTGCCCTCCTTCAGATTGCCTTTCCAGACGGCGTTTGCGGTGCGGTCCATAAGATTCTCCTTGATTACAGCGACAGCGCCGGCCACGCGGCGTTCCCTCCAACTATAGCGCGGCGGCAGGGGAAGACCACCGCGCTGTTTCGGCCGGATGCGACGCCGGCGAGCCCTGCAAATCTTTTCTGAAAAATGTGCGTGCAAAAATGTCGACTTGCATCGGCGCCGGCCGTCCTGCGAGCGTCCACGGATTCTCGTGGCGGATGGAGATCCAAGATGAACAATCTGTTTTCTGCCCATTGGAACGACGCCGACAAAAGCGCGCGTCTACGCGAGATCGAGTGCTCGCGATCTTCCGGCTTCGGCCGGCTGCTTGCTGCGGTCGCCGTGATCGGCATTGCGGTCTGCGTGCTCGACCACGCTGCTGCCGGCAAGGATGCCGCCGGCACCGTGATCGCCTATCGGTCGTCACAGCAAGGGAGCTGGAAATGAAATATGTCTGTCTGGTCTACGGCGAGGAAAAGGACCTCCATGCCATGACGCCGGAGCGTCTGGCCAAGCTCGACGCCGATTCGATGGCCTATGACCGGTCATTGGACCAGCAAGGCAAGCTGATCATCGCGCAGGCGCTGCAATCGGTGAAGACGTCGAAGACGGTGCGGCGGCGCCAAGGCAAGCGGCTGATCACTGACGGTCCGTTTGCCGAAACCAAGGAGCAGTTGCTTGGTTTCGTCATGATCGAAGCCGACACTCTCGAACAGGCGCTGGCGATCGCAGGCGAGATTCCGCTGGCCGAAATCGGCATGATCGAGGTCAGGGCGATCTACGACGTGCCGGGGTCATAGGCGGCGGCGAGGTCATGCAGGCCGGCGGATCATATCCGCCGCCTTCTCGGCGATCATCACCACTGGCGAGGCGGTGTTGCCGGAGACGATGCGCGGCATGATCGAGGCGTCGACGACGCGCAGGCCCTCGACACCGGTCACGCGCAGGTCCGGGCTGACGACGGCGCGGCCGTCGACACCCATCCTACAGGTGCCGACCGGGTGAAAGATGGTCGTCGCGATCGAGCCGATCTGGTGCAGCAGGTCCTCGTCCGACTGGTGGGCGAGACCAGGCAGGATTTCTTCCGGATGGAAGCCGGCAAGAGCCTTGGCGGTCATGATGCTGCGCGCCTGGCGCACCGAACGCAGCGCGATCTCGCGGTCGCGCGCCGTAGAGAGGTAGTTCAGCCGGATCTCCGGCTGCACGGCCAGCTCGCGCGTCGTAGCGTGCACCGAGCCGACGCTCTCGGGCCGCAGATTGCAGACCGACATGGTGATTGCCGGGAACGGGTGCAGCGGGTCGCCCAGCCGGTCGGTAGACAAGGGCTGGACGTGGTACTCCAGGTCCGGCGTCGCCATCGACGGATCGGATTTCGAGAACATGCCGAACTGGCTCGGCGCCATCGACATCGGTCCCGAGCGGCCAAAGGCATATTGCAGCGCGATCTTCGCCTTGCCGCTCAGGCTGTTGGCTAGCGTGTTGAGCGTCAGCGCCGACGACACTTTGTAGACAGTGCGGATCTGCAGATGGTCCTGAAGGTTCTCGCCGACATCGGGGCTGGCGTGAACCACATCGATGCCGAGCGCGGCGAGGCGATCCGGCTCGCCGACCCCGGAAAGCTCCAGCAGTTTCGGCGTGTTAATCGAGCCGGCGGTCAGCAGCACCTCGCTCCTGGCCTTTGCCTCGATGGTTTGGCCGCCGACGCGATAACAAACGCCGATAGCACGCTTGCCCTCGAACAACACCGTCTCGACATGGGCGTTGACGACCAGCCTGAGGTTCGGCCGTCGCAGCGCCGGGCGCAAGAATGCCTTGGCTGTGTTCCAGCGCACGCCCTTGCTCTGGTTGACTTCGAAGAAGCCGGACCCCTCATTGTCGCCGTCGTTAAAATCCTCGCGCGGCATGATGCCGAATTCCTTGGCCGCCTCCTGCACGGTGTTCAGGATCGGCCAGGACAGGCGTTGCCGCGCCACTTTCCATTCGCCGCCGGAACCGTGCAGCTCGGTCTTGCCGCCATGATGGTCCTCGGATTTGAGGAAATAGGGCAGCACATCGTCCCAGCCCCAGCCGACATTGCCCATCTGCCGCCAGCCATCATAGTCCGCCGCCTGTCCCCGCATGTAGATCATGCCGTTGACCGAGGTGCAGCCGCCCAGCACCTTGCCCCGGGGATAGACCAGCGAGCGGCCGTTCAGGCCGGCTTCGGGGCAGTCTTCATCATCCAGTCGGTGCGCGGATTGCCGATGCAATAGAGATAGCCGACCGGGATATGCACCCAGTGATAATTGTCGCTGCCGCCGGCCTCGAGCAGCAGCACGCGCGTCGCCGGGTTTTCGCTCAGCCGATTGGCCAGCACGCAGCCCGCCGTGCCTGCGCCGACGATGATGTAGTCGTAGTCGCCATCGATCCGTTGGGTCATTGCGGTGGTTTACTCGGCGGTGTTCTACTCGGTTCTGCCGCCTGTTCGTCCCAGAACGATCGCAGCGTATCGGCAAGGCCGCAATAGGCGCGATAACGCCTGTTGTAATGGTCCTGCATGGCCGGGTTCGGACGGTAGGCGGCGCTTGACCGGGTCATGGCGTCGACGCCGGCCTCGTAGTCGGCGAACAGGCCGGCCGCGACCCCGGCGCCGATCGCCGCACCAAGTGCGCCGGTCTCGCGTGCTTCGGGGACGATGATGGGCACGCCAAGCCCGTCGGCGAAGATTTGCGGCCAGTGCTCGCTGCGCGAGCCGCCGCCGGATAGCACCGCTCTGTCGAAGCCGACGCCGGCGTCCTTCAGGACATTGATGTGGCGCCTATGCTCGAACATCACGCCCTCGAACAGCGCGCGCAGCATATTGCCTTCCTTGTGGCCAGCCGGCAAGGCCGTAGAAGCCGGCGCGGTATTCCGCCCCTTGCCCCGACCCGTAGAGAAACGGGTGGAACATCGGATCGTCCCAGGCCGGCGTCACCGCGCCGACAGCCGCATTGCAGTGGCCGAACGGATCGTCATGATGAGCACCGCGCTCGATGCGAAGTCGGCGTTATCGCTAAGCGGTTGCATCATTAGTGCCCGTGACGAGCGACCTGAACCCAGGACGTCCGATCTCGGCGTCTGGATGATTAGGGGGCCAGCTCTGTTTTCTCATCAGATACAATTCTTGCGTGTTGAAGCAACGCCGGAGTTCTCCTATCGTCGCCTCAATTTTCGGGGGAATTCGACATGCCTTTCCTGATTGCTATTCTCGGCGTGCTGGGAGCCGGGGCGTTCTGGTGGTATCGCATGAAGGCCATGAACGAAGCCGCGCGCGAGGTCGCGGACGTCGTCGGCCGCGTTCAGGGCAACATAAGGCGCAAGAAGCTGCGCAAGCAGGCGGCGCTGTCGCCGCTGACGGCGATCGACGATCCGGTGGTGGCGGCGGCAACGCTGATCACCGCACTGGCAGCGGAGCACGGCCCCATCCTGCCGAAGCGCGAAACGGTCATCCGCGAGGTGATCTCGCAGATTGCGGACAACCAGAAGAAGACCGATGAAGCCGTCGTCTACGCCAAATGGGCCGCGGCGCAGATCGACGACACGACGATCGTCATCGACAAGCTGGCGCCCTTCCTGCGCGAGCGCCTCGATCCGCATGAGCGCGAAGACCTGCTGCAGATGCTGGATCGTGTTGCCAAGAGCGGCGAGCAGAGTTTCAAGGTCGCCGACCAACGCATGCTGCGACTGCGGCAGAAGCTGGGGTTTGAGGTCAACTGACCTCGGTCAACATTGATCTTGAACGGAAGGCGGTCGTCCCCACATCAATGGGACGGTACCCCCAAACCGTCAAGGCACAGATGGAAGCAATTGCGTACGTGGCTGCGGAATTGGCCGATCTGATCGGCATACTGTTTGGTGACAGATTGCGCAAATCCCGCGCCGGCAGGCTGGTAATCGGCACGCTGGTCGCCATTGTGGTCTTCTACTACCTTGTCTGGCTGCTAGATCGCCTCCCCCTTCAATAGTCGCGGTGTGCCGCCGGAAAGCCCCGACGCCTGGCGGATGAAGAACTCCTTCAGCCTGGGCATCCGTTCGACAAGGCCGAGGCCTATGTCGCGGAGCTGGCGCAGCGGGCCGATGTCGTTGGAAAACAGCCGGTTCAGCACATCTGTGGTGACGCCCATCTGCACCGTGTCGAAGCGGCGCCATTGCTGGTAGCGCTCGAGCACGTCGAGCGCGCCGATATCCTGTCCCAAGCGATCGGCCTCGACCACCACTTCGGCAAGGGCCGCCACATCCTTGAAGCCGAGATTGAGGCCCTGGCCGGCGATCGGGTGGATGCCGTGCGCGGCGTCGCCGGCAAGTGCTACGCGCGGGGCGACGAAGGCGCGCGCGATGGTCAGGCCGAGCGGCCAGGCGCGCGGCTTGTCGGTGACGCGGATTTCGCCGAGCTTCAGGCCGAAGCGCAATTCAAGCTCCTGCTCGAAGACGAGGTCGTCGCCCGAGACCAGCTTTTCGGCATCCTCGGAACGTTCGACCCAGACCAGCGACGAACGGTTGGTGCCGTCCTCGGTGGGCTTGAGCGGCAGCGTTGCAAAAGGGCCGGCCGGGAGAAAATGCTCTTCGGCGCGGCCATTGTGCGGGCGCTCATGCGCCACCGTGCAGACGATGCCGGACTGGCCATATTCCCATTTCACCGTCTTGATGCCGGCCATGTCGCGCAATTTGGAATTGACGCCGTCGGCGGCGACCAGCAGCCGCGCCTCAATCGCCGCGCCGTCGGCCAGATGCACGGTGATGCCGGCGCCATTGCCGTCGAACGATGCGACCGCGACACCTTCGATGATGTCGATGCCGAGCTTTTGCGCGCGGCGGCGCAAGGCGCCGTTCAGGTCCTTGTTGGCGACCATGTGGGCGAACGGTTCGCCCGGCGCGACCTCGCCATCGAAGGTGAGAAACACCGGACGCACCGGATCGGCGGTGCGCGAATCGGTGACGATCATCTCGGTGATCGCCTGCGATTGCCCGACGATTTCCTGCCAGACGCCGAGCTGGTCGAGCATGCGGCAGGCGGCGGCGGCGATCGCCGAGGCGCGGCCATCCTTTTGCCAGACGCCGGGGGGCGCGGCATCGACGACGGCGACAGCCAGGTTCGGCCGCGCCTGTTTCAGCGACACGGCGGCCGCGAGGCCGACATAGCCGGCGCCAGCGACCAGCACGTCGAGCGGGGTTTTTGCGTCCGGGTTGCGGTTCGCCATGTCAATTCCTTTCGAAGTCTCGACCATCCCCGCCCACTGGGGCATTCCGGCCTTGACTGCCCGCCATTCCTGTCGGAAACCGCCATAGCATCTTACGGCGAGGTCACGAAGCATGACGGCGGCCATGGACGAGCTTCTCAGCATTCTCGACCTCGAGCAGCTGGAACACAATCTGTACCGTGGTCGCAGCCCCAAGCTCGACTGGCAGCGCGTTTTCGGCGGCCAGACCATCGCCCAGGCGCTGGTCGCCGCGCAGCGCACCGTCGAGCCCGAGCGCCACGTGCATTCGCTGCACGGCTATTTCATGCGGCCCGGCGACACCAAGGTGCCGATCGTCTACGAGGTCGACCGCATCCGCGATGGCGGCTCCTTCACCACGCGGCGCGTGGTGGCGATCCAGCACGGCCAGGCGATCTTTTCGCTGGAAGCCTCGTTCCAGCAGGACGAGGTTGGCCTTGAGCATCAGCTGCCGATGCCGCGCGACGTGCCGCCGCCCGACAGCCTGTTGTCGCAGCGCGAATTGCTGGGCAAGTTCGGCGAGGCGGTGCCGGACGGCATCAAGCGCTACTGGGAGCGTGACCGGCCGATCGAGATGAAGCCGGTGATGCTGAAGCATTACACCAGCCGCGAAAAGCTGGAGCCGCAGCAGAACATCTGGATCCGCAGCACCGGCCCGGTGCCGGCCGACCGCGGCATCCAGGCGGCGGTGCTTGCCTACCTCTCCGACATGACGCTGCTCGACACCTCGACCTTTGCGCACGGCCGCGCCATTTTCGACCGCGACATCCAGGCGGCGAGCCTCGACCATGCGATGTGGTTCCATCGCAGCCATCCGCTCGATGGTTGGATCCTGTACACGCAGGACAGCCCGTCGACGCAGGGGTCGCGCGGCTTCACCCGCGGCTCGCTGTTTGCCCGCGACGGCACGCTGATCGCCTCGGTTGCCCAGGAAGGCCTGATCCGGCTGAAGCGGCCGCCTGCGAAATAGGCATTTTCGAAAAATTGCCTACTTTTTAATCAGTGACTGTCCGTTGACAGTGCGCACCGTGCCGCCGCGACTCGAGCGATCCGTTTGTTTACAATGAGTTAACACCCTGCTTCGGCAACTGGCACGGAGCTTGAATCCTGTCGGGCACTCTCCGGGCTTTTTGGGATCGGTGAAGGTGTGCAAACGCGGGGGACCGCAACAGCAAAGGGTGAAACCTTATGAAAATCGTGATGGCAATCATCAAGCCGTTCAAGCTCGACGAGGTGCGCGAAGCGCTCACCGCCGTCGGCATCCAGGGCCTGACCGTCACCGAAGTCAAAGGCTACGGGCGTCAGAAGGGACACACGGAAATCTATCGCGGGGCGGAATACGCGGTCAGTTTCCTGCCGAAAATCAAGATCGAAGTCGCGGTCAGCACAGACCTGGTCGACAAGGCCGTCGAAGCCATCACGGCGGCGGCCAAGACCGGCCAGATCGGCGACGGCAAGATCTTCGTCTTCGGCATCGATCAGGCGGTGCGCATCCGTACCGGCGAAACAGACACCGACGCACTTTGAGCGGCGAACACGTATTCCAATGGAGAGTTCAATGAATATACCTTCCACCTTGAAGTCAGTGGCGCGCTCCGCGCTGCTGGGCTCTTTAGCGCTCGGAGCATTGGGAACGGTTGCTGCCTTCGCGCAGGAGGCGGCTCCCGCCGTCGCCGCGGCAGCGCCAACAGCGCCGGCTTTTACCGTCGACAAGGGCGACACCACGTGGATGATGATTTCCACCGTGCTGGTGCTGTTGATGACCATTCCCGGCCTTGCGCTTTTCTACGGCGGCCTGGTTCGTACCAAGAACATGCTATCGGTGCTGATGCAGGTCTTCACCATCACCAGCGTGGTCATGATCATCTGGGTTTTCTACGGCTACAGCCTCGCCTTCACCCCGGGCAACGCCTTCGTCGGCGGCCTTTCGAAGATGTTTCTCTCCGGCGTCAACGTATCGACGCTTTCGGAAACCTTCAGCAAGGGCGTCGCCATTCCTGAACTGGTGTTCGTCGTCTTCCAGATGACCTTCGCCTGCATCACGCCCGCCCTGATCGTCGGCGCATTCGCCGAACGCGTCAAATTCTCCGCCTTGATCCTTTTCGTTATCCTATGGGTGACGTTAATCTACTTCCCGATCGCGCACATGGTCTGGTTCTGGGGCGGCCCGAGCGCCTATGCCGACCCGTCCGGCCTGATCTTCAGCTTCGGCGCCATCGACTTCGCCGGCGGCACGGTCGTTCACATCAATGCGGGCATTGCCGGCCTCGTCGGCGCGCTGATGATCGGCAAGCGCATCGGCTACAAGAAGGACATCATGGCGCCGCACTCGATGACGCTGACCATGGTCGGCGCTTCATTGCTGTGGGTCGGCTGGTTCGGCTTCAACGCCGGTTCGAACCTCGAAGCGAACGCCTATGCGGTGCTGGCCATGATCAACACCTTCGTCGCCACGGCGGCGGCGGCGGTGGCCTGGATCGTGCTTGAATCGCTGCTGCGCGGCAAAGCCTCCATGCTCGGCGCTGTTTCGGGCGCCGTCACCGGCCTCGTCGCGATTACGCCGGCTGCAGGTTTTGCCGGCCCGATGGGCGCTATCGTGCTTGGCATCGTCGCCACCTTCGTCTGCTACTTCTTCGTCTCGGTGGTGAAGAACACATTCGACTATGATGACAGCCTCGATGTCTTCGGCGTCCACTGCGTCGGTGGCATCATCGGTGCGCTCGGCACTGGCATTCTGGTAAATCCCGCCCTCGGCGGCGCCGGCATCGTCGACTATTCGACGGCCGACTTCGCCGCCGGCTATGCCGGCACGGCCACGCAGCTCTTGGCGCAGGGCAAAGGCGTCCTGGTAACCCTGCTGTGGTCGGGCATCGGCAGCGCCATCCTCTACAAGGTTGTCGACTTGATCATCGGTCTGCGTCCGACAGCCGACGCCGAGCGCGAAGGCCTCGACCTGACTTCGCATGGCGAAGCGGCCTACCACTCGTAAGCCTTGCGGGGCGGCCTCGGCCGCCCCGCATTCTCCCATCCCGTCGTGACGCTCCCGAAAGGAGTTCACGCTTTGAGGCCCGGGTCATTCCGGGCCTCTCTTTTTGGCAACCGTGCTGGCAGGCCTCGGTCCCTGCGCAATCACGTTCTAGTGATGGCCGCCGGCGGGGAGACGTCGACCGGATTGGTTCCGAACTGTTGAGACTGCCTACAGTGGAGTGAGCAAGATCGTGGCTCTGGGTGCGTATAGTTAATGCGGCCTTAACCTTCCCCCCGATAGTCTGACATCCGAATCTGCCGGAGTGCGTCATGCGCCCGGCCAGTCCATGACAGACGGGGAACGAAGCATGCGTTCAGGGGCTTCAGCACCGCTCGCGCTGACCGATACGGGGCACGGCATCCAGGCATTCGCGCGGCGCCAGGTCGGGCGGCTGGTCGGCGCCGGCCTGTTTGCGCTGGTCGCCTTTGGCGTCGCGGCGCTGGCGACCTGGAACGTCGCCGATCCCAGCTTCTCGCACGCCACCGACAACATCGTCACCAACGCCATGGGCTATGCGGGCGCGGTATTCTCCGACCTCGCCATGCAGTTCTTCGGCCTTGCCGCGGTTGCCGCCCTGGTGCCGGCGGTGATCTGGGGCTTTCTTCTGTTTTCGGCGCGCGGCGTCGACAGGCTGCCGAAGCGCGGCCTTGCCTGGTTCGGCTTCGCGCTGCTCGCGGCGGCGATGGCCGGCTGCGTGGTGCCGCCCAAGACGTGGCCGTTGCCGACCGGCCTCGGTGGCGTGTTCGGCGACATGGTGCTCAATATTCCGGGCCTGGGCATTGGCGGCTACCCGACCGGCATCGTTGCCAGCATCATTGCCATGGTGCTCATTGCGCCGGCGCTGTGGCTGTTTGCCTATGGCTCGGCGCTGATTGCGCGCAAGAACGGCTTTGCGGTCATGGAGCGCACCGCGGAGCCCGATCCCCGAGAGGACGACCTGCTCTTCGACGAAGACGAGGACGAGGGCGACGAGGGGATACTGGCGCTCGGCGCCGTTACCCACTGGTGGCTGTCTTTCCGCGCCTGGATGCATCGCCGGGCTGTGCGCCGCCAGCAGGAGCGCGACGAGTTCGAGCCGGAGATGGAGCAGCGCTCCACCGCATGGCGCCGCGCCGCCGAACGGGTCGAATCGGCGGAATTCGCCGAAGCGCGGATGAGCCCGGATGGCCGCGCCCGCGTCGAGCCGGAATTCTTCGCCGCCATGGTCAATGACCGCAGCGTTTCCGTCGATCCGGACGATGACGACGTCCTCGATGCCGGCTTCGACAATGGCGACGAGGAGGTCGAACTCGACGACGAGCCGGTCCAGCGCCGTGCCGCGCCGAACGCCAAGGTGCAAAACTTCCGGTCAGATGCGGCGACCCGGGTCGCCGCACCTGCGCCGCGTCCCGCTCCCGGCGCGCGCGTCCAGCGCGAGGCGCAGACCTCGCTGATCGGCTCGGAAACATTCGAAATGCCGTCGCTGCATTTCCTGTCGGAGCCGAAGAACGTGGTGCGCGACGCCAGCCTGTCCAAGGACGCGCTGGAGCAGAATGCGCGCCTGCTCGAAGGCGTTCTGGAGGATTTCGGCGTCAAGGGCGAGATTATCGCGGTGCGGCCCGGCCCCGTCGTCACGCTCTATGAACTGGAACCGGCGCCCGGCATCAAATCGTCGCGCGTCATCGGCCTGTCCGACGACATCGCCCGCTCGATGAGCGCGATTGCCTGCCGCGTCGCCGTGGTGCCCGGCCGCAACGCCATCGGCATCGAATTGCCGAATGCCAAGCGCGAGACCGTCTATCTCCGGGAGATCCTGGCCAGCCGCGATTTCGAGACGACCAAGTCCAAGCTGGCGCTGGCGCTGGGCAAGACCATCAATGGCGAGGCGGTGATCGTCGACATCGCCAAGATGCCGCATGTGCTGGTCGCAGGCACCACCGGCTCCGGCAAGTCCGTCGCCATCAACACCATGATCCTGTCGCTGCTCTACAAGCTGACGCCGCAGGACTGCCGGCTGATCATGATCGACCCGAAGATGCTCGAACTTTCCGTCTATGACGGCATCCCGCACCTTCTGACGCCGGTGGTCACCGACCCGAAGAAGGCCGTGGTGGCGTTGAAATGGACCGTGCGCGAGATGGAGGACCGCTACCGCAAGATGTCCAAGGTCGGCGTGCGCAACATCGACGGCTTCAACGCGCGCGTGCAGTTGGCTGAAAAGAAGGGCGAAAAAATCTCGCGCACCGTGCAGACCGGCTTCGACCGCCAGACCGGCGAGGCGATCTACGAGACCGAGAACCTCGATCTCGAGCCGATGCCCTACATCGTCGTCATCATCGACGAGATGGCCGATTTGATGATGGTCGCCGGCAAGGACATCGAAGGCGCGGTGCAGCGCCTGGCACAGATGGCGCGCGCGGCCGGCATCCATGTCATCATGGCGACGCAGCGTCCGTCGGTCGACGTCATCACCGGCACCATCAAGGCCAATTTCCCGACCCGTATCTCCTTTCAGGTGACGTCGAAGATCGACAGCCGCACCATTCTGGGCGAGCAGGGCGCCGAGCAGCTGCTCGGCATGGGCGACATGCTGTACATGGCCGGCGGCGGCCGCATCCAGCGCGTGCACGGCCCGTTCGTCGCCGACGACGAGGTCGAGAAGATCGTCGCCCATCTGAAGCTGCAGGGCGTGCCCGAATATCTCGACGCCATCACCGAGGATGACGCCGAGGACGATGACGAGCCGTCGGGCAAGGGCGGCGCTGGCGGTGGCGGCAACAGCAATTTCGAGGATTCCGACGATCCCTACGACCAGGCGGTCTCGGTCGTGCTGCGCGACGGCAAGGCGTCGACCAGCTATATCCAACGCCGGCTCGGCATCGGCTACAACCGCGCCGCCTCGATCATCGAGAAGATGGAGAAGGAAGGCATTGTCGGCCCGGCCAACCATGCCGGCAAACGCGAAATCCTGGTGCCGACCGAGGACGACAAGTTCTGATCAGCCGATACGGCCCGGCGGCAACCTTGAACCTTTTGGCGCGTTACAGCGACTGAGCGCTGTCCGGCCCGCCAAACTTAAGTCTAACTGGGCGTCCACGGACTGCAACGAGACACACACCACACGAGAGTGACCGGCATGAAAAACGATCTTTCCGCGATCAGCGATTTCGCTCCAAACCGTCGCCAGTTGCTCGGCCTTGGCCTGATGCTTGCCGGCGCCGCGGCCATCAACGTCGTGCCGGGGTTCCAGCTCTTGGCCTCGGCGCAGGCGGCGGTGCCGCCGACGGCGCAAAAGATCGCCGACCATTTCTCCTCGGTCAAATCGATGAGCGGCGAGTTCGTCCAGTTCGGCCCCAACAACCAGCAGACCGGCGGCAAGTTCTTCCTTGAGCGGCCAGGCAAGATTCGCTTCAACTATGACGGCAAGTCGAATTTCCGGGTGATTTCCGACGGCAAGTCGGTGGTCATCCTCAACAAGCGGCTGAAAACGTCCGATCTCTATCCGTTGTCGAAGACACCGCTGAAGCTGTTGCTCGACACCAAGATCGACCTCTCGGGCGGCCGCGTCAAATCGATCAAGGAAGAGAGCGACCTCACCACCATCCAGCTTGCCGACAAGTCGGTGTTCGGCAATTCGAAGATCACCATGATGTTCGATCCGAAATCCTATGATCTGCGCCAGTGGACCATCACCGACGCGCAGGGCAAGGACACCACGGTGATGATCTACAACACCAAGGAAGGCGTCAGCTTCCCTGCGGATACGTTCGCCATCGACTATACGGCGAACCGCGAGCTGAACACCAACCACCGCTAGATCCGGTCAGTCCGGCCTGCAAATGGCGATCTCCTGCGCTTCCGGCGCTCACGTGGTTTAAGTACGCTCCGCTCCGGTTCTCGGAGACCACCATTTTCGACTCGGCCTGACCTGAATCAGGGCCGCCGCCCGCAAAGGCTGGCTTGTTTTTGTGGCGCTCGGCTGGCAGTAGATCGGCGACCTTGTTCGGATCGCCGCATGCCCTTCGCCATCGCCACCTGGAACATCAATTCCGTGCGCCTGCGCATGCCGATCGTCGAGCGGCTGCTGACGGAGCAGGCGCCCGATGTGCTTTGCCTGCAGGAGACGAAGGTTCCCGACGAGCTGTTTCCAGAAAAGGCGTTCCGCAAGGCCGGCTACGAGCACATCGCATTCCATGGCCAGAAGGGCTATCACGGCGTTGCGACGGTGGCGCGGCGGCCGATCGAGATTGTCGAGAAACGGCGCTTCTGCGAGATCGATGACAGCCGGCATCTGTCGGTCAAGGTGCAGGCCGGCGGCAAGGCAATCCTGGTCCACAATTTCTACGTGCCGGCCGGCGGCGACGAGCCCGATCCGGAGATCAACCGCAAGTTCCGCCACAAGCTCGATTTCGTTGCCGAGATGAACGCCATCCGCGCCGCGCATGACGAGGTGTCGGCCTCGATCCTGGTCGGCGACCTCAACATCGCTCCGCAGGAGCACGATGTCTGGTCGCACAAGCAATTGCTCAACGTCGTCAGCCACACGCCGGTCGAGACGCAAAATTTCGACGCGATGCGGATCGCCGGCGACTGGGTCGACCTGATGCGGCTCGACGTGCCGCCAGAGCAGAAGCTCTACACCTGGTGGAGCTATCGCGCGCGGGACTGGGAAGCCTCGAACCGCGGCCGCCGGCTCGACCATGTCTGGTCGTCACCGAACCTGGTGCCGAGCTTTGCCGGCTATGAGATCCTGCGAGAGGCGCGTGGCTGGGAGCGGCCCTCGGACCATGTGCCGGTGATTGCGCGGTTCGACCTGGATTAGGCGTGTCGATATTCAGGTGAGGCCGGCCTCCAATGGCCGATACCTGCGCTTCCGGTGCTCGCGTACTTTGAGTACGCTCCGCTCCGGTTCTCGGTATCAGCCATTTTCGACTCGGCCTGACCTGAATCTCGACACACCCAAGCGTGAGCGCGGTCGCGGGGACCTACCCGCCAAACCTTGGGGCCAACTTCTCGATGCGGGCGATCATCGCCTGAAAATCATCGAGGATGCGCTGGTGCAGTTTCACCGCCACTTCGGGATATTCCTCCAGGATGCGGCGAAACATCTTGCGGCTCAACCTTATCACTTCCGAATCGGTCTCGGCCGAGGCGCTGGTCAGCCGTCTTGAGTCGGCGATCAGCGCCAGTTCGCTGAGGATCGTGCCGGGGCCGGCGGTGCCGATCGGGATGCGGCCGCCACCCTGCTCCCGGTAGAGCACGATGCGGCCACTGACCACGATATAGGCCGAGTCGGCTTCGTCATCCTCGCGGTACAGCTTGCGGTCGGCCTGCAGATGGGTGGCTTCGGCGCCGAAGGCGAGCAGGCGCAGCTGTTCCTGCGTGAAACCCTCAAAGAGCTTCACGGCGGACAGGATGCGGATGTCGTCATCCAGCGCCATCTCTAGCTGCGTCCCCGAACGGTCAGTCCAATCCCTCCCTTAGAGCGCCGCGTGTCCAATTGAACGCGCAAAGGACGCTCTAACACTTCAATCTGCGCAGCGGGCCGATCCAGGCTCCCCCAGCCGGATCCTCCCCGAAACAGTCCCGCCCCGACCGCTTATTGAACAATGAAAAGTTTAAGGAACCAGCTTGTAGCCGCCGCTTTCTGTCACAAGAATTTCAGCATTGGAAGGATCGCGCTCGATCTTCTGGCGCAGCCGGTAGACGTGAGTTTCCAGCGTGTGCGTGGTGACGCCGGAATTGTAGCCCCACACTTCCTCGAGCAGGACGTCGCGCGTCACCACCTTCTGGTCGGCTCGATAGAGATATTTGATGATCGAGGCTTCCTTCTCGGTCAGCCGCACCTTGCCGCCGCGCTGGTCGATCAGAAGCTTCTGGCTGGGCTTGAACGTGTAGGGCCCGACCGAAAAGGTGGCGTCTTCGCTCTGCTCGTGCTGGCGCAGTTGTGCGCGTATGCGGGCGAGCAGCACGGCGAAGCGGAACGGCTTGGTGACATAGTCGTTGGCGCCGGCCTCGAGGCCCAGAATTGTGTCGGAATCGGTATCGTGGCCGGTCAGCATGATGATCGGCGCCTTGTAGCCGCCCTTGCGCAGGATCTTCACCGCCTCGCGGCCATCCATGTCGGGCAGCCCGACGTCCATGATGAGCAGGTCGATGAGCCCGCCGCGCGCCGCGGCGACGCCTTTGGCGGCGGTCGCTTCCTGCAAGACGTCGAATTCTTCGTAAAGGGCCAGTTGCTCGACGAGGGTTCCGCGCAGGTCGTCATCGTCGTCAACGATCAGAATGGTACGTGATGTCATGGATCAATCCATTGTTTTGAAAAGAATTTTCAGTTGACCGCCCCCCATTTATGCGGAAGCTGACCGGCGCAACAGTCCGATCACAGTGATTTGTTCCGTGACACGATCATACAAGAAAAAACGCGATCGCAATGCAGCCGGCGCAATTTTGCCGAAAGGGCTGCGTGTGCTGGTGGTTCGGGCGAGGCCGGGCAACCCCAGCCAGGGGATATTGCAGGCCGGCAGCAAGGTGTTTGCCTGCGCGCTCGGACGCGGCGGCATCTCGGCCAACAAGCGCGAAGGCGACGGTGCGACGCCGCTTGGCGAGATGCGGATTTTGTCAGGATATTTTCGGGGCGATCATTTCGCGGCCGGCCGCAAACCCGGCTGGCGATGGCGCCGATCGGCGCCGATCTCGGCTGGTGCGAGGTGCCGGACGACCGCAACTACAACCGGCCGGTGAAAATCCCCTATGGCGCCAGCCATGAGCGAATGCGGCGCGACGACCGCCTCTATGACGCCTGCCTGGTGCTCGACTGGAACATGGCGCCGCGCCGGCGCGGCCGTGGCAGCGCCATCTTCTTCCATCTGGCGCGCCCAGGCTTCACACCGACGCAAGGCTGCGTGGCGGTGACAGCGCGGACAATGGCGCGGCTGTTGCCGCTGGTGTCGGACCGGACGGTGGTGAGGGTGGTGAGGTAGGGAGTAGGGAGTAGGGAGTAGGGAGTAGGGAGTAGGGAGTAGGGAGTAGGGAGTAGGATGGTCTCGGCGTCGTTTCAATCCTTCACTACTCACTACTCACTACTCACCATTGCCTAACGCCTTCTCGGCTTCTGCCACCCAGTGTCCAGCAATCCAAGCCGGCCGAGTTCCCGGTCCACGGCCCGCGTCACGTCCTTGCGCTGCGCGCCGACGTCGCGCAACTGGCGATCCGACAGATCCTCCACGTCCTGGCGCGGCAGGTTGATGGCGACTTTCGCATGGCGAAGCCAGTCCGTTACGGCATGCAACCAGTTCGAGCGAGCTGCTGGCGAGTTCAAAACGAAGATGGACATGATGCGCTCCCGTGTTCCGCCGGATATCAAATCCGGCTTGATGGTGTTTCGATGGATGCATCATGCCGCATTGAAATACATGAGAGAAACGAGTAGTTCTTTTCGGATCGTCAAGTTTTATTTGAGGATACGTTGATGTCCCGTCTGTTGCCCGGAACGCGCGCGCTGAGGACTCTGGAAGCCGCCGCCCGCCACCTCAATTTCACCCGCGCTGCCGACGAGCTCGGGCTGACGCCGGCGGCGGTCAGCCACCAGATCAAGGAAATCGAGGATCAGCTCGGGCTGGTGCTGTTCACGCGAACCAGTCGTACCATCCGGTTGACCGAGGCAGGTACGGTGCTGTTCGAGGCCTCGATCGATGCGCTCGACCTGCTCAACCGGGCGGTGTCGCGGGCGCGCAAGCTGACGCGCGGCACGGCATTGCTGAAGGTAACGCTCGACGCGCAGTTCGCGTCAAAATGGCTGATGCGGCGCGTCGACGATTTTCGCAAACTTCAGCCCAGTATCGAGCTGAGGTTCGACATCGGCTACGAAGTGCGCGATTTCGAACTCGACGACGTCGATGTCGGCATCCGGTTCGGGGTCGGCAAGTATCCGGGGCTTCGCGCCCATCGCCTGTTCGACAACATCCTCATTCCGGTGTGCAGCCCGAGCCTGCTGACCTCCGGCCCGCCGCTGCGCGAACCGCGCGACCTCTTCAACCACACGCTTGCCCATATCGAATGGTCGCGCCAAGGCGTGACATGGCCGAACTGGCGCATGTGGATGGCGGCGGCCGGCATCAACGATTTCGACGACAGCCGGACTATCGTGTTTGAAACCTCTACCGATGCCGTGCAGGCGGCGCTCGACGGCAATGCCGTGGCGCTCGCCGAGTTCGCCATGGTGGCAAACGACCTTTCCCAGGGAAGGCTGGTGCAGCCCTTTGAACTCGGTCTGCGCGTGGGGCCGGAGTTCGGCTACTTCCTGGTCTATCCCGAGAGCACTGCCAACGATCCGCGCATCATCGCTTTCCGCGAATGGATCCTCGACGAAGTCGCCAGGACGCAGACCTGACGACTTCTGCAGGCCTCAGCCGGCGACCGGCGTCCCGAACCAGCCGATCACCGCGCCGATGATCAACAGCACGCCGAGCCAGTGGCCGCCGTCGATCAGGGTCAGGTCCCAGCCGAAATTCTCATAGCGATGGTTGGCCGTCAGCGTCGTGGCGACGAAACCCAGCCAGAGGACGAAGCCGAAGACCAGCCCTGCGACAAGGACCGGCTCGCCGCCCGTCATCGCGCCGACGACCAAGGCCAAGACCAGCGCCATGATCAGCTCGGCGATGAAGGAGATGATGAAGGGCAATATTGATTTCTTTGACGTTGACGGATCGATCCTGGCCGCCCTCATCCAAGGCTTGCTGAGGACCGTGTACCAGACCGCGCCAAACAGCCACGCCGCGACGGCCGCAACAACCACCGCCAGCCAGTTCACCACTGAAAAATCCATAAAGCCCTCCCCTCAAGCATGCCGCCCAAAGCCTGACGGTTCTGGGATAACGACATGCGTATTCTTCAAATCAATGCGCGATGGAACGCCTGTTCGGCAATGCCGTCAAGCGAGGCGCCACACCGTGGTGCGCTTGACCACGGCGTCCTCCAGCGCCCGCGTCACCGCCACTTCGTAGACGGCGAGCGGCTCCAGTCCCGCCTTCGGCATGTAGGAGCGGCCCGGATCGCCGACGAGGATGTCAGCGCCGCGCGCCTTCAGTGTCGAAAACCACGGCATCAGCGTGTCGGCGAAGGATTTGTCGTAGAAGACGTCGCCGGCCAGCACCACGTCCCAGCCGGCGTCGGTGCCGATGCAGTCCGTGCCGCAAAAGTCGATGGCAACGCCATTGGCCTCTGCGTTGAGGCGGATCGCCGTTTCGCAGAACGGGTCGATGTCGGCGGCGATCACGTGCGCCGCACCCGCCTTGGCGGCGGCGATGGCGACAAGGCCGGAGCCGGAGGCGAAGTCGAGCACGCGTTTGCCCCGCACATCCGACGGATTGTCCAGCACGTAACGGGCAAGGCCCTGACCGCCGGCCCAGGCAAAGGCCCAGAACGGCGGCGGCAGGCCGATTTCAATCAGCTCGTTCTCCGTGCGCTGCCAGAGGTCATGCGCTTCGTCGGCAAGATTGAGGACAATCTCCGGCACATGCGGCGGCGACATAAGCGCCGTGTTGTCGAGAATGAACTTTTTCGCGCTGTTCGGCGTGAGGACCGTCACGGAGCCGGCGTCAGGCCGCCCATGCGGCAGACTTCCTTCCATTCGGCCGGCGTCACCGGCTGTACGGAAAGCCGTCCAAGCCGCACCAGCGCCATCTCGGCAAGCTTCGGATTTGCCTTGACCTGCTCCAGCGTCGGCGGGTTCGGCACGTCCTTGAAGGCGCGGATGTCGACGCATTCCCAGCGCGGATCGTCGGTGGTGCTGTCGGGATGGGCAAGCCCGCAGACTTCGGCAATGCCGACGACGTTCAGCCCTTCATTGGAGTGATAGAAGAAGCCGAGATCGCCGATCTGCATCGCCTTCATGTTGTTGCGCGCTGCATAGTTGCGCACGCCGTCCCACTGCGTGCCGGCCTTGCCCTTGGCCTTCAGCGCCTCGAAGGAGAAGACCGAAGGTTCGGATTTGAACAGCCAGTAGTTCATGTCTTTGCTCCAACTACTATTTTTTGCGCAATTCCGGACGGAAAACCGTTCCACACTTTTCCTGGGATCGCTCTAGGCGCCGTCGGAACTAACTAGCCGCCGGCTTGTTGAAGGTCCAGTTCCACTGGCGGATTTCGACACTTTCGAACAGCCCGGCCTTGGCATAGGGGTCGGCAGCCGACAGCGCCTGCGCACCGGCGAGATCGGGCGCTTCGACGACGACGAGGCTGCCATTGGGCTTGCCCTCGGCGTCGAGGAACGGGCCGGCAAAGGCCAGTTTGTTGTCGGCGTTCAGGCCTTCGAGAAAGGCGACGTGGACCGGCCGCGTGTCGACCCGCACCTGCAGGCTGCCGGGCTTGTCCTTGCAAATCAACGCAAACAGCATGTTAAACTCCGGTTTGTTAGGGGATCAGAGGTCGGTTTCGGTCTTCAGCGGCCGGGTCATCAATGCCGTGACAGCCTGCCGAATGGTGATCGTGCCGTCCAGTATCGCCGACACCGCAGCGATGATCGGCGCGTCGATGTCGCGCTCGGTGGCGATGCGGGCGGCGATCGCCGCCGTCGGCACGCCTTCGGCGAGCGGCAGTCCCGCCAAGGGCTTGCCTTGCCCCAGCGCCAGCCCATAGGCGAAATTGCGCGACTGGGCCGAAGAGCAGGTGAGCAAAAGGTCGCCGAGGCCGGAAAGCCCCATCAGCGTCTCCGGCTTGGCGCCGAAGGATGCGCCGATGCGGCGCAGTTCGACGAAGCCGCGTGTCACCATGGCGGCCTGCGCGCTGGCGCCGAGCCCAGCGCCGGTGACGGCGCCAGCGGCAATGGCGAACACATTCTTCAAAGCACCGCCGATCTCGACGCCGATCAAATCGTCGCTGGAATAGCAGCGCAGATTCTGCGCCGAAAAGCGCGAGGCAAGCTCGGCCGCCAAGGCGTCGTCGCGTGCAGCAACCACGACAGCGGTCGGCAGACCCCTGGCGACGTCGGCGGCAAAGCTGGGACCGGACAGGGCCGAAACCGGAGTTTCGGGCAGAATCTCCTCAACGATCGCCGACAGCAGCGCGCCGGTGTCGCGCTCAATGCCTTTGGCGCAGAGAACCAGCGGGATGCCTTTCGGCATATGGGGCTTTGCCGTCGTCAGCATGGCGCGCAGCGCCTGCGCCGGCGCCACGGCCAGCGCGCAATCGGCATCGGTCAGGGCCGTGCCGATATCGCTCGTCGCCGCAATGCCTGTTTCAATGGCGATGCCGGGGAGATAACGCGAGTTCTCGCCGCGGCGGATCGCGGAAACCGTCTCTTCGTCGCGGGCGTAGAGCCGGACATCGTGACCGGCGCGCAGCATCGCCAGCGCCAGCGCCGTGCCCCAGGCGCCGCCGCCGAGCACGGCGACGCGCCAGCCGGTTCTGTCCCTGCCGCTTGTGTTGCCGGCGCTCATGCTTTTGCTCCGCGCCGGCCGGAGCCGACCATCGGGGCCGAAATGCTGTCCAGCGGCCAGCGCGAACGCGGCACGAAATCGAAGCCGTTCTCTTGCGACAGGCCTGCCCGCAACCGCTCGATCCCGGCCCAGGCGATCATCGCCGCATTGTCGGTGCAAAGCTTCAGCGGCGGCGCGACAAAGGCGAAGCCGGCCTCGGCGCACTGCTTCTGCAGCGTCGCCTTGATCGCTCTGTTGGCGGCGACGCCACCGGCAACGACCAGCGCCGGCTCGGCCTTGTCCGGAAATTCGTCGCGGAAGCGGGCCAGCGCGCGGGCCACGCGGTCGCCAAGTGCGTCGGCTACCGCCGCCTGGAACGAGGCGCAGATGTCGGCGACATCCTGCTCGCTTAGCGGCTGGATGGCGGTCGCCGCCTGGCGCACGGCGGTCTTGAGGCCGGAGAAGGAGAAATCGGGCTGCGCCGAGCCCCTCATCGGCCGCGGAAAGGCAAAGCGCGTCGCATCGCCCGACATTGCCGCCTTTTCGACGTTCGGGCCGCCGGGATAGGGCAGGCCGAGCATTTTGGCCGTCTTGTCGAAAGCTTCGCCGAGCGCGTCGTCGATGGTCGTCGCCCAGCGCTGGTAGTCGCCGACGCCGCGCACGGCGACGATCTGGGTGTGGCCGCCGGAAACCAGCAGCAGCAAATAGGGAAAGTCGAGCCCGTCGGTCAGCCTTGCGGTCAATGCGTGGCCTTCGAGATGGTTGATGGCGATCAGCGGCTTGCCGGCGGCCGCTGCAATCGCCTTGGCCGTCATCAGGCCGACGATCAGTCCGCCGACCAGGCCGGGGCCCGTAGTGGCGGCAATGGCGTCGATGTCGGCCAGGGCTACGCCCGAATCCGCAAGAGCGGCCTCGACAATGCCGTCCAGCGCCTCGACATGGGCACGCGCGGCGATCTCCGGCACGACGCCGCCGAAGGCGGCGTGCTCCTCGATCTGGCTGAGCACGATGTTGGACGCAATCACCGGCACGGAATCGCCGTCCAGCGTCACCACGCTGGCGGCGGTCTCGTCGCAACTCGTCTCAATGCCCAGAACGCGGATCAATTCGTCGCTGTCTCCAGAGATTGTGTCGCCGGACTTTCCTAGTTAGTAGAGGCGGGCCTCGTTAGAGAGCGCCGGAAACGCAAAGCCAGCCGGGGGTTATCACGGACCGCGCGCCATGCAAACTTTGAAAATAGGAACACGCGGCAGCCCGCTGGCGCTCGCCCAGGCGCATGAGACGCAGGCGCGGCTGATGGAAGCGCATGGCATGCCGGCGGAAGCCTTCGAGGTCGTCGTCATTTCGACCAGCGGCGACCGCATCCAGGACCGGCCGCTGTCGGAAGCCGGCGGCAAGGGGCTGTTCACCAAGGAAATCGAAGAGGCGCTGCTGGCCGGCACGATCGATATCGCCGTGCATTCCTCCAAGGACATGCCGACAGTGCTGCCGGTCGGGCTGGAGCTGTCCGCCTTCCTGCCGCGCGAGGATGCGCGGGACGCCTTCATCGGCAAGGCGGTGAAGCGCATTGTTGATTTGCCGCAAGGCGCCAAGGTCGGGTCGTCTTCGCTCAGGCGCCAGGCGCTGATCCGGCGCATGCGGCCGGACCTAGACGTGGTCATGTTCCGCGGCAATGTGCAGACCAGGCTGCGCAAGCTGGAGGAAGGCGTCGCCGAAGGCACGATCCTCGCTTATGCCGGGCTGAAGCGGCTCGGGCTCGGCCATGTCGTCACCGATCTGATGCCGCTCGATGCTTTTCCGCCGGCGCCGGGACAAGGCGCAATCGGCATCGAAACCCGCATCGGCGACAGCGAGGTCGAAAAGATGCTGGTGGCCATCCATGATGTGCCGACAGGCCAGGCGCTGGCCTGTGAGCGCGCCTTCCTGGCGGCGCTCGATGGCTCCTGCCGCACGCCGATCGCCGGCTATGCGACGATATCGGGCGGCAGGCTGGTTTTCGCCGGGCTGATCATTTCGCCCGATGGCACGCAATCGCATGAGGTCAAGGCCGAAGGCTTGGCGCTGGATGCCGCTGACATCGGCACGGACGCGGCCAGGATGGTGCGGGTCAAAGCGGGCGAAACCTTCTTCGACGGCTGGGTCTGATATGCGTGTCCTGGTGACGCGGCCGCAACCTGGGGCGTCGCGAACCATGCGGCGGCTGCAGGAATTGGGATTTGAGCCGCTCCTTCTGCCGCTGACCGAAACGGTGACACTGCGGGTTGGCGCCGATGCTGCGAGCGACAATGCCGTGGCCGTCGCTGTGACCAGCGCAAATGCGGTGCGGCATGCGCCGAAAGAACTCATTCGTGCGCTCGCCGCCTTGCCTTGCCATGCCGTCGGACGCAGGACGGCTGAAGCGGCACGTTCGACAGGGTTCTTGTCGGTCAGTGAAGGGGCGGGCGACGCCGAGCGGCTGGCCGAGGCGATTGCTGCCGGCCTTTCCGGCAAGGCGGTCGTCTATCTCACAGGGCGCGTGCGGTTTCCGGCATTCGAGGCGCGGCTGCGAAAGGCCGGCGTCGAGGTCCGCACCGTCGAAACCTACGACACGATTTCGCTCGATTATTCCGATGCTGAAATCCGTACACGCCTGTCCGATCAGGCGGTCGACGCGGTGCTGCTCTATTCAGCCAAGGCGGCGGCAGCGTTGCAGGCCTTGGCCAGCCGGGCGGAACTGCGCGATCTCTTTGAAAACATGCAGGCTTTTGCGCTCTCCGAGCGCGTGGCAGCGGCGTTTGACAATGCCGCCGGCAAAAAAATACGCATTGCGCGGGAACCGCAGGAGGAGGCGCTGCTTGAGCTGTTGCACCGCGGCGACTGAGCGCCGTGTCATCACGCCGCCCCTTTTCACCTGATGATGATGTGCTAGACCATTTTTCAAACCATCACGCGCCGTCGGGCGCCCAGACGAAGCAGGATTGCGGAGCCCAGGCATGGTCAAGACGCCGAAGATGCGACATTCGAAAAGCCACCGCGAGCCGGTGACCATCGAACTCGAACCCGGCGCTGTCTCGCGCATTGCCGATGCGGATGCCGCCAAGACGGATGTCGCCAACTCGGACGACGTCGAGGCCCCGGCAGGGTCGGTTGCGGCTGAGGATGCCGCCGCCATGGCCAATGCGCAGCCGGAGACGCCTGACGAGCCCGTTCATGCCGATCAGGCCGATCTCGAGCCGTGGGAGCACTCCGATGCCGCGGCGCAGGCCGCTCCCGAAAGCGCCGATGCGAAGGCGTCCACCCAGGCGGAGCAGCCTTACCCCACCGCTTCGGATGCGCCACCGCGCGCCAGAACCTCCGACTACAGTTTCGAGGATGCCTCGCCCAAGCCGGGTGCACCCAAGGAAACCCCAAGGACAGCCGGGAACCAGCCCATGGCCGCGCAACCGAAGCGCACGAACGGCATTGCCGCCGGCATCATCGGCGGTGTCATCGCGCTGGCTGCCGCCGGGGGGCTGCAGTTTGCCGGCGTGCTTGGCGCTCCGGGCTCAGGGGCGGGCACGGTCTCGCTCGACGGCGTCAATGGCGAGATCGCTTCGCTGAAGCGCGAAATCGCCGACCTCAGGGAAGCCAGCGGCAATGGCGCCGCAACGGCCAAGGTCGACGGGCTGTCTTCGGCGCTGGATCAGGTCAAGGCCGATGTCGCATCGCTGAAATCGGCGGTCGAAAGGGGCGGCGCCGGCGACAATGCCGGGCTTGCCTCGCTTGGCGACAAGGTCAAGCAGATCGAGACCGCGGTTGCCGCCCTTGGCCAGACCGGTGGTGCAGCGCCCGTCGATCTCGCGCCGCTCAATGAAAGACTGGCGGGCCTCGACGCACTGGTGAAATCGGCCGGTGAGGCAGCCAAGACGCAGGAAGGCAAGATCGCCGCGCTGGAGCAGTCGGTGACGCAGCTCGCCGGCAAGGTCGATGCGCAGGCCTCGCAGCCAAAGATCGCGATGGCCATCGCCGCTTCGGCCTTGAAGGCGGCGCTTGACCGCGGCGCGCCGTTCGCCGCCGAGTTGGAGACCTTCGCGGCGATCTCGCCCGATGCACCGCAGATTGCAGCGCTGCGCCCCTACGCTGAAAAGGGCGTCCCGACCCGCACCGAGATCGCCGGCGAGGCCGACGCCGCGGCCAGTGCGATGGTCGCGGCGGCAACGCCGGTCGATGAAAATGCCGGCTTCTTCCAGAACCTTTTGTCGAGCGCCGAATCGCTGGTCAAGGTCCGGCCGATCGGCGCCGTCGAAGGCGCCGGCGCGCCGGAAACCGTGGCGCGCATCGAAGTGGCGGTCAATCAGGGCGACTACGCCAAGGCGCTCAGCGAATACGCAACGCTGCCGGATGCGGTCAAGGCTGCCGGCGCCTACTTTGCCGGCAAACTGAAGGCGCGCATCGACGTCGAGACGCAGGTCGACGCGCTGATTGCAGGTGCGATGAAGGCATGAGGACGACACGATGATCCGCATTCTCATCTTTCTCGCCGCCGTCTTCGCGCTCGGCCTCGGCTTTGCCTGGCTGGCCGATCGTCCCGGCGAGATGGTCGTCACCTTCAACGGTTACCAATACCAGGTCAGCCTGATGGTGGCGGCGGTGGCGATCGTTGCCGTCGTCGCAGCGGTGATGATCGTCTGGTGGCTGATCAAGTCGCTGTGGAACAGCCCGTACACGATCTCGCGCTATTTCCGCGTCCGCCGCCGCGACCGTGGCTATCAGGCGCTGTCGACCGGCATGATCGCAGCCGGCGCCGGCGATGGCGCGCTGGCCCGCAAGAAGTCCAAGGAAGCCGCCAAACTGATCCGCTCCGACCAGGAGCCGCTGATCCAGCTGCTCGAAGCGCAAGCCTCGCTGCTCGAAGGCGACCATGAGGGCGCGCGCGAAAAATTCGAGGCGATGCTCGACGATCCCGAAATGCGGCTGCTTGGCCTGCGCGGGCTCTATCTCGAAGCCGAGCGGCTCGGCGACCGCAACGCGGCGCGTCACTATGCCGGGCGCGCCGCTTCCGTCGCGCCGCAACTGGCTTGGGCCGCCGAATCGACGCTGGAGGATCTGACCGGGCGCGGCGACTGGGACGGCGCGCTGAAGCTGGTGGAGGCGCAGAAGTCGACCAGGCAGATCGAACGCGACGCCGCCAATCGCCGCCGCGCTGTGCTGTTGACCGCCAAGGCGCAGGCGCTGACCGATAGCGACCCCAATGCAGCCAAGACAGCGGCACTCGAGGCCAACAAGCTCGCGCCCGATTTCGCACCGGCCGCGGTTGCAGCCGCCAATCTTCTGTTCAAACAGAACGATGTGCGCAAAGGCTCGAAGATCCTTGAGGCAGCCTGGAAGGCGGAGCCGCATCCCGAGATCGCCGAGCTCTACACCCATGCAAGGCCGGGAGATGCCGTGGTCGATCGTCTCAACCGGGCGAAGAAGCTGCAGGAGCTGAAGCGCAACAATGCCGAATCGTCGATGACGGTGGCGCGCGCCGCGCTCGATGCGCAGGATTTTTCCACCGCCCGCCGCGAGGCGGAAGCGGCGATCCGCATGGATCGCCGGGAAGGCGCTTACCTGCTGCTGGCCGATATCGAGGAGGCAGAGACCGGGGACCAGGGCAAGATCAGGCAATTGCTGTCCAAGGCGGTCAGGGCGCCGCGCGATCCGGCCTGGGTCGCCGACGGCGTCGTCTCCGAACGCTGGGCGCCGGTATCGCCGGTCAGCGGCAAGCTCGACGCTTTCGCCTGGCGCGCACCGATGGAGCGGCTGGGCCAGCTCATCGACAGCCATGAAGACGAAGCCGATGTGCCGGTGCTTGCGGCACCCGCCAAGCCGGCAAAGGAAGCCGAAGTGATCGATCATCCCGCCGTTGCCAAGACGATCAGCGAGGCGCCGACCGAGCCGAAGCCCGCTGTGGGCGATGACCAGGTCACGCCGGTCACCGCCGCCGCTTTCGCCGCAATACCAAACGACGCCGAACCCGTCGAACCTGCCGAGGAACTGGCGCGGCTGCCCGACGACCCCGGCGTCGACCCCGATGACGAAGCGGAGAAGTCACCGCGCCGCTTCCGCCTGTTTTGATCCCTGAAGCATGATCCCAAAAAGTGGATACCGGTTTTTGGAAAAGATCATGCTCCCATAATGTGAAGTGAGCACCATGTTCGAACGCGTCCTGGCCTTTCTGAAAGACCTGCCCTCCGGGGCTGGGGCTCGCGCCAATGCGGACGATCCGCGCGTTGCGGCGTCGGCTTTGCTCTATCATGTGATGAATGCCGACGGCGTGCGCCAGGATGTCGAGTGGGAGCGGTTCAAGCAGGTGCTGGCGCAGAGCTATTCGATCAGCGGCGACGAGCTCGATGCACTGGCTGCCGCCGGCGAGCGCGCCGACAATGAGGCGATCGACCTCTATGCCTTCACCAGCGTCTTGAAGCGCCATCTCGACGCCGAGGCGCGCAAGGCTTTCATCGGCCTGATGTGGGAAATCGTCTATGCCGACGGCGAACTGCATGAACTGGAGGACAACACCGTCTGGCGCGTTGCCGAACTGATCGGCGTCGAGCGCCAGGATCGCGTCGAGGCGCGCCGCAAGGCGGCGGCCGCCGCGCCCGACGCCAGCGGAACGTCGAGCGACGAATAGGATTCCGCCTTTCCATGCCGCCCAGACCGAGCTCGAAACCAAAAGTCCTGATCGTGCTGCATCAGGAGACTTCGAGCCCCGGCCGGGTTGGCCACATGCTGCTCGAGGAAGGTTTCGACCTCGACATCCGCCGGCCGCCTCTCGGCGACAGCCTGCCGGAGACGCTGGAGGGACACGCCGGCGCCGTGGTGTTCGGCGGGCCGATGAGCGCCAATGACGAAGATGAGTTCGTCCGCCGCGAGACCAACTGGCTCAATGTTCCGCTAAAGGAGAACCGGCCCTTCCTCGGCATCTGCCTTGGCGCGCAGATGCTGGCCAATCATCTCGGCGGCAAGGTCGAGGGGCATGGCGAGGGGCTGGTCGAGATCGGCTGGTATCCGCTGAAGCCGACCGAAGCCGGCAAGAAGCTGCTGCCTTGGCCCGACATGGTCTACCAGTTTCACCGCGAAGGCTTTTCGCTGCCCAGGGATGCGACGCTGCTGGCGACGGCGGAAACCTACCCCAACCAGGCTTTTCGCTATGGCGACAATGCCTGGGGCATCCAGTTCCATGGCGAACTGACCCGGTTGATGATGCAGCGCTGGGTGGTGCGCGGCGCGCACCGTTTCGAATTGCCCGGCGCGCAGCCCGGCCGCGACCATCTCGGCGGCCGGCTGATCTGGGATATGCACCTCAAGCGCTGGCTGAGCGAATTTTTGAGCCTGATCTTCGGCAAGCCTACTGAGGGATAGAGCAAGATCCAACTACTCTGAACGGCCGAGCTTGCCCAAAGACGACTTACCTCTGGGAGGCGTGTACGATGGATCCGGGACCTTAGCCCGTTCCCGCAGATTTGGATTGCGCCCCAAACACTCCGATGGATCGAAAAACTCCGTGGCGCATTTAAGCTTCGGCTAATAACGGCCCCAGGAGAGAACCAATGAAGAAGACGCTGCTCATTTTGAGCCTACTCATTCCGCTCGCGGCATGCTCCCGCACCGAACAAGGCGCTGCCGTCGGTGGTTTGGGTGGCGCAGCTGTAGGCGCAGCAGTGGCCGGCGACCCGGTAAAAGGGGCGGTTGTTGGCGGGGCGGTCGGAGCGCTGGCCGGGGCGGTCATCGGGCACGCCAGCGAAGCCGGCCAGTGCAGATATCGCGGTCGGAACGGTCGAGTTTACGTTGCTCAGTGCCCGGACGGCTACTGATCTCAAAGACGCGTGATCTCTTTCGATCACGCGTCTTTTCGGGTAGGATAACTGAATGGCATATAACAGCAAAAGACTGCGGGCTTTCTGGTTCGCCGTTGTCAGCGCTGTCGCGATAAACGCCGAACTTTCGACCGCGGCCTTGGCCGCACCTGTAGAAGCGAAGACGATTGCCGATCACTTCTCATCGGTAAAGTCCATGTCCGGGGACTTTGTCCAGTCGGGCCCAAGAGCGGAAAGGACCAAAGGGAAATTTTTCCTCCAGCGGCCGGGCAAGATCCGGTTCAACTATGCAGGCCAATCAGGGGTCAGCGTAATTGCAGATGGAAAATCCTTGGTGGTCTATAACAAGAAGCTCAAGACATCGCGGCTTTATGCTCTCTCGAAGACGCCGCTCAAGCTGCTCCTCGACAATCAGGTCAACTTTTCCGGCAATCGCCTCAAAAGTATCAAGGACGATGGCGCCCAGGTGATCATCAGGCTGGCCGACAAGTCGGCCTTCGGCAATTCGAATATCACTATGGTGTTTGACAGGGAATCGCTCGATCTACGCAGATGGACCCTGACTGACGAGAGGGGCCTTACCTCGACAGTCACCATATCCAACGTGAAGCAGGGCGTTCGCGCTCCTGCGGGCACCTTCACTATCGACTATGCCGCAAACCGTGAATTCAACACCAAAACGAAATAGTCGGCAGCGCCACGAACTGCCCGTGTAACACTACTCGGCGGCCGTCTCCGACGGCACCTCTGCCGGTGCCGAAGGCTCGGCCTCGGCATGCGGCTTGCGCCGTGAAAACAGCGACCTTAGCGTGACGTAGAACACCGGCGTCAGGAACAGGCCGACGAAGGTGACGCCGAGCATGCCGGAGAACACCGCGGTGCCGAGCGACTGGCGCATTTCCGCGCCCGGGCCCGTCGCGATCATCAGCGGCACGACGCCGAGGATGAACGAGAAGGCGGTCATCAGGATCGGCCGCAGCCTGAGCCGGCAGGCTTCGACGGCAGCCTCGGCGGCCGACAGGCCGCGTTCCTGCGCCTGCCGCGCGAATTCGACGATGAGGATCGCGTTCTTGGCGGCAAGTCCGATCAGCACGATGAGGCCGATCTGCACGAGGATGTTGTTGTCCAGCCCTCGGAACGACACGCCGAGCAACGCCGCGAGCACGCCGAGCGGCACCACCAGCACGATGGCGAACGGCAGCACCCAGCTTTCATATTGCGCCGCCAGCGCCAGGAACACGAACAGCACCGACAGTCCGAAGATATAGACAGCGGCATTGCCGGTGTTGCGCTCCTGATAGGCGAGTTCGGTCCATTCGTAGGAGGTACCGGCCGGCAACGTCTGTGCCGTGATTGCTTCCATCTTGGCAAGCGCATCGCCGGTGGAAACACCGGGGCGCGGCGTTGCCCTGCAGCGGCACGGAGACGTACATGTTGTAGCGCTGGACCAGCGCCGGGCCGGTGACGTCGCGGATCTCGATCAACGTGCCCAGCGGAACCAGCGCGCCGGTCGCCGAGCGCACCTTCAGTTTCAAGATGTCGGCGCGATCGAGGCGGAACGCCTGGTCGGCCTGCGCGCGCACCTGGTAGACGCGCCCGAAAGCGTTGAAGTCGTTGACGTAGGCGGTGCCCAGATTGATCGACAGCGTCTCGAAGATGTTGGGGATCGGCACGTTCAGGATGCGCGCCTTGTCGCGATCGATCGCCAGGAAGAATTGCGGGCTGGACGCGGAGAAGGTGGTGAACACGCCGGTCAGCCCCGCCGTCTTGTTGGCCTTGCCGGCAATTTCATAGGCAAGCGCCAGGATCTGCCGCATGTCGGCGCTGTTGCGCTCCTGGATCTGCAGCTTGAAGCCGCCGGCATTGCCGACGCCGCGGATCGGCGGCGGCGGCAGTGCGATAATGAAGGCTTCCTTGATGCTTTGCAGGCTGCCGAACAAATTGCCGATGACCTGGGTCGCGGACTGGCCGGCTTCCAGTCGCTCGTCAAACGGCTTGAACCTGGCGAAGATCACGCCCGCGTTGCTGGCATTGGTAAAGGTGGCACCGGAGAAGCCGGCGAAGGCGACCGCGTAGTCGACGCCCGGCGTTTTCTGGATGATCTGCGACGCCTGCTGGATGACGGCATCGGTCCGCGATAGCGAGGCGCCGTCCGGCAACTGGACGACGACGATCGCATAGCCCTGGTCGAGCGACGGAATGAAACCGCGCGGCACCGTCTGAACCATATAGACCGTGGCGTAGATGAGGGCCGCGAAAACGGCCAGCGTGGCGGCGATCGCTATCCGCGAGCCGACCAACACGCGCACGATGCTCGAATACCAATGGGCGACCTTGTCGAAGCCGCGATTGAAGCCGTCGGCGAGCGCCCGTCCAAACCGCGCCAGGAAAAAGCGCGGCGGCGCCGCAGCAGTGTGGTGCGGCTTGAACAGCAGCGCGGCCAAGGCCGGCGAGAGCGTCAGCGAATTGAATGCCGAGATCGCCGTCGACACCGCGATGGTGATCGCAAACTGCAGGTAGAACTGCCCGGAAATGCCGGGAATGAAGGCTGTCGGCACGAACACCGCTATCAGCACCAGCGAGATCGCGATGACCGCCGTTCCGACTTCGTCCATGGTCAGATGCGACGCCGGATTGGGCGCCAGCCCGCTGGCAATATTTCGCTCGACGTTCTCGACCACGACGATCGCATCGTCGACGACGATGCCGATGGCCAGCACGAGGCCGAACAGCGTCAGCATGTTGAGGGAGAAGCCGGCGGCGTAAAGCACCGCCAGCGTGCCGATCAGCGACACGGGGATCGCCACGATCGGCACGATCGCCATGCGCCACGATTGCAGGAAGACGATGATGACGATGATGACCAGAACCATCGCCTCGAGGATCGTCTTGTAGACCTCCTGGATCGACTCGGCGACGAACTCGGTCGGATTGTAGACGATGTCGTAGCTCAATCCCTTCGGGAAGTCCTGGGAAAGCTCCTTCATCTTGTCCTGGATCTCCGCGGCTGCGGCGAGCGCATTGGTGCCTGGCCGCTGGAAGATGGCGAGCGCCACCGCCGGTTTGCCGTTGAGATAAGAGTTGGTGACGTAATCCTTGGCGCCGAGCTCGATGCGCGCCACGTCCTGCAGCTGGATCAGGCGGCCGTCTTCGGCCGATTTGACGATCACGTATCGGAAGTCGCGTGCGTCGTTGAAGCGGCCTTGCGTGGTGACCGTGTACTGGAACGCCGTGCCGGTATTGGTCGGCGGCGCGCCGATCGAGCCGCCCGACACCTGGACGTTCTGGTCGCGCAGCGCCTGCACCACATCGCCCGAGGTCATCCCCAGGGCGGACAGTTTTTCCGGATCGAGCCAGATGCGCAGCGAATATTCGCGTTCGCCGAAGATGATGAGGTCGCCGACGCCGTCCAACCTGAGCAGTATGTCGCGCACCCGCGAGCGGGCGTAGTTCGAGACGTAGAGCTGGTCGTAGGTATTGTCGGGCGACAGCATGTGCACGACCATCATCAGGTCGGGCGAGCTCTTGATGGTGGTGATGCCGAGGCGGCGGACTTCTTCGGGCAGGCGCGGCTCGGCGACCGACACGCGGTTCTGCACCAGCACCTGCGCCTGGTCGAGATCGGTGCCCAGCTTGAAGGTGATGGTCAGCGCCATCGCTCCGTCGCCCGACGAATAGGACGACATGTAAAGCATGCCCTCGACGCCGTTGATCTCCTGCTCGATCGGCGTTGCCACCGTCGCTGCGACCGTCTCGGCGTCGGCGCCCGGGTACTGGGCGCGAACGACGATGGTCGGCGGCGCGATCTCGGGATATTGCGCGATCGGCAGCTGGGTATAGGCAATCCCGCCGAGGATCAGCAGGACGATCGAAACGACCGATGCGAAGATCGGACGGTCGACGAAGAAATGGGCGAACCTCATTGCTGCAACCCGGCGGTGTCGACCTTGGGCGGCAACGTCACCATCTCGACTTTCACCTTGGTGCCGGGCCTGGCGTGCATCAGCCCATTGACGATGATCGTCTCGTCGCCGGTCAGGCCCGCGCGGATCACCCGGTAGCCGTCGAGAAGCGGGCCGGTGCGCACGGGCTTCGCCGACACCATCCCAGCCTCATCCACCAGGTACACGATGCGGCGATCCTGATCGGCGCCGACCGCCTCGTCGGGCACTAGGACGCCGCTATGCGGCAGCGACCCCGGCACGTTGATGCGCCCGAACATGCCTGGCTGGAGAACGCCGTCGGCGTTGGCAAACCTTGCACGCACCCGCATGGTGCCGGTCGCGTTGTCGATCCGGTTCTCGGCAAAATCGAGCTTGCCCTTGAATACCGCCTCCGCGCGGTCGGCGACGCGAACCACCACCTCGAGCCCGCCGGCGCCTTCCTGCATGCTGCCGCCGCGCTCCTTCGCGTCGCGGGCGTAGCTGAAATACAGGCGCTCATCGACGTCGAAATAGAAGTCGATCGGATCGCGCGTGACGATGGTCGTCAGCAAGGTGGAATCCGGCTGCACGAGGTTGCCGACCGACACCAGCCGGCGGTCGATGCGGCCGGACAAGGGCGCCTTGATCTCGGTGAACTCCAGGTTCAGGTTGGCCGTCGTCAGCGCAGCCGTCGCGCCTTGCATCTGCGCCTGCGCCGAAAGGTATTCCCGCCGGCGGTCGTCGACCGTCGCGGCCGAGATATTGCCGGTCTTGGCGAGTTCATCGGCGCGATCCAGCTGCATTTTGGAGAATTCGAGCAGGGACTTGGCGACGTCTACTTGCGACTTGGCGGCATCGTAGGCCGCCTGGTACGGACGCTGGTCGATGGTGAAGAGCAGGTCGCCCTTGTTGACCAGTGCGCCGTCCTGGAAGCTGATCTTGTCCAGATAGCCGCTGACGCGCGAACGGATGGCGACCTCGTCGACGGCTTCGAAGCGCCCGACGAACTCGTCGTCTTCGACGATTTCACGCACCACCGGCTTGGCCGCCGTCACCACCGGCAGCTGCTGGTCCTGCGCAAACGCGTTGCTGCTGAAAGCCATACCGAGCAGGAATGCCACTGGGACGGCGGAGCGGGCCAGCCAGCCGACCGATCGGCTGGGTCGCCCGCTTGCGTCGCGATGCGATTGCCGATTCCCTGAAGTGTCCATTTGCGTCCCCGCTAGCTGGACCCGGAGGTCGGGTGGTTCTCTTCTATATTTAAGGTTTCTCGTCGAGACCAGAGCACTGCAGTATTGTGCATGGCAACATAATCATTTTCCATATGGACTAAAATGTCCACCCTGTGGCTGCCCCGCCATCTGGCTAGTTCGCCCAGAACCGGCCCATCCGCTTCCGGCCCATCTCAGCCGTCATCGGCGCAAGCTGATTTGGACCGAGCGCCGGATCCTGCGGCTTACTCGATCAGTTGCGGCTGTTGAGATGCCGCACCCTTCGCAGTTGCGGAAACAGCACCGCCCACAGTCCGGCGACGGCAATCGCACCGACGCCGCCGATCACCACCGCCGGCACGGTGCCGATCAGCGCCGCCATGGTGCCGGCGCGGAACTCGCCGACTTCGTTGGAGGCGCCGACGAAGACCTGGTTGACGGCGTTGACGCGGCCGCGCACCTCGTCGGGTGTCCACAGCTGGATCAGCGTCTCCCGGATATAGACGCTGAACATGTCGGTGGCGCCGAGGCCGGCAAGGGCCAGGATCGACAGCCAGGTGATGGTCGAGACGCCGAACAGCACGGTGAAGGCGCCGAACCCGGCGACGAAGCCGAGCATGATCTTGCCGGCACTGTCGCGCAGCGGATGCCCGGCAAGCCAGACCGCGACACAGATGGCGCCGATGCCGGGCGCCGAGCGCAGCAGGCCGAGGCCCCACGGGCCGAGTTCCAGAATATCGCGGGCATAGACCGGCAGCAGCGCCGAGGCACCGGACAGAAGCACGGCGAAGAGGTCGAGCGAGATGGCGCCCAGGACGATCTTCTCGCTCCAGATGTATCGGAAGCCGGCAAACAGCGTCTCCATCGTCGGCTTGTCGGTGGCGCTCTGCTGGGCCGGTTTCGGAATGGTGAAGATCAGCAGACCGGCCACCAGCATCAGCACGGAGGCAACGGCGTAAGCGGCTTCGGCCGAGACGCCATAGAGCAGGCCGCCGGCGACCGGGCCGACAATGGTCGCCGTTTGCCAGGCGGACGAGTTCCAGGCGATCGCATTGCCGAAATCTTCCGGCGGAACAAGGTTGGCGAACAGCGACGACGAGGCCGGCCCATAAAAAGCGCGCGCCAGGCCGAACATAGCCAGCACGATGAAGATCGGCAGCGGGCTGACGAGACCGCGCAGCGTGAAGTACAACAGGACAAGCGCACAACCTGCCTCGACTACCGTCGCCAGCGCCATGATCAGGCGGCGGCCGAAACGGTCGGCGACAACGCCGGTGACCAGCACCAGCAGCAGCGACGGCAGGAACTGGACGATGCCGACAATGCCGAGATCGAAGGGATCGCGCGTCAGATCATAGATCTGCCAGCCGACGGCGACGGACACGATCATGGTGGCGAAGGTGGTCAGGAAACGCGCCGCCCAATAGCTCAGGAAGGAGCGATGGCGGAAGGCGGCGTAACGCCGGTCAGGCGGTGTATGGGAATGGGATGTCATGGATACAGGCCCCGTTGCTTGCATTGGCCGGCGGGGCACTTCCCGGAAATGGGCGCTGTTCCGGCCAATGAAACTTATCAAAGTTCGGGGCGCGTATGCGTGAAAATCGGGCCTGGATCAAGCGGTTTTCCAGCCGCTCGCCCGATTGCACGCGGACGTTACTGCCTCAGCGCGGCGGTGATGGCGTCGAGGCCGCCCTGTAATTCCGCCTCTTTCGGCCAGCCGAAACCGACGCGGAAGAAGCGCTTGGGCATATCAAACCAGTGGCCGGGACCGACATAGGTGCCGTGGCCTTCCAGCAGATTGACGTAGAAACGGTCGAGGTCGAAGTCTGGACTGACAACGAGCCTTGGAAATCCAACGACGCCGCCTTGTGGCCGCACCCAGTCGACCAGCGGCTCGCGGTCAATCCAGGCTTGCACGATGTCGCGGCGTTTCGCCATCTCGGGCAGCAGCGCGGCCAAGAAAGCGTCGCGGCGCTCCAGCATGCCGCGCGCAATTCCTTCGTCGATCACGCTGCCGCAAATGCCGATCTGCTCCTTGGCGGCGAGGAAGCGCTCCTGCAGTTCAGCATCGCTGGTGATCAGCCAGCCAATGCGGATGCCGGGAATGCCGAAGGCTTTCGACAGCGACGAGACACTGATCGCCTTGGGGCTGAGAGAAGCCGCCGCCGGCAGGCGCTGTCCATAGGAGAGGTCGCGATAGGTCTCGTCGACCAGCAGATGGCAGCCGCTCGCTTCGGCCAGCGCAATCAGCGCGTCGAGATCGGCCCGGCCCATCATCGTGCCGGTCGGGTTGTGCGGGCAGGTGACGCTGATCAGCTTGGTGTTCGGTTGCATGCTGGCGGCGACGCGGCCGAAATCGATGGCAAAGCCTGCGTCGAAATCGAGATCGACATAGGAGATGGCGCAGCCGATCGCCTTGGGGGTCTCGATGTTGGTGGCGTAGTTCGGCCGGACGACGACAAGATGGTCGCGCTCCGACAGAAGCGAGGTCGAAATGATGAAGAGCGCGCCCGCCGCACCGGCGGTCACCAGAACATCGTCAGCGGAGATGCCTTTGTCTTGCGCCGCGATCAGCGCCCGCAACTCCTTGTCGCCGCGATGCTCGCCGTAGAACAGCGTGAGATCCGGCAGCGACAGGCCGACGTCGGAGAGTTTCTGATCGGCGATCGAGCTTTCGGAGAGATTGAACCGAATGCGATCGTAGCCGTATTCCTCCGGCGCCTCTTTCTCGATCACCATTCTGGCGTAGTTCATGGCTGCTCCCCCAAAGTCCTGACACTCAGAGGTACAAGCACAAAAGCACGAAGCCTGCCAAGGCTCATTGCCGGCAGGCTTCTGTTTCAGCCGTCCAAACGATTGGCTCAGGGCCGAGGCGCTGATCCCACTCAGGCCGGAACTTTGGCCTTCCGACCCTTGGCTTTCGCCGGCGCGGCCACTGCAACCTTGCGGCCGAGGCCGATCGACTTGGCCAGCTCGGAGCGCGACGCCGCGTAGTTGGGGGCAACCATCGGATAGTCGGCCGGCAGGCCCCATTTGGTACGATAGGCTTCCGGCGTCAGGTTGAAATGGACGCCGAGATGGCGCTTCAGCGATTTGAATTTTTTGCCGTCCTCGAGGCAGATGATGTAGTCCGGCGTCACCGACCGCTTGGGATTGACGGCCGGGATCTGCGGCGCCGCCACTGGGGCCGGCGGCTGGCTGAGCCCTCCGATCGACGCCGCAACGCTGGCGATGAGATCGCTCAGGCCGGCAACGGGCAAGCGGTTCTTCTCGACGTAAGCGGACACGATATGGGCGGTAAGCTCGAGCAGGTCGATGTCCTTGTCAGAGTCGTTGCTGTCGTCGGCCAATTTATCTCTCCGTCGCTAGGGGGGTGGCGGAAACTCCCAGAGCGGTCCCAGCGGAGCCGGAAATCCGCTCTAGTCATTTGTCTTGCCGCATATGTGCGGTTGCGCCAGATGATTCCATCCGGTGCCACCGATCTAATCGCCAAATCTGCGTAACGCAATGACTTCGTATCGCGCCACACGTCATTTTGAACAACTATACTGAATTTTAATACTATCAGACGATCAGCACCTTGTCGCGCCATAGTCGAAAACCGCCCTCGAAAGCACGCGTATTGTCGCCGCGCCTGGATGTGGCGGGCAATTCATCCAGTCTGTCGACATTGCCGCCGCCGATGACGACATAATCGGGCTGCAGCGCCGCACGCAGCCGCCCGACGACGTCGAAAACGTATTTGCGCCATTTTTTCTTGCCGTATTTCTCCAGGCCGCGCTCGCCGACATAATCTTCGAAACTGCCGCCCTTGCGGTACGGCAGATGCGCCAGTTCCATCGGCTGGCCGACATTGTTGAGGATCATCGCCGCGCCCAGGCCGGTGCCGAGGCCGAGGAACAGCATGCGCCCGCCATCGTAGCTGCCGATCGCCTGCAGCAGCGCGTCGTTGACGACCTTGACCGGCTTGCCGAAGGCGGCGGCAAAATCGTAGCCGTCCCAGCCCTTGCCGAGATTGGCGGGATCGAGCGAAGGCCTGTTGTGCTTGACCGGGCCGGGATAGCCCATCGAGATCACGTCATAGGCCAGCCCTTCGGCCAGCGTCTTCACCGTGGCGACCATCTGCTGCGGTGTCAGGTCCGGTCCGGAATCGGCTCGGCGCATCTCGCCGCCTGCGCTGGTGAGGATTTTCACATGCGAGCCGCCGACATCGATCGTCAGCACGATCGGTTCGGCCTTGGCCTTCGCGGGCCTGGCTGCCTTGGCCATGTCGTTTCCTCCGCTCACTTGGCGCATTCCCCCGTTTCAGGGAACGGGGGAATGCTCCAACTCTTTGTTTTTACGCAATTCCGGACGGAAAAACCGCTCGCACCCTTCCTGAATTGCTCAACTCGGATTGATCCAGCCGTTGGGCGGCCCGAAGCTGGCCATGGCGTCGGCCGGCCCCCAGGTCTTCGGCTCATACATATGCGGCGGCGTGGTGTCGCCGAGCACCGGGCCGACAATGCGCCAGGCAAGCTCGCTGGCATCCTGGCGGGTGAACAATTGGCCATTGCCGTTCATGGCATCGCCGATCAGCCGCTCATAGGGCGGCATGTCGCCCTTCGAATCGTCGAGCGCGGTGAGCTCGACCTGCTCGCCGACCATGTCGTCGCCGGGTGCCTTGCGTTGCGCGCCGATCGAGATCGCCACCTGCGGGTCGATGCGGAAGCGCACGTAATTGGCGTCGCTGGGCTTGATCGGATCGAAGACGTCCAGCGGCGGCCGCTTCAGCCGCACGATCACTTCGGTCACATGCACCGGCATGTTCTTGCCGGTGCGGATGAAGAAGGGCACGTCCTGCCAGCGCCAGGTGTCGACCATGAAGCGCACCGCGGCAAAGGTTTCGACCGGCGAGTTCGGCTTCACGCCGGGTTCAGCGAGATAGCCTGTGAACTGGCCGCGCACGACGTCGTCCTTGGTCAGCGTGCGGATGGCGCGCAGCACCTGCACCTTCTCGTCGATCAGATCGTCGGCCGAGCGGCCGACCGGCGGTTCCATGGCGAGCAGCAAAAGGATGTTGAGCAGATGGTTCTCGATCACATCGCGGATAGCGCCGACATCGTCATAGAATTTGCCACGGCCTTCGACGCCGAAGTCCTCGGCCATGGTGATCTGTACGCTTTCGACGAAGTTGCGGTTCCAGATCGGCTCGAGAAAGGAATTGGCAAAGCGGAAATAGAGCAGGTTCTGGATCGCCTCCTTGCCGAGATAGTGGTCGATGCGTAAGATCGACTGCTCTTCGAACACCAGATGCAGCACGCGGTTCAGCCAGCGCGCCGATTGGAGATCGTGGCCGAACGGCTTTTCCACCATCAGCCGCGCGCCATGCGCGGTACCGGATTGCTCCAGCCCCTGGACGACGGTCTCGAACATGGTCGGCGGCACCGCCATATAGTGCAGAGGCCGCTGCGCCGAGCCGAGCGCCGTCTTCAGCTTCTCGAAGGTCGCGCCGTCGCGGTAGTCGCCGCTGACATAGCGCAGCAGACTGGCGAATTTGGCGAAGATCTTTTCGTCGATCTTGCCGAGAGCGTTGACGATGCCGTCGCGGGCCCTCGCCTGCAATTGGTTGATGTCCCAGGCATCGAAGGCGACGCCGATCACCGGCTCGGTCAGCGTCCCCTTGGCTACCATCTGGTAGAGGGCCGGAAATATCTTCTTGTGGGCAAGGTCGCCGGTTGCTCCGAAGAGCACCAGCGTGTCGGACCGTTCCGGGCTCATCTTGCGAGTCTCCCCTGCGGCCTTCACTTGCCGGCCTTCGGCTTTTCGACATGGCCGCCAAAGGCATAGCGCATGGCCGACAGCAGCTTGTCGGCGAATTCGGATTCGCCCTGCGAGGAGAAGCGGTCGAACAAAGCCGAGGACAGAACCGGCGCCGGCACGCCGGTGTCGATCGCCGCCTTCAGCGTCCAGCGGCCTTCACCGGAATCGGAGACGCGGCCGCCGAACTGGGCCAATGCCGGGTCGCTCTTCAGAGCGCCGGCGGTGAGGTCGAGCAGCCAGGAGCCGATCACACTGCCATGGCGCCAGACCTCGGCCACCTGCGGCAGGTCGATGTCGAACTGATAGTATTGCGGGTTTTCCAAAGGGCTGGTCTCGGCGTCGGCAGTGCGCTGTCTTTTGCCGGCATTGGCCGATTTCAGGATGTTCATGCCTTCGGCGTAGGCGGCCATGACACCATATTCGATGCCGTTGTGGATCATCTTGACGAAATGGCCGGCGCCGCTCGGTCCGCAATGCAGGTAGCCAAAGGGTGCGGTCCCGCCCGCCTTGTCGGGCGTGGCGCCGGCATCGGCGCCGGGCGCCAGCGTGGCGAAGATCGGATCGAGGTGTTTGACCGCCGTATCGGGGCCGCCGATCATCAGGCAGTAGCCGCGCTCCAAGCCCCAAACGCCGCCGCTGGTGCCGACATCGACATAGTGCAGGCCCTTGGCCGCGAGTTCGGCCGCCTGGTCGACCGCGTCGTGATAATAGGAATTGCCGCCGTCGATGATGATGTCGCCGGGTTCCATCAGCGCCGCCACCTGGTCGGCGATCTTGCCGGTGATCGCCGCTGGCAGCATCAGCCAGGCGCTGCGCGGCTTGGAAAGCTTGCCGACGAACTCCTCCATCGATGCGGCGCCGATGGCGCCATCGGCAACCAGGCCGGCAACGCTTGCCGGGTTGATGTCGTAGACGACGCATTCATGGCCGTCGCGCATCAGGCGGCGCACCATGTTGGCGCCCATCCTGCCTAGTCCCATCATTCCGATCTGCATGGTCTTGTCCTAGTCGCTTGAGGAAAGAAAATTGCTGGCGAGTTAGTTCTCAATGCCGACGGTGAAGTCGACATTCTCCCAACGGTCGCCGTCGGGCCAGAAAAAAGTGAAGACGATCGTATTACCTCGCGGAATATCGGCCACCGGCAGATCCGCCAGATGGACGCAAAAGACATTCACGGAAGTGTTGATTTCATGGCTGGTCTGCCACTGGTCGCCGCTCCAGCGGATCAGTGCCGGCTGCAGCAGTTCAACCCGCAGCGTCTTGCCGGCTTCCATGGTGCGCAGCCTGTTGTTGAAGCGCCATATCCTCAGCGGCGAGCCGGTCTTGTCCCTGACATAGCGCTTGACGCCTTGCGGCGGCATGTCGAAGACGGCGCCGTCGCGGAGCGAGCGCAACAGCTTGATGTGTTCCGAATGCGCCCAGACCAGCGGCATGGCGCTGCCCGACGGCCTGCCCAGCCACAATTCGCGCTCCGGTATGTCGGCGCGGTCCCAGACCTGTTCCGGCAGCAGACCGCCCACGCCAGCCGAAGCCTCGAATGTCCTGAGCAGGCTTGCCGCCTTGTCCTTGTTACCGGCGGCCAGCTCGTAGTGGGCGCGTTCGCCGGCCAGCAACGGCCAGGGCCGGCCCTGGCCGTTGCCGTCGAAGGGCGCGCCGTCGGCGTGTTCGCCATAACCGTCGCTGGTGTAGCGATACCAGAGAGGCCCTTGCGGCAGGTCGCAGCGCAGTTGCGCGTCTATGATCTTGACCGTGCCGACGATGCGCGGATCGTCCGCGGCCCTGAGGCCGAAGCGGACCAGCGCCAGCGCGTCCGGGCTGACAATCGCTTCGGCCGGCTTGTCGGTATCGCCCGGCGGACGGTTCTTGATCGGTACGAAGCCGTCCTTCGGCGATGCGGCCCCTGAAGCGTCGGCCGGCGCGATGCGGATGTAGTACCCGTCGACGCCAGCCTCGTGGCACTCCGGTGTGCCGCTGACATAGGTCCAGCGCTCGATCTGGTCGTTCCAGCAATCTGCGACCTCGCGCAAATAGTTAGCCGGCTCGGGTTTGCCGTTGACGTCGAACAGATCGGCGGCGCCAAGCAGTGCCGATATTTCGACGGCGAGCGTGAATGGGCTGTAGCCCGCGTCCTCTTCCCAGCGGTCCTGCCCGGTGACGGGGCCATTGCGCACGATATAGGACGCTGCTTTCTCGACCATCGGCATGAAGGCGACGAGCTTTGCGCGCGGCAGGTGGCCGGCGCGGTGCAGCGCATCGGCAAGCAGCAGCGGGAAGGCGCATTCGTCCATCTGGATGCCCGGCCAATAGAGCGAGCCGTCGAGCCACACATTTTGTGGCCAGTGGCCGTCCGGCTGCTGGATGGAACGGAGATAGGCGAGGATCTCAAGCGCCTGCGCCGGATCGCCGGCGGCGAGGAAGCCGCCCGCAGTTTCGACGAGGTCGCGCGGCCAGACCAGATGATATCCGCCAAGGTCGTCGTCGCCCTTGCTGAACCCCCAAGGGATCGACAGGCTGGCGACGGCCGCACCGGGCCTCGCCAGCGACAGGTGTGTCGCCAGCACCGCTGTGCTGACGCGGTAGGTGTTGAGGCCGGATGCATCATGGTGGTCGAGCGCCGTCAGGCCTGCCTGCCATTTCCGCCATTTCGCGACATAGGCCTTTGCCGCCGGCTCAAACCCGCGTTTCAGGCTGGCGGCGGCGTTTTCGGCCGCTTCATCCGGCGTTGCCCCAAACCCAAGCGCAAGCAAGGCTTTGCTGTTGCGTAAGGAAAAGCCGATCTCGCCGGTCAGCGCGACATTGCCGTCCTCCGCCCTTTGGCAGGCCGGATCGAGCCGGCCGGCGCGGCTGAGTTGCTGCCAGCCGTCGGAAAAGCCTGCATAGCCGGCCGAGCAATCACCCCAGGGCAGCGAGGATGCAAGCGCCAGGCAGGTGCCGCGCCCGGACGCGAACAGCATCGGCCTCCCCTTGTGCTCGTCGGTCCAGGCGGTGTTGCCCATGCCGGCATTGACCAGATGCGGCGCCAGCAGGGCGTAGACGCGGTAGTCCGTGGCCACGCCTTCGAGTGCCGTGAAGCTGGTTTCCTGCAGCAAGGCCGGGCGCGCCGGATCCGCCAGGATGCGCTTTTCGATCTGGTAACGCGCCGTCGCGTTGATCAGCCGGTAGGCGGGCACGCCGTCCTCGAACGGCTCGATGGCATGCGTGGCGTCACGCTTCTCCTCGGAGAACCAGCCGCCGGGACCGGTGACCAGCAGTCCCATGTCGCGCGTGCAGGCGCTGTCGAGGCCGGGATAGTAGACTTCATTGACGATGCCATGGCTGAGCGTGAACCAGACGCGGCTCGCCGGCGAAAGCGCGGCACCTACGCCGCTCTTGGCGCTTGACGTCCAGCGCGCCGGAATTCCGGGCGCGCCCATTCTTTTGGGTGCACTGGGGGGAAGGGTCGGCGGCGTCGCTGCCATGCATGGTCTCCTGGGCCCTTCCCTAGACCAGCAGGCGAAGGCTTTTCAATCATCGCACCTGAAGTTGATCGCCAAAGCGTAACCGATCGCAGTTGACAAGCGAGCTCATCTGCATTTGTCTGACAATAGATAAAAAACAGGCAGCCAACGCCAAAACCATCAGCAACAGTCGGCGGGGCCGACAATCCATGGGAGGATTATGACATGAAGAAACTGCTCGTCCTGAGCGCTCTGGCGGCGATGCTCGCCTCGGGCACGGCGCTTGCCGACACCAGCGGCAAGAAGATCGCCTTCTCCAACAATTACGCCGGCAATTCGTGGCGTCAGGCGATGCTCGACAGCTACGGCATCGTCACCAAGAAGGCGGTTGAGGATAAGATCGTCGGCGCCGCCGACATCTTCACCACCGCCGACAAGGAAGTGCCGACGCAGGCTGCCCAGGTGCAGAACCTGATCCTGCAGGGCTATGACGCCATCGTCATCAACGCCGCCTCGCCGGATGCGCTGAACGGCGCCATCAAGCAGGCCTGCGATGCCGGCATCGTCGTCGTCTCCTTCGACGGGACCGTCACCGAACCTTGCGCCTACCGCGTCGTCGTCGACTTCAAGGACATGGGCAAGCAGGAAGTCGAGCAGATGGCCAAATTCCAGCCCAAGGGCGGCAATCTCCTGGAAATCCGCGGCCTTGCCGGCACCTCGATCGACGATGCCATCCATGCCGGCATCCTCGAAGGCGTCGCCGCCCATCCCGAGTTCAAGATCGTCGGTTCGGTGACCGGCGACTGGGACCAGACGACGGCGCAGAAGGCAGTCGCGACGATCCTGCCTTCGCTGCCCGACATCGTCGGCATCGTCGACCAGGGCGGTGACGGTTATGGCGCGGCACAAGCCTTTGCCGCCGCAGGCAAGCCGCGTCCGACCATCATCATGGGCAACCGCCAGGACGAGCTGAAATGGTGGAAGGAGCAGAAGGACAAGGACGGCTACCAGACCTGGTCGGCTTCGATAGCGCCCGGCGTGTCGTCGCTGGCCTTCTGGGTGGCGCAGCAGGTGCTCGACGGCCGCACGGACATTCCGCATGACCTTTTGGTGCCGTATCTCGCCTTTACCCAGGACAATTTCGAGACCGAGCTGCCGAAAATCAAGGAGGGCGGCGTCGCCACCCACGAATACAGCCAGGAAGACGCAATCGCGGCGATCAAAGCCAATATCAAGTGATGCATTGCATTCATTGCCAGCGGCATGACCGACCGGATATCGTTGAGCATGCCTGAGGCCAATACGGACATCATCAGACTGGGCGGCGCCGAAAAACATTTCGGCGCCGCCCATTTGGACATCATCAGGCTGAACGGCGCCGAAAAACATTTCGGCGCCGTTCGGGCGCTTAACGGCGTCGACTTCCATGTTGTATCAGGCGAATGCGTGGGGCTGGTCGGCCACAACGGAGCCGGCAAATCGACGCTGATGCATATGGTGGCCGGTACGCTGCAGCCCGATGGCGGTGAGATCGCGGTGCGTGGCAATGCCGAAACCGACTACTCGGTGGCGCGCGCGCTGAAACTCGGCATACGCTGCGTGTTCCAGGAACTGTCGCTCTGCCCTAACCTCAGTATCGCGGAGAATACGCGCATCAACCATCCGGCGCTCACCGGCTTCGGCTGGCGACGCAAGGCGGCTGCTCTCATTGCCGCCAAGCTGGACGAAATCTTTCCGGATCACGGCATCTCGGCAGACGACATTGCCGGCGATCTCTCCATCGGCCGGCGGCAGATGGTCGAGGTGGCGCGCGCCTTCACGGTGACGCGCGATCCGCTCGACTTGGTCATTCTCGACGAGCCGACCTCTTCGCTGGACGCGCATACTGCGGGCCAGCTGCTTGCCTTCGTGCGCCGTTTCGTAGCCACCGGGGGCAGCTGCATCCTGATCTCGCATGTGCTGGGCGAGGTGCTGCAGAATGCCGACCGCATCGTGGTCATGCGCGACGGCAAGGTGGTCGCCACGGACGTTGCAAAAGCGTTCGACCGCGACCGGCTGGTGGCCACCATGGGCGGCGCGGAAGCGCGCGAGAAGATCGCGGCGGAGATCGCCGCCAGGCCGGCGGCGGGCCCGCTCAGGGTGCGGGCGCGGCCCGAGCGGCAGCAGGACGGCAAGGAGCTTGTCGCTCGCGCCGGCGAGATCATCGGGCTTGCCGGGCTTGCCGGCCATGGCCAGACCGACCTGTTGCTGGCGATCTTTGCCGCCGCGACGCGTAGAAGGCTTGATATCGAGGTGACCGCCCCGGTGGCGCTGGTGGCCGGAGACCGCCAATCGGACGGCATTTTCCCGCAATGGTCTATTGCCGAAAACATCGGCATCCGCTCGCTGGCGCGGCTGCGCAAAGGGTTGCTGATCTCGCCGCAGCGCGAGGCCGAGCTTGCTGAGTTTTGGAAGCAGAAGATCGGCATCCGCACGCCTGACATGACCAACAACATCTTCTCGCTGTCCGGCGGCAACCAGCAGAAGGCGCTGTTTGCCCGCGCACTGGGTTCCGATGCGCAGATCGTGCTGATGGACGATCCGATGCGCGGCGTGGACATCGGCACCAAGCTCGAGGTCTACGATCTCGTGCGCGAGGAGGCGGCCAAGGGCCGGACCTTCCTCTGGTACACCACCGAGACCGAAGAGCTCGACAATTGCGACCACATCCATGTCTTCAAGAACGGCCGCATCGTCGCCAATCTCACGCGCGACGAGCTGACCGAGGAAAAGATCATCCAGTCCTCATTCGGCGACGCGGCCTGAGATGACGGCAGTCGCTCCCGGCCCTACGTCCTCGCCGCGCAGCAGCGCGGCCCGCGCGCGCCTGCTGCGCAGCCTGTTGCCGGCGCTGTCGCTGGCGCTGGTGGTTATCGCCATCGCCTGGCTCAACCCACGCGCCATCAGCTATTTCGGCTTCAGCTTGATGTTGAACCTCGCTATTCCGATCGCGCTGGCGACGATCGCCCAGATGTTCGTCATCGCCGGCAATGAGCTCGATCTGTCGATCGGCACCTTTGTCGGCTTTGTCGGCTGCGTCACCGCGACCTGGCTGAAGGACGCGCCGCTGCTCGGCGTGATCATCCTGCTCGGCTCCATAGGCGTTTATGCGCTGCTCGGCGCACTGATCCATCTGCGCAATCTGCCGTCGATCGTGGTGACGCTGGGCATGAGCTTCGTCTGGCAGGGACTTGCCATTCTGGTGCTGCCCAAGCCCGGTGGCAAGGCGCCGGACTGGCTCTTGTCGCTGATGGCCTTCAAGCCGCCCTTCATTCCGTTCCCTATCATCGCCGCGCTGGCGATCGCAGCGGTGGTGCATTTTGGGCTGATGCGCACCTCCTATGGCGTCATCCTGCGGGGATCCGGCGGCAATCCGGCGGCGCTCAGGCGCGCTGGCTGGTCGCTGCTTCGAACCAAGATCGTGCTGTTTGCGCTGACCGGCCTATTCGGCGTTCTGTCCGGCATGGCGCTGATCGGCATCACCACCTCGGCCGACGCCAATATCGGCAATGGCTACACGCTGCTGGCGATCGCCGGCGTCATTCTCGGCGGCGGCGAGTTCGTCGGCGGCCGGGTGTCGCCGATCGGCGCCGTGCTCGGCGCGCTGACACTGGCGCTGGCGGCATCGCCTCTGCTCACCTTCATGCACATTCCGCCGGACTGGCAGGTCGCGGCCAACGGCGCCATCCTGATCATCGTGCTGGCAGCCCGCGTCCTGATCAGCCGCAGGGAGAGGTAGCGATGACGCTGGTTAAATCGCTGGCCGCCAAACCCTGGATATGGTCGTTCATCGGCGCGATGTTCGTCTGGCTGGCGACCATCGCTTTCACCGGCGGCTATGGCGGCGGTGGCATGGTCACGGCGGCACTGTCGCTGGCGGTGTTCACCGTCATCGTCGGAGTCGGCCAAATGTTCGTCATCACGCTCGGGCCAGGCAATGTCGACCTGTCGCTGCCGGCCAATATCGGGCTCGCCAGTGCCGTCGCCATGAAGGTCATGGGCGGCAGCGATTCCATGATCGTGGTCGGGCTGCTCGCCGCGCTCGCCTGCGGCGCCGCCATCGGTGCCGTCAACTATCTCCTGATCTGGGCGCTGAGGATCCCGCCGATCATCGCCACTCTGTCGGCCAGCTTCATCATCCAGTCGATCGACATCAGCTATGGGCGTGGCCTGCAGATCAAGCCGCCGCCCGGCTTTGCCGATTTTGCGAACTGGCAAATCCTGGGCATTCCAGTGCTGGCGATCCTTACCGTATTGTTCAGCATCGGTGCGGCCATCGCCTTGCAGCGCATGATCTATGGCCGCTCGGTGCTGGCGATCGGCCAGAACATCCGCGCCGCGTGGCTTGCCGGCGTCAATGTCGGCCGCACCCGCTTCCTGACTTACACGCTGTCGGGCGCGCTCGGCGGCATGGACGGGGCGCTGCTCGCCGGCTATTTCCGCGGCGCCAATGTCGATATCGGCAACGAGTACCTGCTGGCCTCGATCGCCGTCGTCGTCATCGGCGGCACCTCGGTCGCCGGTGGCAAGGCCAATGTTCCCGGTGTCTGGGGCGCGGCGCTGTTCCTGGTGCTGCTTCTGACCATGCTCAACACGTTCGGCGTCAGCGCCGGCGTTCGGCTGTTGCTGACCGGGCTGATCATCGTCGGCGTCATCACCGTAGCCGGCGGCGAGAAAGCGCTGCGCTAAAAGGCGTGAGCCCGGCAGCAGTCCCGCCAAATTTGACCATGTGGACAAAAGTCCGCACCCGTTCCATAGTTCCGCGTCTGATTTCGGAACAGTCGGCTCGACACGGCTGTCAAACAGAGGGGCACTAGATGGAAAACCGGAAAAACAAATCGCAATCGACCGGCCTGTCGCGGCGCGACGTGCTGGAACTCGGCGCACTTGGCCTGGCCGCAGCCATGCTGCCGGGTGCAGCCCTCGCCAAGGACAAGAAGCTGAAGGTGGCGGCGATCTTCGCCACGCCGATCGAGGAGCCGTGGGACAACCAGATCCACGTCGCCCTGCAGAAGGCCGAGAAGGAACTCGGCATCGAATACAAATGGTCGGAAAAGGTGCAGACCGCCGATTTCAGCCGCGTCATGCGCGAATATGCGCAAGGCGGGTACCAGCTGGTGCTGGGCGACGCCTTCGCCGCCGAGCGTGAATCGCGCCGCACGGCAAAGCAGTTCCCGAAGACGGCATGGCTGTTCGGCTCGGGCGCCGGCCCGGCCGAGCCCAATTTCGGCGTCTTCGACAACTGGATCCACGAGCCGGCCTATCTGTCCGGCATGATCGCCGGCAAGATGTCGAAGTCGGGCACGATCGGCGCGGTGGCGGCCATGGGCATTCCGGAAGTGAACCGGCTGGTCAACGCCTTCTTTGCCGGCGCCAAGGAGGTCAATCCCAACATCAAGAAGAAGGTCGCCTTCATTGGCTCGTTCTTCGATCCGCCCAAGGCCAAGGAAGCGGCGGTCGCCCAGATCGATGCCGGCGTCGATGTCATCTATGCCGAGCGCTTCGGCGTCATCGAGGCGGCGGTGGACAAGAAGATCCTCGCCATCTCCAACATGTCCGACCAGTCGAGCCTCGGCCCCGACACGGTCATAACCGGGCCGGTCTGGGACATGTATCCGACGGTCGAGCAGGCGATCAAGCTGGTCAAGGCCGGTGTCTTCACCGCGCAGGATTATGGCGATTTCTCGCGCATGGCCAAGGGCGGGTCGTTCCTGGCGCCCTACCATAAATTCGACAAGACGCTGCCGGCGGATGTGAAGGATCTGGTCGAGAAGAAGAAGGCCGAGATCCTGGAAGGCAATTTCCGGGTGGATGTGGATGAGAACACGCCGGTTTCGGATTAGCTCGGCGTACCCTCCCCCTTGAGGGGAGGGTGGCCCGCAGGGCCGGGTGGGGTCCTCCGCGAAGTGCTCCATCCTGCTAAGTCATGGGTTGAGGCAGTTGAGGTGACCCCACCCGCCTCGCTTCGCTCGGCACCCTCCCCTCGAGGGGGAGGGGTATCTCCGCAGGAGCATCCTTGTCCGCCCCTCTCATCGAAATGCGCGGCATCACCAAGAGCTTCGGCGCCGTCAAGGCGAATGAGGCTGTCGATCTAAGCGTCGCCCCAGGTGAGATCCTCGGCCTGCTGGGCGAAAACGGCGCCGGCAAGACGACGCTGATGAATGTGCTGTTCGGCGCCTATGCGCCCGATGCCGGCGAAATTCTTATCCAGGGCAAGACCGTGCGGATCACCAGTTCGGCCGATGCGCTGGCCGCCGGCATCGGCATGGTGCACCAGCATTTTCATTTGGCGCCAAGGCTGACGGTCCTGGAAAACCTTCTGATTGGCATTCCCGGCAAATCCGGCCGCATCGACCGCGCCGGCGGACTTGCCCGGTTGTCCGACATCAGCCGTCAGTATGGGCTGACGCTGGACCCCAACCTGCCTGTCTCCGCGCTGTCGGTCGGCGAGCAGCAGCGGCTCGAAATCGTCAAGGCGCTGTTTCGCGGCGCCAGGCTGTTGATCCTCGACGAGCCGACGGCGGTGTTGGCGCCGAGCGAGGTCGACGGGCTGTTTTCGGCGCTGCGCTCGATGGCGGCGCAGGGGCTCGGCATCATCTTCATCTCGCATAAATTGAACGAGGTGCGGGCGCTCACCCATCGCTGCACCGTGTTGCGGCACGGCCGCGTCGCCGGCCGTGTCGACGATCCGGCGAACACGACATCGGCAGAAATGGCGCAGCTGATGTGCGGCCATGAGATCGTGCCGCCGGCAAGAGGACCTTCGACCCCAGGCGCGGCGGTGCTGACGCTCGACGGTATTTCCACCTCACGGCATTCGGGGACGCCGCTGCGCGATGTATCGCTTGCCGTTCGCGCGGGCGAAATCCTCGGCATTGCCGGGGTCTCCGGCAATGGCCAGCGGGCGCTGGCCGAGGTGATTTCCGGCACGCGCGCGCCCGACGCCGGCGCGATGACGATAGCCGGCAAACCTGTTACGCGGTTCTCGCCGCGCGAGGTGCAGGCGCTCGGCCTTGGCCGCATCCCGGAAGACCGTATGACGACCGGGCTGGTCACCAATCTGCCGCTCGCCGATTCCATGGTGTTGCCGCGCATTGGTACTGCGGCTTTCAGCAGCCGGGGCCTGCTCAAGCCAGATGCGATCCGCGCCTTCGCCGAAGAACAGATCAAGGCCTATGACATCAGGTGCCCCGGGCCGATGACCCGCGCCGGCGCGCTGTCGGGCGGCAATCTGCAGAAGGCGCTGCTGGCGCGCGAACTGGCTTTCGACCCGAAGGTGCTGATCGTCTCGCAGCCGACGCGCGGCCTCGACATCGGTGCCGCCCGCTTCATCCACGAAAAATTCCTCGACATGCGTGCCAAGGGCTGCGGGATCATCGTCATCGGCGAGGATCTCGAAGAGCTGCTGGTGCTCTGCGACCGCATCGCGGTGATGTATGAGGGCCGCATCGCCGGCACGCTGGACAGCGCCGATGCGACCATCGCGCGGCTTGGGCTGCTGATGACCGGGGCGGAGGGCAGAGCCTAGATGGACTTTCTCACTCGGTTCCTCGCAGAAACCTCAAATAATACTGCCCGCTTTTGGCTGACTTTAAGCGTCAGCGCTGCCCCTCACCTGCCTGCCGGCATCCTCTCCCCGTATAGAGACGGAGAGAGGGGCTCTCACCCATGGTTTCGCCAATCGCCACAGCTGCAAGAGGGGAGTTGCCATAGGGCCCAGATCCCTTCTCCCCGTGTCTATACGGGGAGAGGATGCCGGCAGGCGGATGAGGGGCGGCGCGACCGTCTGGGCGGCGGAGGGGCATAGCTGATGTTCCGCCTCGAAGCCCGCAGTTCCACCCCCGCCTGGTTCAATCTCGCTTTGCCGCTGCTGGCCATCGGCGCCACGCTTGCCCTGTGCAGCGGCCTCATCGCGCTGGCCGGCGCCGGCCTGCTTGAGGCCTATGGCGTGATGCTGTCGGCCTCGTTCGGCGACAGCTATGCCATCACCGAAACGCTGGTGCGCGCCGCCCCGATGATCTTCACCGGGCTGGCTGTGGCCGTCGCCTTCCGGGCCAAATTCTGGAACATCGGCGCCGAGGGCCAATTGCTGGCCGGCGCCGTGGCCAGCTGCTTCGTCGGCGCCATCCCGATGCCGGGCGCGCTGGCGATCCTGTCGATGGCGCTGGCGGGCGCTGCTGCCGGTGCCGCGGTAGCGCTGGTGCCCGCGACGCTCAGGGTCAAATTCAAGGTGGATGACGTCGTCAGCTCGCTGCTGCTCAACTCGGTCATCTACTATGCGCTGATGGCGCTGATCGAGGGGCCGTGGAAGGACTCGTTCAGCGGCTATCCGATCTCGCCGCCGATCGAGGATTCGGCGAATTTTCCGGTGCTGCTCGAAGGCACAAGGCTGCATCTGGGTGTCATCGCCGCGTTGATCGGGGCCCCGTTGATCTGGTTCCTGATCGTGCGCACCACGCTCGGCTTCCGGATCAGGGTCACCGGCGAAAGCCCGGAAGCCGCCCGCTATGGCGGCATACATGTCGAGCGGGTGCTGATCTCGACGGCGCTGCTGTCGGGCGCGCTGGCCGGGCTTGCCGGCGTCGGCGAGGTCGGCGGCGTGCATTTCCAGGTGATGAGCGACATTTCGCCGGGCTATGGCTATTCCGGCATCGTCGTTGCCATGCTGGCCAGGCTCAATCCGCTCGGCGTCGTACCGGCGGCGATCTTCCTGGCCGCCGTGATGACCGGCGCCGAAGCGATGTCGCGCGCCACCGGCGTACCGGCGTTCCTCAGCGATGTCATCCAGGGCACGGCGCTGCTCGCCATGCTGGTGGCGCTGCTGTTCACGGCCTATCGCATCCGCCGCGTCGGTGCCGCCTTATGAGCGCGGTGTTCGAACAGATCTTTCAGGTCGGCTTCCTCGCCGCCATTATCCGCATCGCCACGCCGCTGGCATTTGCCACGCTGGGCGAGATGTTCTCCGAGCGGGCCGGCGTGCTCAATCTCGGTATCGAAGGCATCATGCTGCTCTGCGCGATGACCGGGTTCACCGCCGCCAGCCTCAGCGGCAGCCTGTGGCTCGGCGTGCTGGCCGCGGTGTTGACCGGCATGGCGATGAGTGCGCTGCATGCGCTGTTCACCGTGGCGCTCGGCCTCAGCCAGCATGTCTGCGGCATCGGCGTTACTTTGTTCTCGTCCGGCCTTGCCTATTTCCTCTACCGTCTGACCTTCGGCCAGCAATCGGTGCCGCCCAGCATCAAGGGTTTTCAGACGGTGCCGATCCCGCTGCTGTCGGATATTCCGGTTCTGGGGTCAGCGGTTTTCAACCAGTTCGCGCTGGTCTACTTGGCAATCATTGCCATCCCGCTCGCTGCTTTCGTGCTCTACCGCACGCCTTGGGGGCTGTCGGTGCGGATGGTCGGCGAGAACCCGCGCGCCGCTGATTCCGCTGGGGTCAGCGTCATCGCCACGCGCTTCCAGGCGGTCATCCTCGGCGGTGCGCTGATGGGGCTTGCGGGCGCCTTCCTCACCATGGCACAGTTCAACGCCTTCACCTTTGGTGTCGTGTCGGGCCGTGGCTGGGTGGCGATCGCGCTGGTCGTGTTCGGCCGCTGGGACCCGTGGCGCTCTGCGGGCGCGGCGCTGCTGTTCGCCTTCGTCGATGCGCTACAATTGCGCATGCAGGCGAGCGGCCTCGGGCATATTCCCTATGAGACGTTCTTGATGCTGCCGTTCATTTTCACCATCGTCGCGATGGCCGTGATGTCACGCAACGCGGTTGCGCCGTCGGCGCTGCTGAAGCCGTTTCGACGAGAAGAGCGGTAAGCGAGTAGGACTTGGCGCCCTTCCTCTCCCCCGATCGACGGGGGAGAGGAAGGGCGCCAAGCCTGGGATACTCACATCGCCGTAAAACCATTATCGACAAACAGATGCGTCCCGTTAACGAAGCTGGACTCATCGCTGGCGAGGTACAGCGCTGCCTTGGCCACTTCCTCAGGCTCACCGATGCGGCCCTGCTGTGCGGCCAATGCGGCGTCCGACACGTCGACGCCGAGCTTGCCGAGATCGGCGACCTCGCGCAGGCCGTGCGGCGTGCGGATGAAGCCGGGACAGACGGCGTTGCAGCGTATGTTGCGGTCGCGGAATTCGACTGCGATGGCGCGCGCGAACATGTGGCAGGCGCCCTTGGTGGTGTCGTAGAGCACTTCCATGGGTGTGGCCGCCACAGCCGAGATCGACGAGGTGCAGACGATCGAACCGCCACCGGCAGCGATCATGCCCGGCAACACGGCGCGCGTCATCAGGAACATCGAGCGGACATTGACCGCATGCAGCCAGTCCCATTCCTGCACTGTCGTCTCCAGGAACGGCTTTATCACGATGGTGCCGGCATGGTTGAACAACACCGTGGCCGGGCCGAGCCTGGCAGTCGCCGCCTTCACTGCGGCCTCGACCTGCGCCTCGTCCGAGACGTCGGCCACCCAGTGTTCGGCGATATGTCCCCGCGCGCGTATCGCCGCCGCAGTGGCTGCCGCCGCCTCGCCATTGCGGTCGATGATCGCCACCTTGGCGCCCTCGGCGGCGAACAATTCCGAGGCAGCTCCGCCCATTCCGGTCGCGCCGCCCGAGATGATTGCAATCTTGCCGGCTAGTCTTGTACCCATGTTCTGTTCCCCGTTCCCAATCGAAATGATCCGCATTTACGCCGGAATGGCGATGCTATCGCCTATGCAGATGTCGGCCAAGCTTGTCGCTCGCTTGTCGCCAACAGGGGTCTCCCAGCAATCCCAAACCAAATAATAAGGAATACTGAGAAAATCGTTCTACATATCGCCAAAAAATAGCACTCGACAAAGTCTACTGATTTTATAGATTAATCCGCAAGACGGAGGTCGATATGTCCTATATCCAGAACGCCGAGACGGACCGCACCAGCCAGAGGCTGGCCAATAGCCAGGCTTTCCGCCCGGCCTATGCCGGCGCTTTCGCCTATCTCGTCTTTGCCCTTGCGTTCGTGTTCACCGGGGCAGTCGTGCTCGGCTTGATTCCCTGACCGATCAGGCCGAAAGGGTGGCGACCTAGCGCTTTCAGTGAGTGACCGGAGTTGATGAACCGAACGCGGACGCGCTTTGGCGCTGATGCTTGTTTTTACGCATGTCGTCGTCTCAAAACCGGGGGCGACATACATCCAACGTGATGGAGGAGATGGCAATGCCGATCGAGTTCACGCATGTTCCCGGTAAAACGCACGCCGCCGATGCCGGTTCGGCCGTACCGTTCTTCTATGATTTCGTCGAGACGGCGACCAAGCTGTCGCTGATTGAGGATTCCGGCTTCCAGAACATCGTCGTCGACGACCCGGCCGGGCTGTTGACCAATATGGACATCGCCGCCCAGGCGCTGGACCGCACCTCGTCGCTGGAAGTGGTGCTGACGCACTGGGCCGGCGTGATCGCGCCAGCCGTTGCGGCGCGGCAACTGGCGGCGCTCGACGCCAGGAGCGGCGGCCGGCTGGCGCTGAGGATGCTGAGCGAGCCGCTGGATGACGACGATGCCGAGACGCGTCCGGTCGGCCACACCGTGGTCTGGCAGCGCATCGACGAATATCTGGTGCTGCTGAAGCGGCTGTGGTCGAACGACCGGCCCTTCGACCATGAAGGTGCGTTCTACAGCATCAAGGGTGGCTATGTGCCGCGCAAGGGGCCGCATGGCGTCGACGTGATCATCCGCATGGGTGGCCAGTCCGGCACCGCGCTCAAGGTCGCCGGCCGCCATGCCGACGTGTTTGAACTCACGGCTGGTTCGCTCGACGAGATCCGCCAGCTGATGGAACGGGCGCGCAGCGCCGCCGCCGAGCATGGCCGCGCCGGCAAGCTGCGTTTTGCGCTTCCGGTCCGGGTCCGCTCGGAGGGTGGCGCCTCTACCGTCGGACACAAGGCGGTCGAACTTTCCGGACCACCGGCGCAGATCGCCCTGTCGCTGCTGCCCTATGCAGCGCTGGGCATCAGCGAGTTCATGATCGTCGGTGTCGACCGGCCGCGCGAGATCGCCAGCGTCGGCCGCGAGACGATCGCGCTCTTGCGCAACTCGCTGGCACGCCGTGAGGCTGAGGTGCCGCAGCCCGGCGCGTTTGCGCGGGCGGGTGGGGACATTCACGCAGGGTGAATTTGCGGGTGGAATGAAAAGCTATTTCGTAGCGTTCCGTCACACCCCCCTCTGCCCGGCAGGGCAGAGGGGTGCTGTCCCGCCAGCGTCTAATCACCACTCAGCACTGCCAGCGCCACCAGCACCGCGTCAGATTCCGTCAGCGTACCAAATACCCCGTCCTCCACCGTCACCATATGCAGCGCCGCGTCATGCGCGTATTGGTCGCCACTGGCGCAGGCATCGGCGATGGTCAGGCACTGGAAATTGCGGTCGCAGGCCTCGCGCAGCGTCGTGTGCACGCAGACATCGGTCGTGCAGCCGGAAAAGATCAGATGGGTGATGCCGCGTGCGCGCAGCACAAGCTCCAGATCCGTATAGGTGAAGGCGCTGTTGCAGGTCTTGTCGACGATGATGTCGTGCGGCGCGACGTCGATCTCGGCGACGATCTGAAAGCCGGGGCCGGAGCGCAGCAGCACGTCGGTGCCTTCGAGACCAGCCCGCTTGCGGCGCCATCTCTCGTACGGCGTCATGTCGGCCATGTCGCCGCGATATCCCTGCCTGGTGTAAATGATGGTGAGGCCGGCCGCACGTGCCGCTGATATCAGTCGGTTGACTGTCGGCAGGATGGCGCGCAGCGGCGCGGGGTCATAACCCTTCCTGGCGAAATAGCCGGTCGGCGAAAGGAAATCCTCCTGCAGGTCGATGACCAGCAGCGCGGTGTTTGCTGGCACCAGCCGGCCGTCATAGGGGAAATCGAACGGTATCGCCTTGATCATCGCAGCCTGCCTCAATTGCTGCCCGGTATCGTGGCCCAGCAACCCTGCGGCCGTCCATCCCTCAGTGCGACGACACCAGGTAGACCGATGCCAGGACGATGTGCCGTTGAGACATCGCGCCCACAATCGTTGGCCAAAAAAGCCATCTTGTTTGTTGACTACTAAACTCATGTTTTATAGTCAAGCAGGGGCACTCGGCCGCCTGAATTGTTTCCAGCGGCTGTGCCGCGTTTGAGAGAAGCCAGAATCCGTGGCTGGAGTTTTCGGGGTCGAGATCGGGGTGTTCCCGCATCCCGTCACCGACCAGCCGATCGGTACGTGCAATGACGAAGCGAGGACGAAGCGTGTCCAGAAATGGTTTGTTGGCGGCGCTGGCCGCGGTCATGCTGTCGGCCGGCAGCGCTACTGCGCAAGAGCAGCCAAACACGCAGCCCAGGGTGACGACGGAACCCGCTGCAGCTGCCCGGTCGGCGGCCCAGCCTTCCCCGGTCGCAGTCGAACGGCCCGCACCGGCTGCGCCTGTCGCGCCGGCTTCGCCAACTGCCGGGCAGGCGGCGCCGACCGCGCCACAGCCGGCAACCCAGCCCGGTGCATCCGCGCAGACCGAGCCTTCGGCAATATCGCTGACGCTGCCGCACGATCTGTCGCCCTGGGGCATGTTCATGGCCGCCGACATCATCGTCAAGGCGGTGATGATCGGGTTGGCCTTCGCCTCGCTGGTCACCTGGACGGTGTGGCTGGCCAAATCGCTGGAGATTCTCTTCGGCAAGCTCGGCGCCCGTCGCGCTGCGCGCGCCATCGGCAATGCCGCCACGCTGCGCCAGGCCGGGCGCGCGCTTGGCAACAGTGGCGGCCCCGGTGCGCTTTTGGTGCGGGCGGCCGAGGAAGAGACTGCCCTTTCGGCCGGTGCGCTCGGCCATGTTACCGGCGACGGGCTGAAGGAACGCGTGACGTCGCGCCTGTCGCGCATCGAGGCGGCGGCGGCGCGGCGCGTGTCGCGCGGCACCGGCGTGCTGGCGACGATCGGCTCGACGGCGCCCTTCGTGGGCTTGTTCGGCACCGTCTGGGGCATCATGAACGCCTTCATCGGCATCTCGCAGGCGCAGACCACCAACCTCGCGGTCGTCGCGCCCGGCATCGCCGAGGCGCTGCTCGCCACGGCGATGGGCCTGGTCGCGGCCATTCCCGCAGTGGTCATCTACAACGTCTTTGCGCGGTCGATAGCCGGCTACCGGCAGCTTCTTGCCGATGCCTCGGCCGGGGTCGAACGGCTGGTCAGCCGCGATCTCGATTTCCGCACGGTGCCGCAGGCGCCCGCGCTGGCGGCGGAGTGATGGGCCATGGCGGCTAGAATTCGCGAGACTATCGACGGCGATCTCGAAGAAAACCACGAGATCAATGTCACCCCGTTCATCGACGTCATCCTGGTGCTGCTGATCATCTTCATGGTCGCTGCCCCCTTGGCGACAGTCGACGTCAATGTAGATCTGCCGGGTTCGACCGCGACACCGGCGCCGCGGCCGGAAACGCCGCTGTTCCTGACGCTGAAGGACGATCTGACGCTCGCGATCGGCAATGACAGCGTGCCGCGCCAGGCTTTTGCCTCCGTGCTAGACGGCAGAACCAAGGGCGATAAGCAGACCCGCATCTTCCTGCGTGCCGACAAGGCGGTCGGCTATGGCGAGTTGATGGAGGTGATGAACCTGCTGCGCGGCGCCGGTTATCTGAAGATCGCGCTGGTCGGGCTGGAGACGGTGCCGGCGGACGCATCCGCGCCGCACCCGGGCGCCGCCCCATGACGCAACTGGCCGCGGCCGTTCCCACCGCCGACCCGCCGCGCGCCGGCGCGCGCGAGATCGGTTTGTGGGCGGCTGCGGCCATTGTCATTGTCGGCGCGCATGTCGCGATCGCCTATGCCGTGCAGAGCTTCAGCCTGGCCAACATGGCCGATGGCGGCCCGCCGCCGGCTGTGGCTATCGAGCTGTCGCCGATGATGGTGGCGCCGGCGGTGCGGGTGGACTCAGCGGCCGACGTGGTGACGCCCGAGCCGCCGAACCAGATTGAGGAGGCGGTTGCCGAACTGAAGCCCGTCGTAGAGCCCGAGCCCGGTAAGCCGGAGCCGGTCACCGAGAAGAGGGAAGCGGCTCAACTCGATAAGACCGCTCCGATCGAGACGGCAGCGGCCGAGCAGCCCGATCAATCGCCGCCGCTGGATGAGGTGGTGCCCGACATCGTCCCGACCACAGCGCCGGATGTGGTCATTCCGCCGCCCCAGACCAAGCCGGTGGAGACCAAGCCGGTGGAGGCCAAGCCGATCGAGAAGGCGAAGAAGGCTGCCGAAAAACCCAAGCCGAAACCGAAAGAGAAGAAGGAAAAGGCCGCGCCGGCGAAAGCGGTCGTGACCGCCAGTGTCGATCAAAAGGCAGCGGCGAAGGCGTCGGCGCCGAAGGCTTCGCAATCGAGAGGATCATCAGTCAGTGCAAGCAAATGGAACTCCCAGCTGATCGGATGGATCAATCGGCACAAGCGCTACCCGAGCGCGGCAAGGTCGCGGCGCGCCGTGGGTACCGCAAATGTGACCTTCGTCGTCAGCGCTTCGGGCAAGGTGACCTCCGTCCGGCTGACCCGATCTTCGGGGGACGCCGATCTCGATCGCGCCGCGCTCGGCATTCTGCAGGGTGCGACGGTGCCCGCGCCACCGCCTGAGAAGGCCGGTACGGCTGTCGTGGCGCCTTTGATGTTCACGCTGCGGAACTAGAAGCAGCCGGACAAGGCCGATCCCATGACCACGTACTTTCCCGCTTGACTGACCCGCCGGACCGAATACGCTAGCGCAAAATACCGGCCTTGGTCGCCGGGCGGCAAATATGCCTCGTATGCCTCGCCCTCCGGCGCTGGCTGCGGGGCATTGTCATTTCTGAGGATCGGTTTGAAACGGCGTATCGAGATCGGCATCCTGTATTCCCGCTCGGGCAGCTACCAGTTGGTCTCCGATGCGTGCCGGATGGGCGCCACGCGCGCCATCGCCGACATCAATGCCGATCGGAGCTATGGCATCGAACTGGTTCCGGTCGAGCGCGATCCGCAAAGTAATGCCGATCGCTACGCGACTTTGTGCGAGGACATTTTCAGGACCAGCAGCGCGCGCCATGTCGTCGGTTGCGTCACCTCGTGGAGCCGCAAGGAAACCATCCCGGTGCTGGAGAAGGCCGGCGGCATGCTCTGGTATGCCTGCCCCTATGAAGGGTTCGAGGCCAACGAGCATGTCGTCTACATGCACGCCTGCCCCAACCAGCATCTGGTTCCGCTGATGGCGCATGTCGTGCCGCGTTTCGGCGCCAACGGCTTCCTGCTCGGCTCGAACTACATTTGGGGCTGGGAGATGAACCGCGTGGCGCGCGACCTGATCGCGGATGCCGGCGGCAAAGTGCTGGGCGAGCGCTATCTGCGCATCGGCGAGACCGACGTGTCGCGGTTGATCGCGGAAATCCGGGCGACGAGGCCGAGCTTCATCCTCAACAATCTGATCGGCACCTCGTCGTATGCCTTCCTGGCGGCTTACCGCGAGTTGGGCGATGAGGATGCGGCATTCAGGCCGGAAAACTGCCCCGTCATCTCCTGCAACCTCACGGAAGGCGAGTTGCCGGCGATCGGCGAGACAGGGAAAGGGCATCTGTCGGTCGGGCCCTATTTCGCGCCCCGGCCGGCTGCCTTCGCTTCGTCCTTCGAGGCCTCCGCCTATGCCTCGGTGCAGGTGATGGCCGACGTGCTGTCGCGCAACACTGATGCCGGCCCGGCGGAATTTTCCAAGGCCTTCGCCGAGCGGCGCTTCTCCACCCGGCTCGGGCCGATCGCCATCGACGCCCACTCCCAGCACGCGACGCTGCCAGTGATCATCGGCCGGATCGCCGATGGCTTCTTCGAGGTCGTCAGCCAGGAGGATGAGGTCGCGCCGGATCCCTATCTGTCGCGCTACGACCCCGCCAAGACATTCGGCCGTCCGCGTCTGAGGGTGGTGTCATGACGCGGACGCGCATCCCCAATCTCGGCGGCGCGCGGGCTTTCATCCTGCATCGCCCGCATCCGACGGTGCAGGCCATCACCAGGCAATTGTCGGCCATCGGCCTGGCTACGATCGACTGCTGGCCGGAATTGCCGCCGGAAGCTCTCGCCGCCGATTTCGTCTTCTTCGATGCCGATCTCGGTTTCGACGAGCAGTTCCCGTGGGAAGCCGGTGAGGCGCCGATGCCGCTGGTGGCGCTGATCGGTTCCGAGGCGCCGGGGCGTATCGAATGGGCGCTGTCGCACAAGGCCGATGCGCAGCTGCTGAAGCCGGTCGGCAATGCCGGTGTGTACAGCGCATTGCTGATCGCAAGGCAGAGCTTCGAGGCACGCAAGCATTTAGCCGGCGAGATAGCGTCGCTGCGCCAGCGCGTCGCCGAGCGCCAGACCATTGTGCGCGCGGTGACGGCGCTGTCGAAAGGCAGCGATGACGAGCGTGCCTATGCACAACTGCGATCGCTGGCGATGAGCTGGCAGATCAGCGTCGAGGATGCCGCGCGCAGGATCGTGGCAATGACGGATGAGGAAGGCGGCGATGACCAGTCCCATCGCGCCTGATCTCCCGGTACGCATGCCGGCAAAACCGCGCGCCGGCGTCTGGCGTCGGCTGGTCAAACGCCGCCTGGCGCTGCTCGGGCTGGTCATCGTCGCCATTGTTGTCGCCGGCGCCGTGCTGGCGCCCCGGCTGACCGGCTACGATCCCAACGAGCAGATGTTCGACGGCCTGACCATCGAGGGCTCGCCGCTGCCGCCCAGCGCCCAGTATTGGCTCGGCACCGACCTGCTCGGACGTGACCTCTTGACCCGCATCCTCTACGGCGCCCGCACCTCGCTGATCATCGGCATCGTCGCCAATGGCGTGGCGCTTTTGATCGGCACTTTGGTGGGCGTCACCGCAGGCTATTTCCGCGGCTGGATCGGCAGTGCGCTGATGCGCTTCACCGATCTGATGATGGCGTTCCCGGCGCTGCTGCTCGCCATCTGCCTGGCGGCAGTGTTTCAGCCGAGTCTGTGGATCGTCGCCATGGTCATCGCGCTGGTCAACTGGGTGCAGACGGCGCGTGTCATCTACACCGAGACCTCATCGCTGGCCGAGCGCGAGTTCATCGATGCCGAGCGCAGCATCGGGGCGAGTGCGCCGCGCATCCTATTTCGCCACATCCTGCCGCATCTGCTGCCGACCATCATCGTCTGGGGCACGCTCGGCATCTCGACCACGGTTCTGCTCGAGGCGACGCTTTCCTTCCTCGGCATCGGTGTGCAGCCGCCGACCGCGTCGTGGGGCAACATCATTTTCGAGAACCAGACCTATTTCCAGGCCGCGCCCTGGCTGGTGTTCTTCCCCGGCGCCGCAATCCTCGCGTTGGCGCTGGCCTTCAATCTGATCGGCGACGCGTTGCGCGACATCCTCGATCCGACGCAAAGGGGCCGGGAATAATGGGGGGCCGGTCATGATCGCCTATCTCGGCCGCCGGCTGATCCAGTCGCTGCTCATCCTGCTTGGCGTCTCGCTGATCACTTTTGCGCTGCTCTACCTCTTGCCGGCCGACCCGGTGCGGCAGATCGCCGGCCGCAGTGCCACGCCGCAGACGGTGGAAAACATCCGCCAGCAACTCGGCCTCGACCAGCCTTTCGTGGTCCAGTACTGGCACTATCTGACGAAGCTACTCAGCGGCGATCTCGGCCGCTCCTACATCCAGCGCTCGGAGGTCACCGAACTCATCGTCTCGCGGCTGCCGGCCAGCCTGCTTTTGATGGTCGGCGCCATCCTTTGCGAATTGCTGATCGGGCTCTCGATGGGGCTGATCGCCGCCGTCAAGCGCGGCTCCGCCACCGACCAGACCCTGATGGTGGCCTCCTTCGTCGGCGTCTCGGCGCCGCAATTCGTCGTCGGCTTGTTGCTGCTCTACGTCTTTGCCGTGCGGCTAAGCTGGTTTCCGATCGGCGGCTACGGCACATGGCGCCATCTGGTGCTGCCGTCGCTGACCATGGGCATACTCGGCGCCGGCTGGTACGCGCGCATGATGCGCTCGTCGATGATTGACGTCCTGCGCCAGGATTATGTCCGCACGGCGCGGGCCAAGGGCCTGGCGCGCAGCGCCATCATATTCCGCCACGCACTGCCGAATGCCATCCTGCCGGTCATCGCCATGATCGGCATCGACATCGGCATCTTCATGGGCGGCATCGTCGTCGTCGAAAGCGTGTTCGGCTGGCCGGGTATCGGTCAGCTGGCGTGGCAGGCGATCCAGCGCGTCGACATTCCGATCATCATGGGCGTCACGCTGGTCTCGGCCTTCGCCATCGTGCTCGGCAATCTGCTCGCCGACATCATCGCGCCGTTCATCGATCCCCGCATCAAGCTCAGATGAAAATGAAACAGAGAAAGGGAACACAACAATGAAAAAGTTTCTCGCATCCACAGTCGCGGCATCGGCCTTGGCCCTCATGCTCGGCATGACAAGCGTCCGCGCCGAAGACACGGTCGATCCCAACGCCAAGCAAGGCGGCGCCATCACCATCACCTACAAGGACGATGTTGCGACCCTCGATCCGGCGATCGGCTATGACTGGCAGAACTGGTCGATGATCAAGAGCCTGTTCGATGGGCTGATGGATTACGAGCCGGGCACCACCAATTTGAAGCCCGATCTGGCAGAAAGCTACGAGATTTCGCCCGACGGCCAGACCTTCACCTTCAAGCTGCGCCATGGCGTGAAATTCCACAATGGCCGCGAGATGACGGCCGACGACGTGAAATATTCGCTCGACCGCGTCACCAATCCGAAGACGCAGAGCCCCGGCGCCGGCTTCTTCGGCTCGATCAAGGGCTATGACGATGTCGCCGCCGGCAAGGCCGAAGGCCTGTCCGGTGTCACCGTCGTCGACCCCTACACGGTCAAGTTCGAACTGACCCGGCCCGACGCCACCTTCCTGCATGTCATGGCCATCAATTTCGCCCATGTCGTGCCGAAGGAAGAGGTCGAGAAATATGGCGCCGATTTCGGCAAGCATCCGGTCGGCACCGGCGCCTTCAAGCTCGCCGAGTGGACGCTGGGACAGCGCATCGTCTTCGAGCGCAATGCGGACTATTGGCACAAGGGCCTGCCGCATCTCGACAAGATCACCTTCGAGATCGGCCAGGAGCCGATCGTGGCGCTGCTGCGCTTGCAGAAGGGCGAGATCGATGTTCCCGGCGACGGCATTCCGCCGGCCAAGTTCCAGGAGGTGATGGCCGATCCCGAGCAGAAGGCGCGTGTCGTCGAAGGCGGTCAGCTGCACACCGGCTACGTCACCATGAACACCACCATGGCGCCGTTCGACAATGTTAAGGTGCGTCAGGCCGTCAACATGGCGCTCAACAAGGCGCGCATCATCCAGATCATCAACGGCCGCGCCGTGCCGGCCAACCAGCCGCTGCCGCCGTCGATGCCGGGCTACGACAAGGAATACAAGGGTTATCCCTATGACGTAGCCAAAGCCAAGGCGCTGCTGGCCGAGGCCGGTCATGCCGATGGTTTCGACACGCAGCTGTTCGCCATGAACACCGATCCCAACCCGCGCATTGCCCAAGCGATCCAGCAGGACCTGGCGGCGATCGGCATCAAGGCCAGCATCCAGTCGCTGGCGCAGGCCAATGTCATCGCCGCCGGCGGTGACAAGGCCGGCGCGCCGATGATCTGGTCGGGCGGCATGGCCTGGATCGCCGACTTCCCCGATCCGTCGAATTTCTACGGCCCGATCCTCGGCTGCGCCGGCGCGGTGCCCGGCGGCTGGAACTGGTCGTGGTATTGCAACAAGGATCTCGACGCCAAGGCGGCCGAGGCGGATTCGGTGGTCGACCCGGCAAAGGCCGGCGAACGCGACAAGATGTGGAGCGCCATCTACGACAAGGTGATGGAAGACGCGCCCTGGGCGCCGGTCTTCAACGAACAGCGCTTCACCATGAAATCCGCGCGCATGGGCGGCGCCGACAACCTCTATGTCGACCCGGTCCATATCCCGATCAACTACGACAATGTGTACGTAAAAGATGTGCAATAACTGCGACTACACCATCCATGGGCGCCACCACCATTTCGGCTGGGACAATTCCTTTGTCCCGGCCGAGCGGGTGGCGCCCGGCGCGACCATCGAGTTCCAGTGCCTCGATGCCGCCGGCGGCCAGCTGAACGCCGACAGCACGGTTGCCGAAATCGCCAAGCTCGACTTCGCCGGGGTCAACCCGGTGACCGGGCCGATCTTCGTCGAGGGCGCCGAGCCGGGTGACGCGCTCAAGGTGACGATCGAGATGTTCAAACCGTCCGGCTTCGGCTGGACGGCGAACATTCCGGGTTTCGGCCTGCTCGCCGACGACTTCACGGAACCGGCGCTGAACATCTGGAAATACGATGCAGCCGCGCTCGAACCGGCGCTGTTCGGGAAAAACGCGCGCGTACCACTGAAGCCGTTCGCCGGCACCATCGGCAATGCGCCGGCTGAGATGGGGCTTCACTCGGTGGTGCCGCCACGGCGGGTCGGCGGCAATCTCGACATCCGCGATCTCGCTGCCGGCACGACGCTCTATCTGCCGGTTGAGGTGGCCGGCGCGCTGTTCTCGGTCGGCGATACGCACGCCGCACAAGGCGATGGCGAGGTCTGCGGCACGGCGATCGAGAGCCCGATGGACGTCGTGCTCAAGCTCGACCTTGTCAAGGACGCCAGGCTGAAGACGCCGCGCTTCACCACCGCCGGTCCGGTGACGCGCCATCTCGACGCCAAGGGCTATGAGGTGACGACGGGTATCGGGCCGGACCTGATGACCGGCGCCAAGGAGGCGGTGGCGCAGATGGTCGATCTGCTTGCTGGGCGGTATCAGATCGATCCGGTCGAGGCCTATATGCTGGCCTCGGTGTGCGGGGACCTGCGCATCAGCGAGATCGTCGACATGCCGAACTGGGTGGTGTCGTTCTATTTTCCGCGTTGCGTGTTTGAATGACGGTACGTCGGCGCCGCACCCCCACCCCGCTGCTTCGCAGCGACCCTCCCCATAAGGGGGAGGGTAAAGCGCTGCCGCCCTACCTCCCCCTTGTGGGGAGGTCGGACCGGACGTCCGGGTGGGGGTCAGCGCCAAGGTTTGTGCGAATGGTGCGACGGAACCAATCCGTCGCAGGGCTCCACCCACAATGACCCTCGCCGACACCCCCGTCCTCTCCATCGCCAACCTCTCCGTCAGCGTGCGCGGCGAGGACGGCGAGCGCGATGTCGTCTCCAACCTGTCGCTGACGCTGGCGCGCGGCGAGACGCTCTGCATTGCCGGCGAATCCGGCTCCGGCAAGTCGATGACCGCGCTGGCGATCATGCAGCTTTTGCCGCAGCCGGCGGCGCGCATATCGTCAGGCATGATCCGTCTTCGGGATGGGAATCGGGGCGACACCGACCTAGCAACCCTCGACGAACGCCAGATGCGGCGCATTCGCGGCGACCGCATCGCCATGATCTTCCAGGAGCCGATGACCTCGCTCAATCCGGTGCTGTCGATCGGCCGGCAACTGACCGAATCCATCGAAGCGCATACCAGCCTGTCGTCGGCGCAAGCCCGCCAGCGCGCGATCGAGGCGTTGAAGGCGGTGCGCATTTCGGAGGCGGAAAGCCGGCTAAAGCAGTTTCCGCACGAACTCTCCGGCGGCATGCGCCAGCGGGTGATGATCGCCATGGCGCTGGCGCTCGAGCCCGACGTGCTGATCGCCGATGAGCCGACGACGGCGCTCGACGTCACCGTGCAAGGCGAAGTGCTGGAGCTGTTGCGCGACCTGCAGCGCCAGCATGGCACCAGCGTCATCCTGATCACCCACGATATGGGCGTGGTTGCCGAAATGGCCGACCGGGTCATCGTCATGCGCGACGGCCGCATGGTCGAAGAAGGCACGACATCGGATATTTTTGCCCGCCCGCAGGCCGACTATACGCGCGAACTGCTGGCTGCCGTGCCGCGCATCGGCAGTGGTGTCGGTCGACAGAAATCCAGGGATGCGATTGACGTCTTGGAGCCGGCCAATGTCGCCGAGGTCAACGACCTGCATGTCCGCTTCGATCTGCGTGGCGGCATCTTTGGCCAGGTCACCCGCCGCGTCCACGCCGTCGAGGGCGTCAGCTTCTCGATCGCGCCCAACGAAACGCTCGCTCTGGTCGGCGAATCCGGCTGCGGCAAGTCGACCACCGCCAAGGCGCTGGCCGGACTGGCGCCCTATAGCGGCGACATCGTCATTGGCGGGCGCAATCTCTCCGGTCTTGGCCGCGACGAACGCAAGGCGGTGCGCCGTGACGTCCAGATGATTTTCCAGGATCCCTTCGCCTCGCTCGATCCGCGCATGCGCGTCGGCGACCTCGTTGCCGAGCCGCTGGTGATCCATGGCATCGCTTCGAAGGACGAGCGCCGGGAACGGGTGGCGGCGCTGTTCGAGCGTGTCGGCCTGTCGGCCGAACAGATGGAGCTTTACCCGCACGAATTCTCCGGTGGCCAGCGCCAGCGCGTCTGCATCGCCCGAGCGCTGGCGCTACGACCAAAACTGATCATCGCTGACGAAAGCGTCTCCGCGCTCGACGTCTCGGTGCAGGCGCGTGTGCTCGATTTGCTGAAGGAATTGCAGCGCGAATTCGGCGTCGCCTATCTCTTCATCTCGCACGACATGGCGGTGGTCGAGAACATTTCCGACCGCGTCGCCGTCATGTATCTCGGCCAGATCGTCGAAATGGGCACGCGCGACCAGGTGTTTTCCAACCCGCTCCATCCCTATACGAGGCGGCTGATCGAAGCGGTGCCGGTGCCCGATCCGGCGCAGCGCAGAACGCGCTTCGCGCGCCTCGACCAGGAAATCCCGAGCGCCACCCGCAGGATCGGGGAGGCGCCGCTGAAGCTGGCGCTGAACGATGTCGGCGGCGGCCATCTGGTTGCTGCGGAAAGCTGAGCCCGCACTGGCTGGCAGCTGTTCTTTTACTTTGTTGAGTACAACCAAGAACTGCCGTCTCGGGTTTACCGCGTCTTAGGTGGACGGCGGCCACTATACGGTCGGAGTTCTTGCCACGGGGAAAAATAGTGCTCAAGGCGGTTCTGCAGCTGCTGCCGGGTCGGTTCATGGATGTGCGCATGCGCGTGTCCGCCGACTACGAGACGCGTGTCGTGGAGCGGCCCGGGCGCTGGATGAAGGCGGCCGAGCTGGAGCAGTTGAGCAGCGATCTGCGGCTGGTGGCGTCGAAGACGCTGAAAGTCGGCAGCCTGACCTACGGTGTGTTTTCCGGTGACCGCAGCCGGCTGGAACATTCCATCATCACCATCGTCTATCGCCGCAGCGACGGGCGGCCGATCGCCTTCAACGCGCTGGCGCTGATGGAGATTTCGCTGGCCGGCAAGCCCTATGAAGTCTTGCACCTCGGTCTGGTCATGATCGATCCGGACGAGCGCAGCCGCGGTCTCAGCTGGATCCTCTACGGCCTGACCTGCTTCCTGATGTTTTTGCGCAACCAGTTCAGGCCGATCTGGATCTCCAACGTCAGCCAGGTGCCGGCGGTCGTCGGCATGGTCGCGGAGGCGTTCAGCAATGTGTTTCCCGGACCGCATGCCGGCGCGCGGCGCTCGCTGACCCATGTGCTTCTGGCGCGGCAGATCATGGCGCGGCACCGCCATGTCTTCGGCGTCGGCCCCGAAGCGGGTTTCGACGAAGAGCGTTTCGTCATCACCAATGCCTATACGGGCGGCTCGGACGATCTGAAGAAAACCTTCGATGAGGCGGCCAAGCACCGCGAGGAGACCTTTAACGAGTTCTGCCGCAAGGAACTCGACTACGGGCGCGGCGACGATGTGCTGCAGATCGGCCAGATGAGTTTCCAGTCCGCGCGCACCTATCTCGCCGACGCGGTTCCGCGCGGCTCGCTTGCCGCCCTTGCGGTAGCAGGTGCGGTGGCCACGCTGCAGCGGCTGGTTTTGCCGGTGGTACACTGGGCGGATAGCAGCCGCCAATGGAATGTGCTTAGACCATGGACACGCTGATGGCTTCATCCGTGATGATGCCTGGGTGTGAGCTGATGGGCGCTGACCGATGAACCTCGACGACACGCTCGTGGCCGACACCATCACCTCGCTGGCGGCGCTGTTCGGGCTGCTGATCGTGATATCGGTCGTCGGCGGGCGCGACACCGGCGATCCGCTGTCGCGGCGTTTTCTGTTCGGTTTGCGGGTGCTGACGGTTCTGCTCGCCTGCCGCATCCTCGACTGGACTACCGGCCTCGCACTCTTCCGCTTCGTCACCATCGCGGCGGCGGGCCTGCTGCCGCTGGCCGCACTGCTGCTGACCGAGGGGCTGTTGCGCCGGCATGCGCCGTTTGCGCTAAAGTTCTTTGCCGCCGGCGGCGCCCTGCTGTTTCTACTGCTGGCGCCGATCCCGGAACGCTTTGCCGAGCCATGGCGGATGGCGGTACTACTTGCCTTCCAGTTCGGAGGTTTTCTCGCCATCGGCTGGCTGGTGATGACGCGCGATCGCGACAGCCTGTCGGCGGCCGAAAACCGCACGGTCGAGCGCATGGCGCTGTCGCTGCTGTTGATCATTCCGTTCATGGTCACCGACTACCGGCCCGGCCTGTTCGAAGTGCCGGTTCGGCTTGGCGGCATCGCCATCCTGTTCCTGTGTTGGCTGACGATCGGCCTTGGACGCGCGAGCCTCGGCCATCGCGACACGATCGGCGCCTTTACCGTGATTACGCTGAGCTCGGTTTTCGCCGGGCTGGCGCTGGGCGGCATCGACGATCTCGGCTGGCGCGGCAGTGTGCAGGGCGTGGTGATCGTGCTTTCGGCGACGCTGCTGGCAGTCATCTACAATGACAGCGTCAGCCTCACCGCGGAGAAGCGCCGCGACTCGTTGCTGAAGCATATGGCCGAGGGCGACCTCACCGATTCGGCGCGCTTCCTGCGCGGCCTGCAGAGCCATATTCTTGTCGACGGTGCGCTGATCCTGCCGGCAGCCGACCTCGGTGATTTCGACCTGAAGGTGCTGGCCCGTGCACTAGAGCAGGAGCCCGTGCGCTCGCTCGCCGATACGCAGCCGGGGGCGCCAGTCGACCAGGATATACGCGAGCAGCTGGCTTGGCTGTTCGAGAAATTTGAGGCGACCCATGTGCTGCTGGCGACGCTCGAGCCGTTGACCGTGGTGGCGCTCAACATGCCGGCGCTGGCATCGTCGCCGGGCGTGGAAATAGAGCTGCGGGCAGTCCAGCGCATGGCGATGCTGATCTCGCAGCGGCATGCGAAGGGTTGATCATACTGAACGGGCCGGCTCTTGCGTCGGCCCGTTGCCGTAGCCGGGTCAGGCGGCCTTGGTCTTCGAGGCTTCTTCGTCGCGCACCATTTTTGTCACGGCGGCGAAGTCGAGCTTGCCGGAGCCAAGGACCGGTACCTTTGAGACCACCCGCACTTCGGCCGGGACCATCAGGTCCATGGCGCCGTTGGCCTTGGCGTAGGCGAGGAATTCCGCTCGTGTGGCGCCGGATGCCTCAGTGATGAGGATCAGCTTTTCGCCCTTGCGCGCGTCGGGCACCGTGGCGACCGCCGACAGCGAGCCCTTCCACAATTCGCCGGCCAGCGCTTCGACAGCGGCGAGCGAGATCATCTCGCCGCCGATCTTGGCGAAGCGCTTGGCGCGGCCGCGAATGGTGATGAAGCCGCCTTCGTCGATAGCGACGACGTCGCCCGTATCATGCCAGCCGTCCTCCAGCGGTTCGAGCACGCCGGGCTTCTCGGCCCGGAGATAACCGGCCATGACATTGGGGCCGCGCACGAACAGCCGGCCGCCTTCGTCGACGCCGGGGACCGGACCGAGGCGGTATTCCATGCCGGGCATGATCTTGCCGACGGTTCCAGAGCGATTGTACATCGGCGTGTTGATGGAGATCACCGGCGCCGTCTCGGTGACGCCATAGCCCTCGAGTATGCGGACGCCGAACTTCTCCATATAGGTCATGCGCGTCGCTGTCTTGACCGGCTCCGCGCCGGCAAAACAATAGCGTATCGAGCGGAAGTCGTAGGGGTGCGCGGTGCGGGCATAGCCGGAGAGGAAGGTGTCGGTGCCGAAGATGATCGTCGCGTTCGAGCCGTAGATCAGTTCCGGCACGAGGCGGTAGTGCAGCGGCGAGGGGTAGAAATAGACCGGCACGCCGGAGATCAACGGCAGCACCGTGCCCGCGGTCATGCCGAAGGAGTGGAAGATCGGCAGCACGTTGAACACCTTGTCGCCCGAATGGAAGTCGATACGCGACGCCGCCTGGGCGGCGTTGGCCAGGATGTTGCGGTGGGTCAGAACGACGCCCTTCGGCGTGCCTTCCGAACCCGAGGTGAACAAGATCACCGCCGCATCGCCGGGCTTGCGTTTCGCGCGCGGCGTCGACTTGCGCAGCAAGCCGAGCAGCTTATCCTTGAGACTGATGGTCTTTCTGAGATCGTCGAGCCACACGATGTCGACCGAGCGACCGAGTTCCTCGACTACAGCGCCGAGCTTTGCCTGTTCGACGAACGCGCGGGACGTCAGCACGGTGCGGACTTCGGCGGCCTTGCAGGCGGACAGAATATTGGCAGCACCTGCGGTGAAGTTCATCATCGCCGGAACCTTGCCGGCGGACATGACGCCGAGCAGCGTCGCGCAAGAGCCGTTGGCGTTGGGCAGCATGATGCCCAGCGTCTGCTGGTCGGCATAAAGGTTCTGGAACTTCTCACCAAGCACGGCGGCAGCCGTGAGCAGCTTGCTGTAGCTGAGAGAACCGGTGACCGGATCCTGAACTGCGAGCTGATTCATGCCGCGTTCGTTCGCCGTCTCGATGATCTTTTCCAGTACGGTCTTGTCGATGTCCTGGGTGCGGAAAACGAGATCCGACATCACCTGGTAGAGCGCGGAACCCGCCGCGGCGCGGCGCTTGCGGCCCTTCAGCTCTTGCGGCACCTCGAGCTTGACCGGTTCCAGAATGGTCACCTTGACCTTCGGGAACAGGCGGCGGCGCACATGCTGCGAGCTCAACCGCGAGAAGTAGGTCTTCTCCAGCCCGTCGATGCGCACCGGCACAACCATCGAGCCGGTCTTGTCGGCAACCATGGCGGCGCCGTCATAGACCTTCATCAGGCCGCCGGTCACGGTGATGCGTCCCTCCGGGAAGATCACCAGCGGATCGCCGCCCTGCACGATCTTGATCAGCGTGCGGGTCGACATCGGCTTGGCCGGGTTGAGCGGCAAAGCGCGGGCAAGTTTCATGAACGGCTTCATCCACCAGGCCTGGGCAATGGTGTAGTCGATGGCGAAGACCGGCTCCTCATCGGTCAGCGTCAAGGCGAGCGGACCGTCGAGGAAGCTGACATGGTTGAGCGCCAGGATCGGCGCCTTGCCGGCCGCCTTGAGGTTTTCCATACCCTCGACTTCGAGGCGCAGGAAAGCGCGGAACAGGATGGAGACGAAGTCACGGAAGGGGTTCGTCGGCAAATATTTCAGCATCAGCCAGGCGGCAATCGCATTGGCCGCGACGAGGCCGAACAGGATGCCGCCGGTCGAGACCTTCGTCTGGATCAGGGCCATGATGATGCCGCCGCCAGTCATGAAACCGGCATTGACGATACTGACGGCGGCGACGACCCGGGCGCGCCGCGCTTCGGGCGACCAGGCCTGCACGGCGGCGAAGGTCGGCACCACCAGGAAAGCGGCTGCAATGGCCATGCCGGCGAGGTCGATGGCGACGCGGATCGTGTTTGGGCCGGCGAAGAATGCGCCAATGGTTTCCGCCTGGGGCGACGGCGTCATGCCGGAGATGGTCCAGGCGAGATGCAGGCCGAACAGGGCGAGCAGCGCCGTGCCGACCGGTGCCGGCAACAGCACGATGCGGCCCTGCGACATCCAGGCGGCGATGGCCGAACCGATGGCGATCGAGACGGCGAACACGGCGAGGTAGACGGTGACGGCCATTTCGTTGCCGCCGAGCGAATCCTTGATCAGGACCGGCAGGAGCGAGAGCACGATGGCGCCGATCAGCCAGAACCACGACGTCATCAGGCCGGCGCGCCAGATGCGCGTGTCGGTGCGCAATTCGGCGACCCGGCGCCAGGTCGAGCGGAAGATGTTCTTGTCGATGACAAGGTCGGGCGCCGCCGAACCGGTGGACGGGATATAGCGGCTGACGAGCCAGCAACCGACGGCGAGCGCCATCATGATCGGTCCGAACACCGCGACGCCGATGCCATCGGCGGAAACGACGCCGCCGGCTATGGTGCCGCCGAGAATCGCGGCAAACGTGGCTGACTCGATCCAGGCGTTGGCCTTGGGCAGTTCCTTGCGTTCGAGGTGATCGGGCAGGATTCCGTATTTGATCGGTCCGAACAGCGCCGAGATAACGCCGAACATCAACAGCGCCGTCATCAGCACGGGAATGGACGACAGGGCGATGCCGACGACGGAGACACCCGCCGCGGCGATCTCGGCGAATTTCAGACGCTTGGCTATGAGAGCCTTGTCGAAGCGGTCGGCGAGCTCGCCGCCGAGCGCCGACAGGAGCAGGAAGGGGGCCATGAAGACGGCGCCCGCCAAGGTGACCAGTGATGCCGCCTGGTCCGCCGCCAGCGTGAACAGAATAAGGAACACCAGCGTGTTCTTGAGGAAATTATCGTTGAAGGCGGACAGGAACTGCGTCCAGAACAAGGGCGCAAAGCGCCTGGACGTCATCAGATGAGCTGTCGGTCGGTTGATCGGGGCGATTTCCATAGCGGCGACTTCCATTGGGCAAGACCGATTAAAATCCTGGCTGGATTGATCAGCGGTCTTGCGCGTTGAGCCTTGTTTAGCGGGAACCCGGTTACACTTCGTTACTGCGGCTGACTTCCATCAGCAACTTCTCGGTCTTGGCGTCTTCCAGCCGGTTGATGAAGCGGCTTGCCTCTTCCGAGTCGCGCAGCGTCTTGGTGATGGTGATCGAGGTGTGCACGAGCATGATGGCGGCCATCGCATAAAACCCCTTGGCGGCGAAGCTCGCCTCCATGAAGTAGATGCCGCCGGCCATCATTGTGGCGGCAACGGCGAAACTGGCCATGGTGAAGGTCTTCCAGGCGCTTGAGTCCTTGGGGGAATAGGTGTTCGGGGTCATCGATATGGTCCTTTCGTTTCAAGGTTAGGTTGGTTGGGCGTGGGTCTGTTTCAGGCTGGATACAATCAGGCTGGATACAATCAGGCTGGATACAATCAGACTGGATAACAATCAGGCCGGGTACGATCAGGCCGGCTTGGTCATGGTCTTCGTGAGCCGTTCGAGCACGGCGTCGGCGCTGCTTCTCAGCGGCGCACCGCAGCCGGCGGCCGCAAGCTTCTCTGAGACCGCGGCAGGATCGCCCGACTGTTCCATCTCGGTCATGGCGGCCGCGGTGGCGTCGATCTGCTTCTGCCTGGTGCGCAGGCGCAGCAGCGTCTCCTCTGCGTCCCTGAGTGCCGACAGGCTGGAGCCGGGCGCGCTTTCTCGCAGGCGCTGGGTCGAGTCGACCGCGGCAACGATGCGCTGGCCGCGCTGCAATTCGCGCAGGCGCATTTCGGAGGCGCGAATAATCCGCCTGAGACGCTCAATCTCGGTGCCGAAGCTTTTCTGCGCCTCGGCGGAGGCGTCGCGTTCGGCTTCCAGCATGGCGATGGTTTCGGCGGCTTCGCGGGCCAGTTCATTCTGTCCCTGCTCGATCGCGGCGATCGTGCGCTTCTCCAAATCGTCGATGCGGAGGACAAGCTTCTTGTACTGCGCGACTTCCTGTTCATTCTGGGCGATGGCAATTGCAACCGCCCGGCGGGCGGCCGCGATAGCGTCGGCGCAATCGCGGATCTGCTGGCGCAGGATTATCAGCGCGTTGCGGTCGACGATCGCCTCGGCGGCTTCGTAGCTTCGGCCGCGAACGAGAGCAAAAAACTGTTTCAACATTTCCGTTTCTCCCCTATGAACGTTGTTCATGACGCAACGTAGCACATTGTGAACGGCGTTCAAGAAGAAAATGAACCTTGTTCATGACTTGCGCATAAGGAAGGTTAATGGCCGCAAAACGAGACGCCAAACGCGAGGATCTCAAAGGCAGGCTGATCGAGGCCGCACAAGCGCGCATCCAGTCCTCGGGCCTCGCCGGGCTGCGCGCACGCGACATCACGGCCGATGCCGGCTGCGCGCTCGGCGCGCTTTACACCGCCTTCGCCGACCTCGACGAGCTCATCCTGCACGTCAATTCGATCACGCTGGCAAGACTTGGGGCGGCGTTGGAACAGGAGGCGACCGCCGCCGCCGAGCCAAGGGCCAAGCTGAAGGCACTGGCCAAGGCCTATCTCGGCTTCGCCCGCGGCAATCGCATGGCGTGGAAGGCGCTGTTCGAGCATCGCATGGCGCCAGGCGTGGCGGTGCCCGGATGGCATCTGGCCGAACATGCCGTGCTGATCCAGCATCTGGTCGAGCCGCTGGCGGCGCTGCTCCCGGCGGCGGCAACGCCGGAGCTTTTGGCCCGCGCGCGCACGCTGTTCTCCGCCGTGCATGGGATCGTCGCCATCTCGCTCGAAGACCGTTTCATCGGCCTGGCGCCGACTGATCTCGAAGGTGAGCTGCTAGGTTTCGTCGACACGCTGGTGAGCGGGCTGGAGACGGAAAGGGAATGAACTGCTGCGATCGGCTCTTGCCTCAAGGCACTCTGCCCTTATGAAGATCGTGGCGGGGACTGGCCGGTTGATCCAGGCCGGCTGAGACTGTTGGGGGATACCCGGTGACAATCGATCAAGACCGCCGGTTTCGGCCCGAAATACAGGGGTTGCGCGGACTGGCCGTCGCGCTTGTCGTGGTCTATCACCTGTGGCCGGCTGTGCTGCCCGGCGGCTATGTCGGCGTCGACGTCTTTTTCGTCATCTCGGGCTATCTGATCACCGGCCTGCTGGCGCAGATGGCGTTGCGCCACGGCCGGATTTCACTGATCGAATTCTACTCGCGACGGGTGCGACGGTTGTTGCCGGCAGCAACCCTGGTGCTGCTGGTGGCATTGCTGGGCACGCTGCTTTTCATCTCAAAGGCGCGCTGGGAGGAAATAGGCAACCAGATCGTGGCGAGCGCTCTTTATGTCGAGAACTGGCGGCTGGCCTCGATTGCGGTCAGCTATCTCGAGGCCGACACCTTGCCGAGCCCGGTGCAACACTACTGGTCGCTTTCCATCGAAGAGCAGTTCTACATCGTCTGGCCGTTGGTGATGATCGGCGTGATCTGGCTGGCGCGCCGCCGTGACCTTCCGCTGAGGGCCTGCCTGATCGGGGCGTTGTCGCTCATTTTCGCGGCATCACTTGTTGCCTCTGTCGTTTTGACGGCGACGGATCCGGCCCAGGCCTATTTCGTCAGCCATACCCGCCTGTGGGAATTGGCGCTGGGTGGTCTGCTGGTGCTGACCGAACACCAGTTTCGACTGGCGGCACTCACTAGACAGTGGCTGGCGATCGCCGGTATCCTGGGCATCGTTGCGTCCGCCTTGCTGTTTTCCGCTGCAACTCCATTTCCCGGCGTCAGTGCGTTGTTGCCGACCTTGGCCACAGTGCTGGTCATCCTGGCTGGCGAGGTTGAAGTCGGCCGGTTTCGTGGGCTCGATTCGTTGCCACTTCGTTTCATCGGCGATCGCTCCTACTCGGTCTATCTATGGCATTGGCCGCTGATCACCATCTGCCAGGCGCAGGGTCATTCGCTGACCCTTGCCGGCGGTTTCGGCCTGATTGCGGCGACCCTGTTTCTATCGGATCTGTCCTATCGATATGTTGAGCAGCGCTACCGGCAAGCTCGGGGCGGCGCCTGGTGGAAGCCGCTGGGATACGGCACCGCGGCAGTTCTCACATGCGTGGCCGCATCCGGCAGCCTGCTGCTCTTTCTGAAGACCGAACGCATCGACACCGCGCTGATCGGCACGCCTTCCTACCCTGGGCCCGCCGCTCTCGTCTCAGGCGCCGTGGTCCCGGACGGTATGAACCTTCTGCCGCCGCTGGCCCGGCTGAGGCGCGACGTGCCGGTCGTGTATGCAAGGAAGTGCCACCAGGAGGAAAGCTCGGAGCCCAAACGATGCTCTCTAGGCGATCCCACGGGTGCGAAAACAATGGTTCTGGTGGGAGATTCTCATGCAGCCCAGTGGGTGCCGGCTCTGGACAAGATCGCAAAGGACCGCAACTTCAAACTGGTGACCTTTACAAAATCCGCCTGCCCATTCACCCGCGTGGCCATCACGGCGGATGGCAAACCCAACGTCTTGTGCGCGGAGTGGCACGAAAAGGTGCTGGCCGAGATCCTAAAGCTGAAACCGGATCTGATCTTCACCAGCCAGTCCAATTACGGAGCGGTTCAGCAAGACGTGATGATCGAGGGGCTGCGAAGTCTCTGGGGCGGGCTGACGGACGCCGGCTCGCAAATCGTTGCCATCCGCAACACGCCCTATATGAAATTCGACCCGGGCGAATGCCTGAGTTCGACCCCAACGAAATGCGTCACCAAACTGAGCGATATTGAGCGGAGCAACGTGTTGGCGCTGGCCGCGGAAGGACAGAAAAATGTGCGCGCCATCGATATGCTCGATGCCATTTGCGGGCCGCAACTATGCCCGGCAGTTGTCGGCAACATCATCGTCTGGCGGGACAGTCATCATCTGACCGCCAGCTACTCGCTTGCCCTGGCGCCCTATCTCGCAGCGAAGGCGGGGCTTTGACGAGACGTCTCGGAACTCAGATGTGTCGACAGGCAGGAAAATTCCGCTGGTGGAGCTGAGGAGGATCGAACTCCTGACCTCGTCATTGCGAACGACGCGCTCTCCCAGCTGAGCTACAGCCCCGTCCAGCGGATGGCGCATTTATCGAAGGCTGCGGTTTCCTGTCAAGGCGGGGTTTTGCCGAAATCCCTTGTGCCCGATGCTTGTAGGCGACCGGCCCTTGCCGGTTTCGCGCTCAATGGCTACATGTCGGCAACAATCGGAGACCGGCATGCTAGCCCTCATTCAAACAATCGTCATGGCGCTGGACCTGTACTGGTGGGTCATCATCGCCTCGGCGATCTTTTCCTGGCTCTATGCGTTCAACGTCGTCAACTCGCGCAATCAGTTCGTCGGCAGCATCGGCAACATGCTCTACCGGCTGACCGAGCCGGCGCTGCGTCCAATCCGTCGGTTCATGCCCGACCTTGGCGGCGTCGACATCTCGCCGATCATCCTGCTTCTGCTCCTGTTCTTCCTCAGGCAGCTCATTCTCACCACGATAGCGCCGCTGGTCCTGTGAACCCGACGATGGCATGAACGCGCCATTCCGCTTGCGCGCTGACGGCATCGACCTGTTTATCCGGCTGACGCCGAAGTCTTCGGTGGACAGGCTCGAAGGCGCCGAGGTATCGGCCGACGGGCGCAGCCATTTGAAGGCGCGCGTGCGCGCCGTGCCGGAGAATGGCGCGGCCAATGCGGCGCTGGAACGGCTGGTGGCCAAGGCGCTGGGCGTTCCGGCATCGGTCGTGTCGGTCATTGCAGGCGGCACGGCGCGGCTGAAGACGGTGCGTGTGGTTGGCGAACCATCGACGCTGGTGAAGAGCATCGAGGCACTGGCCGCCGAATAATCCTCAGTCCCCCAGCGGCAGCTTCGGATCGTCGACCTTCAGCGTGTTCACGCTCTGCTTGATGCGGCGCAGGTTTTCGAGAACCCTGGGTCCGCGCGTCTCGGCCACGGAGGTGACGATCATGTCGACGATCGACAGCAGAGCATAGCGCGACGAGGTCGGCTTGTAGATGTTGCCGTCCTCCAGCGACTGGAACTGGATGACGGTATCGGCGGCCTTGGCGAGCGCTGATTCCGGCGGGGTTACGGCGATGGTGGTGGCGCCATATTGCTGGGCGACCTGCACGGCGTCGATGACCGATCGCGCATAGCCGGACACCGAGAACGCGATCAACGTCGTCTCCGATGTGGCGACCGCGGCATACATGCGCTGCAACTGCCCGTCGATCTGCGCCAGCACCGGCACGCCCAGCCTAAACAGCCGGTTCTGCATCTCGGTCGCCATCATCGAGGAAATGCCACCGGAGCCGATGCACAGCACATTGCCCGAACTGACGATGCGCGCGGCCACGCCCACCAGCGTCTTCATGTCGAGGTTTTCGCTGGCGCGCTGGATGGCGGCGATTGCCGCTTCGGTGATGGCCGACGCAATGCGCTGCTCGCGCGCGTCCCGGTTCAGCGGTTCGGGCGATAAATACTGGCCGCCAATGGCAATCGCCTGCGCCAGGTAGAATTTGAAGTCGCGCAGACCCTCGCAGCCGAGATTGCGGCAGAAGCGGGTGACTGTCGGCTCGCTGACGCCGACGCGCGCGGCAATCTCGGAGATTGCCGCCTTGGAGGCGAAGTCGAGATCGGTCAGCACGAGGCCGGCCAGGCGGCGGTCCGATTTGGTGCCGTCCTGCGACATCAGCTGCAGGCGCGTGATGATGTCGGCCGGCGTTTTCATTTCAGAGGTTTCGTCTTCATAGCGCTGCCTTCATAGCGGCAGGCCTGTTGCCGTGTCGAACAGATGAATGTTGCCCGGCGCGACGGAGACCGGCAGCATTTCGCCGGGCTTGACCTGAACCCGGTCGCGGAATACGGCGCGCACCGTGTCAGCGCCGATGGCGCCATAGACATGGGTTTCCGAGCCGGTCGGCTCGACGACATCGACCTTGATCGCCATCGCGTCGACAGCCTCGCCGATGACGAAGTGTTCGGGCCGTATGCCGGCCTCGACCGTGCTGCCAGCCGGCACCGTCTTGCTGCCGAGCGCCAGTCGCCCTCCGCCGGCCGATTCGAACCAGCTTTTCTCGGGCGTCGTCTTCAGGGCGCCGGAGACAAAACTCATCGACGGCGAGCCGATGAATGAGGCGACGAATTTGTTGGCGGGACGGTCGTAGAGTTCCAGCGGTGCGCCGACCTGCTGGATCTTGCCGTGGTCCATCACCACGATGCGGTCGGCCATGGTCATGGCCTCGATCTGGTCGTGGGTGACGTAGACGATGGTCGATTTCAGCCGCTGGTGCAGCGCCTTGATCTCGGTGCGCATCTGCACGCGCAATTGCGCGTCGAGATTGCTGAGCGGTTCGTCGAACAGGAACACCGAGGGTTCGCGCACGATGGCGCGGCCCATGGCGACGCGCTGGCGCTGGCCGCCCGACAACTCCCGGGGATAGCGGTCGAGATAGGAGAACAGGTTGAGGACGCCAGAGGCCTTTTTCACCTTGGCGTCTATTGCCGTGCGGCTTTCGCCGCGGATCTTTGGGCCAAAGCCGATATTGTCGGCCGCTTTCAGGTGCGGAAACAGCGCGTAGGACTGGAAGACCATCGCGATGTTACGCTGCTGTGGCGGCAAATCGTTGGCGCGCACGCCGCCGATCAAGAGGTCGCCTGAGGTGATCGGCTCCAGCCCGGCCAGCATGCGCAGCAAGGTCGACTTGCCGCAGCCGGAAGGGCCGACCAGCACGACGAACTCGCCGCTCTTGATGTCGAGGCTGATGTTTTCGAGGATCTTATGGCGTCCGAAGGATTTCGACAGGTCGCGGAACTCGACATCGGTCATGGTCAGGCTCCCAATATGTCGTCGATGAAGGGCAGGAAGCCGGCGGTCAGTCCGGCGTCGACCGGCACCACCGCGCCGGTTATCCCCGATGCGCGATCCGAAACAAGGAAGGCCACCGCTTCGGCCACTTCCGTGGCGTCGACGATGCGGCCGAGCGGATAGAGCCGCTTGAGCTTGCCGAGAACATCCGGGTTCTTGGCCAGCCGATGGTCCCATGCGGCGGTGCGGATCGAGCCGGGGCAGACGACATTGGCGCGCAGCCCGTTGCGGCCGAGTTCCACAGCGACCGATTTGGCATAGGCATTGATGCCGGCCTTGGCCGCGGCATAGGCCGGGTTGCCGAAATGGGCGATGGCGTTGACGGAAGAGATGAAGACGACGCTGCCCGAACCGTGCGCGGCCATCGCCTTGATCAGCGGATCGGCGAACAGCATCACCCCGGTCAGATTGAGGTCGAGCTCATGCGTGATCTTGTCGGGGGTCAGCGCTGCAAGAGTCTCGGCGCGCGTCCAGCCGGCATTGTTGATCAAGATGTCGGGCACGCCGTCTTTCTCGAGGATCGCCGTGATCGCGGCATCGGTGGAGATCCGGTCGAGAAGGTCGAAGACGTGGCGCGACGCCAGATGCGGACTGCCGAGCTGGTCTTGCGACTGGTCGCAGCCGACGACGCGCGCGCCACGTTCGGCCAGCAGCGCCACGATGGCGGAGCCTAGGCCGCCGCCGGCGCCGGTCACCAGCACGGTCTTGCCTGCGAATTCGGCCTTTGAAACCACGCTGCGCGCCTCCTTGGGATCTACATAGTCGGAAAACGCTATTTTAAGAAATGTAATTAAGCAACAGGATAATCCGCTTGCACGGCGTGAAATGAAGGATAATGTAGGAAAGTCACATAAAGCCTTGGCCGCCTGAAAGCCGCAAGAGCGCAGGCGCCAATCAAATGGGAGAGATCGAATGAAGCTTGCAAAATGGACTGTCGGCCTGATGGCCGGAATGAGCCTGCTGGCGCTGACGGCGCAGGCAGACGCCGGCGAGGTGCGCGTCACCGTCGCCGAATACAGCGCCAAGACCGGCCCGTATTTCGAAGCGGTGAAAAAGGAATTCGAGGCAGCCAACCCGGGTATCACCGTCAAGTTCGAAGTTGTGCCGTGGGACGTGCTGCTGCAGAAGCTGACCACCGACATCACGGCCGGCACCAATGCCGACCTGTCGATCATCGGCACCCGCTGGCTGATCGATTTCGTCCAGCAGGATGTCGCCGAGCCGCTCGACGCCTACATCAAGCCGGAGTTCAAGGACCGCTTCATCGACACCTTCCTGTCGCCGTCGATCATGGAGGGCAAGACCTATGGCCTGCCGATCGCGGCCTCGGCGCGCGCCATGTACTACAACAAGGAATTGTTCGAGAAGGCCGGAATCGCCAACCCGCCGGCAACCTGGACCGAGTTGCAGGAGGATGCGCGCAAGATCAAGGCACTGGGCACCGGCACGTTCGGCTTCGGCCTGCAGGGCAAGGAGATCGAGACCGACGTCTATTATTATTATGCGATGTGGTCGCAAGGCACCGAGATTCTCAACAAGGATGGCACGTCGGGCCTCGGCACGCCGGGCGCGCTCGAAGCCGCCAAGCTCTACAAGTCGATGATCGACGAAGGCCTGACGGAACCCGGCGTCACCTCCAACAACCGCGAGGACGTCCAGAACCTGTTCAAGCAGGGCAAGGTCGGCATGATGATCACCGCGCCCTTCCTGTCCAACCAGATCAAGGACGAGGCGCCGAACCTGAAATACGGCGTGGCCGCTATCCCCGCCGGACCGACCGGCGCGCGCGGCACGTACGGCGTCACCGATTCCATCATCATGTTCAAGAATTCCAAGAACAAGGATGAGGCCTGGAAGCTGCTCGACTTCCTGTTCACCACCGAACAGCGCGCCAAGTTCACGCAAGGGGAAGGCTTCCTGCCGGTGAACAAGGAAGAGGCCAAGATGGACTATTACGTCAACAATGCCGATCTGGCAGCGTTCACCGCGCTGCTGCCCGACGCCCGCTTTGCGCCGGTCATCCCCGGCTGGGAAGAAGTCGCCCAGATCACCTCGGATGCCATGCAGAAGATCTATCTCGGCGGCGACCCCGAGGCAGGCTTGAAGGAAGCGGCTGCCAAGGCCAACGCCGTGATCAAGAAATAGGGCGTATCTCCCTGCGCCCGGCGCGCCCCTGAGATCGGGGCGCGCCACACTTTCCTCTCCCTCCGGAGGGGGAGAGGTGGCTCGGCGAAGCCGAGACGGAGTGGGGGAACCACCTGGCAACCGCCGCGAACGGACATAGGAAGGGCAATAGGGGCAAACATCACCTCGCCTTGCGCCCCAAGGGTCGACCCCCCGAGCTTCGCTCGACACCTCTCCCCTGATCGACGGGGGAGAGGAAAGGCATTCTTCTGAAGGGCTGCTAAAGACCGATATGCAAGATTGATCCGAGCTGGCGTGCCAGCGCCACAGAACCACGGTACAAAACCGGCCGATGCAAAATCGCTTCTTGCCCTATCTGCTGACCTTGCCCAGCCTGTTGCTGGCGGCGGTCGTCATCTTCTGGCCGGTCTGGGACCTGATCCAGATCTCGACGCATGACGTCAGCCGCTTCGGCCAGCTACGCGACTTCAACGATTTCGCCAATTATTCAGCCTTCCTCGCCGATCCCGATTTCCTGGCGGCACTCTGGCGCACCGGCCTGTGGACGTTGCTGGTGGTCGGCGGCGCGCTGCTGTTGTCGGTGCCGGTGGCGATGATCCTCAACACCGATTTCTACGGCCGCGGCATTGCCCGCGTCATCATCATGCTGCCCTGGGCGGTGTCGCTGACGATGACGGCGGTGGTCTGGCGCTGGGCGCTCAACGGTGAAAGCGGCATGCTGAACTCGGCGCTGATCGGGCTCGGCCTGATCCATGAAAACATCCAGTGGCTGGCGCGCGCCGAGACGGCATTCCCGATGCAGGTGCTGATTGGCATATTGGTGACGGTACCGTTCACCACGACCATCTTCCTCGGCGGCCTGTCGTCGATCCCCGACGACCTCTACGAGGCGGCGGCCCTGGAGGGGGCGACGCCGCTGCAGCAGTTCCGCGAGATCACCTTTCCGCTGCTGAAGCCGTTCATCAACATCGCCATCGTGCTCAACACCATCTACGTCTTCAATTCCTTCCCGATCATCTGGGTGATGACGCAGGGCGGGCCGGCCAACTCGACCGACATATTGGTCACCCATCTCTACAAGCTGGCCTTCCGCATCGGCAAACTGGGTGAAGCATCGGCGGTGTCGCTGCTGATGTTCGCCATCCTTTTGATCTTCACCATGATCTATGTGCGGCTTGCCATGCGGGAGCAGCGCACATGACGCCCAAGCTGAAGCGTACGATCATCGCCTGGCTGCTGCTTTCGCCGCTGCTCGTGGTGACGATCTTCCCCTTCGCGGTAATGTTTTTGACCGCGGTCAAGCCGCGGCAGGAGGTGCTGTCGCCGACCTGGTGGCCAAGCGAATTCCACTGGTCGAATTTTGCCGACATGTGGGTGGCGACCGGCTTTGGCCAGGCGCTGGCCAATTCGCTCTATGTCTCTGTTATCGCCACCGTCGGCGCCATCCTGATCTCGGTGCCGGCCGCCTATGCCATGTCGCGGTTTCGCTTTGCCGGCTATGGCGCCTTCCGCCAGTTCCTGCTGATCTCGCAGATGATCTCGCCGATCGTGCTGGTGCTCGGCCTGTTCCGGCTGATGGCGGCCTGGGGTCTGATCGAATCCACGACCGCGCTCGGCGTCATCTACATGGCTTTCAACGTCGCCTTCACCGTGTGGATGCTGCAAAGCTATTTCGACACCATCCCGCGCGATCTCGAGGAAGCAGCGTGGATGGAAGGCGCCGGCCGATGGCTGACCTTGCGAAAAGTGTTTCTGCCGCTTTGCCTGCCGGCAATAGCGGTGACCGCCATCTTCACCTTCATCAACGCATGGAATGAGTTCGTCGTTGCGCTCACAATGCTGCGCAGCCAGGAAAGTTACACGCTGCCTATCCAGGTGTTCTCGCTGGTCGCCGGCCGCTACACGATCGAATGGCACCATGTAATGGCGGCGACGCTGCTGGCGACGCTGCCGGTGGCAATCCTGTTCATCTGGCTGCAGCGCTATCTCGTCCGCGGGCTGGCGCTCGGGGCGGTCAAATAACGGCGCCATTCACAACGGAGCTTTCATGCGCATCTTCACCGCCTCGCTGGCGACCGAAACCAACACCTTCTCGCCGGTGCCGACCGACCGGGCGTCGTTCGAGATGGCGTTCTATGCCGGGCCGGGCAAGCATCCAGACACGCCGACCTTGTGCTCCTCGCCGATGGTCGCGCTGCGCCGGCGTGCGGCTGCCGAAGGGCTGACCGTCATCGAAGGCACCGCCACCTGGGCGGAGCCGGGCGGGCTGGTGCAGCGGCAGACCTATGAGTCGTTGCGCGACGAGATTCTCGGCCAGTTGAAGGCAGCCTTGCCGGTCGACGCCGTCATCCTCGGCCTGCACGGCGCCATGGTGGCGCAAGGCTATGACGATTGCGAAGGCGATCTGCTGGAACGGGTTCGCGCAATCGTCGGGCCCGACGTGGTGATCGCGGTCGAGCTCGACCCGCACAGTCATCTGACCCCAAAGCGCGTCGCGGCATGCAATGTCATGGCCTATTTCCTCGAATTCCCGCACACCGACTTCTATGAGCGCGGCGAACATGTCGTCGAGCTTGGATTGGCGGCGGCGCGCGACGAGATCAAGCCGGTGATCTCGACGTTCGACTGCCGCATGATCCAGGTGCTGCCGACCAGCCGCGAGCCGATGCGCTCCTTCGTCGACCGCATCAAGGCGCTGCACGGCAAGGACGGCGTGCTGTCGGTCTCGGTCATCCATGGCTTCATGGCCGCGGACGTGCCCGAAATGGGCACGCGCATCCTGGTCGTCACTGACAATGACAAGGCCAAGGGCGATGCGCTGGCGGAGAGGCTAGGGCACGAGCTTTACGCCATGCGCGAAAGGACGGCGATGACGATGCTGAACACCGAGGACGGCATCGCGCGGGCACTGGCCGTGCGCAAGGAAAATCCCGGCAAGCCGGTTGTGATTGCCGACATCTGGGACAATCCCGGCGGTGGCGTCGCCGGCGACGGTACGGTCGTGCTGCGCGCCATGCTGGAACGGGGCGTGGACAATTTTGGCGTGGCGACGATCTGGGACCCGATCGCTGTCACCTTTTGCCAGGCGGCAGGCGAAGGCGCCGTCATCGACCTGCGCTTCGGCGGCAAGGCCGGGCCGCTGGCCGGCGAACCGATCGATGCGCGCGTCAAGGTGTTGAAAGCCGTCCCCGAGGGCTGGCAGAGCTTCGGGCCGAGCCGGGTGACGCTCGGACCGACGGCGCTGGTGCGGCTCGAAGGCACCGAAATCGACATCATCCTCAACACCAACCGCACGCAGACCTTCGAGCCGGATGTCTTCTCCAACATCGGTGTCGATCCGTTGTCGAAGGACATATTGCTGATCAAGTCGACCAACCATTTCTACGCCGGCTTTGAACCGATCGCGGCGGAGATCATCTATGTCTCGGCGCCGAGCTCGTATCCGAGCAATCCGGCGGTGACGGATTACAGGAAGCTGACGCGGCCGGTGTGGCCACGGGTGGCGGATCCTTGGCGCTGGTGATCTCCCCCTCGAGGGGGGAGATAAGGCGGCGCTATAGCAATCCCCGCTTCACCATCATCGCTTCCGGCGAAGGCATCTTGCCGCGGAACGCCGTGTACAGCTCCTCCGGATCCTTCGACCCGCCAGCGGCATAGATATTCTTCCGAAGCCGTTCCGCCAGCGCCGGGTTGAAGGGATCGCCGGTCTCCTCGAAGGCGGCGAAGGCGTCGGCGTCGAGCACTTCCGACCACATGTAGGAATAGTAGCCGGCTGAATAACCGTCGCCGGAGAAGATATGGCCGAAATGCGGGGTGCGATGACGCATGGCGATGGTGTCGGGCATATCAAGCTTTTCCAGCGTTTCGGCTTCGAAACGCAGCGGTTCCGCCGGCGCATCCGGCCGCGCGTGATACGCCATGTCGATCAGCGCCGACGCTGTGAACTCGACCGTGGCGAAACCGGCGCCGAACGTGCGGGCGGCCAGCATCTTGTCGAGCAGCGACTTCGGCATCGGCTTGCCGGTCTTAACATGCAGCGCATGCTTTTCCAGCACTGCGGGCACCGTCAGCCAGTGCTCGTAGAGCTGCGAAGGCAGTTCGACGAAATCGCGGGAAACCGAGGTGCCCGCCACCGACGGCCAGGTGACGTCGGTCAGCATGCCGTGCAAAGCATGGCCGAACTCGTGGAACAGGGTCTTGGCCTCATCGACCGACAACAGCGCTGCTTCCCCGGCCGGCGGCTTGGCGAAGTTCATGATATTGTAGATCACCGGCTTGGAGCCATCGCCAAGCTTGTAGCCCGACTTCAGCGCGCTCATCCACGCGCCGGAGCGCTTCGAGGACCGGGCGAAATAGTCGGCGAGGAACAGGCCGCGCTCGCTGCCATCGGCGTTCTTCACCACGAAGACGCGCGCGTCGGGATGCCAGGCGGCGATGCCCTTCTTCTCCTCGAAAGTGATGCCGAACAGTTTTGTGGCGACGTCGAAGCAGGCGTCGATGATGCGGTCGAGTTGCAGATAGGGTTTCAGTTCCGCCTCGTCGAAGGCGAATTTTTCGGCGCGCAATTTCTCCTGGTAGAAGCGCCAGTCCCAGGCGGCGAATTTTTCGTTGCTGCCTGCCTTGGTCGCCAGCCGCTCCAGCTCCTTCTGGTCGGCGGCGGCCTTCTCCAGCGCTTTCTCCCAGACCGGGTCGAGGAGGTCGTGCACCGCCTTCGGCGTCTTGGCCATGGTGTCGTCGAGTTTCAGCGCGGCGAACGAGGCATAGCCTAGCAGCCTGGCCTTTTCGGCGCGCAGTTTCAGCATGTCGCGCACCACTGCGGTGTTGTCGCTGGCGCCGCCATTCTGGCCGCGCATGGTGAAAGCGCGGAAGGCGCTCTCGCGCAGGTCGCGGCGTTCGGAGAAGGTCGTGAACGGCTCATAGATAGAGCGCGACAAGGTGACTGCGTAGCGGCCTTTCTGGCCGCGCGTCTCGGCGGCTTCGGCCATCGAACTCTTCACGAAGTCCGGCAGGCCCGCAAGATCAGCCTCGTCGAGGAAAAGCGCCCAGTCGCGCTCGTCGGCCAGCACGTTCTGGCCGAAGGTCGTGCCGAGCGAGGACAGCTCCTCGCTGATGTTGGCCAGCCGCTTCTTGCCGTCGGCGTCGAGTTTTGCGCCCGATCGCACAAAGCCTTTCCAGGTCTTCTCCAGCACCCGCAGCGTCTCGACGTCGAGTTTGAGCGTCTCACGGCGCTGGTAGAGATCGTCGACGCGGGCAAACAATTTCTCGTTCATCGAGATCGCCGAGAAATGCCTCGACATTTTTGGCGAGATATCGCGCTCCAGCGCCTGGATCGCATCGTTGGTGTGGGCGCCGGCCCGGCACCAGAAGATCGACGAGACATGGTCGAGCGGCTCACCGGCGAGCTCGAGGGCTGCCAGCGTATTCTCGATGGTCGGCGCATCCTTGTTGCCGGCGATCGCATCGATTTCGGCCTCATGTGCCTTCAGCGCCGCGTCGAACACCGAGGAGAAATCGTCGTCGCCGATGCTGGCAAAATCCGGCAGGCCGAGCGGCCCTTGCCATTTGGTCAGCGGATGGGCGGCGAGATCGACGGTTTTCGTGGACGGCATGGGGGATCTTTCGATGATTGGCGGAGCTTGCTGACCGATGTAGGGCGATGACTGGCGCGGCGCAACAGCGCGGCCGTTCAAGCCCGCGTCAGAAGCCGTCGCAATTTTCCGCGATCGCCGCTTGCGAACTGGCGGTGATGCGGTTGCCGGTGACGGCGAACGTCTCCTGCATCAGCATGTCATTGTTGGGGAAATCATAGCAGGCGATGACAGTTGTGACGCCGGCCTCGCTCTTTTCGACGCGATGCCGGATTGCGGCGCCGGCGACCGCGCCCTTCCATTCGTCGATCGACGCGATGAACTCCTGCTTCGACTGTACCACGCCGAGATCGTCGAGCTTGATGCGGACATCGTCGGCGAGCAGGTCCGACAATTCGGTGCGATCGGCGACCAGCAGCGCCGAATACCAGCGGTCGATAATGGCGCCGTCATCGGAGCGGGCAGGGACGAGCGAAATCAGCAGCGCCGCTACGGCGAAAGCGATCGCAGGCCAAACCCGCATTCTTGCCTCCTCTTATTTGACCATGCCCTTATCCGAAAACCGGTTCCCACTTTTCGGGATCATGGGTCTACGTCAAATCCGGCCGCTCGAAGTCGCCGGTGTCCTTGTTCATCACCCAGAGCTCGCCGGTCGAGATGTCGAACCAGGCGCCATGCAGCGACAGCCGCCCCTTGCCTTCGAGGATGGAGACGCAAGGGAAGGTCCTGAGATTGGCGATCGAATAGCGGATGGAAATCCGCTCCAGCGCCGTCTGCCGTTCGGTTGTCGTCATGAACGTGCTGGACGAAACGGTTTCGGCCGCCGGCGCGATCAGGCTCATCCATTTGCCGATGAAGTCGCCGGGCGACAGCGGCGCCGAATTGGTGTCGAGCGCGGCGCGGATGCCGCCGCAGCGGCCATGGCCCATCACCACGATGTTTTTCACCTTCAGGCTCTGCACGGCGAATTCGAGCGCGGCCGAGGTCGAGTGGAACTCGCCGTCCGGCGCATAGGGCGGCACCAGATTGCCGACATTGCGCAGGACGAACAGTTCGCCCGGACCGGCGTCGAAGATCGCCTCGGGGGCAGAGCGGGAATCGCAGCAGGCAACGATCATGGTTTCGGGCGCCTGCCCCTCGCGGGCAAGCTCGCGATAGCGTCCGCTCTCGGTGAGATAGCGGCCATTCATGAAGTTGCGGTAGCCGGTCCAAAGATGTTCGGGGAGATGGGGCATGGGCTAGGGATGAAGCCTTTCGGGGTTAGCGACGGCAGCTCATTTCAAGTTAGAAAGGCTCTAACGGCAAATGCCCGTCGCGGGCAATGCCGAATTGCGGATGGCTTCGTCGCAAATCGCCATGCCGCACGCATGGCGCCGCTTGCCTCACGCCCAGATCGCCAGGGGAATGCCGAAACGGTCGGCAAGCGGCGGGTCGGGAAACGGCGTTGCCTCCCCGCCGGCAATGCGTCCGGCAATCAGCATCATCGCTGCGGCGTCGAGGAAATCGTCGGCGGCAGCACCGCGTTGCGGCGGCTGGTCAAGGAAAGCTCTGGTATAGCCGTGCCGGCAGAGCAGTGCCTTGCGTTCTTCCATCCCGGCCGGATTGACGGCGCCCTTGATCTTCTTCGGCAGTGTCATCGGTTTTTCGCCGTTCAGCCGGCAGAAGGCCACTTCGGGATGCGATTCGAAGACGCGGCGGCGCAGTTGCGGACGTGCGATCAGCAGCGCGTCGATCTCGCGTATCTTGGCAAAGATGCCGAAGGCCTGGATCGAGACGCCGCGTGGCGGATCGGAGGTCGCCTTGGCCACCTCGCTGGCGCGCCGATGTGCCTCATACCAGGCCTCGACCGTGGTGAAGCCGCTGGTGTCGGCGTAGAGGGCCGGGCGGGACGGGATAGAGAAGACGCTGGATTGCCGTGCTCCGAGCATTGGCCGTACCAAGGTCTCCGGCCCGCGCCCGCCTCTTTTCGAGACGTCCGGCAGGCCGATCGGCATGTCGACGACCACTGTCGCATCGGCGGGCAAGGCGTCGAGCAGGGTCGCAAAGCTGGGAAAGACGCGGACTGACGGCGCGGCATCCAGATCGCGGCGGACGGCGATCCAGCCGGCCTTGCAGCCGTCGACGCCGACGACCACGGTCGAGGTCACGCCCGGCGGTCCCGCCCCGGATGCGTGAGGTGGCGCAGTTGCACCATCGCCATCGGATGCGACAGGCTCTGGGCATCGGTTTCAAGCTGCAGCTCGTCGCCGCCACGCTTGGCGGTTCGCGCCAGGATTTCGTAGACGGCGGCGGTGGTCGATTGCAGCGCCTTGATCGGCGGCTGCCCCGACAGGATGCGGGCGAGGTAGACGGCCGCAGTCAGGTCACCGAGGCCATTCGGCGGCTTGTCGATGAGGCGGTGTTCGGCCAGCAGCGCCTGGGTGCCGTCAAGCAGCAGATTGCCGGTGCCGCCGGTCATCATCGACTGTGCCGACGTCACCAGCATTGTTGACGGTCCGGCATGGAGGGCGGCCGAGATCACCGATTTCAGATCGGGCAAAGGCGCGCCGGCCATCCACTCCAGCTCATAGCGGTTGGGGGTGGCGATGTCGGCGATCGGCATCAGCCGGTCGCGCATCGCGGCGGCCGTCGGCTCGGGCACATAGAGCCCGCCGGAATCGCCCATCACCGGATCGCATATATAAATCGCGTCCGGCGTCTTGGCCTTGACCGCCGCAACCAGCGAGGCGACGGCCTCGGCCTGGCCGGCCTCGCCAAGATAGCCCGACAGCACCGCGCCGACCTCACCCAGCCAGGGCGCGCGCTCGAGATCGGCCATCAGCGCCTTGAACTGGTCGAGCGGCGGCACGATGCGCGTGGCGCGGCCATGGCCCGGATGCCAGGGCAAGATGACCGTCGGTACCGCCCACACCGGAAAGCCCAGCGTCTCCAGCGCAAACACGGCGGCGCGGTTGCCGACCGAGCCGCGGGCGACATGGCTGGAAATGACGATGACCGCGCGCGGCGCGTCGGCTTTTTCGCTGTTCATGGAAAATCCTAGATACGGATAATTTTTCGTTGAATCGTCATCCTGATCTATCTCTTTGGTTGGAGCATGATCTCCGGACAAAACGGTTCCCGCTTGTCCGAGAAAACCGGTTCCCACTTTTCAGGATCATGCTCTAGCTGCCCCGGGAGACGTAGTACACGAGCCAGATCAAAAGGCCGAGGGCGACGATGAGCCCAAGTGCGCGACCGATGCGGGTGCCCCAGACCTCGATCGGATCGGATCGGTCGGCCTCCGCTGCGGTAACATGATCGCGCGCGCCTTTCGCTGCCCGTGACACCAGCGATGCGCCGCCAAGGCCGCCCTCGTTCGCCACGCGCTCGATAATGCGGCGCGATTCGCTGTCATCGTCGTGGCGTTCCGCCATGATCCTGTCCTGTTTGCCGGCAACCATACCGTGTTCGCGCGATCAATCACAGGGCCTCGCCGGCGCATGAATGCGCGCCAGCGGCAGACATTTTCTTGAGCGCGGATTGTGCTAATGCTTCGCATGCAACTTCTGTCGAGGGACCTCACCATGTTTGCCCAGCGCCTTGCCTTCCCTTTCCGCAGTCTGCCGGCCGTGCTGATGATGGCCGTCGTGCTGCCTCTGCTCGCCGGCTGCGGCTTCAACACCATCCCGACGGCGGAGGAAAACGCCAAGGCGGCATGGAGCGAGGTGCTGAACCAGTATCAGCGTCGGTCCGACCTCATTCCCAATTTGGTCGAGACGGTGAAGGGCTATGCCTCGCATGAAAAGGACACGCTCGATGCGGTGGTCGAAGCGCGCGCCAAGGCGACGCAGATCACGGTGACGCCGGAAACGCTGAAGGACCCCGAAGCGCTCAAGAAGTTCCAGGATGCGCAATCAGGGCTGACCAGCGCGCTGTCGCGGCTGATCGCGGTGTCGGAGGCCTATCCCGACCTCAAGGCCAACCAGAATTTCCTGGCGCTGCAGGCGCAACTCGAAGGCACCGAGAACCGTATCGCCGTGGCGCGGCGCGACTACATCCTGGCGGTCAAGGATTACAATCTGACGCTGAGGACCTTTCCGTCGGTGCTATGGGCAACCTTCTGGTTCCGCAGCAACGAGCCCTTCGCCAACTTCACCGTCGAAGAAGACAAGATGCAGCCGCCGAAGGTCGATTTCGGCACGAAGCAGGGCGGGTGATGACGTCTGGGTGAGCTTGGCCTTTGCCAGCCTTGCGTTCCTTCACACCCCCCTCTGTCCTGCCGGACATCTCCCCCTCAAGGGGGGAGATCAGCTGTCTTCTGTCCTTGCGCCAAATATCAGCGTTGCCGGCTGAGCGTCGGCAGCGAGATTGCCAATCTCCCCCCTCGAGGGGGAGATGTCCGGCAGGACAGAGGGGGACGCGAAGGAACGCCAACCTTGGTGTTCTTCTCGCCTTTCTGGCCGTCTTCCTGCCCCTCACCGCCTTCGCCGCCGACCTCCCCGCGCTGACCGGCCGCGTCGTCGACAATGCCGGGATCATCGATGCAGGCACCAAAGCCGCGCTCACCCAGAAACTCGCCGACTTCGAGACCAGAGGCTCCGACCAGATCGTCGTCGCAACCATCCCCAGCCTCGACGGCGAGGAGATCGAGCCTTACGCCAACCTGCTGTTCCGCTTCTGGAAGCTCGGCCAGGCCAAGGAAAACAACGGCGTGCTGCTGCTGGTGGCGCCGAACGACCGCAAGATGCGCATCGAGGTCGGCTATGGGCTGGAAGGCACGCTGACCGATTTGCACACCAAGCTGATCATCGAAAACGACATGGTGCCGGCGTTCCGCGCCGGCGATTTCTCCGGGGGCATTTCCAAGGCCGTCGACGACATGGTGATGGTGCTGGAAGGCAATCCGGAGGAATTGGAGGCGCGCGGCGAGCGCAACCAGAAGCCGCCCATCAATACCGACAATCTGTTCTTCGGCGTCTTCATCAGCATCTGGGCAATCATCTTCTTCGGCAGCATGGCCGCCTCCATCCTGCCGCCGATCTTCGGCCAAAAACTCGGTCCCGGCCGCTATCGCTGGCTCGGCATGACATTCGAGCCGGGCCGGCGGTCGTCCAGCGGCGGCTGGTCTTCGGGCGGGGGCGGCTGGTCGTCGGGTTCAAGCGGTGGTGGCGGCTTTTCCGGCGGCGGCGGTTCGTCCGGCGGCGGCGGCTCCTCGGGAAGCTGGTGACGAGATGACAACACGCATCGCCAATCCCTGGCATGGCCGCTTCGCCACGATGACCGGCGCTGCCTTGCTGGTCTTGCTCGTCAGCTTCGCGGCGCTGGCGGCGGAACTGCCCGCCCTCACCGGTGGTGTCGTCGACAATGCAGGCATCATCGACGCTGCGACCGAGGCGGCGCTGACGCAGAAGCTGGCCGATTTCGAGACCAAAGGCTCCGACCAGATCGTCGTCGCGACGGTTCCCAGCCTCGACGGCGAGGAGATCGAGCCTTACGCCACCCGGCTGTTCAACGCCTGGAAGCTCGGCCAGAAGGCCAAGAACAATGGCGTGCTTCTGCTGGTGGCCGTGAACGACCGCAAGATGCGCATCGAGGTCGGCTACGGGCTGGAAGCCACGCTCACCAACCAGCACGCCACACGGATCATTGAAGGCATGGTGCCGGCCTTCCGCGCCGGGGATTTCTCCGGCGGTATTTCCAAAGCGGTCGACGACATGATCATGGTGATCGAGGACGGTCATGGTGGTTGAGGGGAGCTGGTGACGGCATGACAGTACGCGTCTTCAATCCGCCAAAACCTGGCCGCGCAGCCGCGACGATCGGCATCGCCTTGTTGACGATGCTCGCCATGCTGTTCGTAGCCTTGGCGGCAGACCTGCCGGCACTCACCGGGCGGGTGGTCGACAATGCCGGTATTATCGACGCCGCGACCAAGGCGGCACTAACGCAGAAGCTCGCGGATTTCGAGACCAAAGGCTCCGACCAGATCGTCGTCGCCACCATCCCCAGCCTGGACGGCGAGGAGATCGAACCCTACGCCAACCGGCTGTTCCGCTTCTGGAAACTCGGCCAGGCCGGCGAAAACAACGGCGTGCTTCTGCTGGTGGCCAAGAACGACCACAAGATGCGCATCGAGGTCGGCTACGGGCTGGAAGGCACGCTGACCGACCTGCACACCAAACTGATCATCGAAAATGACATGGTGCCGGCGTTCCGCGCCGGTGATTTCTCCGGCGGCATTTCCAAGGCCGTCGACGACATGGTCATGGTGCTGGAAGGCAACCCGGAAGAGCTGGAGGCGCGCGGCAAGCGCAACCCGGCCGACCACAGCACGCCCGTCGATCCTATAGTCGCGGTCTTCCTGATCCTGTGGGCGGCGATGTTCTTCGGCGGCCTGGCGATGGCCTTCCTGCCGCCGATCTTCGGCACCAAGCTGTCGCCGGGCGTGTATAAATGGCTGGGCATGACCTTTCGCTACGGCCAGGGGCCGAGCGGATCGTCCTCGGGCTCCAGCAGTTGGACAACAAGTTCGTCGCCGGGCAGCGGATGGTCATCGGGAAGTTCGGGCAGCAGCTGGGCTTCGGGCTCAAGCAGCGGCGGCGGGTTTTCTGGCGGCGGCGGTTCGTCCGGCGGTGGCGGGTCTTCAGGGAGCTGGTGAGAGAAGATGGCAACACGACCGATCAGCCCACAGGACCATGAGCGCATCGCCACCGCGATCCGCGCGGCCGAGGCCAAAACCGACGGCGAGATCTACTGCGTCGTTGCGCATGCCAGCGACGGCTATTTCTTTCCCGCCGCCTTCATGGCGACATCAGGCATGCTGATTGCCAGCCTCGCCGTCGCCTATGGGCTGGAAGCCTGGTGGCTGTCGATCCGGCTGCCGCATCTCGTCATTGTCCAACTGCTGGCACTGGCCTCGGTGTTGGTGCTTTTGTGGGCGCTGCCCGGCTTGCGCATCCATCTGGTGCCGCGCCGGCAGCGTTACCAGGCGGCACATGACAATGCGCTCAGGCAGTTCCTCGCCCGCAATGTCCACCGCACCACGGCGCGCACCGGCGTGTTGGTCTTCGTGTCGATCGCCGAGCGTTATGCCGAAGTGGTCGCCGATTCGGGCATCGACAGCAAGGTCGGCCAGCATGTCTGGGACGGCGTGGTGCGCGATCTCCTGCAGCATGCCGGCGACGACCAACTCGCCGACGGCTTCGTCAAGGCGATCGGGCAGGTCGGCGCGGTGCTGGCCGAGCATTTCCCGGTGACGTCGGGCGACGCCAATGAACTGGACGATCATCTCGTCGAGATCTGAAAAGCCTGCCTGCAAAGCTACTCAGCCGGACGCCTGACGCGGGTTTTCTGCGCTTCCGGTGCTCACGTACAAAAAGTACGCTCCGCTCCGGTTCTCGAAAACCCACGCCATTCGCCTCGGCTGAGCGCGTTATCAGGCAGGCTTTGCCCATTGTCAGCAGTGTCGCGATCGGCTGTGAGAAAGCGGTCGGCGGGCTGACCTCGACTCTTGCAAATGGCCGATCCGGGTTTATGGTTAACAAATCATGAATACGCTGAGCATCGACATCAGGAAAGCCGAACCGCGCGACGCTGGCGCCATTGCGGACGTGCACCAGCAGGCTTGGGAGGGCGCCTATTCCGGCATCATCCCGCATCGCTCGCTGACCTCCATGATCAACCGCCGCGGCGCCGACTGGTGGGCCAACGCCATCCGCCGCGCCGCCACCGTTCTGGTGGTCGAGATCGGCGGCACCATCGCCGGCTATGCCACGATCGGCAAGAACCGCGCCCGCGAGCTGAAGCAACAGGGCGAAATCTACGAACTTTACCTGCGTCCGGAATATCAAGGCATCGGGCTCGGCAGCCGGCTGTTCAAGGCGGCGCGGGCGCGGCTTGCCGACCACGGGCTGAAGGGAATGGTGGTGTGGGCGCTGGAAGACAACCAGAACGCACTTTCCTTCTATGCCGGCGCGGGTGGCCGTGACGTCGCCGAAGGCGTCGAGATTTTCGAGCAGAGGGCGCTCAAGAAGGTCGCCTTCGTCTGGGAATGACCGGCCTCGGTTACAAATCATCATAAACCGTGCGCTTCCGTTAGCGCTTCGCACCAATCGCCGCATTGCACCATGCCGCGCCGCCCGCTATCGATCTTGGACATCGAGAGAGGGATTTAAGCATGCGTATCGAAGCCATAGCCATCGGAAAGAACCCGCCCGAGGACATCAACGTCATCATCGAGGTGCCGATCGGCGGCGAGCCGATCAAGTACGAGATGGACAAGGAGGCCGGCACGCTGTTCGTCGACCGTTTCCTGCATACGTCGATGCGCTACCCCGGCAATTACGGTTTCGTGCCGCACACGCTGTCGGGCGACGGCGACCCGATCGACGTGCTGGTCTGCAACACGCGCGCCCTGGTGCCGGGCTGCGTCATCAATGTGCGGCCGATCGGCGTGCTGGTGATGGAAGACAATGCCGGCCAGGACGAGAAGGTCATTGCCGTGCCGTCGCCGAAGCTGACGCTGCGCTACGAAAACGTCACCGAATACACGCAGCTGCCCGAGATCACCCGCGACCAGGTCCAGCACTTCTTCGAGCACTACAAGGATCTCGAGCCCGGCAAATGGGTCAAGATCGAAGGCTGGCACGATTCCAAATACGCCAAGAAGATGATCGTCGACGCGATCGCACGGGCGAAGGCGGCAAAGTAGCGCCGAGAGAGGCCTGCGTCTCGTTCAAGTAAGCGGCAAACGCCAGCGCGAGGCACCCCCTCTGGCCTGCCGGCCATCTCCCCCTCAAGGGGGGAGATCGGATGTCGCAACGGCTTTCGTCAATTTTCAGCGCCGAAAGAAAAGCGCCGCCAGCGAAGCTGCCAATCTCCCCCCTTGAGGGGGAGATGCCCGGCATGGCAGAGGGGGGTGCCTTGCACCCACGTGGCTAGTTATCCACCCGACCAAACGCCGGCACGTTGCCGATGACGGTGTGCTTGTCCTTGCCACAGGCGAAACTCTTCGCCTTTTCGTCCGCCAGCTTGCGCGCCTGGTCGTTGGCCTGAGGGTTGCCGGTGGCGAGCACGAGGCCGATGGTGCAGCCGTCGCGGGCTTCCATCTGGGCGACCTTGGCGACGAGCAGCACTTCGGTCGGCTTGTTCTCATCCTCGGGATTGCTGATCGAGCGGCGGTGGATCACCGCGAAGGGAACGGCAACGTCGCCCTTGGTCTCGATGCGCCATTCGACCTTGGCGCCGGACGAGTTGAAGCCAGAAAAGCTCTCCCAGACCGAGGTCATCTCGCCGCCGGGCGGAAACCCGTAGAATAGCGATTCACGCGCATCGTCGTAGGCGATCAGCACGGGATAGCCGCGATAGCCGGAGCAGGCGAGTTCGGCCCAGTCGCCGTCACCTTCCTCGGCCTGCGCATAGGTGACGCAATCCTTTTGCGAGTCGAGGTCGGTGTAGACGCTGGATATTCCGTCGGCATGGGCGGTTTGGGATAGGGCGGCGAGGGCGAATGGAACAAGCAGCAGGGTTCGCATGCGGACGTCTCCCGTGAAGTTCGCCCCAGCCTATCGCCAAATCTGCGGCCGGCCTAGCGTGCCAATCTCAACGTTGGCGCCGCCCAAATCGCCCTGCCGGGCAATTCTCCCCCTGAACGGGAGAAAGTGGCCGGCTGCGCCGCTGGCGACAACCTTGCAACGCTGGCAATTGGCGAAATCGTGATGAGAGCGTTCCTCGCCCCATTTCCGGGAAAGGATGCCGGCAGGTGAGGGGCGGCGCCAACGTTCGAAATGTTATTTCTTCAAGCTCGCCTCGATCAGCAGGTCGGCGTTGCGGGCCACCGCTGCCGCCGGGCCTCCGAGGCCGAAGAGCTGGCCGCTGATATAGGCGCCTTCGATCAACAGCAGCAGGCCGTCGCCGAGCGTGTCAGGGTCTTCAGCGCCCATCGCTGCGGCCATGGCGCGCAGGCGGTGGCGCAGCTCCTGCTTGTTGGCCTCGCTGACGACACGCGCCGGATGGCCATGTTCGGGATATTCCACCGCCGCGTTGGTCATGCCGCAGCCGCGATAGTCCGGCCTTTGCGTGCGCTTGCCGACGCGAGTCAGGAAAGCCCTGAGCTGTGCCCGCGGGTCGCCGGGATGGGCAGCCACGGCTTCGTCGAAACGCTCCCAATACTCACGGTCATATTGCCTGAGATAGGAAGCGGCGAGCTCGTCCTTGGAGGGAAAGCTGCGGTAGAGGCTGGGCTTGGTGACGCCGGCGCGCTTGACGATCTCGTCGACGCCGATCGCCCGGATGCCGCGGCGGTAGAACAGGTCGTACGCCACGTCGAGGATTTTCTTGGCAGCCTTGGGCGGTGCGGCTGCATGACCGTCTTTGATGGTCAGTTCAATATTTTTGTCCGTTGGCATGGTATGACTCGATTGACGTGTTACCGATCGGTACGTATACATGTCCTCACCCTGCAACGTACCGGTCAGTAACATGATAGCTCAATCCCGTCCCTTTGGCCAGCGCTACGCTTTCGTCGTGGTTGGCGTCATCTTCCTCTGCTTGTTGATCGCGGCCGGGCTTCGTTCCGCACCCTCGGTGATGATGCTGCCGTTGGATAAAAGCTTCGGCTGGGGGCGCGATACGGTTTCGATTGCCGCCGCGATCGGCATCTTCCTTTACGGCCTGACCGGGCCGTTTGCCGCCGCATTGATGGAGCGTATCGGCTTGCGCCGCACGCTGCTTGCCTCGCTTGTGATCATGTCGGGCTCGACCGCGCTCAGCCTGCTGATGACCGAGCCATGGCATCTGTTCCTCACCTGGGGCGTGTTTTCAGGTGTCGGCTCCGGCGCGGTCGCCACCGTGCTCGGCGCCACCATCGTCAACCGCTGGTTCAAGACCAATCGCGGCTTGGTGATGGGGCTGATGTCGGCCTCCAGCGCCACCGGCCTCTTGGTGTTCCTGCCGCTGCTGGCATCGCTCGCCCAGTCGGGCGGCTGGCAGCCCGTCGCTACCGCCGTCTCGATCGCCACCGCCTGTCTTCTGCCGCTGGTCTGGCTGTTGGTTCCGGAGCGTCCCGCTTCGATCGGCATGGTGCGCTATGGCGCCGGGGCCGATGACGTGCCGCCGGTTTCGCCGGCATCGCAAGGCAATTTTCTGGCGCATACGCTGAACACGCTGCGCCGCGCTGCCGGCACCCGCGTCTTCTGGTATCTGTTCGCCACCTTCTTCATCTGCGGCTTCACCACCAACGGGCTGGTCGGCACGCATCTGATCTCCTTCTGCGGCGATATGGGCATCCCCGAGGTACAGGCCGCGGGCCTGCTGTCGCTTATGGGCATTTTCGACCTGATCGGGACGACGCTCTCGGGCTGGCTCACCGACCGTTTCGACCCGCGCAAGCTGCTCGGCGTCTACTACGGCATTCGCGGTCTGGCGCTGATCTATCTGCCCTATTCCGGCTTCTCGGCGACCAGCCTGATCATCTTCGCGATGCTCTACGGTCTCGACTGGATCGCCACCGTGCCGCCGACGCTCAGGCTCGCCAACGAGGCCTTCGGTGACCGCAGCGGCCCGATCGTGTTCGGCTGGATCGTAGCCGGCCACCAAGTCGGCGCCGCCACCGCCGCCGCCTTCGGCGGCACCATGCGCGAATTGCAGGGCAATTACGAACTGGCTTTCCTGATCGCCGGCATGACGGCGATCGTGGCTGCGTGTCTGTCGCTGCTGATCAATACGAGCAGGCCGGCTTTCGATCCGGAGCCGCAAGCGGCGTAAGGCGCGGTACTAATCTCCCGCTGGTGACGCTCGATCCGGTGCGGTCGGCGTAAGCCTTTGGGTCGGCGCGAAGGATCGCTACGCCTGGAATGGGCAGCCGTCAGTCCGGGTAGCAAACCGTCGGAATCTTCGGCCAAACCGCGCTGTCGCAACCTGCAACCTGCTGCCTCTGCTTGAAAGAGGCGCTGACCGGGCCAGTGACCATTGGGTCGACGCCATCAGGGGCGTCGGCAAACATCTGCTCGGCCGTCCGGTCGGACGACGAAGCCGGATTGGCTTCCTTCACCGTGGCGGCCGATTGAGCGGCATTGGCCGCCAGCACGGCAGCGAATGCGACCGAAGCGATGAGGGGCCAAAATCGGTTGAGTTTGTCGGTCATGAATTTCGAACTACCCGGGCCCAGAAAGGTTCCCGCCTTGGTTAACAAAACCATCTCACACCGAGATGCTTAAGATTTGATGAGTATTTGGTGGTGCGCCTCCTCTTTCGCAATTGCGAAAAACCCTGTATGAGCCGCCCAACCGAAAGAGGCGGCGCCTTTTGGCCTGCTGCCTGCAACGCTCCCGAGACCACAAAATGAAAATTCGTAATATCGCGATCATCGCGCACGTCGACCATGGAAAAACCACCCTCGTCGACCAATTGCTGCGGCAATCCGGTTCCTTCCGCGACAATCAGCGCGTCGCCGAGCGCGCCATGGATTCCAACGACCTCGAAAAGGAACGCGGCATCACCATCCTGGCTAAGGCGACCTCGGTCGACTGGAAGGACACCCGCATCAACATCGTCGACACGCCCGGCCACGCCGATTTCGGCGGTGAGGTCGAGCGCATCCTGTCGATGGTGGATTCGGCGATCGTGCTGGTCGACGCCGCCGAAGGCCCCATGCCGCAGACCAAGTTCGTCGTCGGCAAGGCGCTCAAGGTCGGCCTGAAGCCGATCGTCGTCATCAACAAGATCGACCGTCCGGACGCCCGCCACGTCGAAGTGGTCAACGAGGTGTTCGACCTGTTTGCAGCGCTTGACGCCACCGACGAGCAGCTCGACTTCCCGATCCTCTACGGTTCTGGCCGCGATGGCTGGGTCTCGGAAAATCCGGAAGGCCCGAAGGACCAGGGCCTGGCGCCGCTGTTCGACCTCGTCATCAAGCATGTGCCGGAGCCGACCGTTCATCCCGGCCCGTTCCGCATGATCGGCACCATCCTGGAAGCCAATCCGTTCCTCGGCCGCATCATTACCGGCCGTATCGAGAGCGGCACGCTGAAGTCCAACCAGGCGGTCAAGGTGCTCCACCATGACGGCACGCAGATCGAAACCGGGCGCATCTCCAAGATCCTCGCGTTCCGTGGCCTCGAGCGCCAGCCGATCGAAGAGGCGCAGGCGGGTGACATCGTGGCAATTGCCGGCCTGTCGAAGGGCACTGTCGCCGACACGTTCTGCGACCTGGCGGTGACCGAGGCGTTGCATGCGCAACCGATCGATCCGCCGACCGTGACCATGTCTTTCCTGGTCAATGATTCGCCGCTCGCCGGCACCGAAGGCGACAAGGTGACCAGCCGCGTCATCCGCGACCGCCTGCTGCGAGAAGCCGAAGGCAATGTCGCGCTCAAGATCGAGGAATCGCCCGACAAGGATTCGTTCTTCGTTTCCGGCCGCGGCGAATTGCAGCTGGCCGTGCTGATCGAGACGATGCGCCGCGAAGGCTTTGAAATCGCCGTGTCGCGTCCGCGCGTCGTCATGCAGAAGGGCGAGAACGGTGAATTGCTGGAGCCGGTCGAGGAAGTCGTCATCGACGTCGACGAGGAGCACGCCGGCATCGTTGTGCAGAAGATGTCGGAGCGCAAGGCCGAGATGGTCGAGCTGCGGCCTTCGGGCGGCAACCGTCAGCGCATCGTCTTCCACGCGCCGACGCGCGGACTGATCGGCTACCAGTCGGAACTGTTGACCGACACGCGCGGCACCGCCGTGATGAACCGGCTGTTCCACGCCTACCAGCCCTACAAGGGCGAACTGCCGGGCCGCACCAACGGCGTGCTGATCTCCAACGAACAGGGCGAGGCAGTGGCCTATGCCATGTGGAACCTCGAAGACCGCGGCCCGATGGTCATCGACCCGGGCGTCAAGGTCTATCAGGGCATGATCATCGGCATCCATAGCCGTGACAACGACCTCGAAGTGAACGTGCTGAAGGGCAAGAAGCTGACCAACATCCGCGCCGCCGGCAAGGACGAGGCGGTGAAGCTGACGCCGCCGATCCGCATGACGCTGGAGCGCGCGCTGGCCTGGATCCAGGACGACGAGCTGGTCGAGGTGACGCCTAAGACCATCCGCCTGCGCAAGCTCTATCTCGACCCGAACGAGCGCAAGCGCTTCGAGAAGTCGGCCAAGGTTGTGGGCGCGGCGTAATCGTCTGATTGTCTAAATTCGAGAGGGGCGAAGCACCGGTGCTTCGCCCCTCTTGTCATTCACCCACGGCAGCCGAAATGATGGCTTCACGTTCCGGCTCGTCGGCCAGGTCAATGCGAATCGCCGTGCCGTCGCGGGCCGGCTTGCGCAAAGCTCTGGCGCCTTCGGGAACAACAACCAGCAATCGTTTCTCCTCCAGCGCCTGAAGCCTTGATCGGGAGATGCCGAGTTCGCCGGCGAGCAGACGGTCGAGCCGCAGCGATGTCGGCATTTCCAGCCCAAGCCTGATTTCAAGCGCGGCTGCGGGTCGGCCTTCGCCGCCGAGCCGGTGTTTGTGAACGGCGACATCGGGAAACTCCTCGACGCGGCCGACCCGGTTTCGCAAAGCCACGACATCGAAGGCATGGCGGCGGGCGAGGGCCGGATCGTTGCTTTCGAGCGCTGCCAGCAGCGCGGGTTCGATGTCGCGGCGGTTGCAGCGTTCGAAAATGCCGAAATTCCACGAATTGTCGCAGTCGATGCAGCGATAGATCAGCCAGACATCAATGCGTTTGCCATTGGCGTTGACGCGGAATTTGTCGCTGCAGCGATAGGCTTTCACGGCGCTGCAGCGGTTGCAGTGGACCAGGGGTCGAGGCGCGATTTCGGGCGTGATTGCCCAGTGGATAGCGAGATGTTGGGACAAGCCGGAAGACCTTCCAGTGTGGAAGTTCTTCAGGTCGGCAATGGCGAGATGCCCATGCGGGCACGGCGTGGCGAGAGCTAGCTATGTCGGAAATCAGCTGTCACGGGCGGCAAAGCGCGCGACAACGGTTCAGCAGTGCCAAACCGGTCTCGAACCGCCGCCTGAGGAACACGTGAAATGGAGCAGGCACCGCTTAATGCGGCGCCCTGCCAAGTGTGATCAGGGGAGTTGGCGAGACCGGCGGTTACTGAGGCAAAATGAAGCTCGAAATGAATGTCGGGACGGTTCTTCTAGCGGCAAGATGCCGAGCGGGCAAGGTTCATAGGGTGTCTCGCCCTGCTCAGGCGAAGGCGATCTGTACCTTCATCGATTTGTTGCGGTCGCCGGCGATCTCGAAAGCCGCAACCGCCTCGTCCATTGGATAGATGCCGGTCAGCAGCGGCTTGACGTCGACGCGACGGTTGTTGATCAGATCGACGGCCAGCGCGAACTCGTCGTGGAAACGGAAGGAGCCGCGCATTTCGATCTCCTTGGCGACGATGAGATTCTGAGGCAGCGACATGTCGCCGCCTAGGCCGAGCTGCACGAGCACCCCGCGCGGCTTCAGCACATCGAGCCCGGCTCGCACCGCGCGCTCATTGCCGGAGCATTCGAACATGACGTCGAAACTGCCCTTCTCGACATTGTAGCCAGCGAGCTTGTCGGCATCTGTGGCGACATTGATGGTGCGGTCGGCGCCGATCTCGTTGGCCTTGGCCAGAACCGCGTCCATGACATCGGTGACGACGATCTCACGCGCGCCGTGGACACGTGCGGCAAGGATGCTGAGCGCACCGATCGGCCCGCTGCCTGTGACCAAGACCCGCTTGCCGAGCAGCGAGCCGGCGCGGTTGACGGCATGCAGCGTTACCGCGAACGGCTCGGCAAAGGCGGCTTCGTTGATGGAGACATGGTCGGCGATCTTGTGGCACTGCCAGGCCTCGGCGACGAGGCACTGGCGGAAGGCGCCCTGTATATGTGGCATGGGCATGGCGCTGCCGTAGAATCGCATGTTGAGGCATTGGTTCTGCACGCCCTGCAGGCAGTACCGGCACGCATTGCAGGGCCGGCTGGGCGAAATAGCGACGCGGTCGCCGACGGCGAGGCTGGAGACGCCGGCGCCAAGCGCCTTCACCGTGCCGGCGACCTCATGTCCGAGGATCATCGGCTCGCGCAGGCGCACCACGCCGAAGCCGCCATGATTGTAGTAGTGCAGGTCCGAGCCGCAGATGCCGCCGGCCTCGACCGATATTTCGACCTGTCCGGCGCCAGGCGCGCCCGAATCGGTCTCTTCGATGCGCAGGTCTTTTGCGGCGTGGATGACGATTGATTTCACGGCCGCGATCCTTTCTCAAACCGCTGGCACGGGCAAGTCCGATCTCAGAATGGTGTCGCGTTCGTTGGCCCATCAGCCCGAGGGTGCCAAATTGACGCCGATCGGATATCATTTGCCATCCAACGCTCGAAGGCTCCGTCATGCACCTCACTTCGCTCCTGATCTTCGCCGCCGCCTTGTTCGTCGCCGCCGGTTCGCCCGGCCCGTCGATCGCCGCACTTGTTGCCCGCGTCATCTCGAAAGGCTTTCGCGACGTGTTCCCGTTCCTGCTCGCCATGTGGATCGGCGAGGGCATCTGGCTGTCGCTGGCGGTGTTTGGGCTGGCGGTCGTGGCGCAGACCTTCCATTTCGCCTTCGTCGTCGTGAAATGGATCGGCGTCGCTTACCTCGGCTACCTCGCCTTCAAGATGTGGACCGCACCTGTCGACGCAAAAGAAGGCGAGATGCCGCGCGAGGATTCGGCGACAAAGCTGTTCTTTGCCGGCATGGCGGTGACGCTCGGCAATCCCAAGATCATGATGTTCTATCTGGCGCTGCTGCCGACGATCATCGACCTCGCTTCGGTGAGTGTCATCGGCTGGGTCGAACTGACGGCGACGATGGCGGTGGTTCTGATCGCCATCGATCTCGCCTGGGTCGTCGCGGCCTCACAGGCGCGCAAGCTGCTCAAAAGCAGGCGCGCCATGAAGATCGCCAACCGAATCAGCGCCACGACGATGGCCGGCGCTGCCGGGGCCATCGCGGCGCGTTGACCTCTCCTACGAGGAGAAGGAAACTTTCACCTCGCCATGGCGTGGTATTCGTCGTTCGGCCGCATGTCGATGGCCGCCGCCACGCGGTTCGACATGTTGAAGAAGGCGGCGGTCGAGGCGATGTCCCAGATGTCGCGGTTGGTGAAGCCGGCGTTGCGCAGTGCTGCCCTGTCCGCCTCGACGATCTTTGCCGGCTCTTCCGTCAGCTTGACCGCGAATTCGAGCATCGCCGTCTGTTTCGGTGAAAGATTGGCAGCGCGGAAGTTCATCACCATCATCTCGCCGAGAGCCGGATCGCCGGAGAGCTGGCGCACCGCCGCGCCATGCGCGGCCAGGCAATAATAGCAGTGATTGATCGAGGAAACGACGACCGCGATCATCTCCCGTTCCAGCTTCGACAGGCCGGATTCACCCAGCATCAGATCATTGTAGGTGTCGGTAAAGGCGCGCAGCTTCTTCTCGTCGAAGGCATAGGCAAGAAGCACGTTGGGAACCAGGCCGAGCTTTTCCTCGCATTTGGCGAAATAGGCTTTTGTCGCCTCGCTCAGTTCTGCGATACCGAGGTCAAGTGCGCTGATTTTGCCGGACATGGGGTCTCCCTCCTGGTTCACCGCCGCCTGACCGTCGAATTCCTGTAATTCTTATCGAGCCGTCAAACCTTTGTCGCCAAACAGCGGTCATCTGCTACCATAGTCGTAAAAGCATGTGACGGGAGGACAACATGGCGAGCGTGAAATCCGCAGCTAAGCCGAAGAAAACAGCCACTGCCGGGGTGAAACCCGACGGGAAGCCGGCCAGGCTCGCCGACTATCTGCTGGCCCGCGCGCCGGTCGAAGACATTGCCGCCTATGACGCCGCCGACCTGGAGCGAGCCGCCGACCTGGCAGGACGTGCGGTCGCCGCCCACAAGAAGGGCCAAAGTGTCGTCGCCGTCGATGCCGGGTCGGGCGTCTCCCGCGAGGGCCGCCCGATGACGATCATCACCGTCGTCAACGACAACATGCCGTTCCTGTTCGATTCGATCCTCGGCGAGATCACAGAAACTGCCGGCGAACCGACTTTGGTCACCCATCCGGTCATCGTCGTGCGTCACGGCAAGGCCGGCGTCGACGAGATCCTCGGCGACGGCAGCGCCCTCAAGGACGATGGCAATCACGACCGCCTGAGCGTCGTCCATGTCCATATTCCGCGCCTGACGGCGGAGCAGGCCGACGCGCTGGCCGACCGCCTGCGCAAGATGCTCAACCAGGTGCGCGCCGCCGTCAGCGACTGGAAGCCGATGCTCGCCCGTCTCGACCAGGCGATTTCCGAATTCCGCTATTCCGCCGTGCCGCTCGACAAGAAGAGCGTTGCCGAGGCCATCGCCTTCCTTGAATGGCTGCGCGACGACAATTTCACTTTCCTTGGCATGCGCGAGTTCAAATATTCCGGCGGCGCGGAGAGCGGCAATCTGGAGCGCGCCGACAAACCCGGTCTCGGCATCCTCGCCGACCCGGATGTGCTGGTGCTCCGGCGCGGCACCGAGGCGGTGACGACGACGCCCGAAATCCGCGCCTTCCTGCATGGGCCGGAGCCGCTGATCGTTACCAAGGCCAACGCCAAGTCGCTGGTGCACCGCCGCATTTATCTCGATTATATCGGCGTCAAAACCTACACCGCCAAGGGCACGCTTGCCGGCGAGTTGCGCATGGTCGGCCTGTTCACCTCGACTGCCTACACGCGCTCGGTGATGAAAATCCCGTATCTGAGGTCAAAGGCCGAGACCATCATCGCCAAGTCCGGCTTCGACCGGCACGACCATTCCGGCAAGGCACTGATCAACGTTCTGGAGAGCTATCCGCGCGACGAACTGTTCCAGGTGCCGGTGCCGATCCTGAAGAAGCACGCCGCGGCCATTCTCGGCCTGGTCGAGCGGCCGCGGGTGCGGGCGCTGGTGCGCGCCGACCAGTTCGACCGCTTCGTCTCGATCCTCGTCTTCGTGCCGCGCGACCGCTATGACAGCGTCGTGCGCGAGAAGATCGGCACCTATCTCAAGACCGTCTTCGAGGGCCGTTTGTCGGCTTATTATCCGGCGTTTCCGGAGGGCGGGCTGGCGCGTGTGCATTTCATCATCGGCCGCTCGGGCGGCAAGACGCCGAAGGTCGAGCAGGCGGCGATCGAAGCGGCGATCCGCGATATCGTGCGAACCTGGGACGACGCGCTGGCCGAAGCCGCGGAAGCCGTCGGCGGCGATCCATCGCTGAAGGCGATCGCCGCGCGTCTGCCTGAGAGCTATCGCGATTCCTTCAGCGCGGCCATCGCGCTGAAGGATGCGGGGCGCATCGCCGGCATCAGCACCGCCAACCCGATCGCCATCGACTATTACCGCCATGCCGAGCAGAAACCGCATCAGGCAGCGCTGAAGATCTACCACCACGGCAGCCCGGTAGCGCTGTCGCGTCGCGTGCCGGTGCTGGAAAACATCGGCTTCCGCGTCATCAGCGAGCGCACCTTCGAGGTTGGCGAGGACGGCGGCGACACCGTCTTCGTCCACGACATGGAGTTGGAGAACAGCTACGGCAAGCCGATCGACCTCAGCGATGGCGGCGCGCTGTTCGAGGACGCGTTCCTGTCGGTCTGGCGCGGCGACATCGACAATGACAGCTATAACGGGCTTGCCCAGACCGCCGGCCTGTGGGCGGGCGAAGTCAGCATTCTGCGCGCCTATGGCCGCTACCTGCAGCAAGCCGGTATCCCGCAGAGCCAGGATTTCATCGCGGCCGCGCTCAACCGCTATCCCGACATTGCGCGCGGCCTGCATGCACTGTTCGTCGCTCGTCTCGGCCCGACCGCCGAGACGGAAGGCGTCATCGCCGCCAAGCACCTCAAGGCCAAGATCAAGGACGCGCTGGAGGAAGTCCCTAACATTGATGACGACACCATCATCCGCCGCTATCTCAACCTGATCGAAGCCTCGTTGCGCACCAATCATTTCGTTGCGGGAACGAAGGCGCGGGGCCAGTCACTGGCGATCAAGCTGGACTCGCAAGCGGTCGAAGGATTGCCGGCGCCGCGGCCGTGGCGCGAGATCTTCGTCTACGGTTCCGAGGTCGAAGGCGTGCATCTGCGCTTCGGCCCGGTTGCGCGCGGCGGCCTGCGCTGGTCGGACCGCGCCCAGGATTACCGCACCGAGGTGCTCGGCCTGGTCAAGGCGCAGCAGGTCAAGAACGCCGTCATCGTGCCGGTCGGCGCCAAGGGCGGCTTCTATCCGAAGAAGCTGCCGATGAGCGCCGGCCGCGACGCCATCTTCGAGGCCGGCACCTCGGCCTACAAGAATTTCGTTTCCAGCCTGCTGTCGATCACCGACAATATCGGCCTCGATGGCGTCATACCCCCAGCCGGCGTCGTCAGGCGCGATCCTGACGACCCCTACTTTGTCGTCGCCGCCGACAAGGGCACGGCAACCTTCTCCGACACCGCCAATGCCATTTCGGAGAAACACGGTTTCTGGCTCGACGATGCCTTCGCCAGCGGCGGCTCGGCCGGTTACGACCACAAGAAGATGGGCATCACCGCCAAAGGCGCCTGGGAAGCGGTCAAGCGGCATTTCCGCGAGATCAACCGCGACATCCAGGCCACCCCCTTCACCGTCGTCGGCGTCGGCGACATGTCGGGCGACGTGTTCGGCAACGGCATGCTCTTGTCGCCGCAGACCAGGCTGATCGCCGCCTTCGACCATCGCGACATCTTCATCGATCCCGATCCAGACAGAGTGGCGTCGATGGCCGAGCGCGAGCGCATGTTCGCGCTGCCGCGTTCGTCCTGGCAGGACTATGACAAGACCAAACTGTCGGAAGGCGGCGTCATCGTCTCGCGCAGCCAGAAGTCGATCACGCTGCCTGCGGCAGCGGCGGCGGCGATTGGCCTCGCCAAGACCACCGCGACACCGGCCGAGATCATGACCGCCATCCTCAAGGCGAACGTCGACCTTCTGTGGTTCGGCGGCATCGGCACGTATTTACGGGCCTCGGGCGAAACCAATGCCGAAGTCGGCGACCGCGCCAATGACGCCATCCGCATCACCGCGCTCGATGTGCGGGCCAAAGTGATTGGTGAGGGCGCCAATCTCGGCGTCACACAGCGTGCCCGCATCGAATTCGGCATGAATGGCGGTCGCTGCAACTCCGATGCCATCGACAATTCCGGCGGCGTCAACTGCTCCGACGTCGAGGTCAACATCAAGATCGCGCTGGCGTCCGCCATGCGCAAGGGATCGCTGACCCGGCCGGCGCGCAACAAGCTGCTGGCCGAGATGACCGACGAGGTCGCCGGCCTCGTGCTGTCCAACAATTACGAACAGACGCTGGCGCTCTCCATCGCCCGCAAGCGCGGCCTTGCCGACATCGCGCACCAGAGCCGGTTCATGGCGGCGCTGGAGGCTCGGGGCCTGCTCGACCGCGCTGTCGAGACGCTGCCGTCGCCGGCCGCCCTTGCCGAGCGCGAGGCGCGTGGCGAGCCGCTGACCCGGGCGGAGCTTGGCGTGCTGCTCGCCTATGCCAAGATCGTGCTGTTTTCCGACATCGTCGCCAGCGACGTGCCTGACGACGCGCATTTCGACCGCGACCTGATGGGCTATTTCCCTGACCGGATGGCGAAGAAATATGCGGCCGAGATCCATGGCCACCGGCTGCGCCGCGAAATCATCGCCCGCGTCGTCGCCAACGATCTCGTCAATCGCGGCGGACCGTCATTCGTCAACCGGCTGCAGGAAGCCACGGGGCGCAGCGCGGCCGACGTGGTGCGCACCTTTGCCGTGGTGCGCGACGGCTTCGCGTTGCCGGCGCTCTATCGGGAGATCGATGCGCTGGACAGCCACATCGACGGCCAGGCGCAGCTCGATCTCTACCAGTCCGTCAGCCGGCTTATCTTCGTGACCAGCGGCTGGTATCTGAAGAACGATGCCGGCACCGCAGCGCTCGGCCAGCGCATTGCCGAACTGCAAGAGGCGCGCATGGCGCTGGAGCCGAAGCTGCTCTCGCTGCTGCCGGCCTTCTCGCGCGAGCGGGTCGAGGAGAGGCGGTATGGCCTGTTCAAGGCCGGCGCCCCGGAAAAGCTCGCCGGGCAGCTGGCAATGGCCGATGTGGCGGGACTGATCCCCGACATCGCACTGACGGCGCGCACGGCCAATGCCGACGTCGTCGCCTCGGCCAAGGCGTTCTTCGCCGTCAGCGATGCCTTCCGCATTCCGCGCGTCGAAGAGGCGGCGCGTTCAATCACGCCGTCGGACTATTACGACCAGCTGGCGCTGTCGCGCGCCACCGACACGATCGGCGCGGCGCGGCGCGGCATCGCGGTGGCGGCTCTCGCCGGCCATGCCGGGACGGCGGATCCTGTGGCGGCCTGGCTGGAAGCCGGCGGCGAGCGCGTGGCGCGCATTCGCGAGCGGCTGCAGGTGCTGACCGAAGGCGGGGATATCACCGTGTCCAGGCTGTCGGTGGCTTCGGGGTTGATGAGCGATCTGACGGGGATGTGAGGCTCGGGACTTTACCCTCCCCCTTGTGGGGAGGGTCGCTGCGAAGCAGCGGGGTGGGGGTGCGGCACCGACCCCCACCCGGACCTTCGGTCCGACCTCCCCACATGGGGGAGGTAGGGGCGCGGCGCCTTTCTTCGCGTCTCTATGCAGGTAGACAGCGGCGACATCCAGGTGAGGGGCAGCGCGAATCTTTGGCGGTTTGCATGAGCATTCGAAACATGCAGACATGGCGTCCGACAAGCGCGGTGTCCCGGGGGAATCATGATGGCGGCGGTAGAAACAGTGCAGCGGGCATCCGGGCGCGGCATCTGGGGATGGATGTTCTTCGACTGGGCGGCGCAGCCGTTTTTCACCGTTGTCACCACCTTCATCTTCGGGCCTTATTTCGTCTCGCGCATGGCGAGCGATCCGGTCTCAGGCCAGGCGGCCTGGGGCTACGGCATCGCTGTTGCTGGCCTGGTCATTGCCGTGCTGTCTCCCATCCTCGGCTCGATTGCCGACCAGACCGGGCCGCGCAAGCCGTGGATTGCGTTCTTCGCCTCGATCAAGATCATCAGCCTTTGCCTGCTATGGTTCGCCGCTCCCGGCTCGAACCTTTTCCTGGTGGTGCTGTTCTTTTCTCTCGCTTCGGTCGCGGCGGAATTCTCGACCGTGTTCAACGATTCGATGATGCCGCGCCTGGTGCCGAAGAGCGAGATCGGCCACGTCTCCAACATTGCCTGGGGACTTGGTTATCTCGGCGGCATGATCGCGCTGATCTTTGTCGTCGCCTGTCTGGCGGGTTCGCCGGAGACCGGCAAGACGATCATCGGCATCGACCCGCTCTTTGGGCTCGACCCGAAACTCGGCGAGGACGCGCGCGCCACCGGGCCGCTGTCGGCGGGCTGGTATTTCCTGTTCATCCTGCCGATGTTCTTCTTTACGCCGGACGCCATCAAAGGCATTCCGATCGGGCCGGCGGTGCGCGAGGGGCTGTCGGAACTGAAGTCGACGCTGACTGAAGTGCGCCGGCGCAAAGGCATCTTCCGCTTCCTTGTCGCCCGCATGATTTATCAGGACGGCGTCAATGCGCTGCTCGCTTTGGGCGGCACATTTGCGGCAGCGATGTTCCACTGGTCGATCACCGAGATCGGCATGTTCGGCATTATCCTCAACGTCGTCGCCATCGTCGGCTGCCTGGTTGCCGCATGGCTGGACACCGCGCTTGGCTCCAAGACCATCGTGATGATTTCGCTCGTCCTGCTCAGCATCGCCACCATCGGCATCGTTTCGACCGGGCCAGGCTACACGTTGTTCGGCGCCTGGATGATGCCGGGAGCCGATAGTGGCGGCCTGTTCGGCACGGCGGCGGAAAAGGCCTACATTTTCTATGGCCTGTTAATCGGGCTGGCGTTCGGACCGGTGCAGGCGTCGTCACGCTCCTACATGGCGCGCAGCGTGACCGCAGCCGAATCCGGCCGCTATTTCGGCATCTATGCGCTGGCCGGAAGGGCCACGAGTTTCCTGGCGCCGTTCATGGTGGCGTCGATCACGCTCGCCAGCGGCTCGGCGCGGCTCGGCATGGCTGCCATCGTGCTGTTCCTCGGCGTGGGGATCGCGATCTTGATCTGGACGCCGTACCCGGCGGATCAGCCGATGGAGTGAGCCGTTCGAAATATGGAAATCGAAAACCAAAGGTTTATGGCGCTCGAAGGAACGCGCACCTGGGCATCAGGTACAGTTCACTTCGCTGCCGAATGTGACCAATTTCTAATTGACTTGTCTGCGTCCGCAACAGACTTCAGAGCTTTGCGCCAAGCGTTTGAGGTAAATCGCCACTGTTTTCTGATTGCTGCCTTTAAACTATTGGAGCATGCCGAATGGGCGGTCCATGTTGGTGCGCTTGACGCAGCCCTCACGACCGAACTCAACGCCCACGCGGCGAATATCAAGCGGCTCCGCGACCTCAACGAACATAAAGTGGAATACTTTATGGGAGGCGGGCGCCGTCGGGCCCTTTGGAATCATGAAGAGGATGGTGGTACTGCGGACGCGAGTTCCACGATCAATACCCGTATAGGCAATCTCCTTGACTGGCGGACGTTGCGCAGATAGCCGCAAAGCTGAGTGAGGCCCTTCCTAACTAACCTGCCACACAGTCAATGCCTGAAATGCCTTACGCCCGTAAACACCATGGCAATGCCATGCGCATCGGCGGCGGCGATGACGTCTTCGTCGCGCATCGAGCCGCCGGGCTGGATCACCGCCGTGGCGCCGGCTTCGATCGCAGATATAAGCCCGTCGGCGAAGGGGAAGAACGCGTCGGAGGCGACCACCGAGCCTTGCGTCAGCGGCTCGGCCAAGCCCGCCGCCTCGGCGGCGTCGAGCGCCTTGCGGGCGGCGATGCGCGAGGAATCGACGCGGCTCATCTGGCCGGCGCCGATGCCGACGGTAGCGCCGTCTTTTGCATAGACGATGGCGTTCGACTTGACGTGCTTGGCGATGCGGAAAGCGAATTTGAGGTCGGCCATCTCGGCCGCCGTCGGCGCGCGCCTGGTCACCACCTTCAGTTCGAAATCGTCGACCACCGCGTTGTCGCGGCCCTGGACGAGCATGCCGCCGGCGACGGATTTCACCGTGATGCCGCCGGCGTGCGGATCGGGCAGACCGCCGGTGACCAGCAGGCGCAAATTCTTTTTGGCGGCGATGATGCGGACAGCGTCCTCCGACGCGTTCGGCGCGATGATCACCTCGGTGAAGGTTTTTACGATCTCTTCCGCCGCTTCGGCGTCGAGGATGCGGTTCATGGCGACGATGCCGCCGAAGGCCGAGACCGGGTCGCAAGCCAGCGCCCTGGCATAGGCCGCGGCCAGTGAAGCGCCCTCGGCGACGCCGCACGGATTGGCGTGCTTGATGATGGCAACGGCGGCGCAGCGGTTGGGGTCGAACTCGCCGACCAGCTCGAAGGCGGCGTCGGTGTCGTTGATGTTGTTGTAGGACAGCTGCTTGCCCTGCAGCTGGCGCGCCGTGGCGACCCCCGGCCGCTTGTCGCCATTGACATAGAAGCCGGCGCTCTGATGCGGGTTCTCGCCATAGCGCATGACACTTTCCAGCCTGCCCCGAAGGCGCGCCAGGTCGGGTGCTCGATCTCAAGCGTTTCGGCGAACCAGCCGGAGATCGCCGCGTCGTAGCTGGCGGTGCGGGCAAAGGCCTTGGCCGCCAGCTTCTGGCGGAAATCCAGCGACAGCGAGCCGATGTTCATCTCCAGCGCGTTCAGCACCGAGGCATAATCGCCGGGATCGGTGACGATGGCGACATAGGCGTGATTCTTGGCCGAAGCGCGGATCATCGCCGGGCCGCCAATGTCGATGTTCTCGACAACAGCGGCATAGTCGGCGCCGGAGCGGCGGACCTCCTCGAACGGGTAGAGATTGGAGACGAGCAGATCGATCGGCTCGATGCCGTGATCGTGCATCGCCTTGGCGTGTTCGGGATCGTCGCGCACGCCGAGCAGTGCGCCATGCACCGACGGGTGCAGCGTCTTGACGCGGCCGTCCATGATCTCGGGAAAGCCTGTCAGTTCCGAGACGTCACGCACCGCCAGCCCCGCCTCGGCGATCGCCTTTGCCGTACCTCCGGTCGAGACCAGCTCGACGCCGGCCGCGACCAGCCCTTTGGCGAAGTCGGTCAGGCCGGTCTTGTCGAAGACGGAAAGCAGGGCGCGGCGGACCGGAAGGAGGTCGGGTGCCGGAATGTTCTTGGCGGCGACGGCCATGGGCTGGCGGCCTTTCAGGGCTGATTGGAGAGCGTTGCCGGGCCGTAGCACATGAGGTCAGGAAATCAAGCCGGAAGCTCGATCAAGCCGGCGCCGGCAACGACGCTCAGCTGTTCTCGGGATAGCCGGCGATGCCGGTGCGCGTGAGCTGCCAATGCACCTCGGCGATCTCCGAGGCCTTGAAGGCGAGCACGATCTGGCGGCTGCGGCGCGGGCCGCCAAGGCCGGCGAAATAGATCGATTCCTCGACCTCCGGCACCACTTCGGTGCAGGTGAACACCCATGTGTCGGCCTGGTCGGCGGTCAGCACCAGGCGGTCATGCTCGTCCTGCAAAAGGTTGATATCAGGGTGGATGTGGAAGCGCACCACGACGAAGTCGCGGCCATTGTTGCGGATCGCCGCACCGCCCGGGCGGAGGAAGCGATCCCTGCCGGCGAGCACATTGCCCTCGCTCGACAGTTTCAGCTCGCGCTCATGCAGGAAGCCAAAGCGCTGCATATAGCCGTCATGGCGGGCGATGAAGCCTTGCGTGCCCTTCTGGTCGATGCGCTTGCAAGGCACATGCTGCGGGCCGCCGAGCAAGGGTGAGCCGAGCAGGTCGTTGACGCGCAGCGAATGGGAAAACCGCGCCGACGAGGTGTCGTTGATGGTGGCGGTCGAATGCGCCGCGGTGGCACGGGCCAGCGGCCGGAACTCGGCAGCGCCATAGGTGTCGATGCCGGCATTGACGATATAATGCTGGCGACCGGACGAGAGTTCGAAGGCCAGGCACCCGGCATGCGCGGCGTTGGACACATCGACGGCCGGCGACGGGCCGGTATCGGCAATCACCGTCACGCCGCCCATCGACAGGCGCTCATAGCCGGAATGCGGCGCGTGCAACAGCGGCGCGCCGGCGGTGTCGTCGTGGCGCAAGATGGTGGCTATACGGTCGTGGATGGTGGCGCCCATGCCGTTGAAGCGGGCGAGGCTGCCATCCTGATGGCGGAAGAAGCGCAGCGCCGGCAGCATGCGGTCGATGGCGCCCATCAGGGCGGCCGGTGGCGTTTCGGCCTGGTTGGCATAGGTCTGACGCAGCGGCAGGAGATCGGCGAGCAATTCGAGCACCGCCATCGGGTTGCGCGAAATATGGCCGCCATCGGGAAGGATCTGGCGGTCGAGTTCTTCCGCCAGGTTGCGGGTGGCGCCGCGCAGTGCCGAGGCCGGCGCCGGCAGCGACAGCGCGGCGAAGGCAAGCGCGATACGAGCGCGCAGCCTGTCCTTGCCGTCCGGCATCTCGCGCGCCATCGAGCGGAGATAGCGGATCTGCACGGCGAGCGATTTCAGGAAGGCGCGATAGAACGGAAATTCGGCCCCTTGTAGGACAACCGAGGAGTGTTGCAACCAGGCAATGACTCGCTTGGCGGTGGTGCCGGGCTCCCAGGCTATGCCGGAAATCTGGTTGCCATGCATGGCGATCCAGTCGGAGACAAGCGCGCGTGCATTGGCGGCGGCCAGCTCGGTGCCGGCGGCGCGCATATGGCGCAGCCAGCGAAAGCCGTGCAGCGTCTTCACCCAGCCGCGATTGGCGACATCGATCTGGAATGGCGATTTGCCGCCGGTCTCGACCAGATGTCCCGACAGCGGATAGCGGCCATAGTAGATCTCGAGCGCGATCTGCGGATCGGCGAGCCTGAGGTCGGGCGGTGCAATCAGGACGCGTTCGGGCGTGCGCCCGGAATAGCGCCAGCGATAAACTGGCCCCGCGCGAAGGCGCCGGCGCGTCTTGCGCCAAAACTCCTTAGCGACAAGCGTCCACAGACGTGTCGTGCTGCCGGCAGCCAGTGCCAAAACCCCTCCTCGTCGCCTGGAGATAGAGCATGCTGTCGCCCGAAAACCGCGTCACACTTTTCGGCATCATGTTCCGGTACCCCAGCACAAGCTTATATGATTCAAGAACTTATGCGAAGTCGAATTCCGCCGACGTGAAGCGCCTCACGCTGCCGGCCACCGACCCACCCCGAAAAAAGTCAAGCGCTTCGCGGGCTTAAGCCCGGCAATCCGGCACTCACTTGCGGTTGTGGCGAGACCGAAATTCGCTGGGCGAACAGTTTTCGCGGTCGCGAAACAGACGGGAGAAATAGAAGGCGTCGTGGATGCCGACGGCGGCCGCAATGGACTCGATGGGCGAATCGGAGGCGGCCAGCATCTGTTTGGCGCGGTCGAGCCTCGTGCGCAGTTGGAAGGCCTTGGGCGACATGCCGGCTGCCCGCGCAAATCTGCGCCGCAAGGTTGCCGGCGACATCGAGAATTTCGCGGCGAAGGCATCGAGATCCACCGGGTCGCACGCGCAGCGGCGCAATTCGTCGATGATGGGCTGCATGTCGGCATGCTGGAAGCCGGGATTTCGTTGACGGTTGTTCCAATCCATTGCCTGGCGGGCAGCACGCACGACGATGCGATGCATCGTGGCGGCGGCTTCTGCCTGGCTCAGCATCGTATCGAGCGACAGCTCACCGTGCAGCCTGTCGAACAGCCGCTGCATTTTGCCGAGGTCGCGCAAGGGGACGACAGGGGCGTCCTCGGCGATCAGCCGCAGCCGGGTGAAATCGCGTATCAAGGCCCCGTCGAAGAGCGCCCAGCGTTCGAGCCAGCCCGATGCGTCCGGCCCGTAGGAATGCATTCTCCCGGGAAGCAGCCAGAACAGGGCCGGCGCTTGGATCGTCTGCATGCCGGCAGTCCTGGTTTCAAGCCAGCCTTGACCGTTCTCAATCAGCACCACGGCGAATTCCGGCAATTTGCGCGCTTGGATCGCCTGCGTGACGCGATGCCGACCAATCCCTGTAACCGACAGGCCGCCGGCCGCGGCCGGTGCGGATCTGTAGAGTGCGTAAGAGAGATCGTTCATGAGCGAAAAGTCCATGGCTTCGTTACGTCCATGGGCGAGTGTGCAAACAGTATGGCATTTCCAGCTAAGGATGGAAAATCGCAGGTGGCTGAAATGTCAAGCTCAACAGGTGGCATGCAACGACGGAGTCCTGTTGCGTCAATCGATCTGAACGCCAACGGCAAGACATTATCGATGGCGCCGAACCGGTTGGGTCATCTCGTGCCAACCGACGCCGGGATCGGCATCGATGCCATTCGAGGCCTCCTTGCCGAGCAAGGCTATGTCTGGCTGAAAGGTATCCTGCCGCGCCGCGACGTCATAGATTTTCGCGGCTGGGTGTTTTCGTATCTGGCCGACACCGGCTTGCTGCAGCCCGGGTCCGATCCCGCGCTTGGCCTGGCGGCCGGCACGTTCGACCGTCAGCTCGCCGATCGCCGGTTGATGGCGCTGGTTCGCTCCACCGCCTATGAAGGGTTCTGCGCACAGCCCCGGATGGCCCGGCTGATGGATGCGTTCGTCGGCGGGCTGTCCTATTTGCACAAGCGCAAGATCATGCGCTTCACCCAACCGGGCACCACCGTGGCGACGCCGGCGCATTACGATCTCGTCTATCTTCGCGGCGGCACCAGCCGCATCGTCACGGCCTGGATCCCGATCGGCGACGTTCCCGTCGACATGGGCGGCCTGGTTTATCTCGAGGGATCGCACGCCATCGGCCTCGACATGGAGGCCCGGTTCGCCAGGGACAATGCCGGGCTGAGCCCGCAGGAGCGCATCAGCGCCTACAACAGGAACATGAGCGAGGGCGGCTGGGTGTCGAAGGACCTGCCCGACATGGCGGAGCGGTTCGATACACGCTGGCTGATCGCGGACTTCGAGGCCGGCGATGTCGTCCTCCACTCGCCCTACATGATCCACGCCTCGACGACCAACCAGAGTGCGGAGGGGCGTATCCGGCTCTCCACCGATATCCGCTACCAGAATGTCGATGATGAGATCGATGCAAGGTGGGGGAAGCACTGGTCCCTGGACGACATGCTTTAGGGGGCGCAGCCGTTCGGGATTAGTCGAGGCATTCGCACTTCGTCATCCCAGGGCGAAGCAGGAGCGAAGCTCCGTCGCGGAGGCCCTGGGATCCATTCCGTGACCTTGGCCGTGGGTTGCAGCGGAGCAGAATTCTGCGTCGTAGCGGCGCTCATGTGTCGCGGCATGGCATCCTCGGGTCTGCGCTGCGTCGCTACGCTCCTTGCTCCGCCCGTGGATGACGAAGTCACGAAGGGCTGCGGCTCTGCCGACAAAATCCTAGGCGACACGTCGCATGCGGGCGGCGAAGAAGCCGTCCAGGCCGGAAACCCCTGGCGAACCAAGGTCAAGATCGGCGGGTGTGGTGCGCAGCGTGCCTTGCGGGGTCAGGAAGGCGTCGATGCCAGCGATTTCGCCGGGCTGCAGCGGATCGTCGGCGACGGTCTTGTTGCCGGCCAGAAAGGCGCGATACAGATCCTCGCCTTCGATCGGGTCCAGCGAACAGTTGGAAAAAACAATCCGGCCGCCCGGTTTGACCAAAGTGACGGCGCGGGCGAGCAGCTTTGCTTGCAGATCGGCTAGCTTTTCGACGTCGGCTACCGTCTTGGTCCATGGCACGTCCGGGTGGCGCCGAACCGTGCCGGTGGAAGAGCAGGGCGCGTCGAGCAGGATGGCGTCGAAAAGCTCCGCCGGCTGGTATTTCAGCAGATCGGCCTGCACGATCTCGGCGGACAGCCCAAGCCGTTCGAGGTTCTGCGTCAGCCGCGCCAGCCGGTTCTTCGAGGTGTCCAAGGCGGTGACTTTGGCGCCGGCAAGGATAAGCTGAGCGGTCTTGCCGCCGGGGGCGGCGCAGAGGTCGGCGACGCGTAATCCTTTGACATCGCCGAACAGCCGCGCCGGAAAACTGGCGGCGGCGTCCTGGACCCACCATGCGCCTTCGCTGAAGCCCGGCAGTTCGGTGACGGAGGCGCTGAGCTTTTCCACTCGCACCGTGCCGGTCGGCAGCACGATGCCGCCGAACTTTTCGGCCCACAATTCGGGATCGGCCTTGACCGTGAAATCGACCGGCGCCTCAACGCGATGCGCCGCCAGGATCTGTCTGGTCATCTCGGCGCCATAGGCGGCCTTCAGCCGGTCGGAGAACCATTTTGGCGCCTCGTCGGTGGCGGCAAGAGCTGCCGGCAGTTCGGTCTCCTTGGCGCGCACCAAAGTGCGCAGCACGCCATTAACGAGGCCGGAAAAGCGCTGCGTGCGTGGGTCCGACTTGGCGTGGGTCACAGCCAAATCGACGGCGGCGCTGTCGGGGATGTCGAGGAACAGGATCTGCGCCGCCGCAACATGCAGGATGTGCGACAAAGCTGTGGCGTTGGGCGGCAGCGGCTTTTCAAGGCGGCGGGCGAGGAGCCCGGCAATGGTCATGCGGTAGCGCAGCGCGGTCACCAGTATGGCGCGCACCAGGCCGCGGTCGCGCAGGTCGAGCACCTTGTATTGCGGATGGCCGTTCTCGTGGTCCGTCAGCCCGTCGAGCGGCGTTTTGGCGTCGATAACGGCGGCCAGGAGCCGCGCCGCTGCCTTGCGCGCGGCGAGGCCGGCGACGAATTCGTCCGAGCTGTTTTCGCGAACGCCTGAATGTGCGGGCCGGGGTCTGGCGCCGCTCACGACCACCGACCTTTGGGTCCGGTCGGGTTGCGGCCCCACGGATTGGCTTTCGGCTTGGCCGGTTTGGTCGGCGGCGTGGGTTGTGCTGCCTTGCCCCACGGGCCTTGCTCGACATCGGCCGGGAATTCTTCTGTTTGCTCTGGCGTCGGCGCCTGGCGCGGCGCCGGCTGGCGGCCTGCCATGTCGCGCGCCATCGCCTGCAGCGCGGCGATGCGGTTGTCGGTGTTCGGGTGGGTCGAAAACAGGCTGTCCATTCGCTCGCCGTGAAGGGGATTGATGATGAAGAGATGCGCGGTCGCGGGATTGCGTTCGGCATCCGGGTTGCGGATGCGTTCGGCGCCGCGGGCGATCTTGTCAAGCGCTGATGCCAGCCAAAGCGGATTTCCAACGATTTCGGCGCCGCGCCGGTCGGCTTCGTATTCGCGGGTGCGGCTGACCGCCATCTGCACGATCATGGCGGCGAAGGGCGCGACCAGCATCGCCACCAGCACGCCGACAAAGCCGAACGGGTTGTTGTTGTCGCGGCTGCCGCCGAAGAAGAAGGCGAAATTGCCGAGCATCGAGATGGCGCCGGCGAGTGTCGCGACAATGGTCATGGTCAGCGTGTCTCGATGCTGGATGTGGGCCAGCTCATGCGCCATGACTGCCGCCACCTCCTCATGCGACAGGCGCTCCAGCAGCCCGGTCGAGGCCGCGACCGCGGCGTTCTCGGGATTGCGGCCGGTGGCGAAGGCGTTCGGCTGCGGATTGTCGATCAGATAGGTCTTGGGCATCGGCAGGCCGGCCTGCTGGGCCAACGCCTCGACGATGGCGTGGAATTCGGGCGCGTTCTTCGCGTTGACCTCGACGGCGCGGTTCATCGACAGCACCATCTTGTCGGCATTCCAGTAGCTGAACAGATTGGTGCCCGCGGCGACCAGGAAGGCGATCATCATGCCGCCGGTGCCGCCGATCAGAAAGCCGACGCCCATGAACAGCGCCGTCATCGCGGCCAGAAGCATGGTGGTGCGTAGCGTGCTCATCATCTGCTCCCTGTGCGGCCGTGGCAAAAAAAGGTCGATCGGGGTGAACTCATGGCTATATGATGGGAAACGCCGCCCTTTGTTTCAATCCGCCCGGACTATCGCATGACCGACCAACCCAGCAAAGCCGATGCCGACCGGGAGAAGGACCTGACGCCGGCGGCCAGCCGAGCGCTGGCTGAAGCCGAGGCGCGCCGTGAAGCGTATCGCCAGAAGGAAGCTGCGTTGCCGAAGGAAATCGGCGGCCGCGGCGGCAAGGAACCCGGCCGCTACGGCGACTGGGAAGTGAAGGGACTGGCTAGCGATTTCTAGGGGTTCAGGAACGGAAGAACTGGGGAACTGGTGAGCTGAAGAGTTGAAGAAAAAGGCGCACAGCAGTTCTCCAGTTCTCCAGTTCTCAGGCCGCGCTGCGCTGTGCCCCCAACGTCATCCAGCCGCTGTCATCGATCGTGATGGAGACGGTTTCGTAGCCGCCAATCGAGTTGTGCTGAGTCGTCATTGGATGCTGGTGAGTGGCGCTGATCACCATCACCGACGCGCCCGCTGCTTCCGCCGCCGCGATACCGGCCGGTGCGTCCTCGAAGACCAGACAGTCGCCGATATCGACGCCGAGCCGTTTTGCCGCCAGCAGGAAACAGTCGGGCGCCGGCTTGCCGTGCGACACATCCTCGGCCGCGACCACCAAGGCGGGAACCGGGATGCCGGCGGCCCGCATGCGCAGCAGCGCCAACGGGCGCGGCGCCGAGGTGACGATCGCCCAGCGCTCTGGCGGCAAAGCGTTGAGGAACGGCACGGCGCCAGCGATCGGCAGCACGCCTTCGACATCGTCCGACTCGGCCTGCAACAGCACAAACGCCTCATGAACAGGGTCGACGCCGGGAAGCGCCAGCCTGGTGATGGTCTCGACCGCCCGCACGCCATGGATCGTCGGCAGGAAGGCTTCGACGTCGAGACCGTGCTTAAGCGCCCACGCCGCCCAGACGCGCTCGGCCGAGGCGATCGAATTGAGCACCGTGCCATCCATATCGAACAGGAACGCGGCGAATTTTCTGCCTGCAAACATCCGATTTTCCATGGGGTTAGGGATCGTTTCGGGAGGGTCGAAACATGTCGTGCGACCGTAACGTCGCCACGCCTGCCTGGGAAGCCGCGCGAGAGCCTTTTCGATAGTTCCAGGGAACCATGGTCCCGCCTCTGGCGTTTTGAGCATACTGTTTTCCACGGGATCGAAGGGGCAATCATTGTGCTGATCCGGCTCGGCTACGAAATCGCCATTGAATGCGTCGGCGCCACGCCGGTCATCTCGCTGCTTGATATCCACAGGGATCGTCAGGCCGACATCAAACGGCAGACGCGCGTGCTGACGTCGCCTTCAGTGCCGAGCAAGGTCTATCACGATCTGTTCGGCAATACCTGCCGCCGCTTCACCGCACCCGCCGGCAGTTTCCGCATTCTCTATGACGCAGCCGTCGAGGACAGCGGGGAGCCTGACGCGGTCAACACGCTGGCCAGGGAAGTGCCGGTGGCGGAACTGCCGGACGATGTGCTCGGCTACCTCCTCGGCAGCCGCTATTGCGAGACCGATCATCTGAGCAGTCTGGCCTGGCAGCTTTTCGGCCATGTTCCCTCCGGCTGGGCGCGGGTGCAGGCGATCGTCGACTATGTCCACAACCGGCTGTCCTTCGGCTATGGCTATGCGCGGTCGACGCGCACCGCAGCCCAAGCGCATGAGGAGCAGGTTGGTGTATGCCGCGACTTCGCCCATCTGGCGATCACGCTCTGCCGCTGCATGAACATCCCGGCCCGCTATGTGAACGGTTATCTCGGCGACATCGGCGTACCGGCCGACCCGGCGCCGATGGATTTTTCGGCCTGGATGGAAGTGTTCCTCGACGGCAAATGGTACACGTTCGACCCGCGTCATAATCGTCCGAGGATAGGCCGCGTCGTCATCGCGCGCGGTCGTGATGCCACGGATGTCCCGCTGCTGCACAGCTTCGGCCCGCACCAACTTTCGCTGTTCAAGGTCTGGACCTACGAGCAGGAAGGCAATCTGTTCAACCCGCCCTATCACGGCGTCGACAAGACGGTGAGCGCGCGGATGCTGGCGTGACCGGATTCTGATCCGCTTCGACACACAATCCGGAATGGAAAAGGCCGCCGCTTCTTGACGAAGCCGGCGGCCTTCCGTGTTTCCGTCCGTGGCGCGGCCAATGGCGGCGACCGGAGTCACCCGCCGCGCTTCGCGCGCCTTAACGGGAAGACTGCTTCCCGAAAGTGCAATCCGCTGAGGCCACGTTCTGGAAAACGAAATCACTCGACATCGGATCACGTCCTTTCGATTTGTTGAACACGCACAGATGATGGGGTGCGTTGCAGCAAAAAACAAGATGCCGATTTGAAATAGCTGGCGAGCCGCCTTTTGCGCCGGGTTGCGAAGAGCCGCGAGGGCGGGCAAAATCCATGCAAGGTGGATTGTCAGGACTCGGGAGGATGGCCATGGAGGCAGCCGAGAAGGCCGCGCGCATCGTGCGAACGGTGATCGAAACGCTGAAGCCGGGTTTTGCGGTCAAGCTGTGGACCGGCGAGCGGATCGGTCCCGCCACCGGGCCCGTGCTCACCATCAACGACCAGGACATCGTCTGGCAGGTGGTGAAGCGGCCATCACTGTCGACGCTGATCGAGATGTGGATCTCCAAGACGATAGACGTCGAAGACGGGACGATTTTCGATTTTTATGCACTGCCGTCGCAAGGCAAGCTCAGGACCAAGCTCAAGTCGCTGCCGAAGCTGGCGATCCTGCGCGACCTGCCGGCGGTGCTCCTGTCACGCAAGCAGATGAGTGCACGCACCGATCTGTCGGGTCGCAACCCCTATGTCAGCGGGTCGAGCCAGGAGGCGATCCAGCATCACTACGACATTTCGAATGCCTTTTACCGGCTCTTCCTCGACGAGCGCATGGTCTACAGCTGCGGCTACTTTAAGGATTTCGCCGATGGCATCGACCAAGCGCAGGCCGACAAGCTCGACCATATCTGCCGCAAGCTCAGGCTGAAATCGGGCGAAAAGCTGCTCGACATCGGCTGCGGCTGGGGCGCCATGCTGATCCATGCGGCCAAAAATTACGGCGTCGTCGGCCATGGCGTGTCGCTGTCGCAGGCGCAGACCGATCTCGCCCGCGAGCGCATCCGCGCCGAAGGGCTGCAGGACCGCATCACCATCGAGATCAAATCCTATGCGGAACTCAAAGGCTCCTTCGACAAGATATCGTCGATCGGCATGTTCGAGCATCTCGGCCTCGCCAACCACGCCACCTATTTCAAGACCATCCATCGCTTGCTGAAGCCCGGCGGCATCTATCTGCACCACGCCATCACCAGGCGAAGCAAGGGCGACTTGAAGAAAACCTTGCGCAAGGGGCCGGAGTTCAAGGCGCTGCTCAAATACATTTTCCCCGGCGGGGAACTCGACACGATCGGCATGACGCTGGGCAATCTGGAGGCGCATGGCTTCCTGGTCTACGACGTCGAGAATCTGCGCGAGCACTATGCGCGCACCTGCCGGCTGTGGGCCCAGCGGCTACAGGCTCGCTTCGACGAGGCGGTCGCCGAAGTCGGCGAGGCCAAGGCACGGCTGTGGCTGCTTTATCTCACCGGCTGCTCGATCACCTTCGAGCGCGCCTCGGCGCAGATTTTTCAGACCGTCGTCACCAAACGCGCACGCGGCCTGAGCGGGCTGCCGCCGACACGGGCGGATCTGTATCGGTAGAGATAGGATTCGGGGCCGAACCCCACGCTTTCCAAGGTCTGCGATTCGCTGCCTCGCGGTAGAGGCCTACACGAACCGCATCGGCGCGCCGATCTCGACGCCGGCAGGCCTGTCCACAGTGCAATAGACGCCGAGATTATGGGCGTTGTGGCGGACCAGATTGCGCAGGATGCCGGGATCGTGGTCGAAGCCGTCCTGGCTGATGATGGTGAAGCCGCAGCGGCGGCACGGCTCCGAGACGGTCACCAGCAGGTCGCCGATGGCAAGCTTGCGGCCAATCCATTCGGTCTCGGGAAACGAGCTCTCGACCGCCGCCATGTCGACGACAATGTTGGGGCGGAAGCGGCGCGGATCGGGAATGCCTTCGGGGTGCAGCGCCTTTAGCCGCGCCAGCGATGCGGTGGTCAAGAGATGGATCGGCGCTTTGCGGTAGCGCGCCGCGGTGAGCGGGCCGGTGTAGCCGGGGGCGTTGTCCTGGCTGAACGGCCGGATCGAGGCGGCGAAGCCGAGATAGGCCGAGATGGCTTGGTCGCATTCCACACCCGGCACTGCCAGCCAGTCGCCGTCGGGAACGGCGATCTCCAGCTCGCGATCGTTGGTGAGCCGGGTGCAGATGCGCGGCACCTTGTGCCACTTGGCGTCGCGGTCGGGCCGCGCGATCTCATTGTCCGAGACATCGACAAGGCCGAACAGCCGGTCGCCGTCGATGGTTTCAAGGCCGACCGAAATGGCGTCCTGGCGTTCGCCGGCAAGCGAACTTGCGGGGTAACGCCAGAGCTCCGTGACTGCGCCCAGTGCAGCCATCAAATCCCCTCAGCCCTTCTTGTTCTGGCGGTTGGCGATCAGATCATCGACCACGGCCGGATCGGCCAGTGTCGAGGTATCGCCGAGCGCGGAAAAATCGTCCTCGGCGATCTTGCGCAGGATACGGCGCATGATCTTGCCGGAGCGGGTTTTCGGCAGTCCGGGTGCGAACTGCAGCTTGTCGGGCGAGGCGATGGCGCCGATCTCCTTGCGGACATGGGCCACGAGCTCCTTGCGCAGTTCCTCGCTCGGCTCCACGCCTTTCATCAAGGTAACGTAGCTGTAGATGCCCTGGCCCTTGATGTCGTGGGGATAGCCGACGACAGCTGCTTCCGACACCTTCTCATGGCTGACGAGCGCCGATTCGACCTCGGCCGTTCCCATGCGGTGGCCGGAAACGTTGATGACGTCGTCGACGCGGCCGGTGATCCAGTAATAGCCATCGGCGTCGCGGCGACAGCCGTCACCGGTGAAGTATTTGCCCTTGTAGGTGGAGAAATAGGTCTGCACGAAGCGGTCATGATCGCCATAGACGGTGCGCATCTGGCCGGGCCAGGAATCGGCGATGCAGAGATTGCCGTCGGCCGCCCCTTCCAGCACCCTACCTTCGCCGTCGACCAGCTGCGGCCTGATGCCGAAGAAGGGCCGCGTCGCCGAACCAGCCTTGAGGTCGGTGGCGCCGGGCAGCGGCGTGATCAGGATGCCGCCGGTCTCGGTCTGCCACCATGTGTCGACGATCGGCACCTTGCCGTTGCCGACGATGTTGAAATACCACTCCCAGGCTTCCGGATTGATCGGTTCGCCGACTGAGCCCAGCACGCGCAGCGACTTGCGCGAGGTCTTCTTCACCGGTTCGTCGCCGGCGCCCATCAGCGCGCGCAGTGCCGTCGGCGCAGTGTAGAAGATGTTGACCTTGTGCTTGTCGATGACTTCCCAGAAGCGCGACTGCGAGGGGTAATTCGGCACGCCCTCGAACATCAGCGTGGTGGCGCCGTTGGCGAGCGGGCCATAGACGATGTAGCTGTGGCCGGTGACCCAACCGACATCGGCGGTGCACCAGTAGATATCGCCATCATGGTAGTCGAAGACATATTGGTGGGTCATCGAGACATAGACGAGATAGCCGGCGGTGGTGTGCAGCACGCCCTTCGGCTTGCCGGTCGAGCCTGAGGTATAGAGGATGAACAGCGGATCCTCGGCCTTCATCTTCTCCGGCTTGCAGTCGCCTTTCACCGTGGCGATCTCGTCATGGTACCAGATGTCGCGTCCCTGAACCCAGCCGGTCTTGCCGCCGGTGCGGCGCACGACGACCACCTTATCGACCTTGGTGCCGGCCTTGGCGGCGATTTCGATCGCTCTGTCGGTGTTTTCCTTCAGCGGGATCGGCTTGCCGCCGCGCAGGCCCTCGTCGGCCGTGATGACGAAGGTCGACTTGCAGTCATCGATGCGGCCGGCCAGCGCGTCCGGTGAAAAGCCGCCGAAGACGATCGAGTGGATGGCGCCGATGCGGGTGCAAGCCAGCATCGCGTAGGCCGCTTCCGGGATCATCGGCATGTAGATGGTGACGCGGTCGCCCTTCCTGACGCCGTGCTTCTTCATCACATTGGCGAGCCGGCAGACATGCTCGTAGAGCTCGTTGTAGGTGATCTTCTTGTCGTCGTAGGGATTGTCGCCTTCCCAGATGATGGCTGTCTGGTTGCCGCGCTTCTTCAAATGGCGGTCGATGCAGTTGTAGGAGACGTTGGTTTCGCCGTCCTCAAACCATTTGATCGAGACCTTGCCCTCGAAGGAGGTGTTCTTGACCTTGCTGAACGGCTTGAACCAGTCGATGCGCTTGCCGTGCTTGCCCCAGAACTTGTCCGGATTCTTCACGCTGTCGGCATACCATTTGAGGTAGGTGTCGTTGTCGATCAGCGCATTCTTCTTCCACGCCGGCTGGACGCGGTGGATCTTCACCTCGGACATGTCTTCACTTTCCTCCCAAACGAGCCCGCCGGCTTGACCTCAGCCAGGATCACGGCGACGCAGCCGCGAATTCGGCGGCATTATTAACAGTTCCGCGCTGACGGCAACATTAGACGTTGGATTCGCGTGGCGGGATGCCGCAGCTCCCGTTTCGGTTGCATCAGCACTCGGCAGCGGTCGCTGCTAACTGCATGTTTTCGTGCATAAAACCCGACTGGGATCAGGAAAATCATAGACAGTTAAGGAACGGCGCGCACAATTCGGTGTTGGGAGGAATGGAGAATCAACTAGGCCAAGGGGCTGTCATGCGCGATCATTCCGAAATGGACCTGATGCTCAAGGGGTATGGCCTGACCACGGCCAAGATTCTGTACCATTTTCCCGACCACCCGCATCTGCTGCAGAGCTTCATCTGGCAGGATTACGATCTGGCGCCGAAGTTTCCGGTGCTGATCAAGTTCATCGAGTTCTGGAAGGCCAGGCTCGACGGGCCGCTGCATTCGATCAGCTACACGCACCAGAAGCTGATCGCGCCGAACGAATGGCGGAAGGTGGATGGGGAGTTCGTGCTGCACTGAGCGGCAGTATAGCTGATCTCCCCCGCAAGGGGGGAGATTGGCAGCTTCAACGTCGTGTGATCACACCGCAGGCGGGTTCAGCCGGGCGAAACCTTCCTGGCGGAGATAGGGGAAGTACGGGTAGGGCGCGGTCACTTCGCTTGCCATGTCGAGCTTTTTGACCTGCTCCGGCGTCAACGCCCAGCCGACGGCGCCGAGGTTCTGGCGCAGCTGTTCCTCGTTGCGGGCGCCGATGATGACGGAGGACACGGTCGGGCGCCGCAACAGCCAGTTGATGGCGATCTGCGGCACGGTCTTGCCGGTCTCTTCAGCCATCGCATCAAGCGCATCCATGACCCGGTAGAGATGTTCGTCCGCGACCGGCGGGCCGAAATCGGCGGTGTCGTGCAGCCGGCTCTTTTCCGGCAGGGGCTGGCCGCGGCGGATCTCGCCGGTCAGGCGGCCCCAGCCGAGCGGGCTCCACACCAGCGCGCCGATGCCCTGGTCGATACCGAGCGGCATCAGCTCCCATTCATAGTCGCGACCGACCAGCGAGTAGTAGACCTGATGCGCGGCGTAGCGCGGGTAGCCATGCTTGTCGGCTTCCGCCAGCGATTTCATCACCTGCCAGCCGGAGAAGTTGGAGACGCCGACATAGCGCAGCTTGCCGGCGCGCACGAGGTCGTCCAGCGTCGACAACACCTCCTCGATCGGCGTGCCGGCATCGAAGGCGTGCAGCTGCAACAGGTCGATGTAATCGGTGCCCATGCGCTTCAGGGCGGCGTCGACGGCTTTGATCAGCCGCGAGCGCGACGAGCCGTAGTCGGCCGGTCTGTCGCCCATCGGCAGCGAAGTCTTGGTCGAGATCAGCACCGCGTCGCGGCGGCCTTTGATGGCTTCGCCAAGCACTTCCTCGGAGGCGCCGTTCGAATTGACATCGGCGGTGTCGAACAGATTGACGCCGGCCTCGAGGCAGATGTCGATCAGCCGCCGCGCTTCCTTGGCATCGCTGTTGCCCCAGGCCCCGAACAGCGGCCCGGAGCCGCCGAAAGTGCCGGCGCCGAAAGAGAGTGCGGGCACTTTCAGGCCCGATGCGCCGAGACGTCGATAATCCATTTTATGCTCCTTGATGATGTCGAAGAAGGATTGCGCGTGATGCTCATGACTGGGCGCAGACCGGCACCCCGATTGTGGGGGCGCGATCGAGGCGCAGCGCCAGGGCAGCGACGCCAAGAGCCGCGACCGGCAGCAAAGCGGCGATCCAGGTTAGTGAGCCGAGGCCGAGGTCATGGGCAATCACCGCGCCGCCAAGCCAAGCGCCGGCGGCATTGCCGAGGTTGAAGGCGGCGATGTTGAAGGACGAGGCGAGGCTCTGGCCCGCGCCTTGCGCCTTTTCCAGCACCCACATCTGCAGCGGCGCCACGGTGGCGAAGGCGGCGGCACCAAGCAGGCCGACATAGATGACGGCCAGGATTTGGCTGTGGACGGCGAAGGTCATTGTGGCCAGCACCAACGCCAGCACCACGAGGCTGCCGAGCACCGCCGGCACCAGCCAGCGGTCGGCGACCTTGCCGCCAAGCAGATTGCCGGCGATAAGACCGCCACCGAAGACGAGCAGGATCGGCGACACGGCGGCTTCCCCAAAACCGGTGATCTCGGTGAGCAGCGGGGCGATGTAGGTGAAGACGGCGAAGACGCCGGCATAGCCGAGCACGGTGGTGGCGAGGCCGAGCAGCACCGGCGTGCGGCGCAGCACTGCGAGGTCGGCGCGCAGATTGGTCTTCTCGGGCGCTTCCTTGCTGCGCGGCACCAGAAGCAGGATGACGGCAAAGGCTGCCAAGCCGACCAGGGTTACGGCCCAGAAGGTGGCGCGCCAGCCGAAGGTCTGGCCGAGCCAAGTGCCGAAGGGCACGCCGAGGATGTTGGCGATAGTCAGGCCGGTGAACATCAGCGCGATCGCCGAGGCTTTCTTGTTGGGCGCGACCAGGCCGGTGGCGACCACCGAGCCGACGCCAAAGAAAGTGCCATGGGCAAAGGCGGTGATGATGCGGGCGCCCATCAGCGTCCAGTAGTCGGGGGCGATCGCACAGGCGAGGTTGCCGAGCGTGAAGATCGCCATAAGGGCCAGAAGGACGGTCTTGCGGGGCCAGTTGCCGGTGGCGATGGTCAAAAGCGGCGCGCCGATGACGACGCCCAACGCGTAGCCCGAAATCAACTGGCCGGCGGCCGAGATCGAGACTCCGAGATCTTTGCTGACATCGATCAGCAGCCCCATGATGACGAATTCGGTGACACCGATGCCGAAGGCGCCGGCAGCGAGGGCGTAGAGAGCAAGAGGCATGGCGGTTTCCAGTTCGAACTCGATGAACGCGACCAGACCCGCGCCCCGACCGCAGAGATCGTGTTGCCATGCCTTGTGAACCAGACTTGCCTTGGGCATATTTCCTGTGAAATAGATTCACAAATGGCCAGACCCGATATCAACCGTTCCGGCGAGATCGAAGTGTTCGTGCGCGTCGTCGAGGCGGGCAGCTTCTCGGCGGCGGCGCGTGCGCTGCGCATGACGCCGTCGGCGGTCAGCAAATTGATCGCGCGGCTGGAGGCGCGGCTCGGTGCACGATTGGTCAGCCGCTCGACGCGCAAGCTGCAAATGACGCCGGAAGGCACGGCCTTCTACGACAGCGGGGTGCGCATCCTGGCCGACATGGCGGCAGCCGAGCGCGAAGCCGCCGTGGGCGCGGCGCCGCGCGGACGGCTGCGCGTCAACAGCTACGTGCCGTTCGGGGTTCACCGGCTGATCCCGCTGTTGCCACGCTTCCTCGAACGCTATCCCGAGATTTCGGTTGATCTGGTGCTGACCGACAGCGTCATCGACCTGATGGCTGAGCGCGCCGACGTCGCGATCCGCGCCGGACCGCTCGGCGAGTCGCGGCTGGTGGCGCGCAAGCTTGGACAAAGCCGGATGGCGGTCGTGGCCGCGCCTTCCTATCTCGTAATGCATGGCACGCCGCTGACACCAGCCGACCTCGACCGGCACAATCGCATGGCTTTCGGCTTTATCAGGCATGTCGACGGCTGGCCGTTTGTGGACGCAGCCGGCAATGCCGTCATGGCTCCAATTGCGGGAAACACAGTGGTTGGCGATGGCGAGTCGATGCGGCTGATGGCGGTTGGCGGCGCCGGCATCGCGCGGCTGGCGCACTGGCATGTGGCCGATGACATTGCGGCGGGGCGGCTGACGGCGCTGCTGGAGGATTTCAATCCGGGCGACGAGGAGCCTACACACGCCGTCTATGTCGGACAGGGCCGGCATCTGCCGGCACGGGTGCGGGCCTGTCTCGACTTTCTGGTCGAAAGCGTGCGGATGGGAGCATGATCCCGAAAAGTGGAATCCGGTTTTCGGAGAAGATCATGCTCAAACAAAAATAGAGCCTGAACGATTTTGGGGAGCCCAATGGGCCCCCAAGTATCCAATTGAAGGCGACTACTTCTTCGGCGTGAACGGCGCAGGGCGGCGGCCGGCGCCCTGGCGCTCCAGCATCCAGCCGGGATATTCGGAAGGCAGGGCGCTAACCTCATCGAGCTTGGCGAGATCGTCGGCGTCGAGCTTCACTTCGGCGGCGGCAAGGTTCTGTTCCAGCTGCTCCATGCGGCTGGCGCCGATGATGACACTCATGACGAAGGGTTTGGCCAGGACATAGCCGAGCGCCACCGTCGCGACGCTGACATCGTGCTTCCTGGCGATGTCGCGCATGACGGCGACCGCTGCCCAGGCGCGATCCTCGTTTACAGGTGGGAAGTTGAAGGCGGCGCGGCGGCCTTCGCCATTGCCGGGCGCGCCGGGGCCGTATTTGCCCGACAGCAGGCCGCCGGCCATCGGCGACCACACCATCAGCCCGAGCTTCTCCTCGTTGATCAGCGGCACGATCTCACGTTCGAGGTCGCGGCCGGCGATCGAATAGTAGGACTGGATGGTCTCAAAACGGGAGAAACCCTTGCGCTCGGCAATGCCCAGTGCCTTGGCGATGCGCCAGGCCTGCCAGTTAGAGACGCCGACATAACGGACCTTGCCGCTGGCGACGAGATCGTCGAACGCCCGCAGCGTCTCGTCGATAGGCGTCACCGTGTCGGTGCCATGCAACTGGTAGAGATCGATATGATCGAGCTGCAAACGTTCGAGGCTGCCCTCGACCGAATCCATGATGTGGCCGCGCGACGAGCCGCGTTCATTCGGACCCTGGCCCATGGCGCCGTGAACCTTGGTGGCGATGACGACGTCGGAGCGCTTGACGCCGAGATCCCTGAGCGACTGGCCGAGCAGGCGTTCTGAGTCACCGAAGGAATAGACGTCGGCCGTGTCGAAGAAATTGACGCCGGCGGCAATGGAGCGGGCAACGATGTCGTTGACGCCCTTCTGGTCGAGACTGGCGATGAGGCCCCATTGGGCATTCTCGCCGGCGGCGCCGAAAGTCATGGTGCCGAGGCACAGTTCGGAGACGAACATCCCCGTATTTCCGAGTTGGTTGTAGCGCATGGGTGCAGCTCCAGCAGATTGGTGATGACGCCAAGCAAATAGGAACGGTGCGTTTCGTTTCCAGTGGTGGCACAATGGACGCGTCGCGTCTGGCATCATGGAACCTTAGCCACGCCGGGCATTCGCTGGGGTTGTCCGGTGGATCATAATTGCTCGGAACGGAAACGTTGGAGATTAGCCGAAACGTTTCTCACTTCGTCATCCACGGGCGGAGCAGCCGCGGAGCGGCGTCGCGAAGACCCGAGGATCCATGCCGCGACCCTGACCAAAGGGCGCGGCGGAGCAGAAATTCTTCACTGCAGCGGAGCTCAGATGTCGCGGCATGGATCCTATGGTCTGCGCCGCGTCGCTTCGCTCCTTGCTTCGCCATAGGATGACGAAAGCACGATCGCCCGCTGCCAATCGTATATCGTCGAAATTGGCTTACCGGCTCCCAAAAATCGCCGAGCCGACGCGGACGCTGGTGGCGCCGAAGGCTATGGCGGTCTCGAAGTCGCCGGACATGCCCATCGACAGTTTTGCGACCCCGGCCTCCTTGCCGAGCTTTTCCAGCAGGGCGAAATGCGGGCCGGGGTTTTCATCCGCCGGCGGAATGCACATCAGGCCCTCAATGGCGAGCCCGTGGACGTCGCGGCAACGGGCGACGAAGGCAACGGCGTCGCGCGGCTCGATGCCGGCCTTTTGCGGCTCCGAGCCGGTGTTGACCTGGACATAGAGCTTTGGTTTCCGGCCCTGGCGCATGATCTCCTTGGCGAGTTCGGCGGCGATCTTCTCGCGGTCGACGGTCTCGATAACGTCTGCCAAGGCAACGGCTTCCTTCGCCTTGTTCGACTGCAGCGGGCCGATGAGATGCAACTCGATGTCGGGGAATTCGGCTTTCAACGCCGGCCATTTACCTTGCGCTTCCTGAACGCGGTTTTCGCCGAAGACGCGCTGGCCTGCCTCGATGACCGGGCGGATGGCGTCGGCCTCAAAAGTCTTCGACACCGCAACCAGTGTCACGGAACCGGCGCCGCGGCCGGCCTCGCGCTCGGCAGCAGTGATCCTCGTCCTGACGGCGAAAAACTGTTCGACGGCGCTGGCCATGCCTATATCCTGCCTGTCTTTAATCGTCTTGGCCGGCTCACCGCAGTTGACGGGTCCGGCAATCCATGGTGAACACCGCGACGATATTTATCTTGGCCACCGGGCCTTGTCCGGCGGTCTGCGCCTGCTTTTAAGTGAAAATCATCCGATGGCAACCGAACGATACAATCCGCGCGCGTCAGAGCCCAAATGGCAGAAAGCCTGGGCTGAAAAGAAGCTGTTCGAAGCGCACAACAACGACCCGAAGCCGAAATACTACGTGCTGGAGATGTTCCCCTATCCGTCGGGGAAGATTCATATCGGGCACACCCGCAACTACACGATGGGCGACGTGGTGGCGCGCTACAAGCGGGCCAAGGGCTTCAACGTGCTGCACCCGATGGGTTGGGACGCCTTCGGCATGCCGGCCGAAAATGCCGCCATGCAGAACAAGGTCCATCCCAAGGAATGGACCTACGCCAACATCGCCGCCATGCGCGAGCAGCTCAAGATGATGGGCCTGTCGCTGGACTGGGCGCGTGAATTCGCCACCTGCGACGTCGACTATTACCACCGCCAGCAGATGCTGTTCCTCGATTTCGTCGAGAAGGGGCTGGTGACGCGCAAATCCTCCAAGGTCAATTGGGACCCGGAGGACATGACGGTGCTCGCCAACGAGCAGGTTATCGACGGCCGCGGTTGGCGCTCGGGTGCGCTGGTAGAACAGCGCGAGCTGACGCAGTGGTTCTTCAAGATCACCGACTACGCGCAGGATTTGCTGGATTCGCTGAACGGGCTCGGCGAGTGGCCAGAAAAGGTCAAGCTGATGCAGCAGAACTGGATCGGCCGCTCGGAAGGGCTGCTGATCCGTTGGCCGCTGGCCGCCCCGGTAGGCGACACGCACGAACTGGAAGTCTACACGACCCGGCCCGACACCATCTTCGGCGCGTCGTTCATGGCGGTTGCCGCCGACCATCCGCTGGCCAAAAAGGCGGCCGAGACCAATGTCGAGCTGGCCAAGTTCATCGACGAGGTCCGTCACATGGGCACGTCGGTGGCCGCACTTGAGACGGCCGAGAAGAAGGGCTTCGACACCGGCATTCGCGTCGTCCATCCGTTCGACGACTCATGGACGCTGCCGGTCTATGTCGCCAATTTCGTGCTGATGGAATACGGCACCGGCGCCATCTTCGGCTGCCCGTCGGGTGACCAGCGCGACCTCGACTTCGCCAACAAATACGGCCTGCCGGTCATTCCGGTGGTGATGCCGGAAGATGCCGACGCAAAGACCTTCCAGATCACGGAAGAGGCCTATGTCGATGACGGCGTGATGATCAATTCGCGCTTCCTCGACGGCATGAAACCGGAGCAGGCATTCGACGAAGTCGCAAAGCTCTTGGAGCAGAAGACCATCGGCGGCCGGCTGATGGCCGAGCGCAAGGTGAACTTCCGCCTGCGCGACTGGGGCATTTCGCGCCAGCGCTACTGGGGCTGCCCGATCCCGATGATCCATTGCGAGGATTGCGGCGTGGTGCCGGTGCCGAAGGCCGACCTGCCGGTCAAGCTGCCGGACGACATCGAGTTCGACCGTCCCGGCAATCCGCTCGACCGTCACCCAACCTGGCGTCATGTCAAATGCCCGCAATGCGGCAGGGATGCGCGGCGCGAGACCGACACGATGGACACGTTCGTCGATTCGTCGTGGTATTTCGCGCGCTTCACCGCGCCCTGGGCCAATGAGCCGACCGAGCCGAAGGCTGCCGATGACTGGCTGGCGGTCGACCAGTATATTGGCGGCATCGAACACGCGATCCTGCATTTGCTCTATTCGCGCTTCTTCACCCGCGCCATGCGCGAGACCGGACATCTGGACCTGGCCGAACCGTTCAAGGGCCTGTTTACGCAAGGCATGGTGGTGCACGAGACCTACCGCGTCGGCGGCGCGTCGAACAATGGCCGCTGGCTGTCGCCGGCGGAGGTCAGGATCGAGGACGTCGGCGGCAAGCGCCGCGCCATCGAGATCGCCACCGGCGAAGAGGCGGCAATCGGCTCGCTCGAAAAGATGTCGAAGTCGAAGAAGAACACGGTGAGCCCGGAAGACATCACCGACGGCTACGGCGCCGACACCGCGCGTTGGTTCATGCTGTCGGATTCGCCGCCCGAGCGCGACGTCGAATGGACCGACGATGGCGCCGCCGGCGCGCATCGCTTCATCCAGCGCGTCTGGCGCCTGGTGTCGATCGCCGCCGAAACGCTGGACGGGGTCAAGCCGCAGGCGGCGAAGGAGGGCGAGGCGGGTGCCGTTTCCAAGGCCGCGCACAAGATCCTGAAGGCCATTGGCGAGGACATCGAGAAGCTCGGCTTCAACCGCGCCATCGCCCGCATCTACGAACTGGCCAATGCCTTGACCACGCCGCTCAACGACGTTGCCGAGGGCGAGGCCGATGCGGCGCTGAAAGGCGCCTGCCGCGAGGCGGTGGAAATCTTGGTGCATGTGGTGGCGCCGGTCATGCCGCATCTGGCGGAGGAGTGCTGGCATACGCTGGCCGGCGCCGATCTGGTCGCCGAACGGCCGTGGCCGGTCTATGATCCCTCGCTCGTCGTCGACAACGAGATCGTGCTGCCGGTCCAGGTCAACGGCAAGAAGCGCGGCGATTTGACAATTGCTCGCGACGCGGACCAAGGTGCGGTCGAAAAAGCGGTGCTGGCCCTCGACTTCGTGCAGAAAGCGCTGGAAGGTAAGGCGCCCCGCAAGGTGATCATCGTGCCGCAGAGGATCGTCAATGTCGTTGCTTGACTTCAGAAGGATGGGGCCTGATCTCGAAAAGACGACGCGTTTGCTGCGCCGCGCAGCGCTGTACGGCATGGTCGTCTCGATGGTGCTGGTTTCGGCCTGCACGGTCAGGCCGCTCTATTCCAGCGCGCCGCTGACGGCAGGCTCGACCGTCAGCGCTTCAGCTGAAATGGCGTCGATCGCGGTCAAGCCGGTCAAGACGCGCTATGCCCAACAGGTCCGCAACAATCTGATCTTTGCCTTTGGCCAGGGCGCCGGTGAGCCGCCGGCGCCGGTCTACATGCTCGATCTCGGCGTCACCGAACTGGTCGAATCGGCAGCGCAAGTGCAGATCCAGACCGACGAAGACGAGCCGACGGCGGGCACGGTGACGCTGACCGCAAACTATGTGCTGACCGATGCCAAAACCGGCGCGGTCATTGCCACCGGCAAACGTTCGATCCCGTCATCCTTCGACAAGCCGACCCAGGAGTTCGCCTCCTACCGGGCGCAGATCGACGCCGAAAACCGTGCCGCGCGCGAACTGGCTGAAATGGTGAGCCTGTCGGTCGCCCAGGACTTGGTCAGGCACGGCAAGAAGGCCTGAGCATTCCGTGGCCTTGCCAACTCGACTTTAGCAGTTCCGCAATAAAAAGGCCGGTTTCCCGGCCTTTTTCGTTTGTATCGAACCCGATCTCAGCCGATCTTCTGGCCGGTCTTGGCCCAGTCGGCCGCGAACTGATCCAGGCCCTTGTCGGTCAACGGGTGCTTGACCAGCGCCTTCAGCGTCGCGGCCGGCGCGGTAACGACATCGGCGCCGATCAGGGCTGCCTGCTTGACGTGGTTCACGGTGCGAACCGAAGCGACGAGGATCTCGGTGTCGAAATCGTAATTGTCGTAGATCTGCCGGATCTCCTGGATCAGCTCCATGCCGTCCGCGCCGGTGTCGTCGACGCGGCCGACGAAGGGCGAGATGAAGGAGGCGCCGGCCTTCGCGGCGAGCAGCGCCTGATTGGCCGAGAAGCACAGCGTCACATTGACCATGCGGTTCATTTCGGTGCGGATCGTCCTGCAGGCACGCAAACCGTCCAGCGTCAGCGGCACCTTGATGCAGATATTGTCGGCGATCTTGGCCAGGACCTTGGCCTCGGCCATCATGTCCTTGTATTCGGACGCCACGACCTCGGCCGAGACAGGACCCTTGACGATGTCGCAGATCTGCTTGGTGACCTCGGCGATCTTGCCGCCGGATTTCAGGATCAGCGAGGGATTGGTGGTGACGCCGTCGAGCAGCCCCAAATCGTTCAGTTCCTTGATGTCCTTGATGTCAGCGGTGTCGACAAAAAATTTCATGGGGGTCTCCTGAAAGATTTCCATGTGCACGTCATGCACATTCGGGGTTGCCCTTTGATCTAGACCAAAGTCGGGGCAAGGTCACGCCCGATGATCGAAGATTCGCCCTTTGTCGCAGCCGCGCCGGTGCTGGTGCCGATGCCGGCCGAACGGCCCTACACCTACGCTGTGCCCGCCGGCATGCGCGTGGTGCCGGGCTCCATCGTGCGCGTGCCGCTCGGTCCGCGCCAGGTTGCCGGCATCGTCTGGGACGGCGTGGTCGAAAAGGTCGACGCCAGGAAATTGCGGCCGATCGAGCAGGTTTTCGACTGTCCGCCGATTGATCGCGGCATGCGCCGCTTTGTCGACTGGCTGGCGCATTACACGCTGTCGCCGCCCGGCATGGTGGCGCGCATGCTGCTCAGGGCGCCGGAGGCCTTTGACCCCGAACCGTGGATCGAGGGCCTGCAGCGGACCCTTCTCATGCCAGACCGGATGACGGATGCCAGGACGCGCGTGCTGGAGACGGCCGAAGGCGGGCTTGCCTGGACGCGCTCGGGCCTGGCGCATGCGGCGGGCGTGTCGTCGACGGTGATCGAGGGGCTCAAGGCGCAAGGCGTGTTCGAGACGGTGATGATCCCGCCGCGACCGGTGGTCGCAGCGCCCGATCCCTCCTACGCCATGCCGGAGCTGATGCCGGACCAGGCCGATGCCGCCGCCATGCTGCGCGCCAATGTCGCGGCTGCCGCTTTCAACGTCACGCTGCTCGACGGCGTCACCGGATCGGGTAAGACGGAGGTTTATTTTGAGGCGGTGGCGGCCGCTCTAGACCAGGGCAAGCAGGTGCTGATCCTGCTGCCGGAAATCGCGCTGACGCATGCCTTCCTCGAACGCTTCCAGCAGCGCTTCGGCGCCAAGCCGGCGGAATGGCATTCCGACCTGCCGCCCAGAATGCGCGAAAAGGTCTGGCGACAGGTGGCGGAAGGCGGCGTGCGGGTCGTCGCCGGTGCGCGCTCGGCGCTGTTCCTGCCGTTTTGCGAACTCGGTCTGATCGTCGTCGACGAGGAACACGACCCCGCCTACAAGCAGGAGGACCGCGTCTTCTACAATGCCCGCGACATGGCGGTGGTGCGCGGCCATATCAGCGGCTTTCCGGTGGTGCTGGCGTCGGCGACGCCGTCGGTCGAAAGCCGGGTCAATGCGAGCCAAGGTAAATACGATAGAGCGGTTCTCTCTGCCCGCTTCGCGGAGGCGGCGCTTCCGCATCTCAAATCGATCGACATGCGCCGCGCGCCGCCGGCGCGCGGGGGGTTTCTGTCGCCGCTGCTGATTGGAGAGATGCAGCGCACGCTGGAGAAGAAGGAGCAGTCGCTGCTGTTCCTCAACCGGCGCGGCTATGCGCCGCTGACGCTGTGCCGTGTCTGCGGCCACCGCTTCGGCTGCCCGGTTTGTTCGGCCTGGCTGGTCGAGCACCGCTTTCGCGGCCAACTCGTCTGCCATCATTGCGGGCACAACGAGAAGCGGCCGGAGGCTTGTCCGGAATGCGGCACGCTCGACCATCTGGTCGCCTGCGGGCCTGGCGTCGAGCGGATAGCTGAAGAAGTCGTGGCGCATTTCCCCGACGCGCGCACGATCGTCCTGTCATCCGATTTGATGGGCGGGGTGCGCCGGCTGCGGCTGGAGCTCGAGGCCATCGCCAATGGCGAGGCCGACATCGTCATCGGCACGCAGCTGGTCGCCAAGGGCCATAACTTTCCCAACATGACGCTGGTCGGCGTCGTCGATGCCGATCTCGGCCTCGCCAATGGCGATCCGCGCGCCGCTGAGCGCACCTTCCAATTGCTCAGCCAGGTGACTGGACGCGCCGGCCGCACCGGCAAGAAGAGCCTCGGCCTGCTGCAGACTTTCCAGCCGGACCATCCGGTGATGCGGGCGATCGTGTCGGGCGACGCAGAGGCGTTTTACGAACGCGAGATCAATGAGCGCGAACGGGCCGCACTGCCGCCCTTCGGCAGGCTCGCCGGCGTCATCGTCAGCGCGGTGACCCGGGCGGAGGCCGAGGGACATGCGCGCGGCCTGCGCCGCGCAGCACCCCAGGCCAGTGACCTGTTCGTGCTCGGCCCGGCTGAGGCGCCGCTGTCGCTGCTTGGCGGGCGCCACCGCTTCCGCTTGCTGATCCAGGGCGAGCGGCGGGCCGACATGCAAGGCTTCATCCGCACCATGCTGGCTGAAGGGCCGAAGCAACGCGGCTCGGTCCGCGTGCAGGTCGACATCGACCCGCAGAGCTTTTTGTAAGATTGATGGCGCAATTTTCAGCGGAGCAATGACGCTATGAAAACCCTTGGCCTGCTCGGTGGCATGAGCTGGGAATCGACCGCCATCTATTACCGCTTGCTCAACGAGATCGTGCGCGAGCGGCTCGGCGGGCTGCATTCGGCAAAGCTGTTGCTCTATTCCTTCGACTTCGCCGAAATCGCCGACCGGCAGCATCATGGCGACTGGGACAGTGCGGGCGTGCTGCTGGCGGATGCGGCGCGCAAGCTGGAGGCGGGCGGCGCAGAGGGGCTTTTGATCTGCACCAACACCATGCACAAGCTCGCCGACCGGGTGCAGGCGGCGGTGCCGATCCCGCTTATCCACATTGCCGACGCCACGGCAGTCGCGGTCAAGGGCGCCGGCGTCAAGCGGCCGGCGCTGCTGGCGACGCGCTTCACCATGGAGCAGGATTTCTACAAGGGCCGGCTGACGGAGAAATACGGGCTGCAGCCCGTGGTGCCGGACCAGGCCGGGCGCGACATGGTGCACCAGGTAATCTACGACGAGCTTTGCCGGGGCATCGTCAGCGCGGCATCGAAGGCGGCCTATATCGACGAGGTCGCCCGTCTGCGGCGCGATGAGAAGATCGATGGCGTCATCATGGGCTGCACCGAGATCACCATGTTGATTGGCGAGCGCGATTTCGACATTCCGGTGTTCGACACCACGCGCATCCATGCCGAGGCGGCGGTCGCATTCATGCTGCCCTGAAGGGTCAAAACAAGGATCAGGGCTGGGCAGCCACGGCGACATTGCCGCTGCCGGCCACTTTCAGCTTCCATCGATCTGCTTCCGTGCCGGCCAGATTGAGGTGCCCGGTCAGGAAATAAAGGCGACCGGTGTCGGGGCCTTTGGCTGTGCAAAACCGGTCCTGCAGATAGGAGGGAGGCGTCGCCTGACAATACAGGTTGGCCACGATGCTGGCCGGACGCGTGCGCGGCCTAAACAGCCTTCCGCTCCTTCACGAATTGCGCGCCGAAACTGCCGCGCGCTTGACTTCTTTTTGCAGCGACATTCAATGCATCCGGCATTGCTGTGAGGGGATGAAAGCAAGATGGAATTCGCGTTTCCTTGGCCGACCAGCCAGGGCGAATGGCTGGCTTGGTCCAGCGCCGTCGTCACCTTGGCGCTCGGTCTGCTGTTTTTCCTCGCGCCAGGGCTGGCATTTCGGATTCTGCGGCTGCAGGTCCGGCCCGAAAGGGCAGCGGCAATCGCGGAAGGGCGCGGCCGCATGTCGGGCTTCTATCTCGGCGTCAGCCTGTGCTGCATTCTGTTGGCGCAGCCGTGGCTCTATATGGCACTCGGCTTTTCCTGGCTGTTCACCGCTTTTGGCCGTTTGCTGTCGATGATGTCGGACGGCGCCAACACGCCTTTCAACTGGGCGTCGATCGTCGTCGAACTCGTCCTGGCCGCGTTGCCGCTCGCCTTCGTCTTCGGCTTTCTGCCCTGAATCGGCAGCCAATCCAAAGGCTTCGGTTGAACTCTACGGCCGGATGCGACAATAGTGCCCGAAAAGCATGCGGAACGACGCATTGCGGTCTTAAAATGCCTGTGCTAGACGGCAATCGACTTTCGGCCGGGGATAGCGGAAGCCGCGCCTCCGTGCTTGGAAAAACTTAGTAAGGTCAAAGATTTAGCCAGAGTTTTTGCTCGCGCCAACAATCTGCGGCCCCTCAGACAAGAGAAAAGACGGTCCGTGGCTCAATCGTCATCGCCAATCTCAGGTGTCGCAGAACGCTACGCGGGTTCGCTGTTCGAACTTGCGCTGCAGTCGAATTCGGTGGCCAAGGTCGAGGCCGACCTCAACAGTTTCGCCAAGATGCTGGATGACAGCGCCGACCTGACGCGCCTCATCAACAGCCCGGTGTTCTCCAGCGAGGACCAGGCCAAGGCAATCGCGTCGATCGCCGACAAGGCCGGCATCACCGGCCTGACCGGCAATTTCCTGCGCGTCGTCGCCCGCAACCGCCGGCTCTTCGCGGTGCCCGGCATGGTCAAGGCTTTTCGCAAGATCGCCGCCGAACAGCGCGGTGAGACATCAGCCGAGGTCACTTCGGCGCATGAACTGACGGCTGCCCAGCAGACCGAACTCAAGGCCGCGCTGAAAGGCGTCGCCGGCAAGGACGTGGCCATCTCCGTCACCGTCGATCCGTCGCTGCTCGGTGGGCTGGTGGTCAAGATGGGCTCGCGCCTGATCGATACGTCGCTCAAAACCAAACTCAATTCGCTCAAGCTTGCACTGAAAGAGGTCGGCTGATGGACATCCGCGCCGCGGAAATTTCCGCAATTCTCAAAGACCAGATCAAGAATTTCGGCAAGGAGGCCGAGGTCTCCGAAGTCGGCCAGGTGCTGTCCGTCGGTGACGGTATCGCTCGCGTCTACGGCCTCGACAATGTCCAGGCCGGCGAAATGGTCGAGTTCCCCGGCGGCATCCGCGGCATGGCGCTCAACCTCGAAGCCGACAATGTCGGCGTCGTCATCTTCGGCGCCGACCGCGACATCAAGGAAGGCGACATCGTCAAGCGCACCGGCGCCATCGTCGATACGCCTGTCGGCATGGGCCTGCTCGGCCGCGTCGTCGACGCGCTCGGCAATCCGATCGACGGCAAGGGCCCGATCAAGGCGACCGAACGCAAGCGCGTCGACGTCAAGGCGCCAGGCATCATCCCGCGCAAGTCGGTCAACGAGCCGATGTCGACCGGCCTCAAGGCCATCGATGCGCTGATCCCCGTTGGCCGCGGCCAGCGCGAGCTGGTCATCGGCGATCGCCAGACCGGCAAGACCGCGATCATCCTCGACACGATGCTCAACCAGAAGGCCGTGCACGACAACGGGCCGGAAAAGGAAAAGCTCTACTGCGTCTACGTCGCCATCGGGCAGAAGCGCTCGACGGTCGCGCAGTTCGTGAAGGTTCTCGAAGAGCGCGGCGCGCTTGAATATTCGATCATCGTCGCCGCCACCGCTTCCGATCCGGCGCCGATGCAGTTCCTGGCGCCGTTCACCGGCGCCACCATGGGCGAATATTTCCGCGACAACGGCATGCATGCGCTGATCAGCTATGACGATCTGTCGAAGCAGGCCGTCGCCTATCGCCAGATGTCGCTGTTGCTGCGCCGCCCGCCGGGCCGCGAAGCCTATCCGGGCGACGTGTTCTATCTGCATTCGCGCCTGCTCGAGCGCGCCGCCAAGCTCAACGACGATCTGGGCGGCGGTTCGCTGACCGCGCTGCCGATCATCGAGACCCAGGCCAACGACGTGTCGGCCTACATTCCGACCAACGTGATCTCGATCACCGACGGTCAGATCTTCCTCGAAACCAACCTGTTCTTCCAGGGCATCCGTCCGGCGGTCAACGTCGGCCTGTCGGTGTCGCGCGTCGGTTCGTCGGCGCAAATCAAGGCGATGAAGCAGGTCGCCGGCTCGATCAAGGGCGAGCTCGCGCAGTACCGCGAAATGGCTGCGTTCGCGCAGTTCGGCTCCGATCTCGACGCCGCCACGCAGCGCCTGCTCAACCGCGGCTCGCGCCTGACCGAACTTCTGAAGCAGCCGCAGTTCTCGCCGCTCAAGGTCGAGGAGCAGGTCACGGTGATCTTCGCCGGCGTCAACGGCTATCTCGACAAGCTGGCGCTGAACCAGGTCGGCAAGTTCGAGCACGGCCTGCTCAGCCATATGCGCTCGGCCGGCAAGGACGTGCTGGACGGCATCCGCAAGGAAAAGGCGCTGTCGGACGATCTGCGCGCCAAGCTGAAGGCCGAGATCGACGCCTTCGCCAAGACCTTCGCTTGAGAAGAAGCCGGACGCTCGGGATCAGGTTTGAAGCATGCCTTCATTAAAAGACCTTCGTAACCGTATCGCCTCGGTCAAGGCGACGCAGAAGATCACCAAGGCGATGCAGATGGTCGCCGCGGCGAAGCTGCGCCGCGCGCAGGAAGCGGCGGAAGCGGCGCGTCCCTATTCCGAGCGGATGGGTGCGGTGCTGGCCAATATCACGCAGGCGATCGGCGGCGGCGGCGATGCCCCGGCACTGATGACCGGCACCGGCAAGGACGATGTGCATCTGCTCGTCGTCTGCACCGCCGAGCGCGGCCTTTGCGGCGGCTTCAACTCGCAGATCGCACGTCTGGCCCGCGATCATATCCGCCGGCTGCTGGCCGACGGCAAGCAGGTCAAGATCATCTGCGTCGGCAAGAAGGGCTTCGACATCCTGCGCCGAGACTATGCCTCGCTGATTATCGACCGCGTCGACCTGCGCGATGTCAAGAAGCTCGGCTTCGTCAATGCCGATGCCATCGCCCGTAAGATCATCCATCTGTTCGGCGAAGGCGGCTTCGATATCTGCACGCTGTTTTATTCGCAGTTCAAGTCGGTGATCAGCCAGATTCCGACCGCGCAGCAGATCATTCCTGCCGGCGTGGCTTCCGCTCCGGCCGAAGCGACCGCTGGTGGCAACGCCGTCTACGAATACGAGCCGGAACCGGGCGAGATCCTCACCGACCTCATTCCGCGCAACATCTCGGTCCAGGTCTTCCGCGCGCTGCTCGAAAACGCAGCCGGCGAGATGGGCGCCAAGATGAGCGCCATGGACAATGCAACGCGCAACGCCGGCGACATGATCAACAAACTGTCGATCACCTATAACCGCCAGCGGCAGGCGCAGATCACCAAGGAACTGATCGAAATCATTTCGGGCGCCGAAGCGCTCTAGGCGCGACCGCCAGGAGGTCATCGACCTTCTGATGGAGCGTGAGAAACAAAGGACGAGAAGGGTAAAGACGATGGCGAAAGCAGCGACCCCCGCGAAGACGGCCCCCAAGGCGGCGGCAAAGGCTCCGGCAGCAGCGGCGAAGGCCGCTCCGGCCAAGAAGGCGGCCGCGCCCGCCAAGGCCGCGGCCCCGGCAGCGAAGACGACGAGCGTTGCCGTCAAGAAGACCGGCGCCATCGGCAAGGTTCGCCAGGTCATCGGCGCCGTCGTCGACGTGCAGTTCGGCGATCACCTGCCGGCCATTTTGAACGCCATCGAAACCTCCAATGTCGGCAACCGCCTGGTGCTCGAAGTTGCCCAGCATCTGGGCGAAAACACCGTGCGCTGCATCGCCATGGATTCCACCGAAGGCCTGGTTCGCGGCCAGGACGTCTATGACACCGGCGCGCCGATCACCGTTCCGGTCGGCCCGGGCATGCTCGGCCGCATCATCAACGTCATCGGCGAGCCGGTCGACGAAGAAGGCCCGGTCGACGGCATCGAAATGCGCGCCATCCACCAGCCGGCGCCTACCTATGTCGAACAGTCGACGGAAGCGCAGATCCTGATCACCGGCATCAAGGTGCTCGACCTTCTGGCGCCCTACGCCCGCGGAGGCAAGATCGGCCTGTTCGGCGGCGCCGGCGTCGGCAAGACGGTTCTGATCCAGGAGCTGATCAACAACGTCGCCAAGGCGCATGGCGGCTTCTCGGTCTTCGCCGGCGTCGGCGAGCGCACCCGCGAGGGCAACGATCTTTATCACGAGTTCATCGAGTCCGGCGTCAACAAGAAGGGCGGCGGCGAAGGCTCCAAGGCGGCACTGGTCTATGGCCAGATGAACGAGCCGCCGGGCGCGCGTGCCCGCGTCGGCCTGACCGGCCTGACGGTCGCCGAATATTTCCGCGACCAGGGCCAGGACGTGCTGTTCTTCGTCGACAACATCTTCCGCTTCACGCAGGCCGGTTCTGAAGTGTCGGCGCTGCTCGGCCGTATTCCTTCGGCCGTGGGTTACCAGCCAACGCTGGCCACCGACATGGGTGCGCTGCAGGAACGCATCACCACAACGACCAAGGGTTCGATCACTTCGGTGCAGGCGATCTACGTGCCGGCCGACGATTTGACAGACCCGGCGCCTGCGACCTCGTTCGCCCACCTGGACGCGACGACCGTGCTCAACCGCGCGATCTCGGAAAAGGGCATCTACCCCGCCGTCGATCCGCTCGACTCGACCTCGCGCATGCTCGATCCGCTGGTCGTCGGCGAGGAGCACTATGCCGTCGCCCGCCAGGTGCAGTCGATCCTCCAGCGCTACAAGTCGCTGCAGGACATTATCGCCATCCTTGGCATGGATGAGCTTTCGGAAGAGGACAAGCAGACGGTGGCCCGCGCCCGCAAGATCGAGCGCTTCCTGTCGCAGCCGTTCTTCGTCGCCGAAGTGTTTACGGGTGCGCCGGGCAAGCTGGTCGACCTCGCCGACACAATCAAGGGCTTCAAGGGCCTCTGCAACGGCGACTACGATCACCTGCCGGAAGCCGCCTTCTACATGGTCGGCGGCATCGACGAAGCGGTCGAGAAGGCTCAGCGCCTGGCGGCTGAAGCAGCGTAATCAAGGCAATAGGGAGTAGTCAGTAGTCAGTAGTGAATAGCGGCCGGGTGATCAGGACAGCTGTCCTCTCCCTACTCCCTACTCACTATTCCCTACTCACTAAATTGACATGGCTGAAGCTTTCAAGTTCGAACTGGTCTCGCCGGAGCGCCTCCTGGTTTCCGAGCAGGTCGAGTCCGTCGTCATTCCAGGCGCCGAAGGTGAAATGACAGTCATGGCGCACCATGCGCCAGTCATGACCACGATCAAGCCGGGCGTCGTCACGCTGAAGACCGCCGGCGGCAAGGAAGAGCGCTATGTGGTGTTCGGCGGCTTTGCCGACATCGTCCCTGCCGGCTGCACGCTGCTCGCCGAATCGGCGGTCGCCGTCGGCGATATCGACCGCGCCGATCTCGCCCGCCGCATCCAGGAAGCCAAGGAAGACGCCGCCGACGCCAAGGACGACCAGAGCCGCAGCAAGGCGGAGCAGTTCCTTAGCCAGCTTACCACGCTCGAAGGCGCGCTGCTGCCGGCGTAAGCCGCAGAATGACTTGAAGAAAAGGCCGGGCTCAGCCCGGCTTTTTTGTTGCGGCCGCCATCCTGGATCGTCTCGCATAGGCGCAGGGCCTTGGCGGGATTTCAGGGCGGGCAGCCAGCATGATCAGATCGGGTGGCGGCATGCCGGCTGCCAGTCAGGGCGAGATGAGCTTGTATTAGGCGATGGCGCCGGCGGAACCGCGATTTGGCTGCGGCGGTACAGTCGGATCGGGGCTTGCCCCTGCTTTCTGGTTGTTCGACAGTCCGGCTGTCTATCGATTTGGGGTGGCCGATGACGGAACAGACAACGCAACCGGAAGCGGCCTCGCGATCCCGGTGGACGACGGCGCTGATCGCGGCCTTTGGCGGTCCGTTCGGCGGGTTCCTTTGGATCGGCGCCGGCCGGCCGGCGGTTGCCAGCCTGGTGGTGATCAGCGCCATAAGCATTGCGCTGACATATGTGGGATTCCCGGTTCTGCCGGGGGTCGATCTCGCCTGGCTGGTGGATCTCTCCAGTTTAGGTCTCATGGTCCTGTGGGTAGCGCTCGTCGTGCCTTTCGCGTCACGATACAGACCGAACCGGTGGTATTCACACGGCCTTTCGGTGCTGCTGTTGGCCGTGCTGACCTCCTACGGAGCCGCGTTAGCGATCCGCACATTCCTCTTCCAGCCGTTTTCGACCCCGGCAGGCAGCATGACACCAACGCTGGAACTCGGCGACTATTTCTTCGTCTCGAAGTTTGCCTATGGTTACAGCCGCTACAGTGTTCCTCTTGGGCTGCTGCCCTTCGAAGGCCGGATCTTTGCCGCCGAGCCGAAGCGCGGAGATATTGTGGTGTTCAAATTTCCAGCGGATCCGAGCATCGACTACGTCAAGCGGGTCGTTGGACTGCCGGGCGACAAAATCCAGATGGTCGACGGAATCCTTCGCATCAATGGTGTGGCGGTCAAACTCGAGGATGTTGGTCCGTACAGCTCCGAGGACTCTCCCCAAAGCGCCAGACTGCAACGTGAAACCCTCCCCAACGGCGTTTCCTATTCCGTCATCAGTCTTACGGACAATTCAATAACCGACAACACGCGGGTGTTCGACGTGCCCGAAGGCCACTATTTCGTGCTTGGCGACAACAGGGATAATTCCTCCGATAGCCGGCTCAGTGTCGGCTTCGTTCCTGCCGAAAACCTGGTCGGCAAGGCAGTGCGACTGTTCTGGAATTCGCAAGGCACGGAGTATTCGTCGCGGCAGAGGCTGGACGCTCCGGCGGGACAATAGGCTTGAAATGGGCGGTTCCGGACCAGCTTCAGCCTACGTTTGTCGGCTCCGGTATGCCGAGCGCTGAGAGCGCAAGCACGATCCCGCCTTGCAGGATATGCTCGCGATGAGCGGCGACCAGTTCGATCAGCGTCTGCCGCTCGGGCTTGCCGCTGGCGAAGCCGGCCCAGTCGAACACCGCCGCTACTCGTTCCAGCATCCGTCGTTCGTCGAGCGCCGCCAGTGCCGCGTCGAGCGGATCGGTAAAGTGGGCTTCCGGCAGGTCCTTGCCGCGCGCCTCGCAGGCGGCGATCCAGGCGGCGATCACCAGCGTCAGATGCTCCGGGACCAGGCCGGCCTGGATGCGCTCGATGGCGGTAGCGACAATGCGTTGCGGCAATTTCTGGCTGCCGTCATTGGCGATCTGCGCCGTGCGGTGGGCCAGCGCTGTGTTGGAGAAACGTTCGGCAAGTTCGGCCGTATAGGCTGAGGTGTCGAGCCCGGCATCCCCAGGCAAGGTCGGGATGGCCTCGGCCCAGAGCCGGTCGACGAACGCGCGGATCGCGGGATCCGCGAAGGCGCGGTCGACCGTGACGTGGCCGCTGAGCAGGCCGATATAGGCGATGCCCGAATGGGCGCCGTTGAGCAGCCGAAGCTTCATGTCCTCGAACGGCCGGACATCCTCGACCATGGTGACGCCGAATTTCTCCCAGGCCGGCCGTCCGGCTGGAAACCTGTCCTCAATCACCCATTGCCGGAATGGCTCGGTCATCACCGGCCAGGCGTCCTCGAGGCCGAGTTCGACCGCGATGCGCGCCCGGTCGGCATCGGTGGTTGCCGGCACGATGCGGTCGACCATGCTCGATGGGAATGCAACGTCATCGGCTATATGACCGGCGAGGGCAGCGTCGCCTGAAGCAGCAGCGCCGGCATCGCGCAGTTTTGCAAACCCGACCAGCAGCCGGTGCAGCGTGGCGCCATTGGCCGGCAGGTTGTCGCAGCAAAGCACGGTGAAGGGCGGCGTGCCGGCGGCCCGGCGTCGCACCAGCGCTTCCGCCAGGAATCCATGCGCTGTCCTGGGAGATCCGGGATTGCCCAGATCGTGGACGATATCGGGATGGTTTTCGTCGAGGCTGCCGTCGGCGGCCCTGAGATAGGCCTTTTCGGTGATGGTCAGGGTGACGATGCGGGTGCGCGGGTCGGTCAGCGCGGCCAGCACCGCGCCGGGGTCTTCCGGCGCGACCAGCATCGACTGGATCGAGCCGATAATGTGCAGCGCTTCGCCATCGCTGCCGCGCACCGCCAGCGTGTAGAGCCCGTCCTGTGGCGTCAGCGCATCGCGCGTGTCGGGGCTGCGCAGCGAGACGCCGACAATGCCCCAGCCGGTTTCGCCGGCCGCCAGGCAGTCATCGACATAGGCGGCCTGATGGGCACGGTGGAAGGCTCCAACGCCGAGATGGACGATGCCTGGGGCGACACTGGCGCGATCATAGGCGGGGACGGCGACCGAGGCCGGCAAGGATTGCACTGTTGCGTTGGAAAGGCGTCTGCTGGTCATGGCTTGGCTTGTTGGGCGCGGCTTGTCGCTGGATGGTGTGCGGGGCGGGATCTGCTAGCGGCGTAACATCCGCTCTTCCGCCGCACAATGACCTGACGCCGGTTAAAAGTCATCATACAACAATCCAGTTTTTGTATGTTGACATTATTTCTTTCCAATCCTACCGATATCGCCCCTGGGAGGAACGACGTGGCGGGACTGACCGATCCGGATCTGCTTTTTGCCGCCGAAGGGCGCGCGCTGTCGATCGCGCGCGATCTCCATGCCGGCATCAAGGACCTGCCGATCATCAGCCCGCACGGCCACACCGATCCGCGTTGGTATGCGCTCAACGAGCCATTCCCCGATCCCGCGCAATTGCTGGTGGTGCCCGACCACTACATTTTCCGTATGCTGTTCAGCCAGGGCGTGCGGCTGGAAGATCTCGGCGTCCCGACCCTCGACGGCTCGCCGGTCGAGACCGATCCCAGGGCGATCTGGCGGCGCTTCGCCGAGCACTATTACCTCTTCCGCGGCACGCCGACGCGGTTGTGGCTCGACCATGTGCTCGAGCATCTGTTCGGCATCGAAGAGCCGCTCAACGCCGACACCGCCGACCGCCACTACGACACCATCGCCGCCCTGCTGCAGCGCGACGATTATCGCCCACGCGCGCTGTTCGAGCGCTTCAACATCGAGGTCATCGCGACGACCGAGGGCGCACTCGACGATCTCCAATGGCACAAGACGATCCGCGACAGCGGCTGGCAGGGCCGCGTCATCACTGCCTACAGGCCGGATGCCGTCGTCGATCCCGACTTCGAAGGATTTTCGGCCAATCTCGATCGTCTGGGCGAGATCACCGGCTGCGACACCGGCACATGGGCCGGCTATCTCGACGCGCATCGCAATCGCCGCGCTTTCTTCAAAAGCTTCGGCGCAACCTCATCGGACCACGGCCATCCGACGGCCGAGACCGCCAATCTTTCCGATGCGGCGGCGGAAGAGCTGTTCAACCGCATCCGCCGCGGCTCGGACGACGAGCGCGAGCGCAAGCTGTTTCGCGCCCAGATGCTGACCGAGATGGCCAAGATGAGCCGCGACGACGGGCTGGTCATGCAGATCCATCCCGGCTCATGGCGCAACCATTCGCCCGGAATTTTTCAGAGATTCGGCCGCGACAAAGGCTTCGATATTCCGACCCGCACCGACTATGCCGCGGCGCTCAAACCCTTGCTCGACTGCGTCGGGCTGGAGCGCGACCTCTCCATCATTCTGTTCACGCTCGACGAGACCAGCTACGCGCGCGAACTGGCGCCGCTGGCCGGCGTCTATCCGGCGCTGAAGCTCGGGCCTGCCTGGTGGTTCCATGACAGCCCGGAAGGCATGCGCCGGTTCCGCGAGATGACCACCGAGACCGCCGGCTTCTACAACACTGTCGGTTTCAACGACGACACCCGCGCCTTTCCATCCATACCCGCCCGCCACGATGTGGCGCGCCGGGTTGACTGCGCCTTTCTCGCCCGTCTCGTCGCCGAGCACCGGCTGCGTGAGGACGAGGCGCATGAGCTGGCGCGGGAGCTTGCCTACACGCTTGCCAAGAAGGCGTACCGGCTGTGAGCCGGGCGCGTGGAATTTTAAAAGGGAGGAAGACAGTCATGTTGCATTTTTCAAAACTGATGGCAGCCACATTCGCCTTCGGCTCGCTGATGATCGGCGTTGCCGGCGCCCAGACCGTACTGCGCTCGGCCGACACCCATCCGGACGGGTATCCGACCGTCGAGGCGGTCAAATATCTCGGCGAGCTCATCAAGGAGCGCACCGCCGGCCGCTATTCGGTCGAGGTCTATCATTCGGCGCAGCTCGGCGAGGAAAAGGACACGATCGAGCAGACGCAGACCGGTGTCATCGATCTGAACCGCGTCTCGATGGGTCCGTTCAACGGCATCGTGCCGGAAACCGCGGTGCCGTCGCTGCCCTACATGTTCCGTTCGGTCGAGCACATGCGCCATGTCATGGACGGGCCGATCGGCGACGAGATCCTCAAGGCATTCGAGACGCATGATCTGGTCGGCCTTGCCTTCTACGATTCCGGCGCCCGCTCCTTCTACAACACCAAGAAGGACATCACCTCGATCGCCGATCTGAAAGGCATGAAGTTCCGCGTCATCCAGTCCGACGTGTTCGTCGACATGGTCAACGCGCTTGGCGCAAATGCCACGCCGATGGCCTATGGCGAGGTCTATTCGGCGCTCGAAACCGGCGTCATCGACGGCGCCGAGAACAACTGGCCCAGCTTCGAATCCGCCAAGCACTACGAAGTCGCCAAGCACTATACCGTCGACCAGCACCAGATCGTGCCGGAAGTGCTGGTAATGTCGAAATCGAGCTGGGACAGACTGACGCCGGAAGACCAGGCGATCGTCAAGCAGGCGGCCAAGGATAGCGTCGTCAAGATGCGCGAATTGTGGGACGCGCAGGAGAAGAAGTCGCGAGAGATCGTCGAGAAGGCCGGCGTCAAGGTCAGCGAGATCGACAAGCAGCCGCTGATCGATGCGATGAAGCCGGTCTACGACAAGTATCTCAAGACGCCGGAGCTCAAGGACCTCGCGACGCGCATCCAGGCGACCAAGTGATTTTCTGGCGGGGCGGCATGGCGCCGCCCCGCCAATCGCTTTTAGGGGACGGAAAGACCGGGAGGATCGGATGACTGCGAGAACGGCCAGGAGCGGAGCGCCACCGCGCTTCAGTGCAGTGCTTTCGAAGATTTGCGACGGTGCGCTCTATCTCGCGGGCATCGGGATGGTCGCCATGACCGCGCTTGTTGCCTACCAGGTGTTTTCCCGCTTCGTGCTCAACGCGTCACCGAGCTGGACCGAAGTCACCGCCATCATGCTGATGAACTGGTTCATTTTCCTGGGCGCTGCCGTCGGCGTGCGCGAGAATTACCATATGGGCTTCGACGTGCTGCTCTATATCCTGCCCAAGGGCAGCAAATGGGCGCTGCGCACCCTGTCCGACCTGATCGCGTTCGGCTTCGGCTTCGGCATGGTCTGGTACGGCTGCAAGCTGGTCGGGCTGACCTGGCGGACCATCATCCCGGCGCTCGAGCTTCCCGGCGGTTTCGACTATCTGCCGCTGGTCGCCGGCGGCTTTCTGATCTGCCTGTTCTCGGCCGAACGCATCGTGCTGCGCTGGTCCGGCGCCGACATCGACAAGGATATCAATCTCGAGGAAGTGCCGGAAATGCCGGCCGTGCAGGAGGCCTAGATGGAACTCTGGATCCTGTTCGGCGTCTTCACGCTTTTGATGTTTGCCGGCACGCCGATCGCCTTTTGCCTGGGTGCGGCGTCCTTCGCCACCGTGCTTTATCTCGGCCTGCCGCCCCTGGTGGTGTTCCAGCAATTGAAGTCGGGCATGTCGGCGTTCTCGCTGATGGCGATCCCGTTCTTCATCTTTGCCGGCGACCTGATGGTGCGCGGCGGCATCGCGCAACGCATCGTTTCCTTTGCCGGCTCGCTGGTCGGTCATGTCCGCGGTGGGCTCGGTCAGGTCAACATCATCGCCGCGACGTTGTTCGGCGGCATTTCCGGCTCGGCGGTGGCGGAAGCCGCTGCCGTCGGCGGGCTGATGATCCCGCAGATGAAAGCGCGCGGCTACGGCGCCGACTACGCCGTCAACGTGACGTCGATGGCGGCGCTGATCGCGCTGCTTCTGCCGCCGTCGCAGAACATGATCATCTATTCGATCGCCGGCGGCGGCAAGATTTCGATCGCCGACCTGTTCACCGCCGGTATCCTGCCTGGCCTGCTGTTCGCTGCTTCGCTGATGGTCACTGCCTATTTCGTCGCCCGCAGCCGAGGCTACCCGGTCGAGGCCTTTCCCGGCTTCTCGCGTGTCGGCGAGCTGGCGGTCATCGCCATCCCCGGACTTCTGCTTATCGGTATCATCTTCGGCGGCGTTCGCTCGGGCGTTTTCACGGCGACGGAAAGCTCCTGCATCGCCATCATCTACGCCTTGCTGGTCACCGTCTTCGTCTACCGGTCGATGGCCTGGGGCGATTTCGTCCATGCCACAAAGGGCGCGGTGCGCACGACCTCGATGGTGCTGCTGATCATCGGCACGGCGGCCTCGTTCAGCTGGCTGATGGCCTATCTCAAAGTGCCGGTGCTGCTGATCGCAGGCATGAACGCCATCTCCACCGATCCGCTGGTGGTGCTGCTTCTGCTCAACGTCCTGATGCTGCTGCTCGGCACCTTCATGGACATGGGGCCGATGATCATCATCTGCACGCCGATCTTCCTGCCGTTGGTCACCCATTACGGCGTCGACCCCGTGCATTTCGGCGTCATCACCATCCTCAATCTCGGCATTGGCCTGAACACACCGCCGGTCGGCACGGTGCAGTTCGTCGCCTGTGCCGTCGGCAAGATTACGGTCTGGGAAGCGATGCGCTCGATCTGGCCGTTCTATGGCGCGGGCATCGTGGTCCTGGGGCTGGTCACCTATATTCCGGCGATTTCGCTCTGGTTGCCGAGCGTGTTCAAATAGGGCGTCTTCAAATAGACGTCTTCAAACAGGGGTGCGATATGGCATCGGATAGCGCTGTTGATCTCAGGGTCGAGAGAAAACCCAAACTGTCGGAGACCGTCGTCGCTGCGATCCGCAAGCAGCTGCAGGCGGGCGAGATCCTGCCCGGCTACAAATTGCCGACCGAAGGACAACTGACCGAGACCTTCGGCGTCAGCCGCACCGTCATCCGCGAAGCGCTGGCCAAGCTCGCCGCCGACGGGCTGGTCGAGGCGCGCCAGGGCGCAGGCGTGTTCGTCACCGAGCACATCTCAACGATGTTCGGCGCGCTCGCCGCCGACATGGGCAGCAAGGATTCCATCGCGCTCAATGTGCTCGAAGTGCGCCTGGCCGTCGAAATCGAATCGGCCGGGCTCGCCGCCATTCGCCGCAACGCCGCGCAGGAAGCAGCGATCCAGGAAGCGTTCTTCGAATTCGAACGGCTGCTGCTCAACAGCGAGCCGACCGGTCCGGCCGATCTCGCCTTCCACCGGGCAATCGCCAGCGCCACCAACAACCCGTTCTATGTCGAGATGCTCGATGTGCTCGGACGCCGCGCCATTCCTTGCGACGTGACCTCGCCCTGGTCGACCGAACTGGTGCAATCCGACAGCTATCAGCGAGGGCTGCAACGCGAGCATCTGGTGATCCTGAATGCGATCACCTCAGGCGACGCCGAAGCCGCGCGCGAGGCGATGCGCGCTCATCTCACCGCCAGCCAAGAGCGCTACCGCGAGCGGCTGCACGCCCGCCAGGTCTACTACGCCGACTCGGTCAAGGCGTCGGCAACCAAATAGCCATTCATTCAGCTGGAGCAGCAATGACTCAAAGTCACCCGCATACCGATTTCACCTCGCGTTTCGCCATCGACCCGGTCGCCGCTGCTTCCATGGGCACCGACGAACTGCGTCACAATTTCCATATTGACGACCTGTTCCAGCAGGGACGCATCAGCCTGACCTACACCCATTATGACCGCATGATCGTTGGCGGCGCCGTGCCGGAAGGGACAGCGCTGCCGCTGGAGGCGATCAAGCCGACGGGGACCAAGAATTTTCTCGACCGCCGCGAGCTGATCATCGTCAACATCGGCGGCGCCGGCTCGGTGACGGCAAATGGCGAGACCCACCAGTTGCAGGCACGTGACATGCTCTATCTCGGCATGGGCAGGACCGACGTGTCGTTCGCGTCGGCCGACGCGGGCGCACCGGCCAAATTCTACCTGCTCAGCGCGCCGGCGCATCATACCCATCCGAGCCGGCTGATCCGCATTGGCGATGCCAAGCGCCTCGATCTCGGCAGCAAGGAAACCTGCAACGAACGCTCCATCTTCCAGTTCATCCATGCCGATGGCGTCAAGACCTGCCAACTGGTGGTCGGTATGACCCAACTGGCGCCGGGCTCGGTGTGGAACACCATGCCTTGCCATGTGCATGACCGGCGCATGGAGGCCTATCTCTATTTCGACCTGCCGGAGACGGCGCGCGTCTTCCATTTCATGGGCGAGCCGGACGAAACCCGCCACATCGTCATGGCCAATGAGGAGGCAGTGCTGTCGCCAGGCTGGTCTATCCATTCCGGGGTCGGCACCTCGAACTACTCCTTCGTCTGGGCGATGGCCGGCGACAATGTCGACTACACCGATGTCGACCCGGTGCCGCTGGGTGAATTGCGTTGAGCGGCCCTTCCTCCTTCAGCCTGGCCGGCAAGCGTATCCTGGTCACCGGCGCGAACACCGGCATCGGCCAGGGCATCGCCGTCTCGATCGCGCGCGCCGGCGGCATCGTCATCGGTGTCGGCCGCTCTGTGATGGACGACACGGAAAGACAAGTCGCGGAAGCCGGCGGCCAGTTCGAGACTGTGCGGTGCGATCTCGCCGATCATGTTGCCGCCAAGGCCATGCTCGACCAGGTGTGGGAGAAGACCGGCCCGATCGACGGGCTGGTCAACAATGCCGGCATCATCCGCCGCGCCGACGCGGTCGATTTCTCCGAGGCCGATTGGGACGACGTCATCGACGTCAATCTGAAGACGCTGTTCTTCCTCAGCCAGGGTTTTGCCAGGCGCGTGCTGGCCGATTCCGGGCAGCGCGGCAAGATCGTCAACATCGCCTCGGTGCTGAGTTTCCAGGGCGGTATTCGTGTCGCGTCCTACACCGCGTCGAAACATGGCGCGCTCGGCATAACCCGGCTGCTGGCCTGCGAATGGGCGGCAAAAGGCATCAACGTCAACGCCATTGCGCCCGGCTATATTGAAACCAACAACACCGAGGCGTTGCGCGCCGATCCCGACCGCAGCGCCGCTATATTGGCGCGCATCCCGGCCGGGCGCTGGGGCGGACCGGAAGACATAGGCGACGCCGCTGTCTTCCTGCTGGCCCCCGCATCCGACTATATGCACGGCGCCGTGATCCCGGTGGATGGCGGCTGGCTGGCGCGATGAGGAAACAGTCATGATCGAGCATAAGATTTTTGCCCAACCCGGCGAGAGCGCGTGGACGCCGACGCCGGACGGCAACAGGCGGCGCGTTCTCCTGCATACGGATGAGCTGATGATGGTCGAGTTCGGCTTCGACAAGGGCGGCGTCGGCGCACTGCATTCGCACCCGCATGTCCAGGCCAGCTATGTCGCCGAAGGTCGCTTCGAGGTGATTATCGACGGCCGCACCGCGACCATCGAGACCGGCGGCAGCTTCATCGTGCCGTCCAATCTGGTGCACGGCGTCAAGGCGCTGGAGGCCGGGCGCCTGGTCGACAGCTTTACCCCGCACCGCGCCGATTTCCTGGCCTGAACCTTTTCGGCAATTCCAGAAACAGGAAACCCGCGCCTCCTGGGGAGGCGCGGGCTGTTGCCTGTGCGCTCGTGGCGCAGCGGTACTCGAAACATCGCCGCAGGGTTGGGCGGTGCCGCAACATGGTGAAGATAGGTTTAACGATGCCAACCAGGTCGATCGCCGGTGGGGTGTTGCTGCTGCTTGTTGTGGTCACGCAGGGGCTGCGCTAATCGTTCTGTCCACGCCGCTGCTTCGGGCGGCCGATCGAAAACATCAGTGATGCAGATATCGACGACGAGCGTACCGACGCACGATCCCAAACGGCGCGTCCTCAAGGACGTGTTCGGTTTCGACGATTTCCGTCCCGGACAGGCCGCGGTGATGGAGGCACTGCTTGGCGGCCGCCACGTGCTGGCGGTCATGCCGACGGGTGCGGGCAAATCGCTGTGCTATCAGGTTCCGGCGCTGGTCAAGGGCGGGCTGACCATTGTCGTTTCGCCGCTAGTGGCGCTGATGCAGGATCAGGTCGCCGCACTGCGCCTCGCCGGCGTCGCCGCCGATACGATCAATTCCTCGATCGACCGTGATGCCAATGTCGCGGCATGGCGCCGCGTCGCGTCGGGCCAGACGCGGCTGCTCTACCTCGCGCCGGAACGGCTGATGACCGAGCGGATGCTGGATGCGCTTGCCAGGCTCGATGTCAGCCTGATCGCCATCGACGAGGCGCATTGCATTTCGCAGTGGGGGCCGGCGTTCCGGCGCGAATATGAAGACCTTTCGCAACTGCGTGGCATCTTTCCCGACGTACCGATCATTGCGGTGACGGCGACGGCGGACGAGACGACGCGGGCAGACATCGAGAGACGGCTGTTTGGCGGGCGTGTCGAAACGCAGGTGCTTGGCTTCGACCGGCCCAACATCAAGCTTGCCATCGAGCCCAAGCAGGACAGCAAGCGGCAGTTGCTCAACTTCATCGAGCGCCATCAGGGGCGCAGCGGCATCGTCTACTGCCTGTCGCGCAAGAAGACCGAAGAGATGGCGGCATTCCTCGAAAAGAACGGCGTCCCCGCGCTCGCCTATCACGCCGGCATGAGCAAGGAGGCGCGTGATGCCAACCAGAACGCCTTCATGACGCTGTCGGGCGTCGTCATGGTGGCGACCATCGCCTTCGGCATGGGGATCGACAAGCCTGATGTCGCGTATGTCTTCCACACCGACCTGCCGGGCAGCCTCGAGGCCTATTACCAGGAAATCGGCCGCGCCGGTCGCGACGGCCGGGCGGCGGAGGCGCATATGCTTTACGGCCTTGGCGACATCCGCATGCGCCGCATGTTCATCGACGACGAGGACGCCGCTGTCGAACACAAGCGCCGCTCGCATGGCCGGCTCGATACGCTGATCGGCTATTGCGAGACGGCCGAGTGCCGCCGCCAGGTGCTGCTCGGTTATTTCGGTGAAGAGGCGGTCCCTTGCGGCAATTGCGACAATTGCCTGGAACAGGCGCCGCGCGCCGACGGCACCTCCGAGGCGCGCCTCATCCTGGCGGCGGTGGCGCAGAGCGGCGAGCGCTTCGGCGCCGGCCATGTCATCGACATCCTGATCGGCCACGAGACTGAAAAGATCGCGGCAAGGGGGCATCACAGGCTGGCAGCCTTCGGCAATGGCGCCGCGCACAAGAAGGATTTTTGGCAATCTATGATTCGCCAGCTGGTCGCGAACGGTTTCCTGATGCCGGACCCGGCCGGCCATGGCGGGTTGGCCATCGCGGACAAGGGCCACGCACTCGGCCGGGACGAGGTGCCGTTCCAGTATCGGGTCGAGATGCGCACGCGCGCCGCGCGCCGCGCGGCTCGCGCCGGGCAGAGCCCCCAGAGCGAAAATGTAGATGCGTCGCTGCTCGCGGCGCTCAAGACGCTGCGGCTGCGTCTGGCCAAGGAACGCCAGGTGCCGGCCTATGTGGTGTTTTCGGATCGTACACTGATCGACATGGCCGAGCGTCGTCCGCAAGACCTCGACGATTTTGCCGGGGTGAATGGCGTCGGCGCCGCCAAACTCAAGGAGTTCGGCAAGGCTTTTGTGAGCGCCATTGCCGCGCACCTTTCCGAGACGCCAGGCTGAAAGGGTTTTGCTGGACCAAAGCCCGATCCGGCATCAGTACGCCTTCAACTTGCCCGCCCGCTTATGCTTTCATTTTGGCGCTACCCTGCCGTAGGGGAATGGCCTTCTAAATTGTATGGAACCGTGACGACAACACACATTCCTGAATCTATGCGGTCGATTCCTCGGATGTAGCCGTGACTATGGAAACCCGCTGTTGCGCGCGGATGGCGGTTTTCTCGGCCTTGGAGACGCTACCTCGGCAGCCGCTATCCGCTGACCCGAATGGTATGATTCAGACCATCTTTGTTGTTGAAAACCCGCTTTCGACGGGAGTATAAAACTCGAGGTTACCATTGCTTTTCGTATAGAGGCTGTGGTGGAAACGTGGGTCCAATCCGCAAAGCATTGCCTTGCGTGGAAGTGGTCGAAGCCGGCGGCGGATGGTCCGTTCCTGTGGCCAAGGAAGACCAGGAAATTACCCGATCATTCGTGATTGAACCGTTTGCGCTGTCCTATGCTGAGGGCCAGCGGATACGCCTGCATCTCGACAAGTTCGTTCGTCTGTAGAGAGGCTAAGCCCGATGAAAGACCGGTGGGAACCTGACCACCAGTTCATTGAAAGCGCCCGCCGTAGCCAGCTCCGAGCGGAGAGCCAACTGGACTCCCTGCAATCGACCATCGCCGAAACGCGACGCGTCCTAGAGGCTTCACGGAAGCTCTTGGAAAAGATAGGGAATGGCCGGTGCAGGTTGGGCATGCTTGTGGGGCTTCACCGCACCGGCCACTGCGGGAAGATATGAGGCCCCCCGCGCCGCCTAAGATATAGGCATATTAGCAATCGCGCAATTAACCCTATTGCGCTACCCAGCCGTAGAGGCAAGGAAATCGGAGAAGTTGGTGCCGGTTAACCGCCAGCACGCGAGCAAGTCATTCTGAAAGCATGAAAAACGCGATTTTGCTCGTGCCAATTGAGCGTCTGAAATCTAGTTCCTCCTGCCGATTATCCCTAAGTTAACTGGAATACTTATATCCCCGAAGGGTTGCGAATCAGTCGATTGTCAAGCGCATGCCATGGAGCAAGCAAGGGATCGATTTGAGCAGAAGGGCCGCAGCGGTCGAAGCGCGCTGGGAAATCCGAGCGGCTTCGGCAATTGTCCGCTCTGGCTCGCCCGCTACAACTCGACTCGCGCAGTGTGGACGGAATCACCGGCCATGTGGACGAGAACAATCTGGCGATGTCGTTCACCGAGTTTCGTTCGCGCTACAGCCTCTAAGGGCAAGGTAATCAAGGCGCTCGGATCGCCGCCTCAGGCGGCTTCGCGTTCGGCCTGCGCAGTCAGGTCCGGCTCCCGGCGGCTGTACTGCCGCGGCGAACAGCCCATGACGCGCTTGAATGCCGTGCTGAAGGCGCTTTCGGATTCGTAGCCGAGCGCCAGCGCGATGACGGAAACCGGATCGCCGGAATGCATCAGCCTGTCGCCGGCCAGCATCATGCGCCAGCGCGTCAGATAATCCAGGGGTGAGGCCCCGACCGTCTGCTTGAATCTGAGCGCAAAAGTCGATCGCGACATGCCGGCGCGCTCCGCCAGTTGCTGCAATGTCCAGCCATGCGCCGGGTCCTCGTGCATGGCGCCGATCGCCGCGCCGATCTGCCTGTCGGTGAGTGCGAACAGCCAGCCGACATTGCCTTGCGCGGTCATATGCAGGCGCAAGGCCTCGATCAGGATCATGTGGGCGAGGTGCTCGACGATGAGAAAGCCGCCGGGACGCCGCTGGCGCAATTCCTGCATCATCCGCTCCACCGGCCAGCGAAGCGCCGAATGGTCGCTCTCGCCGCGGATGTGGACGATGGGCGGCAGCATCCGCAAGAGGATGCCGGCATGGTCGCCGGACAGCGTGAAGCGACTGCTGACCAGGAGGAAATCGCCGCCGCCATTATGGACGGTGATGCCGCCGGTCCGCGCCGGTGAAAAGATCGTTCGCGCATCGACCGTCGGCAGGCCGAGATCGCTGGCAAGGCGGAAAGGCCGGCCGCGCGGCAACAGGAAGCAGTCGCCCACGTCCAGCCGCACCGCGTCAGGGACGCCCTCGACCGACAGCCAGCATCGGCCGGACACCACGGCGCCGCATTTGATGGCGGCCTGCTGGTCAGGAAACTGGATCGCCCAGTCGCCACCGGTTTCCAGCCCAGCCGACAGGTAATTGCGCGGCTTCAGTAGCGACAGCACGTCTGACAGCGGATCCATGAGCGTTCTCGGACGATTGCGAAGATATCTCGGATTTTACAGTATAGATCGTATGATCTCAAACTTCTATCTCCTTCGCAACGGGCTGGCTGTACGGCGTTCGACAAAAACCAAGGAGAAATCATCATGCGTGTGTTCGTTACCGGGGCTACCGGTTTTGTCGGTTCGGCTGTTGTGCGGGAATTGCTCGGGGCGGGCCATCAGGTGCTTGGCCTCGCGCGGTCGGAAGCAGGTGCGGAGTCGATCGTGGCCGCGGGTGCCGAGGCGCATCGCGGCGATATCGAGGATTTCGACAGCCTGCGCAGCGGCGCTACCCAATCGGATGGCGTCATCCACACGGCCTTCAACCACGACTTTTCGAGATTCGCCGCCAGTTGCGCAGTTGACCAGCGCGCCATCGAAACGCTCGGCGCGGCGCTCGAGGGTTCCGAGCGGCCGCTGCTTGTCACCTCCGGCCTCGCCGGTTTTGCGCAGGGAAGGCCGGCAACCGAAGACGACAAACCCGCGCCTCCATCGGCCGCCATGCCGCGCGCTTCGGAAGCAACGGCCGTGGCGCTCGCAGCGCGCGGGGTGCGCGCATCGACGGTGCGGCTGGCGCCGACCGTCCATGGCGAGGGCGATCACGGTTTCGTGCCGATGCTGATTGCCATTGCGCGTGAAAAGGGCGTCTCGGCCTATGTCGGCGACGGCGCAAATTGCTGGGCGGCGGTGCACCGGTTCGACGCCGCCACCCTGTACAGGCTGGCGCTGGAGAAGGGGGCGGGCGGCGTCAGCTATCATGCGGTTGCCGAACAGGGCGTGGCGAGCAAAGAGATCGCCGAGATCATCGGCCGCCGGCTCGGCCTGCCGGTGGTTTCCATAGGCCCCGAGGACGCGGCTGCGCATTTCGGCTTTCTCGGGCATTTCATCGGCAGGGACTTGTCGGCGTCAAGTGAGCAGACCCGCACTGCGCTGGGATGGCAGCCGACCGGGCCGGGGCTCATCGCCGATCTCGATCGTGCCCGCTATTTCGAGGCCTGATCAGGCCGGCCAGTCGCGTTGCATTGCACGACCGACAGCCTGGCGATCAGCGGCAGTGCCAGCAAAACGGCCAGACGCAGCCCGCCGAGCGGGCAGCACCGTCGTGCTGCTGGAACCGCCGCCACATCTGTATGGCGGCAAGCAGAACGAACACGGCGTAGGCCGCCCGCAGCCCGGACGACCTGCTCGCCCGTCGCCGGAAAGCCGGCGAAGGCATGGCCTCGTCATGGCAGACCTACCTTGTTACGGGGATGCGCGCGCGATTCCCGCGCCTAGTTAGAGATCGCCCTTCCTCACCTTGCCGTAAACGATATTCCGGTTCGAGCCATAGTAGACTTTCGCGTCGAAAGGACTCCCGCCGAGGGCGGCATTGATGATGTCCCACATATCGTCGGCCGAACGTAGGATGAGCGGCCAATCCATGAAAGTCTCCATGTAACCATCCGTCGTTATCTCGTCGCTGAAATTGGCAAACAGGAATTCGCCACCGGGCTTGACGAGTTCCATGGCTCTTTGAAGCAGGCGGATGCCGATGGCACGCGGCAGGTAATCGTAAAGCCCCGATGCGTAGACGAGATCGAATGTGCCAAGGGCGTAGGCGCGGCGCAGGATGCCGCGTACGGAACCCTGGACTGCCTCGACTGCCGTGCCGGCAAAGTCGTGGTTCACCGTGGCTACGCTGACGGGGTCCTGATCCAGGCCGATCCAACGTTGCAGTTTATGCCTGGCCAACGCATCGGAGCGTTCGGCTTCCCTGAGGTGGCCGCAGGCAATCGCCAGCACCTCAGCCTTTTCCACACTGCTGGCCGTCTCGTCCACGGTCCTGGCCAGAATATCCCGCCGCTCGCGCCCCGCCACCGAACTGGCAGCTTCACTGGTGTACGCATAAATTTGCCGACCAAGTAAGGTCGACGAGGCCACGATCTCGTCGGCGATCGGATGCTTGTAGTAAATATCCAGCAGGCCTGCATCGCCCGAATACCCGCGCGGTTTTTCGACCGACCACCGCGTGAACGGGTCCTGGAGCAAATATTCCGCGACCCGATGCTGCTGAGCCAAAGGAACGAGTTTCTGCCAGACCGCGGGAGCAACCTGCCGGCGGAGCTTGTGGAGTCGCCCCGCCAAACGATGGACGACGGGGGCGGCCGGTTTGTTTCGCGCAAAGGCTTGATGAGCAAGGTCCAGTATCAGGGCGAGCTGGGCCGTGCTGTCCCTCAACTCGTCGGAGTCAGCCGCCTCTTCGGAGGTCGCAACATGTTTCGTCATCAGCCTGGTGGTGACCAGGCTGTATTGGTCGAGCTGCAGTTTTGGCTTGATAGGCATGCCGTTTACTCTCCGGTTTACCGCCCCGGTCCCCGGCCAGCAGCATAGGTGCGCCGCTAACCAACGCTAACAATTTTAATAAAATTTTAGTAAAATTTTAATCAACGGAACGGCCATCAATCCTGCAAACTGGCTAAATCCGAACCGCCCGTTTACCCTCGGTTAGCGACATCTGACTTTTCTTGCGGACAGGGACGTCTTCATTCCCCAACCGCAGGCGACGTCGGCTGTTGCATTCGCTACTGCAGATCGCGGAGGAGCGTTGCGATGCAACTGAGCGAGGACGTTGCCCAGAAGGTGGCGGCAGCGATTGGACGTCCGCGGTGGCATTCCGCCGATCCGGAACTGCTGGCACTGTTCCTGCAGAAGGATGCCGATGAGAATCGCAGCCTTGTGCGATGGGGTATTGCGGCTGCTGTATTCAGCTATGTGGCCTATGGCCTTTTCGATTGGTTTCTCTTTCCGGATGTCGCCGGCCGGCTTGTTTTGACGCGCGTTACGCTAGGGATCACTTCCCTGGCGCTTGTCGAATTTGTCGCCCGACGGGGCTTTGGCCTTGCCACCTTGCACCTTGTAGCAGCGCTGGCGATTGTTTCCGGTGCCCTTGGGTGGCTCGTCTCCGCTGTTGGAACAGAGCATCAGGATGCCCTCTCCCATTTCATGGTTTTTGGCACAGTGTTCATCCTGGGTGCGAATCTGTTCTTCAACTTCCGTTTTTGGCTTTCAGCCCTTGCCTCCGCGACGGTCGCCGCAAGCTTTGTGTACGCCGCGATGTTCTCCCTTCAGGCCGACATCGCCGGTCGGGTCGTGTTGTCGGCCTATTTCGTGAACTGCCTCGTCTTGTCGCTTTATCTTTCCTGGCGGCTGAGCCTGGAGCGTTACCAGACCTTCCTGCACGCGCTTCGGGCACAGTTCCAGGAGCAGGCTGCTATCAAGAAGGGGCAGAAACTAACCGAAATCGCCGACACCGATCCGCTCACGGGAATGAAAAACCGCAGGGCGATCATTCGAGAATTCTCGGAGCTGCGCGAAGACTGGGCCGCGGACGACGACGAGATAGGCCTCATTCTGATCGACGTCGACTACTTCAAAAGGTTCAATGACGGACTTGGTCATCAGGCCGGCGACGATTGCCTGATCAAACTCGCCCATGTCCTTTCCGAGATGGCGGCTGCCAACAACGCCATCGCGGCCCGCTATGGCGGAGAAGAATTCGTCATTCTCTGCAAGGTCACCGGGCGGGCTCACCTTCATGAGATAACGAAGAAATTCTGTCGCGCTGTAGAGGATTTGGATATCTACCACCCTGATCGGGGCGACAAGCTCAACATCGTAACGATCAGTGCCGGGGCGTCGTTGACGCGCGCCGATCAGAGCATAGAGCTTAGAATCCTGCTGCAGGAAGCTGACCGCGCGCTCTACGCGTCCAAGTTTGCCGGTCGGGCTACGTTCACGATTTACGACCCGCATGCCACCAGCCAGGATCGCTCCGGCGAAAATCTTTCAGAACTGCTGAAGGTGGCAGTTTCCAACCAGCTCGTTTCTGTCGCCTACCAGCCAATTCGCGAGCTGGCGTCGGGACGCGTGCTGGGCCACGAGAGTCTGATGCGGGTATGCGACTTCGACGGCACCATGATCAGTCCGTCCGTATTCATACCCGTTGCCGAGCAGACCGGAGCGATCGTGGAACTGGGTACGTGGCTGATCGATCGAGCCTGCGGTGACATGGCGGAATACGGATTGGGCTCGGTCGTGACGGTGAACGTCTCCGTTCTTCAGCTCAAGGCTCCCAACTTTTCACTCCGGATCACCGAGATTCTTGGCAGGCACGGCCTTGCGCCCCAGAAACTGGCCATCGAAATCACCGAAGGCAGTGACATCTTTCTGGAGGCGCAAGCGGTAAGAAACGTGGAGCGGTTGCGAAAACTCGGCGTTCAGATCTGGCTGGACGACTTCGGAACGGGATTTGCCGGCTTGACATGGCTCCGCCGCTTCAAATTCGACGTGGTCAAGATTGATCGCAGCTTCCTCCACGATTGCCAGACGTCTCGTGGCTTGAGCCTGTTGCGGGACATGGTCGGGCTGCTTCGCAATCTCGGCCATGTCGTGCTCGCCGAGGGCGTCGAAACGGAGGAGCAGTACATATTGCTGCAGCGCCTGGGGGTAAATTTGATGCAGGGCTTCCTCACCGGGCATCCAGTCCCGATCGAAGAGGTTAACCAAATAAGGCAAGGCCTTGTTGCCTAGCGGCAGCCTTCGGAGGGCATCCTGCTTCGTTCCGGTCCCCCCTACGCTACTTCGTAGCTTCGGGCGACACTCCTACGCCCAGATGCGGTTCCGGGTGGCCTGCCACCCGAAGCCCGCAGGGCGTAGGGTGGCGGAGAGGGAGGGATTCGAACCCCCGATGGGCTTGCACCCATGCCGCATTTCGAGTGCGGTGCATTCGACCACTCTGCCACCTCTCCGCGGTCATGGTCGGCCGTTGCCGGCGCGGCGCACTAGATAACGGCTGGGCGGGCAGGTTACAAGGCCAAATCCGCGGGGAAATTCAGCTTCCTGTGCGGGCTTTGCCGGGAGGGCTGCGCCGCGGCCACGTCGGCAGATAGGCCAACCGGTCTCGACCAGAGGGATCGGGCGCGGCAAGGAGGCCGCATGGCCAAGGAATCCGGCCGTTTGCCTTGACTCGTACCGAACCTTCGGTTAGGGGAAGCGCGCAATCGGCGTGGAGGGTTCTTCCACGCCGCTTGTTTTTCGAACCCGCAGACTGACAAAAAGACGGCCGAACCGCGTGACGCGGCTCATCGAGGCCGACCGAACAGCGAAAGGCAAAAAATGTTCGCAGTCATTAAAACGGGCGGTAAGCAGTATCGCGTTGCCGCCAACGATCTCCTGAAGATCGAGAAGCTCGAAGCCAATGTCGGCGATATCGTCGAAATCGGCAGCGTCCTCGCCCATGGCGAAGGCGAAAATGTCACCTTCGGCGCCCCGTTCGTCGATGGCGCTCTGGTCACGGCGGAAGTCGTCGAGCAGGGCAAGAACCGCACCGTCATCGCTTTCAAGAAGCGCCGCCGGCAGAATTCGCGCCGCAAGATCGGCCACCGCCAGCTTCTGACCACCGTGCGGATCGCCGAGATCCTGCTGGGTGGCGCCAAGCCTTCCAAGAAGGCCTCAGCCAAGGTGGAAGCCAAGGAAGTCAAGGCTGACGTAGCGCCCGAGGCGAAGGCCGAGGCCGCGCCGAAGGAAGCCAAGGCGAAGAAGGAAGCCAAAGCCGAGGCTGCTCCGAAGGATGAAGCCAAGACGGAGACCGCCGTCGCCGCGCCGCTGTTCAAGGCGCCGAAGGGCGAGCCGGACGATTTGGCCGTGATCAAGGGCATCGGCCCGGTTGCCGCCGGCCAGCTGCACGAGCAGGGGATCACCACCTTCGCCCAGCTTGCCAAGCTGTCGGACAAGGACGTGGCCAAGATCGACGCGCACATGCCCTTCAGCACCGACCAGATCAACGACTGGCGCGAGCAGGCCAAGGAACTGGCGAAGAAGTAAAACGAACCGGCGACAAGGTTGCCGGATCGGACTTGAAACGGAACGCGAACGCGTTCATAAGACCATTCAAGCGCCCTAGGGCGCATCGGAGTTAGTTAGATGGCACACAAGAAAGCTGGCGGCTCGTCGCGCAACGGTCGCGACTCGCATTCCAAGCGTCTGGGCGTGAAGAAGTTCGGCGGCGAAGCCGTCATCCCGGGCAACATCATCATCCGTCAACGCGGCACCACCTGGCATCCCGGCGTCAATGTCGGCATGGGCACGGACCACACCCTTTTTGCGCTCGAGACCGGCGCAGTCACCTTTAACAAAAAAGCCAACGGCCGAACCTACGTATCGGTCAACCCGATTACCAAAGCCGCGGAGTAGCCGGTTCCGCACTATAAAACCGGCGCCCATCTCGGGAACCGGTGTCTGGCCAAACCAGTGAATGGAGCCAGGAAAAGGATCAGGGGAGATGGGTTTTCCATCTCCCCTTTTTTCTTGCCTGGAGGACGTCGAATGGTTGCCGAAGCGGAAGACACCGAAGACGAAAGTTACGCGATAGATTGCCCGGTGCTGGCCACGGAGCGGCTGGTGATGCGCGCCCCGTGTGAAGCCGACATCGCGCAACTGGTCGAGCTTGCCGACAACCGTCACGTCGCCGAGATGCTGGCCCGCATGCCGCACCCCTATGGCGAGGCCGAGGCACGCGCCTTCCTGGCTATGACCCGGTCGCGCCGGGCCGGCATCGCCTACGCCCTGACGCTCGCCGGCACCGACATTTTCGTCGGCTGCGCCGGCCTCAACATGACCGATCGAGGGCTGGAACTCGGCTACTGGATCGGCGAGCCCTATTGGAAGCGCGGCTATGCGACGGAGGCCGCGCACGCGTTGGTCGACCTTGCCTTCCAACGGACGTCGATCCACGTGCTGCAGGCTTCGACGCGGGTGATCAATCCGGCCTCGCGCCGGGTCATCCACAAATGCGGCTTCCAGTATGCCGGCCAGGGCATGCTGAACTCGATCGTCGCCGGCCAGGTGCCGGTCGAGCGGTACCGGCTGGACAGAAAGACCTGGATCAGTCTTCGAAACTGGGTGCATTTCTAGGTGTTTTGATATTCAGGTGAGGCCGGCCTGCAAACGCGGGTCTTATGCGCTTCCGGTGCACGTACTTAAGTACACTCCGCTCCGGTTCTCGAAAACCAGTGTTTTCGGCTCGGCCTGACCTGAATCTCAACACCTAGGCGCGTGCCTCCAAACGACAGGTTTGGAAACGTTGGTTGTGGATCGGGCTCAACTCAGCCCATCTCGACCCAAATCGGGAGATGGTCCGAACCGACCGCTTGCGGGTCGACCCACAGGCGCTTCAGCGATCCGGCGAGCGAGGCCGAGGTAAAGATGTAGTCGATGCGCTTGTGGCGGCTTGTGTCTTCGGGTCGCGTGGGATCGACCCAGGTGACGACGTCTGGTGTGTTCAGGCGCTGGGCGACGTCGACGGCGAGATCGGCGGTCAAGGGCATGCCGAATTCATGGTCCGGGCGGCCGACGAGTTCGACATATTCGGGCGAGCCGGGCAGCATGTTGAAGTCGCCCATGACGATGAAGGCTTCGGGATAGGGCAGGTCCGGCAGGCCGATCTCGGGAATGCCGGAGAGACCGCCGCCCTCGAAGGCATAGTTCAACAGGCGCTGGCGCAGGAAACGGATCTGGCTGGCGCGCTCAACCGGACTGCGATGGTCGAGATGCGTGGAATAGAAGCGGATGAAGCCGAGCGGGGTCTCGACCAGCGCCTCGAGTGCGCCGCGCTGGAAGTTCATCGCCTCAAGGCTGCGGCTGCGCGGCAAAAGCAGATTGCGCGACAGATGGATCGGCGTCTTCGACAGCACCATGTTGCCGAGCTGGAAAGTGGTGGTGATGGCGCGGCCGGCCTCCAGGCGCGAGCCGACATTGACCTCGAAATTGCTGCCGTAGGCGGCAAAATATTCGGGCAGCGCCTCACCGATCTCGGCGACCATGTCGCGGTTGCCGTTCCTCGGATTGTTGCGGGTCACTTCCTGCAGCGCGATCACGTCGGCGCCGCGAACCGCCTCGGTGATGCGGCCGAGATCGTAGCGGCCATCCAGACCGATACCGTACTGGATGTTGTAGCTCACAACCTTCATTCCCGCGCCCCTCAAGCTCCGTCCGCGAACACTGCTACCGCGTCCCCGACAAAAGGGCATCCGGCGCTTTAGTCGCAAAACGGCCTCGCCCTTGGCCGCGCCTTGGTTTAGAGCAAGGCGCAAGATCTAGAGCAAAGCCGCAAGGCCAACAGAAACTGCGTAGTCCAATGAAATTTCTCGATCAAGCCAAGGTTTATATCCGCTCCGGCGACGGTGGCGCCGGCTCTGTGTCGTTCCGGCGCGAAAAATTCATCGAGTTCGGCGGCCCGGATGGCGGCGACGGCGGCCGCGGCGGCGATGTCTGGCTGGAAGCGGTCAACGGTCTCAACACGCTGATCGACTATCGCTATCAGCAGCATTTCAAGGCCAAGACCGGTGTCCACGGCATGGGCCGCAACATGACCGGCGCCAAGGGCGCCGATGTGACGCTCAAGGTGCCGGCCGGAACCCAGGTGTTTGCCGAGGACAATGAGACGCTGATCTGCGACCTGACCGTGGTCGGCCAGCGCTTCCTGCTGGCCAAGGGCGGCAATGGCGGTTTCGGCAACCAGCATTTCAAGACCTCGACCAACCAGGCGCCTCGCCGCGCCAATCCCGGCCAGCCCGGCGAAGAGATGAATGTCTGGCTGCGGCTGAAGCTGATTGCCGACGCCGGCCTGGTCGGGCTGCCAAATGCCGGCAAGTCGACTTTTCTGGCAACCGTCACCGCGGCCAAGCCAAAGATCGCCGACTACCCCTTCACCACGCTGCATCCAGGTCTCGGCGTTGCCCGCATCGATGCGCGCGAATTCGTCATCGCCGACATTCCGGGCCTCATCGAGGGCGCGCATGAGGGTGTCGGCATCGGCGACCGGTTCCTCGGCCATGTCGAGCGCACGCGTGTGCTTTTGCACCTGGTCTCGGCGCAGGAGGAAAATCCTGGAAAGGCCTACAAGACCGTGCGCGCCGAGCTGGATGCCTATGGCAATGGGCTGATCGAGAAGGTCGAGATCGTGGCGCTGAGCCAGGTCGATATCCTCGACGCCGATGAGCGCAAGAAGAAGGTTGCGTCGCTCAAACGCGCTGCCGGCCGCGCGCCGATGCTGCTGTCGGCGGCCACCGGCGAGGGCGTCGAAGCGGTGCTGCGGGCGCTGATGGCGGTTGTCGGCGAAGCGCGCGACAGGGCTGCCGCTCCCGTCGAGACCCGCTGGGACCAATAGCGATGACGGCGCAATCGCTGACAAAATACCGGCGCATCACAGTCAAGATCGGTTCGGCCTTGCTGGTCGACCGCACCAGCGGCCTGAAGCGCGACTGGCTTGCCTCGCTTGCCGAGGATATTGCGGTGCTCGCCAATGGCGGCGCCGAGATCCTGGTCGTATCGTCCGGCGCCATTGCGCTCGGCCGCACCATTCTCGGTCTCGGCAAACGGGCGCTGAAGCTGGAAGAAAGCCAGGCGGCTGCGGCCGTCGGCCAGATCGCGCTGGCCGGCGCGTGGTCGGATGCGCTGGGCAAGGGTTCGCTGAAATCGGGCCAGATCCTGCTGACGCTGGGCGACACCGAAGAGCGCCGCCGCTATCTGAATGCCCGCGCGACGATCTCGACGCTGCTCAAGATGAAGGCGGTGCCGGTCATCAATGAGAACGACACGGTGGCGACCTCCGAAATCCGCTATGGCGACAATGACCGGCTGGCGGCCCGGGTGGCGACGATGATGGGCGCCGACCTGCTTGTGCTGCTCTCCGACATTGACGGGCTCTATACGGCGCCGCCGGCGCGCGATCCCGATGCAAAATTCATTCCGGTGGTCGACCGCATCACGCCCGATATCGAGGCTATGGCCGGGGCGGCCGCATCCGAACTGTCGCGCGGCGGCATGCGCACCAAGCTCGATGCCGGCAAGATCGCCACCGCCGCCGGCACCGCCATGATCATCACCTCGGGCACCAGGCTGTCGCCACTGATGGCGATCGAACGTGGCGAGCGCGCCACCTTCTTCAGGCCGAGCGCCAATCCGGTGAAAGGCTACAAGACCTGGATCGCCGGCCAGCTCGAACCGGCCGGGCGGCTCACCGTCGACGCCGGCGCCATCGGTGCGCTGCTGTCCGGCAAATCTTTGCTGCCGGCCGGCGTCAGGCTGGTCAGCGGCAATTTCTCGCGCGGCGACACGGTGGCGATCCTGTCGCCGGAAGGGCGCGAGATCGCGCGCGGGCTTGTTGCCTACGATGCCGCCGATGCCGTAAGGATCGCAGGCCTGAAGACCGCCGAGATCGAAACCGTGCTCGGCTACGAGGCGCGCTCGGCGATGATCCACCGCGACGATCTGGTGGTGAGCGATCCGGGTGACCAGATACGGGCTGCCGGCCAGGTATGGGCCGGGGGCGAGGTAAGCGGAGGATGAGACATGCTGAAGTTGCATGAACAATCCGGGGATGACACCGTCGCGCTGATGGCTGATATCGGCCGCCGCGCCCGCGCGGCCGCCCGACCGTTGGCGATTGCGACCGCCGCCGCCAAGGATGCCGCACTTCTCGCCATGGCCGACGCGATCATCGCGCGCCAGCAGCAGATTCTCGATGCCAACGCCATCGATGTCTCTAACGGACACGAATCGGGCTTGTCCGGCTCCTTCATGGACCGGTTGAAGCTCGATCCGGCGCGCACCCGTGCCATGGCGGATGGCATCCGTGAAATCGCCGAGCTCAGGGACCCGGTCGGCGATGTGATCGCGGCCTGGGATCGCCCCAACGGCCTGCAGATCGAGCGCGTGCGCACGCCGCTCGGCGTTGTCGGCGTCATTTATGAAAGCCGGCCGAATGTGACGGCGGATGCCGGCGCACTCTGCCTCAAGGCCGGCAATCCGGTGATCCTGCGCGGCGGCTCGGACTCGCTCAATTCATCCGCCGCCATCCATGCCTGCCTGGTCGAGGGCCTGAAGGCCGCTGGTTTGCCTGAGGATGCCATCCAGCTGGTGCCGACCACCGATCGCGCCGCCGTCGGTGAGATGCTGAAAGGGCTTTCCGGCAATCTCGACGTCATCATTCCGCGGGGCGGCAAGAGCCTGGTCGGGCGCGTCCAGAGCGAGGCGCGGGTGCCGGTCTTTGCCCATCTTGAAGGCATCTGCCATCTCTACATCGACCGTTCGGCCGATCTTGACATGGCGGTCAGGATCGCCGTCAACGCCAAGATGCGGCGCACCGGTGTCTGTGGCGCTGCAGAGACTTTGCTGGTCGACCGCATGGTGGCCTCCACGCATCTGGTGCCGATCCTCGACGCGCTACGCGCCGCCGGCTGCGAGATCCATGCCGATCAGGAAGTGATGAAGCTGTTCTTCGACGCCAAGCCGGCGACCGATGCCGACTGGGTGACCGAATATCTCGACGCCATCATCGCGGTAAAGCTGGTCGACGGGATTGCCGGCGCCATCGACCATATCGAGACGTTCTCCTCACACCACACAGAGGCGATCATCGCCGAGGATGCAAAGGCTGTGCAGCGCTTCTTCAGCGAGATCGACTCGGCGATTCTCCTGCACAATGCCTCCACCCAGTTCGCCGATGGCGGCGAGTTCGGCATGGGCGCCGAGATCGGCATCGCCACCGGCAAGATGCACGCGCGCGGACCGGTTGGTGTCGAGCAGCTGACCTCGTTCAAATACCGCGTGCGCGGGTCGGGACAGGTGAGGCCTTGAGCGCTGGCCTTACCCTCCCCCTTGTGGGGAGGGTGGCGAGCGCAGCGAGCCGGGTGGGGGTACGACGCTGAATTCTGCAATCCCCCCACCCCGCTCCGCTTCGCGGATCGACCCTCCCCACAAGGGGGAGGGTGGGGCGCCTCTTTCCTCGCACTACCTCCGCATGCCGCATGCCGAAAAGGGCCTTGCCGTCGGCCTGTTCGGCGGCTCGTTCAACCCGCCGCATGCCGGTCATGCGCTGGTGGCGGAAATCGCGCTCAGGCGGCTGGCGCTCGACCAGCTATGGTGGATAGTGACGCCTGGCAATCCGCTGAAGAGCACCAGGGAATTGGCGCCGCTGAGCGACCGGCTGCTCCAGTCGGAGCAGGTCGCCAAGAACCCGAAGATCAAGGTCACCGCCTTCGAGGCGGCGCATCATATTCGCTTCACCGCCGACACGCTGGCGCTGGTCAAGGCACGCAATCCCGGCGTCGACTTCGTCTGGATCATGGGCGCCGACTCACTTCGCGATTTCCACCGTTGGCAGCGCTGGCGCCAGATCGTCATGACCTTCCCCATCGCGGTCATCGACCGCCCGGGCGCGACGCTGTCCTTCCTGTCCTCGGTCGTGGCCAAGACGTTCGACTATGCCCGCGTCGACGAGGGTGATGCGCCCCGGCTCGCGCGCATGAAGGCGCCGGCCTGGACCTTCATCCACGGCCCACGCTCGTCGCTGTCATCGAGTGCTATTCGCCAGCAAGCCAAGGGGTAACTCCGTAAGACCAGATCGCCGATGTCGCTTTTACGGCGGCCTTTCGCGATTGGCTGGGCGATGCTGCGCTGGATATGGCCACACCAGTGAACCAGACCGACATCGACCCCAATCATGGCGCCCCGCCGGCGCCCGTGATCGCCATTGCCAGCGTAATCGTGTCGATGGCGCTGATCGCGGTCGGCAACGGGTTGATGTTCGCCTATATCCCGGTCCGGCTTGGCGTCGAGCGCTTCGATCCGACCTGGGCCGGGCTGATCATCACCGGCCTGTCTGCCGGCGGACTTGCCGGCTGTATCCTGACCGGGCCGCTGGTGCGCCGCGTCGGGCACGCCCGCGCCTTCATGGTGCTGTCGGCGCTGATAGCGCTGTCGAATGCTGCCATTGGCGCCGGCACCTACCCGCTGCTGTGGATCGCGGCGCGCGCGCTTTACGGTTTTGCAATATGCGGCCTGTTCATCGTCGCCCAGAGCTGGCTCAACGATGCCGTCGCAAACGCCATTCGTGGCCGGGTGATGGCGGTGTTTTACGTCGCCTATGTCGCCGGACTTGGCGTCGGCTATGCCCTGCTGGCGGCGGTCGACATCGCGACGGCGCAGGCGCCGCTGATCGGCATTGCCTTCACCGCGGTGTCGATCCTGCCGGTCGGCATGACGCGGTTGGCTCAACCGCCGCCACCTCGCGCAGCCTCCGTGGCGCTTGGCCGCGCCTGGCGGATCTCGCCGGTCGGCGTGGCCGGCATGCTGGCCGTCGGCGGCCTGTCGATGGCGATCGCGGGGTTCGCACCGATCCATGCCACGGCCAAGGGCTACAGCCAGGCGGATGTGGCGCTGCTTTTGTCGGCCATGCCCGTCGGCACGCTGATCCTGCAGATACCGCTCGGCTGGATTTCCGACCGTACCGATCGCCGTTACGTGCTGGCCGGCGCTGCGGCACTGGCCATCGTCGCCGGTATTCTGGCCATCGGCTTCGACGGCGGCGCGCTGATGGTGCTCGTGGTGATCTACATCGTCTGGGACGGCGCCTCGGAATCGATCTATTCGCTGGCCAGCGCGCATGCCGCCGACCGCGCCGGCAAGGACGACATGGTGGCGCTGTCGAGTTCGTTGCTGTTTGCCTGGTCGCTGTCGGGGTTCATCGTGCCGGGTATCGTGACGGCCCTGTCGGCTGTCTATGGCACGCAGGCCTTCATTTATGTGGCCATCGTCATCGCCACTGTCTTCTGCCTGTTCGTGCTGTGGCGAGTGGCCACCACGCGCGCCGTCCCCGCTACGGAGACCAGCAGTTTCGCGCCGATGTCGGCGCAGGCGCCGCTGCCGGTGGAGCTCGCCTACGCCCCGGAAGATAAGCGCTGAACGGTTTCACAGCTCCTACTGCCTGGTGGCGGCAGTTTCCTGTCGAGCCTCCGGCGGAGGTGCGGGAACCGAAATGGCTTCGGCGTCGAACGCCTGCTTGACGCGTTTGGTGAGATCGATCTGGGTGGCGAAGAAATCCTCCGCCGTGGTCCAGTAGCGCAAGGTGATGGCGACGCTGGCATCGCCCACCGCGGCGACGAAGGCGATCGGCGCCGGCTCTCGCTTGACGCGGCGCTCGCCGCCGGCAACGCCCAGCATGGTTTTCTGCGCCAGGTCGATGTCGTTCCAGGAGCCGATGCTCAGCGTGATGTCTCCGCGGCGCACACCGTTGCGGGTAAAATTGCGCACCGGCTGGTTCCACAGCGTCGAATTGGGCGCCAGCACATAGACGCCGTCTGTCGTGCGGAGCTTGGTGGCGAACAGGCCGATTTCCTCGACGGTGCCGGAAATGGCGCCGACCTCGACATATTCGCCGATGCGGAATGGCCTGAGCGCCAGAAGCATGATGCCTGCGGCGATGTTCTGCAGCGTGCCTTGCAGCGCCAGGCCGATTGCCAGCCCGATGGCGCCGATGGCGGCGATGATCGAGGCCGTCTGAACGCCGAACTGGCCGAGCACCATGATGACCACCAGGATCAGGATGGCGTAGCGCACGATCTTCGAGAAGAAATGGCGCAGCGTCGCGTCGAAACCATGGATATGGCCGAGGCCGGCTGAGATCGATCGTTCTGCGAGCCCGGCGACGAGATAGCCGACGACCAGCAGGATGATGGCGCCGATGGCGGAGAAGGAATAGGAAACGATCAGTGTGCTGAGTTGCGCAAGGCCAGCCTGCACGGTGAGCAGCGTGTTCTGGGGGTCGATTGGCATCAGGAAAATCCGTTTGGGGGGTGTGTCGATAACCCCTGCCGCGGCCATGGGTTCCGATTTTTCTCAAGGCTCCGGAACCGGAAGTCGTGCACTGCGTTCGCGGTGGCAGGGCCTCCCGTCTTGAAACTGCAAGGGAACTCTGCCTATCTATAGGGTGTCACCTGATTTCGTGGGTGATTTGGTTGTTCTTGCTGCGAAAGGAAATACACTGAGAACAGCATTGCGGAAGAAGGCTGACATCATGCCTTCGCCGGCCAGGATCAGCGTAGATGACGCCGTGTCCCGTGCCATCAAGACAGTCCTTGCCAGTCTGGAAGACTCCAAGGCCGAAAATATTGTCTCAATCGACATTCAGCGGAAATCGAGCCTCGGCGACTATATGGTCATCGCGTCGGGCCGGTCGCACCGTCATGTCTCGGCTGTCGCCGACCACCTGCTCAAGGCGCTCAAGGATGCCGGTCTCGGCACGGCGCGCGTCGAGGGGCTGTCCGGCGCCGACTGGGTCCTGATCGATTCAGGCGACATCATCGTCCATGTCTTCCGCCCAGAAGTCCGCGAATTCTACAATCTTGAAAAGATGTGGCAGGCGCCGGACCTCGAGGAAGAGACCTTGCACTGAGCTCCGTCTCATGTCGTAACCATCCTGGGTGCGACATGGATTGAAAGCTCGCCGAGGCAGGGATGAAGATAGCAGTTCATGCCGTGGGCCGGATGAAGGCCGGCCCCGAGAGAGAACTCGCCGACCGCTATTTCGAGCGTTTCGCCAAGAGCGGCCCGGCGATCGGGTTCGAATTCTCTGGTGTCGCCGAGATCGCCGAGGGACGAGCCCAGAACGCCAATGAGCGCCGCCGCGAGGAAGGCCAGAAGCTGCAGGCACAGCTGCAGCCGGGCACGGCGCTGTTCCTGCTCGACGAACGCGGCAAAAACCTGTCCTCAGACGATTTCGCCAGCCGTATCGGCCAGCTGCGCGATGGCGGACGCAAGGCGTTGGTCATCGCCATTGGCGGCGCCGACGGGCACGACCAGTCGATTCGCGATCAGGCTGAGCTGATGGTCTCGTTCGGCGCGGCGACCTGGCCGCACCAACTGGTGCGTGTCATGCTGGGCGAGCAGCTCTATCGGGCGGCAACGATTCTTTCGGGACATCCCTACCACCGTTCGTAAATCAGTGGGTCGAGGGTCAATCGTCCGGATTTCCGCCCCAATGCGCGGCTGTTTTGTGCTAGGCTTCGGTTCGATCATGGTTGATGGTTCGTTAACGAAGCCACGCATAGAGTCGGGCTTCAATGGCTGACAACGGGAAATCACGAACGGGCTTCCGGCACGCGCGCTGCGGCATCGCTGCGGCGGTGGTTTTGCTGTCGCTCGGGCTTGCACGGGCCGAAAATACGCTGGACGTGGCGCCCGACCCCGATCTGAGCCGTGCCGAATATGAGAAGGTGTCGGCCGAGATCACGCTGTCGTCCGAACGGCTGGCCAAGCTCGCCGCCGACATTGCTTCGGTCAAGAAGGACCATGCCTCGATCACCGCGGCGCTTATCCAGTCGGCTATGACCGAGCAGAAGCTCGGCCAGGACATCGAGGATATCGGCGCCAGGCTCGAAGGACTGAAGGGCGAGGAACAGAAGATCCGTGTCTCGCTGGCGGCGCGGCGCGACGTGCTGGCCGAGGTGCTGGGCGCGCTGCAGCGCATGGGGCTCAATCCGCCGCCAGCGATCCTGGTCAAGCCGGAAGACGCGCTGTCGTCGGTGCGCAGCGCCATCCTGCTCGGCGCAGTGGTGCCCGAACTGCGCCAGCAGACCGACAAATTGCTGGCCGACCTCAGGGAACAGACCCGGGTGACGGCCTCGATCGAGGCCGAGCGGACGCGGCTGACGGCGGCGGTCGGCGAGCAGACGGCGGAAAAGAAACGCCTCTCCATGCTGCTCGAAGCCAAGCAGAAGCTCGAGGCGGACACCTGGACGGCGATGGCCGCTGAAAAGCAGCGGTCCCAGGCGCTTGCGGCCAAGGCCGGCAGCCTGAAAGAGCTGATCGCTTCGCTTGAAGCCGACAAGAGCCGCAAGGCGGCGGATGCCGTCAAGGCAGGCGAACAGAAAGCGGCCGACAGCGATAAGCCGGACGCCGATAACGCCGATGCAGGCACAACCGCGTCGACGGAGCTGGCTTCGCTGCCCGTGCCGGAAGGCAACCGCCTCACCGCCGCCGCGCCGTTTTCGGCACTTCAGGGACAAGTCTCGCTGCCGGTCACCGGCAAGATCAAGCTGCGTTTCGGGGCCGATGACGGTAACGGCGCGGTGATGCTTGGCGACATGGTTGCGACACAATCGGGAGCCATCGTCACGGCACCGGCGGACGGAAATGTGCTTTATGCGGGGCCTTTTCGCTCCTATGGTCAACTCTTGATCCTCAATGCGGGAGACGGCTATCATGTCGTCCTGGCGGGGATGAGCAGAATCAGCGTCGCGTCTGGCCAGTCGGTGCTCGCAGGAGAGCCGGTCGGCGCGATGGGAGAGGCCCGGGTGGCAAGCACCTCGGCCTCGAAGAATGGAAATGCCACGCCGGAACTCTATGTCGAGTTCCGCAAGGATGGAAAACCCGTCGATCCGACCCCATGGTGGGCGGACCGCTTCTCTGGAAGGACGTGAAATGATGCGGAAACTGTCGCTTCTTATTGCCGGTGCGCTGATGGGCGCGTCAGCGATGAGCCTGGTCTATGGCGCGCCCGGCTCGACGGCGAACGCTGCAGGCTCCGAGACCTACAAGCAACTGGCGATCTTCGGCGACATCTTCGAGCGCGTGCGGGCGCAGTATGTGACGCCGCCGGACGACAAGTCGCTGGTCGAAAACGCCATCAACGGCATGCTCACCTCGCTCGACCCGCACTCCTCCTACATGAATGCCGAGCAGGCGCAGGACATGCGTGTGCAGACCAAGGGTGAGTTCGGCGGCCTCGGCATCGAGGTCACCATGGAGAACGACCTGGTCAAGGTGATCACGCCGATCGACGACACCCCGGCTGCCAAGGCAGGCGTGCTGGCCGGCGACTATATCGCCAAGATCGACGGCCAAGAGGTTCGCGGCCTGACGCTCAACGATGCGGTCGAAAAGATGCGCGGCCTGGTCAACACGCCGATCAAGCTGACGATCCTGCGCCAAGGCGCCGACAAGCCGATCGAGCTGACGGTGGTGCGCGACATCATCAAGGTCAAGGCGGTCAAGTTCCGGGTCGAGAACGACATCGGCTACATGAAGATCACCTCCTTCACCGAAAAGACCTATGACGACCTCGAGAACGCCATCGACACCATCAAGAAGCAGGTGCCGAACGACAAGCTCAAGGGCTATGTGCTCGATCTGCGCCTCAACCCGGGCGGCCTGCTCGACCAGGCGGTGAGCGTGTCCGACGCCTTCCTCGACCGTGGCGAGATCGTCTCGACCCGCGGCCGCGACCCGAAGGACGTCACACGCTTCGACGCCAAGGCAGGCGACGACATCGGCGCCAAGCCGCTGATCGTGCTCGTCAATGGCGGTTCGGCCAGCGCCTCCGAGATCGTCGCCGGCGCGCTGCAGGATCTGCGCCGCGCCACAGTGGTCGGCACGCAGTCGTTCGGCAAGGGCTCGGTGCAGACCATTATCCCGCTTGGCGAGAACGGCGCGCTGCGCCTGACGACGGCGCTCTATTACACGCCGTCCGGCAAGTCGATCCAGGGCAAGGGCATCACGCCCGACATCAAGGTCGACCAGCCGCTGCCGCCCGAACTGCAGGGCAGGGACCTGACGCGCGGCGAATCGGACCTCAAGGGCCATATCAAGGGCGCCGACGAGAGCGATACCGGCTCGGGCTCGGCTGCCTATGTGCCGCCGGATCCGAAGGACGATCTGCAGCTGATCTATGCCGAACAGCTGCTGCGCGGCCAGAAGACCGATCCGGCATTCCCGCCGAATCCGGAGAAGGCAGTGCTTAACCAGTGAAATCGACTGGTAGCTCTGGCTGCCCAATCGAAGCGATGCAATGCTGCCGGGACCGTGAGGTTCCGGCAGTTTGATTCGGGGACCGCTGGGCGCTGCCTCAAAAGGCGCAGGGGACGCGCCGTCAGTTTTGGATCTGCGCATGGCGAAAAGATTTCGCCGATCATGCGCCCGGGGATGCGGCTTGGCTGACATCGGCAAGGACATCGAACGCCCACTCGGACAGGCCGCCCGACCGCGTGCTGCGTCGCGCGGGATCAGCGCTGGCGCCGTCGCGGCGACGCTGGTCGTGCTGGCCGCGGTCGGCATCTCCGGCGCGATCGCGCTGCGCGAGAAGCCGTTCCGCAAACCGGAAGCAATCGCGGTCTCGACGCCAAAGGTGACGGCGGCGGCCGAGCCCGCGGCCGCAGCACCCACTGCTCAAGTGACGGCGGCAGCGCCGAAGGCGGAAACGCCCAAGGCCAGCGGTCCGCAGATCATCCATGTGCAAACCCAGGAGGGTGACGGCCCGCCCAATGCAGCCATCGTCATCCACGACCCGTCGACGATCGGCCAGAACCTGAAGATCGCGCATATCCCCGACAGGGCGCTGATCGAGGCCAGCGACACCGGCCCACTCCCGGTTCGCGCCGCTGACGGCCGGCGGCCGTTCGATGTCTATGCGCGGCCGTGGTCGGGTTCGCGTGGCGCTCGAGTGGCAATCGTCATCGGCGGGCTTGCCGTGTCGCAGACCGGCACGCAGGCCGCGATCGCCAAGCTGCCGGCCGAAGTGACGCTGGCTTTTGCGCCGCAAGGCAACAGCATCGGCCGCTGGATGCAGGCGGCACGGCAGCGCGGGCATGAGGTGGTCATGCAGGTGCCGCTCGAACCGTTCGACTATCCCAACGTCAATCCCGGCCGCAACACGCTGACAGTGGCGGCAAGCCCGGACGACAATCTGAAGAATCTGCGCTGGGCGCTGTCGCGGACCACCAACTATACCGGCGTCATGAACTATATGGGGGCGCGCTTTTCGGCCGACGCGACAGCGATGGGGCCGTTCATGGCCGAACTCGGCAAGCGCGGCCTTGCCTATATCGATGACGGCTCGTCCGCACGGAGCCTGGCGTCCGATCTCGCCTTGAAGGACGGTGTGCCATTCGTCGCCGGCGATACGGCAATTGACGCTGTGCAGGACCGCGGCGCCATCCTGAAAAAGCTCGACGCGCTGGAAGCGACCGCGCGTGCGAAAGGCTCCGCCGTCGGCATCGGCTCGGCTTTCGACCTCACCGTCGACACCGTGGCGTTCTGGGCGGTCGAAGCGAAAAAGCGCGGCATCGAGATCGTGCCGATCTCGGCGGTGGCCATCGACCCGGAAAAGGGCTGACCGGCGCTTGTGGCGATTTTCAACGATGCCGAGAAAAGAGCTCTCTCTGGGCCTGATTGATTGAACCATCATCCCAGTCGACCTCGCGCTTTGATTGCGGGATGTGTCTCCGCCGATATTCGTTGTTGTAGAACAGGGTGCCGTGGATTCCGAGCACATCGCGTTTCAGGATGGGACGACCCCAAAGCGGCGCCAGCACGCGACCTGCCTCGTCTTCACCAAGCCGCTCAAATAAATCTTCGGCCAGTTCCATGTCTCTTCCATCCGGGAAGATGGCGGCGTACTCCTCCTCTGTTGCCTCGAACACGCTGAAGGTTGCGTTCAAGGCGCCGTCGATGATTTGAATATTTTTCATGGAATTACTCTGCCATTCGACCGCAACGGCGGCAACGGGGCTGGGTGGCAGTGACTGGAACGAACCCACGTTTTCCGCTTCCGGGGCAAGCCTACTTTGAGTACGCTCCGCTCCGGTTCTCGAAATCATTCGCCACTGCCTCGCCGGAGCGAATCTCAGAACGGCTTTAAACTCCGATGGCTAAAAAGATCGATCCCGAGACGCTGCCATACCGCCCCTGTGTCGGGCTGATGATCCTCAATGGCGACGGGCTGGTCTGGGTCGGGCACCGCATCGCCGAACCGGACAGCGAATTTGCCGGGACCACGCAGCTCTGGCAGATGCCGCAAGGCGGCATCGACGAGGGCGAGGAGCCGCTGCAGGCGGCCGGGCGCGAGCTCTATGAAGAGACCGGCATGCGCTCGGTCACGCTGCTGGCCGAGGCGCCGCATTGGATCAACTACGACCTGCCGCCCGATCTGGTCGGCATCGCCCTCAAGGGCCGCTATCGCGGCCAGACGCAGAAATGGTTCGCCTACCGCTTTCACGGCGAGACCAGAGAGATCCAGATCAATCCGCCGCCGGGCGGCCACACCGCCGAATTCGATGAATGGGCATGGCGGCCGATGCAGGACCTGCCCGATCTGATAGTGCCGTTCAAACGCAAGGTCTATGAGGATGTGGTGGCGGCGTTCCGTCATCTTGCCTAGCTGGATGTGACGGTTCGCACGGCACCTGATTCGTGCTTTATTGATCGGGACACCCGCAGCCACGAGACCCATATGAACGACGCCGGGCAATGGCCTCTTAGCGCAGCGTATGGGCTGCCCCTCACCCGCCTGCCGGCTTTCGTCACTCGAAAAGCCAAGCAGTTGGCTTTTCGTCCGCTTTACGCCGACCGCTCCTCAACTCCCCGTATAGGGATAGGGAGAGATATCCGGCAGGACAATGAGGGGCAGCGCCGACTTCAGCGGGTCTGCGATGCATAAAGCCAAAGATACGATCAGCGAAGCGGCGGCCGGCGCCATTCTCACCATCGATCTCGGCGCTATCCGAGAGAATTACCGGCGGCTCAAGGCAAAGCTCGGCGGCGTGCGCTGCGCCGGCGTCGTCAAGGCCGACGGTTACGGGCTCGGCGCGCGGCAAGTGGCGGCGGCACTGGTTGCCGAAGGCTGCGACAGCTTCTTTGTCGCGCATCTCACCGAGGGTGTCGCGCTGCGCGACGCACTCGGACCGAAGCTGGAAATCCATGTGCTGAACGGGCTGCCGCCGGGCTCGGAACCCGAAGCGGTGGCTGCCGACCTTGTTCCCGTCATCAACAGTGGCGGACAATTGAAGGCGTGGAGCAAAGCCGGCCAGAAGGCCGGCCGCAAGCTCAAGGCCGCCATCCAGGTCGACAGCGGCATGTCGCGGCTGGGCATGGCGCCGGCAGAGGTCGAGGCGCTTACGGCCGATGCTTTCGCCGGCGTCGATGTCGTTCTCGTCATGAGCCATCTGGCCCGTGCGGACGAACCGACCAATGCGGCCAATGACGCGCAACTCAGGGAGTTCGAACGGCTGCGCAAAATGCTGCCCAAGGCGCCGGCGTCGCTGGACAATTCCTCCGGCATCTTTCTTGGGCCGCGCTATCAGTACGACCTCGCGCGTCCGGGCGCTGCGCTCTACGGCATCAATCCGACGCCTGATGAGGCGAACCCGATGCTGCCGGTGGTGCGGCTCGAGGCAAAGATCATCCAGACACGCGGCATCGATAAGGGCGCGGGCGTCGGCTACGGACATGCGTTTCTGGCCAGCGGTCCCTTGCGCGCGGCCACGATCTCGCTCGGCTATGCCGATGGCTGGCACCGGCGCGCAGCTTCGGCTGCCTGGCTCGACGGCGTGCGACTGCCCTTTGTCGGGCGGGTGTCGATGGATTCGATCATACTCGACATCTCGGCCCTGCCGGCCGGCCGGCTGCGCGAGGGCGACCTTGTCGAACTCCTGGGCCCCTCGCAGAGCGTCGATGACGCCGCCGGTCATGCCGGCACGATCGGTTATGAAATCCTGACCAGTCTCGGCCCCCGCTTCCACCGCCGCTATATCAACGAATAGAGCCGCGACACGCCGCCCCTTGGCGGACGCCGCAGAATCCGGCAGACAGGAGGCGGCGGCCCTCTGACGGAAGTCGTCGTGGAGAGTGATGCGATGAAGATCTTCGTGTTGGGCGGCGGCGTTATCGGGGTCACCACTGCCTATTATCTCGCTGAGGCCGGCCACGAGGTGACGGTGTTCGACCGCCAGAAAGGGCCGGCGCTGGAAACCAGCTTCGCCAATGCCGGCGAGATCTCGCCGGGCTATGCTTCGCCCTGGGCCGGCCCCGGCATTCCGCTGAAGGCAATCAAGTGGCTGTTGATGAAGCACGGCCCGCTGGTGGTGCGGCCGGCCTTCGATCCGTATATGTGGACATGGCTCATCAAGATGCTGCGCAATTGCACCGCGGATCGCTACGCCATCAACAAGGCGCGCATGGTGCCGCTCGCCGAATACAGCCGCGACACGCTGAAGGCGCTGCGCGAGGCGACCGGCATCGCTTATGATGAGCGGACCAAGGGCACGCTGCAGCTGTTTCGCACGCAAAAGCAGATCGACGGCACCGGCGGCGATGTCGAGGTGCTGAAGAAATATGGCGTTCCCTACGAGTTGCTCGATCCCGAAGGCTGCATTGGGGCCGAGCCGGCGCTGGCCGGCGTGCGGGAAAAGTTTGTCGGCGGGCTGAGATTGCCCGGCGACGAAACTGGCGACTGCAAGATGTTCACCGATCGGCTGGCCGAGCTCTGCGTGGCGCGCGGCGTCACGTTCGAGTACGGCACGCAGATCCGGCGCTTCTCCAAGAACCGCAATCGCATCGTCAGCGTCGGCACCGACCAGCGCTCGCGCGCGGCCGACGCTTATGTGCTGGCGCTGGGCAGCTATTCGGCGCGCTTCATGCGCCTGCTCAGGCGCCCGATCCCGGTCTATCCGGTCAAGGGCTATTCGATCACCGTTCCGATCAAGGACGCGGTCGCCGCCCCGGTGTCGACGGTAATGGACGAAACCTACAAGGTGGCGATCACCAGGCTCGGCGACCGCATCCGCGTCGGCGGCACGGCGGAGATTTCCGGCTTCGATCTCAGGCTGCATGAATCGCGCCGGCGCACCCTCGAACATTCGGTCGGCGATCTGTTCCCGGATGGCGGCGACCTCAAGGCGGCGTCCTTCTGGTGCGGGCTGCGGCCGATGACGCCGGACGGGCCGCCGCTGGTCGGCCGCACCGAGTTCTCCAACCTCTATCTCAACACCGGGCACGGCACGCTTGGCTGGACCATGGCCTGCGGCTCGGCCAAGGTGCTGTCCGACATCATCTCCAGCAAGGTGCCTGATATCGATGTGCGGGAGCTGGGGCCGGAGCGGTATTTGAGGTAGGGGTGCTTTTTAAAGCTCGCGGGCCAGCACCCCCTCTGTCCTACCGGACAGAGGGGGTGTAAAGGATCGCTACAGAACGGCATTCCTTCAGCCTCGCCAGCCTCTCAAAACGCCTCCTTCACCCAGCCCTTCGAGAACAGCCACCGGTAGGCCCAGGGGATCATTACCTTGGTCGATACCGGATTCGAATGGGCGACATAGTCGTCGTAGACCGGCTGCATCCTGGCGTAGAAGGCAGGGTCGAGCACCGTCATGCCGTTCTCCAGATCGTGGAAGAAACTGCGGTTGTTGAGATTGACCGACGAGATCGTCACCAGCCTTTCGTCGATCATCATGATCTTGGAGTGCAGCACGACATCGGGCGCCTTGAATTCGCGGATGTTGATGCGGTCGCCATATTTCTCGACGAACAGCTTGTTGAGCGCGGTCAGCAGCTTGCCGCCAATATCGCCCTTGAGGTCGATGCGGCCGACAATGTCGATCCTGACGCCGCGCGCCAGCGCCCGCTCGATGGCCAGGCTGAGCTTCGGCGTCAGATTAAGGTAGGGATTGACGATCTCGATATGGTGCCGGGCAGTGTCGATCAGCTCGACGAAATAGGTCTCGAGCGCATGGTTGTCCTCGTAGGGCACGGAAATGAAATGGCGCACCGTGCCCGGCGGGCGCCGGCTGTCGGAGCGCACCGGAATGGAGAAGGGCCTTGCGATGTTGGTGTCGGCGTCGCGCAGCCACAATGTCGAGAGATGCGCGGCCAGCGTCTCGACCGTGGCCGGGTCGGCAAACTCGATGTCGAAATCGCTCCAGTTCGAATAGTAGTTGAGCGAGAGGCCGTCGGTCTTGCCGTATTGCTCGAGGTTCGGATAGCGCGACAGGTCGATCGGCTTGTGGAACAGGAAGCCGTCATGAATGTTGCGGCCGCCGATGATGACGCGCGAGCGGGCGGGATCCTCGGCAAGCGTCGCCAGCATCTTGACGTGATGGGTCTTGTGCAGCTGTGACAGTTGCTCGTCGACCGGCGCGCCGTGGTCGGCCCGCCAGCGATATTCCTGCAACTCGACATTGGGATAATCGGCCGCCAGCCGGTGCAGCAGCGCGTCGTCCTTGTCGCGCTCCAGCACGTCTGTGACCATGATGCGCACTTTGGTGCCGAGGCCTGCGTGATGGCGGATCAGCCGCTCGATGACGCGGCCGGAAAAATCGGCCTTGAACTCCAGCGACGACAGATAGACCAGCTTGAGTTTCGGCGCGCGCGAGAAATCGAGCGGCAGTTCGGGGTCGGCCTTGTCGAAGGCGCTGTCGGGTAAAGGCGCGCCGAGCAGCGCTTCGACCTTGGCGTTAAAGCCGTCGCGCGACTTGCGTAACAGGCGCGGTGACCCGAGCGGCAGCGAACAGGTCTGCGACAGCCAGCGGCCGGCGTAAAAGACGCTGGCAAGCTTATCCAGGCGGGATGGATCGGGCACTGGACAACGCTCGTAGCGGCTGTCGAGCGCGGCTATCGCCGGATAGGCAACCTCTTCGCGCAGGATGATGAGCGGGGCGCCTGCCGGCGCCAGACTGGAGCTGAGCTTGAGGCTGCAACGGTTCAAACCATCGCTGGGGAACAGGCTGGCGGTTTGCCCGGCCGACAGGCGGAGGCGGAAGGCGGCACCGCTCGCCACGCTGCGCGAGCCACCGCCGGCGCGAATCGCCAGCGCCCGTCGCAGGCGCCAGATATCTCAACCGGCTGCTTTCCCGCCTGGCGCATCACGATCTCGATCGAGCGCGCCTGCAGGCCGGAAAAGCTGAACGTCTTTGGCGCGGAGGGCCGCGCGGCGGCGTTGACATAGAGCGTCTGCCGCGACACGCGCCAACGGCCGTTGAAATGGCCTTCGCCGGTGCCCCTACCTGCCGGCATCTGTTCGGCGCTAACCGGCTTCGCCAGCTGTTCCAGCGTCCGGTAGGTGGCCTGGAAATCGCGGTTGGCGATGGCGTGGCGGTCATGGCCGAACGGACCGGTGCCGTTCGCCCTGTCGATGGCGCCAATCTGGTTGTGGGCGAGCAGCGCCAGGAACTGCCTTTCATAGTCGCTGGCACCGGCATCGCCGAAAAACGCTGCTGCTGCAGTCTGCGGTCCGGGCGTGCCGGCCGATACCGACGGCCGGCCGCAATCCTTCGCATCGGGGAAGAAATCGCAGCTGTGCCGGATCGGGGCGGCGCAAGCGGCAAGGGCCGCCAGCCCCAGCCCGGCCAGAGCCAGGCAGATGGCGCGGTTCATCCGGTGGCCCCGTTCATCGTCTTCAGCTCAGCCGGGTCGCGCGGCGGCATAAAGCCTTGCGGAAAGACCTTGCAGACGGGAAGTGCGAAAGTGGCGATCAAAAGCTCGGCCTCGCCGCGCACCTTTTTCGGCGCTGTCTTGTCATCACGGATCGCCTTTGCCGAGGCGACGAGCGCGCCGTCGCAGTCGCAATGATTATGGCGCGCGATGTAGCAGGCGTCATGGATTTGGCAGGCGCTGTCGAGGCGATTGACAGGGCGAGCCGAGAGGTCGCCGGTGCGGGTGCCGGGACCGCAGTAATTGCCGAAGACGAAAGGCGACGGGCGGGCCATTGCGATGCGGACCGGCTTGGGCAGTTCGGCTTCCGGAACTGCGGTCCATGGATTGGCGCAGGCGGAAAGCGCGACAAGCGGCAAGATGGCGAGCACCGCTCGCATTTTGATCCGCACCAGCTTTGCAAAAAAGTGTCCCACCCGGCGCAGCCAATCCCTAATGATAGGCGACATCGCGCTTGTTGCCACACTGGCCGATTTTGTGGCGAAGGCAAGGCGGCGCGGCCATCAGACAAACAGCCCGCGCTCTCTCTCGACCGCCTTGGTGATGAAGTTGGCGACGATCTGCACGCGGCGCAGCGGCCGGACCGATTCATGATAGACCAGCCAGTAGGCGCGGCGGATCGGCGTCACGATGTCGACGGGGATCAGCTCCGGCATCGAGCGGGCGACAAAGGTGTGCAAGATGCCGATGCCAGCGCCCGACCGCACCGCTTCGGCCTGGCCCAGCGCTGAGGAGATGGCGAAGCTGGTGCGCCAGTCCGGGCTGAACTCTGCCGCATAGTCGAGCGACGGGCTGACGATCAGGTCTGGGACATAGCCGATCAGCGTATGCTGGCCGAGTTCGGCAGCGGTTTCGGGTAAGCCGTGCGCCTGCGCATAGGCGCGCGAGGCAAACAGGCCGAGTGTGTAGTCGACCAGCTTTCCCGCCACCAGCCTGCCTTCGCTCGGCCGCTCGACGGTGATGGCGATGTCGGCCTCGCGCCGCGACAGCGAGAAGGAGCGCGGCACCGGCACCAGCTGGATGGTGAGTTCGCGGTGCAGCGCGGTCAGCGCGCCAAGACGCGTGGCGAGGAATGCGACGCCAAACCCGTCGGGCGCGCCGATGCGCACGGTGCCTGAGATATCGTCGCCTTCGCCCGACACGGCGGAGCGCGCGGCGATCATGTCGGCTTCCATGCGCTCGGCAATGTCGAGAAAGCGCTGGCCGGCCGGCGTCAGCTCGCTGCCGGTGGTAAGCCGGCGAAACAGTTTTGTCCGTAACGCATCCTCAAGCGCTGCGATGCGGCGCGAGACGGTGGCGTGATTGAGTTCCAGCCGCTTGGCGGCGCCAAGGATCTGCCCGGCGCGGGCCACGGCGAGGAAGATGCGGACATCATCCCAGTTCATGGGGGTGGTCCGGGCTAGCGGCGAAGGCGGCGTTCCCGCCCACCCCCCTCTGGCCTGCCGGCCATCTCCCCCGCAAGGAGGGAGATTGGCAGCTCCGCCGCCTGCGTCTCTTTTGCTGCGTTGAAGATTTGCGAAGGCGGCAGCCACATCTGATCTCCCCCCTTGCGGGGGAGATGTCCGGCAGGACAGAGGGGGGTGTGACGGAGCGCAACCTTCGGGCCTTTCAGCAATCTGTAATTTGCGGCAATTAATGCACACTCGTCCTTCGTTGTCTATTTACCGCACAACGGTTGCGTTTCCCCTCGCGTTGCCTTCGCGCCTGCAAAGGCGTTGAATGCTTCATCACAAACTCAGGGAGAGAAACCATGATCGAATACGGTCATTTCATTGGCGGCAAGCATGTCGCCGGGACCAGCGGGCGCAAGCAGGACGTCATGCAGCCGATGGACGGCTCGGTGCGCGGCACGGTGGCGCTGGCGTCGCCGGCGGAACTGCGTGCGGCTGTGCTGAACGCCGAGGAAGCACAGATCAAATGGGCTGCGACCAACCCGCAGCGGCGTGTGCGCGTGCTGATGAAGTTTCTTGAACTGGTTGCCCGCGACTATGACGAACTGGCCGATCTCCTGGCGCGCGAGCACGGCAAGACCATCGCCGACGCCAAGGGCGACATCCAGCGCGGCCTCGAAGTGGTCGAAGTCTGCATCGGTGCGCCTCACATGATGAAGGGCGAGTTCACCGACGGCGCCGGCCCCGGCATCGATGTCTATTCGATGCGCCAGCCGCTTGGCGTCGTTGCCGGCATCACCCCGTTCAATTTCCCGGCGATGATCCCGTTGTGGAAGATTGCCCCGGCGCTGGCCTGCGGCAACGCCTTTATCCTGAAGCCTTCCGAGCGTGACCCTGGCGTGCCGATGCGCATCGCCGAACTGTTCCTCGAGGCTGGCCTGCCGGCTGGCGTTCTCAACGTCGTCAATGGCGACAAGGATGTCGTCGACGCCATCCTCGACGATCCTGATATCAAGGCTATCGGCTTTGTCGGCTCGACGCCGATCGCGCATTACATCTATTCGCGCGGCACGGCGGCGGGAAAACGCGTGCAGTGCTTCGGCGGCGCCAAGAACCACATGATCATCATGCCCGATGCCGACATGGACCAGACCGTCGACGCGCTGATCGGCGCGGGCTACGGCTCGGCCGGCGAGCGCTGCATGGCGATCTCGGTTGCCGTTCCCGTCGGCAACGACACCGCCAACCGGCTGATGGAAAAGCTGATCCCGCGTGTCGAAAGCCTCAAGGTCGGCCCGTCGACGGATTCGTCCGCCGATTTCGGCCCGCTGGTGACGGCGCAGGCATTGGAACGCGTCAAGGGTTATGTCGACACCGGCGTCAAGGAAGGCGCCAAGCTGGTCGTCGATGGCCGCGGCTTCTCCATGCAGGGCTACGAGGATGGCTACTATATGGGCGGCTGCCTGTTCGACAATGTGACCGCTGACATGCGCATCTACAAGGAAGAGATTTTTGGCCCGGTGCTGTCGGTGGTGCGTGCGCCGACCTATGAGAGCGCCATCAAGCTCGCCAACGATCATGAGATGGGCAATGGCGTCGCCATCTTCACCCGTGACGGGGATGCTGCTCGTGATTTTGCTTCGCGCGTCCAGGTCGGCATGGTCGGCATCAACGTGCCGATCCCGGTTCCGATCGCTTACTACACGTTCGGCGGCTGGAAGGCGTCGTCCTTCGGCGACCTCAACCAGCACGGCCCGGACGCGTTCCGCTTCTACACCAAGACCAAGACGGTGACCTCGCGCTGGCCCTCCGGCGTCAAGGACGGTGCCGAGTTCGTCATCCCGACGATGAACTGACCGGACGATTTCGAAGATCGGCAAGAAGGCCCGGGTTCAACGTCCCGGGCCTTTCTTTGTACGAAACCGACATTGGCCATCACGTTAAAGCGATGGAACCAAGAGCCTGTCATCTGCCTTAAATTGCATTCCTGCCGTGGTGCAGGCCATCAAAATAGCGCCGGTTGCAGCCGGGGTTCTCGTCTGGCGCAAGGAGGTGTCAGATGACACGACGTCTTGTGGCGGCGATATTCTTTGCGGTGTTCGCGATGTCCGGCATCGCCGAGGCCAAAGCCGATCAATGCGCGGCGCGGACCGACCTGGTCAAGGCGCTCGGCGAGAAGTTCCACGAAAGCCAAGCCGCACGTGGCCTGGTGAACCCAAATGTGGTGCTTGAGATATTCGTCTCCGACCAGGGCACCTGGACCATCCTGGCCACCGACACACACGGCCAAAGCTGCATCATCACGGCTGGCGAAGGCTGGGACGGGGCGGCTATGGCAGCAGTCTTGCCGGGCACCTGATAAAAGACCGGTCGGAAGTCTGGAGCAAAGACGGAGTTCAGCGTGTGGCGGCCACTTCGGCATGGCCGCGCAGCAGTGCCATAAGGCGTTTGGCGTCCTTGGCGGCAGCCTCTTCGTCACCAGCCAGGATCGAGCGGATTAGCGCGACGTGGTGCTCAGCCGATTCGGCCAGTCCTGTGTCGGCCTTGTAGCGGAACCAGAAGCGGCGGCTGTGGGTCTGCAGGGGCGCGGCCAGACGGGCCGCAAATGGGTTGTCGGCGGCCATCGCCAAGGCCTCGTCGAGCGCCTTGTCGGCCTGGATGAAGGCCAGCACATTGCCCGAGATGACGGCCTTCTGCATGGCAAGGGCTGCCTCATGAAACAGGTCGGCGGCCTCGCGGGTGACGAAGCGGGCGGCCGAGCGCGCCAGCACCACCTCGACGCCGCGCCTGGCATCCAGCACGCGCAGCCAGTCGCCGGGATGAAGCGGGGCAATGGCGATGCCGGCGCGTGGCCTGACATCGAGCAGTCCTTCCCAGGCGAGGCGCTGGATCGCTTCGCGCACCGGCGTGCGTCCTAGCGCCAGCTTCTCGATGAGGGCGCCTTCGGTGACAAAGCTCGCCGGCGCCAGTTCCAACGTCACGATCATATGCTCGAGTACATGGTAGGCCTTGGCGGCAGCCGGCTCGGGGTATGCTGTCTCACTGGATATCAAAGGTGGGCTCCTGATATATCTTCCATATATCACAACGGAGTCCGCGTTGACAGCCGGTCTTCCAACAGATATACGGCTGATATATCAGATGGAGAGACGATCATGTGGACCGGAGTTTTCCCCGCCGTCACGACCAAGTTTACTGATGACGACCGCCTCGACCATGCCGAGATGGAGCGCTGCTTTGCTTTGCAGATGGAGGCCGGTTGCGACGGCATCATCGTCTGCGGTTCGCTCGGCGAAGGCCCGATGCTGTCGCATGACGAAAAAATCGAGGTGCTGAAGACTGCCCAGAAAGTTGCCGGCAGCAAGCCGGTTCTGCTGACGGTCAACGAGGCAGGCACCCGCGAGGCGGCGAGCATCGCAAAGCGCGCGAGCCGGGAAGGCGCCAACGGGCTGATGGTGGTGCCGAGCCCGATCTATCACACCAACCCGGAAGAGACGGTCGCCGCCTTGCGCGCCGTCGCTCAGGCCGGCGACCTGCCGGTGATGATCTACTCCAACCGCCTCGCCTACCGCGTCGACGTCACCGTCGACCAGATGGAGGAACTGGCCGCCGACAAGCGCTTCGTCGCCATCAAGGAGTCCTCCGACGACATCCGCCGCTCGACAGAGATCATCAACCGCTTCGGCGACCGCTACGATCTGTTCACCGGCGTCGACAATCTCGCCTTCGAGGCGCTGTCGGTGGGCGCCATCGGCTGGGTGGCGGGTCTGGTCGTCGCCTTCCCGCGCGAGACCGTCGCCATCTACCAGCTGATGAAGCAGGGCCGCCGCGAGGAGGCGCTTTCGATCTACCGCTGGTTCCGGCCGCTGCTCGATCTCGATGTCTCGACCTATCTGGTCCAAAACATCAAGCTTGCCGAAGTGCTCGCGATCGACACAAATGACCGCGTGCGCATGCCGCGCCAGCCGCTGTCGGGCGAGCGCCGCAAAGCGGTCGAGAAGATCGTCAAGGACGCGCTGGCGGTACGGCCGAAGCTGCCGCAGTTCTGAAGGCTTTCTTCTCCCCGTGCACGTGCACGGGGAGAAGATGGCGGCAGCCAGATGAGGGGCAGCGCCGACGTGCAAGGAAATTCCAGGGACACAGAGGAGGGCCGCCGCCCCTCATCCGCCCTTCGGGCCCCGCAGCCCTTCGCTGGCGCTCCGGGCGTTCGTCGTTCGGAAAGCCAAGCAGTCGGCTTTTCCACCGCTTCGCGGACCACTCCTCACCCCGTGAACGGGGAGAAGGGGTAGATATCGCCATTGTCGGTGGCGGCATTGTCGGCATCTGCGCGGCGGCCATGCTGGCCGAGGCCGGGCGCAGCGTCACGGTCTTCGACCGCACCGGCATCTGCGAGGAGACGAGCTCCGGCAATGCCGCCGCCTTCGCCTTCTCCGACGTGCTGCCGCTGGCGCATAAGGGCATGATGAGGCACTTGCCGAAATGGCTTGCCGATCCGCTCGGGCCACTCAGCATCCCGCCGGCCTACTTGCCGAAGCTGTTGCCTTGGCTGTTGCGCTTCTGGCGCGCTGGCGCACCAGAAAAATATGAGGCGAGCCTTGCTGCTCAGGCAGGCATGATGAAGCTCGCCGAGGCTGAATGGATGGGCCTGCTCGACCGTTCCGGCACGCGGCTGATGCTGCGCGAGGACGGCTCGCTGGAGCTTTATGAAAGCGAGGCCGAATTTCAGGCCGGGCTGCCGGGCTGGGCGGCGCGCGAGCGCTTCGGCATCGGCTTTCGCCATGTCGAAGGCGACGAACTGGCGCGGCTGCAGCCGGGACTGTCGCCGCGCTTCATCAAGGGCACCTTCGTGCCGGGCTGGAAGACCGTCGCCGATCCGAAACTGCTCGGCAAGGGGGTGTGGGCCTATGCCGAAGGGTTGGGCGCGCGTTTCGAAAAGGCGCGCATAGAGCGCGTCGCCGCCAATCCTGATGGCGCGACGCTGGCGCTGACCGACGGCACGACCAGGCAGGCAAGACATCTTGTCGTGGCCGCCGGGGCATGGTCGCATCGGCTGGCGAAGGCGCTTGGCGACACCATCCCGCTCGAAACCGAGCGCGGCTACAACACCACACTGCCGAAGACCGCTTTCGACGTGCAGCGGATGCTGATCTTTTCCGGCCATGGCTTCGTCATCACGCCACTCGACACGGGCTTGCGCGTCGGCGGCGCCGTCGAGTTGGGCGGTCTCGACCGGCCGCCGAATTTTGCGCGCTCGAAGGCCATGCTGGAAAAAGCCAGACAGTTCCTTCCGGGGCTGGACGCGTCAGGTGGCCGCGAATGGATGGGCTATCGCCCGTCGCTGCCGGATTCGCTGCCGGTGATCGGCACGGCGCGAACCGCGCCCAACGTTGTCTACGCCTTCGGCCATGGCCATCTCGGCCTGACCCAGGCGGCGGCCACCGGCCGCTTGATCCGCGATCTTGTTCTCGGGCAGACTTCGCCGATCGATCTTGCTCCCTTCAGCCCGCAACGGTTTTGAGTTCGAGGAAATCATGGCCAAAAAATCCTTCTTTTGCATCGACGGCCATACCTGCGGCAATCCGGTGCGGCTGGTCGCCGGCGGCGGTCCCTTGCTCGAGGGGTCGACGATGATGGAGCGGCGGGCGCATTTCCTGGCGGAGTATGACTGGATCCGCACCGGGCTGATGTTCGAGCCGCGCGGCCACGATGTCATGTCGGGCTCGATCCTCTATCCGCCGACGCGCGAGGATTGCGACATAGCCATCCTGTTCATCGAGACGTCGGGCTGCCTGCCGATGTGCGGCCACGGCACGATCGGCACGGTGACGATGGCCATTGAACATGGGCTGATCAAGCCGAAGACACCCGGCGTGCTCCGGCTCGACACACCGGCCGGGCTGGTTATCGCCGAATACAAGCAAGTCGGCGACTATGTCGAGGAGGTGCGCATCACCAATGTACCGTCCTTCCTTTATGCCGAGGGACTGACGGTCGACTGCCCGCAGCTTGGCGAGATCACCGTCGATGTCGCCTATGGCGGCAATTTTTACGCAATCGTCGAGCCGCAGGCGAATTTTCGCGACATGGCTGATTATTCCGCCGGCGATTTCGTCGCCTGGAGCCCTGTGGTGCGGCAGCGGCTCAACGAGAAGTACTCGTTCGTGCATCCGGAAAACCCCGGCATCAACCGGCTGTCCCACATGCTGTGGACCGGCGAGCCGACAGTGGCGGGCGCGGATGCGCGCAACGCGGTCTTCTATGGCGACAAGGCGATCGACCGCTCACCTTGCGGCACCGGCACCTCGGCGCGCATGGCGCAGCTCCATGCCAAGGGCAAGCTCAAGGCCGGCGACAGTTTTGTCCACGAATCGATCATCGGCTCGCTGTTCAAGGGCAAGGTCGAGAGGGACGTCACTGTTGCCGGCAAGCCGGCCATCATTCCCTCGATCGGCGGCTGGGCGCGGATGACCGGCCTGAACACCATCTTCATCGACGACCGCGATCCGTTCGCGCACGGGTTTGTGGTTAAGTGATACGGTAGGCTGCCGATCATCCACCGAGACCAGGACTTGGACCCAGGGCGGGACCTCTTGGCGAAACCAGTCAGCGAAAGGTTAGCGCGTTGGGCGAGGCATCCACCGCAGTTGTGTGCGTCAAGTAAAAATGGGCGATCATGAAACTGGTCATGCGGCTTGGCGTAGAGCGAGCTTCTTGTGCTCGCGCAGATCATCCATGTTGATATAGCGGTTGGCCTCCATCCAGTTTTCGTTGGTTTCGACGGCCAGCGCCCTGACCAGGCGCAGGCAGCTTTCGGCGTTCGGGAAGATGCGCACGACATAGGTGCGCCGGCGGATTTCCTCGTTGAGCCGTTCAAGCATGTTGGTGGACTTGAGGTGCTTGTGATGCTGACGCGGCAGCCGGAAGAAAGTCAGCGTCTGTTCTATGGCTTCTTCCGCCCAGGTGGTCAGCCGCGGGTAGCGGGCGGACCATTTGGACAGCCACGCGGCGAGATCGGCCTTGGCCTCGGCGAGATCGCGCCGGTCGTAGAGCCAGCGCAGTTCTTGCAGACAATCGTCGCCGTGCTTCCTGGGCAGGTGATCGAGCGCGTTCCTGAGGAAGTGGACGTAGCAGCGCTGCCATGCTGCTTCCGGGATCACCTCGCCGATCGCCGCGACCAGGCCGGCATGGTCGTCGGACACAACCAACTCGACGCCCTTGAGGCCGCGCGCCTTGAGGCCGACGAGGAAGTCCTTCCAGGCCGAGCGGCTCTCGCGATTGGCCATCTCCACGGCCAGGATCTGCCGGCGCCCGTCCCAGTCGATGCCGACCGCGATCAGCACCGCCTGGCTCATCACGATGCCGGCTTCGCGCACTTTCTCGTAGCGGGCATCGAGAATGAGGTAGGGGAATGGCTCCTGAAGCGGTCGTTCGGCAAACGCCTTCAGGCTCTCGTCCAAGCGCTTGTTGATGGCCGAGATCGACGAAGCCGAGAACGCATGACCGCACAGCTCTTCCGTGATCGCCTTGACCTTGCGGGTCGACACGCCCTGCACATACATCTCCGCAAGCGTCGCCACCAAGGCCGCTCCGAACGCTGGTAGCGCTCGAACAGCTCGGTGGAGAAGTGACCCGCCCGGTCCTGTGGAACCCGCAGCTCAAGCTTGCCCACCCGGGTGACCAGGGTGCGGCCGTAGTAACCCGAGCGATACCCAAGGCGCTCAGGCGTGCGTTCGCCCTTCGAAGCACCCAGCGCCTCCTCCATCTCGGCCTCGAGAACCTCCTGCATTACCGCACGGATCACTTCGTGCAGCCCCTCCGGGTTCGAAAGCAGAATGTCTTTGACGGCAGCGCTGGTCGATTTACCTTCTGTCTTGGTCATGGTGGCGTTCCTTCCAGGAATCGGTGACGTTGAACATCACCAGCCTGCCATGACCGCCCTCTCTCAGCGAATTTGCAGAACTCTCAGCACACTACCCGAACCGCCGTAGTCGGAAGTAACCCATGTTGCAGCTGGTCAGTACGGAATGTGGCTAAAAAACGAAGCCCGCCAACAACGCAAAGATTCGTCTCATCACCTAATTTTGACCGGGATTTCTTCGAAATGAGGTCGCTGGTCCGGCTGAATCGTCAAAGACATTGCGTTATGCCAATGATAGGGTCCGCGATAGTCCAGGGGTTGGGAGCAAAAAAACGGGCAATCGGAAGGCGTGCCGGCAAAACACGCTCGACGTTTGAAAAATCACGTTGCAATCCGGGCTCGAAACTTTACGACTAGGGGAAATACGAAAAGGAATGCGTCTGCATGGGCGACATTCCAGGGGAGCCATGTACACATGCAGTACTTTGTCCAGCAGCTTATCAATGGGCTGACGCTGGGATCGATCTATGGGCTGATCGCAATCGGCTACACGATGGTCTACGGCATCATCGGCATGATCAACTTCGCCCACGGCGACATTTTCATGGTCGGGGCCTTCGCCGCCCTCGTCGTCTTCCTCATCCTCGGCTCCTTGTTCTATTCGGTGCCGGTCGTCCTGGCGCTGCTGATCATGATGATCGTGGCGATGCTGCTCACCAGCCTCTACAACTGGACGATCGAGAAGGTGGCGTACCGGCCGCTGCGCGGTTCGTTCCGGCTGGCGCCGCTGATCACCGCCATCGGCATGTCGATCGCGCTGTCGAACTTCATCCAGGTGACGCAGGGCCCGCGCAACAAGCCGATCCCGCCGATGGTCAGCCAGGTCTACAACATCAACGGCATCAGCGTGTCGCTGAAGCAGATCATCATCGTCGTCGTCACCGCCCTGCTGCTGGCGCTGTTCTGGTACCTGGTCAACAGGACTTCCCTCGGCCGGGCGCAAAGGGCGTGCGAGCAGGACCGCAAGATGGCGGCGCTGCTCGGTGTCGATGTCGACCGTACGATCTCGATCACCTTTATCATGGGTGCAGCGCTTGCGGCCGTCGCGGGCACGTTGTTCCTGATGTATTACGGCGTCATCGCCTTTTCCGACGGCTTTGTGCCGGGGGTCAAGGCCTTCACCGCGGCCGTTCTCGGCGGCATCGGGTCTCTGCCGGGCGCGGTGCTTGGCGGGCTTTTGATCGGCTTCATCGAGAGCATGTGGTCGGCGTATTTCTCGATCGACTACAAGGACGTCGCGGCGTTCTCGATCCTGGCGATCGTGCTGATCTTCCTGCCTTCCGGCATTTTGGGCCGGCCAGAAGTCGAAAAGGTCTGAGACAATGGCGGTTTCCGTATCCTCGGAGCGCGACACCGTCGCCTCCCCCGTGCAGCGTGCATTGCGCGAAGCGTTCTATGCCGGCGCCATCTCGCTGGGGTTGTTCATTCTCTTCATCGGCCTGAAGACCGACCAGAACATAAGCAACCAGCTGATCCTGGTGCAGCGCTGGTTGCTGCTCATCACCGTGGTCGTGCTGACCATGCTTGGCCGCTTCTTCTACATTGCATATGGCCAGCCGTTCATGGCCAATCAGAAGATCACCAATGTCGCCACCGGCCTGTTGCCGGCGAGCGTCGCGTCGCGCTTCTTCCTGCTTCCGGCCTTCATCGTCGCCGTTGTGCTGGCGGTTGTCCTCGTTGCGTTCGGCAGCGCCCTGCCGGTGTTGGTGGGACCCGATCTGGCCGGCTACCTTCAGTTCCTGCGCGCATTGGCCGTCATTTACGCGCTCGCTTGCGTGATCTTCTATTTCCGCTCCTTCATCCACGCCAATTTCACCAAGCTCGGGATTGCGGCGCTGGTGCTATACCCGATCCTCGTCGTCGTGGTGCTGTCGATCTACGCGTGGTCGATAACCGGCGGCCTGCAGGGCTCGTTGAAGTGGGTCGACAATTTCGGCATCCAGATCCTGATCTATGTGATGCTGGCCTGGGGGCTGAACATCGTCGTCGGCCTCGCCGGCCTGCTCGATCTCGGCTACGTCGCCTTTTACGCGGTCGGTGCCTATGCCTATGCGTTGCTCGGTTCGCAATACGGCCTGTCGTTCTGGATCCTGCTGCCCGCCGCCGGCGCCATGGCCGCCTTCTGGGGCGTTATGCTCGGCTTTCCGGTGCTCAGGCTTCGTGGCGATTACCTGGCGATCGTGACGCTGGCCTTCGGCGAGATCATCCGCCTGGTGCTGATCAACTGGCGTGAAGTCACCAACGGCTCGGCCGGCATCTCCGGCATCCCGAAGGTCACCTTCTTCGGCCTGATGACGTTTAATTCGACCGACCCGAACTATATCGGCAAGGTGCTGCACATCGCCCAGTCAAGCGCCTACTACAAGATCTTCCTCTACTATCTCATTCTCGGGCTGGCGCTGCTGACCGCCTTCGTCACCATCAGGCTCAGGCGCATGCCTGTCGGCCGCGCCTGGGAGGCGCTGCGCGAGGACGAGATTGCCTGCCGCTCGCTTGGCATCAACACCACCACCACCAAGCTCACCGCCTTTGCCACCGGCGCCATGTTCGGCGGTTTTGCCGGCGCCTTCTTCGCCGCACGGCAAGGCTTCGTCAGCCCTGAATCCTTCGTCTTCCTGGAATCGGCGATCATCCTGGCCATCGTGGTGCTCGGCGGCATGGGCTCGCTGGTCGGCATCGCGGTCGCCGCGCTGGTGATGATCGGCGGCACCGAGGCGCTGCGCGAACTCGATTTCCTGAAAAGTGTCTTCGGAAAAGATTTCACCCCGGAGCTTTACCGCATGCTTTTGTTCGGCATGGCGATGGTCATCGTCATGCTGTGGAAGCCGCGCGGCTTTGTCGGCAGCCGTGAACCGACGGCCTTCCTCAGTGAACGAAAAGCGGTCTCCTCCTCCTTCACCAAGGAAGGGCACGGCTGATGAGCGCGACCTCCATTCAGAAGACCAATCCGGGTATGAAAGACGCCATCCTCCAGGTCGAGCATCTTTCGATGAAGTTCGGCGGCCTGATCGCCATCGGCGACCTGTCGTTCCAGGCCAAGCGCGGCGAGATCACCGCGCTGATCGGACCAAATGGCGCCGGCAAGACCACCGTCTTCAATTGCATCACCGGCTTCTACAAGCCGTCGGAAGGCATGATTACGCTCAACCGGGCCGATGGCTCGAGCTTCCTGCTCGAACGGCTGCCCAATCATGAGATCCCGGCGCGCGCCAAGGTGGCGCGCACCTTCCAGAACATCCGCCTGTTCTCGGGCATGACGCTGCTGGAGAATCTGCTGGTTGCCCAGCACAACAAGCTGATGAAGGCATCCGGCTACACGATCCTGGGCCTATTCGGGATCGGCGGCTACCGCAGGGCCTCGGCTGAATCGGTGGAGCTTGCCAAGCACTGGCTGGAGAAGGCCGACCTTGTCGATCGCGCCGACGATCCGGCCGGCGACCTGCCCTATGGCGCGCAGCGGCGCCTCGAGATTGCGCGCGCCATGTGCACAGGGCCCGAACTTCTGTGCCTCGACGAGCCTGCGGCCGGTCTCAATCCGAAGGAATCGGCAGCGCTGAATTCGCTGCTGATGGACATCAAGAGCAGTACCTCGATCCTGCTGATCGAACATGACATGTCGGTGGTCATGCAGATTTCCGACCATGTCGTGGTGCTTGAATATGGCCGCAAGATTTCCGACGGCAGCCCGCAATCGGTGCGTACCGACCCGCGCGTCATCGCCGCCTATCTCGGCGTCGACGACGAGGAGGTCGAGACGGTGCTGACCGAGGTCGGCGATGAAGACGTCATCGAGCAGCTGGACATCGGGCCGGATTCGGCTCACGGACCAGGCACATCGTCTTCCTATCTCGCCGGCCCGGTAAGCGACACGATCGGCCACAGCCAGGGCGAGCGGGTCACAGTGTCGAAGGGAGCTTCAAAGGCCACCCAATACGATACAAGAGCCAACTCCGCGCCAAGAGCACCGTCCGAGCGTCTAACGGCCAAGTCCAAACCGGCGGCCACCAAATCCCCGACAGGCAAGCCGCGCGGAGGGCGTAAGTGATGGCCGAGACAACGCTGCTCGACATCAAGGGCGTCGAGACCTACTACGGCAACATCAAGGCGCTGAACGGCGTCGATGTCCACGTCAACCAGGGCGAGATCGTCGCGCTGATCGGCGCCAACGGCGCCGGCAAGTCGACGCTGATGATGACCATCTTCGGTGCGCCGCGCGCTCGTGCCGGCTCAATCACTTTCGCCGGCACCGACATCACCCAGATGCCGACGCACGAGATCGCCCGCATGCGCATTGCGCAGTCGCCGGAAGGCAGGCGCATTTTCCCGCGCATGACGGTGATGGAAAACCTGCAGATGGGCGCCGGTCTCGACAATCTCAAGCACTATGACGAAGATGCCGAGAAGGTGTTCGCGCTGTTCCCGCGCCTCAAGGAGCGCATTGCCCAGCGCGGCGGCACGCTGTCGGGCGGCGAGCAGCAGATGCTGTCGATCGGACGTGCGCTGATGGCGCGGCCTAAGCTGCTGTTGCTCGACGAGCCGTCGCTGGGTCTGGCGCCGCTGATCGTCAAGCAGATCTTCGATGCCATCCGCGAGCTGAACCGCACGCAAGGGCTGACCGTGTTCCTGGTCGAGCAGAACGCCTTCGGCGCGCTCAAACTCGCCACGCGCGGCTATGTCATGGTCAACGGCAACGTGACCATGAGCGGCACAGGCAAGGAATTGCTCGCCAATCCGGAAGTGCGGGCGGCCTATCTCGAAGGCGGCCATCACTGATTTTGGAGCGGAATGTATGCATACGGTATTCCGCTCCAACTTGTTTGTTTGTCGCATGACCTTTGTCCGAAAAGTCTGCAACTTTTCGGGATCATGCTAGGGAGTCTTCATCATGCAAGGCATTCTTCACGAGGAACCTTCCATCTGGCAGTTCTTCTTCGTCACCTGTCTGCTCGGCGGCTGGGCGGCATGGATGACCGGCAAGGCCAGCGCCCAGACATGGCGCAGCCTGCCGGCGCTGTTCGCCTATCTGCTGGGTCTCGGCATAGGCATCAGGTTCATCCATCATGCCTTGTTCGGCGGCACGATGTTTTCGCTGCAATACTATGTCGTGGACACAATCGTGCTCATGATATTGGGGTTTGTCGGCTATCAATACACGCGTACGAACCAGATGGTGACGCAGTATAATTGGCTTTACGAACGGGCTTCGATCTTAAGCTGGAAACCGAAAGGTTGACGTTCATCATTAACGCCGTTCCGGGGATGAATCGGCGTGACAAGGGCCTGAAAATCGGCAAAGTACGCTTTCTGCGATAAGGGTGGGCATCGCATGAAAGTTTCATCCACGCCCACCTCGTAAATGGGAGCGTTTAAATGAAGAAATCACTTTTGTCCGCCGTTGCCCTGACCGCGCTTGTCGCGTTCGGTGGCAATGCATGGGCTGACGTTATCGTCGGCGTCGCAGGTCCGATCACCGGTCCGAATGCGGCCTTCGGTGCGCAGCTGCAGAAGGGTGCGGAAGCGGCCGTTGCCGACATCAACGCCGCAGGCGGCATGAACGGCGAGCAGATCAAGCTCGAAGTCGGCGACGACGTCTCCGATCCGAAGCAGGGCATTTCGGTCGGCAACAAGTTCGTCGGCGACGGCGTGAAGTTCGTGATCGGCCACTTCAACTCGGGCGTCTCGATCCCGGTTTCGCAGGAAGTCTACGTCGACAACAACATCGTCGAAGTAACCCCGGCGGCGACCAACCCGAAATTCACCGAGCGCGGCCTGTGGAACGTGTTCCGCACCTGCGGACGCGATGACCAGCAGGGCGGCATCGCCGGCGGCTATATCGCGACCAACTTCAAGGACGCCAAGGTTGCCGTCATCCACGACAAGACCCCCTATGGTCAGGGCCTTGCCGACGAGACCAAGAAGGCGATGAACGCAGCCGGTCTGACCGAAGTCATGTATGAAGGCGTCAATGTCGGCGACAAGGACTTCTCGGCGCTGATCGCCAAGATGAAGGACGCCGGCGTCACCCTGATCTATTGGGGCGGCCTGCACACTGAAGCCGGCCTGATCATCCGCCAGTCGGCGGACCAGGGCCTCAAGGCTACCCTGATGTCAGGCGACGGCATCGTTACCGACGAGTTGGCTGCGATCGCCGGCGATGCGGTTATCGGTACGCTCAACACCTTCGGTCCAGATCCGCGTCTGATCCCCGAGAACAAGGCACTGGTCGAGAAGTTCCGCGCCCAGGGCTTCGAGCCGGAAGCCTACACTCTCTACTCCTACGCCGCCATGCAGGTGATCGCCGAGGCCGCTGCCGTGGCCAAGTCGAACGACCCCGTGGAAGTGGCCAAGGCGCTGCACGAGAAGGGTCCGTTCAAGACCGTTCTGGGCGATCTCGCCTATGACGCGAAGGGCGATCCGAAGCTCCCGGGCTACATCATGTACGAATGGAAGAAGGGTCCGGAAGGCAAGATCTCCTGGTTCCCGAAGTCGTAATTCGGGACACAGCTCTATGGAATGCCCGGCGCTCGCGCCGGGCATTTTTCTTTGGTGACAGGGCGCAGCGAGGGTGGCTGGATAAGCCGCTAGCTGGGTCGAATTTGTGCGGGCACGACAATTAGCGTCACCTCGCGACGCCAATCGCACGCATCTTTTCGATCGGTGGTGCTAGAATCGCATTTAAATCGGTTTAACCTCTCCCCGATTTTGGTTGCACTGCAGCATTTTCGCGTTAATCATGCCTCTGCCCCACCCTCCTGTCCGGAGCCTGCTTCCTTGGCCATCACGAAGATCCTCGTCGCCAACCGGTCCGAAATTGCCATCCGCGTCTTTCGCGCGGCCAACGAGCTCGGCCTCAAAACCGTGGCGATCTGGGCCGAGGAGGACAAATATTCGCTGCATCGGTTCAAGGCCGATGAAAGCTACCAGGTCGGGCGCGGGCCGCATCTGGCCAGGGACATGGGGCCGATCGAAAGCTATCTGTCGATCGAGGAAGTGATCCGCGTCGCCAGGCTGTCCGGCGCCGACGCCATCCATCCAGGCTATGGCCTTCTGTCGGAAAGCCCTGAATTCGCAGATGCCTGCGCCGAGGCCGGCATCACCTTCATCGGACCGAAGCCCGACACGATGCGCCGGCTCGGCAACAAGGTCGCCGCGCGCAATCTGGCCATCGAGGTCGGCGTGCCGGTGGTGCCGGCAACCGAACCGCTGCCGGACGACATGGAAGCAGTCAAGCAGCTCGCCAAGACAGTCGGCTATCCGGTGATGCTCAAGGCATCATGGGGCGGCGGCGGGCGCGGCATGCGCGCCATCCGCGCGGAAGCCGACCTCGCCCGCGAGGTGATGGAAGGCAAGCGCGAGGCCAAGGCCGCCTTCGGCAAGGACGAGGTCTATCTCGAAAAGCTGATCGAGCGCGCTCGCCATGTCGAGGTCCAGGTGCTCGGCGACACGCATGGCAACGCTGTACATCTATTCGAGCGCGACTGCTCGATCCAGCGCCGCAACCAGAAGGTCGTCGAACGGGCGCCGGCGCCCTATCTCAGCGAGGCATTGCGCCAGGAGCTTTGCGGCTATGCGCTCAAGATCGCGCGCGAGACCAGCTATATCGGCGCCGGTACGGTGGAATTCCTGCAGGACGCCGACACCGGCAAATTCTACTTCATCGAGGTCAATCCGCGCATCCAGGTCGAGCACACCGTCACCGAGCAGGTGACCGGCATCGACATCGTCAAGGCGCAGATCCACATACTGGACGGCTTTGCCATCGGCACGAAAGAGTCGGGCGTGCCGGCGCAGGCCGACATCAGGCTGAACGGTCATGCGCTGCAGTGCCGCATCACGACCGAGGATCCGGAGCATAGTTTCATTCCGGACTACGGCCGCATCACCGCTTATCGCGAAGCCGCCGGTTTCGGCATCCGCCTCGACGGCGGCACCGCCTATTCGGGCGCGGTCATCACCCGCTTCTACGATCCGCTGCTGGAGAAGGTGACTGCCTGGGCGCCGACACCGGCCGAGGCGATCGCCCGCATGAATCGGGCCCTGCGCGAGTTCCGCATCCGCGGCGTGGCCACCAACCTCACCTTCCTCGAGGCAATCATCAACCACCCGCGCTTCGCCGACAATTCCTACACGACCAGGTTCATCGACACGACGCCGGAGCTGTTCGCGCAGGTGAAGCGGCAGGACCGCGCCACCAAGCTGCTCAACTATCTGGCCGACGTCAGCGTCAACGGCCATCCCGAAACCCGCGGCCGACCGATGCCCAAGACCGATGCGGCAGCGCCTGTCGTGCCCTATCTCAACGGCAATGTGCCTGATGGCAGCAAGCAGAAGCTAGACGCGTTGGGGCCGGAGAAATTCGCTGCCTGGATGCGTGAGCAAAAAGAGGTGCTTGTCACCGACACGACGATGCGCGACGGTCACCAGTCGCTGCTCGCCACCCGCATGCGCACGCATGACATTGCCGGCATTGCCGGTACCTATGCGCGCGCGCTGCCGCGGCTGCTGTCGCTGGAATGCTGGGGCGGCGCCACTTTCGACGTCGCCATGCGCTTCCTCACCGAGGATCCGTGGGAGCGGTTGAGCAAAGTGCGCGAAGCGGCCCCCAACCTTTTGCTGCAGATGCTTCTGCGCGGCGCCAATGGCGTCGGCTACACCAACTATCCCGACAATGTCGTGCAACATTTCGTCAGCCAGGCAGCGGCCGGTGGGGTCGACCTGTTCCGCGTCTTCGACTGCCTGAACTGGGTCGAGAATATGCGCGTCGCCATGGACGCGGTGGGCGCGGAGGGCAAGCTGGTCGAAGCGGCGATCTGCTACACCGGCGACATCCTCGATCCGGCGCGCGCCAAATACGACCTTAAATACTATGTCGGGTTGGCGAAGGAATTGCAGGCAGCCGGCGCCCATATCATCGCCGTCAAGGACATGGCCGGGCTTTTGAAGCCGGCTGCCGCCCGCGTGCTGTTCAAGGCGCTGCGCGAGGCGACCGACCTGCCGATCCATTTCCACACCCACGACACGTCAGGCCTGTCGGCGGCGACGGTGCTGGCCGGCGTGGAAAGCGGCGTCGACGCCATCGACGCGGCGATGGATTCCTTCTCCGGCAACACCTCGCAGCCTTGCCTGGGCTCGATCGTCGAGGCGCTGAAGGGAACCGAGCGCGATCCCGGCCTCGATCCGCAATGGATCCGCAAAATCTCCTTCTACTGGGAAGCGGTGCGCAACCAGTATGCCGCCTTCGAAAGCGACCTCAAGGGGCCAGCCTCGGAAGTCTATCTGCACGAAATGCCGGGCGGCCAGTTCACCAACCTCAAGGAACAGGCGCGTTCGCTGGGGCTGGAAACGCGTTGGCACGAGGTGGCACAAGCCTATCACGACGTCAATTTGATGTTCGGTGACATCGTCAAGGTGACGCCGTCGTCCAAGGTGGTCGGCGACATGGCGCTGATGATGGTGAGCCAGGATCTGACCGTTGCCGACGTCGAAAACCCGGCCAAGGACATCGCCTTCCCGGACTCGGTCGTCTCGATGCTGCGCGGCGATCTCGGCCAGTCGCCCGGCGGCTGGCCTGCGAAGCTGCAGAAGAAGGCATTGAAGGAAACCAAGCCGATCACCGTACGGCCGGGCTCGCTGCTCAAGCCAGCCGACCTCAAGGCCAGCCGCAAGGAGATCGAGCAGAAGCTGGAGCGCAAGCTCTCGGAGTACGAATTCGCCTCCTGGCTGATGTATCCGAAGGTGTTCACCGACTTCGCCGCCGCGCAGGAAACCTACGGGCCGGTCAGTGTGCTGCCGACGCCGACCTATTTCTACGGCATGAAGTCCGAGGATGAGATCTTCCTGGACATCGAAAAAGGCAAGACGCTTGTAGTGCGCTGCCTTGCGATCGGCGACGTCGATGAGAAGGGCATGGTCACCGTGTTCTTCGAGCTCAACGGCCAGCCGCGCCGTGTCCGGGTGCCGGACAGGGCGCATGGCGCCTCGGCGGCCAAGGCTCGGCGCAAGGCCGAGCCCGGCAACGAGGCGCATGTCGGCGCGCCGATGCCGGGCGTGGTCTCCGCCCTTTCGGTTGCCGCCGGCCAAGCTGTCAAGGCCGGCGACGTGCTGTTGTCGATCGAAGCCATGAAGATGGAGACGGCCCTGCATGCCGAGCGCGACGGCACAGTGGCCGAAGTGCTGGTCAAGGCCGGCGATCAGATCGATGCGAAGGATCTGTTGATCGCGTTTGGCTGACGCGCGGATCCATCACACTGGGGACGGCTGGCAGCAGCCGTTCACGAAGCGCCGATAATGGCTTGACCCGCCGCGCCTGCTCGGGCATCGAACCCGCTCCAATTTACCGCGCCAGAATCGCGGTGCGAAAAAGTAGTGGAGAAAAAACATGGCCGACGACATCACAGATACCAGCCAGACTGTTGCCGCCGGCCAGTTGCGCGCCTTCATCGAGCGCATCGAGCGGCTCGAGGAAGAAAAGAAGACCATCGCCGACGACATCAAGGAAGTGTTCGCCGAGGCCAAGGGCACCGGCTTCGACACCAAGGCGATGCGGTCGATCATCCGGCTGCGCAAGAAGGACCAGGCCGAGCGCCAGGAAGAGGAAACCATCCTCGATCTCTACAAGGCCGCGCTCGGCATGGTGTAAGGCTGTCTGGAAATTCTACTCCGGCTGATATCGCCAGAGCGAATTTCGAAACAGTCTCGGGCCAAGGAATGATGCTGGAACGGGCATCGAACCATGAGCGAATTCGACTTCGGCGCCCGCCGCGCCTCTGAATTCCGCCAACGCAGCTTCTGGGCGCTGTTCGCCGAACGGCATCCGGAGGAACGCGCTTCCATGGCGCGGCGCGGACCCTGGTTCTGGCAGCGCGGGCTGCCCGACTTCGCTCTGGTCCTGTCCATGTATGTCGCGCCGGCGCAAAGCCAAGTTGGCGTCTTTTTCGGCCGTAACGAGAAGTTCGGCGCGACCGGGGTCTGGTCGCGGCTGAAGCCGTTCCAACCGGCAATCGAAGACAGGCTGAAGCTCAGGCCGGAGCAGAGCTGCGAGGCCCTCGGCATCAATTCGATGTGGCGGGTGAACTGCTATGCCGAGGACAACTGGCCGGCCATGGCCGACTGGCTGGTGACGGAATGCTCGCGCTTCGAGCGCGCCGTCACCGACGTGCTGAGAGAGGGATAGCTATCAGGTGTTGGTGCAAAGCATCGGATCCTTCTTCGGCTCGCGCTGGCAAGGCGCGGTTCCGGTCGAGCGGTTGTTCTGGCGCGATCTAGTCCTTGTCGGCACGGCGATCAACATCACCTCGTCGGTGGCCGCGCTCATTCTGCTCGGCTTGAAGCTGCCGCTCGCCGTCGTCCTGGCGGTGCATTTCGCGCCCGTGCCCTACAACATCTTTCTGACCTTTGCCGTCTGGCGAACCACGGAAAAATCCAGTGGCGCCAAGGCTTCGTTGATGACGCTCGGGGCTACGCTTTGGCTGATCCTGGTGGTGGTTGTCTGAGAAGATTGACACGAAAAAGGGCGGCCGAAGCCGCCCTTTGAAGATGGTGGTCAAGCCGCGGCTTAAGCCGCCGGCTCGAATTTCAGCGCCACGCCGTTGATGCAATAGCGCAGGCCGGTCGGCGGCGGGCCGTCCTCGAAGACATGGCCGAGATGGCTGCCGCAGCGGGCGCAGTGGCATTCGGTGCGGACCATGCCGTAGCTGCGGTCGACGGTGTTTTCGACCGAACCGGGCACCGGATCATTGAAGCTCGGCCAGCCGGTGCCGCTCTCGAACTTGAGCTTGGATTCGAACAGCGGCTGGTCGCAGCCGACGCAGGAAAAGGTGCCGGCGCGCTTTTCGTAGAGCAGCGCGCAGCTTCCGGGCCGTTCGGTGCCATGGCCGCGCATGACCGCATATTGTTCGGGCGTCAGGCGGGCGCGCCATTCGGCGTCGGTGCGGGTGACAGGGTAGGTGTGGGTGTCCATTTGATCTCCTCAGCCTTGGCGGCTTGTTGTTGGTTGCAAGCTATATTCGCTTAGAGATAGGCGTTTGTTACGTGTTTTGCTCGCATTTTCAGCCGAGCTCCTACCCAATCGCCTGAAGATAGCGGGCGATCGACGCATGAAATGCCGTTCTTGCGGCGCCGATGATGTTCTGCTGCCACCACGCGCCGTAGATGTCGTCGAATTCGAAAGGCTCAAGTGCCGCCGCGATGCGTCGCACGGCCGGCGCATTGAGCGGAATGTAGTTCGGATAGCTGTACATGAAGCTGACATGGCGACGCGTCGGCGTCACCTGCAATATGTCGCCGGACAGCAGGGCGTTACCGTCATCGCGTTTCCAATGCAGCACCTGGCCGCCGGCAAAATGGCCACCGCAACGCACGAGTGTCAGCGACGGGTTTATGGCCAGCGTCTCGCCCGCCCAGCTGACGATGGCGTTGTGCGGCCGCATAATCCACTGGCGGTCGTCGGCATGGAGATAGATCGGCACGCCGCCAAACGCCTCGCTCCACTCGACCATCACCGAATAATAGTGGCAGTGCGAAATGGCGATCGCGGCCAGGCCGCCGCGCCGGTTGATTTCGGCTACCGCCTCGTCGCTCACCATCGAGATGCAATCCCACAGCACATTGCCGTGCGGCGTCTGCGCCAGCAGCGCCCGCTGGCCGATAGCAAAGCGCGGCTCGATGCCGAAAGCGAGAACGCCGGCATCGTCCTTCATCACAAGCCTATGCCCGGCAGAGAGTTCTTCCCCAGTGATCCAGGCCTGGCCTTCCCAGCGCACATATTGCCGCTCGTCCTCGCAGATCGGGCAATGTTCTGGAGGGGTCTGCGTTGCCGCGAACTGGACGCCGCATTGCGGGCAAAGAAAGCAGGTCATCGGTTTTCCTCTCATATCAATGCTTGCGTGAAAGCTGCTTGGTCGCGGCTTCCAGCCCGGCCATCGTCAGCGGGAACATGCGGCCGCCGAAGAGATCGCGGATCATCGCGATCGAATGGGTGAAGCCCCAGTTTTTCTGGTTTTCGGGGTTCAGCCAGACCGCATTCGGCCATTGCTGCAGCAGCCGGCCAAGCCAGACGCTGCCGGCTTCCGGGTTCCAATGCTCGACCGAACCGCCGGGATGCGCGATCTCGTAAGGGCTCATCGAGGCATCGCCGACGACGATCACCTTGTAGTCGGGGCCGTATTTGTGAAGCAGATCGAAGGTCGGGATGGCCTCGGCATGCCTGCGCCGGTTGTCCTTCCAGACGCCCTCGTAAAGGCAGTTGTGGAAGTAAAAATATTCGAGCCGGCGGAATTCGGCGCGGGCGGCCGAAAACAGCTCCTCGACGCTTTTGATGTGGTCGTCCATCGAGCCGCCAACATCGAAGAACATCAAGAGCTTCACGGCGTTGCGCCGTTCGGGTCGCGTCTGCACATCGAGATAGCCGTGCTCGGCGGTGGCATGGATGGTGCCGGGCAGGTCGAACTCTTCCTCCGCACCCTCGCGCACCCAGCGGCGCAGGCGCTTCAGCGCCACCTTGATGTTGCGGGTGCCGAGCTCGACGGCGTCGTCGAAATTTTTGAACTCGCGCTTGTCCCAGACTTTCACCGCACGGCGATTGCGGCTTTCATGCTGGCCGATGCGCACGCCTTCGGGATTGTAGCCATAGGCGCCGAAAGGCGAGGTGCCGCCGGTACCAATCCATTTCGAGCCGCCCTGGTGGCGGCCTTTCTGCTCCTCCAGCCGCTGCTTCAGTGTCTCCATCAGCTTGTCGAAACCGCCGAGCGCCTCGATCAGTTTCTTCTCTTCCTCGGTCAGGTGCTTTTCGGCGAGCCGGCGCAGCCATTCCTCAGGGATGTTGGCGACACCGACGGCATCGGGGCCGGTGAGCGCCTCGATCCCCTTGAAGACATGCGCAAACACCTGGTCGAAGCGGTCGATATGGCGTTCGTCCTTCACAAGCGCGGCGCGGGCGAGGTAGTAAAAACCCTGGACGTCATAGTCGACCAGCCCCGCCTCCAGCCCTTCCAGCAGCGACAGATATTCCCTGAGCGAAACGGGAACCCGCGCGGCCTTTAGTTCGAGAAAGAAGGGGAGGAACATGGTTGGCCGTTATCTATGCCGAACGGTCACGGCGGAGTCGCCACGGGCACTGTCGATTTCGCCGGATTGCAGAAGATTTGCCACAGTACGTGGGTTGGGCATGGGCAAGTGCTTTGCGATGCGGGCTTCCGCCCATTCGCGCATAGCCGAGGCGGCGTCGGCTATCGCTTCCGCCGGGTTTGCGCCGGCCCCGTGGCAGCCGGCGAGACCGGGCATCCGCACTCCCCAAACGCCGTCACTGCCATCCAGGATTCCGACATAGCGGATCATTCGGCTCCTTCCGCGTTATTTCGATCGCGCTCGCATCATAGCAGATCATACTCGATGAAGCCCGTCCGTCGCGCGACATGGTCGTAGAGCTTGCGCGCTGTGGCGTTGGTTTCGTGGGTCATCCAATAGACGTTCTTGACGCCGATCTTGTCGGCTTCCTGCTTGACCGCTTCAATGAGGGCCGCACCGATGCCCTTGCCGCGCACATCAGGGTCGGCGAACAGGTCCTGCAGGTAGCAGTTGTTTTTCTCCGACCAGCCGGAGCGGTGATAGAGATAATGGGTCAGGCCGACTGCCTTGCCGTCGAGCGTGGCGATAAACCCCTTCGGTTCGAATTCACCTTCCGTGAACAGTCGTTTCCAGGTGATGTCGTAGACCTCGTCCGGCAGCTTGGTCTCGTAGAAGGTGAGGTAGGCAGTCCACAGCCGCCGCCAGTCGGCATGGTCGGCCAGCGCCAGCGGGCGGACGGTGATCTCGGTCATTTCGGTTCCTCCAAAGCCTTATCGGATTCCGGCGGAATCAGATCGGAAACACCATCGCCTAATCCACCGGCGAATTGTACTCGCGAAATGCGGTCGCCAGCATTTGCAGCGCGTCACGCGCCCGCGGCGCCAGATTGTGCGAATGCAGGACCACTTCGGAGGGGTCAAGCGACGGCAGGCCGAGCTTGCGGCCAACCTCGATCAGGCCGGGCGGAGCGACGCAGTGAGCCAGCGCCGAAACGGCAAAGCCCGCCGATATCGCAATGTTGACGGCCGCGCCGCCGCCGCCGACGAAGGCCTCCTCCCAGGCGATGCCTGCTTTGTCCAGCGCCTCGACCGCCCGCACACGATCCGGACAGTTGCACACGGTGCTTAAGAGCGCGAGGCGCAACGGCGTTCCGCGCTGCCACTCGAAGGAAGGTGCGGCGAACCAGCCATAGTGGTTGCGCGACAAGGTCCGGCCAGGACGGCTGTCGCCTTCGCGGTGCACGATAACCGCGTCGAGCTCGCCGTGATCGAAAGCTTCCTTGAGCACCGTGCTGGTATCGATCCTCAAACTGAGCGTCAGCGATGGATCGTGCGCATGGAGCTGGGCAATCAGAATGGACAGCGCCGGACCGGCGGCATGATCGACAAAGCCGAGCGCAAGCCGGCACGGTGCTGACGCAAACTCCGCCATGGCGCGCTCGTGCGCGGCAAGGAAGTCGCGCGCGGCGGGGAGGAAGACGGCGCCTCGTGCCGACAGGCTGACGCGGCGCGGCGTTCTTTCAATCAATCGCGCGCCCAGCTTCTCCTCAAGGCGGCGCAGCTTGACGCTGATCGTCGCCTGCGTGCTGCCCAGCGCCGATGCCGCCTGGGTGAAGCTCTGCAGATCGGCCACCATCACAAAGGTTCGTACGGCGTCCACATCAAGACTGGTCATCGCAGCACTCCATTGGCCAACCATTCGATTTTGTCATTTCTGATATAGCCGAGCATAGTCTTTTTTCATGGTCAAGTCTCCTCTATGTCAAACTGGTCGCGGTTTGAAGAGCGCCGCATGTTCCGATGGAAAGAGATCGATATGCCAATTCAACGAAACACCATCGCGCTCACCGGCGTGTGCTTGGCGTCGCTCTTGTTCGGGCTCGAAATCTCCAGCGTGCCGGTGATCCTGCCGAAACTGGAAAGCGTGCTCGCCGCCGATTTCAAAGACCTGCAATGGATCATGAACGCCTACACCATTGCCTGCACCACGGTGCTGATGGCGACAGGGACATTGGCCGACCGTTTCGGCCGCAAGAGCGTGATGGTGATCACCACCGTCGCCTTCGGCCTCGCCTCGCTGCTGTGCGGCCTGGCGCCGAGTGCGGCGCTGCTGATCGCCGCCCGCTTCCTGCAAGGTCTCGCCGGCGGCGCGATGCTGACCTGCAGCGTCGCCGTGCTGTCGCATCAGTTCCAGGATGGCCGCGAACGCGGCAAGGCTTTTGTTGCCTGGAGCGTCGTCTCAGGCATCGGGCTTGGTTTCGGTCCCGCCATTGGCGGCCTGATCGTGGCGCTGTCGAACTGGCAGTGGGTGTTCCTCATCCACGTGCCGCTGGCGCTCCTGGCGCTCGCCTTTATCGGCGCCGGTGTCACGCAATCGCGCGATCACAATGCCCAGAAGCTCGACTGGGCCGGCATGCTGACGCTGTCGGTTTCTGTGTTCGGCTTCTCCTATCTGATCACGCAGGGTGCGGATCTCGGGACCAGCGCCCGCATCGGCGTGATATTAGCCTCCGTGGCTGCGTTCATCGCTTTCCTTGTGGCCGAGAGGGTCAATCCCTATCCGATGTTCGATTTCTCCGCGTTCCGCATCCGCCAGTTTTCCGGCGCGATCATGGGCGCCATCGGCATGAATTTCAGTTACTGGCCGTTCATCATCTATCTGCCGATCTATTATTCGGGCGTTCTCGGCTATGACAGCACGACGACCGGCCTGCTGTTGCTCGTCTACACGCTGCCCTTCATGGTGATGCCGCCGATCGCCGAGCGCCTGCGCGCGCGCTATCAGGCGCGAATTGCCATCCCGCTCGGTCTGCTGACGCTAGGGATCGGTTTCATCGCCATGTGGATCGGCTCCGGGCTCGAGGGCGCCACCTGGCTGACCATGCTGCCCGGCACGCTGATTGCCGGCATCGGCATCGGTCTCACCAATTCGCCGACCACCAATACCACGACCGGCGCGGTATCGCCGGATCGTGCCGGCATGGCGTCCGGCATCGACATCAGCGCACGCCTGATCACGCTTGCCATCAACATCGCGGTGCTCGGCCTGCTGCTGACGCAAGGTATCGTTTCCCACCTGCGGGCCACACTCGGCGCGGCTTTGGAGCCGGATGAGTTGCGGGCACTGGCGGAAAGGATCGCCACCGGCAATCTGGAGGGCCTTGCGCAGGGGACGCCGAAGCTCGCAGCCCTCGACCCATCCGGCGCCATCGTGCATGCCGCCCTGGTCAACGGTTTCGGCTGGGTCATGCTCTATTGCGGGATCGGCGTTCTCGCCCTGTCGGTCATCGGCTTCGTCATCTTCGGGCCGAAGCGCGTCGCGCCGCAGGAGAGAGGGTTTGCTCCCGCGGAGTAAGCGGCCAAAGCCGCCCGTAGCTGTCAGCCAACCCTCGATCCTCACCCCTGCCGTCTGGCCATGAAGGCCAGGCGTTCAAACAGATGCACGTCCTGTTCGTTCTTGAGCAGTGCGCCGTGCAGCTTCGGCAGCGCGTTCCTGGGGTCGGCGCGCAGATCCTCGGGTGCGATGTCGTCGGCGACCAGCAGGCGGATCCAGTCGAGCGCCTCGGAGGTCGACGGCTTCTTCTTCAACCCCTGCACATCGCGGATCTCGTAGAACTGGGTCAGGGCAGCACGCACCAAATTCTGCTTTATGCCGGGATAGTGCACGTCGACGATTTTGTGCAGCGTGTCGACATCGGGAAAGCGGATGTAGTGGAAGAAGCACCGGCGCAGGAAGGCGTCGGGCAGTTCCTTCTCATTGTTGGAAGTGATGATGACGATGGGGCGCACAGCGGCGCGGATCGTTTCGCCGGTTTCGTAGACGAAGAACTCCATCCGGTCGAGTTCCTGCAGCAGGTCGTTGGGGAATTCGATATCGGCCTTGTCGATCTCGTCGATCAACAGCACGACCTTCTTACCGGCCGCGAAGGCGTGCCAGAGCTTGCCGCGCTTGATGTAGTTTTTGATGTCGTTGAACCTGGCATCGCCGAGCTGGCTGTCGCGCAGCCGCGAGACAGCATCATATTCATACAGTCCCTGCTGCGCACGGGTGGTCGACTTGACGTGCCATTCGATCAGGTCGAGGCCGAGCGCCGATGCCACCTGGCGGGCAAGCTCGGTCTTGCCGGTGCCCGGCTCGCCCTTGACCAGCAACGGCCGCTCCAGCGCGATCGCGGCGTTCACCGCCACCATCAGATCCTTGTCGGCGACATAGGCCGCCGTGCCTTCGAAACGCATACTTGCTCCTCGGTTGGTCAGCGCGAGCGTAAGGACGCTGCTTGACCTGTGCAAGGGCGAGCCGGCTGCGACCAAAGCGTGTGAGATCGAAATGGAAACATCGGCTCATGTCACTAGCGCTTGACCGACCAGCCGCCTATATTGGGCTTGGCGGTCTGCGCTTCCCGGCAGGAGAACATTTTCCCCGGGGCCTTAACGATCCTTAGGGAGCTGTCCCTGGGAAGACCCGTGGGTTTTCTCATACGGCGCCCACCTACTTTGTAGGTTCCCGGGATCGCTCTCTCCACCGGTTGTGTGGATCGTCACTTACCTCTATCCGCCCAGTTTGGCGGATGATGTGGTAGAAAACGTCGCTCATGAAACGTCACCCAGATCCGACCTTTTCTATCGTCCGCGCATGACATCTCCCAAAGACCTGAAAAAGCAGTTGCGCCTCGAGGCACTCGGCCGTCGCGATGCGCTCGATCCGCTGTGGCGGGTGGAGATCGCGCTTGAAATGGCCGAGACGGCGCGCGACCACCTCGCCATCGAGCCGGGTCAGATCGTTTCAGCTTTCTGGCCGATGCGATCGGAAGTCGACGTCAGGCCGCTGATGTCCGCCTTGCGCGAGAACGGGGCCAGGCTTTGCCTGCCGGCCATCCTCGACAAGACCACCATCGTCTTTCGCGAACTGGTGCGCGGCGCGCCGATGGTCGAGATGGGTTTTGGCACGGTCGGTCCGCATGCGGAGGCCGAGGTTCTCGATCCCGCGGTGATGCTGGTGCCGCTCGCGGCCTTCGACAGCCGCGGTCATCGCATCGGGTATGGCGCCGGCTATTACGACCGCGCCATCGCCAGGCTGATCGACAAGGGCCAGCCGCCACGACTGATCGGCATCGCTTTCGATTGCCAGGAGGTGGGTCTGGTGCCGGATGAGGCGCACGACGTCATCATCCCGGAAATACTCACCGAGAGCGGTTTGCGCCGCTTCGACATCGCTTAAAAGACCGCGATCCCGCTTAACGCGTTTCCAAGACGTGCCGGATAGTATTCCGGCAACACAGTCCGAGCCGATGGCGGCCATCATGTTTGTCTTCGCACGCTTCCTGCTGATGCCGTTCGTCCTCATCGCGGTAACGCTGTTCGCGATGGCATTGCACATTTCCGGAACGGCCCTGCACCACCAGTTCGCCTGGCATCAGACGGTTGCCACAGTGACGGATGTCAGTTCCTACAGCGAAGCCCAGGGTAATGGCCTCACCGCGAAAGGCATCAACGTCGCTGTCACCTATGTCGCGAACGATGCACCGATGACGTGGTCCGGCAAGGGAAAGGACATCGGCCTCTACACGGCGTCCAAAGGCGACGCGGTGAAGTTGTATTACAACCCTGCCAATCCATCGATCCTCGATACCGCGGCGATGAAGGGCTGGCGCGGCGGGCTGTTGCTCCTGGCCGCTACTGGTGGGTTCACTGTTTTTTACGTGTGGTTCTTCTGGCTGCGCGGACGCACCGCACCGCCGGCGTCACCGATGATGCCTTCGGCAGTTCGCGTTGCGGGCGCGAGCGCCAAGCCGCCTCAACAGCAGCGTGGTACTTTCGGCCGGCGTTAGCGCCAATCGCCCGGGTAGCGCTTGCCTAGCGTCCGTGCCTCTGGATAGAAGTGGGCATGAGACTTCTCTTCCTCGGCGACATGGTGGGCAAATCGGGACGTACGGCGGTGTGGGAACAACTGCCCGGCCTGATCTCGGATTTCAAACTCGACTTCGTCATCGTCAATGGCGAGAACGCCGCCGGCGGCTTCGGCATCACCGAAGACATTTTTCGCGACACCATCGCCGCCGGTGCGGATGTCGTCACCACCGGCAACCATGTCTGGGACCAGCGCGACGCACTGATCTTCGCGCCGCGCGAGGAGCGCTTTTTGCGCCCATCCAACTTCCCCGAGGGCACGCCGGGGCGCGGTTCCGGCGTCTATATCGCCAAAAACGGCGCGCGCGTGCTGGTCGCCAACATCATGGGCCGGGTGTTCATGCATCCCGAGCTCGACGATCCGTTCCAGGCCGGCGAGCGCGAGCTGGCCGCCTGTCCGCTGGGCGAGCAGGCCGATGCCGTGGTCATCGACTTCCATGCCGAAGCGACCTCGGAGAAAATGTGCTTCGCGCATTTCGTCGACGGCCGCGCCAGCCTCGTCATCGGCACCCATACGCACCAGCCGACGGCCGACCACCAGATCCTCAACGGCGGCACCGGCTACATGTCCGATGCCGGCATGTGCGGCGACTATGATTCCTCGCTCGGCATGGACAAGGAAGAGCCGCTCAACCGCTTCCTGTCGAAAGTGCCGAAAGGCCGCTTCGAGGCGGCGACCGGACCGGCGACATTGTGCGGCGTCGGCGTCACTATTTCCGACCGCACCGGCCTGACCGAGAAGATCGCGCCTTTTCGTCGCGGGCCGCGGCTCGAAGAAACCGCGCCATCCTTCTGGTCTTGACATTGATATAGTCGAGTAAAGTACCTAACTGGCGACGAAACTGCTCTAGATCGTTAAAGAGGGGACGACCTCCATGCAGCTGATCGAGTTCTTTGCGCCGCATTTTCAATTTGTTTCCGATCCAACCGCGTGGGTCGCGTTGCTGACGCTGATCGTCCTCGAGGTCGTGCTCGGCATCGACAATCTGATCTTCATCTCGATCCTGACCAACAAATTGCCTGAGGCGCAGCGCGCCCGCGCCCGCCGTCTCGGCATCTCGGCGGCGCTGATCATGCGGCTGGTGCTGCTCGCAACCATCTCCATCATCGTGCAGCTGACGACGCCGGTGTTCACAGCGTTCGGCCATGGCTTTTCCTGGCGCGACCTGATCCTGATTGCCGGCGGCCTGTTCCTGGTCTGGAAGGCGACCAAGGAAATCCACCACACCGTCGATCCCGACGACCACAAGGATACGATGATGGGCGAGACGCTGCAGATCTCGCTTGCCGGCGCCATCTTCCAGATCCTGCTGCTCGATCTCGTCTTTTCGATCGATTCGATCATCACCGCCGTCGGCATGACCGACGAGATTGCCATCATGTACATCGCCGTGATCGTGGCGGTGAGCGTGATGATGCTGGCGGCCGGGCCGCTGGCCAATTTCATCGCCAAGAACCCGAGCATCGTCATGCTGGCGCTGGGCTTCCTGCTGATGATCGGCATGACGCTGATCGCCGACGGCATGGGCTATCATGTGCCGAAGGGCTACATCTACGCCGCGATGGGCTTTTCCGCCCTGGTCGAGGGCCTCAACATGCTGGCGCGGCGAAGGAAGAAATCCAGCGGTGGGCATTGAGGCTGGGCGATCGGGGCGATCCTAGCGCCCCGGCACGCCCTTCGGATAACGGTCGCCGATCAGGCCAAGCGACAGGCCCTGTTCCAGCCATGCCTTTGCGCCGGCAAGAACCAGTGCGAAGCCGTCGGTCGAGCCGACCGCCTGCTTGACCTGCTCGTCGGCGGTGCCGGCGAAGCCGAAATTGCTGACCTCAAGAAAGGTCGCACCGTCAGGCGTTTCGGCGCCGGGCATCTCCGGGAATGTCCAGACCACAGTGGTCGGCGGATCGCTCCATTGCATGACGATCATCTTGTTCTCGACGATCTCGCTGACATTGACCATCGCCGAGGCGCCGTACATGCGCCACTCCCAGCGAACCTCTTTGCGGCTATCCAGCCGGCCGCTACTGTGGGTAAACCAGAATTTCGTGGTGATGGCCGGGTCGACCATCGCCTCGAAGACATCGGCGACCGGCCGCTTAATCAGCATGCCGGCTTCGGCAGTCGGCGTTTTGTGAATTTCCATCGATGCTCCTTCCTTGTCCGGTTTGCGCTCACCATGCGTCAGGCTCGCGCACCATGTGAACGATGCTGGCCGGGTTGGCGATCCAGAAGCCGCGAAAGCCTTCGCCCAGGGGCTCGACCGCGTCGCAACGGACGACGCCGGCCTTGGCGAGATGATCCGCAATGGCTGCAGAATTGTCGGTGAAAAGCTCAAGCCAGACTTCGGCCTGGCTCAGCATCGGCGCCTCGTCGATCCACAGACGGTTTGGGCCAAGCTCGAAGCCGATGGCTGGCGTCTTGGCGGTGAATGGCTTTAAGCCGACGACATCACGATAGAAGGCGATCGTCGCCTCGTACTGGTGCGGCGGCACCTTCATGGCGATGTTGATTCCACCTGTCATTTTCGCGGTCATTGCGGGCTCCGTTGCGCTGTTCATCTGTTTGTCTCGTTGGCCGGCTCGCCCCTCATCTCGCCGCGGTAGTAGCCGTCGCGCAGGTTGATGCCGTATTCGACATAGGCCTTCATGCAGGCCAGCATCTGCGACCAGCCCTCGCAATTGAGGTAGGATTTCTGCAGGCCGACCACGCCTTCCGGCCAGCCGGATTCAGCAATGGTCACAAGGGTGCCGCCATCGTCCAGCGGCTCGAAGTTCATCTCGATGCGTGTCTTGTAGGCGGGCCTGTCGTCGGCATCTGTGGCATCCCAGCGCAACACGATGCGGCTGTCCTTGACCACTTCATCGACCTCGACCGGCACTTTTCCCCACCAGACGACACCGATGCCGGCCTTCAGCGGCGCGCTGGCGCCGCCGATGGTGGTGAAATAGCCACTCAGCTTTTTAGGATTGACGACGGCGTCGAAGACTTCGGCGACCGGTTTGCCGATGCGCCCGGAAACTCTGAATCCAAGAGACATATCCACAGCTCCTTCCTTGATTGGCTCGACGATATGTTATAGAAACATAACATGTCAAGCCAAACCGCAGACGATCACGTTTTCAAGGCGTTGGCGCATCCGCGCCGTCGCGAATTGCTGGATCGGCTGAAGGATGCACCGCAGACGACCGGCATGTTGTGCGAGGCGTTTCCCGACATCGATCGCTGCACCGTCATGCTGCATCTCAAGGTGCTGGAAGAAGCCGAACTGGTGGTGGCAAAGCGCCAAGGGCGAGAGCGCTGGAACCATCTCAACGCGCTGCCGATCAAGCACATCCACGACCGCTGGATCAGCCAGTATGCCGGCCATGCGCTCAGCATTATCGACCGGCTGAAGTCCGATCTGGAGGGCTGAACCGGCGCGGCTGGACGAATTGAGCCGATTTATCTATAAGCCGGCCATTCCGACAGAGAACGCCGTGCATCCATCGCGTTGCACCTTGGACGGCTCTGAAAATTTGAATTCGAGTACCCGGGAGGACGAGGTGAGACCACCTCGCTTCGGGATGCTCTAGCCGAAGACGACAGGGGTGCCATGGCCGGCCATTCACAGTTCAAGAACATCATGCACCGCAAGGGCCGGCAGGACGCGGTGCGGTCGAAAATGTTTTCCAAGCTGGCGCGCGAAATCACCGTCGCCGCCAAGAGCGGAACACCGGATCCGTCGATGAACCCGCGTTTGCGCCTGGCCATTCAGAACGCCAAGGCGGTGTCGATGCCGAAGGACAACATCCAGCGCGCCATCAACAAGGCATCGATGGGCGATGCCGAGAACTACGAAGCGGTGCGCTATGAAGGCTATGGGCCAGGCGGCGTGGCGCTGATCGTCGAGGCGCTGACCGACAACCGCAACCGCTCGGCCTCGAACGTGCGCGCCGCCTTCACCAAAGCCGGGGGTGCGCTTGGTGAAACCGGCTCGGTGTCGTTCATGTGGAACCGCGCCGGCGAGATTTACTATCCGGCCTCCGCCGGCAGCGCCGACAAGGTGATGGACGCGGCGATCGAGGCCGGCGCCGATGACGTCGAGTCCGACGAGGAAGGCCACACCATCTACTGTGCGTTCGAGAGTATGGGCGAAGTGTCTAAGGCGCTGGAAGCCTCGCTTGGCGAGGCCGAATCGGTGAAGCCGATCTGGCAGCCGCAGAACAATGTCCCGGTCGACGAAGAGCGGGCGCAATCGCTGATGAAACTGGTGGCAACGCTCGAGGACGATGACGACGTGCAGAGCGTCTACGCCAATTTCGAGGTCGACGACGAGACCATGGCCAAGCTCAGCGCGGCGTAGGTCCGTGCAATACAGTCGGATGCGAATATTGCTGTATGACGGCGGCCTGCCTATAGATTAGTCAGTTATCAGGGGGGGCCGATGACCGACTATAAAGAGGCAAGTTTTGCCGATGCGGTGGCCTGGCCTCGCCGGCCCGGCATATGGCGACGGTTTCTCGCTGCACTCATCGACTACCTTGTAATCCTGATCGCCCTCTATTTGCTCGTAGGGGCTCTATTTCTGCTGACCAACGGTGGCGTAAAAGGCAGCTTTTGGCTGAACTGGAAACTATGCCAGGAGGGTACGGTTCACGGTGCCCCGACACTTGCCCGTTATGATTGGCAGGTGTGTAGAACATCAGTACTTGGTTTGCCGGTCGCCATATGGAGCGTGGGTACGGCGCCGGGCTCAAAGCCTGGAGAAACCTCCTCCATCTCGATCGATCTGGATTCGCAAGGGAATTTCAGGCCTGCAGCATTGGACCTGGGTTTCCTCGAGCTGATCGCTCTGGCGTCTTATCTCCTCATTATGGAGTTGAAGTCCGGCCAATCAATCGGCAAGCGGCTCACGGAGCTCACTGTACATGATGAGGACGACAGACATAGGGTCGGCCTGCCGGCGAGAAAGGCTGTTCGGCGGCAACTTATCAAGTTTCTCGGCGCATTACCGATCGTCCTGACGGGAAGCTGGTATGCTTTTCAGGCTTGGGGCACCGCTCCCGGTGGCGTGCAGGATTACTCCAGCCTGGAAATAGTGGTTGCGTCCGCTGCCCTCGTTTCGGTGTTGATCTGGCCGGTCTGGATTGCGATATCCATAGCTCTGGGCGACGACCCGATACACGATCGATTCGCAAATACCACGGTGCGCATACAGGAGGCCCAGACATGAGTGTGCCGGAGAGGCCCCGCGTGGTCATCACCTATTGCACGCAGTGCCAGTGGCTGTTGCGGGCCGGCTGGATGGCGCAGGAACTGCTCTCCACCTTCGGCACGGATCTTGGCGAAGTGACGCTGGTGCCGGGCACAGGCGGCATCTTCACCGTTTCCTGCAACGATGTGCTGGTCTGGGACCGCAAGCGCGACGGCGGCTTTCCCGATGCCGCCAAGCTCAAGCAGCTGGTGCGCGACGTCATCGATCCGGACCGGGATCTCGGTCATTCCGACCGCAAGGGTCACACGCAAAAGGACTCCGCTTGAGGCGAGGTCCTTGCGTTTGCGAAGTGCCATTTTTCAGAGCAATGCGAACATAAAGCAGGCCATCGACACGATGGCGGTGATGGTGCGGACGTGGTTCCACATCACCCATTGATTCAGATGGTTCGCCCACACGGCTACGCCATTGGCGCTGGCCGGGTCGACGGCGGCGAGCGCATCGTTGAGCGGCACATTGAAGACCATGGTCACGATCGGGTTGCCGATCAAATAGATCACGGCACCGGCAAGCAGCCAGTATAAGCCGGACTGGCTCCACCCCATGAGAACGGCGGCGATAAGCACCAGACAGAGCACGCCGGTGCCGAACAGCGCCGTCATGAAGGTGGGCGTGATCACCGTGATGTTGATCGAATTCATCGCTGCGATGCCTTGGGGGACCGGCAGCCGGGCAAGCGCCGACATGATAAAGTTGGAAAAGGCGAAGAACACGCCGCCGACGACGCCCGAGCCGATGGCGGCGATGATGGTGAGGGTGGGAAGAAGCTTGATCATCTCAGTTGCTCCAGATGCCGGTTGCGGCGGGTTCATTTGCGTAGGCGGAAAAGTCTTTCGGCGCGCGGCCGAGCACACGCTGGACACCGTCGGTCAGCGTCTCGTTGCGGCCGTCAAGCACTTCGGTGAACAGCTCGTTGAGCAGCCAGGCGATTTCGGGCGGCAGTTCGTGTGCCGCCGTCGCGGCGGTGAATTCGTCATGCGAGATCTTGATATAGCGGATGTCGCGGCCGGTCGCCTTGGCGATCTCGGCGACCGCGTCGGCGAAGCTCAGCAGCCGCGGCCCGGTCAGCTCATAGAGCTGGCCGACATGGCCCGGCTCGGTCAGCGCGACGAAGGCAGCATCGGCGATGTCGTCGACATCGACGAAGGGCTCGCCAACAGGGCCGACAGGCAAGGCCACTTCGCCTTGCAGCAGGGACTCGACGAGAAAACCTTCGCTGAAATTCTGCGAAAACCAGGCGCAGCGCAGGATCGTCCAGTCGGCGCCCGAGGCTTTGACCATCTCTTCGGCGCGCTGGGCCTCGGTCTCGCCGCGGCCGGAGAGCCGCACCAGGCGGGTGACGCCATTTGCCACCGCAAGCTTGGCGAAGGCGCCGACTGTCTCGGCGGCGCGCGGCACGGCGATGTCGGGATAGTAGCTGATGTAGACGGCACTCACGCCTTGCATGGCAGGCTCCCAGGTCGCCGGAACCTCCCAGTCGAAGCGGGGGCTGCCGGAGCGCGAGCCGATGCGCACGGGAACGCCCTGTGCGGTCAGCCGCTCTGCGAGGCGACGGCCGGTCTTGCCAGTGCCGCCGAGGATCAGGATTGGTTTGGTGTCAGTCATTGTGGTTCTCCTTTGCTTGAAAATATGAGTGATCCTCACATTTGCAAAACGTGATAAACCCTCGTATTTTGCGAGTCAAGCCGTTTGTTGGCAATTTTGTCGGAACCGGAGGCAGTCATGGAAGACACAGCAGCGCCCGCATCTGCCCAGGAGCAGGTAGCATCGCCGCGGCGGGCGCCCACCCAGCAGCGCAGCCGCGAGCGGGTCGAGCGCATGCTGGCCGCAGCCTCGGCGCTGATTGCCGAGCAAGGCAGCGACGCCATGCGCATGGGCGAGGTGGCGGAACGGGCCGCGGTGTCGATCGGCTCGCTCTACCAGTTCTTTCCCGACAAGCGGGCGATCGTCTGGGCGCTGGCCGAGCGCTACACCGCCGAAAGCCAGGCCTGCATCTCCTCGGCGCTCAAGGATGTCGTCGACGCCGAGGGCCTGCGGCAGGCGTTTTCGGAGCTGGTGGATATCTACTATCAGCTGTTCCTGGCCGAGCCGGTGATGCGCGACATCTGGTCGGGCACGCAGGCCGACAAGGCGCTGCGCCAGCTCGAACTCGCCGACAGCCGGGCAAATGCCGAATTCCTGACCATGGTGCTGAAGCGGCTGCATCCCGGCGCCGATCCGGTGGCGCTGGAGACCACAGCGTTTCTGGTCTGGCAGATGGGCGAGGCTGCCGTGCGGCTGGCGATCTCGGTCGATCGGCAGGAGGGCGACAGGCTGGTCGCCGCCTACAAGCGCATGGCGCTGCGGGAATTGGTGGACGGGTAGGCTCGCACCACTCTGGGAAGGGTCGCTTCGAAGCAGCAGGGTGGAGGCGTCGGACCGCACCCGACCCTTGGGCCGACCTCCCCACAAGCGGGAGGTATCGGCGCGTTAGCTTGAAGCGACTGACTTTGACGGCAACAAAAAACCCGCCACAAAGGCGGGTTCTTTATTCAGCGATACAGGTAAACTTTAAAGGCCGAAACCTTCGAAGCGCTTCTTGAACTTCGACAGGCGGCCGCCGCGGTCGAGCAGGGTCTGCTGGCCGCCGGTCCAGGCCGGGTGCGTGGTCGGATCGATATCGAGGTTCATCGTATCGCCTTCCTTGCCCCAGGTCGAACGGGTCGAGTATTCGGTGCCATCGGTCATGACGACCTTGATGGTGTGGTAGTCGGGATGGATATCGGCCTTCATTGTCGTGCTTCCTGGCTTGCGGCGCTACAGACGGGCCCGCGGCCTGCGTCGATGCGCCCCTTTTTAAAACTCGAAGCCGCAGCTATTGAAAAGCCACGGCTTCTAAAACGGTCGGCGAGCCTATACATCAGCCGGAATTGAATCACAAGGCCACGGCAGGCGCATATTGAACGCGCCCACCTGGAGCGGCCAGAGGAAACGGTCATGGCGGACATCAGCGGCGAGCAAGACGGGCGCAGGCGCTCGCTCGGGCCGCTCAGGCGCCTATATCCCTACATATTCCGCTACCGCAAACTGGTCATAGGCGCCCTCATTTCGCTCGCCATCGCCGCAGCGACGACGCTGGCGCTGCCGCTGGCCGTGCGGCGCATGATCGACCACGGTTTCAGCGCTTCCGGCACCGTCTTCATCGCCGAATATTTCGCCGCTTTGGTGGCGATGGCAGCCATTCTGGCGGCGGCATCGGCCGGACGCTACTACTTCGTCATCACGCTCGGCGAGCGGGTCGTTGCCGACATCCGCAGCGACGTGTTTTCGCATGTCACGACGCTTTCGCCGTCCTTCTTCGACACCGCCCAGTCGGGCGAGATCGTCTCGCGGCTTGCCGCCGACACCACGCAGGTGAAATCCGCCGTCGGCGCCACCGCCTCCGTGGCGTTGCGCAACGTCATCCTCGGCCTTGGCGCGGTGGCGATGATGGTCGTCACCAGCCCGAAACTGTCGGGCCTGGTGATCGCGGCCATTCCGCTCATCGTGCTGCCGCTGGTCGCGTTCGGCCGTTCGGTGAGGCGCCGGTCACGGCAGGCGCAGGATACGCTGGCGCAAGCGACCGCCTATGCCAGCGAGCAGATCGGCGCGGTGCGCACGCTGCAGGCGTTCACCAACGAGACGCTGGTCACCGGGCGGTTCTCGGCCGCGGTGGAAGCCGCCTTCCAAGCGGCGCGCTCGTCGATCTTCTCCCGCTCGCTGCTCACCTTCTTTGCCATCTTCATGATCTTTTCCTCGGTCGTGGCGGTGTTGTGGTTCGGCTCGCGTGACGTGCTTGCCGGCACGATGTCGCCCGGTACGCTCGGCCAGTTCCTGCTTTACTCCGTGTTTGCCGCAGGCGCGCTGGGCGCACTGTCGGAAGTCTGGGGCGAGCTTGCCCAGGCGGCGGGTGCGGCCGAAAGGCTGACCGAGATACTCGACGAGACGCCGGCGATTCAACCGCCGGCCAATCCGCTGCCGCTGCCCGCCAAGGCGACAGGCGCGATCAGCTTCGACGACGTCTCCTTCTCCTACCCGGCAAGGCCGGACCGTGCCGCCGTCCACGGCTTGAGTTTTCAGGTCAAGCCCGGCGAGACGGTGGCGATCGTCGGCCCGTCGGGCGCCGGAAAGAGCACCGTCTTTTCGCTGATCCTGCGCTTCTACGATCCAGAAACCGGCCGCATCGCCATTGACGGCGTCGACGTGCGCGAAGCCGATCCGGCTGAAGTGCGGGAGCGCATTGCGATCGTGCCGCAGGATGTCACCATCTTTGCGGCAAGCGCGCGCGACAATATCGGCTTTGGCCGGCCGGGCGCGACGAATGCCGAGATCGAGGCCGCCGCCAGGGACGCGCTGGCCGACGAGTTCATCCTCAGGCTCGACAAGGGCTACGACAGCCAGGTCGGCGAGCGCGGCGTCACCTTGTCCGGCGGCCAGCGCCAGCGCGTGGCGATCGCCCGCGCCATCCTGCGCGACGCGCCGATCCTGCTGCTCGACGAGGCCACGTCGGCGCTCGACGCCGAAAGCGAAACGCTGGTGCAGACGGCGCTGGAACGGCTGATGCAGGGCCGCACCACCATCGTCATCGCCCACCGGCTGGCGACCGTGCTGAAGGCCGACCGCATCCTGGTCATGGATGGCGGCCGCATCGTCGAGGAAGGCACGCACCAGAGCCTGGTCGCCAAGGGCGGAATCTATGCAAGGCTGGCCAAGCTGCAGTTCGAAACCGGAGCAAGCGCCTTCAGGGGTGCCGCGGAGTAGCAACCCGCAATCAGGCGGGACCATACCGCTTGCGGAGATGCTCGGTGAAATGCGCGGCATTCAGTTTCTCGCCGGTGGCGCGCTCAAGCAGTTCGGGCGTCGACCAGCGCGATCCCTGCGACCAGATCTTGTCGCGGCGCCAGTCATTGATGGCGGCGAAATTGCCCCTGGCGAGATCGCTGTCGGCTGAAGGATGGTCGCGCGTCAGCGCAGCCCATTGCTGCGCCGCCATCATGGCGCCCAGCGTATAGGACGGGAAATAGCCGAAGGCGGCGCCCGGCCAATGCACGTCCTGCATCGGTCCGTCGGCTGGGTTGTCGATGGTCGAAAGGCCAAGATACTCCCGCATCTTGGCGTCCCACGCTTCGGGCAGGTCGGCCGCCTGCAGCCGCCCCGAGACCAGCTCCTGCTCCAACTCGTAGCGCAGGATGACATGCAGCGGGTAGGTTACCTCGTCCGCGTCGACGCGGATCAGGCCGCGCTCGACCCGGTGCACATGCGGCAGGATGTCGTCGAGCGACCAGGCTTCGCCGAGATGCTTTTCGACCACGGGCAGCGCCCAGCGCCAGAATTCGGGGTTGCGGCCGACCTGTTTCTCGACGAACAGGCTCTGGCTTTCATGCACCGCCATGCCGCGCGCCTTGCCGAGCGGCCAGTGCGCCCAGGCCTTCGGCAGGTTCTGCTCGTAGAGCGCATGGCCGGTCTCGTGCAGCACGCCCATCAAGGCCGACAGGAAGTCGGACGTCTTGTAGCGGGTGGTGATGCGCACGTCGCTCGGCACGCCGCCGCAGAAGGGATGGTGCGATACGGACAGAGAACCGTGGGTGAGGTCGAAGCCGACCGAAGCCATCATGGCGAGACCAAGCTCGCGCTGCCGGTCGATCGCATAGCTGCCGGAGAGCGGCTTCACGGGATGCCTGGCCAGGCGCGCTTCCTGCGCGGCCAGGGCTTCCGGCACGAAGCCCTTCAGGAATGTCTTCAGCTCGGTGAAGACCGGCGTGATGTCGGCGGCGCGGTTGCCAGGATCGTATTGCTCCATCAGTGCGTCGTAGGGATCGAGGCCGAGCGCGTCGGCGCGCAAAGCGGCTTCCTCGCGCACCAGCGCGATGACACCTTCGAGCGCCGGCAGGAAGCCTGCCCAGTCATTCTTGGCGCGCAGGTCGCGCCAGAGCTGCTCGGAGCGCATACGCGCCACCGTCTGGCGCTCGACGAATTCGACCGGCAGGCAGGTCAGGTTGGTGTATTGGCGACGCAGTTCGCGGACCGCCGCCTGCTGCTCCTCGTTCAGCGCCTCCTGTTCGGCGGCGGCGAGCCAGTCGGCGATCTCCGGCGCGGTAGCCCTGATATGCAGCATCCCGGCCAGGGACGACATGGCTTCGGCGCGCTTCTCGCCGCCGCCGACGGCCATGTGGGTCGCCTCGTCGGCGCCGAGGATAGCGAGCGCATGTTCCAGCGCTTCGAGCTTGTGGCCGAGATCATCGAGCTTCTGAAAAGACATGGCAGGTTCCGCGTTTTGGACCGCGGGAAAAGATACCAACGCGCCAGGATTGGCAACCCTCAAAGGTGGCTTTCGCCGATGCAGCTTGCGCCGATGAGCTTGTGCGTGGAATGCTGGCTGGCGGTGGAACACCGCCATGCAGGGGAGACTAAGATGATCGGCAATATCCTGGTCGGGCTGGTGGCCCTGATCCACGTCTACATCGTCTATCTGGAGATGGTGGCGTGGGACACACCGCGCGGGCACAGGGCGTTCAACCTCAAGCCGGACTTCGCCAGCGCATCGAAGGTGCTCGCCGCCAATCAGGGGCTCTACAACGGCTTCCTTGCCGCCGGGCTGATCTGGGGCCTCTATCTCGGCGCAGCCGGATTCCAGATCAAGGTGTTCTTCCTGCTTTGCATCGCCGTCGCCGGCCTCTATGGCGCGGCGACTGCCAGCCGGAAGATCCTCTATATTCAGACCGTGCCGGCGGTGCTGGCCCTCGCTGCGCTGTGGCTGGGCTGGTGACAAAAAAGACGCCCTCGGAGCCAGATCCGGGGGCGTCAGACAGTCCCTTCCTCATTCCTGGAGATATCAGAGCGGATCTCAGCCGTTCGGATAATTTCCGCCGTCGGAGCCATCACCGATCATGAAGCCGCTGCCGGTGTCGGACATCAGCCTCTGATCGACATTGTCGAGGCGGCGCAGCAGATCGTGATATTGCGCGGCCGGGATCCGGCCATGGTCCGAAGCGGCGACCCGTTCGGCGGCCTGGCCGATATGCGCAGCACGCAGATGCAGCCACTGCGCTTCCGAGGTCGAGATGCCCTTCGTCTCGCGCGCATCCGTGATGCCCTGTTCGACGCCCCGCACCTGCTCGATCAGGCCGGTCACGCGCGGACCGGTCATGTCGGTCGGGTCGCTGGCGTCGAGGGCGCCCTTGTGATGTCCGGCGGCATAGGCGCCGGCGAGTGGAACAGTGATCAGAAGTGTCGTGAGGGTTGCGGTCCTGAGAGTCTTCAAAGAGCGCATGATGTGCGTCTCCTCCTGTTATGGAAGGGGCAAGCGCTTTCGCTCCGCCTTCCGGAAGCGGGCCGTCCGGTTCCGTCGCGTCGCGATGGGAGGCATCGCCGGCGGTTCTCGGCCCTGCGCGTCAAAGTAGGAGCCCGGAAACGCGAAGTGTAATTAAAGAAAGATAATGTTTTCAGGCCTTGCCGACCTGGCGTTGCGCCCTAGAGTTGAGCCGGCAAACAATTTCGCGTGACTGAAAATCACCGTTCGGTGAGCTTCAGTTCAATGCGTCGGTTCTTGTTGCGGGCGTCTTCGGTGTCGGCGGGGTCGAGCGGCTGGAATTCGCCGAAGCCGGCCGCAACCAGCCGGTTGGCGGGCACGCCGTTCTCGATCAGGAACTTGACCACCGAGGTCGAACGCGCCGTCGACAATTCCCAATTGTCGCGATAGCGGCCGGCGCCGGACAGCGGCTTGTTGTCGGTGTGGCCGTCGACGCGCAGCACCCAGTTGATCTCGGGCGGGATTTCCTTTTGCAACTCGATGATGGCATCGGCGAGCTTCTTCATCTCGACCTTGCCGGCATCGTTGATCACTTCCGACCCGGTCGGGAACAGAACTTCCGACTGGAAGACGAAGCGGTCGCCGACGATGCGGATGTTCTCGCGGTCGGCGAGGATTTCGCGCAGGCGGCCGAAGAAGTCGGAGCGATAGCGGTTCAGCTCCTGCACGCGCTGCGCCAGCGCGACGTTGAGCCGACGGCCGAGATCGGCGATCTTGGTGTTGGAATCGCGGTCGCGCGTTTCGGACACATTGAGGGCGTCCTCGAGCGCGCCGATCTGCTTGCGCAGTGCTGCGATCTGCTGGTTCAGGATCTCGACCTGGCTCAGCGCCTGCTGGCTGATCTGGCGCTGGCTGTCGAGTTCGCCGCCGAGTTCCGCGGCGCGCTGGGTGGCGGCGTCGCCGGCGCCGGCACCTTGCGCCAGCAGCTGCTCGAGCCGGCTCTTCTCAGCTTCGGCGGCCGACAGCGACGCCTGCAGATTGGCCAGCGAATCGTCCTTGTCCTGCGCGCTCGAGCGCTCCAGCGCCAGCAACTGCGTCAGTTCGTTGATCTGCGAGTTGAGGCGCGTGAGCGCCGTATCCTTGCCGGAGAGTTCGCGTCCGAGCAGGAACTGCGCCAGCACGAAAACGGTGAGCAGGAACATGATGGCGAGCAGCAGCGTCGACAGCGCGTCGACGAAGCCCGGCCAATAGTCGATCCGGCGATCGGTGCGCCGGCCCCTGGCGAGAGCCATGCTAGTGGACCCCGGGTTTCTTCAGCGCGTCGGCGATCTTTTCCAGCGTGTTGCGCATCGCCTTCTGCTCGTCCGACTGGGCCTCGACCCAGTCGCGCATGATCTGCTGCTCGGAGCGCATGTTCTTGACCAGGCCGGAAATGCCGTCGGCGAGATTGGCCATGGCGGTGGCGACGCGCGGATTGGAGCCGCCGCCGCTTTCCTGCATGCTGCGCAGCCGTTCCGACAGGACCCGGATCTCGTCGGAGGATTCAGTCTTGGCCGGGTCGGCGACGGCGATGTCGGAGGAGAGATCGGTGACCGAGGACAGCCAGTTTTCAAGCTCGGTATAGAAGCGGGTCTGCGCGCGGCCGGCCTGCAGGTCGAGGAAGCCTAGCACCAGCGACCCGGAAAGGCCGAACAGCGAGGACGAAAAGGCCGTACCCATGCCGGCCAGCGGCGCCGACAGCCCCTGCTTCAGCGAATCGAGCACGGCGGCGGCGTCGCCGGTGCCGGGATCGAGCGATTCGATGGTTTCGCGGATCGAGCCGATGGTGTTGAGCAGGCCCCAGAAGGTGCCGAGCAGACCGAGGAACACCAGCAACCCGACGAGATAGCGCGAGGTGTCGCGGCTTTCGTCGAGGCGGGTGGCGATCGAATCCAGCATGGTGCGCATCGAAGACGTCGAGAAGGCGACCGTCGAGGAGCGGCCGATCATCGCCTTCATCGGCGCCAGCAGCACCGGCTCGGTGGTTTCGGAACCGGCGCGGAAGGAATTGACCCAGCGCACTTCGCGAAACAGTCGTCCGACCTGGGCGAAGGCAAGCAGGATGCCGACCACAAGGACGCCGACGATCAGGCCGTTGAGGCCGGGATTGCTCCCGAAAGCGGTCGAGATCTGGCGGGTGAGGATGGCGGCGATGAAGGCGACGATGACCAGGAAGATGACCATGGTCAGGAGGAAGACCTGCGGGCTCGACAGTTTGTGCGGATCGTACATCAGGACATCAGAACGCCTGCCCACGCCGAAGGATCTGAGAAAAGCCATCCGTGCCCCGTTTCCGATGCTCTATTTGCCTTGACGCAATTCCGAACGGGAAGCCGCTCATACTTCCCTGGAACCGCTCCAGTGCCGCCGATCACGTAATTCGCGACTCTAAACGGAATTGTGACCAAATTGAATGGCGCTTGGCAATATTGCCCGACTGTCGGGCCGCACCACGCCGTTCAGAGGCGGTTGACGACCAGGCAGTCGACCATGGCGGCAAGATGCAGCCCGGCGCCGGTGACGACAAAGCCGTGCCAGAGGGCATTGTGAAAGCGCAGGCGTTTCCAGGCGAAGAAGATGACGCCGCAGGAGTACACGATGCCGCCGGCGACAATCAGCGCGATCGAGGTCGTCGGCAACGTCGCCACCAGCGGCTTGACCAGGACGACGCCGCTCCAGCCGATGGCGAGATAGAAGACAATGGCCAGACGATCGAAGCGACCGGGCAGGAACACTTTCATGGCAATGCCGGTCAAAGCAGCGGTCCAGACAAGGACAATCATCGGCAGCGCCAGCGGCGAGCCGTCGAGCTGGGCCAGAAAGGGCGTGTAGGTCGCGGCGATCAGGAGATAGATCGCCGCATGATCGAAGCGCCGCAAGATCCACTTCGCCGGCGACGTCACCGGCCACAGATTGTAGGTCAGCGAAATCGACAGCACAGTCAGCAGCGACACCACGAAGAAGGCGGCGGCGATGTATTCGCCGGGACCGGCATGGAAGGCGGCCAGCGCCAGCAACGCCGAGCCGGCGGCTATCGCCAGCACGATGCCGACCGCATGGACGATGCCATCGGCGATCATCTCCGCACGCGAGTAGTGCCAACGCCCGACATAAGGGATTTCAACTGGCTGGTCTGGCTGCGCTTCTCGCGAGGATAGTGAAGGTATGCTCGTCATAAAAAATCCTGCGTCACCCTTATCTGGGCGGCCGCCGGGCAGTATTTCAAGCTTTGATTGCGGTTTTGCGACTGCGGCGCTTCAGCACGCCGCGCCGGCATGCCAAGTGATCAGCGCGCCGAAAGCGGCTTCTTCACCGCCTTGAGCAGCGCGCGCTGTATGACCTCGTTGCCGGCGACGAGCGAACCCGCTTCGAGCATATCCTGGCCGCCATCCATGTCGGAGACGAAGCCACCGGCCTCGCGGATCAGCAGCAGGCCGGCGGCAATGTCCCAGGCCGAAAGGCCGGTTTCCCAAAAGCCGTCCATGCGGCCGGCGGCGACATAAGCGAGATCGAGCGCGGCGGAACCCAGGCGGCGCACGCCCGAGACCTCGGCCATCACATTGCGCAACTCGACGAGGAAATTGCCGTGCTGGCCGCGGCCGAGATGCGGCACGCCGCAGCCGATGACGCAGTCGGTGAGCTTGCTGCGGCCGGCAACGCGCAGCCGGCGATCGTTCATGAAGGCGCCGCCGCCGCGCTCGGCGGTGTAGAGCTCATCCATTGCCGGATTGTAGATGACGGCGGCGACCAACTGGCCCTGTCGCTCCAGCGCGATCGAGATGGAAAAGATCGGAATGCCGTGCAGGAAATTGGTGGTGCCGTCGAGCGGGTCGACGATCCAACGGTGCTGGTCGTCGTCCCCTGCGATCATGCCGCGCTCTTCCATCAGGAAGGCATAGCCCGGCCGTGCCTTCGACAGTTCGGCAAACAGAATGTCCTCGGCCTTGCGGTCGGCTTGGCTGACATAGTCGCCCGGTCCCTTCATCGACACCTGCAGGTTCTGCACCTCGCCGAAGTCGCGCGACAGCGAGCGGCCGGCCTTCATGGCGGCCTGGACCATGACATTGAGAAGTGCGGAGCGTGCCATCGTATCTGTTCCTGCCTACGCGTCAGTCTGCGCGGCGCATGTAGGTGAGTTCGTTGGTGTCGACGACGATGCGTTCGCCAGCGCCGATGAATGGCGGCACCAGCACGCGGATGCCGTTTTCCAGCACCGCCGGCTTGTACGAGGACGCGGCCGTCTGGCCCTTCACCACCGGGTCGGCCTCGGTGATGGTCAGCGTCACCTGGTCGGGCAGCGAAATGCCGATCGGCCTGTCCTCATAGAGCTGGACCGTCACCATCATGCCGTCCTGCAGGAAGGCGGCGCGGTCGCCGACGAAATCCTTCGCCAGCTCGAGCTGCTCGTAGCTCTGCGTGTCCATGAACACCAGTGCGTCGTCCTGGGCGTAGAGGAAGGAAAAATCCTTCAGGTCGAGCCGGATCTGCTCGACGGTCTCGGCCGAGCGGAAGCGCTCGTTGAGCTTGGTGCCGTTGATCAGGTTCTTCAGTTCGACCTGGTTATAGGCACCGCCCTTGCCGGGCTTGACGGTGTTGGTCCTGACCGCCACCCAAAGGCCGCCATCGTGCTCGATGACATAGCCGGGACGGATTTCGTTGCCATTGATCTTGGCCATGATGAGATTGATCCGGGATGCTACCAACGGCTTGGCCGTTGGTATGGGGATGGTCGCTGGACAAGCGATTTCGGGCTCCCAAGACCACAAATCGGCAGGAGAGGCAAGGGGATGCCAGATCGCCCGACAAGGGCTGGTAGCCTCAAACCTGGGCCGCAATGACTCTGCCGACAGCCTCGACGATGGCGTCCGCAGCCTCAGTCAGCCGGTTGAGATGAGGCGAACGAAGTGCGGCGACCTGCAAGGAAAGGTCGACATCTTCCGTGTTGACCAGCATGAGGCCGTCGGGAAGTCCGCGCCTTGCAAGACGCAACGGCACTAGCCCAAGGCCGTGCCCCCGACGGACCCATTCCATCTGCAAGGCCGGATCCTGTATCTCCGCCGCGATCTCGAAATAACGCCTTCCGCCGACCAGAACGGACATGAGTTTCTGGCGCGCGTCGCAAGGGGCCGGACTAAGCACCCACGGCATGGGTGTCCGGCCACCGTCTTCCGGATCGGGGACGGTGGACGCAGCTATGACGCCAAGACGTTCAGTGCCAAGCGCTTCCGGGCCTGGCTTATCCGACGATCGCAGAACAATCGTCACATCGAGCTCGCCGCGTTCGAATTGACCGATTAGTTCGGCGCTCCAGCCCGTCTTGAGCCGTAGCGACACTTTCGGGAACGCCGCCGCGGCGTTGGCGATGGCCCCGGCGATGTCGCGGTCCGAGAGGCCATGGGCGAGACCCAGGCGGAACAGTCCTTCCGGCTCGGTCTTTCCGGCGAAGGATTTCAGCGCTTCTACGGAAGCGATGATATCGCGTCCGCGCGCCAGCACTTCCAGCCCCGTCGGCGTCAGTCGCGGCGGCTTTTGCCGGCGGTCGAGCAGCGTCGTGCCAAGCATGTCCTCCAGCCGCTGGATTTGCCGGGTCACAGCCGGCTGCGTCAGCGGCAGGCGCCGGGCGACCTTCTGGATCGAGCCCTCCTCGGCAAACAGGGCGAGCGTGCGCAATTCCTCAAGCATAGCTAGAACTATGTTTCGTAAGCATAATCATTGTAAACATTATGAATTTGAAATCCATCGCCTGGCAAGCAATTTTCCTTTCAAACGAAAGGACGACGACAATGAAGGCAATCGAACTGCAGAAGCCGGGCGGCATCGACAATCTCAAGATGGTCGAACGACCAATGCCGGAGCCCGGCCGTCAGGAGATGATCGTCCGCGTCAAGGCGACGGCGCTCAACTATCGCGATGTCGAGATCGCGCGCGGCAGCTATCACACGACATTCCCCTTGCCGCTGGTGCCGCTTTCCGACGGCGTCGGCGAGGTCGTCGCGCTTGGCCCCGAGGTCAGCCGCTTCAAGGTTGGCGACCGGGTCTGCGGCACGTTCTGGCAGCGATGGGTCGGCGGCAGCTTCGCCATGGCCGAACCTTCCTACCAGCGCGGCGGCCCGATCGACGGTTTGCTGAGCGAATTCGCCCGGCTGGACGAACAGGCGGCTGTCATCGCGCCGGCGCATCTCAGCGACGTAGAGGCGGCGACATTGCCTTGCGCCGCCGTCACTGCCTGGCATGCGTTGTTCACCGAGGGCAAGCTCAAGCCAGGCGAAACCGTGCTCAGCCTCGGCACCGGCGGCGTGTCGCTGTTTGCCGTGCAGTTCGCAAGGGCGGCCGGAGCGCGCGTCATTGTTACGTCGAGCAGCGATGAGAAGCTTGCCTGGGCGAAGGGGCTTGGCGCGCATGATGGCGTCAACTACCGCGACGATCCGGATTGGTCGTCGGCCGTGCTGGCGCTGACCGATGGCCGCGGCGCCGATCACATCATCGAAGTCGGTGGTCCCCAAAGTTTCGCGCAGTCGCTCAAGGCGTCGGCGCGCGGCGCCCAGATCAACGTCATCGGTTATCTCGGCGGCAGCGAAGGGGTGATCAATCCGCTCGACATCTTCCGCCGCCAGGTGAAAGCACGCGGCATACCGGTCGGCTCGCGCGAGTCCTTCGAAGCGATGAACCGGGCGCTCGCCGTCCATCGGCTGCGGCCGGTGATCGACCGGGTCTTCCCCTGGGCAGAGGCAGCACAGGCCCTTCGCCATCTCGAACACGGCTCTCCCTTCGGTAAGGTCGTGCTGGATCATACACAGTGACGTTGCGTGTCAGGGCAGGCGGTTGGCCTTCTGCAAGGCTTGCTTTGTCTGGTCGTCGGTCAGCCCTTGCAGGAAATCGTCCATCTCCGGATCGATAAGGCCGGCGCGCCGGGCGACCACATACCAGGCCCCGGCCAGGATCAGGTCGGGGTCGGTGCCGATGCCGCCCATATAGAGCTTTGCCAACCGGTTCTGGGCAGCGACATTGCCGCCTTCAGCTGCCTGCTTCATCCAGTTGAAGCCGGATTTCAGGTCGCGAACACCGCCCCGGCCCTCGATCATCCAGGCGGCAAGATCGATCTGCGCGGTGTCGTAGTTCTGCCTGGCAGCCTGTGCCAGCAAGCTGCGCGCCTTTGCATCGTCCCGCGTCTTGCCGCCGACGCCATTGGCATAGACCTGCGCCATCGCATACTGGGCGTCGGCAAGCCCTGTCGCCGCGGCACGCTCATAATAGGGCACAGCCCGGGCGATGCCGGCATCGCCCGGATCCTGCTGCACGAGCAATTGCGCGAAGTTGAACTGCGCCAGCCGGTTGCCGGCCTCGGCGGCGGCCTGCATCAGCGCATAGGCTCCCTTCTCGTCCTTCTTGACGTAGCGGCCGTCGAGCAGCATCAGCGCATACTGGAACTGCGATTCAGGAATCCCCTGCTCGGCGGCCTGCGCATACCATTTGGCGGCCTCAGCCGGGTTGAGCGGCACGCCCAGCCCGCGCGACAGAATCTCGGCCACGAGCGTTTGCGCCGCCGGGTCGCCATTCTTGGCCCGCACCAACGCCAGATTGTAGGCGGTCTTGTAAAGACCGCGCTGGAAAGCGCCATAGGCGGGGTCCGCCGGCTTGGCGCCGAAACGTTCGGGGTTGATCGCGTCGGCCGACGGCAGCGGCGCGGTTGTCGCCGGCTGCGGCAGCGGGGTGTCGATCGGCTTGTCGATATGGACGCCGGAATCCGTGGCACCGGCTTTTGGGGCACCCGCATCGGGGGCGACCGCATCCGGCACGCTGAGGGCGGGCGCGCTGGTGTCCGGCCTCGGCTGCGGCAGCGGAACGGTCTCCGCCGCGATCGCTGCCCCGCTCATCAAGGCCGCAACGAGAACCGCGAGAGGAAGTCCAGGTCGGCCCACGTCAGCCCTCGAAGCGCGGCGCGGTTTGGTCGAGCAGCGCATTGGCGGCAGCAATCGCCGCCTTCGGATCGGCGCCTTCGGCAAAGACGGCGCTGGACAGCGCCACGAACTCGGCGCCAGTGGCGGCCACCGCTTCTACCGAAGCGATGGCGGAACCGGCCATGACGATGCAAGGGATCTCAATCACGTCCGCCCACCATTGCCCGAGCGACAGGTTGCGCGGATGCGGTTCCGGCTTGTTGTCGTAGTCGAAGCGGCCGAAGAAGATGTAGTCGGGCCTGGTTTCGCCGAGTTCCAGCGCGTCGTCGCGCGTCTTGGCGCCACCGGCGCCGACCATCATCTTGCCCTGGAAGTGTTCGATGGTCTCGGCGAGCGCGTCCTTGGAAACCTCGACATGAATGCCGTCGGCCTGGACACGGCCGGCAATGCGGGTATCGCCGGCGATGATGACGGCGATACCGGCCGCTTGCGCGGCCGGTACGATCTGTTCTGCGAAGGCCTGGAAGGCAGCCTCGTCCATGCCGTTCTCAGGCAGGATCAGGGAAGCGATATCACCGCCGTCGAAGGCAGCCGCAATGCGCTGCGCCGGAGCGTCCTTGGGTGCGATCAGCACGATGCGGCAGCGGTTGGGGGGTGTTGCGTCGTTCATGGCTTTCGATCCCGGGTTTCGCCTATGCCGGGCGAAGATGGTTGCATTGCGGCATAGAACAAAGCGCCCGCCTTGAACAGGCGGGCGGGGAACGATGCGCTGGCTTTGGTTTACGATCGCCGGCGAGCCGACGCTCTGCGGCTCATTTGACGGCTTGCGGGCTTTTGGCCGGCGATTTGGCCCTCCACAAAGTCCAGCCGAGATTCATGCCGGCGGCGGCGATCAGGATCGCGGCTGCGCCGACGAGCTGGGCCGGATGCAGCCGGTGGCCGAAGGCCATCACATCGACCAGGATCGCAACGACAGGATAGATGAAGGACAGCGACCCCTGCAGATGCGTCGGCAGTTTCTGGATGGCGGCGTACATCAATATGTACACCAGGCCGGTGTGAACGACGCCAAGCGTGGCCAGCATGGCCCAGCTCCAGGCATCGGCGGGCAAATGCGAGAGGTTGGCAAAGGGCGCCAGCATGACGACGCCGACGCAGACCTGGATCAGCGCGATCAGATGCGGCGGGGTGCCCTTGAGCTTCTTGGCGACGATTGCCGCGACAGCCCAGAAGAAGGCCGCTCCGAGCGCCATGACGATGCCGATGACATAATCTGTGCCGGTTATGCCGGAACCGACACCCGCATCGGGCCCTGTCTGCACGATTAGCAGCATGCCGGCGAACGCGATGCCGAGCCAGGTCAGCTTGGCCAGGGTCAGCCGCTCGCCGAAGAACAGCGCGCCGAAGCCGACCAGCATGAAGGGCTGCGTGTTGTAGACCGCCGTGGCAATCGAGATCGAGGCGCGGGAGAAGGCGCTGAACAGCAACAGCCAGTTGATGACGATAGCCGCGCCGCCAAGAGCGGCGATGGCAACAATGCGCAGCGTCAGCCTGCCGCGCAGCAGCCCGAGTGCCGCGCAGGTGATCAGCAGCGCCACTGCGCCGAAGGCGCAGCGCCAGAACACCACGTCCATAACGGGCTGGCCCGACATGACGACAAACCAGCCGATCGTGCCGACAATCGTCATCGCCGCCGTCATCTCGATCGTGCCGCGTACCGTGTTGTCCATGACAATACCTCTATCTGTTGAGGCCATAATCTCATGCCGTCTTGAGGGTTTATATACCCTATGAAAGGTGATAGGGGGGCAGGACCTTATTTAACAAGGCGCGCGCTGCCCTTTTGCGAGGAGATGAAAATGCTGGACGAGTTGGACAGAAAGCTTCTCGACATCCTGATCCTGGATTCGCGGACTTCGTTGAAGGATCTGGCGCAGCAGGTCGGGCTGTCATCGCCGAGCGTCTCGGAACGACTGCGGCGGCTCGAGGAACGCGGCGTCATCCGCGCCTTCACCATCGAGATCGACCCGGAGGCGCTGGGGTTTCCGTTGCAGGCGATCGTGCGGGTGCGGCCACTGCCGGGCAAGCTGCACATCGTGCAGAAGCTGATCGAGGAGATCCCGGAATTCGGCGAATGCGACAAGGTCACCGGCGACGACTGTTTCGTGGCCCGGCTCTACGTGCGCTCCATCGGCGAGCTCGACAAGCTTCTCGACCGCATCGCCGACAAGGCGGAAACCAGCACCGCCATCATCAAGGCGCAGCCGATCCGGCGCCGTCCTCCACCGCTGAACTAAAGCTCCAATTTGTAACCGATGTGGCTGGCCTTGAAGCCGAGCCGGTCATAGAAGCGATGCGCGTCCTGGCGGCTCTTGTTGGTGGTCAGCTGGATAATCTTGCAGCCACGTTCACGGCACTGTTCGATCGCCCATTCCAGCAGACGCTGTCCCAGCCGTTCGCCGCGGCGGTCTGCGACGACGCGCACAGCCTCGATCTGGCCGCGCAAGGCGCCCTGCAGCGACAGCCCGGCGAGATAGCTGATCTGCAACGTGCCGATGACGCGGCCGCTATCCGTCATCACGGCAAGAAACTGGTTGGGGTCGGCGTCGATGGCGGCAAAGGCGTCGCGATAGGCCTTGGCGAGTGGCTCGGTCGCATCCTCGCGGCTGCGGCCAAGCGGATCGTCGGCGAGCATGGCTACGATGGCAGGCAGGTCGGCCGCTTCGGCGCGGCGGATGTGGGGTTCGCTCATTGTCAAAAACCTGGGGTCAAAAACCTGGGGTCAAAACCTGGGGCCAAAACCTGGGGTCAAAACCTGATGTGCATCGGACGGCGCCCTTATGCATCGGCGGCGATCTTGCCGTAAATCCGGAACCGTCGCTTTACGCACAGTTGATCGACACGGCCGGCATTTTCCCGGTCGCGGCGCAAGGGTTTCTGGGCTATTGCAGGGCAACCGTCTTCCCTCCAGCATTTCCAGTTCATGTCAGGTCTGCTCGCCGATCCGTGGTTTTATGCCGCCGCCATTCCGGCGGTGATACTTGTCGGGCTGTCGAAAGGCGGCTTCGGCGGCGCTGTCGGCTTCGTTGGCGTGCCTTTGATGGCGCTGGCCATGCCGCCGGTGCAGGCGGCGGCCATCCTGCTGCCGATCCTGTGCCTGATGGACATCGTTTCGGTGTGGACGTGGTGGGGCGTCTACGACAGAAAGATGCTGGTCGACATGATGCCGGGCGCGGTGATCGGCATTGGGCTCGGCTGGCTGACGGCAGCGCTCGTAACCGAAGAGATGGTGCGGCTGATCGTCGGCGCTGTCGCGCTGATCTTCGTGCTGCGCTGGCTCTATCTCCAGTTCCGCCACGGTTCCGACCATGCGGCGGCGCCCAACCGCATCGCCGCCGCCTTCTGGGGCACCGTCGCCGGCTTCACCAGCTTCGTCGCCCATGTCGGCGGGCCCCCCTTCCAGGTCTATGCGCTGCCGATCCGGCTCGATCCGAAGGTGCTGTCGGGGACATCGGCGATCTTCTTTGCCGCCACCAACGCGCTGAAGCTGATCCCCTACTTCGCGCTTGGCCAGTTCGACACCGCCAACCTGACGGCGTCGGCCGTGCTGATGCCGCTGGCGCCGCTGGCCACCATCGCCGGCGCCTGGCTGGTGCGGCGCATGCGGCCGGAGATTTTTTATCCCTTCACCTACGCGACCGTGGCCGTGGTCGCGGTCAAGCTGCTTTGGGACGGGATCGCCGGCCTGCTCTAAATCCCGCTCAGGCGGCTGCCGGTTTGGTTCGCGGGGCGCTCGCAAAGGTCAGCGATGCACCACCAACGACCACGACCGCCATGGCGCCGAGAGTGGCGATGTCGTGCGCGGTCGGCTTCAGCACCATGTCGGCGACGACGACGATCATGATGACGAAATCGAACTTGACGATCCGTATCATGCGGCGCCCAAACGCTATGGCAGCCGGGGTCATGCCGTCCGCGGCAAGCATTGTGGCAAGCTTTTCGAACGAAGGCTTCAGCACGAGGATACCGGTCAGAAACGCGGCGGCGTAGCCGCAAAGGCCGATGACGACCCAAAGGTCGGAGAAGCCGGTCCATAGCGAAGTCAGCACCAGACCAGAAGCCAGGGTCGCGATAGACGCCGGCACGAACAGACGCAAGCCGAGTTTGTCCGTCGTTCTCAGCATGACCATCAGCGTCTCGTCGTCGCCGTCGCGATCGGCGAGTATCGAAACCAGCAGCATGGCGAAACCGCCGCCGAGCCAGAGGATCGCTGCCATGACATGCAGGAATTTGAAGAGAGAATACCAGTCCATTGCCGCTCCTTGTGCATCGTTCCGGGGGTAAACGCTGCTATCGCGCGTCTGCTTCCGAAGGAGGGCGGATTATCTCCGTACATGTATCCAGAAGATGCCGCGTGGGTGCCGGCTTGTTGCGGTGGCGCCGTCGCCGGATTTTACCGCCAGCCCGCACAATACCCGGCATTTGCCGGATAGACGCCGTGTCGGCATTGGCTGGTTTCGCGGCATGATCCTGAAACCTGCGGGGACTAAGCCGCTCGCGACCGACGCTCCATTTTGGCCGCGCGCGGTCGGACCAAGTCTGCAACAACCAACGAGGGTATCCCATGCAAGGCGTAGCACGAAATTTCTTCACCCTGGCCGTCATCTATTCCCTGTGCGGCATGGCGCTCGGCCTGCATATGGCGATCTCCAATGACCATGGGCAGATGCCGACCCACGCGCACACCATGGTGGCGGGCTGGCTGATGTCGGCGGTGTTTGCCTTCTTCTACCACCTGTTTCCAGCGGTCGGGCAAAAGACGATTGCCGTCGTGCATTTCTGGCTGACGGCAATCTGCGGCATCGCACTGATGATTGGGCTTTACTTTGAACTTGCCGGCCATCCGGAGATCGAGCCGGTGCTGGCTTCCTCCTCGATGGGGTTTTATGCGGCAATGCTGCTGTTCGCCTTCATTTCCTTGCCGGCTGTGTGGAAGAAGGCATGAACAAGCCGACGATCAGGCTTAGGGCACCGTTGTGCTGATACGGCACAGAAGGGCAGCGGTCGATCAAGAAATATCCGCGCCGTTAAGGGTTCATTAAGCTTTACAGGTGTTTACTATGTCCATCCAGTGATCTGGATTCTTACCGAGTGGTTGGAGCCACTTCGTTTGACGCCTCCCTGTTAAACTCCTGAGAGCCGCCTTATCCGCGGCTCTTTTTTGTCTGCTTTTGGTCCGCTTGGCGCCCCTGCGCAGGCGTTAACCGTTTGTTAAACATGTGCTTGCCTTCGCCGGCGGCGAAGCGCATTTTCAAGCTTCAGTCATCTAGGGTGCCGGCGTGACGGCGAGAAGCCGAATCAGCCGACGGGGCAGTGCAGGGGCGTATCGATGAACGAGCCTTCGAAGGGCATCGCGAAAACCATCAAGCTGGCGGAACGCCGGGTTTTCTCCCAATCCTTCAAACCGCTCTACCAGGAAGGCATGGGCCTGGTCGAACAGGCAGCCGAGTATCTTGACGGCAAGGGCCGGGCCGAGGCCAAGAAGCTGTCCAGGCTGGCGGCGACGCTCTATGCGGCCGAATCGATGCGGCTGACCACAAGGTTGATGCAAGTCGCCTCCTGGCTGCTTTTGCAGCGGGCGGCAAATTCCGGCGAGATGACCCGCGACCAGGTCGCTTCGGAAAAATCCAAGGTGCGTCTCGACACCGCCTCGGCGCATGACGAAGCGGTCGGCTGGGGCGAACTGCCGAAGGATTTCCTCGACCTCGTCACCCGCTCGCTGCGCCTGCAGGCGCTGGTGCGCCGCATGGACGAAGAGATCTATGGCGGCGCGTTTGCCGAGACGCCTGCCGCCGCCCGCCGCGCCAATCCGGTTTCCGACCAGATCACGCTGCTGAACACGGCTTTTGCTCGAGGTTAAACGCCTCCGTTTCCGGTTTGTTCACATTTCGCTGACATCGCTGTGCGCCGGAGGTAGACTTCGCGCATGAGGGAAGCGATTCGCATTATCGGTATCGATCCGGGGCTGAGGCGCACCGGCTGGGGCATCGTCGAGAGCCTCGGCAACTCGCTGCGCTTTATCAGCTCCGGCACTGTACGCTCCGACGACAAGGCGGCGCTGGCGACACGGCTCTGCCAATTGCATGACGGGCTGGCCGAGATCCTGCATGCGGCCATGCCCCAGGAAGCGGCCGTCGAGCAAACCTTCGTCAACAAGGATGCGGTGGCGACACTGAAGCTCGGCCAGGCGCGCGGCATAGCCATGCTGGTGCCGGCGCGCGCCGGCCTTGTTGTGGCCGAATATGCCCCCAATGCCGTCAAAAAGGCGGTGATCGGCGTTGGCCATGGCGACAAGAAGCAGATCCACATGATGGTAAAGGTGCTGTTGCCGAAAGCCGTTTTCGACACCGAACATGCCGCAGACGCGTTGGCTATCGCCATCTGCCACGCGCATCACCGGCAAAGCGTCGCCTACAGGATGGCGCTGGCATGAGGGATCACGCATGATCGGCAAATTGAAAGGCACGCTGGACGAGATCGAGGAGGATTTCTGCCTCGTCGATGTGCACGGCGTCGGCTATGTCGCCTATTGCTCGGCGCGCACGCTGGCCGCGCTGCCTTCGCCCGGCGAGGCGGTGGTGCTGTTCATCGAGACCTATGTGCGCGAGGACATGATCCGGCTCTACGGTTTCCAGTCGGTGCTTGAGCGCGAATGGTTCCGGCTGTTGATGAGCAATGTGCAAGGCGTCGGCGCCAAGGTGGCGCTGGCCATCCTGTCGACGCTGGCGCCGGCAGACCTCGCCAATGCGATCGCGCTGCGCGACATCGCCATGGTCAGCCGCGCGCCCCGGCGTCGGCAAGAAGGTGGCCGAGCGCATCGTCACCGAGTTGAAGAACAAGGCGCCGGCCTATGCCGGAACCGCCTCCGGCACCATCGGCCTTAAGCAGGAGCTCGGCGAAGGCGTGGCGCCGGCGCCGATTACCGACGCCGTCTCGGCGCTGGTCAATCTCGGCTATTCGCGCGACACAGCAGCCAATGCTGTCGCGGCGGCGCTGAAGACGGCCGGCGAGGACGCCGATGCCTCGAAGCTCATTCGTTTCGGGCTGAAGGAACTGGCGCGGTGAGTGATTGCTTGTCCGGTCCTTTGCCCTGTGCGAGGAAGGCCGCATGAGCCTTTCACCCCGCCTCATTGCCCCGGAAAAGCGCGGCGAGGATGCTGAGCAGACCTTGCGGCCGCAGACGCTCGCCGATTTCGTCGGCCAGGCCGCAGTGCGGGCCAATCTCAAAGTCTTCATCGAGGCCGCCAAGGGCCGCAGCGAGGCGCTTGACCATGTGCTGTTCGTCGGGCCGCCGGGGCTTGGCAAGACAACGCTGGCGCAGATCATGGCGCGCGAGCTCGGCGTCAATTTCCGCTCGACCTCCGGTCCGGTGATCGCCAAGGCCGGCGATCTCGCCGCACTTCTCACCAATCTCGAAGACCGCGATGTGCTGTTCATCGATGAGATCCACCGGCTCAATCCGGCAGTCGAGGAGATCCTTTACCCGGCGATGGAGGATTTCCAGCTCGACCTGATCATCGGCGAAGGTCCGGCGGCACGCTCGGTCAAGATCGATCTTGCCCGCTTCACGCTCGTCGCCGCCACCACCAGGCTCGGCCTTTTGACCAACCCGCTGCGCGACCGTTTCGGCATTCCGGTGCGGCTCAATTTCTATTCTGTCGAGGAACTGGAGCAGATCGTGCGGCGCGGCGCCCGCATCCTGCAAATGCCGCTTGGCGACGATGGCGCGCTGGAGATCGCACGTCGCGCCCGCGGCACGCCGCGCATCGCCGGCCGGCTGCTGCGCCGCGTGCGCGATTTCGCCTCCGTCGCCGGCGACGGCCACGTCGACAAGCAGATTGCCGGCGAAGCTCTCACCCGGCTCGAGGTCGACGCGCTCGGCCTCGACGCACTCGACCGCCGCTATCTCTCGATGATCGCGCGCAATTTCGGTGGTGGGCCGGTCGGCATCGAAACCATCGCCGCCGGCCTCTCCGAGCCGCGCGACGCCATCGAGGACATTATCGAGCCCTATCTGATCCAGCAGGGTTTCATCCAACGCACGCCACGCGGCCGCGTGCTGACCGCCAACGCCTGGCGCCATCTCGGCCTCGACGCGCCAAAGGATCTGGCACAGCAGCAGATCAACCTGTTCCAGGAAGAGTAACGGACATTTGTTCTTCGGAACGGATTTCTGTGCAGAATCTCCTCAAACCTGCCAGCGTGAAGGCGCATTCCTCGATTGTATCGGGCGTCGCAATGTCGGCGCGAACTGCTCCGATCAAGGTCGGAGCCAGAAAAGTGATCACCAGACGCGGGTTCCTGAAATTCGCCGGAGGTTCGTTCCTCTCGCTGGCTTCGCTCAGTGCCTATGCGGTCGGCATCGAGCCGATGCTGTTGACGCATGTGAAGCGCTACCAGCTGACGCCGCCGCATTGGCCTGCAGATCTCAAGCTGCGCGTCGTAGCACTTGCCGATATTCACGCCTGCCGTCCCTGGATGACGCCTGAGCGGATCGCTTCGCTCGTCGAAGATGCGAACGTGCTGAAGCCCGATCTGATCGTACTGCTCGGCGACTATTTCTCAGGCATGTCCCTGGTGACGAACCGGGTGGAGGCCCATGAATGGGCGCCGGCCTTGTCAGGACTGAAGGCGCCGCTTGGTGTGCTGTCGATCCTCGGCAATCACGACTGGTGGCACGATCCTTTCGCGCAGCAGGCCGGAGCGGGGACTGTGGCGCGCAAGGCATTGGAGGAATCCGGCATCTCGGTTCTGGAGAACGACGCCGTGCGCCTGCAAAAGGATGGATACGGCTTCTGGATCGCCGGGCTCGCCGACCAGCTGGCACTGTTACCGAACAAGGCCGCAGGCCGCGACAGATTTGAAGGCCTGGACGATCTCGACGGCACGCTGGCCAAGATCACCGACCAGGCACCGATCATCCTGCTTGCGCATGAGCCTGACATTTTCCCGAAAGTGCCGTGGCGGGTTTCGCTGACGCTGTCGGGCCACACACATGGCGGGCAGGTCAGGCTGTTCGGCTATTCACCGGTGGTGCCGTCCCGCTTCGGCAACCGCTTTGCCTATGGCCATGTCGTCGAGAATGACCGCAATTTGATCGTGTCAGGCGGACTCGGCTTCAGCATCGCGCCGGTGCGCTTTGGCATGCGGCCGGAGATCCTGCAGATCGACCTCGGTTAGGGCATGCCGGTATTCAGGTGATGCCGGCCTGCAAATGAGGTGTTCCTGCGCTTCCGGTAGTCACGGACCAAAGTCCGCTCCGTTCCGGTTTTCGGACCCCTCATTTTCGACTCGGCCTGACCTGAATCTCGACATGCCCTAGGGCTAATGGAGCGAGCGGATCGCATCCATCACGGCGGGTTCGGCCTTTTCGCCGTTGAAAGCGTCGACGATGCCGAAGGCGCCGCCAAAACTCCACACCGACCATGAGAAGCCATGCGCCTCGGCGCGCGCGATCATGTCCTTGACATAGGCCGCGCGGTATTTGGGCGGCATCACATAGGGATTGCCATATTCCTGGCGGATCATGCCGAACTCGCCCAGCGTGATGTTTTCCGGCTTGATGGCGTTGGCCTTCGCCCAGGCCTCGACCTTTTCGAACGGCGCATCCATGACGCCGAGCAGCTTTTCGTCCGTGTCCATGCTGGCGACTTGTTCATCGAGATAGGCGAGCAGGCCGTTCCGTCTGGTCCGTGGCGCCTCGGCTTTATCTTGGCGCGGATCGCATCCAGCGTCGCATCGAGCTCGGCGCGCGGCACCGCGGTCAGCGGATAGGGCAGGCCGGTAACATAGAGAATGAAATCGCCGGCCCAGGTCGCGCCCTGATGCGTCAGCAGGAACGGGTCGTAGGAGTGGAAGGTCCAGATGATGTTGTCGTCGGGGATCGACTTTGGGTCGATCCTGACCAGCGAAGCCGCACTGGAATAACAGGCGCCGGTCAGGATCAGCGTCAGCCTGGTGGCCGAGGCGCGCGCGGCCGCGAACAGCTTTTGCTGACGCTCCGGCCACAGGCTGGTGCCCTCGCTGTCGCAGTCGACGATAGGCTCGTTCATCGGCTCGAAAGCGACCTGCGCCGGGTCCTCAGTGGCAAGCGTGCGCGCCATTTTGCGGACGACCTCGACATAGGCCTCGAAGGTTGCGGGATCGTCCATCACCTGGCCCATGCCGATCTCGCGGCCGCCGCCGGCCGGGATCAGGTGCATGTCGACGATCACTTTCAGACCGGCCCGGTTGATCATGCGCGCCGAGTCTCGCACGCTGGCATAGAGGTCGTCGCGCAGCGCCAGCGTCTGGTCCGACATAAACGGCGAGGGGTCGACCGGCATGCGCAGAAAGTCGAAACCGGCGGCCTTCAGCGCCTTGAGGTCATCCTCGTTCAGGAACTTGCGCCATTCCGGATAGGGCAGGATGGCTTGTCGGTCGTTCCATTTGTCTTCCCCGACCCAGGTCGTCCACTGGTCGAGGTTGAGGCCGCGCTTCATCGAAAAGCTAGCGGCCTGACCGGGAAGCGCAGACGCCGCCAGCACCAGCAGCGCTGCCATCACGGTCTTGATCATCGCCGTCAACAGTGCCATCCGGTTTGCTGCGCTGGTGATTTTGGCAAGACAGGTGCCCCGCCGGGGGCAAAAAGGAAAGCGCGATGGACGATCATGGTGAATCGGCGGCGCTTGCCGGCGGGCTTTCCGGAGCCTTGACGGAATTCGGCCATCGGCTGATGGCGCGAGTCTATTATGCCGACACCGATTTTTCCGGCGTCGTCTACCACGCGCGCTATCTCGAATTCTTCGAGCGCGGCCGCTCGGACTATCTCAGGCTGGCGGGCGTCCACCACACAGAACTTCACGAAGGCAAGCACGGCGAACGGATCGTCTGGGTGGTGCGGCGGATGGAGATAGATTTCCGCTCGCCTGCCCGCATGGACGACATCCTGACCATCGACACATCAACGCAGGATATTTCCGGCGCCCGCATCGTCATGGCGCAGCAATTGAAACGCGGGACAGAGGTTCTGGTCGAAGCAAAGGTCGAGGCGGCGATCATCGGCGAGAACGGCCGGCCGAAGCGCTTTCCGAAAGAATGGATCGCGGCCTTTCTACCAGGAGCAAGCTGATATCCAGGCCTGCCGGCCGGCAACGAGCGGCCAATCGGCAGCGCATTCGATTGTGGATGGATGGCCCGCGTCGTGCCTTGGCGCGGCAATGCGCCGCGCCATATTTCCTAACCCATCCTTAACCATAACGGTTCATGAAGAGATCGGTGAAGATTGGAAGAATCCGCGCGCCTTCCTTTCACCAATATTTGCCCTGAAAAGGCCGCCAACGGTGCATTTTGGGGTTAATCCGGAAGCCAAGCGCGAAGGGACCACAAGGGATGCCCATGGGCCAGCCGCCAGCGATGCCCGGAAAATCTTAAGGACTGAAGCATGGAAACTACCGCACTCGCCGATCCGGCAGCGCAATTGTCGATTTGGGCGCTGTTCACACAGGCCAGCTGGGTGGTCAAGCTGGTCATGATCGGTCTGCTCTGCGCCTCGGTCTGGACCTGGGCGATCATCGTCGACAAGCTGGTCAGCTATGCCCGCATGCGTCTGTCGCTCAATCGCTTCGAACAGGTGTTCTGGTCGGGGCAGTCGCTGGAAGAGCTCTATCGCACGCTTGCCGACCGCAAGACCACGGGCATGGGTGCGATCTTCGTTGCGGCCATGCGCGAATGGAAGAAGAGCTTCGAGAAGGGGGCCAAATCGCCGCTCGGCCTGCAGACCCGCATCGACAAGGCGATGGACCTGGCGTTGACGCGCGAGATGGAGAAGCTGGAGGGCCGTCTCGGCTTTCTCGCCACCACTGGTTCGGCCGCACCCTTCATCGGCCTGTTCGGCACCGTCATCGGCATCATGACCTCGTTCCAGGCGATTGCCGGTTCGAAGAACACCAGTCTCGCGGTTGTTGCACCCGGCATTGCCGAAGCGCTGCTGGCGACGGCCATCGGTCTTCTCGCCGCCATACCGGCGGTTATCGCCTACAACAAGCTGTCATCCGACGCGAACAAGATCGCGGTGCGGATGGAAGGGTTCTCGGATGAGTTCTCCGCCATACTCTCGCGCCAAATCGATGAAAAAGTAGCGCCTAAGGGCTGAGGTAAGAAGATGGGTATGTCGGTTGGCATGGCAGGACGCGGCGGGCGCGGACACAGGCGGCGCGGCCGCCACCATGCATTGATGTCGGAAATCAACGTCACGCCGATGGTCGACGTGATGCTGGTGCTCTTGATTATCTTCATGGTCGCCGCACCTATGTTGACGGTCGGAGTGCCGGTCGACCTGCCGGAGACGAAGGCCAAGGCTATGAACGCCGACACCCAGCCGATCACCGTTTCGATCGACGCGGCCGGCAAGATTTTCCTGCAGGAGACCGAAATCCCAAGGGAAGAGCTGGTCGCCAAACTGCAGGCGATTTCCAAGACCGGCTACGAAGAGCGCATCTTCATCCGCGGCGACAAGGCGACCAACTATGGCGCCGCGATGGAGGTCATGGCCCTCATCCAGGCCGCCGGCTACAAGAATATCGGCCTAATTTCACTGCAGCAACAGGATCAGTAGACGCACGATGAAGACCGGCCTCACCACATCGGTGATACTGCATACGGTGGCACTGGCTTTCGGCCTGTTCACCCTGTCGGCGCCGGCCGCGCTGCCGTCCACGGATGTGGAGTCGATAGCGGTCGACATCGTTCCCATGGAAGCCATTGCGCAGACGCTGCAGGGCGACAAGAAGGCGGTGATGCACGAAAAGCCGGCGCCGATGCCGACCAAGCGTCCCGACATCGTGCCAGATGCACAGAAAATCGGCGAGAACAGCGTTGATACCGACAAGCCGGTGACGGACGAGCCCAAGCCGAAGCCGGTGGAGAAAACAGCGACGGCTGCTCCGGCGCCGACCCCGACCGAAAAGCCGAAGACCGAGGACACGCCGAAGCCAAAGGAAGCGCCGAAGCCGACACCTGCGACGGAGGTGGCGCCGGAGCCGCAGCCGAAGGAAGAGGTCAAGCCCGAGCCGGTGAAGCAGGTTGAACCGAAGCCGACCCCGGTGAAGGAGCCTGCACCAACACCGCAGCCGGACACGACCGCCGCCATAGAGCCGAAGCCACGCGTGAAGCCCGATGCGGTCGCCGAAGCCATATCGGATCAGCAGCCTCTGGAAGAAGCGCAGCTTCCGACTTCCGCTCCTGCTCCCGAAGCACGGCCGAAGCCGCAGCCGGCGCAGGCCGAAAGCGCGAAGGCTCCGGACCGCAAGGACACCGACAAGCCGGTCAAGGAAGCCTCGTCGAAGCCGAAGTCGGATGACAAGCAGTTCAATGAGGCTGACATCAAGGCTTTGCTCGACAAGCAGAAGCCATCCGGCGGCGGCGCCAAGCGCTCGACCCAGCAGGCATCGCTAGGCGGCGACAAGGATCAAGGCCAGAAGCTGTCGAAGTCCGAGCAAGGGGCATTGGAAGAACAGCTCGGTGGCTGCTGGACCCTCCCGGTTGGGCTTGAGGGTTCTGAGGATTTCACCGTGGTGATCCGTTTCAGCCTGGATGCCTCCGGCAAGCTGGAGGGCCGTCCGACCGTCGAGAAGTCCAGCGGCAACCCCCAATTCGACAGCAGCGCGGTTCGCGCTGTGCAGAAATGCGATGTCGCCGGCCTGCAGGTGCCCGCCGGAAAGCATGACATTTGGTCCGACGTTCGCGTCAACTTCGATCCCAGAGCGATGCTTGGCCTGTAGCCTGAGCACCCAGAAATCAGCAAGAGAAGCGAGAAGACATGAAATCCATCCTCAAGCCGCTCCTGATGGTCGCCGCGATGGCGATGGGCATGAACGCCGTCGTCACCTTGCCTGCTCGAGCAACCCTCGAGCTCAACGTCAACAAAGGCAATGTCGAACCGATGCCGATCGCCATCCCAGATTTCCAGGGAGGGCTCGGCGCGCAGATTTCCGAGATCGTCACCGCCGACCTGAAGCGCTCCGGTCTCTTCGCACCGATAGACAAGAACGCCTTCATCGAGAAGATCGCCAATCCGGATGCGCAGCCCCGTTTCGACGACTGGAAGGTGATCAATGCGCAGGCGCTGGTCACCGGCAGCGTGAGCAAGGAGGCGGACGGCCGAATCCGCGCCCAGTACCGACTATGGGATATTTTTGGCAACCAGCAGATAGCCGGGGAGCAGTTTTTCGCCAACGACGCAAATCAACGCCGTGTCGCCCACATCATCGCCGATGCGATCTATGAGAAGCTCACCGGCGAGAAGGGCTATTTCGACACACGCGTCGTCTTCATCGACGAATCCGGCGCCAAGAATGCGCGCAAGAAGCGGCTCGCCATCATGGACCAGGACGGCGCCAATGTGCGCTATCTCTCCGATGGCCGCTCGATCGTGCTAACGCCGCGTTTCTCGCCCAACCGGCAGGAAATCACTTACATGTCGTACGAAAGCGGCCAGCCGCGGGTCTATCTGCTGCAGATCGAGACCGGGCAGCGCGAACTGGTCGGCAATTTTCCCGGCATGACCTTTGCGCCGCGCTTTTCGCCCGACGGCCAGAAGGTGATCATGAGCCTGCTGCGCGACGACGGCAATTCCAACATCTTTGCCATGGACCTGCGCAGCCGCTCGACCACCAGGCTCACCAATTCGACGGCGATCGATACCTCGCCGTCTTATTCGCCCGACGGCAGCAAAGTGGTGTTCACTTCCGACCGTGGCGGCCGCGCGCAGATCTATGTGATGGGCGCCGACGGCTCGGGCCAGACCCGCATCTCGTTCGGCGACGGCGTCTATTCGACGCCGGTGTGGTCGCCGCGCGGCGACCTCGTCGCCTTCACCAAGCAGACCGGCGGCGAATTCCAGATCGGCGTCATGAAGACCGACGGTTCGGGCGAGCGCATCCTCTCCTCGGGCTTCCAGCAGGAGGGACCGACCTGGGCGCCCAACGGCCGCGTGCTGATGTTCTTCCGCGACTCCGCCGGCGGCCCAAAACTGGTTTCCGTCGATCTCACCGGCCGCAACGAACAGTCGATCCCGACCGCGAATTTTGCTTCCGACCCGGCGTGGTCGCCGCTGCTGGAGTAACTAAGTTTCGGCCTGGCCCGCTCGCTTCGTTGCAACTCGGCAACACTACCTCAAAAGCCCCGTTTTGGGGCTTTTTTCACGCCAAAGTCGCGTTTTGGCCGCATTTCCGCCTACGGTCCGCGACCATCGTGGCATCAGGTCATTTTGGCCGGGACGGCGGCTGAAACCAAATTTTAACCGTGTTTCTTGAATGCCGGTTAACCCAAACGTGGTTACTGGGTGATCAACGAAATCACTCGAAATACGATCACTCGAATACGAAGGAGAGGCGGCATGGGCCGTATCGCAGCACTTACCAGAAACCCGGCGATGATCGCCCTGATCGCAATGCTCGCCATCACCGGTTGCGCCTCGAAGAAAACCCCGAACAACGCTGCCGATCTCGGTCTCAATGGCGCGGGTGCCGCAACGCCGGGCTCGGCGCAGGACTTCACCGTCAACATTGGCGACCGCATCTTCTTCGACACGGACTCGACCGCGATCCGCGCCGATGCGCAGACGACGCTGTCGCGCCAGGCACAGTGGCTCAACCAGTACAAGCAGTACGCCATCGTCGTCGAAGGCCATGCCGACGAACGCGGCACGCGTGAATACAATCTGGCTCTCGGCGCCCGCCGCGCCGCCGCCACCCGCGACTTCCTGGTCGCCAGGGGCGTTTCGGCGAGCCGCCTGAAGACCATTTCCTACGGCAAGGAACGTCCGGTCGCGGTCTGCGACGACATCTCCTGCTGGTCGCAGAATCGCCGCGCCGTCACCACGCTCTCCGGCGCCGGCTCCTGATGAGTAAGACGGCGGCCTTAGTCGCATAATTGCAACACCTCCATGCGAAAGGCGGCCTTGTGGCCGCCTTTTTCAGTTTCGGCCCCGGAAACAAACCCGGAAACAAAATTTGGCCGAAGTCTCGCCTCCTGCTAAGAGCCGAGGGCGTCGTGCCGGTCCCACTGTGATCGGAAGGCGCGAACAGGCTCACGATATTCACGGCGAGAGGCACATGCATTTCAGATCGGTCTTGAGCGGCACGCTTGCGCTGCTGCTCGTATCAGGCTTCGCGGCTTCCGCGAGCGGCACCGGACAACCCGCGGATAGCGGCTTTTCCTTCCATCTGCCGACGCTCGGCATTTTCGGCAAGAAGGAGAAGCCGGAGCAGCAACAGATCGCGCAGCAGCAGGACGGCACCGCCGCCGCGGGGCTGGAAGATCAGCTCCGGCAGATGAACGGCAAGCTCGAGGAACTCAACTTCCAGATCCTGCAGATGCAGGAGCAGATGCGCAAGCAGCAGGAAGACAACGAGTTCCGCTTCCAGCAGTTGGAAGGCGGCTCCAGCGGGCAGCCGCCGGCCCAGAAGAAATCGGAGGCCGCGCCGCAGGACGGTGGCGCGGGCACCGGCGTCGCCGAGGCCCCGGCAGACCAGGCGCCGGCCGATGCCGGCGCGCAGCCGGATGGCGGCCAGAGCGTCGGCGAGGTCATCGTCGAATCGCAGACCGGCGATCCCGGCAAGGTGATCAACGGCACGCCGCCCAAGACCTTCGGCACCATTACCGTCGACAAGAACGGCAATGTAATCGACGCCGGCGGCAACACGCAGGCAGCGGCGCCGGCGGAAGGTGCGGCTCCCGCCGCCGAGGCGCCGGCTGCCGGGGCTAAGACCGGCAAGTCGGACGGCACGGTGGTGGCGGCGCTGCCTGCCACCAACAACCCGGAAGAGATCTACCGCAACTCCTACCAGTTCATCCTGTCGGGCGACTACAGCACCGCCGAGCAGGGTTTTCGCGACCACATCGCCCGCTTCCCGAAGGACGCCAAGGCGGCGGACGCGCATTACTGGCTTGGCGAATCGCTGCTTGGCCAGCAGAAGTATCATGACGCTGCCGAGGTTTTCCTCTCCGCCAGCAAGGACTATCCGAAGGCCAAGAAGGCGCCTGACATGCTCCTGAAGCTTGGCGTGTCGCTGGTCGGCCTCAAGCAGAAGGATGTCGCCTGCGCCACCTTCGGCGAGATCGGCAAGCGCTACCCCGATATCTCGGCCGCGCTCAAGGAACGCGTCAAGCAGGAGAGGGCGCTGGCGGCGTGCTAGTCTTTGCCTTTGTCGTCCCTGAACCGGGACCGCTTTTGCGCGACATGCATTGATGCTCGATACCGAGCCTGACCTTTCGAATTTTTCGCAGATCGACTTTACCAACGGCGCGCTTGCGGCCGTGTCCGGCGGCAGCGACTCGACCGCCCTCCTTCTTCTCCTCAAGGCTCACCTCGACCGCAGCGCCCCGACAGCCCGGCTGCTGGCGGTGACGATCGACCACGGCCTGCGTCCGGAAGCAGCAGCCGAAGCGCGCAGCGTGGCAAAGCTTTGTGCCGAGCGCGGCATCGCGCACCGGACGCTCAACTGGTCCGGCGCCAAGCCGTCGGCCGGCCTGCCCGCGGCGGCGCGCGAGGCGCGCTACCGGTTGCTGGCCGAGGCAGCGCAGGCGCAAGGCATTGGTGTGATCGTGACCGGCCACACCGCCGACGACCAGGCCGAGACCGTCCTGATGCGAGCCGCGCGGAATGACGGGCGAGAGCTTGCAGGCCGAGGTCTCGCCGGCATGGCGCCTGCCACCCTCTATGACTGGCGGATCTGGATCGCGCGGCCGCTGCTCGGCGCTCGGCGCGCGGCGTTGCGCGCCTTCCTGCAGCGCGAACATGTCGGCTGGGTCGAGGATCCGACCAACATCGACACGAATTTCGAACGCCCGCGCATCCGCGCCGTGCTCGGCGAAGACCGGAGCGGGCAGCGTTTTGCCGAAGCGATCGGCCTGGCCAGGCGGGCCGCCGGCGAGCGCGAACAACTCGGTCGCCGCGCCGCCGCCCTGATCGGTGAATTTGCCAGCCGGCCGGCGAGGGGTCTCATCCGTCTCGATCCCGGTCTTGCCGAAGCTGACGACACGCGAGCCGCGGTCTATGCGCTGCGTGTCCTGCTGGCGGCGACGGGCGGCACCGCCTTGTTGCCGGACCAGGCGCGCGGCGAAGCGCTGTTCGAGCAAATGCGGGCCGGTCGGCTTTGCGCCACATTGTCGCGGGCGGTCGTCGATATCAGGCGAAACGGCATCTTCCTGCGCCGTGAATCGCGCGACCTGCCGCGTTCCGCGCCGATAGCTGGCACTCTGCTTTGGGACGGTCGCCGGCGGATCACGCCAGACATCGAAGCCGGGGCGATCACATTGGGCGACAGTTCGGGTGCATGGTTGATCGCGCCGCTTGGCGCTGCTGCCGCCGCCAAAACGCCGATTGCCGGGGATGGCGCGCCGCCAAGCCTTGTGCGCGCCGCCCTGGCTGCGGAACCGGCGCTATGGCGCGGCGGCGAATGCCTTGGTTTTGCAGGGGATGTAGCGGCGGCGGCGGCAATCGCCGTCAGTCCCGCCGTTGCGCCCTTTGCCCGTTTTCTGCCGTGCTTCGATCTGGTGTTGGCGCAGGCCGTGGCCGAGTTGATCGGCGCACCGCCTGTCTCGGCTTGCCCTTTGGCCGCCACAGTGCCGGTTGATCATGGCGCGAAAGCTTAACCCATACGTGCTGTTATGCTTGGCAAGGGGGGGCGCTCTCCCTATGTTAGGCGCAAGTTTCCTCTCATGACGCGTGTCCCAGCGGGCACCAACGGGACAATTGATGAATCCGAATTATCGCAATCTCGCGCTCTGGGCGATCATAGCGGTCCTGCTCATTGCTCTCTTCAATCTGTTCCAGACGCCGCAGACTCGCGGGGCCTCGACCGACGTTCCCTATTCGCAGTTCCTGCAAGAGGTCGCGGCCGGCCGGGTCAAGACGGTGGTCATCGCCGGCGCCCGCATCACGGGCACCTACGCCGACAACGCCAATGGCTTCCAGACCTATTCGCCTGGCGATCCGCAGCTGGTCTCGCGGCTGCAGGACAAGAACGTCACCATCAATGCGCGGCCTGAGTCGGACGGTTCCAACTCGCTGTTCAGCTATCTGATCTCCTACCTGCCGATGATCCTGATCCTTGGCGTGTGGATATTCTTCATGCGCCAGATGCAGTCCGGCTCCGGGCGCGCCATGGGTTTCGGCAAGTCGAAGGCCAAGCTTCTCACTGAGGCGCATGGCCGCGTCACCTTCCAGGATGTCGCCGGCGTCGACGAGGCCAAGGAAGATCTGGAAGAGATCGTCGAGTTCCTGCGCGATCCGCAGAAGTTCCAGCGCCTCGGCGGCAAGATCCCGCGCGGCGTGCTTCTGGTCGGCCCTCCCGGCACCGGCAAGACGCTGCTCGCCCGCTCCGTCGCCGGCGAAGCGAATGTGCCGTTCTTCACCATTTCGGGTTCCGACTTCGTCGAGATGTTCGTCGGCGTCGGCGCAAGCCGTGTCCGCGACATGTTCGACCAGGCCAAGAAGAATGCTCCCTGCATCATCTTCATCGACGAAATCGACGCTGTGGGCCGCCATCGCGGCGCCGGTCTCGGCGGTGGCAATGACGAGCGCGAGCAGACGCTGAACCAGCTGCTGGTCGAGATGGACGGCTTCGAGTCCAACGAGAGCATCATCCTTATCGCCGCCACCAACCGGCCCGACGTGCTCGATCCGGCGCTGCTGCGTCCGGGTCGCTTCGACCGCCAGGTGGTGGTGCCGAACCCCGACATCGTCGGCCGCGAGAAGATCCTCAAGGTGCATGTGCGCAACGTGCCGCTGGCACCGAATGTCGACCTCAAGGTGATCGCACGCGGCACGCCGGGCTTCTCGGGCGCCGACCTGATGAACCTTGTCAATGAATCCGCTCTGATGGCGGCGCGCCGCAACAAGCGCCTTGTCACCATGGCCGAGTTCGAGGACGCCAAGGACAAGATCATGATGGGCGCCGAGCGCCGCTCGTCGGCCATGACTCAGGCCGAAAAGGAACTCACGGCCTATCACGAGGCCGGCCACGCCATCCTGGCGCTCAACGTGCCGTCGGCCGATCCGCTGCACAAGGCGACCATCATCCCGCGCGGTCGCGCGCTCGGCATGGTCATGCAACTGCCGGAAGGCGACCGCTATTCGATGAGCTACAAATACATGATCTCGCGGCTTGCCATCATGATGGGCGGCCGCGTCGCAGAGGAGTTCAAGTTCGGCAAGGAGAACATCACCTCCGGCGCGTCCTCGGACATCGAGCAGGCGACAAAGCTGGCGCGCGCCATGGTCACGCGCTGGGGCTTCTCCGACAAGCTCGGCCACGTCGCCTATGGCGACAACCAGGAAGAGGTTTTCCTCGGCCATTCGGTGGCGCGCACGCAGAACGTCTCGGAAGAGACTGCGCAGATCATCGACGCCGAAGTACGCCGCCTGATCGACGAGGCCTATGTCACGGCCAAATCCATTCTGACCAAGAAGAAGAAGGAATGGATCGCTCTGGCGCAGGGCCTGCTCGAATACGAGACGCTTTCGGGCGAAGAGATCAAGCAGCTGATCGCCGGGCAGAAGCCCGCGCGAGATTTGGGGGATGATACCCCCACAAGCCGCGGCTCGGCTGTGCCGAAGTCCGGCCGCCGCAAGAAGGGTCCCGAGCCCGAAGGCGGCATGGAGCCTCAGCCGTCGAGCTGAGCTGACATCATGTGATCCAAGAAAACGCCGCGGCTTCGATCCGCGGCGTTTTGCTGTTCAGGGTTGATCAAAGAGCATGCGGGGCGGATGCATTTGCTTTGCCGGGGCGCACACCGTCAGTCCGGCCAGCATGTTGCTTGCCCCATTTGGCCAGCGGGATCAGGGCATTGTCCAGCTCGATGCCGAATTCGGTAATCGAGTATTCGACCCTCGGCGGCACCTCGGGAAAGATTTCGCGATGGACGATGCCGTCGGCCTCCATTTCGCGCAGCTGTTGGATCAGCATCTTTTCGCTGATGTCAGGCACCAGCCGCTTCAGCTCACCGAATCGTGCCGGCGCCTTGTGAATCTGCCAGAGCAGTAGCGCCTTCCATTTGCCGCCGATGACCTCCAGCGCCGGCCCCAATCCGCAACTATCTGGCTGTTTCTTTCCCATGTTTCATCCAATTCTGAGCAATCGGTGGGTAGCTTACATTTTTGTCGGTACTTGAGAAAAACCAAGCCGGTCCATAGCTTCAAACCAGCTCGCCGGCATCGGCGAACACCACAACATCATATCGGTACCTCGCTTCGACCTGCAAAGGCCGTCGGCGGCCGGATTTTGTCAAAAACGGATGGATCATGACACGATACGCAAACAAGAAGGCCGTTGTCATCGGCGGGACGCACGGCATGGGGCTCGCCGTTGCCGAAGCCCTGATCGAAAGCGGCGCCGAGGTCCTGGTCACCGGCCGCGACCAGCGCAACATCGAGGCCGCGCGAGCCAAGCTGCTTTCGCGAGCTCATGTCGTGCGGTCCGATATCTCAGACATGGCCGATATCGTCACGCTCGGTGCCGAAGTGGGGCAGAAGCTTGGCCAGATCGACTTCCTTCACGTCAATGCCGGGGTGGCCAATCTCGAACCCGTCGAGCGGGTCACCGAGGACAGTTACGATCGCACCTTCGACATCAACACCAAAGGCGCTTTCTTCACCGCGCAGCGCCTGCTGCCCCTCATCAGGGATGGTGGCGCCATAGTCTTCACCTCGTCGATCGCCGACGAATCCGGCACTGGCGGCATGAGCGTCTATTCCGGATCGAAGGCGGCACTGCGCGCCTTCGCCAAGGTCCTGGCCGCCGAGCTTCTGCCGCGCCGGATCCGCGTGAATGTGGTCAGCCCTGGTTTCATCGATACGCCGACGATGGGTGTGGCCGACGCCTCGGCCGAGGAGCGGGCCGCCTTCATGGCGATCGGCGACGCGGTCACGCCGATGAAGCGCCACGGCACGATGGAGGAGGTGGCGCGCGCAGTGCTGTTCCTGGCGTTCGACGCGACCTTCACCACGGGCGCGCGGCTGACCGTGGACGGTGGCCTTGGCCAGGACCTGACCCCGACACCGGCGTAACCGCGCAACCAAACCAAGGAGAAGCAGAATGAGCGACATAACAGTAATCGGTCTCGGCGCCATGGGCACTGCGCTTGCCGAAGCCTTTCTGAACCAGGGACATGCGGTGACGGTGTGGAACCGTTCTCCGGCAAAGGCTGAGGCTTTGGCAGCCAAGGGCGCCATTGTGGCCAAGAGTGTCGAGGAAGCCGTCAGATCGAGTCCACTGATCGTGGCGTGCCTGCTTGTCTATGACACCGTTCGTGAGGTGCTCGGCCCAAGCCGAGAGGCGCTGTCGGGCGCACATTGGTCAATCTCACCAACGGCACGCCCGAGCAGGCGCGGGCGATGTCGGGCTGGGCGGTGAGCCAGGGCGCCAGCTATATCGACGGCGGCATCATGGCGGTGCCGCCGATGATCGGCGGGCCGCACGCCCTGATTCTCTACAGCGGTTCGCGCCAGGCGTTCGATGCCTGTTCGGGGCAGCTCGGAGCGCTCGGCACCAGCAAATTCCTCGGTGAGGATGCTGGGCTCGCGCCGCTCTATGATATCTCGCTTCTGACCGGCATGTACGGCATGTTCGCGGGCGTTCTGCAGGCGTTGGCATTGACGGGCGCAGCAGGGATCCCGGCCGGCGAGTTCATGCCGCTGCTGGCCTCCTGGCTTCAGTCGATGCAAGGCCTGCTGCCGAAATGGGCGGAACAGATCGACAGTGGCGATCACACCAGCAATGTCGTTTCCAACCTGGGCATACAGGCTGATGCCTACGTCAATGTCATCGATGCCAGCAGGTCGGCTGATGTCAGCACCGAACTCGTCTTGCCGATGCAAAGCCTGATGAAGCGCGGGGTGGCTGCCGGCCAGGCCAATGCCGATCTTACAAGCCTGGTCGCACTGCTCCAGCTCTCGAAACAAGGCGCTTGACGGGGCAAGACCCAAGAGAAGGCCCGCCAACCTTGCGGTTGAGGGCCTTCGATCTTCAAACGCTGCTGGTCGATCAGCTCTTCAGCTTGGCGTTGCAGAGGCTGTAATAGCCGCCGCCCTTCTGGATCCAGCGAAGGCCGTTCAACGTACCCGCGTCCTTGTTGCCGTGGTAGCCCTGCAGGCAGGTCTTCATCCGCGCCTTCGAGGGCTTCTCGGTCTTGAATTCGGCGGCGAGGGTGGTCGGGAATGTCACGCCCGTCGGCGCTACAGCGGGGGCGACCGCCGCGCTGGTTTCCTTCTGCGGCTGCGGCTCGGTTTTGACCGCATCCGCATTGGCACTCTCCGCAGCTGACGTCGCACACTTCTCGGTGCGGAAAGCGGTCCAATCCATGCCGTTCAGAGTGCCGCCTTCCTTGGCTGTGCGATAAGCCTCGCCGCATTCCTTCATTGTCAGTGCGCTTGCAGGGGTGACGCTCCACGCAATCCATGCCGTCACAGCCAATGCCGCCAATTTCAATCTGGACATAAGACCCTCCTGGTTGACAAAAATTCGATGTCCTTTTGTATACCATTTGTTCTGCATATGTTCAATTGGAATCTTTGCGAATCACCGATATGTCTGGGGTGGGCAGTGTGGGCGAATAGATGATGCCGACAGCTTCCGCGATATGTAACGCGATCAACGCCGGGTGTGTTCGAGCGCAATAAAAAGGCCCGCGCATGCTGCGATGCGCGGGCCTCTGTCTGGAGAATATGGCTACGCGATCAGCTCTTCAGCTTGGCATTGCAGAGGCTGTAGAAGCCGCCGCCCTTCTGGATCCAGCGCAGGCCATTCAGCGTGTTGGCATCCTTGTTGGCGTAGTAGAGCTCGAGGCAGGTGTGCATGCGGCCCTTGGCCGGCGTCTCGCCGGCGTATTTCTTCGAGATCGCGGCCGGGAACTTCACGCCCTTGGGAGCGGTGACCGAGGGCTTCTCGGGCTCGCTGGTATAGGTCGCCTCGCTCGGAGCGGGCACGGTGTCGTCGTCATCTGCGCCTGCGCCGCATTCGGCCTTGCGGAAGTCGTTCCACTTCTTGCCGCCCAGAGTATTGGCAGACTTGGCAGCCTTGTACTTGGCGCTGCAATCGGCCATGCTCAGGCCCTTGCCGCTGCTGTCGGCAGCTGCCTTGGTGGTTGCCTTGGCGGGTGCTGCCGCGGCCGAGGCCCCGGCGGCGCATTCGGTCTTGCGGAAGTCGTTCCACTTCACGCCGTTCAGTGTGCCGGCGGCCTTTGCCGCCTGGTACTTGGTGCTGCATTCCTTGGCCGTCAGGCCCTTGGCGCCATCGTCGGTTGTGGCTGCGGCCTTGGTCGTGGCCTTGGCGGGTTCTGCCGCGGCGGATGCGCCGGCGGCGCATTCGGTCTTGCGGAAGTCGTTCCACTTTGCGCCATTGAGCGTACCGGCGGCCTTGGCAGCCTGGTATTTAGCGCTGCATTCCTTGGCCGTCAGACCTTTGGCGCCGTCATCAGCAGCGGCGGCGGCCTTGGTCGTGTCCGTCTTGGCCGCAGCGGCCTTCTTGGCTGCCGGCTTTGCGGTCTCGGTGGTGGCCGCCGCGTCGGTGCCGCACTCGGCCTTCCGATACTGATTCCAGGTCTGCCCGTTCAGCGTGCCGGCGTCCTTGGCGGCATTATACTTGGTACTACACTGGGCCATGGTCAGCGCGCTGGCGGGCGCCGCCATGAACAAGGTTGCGACGGCAAGACCCGTCAAAGTTGCAAGTCGGTGGATGAGCATGGCGTTCTCCCGTTGCTGCGCCCATAGGTTGTATCTGTGTCAATCAATAGCTCTCAACGCTAGGCTGCGCCAGATGCTAAACGGCGTTCTCCCGATAAGGTGATGGATCCATTGCGATCTGCCCCCTCCAACAGTCCGGCTTACCGGCCCAATCTGCGCGGTGTGGCCCAGTGTGAATGCTATATTGCGGCAACACCGTGTCATGGTACGTTGCCCAACGCTCCGAACAGCCTGCTACAATGATTTTCTAAGAATTGGTAATATACAATCACACAATGTGATAGTCGGGCTCGGACCAATTGTGGCATTACGAGCCGGCTGAAAAACCGACGGGGATTCTGGCAAGCATGGCAGGACGTTATTTTGGCACCGACGGCATTCGCGGGCGCGCCAACAAGTTTCCGATGACGGCTGAGATCGCGATGCGGGTCGGCATGGCCGCCGGCCTCTCGTTCCAGCGCGGCAGCCATCGCCACCGCGTCGTGCTCGGCAAGGATACCAGGCTGTCCGGCTACATGATCGAAAACGCCATGGTGTCCGGCCTGTGCGCGGCCGGCATGGATGTGTTCCTGCTCGGCCCGATCCCGACACCGGCGGTCGCCATGCTGGTACGCTCGCTGCGTGCCGATATCGGCGTCATGATCTCGGCCTCGCACAATCCCTATTACGACAACGGCATCAAGCTGTTCGGTCCCGACGGGTACAAGCTCTCCGACGAGATCGAGGAGCGCATCGAGAGCATGCTCGACAAGGATATCGAACTGGCGCTCGCCGATTCCGACGGACTTGGCCGCGCCAAGCGCGTCGACGGCGTGCATGACCGCTACATCGAATTCGCCAAGCGCACGCTGCCGCGCTCAATGTCGCTGTCGGGTCTCAGGATCGTCGTCGATTGCGCCAATGGCGCAGCCTACAAGGTGGCGCCAGCAGCACTTTGGGAACTGGGCGCCGAGGTCATTGCCATCAATGTCGATCCGAACGGTTTCAACATCAACAAGGAATGCGGCTCGACCCATCCGGCCGGCCTGCAGAAGAAGGTGCATGAAGTGCGCGCCGATATCGGCATCGCACTCGACGGCGATGCCGACCGTGTCGTCATCGTCGACGAGAACGGCACCATCGTCGACGGTGACCAGATCATGGCGCTGATCGCCGAGTCCTGGCACCAGAGCGGGCGACTGGCCGGCGGCGGCGTCGTCTCGACGGTGATGTCCAATCTCGGCCTCGAACGCTTCCTTGGCGACATGAAGCTGCAGCTGCATCGCACCAAGGTCGGCGACCGCTATGTCGTGGAACATATGCGCGCGCACGGGTTGAATGTCGGCGGCGAGCAGTCGGGCCACATTGTGCTGTCCGATTTCTCGACCACTGGCGACGGGCTGGTCTCGGCTCTGCAGGTGCTGGCCTGCATCAAGCGGCAGAACCGGCCGGTCAGCGAATTGTCGAAGAAATTCGAGCCGGTGCCGCAGCTGTTGAAGAATGTCCGCATCGCCGGCGGCAAGCCGCTTGAGGAAGCCACGGTCAAGGCGGTGATCGAAGACGCGCGCAACCGTCTCGGCAAGGCCGGCCGCCTGGTCATACGGCCCTCCGGCACCGAGCCGCTGATCCGCGTCATGGCCGAGGGCGACGACCCACAGCTGGTCGAGGCCGTGGTCAACGACATCGTCGACATTATTTCGGAAACGCGCAGCGCCGCCTGATTGCGCTGCGTCCAACGGCAGGGGCGAACTGCCGGCTCAAGACTTCAAGCCCGCCTGCAGGCGGGCTTTTTGTTTCGGCCAGGGTTGGTCCCAGCGTCATGCCGGCGGAGGCCGTTCGCTAAAATGTCGAGAATTCGTGGTTAATCGACAGGGTTAAACGCGTTTTAACTTTTGCAATCCATTATCCACAACTGAGGTCAAACACATTCGAGCGGATTCAAAGTTCCGACGGGTTCTCAGGGGTGACAAACATGTTCAATGCAGCAAAAATGGCTTTCCTTGCCGCGCTGTTCGCAGGCGTGGCCGGGCCAGTATTCGCCGCCGATCTGGCGGAGCCGCCAGTGGTCGAAGAGGCGCCGGCGCCGATCGCCTACGAGCAGCCGGCCGATTTCGGCGGCTGGTACATCCGCGGCGACATCGACTATCACTGGTCGAAGTTCCGCGGTGGTGACTATATTACCTACGGACCCGGCACGAACGACTTCGACACCGGCAAGCTCAAAAGCGCATTTTCGGCCGGCGCCGGTGTCGGTTACCAGATCAACCAGCATTTCCGTACCGATCTCACACTCGACTGGATGAGCAAGTCCAAATTCCGCGGCTCGACCAGCGGAACCTGCGGCGATCTGCTTCCTTGTACTTCCGTCGACACTTCGTCCTATTCGGCATTGTTGCTCCTCGCCAATGCCTATGTCGATATCGGTACTTGGCACGGCGTGACGCCCTATGTCGGCGCCGGCATCGGCGGTGCATGGCTGAAGTGGGATACGCTGCACAACACCGACAGGGACGGTTCGTTCGAGCACCGCGGCGGCAAAGGCTGGCGTTTCGCCTACGCCCTCATGGCCGGCGCCTCCTACTGCCTGACCGACCGCGTCAAGCTCGATGTCGGCTATCGCTACAGCCACATCAATGGCGGCCGCATGTTCGAATACGCTTCTGGACTGGGCGGCACCACCGGCGCTGGTCCGGGCTTCGATCGCGGCATCAATGTGCACGAAGTGCGCGGCGGCCTGCGCTACCAGTTCGGCCGGTCGGACTGCGCCCCGCCGCCGGAGCCTTACGAGCCCGAGCCCGAGCCGATCTACACCAAGTAAACGCTTCGAAACTTCCAGTTCGCGAACCGCCCGGCTTTTGCCGGGCGGTTTCGTTTGTGGTCTCAAAGAGACCTTCCAGACGGCGTTGACCGCCAGGAAAAAGCCCGGCGAAATCAATTCGGTAACGCTCCGTTATCCTTAACCCTGACTTAACCACTATGGTTAACAATGCTTGCTGAAACGGCGCCCGCGATTAAGGACGGGCGCCAATTTCAGGAGCCGGGGACCCATGAATTTCAAATTGCTGACAGCGCCGGCACTTGCCGCACTCGCGCTAGCGCTGCTGACGCCGGCGCAAGCCGCGGACTACGACCCGCCGATCTATGTCGATCAGGCGCCGGACTATCAACCGGTCGAGGTCGGCTCGGGCTGGTATCTGCGGGGGGATGTCGGCTACGCGTTCAGCCATCCCTTCGAGCATGAGGAAGCGACAACCGGCCCGCTTAACAGCTTTACCGATGAGAGCAGCCTTTTCACAGGCAGTTTCGGTATGGGGTATCATGTCAACGACTATCTTCGGGTCGAACTGAACGGCGGGATTCTTCCGACCGACAAATTCGGGGAACACGCCAAGTTGGCAGCCACTTGCGACGGCCATACGCTTGTGGACGACGGTTTTGGCACCATCAATTCCGTCGCGGCTACGCAGGCATGCGATCTTTCCGACAATGCTTCCAACAAAGGCTACAGCATCATGGCCAATGGCTATGTGGATCTCGGCACCTATGTTGGAATCACTCCATATCTTGGCGGAGGGGTCGGTGTCGCATACAATAAATATTACAGGAGCATTGGGGCGAAGGATTGCGTGGAAGTGGCCCCCAATTCGTCCGGCACGGGCGGGTTCTCTTGTGATGATCCGGCCGGTTACGAGGGTGCAACGGATAAGGAGGGCAAATTCAACCTTGCCTATTCGATCGGGGGCGGTCTTTCCTATCAGGTGGCCAAGAACGTGTCGGTTGACCTTGGCTACGAATATTTCTCGGTGCCGGGCGCCAAATACGTCGCTTATGACAGCGGCGCCTTCAACATCCACAAGGGCATCAATTATCAGACGGTCAAGCTCGGGCTGCGCTACGACCTCTGGTAGGCTGGCTGCAGATACGAAACCCGACGGCGGATCTCTTCGATCCGCCGTTTGCGTTTGGGCTCACGACATCCTGATCCCGGACTGCTTCTATCTTGTCAGCGACAAAAACTTTCCTCTTGACGCCTGAGGGCTGAACGCATATCGCCGTCCGTGGGCCACCCCTCCCCAACGAGGGGCCACTATCTGGAAGGATAGACCACGATGACGACGCATACGAAGCCCGGACTCCGTCCGGCAAACCCCAATTTCTCCTCAGGTCCCTGCGCAAAACGCCCCGGCTGGTCGGTCGAGGCACTGAAGAATGCCGCGCTCGGCCGTTCCCACCGCGCCAAGATCGGCAAGACCAAGCTCGAACAGGCGATCGAGCTGACGCGCGAAATTCTCCAGGTTCCGGCGGATTACCGCATCGGCATCGTGCCGGCGTCGGACACGGGTGCTGTCGAGATGGCGCTGTGGTCGCTGCTCGGCGAACGCGGTGTCGACATGGTGGCATGGGAAAGCTTTGGCTCCGGCTGGGTGACCGATGTGGTCAAGCAGCTGAAGCTCGCCGATATCAGAAAGATCGAGGCAGGCTATGGCGAACTGCCGGATCTCACCAAGATCGATTTCGACCGCGATGTGGTCTTCACCTGGAACGGCACGACCTCAGGCGTGCGCGCGCCAAATGGCGATTTCATTCCAGCCGACCGCAAAGGTCTGACCATCTGCGACGCGACCTCGGCCGCATTCGCGCAGAGGCTCGATTTTCAGAAGCTCGATGTCGTCACCTTCTCCTGGCAGAAAGTGCTGGGCGGCGAGGGCGCACACGGCATGCTGATCCTGTCGCCTCGCGCCGTCGAGCGACTGGAAACCTACAAGCCGGCGTGGCCGCTGCCGAAAATCTTCCGCCTGACCTCGGGCGGCAAGCTGATCGAAGGCATCTTCAAGGGCGAGACCATCAACACGCCGTCGATGCTGTGCGTAGAGGACTATCTCGATGCGCTTCATTGGGCGAAGTCGATCGGCGGTCTCGATGCGTTGATTGCCAGAGCCGATGCCAATGCCGCCGTGCTCGATGGCTTTGTCGACAAGTCGTCCTGGCTCGGCCATCTCGCGGTCGATGCGGCGACACGGTCCAACACGTCCGTATGTCTGTCCTTCACCGACGCCGATGTCGCGGCGCTCGACGCCGACGGGCAGGCGGCTTTCGCCAAGGCGATCGTCTCTGTGCTCGACAAGGAAGGCGTCGCGTACGACATCGGCTCCTATCGTGACGCACCTCCCGGTCTGCGCATCTGGTGCGGCGCCACCGTCGAGACCTCCGATCTCGAAGCGCTGCTGCCTTGGCTCGACTGGGCCTTCGCCACGCAGAAGGCTTCGCTGAAGGCCGCAGCCTGAGATTTCGTGGTGGCCTGCGGGCCGCCCTTTCCCGACAATCCAATTCAAGGAGGCCGCCATGGCGCCCCGCGTTCTCGTCTCTGACAAACTCTCCACCACCGCCGTCCAGATATTCGAGGACCGCGGTATCGAGGTCGACTATTTGCCCGATCTCGGCAAGGACAAGGAAAAGCTGCTCGAAGTCATCGGCCAGTATGATGGCCTTGCCATCCGCTCGGCGACCAAGGTCACGGAAAAACTGATCAACGCAGCGACAAGACTCAAGGTCGTCGGCCGCGCCGGCATCGGTGTCGACAATGTCGACATCCCCGCGGCGAGCCGCAAGGGCATCATCGTGATGAACACGCCCTTCGGCAATTCGATCACCACGGCCGAACATGCGGTGGCGATGATCTTTGCACTCGCCCGGCAGATCCCGGAGGCCAATGCCTCGACCCATGCCGGCAAATGGGAAAAGAACCGCTTCATGGGCGTCGAGATCACCGGCAAGACGCTGGGCGTCATCGGCTGCGGCAATATCGGCTCGATCGTTGCCACGCGCGGCGTCGGCCTGAAGATGCATGTCGTCGCCTTCGATCCGTTCCTGTCGGACAAGCGCGCCGAGGAACTCGGCGTCGACAAGGTCGAGCTGGACGAGCTTTTCGCCCGCGCCGATTTCATCACGCTGCACACGCCGCTGACCGACAAGACGCGCAACATCATCGACGCGGCGGCGATCGCCAAAATGAAGAACGGCGTGCGCATCATCAATTGCGCGCGTGGCGGGCTCATCGTCGAAGCCGACCTGGTCGCGGCGCTGAAGAGCGGCAAGGTGGCGGGCGCCGGCGTCGATGTGTTCGAGGTCGAACCGGCGGAGAACAACGCGCTGTTCGGCATGGAGAATGTGGTGGCAACGCCGCATCTCGGCGCCTCGACAGCGGAAGCGCAGGAAAATGTCGCGCTCCAGGTGGCCGAGCAGATGGCCGACTATCTGATCAAGGGCGCGGTTTCGAATGCCATCAACATGCCCTCGATCACGGCCGAGGAAGCACCGCGGCTGAAGCCGTTCGTCAAGCTCGCCGAAGTGCTCGGCGCCTTTGTCGGCCAGGTCACCGAGGACCCGATCAACGAGGTCGAGATCCTGTTCGACGGCTCGACCGCGACGATGAACACGCGTGCCCTGATCAGTGCCGCGCTTGCCGGACTGATCCGGCCGCAGGTCGCCGACGTCAATATGGTGTCGGCGCCGATCATGGTGAAGGAGCGCGGCATCATCGTCGCCGAGGTCAAGCGCGACAAGTCGGGCGTGTTCGACGGCTACATCAAGCTGACGGTGAAGACCGAGCACATGACGCGCTCGATCGCCGGCACCTGCTTCTCCGACGGCAAGCCGCGCTTCATCCAGATCAAGGGCATCAATCTCGACGCCGAGGTCGGCCAGCACATGCTCTACACAACCAATGCCGATGCGCCCGGCATTATCGGCCTGCTCGGCACGGTGTGCGGCGAGAACGGCGTCAACATCGCCAACTTCCAGCTCGGCCGCAACCGGCCGGGCGGCGACGCGATTGCGCTGCTCTATCTCGACGCGCCGTTCCCGGAAAAAGTGCTGGAACAGGTCAAGGCGCACAAGTCGATAGACTCGGCCAAGCGGCTGCAGTTCGACGTCAACGCGATGTAGTTGACGTCGTGGCGGACGCGGCGGTCCTCCCCCATCATTGGGGCGGCCGCCGCACAGGCCGGTTCAGGTCAATTCATCTGTGCCGTCGGAGACGCCCACGCGATGCCGATAGACCAATTCCCAGCCCTTCCAGCCTGTAAACAGCAGGACCAGAACCACGATCAGCGACAAGATAAAGCCGGTCGGGATCACAGCCGCCGCTCCACCGACATAACGCGAGTACCAGTTATAAAGCTCGATCAGCACGACGAGCACGTTGCCGCCGGCATGGAGCCATGCCGTCGTGAGATTGCGGATCTGAACATCGCCGAGAACGTCCGTCAGGCCGGTAAGAGCGGCCAAGGCGCCCATGATCAGGCCGGCGCCGAGAAGCCAAAGCGATCCGGTGACCCACCCGGGATCGGCTGTTTGCCAGAAAATCAGATCGCAAACGAAGGTGCCGACAAAGAAGGCGATCGGAAACGGAATCAGCATTGGATGAATGGGGTGACCGGCAATGCTTGCCGTGCTGCGAGGGTTATGGCTCATCTTGTTGCCTCCCACGCAAGCAAACTCCGCCAGAGGTAAAATGTTCCAGGTCGGCGCGCGGCAGCAGTTATCGCGACGGCGGCGCAGCGCGGCAGCAGCCAAATGTTATCCGCGGCGGTTCGGTGCCGCCATCTTGCGCCCGCTGTATTCGGCGAGCGAAATGCCGCCCAGCACCAGGACGAGCGCCAGCGCCTGGTAGAGCTGGAATGTCTCGCCGACGATCAGCACTGACAGCAGCGTGCCGAAGATCGGCACCAGATTGATGAACAGCCCGGCACGGTTGGCGCCGATCAGTTCGTTGCCCCTGATGTAAGTGATCTGCGAAATGACCGAAGCGCCGATCGCGGTATAGACGATGACCACCCAGCCGCTGATATCGGGGACGATAACCTTGCCGGCGGCGACCTCCCACAGGAAGAACGGCAGCGAGGTGATGAGGGCAGCGATCGCCAGGGACAACATCAGGCTCTGCCAGCGCATCACCGGCTTCAGCCGCAGCCCGACCGAATAACCGCTGTAGAGGACGACCGCGACCAGCATGATGGCGTCGCCGAAATTGAGTTCCAATGTGAGCAGCCGGCGCGGATCGCCGTGGCAGGCAGTCAAGATGACACCGAAGATGGTCAGCACCACGCCCGCAATCTGCGCCCAGCTCACGCGCAGGCGGAAGAAGAAGAAATTGGCAATGATGATCAAGACCGGCATCGCCGCCTGTTCGATCGAGACATTGATCGCGGTCGTGTAGTTGAGCGCGGTGTAAAAAATGGTGTTGAACAGAGTGAAGCCGCTGGCGCCAAGTGCAGCCAGCACGAACCAGTGTTTGCGCACCACCTGCCAGTCCTCCCTGATCGTGCGCCAGCCGATCGGCAGCAGGATCGCGACGGCCAGCACCCAGCGCAGGAAGACCAGCGTCATCGGCGAGACGTGATCGACCGCCAGCTTGCCGGCGACGGAATTGCCGCCCCACAGCAGGGTGGTCAGCAGCAGGAAAAGGTAGGCGCGTCGATGCATGCGGGATTCCGGCCGCCTGGGAAGTTGTGTTTGCCGGCCTATTGCCCCCGCCGACGCAAGTAAATGATGTCAAAGCCGAAAATTGTTGTGCCTCAGGGCATTTTCGACGGCAAAGAAAGGTCGCGCTTGCGAGGTCTTGACGCTATAGAGGCCTGTCGTTTCGAACCATATCCAGGCCGCCAGGGCGGCATCTCAAGGGAAAAGAAACATGGCCAATGTGGTGGTCGTCGGCTCGCAATGGGGCGACGAAGGCAAGGGCAAGATCGTCGACTGGTTGTCGGAGCGCGCCGACGTGGTCGTGCGCTTCCAGGGCGGCCACAATGCCGGCCATACGCTGGTCGTCGATGGCAAGGTCTACAAACTGTCGCTGCTGCCGTCGGGCGTGGTGCGGCAAGGCAAGCTGTCGATCATCGGCAATGGCGTCGTCTTCGACCCGCACGCCTTTGTCGCCGAAGTGGCAAAACTCAAGGCGCAAGGCGTCGAGGTCACGCCGGACCGCCTGAAAATAGCCGAAAACACCGCGCTTATCCTGTCGCTGCACCGGGAGCTGGACGGATTCCGCGAGGACGCCGCCTCCAATTCCGGGACGAAAATTGGCACGACGCGTCGTGGCATCGGCCCAGCCTATGAAGACAAGGTGGGCCGGCGCGCGGTTCGGGTGATGGATCTGGCGGATTTGGAAACGCTGCCCCTCAAGGTCGACAGGCTGCTGACGCATCACAATGCGCTGCGTCGCGGGCTTGGCCATGGCGAAGTCACGCATGAGGCGATCATGACCGAGCTGACCTCGGTCGCCGATGAGATCCTGCCCTATATGGACCGCGTCTGGAAAATCCTCGACGACAAGCGCCGCGCCGGCGAACGCATCCTGTTCGAGGGCGCGCAAGGCACGCTGCTCGACATCGACCACGGCACATATCCGTTCGTTACCTCGTCCAACACCGTTGCCGGCCAGGCAGCCGCCGGCTCGGGGGTGGGCCCCGGCGCCATCGGCTATGTCCTGGGCATCACCAAGGCCTATACGACGCGTGTCGGCGAAGGCCCGTTCCCGACCGAGCAGAAGAACGAGATCGGCGAATTTCTCGGTACGCGTGGCCACGAATTCGGCGTCGTCACCGGGCGCAAACGCCGTTGCGGCTGGTTCGACGCCGTGCTGGTGCGCCAGGCCGTCGCCGTCAACGGCATCAAGGGCATCGCGTTGACCAAGCTCGACGTGCTCGACGGGCTGGATGAGATCAAGGTCTGCACCGGCTACCGTCTCGACGGCGAAACGATCGACTATCTGCCGGCCAGCCAGGGCGCGCAGGCGCGTGTCGAGCCGGTCTACGAGACGCTCGAAGGCTGGAAAGGCACCACCGCCGGCGCGCGCAGCTGGAACGACCTTCCGGCGCAGGCCGTTAAATACGTCCGTTACATCGAGGAGCTGATCGGCGCACCCGTCGCGCTCCTTTCCACCAGCCCGGAACGGGACGACACGATACTTGTGACCGATCCGTTTCAAGACTAGTTTTCTGAAGCCTTTCCGGGCATCGCGGCCGATTTGCGGGGGCCGGCGCGGAAACAAATACAGGTCGACTGAAGCATGGCAGATTTCGTTGCTATTCTGAAAAAGGCGCTCGACAAGCACGGCGACGAAACGCCCGAAAAGCGTACGCGGATCTATGAAAGCGTTCGTACCATGCTGGCGAAGAAGCTTGCGGAGTATTCGCCGCCGCTGGCCACGGAAGCCATAAGCACGCAGAAGCGATCCCTGGAAGATGCCATCTCGAGCGTCGAGCGCGACTATGCCAGGGCGGTGCCGGCATCCGATCCGCTGGCGGAGCTGGAGCACATCTTCTCCTCCATCGACCGCAACAAGAACCAGTCCAGTCATGTAAAGCCTTCCGCCACGCCTGCGCCGGCCTGGCAGCCGGCGAAACCGGTGCAGCCGGCGCCGACCGCCAGGACAGAGCCGAGCTGGCAGAGGCCCGCGCCGACACCGCCGTCGCCTGCGGCGCGTGCAGAAACCATCGACAAGCAAGCCGTGGAGCTGGACGCCGACGACGACAGCGCCGATGTGTTCGCCAATGACGAGCAGCCGGTCGCGGACACGTTCCAGCGCCTGCGCCCAGCCGAGCGCAGGCGCAGCTATGGCGGGTTGATCGCGGCTGTCGTCGCGCTTCTGGTGGTCGCCGGCGGCGGCTATGGCATCTGGCTGAACAAGGATGCCTTTGGCTCGATGCTGGGCCTCGGCGGCGACACCAAGACGGTCTCGACCGAACCGCTGGTAAAGCCGGCGCCGGCCAAGCCCGCGGCCGATGCACCGGCACCGGCCGCTGCCGGCGAGGGAACGAAGTTCACCCAGCGCCTGTCGCCCGAAGGCGGTGAAACCGACCCCGGTCCCGCGGCCGGTCAAAGCGGCATCGGCGAGGGCGAGTCCGTCGCCGCGCTGACCACACCGCCCCCCCCGGCTCCAGCGCCACCTGCGGCTCCAGCGCCTGCGACCCCGCCGGCCGGCGACGCCGCAGCCACGGGCGCGCCCGCCACGCCGGCGCCCGACGCTTCCGCCACGCCACCGGCAACGCCGCCCGCCGATGGCGTCGCTCCGCCGGCCAATGGGGCAGCACCGGCTGATGCCGCCGCCACGCCGCCCGCTGCGCCGGCGGCCGCCGCTCCCGCGCCGACCGTTGCGGTCGGCCAGAAGGCGATCTTCTACGAGGAACGCACCTCGACCGCGCAAGGTTCGGCCGAACCCGGCAGCATCGTCTGGTCGCTGGTGCAGGAATCGCCCGGCGGCGACCTGCCGCCCGAGCCGGCGATCCGCGCCGAGGCGACCATTCCCGGCAAGGACATCCAGCTGCGCATGACCATCCGCCGCAATACCGACCAGACGCTGCCGGCCAGCCACATCATCGAGATGATCTTCCTGACGCCCGAGGGCTTTGACGGCGGTGGCGTCGACAACATCCTGCGCGTCGCCATGAAGAGTTCGGAACAGGATGCCGGCAGCCCGCTGATCGGCATTCCGGCCAAGATCGCCGACGGCTTCTTCCTGGTGGCGCTCAACGACACCAAGGCCGACGAGGACGCCAATATGACCTTGCTTCGAGGCCAGGACTGGATCGACGTGCCGGTGGTCTACAAGACCGGACGCCGGGCGCTGCTGACCATGGAAAAGGGCATTCCGGGCGAGAAGGTGTTCGACGAGGCGCTGAAGGCCTGGCAGGCCAAGACGGCAGGTTGACGGGCGGCAGTAGCGGCTGCCTTCGCTCAGAAGCCCTGGAACAGCATGTCGAGGGCGGCGACGATGTCGTCGTGATGTCTAGAAAGGTTTCCCTCTGGCATCCGCAATTCGGACGCGCTGAAGGCCGACACAAACTGTGTGACCATCACAAGATCTTTGCCGTTTATAGCGAAGGTCGGGTTCAGGCGGCGGCCAGGAAGCGGGGCAATCTCGGGCGGCATCAAAGGAACGACCACCCTGGTGCTCAGCCCTTCAAGCATATCTGACTGCACGTCGAGAAGATAACCGTCGCTCTCGGTACTCCGATAGAAATCGTAACGCGCCATCAGAACGGCCGGTGTTTAGCCAATGGCAGTCCGTTCTTTCGGACATATTCGTTGGAGCTTTCGATGGCTTCCCTGTTTTCTTCTTGCCATCGACGCGTTTTCTCCGCCGCAATCGCTTTCGCGATCCCTGCTTCGGCAGCGCGGGAGATGTTGATGCCCAACGCTTTGGCGTCCTTGATCAGCTGAGAGTCAATGGACGTGTTGACAGAGGTCCGCTGAGTTTTTGGCGTCGATTGAAGCACGGAGATGCCTCCTTTCATGCGCACAATATACGCGCATAAAAGACCGCAGGCAATGCTACCCCTCCATCTCCTCACGCAGCATTTCCAGCCCCAGCCACTCTTCCTCGAGTGCGGCCAGCGTGGCGCGTTCCTTGTCGAGGGCGGCGATGGTCTTTTGGAACGAGGCCGGGTCGCGCTCGTAATAGGCGGGATCGGCAATGTTGTTTTCCAACCGCGAGATCGAGGCCATTACCGCCTCGATCTTCTTGGGCAAGGATTCCAGGGCGAATTTCTGCTTGAACGACAGTTTCTTCGACGGCCCTTTTGGCGCTGCCGGCTCGCTCTTGCCCGGCGCCGGCGCATCGCTGGTTTCGGCCTTGGCGCGCGCCTTGCGGTCGTCGAGCCGGGTGCCGCCGCGCTGCGCCAGCATGTCGGAATAGCCACCGGCATATTCGATCCAGCGGCCGCCTCCGTCCGGGGCGATGATGCTGGTGACGGTGCGGTCGAGGAAGTCGCGGTCGTGGCTGACCAGGATGACCGTGCCGGCAAAGCCGGCGACAAGTTCCTGCAACAGTTCCAGCGTCTCCATGTCGAGATCGTTGGTCGGCTCGTCGAGCACCAGAAGGTTGGCCGGCCGCGCCAGAACACGCGCCAGGAGCAGCCGCGCCCGTTCGCCGCCGGACAGCTCGCGCACCGGGGTGCGCGCCTGTTCCGGCTTGAACAGGAAATCCTTCATGTAGGACACGACATGGCGCTGCTCGCCATTGATGACGAGGTTTTCGCCGCGCCCGTCCGTGAGATACTGCGCCAGGGTCTCGGCCGGATCGACCGCCTCGCGCTTCTGGTCGAGCGTGGCGATTTCCAGATTGGTGCCGAGCCGCACCGAGCCGGCGTCGGGCTTCATCTCGCCGGTAAGCATCTTCAACAGCGTCGTCTTGCCGGCGCCGTTCGGCCCGACAAGGCCGACGCGATCGCCGCGCTGGATGCGGGTCGAGAAGCTTTTGACCACGGTGAGGTCGCCAAAGCTCTTTTCGATGTTCTTGGCCTCGATCACCAGCTTGCCGGATTCGGCGGCGTCGCTGGCCACCATGGTGGCCGAGCCCTCGGCGCCGCGATGGCCGCGAAAACGCTGGCGCATGGTCTGCAGTTCGCCGAGCCGGCGCATGTTGCGTTTGCGGCGAGCCGTCACGCCATAGCGCAGCCAATGCTCCTCGCGCACGATCTGGCGGCCCAGCTTGTGCTGTTCGCGCTCTTCCTCTTCCAGCACAAGGTCGCGCCATTCCTCGAAATGGCCAAAGCCCTTGTCGAGGCGGCGGGTCTGGCCACGGTCGAGCCAGACAGTGGCGCGCGAGACGCGTTCGAGGAAGCGTCGGTCGTGCGAGATGACGATCAGCGCCGAAGACGTCCGGACGAGCTCCTCTTCCAGCCATTCGATGACCGACAAATCGAGATGGTTGGTCGGCTCGTCAAGCAGCAGAATATCGGGTTCGGGCGCCATGACGCGGGCAAGTGCTGCGCGGCGCGCCTCGCCACCGGAGAGATCGTTGGGGTTCTCCGTGCCGGCGAGGCCGAGATGCTCCATCAGATATGTGGCGCGGTAGGGATCGTCGGCAGGCCCAAGCCCGGCCTCGACATAGGCACGCACATTGGCAAAGCCGTCCATGTCGGGCATTTGCGGGAGATAGCGCACCGTTGCCGAAGGCTGGCGGAAGACCTCGCCGTCTTGCGGCTCGATCAGACCGGCGGCAATCTTCAGGAGCGTCGACTTGCCGGAGCCGTTGCGGCCGACGAGCGCGATCTTGTCACCGGCGGACGCCGTCAATTCGGCGCCATCGAGCAGCGGCGTGCCGCCAAAGGTCAGTCTTATGCCGTCGAGGTTGAGAAGGGGCGGGGCCATGTCAGCTTTCAGGCAAGGGGTAGGGGTGGGCGAGCAGCAGCGCGCGGCCATGGCCGAGCTCAATTTCGAGGCCGCCCCCGGTCTTGTTGGACTTGACCTCGTTCGAGATGGTCAGCGACGAGCCGAACACGACCTCGACATGGTCGAGCGGCCACTTCGCGCCGGACACGGTGAGGCCCGAAAGATCGGAAAAGCCGAGCACCGAAAACAGCGTTCCGTCGGCATAGTCGAAGCCGGCCTTGCCGGGCAGCAAAGGGGCGCCTTCCTGCGCTCCGCTGGTCAACAGCACTTTTGTGCCTGTCTCTGCCAGTTGAAGGCTGAGCGCCAGATGCAGGAAGGCGTGGTCGGCGCGCTTGCCGCCGAAAGCGCCGGCCAGCACCAGGCTGGTGGCGCCGCGTTCCAATGCCGCCGCGATCGCCAGTTCGCCATCGGTCTTGTCCTTTTCGGGAGGAAACACCTCCCGCGGCACGGCGGCGAGATCGGCAGGCAGGTCCGCCGGCACGGAATCGAAATCGCCGACCCACAGCTCCGGCATCACGCCGAGCAGGCGGGCATGATCGATGCCGGCGTCGGCGGCGATGACGCGCGTGCCCGCGACCTGGCGGTCGAGCCGCGGCGTGCGGACGAGATCGCCGCCAAGCAGGATGGTGAATGTGCTCATATCCGCTGGCACTTACCAGCCCCGCCGACGAAACGGAAGGCCGAGCGGCACCGTCACTCTTTGTTGGAGCATGATCTTTTTCCGGAAACGGATTCCACTTTCCGGGATCATGCTCGGGCAAACTTCCACTTGCGTGGCACCTTGGCCGGGCCTATGTGTCGAAACGCTCTAACGGGGTGCCGGACGCGATCTTCGCGGACCGGCTGAGAGGCAGTCTCGCCAACCCGCTGAACCTGATCCGGTTTGTACCGGCGGAGGGATTAGACGCTTCGGACAGTCCGACGCCTCAATTCCTTTCAACACGAATGAAGGAGGCGCCGATGCGCATGTTTTTGTCCCGTCTTGTCCCAGCGCTGGGGCTTGCTGTTTCGCTACTGGCAAGCTCTGCGTCCGCGCAGGAAAAACTCACGATCTATACCTATGAGAGTTTCACTGCCGACTGGGGTCCGGGCCCCCAGGTGAAGAAGGAATTCGAAGCCGAGTGCGGCTGCAGCGTCGACTTCGTCTCGGCGGCCGACGGCGTCGCACTTCTCAACCGCGTCAAGCTGGAAGGAGCCTCGACCAAAGCAGATATCGTGCTTGGCCTCGACACCAACCTCACCGCGGAAGCCAAGGCTTCCGGCCTTTTTGTCCGACATGGCCCGGTGGCTGAAAACAACGTGCCGGGCGGCTGGAGCGACGACACTTTCGTGCCCTATGATTATGGTTATTTCGCCGTCGTCTACGACACCGAGAAGCTGAAGAACCCACCGAAGAGCCTGAAGGAACTGGTCGAGGGCGATGCCGCCGACAAGATCGTCATCCAGGATCCGAGGACGTCGACGCCGGGCCTCGGCCTGCTGCTGTGGGTCAAGTCGGTCTATGGCGACAAGGCGCCGGAAGCCTGGGCGAAACTCAAGGGCAAAGTGCTGACGGTGACGCCGGGCTGGAGCGAGGCCTACGGCCTGTTCACCAAGGGCGAGGCGCCGATGGTGCTTTCCTATACGACGTCGCCGGCCTACCACATGGTGGCCGAGAACACCGGGCGCTTCCAGGCGGCGTCGTTCGAGGAGGGCGAGTATCTGCAGGTCGAGGTCGCCGGCATCACCACCACGGGCGCGAAGAACCCGCTGGCGGCGAAGTTCCTGGCCTTCATGACCGGGCCGAAATTCCAGGATGTCATTCCGGAGACCAACTGGATGTTCCCGGCCGGGAAAACCGACAAGCCGCTCAATCCGGCTTTTGATAGGCTGGTCAAGCCGGCGAAGACCTTGCTGTTCAGCCCGGAAGAGGTCGCGGCAAATCGCAAGGCCTGGGTGGATGAATGGCTGGCGGTGATGAGCAAGTAGCTTTGGCTGTATGATCGAAAGATGAGTGCCCTACGGCGCCCCCCTCTGTCCTGCCGGACATCTCCCCCACGAGGGGGGAGATTGGCTATCGTCGGCGATTTCGCCAGTCGCCAAGGTTGCAGGAATAAGCGGGGCGCGGAAATAGCTGATCTCCCCCCTTGTGGGGGAGATATCCGGCAGGACAGAGGGGGGCGCGAAGGAACGCGACGCCCGGTAAAGAGTGCAACGCTCTGACCCCCGCATCACGGCCGGCATTGTCGCGCTTGCGGCAATCGCGCTGCTGATCGGTGGCGCCTTCGCCGGCCTTATCCGGGAAGGCGCGCACGACCTTTCCGGCGCCGCGTCCGCCTTTGACCTCTATCTCGTGCGCGTTGTCCGCTTCACGCTCTGGCAGGCTGCGCTCTCGACTCTGCTTTCCGTCGTACCGGCGCTGTTCGTCGCCCGCGCGCTGTCGCGGCATCCGCGCTTCTTCGGACGCGGCTTCATCCTGCAGCTGTTTACTGTGCCCCTTGCCTTGCCGGCGATTGTCGCAGCGCTGGGCATACTGGCGCTCTATGGCCGCGCCGGTTATTTCGCCGCGATCGGTGGCCAGAGCTGGCCCGACATCTATGGGCTGCCAGGCATCCTCGTCGCCCACGTCTTCTTCAACCTGCCGCTGGCCACCCGGCTGTTCCTCGAAGCGCTGGGAACGGTGCCGGCCGATCAATGGCGGCTGGCGAGCCAGCTCGGCATGGGGGCGAGGCCAGCCTTCCGGCTGATCGAGTGGCCGGTGCTGCGCGCCGCGCTGCCGGGCGTCGCCGGGCTTGTCTTCATGCTTTGCATCACCTCCTTCACCATCGTGCTGATCCTCGGCGGCGGGCCGGCGGCGACGACGCTGGAAGTCGCCATCTATCAGGCGCTGCGTTTCGACTTCGATCCGGCGCGAGCGGTGACGCTGACGGTGCTGCAGATCGCGCTGACTTTTGCCGTCATGCTGGCGCTGACGCGGCTCGGCGCCAATGTGACCGGCGACGCCAATTTGCCTGTCGCGCCGCGCCGCTATCACTTGGCCGGCAAAGCAGAAACAGCGTTCAACGCCGTCCTGATCGTGCTCGCCTTGCTGTTCGTCGCCGGACCAATGGCGGCCACCGTCGCGTCCGGCCTCGACGCCGATCTCGGCCGGTTGGCGGGCGAGAGTGCCGTGCGTCAGGCGACGCTGACCAGCGCCGGTCTCGCCTTCTCGGCGGCGCTACTTTCGGTGGCGCTGTCGCTGTCGCTGATCATGGCGCGTCGGGCATTGTCGCTGCGCCGCCGGTCCAGTGCCCGTTCATTGCTCGAGCATGCCACCGACACCGGCGCCGGCTTCGTCCTCGTCGTGCCGCCCGTCGTCATCGGCGCCGGCTGGTTTCTCCTGCTGCGCACGGTCAGCGATGTCTTTGCCATCGCACCGGTCATGGTCGTCACCGTCAATGCGGTGATGGCGATGCCCTTTGCCATCCGCGCGATGCGCCCGGCCTATGATGCGGCCAGCGAGCGCCACGAAAAGCTGTGCGCGCAGCTCGGCATTGCGGGCTGGAACCGGCTGCTTCTGGTCGACTGGCCATCGCTCCGGCGGCCGCTGGCCACCGGCTTTGCCTTCGCCGTGGCGCTGTCGCTCGGCGATCTCGGCGTCATCGCGCTGTTCGGCAGCGATTCGGTGCAGACCTTGCCCTATCTCCTGCTGGCGCGCATGGGCAGCTATCGCACGGCCGATGCTGCCGGGCTGGCTTTGCTGCTCGGGGCGGTCTGCCTTGCATTGGTGGTCGCGGCAGACTGGCTGGGACGGGGAGAGAGATCGTGACGTCCGCTGTGGAGAAAGGCACGACTGTCCGGCTGGACAAGGTCTCGTTCAGCTATGGCGAAACGTCATTCCTGTTCGATGTCGAATTCGATACATCTAAGATCACCGCCATCATGGGGGCAAGTGGTTCGGGCAAATCGACCTTGCTCAATCTGGTGGCTGGTTTCGAGACGCCGGAGTCCGGTCGTGTGCTGATCGGCGCCGCCGATGTCGGCGCCGAGCCGCCTTCGGCGCGGCCGGTATCGATGGTATTCCAGGAAAACAATCTGTTTGCTCATCTCTCGGTGGAGAAGAATGTCGGGCTCGGCCGCTCGCCATCGCTCAACCTGACCGACGCCGATCGCGCCGCAATCGCCGAGGCGCTTGACCGCGTCGGCCTGGCCGGCAAGGAAATGCGCCTGCCCCGCGAACTCTCCGGCGGCGAAAGGCAGCGCGTGGCGCTCGCCCGCGTTCTGGTGCGCGACCGGCCAGTGCTGCTGCTCGACGAGCCGTTCGCTTCGCTCGGGCCAGCACTGCGCGACGACATGCTCGACCTGGTGGCCGGCGTTCATGCCGAGCGGGCGATGACGGTGCTGTTCGTCACGCATCAGCCGGAAGACGCTCGCCGTATCGGCGAGCAGATGGTTTTTCTGGACAATGGCAGGGTTGCCGCGACGGGACCTGCCGCCGATTTTTTCGACGGCACTGGCCCTGAAGCGTTTCGGCGCTATATCGGCGCAAGTTCGGGCGGATCACGCGATATTGCCCGGAAGCGGACATAATTTACGACCAAACCGGCTACAGGTGATGTGGCGCTTGCTTGCCATGGTCCAGTCGATGTGGCTAGGTCCGCTTAGTACTGGTCCGGCACGAGCCGTGATTTGCCCCTACAGCGCCGCACCCGGCCGGATGCGTAAACGCTGTAGGTTTTTTGATGTGTGCAGGATTGCCAACGAAAACCGATTTTTCGCTGGCGCGGACCCCGGTCCAAATCATGCGCCGAGAGCTGAAGGAACGCCGTGCTGCCGACCGGCACTGACACTTTGAAACGCAGACCGCTGGTGCGCTTCCTCGCGCTGGCCGGCCTTGCCGTGGCGCTGGCCAGCTGCCAGATGTTCACGCCTCCCGAAGTGCAGGAATCCGGCTTCCAGCCTTCCGACAAGCCGATCACGGTCGACAATGTCGCCGCCAACAGCAAGCTTGCCGAACTGGCGAAGGCGCAACATCCGCGCATCCTTGCCACCTATGGCGGCGAATATTCCGATCCCAAGCTCGAGCGCATGGTGGCCAAGGTTGTCGGCAGCCTGACCGTGGTGTCGGCCAATCCGACCCAGACCTATCGCATCACCATCCTCAATTCGCCCAACGTCAACGCTTTCGCGCTGCCGGGCGGCTATCTCTACGTCACCCGCGGCCTGCTGGCGCTGGCCAATGATTCGGCCGAACTCGCCGCCGTCATCGCGCATGAGATGGGCCACGTCACCGCCAATCACGGCTTGCAGCGCCAGCAGCTCGAGGCCGAGGAAGGCCTGGCGACCAAGGTGGTCTCCGATGTGCTGGGCGACAGCCCGACCGCCAAGCAGGCATTGATCCGCGGCAAGCTGAGGCTGGCGCAGTTCTCGCGCAACCAGGAGCTGGAGGCAGACGCGATCGGCATCAAGTCGATCGGCGAGGCGGGTTACGATCCCTATGCCGCCGGGCGTTTCCTGCAGTCGATGTCGGCCTATACCGATTTCCGCTCGATCAGCGGCGCCACCGACGCCAGCCTCGACTTCCTGGCCACGCACCCCAACACGCCGCAGCGAATTGATCTGGCGCAGCGCCACGCCCGCCAGTTCGGCGCGCCGGGCATCGGCACCCGCGACCGCGATTCCTTCCTGGCCGGGATAGACGGCCTGCTCTATGGCGACACGCCGGAAGAGGGCTATGTGCGCGGCCAGACCTTCCTGCATCCGGGCCTCGGCGTTTCGTTCACGGTGCCCGACGGCTTCATCATCGACAATTCGGCGGCGGCAGTGACGGCGACCGGTCCCGGCGACATGGCGATCCGCTTCGACGGTGTGTCGATCGACAAGGATCGTGCGCTGACCGACTACATCAGAAGCGGCTGGGTGGCCGGTCTCGACGAGACCAGTGTGCGCCAGGAGACGATCGACGGCAACCAGGCGGCGACCGCGCACGCCGGCGCCGATGGCTGGCAGTTCGACATTGCGGTGATCCGCGCCGGCGGTCAGGTCTACCGGCTTTTGACAGCGGCCCCCTCGGCCAGCACGACACTCGATCCGGTGGCACGCTCGGTCAGCGGTTCGTTCCGCGTGCTCAGCCCCGCCGAGAAAGCGGCACTGAAGCCGCTGCATATCCGCGTCGTCACGGTACAGGCCGGGCAGACGATGGGCACACTTTCGGCGCAGATGGTCGGCGTCGACCGCAAGCTCGATCTGTTCCGCGTGCTCAACGCGATGTCGCCGGGCGCCTCGGTTTCGGCCGGCGACAAGGTCAAGATCGTCACGGACAGATAGCGCCGGTCTTCGTCAGAAACCCCAGCCTTCGTAGTGCTTTTTTCTGAGATAACTCAGGGCGGTACCCCTGTTCCTGGCAATCTCACGCTGCCATGAATTCCGGGTTCTGCTTGACCAGCGCGAGCTTGAGCTTTTCCATGGCGCGGGCCTCGATCTGGCGGACACGCTCCTTGGAAATGCCGAGCGTCTCGCCGAGCGCCTCAAGCGTCGCACCTTCGTCTGTCAGCCGACGCTCCTCGATGATCCTGAGTTCGCGGGCATTGAGCGCGCGGAGCGCCGTCTTCAGCCACATCAGGCGCCGTTCGACGTCGATGGTGTCGCCGGCGACCTCGTCAGGCAATGGATCGTCCGAAATCAGGAAGTCCATCCGCTCGGTGGTACCGGCCTCATCGGCGAGCGGTGCGTTGAGCGAAGAGTCAGGTGCTGAAAGCCTGGAATCCATCTTCTCGACATCGGCCTCGGAGACGCCGAGGGCTACCGAGACTTCGCGGTAGAGCGTGGCGTTGGAGATCGGCTCGGCGCCATTGGCAAGACGGGCGCGCAGGCGCCGCAGGTTGAAGAACAGCGCCTTTTGCGCCGAAGAGGTGCCGCCGCGAACGATCGACCAGTTGCGCAGGATGTAGTCCTGCATCGAAGCGCGGATCCACCATGTCGCATAGGTCGAGAAGCGCACCTCGCGCTCCGGCTCGAAACGCGCGGCTGCTTCCAGCAGCCCGACATGGCCCTCCTGGACCAGATCGCCGAGCGGCAGGCCGTAATGTCGGAATTTCGAAGCCATGGAGATGACCAGCCGCATATGGGCGACGGTAATCTGATGCAGCGCCTGCTGATCCTGGTCTTCCTTCCAGCGCAAGGCGAGAACATGTTCCTCATCGCGCTCGAGGTAAGGGGCTTTCATTGCCGTGCGGACCATGGTCCGTCCTGCCGTGTCTTCGATCATGCCGCGCTCCTGCTCCCGGACATTTTCGGACGGCCTGGCGGCCGTTATCTCTGTTTGACGCAATTCCGAAGGAAACCGCTTTCCCACTTTCCTGGAATTGCTTCGGGCCTAGCGCAGCCAAGGGTTCTTGAAATGGAAACGCGGCGCCCTACAACAAGCCATGAACGTGCCATACCGGGGATTGGTTCCGCCGCCGAGGGCGGTTGTTTTGTGCGGTCCGACAGGGCGCATCGACACCGCAGATCGGGACTATTGGCACGGATCCGAGCTGCTTTGAGAATCTGATTTCTGGATCGCCGTTTTTTTGAAATCTGGTTCCTTATTATGCTGCGCTGTATCTGTCAGTTTCCGGCTCTCACAAGCGCCGGATACCGGCCAAGGACGGGATCACATAGAAATGAAATGGCTCAATTCGCTCATCGTCGCCGGAACGCTGCAGGTTCTGGCTGTTACATCAGGCCATGCCGGCGCCAATCTTGACCAGATCAAGCAGGCCGGCACCCTCAAGGTCGGCACCGAAGGCACCTATGCACCCTTCACCTATCATGATGCTTCCGGCGCGCTGGCCGGCTTCGATGTCGAGATCGCCAAGGCGATCGGCGACAAGCTCGGCGTCAAGGTCGAGTTCCTCGAAGGCAAATGGGACGGGCTGATCGCCGGCCTCGACGCCAACCGCTACGACGCCGTGATCAACGAGGTCGGCATCACCGACGCGCGCAAGGCCAAGTACGATTTCTCCGATCCTTACATCGCCTCCAAGGCCGTGCTGATCGTGCGCGGCGACAATACCGACATCAAGACCTTCGCCGACCTCAAGGGCAAGAAGTCGGCACAGTCGTTGACATCGAATTTCGGCAAGCTCGCCGAGACCAACGGCGCCGAACTTGTCGGCACCGACGGCTTCGACCAGTCGATCCAGCTGCTGCTCACCGGCCGCGCCGACGCCACCATCAATGACAGCCTGTCTTTCCTCGACTTCAAGAAGCACAAGCCGGACGCCAATGTGAAGATCGCCGCGCAGGAAGAGAACGCCGACTATTCCGGCGTCATCGTGCGCAAGGGTGATCCGGAGCTGGTCGCGGCGATCAACAAGGCGCTGGCCGACATCAAGGCCGACGGCACCTACAAGAAGATCGCCGATACCTATTTCGGCCAGGATGTCTCGCAGTAAAGACCATCTCCCGGCGGTTTGCCGGCAATGACAAATAGCGGCGGGCCGTCTTTGACGGCTCGCCGTTATTCGCATGATATGAGAAGCACACAATCGCACTGCCGTCACCGCGGCGGTCTGTGAGGGAGGAGCCGTTCGTGCCGCACTGGCTACACCTGATGCTGGACTCGTTGCCGACACTGCTGTGGGCGGCGTTGATCTTCACCGTACCGCTGACATTGCTATCGTTCGCACTCGGCCTGTTCGTCGGCCTGGTTGTCGCCCTGGTGCGGCTGTTCGGCCCCAAGCCTCTGGTTGCCGTGGTCCGCTTCTATGTCTGGATCTTTCGCGGCACGCCGCTTCTGGTGCAGCTGTTCCTGATCTTTTACGGCCTGCCTTCGGTCGGCATATTGCTGGATGCTTTTCCGGCGGCGCTGATTGGCTTCACCCTCAACATAGGCGCCTACAGTTCGGAAATTATCCGCGCCGTGATCGGCTCGGTGCCGAAGGGCCAGTGGGAAGCGGCCTATTCGATCGGCATGACCTGGAGCCAGGCGATGCGGCGCACCATCCTGCCGCAAGCCGGCCGCGTCGCCGTGCCGCCGCTGTCCAACACCTTCATCTCGCTGGTCAAGGATACGTCGCTGGCCGCCGCCATCACCGTGCCGGAGATGTTCCAGGCGGCGCAGCGCATCGTCGCCACCACCTATGAACCGCTGATCCTCTATGTCGAGGCGGCGATCCTTTATCTGGCGATGAGCTCGGTGCTTTCGGCCTTGCAGACGCGGCTGGAGGAGCGGCTCAACCGCTATGGCGGCTTCCTGGAGGCGCGCTCATGATCGGCCTCACCGATATCGAAAAGCGCTTCGGCGACAATCTGGTGCTGAAGGGCGTGACGGTCACCATTGCCGAAGGCAGCGTCACCGCGCTTGTCGGTCCCTCCGGCGGTGGCAAGAGCACTCTGCTGCGCTGCATCAACCTGTTGGAGATCCCGACCTCGGGCATGGTGCGCATCGGCGACGAGATGCTGGAATTCCGTCCCGGCATCAAGATCCCCAGCCGCGACATCCAGCGCCTGCGGCTGCAGACCGGCATGGTGTTCCAGAACTTCCAGCTGTTCCCGCATCGCACCGCGATCGAGAACGTCATGGAAGGCCTGGTGACGGTGCTGAAATGGCCGACGGCAAAGGCGCGCGAGCGGGCACTGGCGCTGCTCGAGAAGGTCGGCATGGCGCACAAGGCGGACGATTGGCCGGCAACGCTGTCGGGCGGCCAGCAGCAGCGTGTGGCGATCGCCCGCGCCCTGGCGCCGTCGCCGAAAGTGCTGCTCTGCGACGAGCCGACCTCGGCGCTCGATCCGGAACTGGCGCAGGAAGTGGTCGACGTGCTGGGAAAGCTCGCCAGCGAAGGCACCACCATGGTGATGGCCACGCACGACCTTCGCCTTGCCTCCAAGATCGCGCAGGAGGTGGTGTTCCTCGATGCTGGTGTCGTCGTCGAGAAGGGGCCGTCCACCGTGGTGTTCAGCAATCCGGAGCGGGAACGGACCAAGCGTTTTATTGCGACGCTGAAGCAGGAGGCGGAGAAGGAAGCCGGCGGCTGAGCCTTCTACGTTCCCCTTGTGGGGAGTGTCGGACGGAAGGTCCGGGTGCGGTCTGGTGTCGTCCCCATCCTCGCTGCTTCGCAGCGACCCTGCCTGGGCGAGCCACGGGTCTCGCCCGTCCTTGGAACCCCACAAGGGGGTAAAAACAAAAACCCGGCACAAGGCCGGGTTTTTCATGATTTCGACGGTGAAAGCGATCAGGCAGCTTCTTCCTGCTCGGCTTCCTCATTGTCGGCCTTGGCGCCGCGCTTCGGGCCCTTGTTGAGGTTGACCTCGATCAGGCGCACGGCTTCGGTTTCCGACATGCGGTTGACTGCCGCGATCTCGCGCGCCATGCGGTCGAGTGCCGCCTCATAGAGCTGACGCTCGGAATAGGACTGTTCCGGCTGGTTGTCGGCACGGTAGAGGTCGCGCACGACTTCCGAGATCGAGATCAGGTCGCCCGAATTGATCTTGGCATCATACTCCTGCGCACGGCGCGACCACATGGTGCGCTTGACGCGGGCGCGGCCCTGCACGACCTTCAGCGCGCGCTCGACATAATCCTCTTCCGACAGCTTGCGCATGCCGATGGAGGTCGCCTTGGCGACCGGAACCTTCAGGCGCATCTTGTCCTTCTGGAAGTCGATGACGAACAGTTCCAGCTTGTGGCCCGCAACTTCCTGCTCGTCGATCGAGACGATCTGGCCGACGCCGTGCGCCGGATAGACGATGTACTCGCCGGTCTTGAAACCGTGGCGTGCCGAGGTGGACTTCTTCTGCGGGGTGATCGTTGCCATTACGCCCTGAACTCCTTGTTGTGGCACCGGCGGCCTGCCGGTCCGAACGCATGCGACCGGGGACACCGATCGTTAGCCGCACAACAGATGAACCCATCGGAAAAAGCCGGGACCGGCAAACCGCATACATAGCGACTGCCTGGCCCAGATCGCTCTGGTCCGATTGGGGATTTCACCTTTCAGTGATTTGGGGCGCTTGCGCCATAAATCGACGTTGTGTCACCGGCATGTTTTAACTGGTGTAGCACAAAAAGTCGGAAGAATCAAGGTTTTGCTGCAAACGCGAAGGTCGAGCGCCATCGCCGCCTGTCAAGGCAGTTAATGTATGATGCGCGTTACGCAGCGTTATGACGATCCAATAGGCCGCACTTTTTTGCTTTGCGCATCACCCTTTCCGAAATCGATTCCGATTCCAGGGTCATGCGCTCAGTCGCCTTCGCCGGGCTCGGCGGAGAAATATTTCTCGAACTTGCCGGCCTCGCCGTCGAAGCTCTTGGCATCTGCCGGAGGCTCCTTCTTGGCGGTGATGTTGGGCCATTTCTCGGCGTATTCGGTGTTGACCTGCAGCCATTTGTCGAGGCCCGGCTCGGTGTCGGGCTTGATCGCATCGGCCGGGCATTCCGGTTCGCAGACGCCGCAGTCGATGCACTCGTCGGGATGTATGACAAGCATGTTCTCGCCCTCGTAAAAGCAGTCGACCGGACAGACCTCGATGCAGTCCATGTACTTGCATTTGATGCAGTTGTCGGTCACGACATAGGTCATTGGTCGGCTCCGGGACGTCCCGTTCTTGCTAGAGCGACGTGCGTCCACTTGGACGCATAAAGTACGCTCTAACACTTTGAATCTGCGCATCGTGCCTTCCGAAAAATCGATTTCCGATTTTCGGGCCGATGCGGCGGCTTTTTTGGTGAGGTAACGCCTTTGCCTGCCGCTTGCAAGGGCAGCCATTGCAGGCGGGGCCCGCGTGTCCGGAATGAAATTCCAGACCGCCGGCATGGCGCAGACGGCCAAGGCTTCAGTCTTCGCCGAACAGCCGGTCGGTTTGCCTGCGCTCTTTCTTGGTCGGCCGGCCGCTGCCGGCGTCGCGCAGCGCCGGAATGGCATCGGCAACAGCCTCGCCTTTGGGGGCCGGCGGCGGGGACATGTCCTCGTAGAGCGTGCGTGCTTCCTCGGCCGGACCGCGCCGCACGCCGGTGCCAAGCACCTTCCAAACGAAGATGCGGCGCTCGTGCGTAATGGTCAAAACGTCGCCAGGCTTGACCAGATCGGAGGCCTGCGCTGCTTTGTCGCTGTTGATGCGGACGCGTCCGGCGACAACCAGCTTGGCCGCCAGCGAGCGCGATTTTATCGCGCGCGAAAAGAACAGCCACTTGTCGATGCGCTGACGACCTTCAGCAACCATCGCAGCGAGTTATCTCTTGTTGGAGCTTGATCTTGTCCGAAAACCGGTTCCACTTTTCGGGATCATGCTCAGAGCCTACTTCTTCAGCTGGTCGCGCAAGGCGGCGAGCTTGGCGAAGGGCGAGTCCGGATCGAAGCGCGCCGGGCGTTCATCGCGTGGCTTGGCCTGGAAAGCCGGCTTGGCGCCTTGCGGTCCGCCTTTGCCTTCCGGCCTGCCGCCTTTCCAGTCAGGCCGGCCCTCGCGCGGACGCTCGCCTTGCGGCTTGCCGTCGCGGCGCTGTTCGCCCTCGGCCTGCGGCTTGGGCTTGAACTTCGAACGGTCGAAGCGTGGCTTGGCGGCACCGTCGCGCTGGTCGCGCCGGCCCTGATAGGCCGGCCGTTCGCCCGGTGCCGGCTGTCCGCCGGCAGCGTCGGCCGGCGCATCGGCGCGGCTAGCCTGGCCGTTACGCGGGCGATTGTCTCTGCGGTTGTCTTGCCGATGGCGCGGGCGCTGCTCGAAACGGCCCTGCCGCCACAACAAGATGGGCTTTGGGGCTTCGGCCTCGGCGCTTCCACCCTCCCCCTCGTGGGGAGGGTCGGCGCGCAGCGCCGGGGTGGGAGCAGCGCCGGCGTCGGTGGTTGCGCCTGAAGTGTCTGCTGTGTCTGCACCTGCTTCGTTAACGCTGTCACCCCCACCCGCGTCGCTTCGCGCCGCGACCTCCCCCATCGAGGGGGAAGTAAGGGCGTCGGCGTTTTCGGCGACGGTGGCGTCGGCGCTTTCGGGGACGGTGTCGTCAGCTTCTGCAACAGCCGGAGCTTCTTCCGCGATTTCTATGGGAGCTTCGACCTGTTCTTCCGCGACGGGCTCCGCCGTTGCTTCCTCGATGGCTGGAGCTTCGGCGGTGGCTTCAACGGCCGCAGTTGGCTCCGAACCCTCGGGAGGCGCGCCCGGCTGAGCGTCCGCAGCAACGGCCGCTGCGACTTCGGCGACGGGCTCCTCAGCCGTAATCTCGGTGGCTGCATCCGGCTCCGACCCAACGGCCGGCGCCTCAGCGACGGCTTCACTTGCCACGGCTTCCGCCGCCTGAGCCTGCTCGGCCTTTGCTGCGGCTTCCGCCAGCTTGGCCGCAGCCGCTTGCCGCGCGGCATTGTCCTGCGCTTCGAGCCGCGCCTTGACCTCTGCCGGCGGCTTCGGCTCGGCGCGGTAGCCAAGGCCTTTCAGGATCTCTTCCATGTCGTCGGCGGTTGCGCCGAGGATGGACATCATCGGCGGCGTCACCATGAAGGACTGGCCGTCATAGGCGCCGTCCGGGCGCTGTCCCAGACCGGGCTTCCAGTTGGTCGCAGGCCGGATCAGGTCGGCCAGCCGTTCCAGAATGTCGATGCGCACGGCGCGGCGGCCGAGATTGCGGTAGCCGGCGAGCTTGTAGAAGCTCTTGTCGAAAGCCGGATCGATGACCACCGAGGTGCGGCCGGAGGCCAGCGCGTGCACCACGTCGCCAAAGCCGGGCTTGTCCTTGCCGTCGTTCTTCAGCGCCCACAAAAGCGTGATCAGTCCGGCGGGCGCCGGCTTGATCAGCGCCGGCACGAAGACGTGGTAGGCGCCGAAGCGCACACCGAGCCGGCGCAAGGCGGCGCGACCCTCCTGGTCGAGCGACTTCATTTCCTCGGCGATGTCGCGGCGGTTGATGAGGCCGAAATGCTCGACGAGCTGGAAGGCGATGCCACGGCCGATGCCGGCGATCTGCTCGGCATTCTTCAAGTCGACCAGCGGCTTCAGCAAGGATTCGATCTGGAAATTGACGAAGCGCTCGGCGCGCGCGGCGACCTTGTCGCGGGCGGGACCGGTCAACTGCTCGTCGGCCAAAAGCACCAGGCGCGGCTTCAGCGCGTCCTCGCCGGCAACCAGCGTGCCGATCGGCGCGCCGATCCAGCGCAGCGTGCCGTCGGAGCCGAGCGCAAGGTCGCCATTGGCGCAGGCGCCGAAGCGTTCGGCACGTGCCTCGAACTCGGCGGCCAGCGCTTTTTGCGCTGCCGTACGCACGGCCTTGGCGTCTTCGCCGCCGGCGCTCTGATCGGCGGTGAAGCGGAACCCTTGCAACTCGCCGACATGATGGCCTTCGACAAGGACGGTTCCGGTAGGACTGATTTCGGCTTCAGGCATTGTATTTTCTCTAAGGCGCCGCATGAGGACGGAAGTCCTGCGGTCTACAAACCGTTTCGTCAACCGCTCATGCAGCGCATCCGACAATCTGTCTTCGATTTCGCGCGTCTTTTCCCGCCAGTGTGCCTGATCGGCCAGCCAGCCCGGCCGGTTGGACACGAATGTCCAGGTGCGGATCTGCGCAATGCGGTGCGACAGCGTGTCGATGTCCCCCTCGGTCGTATCGGCGCGGCGCACCTGCTCGGCCATGTAGTTCTCGTCGACATGGCCGTGTTTGGCGAGGTCGGTGTAGATAGAAGCGATCAGGTCGGAGTGCTGGGCCGGCGCGATCTTGCGGTAGTCCGGCAACGCGCAGGCTTCCCACAGCAGCGCGACGCGCTTGGCATTGGTAGCCAGCGCGCGGATGTCCTCGTCGCGGGAGAGATGTTCGAGCGCCTGGGCATCGACCGCCGGCAGCGCCCGCGTCAGGCCTTCGACCGGCGCGTTGGTTTCGATCGAGCGCTTCAGCGCGTCGAGGCTGGCGAAGTCGAAATGCGCGGTGCGCCATTGCAGCACCTTCACCGGATCGAACTCGTGCCCCTCGATGCGCTTGACCAACTCCTCGTCCAGCGGATCGACCTGGCCGGTGACGCCGAAGGTGCCGTCGCGCAGATGGCGGCCGGCGCGGCCGGCGATCTGGCCGAGCTCGGCCGCCGTGAGATTGCGGTACTGATAGCCGTCGAATTTGCGGTTCTGGGCGAAGGCGACATGATCGAGATCAAGGTTGAGCCCCATGCCGATGGCGTCGGTGGCGACGAGATAGTCGACGTCGCCTGCCTGGAACATTGCCACCTGGGCATTGCGGGTGCGGGGCGACAGCGCGCCGAGCACGACCGCCGCTCCTCCTTGCTGGCGGCGGATCAGCTCAGCGATGGCATAGACCTCGTCGGCGGAGAAAGCGACGATCGCCGTACGCCGCGGCAGGCGGGTCAATTTCTTCGAGCCGGCATAGGCCAGGTGCGACAGGCGAGGGCGCGTCACCACCGAGACGCCTCTCAGCAGCTTTTGCAGGATGCCATGCATGGTGGCCGCGCCGAGCAGCAGCGTTTCCTGGCGGCCGCGCAGGTGCAGGATACGGTCGGTGAAGATGTGGCCGCGCTCGAGGTCGCCGGCGAGTTGCACCTCGTCGATGGCGACGAAGGCAACGTCGGTCTCGCGCGGCATGGCTTCGACGGTGCAGACCGAATATTTCGCGCCGGGCGGCTGGATTTTTTCCTCGCCGGTGATGAGCGCCACCTTGTGGGCGCCGACCTTTTCGCAGACGCGGGCATAGACCTCGCGCGCCAGAAGGCGGAGCGGCAGGCCGATAATGCCGCTCTCATGTGCCACCATGCGCTCGATGGCGAGATGGGTCTTGCCGGTGTTGGTCGGACCCAGTACGGCAGTCACGTCGCGGCCCGACAGGATCAGCGGCTCGGTGTGTTTCGGCTGGATGTTCATCGGCCTGGAGATGAGGCTTTCTGCATCGTGTTGTCGGGAGCGCGCCTCGCATGGCGCGTATGACAGGCGACACATAGGGACTTCAGGCGCGAAGCGAAAGCGGAATGTTCCGGCCGGCAGTCCCACGGTTCGTCTTTGAGGTCTCAATTAACAGTTGGAACGAGTCTGGAACGAATCGGCGACGAATCAGTGACTCCGGCAGATTCAGCTTTTGTTCACGGCTACATGTGGATTTTGCGAGCCTGAGTCTCACCATATGCTGAATCGCGGAAACTGGCCCGATTCCTGCAAGGGGACCATTGGCGTTAACCTTTGCCGGCGGGGCATCGTCGTGATCCGATACGCCTCGGTCAACATTATGAAATTATTGAATTTTCTTAATCGGCCTTAACCATTTGACGGTGGTTTCCGGCCTTGGTCGTTAACGTTCCGCTCAAAGCCGGAACGAATCGGTGACGAATCAGCGATCGCGGGATTTTCCTGGTTTATTCACCCCAACATCTGGCGATTATCCGGTTGACAACAACCGGATAATCGCCCAACATCTTGTGTTGTCCACAGCTTGTCCATCGAGAATTCACAGCTTGCGAACCGGGTTTTGCACAGGGCGCCTGGAAATCGTTAATCTTTGCGTGCCGGAACGGGTCAATCGCCGCGACAGCACTCGGTGCCCGCCGGTTCAGGCCGCGTCGTGGCCTGTTGCATAACGTTGCAACACCGGTCCCACATTCCGGATGATTTCCTCATGCGACAGGGCGACGACGGGCTCAAGCCGCAACAGATATCGGCAGGTCGCCAGGCCCAGCAGCTGGCTGGCAACCAGCCCGGCGCGCCGTCCGGCGTCCGCTGGGTCGCCTATCGATGCAACCATCGGCCTCACCTGGTTGGCGAAGACGTCGCGGACCTTCTCGGCCGCGTGCTCGTTCGACGCAGCCGAGCGTAGCAGGATTATCATGCCTGGCCCGTTGGCCTGACCTTCCCAGTTTACCAGAAAGCGCCTGATCAGCGTTTCACCGATGGCGGTAGGGTCTATCCGCTGATCCGGCAGTTGGAGGTCCACGACGGCGGCCCTGGCGAACAGCTCGTCCTTGCTGTGGAAATAACGGATCACCATGGCCGGATCGATCGAGGCCTGCGCCGCAACGTCGCGGATTGAGGTGCCGTCATAGCCGTGCTCGGAGAAAAGCCGGCGTGCGGCTTCAAGGATTTGGGCTCGTGTTCGGTCCGACTTGGTCTGCTTGTTCGGCTGCTTCTCGTTCATCCAGATTCATATGCCAACAGCCGTTGACAAATGCAATCCAACTTACTAGAAGTCAACACGTGTTGATAAATGGAGACGGGGAATGCTGCCTGAGACAACGGAAGTCCTTATCATTGGCGCCGGCCCGACTGGTATGGCGCTATCAATCGCGCTGCATCAAGCTGGCGTCGATCACGTGCTGATCGACAGACTGACGCAGGGTCTGCAAACGTCGCGCGCTGGGGTCATCCATGCGCAAACGCTGGAATCACTGGAGCCGCTCGGCCTCACGCAGCGGCTGAGTGAGCTTTCCGTGAATCTCGACGATTTCGCCATCCGCGATCGGAGCCGGGTGCTGCTCAAGCTCGATTTCGGCAAGCTGCCGTCAAAGCATCCCTACCTGATGATGCTGCCGCAGAACGTGACCGAGCAGGTGTTCGCTGAACGGATCGCGGTCCTGGGTGGCGTCATTCATCGCGAGGTCGAGGCTGTGGCCGTTGCTCAAGACAGTGACGGCGCGCGCGTGACAGTGGTCGAGCAGGGCCACGAAAAACTCATCTCGGCGCGATACGTCGTCGGAGCCGACGGCATGCAGAGCCTGGTGCGCAAGTCGACCGGCATCGAGTTCGATGGCGAGGCCTATGATGGTTCGTTTGTGCTGGCCGACGTTCGCCTGGACTGGCCTGTAGGACCGGCCGAAGTGTCGCTGTTTTTCGCACCGGCGGGCCTGGTGGTGGTGGCGCCGCTGCCGGATGGCTCGTACCGCGTCGTCGCGACGATGAAGGATGCGCCGGAAAAGCCCGGCACCGCCGACATCCAGGCATTGCTCGATAGCCGCGGGCCAACCACGACAAGAGCCCGCGTGCTCGACCTGACGTGGAGTTCGCGCTTTCGCGTGCATCATCGTCTGGTCAGGGCCTATCGCAAGGACCGGCTGTTCCTGATGGGCGATGCCGCGCATGTACACAGTCCCGCGGGTGGGCAGGGCATGAATACCGGCATCATCGACGCGGTCGTGCTTGGCCAGTTGCTTGGCGATGTGGTGAACGGCATTCGCTCGGCGACAGAACTCGACCTATACGAAAAGCTGCGCCGCCCAGCGGCTCAGGAAGTGCTCGATCTTGCGGGGAAGATGACGGAGATGGCGCTTGCCCATAATCCGGCGAAGCGGTTCGTCCGCAACCTGTCGCTTTCCTTGGTGAATCTTCTGCCGTTCGTGAAGCGTCGCATTGCGCTGAAGCTGTCGGGTCTCAGTCGGGCCTCAAACGCCCGGCTGCCGGCGCCCGCAAAGGCGCCTGGCTTAATTGCCGCCAGCAAGCCTGAGGCCAAATCAGGGCTGAAGCTCGCCGCCTGACAGTTGCGACGGTCAGGCGAATCGGCGCGTTGCCGAGTGCGGCATGACGTCAGACGAAGTACTGGCCGCCATTGGCTGTAATGGTCGAACCGGTGATGAAGCCGGCGTCTTCGGAAGCGAGGAAGACGACGCAACGCGCGATCTCTTCCGGTTCGCCGAGGCGGCCGACCGGGATCTGCGGGATGATGCGTTCATTCAGCACCTTCTCGTCGATCGCCTTGACCATCTCGGTGGCGATGTAGCCGGGGCAGATGACATTGACGGTGATGCCCGCGCGCGCGCCCTCCTGCGCCAGCGCCTTCGAGAAGCCGATGTCGCCGGCCTTTGCGGCGGAATAGTTGACCTGGCCGGCCTGGCCTTTCTGGCCGTTGATGGAGGAGATGGTGATGACGCGGCCGAATTTGCGGTCGCGCATGCCGCCCCACAGCGGATGCGTCATGTTGAAGACGCCAGACAGATTGGTGTCGATGACTTCCTTCCACTGCTCGCGCGTCAGCTTGTGGAACATGGCGTCGCGGGTAATGCCGGCATTGTTGACCAGCACCGAGACCGGGCCGAGATCGGCCTCGACCTGTTTGATTCCGGCGGCACAGGCGTCGTAGTCGGCGACCGACCATTTGTAGGCCTTGATGCCGGTTTGTGCGCTGAACTTCCCCGCTGCCTCGTCATTGCCGGCATAGTTGGCTGCAACGGTGTAACCGGCATTCTTCAGGCCGATCGATATGGCGGCGCCGATGCCGCGCGATCCACCGGTGACGAGCGCTACTTTGGTCATTGAAAGTTCTTCCTCCCTTTGTCGGAAGAAGGGAATAGGGAGTAGGGAGTAGCGAGTAGGGATCGATATCCCGCCGCGCTGCTCCTTCTTCCCCATTCACTACTCCCTATTCACTACTCACTTCTCTTTCACAGCGCTTCCACGCACAGAGCGACGCCCATGCCGCCGCCGATGCACAGCGTGGCAAGGCCCTTCTTGGCGCCGCGGCGGCGCATCTCGAAAACCAGCGTGTTGAAGACGCGGGCGCCCGACGCGCCGATCGGATGGCCGATGGCGATGGCGCCGCCATTGACGTTGACGATCGACGTATCCCAGCCCATGCCCTTGTTGACGGCGCAGGCCTGCGCGGCGAAGGCTTCATTGGCCTCGACAAGGTCGAGGTCCTTGACCGACCAGCCGGCCTTCTCGAGCGCCCGCTTCGAGGCGGGAATAGGTCCGGTTCCCATGATCGCCGGATCAACGCCAGCCGTCGCCCATGAGGCGATGCGCACCAGCGGGGTGATGCCGCGCCTTGTGGCTTCAGCCTCGCTCATCAGCAGCGCGCCGGCGGCGCCGTCATTGATGCCCGACGCGTTGGCGGCGGTCACGGTGCCGTCCTTGTCGAAAGCCGGCTTCAGCTTGGACATGGCGTCGATGGTGGCGCCGTGGCGGATGTACTCGTCCTGGTCGACGACAGTGTCGCCCTTCCTGCCCTTGATCGTGAAGGCGACGATCTCGTCCTTGAACTTGCCGGCCTTCTGCGCGGCCTCGGCCTTGTTTTGCGAGGCGAGCGCAAACTGGTCCTGGTCGTCGCGGGTGATCTGGAACTGGCGGGCGACGTTCTCGGCGGTGTTGCCCATGTGGTAGCCGTTGAAGGCGTCCCACAACCCGTCCTTGATCATGGTGTCGATCATCTTGTAGTCGCCCATCTTGACGCCGGCGCGCAGGTGCTCGGCGTGCGGCGACAGCGACATCGATTCCTGGCCGCCGGCGATGATCACCGTGGCGTCGCCGGCGGCGATCTGCTGCATGCCGAGCGCGATGGCGCGCAGGCCCGAGCCGCAAACCTGGTTGAGGCCCCAGGCGGTCGTCTCCTTGGGCAGGCCGGCATTGATCGACGCCTGGCGGGCGGGGTTCTGGCCCTGCGCGGCGGTCAGCACCTGGCCGAGAATGACCTCATCGACTTCGCCCGGCTCGACGCCGGCGCGCGCCAAAAGCTCCCTGATGACGACGGCGCCAAGTTCATGCGCCGGGGTGGCGGCGAAGGCGCCGTTGAAAGAGCCGACAGCCGTGCGTGCGGCGCTGGCAACGACGATTGAATTGGAAGCGGACATTTTTCTCTCCAGACTTCGAGGTGTCGTGTTCTTGGGGGCTTGTTGGGACTTTTCTTGCCCGTTCCACACCCCAAGTCAAACCGGAAATGGGCATGCCGGCCAAGCGCCGCAAGCAGGGCGTGAGCGGCCGGCGGGATCGCCCAACCTTTGCTGCGCAGCATAATCGGCCGGCCATGCAGCAATAAATGATGCCGCACTGCACAAAGCGCTTGGAATTATAGAGCTTTTGCGCATATCCTTAAAAATGGCGCAATCGTTACCGGCGGCTTACTCAGGCGCGCCGGTGTCCCGGGAGGATGCTGATGGCCGCGAAAGACGACCCTATCATTATCAAGAAATATGCCAATCGCCGGCTCTACAACACCGGCACCAGCACCTATGTGACGCTCGAGGATCTGGCCGAGATGGTCAAGAAGGGCGAGGAGTTCACCGTCCAGGACGCCAAGACCGGTGACGACATTACCCATCCGGTGCTGACGCAGATCATCTTCGAACTGGAGAACAAGGATGGGCAGAACATGCTGCCGATCCCGTTCCTGCGCCAGCTGATCGCTTTCTATGGCGACCAGATGCAGCAGATCGTGCCGAGCTTCCTCGAACAGTCGATGATGGCCTTCTCCAAGGAACAGGAGCGGTTCCGCGAGCAGATGAAGGGCGCGATCGGCAAGTCGCCGCTGGATGTGATGAAGATCGCCACGCCGATCAAGGCGCTGGAAGAGCAGACACGCCGCAACATGGAAATGTTCCAGAACGCGATGCGCCTGTTCACGCCCTTCCCGACCGCCGCCACAAATGCTGCGGCCGCGGCTGCACCCGAGCCGGCCCGCAAGGATGTCCCGGAAAAAAGCGGCGACGACCTTCAGGAACTGAAGCAACAGATCGCCGCCATGCAGCGCAAGCTCGACACGATGTCGTAGAGGCGGCCGGGCAATGGTCTGAACCGGCTCAACCCGGCTGGGCCTTGCCTCACGGGTCGATTTTCAGTTGCCACGATTCCCAGATACCGTCGGGCTGGCCGTCGAGCGAGCGGTAGAAGGCTTTGGCCGGCGAGTTGGATTTCAGCACCGTCCATTTGATGGCGGAGGCGCCAATGCTCAAAGCGTGTTGGCGAAGCTGTTCAACAAGCGCATGGCCGACCCCCATCCCGCGCGTCGCTTCAGTGACGTAGAGTTCCTTCAGCCAGACAACCGGCTTCAGGTCGTAGGTCCAGGGGATGAGGTAGTGGACGGCGATGCCGACGATCACGCCCTCTCGCTCCGCCGCCAACACGCCGAACCGGGGCGATGGCCCCAGCCCGTGCTCGATGAGGTTCGCTTCGGTGACGCGAAGCTTGTCGTCATAACCCTCGAAGACGGCTAGCGCCCGCATGAGGGCGAGCACCGCACCGACATCCTGGCGCACGAATGGACGAATTCTAACCATCGCCTTCTGCATGCTTGCTCCAGCCCGACCATATCGCGTGGACGCTGCCGCGGCAGCCTGGCCTTGGCCTCACGCGTGCAAGACACCGGGCTCCTTGCCTGAAGCGAAAGGAAGGTCCTCGTCCTGCCAACCGGTTATGCCGCCGATCATGATCTTCACGGGACGACCGAGGCTGGCCAGCTTGAAGGCCGCCTGATCCGCGCCATTGCAATGCGGTCCCGCGCAATAGACGACGAACAGCGTCTTTTCGGGCCATTGCACCATCCGCCCGGCCGATATTTCGCGGTGCGGCAGATGCACCGCGCCCGGCACATGGCGGCGTCCATAGGCTTCCGGCGAACCGACCACATGCAGGAGAACAAAGTCCGGCTCCCCGGCACGCAGTGCGGCGGCGACGTCGGAACAGTCGGTCTCGACGGAAAGCCGGCGCAGAAAATGGTCGCGGGCGATTGCCGGCGATGCCGCCGGAATGTCTGTCACGTGGCTCATCCTCGTATCTCCATTGCTGATGCGACGGAGAGATAAGACAGGAAGCAGGGCGATTGCAGCTGGCAGCTTTGCCATATATCGTCAAGATCATGCCATCCTCTGCCAATCCGCGCCCTGCCAACCCTCTTGTCGTTGCCGTTGCCTATGACGGGCTGTGCACGTTCGAGTTTGGCGTGGCGGTTGAGATCTTCGCCTTGCCCCGGCCGGAAATGGGTGAGGATTGGTACCGTTTTGCCGTTGCCGGGATCGATGGCGGTGAAATGCGCGCGCTGGGCGGCGTGCGTATTGTTGCCGACGGCGGGATCGATCTGATCGGCCAGGCCGGCACGGTGATCGTACCGGGATGGCGCGGAACGGAGGCTCCGGTGCCGCCGGCGCTGATCGAGGCGCTGCGGAAGGCGAGCGAGCGCGGCGCTCACATTCTTTCGATCTGTTCGGGCGTGTTCGTGCTTGCCGCCGCCGGCCTGCTTGCGGGCAAAAGGGCGACCACGCATTGGCGCTACAGCGAGAAGCTGACGGAGATGTACCCCGACATCACCGTGATTCCGGACGTTTTGTACATCGATGAGGGCAATGTGCTGACATCGGCAGGCAGTGCCGCGGGCATCGACCTCTGCCTGCATCTGGTCCGGCGCGACTTTGGCACCAAGGCGGCAAACATGGTGGCGCGTCGCCTGGTGGTGCCGCCGCATCGCGACGGCGGCCAGGCGCAGTATGTCGAGAGTTCCGTACCCGAGCCACATGAGCGCAGCCGGCTTGGACCGTTGATCGACAGGATGCGCGCCGATATTGCCGCCGACTATCCCGTCGCCATCTTGGCCGAGCTTGCCGGGATGAGCGAGCGGACATTCCTGCGCCGGTTCGCGGCCGCAACCGGCGTCACGCCGGCGCGCTGGCTGCTGTCGGAACGGCTTTCGCGGGCGCGCACGCTGCTGGAAGACACCGCCATGCCGATCGAACGGATTGCCGAGACCGCCGGCTTTGGCGCGGCAGGCACGTTGCGGCATCACTTCCGCCGGCAATTCGCCACGACGCCCGTCGCGTACCGTGCGCGTTTCGGGAACACGGCCAGGTCGGCTTAAGTCACGCGTCCCTCATAGCGGCCACGCGGCCTGATGATGCTGCCGCTAATGATCTGTTCGACCATATGCGCGGCCCAGCCGACGCTGCGTCCAAGCGCGAATAGCTGGAACGGTGCATCGCGCGGCAAGCCAAGGCCGCGCGTTAGTGCGGCCAGGGCGAAGTCGATGTTGGGCTGGGCACCGGCTGCCGCCATGGCGGCTTTTTGCAGCTGTTGCAGCGTCTCGTCGACAGGGATGACTGCCAGAAGTGCGGTGGCACGGGGATCGCCGTCGGGATAGAGCGGATGGCCGAACGCCGGCAAGGGCCGATCATGGCCGAGCCAGCGCCGGATCGCCGCATCCGCGCCGTGGGCTGCTGCATCTTCAGCCAGTTGCATCACCGCTTCGCCGGCGCCGCCGTGGCGCGGGCCGGACAGCGTTGCCAGGCCGGCCAACAGGCATGCGGCAGGCGAGGCCCCTGTGGACGCTGCGACGCGGGCGGCGAAGGTCGATGCGTTGAGTTCATGATCGGCGAGCAGGACGAGGGCGCAGCGGATCGCTTCCGCTCCCGTCGCATCTACCGACCAGCCCTGCGCCAGGCGCTTATGGACGGGCGCTGTGCCGGCTTCAGCGCCCAGCGACTGCGCCAGCGCTCCGACTGTGCGCGCGGCCTCGGTGCACAGCGAGGCGGCGCTGCGTCCTAGCGAAGGCCGCCCGTGGCCTGCAAGCATGGCAAGCTGCGCAAAGGCCGAGGCGCGGCCGACTGGATGAGGCGCTTCAGATGACGGAGCTTTGAAAGCCACCGGTTCAGGCGAGGCCCAGAGCACAGCAGCGGTTTCCTCCAGCGTCGCCGCTTTGGAAAGCGCAACGGCGTCTTGCCCTCGGTAGATGAGGCGCCCGTGCAGAACGGTTGAAATTGCTGTTGCGATCGAGGGTTCGCCCCAGGCGATCGCACTCTCGGCGATGGCCGAGGGACTGCGGCCCCGCGCCCGGCGGGTCGCCAATGCCGCGATGTCGTCGGCGCGGTACTGGCTGCGGCGCGGGTCGCTCTCATCCGGCCGCATGCCGATGCGGCCACGGCTGACATAGGCGTAGAGCGTCTGCGGCCGGACCTTGAGCCGTTCCAGCGCCTCATCCCGCGACAGCCATTCGGACATTTTCAGCCCATGCATTGATTATATTGATCAAGATTGATCGAGGCGCAGCCTAACCCTTATCTCCCATGCAGAAAAGCTGCAAGGAGATGAGATATGCCGAACGGGCTCGATGATGTGGTGGCGGCGGAGACCGTGCTCTCCGATGTCGATGGCCTTGGCGGCCGCCTGACGATCCGCGGTCATTCGCTGCCGGAATTGGCGGGACGCTGGCGCTATGCGCAAGTGGTTCGCCTGTTGCTCGACGGCTTCTTCGACGGCCTTCCCGGCGATGCCGAACTGGCAGCGAGGCTGGGCAAGGCTCGCGTCGAGCTGTTCGAGCGGCTTGCACCCTCGCTGCCGCTGCTCGCACCGATTGAGATCTATGGCGCCATGCGCGCCGGCATGGCGCTGCTGCCGGATGGCGAGACACCGACGGACGCCTTGCGGCTGATCGCGGCGCCCGCCGTGCTGACGCCGGCTCTGCTGCGCCTGGCGCGTGGCGAGCAGCCGATCGCACCTGACGCGAAGGCCGATCATGCCGCCGACATGCTGAGGATGCTCGAGGGATCCGTCCCGTCGCCGGCGCTGGCAAGGGCACTCGACACCTATCTGGTGACCGTCTGCGATCACGGCCTCAACGCCTCGACCTTCGCCACCCGCGTCGTCGCATCGACGCTGGCCGGGCTGACATCGTCGGTGCTGGCTGGGCTCGGCGCGCTCAAGGGGCCGCTGCACGGCGGCGCGCCCGGCCCGGTGATCGAGATGCTCGATGCAATCCAGGCGCATGGCGACGCGGCCGGTTGGCTGCGCGAGAAGGTCGCGCATGGCGAGCGCATCATGGGTTTCGGCCATCGTATCTACCGCGTGCGCGATCCGCGCGCCGATGTACTGAAAGCCGTCGTGCGGCAGCTCGGCAGCGAGGGCGAAGCCGGCCGCCGCCTGGCCTTCGCCGAACAGGTCGAGCACACGGCGCTCGAAGTGCTGCGGATCGCCAAGCCGCAGCGCTCGCTGCAGACCAATGTCGAGTTTTACACAGCGCTTGTGCTTGAGGCGGCTGGCTTTCCGCCACAGGCGTTCAGCAATGTCTTTGCCGCCGGACGTGTCGCCGGCTGGATCGCGCATGCGCGCGAACAGCAGACGACGGGGCGGCTGATCCGTCCACAGTCGCGCTATGTCGGGCCGGTGCCGGACCTCGTGGCCTGAGGTCCAAGTTCAGATTGTTGCGAAGAGGACCCCACCCTAGCTTGCCGGGGCGAGCCACGAATCTCGCCCGTCCTTCGGACCCCCACAAGGGGAGGGCAGCTGGCGCGCGCCGCCGAAACGTCGGTGGTTTGCTGAGATCAGCGTCTACCAAGTCTCCCTCCCCCTTGTGGGGAGGGATCAAGGGTGGGGGTATTCGTAGGGCGAAGACCTGGGCGTGGAGGACCATTCCCCATGACCAAAATTTCATGTGATCACGCGACCGTGTTCGTGTTCTTGCCTTGGTCATCCCTTATATGCTGCACTGCAATATAAGTCCGCTGCCGTCGAACCCGCCCGATTTCCGGGCGGAATGAGGCAGCAGCGACCAAACTGAACAGGAACGCCATGACCAAAAACGGCAAGGCGGAGGAAACGAAGAAGATCAACATTGCGCTGCAGGGAGGCGGCTCGCACGGGGCTTTCTCCTGGGGCGTACTCGACCGGCTGCTGGAGGATGGCAGGCTCGACATTTCAGCCGTGTCCGGCACCAGCGCCGGCGCGATGAATGCGGTGGCGCTGGCCGATGGGTTTGTGCGCGCCGGCGTCGAGGGTGCACGGCAAAAGCTCGACGATTTCTGGCGCGCGGTGGCGGCCAAGGGCCGCTTCAGCCCGGTGCAGCGCATGCCGTGGGACGTCGCCTGGGGCAACTGGTCGATCGAGAACACGCCCGGCTATTTCTTCTTCGACACCATGTCTCGAGTGTTTTCGCCCTATGTCGCCAATCCGCTGGGCTTGAACCCGCTGCGCGACGTGGTCGAGCAGGAGATCGATTTCAAAAATGTTCACGCCTGCAAGTCGATGGAGCTGTTCATTTCGGCGACCAATGTCGAGACCGGCCAGCTGCGCGTCTTTTCCGATGGCGAGATCGACCTCGACACGGTGATGGCCTCGGCCTGCCTGCCGCAATTGTTCCGCGCCGTCGAAATCAAGGGCGTGCCCTATTGGGATGGCGGCTATGGCGGCAATCCGGCGCTGTTTCCGTTCTTCAAGACGGCGGCGACCGAGGATGTGCTGCTGGTGCAGATCAATCCGGTGGTGCGCGAAGGCACGCCGAGAAGCGCCAACGAGATCCAGAACCGCATCGACGAGATCACCTTCAATGCCGGGCTGCTGAACGAATTCCGCTCGATCGCCTTCGTCAAGGAACTGATCGCCGCCGGCCGGCTGCCGCCTGGCGAATACCGCGACATCCGCATGCACCGCATCGATGCCGACGAAGCGTTCAAGGATCTGTCGGCGTCATCCAAGATCAACGCCGAATGGGCTTTTTTGACCTATTTGCGCGACCTTGGCCGCATAGCGGCGAGCGACTGGCTGGAGGAGAATTGCGACGCCGTCGGCAAGCGGCCGACGCTCGATCTTTCCGGCGAACTCGATGACGGCTTCAAACCGGTGCGCGGGCCGGCACCGGGACGGCGGGTGAAGGAATTTCTCGCCGCCCGCAAGAAGCCGGAGGCGGAACGCCGGCGGGCCTGAGCTTTCGGAGTAGCGCCGGCGGTTTCCCGATGCGGCGCAACTTCTGCGTGTGACGGTATACAAAATCATACTGACGCCTACTGCCATTCAAGGCGCGACGACGCAGGGCACGGTCATATATGAACGCAAAATCTAGTGCTGACGTGGGGTGAGATCACCGCTCAAAACACCTCCATTACAAGCGGCTCCAGCATTCTGGCGGCAAATGCCAGAAGCACTGGGATCTCTCTGCGCCGCGATATCCATCACGGTTCGCCTCTGTGTGAGACCCGGGGCCAGCGCTTGGGCGCCGAAAGGACCGGGCATTGGCGGTGCGCATCCGAGCCACATGGGGTGGACGTTTTCCAAGCGATTCCAATGCATTGCTCAAACTGAACAATTACAGAGGCGCTGATCCTTCGCCAACAGGAATGGATATGGTTCTCAGCCGAAGCCGGTATACGGATCAGCAATCCCGCGCGTAAACTGTTCGCCAAGGTTATGCGCCGTCTTCCGGCGGCGAGAAGTGGCTCACCGCTCCGACCGCCAGGAAAAGATCGTAAGCCGGCTGTGGTTCTGTCGCCTGACGGGGCGCTGACAAAACCGTTTCCCGTTGGCCACACTACATCGCCTGGCACAATGTTCCTGCAACTTTTCGACTGTATTGCGATGCAACTTTGATGTAGAAGCGCGGCTTCGCCGTTCACGGCAAATTGAACACGGCCTGGCGCGCACCCATATCGGCGACGCGCCCGAGTTGGAAGACACGGTAGCTGTTAGACGACGGACACCCTGTTGGATAACGACTTGGCCGAACCCCGCAGTGGAAAAAAATGATGCCGAAGATCAGGTTTCACAAGCTTGCCGCTATTGTCGTGCTCATAGGTTTTGCTGCCTGGATGGGAACAGGCGCGTTCTCGTCCGTCGGCAGCGCCGCTGTCGAAGGTGCTGGCAAGGCAGGCGATCAGGCCAAGCCGGGCGATCAGGCCAAGGCGCCGGATGGAGCCAAGACCGCCGCGGCCGAACCGAAGGCGCCGCTGCGCACCGTCGCTGTGGTGACGCCGCCGCGCAAGACCTATGCCCGCGCCATCCGCATTTCCGGGCTGACCGAGGCCGACAAGCGCGCCGTGCTGGCGACGCGCGTCGCCGGCGTCATCGAAAAGCTGCCGGTCAAGCAGGGCGATCACGTCAAGACCGGCGACCTGGTGCTGATGCTGGCGGCCGAAGAAAAGATCTCGATGGTCGACAGTGCCAGGCAGCTCGTCGCGCAGCGCCAGGCTGAACTCGACGCATCGCTGCGGCTCATGAAGACCGGCAATCTGCCCAAGCTGCAGCTCGACACGGCGCGTTCGAACCTGACCGCTGCGCAGTCGCAGCTGGAAACGGCGCAGGCCGAACTCGACCGCAATCTGGTCAAGGCGCCCTTCGACGGCGTCATCGACCGGGTGCCGGTGGAGCTCGGCAGTTCCATCATGCAGGGCGGCGAGGTGGCAACCATCCTCAAGCTCGATCCAGTGATTGCGCGCGGCGAAGTCAGCGAACGCGACCTCGGCTATCTCAAGCTCGGCGACAAGGCTGCTGTGCGGCTGGTCAGCGGCCAGACCGTCGAAGGCACCGTGCGCTACATCAGCCGCGACGCCTCGTCGGCCACCCGAACCTTCCGCGTCGAGATCGCCGTGCCCAATGCCGACGGCTCGGTGCCGGCCGGCATGACGGCCGAGATTTCGCTCAGCGCGCAGCCGACCGACGCCGTCATGTTGCCGCGCTCCGTGGTGACGCTGGGCGACAAGGGCGACCTCGGCATCCGTGCCGTCGACAAGGACAACAAGGTGGTGTTCTTCCCGATCGACCTGGTCGACGACTCGCCGAAGGGGCTCGTGCTTGGCGGCATTCCCGCCGATGCCCGCGTCATCGTCGCCGGCCAGGAACTGGTCAAGGAAGGCGACGTCGTCAAGCCGGTCGAGGCCGACCGGGCGACCATCCAGAAGCTGTTGGGCGAAGCGACAACGCAGTAGCGCCGGAGCGGCCCCGGCCGGGGACAGCCGGGGCGGGGACAACCGGCGGCAATGCGGCTCCTGAAATCTTGAGAACAGGCCATGGATATCGTCAAACTCGCGATCAACAATGCCCGGCTGACCATTGCGGTGCTGGTGTTCCTGCTGCTGGCGGGCTGGGTCGCCTATCAGTCGACGCCGAAGGAAGCGGAACCCGACGTTCCTACCCCTTATGTTTATATAAATGTTGCCTATCAAGGCATCGCGCCCGAAGACGCTGAAAGACTTCTGCTTAGGCCTCTGGAGGCAAAGCTTAAGAGTCTCAAGGGGTTAAAGGAGATGAAATCATCCGCCTATCAGGGCGGTGCCTTTGTCTTCCTTGAGTTTCTGCCGTCTATAAAAGTCGACACCGCGGTGACTGATACACGCTCGAAGGTTCAGGACGCGAAGGCTGACCTTCCCCAAGCGGCAGAAGAACCGGTTGTTACCGAGGTCAACATTTCCGAGTTTCCCGTCCTGGTCGTCACGCTGTCCGGCGATGTGCCCGAGCGTGTGCTTACGGCGGCGGCGCGCGAACTGCGCGACCGCATCGAGGAAGTCCCGGGCGTTCTTGAGGGCACCATACAAGGCGCGCGCGACGATCTCGTCGAGGTCGTCATCGACCCGATGAAGCTGTCCTCCTACGGCCTGCAGCTCGACCAGTTGATCGGCGCGGTCGGCGCTTCCAACAGCCTGGTCGCCGCCGGCAATATCGAGGGTTCGGAAGGCAAATACGCGGTCAAGGTGCCGTCGCTGATCGAGACACCCGAGGATGTCGCGTCCTTGCCGGTGGTCGCCGGCCCCAATGCCGTCGTGCAGGCGAAGGACATCGCCACGGTGCGTTCGACCTTCGCCGACGCCGAGACCATCACTCGCCTCAACGGCAAGCCGGCCATCGCCATCGAAGTCAAGAAGCGCATTGGCGCCAACCTGATCGACACGCTGGCCAAGGTGCGGGAAGTGTCCGACGCCTACGTCAAGACGATGCCGGAAGGCATGAACATCACCTACACGCAGGACAAGTCTGTCTTCGTCAACCAGCTGCTGGGCGACCTGCAGAACCACGTGATGATCGCCGTCATCCTGGTGTTCATCGTCATCCTCTATGCGCTGTCGGGCCGCGCCTCGCTGCTGATCGGGCTTGCCATTCCGTCATCCTTCCTGATCGGCATCCTGCTGCTTGCGATGATGGGCTACACGATCAACATGATCGTGCTGTTCAGCCTTATCCTGGCGGTCGGCATGCTGGTCGACGACGCCATCATCGTCACCGAATTTGCCGAACGGCGCATGGGCGAAGGCATGCCGAAGGCGGAAGCCTTCACGCTGGCCGCCAAGCGCATGGCCGGTCCGGTCATCGCCGCGACCATGACCCGCATCGCGGCGTTTTCGCCGCTGCTGTTCTGGCCCGGCATCATCGGCGACTTCATGAAATACATGCCGATCACGCTGATCGTCACGCTGTCGGCCTCGATGCTTTATGCGCTGGTGTTCGCGCCGACGCTGGGCGCGCTTTTCGCCAAGGCGCCGGAGCATCACGAGGAACACAATCGCGACGGCTGGTACATGGCGCTGGTCAAACAGGCGGTGCGCTTCCCCATCACCGTGCTGGTGCTCACCGCCGTGCTGCTCACCGGCGTCGGCTTCGCCTATTCGAAATATGGCGCCGGCGTCGAGTTCTTCCCCAGCGTCGAGCCCGATTACGGCCTGCTCTATGTGCATGCCCGCGGCAATCTCTCGCTGGCCGAAATGGACACGGCGACCAGGATCGCCGAAAACCGGCTGCTTGGCTGGCCTGGCGTCAAATCGGTCTATACCCGCGTCGGCAAGACGCAGGGCGGCGGACAGGACGTGCCGGAGGACGTCGTCGGCGTCATCCAGTATGAGTTCATCGACTGGCGCGAGCGCAAATCGGCGAACAACATCCTGGATGAGCTGCGCACCGTCATGGCCGGCATTCCCGGCGTCGATGTCGAAGTGCGCGTGCCGGAGGCCGGTCCTCCCACGGGCAAGGCGGTGCAGCTGCGGCTTTCGGCCATCGACCCCAAAGGGCTCGACGACCAGGCCCGCGCGGTTGCGGCGCGCATTGCCAAGGTGCCCGGTGTCATCGACGTTTCCGACGGCCTGCCGCCGCCCGGCGTCGACTGGGCGCTCGAGGTCGACCGCGCCAAGGCGGCGCAATACGGTATCAGCCCGACCGCCGTCGGCACGGTGGTGCAACTGGTGACCAACGGGTTGAAGCTGTCCGAGTACAGGCCTGCCGGCGCCGACGATGCCGTCGACATCAGGCTGCGGCTGCCTGAAGACCGCCGCACGCTGTCGACGCTCGACGAGCTCCGGGTGCAGACTGCGCAAGGCTCGGTGCCGATCTCCAACTTCGTCGTGCGCAAGCCGGAGCCGACCGTCGGCATCCTCAACCGCATCGATGGCGCCCGCACAGTGGTCGTCCAGGCCAACGTCGCCGCCGGTAACCAGGTTGCGGCGGTGCAGGCGGAGGTGACCAAGGCGGTCACCGACATGAAGCTCGACAACGGCATACGCTGGAAGCTGGCGGGGTCGAACGAGGACAGCGCCGAAGCCAGCGCCTTCCTCGGCAAGGCCTTCGGCGCGGCGATCTTCCTGATCTTCCTGGTGCTCTTGATGCAGTTCAACAAGTTCACCAGCGTGCTTCTGGTGCTGTCCTGCGTGGTCATGGCGACGATCGGTGTGTTCCTGGGGCTGCTCCTGACCGGCGAGGCCTTCGGCATCGTCATGTCGGGCATCGGCGTCATCGCGCTGGCCGGCGTGGTGGTGAACAACAACATCGTGCTCATCGACACCTATGACCGGCTGCGCGAAGAGGGCTGGGACAAGATGGAGGCGGTGCTGCAGACCTGCCGCGAGCGCGCCCGCCCGGTGGTGCTGACGGCGGTATCGGCCATCCTCGGCGTGCTGCCGATCGCCTTTGGTCTCGGGCTGGAAATCTTCCATCACGAGACGACGATCAACGCGCCGTCGACGCAATGGTGGATTTCGCTGTCCTCGGCCATCGTCTTCGGCCTGTCCTTCGCCACGCTGCTGACGCTGGTGGTGACGCCGTCCATGCTGATGATCTTCACGCGCAGCAAGAACAGCCGCTTCTACGCGTTCTTCCGCCGGCTGTTCGGCCGCGACAAGAAGCCCGATGCGCCTATGGGGCCGAGACCGGGTCCGCTCGACGAGCCGGCAATCGCCTTCCCGAAAGCCGCGGAATAGCTGCATTCGACCAGTCAGACAAAAGGCCGTCCGGAACAACCGGGCGGCCTTTTGCATTGTCCCCTCGTATCCGACCAGCAAGGCGAGGGACTCTTAATGACCGTCAGCACCATCCTCATCATTGTCTTGATCCTGATCCTGATCGGCGCCGTACCGGCCTGGCCGCATTCGCGCTCCTGGGGCTATGGGCCATCGGGCATCGTCGGCATTGTGCTGGTGGTGCTGCTGATCCTGGTGCTGATGGGCAGGGTTTGATTGGGGCAAGAGACCTCTGCGATCAGCGGGTCCTCGCCCGATGAAGTGCTGGCAATAGGCATACGGCGGCGCCCGCCCCCACTCCGTCCGCTTCGCGGCCACCTCTCCCACATGTCCATGGGGGAGAGGAAATGCCAAGCTTTTCAAGGCAGCGATCTTGGCGATTAGCATTTCCTCTCCCCCACGAATGTGGGGGTAGAGGTGGCTGGGCGAAGCCGAGACGGAGCGGGGGAGCTCCATATGCGATTGGCCCGAAATCGAGATGACGAGCACACGCTGTGCCCCCCTTGGCCACCCCGCCCCCTTGCGTATACGCTGCCCGCACCATAATCGCCGAGGGAGCCATCAAGGTGAACACCGCCAACCCGCAAGGCCGCTCGCCGAGATCGCCAGCTATCACGCCCACATCTACTATGACGGCCAAGCCGAGCGGCAACACGCCGAATGGCTGCGCCTGCGCATCGGCGAACGTTTTCGCGTGCGCCTGGGCAACTGGCGCGACGAGCCGGTCGGCCCGCACGAGCAGGCCATGTACCAGGTCTCCTTCGCCACCGAGATCTTCGCCACGCTGGTCCCATGGCTGATGCTGAACCACGGCGGCCTGAGCATTCTCATCCACCCCAACACCACCAACCCCAAACGCGACCATCTCGTCGATCCGATCTGGATCGGCCGGCCGCTGGGGGTGCATGGGGAGGTGCTCGGCGAGGAAGATGAGGCGGAAGAGGCGCTGGAGGTGAATACGGAGCCGACGTTGGGGGCGTAGGGAGGCGTTCTGCAAAGTAGAGACTTGGCCTTGGAGACGCGTTCACCAGTAGCCTAGCTCAGGCATGCCTCAGGTCTTTGAGCTGGCCCCAGCGGAATCCCAAAGGCAGAAATTCGAGCGTACAGGCGGACCGGCACGATCCACCCCAGAAAAGTACGCCCAGCAGTCATTAGCGATGAGTGCAATCTCCAGCCGCAGAGTCGGCGAGCTGGTGGGCATGGCGTCAAAGCAGCGGGGGTAAGGTGGTCGCGGAAGCGCTACCGCCTTTCCCCGACAGGTCGGCGGCTCGGCCCTCAACGGGATGAACGTCCGCCAAATCTTGTCGACCGGCCTGGCCGCACTGCCTGAAAACGCCAACGGCGTTTCCCTTCAATGCTTCGCATCCCTACGCCGGCGGCAATCTTGCGCAGATATGGTCGCAAACGTCACTGCGGAAGGAAGTGGCCGCGTACTTGCTACCCGCCTGTACAACATGACCAACGATCCCGGCATGAAGGACATCGTGTCCTTCCTTATTGCGCGCGACACCATGCACCCACAGCAGTGGCTCACGGCCATTGAAGACATGGGCGGACTTAACGCGTTTCTGCCGGTCCCAACTCCTTCCCGTGTGTATCAGGACGTATCCTATGCCTTCATCAATTGCTTCGTCGAAGGTATCGAACCAGCGCGGGGCCGTTGGAGGATGGACCGTCGATGGACGGCAAGGGAGAGTTCTCCCTGGTCGCCGGTACGCCGAGGCGGGGCCGCCGAATAGGCAAAGATTGCAATACAGGAGGCAGCCGGCACTCGGCTCCTGCCCACGAGGGACAGGGCAACTCACTGTTGACTGGGTGCGTGCCTGACGAAGCTCTTCGTTTCGGCTGAGATAAATGCTCTCACTTACGGAACATCGCAGGTTCGTCGAAGTTGGAAAGCTACGGAGGACGTGCACATGAACAGTGTAATCTATCTTATCGGCCTTATCGTCGTCGTGCTCGCGGTCCTCTCCTTCCTCGGTTTTCACTAGGTGGCCTCATGCAGCATGAGAAGGATCAGGGTGGACAGCCCACCGATTTCGACAAGGCGAAAAGCGACGTCTCCGAAAGACTTCGCCAGGAAAATGAGCGTGCCAGCGAGTTGCTTCACGACGCGCGGGACGAGGTGACCCGTAAGGCTGGCGACTATGCATCTGAAGCCACGCAGGTCATCTCCGACAAGGCGGAGGAGGCGCAGCGCGACATCGGATCGAGCTTGGCGGCGTTGGGTGGTGCACTGCGAGCGGCCAGCGATCACCTTGCCAGCAACGATGAAAGGAACGCATCGAAGTTCGCTTTGGATGCTGCCAGTGGCCTTGAGCGGCTTTCATCGTCCTTGAAACAGAAGCCCTTTAGCCAAGTCCTTGATGACGTCCAGTCCTTCGGCCGGCAAAATCCCGGTGTCCTGCTTGCGGGATCGGTGTTGGCCGGATTGGCTCTCGGGCGGTTCATCAAGGCTTCTCCGCCGGCAAGGCCCGATTCTGAGGCCGCTCCGGGAGGCCTCAAATCACACACCGATCAGCCACAGGGTTGGTCCGCTGATCGTCCACAAGATTTTGGCGTGGTCGGCGATGATGGGGCCACGCAGATCGCGGAGCAGGACAGATGAACAACCAGGACAATCCCAGCCTTGCCGGGCTAGTCACCGATTTGGCCCAGAATGTCACCACTCTGGTGCAAACCGAGGCGAGGCTGTTTCGGGCCGAGCTCTCTGAAAAGCTTACCAAAGCCGGAGCAGGTGCCGCGGAAGTGCTGGGCGGCGCGATTTGCCTGCTCGCCGCGCTCTTGGTGTTGCTGCAGGCGCTCATTATCGCACTGACGCGGGCAGGGCTTGGCGCGGGATGGTCTTCCCTGCTGGTCGGTGTGGTCGTGGCGGTCCTCGGCGTCATCCTGCTGCGGACGGGGACGGCCAGCATGGCGCCTTCGGAACTTACCCCCGACCGGACCCAGGGACAGCTCAAGCGCGACGCGAGCGCGATTAAGGAACAGGTGAGATGAACGAGAAATCCGCAGCCGAACTTGAACGCGAGGCCGAGGCTGCTCGCGCTCGGGTGATGGAGACCGCCGAATCCATTCGAGGCAAGATGACGCCTGGACAATTGCTGGATGAGTTCACCGGGCTGTTCTCGGGAGGGGAGAGCGCGGCCATGCTCAGAAATCTCAGAACGCAGGTCCGAGACAATCCTTTGCCGGTCACCATGGTGGGCGCAGGTCTGGCCTGGCTGATGTTCGGCAGCGGTACCTCAAACACAGCCCACCGTTCGGCTGGCTATCCATTGCCTTCAGCGCCGGGACGACATGATGTAGCAGGGGAGCGCGGCGGCTTGGGCGGCACGCTCTCCGACGCCGCGGAATCGCTCTCCTCGAGCGCTGCCAGCGTCGGCGACACCATATCGAGCACCGCAAGAGCCGCTGCGGCGGGTCTGACGGGAAGCGCTGCCAATGCAAGCTCGACGACTGGGGACATGGCGGCGAAAGCCAGCCGCTCCGCGCAAGATCTGTTGGAGGACCAACCCTTGGCCGTAGCGGCCGTCGGTCTCGCCATCGGCGCCGCTATAGGTGCAATGCTGCCCCATACCGCAACGGAGGACGAGCAACTAGGCGCCTATGGCGACAAGCTTCGCGATTCCGCCGAAACTTTGCTCAATAGGGGCCTCGATGAGGCCAAGCAGGTCGCCGCCGAAGCCTATGAGACCATCAAGCAGGAAGCTGGCCGGCAAGATATGGAAGCAGACACGATAGCCGATCAGCTCGGCGAGATCGTGAAGTCCACAGCAGACAAGACCGAGCATGCCGTGCGCGAACGTATTTCCGATACGTCTCAGCGCCAAACCTAGCTTGATGATCCTGGATCAACGATAGCCGGCCTCTCCAGAAAGGGGCCGGTGTTGTCCGTCAAACGGTGACCCGCTCGAGTCACTTCAGAGCGGTGTGCGGACTGATGTCCCTTGCCGATAGTAATCCAGCGGATCAGGTTCTCTGGATTATTGGCCAACCCGCCGCCGATAAGACGCGGTCAGCAAAACTGGTATCTAGGCGAGGACCGACCTGCACTTGAAGGTCGCAGACCGAGGATGCCGGTCCGCTCTGGGACGTAGGGCGACACCCCACTTCACCCCCCAGCCAGCCGCGGCAGCAGAAAAATCTCCGCCCCCGGCGGCAGTTCCTTCGACCACGTATCGCGATAAATCGTCCCGTCAATGGCCACCGCGATGCCCTTCTCGATCCAGGGCTCGATGCCGGGATACTGTTCAGCCAGTTTCCTGAACAGCTCCCTGATGTCCTTGGCCTCGACCTCGACCTTGCTCTGGCCGCCGGCGAGCTGGCCCAGCGCGCCCCAGAGCGTCACTTCGACCATTAGGGCAAGAACCTCATTTTGCCCTAGCCTCCCCGTTCCGCCTCGATCGCGGCGAGAACCCGTGGCGGCGACATCGGGATGTGGGTCATGCGCACGCCGGCTGCGTTGGAGACGGCATTGGCGATCGCCGCCAGCGGCGGCACGATCGAGGTTTCGCCGACGCCGCGCACGCCATAGGGGTGGTTGGGATTAGGTATCTCGAGGATCTGCGTGTCGATCATCGGCAGGTCCGAGCAGACCGGGATGCGATAGTCGAGGAAGCCGGCGTTCTGGAGACGCCCGTCCTTGCCGTAGATATACTCCTCGTTGAGCGCCCAGCCGATGCCTTGCGCCGCACCGCCCTGGTACTGGCCCTCGACATAGGTCGGGTGCACCGCCTTGCCGGCATCCTGGATCACCGTGTAGCGGATCACCCTGGTCGAGCCGGTATCGGGGTCGACCTCGATGTCGCATATATGGGTGGCGAAGGAGACGCCGGCGCCGTCGGCGACGAGTTCGCTGTGGCCGGCGATCGGCCCGCCGGTCTTGCCGGAAGCGGCGGCGATCTCCTTCAGCGACAGGGCTGCAAGATTGCCGTATTTTTCGCCCTTGGCGATGGCGTGGCCGTTTTCCCAGACCACGTCGTCGACGGGGATGTCCCACGTCTGGGCGGCGCGCTCACGCAGGATCTTGATGGCGTTGCGGGCGGCCGAGATGGTCGCCATCGAGGACGAGAAGGTGCCGCGGCTGCCGTCGGTCATGTCGTTGTAGCCAAGCGAGGACGTGTCGGCGACCACCGCCTTGAGCTGGGCATAGTCGATGCCGAGCTCCTCCGCCGCCACCAGCGACAGCGAGGCGCGCGAGCCGCCTACGTCCACCGTGCCGACGGCCAGCGACACCGAGCCGTCCATGCCGATGTTCAGATCCACGCAGGTCTGGCCGCCGAAGTTGAACCAGAAGCCGCAGGCCATGCCGCGGCCCTGGTTCTTGCCCAGCGGGGCCTTCATGTGCGGATGGTGCTTGGCCGCTTCCAGCGTCGGACCGATGCCGATCGGGCCGTAGACCGGGCCATAGGAAGACCTTGTGCCTTCCTGCGCGGCGTTCTTGATGCGGAACTCGACCGGGTCCATGCCGAGTTCCTTGGCCAGCTCATCGACTGCACTTTCCACCGCGAATGCCGCCATCGGCGCGGAGGGCGCGCGATAGGCCGCGGTCTTCGGCCGGTTGACCAGCACTTCGAAGCCGACGGTCTGGACGTTATCGAGCTTGTAGCAGGCGAAGGCCGTCATGGCGCCGATCTCGGCCCAGGTCCCGGCATAGGGCCCGCTGGTGTAGCGCAGCGTCGCCTCGGCGGCGGTGATGGTGCCGTCCTTGCGGGCGCCGATCTTGACGTCGATCGAGGTCGCGCTTGTCGGACCCGAGGCGCGGAACACCTCGTCGCGGGTCATGACGAGCTTCACCGGCCGACCGGCCTTGCGCGACAGCGCCAGCGCCACCGGTTCGGCCCAGACATGGGTCTTGCCGCCGAAGCCGCCGCCGATTTCCGACGAGGTGACACGCAGCTTCGAGGCTTCCAGCCCGAGCAGTTGCGCGCAATGCTGGCGGTAGACGAAATGGCCCTGCGTGCAGACCCAGAGGTCGGCGGTGCCGTCGGACGAGACGCTCGCCACGCAGGCATGCGGCTCGATATAGCCCTGATGCGTCTGCTCGGTCTTGAAGGAACGCTCGACGATGACATCGGCGTGGCCGAAACCCTGATGGACATCGCCATGGCCGAACTGGCTGCGCTTGGTGACGTTGGACGGCTTGACCGGCTTTTCCTCGAGACCCTCGGTGAAGATCGTGTCGTTGATCAACGGCGCGGTGTGCTTCATCGCCTCGTCGACATCGGTGACATGCGGCAACAGCTCGTATTCGACCTCGATGAGCTTCAGCGCCTGCCTGGCCGTGCGGGCATCGACGGCGGCGACCGCGGCCACGGCGTGGCCGTCATAGAGCGCCTTGCCGCGCGCCATGCAATTGTCGAGGACGTCGTACATGGCGGCATCGCCATCGGTGAGATCGGGCAGGTCGGCGGCGGTGATCACCGCTTTCACGCCGGGGAGCTTTTCCGCTTTCGAAGTGTCGATCTTGAGGATCCTGGCATGCGCATGCGGGCTGCGCAGGACACGCCCGACCAGCTGTCCCGCCATGTTGAAGTCGGCGCCGTAGCGGGCGCGTCCGGTCACCTTGTCGACGCCGTCGGGACGGATGGGCCGCGTGCCGACGGAGGAGAATTTGCGGCCCGAAAAGCGTGGATCGAAGTTCATGCGTGCGCTCCCTTCATCACATTGGCCGCGTCCTGGACCGCGCGCACGATCTTGTCGTAGCCGGTGCAGCGGCAGAGGTTGCCGGCGAGGCCGAAGCGGATTTCTTCCTCGGTAGGATCGGGGTTCTTGGCCAGAAGGTCCTTGGCCGCGATGAGGAAGCCCGGCGTGCAGATGCCGCATTGCAGCGCCGCATGCTCGAGGAATTTCTGCTGCAGCGGATGCAACTGATCGCCATGCGCCATGCCCTCGACGGTTTCGATATGCCGGCCTTCGGCTTCAGCGCCGAGCACAAGGCACGAGCAGACGAGCCGGTCGTTGAGGATGATCGAGCAGGCGCCGCAGTCGCCGGTGCCGCAGCCTTCCTTGGCGCCGGTCAGCCCGAGCCGGTCGCGCAGGACGTCGAGCAACGTCTCGTCGGGCTGGCAAAGGTATTCGACGCTGTCGCCGTTGATTGTCGTTGAAACTGCTACACCGGCCATCATTTGCCTCCTGCGCGTGCGTAGGCGGTCGTCGCGGCCCGTCCGGCCAGCACGCCCGCAACTTTTCGTCTGAACTCGATGGTGCCGCGCTTGTCGTCGATGGGGCGGCAGGCCCCGGCGCAGATCTTGGCGAGCCGCTCAAGTGCCGCCTCGTCCAGCTTCCGGCCGATGAGGGCCTCGGCTGCTTCTTCAACCAGAAGCACGGTCGGGGCCGCGGCGCCCAGCGCGACGCGGGCGGCTGTTATGACGCCATGCTCGTCGAGCGTCAGGTTCACGCCGGCGCTCACCACCGCGATGTCCATCTCGGTGCGCGGGATGAATCTGAGGTAGGCGTCGCCCGAACGCGGCGCGCGCTTGTCGAGCAGGATCGCCTCGACGATCTCACCCTTGGTGAGCGATGTCTTGCCAGGCCCGATCGGCACAGCCTCGACCGGAATGGTGCGCTTGCCCGACGGACCGGCAACCACGGCCTTTGCGGCGGCGGCCACCAAGGCCGGGACGCTGTCGGCGGCCGGCGATGCGTTGCACAGATTGCCAACGATGGTGCAGCGGCCCTGGACCTGTTTCGAGCCGATCAGCTTCGACGCTTCGACGACACCGGGCCAGGCCTTCTTCAGAACCGAGCTCTCGCCCAGGACGGCGCAGGGGACGGTGGCGCCGATGCTGAAGCCGTCGGCCGTCTCCCTGATCTCGCTCAAGCCCTCGATCGCCTTGATGTCGACGATCAGGTCGGGATCGACAAACCCGCCCTTCATCCGAACGAGGAGGTCACTGCCTCCAGCGAGAATGGCTGATGTGCCGGAAGCGTCGGCCAGCAGGCCAACGGCGTCTTCGATTGAAAGCGGACGTATGTAACGCATCGTCTCCCCTTGGTGATGGTGATCTCGCCGACCGTTATAAACAGTCTCCTCATAATGACCATCCGGTTGCTGATTTCCAGCGATTGGGCCAGCACCGCGAGAGAGATTTTTGTCTAAAGTCTTTGTTTTGATGCATGTCGTTGTCCCAGAACCGCGCACACTTCTGGGCGACATGCATTTAAGCGGCGTCTTTTGCATTGTCGAGGCTGATGCCGATGTCCTTCAATGCCTCGGCCACGGCCTCGTCCAGCGGCGTGTGCGGGACTTCGCCGATGATGCTTGCCAGCCGGTCGGACACGAGCCGGTGCGGTTCGAAGCGCAGATAGGACATCGAGACGATCTCGCGCCACATCGCCACGAACGGGCTGCCGGCGCGCAGCACCCACCAAGGCATGAAGGTCAGTTTCAGCGGACGTCCCAACGCTTTCTCGGCCGCGGCCTTTATGTCCATGTCGGTGACGGCGTGGCCGGGGAAGTTGAGCGCCTCATAGATGCCGAGCTTGTCCAGGTTGCGCGCCACGCCGACGAAGCCGACGGCGAAGTCCGGCAAATAGGCCCATTCATGCACGAGGTTGGCCGGGCCGGGCGCGGTGTAGACGCCCTTGTTCATCTTGGCGGCGACGACGAGGTCGAACCATGAACCGCTGCCCGTGCCGCCGAAGAAATCGCCGGCGCGCAGGATGATGGTGCGGACGCGACCGGCATCGGCCTCGCGGCGAAACAGCGCTTCCATGGCGCAGCGGATGCGGCCCTTCTCGGTCGTCGGGCGGAACGGCGTGTCTTCGGCGACGAGCTGAGGCATCGGCGAGCCGTAATTATAGACGGTGCCGGGGAAGAGATGCAGCGCGCCATTGGCATGGCAGGCGGCCACGACGTTTTCCGCCATCGGCAGGCATTTGCTCCAATCGGTGTAGATCGGGTTGAGGCCGTTGAAGATGATGTCGACGCCTTGCGTGGCGCGGATCAGCGCCTCGCGGTCGAGCGCATCGCCGGCGACGGCGGTGGCGCCCTTGAGTTCGGCCGGGACCTTGCCGGTGCGGGTGACGGCGCGGACATCGAAGCCGGCGTCGATGAAGGCTTTGCCAACCACGCGGCCGAGCCGGCCATTGGCCCCCAGAATTGCGATCTTGGTCATTTTCTTCTCCGTGTATGTGTTTGCACGGCGAATATGATGCCTCCATATGCGAATGAAAATTGACTGTGGATGCAGCTTTGTTATTCATAAATGAATGGAAGATATCGATTGGAACCTGATCAAGAGTTTCGTTACCGTGGCGGAGACCGGCAGTCTGTCGGCCGCGGCGCGCAAACTGTCGGCCAGCCAACCGACGCTCGGGCGTCACATCGGTGAGCTCGAACAGGCGTTGGGCGTCACCTTGTTCCGGCGCGGGCGGCGCGGCTATGCGCTGACGGAAGCAGGCGCCACGCTGTTCGAACGCGGCAAGGCGGTGAGCGAGCAGGCGAGCGCGTTCTCACTACTGGCATTGGGCTCGGTCGAGGCGATCGAAGGCACGGTGCGCATTGCCGCCAGCGAGGTGGTGGCGGCCTATGTGCTGCCGAGGATGACGGCGCGGCTCGGCATCGAGGAACCCGGCATCGAGGTCGAGATCGTCGCCTCGAACCAGGTCGAGAACCTGCTGCGAAGGGATGCCGATATCGCCATCCGCATGGTCAAGCCGGCGCAGAACGAGCTGACGGCGCGCAAGGTCTGCGATATCAAGCTCTGCTGCTGCGCGGCTAAATCCTATCTCGACACGTACGGCCGCCCGCTCAAGCCCGCCGACCTTCTCGACCATCCGCTGATCGGCTTCGACCGCAGCGACGAGATGATCCGGGGCTTTACCCAGGCCGGCATCCCCGTCACCCGAAGCAGCTTCCGCTTCAGGGCCGACAACCAGATCGTTCTGTGGGAAGCGCTGCGGGCGGGAAACGGCGTCGGTCTTGGCCAGGAGCCGCTGGCCGACAGCGACCCGTCGCTGGAGAAACTGCTGCTCGGCCTGCCACTGCCCAGCCTGCCGGTGTGGCTGGCCATGCATCGCGACGTGCGCACCAGCGTGCGCATCCGCCGCGTAGCGGATTTCCTCTACGAGGAGCTGAAGCGCTATTCGGCGGGGGCGGCCGCGAATTCGGCGCGGTGAGCGAGCCCGGCCATCAAAAGCACGACGATCAACAGCCCCGACATGGCGACGAAGATCGGCCCGAAGCTGGAATGCTCGGCGACGAAGCCGATCGCCGACGGCGCCACCAATATGCCGGAATAGCCCATGGTGGTGACGACGCTCATGCCGGTGCCCGACGACATGCCTTCCTGATTGCCGCCTGCCGAGAAGATGATCGGCACCATGTTGGCGATGCCGAAGCCGCACAGGGCAAAAGCCGCGATGGCGATCCAGGGCGAAGGCGACAGGCCGGCGACCAGCATGCCGGCGGCGGCGACCACCGCCGAGCCGCGCAGCGTCGCCACCGCGCCGAAGCGGTTGCGCACGCCGTCACCGAAAAAGCGCATGACAGCCATGACGCCGGAGAAGGCGGCGTAGGCAAGGCCGGCGATGGCGAGGTCGGCGCCGAGCTCCTGCCTGAGATAAAGCGCTGCCCAGTCGAGCACGGCGCCCTCGGAAATCATCGTCAGCAGCGCCATGAGCCCGACAAGATAGACCAGCGGGTTGGCCGGCAGCGCAAATTTGTGATGTTCGGCGGCATGCGGCTTGTGCTCGGCGATGAGGTAGCCGACCGCCACGGCAATGACGGCAAAAGCAATGACCGTGACTACAGCCGCATGGGCGAGGTGGCCGTAAGTCTGGATGGCGTAACCGCCCAGACCGCCGCCGGCGAAACCGCCGAGGCTCCAGAAGCCGTGCGACGACGACATGATGGCGCGGGAGAGCCGGCGCTCGACCACCACCGCATTGGCGTTCATGGCGACATCCATGCCGCCGATCGAGCCGCCGAAGATGATCATGGCGATCGCCGCCAGCGGGACGTTGGGCGCCAGCGCCACGACCAGCAGGCCGAGGCTGCCGCACAGGCCGAACCAGCGCAACACGGTGCGCGAGCCATGCCTGGAGATCAGATGGCCGCACCAGCTCATGGCCGCGACCGCGCCGACGCCGAACAGAAGGATCAGCAGACCGAGGGTGAATTTCGAGATGTCGAGCCGGGTCAGGAACACCGGAATCTGCGGCGCCCAGCTGCCGGTCAGGAAGCCGTTGGCGAGGAATATCGCTGCTACGGCCCATCGCCCGCGAATGGCTCTCTGCATGGTGTCTTGCGCGTTCATGGCCCGAATCCGGTCAAGGAATGGCTTTGCGCGGCAAATTAGATCGATTCAATTTCTCGTCAAGCGCTTGGCTGCGAAAAGCTTGTGGGCCACATCTAAGGGGAAACCGTTAGGCGCTGTCCCGCCGACGTCAATCCTGTGAACCGCGCGCTACTTCAGTGATCCCTCGGCCGTCTTGCCTCGAACTCCGCTTTCTTGGCGTCCGAAGCCTCGGTCTGGTTCAGCGCCTGCCATTGCGCATAGGGCATGCCGTAGACGATTCGCGCGACTGATCCTTGCCGAGATCGACGCCCTCAGCCTCGGCCGCTTCGCGATACCAGTTCGACAGGCAGTTGCGGCAGAAGCCGGCGAGGTTCATCAGGTCGATGTTTTGCACATCGCTGCGCTCGCGCAGATGATCGACCAGCCGGCGGAAGGCCGCGGCCTCGAAATCGCGTTTCTGGTCATCGCTGAGTTCGGTCATTGCCTTGGATCCTCACAGCGGCCCGGTGCGCGAGCCGAACATCTTCACCTGATGTATATCGGGACGGCGGTCGATGGCGTCAACGATCGGCGCCAGCCGTTCCGTCCAGGCCAGCGCCCCCTTGCGGTCTGATATCAGGTCCTGGCGGATCTCGATCAGCGCATGGGCAAAGCCGTTGACGATGGCGTGCTTGAACATGGTGTCGCCGCGCAACGCGCCGTCATAGGGTTCATTGTCGCCGACGACGAGGTTTTTATCCTGCGCCAGCATGTCGATCAGCGGCCGCGCCACGCGGTCGTCGAGGTCCCACAATATGCCGACATGCCAAGGGCGGATGAAGCCCTGCATGACAGGGGTGAAGGAGTGTACGGAGAAGATGAACGGCGCTTTGCCTGAGGCGTGCGCCACCGACGCGATCATGGCGCCGACCGCGTCCTGATAAGGCCGGTAGAAGCCGTCGAGCCGCCTTTCGCGTTCGGCCGGTGCCATGGGATAGTTTCCCGGCACGACGGTGCCGTCATAGAGCTGGCGGATCAGCGTCGGGTCGTCCTCGCCGCGATTGGGATCGATCAGCAGCCGCGAAAAATTGGCGATCACCGCCGGCACGTCGAGCGCTGCGGCCAGTTCGCGCGTCACCGTCTCGACACCGATGTCGTAGGCGATATGGCGATCGAGTTCCGCCGCCGGCAGGCCGAGACTGCCATACTCCTCCGGCAGGTCGCGGCGGGCATGGTCGGCGACAAGCACGATGCCTCGCTTGCGGTCGCCTTCGACGATATCGAAAGGCGCGAAAACTGTGGATCGGGTCATTGGCTGGAAAGGTCTGTTCGCTGGCTTCCGGGGAGGGTGGTACCGTCATTCCCACGAAGAGGATTGTTGCGCAATGCCGTTGTTTGGCCACGGTTTCTGCGAAAATCCTGTGACGCGCGGCAGATCGCGTGTCGGGGGCCTTTCTAAATCGATTGGAATTGGACAGAACGGCGCGTTGACATGCGCCCGGACTTTTCCGAAAAGGGGCGTTGAGAGATGCAGATGACGTTATTGAGGGGTTTCGGGATGGGTTCCGCCGGCAGGCCGCGTGCGCGCACCGCCTTTGCCGTGCAGCTCCTGACCCTGACGCTAGGGCTCACCGCGCTGGTCGCGGCTTCGCCCGCCCGCGCCGATTTCCGCGTCTGCAACGCCACGCAGAACCTGGTCGGCGTCGGCATCGGCTACCGCGCCAAGGCAGGCTGGATCACCGAGGGGTGGTGGCACATCGAAGGATCGAGCTGCAAGACGCTGATCGAAGGTCCGCTGTCATCGAGGTTTTACTATCTTTATGCAGAAGACGCCGAGCGCGGCGGGCGCTGGGATGGCCCGATCAACATGTGCGTGGCCGAAAAAGAATTCAAGATTGCCGGCGTTACCGATTGCGTCGCCCGGGGCTTCCAGCGCGCCGGATTCCAGGAATATGACACGGGCGAGCAGGCAAGCTGGATGGTCCAGCTGACCGATGAGTCCACAACGGGAGGCGCTCCAGCCGCCCCGGGAACAAACAGTCAATGAGACGTAGCCGCAAGGTCAAGATCCTCGCCACCATCGGTCCTGCCTCCTCGTCCGAGGAGATGCTGCAGAAGCTGTTCGAAGCCGGCGCCGATGTCTTCCGCATCAATATGAGCCACACCGATCACGAGCTGATGCGCACGCTGGTCGGCCGCATCCGCGCGGTCGAGGAAAAGGTCGGCCGTCCGATCGGCATCCTGGCCGATTTGCAGGGACCGAAGCTGCGCGTCGGCAAGTTCGCCAACGGCAAGGAGGTTCTGACGCCGGGCCAGACCTTCACCCTCGACAACAATCCCGAGCCCGGCACGTCGACCCGGGTCTACCTGCCGCATCCCGAAATCCTTAGCTCGGTCGAGGCCGGCCACCGTCTGTTGATCGATGACGGCAAGCTGGAGCTCAGGGCGGTGAAGAGCGACGGCAAGTCTATCACCTGCACCGTCGTCGCCGGCACCACCATTTCCGACAAGAAGGGCGTCAGCCTGCCCGACACCGACCTGCCGGTCGGTGCGCTGACCGAAAAGGACCGCAAGGACCTCGATGCGGTGCTGGCGGAAAGCGTCGACTGGGTGGCGCTGTCCTTCGTGCAGCGGCCAGAGGATTTGGCGGAAGCCCGCAAGATCGCGCGCGGCCGGGCACTGATCATGGCCAAGATTGAAAAGCCGCAGGCCGTCGCCCGGCTGGCCGAAATCATCGAACTCTCCGACGCGCTGATGGTCGCCCGCGGCGATCTCGGTGTGGAAATGCCGCTGGAAGCGGTGCCCGGCATCCAGAAGCAGATCACGCGCGCCGCGCGCCGCGCCGGCAAGCCGGTGGTGGTCGCCACGCAGATGCTGGAATCGATGATCACCGCGCCGGTGCCGACCCGCGCCGAGGTGTCCGACGTGTCGATCGCCGTGTTCGAGGGCGCCGACGCCATCATGCTTTCAGCCGAATCCGCTGCCGGCGCCTATCCGGTCGAGGCGGTGGCGATGATGAACCGCATCGCCACCAAGGTCGAGACCGACCCGACCTATGCCGGCATCATCAACGCGCAGCGCTCGGAACCGGAAGCAACCGGCGCCGACGCCATTTCGCTCGCCGCCCGCGAGATTGCGGAGACGCTGAAACTGTCGGCGATCATCACCTATACGGCGTCGGGCACCACGGGCCTGCGCGCCGCGCGCGAGCGGCCGCAAGTGCCGATCATCGCGCTGTCGCCGATCCTCAACACGGCGCGGCGGCTGTCGCTCTTGTGGGGCACGCATTGCGTCGTCTCGCCCGACGCCAGCGACCTCGACGACATGGTCGACCGCGCCTGCCGCATCGCTTTCGAAGAGGGGTTCGGTCAGCCGGGCGACCGCGTCATCATCACGGCGGGCGTGCCGCTGAGGACGCCGGGTTCGACCAACATGCTGCGCATCGCCTATGTCGGGTCGGACGTGCAGGCCACCCGCAACATAGGTTGACAGAGGCTTCAACTCATCACAGTTCGCAGCGCTCTTGCCGCACCTTCGGCGTGATCGATACGCTGAAGGAAGCGGTGTGCGCGAGGGATTGGGTCATAGAGATACTGATCCGGGCCGCGCATCTTTCGCCGGTTGAGGTCGGCGGTGTCGAGCAGGTCGAAATCGACCCTTTCCAGCGTGCAGTGCCAGCCTGCGCTATGCGAAGCCCATCCCCTTCCGTGGTGCTGCAGAAGCCGCTCTCGGCTGGAATAGCCGTGATAGTCGAAGGCGATCACGCCGTTCGTCATATAGATATGGTTGCCGTAGAAATCCTCGCCCGGAATGATCCGTTCGCCGTAGAATCCGTCCAGGGGAGGATGGCTGAGGAAGGTGCCCGCAAGGATGTGGCAGGCGCCGTAGCCGAAGAAGATGCGATCCGGTAGCGCCCAGAACGCTTCGGGGTTTTTCTTGATTCCGTGCTTCAGGACATACATGCGGCCGTCACGTCGGGGCGAGTTGCGCGTCGGGCACCGTAATGTCGGGGCACTGTGCATCGTTGTAGGCGTCGCCGGCGATCCGCGCTTCCACGGTTTTTGCCATTGCCTGCAGGTCGACGTCCTTGCCGGCGACTTTCTCGATCGCGCCGACGACGAGGTCGGAGGCGATCCAATCCGGCTTGTGGCCCAGATTGTGGACCCAGATCAGTTCGGCGCCGGGGATGTCCCTGACCAGGCCGACCGAATGGATCGAGGCATAGACCACCTTGTCGCGGTCGCCCGTGATGACGATCGTCGGCGCTGTGATGTCGCGGTAATGCGGCGCGGCCTTCAGCGTATAGTCGTAGAGGCCGGCGACATCGATGGCGTTGGCGCGGAAAGCGCCGGGACGCAGCACCAGCGGAATCGAGGCATTGCCGACATAGCCTTCCGGCACCTTGTTGGGAGAAAACACGCAGGCCGTGGCGCTGTCCATCTGCAGCGTGCCTGCCGGATAGGTCAATGTCTCCGAGAACAGCCAGCCGATGATGGGGTGGCGGTCAGCTTGTAGTACCAGGCGGTCGCGCCGCCCGGCCAGGGGTGGCTGACCGGCGACAGAAAGACCAGCCCGAGCGTCTTCTCCGGGTGTTCGCGGCCAAAGGCGGCGGTGATCACGCCGCCAAACGAATGGCCGACGATGATCGCATTGTGGATGCCGAGACGGTCCATCAGGCTGGCGATGGTGTCGGCCTGCGCCGACGGGCTCTCATTGTTGCCGGGGCCGCGTGCCGACCAGCCGAAGCCCGGCCGGTCGAGGAAAACCATCTCGGCGCGGCCTTCGAGCAAAGGCCTGATCGGCAGCATCTGATCCCTAAGATTGGCGCTGGCGCCGTGGATGAAGACGATGGCCGGCAGCTCTGCATTTTGCGGAGCCGGCACGTGGACATAGTGGATGCGGGTGCCGTCGATGTCGGCAAATTCGCCGGCCGGCGGGTTGCGCCACTCGATCAGCCACGCGCCGGCCCGGGTGACACCGGCCAGGGCAAAGACGAGCGCGAGGAGCAAAGCACAGGCGGCGTAAATGAGGTTCATGCGCGGAGATACGGGGGTGGAGGGGGATAAGTTCTAGGGAGTAGGGAAGTGGCGTCTCGACCAATCTTCTCTACTGACTACTCACTAATCCCTAATTCCTACTGCCTAATCAAATTCCTTCGCCGGCAAGCTCTTCCGAAATTGCCGCGACCTGGTCCTGGGCGCTGCGCATCATCGGATAGATGGTAAGCACCTTCTGCCAGGCTTCGAGCGCCGATTGCTTGTGGCCGGTGGCGGCCATGATCTGGGCCAGGCCGGAAAGCGCGCCGAAATGGCGTGGTTCCAGCTGCAGCGTCTGGTCGATGTCGGACATCGACTTCCCGAAATTCTTCATCATGTAATGGACGGTGGCGCGCCGGTTCCAGCCTTCGGCATATTTTGGCTGCAGGATGACGACCTGGTCGAGGAAGTCGAGGGCGACGTCGAACTTCTGGTCGTCAATCGCCTTTTGCGACCATTGCATCATCAGGTCGATCGAGGCGCTGCCGGACTGGAACCATTCGCCCCAGATGCGCCCGGCGATGCGCTCGGCCGCCTTTTCGTTGCGCTCGCGCTTCAGCTCGGCAAACAGTTGGTCGAGCCTGGCTTCCCTGGTCAGGGCAACCGGCGGCTTTGCCGGCGGATCGTCCGCCGACGCCGGAGCGACGCCGAAAAGAAAGAGGGTGGCCAAAAATGCAAAAAGAATCCGCATCGCCGGAATCTAACCCCGGACGGCGGATCGTCAAACTGAAATTAGCGTGAAAGTGCCTGGAACTAGGCAATTACCATCGTATGGACGGAGGCAACGAGCCTCCGGCCGAACACTCAGCCCTGGCGCGCCTTGTAGCGTGGAGCGGTCTTGTTGATGATGTAGACGCGGCCCTTGCGGCGAACCAGCTGGTTGTCGCGGTGACGCGCCTTCAGCGCCTTGAGCGAATTCTTGATCTTCATGGTCTTGCCCGTCGGTCTGGGCCCTGTCCGGGCCGAATTATTAAGGCGCGCCTGAAAAGCGCGCCTTTGAACTTGCGGTGGCTCATAAACGAGGAGCCTTGCCCGTGTCAACCGCAAGCGTGCTGGATAGAGGCCGAGAATGGCTTTGGCCATCAAATATCCGCCATCTCGGCTCCACGCCATTGCGCGGCCGAAGGCGGGCTGGAATGGTGCGGCACCCGCAAGCCGATTTGGAGACCTCTATGCGCCTGTTGTTTGTGTCCGCGAGCCTTGCCGTTATGGCAGCCGCCTCCATCGCGCAGGCGCAGGAATGCGACCGCAACGACGACAGCCAGCAGATGATGAACATCTGCGCCGGCGAGGACTATCGGGCCGCCGATGCCAAGCTCAACCAGGCCTACAAGGATCTCGTCGGTCGCAACGACGACAAGGGCAGGAAGCTGCTGCAGGTCGCGCAACGCGCCTGGATCGCCTTCCGCGACGCCGAATGCGCCTACACGACGACAGACAGCGAGGGCGGCTCCATCCATCCGATGGAGGTTTCACAATGCCTGACCGAACTGACGGACCAGCGCATCAAACAGCTCACCGCGGGCGCCAATTGTAGGGAAGGCGATGCGAGTTGCGCCAGCCCCGACGAAGACGGGGATCTGAACGACGAGCTGCAATAGGGCTCGAGCCACGCCCTCGCGCAAAGTGCCGGAATGGCTTAGCTACGGCGGCTGATGCGCGTGAAATGGCCCATCTTGCGGCCTGGGCGCGCTTCCGCCTTGCCGTAGAGATGCAGCATCAGATCGGGCTCGGCGAGCAAAGCGGGTACGCGCAGCACATCGTCGCCGATCAGGTTTTCCATGATGCAGTTTGAATGCCGGCCAGGGTTGCCCAGCGGCAGGCCGGCAATGGCGCGGATATGCTGCTCGAACTGCGAAACGATGCCGGCGGCTTCCGTCCAGTGGCCGGAATTGTGCACGCGCGGCGCCATTTCGTTGGCCAGCAGCGTGCCATCGGCAAGAACGAAGAACTCGACGCCGATGACGCCGACATAGTCGAGGGCCGCCAGGATTTTCGCTGCCGACCCCTGTGCCGTCGCCGCCGTCTCCAGCCTGATCTGGGCCGGCAGGGTCGAGGTATGCAGGATGCCGTCGCGGTGGACGTTCTCAGCCGGATCGTAGGCGGCGACCGCGCCGTCCAACCCGCGCGCGGCGATGACCGAGATTTCGCGCTCGAAAGCGACGAAGGATTCGAGGATCAGCGGCACATTGCCCATGGTCTCGCATGTGCCGGCAAAGCCGCCCGTCTCCATGTTGCGGAAGACGCGCTGGCCCTTGCCGTCATAGCCCATGCGGCGGGTTTTCAAGATGCCGCTGCCACCGAACTCTCTCAGCGCCGCCGTCAGCTCGTCGTCATTGTCGACGGAGCGGAAATCCGCTGTCCTGATGCCGATGCCGTTCAGGAATAGCTTCTCCGCCAACCTATCCTGGGCAACTTCCAGCGCTCGCGGCGGCGGATAAACCGGGACCTTGGAAGCAAGTGCGCCGGCGGCCGCCACCGGCACATTCTCGAATTCGTAGGTGACGACGGCGCTGACTGCCGCCAGTTCGGCAAGGGCGTCCGCATCGTCATAGGCGGCGGTGATCTGGCGGTTGGCGACCTGAGCCGCCGGGCAATCGGCCTGCGGTTCGAGGATAGTTGTGCGGTAGCCGAGGCGCGCTGCGGCAACAGCCAGCATGCGGCCGAGCTGGCCGCCGCCGATGATGCCGATGCTCGATCCCGCGGGCAGGCTCACGGCGCATCCGTCGGTTCGGTGGCGACCCTGGCGGTTTGGGCGGTGCGCCAGGCATCCAGGCGGGCGGCAAGTTCTTCGTCGTTCAGCGCCAGCACGGCGGCCGCCAGAAGGGCGGCGTTGGCCGCACCCGCCTTGCCGATGGCAAGCGTGCCGACCGGAATGCCGGCCGGCATCTGGACGATGGAGAGCAGCGAATCCTGGCCTGACAGCGCCTTCGATTCGACCGGTACGCCGAACACCGGCAGCGGCGTCATCGCCGCCGTCATGCCGGGCAGGTGGGCGGCGCCGCCGGCGCCGGCGATGATCACCTTGAAGCCGGCCGCCTTGGCGCCCTTGGCGAAATCATAGAGGCGGTCCGGGGTGCGGTGGGCGGAGACGATCAGCCGCTTGTGCGGAATGCCCAGCGCCTCCAGCGTTTCGGCGGCGTGGCGCATCGTCGCCCAGTCGGACTGGCTGCCCATGATGATGGCGACGTCGGCGCGGTGGTCGGTCAAGCGCATGCTCCCGGCGGTAAAGGCGCGCCTTAGCGGAATTCGGGCTGGCCCGCAAGGATGGCGGCCGCCGCAGCCTAGTCCGGCCAGCGCAGGGCGCCGGATGAATCCTTTCGCGGCTGTCTCATCGCATCCGCCGGCCTGTCGGCCGCGGTGAGCACGGCGCGGAGGCGTTCGGCGACGATCTCGGCCTCGCCTGGGTGCAGATTGCAGGGGTCGAGGAAGAAATGGCCACGCTCGACCTCGTGATTGCGCACGATGATGGGCGGCGATCCGGCCGCCAATGCCGAGGCGAGGCCGGCGGCACTGAAGCGGCTTTCGGGGGAGACGAAGATCTGCAGCCGGTCGAGCGGATTGGCGGTCGGGTCGGGAATGATGTTTGCGACGATGCCGGGTGTTCCCTGCAGCGAATCCCTCCATAGATTGAGCGCCGCTTCCTCGCGTCGGCGGATGCCGGCATGGTCGCGCTTTTCCCAGGCTTCGAGCGCCGCCATGGTGCCGGCGATGCTTTCCTTGCCGACCTTCATGGCGCGGGCGACGCCGCGGTTTTGCAGATAGGCGGCGCGGACGAGATCCTTGCGGCCGGCGACGATGCCGCTGGTCGGCCCCGAAAGGAATTTGTGGCCGCTGTAGACGACGATGTCGGCGCCGCGCGCCAGGAAGCTGCGCAGGTCATATTCGGAAGCCGCATCGACGATCACCGGCACGCCCCTGGCGTGGCAGATATCGCAGAATTCCTCCAGGGAAAGCATGCCGTATTGCACGGTGTGGTGCGCCACGACGTAGAGCGCCGCCGCCGTGCGCTCGTTGATAGCCTCGCGCACATGATAATCCTGCGTGACGCTGACCGTGCCGGCCGGAATGACCTTGGCGCCGGCGACGCGGATCGACTGGTCGATCGGTGCGCCGTAATTGACGATATGGCCAAGCTGGATGACGACTTCGGACTTCAGGCCTTCGGTGTCGTCGGGCAGCCGTTCGATCGCCAGCAAATTGGTGCCGGTCATTGCCCCGGCGATCGCCATTGTGATGCCTGAGGCGCAGCAGGCGGTGATGAAGCCGGCCTCGCCGCCGGTGAGGCGGGCGGTGATCACGCTTGCGGCGCGCTGCAGATCGTCCATCTCCACCCATTGCGAGGCGATCTCGGCCATGGCGCTGATCGCCTCGGGAACGATGATCGAGGCGCCGAGCGTCGTCATCGTGCCGGAGACGTTGATGATCGGCCGCAGTCCCAGCCGTTCACGGATCGTGGTGTTGGAGCCGGTGTCGGAATAGGTTTTCATGTTCAGCAATCCCTTGACGGTCAGGCGGCGATCTCGACGACCGCTTCGATTTCGACGGTGATGTTTCCAGGCAGCGAGCCGACCCCGATCGCCGAGCGGGCATGGCCGCCGATCTTGTCGAAGACGCTGGCGAACAGGTCCGAGCAGCCATTGACCACTTTCGGGTGGTCGCTGAAGGTCGGCGTCGCATTGACGAAGCCGAGCAATTTGACGACGCGCACGATGCGGCCGAGATCGCCGGCGGCGGCGTGCATGACGGCGAGCAGGTTGAGGCCGGTGAGGCGGGCATGCTCATAGGCCTGCTCGACGGTGACGTCCTCGCCGACCTTGCCGGTGCACAGCGTGCCGTCGGCGCGCAGCGGCCCTTGACCCGAAAGAAAGATCAGCCGGCCACTTTCCGCATGGGTGACGAAATTGGCGATCGGCGTCGGCGGCTCGGGCAGCGTCAGGCCGAGCTCGGCGAGCCGGATGTAAGGCGTCATGGAAGAATTCTCCTTGGGACGGCCTGTTGTTTTACGCAATTCCCAAGGGAAAGCGCTTCGCGCTTTTCCCGGGAAAACCGCTTACACTTTTCCTGGAATTGCTTTGGGCCGCCCATGTCAGAAATGCGAGGCGCGGAACCGCGCCAGGAAAGAGCGCAGGCGCTCATTGGTGGTCTCTTCGGCAAGGATCTCCTTCGGCGGGCCAACAGCGCTGACACCGCCATCGGCCATGAAGACAATGCGGCTCGAAGCGTCGCGGGCAAAGGCCATCTCGTGCGTGACCATCACCATTGTCATGCCGTCTTCGGCCAGGCTGCGCACAACGGCCAGCACCTCGCCGACCAATTCGGGATCGAGCGCGGAGGTGATCTCGTCGAGCAGCAGGATCTTTGGCTCCATGGCGACTGCCCGCGCTATGCCGACGCGCTGCTGCTGGCCCCCGGAGAGTTCCGCCGGCAGGCTGTCGGCCTTGTGGGCCAGGCCGACGCGGCTCAGCCAATGCTCGGCGATCTGGCGCGCCTCGGCCTTGCTCTTGCCGCGCACCTTGGTGAGGCCGAGCATGATGTTGCCGGCGGCGGTGAGGTGCGGAAACAGGTTGAAGCTCTGGAACACCATGCCGGTTTCGGCGCGCATATTGGCAAGGTCGCGCTCGCTGCGCCGCTGGCGCGCGCCGACCTCACGAAAACCGACCTCCTTGCCGTCGATTCGGATCGAGCCTGAGTCGTAGCTTTCGAGAAAGTTGACGCAGCGCAGCAGGGTGGTCTTGCCGCTGCCGGAAGGGCCGATGACGGTGACCACCTCGCCCCTGTCCACCTTGAGGCTGACCGAGCGAAGCACCTCGACCGAACCAAAGGCTTTCGAGACCCCGGCAATGTCGAGAAGGGCAGCATTGTCGTTCGAGCTTGTGGCCATCGTGCTAGTCCCGGATGAAGGCAAAGCGCCGTTCCAGCCGCCGGCTGGCGTAGGAAAGCGCATAGTTGACCGCGAAATAGATCAAGGCGCCGAGGATGTAGAGCGGCATCGCCTCATAGGTGCGGCCGATGACCTGGTTGATCGCCTGCATCAGGTCGGTGATGCCGAGCAGCGAGACCAGGGCGCTGCCCTTGACCGCATCGGTGACGCCGTTGATCCAGGGCGGCAGGAAGCGGCGGAAGGCCTGCGGAAAGATGACGTAGGTGAGCCGCTGGCGGAAGGTCAGCCCAATCGCCATCGCCGCCTCGGACTGCCCCTTGGGAATGGAGCCGACGGCGCCGCGGAGATACTCAATGACCTGCGCGGTCTTGAACAAGGTGAGCGCCAGCACCGCCGCCGAGAAGGATTGCAGATGCAGGCCGATGGCCGGCAGGCCGTAATAGACGAAGAACATCAGCACCAGGATCGGGATGCCGCGGATGGTGTCGGAGAAGATGCGCACGGCCCAGCGCAGCGGCGCCGGGCCGTAGACCAGGCCGACGCCGAGCGCGACGCCGGCAATCAGCGACAGCACCACGACCAGCAGCGACACCCACAAAGTGATGGCGAAGCCCTGGGCGAGGAACGGTACGGCGTAGAGGATCTGGCTCAGCATGTCAGCGCGCAGCCCTGAACCGGCGTTCGACCAGCCGCAGCCCGAAGAGCAGGGTGTAACCGGTCACCAGGTACATCGCCGTCGTCACCAGATAGACCTCGACAATGCGGAAGGTGTTGAAGTTGATCCACTGGGCGCCGAAGGTGAGCTCGGGCACCGAGATGACCGATGCGATGGACGTGTCCTTGAACAGCGAGATGAAGGTGTTGGACAGCGCCGGCAGCGTGATGCGCAGCATGGTCGGCAGGCGCACATGAACCAGCCGCTGCCAGGGCGTCAGGCCGATGGCTTTGCCGGCATCGAGCTGGCCGCGCGGCACGGCTTCCAGGCCGGAGCGGAACACCTCGACCAGATAGGCGCCGCTATAGACCGACAGCGTCAGCACGAACGAGGTCGGCGCGTCGTAGGCGACGTCGATCACCGTCGGCAGGCCGTAGAAGACAAGATAGACGAGCAGGATCAGCGGCACGTTGCGGATGAATTCGACGTAAGCCGCAATGATGGCGCGCACCACGCGTCCGGCCGAGACATACCAGACCGCCAGCACCAGGCCGATGACGACGCCGATGGCAATCGAAATCACGGCAAGCTCGAGGCTGAGCAGAAGGCCGCCCCACAGCTTGTCGAAATGGCGCCAGATCAGGTTGAAGTTGAGCGTATAGCCCATGCGTCTCCCGCAATAACCAAGGGGATGCGAACTAGAAGGCGGAAGGGCTAACCCTTCCGCCAGCACTTGTCAGACAACCGGGAAACCGGGATGGCGGGCCGGCGGCTCTTGGCCGAAATAGTCCTTGAAGGCGGCGTCGTAGAGTGCGGTCTCATGGCCGAACATGGCGATGGTGAAGGTCTGGTTGACGAAGGTCAGCCAGTCCAGGTCGCCCTGCCTGACCGCCGCGCCGTAGAGCATCGAGTACCAGCTCTTGCCGGCATCGAAATATTTGTCGGGGTTGCGCGAGGCCAGCCAGCGCACGGTTGAAAGATCGACAGCGGCGGCATCGGCGCGTTTCGATTCCAGTGCCTGCAGCACATTGGCCTGGGTGTCGATCTGCAGCACCTGCGCCTCCGGCAGGGCGTAATGGACCGAGCTTTCGGCATCGACATTCTGCAGGATCGAGATGCGCGTCGCCGAACCGCCGGCGAGCAGCTTGTCGAAGGTCTTGTTTTCCGCCGTCGGCAGCGTCAGCAGGGCGACGCCCTCGACATAGTATGGCCTGGAGAAGTGGATCAGCTGCGAGCGCTGCGCGGTCATGGTCATGAACTGGATGGTAATGTCGACCTTGTTGGTGGTGACATTGGGGATGCGCTGCGCCGGATCCTGCATGACGAACTCGACCTTGCTCGGATCGTCGAACAGACCCTTGGCCAGGATGCGGCCCATGGTGATGTCCATGCCGACCAGCTCGCCGGCATCGTTTTCGAAATGCCATGGCGCGTTGGTGCTGCCGGTGCCGACGATCAGCTTGCCGCGGTCAAGCGCGGTGCGCAGAACGCTGTCGGATGCGGCTTGTGCCGCCGCCTTTTCGGCGCTGACAGCGGTCATCACGCCCGCCGTTGCAAGCCCGGCCATGCCCAGTTTCAGAAAATCTCGCTTGGATGCGTCGTTCACTGCGACCTCCTGTTGTTTGAATTCCCCTTACAGACACACGTGTCGCCGACCTGAATTGTCTCTTACAATAGACACATGTATCCTGTACAAGACAGATACTAACATCAGGAATCAGTTATGCAAGACAGCAATGGACTCACGGATCGGGCGGAGCTTGGTCCAGCCGAGAGCCCGACGCCCGACAAGACCTCCGGCTCGCGCGAGAAGGGCCTCAACCGGGTGCTGGAGATCCTGGACTTCCTGCATGTTACGCAGCGCGCCATCGGCATTGGCGATCTCGCCAAGGGGGTGAATGCGCCGCGCTCCACCACCTATACGCTGGTGCGTTCGCTGGTCGATGCGGGTCTCCTGGAGATGGAGGGCGACGGCAACCGGGTCTATTTCGGCAAGAAGCTCTACCTCTATGGAATGGACTATGTGAGGGGCAACGACCTGCTTAGGCGGGGCCGGCAGGAGGTCGACAATCTGTCGCGCGAGACCAGCGAGACCTCCGAATTGTGCATGCTGCAAAGCGGGCGCTATACCATCGTCCATTCCAGCCCCGGCACCAGGCCGTTCCGCATCAGCTCGGCCACCGGCCTGCAGATCCCGCTGCCATGGACGGCATCGGGGCGGCTGCTTCTGGCCGGATTGGAAAGGGCCGCCATCCAGGACATGGTCTCGGAAGACGACCTTTTGCTGCCCGACGGCCGCAGGCTGCAGTTCGACGACTTCATTGCCGATATCGCGACGGCCAGAACGACCGGCTATTGCATCACTTCGGGGCTGGTCGACGCCTACACCAAATGCCTGGCCGCCCCTGTCTTCGCGGCCGCCGGCAAGGTCGAGGCGACGCTGTGCCTGGTGGTGCCGATCGACACTTCAGCGGAGAAGACCGACGAATTGCTGACGTTGCTGCGCCATCGCGCGGCGCGGCTGTCGATAGCGGGGTGAGCAGTTAGGCCCCGAGGCCGTCGGCTAAGCGATGATGTCCGGAATGATCTTGTCTTCCAGCGCCATCAGCCGGTCCTTGAGGAAAAGCTTCTTCTTCTTCATGCGCTGGATCTGCAAGGGGTCGCAGCCCATGGCGATCATCGCATTGATGGCCGCGTCGAAATCGGCATGCTCCTGCTTCAGGCGGGAAAATTCGAGGCGGACATCGGCCTTTTCCTGGTCGGACATTCTCTACCGTCTGCATGTCTGCGGCGCCCGGCAATGGGCATGATTGGGCGGGGGCGGCATCAATTGCCGCCGGCGCGCAGCCAATATCACATATCACATTGTCGTGGAATGCTACCACGCAGCATTCGACATCGCAGCCGGATGGTGGCAGACTGTCATGGTGCCGTCACAGATGCGACCTGCGGTGGACGTGCCTTTGACGGCTGCAATCGAGGAAACCATGAAAGGGAGAACCAATCATGTCTCTTGCATCCCATCTTGATGAGTTGCAGCGGAAACACGGTGATATCGAACGCGAGATCGACGATGCGATGAACCATCCATCGGTCGACGACCTCGAAATCGTGAATCTGAAGCGACGCAAGCTGGCACTCAAGGACGAGATTGAAAAACTGAAGGCGAAACCGACGAGACACTGACGCCCTTCCAGGATTAGACGCGCCGCCTTGGCGCGTGACTATCGCTCCGGTGGCGACATGCCGCCGGAGGCCTGTTTTTGCTACTGATTCCGATACTGTTGGCTGGCGAAACCCGTCTGTGGGGTCACCGCGCTGCTGCGATTTGGCGGCTCTGCTTGTCTGTCGCCATTGACAAGCCATCTTTGCTCCTCCACCTCATGCCCGAACCTCAGCGCTATGCGCTGATAGCTGATTGAGCGTGCGTCGACGTGGACGTATGTCGCTCGGGTGATCAAGAGGCTGCCGGCATGACCGGGTATTTTTCCTCCCCCTTTGCGCGCCGGACATCGGTCGGCGTCGATGTCGGCGGCGTGGTCGTCGGCGGCGGCGCGCCGGTCGTCGTGCAGTCGATGACCAACACCGACACGGCCGATATCGACCAGACCGTCGCGCAGGTTGCGGCTTTGCATCGCGCTGGCTCCGAGATCGTGCGCATCACCGTCGATCGTGACGAGAGCGCCGCCGCCGTGCCGCGCATCCGCGAACGGCTCGAGCGGCTCGGCATCAATGTGCCGCTGGTCGGCGACTTCCACTATATCGGCCACAAACTGCTGGCCGATCATCCGGCCTGTGCCGAGGCGCTGGCCAAATACCGCATCAATCCTGGCAATGTCGGCTTCAAGGACAAGAAGGACCGCCAGTTCGCCGCGATCGTCGAAATGGCGATCAGGCATGACAAGCCGGTGCGCATCGGCGTCAATTGGGGGTCGCTCGATCAGGAGCTGCTCACCCGGCTGATGGACGAAAACCAGCGCCAAGGCTTTCCGCTGACGGCGCAGGAAGTAACCCGCGAAGCGATCGTGCAGTCGGCCATCCTGTCGGCCGAAATGGCCGAAGAGATAGGCCTCGCCCGCGAAAAGATCATCCTGTCGGCCAAGGTCAGCGGCGTGCAGGATTTGATCGCCGTCTATGCCGAGCTTGCCACGCGCTCCAACCATGCGCTGCATCTTGGCCTCACCGAAGCCGGCATGGGATCCAAGGGCATCGTCGCCTCGTCGGCTGCCATGGGCATCCTCTTGCAGCAAGGCATTGGCGACACCATCCGCATCTCGCTGACGCCGGAGCCGAATGGCGACCGCACGCGCGAGGTGCAGGTCTCGCAGGAACTGCTGCAGACCATGGGCTTCCGTCAGTTCGTGCCGATCGTCGCCGCTTGCCCCGGCTGCGGTCGCACGACCTCCACCGTGTTCCAGGAGCTCGCCCAGAACATCCAGGCCGATTTGCGCAAGAACATGCCGGTCTGGCGGGAGAAATATCCCGGCGTCGAGAACCTCAAGGTCGCGGTGATGGGCTGCATCGTCAACGGCCCCGGCGAATCCAAGCACGCCGATATCGGCATATCGCTGCCCGGCACCGGCGAGATGCCGACCGCACCCGTCTTCGTCGACGGCAAGAAGTCGGCGACGCTGCGCGGTCCGTCGATCGCCGCCGATTTCGAAAAAATGGTTGCCGACTATATCGAGCAGCGGTTTGGACAGCACGGCAAAGCCGCGGCCGAATGAGCCATGCGGGGGCTGCTCAAAGCCGGTGTGATCCTGTTCTGCGGGCTGAGTGCCGGACAGGCGCTTGCCGATCCACCGCAATCGCGCTCGGCGGCGAAACGATTGATCGGCCATGTCTGTGACCTGATCGAGACGCATGCCGAGCGGAACGGCCTGCCGAAGGATTACTTCGCCCGGCTGATCTGGAAAGAAAGCCGCTTCGATCCCAATGCGGTTAGCCCGGTCGGTGCCGAAGGGATCGCCCAGTTCATGCCGAGCACCGCCAAGATGCGCGGGCTGGCCGATCCTTTCGACATCGACCAGGCGATCCCGGCTTCGGCGAAATATCTCGCCGAAATGAAGACCGGCTTCGGCAATCTCGGCCTGGCGGCGGCTGCCTACAATGCCGGCGAGAGCCGGGTTTCGCGCTGGCTGGGTTCCGGCGGTTTCCTGCCCATGGAGACCGAGAGCTACGTCTTCGACATCATGGGCGAACCGGCCGACAAGTTCTCCGACAGCGCCTACGCCGGAACGATCGAGCCGCTCGACGCGAAAACCAGCTTTGCCGTCGCCTGCCGCAAGCTGCCGGTGATCATGTCCAGAACCGTGGCGATGGCCTCGATCAATGTGAAGCCATGGGGCGTCCAGGTGGCCGGCAATTTCCGCAGGGGAGCTGCGATCAATCAGTGGCTGCGGGTCAGGAGCCGGTTTCCGGCGCTGCTGTCCGGTCGTGACCCGGTGGTCAGCCGGGTGCGCACGCCGATCGGCCGACGCGGCATCTACGCCGTCAGGATCGGTGTCGACGACCGTGCCGCCGCCAACGTCATCTGCCAGAAACTGCAAAGCGTCGGCGGCGCCTGTATCGTCGTGCGCAACCGATAGGCCGAGGGGGCGACATGACGGCCAAAATCGTCCTGCTCAATGGCGTCGGCAGCGCCGGCAAAAGCTCGATCGCCAGGGCGCTGCAAACGATCGCCACCGAGCCGTTCCTGCATGTCCAGATGGATGCTTTCATCGACATGCTGCCGCCGGCGCTGCAGGATCATGCCGACGGGTTTTCCTTTGAGACGGTGCTGGAGGACGGCAAGCCGTCGGTGGTGATCAGGAGCGGGCTGATCGGCGCGCGAACCATGCGCGGCATGCGCCATGCCATCGCCGCCATGGCCGGGCAAGGCAACAATCTCATTGTCGACGACGTGATCTTCAATGACGAGATAGCGGAGTATGTCGAGTTGCTGTCGAGCTTTGACCTGCATCTGGTCGGCGTCATGGCGCCGCTGGAGGTGCTGGAAGCGCGCGAGGCCGCGCGCGCCGACAGGCTGCCCGGTCTGGCGCGCTGGCAATATGGACGCATCCACAGGGGCATAGACTACGACCTCGAAGTCGACACCAGCCGGCTGACGCCGCTTGAATGCGCCCGTCGCATCCAGGAAAGATTCCGACTATAGTGGCCGGTGTCTTTGACACGATCGCAGCTTTTACCAATTGCCCCAAAAGCCGATAGCCGTCTCTGGCCTGCAAAGTCGTGTCGATTAAATATTTATGAGCCCTGCTGTAGTAAGACGGTGGAAATTTCCGGCGAGACCTTTTGAAGGCCGTTAACGGGGGAGCATCATGGCGGTGGCAAATTTCCTTAGACGCGTTGTAAGTGAACTTGAAACGCCGCGCGCCAAACGGCCGTTCGGTTCTGGCTGGCTGTCCGGCTCGATTGGCTTGCTTGCCGGGGTCACCGCCCTGCTGATGGTCATCGTGCTGCGCTACCCGTCGCTTACATCGATGCCGGATCTGGCCCCCATCCACCAGATGCTGTTCTTCAAGCCGGTGCTCTATTTCGTCCTCATCTCCGGCTATATCCTGGCGATCCTCAGCATGACGCTGCGCAGGCAAAAGACGCTCGGCGCGGCAGCGATGTTCACTGTGCTGCTGGCGTCGCTGGTCGGCATGCTTCCGGTGCGCCATCAACTGCACATCGAAGGGGTGTTCTTCGGGCTTGATTTCTTCATCCTGAACGCCCTGTTCATGGGTGTGCTGTTCGTTCCGCTCGAACGTCTTTTCGCGCGCAACAAGGATCAGACCGTGTTCCGCGACGAATGGCGCGAGGACCTGTTCTACTATCTGGTCTCATCGCTGCTGGTGCAGATTTTGACCTACCTGACCTTGGCGCCGTCCAACTTCGTCAATGCGCAGGGCGCCCTTGGTTCGGTGCGCGCCTGGGTCCACGACTTGCCGTGGCTGGTGCAACTGCTGGCGGTAATGTTCCTGACCGACTTTGCCCAGTATTGGGTGCATCGGGCCTTTCATCGCATTCCCTGGCTGTGGAAGTTCCATGCCGTGCACCATTCCGCCAAGTCGATGGACTGGATTGCCGGTGCGCGCATGCATTTCCTGGAAATCATCATGCTGCGCAGCCTGACGGCAACCCCGATGTTCGTGCTGGGGTTCGATGAATCGGCTATCCAGACGTATATTTTGATCGTCTACGTCTATTCGTCTTTCATCCATTCCAACATCGGGACCAGTTTCGGTCCAGTCGAAAAGATGCTGGTGTCGCCGCGTTACCACCACTGGCATCACGGCCTCGAGAAAGAAGCGATCGACGTAAATTTCGCCATCCATTTCCCGCTGCTCGACCGGCTGTTCGGTACCCACCATATGCCCGAAGGGCGCTGGCCGAACGGCTACGGCATTCACGGACATCCCGTTCCGAACGGATATTGGCAGCAATTCCTCTATCCCTTCCGGCGCGGCTAGACTGGAGTCCTTCGCGAAGCGCGCGTGTCACCGCGCCTGGCGAGGTTAGCCCAATCCATGACAAGCGACAGAGCCCCGAGATGCGTGACGGCTACATAATCTGCGGCACGCCGAGAACCGGAAGCACCTTGCTGTGCGGCCTTCTGGCCTCGACGAAAACAGCCGGCGATCCGCACTCGTTCTACCGGCGGCAGGACAAGGCGGAATGGGCAGAAGAGTGGAAATTGCCGCATCCCGATACGATGAGCGCGCATGACTTCGATGTCGCCTACCTCAAGGCGGCAATCAGCGCGGGAAAGGGCGGAACAGCCGTCTTCGGCTTGCGCCTGATGCGGGAAAACCTGGGTGAACTCTCGGCCATCCTCGACCGGATCTACCCAGACCTGCCATCGGACAAAGCACGCTTTGAAAAGGCCTTCGGCCGGATCCTCTACATCCATCTTTCGCGCGAAAACAAGCTGGCGCAGGCGGTGTCGCTGATCAAGGCCGAGCAGACTGGGCTTTGGCACATCGCGCCCGACGGAACCGAGATCGAACGGGTCGCACCGCCGCAGGAACCCCGCTACGATTTCAAGCGGATCCAGCGCGAGCTTGCCGAACTCGAAGCCTATGACGCGGGCTGGAACGTCTGGTTCGCGGAGCAGGGGATCGTCCCGCTGCGCATCGGCTATGAGCGCCTGTCAGGCGATCCGGCAGCGGCATTGGCATCCATCTGCAAGGCCCTGGGCGTTCCGGCGCCGAATGCCGCCGACGTAAAGCCGGGCGTCGCCAAGCTCTCGGACGAGATTAGTCTGGACTGGATGCGCCGCTATCGTCTGGACGCGGCGATTTGATCAAGCCCTCTTTACCGCGACCGTTTCGCTGAGCCATGTGCCGATCTTACTGCCGAGGCGGTCGGGCGACACCGGCTTGGGCAGATAGTCGTCCATTCCGGACTCGATACATTTGTCGCGGTCGCCCTTCAGTGCGTGAGCGGTGACGCCGATGATTGGTGTGTGATTGCCACTCGCTGCCTCCGCCGCCCGGATGGCGCGGGTCGCCTCGTAGCCGTTCATCTCCGGCATGGAGACGTCCATGAGGATCAGCTTCGGCCGCAGCGCCCGGTACATCTCAACGGCCGTGCGGCCATTGCTGGCGATGCGGTAGCTGAGGCCAAGCCCATTGAGGATTTGGCCGAACACCAGCTGGTTAACGTCATTGTCCTCGGCGATCAGAATATCGATCGGGCCGTTTGGCGTGGCGATCGATTCAGGCACTGTGGCCGCCGGAATTGCCGGGCCGCGAATGACGGTGAAGGCGGGTGGCGTCACGGGTGCCGCCTGCTGAACAACAGGCTCGCGAACGAACTGGGCCTTGCCGATCTGGGCCCGCGCTTTCTGGATGGCCGAGATGACGGTGCCGAGCAGGATGGCCGAGCGCGCCGGCTTGGTGAGATGCGCGGCGATGCCGAAATCGATGACCATCTTGCCGAAATCGACCTGGTCGACGGAGGTCAGCAGCACCACCGGGATGGCGGAGAGACGGCTGTCGGCGGAAATCGCCTTGGCGACATCGGCGCCGTTCATGCCGGGCATCTGGTAGTCGAGGATGATGCAGTCGACCGCAGCACCGAGTTGGCTGGCCCGGTCTAGAAAGGCGAGGCCACGGCGCCGCTTTCGGCGGCCGCGCAGTCGAAGCTCCAGCTTCTGAGCTGCTCCAGCAAGATCTCGCGGTTGACCGGGTTGTCGTCGATGACCAGCACGCGGGCGCCGGTGACATCGACCGGCACGATCTCGTTGCGCGTGTCCTGCTGATGCGCCGGCAGCGGCACGGCGAACCAGAACACCGAGCCGCGGCCGATCTCGCTTTCGACGCCGATCTTGCCGCCCATCAGGTCGATGAGGCGGGCGGCGATGGCAAGGCCGAGGCCGGTGCCTTCATGGCGGCGCGTCGACGAGCCGTCGACCTGCGCGAATTTCTCGAACACGTTCTCGAGCTTCTCGGCAGGAATGCCGATGCCTGTGTCCTCGACGCGGACCTTGAGCTGGACCATGCCGTCGACCACCTCGCCGCCGACATCGATCAGCACATGGCCCTTCTCGGTGAACTTCACCGCATTGCCGAGCAGATTGGTGACGATCTGACGAAACCGTCCCGCATCGCCGACGACATGGGCAGGCAGGCGCGGGTCGACACGCACGATCAGCTCGAGGTTCTTTTCGGCGACGCGCGCCGACACCAGTGTGGCCACGTCCTCGACCGCTTCGGCAAGCCGGAAGGGTGCAGGATCGAGCGTCAGCTGACCGGCATTGATCTTGGAGAAATCGAGGATGTCGTTGATGATGGTGAGCAGCGCATTGCCCGATTTGACGATGACTTCGGTGAAGGTTTTCTGGCGCGCGTTAAGCTCGGTCTTGGCGAGCAGTTCGGCCATGCCCAGCACACCATTCATCGGCGTGCGGATCTCATGGCTCATATTGGCCAGGAATTCCGATTTGGCGCGGTCGGCCGCTTCGGCCTTGAACAAGGATGCGGCGGATTCGGTGAAGGCGCGGCGGATCGCCTTTTCCATCGGCCGGAAGATCCAGAGGGCAACGATGGCAAGAACCGCGAACAGAAGGCCGCTTGCCCAAAACAGCAGCCTGTCGCTGGAGGCGTCGGCCAGATGGCGTTCGCCATCCATGGCGGTACGCACACGCACCAGCATCGGCTGGACGAACAGGTCGTTCTGGTTGAGGATTTCGCGCGAACTCCATTCGTCGGTCTGTTGCGCCGCCGACATCAGGTTGAAGTTGCGCACGATGTCGCGCGACGACCAGAACAGGTCGCCGTTGACGGCGGCCGACGAGAGTTCGTCCAGCGTTTTGGCCGATAGGCTCGGCTTGATCGCGGCCAACTCCGCGGACAGTGTTTCGATCTCGCTGGTCAGGCGTTGCGAATGGCCGCGCGCGGCGGCGGCAAGGCCGTCACGGGTTTCGGTGCGCCAGGTCGTGCTGGCGGTTTCGGCAAAGCTGGAGGCGTTGCGCAGGTCGCGGGTGAAGACGACGAGATTGCTGCTCAGCGCGTCGATGTCGTGGCGGAAGGAATTGACGCGGTTGAGCGCAAACATCACCGCGGTGGAAGCCAGCGCAAAGATGAGCAATCCCGAGATGTAGCGGATCCGGATCGAGCGGATGAAGAAAGAATATTCCGGCATGCGCAACCCCAACACATACGCATCATTTTAACGGTCGGGATTACGCTTGATTTACATTAAAATTCCGTTCGCGCCTGGCGGGCCGTCAAGATCCTGGCTGCACGTGCCCGGAGTTGGCGCCATAGAGGGTGGCATCGCATTCGCGCATCATGCGCAGTGCTTCTTCCTCGGTCAGGCCAAACTTGCGCATCATGCTCCGGATTTCGGGGCCTACAGCTATCTCCACCGGTCTTGCCGCCTGGCGGGTCTTCCTGGCCTTTTTCTTGGACATCAGTACGTTTCCCGTCTTGACCGACACATGTTTCGCATCAGCCCTGGCCCGGCCTCACCGTGCTGCGCCAGACCATGGGCGCATGGCAGATCAGGCGGCTGCCAGCCTCCTCCCGCGCGCCGGTCGCGAGCCGCACGGCGCGCCTGGCGATCTCCTCGATCGGCGGCGAGAACGTCGTCAGCCGGTAAGAGGCCCAGTCGGCCTGTTCAATGTCGTCAAAGCCGATGACGCAGAGATCGCGGGGTACGCTGATGCCGAACTCGTGGCGGGCCGCATCGAGAAAGCCGCACGCAATCAGGTCGGTCACGCAGAACGCCGCATCCGGCCGCTGCCGGCCGGAAAAGAGCCGCCTGGCGCCATCGGCTCCGGTGGCATAGCCGGTGCGGCCCTCGCGCCACACGGTCACCTCCAGCCCTTCCTTCTGCGCGGCGGTAAGGAAGGCGGTTTCGCGGGAGAGCAGGCTGGGCGTGCCGGCAGCCGAGGTCACCAGGGCGGGGCGGGTACAGCCGGCCCGGATGAAGGCATGCAGCGCTGCCTCTGCGGCTGCAGCGTTGTCGACACCGATATTGTGCGGGCCGTCGAAGCGGTCATCGCGATTGATCAGCACCAGCCGCTGGCCGTTCTCAAGACAGGTGCGGATCAGCAATTGCGGCGGCGAGCCGGACAGAACGATGCTCGCATCGGCGCGATAGTTCAGCGTGTTGCGCAGCGCCTGGTCGACATGGTGGCTGGGGCCGGAGGTGTTGAACACCATGGCCATTTTGCCGGCGTCCCGCAGATGTTGGGTCAGCGCCTTCTGCAGGCGGGCATGATAGGGCGTGTCGCCATCGGCAACGATGAGGCAGACAATGCCGGTCGAGGCCCGCATCAGGCCGCGAGCCAGATGGTTGACGTGATAGCCGAGTTGCTCGGCCGCCAGCATCACCCGCTCGCGGGTTTCCCCGGAAACGGAAGCGCCGGGCGTGAAGGTACGTGACACGGCCGAGCGCGAAACCCCGGCGAGGTCGGCAACCTGCTGGGCGCTGGAAAAACCGGTGCGGATTCTCGGAACCGTCAAGCGAACGCCCTCGCTGCTGTTTTCGTGATTCTTTGCACGCCCGTGCAATGTAATGCAACTCTTCTGCCATTGCCACCCACCGCACTTGACAGGCATGGCGGAATGCAACAGCTTTGCACAGCCGTGCAATACAAGCCGGCTCAAGAGTGGCATCGGAGGAATACCCTGTCCATTTCGCCGAAGACGGCATTGAGGGCGCGACTGTCCGGACCGGCTGCATGAGCAGGGCGGCGGCGCATCCGAAGGCGGACCGGCTGTCCGAGGCCGAGATGGACAGGCGTGCCGAGGTCTGCCGGAAACTGCTTGTCACGGCCGGGCAACTGGCGATGGAAGGCTATGCCCGGCAGGGCGCCGTCCAGCCGGTGGCGATGAAAGGCCCGCAGGATTTTCTCACTGAAACCGACGGCAAGGTCGAGGAGCACATCCGCGCCACTCTGGCAGAGGCTTTTCCGCAGGACGGGTTTTTGGGCGAGGAAGGCGGCGGCATCGGCTCTGCCCGCATGTGGGTCGTCGACCCCATCGACGGCACCGCCAATTTCATGCGCGGTATTCCGCATTTCTGCATTTCGATAGCTTTCGTCGAGGACGGCCGCAGCGAGATCGGCGGCATTGCCAATCCGGCCATCGGCGAAACGTACTTTGCCCGCCGCGGGCAAGGCGCGACGCGCAATGGCGCGCCGATCCGTGTGTCGCCGACGCAAGCGTTCGACCGCGCCTTTGTCGAGTTCGGCTGGTCGCCCAGGATTCCCAATCGCGACTATCTGGACAAGGTGAGCCTTGTCTGGGCACTCGGCGCCAACGTGCGGCGCTCCGGCTCCGGAGCGCTTGGGCTGGCCTATGTGGCCGACGGCCGCTCCGATGCCTATGCCGAGCTGCACATCAATTCGTGGGACTGCCTGGCCGGATTGCTGCTGGTGGAGGAGGCCGGCGGCCGGGTGAACCGGTTCCTCGACGGCGACGGCATGGCGAAGGGCAATCCCGTGCTTGCGGCAGCACCCGGTGTTGCGGCGACATTGTCCCAGGTGATCGGAGTGCCGCTCGACGACGGGTAGATCGTTTCAGTGTGAAAGATAGGGAGGAATATCGATGAAGACATTTGACAGTAAGCAAGGCTTGCGCGCCGCCTGGCTTGGCCTTGGCGCGGCGCTGGCCATGTTCGGATTGGCGGGTGCCGCCCAGGCGGCCGATCGCAGCCTCACAATGTATTGCGCCGTCGACGAGGCCTGGTGCCGGGCGATGGCGACCACCTACCAGAAGGAGACGGGCGTCAGCGTCGACATGACCCGCATGAGCGCCGGCGAAATCTACGCCCGCCTCCGGGCCGAGAAGGACAATCCACAAGCCGATATCTGGTGGGGCGGCACCGGCGACCCGCATCTGCAGGCGGCGGAAGAGGGCCTCACCCAGGAATACAAGTCGCCGCAGCTGGCAAACTTGCGCGACTGGGCGCTGAAGCAGGCCGACAGGTCGAAGAACCGCACGGTCGGCATTTATCTCGGTGCACTCGGCTACGGCTACAATGAGGAAGATCTGAAGCAGCGCGGGCTGACCGCGCCGGCGTGCTGGGCCGATCTGGTCAAGCCGGAATTCCAGGGCGAAATCGAGATGGCCGACCCGAATTCATCGGGCACGGCCTGGACCATGCTCGCCACCATCGTCCAGCTGATGGGCGAGGACAAGGCATTCGAGTATCTCAAGCAGCTCAACAAGAACATCGCCGAATACACCAAGGCAGGGGCCGCGCCGGCGCTCGCCGTCGGCAAGGGCGAGACGCTGATCGGCATCTCCTTCCAGCACGACGTGATCAATGCCGCGAAACAGAACCCTGCCGTGAAGGTGGTGTCGCCTTGCGAAGGCACCGGCTTCGAGATCGGTTCGATGAGCATCGTGACGGGCGCCAAGCATGCCGAAGAGGCGCAGAAATTCTACGACTGGGCGCTGAGCCCGGACGCGCAGAAGCTCGCGGCGCCGAACGGCAGCTTCCAGATCCCGTCGAACAGCGCCACGCCGGTGCCGCCCGAGGCGCCGGACCTCTCGAAGATCAAGCTGATCGACTACGACTTCGCCAAATATGGCTCGTCGGCCGAACGCAAGCGGCTGTTGAAGAAGTTCACCGACGAGGTTCGCAATGGCGGCTGAGCGCGTTCTTTTGCGCTCACTCTAGCATCTGATCGCCGGCTGCCCCTCGCGGCAGCCGGCGCACCATCCTTTGGCAACAGAAAGACATTGAATGGCCGCGGCCGGTTCCATCGTCAGTTCCGCTCCTGGACGCAGCGCGCTCGCCTGGGTAATGGCCGCGTGGGCGAGCTTCGTGCTCTTGCCTTGGTACAAGGTCGAAGGCGGCTTCCTGTCGTTCGACTGGCTGGCACAGCCGGCGGATGCGACGCCGGCCATCATCCTGGCGCTCGGTGGCCGGCCCTGGCTGTTGCCGCTTGTCCTGCCGCTTTTGCTGGCGAGCTGGCTGGTGGCGCGCAACAACCCCAAGAGCCTTGCGGTTGCAGGCGCGGCGGGCCTGCTGTGGCTGGCCATCGAAGGCTTTTCCATCATCCATTCGGGCTGGGGATTTGGCTTGCTTACCCAGATCGCCGGCACGCCGGGACCGATACAGCCGGGGCTCGGCTGGGGTGCGGCGCTCTATGCCGTGGCGATGCTGATGTTCATCGCCGAGGCGCTCGCCGCGCGCGGCTGGTGCAAGGGCGACCGTTTCGTCGTCGGCTCGCTCTCAATCGTGATTGCTTCGCTGATCCTGTTCGTCGCCTATCCGCTGCTGTCGATCCTCACCTCGGCCATCAAGGACAATGACGGCAATGTCGTGCCGGCGCTGTTCTTCGAAAAGATCTTCAGCGCCAACATATGGAGCCTGCGCTGCCTCTATGGCGAGGGCTCCTGCGGCGTGGCGTGGAACACGGTGGCGATCGCAGTCCTCGTCGGCTTTTTCTGCACGGCGCTCGGCCTGGCGCTGGCGCTGATCGCGCTACGCACCAAGCTGCCGGCCAAATGGTTGCTGCGCGGCCTGTCCATCATGCCGATCATCACGCCGCCCTTCGTCATCGGCCTGGCGCTGATCCTGCTGTTCGGCCGCGCCGGCATCGTCACCAACCTCATGTCGGTGCATCTCGGCATTCCGCGCAGCCGCTGGATCTATGGCATGGCCGGCATCACCATCGCGCAGGTGCTGGCCTTCACGCCGATCGCCTTCCTGGTTTTGGTCGGCGTGCTGCAAGGGGTCAGCCCGAGCATGGAGGAGGCGTCGCAGACCTTGCGCGCCAGCCGCTGGCGGACGTTTCGCACCGTCACCTGGCCGTTGATCCGGCCGGGGCTGGCCAGCGCCTTCCTGATCTCGTTCATCGAGAGCATGGCCGATTTCGCCAATCCGCTGGTGCTGGGAGGCAATTTCAACGTGCTGTCGACCGATATATTCTTCGCGGTGGTTGGCGCGGCGCACGACCAGGGCCGCGCGGCGGTGCTGGCGATCGTGCTGTTGATGTTCACGCTGGCAGCCTTCGTCATCCAGCGCCGCTGGATCGGCAGCCGCAGCTACGTCACCGTCGCAGGCAAGGGCGATGGCGGCGTACCGGCGACGCTGCCCAAGGCCTTGCGGATCGGCTGCTACGCCGCCGTCGTTCCGTGGCTGGTTCTGACCATCGTGGTCTACGGCATCATCCTGGGCGGCGGTTTCGTGCAATCGATCGGGCGCGACAACACGCCGACGCTCGAGTATTTCCTCACCGCCTTTTCGATCGAGAAAGGCGTCAATGGCTGGTTTTTCAGCGGCTCGGCCTGGCCGTCGCTGCTGATGACCATCGGCCTGGCGCTGGTGGCGATGCCGTTCACTGCGGCGCTCGGCATCCTGACGGCCTATCTGCTCGACCGGCAGCGTTTCGCCGGGCGCACCATGTTCGAGTTCCTGGCCATGATGAGTTTCGCCATTCCCGGCACGGTGATCGGCGTCAGTTATATCCTTGCCTTCAACGTGCCGCCGGTGCAGTTGACCGGTACCAGGTTGATCATCGTCATCTCCTTCATCTTCCGTAATATGCCGGTGGCGATCCGTGCCGGGCTCGCCAATCTGGGCCAGATCGACAAGAGCCTGGACGAGGCATCGCTGACGCTTGGGGCGCGGTCTTTTGCTACCTTGCTGCGGGTGATCCTGCCGATCCTGAAGCCGGCGATCGTGACCGCGATGATCTACAGTTTCGTGCGCGCGGTGACGGCGGTCAGCGCCGTCATCTTCCTGGCGAGCGGCCGGTTCAATCTCGCCACGGTCTACATTGTCGGGCGCGCAGATGTCGGCGAATACGGCATCGCGATTGTCTATTCGGCGGTGATGATCGTTGTCATGATGGTCATCCTCATCGGCATCCAGCTGCTGGTCGGCGAACGCCGGCTCGGCCGGCGCCGGCCTGGGGCGGAAGCCGTGGTGGCAGCAATCTGATGGGGAGAAGCGGCGTGGATCAGACGGCGAAGAATGCTGTCCCGGTTGTCACGGACAGGCCGGCCGTGCGGTTCGAGGGCGTCACCAAGAAATACGGCGCGGTGATCGCCGTCGACAATGTCAGCTTCGACATCGCGCCGGCCAGCCTGGTGACGCTGCTCGGGCCCTCGGGTTGCGGCAAGACGACGACGCTCAGGCTGATCGCCGGGCTGGAACAGACTAGCACCGGGCGCATCCTGATCGACGACAAGGACGTCACCTTGCTGTCCGCCGCCGAGCGAGATGTCTCCATGGTGTTCCAGTCCTATGCGCTGTTCCCGCACATGAACGTGATGGAGAATGTCAGCTACGGCTTGCGGGCTATGGGGCTTGGCAAGGCGCAGGCAGCCGAGCGCGCCGCCGAAAAGCTGTCGCTTGTCGGCCTGTCCGGCTACGAGAGGCGCCAGCCGAGCGAATTGTCCGGCGGCCAGCAGCAGCGCGTCGCGGTGGCGCGAGCCATCGTACTGGAGCCGAAGGTGCTGCTGTTCGACGAGCCGCTGTCCAATCTCGACGCCAAGCTGCGCCGGCGCGTGCGCGACGAAATCCGGGGTCTCCAGCAAGATCTGGCGCTGACCATGGTCTATGTCACGCATGACCAGGAAGAGGCGCTCGCCGTCTCCGACCGCATCATCGTCATGAACGCCGCTCGCGTCGCCCAGGACGGCACGCCGCGCGACCTCTACAACGAGCCGACCAACCGCTTCATCGCCGACTTCATGGGCGACGCCAATCTGCTCGACGTCGAGGTGCTTTCCAGCAATGCGACCAGTGCAAGGGTCAAGGTCGGACCCTTGCTGCTCGACATGCCGGGTCGCGGTAACGCTCCGGGGCCGGCGATGCTCGCTGTGCGCCCGAATGCCGTGCGCATCTTGCCCGGCCAGCCAGCGGGCACCATGAAGGGCCGGGTGGTCAAGAGCTCGTATCTCGGCGACCACATGGAATACCGCATCGCGATCAGCGATCCGGCGGTCGAACTGTTCGCGACATCGCCTGATGTCACACCCGCCGTGGCGGAAGGGACGATGGTCGGGATCGATTTCGATCCGGCGAAGATCGTGCTGATCAAAGACGATTGAACGCGCCGGGAAAGCACCTTCGAAAAAATCCAGCCTGAATGTCACACCGGCCGGTCTTGTCTCGTCATGATGGCGTACCCAACACAAGGACTGCAATCATGACCGCCAAAATCGACCTCTTCGCCGCCGCCCCTGCGCTGATCAAGCAGTGGCAGCGCGCATCGACCGAACTCTCTGTCGCCGCCGGGCTCGAGCACAGCCTCAACGAGCTGGTGAAGCTTCGGGCGTCGCAGATCAATGGCTGCGCCAACTGCATCAATCTGCATGCCACCGAAGCGCGCGAGAATGGCGAGACCGAGCAACGCATCTATCTGCTGCCGGCCTGGCGCGAAGCGCCCTGCTACAGCGACCGCGAGCGTGCCGCGCTCGGCTGGACCGATGCGCTGACGCGCCTCTCGGAAGGACAGGACCGCGAAAGCGCCTATGATGATCTTAAGGCGCATTTCACCGAGGAGGAGCAGGTGAAGCTCACCGTATTGATCAACATCATCAATGGCTGGAACCGCATCGCCGTTGGCTTCGGGCTCTACACCGACGCAGCAACGATACGCGCCAGCGCCAAGGCGGCCTGATGACGGCGACGGCACCCGACGACGCGGCAGCGGGCTTCGGCCCGCTGCGTCCGAAGCTGATGCGGGTCGCCTATCGCATGCTGGGCTCGGTGAGCGACGCCGAGGATGTCGTGCAGGATGCCTTCATCCGCTGGATGGGGACCGACCGCTCGCAGGTTCGCGAGCCAGAAGCGTTCCTGCGCCGCACGGTGACGCGGCTTTGCCTTGACCAGCTCAAATCCACGCGGCGCCAGCGCGAGACCTATATCGGCCCTTGGCTGCCCGAGCCGATCGTCGAAGAGGACGATCTTGAAGATGTCACCTTGCCGCTGATGTTGGCGTTGGAGCGGCTTTCGCCGCTCGAGCGGGCGGCCTTTCTGCTGCACGATGTGTTCGGGCTGGAATTCGAGGAGGTCGCGACCGCCATCGAGCGCGATTCAGCCGCCTGCCGCCAGCTTGCCGCTCGCGCACGGGGCCATGTCCGCGAGGCGCGGCCTCGCTTCAAGGTGGAGAAGCAGCGTGGCCTGGAGATCGCCGAAGCCTTTTTCGCGGCATCGCGCAGCGGCGACATGCAGGCGCTCGGCGCGCTGCTGACGGAAGATGTCAGCGCTCATGCCGATGGCGGCGGCAAGCGTCCGGCGGCTTTGGCGCCGGTGCTGGGCTTCGACGCCGTCATGAAGCAATACGCGCAAGTCGCGGCCTGGCTGCGCGACAATCGCTCGACGCTGGTGCGCATCGGCTTCGTCAATGGACTGCCGGGGTTCGTCACCCAGGAGGCCGATGGCGAACTGCAGACGACCGCGCTTGACATCGAGGACGGGAAGATCGCGGCCGTCTATGTCATGCGCAATCCCGACAAGCTCAGGCATCTGCGTTAGACCCGATTGAATCGGAGCGAAATACCGGTTCGGCCCGCCTCCAAAAGCCGGCCCTTCCTGTGTGCGACCCGCAGGACGATGTCAGGGCCCTTTGCCGCTGCCGCCACCGGCCTCTAGGATGCCTTCTCGCCGTCACGTGGCTGGATCAGCCTGCGCGCGGCATCTGCTCCTGCCGCAAGGAAGCGATCCGACAATTCGGTCCCTGCCACCGCGCGGGCCAGTTGAAGCGCGCCGATGAGGGTCGCAAAGACGCCCATGGCAACGCCTTCCGGATCCCTGGCCTGCGGAAGCGCTGCAGACAACTGGCGCACCAAAACCAGCAGGCGTTCGGTGTAGACTTGGCGCGTTTCGAGCGGCTGACGCGCGAGTTCCGGGAGCAGCGCGGCGTTGGCGCAGCCCGTTCCCGGATTGTCCCGGTGCCCGGCTGACAGATACGCCGCTATCCCCATCTCCGGACCACCGGCGGCCAATACCTCTTGCAGTTGCTGCACCTGGCTCTCTAGCGCCGCTACCAGGCTTTCACGCACAAGCTCCGCCTTGGATTGGAAATGCGGATAGAAGGCTCCGTTCGTCAGCCCGGCGTCGCCCATAATGGCTGCCAGTCCGGACGCGGCGATGCCGTCACCGCGAAAACGCTGGGCTGCGACCTCGACGATGCGATCGCGGGAGGCGTCCTTTCGGCCCTTTTCGTAGCGCATGGCGGCTCTTCCTTTCTGCTATTGCATTAGGAGTGTAATGTGATATTACGATCATAATTCAATCGACGGCAAAAAGCTAGCCCTCATGTCTCTGGAGTATCAAATGAATACCCTTTCGGGAAGAACCGCAGTCGTGACCGGAGCCTCTTCGGGCATCGGCCGCGCAAGTGCCGAGGCCTTGGCCGGGGCGGGGTATACCGTCTTCGGGACAAGCCGCAGCAAGGCCGGCAACGGCCCGGCGCAGGTGTCCATGCTAACCTGCGACGTGACCGACGGGGAGTCGGTCAGCGCCCTGGTTTCAACCGTGCTGGCCCAGACCGGCCGCATCGACCTCTTGGTCAACAATGCCGGTGTCGGCCTGCTTGGCGGCGCCGAGGAATCTTCGGTCGAACAGGTCCAGGCTCTGTTCGACGTCAATCTGTTCGGCGTCATGCGCATGACCAATGCGGTGTTGCCGTCGATGCGGCGCCGCGGCCAAGGGCGCATCGTCAACATCGGCTCGATTCTGGGATTGGTGCCCGCGCCATACTCAGCGCACTACTCGGCGGTCAAGCACGCGCTGGAGGGCTATTCGGAATCGCTCGATCATGAGGTTCGCGCCTTCAACATTCGCGTCTCGGTCATCGAGCCGGCATTCGTGCGCACCGTCTTCGACCAGAACGGCATCGAGCCGGATTCCCTGTTGAAGGACTACGATCAGGCGCGCGCCGTTCTCAAGGCGCTGCTTGCCGATGTGATGCCCAAGGCCGATCGCCCGGAAGTGGTGGCGGATGTGGTCGTCAAGGCAGCGACCGACGCCCGTCCGCGACGGCGCTATACCGCAGGGAAGGCAGCGAGCCAGGTCAGCCTGCTGCGCCGCTTCGCCCCCGCGGGGATGTTCGACAAGACCTTGCGCAAGCAGTTCCGCCTGCCGGTCTGAACAACGGTGGGACGGAGAATTTCACACACAAACGGCACACCAACGGACACTCTCAGAAAGTCACTGCCATGAAGGCATTCGTTGTCGATAAATATAGCAAGAAAGGCATTTTGCGGCTGGCCGAGATGCCGGAGCCGGAGCTGCTGGACAATGACGTCCTGGTCGAGGTACATGCCGCCGGGGTGAACCTGCTGGATTCCAAAATCAGGACCGGCGAATTCAAACTCGTCCTTCCCTATCGCCGGCCCTTCATCCTCGGTCACGACGTTGCCGGGAGGGTTGTCAGGGTGGGCTCGAAAGTCCGCAAATTCAAACCCGGCGACGCCGTCTATGCGCGGCCGCGCGACGGCCGGATCGGGACATTCGCCGAATTCATCGCAATCGATGAAGCCGACGTGGCGCTGAAGCCGGCGAACCTCAGCATGGAAGAGGCAGCCTCGATCCCGCTGGTCGGTCTGACCGCCTGGCAGGCTCTCATCGAGAGGGCGGGTCTGAAGGCAGGCCAGAAGATCTTCATCCAGGCTGGCTCCGGCGGCGTGGGGACATTCGCCATCCAGTTGGCAAAGCATCTCGGCGCGATCGTTGCGACAACAGCGGGCGCGGCAAGCAACGATCTGGTCAGGGATCTCGGCGCCGATGTCGTCGTCGACTACAGGAAGGACGACTTCGAGAAAATCCTGTCGGGCTACGACGTCGTCCTGAACAGCCAGGACGCCAAGACGCTTGAGAAATCCCTGACTGTGCTGAAACCGGGTGGGAAGCTCATCTCGATTTCCGGTCCTCCGGATCCCGAATTTGCCAGGAAACAGGGACTGAACGTGGTGCTAAGGCTGCTGCTGCGGCTGCTGAGCCGTGGTATCAGGACCAAAGCCAAGCGCCGGGGCGTGGGATTTTCGTTCCTGTTCATGTCGGCGCAAGGTGAGCAACTGAGCAAAATCACGTCCCTCATCGAAGATGGGGCGATTCGCCCGGTCGTCGACAGGGTCTTTCCTTTTGAAGCGACCAATGAGGCGCTGGCTTACGTCGAAACAGGACGCGCCAAGGGCAAGGTCGTCGTCAAGGTCAGATAGCGCGCCCAGTTGCTTTGGGGCATTTGAGAGACACCAAAGCAAGGCAGCGCAAGGCCGACAAATTCCGAAAACGGTTCGGCATCCGATCGCCCAAACCTCAGTTGTTGCGGATTGCAACGAAGCTTGCCGCTGCCTTCAGCAAGGCTGCCTGTCCGCCGTAAGGCTCGAGCAATTCATGGGCCTGCTTGACCAGCCCATGGAGCTGGCTGCGCGCCCAGTTCGCGCCATGCAGCGCCACCAGCGTCGCCTTGCCGGCGGCTGCGTCCTTGCCGGTCGCCTTGCCCATCTGGCTGGCATCGGCGGTCAGGTCGAGCAGGTCGTCGGCAAGCTGGAAGGCAAGCCCGACCGCCGAGCCGAATTCGGCCAGCCGGTCGCGGTCCTGCGGTGCGGCGCCGGCAATGATCGCGCCGGCTTCGCAGGCGAAGCGGATCAGCGCGCCGGTTTTCATCGCCTGCAGCCGGATAATGCCGGCTTCGTCCGGCCTGTTGCGCTCGGCTTCGAGGTCGAGCGTCTGCCCGCCAACCATGCCCCCGGTGCCAGCCGCGCGCGCCAGCGCCAGCACCAGCGCCGCCCTGCGCTCCGCCGGCAGCGCCGTCGCCTCATCGGCGAGGACATCGAAGGCAAGCGTCAGAAGCGCATCGCCGGCAAGTATGGCGGTAGCTTCATCGAAGGCCTTGTGCACGGTCGGCTGGCCGCGGCGCAGATCGTCGTCGTCCATGGCAGGCAGATCGTCATGGATCAGCGAATAGCAATGCACGCATTCGAGCGCCGCCGCCACGCGCATCGCCGCCTCGCCATCGGCGCCAAAAAGGGCGGCACTTTCCATGACCAGGAAGGGGCGCAGCCGCTTGCCGCCGTTCAGCACGCCATGGCGCATGGCCGCCATCAGACGCTCCGGTCGGGCGATCTCGCCGGCAAGCGTGCGGCCGTCGAGCAGCAGCCTGAGCCCGGCCTCGATCGCCGCCGCCCGCCCCAGAAGTGCGGCCTCAAAGGCCAATTGCTCGTCTTTCGTCATGGCCGGGAGCGGTAGCCGACACTCAGACGTTGCGCAAGAAGCCTCGCGCCATTATGCCGGAGGCGGGAGAGTGGCGCGGGTGGGGGCGGCTTGACGGAACCGATCGTCGATCATGAAACCGAAGGGTTTGAGATGGCGCGACCAAGGCGCGTGAACCGCGCCGGTCTGAAGCGCCTGGCACGGCGCGGCCTGGTCGTCGCCGTCGTGCTGGCGGCGATACCCATTGTGCTGACCTTCCTCTATCTGCCGTCCTTCGTGCATCCGATATCGACCTTGATGGTCAAAGACCTCGCGACCTTCTCCGGTTACGACCGGCGCTGGGTGTCGATCGACGATGTGTCCCCGGTGCTGGCCAATTCGGTGATCATGTCGGAGGACGGGCAATTCTGCTTCCATCGCGGCATCGATCTCGGCGAATTGCGCGGCGTCGTCGACGATGCGCTGGCCGGCGAGGCGACGCGCGGCGCCTCGACCATCACCATGCAGACGGTGAAGAACCTTTTCCTGTGGTCGCGGCCGCTGGGCTCGGTGCGCAAGGTGGTCGAACTGCCGCTGGCCGTCTATTTCGACGCGGTGATGTCGAAACGGCGGATCATGGAGATCTACCTCAACATCGCCGAATGGGGGCCGGGCATTTACGGCATCGAGGCGGCGGCGCAGCACCATTTCGGCGTTTCGGCCAAACAGCTGTCGCGGCGGCAGGCGGCATTGCTGGCCGTCTCGCTGCCCAATCCGATCGCCCGCAATCCGGCCAAGCCCGGTCCGGGTCTGCGGCGGCTGGCGTCGCTGATCGAACGCCGCGCCGGCCGTTCGGGCGCGTATGTCGGTTGTCTTGATTAGGTAGAACCGCTGCCAGTTCAAAAAAAATCGCCACGGTGCTGGCCAAAACGGCGCAGGGCGTGTATAGGCACCCGACTTTCTCAGATTATGGCCCTGACGCGGCCCTTTCACGAGGGCTATCGGGGCATTTTGACCATGTAGTGGAGCATATCCATGGCCGTTCCGAAACGAAAAACCTCTCCGTCCAAGCGCGGCATGCGCCGCTCGGCCGACGCTCTCAAGGCCCCGACCTATGTCGAGGACAAGAATTCCGGCGAAATGCGCCGCCCGCACCATATCGACCTGAAGACCGGCATGTATCGCGGTCGCCAGGTGCTGACGCCCAAGGAAAGCTGAGACCAGCTTTCGAAGGGTTTGAATGCCAAAAGAACCGGCCATTGGCCGGTTTTTTTTGCGTTTGGTGCGCCGCGCCGCCAACTATGCCAAAGACCGGGCGTCCGTGGCGATACAAGCTGCGGCGGCGGTGCTGTATTGAGTCCGCATGCCTTGTCGCGGCGCTTCCGCGCGATGATCGACCGGCTTCAGAGGGACCGCATGACCAAGCTCACCACAGCACCCCGCGATGTCTTCCAGACCTTCATGAACTTCCCGCTGGTCGAGGACCTCGATGCGCTGAAGGCGGATGTCGCCATCATCGGCATGCCTTACGGCAGTCCCTACACGATCGACGAGCTGGTCAACGACCAGACCAACGCGCCGACCGCGGTGCGGCGCGCCTCGCAGCGCATCAGCCTCGGGCTCGACCGCTATGATTTCGACATTGGCGGAACCCTGTTCGACGGGCAGGACGTCAAGGTGGTCGATGTCGGCGATGTTCCCGGCGATGCCGCCGGCGGCCACTACAGGTTGGCCGAAACGGCGATCCGCAAGATCCGCGTCGCCGGCGCCTTGCCGATCACCATTGGCGGCGATCACGGCATTCCAATCCCGATCCTGCGGGCGCTTGACGACGAAGGGCCGATCACCCTGGTTCAGATCGATGCCCATCTCGACTGGCGCGACAATGTCAACGGGGTCAGGGAAGGCTATTCCAGCCCCATCCGCCGCGCTTCGGAGATGGCGCATATAGCCGGGATTTTCCAGCTCGGCATCCGCGGCCAGGGCAGCGCCCGGCTCGAGGAGGTCGAGGCGGCCCGCGCCTACGGCTCCAACATCGTCACCGCCAATGAATGGCAGGATATCGGTACGGCGGCGCTGCTCAAGCGCATCCCGGACCGTGGCCGCTATTACCTGACCATCGATGCCGACGGTCTCGATCCCGCTGTCATGCCGGCGGTCGAAGGGCCGGCGCCTGGCGGCATCAGCTACCGGCAGACGATCGAACTGATCAAGGGCCTGTTCGCCAAGGGACGTGTCGTCGGCATCGACATCGTCGAGATCGCGCCGGCGCGCGACGTCAACGAGATCACCTCGATGACCGCCGGCCTTTTCATCCTCAACGCTATCGGCGCCGCCGTGCGGACAGGCCAGTTCAAGCGCTGAATCCCGGCGTGTCGGTGGTCAGCCGGGGCAACTGTGGCTGACAGGGTTGTTTCGCGCGGTCTTTTTCCGTGTTTGCGGGCGCTAGCGAAAAATCTTGACGGCGTGCCTGCGGGGCATTCTACAGAAGGTGCCCCCATTGTTTAGGCAATTCCTCGGGAAACCGCTTTCCTGGAATTGCTAGAGGAGACGCCTGATGTTCGGTGCCATCCCGCTGCTGATCGTGCCCTTCGTGGCCTACAATCTCGGACTCCTCGGAATATTCGGCAGCGGCGACGATCCGTGGGCGACCGAGATCTTCTCGTTCAGCATGATGTCGGGCGGAGTGTTTTCGATGACGCTCGGCGACTTGATGGTCGTGATCGGGCTGATCTTCCTGTTCCTCGAAATGGTGAAGTCGGTGCGCACCACGAACGCTTCGATCATGGACCATCTGTTGTCGACGCTGGTCTTCGTGGCGTTCCTGGTCGAGTTCCTGCTGGTGAAGGGCGCGGCGCACTCCGTCTTCTTCACGCTGATGGTGATCGCCCTGTTCGATGTGCTGGCCGGGTTTTCGGTGTCGATGCGGTCGGCGAGTAGAGACATAAATTTGAACTAGCCGCCTTCGTTGGATGGTCGCATCCGTTCGCGATTGGCGTGGCTGCTCTTTCTGGTCGTCATCCCAGGGTCTTCGCGACGGAGTTTCGCTCCTGCTTCGCCCTGGGATGACGAAGCTCCCCTCAGCCCGGATCGGCGGTGAAGCCCGCCGCTTCGATGCCGGCGATGGCGGCGGCCTCGTCATTGTCCGACGTATCGCCCGAAATTCCGACGGCGCCGATGACGGCGCCTGCCTTGTCGCGGATCAACACGCCGCCGACGACCGGCAATACGCGTCCACCCGAAACGTCCGAAATGCCGGCGACGAGATGCGGCCGCTCCTTGGCGAAAGCCTCGACACGGCGCGAGCCCATGCCGATGGCCAGCGCCCCATAGGCCTTGCCGGCCGACATTTGCGGGCGCAGGAACGAGGCGCCGTCCTGACGCTGGAAGGCGACGAGATGCGCGCCGGCATCCAGCACGGAAACGCCGAGCGGCTTGAGCTTCAGCTCGGCGCCCTTGGCGAAGGCGGCGTCGATGATGTGCTTGGCTTTTTCGAGGGTCAGTGCGGTCATGGCTGTCTCCTGATCAAAACGCGTCAATCATCGCCTGACATGCGGGATGCGAAATCCCGGTTGCGGTTGAAATTGCTTCGCGTGGGAAAGCGGAAATGGCGGGCATTGCTGATCGTGGCACATGGCCGATACGATCCGCCGGCATCCAGATCGGGCGTCGATGAAGAAGGCCGCGCTATTTTTTCTTGGCTCGGGGCGCTTTCTTGACCGGAACGGCAGGGGCGTTGGCGAGGTCTTCCGCTTCCTTGGCAAGGCGCAATGCCCGGAGCTTGTTGGTCTTGGCCTGGCGGGCGTCGGCCTCGGCGACATACTCCGCCATCGCCTTTTGCCGCACCGTGGCTGCCTCTTCCTGCTTCTTGAAACGCATATCTGCCCTGGCGCGGGCAGTATCCTTAGAGTTCTCGACCAAGAGCGTTATCCAATCCCGTAAATTATGTTTTTCAGCCCCTTGATAGCAGAGCCGGCCTGATAATGGGGAAATAAGTTGGTCAAGCGGCCGGGGCCTCGATGCCGCTCGACGCCTTGCGGGCTACCACCGCCTCATATCCGGCCTGCAATGTAGCGCGGACGGAAGGCTGCGCGGGTGTGGCGACAGGCGTGCCCAGATGGTCGTGGCGCAACTCGTCCATGAACTGCTCCCACATTGGCGGCCCGCCTTTCTCCAGCAGCTCGGCGCGGATCGAAAGCTCCTCGCTCACCGGCAGCCAGACGCGGCCCCAAGCGCCGAGATGCGCCATGATCGGCACCAGCGTGATGGCCATCTCGGTCAGGCTGTAGATCGCCTTCTGCTTGTGCGAGGGGTCGTCGGCCTTGGTCAGCATGCCGAGTTCCATCAGCCGCTTCATCCGGTCGGCCAGGATATTGGAAGCGATGCCCTCGATCGAGCCGTTGAGCAGTTCGCGAAAGTGGCGTTTGCCGCCAAAAATCATGTCGCGCAGGATGATCAGGCTCCAGCGATCGCCGAACACTTCCAGCGACAGATTGATAGGGCATCCCGAGCGGTGTTCGGTTTTCATCCGACTCTCCTCAAAAAACCGGTTGCATTATCGTATCAGTTTTATTATCGTGCAACCGATTGCAAAATGCAACCAGTTTGATTGGCCTTTGATTGGCCGATAGGAGGAGAGTCCCATGACAAGGGCCGCAGCACCCGAAATCGTCTCCCAGACGTTTGGCGATCCCGGAGATCCAGCCATTCTGCTGATCATGGGCGCCATGGCCTCGATGCTCTGGTGGCCGGAGGCGCTCTGCAAAAAGCTCGCCGGCGAAGGCCACTTCGTGATCCGCTACGACAATCGTGACACCGGCCTGTCGACCAAATATACGCCGGGCGAGCCGCCGTATACGTTCGACGACATGGCGGACGATGCGGTGCGCGTCCTCGACAGTTGCGGCATCGGCAAGGCGCATGTGATCGGGATGTCGATGGGCGGCATGATCGCGCAACGACTGGTGTTGAAACATCCCTTGCGTGTCATCTCGCTGACCGTAATCAGCAGTTCGCCGGTGGGGATCGACACATCGCAGCTGCCGGGAACGACCGAAGCCTATATGGAGCACTCGGCCGATGGCGCCAGAGTCGACTGGTCGAACCGCGACCAGGTGGTCGGCTTCGTCGTCAAGGATGCGCGTGCGATCGCCAGCACCGCGCATCCCTTCGACGAGAAGGCGATGCGGGCGTTCGTCGAACGGGACTACGACCGATCCGGCGGCTTCCTGAGCGCGACTAACCATTTCATGCTGAAGAGCTGCGAGGATCTGAAAGGACGCCTGCGCGAGATCAAGGTTCCGCTGCTCGTCATTCACGGGACATCGGATCCGATCTTTCCGGTCGAGCATGGCGCAGCCCTTGCCGACGCTGTTGCCGGCGGGCGGCTTGTCCGCGTCGAAGGCGGTGGCCACGAACTGCATCCCGACGACTGGGGCACGATCGTCGCCGCCATCGTGGCGCATACCAAACCCTGAAGGCAGTCTGGAACCTTGACACATTCGCCTCACGGAAATAGTTAAGTAAATGCTTCAGTGTTGGCGCTGGCTGGCACCGCTCCAGCATCGACGAACCGCAAACAGACGAGCAAAAAATGTCCCTGACCTTCCATTTCCATCCGCTGGCATCGTTCTGCTGGAAACCGCTGATAGCGTTTTACGAGAACGATACTCCCTTCACGCCGGTTATCGTCGACCTCGGCGATGAGCAGTCGCGGGCAGCGTTCCTGAAGGTGTCGCCGACCGGCAAGATGCCGGCGCTGCGTGACGATGCACGCAACCGCACAGTGCTGGAATCGACCATCGTCATCGAATATCTGGCCGCGCATTATCCCGGGCCGGTCGAGCTCATCCCGGCCGAGGCCGACCTTGCTCTCCAGGTCCGCCAGGCCGACCGTTTCTACGATTTCTACGTGCAGGCGCCGATGCAGAAGATCGTCGGCGACAGGTTGCGCCCGCAGGACAAGACCGATCCGTTCGGGGTCGACGAGGCGCGCGCGCAATTGCGCAACGCCTATGCGATCATCGGGGAGGAGATGCGTTCGAAACTCTGGGCGGCCGGCCCCACCTTCACCATGGCCGACTGCGCGGCCTCGCCGGCGCTGTTCTACGCCAACAAGGTCGAGCCATTCGGCGACAGTTATCCGGCCGTGAAACGCTACCACGACCGCCTGCTCAAGCGGCCGTCCTTCGCCCGGGTGGTCGAGGAGGCGCAGCCCTACTTCAAGTTCTTTCCCTACAATAACGGCTGATCGCGATGCTGCACGATCCCGCCCAGCTCGACCTGATGTTCCAGGCGCTCGCGGACCCGGCCAGGCGCAGCATGGTCGAGCGGCTGTCGCGTGGGCCGGCCTCGGTCAGCCAGTTGGCCGAACCGCTGGCGATGTCGCTGTCGGCCGTCGTCCAGCATCTCAACGTGCTCGAAGCAAGCGGGCTGGTGCGCTCGGAAAAGCTCGGCCGCGTGCGCACCTGCCAGATCGCGCCGCAGGCGCTGCGTAGTGCAGAACACTGGATCAACGAACGGCGGCTGACATGGGAGCGTCGGCTCGACCGGCTCGGCGATTTTCTCGCCGGGACCGAATGACCTGAAGCAGAGGAGAAATGACCATGCCCGGCAAAAGCAGAGCGGAGTTGATCCGCGGCTATTTTTCCGCCTACCAGGCGAATAACAAGGCTGCCGTCGCGGCGGTTCTCGCCGACGATTTCACCTTCACCAGCCCCTATGACGACGCCATCGACCGTGCGACCTATTTCGAGCGCTGCTGGCCGGACAGCCCGGCCTTCAGCTCGATCGTCATCGAGCGGATATGCGAGGACGAGGACGCCGCCTTTGTCCTCTATCGCTGCGAGACGGCGGACGGAAAGACCTTCCGCAACACCGAACTGCATCTGTTCCATGACGACAGGTTGCGCGCCGTCGAAGTCTATTTCGGCGCGTCCTATCGCGACGGCGTCTTCGTCGCGCAGAAACCATCAAGCTGACCAAGAGGACCTGACCATGGCCGAACGATCCGTCGTCCACTCCACCTTCGTCCTCGAGCGCCTCTATCCAGTTGCACCGGCGAAAGTCTATTTCGCGCTCAGCGATCCGGCCGCCAAGCGGCGCTGGTTCGCCGACCCCGACAACCCGATGACCCACAGGCACGAAATGGATTTTCGCGTCGGCGGCCAGGAGGTCAATGCCGGCGGGCCGAAGGACGGGCCGATCCACACCTATACCGCCACCTATCAGGACATCGTGCCCAACCAGCGCATCGTCTACAGCTACGACATGCTGTTCGGTGATGTCAGAATCTCGGTTTCGCTGGCGACAATTGAGCTTCGCCCGGAAAGCACGGGCACGCGTCTGGTGCTCACCGAGCAGGGCGCGTTTCTCGATGGGCACGACACACCGTCATCGCGCGAGCATGGTACCGGATTCCTGCTCGATGCGCTGGGCAAGGCGCTGGCAACGGATACTTGAAAGCCAGGGAGGCGAGCTGGAATCGCGGCCTATGCTTCCCAGAACTGATCAAGCCAAATATTGAGCTTGAGGAAGCCGCCACTGCTGACTGTATAGACCCGCCTCGTGCCCTCGGCCTTGGCCTGAACCAGACCGGCGTCCAGCAACACTTTCAAATGCTGGGACACGGCCGGGCGGGAGACTGGCAGGCCCGAAGCCAGTTCGTTGACGGTTTTCGGGCCACGCCGGAGCTCTTCCAGAAGATAGCGCCGGTTGGGGTCGGCAATCGCCATGAAGGCGTCAGAAAAGATCATGCCTATACTTGTGGGGCAAAGCTTTTCAAATCTCAACCGTCGGCTTCCGCTTTTCTGAGCCGCAGTGCTTCAGGGGTGACCGAGCGATCGGCCGGCTGGGTCTTGAAGGCGTCGCGGTCTTCGATAGGCACCGGCGCGCGGCGGCTGATGCGCAGCAGCGTGTAGGCGGCGAGGCTGAGATGCGCCAGCGCGGTGGCCAGGAACAGGCCTTCGGGGCGGAGCCAGCCCATCAGGGCGGCAGCCAGCAAGGGCCCTATCATGGTTCCGAAGCCATACAGAAGCAGCAGGCCGCCCGAGACCTTGACGAAATCCTCCGATCGGGCGTGGTCGTTGGCATGCGCCACGGCGATCGAATAGAGCGTGTAGGCAAAGGCGCCGTAGGCGGCGGCGAAGACAATGACGAGGACGGCGGAACGCGGTTCGAACAGGAAGATCAGGATGGCGAACAGTGCGGCGCCGAAAGCCGCGCCCGCCAGCACGAAACGGCGGTCGGTCTTGTCGGAGAGGCGTCCGGCCGGAAGCTGCATGGCCGCGCCGGCAATAACGACAAGGCTCATCATCAGTGCGATCTGGGCGGTGGAGATGCCGATACGGGCGCCGTAGACGGCGCCAAGCGTGCCCCAGGCGCCATTGGCGATGCCGACCAACAGGCAGGCGATCGCCGACACCGGCGAGTTGGCGTAGAGACCTTTGACATCGAGCTTGACGTCCTGCAAAGGCTTGGGAGACGAAGCCGACGACACTGCGGTCGGGATCAGCGACAGGCAGAACAATATGCCGGTAATCATGAACAGCGACGCCGATCTGACGTCGCCGCCCGCAACGATCATCTGGCCGCCCATGATCGAGGCATAGGTGACCATCATGTAGAGGCCGAAGACGGTGCCGCGGTTCTCGTTGGTGGCCTTCTCGTTCAGCCAGCTTTCGATGACCATGAAGGCTCCGGCCATGGTGAAGCCGGTGAAAGCGCGCAGCAGGATCCAGACATATTCGTCGATGATCAGGCCGGTAAGCAACGCCACGATGGCGCCCGAAGCGGCAAAGGCGCCGAACGCCCGGACGTGGCCGGCGCGGCGCACCAGGCGCGGTGCGAAGAAGCAGCCGGTGACGAAGCCACCGGCCCAGGCCGTGCCCATCAGACCGAGCGATGCGGTCGAAAACCCTTCGAGCTGGCCGCGCAACGGCAACAACAGGCCGTGCAATCCCGAAGCCGCGAGCAGGAAAGCGGTGCCGCGAAGCAGCGAGAGGATCGGCCTGTAGCTTGCAAACATTGTTTGATCCGTCTGGAGATTCGGTGGCGGGGTCTGAAGACAGGCGCATTCGGGCTTTTCGGCGGCGGATGCTCAACGCCGAAACTAACGCGAAAACTAGCCGCGGCGAAACAGGGCTTCGGCCGCCGATTTGGTGCTGCCCTTGGTCTGGAGCTCGGCTTCCAGCCGGGCAATCTCCTCGCGCAGGATGCTGATCCGTTCGGTAAGGTCACCGACCGAAAGCAGCGACAGATCCTGTCCGATCTCATGCGGGCGGGCTTTCTTTTTGGGTTCGTCGTCGAAGATCGCCATCGTCGCTCCTCCCTATTCAGTATTGGGCTGATTTGGCCATTTGCCTGATCCGGCAATCAGCATACATAGGGCAGGGGCGTAGATGCAAACAGCCGGCAAGAAGCTGGCAGCCGGCGACAGACCGGCGGACCGAGACGGGAAATTTCATGGCGAGCGGACATAAAATTCCAGCCACGATGACGGCCATCGCGATCTCGCAACCGGGCGGGCCGCGGGTGCTGAAACCGGAAACGCGCGACGTGCCGGTGCCTGGTCCCGGCGAAATCCTGATCCGGGTGCGTGCGGCCGGCGTCAACCGCCCCGACGTGCAGCAGCGCAAGGGCGCCTATCCGGCGCCGCCCGGCGCTTCCGACCTGCCCGGTCTCGAGGCATCGGGCGAAGTGGCCGCCCTTGGCGACGAGATATCGCGCTGGCGCATCGGCGACCGGGTCTGCGCGCTGACGCCGGGGGGCGGTTATGCTGAATATGTCAAGGTTCATGCCGGCAGCGTGCTGCCGCTGCCCGCCGGCTTCACCCACACGGAGGCGGCCGCGGTTCCGGAAAACTATTTCACCGTCTGGCACAATGTGTTCGAGCGCGGCGGCTTGAAAAAGGGTGAGACGCTGCTGGTCCATGGCGGCTCATCGGGCATCGGCACCACGGCGATCCAGCTGGCGTCGGCCTTCGGCGCGTATGTCGTCACCACCGCCGGCTCGAAGGAGAAATGCGACGCCTGCCTGAAGCTCGGCGCCGACCGGGCGATCAACTACCGCGAGGAGGATTTCGTCGCGGCGGTCAAGGATGCGACTGGCGGCAAGGGGGCCGACGTCATTCTCGACATGGTCGGCGGCGACTATATCGCGCGCAACTACGAGGCCGCCGCGGTCGAGGGCAGGATCGTCCAGATCGCCGTCCAGGCCGGCGCGGTGGCGAGCGCCGATTTCTCGAAAATCATGGTCAAGCGGCTGACCCACACCGGCTCGACGCTGCGGCCTCGCACGGTCGAGTTCAAGGCGGCGCTCGCCGCCGCACTGGAAGCACAGGTGTGGCCGCTGCTCGGCACCCGGAAGGTAGCGCCGGTGATGGACATGATCTTCCCGCTGACCGACGCCTGGCGGGCGCATGAGCGCATGGAAGAGGGCGAGCATATAGGCAAGATCGTTCTCGACGTCGGCTAGATGGGGCGAGATTCAGGTGAGGCCGGCCTGCGAATGGCGGCTCCCTGCGCTTCCGGCCTTCGCCGGCCGAAGCCCTCATGAGGCGTTGCGGCAGTTAAGGCTACGGCCGGCGTAGGCCGGTGCTTCGTACTGAAGTACGCTCCGCTCCGGTTCTCGGGAGCCGCCATTCTCTGCTCGGCCTGACCTGAACCTCGCGCCATGCTCCGCGCTCAGCCTGTCGGCAAGATGAACAGAAGCTTAATGCTGCAATGCAGCATTTGCATTGCGGCTATGCAAAGACGTCTGTTCAATTCGTGGGCAGCACTGCCTATCTAAGCGTCATCGAAACGATTTGATCCAACAACTGGAGGACAAGCATGAACCCGATCCGCGCTTTCCGTAACTGGCGTATGTACAACGAAACCGTGCGCGAGCTGAACAAGCTCAACGCCCGTCAGCTCAGCGACCTCGGCATCAGCCGCGGCGACATCGAGAGGATTGCCCGCAAGGCCATCTAATTCGAAGCCTGGTCGGCCGATGAGGCCTGACCACGCGGCAGAAGCAAGAGCCGCCGCAGACGGTATCCCGTCGCCGGTTCCGAGCCCGCTGGACCCTGTCCGGCGGGTTTTGTCGTTTTGGACCCCCTGTACAACTCGGCATCAATGATCGCCGGAGCCGAGGCCCTCCTGGCCTCCCCCGCTGTCCGGTGTCCGACGGCTGCGCCCTGCGCCAAAAACATTGCGAAACGGCAGCGGAGCGGTTATACAGGCCGCGAATTTCCCATTTTGGTGGCTCTAAACCACCGCCCGCACGGGAACGCGGGCGAACGAGAAGGATTTTTGAAATGGCCAATACGCTGCTGATGCCCAAGGCGACCGCCGTCTGGCTGGTCGACAACACCGCGCTTTCCTTCGAGCAGATCGCGCAGTTCTGCGGGTTGCATCCGCTCGAGGTCAAGGCGATCGCCGACGGCGAATCGGCGCAGGGCATCAAGGGCATGGATCCGATCATGACCGGACAGCTGACCCGCGACGAGATCGCGCGCGCCGAGAAGGATCCGAACCAGCGCCTGAAACTGTCCGACCCCAAGGTGCGGGTGCCGGAATCCAAGCGCAAGGGTCCCCGCTACACGCCGTTGTCGAAGCGCCAGGACCGGCCCAACGCCATCCTGTGGCTGGTCCGCAACCATCCGGAATTGAAGGACGCGCAGATTTCGCGCCTGGTCGGCACGACCAAGTCGACGATCGAACAGATCCGCGAGCGCAAGCACTGGAATTCGGCCAATCTGCAGCCGATGGACCCGGTGACGCTGGGTCTCGCTTCCCAGATCGACCTCGACATGGAAGTCAACCGCGCCTCGCGCGGCCGCGAGCAGGCGCAGCCTGTCGGCGACACGCTGCTGCCGGCTGCCGTGACCGAGCGCCTGGTGCCGGCGCCGGAGAAGCCGAAGGACGAGGATGCCGAGCTCGACGCAAACGCCGTGTTCGCCAAGCTCTCGGCGCTCAAGTCCAAGAAGGAAGATGCGGACGACGAGTAAGGTTTGCGACAGTTCATCAAAAAAGCCCGCTTCGAGCGGGCTTTTTCATTGATTATCGAAGTCTCAGCTGCGCGCCGCCCGGTCCGGCGTCATGCCATAGTCCTCCGAGCGTTCGACGGCGCGGTAGAAGTCGGCAAGCTGCTTGCCGCGCTCAGGCTTGAAGATGCGGCCGGCGATGACCACCGAGGCGATGCGGTCGATGCGGAAGGCGCGGAAATCGTCGCGCATCTCGCACCAGGCAACCAGCGTCCATACCTTGCCCCAGAACCACAGACCGAGCGGACGGATGTCACGCCCGGTGCCGCGGCCGGCCTCGTCGCGGTAGTCGATGGTCAGCACCTGTCGCTTCTCGACAGCGCGCTCGATCACGTCGATCGCCTCACGCGCGGCGTCGCTCACCACCCACATCGGGGTGTGGATCTCGGTGCGGGCGATGCGGTCCTTCTCGGCGTCGGGCAGGACGGCGCCGATCTTGACCAGCGCCTCGTCGGCCGCACGCGCCATAGCAGCGCCGCCAAAGGCCCGCACCATGCGGGCGCCAGCGACCAGCGCGACGATTTCGTCACGCGTGAACATCAGCGGCGGAAGGTCGAAACCCTCCCTCATCATGTAGCCGACGCCGGCCTCGCCGTCGATCGGCACTCCGGTCGACTGCAAATCGGCGATATCGCGGTAGATGGTCCGCTCGGAAACCTCGAGCCATGTGCCGAGCTTCTGGGCGGTGACCAGCCGGCCGCCACGCAGGTGCTGCACGATCTGAAAGAGCCTGTCGGCACGTCGCATCGTATGGTCCCTCGGCTGCTTGTCTATGAATGTCATGGTCCCAAAACCGGTTCCGGGTGACATCCATGTCCTGTTTTATGCTTGTCGTTCTCCCAAAAACCGCTGCGCACTTTTGGGCGACACGCATTATGGTTTAAGTCCTTCGCGCTTGCGCTGCACGGCGACGAATTCCGCGCCGAAGGACAACTTCTTCGTTGTCGGCGTGTTCACGTCGAGCACACGCCAGTACGGCGTGATATCGTTCAGCGTCATGCCGCGTTCGAGATCCTCATTGGCGGCTTCGGCGACGGTGCGCAGATGATAGCCGATGGTGACCGGACATGTCACTTGCGCCCCATGCTCGATGGCGAGGGCGGTGCGCAAGGCGCGTACATCCATCTCGACGCCGTTGGGGATCGTGCGAATGAAATCATCGACCTGACGGGCCGTCGGCACCAGCATCGGCTGGCCCTCGACGACGTCGCCCATTGTGCGTGGCGTCGGCTTCACGCCGTTGACGCCCGGCGTGTTCAGCCTGTCGTTCCAGCTTTTCACCATTCATGTCTCCTGACACGTTTATGGCATGGTGCTCCTGACAGCATTCTGTCAGGAGCCTTCAGCATTGTCCGCAGCAGGCGCCAAAAGTCTTTGCGCCAGCCCGAGGGGTCGCCGCCCGGGGGTCGATGTCAATGATCCGGGCGTTGCGGGGTCCGCATCCAAGCATTGTCATGTAAAACGCCTCAGATCTCGCGAATGCGGCTGTGACCCTCATACATATCCGGCCAGCCAATGTCCTTGCGGATGTCCGCCGGCAAGGAGTTCAGGAAGCGCTGGGTACGAACTTCATTGCGCATCGTGCGGATCTTGCCGACATAGTGCTGTACGCTGTTCAAAATACCAAAGCTGTTCATGACCATCTCCTCTTCTCTGATGGAGACACTATCGCATACCCCTCCTGACAGCAGTCTGTCAGGAGCATGTCAGGTCGTTGAAGAAAGCTGCGAGGTGCTTGGCGGTCGGTTCGGAAACGAGCCTTTTGTCAGGAATGGCCAAGTCGACCGAGACCATGCAAGAACCGCTTTGACAGCCTGTCGCGATGCTGCTCAAAGGCGGGCATGTCGAAACTCCTCGCGCTCGTCATCATCGGCATGATGGCCATTCAGCTGATCAAGCCGCTCGGCTGGCCGGGCCTGAAGCGGCGCGGCGATTTCTGGAAGCTGGCCCTGCTCGCCATGGCGGCCATCGCGCTGGCGGGTGCGCTGGGGCACTGGACATAGCCTTGAGGGTCCGGTCGGGTCCACCGTTCCCACGGCGATCATCCGGATGGCGTTGAGGCTGGGCACGAAGAAATCATCGCCACCGCGCGTCGTCACGAATTCCGGCAGGTTCGCCGCAATAGAGGGCGTGGCGTTGGCCGGGCCGGCCGGAATGACATGCTTGCTCGATTCGGCGCGGTTGCCGGTCAGCGTGCAGGTGTCGTTGCCGGTTTCGGAATCCAGGCCGTAGCTCATCCATTGCTGCTGGATTATATTCTGGCTCAGATCCATTGGAAGCAGGCTGCAATCAACAGTATTTGGAAATACTCGCGTCAGTTCTCTGAAGCCCACCAGTCCGAGCTTGTGCCCCCTCAGGTCAATCGGCGAGCACCCATCCGACCAGATGTTCGGCCCAGGCGCGGTAACCGGCTTCCGAGGCATGAAAGCCATCGGAGGCAAAGCCGGCCTCAGGGTTGGTGATCGGCAGCCGTGGCGCCGGCACGGCGCCGCGCTCGAAACAGAGGCGCTCGCCCATGCGGTTCATTGCGGTAGCGCGGATTTCGAGTATCTTGCCGAGCAGCGGCGGCATGGCCGGCGCACGGGTGAATTCCAGCACCGGCGACCAGACGACGCGGGCCTCCGGCCATTTGGCGCGCAGCGCGTAAAGCAGGCCGCCGAACTCTTTCTTGAAGCGCGGCACCGAGTGGAAATTCTTGGTGTCGTTGGTGCCGATGGCCAGCACTATATGCGTCCACCGATCGGCCGACAGATTGGGCAGCACATGGTCGCGGATCTGGCCCGACGTTGCCGAGTTGAACCCGGCGGCGCGCCAGCGCACGGCAAGGCCGGTTCGTTTTGCGACCAGCATTGCAAGCTGCGCGGCAAGCCCGTTCTCGGAATTGCCGATGCCGACGGAAGCGGCCGAGGAATCGCCCAGCACCAGCAGCGAGATGGCCGGCGCCTTGCCCGATACTTCGTGCATGACCGGCCCTTGTGCCGGCAGCATGCGGGTGGTGCGGCGGCGCACGCCGAGGCCCTGCCAGACATAAACGGGGTAGGCGAGCCAGGTAAGAAGGGCCGGGAAGCGCATGGCGATACCGTTTAGAGATAAGCCGCAGCCTTAGCGCAAGTTTCGCCTGAGGTGAACGAGCTTCTAGTCGCAGCAGTTCGGCTTGTCCGCCTGCTTGTCCTGATATTCGTCATGCAGCCGCACCCAGTCCATCAGGCTATGATAAGGGCCATTTTCGCCGCGGCCCTTCGGTGTCATGTCGAGATAGTCGTAAGTGCCGATCTGGGCCTCGCCGCCGCGGGCGCGCGACATAAAGGTAAGGAATATGTCGCCGTTCTCTTCCTTGTAGAAAACACTGGTGCCGGGAAGGTCCTTTGACGTGCGCGGACGCGTCTCGAAATTGTAGGTGGTGTCGCCGGCCGCGATCTGCTTGTCGGTGAAGGAGACCTGCATGTCGAAGTTGAAATCCGAGGCGTAGGACGACACCCAGTCGAATTTCCAGCCCATACGCTGCTTGTAAGGCAGCAGTTCCGCCAGCGGCGCGCGCGCAACCACCACCAGCGACACGTCGTGGTGCCTGAGATGCTGATCGGCGCCGTCTATATGGTCGGCAAGGAAGGAGCATCCTTCGCAGCGGTGGTTCGATCCTGGCGTCATCATGAAGTGGTAGACGATCAGTTGGCTGTTGGCGCCGAACAGTCCGGCCAGGTTCTTCGGACCCTGCTCGGTCTCGAAGACATAGTCCTTGCGGATTTTCATCCAGGGCAGTTCACGCCGCTCGGCGGCGATGCGCTCACGCAACCGTGTCAATTCCTTCTCGCGCGCCAGATGCGCCTTGTGCGCCTCAAACCAGTCTTCACGCGAAACCACCTTGCTGCGAGTCATGAAGTTCTCCCTGTCTGTTCACCCAAGGACGTTTGGGGTGGGCAGAAACCGACATCGCCGTCAGCTTTTGCCGAAAGGAGATAAGGATGGACGAACTCCGTCCAAGCCGGGCTTTGCATAAACAAACCCGGGCGCATCGGCCCGGGTTGTATGACAACGGGAGGACTGCGCTCAGGCGGCCTGTTCGAGGCTCGCCGTCCATTGTCCCAGCGCCGCCAGATGGTTCATGTGGGCACGATGGGTGAAGGCGGCCTGGCCGGCGGCGACGTTCGATGCCTTGCCGCTCCAGGCCTTTTGCGGGGCGGCCTGCAAGGCGCGGCCATAGGAGAAGGTCAGCTTCCACGGATGCGGGCCGATGGCGTTGATGGCGTTGAGGTTGGCGGTAGCCTCCTCGTCCGACTGCCCGCCCGAAAGGAAGGCGATGCCCGGCACCGCTGCCGGTACGGTTTCGCGGAACAGTTTTATGGTCTTTTCCGCGACCTCTTCGGGGCTGCTCACCTTGCCCGACTTCCTGCCGGCCAGCACCATGTTCGGCTTCAGGATGGTGCCTTCCAGCACAACGCGCGCCGCATGCAGCTCGTCATAGAGCTTGATCAGCGTTGCCTTCGAGATGTCGTAGCAGGTGGCAATGTCGTGCGCGCCGTCCATCAGCACTTCCGGCTCGACGATCGGCACGATGCCGGCCTCCTGGCACAGTGCGGCATAGCGGGCCAGCGCATGGGCGTTGGAGGCAATCGAATTGACCGAGGGCACGCCCTTGCCGGTGTCGATGTCGATCACCGCGCGCCATTTGGCGAAGCGGGCGCCGAGCTTGTAATAATCTGCGAGCCGCTCGCGCAAGCCGTCGAGGCCTTCGGTAACGGTATCGCCGGGAAAGCCGGCGAGCGGCTTGGCGCCGGCATCGACCTTGATGCCGGGAATGGCGCCCGCCGCCTTGATGATGTCGACCAGAGGCGTGCCGTCGGCAGCCTTCTGACGGATGGTCTCGTCGTAGAGAATGACGCCGGAGATGTACTTCGTCATTGCGTCCTTGGCGCGGAACATCATCTCGCGGTAGTCGCGGCGGCTATCGGCGGTCGATTCGACGCCGATAACGTCGAAGCGCTTCTTGATGGTGCCGGAGCTCTCATCGGCGGCCAGCAGGCCCTTGCCGCCGGCCACCATCGCGGCGGCAATGTCTTCGAGACGTTCGCTCATTTTTCTTCTCCTAAGGGGGTACGTTCCGCGCGTAACGGAAGTCTACCGCCAAAGGAATGGGATCGGAAAGCTCGAATCGATTGAAAGTTCCTGGCGTCCGTTTTTGCGCCCCCGATCCGGTCAGGCTTGTTTCTTCAGCACGTCGACGCCGGGCAGCGGCTTGCCTTCCATCCATTCGAGGAAAGCGCCGCCGGCGGTCGAGACATAGGTGAAGTCGTCGGCGACGCCGGCATGGTTGAGGGCGGCCACCGTATCGCCGCCACCGGCGACCGAGACCAGCTTGCCGGCCCTGGTGCGGGCCGCCGCGTGCCTGGCCGCCGCCACCGTGGCGTGGTCGAAAGGCTCGATCTCGAAGGCGCCGAGCGGGCCGTTCCAGACCAGCGTCGCGGCGCGGTCGATCCATTCACCGATCGTCTTCACGGTCTTTTCGCCGAGATCGAGGATCATGCCGTCAGCCGGGACATCCGAAATGGCAACGGTCTCGCTGGCCGCACCCGCCTTGAATTCCTTGGCGACGACACCGTCGACAGGCAGGATGATGGCGCAGCCGGCCTCGGCGGCCTCGATCATGATCTGCTTGGCGGTCGCGGCAAGGTCATGCTCGCACAGCGACTTGCCGACAGCGGTGCCACGCGCGGCGAGAAAAGTGTTGGCCATGCCGCCGCCGATCACCAGCGCGTCGACCTTCTTCACCAGGTTCATCAACAGGTCGATCTTGGTCGACACCTTGGCGCCGCCGACAATGGCGACGACAGGGCGGACCGGATTGCCGAGCCCCTTCTCCAGCGCCTCGAGCTCGGCCTGCATGGTGCGGCCGGCATAGGACGGCAACAGCCGCGCCAGGCCTTCGGTCGAGGAGTGCGCCCGGTGGGCGGCGGAAAAGGCGTCATTGACGAAGATGTCGCCATTGGCGGCGAGCCGCTCTGTGAAATCAGGATCGTTCTTCTCCTCGGTCTTGTGGAAGCGGGTGTTTTCCAGCAGCAGCACATCGCCCTTGTTCATGGCGGCGACCGCACTGCCCGCCGTGTCGCCGACGCAATCGCCGGCAAAGCCGACCGGGCGGCCAAGCACCTCCGCGGTAGCCTTGGCGATCGGCCTCAGCGAGAATTCGGGCGAGGGACCATCCTTCGGGCGGCCGAAATGCGCGAGCAGGATGACCTTGGCGCCCTTGCCGGACAGTTCGGCGATGGTCGGTGCGATGCGTTCGATTCGGGTGGCGTCGGTGACCTTGCCATCGGCGACGGGAACGTTGAGGTCGACGCGCACCAGCACGCGCTTGCCGCTGATATTGCCGATATCGTCGAGTGTCTTGAAGGCGGCCATGCGGGTTCCTTTCCGTGGAAAATCGCCGGGACCATACCTCGCATCGATGACGATGCAAGGCTTGAGCCGGGGTGCGAGCTAAATTTTGAGATCAAGGCGAAGGCTGTCGTGATGATGCGGGACGTCAGCGTGAACCGATCGCTTGTCAGCCTTCTGTCGTTATCTTTTCCGCCGTCGGCTCAAGGGCCTTCTCATTGGCTGTCGCCTCTGCAGTCTGCGTCTCGGTCGGCTTGCGCCAGTTGCGGATGAAGGCGGAGACACGATCGCCGATCTCGCCGGCGCTCAGGAACACCGGAACCCGCGCCACCGGCGCGGTCGGCTCGAAGGAGAGGCCGAGACCGGTGATCTTGCCCTTGTCGTCGACGTCGCGGACGATCAATTCGATCGGGCCGATCAGCACCCGGTCGGCATATTCGGCATGGCCGCCAAGCCTTGCCGTCACCAGCGCGCCGACGGTGAGCTTCTGCTCGGCTTCGCTCAATCCCGGTGTGTATGCGGCCTCGAGCTCTGCGGCCGAGCGGGCGGGATCGACGGCGAAGGCGCCGAAGAAGTCGGCATCCTCGGGGTCGACTACGGCGCGGCTGGCAAACAGCTTGTCAAGCAGGCGCGGATAGCGGTCGGGCACGAAGATATAAACCTGGTCGCCGGCCGCGAGCCGGCCCATGTCCTGGAAACGCATCGAGCGGCCGTCGCGCAGCACCAACGAGGGCCGTGCCCAGCGCGGGATACGCTCGCCGCGCGCCACCGGGCTGCCGGGCGCCACGCGGTAGGCGAGCAGTTCGTGATGGGCGGAGCCCGGCAGTTCGAGTTCGACCTTGTCGAGCGGCCCGAGCCTCGCCGGCACGATCAGGCCGAGCCGGCGCGCCAGCGGACCGACCGACCAGCCCTGCACCACCAGCGATACCAGCACGATGATGAAGGCGACGTTGAAGATGGTGCGGCCGTTCTCCAGTCCGCCGAGCAGCGGGGTGATGGCAAGCAGGATGGACACGGCGCCGCGCAGGCCGACCCAGGAGACGAACGCGATCTCGGGACGCGGCAGGCGGAACGGGATCAGGCAGAGCCAGACGGCGACAGGGCGCGCGACAAACATCAGGAATAGGCCGAGCAGCACCGCCGGCACCATGATCGCCGGAAACTGCGAGGGTGTCGCGAACAGGCCGAGGATCAGGAACATGATGATCTGTGCCAGCCACGACATGCCGTCCTGGAAGCGCTTCAGGATGGTGACGGCGCGGATGTCGGAGTTGCCGGCAATGAGCCCGGCGAGATAGACCGCCAGGAAGCCCGAGCCGCCAATGGCGCCGGCCGCGGCGAACACCATCAGTGACAGGGTCAGCACGAAGATCGGCAGCAAGCCATGGTCAAGGTTGAGCCGGTCGACGAGGCGCACGATGCCGAGCCCGCCAAGCACGCCGACGACGGCGCCGAGCCCCATATTGAGCAGGAAGCCGAGGATCAGGTCGGTGACCAGCACATGGGTCTCGGGATTGGCGTGGGCGGCGATGATCTCGACCAGCGTGATGGTCAGGAAGATGGCGATCGGGTCGTTGGTGCCGGATTCGACTTCCAGTGTCGCGCGCACGCGTTCGCGCAGATTGATCTCGCCGGCGCGTAGCAGGAAGAAGACGGCCGCCGCATCGGTCGAGGCGACCGCGGCGCCGAGCAGGAAGGATTCCAGCCAGCTGAGGTCGAGCAGGTAATAGGCGGCGGCGCCGAACAGGCCAGTGGTCAGGATTACGCCGAAGGTCGCCAGCGACACCGCCGGTCCGGCCGCCTGGCGCAGCGCGTTGAGCGGCGTGCCGAAACCGGAATCGAACAGGATGACCGCCAGCGCCAGCGAGCCGGCAAAATATGCCACGCGCGCATTGTCGAATTCGATACCGAGACCATCGACGCCGCTGGCGAGGCCGATGCAGAGGAAGAGCAGCAGCAAAGGGGCGCCGAAGCGGAAGGCGATCAGGCTCGAGAACGCTGCGGCGACGACTAGCGCTGTGCCGACCAGCGTGACGAGATAGATCGCATGCTCCATCCGTGATTTGCCCCTCGAATTCCTCTTTCTACCGATTCACGGGAGAGTGGGGCGAAGGCATGGCCGGTGCAAGGCGCAAGGATGGCTTTTTGCCTTATGCCGCTGATTTTCCGGCGTTTGGCGGCTCGGCGCGCCTTGCCCGGCGCGCTGACGAAAAACGCCCGGGCACAGCCGGGCGTTCGAAGCTGCGAGACGATGCCTTCAGATCAGGCGATGGTCTTGCCAAAGGCGACCGAGGTGTCGGCCATGCGGTTGGAGAAGCCCCACTCATTGTCGTACCAGGACAGCACCGAAACGAAGTTGCCGTCCATGACCTTGGTCTGGTCGAGCGCCAGGATCGACGAGCGCGGATCGTGGTTGAAGTCGATCGACACATTCGGATGATGGGTGACGCCGAGAATGCCCTTCAGCTTGCCGTTGGAGGCGGCGATCACCGCTTCGTTTATCTCCTGCACGGTGGTGGCGCGCTTGGCGATGAACTTGAAGTCGACGACCGAGACGTTGGGGGTCGGCACGCGGATCGAGATGCCGTCGAGCTTGCCCTTGAGGTCGGGCAGCACCAGGCCGATCGCCTTGGCCGCACCGGTCGAGGTCGGGATCTGCGACAGGGCAGCCGCGCGGCCGCGGTAGAGATCCTTGTGCATGGTGTCCAGCGTCGGCTGGTCGCCGGTGTAGGAGTGGATCGTCGTCATCATGCCCTTTTCGATGCCGACGGTCTCGTGCAGCACTGCGGCGAGCGGCGCCAGGCAGTTGGTGGTGCAGGACGCATTCGAAATGACGATGTGGTCCTTGGTCAGCTTGTCGTGGTTGATGCCGTAGACGACGGTGAGGTCAGCACCTTCGGCAGGCGCGGAGACGACGACGCGCTTGGCGCCGGCGGTCAAATGCGCGGCAGCCTTGTCGCGGGCGGTGAAGATGCCGGTGCATTCGAGCGCGATGTCGATGCCGAGCTCCTTCCACGGCAGCTGCGCCGGGTCCTTGATCGCGGTGACCTTGAAGGTCTCCTTGCCGACGGTGATCTGGTCGCCCGAGACCGACACTTCGTGCGGGAAGCGGCCGTGCACGCTGTCATAGCGCAGCAGATGCGCGTTGGTCTCGACCGGGCCGAGGTCGTTGACGGCGACGACGTCGATGTCCTTGCGGCCGGATTCATGGATGGCGCGCAGGATGTTGCGGCCGATGCGGCCAAATCCGTTGATGGCAACTCTGACGGTCATTTTACTCTCCCTGGGAGCTGGAGGCGGCAGATGGGTCCGCAGCTTCATAGCGGCGGATGGCACAAGAATCCAGCCGCAGAAGGCCGAATTTAAATCGATTAGGTTGGTCCAGCCCCGCGAATCCGCCTTGGAGGTGCGCGGGACTGACCCTGATCTTACTTGCCGTGCAGGCGGGCTTCCGCCGCCTTGGCCGCGGCTTCGGCGGTGATGCCGAAATGCGGGTAGAGCTGCTCGATGGTGCCGGAAGCGCCGAAGCCGGTCATGCCGATGAAGATGCCGTCGGAGCCGATCAGGTGATCCCAGCCCTGGCGGATGCCGGCCTCGATCGCCATCTTGATCGGCGCGTTGCCGATCGTCTCCTTGCGGTAGGCGTCGCTCTGCTGGTCGAACAGTTCGAAGCAAGGCACCGAGACGACGCGGGTCGGGTGCCCATGCTTTTCAAGCAAATCACGGGCGCCGAGCGCGATCTCGACCTCGGAGCCGGTCGCGAAGATCGTCACCGCCGCTTCGCCGCTCGCCGCGGCCAGTTCATAGGCGCCCTGGCTCGAGAGGTTCCTGGCCGAGTGCTCGGTGCGCACCGTCGGCAGGTTCTGGCGGGTCAGCGCCAGGGTGGACGGGGTCTTTTCCGATTCAATGGCAATCTGCCAGCATTCGGCGGTTTCCACCGCGTCGGCCGGACGGAAGACATTGTGGTTGGGGATGGCGCGGAGCGCCGCCAGGTGCTCGACCGGCTGGTGGGTCGGGCCGTCTTCGCCCAAACCGATCGAATCATGGGTCATGACGAAGATCGAGCGGATGCCCATCAGCGACGCCAGCCGCATCGACGGACGGGCATAGTCAGAGAAGCACATGAAGGTGCCACCGTAGGCGATGAGGCCGCCATGCAGCGTCAGGCCGTTGAGGGCGGCCGCCATGCCATGCTCGCGGATGCCGTAGTGGACATAGCGCTGGCCGTAATCGTCCGGCGTGATGTTCTTGGTCTGGCTGGTCTTGGTGTTGTTGGAGCCCGTCAGGTCGGCAGAGCCGCCGATGGTTTCCGGCACCGCGCCGTTGATGACTTCCAGCGCCATTTCCGACGATTTGCGGGTGGCGACCTTCGGCTTGTCGGCCGACAGCTTCTTCCTGTAGTCGGCAATGACGGCATCGAAATTCGACGGCAGCTTGCCGGCGAGGCGGCGCTCGAACTCGGCCTTCAGCTCGGGCTTGGCCTTGGCGAGCCGGCCTTCCCAGTCGGTGCGCGGCTTGACGCCGGCCTTGCCGGCGGTGCGCCAGGCGTCGAGAATGTCGGCCGGAATTTCGAAGGGCGGCGAGTCCCAGTTGAAGAATTTCCGCGCGCCTGCGATCTCGTCGGCGCCGAGCGGCGAACCGTGCGCCTTGTTGGTGCCGGCCTTGGTCGGGGCGCCGAAGCCGATGGTCGTCTTGCAGGCGATCATCGTCGGCTTGTCGGAATGGCGGGCGGCTTCGATGGCGTAGGCGATCGCCTCGGGGTCGGTGCCGTCAATGTGGCTGGCATTCCAGCCCGAGGCCTGGAAGCGGGCGACCTGGTCGGTGTTGTCTGCAAGCGAAACCGGACCGTCGATCGAGATGTTGTTGTTGTCCCAGAAGACGATCAGCTTGTTGAGCTTGAGGTGGCCGGCCAGCGCGATGGCTTCCTGGGAAACACCTTCCATCAGGCAGCCGTCGCCGGCCAGCACATAGGTGTAGTGGTCGACGAGGTCGTTGCCGAAGGCGGCGTTCATGATGCGCTCGCCGAGCGCGAAGCCGACCGAATTGGCGAGACCCTGGCCGAGCGGGCCGGTCGTCGTCTCGATGCCGGTGGCATGGCCGTATTCGGGATGGCCGGCAGTCTTGGAACCCAGCTGGCGGAAATGCTTGATCTGGTCGAGGGTCATGTCCTCGTAACCGGTCAGATGCAGCAGCGAGTAGAGCAGCATAGAACCGTGGCCGGCCGACAGGATGAAGCGGTCTCGGTCCGGCCAATGGGGGTTCTTCGGATCATATTTCAGAAAGCGGGTGAACAGCACTGTGGCGATGTCGGCGCAGCCCATGGGCAGGCCGGGATGGCCGGACTGGGACTTCTCGACGGCGTCCATGGAGAGAAAACGGATCGCATTGGCCATCCGGTCATGTTGTTCACGCGACGTCATGGTACCTCCGGGGTGGGGATTTGTGGGCTTGGCAGAGCCCAGGAAAGAGTGCGCGACACATAGCAGCCACGGGCTTTTAGTCAACAAATCGGCTGCACATTTGCCGGTCTTGTGATGGCTTTGAGACCTTATGGGGCGACCTACATTAGCGTTAGCGGGGGACAGTCGCGAGAGCTTTGTTGACGTTGCCTTCACCCGGTGCCTAATGTTTCCTTGTTAACGCGTTCTGAACGCGAAGCGATTCGGTGATGGGCAGGGCACAGGACGAAGGCCATGACCGGCGAAACCACACTCAAGGAAGTCATCCACAGGCTGGGCAAGGCCATCGAGGGGCTGGAAAACGCCGTCGCGGCCAAGCTCGAGCACGAGCGCGACTATTCCGAAGCCGAGGCTGAGGTGCAGCGCATGAACGCCGACCGTTCACGGCTGGCGCAGGAACTCGACAATTCCGAAGCCCGCGCCGAACGGCTGGAAGATGCCAACAAGGAAGTGTCGCGCCGCTTGGTGACCGCCATGGAAACCATCCGCGCGGTGCTGGACAGGTAGGAGCTGCAGGCCATGGCACAGGTCACGGTTTCCATCGACGGCAAGCAGTATCGCATGGCTTGCGACGAGGGTCAGGAAGAGCACCTGATCGACCTCGCCGAGCGGTTCGACCGTTATGTCTCGCATCTGAAGGATTCGTTCGGCGAGATCGGCGACCAGCGGCTGACGGTGATGGCCGGCATCATGGTGATGGACGAGCTTTCGGAGCTGCAGAAGCGGGTCAAGGGCATGGAGACCGAAGTGCAGACACTGCGCAAGACGCGCGACGAAGCGCTGACCAAGGCCGACAAGAACGACACCGTGCTGACCAGCGCGCTCGGCGCGCTCGCCCAGCGCATGGAAGACCTGGCCACGTCGCTGGCGGTCAACAAGGCTTGAGTCTTCCCCGCACAAACGAAAGATTGTCGGCCCAACGTCGGTCCGTAGAACGAAAGTGCTCGTTCGGTCGCCAATAATAGTTTCCTATTGTCCTGCAGCCGCGATTTTTGCGCTAAGATGCGGGAATGCCGGAGCGTTGACGCCGTCCACGGCCGCTCCTGACGAAATCTGTTGCTGGGGAATAATGCCATGAGCCTTCGTATCAACGACATCGCGCCTGACTTCACCGCCGAGACCACGCAAGGGCCGATCAAGTTTCATGACTGGATCGGCGACGGCTGGGCGATCCTGTTCAGCCATCCGAAGAATTTCACCCCGGTCTGCACCACCGAGCTGGGCACGATGGCGGGGCTCGAAGGCGAGTTCAAGAAGCGCAACGTCAAGGTCATCGGCATTTCCGTCGATCCCGTTGCGAGCCACGACAAGTGGCAGGCCGACATCAAGACGGCGACCGGCCAGACGGTGAACTACCCGCTGATCGGCGACAAGGACCTCAAGGTGGCCAAGCTTTATGACATGCTGCCGGCGGGCGCCGGCGAGACGTCGGACGGCCGCACGCCGGCCGACAACGCCACGGTGCGCTCGGTCTATGTCATCGGGCCGGACAAGAAGATCAAGCTGGTGCTGACTTACCCGATGACGACGGGCCGCAACTTCGACGAGATCCTGCGCGCGGTCGATTCCATGCAGCTGACGGCCAAGCACCAGGTGGCGACGCCGGCCAACTGGAAGCAGGGCGAGGATGTGATCATCACCGCCGCGGTTTCGAACGAAGATGCGGTCAAGCGTTTTGGCGCTTTCGAGACGATCCTGCCCTATCTCAGGAAGACCAAGCAGCCGTCAGCCTAGGTTTTCTCCGTCGGAGCTATTTGGGGCTTCAGTCCTATTTGTGGCAAGGCGTGCTTGACCGGCGCGCTTTGCCAGATGACCATGCTCTTGTTCAACCCGACGGAGAAAACGGTTCCTGTCGGGCAAGGGGCAGGGGGGCCGGACATTGGACATCGCTTCGGCCAAACCTGAGGTCGCCGGCTTCTACGACAAGCAGACCGGCGCCATCCAGTATGTCGTCACCGACCCGGTGACGAGACGCTGCGCCGTCATCGACCCGATCCTCGATTTCGACGAAAAATCCGGCGCGACGGCGACGAAGAATGCCGACGCCTTGCTGGATTTTATCCGCGAAAACGGGCTGGAGCTCGAGTGGATCCTGGACACCCATCCGCATGCCGATCATTTCTCGGCGGCGCACTATCTCCGGGAAAAGACCGGCGCGCCGACGGCGATCGGCGACAGGATCATCGAAGTCCAGGCGCTGTGGAAGGCGATCTACAACTGGCCGGATTTCCCCGCAGACGGCTCGCAGTGGGACCGGCTGTTTGGGGAAGGCGAAACGTTCATGATCGGCAACCTGCCGGTCAAGGTGCTGTTCTCGCCCGGCCACACGCTCGCCTCGATCACCTTTGTCATCGGCGACGCCGCCTTCGTCCACGACACGCTGTTCATGCCCGACAGCGGCTCGGCAAGGACGGACTTTCCCGGCGGCAGTGCCGCGCGGCTGTGGCATTCGATTGAGGGCATTCTGGCGCTGCCGGACGATACGCGCGTGTTCGTCGGCCACGACTATCAGGCCGGCGGCCGCGAGCCGTGCTGGGAGAGCACGGTCGCCGAGCAGAGGGCAAAGAATATCCACCTCGTTGCGGCGCGCAGCGAAGCCGAGTTCGTCGACTTGCGCGAAGCGCGCGACAAGACACTGCCGATGCCGCGGTTGATCCTGCATGCGCTGCAGGTCAACATGAATGGTGGACGGCTGCCGGAACCGGAGGCCAATGGCCGAAGGTATCTCAAGTTTCCGCTGGATGGGCTGTAGATCGGTTCATGCTGTAGGCGCCGTCGCCGAAGCTGCCAATCTCCCCCTCAAGGGGGGAGATCAGCTGTTGCCCGACTTTCGCTAACCGCCGACGGACGACAAAACAAAAAAGGCGGCGCCGGTTTCCCGACGCCGCCTTTGTTCCTTAGCCGAACCCACCCTTACGCCGCGGGCTGCGCCTCGATCGTGCGCAGCGCCTGCATCTGGCGCTTGGCGGCGGCCTTGACCGCGTCCTGCACCTTCTCGAAGGCGCGCACCTCGATCTGGCGCACGCGCTCGCGGCTGATGTCGAACTCGGACGACAGTTCTTCCAGCGTCAGCGGCTCCTCGGCGAGGCGGCGGGCCTCGAAGATGCGCCGCTCACGATCGTTGAGCACGGCCAGAGCGCCCGACAGCATGCCGCGGCGGTTTTCCAGCTCGTCCTGCTCGATCAGCATGTCTTCCTGGCTTTCGTGGTCATCGACCAGCCAGTCCTGCCATTCGCCGGATTCACCTTCGCTGGCGCGGATCGGCGCGTTCAGCGACGCGTCGCCGGACAGGCGGCGGTTCATCGACACGACTTCAGCTTCCGACACGTTCAGCCGGGTGGCGATCTCGGTGATCTGGTCGGGCTTGAGGTCGCCATCGTCCAGCGCCTGGATCTTGCCCTTCACCTTGCGCAGGTTGAAGAACAGGCGCTTCTGATTGGCGGTCGTGCCCATCTTGACCAGGCTCCACGAGCGCAGGATGTACTCCTGGATCGAGGCCTTGATCCACCACATGGCGTAGGTAGCGAGGCGGAAGCCACGCTCGGGTTCGAATTTCTTGACGGCCTGCATCAGGCCGACATTGCCTTCCGAGATCACTTCGCCGATCGGCAGGCCGTAGCCGCGATAGCCCATGGCGATCTTGGCAACGAGCCGAAGGTGGCTGGTGACGAGCTTGTGCGCAGCGCTGGTGTCTTCATGCTCGGCGTAACGCTTGGCGAGCATGTACTCTTCCTGCGGCTGAAGCATGGGAAAGCGGCGGATTTCTTCCAGGTAGCGGCTGAGGCCGCCTTCGCCGGAAACAATACTGGGTAGTGACTGGGCCATGATTGCGCCCCCTCTCTATTGGAGTGATGCCCCCGAAACGCGGCGGGCATGTGACGCGAGCACCAAAAGGCTCGCCCGCGGCAACTGAGTTATATAGGAACAAAACCAGAAAAGACAGGCATTTGTTCAACACGAAACAGTGTGTCACGCTGAAGTGAACAATGCCGCTCAGGTTTTAGCTGGCTTGTTTAGACGCAATTCCGGACGGAAAACCGTTTCACACTTTTCCTGGAATAGCTGGGGTTCAGAGTTTGCGAAAGCCGCCGACGAGTTCCTCCATGTCCCCCGGTATCGGCGCCTCGAACCTCATCGATAAATGGGTAGCCGGGTGCCGAAATGCAAGGAGCCAGGCATGCAAAGCTTGCCTGGAAAACGCCTTGACCTGACCCTTCAGCAGTTCAGGCAGCCGGTTGGCCTTGGTGCGGAAGGCCTGGCCGTAATCCGGGTCACCGATGACGGGATGGCCGATATGGGCCATGTGGACGCGGATCTGGTGGGTGCGGCCGGTTTCCAGCCGGCATTCGACCAGGCTGGCGGTGGCAAACGCCTGCTGGCCCTCGCCGAAACGCTCCTTGACGGTGAAATGGGTCACGGCGTGGCGGGCGTCGTCACGGCCTTCCGGCACGACGGCGCGGCGCACGCGGTCGGCGGCACGGCCAAGCGGCGCGTCGACCGTTCCGGTCGGCCGCGACGGGATTCCCCAGACCAGCGCCAAATAAGCACGTTCGAGGTCGCCGGTGCGGCCGTGGTCGGCAAAGGCCTCCGACAGCGCCTTGTGGGCGCGGTCGGTCTTGGCCACCACCATGACGCCGCTCGTTTCCTTGTCCAGCCTATGGACGATGCCCGGCCGCCTGACGCCGCCAATGCCGGAAAGACTGTTGCCGCAGTGGTGGATCAGGGCGTTGACCAGCGTGCCGGTCCAGTTGCCGGCGCCGGGATGGACGACGAGGCCGGCCGGCTTGTTGATGACGATCAGCTCGTCGTCCTCATAAAGCACGTCGAGCACGATGGCCTCGCCTTGCGGTTCGGCCGGTTCCGGCTCGGGCATGACGACCGATACGCGCTCGCCGGCACTCATCTTGCGCTTGGTCTCGTCGACCGGCTTGCCGTCGATCGAAACGGCACCTTGCCGGATCAGCATCTGCACCCGGCTGCGCGACATGTCGGGACCAAGGGCGCTCGCCAGCCACTGGTCGAGGCGCTGGCCGGCCGCTTCCGCGCCGGCTTCGAGCACGGTTGGCGCCGCCTCTATGAATTGTCCAGCCTCTATCAATTCAGGGGTCTCTTCGCTATGAGCGCTCATCGAAAAAAGTTCCGGAAGTTCTGCCATGGCCCGGCCCGTTGCCGATGAAGAAGAAAAGCCGCTCGATCCCGAGATCGAAAAGGTGCGCGGCAGGCTCATCCGTTTCATGGCCATCAATCTCGGCCTGCTTTTGCTGGCCCTTATGGTGGTGATCGCAGCCATTGTCTACAAATCGCGCAAAGCGCCGCCCGCGAACCCGCCGCTCGCCAACGACATTCCAGTTCCGCCCGGCGAGCCGCTCGCGGCCGACATAGTGCTCCCGGTCGGAGCCAAGGTGATCAGCCAGGCTCTGTCGGGCAATCGCATTTCGATCGACGCCGAGCTCAGCGACGGCAGCCGCACCATCTTCGTCTACGACATCGCCGAGCGCCGTATCATCGGCCGCTTCGCCATCCGCAACAAATGAGCGGGCCGAAACAATGACCGGGTTTGCCGACCATCGCCGCATAGCAACCGTCACGCTCGTCGTCGCCGATTATGACGAGGCGATTGCCTGGTATGTCGGCAAGCTTGGCTTTGCGCTCTGCGACAACATCGATCTCGGTGACGGCAAGCGCTGGGTGACGGTAACGCCGTCGGCCGGGCAAGGCCCCCGGCTGCTTCTGGCGGAAGCGTTGGACGATGTGCAGAAAAGCCGCGTCGGCGACCAGACCGGCGGCCGCGTGGTTTTGTTTCTCGAAACCGACGATTTTGCCAGGGACCATGCGACGATGCTGGAAAACGGCGTCGATTTCCATGAAACGCCACGCCATGAGCCGTACGGCACCGTGGCGGTTTTCGCCGATCTCTACGGCAATCTGTGGGACCTGATCGAGCCGAAACGCTAAGTCCGCAAACCGAGATTGCACAGAAGCGGTCCGGCGGTTCGAAGCCCAGTTGCTTTTTCCAAACCGTCAGCCTATATCGCCGGTTCTTGAACGCGCCCATCGTCTAGCGGTCAGGACACCGCCCTCTCACGGCGGGAACAGGGGTTCGATTCCCCTTGGGCGTACCAAACAACGACTTTCCTTCCGCATCATCGAAAATTTCGGGCAGCAGCCGCGCGGATCGCGTGTGACCGCGAGGGTCGGCGGCATCAGCGAAATTCGGCAAGTCCGCGCACCCGAATACACCCAATTTAAGTCAGGCCGCGACGCTTGAAAGCGTAGCGATCTCTGTTACTTGCGGTGCGGGGATAGCATCTGCGGCAACGCGGATTTGGTTTGGCATAGCAGGCATGAATTCGGCAAAAATGATATGCCCGTGCTGTCACGGCAGCGGGCAGGTTTTCGATTGCTTGAAATGGCGTGAGTCGAAAGGGCATTGCTGCCCGCAAGGTACGCATCGGGCCGGCTGTCCCGGGCAGACCATGGCATGCGCCGAATGCGCGGGCCTGGGCACGCTGGCGGAGGCCGAACTCAGAGCCGTTGCGTAGCCTCAGGTCATGCAACCTTAAGCCTCTTTCACCATCCAGCGCCGGCAGTCTCCGCGAGCTTGTGGCGCGGCGCTGCCAATTGCACTAGCATCATGTACGAAGCCTAGCCAAAGGGCTCTTTGCGGCGCCCAAGACGCCGGGGAACATAGGCGAGGGTCGGGGAGGAGGACACCGATGCAGAAATTGCAGTCGCAGGGCGTCCATCACATCACGCTCGTCGGCGCCGGCCGCCGGACCTCGATCGATTTCTGGGAAGGCGTGCTCGGCATGCCGTTCATTTTCGAGCAGCCCAACCTCGACAAGCCAAGCGAAAGCCATCTTTATTTCGATCCCGGCGACGGCAGGCTGATCACCGTCTTCACCGACGAGAGCCGCACGCCGGTCAAGCGGCGCACGCCCACCGAACCGGGCTGCGTCCATCATATTGCGTTCTCGGTGTCGCGCGTGACCTTCCTGCAGGCGGTCGCCCGGCTCGACGAGCGCGCCATCAAGCACAGCGGCGTCAAGGATCGCGGCTTCATGGATTCGATCTATTTCGAGGATCCGCTCGGCCTCTTGATCGAACTGGCGTCCTATCGCTTTGAGCCGCCGGCCGGCTTCACCCACGCCGATGTGCTGATGCAGGCGCACAAGCTGCGCGTTGCGCGCGGCGACTACAACATCGCCGAAGTGCACCTTGCCGACGCGATCCAGACGCTGGTCGAACGGTCGCGCGCGACCTTGTCGGACGACCGGACGCCGAAGAATCCATACTGACGGCCAGAAAAAGGGGAGGACCATAATGGCAAAGACAGTTAAGAGCGCTGGCAAACCAGCGGCCAAGCCAGCAGCAAAAGCGGCAGCGAAGCCGGCCGCAAAGGCGGCCGTAAAGGCCGCGCCGAAGGCAGCCGCGAAGCCGGCCGCGAAAGCCGCGACAAAGCCGGCTGCCAAGAAATCCGCGCCGAAGGTCAAGGCGGCGAAAAAACCGGCGCTGAAGCTCTCGATGCTGAAGCCGAGCGTCAACAACATGACCGTCCGGGTGTTTGCCCGTGCGGCCGGGTTCGACGCCGCCGAGACTGACGCCTGGGGCCACACGCGCTCGCCCGAATATATGGCGCGCAATCCGGCGCATCTGACGCCGATGATCGAGGACAAGGGGCTGCCGCGCGGCGTGCTGTGGGAGAGCTGTGCCATCATGCAGTATCTCGCCAACAAGCACGGGCTGGAGAAATTCTATCCCAAGGCGCCGGCCAAGCGGGCGATGGTCGACAGCGCCATGTTCTACCTGATCGGCACGCTCTACCCGTATGTGGCGCGCGCCACCTATCCGGCGCTGGGTTTCCCGCACTATGCCGGCGAGGTCGGCCATAGCGACGCCCATCCGGAGAAGAAGTCCGAGGCGCAGAAGGCCGCCATGGCGGCAATTGCCGAGCCGCTGGAGGTGTTTCACTCCTTCTTCAGGGACGGCAAGCCGTTCATCGGCGGCAAGCACCCGTCGATCGCCGACATACGCCTGGCATCGACGCTGGAGTTCCTGGCCGTCATCGACTATGCGCTGCCCAAATGGGCCATGGAGTATGTCGCTGCGATGGAGAAGAAACTCGGCCAGGCCTATGCCGAGCCGGCCGGCGACGTGCGCGGCTACATTGCGTATGTGAAGTCGCAGGCCAACGCGCAACGCTAAGGATTCATTAACCAAAGCGCTGTCTATTGAAGGCACCGCGGCGACCACGGATGTACTGGCGCAAGGGTGAAGGGAAAGGTCGGCGCAATGCCGGCCTTTTGCTTTTCGCCGATGCGCCATCAGGCGCGTCTCATGCTGTAAGACATCAGGCATATTGCCATCGTTTGCTTCGACCCTACCATCATGGTCGGCGGACGACACACGAGGAGCTTTATGAAGGGCGTAGCGAGAGTGTTTGCGATTGCCGGTGTTGTGTTGGCCGGAGGCTACCCCTCCGATGCCGCGCCGCTCGACACGATGGCGGAGGTCGGCGATGCCATCCAGGCGTGCTGGACGCCGCCGGCGGGTGTTGGAAATGCCAGCGTCACCTTGAGCTTCAGCTTCAAGCGACGGCACGCTGATTGGTCCGCCGCGGCCGACGGCGATCAAGGTCGATGGCGATGCGGATACCAGGAAATCATTCGTCGACGCCGCAACTACTGCCCTGCAAAAGTGCTTGCCGTTGAGCTTCTCGCCGACGCTGGCGCAAGGCGTCGCGGGCAATGTCTTCACCGTGCAATTGGCTTCGCCCAAGCGGTAGGCGAGCGGGCGAGCGTTTCACGCGTTTCACAGAAACGGCGACCCGCTCTCTCGTTGTCTTGACGCAATTCCCAAGGGAAAGCGCTACGCGCTTTTCCCGGAAAAACGGCTCACACTTTTGCTGAAATTGCTCTGATCAGTTGTGCGGGCGTCTGATATCGACATGCCGCTGCAGTTCCGGCGTCTCGAAGACGTAGTCGGCCCAGGCGGATTCCGGAATCTGTCCGGCCAGATAGCATTCCAGCAGCAGGCTCTGTTCGGGATCGAGCGCTCTCGGCGCCCGCTCATGGTCCAGCCCCAGCGAGTGGAACAGGTTCCTGGTCAGGCCAGAGACAGTGAAGTGAATAGACATCTTCGGTCTCCTTTGCCCGACACAACGCGAGACACCGGAGAAAGGTTTCATCCGCAAGGGCCGATAACGCGGGATCGATGATTGCGGCGGCCTGGGTCGCCCGAGCCTGGCTACGTCTCAATCTTGAAACAAAAGTGTAATAGCGAATTTACAGGAACCGGCATAATACACTTGGCATAAAATACCTGGCGGTTGCTGGCGTCTCTTGAATTAGACTTGCCTCACGCATTGAGGCTCAATCGGCTGGAGCGGCGATCGGCTCCACAGGGGTACAAGGACCAGGTGTCGCCGATGATGCGTTTGTGGCTTGTCGTGACCTTTGCACTGGTGTCGGTAGCGGCAAGCGTCCTCGGCATTTCGGCTTCCCTTGCCGATCCATGCGCCGCGCTCAGGAGCCAGCTGGCACCGTCCGGCCGCAGCGGCGGGATCAGCCCCGAGCTTGCGCAGCTGCGTCGCCAGCTTGCGGCGATCCAGGGGCTGGAGAGGCAACGCCGGTGCACGGCGCAAAGTGCGGTGGGGGGCTTCTTCAATGCTTGCGCCGACCTCGCCAAAAGCCGCACACAGGTGCAACGCCAGATCGCCGGCGCCGCGATTTCGCGCCGGGATACGTCCGGACTGCAGGCCAGGCTCGTCGCGCTCGGCTGCACGCCCGCCGCCGGGCAACAAAGACAGCGTCCGGCTGGCGCCATGATCGGCAGCAATTCGATGCTGTTTTGCGTTCGTCTCTCCGACGGCTATTTCTTCCCGGCGCCGAAATCGCAGTTCGTGCAAGGCGGCGATGTCAAGGAGATGGTCGACCAGTGCCGCTACATCTGCGACGATGCCGGCGTCGACCTGTACACGCTCAGGGACCCAAGCCTTGAAACCGAAAAGATGGTCGCGCTCGATACGCGCACATCCTACAAGGACCTGCCGACGGCCTTCAAATATCGCAATGATGCGAACTTCAGGGCCTGCGACCTCAAGCGCTATCACCAGCGCGTTGCCGAGCTGAGAGCGCGCACGGTGACGCCAGCCAATATGGCCAACGCGATCATTCCTTTGCCGTCAGCGAAGCCGGATCTTGGCACCGTGGCGCAAATTCCCCAGCCTGGCGCAGACGCTGCAGAGGCCAGGGGCGCCGCCCAGCGACAGTCGGTCGAGCCATTGGCCGGCTCGCGGCCGGTCAGGGTGGTCGGGCCGGCTTTCTTCCCGGCGGAGTAACCTGCGCCTAGAGCGTTTCACCGTTTCACCGAAACGGCGAACCGCTCTATGTCTTTGTTTTACGCAATTCCGGACGGAAAACCGTTTCACACTTTTCCTGGAATTGCTCTAGTACCAGCTATTCGCAAACCATCCTGTAGCGTTTGCCGGGTTCGCTGACATTCTTGCAGGTGAGCGGATTGGCCGGTTCGGAAGCCATGCTGGGAGGGCTGGACCTGACGTGCCGCCTTGGCGCGGCTATTTGTGTTGTGTGCCTGCGTGCCGCGGGCCGGTAGGGCTCCTGCGGCGGCGGCGTCGGAAACACACCGGCTGCCGCCTGCATCCGGCTGGCCTCAGTCTGCGACGGATCGCGATCCCAGACCCGCCTGATATCGAGCGGCTTCGGGATCACCACCGTGCCGTCATAGCTGCGTGCGCAGCCGCTGCCCGCAAGCAGCGCCAGGCACAGGAAACAAGGCACGATCCAACCCGTCATCAGCAACACCCCCGCCGACTTATAGCCCGGCCGGGGTTCCGCCGACAACCGGCGGAATACCGCAGGGCAATGTGGCTCTGGCCGCAGTCTGGATTGGTTATGGTTAGCGGATCATTAATGCTTCTCGGGCAAATTCCGCCGGCGAACCGCTGAGGGGGTTCGGCCTTGGCTTTCGGGGTGGGAACGGGATGGCTGACGGGACTGTTGGAACACGCGGCGGACGCGGTTCCCGAAAAGGGGTGGTGAACGGCGAGGATACGTCCGTCGGGGGTTCGCCCGAAGCGCTGCGCGAACTGGTCGAGGCCGGCGCCGACTGGGTCTGGGAGACCGACGCCGAGCTGCGCTTTTCCTGGCTTTCGGAGAACTACCAGGCCGCCACCGGCATCGATCCCGCCAGCATTCTTGGCCGTTTCCGCTTCGATTTCCTCAAGCAGATGGTGCACGGCAATCGACACGCCGCCGCGCATCTGGAGGATCTGCAGGCGCATCGGCCGTTTCGCGACTTTGTTTATGAGTTGAAGGGCGGCCGTCCCGGTTGCCGCTGGGTTTCGATCACCGGTTCCCCGCGGTTCGACGGCGAAGGCGAATTCATCGGCTATCGCGGCATCGGCCGCAACGTCACGGCACTGGCCGGTGCGCTGGACGAACTGCGGCAGGACGAGAGCGATCCGCCGGCCGGGGAGGCCACGCAGCACCTCGCCGATCTCGAGCGGACGATGGATGCCATGCATATGGGCGTCGTGCTGCTTGACGAAAAGCTCGGCACACTCATCGTCAACAAGGCCTATCGCGAGCTCTCCAGGATTCCTGATGGCGCCGTCACTGTCGGCGCGCCGTTCAGTCTGTTGATGGAACTCAACCGCCGCAACGGCATCTACGGCGATCTCGATGAACAGCAGTGGCAGCACTACCTAGCCACCCGCATCGAGGAGATCAGCGCCGGCTCGGTTGCGCCACGCGAATTTCTCCATGCCAACGGCAGGACGATGATGTTCTCGGTGACGGCATTGTCCGGCGGCAAGCGGCTGTTGACCTACTACGACGTCTCCGAGCTCAAGCGTCGCGACGCAGAGATCGAGAGTGCCAACGCCAAAATCACGGAGACCTTCGCCAATCTTCGCACGATGGTCGACCAGATGCCGATCGGCGTGCTCGTCCTTGATGCGGACATGCGGGCGGAGGTGATCAACCGCGCCTTCTATGATTTCTGGGAAATCGATCCCCGACGCGCCAGGATCGGCTGCGGCTTCCGCGAACTGATGCAGGCCAGCCGCGATATGGACCCGTACGGTGCTGACGATGCGGAATGGCAGGACCACATCGCCGAGCGCGAAGCAGAAATCTCGGCCGGCCTGGTGGGCTCCAGGCAACTGCCACGCAATGACGGCCGTACGCTGATTGCATCGCTGGCGCCGCTCGCCGGCGGCAAAAGGCTGATCTCCTATGTCGACGTCACCAACATGAAGGATCGCGAGGCTGAACTCGCCCATGCGCTGGAGAAATCGCGGCTGGCCGAGGCGGTGATCAACGGCGTCAAGGACCCGATCTTCGTCAAGGACGACAATCTGCGTTTCGTCTTCGTCAATGAGGCGTTTTCGGCACTGTTCGGACAGAGCCCGCAAGCGATGCTGGGCAGGCCCGGCGGCGACTTCCTCAAGCAAAAGGACGCCGCGCAGTTCGAAGACAGCGAACGCGCCGTGCTGGCGACCGGCACGCCCTACGAGGTCGAGGAGACTTTCGACGCCGAGGGCGCCAGCCGCTCGCGCATCGTGCGCAAGAACCGCGTCGGCATGCCCAGCGGCCGCAACTATGTCGCCGGTTTCCTGTTCGACATCTCCGACATGAAGCGCCGCGAGACCGAAGCCGAAGACGCCCGCAAGAACCTCACCACGGTGCTGGAGTCGCTGCCGGCGGCCGTCATCATCTATGACCGCGACGACAAGTTCGTCTTTGCAAACCGCAAGCTGCAGGACACGCTGCCGGAGCTGAAACCGGCATGGCAGCCTGGCCGCAGCTTCCGCGCGGCCCTGGAACTTGGACATTCGGTCGGCTATTTCCGATCGAGCGGCGATCCAGAAATCGACAGGCTCTATGAAGGCGACCTCGATGTCTGGCTCAATGCCATCCTCGCCCGCTATCGCCTGCCCAACTCGTCCTATGAGCGCCTCAATGCGGACGGCCGCTGGTATCAGGTCTACGATATGCGCACCGAGGACGGCACCTTTATCGGCGTGCGCGTCGACATCTCGGAGATCAAGAGCCGCGAAAAGGCGCTGCAGGAAAGCATGCGCCAGATCGACCTGTTCCGCCACGTCATGGACGAACTGCCGGTCGCCGCCTTCATCAAGGCGCAGGATCTGAGCATGGAATTCGTCAACAAAGCCTGGTGCGCGCTGACCGGCATCCCCAAGGAGGAGGTCATCGGCCGGACCGATCTCCAGCTTTTCGGCATCGACGACGCCGAAACCTACACCCATGACGACACCGAGGTCGTCGTCACCGGGCGCGGCCGCGAGATCGAGGAGCCCGTTACCCATCGCGACGGCACGGTGCGGCAATTGATGACGCGCAAGAGCCGGCTGGTGGCGCTCGATGGGTCGGTGCACCTTGTCGGCTCCAGCACCGACATCACCGACGTCAAGGCGCGCGAGCAGGCGCTGGAAGAGAGCATGCGCGAGAACGAGGTGTTCCGCAATCTCATCGACAACGTGCCGGTGTCGATCTACGCCAAGCGCTCCGACCTCAGGCAGTTCTACGTCAACAAGGGCTGGTGCGACCTCACCGGCCTCCGCAGGGAAGACGCGATCGGCAAGACGGACATCGAGATTTTCGGCGAGGACGGCGAAGCCTTCGTCAACAGCGATCTCGCCGTGCTGCGCACAGGCGATACACAGGAGATCGAGGAAACGGTGACGCTTGCCGACGGCAGCGTGCGCCACCAGTTCGCCCGCAAGGGCGCGATGATCGCGTCCGACGGTTCGCTCTATCTGATTGGGTCGACCACCGACATCACCGAACTGAAGCTGCGCGAGGCCGAACTGCGCGAGGCGCGGCAGCGCGCCGTGTTGGCCGACCGCGCCAAGTCGGAATTCCTGGCCAATATGAGCCACGAAATCCGCACGCCGATGAACGGCGTACTCGGCATGGCCGAGTTGCTGGCCAAATCCGACCTCGATCCCAAGCAGAAGACGTTCACCGACATCATCGTCAAATCGGGTAACGCGCTCTTGACCATCATCAACGACATACTGGACTTCTCCAAGATCGATGCCGGACAGCTGGTGCTCGACCCTGCGCCCTTCAACCTGCCCGAAGCGATCGAGGATGTGGCGACGCTGATATCGACCCGCGCCAAGGAGAAGGACCTCGAGCTCATCGTGCGCGTCGAGCCGGGCCTGGGAAGCCTGTTCGTCGGCGATGTCGGTCGCATCAGGCAGATCGTCACCAATCTGGTCGGCAACGCGGTGAAGTTTACCGACGAAGGCCACGTGCTGGTCGACGTGACGGGACAAAGGGGGCCGACGGGGACAAAGCTGACCGTTTCGGTCACCGATACCGGCATCGGCATTCCGCAGCAGAAACTGAAGCTCGTCTTCGAAAAATTCAGTCAGGCCGACACCTCGTCGACCAGACGCCACGAAGGCACAGGGCTCGGGCTCGCCATCACCTCGCGGCTGGTCGAGTTGATGGGCGGCGAGATCGGTGTCGAGAGCGCCGAAGGCAAGGGCTCGACCTTCTGGTTCACCGTGACATTGCCCAGGGCCGAGGAACGGACCGGACGGCGGATCATGCCGGTCGACGTGACCGGCTCACGGGTGCTGATCGTCGACGACAATGCCGTCAACCGATCGATCCTGAGCGAGCAGATGGCGTCATGGACCTTCGATTCCTGCGCCGCCGAAAGCGGACCCGAAGGGCTCAAGGTGCTGGTCGCCGCGGCTGCCTACGGCGTGCCGGTCGACTGCGTCGTGCTCGATTATCAGATGCCGGGGATGAGCGGCGCCGAAATGGCGCGCGTCGTGCGCAGCACCGCAGGGCTGGCCGACACGCCGATCATCATGCTGACTTCGGTCGACCAGTCGCTCGCCAACACCAGCTATCGCGATCTCGGCATCGACGCCCAGCTGATCAAGCCGGCGCGTTCCTCGGTGCTTCTGGAAACGCTGGTCGCTACCATCCAGCGCCACCATCACAATATCACGGGGAGCCGCGTGCTCCCGGCGGCAAGCAGCGGGTCCGGCAACGACAGGAACGGACCGTCACCGGCAAAGCCGCCGCTCGCTGCATCGGAACGCGCCTTGCTGCAACCGCCGCCGGTTCGCGCCCGCGCCCGGGCCGCCGGGGATGAAAGCCGGCTCGACATCCTCGTTGCCGAGGACAATGAGGTGAACCAGATGGTGTTCACCCAGATAATCGGCGAGACCGGTTATAGTTTCGAAATTGTCGGCAACGGCCGCAAGGCGCTCGACGCCTTCGGCAGGCTCAATCCGCGTATGATCCTGATGGACGTCTCGATGCCGGAGATGAATGGGCTCGAGGCCACCGCCGCAATTCGCCGGCTTGAAGAACATACGGGTATGCATATCCCGATCGTCGGCGTCACCGCGCATGCTTTGAAGGGCGACCGTGAGCGCTGCCTGGAAGCCGGCATGGATGACTATTTGCCCAAGCCGATCAGCCCCAGGGCGCTGCTCGAAAAGGTCGAGCGCTGGGTCGGCATATCAAGCGAAGCCCAACGAGACGCTGGATAGCAACCTGCGGCGCCGGCCGGGATTCGGCCGCGCCGCAACAGCCAAGGATATGGTGCGATCGCACCATATCAAAGCTGGCGCCCAGTCAGGACAATGGTCGCAACGAAACCGCTCATTCAGTTACGGGCGGGAGCAAGCGACCGCCGACAAGAAACAGCGTCGAATCTACCCCAACGGACCTGTTTTTGGCGATGGCTCGGCCAAGATTCGCTCTGGCCACGGGCAACGCGCTCCCGTCCGGTTTTTCTTTCTCGGCATCGCGGCCTGCGGTGTGCCGGGACTTGATGCCAGCACGGATCGCGCAAGCGTCTGATTCCAGCGGCAACTTCCATTCCCACAAACCGGCTTAAAGGGGGCGGCCCACAAGACGTCTGTGCGACGTTACCGGGCTGACACGAAACTGTCATGCGACTGTAATAATCGAAGGCTATTGGCCTCAGCGGGCGCCGGTTTGAAGAGGGCGCCAAGAGACCATCTTCCGAACAGGAGCAGGCCACATGAAGAAATTCCTCGTTACGGCATCGGCCGTGGCGGTAGCGTTCGCCGCATCGTCCGGTGTCGCCGCTGCGCGTGACCAGATCCAGGTCGCCGGTTCGTCGACCGTGCTGCCTTACGCCAAGATCGTCGCCGAGCAGTTCGGCGAAACCTTCACCAACTTCAAGACCCCGGTGGTCGAGTCCGGCGGCAGCGGCGCCGGCATCAAGGAGTTCTGCAAGGGCGTCGGCGAAGACACGATCGACATCGCCAACTCCTCGCGCCCGATCAAGAAGGACGAGCTGAAGTCCTGCGCCGACGCCGGCGTCAAGGACGTCCAGGAAGTCCGCATCGGCTATGACGGCATCGTCTTTGCCACCGACATCAAGGGTCCGGACTGGGCGCTGGTTCCCGCCGACATCTACAAGGCGCTCGCCGCCAAGCTGGTGGTCGACGGCAAGCTGGTCGAAAACCCGAACACCAAGTGGAACCAGGTGAATCCGAAGCTGCCCGACTGGGATATCGCCGCCTATATCCCGGGTGAGAAGCACGGCACCCGTGAAGTGTTCGAGACCAAGCTGCTCGACGCCGGCTGCGACAAGGCCGCTTTGAAGGCTGCCGGCATCGCCGACGACAAGGAAATCGGCAAGACCTGCATCGCCATCCGCAAGGACGGCAAGGCTGTCGACATCGATGGCGACTACACCGAGACGCTGGCCCGCATCGACTCCAACAAGACCGGCGTTGGCGTGTTCGGCCTCGCCTTCTACGAGAACAATGCCGACAAGCTGAAGGTCGCCACCGTGGAAGGCATCGTGCCTTCGACGCAGACCATCGCCGATGGCACGTACCCCGTGTCGCGGCCGTTGTTCTTCTACGTCAAGAAGGCGCATCTGGGCGTCGTTCCCGGCCTCAAGGAATATGTCGAGTTCTTCCTTGATGACCAGATGATCGGCCCGGAAAGCCCGCTCGCCCAGTACGGCCTGGTTTCCGCTCCCGACGCCGAACGTCAGGGCCAGCGCGACGCCTTCGCCGCCGGAAAGACAATGTAATCGACCGACCGGATCAGGGCGCGGACCAAATCCGCGCCCTGATTTCGCCGCTTGCCGCAACGGCGGCGGCGATCTGAATTTTCCCTGGGGTGGGTGATGTCGTCCTTGCTCGTACTCGCCATAGTCATTGCCATAGGCGTGGTCGCTTTTGTGGTCGGCCGCCAGCGCGCAGCGGCGCAGGATACCGGCAAGGTCAAGCCGCATTCGCGCGCGCATTATCATGGCTGGTGGGCCTTTCTGCTCGCGGTCCTGCCTGCCGTCCTTTTGCTCGCCGTCTGGGATATCGGCTCTTCCTTCTATCTCGACCGGCATATCCATGCCGCTTTGCCCGAGCGCACCGCCGACACAAAGGTCGCCAGCGAAGCGCTCGACGCCAGCCTGGTGAAGAGCCTGGCCAAGGGCCTGCGTCGGCTCGATGGCGATACCGCACTTCCCGCTACTTTCGCCGAATTGCAGCCGCTGCTCGCCGCCAAGGGCGTGGCACTGGCCAGCGACACCCAGGACTATATGATCCCGATCGCGGTCGAGGCGAACCAGGTCCAGGACCGGCTCGGCCTGTTCGGCGCCGTGCTGACCTTCGCTCTGTCGATCGCCGGCGCCTTCTATGCGCTGAGGCAGATCGCGCCGCGCGCCAGGGCGCGCAACAATGTCGAGAAGTTGATGCTGTGGGGGCTGCTTGCGGCCTCGACCATCGCCATCCTGACCACGGTCGGCATCGTGCTGTCGATGCTGTTCCAGACGATCACCTTCTTCGAAAGCGTATCGCCGATGAGCTTCTTCTTCGGCACGGTGTGGGATCCGCGTTTCGCCGCCGCCGGTTCCGGCGGCAGCCAGGGTCAGTTCGGCCTGATCCCGCTACTCGCCGGCACGCTCTACATCGCCGCCGTCGCGCTTCTGGTCGCAGTGCCGGTCGGGCTGATGTCGGCGGTCTACATGTCCGAATACGCCTCGCGCAGCGTCCGGTCGGTGGTCAAGCCCGCGCTTGAACTGCTGGCCGGCATCCCGACCATCGTCTACGGCATCTTCGCCGTGGTCACGCTCGGACCGTTCTTGCGCGACCTGTCGGCGGCACTCACCGGCGGCTCGCCCTTCATCCAGGGCCAGAGCATCTTCACCGCCGGCCTGGTGATGGGCGTCATGCTGATCCCGGTCGTGTCCTCTTTGTCCGACGACATCATCACCGCGGTGCCGCGCGCAATGCGTGACGGCTCGCTCGGCCTCGGCGCCACGCGCTCCGAGACGATCAAGCGGGTGATCCTGCCGGCGGCACTGCCCGGCATCGTCGGCGCCATCCTGTTGACGGCGTCGCGCGCCATCGGCGAGACGATGATCGTCGTGCTGGCGGCGGGCGTCGCCGCCAATCTGACGGCCAATCCGTTCGAGGCGATGACGACCATCACTGTCAAGATCGTCAACCAGCTGACCGGCGATCTCGAGTTCAACTCGCCGCAGACGCTGGTCGCCTTCGCGCTCGGCCTGACGCTGTTCGCGCTGACGCTGGTGATGAACATCGTCGCCCTCTACATTGTGCGCAAGTACCGGGAGCAGTACGAATGACCGACATCCCCCTGGACACGATGGCGGGTGCCGTCGCGCGTCCGCGCCGCGACATCGGGCTGAAGGCGCGCTATGCCGCCGAACGCCGGTTCCGCATCTATGGCGTGATTGCGATCTCGGTGGGCCTGGCGTTCCTGGCCATCATGTTGATCACCATCGTCTCGAAAGGCTACACCGCCTTCTGGCAGACGACGGTGACGCTTCCGATCACCTTCGATGAGAAGGTCATCGACCCCTCGAACAAGCGTGCCACAGACCCGAATGTGCTGATCAAGGCGAACTATCCCAAGCTCGCCGAAAACGCGCTGGTGGCCAAGCTCGGCATCGATCCGGCCAACAAGCCGATGATGCTGAAGCTCAAGGGCTTCCTGTCGGAAGGCGCCCGCGTCCAGCTGCGCGACATCGTCTCCGCCGATCCGTCGGTGATCGGCACGACGCGTGACGTCGACATCCTGGCCGCCGCCAATCTCGACTCGGCCTTCAAGGGCCAGATCGACCTCGGCGTCGATGAAGCGCGCCGCAAGGTGTCCAACCAGCAGATCGACTGGATGAACAAGCTCAAAGCCGAAGGCGCGATGGCCGAGCATTTCAACACCGGCCTGTTCAGCTATGGCGCCTCCAGCCGGCCCGAGACGTCGGGCATGGGCGTGGCCATCATCGGGTCGTTCTACATGATGGTGATCGTGCTTTTGCTGGCGCTGCCGATCGGCGTCGCCGCCTCGATCTATCTCGAGGAATTCGCCAAGAAGAACCGCTTTACGGACCTGATCGAAGTCAACATCAACAATCTCGCGGCGGTGCCGTCGATCGTCTTCGGTCTGCTTGGCCTTGCCGTGTTCATCAACTTCCTCGGCATGCCGCGCTCGGCTTCCTTCGTCGGCGGCCTGGTGCTGACCTTGATGACATTGCCGACCATAATCATCGCCACGCGCGCCGCCCTCGCCGCGGTGCCGCCGTCGATCCGCTCGGCGGCACTCGGCCTCGGCGCCTCCAAGATGCAGATGGTGTTCCACCACATCCTGCCGCTTGCCGCCCCAGGCATCCTTACCGGCACCATCATCGGCCTGGCGCGTGCGCTCGGCGAGACAGCACCGCTGCTCTTGATCGGCATGGTCGCTTTCGTCGCCGATTATCCGGCGACGCCTTTCGATCCGGCGACCGCGCTGCCGGTGCAGATCTATATGTGGGCAAACGAGGCTGAGCGCGCTTTTGTCGAGCGCATGTCCGGCGCCATCATCATCCTGCTCGTCTTCCTCATGGCCATGAACATCACCGCGATCGTGCTCCGGCGCCGGTTCGAGCGGCGCTGGTAGAAAAAAGGCAATTTGGTATGAACATCATGACCGAACAGTCCCTTGAGAATGCAGTGGGCGACAAAATGAACGCCAAGTCGAACGAAGTCATCAAGATGCGCGGCGACAAGGTCGGCGTCTTCTACGGCGAGAAGCAGGCGTTGTTCGACGTCAATCTCGACGTCCGACAGAACCAGGTGACGGCGCTGATCGGCCCGTCCGGCTGCGGCAAGTCGACCTTCCTGCGCTGCCTCAACCGCATGAACGACACCATCGATTCGGCGCGGGTGACCGGCAAGATCACGCTCGATGAAGACGACATCTACGACAAGAACATCGATGTCGTCGAACTGCGCGCCCGCGTCGGCATGGTGTTCCAGAAACCCAACCCGTTCCCGAAGTCGATCTACGAGAACGTCGCCTACGGCCCGCGCATCCATGGGCTGGCCAAGCGCAAGTCCGACATGGACCAGATCGTCGAGCAGAGCCTTAAGAAGGCTGCGATCTGGAACGAGGTCAAGGACCGCCTGCAGGAGCCCGGCACCGGCCTGTCCGGCGGCCAGCAGCAGCGCCTGTGCATCGCGCGCGCCATCGCCGTGTCGCCGGAGGTGATCCTGATGGACGAGCCCTGCTCGGCGCTCGATCCGATCGCCACCGCCCGTGTCGAGGAGCTGATCGACGAACTGCGCCAGAACTACACGATCGTCATCGTCACCCACTCGATGCAGCAGGCGGCGCGCGTGTCGCAGCGTACAGCGATGTTCCATCTCGGCTATCTCGTCGAGGAGGGCGCCACCGACAAGATGTTCACCAACCCCGACGACAAGCGCACCCAAGACTACATTACCGGCCGCTTCGGCTGAGCCGTCCGGCGGGTGAATTTTCAGGCACGAGGACCAAGATCATGGGTGAACATACCGTCGCCTCCTTCGATGAAGAGCTCGGGCAGATCAGCAAGCTGATCCGCGACATGGGCGATCTGGCCGGCTCGATGGTCAGCGGCTCGACCAGGGCGCTGCTCAATTCGGACAATGCGCTGGCACAGCGTGTCGTTTCCGACGACGCCATCATGGATGCGCGCCAGCGCGAACTGGACGACCGCGCCATCACGCTGATCGCCAAGCGCCAGCCGATGGCCAACGATCTGCGCGCCGTGGTCGGCTCGATCCGCATGGCCGGCGACCTCGAGCGCATCGGCGATCTCGCCAAGAACATCGCCAAACGCGTCGGCACCGTGGGCTTGAGCGTCACGCCGCGCGACCTCTCGCACTCCATCGATGCCATGGCGCAACTGGTGCTGATCCAGGTGCAAGGCGTCGTCGAGGAATATGCCGCCACCGATGCGGCAGCGCTTGCAAAACTCAGGAATGACGACGAGCGCATCGACGTCAAATACACGTCCGTGTTTCGTGAGCTCTTGACCTACATGATGGAAGACCCTCGCAACATCACCGCCTGCACGCATCTCTTGTTCTGCGCCAAGAATCTTGAGCGCATCGGCGATCATGTCACCAACATCGCCGAAAATGCGTATTATGTGCTGACCGGCCAGCAATTGCCCGCCAATCGTCCGAAGCAGGACGAGACGGCGATGGCCACGCCGGCCTGATGAGGGTGAACTGCCTATGATCGCGCCACGCATCATGGTCGTGGAGGACGAGGAGCCGCTAGGCGTGCTCCTCCGCTACAACCTCGAATCCGAAGGCTATCAAGTCGAGGTGGTGACACGCGGCGACGAGGCCGAGATCCGCCTGCAGGAAAACGTGCCCGATCTCCTGGTGCTCGACTGGATGGTGCCCGCTGTTTCCGGCATCGAGCTCTGCCGGCGGCTTAGAGTGCGGCCCGAAACCGAGCGGCTGCCGATCATCATGCTGACCGCGCGCGGTGAGGAAAGCGATCGCGTGCGCGGCCTGTCCACCGGCGCCGACGACTATCTGGTCAAGCCATTCTCGACGCCGGAGTTCATGGCGCGCGTGAAGGCGCTGCTGCGCCGGGCCAAGCCGGAAGTGCTGTCCAGCGTGCTCAAGGTCGGCGACATCGTGCTCGACCGCGAGTCGCACCGTGTCTACCGCAAGAAGAGCGAGATCAGGCTCGGACCGACCGAGTTCCGGCTGCTCGAATTCATGATGCGCCATCCCGGCCGCGTGTTCTCGCGCAGCCAACTGCTCGACAATGTCTGGGGCGAGACGATCTATATAGACGAGCGAACCGTCGACGTGCATGTCGGGCGGCTGCGCAAGGCCGTCAACAACGGCCGCATGCCGGATGTCATCCGTACCATTCGCGGCGCCGGCTACGCGATCAGGGAAGACTAGGATCCTGCGCGTCGCGCCGTTGCCGGCCATTCACGCGACATGCTTGCCGGATTTGGGCTGAATACCCGGCGCAAAAATCTCCTGGTCGACGAAGCCGAGCGCGCGCGTGGCACAGCCTTCGCGGATCAGCGGCAGCTCGTTGGGCTCGGTGTCGAAGGAGATCGACTTCGAGTGCTGGCCGCCGGCGGTCTGGGCGATCGCTTCGCGCAATGCCGGTTCGATCAGGTCGAACGCGGCGGCGCTGACGCCGACCATGGCGACGGGGGCCGGGTCGATCAGCGCAAACAGGCTGCCGAGGCCGAAGCCGAGCGCCTCACCGGCCCTGCGATAGGCTTCGCGCTCCGGTCCGTCCGTCTCTCGCGCACGAGCGGCCAGCGCCCGCATATCAGCGTCGCCGATATCGACCGGCTCGGCATCCTCGCCCATCATTTTGGCGCTGCGCCAGATGGCGTAGTTTCCGGCATAGGCTTCCACGCAGCCGCGCCGCCCGCAGCGGCAGAGCGCGCCGCCCGGACGGTGGATCATGTGGCCGAACTCGCCGCCCGAGGAATGGGTGCCGGTGAACAGTTCGCCTTTCAGCACCAGCCCCATGCCGATGCCGTGCGACAAGAGGATCGCGATGAAATTGTCGCGGTAGCGCTCGGGCTGGCGCCATTGCAGGGCCACCGCCATCATATTGCAGTCGTTCTCCATGGTGGCAGGAATGCCGAATTCCGCTTCCAACATGTCGGCGAAGGCAATGTCGGTCAGTGGCGTGATTGGCGACCACAGCATGGCCCGCGCCTGCGAATCGGTGATGCCCTGGATGCCCATGGCAATGCGGGCGATGCTCTGGACATCGAGGTCCGGGTCCGCGAGACGCCGCCCGACGATTGCTACGCATTCGCCGATCAGCTCGTCGCGCGGCATGGTCAGCGTGTCGAGCCGGCGCTGTTCTTCCGCGACCACCTGGCCGGCATAGTCGATGACGGTGACGGAGAGGAAGTTCAGCGACAGCACCACGGTCATGACCGCCGCCGCTTCCGGGTTGAGGCCAAGGCCGACCTGCGGCCGGCCGCGTTTCAGCGAGCCGGTCTCGCCAGGCTTGCCTTCAATCAGGATGCCTTCTTGAATTAGATCAGACGAGATTGCCGATATCGTCGAATGGCTGAGGCCGGTGGTCGCCGCAATCTCGGTCCGCGACGGCTGGCCGGCCCGGCGCACGGCCGAAATCACCATCGCACGGTTGCGACGGCGCAGATCGTCGTGGCGGATCCCAACCGACATTTGTTTTCCTCCCGGCCTCCTCGCGCCTCATGATAGTGAAGGCGTTCGACGGCACCAGCCAAATATTGGCAGACGCCGGCAGCCCTGTCATTGTTTATTGCGGACCTCGAAAAAAATCGGCAAGGCCATCAGAATCCATCAGCATCGATGTTGACAGCGCCTTATCATTGAACCAGTATTTTTTCGAGGCTCGAAAAAATAGGGCCTCTGTGTGCCGGCCCTCGGGCCAGTTTTGTCGCGCCGCACGCGGCGCAGGGAGGATTATGATGAACAGATTTGCAGCCGCCATGCTGGCGGGTGTCGCCATGTCGCTGGCGCTGATGTCGGTCGCGCAGGCGAAGGACAAGGTCATCGGCGTGTCGTGGTCGAACTTCCAGGAAGAGCGCTGGAAGACCGACGAGGCGGCGATGAAAACGGCGATCGAGGCTGCCGGCGACAAGTACATTTCCGCCGACGCGCAGTCCAATCCCGGCAAGCAGCTGACCGACGTCGAAAGCCTGATCTCGCAGGGCGCCAACTCGCTGATCATCCTGGCGCAGGACGCCTCGGCCATCGGCCCGGCGGTGCAGAAGGCGCTGGACGAAGGCATTCCGGTCGTCGGCTATGACCGCCTGATCGAGAACAAGGACGTCTTCTACCTGACCTTCGACAACAAGGAAGTCGGCCGCATGCAGGCCCGCGAAGTGTTCAAGGCGAAGCCCGAAGGCAACTATGTCTTCATCAAGGGCTCTGGCTCGGATCCGAATGCCGATTTCCTGTTCTCGGGCTCGATGGAAGTGCTCAAGGAAGCCATCGACTCGGGCAAGATCAAGAATGTCGGCGAGGCCTATACCGATGGCTGGCTGCCGGCCAACGCGCAAAAGAACATGGAACAGTTCCTGACCGCCAATGACAACAAGGTCGATGCCGTGGTTGCGGCGAATGACGGCACAGCCGGCGGCGTTGTCGCCGCGCTGACGGCGCAGGGCCTTGCAGGAACGGTTCCGGTCTCGGGCCAGGACGGCGACCATGCCGCTCTGAACCGCATCGCACTCGGCACGCAGACGGTGTCGGTGTGGAAGGACGCGCGCGAACTCGGCAAGAACGCCGCCGAGATCGCCTCGCAGCTTGCCGATGGCAAGAAGACGGGCGACATTGCCGGCGCCAAGGACTTCACCACGCCTGGCGGCAACACCGTCAAGTCGCTGTTCCTGACCCCCGTCGCGATCACCAAGGACAACCTCAACGTCGTCATCGACGCCGGCTGGATCAAGAAGGACGAAGTCTGCACAGGCGTCGCCGCCGGCAGCGTCGCGGCTTGCAACTGATCTCGACGACTTGAAGAAATGAGGCGCCGCGGCTGTCAAGCCGCGGCGTTTTCTCTACGAGAATTGTGTGTTTCCGCCATCGGCGGCAAACTTCTAGGCTGTGGTCCGGCATCCGCGCCAGACGGCAAGCCGCTGGAGGACATCATGACCGACACGACCTCAAATCCGCAGGCCGATACGGCACGAGCGTCTGAACTCGGCGCGGTCGCCCGGTTCCTGAAAGCGACCGAGCTCGACACGCGCATGCTCGGCATGGTCGGCGCGCTGCTGGTCATCTGGGTCGGCATACATATCCTGTCGGGTGGGCTTTTCCTGACGCCGCGCAATCTTTGGAACCTGTCGGTGCAGACGTCCTCGGTCGCGATCATGGCGACCGGCATGGTACTGGTCATCGTCATGCGCAACATCGACCTTTCGGTGGGCTCCGTCGAAGGCGTGATCGGCATGATCATGGGCGTAGCACAGGCCGAATTCCTCATTCGCGTCATCGGCTTCCAGCTTGGAAACCCCTGGCTCTGGATCGTCGCGCTTGCCGCCGGCGTGGTGCTTGGTCTGCTGATCGGCGCGTTCCAGGGCTTCATCATCGCCTATATGCAGGTTCCGGCCTTCATCGTGACGCTTGGTGGCCTGCTGGTCTGGCGCGGCATGGCATGGCTCATCACCAGCGGGCGCACGGTCGCGCCACTCGACGCCACCTTCCAGCTGATGGGCGGCGGACCACGCGGCTCGATTGGCGCCGCTGCCAGCTGGATGGTCGGCATCGTCGCCTGCGCGGCGGTCGCCTTCGCGCTGCTCAACGGTCGCTCGCAGCGCAAGCGCTTCAGCTTTCCACTGCGCCCCGTCTGGGCCGAGACCTTGCTTGGCGTGGTCGCTTGCGCGGCCATCCTCGGCGCCGTGTGGATCGCCAATTCCTATCCATGGCCGATCGGCATCGTGCGCCTGTACGCACAGCAGAACGGCATCACCGTTCCCGAAGGCGGGCTGTTCATCGCGCATGGCATCGCCATACCGGTGCTGATGGCGGTGATTGTCGGCATCATCATGACGTTCATCACCAAGCGCACGCGTTTCGGCCGCTATGTCTTCGCCATCGGGGGCAATCCGGAGGCAGCGGAACTCGCCGGCATCAACACGCGCTGGGTGACCATGAAGGTGTTCATGATCATGGGTGTGCTGGCTGCAATCAGCGCGGCGATCTCGTCGGCCCGTCTCAATGCGTCAACCAATGCGCTGGGCACACTGGACGAGCTTTTGGTGATCGCGGCCGCTGTCATCGGCGGCACGTCGCTCGCGGGCGGCGCCGGAACGGTGATGGGCGCCATGCTCGGCGCGCTACTGATGCAGTCGCTGCAATCCGGCATGGTGCTGCTCGGCATCGACTCGCCGCTGCAGAGCATTGTCGTTGGCGCTGTCCTGGTCATCGCCGTCTGGCTCGACACCGTCTACCGCAAGCGCGTCTAGGGAGGAACGATTATGGAAAAAACTGCTCCCACCGGTACGCCACTGATCGACATGCGCAACATCTCGATCGCGTTCGGTGGCATTCGCGCCGTCGACGATGCGTCCATCGATCTTTTCCCGGGCGAAGTGGTGGCGCTGCTTGGCCACAACGGCGCCGGTAAGTCGACGCTGATCAAGATCCTGTCGGGCGCCTACAAGCGCGATGCCGGCCAGATCTTGGTCAACGGCCAGGAGGCCTCGATCTCCAATCCGCGCGACGCCAAGAAATACGGCATCGAAACGATCTACCAGACGCTTGCGCTGGCCGACAATGTCGACGCTGCCGCCAACCTCTTCCTCGGCCGCGAACTGATGACCGCGTGGGGGACACTCGACGATGTCGCCATGGAGGCCGAGGCGCGCAAGGTGATGGGCCGGCTCAATCCGCGCTTCCAGCGGTTCAAGGAGCCGGTAATCAAGCTCTCGGGCGGCCAGCGCCAGTCGGTGGCGATCGCACGCGCCATCCTGTTCAACGCCCGCATCCTGATCATGGACGAACCGACGGCCGCGCTTGGGCCGCAGGAGACGGCGCAGGTCGGCGAACTGGTCAAGCAGCTCAAGGCCGACGGCATCGGCATTTTCCTGATCAGCCACGACATTCACGACGTGTTCGAGCTTGCCGACCGAGTCTGCGTAATGAAGAACGGCCAGGTCGTCGGCACCGCGCGCACCACCGATGTGACCCAGGACGAAGTGCTCGGCATGATCATCCTGGGAAAGTGCCCGCCCGGCGCCATTCCCGGTCCGGGTGCGCTGAAGATCGCGGCCTGAGACCACGCTATCGTCAGCTGTCATGTTCACTGATGCTCGAGATCGATAAGCCGGCTAAATATGCATGATATGCCAGCTGTCATTATGGCTTGGCCGCGCCATTGTCTTGCCGCGGCGACTTGCCCATAAAGGTCGCGAACCGTCCATGGGCCTGCGTTGAAGAAGTTTTTCCCGATCCTTGCCTTCATTGCCGTTGCACTGATCAGCCTGACGATGGCGGGCTTCGCCTATTTCGCGACCCAGGAAGCGGCGCGCATCAAGTTCGAGGCGACGGCCGACGACGCGCTCAACCGCATCGAAAGCCGTATCGATCTGCATCTGTCACTGCTGCGCTCGACGCAGGCGCTGTTCGACGCCCGCAATGGCGAGATTTCAGGTAGCGAATTCAAGGCCTTCTTCAGCGCCCTCGATGTCGATAACAATTTCGCCGGCCTGCGCGGCATCGGCTATCTCAGGCTGGCCAAGACCGGTGACGAAGCGGCGGTCGAGCGCGACATGTTGCGCGACCGCGGCGCCGCCCACACGGTCTATCCGGACACGACACAGCCATGGCGCACGCCCGTCGTGCTGTTCGAGCCGCTCGACCCTGCCAACGAATCCACCATCGGCTACGACATGTTCACCGAGCCGGTGCGGCGCGAGGCGATCGAAAAAGCGCTGGCCGATGACGCACAGCACGCAAGCGGTCTGGTCCAGCTCGGCCAGGATACTGGCGCGGCGCAGACCTTTACCGGCTTCCTGGTCTTCGTCAGGCTCAATGTAGAAACCGCGCCGGATGGTATCAATGCGTCCAGATCATCGACATCAGGCCTTCTCTACGCGGCCTTCCGCGCCCGCGACCTGTTCCAGACCGCGCTCAGCCGCACGCCTTTGCTGCCGGTCAACACCGCAGTCTATGACGGCACGGCGGACGCCGACAATCTTCTGTTCCAGTCCGAAACGCCGCCGGCCGCGAGCTTTGGCGACAGGCTGTTGGTGACGCGCAAGATCATCGTCGCCGGTCGGCCGTGGACGGTGCTGTTTCGGCCGACAAGTGCATTTTCGCAACCGTCCTCGCGCGCCATTCCGGTCATGCTCGGGCTGTTCGGCCTGCTTCTGGCCGGCGCCATCGCGTTGGTGGCCCGCTACCAGGAGCGCGCCTACGACGCCAAGTCGCTGCTGCATGAAACGACGGAAAAAAGCCTGCTCGAAAAGGATTTGATGCTGCAGGAGATGAAGCATCGGATCAAGAATTCGATCACGCGGGTGCTGGCGATTGCGCGCCAGACGGCAGCGCAAGCAACCGACGTGAAGGAGTTCTCAACTTCCTTCTCGGCCCGCCTGCAGGCAATGGCGGCTTCCCAGGATATGCTGACGCGTTCGCGCTGGCAGAAGGCCGATCTTGGCGACCTGCTGCGCATCGAGCTCGGCCAGGTGTTCGGCAAGGAGCTTCCGGAAGGGATATTGTCAGGGCCTCAGGTGCTGCTCGACGAGAGGACGACGCAGGCGCTTGGCCTTACCTTTCACGAACTGGCGACGAATGCGCTGAAATATGGCGAGGCCGGCAATTCCGTGGGTGCGCTCAAGGTCGACTGGTCGTTCGAGGGGCGCGGGTCCGAGCGGATGCTGGTTCTGAACTGGCGCGAGGCCGGGCAGAAGGAACTCGAAGCGCCGGCGAAGACCGGCTTCGGCACCAAGCTGATCGACCTCAATGTCACGCGCGAATTGCGCGGCACGATTGCCCGAGATTTTCGCATCGATGGGCTTACGGTGGAAATCAGGATCCCGCAGCCTGATGCAGTCAAACAAACGGAGACCGGCTGACCGGTCTCCGTCGCGATTGTCTGACGCTTTTGAAGCGGATCAGCAGCGAGCGGTGTAGAGCCGGCCGCGATTGTCGCGATACTGGCAATAGCCGTTGCGCAGGTTGCGCACCAGCAGGCCGGAACCGGCGCCAACGGCTGCGCCGATCAGCGCACCCTTGCCGCCGCCGATCAGTCCGCCGGCCAAAGCACCGACACCGGCGCCGACACCGACATCCTGCTCGGTCGTGCTGCAGCCGCTGACGGCGACCACCGCAACCATGGCAATAATCAATTTCCGCATGGAATCTCTCCTCACTTTTGTCCTCACTTTAGTAAGCTCCAGCCGCTATTTAGCACGAAACAGCAGCCTTTGCCCGCTCGATCTTATTGTTGGCTAAGAGAGTCTTTTTCGCGGCGCGTGGCGTTCGACGCGACCACGACACTGGAAATCTGCAAAGACGCGTCGAGGGTGCCGTCCGGGCGCACGTTCCAGACGATCTGGTCATAATCATCCTCCAGCGCGGGGTCGACCGTAAGACATTTGGCAACGACGTGCTCGGCCTGACCCTGCACGTCGCCGGCAGCGAATGGACGTTCTGCCGTGCATGCTTCGGCGGTTTCGAAAACACTGACCGGCACCGGCAGTTCACGGCATTCGGTCACGTTGTTCGAACAGCCAATTACCAGAAGCAAAGCGGCGATGTGTTCCACGGCGACACGTCCTCTCGCCATAAGAACGGTCCACAGCCGTCAAAGTTCCTGTGCCGAAAGGGGCGTTAATAATTGGTCGGCTACGAGCTGGACAGTTTCTGAGCCAGGCTGCTTGGGAGCAGCGTGAACCTGAGCATCTGGCTCAGACCAATTGCGACGCCACGATCAGCACAACAGCGGCGACGAGCGCGACAGCGGCGAAGCGAAGCAAGGGGTGCCAGGCGTGCTGCAAAGGCGAGGCTGAAGCATCAGGATCCTGAAAGCCGCTCATCGAGACCCGCGCGGCCTGCTCCAGCCTGTTCATATCGGCCACCGTCATGATCATTCCTCCCATACTTGCGTTGCAGGCCGCGGCCGAACATCGGTTGAATCGGTCAAGATCCAGCAATCTCTGGGAACCACAGCATCGGATTTTATGGTGAACAGCCGGTTAAGGAATCCCGCCGCTCATTCGGTTTCGAAATTGCCGTGCGGAACCACCAGGCGATATTCGAGGCGGTCACTGGTGATCTCCAGCGTCGCCGTGCCGTTCAGCGATGCCGGCACGACACGTTCGAGGGCAACGCTGCCGAAGCGTTTCTCGGTGCGTCTGTTATCATTGGCGACAATGGCCTCGACCCAAGTCAGCGACAAAGCCGGCTTGTCGGCGGCCTCTGCGACGTTCGACAGATCGGCGGTTACCTCGACAAAGCCGTCCGGCCGCGCCAGGGCGCCGTAGCTGAATGAATTGACGGCGAGTTCGTGCATTGCCAGTCCGATATGAATGGCGGCGTTGGGATTGAGGTAGGGGTTGACGCCATTGAAGCGCAGGCTCTGCGCGGGATCGGCGCCGTAGCGAACGACCTGGCCGCGGATAAGCTCGCGAAGTGCTGCACCCCGCCAGTTCGACGACGTTACCAGATCCTGGGAGGAAGCCAGTGACTGCAGGCGGCCGCGAAAGCGCTTCAGGAAATCGTCGGGTGTCTCGGAATAGCGGCCGGTCTGGGTGGCAATACTCTGGATGATGGCCAACAGGTTCTTGGAGCGGTGGCTGACTTCGCGCAACAGCGTCTTCAGCGTCTGTTCGCGGCGTTTCTGCTCGGTGGTTTCCACCATCGTGGTGACGACGCCCTGCACGTCGCCGCGATGGCCCCGATCGGCATCGACCCATACCTGGAACCAGCGCATGCCATCACCGGTGGGAACACTCAGTTCAAGGCGTTCCGGATTGCCGGAAGCGATCACATTGCTTTTGGCGGCGGCGATTTGCTCAGCTTGCGCCGGTGGCAACGCGCCGTTGCTGTCGGCTGTGTCGGAAACCCACGGCGCACGCATGTTGCGGGCCCATACAGTCTTCAATTCACGATCCTGATAGAGGACGGAAATGCCGGCATTGTGCAGAGCGTGAAGCAAGGCCCGGCCAAGCTGCATTCCGCTTTCAGCCGGGTGCAGTGCGATCACCTCGTCGCCCTGTCCGCTCTCGCCTCCGCCAATGGAACGCATCAATCACCTGTCCACCTGATCAGGACCGAACGATTCACTTGGACTCAGTTCCTGAGTAGGTCCCCAGAAAAGGTCCGCCGGACGATGTCCCGTTGGAGGACATCGCCCGGCGGTGGCTGGAAACCGTTTGAGGGGTGCGGCTTCCAGTGTTCGCCCGCTCCTACGATGCCCGTCTGAACAGGCCGGCCAGAAGCGAGATGACGAGGAAGGCGAGAAAGATGAAGAACAATATTTGCGCGATACCGGCCGAGGTACCGGCGATGCCGCCGAAACCAAGCGCGCCGGCGATGATCGCCACGACGAGAAATACGAGCGCCCAGTAGAGCATGATCTGTCTCCTTCCGATACTGAATCAAGAACGTGAGTGATTGCTGTTTGTTCCACCATTTGCCGAAAAAGAAGGTCTTTGGAAGTGGCCCGGATGCGAATTGATTCACGCGCGTGCGCCCCATACGGAGCGACGGGCAGCCGCCGATCGCCGGGCTAGGCGATCGCCAGTGCCGGCAACGCTGCGAGGCGGCGAAAAGTTGGAGATTGAAGGCCCTACTTCACGCGGCGGCCTTGGCCTGCCGGTCGAAGAACAGCGCTTGGCTGATCAGCGCCTTGACCATGTCGGGATTGAACGGCTTGGTGACGAGGAAGGCCGGTTCAGGCCGCTCGCCGGTCAGCAGACGTTCGGGGAAGGCGGTGATGAAGATTACCGGCACCGAAGTCGACGACAGGATTTCGTTGACCGCATCGATACCCGAGCTGCCATCGGCAAGCTGAATGTCGGCCAGCACCATCTTCGGCCTTGTCTTGCCGAACATCGCCACCGCCTCGGTATGGGTGCGCGCGGTTCCGACCACGTGGTGGCCGAGGCTCTCGACCATTTCCTCGATGTCCATGGCGATCAGCGGCTCGTCCTCGATGATCAGCACATCGGTCGCCACCTGGCGAGAGATCTCGTTGCTCGCCTGGGCAAGCAGTTCGGAGAATTCCTTGGCGTCGACATCGAGAATTTCAGCTGCCTCGTCTTCACCGAAGCCTTCGACCGCGACCAGCAGGAAAGCCTGGCGTGGCCGTGGCGCAATGGCGTTCAGATTGGCGGCGGCGCGCTGCTCCCATGCCGATTGTGCCTGCTCCTGCGGAACGCGGATGGCAATGGAGGTGAACAGTTTGGCGAATACCTTGTAGAGCGCGATGCGGTCGCTTGACGCTTGCGGGAAGATGTCGACGTCGGCGATGATGGCTTCGAGCATCGCGGCGACCAGCGCATCGCCACTCTCCTGCGATCCGGATACGGCGCGTGAAAAGCGGCGCAGGAACGGCAGGTGCGGAGCGATGGTTGCGGAAAGGCTCATGGTAGACGTCTCCCTCAGATGACGTGATTGCATAGATTGCAGGTCAAGCTGATTGCAAGCCCCAACACCCAAACGCGGGTTTTGCGAAAAAGTTCCGAGACTTGTGGAACGAAACCGTACGGGCGACGTTTGTGGTGCGATGGGCAACCAGACGAGGGGGCCGCTTTGCGTTGTGTAATGGGGCGGCTCGGGGCGCTGGATTTAAGGGCGAAATGAAGGACATGAATAAAGAAACGCTGGCTGGCGCCGCTGACAGGCGCCGGGCCAATTCCGGCGACCCGCTCGGGGCGAATTCGGAAATCGGCCGCAAACTCAAACAATATTATGACGAGCTGGTCTCGGACAATGTGCCGGATCGCTTTGCCCAGTTGCTCAGCCAATTGGAAAAGGCCGAACCTGCACAGAAGAAGGACTGAGGCATGGCAGCTGTCTCACAAGGGTTCAAGACCGACCTGCTCGGCTCGATCCCGAGCCTGCGGGCTTTTGCCGTGTCGCTGACGCAGAATGCCGACAAGGCCGACGATCTGGTGCAGGAGACGCTGGTCAAGGCTTGGGACAAGCATGAGAGCTTTCAGCCCGGCACCAATCTCAAGGCATGGCTGTTCACCATCCTGCGCAACGAGTTCTATTCCCAGATGCGCAAGCGCGGCCGCGAGGTGCAGGACAGCGACGGCATCATGACGGCCAGGCTTGCCGTTCATCCGGCTCAGCACGGCCAGCTTGACCTCAAGGATTTCCGCGGCGCGCTCGAGCAACTCCCCGAGGACCAGCGCGAAGCCATCATCCTCATCGGCGCTTCAGGCTTTTCCTATGAAGAGGCCGCCGAAATCTGCGGCTGTGCGGTCGGAACGATCAAGAGCCGGGTCAGCCGGGCCCGCACGCGGTTGCAGGAGATCCTCAAAATCTCCGGCGAAGACGAATACGGGCCGGACGCGATCTCGTCCCAGGTGACGGGTTCAAACGCTGCCTGACGGCGGAGGCCCCGTTTGCGGGCCTGGGCTCTCTACACATACGCATCGAAGATATCTCAGACTGGCGCGCGGCCGCAGGCCGCCGCCAGAGCCTCGACGAGATCGGTCCCCGAATAAGGCTTGGTGACCAGGCGGATGCCGGGAAAGGACCCTTTGATCTCATCGGGGTCCGAATAGCCGGAGGCAAAGACAAACGGCAGGCCCGATTGGCGCAGCCGCGCGGCGAAATCGAGTGTGGACGTTCCGCCCAGCATGAGGTCCACGATAGCGGCGTCGAACTCGCCAACGACCTTCTGCTCATCGATCTCGGCCAGAGCGCGGGCAATCACTACGTCGCTCGCGCCATGGTCGCGGCAAAGCTGCTCGACATCCATGGCGATCAGGAATTCATCCTCCAAGACAAGAATTCGCAATCCCTCAAGCAATGGCGGCACTTGGCAATCTCTCCTCAATTCTTGCAGCATCGGGTACAGTGACTCCAGTCAACCGCATCGCGGACCTTGGGGGGATCGGTCAGGCCTTAATCCGAAAAGTTCGCCCACCGGCTCTACTCCACAAGCGAGCTTCGAATTCGCCTCAATGGAGTGTAGCGAGTCATGATCGCTATTTGCCATCCTGTCATTTAAAAAAGACATGCCATCGGCAGCGGAACCGCGGCCTTGCAAAGGCGTAGCACTCAGTCTCTGGCAAGAGACTTTCGAAAGAGGGATCGAAATGTCGGGCCAGAACGGTCGCTCGTTTTCCAGCCGTCAGTACCCATGCGAGATATGCCCGCTTCGGCCATTGCCGGTGTTCCGGGAATTCGAGAAGCAGGAGCTTGCCTATGTCAGCATGTTCAAGAAGGGCGAACTGGCCGTCGACAAGGGCGCCACAGTGCTGGTCGAAGGCAGCCAAAGTGCTCATCTCTACACCGTGCTTTCGGGCTGGGCCTTCCGCTACAAACTATTGTCGGACGGCAGGCGCCAGATCCTGAACTACTCCATGCCCGGCGATCTTATCGGGCTGCAGGGCAGCCTGATGGGCGAAATGCAGCACTCGGTCGAGGCGCTGTCGCCCATGCTGTTGTGCGTCTTCGAGCGTGAAAACCTGCACGAGCTCTACCGCAACCATCCGGGCCTTGCTTACGACATTACCTGGCTGGCGTCGCGCGAGGAGCGCATGCTGGACGAGAACCTGCTCAGCGTCGGTCGGCGCACGGCGGTCGAGCGCACCGCCTATCTCATAGCCTTCATCGCCAGCCGCGCGGCGGCAGTCGGGCTCAACGGCAAGGCGCCGGTGCAAATCCCGATTACCCAGCAGCATGTCGCCGATACGCTCGGCCTGTCGCTGGTCCACACCAACAAGACGATCCGCAAGCTCATCGATCGCAAGCTGATCGCCTGGCGCGACGGCGGTTGCGAAGTGATCGACGGGGAGGGGCTGAAGGATCTCGCGCGCTGGGAGGGCCTAAGCGAAGGCCGTCGGCCGCTGATCTGACAGGCAGGCCTCCATCTGGGGCTGGACTCGCACTTGCAAACACCCTTTCATGGATACGGTTTCCGATTTCGGAACCATGACGTGTGTCGGGCGTTTGAAGCCAAGCAAACGCAAGGAGTTTAGAATGGCAACTGCCGCAGGAAAAACCGCCAACGAAAGTCAGACGAACGCCGACCTGGAAGCCGACATTCGGCAGTTGAAGGCGGATATCGAAAAGTTGACCAAGCAATTGGCCAAGACCGGCGAACATGGTTACGGCACGGCGCGGCGCGCTGCTGCCGAAGGCGTCGACCAGTTGCGCGCGCAGGGCGAAGCCGTCTTCGACAGCCTGCGTGGCAACGCCAAGGATCTTGAGGCCCAGATCACGGCCAATGTGCGCGAGAAGCCGGTCACTTCACTGGCGATCGCGGCCGGCGTCGGCTTCCTGTTTGCGCTTCTTGCCCGGCGCTAGTTTCGACAGAGATGGGCATGCTGGCACCGCTTATCTCGGCCTTGGCCTCGGGTGAAGCCATTGCCGCCATGCGCCGCGCGCGCACGGCGGCAATCGTCTACGGGCTCGCCGCCGTGGCTGCCCTGTGCGGCCTCGGGTTTCTCCTGGGGGCGGCCTACATCTGGGCGGCTGACCGTTATGGCTCGATGGCCGCCTGTCTTGGCTTCGCCGCTGGTTTCCTGGTACTGGCCGGGCTTATCGTGCTCATTCATCAACTTGCGGCTGGAACGCGTGCACGCCGACGTGCGCGAAGGCGCAATGCCGACCTGAAGGCGCTCGGTATCACCGCGGCGCTTGCCGTGCTGCCGGCCTTGCTCAAGGGGAAAGGCGGGAAGGGCGTCATTCTCGGCCCGATGATCGCGCTCGCGGCCTATGCCATCTACCGCGAGAACGTCAAACCGGATCCGGGCGATCCAGACAGCGAAGCCGACTAAAGCGCGTCGCGCTGATACGCTGTTCCCGGGAAAACCGCTTCGCACTTCTGAAATTGCTTTAAGCCGGCAGATCTTCAAGCGGCATCGATATTTCGGCGAACACGCCTTCGGCGCGGAATTCGTGGGTCACTTCGCTCGACAAAACCTTGGCGAGGCTGCGGCGGATCAGGATAGAGCCGAAGCCCTGGCGTTCCGGCGGGTCGACTTTCGGCCCGCCGCTTTCGATCCAGGTCAGCACAAGGCGGCGCGCGCCTTTCTTGCCCGCCGCCTTCCAGTCGACATCGACCTTCCCCGAGCCAACCGACAGCGATCCGTATTGCAGCGCGTTGCTGGCCAGTTCGTGCATGATCAGGCCGAGCCCCACCGCCTGGTCGGGCGAAAGCAGCAGCTCCGGACCGGAGATCACGATGCGCGGCCGTTCTGCCGAATCGAACGGCTTGACCTCGATCTGCATCAGTTCGCGAATACCGATTCCGCGCCATTCGCGATCCGACAGCAGGTTATGGGCTGCGCCCAGCGCCTGCAGCCTGGCGCCGAAGGCTTCCAGGAATTCGCTTGGGCGGCGAGCGTGGCGAACGGTCTGCGTCGCCAGCGCCTGCACCGTTGCCAGCGTGTTCTTGACCCGATGGTTGAGCTCGCGCAGCAGCAGCCTTTGCCGGTCCTCGCCGAGCTTGCGTTCCGAGATGTCGTAGTTGACGCCAAAGATAAGCGTCGGCTTGCCTTCGCCGTCGCGCTCGATGACGCGGCCGCGGGTGACTATCCAGCGCGGCGGATCGAAGCCTTTGACCCGGTATTCGCCGAAATAGTCGTCGCTGCCGGTCAGGGCATCGCGAAAGCGCGTCTCGGTCTGGTAGACGTCGCGCGGGTCGATGGCGGCCAAAATGTCGCGCGCCCGCAGCCGGTTCGAACGCGGCAGGTTGAACAGCTCCGACAAACGCACGTCGCATTCGATCATGTCGGTGCGGATATCCCAGGCCCAACTGGCGAGCGAGGCGGCATCGAGCGCTATGGCTCGGCGCTTTTCCTCCTGCGCCAAAGCAGCCGTGGCAATGGCGCCGCTGCGGGTGGCGTCCTTGAGGGTAAACAGGCTGGCGGCGAGGCTGGCCAGCGATTTCAAATGATCGAGCGCGGCAGCGGACGGAAATTCATGCGGCTCCCGGTCGAGTACGCACACCGTACCGACGCGCGCGCCGGCAACCACCATCGGCGCGCCGACATAAAAGCGGACATGGTGTTCGCCGGTGACCAGCGGGTTGCGGGAGAAGCGAGGGTCGATGCTGGCATCCGGCACCACCATGGGCTCGTCGCCGGCGGCAATGGTATGGGCGCAGAACGATATGTCGGTCGCGGTTTCGGTCTCGTTGAAGCCGACACAGGATTTGAACCACTGTCGTTCGGTGTCGAGCAGCGTGACGAGCGCGATCGGCGCCCGCATCACGGCGGCGGCTAGGCCGGTGATGCGATCGAAGTCGGGATCGGAGTCGGTGTCGATCGCGTCAAGCCCGTGCAGTACGGCAAGCCGCTCCGGCGCCACCACGGCGCGGCGGACTTCAACCGGCAAACAAACCTGCTTCGGCACCTTGCTATCCACCAAGCCCCCTCGCTTGCAGGCCCCACCCGCGGTGGCGCGCATCTTGCGCGGCCGTCGCGCGCCGGAACTTTTGTAGCAAGCAATCGTTACCCCACCATGTTTCGCCAGCGATGGTTTTATCCACCATGCCGGTTGCACGATAGGAACGCCGCCGATGACCAAGATCGCCCCTGAAAACAAAGCCCGTCAGGGGCGCTGGGGTTGGCACGGCTTGCGCATACTGGTCGCCGCGCTGCTCCTGGCTTTCATTGCTTGGGGAGCGGCCGAGATTTATGGCCAAAAGATCGATCCAGATACCCCTGAAAGCCAGGGGCAGCCCACCGGCCAGACCGCGCCGGCCGACCAGAGCGCGCCAGCCGGCGAGGGGCAGTCGGGCGGCTAGGGTTTTCCTCGTCATTCGTAATCGCATCAGGCGGCCTTTGCCTGGGCGGCTTGCGCCGGAACCAGGACGTTCAGCGCGCCAGGGTGGATCTGGATTGTCGTTTCACGCTCCAGCTTGACCAGTTCGCCGTCGATGACGGCGCCGAATTTCTTGCTCCCTGTATGGATTTTCACGATTGCCTTGTCGGCCTGATGAGTTTCGACATGGTCGCTGTCGCGCCACCTGCCTCGAGCCATGTCGAAGAGCGCCCTGACCAGCTCGCCACGCTGCCGCGCCACGGTTACATAGATGCCGAGCACGCCGCCGGCAGGATTGTCGGCATAAGGCAGATGGCCTTCGCCAAACAGATTGTTGGAAATGCCGATGCCGCTGATGCGGGTCACGATTTCGGCTTCGCCGACCGTCAATGTCACCTTCATGGCTGGAGGATTGTTGATCGTCGTCCAAGCGGCCTTGGCCGAGGCGCGAATCTTTCCCAGGCGCGAGGCGAATTCCATATTGTCGCGCAGCTTCACCATCCTGGCGTGCAGGCCGATCGAGAACTGATGCACGAACGGCCGGCCATTCGCGCTCGCGATATCGACCGCCATGATCTCGCCGTCGGCAAAGGACTTCAGCGCGCCATCGATGGTCTGCGGAATTCCAAGGCCGCGGGCGAACAGGTTCATGGTTCCTGCAGGCAGGACGGCCAGCGCCTTCTTGCCATTCATCAGCCGCCCCGCGGCGGCCGAAATGGTGCCGTCGCCGCCACCGGCCAGCACGACGTCGATGTCGCGTCGCGCGGCGACCTTGTCGAGCGCCGCGACAATCTCCTTGCCGGCGACGATGTCGATATCGATGGAGTGACCAGCCGTCTCAAGCGTCTGGCGCATGCGGTCGGTTAGCGCGGAAAGATCGGTGGTCCGCAAGGTGCCGCCGTCCCGGTTCAGCACCGCTGCAAATCGCATGCCCCGCTCCGTGTTCTTTTTTAGTGGTCGGAATGCCAGCCGCAGGCTGAAACGGGCAAGCTTGGGAAAGGTTCCATCGGCCGGGTGGAAAGTCCGGCGATTCCACGGACTTGCCCGGGGTGTTTCGATGCTCCCGTTTTTTCGGAACAAGCGCCTTGTCACAACGTTGTGATCCCATTGGAGGCGCCGCCTTCGGTCTCCCGGCAAGTGGTTTGCCGATTGCGGCGCGCACGAGATCACGCAAGAGGAGACTTAATCATGATCCGCACACTGTTCGCGACGACCGCACTCGCAACGCTGATCGCTACCGGTGCGTTTGCGCAGTCAACGACGGCCCCGGCGACGACCCCAGCGCCGGCTGAAGCCCCTGCTACCATCGCGCCGGCGACACAACAGGCCGACGGCGCGCTGATGACCAATATCATCGGCGAGTCCGTCTACAATGGCACTGGCGACGATGCGCAGAAGATCGGTGACGTCAGCGACGTCGTCCTCGATGAAAACGGCCAGGCGAAATCCGCCATTATCGGCGTTGGCGGCTTCCTCGGCATAGGCAGCAAGAACGTCGCCTTCGACTACGGCAAGTTGCAATGGGTCGAGAGGAATGGTGACCGCTGGCTCGTCGCCGAGACGACGAAAGAAGCGTTGACGGCGCTGCCCGACTTCGACCGTAAGCCCTACGATCCGGCCTCGGCGCCTGCTTCCACGGCGCAGAACGACCCGCAGAAGCCGGTTGATCTCAACGCCGCGCCGTCAGAACCGGCGGTGAAACGCGCTGACGGCAATCTCGCAACCAACATCATCGGCGAGAATGTCTACAATGGCACTGGCGACGATGCCCAGAATATCGGCGACGTCAACGACATCGTGCTGACCAAGGATGGCAAGGCGCAGTCGCTGGTGATCGGCGTCGGCGGCTTCCTCGGCATGGGTGAAAAGAACGTCACCTATGATTTCGCCAAGGCGCGGTGGGCCGAAAAGAACGGCGATCGCTGGCTGGTGGCGCAGACGACCAAGGAGGAACTGCAGGCGCAGCCTGATTTCGACCGGAAGCCCTATGATCCGGCGCCCGTGACGACAACCTCCGACGCGACGCAGCCGACTGCTCCGGCTGCCCCGACGGCCGTTGCACCGGCTGACAATGCTCAGCCAGCGGACAAGACCGCGGAAGCTCCGGCCGGGACAAAGGCTACCGATCCGACGCAAACGGCAGCGATCGACAAGTCCACACTGACCGAAATGCCGGTCGGTAACATCAGAGGCGACGACCTGAAGGGCACCACCGTCTATGGCGCCAACGACGCCAAGGTCGGCGAGATCGGCGACGTCGTGCTCACGCCCGACAGCAAGCCGGATGCCGTCATCATCGATGTCGGCGGCTTTCTAGGCATCGGCGCCAAGGAGGTCGCGGTCGGCATGGACAAGCTCAAATTCATGACCGACAAGGACGGCAACAAATATCTCTACACCAACTTCACCAAGGAGCAGCTGCAGGCGCAGGCCGCCTATGACAAGGGCAGCTATGCTGAGAAGCGCGACCAGCAGCGGATGATGGTGCAGTAAGGGAATAGGCAGTAGGGATTGGGCAGTAGGCGAAAACCGAGTGACGAGGCATTAGCCGCCAGAACATTCTACTGCCTACTGCCTACTGCCTACTGCCTACCCACATACCCACCACCCCTTCGTCCGTCAGCTCTGCAAGCGCCAACGACTGGTCAAGATGCTCGGCGCGCCAGGCAAGCAGCCGCTCGGCAAATTCAAGCCGCACGCTGAGATAGGCCGGGTCGGCGGCAACGTTGGCCAGTTCGCCCGGATCCTTCTCCATGTCGAAAAGCAGCGGCGGCAGGCCGCCGCCGAAATGCACGTATTTGAATTTTTCCGTACGGATGACGGCGAGGTTGCACTGGCGCGAGCCGATGCCGAAATGCCGTTCGGCCTCACCGCTGGCAATCGAGCGGAAGTCGAACTCCCAATGCGCCGCGTCGCGCCAATCCTTAGGCGGTTCATCTTGCAGGAACGGTTTTAGCGAGCGGCCGTCGAGATGCAGCTGGGCGTCGGCGTCAAGCAGATCGAGCAAAGTCGGAAAGATGTCGACTGCCTCGGTGAAGTGGTTGACGATCGAGCCGGCTGCATTGCCGCGTCGTGGGTCGCGCACGATCAATGGGATGTGATAGCTGCCGTCGAAGAAGCCGCCTTTGCCCAGCATGAAATGGTCGCCCATCATCTCGGCGTGGTCCGAAGTCAGCACGATGATGGTGTCATCCCATGCATTCGCCGTCTTGATCGCTTGCCAGATGCGGCCAAGCTGCGCGTCGACCTCCGAGATCATGCCGTAATAGATCGCGCGGATGGCCCGGATGTTGTCGCCGCCCCAGTCGCGCACGTGGCCGTCGGTGCCGGGGCGGAAGCTTCTCCGCTTCTGGCGACCAAGGTCGTAAGCCAGATAGGGATGCCTTTGCGCCTCGGCCTGCCAAGTCTCGACATGGCGGAAGGGCGGTCCGTCCGCCGGATCATACAGAGTGTTGTAGGGCTGCGGTACGACAAAGGGCGGATGCGGGCTGATGAAGGAGACATGCGCGAACCATGGCGAATCCTGTTCGTCCAGCCAGCGAATGAATTCGCCGGCAAGAAAAGCGGTCGGCGTCTCGTCCCTGGAATAGACAGGCGGCGCGTTGGTCACGGCGTCGCCCGCTTCCCCGCCCACGGGACGGTGAATGCCGGGAGAGCCCGCGCTGGTGTCGACGCCACGTGCCTTCAGCCATGACAGCCATGGTTTCTGATGCTCAGGCAGGAACTGGCGCACGCTGAAGCCGGGCAGCACGCCCTCGTAACTCTTCAGCCGGGGGTCACCCGGAGCCATTGTGCGCGGATCGGAAGAGACGTCGGTGTAGCCGAACAAAGTCGGATCATAGCCAAGGGCGCGGGCCGACAGCGCGATGTTGCCATGGCGGGCGTCGAGCGGCGTGCCGTTGCGGCAGACGCGATTGTTCATCTGGTAGAGGCCGGTGTAGAGGCAGGCACGTGCCGGCGAGCAGGGCGCCGCGCCGCCGTAATGCCGCTTGAAAAGGACGCCTTCGGCGGCGAGCGCATCGGCATTCGGCGTCTTCACCACCTTGTGGCCGGCAGCCGACAGGCAGTCGCCGCGCCATTGGTCGCAGGAGATCAACAGGATGTTCGGGCGTCTGCTTTTCGCGGCCAATGGCTCTATCCTGTCACGTCGGGCAAGACGTTCAATGAACTGAATCCTGGCGGCGGTGCAAGCCTGTCAGTCTTGCTGAAATGGTGAACGAAAATTTTCTGCCGTTCACCATTTGGATACAGTCCATTCTGAGTTTGCCGCCTTTGCCGTCGCCCGGTGTATCCTCATATTGGCGTGGACAGCGGCAAGGGCCGCAAACACCAAGGGAAGGAGCAGACTATGCTCGACCAGATCAAGGGCCTGCATCACGTGACGTCGATGGCCGGCGATGCGCGCCAGAACAATGATTTTTTCACCCACAAGCTTGGCCTGCGCCGGGTCAAGAAGACTGTTAATTTCGACGCGCCCGACGTCTACCACCTCTATTATGGCGACGAACACGGTACGCCGGGTTCGGTGATGACCTATTTTCCGTTCCCGGACATTGCCAGGGGCCGCCACGGCGTCGGCGAGGTCGGCACCACGGCCTATTCGGTGCCGGCGGGCACGCTCGACTATTGGGAAAAGCGTTTTGCCGATGAGGGCGTTGCCGGCCTCGCTCGCGAGGAAACGTTCGGCGAGAAGCGGCTGGCCTTCGCCGGTCCCGACGGCGACGGTTTCGCGCTGGTCGAAGACAAAACGGACAGCCGCGCGCCATGGTTGAAAGGCGGCGTTCCCGCCGACGAGGCGATACGCGGCTTCCACTCGGTGTCGCTTCGCCTCAAGGATGGCGGCGCCACCGAAGAGCTGTTGAAGTTCATGGGTTACGAGGAGGTCGACAAGTCTGGCAATGTCAGCCGGCTCGCCATCAAGAACGGCAACGGCGCTGATGTCGTCGACATCGAATCGCTGCCGACGGCTGGCTTCGCCAATCTCGGCGCCGGCTCGGTCCACCATGTCGCCTTCGCGGTGGAGGATCGCGCCAAGCAACTCGAAGTGCGCAAGGCACTGATCGATACGGGCTATGGCGTGACACCGGTGATCGACCGCGATTATTTCTGGGCGATCTACTTCCGCACGCCCGGCGGCGTGCTGTTCGAAGTCGCCACCAACGAGCCGGGTTTCGACCGCGACGAGGACACCGCGCATCTCGGCGAGGCGCTGAAACTGCCGACGCAGCACCAGCATCTGCGGCCCTATCTTGAAGAACATCTGCAGAAGCTGGAAGGCTGAGACAATGAGCAAGGACGCTTACATTCATAAGGCGCTGCCGGGTTCGCCCGGCGGCCCGCTGCTCTTCGTCTTCCACGGTACCGGGGCGGACGAAAACCAGCTGCTGTCTCTGGGGCGCGACCTCGCGCCCCAGGCGACCATCGTGTCGCCGCGCGGCGATGTTTCCGAACATGGTGCGGCGCGTTTCTTCCGCCGCACCGGCGAGGGCGTCTACGATATGGACGACCTCACCCGGGCGGCCGGCAAGATGGCCGGCTTCATCAAGGCGCAGGTCGAAGCGGCAAAGCCGTCCTCGGTGCTCGGCCTCGGTTATTCCAACGGCGCCAACATCCTGGCTTCGGTGGTGTTCGCCGCGCCTGAGCTGTTCGACGCGGCGGTGCTGATGCATCCGCTGATCCCGTTCGAACCTGAGGTGAAGGGCAGCCTCGCCGGCCGCCGCATCCTGGTCACCGCCGGCAAGCGCGACCCGATCTGCCCGCCCAACCTGACGTCGCGGCTGGAAGCCTATTTGCGCGCCGATGGTGCCGATGTCACAGTGGAATGGCACGATGGTGGCCACGAGGTGCGGCCGAACGAGATCGAAGCGGCAAGGCGACTCTTCGCCGACGCGCCGGTTGAAGGAGCAAGCAATGCCTGACCAATTGCCTGACATCGAACTCGAGGACCGCGGCTCGAAGGGCCGTTATGTCCTGCGCGGGCCGGGCGGCGCCGAGGCGGAGATGACCTTCACCAAGGTCGGCGAGCACCAGATCATCATCGATCACACCGAAGTGCCGGACGTGTTTCGCGGCCAGGGCGCCGGGCTTCGGCTCGTCACCCGCGCCGTCGAGGATGCGCGGGCAGTGGGCAAGAAGATCATACCGCTCTGCCCGTTCGCCAACGCCCAGTTCCGCCGCCACCCGGAATGGGCCGATGTGCTGAAGCAATAGGCCAGGCAACGCAAACACGCGTCTGGCATTTGCGCGCTTCGGCCATCTTGCCTAGATAGAGGTATCGCCCGCAGGCGCGGTTTGCGCCTGCAGCTCCTCAATCGAATGGCTTCCTGATGACCGAATCCGATCTCGTCCCCGTCTTTGACGGCCACAACGACACGCTGCTGAGACTTTACCAGTCGAAAGACACGGACGTCGAAAAGCTGTTCATCGAGGGAACGCAGGGCGGCCATATCGATCTGCCGCGCGCCAAGAAGGGCGGCTTTGCCGGCGGCATGTTCGCAATCTTCCCGCCGCCGGTCGAGAAGTCCAAGCGCGCCGCGGTGCCGCCGGCGCCGAGCGACAACGAGCCATTGCCGCCGGAACTGCCGCGCGCCGACGCGCTGACGTCCACCATCGGCATGGCCTCGATCCTGTTTCGGCTGGAGCGCGCGGGCGCGCTGACAGTCTGCCGCAGCGCCGGTGATATCAGCGAGGCGATGGCGAAAGGCTCGATCGCTGCGGTGTTTCACATCGAAGGCGTCGAGGCGATCGACCCCGAACTTACGCTGCTCGATGTGCTCTATGAAGCCGGCCTGCGCTCGCTCGGTATCGTCTGGAGCCGCCCCAATGCCTTCGGCCATGGCGTGCCGTTCCGCTTTCCGTCGTCGCCCGACACCGGGCCGGGGTTGACCGATGCCGGCAAGGCGCTGGTCAAGGCCTGCAATCAGCTGAAGATCATGATCGACCTGTCGCATCTCAACGAGAAGGGCTTTCGCGATGTCGCCGCGCTCAGCGATGCGCCGCTGGTCGCCACCCATTCGAACGTGCACGCGCTGTGCACCCACTCGCGCAACCTGACCGACTGGCAGCTCGGCGCCATCCGCGACACCGGCGGCATGGTCGGGCTGAATTTTGCCACCGGCTTCCTGCGTGAAGATGGGCGGATGAATTCAGACACCAGCCTCGACATCATGGTGCGCCATGTCGATTCGCTGCTGCAGGCGCTGGGCGAGGACGGCGTCGGTCTCGGCTCCGATTTCGACGGGGCGATGATTCCGGCCGTCATTGGCGACGTCGCCGGCCTGCCAAAGCTGATCGACGCGCTGGCCGCGCGTGGCTTCGGACGCGCGTTGATCGAGAAGATTGCTTACCGCAACTGGCTCAACGTTCTTGAGAGGACGATAGGCTAGGCGCCCATGCGCTTCAGCCAGTCCTGGCCGGCGCCGCGATTCCTGATGATCGGCAGCGGGTTCTCCGAGTCCAGCCGCGCGCAGATGCGGTAGACTTCGAGCGTCTCGGCGCTCATTTCGCCGCGCTTGTAGAAGTACATGGCTGCGGCATAGCGCGTGCGGCCAGACCATTTCTCGCCGAGCGGCGTGTTGACCAGTTGCCACTGTTCGGCGGCTTCCGCCTCATCATCCAGTTGGTCGGCCATGGTCAGAAATCCGCTGGCGGATTGGCGATGCGGCGGTCGAGCTTGATGAAGGGGCGCGCCACCACCTTGGCCCGCTTCATCAGCTTCTGGTACTGCAACTCGCGCATGGCGTAGATCTCGACCCAGAGGTCTTCCACCATCGTATCACCATAGGGCCGCGCCAGCGAGGCGATGGCGATGTTGCGCTTGGCCATCGGCGACCACATGGCGGCGCTGACCAGTCCGACCTCCTGATGCTTCTTGTGATAGACGATGGCGTGTTCGGCCGGCATGTTGCCTTCGATCTCCAGCCCGACCAGCACGTAGCGCAGATTGCGCTTGGCGCGGGCTTCGAGGATGGCGCGGCGGCCGTTGAAATGGCTTTTTTCCAAGTCGACCATGAAGCCGAGGCCGATCTCGTCCGGCATGCGCAGGCGGTCCGCGCGGATGGCATGCTCGGCGGTGGTGAAGTCGGCATTGGCGACGATCAGGCCGGCTTCCAACCGAGCACGGTTCAAGGCGGCATAGCCGATGGCGCGGATGCCGCGCAGTTCGCCTGATATCATCAGCCGGTCCCAGAGGCTCAGCGCCTTGTCGGCCGGCACGAACAGTTCGTAGCCGAGGTCGCCGGTAAAGCCCGTGCGCGAGATGGTGAGCGTGCCGCCATCATGCGGGAACTCGGCGAGGTCGAAGATCTTCAATCTCTCGACGCCGGCGAAGCCGGCATCGTGCAGGACCGCAAACGAGGTCGGGCCTTGCAGCGCCAGGCCGGCGACGGTTTCGGTCTCTTCCTCGACCTTAACGTCGAAGCCAATCGCGCTGTCGAGCAGCCAGGGCAGGTGCCGCTCCTGCGAACACAGGCGGAAGCGTGTCGGCGACAGGCGAAACAGCGTGCCGTCATCGAGCACGAAACCTTCGTCGTCGCACCACGCGGTGTAGTGGACGCGGCCGGGTTTGAGCTTGGTGACATCGCGCAGCGTGACGCGATCGAGGAAGGCTTCGGCATCCAGTCCCTCGACGCGGTACTTGGTCATCGGCGAGATGTCGAACAAAGCCGCCTGGCTGCGAATGGCGAAATATTCGAGCTCCTCGTCCCACAGCGAATGCGGCGCGCGGTAGCCGGCCCAATTGTACCAATCCTGGGTCTTGGCCAATGCGTCGATGCGCGGCTGGAACGGCGTGCCGAGACGCAGCGTGCGGAAATGCGACTGCGCAGCGATGCGAGTTTTTGATGGTTTGACGGTGGGTTGATGGTTCATGATAGCGATCCTTCGCGCCCCCCTCTGTCCTGCCCGCCCCACGAGAGGGGAGATTGGCCGTCATCGCGGCTTTCGCTAATCGCCAACATTTCAAGAATAAGCGGCCGCGCCGAAGCTGCTGATCTCCCCCCAGGTGGGGGAGATGTCCGGCAGGACAGAGGGGGGCGCCGTAGAGTGCGGCGTTGGCGAACTGCAAAATCATGCTCACCCCTTCATCGCGATAATGCCCCGCGCCGCGTTCAAGCCAGGGGCGCCGGAGACGCCACCGCCGGGATGCGAGCCGGCGCCGGCCAGGAACAGGCCGTCGACCGGCGTGTCGTAACCCGACCAGCCGGAGACGGGCCTCGACATCAGCATCTGGTCGGCCTGCAATTCGCCGTGGTGCCAGTGGCCGCCAGGCATGCGGTAATTGGCTTCGATATCGGCCGGCGTCAAAAGCTCGGCATGCAGCACGCACTTGCCGATACCGGGGGCATAAACCTCGAGCTGCGCCATGATCGCCTTGAGGAATTTCGGCTTGCCGGCGTCCCAGCCTTCTTTCAGCGCGTAGGGCGCGTACTGCACGACAGCCGACAGCACGCAGGCACCGCTTGGCGCAAGCGACGGGTCGGCAAGTGAGGGCAGGGTGATCTCCATCACCGGTTCGGGCGAGAACTCACCGTATTTGGAAGGGTTGAAGGCGCGTTCGACATAGTCGGGCGAAGGCGCGATGACCAGACGGCCCTTGTGACTATCCTCGTCGACGCCAGAAAATTGGGGCGGCCGGTCGAGCGCCAGATGAAGCTTCGCCGCATCGCCTTTCATGCGAATGTTCTTCACTTTGCGGACGAAGCCGGTATCGATCTCGCGCGGCCCGACGAGGTCGAGCATGGTGGTCGCCGGGTTGATGGCGGAAACGACGGTTCTCGCACGCAGCACCTCGCCGCTGTCGAGCGCGACGCCGACGGCGCGGCCTTTCTCGACGATGATCTTCGCAACGGGGGCGGCCGTGCGGATGGTGACGCCGGCTTTCTCCGCCGCTGCGCGGATGGCGGTGACGACCGCACCCATGCCACCTTTCGGCAGCATCTGCGCGCCGGCCGCACCACCGGTCTCGCCCGCCAGCCGGTAGTGGAGGTCGAGCAGGGAGGTTGGCGACCGCGGACCGAGATGGCTGCCCAGCGTGGCGTCGAAGGCGAGCAGGCCCTTCAGCCTGACATCGGCAAGCTGCTCGTCAAGCAGGTCGGCGACGTTCATCAGGAGCACGCGCAGGAAGTCGCGCATATCTTCCTTGCCGAGCTTTTTCAACGCCAGGGCGGTTTGGCCAAGCCCTACGGTTTCAAGCAGCGACATGCCGCCGAGATCAGGCGGGCGCCGCGACAGGAACGGCTTCAATACGCCGGCATAGCGCAGCAACTGCGCCCGCAATTCCTTCCACGCGGACTGCTCGGACGGATTGGAGCCGGTCAGCACTTCGCCATAGGCGCCATGCAGGACAAGCGACGGGCCATCCTTGGATAGGGCAACCGACGGCATGAAGTCGGCGCGCGCGATTTGCAGCCCGTGCTTTTCCAGCTCCAGCGTCTTCACCACGTCGGGATGCAGGCGGTTCAGCACATGGGCGATCGACGAGACGCGAAAACCCGGCGCAAACTCTTCGGTCCGCGCGGCGCCGCCGACGTCGCCGGCAGCTTCCAGCACCAGCACCTTGCGGCCGGCCTTGGCCAGCGTGGCGGCAGCGACAAGGCCGTTATGGCCGCCGCCAATGACGATGGCATCAAATGACGTCATGGGCCGGGCTCATATGGGAGGTCGATTTGGCGAGGTCGCGTAGGATCTCGGCTGCCGCATTGCGGCCGGGTGCGCCCATGACGCCGCCGCCGGGATGGGTCGAGGAGCCGCACATATAGAGGCCGCCAACCGGCGAGCGGTACTGCGCGTAGCCCGGCACCGGGCGGTTGAACAGCAGCTGGTCGAAGGTCAGTTCGCCCTGAAAAATATTACCTTCGGTGAGGCCGACCTCGGCCTCGATCTCGCGCGGCGTGCGGACTTCCATGTGGACGATGCGGTCGCGGAAGCCCGGCGAGTATTCGGCGATCTGCGCGATCACGCTTTCGGCGAAACCGTCGCGATCGGCATCGGTCCAGTCGCGGCCGTTCACCTTGGGCGGGGCGTACTGCACGAAGCAACTCATGAAGTGCTTGCCGGGCGGCGCCATCGTCGGGTCGAGCGTCGTCGGGATGACCATGTCGAGGAACGGGTCCGCCGACCAGCGGCCAGCCTTCCAGTCGTCATAGGCGCGTTCCATGCGCTCCATCGAATCGGTGAAATGCATGTCGCCGCGATAGACCGGCGAATCCTTCGGCAGCGCCGGGAATTCCGGCAGGGAATCCAGCGCGATGTTGACCTTTCCGGATGAGCCGCGGATTTTGAAGTTCTTCACACGGCGCAGGAAGATGTCGGGCAGTTCCTTTTCCTCGACCAGCTTGAGGAAGGTGCGTTTGACGTCGGCGTTGGAGACGACGAGCTTGCCGTAAATCTCCTCGCCGCCGGCCAGCACCACGCCCTTCGCCTTGCCCCTGCCGACGAGCACATGGTCGACCTCGGCGCCGGTTCGGATGGTGCCTCCGCTAGCCTTGAACGAGGCGGCAAGCGCCTTGGTGACGGCGCCCATGCCGCCGCGTGCATAGCCCCAGGCGCCGACCGAGCCATCGACCTCGCCCATATAGTGATGCAGCAGCACATAGGCCGTGCCGGGTGACATCGGCCCGAGCGCGGTGCCGATGATGCCGGACAGAGCGAAGTTCGCCTTGACGACGTCGGTCTCGAAATATTCATCGAGGAATTCCGAGATCGAAATGGTCCAGAAGCGCAGCGTCAGCGCCATTTCCTCGGCCGACAGGCCGGCGAATTTCTTGCCGAGATAGAGAAGTTCGCCGAGGTCGCGTGGCCGAAAACTGGTCGGATCAGGGGCGGTGCGCATCAGCAGTGGCTGGATGAAGCGGCACTGCCGCGTCACGTCGCGCGAATAGCGATCGTAGGCTTCGGCGTCGCGCCTGGAGAAGCGGGCGAACTCGCGCCGGTGCGCATCGTGGTCGCGGTAATTGGCGAGGTAGTCGCCGTCGCGGGTGAACACGGCGCCGCCCTCGTAGGAGATGACCTGCAGACCGAAGCGCGGCAGTTCGAGGTCGCGCATAATCTCGGGGCGAAACAGCGAGCAGACATAGGAGCAGTTGGAATAGAGGAAACCCGGCGTCAGTTCGCGGCTGGTGGCGGCGCCGCCGACCCAATCGTTCTTCTCCACCACCAGCACGTCGAGCCCGGCGCGCTGCAGGTAGCAGGCGTTGACCAAGCCATTGTGTCCGCCGCCGATGATGATCGCATCCCAAGCTTTCATTCTCGTCCGTTTTCCCTAGGCGATCCGCTGTTCATTTTGCGTGATCTCGTTCCCGATTGCGCGAAATTTGGCATGGCAGCCGGCATTTTGTCCAGCCATATTGAATGAATGTTCAACAAATAGTCTTGCGTTTTCTTTGGTATGCGCTACGCTTTGCCGGCAATCGAACGTGGTGAGTTCGGCTGACGGGACCGAGGTTCGATGACAGAAGGGGCAGATGCCGAACCGGAATATGACGACACCGCCATCCGCTTCCTCGAAGCGTTGTGGGGCGAGGGGTACCTGTCGCCGGGCGGGCCAGACGAGGTCGACCGGGTGATCGAAGGGCTCTCGCTGAAGGGCAAGACCATCCTCGATATTGGCTGCGGCTCAGGCGGTATCGCGCTGCATCTGATCGACCGCCATGGCGCTGCCCATGCCACCGGCTTCGACATTGAACACCCAGTGATCGAGGCGGCCATGAAACGCGCCGCCGTGCGCGGGCTTTCAGATCGCGCCAGCTTCATCCAGGCGCCGCCGGGGCCGCTGCCTTTTGCCGAAGGTTCGTTCGATGTCGTCTTCTCCAAGGATGCGCTGCTGCACGTGCCCGACAAGGATGCGCTGTTTGGCGAGATTTTCCGCGTGCTGAAACCGGGGGGCGTCTTTGCCGCCTCCGACTGGTTGATTGGCCATGACGGCGAACCGTCGCCTGAGATGAAAGCCTATGTCGTGGCTGAAGGCTTGTCCTTCGCCATGGCTTCGCCGGCGCGCTATGCGCAGGCGATGCGCCGCGCCGGCTTTGCCGATGTCGCGGTCCAAGACCGCAACCCATGGTATCGCGAGGTCGCGCGCGGCGAGTTGGAAAGGCTGAAAGGCCCGCTCTACCGGACGGCGGCGGCAGCGGTTGGGGCGGCCTATGTCGACAAGAACATACGAACCTGGGAAGCCATGCAGAAGGTGCTTGACAGTGGTGAGCACCGTCCCACTCATCTTCGTGGGTAGAAGCCGGCTATGGTGGGATAGCCGGCAATGTGGAGCATGACGGCACCGATGAAAGCTGCAGCGCGCGAAGAGCGATCCTCCGACACGTCTGGAAAAAACGAACCGGAAAAACGCGGCCGCAAGGCGTCGAAGGAGGTCAGGCAACAGCAGTTGATCGAGGCGACGATCGATTCGCTGGCCAAGCGCGGCTATTCGGAGACGACGATGGCCGATGTCGCCGATGGCGCCGGCCTGTCGCGCGGTATCGTCAACTTCCATTTCGAGAGCAAGGAGAAGCTGCTCATCGCGACGCTGCAGCATATGTATGACGAGTATTCGGCGCATTGGCGCGCTGCCCTGCAGAAAGCAGGGGACGATCCAGCCCGCCAACTGCAGGTCCTGGTGTGGGCCGACTTCGACCGCTCGATCTGCAACAAGCGCAAGCTCGCCGCCTGGTGCGCGTTCTGGGGCGAGGCCAAGTCGCGGCCGACCTATCAGGCGCTGAGCAGTTCCCGGGACGCATACTACCAGCAGGTCTTCATCGACCTCTGCGCGACGCTCAAGCAGAGCGGCGGCTATGCCTATGAGCCGCAGGTGATGGCGCTGGCGCTGTCGGCCATGCTGGAAGGGTTGTGGCTGCGGCTGATGATGGGAACCGAAGACACCACTCGCGAAACTGCCCTGCAAGCGGCAAACGCATTCCTCGCCGCGGCTTTTCCCAAGCACTACCCATAACCAGAAGCCGACCAGTCGAGCCGGCAACGCAACGACAAAGAGGATGGAACAGCATGAAAAGAATAGCCCGACGCCTGACACTGACATTGGCGCTGACCGCAACGCTCGCGGCTTCCGCCGCAGCGCTTGCGGTTGCCGCCGACAAGGACCTGATCGTGTTCGACTGGTCCGGCTATGAAGACCCGAGCTTCCACCCGAAATATGTCGAGAAGAACGGCGACTCGCCAACTTTCGCCTTCTTCGGCGACGAGGACGAAGCATTTGAGAAGGTGCGCTCCGGCTTCAAGGCCGATCTCGGCCATCCCTGCTCGCAGAGCGTGACCAAATGGCGTGAGGCAGGCCTGTTGCAGCCGCTCGACACCTCGAAGATCACCGGCTGGAAGGACCTCAATCCCGGCATCATGGCAATGAAGAACCTTGCCACCACCGACGACGGCAAGGCCTGGTTCATGCCCTGGGACTGGGGCAACACCCAGCTCACCTACAACTCCGAAAAGATCGACGCCAAGGATGTGCAGTCGTTAAAGGCCTTCGCCGATCCCAAGTTCAAGGGTCGGGTCTCGATCGGCGACAATGTCGACGACGCCTATGCGCTGGCCAGCCTTGCCATCGGGCTGAAGGACTGGACCAAGATGACGGACGACCAGTTCAAGCAGGCGTCCGATTTCCTGCGCCAGGTGCACAAGAATGTGCGCTCCTACTGGACCGACACCACCGACGTCGTGCAGTTGCTGAGCGGCGGCGAGGTTGATCTCGCCTGGGCATGGAACGATGCGACGGTACAGTCGGTCGCCGCCGGTGTGCCGATCAAGTCCAAGAAGGACACTGACGAAGGCATTTCGACCTGGGTCTGCGGCTACGTCCTGTTCAAGGACGCACCCGACAATGTCGACAAGGCCTATGACTACCTGAACGCGATCAACGATCCGGAAACCGCCAAAGTGCTGGTCAAGGACTGGGGCTATGGCCAGGCCAATGCCAAGGGCATGGCCGGCGTCGACCCGGCGATCCTGAAGGAAAAGGGCTATGACGACGTGCAGAAATTCGTCGACAAGACCCTGTTCCAATCGCCGGTGCCGTCGGCGCTCAAGCTCAAGATGATCGCCGAATTCGAGAAGATCAAAGCGGGCTACTAAAAGCTCGTCCGGCTTCATCCGTCTGCCCGTCACTGTGCCGGGCAGACGGTCTCGCCAAGGTCGCTGAAATTCCGTAACGTCGCCCGGCTGCTTTTTAGCGATGAGGAGTTTCGCGCCATGAATTCCATGCTTCGCCGCCTTGCCCTTGCCGCTGCCTTAACTGTGGGCGCCGGCGCCGTGCTGGCCTATGCCGAAGGTGGTGGCGACCTCGTCGTGTTCGACTGGTCGGGCTATGAGGATCCGCTGCTGCATCCCGACTACACCGCCAAACATGGCGCCGAGCCGACTTTCGCTTTCTTCGGCGACGAGGACGAGGCCTTCGAGAAGATGCGGGCCGGCTTCAAGGCCGATATCGCCCACCCCTGCTCGCAAAGCGTGACCAAATGGCGTGCGGCCGGCATGTTGCAGCCGCTCGACACATCGAGGATCGCCGGCTGGAAGGACCTCAATCCCGGCATCATGGCGATGAAGGATCTCGCCGTCACCGCCGACGGCAAGGCCTGGTTCATGCCGTTCGACTGGGGCAACACCTCGTTGCTCTACCGCACCGACAAGGTGACGGCTGAAGAGGCGCAGTCGCTGAGGATTTTCGCCGATCCGAAATTCAAGGGCCGCGTCACCATCGGCGACAATGTCGACGATGCCTATGCGCTGGCAAGCCTGGTCATCGGCCTCAAGGACTGGACCAAGATGACCGATGCGCAGTTCCAGGAGGCGTCCGCCTTCCTGCGCGACGTCCACAAGAATGTCCGCTTCTACTGGACCGACGACACCGATCTCAACCAGGCCTTCACCGGCAATGAGGTCGACCTCGTCTGGGGCTGGAACGAGACCTTCGTGACGCTCAAGGGCCAAGGCATGCCGATTGCCATGAACCGCGACGCCAAGGAAGGCATCTCGACCTGGGTGTGCGGCTATGTGCTGATGAAGGACGCTCCGGGCAAGCTCGACCAGGCCTATGATTTCCTGAGCGCGGTCAACGCACCCGGCGTGTCGGATTACATGGTCAAGACCTTTGGCTATGGCCACGGCAATGGCGCCGGCATGGCCGCGATCGACCACCAGGTGCTGAGCGACCGCGGCTTCGACAATCTCGACAAGTTCCTCGACAAGACGCTGTTCCAGCAGCCGGTGCCGCCGGAGCTCAAGCAGCGCATGGTCACCGAGTTCGAGAAGATCAAGGCCGGCTATTGACCACCGCATTGGAAAGAACCGACGTCGTCATCGTCGGCGCCGGTTTCACCGGCCTGTCGGCTGCGCTTGTGCTGAAGCGGGCCGGCATCGATTTCGTGCTGCTTGAAGCGCGCGACCGTGTCGGTGGCAGGGTCGAAGCGGTTCGCAACGGGCTTGGCGAACGGATCGACAGCGGCGGCCAGTTCTTCTGCGAAGACATGCCGGAGGTGACGGCGCTGGCCGCGGCCCGTGGCAAGGCTTTCGTCGAGACCTATGTGGATGGCGATTTCATCACCCATCCGTCGCTGTCGGTCGAACAGGCCGAACGGACCTATTACGGCGCGATGGCGATCCGCGAGCGCATGAATGCGATCGAGCCGGACGACCCTTCGATCGCCGGCATGAGCGTTGCCGCCTGGCTCGAACATCAGTCTGATCCCACCGATGCCAAGACGGCGTTCCGGTCGATGATCGAAGGCCTGTGGTGCCTGGCGATGGACAAGGTGCCGCTGTGGCACCTGATCGACAACGACCGCCGCATCACCAACGAGGTGCCGGAACTGCAATATTCGCTGCTCGAGACCATGCAGTCGCTGGCCGAGGATCTGGCCGGCGATCTCGGCGACCGGGTGCTGCTCAGCGAACCCGTCACGCGCATCGAGCATGGGCCGCATGGGGTCCGTGTCGTCTCGACAAGCAGCACCATCGAAGCACGAAAAGTGCTGGTCGCGCTGCCGCCGGCAATGGCCGCGAGGCTCGATTTCGCGCCGGCCTTGCCGCCAGCTCTCGGCAAGGCGCTGGGCGTCTGGGAAAGCGGCGCGGTGATCAAGATCCTGGTGCGCTATCCCCGACCGTTCTGGCGCGAGCGCGACCTGTGCGGCATGGTGATGTGGCTCGACCTGCCGGGCCTGTTCGCCTGCGATGCCAGCAAGGATATCAACCACGCCGCACTCGTCGTCTTCGTCGGCGGGCCGTTGGCGCTGCGCTGGCATGCGCTCGGCGATTCGGCTTTGCGTGCGGAAGTGACGGGGAGGCTGGTGAGCGCCCTTGGTCCGGACGCTGCCGACATTGTAGACTTCAGCCAGCGCGACTGGATCCATGACCGCTGGAGTGGCGGCGCCTACAGCGACCTCATTGTCGATGTGACGGCACGGGATGCCGAGCGCACGATCCGTGACGGCGCGACTCCTGTTCATTTCGCATCATCGGAACTGTCGCCGTCCTTTCCGGGCTATATCGAAGGCGCGATCGTGATGGGACGCATCGCCGCCAAAGAAATCGTGGCGGCGCTTCAGTCCGCCATCGCCACCAGCGCTTCGGGGTCGTAGGCAAGGCGGATCGAGGTTCCGACGGGGATGTCGTCGGCGCCGAAGTCGTTGGTCTCGGTCACCGACAGCGGCTTCTCCAGACCCGGTATCTCGACGATCAGATGGGTGATCTCGCCGAAGTAATGGCGTTCGACCACCTTGCCGGCGACCTCGAATTTGGCCGTCGCATTGTCCCACAGCACCCGCAGGCGCTCAGGCCGGATGCCCAGAGTGGCGCCGCCGCCGTTGCGCACGAAGGCCTTCGGCCTGTCGGTTCTGACACGGCCGAAGCCCAGCGTGTCGACGACCAGCGAGGCGGCATTCTCCTCGACGATCTCAGCCTTGACGAAGTTCATGCCGCCGAGGAAGTCGGCGACCTGACGGTTGACCGGCCGCTGGTAGATTTCCTTGGGCGAGGCGACCTGCGCGATCTTGCCGCCGAACATCACCGCGATCCGGTCGGACATTGCCAGCGCCTCATATTGGTCGTGGGTGACCAGCACGAAGGTGATGCCGACCGCCTGCTGGAGGCGGCGCAGCTCAACCTGCATCTGCTCGCGCAATTTCTTGTCGAGAGCCGACAGCGGCTCGTCGAGCAGCAGCACCTTGGGCCGCATCACCAAAGCGCGGGCGAGCGCCACGCGCTGGCGCTGGCCGCCGGAAAGCTCGGTGGCGAGGCGTTTACCGAGGCCGATCAGCGACACCTGCGCCAGCGCCTCCTCGACGCGGCGCTTTTCTTCCGTCGCGCCCAGCTTCAGCCGTTTCAGCCCATAGGCGACGTTCTGCTCGACATTGAGATGCGGGAAAATGGCGTAGCTCTGAAACACCATGTTGGTCGGCCGGCGGTTGGCCGGGATGCCTTCCATCGACTGGCCGCCGACCGAGATCGAGCCGCTGGTCGGGTTGTCGAAACCGGCAATCATGCGCAGCAGCGTAGTCTTGCCGCAGCCGGAAGGGCCGAGCAGCGAAAAGAATTCGCCCTCCTTGATGGTCAGCGAGGCGTCGTCGAGCGCCTTGAACGCCCCATAGCTGCGGGTAACGCTGCGGATTTCGATCATTGCTCGGTCGGTTTGGGGTCGATCAGATTGGGCCCGCTCGGACTTATCTTGCTTGGATGGTTCATCCTGAGGCCGTTCGGCCCGGGACTGCTCAGGCATAGAGGCCTCCCTCGCTCTGGGTGCGTCTGGCCGCATGGCGGCGCAGGATCTCGGCAACGGTCATCAAAACGAAAGAGGCAACCAGCAGCAGCGTGCCCAGCGCCAACACACCCGGCAGCTTGGCGGCAAAGCGCAACTGGCCCCAGATATAGATCGGCAGCGTCGTCTCGGTGCCGGTCAGGAAGAAAGCGATGACGAACTCGTCGAGCGAGATGGTGAAGCAGACCAGGAGGCTGGAAATGATCGCCGGCGCCACCATCGGCAGCGTCACCCGCCGGAAGGTGCCGAAGGCACTCTCGCCGAGATCGGCGGAGGCTTCTTCGAGGCTGCGGTCGAAGCCCTCGAAACCGGCGGTCAGCACCGTCATCGAATAGGGAATGCAGATCAGGACATGGCCGAGTACGACGGTGAACAGCGAAAGGCTCAAGCCCAGTTGCAGCATGACCAGCAGCATGGAGATGGCGAGGATGATTTCCGGCAGCACCAGCGGCGCCATGATCAGGCCATTGATTGTGCGGCGGCCGGGATAGCGGTAGCGGGTGATCGAGCGGGCGGCGAGGATGCCGAGCAGCGTCGCCAGCACCGATGCCGAGATACCGACGATCAGGCTGTTCCAGGCGGCGTCAAGCAGCGCCGGCGTCTTCGGCAGGTCTTGGTACCATTTCAGCGTATAGCCGGTGAGAGGAAATTTTGGCGTCGGCGCGGTGTTGATCGAGAAGATCGGCAGGAAGATCACCGGCAGATAGAGAAAGACGACGTAGAGGAGGGCGTAGGCGGACAGCCAGCCGCCGGGGAAAAGGCGCCGCCTCGCTGTCATCGCGCCAGCCTCTGCAGCGCGCGGATGATGAGCACGGTGGCGCCCGCCATCAGCGTCACGACCAGCATGGTGGTCACGGACAGTGCCGCGCCGAGTGGCCAGTTGGAGGCCTTATGGAACTGCGACTCGATGGCATTGGCGATCATCACGCCATCCTTGCCGCCGACCAGCCTTAGGGTGACGTAGTCGCCGACGGTGGGGATCATGACGATGAGAGCGGCCGAGATGACGCCCGGCGCCGACAGCGGCAGCGTCACGCGCAGGAAGGAGCGCAGCGGGCCGTCGCCAAGATCGGTGGCAGCCTCGACCAAGGTGCGGTCGACCTTTTCCAGCGAAACGAAGATCGGCAGGATGGCGAAGGCCGCCCAGGCGTGTGTGAGCGTGATGATGACCGCGCTGGAATTGTAGAGTAGCGCGGTCGATGGTTCGTCGATGATGCCGAGGCCCATCAGGCCGGAATTCAGCACGCCATTATAGCCGAGGATGACTTTCCATGACATCACGCGCAGGAGATAGCTGGTCCAGAACGGGATGGTGATCAGGAACAGCCACAGGCTCTTGTGGCGGCCGCCATGGAACGAAATGAAATAGGCGATCGGATAGGCGAGGATGACGGTGAAAAAGCTCACCGTCAGCGAAATGTAGAGCGAGCGCCAGAGCAGATCGCGGTAGATCGGCTCGGTCAGCGCGATGCGATAATTCTCCAGCGTGAATGTATGGTCGATGGTGAGGTAGTTCTGCGTCCAGAAGGAGTGGGCGAAGACCACCAGGATCGGCACGAGCAGCAGGATCAAAGCGTAGACCAAGGTCGGGCTGATCAGGGCAAGGCCCTGGACGGACTCGGACTGCAGAAGGGCGTTTCGCCTTGCTCGCGTCATGCGCCGCGTGGGCACCCCTTCGGCAGCTACCGTCATTGCAGCGACCCGGGCGTGATCTCGGTTGCTGGCTCGAACTGTTCCGCCATGATGCTCCCATCGACCGGGCCGGCTGCCTGTTCCCAATTTTTGCGGAGCGCGCTTTGCTGGTTGCGCTCCAAGCTTGCCGGCTTTCTTTCATCATGAGCGCATCCGTGCATTGAAATCAAGCGCTATTTCTGTAATATTGATTGAACGGACATTCAAAATGAAGTGAAGAAAGCCGGCTTTCCTGCCCTTGGCGCTTCGCTTTCCGTCCGGTGAAATTACGCTCAGACGATGCGAGGCAATGATGGCGGCTGCAAGAGACCTAAGAGCGATGGAAATGGCTGACGGTGGCGATGCGGTCGAGCTGGCCAAGCGCCATCTCATCCAGCCCTGGCCTTATGCCGGCTCGGTCGGCAATGAAGCGCGTGCGCTGATTGGCGAGGGCGATGGCATCTACATCACCGATGTAACAGGCAAGCGACTGATCGACGGGCCGGCCGGCATGTGGTGCATCAATGTCGGCCACCGCCGCGAGGAGCTGGCCAGGGTGATGTACGACCAGGCGATGATGCTGTCCTACAACACGCCCTGGTATACGATGAATGCGCCGTCGGCCGAGCTCGCCAAGCGCCTCGCCGATCATGCGCCGGGCGATCTCAGCCATACCTTCTTCACCACCGGCGGATCGTCGGCTGTCGAGACGGCACTGCGCTTCATGCAGTTTTACAACAATGTGCGCGGGCGGCCGGAAAAGAAGCTGATCCTCAGCCGCGGCGGCGCCTATCACGGCTCGACCTATCTGTCGGCCTCGCTCAACGGCCGGCCGCGCGACCGCGACTGGATGGACGGCGCCGACGATCTGGTCGTCAAACTGTCCTCGCCAGACCCGTTCCGGCGGCCGAAAGGCATTGACATCGCCGCCTTCTGCGATTTCCTGGTCGATCAGTTTCGCGATACGGTCGCCCGCGTCGGCGCAGAGAAGATCGGTGCTTTCGTCGGCGAACCGGTGCAGGCATCCGGCGGCGTCGTCGTGCCGCCGGATGGCTATCTCAAGCGCATTCGCGAAATCTGCAGGGACAACGATATCCTCTATATCTCCGATGAGGTGGTGACCGGCTTCGGGCGGCTCGGCCATGTCTTTGCCTCCGGCGATGGCTTCGGCATCGACCCCGACATGATCACCTTCGCCAAGGGCGTTACATCAGGCTATTTCCCGCTTGGCGGCGTCATCATCTCGGAGCGGCTGCTTCAGGAAATGCGCCGTTCCAACCATCCCGATGCGATGTTCGGCCATGGCCTGACCTATACCAGTCATCCCATCGGCTGCGCGGTGGCGCTGAAGAACCTCGATATCCTGGAAGACAGCGTGCTGGCCCACACGCGCGATGTCGCGCCCTATTTCCAGGCGCAGTTGAAGACGCTGGAGGAACTGCCGCTGGTTGGCGAAGTCCGCGGCATGGGCCTGATGGGCTGCGTCGAGTGCGTAGCCGACCGCGAAAGCAAGGATCCGCTGCAGCTCGACAAGGATGTCGGCAAGCGCATCGACGCGCATTGCCACGAACTCGGCCTCCTGGTCCGGCCGCTGATCAACATGTGCGTGATGTCGCCGCCGCTGATCATCACGCGAGAGCAGATCGACGACATGGTGGCGATCCTGCGCGAAGGCATTTCGCGGACCATGGACGATCTGCGCAAAGAGGGCGTGTGGCAGGGGTGACTGGCAGTTCCGCCCCTACACCTGCGAGCGCATAGCCTCATTGAGGTTCCACATGGCCTTCTCCTCCGGCGCCGTCTCCAGGCCCAGCACCGGGATCTGCTTGCGCAGATGGTCGTGGTGGGTGCGCACACCGTATTCGAGGTCGGAGAGATAAAAACCCTCGAAGGCCTCCGAGATCATGGACTCGTTTGACCAGACGGAAAGCTGCACGTCCTCGTTCATGGTATCGCGGTCGATGCGGTAGGCGAGATAGCGGGCGGCCGCCTGTTCCCGGGTCTCGTCGGGGTAGCGGTAGATGGCGCCGCGCAGCAGCGTCTCGCCGGTCGACAGCGGGAACTCCTGATAGAACTGCACCGATTCCGGCATGATCGACAGCGCGTTGTTGGGGAAGATGCCGTAATAGATCCAGGCCCTGCGCAGATGCTCCGGCAGGTGTGAGGCATCGGGCGTGAGCTTGATGTATTCGCGCACGCTCCAGCGCCGGCCGGCATGCGGATTGTAGGTGGCAAACGAGCGCGACACGCCGTTGATGAACGGCTCATCGAAATAGGTCGAGCCGTAGAGATCCTGCAGCGCCGGATGCGCCATGGCGACGTGGTAGCCTTCATTGTCGACGTCGCGCACCGACTTCCAGTTGACCGGCGTTTTCTGTGTCCAGATGCCCCAGGACGGCACCATCTCGGCCGCATTGTAGTGGGCCATCTCGGCCTCGATCGGCTTCAACAGTTCGGCCACCGAAGGCTGCGGGCCCCCCTTGCGAAAGCGGACAAAGATGAAGCCCATCCATATCTCAAGGTCGAGCGGCATCAGGCCGAATTCGGTCTTGTCGAGCTCGGGGAAGGAGCGCGGCCGGGCGGCGCCGCGCAGCGTGCCGTCGAGATTGTAGACCCAGCCATGGAACGGGCAGACCAGCGCGTTCTTGCAGGTGCCCTGGCTGTCGGCGACGACGCGGCTGCCGCGATGCCGGCACATGTTGTTGAAGGCGCGCACGACGCCGTCCTTGCCGCGCACGATGAGCGCCCGCTCGCCGACCACGTCCATAGTCAGATAGTCGCCGGCATTCGGCACGTCGCAGACATGGCCGGCGATCTGCCAATGGTTGCGGAAGACGTATTCCTTCTCAAGTTCGAGAAGCGCGTCGGAGTGATAACTCCAGCCCGGCAGACCCCGCCGGTCCCAATCATTGGGGATCGCCACGTCACGGAGATGCGGGTTCATAAAAAAGCTCTTCTTTTATTGAATACTCATTCAATAAAACCATATTTTACATTGAAATGCAATGGGTTGTAGAAATCACAACTTTTCAAGTCGGCACAACAGGACCAGCTGAAAGCCAGAAAATCCCGGAATATCCGGGCGTTAACCGGGGGCGTGAAATAGCTGTCCGGCATGCGGATTTGGCCGTGCCGAGCTTGCAAACACGGCCCGCTCCGAGACGAAAATACCTGGCGTCCGCAAATTCGATCCGCAGTGTGAGCTTGTTCATAGTGCGGCCGACAGGAAGCGGGCTTGGTGCGTTCGCGGCCCGCCTGTCGTCAACATTTGATTGCCCGGATGAAACAGCTTCGCAAACGCATCTTGCCGTCGGCACATGACCGGATCTGTCCGGATATGCCCGAATTTCTTGTTTCAAACCTGTTACGCGGGCAAGCCAAGCGCATCATTCGCCCGTTACCAGGCGCGCTTAGGTTCGTTTCATAAGAAAACGAAGGGGAGCAGCAATGCATACGAAAGTCGAGATCACTAGCAACGAACGACGCGCCAAACTGGCACTGCGTCAGCGCGCCAGCGACCATCCGGTTGCGATGTTCTCCATGCTGGGCGCCTGCGCTCTGGCCGTCATGTTCCTGACACCGGCTTCCGGTCCGGCCTTCGCTTCGCTCAACCCGCCGGCCAATGTCGTCCAGGGCGCGCTGACCACCATCAAGACCGCCCGGCTGCCGGAGCCGGAAATCGATTTTGCCTGCCAGGGTCAGGCCTGGGGCGCCGAGAGCGCGGAGTGCCTGCGCGTCATCGCCGCCCAGTCCGGCGTGCACAAGGCGCGTTCCGTCCGCATGATCGCCAACGCAGCGCCGCTGACCACGACACCCAACGTTTTCTGAACCTCCCGAGCGCTTCCTCCCGCGCTCGTTCTTGGCTCCCGCCGCTTCCCTCGGTCGGGAGCCTCTTTTTTAGGGTCTATCGAGATTCGGGTGAGGCCGGCCTGCGCATGGAGGTTCCCTGCGCTTCCGGTGCTCGCGTACTTCAAGTACGCTCCGCTCCGGTTCTCGGGAACCACCATTCTCGACTCGGCCTGACCCGAATCTCGATAGACCCTACATGGGTGCTTCCGAAAACTTAGCCGGCGGCGGCGACCTGGTCGGCTATTGCCGAGAGTACGCCGCGGACGTCCAGCGTCGAGAACGGCTTTTCCAGGATTTGCGGGCGCTGCGGCGCCGGCAAGGCTTCGATCTCGGCCTTGGCGCCGATCAGGTCGCCGGTGACCAGCACGAAGCGTTTGGCCAGCGCCAGGTTGTCGGCGAGCAATTCGCGGTAGATGGCAATGCCGCTGGTGCCGGGCATGCGCAAGTCGGAAAAGACGATGTCTGGCGGCATGTGGCCGGTCAAGGTCGCCGCCGCCGACGTCCAGGCCGGCACGACCCGCGACTTGATACCCATCAGTTCCAGGATGTCGGAGAGGGAGCCGGCGACGTCGGGTTCGTCGTCGATGATCAGCGCATGGCGCAAGCCGCTGGAACGAGCCGGGCTGTCGCCGGCTGCTGCCGCGCCGCCGGTGATTACCGGCAGCTGGACGACGAAGCGCGCGCCACGCGGCAGCACCTCCTCGAACCAGATATTGCCGTTGTGGCGCTCGACGATCGATTTCGAGATCGACAGGCCGATGCCGGTGCCGACGCCGACCGGCTTGGTGGTGAAATAGGATTCGAAGATGCGGCTGCGGATCGCCTCGGGAATGCCCGGTCCGTTGTCCTCGACCGAAAACCCGGGGTTGCCGCGATCGCTGCGGAATGTCCGCACCTTGATCAGGCGGTCGCCGCCGATACCGGCCAGAGCGTGTTGGCTGTTGATCAGGAAATTGGCGGCCACCTGCGTGACGTGGTCGGCATCGGCCATCGCCAGCAGCGGGCCGGGCGCGAAATCGGTGTCGATGATGATGCCGCTCGAGCGTGCGCCATAGGCGGTTACTTCGAGTGCGGCGCGGATCACCTGGTTGAGATCGGTCTCGGCCTGCGCCGCCGGATGCAGGCGCACCATCGACAGGAAGCTTTTGACGATGCGACCGCAGCGCTCGGCAGCGGCGCGCACTTTCTCGGCGCGAACCTTGGTCTGCGGGTCGGTGGCGAATTCATGCAGCAGCGTCGACTGCGCAACGACCACGGCGAGCGGGTTGTTGAGCTCGTGCGAAACACCGGCCAGCAGTGAACCCATCGCCGCCATCTTCTCGTTCTGGTGCAGTTTTTCGCGCTGGCGGTTGATCTCTTCTTCGGCGCGCAGCTTATCGCGCAGATCGCGGATCGAACCGAAGATGAGCTGACGGTCAGCCACCCGCATCTCGGTCGCCGTCAATTCGATGGGAAACACCTCGCCGGCCGCATTCTGTGTCACGGTCTCAAGCCGTTGGCCAACCATCGGCGCGCCGCGGCCAGACATGTATTCGGCGCCCGAGACATAGCCCTTGCGGTAATATTCCGGCACCACGGTATCGAGCAGGTCCTTGCCGAGGATGTCGCTGCGCTGATAGCCGAACATCTTTTCGGCGGCCGGATTGAATTCGATGATCGAGCCGGTCTCGTCGATGACGATGATGGCGTCGAGCGACGCCTGCAGCATGGTGCGGCGGATGACTTCGCTGGCATGGGCGTCGGACGGCGAGTGCTCGATGGCGTCGCCGATGGCGAGCGCGATGATGTGCATCGTCGCCTCTTCCTCTTCGGTCCATTCGCGCTCGTTTAGGCAGTCATTGACCGCGAACGTGCCCCACAGATGACCGTGCGCGAACACCGATACCGACAGGAACGACTTGATGTGCTGCTTCTCGAAATCGGCCCTGAGGAACCCGTCGAGATCGCGCGTATGGCCGGCGAAGATCTTGCCTTGCCGCTCGTCCTCTCCAATCCGCTCCAGCAGCGGATCGGTATCGACGATCGACTGCATGATCACCGTCGGCGAAGCCAGTTCGCCGCCGAAGCGAGGATCGATCCAGTAGGCGGCGACCGATTGGGCGAAGCCCTGGCCGGGCAATTCGCGCAGCCTGAACAGGATGCCGCGCTGGCAATTCATGGCGCTGCAGAGCGTTTCGAGGATGGTTTCCATCTCGCGCTGCCAGTCGCCGGCATCGCGCAACCGGCGGACGACGCGCACAGCCGCCATCGCGGCGCTCTGGCGAGCGCCTTGCGGGTCCATACGTGGTGCTGGTTCAGCGGTCATGTCAGCCATCAGTAAAGGGCCGTCGAATTAGGCAGCTATGGAGCATTTCACGAAAAAGGTGAAACGCTCCATGTTTCAATGCAATCCCGAACGGAAATCGCTACGCACTGTTCCTGGAATTGCTAGAGCGTTTCACCGTTTCACGGAAACGGAGAAGCCTCTATCTCTTTGTTTTTACGCAATTCCGGGCGGAAAACCGCGTACACTTTTCCTGTAATTGCTCTAGTGCCCGTCACCGGTCGGCAGCGAGAAGATATAGCCTTCGCCGCGCACTGTGCGCAAAAATTTCGGATTGGCCGGATCGGTTTCGATCTTCTTGCGCAGCCGCATGATGCGAATGTCGACGGCGCGCGACGATTCAGGATCCTCAACAAAACCAATCGCCTCGGAGATCGCCGATCGCGTCAACAGCCGGTTGGCGCGGGTCAGGAAAACCTCCAGCACATCGAACTCGCTCTTGGCCATGTCGATGACGGCGCCGTTGGCGCCGGTGACAAGCCTGCCGTCGAGGTCGGCCTGGAACGGGCCGAAGGTCAGGCGGCGGCCGCCATCGGCTTGTGTCTTCGCCGCCTGGGGCGGGCTCGGCTGCGGAACGCGGCGCAGCACGCTGCGCACACGAGCCAGCACCTCACGCAACTCGTAGGGCTTGACGATGTAGTCGTCGGCGCCAAGCTCCAGCCCGACAATGCGGTCGAGTGCGGTGCCGGCAGCCGTGGCATAGATGATGCCGACCGGTATTTTCGAGCGCAGCCAGCGGCCGAGCGACAGTCCGTCCTCGCCCGGCATGGCGATGTCGAGAATGGCCAAATGAAACGATTCCGTCTCCAGCAAGGCGCGCGCCTCGGCCGCGCTTCCGGCCTGGGTCACATCGTAGCCGTTGGCGCCGAGATACTCGGCGACCGCGTCCCGGAGATCGGGCTCGTCCTCGACGATGACAATCCGTGCCCGCACTATGGCCTCGCTCCCGCTTTCAGCGGAAAGTAGATTGGGTATAAACATGATGTCCAGCACTCATATCCGGTTGCGGGGGAACGGGAAGAAAAACATGGCTGCACGATCCGTCATCGCGCTGGTTTCCGTCGCCGATGTGGTGGCCGGCGATCTTGCCGATCATCTCGACCGGCGCGGCCATGACGTGCGCGAGGCGCGGCAGCCCTGGGAAGCTGAATCCCTGCTTTCGTCCGGAGGCATCGATATCGTCATCGTCGGCGACAGCCTCAGCCAGGCGGAAGGGCGGGACCTGCTCAGGCGTTATGGCGGCGGCCAGAGCGCGGACGGGAAGGCGGGGCCGGATTTCATCCTGATCTGCCGGCCGGCCGATCTGGTCGACAAGGTGCTGGCGCTCGAGCTTGGCGCCGCAGATGTCGTCGAAAGTCCGCTCAATGTCAGGGAGCTTGCCGCGCGCATCGGCGGCCTGCTGACGCGGCGCGGCAGGTCCGCCCAGGAACTGATCGTGCTGGAAAATGCCACCGTCGATTTGCGGTCGGCCATCGTCATGCACCGTTCGGGTACGGAAGAACAGCTGTCGCCGGGCCAGGTGGCGCTGCTCAGGCTGTTTCTGGCCAGCCCGCGCAAGGTGCTGACGCGCGACGACATCATTGCGGCGGCGCCCGCCGAAAATGCCGATGCCTTCGACCGCTCGATCGATTCGCGCATCGTGCGGCTGCGCCGCAAGCTCGACACCGAAACCATCACAACTATACGCGGCGCAGGCTACCGGTTCGACCCGCCGACGCAGCGCGCCGACTGAGGGTCGGGAGGCTGGATTGTTCCTCGGCTCGCCCAAAAAAGCTGCGCAATCTCGGGCGCCATGCATAGGCGTCAGCGCACCACCAGAAGCGATGGTCCCGACGGCAATTCGCTGGCGACTACGATTTCGCTGGCGGCATGCGCGCGGTCCTTCAGGAGAACCGTGGCGAGACCGGCAAAGCCGAGCAGGCCTTGTGCATAGAGCAGTACCGAAAGCACGGAGGCTGCAGATTTCGTCTTCATCGGTTGTCCCCAAAAATCAGAACCGCGGGTGCTTCAGGATAAACCCGAAGTGCCCGCGTCGCCCACGGAGCCCCCCGTTGCGACGCGGGCCTTCGGTCCTCTCGGCAGCAAGTTGCCGGAGGGGCCGCGCATCCACTTCAACCCGAGGCCGACCCGCCAGAGGGCCCTGAGACGGTTGATGCGCAGACTGGAGACAATCCAGACCAAGGCTATGAACAGCGCGGCATGCAGCGTCGAAATCTCACCCGAATTCATCACCGCCAGTTTCGTCATCGGGGTGCCGGCTACTGTGCCGATGCCGCCGACGACAAATGCGGCGATGCTTATCCTGAAGAGCCAGGACAGGGTGGTCGATTTGATGCTCATTTTCGTTGGCGCCGGCTGTTCTCGTTGAGATGACTGTGCCGCGAGCCTGTAACCAGATCATGCCGCCCAGGCCGCGCTTTGTTGCAAGTCGGTTTCGAGCGAAGCCAATCTTCTTTCATATAAGGACATCAGCACTTTCGTTTGGGGGCGCGGTGCGTGATCGGGAGTGCGCAGCGAAGGCGGAGCACGCTTCCCTTGTCCACCTTGCTTGTTAACCAGAGGAAACAGATTCGAAACACAAACGAGCCTCAGCGAAGTCAGTCTGAAACATGGCGCGGGGATAAGGCGGCCACCGAATTGACGCCGGCAGGACCGGCAAAGAGGAGCCATCATGTACAAAGCCATTTCCGCCAAACTCATCAACGTCACCGCCGCAGCCGGCGGCGCCGCGCTTCTGCTTGGCACCGCCAACAGCACCGCCCATGCCGCGGCAAACCAGATCGTGGCGCGTGTTTCGCTGTCGCAGCAGACCATGGAAGTGCTGGTCGATGGCCGGCCGACTTTCGCCTGGAAGGTCTCGACCGGCGACAGTGCGCATGTCACGCCGACCGGCTCGTTCAAGCCGACCCGCATGCACGAGATGTGGCATTCGAAGAAATACGACAACGCGCCGATGCCGCATTCGGTCTTCTTCAGCGGCGGCTACGCCGTGCATGCGACCAACGCCATCAAGCGGCTGGGACGGCCGGCGTCGCATGGCTGCGTGCGGCTGCATCCCGACAATGCCGCCGACTTCTACCAGTTGGTCGAAACCTTCGGCCCGACCAACACCAGCATCGTCATCGTCAAGTAGCAGACTGCGTTTGGAGCGATGGTGCAGCGCAGCCGGCCAGGTCATGCCGCACCGCAAGTTCCCGCCTGAAGCTCCATCAGAGCTTCGCGGTAAATCAATCCAGTCAAAAAAGAGGCCGGAAATTTCCGGCCTCTTTTCGTTTGTTCGCTAACGCCGTTCGCAGCTCAGTCCGCGTGCACCGGCATCAGCTTCGGGTCTGGCTTTTCGGCGTGGTGCGGCAGGTCCTTGCTGGCGATGAAGGTGTAGAACATCGGCACCACGAACAGGGTGAACATGGTTCCGACCAGGATGCCGGTGAAGATCACGAGGCCCATCGAATAGCGCGCCGCCGCACCAGCACCACTGGACACGATCAGCGGCACGACGCCGAGCGCCATCGCCGCTGTCGTCATCAGGATCGGCCGCAAGCGCACCTTGGCCGAGGCGACGATCGCATCGCGCCGCCTCATGCCATGCAGCTCGCGCTGCTGGTTGGCGAACTCGACCAGAAGAATGCCATGCTTGGTGATCAGACCTATCAGTGTGATCAGGCCGACCTGCGTGTAGATATTGAGCGTTCCAAGCCCCAGATTGAGCGGCACGATGGCGCCAAAGATCGACAGTGGCACCGCCATCATGATGATCAGCGGGTCGCGGAAGCTTTCGAACTGCGCCGCCAGCACCAGATAGATGACGATTACGGCGGCTGCGAACGCGATAAGGATCGTGTTGCCCTGCTCCTTCTCCTGCCGGGACTGGCCGGAATAATCGATGAAGAAGGTATCGGGCAGGCTCTCCTTGGCAAGGTTCTCCAGGGTCTGCAGCCCGTCGCCCGTGGTGACGCCGGGAAGCGGCAGCGCTGATATCGTCGCCGAGTTCAGCTGGTTGAACTGCTCGATCGCGGCCGGCGCGGCGTTGGTCGAAATCTTCACTACCGCTGAAAGCGGCACCATTTCGCCGGTCACGCTACGCACGAAATATTCGCCGAGCTTCTCGGGATTGTCGCGGAATTCCTTCGGCACCTGCGGGATGATGTCGTAGCTGTTGGAGTCGCGGTCGAACTGAGCCACTTCGGCGCCGCCGACCAGCAGCGTCAGCGTCTGGCCGATGTCGGCGATCGGCAGGTTGAGAGCCGCCGCGCGGTCGCGGTCGATGGTCACCGTCACCTGCGGAGCGTCAAAGGACATCGAGTTTTGCACGACGATGAAGCGGCCGGAGGCCTGCGCCTTGTTCTTAATCTGCTCGGCCGCCTCGTAGACCTCGGCGGAACCACCGGTCGAGCGCACCACCATGGAGATCGGCAGGCCGCCGCCGGAGCCCGGCAGCGTCGGCGGCGCGAAGACGAAGGCCTCGACGCCGGCCACCTTGCCGAGGCGTCCCTGGATATCGGCTTGAAGCTCCTTTGAGTTGCGCTGGCGCTCGGCCCAATCCTTGAAGGCGAAGCCGACAAAGGCGCCGTTGGTGGCGCCGCCAAAGGCAACGGCGGAGAATTGCGCCCTGGTTTCGGGAATGTCCTTCACCAGGCCGAGGATCTGGTTGACGTAGGTCTCGGTGTAGTCCGAGGTCGCGTAGCGCGGTGCCGTCACGATAGACAAGAGGAAGCCCTGGTCCTCTTCCGGCGCCAGTTCGCTCGAGGTCTTGGTGAACATGAAGCCGGTGAGCGCAACCAGCGCCACGACCATCAGCAGCGTCACCGGTCGATTTCTCAAGGAGGCGGTGACCGCCCGCTCATAGACATGCTCGACACGGCTGAAGGTTCCGTCGACGACGCGCTGGAAGCGACTGTGCGATCCCGTCTTTAGCAGACGCGCCGCCATCATCGGCGTGATGGTGACGGCTATGAGGCCGGACAGCACCACCGAACCGGCGAGCGTCACCGCGAACTCGCGGAACAGCGCGCCGGTCAGGCCGCCGGTGAAGGCCAGCGGCGCGAACACGGCGGCGAGCGTGATGGTCATGGCCACGATGGCGGAGAAAATCTCGCGCATGCCGTTGAAGGCCGCCTGCATCGGCGACATGTGGTCCTCCTCCATGTGGCGATGGATGTTCTCCACCACCACGATAGCGTCGTCGACGACAAGGCCGATGGCCAGCACCATGGCCAGCAGCGACAGAAGGTTGATCGAATAGCCGACCGCAAACAAAAGAAAGCAGACGCCGACCAGCGACAGCGGGATGGTCACGATCGGCATCATCACCGAGCGGAATGAGCCGAGGAACAACAGGATGACCACGACGACGATGGCGACGGCTTCGGCGATGGTCTTGAACACTTCATCGATCGAGGCGCTGATCTGTTCGGTGGAATCGTAGACGATTTCGATGGTCATGCCTTTCGGCAGCGTCTCTTGAATCAAAGGCACGATCTTGTGGATCGCCTCCGCCGTTGTCAGGGGGTTGGCGGCCGGCGTCGGGAAGATGGCGAGGAAGGTGCCGGGCTTGCCATTGAAGCTCACCCTCGTGTCGGTGCTCTCGGCGGCAAGCTCGACTCGCGCCACGTCGCGCAAGCGCACCACCTGGCCGTCCGTCGAGCGCAGCGGAAGCTCGGCAAAGGCCTCAGGCGTCTGCAGCGTCGAGCGAACCGTGATCGAGGAGACGACATATTCGTTCTCGGTGTTGCCGGGCGCCGACAGGAAGTTGGAGTTGTTGATCGCCGCCAGCACTTCGGCGGCGGTGACGCCACGCGCAGCAAGCTTGACCGGGTCGATCCAGACCCGCATCGAATATTCCTCGGCGCCGAAGATCTGCACGTCGGCGACACCTTCGACCGTCGACATGCGGGGCCGCACGACGCGCTCGATATATTCGGTGAGCTGCTCCTTGCTCATGTTCGGATTCTGCATCGAGATGTACATCATCGCGAACTCTTGGCCGGTGCCCTTGACGATGACCGGATCCTTGGATGCATCCGGCAAGGTGCCGCGTACGCCCTGCACCTTCGACAGGACCTCGGTGAGCGCGACATCCGGATTGGAGCCGAGCTTCATCTGGACGACCACAGTGCTCGAAGACGGCCGGCTGGACGAGGTGACGTAGTCGATGTTCTCGGTCGAGGCGACGGCCCGCGCGATCGGGGCGGAGATAAAGCCCTGGATCAGGTCGGCGCTGGCGCCGGGATAGGCGGTGGTGATGGTGATCGCCGTCTCGTCAACCTTGGGATACTGCCGGATCGACAGGTTGAAGATGCCCTGGAAACCCAGGAGCAGGATCATGCAGGCGAGGACGGTGGAGAGGACCGGCCGGCGAATGAAGATGTCGGAAAAGTTCATTGCTGAGCCTGCTGGTTAGCCGACTTGCTGGGGTCAATGGTGTTGTCGACAGCGACGGACATGCCGTTGAAGAGACGGTTCTGACCGGCGGTGACGACCTCGTCACCGGCCTTGATGCCCTCGATGATCTCGACCATGCCGTCGTTGCGGCGGCCGGGCTTCACGAACACCTGCGACAGCACGAGCGCCGGCTTTTCCGGTTCTGCCGCGGGCTTCGCGGGGTCGACAGCCGGCTTGTCCGCGGGCTTCGCCGCGGCGTCTTCGGCAGCCGGTTTCGCGTCTGCCGGCTTTGCATCTGCCGCCGGCTTTGCTGCGTCGGCCCCTGCAGCAGGCTTTTCCTCGGGTTTCGCGGCTGGGGCGCCTTCCGCCGGCTTCGCCGGAACGACGACGAAGACGAAGTCGCCATAGAGGCTCGACGTCAATGCCGTCTGCGGCAAGGACAGAATGTTTTTCTCCTGCGGCAGCTCGACGCGAACCTGGACGAACTGGCCGGGCGTCAGCTTGCCGTCAGGGTTGGCGACCTCGCCGCGGACGGACACCAGGCGGCTTGAAGCGTCGATCTTGGGATCGATGCCGCGAATGGAGCCGGCAAACGGCATGTCGGCGCCGCCGCTGGTGCCGCCGAGGCCGAGCCGCACCGCCTGGCCTATCTTGAGCAGCGGCAGCTGCTGTTCGGGTACCGAGAAATCGACCCGCATGGTGTCCAGATCCTGCAAGGTCACCACTGCGTTGCCGGGCGAGAGATATTGGCCGAGGTCGATCTTGGGGATGCCCACGGTGCCGGCGAACGGCGCCGTCAGCTGCTTCTGATCGAGCACGGCCTGCAGCTTGTTGACCTGCGCGGCGGAGGCCGATGCAGCGGCTTGAGCGGTGTCGAGCGTGGCATCCGTTCCGACGCCGCGCCGCTGCAGCTCCAGCGCGCGTTCGAGCGCCGTCTTGTCGGACACGGACTGCGCCTTGGCCGCGACCAGATCCGCGCGTTCGACGGCATCGTCGAGCTGCAGCAGGACCGAATCGACCGGCACCTTCTGGTTGGCATGGAAAAGGATGTCCTTGACGATGCCGCTGGTCTCGACGGTAAGGTCGACACCGCGCACGGCGCGTACCGTGCCGATCGCCTCGACCCCCGGCGTCCAGTCGGAAGGCTTGACGACAACCGTCGATACGGTCGTCGCCGGCGGCTTCATGGTGGCGAAATACTGTTTGATAGCGTTGTCGCGGAACAGGTTGAAGCCGACAACGCCGACGCACACCAGAGCGAGCAGAAGCAGAATTGCGGTGATAGAGATGAAGCGCTTCACGAACTGTCCCCTCGGCCGATGTCCGGCAAAATAGCCGAATAGCGGGACACTTATCGACGCCAGGTCCCGATTACAAATGACGGCGAACTTACTGTACCGTCTGGACGGTCTTGTCAATTCCGCCTAGGCTGGTGCGGGGGAAGGGATCGATGAAGACCCAAAGGGCAAATTCGCGCGACAAGATACTCGCCGCCGCCGCCGATGTCGCACGCGAGACCGGTCCCGGCAGCCTGTCGCTTGACGCCGTCGCCAGCCGCGCCGGCGTGTCGAAAGGCGGCCTGTTATATAACTTTCCGACCAAGGCCAAACTGATGCAGGGCCTGGTGGAGAATTACCTGCGCGCGTTCGAGCTGGCGCTGGAATCGGGCCGTGTCGCCGGCGCCAGCGGCGAGAGCCTGCTCGCCACCTATATCCGGCTCTCGGCGGATGATTGCGAGGAGCCGAAGCCGACGGCTTCGTGGATATTCTCGGCGATCGCCGAGGATCCGGATTTCCTGACGCCGATAAAAGCCTTCAAGTCGCAGCTGCTGCAGCGGCTGAAGAGCGAGACGCCGGACCTGAAGACGCTGCTGGTCTGCTTTCTGGCCATCGAAGGGCTGCGCAGCATGAACCTCTTCGATTCCGACGTGCTTTCCGCCGACGAACGCCGCTTGCTGGTATCGGCCCTGCTGGAGATTGCGGGATAGCTCAGGGCGTCGGATCTAAGAAGCGATACGGGCCGGGCGGAAAGGACGGTTGGTGAGCGGCATGGCATAGGCACGCATCACGACATCGGCGATTTCAAGCTACAGCCCCCTTATTCGTTGGATCGATGGTTCAGGAATGACTGCGCGAATGCGCGGCCGACTATGTTGCGCCGCACCATAACACTGCCGTGTCAGCCTTGACGTGTCAGCCTTGAGACGGCGCTCGGCGAGGCCGGCAAAGCGCGTTTTAGGGCTGTAACAGCGCCGACATATGGTTATGGCGTTGTCATGTTGCGGCGCACAAACTATGTGTCTTTGTAGTCCCTCCCAACAGTCGCGAGATCTCCATGGGTTCCCTTTCTTCGAAGAATGCGCTCGTCACCGGATCGACCAGCGGCATTGGCCTGGCCATTGCCCGCGCCCTTGCCGCCGAGGGCGCCAACGTCACGATCAACGGCCTTGGCGAAGCCCCGGCGATCGAACAGGAGCGCGCCGGCATCGAGAAGGATTTCGGCGTCCAGTGCCGCTACTCCGGCGCCAACATGATGGACGGCGCAGCGGTGACCGCCATGGTGCACGAAGCCGAGCAGGCCTTGGGCAGCCTTGACATTCTGGTCAACAATGCCGGGATACAGCATGTCGCGCCAATCGAGGAGTTTCCCGATGACAAGTGGGAAGCCATCATCCGCATCAATCTGCTGGCCGCCTTTTACGCGATCAAGGCCGTGGTGCCCGGCATGAAGGCGCGCAAATGGGGCCGCATCATCAATACCGCGTCGGCGCATGCACTGGTCGCCTCGCCGTTCAAGTCGGCTTACGTCTCGGCCAAGCACGGCATAGCGGGTCTGACCAAGACGGTAGCGCTGGAAGTCGCGCAGGACGGCATCACCGTCAACGCCATCGCGCCCGGCTATGTCTGGACGCCACTGGTCGAAAAACAGATCCCCGACACGATGAAGGCGCGCGGCATGACCGAGGAACAGGTCAAGCACGACGTGCTGCTGGCAGCGCAGCCGACGAAGCAATTCGTCACCGTCGAGGAGCTCGCCGCGCTGACTCTGTTCCTGTGCTCTGACGCAGCCAGACAGATCACCGGCACCACCTTGCCGATGGATGGCGGCTGGACGGCGCAGTAGGCGCGGTCCCCCGGCGCCGCTCTTTCCTTGACAAAGGCGAAGGATCAATCCAGCATTGTGGCAAGGGGTTCCTTCGCGACGACCCCGTGAGGCGTCAGCCCAATGATCGCGTCCAAACTCTCACTCTGGAGGTGGACGCCATGCCGTCAACAACCGCAATCACCGTAGCGCAGCTTTCCCGCCTTGTCGGTCTGTCCGACGCGCCTGTTCTTGTCGATGTCCGCATCGACGAAGACTACGACGCCGATCCGCGCCTGCTTCCGGCCTCGTGCCGGCGCGACTTCAAGTCTGTTTCGAGCTGGGCGGCCGAGTTCACGGGGGCTCATGCTGTCGTCATCTGCCAGAAGGGGCTGAAGCTCTCGCAAGGCGTTGCCGCATGGCTGCGCCATGAGGGCATTGCTGCCGAATCCCTTGAAGGCGGCTTCGAGGCGTGGCAGGCGGCCAAGGGACTTCTGGTCAAGGCCGACAAGATACCGCCCCGCGACGACAAGGGCCGCACGGTCTGGGTGACGCGTGCCCGCCCCAAGGTCGACCGCATCGCCTGTCCCTGGCTGATCCGCCGCTTCGTCGATCCCTCAGCGGTGTTCCTGTTTGTCGAGCCGTCTGAAGTGCTGGCGGCCGCCGATCGGTTTGGGGCAGTTGCCTTCGACATCGACGACGTGTTCTGGAGCCATCGCGGCGAGCGCTGCACCTTCGACACGATGATCGAAGAGTTCGGGTTGCGGTCCGAAGCGCTCGATCGCCTTGCGCTGATCGTGCGTGCAGCCGATACGGCGCGCCTCGATCTCGTACCGCAGGCGGCCGGGTTCCTCGCTGCATCGCTCGGGCTGTCGCGCATGTTCCGCGACGATCTCGAACAGCTTGATGCCGGCATGCTGCTCTACGATGCGTTCTTCAGATGGTGCCGCGATGCCACTGACGAAACCCACAATTGGCCCAGCGCGGGCAAAGCGCCATGAGCGCCCTCGCCGCGGACGACGATGCACAGGCTACCGAGGCTCCGATCGTCCCGACCTTCCGCCAAGCCGCGAAACTGTGGGCAAGGATCGGCCTGCTCTCCTTCGGCGGGCCGGCCGGACAGATCGCGCTGATGCACAAGGAATTGGTCGAGGATCGCCGCTGGATCGGCGAGCAGCGGTTCCTGCATGCGCTCAACTACTGCATGCTTCTGCCAGGCCCCGAGGCACAGCAGCTCGCCATCTATATCGGCTGGCTGCTGCACCGGACCGCCGGCGGCCTCGTTGCCGGCATCCTGTTCGTGCTGCCCGGTGCGTTTGTCATGCTGGGCCTCAGCATCTTCTACGTGCTTTACAATGATGCGCCCGTCATCGAGGCGCTGTTTTTCGGCATCAAGGCGGCGGTGCTGGCCGTCGTCGTCGAGGCGGTCCTCCGCATCGGCAAACGGGCGCTCAAGAACCGGGTGATGATGGCGATCGCGGTGGCCGCGTTCCTTGCCATTCATGTCATCAGGCTGCCGTTTCCGCTGATCATCCTGGTTGCAGGGCTGACCGGCTGGATCGGCAACCGCCTGGCACCGGCGCGTTTTTCCGGAGCCGCACGCGGCAAGGACAATTTGCCCGATGTCAGGGGCGCCGTCGACGTCATGTTCGAACGCGGCGAACTCGCTCACACCAAGCCGACGAAATGGCACGCGCCGCGCACCATCGCGATCTGGCTGCCGATCTGGCTCGGGCCGGTCATACTGATCCTGGCGCTGACCGGCCCTGCCAGTGTTTGGGCACAGCTTGGCGGCTTCTTCAGCCTGATGGCGGTGGTCACATTCGGCGGCGCCTACGCCGCACTCTCCTATGTCGCGCAGGCAGCGGTGACCTCGTTCGGCTGGCTGGCGCCGGGTGAAATGGTCGATGGGCTTGGCCTGGCCGAGACGACGCCGGGACCATTGATCCTGGTGCTGCAATTCGTCGGCTTCGTCGCCGCCTATCGTCACGCCGGTGCGATGGGACCGCTTGTCGCCGGATCGCTCGGCGCATTGCTGACGCTCTGGGTGACGTTCGTGCCGTGCTTCTTCTGGATCTTTCTCGGTGCCCCCTACATCGAGGCGCTGCGCGGCAACAAGGCACTGTCGGCCGCGCTGAGTGCGATCACAGCGGCTGTCGTCGGCGTGGTGATGAACCTTGCGCTGTGGTTCGCACTTCATGTCGTCTTCGGCGCGGTGCACCGCGTTGGCCTGGGCATGGAGGTGCCGGTGCTGTCGTCGCTGGATTGGCGTGCCGCGCTGCTGGCGGCAGCCGCTATGGTCGCCATGCTGAAACTGAGGATCGGCATGCTGCCGACATTGGCCGGCTCGGCGCTGGCCGGACTGGCGCTGCTGGCCTTGCCTGCGTAGCGTTCGAAGGCGCGGCCAGCCATCATCACAGCCGGTTTTTGAGGTATGCCGGGGCGGCGCACAACGGTCGCGGGCGCTGGTAGGATCAGCGCCGGCCCCGGAGATACCCTTTATGTCGAACCCGATACCGCCAAGCTGAACCTGTTCGACGTGGAGAGCGACGCGCTGGTGAACTGATTTGACGAGGTTGGCCGAGCTGTTCAAAGTCGATCCTGGATCGCACAACGGGATATGACATGGTGGATTCCGATCGGATCGACAAGCTGATCGCAGGGGTGCCCCCTGCCTTGGCGCTTCGTGCCGGGCTGGACCTTGGCATCTTCACCCGGCTCGGCGGCGATGCTGCGACTGCCGACAGCCTTGGGGCAGCGCTCAAAGTCGAGCCCGCTCGTCTGTCGCGGCTCCTCTACGCGCTCGCCAGCATCGGTCTCCTCGAGGTCGAGGATGGTCAGTTTCGCAACGGAGCCGAATCGTCGGAGTTTCTTGACGCGTCCAAGCCGACCTATCGCGGCGGCGATCATGTGCTGCTGCGCGAACTCTGGGGAGCCGACCTTTTGACCGCAGAGTCGCTGCGGCAGAACCGGCCGGCCGCGCTGCATGACTTTTCCGAAGCGGGGCTAGAATCCGCAGCGGCCTTCAGCCGCATGCTCGCACCGGGAGGGGTGATTTTCGGCCGGAATCTGGCCCGTGAGCTGGACCTCTCGGCGGTCCGTTCGGTGATCGACATCGGCGGCGGCGCCGGGACCATTCTGGTCGGACTTCGCGAGCGATGGCCGCATATTGCGGCGACTTTGATGGAACTCCCGACGGTCGCAGCGGTCGCACCAGCGATCCTGTCGGAATACGGTGCCGGCGATGTGGTTGTCGAAGAAGGCGACATAACGGTCGCGCCATCGACCGGCCGGCATGACTTGGCAATCCTGAAGGCCGTCGTCCAGGTCCTGCCGCCGGACCAGGCGCGCAGTTCGATCCTGAACGCGGCGCGTTGCCTCACCCAAGGAGGCGAGATCGCAATTGCGGGGTGGGGTGTCGTCGATCACGACCGTCTCGGCCCGCCTGAGGGTGTCTTTCTCAATCTCACCTTCCTGAACCTTTACCGCGCAGGCGAATCGTACACGGAAGGTCAGTATCGCGGGTGGATGGCCGGGGCTGGGTTCCGGGATATCTCCAGGTCGCAGTTGACCGACGGCACCACGTTGTTTCGTGGGCGCCTCACGGACTGATCGTGGCTGGAGTGGTTGGTTTCGAGCGTGTGGCCCTCAGAGCCAGCCCCGGACGGATTGCACAAAGTTCCTGAGGCGGCGTGAGCCGATCTTTCCCCTTACCGGGCAGCGCGGTGTCCCCTGTCTTCTCGATAGCTTCTTCGCAGAGGGGGCATTTAAATGTCACTTGGTCGACAACAAAGTTCGCGATAGCGGCATATTTCGCATTCATCGATTCTGGGGCGGTACCTCCGACAGGATGATGCGCGGTCGCTGCAATTGCGCCTAGCACGTTCGACTACGTCGAATCGGAATGGAGTTTTTAGACATTCGTTTATCTATTCGTGGTTTCTAATACATATGGCATCCAACGCGTTCACCCGGATTTGGTTTGCTTTGGGCCGCCCAACGCGCGCCACGAACGGTAACGTTGCCGTCATCTTTGCCTTCACCTTGCCGGTCGTGGTCGGCGGCGCCGGCCTCGGTGTCGAGACATCCTTCTGGTACTACAGCAGCCTCAAGCTGCAGGCCGTCGCCGATGCCGCGGCCTATGCCGGTGCGCTCGAGAAAGTCGCGGGTTCCGATAACCCGACCATCATTGCCGCCGCCACGCAGTCCGCGACCTCGAACAATTTTGCCACGCCGGGCACGATCCAGGTCAACACGCCGCCATTGTCCGGCCCGAACACCGCGAAGAAGGCGGTAGAGGTCATCGTCAAGCAGAATCTCGATCGCTACTTCACGGCGATTTTCAACCAGGCGCCCGTTGCCGAACAGGCAAGGGCGGTGGCGCTGATCAATGACGCCTCCAAGGCTTGTGTGCTGGCGCTCAGTCCCTCGGCCTCCCAGGCTGCGCTCTTTTCCGGCAACACCACCGTCAACCTCACCGGCTGTTCGGTCATGTCGGACTCGATTGCCTTGGACGCCATAAAGACGCAGGGCTCGGCTGTGCTCAAGGCCGACTGCCTGATCACGGTCGGCGGCATGGTGCTGAACAATCCAGCGACCACAGTCTGCAAGTCCAACATCACCCGAGCCTTGCCGGCAGCCGATCCTTTCTCCGGCTTGGCGACGCCGACAGCAGGCAACCCTTGCAAGAATGTCAACGGCAACAAGACGTCGCAAACACTCCAGCCTGGCACCTACTGTAGCGGCATGAGCCTCAGCGGCAACGTCACCCTGCAGCCCGGCGTCTACGTCGTGCAGGGCGGTATGAAGGTCAACGCCAACGCGGTCGTCGCCGGCAGCGGGGTAACCATCTTCATGGCAGGCAGCAACACCGTCAGCATGAACGGCAACGCCAAGGTGACGCTGAGCGCGCCTACCTCCGGAGCCTATTCCGGCGTGCTGTTCTACGGCGACAGGACCGGGACTGCGGCGCAGAGCACCTTCAACGGCACCGCGGCCTCGCTTTTGACCGGCGCCATCTATTTCCCCAGGCAGCAGGTCAACTACCTTGGCAACTTCTCCGGGAACGGCGGCTGCACTCAGGTCGTCGCCGACACCATCCAGTGGTCCGGCAGTACGACCATCAAGCAGGACTGCACCAGCCTCGGGATGAAGAACATTCCGGCGACGCAATCCGTTCAGCTCGTCGAGTAGCGGGATGGGTGGGCGGACCTTGCGCATTGTCCTGGACAAATCCGGGATAGCTGCCGTCGAGTTTTCCATGTTGCTGCCCATCCTGTGCCTCGTCTGCCTCGGCATCGCCGACGGCTGGTCCTACGTAACGAGTTACCTGCAGATGCGCGCGGGCGTCAAAACCGCGGCCAATCTCGTAATGGCCGGCGCGTCCAATGACACCGGAACGCAGGCGGTCGCGCTTTCGAGCTGGAACGACAAGCCCGAGGACGCCGCGGTCGTACTGGTCCGCTCCTATTTGTGCGGCGCCACGGTCGTGGATGCGACCACCATTTGCGGCGGAACGAAGCTGCCGACCGTCTTCGTCCAGATAACGGCGACGGGCACCTGGGTGCCCCCGTTTAACTTCGGTGTCTTCCCGGACCCGCGCGCGATCAGTCATCAGCAGGTGATCCGTGTCCGCTGAAAGGATCGGATCCAGGTGGCGCCGTGACTGCTCCGGCGCAGCCGGGCTGGAATTCGCCTTGATCGCGCCTTTCCTGGTGATGCTTTTGTTCGGAATCTTCGCCTTCGGCTGGGCCATGAATGCCGTGTCGACCGTCCGCTATACACTGGAAACCTCTTCCCGGGCGCTGCAGCTGAACAACACGCTTTCGCAGAGCGACATCCAGGCCATCGCCACGCAGAAATTGGTGAACCTGGGTCTGAAGAACGTCATTGTGACGATCGCGACCGACCCTGCCAGCGGCGGTTTCAAGATGGCGCATCTGACCGCCAGCTATGCCTTCGTCATCGCTTTCCCGTATTTCGACCAGTATCCGATAAATTACGCCACGACCGTCACGGTGCCCCTGGTTGCCAGCTAGGATACGGCCGGCTTCGTTGAGTTGGCGGCGCCGAACTCAGACCGTAACGGATCGACTGGGAACCATCGCTCGATCTGGAATTGTACTTGCAAGAGGTCGATTCTCTTCGCGGCTGTAGATGCTTAAAGCTCGCTCCTGAGACCTCAGGGATGGACTTTTTCTATGGAACTAAAGTCAGGCTGCTTGCTTGGTCGCGTCCGTGAAAATCACCGAAAACCAGTCCATCAGTGCTGCAACATGCCGACAGGCTATCTCAGTCACCAAGCCTTTGATCTTGCTGGTGATCCCGACAGGAATCGAACCTGTGACCTACAGATTAGGAATCTGCCGCTCTATCCTACTGAGCTACGGGACCACGCGGCCAGACACATAGCCGCTTCCGATCGTTTCGCCAAGAGGCTCGCCCCGAAGGCAATGAAGAGGCCGGCCGAAGGCTAATCGGCCGGCCTTTCGTCGGGGCAGGTCAGGCTGCGAGCGCCGTTTCGGCCAGTTTTACCCAGTAGCTCATGCCGTGCGGGATGACTTCGTCGTTGAAGTCGTAGGCCGGATGGTGGAGGCCGGCGGTCTCGCCATTGCCGATGAAGATGAAGGCGCCAGGTCGGGCTTCCAGCATGTAGGAGAAGTCTTCGCCGCCCATCACCGGCTGGATGGCGCGGTGGACCTGGGTGTCGCCGGCGACATTTGCCGCGACATCGCCGGCAAAGACCGTTTCTTCCGGATGATTGAAGGTCACGGGATAGTTGGCGTCATAGTCGACGGTGATCGTCGCGCCGAAGGCGGTGGCTATTCCTTCGCAGATGGTGCGGATGCGCTCTTCCGATTTCTTGGCGATCTCTTTCTTCAGTGTGCGCACCGTGCCGGCAATCTCGGCGGTCTCGGGAATGACGTTGTAGGCGTCGCCGGCGTGGAACTTCGTCACCGAAACCACCACCGCCTCGACCGGATCGGTGCTGCGCGAAGCGACCGTCTGAAGGGCGCCGACCAACTGGCTGGTGATGACGATCGGGTCGATCGTGCCGTGCGGCATCGCCGCATGGCCGCCGCGGCCCTTCACGGTGATGGTGAACTCGGCGGTCGCCGCCATGATCGGACCCGGCCGGATGGCGAACTGGCCCACCGGCAGGCCCGGCATGTTGTGCATGCCAAAGACGCGCGAAATGTCGAAACGCTCCATCATGCCGTCCTTGACCATCTCGTTGCCGCCGCCGCCGCCCTCTTCCGCCGGCTGGAAGATGACCGCGACCAAGCCGGCGAAATTGCGCGTTTCGGTCAGATATTTGGCGGCGCCCAAAAGCATCGCCGTATGGCCGTCATGGCCGCAGGCATGCATTTTGCCGGGGATGGTCGAGGCATAGGGCTTGCCGGTGATCTCGTTGATCGGCAGCGCGTCCATGTCAGCGCGCAAGCCGATGGTCGCGCCTTGCCCCTTGCGGCCATGGATGATGCCGACGACGCCGGTCTTGCCGAGGCCCGTCACCACGTCGTCGCAGCCGAATTCCTTCAGCTTCTCGGTGACGAAGGCGGCGGTCTTGAAGACATCGAAATTCAGTTCTGGCGTCTGGTGCAGATGGCGTCGCCAGCCGGCAACTTCATCCTGCATCTCGGCGGCGCGGTTGAGAATCGGCATAATGGTTCCATCTCGCTGTTGGAGCAGACGATCTGGCCTGCTTGATTGCAATTGTGATTGCCATGCTTGTTGCCATCTTGGCACTTTGCCATCTTGGCGTCACATAGGGTAAATAGCACCCCAGACAATGTGATCCGGAAATTGAGGGCCGGATCAGGTCATGCTGGCCATCGCGTAACGAAATCTTACGGAGCCAGGGGCGACTACGGCAAGAGGCGATTTCGGATTCCATGATGCGGCACAGCCATATCCTCAAATTACTGCTAACGGGCGGCTTGGCGCTACCCATGCTGGCTGGGCCAGCTTTGGCCAATCCGGTGATCCTGTTCGACCTCAACAGCGGCAAGGTTCTGCAGCACCAGGACGCATTCAAGCGCTGGTATCCCGCTTCGCTGAGCAAGCTGATGACCGCCTATGTCACCTTCCGGGCGATTGCCGCCGGCGAGGTCCAGCTCGATTCACCGATCAAGGTGACCAAGCATTCGGCGGGCGAACCGCCGAGCAAGATGGGCTTCAAGCCGGGCTCGGTGATGCGGCTCGACAATGCGTTGAAGATGATGCTGGTCAAATCGGCCAACGATATCGCCATGGCCATCGGCGAAAACATAGGCGGCTCGCAGGCCGGATTCGCCGTTCGCATGAATGCGGAGGCGGCGCGGCTAGGCATGACCGGAACGCATTTCGTCAATCCGAACGGACTGTTTTCGCCGGAGCAGTATACGACGGCGCGCGATCTTGCCCTGCTGGTGATGGCGATCCGCAAGGAATTCCCGCAATACGCCCCCTGGTTCTCGATCGAAGGCCTTGCCGTCGGCAAGAAGGCGATCTCCAACTACAATCTCTTGATCGGGCGCTATCCCGGCGCCGACGGCATGAAAACCGGGTTCGTCTGTCCCTCGGGCTTCAACATGATCGGCTCGGCGACACGCAATGGCCGCACGCTGGTCGCGGTCGTGCTCGGCGAAAAATCGGCGATCAGCCGTGCCGAGACCGCCGCCAGGCTGCTCGACCAGGGCTTTGCCACGCCCGACCCGAACTGGCTCACGGTCGCGGCCATGCCTTCCTATGGCGATACAATGTCACCCAACGACATGCATGATGAGATCTGCAGGAAGAAGGCGCCGCACGAGCAGTCCGAGGCGGCTCCGCCGGTGGCCGCGAAGGGTGCCGACGTGCCGAAATCGCCCTATCAGGAAAAGCTCGACCACGTGCCGACGCTGGTTGCCGTCGGCCTCGGCGGCGCCACCGGGCCGGCGCCGAAGGCGATGCTCGACCAGGGCGGCCAGGAATACGCCGATGTGCCGCTGCCGAGCTGGCGGCCAGACATTCCGGCGCCAAAGGGCGCCGAACCGGCCGTGGTGGGCCAGGCAACCGCAGTGCAGGGCGACCAGCTGGTCAAAGCCGCGAACTAGGCGATGGCTGGCTTTCCGATACCCGTCACGGTGGTCACCGGCTTCCTCGGCGCCGGCAAGACGACATTGCTCAACCGGCTGCTCAAAGATCCGGCACTGGTCGACACGGCCGTCATCATCAACGAATTCGGTGAGGTGGCGATCGACCACCTTCTGGTCGAGCAGGCCTCGGACGGCATCATCCAGCTGTCCGACGGGTGTCTATGCTGCACGGTGCGCGGCGAACTGGTCGACACGCTGGCTGACCTCGTCGACCGGCTGCAGACGGGCCGTATCGCCCGCCTCGCCCGCGTCGTCGTCGAAACCACCGGGCTCGCCGATCCGGCGCCGGTGCTGCAGTCGATCATGGCGCATCCCGCCCTTGTGCAGGCCTTCCGACTTGATGGCGTCATCACGCTGGTCGACGCGGTCAACGGCAATGCGACGCTCGACGGCCATGTCGAGGCGGTCAAGCAGGTGGCGGTCGCCGATCGCATCGTGCTGACCAAGGTCGATCTGGCCAGCGATCCCGGCGACGTCGATGCTTTGCGAACGCGACTCCATCAGCTCAATCCAGGCGCCGTGGTGCTGGGCGCCGGCGACGGCCGAACCGGCGTCACGGCGCTGTTCGATTGCGGCCTCTACAATCCGGCGACCAAATCCGCCGATGTCCGGCGCTGGCTCGGCGAAGAAGCCGCCCATGAACACCACCATCATCATGATCATGACCACGGCGAGCATGAGCACCACCACCGCCACGATTCCCGCGTGCGCTCCTACTCGCTGGTCCATGACGGCCCGGTGCCGTTTTCGGCGATCGAGATGTTCCTCGACCTGCTGCGTTCTGCGCATGGCGACAAGCTTTTGCGGATGAAGGGCGTCATCGAGCTTGCGGAGGACCCGTCGCGGCCGCTTGTCGTCCACGGGGTGCAGAAGATCCTGCATCCGCCGGCGCGGCTGCTGGCCTGGCCGGACGGCCAACGCGGCACCAGGCTGGTGCTGATCACGCTCGATATGCCGGAAGATTATGTGCGCCGGCTGTTTTCCGCCTTCACCAACCGGCCGTCGATCGACACGCCGGATCGCGCGGCGCTGGAGAGCAATCCGCTGGCGATAGCCGGGGGCTGATTGTCAGGCTCGCTATGCGCCGCGTTCGACCAGGAAGCGGTGGCCGCCGCTGACGGCTGATGTTTCAACAAGCTGGTGGCCAGCGTCGGCGCAAAAGGCGGGGATGTCGATGACCGCCAGCGGGTCGGTGGTCTCCAGCCAAAGCCGGCTGCCCGGCTGCATTGCCGCCAGGCGTTTTTTCGCCTTGAGAACGGGCAGGGGGCAGTTCAGGCCCTTGAGGTCATAGATCGCGGTGTGATTTGTTTGTTTGTCTTCATGCATGTCTTTGTCCCAAAACCGCTGCGCACTTTTGGGCGACATGCATCGGCAAGGCGAAAAACCTCAGCCGCCGAACATGCCTAGCAGCTTGTTCTTGATCTTCGACATCCGGCTTTCGTCCGCCGGCGGTTCTGCAGGCACCGCCTCGACGCTCGCAGTGGCGACCGGCTGCTGGGGGGCCTGCTTGGCTGCTTCCTTTTCGGCCAGCGCTTGGGCCTTTGCGGCTTGCTTTTCAGCCAGTGCCTGGGCCTTGGCGGCTTTCGCAGCCTCGATGGCAGCAACCCGCTGTTCCTCGGCCTTGCGCTTGGCTTCCTTCTCTGCGTCCAGCGCCGCCATCTTGCGGCCGGCGGGCGAATCGATGCGGCCCATGCGCGCCGTCTCGGTCAGCGTGCCGTCGGAATTCAGCGACGGCGGTTCGATCGGCACGCGCTCGCCCCGGGCGCGGCGCTTCGACCATTCGGAAACGATGGCGGCTTCCTTGATGCCGGCAATGGTCGGCTTGGGCGCCGGCACGCTGGCTTTGACCGCGCCGGTGAAGGCCGCGTCATAGCTGCTTTGATAGGCGTTGAGTGCGCTCTTCAGCGAATCCGGCTGCGTGGTCGCCGGGCAGGCGCCGGTCGGATCGAATGTCGTGCCCTCGGGCGCCACCTGGTTGAAGACATAGCGCTTGTCGCAGACATCGACTTTCGGCGGCACCTTGGTGATCTCGAAATTGTCGTAACCGACCTTCAGCATCTTCCAGAACTCATAGTTCGGGTCGTTGCGGTAACGCGCCATGTTGGCGGCGGTCATGCGGAATGGGAAGGCCTGGATCTGGAACTCGGTCTGGCCGCCCTGGAAGGCATCGCGACCAAAAGCGTAGATCTGCTCGATCTGCGGATCGGTCATCGAATAACAGCCCGACGACGAGCAGGCGCCGTGCACCATCAGATTGGCGCCGGTGCGGCCATTGGCACGGTCATAGGCGTTGGGATAGCCGATGTTGAAGGACAGGTGATAGTTCGAGCGCGGATTCATCTGCGACGGGCGGACCGTATAGAAACCTTCCGGCGCCTGGCGGTCGCCCTCGGTGTATTTCGGGCCGAGCTTGCCCGACCATTTGCAGATGTCGTAGCTGGCGACCATCTCGTAGCGGCCGGTGGTCTTGGCCTTCCAGATTTCGAGCTTGCCTTCTTCCTTGAAGATGCGAGCCATCACCGACGAGGTGCGGATCATGCCCTTGGCCTTCATGTCGGCCAGGATCTTGTCCGGCAGCGGCTTGCTGGCTTCCGGCGCAAAATTCTTCATCGAGGAATCGTTGCAGCCGGCAACGCCAAGCGCGGCGATCAGAAGTGCGGTCCGGGCAAGCTTGGTAAACATGGATACGGCTATGTCTTTTTCTCGCGTCACGGGCCGGATAGCGACCGGTCCGGTATGCTGAACACTGACGGACACCCTAAGCCCGTTAACCTTGAAAATTCCTTACCGCAAGCGTCGGACGGCGTCCCCCACGGCAATTCGCCCGGTGTCACGGATTTTTTATTGAGCCGAATGCGGCGGCATTTTTATGGCGAAATTGCTCCTTGACGCCACATTGCGGTGCGTTGCCCGCCGAAATCAGAGGCTGCGGCCCATCGCCAGGTATTTTTCGCGGCGCTGCTCGCGAAAATCGGTGTTGGCGCCGGCAAATTCCTTCATCGTCTTGGCAATGAGGTCGCCGGTGGCGGCGATCACCGTTTCGGGCGCGCGCTGGGCGCCGCCGAGCGGCTCGGCAATGATGGCGTCGATGATCTTCATTTCCAGAAGGTCCTGGGCGGTGATCTTCATGTTGGTCGCCGCATCCTTCGAGCGCGTGGTGTCGCGCCACAGGATCGAGGCAGCGCCTTCCGGCGAGATCACCGAATAGATGGCGTGTTCCAGCATGTAGACGCGGTTGGCGGTGGCGATCGCAATGGCGCCGCCCGAACCGCCTTCGCCGATGACGACCGAAATCGATGGCACTTTGAGGCCGAGGCAGGCCGAGGTTGAACGGGCGATGGCTTCAGCCTGGCCGCGTTCCTCGGCGCCAACGCCGGGGTAGGCGCCGGCGGTGTCGACCAGCGTCAGAAGTGGAATCTGGAAGCGGTCGGCAAGTTCCATCAGCCGCACGGCCTTACGGTAGCCTTCAGGGCGCACCGAGCCGAAATTGTGCTTGAGCCGGCTCGCCGTGTCGGAGCCCTTTTCCTGGCCGATGACGGCCACCGGTTCGCCGCGGAATCGGGCGAAGCCGCCGATGATCGCCTGGTCCTCGCCGAAATTGCGGTCGCCGGCGAGCGGCGTGAAATCGCTGAACAGACCCTTGATGTAGTCGAGGCAATGCGGCCTGTCGGTGTGGCGCGCGACCTGCACCTTCTGCCACGGCGTCAGCGCCTTGTAGATGTCGCGCAGCGCGTCGCGCACGCGCTTCTCGAGCCGGCTGATTTCGTCGCCGACATCGACCGCCTCGCCATTCTCGGCAAGCTTCTTCAGCTCGAGGATCTTGAGTTCAAGGTCCTGCACCGGCTTTTCGAAATCGAGGTAATTGTACATTCTTGAGCGGACCGATGCGTCGGAAGGCAAACATCGCGCAGATGTAGGCTCCGCGCGGGCACGTTGCCCTCACATAGCGATATGAGGCCTAGTCGGCAAGCGGATGATGATCGTTGACCAGCCGCACCAACCGCTCTTCCAGCACATGCGTGTAAATCTGCGTGGTCGAGATATCGGCGTGGCCGAGCAGCTGCTGCACCGCCCTGAGATCGGCGCCGTTCTGCAGGAGATGGCTGGCGAAAGCATGGCGCAGCACATGCGGCGAAATTTTCGCCGCCGATATGCCGGCCCGCGCGGCAAGGCCTTTGAGGTCGCGGGCAAAGACCTGCCGGGAGAGAAAGCCGCTGTCGCCGGCGGCCGGGAACAGAAACGGGCTGTCGGCGAAAGCCGGCACCGACGCCCGGGCCGTGAGCCATGCCCGCATCGCCATGCGGGCCTTGGCCGACAGCGGCACCATGCGCTCCTTGTCGCCCTTGCCGCGCACCATGAAGAAGCGGTCGTCGCGCTGCGCGACGGTCACCGGCAGGCCGACAAGTTCGGAGACGCGCAGGCCGGTGGCATAGAGCACCTCGACCAAAGCGTGCAGGCGCAGTGCCGCCACCCGGTCACCATTGACGCCATCGCCTGTCTCAAGCGCCGCACGGTCGAGCAGCCGACCGGTATCGGCCTCGCTCATCGTCTTGGGCAGCGGCCGGCCCTTTTTCGGACTGTCCAGCGTGCCGGTCGGGTCGTCGCCGCGCAAGCCCTCGGCGTAGAGAAACTTGAAGAACTGGCGGATCGCCGACAGTTTGCGCGCCTGCGACGTCGACGCAAAGCCGCGCGCCGCGATATCGTCGAGATAGGCGCGGATGTCGGCTGCGGCGGCAGCGGCAAGCCCGCCGGCAATCTGCTGCGAAGCGTCTTCGAGATCACGGCGGTAGGAAGACAGCGTGTTTGCAGCGGCACCGCGTTCGGCGCTCATCATCTCGAGAAAGGCTTCGATGCGAGCCGCGCTGTTCATGTTCCAGGGGTCAGTTTGGGTCAGTTTTTCTTGGGGTTCAGCTTTTCCGGTGGGATGCGCACGGTGATTTCGGCTTTTTTCGGCTCGACGAACATCGCCAGCGCCACCATCGTACCATAGGCAATGCCGGCAAGAATCATCATCGTCACGACAAAGCGGAACAGTGTCGGCATCAATCTTCGCCCGTCTTCTTGCTCTGCGATTCCAAGCCCGTGTCCTTATGGGACGCTAATTCCGTCAATTCAAGGACGAAGGGCTCTGCGTGCGAAAGGCGCTATGCTTGACGCAAACGGGCTTTTGATGTCGATACGCCGGTAAAGACGGCTTAGAAACAGCATGGTCTCATGAACGCGTTACCAGCAAATCCTCCCGGCGATAGCCATGCCGCGCTGCTCGACAGGCTGGGCAGCCGCTCGATCGTCTTTGTCGGCCTGATGGGCGCCGGCAAGACGGCGATCGGCCGCAAGGTGGCGACGATGCTGTCGCTGCCCTTCGTCGACAGCGACCAGGAGATCGAAACCGTGTCGCGCATGACGGTGCCGGAACTGTTCGAACGCTATGGCGAGACCGAATTCCGGGCATTGGAGCAGCGCGTCATCCTGCGCGTGCTGGAGAGTGGGCCGCAGGTGCTGTCGACCGGCGGCGGCGCGTTCATGAATGCGCAGACGCGGGAAGCGATCGCCGGGCATGGCGTGTCGGTGTGGCTGAAGGCCGAGATCGACCTGTTGATGGAACGCGTGTCCAAGAAGCAGAACCGGCCGTTGCTCAAAAGCGCCGATCCGCGCGCCGTGCTCGAGCGACTGATGGGCGAGCGCTACCCGGTCTATGCCACGTCCAACATCACCGTGCCGACACGCGACGACCGCAAGGAGGTCATTGCGACGGAGGTTGTCGACGCGCTGTGCGGGCATTTCGGCATTCCGGCTCCGACTGCGCCAGGCGAGGTGCGGCTGTGAGCGAACCGGTCACTGTCGAGGTCGGCCTTGGCGAGCGTGCCTATGACATCCTGATCGGCCCTGGCCTTTTGGCGCGCGCCGGCGCCGAGATTTCGCGCCGCCTGCCCGGCACGAGGGCGGCGGTGGTCACCGACGACAATGTCGCGGCGGCACATCTCGACGCGCTGAAGGCCGGTCTGGAAACAGGCGGCATCCAGCCTGCCGTCATCACTTTGCCGGCCGGCGAAAAGACCAAGAGCTTTGCCCATCTCGAAGAGGTGGTCGACGGCGTGCTCGCCGCCAAGCTGGAGCGCGGCGATGTCGTCATTGCGCTCGGCGGTGGCGTCATCGGCGACCTGACCGGCTTTGCCGCCGGCATCGTGCGCCGCGGCATGAATTTCGTCCAGATTCCAACCTCGCTGCTGGCGCAGGTCGATTCCTCGGTCGGTGGGAAGACCGGCATCAACAGCCCGCGCGGCAAGAATCTGGTCGGCGTCTTCCATCAGCCGAAGCTGGTGCTGGCCGACACCGAAGTGCTCGACACGCTGCCGATCCGCGAATTTCGCGCCGGCTATGCCGAGCTTGCCAAATACGGGTTGATCGACCGACCGGCGTTTTTCGCCTGGCTGGAAGCGAACTGGGAAAAGGTGTTCGCCGGTGGTGCGGAACGGGCGGAGGCGATTGCCGAGGCCTGCCGCGCCAAAGCCGATGTCGTCGCCCGCGACGAGTTCGAAACCGGCGACCGCGCACTGCTCAATCTTGGCCACACGTTCGGCCATGCGCTGGAAGGCGCCACACAGTATGATGGCGCTCGCCTCGTCCATGGCGAAGGCGTCGCCATCGGCATGGCGCTGGCGCACCGCTTTTCCGCAAGGCTCAATCTGGCCAGCCCGGACGACGCGGCGCGCGTGGAGGCGCATCTTCGCGCCGTCGGTCTACCCTGGCGGATGGCCGACATCCCTGGTGAGTTGCCCGATGCCGAGGCGCTGCTTGGCTTCATCACCCAGGACAAGAAAGTGTCGCGCGGCGCGCTGACCTTCATCCTGACGCGCGGCGTTGGCCAGGCTTTTATTGCCAAGGATGTACCGGCGTCGGAAGTGCTTTCGTTCCTCAGGGAGAACCACCCGGGCCAGGAAAGCCGGCAGCGATGATCAACGAGCCCGGCTGGACCGTCGTCGCCGTCCTTGCCATCCTCATCCTGCTGGTCCTGGCCGTGCGCACGCGCCTGCTTGCCATGTTCGGCTATGAGCTGTCGCGCATCGAGCCGCAGCGCTCGACACAGGACGAGTTGCGCGGCGCGGTCGACGATTTCCGCCGCGACGGCCAGATGGTGCGTGAGGACCGCGACCGCGTCGGCGGGCTGTTCGATCTCGCCGAGCTCGAAGTCTCCGACATCATGGTCCACCGCACCAATATGCGCTCGGTCAATGCCGACAATGGGCCGGAAGCGGTGGTGCGCGAGATCCTGCAAAGCCCGCACACCCGCATGCCGTTGTGGAAAGGCTCTCTCGACAACATTGTCGGCGTGCTGCACGCCAAGGACCTGCTGCGAGCGCTGAACGAGGTCGGCAACGACTTTTCCCGGATCGACGTGATGAAGATCGCTTCGAAGCCTTGGTTCGTGCCCGACACCACGACGCTGCAGGAACAGCTCAACGCCTTCCTGCGCGCCAAGGCGCATTTCGCTATCGTCGTCGACGAATATGGCGAGGTCGAAGGGCTGGTGACGCTGGAGGACATTATCGAGGAGATCGTTGGCGAGATCGCCGACGAGCACGATGTAGACATTCAGGGCGTGAAGCAGGAGGCGGACGGTTCCGTGGTCGTCGACGGCACCGTGCCGATCCGCGATCTCAACCGGGCGCTCGACTGGAACCTGCCTGACGAGGAAGCGACCACCATTGCCGGCCTGGTCATCCACGAGACGCAGTCGATCCCCGAGGAAAAGCAGGCTTTCACCTTCCACGGCAAGCGCTTCGTGGTGATGAAGCGCGACAAAAACCGGATCGCCAGAATCAGGATCAGGCCGGCGGGCGAATCTTAAAGGTACCGAGCAGGCCCGCCACATGACGCTCTTTGCCGAGCTTATGCCGCGATCTGGCTCGTAGACCGTTCGTGGATGGTCGCACCGGTTTGAGCGTCAACTGCGACCAGGCTGACCTCGTAGCCCCAGAGGCTGCGGACATGGCGCAGCGTCGCGTCACGGCTGGCCCCTTCGAGCACAACACCATCCTTTACCCTGTGTTGCAGTCGCAACTGCCGGTCGCCGAGCAGGTCGACATCAATCACCTGGATGTCCGGCCGATTCGCTCCAAGGTCGTAACCGTGGGCTAGCTCGGCCCGTATCTTGTGATAGCCACGTTCGTTGTGGATCGAGGCGACTTCGAAATGCGGTTGGTCGGCTCCATCGCCAAGCACGAAGAACCGCCATTTTCGGATCAAGCTCGGGCTGAGGTACTGGCGGATAAAGGATTCGTCGCGGTGGTTGGCCCAGGCCTCAAGCAGGACCTCGCGCCAGTTGCCATGTCCTGCAATGTCCGGGAACCAGTCGCGGTCCTCCGCCGTCGGCTCGGTCGAAATGCGCTGTATGTCCTGCATCATGTCGAGGCCGAGGGCATAGGGATTGATGCCTGAAAACCGGGGATCGTCAAAGGCCGGCTGGAAGATCACGTTCGAATGGTTGCGCAGGATTTCGAGCATGGCACCTTCGCCGATCCGGCCGCGATCGAATAGCATGTTCATGAGCGTATAATGCACGAAGGTGGCGCAGCCTTCATTCATGACTTGAGTCTGTCGCTGCGGGTAGAAATATTGCGCGATGACGCGGACGATCCTGATGATCTCGCGCTGCCAGGGTTCCAGGATCAGGCTGTTCTTCTCGAGGAAATAAAGGAGGTTTTCCTCGGGAAGGTTGAGCGATCTCTTGCGCTCCGCCATCCCTTGATCCTCATTGCCGGACTTGTTTTTGTTCTGCGACGGCGGCAGCGTGCGCCACAGATCGTTGTAGGAGCGCTCTTCGTATTCGAGGCGCTCGCGAAGCCCTTCGCGCTGTCGCTCCGACGAGAGCTTTGGCGGCCGGTGGTAGCGGAACACCCCTTGTTCCATCAGCGCATGGGCGGAATCGAGAATAGCCTCCACTGCTGCAAGGCCGTGCCGCTCCTCGCACCGGGCGATGTAGCCCTTGGCGAAGTCCAGATAACCCAGGATTGCCCCGGCGTCGGTCCATTGCTGAAACAGATGATTGTTCTTGAAGAAATGATTGTGGCCAAGCGCCGCGTGGGCCGTCACAAGGGCCTGCAAGGCCATGGTGTTTTCCTCCATGAGGTAGACGATGCAGGGATTGGAGTTGATGACCAGTTCATAGGCCAGCCCCCGACCACCCTTACGGTAAAGAAGCTCCTGGTGAAGGAAATGTTTGCCGAACGACCAATGCCGATACATCAGTGGCATGCCGATAGATGAGTAGGCGTCGAGCATTTGCTGGGAGGAGATTATCTCCATCTGGACCGGGTAAGTATCGAGATGCAACTCGTCGACCGCGATCGCCTCGATCTCTTCAAAAGCCCGCGATAATTTCTCGAAATTCCAGTCGGAACCGGAAAACAACAAATTCGTTTCGTTGGCTCGCCTGACCATCTCTCTCTCTCAAGCGCTCTTGATGGCCACCGGCTGCCTGGCGAAGAGCCGGTGGAAGACCGGGTAAATATCCGCGGGAGCAGCGATGCGGCTCATCTGGAAGTTGGGCCATTTCAGCTCGATCGTACTGTAGGCGCGCCAAAGCGACGTCCCGTTTTCGGTAGCACCGAATATGTGGCTCTCGCGTTCGTCGATGATCTCGACATAGGCGAAATACTGGCACAGGCGCATGAGCTTGCCGTTCATGAGCTCTATGCATCGCTCGGAATCGGTGGTGAAATTGTCCCCGTCAGAGGCCTGCGCGGCGTAAATGTTCCACTCGCTGGCAGGATAGCGCTGGCCGATAATGCGGTGCATTTCGTCGAGCGCGGTGGAGACGATCGTACCGCCGCTCTGCGTGTTGTAGAAGAACGTGTCCTCATCCACTTCGTGCGCCTCATGGGTATGGCGGATGAAGACGATCTCCGTGCGTTCGTAGCGCCGTTTCAAGAACAGGTGCAGCAGCACGAAGAAGCGTTTGGCCAAGTCCTTTTCGCGTTGGCCCATCGATCCGGACACGTCCATAAGGCAGAACATGACGGCATTGGCATTCGGCACCGGCCGGGCGTCGAAGCGGTTGAATCGGATATCGACCGGATCGACAAAGGCAATTCGCCTGCGCCGTCGCTCCAGCCGGTCAAGCTCGTCGCGTAATTCCGCGATGCGCTGGCGCACCGCCGCGCCGGCCGGGGCCGACTCAAGCGTGACGATTTCCCGGAGGATCGCCTCCAGTTCCTGCTGCGTGGGGCGCCTCAGCGCAATGCGCCGGCCTAGGCTGTTGCGCATCGTGCGGCCGGCATTGATGTTGGTCGGGGAACCAGTTGCCGCGAAGCCGGCCCGGCGCGGCTTGAAGGCAAGGATTTCCTTGAGATTGAGCTTAACCAGGTCGGGCAGTTCGAGATCCTCAAAAAAGAGTTCGAGCACCTCCTCGCGTGACAGCACGAAACGAAAATCGTCTTCCGACGCCGTGTTTCCTGGCGACGACGCCGCGCCGCCCCCATGCGGCTTCGGGAGCAGGTCTCCAGGGGAAAAATGCCTGTTGCCCGGAAGGATGTGTCGGCGCCGTCCGCTGGCCCTGTCATCGTTGAAGCTCGGCTCGGCCGTTTTCCTTTCAGGCATGGGCACGGCGTGCTCGGTATCCACGTCGGCGATCCTGCCAGTGCGGATTTGATCGCGAATGCTCCGCTTCAACTCCTCGCGAGCACGCCTGAGGAAGCGCTGTCGATTGCCAAGGCTCTTGTCCTTGGGGTTCAGGCGACGGTCGATGAAGATCGGCATGGAACCATCCGGCTCTGTCAACCCGCCTTGTTCACCCGCATGTACCAGTCCACCAGCCGGCGTACCTGCCGTTCTGTGTAGCCACGCTCGATCATGCGCTGTACGAATTCGTTATGGCGCTTTTCCGTAACGCTGTCTTGCTTGGAGCCGAAGCTGATCACCGGCAAGAGGTCCTCGACCTGTCCGAACATCCGCTTCTCGATGACCTCGCGCAGTTTTTCATAGCTGGTCCATGACGGGTTGCGGCCGTGGTTTCTTGCGCGAGCGCGCAGAGTGAACTTCACCACCTCGTTACGGAAGTCCTTGGGATTGGCGATGCCTGCCGGTTTCTCGACCTGCGAAAGTTCGTTGTCCAGGATCTCCCGGTTGAGGATCTGGCCGGTGTCGGGGTCCTTGTAGTCCTGGTCCTCAATCCAGGCATCCGCATAGGCGATGTAGCGGTCGAAGAGGTTCTGGCCGTATTCGCTATAGGACTCCAGATAGGCCTTCTGGATTTCGTGGCCGATAAACTCGGCGTAGCGCGCCGCAAGCTCCGACTTGATGAATTCAAGATAGGCCGCTTCCGTTTCCTTCGGGAACTGCTCCCGCTTGATCGCCTCCTCCAGAATGTACATCAGATGCACAGGATCGGCGGCCACCTCCTCATTATCGAAGTTGAATGTCTGCGAAAGGATCTTAAAGGCAAAGCGCGTGCTGACGCCCGTCATGCCTTCATCGACGCCGGCGGCGTCGCGATACTCTTGGACCGACTTTGCCCTGGGATCGACTTCCTTCAGATTTTCGCCGTCATAGGCGCGCATCTTGGTGTAGAGCGGCGAGTTGTCGTGCTCGGCCAAGCGCGTCGAAACTGCAAAGCGGCTGAGGATGTCCAAAACTTCAGGGGCACAGGGGCTGGCGGCCAACTCGCTCTCACGCAGCAATTTCTCATAGATCTGCCTCTCTTCGGTGATCCGCAGGCAATAGGGTACCTTGACCACCAGGATGCGATCGAGAAACGCCTCATTGTTCTTGTTGCTCTTGAACTGTTGCCATTCCGACTCGTTGGAATGGGCGACGATGATCCCCTGGTAGGGAAAGGCGCCGAAATTTTCAGTGCCGTTGTAGCTGCCTTCCTGTGTCGCGGTCAGCAGCGGATGCAGAACCTTGATGGGTGCCTTGAACATCTCGACGAATTCAAGCAGACCTTGCGTGGTCCGGTTCAGGCCACCGCTATAGGAATAGGCATCGGGGTCGGACTGGCTAAAATTTTCCAATTGCCTGATGTCGACCTTGCCGACCAGGGCCGAGACATCCTGATTGTTCTCATCGCCAGGTTCGGTCTTGGCAATGCCGATCTGGCGCAGCCGCGAAGGCATCAGCTTGACGACGCTGAATTTGGAAATGTCGCCAGACAATTCGTCGAGGCGCTTGGCCGCCCATGGCGAAATCAATCCGTTCAGCCGGCGCCGGGCTATGCCGTATTTATCCTCTAGCAGATCACCCATGTGATCGGGATGGAACAGCCCAAGCGGCGACTCGAAAACCGGGCTGATCTGGTTGCCGACCTTCAGCGTGTAGATCGGGCGCTGCTCCATCAGTTTCTTCAGGCGCTCGGCCAGGGAGGATTTGCCGCCGCCGACCGGGCCGAGGAGATAGAGGATCTGCTTGCGTTCTTCGAGCCCCTGCGAGGCATAGCGGAAATACCCGGCTATGCGCTCGATCGTATCCTCCATTCCATAGAAGTCGGAAAAATGAGGGTAGACCTTGAGGGTCCGATTCGCGAAAATGCGGCCGAGCCGCTCGTCTTTGCTGGTGTCAACCAGTTTTGGTTCGCCGATTGCGTCGACCATCCTTTCGGGAGCCGAAGCATACATCGATTTGTCTTCCCGACAGGCAAGAAGATACTGTTGGATGCTGACCTCTTCGTCCGCCGCATTGGCATAAATTTCCGAAAAAAGATCGAAGACGTCGGATTGGGTTGCACGCATGATGTTCTGCCCTCGGAGCCGATCTGGATTCCAATCGCCTCATCACCTTCAACTGTCGGAAAGCATTGTTGGTTCCCTTCACATGAAGGAGAGTGGCTGCAATCCGGGTAGAAGGCTTGGGAGGAAACATTCGGAGTGGCTGGAATGGCGGGTTGCCCGGTGCTGCGGCGCTGATGGGCGGCGTTGTCGCCGGCCAGCTATCTCGATGGACACAAGCATCCGCCGACCTTCATCGCCTATTCGCGCGCCGAAGGCTGCGACGACCAATCGAAGGCTTTGCCAAGCGCCTGCGCGCCACCGGCACTGAAGTGACGCTGTTCGACGGCAACGCCTACACGCATATGTCGATCAATCACGACTTCGGCGAGGACGTCGACGCGTTGACCGCCGCGATGCTGGCCTTCCTGAATGCGACCGTCGGTTGATCCCGGATCCCCGCGAGGCGTCCTGGATCAGACCAAAAGCCCCGGCGGGACATTGCCGACCCGGCGCCTACAGGTGCAATTGTTCCTGAATTGTCGATTGGGAAAGAAAATCATGAATGGCGCCGATCTGCTGTGCGACGTGCTCCTGGCCAATGACGTCACGGTCTGCTTCGCCAATCCTGGCACATCCGAAATGCATTTCGTTGCCGCACTGGACCGCAAACCTCAGATGCGCTGCGTGCTCGGCCTGTTCGAGGGCGTGGTGACCGGCGCCGCCGACGGCTATGCGCGCATGACCGACCGCCCGGCAGCAACGTTGCTGCATACCGGACCGGGTCTCGCCAACGGTTTGGCCAACATGCACAACGCAAGGCGTGCGCGCAGCCCGATGATCAACATTGTCGGCGACCATGCTTCTTACCATCTGCCGCTCGATGCCCCGCTGACCAGCGACATAGAAGGCCTGGCGTCGCCGATGTCGAACTGGGTTGGCCGCGTCAAGGGGCCGGCCGATATTGTGCCGGCCGCAGAGGCGGCTTTCCGCGCTTCACTCACGCCGCCTGGCGTCACGACCTTGATCCTGCCTGCGGATGCCGCCTGGGGCGAAGTTGCTGCGATTTCGCCTGGCAAGGTGAAGCTGGAGCCGCCGCCCGCCGTCGACATGGATGTTGTGCGCACGATCGCCGAAGCAATCCGCGCCGCGCCGGGCCGTGTCGGCATGGTGGTGCGTGGGCAGGCGGCGCGCGCCGATGGACTTGAAATCGCAGGGAGAATCTCATCGGGAAGCGATGTCAGGCTGTTCAGTGAGGTTCTGATCGCCCGCATGCAGCGCGGCCGCGGGCGGTTCGCCCCGACCCGCATTCCCTATCCGGTCGATGCGGCGACGGCCACGCTCCGGGACATCGATTTGCTGGTGCTGGTCGGCGCCAAGGAGCCGGTTGCCTTCTTCGCTTATCCCGGCAAGCCCGGGCGGCTGGTTCGGGACGATTGCAAGGTGCTTTCGCTGGCGGCGCATGGCCAGGATCTGAAAGCGGCGCTGGAGGCGCTGGCCGACGAACTCGGCATCAAGCCGACGCAGCAATTCACCGCGGCAACCGCCTTTCCAGACGAAACGACGCTGAGCGGGAGACTGACGGACGATGCCATCGCGCTGTCGATAGCGCGCAAACTTCCGGCCAATGCCATCGTCTGCGACGAAGCAGTCACCTCGGCGAGACGGTTCTTCGCGCTATCCGCCTTTGCGGCGCCGCACGACTACATGATGGGTACGGGCGGATCGATCGGCGGCGGCATTCCCATGGCTACCGGCGCAGCGATCGCCTGCCCGGACCGCAAGGTGATCAATCTCGAAGCCGACGGCAGCGGTATGTACACGGTGCAGGGACTGTGGACCCAGGCCAGGGAAAAGCTTGACGTGCTGACCATCATCTTTTCCAACCGGACCTACGCCATCCTGCATGGCGAAATGAAGAATGTCGGGGTCAATGAAATCGGCGAGAACGCCAGGCGCATGCTCGATCTCGACCATCCTGCGCTGGACTGGGTTGCGCTGGCCAAAGGCATGGGCGTCGAGGCGGCCCGCGCCGACACGTGCGAACGGTTCGACGCGCTGCTCGACAGTGCGCTGTCGCGTCCGGGACCGTTTCTCATCGAAGCGGTGATCTGAGGCGGAAGAGACTTACCAGCGGGTCTTTTCGCCGGGTGCAGCCGGTTCGATTGCCAGCGCATGGACGCCGCCTTGCAACTCCGCTGCTAGCAATTCGTTGACGGCGCGGTGGCGGTCGATGCGGCTCATGCCGGCAAAGACGGATGAGACGATGCGGACGCGAAAATGCGTCTCGCCAGTGCCGTCATAGGCACCGTGATGGTCGGAGCCGTGGTGGTGATGACCGGCATGGAGATGGCTTTCATTGACGATCGCCAGCCGCTCCGGCGAAAACGCCTTGTTTAGCTTGTCTTCCATCGTCGCCTGTATGGACATCGCCATCTCCCTTCACCATATCTGCAAGGCGTGATCGGGAAATCGGGATCGATCCCGCCGGGCCGCCTCAAAAATCGCCATTCGCCCTGCTTTATGCCGCGATTCAGCGGTTAGGGCGATGATCGCGAAAATGTCAATTCTTGTTTCGCACGTGCGAACAGCCCATAAATGGGTGAGATGAAACCGTACCCCAAATATTTCGAGAAAATTCGGGTCCGTCCCGACAAGGATGCGGAGCTGAAGTCGCACTCGCCGATCTGCCAGTGGGACGGCTGCAAGGAGGCCGGTACTCACCGGGCGCCGGTCGGACGCATGAAGGAAGGCGAGTATTTTCAGTTCTGCTTCGATCATGTGCGCGAATACAACAAGGGTTTCAACTACTTCTCCGGCGTGCCGGACACCGAGATCGCCCGCTTCCAGAAGGAAGCGATGACCGGCCACCGGCCGACATGGAAGATGGGCGTCGCCGGCGCCTCGACGCGCTCCTCGCCCGATTTCGCCCAGCAGCGTTCCGGTCGCGCCGGCTATTACAACCGCATGCGCGATCCCTTCGATCTGTTCAAAGGGCCGAAGGACCCGCGCGAGGCGCGCGAACGCAAGGCCAAGCCGCTTGAGGCCAAGGCACTGGAAACGCTTGGCCTTGATACAAAGGCGACTGGCAAGGACATCAAGGCGCGCTATAAGGAACTTGTGAAGCGCCACCATCCGGATGCGAATGGCGGCGATAGAGGTTCGGAAGACCGGTTCCGCGATGTGCTGCAGGCCTATCGCGTGCTCAAGCAGGCGGGTTTGTGCTGAGCAACCTAACGGTTCGTGTCGTTTTCCAACTTTCATAAGGGTGGAAAAGGCTCTAAGACCGCCCCCGGACAAAATCGATTGCCGGCGAAATCAGGCATTTCGCCCGTGGAGACTTGGATAGAGATGAACAAGGTCGATCGCGACATCGCCAATTTGCCCGACACGACGGTGTCGGTGAAAGACAAATTCGGCTTCGAGTCCAAGATGGTGGTGCCGGCCTATTCGGTAACCTCGGAACATGTGCCGGACATCGATCCGGATTATCTGTTCGACAAGGCGACGACGCTGGCGATCCTTGCCGGCTTTGCCTACAACCGCCGCGTCATGGTGTCTGGCTATCACGGCACCGGCAAATCGACGCACATCGAACAGGTCGCCGCCCGCCTTAACTGGCCCTGCGTGCGCGTCAACCTCGACAGCCATGTCAGCCGTATCGACCTCGTCGGCAAGGACGCCATCGTCGTCAAGGATGGCCTGCAGATCACCGAATTCCGCGACGGCATCCTGCCCTGGGCCTACCAGCACAATGTCGCGCTCTGCTTTGACGAGTACGATGCCGGCCGTCCGGACGTGATGTTCGTCATCCAGCGCGTGCTGGAATCGTCGGGCCGCCTGACGCTGCTCGACCAGAGCCGGGTCATCCGCCCGCATCCGGCGTTCCGGCTGTTTTCGACCGCCAACACGGTCGGCCTCGGCGACACCACCGGCCTCTATCACGGCACGCAGCAGATCAACCAGGCGCAGATGGATCGCTGGTCGATCGTCACCACGCTGAACTACCTGCCGCACGACAATGAGGTGAACATCGTGCTGGCCAAGGCCAAGCACTATCGCGACGGCAAGGGCAAGGACATCGTCAACAAGATGGTGCGCGTCGCCGACATGACGCGCTCGGCCTTCATCAATGGCGATCTGTCGACCGTGATGAGCCCGCGTACCGTCATCACCTGGGCCGAAAATGCCGAGATCTTCGGCAATATCGGCATGGCGTTCCGGCTGACCTTCCTCAACAAGTGCGACGAGCTGGAGCGTTCGGTGGTGGCCGAGTTCTACCAGCGCGCCTTCGGCGAGGATTTGCCCGAGAGCGCCGCCAACGTGGTGCTGGGGTAAGCTGAGCCTCGATGGCGGGTCCGGGCGACAACACGCGCAACAAGTCGAAGACGGGGTCTGAAGCCGACAGCTTCAAGCGTGCCGTCACCGTCTGCATGCGCGCCATCGCCGGCGACAAGGAGCTCGAAGTCGGTTTCGCCAAGGACCGCCCGGCGCTCGCCGGCAGCCGCGCCCGACTGCCCGAACTGCCGAAGAAAGCGTCCAAGACAGACATCGCGATTACTCGTGGCCTGGGCGATTCCATGGCGCTGAAGCGCGCCTGCCACGATCAGCGCATCCACACCAAACTGGCGCCGGAAGGCAAGCTGGCGCGCTCGATCTATGACGCCGTGGAACAGGCCCGCGTCGAGGCGATCGGCAGCCGCGCCATGCAAGGCGTCGCCGACAATATCGGCTCGATGCTGGAGGACAAATACGCCAAGGCCAACCTTGTCGACGTCAAGGACAAGGCCGACGCGCCGATCGAGGAAGCGCTGGCGCTGATGGTGCGCGAGAAGCTGACCGGGCGGCCGATCCCGAAGAGCGGCGAGCGTCTGGTCGACCTCTGGCGACCCTGGGTCGAGGAGAAGGCCAAGGCCGATCTCGACGGACTGTCGGCCAAGCTCGGCGACCAGCAGGCCTTCGCCCGCGTCGTGCGTGAGATGCTGGCGTCCATGGAGATGGCCGAGGAACTCGGCGACGATCAGGAGACCGAAGACTCCGAGGACAATGACGACAACCAGCCGCAAGGCGAGGAGCAGAGCGAGGAGGGCGGCGAAGAGGATTCCGGCTCCGAGCAGTCGCAGTCCGAGGATGCCGAGGCCTCGGCCGACGACGAACAGTCGTCCGAGACGGAGGCGTCCGACGCCACCGCCGACGATCTTTCCGACGATGACGATGCGGACGCCGAAACGCCGGGCGAAGCCCGCCGCAACGACAACCCCTTCACCAATCTGCCGAAAGAGATCGACTACAAGGTTTTCACCACCGCCTTCGACGAGACGGTCGGTGCGGAAGAGCTGTGCGAGGAGGAAGAACTCGACCGGCTGCGCGCCTTCCTCGACAAGCAGTTGGCCAATCTCTCCGGCGTCGTCGGCCGGCTCGCCAACCGGCTGCAGCGCCGCCTGATGGCGCAGCAGAACCGTTCCTGGGATTTCGACCTCGAAGAGGGTTATCTCGATCCGGCACGCCTGGTTCGTGTCGTCATCGATCCGATGCAGCCCTTGTCGTTCAAGCAGGAGCGCGACACCAAATTCCGCGACACGGTGGTGACGCTGGTGCTCGACAATTCGGGCTCGATGCGCGGCCGGCCGATCACGGTTGCCGCCACCTGTGCCGACATTCTGGCGCGCACGCTGGAGCGCTGCGGCGTCTCGGTCGAGATCCTCGGCTTCACCACGCGGGCGTGGAAGGGCGGACAGGCGCGCGAGAAATGGCTGAAGGACGGCAAGCCGCCGAACCCCGGCCGGCTCAACGATCTGCGCCACATCATCTACAAATCCGCCGATCATCCGTGGCGCCGCGCCCGGCGCAATCTCGGCCTGATGATGCGCGAGGGCCTGCTCAAGGAAAACATCGACGGCGAGGCGTTGTTATGGGCGCACAACCGGCTGATCGCCCGGCCCGAACAGCGCAAGATCCTGATGATGATCTCGGACGGCGCGCCGGTCGACGATTCGACGCTGTCGGTCAATCCTGGCAACTATCTCGAGCGGCACCTGCGCGCCGTCATCGAGCTGATCGAGACGCGCTCGCCGGTCGAGCTTCTGGCCATCGGCATCGGCCACGACGTCACCCGCTATTACAGGCGCGCCGTCACCATCGTCGATGCCGAGGAACTGGCCGGCGCCATGACCGAGCAGCTGGCCTCGCTGTTCGCCGAGGAAAACGTGCGCGATACACGTCGCGGCGGCTACCGGCGCGCCGGATGATTTTTTTGCGCGGCGGGTTTCGGCAGATGCTCTTCGCGGTCACTGCCTTGTCCGGCATGGCGTTTGCGCCGGCCATCGCCGCCGGCCCAAGCGCGGTCGAGCCGGTCGAAGTCTCGGCGCGACCGATCACCACCTTCCATATCGGCAGCGCCGACAAGCAGTTTGGGCCGCTGGAATTCGTCGGCGGTCTTGAGATGAACTCGACGACGCGCGATTTCGGCGCGCTGTCGGCATTTCGGTTCGTCAAACCCGGCAGCGATTTCATCGGCGTCGCCGATACGGGCTTCTGGTTCTTCGGCTCGATCACCCATGATGCCGACAAGCGGCCGTCCGGCATCCAGAATTTCCGCATGCAGCAGATGGTCGATGAGAAGGGCCGGCCGATCGACAGGAAATGGGAAGTCGATGCCGAGGGCCTTGCAGTCAAGGACGGCATCGCCACCGTCGGCTTCGAGCGCGATCACCGCGTCGCCCAGTTCAAGATCGACCCCAGCAACATGACGGCGCCGTTCAAGCAACTGAACTTTCTGGTTCCAGCCCGCGAACTGCGACAGAACCGCGGTTTCGAGACCGTCACCCACGCCAATTCCAACGGCCAGCACGAGGGCGGCCTCGTCGTGGTCTCGGAAAAGAGCTTGGACAAGGCTGGCAACATCTATGCCGCCATCATCGAAGGGCCGCACAAGGGCGTCTTCACGGTCAAGCGCAACGGTGATTTCGACATCACTGACGGCGCTTTCCTGCCGGATGGCGACCTGCTGCTTTTGGAGCGCAGTTTCTCGATGGCCGGCGGTGTCAGGATGCGGCTAAGGCGCATCTATGGCGAAAGCGTCGAGAAGGGCGCGGTTGCCGACGGGCCGGTGCTGATGGAAGCCGACATGGGCTACCAGATCGACAATATGGAAGGACTCGACGTCTGGACCCGCGATGACGGAGCGCTGATGGTGTCGCTGATCTCGGACGACAACCACTCGATCCTGCAGCGCAACCTCTATCTGGAATTCATCCTGCACCAGGATTGAGAGCCCTAAGGCTTGGTGGCGATCCAGATGACGTGGCGCGCGCCGCGCTTGCCATTGGCGCGCGTCTTCACCTCGTCCACGACAAAGCCCGCCTGCTTGAGCCTAAGTGTGAAGCCGGCATCGGGGCCTTGCGACCAAACAGCCAGCACGCCCCCGGGCCTGAGCGCTGCACGCGCCGCGCCGAGGCCGGCAGCGCCATAGAGGGCGTCGTTGCCCTTGTAGACGATGCCTTCGGGGCCATTGTCGACATCGAGCAGGATGGCGTCCCAGGCTGCCTTGTCGGATCTTATGATGTGCCCGACGTCGGCTTCGCGAACCGTCACACGGGGATCGTCGAGACAGCCGGCGAAGACCGCCTCCATGGGGCCGCGCGCCCAGGCGATGACGGCGGGGACAAGCTCGGCAACGGTGATGCCTGCGTCGGCGCCCATTTGGGCAAGCGCAGCGCGCAGTGTAAAACCCATGCCGAGGCCGCCGATCAGGATTTTCGGTTGGGCGCGGCCGCCGATCTTTTCACAGGAGAGCTTGGCCAGCGCTTCCTCGGAGCCGCTGAGGCGGCTGTTCATCAGCTCATTGGTGCCGAGCATGATCGAGAATTCGCTGCCGCGCTGCTTGAGGCGCAGTTCCTGTCCGCCGTCAGGCGTTTTGGCCGAGCCGAGCTGGACCCAAGGGATCACGGCCTAGACAGCCACGGTCGGCTGGCTCCAGTGGGCGGCGAGCAGCCGGTAGGGGATCAGGGCCACAACAGCGATGATCAGCTTCACCGAAAGGTCGCCCAGCGCCCAGGAGACCCAGCGCATGGTCTCGACCGGCAGCACGCCCATCAGCGGCGCCGTCTCCAGCGCAAAACCGTCGTTCGGGCCGGCAAAAGCGAAGGCGGCCGAAAAGGCGATGCTGAAGAACACCAGGGTGTCGAACACCGAGCCGACCAGCGTGCCGACGATCGGCGCGCGCCACCAGCTCTGCCGGCGCAACCGGTTGAACACGGTGACGTCGAGCAATTGCGCGCAAAGGAAGGCCGCGCCGGAAGCTGCGGCGATGCGCACCAGCCGGTCGGCTGATGTCTCGAACTCGATCAGGCCGTGGCGAAACAGGAAGGGCGGGACGAGGATCGAGCAGACCACAGCGGTCATGAAGCCGACAAGGACGATGCGGCGCGCAACGGTCGGCCCGTAGCGGCGGTTGGCAAGGTCGGTGACCAGGAAGGAGAAGGGATAGGTGAAGGCGCCCCAGGTCAGGATGTCGCCCAGCGACAGACCGCCGGCCTGGCCCTGCATCGGGAACTGCACGAGGATGTTCGATGCCACGACGACAAGCGCCATGGCGGCCACAAAGGGCAGATATCGCGAGAAGGAAGTCATTTTTTTATCCTGGGTAATGGAACCAGCCAGGCGCTAGCCGAAATCCGGATCGCGCTGCCTTGCAAGTTTTGAGCATCGGATTGCTCCGATGCTGCTGCCTTAGAAGTTTTGAGCATCGGATTGCTCCGATGCTCAGGGCGGTCGTCCCCCGCCTTGATATCGTTAAGCGGCGGGCTGGTCGGCCAGCTTCTTGGCGATCTGCTTCTTCAACAGGCGCGCGCGCTGCGACAGTTCCTTGGCGTCGGCCTTGGCCAGGAAGGCGTCGAGGCCGCCGCGATGCTCGACCGAACGCAGCGCGTTGGCCGAAATGCGCAGGCGCACATTCTGGTTCAGCGCTTCCGAAATCAGCGTCACATTGACGAGGTTCGGCAGGAAGCGGCGCTTGGTCTTGTTGTTGGCGTGGCTCACATTGTTGCCGGTCTGGACTGCCTTGGCAGTGAGTTCGCAAGTACGGGACATGGTTCTAACCTTCAGTTCTGTCTAAGCCTGCCAAACCTTGTTCGCCCGCGCCGGGTGGCGCGCGGTTTCAGTCAGGCGGCCTTATGGAAAAGTTGGCGTTCCTTAGTTGCATTTCGCCAATGCGTCAAGCTCCGGCTTGCCCACGACTGTGACGGGCGTTTCACATAAAGGCCGAAATTCAGCCTATAAGCGGTCGGACAGGGACATTTCAAGCCGGAGTCGCCCGCCTCCGGTTAAAAAATCAAGGACCGAGCCCGCCATGCTTCGCCCGTCACATGCCGTTGTCGCCATACTTGTCGCCGCCTTGCCGACTTCAATCCTTGCCGCCGCGCCCGCAGCCACCGCACAGTCCTTCAAGGGCGAATACACGGTGTCGTTCCTCGGCCTTTCCGTGGCCAAGGCGACATTTTCCAGCCACTACGAAGGCGATAGCTATTCCATAGAGGGCACCGTCTCCAGCGCCGGTCTCGCCACCTTGTTCGACGACACGAGCGGCACGATCTCGTCAAAGGGCAAGATTCTGGGCAAGCAGATGCAGCCGCAGGTATTTCGCGCCGATTATAAGTCCGGCAAGAAGGCTTCCATGGTCGATATCCGCTTTGCCAATGGCGCGGTGACCGCCACCCAGGTCATTCCCGAGCCGAAAAAGCGCAATCCCAAAAACTGGATACCGCTGGGCAGCAACGATCTGGCATCGGTGCTCGATCCGATGGCGGCTACCGTCATCCATGCCGACAGCCTCGACCAGGTCTGTGGGCGCAAGGTGAAATTCTATGACGGCGAGATGCGCGCCGACCTGACGCTGACCTACGCCTCGAAAGGATCGATCTCGGTCAAGGGCTACAAGGGCGACACCGTTACCTGCAAGATGAGCTTCGAGCCGGTGGCAGGCTACCGCAAGGGTCGCAAGGCGCTGAATTACCTGAAGAAGAAGAGCCAGATGATGGTGACGTTTGCACCGCTCGGCCAAACCGGCATATATGCGCCGATCCACGCCACGGTCGGGACGCAGATCGGCACCTTGACTGTCAGCGCGGGGCGGTTCGAAGCTACTGAATAGACGCGCCCACCCGAATAGAAATGGGGCGCGTCGCCGGAGACGGGCATGGGGCGCGCAACACTGATCGGTTTCTCGGCGGTCGCCATGTGGGCGCTGCTGGCGTTGCTCACCGATGCGTCGGGCGCCGTGCCGCCATTCTTGCTCTCGGCCATCACCTTCACCATCGGCACCGCGGTCGGGCTGGTTGCCCGGCTGTTCATGCCGGCGACCGATAAAAGCCTGAAGATCCCACGCCAGGTCTGGGTGATCGGCATTGCCGGACTGTTCGGCTACCATTTCTTCTATTTCACCGCGCTGCGCAACGCGCCGGCGGTGGAGGCAAGCCTGATCGCCTATCTGTGGCCGCTGCTGATCGTGCTGGGATCAGCGCTGATGCCGGGCGAGAAGCTGGCCTGGAACCATGTCGTGGGCGCGCTGCTCGGGCTCGCCGGGACCGTGCTGATCGTCACCAAGGGTGGCGGCCTCGCCTTCGATGCTCGCTACACCTTCGGCTATGCGATGGCGGCCGTGTGTGCGCTGCTGTGGTCGTCCTATTCGCTGCTGTCGCGGCGCTTTCCGGCGGTGCCGACCTCGATCGTCGCCTGGTTCTGCGCCGCCACGGCAGCCCTGTCCCTCATCTGCCATCTTCTGCTGGAAAAGACGGTGCTGCCCGATGGCCCCGGCCAGTGGCTGGCGGTGGTTGGTTTGGGGTTGATGCCGGTGGGTGCCGCCTTCTACGCCTGGGATATCGGCGTCAAACGAGGCAACATCCAGGTGCTCGGCGCGGCAAGCTATGCGGCGCCACTGCTGTCGACATTGGTGCTGATCGCGGCGGGCGTTGCCGAGCCGTCGCTGCGTATCCTGGCGGCCTGCGTGCTGATCACCGGCGGCGCGGCGCTGGCGGCGAAATCGTTGTTCCTGCGCAAGGCGGCAATGGGTGGGGCAAGCGCATGACCATGCCGTTTGCCGGCGGCATCGACGCCAACGCCAATGCAACATTGATTTTTTCGCTGGTGGCGGCAGTGATCTACGCCTTCACCCTGGATATGCGGCCGACGCTGGCCCGCTCGGCGGCAAAGACGCTGGCCGTGGCCATGCTTGCGGCACTCGCCTTCATGCAAGGTGGGCCGCTGTTGCTCGTCGTCGCACTGCTGCTCAGCGGCGTCGGCGATGCCTTCCTGTCGCGTGATGGCGAAAAGGCCTTCCTCGGCGGGCTGGCCAGCTTCCTTGCGGCGCATGTCCTCTATGTGCCGCTCTTCCTGCGCGGCGGCGGGCTGGATGTGCTCAGCACCGAGACATGGCGCGGCGCCATCGCGCTTGCCATGGCGGCCTTCGCAGTCGTCATGCTGGCGGCGCTCTGGCGCCGTGTCAGTCCCGGCCTGCGGGTGCCGATCGCCGTCTATATCGCGGCCATTCTGGCGATGGGCATCTCGGCGTTGACGCTCGACAATCCGTGGGTCATCGGCGGCGCTGTTATGTTCATGGCATCGGACGGGCTGCTTGCCGCGGAGAAATTCCTGGTTCCGGCAATAGCACCCTATCGCGCCGGCATCCGTTATGCGGTCTGGGTGCTGTACTATGCCGCCCAGTTGGCAATTACGCTCGGCTTTTTGCTACGCTAGGTTCCCAGCCCGGCTCGGCCATTTCGAACGCGGCGAAGTCGAAGCCCGGCGCCACGGTGCAGCCGACCAACGTCCATTCGCCGAGGCTGCGCGCCGATTGCCACCAGCCGGCCGGCACGACGATCTGCGGCCGCTCGCCCGCCGCAAGTTCAATGCCGAGCACCTGCTCGATCACCTGGTTAACCTTTGGACTGCCTTCCTCGCAGATTGACAGCGCCAGCGGCGCTCCGGCATGGAAGTGCCAGACCTCGGCCGCGTCCTTGACGCGGTGCCAGGCCGAAATCTGGTCCTGTTCAAGGAGGAAATAGATTGCCGTCGAATGGCCGCGCGCGCCACCCGCGCCGTCGCGAAAGGTCTCGGCATACCAGCCGCCTTCCGGATGCGGCTTGAGGCCGAGCGTGGCGATGATTTCAGCGGCGCTGGTCATGGCTGATCCCGGAACGATGCTCAGAAATTGTCCTTGCGCTTGCGAATTTCCGCGAACACTTCAGCGTCCGGGGCCGCCTCCATACCGAGATGCTTGCGGATCGCCGGGTCGTGCCAGCGCAGGAACGGATTGGTCGACAATTCCTCGCCGATCGTGGTCGGCAGCGTCGCCTTGTTGTCGGCGCGCAGGGTCTCGATCTTGGCGGCGCGTTCTTTCAGCGCCGAATTGGTCGGGTCGACGGTCAACGCAAAGCGGGCGTTCGAAAGCGTATACTCATGGCCGCAATAGATGACCGTGTCGGCCGGGAGTGCCGCCAGCTTCTTCAGCGACTCATACATCACCGGCGGCTTGCATTCGAACAGCCGGCCGCAGCCGAGCGCGAACAAAGTGTCGGCGGTGAACGCCACTTTCGAGGCCGGAAAATGATAGGAGACATGGCCCGCAGTGTGGCCGGGCGTGGCGATGACATCGATCCGCTCGCCGCCGAGATGGACGACCGAGCCTTGCCCGACGGTCTCGTCGATGCCGGGAATTTTTTCCTTTTCAGCCTCCGGTCCGACTATGCGCAGCTTGAAGCGCTCCTTCAGCGCCAGATTGGCCTCGACATGGTCGACATGGTGGTGGGTGGTCAGGATCATCGTCGGCTTCCAGCCGGTACGCTCGATCGCGGCAATGATCGGCGCTTCTTCGGGCGCGTCGATAATGGCGGTCTCGCCGCTTTTCGGGTCATGCACCAGCACGCCGAAATTGTCGCTGCGGCACATGAACTGTTCGATTTCGACGGGCATTGGCATCTCTCCATCTGTTGGCGCAGACATAGGGCGCTTGGCCGCCGATGTCACTCTAGCTTTGCAGAACGTGGCGGCTTTGTTGAACTTGGGCGGCATCGCAGCTACCGTCCCGCGCATGCATTCCGATATCGTCGATCTCCGCTCCTTCTATTCGACCACGCTCGGCCGCCTGGCTGAACGCTCGATCACCATGGCGCTGTCCTCAATATGGGCAACAGTGCCGAATGAGCGGCTGGTCGGGCTCGGCTATACCTTGCCGTGGCTGGAGCGGTTCGGCACCGATGCCGAGCGGGTGTTTGCCTTCATGCCTGCTACGCAAGGCGCCGTCGTCTGGCCGGCGAACGGGCCGACGGCTACGGCGCTGGTCTTCGACGAGGAATTGCCGCTGGTCGATTCCTGCATCGACCGCATGCTGCTCGTGCATTCGCTCGAACATGTCGAAAACCCGCGCGAGACGCTGAACGAGATCTGGCGGGTGCTGTCGCCGGCAGGGCGCGTCGTCATCGTCGTGCCCAACCGGCGCGGTGTCTGGGCGCGGTTCGAGCACACGCCGTTCGGCAATGGCCGGCCGTTCTCGCGCGGCCAGCTGACAGAATTGCTGCGCGAGGCGAATTTCACGCCGGCTTCCTGGTCCGACGCGCTGTTCTTCCCGCCATCGCCGCGGCGCTTCATGATGCGGTTCCACAATGTGCTGGAGCGCGCCGGCCGGCGGTTCTGGCCGATCTTTTCCGGCGTCATCGTGGTCGAGGCGCAGAAGCGGCTCTATCAGGGCGTGCCGGTCGCGCAGCGCGCTTCGCGCCGTGTCTTCGTGCCGGTACTGTCACCGCACGGTGCGACGCGGCTTGGCCGCCGGGCGGAAGGGGTGACATCGACGACGCGTCAGGTGACACCTTCGTGATCATCATGAAAACTGGTGTTGCGTGGGTTTTTCCCACCTATCTGTCGCAGATGCATTCGCGGTCCGTTTGAGCGGCGGATGCCTTCAAGTCTCTCCATCTGGTTTCAGCAACGCTTCTGAACGCAAGGACCTCGTGCATGGCTGATCAACCGGACAAGTCCGCCACCGCTCAGCCGGTAACCGTCGAAGCCAGCAGCCTGCGCGATCAGGTGGCGACGATCAAACGGGCGCTGATAGGCTCACCGGTGCGCAAGTGGCTGGTCTGGACGTCGGTCGGCATTATGGCGGTCATCGGCGCGACGTCGATCGGCCAGGTTCTGCTCAACCGCTGGAACCAGCCTTTCTACGATGCGCTGGCGCGTCGCGACATGGCGGCCTTCCTGCATCAGCTGATGATCTTTGCCGTGATTGCCGGCACGCTGCTGCTGCTCAACATCGCTCAGACCTGGCTCAACCAGATGATCCGGCTGAAGCTGCGCGAGGCGCTGACGCTCGACCTGATCGACCAATGGATGCGGCCGGCGCGGGCCTTCCGGCTCGCCAATGCCGGCGCCATCGGCGTCAATCCCGACCAGCGCATGCAGCAGGATGCCGCGCATCTGTCCGATCTGTCGACGGACCTCGGCGTCGGCCTGCTGCAATCCTTCATCCTGCTGGTGTCGTTCGTCGGCGTGCTTTGGCAACTCTCGTCGGGCTTCGTCTTCCACATCAACGGCTGGTCGCTGGCGATACCGGGCTACATGGTCTGGGCCGCGTTCCTCTATGCCGGCATCGCCTCCTGGCTGAGCTGGCTGGTCGGGCGGCCGCTGATCCGCCTCAACAGCGACCGCTACACCCGCGAGGCCGAGCTGCGTTCCGGGATGGTGCGCGTCAACGAGAATGTCGACGCCATCGCGCTCTATCACGGCGAAGCCGATGCCAAGAGACGGCTCGAAATCGACCTTGGCACGGTGCTGGGCGCGATGCGAAACATCTACAAAGCGCAGATCAACCTTTCCTGGGTGACCGATACCTATGGCTGGATCACCGTGGTGGCGCCGATCCTGGTGGCATCGCCGGTCTATTTTTCAGGCGACATCAGCTTTGGCGGGTTGATGATGGCGGTCGGCGCCTTCAACCAGGTGCACTCGTCGCTGCGCTGGTTCATCAACAATATCGGCGGCATCGCCGACTGGCGCGCCACGCTGATGCGCGTTGCCGACTTCCGCATCGCGCTCGATGAAACCGATGTGCTGCACGACAAGGAAAAGCGCATCGAATTCGGCGATAACGCCAATGGCAGCCTGACCTTCGAGAAGCTCCAAGTGGCCTCGCCGGAGGGCTGCACCAAACTTTCAGACAGCCATGTCGAGATCCATCCCGGAGAGCGCGTCATGATCACCGGCGACCCAGGCGCCGGCAAGACATTGTTCTTCCGCGCCATTGCCGGCCTCTGGCCCTGGGGCAGCGGGCGGATCGGCTTGCCGGCCGGAGAAACGCCGATTTTCGTGCCGCGTGTTCCGTATTTTCCTGCCGGCACGTTACGCGAAGTGCTGCATCCGAATGGCTCGGCGCCGGCTGGCGATGCTGATTTTGGGGCGGTGCTGGCCGAGGTCGGCCTCGAGCGGCTGTCATCCTCGCTCGACCGTTCCGCACGCTGGGAGCGGGAACTCAACGATGACGAACAGCGGTCGCTGGCCTTCGCCAGGCTGGCCTTGCGGCAGCCGAAATGGGTGATCATCGACGAAGCGATGGACGCGTTCGATGGTCCTTCGCTGCGAAGGGTACTGTCCATGCTGGAGAAACGCCTGCCGGAAACCGCGATCCTCAACATCGGGCGCGGACTGCACAATGGTCATTTCTTTCCACGCGCATTGAACATCGTGAAGGATACGGGTGCTGCGCCACTGAAACCCGCCCGAGTCAGGACCGGCGCCATCGACCCGCCGCCGAAAGCGGCCGTGCGGCGAAAGAAGTAGAAGGGGCTTTATTTCGCCGCGATCGCGGCGAAGATTCACGGGTCGAAACATCCGTGGTGCGGCCATGCTCGATGCGCTCAGCCTGCTTGCCTGCCTTGCCTGCACCACGCCCGTGGCTGCCCCGGCCGTTGCCGTGGATGTCGAACTGGTGCTGGCCGTCGACATATCACAGTCGATGGACGAGAGGGAGTTCGCGCTGCAGCGCGCTGGCTATGTCGAGGCGCTCAGGCATCCCGATTTCATCAAGGCCGTGCGCTCGGGAACCACCGGGCGCATCGCGCTTGCCTATTTCGAATGGGCGGGCGTCGTGCGCGAGGATGGCGTCATCGCCTGGCAGGTGATCGACAGCGCAGAGAGCGCCAACGCCTTCGCCGACAGAATAGAAGCGCGGCCGTTCCGCAGCTTTCGCGGCACCTCGATTTCCGGTGCGCTTGCCTTCGGCGCCGGGCTGTTCGAGGGCACGGGGTTCGATGCGCCACGCAGCGTCATCGACATTTCCGGCGACGGTCCCAACAACACCGGGCTGCCCGTCGCCACGACACGCGATGCGGCGGTGGCCAAGGGCATCGTCATCAACGGCCTGCCGATCCTGATCAGCCCGTCGCCGACGTTCAACCATCTCGACCAGTATTATGACGACTGCGTCACCGGTGGGCCCGGCTCCTTCGTGTTGCCGATCTATGCGGCCTCGGAATTCGCCACCGCCATACGCCGCAAGCTGATCCTGGAGGTGAGCGGCATCGCCGATGCGACCGTGGTCCCGATCGATGCCGCCGCACCCATGGACTGCCTACAGGGCGAACGCGACCGGCGGCTATATTCCGACCCATATCTGCCGGAACTCGACAAATGAGGTTTGAGGCAGTTCGGAGGGGAAAGCCGCTGCGCGGCTTGTCGGCAAACTTCAGGCCGGCCGTGCACCGTATTTGTCGCGAAATTCGGCATAGAGATCGCGGCGCCAGCGCCGGCCGCCGACATAGCCACGCAACAGCTGCGGCAGCGAATAGCCAAGCGCCTTCGACGACCGGTTGGCCATATAGCCGGAGAACGCCTGCGAAACCCTGCCCTTGAGTGCATCGGCGATGAGCTGCCGGGCGATCATGTAAGGCGGAATGTAGGGGTAGCGGTCGGCGATATAGGGGTGCTTGTCGATCAAGCTCGCATAGGCTTCGACATAGCCGTCCCGGCGACCGGAGATCGAATTCTCCGAGTTGTACTTTTTCCAGTCGATCACTTCGGACAGCTGCGCGCCGCTGCGACGGGCAAAGCGCAGCAACAATTCGCGATCCTGCATGCGCGTGACGTCACTGTCGTAGCCGCCGATGGCCAGCAGCGACTCGCGCCGGGCGGTGATTGCCGACCCGGCAATGAAGATGGTCTGCGCGACAAGGGCCCGCTCCAGCGAGTCGCGGCTCAGCAGCGCCTCGCGGTTGACGCAGTTGGTGCGGCGATTGCCCTTCAGCGACACGAAGGAACTGATCAGCACTTCGAGCGAGGGATTGTTGTCGAACTGCTCCAGCGTCCGCGCCAGGCGATCCGGCAAATAGACGTCGTCGGAATCGAGGAATGTCACCACCGGCGCCTGCGCCCGCTCGATGCCGGCATTGCGGGCGGCATTGGCGCCGCGCCATTTCGAGCCAACATAGATCAGCCGTGGATCGCGGATTTCGGCAAGTGCGGCTGCCGTACCGTCGGTCGAGCCGTCATCGACGACAATGTGTTCGAACCGGGGAAAATTCTGCGCCAGCACGCTCTCCACGGCGCGCACCACCTTGCTGCGGCGATTGTGCGTCGGTGTGATCACCGAGATCAGCGGAGCGAGGTCGGTTGCCTTGGACATGTTGCTTCGATTGTGCCCCGAAATGCCTGGAGGCCGGAGGTTTTGATGGTCGCCGTCCAAGCCTTACCCCGGGATGGCATTCGATTCGACGCTACAAAAAACCAGCGGCAATGTCATCACAAACTGTTGAGCCAGGACGCCGGTAAGCCGGCCGATTACCCCAGACGTAATCGACCGATGGCCATCATGTCTGCAGATTGCGCCAACGAAGCCGGTCGTCGGGCTTCGATCTCACAGGGAGTTCAGCCGTGGCCGCCTACGCCGTCGCCCATATGCGTCAAGTCACAATGGGCCCGCAGATTGTCGAGTATCTGCAGAGGATCGACGCCACATTGGAGCCGTTCGGCGGCCGCTTCCTTGTCCACGGCGGCGACATGGACGTGGTCGAAAACGAATGGCCCGGGCATCTGATCGTCATCGAGTTTCCGGACAGGGCGCATGCGTGGGGCTGGTACGATTCATCAGCCTATCGGGAGATTCTGGCCTTGCGCACCGACAACTCCCACGCCGATGTGATCATCGCCGATGGCGTTCAGCACCCGCACAAGGCGACGGACGTGCTGGAATAGGGGCAAACTACCGCTTCAGCAAGAACACCGCTTGCTGGCCGAAGAAATTCCAGAACCACCATGGCATCGACAGGCCGATCTTCTGGCCGTTGCCGTCGAGCGCGGTGGCTTTCTCGACCGAGGCGCCGAGTTCCTCGACCAGATTGACGAAGTCGCGGATGGTGCAGAAATGGATGTTGGGCGTGTCGTACCAGGAATAGGGCAGGTCCGCGGTCACCGGCATCCGGCCCTTGACGAACAGCGACAGCCGCACCCGCCAGTGGCCGAAATTGGGGAAGGAGACGATGGCGCGGTTGCCGATTCGCAGCAGCTCGTCGAGCACCAGCTTCGGGTTGCGGGTCGCCTGCAGCGTCTGAGACAGGACGACGAAGTCAAAACCCTTGTCCGGATAGAATTCGAGGTCGGTATCGGCATCGCCCTGGATGACCGAGAGACCGCGCGCCACGCATTCATTGACGCCGCGCTGTGACAGCTCCAGCCCGCGGCCGTCGACCTGCTTGGTCTCCTGCAGGAGTTCGAGCAGCAGGCCGTCGCCGGAGCCGACATCGAGCACCCGCGACTGCGGCGGTATCAGGTTGGCCACGACTTCGAGGTCGACGCGCTGGCTGCCATTGACGCTCATGAGGCGAGCCCCCTTGCGCGGGCCGCCGAGCCGATGAAGCCCTTGATGGCGGCAAACAGTTCGGGTTCATCGAGCAGGAAGGCATCATGGCCGCGGTCGGTGTCGATCTCGACGAAGGAGACGGAGGCGCCGGCGGCGTTGAGCGCATGCACGATCGAGCGGCTCTCCTCGGTCGGGAACAGCCAGTCCGAGGTGAAGGACACCAGGCAGAAGCGGGTCTTGGTCCCGGCAAAGGCATCTGCCAACCGGCCGCCATGGTCGGCGGCGAGGTCGAAATAATCCATCGAACGGGTCATGTAGAGGTAGGAGTTGGCGTCGAAGCGGTCGACGAATGTCATGCCCTGGTGGCGCAGATAGCTTTCGATCTGGAAATCTGCGTCGAAACCGAAGGTCAGCGCTTCGCGGTCCTGCAGATTGCGGCCGAATTTCCGATGCAGGGCGGCTTCCGACAGATAGGTGATGTGGGCGGCCATGCGCGCCACGGCGAGCCCCTTTTCCGGGCGCTTGCCGTGCTCGAAATATTTGCCGCCATGCCAGTCCGGATCAGCCATGACAGCCTGGCGGCCGACCTCGTGGAAGGCGATGTTCTGCGAGGAATGGCGTGCGCCTGTGGCGATCGGCAGGGCCGAGAAGACGCGCTCGGAATAGCATGACGCCCATTCGAGCACCTGCATGCCGCCCATCGAGCCGCCGAGCACGCAAAACAGCTTTTCGATGCCGAAATGGTCGACCAGCATCAGTTGCGCCCGCACCATGTCGCGGATGGTGATGATTGGCAGGTCGAGGCCGTAGGGCTTGCCGGTGGCGGGATTGGTCGAGGCCGGACCGGTGGAGCCGAGGCAGCCGCCGATGACGTTGGAGCAAATGACGAAGAAGCGGTTGGTGTCGATGATCTTGCCGGGACCGATCAGCACTTCCCACCAGCCGGGCTTGCCGGTCACCGGATTGGTGCTGGCGACATGCTGGTCGCCGGTCAGCGCGTGGCAGACCAGGATGGCGTTGGTGCGGGCATCGTTGAGGGCGCCATATGTCTGGTAGGCGATCTGGAACGGCGACAAAAGCGTGCCGGCGTCGAGCTTCAGCGGCTTGTCAGGGCCAAAACGCAACACCGGGCTCGACGGGCTGTCGGCCTCGTTGTTGGTTTTTGTAGCGCGGAGCGCGGCCATGTGACTCTCCTTGCCCGCCGTCAGGCAATAAAAAAACCGGCAATGCGATCGCAAAGCCGGTTACGTCACGCAAACGGCCCTTTAGCGAGTTGTTTAACGTGGCTGCAAGCCGACCGGCCAAATCACCACGGAACTGTTGCGTTCTTCTAGAACTCGTGCGGCCCGGCGTCAACGGCCAGCTATTGCCCGCCTCTCGACATTCGCGGCTACGGCTTGTATTTCCGCTGCGGCCTCCGGACGGAGGCATTCTCGATGGATTTGCGACATGGACAAGACAGCGGACAAGGCACGGCCGACGCCCCGCGCGGGCATTATGGACATCGACGCCTATGTGCCGGGCAAGAGCACGGCACCGGCCGGCGTCGCCAAGGTACATAAATTGTCGTCGAACGAGAACCCGCTCGGCCCGTCGCCGAAGGCGATCGAGGCCGCGCGCGAAGTGGCTGGCAAGCTCGATGTCTATCCCGACGGCACCGCCCGCCGGCTGCGCGAGGCGATCGCCGAGGTGCATGGCCTCAACCCGGCAAACATCATCTGCTCCAACGGTTCCGACGAGATACTTGGCCTGCTGGCGCAGACCTATCTTGCGCCAGGCGATGAGGCGATTTTTACCGAACATGCCTTCATGGTCTACAAGATCTACATTCAGTCGGCGGGGGCCAAGCCGGTTGCTGTGAAGGAAACCCAGGAGCGCGCCGATGTCGACGCGATCCTGGCCGCGGTGACGCCGCGGACCAAAATCATCTTCCTCGCCAATCCCAACAATCCGACCGGAACCTATCTGCCGTTCCAGGAGGTCCGCCGCCTGCATTCCGCTCTCCCGGGCAACGTGCTTCTGGTGCTCGACGCGGCCTATGCCGAATATGTCAGGCGCAATGACTATGAGGCCGGCATCGAGCTGGCGGGCAGCGCACAGAATGTGGTCATGACCCGCACCTTCTCCAAGCTCGGCCTTGGCGGCGCGCGCATCGGCTGGATGTATGGCCCACTGCACATCGTCGATGCCATCAACCGCATCCGCGGCCCTTTCAACGTTAACGCAACAGCGATCGAGGCCGGCATTGCCGCCATCCGCGACCGCGCCCATGTCGAGCGCAGTTCGTTGCACAACGAGACCTGGCTTACCTGGCTGAATGAAGAACTGACGAAGCTTGGGCTGCGCGTGACGCCCAGCGTCGGCAATTTCGTCCTCATCCACTTTCCCGACGACAAGAGGCATTCGGCTGAGGCGGCGGACGATTACCTCACCCAGCGCGGCTATATATTGCGGCGCGTTACCGGCTATGGCTTTCCCGATGCGCTGCGCATGAGCGTCGGCACCGAAGAAGCAAATCGCGGCGTCATCGATGCCCTCACGACATTCCTGAAAAGCTGAAACAATGACAGCACCGATGTTTGAAAAGATCGCGCTGGTCGGCATCGGCCTGATCGGCTCGTCGCTGGCCCGCATCATCCGCCGCGAGGGCCTGGCCCGCCATGTCGCCATCGCGACGCGCAGCCCGACCACGCTGGCACGGGCGAAGGAGCTCGGTCTTGGCGAGAGCTACACCACCGACGCCAGGGAAGCGGTCCGCGACGCCGACCTGATCATCGTCTCGGTGCCGGTGGGATCGTCGGGCGAGGTGGCGCAAGAGATCGCAGCGGCGCTGAAAAAAGGCGCCATCCTCACCGATGTCGGTTCGACCAAGGCCTCCGTCATTGCGCAAATGCAGCCCTATGTGCCGGAAGGCGTGCATTTTATTCCGGGGCACCCGCTGGCAGGTACGGAGAAATCGGGCCCGGATGCGGGTTTCGCCGAGCTGTTCGAAAACCGCTGGTGCATCTTCACGCCGCTGCCGGGAACCGATCCGGCCGCGCTGGAAAAGCTGTCGGAATTCTGGCGGCGCTGCGGCTCCAACATCGACACGATGGACCCGCAGCATCATGACATGACGCTGGCCATCGTTTCGCATCTTCCGCACATCATTGCCTACAACATCGTCGGCACGGCCGACGATCTGGAATCGGTGACCAAGTCGGAAGTGATCAAATATTCGGCTTCCGGTTTCCGCGACTTCACCCGTCTGGCCGCCTCCGACCCGACCATGTGGCGCGACGTATGCCTGCACAACAAGGATGCCATCCTGGAAATGCTGGCGCGCTTTTCGGAGGACCTCGCCTCGCTGCAGCGGGCGATCCGCTGGGGCGACGGCGACAAGCTGTTCGACCTGTTCACCCGCACCCGGGCCGTTCGCCGTTCGATCATCGAGGCCGGCCAGGATATCGACGTGCCGGATTTCGGCCGGCAGGCGGTCGAGCACCCGGTGAAAAGTTAAATCTGTTTCAGACGGGCCAGGTCGCCGCGACCATGGCCATTGCCTCGTCCCTGTTTGGCGCCCCCAGCCGGCCGCCGAAGCGCTGGCATTTGAGCGCGGCCGCCGCGCTGGCAAAGCGCAACGCCTGCTCGATCGGCATGGTTTCCGCCAACGCGACAGCAAAGGCGCCGTGGAAGACGTCGCCGGCGGCAAGCGTGTCAACCGCCTTGATCTTCGGCGCCGCGATGTGGCGCACGCATCCGGCGGACCGGTCATGCCACCAGCTTCCCGCGGCGCCGCCGGTCACCGCCACGAAGGCATCGGTGCGGCTGGCGAGGTCGGCACAGGCGGTTCCGGGGTCCAGCGCATGGCCGCAGACGATGCGTGCCGCCGTCTCCGAAGCGACGATGTGCGATGCCAGCGGCAGCAGGCGCTCCAGCACCTCAACCGGCGCCGTGTCGGCGTCGAGGATGGCGGGACGGCCGGCGTTGCGCGCGGCGGTCAAGGCAAGAGCGGCGGCGCCCGGCCAGCGCACATCGACCAGCACGGCATCGAAGCCGGAAAGATCGGCGACAGGCACCGCCTCGGGGTCGGCCTGCGCCTTTGGGTCGTAGAAGGGCACGATGATGCGCTCGCCATGAGCGTCGACCAGGATCGCGGCCAGCGCCGAGCGGGCGCCTTCGACGCGGCGGACAAAGCCGCAATCGACGCCCTCGGCCTCGATGCCGGCCAGCAATTGGTCGCCGACGGCATCGTCACCTGCACTTGCCCACAGGAACACCTCGGCGCCGAGACGGCGGGCGGCGCAGGCAGCACTTGTCGCCATGCCCGAGGCGATCTGGATGCCGTCCGAGGCGATGAACTTGCCCTGATGCGTGGGCAGGGTTTCGACGCGCAGGATGGTATCCAGCGTCAGCGCGCCAACGCTCAGCAGTTTCACCGGTCGGTTCATGCGTCGGCTTGCTCGAACATGATCTCTCCCCAAAAGCCATTCCCGCTCTTTGCGATCATGCTCTATCTCTTTGTTTTAACGCAATTCCGGACGGAAAACCGCGCACACTTTTCCTGGAATTGCTCTAATCGAGCGGCTTGATCTTGCCCAGCGGAATGAAGCCGAGCGAGACCTTGCCCTTCACCACCTTGAGCGGCATCGACGGTTCGTTGCCGAGCAGCGCCAGACCGGCAAAGCCTTGCTCGATCTGGCTCTTCTGCTCGGGGATTGCGGTGGCGAGGATTGCCGCCACGGCTTTGGGATCCTGCAGCTTGATCGTCAGGTCGGCATTGACCTGGCCGTTGGCGTCGACCGACACCGGGCCGGAGACGGTGATGCGCGCGGTTCCCGACGACAGATCGAGCTTGTGGATGCCGACCGCCTGGCCGCGCAGGCTCCTGGCCTGCGTCTTCATCAGCGCGACGCCGTTCTTCAGCGTCGCGTCGCCGCTGCCGTCGAGCGGCGGCAGCACGCGCCCGCCGATCGCGTCGGCGTCGATCTCAAGATCGGTGAAGCTGCCGACGTAGCCGATGTCCTGGCCGTCGGGTCGCAACTCGCCCGCCGCGGTTCCGGCGCTGAACAGTGAAACCGGGTCGGTGTCGTCGGCCGGATCGGTCTGGCCGGACAAGCTCTCGGCCTGCAGCGAAATGCTGCGTGGCAAGGGCCAGGAGAGCTTGGCATTGGCCTGCAGATTGTCCCAGTCGATCCATAGCGGCGCCATCCCCGGCACCGAGGTGCGCAGCGGCCCACGCAACTCGGCGGCAGGCGACAAAGGCCGGATGAGCTCTGCAACGAAGTTGAAGCTGCCTGCCGAGGCGGCAACGTTCCTGGCGTCGTCCTCGTAAGCCAGATTGTCACAGGAGATGGCAAAACTCAGGGGGTAGCCGCTGACGGTGAGGTTGGCGCAGCCGGCCTCGATGCCTTTGTCCTTGAGCGAGGCCACCGCCTTGTCGGCTTCGCTGCTGACGCGACCGGCGACATAGAACCAGACCGCGCTGTAGACGCCGAACAGCATAACGACCAAGGCAGCGAGCCACATCAGCCGGCGGCGAAACTTCGACGGACGCTCGTCACTTGACGTCATGCTGCGGCTTTCATTAACGCGGGCGTGTTGCGGGTGGACTGTGGCTTACGCAACAAGCAAAAAGAACAGAAGAGCACCGATTCCGATGCGGCGGCGTCACTCTCGTGCAATCAGGCTTGGCGATATGGGCGATTTTTGGGTTTTTGGCTACGGCTCGCTGATCTGGCGGCCGGGATTTGCGCATGTGGAGACCCGCCGCGCGCGGCTTTACGGCTACCGCCGGTCGCTGTGCGTCTATTCCTTCGTGCATCGCGGCACGCGCCAGCGGCCAGGCCTGGTGCTAGGCCTCGACCGTGGCGGCTCCTGCATCGGGCTGGCCTTTCGCGTGCCCGGCGAGCTGCGCGATGAGGTGCTGACCTATCTGCGCGAGCGCGAATTGGTGACCAGCGTCTACCTCGAGCGTGTGCTCGATATCAGCCTCGACGGGAATGGGGCGGCTGCGGGAGAGAGAGTGAAAGCGGTCGCCTATATCGTCGACCGCCAGCATGAGCAGTATGCCGGCGGGCTCGACCCCGCACATGCGGCAGGTGTTATCCGTGGCGCCGTCGGCCAGTCCGGAAACAACGAGGACTATGTGCTCAACACGCTGCAGCATCTCGCGGCGCTGGGTATCAGCGACCACTGGCTGGAAGAGGTGGCGAAGCGGATCGCCTCGTGAGCCAGTAGACCACGGCGAGCCTGCAGGCGAAGCGCTCGCGCCTTTGTGAAGCGCTGGCCCGCTGGAAAAATTGGCTGAGGCCTTTGACCTCGGCGCGGCGAGACCTAGCTTAGCTGCGGCCCGAAGCATTCGGGTCGCCCGCCGCCAGCCCACGGAGCCCCGTCTTGCAAAAACGCCGTCTCGGTCAAACCGACCTTTCCATCGCGCCGCTGGTCCTGGGCGGCAATGTCTTCGGCTGGACCGCGGACGAGAAGACCTCCTTCGACCTGCTCGACCGGTTCGGCGACGCCGGCCTCAACGCTATCGATACGGCCGATGCCTATTCGCGCTGGGTGCCGGGCCACGCGGGCGGCGAGTCCGAGACCATCATCGGCAAATGGATGAAAAGCCGCGGCAACCGTGACAAGATCATCGTCATCACCAAAGTCGGCTCGGATATGGGACAAGGCAAGAAGGATCTGTCCGCTGCCCATATCGAAAGGGCGGTCGAGGCGTCGCTTGAGCGGCTGCAGACCGATGTGATCGACCTCTATTTGTCGCACTGGCCGGACCCGACCACGCCTTATGAGGAGACGCTCGGCGCCTACCAGAAGCTGCTCGCTGCCGGCAAGGTCCGCCATATCGGCGCCTCGAATCTCGACGCCGGCCAGCTGCGCGCCGCGCTCGATGTTGCCAGCCTGCGCGGGCTGCCGCGCTACAGCGTGCTGCAGCCGGAATACAATCTCTACGACCGCTCATCCTTCGACGGGCCGCTGCATAATCTGTGCGTGGCCGAGGATATCGGCGTCATCACCTATTTCAGTCTCGCCAAGGGGTTTTTGAGCGGCAAATACCGTAGCGAGGCCGATCTCGGCAAAAGTGAACGCGGCGGCGGCGTGAAGGCTTATCTCAATGCGCGCGGCATGCGCATTCTGGCCGCACTCGACACTGTGGCGGCGCGCCATTCGGCCAAGCAGGCGGAAGTAGCACTCGCCTGGGTGATGGCGCAGCCCGGCATCACCGCGCCGATCGCCAGCGCCACGACGCTGGACCAGGTCGACAGCCTGGTGCGCGCCGCATCGCTGAAGCTCAGCGCGGAGGATCTCGTGGCGCTGGACAAGGCCAGCGCCTAGCCGCGCAGGTTCGGCACGATCGTTCAAGACGACGGCTGTCTGCCTTGCCACACTGTTCTCCATTATTGTGGAGAAGAGGCAGCATGGCCGCAGACATTCTTTCGCAGGCGCAGCCCTGGCAGCAATTGCTGGCGCTGGTGCTGGCGGCAACCGTCGTCATGAGCAGTCCTGGCCCGGCGACGATCAGCGTCACGGCGATAGGGGCCGCCTTCGGCCTGCGCAATTCGCTTCACTACACATCGGGGATCATTTTAGGCACGGTCGCGGTGCTGCTGGTCGTGGCCACCGCATCAAGGCTATCCTCACCTCGATGCCGGGCGTAGCGCCAGTGCTGGCGGTCGCTTCCGCCGCCTATATTCTCTACCTCGCCTACAGAATAGCGACAGCGCCGCCGCTGGCCGCGCGTGACAGCAGCGCGGTTCTGCCGACCTTCCTCGGCGGCTTCCTGCTCGCCGTTGCCAACCCGAAAGCCTATGTGGCGATTGCTGCGGTCCTTGCTGGCTCCGCGACCGCAGCCGGCGCCGATGCTCTCGGCATCCCGGCCTGGCTGGCGGTTCTCACCCTGATGATCGTAGCCATCCATGTGCTGTGGCTGCTGGCCGGCGCGGCCGTCGCCCGCACCCTGCGCCAGCCGCTGGCGTCGCGGATCATCAATCTGGCCTTCGCGGCGACGCTGGTGCTGACCACGGCGCTGGCGGCGTGGCCTTGAGCCGGCCCGCAGAAGAGATCAAGCTTTGGTCTTTTTTGTTTTGGCGCGATTCAGGACGGAAAAAACCGCTCACACTTTTCCTGGAATTGCTTTGGCGGCCGCGGCGAGTTCGGCCAGCCGCTTGACCGCCGTCGGCGGCATTTGCGGCGGGTTAGGAGCCTGCGATGCCTCGATCAGCAGCTGGTCGCAGGCGGCTTCCGTATCGCCGATCAGCCGGTCCATGAATTCGTCCTTGCCGAGCCCGGGCGGAATCGGCGGCAGGAAGCGGGCCTTGATGATGCCGGGAAAGCGCAAGAATTTGCGGCGAGGCCAATAGAGGCCGGCGACATGGGCGACCGGTACCACCGGGACGCCAAGCTGCGTATAGAGCTCGACAATGCCGTATTTGTAAGCCGGCTCGTCGCCTGGCGCTCGGCGCGTGCCTTCGGGGTAGATAATCAGCTGGCGCGGATTGCGCCCCATCTCCTGCTTTGTCGATGCAACGACCTGCTTCAACGCCTTGGAGCGGCTGCCGCGGTGAACCGGGATCATCCGCATCTTCAGGATGTACCAGCCGAAGAAGGGGATCCAGGTCAGCTCGCGCTTCAGGATATAAAGCGGGTCGTGGAGGAACGGAAAGAAAGCGATCGCGTCCCAAAACGACTGGTGTTTCGGCGCCAGGATGAAAGAGCCCTCCGGCAGGTTCTCGACGCCGGTGATGTCGCTCCTGGTGCCGGCGATCTTGTCGTAGAGCCACAGGCTGGTGCGCGACCAGAATTTCGGCACGAACCAGGCGCGATGGCGTGGCGAGAGGAAGTAGTAAGGGGTCCAGAAGACCATCTGGACGATGAGATTGACATAGAAGACGAAGTTGAACGCCAGCGAGCGGATATAGAGCATGCGGGGAAGGGCCCGTTGAGGAGGTGTGCGTTGGTTACACCAAGCGCGGGCAAAAAGGAAACGCCGCAATGGCCTGACATAGGCCGGCTCGCCACTGACTCAAGACAGTCTCAACTCACCACGTCGCCTGCAATAGCCGCTGCTTCAGCCGCGGAGCGGCGAAATCGAGGAACGCCCTGAGTTTCACCGCCAGCAGGCCTTGGCCGGCATGGACGAGGCTCACCGGCCATGGCTGCGGCTCGAAGGGCCGCAAGACCGGGACGAGCACGCCGGAACGTACTGCGTCCGCGATCTGGTAGGAGAGCACCCGCGTCATCCCGGCGCCTGCAATCGCGGCATCGATTGCAGCTTCCGCCGTGTTGACGCGCAACCGTGAGCGGATCGGCACGATCAGTTCGCCCTTGTCGCCGGCAAAGCTCCAGCTGGCGAGAGCGGAAGGCCCCTCGAAACTGATGCATTCATGCGCGGCCAGATCGTCCGGCGTCCGCGGCATGCCATGCGCGGCGATATAGGCGGGGCTGGCGCACACGACGCGACGGATCGCGCCGACGCGGATGGCAATGAGGCTCGAAGGCGCAAGCTCGCCGATGCGGATGGCAAGGTCGAGATGTTCCTCCGCCAGTTGGGTTATCCGGTCAGCCAGCGTCAGGCGAATGTTGACTTGAGGATAAGCCGCCAGGAATTCGGTGACGACAGGCAGCACGTGCAGGCGACCAAAGACGACCGGCGCGGTGATGAACAGGTCGCCGGTCGGCGTGCTGTATTCGCCGGCAGCGGTGCGTTCGGCTTCGCCGACCTCGCCGAGGATGCGGCGGCAGGCGGCGAGATAGGCCTGGCCGGCATCGGTCAGCGTGAGCTGCCGGGTCGAACGGTTCAGCAGGCGCGCCTGAAGGTGCTTTTCGAGGTCGGAAACCTTGCGGCTGACCGTTGCCAGTGGAATGCCGAAATGGCGGCCGGCAGCGGAAAGGCTGCCCGCTTCCACCGCGGCGACGAACAGCGACATGGCTTCGAGACGATCCACAGTTCCTTCCGGAAATTGGAAAGATAGCTTGCAACTATGCCATCTACATCCAAAACATGGAAGGACCTACCTCTTCGCGTACAATGGCCGTGTTTCGGTCTCGCGGAGGCTTCCATGAATGCACATACTTTCACCAGCGATGTCGCCTTCACGCCGACGGTCAAGGCGATCCAGACCCGCAAAGGTTCGCGCAAGGGCTATGCCAGCGCCGAGGAGCGCGGCGGATGGCGCGCCCATATCACGCCCGACCTCGCCGACTTCATCGCGGCGCAGACCAGCGTCTTCCTGTCGACTGCAAATGGCGAGGGTCAGCCCTATATCCAGCATCGCGGCGGGCCAGCTGGCTTCCTCAAGGTGCTGGACGAAAAGACCATCGGCTTCGCCGATTTCTCCGGGAACAGGCAGTTCATCACGCAAGGGAATCTCGCCGACAACAACCAGGCATTCCTGTTCCTGATCGACTATGCGCATCGCCAGCGCGTCAAGATCTGGGGCACGGCGCGGGTCGTCGAGGACGATGCCGAGCTTCTGGCAAGGCTGATGCCGCAGGACTACAAGGCGCGCCCCGAGCAGGTCATCTTGTTCACCGTCTCGGCCTGGGATGCCAATTGCCCGCAACACATTCCGCAGCGATTCGAGGCCGCCGATGTCGCGGCCGCACTCGCCGAACGCGACAAGCGGATCGAACGCCTCGAACAGGAGATTGCGCGGCTGCGTGGCGCGGAAGACGGCACGGCCAAGGGGTAATCGACTCAGTCCTTGGCGGTCGAAACCTCGGCCAGAGCGACGCTGTCGGCGGTCTGGCGGACCGGGACGACGCCGCGCGCCAGCGCCAGCAGGTATTTGCTGTATTCGGTCAGAAGCACGCGTAGCGCTTCCGGCTTGGTCAGCCAGTCGCCATTGTCCAGATTGGTGTTGACCACCGGATAGGGTTCAAGCCTGGCGCCATGCAGCAGGCGGCCCATCTCGAGCAGGCTGCGCGGCATGTGGTAATTGTTGGTGACGAGGATGACGCTGCCATAGGCGTGGCTCTCCACCCATTTAGCGCTTTCCTCGGCATTGCCGATCGTGTCGAGCGCGGCGCGGTCGATGTCGACACAGCAGGAAAACAGCGCCTTGTCGCCGCCGGTAGCAGCCTGCAATTGGCGGCGGCTGGCAGAGGGATGCACGCCTGAGATCAGCAGCCGCTCGCCCTTGCCGGAGGCAAGCAGATCGAGTGCTGCGTCGAGGCGGGCCTGACCGCCGGTCAAGACGATGATCGCATCGGCCTTGGCCGGGTTGGTCGGGGTCGTCATGTGGCTGACCTTGCTGGCGAACCAGCCGAAGCCACCGGCAAACAGGGCCACCAGCAGCAGTAGACAGAGGGAGGCGAGACGCAGGGCGGTGCGCAAACGGCCCAGCCCGGTACGCACACGCAAACGCACCACTGGCATCTGTCCAGCCGTTCCGGTCGACTCCCGCGCGTTCATCATCCTATGGTTAATCCTGAAATGCCTTTTTGGTAAGGAAAAAAGCGCACATTGCGTTACGTCGGTTTTCGATCCGTGATCGTCCCTTCCATTCCTGTCCTTGCCCCCGAACTGTTTTCGCTTCTGCCCTCACGGTTCACCCCGCATCCGGCTGGCGGACATCGATGTCGCTGAGATAGGCGACGACGGTGGCGTGCGAGGTCGCCGCTGTCAGTCCGCCGATCACCAGCACCATCAGGCCGACGCCGAGATAGCCTGCCGATCCGATGGCGAAATTGCCGAACAAAGCGGTGGCCTGGTCGGCCTGCGGCGTTGCCATGTTGCGCGACGACCACCAGGAAAAGACGATGAAAACCAGGATCGCGGCTGCGCCGCCGGCGGCCGCGCCCTTCATGCCGGTGACCAGGAAATGCCAGCGGAATTCGCGCGCGATGAAGCGCGCCTCGGCGCCGACGAAATGCAGCACTTCGATGATATGGCCGTTACCCGCCATAGCGCCGCGCGTCGCAAACACTACGGTCAGCACCGTCGCCGACAGCATCAGGACCAGCACGGCGATGCCGATGGTGACCGTGGTGCGGGCCATGGCGACCAGCCGGTCGACCCATGTACGGTGATCGTCGAGCGAAGCACTCGGCAGCTTGGGCGTGAGCGCCGCACGGATGGCGCTAAAGTCGGGCGGACTGGTCTCGTCGATGTTGACGATGATCAGGCGCGGCACCGGCAATTCGTCGATATTCAGGCCCGAGCCCAGCCATGGCTCCAACAGACGCGCGGTGGCGTCGCGATCGATGATCCGGGTTTCCTTCACGCCGGGGAATTCGCCGACGATCTGCGAGGCCTGGGCAAGGGCTGCCTCCATGTCGAGGCCGTCGACCGGTTTGATCTGAATCGTCGCCTCGCGCGAGATCTGGTTTTCCCAGATCGAGGCAGTGTCGCGCACCAGCGTGACGGCGCCGAAAGTCAGGCAGGACAGGAAGGTCATGATGGCGATGACCAGCACCAAGGCGCGGCCGGCAATATTCTGCGCCGGCACGATCGGCGCCATGCGGCGCTGGACGCGCTGCGTCGTCGTCGCGGGCTCGGCGGCGTCTTCATGCAGCTGTTCGGCCGATAGCTCAGTCATAAATATCCAGCCTTCCGCCGGCCAGGATCATGCGGCGCGCGTCGACCTGCTCCATCAGGCCGAGATCGTGAGTGGCGATCACCACCGCGGTGCCGAGCCGGTTGAGCTCAATGAACAGCCTGAGCAACCGGCGCGCCAGCGGCGGGTCGACATTGCCGGTCGGCTCGTCGGCAAGCAGGATTTCGGGCTGTTCGATCAAGGCCCGGGCGATTGCCGCGCGCTGCTTTTCGCCACCCGAAAGGACCGGCGGCAACACATGCATGCGCTCGCCCAGGCCAACCCATTTCAAAAGTTCGGTGACGTCGGTGCGGTAGCTCGCTTCCTCGCGGCCGCGCACGCGCAGCGGCAGAGCGACATTCTCATAGGTGGTCATGTGGTCGAGCAGGCGGAAATCCTGGAACACCACGCCGATGCGGCGCCTGAGATGCGGCAGTTCAGCGCGCGAGATGCGCGAGCGGTCCTTGCCGAAGATGGTGATCAGCCCGCGTGTCGGCTTCAGCGACATGAACAGAAGGCGCAGCAGCGTCGTCTTGCCGGCGCCGGAGGGCCCGCTCAGGAACTGGAAGGAGCTCTCCGGAATGTGCAGGGAGATGTCGCGGAGGATTTCCGGACCCATGCCATAGCGGAGGCCGACATTTTCGAAGCGGATCACGTGCGACGACCTGAGGTGTGTGGCGGCGGCGTGCCAGCCCTTTCTGTCCAACGACCATCGGCCGCCATGGTTAACCGTCGGTTAATTTTCGCTGTTTTTGAGTGCGTCACAAGGGTTCCGGTGGGGAAGCGTTAACCATTTCCATTTACGCAAAAGAAACGAAGAGGCAACAGCGGGGCCATGATGGCTGAGCAACGAACCGCGCGCCCGGTTTCCGGCGAAATCATGACCGGGACAAGTGTCGCACCGGAATCGCGGCCTGTGGCGACCGACATCGTCGATGCGGATTATGAGGTGCTGCCGCAGCTGATCCCACTGATAGAAGCCATGCCGACGCCGGCGCGCGACATCGCGACGCCGTCGATGGAAGGCATGGAGATGCTGCGCAAATCAGATGCGTCAGCCGGGCGGCCGGCATCGCGTGGCGGGCCGATCTTCTGGATTGCCGGCATCGGTGCGGCGCTTGCCGCCTTCTGGGTCTCGGGTGGCCACGCGCTGGTGCGCCAGACGCCGTTCTGGTCAGTCGAACAGCCGGAGGGCGCCGTACTCAGCATTGCCGGCGTCACGTCGCGTGTCGACGCCTCAGGACCCGCCCCGGTGCTGTTCGTGGATGGCGAGGCCGTCAATGACGGTTTGAAGGCGGGACAATTGCCGCCGCTGGAGATACGTGTCACCGGCAATGACAGCCGCATCACCCGTTATACTCTGGGGACATCCAACCGTTCTCTGGCGCCCGGCGAAAGATTCGGCTTTTCCAGCCGCCTCGATGTGCCTAGAAACGGCGTCAAGGCCGTGGCGGTCACCTTCGCCGGCTAGTCGGTTCTCTGGAAAGGTTGTTGATGCCAGTTGTGCGCGGCAAGGACATCGAGGTCCTGTTTTCGGCGTCCGCGATCGCGCGGCGCAATCTCGAACTCGCCAAGGAGATCGCCGAGCACGACTATCACGACCTGCTGGTGATTTCGGTGCTGAAGGGCTCGTTCATCTTCGCCGCCGATCTGATCCGCGCCATGCACGATGTCGGGCTGTCGCCGGAGGTCGAGTTCATCTTCATTTCCAGCTATGGCGCCGGCACCACCAGCGGCGAGGTGAGGGTGCTGCGCGACATCGACAATGAGGTCGCCGGCCGCGACGTGCTGCTGATCGACGATATCCTGGAGTCGGGCAAGACGCTCTCCTTCACCCGCAACCTGATGCTGTCGCGCGGCGCCAAAAGCTGCGCCATCGCGGTGCTGTTGGACAAGCGCATGCGCCGCCAGACGGAGCTGAACGCCGACTATGTCGGCTTCGACTGTCCCGATTACTTCGTCGTCGGCTACGGCATGGACGTCGCTCACGCTTTTCGCGAACTGCCGTTTGTCGGTGTCGTCAAAGGCGATGCCTGAGAAAAGGCCCCCGACGCTTCAAATTTTCAGAAAAAGTCAACTTTTGCCCGCCAAATTCCGGCCCATGGCAAAGCTTCTGATCGTCGAGGACGATGAGTCCGTCCGCACCCTCGCCGCCCGCGCGCTCGAACGCGCCGGGCACTCGATCGATATCGCCGCCGACGGCGCGCAGGGGCTGGCGATGGTCAGTGCTGCAGGCGGCGGCTACGACCTCGTCGTCTCCGATATCCGCATGCCGGAAATGGACGGCATCGAGATGGCGATCGCCGCAGCCAGGCTTTTCCCTGACATGAAGATCCTGCTGATGACCGGCTATGCCGACCAGCGCGAGCGCGCCGAGGAATTGAACGGCGTCATTATCGACGTCGTGCAAAAGCCTTTCACGCTGGCCGAAATCCGCTCGCGGGTCGACCAGGCGCTCGCCTGCTTCGCCTGACACGCTTCAGGCGGCATCCTGAGACGCGGCGAGGACAGGCGCAGCGCTCCGGCGCCGTTCGGTGTTGAGCGCCAGCAGACCGGCGCCGATGATCAGCGCCGCACCGATGGCGGTGGTCGAGCGCGGCACCTCGTCGAAGAACAGGAAGCCCCACAGCGGCGACCAGATAATCCCGGTGTATTCGAAGGTGGCGACGCGGTTGGCGGGCGCCAGCCTGTAGGCCTGTGACAGCAGGATCATGCCGGCCGAAGCGACGAACCCGCAGGCCGCCATCTTGAGGAAATCCGGTGTCGTCGGCCAGACCCACGGCCGCACCAGGAATTCGAGGCTGGGGTGGACAGCATGGGTTATGCCGGCAAGCCAGAATGTGCCGGCAACCGCAGCGGCGCCGACCAGATAGGCGCCGTTCTGGTAGAAGGCCATGACGGTGGAGGATTCGGTGTCGCCGATCTTGCGCGCCATCAGCTGTGAAAAGCCGTAGAGCAAAGCCGAGCCCAACGAAAGCAGCGCCGCCCAGTCGAACAGGCCGGCGCCCGGGCGCAGCATCACGACCACGCCCAGCATGCCGATCAGCACGGTGGCGAGAGCCTGCCAGGATACCCGCTCGCCGAGATAGGGCCCGGCTATCGCCATGATGAACAGGGGCGCCATGAAATAGAGCGCCACCGCGTCGGCGAGCGGCAAGGCAGCGATCGCCAGATAGTAGACGGTATAGGAGCTGAACTGGATGAAGGCGCGGATCGTCAGCAGGCCAAACCGCTTCGAGGCGATGGCCCGCAGGCCGACGTCGGCGCGAACGAGAAAGATCAGGATCGGCAAAGCGACGATCGAGCGGATCCACATCACCTCGGTGACGGGATAGCCGGCCGACACCGCCTTGACCAGCGGGTCCTGGAGCGAGAACACCAGCACGCCAAGGCAGAGGCTGATGATGCCGAGAACGATCCGGTTGCGCATGTTGTTCTGCCGGCCCTTGCCTTAACTGCCCGCAGCCGCCCGGCCATGGGGTAAAAAGAACCCGCCACCGTTTCGGGCAGCGGGTATGAGTGAGGACTCTTTGATTGGTCCGCAGCCGATTTCGCGGCGGCATATCCAATGGGCGAGCGGACTATGCTGCGGCGTTTGACATGTTGCAAACGAATTGGAATGATACCAGCGATCAAATTTGCTTATGACGGATTCGATGCGGCCACCCCTCGACAGCGATCTCCTGCGCACCTTCGTCGCCATTGCCGAAGCCGGCAATTTCACCCGGGCGGCGGAGCAGGCCGGGCGCACCCAGTCGGCGGTGTCGATGCAGATGAAGAAGCTCGAGGAGCTGGTCGGCGACAGCCTGTTCGAACGCGGCTCGCGCGGCGTGGCGCTGACGCGCCGTGGCGGCGAGCTGATCCTCAATGCCCGCCGCATCGTCTCGCTGCTCGACGAGACGGCGGCATCGATGGCGGCGGCACCGCTTGGCGGGCCAGTGCGCATCGGCATTCCCGAGGAATATGGTCACGCCATCCTGTCGCGCGCGCTCGGCGCCTTCTCGAAGCGTCACACCAAGGTCGAGGTCACCGTGCGCTATGCACATTCGGGCGCCCAGCTGGCAGCGTTGGCGGCCGGTGAACTCGACCTCGCCGTGGTGTTCGAATGGCAGGATCCTTCCGGCGGCGAGGTGCTGATGCACGATCCGACCGTGTGGGTGACATCGAGCCTGCATCACATGCATGAGGAGCGGCCGGTGCCGATCGCGCTCTACAACCGGGCCGGCTGGTGCAAGGACTTTGCCATCAAATCGCTTGAGCAGCGTGGGCTGGCCTACCGTGTCGCCTATACCAGCGACACCACCGGCGGCCTGAAGCTCGCCGTCACCTCTGGCCTGGCGATCGCGCCGATCTCGCACAGCAATATTCCGGATGGCTGTCGTGAACTCACCGCCGCTGACGGGTTCGGCCATATCGATTCCTCGAATGTGGTGATGCACCGCAGCCCAAATGCCTCAGGCGAAGCTATCGACGGCATGCAGGAGGCGATCCGCGAGGCGTTCGTCAACCGGCCGGCTTAGTCTGTTGCATCCTCGTAGAAATGCAGGCGATTGCCGAAGGGGTCGCCGACCGACACTTCACGGGTCTGCCACGACGTGGTTTCGAGGCCCGGCCGGGCGTAGCGGTATCTCTTGCCGATCAGTTCGCGGTGCAATGCCGCGATGTCCTCGACCTTGATGCGCATGGCTATACCCGGCGCGCCGTCGCCATGATGTTCGCTCAGATGCAGGACACAGCCGTCGCGGATTACACCCATGTAGAGCGGCGCATTGTCGTCGAAGCGGTGCTCGAACTCGACCTTGAAGCCGAGAAAGTCGACATAGAATTCGCGTGCCTTGGCGATGTCGAAGATGCGCAGGATGGGCGTGACGGCACCGAGTTTCGGCATGGCGCTGATACCATTCAGTTCGACGGATGTTGCCTTGGAGGCTACTTCAGCTCCAGCAGCCGCTCGAGGTAGCTGCGCTCGATGTCGGGGCTGAGCGCGTTGCCGAGCCGCTTGCGAATCGCCTCGAGAATCTGGCGGGCGCGCTGCACGTCGATCTCGTCGGGCACCTTCACCGAATCGCCGAAATCGGGTCCGCGGCTGGCGCGCGGTCGGCCCAGCGGATCGCGGCCGGCGTCCTGTTGGCGGCCGCCTTCCTGGCTGCCGCCCTGGTCGCCCTGCATCGCCTGCAGCTGCTTCATCATCTCCTTGGCGCCCTTGCGCAGCGCTTCCAGCGCGCGACCCTGGTGGCCGACTGCCTGGTCGCCTTCGCCTTCGCCAAGCGACTTTTCGGCATTGCCCATGGATTTGCCAGCGTCGCCAAACCCCTCATTGGGTTGCATGCCCATGCCTTCCAGGCCCTTCTTCAGCTTGTCGAGTTCGCTCTGCAACTGGCCCTGGCCTTCCTGCAACTGCTTCATCGCATCGGCGAATTCCTGCGGTGTCATCGACTTCGGCCGGGCGAGAGGATCGCGATCCTTGCCGACGCCCGGCTGGTCCGGGTCGTCGCCATTGCCTTCGCCGGGCTGCTGATTATCTCCGCGTTGCATCTGGTCCATGCGGTAGGTGTCGTTCATCATCTCCTGCTGGCGGCGCATGATCTCGCCCAGCTTGTCCATCTGCTGGCGCATCTCGCTGTCCTGCTCGCCGCCCTGCTGCTGACGGCCGGCCTGCAGGTTGTTCATCATGTTTTCCAGCTGCGACAGCAGCTCCTGCGCCTTGTCGCGGTCGCCCGACTTCGCCAGGTTCTCGATCTGGTCCATCATGCGGTCGATATCACTCTGACGCAGCTCGCGACCATTCTGCTGCATCTGCGGCGCGTTCGGGTTCTGCTTGGCGCGCTCGGCGAATTCCTGCAGGAATTCGTTCATCGCCTCGCGCAGTTCCTTCATCGCCTTTTCGATCTCTTCGTCGCTGGCGCCGCGCTTGATGGCGTCCTGCAGCGCCTGCTGGGCCTGGCGGAGCCGCTTTTCGGCGGACGAGAGATTGCCTTCCTCGATGCCGAGCGCGATTTCCCAGAGATAGGCAACCTCGTTGCGCAACTGATCGTCGCTGTCCGACATCTTCAGCCGGCTGCGGGCGCTCATGATGGCGAGGTAATGCGACATGTTGTCGAACGTGTCCTCGGGCCGCAGCGTGATGGCGTCCATCAGGTCGAGCACGCGCGGCTTGGCATTGGCGTCGAGCGCCAGTAGGCGGCGCTGCTCGACCACCGCCCGCGCCAGCGGGTTGGCGAAGGGCCGCTCCGGCATCACAATAGTCTTGGTCTCGCTGGTCGCGGTGTGTCCGGCATCGTCGGTGGCGACAAGCGACAGCTTGATGCTGGCGCCGGCCCAGACGTGCTCGGTGAGGTCCTTGGTGGTCTTGGCGGCGTTCGCCTTGCCGCCGCGGCGCGGCAGCGCCAGCGGCAGGTCAGGCGGACCGTAGAGCGGATGCGCATCGGGCGCCGCCGGATCGGCCAGCGCGAAAACCGCCTTGGCGGTGGCCGCGCCATAGTCGTCGTCGATCTGGTAGTTGAGCTCGAAGGCGCCGTTGACGGCGCGCTTGGGCTCGCCGACGAAGCGGATCGTCGGCGGCTTGTCGGGGATCACCGCGAAGGCCCAGCGACCGAGATCGGCTTCGCCCGACTTCAGCGTCAGCGTGCCGTCGGCGGTCAGCTTGCCGGTGAACTGGCGCAGCTTGGGGGTCGCCGGGTTGACCGCCGCTGCCTTGACGGCCGCCACCTGTGGTCCCGACGGGTCGATGGCGCGAGCATTGCCGCCCTTGTCGGCAAAGCTTAGCGTTTCCTCGCCGGAGCCGCCGGTCACGCGCAGCGAGACGTCGCTGCCTTGCGGCACGGTGAAGGTGGCAACCGCCTGCTTGGCGTTGCCATCGATGACTGGCGCGGTCAAGAAGATGGGCGGCTTGCCGGTATAGGCCGGCGGGGTCACCCAGGCATCGACGCGCGGCGGTACGATGTCGCGCGCCGCATGGGCACTGAAACCATCGGACAGCCTGCCGCCGGACGGTCCGAAGGAGAAGGCAAAAGCGGTGACCAACAGCAGCGCCGCCACGGCACGCAATGCCCACGGATCGCGCTCCGGCACGCGGGTACGCGGCAGGTCGGCGCCAAGGCTGCCGAGCTTGTCGGCCATGCGCTTTTGGTGCTCGCGCCACAACGCCTGGGAAAAGATGCTTTCCTTGCCGCTGGGACGGTCGGTCTGCACCAGCACCGGGCTGTGCTGCAACTGGTTGGCGGCCTCGATACGGCGGTCGATTTCAGCGGCGGATGGAAGCTTGAAGAAACGCAGCGGATAGAGCGCCGCCAGCGTGGAAATACCGAACGCCGTGACCAGGATAATGCGCGCAATGTCAGGCAGCCGGGGGAAAAGGCCGAGCCAGGAGAGGCTGAGAAACAGGCTGGCGACGATGAGCAGCGGCAGAAGCAGCGGCCAGCCGCGCTCGACCGTGATCGAGATCCGTGTCGCCAGCCGGCTCAGGGCAAGCCGCCCGGCCAGGCTGCGATCGCCACTGGAAATGGGGCGTTCCGTCATCGGCCCTTCCTGCCCGGGCAGGATAGCCCGGACTCAACAAGCAGAAGTTTACCAGCAAACACGGCAAAGGCGAGGCGGTTCCGGAAAACTTGAAAAGCTTTGGCGGGTTTGGGTCTGCACTTCAGCCAAAGCAAGGCTTCAGAATTTCGTGGGATCGGTGTTCGAGCCGCAGACCAGGACCGCGATCCGTTCGCCCGGCGCCGGGGTGTAGCGGCCGGACAAGAGAGCCGCAAAGGCTGCGGCGCCACCCGGCTCGGCGATGATACGCACCCGCTCCCACAGCGCCTTCTGCGCGGCAATGATGGCGTCGTCGGTGACCAGGATGGAGCGTTCGACGAAGGCCTCGGCGATCGGGAACATCATCTCGCCGACGCGTTTGGGCGCCAGCGAATCGGCGGCGACGCCTTCGGCCGGCGCATCGACGGGGTGGCCGGCCTCGAAGGCGCGATGCAGCGTCGGCGCGCCTTCGGGCTCGATGGCGATGATCCTGATGCGGCCGGCAAACCAGGCGGCGATGCCGCCGATCAGGCCGCCGCCGCCGACAGCGACCAGCAGCGTGTCGATGTCTGGCAGATCGGTTTCGATTTCGAGGCCGAGCGTGCCCTGGCCGACCAATGTTTCCTCCTGGTTGAAGGCATGGATCTGCAGCGCGCCGGTCTTTTCGGCAAAAGCCTCGCTGGCGGCCAGCGCCTCGGCATAGCGGGCGCCGCCGACCATCAGTTCGGCGCCGTAGCCGCGGATGCGCTGCAGCTTGGCCGGTGGGCTGACTTCGGGAACGAAGATCGTCGCCTTGTGGCCAAGCCGCATGGCGGCATAGGCGACCGCGGCGCCATGATTGCCGCCCGAAGCCGCAACCACGCCGGCCGCAGGCACCGGCCGTTCGAGCAGATTGGTGAAGGCGCCGCGCGCTTTGAACGAACCGGAATGCTGCAGGCATTCGAGCTTGAGGTCGACCGCCAGCGGCGGCCGGTCGAAATCGGCCATGTCGACGCGCAGCACCGGCGTGTGCCTGATATAGCGGCGGATGCGCGGTTCCATCGCGGCAATGCGTTCGCGCGTGACGGTGTTGCCGTTCGTCATGACCATCTCCTTGGGATTGACAGCAATTAGTAACTTGGCAAAATGGCTAAATGCAAGAGGTTGATGTCTTCAAGGCGATCGCCAACGAACGCAGGCTGCAGATCCTCGACTGGCTGAAGGATCCGCAGGCCCATTTCCCGGCCCAGGCAGACGGCGATCTGGTCGAGGACGGCGTTTGCGCGCTGCTGATCGCGGAGAAGCTCGGCATTACGCAGGCGACGCTCTCCGAACATATGCGCGTGCTTACCCAGGCCGGCCTGCTGCGGCCCAAGCGCATCAAGCAATGGACGTTCTACCGCCGCGACGAGGACAGGATCGCCGACACAAGGATGCTCATCCAGAACCGGCTGTAGCGCAGCCGGCGTGGCAGCTCCTATGCAAGCCAGTCGGGCACCGAATCCAGGCCGATCAGCTCGTCATAGGTCTGGCGCCGGCGTACGACATGGAAACGTTCGCCGTCGACCAGAACCTCAGGCACAAGTAGGCGGGTGTTGTAGGTGCCGGATTGCACCGCGCCATAGGCGCCGGCGGTGGTGACGGCAATTAGGTCGCCAGACTTGAGCCGGGGCAGGTCACGGTCGAGGCCGAGATAGTCGCCTGTCTCGCAGACCGGGCCGACGACATCGACCGCCATGCGCGGCGTGTCGGCCGGCGGCTGCACCACCGGCTTGATGTCGTGGAAGGCATCGTAGAGCGTCGGCCGGATCAGATCGTTCATGGCGGCGTCGACGACGAGGAAGTTCTTGGCGTCGCCTTCCTTCACGAAGATCACTTCCGAGACCAGGATGCCGGCATTGCCGACGATCAGCCGGCCCGGCTCGAACATCACCTTCACTCCAAGCTTTGTCAGATGCTTCCTGACGATCTCGGCATAGGCATCGGGCAAAGGCGGCGGGCTGTTGTCGGTGCGGTAGGGGATGCCGAGGCCGCCGCCGAGATCGACATGCTCGACGGCATGGCCATCGGCGCGCAGCGCGCCGACCAGTTCCGCCAGAAGCGCGAAAGCATCGTCAAAGGGCTGCAACTCGGTGATCTGGCTGCCGATATGGGTATCGATGCCGATGGGCTTGGTGCCCGGCAGCCCGGCCGCGCGGGCATAGACCTGGCGCGCCCGTTGCCAGGGAATGCCGAACTTGTTCTCGGCCTTGCCGGTGGAGATCTTCCTGTGCGTCCTGGCGTCGACATCCGGGTTGATGCGCAGCGAGACCGGCGCCACCTTGCCGAGCGCGGTGGCGCGGGCCGACAGCAATTCAAGCTCCGGCTCGGATTCGACATTGAAGCAGAGAATGCCGGCCTCGAGCGCAAAATCCATCTCGCGCGCGGTCTTGCCGACGCCCGAGAATACGATCTTGCTGGCCGGGATGCCGGCGGCGAGCGCGCGGCGCATTTCGCCTTCCGAGACGGTGTCGGCGCCGGCGCCGAGCTTTGCCAGCGTTCGCAGCACCGCCTGGTTGGAATTCGCCTTCAAGGCGTAACAGACCAGCGTGTCGAGCCCGGCAAAGGCCCCGGCGAACACCCGGTAGTGCCTGGTCAAGGTTGCCGTCGAATAACAATAGAACGGCGTGCCGACGCTTGCGGCGATGTCTGGTATCGCCACGTCCTCGGCATGGAGCACGCCGTCGCGGTAATCGAAATGGTTCACGAGAGTGTTTCCGGAAGTTGGAGCACGAGACCTGGTTAGCACGAGACCTGGTCAGAAAGACCAAGCCGGTCTCATCGGCTCTAGATCAGCGGGTCGAGGATGAACTTCTTGTCCACGACCGGTTTTTCCGGCTCTGGCGGCACCGGCTGTTTGGCGCGCTCGGCGTCCTTGCGGGCCTGGACGGCCGCTTCATAGGGCGTGTCGAGACCAGCCTTACGGCCGCAAGCGGTCACGGCAGCCATCGCCGTCAGCAGCGTCAGCGTCACCAAAATCCTGCTCGCGGTCATCGATCCATCCGTCCGAAACTTTATGTGCTGCGCTTTTAACCGAGTTTTAGGCGCATTGCACCCCGGCATCATGCCTTGGCGATGCGCTTTTTCCAGCTGCGGATCTGCTTCCTGACCTCCGATGGCGCGGTGCCGCCGAAACTGGTGCGGCTCTTCACCGAATTCTGCACCGCCAGAACCGAGAAGATGTCTGCCGTGATGCCGGGGTTGATCGACTGCAGATCCTCCAGCGACAGCTTTTCAAGGCTCACCTTCTTCTCTTCGGCCAACGCCACCGCGCCGCCGGTGACATGGTGTGCCTCACGGAAGGGCAGGCCCAGCGTGCGCACCAGCCAGTCGGCGAGGTCGGTCGCGGTCGCGTGGCCCGAGCCGGCGGCCTTTTTCATGGCGGCGGCATTGACCGTCATGTCGCGCACCATGCCGGTCATCGCCGCCAGCATCAGATCGAGCGTCTCGGCGGCGTCGAAGACCGATTCCTTGTCTTCCTGCATGTCCTTGCCGTAGGTCAGCGGCATGCCCTTCATCACCGTCAAAAGGCCGACCAGATGGCCGGTGACGCGGCCGGTCTTGCCGCGCACCAGTTCGGCGGCGTCCGGGTTCTTCTTCTGCGGCATGATTGAGGAGCCGGTGGAGAAACTGTCCGACAGCCTGACGAAGCCGAATTGCGGCGTCGACCAGATGATGATTTCTTCGGCGAGCCGCGACAGATGCGTGGCGGAGATCGCCACCAGGCTCAAAAACTCCAGCGCGAAATCGCGGTCGGAGACGCTGTCCAACGAATTGCGCATCGGCTCGCGGAAGCCGAGCGCCTTGGCGGTCTTGTGGCGATCGATCGGAAAACTGGTGCCGGCAAGCGCTGCCGCGCCGAGCGGGCTTTCATCCATCCGCTCGATGGCATCGCGGGTCCGCGACAGGTCGCGCGAAAACATCTCGACATAGGCCATGCAATGATGGCCGAAGGTCACCGGCTGCGCCGCCTGCATGTGGGTGAAGCCGGGCATCACGGTCGCCGCATGCTCCTCGGCGCGGTCGAGCAAGGCTGAGATCAGCCCCTTCAGCGCCTCGGCGACGCGAAAGCACTCGTCCTTGACCCAGAGCCGGAGATCCACCGCCACCTGGTCGTTGCGTGACCGCGCCGTGTGCAGGCGGCCGGCGGCCGGGCCGATCAGATCGGCAAGGCGGGCCTCGATGTTCATGTGAATGTCTTCCAGCCGGGTCGAGAACTCGAACGTGCCGGCCTCGATCTCTTTCAGGATCGTGTTCAGCCCGTGAGCGATTTTTTCTTGATCGGCCGCCGAAATAATGCCCGTTTCAGCCAACATCTCGCTGTGGGCGACCGAACCTCTTATGTCTTGGGCATAGAGTTTGCGGTCGAACGAAATCGATGCGTTGATCGCTTCCATGATCGCGGCCGGACCCGAGGCAAAACGTCCGCCCCACATCTGGTTGCTGGCCTTCTTGTCGCTCATCGCTATAACCCGTGCTCCGGAGCAGTCTTAGAAAAATGGCAGACGGTAACAGATACTTCCCGGCCCCGCGCCTGATCCTCGCCGCTTTGGTGGCGGGCGTGCTGGCCGGCGCGGTCGCGGTATATGTCAGCGAGAGCGGGTCTGGCAACAACGCAGCCACCGGCAGCGCACCTGCGGCCGGCGCGGGCAACAGCAAGGACGATGTCGCCTGCGCCGCCAAGAGCGACCGCGCCAAAAAGGTTGCCGCCGCAGCCACCGGCCAGGTGGCGGCATTGCTGCCCGCCGATCCGCCGCAATCGCTGAAAAGCCTCGCCTTCAACGGCCCAGACGGCAAGCCGATGACGATCGCCGATCATGTCGGCAAGACCGTGCTGCTCAACTTGTGGGCGACGTGGTGCGCGCCCTGCCGCGCCGAAATGCCGGCGCTCGATACGCTGCAGAAGGAAAAGGGCAGCGATGCCTTCGAAGTGGTCGCGGTCAATGTCGATGCCGGCGACGATGTGAAGCCGAAGAAGTTCCTAGCCGATATCGGCATCGGGTCGCTCGGCTACTACCGCGATTCGACGCTGGCGCTGTTCAACGACGTCAAGACGCGTGGCTTGGCGCTAGGCCTCCCCGTCACCATGCTGATCGACGGCGAAGGCTGCCTGATCGCGCATATGAACGGACCGGCCGAATGGTCGGGACCGGATGCCAAGCGCCTGGTCGAGGCCGCACTCGCCCCTTAGGATGAGCGCAGGGCCGCCGCCGGCGGCAGCATCAAGATGCTGCCGCCGCGTTGTTTGACGCCGGCGTCGTCTTGTGCCGCCGGTGCCGCTACGCCGGTCAGTTCGCTGAACGCCTCGATCGGGCTGGGCCGGCCTAGATAGTAGCCCTGGCCGATCTCGCAGGCCTCGGCGTCGAGGAATTTCAGCTCGCCCAGCGTCTCGACGCCCTCGGCCAGAACCGGCAGGCCGAGACCGCGGCCAAGCCCCAGAACGGCGCGCACGATGGCTGCCACCTGGCCGTTGCTGTCGACTGATTTGATGAATGAGCCGTCGATCTTGATCTTGTCGAAGGGGAAGGCGCGGAGATTGGACAGCGAGGAGTAGCCGGTGCCGAAATCGTCCATCGCCACACGCACGCCAAGCGCCTTCACCTGGCGCAAGGTCGCCAGCGCGCGCGGCATGTCCTTGACCAGCGCCGTTTCGGTGATCTCGAGTTCGAGCCTGCCGGGCGTCAGGCCGGAGCCGAGCAGGACTTCATGCACCTTGCGGCTGAAATTCGGATTGTGGAGCTGCACCGCCGAGACATTGACCGCGACGGTGAGAGGGTTCTTCCAGCGCGCTGCCTCGGCGCAGGCCGTCGCCAGCACCCATTCGCCGATCTGGATGATGACGCCGCTGTCTTCGGCCACCGGGATGAAGGTCGCCGGCGACACGTCGCCGCGCTGTGGATGGCGCCAGCGGATCAGCGCTTCGAACCCGACCATCCGCCCGCTGCTGATCTCCTTTTGTGGCTGGTAGACGAGGCGAAACTCATCGCGCGCCATGGCCTGGCGCAGTTCGTGCTCCATCACGCGCCGGTCTCGCGCCTCGGCGCCCATCGAGGCCTCGAAGTAACGGTAGGTGTCCTTGCCCTCGGCCTTGGCGCGGTAGAGCGCGGTGTCGGCGTGGCTGACCAGGAGTGTCGGCTCATCGGCGTCGAGCGGATAAAGTGCAATGCCGATGCTGGCCGACACCAGCCCGCCACCGACCGACAGCCGGTTTTCCTCGCGCATGGCCGCCAGCACCGCCTCGGCGATGCGGCCGGCCGCCTGCGGATCGGGAAGGTTCGGAGCGATGATGGCGAACTCGTCGCCGCCGAGACGCGCCAGCATCTGTCCGTGGCGGAGCACGGCGGAGGCGCACAGCGCCACCTTCTGCAGCATGGCATCGCCGGCGCCATGCCCGAACAGGTCGTTCACTTCCTTGAAGCGGTCGAGGTCGAGCAGCAGCAGCGCAAGATGCCCACCCTTGCCGCCGCGGTCCATTGCGGCAATTTCGGCCTCGAGCCGGCCGGAGAAACTGCGGCGGTTGGGGAGCCCGGTCAGCGGGTCGAAATGGGCGAGGCGCAGGATCTCCTGCTCGGCCTTCCTGCGTTCGCGGATGTCGCGCACGGCGACCACGCTGTGCCGCTTGCCGCAATAATCGATGCTCCTGGCGATAAGTTCGACGGGGATGGTGGCGCCGTCATGGGCTCTGAGTTCGGCTTCCTGTGCCTGTCCGCTGCAGTCGGACATGCCGGCCGCGGTGCGTTCGCCGAAGAGGTCGCCAAGCAGCATCGCGTTCAGCACTTCCGGCGCAATGCCGGTTAGCGCGGCGATGCTGTCATTGGCGCTGACGATGCGGGCGCCGTCGCAGACGATCAGCCCCTCGACGGCGGCGTTGGCGAGGCCGTGCATGCGCTCGGCCTCGAGCTTGTGACGCCGGAAGCGAAGGTCGATCCACAATGCTGCGGCTGAAAGCACCAGGATAGCCATGCTGACTGCAGCGGCGGCGAAGGCCTGCGACACCGGTTCGACCGTGAACTGTGATATCTCGATGGAGGAGTCCGGGAAGATCGACACCGCGCCCATGGCGATGAAGTGCAGGCTGCAGATCGCCAGCGTCAACAGGATGGCGGCGGCGATTGTGGCCTGCATGGACGGCCGTCGCAACACGACCAGCAGCGCCAGCGCGGCGAGGGTCACGCCTGCCAGCACCGAGACGCCGACCAGCAGCGGGTTCCAGACGATGCGCCCTTCGACCTCGAAAGCGGCCATGCCGATATAGTGCATGGCGGCGATACCAGCGCCGAGGACCGCGCCGCCGACCAGAGGGTAGTCGATGCCCCGGCGCAAGGTGGCGATCCACATGCCCGCAGCGGTCAGGGCGACGGAACCGGCGAGCGAAAGCGCCGACATTTCCGTATTGTAGGCGTTGGGGATTCCGGGAGAAAAGGCAAGCATTGCGATGAAGTGCGTCGCCCAGATACCGAAGCCGGTGGAAGTGGCTGCTATCATCAGCCAGGTATAGCGGTTGCGCTCGCTCGAGCGGTCGACATGGCGAAGCAGGTTGACCGCCGAGAAGGAAGAAATACCGCAAATGAGCGCTGCCAGTGCGACCAGTCTCAGATCGTGCTCATGCACGATACAATTATAGACCGTCAGCATCTCGCCCACCTGCTCTCCCACAGCAATCAAGCCGTCCACTTGATTAGTATGCCACGCTTGACGAAGAATCGGTTATGCGAACTACAACTACAGCGGGTTTTTCGGGTTGTACGTTGCGGCGATCCTGTCTCATTCCAGACGCACGGTTACAGCAGCGCCTGGCGCGATGCCGCTCGGCCGATCTCGATCTGGCCGAGCGCCGGTTTGGCGGCCTCACGGTGCAGGTGCGTGGCGCTGTCACGCGGGCCCTTCACGCATCGCTGGGCGGTCGGCGATCCTTGCAGGCCCACCATGCCCCATTCTATCGCTGAGCCGGCTTGGCATTTCTCTCTGTCCTCGTTGCAAGGCGAGGGGGCGCGAAGTTAGCCGGGTATGAAATTCACGAAACAGCAACAAATCCGTTGTCCGATTGTCATCAGCGACACATATTGCCTTTGCGGGAGTGCCCCTTTCGCCAATGACAAACGGGAGATGAAACATGAAGTTGTTCGGCTTTGCGGCCGGTGTTGCCGCCACCTTGACCCTGCTTTCCACCACCTCCGCCTTCGCCGCCACCCAGATCAGTTGGTGGCATGCAATGACCGGCGCCAATGCCGAGGTGGTCGACAAGATCGCCAAGGATTTCAATGCCAGCCAGAGCGACTATGAAATTCTCCCTGTTTTCAAGGGCACCTATCCCGAAACGCTGAATGCCGGCATCGCTGCCTTTCGTGCGGGGCAAGCGCCCGATATCATCCAGGTGTTCGACGTGGGTACCGGCGTCATGATGGCCGCCGAAGGTGCGATCAAGCCGGTGGCCGATGTGCTGACCAGCGCCGGCGTGACCTTCGACAAGAGCCAGTATTTGCCCGGCATCGTCGGCTACTATTCGAAGCCGGACGGGACCATGCTGTCCTTCCCCTATAATTCCTCGTCGCCCATCCTCTACTACAACAAGGATATTTTCCAGAAGGCCGGGCTTGATGTGAACAACCCGCCAAAGACCTGGAACGAGGTGTGGGAAGCCGCCAAGAAGATCAAGGCGAGCGGCGCCGCTTCCTGCGGCTATACCTCGACGTGGTTGACCTGGATCCACCTTGAGGCCTTCGCGGCCTGGAACGACGTTTCCTATGGCACCAACCAGAACGGACTTGCCGGAACCGACGTCGAGCTCAAGATCAATGCGCCGATCTTCGTCAATCATTTCCAGGCGCTCGCCGACCTGGCCAAGGACGGCACCTTCAAATATGGCGGCCGTACATCCGAAGCCAAGCAGATCTTTCTTGCCGGAGAATGCGGCATCTTCACCGAATCGTCGGGGGGTCTCGGTGACATCGTCAAGTCGGGCATGAACTACGGCATCGGCCAGCTTCCCTATGATAGTGACGCCAAGGGCGCGCCCCAGAACACCACGCCGGGCGGCGCCAGCCTGTGGGTGTTCGGCAACAAATCGGACGAGGAATACAAGGGCGTCGCGGCGTTCTTCTCCTACCTGTCCAAGACCGAAGTGCAGGAGTATCTGCATCAGAAGTCGGGTTATCTGCCGGTGACGCTCGCTGCCTATGAGGCGACCAAGAAGTCCGGCTTCTATGACAAGAACCCGGGCCGTGAGACGCCGATCCTGCAGATGCTGGGCAAGGCGCCGACCGAGAACTCGAAGGGCGTGCGCCTCGTCAACCTGCCGCAGGTGCGCGACATCGAGAACGAGGAGTTCGAGAAGATGCTGGCCGGCCAGCAGACTGCGCAGCAGGCGCTCGACAACGCGGTCGCACGCGGCAACAAGGCGATTCAGGAAGCGATCGGAAATTGAAGCGATTTGTCAGTTGAACCTCGTCCACGCGGACCCGCGTGGACGACTTCCTGAACAGCGAGGGAACCACACTGTCTCCACGCGTCGTCTTTCCCAACAAGACCCTGCCTTACCTGCTGGTGGCGCCGCAACTCGCCATTACGCTGATCTTTTTCTACTGGCCGACGGGGCAGGCGCTCTACCAGTCGATGCTTAGGGAAGACCCGTTCGGGCTGAAGAGCAAGTTCGTCGGGCTCGCCAATTTTCGCAAGGTGCTGGCCGACCCGGCCTACCTCAACTCGATCAAAGTTACGCTGGTGTTCTCTCTGGCGACCGCGATGGTCGCCATGGGTGTGGCCCTGTTGCTTGCCGTCATGGCCGAGAGGGTGGTGCGCGGCAAAGGCCTTTATCGCACGCTGCTGATCTGGCCGTATGCGGTGGCGCCGGCGATTGCCGGCATGTTGTGGCTGTTTCTGTTCAACCCCTCGATCGGTTCGCTGGCCTACGCCTTGAGAGGTCTCGGCATCGCCTGGGATCCCTTGCTTAACGGAAACCAAGCCATGATCCTGCTGGTGTCTGCGGCTGCCTGGAAGCAGATCAGCTACAATTTCCTGTTCTTCGTCGCCGGGCTGCAGGCGGTGCCGAAGACGTTGATAGAGGCGGCGGCCATGGACGGCGCCGGGGAGACGAAGCGCTTCTGGACCATCGTCTTCCCGCTGCTCGCACCGACGACCTTCTTCCTGCTGGTCGTCAACACTGTCTATGCGCTGTTCGACACTTTCGGTATCGTTCATGCCGTCACCGGCGGCGGGCCAGGCAAGGCCACCGAGACGCTGGTCTACAAGGTCTACAATGACGGTTTCGTCAATTTGATCCTCGGCGATTCGGCCGCGCAGTCGGTCATCCTGATGGTCATCGTCATCTCACTCACGGCCATCCAGTTCCGCTATGTGGAACGCAAAGTCCACTACGGTTGAGCGCGAGCGATGATTGGTCAGTCCCCGCTTCGCGCCCTCATCGCCCACGCCGTGCTCATCCTGGGCATCCTGATCGTCGCTTTCCCGATCTACTACACCTTCGTTGCCTCCACGCAGACGCTGCAGACCATCCTCAAGCCGCCATTGCCTCTTTTGCCCGGCGACCAGGTCTGGAACAATTACAGCGAGGCGCTGTTCGGCGGTGTCGGCCGCATCGGCGGCGTCAGTGTCGGCCGATTGCTGCTCAACACCACGATCATGGCGCTCGGCATCGCGGTGGGGAAGATTTTCATCTCGATCCTTTCGGCCTATGCGATCGTGTTCTTCCGTTTTCCGCTTCGGATGGTCTTCTTCTGGCTGATCTTCATCACGCTGATGCTTCCCGTCGAGGTGCGCATCCTGCCGACCTACAAGGTGATGGTCGATCTCGGCATGATCGACACCTATGCCGGCCTGATCATTCCGCTGATCGCCTCGGCCACCGCCACGCTTCTGTTTCGCCAGTTCTTCATGACCATCCCAGGTGAGTTGGTGGAAGCGGCGCGTGTCGACGGCGCCGGACCATGGCGCTTCTTTTTCGACATCCTGCTGCCGCTGTCGCGCACCAACATCGCGGCGCTGTTCGTCATCCTCTTCATTTATGGCTGGACGCAGTACCTGTGGCCGCTGCTCGTCACCAACAGCAATGACATGAACACCATCGTCATCGCACTTAGAAAGATGGTCTCCTTCGCCGATGCCGATACCCAATGGCATCTGGTCATGGTCACCGCGATGCTGGCCATCCTGCCGCCGATCCTGATCGTGGTGCTGATGCAACGCTGGTTCGTGCGCGGACTGGTCGATACCGAAAAGTGAGAAGCTGATGGCGACCGTCGATCTGAAGGATGTGAAGAAAGTCTATCCCGGCGGCGTCGAGGCGGTGAGGGGTGTCTCGATCGCCATTCCCGACAAGGAGCTTTGCGTTCTGGTTGGGCCGTCCGGCTGCGGCAAGTCCACGCTGCTGCGGATGATCGCCGGGCTTGAGACCATTTCTTCCGGCATCGTCGCCATCGACGGCAAGATCGTCAACACGATCGGTCCGACCGAGCGCGACATCGCCATGGTGTTCCAGAACTATGCGCTCTATCCACATATGAAGGTCTACGACAACATGGCCTACGGGTTGCGCAACCGGGGTACTCCCAAGGACGAGATCGACAGCAGGGTTCGCTCGACCGCCAAGGTGCTGGAGCTCACGGCGCTGCTCGACCGGCGCCCGCGCGAGCTTTCCGGCGGCCAGCGCCAGCGCGTGGCCATGGGTCGCGCAATCGTGCGCAATCCAAAAGTCTTCCTGTTCGACGAACCGCTTTCCAACCTCGACGCCAAACTGCGCGGCCAGATGCGGGTCGAAATCAAGAATTTGCAGCGCTCGCTCGGTGTCACCTCGGTCTACGTCACCCACGACCAGCTTGAGGCGATGACGCTGGCCGATATTCTCGTCGTCATGAATGGCGGGTTGGTCGAGCAGACGGGCGCGCCGCTCGACATCTACGAGAAGCCGGCATCGACCTTCGTCGCCTGCTTCATCGGAGCGCCGCCGATGAACCTTCTGCCTCTTTCGCAAGGACCGGCTGGTCCGGCGCTGACCGACGGCAAGACGGTTGACTTCGCGCCTACGAACGCCGCCACGCTTGGCTTCCGCCCTGAGGATGCCGACGTCACCTTCAGTGCCGAGGCATCATCCGGCGCGCTTATTCTGCCTGCGGCGGTCGAGGCGGTCGAACCTGTGGGAGCCGAAAGCTTTCTTCACTGTGCCGCCGGCGGCAACCGCATCGTCGTGCGTGTGGCCGGCCGCGCCACGGCCAAACCCGGCGATCAACTGCGCGTCGTGGCCAGGGCCGAGAAGCTGCATTGGTTCGACAATGCTGGGAAACGAGTCGATTGACGCAGCCGCTCGCGCCAATCCGACGCATCGGCAGTTCAGGCGAAGACATGCGCCTTGCCGGAAACTGTCAGGCGCACGATCTCGCCGACGGAAGGCGCGTCGATACCCGGTTTGCGCAGGATCAGCGGCGTGCTGCCTATTGCCGCGGCGTCGGGCGGATCGGGGTTGTTCAACAAACGCACCGCAATGGTGCACATCGAGCCGGCGAATTCCGAGTCCGTCACCTCGGCGAAGATCGTGCCCGCAGGACCCGACATGCCTTCGCGCGACGTGCGCTTTACCTGCACCTGCTCCGGTCGCAGCATGATGCGGGCGATGTCGCGCCGCTCCTTCGAGTCGACGGCGATGCGGCCGAGCGAGGAGGTGGCGAAGCCGCCTGAAATCTTTGCCGGCAAGATGATGGCGTCGCCAAGAAATTCGGCGACCATGCGGTCCTTCGGCTGCATATAGAGCTCACGCGGCGTGCCGACCTGCGAGAACTTTCCGTCGCGCATCACCGCGACCTGGCTGGCGAAGGACAGCGCCTCGGCCTGGTCGTGGGTGACCAGGATGGTGGTGATGCCGGCGGCTTCGAGCAGTTCGGCCACGGCCTTGCGCATCGAGGCGCGCAGCCCCGTGTCGAGCGCCGAGAACGGCTCGTCGAGAAGCATCAGCCTGGGCTTCATCGCCATGGCGCGGGCCAGCGCCACGCGCTGCTGCTGGCCGCCGGAGAGCTGGTGCGGGCGGCGCTTGAGGATCGCCTTGTCCAGCCCGACGGTATAGGCGAGCTCGGCGATGCGCTCGGCGCGCTGGTCCTCGCCGCGGGCCATGCCAAAGCCGATATTGTCGGCGATGCTGAGATGCGGGAACAGGGCGCCGTCCTGCGCCACCAGGCCAATGCCGCGGCGGTGCGCCGGCACCGCATGGCCGCCATTGGCCAGCACCTCGCCGTCGAGCACGACGCGGCCCTGGTCGGGCGCCTCGAAGCCGGCGATCAGCCGCAGCAACGTCGTCTTGCCGCAGCCGGACGGGCCGACGATCGCGGTGCGACTGCCGCTTGCGGCGCTGAGCTCGATGCCGGCAAGGGCTGCGACCGGGCCGTAGTGCTTGGTGAGGCCACTGATTTCGAGAAAGCTCATCGCCCGGCCATCCGTTTCGACTGGACATAGAGCAGCCAGGTCAGCGGCAGCGACATCGCCACCATGATGAAGGCGTAAGGGGCGGCGGAGGCATAGTCGATCTCGCCGCTATAGGACCAGAACGCCATGGCCAGCGTGCGCGTGCCGTTGGGCGCCAGCATCTGGGTGGCGGTCAGCTCGTTCATGATGCCGAGCGCGACCAGCGCCATGCCGGCCGCAGCCCCCGGCGCCGACAGTCGAATCGTTGTCGACCAAAGCGCCTTCAGCGGCGGCCGGCCAAGGCTGGCGGCGGCGCGTTCGAGCTCGACCGGCGCCTGTGCGATCGAGGCTCTGAGGCTGATCAAGGCGCGCGGCAGGAACATCAGGGCATAGGCGACCAGGATTGTGAACAGCGTCTGGTAGAGCGGCATGGCGATGCGCACGGTAATGGTGACCAAGGCCAGCGCGATGACCACGCCGGGCAGCGAACCGACAATGTAGTTGCAGCCTTCGAGCAGCCGCTGCAGCGGTCCCGGCGCGCGGATCGAGATCCAGGCCATCGGCATGGCGGCGATGGTCGCAAGCAAGGCGCCGGCGAGCGCCAGGAAGAGCGTCTGGCCAAGCGCCAGGCCGATCTCGTCGAAACGCCAGACATCGGCGCCGCCGGCGACCAGCCAGCGGCCGATGGTGACGAAGGGCACGCCGATGGCGAGCAGCGTGGTGATGGCAGGCAGAGCCAGGCAAGGCAGCGTGGCGCGCCCGAGCCTGGTGCGCTGCTGGCGGCGCGCGGCACCCGAGCCTACGCGGGCATAGCGTTCCTCGCCGCGCACCAGCACCTCCAGCGCGAGCAGCACGAAGCAGCAAGTCACCAGGACGCCGGCTAGCATGTTGGCGGCGGGACCGTTGAAGGTCGACTGGAACTGGTCGACGATCGCCGTGGTGAAAGTGTCGAAGCGGATGAAGACGTAGAGGCCGTATTCGGCCAGCAGATGCAGGCCGACCAGCAGCGCGCCGCCGCAAATGGCCAGTCTCAGCTGCGGCAGCACGACACGCCAAAACACCCGCCATGGTCCAAGGCCGAGTGCTGCGGCTGCGTCCTCCAAAGCAGGATCGAGCCGGCGCAGAGCCGCCGCCAGCGGCAGATAGAGGAACGGGAAATAGGCGAGAACCGAGACCAGCACGCCGGCCCACAGGCCGTGCAAGGTCGGCACCATGGTGATCCAGGCGTAGGAATGCACGAAGGCGGGGATGGCGAGCGGCGCCACCGACAGCCAAGCCCACAGCCGGGCGCCGGGCAGGTCGCTGCGCTCGGTCAGCCATGCCAGCGTCACCGACAGCACGGTGGCGATCGGCACGGTGAGCGCCACCAGAAGCACGGTGTTGACCAGAAGTTCGCCGACGCGCGGCCGGAAGACCAGGGCCGAAGCAGTGTCCCAGCCGATCTGCACACCGATCCAGATGATGAACGCCAGCGGCAGCAGCGACAGCAGCGAGACAATTATGGCGGCAAGCGCGATCCAGGACATGGGCTTCCGGCGGGACCGCCCGACTGTCTGGCCTGAACGTGCGAGATCGACCGCAGTTTGCATCAGCTCGACCGCGCCACTGCCGCCGGGGCGGGGGCGCCGCAGGCGCGGCCGGAAACGCAATGTGTTGTCATGGACAATGCCATCTCGAAAACAGAGCGCTCCTGCGGAAAGTCCGGCAGGAGCGCAATCGTTGCCCTTTTAGGACGAACCCAGCCTAAAGCAAGCCGGCTGCCGTCATCAGGTCCGTCACCTTTTTGGAGTTCAGTGTCGCCGGATCGACCTTCGGCGCCTGCAGGTCGGCCAGCGGCACCAGCTTGGGATTGGACTGCGCGTCCTTGCCGATAGCGTATTCGAAGGACGTGCCGGTCTTCAGCACGTCCTGGCCGCCTTTCCCGGTCACCCATTTGAGGAACGCCTGGGCTTCCTTCGGGTGTTTGCTCGAGGCGAGCACGCCGCCGCCGGAGATCGAGACGAAAGCGCCGGGATCCTGGTTCTTGAAATAATGCAGTTCGACGTTCTTGCTGTTTTCGCCGGTCTTTGCCTGATCGCCGAAATAGTAATAGTGGTAGATGATTCCGCCTTCGATCTCGCCGGCATTGACCGCCTTCATCACCGTGCCGTTGCCCTTGTAGGCGGTGAAATTCTCCTTCATGGCCTTCAGCCAGTCGGCGGTTGCGGCTTCGCCCTTGAGCTCGAGCAACGCGCTGACGATGGCCTGAAAATCGGCGCCGGAAGGCGAGGCTGCCCAGCGGCCTTTCCAGCTCGGATCGGCGAGATCGAGCATCGATTTGGGCAGCTTTTCGGCCGTGAGCTTGGTTTTGTTGTAGGCAAAGACGGTGCTGCGCGCCGCGACACCCACCCATCTGCCGCTGCTCGGCTGGAATTCGGCCGGGACTTGCGCCAGCGTGTCGGCGTCGACCGGCGCGAAAAGGCCCGCCGCTTCGACCAGGGTCATCGCCGGCGAGTTTTCGGTCAGGAACACGTCGGCCGGCGAAGAAGCGCCCTCGGCGACGATCTGGTTGGAGAAATCGCTGTCGCCGCCATTGCGCAGCGTGACCTTGATGCCGGTTTCCTTGGTGAAACCTTCGACCCATTCCTTGGCCAGGCTCTCATGCTGGGCGTTGTAGACGATGATGCCGGCATCCGCGGCCATCGCCGGCCCGGCGATCATGCTCACGGCCAGCGCTGTGGCCCCCGCTAGGGTGGAGAGCGTGTATCTCATGGCGTCATCCTCAATCTCGGTGGTTCTGGTTTCGCAGGCTGCACCTATCGATACCTGACAGCAGTAGTCAACATTGCTCGGCTGCTTCAATCGGTCGCCGCTCCCGCAAACTTTCGTGATTTTGCGGCACTTTGGCTTGGACATCATTTCGCCGGACACGTAACAAATCGGTGCCGAGGCGCGAAGATCGGGGAGTGAACTCTTGTGAGCGGCAAGGATGAGGCCGAGCTTTCCCGGCTGATGCGGGCCGCGATCGCGGGAGATGAAAGGGCCTACGCCGACTTTTTGCACCGGATCGCCGCGCTGGTTCGCGGCTTTGCGAGGCGCAAGATCGTACAGGGCGGGGTCGATCCCGAGGATGTTGTGCAGGAAACCTTGCTGGCCATTCATGTGAAACGGCATACCTGGCGCCAGGACGCGCCGGTGTTGCCATGGATCTATGCGATAGCCCGCTTCAAGCTGATCGATGCTTTCCGGCGGCGCGGACGGCGCATCGAAATCGAGATCGACGAGATCGCCGAGACCTTTGCCGAGCCGGAAACCGAGACCGTCAGCGAACGCGACATCAACCGGGCGCTGGACGGACTGCCGGCTGCGCAGCGTTCCGTCGTTTCTTCGATCTCGGTCGACGGCCGCTCCATCGGCGAGACGGCGGCCACGCTCGGCGTCAGCGAGACGGCGGTGCGGGTGTCGCTGCATCGCGGGCTTGCCGCGATCGCCAAGCGATTTGGGCAGGGGCGCTTCGGGCGGCAGTGACATGAGGACGGAGGATCTCATCAAGGCACTCGACGCCGACACAAGCAGCAAGGCGATGCCGCTGCGCTCGGCCTGGTTGATGGCGGCGGCAGCCGCGGCGGTGATCGCGGCTCTGGTCTTCTTTCTCACCATCGGCCCGCGTCCCGACATCATGACCGCCATGCACACGATGCGGTTCCTGGCGAAGTTCGTGTTCACCATCGTGCTCGCCGTCACCGCCTTTGGCCTGGTCCGGGCGTTGTCGACGCCGGGCGCTTCGACGGCAAGAGCCGCGGCCTGGATGCTGGCGGCGCCGCTGCTGGTGGCCGTGGCGGTGGCTCTCGAACTGTTCATGGTGCCGGAGCCGATGTGGAGCACGCGCATGGTCGGCTCCAACATGATGATCTGCATGGGCTTCATCCCGCTGATCGGCATCGGCCCGCTTGCCGTCTTCCTGTGGATGCTGCGCTATGGCGCGCCGACGCGGCCGGTGTTGGCCGGGGCGGTCGCGGGACTGCTCGCCGGCGGCCTGGCGGCGACCTTCTACGCCGCGCACTGCTTCGACGATTCGCCGCTTTTCGTCGCCACCTGGTACACGCTCGCCATCGCCGTCCTCGCCGGTCTGGGCGCGCTCGGGGGACGGTTCTTCGTGCGCTGGTGACCGGGCCGTTCAAGATCGCCCAATAATCACCGATGCTTAATCATGCCGGCAATTGTTTGCGGGTTCACCGTGTTGCCGGTGGCTCCGGCGCAACCTTTCCTTAAAAACGATCATCCAGTGTTTTTTGCAGAAATGTGTTGCGCATGGGGTGGCATGCACAGTGATGCGACGAGAGCGAAAAAGCCTGCGGGCTGACAGTCACGTGGCTTTGGTGCTTGCGGCCGGAGGGCTTTGCGCTGCCGTGGTCGCGCTCCTGCTGTCGCGGCTCGATGTCAGCGCCGAAGTGCTGAAACTCTGCCTGCAGATATCGGTGCCGGTCGCCGCCGTTGCGCTGATTCTCGCCGCCCTGTTCATTTACCGGATACTGGACGACCGCCGGCAGATCGCCGAAAGCGAGCAGCGTTTCCGCCGCGCCATGGAGGATTCGGCGATCGGCATCGCCATTGTCGGCCTCGACGGCCGCATCCACGAAACCAACCCGGCCTTCGCCGCCATGCTCGGCTATAGCAAGCAGGAGATCGAGGCGCTGACCTTCTTTCAGATCACCCATCCCGACGATGTGCAGATCGGCCGTGAGACGATGGACGGCATGCGGGCGGGCACCGTCAACGCCTTCCACTTCGAAAAGCGCTACCTCAGGAAGGACGGCACGCCGGTATGGGCCCATCTTGCCGGTTCCGTCATTCGCGACGAGAAGAGCGGGAGCCCGCTCTACCTGGTCTCCCAGATCGAGGATATCGATGCGCGCAAGCAATCCGAGGCGCGCATAGCCGAAGCCGAAACGCGCTGGAATTTTGCCCTGGCCAGCGCCGGACAAGGCGTCTGGGATCTTGATATGCGGAAGGGCGGCACCACCTACTCCGCCACCTGGGTGAAGATGCTGGGCTATGCCGATGGCGAACTGGACGGCGACCCCGACCGCTGGCTGGCGATGATCCACCCCGACGATCGCGAAAACGTCGCCGAAGCCGATCGTGCCCATCTGGAGGGCAGGACACCGTTCTTCGAAGCCGAGTTCCGGATGCGCCACAAGGATGGCCACTGGGTCTGGATCCTCGACCGCGGCAAGACGCTCGAACGCGACAAGGACGGACGGCTGGTCAGGGCCATCGGCAGCCTGACCGATATCACCCAGCGCAAGCAAACCGAGGAAAGCCTCATCGTATCGGCGGCAATGCTGGCCGACGAGAAGGAGCGGCTGAGGGTGACGCTGCAGTCGATCGGCGACGCCGTCATCTGCACCGATGCCGCCAACCGCATCACCTTCATGAACCCGGTCGCCGAAAAGCTCACCGGCGTTGTTGGCGCGGAGGCGCTCGGCAAGACGCTTGGCCATGTCTACTGGGCGGTGGACGAAGAAACCGGGCAAAGGATCGGCATGACGCGGCCGGCGCTCGGCAGCGCCAGCCCTGCCGACCAGAACAGTCGCGCCGTCCTCATCCGTCGCGACGACACACGCTGCAGCATCCGCCAGGTGGTGTCGCCGATCATGAACGACCGCCAGGAGTTCTGCGGTCTTGTCATCGTCTTCCAGGACTTCACCGATGCGCGCGCCTTGCAGCGCCAGCTCGCCTATGCCGCCGCGCATGATGCGCTGACCGGCCTTGCCAACCGTTCGAGCTTTATCCGCACCATGGAGGAACTGGTCGACCGGAGCCGCAAGGCCGGCACAGCCAGGTCGGCGGGCGAACATCATTTCATGTTCATCGATCTGGACCATTTCAAGCTGGTCAACGACACTGGCGGGCACGCCGCCGGCGACGCCTTGCTGAAGCGGGTTGCCGAGGCCATTCGCGGTGCGCTTGGGCCGGAGGATATCGTGGCCCGCCTCGGCGGCGACGAATTCGCGGTCATCCTGAAAGCCGGGCCGAGCGCCGGCGCCAGGATTGCCGCACGCTCTGTCATCGACGCCATCCGCGGCCTGCAGTTCAGCTGGGACGGCCGGCCGCATGCGATCGATGCCAGCATCGGGCTGGCGCCAATCCACAGCAACAGCGGTGAAGTCGACGAGATCATCGCCCGGGCCGATGCTGCCTGCTATGCGGCCAAGGCCGCCGGCCGCGGCTGTGTTTCCGTGGCGCCTGACGATACCGGGTCAAGAGGCCAAGCAGAGCCGCCGCTTGCAGCGGCGTCCTGAGGGAGCACGGAACTTTCGTTCTGGTGGTTAGCGCGTCGGAACCGGATGCTCGCCGCGATAGTCGTAGAAGCCGCGCCCGGTCTTGCGGCCGAGCCAGCCGGCCTCGACATATTTCACCAGCAGCGGGCAGGGGCGATATTTCGAATCCGACAGGCCGTCATGCAGCACCTGCATAATCGACAGGCAGGTGTCGAGGCCGATGAAATCGGCGAGCTGCAGCGGTCCCATCGGATGGTTGGCGCCGAGCCGCATGGCGGTGTCGATGGCATCGACCGAGCCGACCCCCTCATAGAGCGTGTAGATCGCCTCGTTGATCATCGGCAACAGAATGCGGTTGACGATGAAGGCCGGAAAATCTTCAGAGACGGTGATGGTCTTGTCGAGCTGTTTCACATAGGCCTTGGCCGCCTCGAAGGTCTGATCCTCGGTAGCGATGCCGCGCACCAGTTCGACCAGCTTCATCAGCGGCACGGGGTTCATGAAATGTATGCCGATGAAACGCTCAGGACGGTCGGTCTGCGCGGCAAGCCGGGTGATCGAAATCGACGAGGTGTTGGTCGCCAGAATGGCTTCCGGGTTGAGCTGGGGACAGAGCTGCGCGTAAATCTTGCGCTTGACCGTCTCGTCCTCGGTCGCCGCCTCGATAACCAGATCGGCACCGGCGAGATCAGCCATGGTGGGGGCTGCGGAAATGCGCGCCATCGCTTCGTTACGCAGCTTTTCCTCAAGCTTGCCGGAGCCGACCTGGCGGGCCATGTTGCCGCTGACCGTGGCAATGCCCTTCTCGATACGGTCGGGCGAGACGTCGTAGATCAGCACCTTGAAACCCGAAAGTGCTGATACATGCGCGATGCCGCCGCCCATCTGGCCGGCGCCGATGATGCCGATCGTCTCGATCTTGGCCATTTGCAGCGATCCCGTCGAAAAGGCCTTTGCGGCCTGCTTTTTGTGCAGTGCAAACTAAAAGGGTGGGGCAGCTTCGTCTACCCCACCCTTTCACAATTTAATACGCTTTGGCAGAAAGCGTCAAAGCGCCTTTTGCAGTTCCGGCAGGATGACGAACAGGTCGCCGACCAGGCCATAATCGGCAACCTGGAAGATCGGCGCCTCTTCGTCCTTGTTGATGGCGACGATGACCTTCGAATCCTTCATGCCGGCAAGGTGCTGGATGGCGCCGGAAATGCCGACGGCAATATAGAGGTCAGGCGCCACGACCTTGCCGGTCTGGCCGACCTGCCAGTCATTCGGGGCGTAGCCGGCGTCGACGGCAGCGCGCGAGGCGCCGACGGCTGCACCGAGCTTGTCGGCGACCGGCAGGATGACTTCCTGGAACTTTTCCGAGGAACCGAGCGCGCGGCCGCCCGAAATGATGATCTTGGCCGAGGTCAGCTCCGGACGGTCGGTTTCCGAGAGTTTGTTCTCGACGAAAGTGGAGAGGCCGGGATTGGCCGCGGCCTTGACCGTCTCGACAGCTGCCGAGCCGCCCTCCGGGGCAGCCTGGAAGGAGGCGGTGCGCACAGTGATGACCTTCTTGGCGTCGCTCGACTGCACCGTCTGGATGGCGTTGCCGGCATAGATCGGCCGTTTGAACGTGTCTGGTGAAACCACTTCGATGATCTCGGAGACTTGCGCGACATCGAGCAGGGCCGCCACGCGCGGCGCGACATTCTTGCCCGACGAGGTCGCCGGCGCGATTATGGTGTCGTAGGCGCCGGCCAGCGAGACAACGAGTGCGGCGAGCGGTTCGGCGAGGCGCTCGGCCAGTTCGTCGGCCTCGGCCAGCAGCACCTTGCTCACGCCCTCGAGCTTGGCAGCGGCGTCGGCCGCGCCCTTGGCGCCTTTGCCGGCGACCAGCACATGCACGTCCGAACCGATCTGCAGCGCCGCCGAGAGCGCCTTCGCGGTCTGGTCGGAAAGGCTGGCGTTGTCGTGTTCTGCGATGAGGAGAATGGTCATTTTATCTGTTCCTTCCAGTCTCAGAGCACGCCGGCTTCGTTCTTGAGCTTGTCGACCAGTTCGGCGACACTGTTGACCTTCACGCCTGCCTTGCGGCCGCTGGGCTCCTCGGTCTTGAGCACCTTCAGGCGCGGCCTGACGTCGGCGCCGTAATCGGCCGGGCTCTTTTCGTCGAGCGGCTTCTTCTTGGCCTTCATGATGTTGGGCAGCGAGGCATAGCGCGGCTGGTTGAGGCGAAGATCGGCGGTGATGATCGCCGGCATCTTCAGTTCCACCGTCTGCAGGCCGCCGTCGACTTCGCGCGTCACCTTGGCCTTGTCGCCGTCGAGCACGACCTTGGAGGCGAAAGTGCCCTGTGCCCAGCCGAGCAGGGCGGCCAGCATCTGGCCGGTCTGGTTCGAGTCATCATCGATCGCCTGCTTGCCGAGGATCACGAGACCGGGCTGTTCGGCGTCAACGACGCCCTTCAGCACCTTGGCGACGCCGAGCGGCTCGGTCTGCTCGTCGGTCTTGACCAGGATGGCGCGGTCGGCGCCCATGGCGAGCGCGGTGCGGAGCGTTTCCTGCGCCTGCTGCGGGCCGACCGAAACGACGATGATCTCTTCGGCCTTGCCGGCTTCCTTCAGCCGGAGCGCCTCTTCCACCGCGATCTCGTCGAACGGGTTCATCGCCATCTTGACGTTGGCGAGTTCCACCGCCGAACCATCGGCCTTGACGCGAACCTTGACGTTCGCATCCACAACCCGCTTCACGGGCACAAGGATCTTCATTGTCTGTCACCTCTCCTGAGATATCCGGGCGCGCTATAGCAGCGTGCGCCTCCGCAGAGTTGTCGAAAGCCGACATTCCTGACTGAATTCCGGCCAAACGGAATCCTGGCCGGACGAATTCTGGTCTTCTGCCGCCTAGCGGTGGCGCTCTCCGTAGTTGTGGCGACGCAACACGTCAATATGCCACGGCAGCGGCCAAACCACCCAAATCGGTTCACTTGTGACCGGAAGCGCCACCCCGGCCCCAACGCGTCTCAGGTTGCACGGGAGCGGGACCGGCTGGCGCCGGCCCAGTAGAAGCGGCTGGCTGATCGGCGGGTTGCGGCTCGCCGTCGCCACCGGCGAGCAGCGGCACGCCGCGGCTGCGCATGATGAGCACCAGCACGCCACCGGCAATGATGCCGCCAATATGGCAGGCCCAGGATATCTGGTTTTCGCCGCCGGCGGCAAACATCACCACCTGGAAGCCGATCCACAGGATCAGCGGGATGAAGGCCGGGATACGCAGCGGAATCCGGGCAAAGACCAGCACCCACACTTTCACCCGGGGGTAGAGGACCAGATAGGCGGCGACGACGCCGGCAATGGCGCCGGAGGCGCCGATCAGCGGAACCTCCGAACTCCAGGCGACGAGCCCCTGCAAGAAGGCGCCGGCGATGGCGCAAAGCAGGTAGAAGATGAGGTAGCGGATGTGGCCGAGTGCGTCCTCGACATTATCGCCGAACACCCACAGGAACAGCATGTTGCCGCCGAGATGAAAGATATCGGCATGCAGGAAGGCATAGGTGAGGTAACTCAGGCTCTCCGGAATGACGACGAATTGGGGCGAGAGTTCTGCCGTATCGTGGACAACGGAAGGAATAAAGCCGAGGCCGAGCACGGCGGCATTGTTGAAATTTTCGCCGCCGATCGTGGTGATGAGAAAGACCAACGCGTTGGCCGCGATCAGGCCGATCGTCACATATTGCAGCCGGATGTGGCGCAACCTGTTGGAGTCGTAAAGCGGGATGAACATGCCCCAAGCCCTTTCCCGCCTTCGAGAAAATTCAGCGGTTCTTGCCGGGCACCCATAACACGTCGGCATTTCCGTTGTCATTGACCGCACGGGCGGCGACGAACAGAAAGTCGGAGACGCGGTTTATGTATTTCAGCCCCTCGCGATTGACATGTTCGGCCGGGTCCTGCGCCAGCGCCACCATGATCCGCTCGGCCCGTCGCGCCACGGTGCGGGCAAGATGAAGTGCTGCCGCCGCCGGCGTGCCGCCATTGAGCACGAAGGATTTGAGCGGCTGCAGATCCTTGTTGAGAAGGTCGATATCCTTTTCGACGCGGTCGGTCTGCGAGGCGATGATGCGCAGCGGCTCGTAGCCGAGCGGCTTGCCGTCGTCGGGCACGGCGAGATCGGCGCCGAGGTCGAACAGATCGTTCTGGATGCGGGACAGCATGGCGTCGATGGCGGGATAACTTGCCGCTGTGTGCAGGCGGGCGATGCCGATGCAGGCATTGGCTTCATCGACGGTGCCGTAGGCATCGACGCGCAGGTCGGATTTCAGCCTGCGTTCACCGGTGCCGAGGCCAGTGGTGCCGTCATCGCCGGTGCGGGTGTAGATCTTGTTGAGCTTGACCACGTCGCCTCCCGAACGGCCGTCACTTGCGGGTGAAATACACCACCAGCAGGATCAGTGCCAACGCCAGCGCCTGTAGCAGCACGCGTGCCTGCATCAGCTTGTTCGAGCTCACACCGGAGCCGCCGCGCATCATGTTGATGAGGCCGCGGACAAGCACGATCACCACGGCGACCATGACGAGGACGAGGAGGACTTTGATGACGGTTGCCATGATCTGTTCCCAGTTCTGTTGCGATCAGGCGCGTCCGGCCAGAACGCGGTAGAGCATCGATGCCGGCAGGATGCGCTTGAGCATCACGCCAATCCTGGCCGGCACTGTTACCACATAGTGCGGGCGCGGGCGCCGCGACAGAAGTGCATGGCGCAAGGCCGCATAGACCACCTCCGGCCCCTTTTTCAGCCGTGATGAGCTGCCGCCGGCCCGAAGCCGCGCCAGCTGCGCGGCATAGGCGACGTGGTGGACGGAATTCTCGTGGTCGATGTTTTTCAGGAACCAGAACAGCCCGTTGCTGGCGATTTTCGAGGTCACCGGCCCCGGTTCGATCAGCGAGACATGGATGCCGCTGCCCCTGAGTTCCTGCTGCATGCACAGCATCAGGCCTTCGAGCGCGTGCTTGGAGGCTGAGTAGGCGCCGCGAAAAGGCACCGGCGCTAGCCCAAGGATCGAGGAACAATGAACGAGGCGGCCATGTCCCTGGCGATGCATTACCGGTACGATGCGTCGGGTGAGGTCGTGCCAGCCGAAGAAATTGGCCTCGAACTGCTCGCGCAATGCCGCAACCGGCAGGTCTTCCACGGCGCCGGGCTGTGCATGGGCGCCGTTGTTGAACAGGGCGTCGAGGCGCCCGCCTGTCCGCTCCAGCACCGATGCCGCAAGTGCTGCGATGGAATCCGGCTCACGGTAGTCGAGATAAAAGGCCTCGATGCCGTCGGCTTCAAGTGCGGCTATGTCATCCGGCTTGCGCGCCGTTGCAAACACGCGCCAGCCATCCGCCTTCAGCGCACGGGCGCAGTGGGCGCCTATCCCGGACGAGGCGCCGGTGACGATGATGGTGCGCAACTCTTTGGCAGGCGGCATCGTGGTTTGAGCAAGGGTTGCCATTTGCCACAATCCCTTCCCATATTCGCGGCGTCGAGACAATCGAAGGGAACGCGGCTCTTGATGCGGAATATCGTCGTGCTGCGCCGCGTGCTCTATGACGCGCTTGGCCATTTCAACACCGATGACGGCTGGGCCATGGCCAGCCATCTGGCGATCACTTCGCTCATGGCGCTGTTCCCGTTCCTGATCTTCGCCACCACGCTGGCGAGCTTCCTCGGCGCGCAGGCGTTCGCCGATACTGCCGTGCACCTGGTCTTCGACACCTGGCCCGAACAGATCGCCAAGCCTATCGCGCGCGAGGTGCTCAACGTGCTGACCGTGCGGCGCACCGATCTTTTGACCTACGGCGTGCTTCTGGCGGCCTATTTCGCCTCCAACGGCATCGAGGCGCTGCGCACCTCGCTCAACCGCGCCTACCGCGTCGCCGAAACGCGCGGCATCATCTACCGCCGGGTGCAGAGCATTTTCTTCGTGCTGATCGCGACGGCCGGTTTCCTGGCGATCAGCGTGCTCCTGGTCTTTGCGCCTTTGCTGGCGCGGCTGGCGGAAGCTCATTTCGAGTGGATCAAACCCTATACGGGCACGATCACGCTGTGGCGCTACGTCATCGCCTCAACCGTCATCATTGGTGGCTTGTTTGCCGTCCACTACTGGCTGCCGGCGGGCAAGCGCCGCTTTGTCTCGCTGGTGCCTGGCATCATCTTCACTCTGGCTGCGTGGCTTGTCGGCTCGACGATGTTCGCGACCTACCTCGACCATTTCTCGTCCTATGTGACGACCTATGCCGGCCTCGCCTCGATCATGATCGCCGTGGTTTTCCTCTATATGCTGTCGGCGATCTTCATCCTCGGCGGCGAACTCAATGCGGCGATCAGCCGCTTTCTCGAAGCGCGCGCACGGGTCGGCAGCTAGGTTTTGGCTGGCCGAGCCGTGGCCAGCCCGACGCCGAGCGTCGCGATTGCCATGCCGACGATCTGCACGAGGCTGAGCTGTTCGCCGAACAGCGCCCAGGCGATGACAGCGGTGACGGCCGGCACCAGGTAGAACAGCGACGCGACCTTCGACATCTCGCCGTCGCGGATCATCACCATCAGCAGGAAGATGGCGCCGATCGACAGCACCAGGACCAGCCAGGCCATGGCGAAGATCAGTTCGCCGTTGATGATCACCGTGTGGGTCTCCAGTGCCAGCGAAGCCAGGATCATCAGCGAGCCGCCGCCGATATATTGCCACATCGTCGCCGCCACCAGGTCGCCACCCGAGGCATAGCGCTTCTGCCAGATGGTCCCGGCGCTCATGCCCAGCACCGAGACCAGCGACGCCGTCAGGGTTTCGGGCGTAACGCCGCCGCCGAGAGCGCCGAGCTTCGGCCACAGCACGATGATCACTCCCACAAGGCCGACGGCAAGGCCGGCCCAGTGGCGCGGCAGGATGTCCTCGCCGAGGAACCGGCCGGCAAGCACGGCGGTGATCAGCGGTTGCAGGCCGACGATCAGCGCCGAAAGCCCGGCGGGCATGCCCCTGTGGATCGCCCAGAACACGGCGCCGAGATAGATGCCATGCATGAGGATGCCGGCGACCGTGGCGTGAAGCGCTTCTGCCCTTGTGGCTCGCTTCGAGCCAAGCACGAGCATCAGCCCGGCAAGCAGCAAGGCGGCGATGACAAAGCGGGCTGCCAGAAAGGTGAAGGGCTCCGCCCAGGGCATGGCGTAGCGCGCGCCGATGAAACCTGTCGCCCACAGGACGACAAACGAGGCGGGGATGAACCGCTTGAGACTGTGCATTTCGGGGAAGCCGTTTCCGGTGGAGAGGTCCGATTCGGTGAAGAGACAAATACGGCAATTGCTCTAATGCGGTTCAATCCGGCAAGCAAAGTGAAACAATTGGTACATAAGCTCATCCTGATGTAGGAGGTGGCCGAATTCAAAGGGCGGCGTCAGGGCAATCGACTTCTGTCGATCGATCCGGCGACATGGCGTTTTGGCTTCGACAGGGAGCGCGCATGCTGTTGCATCTCGATACAAGCTGGCTTTGATGACGGTGGCCAGTGTGGCCGTGTTTGGCTTCTTCTTCGGTTCAGCGCTCGACGCCATCATGCAGGAGGACGGTTTTGGGTCGACCGGCAACACATTGCTGTTCACGCTCGGCTTTTTCGCCGCGGTCATGGCCGCGAACGAACATGGCATCGTCCTGAGAGATCTGAAGCTCGCGGTTGCCTGGGGACTGGGCGGCGCCTTCGCGTTTATAGGCGCGTTGGCGCTGCTCAAGGCGGGGCTGGCCCGGCTTTAGTCAGAGCCCGACCAGCCGCCTGACATCGTCCGGCAACATGCCTGCCTGCCTCAGCGCGGCAAGGCCGGTATCAGCAAAACTCTTCGACAGTTTGCGCCCATCCGGTCCGAGTATGAGACGGTGGTGGAAATACTGCGGCTGGCCGAGGCCGAGCAGTTCCTGCAGCAGGCGCTGGATGCCGGTCGCGGAATAAAGGTCGCGGCCACGCACGACATGGCTGACGCCTTGCAGAGCGTCGTCGACGACGACGGCCAAGTGATAGCTGGTCGGGATGTCGCGGCGCGCCAGAATGACGTCGCCCCAGTCCTGCGGACGCGCCTCGACGCGCTGCGTCGCCGAAAGCGTCTCGTTGGTGAATTCGCGCCAGGACAAATCCGTGCCGACGCGCGCCAGCGCTGCATCAATGTCGAGGCGCCAGGCGAAGGGCGCATTTTCGGCGATGCGGCGGTTGCGTTCGCTGATCGGCAGCGCCTTGTCGGCGCCGGGATAAAGCGGCACGCCGTCCGGGTCGCGCGGCCAGTCGCGGCCGCGCTTTTCGCTGTCGGCGATGAAGGCCCTGATCTCGCCACGGCTCATAAAGGCAGGGTAGACGAGTTCTTCGCGGACCAGCCGGTCGAGCACGGCCTGATAGTCGGTGAAATGCTCGGCCTGGCGCCGCACCGGCTGTTCCCATTCGAGACCTAACCATCCGAGGTCGCGAAAGATGCCGGCCTCGAATTCAGGCGTGCAGCGGATCGTGTCGATGTCCTCGATGCGCAGCAGCAGGCGGCCGCCGGCCGCACGCGCCAGTTGCTGGTTGAGCAGTGCCGAATAGGCATGGCCGAGATGCAGTTCGCCATTCGGGCTCGGCGCGAAGCGGAATGTCAGGAGCGTCATCTCACAAGCGGCAATCGGGTTGTGCAGCGGTTTTGCCAATTGCTACCGTGAGGTCGGTTCAGGAACAAGAAAACATGCAACGCATCGCGACACTGGACGATATTGCGCGCGGGCTGGATGCGCTTTGCGCAATCGATCCGCGCCTGGAAAAGGTGCGCGGCATGGCCGGCGAGGTGCCGCTGCGGCTGTCGGAGCCCGGCTTTCGAAGCCTGGCCTCCATTATCGTTTCGCAACAAGTATCCCGTGCGAGCGCCGATGCCATTTTCGGCCGGCTGGTGAAACTGGTCGATCCGCTAACGCCGCAGGCGATCCTTGCCGCCGGCGAGGACATGTTTCGTGAGGCTGGGCTGTCGCGGCCGAAGCAGCGCGGTCTGATCGCGGTTGCGCAGGCCGTGGTTGAGGGGCTCGACCTGCATCACCTCTGTTCGCTCGACGCCGAAGAGGCGATCGCGGCTATGATCGCGGTGCCGGGCATCGGCCCGTGGACGGCGGAAGTCTATCTCCTGTTTGCCGCCGGCCACCCCGATATTTTCCCCGCGCGCGACGTCGCGCTGCAGAGCGCGGTTGGCCACGCGCTCGGCATAGAGCCGCGTCCGCCGGAGAAAACGCTGATCGCTCTGGCCGAATCATGGAGCCCGTGGCGAGGCGTCGCATCGCGGCTTTTCTGGTCCTATTATCGCGAAACCAGGGGCCGGGACGCAGCACCTCCGGCCTGAAACCGTAAAAAAGCATGAAAATCCTGCATTTTTGCCGCTTTTGGCTGATGACAATCCGCTTCACATCCCTGTCATGTCGGGCTTACAGTATCCGCGCCGATCGGTTCTAGAACGAGGAGGTCAACAAGGTGACGGTTGCCGTATCTCCGGATGGGCTTCCTGCGCTGGTGCTGAATGCGGATTACCGTCCGCTCAGCTATTACCCCTTGTCGCTCTGGTCCTGGCAGGACGCCATCAAGGCGGTGTTCCTCGACCGGGTCAACATCGTCGCCGAATACGAGCATGCGGTGTCTTCGCCGACCTTTTCGATGAAGCTGCCCAGCGTCGTCAGCCTGAAGGCCTATGTGAAGCCGTCGAGGCACCCGGCATTCACCCGCTTCAACGTGTTCCTGCGCGACCGCTTCCAGTGCCAGTATTGCGGCACGCCCGAGGATCTGACCTTCGACCACGTCATCCCGCGCCATCGCGGCGGGGCCACGACGTGGGAGAATGTCGTGGCCGCCTGTTCACCCTGCAATCTGAGGAAGGGCGGCATGATGCCGGCGCACGCCAAGATGTGGCCGCTGCAGAAGCCATACCAGCCGACCGTGCACGACCTGCACAACAATGGCCGGCTGTTCCCGCCCAACCATCTGCATGAAAGCTGGATGGATTATCTCTACTGGGATGTGGAGTTGGAGCCGTAGGGATTGGCGCGATCGGCCTTGCCAGGGCAATCGCCGATGTCAGGTGCTGCCCCTCATCCGGCTGCCGCCACCTTCTCCCCGTATAGTGACGGGGAGAAGGGAATTGGCTGCAAATTTGGCGCCCTTCTTTCAGCGTTCGGGATTGGCGAAACCATTGATGACTGCGTCTTTCTCCCCGTCACTATACGGGGAGAAATGCCCGGCAGGGCAATGAGGGGCGGTGCCAACATTTAGAGACTGGCCGCATGGCGCGACCTCGCACTTGATTAATCGCGGGCCAGCGCGCCGCGAAAGGCGACGGCGGCGAGGATGAAGCTGGCGATGGCGTTCCAGCCGGCCAGCGACAGGCCGAGGATACGAAGGGCTGCCTTGTCGCAGGATGGCGGCACGAATTTGTCGAGTGCGTCGAGCACGCCCTTGCCGCCGGTGTCGACCGGGCCGGCGCCGGCCGTGCAATCGGCCGGGCCCTGCCACCAGGCCCATTCGACGCCCGAATGATAGACGCCGAGATAGAGCCCGTAGAGCATCAGCAGGCCGCCGACGGCAAGCAGGCCGCGCGTCAGCCATGCGGGTGCGCTGAACATCGAGGCGATCACCGCCAGCAGCATCAGCGGGGCGCCGATATAATAGGGCGTGCGCTGCTCCAGGCACAGATGGCAGGGGATGTAGCCGCCTATGTGCTGGAAGGCGAGCGCGGAGCCGACCGTGGCGGCCATGGCGACGGCGAGAAACAAAGCGGTGCGCGTCCGCTGGCGTCCGGTATCGGCTGTCATCGTGGCTGTCATGTTTCGTCCGTTGAATTCGCCGTCCGCCGGCATAGTCCTGACCCACCGCCCGCCTTGGGCGGTCAGAAGGCGTATTTGACGACGATATAGAGCAAAATCAGGGCGGCGGCGCCGGCGCCGACGATCAATCCCAAACGCTTCTCGATGAATTCCTTGATCTCTTCGCCATAGCGGCGCAGCAGCCAGGCAAGAAGCAGGAAACGAGCGCCACGCGCCAGGATGGCGGAGACGATGAAGACGAAAAGATTGACGTGGAGGGCGCCTGCCAGAATGGTGACCACCTTGATCGGCGGCAGGTGGGCGGCACCCGATGTGACGAGCAGCACCAGCATCAGCCCGGTGCCGGCTGACTGCCACCTCTCGAACGCGTCAAGGCCGCCAAAGTGCTCCAGCATCGGCCGTGCTATCGTGTCGTAGGCATAGTAACCGATCAGCCAGCCGGCAATGCCGCCCAGCACCGACGCGACAGTAGCGGTCAGCGCGTAGCGATAGGCGCGTTCGGGCCGCGCCAACGCCATGGGCAGGTACAAGACGTCGGCAGGTATGAAAAACACCGAGCTTTCGACGAAAGCGATGAAGGCCAGCCACCATTCGGCGGATTTGCGGGCCGCCAGCGACAAGGTCCAGTCGTAAAGTCCGCGAAGCATCGGCTCTCCTGGATGCAGGTTGCCACACGCAACGCGCGTTGATGCGCGTCTGTCTAGAAAGATTTCCCGCGCCGCACAATGGCAGGAGCTTCATGAAACAGAAAGGCGGGCTTTTGCCGCAAGCAGGGCACGGCGGCGCATTTGGCCAGTTGACGAACAGGCCTCCAACCGTATAGTCCGCGCCCATCCAGGCCTTTGGGCCTGAGCCCCTATGGCGGAATTGGTAGACGCGCTCGACTCAAAATCGAGTTCCGCAAGGAGTGCTGGTTCGATTCCGGCTAGGGGCACCATTTTTTATCTCACGCCAGTTCGCTTCGCTCACGGGCTCCGATGGGGCGGCCTGACCGGCCGACGGGCGGTCGCCCTTGCGAACCCTCCGGGTTCGAACAGTGCCTCGAACACAGAGCCAACCGCGGCTGCTGAGGATGACAGCGATAGCGCCAATCAGCGGCGGCCGGTAGCCCCGCTCTACGTGCTCTCAGGCCGCCGCACGGTGTTCTTCACGGGCAGCTTCCCACACTTCGCGGGCCGCGTCGGCGTTCATGACCGCGATCCCCAATCCCACCGCCAAATCGGGCCACGCGGAATGCCAGAGCAAGGCCGTGACCAACCCTGCGGCAATAATGGCGATGTTGGCCAAGGCGTCGTTGCGGGCCGACAGGAAGGCCGCCTTTGTGAGGCTGCCGCCACGATGCCGGTGCGCGGCCAGCATGTAGGCACAGGACAGGTTGACGGCGAGAGCGCCAAGTCCCGCCAAGGTCAAGGCGATGGGCTGCGGCGGCACCGGCACGTTGAACTTCTCCCAAGCCGTCCAGAGCGTTGCCAGACCCGGCATGAGAAGGATGAGCGCCAATGCCATCCCCACCCGCGCACGGGAGCGCACAGACCACCCAAGTGCGAGCAGGATAAGGAGGTTCACGGAAGCATCTTCAAGAAAGTCGATGCTGTCGGCGAACAGGGACACTGATCCAATGGCGAGCGCCACAGCGAACTCGATCCCGAAATAGGCAAGATTGAGAAGCGCGACGATGAGGACGATGCGGCGAAGGTTCATCTTCTGGCAGTATCCGAAACCAGTGTGTGGAGCTACAGCTTCGCGGTTTCCAAGGAAAGCCCCTGCTCGTTCCGGGTCCCGGCCGATGGGCGGTTGCCCTTGCGACCTTTTGCGTTCGAGCCGCGCCTCGAACACGGACTTAGCGCATATTCCCCGTATGCCCTTGCGAATACCGCCCCGGCTGTGGCCACACCGTCAGGCCGTGCGGCTCTGAGCCAACCCGAAACTTGGTCACCGCGCCTGATGTCGTGTCGATCATGTAGGCGGCACTGTCGAAGCGGCCGGACAGCCATAGTTGTTTGCCGTCGGCGCTGACGTTGCCCATGTCGGGGCTGCCGCCGCCGGGGATCGGCCATTGCGTGACGACCGCGCGGGTAGCGAAGTCGATCACCGTCACGCTGCCCGGTCCCTTTGCCTGGCCCTGCTCCATCTTGTGCGAGCCCCGGTTCGAGACATAGAGCCGCTTGCCGTCGCGGCTGACGACGAAGCCATGGGCGCCGATGCCGGTCGGGATGAAGCCGATTTCCTTGAAACTGTCGCCATCGACGAGGAACACGCCGTCATTCATCATGTCGGCGACGTAAAAAACCTTGCCGTCGGGCGAGAGGCGGATGTCCTGCGGCATGCCCATTTTCGAGAAGTCGAGATGGCCAAGCACCTTCTGGTTCTTCAGGTCGATCTTTGCCAATCCGCCATTGCCGTATTCGCAGGTGAAGATCGCGTAGGCCCCGTCGACCGAGAATTCGGCGTGGTTGATGCCGGGGCAAGTGGGCGTCGGCAGGCTCGACATTAGCGCCATGGTGTGAGGATCGCGGAAATCGAGCCGCTCCAGGGCTTCGTCGACGACGATGGCCGCGCCCGGCATGAAATACAAATTGTAGGGATCGTCCACGGCGATCTGCGGGCCGGGCTTGCCGGTCATCGGGTCGATCGGCGTCAGGCTGCCGTTCTTGCCGGTGCCATTGTTGGCGACCCAGAGCGTCTTCAGGTCCCAGGACGGCACGACGTGCTGCGGTTTGCTGCCGACCGGGAACCTGTCGACTTCCTTGAGTGTCATGGTGTCGATCACCGTGACGCTGTTGGAGGAGCGGTTCGGCACATAGACGCGCGGCAGTGCACCCAGCGTGGCCGGGCTGAGATGGCTGGCGGCGGTGTGGCTGTAGATGTTGATGGACGGCGCGGGCTCGCTGCAATCCTCGGGACAGCTATCGGCCCAGGCGCGGACAGGCAGCAGCGCAAGCAGCAAAAAGGCCGCACGGGGACCGGCGTGACGCAAAAAGGTTCTGATCATCAGGATGGCTTGTCGTGAAGGCCGGCCGAAATTGCCGCCGGAGCCATAGCTGGTGTCTTGCCGTTGATCCAGTGGCTATCGCCGTCCCAGCAAACTCTTCACGCGGTTGCGCAGCAGACGGGCCATGTTGCGGGTCTCGCGGTAGAGATGCAGCTGCGAGGCGGCCTGGCGGGCGAGGCGGTCGGCATCCGGCGTCAGTCCGATCACCAGCGAGCCCATCGGCTTGCGCTCGCTCCACAGCCGGCTCATCACCGGGTGGTCGGGCACGGCGCAGGAATCCGTCATCATGATGTTGGGGTCGTCGAGATGCTGCCTGGTCACCTCGATCATCAGCAGCGTGCCCGGCGAATAGGTCGCCAGCGTCTCGTCATAGGCGGTCTTCCAGGTGTAGGCGACGCCGGCTTCGACGAAGACGACCAGGCAGGCGATCGTGCGGCCGTCCAGCGTCAGCGAATGGATGCGGCACATGTCGTGCTCGGCCAGCCGGTGCACGGCTTCGCGGGCAAAGGCGGCGCGGTAGCGGTCGATGGCCATGGCGGTGCGCTCGCGGCCCTTCCAGCCGGCCGCCTCCAGCGTCAGGAAACTTTCGATGGCGTGGCGGATTTCGTCCGGTCCCCGCGCCACGATATGTTCCAGCCTGCCGAGATCCCCCAGGCGCCGTTTCAGGCGGCGGAATTCGCGGTAGTGGTGCGCGCGCAGCGATGCTTTCAAATAGGCCTCGCCGTCGAGGGTGCTTTCGAGCACCGGCCGGTCCGCCTTGCCGGTGGTGACCATTGTCAGGCCGCGCGTCTCGGCAACGGTGGCCAGCACGCTGGCCAACGGGCCGTCGAGGCGCATGTCGGGCAGCACGAAGACCTTCGGCAGCTTCAGATGCGGCCGCGACAGCATGCCGAAGAAATCCTCGACGACGCCGATCGGGTCGTCATGGTCGACCAGCGGCGTGCCGATCGGGCCGAACGGGCTCGACCAGGTGCGCATCACCGGAACGCCGAGCGGCACGGCCGGCCGTTCGACCGAGAACGGCACCAGCAGGCGCAGCCGGTTGCGGTATTCGTCGCCGTCGCGGATCACCGCCAGCTTGACCTCGCGATCTTCCAGCCTGGGCATGGCCGGCGCCAGAAAGCGCGGGTTGAAGAAAACGTTGGGCTCGATCGTGCGGGTGCACAGATAGTCGAGTTCCTCGACCAGTTCGAAGCCGGCCGAAGCCGGATAGATCGCCAGCTTGCGCAGCGGCCGGTTGTTGGCGAGGATCTCAAGGTGCGCCGGATCGGCGTCGCGCGCCAGGCCGGCAAGGCCGGACACCATGGCGCCGGCCGGGCCGCCGCTGGTTTCCTCGATCAGCGGGATGGCGGCCATCAGGCGGCTTCCTCGGCAGCGGGCACGAAGATCAGCATGACGATGCCGAGCTTGCGCCAGACGGTGAAGGACAGGGCGCTGGCCTCGAAGACCATGGCGAGGCTGGTGGCGATCGCCGCCCCCCACAGGCCAAAGAGCGGGATCAGCACCACGTTGAGGCCGATGTTGAAGGCCAGCGTCATGGCATAGACGGCGGCGCAGATGTTCTGGTTGCCGCTCATCGTCAACAGGCTTTCGCAAGGGCCGACGGCGGCGCGCGCCACGACGCCGAACACCAGCAGGAACAGCAGCGGATAGCCGTCGGTGAATTCGGGCCCGAACAGCACCAGCATCGGTTCGCCGAGCGCCAGCACCAGCAGCGCCATCAGCAGCGACGGCCAGAACGTCCACGACACGGTCTCGCGGGCGAAGGCGGCGAGCTTTTCCGGTTCGCCATGGGTGAACTGCGCATAACGCTGGGCGACGCCGGCCTTGACGGAGAAATAAACGAAATGCACCAGCGCCAGCGTTTTGACGGTGGCGAAATAGACGGCGACGTCATTGGGCTGGAGATAGGCGCCGACCATCAGCACGTCGGCGTTGGTGAGCAGGAAGAAGAAGCTTTCGACCAGGAAGATCGGCAGCGAGACGATGAACCACTCGGCGAAATGCACGTTCATCGGCCCGGACGGGATATTCCTGCCCATGCGCGTGGTCACGCCGATGAGCTGGCCGAGCGTGGTGGCGTAGGTGGCGGCGATCGAGGCGAAGATCGCTGTCCTGGCGTCGGGCGCATAGCCCATTGCCAGCATCAGCGCCATCAGCGCCAGGATCAGCACCGGCCGCACCAGATAGGTCGGCGACAACGCAAACAACGCCCAGGAATTGGCGCGTGACTGGCCTTGCAGCAGATCGCCCATGGCGATCATCGGCAGGCAGAACAGGCCGAGGATGAAGGGCATTACATAGTAGCTCTCGATCCAGTTCGCGCACAGCCAGACGCCCAGTGCGCCAAGCCCGGCGATCGCGGTCGAGGCAATCAGCACGAACAGGCGGCTGGCGACCACGATGCCGCGCAGTTCGGCGAGCATGTTGCGTTCGCGGTATTCGGGGATGAAGCGGATCACCGAAGTGTGGAAGCCGAGGCAGGCGAGGTTGCCGACGATGACCATCGTCACCCAGACGAGGACGAAGATTCCGTATTCGAACGAGCCCATCCAGCGCGCCATCAGCACCTGGCTGATGAAGGCGATGACGGCGCTGACGATGCGGATGGCAAAGGCGATCAGCGACATGCGCCCGGCTTCGCCGCGCTCGTCGGCGGTGAACAGCACCGCATCGATCCGGCCAAGCAGCGGCCCCATGCGCAACGCCAAGCGCTGCGGCAAGAACCGCCCGGCCGTCGTCGCCGCGGAAAAGCGCACCCCGATGTCTCTCCGTTTTCCGCCTGTTTCCAAGCTTTCGATGTATCCGAAACACCTTAAGAAAGGGTGGGCAGGTGCGGGTGCGCCGAGGGGCCAAGGACGGCCGCGTGTGCAAGGTGCGTCATCGTATGCCGGGGCATAATAAAAGGCGAGCGAACGCCGGGGAAGACTGGGGAGCCGGTCGGCGTTTCGCTCGCCCCTCCCCCGCCAAGGGGGATGGCCAGGCACCGGATGTCCGGTGCCCGAGGTGTCACATGTGAGGCGTTACATCCCCTTCATGGCGTCGCACGACACGTTCGGGTTCATGTCGGCAAAGGCGCCCGTCGGGTTCTGTTTCCATGCCCAGACGTGCAGTTCGTAGAACGGGCCGAGGCCGTAGCGATTGGGGGCGCTGTTGAAGTTGAACAGCTGGCCTTCGAGCGAGGCCGGGCCCTTCGAGGTGATGTATTCGACCGCTATCAGCTTCAGGCTGCCGTCGGCCGTCGGCTCGTACATCACCGCTTCGGGCTTGGCGACATCGACGGCATCGTCCTTGAGATAGGCGCCGTTGACATAGTGGATGCCCATGGCGCCGCCGGTGATGCCGCTGGCGCAAGGGATGGGGGCATAGCCTTCGGCAGTGGCGGCTGCCACATTTTCGAAGCGGCTGTTGGCGGCGCGCACCTTTTCGGCCAGCGGATTGGCGTCGTGCGCCTGGGCGGCCGCACCCGCCGCGATCGAGATGGCGGCGAAAGCCGCGAAGCGTGTCGTCCAAAGAGTTATGGTCATGGTCTTCCGTCCGTTTGTTGACGCTTAAGGCGACGGCGGCCGATCAGGCTGCCCGAAACGCTGCGGCGTTGGTTTAGGATTTGGTTTGTCCGTCCCGGTTCATGCGATGCGGCTTCCGTTGCCGGGCTTTGGCCGCAGCCCTTAAAAACCGTGCAAAATCAACGATCCCAAAAATAGTATTGCCAATACTCATGCGGGATCTCTCGCTCCGAGAGCCCGATGTCGCGCCTCAGATAGTCGCCTTCCGGCGGCAGGCGCCGCCTTTCAGACAGATACGCAGGCAGCTTCGACGCGAACCGCCATAGACGGCCGAGCACGGAGGTTGGCCGGCCGGTCTTTCCCAGGACAGGCCCGATTCCACCGAGCGGCAGGCCATCAGGCAGTTCGCCATGGCCGCGAAGGACAGTTTGATGCTCATCATCGTGGCGACCGAACGCAGGATCAGAGGTAAAAGTAAGGGTCAAGAACCCGCACCTCCGTGATCTTGTCGACCGGCAGCGAGTTTTTCTGAGCGGTGCTGCGGATCGCTTCGGGCGTCGGCGCGTCGTAGATGCAGAAGCTGTGCTTCTTGTCGGGCGTGACGAAGGACTGGATCCAGGTGACGCCCTTTTCGGCATTGCGCATGACGACGCCGCCCACCGCGCTGGCGCCGATGTCGGTCATCGGAATGTTGAGGCCGTCCGGAAATGTGCGTTCAATCAGGTAGCGAGGCATGGAAGGTTTCCTTTTCCATTGGTTCACGCTCGATCGGAGCGCTGCTGGACGTTGACCACGCCGGCCCGGCCCGCGCATCGGAACGATTCCCCATATTTGGCGGGACGATTCCCTATATTGGCGTCGTTCTTTGTGGAAAGAGGCACGGCAATGTGTGCAAAGTCACATTGCGGCGCTTTCTTCACGGGCTAATCGTGAGCGGCCCGCCATGGTGGGAAAACTCCGATCCTGTGAGACGATGACAATGATGCTTCTGGAACGGCAGATGCAGCTGCAGCAGCTGGAGACACTGCTTGGCGATGCAATACGCGGCCATGGCCGCATCGCCGTGCTGGCCGGGGAGGCCGGCGCCGGCAAGACGGCGCTTGTTGAGGCATTCGCGGCCCGTGTCGGGCAAAGCGCGGCAATGTTGCGCAGCGCTTGCGAGGACCTGTCGATCCCAGATCCGCTGGGGCCGCTCTACGATCTGGCCCGTGAGGCGCAATGGGCGCTGCCGCGCGCAATCGACGCCCGGCATGGGCAGAGACTGCCGCTGTTTTCCGATGCGCTCGACGCCTTTGCGGCCAAGGGACCGAGCCTGCTGGTGATCGAAGACCTGCACTGGGCCGACGATGCGACGCTCGATTTCGTGCGCTTCCTCGGCCGGCGTATCACCAACACCCACATCCTGCTGTTGCTCACGGCGCGCACCGACCGCAGCGAAGGACAGATGCGCGTGCGCCGCGCCCTTGGCGAAATCCCGACCGGCAGCGTGGCGCGCATGGACGTGCCGCTGCTCAGCGAGGCGGCCGTGCTGTCGCTCGCCGATGCGGCCGGACGCGACGGCGACGCCATCTACCGGGCGACCGCCGGCAATGCCTTCTTCGTCACCGAATTGCTGTCGGCGGAAAACGAAACGGCGCTGCCGGCAAGCGTGCGCGACGCCGTGTTGGCGCGGGCTGAACGGCTGTCGCCAGGCGCCCGCGCAATGCTCGACGCGGTGTCGGTGTTTCCGCGCCGCGCCGACGCCTGGGCCTTGCAAGGCCTGTGCGGCGTCGCCAGCGCCGGCCAGTTGGCCGAGTGTGTCGCCAACGGCCTGCTTGACGATCTGGGCGACGGCTACGCCTTCCGCCACGACATCGCGCGACGCGCCATCGAAATGATGCTGACGACGTCGCACAGGCGGCAGTTCAACCAGCGTGCGCTGGCGGCACTGCTCGAAAATGGCGACGTCTCCACAGGCCGCCTGGTGCATCATGCGGTCGAGGCGCACAATCTGGCGGCGGTGCGCGAACTTGCGCCAATCGCCGCGCGCGAGGCGTCGCGCGTCGGCGCCCATCGCGATGCCGCCGGCTATTACGAGATCGCCTTGCAGCAGGCCGACAGCCTGCCGGTGATCGAGCGCGCCGCGCTCTACGAAAGCCATGCCTTCGAGTGCCATCTCATCGGCAAGATCGACGACGCGCTTGCGGCGCAGGGCGAGGCGCGCCGGTTGCATCAGGCCGACGGCAACAGGCTGAAGGAGGGCGACAGCCTGAGATGGCTCTCCCGGCTGAGCGAAATGGGCGATGACCGCGAGGCGGCGGCCGCCTTCGGCGCCGAGGCGGTGGCGATGCTGGAAGCGGCGCCCGCCGGTCCGGAACTCGCCATGGCCTATTCGAACCTTTCACATCTGGCGATGCTGTCGGAGAGGGTGGAGGACACGCTGTTCTATGGCGAGAAGGCAGCGGCGCTGGCTGCGCGCATGAACCGTCCCGACATCGCCTCGCATGCCCTCAACAATGTCGGCTGCGTCGAGCAGTGGCTCAACCCGGATGCCGGACGCCTGCGCCTCGACCAAAGCCTTGAAATTGCGCTCCAAGGCAATTTCCAGGAACATGCCGCGCGCGCCTTCACCAACCGCGCCTGTTTCGAGATCACCCAGATGAGCTACGACGCGGCGCGTCCGGTGCTCGAGAGCGGGATCCACTATTGCACCGAAAACGACCTCGGCACCTGGCGCGACTATCTCAGGGGCATGCTGGCCGATGTGCAGCTGCGCCAGGGCCAATGGGATGAGGCCGCCGCGACGGCAAGCGATGTCATCGACAATGAGCGGACAACCACCGTGGGCCGGTTTCCGGCGCTGCTGGCATTGGCGAAACTGCGCCTGAGGCGCGGCGATCCCTCGGCCGAGCCGCTGTTCGCCGAAATGGCGCGCCTGGTCGGAAGCGGCGGCGACCTGCAGATGCTGAGCTCTTACGCGGCGCTGATGGCGGAGCAGGCATGGCTGGGCCTGGCCGACAGGCAAGAGGCGTTGGCGCTGATCACCCGCGCCGAAACGCCGGTGCGCTCGCGTGCCCATGTCGGGGAGCTGGCGCTGTGGCGAACATTGCTCTCTCCCGATATGCCGGCCGGCGACACCGCCGACATGGCGACACCATACCGGCTGCTTCTAACCGGCGACTGGCGTTCGGCTTCGGCACTCTGGGCCGAATTGAATGCGCCATACGAGCGCGGACTGGCGCTCATCCTCGGCGACGACGAGGGGCAGCGGCTGGCATTGGATATTTTTGACGGCCTGGGGGCAAGGCCGGCAGCCCAGCGCCTGCGCGATATCATGCGCAAGAACGGCGTTGGCGGCATCGCCCGCGGCCCGCGCCGCTCGACGCGCGCCAACCTCGCCGGCCTCACCTTGCGCCAGATGCAGGTGCTGCAGCTGATCGAACGCGGCCTCTCCAACAAGCGGATCGCCGAGCAATTGACGATTTCGCCAAAGACGGTCGATCACCATGTCTCGGCGGTGCTGGGCAAGCTGGATGCGGTGTCGCGCGGCGAGGCGACAGCGACCGCGCGCGATTCGGGGTTGTTGTGAGGTTTTGACGAGGGTTGGACCGAGAGGTCGCGATCCTTCGCACCCCCCTCTGTCCTGCCGGACATCTCCCCCTCAAGGGGGGAGATTGGCTGTCACTGTGGCTTTCGCCAATTGTCGAAATTGAAAGAAGTTACGGCGCCGAAGCTGCTGATCTCCCCCCTTGAGGGGGAGGCCGGCAGGCCAGAGGGGGGTGCTGTCCCGCCGACCTAGCCTTCGAAATCAGGCAAACGCGCCGTGGCAGTGCTTGTATTTCTTGCCGGAGCCGCAGGGGCAGGCTTCGTTGCGGCCGATCTTGCCCCAGGTCGCCTGGTTGTTCGGATCGCGGTCTTCTGGAGCGACGATGGCGTTGCTCTCCTGGCGGACCAGAAGTGCGGTCTCGCCACCCTCGAAATCGTCCTCGCCCGTGGTGCCGTCAATGTGGCTGCCGAACATTTCAGGCGCTTCGGGCGGCGGCGCTTCGGCGGCCTGGCGGACCAGTTCGACGCGCATCAATTGCGCGGTGACGGCCTGGCGCAGATTGCCGAGCAGCGCCTGGAACAGCTCGAACGCCTCGCTCTTGTATTCCTGCAGCGGGTCGCGCTGGGCGTAGCCGCGGAAGCCGACGACCGAACGCAGATGGTCGAGGTTGACGATGTGCTCGCGCCACAGATGATCGAGCGTCTGCAACACCACCGAGCGTTCGACATAGCTCATCACGTCTGGGCCGAAGCGCTCGGCGCGCTCCTTGGCGGCGTCGTCGGCGGCCTTGGTCAGGCGCTCGCGGATGTCGTCCTCGGCAATGCCTTCTTCCTTGACCCAGTCCTCGACCGGCAGGTCGAGATTGAGGAATTCGGCGACCTCGGCCTTGAGGCCGGCGACGTTCCACTGCTCGGCATAGGCGTTTTCGGGGATGTTCTTGGTGACGATCTCCTCGATGACGCCTTCGCGCATCTCGGCGATCGTCTCGGACAGGCCTTCGCCGTCCATCAATTCGATGCGCTGCTCGAACACCACCTTGCGCTGGTCGTTCGAGACGTCGTCGTATTTCAACAGGTTCTTGCGGATGTCGAAGTTGCGCGCTTCGACCTTCTTCTGCGCCTTTTCCAGCGCCTTGTTGATCCACGGATGGATGATGGCCTCGTCTTCCTTGAGGCCAAGCTTCTGCAGCATGCCGTCCATGCGCTCGGAGCCGAAGATGCGCATCAGATCGTCCTGCAGCGACAGGAAGAATTTCGAACGGCCGGGGTCGCCCTGGCGGCCGGAGCGGCCGCGGAGCTGGTTGTCGATGCGGCGCGATTCATGGCGCTCGGTGGCGAGCACGTAGAGGCCGCCGGCGGCTAGCGCCTTTTCCTTCAGGCGCTCGACATCGGCAATGATTTCCTTTTCGCGCGCCTCTCGCTCGGGACCAGCAGGCATGTCGCCCAGTTCGTCCTCGATGCGCATCTCGGCGTTGCCGCCGAGCTTGATGTCGGTGCCGCGTCCCGCCATGTTGGTGGCGATGGTGATGGCGCCGGGTTTGCCAGCCTGGGCGACGATGGCGGCCTCGCGCTCGTGGTGGCGGGCGTTCAACACCTCGAAATCCTTGAACCCTTCCTTGCGCAGGCGCTCGGCCAGTTGCTCGGATTTTTCAATGGAGGTGGTGCCGACCAGCGTCGGCTGGCCCTTGGCGCGCGCTTCCTTGATCTCCTTGACGATCGCCTTGTACTTCTCCTCGACCGTCCGGTAGACCTCGTCGTCCTCGTCCTTGCGGATGACCGGCAGATTGGTCGGGATCTCGGTGACTTCGAGGCCGTAAATGTTGCCGAACTCCTCGGCCTCGGTCAGCGCCGTGCCGGTCATGCCGGAAAGCTTCTTGTAGAGGCGGAAGTAGTTCTGGAAGGTGACGGAGGCCAGCGTCTGGTTTTCCGGCTGGATCGCCACATGCTCCTTGGCTTCGAGCGCCTGGTGCAGGCCTTCCGAATAGCGGCGGCCCGGCATCATGCGGCCGGTGAATTCGTCGATGATGACGATCTCGTCGTTGCGGACGATGTAGTCCTTGTCCTTCTGGAACAGCCGGTGCGCCTTCAGCGCGTTGTTGACGTGGTGGACGATGGCGACGTTCTCGACGTCATAGAGCGACTCGCCCTTGAGCAGGCCGGCCGCGCGCAGCAGGTTTTCCAGCTTCTCGGTGCCTTCCTCGGTGAAGATCGAGGTCTTCTGCTTCTCGTCGATCTCGTAGTCGGCTGGGCCGAGCTGCAGCATGAAGGCATCGATGGTGTTGTACATTTCCGAACGGTCCTCAAGCGGACCGGAAATAATCAGCGGCGTGCGCGCCTCGTCGACCAGGATGGAATCGACTTCGTCGACGATCGCGTAATTGTGGCCGCGCTGCACCATCTGCGCGCGCTCATACTTCATGTTGTCGCGCAGATAGTCGAAGCCGAGCTCGTTGTTGGTGGCATAGGTAACGTCGGACGCGTAGGCGACGCGGCGTTCCTCGTCGGACAGGCCATGGACGATGACGCCAACCGAGAGGCCGAGGAATTTGTAGACGCGGCCCATCCATTCGGAGTCGCGGGTGGCAAGGTAGTCGTTGACGGTGACGACATGGACGCCCTTGCCGGCAAGCGCGTTGAGATAAACGGGCAGGGTGGCGACCAGGGTCTTGCCCTCGCCGGTACGCATTTCGGCGATGCCGCCATTGTGCAGCACCATGCCGCCGATCAGCTGCACGTCGAACGGGCGCATGCCGAGCACGCGGCGGGATGCCTCGCGGACGGTGGCGAAGGCCGGCACCAGCAGGTCATCGAGCGTAGCGCCGTTGGCGATATCCTGGCGGAATTTTTCCGTGCGGGCCTGAAGCTCGGCGTCGGACAGCGCCTGCATCTCGTTTTCCATGGCGTTGATCGCCTCGACACGCGGCCGGGTCGATTTTACGCGACGATCGTTGGAGGAACCGAAAACCTTACGGGCGAGACCGCCGAGACTGACCATCCGATGGTCCTTTCGATAGAATTCTCAATTTTGAGATGAGCGCCGGCCGGCCCCATCAATTCCGCGTGAAACGCGGACAAACACAAAAAGCGCCCGGAAAACGGTTCTGGACGCAAAGTCGTTGGACAGATAAGAGGGGGCTCAACTGATGTCAACGCCGCGTTAGCCCTATGGGCAGCGCCAAATTCCGCCACAATCCGGCTGATCTGCAAGCCCTACCAATCCCCCCTTGGAGTTAATCTTGATGTCCTTACTGTTTCGCCGTGCGTCGCTCGCCAGCCTTGGCCTGGCTTTCGGCCTGTCGGCCCTGTCGCTGTCTCCGCTGATGGCCCAGGAAGCCGCTCCCGCCCCGGCCGATGCCGCAGCAGCGCCGGCGGCAGCCCCCGTCGATCCGAACGCCGTCATCGCTACCGTCAATGGCCAGAAGCTGACCGAGGCGGACCTTGGGCTTGCCGAGGGCGAGCTGTCGCAGCAGTTCTCGCAGTTGCCACCCGAGCAGCGCCGCGCCGCCGCCCTTTCGGCGGCCATCGAAATCCGCGTCATGGCCGCCCAGGCGGTCGCTACTGGGCTCGACAAGGATCCCGAATTCCAGCGCCGCATGGCGTTCCTGCAGCAGCGCGCGCTGCATGGCGAGATGGTCGAGAAGGGCGTCGTCGACAAGGTTACCGATGCCGAGGTGCGCGCCCGCTACGATCAGGAAATCGCCAGCACGCCGCCGGTCAATGAGATTCATGCCCGTCACATCCTCGTGAAGACGAAGGAGGAGGCCGAGGCGATCATCAAGCAGCTCGATGGCGGCGCCGACTTCCAGAAGCTCGCCAACGAGCACACCAGCGATCCCTCGGGCAAAACCAATGGCGGCGATCTCGGCTGGTTCGGCCCGGGGCAGATGGTGCCGGAATTCGACAAGGCGGCAGTTGCGCTCGAAATCGGCAAATACACCAAGGAGCCGGTGCAGACGCAATTCGGCTGGCACGTCATCAAGCTCGAGGACAAGCGCACCAAACAGCCGCCGGCCTTCGACGACGTCAAGGACCAGGCCAAGCAGGCGGTGATCCGCGACAAGTATTTCGCACTGGTCAAGCAGTTGCGCGGCGCCGCCAAGGTCGAAATCCCCGACGCCAATCTGAAGAAGGCCGTCGACACGATGGAAGCCGGCAAGTAAGGCCGGCACCGAAAAAACATGCAAAGGGCGCCGTTCGGCGCCCTTTTCAATTGCGGGAGATGCCTGACATCACATAGCGGACAGTGGCACGGATTGTCGCCTCATCTTCGTCCAGCCGGTTGGTCAAAAGGTGTTTCCAGGCATAGGAAGCGATGAGGTCGGCGACCAGCGCTGCGTCGATATCGGCCGCAACCTCGCCGCGCGCCTTGGCGCGCTCGATGATCCGAGCGGTGTGGGACACGCGCCCATCGGCATAGCCAGTCAGGGCCGCGGCCGCCGCTTCGTCCGACTGGGCCTCGGCGATCAGCGAGCGGAATACGCTGCCCGAGGATGTGTCGCGCCAATGCGCGAAGAGGTTCCTCAGGAAACCGACGAGGTCGTCTTCGAGACTGCCGGTATCGGGGACGTCGACACGCTTTTGCCGCTTGTAGACCTCTAACAGCAAGGCCGCCTTGCTCGGCCACCAGCGATAGATCGTGGGTTTGCCGGCGCGCGCCCGCCGCGCCACGGCCTCTATGGAGAAGCCGGCATAGCCGGCCTCGACCAGCACCGCCTCCGCGGCCTCGAGAATGGCCTCGGCGCTGTCTGGGTTGCGCCGCGCCCCGATCGATCTGCGCGCCGGATCCTCGCCCATGTCTGTCCTCGCCAACAATCTCGCCGGCAATCCTGGCCAACAATCTCGCCGGCAATATAGGTGAGCTGGCAGGCAAACGAAACGGCCCGTTTCCAGCGCTTGTAGAAGCAGGCCTCACATTCGCCCTGCGCGGGGATTTTCAGTTCATCGCTTGCGAGGTTTCCGAGGCGATACGCCACTGGCCGTCGCTCTTCACCAGCCCAAGCGTGACTCGTGCCTTGCCGGTCATGCGCGCCGCCGATTTGTCTTTCGACATATAGTCGTAGCTCATCGCGAACACGGCTTCGGCGCGGTTCTCGCCCTGCGGCGTCACCTCGAGGCTGCCGGGCTCGAGACTGAACGACCAGGATGCAAATTGCGCGAACCAGTCCGTCTTGAGCTTGACGACAGCGTCGCTGTCATAGCGCGTGCCGAAGATGGTAGCGGAAGGCGCATAGAGCCGCTTGACGGTCTCGCCGATCGCCGCGGCATCGGGCGCAAGATAGTCGTCGCGCAGGAATTTCTCGATTGCGGTCTTGTCGTCGCCTACAGACCGTTCGAGTGCCGCAACCTTTGTTTCGGGCGCCGGGGGGACGGCGGGCTTCGGCTGTGCAACCGTTTCGCCGCCGGGCACAAACTCAAACCGTTCGAGCAGCGAACCCTGTTCCCATGGGCGCTGTCCCTCGCGGGTTTCGGAGACCACGTCGCGGCGCACCGCGATCATCATGTCGTTGATGCTCTGGCCGGGCTCGGCCATGTGCCGCAGCAGGGCGGCGGCGAACGGCGAATTGCGTCCGGTGCCGTCCATGGCGACAGCGCCTGGCGCCGTCGAGAAGGCGATGAAGGAGCCGCGCGTCGAATCGAACTGCGCCAGACCGGCAAGCGCCGTTGCCGAGCGCGTGGTGGCGGTGCGGCTCAGGCTGCGGGCAAAGGGATTGTTGCGGCAGGCATCGAGAAAGACCAGGCTGACCTTGGTCTGCTGCTCCATGATGTCGAGGACTTCGTCGATCGGCACGGCTTCGAGCTGCAGCTTGACCGGCATGTCGAGCTGGGCGTCGACCGGCACGATGTAGTTGCGCCCTTCCACCTGCAGGCCGTGGCCGGCGTAATAGAAAAGCCCGACGCCCGCACCTTCCAGCGCATCGGAAAATTCGCCGATCTTGCGCTCGAGTTCGCGCTTGCCGAGATCGTTGCCCTCGATGACGTCGAAGCCGATCGAGCGCAGCTTGCCGGCAATATCGAGGGCATCGTTGACCGGATTGGTGAGCGTGCCGGCTTCGGCATAGGTGCCATTGCCGATGACCAGCGCCACGCGCCGTTCCGGCTGCGCATCGGCGCTCAGGAGCAAAAGCCCCATACACGCCACCGCCAAGATCACCAGCCTGCCCATGGCCGATATCATAACGCCAGAGGCCCCGGTGACGCCAACGGATTTGAAATGCAAGCTTAATCCCTGGTGGCTTGCCGACAGCGGCGGCCAAGAAAACGCCCTTGCGCCGGGCCGTGCTATCGGGCAAACCGGCCTTCGCCTAGCGTTTTTCCGTCGCCCGAGGTCCCCAATGTCCGCAACGATTTCGCCGCTCGCGCCGAAGAAATATCCCAAAATGCCTGCCATTGAGGGCGTGCGCATCGCCACCGCAGAGGCCGGGATCAAGTACAAGAACCGTACCGACCTCTTGGCCATGGTCTTCGATGCCGGCACAGCGGTTGCCGGCGTGTTCACGAAGTCGAAATGCCCCTCGGCGCCGGTCGACTTCTGCCGCGAGAACCTTGGCGCCGGCAAGGCGCGGGTGCTGGTCGTCAATTCCGGCAACGCCAACGCCTTCACCGGCAAGAAGGGCCGCGCCTCCACCGAACTGACCGGCGAGGCCGCGGCCAAGGCCGCAGGCTGCACGCCAGGCGAAGTGTTCCTCGCTTCTACCGGGGTAATCGGCGAGCCGCTCGACACCACCAAATTCAGCCATTTGCTCGCCGGACTGGTCAAGGACGGCAAGCCGGATCTGTGGACCGAGGCCGCAAAGGCCATCATGACCACCGACACCTATCCGAAAGTGGCGACAGCGACGGTCAAGCTCGGCGACACCGACGTCATCATCAATGGCATCTCCAAGGGCGCCGGCATGATCGCGCCCGATATGGCGACTATGCTGTCCTTCATCGCCACCGATGCGCCGATCGCCGCCCCCGTGCTGCAGGACTTGTTGTCGCGCGGCACGGCCAAGACCTTCAACGCCGTCACCGTCGACAGCGACACCTCGACCAGCGACACGCTGCTGTTGTTCGCCACCGGAGCCGCTGCCGAGCGCGGCGCGCCCGCCATCAGCGATCCCAAGGATGCGCGTCTCGGCGCGTTCCGCCGGGCGCTGGGCAAGGTGCTCAAATCGCTGGCGCTGCAAGTGGTGCGCGACGGCGAGGGCGCCCGCAAGCAGGTCGAAGTCACCGTTACCGGCGCCAAATCGGCGCGCTCGGCCAAGCGCATCGCGCTGTCCATCGCCAATTCGCCGCTGGTCAAGACGGCGGTTGCCGGCGAGGACGCCAATTGGGGCCGCGTCGTCATGGCCGTCGGCAAGGCCGGCGAGCCGGCCGATCGCGACCGGCTGTCGATCTGGTTCGGCGACAACCGTCTGGCGCATGAGGGCGAACGCGACCCGGGCTACTCCGAGGAAGCGACCTCGGCCTATATGAAGCGCGACGACATTCGCATCCGCGCCGATATCGGTATCGGCCGCGGCAAGGCGACGGTGTGGACCTGCGACCTCACCAAGGAATATGTCGCCATCAATGGCGATTACCGGAGCTGATGGAGTTGGCTTCCAGGCATCCGGCAAGCATGCTCGCCATCGTGCGCCGCTACGAGGCTGCGGGGTTTCGCGCCTGGCCGGCGGCGGCCGTGCATTATGACGGCACCTGGGTGGTGCGGCTGACAGCCGGCCATCCGGCCAAGCGGCTGAACTCGGTCAACCCGCTCGATCCCGGCGACACCCAGCACATTGCCGAGCGCATCGGCCGCGCCAGCCGGCGCTTCGACGCCTATGGCAGGCCGCTGACCTTCCGCATCTCGCCGCTGTCGGGGCCGGACCTAGCCAAGCATCTCGACAATGAGGGCTGGAGCACATTCGACGAATCCCTGGTGATGCGGCTGCCGCTGGCGGACGCGCAACTGGCGCCGGCCATGGACCAGATTCCGCTGAAGGATATCAGCCGCTTTCTCGGCGCGTCGCTCAAGGTTAGCGGCTCGGATGCATCGCTGCGGCCCGGTCTTTCGGAAATCATCGGCGCCATCCAACCCGAAGTCGGGCTGTTTGCGCTGGAGGAAGGGGCCGACCCTCTGGCGGTGCTGATCTGCGTCCATGACGGCGATCTTGCCGGCCTGTTCGAGATCGCCACCGCCAAGTCGGCGCGCAATCAGGGCCATGGCCGCAACCTGATCCTGTCGGCGCTTAAGTGGGCGAGGCTGCGTGGCGCTCGCGAAGCCTGGCTGCAGGTCGAGGCCGGCAATGCGCCGGCGCTGGCGCTCTATCGCTCGCTGGGCTTCGACGAAGTCTATCGCTACCACTATCGCCGGCCGCCGGGCGCATGAGCGAGATCACCGGCAAACGCCTGCTGCTGGTCGCCGCGTGCGCGCTGGTCGATACCGATGGGCGGGTGCTTCTGGCGCAGCGGCCCGAGGGCAAACAGCTTGCCGGCCTGTGGGAATTTCCCGGCGGCAAGGTAGAGCCAGGCGAGACGCCGGAACAATGCCTGATCCGCGAACTGCAGGAAGAAATCGGCATCGAGACTGACATTCCTTGCCTGGCGCCGCTCACCTTCGCCAGCCATTCCTATGATGATTTCCATCTCCTGATGCCCCTGTTCGTCTGCCGCCGCTTCCGCGGCATCGCGCAGCCCAGGGAAGGGCAGGCGTTGAAATGGGTGCGGCCAAAGCAGATGCGCGACTATCCCATGCCGCCGGCCGACGCGCCGCTGATCCAGTTCCTCATCGACCTGTTGTGATACAAAGCCATTTCGCGGTCTGATCTAGCCAGCGTTAATGGAAGATTTATCTCGTCGTGAAAAATTGCGGCAAAGCGGGTTCGCGGGGAGCGATTGCATGAGCCTCGACAGGGAATGGGACTCGATCCGGCCAGATCGCAGCTTTCGCGCCGCCGGCGTCGGCTTATTGCGCGTCACGCTGTTGTTCGGCTCTGCCGCAGTGGCGCTGGCGCTGATCGCGGTCCCCGTGCTGGACAACCAGACGCGATCATCCAGCCGCGATGCTCTTGCAGGCGGTCTCGACCCGATGAGCACGGGTTCGATCGGCTCGCGGGCCACCTATACGCTGCGCAGAAGCGTGCTGCAGCCCTCACCGAGCTCAGTCTGCATCATCCGCGCCGACGGCCAACGCAGCGGCGACTGCTGACCAACAAGGTCGACACCAGCTTGAGAACTTCCTCAACGCAGGCCCATTTCACAGCCTGTTAAGCTTGTGCCGTTAACCTTTCTTAACAGGTCGGCGATATGGTCGGGGATGAGAGGGATCGACGATCATGAAGCCATTGCTGCGCCGATTTTTGCAGGACGAAACAGGCGCCACGGCCATTGAATATGGCCTGATCGTTGCGGTGCTGTCGCTTGCCATCGTCGGGGGTGTCGGCAAGGCCAGCAATGCGATCCAGTTTCTGTTCAGCGACAACAACAGCAGGCTCGCAAACGCCTTCGCCGAGCACTGATCCGGAGCGCCGTCACCGCCCGCCGGGGTTTTCCAGTATCGTCTTCAGCGAGACCTTCGCCGAACCCGGTTTCAAGGGCTTTTGCTGCGAGGCATCGGGCGCCCAGCCCGACATCCAGACGATGGAAAAGCTTGCCCTGATGCGGCCATCAGCGTCCGAAAAGCGTTCGGCATAGATTTCGGCGGCACGGGTAAAATGCTTTCGCGCTCCCGGTCGCCGGCTGCGATCGGTCAGCGCGCTGGTTTCGCCCATCGCCCTGAGATCGGCAATGAGGTCGAAGAGGGTATCGTAGCGGACGGTCACCGTTTCGACGTCGGCCACCGGCAGCGCCAGTCCGGCGCGCTGCAGCAGTGCGCCGGCGTCGCGAACATCGGTGAAGGGGATGACACGCGGGCTGGCGCCGCCATAGAGTTCGGTCTCGGCGGCGAGCAGGCTTTCGCGCAATTCGGAAAGCGTGCCGGCGCCGGCAAAGGCGCCGAGGAAAAGCCCGTCGGGCCGCAGAGCGCGGCGGATCTGCACCAGCATGCCGGGAATGTCGTTCATCGCCTGCAACGACAGAAGTGAAACGACGAGGTCGAGGCTTTCCGGCTGGAACGGCACTGTTTCCAGCGGTGCTATCAGCCCTGGCCGGCCGTCCAGAAACGCTGGATCTGCCTCGACGCGCACGATCTCCGCTGCCTTGCCGCTTGCAGCGACCACGTCCGTTGCGTCCGGCGTCTGGCAAAACAGCACCGCGGCCTTGCCGAATTTCCGCTCGACCGCGCCGAGCCGGTCGGCAAGGTCTTCCGCCGCCCGCCGCATCAGAAAATCCGCGCCGGCTACGGGGTGGGCCAGCGCCCTGCGCTTGCGCACCAGCCAAAGTTCAGTATCGATGATCGGCTGCAACGGTAGACATCCCTGTTCGTCTGTCTAGTGATATCCTGGCGCGGACGACAAAACCACGTGGCCGATCCGGTGATGGAGATCAAGAGCCTCGCTCAAATCATGTTGAAACTGGCCATGTTGGACTGGCCGGCGCGGATGCTGTTCCCGCCGGTCTGTGCCGGCTGTCGCAGGCACGTCTCGCAACCCGGCGTTTTGTGCGGTGCCTGCTGGCCGAAGCTGAGGCTGCTGGAGCGGCCATGGTGCGCGGTGATGGGCACGCCATTCACCCACGATATGGGCGAGGGGTTCCTGTCGGCCGAGGCGATCGCCGATCCGCCGCCGTTCGAGCGGGCGCGGGCGGCCGTGGCCTATTCCGGTGTCGCCCGCCAGATGGTGCAAGGGCTGAAATACCAGGACCGCACCGATCTGGCGCCATGGATGGCGCGCTGGATGCTGCGCGCCGGGGCCGAGCTAGTTGCAGACGCCGATGTCGTCGTGCCGGTGCCGCTGCACTGGCGGCGCTTCTTTCGACGGCAGTTCAACCAGTCGGCGGAGTTGGCAAGGGCGGTTGCGCAGCTTAGCGGGCTGCCTTTCTCGCCCTCGGCGGTCCGGCGCGTCAAGCTCACGCGCCAGCAGGTCGGGCTGGAGCGGCAGGAGCGAGAGGACAATGTGCGCGCCGCCTTCCGTGTGCCTGCGGAAGCCGAAATCGAGATCACTGGGCGCCGCGTGCTTCTGGTCGACGATGTCTACACCACCGGCGCTACCGTGCGCTCGGTCGCCAAGGCGCTGAAGAAGGGCGGCGCCGGAGCGGTCGATGTGCTGACCTTTGCGCGTGTCCTGCCGGGGGACTTTCGGGCCGACGAGTCCGCGACTATATAAGGTCAAGGAAAGGCAAGGACCGATGCTCGATGTGACGATTTACACCCGTATGATGTGCGGCTATTGCGCGGCGGCCAAGCGGTTGCTCGACCGCAAGGGCGTCGCCTACACCGAGCATGACGCTTCGTTTTCGCCGGAATTGCGCCAGGAAATGATTTCGCGGGCGCATGGCCGCTCGACCTTTCCGCAGATTTTCATCGGCGACACGCATGTCGGCGGCTCCGACGACCTCCACGAATTGGAGGCACGGGGGCAGCTGGATAGGCTGCTTGCCAACGGCTCGACGACAAAGAGCGGTTCGTAGCGCCGCTCTATGTCTTTGTTTTTACGCAATTCCGGACGGAAAACCGTTACACACTTTTCCTGGAATTGCTCAAAGAGGACGTGACGATGGGTGTTTTCAAGGCGGCGGCGATCCAGATGCGTTCGGGCGAGAGCCCTGAGCGCAACGCGATCGATCTCGAACGGCTGGTGCGCGAGGCCGCAGGCCTCGGTGCAACCTACATCCAGACCCCGGAAATGACCGGTGCGCTGATCCGCGACAAGGAAGCCAGGGCTGCTTCCTTCACCTCGGAAGACAAGGACATCGTCGTGGCGACCGCGCGCAAGCTCGCCAGCGAACTCGGCGTCTTCTTGCATATTGGCTCTACCGCCATCCTGCGCGCCGACGGCAAGCTCGCCAACCGGGCGCTGCTGTTTGGGCCGGACGGCGCGACGCTCGCCACCTACGACAAGATCCACATGTTCGACGTCGATCTCGACAATGGCGAAAGCTGGCGCGAATCCGCCGCCTATGAGCCGGGCACCGAAGCGGTCGTCACCGAGATCGACGGCGCCAGGCTGGGCTTTGCCGTCTGCTACGATCTACGCTTTCCACAGCTGTTCCGCGCCGAGGCGATGGCCGGCGCCGACCTCTTGTCGGTGCCTGCCGCCTTCACTCGCCAGACCGGCGAAGCGCACTGGCATGTGCTGCTGCGAGCCCGTGCCATCGAGAACGGCGCCTATGTGGTTGCTGCAGCACAAGGTGGCCTGCATGAGGATGGCCGCGAAACCTATGGCCATTCGCTGATCGTCGACCCATGGGGTCGCATCATCGCCGAGGCCGACCATGACGATCCGGAGGTGATCATCGCCGAGATCGACACGGCGCAGTCGTCGGCCGCGCGTAAGAAAATCCCCAATCTCAAGAACGCGCGTGATTTTGCCGTCAATGCCGGCGCAGTGGAAGCGCCGCGGCTCAGGGGCGCGGCTTCGTGATCCGCTTTGCCCTGATCTGCGAGCACGAGCACGAATTCGAGGGCTGGTTTCGCAGCAATGACGATTTCGACACGCAGAAGAAGCGCGGCTTCGTCGATTGCCCGAGCTGCGGCTCGCACAAGGTGCAAAAGGCGCTGATGGCGCCAGCCGTCTCCACCGCGCGGAAGCAGGAAACAATTGCGCTGGCCATGGGCGAAACCCAGAAGCAGGCTTTGGCGCAACTGAAGGCGATGGCCGAGAAGGTGCGCGAGAATGCCGACTATGTCGGCGACAAGTTTGCCGAGGAAGCGCGCAAGATCCATTTCGGCGAGAGCGATGCGCGCGGCATCTATGGCGAGGCGACGTTGGACGAAGCCAAGAGCTTGGCCGAGGATGGCATCGATTTCATGCCGATCCCGAGTTTTCCCGAGGAGCGCAATTGAGCGATCAGCTGGCGCTATCGATCAATTTGCCAAGCAACTGAGCCAGTGCCCCCCGCTCCGTGCCGGTGAGCCCGGCGAGGATTTCATGCTCGTTGGCGACGTGGGCGGTCAGGGCTTCGTCGATCAAGGCCAGACCTTTTTCGGTCAGTTGCACGACAATGCCACGCCGGTCGTTGGGGTGCGGGCCGCGCAGGATCAGTCCGGCCTTCTCAAGCCGGTCGAGCCGGTTGGTCATGGCCCCAGAGGTCACCATCGTCGCCTCGTATAGAGCGGTCGGTGTCAGCGCGTAGGGCTGGCCGGAGCGGCGCAGCGTCGCCAGCACATCGAATTCGCCGGCCTGCAGTCCGAAACGGGCAAACAGCGGGGCGAGGCGCTCGCGGGCGATTAGCGACGAGGCTTCGTTCAGCCGCCCAAGCACCAGCATTGGCGACACCTCCAGGTCCGGCCGTTCCCGCTTCCATTGCTCCACCGCCTTTGCCGCGCGATCCATTTGTCTCACCGCTAAGTATCTTGACGTTAAGAATCTTTGTGGTATGCTACCTCAAGATACAGTTTCGACCCAGTGCCGCAAGTGAGTGACGGGACCATCCGATGAAATTTCTCTGGGAATCGGCGCTTGGCCTGCTGGTCGTCACCGGCGGCCTGCTCGGCCTGACCTTGCCGTTCGGCAAGCTGGCGACGGCTGCCGGCGTTCCGGCCATGGTCTGGGCCTTCGTCATCTCGTTCGGCGCCGGGGGCGTGCTGCTGTGCGCGTTGCTCGCGAACGGCGAGCGCATGCGGCTCACCTCGCACAGACTGCGCTATTTCTTCATCACCGCCGCCGTGTCCTACGCCGTGCCCAATCTGCTGATGTTTTCGGCTATCCCGCATCTCGGCGCCGGCTATACCGGCATCATGTTCACGCTGTCGCCGGTCATCACACTGGTGTTTTCGATCCTGCTCGGCGTTCGACGGCCAAATACGCTCGGCAGTATCGGTATCGCCGTCGGCTTCATCGGCGCCGTCATGGTGGCAGTGACGCGCGGCGAGGCCGGCCAGCCGGCCGATGTCTACTGGGTGCTGGTCGGACTTTTGATCCCGGTCAGCCTTGCCGCCGGCAATATCTATCGCACCGTCGACTGGCCCGAAGGCACCGGTCCGATCGAACTGGCCGTCGGCAGCCACCTGGCCTCGGCGACGCTGCTGCTGATCGGCATTCTCGCGCTGTTCGGCGTCGGCGCTTTCGCCCCGCTCAGGGCCGTGCCGCTGGTTGTCGTGGCGCAAGTCGCTTCGGCCTCGGCGATGTTTGCCTTCTTCTTCCGGCTGCAGGCCGTGGGCGGTCCGGTGTATCTCAGCCAGATCGGCTATGTGGCGGCGGCCGTCGGCCTGTTTGCCGGAACCATCTTCCTCGGCGAGCACTACCAGTTGCTGACCTGGGCCGGCGCGGTGATCATCACCATCGGCGTGATCATCACCACCAAGGCGCAGAGCCAGAAGGCATAGGGTCTTTGGTTTACGCAATTCCCTAGGCAAAGCGCTATGCGCTTTTCCCGGGAAAACCGCTTCACACTTTGCTCGAACTGCTCAAGCTTAAATTTGGCTCGCGTCGAGGCGCTTCCGTAGCGCCGGCGGGACGACGTTTCGCCAGGCCGTCCGAACGGCGCTGCGGAATGTCTGTTCGTCGCAGGCTTCGAGCATGATCGACGTCCATCCCTTTTGGCCCCAGCCGCCTGTCACGGGCCTGAAAACCGATGGCTCAGCCGCGGCCATCATCTCTTGCTGGTCGCGGTCGAGCTTGACGACAGCACGGTCGGCTTCGGGCAGAGAGACGAAGATACGGTTGCGGACGCGGAAGTCAGCCTTGCCGAAATGCGATTGCTCGACCGTTTCGGGAAGATCGAGCGCCAGCTCTCGGGCCCTCATAGTGTCCACGGCCGCCCCCTTTCGTTCAGACCGATCGTTTTTCCGCCAGCACCATATAGTTGACGTCCATGTCCTTGGAGCGTGCCCAGCGGTCGGCGAGAGGATTGTAGGTCACGCCGGTGCGGTCGATGATGGTCATGGCGGCGCTGCCAAGCGCCTTTTCAAGCTCTTCGGGCCGCACCAGCTTGCCGAACTGGTGGGTGCCGCGCGGCAGCCAGCGCAGCACATATTCGGCGCCGATGATGGCCAGGCCCAGTGCCTTCAGCGTGCGGTTGATGGTGGCCACGAACATGATGCCGCCGGGCTTGACCATCTCGCCGCACTTACCGATGAACAGGTCGACATCGGCAACATGCTCGACGACTTCCATGTTGAGGACGACGTCGAATTTCTCGCCGGAATCGGCCAAATCCTCAGCGGTCGTAGCGCGATAATCCACCGTCACGCCGCCTTCGGCCGCGTGCAGCTTCGCCACCTCGATGTTGGTTGCCGAGGCGTCGGCGCCGACCACTTCGGCGCCAAGCCTTGCCATCGGCTCGCACAACAACCCACCGCCGCAGCCGATATCGAGGAAACGCAGGCCTTCGAACGGCCGCGCCGCCCGCGGATCGCGGCCGAAGCGCGCCGCCACCTGGTCCCGGATATAGGCAAGCCGGACCGGGTTGAATTTGTGCAGCGGACGGAATTTGCCGTTCGGGTTCCACCATTCGGCGGCAAGCGCGGAAAAGCGTTCCACTTCTCCGGCATCGATTGTCGATCGTCGGGCCTCTGGCATAGGGCGGGTCTCCTCGGACGCTAGGAAGTCGGGTGCCGGGGCAAGAAAGTCAAGGCCCGTTTTTGCGACTGCTGGCTAGTCGACCTATGGCCTCGAGATCACAATCGCCGCATGTTCCATCGCAACACTTGCGGGATCGATGGCCCGCATCGCTTCGCAATCGCCGATCTCGGCCATGATCCGGCCTGCGGCGGCGAGAGCCTGCTCGCGACTTCGCCAGCGCACCACATCGACCCATCCGCCATCGTCCCGCCGCGCCAGGCAGCGGTTTACGAAACCAGGTTGCCGCGCCAGCCAGTCGGCGACCAGGTCGTTGGCGGCGGCAAAGCCCGCTTCCGCTCCAGGCTTGAGGCGAAAGGTGACGATTTCCAGGGTCTCGGTCATTTTGCGTCCAGCACGTCGCGCAATTTCGCCGCCAGCTGCTCGATGGTGAAGGGCTTGGCCAGGAAATGCACGTCATGGTCGAGCACGCCATTGTGGACGACGGCGTTCCTGGTGAAGCCGGTGGTGAAGATCACCTTCAGCTTCGGCATGCGCGCCAGCGCCTCCTCCGCGAGCTTGCGGCCATTCATCACCGGCATGACGATATCGGTGAACATGAGCGCCACACCAGGGTTGTCGCCCAGCTTTTCCAGCGCTTCCTGGCCGCTTGCGGCATGAATGACGGTGTAGCCGAGTTCGCGCATGGCATCCGTGGTGGAAGCCCGCACGCGTGGATCGTCCTCCACGACAAGGATGGTTTCGGTGACCGGCACGGCAGGATTTCCGGCTCGTTCCGAAGATATGGCGGCCTCTTCCGGGCCGAAGAAGCGCGGCAGGTAGATCCTGATCGTGGTGCCTTGGCCGGGTTCCGAGTAAATCTTGACGTGTCCGCCGGACTGTTTGACGAAGCCGAACACTTGGCTCAGCCCGAGGCCGGTGCCCTTGTCGACCGGCTTGGTGGTGAAAAATGGCTCGAAAGCCCGCTCCATGACGTCCGCCGGCATGCCGGCGCCGGTGTCGCTGACCGCAATCATTACATACTGGCCGGCTTTGACCTCGGCATGGGTGGCGGCGTAGCCCTCGTCGAGGTGGCTGTTGGCGGTCTCGATGGTCATCTTGCCGTCCTCGCCCATGGCGTCGCGCGCATTGACCGCCAGGTTGAGAATGGCATTTTCGAGCTGGCTCGAATCGGCATGGGTCTTCCACAGGCCGCCAGCCAGCACGGTTTCGATGCGGATGGTTTCGCCGAGCGCCCGCCGAAGCAGGTCCGACATGCCGGCGACCAGACGATTGGCGTCTACAACCTGAGGCGCGAGCGGCTGCTGGCGCGAGAAGGCAAGCAGCCGTGACGTCAAGTTTGCGGCCCGGGTCGCCGCATCGGTCGCCGCTTCGATGAATTTCATGATGTCGTGCTCGCCCCGCGTCAGCTTGCGCTGGGCGAGGTTCATGGCGCTGATGATCACCGCCAGCATGTTGTTGAAATCGTGGGCGATACCGCCGGTCAGCTGGCCCACAGCCTCCATCTTCTGCATCTGGCGGATCTGCGATTCGGCCTTTTCACGCGTCTGGATTTCGTTGCCGAGCTCGATGTTCTTGCGCATCAGCTCTTCCTGGGCGATCGCCACTGCGCGGAACCGGCGGCGCGAAAGGCGAACCGTGTAGGCGCCAAGCAGGAAGATCGCCAGCAGCGCCGCTATCGAGCCGATTCGCAGCCAGTTTTCGACCCGGTCGGTATGAGCGTCGCGCGCGGCGATGGCTGCGCCGCCAATGCGCCGGATCGTGTCCATGCTGGCCCGGATCTGGTCCATGGCGGCCTTGCCCTGGCCGCTGCGGACCAGTTCCAGAGCTTTTGCCGCATCGCCGCGATCGTAGAGTGCAATCGTCTCAGCCAATTCGGCCTGGTTTTGTGAAAGCGCGTCCTTGACGTGGTTGATCTGCTGCACGAGTTCGTCGTCCGGCGCGGTCATGCCGTCGATGCGGGCAAGCTGGCCCGGAATGGCGTCGACCGCCTGCCGATAAGGCTGGAGGTAGGATTTCTCGCCGGTCAGGAGATAGCCGCGCTGGCTGGTCTCGGCCTCCTGAGCCATCGCAAGCAAACCGGAAAGCAATTCCTGATACTCGACCGCCTCGCGCGCGGCCTCACGATTGGCTCTCTGGGTCTCGACCAGCACGGCGCGTGTGCCGACGATCAACGCCAGCACGGCGAAGCCGATGAACAGCGGCAGCGATTGCCACCGCATGGCGCGTCGAAGGCGAACAATCATTCGATATGCCGGACCAAAAGGAGTTTCCCGCGGGCAGCATTTGGTAAGCGGCGGCGGGGCCGAACGCAATATGCCGCGATCCTGAAGCCGGCATCCGCCGCCAGCCTTGCGAAACCGTGATCATTTGGCTAAGGAGGCGCGCATTCAGCGGCCGGCTTCTGTCGAGCGCTTACTTCCCCTTTCGGTCCTGGGCCGGCTTCAGTCAAAGGCATTTCGCTTCCATGGCGCGCATCGTGATGAAATTCGGCGGAACCTCCGTCGCCGACATCGCCCGCATCCGCAATGTGGCGCGTCACGTCAAACGCGAGGTCGATGCCGGCCATGAGGTCGCTGTCGTGGTTTCGGCGATGGCGGGCAAGACCAACGAACTGGTTGGCTGGACGCGCGAAGCCTCGCCCATGCACGACGCGCGCGAGTATGACGCCGTGGTCGCCTCGGGCGAGCAGGTGACTGCCGGCCTGCTGGCGATCACACTGCAGAATATGGGCGTCCATGCCCGCTCCTGGCAGGGCTGGCAGATCCCGATCAAGACCGACAACGCGCATGGCGCGGCGCGCATCCTCGACATTGACGGCGCGTTCCTGATCAAGCGCTTCGGCGAGGGCCAGGTGGCTGTCGTCGCCGGCTTCCAGGGCATCGGCCCGGACAACCGCATCGCCACGCTCGGCCGCGGCGGCTCCGACACAAGCGCGGTGGCCATTGCCGCGGCGGTCAAGGCCGACCGTTGCGACATCTACACCGATGTCGACGGCGTCTACACCACCGATCCGCGCATCGAGCCGAAGGCGCGGCGGCTCAACAAGATTTCGTTCGAGGAAATGCTCGAAATGGCGTCGCTCGGCGCCAAGGTCTTGCAGGTGCGCTCGGTCGAGCTTGCCATGGTGCACAGGGTGCGTACGTTCGTGCGGTCGTCCTTCGACGACCCCGATGCGCCCGGAATGGGGGATTTGCTCAATCCTCCGGGAACGCTCATTTGCGACGAGGAAGAGATCGTGGAACAGCAGGTCGTCACCGGAATTGCCTACGCCAAGGACGAAGCGCAGATTTCTCTGCGTCGCGTCGGCGACCGCCCGGGCGTTGCCGCCGGCATTTTCGGCCCGCTGGCCGAGGCCAACATCAATGTCGACATGATCGTCCAGAACATCTCAGAGGACGGCAAGTTCACCGACATGACCTTCACCGTGCCGTCCGGCGACGTGGACAAGGCGTTGGCCGTGCTGGAGCGTCTGAAGGCTTCGATCGGCTATGACGTGGTGCAGTCGGAAGCCGGCATGTCGAAGGTTTCGGTCATCGGCATCGGCATGCGCAGCCATGCCGGTGTGGCCGCCACCGCTTTCAAGGCGCTGGCCGACAAGGCGATCAACATCCGCGCCATCACCACCTCCGAGATCAAGATTTCGATACTGATCGACGGTCCCTACACGGAACTCGCGGTTCGTACTTTGCATTCCGTGTACGGTCTGGATAAGCAGTAGCGAGAGCGATTTGAGTTGTTGCGTGTGCGCCGGTCGCAGTGGAAACTGCGGCGGGCAAAATGCCCATTGGAGAAGAAGCCGCGATGCGTGATACGGCCAGTGGCCCGCGCGTTCTGCTGAAACGGCTCCGCGAGCTCATGCAGGAGCCGCTGGAGCCGCAGGAGCGGCTCGACCGGATCGTGCGCGACATCGCCTCCAACATGGTCGCCGAGGTCTGCTCGCTCTATGTGCTGCGCGCCGATTCGGTGCTCGAACTCTATGCCACCGAAGGTCTGAACCCGAACGCCGTCCATTTGGCGCAACTGCGGCTGGGGCAGGGCCTCGTCGGCACCATTGCTGCGAGCGCGCGGCCGCTCAACCTCTCCAATGCGCAGGAACATCCGGCCTTCGCCTACCTGCCGGAGACGGGCGAAGAGATCTACAATTCCTTCCTCGGCGTGCCCGTACTCAGGGCAGGGCGCACGCTGGGCGTGCTGGTGGTGCAGAACAAGACCATGCGCCACTACCGCGACGACGAGGTCGAGGCGTTGGAAACGACCGCCATGGTGATCGCCGAGATGATCGCCACCGGGGATCTCGCGCGCCTGACCCGGCCCGGCCTCGAACTCGACCTGCGCCGTCCCGTCAGCTTTACCGGCCTGTCCTTCAACGAGGGCGTCGGCCTCGGCCATGTCGTGCTGCATGAGCCACGCATCGTCGTCACCAATCTGTTCAACGAGGACAGTGAGGAAGAGGTGCGCCGGCTGGAGACGTCGCTCGGTTCGCTCAGGCTTTCCATCGACGACATGCTGGAGCGGCGCGATGTCGCCTTCGAGGGCGAACATCGCGAGGTGCTCGAAGCGTATCGCATGTTTGCCAACGACCGCGGCTGGGTGCGTCGGCTGGAAGAGGCGATCCGCAACGGCCTGACAGCGGAAGCGGCGGTGGAAAAGGTCCAAAGCGACATGCGCGCCCGCATGCTGCACATGACCGATCCTTATTTGCGCGAGAGGATGAGCGACTTCGACGATCTCGCCAACCGGCTGCTGCGCCAGCTGATGGGGCGCGGGCCTGACGACGTAGCGGCGTCACTGCCGAAGGATGCCATCCTGGTCGCGCGCTCGATGGGCGCGGCCGAACTGCTTGATTATCCCAGGGACAAGCTGCGCGGCGTGGTGCTGGAAGACGGCGCTGCCACCAGCCATGTCGTCATCGTCGCGCGCGCCATGGGCATTCCGGTCGCCGGCCAGATGAAGGGCGCCGTTTCCATGGCGGAAAACGGCGATGCCATCATCGTCGACGGCGAGGAAGGCACCATCCATCTGCGGCCGCAGCCGGACCTCGAAGCCGCCTATGCCGAAAAAGTGCGCTTCCGGGCGCGCCGGCAGGAAGTCTACCGGGAACTGCGCAAGAAGCCGTCGGTGACCAAGGACGGCGTCCAGGTCGACCTGCTGATGAATGCGGGCCTGGCGGTCGACCTGCCGCAGCTGGCCGAGGCGGGTGCCGCCGGCATCGGCCTGTTCCGCACCGAATTGCAGTTCATGGTCGCCTCGACCTTCCCGCGCGCCGAGGCGCAGGAGCGGCTCTACCGCGACGTGCTGGACGCGGCGCGCGGCAAGCCGGTCACCTTCCGCACCATCGACATCGGCGGCGACAAGGTGCTGCCCTACTTCAAGGGCGCCATCCAGGAAGAAAACCCTGCGCTCGGCTGGCGCGCGATCCGGCTGACGCTCGACCGGCCGGGTCTGCTCAGGACTCAGATCCGCGCTCTGCTGAAGGCCTGCGGCGGGCGCGAACTGAAGCTGATGCTGCCGATGGTGACCGAACTCGGCGAAATCGCCCAGGCGCGCGAGATCATCGACCGCGAAGTGCGGCATCTCTCCCGCTTTGCCCACCATCTGCCGACCAGCCTCAAGGTGGGCGCCATGCTGGAAGTGCCGTCGCTGCTGTTCCAGCTCGACGAGTTGATGAAGGCGGTCGATTTCGTCTCGGTCGGCTCCAACGACCTGTTCCAGTTCGTCATGGCGGTCGATCGGGGGAACACGCAGCTCTCCGACCGCTTCGACACGCTTTCGACGCCTTTCCTGCGGGTTCTGAAGCAGATCGCCGACGCCGGGGTTCGCAACCACACGCCGGTGACGCTGTGCGGCGAGCTTGCCGGAAAACCCATTTCCGCCATGGCGCTGATCGGCCTTGGCTACCGCTCGATCTCGATGTCTCCAGCCTCGATCGGCCCGGTCAAGGCGATGTTGACCGAACTGCCACTGGAAGAATTGGAGGCTTTCTTTGCCGACAATCTGATGGCGCCAGCTCAAGGGCTGCCGATGCGGGCGCTGCTGCAGGCCTTCGCCGACGACCGCTCCATCCCGCTATAGCATTAGCCATGGTCAATCTTCCCCGCGAGCGTATGGATCAGGTCGTCAAGCGTTTCGAGATGCTCGAAGCGCAGATGTCGGCCGGCCCGGCGGCCGATGCCTATGTGAAGATGGCCTCGGAATATGCCGAGCTGCAGGACATGGTGGCCAAGGTCAGGGAACTGCGCTCAGTCGAGCGCGAGCAAGCCGACCTCGAGGCGATGCTTGCCGACAAGGGCACCGATGCCGAGATGCGGGCCCTGGCGGAGGCAGATCTGCCCGGCGTCGAAGCGCGTATCGAAGAGCTGCAGAAGGACATCCAGATCCTGTTGTTGCCCAAGGATGCGGCCGACGACAAGAACGCCATCCTTGAAATCCGCGCCGGCACCGGCGGCGACGAGGCGGCATTGTTCGCCGGCGACCTTTTTCGCATGTATGAGCGCTATGCCGCCGAACGCGGCTGGCGCTTCGAGACGGTGTCGGCCAGCGACGGCGATGCCGGCGGCTTCAAGGAAATCATCGCCACCATTTCCGGTAGGGGAGTCTTTGCCCATCTGAAATTTGAATCCGGCGTGCACCGCGTGCAGCGCGTGCCGGCGACCGAGGCCAGCGGGCGCATCCACACTTCGGCGGCGACGGTGGCCGTACTGCCGGAGGCCGAAGAGGTCGACATCGACATTCGCGCCGAAGACATCCGGATCGACACGATGCGCGCCTCGGGTTCGGGCGGCCAGCACGTCAACACCACCGATTCTGCGGTGCGCATCACCCATTTGCCGACCGGTATCATGGTGGTGCAGGCGGAGAAGTCGCAGCATCAGAACCGGGCGAAAGCCATGCAGATCCTGCGTGCGCGGCTTTACGACCTCGAGCGCAGCAAGGCAGACGAGGAGCGCTCGGAGTCACGCAAATCGCAGGTTGGTTCGGGCGACCGTTCGGAGCGCATCCGCACCTACAATTTCCCGCAGGGCCGCCTTACCGACCATCGTATCAACCTGACGCTCTACAAGCTCGACCGGGTGATGATGGGCGAGCTCGACGAGGTCATCAATGCGCTGATCGCCGACCATCAGTCGAAGCTGCTCGCCGATATCGGCCTCGATGGCTGACATGTTGCCCGGCGCGCTCGGGCCGTTGTTGCGGGCGGCGCGGGAGCGGCTTGCCGCGGCCGGCCTTTCCGACCCGGCGCTGGATGCCAGGCTGATCGTCGAACATTTTTCCGGCACGGACCGTACGCAGGCGATCGCCGACCCGCAACGGACGGTCGATGCGGGTGCGGTTGCCGCAATCGGCGCTGCTCTGCAGCGCCGCATGGCCTGCGAACCGGTGCACCGCATCCTCGGGTTTCGCGAGTTTTACGGCCTGCGGCTGTCGCTGTCGCCGGAAACGCTGGAGCCGCGGCCGGACACCGAAACGCTGGTCGAGGCGATCCTGCCTTTTGCCGGCGCGACGGCCAAAAGGCTGGGGGAATGCCGTATCCTCGATCTCGGCACCGGTACCGGCGCGATTGCGCTGGCGCTGCTCAGCGCGGTTCCGGCCGCGACCGCCACCGGGGTCGATATTTCACAAGACGCGCTGGCAACCGCGATACGCAATGCCGAGCAACTCGGACTCGCCGGCCGGTTCGTGGGGCTGCAGTCCGACTGGTTCGAAAAAGTTTCGGGCCGATACCATGTAATTGCCGCAAACCCTCCCTATATATCGTCTGGAGACATTGGAAATCTGCAGGACGAGGTCCGCGATTTCGATCCGCACAGAGCCCTTGATGGCGGTGTGGACGGTCTTGGCCCCTACAGGATCATCGCCGCCGAGGCGGCAAAGTTTCTGGAAGCAGAAGGCAAGATAGCGGTCGAGATCGGCCACACGCAGCGCAATGAGGTCAAAGACATATTCGCGGCAGCCGGCTACAGGCTGGCCGGGGCATTTGTCGATCTTGGCGGAAACGACAGGGTTCTTATGTTTGAACAGGGAAAGCCTTGACGCAGTGCAAAAAAGCGCTTGGCAATGCCGGGGAATGCGGCTAGGGTCCGCCCTAACCGGATGAGACGAAGCAGGCAGTGCTCTTAGCGATTCGGTTTTCCTTGGAAATAGCTGCCTTCTTGCGCAAACGACGCCCAAGCTTCGTGCGGGAATCGTCCGGCAAGTGATGTAACCGGAACAGGATGACACGTGGCGCCAACGCAATTGATGCGGGCGAACGCCGGTGAAGAAACGAAACGGCTGGCTGCATGAGCGCCTCCGTTCGCGAAACGTTTTTCGAAAATTTCAAAATGAAGAGAGTCTTATGAGGCCACAACAGCAGAACAGGCGCATGCGCGGTCGCAACAACAATGGCGGCGGCGGTGGCAACAACAATAACAACAACAACAACCGCAAGGGCCCAAATCCCCTGACGCGCAACTACGAGAGCAACGGCCCGGACGTGAAAATCCGTGGATCGGCTCAGCAGATCGCCGAAAAATACGCCACTCTGGCCCGTGATGCGCAAAGCGCCGGCGACCGGGTTATGGCGGAAAATTACCTCCAGCACGCCGAGCACTACAACCGCATCATTGCCGCCGCACAGGCGCAGATGCCGATCCAGAATGCCCCGCAGAACCGCGACGAATTCGACGACGATGAAGATCGCGACGATTTTGACAATGCCGGCAGCGGCAATGGCGGCGAGACTCAAGCGCCGATGGCGAACCACGGCAACGGTCCGCAGCCGACGATTGAGGGCACGCCGGCCGAACTCGCATACGGCCAGGAAAACGGCCGCGAGAACAACAGTGGCCGTGATAATAATGGCCGTGACAATAATGGCCGCAACAACAACGGCCGCGACAACAATGGCCGCAACCGTGACCGCCGCCCCAATGGCGGCTATGGCCAGAACGACCAGCGTGGCGACTTTGCCCAGCGTGGCGAGCAGAACGGCCAGCGCGGCGACCAGCAGCGCTTCACCGAAACCCCGGCACAGGCGGAAACCGTTTCCGCCGTTGAGCCCGAAGCCGAGAGCGGTTTCTCCGAGCCGGCGCCGCTGTACGAAAACCTGTCGCCGGCGGCTCTTGCCGCCCGGGCCGAACTCAATGAGGCAGCCGCCGAGAGCGGCGCTGCCCGTCGCCCGCGGCGTCCGCGCCGCCCGCGCAACAATGCCGATCAGGTCGGTGACGAACAGTCTGGTGGTGGCCAGGTGGTGGATGGCGCCGGCGAGACCGCTGCCGCTGTTGACGTGGTGGATGCGGCGCCGGCCGAAAGCCCTGCCGGCGACCCGTTCGCCGTCGACGCCAACAACTGACCCACAAGACATAAGTCGATGAAACGGCGGAGAGAAATCTCCGCCGTTTTCGTTTGCTCGGCCATGCAATATCATCAGCCGGACGTCTTGAGCGGCAATGGCTTGCGCCCCATATCTGGCGTGAACTGGACCCGGCTCGGATGAGCGGGTCCGTCACCGCAATCTGATCCGGTGCCGCAAAGCGGGCCGGTGATGGAAGGAGACAGATATGAACCTCGAGAAATACTCCGAGCGCGTCCGCGGATTCATTCAGTCCGCCCAGACCATGGCGCTCTCGCGCAATCACCAGCAATTCACTCCCGAACATATGCTGAAGGTCCTCGTCGATGACGACGAGGGGCTGGCCGCCTCGCTGATCGAGCGCGCCGGCGGCAACGTGCGCGACGTCAAGCTTGGCGTCGAGACCGCCCTTGAGGCCATGCCCAAGGTGGAAGGCGGCAACGGCCAGCTTTATCTGGCGCAGCCGCTGGCCAAGGTGTTTTCGACCGCCGAGGAATTGGCCAAGAAAGCCGGCGACAGTTTTGTCACGGTCGAGCGGCTGCTGCAGGCGCTGGCGATGGAGAAGTCGGCCAAGACGGCCGATATCCTGTCCAAGGCCGGCGTCACAGCGCAGGCGCTGAACCAGGTGATCAACGACGTCCGCAAGGGCCGTACCGCCGATTCGGCGAGCGCCGAGCAGGGCTATGACGCGCTGAAGAAATACGCGCGCGACCTCACCGCCGATGCCCGCGCCGGCAAGCTCGACCCTGTGATTGGCCGTGACGACGAGATCCGCCGCACCATCCAGGTGCTGTCGCGGCGTACCAAGAACAACCCGGTGCTGATCGGCGAGCCGGGCGTCGGCAAAACGGCGATCGCCGAAGGTCTGGCGCTGCGCATCGTCAATGGCGACGTGCCCGAATCGCTGAAGGACAAGCAGTTGATGGCGCTCGACATGGGCGCGCTGATTGCCGGCGCCAAATATCGCGGCGAGTTCGAGGAGCGGCTGAAGGCCGTGCTCAACGAAGTCACCTCGGCGGCCGGGGGCATCATCCTGTTCATCGACGAGATGCACACGCTGGTCGGCGCCGGCAAGGCCGATGGCGCCATGGACGCTTCGAACCTGTTGAAGCCGGCGCTGGCGCGCGGCGAACTGCACTGCGTCGGCGCGACCACGCTCGATGAATACAGGAAGCATGTCGAGAAGGACGCGGCCCTTGCCCGCCGGTTCCAGCCGGTCTTCGTCAACGAGCCGTCGGTGGAAGATACCGTGTCGATCCTGCGTGGCCTGAAGGAGAAGTACGAGCAGCACCACAAGGTGCGCATCTCGGATTCGGCGCTGGTCGCGGCGGCGACCTTGTCCAACCGCTACATCGCCGACCGTTTCCTGCCGGACAAGGCGATCGACCTTGTCGACGAAGCCGCGTCGCGGCTGAGGATGCAGGTCGATTCCAAGCCCGAGGCGCTGGACGAGATCGATCGCCGCATCATGCAGCTCAAGATCGAGCGCGAGGCACTGAAGGTCGAGAAGGACGAGGCGTCAAAGGACCGGCTCGCGCGTCTCGAAAAGGAACTCGTCGGCCTCGAGGAGGAATCGACCGAGATCACCGCCAAATGGCAGTCGGAGAAGCAGAAGCTTGGCCTCGCCGCTGACCTCAAGAAGCAGCTCGACGCGGCCCGCAACGACCTCGCCATTGCCCAGCGCAAGGGTGAATTCCAGCGCGCCGGCGAGCTTGCCTATGGCAAGATCCCGGAACTGGAAAAGAAGCTGAAGGAAGCCGAAGCCCAGGACGGCAAGGCCGGCATGGTCGAAGAGGTGGTCACGCCCGACCACGTCGCCCATATCGTGTCGCGTTGGACCGGCATTCCGGTCGACAAGATGCTGCAGGGCGAGCGCGACAAGCTGCTGCGCATGGAAGACGAGATCGGCAAGCGAGTCGTCGGCCAGGGCGAAGCGGTACAGGCGGTGTCCAAGGCCGTGCGTCGTGCCCGGGCCGGGCTGCAGGATCCGAACCGGCCGATCGGCTCGTTCATGTTCCTCGGACCGACCGGCGTCGGCAAGACCGAACTGACCAAGGCGCTGGCCAATTTCCTGTTCGACGACGAGAGCGCTATGGTGCGCATCGACATGTCGGAATACATGGAGAAGCACTCGGTCGCCCGGCTGATCGGAGCGCCTCCCGGTTATGTCGGCTATGAGGAAGGCGGTGCGCTGACCGAAGCGGTGCGGCGCCGGCCCTATCAGGTCGTGCTGTTCGACGAGATCGAGAAGGCGCATCCGGATGTCTTCAACGTGCTGTTGCAGGTGCTCGACGACGGGCGGCTGACCGACGGGCAGGGCCGCACGGTCGACTTCCGCAACACGCTGATCGTCATGACGTCGAACCTCGGCGCCGAATATCTGGTCAATCTCGGCGAAGAGCAGGACGTCGATGCCGTGCGCGACGAGGTTATGAGCGTGGTGAGAGCCTCGTTCAGGCCGGAGTTCCTCAACCGCGTCGACGAGGTGATCCTGTTCCACCGGCTGCGCCGGCAGGATATGGGCCGCATCGTCGAGATCCAGCTCAAGCGGCTGGAAAGCCTGCTCGCCGACCGCAAGATCACACTGTCGCTAGACCAGGATTCGATCGACTGGCTGGCGGCGAAGGGCTACGACCCGGCCTATGGCGCGCGGCCGCTGAAGCGGGTGATGCAGAAGGACCTGCAAGATCCGCTGGCGGAAAAAATCCTGCTTGGCGAGATACTCGACGGCTCGACCGTCAAGGTCACCGCCGGCTCCGACCGGTTGAATTTCCGGTCCAGGCCCACTGTGGTGCCGACCGACGCGGCAGCCTGATCCAACGCCGCGCGTCCGACCGGACGCGCGGCATTTTCTTATGAAACAACAATCCTTTGACGGGGGTGCAGATGACGCTGGACGACTACAACAGCTTCTGCGCCTCGCTGCCGCAGACGACGCATGTCGTGCAGTGGGGCGGGGCCGATGTCTGGAAAGTCGGTGGCAAGGTCTTCACCATCGCCGGCCATGACCGGGAGGGTGGCGTCTTCGTCACCTTCAAATGCTCTGAAATGGCTTATGACGTGCTGAAGGATCAGCCCGGCTGCCGGCCGGCGCCCTATCTCGCCTCGCGCGGCATGAAATGGATCCAGCGTCAGACAAGCCAGAGCATGGATGATGATGCGCTGAAGGACTATCTCGGCGAAAGCCACCGCCTCGTCGTCCTCAAGCTGACGAAGCAGACGCGCAAGGAATTGGGCCTGTAGCAACCAGTAATCCGCCATCTTCATGCCCGGTTCATGTTGGAAAGCTTATGTTGTGGTTTGCTGGCGAAGGGGTTTGCCTGCAGGCTTTTGACGATCAGGGCGTTCCTTGCGCATCCAAACGGTGGCGAGAACGTTCTGGTGGGAACACTGCCGGGCGGCGGCAATTACGCATGACCCCGAAAATCGAAATTCGATTTTCGGAAAGGATCATGCGCAGACATGAAGTGTTACAGCGTCCTTTGCGCGTCCAAACGGACGCGCGGCGCTGTAAGTACCGGAGAGTTTGACCACCATGTTCCGCACGATCCTTGCCTTTTCGGTGCTCGCCCCGGGCTGCTCACGTCCAGCGCCATGGGATCGCCGACTGTGGACAACGCACTGCCGGCCGTCCGCGCCGCCGATAGCGGCGGCATTGTGCTTGCCCAGGACGGCAATCTCGACATCTATTACGACGCCAGGGGCAACCGCGTCATCGTCGATGCCGAGACCGGCAAGGTCATCGCCATCCAGCCGCCGCAGACCAGGCTCGACCGCCGCGCGCTGCGCCGGGAAATGCGGGCACGTGAGCTTGGACGCGCACCGGTCGAAGACGACGACCGCTACTATCTCGACGATCCCGAAGACATGGCGCGTTTCCGCCGCAGGCAACTGGACGATCAGGGACGAATCCCCGGCCCGCCGGTTGATGAATACGATCCTGAAAGCGACAGATTCCTGGGGGCCGCTCCGCAGGATGATGCCAATGACAGCGACACCTATCCGGAAGCGCCGAAATCCGCTGAACCGCGGCCCGTCAAGCGCCAGCCGCTGAACGAAGCCTCTATCGATCCCGCCGAACCGGCGGCGCCCGCCGACCAGGCCGCGCTGCCGCCGAAAGCCGGTGGCAAGACCGTGGTCGATCCCTCGCTTTCACTCGGCGCACGCCAGGATGTAGCCGCCTTGCAAGTGCTGCTCGACCGCGCCGGCGCTTCACCCGGCGTCGTCGACGGGCGCTTCGGCTCCAATGTCGACAAGGCGCTTGCCGCCTATAACCAGATCACCGGCAGCAATCTGCGCTCGACCGACGCGGTCGGCATCCAGGCTGCGCTGGCGCAAACCGGTGGCGATGCTTTCGCCAATTATACGATCACGCCCGAGGACGCGGCCGGGCCTTATGTCGCCTCGATACCGGAGGATTACAGCCAGAAGGCGCAGCTCGACCGCATGGCTTACACCTCCGTCACCGAAGCCCTGGCCGAACGGTTCCACATGGACGAGAACTACCTGAAGGGGCTCAATCCCGAGGCCGACTTCAGCCGTCCCGGCACCATCATCAAGGTCGCCAATTTCGGCAGGCTGGTGGCGATGCCGGTTGCCCGCATCGTCGCCGACAAGGACAAGAAGCAGGTGTTCGCCTATGACGCCGGTGGCAAGCTGGTCGCGGCCTATCCGGCCACCATCGGTTCAGCCGACACGCCCTCGCCGACCGGCACCCATACGGTGTCGCGCGTCGCGCTCGATCCGAACTACACCTACAACCCCAGCATCAATTTCAAGCAGGGCCAGAACGACAAGATCCTGACCATCCCGCCGGGTCCGAACGGCCCGGTCGGCTCGGTGTGGATCGCGCTGGACAAGCCGACCTATGGCATTCACGGCACGCCCGATCCCTCCAAGATCGGCAAGACCGAAAGCCATGGCTGCGTGCGCCTGACAAATTGGGATGCGCGTGAACTGGCCAAGCTGGTGTCGCCGGGCGTCACCGTCGAGTTCGTCGGCGGTCCCTCGGCCGATGATGTTGCGGAGCAAGTGAGCGCTCCAGCGCAGTGATATCGGCCTGCCCATAAGGCAGGCCGATATCCAAAGCTGGATTCATGAGCGCAGGGTGCTGGCTGGTTGTTGCCGGCCCGCAACAAGTCTAAGCAGACGCTCATGAAGTCTCCGAGCGAAGCCGCAGCCGTTCCCCTGACCAGGTCGCTTTCCAACGGTACATTTTGCCCGCAGTCGCAGCGCAAGTTCGTGCTGGTAGCGGCGATCCTGGCGTCAGCGCTCGGCTTCATCGACGGGTCGATCCTGGCCATTGCCATGCCGGCAATGCGCGTCGACCTCGGCGCCAGCCTGGCCGAGGTCCAGTGGATTTCCAACGCCTATGCGCTGACGCTGTCGGCGCTGATTCTGGCCGGCGGCGCCGCCGGCGACCGGTTTGGCCTCAGGCGCGCCTTCGTTGCCGGCATTGCGCTGTTCATCGTCGCTTCGCTGGCCTGCGCGGTGGCGCCGAATGCGCTGGTGCTCATCGCCTTTCGCGCCATTCAGGGCATTGGTGCGGCGATCATGGTGCCGGGCAGCCTCGCCATCATCGCCAAGGCCTATCCGAAGAAGGAGCGCGGCCGGGCGATCGGCATCTGGGCCGCCGCCTCGGCGCTGACGACTGCGCTCGGTCCGGTGCTCGGCGGCTTCGTTCTGTCGGCCTTTGGCGGCGGTATCTGGCGGGCGATCTTCGCCGTCAACCTGCCGCTCGGGCTGATCTCGATCTATCTCCTGCTGGCCAAGATTCCCGCCGACGCGCCGACGGAGAAGCGAAGCCTCGATCTCGGCGGCGCCGCTCTCGCCACGCTTGCCTTCGGGGCGCTTGCCTACGGACTGACCTCGATGAGCGCCGAAGGCAGCGGGCTGATGTCGGGGCCGAGCATCGCCGCAGGCGCCGTGCTGCTTATCATCTTCATCGTCTTCGAGCTTCGGCAGCGCGAGCCGATGATCGATCTCAAGCTGTTTCGGATCGGCGCCTTTGCCGGCGCCAACCTCGCCACCTTCTTCCTGTATTTCGCCCTGTCGGCCAATCTGTTCTACCTGCCGATGCTGTTGATCGCCGGATGGGGGCTGAGCACCAAAGAGGTCGGTTTCATCTTCCTGCCGCTGTCGGCGTCGATCGCGCTGCTGTCGGGTCTCGTCGGCCAGTGGTCGGATCGCATCGGTCCGCGTTTTCCGATCGCCAGCGGCTGCCTGGTAGTTGCCATCGCCTTTGCCGGGCTGGCTTTGCTCACTCATGCCGGCATGCACAATTTCTGGACCGGTATCTTTCCGCTGATGGCCGTGATGGGGCTCGGCATGGCGCTGGTGGTGTCGCCGCTGTCGACGGCGGTCATGACCGCGGTCGAGGACAAGGATACCGGCGCCGCTTCCGGCATCAACAATGCGGTTTCGCGCATTGGCGGGCTGATTGCTGTGGCGGCGATGGGCTCGCTCGCGGCCTGGGTCTATTCGACGATGCTCGATACCAGCGCTAGGCCGGGCATTCCGGGATTCGGCGAACCGGCATTGGCCGGCCTGGCGCCAGACCTTGATGCAACACGGCTCGCCGCCAGCGATGCGGCGTTCGCGGCCGTGTCGACAGTGACGGCCGTGCTTTGCCTGCTTGCCGCTATTATCGCCTGGGCCACCGTTTCGGGGCAAAAGCTGCCTTGGTCACGAGCCGAAGAGGAGCAGTCGACCTGATTCGGAGCCGACCCGATTCGGAATGCTCTGATGGGGCGATTATGATTCGCCGGCGTCGAGTGTGACGGCTTAAAGCGCGTCGCGCTGAAACGGATTCATACGACGCGCTTTAAGTGTTTGTTTTGAGGCATGTCGTTGTCCCAGAACCGCGGCACACTTCTGGGCGACATGCATTAGCCTTCGATCTTGGCGCTCGCGACCTTCAGCGGATTGCTGTCTTCCTGCTTGAGCAGTTCATCGATGCGCTCGCGCTCGCGCTTGAAAGCGACCAGGTCGTCGCCCTTCAGCACCTTGCCGACCGGCAGGCGCACGCGCATCGGGTCGACCTTGGTGCCGTTGACGATCAGCTCGTAGTGAAGATGCGGGCCGGTGGAGAGGCCGGTCTGACCGAGGAAGCCGATGGTCTGGCCCTGGCGGACATGAACGCCCGGTTCGATGCCTTTGGCAAAGGCGCTCTGGTGATTGTAGGAGGTCTCGTAGCCATTGGCATGGCGGATGATGATCTGTTTGCCGTAGCCGCCGGCCCAGCCGGCCTTTTCGATGGTGCCGTTGCCGGCGGCGATGATCGGCGTTCCGATCGGCGCCGCCCAGTCGACGCCGGTATGCATGCGGACATAACCGAGGATCGGATGTCGGCGGGCGCCGAAGCCGGAGCGGAATTTCCCGGCCGGCAGGGGATTGCGCAGCAGGAACTGCTCGGCGCTCGATCCGTCCTCGTCGAAATAGTCGGTCGAGCCGTCCTGCATCTGGAAGCGGTAGAAATTGCGTGTCTGGCCGCCGAAGGTCGACGAGACATAGAGCAGTTCCGATTCGTCGGAGGCCTGGTCGTCGCCGTCCGGCTGCGAGAACAGCACGTCGATGCGGTCCGATGGATTGAGCCTGGACTGGAAGTCGACGCCGGAGGCCAGGAGCTTGACCAATTGCTGGGTCAGCTTCTTCGACATGCCATAGGAATAGGCGGCGCGGTAGATGCCGTCATAGACGTTCGGCAGATTGCCGCGCACCACCACCGGCGCCGACGAATCATCGAACGCTGTCAGCAATTCGGGGTTCGGCTCCGGTTCCTGCGCCGGCACGTACTGGCCGCGGTCGTCGAGCGCGATGGTGACGATGTGCGTTGTCTTGTCATAGACGCTGGTGCGAACGACCTTGGCGGCGTCGCCATGTACCTCGAGCCCGACGCGCAGCACGGTTCCGGCCTTCAGCGCCGGTGCGTTGAGCAGCTTGCCGATCGCCTCCGCCATGCCGGTGGCGTCATCGCCCGTATAGCCCGAATCAGCGAAAGCCTCGGCAATGTCGCGGTCCCTGGTGAAGGGAATGATTTCCTCGGCGAAAGCCGGGGT